>NZ_CP024202.1 GCF_003932755.1 Methylomicrobium sp. wino1 | reverse complement strand
GCATCAAGGCTTTTTTTTATGATAACGGACATAAAGGCTTGCGCCGACAAACAGCGTTAAACTGAAGGTAACTTCCAGTAACGCATAAGGTCTTTGTAATGGATTGGCATAAGCTTCGACCGAACCATGTATAAAATAAAGCAGACTAATATAGGCTGCCCAGGCGCAGCTTCTCGCTTTGCCCGCGAGCAAACCGCGCATCGGCAATAATAACGGCGAAACGCTCAGCAGCAATACTAATGCGGTAGGCAGTTGATCCGGCGGCGTCAATACGGTAGGCCAGGCCATCAACAAACCAAAAAGTCCGAAAAAACCGGCTAAGGCGATGCGGTGATAATGTTTTGCAGTCATTGGCCGGTCTTAGTTATTAGTGTGAGCCATGTCGAGCCGGAACAAGTTATAAAATTTCCAGAACGTGTTCGGGAGGACGTCCGATAGCCGCTTTGCCGTTGGCTAGCACGATCGGTCGTTCGATCAGTTTGGGCGTTGCGACCATGCCGGCTATCAAGGCTTGCCGGTCCAGCGAAGGATTGTCCATGCCGGTTTCCTTATACTCGCTTTCGTTCTTACGCATCAAATCGCGCGGCTCGATGCCAAGCAGATTGAGGATTTCGTTCAACTCATCGACGGTAGGCGGGGTTTTTAAGTATTCGATGATTTCGATATCGAGATCTTTGCCTTGCAGAAGTTGCAAGGTTTGACGCGATTTGCTGCAACGGGGATTGTGATAAATTTTGACAGTCATCGTTTTGGCCATGCTCCAAGTTTAAAACATTACCTGATTACGTAGAACTTTTAGCCAAATCGACAAGGGCTAAGCTACCCGTCATACCGGCATGGATTGCCGGTATTTAGTGTACAGGGAAGTGCAGTACTGTGTAGTGTCTCATCCATGCAATTCGGTCTCCGGCAATGTCCGTCCGGATGAGCAGAATTCATGTGCCGGATAAGATGCCGATTTTAGCTGAAGCTCGTAATTAATCAGGAAACGTTATGATAACATCATTTATGCGGGCGGCAGATGGGAAACGAAGCGCCTACCTAAAGAGGTCCCTTAATTTTTTAAAGACTAGGACTCGCAGCTTTATGGTTTGGGTTTCCTGTAATCCTATAAAAAGCATTTTGTCTACGAAATACACGAAAATCACGAAAATATTCAATTAGTTATACCCCCCCCCAAGCTGTTCACCCAATGGGTGTTCAAAAGATTTGTGTAACCGTATGATTACTTTCGTGTATTTCGTGATTTTAGTGGGCTGACTGTCGAATTTAGGGTAATCGATTCGCCGTCCCGGCATTTTTTAACGTACTTAGGACAAAAAGGTAAGTCATTGAATAATCAAGCTATTGTCGACAGGGCAAAACTTTATTGGCGCCTGGCCCGACTCGATCGCCCGATCGGTATATTGATACTCTTATGGCCCACGCTGTGGGCGCTTTGGTTGGCCTCCGGCGGTTCGCCGAATTTGAAAATTTTGACCGTTTTCGTGTTAGGCGTCGTTTTGATGCGAGCGGCCGGTTGCGTGATCAATGACTATGCCGATCGCGAATTCGACCCGCATGTCGAGCGCACCAAACAGCGCCCGATCGCTACCGGAGAGGTGCGGCCGAAGGAGGCATTGGCGCTCTTCGCCGTCTTGAGCCTAATCGCGTTCGGCTTCGTTTTATTGCTCAATACGATGACTATTCTATTGTCTATCGGCGGCGCCATTCTCGCTGCCGGCTACCCGTTTATGAAGCGCTATACCCATTTGCCGCAAGCCTTTTTGGGCATGGCTTTCGGTTGGGCCGTGCCGATGGCTTATGCCGCCGAAACACAAAGCTTGCCCTTGGTTTCATGGTTGCTGTATTTGGCGGTAATTTTGTGGGCTTTGGTTTACGACACAATGTATGCGATGGTCGATAAGGACGACGATTTAAAAATCGGCGTCAAATCGACCGCGATATTATTCGGCGATAGGGATAGAGAAATTATTGCCGGCTTGCAGGTCGTTATTTTAACGTTACTAATCATTGTCGGGCGAATGGAACAAATGGGGTGGATTTACTATGCAGGGCTAACCGCCGCCGCCGGGTTTTCGGCTTATCAGCAGAAGCTGATTGTTTATCGCGAAAAAGCCGATTGCTTCAAAGCGTTTCTCAATAATAATTGGTTCGGTCTGGCTGTGTTTACAGGAATCGTTGTCGATTATTTAATAGGCTAGCCGGTGCTTAAGACGATGGATTCGGTCTTTTATTGGGTGTCGAAACCGGTTTGGGCCTTATTTGCTCCGGATCATTTGTTGTTGATTTTACTGACTCTGGTTTGCGGGTTATTTTGGTCGGGCTACCAACAAATAGCGCTTTATGGATTCAGTGTTTTGGTTTTATTATGCTGGGTGATTGCTTTATTGCCGGTCGGTAGTTGGTTGCTGCTTCCATTGGAAACGAAATTTCCGGCGAACCCGCCGCTGCCTGAGCAATTAGACGGCATCATCATGTTAGCCGGCGCCGAAAAAATCGACGCCAGCTATGCCTGGCAACAGGTCGAGCTAAAAGCCTATTCGGAACGTGCGCTGACCTTCATGCAGATGGCTAGAAAATATCCTGACGCAAGATTAGTCTTTACCGGAGGATTGGGTAGCAAGCTGGATAAGCATTTTCAGGAAGCCGATGTGGCCGCCCGGCTTTTCGAGCAGCAAGGTTTCGATACCGGGACAATTCAATTCGAACGGCGTTCAAGAAACACCTACGAAAATGCCTTACTGGGCAAAGAATGGGTAAAGCCCAAAAAAGGTGAAAAATGGTTATTAATCACCAGCGCTTCGCATATGCCAAGAGCAGTAGGCGTATTTTGTCGAGTCGGTTGGCCGGTCATTCCGTATCCGGTCGATCACTGGACAGTGCCGGGCGAGTCGACAAGCCTCGGTTTTGCGTTCGGCGAAAATTTAGAACAATTGACTTATGCCGTCCGAGAATGGCTAGGATTGGCGGCCTATCATATGACCGGTAAAACAAGTGCTTGGGTGCCGGATACATGTTCAAATGATCCATAAATAATAAAGAAAAATAAAAAATACTTGCAGCGGAAAAAATGTTCTGTATAATTTCGGCTTCTTTGCTGGTGTAGCTCAGTTGGTAGAGCAGCTGATTTGTAATCAGCCGGTCGCGGGTTCGAGTCCCATCACCAGCTCCAAATAAAACAAGGCCTTACGAGAAATCGAAGGCCTTTTTTATTGCCCGTGGGACACTCATGGGACACTTCCAAATAAACCACGGCAACAATTCACCAAAAACCAGCAAAGCCTATCCCTCAAAATTGACCAAAAATGAGTCAATCAATCGCCTTTTTTCTGCTGGGTGTCCCGTGACTGTCCCATAACGGATAAATAAAAACTATTGTCTTTGAATAACAATTAGTTGAGTGAATAGGTCGGCGGATTAAGTATCCGATGATTGCCAATTGTTAGGCTTTGTTGTAAATTGTGCTTGACTTTTGAAATCGGGCCTTGAAGTGTTACCAGCACAACAAAGCCCTAACCACCACTTAACGAACCGGGTTAAGCAATGGCTAGATTAATTATACCGCCGATTGCTACCCTTGGGAGGCAATATGGCAACCATCGAAACACGCACCGACCAGAACGGCAAAACAACTTACCGGGTTAAGGTCCGTTTAAAAGGTCACCCGGTCCAATCGGCCACCTTCACCCGCTTGACCGATGCCAAAAAATGGGCCGCTGCAACGGAATCAGCAATCAGAGAAGGCCGACACTTCAAAACCGCCGAAGCCAAAAAGCACACCTTAGCCGACCTTGTGAACCGCTATATTAAAGACGTATTGCCGACCAAGCCCAAGCAACTGATAGACCAGTCTAACCAACTCAATTGGTTCAAGTCTGAAATCGGCAATTATGCCTTGGCGGACATTACCCCGGCGCTAATAACTCAATGCCGCGACAAACTGATGACCGAGACCAACGCCAAGGGAAAAATTAGAACCCCGGCTACCGTGGTCCGTTATATGGCGGCTTTGTCCCATGCCTTCAACGTGGCCGTGAATGAATGGCAATGGCTCGAAGATTCGCCGATTCGTAAAGTCAAGAAACCCAAAGAACCCCGTGGCCGTGTCCGTTTCCTGGATGATGCCGAACGCGAGCGATTGCTTAAGGCTTGCCAAGAATCCCAAAACGATTGGCTGTATCTTTGCGTCATTCTGGCCTTGTCCACGGGAATGCGTCAAGGTGAACTCATGGGCCTTAAATGGGCTGACGTGAACCTTAAAGACGGATTCATCATCCTGCACGAAACCAAAAACGGCGAACGGCGCAGAGTTCCCTTAACCGGTCATGCCCTGGCGTTATTGAAGGAACACGCCAAAGTAAGGTGGCTTGATACGCAATTACTGTTCCCCGGCAAGGTCCACAAGGACAAGCCCATTGACCTTAGAAAGCCGTTTGAAACCGCACTTAAACGCGCTGAAATCGCCAATTTTCATTGGCATGACCTAAGACACTGCACCGCCAGTTATCTAGCCATGAACGGCGCTAGCTTGGCTGAAATTGCCGAAGTATTGGGACATAAAACCCTTGCCATGGTGAAACGTTACGCTCATTTGTCCGATGGTCACGTTTCTAACGTGGTGGCCAGCATGAACGCCAAGATATTCGGGGGCGTGTAATGGCAAGAAAGACTAAACGACAGCTTGAAATAGATAAGCAAAAGGAATTGATAGCAGAGACCAAAGCAGTCCTTGGCCGCTGGTCTAAGCTGCCCTTTCACGAGTCCCCGCTATCAAGGGATAGCATCAAGTTATTGCTAGACGTGATTAAGGAGCACGACAAAAACCCCGGCATGACGCTTGCACAAGCCTTCAAAACACACAAACTTAAGGGCAGTGAAGGCCATCCGCACGACTTTAATTTAAACCGCGTAGAAATGATTGTAGAGGCCAAAGACGATGACAGGTCATGGACCTGGATAGCCGAAAACCTTGGCGGCAAATACGGCTTGCCGACCGACAAGAAAGAGATTCAACGGCTTTATGATACTTACGGAGAAGATGCAAGGATTAGGGCCTGGGCTAGAGAGATAACGCTTGACCTGGACGGCGCAATTGAGGCCGATGACGATTAAGCCAACAAACACCATTTAACACATTGATTCCATTCAACAATAAACGCTAACCCGCCTTCGCGGTTGGGTTGGTGTTATTCTTTTTTTTCTACCTAAAAACATTCTGTAAAATATTGATTTTGCTTAATAATTAGTTTTTTTGCGGGGGTTAATCAGTCAATTTAGCTCACTATGCAAGAGCCACCAAAACTCCAAAAATGTCACCGAACTTCAACAACAAGCGGGGCATTACTTATGCAATATCAAACAGTTAAGCAATTCTGCGAAGAAAATACAGCGTTTTCCGAGGGCGCTATGCGCTCACTTATATTCAATGCCAACTCAAACGGGTTAGCTCAATCCGGCGCAATTGTTCGGCTCGGGCGTCGTGTTTTGATTAAGCCCGATGTTTTTTTCAACTGGATAGACTCTCAGTGGCAAGGAGGCTAAGCCAATGACCAGACAAAGAAAAGCCGCCACCGGACAGCACCGGGAAGCGGCTCAAATAAATTATTTGCGCGCTCAGTTTACCAAATCAGCCGACCATGTAAAGGCCGAATTTATCCGGCTTGTCATATGGCTGCAGATTGCCGGGGGGTTGTCATGAGCAGCTATGAGGATATTGCCTTGAGCATCTATGAGGATGAATTGCTCGGCCAAGAAAATCGATTAAAGCAGCAAAACAGGAGGGCAATTATGAAAAAGAAATTGCCGCCGTACGCTAACAGCATGGGCAAATTTAAAAAGGATGAGGTTGTTATCTGCACCGGCTCACGCGCCTGGCAATCCGCCAATCGCGTCACATGGCAGGTCAAAACGCCAAAGCTCGTACTTCCACCCGAAGATGACCCAGCGGCTTATCATTGGCCGGTTTCGGGCCGTTACTGTCAAATATGGTCGTGCGGCGAACCTGAGCCGCAAGAAACACTTTTTAAACTGACGAAAATGTTACTCGAGTTCGGAGCAATCAAGGTTTTGCTATTGGACACGAATAGGCCGCTTATCGTTATCGAGCCTGATTTAAGCATGGAGGCCGCAGCATGAGCTATGAGGATAATCTTGAGGCTGTCGAGCCAGGTCTTTACAAGATGAAGATTGACCCGGCGATCATGAAAAAAAACACACAAGAAAAACCGGAACCAATAAAGCCAGTCAATTTGTCAGCCTTGTTAAGCTATAAATTTCCGGTCCGTGAGCATATTTTGTCACCGGTCTTTACAAAAAGTAGCCTCAATATGATTTTCGCTATGCGGGGCATTGGTAAGACGCACGCATCACTAGGTATCGGTTATGCGGCGGCGGCAGGGGGCCGGTTTTGGAACTGGAAAGCATCCCGACCATTCAAAACACTTTTGATTGATGGAGAAATGCCGGGCGAATCATTACAGGATCGCCTAGCGGCAATCGACGCCGCATGCGAATTAAAGCCGGACCCCGATTATCTAAAAATTATCACCATCGATATGAACGCCGGAAAAATGCCGGACCTTTCGACGATCGAGGGACAAGAAACTATAGAGGACGCATGCCAAGAGGCTGAAATTATCATTGTCGATAATTTATCGTGTCTTTGCCGGTCCGGTCGAGAGAATGAGGCCGAAAGCTGGATAACTCTGAGCGAATGGGCGCTACGCATGCGGTCATTAGGAAAGTGCGTCATATTCGTACATCATGCCGGCAAAAACGGCGAGCAGCGCGGCACGTCGAAGCGAGAAGACATCCTTGACGTAGTGCTTGAACTGAAAAGGCCAACAGATTACGAACCAGACCAAGGCGCACGATTTATCGTTAACTTCAAAAAAGCGCGTCATTTGACCGGGAAAGATTCGCAATCGTTTGAGGCTTGGTTAAGAAACGATGAGCACGGGCGGCAAGTGTGGGCTACTCAAGATTCTAGCGAGTCAACGCTTGAGCAAATTATTGAGCTGACAAATCTAGGCTTGCGCCAATCCGAGGTCGCGGCCGAATTAGGGATAAATAAGTCAACCGTATGTCGGCACATCAAAAAGGCAAAAGAAGACGGTTCATTGTTGGAAAAAATGGGCAAAAAAAGCACTTCTTTTCCTTCGAAAATAAGGGCCGATATCGATGGATAATCCTCGGGAAAATGCAAAAAGTTGCATGTTGCGCCCCTATGGCAACGCAACGCGCAACTTTGAAGGTTTTGCCGCAACACGCAGCGCAACTGATAACGCAACTGGCAGCCTGAAAGCCTTAGCGGGCGCGGTATTGGAGCGCAACACCCAGTGCAACGGCAACGCAACGACACCCGAAAAACAGTGCAACTTTTACTCCAAAAAAAACGCCGAAAAGTTGCGCTGTTTTAACAGCTTTTCATCATCTACTTTGACCCAGAAACCGGAACGATAACGCCATGGAAAAAATCCTAAACTATAAGCCCCGCAAAGGTTCCGACAAGCCACTATTTTTCTTTCACTATTGGGAAGATGATGAAATCAAATATCAAGGCTACTTTATTTCCTCGGTCCCGGACGGGCGATTCGTAGTCATGCTATTCGATTGGGTCATGGGCGAACCTAACGGACCTTATGCCGTGGATAGAAGCTTCTTCGACGAGTGCACCTTTTACGATAGTGACCACGAAATGAGGCGAGCATATGGCGATTGAAACCCGAATCAAGAAGCTTGAAGAGAAAGCCGGGCTTAACCACAAGCCTGTCCAAACCATGATTGTTGCCGATTCCAACGGTGACGGAAGCTGGCGCAAGGATTGCCCGACCGAACAATACCCGGATACTTATTTTTTTGTCCTGTCACCCCTTCAACCCCGTGATAAAGCAGGAGATTAACAAATGACAGTCAGCCGCTTCAAACCCGGCCAGTCCGGCAACCCCAACGGCAGGCCACCCGGTAAAACCCCAAGCGTACAGCTTAAAAAGGCCATTGCCGAGAGTATGCCGGAAATTATCAATTCACTGATTGTGCAAGCCCGCAATGGCGACGTACAAGCCGCTAAGGTATTGCTGGACCGTGTTTGCCCGACACTCAAGCCTCAAGCCCTACCTGTCACCATCGATGCCGGAAACACCATGACCGAGACCGGCAACAATATCATTGGCGCGACTTTAACCGGAAGCATTCCCCCGGACGTTGGCGCGATGCTGATTAAAGCCCTGGCGGACCAAGGCAAGCTGACCGAGCTGGACGAGCTGACCAAGCGAATCGAAGCGTTAGAGAAGGTGCGTTAAGATGCTCAATGAAGCCGACGAAAGAGCGCAGGCAGCTAACGAAATCTTAAGCATCGTGCCCATGTTTTGGGAGCCGACACCGGGCGGTTATGTTTGGGGCGGTCTTATTGGTTGGGCGCAATCGAAATGCGGCTATATGCCTATTTTGCTGACCGCAGGACAGGAAATAGTAATACTCGAAGGTTTGCCCGGTCTAAAGGAAAAACTCGACGCATTTGGTACTTGTTACGGCGATATTGTCGAGATTCAAATTTTCACCCATAACGGCGCGTATTTTTACGAACTCGACACCTACCCGAGTGGGTACAGCTACGCGGAAACCATGCCCGCAGTCTTGCAGGCAATAATTAGGCCCCATGTTATTGTTCACCAAAACGAAACAACATACATATCAATATTCGTGCCGGTCTCTATACCACGCCAAATAGGGCTTATATGGAATTGGCACGAAATCATGCTAGGTAATTTATTGTTTACCAATAGTGAGCATATCTTGTTTCACCGGCCGCTAGTGGCGTCCGGACTGCACTTTTAACGGGGGCTTTGCCTAGCTTGGTTGAGTATGGCACAGCCGAATCAAGTATAGAAAGCCTTTGCTTTATATTGGCCTTGCCACCAAGTTTCCTTTTGTTGGCGGATTGGCTGCGAGAGCATTAATTAAACACGGTTTTTTAAATATGGCACCCAATACAGAAAAAACGCTAACCAACCTTGTCAGTCATTCAGGTTATGCCCTAAGTCGTGCGATTGATGATTAGATGTTATGCACGGTGATTCAATTGATAGCCTTTAAGGCCACTCATGACTGATTTAGCTACCCTTTATGAATTACTAGGGGAATGGTATAGAGCATGGCCAAATGCTTTGCAAAGGCGATAGGCGGTCACGGATGGCGATGAAGTTGAGCCGGAAGTATTGCAGAAAGTAGATGCGGAACTGGTAAAGTAATATGTCATTAGGTTTGAAGGGCTTGCTTACTGGGAGCGTCTTAGATAGTTATGTATAATTAGGTTAGCCTTTGAATAGTTTGATAACACGACCAAGGAGGTAGAATGGAAAATTTTACGCTGTTATTTATATCCGCATTCGCTATTTTGTTAGTAGGTTGCACGTCTATTAATACTAACGTGGCCATGTTTGGTACTGAATATTATAGAGAAGGTATTACTTCTTCCGAAAATTATCAGGAATTAAAAGAATATCTCTTAAATAACGATATAAAGCTTTATCCAATAGTCTTCGTTTCTAATTCTCCATCAGGTGCTTTAGGACGCATTCCAGCAAATGGAACGGTGCTTAGTTTGGTCTCTAAAGACAATATTAAATGGCTTCAAGATTCTATGAACACACTAATAAACTCTGAGCTCCAAGGGGTTGTGCTAAATAAATATGACGCAGACGCCTTGATATTAACTTATTGCGGAGACTATACACATGCAACTATAGGCGAAAATGGAAATATGGGAAGTATGGAATTTTCCTATTTTCTATCCAAAATGTCGGATAAGCAGCGAAAAAAGATGTTTAATTCCCCAATGCAGTCAGACTGCGCAATTGATTTGTTTTTAGGTGACGTATTTTATAAAAATAAAATCAGGGTTACGTCTGAAGCTGCTAATGCAAAGATATCTATTACTCTGAAAGACAAAAATAAACTAATCACTAATGAGGATAGGATTGCATTGGTGTTGAATGACATGGCTAGTCAAGCAATGGCAGCACTCCTAACAGATGGAGAGCTATTGAAAGCACTGAAAGCTCACTAGCTAAAAGTGCATTTTAAATGAGTGCGATAATGTAAAAAATGAGCTCGGTAAAAGGACGTTGCCGCTAAATTGGCGATAATATCTTTGAGGGGGTGGCACTGCTTTGTGTCTGATTGATTAAAAAACAGCGCTATCAATCGGCTAATTTTTGATTTTTGATACATTTTCAACATCGACACAGGCTTCTATACATTTTGCATAAGACCTATCGCATGTATACGACGAAGCAGGACATAGCTGCATAGTCTGAGCGCAGTCTTTTTTGCACTTGGCCCCTTCAAGCGTAGCGGGCTGAAAGCTTGGTGCCATTACGCAGCCAGTTAGAGCGGAAAAAACCGACAACAACACAATAACGCGCATAGATGAATCCCATAAAAATTTATTAAATTAGGTTAGCTTAATACTTTATTTCGACAACGCCAATAATTTGGCTGGCTAAAACCGGCTTTTTTGTGCCTGACTCATGGGACACTCATGGGACACTTGAGAATAAAAAAGGGCCAAAAACGACAACAAAGCACAATCAAGACATTGCATTAAATCATTGAATTAATTGTTGTTGTTTGTTTTGTATTGTTGCGGTTTTTTTGTTTAAACCGATTTGTAATCAGCCGGTCGCGGGTTCGAGTCCCATCACCAGCTCCAAATTTTTTTTAAAGTCAAGGGGTTACGGTTCACGCCGCAACCCCTTTTCTTTTTAGCAAAACCAGTGCGGGAGATTTACGGGACTTTTCTCCACAGACCTTATCAGCTGCTTCGATTATTAGCCCTAGTATCTCTGCCTCAGAATAATGTGTCGTTATTCCGCCGAAACCCAGTGGCAAACGCGGCAAACTGGCCAAATCCGATGCACACAACTTGTGGGAGCGATTTAAGGCGCATGAGGCCGCCATATTACTATTTGCCAAAGAGCCGCATGTGCCTTTTACCAATAACCGAGCCGAACAGGATTTACGCATGGCCAAGGTCAAACAAAAGGTGTCCGGCTGCTTTCGGGCTGAAGACTATGCCCACGCCTATTGTCGGATATCCAGCTATCTGCAAACCATGGCTAACCGCTGCTATAATCCGCTCATCGCGATTCAAATGGCTCTTGCGGTGAACGTTCCGACTACAGGGCGCGAGTAGTTACAATCAATCAACCGTTGTGGCAGAGCAAGCCAAATCAACGATTGGAGTCGAACTGGCCGAGATTTACTGCGCCGACCGGGACTCTAACGGCAGATACCTCGGCGCAGCCCGGGCGTACGTGTTAACGCACCCAGATCGTCTTGGCATTAACGAACTCGCGGATGCCGTGGCAGGCCAGTTCGCGGCCGTAGCCGGAACGCTTGATGCCGCCGAATGGCAACCGCGGGTCGCTTTTGACCAAGCCATTGACGAAGACACAGCCACACTGCATGCGCCGAGCGAAGGCCTCGCCGCGAGCGCTGTCGCCGGTGAACACGGAACCGCCCAGGCCGAAAGGCGAGTCGTTGGCGATGCGTAGCGCATCGGCCTCGTCGCGGGCGCGGATGACGATGGCAACCGGACCGAACAACTCCTCGGAATAGGCCCGCATTCCGGGAGCTACGCGATCGAGGACGGAAGCCTGATAAGTCGCTTCCGTCCCCTCCAGCGGGGCGCAACCGGAGAGGGCGACCGCCCCGGCCGCGATGGAGTCGGCGACCTGCCGGTGCAGCTCGTCGCGCAGACTGGACCGGGCCATCGGGGCCAGGCTGGTCGCCGGGTCCATCGGGTCACCGGGAACCAGGTCCTCAACCGCAGCCTTGAATCGCGCCAGAAACTCCTCGGCAATGGCTTCCACGACGATAAAGCGTTTGGCGGCGATGCAGCTTTGACCGGCATTGAGGAAACGCGAAGTTACGCCCTGGGACACCGCGAGTTCGAGATTGGCATCCTCCAGCACCACGAAGGCATCGGAGCCGCCAAGTTCCAGCACCGATTTCTTGATTTGGTAGGCGGCGGCGCTGGCCACCGCGCGACCGGCCGGCTCGGAGCCGGTGAGGGTGACGGCGGCAACTCGCGGATCCTCGATCACCTCCTGGACCTGGCCAGCACCGATCATCAGGGTCTGGAACACCCCTTCGTGCAGGCCGGCCTCGCGGAACACCTGCTCGATCGCCAAGGCACACTGGGGGACATTCGAGGCGTGCTTGAGCAGACCGACGTTGCCGGCGGACAGAGCCGGAGCGGCGAAGCGGAACACCTGCCACATCGGGAAATTCCAAGGCATCACCGCCAACACCACGCCCAGCGGCTGGTAAGCGACCAGGCTGCGACCGGCATCGCTCTCGATCAACTCGTCTCCTAGATGTTGGTCAGCCGTTTCGGCGTAGTAATCGCAGACCCAAGCACACTTGTCGACTTCATCCTGCGCCTCCTTATAGAGTTTACCCATCTCCAGGGTAATCAGCTTGGCCCAGTCGTCACGCCGTGACCGCAGCACCGTCGCCGTCTTGCGCAGGAAGACACAGCGTTGCTCCAGATCTAAGCCCCGCCAGTCCGCCGTCGCTCTGTCGGCCCTATCCAAGGCCTGTTTCAGGCGGTCGGCGTCCCAGACGGCAAACTCTGCCAAGGTCTTGCCGTTATAGGGATTGATGCTGCTGAAGTTCATAGCGACCTCCTTCGGACACTTCGATAGAGCGTAAGACTATTGAAAGGGGCAACCTGTAGGCTGCGCTTGTTTCCGTTCTGGCAGAAGCGAGCGACCAATGTCTGTACGCTCGCCGGGCTCTTCAGCCGAGTGGCTGCAATTCGTAGCTGCCGCGCGATTCCTGCGTGACGGCCGCGACGACTAATTCCAACGATAGCGCGGGGTGTCGGCCGGCTACCCGCTTAGCACATATCTATACATCGGATAGGATAGGTCACCCTACATGAAGATCCAGACGTTCCCGGGCCGAAATCCGGACAGGCTGCCGCCTTACCGCCTGGTTGGATGCCACGACAGATAGGAAATTCAACAGCCTTTTTCCATCTAATTTGATCCAAACACTACAATTAGCTGATCTGTTTAACAAGTCCTTTCGATTTTCTCCGCAGCCCAACGCTTCGCCGGACAAAGTCTCGTCCTATATTTTCATATACGGACTCCTCCGTTTTTTCAATCACTTATCCTTATGGTTGATGGTACGACTGCACACGCATATCCCGCCTTTTAGTGGACTTTGAATACCCGGCCATAAAGGGCCATTCGCGCGTTAGCTTCGATCACCCTAACGTAATCCTGACCGCAACGCAACAGTCTGGTTTTACAGTCTTCATCATCAAGCAATAAAGACCATCATGACTGACTTTCAGCCGGCTGGTTGGGATTTGGATGACATTATCCAAGCGTCGAGTCGAAAAATCGGCATCCTCGGTTTGCTGGCACCTTGAATACTTCTTCTATTTGCCCTGACAGTTTGTTTTATTTCTTACACCGCTCATGCTTTTGCTTCGATAATGGCATGAATATCGGTCGCCTCCAGCGTCTCACTCTCCAGCAGGGCGACCGCTAAAGCCTCTAGTTTCGGCTGGTATTGAAATAGCCGCCATTGCGGCTGTGAATAAACTGTCTCTGGTTACTCGGAATACTCAGGATTTTAGTTGCTACCCTACTTTAAACCTAGCAAATTGGTTTGAATAATCTCTCCGACCTAAACAATGGTTACGGGAGATTTACGTGATTGAGTTGTGATTTGTTATGCTTTGTACGGACTTTTTGCAACGGACGATCAATATAAACAAAATAAAAATCAATGAGTTAGTCGTTAATGTTTTGGTTCGTAATCAGCCGGTCGCGGGTTCGAGTCCCATCGCCAGCTCCAACAAATTTAATGGCTTGCAGAAATGCAGGCCTTTTTTGTTTGTGCTTGGGTTAGGACTTAGGAAGAACTTCGCGGAATAGGCGAGGCACGTGTCCCTTGATTACCCACCCAGAGTTTTTCTCTCCGAATTATCTAATTACGTGTTACGGTTTTTTATTCCGCTTAATGCAAATTGCATTCATATTTCCCCTCTTTGCTTGTAATCGTTTAGCCCTCGCCACTAAAAAGTAGCAACCCAAGCCAAAACATGAAAAGCTATAGGACATGACGTTGAACGACCGAGACCTTAGCCAAATGGACACGGATTATCGGGATGAATTGCCGGAGGTTGATCTTGAGTCTTATCGAAGCTTAGTATTTGGTCGTAAATAACTTCCCTATTTTACCGAACCCTCAACAAAGCCCATAGTTCCAGGACGTTGTTTATCACGAAATCATTAGCTCTCGAGTTTTATTAACCTCAGCTTTAATTACATTCATGGTTTATACTCTGCCCGAATCTATAAAGCCAGGACTGTTCAATGGATTACTCAATTGCCAAGTACGCGCCTGAATACCACCCCTTTCTTAGTTATTTACAGCACCAAGATAAATTGACCGATGCCGAGTTAAAAAAGGTCGATCGAGTCATGCAGTCGACCGTGGCCGAAACCTTGCCGCATTTATTGATTAAACTCGGTATTTGTTCGGAAAGCGATATCGCGGAAGCTTTTGTTGCAACGCATGACGTGGAAAAAGCCGGGGTCGAGGATTACCCGCTCGAAACACCACTCCCCAATCATGTCTCCCTGCGATTTCTGAAACAATTTCATGTAATAGGTTTGTGCGATGCCGATCAGGCGATTCACGTTGCGGTAATGGACCCGGAAAATCGCTTTGTGTTGGATGCCTTGCAACTGGCTATCGGTAAGCCGATTATTGCGAAAGTCGGACTGATGTCGGAAATCGATGCCGCGCTCGAACTGCAATACGGCGAAGGTAAATCGCAAATGGATAAGCTATTTGCCAATCTCGAGACAGACGAAATCGGCGAAGAGGACCTGGAACACCTTAAAGATATGGCGAGCGAAGCGCCGGTGATCAAAATGGTTAATCTGATCATGCAGCGCGCGATTGAGAGCCGGGCTTCGGATATCCATATCGAGCCGTTCGAACAGCGCCTAAAAGTCCGCTTACGCGTCGACGGGGTGCTGCAAAATATCGATGCACCGCCGGTAACATCGACTGCGGCCGTGCTTTCGCGCATAAAAATCATGGCCAAACTCAATATCGCCGAGCGCCGCTTGCCGCAAGACGGCCGAATCAAGCTGCAAATGCTGGGTAAGGAATTGGATTTGCGGGTCTCGACGATTCCAACTTTATACGGCGAGAGTGTCGTAATGCGCCTATTGGATAAAGAGGCGACAGTATTGGATTTTAAAGCCCTCGGGTTTGCGGGTAGGCAATACGAAAAATTTGTCGAAGTATTGAGTCAACCGCACGGCATTATTCTAATTACCGGGCCGACCGGCAGCGGTAAATCGACTACCTTATATACGGCGCTTAAACAACTGAATACGGCCGAGCGTAAAATCATCACCGTCGAGGATCCGATCGAATATCAATTGGAAGGCATCAATCAAATTCAAGCCAAGCCGCAGATAGGATTGAATTTTGCCGCGGCGCTAAGGTCCATCGTCAGACAAGATCCCGATGTGATCATGATCGGCGAAATGCGCGATATCGAAACCGCACGAATAGCCGTCCAATCGGCGTTGACCGGACATTTGGTATTATCCACTCTGCATACCAACGATGCGGCGGGCGGTGTGACGCGTTTATTGGATATGGGCTTGGAAGAATACCTGCTAAGTTCGACGGTCAACGGAATTTTAGCGCAGCGCTTGGTCAGAAAACTTTGTCCTCATTGTAAAACCGCTTATTCGGTCGATTCCGCATTGGCAGAAGAATTGAACTTGAGACATTTTCAACCGGACGGCGATTTGGTTCTCTATAAAGCAACCGGCTGTCAGGCCTGCAACGGTCTAGGATATAAAGGGCGGATGTCGATCATCGAATTTTTGGTAATGACCGATCCCATTCGTCGATTGATCATGGCACATGCGGAAGCTGGGGAAATTCACCGGTTGGCAATTGGCGAGGGAATGCTTACCATGTATGAAGACGGGTTGGTCAAAGCCTTGCAGGGCTTGACCACTCTGGAAGAAATTTTACGCGTGACGACGGAATCCTGATGGCACTCTATGCGTATAAAGCCGTAAACAATAACGGCGAAGTTGAAGAAGGTTTGCGTGAAGTCGCCGACGAAGGGGCTTTGATCGCCGAATTGCAAACGGAAGGTTTTATACCGCTTCACGTTTCTTTATCGAAAGGTAGAACATTTCTCGGGTTAAGACTGGGGGCTAAACAGCTTAGGCTGTCGCAGAAAGAGGTATTGATGTTGACCGGCGAGTTGGCCACCTTGCTGGATTCGGGGCTACCTCTCGACAAATCGCTTTCGGTGTTGATCGATTTGACCGAGGAAAATGAAAAATTGAGCAAATTGCTCGCGCGCGTATTGGAAAAAGTCAAAGGCGGGACGTCTCTTGCCGATGCCTTGCAGAGTCAAGCCGGCGTGTTCTCCAAATTTTATCTGAATATGATCCGAGCCGGAGAGGCAGGCGGCAATTTAGGCGGCGTCTTGGTGCGCTTGGCGGACTATCTCGAGCGTTCGCGGGAGCTTAGGGACACGGTTAGCACCGCGTTGATATACCCGATTATTTTAATGATCATGTCGTTTGCGTCGTTGTTTGTGATGCTAACCTTTGTAGTGCCCCAATTTACCGAAATGTTTGAAAGTGCCGGTCAAGCATTGCCGGTGCCGACTCAGATTGTCGTGGGTCTGGCCAATTGGCTGCAAAGCTACTGGTGGTTATTGTTGGCGATAATTGTATCGGTCTATCTCTATATGAATCATCAACTGGCGGAGCCGACGTCTCGCAAGGTATGGGACGCCCGGTTTCTCAAAATGCCGTTGGTCGGCAACATTCTGCTCGCGATGGAAACCGCCAATATTACTCGCACGCTCGGTACGCTTCTCGGGAACGGCGTGTCGATCATCAGTGCCTTGACGATCGTGCGCGAGACCGTGTCGAACTTGACGCTGGCGGATGCTGTCAGAGACGCCGAAGAGCAGCTCAAACAAGGTCGTCATATGTCCGACGCTTTACTCGATAAGGGAGTTTTACCTAGAATGGCGATGCAAATGATCCGGATGGGAGAGGAGACCGGGCGTTTGGAAGAGATGCTGCTGCGTGTCGCGACGATTTACGACAAACAGCTCAAAGTATCGATACAACGTATGTTGGCGTTATTGGAGCCGGTGTTGATCATAACCTTAGGGCTCATGATTGCCGGTATCATTATTTCAATCTTGTTGGCAATTTTGAGTGTAAACGATTTGGCCTTTTAGGAAAAAAAACATGAAACGATTGGGAATAAAACAATTGGGAATAAAACGATTAAGAATTAAAAACAGCGGTTTTACCTTGCTCGAATTACTCGTGGTATTGGGCATTATCGCGATGTTGGCCGGTGTGGTCGGTCCGCAAGTCATGAAGCATATGGGGGCGTCGAAAACCAAGACCGCCATCGTTCAAATCGCCGACCTTTCAGCCGCGCTCGATATGTACAAACTCGATGTCGGGCGTTATCCGACCACTGAACACGGCTTGCAGGCGCTGATCGAAAAACCTAACGACGTGGACCGTTGGAACGGCCCGTATTTACGGAAAAACAGAATTCCGGTGGATCCTTGGCAACAATCTTATTTTTATAAATCGCCTGGCGAACATGGCAAATTCGATTTGTATACATTCGGTGCCGATCAAAAAGAAGGGGGAGACGGCGAGGATCAAGATATTGTCAGTTGGGAATAACGAGACCTCGTGAGTTATTATACCCATCGCATATCAAAATTCGGCGCCGGGGTATTCGTCAAAGGACGCCGTGAATACATGCATGTAGGCTCTATTCCGGCATCCATGCTGGCAAAGCCTTTGCCGAACACCCCAGCGCCTCCTTTAGTTTCGCCGAAATTTGAAGTGCGAAAGGTAAATTCGGGGTCGCCCGCGCTGTTTTCGACGAGAGGAGTGTCTCTCGCGAATCGCGGGTTCACGATGATCGAGCTGGCCGTAGTGCTGTTTATCATGGTGCTGGCCTTCGGCGCGGTCGGTATATCGATTTCATCCGGCAACGATGCAACGACGATTAAAACGGCGGCACGAGATATGATTTCGGCCCTGCGTTATGCCAGAGGGCAAGCCTTGATGCTCGGCGAAGAGACGACCGTGACGATCGATTTCGGCGACAATACCTATTATATTAGTACGCGCGATAAGGTTTACCAGATTCCGCAAAATATCCAAGTCAGGCTTGTGACGGCGGAAAGCGAGTACAGCCAGGACGGTCGAGCCAGTGTCCGCTTCTTCGGCGACGGTTCTTCAACCGGCGGACGGCTGACGATGGAATTGGATCAATGGGTATGGCGCATAGAAATCAATTGGTTAACCGGGTTGATCGACCTGACCGATGCCTAAGGAATATGTACAAAATAACTTCCCGAAACAGTAAGCTTTGTGGAGATTCTGCAGCAATTCCCAATTTTGAGATCAAAAAGGGTGCGGGGTATGCTTGGCGGCATATTCCTGCCGCCGACACCTGTCAATCGAGCCACCGACCCCCCTTCCGACATCTGATGAAGTTATTTCATGCTCGTTTCTAAGCAGCAAGGTTTCTCATTGATGGAAATACTTGTGGCCTTTGCAATTATGGCGATGGCCTTGGGCGTGTTACTCCGAATTTTCTCGGGCGGTATCAATACCGCAATCGTTGCCGACGATTATTCGTCGGCCGTGCAAATCGCGGAGTCTTTAATGGCGCGAGCGGGCGTGGAAACGCCGCTGCAAGCCAGTCAATTTTCAGGTACGGAATTCGATCGTTATGAATGGCTAGTTATCATCCGACCGGCCGATTTTCAACTGCAACCTTCCGAAAGTCAAACCGAATTGCCGCTATTGTATCGCATCGATGTTAGGGTTAGTTGGTCCGAAGAAGGCGCCGAACCGCGCGTTTTTCAATTAAAAACGCTACGTTTAGGGCAGGCGGAAGCCGCAAGTAGTCGATAGCCGCCCATGTCTAAAACTCATCGCACATCGAAAAGTGCACATCGCGAAGGTCGTGATAGCCAAGATGCTGTTACAATTCCAGCAGGAACTTTTTCACCGTTCCCTCAAGCCACGCTAACGATTTCCAAGAATCAAGCCGGTTTTACCCTAATAGAAATTATGCTGGCCATGACCTTATTGAGCGTCATGATGGTCTTGCTGTTCGGCACGCTCAGAATTAGCGCGCAAAGCTGGGAAGCGGGCGAGGGTAAAGTCGCTCAGAGCGGCGAAGCCGCGTTGGTCTATCAATTCTTTCGCCGGCACTTGGGTGTCACGCAACCGTTGTGGCAAGACTTTAACCCCGATCAAGAACGAGCATTCTCGTTTGTCGGCAGACCCGATGCCCTTCAATTCGTATCGCCGCTTCCGGCCAGTGCGGCTCGTCCCGGTTTGCAAATGTTTAGCGTGTATTTGCGGCAAATGGGCGGCGACAAATGGCTTACCGTTGCGGTTCAACCCTTCTTTCCGGAAGCGGAAGAGCAAACGGCGCAGGATGAAGGCGTCGTAATTCTTAAGCATGTGAACTCTTTCCAGGTCGGTTATTTCGGGATGGACCCTGTGTCCGGAACGAACGGGTGGCAGGATGAATGGGTCGATAAAGAAGCGTTACCGCGTTTGGTCAGAATCAGGATTGTTCGCGACAACGAATTGTATTGGCCGGATATGTTCATCGCCTTAAAAGCCGCGGCGGATACCGCCGTCGATCCCGAATTTTCGGACGGCATTGACCAGGGGTTCGATTAATGCGGCAAAAAGGTTTGGCATTGGTGTTGGTGCTTTGGGTGCTGACGTTGTTAACGATCATGGCCGGTAGTTTTGCGCTGAGTATGCGCCGGGAATCGTCTATAATGTTCACTATGAAGACAAGGTCCGAGGCCCAAGCTTTCGCTGAAGCCGGTATTGCGGTGGCGGAATTGATGATGCAAGAAGAAGACCCGTTAAAACGATGGGATGCCGATGGTCAGATTTATGAATTTAGTTTCGATGAAGCCATGATTCGAGTACGCATTCTTGCGGAAAACGGCAAGCTCGACATCAATCGAGCGGAATTGGAATTGTTACTCAAACTATTGAGGCATGCGCCGATAGAGACCGATATGCAAACACGGGTCGCCAACGCAATTATCGATTGGCGCGATCAGGATGACGAAACGCGAGAAGACGGTGCCGAGAAAAAAGAATATCAAGCGGCCGGCTTGAGATATGCCCCCCGTAACCAGGCATTCCAGTCTCTTGAAGAATTGCAAATGGTTTTAGGCGTGGACGCCGTGCTCTACGAATGGCTGGAGCCGTTTATTACCATTGAATCCGGTCAATCGAGTGTCGATCTCGACAAGGCCTCGGCGGAGTTGCGATATATGCTGGAAAGCGAGGACGACTTTGCCGCTAAGCCGATAACGGACCAGTCCGATGCCGAGAATGCCATTCCTACGGTCAGAGCTTTTTCGCCGACTGAGCAGGGTGGCGAGATGCCGGGAGGATTCGAAATGCAGGAAGACGACCAGGCGCAGCCTGGTACGCAGGCAAGCGGCGCGTTGACTATCGTTTCGGAGGCCATGCTCGGTGACGACATCACGGCGGGTATCAAAGTTTTGGTTAGGCGTTCGAATAACCCGGGCGAACCTTTTTCGGTGGTTCGATGGCAACCGATACATTCCAAAGTCCATTCTTTATTCGCCTATGAAATGGAAAATTATTGATGTGAGCCAAGCGCCGTGGCTTGCATAGGTCACGGTCAAAACGTGTAGGACGGGGTTGCAAACCCTGCTTGCCAAGGACGTAGGGTGCGCATCGCGCACCTTTTTACGGTACCGAGCCTGACGATAAGTCCCGACCCAGGTGCGCGATGCGCACCCTACGATTGATGGATATCGAGCCAAAGCTCGTAACGGAAAAGACGCAAAATAACTTCCCCCCTTTGAAAAAGGGGGATTGAGGGGGATTTATTTAAAAACCCAGGCCGTAGGGTGCGCATCGCGCACCTTTCCACTAAAACTCGTTTAAAGGAAAAGACGTATTATTGTCATTTTTTTCTTATAACCTTAGCCGTTTATGTAACACGGACAAATCGACTTTCATGAGACAATCTAACAATCTTACGTTTAATGAAAACTCGTATATTTACCCACTGAAGCTCAACTAGAAACAAAACATGACCAATGCTGAATCTTGATGCGAACATTGATCTGGATGTAAAAAAGTTTTTTCGTTGGTGGGGAAGCGAGCTTTCTCATTTATTGCCTGAAGAGATCAAGAAAATTCTTGATCAGCAACAAAGTAAACTCATTTTACGACCTCATGTCTCCTCATTCTCGTTAACCTATGAAGTCGGCGAAGCGTGCGAAAGCCTTGGCGAATTTTCGAGGGATGCGGCGGGAGTCGAGGCGATCAAGAAAATTTTGGCAAAAGATGCGCGCTACGAGAAAACCCAATTCATCGTGCGGCTTTCGCCTACCGATGCGATTAGCAAGGAGCTGACCTTTCCGATTGCCGCCGCGGAAAATTTACAACAAGTCATTGCTTATGAAATCGATCGCCTGACCCCTTTTAACAAAGATCAAGTTTATTTTTCGGTCAAACGGGTCGAAAAAAACAAGCAGACCAACATCGTGCGCCTCGTTTTGGTGTTGACGCCAAAGGACAAATTGGATGCCTTATTGGATGAATTGACGGCATTGACGCTGCATCCGTCGCTAATCGACTACGAACCGGTAAGCAATCAACCGGAATCGGACGTCTCCCATTATAATCTCTTGCCGGAACATCGCCGGGAAAACAAAATACCTTGGCACAGCTATGTACACGGCGGTTTGGTCGCGTTGTTTTTTTTACTGCTAACCGTCGCGATGGTCTTGCCGGTTTGGCTGGAAAGCCGCGCTGTAGCGGCTCTCAGGGACGACATTGCGGTTATCGAAGAAGAAGCGAAAGCCGTTGAAAACATTCAAGCAGAGATCGATACCATTATTGCGCAAGCACAACAATTGATCGCCAAAAAACAGCAGTCGCCGGCAATCGTCGATATATTGAATACCCTCAGCGAATTGATAGAAGACGATACCTGGCTCAACTATTTGCGTTTTAACGAAGGTCGGCTACAGTTTCAAGGCCAATCGCCGGCTGCATCGGCACTCATCTCAAAATTGGAAAAATCGGAGTTATTCGTCAATGCCCGTTTCGTGTCGCCGGTCACCCGGGATAGACTGAGCGGATTAGAGCGTTTTCAGCTATCCGTGGACATTAAAGCTAGGAGCGATGATGACGCTACTCGATAAATACCCGCCACAACGCCTAGTCGCTGTAGGCTTGTTGATTGCGGTCGTATTGATGGCGATCGGCTTTTTGGTGGTTCCCTTGATCAACGCGGCCTTGGACTTGCGCGAAGAAAAACACGAGTTACTGTTTCGTTTGGACCGCTATCAACGGATAACCGACAGAAAAGAAGCGGTGACGGCCAATGTCGAAACAATTCAGCAGGCCAATGCCGCACAAAGTTTTTTCAGCCGGCACAAATCGGAGGCCTTGGCTTCCGCGGAATTACAGCAATCGGTCAGAGCCGCGATTACCAACGCCGGTGCCGAATTGATCAGTACTCAGGTGTTGCCGAGTAAAACCGAAGGCCAATATAGTCGAATCGCGATAAAAATCAGAATGAACGGCGATATGGAAGCGTTTCGCTCGGTTTTGCTGCAACTCGAATCGGCCGTACCCTTCATAATGATCGACGACCTTGATATCCGTCCCGAACGAGGCAGGCGTAATCGATTAACCCGAAAGATTGAGCCTAGCAATAAAATGAACATCAGCTTTCAGGCTTCCGGTTTCATGGGTAAAGAGTCATGATCAATCCGGCGTTAGTCAAATTACTGGGCGCTGCCTGCGCGGTTTTAATGGTTATTATCGCCGGCGAATGGTGGTATTGGGGGCAGGCGAACGGCGAGCCGGCCGGCGAAGCCCATACGCAATCGACAGACTATGAGGCGTTGGCGTTTCCGCAATTTCAAAGCGATCGGCCGAGCGAAGACCGATATAACGATTTGGTCAGTCGACCGCTATTTATAGAAGGCCGGCGCCCGGCCCCCGAACCGGAACCGGAAAAAACGTCGGAAACGAGTTCGGAAACCTTGGATTGGGAACTGACCGGTATCTATACGGTTCAACAGAAGCTGCACGTATTGTTACGAAGAACGAAACCGTTGCCCAATCAAAAAAATCATAAAAAAATGCCTGTGGACGACGAAGTCGACGGGTGGCGATTGGTTGAAATATTGCCGGATAAAGCAATACTGGAAAGAGGCATGGAGCGGCAAGAGTTGATCTTGAGAAAACCGAAACAAAAAGAATTACCTCCCGGAAGGCGCCCGCTTACACCACCGCAACGTCCGGCAGCGCCGCAGCTACCGCCGGCAGTTCCCCAAGCAACGCCGGACAACGGCTTAAGTGAACCTGATTCAGCAATAACAACACAAGATGAATAAAGTAAACCGAATCCCTGCGACTGTTTTGGCATTGTTAACCCTATCGGTTACCGGGTGTGAATTGTTAGGCCCTCAAACCCGGCAAAAATTGTCTTTGCAGCAGCCCAAAGTCGACGACCTCGAAGCCCATCAAAAGTTTTTCGAACAATTGGGAGAAGAAACCAAAGCAGAAGATAAAGACAAGCTGCATGCCGAAATTTATCCAGGTTCCGGCCGTCCGGTCGGCGATACGATCGGACGGCCCGGTCCGGCCAAAGGTCCGGGTTCTTTTAGTTTGAATTTCGACGAAGCCGACCTTGGCGAGGTCGCGAAGGTCATTATCGGCGACATTTTGGGTAAGAATTATGTATTGAGCCCTAAAGTAGCCGGCAAGGTCACTCTGCAAACGACTCAGCCGTTGACCCGCGAACAAGTGCTGCCGACATTGGAAATGCTGTTGAGCATGAACAGTGCGGCCTTGGTCAAAGACGAAGGCGGCGTTTATCATATCGAACCGGCGGCCGATGCGCTCTATACCTCGGCCTTGTCGCTGGCAGACCGGCGCGGACGCGTATTGCCGACCGGTTATCAAGTCAGTGTCATTCCGGTCAGAAATGTCGGCGTCGACAATATCGTCGAAATACTCAAACCGCTGATGCAAGAAAAAACCTTGCTGCATGCCGACCCTTCCAGAAACCTGTTGCTGGTGGGCGGCACCGCAGCCGAATTGCAGCGCATACAAGAGATCGTCGGGATTTTCGATGTCGATATGATGCGCGGCCGGTCGTTCGCGTTGTTTCCGTTGACGCATGTCGACCCGCCGACCTTGATCGAAGAGCTGGAACAAATTTTCGATAAAAAAGCCAAGGAGGATGAAAGCCAGTTTTTTCGCTTCATCGCGATCGAGCGCATGAACGCGATATTGGCGATCACGCATCAATCGCGTTATCTAAGCGACATCGAAAATTGGATCATCCGGCTCGACCGGGCGCAATCGGCGACCGGCGGCGGCGTCAATGTCTATAAAGTACAGCATGTCGATGCGGTGCAATTGGCAGCGACCCTAAGCGAGATCTACGGCGTTCCGGCTTCCCAAGTCGGCATGGGGCAGGCTTCGGTCGCGGCAGGGAGAAGATCGGTGGAAGTCACCAGTCGTCCGCAACAGAGCAGCGGATTGGGAGGGCTCGGCGGTCAGATTCGCCAAGTTCAGCGTCCGATGCAAACGCCCGGCATTGCCGGTAGCGGGGTCAAGGTCAAGGGCGTCGAGGATGTACGTATCATACCCGACGAAATCAACAACTCGCTCGTGATCGTCGCGACAGCCCAGGAATACAACGTAATCAAGGGCGTGATCAAACAATTGGACGTGATGCCGCTGCAGGTCTTGATCGATGCGACGATTGTGGATGTGACGTTGACGGATAAACTGCAATACGGCATTCAATGGTTTTTTGAACATGGGGCTGGTGGAGATAATACGATTACCGGGGGCGGAAGCACCAGTGTTATTCGAACATTAGCACCAGTAGCTTTGGGGGCAATGTCCGGGGGGTTAAGCTACGCCTTTGTTTCGGGTGATATTAAGGCAGTATTAAACGCCGAAGCCTCTAAAGGCAATACTAATGTCATTGCATCTCCATCATTAATGGTGCTTAATAATCAAGAGGCGTCGATACAAGTCGGTAGAGAGATATCGCTGAGAACGGGCACGACGACCCCGGTCGGCGGTTCGCCCACTGATCAGCTTGTGCAAACTCAACAATTAGAGCAGCGGCAAACCGGGGTCAAATTGAAAATCAAACCCCGAGTCAATGCTGGCGGTTTAGTCATTATGGAAATCGAGCAGAGTGTAGAAAATGTCCTCATAGGTGAAGCAGATACTAGTACCACAGGCAATCCGGACATACTAACCCGAGAGATTACGAGTTCGGTAGCGGTGCAGAGCGGTGAAACACTTGTGTTGGGCGGTCTAATACAAGAGGATAATGGTTTTGGAAAAGCTGGCGTGCCTTGGTTGCATGAATTGCCGCTGATTGGGCCATTATTTGGTAGTACATCTTATGATAATACAAAAACCGAATTGGTTATCCTTTTGACCCCCCGAGTCGTCACCGGTAGGCAAGATGCTCGATTGGTCGCCGACGAATTCAAGCGTAAACTGACCGGCATCTACCACATCGAACCGACCGAAATGGAAATCCGGTAGGGTGCGCATCGCGCACCTTGCCACGACGCCGAATCCAACGAAACGTCCCGGCTCCGAACCCGGTGCGCGATGCGCACCCTACGAAAATCGAAATCGCTCGTTCATGGCGAATGGCCAATACGGGACCGCCGCATCGAATCGATTACCGCAATTCAAAACCGGTAACCGATGGATGCAGCGTAGGGTGCGCATCGCGCACCTTGCCACGACGCCAAACCCAAGGAAACGTCCCGGCTCCGAATCCGGTGCGCGATGCGCACCCTACATTTAACGAAATCATTTATTTGTGGAGGATGGTATGGCCGATTATCGGCGCTGTTATGTGCCTGGAGGAACCTATTTCTTCACGGTGGTAACGGTCCGTCGCGCGGAAATTTTGGCAAACGACCGGGCAAGGGATTGTTTGCGTAACGCGATCCGCTATTGCCTCGGAGCTACCCTTTCAGGTCGATGGATTGGTAATGTTGCCGGATCACATTCATGCAATATGGACAATGCCGGCAGACGACTGTGGTTATTCGAAACGTTGGGGTGTTGTTAAAAAACGCTTCACACAAATCTGGTTGGAATCTGGCGGCCCGGAGCAAACAATCAGCGCTTCGCGTTTACGCAGACGAAGACGCGGCATTTGGCAGCCGCGTTTTTGGGAGCATCTCATACGCGACGAACGGGATTACCACAATCATTTCGATTATCTGCATTTCAATCCGGTGAAACATGGTTTGGTTGAGAATGTGGTTGATTGGCCGTATTCATCGTTCCATTATTGGGTAAAACAAGGCGTTTATACTGCCGATTGGGGTTCGAGCGCTAAAGAGCATGAGGTGCTCTCAAGCATACAATGCGAAAGTAAATAACCGTAGGGTGCGCATCGCGCACCATTTAACGGCGTCGAACTCCATTACACAGTACCAGACCCAGGTGCGCGATGCGCACCCTACTTTTAACGAAATCATCGCGAAGATATCCACGCCTTATTCCTCCCTATACCGAAATAAATTACGGTAAGCGTGCTTAATTGTTATAAAATCACCGGTTTCTCAACGACTCGATATTTTTCAATGGTAATCGGCGATTAAATTATGCGATGTCCTTTTTGTTCGGCGCAAGATACCCGAGTGATCGATTCCAGATTGGCGAACGAGGGCGATCAAGTCCGAAGGCGCCGCGAATGCACGGTCTGTAAGGAACGTTTTACGACCTTCGAACAGGCCGAGTTGAGTCTGCCGCGCGTGATCAAACGCGGCGGCGCAAGAGAACCTTTCGACGAACAAAAACTTCGCGCCGGTATGTTGCGGGCCTTGGAAAAAAGACCGGTGGACAGCGATGCGATCGAGCAGGCCATTAGCCGAATCATCAAAGAATTGGCGACGAAAGGCGAACGCGAGATAAAGGCGCAAGAATTGGGCGAAAAAGTCATGAGAGAGTTGAGCGTGCTCGATCATGTCGCCTATGTCAGATTCGCGTCGGTCTATCGGAGTTTCGAGGATGTTAGCGAATTTACCGATATGATCGAGAATTTGAAACGGCAATAAGATGACTTCGTTACGGCAGACGGACGAATTTTACATGGCCCGGGCGATTCAATTGGCGCATAACGGCCTGTACACGACGCATCCGAATCCGCGTGTCGGTTGCGTATTGGTTAAAGAAGGTTCGATTATCGCCGAAGGTTGGCATGCTCGGGCCGGCGAGGGTCATGCCGAAGTCGAGGCGCTCAAGCGGGCGCAAAGCCCCGAAGGGGCGACGGTTTATGTTACCTTGGAGCCTTGCAGCCATCACGGGCGCACCCCGCCTTGTTGCGAGGCCTTGATCAAAGCCGGCGTAGTCCGTGTTGTTGCGGCCATGCAAGATCCTAACCCGCTGGTTTCCGGCCGAGGTTTGACAAGATTGAATGACGCCGGTATCGACGTGCGCTACGGCGTTTTGCAAAACGAAGCGATGAAACTGAATCCGGGCTTCATTAAACGCATGCAAACGGGTTTGCCGTTTGTACGCGGCAAGTTGGCGATGAGTCTGGACGGACGCACCGCGATGGCTTCCGGCGAGAGTAAATGGATCACTTCGGATCAATCCAGAGCCGATGTACATCGATATCGCGCCCGCAGTTCGGCGATTTTGACCGGTATTAATACGGTGTTGGCCGACGATCCTGCCTTGAATGCGCGGGTCGAATTCGAAACCCTGCAGCCGGCCAGAGTCGTGCTCGATACCCGTCTTAGGATGTCGCCGACTGCGCGTTTATTGACATTGCCGGGTCGCAATGTGGTTGTAACTTGTTCGCAGGACAGAAGTAAAATCGATGCGTTGCAGCAATTAGGCGCGGAAGTGTATTGCGTTGCCGAGCGAAACGGCAAGGTCGATTTGTCTGCCGTGATGGATTTGTTGGGGCGATTGCAGTTTAACGAGATATTCATCGAAGCCGGGCCGACCTTGAGCGGGGCTTTGTTGGCCGAAAACCTTGTCGACGAATGGCTGATCTATATGTCGACCAGTGTATTGGGCGATGAAGGCCGAGGGTTGTTCCGTTTGCCGGGCCTTGAAAAAATAGCCGATAAAAAACATTTAAGCTTATGCGATATTAGACAAATAGGGTCGGATCTCAGGCTGACGCTGAAGCCGGCTTGAAAACAACGTAGCTCGTATGCAGCGAAGCGAAATACGGGAAGTTCCGTGCCTAGGCCTCCCGGATTCCGTTTCACTTCATCCGGGCTACTACGCCTTTTTAAGCAAGTCGGTCGAGCAAAGCATTGCACGAATGTCTAAATGGCGTTTATTTTTTAACTGCTAACTGCTAACTATTTACCATTCACTATTCACTATTCACCGCTCCCCTATGTTTACAGGTATTATTCTGGCAATCGGCAGCATTGCCGCGATCGAACCTAAAGCCGGCGATTGCCGACTTAAAATAAGCACCGGCAAGTTGCCGCTGGCCGACGCTCAATTGGGCGATAGCATCGCGGTCAACGGCGTTTGCCTAACTGCGGTCGAGTTGGGCCGGGATTATTTTTATGCCGACGTATCGAACGAAACGTTGGCGCGCACGACCTTGAAAACGGCTAGGGTTGGCACGCGGGTCAATCTGGAATTGGCATTGACGCCGTCGGCACGCATGGGCGGGCATATCGTCAGCGGTCATGTCGACGGTATCGGTACGGTACTCGATAAACAGTCCGACGGCCGCTCTTATCGTTTTCGCTTCAAGGCGCCGGACAATCTGGCGAAATATATCGCTGAAAAAGGTTCGATTTGTATCAACGGCATTAGCTTGACCGTCAACGAAGTCGACGGCGCGGTGTTCGGCGTCAATATCGTGCCGCATACTCTACAGGAAACGACGCTTGGCGATACCGAAGCCGGTGATAAAGTGAATCTTGAAGTCGATTTGCTGGCCCGCTACCTGGAGCGCTTGATGGCCGGCGATTCGGCGGCGCGCAGCAAGGGCGGCGTGACCGAACAATTATTGAAAAGCAGTGGTTTTCTAAACTAACGTTTATAAAAACCCAGCAATCGTCCTTGCATATGAATGCAGATTTTGCAGGAGCAAAAATCTGCCCTGCCGCCGACGCCTGCCGGTCGAGCAACCGCACCCTCTGCGGAGCCGGTATTGTTTTATTACATATCGGAAAATTAGATAAAGAGTCTAAATACACGAACTTTCACACTAAATGAATACAATCGATGAAATTATAGAGGACCTGCGCCAAGGCAAAATGGTCATCATCATGGATGACGAAGACCGCGAGAACGAGGGCGATCTGGTCATGGCGGCGACTTTTACCCGTCCCGAAGATGTCAACTTCATGGCCCGTTACGGGCGCGGTTTGATTTGTCTGACCTTAAGCCGGGAACGTTGCCGGCAGTTGCGCTTGCCGTTGATGGTCAATGAAAACAAAACCGCGCATTCGACTAACTTTACCGTGTCGATCGAGGCGGCTACAGGCGTGACGACCGGTATTTCGGCGGCCGACAGAGCCCGCACGATTCAGGCTGCGGTCGCGTCCGATGCCCGCGCCGAAGACTTGGTGCAGCCCGGTCATATTTTCCCGTTGATGGCGCAGTCCGGCGGTGTATTGAATCGCGCCGGTCATACCGAGGCCGGTTGCGATTTGGCGCGTTTGGCCGGTGTGGAACCAGCCGCGGTGATCGTCGAGATTCTAAACGACGACGGCAGTATGGCCAGGCGGCCGGATCTCGAGAAATTCGCCGAGCAGCATCAGTTGAAAATCGGTACGATAGCGGACTTGATCCATTACCGTATTCAACATGAAAATACGCTCGAGCGTATTAGCGAGTGCAATTTTCCGACCGAGTTCGGCGATTTCCGTTTGTATGCGTATCAGGACCAAAATGACAATAAGCTGCATTTGGCCTTGGTGATGGGGCAGGTGGCGGGCGACGTGCCGGTTCTGGTTCGGGTGCATGGGCGTAATTTATTGGATGATTTGTTTTCGTCGAAACGTAATGAAAATAGCGTATCCCTGCGCGATGCGATGCGGATTATCGCCGATGAAGGCCGAGGCGTGATTGTCGTGATCCGGCAAAACGAGGACAATAAGTCGCTGGTCGAGCATATTCACCAATATCAAATGCAGGATAATGGCGTGGTGAATCCGGCGTCGACAGACAGCGTCGGCGATTGGCGTTCGACAGGAACGGGATCGAGAATCCTTGCTGATTTGGGTGTGCACCGTTTAAGGGTGATTGGCACGCAGAAAAAATATGTCGGTTTGGCGGGCTTCGATTTGGAAGTCGTCGATTATGTGGGTAAGAACGGGGTTTAAGAAAATCGGTTTTTTTCCTCGTTCCCACGGTCCTCCGTGGGAATGCATAGCGATCCTGTTTCGGTAACCCATGTATGGGTGTCTATGAAGGACAGCAGTAGGATGGGTAGTAGCGAAGCGGAAACCCATCATGGGGAGCCCGCAAACGTTCCTCGTTACCACGCACGCCGTTACAGCGGCGGTTACGAAACTCACGGCAATGTGTGAGAAGTCAACGGAAACGGTCTTGATAAGATCGTTTCTATCGAAAAACAAGAGATAGAGAGTTTAGATGTCGGCTATTAAAACCTATGAAGGCCATTTGTCAATAAAGGGCGGGAAATTTTGTATCGTTGCATCCCGTTTTAACAGTTTTATCGTCGAGCAGTTAGAAGCCGGCGCAATCGATGCGTTGGTCCGTCACGGCGCCGATAAAAACGATATTTGCCTAGTCAAAGCGCCGGGCGCATTCGAACTGCCGATGGTCGTGCAACGCATTGCTGCCGGTAAACAATACGATGCGATCATTGCTCTCGGCGCCGTGATAAGAGGCGGCACGCCGCATTTCGAATATGTCGCCGGCGAGTGTGTCAAAGGCTTGGCGTCGGTTTCGCTGCAATACGATGTGCCGGTCAGTTTCGGCGTGTTGACGGTCGATACGATTGAACAAGCGATCGAGCGTGCAGGGACCAAGGCCGGCAACAAAGGCGCGGAAGCGGCAATGTCGGCACTGGAAATGGTTAATTTGTTCCAGCAGTTGGAAGCCTGATGAGTCAAGCGCGTACCAATGCGAGAAAAGCCGCCGTGCAAGCGTTGTATCAGTGGCAAATGACCGGTCAAAACCTCAGTGCGATCGAAATGCAGTTTTTGGAAGAAGAGCGCTTAAAAGATGCTCAAAAAAGCTATTTCAACGAATTGTTTCACGGCATTCCGAAAAGCCTTGATGTCATTGACGAAACGTTGACGCAATTCGTCGACCGTCCGGTCGAAGCGATCGATCCGGTCGAGCGGGCGATTTTGAGAATCGGCGTGTATGAACTGATGAATCGGTTGGACATGCCTTATCGTGTCGTGCTTAACGAGAGTATCAATCTAGCCAAATGCTTCGGTGCCGATGGCAGTCATCGTTATGTCAACGGCATACTCGATAAAGTGGCTCAACAAAAACGGGCCGTGGAAATCCAAGCAAAGAATAAAAAAGCCTCGGATGCCAACGGCTGAATTCGACCTGATCGGGCGTTTTTTCGCCGGAAAAAAATCGTTGAATGCGGTAACCGAATTAGGTATCGGCGACGATTGTGCATTGTTAAACGTGCCGGCCGGTTATCGATTAGCGGTAACCGCCGATACGATGGTCGAAAATGTGCATTTTCTGGCCGGTACCGATCCATACGATTTAGGTTATAAATTGCTGGCAGTTAATTTGAGCGATTTGGCCTCGATGGGTGCCGAACCAATTGCCGTAACCTTGGCATTGACATTGCCTGATGTCGCTGAATCCTGGCTCGAACGATTCGCCGAAGGTTTTTTCGAATTGGCCGCTCATTATCGCATCGATCTAATCGGAGGCGATACCACGGCCGGTCCGTTGACGCTAACGGTACAGGCCATGGGCATCGTTCCGGAAGGGCAAGCCTTACGGCGCTCGGGCGCGCGTCCCGGCGATGGCGTCTATGTGACCGGTAAACTTGGCGATGCCGGGTTAGGCTTAAAAATTGCCCAAGGCGATTTTCGCTGCACGCAGCCGCAAGATGTGCTCGAGCGATTCAACCGGCCGAAACCGCGTGTCGGGGAAGGGCTGGCATTGCGCAATATCGCACGAAGTTGCATCGACGTATCCGACGGTTTGGCGCAAGATTTAGGGCATATTTTAAAACAAAGCAGCGTTGGCGCTTGTCTCGATTGGGAGGATTTGCCGTTGTCGGATGCGGTTAAGGCTTATATCGAAACAACCGGCGATTGGACCATGCCGCTACGTGCCGGAGACGATTATGAATTATGTTTTACCGTGCCGGCTAATAAAGCGGCATTATTGACAGGAAACTTTACGCGTATCGGCATTATCGAGGATAGTCCGGGACTTAGAATTCATCGTTTCGGCGCGACGGAATTGTTGAGGGTACAAGGTTTTGAGCATTTTTCTCACTAATAAGATAGGCAAAAATGAATTAACGGCTAAGACAATATTGACCGATCCGGTCTTGTTTTTGGCTTTCGGTTTCGGTTCGGGTTTGTTTAAAAAAGCGCCCGGAACGATGGGAACAGTGGCCGCCATTCCGGTTTGTTGGTTGTTTGCGCTTGCCGGTAATTATTTTTATTACGCATTGACGCTGGCGGCCGTGGTCGCGGGTGTCGGAATTTGCGGAATGGCCGCTAAAAAATTAGGCGATCATGATTTCGGCGGTATCGTCTGGGACGAAGTCGCAGGTTTGTTGGTAACGATGTTTTGGGTGCCGTTTAGTTGGCCTGCGTTGTTTGTCGGTTTCGTGTTGTTTCGGTTGTTTGATATTGTGAAGCCCTGGCCGATTATCTGGGTCGATCACAAGGTCGGTGGGGGCTTGGGTATCATGCTCGATGATATTTTGGCCGGCATTCTGTCCGGGGTTATTCTTTTGATTATCGTGGATATGGGGTGGTTGTAAGTTTTATGGCAAAGGATCGCGCGGCCGCCTTGTCGGTTTGATGACGGCATAAAGGGCGGGACTTCCCGTCGGGTTCGGCTCCGTGGCAAGGTGCGCGATGCGCACCCTACGATGCTTTCACGGCTGTATTTTCGGTTTTATGACGGCATCAAGTCGTTAAATTCTCTTTAAGTCCAATAAATAACTTGCCAAATCTAAAAATGTGTTTATAATAGTGCAAATCAATCGCGGGGTGGAGCAGCTTGGTAGCTCGTCGGGCTCATAACCCGAAGGTCGTAGGTTCAAATCCTGCCCCCGCTACCAGATAAAAAAAAGCCCCTTTTGGGGCTTTTTGTTTTTTGGGCATTTGGATCGTTGGTTGTTTAACGAATATAGACTTTAAGGAAGAGCCATTGGCTCTTTTTTTATGTGCGTAAATAAGTGAGGAAAAATGAAGCAAGCTCCCGAACATTTGGTTAATTTGATTCAGCCGATTGTTGAAGGCTTGGGTTATGAGTGCGTCGGGATTGAATACAATCCGCATCCTCGTAACGGCTTATTACGAATTTATATCGACAACGAGCAAGGGGTTTTAGTGGAAGATTGCTCGAAAGTCAGTCACCAGGTCAGCGGGATGCTCGATGTCGAGGATCCTATCCAGGGCAATTATCAACTGGAAATATCTTCTCCGGGAGATGATCGGCCGTTATTTTCTATCCAACAATTCGAGCGCTTCATTGGGCACATGGTCTCGATCAACTTATTTAAACCGATTGAAAAGCGCCGCAAAATTTCAGGTGTGATTCAAGCAGTCGACAAAGACACGGTGATTCTCCAGGAAGGCGAGCGGGTTTACGAGATTCCATTTCAAGCGATGAGTAAGGCGCGGCTGGTGCCTGAGTATTTAATTAATAAAGGAGTGCGCAGTGGCAAATAAAGAAATTTTATTGGTAGTGGATGTTTTTTCGAATGAAAAAGACATCGATAAGGAAATCGTTTTCCAGGCAGTCGAGTCTGCGCTTGAAGCGGCAACGATAAAACGCTATGGTAACCAAATCAAAGCGCGCGTTTCGATCAATAGAAAAACCGGTGATTATACGACGTTTCGCAGATGGGAAGTCGTCGATCCGGATAATGATTTCGAAAACGGTCTCGAATTTCTCGATACCCAGATTTCGTTGGACGATGCGCGGCAAAAAAATCCCGACATCAATGTCGGGGACTTTTTCGAGGAAGAAATCGAGTCGGTCGAATTCGGACGGATTGCCGCGCAGACCGCCAAACAAGTGATGATTCATAAGGTTCGCGAAGCCGAGCGTCGCAAAATAGTCGAAGCCTATACCGATAGGGTCGGCGAATTAATTACCGGCATCATTAAACGAATTGAGAAAGGTAGCGTTTACTTGGACCTTGGCGGTCATGTCGAAGCCTACATCGCCAAAGAAGATATGATCCCGCGCGAGTCATTTAGAATTGGGGACCGGGTTAGAGGCTACCTTAAAGCGGTTCGCTCGGAACCGCGCGGACCGCAATTGTTTGTAACCCGCGCCGCATCGGAGCTGTTGGTTGCGTTGTTCCGTTTGGAAGTTCCCGAAGTCGGCGAGGGCATGATCGAAATCAAGGGCGCGGCCCGAGATCCGGGTTCGAGAGCCAAAATAGCGGTCAAGGCAAACGATCCGAGACTCGATCCGGTTGGCGCTTGCGTCGGTATGAGAGGCTCGCGTGTTCAAGCGGTATCGAACGAGCTTGCCGGCGAGCGCGTCGACATTATTTTATGGCATGAAAGCGAGGCCCAATTTGTTATCAATGCAATGGCGCCTGCCGAAATCGAATCCATCGTAATCGATGAAGACAAGCACAGCATGGACTTGGCGGTTAGTTCGGATAATTTGTCTCAGGCGATTGGCCGTGGCGGACAGAATGTTCGTTTGGCCACCGAATTGACCGGTTGGGAGCTAAACGTGATGGATGCGTCGAAAGCGCAAGAAAGCAGCGGCGCTCAAGCAACTATAACCAAGCAATTGTTTATTGACCAATTGGGAGTCGACGAAGAAATTGCTACGATTTTGGTTGAAGTCGGATTCGATTCGATTGAAGAGATTGCTTATGTTCCGGTTAATGAAATGCTGGAAATTGAAGAGTTTGATAAAGAACTGGTCGACGAATTAAAAGGTCGGGCAAAGGACGCGTTGTTAATCAGCGCAATTGCATAGGAAGAAAAAATCGAGACAGCGGAACCCACACAAGAATTGCTTGAAATGGAAGGCATGGATGAGGCCTTGGCTTATGAGTTAGCAAGCCAGGGCATCGTAACGTTGGACGATCTCGCGGATCAGGCGGTTGATGATTTACTCGATATCACCGGTGTGGATGAAGAAAGAGCGGCAAAATTAATCATGAAAGCGCGTGAGCGATGGTTTGCCGAGGACCAGGGCGAATTAGGATAGGGGGCAAAATATGAGTGATAAAACAGTAAGGCAGTTAGCGGAGGTAGTAGGTATACCTCTCGATCGATTATTAGAGCAACTGAAAGAAGCCGGATTATCCGTGCATGCCCCTGATGACGTAATTAGTGAAGACGAAAAAGTTAAGTTACTGGCTCATTTACGTAAGCGGCATGGTAAATCGACAGGAGAGACGGATGCCGCTCCAAAACGCGTAACGTTGAAACGTAGAACGGTCAGCGAGCTTAAGCAAAGCAACGCTCCGGGCAGCTCGGCAAAAACGATCAGTATCGAAGTTCGCAAAAAGAAGACCTATGTCAAGCGCAGTGAAGTCGCGACCGTTGGTGATGAACCGAAGGAGTCGGAAGAAATCAAAAAAACAGGTGAACAGATTCAAGCACAACCGACGCCGGTAAGCACCGAGCAGCCGCCGATTAGTGCAGTGGCGGAAGAAAAGGCGGCCCAGGGCGAAGAAGAATTATTCGAGCGGGAGCAGTCGGTTGACGAAGTCACTCCGGCAGAGGCTCCACAGTATGATAGGGTTGTAGCCGATTCCGAAGCGATCGATAAAGAAGCGTTAACCGAAACTCAAGCCACTGAGCTTCGCAAGGAAACCGAGCGAAAAGCCAGACTTTCAGAAAGCGAAAGAAAAAAAGAAGAAGAGAAAAAACGTCGCCTCGAGGCTGCGGTAGAAAAAAATGCCGAAAAAGTGCGGCAATTAGCAGCAGCCAGAATGGAAAGTCAAAAGAAAAAAAGACAAGGAGGACAAGCTGCCGGGAAAGGTAAGAAAAAAGGCAAACAAAAGGACAGGAGTGGTGCTCAGACCGATTTGAAGCATCAATTCGAGAAGCCGGTTGCGCCGGTTATCAAGGAAGTTACTATTCCTGAGCATATTATCGTTTCCGATTTGGCGCAAAAAATGAGCGTCAAGGCTGCCGAAGTCATCAAGCAATTGATGAAAATGGGTATGATGGCCACGATTAACCAGAGTATCGATCAGGAAACGGCGGTGCTACTAGTCGAGGAGATGGGGCATACAGCCATCATGCAAAGTGATGACGATTTAGAAGCCGAAATTTTGGCGGCTCTGAAGGAAGAGAGCGGTCAGGAAATGTCCCGCGCACCGATCGTTACCATCATGGGACATGTCGATCACGGTAAAACTTCTCTACTGGACTACATCCGTGAAACACGCGTGGCCGCCGGCGAAGCAGGCGGTATTACCCAGCATATCGGTGCTTATCAGGTCGTTACCGATCATGGTTCGGTGACTTTTTTAGATACGCCGGGACATGCTGCGTTTACCGCGATGCGCGCTAGAGGCGCCGAATTGACCGATGTGGTCATTGTCGTGGTCGCGGCGGATGACGGTGTGATGCCTCAAACCAAGGAGGCGGTCGAGCATGCGCGCGCGGCCAATGTGCCGATTATCGTCGCGATCAATAAAGTTGATAAACCTCAAGCCAATCCTGATAAGGTCATGCAGGAAATGTCCACGATCAATGTGGTGCCCGAGGAATGGGGCGGCGATGTCCAGTTTATCAAGGTTTCGGCCAAAACCGGCGAAGGCATTGATGACTTGATCGAAGCGTTAATCTTGCAGGCCGAGATTTTGGAATTGAAGGCACCTGCGGAAGGGTCGGCTTCGGGTATCGTAATCGAGTCCAGGCTGGATAAAGGCCGAGGCGCGGTAGCGACCATCCTGGTGCAAAGCGGCATGCTGGAAAAAGGGCAATTCGTTTTGTGTGGTCATGAATACGGTCGTGTCAGGGCAATGTTCAATGAAAACGGCAAAACCGTTAAGGATGCAGGTCCGAGTACACCGGTTGAGATTTTAGGCCTTTCGGGAACCCCTAATGCCGGCGACGAATTTTTGGTCGTGCAAAACGAGCGCGCGGCGCGGGAATTGGCCGAGCATCGTGAAGATAAGAGCAAAATCAGTCGCATGGCCGCGCAGCAAGCCGCTAAATTGGATCAAGTGTTCTCAAAAATGGCTACCGGCGAAACGGCTAGTTTGAACGTGGTGATTAAGACCGATGTTCAAGGTAGTTTGGAAGCCTTGCGCGAATCATTGATCAAGCTGTCCTCGGATGAAGTCGAGGTTAAGGTCGTTTATGGCGGCGTCGGCGGCATCAACGAGGGCGATGTCAACTTGGCGCTAGCTTCCGGGGCCATTTTGATCGGCTTTAACGTTCGTGCGGATACCGCCGCGCGCAAATTGATCGAAGAAAAAGACGTCGACTTGCATTACTACAGTGTGATTTATCAGGCGATCGATGAGGTGAAAAGCTCGATCAGCGGCATGCTGGCGCCCGAAATCAAAGAGAATATCGTCGGTTTGGCCGCGGTTCGGGATGTATTCCGTTCGCCGAAATTCGGTGCGGTGGCAGGGTGTATGGTCGTTGAAGGCTTAGTCAAGCGTAACTTGCCGATTCGCGTGTTGCGTGAAAACGTCGTGATATACGAGGGGCAACTGGAATCGTTGCGCCGCTTCAAAGACGACGTTGCTGAAGTCAAAATGGGCATGGAATGCGGTATCGGCGTTAAAAACTATAACGATGTCAAAGTCGGGGACCAGATCGAGGTGTTCGAGCGCGTTGAAGTGAAGCGGGAGTTATAGCGCCATGGCCAGAGAATTTAGCCGTAGTGCACGGGTTTCGTCCCAAATCCAAAAGGAGCTGGCGCTTATTTTACAGCGAGAGCTTGACGGGAAGCGGATAGGATTCGTTACGGTTAACGAAGTCGTTATCAGCAAGGACTTGGCCGTTGCCAAGATCTATGTCACGGTGCTTAATGCCGACGATCAGGGGAAAAAAGACAGTATTAAGTATCTGAATGATGCGACGCCATTTATTAGAAGCGAATTGTGCAAACGTATGCGCTTGCGCAATATACCGGAGTTACGCTTTTATTATGACGATAGCTTTGAGACCGGAATGCGCGTGGCCGAATTGTTAAGAGATCCGAAGGACAAAAAAGAGGATTGAGCGGAATGGCAAAGCGTAAGAACGGGCGTGACATTCATGGAATATTGCTGCTCGATAAACGCCTCGGAGTTTCGTCGAACAGAGCCTTGCAGGAAGTCAAACACTTGTTCAATGCGAACAAGGCCGGGCACACAGGCAGTCTCGATCCTTTGGCTTCGGGATTATTGCCGGTTTGTTTCGGCGAAGCGACCAAGGTTTCCGGGTTCATGCTCGATGATGACAAACGTTACCAAGTGGTTGTTCGTCTAGGAGTGGTTACAGATACCGGCGATGCGGAAGGTCAGGTGCTAAAAACGCGTCCCGTACCGTCTCTATCCGATGATGAGATTCTGGATTGCCTGGAAAACTTCACCGGCGATATCGAACAAGTGCCGCCAATGTATTCGGCGCTTAAGCTTAACGGCAAAAAGCTTTATGAATTGGCCAGGCAAGGCAAGTCCGTCGAGCGCAAGGCACGTCCGATTACGATATATAAAATCAATTTGTTGGGTCGTCAAGAGACGAATTTGACATTGGATGTTTGGTGTTCGAAAGGCACTTATATCAGAACCCTGGCTGAAGATATAGGCGAGCAACTCGGTTGCGGCGGAACGGTTATAGAGCTTCGTAGACTGGCATCCGGCCGCTTTGTCATCGACGAGACTAAATCGATCGAGCAATTGCAGGCCATGAGCGAAAGCGAACTGATGAATTGCTTGATTCCGGTCGATAAGCCGCTCGACTCGATACCGGCTGTCGATTTGTCCGAAGAACAGGCAAACTCAATCAAGCAAGGCCAAAGTTTGACGCTTAAAAATTCGTTGGAGGGGCCTGTGCGAATGTACACGGGACAGCAATTTTTAGGTTTGGGCGAAATGTTAATGGATGGTAAACTAGCGCCGAAAAAATTATTCAATATGAGTCCTTCTTAATATGCTAATTTCCGAATAGTTTTGTTTCTGCACCCTATTGCGGAAACACATTATCCTGGCACCGAACTCGGTGCTTTGTATTTTTTATTAACAATATTAATCTTATAGGGGTTAAATAGAAATGCCATTTACCGCGGAACAAAAACAAGCAGTCGTTGAAGAATATCGTTTGAGCGAAACCGATACCGGATCTCCGGAAGTGCAAGTCGCATTGTTGACGGCGCACATTCTTCACTTGACGCCGCATTTTGCCGAACATAAAAAAGATAATCATTCCCGCCGCGGTTTACTGCGGATGGTTAATCAGCGTCGCAAACTATTGGATTACTTGAAAAATAAAGACATCAACCGTTATCGTTCGTTGATCGAGCGCTTGGGATTGCGTAAATAAGCTTAAGTTACATCAAGAACGGCCAGGATGAAAATTCAGTGCCGTTCTTTCATTTGTAAGAAAAGCAATAAACCGATTTTGATAACAACCCATAACCTAATAGGAACCGTATAGTGAATCCGATTCGGAAAGAATTTCAGTATGGCGATCAGCTCGTTACGCTGGAAACCGGTGAGATAGCTCGTCAGGCGGACGGTGCTGTAATGATCGACATGGAAGGGACAACCCTTCTGGTGACAGTCGTTGGAAAAAAAGAAGCAAACAGCGGCGGAGATTTTTTTCCATTGACTGTCAATTATCAGGAAAAGTCCTTTGCCGCAGGTAAGATTCCCGGCGGCTTTTTTAAACGAGAAGGCCGGCCGAGCGAAAAAGAAACGTTAACATCCCGTCTCATTGATCGTCCTATCCGACCCTTATTTCCAGAGGGTTTTACCAACGAAGTTCAAATCATCGCCACCGTTCTTTCACTGAATCCCGAAATCGATCCCGAAATTCCTGCCTTGATCGGAGCGTCCGCAGCGTTATCGATTTCCGGTTTGCCTTTCAACGGTCCTGTCGGTGCGGCACGAGTAGGTTATAAAGAGGGACAGTATTTATTGAACCCGACACCGTCTGTATTGGCTGAATCGCAATTGGAATTGGTTGTTGCCGGTACCGAACATGCGGTGCTGATGGTCGAATCCGAAGCGCAATGCTTGTCCGAGGAAGTGATGCTTGGTGCCGTGTTATTCGGGCATGAGCAAATGCAAACGGCAATCGCGGCAATCAAGGAACTTGGCGCTACGGTTAACAAAGCGCCGATGGCATGGCAACCGGAGGCTGCTAACACCGAGCTGGAATCTTTAGTAGTAACTGAAGTGGAAGCCGGAATTAAGGCGGCTTATCAAGTCCCAGAAAAGTTGGTCAGACAAGAGCAACTGAAAGAAATTCGAAATGCTGCGGTCGAGAAGTTGACTGCGGATGAGCTATATACGGCAGCCGACATTCGCGGCATCATCGAAAATCTCGAAAAGAAAATCGTACGCGGTTCGATTCTTGAAGAAGGTAAGCGTATCGACGGCCGCGACCTGAAAACGGTCAGGCCCATTTCAATTCGTACCGGCGTATTGCCGAGAACCCACGGTTCGGCGTTGTTTACCCGCGGCGAAACGCAGGCCATGGTTGTCGCAACCTTAGGTACCGAACGCGACTCGCAGATCATCGATGCTCTGGAAGGCGAATACCGCGAAAGTTTCATGTTGCATTACAACTTTCCACCTTATTGTGTCGGTGAAACCGGTTTTGTCGGATCTCCGAAACGCCGGGAAATCGGCCACGGTCGCTTGGCAAAACGCGGCGTTCAAGCCGTATTGCCGAACATGGATGAATTTCCTTATGTCGTGCGCGTAGTTTCCGAAATTACCGAGTCGAATGGCTCTAGTTCGATGGCGTCGGTGTGCGGCAGTAGCTTGGCGCTGATGGACGCGGGCGTTCCGATTAAATCGCCGGTCGCAGGTATCGCGATGGGTTTGATCAAGGAAGGCGATCAATTCGCAGTATTATCGGATATCATGGGCGATGAAGACCACTTAGGCGACATGGACTTCAAAGTAGCCGGTTCAGAAGAGGGCGTTACCGCACTGCAGATGGATATCAAGATCGACGGTATTACCGCCGAGATTATGAAAACCGCGCTCGAACAAGCCAAGCAAGGCCGCTTGCATATTTTGGGCGAAATGAACAAAGCGTTGTCCGAGACCCGCGGGCAAATGTCCGATTATGCACCGCGCATTATTTCGTTCAAAATCGATCCTAGCAAAATCCGCGAAGTCATCGGCAAGGGTGGCGCAACGATCCGCAGTATCACCGAACAAACTGGTGCCAGTATTGATTTGAGCGATGACGGCATCGTCAAAGTCGCTTCAGTCGATAAACTAGCCGGCGAAGAAGCACGCCGTTTGATCGAGGAAATTACCGCGGAAGTCGAAGTCGGGAAAACTTATGAAGGCAAGGTTGCCCGATTGATGGACTTCGGTGCGTTTGTGACGATTTTGCCTGGTAAAGACGGTTTAGTGCATATTTCTCAGATTTCGGACGAGCATGTCGACAAGGTTAGCGATAAGCTATCCGAAGGCGATGTCGTCAAAGTCAAAGTGCTGGAAATCGATAGACAGGGTCGTGTCAGATTGAGCATGAAAGCTGTAGATATCGAAGAGTAATTCGTTAGAAACACTGACGATGAAAAGGGCCCGAACGGGCCCTTTTTTATGGCCTACCGAATTGCCAAAGTTTCATTTAGGGTAGATTTATTTGTCAGGGCGATGAAGGCATCGCTTCTACAGAGGATGGCGGAAACACTGTGGGAGCGATCCCCTGATCGCGATTTCAAGGCCGAGAACACCAAGTCACATTAACCTAAAAAGAGCAGTTGAGAGCCTCAAACTACCGTTCGCCCTGAGCCCTTCGGCTGCGCTCAGGAGAGCCTCGTCGAAGGGTGAACGGTAGTTTGAGGCTTCACCAAGACGGTGAAAGTGTTGTAGACCCTTCATGCTTCGACTTTACTCAGCACGAACGGTCTACAACACTTGCCAACTGCTCTTTTTAGGATTAAGGGCGTTTCGAGAGCTTTGACATAAGCCGTGTATGTCGAGCATCTGTGTCTTTCCTTTACCAAGTGTTAGGGGAAGGCGTCGCTTCCGGATACACCGTGGGAGCGATCCCCAGATCGTCCCTCACCTAGCGTTAGGTGAGGGAAGGCCGAGAATACCAAGTTACATTAAATGGCATCAAGGTCAAAAAGACTAAAATATGCTTTTACCCAAGCTCCAGCTTGGGTAACTTGTTCAGGAAGCTCTAGCTTCCCGACAATCAAGGAAGATTGAAAGAGCAAGCCGAGGTTGATTGAGAATGTGCGGAGGGTTGTGTCGGTCTCAGGAAGTTGGAGCTTCCGGGGTGTCTTTCCCAAGCTGGAGCTTAGGAAAGAGCGTGATGCGCGTTGGCCGTTTTTAGCTTGATGCACATGGGTTCGTAACTCCGTCCTAAACGTTTCGAACGTGGCCAAAGCCAATCCAAACGTTCGGGGCGGGTTGAATAACCACAGAACCAACTTTGGATTTCGTGAAAAATAACTTCCTTGTGCTATGAGTTTTGTCGCAGGTTCGGTTGCTCGCTTGACAGGACGCCGTGAACCCAGCACCTAAATTATGCAAGACAGTTACCATAGCCAAAAGGCTATGGAATTTAGGTGCTGGGTGAATACGTCCGTGTAGGCTTGACGGCGGCTTTCCCTGCTGCCGACACTTGTCAATCGAGCAACCGAACCTGCTTACCGTGCATTAAAAATAGGGAAGTTATTTATGACCGAATCCTTAGGTAAAAAACGCGTCATTCCGCCAGGGATGGCAATGCGTAGCTTCTTCACATCAATATTAGCGCATACAGAGTCTTTTTTATTTCTGAAATTCATTGGTTAGTCGCTCCGGGCTAAGCTCCAAATTACCCGTTCGTTTTTCAATAAAGCTCAGGCGAACGGTAATTTGGAGTGTTCAATTGGGCCTGTTTAATCCAGCCTTAACAAAAGTAGTGTCGACGATCGAAAGTATTGAATTTTAAAAGTAAACCAGTTTTGATCATTTGTAGTGACTATGGGGTGTGACATTGAGTATCATTAATTTTCAATTTCTTATGCTCGCCAAATGTTAAGGTTGGGTTAAGCCAAAAGACAGATTTTACGATTCAAATCGGAAAAACCGGAAAATTCATGCCATTGCTATTTCCTTGAAAATGGCGTAAAAACTAAGCTCCATCGTTGATGGGTACTAGGCGGGGGCTGCTTTATCCCTCTTATTGTCCGGATTAAAAAACTCAGTAGGGGTGTTAATAATAACTCAAGATTTCCGCTACTGATTCCTGACAAGAATAATTTGTATATTTAGGAGAGTCACATGAGTAAATCTTTAAAAATCGCTTTATTTTCAGCGCTGTCTTTAACTGCGGTAGGCGTTGCTCAGGCCAATGATGTTTTTAATAAAAATTGCGCCGCTTGTCATGCCGGCGGTAAAAACGTCATGAATCCGGATAAAACTCTCTCTTCGGAGAGTTTGGAAAAAAACGGCGTGAATTCTTTGGATGCAATAAAAAAACTGGTTTCTGCAGGCAAGGCCCCAATGCCGGGATTTGCGTCTACTCTTAGTCAAGAGGAAATCGAAAGCGTTTCGGCCTATGTGCTGGAACAGGCTAAGAAAGGCTGGTAATTGTCCAGAAGGTCGGGGAGCGCTCCGCGCGCCCTGGCCTGTACCCATCGGCACCCTTTCAAAATCGTTCAAATAAACAGCTTCTGAGGGAGCGACGCCAACGTTGCAACCTATCGGGTCGACTGGTTAAGTGATTCATGTACTCAGGGACCGTATCGCGCTCCATTTCGCAATTCTTCTTAAGGGTTTCGTAACAAATAACTACCCGATTTATCATTAGGTATACATAAAATGTAGGGTACGCTACGCCTACCAAAGCCATGCCTTGGCGGCTCGGTTGGCACATGAACATCGCGGGGGTACCCTGGTACGCATAGCGTACCCTACATACTATGTTCTGCGTCACTGTCATTAAGTAAGCCGTCACAGAAATAAGTATACTCATCGTAGATGAAAATTCGGCCTCGGGGTGCCCGTCAAAGGACGCCGTAAACCCAGCACCTAAATTCCATAGATCTTTGGCAATGATTCAAAATCATGGCTTATTTAGGTGCTGGGTAAATACGTCCATGTAGGCTTTATGCCAGCTCCATGCTGGCAAAGCCTTTACCAAGCACCCCGAGGCCTCCTCCGCCACTGCCGAAATTTGAAGTGCGAAAGGTATAATGTCCGCATTAAGGCTCTACTGTGCCTCAAAAGCCTGCCATCCATGGCGGAATGACGGGTTTCTCTTAACTTAATGACAGTGGCGCAGAGCATGGGAACGATAATTGCCGGGGCCTGAATAGTTACATTTCCGAACATAAGCTATCGAATATTATTGCGCTGCAAAGCCATTTTTTGCGTGTTTTTTAATTCTTATGATTCAATAGCATAGACCATAGGCACTACATTTGTTAAGGCTAGGCTAGTCTTATTTTATAAAAGCTGGTTATAGGCATAAGTTGAATCTTGCGTAAATATTCTTAATGCTTTAGATTGCCGCCTTTCTGGACTTCCTTCGTTTTGTATGAACCCGCGGTTCAGAGAAAAGCTGTTCTCGTAATTGGACGGCATTAGTATTTCCAGACCTCTATTTCATTTCCCAGGCGGAGCCCATGCATTCTTTATATATCGTTGTCGATCGCCTGGAAGACTGGGCGCCTTATTATCCGAGTAGCGACCTTGTTACAGTCGAGGCTTATCTGACATTGCCGGAAAGTAAAAAAGCCGGTAAGACACAAGTAATCAACTTATGCCGAGATTATGATTATCTGGGTACCGGTTATTATTGTTCGCTGTTGGCCGAAGCGCGCGGCCAACGGGTAATTCCGTCGATTCGCAGCATCAACGATTTGGCCAATCATCATTATTATCGTCTTTACGATAACAATCTCGATAAATACCTGGGTAAGCATCCGGCAGGTTACGGACAACCCGATACGGAATATTTCGGTATAAAAATATTTTTCGGTAAAGTGTCTTATCCGCCGCTTGAGAAATTGGCCAGGCGTTTGTTTGAGCTCTATCCCAGCCCGATTCTGAATGTCGAATTCAAGCGCGGCGAACGTTGGGAGATTGTTGGAATTACGCCGGGAAATCTAGCCGAATTGAATGAAAACGAACAAAATCAATTCGCGGAAGCGATCGATGCTTACAGTCGTAAGATTTGGCGAAAACCCCGTTCGCGCAAACGGTTTCGCTTCGAAATGGCGATTCTCTACAATCCGCAAGAGGAGTTTCCGCCGAGCGATGCGAAAGCCCTGAAAAACTTCATCAAAGCCGGTAATGAGTTGGGATTGGATGTCGATCTGATCGATAAAAACGATTTTGCACGGCTTTTGGAGTACGATGCCTTGTTCATCCGCGAAACGACCGCGATCGATCATCATACTTACCGTTTTGCCAAGCGGGCAGAGAGTGAAGGCTTGGTGGTGTTGGACGATCCCGATTCGATTCTGAAATGTGCGAATAAGGTATTTTTGGCTGACTTATTGAGTGCGCATGGCGTTCCGACGCCGAAAACGCAGTTGATCATACGCGACAAGCCGTTGGATTTCGACGAATTGGAACAGCGTTTCGGTTATCCGCTGGTGCTCAAGATTCCTCATGGTTCGTTTTCTCGCGGTGTGGTCAAGGCACATGGCCGCGACGAGTTGGAAAACCAATGCCGCGAGTTATTCAGAGAATCCGCCATATTGTTGGTGCAGGAATACGTGTTGACCGACTACGACTGGCGAATCGGATTTTTAAACAACCGACCGATTTATGCTTGTAAATATTTCATGGCGCGCGGGCATTGGCAAATCTACAACCATAGCAGCGATAAAGCCAATGGCAAAAGCGGAGGCTTCGAAACGCTGGCTGTTCACGATGTACCAAAGGATGTTATAAAAACAGCGACCAAAGCGGTTAAACTGATCGGCAACGGATTTTACGGTGTCGATATGAAACAAGTCGAAGGCAACAATGTAATCATCGAGATCAACGATAATCCGAGTATCGACAGCGGTGTCGAGGACGATTATCTAGGCGATGATTTGTATCGCATCATCATGGAGGAGTTTGTACGCCGATTGGAGCGTAAACATAGTGCTTATGCTTGAGACGGGAAAATTCAAGTAGGCTTAGGATTTCGTGATAAATAACGTCCGGGAACTATGAGCTTTGTTGAGGGTTCGGTATAACTTTCGCACTTCAAATTTCGGCAGTGCCTAAAAATGCGCCGGGGTTCTCGGCCCCTCACCTAACGCTAGGCTAGGGGCTGGAGAGCCATGGATGTAGCCACGGCGTCCTTTGACGGGCCCCAGTGCCGAATTTCGATCTACGATGAGTATATGTTCTGTGGGAGCGATCCCCAGATCGTCCCTCACCTAACGCTAGGTGAGGGAAAGTCGGGTGCTTTAGGTAACAAAAAATGATGTCGAGGTCGCAATAGCTAAGAGGTAAGTAGCGTAGCCCGGATGGAGCGTAGCGCAATCCGGGAAACTCGGAGCCACGCCATTCCCGTATTCCGCTACGCTGCATACGGGCTACGTGCTTTAATAGCAACTTGGGAAAGAGCGGATATGGGTTGGCTGTTTTTAGCTTGATGCGTATGGATTCGGTAGGAGCCGAAATTGGTTACGCGCAACGTACCCAACGCGTCCCTTATTATTTTCAGCAAACCGGATAAATACAACATGCCGAACCATTACGACCTAGAAAGCTTTTCCACAGACTATTTCGACGCACGCGAAAAGTTTCTGTCCGCCTGTTCAAGCCAGCCCGGCCATTTGAGGCGTTTTCAACATGCATTGTTAGCTGACGACAATCAACCGTTGTCGACCGAGGTGTTTTGGCTCGGTGGAGAACAGGTCAGTAAGGTGTTGGTGATTATTAGCGCGACCCATGGTGTCGAAGGCTTTTGCGGTTCCGCAGCGCAAATCAATTGGCTCAGGCACGCACCGCTGCCTACAAGCGATACCGCAGTGTTGTTCATTCATGCCTTGAATCCATTCGGCTTTGCTCATTTGCGCCGCGTCAACGAAGATAATGTCGATTTGAATCGTAACTTCATCGACTTTTCCAATAGCCCTGTCAATCTAGGTTATCGAGAATTGGCCGATGTGTTGCTGCCGAAGCATTGGTCCGACGCGAACGAAAAAAGCGCAATACAAACAATCAACAATTATCGGAAACTTTACGGCCAACGCAAGACCGAGGAAGCGATCAGCGGCGGTCAATACGAATATCCGCAAGGCTTGTTTTATGGCGGTGCGACCTCTACTTGGTCGAGACAAGTGGTCGAGACCGTGATGCGCGAATTCGATTTGGCGAATCGGCAACGAATCGCGGTGGTCGATATTCATTCAGGATTAGGGCCTTACGGTTATGGTGAGGTCATTTCGGATCATTCGCCTGACTCCAAGGCCGCGACCTTGGCGAAACGCTGGTTCGGCGATAGCGTCACCGAGCCGGCGCTAGGGACATCGACTTCGGTGCCTAAGTTGGGCTTGCTGGATTATGCTTGGCATAAGGTTCTGGGTGATCGCGGCTGTTATATTACTTTGGAATTCGGCACCTATTCGCTCGATGCACTGTTCGAGGTGCTACGCAAAGAAAATTATCTTTGGCACAGAAATCCGGAAACAAGGCAGCTTAATCATCCGATACGCCAACAGATCCGGGATTATTTTTATCCGGATAAACGAGATTGGCAGGAAATGGTGATGTTTCGTAGTGAACAAGTGTTAAAGCAGGCGCTTGATGGATTGGCGGATATGGATTAACGGATAATGACTGATTTTGCGAGCGCCGAAGGATCACCGAAAATCGTGTTTCGTAGTGCGGTCAAAAATGATGTTCGGCAATTGCTAGCGATTGAAAATGCTTGTTTTACGCAGGATAAATTAACCTCGCGCAATTTTCACTGGATGCTGGAAAGAGCCAATGCCGATATCATTCTGGCGGAAATCGAAGATAAAGCGGCGGGATATGCGCTGTTGTTGTATCGCAGAGGCGCTTCACTGGCAAGGCTCTATTCATTCGCGGTGTTACCCGAATACCGAGGGCTTGGAATTGGCGTGGGTCTGCTCAATCACTCGGAAGCACGCGCTCGAGAGCGCGACTGCGTGTATTTGAGGCTCGAAGTTCGCCCCGATAATCAACAAGCGATCGCGCTGTACCGGAAACAAGGTTATCGGCAATTCGATACTAAAAAAGATTATTATGAAGATCACAGCGAGGCGCTGTGCTTCGAGAAACGAATCATCTATCCGCATCCGGAAACCCGCCTGAACGTGCCGTTCTACCGGCAAACGACCGACTTCAGTTGCGGACCTTCGGGGCTGTTGATGGCGATGGCGGGACTCAATCCGGACATTGCGTTGACGCAGGCGCATGAACTGCAAATTTGGCGCGAATCGACGACGATTTTTATGACCTCCGGGCACGGTGGATGCGGGCCTCATGGCTTGGCTCTGGCGGCTTGGCGGCGGGGTTTTGCTGTTGATGTGTATCTGAGTCATCAAGACGTCTTGTTTATCGACAGCGTGCGCAATCCCGAAAAACGTGAGGTCATCAGTCTGGTGCAGAAGGATTTTCTGCGCCAGCTCGAGCAAACCGATGTGCGCATGCATTTCGATAAAATCACGCTCGAGGGATTGACTGGGCATCTGGATGCCGGTCATATTCCGTTGATTTTGATCAGCACTTACCGGATCAATCGCAACAAGGCGCCGCATTGGGTGGTTGTGACCGCACACGATCCGCACTTTATTTATCTGCACGACCCCGATGTCGATACCGAGCAGCATGCCAGCGAAGCGGATAATTTTTACGTGCCGGTTCCGAAAGCCGAATTTTTGGCGATGTCCCGGTTCGGGCGTAGCCAGCTCAGAGCCGTCGTGATCATTGCGCGGCGCGAATGAAGAAAGGAAAGTTATGACCAGCGATCGTTCTATCAGACACTGTTTAACCGTTTGCCTCGGGCAATCCTTCGATTTCCCGGCATTGCGCGAGAAAATGTTGATGTCGGGACGCGTCAAGGCGTTTAGAAATTCCTTGGTCGTCGACTATAAAAGCGGCTGCTCAATCGTATTCGCTTACGGCGTCGCCGTGCATTGGAACGTGAGTTTGGACGAGCGGCGCAATCTTCATGATTTGTTACTAGACTTCGCGATCAAGCCCGATGCCGAGCCGCAGGAAGACAATTTCAGCTACGAAACGAACTCCGAAAAATACCGGATACAAAGCGATCATATCGAACTGATCGACGCCGATCAGATGGTGCTTCTGGCAGTGTCCCATGCAATGGCTCAGTCGATCAAACTGGCCGCATTCGAAAGCCATGCGATCAATACGATCCGCGAAACCAGTCATTTGCCCGAATCCTTGGCCAGGGAAGGGAAGATACAACTCGGCAGAAAAGCCACCGCGATGATCCGGGGGCAATTGTTTCTAACCAAGAGCGATATCATTCTGAATTACGATCTGCTCGATACGCCCGAGTTTTTCTGGGAGCATCCGGAGTACCAGAGCATTTATTCGATGGCGGCCAATTATCTCGAAATTCAGCCGCGCACCGAAGTATTGTCGAAAAAACTCGAGACGATACACGAATTGTTGGAAATGCTGGCCGACGAGCAAAAACATCAGCATTCGTCGTTTCTCGAGTGGATCATTATTTATTTGATAGCGGTTGAAATTGTGATGTCTTTGGTAGACAGGTTTTTTTGATGCGCCGGCAAGAGACTATAAACGACTGTCCGAATGACATATTTGAAATAGGGGTAGATGGTTCGCGAGCCGACTTCATAGGCGGCGCTCCTCACTATCCTAGAAAAAGCATTTCACTATTCATCGTTCCCACGTTTTGCGTGGGAATGCCGCTTTAGACGCTCCGCGTCGACTGCGGCTTGTAGTTGGATTTGAGAAATTGTAGAGAGCATATTCGTTGCTCTTGCCTGTATTATCGACCTATGGGGACGCAGAGTGTCCCGGGATGCGTTCCCACGCAGAGCGTCACTGCCATTAAGTTAAGGATTTTTCCGTTCGCCCTGAGCCTGTCGAAGGGTGAATGGAAAAGCCTGGGTCGATAAGTTAAGCCGTCCATGGTTCGACAGGCTCACCACGAACGGCTTAACTTAATGGCAGTGACGCAGAGCGTAGGAACGATGAATATTCTATTGTGGGAGCGATTCCCTGATCCCGATTTCCAGGCCGAAAATTGGCTAGCAAAGGGTATAGAGTCAAGCGCCTTTATGATCTTCGCTGAAAATCGGTAACGATTTCAGCAATGCAACTACGCCGAAAATCGCGGTCGCATAGATCAAGGTCGATTTGATATAGGCCGGGTAGAAATTGGCCATTTTGCTCAGTTTCTCAGACCAGTCCAATGCATCGTGACGGCCCGACAGCAAATAGAAGCTGAATTCGGAAATCAGAAATGCAAGCGTCGTTGCCGCAAGCAGAATTGCGAATTGTTTTAATAGTACAGATGAATTCAATTCTTTGAATTGGGAGCACATTTTACCGCCGAACCAAGCTGCGGCATAAGTCGGAATCAAAAAGGCATAGGCCGGCGAAACGCAAAAACTGCTGACGCCGAAGAATTGAATCACGACAAAATCGATCAATGCCGCTTCGGCTAATAAAACGGCAAAAAACCGGCTGCCGCCAAACCAAATTCCGGCCAGAAAAAATACCGCCAAAGAGGCATCAGGCAATTGAAAAGGCGTGCCGATATGGCTGGAGCGCGTGGCCGCCATCAACAACATCAGAGCGATCGCGCCAGGTTGAATCGGTAAGTTGTGGACAGGTAAACGTTGTGCGATATTCATCGTCATTTCTCCAGGAAAATTAAGTTTTAGATATTATAGCGAATCGAAACAAAAAAGTTTCGATCGGCCGTGTGGTAGGTGTTGACTAATTGGTATTGTTTATCCAACAGATTATTCAATTGGGCGCTGACGGTCCAGTTTTTATTGATGTGATAGGCCGAACGTAAATCGACGGTCGCATAACCGCTGACTTTGGTCGTGTTGGCGGCATCATCGTAGCGATAACCCTCGGCTAATAGCAAAGCACCGACGTCGACGGGTCCGAACGATCTGGATAGGTCGAATGATAACATTCTATCGGTGCGGCGTGGCAGACGATTATTCGTTTCCCGGTCGACCGGACGGAGCAAATTCATGCCTAGTTTGGCGTTCCAACCGAAAATTTGCATGCCGATTTCGGCTTCGAGACCGTCGATTTGGGCCTTGCCGATATTTTCGGCGGATAAGTTAAACGTTACCGGATCAAAGACATTGACGATCAAGTTATCCAGGTCGGTATGATAAGCGCGAATCTCCCACTGTAGCCAGTCGTGATTACCCGCGAGTCCGACCTCGACCGATTTCGATTCTTCGGCCATCAAGTTGGGGTTGCCGAAACCGGGCCAATAGAGTTGGTTGAAGGATGGGGCCTTGAAGCCGTTGCCGAAATTCGCGAATGTACTAATGCCGTAATCCCAATTGGAACGCCAGCCGATGCTGCCGGTGACGAAATCGCCGAAGGCTTCGTTTTCATCCCAACGAATCGAACCGTTGAGATGATGGTTGTCGAAGAATCGTCCGTGCCATTCGCCGAACACGCCGACATCGTAACGCGATAGCTCGGTGAAGTCGGTCGTACTATCCGCTTCATCCAAACGGTAATCGGCCCCGAGCGTCAATTGATGATCGTCCGATAATTGAATCGCATTTACCCAACTCGCATTCCAGCGCGTGCTGTCGAAACGGCTAAAAAACGTGCCGTCCGGGCTGAAATTGTCGGCGTCGTCTCGGCTTTGCCCTAACCGTAAGGTCGAGCGCCAATTGTCGATGACATCGATGGCGCCGCTCAGACCAATGACTTGATTGACGAATTCCATTTTATTCGGCGTTCCGTCGAAGTCGTTGCGACCTTCCGAGCGCATGTAAGAGGCTTCGATTTCGGCATTGTTATCGAAGCGGTGGCCCAATCGCGCATTGAGGCCGGTATTATAGAAACCGTCTTTATCGGGCTCATCCACCCCGAAAAAACCGGTAGTCGGTTGTCGCGCATCGAAGCCTTGCGAATTGAAATGCGACGCGCCGAGGGTATACCAACTATTTTGATAACGCCCGCTGATCGTGCCCGAAGCCTTCGCGGTATTGAACGAACCGCCGCCGGCATCGATCGTGATCGTCGGCTTTTCTTTTTGTGCGCCTTTGCTGGTAAAAATTTGAATGACGCCGCCCAAGGCTTCGGCGCCCCAAAGGCTGGATTGCGGACCTCGAATGATCTCGACGCGTTCGATTTGATCGATCGGCAACAGTTCGAACGGCGAGGTACCGGAGGTGACCGAACCGAAGCGGATGCCGTCGACCAAGACCAAGACATGGCCGGAATTGGTACCGCGTATGAAGACGCTGGAGTTTTTCCCGTATCCGCCTTGTTGTGTGATATCGAGTCCGGTCGAACCCCGGAGTAATTCCGGTAAGGTGTTGACCTGAAGGCGTTCGATGTCTTTTCGCGTATAGACGGTGCTGGCGGTTGCCAGATGTTCTTTGGGACTGTCCGACCGAGTTGCCGTGATCAGCATTTCAGGTAAATGTAACGGTGTCTCGCCCGCGGTCGAGTCGGCCAAAGCCGGAATATGGAAGCCGATGAATAGCAATGGGCTTAGAAAGAATGTTCGCATGATGTCCTCTGCGCCGCCCGCGCATGAAAGGTTGTAGAATTACAACGCAAGGGCGTGCGGCGAAAAGGCGGAGCATGGCTCGACCGTTTCGTTAACAGCCCTCCGCTGTATCGAATCGCTATCGGGCCGGTCTCCGGGCTTATAAGTGGCCATTGGCCTGAATCATCGCCTTCCCATGTCATTGCACACAGTGGCAAATTGATGATTCTTTACTTATCTACCGTTGCGGGGGCAGCGCCGGCTTTGGCTTGATGACCTGACCGGCTTCCCGTTTAACCCCGCCCTAGAATCGAAATGTCGATTCTAGGGCGGGGCACCTGAAAGCAAGAATGGCATTATAGGGATTTACCGGCTGAATGCAAGTGGAAGAAAAATGTAGATGATTCAACCGAAAAAAGCATTTTTTGGGTACAAAGGTGAAGGGCAATCAAGGAGCGTTCCAACAAGGGGGAGGGCGGATGCTCTGTGGGAGCGTCAGTGCGTGACGGAGTTTGCAACTCCGTCACTAAGCGTTTTGACCGTGGCCAAAGCGAATCAATACGTTCGGGGCGGGTTACATAACCCGCCCCGCGCGAGGAGCTAATGCTCAAGTTATTTCATGATTGTTCCTTAGCCAATGCGATTTCGATACCATTTATCGCCATCTGACGTTTGCGGCTTCAATGGCTAAGCACAGCAAGCTACGCACCTATTTATGGGCAATGTTAGCCGACAAAAAATGTAACCTGACCCCTTTTCTTGGCAAGAAAAGTAACCCTTTTTTAACCCCTTTTTTACGCTTATTTGGGTAAACTAGTGTAGGGTTTAACATATCTATTCCTCGTTTTTTTATGCTTCAAAAGAACCCGGCATCTTAATCGTTGCGCCGATTCAACCTCGTTCGTGAATTGGCTTACAACCAACGATGGAGCCATATAGGAAGCCTGAAAAAATAGCAAGTAAACGAGCGACGGGTATATAATGCCGTTCGAGACAAACACCAAGTACGTAAGCAAATCATGTTAGCCGCAGAAGATATTGAATACATCAAAACACATTTAGCCGTATGGCTTGCCGAACAATCACTCGGCAAACCGCCGGTAGTTTATGAAATCGAATTGCGCGAGCGCATGGTGCGAGTCGAAGAAGCGCTGAAAAACCAAGGCGAAGAGCTCAAAGCGCAACGCGAAACCATGATGATGATCATGCAGCAGATGGACAAGCGTTTCGAACAAGTCGACAAGCGCCTCGAACAGATGCAGCAAGAAACCAACAAACGTTTCGAACAGGTCGACAAGCGCTTTGAACAGGTCGACAAGCGCTTTGAACAAGTCGACAAGCGCTTTGAACAAGTCGACAAACGCCTCGAGCAAATGCAGCAAGAAACCAACAAGCGTTTTGAGCAAATTCACCAGGAAATACTGCAAATCCACCGTGACATGCGGCAGTTGACCATGTGGATGATGGGTATATTCGTATCGATCGCGGGTCTAGCTGCCGCCCTGTTCAAGTTATTATAGTCGTCAACTAGCCTGACACAGAGGGCCTCGGCAACCAATGTATGGGTTCCCACGGAGGACCGTGGGAATCAGAAATAACGTCCGTCTTACTCTCGCTACTGCCATGCGCCACAATATGCAACTTGAATGCATGGGTAACCGCTACGATACGATCCGCCTTACGGTAAGCGAATCTTTCCAGCCATTCCAAAGCGCCGATAATCTTCTTATTTTTGATTGCACCGACGGCAAGAAAAATAACCTTTTTCCTCAGGCTCTGACTCCTTAATTTAGTTTTAATTGTACTTTGTAAACAATTTTTCGTTATGAAGTTAATAAATCCAATAATGTATTGACAATGTACATATAATGCATAAAATCGCCTAATGGATATCCGCTTTGAAAAAAATGGCATCGCCTTTACCTGGAATGATCGTAAAGCAGCGGCTAATCCTAAGAAACACGATGGAATAACTTTTGAACAGGCTACCGAGGCATTCTTTGATCCCTTTTTCAAAGTAGTTGATGCAGGGCGAAACCAAGAAGCACGAGATGCGGTTATTGGCTACGATGAGTCTGGCCGATTGCTTTTCGTCGTGCATATTGAGGTTGAAGACGAAGTTATTCGTCTGATTTCAGCTAGAAAAGCTACTATTACTGAGCGCAATGACTATGATTTCTGACACTCTTAAAAACCGTTTAACCAAAGACCGTCCAATGACTTCAATTACCTTACGTATTCCGGTCGATGTAGTGGAGTCTATGAAGGCTATTGCACCCTACAAAGGCTTTTCAGGCTATCAGGCGTTATTAAAATCATACATTAGTGAAGGGCTACGCCGAGATGAAGCGCAATTTACATTTAGCAAAGAAGCGAAATTGATCGCAGCATTAAAGAAACTGGGCGTTCCCGATAGCATCATTGAAGAGGCCGCACGAGATGTAGCTTAGCCGAAAGCTATAATTCTAATGGCTACAATGATTTGGTTTACAATACCCACCTACTCAATTGCGGACTTCACCTAAAAAAATCGGCTCTTCCCTGCCTGCCATGGCAATAGCGAATCGATGCCAATAGGCGCCGCGCCTTAAGTAACTGATAACTGGCATTGAATGCCTTTATAGTACCTTTTTATCCTAGTACCTTTTTATCCCAATCAACCACGTCCGAACCCCGGTGCGCGATGCGGCACCCTACACAACCGATTCCAAAACTTCTTCAAAACGCCGCGCCAATATCCGGCGGTCGAATTCGGCAAAGGCTGCTGTGGGAGCGATCCCCAGATCGCGATAATCGGAGACGAACAAGCAAAACACCCCAAAAAGCCATCGAAGCCACAAAGGCTAAGCACAGTAGGCTGCGCACCGCGCACCTTGACAACGCCATTGCAACCAATCAACTTTTCCTCGTTCCCACGGTCCTCCGTGGGAATGCATACCGATCTTGCCTCGGCAACCAATGTATGGGTTCCCACGGCGGACCGTGGGAACCAGAAAACCCCGGTGCGCAATGCGGCACCCTACACAATCGAAGCCAAAACTTCCTCAAAACGCCGCGCCAATATCCGGCGGTCGAATTCGGCAAAGGCTGCTGTGGGAGCGATCCCCAGATCGCGATAATCGGAGACGAACAAGCAAAACACCCCAAAAAGCCATCGAAGCCACAAAGGCTAAGCACAGTAGGCTGCGCACCGCGCACCTTTGCATCGCCGTTGCAACCAATCAACTTTTCCTCGTTCCCACGGTCCTCCGTGGGAATGCATACCGATCTTGCCTCGGCAACCAACGTATGGGTTCCCACGGAGGACCGTGGGAACCAGAAATAACGTCCGTCTTACTCTCGCTACCGCCATGCGCCACAATATGCAACTTAAATGCATGGGTAACCGCTACGATACGATCCGCCTTACGGTAAGCGAATCTTTCCAGCCATTCCAAAGCGCCGATAATCTTCTTATTTTTGATCGCACCGACGGCAAGAAAAGTAACCCTTTTAAAACATTCACTTTGATCCCATATCGGTTTGGGAAAAATCGTTTCCTTTGAACAGCAATGGCTTGTTGAGTTGTTTGGCAAGCGCGTAGCTGCAACAATCACCAAAATTCAATTTAGCCGGATGTCGGCCTTTACCGTATTCTCGCCATGCTGTTCGTGCCAGTTTGGCCTGCTGATGATCGAATTCGACAATAATGGGGGGACAAATTAGCAAGCCATTCGTCTAATTTTTTGGCACAGGCAACGCCTTTCTTATATTCGATGACCATAGCAGTTTCGACGAGACTAACCGCACTCAGGTAAAGTGTCTCCGCTTCAATGAGTTGATTCAATAATTGGTCGGCATCCGGCTCGAGCAGCAATACTGCGATCACTACGGATGAATCGATAACCATCAATCATTACCCCATAAACCGTTATCGCTTTGATCATAACCAAGGATTTGATCAGGGGAACGATGATCGAGCGTAGGCAAAGTTGCACAGTCTTTCGCTATCTGCATGAGTTTTTGTTTTTTTAACATTTTTTGAACGTTTCCCTCTTGAGAAAAACGATCGATCTCAATATCGTCGATTTTTAATTCTTGATGCTTGGACAAGATAGCCATTAATCGATCGACATAGGCTTCTTGTATTTTGATATGTATCGTGGTCATAATTTTTGGAGTTCCCCAAGTTGGCATCGGTTAAACCGTCCGTATTTCAAAATCCTCGCAATGTCTTTCTCCCGCTTGTTTGCATACCAATAGGTCATAGCCATCTTCGGAGCGCGTAGGCGATATGCGTTATTTGACTTCGACTTTCATCCGGCTTTGTCTAAGCTGCGAACCAGCGAGAATGCCTGATTTTTGCGAAATTCAAGCGGAATTACGACTTTGACCTTGTTCGGAAACAGAAACGCTTTGCATGGCGTTGCCCCTCGATTTTGATCGGTTGATTCAGTATGCCGTGAGCCGATTATTCAAGCAGTAAAATATACACTGATGTCAAAGTGTAAAAACCAGCCCAAATCCGCAGTTATTTGCCGAATATTAAAATCCCCCCACGTTATCCCCCAGCCTCAAATAGCCTGCTGAAAAAATCGTGATGGAGGGTTTTTTCCGAACGCAATTCATCAATAATCAAGCAAAGCATCACGGTCAGCGGTATAAAGAGCGGTGTCGTTGAGAGAAGGTATGACGCCACCAAGATTTGACGGTCAACGCTGACGCCATACCCCCAAAACCGTGCCGAAGCACGATCCTCAGTGTGACATATCTGGGGAATAAATCCAGCCCTCATCGGCCTTTTTGTCGATGTGCCGATCCGCCCGCCTTTATCATTGTCACCGTTGTCATACCCAGGTCATCATCTGCTCAAGTTGTGATCGTGGTCAGCGTTATTGCACCCGCGGATGCGCCGCGTCCGCTCGTTTAGACTCCCGCAGGCGCGCCGGGAAAAAATATCAGTGCACCCGCTCAGGACGCTTCCATAATGCCAGCCGTCAACAACGGTTTCGGGAACGACAGAAACAAAAAGTAACGCATCAGGGTTCCTTACCGGTGACCGCTCATGATGTACTGAAACGTAAGCGCACCGGACTCGAAAAAGCCGAAACCATCGAATTCATGGCCGGTGATTTGCGTTGTCACCATTGCGGTGCTCTGTGTGCGCCTTGGTTACGCCGGGATTTTGTCCATGCCGGCCGGATTTTACCTGTATTGCGGAACCGCTTCGCGGGCGAGGGGGGATGATGACCCTAAATAAAGACATTGAAGCGAAAATACTGCGTTATCATTTTGTGGAGCAGTGGCGAGTCGGCACGATTGCCACCCAGTTAGGCATCCATCATTCCGTTATTGATCGCGTGTTATCGCAAGCCGGCCTGCCGAAGGTTGAACGCTCGCCGCGGCCATCGATCATCGATCCGTATTTGCCGTTTATCCGGGAGACCTTGGCGCAGTTTCCGACCCTGACGGCCGCCAGGCTGTATGAGATGGCGAAACAACGGGGTTATCCCGGCGGCCCCAGCCAGTTCCGCCAGCGCATCAGTCAACTGCGGCCGCGCCGACAGCCGGAAGCCTATTTGCGCTTAAAAACCTTACCCGGTGAACAGGCCCAAGTGGATTGGGGCCACTTTGGTTCGCTTCAAATAGGCAAAGCCAAACGGCCGTTAATGGCGTTTGTGATGGTGTTAAGTTGGTCGCGGCAAATCTATTTGCAGTTTTACCTCAATCAACAAATGGAAAACTTTTTACGCGGTCATGTGGCGGCGTTCGAGGCCTGGAATGGCTTACCCAAGGTGCTGCTCTATGACAATCTCAAGTCGGCCGTGCTGGAACGCCAAGGCGACGCCATCCGTTTTCATCCCACGTTGCTGGCCTTATCCGCGCATTATCGCTTTGAGCCACGCCCGGTCGCCGTCGCGCGCGGCAATGAAAAAGGCCGTGTGGAGCGGGCGATTCGTTATATCCGGGATAACTTTTTTGCCGCGCGACATTTTCAAACACTCGAAGAACTGAATCATCAGGCCGATCAATGGTGTCAAGGCGTTAGCGGCGAGCGGCGCTGCCCGGAAAATACCGAACTGACGGTGAAGGAGGCTTTTCATCAGGAGCAGCCGCGTTTGCTCAGTCTGCCGGACAACCCGTTTGATACCCGTGAAAGGAAACCGGTCATAGCCCGAAAGACGCCTTATATCCGCTTTGACTTGAATGATTACTCGATTCCGCATCAGCACGTACAAAAACCGCTGACGGTGATCGCCGATCTTAAGCAGCTCTGCATAGTGGATGGCGAACACATGATTGCCGAACATCGACGCAGTTTCGATAAGGCTAAGCAAATCGAAGATGAAAACCATATTAATGCCTTATGGCTGCAAAAAACCAACGCCAAGCAGCACCGCGGGCAAGACCGCTTAAGCGCCGCTTCCGCGCATATTCCCCTTTTTCTGCAGCAAGCCATCCAACGGGGCCATGTGTTAACCACCACCCTCCGCTTACTGAACCAGCTATTGGATGACTATGGCCGGGACGAATTGCACAGCGCGCTCGACGAAGCGCTCAAACAGCAATCGCCCTACCCGCAAGCGGTGCAACAAATCCTGGAACGCCGGCGTGATGAAAAACGGCAACCGCCGCCCCTGGCTGTCGCGGTACCCGATAAAGTCAAGCCGTACTGCGTCAAAGCGGTCAACCTGGCTGACTATGACCAACTCAATCCCAGTCATGAGGACGGCCCGGTCAATGACAGCGAAACAGAGCAGGATAAGGAGAAGGAGAAGGAGAAAAAGAAAGCGCAAAAGAAAGAACCAGAGCCAGAGAACGCTATAACAGCGATAACCAAGGAGGAAAACCATGATTGATGCCGACCAACTCAAGCAACAAGCGATTGAGCTCAAGCTTCATGGGGTGCAGGCGCATTGGCATGAACTGACGCAAGCACAGTATCCCTGGCTGGAAACCCTATTAAACTGGGAACGGCAAGAGCGAAAACAACGTTCACTGGAGCGCCGTTTAAGTCACGCTAAACTGGGACGCTTTAAACCCTTAACCGAATTCGATTGGCAGTGGCCGGATAAAATAGATCAAAACGCGATCCATGCGTTAATGCACTTGGATTTTTTAACCGGCGCCAATAATATCATCCTACTGGGCGGTAACGGCGTGGGCAAATCAACCCTGGCGCAAAACCTCGGTTATCAAGCGGTGATGCACGGCCATACGGTCTTGTTCACAACGGCCGCCAACATGCTCAATGACCTGGCCGCCCTGGACAGCGACAACGCACTGCGGCGAAGAATCAAGCACTACGCCAAACCGGCTTTGTTAATCATCGATGAAGTCGGCTATCTCTCCTACAGCAACCGCCACGCGGATCTGCTGTTTGAAATCGTCAATCAACGCTATGAACAACGTTCAACGCTGGTCACTACCAATCGCCCGTTCGCCGAATGGAACGACGTCTTTCCCAATGCCGCTTGTGTCGTCTCTCTGGTTGACCGGTTGGTTCATCACAGTGAGATCATCGCGATCGAGGGACAATCGTATCGCATGAAAGAGGCCAAAGAACAAGCGACGGAACGACGCAGCAGACAACAAGGGGCCGCCAAATGAAAATACTGAAAATCACCACACATTGGACACCGGAAGAGGCCGATTGCGTCTATCAGTTCCTCGATGATTTGAAAGAAGCCATTTGGCAACGTTATGGTGAGGATATCCTGGACATGTACAAAACAATACAGGATGAACAACAGGCGGAATATGAGGAGTGCGATTTCAATGATGAGATCCCGTTTTAGCGGGGCGTTTTATAATGCTTTGAAGATGTGCCGTCCGCCGTATTTTTTTGATTTTATCCTGCGGCAAATAGTTGCGGGTTTATGTCGGCGTTAACACAAAGCAACCGCAAAACGTTGCACAGTAGGCTGCGCACCGCGCACCTTTACAAGGCGTTCAGATCAATGACAGACCGCGTTCGAGACCAGGTGCGCGATGCACACTCTACACAACCGATTCCAAAACCTCCTCAAATCGCCGCGCCAACACCCGGCGGTCGAATTCGGCAAAGGCTGCTGTGGGAGCGATCCCCAGATCGCGATAATCGAAGACGAACAAGCAAAACACCCCAAAAAGCCATCGAAGCCACAAAGGCTAAGCACAGTAGGCTGCGCAACGCGCACCTTTGCATCGCCGTTGCAACCAATCAACTTTTCCTCGTTCCCACGGTCCTCCCGTGGGAATGCATACCGATCTTGCCTCGGCAACCAACGTATGGGTTCCCACGGAGGACCGTGGGAACCAGAAAAAACACAATGTCTTCTCGATCCCGCAACATTTCGGCCGCATCGAGAATCACATCCAAACCATGCGTCATGCCATGCGTGCCGACATAAGCCGCAACAAACTTACCCTTAACACCCAGCGAATCGGCAAACGCATCATCGCACGGTTGATCGACAAAAAAACGAGATCAACGCCGTTACGAATAACCGTCGTTTTACTCTCACTACCGCCATACGCCACAATATGCAACCTGAATGCATAGTAACCGCTACAATACGTTCCGCCTTACGGTAAGCGAATCTTTCCAGTCATTCCAAAGCGCAGATAATCTTCTTATTCTTGATCGCACTGACGGTCTGAAAAGTAACCTGACCCCTTTTATATGGACCCCTTTTATAACCCCTTTTATAATGTCACTGTGGGAGCGATCCCCAGATCGCGATAATCGAAGCCGAACAGTCCGAATACCCAAAAAAGCCATCGAAGCCACAATGGCTAAGCACAACAAGCTACGCACCTATTTATGGTCAATGTTAGCCGACAAGAATGTAACCTGACCCTTTTTCTGTGATGGCAGTGATGCAGAGCATGGGAACGAGAGTTTTGAGGGGATAGCTCAGAACCTGACCCTTTTACCCTTATTTACCGGAGAAAGAATTTAAAAAACCGTAATTTGATGTAAGAAGACTATGTTATTGTAAGAGCGACTTCGACGACGCGTCCCGTAAGCAAACCGAATTATGCAACACAACAAGTAACCCTATTGCCATTATGAATACATTAAATAGAATTACCATTGACCCACAAATATGCGGTGGACACCCTTGCATTCGCCATATGCGAATCAGAGTAAAAGATATTATTGATTTACTAGCTGCAGGTGCCACCACAGATGAAATCTTAGAAGACTACCCCTACCTTGAATATGAGGATATCAAAGCCTCTCTTGAATATGCAGCGCAACAATTGGATCACCCGATATTAAACGTTGCTTAAAATGCGTTTTTTAGTGGATGCACAATTACCCATTGGTTTAGCCCGAATGCTTCAACAGCACGGAAATGAGACCAAACATGTTTTTGATTTAAATATGGCAGACACCCGATCCAGATATCTGGAACTGGGCTAAACAGAACAAATATATCATCATTACCAAAGATGAAGACTTTGTGATTTTGCATAATTCTGATGAAAACCCTTGCCGTTTATGCTGGGTAAGGGTAGGCAACACACGGCGTAAAGAATTACTAGAGTGGTTCGCTCGACTACTACCAGCGATTAAGAAAAAATTCGAATCGGGTGCGCTGTTGGTAGAATTGACATAATAAAACCGAATTTTGCCTCTGCCTGTCGAAGTATGGGTGGGCCAAGCGGATATTTGGTAATGTCGAATACCTTCATCGGCCTTCAGATCGCGATAATCGGAGACGAACAAGCAAAACACCCCAAAAAGCCATCGAAGCCACAAAGGCTAAGCACAGTAGGCTGCGCACCGCGCACCTTGACAACACATTGCAGCCAATCAACCGCATCCTAACCCCGGTGCCCGATACGGCACCCTAAACAACCGAAACCAAAACCTCCTCAAAACGCCGCGCCAATACCCGGCGGTCGAATTTCCTCGTTCCCACGGTCCTCCGTGGGAACGCATACCGATCTTGCCTCGGCAACCAACGTATGGGTTCCCACGGAGGACCGTGGGAACCAGAACCTAGGATTGTCCTTCCATTAACTTAATAGCAGTGAACCCCGGTGCGCAATGCAGCACCCTACACAACCGAAACCAAAACCTCCTCAAAACGCCGCGCCAACGCTCGGCGATCGAATTCGGCACTCACACAGGCTTTCCCGGCTTCACCCATCGCCGCGCATTTTTTCGGCGCATCGGCCAAAGCCGTAATCGCGGCAGCCAGTTCCTTCGCATTTTCGGGTTCGATACCAATCCCCGAACCGGCATTTTTTCCTCGTTCCCACGGTCCTCCGTGGGAATGCATACCGATCTTGCCTCGGCAACCAACGTATGGGTTCCCACGGAGGACCGTGGGAACCAGAAATGTCTTCACGATCCCGCAACATTTCGGCCGCATCGAGAATCACATCCAAGCCATGCGCCATGCCGTGCGTACCGACGTACGCCGCAACAAACTTACCCTTAACACCCAGCGAATCGGCAAACGCATCGTCGCGCGGTTGATCGGCAAAAAAACCGAGGTCGACGCCGTTACGAATAACGGTCGTTTTACTCTCACTACCGCCATACGCCACAATATGCACCTTAAAGGCATTGGTAACCACTACGATACGGTCAGCCTTGCGGTAAGCGAATCTTTCCAGCCATTCCAAAGCGCCGATAATCTTCTTATTCTTGATCGCCCCGACGGCAAGAATCGACTCCGGCCATAAATCGCGAATCTCCAACACCCAAGGACAACGCTTCAACCGCGAAACCGCATACCCCGCCAAACCGTTAAAAAATTGCGGCGACGTCGAAATACCACATCGGCCTTGCCGACGAACGGCGCGGCAACGATCACCATAACCATATAAAACACATAATTGAACCTGCGTTTCACATGAATAAAAGGCCGGGATTTTATTTATGAATAATGTTAAATATCAAGAAAAGTAACCCTATCCCTTTTATTGCAGACCCTTCTTAGTGCATTGCTAAAGTAATAATCTAACCTAACAAATAATCTGCAATTTCCTTAGCACAAAAAAAACTATCTTTCTTAAAAGGCTTTAGTTCGATTTTTCCATCTATAAAAGATTGAATACAATCGGGGATTTTACTTATATCTTTTGCAAATAATAGATACTCTTTGTTCGATAAATGCTGGCATATATCTAACTGATGATCATCTATTCGCTCAAGATTCGGAATAGCACAGATAGGTAATGACATTTCAAGCAATTTATAAATGGAACCAGCACCACCATGTGTTATTACAAAATCAGATGACTGATAATAAGCCTCGATATTTTTTACAAATGAAAAGGCCTTTCGATTCTTTGGGATATATTTGCTTGGTCCGAATTGAATTGTCACTTCATGCTCATCGAAAAAAGGGCACGTATCTACAAATTCAACTAACTCGTCGAAGGCAGTTGTGCCTACAGTGACAAAAATTCTCATAACAAGCCGCAGTAAATCGCTGATTTGTAAAAACGAAGTTGCTCTCTGTTTTGAACATAAAACTTATTACAAATCCAATAGTTAAGTTTTCCAGTTAAACTTTGGGTATCAAACCTTGACCAGGTTTCCAAGTGAATAGCACGTTTTGTAAACAAGCGCGCTATTGCACAAATTACCACACAAAATCCTGGTCCCGTAGAAACCACACCCAAAATAGATGCGGAGCTGATTAAAACAAACATTTCTTTTAAATTTTTTATTGCATTTATAAAAGCTTTAACCGTATAGCCGTCTTCTTTATCTCGTAAAGGAGGATAATATAAATGTTGATTAGACCATGTCGGCCTTTCGTAAAAATCACCTACTGTCACGATATCAATATTTACAAGGTAGGGTTTCATAGCCATATAAAGACGTGACGCTTGAGCCGTATGCCCACCTTCGCCAAAGCAAAAAATCACGCGTTTTAGCTCCGCTTTGTTTCTTTTATCAAACATAGTCAGTTTGTTTCACTCCACCCAATTCTTTATAGAGTTTTGATATTTTCGCCACTATTACTTTATCGTCAAAAAGGGACTCTGCTTTATTACGTGCATTAACACGCATAACTTTTCTGGCTTCAGAATCCGAAATTATCTTTAGAATCGATTCTGATATCGCGTTAATGTCACCAACTTCAACCAAAAATCCTTCTACCCCATCCGAAATTGCATCTGGAATGCCACCTATGCGACTTGCAACTACGGGCACTCTATAAGCCAAAGCCTCCAGAATAGACATTGGCAAAACTTCGTTGTGTGAAGGTAATACCAAAACATCGGCATTGTTGAGTAACTGTACTTTTGTTTCGCCCTGAATCCACCCCAAAATTGTTACATGATCGTTTAAACAAAGATCATTTATTAAATCCTCAACAACAATTTTGTTACCTTCGCCACCAATCCATAAATGGACAGGCACGGGCGATTTTTTGATTAGCAAATTAAAAGCATGCAAAAGATCTAAAATGCCTTTCTTTTCTACCATTTTTCCTAAGAAAATAACATTATGAACCCGCTGACTTTCATCGTCATGAATAACGTTCAATGGTAATTGCACAGGATTTCTAATCAACCGTATATTTTGATTGTCCGAAATACCTAATAGCCATGTTTGCCATTCTTCGGATAAAGCAACAATGGCTGACGATCGATCGAAGATAAAACGGATATATCGCTTCATTAGTTTTCCAGAATTCATTTCATAAAAAACTTTAAAAGCTGAACCGTGAATATGTATCATATAAGGTACACCGACACATCGTGCTGCAAGCATAAAAACAGACTTGCGTAAAAAACTCATTCTACCGGCAATATTTGCATGCAATAAAACGACTTTCTTTTGGTAGAGCAAAAGGATAAATTGAAATAGCGCCGTTAACCCAAGTACTAACTTGAGAAGAATTGAAGTTTCTTTATGTGTTTCGAGATAGATAATAGGCCATTTTTCAAACAGACCGGCTTCTTTATAAGCGAGAACAACAGAAGCCATTCCACCTCTGGCTAACGTCATAGATGGCCCTATCATTACAATATAAGACTCATTTCTGATTTCAACTTTATTTCTTTCCATAGTTGCTTTATTTAGCATCAAGAAACCTAATTTTATTGTGAAAAGTCGAGTTATGTAATACTTATCTAAAAAACTGAAAAAGAAACATTTGGCCGAGCAATCAGTTTGATATTGTTTTTTAATGAAATTTATTTTTTAGTCCTATAAAAAAATTACGTAAAACGTTTCTACTAGCAGTTAAGGATTGAAATGGAGAGCGCTTTTGGTTTGCAACATCAATCAACAATGACATATATCGATCCAACATCCTTTTACGGGTAAAATATAGCTCGACCCTTTCTCTACCATTGCTCCCAAGCATATTTCCTTCATTGCCGCCTAAACATTCGCGTAGCGCAGAAACAAGCGACTCAATATCGTTGGGCTTAACCAAATAACCGGTTTTATTAGGTATTACTGCTTCTCGCGCACCACCCAAATTCGTCGCTATTACCGGTACTCCCATGGCTAATGACTCAAGCATCGCCATCGAGAAGGTTTCGACGGCAGTCGATGCAATTACTGTAGTAGAGGAAATCGATAATAACGGTCGAACGTCTTTTAACGAACCGGGCAAATGTACGCAATCCGTCAAACCCCACTCGGCAGTTTTGGCGGCTACATTGTCTTTGAGCGGGCCGTCTCCCGCCATTATCAAATGAATATCTTTCAATTCGTTGCGTAGGAGTTTAAATGCCTCTAACAGAATCAAATGGCCTTTTTCCGGTCGAAATGCGGCAATCTGGGTCACCACAATACTATTATTCACCGGTAAACCGAAACTGCTTTTTATGGTTGCATTATCCGTTTTTTTTTTAAACCAATTCGTATCAATCCCGTTATGGATACATACTGACTTGAACATTAAAAATGGAAACCGTTGCTCCCAATACTGTTTTTGTGCCTCACAAACAAACACGACTTTCGAACAGTCTCGAAGGAGCCATTGATAAACGAATAAATCAAACAAGTCCGCACGTCGATTTCTGTTAGTGGTTGTATGTATTGCTGCTATCAAAGGCGGATTTTTTTTGGCGTGTCGTATGCCAAGCCATCCCCAAAAAAGTGCGATCATCAGACTGCAATGCACAACCTCAATCTTATAGCGATCGATGATATCGCCTATTTTGCAAGCCAAAACCCAATCGAATTTAACCGACCGCGGAGTATGATGAAAAACAACCGAATTGGAATCGATTTTATTTAGTAAGTCTGTTTCATGCTCGAAACATAGTAAATGTTTCTCAAATTTTTCATCGGCTAATCCGTTGACTAAATCGATTGTTTGAATTTCAGCGCCCGCCCGTTTTAATGACGGTAGTATAAATAAAACTCTTGTCCTCTCTGTTGTTTCGCTCAAAATCAAACTCCTTGTGTATTATTCGCCGAAAAAAGAATACGGGTATATCTATCGTAAGATTTAATAACCACTAACTTTCGCTCAATTGACTTTAAGAAATATAACACCATCCCGTGCCGGCAGATTGAAACGGTCGCCGACATATTCGCCATTATTAATGTCTGGCGCCTGTTTACCTGAAAATCTAAATAATTTTTCTTCATTATCTAAAAGAACATCTTCCGCTGAGGGATTGACAAATACCACCCCTTTTTCAAATTCCCGACGGTATACACCATTGCGCCAAGGCTTTCGCTGCGGTGCTTCTATCGGTTTGCCCAAATCGATATCGTATTCGTCAAACCAGGGTATCGACCGATAACTGCCCCCTAACTCGCTATACGAAAAAAAGCCGTCATTCATCAACGCAGAGGACAAGCCGAATCGCATTGCTTGGTAATCTTGCAGTTTGCCATGTACATTAAACACCACCAACTTCGGTTCTCTAAGATGCGCAAAAGCATTGTGATAACGCTCCATCATGGTAAACCAACCTTTTTTGTGTTCAGTTGACCACCTCAAACCCATCAAGGCCTCTAGTAGCGCGCCGTTTAATTGCCCGCTGTATTCAGGAGTAGCATAAGCGTCTTGATCGACATTGCCCAACAACAAAATATCTGGATTGAGGGCGCGAATGGCTTTCCATTCCGCCAAATGTCCGGCACGGTAGACCTGTTGAACGCTAGCTGCTGTTTGCAGGCTCAAACCATTGCCACGGGTCCAATTGGCCAATTTAATTTTGGGTTGTGGAAATACATTATCTAAATACCAAATATCAAATTCAGGTACATTAGAAAAAAAATAATCATAGTCGCGTTCAGCCAACCATTCAGGATAACGTTTGCCTTCTGAATCGACTGGAGCATACTTTGTGAAGTTGACATCGAATTTGCCATATTGATTAGTCCATTGTAGCTTTTCACCCATTGCGCCCCTAACCCACCAGTCCATAGCTTCGATTTTTTGGCTTTTATCAATGTCCGGCGTCTTTTTTCTAGTATCCGGCGATGCATTTAGCACGGTATATTGTCCGATCAAAATATCTTGATTCAGTGCTTTTATATTCTGAACAGTACGCCGCATGACGCCGCTGCCACGATTATGATCACTCTCCCAATTTCGGTAAAACCCTATCAGAGCCATGTCCGCTCTAGCTAGTTTAGCGATCACATCCGGCTTATCGTAAAGCTGCGGGGCACCAAAATTCACGTTACAGATGCGCGGAAAGTTTTTTTTGAGTGAATCAGCCGGCTCGGCATTAGTTACGAAGCTGATTGTCAACCCGAGTAAGAATGGAATAAGCCTTTTAACTAATAGTCTATGCATAGTTTCCTCGTGAACTGATATAAAGGCGACGGGTTAAATTGAGAGCGCCGAATTCTTAATAAAAGAGCGCTTAGTCAATCGATAAACAAAGCGAAGCAACCTGAGCCGCATTAGCCTCCCAAGTATATTTTTCGGCAACCTTACTTTGACCGTTACGGCCCAGTTGTTTTGCGAATTCCTTATGTTTGGTCAAATATACAATTTTCTCTAAAATATCATCTGTATCTTCCGGTGACACATGGTAGCCATTGACACCATCTTCAACGATAAACTTAATATCGCCGCTCGCAGTTGCGATAACCGGCTTACTCATTGCCATATAATCAAATAATTTGAGTGGACTCCCGTGAAAACCGCCAGGTTGATCGCACCATTTTTGCGGTATAGTCAATAACGCTATATCGAATAACTCAATATATTGATATACCTTGTCGTGACCGATATTGCCGAGAAAATGAACATTCTTGAGATTGTGTGCGATCGCTTTTGCTTCGCAGGCCTTCCGCCCCGGTCCGTCTCCAATTATTAAATATCCGGTGGTCGGTGGCGAATTTTGAGCTACAGATAAAATGCTGTCCGTATCGTGCCAAGACCGAAAACTACCTACATATCCGACCAATGTCTCGTAACCATCTAATCCCAATCTTAATATAAGTTTATTGGTATCTGCCGTAAGGTAATTTTTAGGTTGATTGCACCCGTTGTGGATAACCGATAATTTGTCAAGGGATAATGATTTATAAGAAATAAGCAAACGTGAACGTACCACGGTTGATACGGTAAATAATCTGTGCGCTAATTTAAAAGACCATGAATCGAGTAAACTTTCAAGCGAATGGGTCCGACCGTTCGGCTCTATCGAACGCGTAGCATTAATCTCCAGTACTAGCTTCGAAAGCAAACGAGCGGCCGCTATACAGAAAAATAAGTTATGGTTCGTCTGGAAGCGGATAACAATATAGTCCGGTTTATCACCGGAGTAAGTTTTTAGAAACTTAACCAAATTTAAGAAGTTGTTGATGTTGAATCTAAGCAACTTATAAATGATATTTGCAGAAGTTTTGCCTTTTTTAACCGGAATGCTTAGAGCTACAATTTGGTGTCCTAATCTTTGACAGGCTGCAATAAATTCGGCGGCATGTATATTTGAACCACCTTCAATGTGCAAAGGATAAACGTAAAGAATTTTCATAGATCAAGCGATAAACTTTTTGTTTCTTGCAAAGCCAAGTAATAGCGCAAATGAAACTAGTAATCTGTCGTTATTAATCTCGGGACCAAAAGATGTATGTACTAAATATGAAAATGCCGCAGCCGATGCCCCCATTAAAAATAAACGTTCCTCGAGCGATAGAGGACGTTTTCGGGTCGGCGGATTGATTGCATACAACATGACTAAAAAAAGAAAACAAAGAAAAAGAAGCGCACCCAAAACACCGTTTTCAACCCAAATTTGTAAAAAGTTGTTGTGGTACTGATTGTACATCTTGACACCAGGTAGAGCTTTTTGGACATATTTAGTTTCTTCTTTCCAAGCGCCAAAAAAATCCGTAATCCCTGGACCAATCCCTGTAATTGGGTAACGTTTAATAACATCCATCGCTTCGATAAATTGGCCAACACGTCCTTCCGCAGAAGCTACAGCTCGTTTATCCTCGAAGCGATCTTGAATCTTATCAAGGAAAACAAAAACAACACCTGCTAGAATAAAGCTTGTTATGAGACCAAGAAAAACAATTTTAGCAGCTGAAATGCTTTTACTGCGAAATAAGTTAAATATGCAAAATACCGCTCCTAAGAAAAAACTTAACCAACCGGCCCTGGAAAACGGTATTATTAATGTAATAAAACTCGCCCCATAAATAGTATAAAGAAGGATGTTTCTTTTGCCTGATAAAACAAATGGAGTCAAAAAAACCATAAGCATTGCGATATAGCCACCCATTGAATTAACTGCACCTAGAGTACCCGAAACACGCATTCTATCTTTTACATAATGCAGCTTACTAACCTCCGGATTACGTTCACCTAAAACAATAAGACCTAAATGATCATTTTTTATATACTGCAAACCCGACACTACCCCTTGAATAACTAATATTGAAGCGACAATTACAACAGTTTTCCTTATGAAATGCTGGTTTATCTCTAGGTTTCTCGATGCCAAGTACACAACCATAGATTTCAGCATCATTAATAGAAATAATATACTTTTGTCAATTCGAGCAGAGAAATAAGTTGAAACCATCATCCATAATATCAATAATATCCAAATTTTACCTATTAAATCAGATTTGAAATTTTTATTAATTTCTTTAGCTGAAACAAACCACAAAATTAATAAAATATCCAAAAAATATATTTGAAACTTAAGTGGCTCGTTCAATTCGAATGTATGTAATGACGTAGCAAATTGAGTAAAAAATAATATGGAAAGAGTTAGTGTAATAAATTTTTCATTTTTTAAAGCATATAAAATTACCGCAACTAATACGCAAGCAACAAATAGTTGCCTTGCTAATGAATCCTGCCATATAACAAACGCGACCAAGGAAATAGGAAGCGCTAAGATTAAGCCAACAGAAGATGCTAAATTTAAAAATACAGATTTTTTATTTTTTTTCGCAATTGGGCTATCCATTTTTTTCGGGAACGTTTTTATCATTTTGACAGAAGTTTTTTGACTGGAAGAAAAGAAATAATCGAAGTAGAAAATAAAAAAGCTATGTAGGCTAAAGCACTTCCTGAAATAATAAAAATGATCTTTAATATATTATTTTTTATGTCAAAATATGGAATAAATATATTGCTCCAAACAATAATCAATAAGCAACCAATAATAGGAAACAAGTTTTCGTAAAACATCCTTAATAAACAAATATCTATTAATTTTTTTGACAACATATAGACCACTAATAATCTTATAACAGAAATAACTGCTATACCTACCGGTATATCTTTAAAATCCCCATTATTTCCAATAAAAAACAATATTAATGTTAGTATAATTAAGTTTATTATATTAACAATAACACCATAGCTAGGCTTACCAACAGCATTCCAAAATTGTGGCCATATGCTGGAGTATATTTGCACTAAACTGGCGATACTCAACCATTTTATTGCCTGTGAAGCTTGTTTCCACTTATCACCAAAAAAAATACTAATTATTTCGTCTGACAACACAAATATACCGATACAAGCAGGGGCAGACAATGTAAGTACCAGCCAAGCAGTTTTGTTTACTACAGAAATAAAATTATCTTGTCCGACAAATTTTGAAAATGTGGCATATATGACCCGATGACCACCCGTAGTAACCAACTGAAATGGCATATAAGCAATTTGCATTGCAAGTGAATATATTCCAAGCGCTTCTTTACCAAAATAAAGGCCTATAAAAAACGAATCTATCTTAGTTGATAAGTACCAAATTATTCTCGAGGATGTACTTGCTATCCCAAACTGAACAAACGACTTTAATGCTGATAATTTAAAAATCAGACTTGGAAACCATTGAGCTGATACAAACAAACATATCGAAATGAAGAATCGCTCACACAAAAAACCATATACAAACCCTTTTATTCCATAGCCGTAATATGCTCCTAATAAAGCACTTCCATTTCTTATGATGCCACCAATAATTTCATATTTAGCTATAGAATCTAGCCTCAAATCCCGAGAAATAAGCGCTCGCGAAACACTTTGGTATGGTACAAAAATAAGCCCGTAGACAAGAACATCAATTACGCTCGAATAGCTATCATCGACGACTAAATAGAGAGAATATAATTTAATTAACAAAATCCCCCCCCCTGAAATCATCGTTAAAAACCAAAAACAACTCGATAATTGCTCTTCTGTTAAACTCTTTTCTCGAACAAGAGCGGAAAGAAATCCAAAATCTACAATGCTGTCAACTAGTCCTACAGTTAGTACACCAAAGCTTATAGCACCAAAATCTGATATCCCAAGTAATTTTGCTAAAAGAATTGTCGTAATAAAAGTTATACCTTGCCCTAATACTCTTGATCCAAGAGACCATGTTGCAGATTGAAAAATTCTTTTTTTAATATTAGAGTCCATTATTTTAATTAAGAATTATCAACTTTAGATCTTGCAAAGCAGTTAAACTAGAATACATAACTAATTCGATAATTATCATATAAATATTATTCATTCAAAATTCATACATAAAAGTATCTATTTCTTCTTTATAATTTTTTATTATTATTTCAATTGACTCTTTATCATAATGAACACGGTAATCTTCACCAGACCCAATTATTTCGTGAGTTAGCTCAATACCATTGGCATTTATTTTATTGCAGACATATTCAAAGTCTTCACTTAAATTTTCAAAGCGACCAACAAAATCTAGAGGAATATTGCCGCTAAAGTTTTTTATCCAGTACATTTGAGGTTTTAGCATTCCTGTACCGGAAAATTTTTTAAGGAAATCTTTGAATGAAATATCTGCACTAATATTTAAGCTATTTTTATGATATTCATCACGCATAACGTTCTTATACCACGAATATGCACGAGCCCATGGATTTCTTACAAATGTAAATTTAAAATAACTATCATATTGTTCTTTTGTTACAGTGTATTTATTTCGGCTATTTGCCACATTGCGAAATCTATAACGTCCTCTACGAATAACTTCCATAATGTTTTCTTTTGATGAAAGAACTTCATTTAGAACTAAAGGTTCTTCAATCAATCGAATACTTCTGTGATCTTGGCCACCTCGTCCCTTATGATTATCAAGATGCCCTAAAGCTCTTTCTATACTAGTACCTGCACATTTTGGTATATGGATAAATATACACTTATAATCGTGTGAGATCATTTTCCTCCTCTTAAATGTTAATAATTGAACTAATTTGGACTGCATTAATGAATGTTTTTAATCCTTGAAATCGATTGCAATTAGGAGATTGGGATCAGGTCTTAATTTTTTTGCATCATCCATTACAAATAAGCACAAACGGTGTCAGGTATTGCAAAATTTCATTTCCAAAATTTCGCCGTCATTTTCTCACATCAGGATACCGAACAAAGATTACGCCAAGATGAAATCTTTCATCGGCCAATTGTAGATTGATACAAATATTAGTCCAGTTTTGTCTATGTTATTAAGTATCAGACCCTTGTTTGTATTTGCAATTGAATAGCTTATGGCGTTAGATGTGTCATTTCACCTATTTTTGAGGCATTTGGCTCGGATAATTCCGGAAATATTTTAAGATTATCTCAAAATGGAGACGCTGTCTTGTTGAGTGCGCATCGCGTACCGTTAACCGAACGACTTCGTCGAATCGATGCATGACAATGGTGCGCGATCGCGCTTTACCGGACTGATGTGAACCGCGCCAGTTTTAAAAACAGCCTCTAAATCTGGTGCGGTTAATACCGCCGCAGCTTTAGACTCGAGCACGGCAATATAACGTTCCGGAAATGATAGACCAGCACCTTATATAGACTCCATATTGACGATATGTCGATTATCTTTTGCGAGGTGTCGCATTGGGAGCGGCGCCTCGGGTGGTACAGAGCGTTAGACGATTCCGGCAGGGCGATTGGTTTCAAGTTGATAGAATCGTTATTCCATATGCAAAGCATATTTTGCCGCCGGTGAAAGCGAGTTCGAATCAATGCTTTCCGGTAGGCGATAAGTGTGTTGGTCGACTCCGGCTTCACTGGTATAAATGGCGACCAGCACGGTTCTCGGGGTGCTGACAGCTCTTCCGCCTTTATGCATGCCGGTAGTGTCGGAAAAGATGACAGTACCCGGTTTACCGGTGCAAACCAACAAATTGGATTGTTCGGGTGGTGTAAATTCAGCTATTTGTTGCTCATTAAATTGTACGCCCAAAGGCGGATTGACCGGATTGATGTGGCCTATTTTTCCTTGTTGGTGTGTTCTTTTTATATACGAGAATGGCCCGGCGGTTTCGTCCACGTTTGACAAGTAAACGAACACTTTGATGTTTTTAATGTCTTCATGATCCCGGTGCCATATTTCGGTGTAGTATAAAGGGTCATCGTCAGCGGCTGTTACATTATGCCAAGTATCGATATAATTCAACCGCGAGAACATGCCGTAACATGAATTTACAATACCAAGCACTTCATCGCTGAGAAAAAATTTGACAAAGAATTCAGGTAAATAGGCGTCATTTATGTTTCGCCCGATGCCTCTTATTTTGGCGGGGCGCAACTGATTGGAATCGGCAGGGTCTTGCAGATGGGGGCTTAACAGTGTGTTCGCGTCGTTGGTCAGGTGCGTCAGCATGTTTTGATCATGGCATAGGGTTTCTATGTCATCGATATATATGCCATCGGTTTTGAGTGCGGAGACTGCGTTTTGTGTATATTGGCTAGGGTTTGGGACGGTTGCTTGATATCGCTTGTGAGCATGTCTGTTGATGAAATTGTAGTATCTCGTGTGAAACCTTATGTGGTAGTAGAGATGTCCAAAAATCGACAGTAGCGGTGTGCGGGTAAAGATCAATCGTAACAGTTGATTATGGTTTTTGTTGGTTATACGGATTATCAAGAGTCTTATTTTTCTATATTTATTAATCATATAGTTATAATTATCGTTATATTTTTCTTGTAATATAGAATCGTTAATCACTCATGCCTCGGATTTATTCAAGCGCTATGCTTGTAGTCCGAGGCGCATTTAACGTGGCGAGGCGCCAGCGCACTCAAGTCAAATGCGTGTAGTATCTATCTACCGTAATCCCGCCCTGGATGGTGTGCGGGAGCTTTGACTTCGCCGACATCTTCGTTAAACATACGTTTTGATTTCCAAATTGGGATTTGCTGCCTTCCAATGCTTGGCATGCCTTCAAGTGATGTTTATGATGCCGCTAATTTGTTACCGCCCGATTTTTCTGCTAGCTACTGGCGTTTGGGTTAAGCGTTTTATACTGTTCGTACTTTACATGTCGGTTATTTTGTCCCCCCGACCTTCTCTCAGCGGGAGAAGATAATAAAATGCCGAAATTTATACGTTGGGTATATTAAGCGTACCGGGCCAGAGGAACTATTGTGTAGTCGGCCTGGCCGCAAGGGTTTTGGCGTTTACTTTTACGGCAAGCTCTTCGATCGGTTGGGTTTTCAAATTCTCGTTTTTCTTTCGTGTTAGTTTTTTACAATCGGGATTTTGGATGCACAGCGAGGAAAGTGGGTTGTTATCCCGTTATCAACCAAGGTGCTCAGAAAGTTAAACTTAAGGTGATAACATAACAATATGCCGCCATAATCCGATAACATGCATGCATTTTACATGAAATTAAAAATAACGCATAGAATCGTTCGACGGGCTTTTCGGATAGTCGAAGTGGTAAAGCACATAGTAAAAGGGGTCAGGTTACATTTCTTGTCGGTTAACATTGCCCATAAATAGGTGCGTAGCTTGCTGTGCTTAGCCATTGTGGCTTCGATGGCTTTTTTGGGTATTCGGACTATTCGACTTCGATTATCGCGATCTGGGGATCGCTCCCACAGTGACATCGCGACCGTTTAGGGAGGGGTGTTAGCCCATAAGCGCCAACAGTAAAAGGGGTCAGGTTACATTTCTTGTCGGCTAACATTGGCCATAATTAGGTGCGTAGCTTGCTGTGCTTAGCCATTGTGGCTTCGATGGCATTTTTGGGTATTCGGACTATTCGACTTCGATTATCGCGATCTGGGGATCGCTCCCACAGTGACATCGCGACCGTTTAGGGAGGGGTGTTAGCCTCGTCCTAATAAATTCCCCACAATTCCCCCTGTTAATGGTCGATTACCAGTGCCAGTTTGGTGTTGTTAAAGAAGCTGGATTTGTTTTTAACGGTGATTCCGGTTCTGGTTCCTACGGTCCTCCGGAAAAAAGGGGTCAGGTTACTTTTTTAAAGATTTAATTGGATTATCAGTCTCGTAGTATGCGCATCGCTCACCGTTAGCTGACCGACCGGTTTCAAAGCTCTGTCTAAGAAGGTTGCGGTCAGGTTTTGATTTTTGCATGATCCATTACAAGGCGGAGAGATATTAAAATAATACTTCTTCCAAGTATCTCTTTAGTGTTCATCAAAGATAGCTGAAAGTGTCGGCGCATCGACCAAGCATTCGTTTGCAGGTAACGAAGCGGGAACAATGGTGCGTTGGCGATGCGCTCCCTACTTTATTTGCGTTTGGCACTTTCTATTGTGTCTCATTGGCTGTCAAGCCAGTTTTGCAGGTCGCTTACGTTTTTAAAATCCAAAATTTCTTCCGCCAGGTTTTCCAGCATCGTAAGTTCCATACCCGGCAGTCTTTTCAGCGCAATTTCGAGTTCCGGTTTTATGCCGAACTTCCGGCGCAGCAGGCGCGTGAGCAAAGCGATACTTTCTTCTTGTCGGCCTTCTTGTCGACCTTCTTGTCGACCTTCTTGTCGGCCTTCCCGCCGTTCTTCTTCGGCAATTTCTTGGTAAAAACGGGTTTGTTTGAGTTCGGTGTCTAAGCCTAACATGGTTTTAATCTCCTCCCGCGTCAGTTGCGGTAGTTTGTAGACGAGTACGGTTTCAACAAAGTTGAGGATGTCGATGCCGTGTATCTTACGCTGTTTTACCAGTTTTTGTGCAAGTTCGACGGTTTGCCGGTCTTGGCAGGCAATGAGGCTCAACAAGGATTGTAGCGGACTATCGGCGGACGCTTGTTGGTAGTCTTCCAAGTAAATGCGTTGTAGTTGCGGTAACTGCATGAAGGCTTCAAATTCTATGCCGGCGGGTCTTTCGGTTTGTCGGTCGGGGTAGATCACCATGGCAATCCAGGGTCTAGCCGGTTTTTGCCGGTAGAGGTAGAGCGTTATTTCCGTGAAGAGCCGCCCGTATAATTCATTGTCGGATTGATATTGTACTTCGGCAAAGATTATTGGCTGATTCGGATTTTGGTCGTTCGGTTTGAAGAGTCCGTCCATTCTAAAGCCGGTTTGTTTGATTTCTTCCGAGACAAAGCGATAGCTGTCAGCACTGTAAGGAAGTTTCAGTAGTTCCAGTGCAAGCTGGGGCCAATCTTGAAAAAGGCGGTAGAAAAGGCTGTCGGTTTTCATGGCTACAGTATTGGTTTCGGTTGTTTGGTTTTAGCACAAATGGGGGCCACTTTACTAACGGTTTAGTTGCAATTATTCGTCGTGCGGTTTCACGCTTATTTTTATCTTGCCCCAGAAAGGTTGGGTCTTGCAAAATAGCATTTCCAAAGCGTCGCCTTCATTTCTCACGTTAGGATACTGAACAAAGATTACGTCAAAATGAAATCTTGTTGCCGGCCAATTGTAGTTTCATACAAATAGCGAGTAAAAGGGGTCAGGTTACATTTCTTGTCGGCTAACATTGCCCATAAATAGGTGCGTAGCTTGCTGTGCTTAGCCATTGTGGCTTCGATGGCTTTTTTGGGTATTCGGACTATTCGACTTCGATTATCGCGATCTGGGGATCGCTCCCACAGTGACATCGCGACCGTTTAGGGAGGGGTGTTAGCCCATAAACGCCAACTTAGTGCTTGTTCTATGGTGCGTTTATGGCTTTATTCGTCATATCGGTATGGTGTTAATGGTCGATTACCAGTGCCAGTTTGGTGTTGTTAAAGAAGCTGGATTGTTTTTAACGGTGATTCCGGTTCTGGTTCCTACGGTCCTTCGTGGGAATCCATACGTTGGTTGCCGAGGTAAGATCGGTATGCGTTCCCACGGAGGACCGTGGAAACGAGGAAAATGTACCTTAAAAGCTTGCCATCCATGGCACTGGATTCCGCCAATCCATGGCGGAATGACGGGTACCTGTTAATGGCAGTGACGCAGAGCGTGGGAACGATAGGGGTGGGTGTGAATAATTACGATTCATTTGGTGCCGGGATATTTTGTTAAGATTATTTCAAAATGGCGATTGTCTTGTAAGGTGCTCATCGCTTTGCATTTGGCGGCCGATTCTGCGGGATCGAGGCTTGGATATTTTTGCTTATGCAGCTTTGATAGCGTTGGTTGTTACTCGCCTTTTTTGGCTTGGTTCGATATCACGATCTGGGGATAGCTCCCACAGGGGGGGCAATGGTGCGGGATGCGGCTCTCTACTTAGCTTCAGATTATTTGGAGCAACACGGCGTCAATAAGGATCATGCATATTCAAAAAAACGGGGCAGAATCCTTTTTGCTTTTATTGAAGATGCATTTGTTTGGCCAGTTGCGTAGCGGTTGTGTGTGGCAAAATGGGTTTCCTTGGCGGTGCATCTTCATGGGCGAATTATCCTTTATCAGTCTCGCTTCAAATGTCTTGTAGCAAGTTACTAAATGGATGTCGATTTTTCCAGCGGTAAGCATTAAAATCACGCAGGTCAGTAGACACAATACGACCATGCCCGATATGCTCAGCCAGAACCACTAACGAAGCATCTGTAAAATCCATTGGTAAGTCTGCATATTGAGTCATCAGTTCTTCGCATCGAACTAAATCTCCTTCGTCCATATCGAAGAGTTTGAAAGCGCCACGGCGATGACTACGTAAGAAAGCGATAGCAAAATTTTGGCCTCGACGATTTTGTAATAGATAACACACTTCAGTGATTACAGGGATTGTTGTTATCAACGGCTCTTCAATTTTTTCAGCCACTTGCAGGGCTAATAAAAGGTGAAAACTATCGCGATCGTCTAATATCGCCACCCGGAAGACTGAGTCAGCAATGATCACTCATTTCCCCATAAATGTTCCTTATAATCGACCGAAAGTTTTCCGTCGCCATGGATGCAGCCAATTAAGCCTTCCTCAGAAAATATCCGCAGCATTTTTTGTCCTTCAGTCTCGTTAGCTTCAATCCCGGCGTCAATGGCTTTGGCTAAGATTTCAGTTGCAATTTCTGTGAGCGGCTTTTGTAAACGCTGCTGCATGGAAATCAAACGTTGACTACGTGCTTCATCTAACTCTGCTTCAATGTGCATTTCGGTACCTCGGGTGTGTTGTTTATGCATTCAATCCACTCACTTTTGAACGCGCTTTTTTCTTGATTGATCCATCATAGCCAAGGAAGATCGGGTCTTGTTTTTTGTATATTCCATAAGACACAGTGATGTTAAAAGTATGTCGTCTCTCTGTATTTCATCTGCTTCCATCAAAAACGGCTGAATGCGTCAACGCATCGAGTAGGTGTTCGGTCCAAAAGCCCAATTGTTCGAGTGTAGCCGTTGTTAAATTTGGCGTTCTATTTGTCGGAATCGAGGCTTAGATATTATAGCCTATGTGGCTTCTATAGCGTTTCTGCTTACCTAGGCTGTCGAAAAAAGTTATTTTTAGCTAAATACTGTGTTCCCGCGTTATAAACTCAAAAATATTTTTGAAATTGTTCATAGGTTTTTAAGTGCCAGGCGTAGGGTGCGCATCGCTTACCTGGTCGGGCTCTTGTCGGTTCGGCATCGTGGAAAGGTGCACGATGCGCCCCCTACGGCGCTCACAAAATATCGGGGTCAGGTTCCGATTTTACATGATCCATTGCATATCGCAGAGGCCTTAAAATAAGACTTTTTCGTTGTATCTCTTTAGTGTTCATCAAAGATAGCTGAAAGTGTCGGCGCATCGAGCAGTCGTTCGGCCCAAAGGTCCAATTGATCGAGCGTAGCCGTACTCAAGCGGCATTGCGTCTCCTCGGGCAACGGTCCGAATTTTTTGATTAACAGGCGTTGCAGGATCGTGGCTTCGCCTTCGAGTTTGCCTTCGAGTTTGCCTTTTTTTAGACCTTGTTCCAAACCTTGTTCCAAACCTTGTTCCAAACCTTGTTCCATACCGCGTTTAACGGCGTGTCTTTCAACACTGGTAACATAGCGCATTTTGTTTTCTCCTTCGATCGTTTCGATTTCTAACCATAGTTTCTGTTCCAGCTCTTCCGGCAATCGCATCATCCAATCGAGAACGGCAAACAGGTCCAGTATTCGCTGTTTGCCCCAGCCTTGGCGATACAGAAGACGAACCAGGGCTCTCTTGGCTTGGTAGCGGGCCTCCGGGTCATGCTTTGTTTGCCGCGTTTGCAGATGGGCGGTCGTAATCAGTGCGAATGGGTTGGTGTGCGTTTCGAGTTGGTTGATTTGTTCGGCATAGTCCAGCAATTTGACCACCGGAAACTGCAAGCTGTGCCGACATCCCAGTACTTCAAATCCGTAGCCGCCCGGCTTCCAGTCGGGGTCATTATCGGCCAACACGGCAAAGCTGGCAATGGGGCTGTCGTATCGGTCGAACAGTCGGTAATTGTAGGTGAACATGCGCTTGGCAAAATCGATATCGTGCTGTCCCTGTATTTCAATGTGGATATAAATCCAACGCTGTTCTCCATTGATCAGGGTCACTTGCACCAAGACATCTGCGAAGCGCTTGCCTAATTCGGCATCGCGCACCACTTTTCGCAGTTCGGTGTTTTTAAAGTCGTAATCTTGGGTCCAGTCGATCTGAACATGGGCCTCGGGAAAGTAAAACGCGGTGAATTCCGGAAACGCATGTTCAAGTATGTCTTTCCAAGGGCTATCGTATTCGTCGGTGTGGTTTTCGATTTGTGTGTCGGCTTGTGTCATCGATTTTCAATTTCTCATATCAGTAAACCGAACAAAGATTAGGCCAAGATGAAATCTGGGTTGCCGGCCAATTGTAGTTACCTACAAAGTTTGGTCCGGTTTTATTTAAGTCATTGACTATCAGTCTATTGCTTGTATTTTCAATCGGGTCTGTATGGCGCTTGGCGTGGCTTTTCCCCTAGTTTGCGGCATTTGGCTGGAAAAGCATGCGGGTTTTTTTGGGTTTTTTACAATGGGACCGAGGCGACAGTGTTGTTTGTACCGTGTGTACTTGCGGTAACTTTTCGGTCCCTCTTTTTAGATTCCGCCAATCCCTGGGAATGACGGGTTATTTGCTTAAGCTGGGGCCTATGGTGTGCATCTTGCCCTCGGCGGGACGGGTTATTTAGACCGTCCCTAACGTTTCGTCATACTCTGATTATTTCGGCTTTCGGCCATGCTCGAATCGTTTAGCATGGGGCGGCAAGCCTCGTTCTGCAAAGCTGCATGCGGTAGCACCGCAGTTGAAACGGAATCGAGGCTCGGCCATTTTAGCCTATGCGGCTTCGATAGCGTCGGTTGTTACCCGCCGCTTCCGACTTCGATATCGCGATCTGGGGATCGCTCCCACAGGGGCTAGTGGTGCGCGATGCGCAGCCTACAGCCTCGGCAGGACGGGATTTGTAATTCCGTCCTAAATGTTGCTGCCGGGGGGTAAGCAAATCGAAACGTTCTGGCCAGGGTGGATATCCCGACCACCGCAAGCTAAGCCTTCGTGTATTATGCGCCGAATCAATCGAATCCGAACTCTACCTGAGGTGCGCCTCAATTGTGTCAGCTGACAAATCAGCACCACACTCCCATTCAATGAAATATTTTCCGTTATATATTTTCTTGAATTCTTCCGGATTTCTTAATGGCTCGAATGCCTCACCCTTAATGTAGGGGCTTACATCAAATTCTCCTGATTTTCCATTTTCCGCCACGATAGAAAGAATGAAATTATCTTTTGGAATAACTTGTTGAATAATCATTGATCCAGCCCTCGAATAGGGAACGGCTTGCTCCCGGTAACTGCTAATTGCCAATCTGCCATCAATTCTTCTTGATGAATTTCAATCCAAGCCACTACGAGCTTATGTTTTTTCTTCGGTAACTCTCCGGCTAGCAATGCGCCGTCTTCAATTGCATAGACAGCCAACTGCCCTTGATATTCTGCATGAATATGTGGCACATGATGTTTCTCTGTGTCATAGAAAAACATTCTAATTAGAATGCCATAGAACATTGAAATTGTTGGCACTTATTATCCTCTTTACTTTAAGAAAACGGAAAAAAGAAGATCCGGTTAGGTCTTGTTTTTGCATCATCTATTACAAAGCATAGAAACATTACAAATAAGCATAAACGGTGTCAGGTATTGCAAAATTTAATTTCCAAAAGATCGGCATCATTTCTCACATCAGGATACTGAACAAAGATTACGTCAACATGAAATCTTTCTATCGACCCATTGTAGTTTTGTACAAAGTTTAATCCAGTTTTATTTAAGTCATTGACTATCAGTCTCTTGCTTGTATTTTCAATTGGGTCTGTATGGCGCTTGGCGTGGCTTTTCCCCTAGTTTGCGGCATTTGGCTGGAAAAGTACGCGGGTTTTTTACAATGGGACCGAGGCGACAGTGTTGTTTGTACCGTGTGTACTTGCGGTAACTTTTCGGTCCCTCTTTTTAGATTCCGCCAATCCCTGGGAATGACGGGTTATTTGCTTAAGCTAGGTTTTCCAGCATCGTAAGTTCCAGACCCGGCAGTCGTTTCAGCGCAATTTCGAGTTCCGGCTGTATGCCGAACTTCCGGCGCAGTTGGCGCGTGAGCAAAACGATACTTTCTTCTTCGGCAATTTCTTGGTAAAACCGGGTTTGTTTGAGCTCGGTGTCTAAGCCTAACATGGCTTTAATCTTTTCAAATTAATTGACGAGTTTTCCTGTTAATTCTGCATAAAGAGGAAATTTACGATCTGTAGATATTATACTTCGCGCGGCCACATTTGCGGCTTTCTGACGCGCTATTTTGTCCGATAGCGGCGTTGCGAAAACAGTTACATAGCTTGCTATGCGCCTGTTTTCGCGCCTTGCTCTCGAACAAAATAGCCTTGCCATAAAATCCGCAAACATGACCGCGCGAAGTATAACTTGCTGTCTGTCATCAGTGCTGTGGCGATGATGATACGGTCTTGCGGGTCGCTATGATGTTCGGATAAATCGACTGCTGCGCAAGCAATTTCGGTTGTAATGGGAACTAAAGTAATATTCGATCCGCTTAACGCCTTATCAAGCCAAATGAGGGTTGGTTCCGGCAATATAATTCGGTCATGTTGCTGTAGCCATGCAACTTCAAAACAACTAATCGCTGACACACCCACCTCAGAGGTGTTATTGATGAGTTCCATCCATTGGGCTTTCATCGAATTGGTCTCATCATTGACCCACCACAGCCAGATGTGAGTATCCAAAATAATCATTTTGGCAAATTCCAATCTGTTTCAGGCGCTGAAGAAATAATATCCCCTAGAATTTGCAATTTTCCGGCTATGTCCGGATGCGGACGGCGTCTCGGCTGGGTAGTTGGTAATTCTGAGGTATTGTCAACTAAAATAATTATTCTAGCTTTACTTGCCTTTTGCAGCGATTGATATTCCTTAGGAACATGGACAATGCCATTTTCTATATTTGTTTCAAATTCTATAGCCTGCATGTTGGATTCCTTATTTAACGTATGAAAAGAAGGAGATTGGGGTCAGGTTCTGATTTTTGCATGATCCATTACAAGGCGAAGAGATATTAAAATAATAGTTCTTCCAAGTATCTCTTTAGCGCTCATCAAAGATAGCTGAAAGTGTCGGCGCATCGAGCAAGCATTCGTTTGCAGGTAACGGCTATCCACTTAACGCGGGACAGCTTAAGGTTAATCCGTTCGTGGTGAGCCTTTCGACTACGCTCAGGAGAGCCCTGTCGAACCATGGACGGATTAACCATTCCCCCTTCGACAGGCTCAGGGCGAACGGTTAATCCTTCGTGCTTTTGTTCCGCCTTAAGTTGGAAGCCCAGGTAACGAAGCGGGAACAATGGTGCGTTGGCGATGCGCTCCCTACTTTATTTGCGTTTGGCACTTTCTATTGTGTCTCATTGGCTGTCAAGCCAGTTTTGCAGGTCGCTTACGTTTTTAAAATCCAATATGGCTTCCGCCAGGTTTTCCAGCATTGTCAGTTCCATACCCGGCAGTCGTTTCAGCGCAATTTCGAGTTCCGGTTGTATGCCGAACTTCCGGCGCAGCAGGCGCGTGAGCAAAGCGATACTTTCTTCTTGTCGGCCTTCTTGTCGACCTTCTTGTCGACCTTCCCGCCGTTCTTCTTCGGCAATTTCTTGGTAAAAACGGGTTTGTTTGAGTTCGGTGTCTAAGCCTAACATGGTTTTAATCTCCTCCCGCGTCAGTTGCGGTAGTTTGTAGACGAGTACGGTTTCAACAAAGTTGAGGATGTCGATGCCGTGTATCTTACGCTGTTTTACCAGTTTTTGTGCAAGTTCGACGGTTTGCCGGTCTTGGCAGGCAATGAGGCTCAACAAGGATTGTAGCGGACTATCGGCGGACGCTTGTTGGTAGTCTTCCAAGTAAATGCGTTGTAGTTGCGGTAACTGCATGAAGGCTTCAAATTCTATGCCGGCGGGTCTTTCGGTTTGTCGGTCGGGGTAGATCACCATGGCAATCCAGGGTCTAGCCGGTTTTTGCCGGTAGAGGTAGAGCGTTATTTCCGTGAAGAGCCGCCCGTATAATTCATTGTCGGATTGATATTGTACTTCGGCAAAGATTATTGGCTGATTCGGATTTTGGTCGTTCGGTTTGAAGAGTCCGTCCATTCTAAAGCCGGTTTGTTTGATTTCTTCCGAAACAAAGCGGTAGCTGTCGCCGCTGTAAGGCAGTTTCAGTAGTTCGAGGGCCAACACGGGCCAATCTTGAAACAGGCGGTAGAAAAGGCTGTCGGTTTTCATGGCTACAGTTTTAGTTTCTGTTGTTTGGTTTTAGCACAAACAGGGGCCACTTTATTTGATAGGGATTTATTTTAAAAAATCCCCACTTAGCCACTCGGTAACTGCTGAGTTAAAAGGATGTAATGAATGCAGAAAATGCATTACGCCAAGGATGGCATGTATTAGGGCAATGCACGAGCAATTGCCGAAGAGCATTTTTCTGCCCTGCGTCGCTTAAAGCGCCGGCTCATCAATTGGGATAACAATTGTACGGCGCATTATGTTATCCGCAATAACGTAGGCTTTCTCTTTAGTGAAAGCAAGTTTACGTAAACAAACGTTGATGCTTTCATTAATAACCTGGACGCTTACTAACGGTTTAGTTGCAATTATTCGTCGTGCGGTTTCACGCTTATGTTTATCTTGCCCTATGGTGTAAAGCACAATGTTGGTATCAGCGAAGAATTTTTCGATCATAGCATTCGTCCCGGTTAAAGTTGCCTACATATACCGCACCAAATTGATCAAATTCGCTCATGTCTTGCACATGCTGCATGGGTTGGGGGGAGGGCTTGGTTTTAAGGTAGCCAACAAAATCCAGTACTTCCTGAGCTTGGAAGTCAGGAAGTGTGCGTACTTCTTGATAAATTTTCTCTGCTGTGTTCATGTTATGGTCGCTGAAATAAATAAATACGTGAAAAAGGGGTCGGGTTAATTTTATAATGGACCCCAAAAACTGAACAACTAATTAAGGTGGTAACCTGCATGTATAAACCCGAGAAAGTATAGAGGAAAAATCATGCAGAGAAAGAAGCACAGTGCTGAATTTAAAGCCAAAGTGGCGCTAGAAGCCTTAAAAGGCGATAAGACCATCAACGAGATCGCCAGTGCGCACCAGGTGCATCCGAATCAGGTCTCGAACTGGAAAAAGGAAGCCCAAGCCGGGCTGGTCGAGTGTTTTTCCGTTAAACGAGGCCGAAAGAACCAGCAACATGAAGCCGATCAGGAAGCGCTGTATAGCCAAATCGGGCGGTTGAAAGTCGAGTTGGACTGGCTTAAAAAAGTCCGGAATATCCCTGTAAGCGAACGGCGCCAGTGGCCCCCTGTGTCAGGCTAGTTGTCGCCTCTAAAATTTTATAGAGGTAAAAATGCAAACCCGTTATAGTGAAGAATTTAAAGAGCAAGCCCTGAGTAAAGTATCGCAACGCGGTGATAAAAGCGTTTCGCCCGTTCGTTGTAGCGTATCGCGAAGTTGGCCGCCTCGATAAAGGCCCAGGCCAAGTATTTATTGCCGTTTTTGGTATTGCCCCGGCCTTTCTTTTTGCCGTTGCTGAGTTTTTCACTGCCCACACAGCGGCAATACGAGGCGAAGTTGCCGACTTGCCGAAAGCGCTCGATAGCGCCGGTTTCCAGCATGATCGTCAAGGCCAAGACTTGACCGATGCCGCTGATGCTCAGCAAATAGCGGTAGCGCGAATCCAGTTGGGCTTGCGTCAGGATGGCGCTTTCCAACACCTCGATTTGTTCCGATAACGCCATCAGGATCACCCGATTACTCTCGACCGCCAACACCAGGTTCGGATCGGCGAAGTGCTGTTGAACTTGCTCCTGGGTCAGGCGTTTGACGGCATTACTGTTCAGCCGACTGCCGGTATTGCGCGCATAGAGGTTTTCGATGCTGACAATATGCGCGGTGCGCTGCCGGACCAATTGGCTGCGTTTGCGCAATAAGTCCCGCACGGCCCGGCTTTCCTTCGGGTAGATCGTGCCGGTCGGTAAGACGCCCAGCCGCAGTAAATGCGCCAATCAAAACGCATCCGTATCGTCGTCGGTGTATTTCAGGCCTTCGTATTGCTGAACCGCCGCCGTGTTGATCAAATGGACCCGGTATCCCGCTTCCATCAGACCGTCGACCAGCCAATACCAATTGTACGTCGATTCCACCGCCAAGCCTTCGATGCTGTCTTGAAAGGGTTCCAAGCCTCGCAAGATATCGACCAAATCGCAACCCTGCTTGTTCCGGTACACGACCCGGTCATGCTCGTCGATCAGTTGCGTCACCACATTCGTTGAATGCAAATCCATTCCACCGTCTTTCCGATTGTGGCGTTTTCGTTTTGGCTTCTACTCCTTGGCTTGAAAAGATCGCAGGTATGAATGGGATTTTTTAGAAATGTGACAAAAATGAGAAAAGTTAGATTTATCGCTTCTTTGTTTCTCGTAAATATTTGATTTAATTGGCGCCCCGAACACGATTCGAACGTGTGACCTTCCCCTTAGGAGGGGGACGCTCTATCCAGCTGAGCTACCGGGGCTTAAACGGCAAATTCTATCACAACTTTCTAATTAAGTTTCGTTGATTTCTAATGATTTCCCGTTCAAGTTTAGCAATGAAACTGTCGAGTTTTTTTTGGTTTTGCGGCGGTAGGTTGACAAAATAACCTCCGATTTGCGCCTTATTGTTCCGATTGGTTTTGGAAAAACGGATCGATAGGTCGAAATGAAGATTCAATTCGTCCGGTAACTCGATATAGCAATCTTTGATGACATCGCCGCGTGCGATGGCTGGTTCTCGGGGGGAAGTAATGTTGATACAGGCGCCGTTTCGGGAAAGATCGAACACGGATCCTAATAGGGATGTGCCGCCAAGGCATGAAGTAGTACGAAATTTTAAAGCGGTCGAACGAATAAATATTCTAGGTGCTGTTCGCCGCTGCGGGTAGTAAATTCGCTGTGGAAGGGAGGCTGTATAGTGAAAAGGTGTTGAATTGTTCGAATGTCCGATAATGCGTAAGAGAAAGGCGAGATGAACGCCATTCAGAAATGTCGATAATTTCAGAACCCGTTTTTTGTGAAGAAGTTCGTTTCCCTTGATAGGTCTAATTTCGTCGAGAACAAGGTGGTTCTTGTCGGTTTGAAGTTCGATAATCGAGGTGGTAAAGGGTTTTTTCGATCCGCTAAAGGTAACCGTACATAAGTGCGGTGAGGCCGCGATTGCATTGATTAGCTTTATGATCTGGTCCGGATCGGTTACAAAATTGGGATTATCGTCGTTGTTTGATATTCCAATTTCTTTGGGGTGCTTGGCTTCGTGTTGTACAAATAATTGACGTAACGTATCCAGCATGGCTTTATTTAATCAAAACAACGGATTATACCGAAAATAAGCTGCCGGAAAATAAGTCCGACTTGGTATTGCCGTCAGGTCCGTAAGTATTGGTCGTTTGCGGCTTTCCTTTAAGAATGTTCAGCGATTGTCGAGTATGACGTAGTAAGATTTCAATTGATGCCCCGTTTTGTTCGTTGAGTAATTGGCATTTTTCGGTCGTTTTAATGAGCGTTGTCCAGTTTTCGACCGCTGCGGACGTATCGGCCCCGGCCTGTATGGCCCGTTCTAAGTAGTCGTTTAAGCCTGATCGGGTATTTGGTAGTTTTTCTGTTTCGAGTATTTGCGCAAGTTGCTTGGCAAACAGATCGAGCTCTTGAGCGAGTGGTTGTTTTTGGCGGCTTATTTCATCGAGCGTTTCGGCAAGCGGAGACTGTTTTAGCGTAATCGCCTCCTGTTGCAGTGCTTGATAAAGTTGTTCCGTTAATGATAAACCATTGGCAATGAGTTTTTCAGCGATGGGAAATGTTTGGCTAATAAGAGTCATGGACTGTCCTCGGTGCTCAATAATTCGAATTGACTGATTTTTTGCGCGATACGTTCCGGATCGATGGCATAGGTTCCTTCAGCCAGTGCTTGTTTGATTGAAGCGACGCGTTCGTTGTCGACCACCGGAAGATTTGCCGCAGTGTCTAATGCTCTTTTTATTTGACCGGAATTGGCGGTAATTTCGATGCGGTCGTTATTAGATTCTGATTTAACTGTTGCGGCGCCGGTTTCAATGCCGGGCTTTGCCGGGCTTTTGGTTGTTGCTGCGTTGGGTATACGACTTGCAATGGGTTCGATAGCCATGACAAATTCCTCAAATAATTGGGTTCGGTATTGTTATCGGCAATGTTACCAATTTATTTAGAGGCATGACTTTAAATTATTGAATAATGGAAACTAAGCCGGGTTTGATCACTATAGCGGTAATTGTGCGACCGGATGAAACGTTTTTTACTCGAATCGATTGACCTTTTGTGCCATCCATCATGGCCTTACCTTGCATGCGTACATTATAACCGGGCGACGAGGCGCTAATGGTTATTCTTTCTCCGCGTTTGATCAAGACTGCATCTGTAACATTGTTAAAAGTAATGACGGATCCTGCCGGTAGGTTCCGTAAAGATTGTTTGTTTTCGACGGACTCGATTCGACTGAAATAGCCGCGTCTAAGACGGGCTTGATCGCGTTTTTCGATGGCAAGCATTTGGCGTGTCAAAATTTGGCCGCGGCTGGCTGGTCGAGTCAGGACTAATACGTCTTGCATTATTTTTAATGAGCCGGTAGTGAAAATTGACCAGGGTTTCAGTCCTTCGCTACAGCGTACGCCGACCGAGAACCGTCCGGCTCGAAGCGATTCGTTATGTGCGGTGAATGCGGTTAATTCGTCGGCGCATTTCGGTAATTTCAAACGGTTATCCAGCGGCGAAATCTGGATATCGTAGTCTGCGGATTCCCCAAGTTGACCGGTAATAAAACGAGACACTGTTTGATAGATCGATGCATGGGATTGATAACGCGGCTCGGCGAATCCGTTGTGGACCAACGCGAGCATCGCAATTAGAACAACGAATAGTTTGATGATCATGGTGTTCTGCCGGTTTTATGACGTTGTTATAAGATAAGCAGAAATAATGCCAGTTATTTATCTATAAGAAATTCGATTGAAATTGATTATAATTCTTCTCGATGGTCAGGAAGCGGTGAATACTGGCTGAGGTTTGCCCATCGTAGATCAAAATTCGGCACCGGGTGCCTGTTAAAGGACGCCGTAAACCCAGCACCTAAATTCCATAGCCCAATAGCCATGATTGATTACATAGATAATTTAGGTGCTGGATAAATACATCCATGTCGGCTCTATGCAGGCTCCATGCCGGTCCCTCCTCAGGTACTGCCGAAATTTGAAGTGCGAAAGGTATATATTCCTTAGGCATTCGTTGTGAGGACGTTAACGATTAAGTTTCTTGGATTCTCGCCACGCCTGGCATTGTCAAAGGTTTTGTTGCGCTCTCTATACAGGCTTCGGTCTCATAATCGGCGCTGAAAAGGGTATAATCGCGCGTGCAATTTAGTATTAGCCTATATTTCAATACAAACTTTTTTCGATTAGAAATCAATTATTATCGGAGTGATGTCGATGGCTGGAATTTTAGATGGGGTTGATCAGCGTACTCAGCTGGCGGGACATAATCGCTTTGAGTTATTGTTGTTTAAGCTTGGCGGACGCCAGAGATTCGGCATTAATGTCTTTAAAGTTCAAGAGGTTATCCAGTGTCCGGCTTTGACGCAAATTCCGAAATCGCATACGGTGATTTGCGGCGTCGCGCATTTGCGAGGAAAGACGATTCCGGTTTTGGACTTGTCAATGGCGATCGGTTTGAGGCCGATTAACCGAGACGAGAAATCTTATGTTATCGTCACTGAATACAACAGAACTATACAAGGCTTTTTGGTGGGTTCGGTGGATAGAATTATCAATATCGGTTGGGGCTCGGTGAAAGCGCCACCTTCGGGCTTGGGTCGGGAAGGGTATTTGACGGCGGTAACCGAGGTCGATGGCGACTTGGTAGAGGTGATTGATGTTGAAAAAGTTATGAAGGAAGTCATCGGTTTACGCGAGCAAGCCAGCGATGAGGTGATCGATAAAGATGTGTCGGGTGCCGGCGACCGAGTATTAATCGTTGACGATTCGATGGTTGCCAGAAATCAAATCAAGAAAGTTTGCGATCAACTCAATCTTCAATACGATGTGTTGAAAGACGGTTTGGAAGCCTGGGAGCATTTGTCGGGGTTGGTTCAGAATGATGTTGACTTGGAAAGCTATTACGCGATGATTATTTCCGACGTGGAAATGCCGCGTATGGACGGTTATACGTTGGCCACTAAGATCAAAAAGGACCCTAAATTGAAGCATATCTATTTGGTATTACATACTTCATTGAGCGGAGTGTTTAATTCATCGATGGTGCAAAAGGTTGGTGCCGATGAATTCTTGGCAAAATTTGAGCCGGACGAATTGGTCAAAACCATTCAAAAACGTTTGCAGATTTTTCATGACTTAAAGAAACAGTAAGGGATATGCACAAAATAACTTCCCGAAACAGAAGGTTTGTGGGGGGCGGTGGCTCCCTAGACACACCCCACACCTTCATAAGGTTAGCCAATTATTGATTATTATCAAGGGGTAAAGAGGGGTGAGTGCATATTCGGAAAGTAACCAATGGAAATGACGCAACAAGAATTTAAATATTTTCAGCAGTTTCTCGTTCAAGCATGCGGCATTGTTTTGTCCGATAGTAAGCAATATTTAGTGAGAAATCGTTTGTCCGGACTGTTGCCGCGATTCGGCTTGAGTTCGTTTTCCGATCTGCTTGCCGTACTGCAAAGCGAGTCTCATACATCGTCAAGAATCAAGGTGGCCGTGATTGAAGCGATGACGACCAACGAAACGTTTTGGTTTCGCGATGAAAGTCATTTTGCCGAATTGACTGGAACCGTTATACCGTCGCTTGCGGTCAAACGGAGCACGATTAAAGTCTGGTCGGCGGCTTGTTCTTCGGGGCAGGAACCTTATTCAATCAGCATGTGCGTCGATGATATGATCAAAAACCAGGGTAAATCATTGTCGGTGAGTATTGTCGGAACCGATATTTCGGAAACCGTGCTTAGGCAAGCTAGACAGGCCGTGTATTCCGAGGCGGCATTGTCCAGGGGTGTCGATGCTATGCAGCAAAAGCGTTTTTTTGTACCGGTTGATGAGGGATTTCGCGTTAAACCGGAAATTAGCGCTCGGGTAAAATTTCAGCAATTTAACCTACTTAAGCCTTTTTCGGTATTAGGACGCTTCGATGTGATTTTTTGTAGGAATGTATTAATTTATTTTTCCGACGCGTTGAAGAAAGATATCCTAACGCGCATGTCGCAAGCTATCGAACCGGGCGGATTTCTTTTTTTGAGTAGCAGCGAAGTGTTGCCTGCCTCGGTGTCCGGGTTTGAAACGGTGCGCGGCGAACGCGGTCGGTATTATCGAAAAATCGGCTGATGCGCCGGCGAAAAATTGGCGCTCGCATATATCTCCCTTTTGATTGAAAACCGCCTAAGAATAAAAGGCAACGGATATGTCTATCGAGGACCGCCGTAAACCCAGCACCTAAATTATCCCAGATAGTGAATCATAGCCAATGGACTATGGAATTTAGGTGCTGGGTAAACCCATCCATGGGGGCTTGTCGGCAGCTAAGCGCCAAGGATGGCGTGACTGCAGATTTTTCATTACGCCATGGATGGCGTGTATTAGGGCAATGCAGGAGCAATTGCCGAGGAGCAAAAATCTGTCCCTGCTGCCGGCATCCTCACTAGCCACACCCCATACCTTCATAAAGTTAACCATTTTTTGAGTATAAAGGGAGTATTACCTTGCGTTTAGTTTTTTACTTTGTCAGGTTTAAGGTTAATGGCAAGGCTCGTTTAACTGAAAAATAGCTTGACAATATATTCAAGGGGTTGACAAGTTTTCCTCTTTTCCCATTCACCACTTCCGCAACATCGCCTTTTCTATAAGGCCGGCGGTTAGATTTTGCCGGGCGAATTTGCCGGTGCCGTGAAAAAATTGACGTCTTTATTTATAAACTCATGATAGGTTAGCAAAAGTAGCTGGTGGCATACGATGTGCTTATTCAATAAGCAACAAGTGTGAGAGGCTACTACCATGACAATTAATTTCGATAAAGCATTAGGCATTCATTCTCAGGCATTGGCATTGCGCGAAAAGCGCGGGGAGGTGCTTGCCTCCAATTTGGCTAATGCCGATACTCCCGGTTATAAAGCACGGGATCTTAATTTTCAATCGGTTCTAAAAACCGCGATACCGGATGCGTTGCCGATGGAGCGCACACGGACCGGACATATTTCAGCAAATAACACTCTCTTGGGCGCTTCTATGATGTATCGCACTCCGAATCAGGCTTCGTTGGACGGTAATACCGTAGAAGGTCATATCGAGCAGGCTAAGTATGCGGAGAATGCCGTGCAATACCAAGCCAGTCTGCGTTTTCTGAACGGTAAGTTTTCGGGCTTAACGTCGGCTATTAAAGGGGAGTGATCATGAGTTCATTCAGTATTTTCGATATTTCCGGTAGCGGAATGAATGCCCAGTCGCTGAGATTGAATCTGGTTGCTAGTAATATTTCCAACGCCAACAGCGTTAGCAGCAGCATCGATCAAACCTATAAATCGCGGCAACCGGTATTTGCGGCAGAATTGAAAAATATCATGGATAAGCAAGATGCCGCAAGCAAGGTCAATGTATTGGGCGTGGTCGAAAGTCAGGCGCCAACGGTCATGGAGTATGCACCGAACCATCCTATGGCCGATCAGTCTGGGTATATCTATAAGCCCAATGTCAATATCGTCGAAGAGATGGCCAATATGATGTCGGCTTCACGCTCTTATCAAAATAATGTCGAAGTGCTCAATACCGCGAAGGAGCTGGTATTGCAGACTTTACGAATAGGCCAATAAAAGGAGAAACCAATGTCCATCAACTTTGACGCATTAAAAAATCTGGGCGTTAGAACGTTCGAAGATGCTCCTGTAAAGAAGCAATCGTTAGAGCAGGAACAATTCTTGAAATTGATGACCACCCAATTGACTCATCAGGATCCCACCAAGCCGATGGAAAATGGTGATTTTTTGGGACAAATGGCGCAGTTCAGTACCGTCAGCGGGATTCAAGATTTGCAGAAATCATTTGCCGAATTTGCCGGTTCGATCAGCTCTAGTCAAGCACTACAGGCTGCCCGCTTAGTCGGTCGGTCGGTGCTGGTACCCGGTTCGGAAGGCGTATTTTCGCTCAATGACAACATGAAAGGGGAGGTCGAGCTGACCGGGCCTACCGATAATCTCATCGTCGAATTTCAAAACCGTAGCGGTGTTACGGTCAAGCAGCTGAATTTGGGGCGGCAATCGGCCGGTAATGTCGAGTTCGAATGGGATGGTGAATTAGATGACGGGACTTTTGCCAATCCCGGTGTCTATCAAATCAAAGCCAGTGCGAGTATCGATAATAAAAACACTGCTCTACAAACCTATGTCAATGCAGGCGTCAACAGCGTCACACTGGGTAATGGCAGCGGCGGTATTCAATTAAGTTTAAACGGTCTTGACTCGGTGAGATTCAACGATGTCAGACGGATTTTTTAGCGTTATTTCATCAGGAGAACGATCATGAGTTTTGCAACAGGATTAAGCGGCTTGAAGGCCGCGTCGACCGACTTGAATACTACGGGCAATAATATCGCAAATGCAAACACAACGGGCTTTAAAAAATCGCGTGCCGAATTTGCCGATGTTTATGCCAGCAGTTTCGGCGGGGTGCCGAAAACTCAACCGGGTTCCGGAGTGCGAGTAACTGAAGTTGCTCAACAATTTACCCAGGGCAATATCGAATTTACCGAAAATAGCTTGGATTTGGCAATCAGCGGGAATGGTTTTTTTACATTGGCCGATGATGTCAATTCACCGAGACCAACCAGTTTTACACGCAACGGCGCTTTTCAATTGGATAAGAACGGTTTTGTCGTTGACGATCGCGGGCGTTTTTTAATGGCCTATTCGCCGAACGGTACGACGGTCGAGGAAGGTTTCAGTCAAGGTGTATTTCAACCGCTTTTCATCGACACTTCGCAAGGCTTGCCTTCGGCAACTGAAAACATCAATACAAAGATTAATCTGAATGGCAGCTTGGACGTTCCTGCTGTTGCGACTTTCGATCCGACCAATCCGAACAGTTTCAACAATACGACATCGGTTACCGTTTTCGATTCGCAGGGGAATGCTCACACCGCATCGATGTATTTAGTCAAAACAGCAACGCCGAATCAATGGAATATCCATACTTATGTGAATGGGAGAGGTATCGAGCCGGGCGGTGGCGTTACGGCTGTCGGCGTTACGCCGACTGCTACACCGATTACCTTTACCGAGTCCGGAATATTGAATTATGTAGGTTCGGCCGGAAATACCAGTGTGGATTATGGGCCTATCAACCTTTCATTGATCGATCCGAATATCGAAGTCGATCCGTTGTCGTTCGATATCGATTTTCTCGGTTCAACGCAACTCAGTAGTCCGTTCAGCGTGAACGAATTGAATCAGGACGGTTTACCGGCCGGAAATTTGACCGGCATCGATGTAACAAGCGATGGGGTTATGTTTGCCCGGTTTAGTAACGGTGGGTCAAGGCCGTTGGGTCAAGTTGCAATGGCACGATTTCCGAACGATCAGGGTTTAGCTAAGTTAGGCGATACATCATGGGGGGAGAGTGCGGTTTCCGGGCAGCCGGTTTACGGTGCAGCAGGCTCCAACAATTTTGGCGTCATGCAGTCGGCAGCCTTGGAAAGTTCGAATGTGGATTTGTCCGAGCAATTGGTACGACTGATTATCGCGCAGCAGGCTTATCAGGCCAACGCGCAAACGATCAGCACTGAAAACACGATCACTCAAACTATTCTGAATATCCGGTAATAGCTACTAGCAGGAGCCCGTAATGGACCGCAGTCTTTATATCGCAATGAGCGGCGCCAAGCAAACCTTGCTGGCGCAGTCGGCTAACGCCAATAATTTGGCGAATTCTCAGACCGCCGGATTTAAATCCGATTTAGAGCAGTTTCGCAGCATGCCGGTATTCGGTCCGGGCTTTCCAACGCGTGTTTATGCGATGTCCGAAAGGCCCGGAGTCGATTTGAGTGCCGGGCCGATGCAAATTACCGGACGGGATCTGGATGTCGCGATCAACGGCGAAGGCTGGCTGGCGGTTCAAGGTCAGGACGGCAAGGAAGCCTATACGCGGGCCGGCGATTTGCGCTTGACACCGGAAGGCTTGCTGAAAACCGCAACCGGTTTGCCGGTGATCGGTAATGACGGCCCGATTGCAGTGCCTCCCGCTTCCAAGGTATCAATCATGCCGGACGGCACGATTAACATCATTCCGCTAGGTGAAACGAACGCGGCGAATCAAGTCATCGTTGAACGCATCAAGATGGTTAATCCGCCGCTCGACGATCTTGAAAAACAGAACGATGGTTTGCTTTACCTAAAGAATGATGGCGTCGCGCAAGCTAGTGCCGATGTGAGGTTAGCGCAAGGCGCCTTGGAAGGTAGTAATGTCAGTACGATCGGTGCGATGGTTGCGATGATCGAGCTGGCCAGGAATTTTGAATTACAAACTAAGGTGATGAAGCAAGTCGATGACAATGCGGGCGTTAGCGCCAAGTTGATGCAAATGGCATAAACTGTGCGTGTATCAGATAAAAGAGCCGGTAAAGACGGTAATTCGTCATCATAGGAGGTTATCATGACAGAAAGAGCATTATGGGTGGCTAAATCGGGTCTCGATGCCCAGCAAACACGGATGGCGGTAATCGCCAACAACTTGGCCAACGTCAATACGACCGGTTTCAAGAAGTCCAGAGCGATTTTCGAAGACTTGATCTATCAAAATATCCGTCAAGCCGGTTCGCAAACCAATCAAGGTAACGAGCTTCCCACCGGTTTACAATTGGGTGCCGGAGTTAGAACCGTTGCCACCGAGAAATTGCACACTCAGGGGAACATGGTACAAACCGAAAACTCCTTGGATGTTGCAATTAGCGGGAGGGGGTTTTTTCAGATTTTGATGCCTAACGGTGATATTACGTACACTCGAGACGGCTCGTTCAAATTGGATTCTTTGGGCCAAATTGTCACGTCCGGCGGTTTGTTATTGGAGCCGGCGATTACCGTGCCGAACGATGCGATCAGTTTGTCGATTACACGGGACGGTACTGTTTCCGTCGTACAACCGGGAAGCCCGGCGGCGGTTCAATTGGGTCAGATTCAAACAGCCGATTTTATCAATTATGCGGGCCTTGAGCCGGTCGGCGAGAATCTGTTTCGCGAAACGGTTGCGAGCGGCCCTCCGGTACTGGGTATCCCCGGTGAAAACGAATTCGGCGCTGTGTTCCAAGGATCTTTGGAAACCTCGAATGTCAATGTCGTCGAAGAACTCGTCAATATGATCGAGACGCAACGCGCTTACGAAATGAATTCCAAGGCGATTTCGACGACCGATCAAATGTTGTCCTACGTGACGCAACAACTTTAGGTGACCGTCATGGCGCATTTTAAATGGATAATATTCATATCGTTGTTTGCGGTAGCTTGCACTCCCTTACCGACTCGCGACCCTGCGTTTGCGCCGGTCGAACCCGCCGATTTGCGGGCGCCGGTCCAAAATAGCGGCTCGATTTATCAAGCCAATTACGATATGCGCTTATTCGAGGATCATACCGCCAAACGGGTCGGCGATGTGTTGACAATTCGCTTGGTCGAAAGAACGCAGGCGAAGAAATTATCGGATATGGAAGCTAGAAAAGATACTTCGGTAACAGTGAAAGCGCCCATGATCATGGGCATGGAAGCCGCCGAAATTTTGGGTCACGATGTCGAGACCGAGTTGATGTCGGCGTCTCAATTCACAGGCGAAGGCGAGGCGAATCAAAGTAACAGCCTAACCGGCGATCTCTCGGTGACGGTCGTCGAGGTACTCCCGAACGGGAATTTGAAAGTCCGGGGCGAGAAACGCGTCGCGTTGAATCAAGGCAGCGAATTTGTGCGCTTGTCCGGCATTGTCCGGCCGGTCGATATTGATGTCGCGAACAGCGTGCTGTCGAGTCGAGTAGCAGATGCGACAATCATGTATACCGGCGATGGCGCCGTTGCCGACGCCAGCAAAATGGGTTGGTTGGCGCGCTTTTTCATGAGTCCGTGGTTTCCGTTTTAATGCAGGGATTTACCGGTTGTGAGGACTGACCATGAATCAAATAAAGTATGTAATAGTCATTGCGTTGCTCTGGTTGGGCTTAATGTCAACGGTTCATGCCGAGCGAATCAAGGATCTGGCCTCGGTAGCCGGTGTCAGAACCAACCAGTTGGTTGGCTACGGCTTGGTTGTCGGTCTCGATAAATCCGGAGACAGAACCTTATTTACCGGTCAGGCGCTGCGTAGTATGTTGGCTCGCTTGGGTTTGACATTGCCGCCTAATGTCGACCCCAGAGCGCGTAATGTCGCGGCGGTTTCGGTCCATGCCGAATTGCCGCCTTTTTCCAAGCCGGGGCAAACCATTGACGTGACGGTTTCATCGATCGGCGATGCGAAAAGTTTGCGCGGCGGTTCGTTACTGATGAGTCCGCTAAAAGGTGCGGACGGTCAAGTTTATGCTGTCGCTCAGGGGAATCTGGTCGTGGGCGGTTTGAGCGCCGGCGGTTTGGACGGGTCTAAAATTACCATCAATAACCCGGCTGTCGGACGGATTCCTAATGGCGCAACGGTAGAGAGGGAGGTGGCGACGCCATTTGCCGACGGTCAGTTTCTGGTGTTCAATTTGCATAATTCCGATTTTACCAATGCCAACCGCATGGCCGCGGAAATTAATCGGACCTTCGGGCAGAATACCGCAACAGCGATTGATGCGACATCCGTCAAGGTCAGCGCGCCGTCCGATACGTCTCAGCGGGTCATGTTTACCTCGATGGTCGAAAATTTGACGCTAGCGGCAGACGATGCGCCGGCTCGCGTTATTATCAATTCCAGAACCGGGACGGTCGTAATCAACGGAAAAGTGACGGTGCAACCAGCCGCCGTGACGCACGGTAGCTTGACCGTAACAGTTAGTGAAAATCCGCAAGTTGTTCAACCGGCGCCTTTCGGGGGGGGCGAAACGGCGGTGGTTCCGCAAACCGATATTATCGTCGAAGAGGAAAATAATCGAATGTTTGTGTTTAATCCTGGCGTTTCGCTCGATGAAATCGTCGCCGCGGTCAATAATATTGGCGCGGCCCCGAGCGATTTAGTCGCCATATTAGAAGCGCTTAAGTCTGCCGGTTCTCTACGTGCGGAATTAATTGTCATTTAGTGGGGGGTGAGTCGTGTTGAATCCAGGCAATGCCGATGTCTATACCGACTTTTCCGGTTTGGCCCGATTACGAAATCAGTCCAAACAAGAAACGCCCGGGGCGATCAACGAGGTCGCCAAACAATTCGAATCGTTATTTTTAAATATGGTGCTGAAAAGTATGCGTGAGGCTAAATTGGCCGACGGCATGCTCGATAACGATCAGAGCAAATTTTACCGGGAAATGTACGATCAACAATTGGCCGTACATTTATCGGGCAAACCGGGCGTCGGTCTAGCCGATTTAATCGTTAAGCAATTGGGTGACGAAAAAACCGACGAAACCGAACGAATGACGCTCGACGATTATATTAACAATCCGCTACAGCGATTTCCATCGGTAAACAAGTCAAAGAAGGATGGGGCGGATTTCATTCCGATTCCGTCTGAGGTCAAATCACGGCTAATAAAAGACAGCGATCGGCCGATACAATCGATAGAGTCAAAACCCATCGATCGTGAACGGATAAAATCACAGGAGCCAATTCGGACGTCAGGGCAGTTTGTGAAACATTTGCATGGTTACGCCGAGAAAGCCGCCGCCGAGTTGGGTGTCGAACCTAAGGTGCTACTCGCACAAGCCGCCTTGGAAACCGGGTGGGGTAGATCGGTGATCAAGCATAAGGACGGCAGCAACAGTTTCAACTTGTTTAATATCAAGGCGGGATCTTCATGGGCGGGCAAGCGGACGAATGTTGCCACATTGGAATACAAAAAAGGTATTCCTCAAAAGCAGATGGCCGGGTTTAGATCTTATGAGTCTTATCAGGAAAGTTTCGACGACTATGTTCGGTTAGTTAAAAACAGCCCCCGTTACAGTCAAGCATTGAAACATGCAAACAATCCGGGGCGCTACATGCAGGAGTTGCAAAAAGCCGGTTACGCGACCGACCCGCATTATGCGGATAAGGTGATGAGGATTTATCACAGCGATGATGTGGCGAGTTATCAACCGAATGTCGTTGTAGCGATGCAATAGTTGAGAACAATTTAGCAGGGCAAGAAAATGAGTGGAATTTTAGGCACGGCAATTTCAGGGCTTATGGCTTTTCAACGCTCGCTGGCAACGACCAGTCACAATATTGCCAATGTCAATACCGAAGGCTACAGCCGGCAGCGTACCGAATTGTCAACCATGCCTGCGCAATTTACCGGTGCCGGTTATATGGGCGCAGGCGTACAGGTTGCCGATATTTCCCGAAGTTACGATCAGTTCATCAGCGCGCAATTACGCTCCAGTGCTTCAGGATTCGGCGAAGCGGATAAATTGCAATCGATGGCTAGGCAAGTCGATTTTGTTGTTGCCAACGATGAGACAGGGCTTGCGTTTTCATTAAGTGGGTTTTTTAAATCCGTGAACGATGTCGCAGGCGATCCGACATCGATTCCGATCCGGCAAGTCATGCTCGGAGAAGCGGATTCGCTAACGAATCACTTTAATATGATGGTGGGACAAATGGATTCGTTGCGTAATCAAGTCAATGTCGATATGCAATCCATGGTCAATGAGGTTAACTTACTGGCATCGGGTATTGCCGATTTAAACAAACGCATCGCTTCCGATATAGGTCAGGGTTCCGGCAGTAAAATGCCAAATGATTTGCTCGATGGTCGAGATCTAATGTTACAAAAATTGGCAACATTAACCAATGTTTCGGTGGTTGATCAGCAAGACGGTTCTGTTAGCGTATTCATCGGCCAAGGCCAAACGCTTGTGTTGGGAATGAATGCGTCGACCGTAAGCCTGAAGCCTTCCAATAGCGATCCTGACCGCCAGCAAGTATTCATCGGAGATCAAAATGTCTCGAAATTCATTACCGGCGGACAATTGGCCGGAGTGATGCGTTTTCGCGATGAAATATTGAATCCCGCTCAGCAGCAATTAGGCTTGGTTGCGGCTGGATTGAGCGAACAATTCAATGCGCTGCATAAACAAGGTTCCGACTTGAATGGCGATGACGGGCTGGACTTATTTTCGATGGGCTCCCCGGAAATTGCGGTGATAAGGGATGATACTTTTCCCGGAGGCGGTGCCGTTAGCGCGGTTTTCGATCCCGCAACGATTAATCAATTGCAAGCCAGTGATTATCGTCTCGATTATACCGGCGGGAACTATAGTTTGACTCGCTTGAGCGACAACGTGAATATCCCTGTTTCGGGTGCTTTTCCCGAAACGGTCGGTGGTATCGAGATTGATGTGACGACAGCCCCAACCGGTGATGCCAGCTTTTTGATCCGTCCGACGTATAATGCGGCTAAAAATATCAAAACCGAAATAAAAGATCCCGCCTTGATCGCTGCGGCGGAGCAAGTACCTCCAGGTGGAACGGCGTTGCCGGGCGACAATCGCAATGCATTGAAATTGGCGGATTTGGAGTCGGGTGCATTCATGACCGGAGGCCGGTCGTTGACGCAGACTTACGGTCAATTGGTATCGCAAATCGGTGTTGCCGCTCATTCGGCTAATGTTAGCCGGTCGGCTCAGGAAATATTATTCAACAGAGCCAATCAAGCGAGAGAAAACCTTGCCGGAGTCAATTTGGATGAAGAAGCGGCTAATCTCATCAAGTATCAAAATTCTTATCAAGCTGCGGCGCAAGCTGTTAATGTTGCGCGCACGGTGTTCGACACGATGCTAAATGCGTTCAGGTAACAGAGGATTGGTCATGCGAGTTTCAACAGTGAATTCCCATCAGTTAAGTCTGAACTCAATGCTTAAACAGAGCGCGCAGCTCAATGAAACCCAGTTGAAGCTGTCGTCGGGCAAGAAAATTTTAACGCCATCTGAAGACCCGGTTGCCGCAGTCAGAATTTTGGATTTTAAACAACGTATCGAACAAACCGAGCAATATCAACGTAATATCGGGACTGCGCGGCAAAGACTTTCTTTAGAGCATATTACGCTAGAAACCGTAACCGATGTGGTTTTTTCGATTCGAGATCTCGCCTTGCAAGGCTTGAATGCTATCAACAGTCCGGAAGAACGGCTTGCGATAGCTGATGAATTGGATAGATTGAACGAACAGTTAACAGGCTTGGCAAACACGAAAAATGCCAACGGCGAATACTTGTTTGCCGGATTGGCATCGCTTGATGCTCCGTTTGAGTATGACAGTGCAGCGACCGTCCCTCCTTTTTATGAATATGTCGGAGACAATACTCGGCGGTTGGTGAAGATCGGTGATGCAAGGCAGATTAGCGACGGTGATGACGGGGCAAGCGTGTTCGGCCCTTCTACACCCGGCGGAGTCGATAATTTGCTCGATATCGTTCGGAAGATGTCGGATGAGTTTAAAGATGATAATCCGCAATCGGCGACCTTGGGAGAAATGGATGTTGCTATGGATAGAATTGCATCCATACAATCATCTGTGGGTATTCGGTTAAACGCGCTGGATCGTCAAGAAATATACAATGAAGATATTTTATTGAACATGAAAACGGTATTGTCCGAAACGGAAGACCTCGATTATGCCGAAGTCATTAGTCAATTCAATTTACAGACAATATCGTTACAAGCGGCTCAACAAACGTTTACCAAAGTACAGAGTCTCTCTTTATTCAATTTCTTATAGCTTGCAGGCGGAGTTCAAACTCGGTTATATACCAATCATCGTAGATTAAACTTCGGCACCGGGACGACCGTCAAAGGACGCCGTGAATACAGCAATTCCCAATTCGAGGATAAAAAAGGGTGCGGGGTGCGCTTGGCGAGGATGTCGGCGGCACCGAGCCGCCGCCAAGCCCCATGGAGGGGTTCACGGCGTTCCTCGACAGGCATACCCCGTACCCTGAATACGGCGAAATTTCTCAAACTGGCAATTGCTGCCGTGAATACGTCCATATAGGCTCTATGCCAGCTCCACGCCGGTCCCTCACCTAGCGTTAGGTGAGGGACCGATCTCCCTGCGCCTCCTCAAACACTGCCGAAATTTGAAGTGCGAAAGATATAACTGGACACTTTATAGCGTTCACCCTATCTTGTGCCACCAAAAGAGACAACGATCTGCGCGTATGGGATAATCCGTCTGTTTATTTAGCATAGTAACGATCATGAAGAAGCTGTCATCACCCCGGCAAATGAAAGTGCGAGGGGTGGTGGCTAGGTACGATCACTCGTCCGACAGGACGCCGTAAATACGTCCATGTAGGCTCGACGGCGGCTCCCTGCCGCCGATGCCTGTCGGTCGAGCAACCGTACCCTCTTCGGTTCGCCAACTTTCACAGTAAGGATTTCATGCGGCGATTTATTCAGCGTCTGCCGGGACGAAATGTCTGGTTGACTCTTCATCTTTACCTGGCGTTGAGCTTGGGTTTGTTATTCGTATTGATCGGGCTAACAGGCAGTCTTAGCGTTTATCGCGAGAAATTGGATGGTTTTTTGAATCCAAGCCTCAAGGTAGAAAACCAAGTCGGCAATTATTTGCCGCTCGATCGCATAATGGCTTCGGTCAAAGCGGCCCATCCGGCAAGGTATGGTCCATGGACACTGGAAATGCCGCAAACATCGAGCGGCATGGTAACCGCTTGGTATGAAAAACCGCACGAGACGATCGGCCAACTCTACGCGCCGCTGATGGTTTCGGTTAATCCTTATACCGGGGCGGTTGTTGCTAGCCGATTTTGGGGGAGTACGCTAACGACTTGGCTGCTCGATCTGCACACACAGCTTCGGCTTGATCTTAGCGGTTGGCGGCTGGTCGGTTATCTCGGCTTGTTGTTCGGCGTTTCGATTTTAACCGGAATTTACTTATGGTGGCCGGGCAAAGGGAGACTTTTACAAGCCTTCAAGATTCGATATCATTCGGGTAGCGTGCGTTTGGCATTCGATTTGCATAGGATAATTGGCTTGGTCGGTGCGTTATTGTTGCCGACGTTGATCGTTACCGGACTTCATTTGAGTTTTCCTTCCGTATTGGAAAATTTGACCGGTTCCGATAATTTGGGGCATGGGGATCAAGGCCCCCCGATTCGCAGTACCGCTGTTCCGAATGACAGGCCGGTCACGATGGAAGAGGCTGTATTATTGGCCCGCGGCCCGTTTCCGAAAGCTAAACTCAGACGCATCACAACTCCGGCAGGCGCGTCCGGCATCTATCGGGTCGATTTGCGCCAGAATGAAGAAATCAATCGAAAGCATCCGTTCACGACCGTGTGGGTTGACCTCTGGAGCGGCCATATCAAAGCGGCGCGCGATCCCTATGGTTTTACGCCCGGACAGGCTTTTACGGTTGCTATCTGGCCAATCCATACCGGCGAAGCGCTTGGCCCTTGGGGAAGGTTCCTATGGTTTTTAGTCGGGTGGCTTCCGTTGATACTTTATGTCAGCGGGTTGATGGTCTGGTTGCGTAGGAAGGGTTGGCTTAAGGACAGGCCGGTGAAAGTGCCGAATTTACGCCCGTTGCTGTCTTATGCGCTAAAAATAGGGCAACGCATCGGTTTCGAGGGGAGGAGTTGGGTTGGATTGTTGTTACGCGCGATTAAACGAAACGAACCTCAGTTTAGAGGAAAGGCCCAAAAGTTATGGCGGCGCTGCCTTGAGTTTACATCCGGGTTATCGAAATAAATAATCTTAGTCCGGAATAAAAGAATCATTCTAAAACCGGAAGTTAACCATATAGCCCGTATGCAGCGCAGCAAAATACGGGAGTGGCGTGGCTCCGAGCTTCCCGGATTGCGCTACGCTCCATCCGGGCTACGCTGCTTCATGTTCTTCATGGTGAAATGCTTTTTCTAAGATCAATGGAAAAACCATCGTTTAATAATCATTTTTTAGCAGAACATGCCGCCTTATTGGGCGACAGCTATAATCGCTTGCTCGGTAAACCGCTGATGAATGGCATTTGCGGGGGTCAGGAATTTGCCGAAGCCCTATTTCATGCGCCATTCGCCGTGGTTTCGCACGACACCGCCGGCGACCCCGTATTTAACTATGCCAATGCTCTGGCATTGACCTTATTCGAAATGAATTGGGATGAATTTACTCGAACGCCGTCAAGATTATCCGCAGAGCCGGTCAATCGGCAAGAACGAAGTCGTTTGTTGAAGAGGGTGACCGAACAAGGGTATATCGATCATTATCAAGGCGTGCGTATTTCGAGTACCGGAGCCCGATTCATGATCGAAAACGCCGTGGTTTGGAATCTGATCGATCGATATGGAACCTATAAAGGCCAAGCCGCCTGCTTCAGCGATTGGCGCTTTTTGTAAAGTAACGTTCATGAAGGCCTGGCCATCGCCCCGGCAAATTTAAGTTCTCTGGTGGCGGAGGGCGCGGTCACTCGCCCGACAGGACGCCGTGAACCCAGCACCTAAATCCAGCACCTAAATTCCATAGGTCTTTGGCAATGATTCAAAATCATGGCTTATTTAGGTGCTGGATGAATTATCCAAGAGCTAACCATAGCCAATGGATTATGGAATTTAGGTGCTGGGTGAATACGTCCGTGTAGGCTCGACGGCGGCTGTCCTTGCCGCCGTCGCCTGCCGGTCGAGCAACCACACCCTCTCCGGAACCGGCATTTTCTCTGCCGAGCTTCGACTATCGAAAAATTAGATAAAGAGTCTACATCTGCGAACTTTCACGGTAGACTTTTCACCGAATCTCAAAGCCGGTCGGAAAATCGATGCCCGCCAGTTCCTCGGTTTCGATATGATCGACTCGGGCCGTGATCGGTCCTTTATGACACCATCGTATCAATTTTTCCACCGCTTCCTTGGGGCCTGATGCGATTACCTCGACCCGTCCGTCCGGCAGGTTTTTCGCGAATCCTGACAGTTGATGTTTCTTCGCTTCCTTTTGCGTGAACGCGCGGAAATAAACGCCTTGCACCCTGCCCGATACGAGTATTCTGACTTGTTTGGTCATTCGCTAATCCTCCAGCAATAATGAATCTTGGGATTTCTGGCAAAGTCTTCCGGAATCGTTGCCGCCGTGATGTCTTCGATCACCAAGTCCGATAGGGCCTCGGTGTCGAGTTTAAAGCGCCTGAAATTGGTCGAGAAATACAGTACGCCGCCGGGCGCCAGCAAGGCTACCGCGTTTTCGATCAATTCGACATGATCGTTTTGAATATCGAATACGTCGTCCATGCGCTTGGAGTTGGAAAACGTCGGCGGGTCCAAAAAGATCAGGTCGAATTGCCGTGCATAAGGCTGTTTGGCTTCATCGGCCAGCCATTCCAAACAATCGGCGCGGATGAATTCGTGATCGCCGCCGGCCGCATTCAGGGTCAGGTTCTGCTCTGCCCAGTCCAGATAAGTTTTCGACATATCGACCGTGGTGGTCGATTTTGCACCTCCGGCAGCAGCATGCACCGTTGCGCTGCCGGTATAGGCGAACAGGTTTAGAAAACGCTTGCCTTTGGCTTCTTGTTGGATGCGTAGCCGCATCGGACGATGATCGAGGAACAAACCCGTATCGAGATAATCGGCGAAATTGACGCGCAATTGACAGCCGCCTTCCCGGATGACATGGAATTCGTTGTTGTCGCCTTGTTTTTCGTATTGATCGGAGCTTTTTTGCTTGCGCCGTATTTTAAGAAATACCTGTTCCTTAGCGATGCTGAACAAACTTGGAATTTCAGCCAAGACACCGGCCAAGCGTTGGTCTGCCTTGTCCGGGTCTATCGATTTCGGCGGTTCGTATTCCTGTACGACGATCCAAGTCTTATCGCCTTGGTACAGATCGACCGCGACCGCATATTCGGGCAGATCGGCGTCGTAAACCCGGTAGCAATCGATTTGGTTTTGCTTGACCCATTTGCTCAGTTTTTTCAGATTCTTCCTGACGCGGTTCGCGAACATTTCCGCACCGGTATCGCCGCTGCCGGTCACGTTTTCCGCGATTTGCGCGAGGCGTTCGTCGCGGTTTTTCGGCTTCGGAATGAAAAAGGCCGTATCGGCTATCGTCATGCGCAGCAATTTACATTCGAGCGCGCCGTTATAAAGCGTGATCGGTTTTTGCGAACGAATCCCGAGGCGGAATCCGAGTTCGGGATCGCTGACGATCAGCGCGGCTTGCCAGCCGACAAAGCCGGCTTTCAAGGTATTTCCGAAATTTTGATAGAGCTCGGCGGTTTCTTCCGCGTTGCCTAGGCGTTCGCCGTAAGGCGGATTACAGACCAATAAACCGGGCGTCCAGCCGACGGCGGGCCGCGCATCGGCGATATCGCGCCGTTCCAGATGAATCTTGCCGTTGAATCCGGCGCGCTCGATATGTAACGCCGCCACATTCAGGCTATGTCGGCTTTGGTCGAAACCGACGATCACAGGCAATGTTTTTAGACCTTCGGCTTTACATTTTTCGGCCTCGTCAAGCAGGGTTTGCCAAAGTTCCGGGTCATGCTTTTTCCAGCCGCTAAAACCGTAATGTTTGCGCAGCAATCCCGGTGCGATATCGGCGGCGATCATCGCCCCTTCGACCAAGAGCGTGCCGGAGCCGCACATCGGGTCGATTAGCGAGCCGTGTTGTTTTACAATCGCGGGCCATCCCGAGCGGATCAGAATCGCCGCGGCCAGATTTTCCTTGATCGGCGCTTTGATGTTGATATCGCGATAACCGCGTTTATGCAGGCTCTCTCCGGATAGGTCGATGCTCAATTGCGCCTTTTCGCCGTGCAGATAAACATTGATGCGTAGCGAAGGTTGCTCGGTGTCGATCGAGGGACGTTTGTTGAATTTCGCACGCATTTGATCGACGATCGCGTCCTTGACCTTGAGTGCGCCGAAATGCGTGTTGATGATCGCTTTCGAGTTTTTCGCGCTGAACGTGACCGCGATAGAATCGTCCGGCTTCATGTGTTCGAACCAGTTGATTTTTTTGACGCCGCGATACAGATCGTCCTGGCTGTTGACATCGAAAGTATCGAGTACTAGCAATACTCGGTTAGCGATGCGCGACCACAGGCAGACCCGGTAAGCGGTTTCAAGCGTACCTTCGAAAGCGACGCCGGCAACGGTTTGTTTGATGTTTTGCGCGCCCAGCATGGACAGTTCGTCGGCAAGCAGTTGCTCCAAGGCTTTTGGGGATGTCGCGAACAGTAAAAATGAGTTCATTATGAAGTAGGTTCCGTATGGGTTCGCACGCGAAGAGTGAGAACTGGGTAATAAAAAACATAGTTTGAGCGAGTGCGTCGAGTATTTCAATTCCAAATGATGGGCTAAGGATTTCGTGATAAATAACGTCCTGGAACACTGCGCTTTGTTGAGGGTTCGGTAACTCGCTTGGCAGGACGCCGTGAACCCCGCACCTAAATTCCATGGCCAATTTGCCAAGGCTAATTGTCTTGGATAATTCATCCAGCACCTAAATAAGTCATGATTATGAATCATTGCCAATGAGCTATGGAATTTAGGTGCTGGGGGAATACGTCCTTGTTGCTTGATGGCGGCTTTCCCTGCCGCCGACACCTGCTAATCGAGCAACCGAACCCTCCAAAAATAGGGAAGTCATTTATGATCAAATCCTCAGACGGTTTTTCAATCAAAAGGGAGTAGTAAAGGCAGCAATAAATTCGAGTCGCAAAATTAACTTAACTAAGTGATAATCGCATATTTTCGCGCCGTGCTTGGTGTTTCTGTCGTTTGAGAGATTAAGGCCTGCCGTGTTGCATTTATTTAGTTAACGTGACGAACCATGACCCCCATTCAATATATCGATACTCCGCAAAAGCTTGACGAATTGTGCCGGCAAATCGCCAAGGAATCTTGGCTGGCACTCGATACCGAGTTTCTCAGGGAAAAAACTTATTATCCCAAATTTTGTTTGCTACAAATCGCGACGCCCGAGTGGGTGGCTTGTATCGATCCGATTGCTTTGAATGATTTGAACGTGCTTTTCGAGGCTATCTATAATCCGGCGATAACCAAAGTGTTCCATTCCTGCCGGCAGGATCTGGAAATTTTTTATCAATTGACCGGTAAAATTCCGCAGCCGATTTTCGATACGCAAATTGCAGCCCCTTTATTAGGATTTCAGGAAAACCCCGGTTATGCGATGCTGGTATCGAGTTTTTTGAACATCAATCTCAGCAAGGCCCATACCCGCACCGACTGGACCGTTAGGCCGCTCAGTCAGGCCCAATTACAGTATGCTGCCGACGACGTGATTTATTTATGTCAAATTTATCAGACCATGCTCAAAAAATTGGCCGAGCTCAATCGTTTGGATTGGCTGGAAAACGATTTTGCGATGTTGAACGATCCCGAACTTTACGACATTTCACCGGAAAATGCTTGGCTTAAAATTCGCGGCAAAAATAAATTGACTGGTAAACAATTATCGATCGTACAAACCTTGGCCGAGTGGCGCGAACAAACCGCGCAAAAAGAGGATAGACCTCGAAATTGGCTGTTGCGCGACGATATGATGTTCGAGTTGGCAAAACAGCAACCCGGTACCGTCGAAGAAATGTTGAAAGTCCATAATATTAATGAGCGCATGGTCAACAAGCACGGCAAGATCTTATGCCAATTGATCAATGAAGCTAAACAAAAGCCGCCGATACCGCTGCACGAAAATGGCCGGTCCCCCAAAAAGACCCAGCAGCAAGAAGCTATTTTGGATATTTTGACGGCATTGGTCCGCATTAGAGCGGATGAAAACTCACTGAATCCGGCTATATTGGCTGACCGTAAAGCATTGGAATTATTATTGTTTGAAGATCCCGAGTCATTATTGTTGAAAGGTTGGCGCTATGCAATGGCCGGCCGTGAGTTGCTAGGCTTGCTGAAAGGTGAGCAAGTGCTCGGTGTTGACGGAGAAAAAGTCTATACCATCGATAATCCTTGTAGTTGATTACCCACTCTACTTCAAATTTCGGTATTAGCTTATGGAGGCGTTGGGGGATCTCAGTTGCCAGGGATGGCTTTTTTGGTTCTCAAGGTACGCATAGCGTATCTACGAGTTTCACCTAGCCTTAGGCGAGGGACGACGAAGGCGTTGTTGTTCCCGCAAGCGGCTGGATGCCCTGTGGGATCGATCCCTTGATCGCGATTTCGGAGTCGAGAGTGTTAAGTGACAATAAATGCTATCGAGGTCCCATTGACTAAGATTGCAAAAGAGTAATTTTTAACTTATGTATAACAATGACCGGTCCCCCGAGGGAACCCATACCTTGGCCGCCGAGGTAAGGTCGGTATGCATGCCCACGCAGGAGCGGTGGGAACGGAGGAATGCTTGTATTCAAGCTCTAATGTACTCCAAAAGTTTGTCATCCATGGCACTGGGTTCCGCCAGTTCATGACGGAATGACGTGTTTCCCTTAACTAAATGGCAGTGAGCTGATTTACCCATTGCACTTCAGATTTCGGCAATAGCATAAGGATGCGTCGGGGAATTTAGTTGCCATGGGTGACAGACTTTTTCGGATTATCCGATGTTGGGATTGGCACTCGATGCATAAAATAGTAACTATTTTGCTACGGTTTAGCGTTGCCGTAGTGTTAATCGCATTATTGACGATTCGGGCAACGCCACCCAGGCCGGAGCCGATTCGTATTGGTATGATTTATTCGCTGACCGGCACGATGGCGGTCAGCGAGGCGCCATTGATCGATGCGATTAGCTTGGCGGTCGACGAAATCAATAACGAAGGCGGGTTGCTGGGACGTCCCGTTGCAATGACAGTCGTCGACGGACAATCCGATTGGAAAGTGTTTGCTCATGAGGTCGAGCGACTGATCACACAAGAGAAAGTCGATGCATTATTTGCGTGTTGGACATCTGCTTGTCGCAAGGCAGTTAAACCGGTCGTCGAGCGCTTCGATCATCTTCTGTTTTATCCTGTCCAATATGAGGGACTCGAGCAGTCTCCCAATATCGTCTATACCGGATCCGCGCCGAATCAACAAATCGTTCCCGGGACCCATTGGGCGCTCGAGCATTTCGGTAGCCGCGTCTATCTAGTCGGTTCGGATTATACTTTTCCCCATACGGCAAATATTATTATTCGTGATTTGATAACCGCTATCGACGGACAAGTATTAGCCGAACGTTATGTGCCTTTAGGCCAACAGGATGTTGCCGCGGTCGTTCGGGACATCCGGCAGCAAAGGCCCGATGTCGTACTCAATACTTTGAACGGCGATACGAATAAGGCATTTTTTGCCGGATTACTGGCAGCGGGTTTGGCTGATATACCGTTGATGTCGTTTAGTAATAGCGAGGGTGAGATGCAAGCCTGGAGAGGCGATAAGCTCAAACGGCATTTTACGGTAAGCAGTTATTTTCAATCGATAGATCGTCCTCAAAACAAACGATTCGTTAACGCATTCGGAGCGCGTTTCGGCAAGGATCGTCTGATTGGCGATGCAATGGAGGCGGCTTATGTGAGTGTAAAACTATGGGCTCAAGCGGTGCGTGATGCAGGGTCGGCCGAAGCGACGCGCGTCAATCGAACTATTTTGCGGCAAACGGTGAACGGCCCTTCGGCAATTACGTCGGTCGATTTATCGACCCGGCATACTTGGAAAATGGTGCGCATCGGGCAGGTGAAGCCCGGAGGGCAATTTGAGCAGGTTTTTGCCACCGAAAAGCCGCTACGTCCTAAGCCTTGGCCGTATTATCGAACTCGGGAGCAGTGGTTGGATGTGTTGGAAAGCGCGTCATCTAGCGATAAAGCAGGCCCGGGTCAAGGCTTGCTTAGCGATATCGACAAGAGCGATGCCGCATTCGAGGATCAATCCTTGCAACACAAGGACAGCCAATGATTCTAGGTAAAATCATTCCCCGTTCTTTATTCGTTTTTTTGATGGTGTCGCCGTTGCCGTTGGCAGGTTTGGCTTATTTGTTCGTCGGAACGTTCGAGCAAGAATTGACTAGAACGGTCATGACGCATTTGTCTTCGATTGCCGATAAGAAACAGGATCAAATCGAGGCTTACCTAAACGAACGCTTGGCCGATGCTCAACTTTTAGCCAATATGTCGTTGACGAATCAAGCCTTGGACACGCTTTCGGCTTTATTCGACGGGTCGATTGATTCTGTGCAATATAGAAATGAAATACGCAAGTATCGAAGCGATTTTGTCAGATTTAAAGACAGTAGCGGATATTACGACCTGTTGTTGATCGATAAACTCGGTAATGTCATTTTTTCGATATTGCATGAAGACGACCTCGGCAGCAATTTAAATTCCGGGTTTTTACGCAATACGCCATTGGCCGAAGCTCAGCGTAGCGCATTGGCATTGCTAGATACTCAATTGACGCCAGTGGCGCTCTACGAACCTTCCGGAAATCAACCCGCTGTTTTTATCGTCACGCCGTTGCTGCGCGACGGCAGGCCGATTGGAACCCTGGCCTTTCAATTGGATCTCAATCGATTGACGCAAGTCACTGCCGACAACACCGGCTTGGGTGGGACCGGCGAGACCGTGTTGGCGCAGCGTGAGGGCGATCACGCATTGTATGTCGGTCCCTTGAGTCGAATTAGCAAGGCCGCTTTTCGCTATCGCGTACCATTGACAGAAACCGCCAGTCCGATGCGCTCCGCTTTATCGGGTGAAGTCGGTATGGGTGTGACTCAGGATTATGTGGGCGTCGATATCGTATCGGTATGGCGCTATTTGCCATCCTTGGGCTGGGGGATGGTCGTCAAAATGGATGTCGACGAAGCTCTTGCTGCGGCTCAGCGACTACGGCAATTGACTTGGGGAGCCTTGGCGCTATTGTTTGTTTTGTCGAGTCTTACCGCGCTGTGGTTCGGCAGGGCGTTGATTTTGCCGATTCGATGGGTGACTGAAGTCGCCGGGTTTATTGCCGGCGGCGAGATCGATCGAAGAGTGCCGGTCGAAGGCTGGCAGGAACTGAAGGAGTTGGCGGGCAGTTTCAATCGTATGACCGACCGGTTGGCGGAAGACCAATTGCTGTTGGAGCTCCGCGTCGAGCAGCGCACGACCGAGTTGGAAAGTGCCAACCGGCGTTTGCAGGATTTATTAACGCTTCATGCCGCGATACTCGATAATGCCGCACATGCGATTATTGTGACCACACCGGAAGGGATTATTACCGTATTCAACCGGGCAGCCGAAGACATGTTGGGCTATCTGGCGGACGAAGTGATCGGCAAGCAAAGCCCCGACATGTTTCATGATTCCGATGAGATGGATAATCGGGCGCAAGAGTTTTCCGAACAGTTGGGGATACCGGTAACTCCCGGTTTCGATACGATTATTGTTAAATCGCGTAATAATAAACCCAATGAGCATGAATGGCTCTATCGACGTAAGGATGGCTTGGCGATTCCGGTATTGTTGTCGGTTAGCACGATGCGTAATGTCGATCGGATGATTAGCGGTTATCTCGGGATAGCGGTCGATATCGGTAAATTAAAAAAGGTTGAGCAAGCGCTGTTGGATAGCGAAATGCGTTTTCGAACAATTTTCGAAAAAGCCAGTATCGGCATGGCTTTTGCCGATGCCGAGGGTAATTTATTACAGACGAACGATAGTTTTGCGCACTTCCTGGAATATTCGGTAGCTGAGTTATCGACCGTCAATTTCGCAAAACTGACTTATGCCGATGACTTGTCAATGGAAGTGGGTTTAGTTGAAGAAATTATAGAAGGCCGACGAGACGATTACCGGCTCGAAAAACGTTATGTCACAAAATCCGGTCGAGTCGTTTGGGGGGATTTGACCGTAACAGTATTGCGAGACGTGCAAGGGCAGCCGGTCAACTTTGTCGGCATGATTATCGATATCAGTGCGCGTAAGGAGTCAGAGGCCGAGTACCGCACAATTCTAGAAACGACCCAGGACGGTTTTGCGTTGTGCGACACTCAAGGTCGTTTCATCGATGTTAATGACGCTTATTGTCGTTTAATCGGCTATGAACGGGATGAGTTACGGCAAATGGCAATACCGAATGTCGAAGCGATCGAAAATCCTGTACAAACACAACAGCATCTCGATAATATTTTTAAAAACGGCGCAGATCGATTTGAAACCCGACATCGGCATAAAGATGGCCGATTGATGGATATCGAAGTTAGCGTCAATTATTTGTCCGTGAGCGGTGGCCGATTAGTCGTCTTTTTACGCGATATCAGTGCCCGAAAGGAAACCGAAGCGGCGCTGATTGAAGCCAAGCAAAACGCAGAAACGGCCAATCGGGCCAAATCGGCGTTTCTTGCCAATATGAGTCATGAAATTCGCACACCGATGAATGCCATATTAGGCTTGACGCAATTGGTTCTGGAAACCGAACTCAATGCTCGGCAGAAGGATTTCCTGCAAAAAGTGCATGCTTCGTCGAAAGCCTTGCTGAACATTCTTAACGATGTACTTGATTATTCGAAAATCGAAGCCGGGCGTCTCGAAATAGATCGGGTGTCGTTTCAGGTGGAGCCGGTACTGATATCGGTCGCCGATTTGTTCGCTGCACGCATAGAGGAAAAAGGCTTGGAGCTGTTTTTCGAAATCGATTCGGCTGCAAATCATACGTTGATTGGTGATCCGCTACGCTTGACTCAGGTGCTTAACAATCTTGTTGATAATGCGATCAAGTTTACCCATGAGGGCGAGATTCATGTCAAGGTCGATGAGATCGAGCAGAGCAAGGATTCGTTGTTGTTACAATTCTCGGTTCGCGATACCGGTATCGGATTGTCCCAGGAAAAAGCCGAGCTATTATTTCAGCCGTTCACGCAAGCCGATAGCTCTATTACCCGGCAATTCGGCGGTACCGGTTTGGGGTTGGCCATCTGTAGTAAGCTGGTAGCTTTGATGGGCGGGGCTATCGGAGCGTTCGGCGTTGAGGGTGAAGGTGCCGTTTTTACATTTACGATTCGTGTCGGCATCATGCCGAAGTCGTTTGGTAGTCCGGATTTAAGCAGGATTCGAGCACAGCGCGTTCTGGTGGTCGACGACCAGGCGACTTCACGCTTGATACTCGAACGGTTGTTGACCGGTTGGGGAGTGACTGCCGAAACGTCCGATTCCGGAGAAGATGCGCTACGGCGGATTTATCGGGCCGAACAGGACTGTTGGCCGTTCTCGACAGTTTTGCTCGATTGGCGTATGCCCGGTATGAACGGTTTGGAAGTAGCTAAACGACTCGAAACCGACTGCCGGAAGGGCTTATTAACATATCCTCTGACAATCGTGATGATTACTGCTTATGATAAAGAGCAGTTATTGATTCAAGCCGATAAGGTTCATTTCGATAAAGTTTTGACTAAGCCGGTAACGCCTTCGGTGTTATACGATACGCTAGTCGATAACTCGGTCGTTCCCAATTCCGAAGACAAAGCGCTTGGTGCCGTTCGGCTCGATGGCGTGAAAATTTTGGTTGTCGAAGACAATCTTCTCAACCGGCAAGTGATCGTTGAAATTTTGCAAAACCGTGGCGCATCGGTCACGGTAGCCGAAAACGGTCGAGTAGCGTTGAACAAACTTGAGCAAGAAATCTTCGATATGGTACTGATGGATTTGCAGATGCCGGAAATGGACGGTTTTGAAGCCACTCACCGTATCAAGGCTATTCCGGATTACCGTGCCTTGCCGATTGTAGTGATGAGTGCGGCGGTGATGCCGGAGGAACGTGCTCGATGCCGGATCGCCGGTGCGGACGACTTTGTCGCAAAGCCGGTCGATCCCAGCGACCTTGAACGGGTATTGGTTAAGTGGCTCAAGCGTTTGAATGTCAAAGAGGCCTCAGGCAGGGTAAATTCGGGTCCCGGGTTTACTACTAGTACCGTCGAGTTGCCTGATTTGCCAGGCTTCGATATCGACAGGGCATTAAGGATGGTCGATGGTAATGCCGTGCTATTGCGCCGGTTATTGATCGATTTTGCCGATGAGCACAGCAATTCGCCGGCACAATTCGATCGGCTAATGCAGGAACAGCGATATGACGAAGTGGCAGCTATGCTGCATACCATTAAAGGGTTGGCCGGGCATTTGGGTGCGGACCCATTGAGCCGCGCGGCCGCTTCATTAGAACAGGTCATTCATTCCAGACCTAACTCTGACTTATACCGGTCTCTCATCGAACAACTACAGCAGACCGTTGACGCGATTACCAACGCTTTAACGGCGTTTGAAACGAATGATATCCAAACATCCAGTGCCGATGAAAAAGCTATCGCGCATGTATTAAATGATTTGTTACCCTATGTCGAGGAGCGGGAGTTGGTTCCCGAAGCATCTTTAGATGCATTATCGGAGCTTCATCACTTAGGCCAGGTCGGCGAAATGTTGAAACGCTTGCGAGAGCAACTCGACAAATTCGACTACAGCGGCGCAATGACCACGATTGAACGACTTTTGACCTTGTTAAAGCAGGATAGTTAAATGATTCAGACGGTGGACGAAACCGGGAAGAAACCGCTCATATTGTTGGTCGACGATGTGCCTGCCAATATTCATGTTTTAGCGGCTGCTTTGAAAGCCGATTACCGTATCAAAATCGCCGTTAACGGTCCTGCCGCATTGGATTTGGCCGAGCGCCACGATAAACCTGAGTTGATTCTGCTGGATGTGATGATGCCCGGCATGAATGGTATCGAGGTGATGTGTGAATTGCGCACGCGACCGAAAACAAAAAATATTCCGGTGATATTTGTCAGTGCGGACAGCTCCGAACAAAGCCAAGTCGCCGGACTGGATCTTGGAGCCGACGATTATTTAACCAAGCCGGTCGTGGTTCCGGTATTGATGGCTCGAGTGCGCAATATTTTGCAACGCAAATACGCAGAGGCTCAATTACGCCTGGCGGCGCATGTGTTTGAACACAGCGGCGAAGCGATCATGATAACCGACCGGAACAATCACATTCTTAAAATCAATCCGGCGTTCTCGCGGTTAACCGGATACACGGCGAGTGAGGTTCGCGGAAAAAGCCCCAGTATCCTAGCCTCAGGTAAAACGACTCCCGACGAATATCGCGCGATGTGGCATTCGATCAATGATTCGGGATTCTGGCAAGGCGAGATTTGGGATAGGCATAAGGATGGCTGCGTCTATCCGAAACTATTGACGATATCGGTCGTGCGCAGCGTGTCAGGTTCGGTCGATTATTATATCGCCAGCTTCGCCGATATCAGTGCGCAAAAAGCCACCGAGGAAAAGATTCGCCATATCGCGCATCATGACCCGTTGACCGATTTACCGAATCGTTTATATCTGCAAATTAGTCTGAAGCAGACGATGCTGCTGGTTCGCCGTAAAGAAGAAGAGGCGGCGGTAATGTTCATCGATTTGGACCGGTTTAAGGTGATTAACGATTCGTTGGGGCATCAGGTTGGCGACGGCTTGTTGATCGAAGTGGCGCATCGGCTTAAGGAAAGTGTGCGCGATAGCGATTTGGTCGTGCGTTTGGGCGGTGATGAGTTCGTGATTGTACTGACCGATAAAAATGCCGCGCATGCCTCAGCCCATGTTGCCGATAAAATATTAACCGCGTTGTCGAAACCTTATTTAGTTAATGGGATTAATTTACGTACCACGCCCAGTATTGGTATTAGTTTATATCCACATGATGGCGAGTCCATCGAGTTGCTGATGAAAAATGCCGATACCGCGATGTATCATGCTAAAGCGGTCGGGCGAAACAATTACCAGTTTTTCCGGGCCGAGATGAAGCATCTCACCAATGACAGATTGTTGTTGGAACATAGCCTGCATGAAGCGTTGGAAAAAGGGCAGTTGTATTTACACTATCAGCCGCAGGTTAAATCCGAAAAGGACCATGTGATCGGTTTAGAAGTACTGCTTCGTTGGGAGCATCCCGTTTTGGGTAATGTTCCTCCCGATCAATTTATCCCTGTCGCCGAGGAAATTGGCTTGATAGGACGGTTGGGCGAGTGGGTGCTCAATACCGCTTGTTCGCAATTACGGGATTGGCGCGGTCAAGGTTTCAAGGATGTGCGCATCGCGGTGAATCTATCGGTACAGCAATTACGGCAAGCGCATTTGGTCGAACGGGTTGCTAGCGTTTTACGGGCAAACGAATTAGCGGGCGGCGATTTGGAATTGGAAATCACCGAGTCGGCGGCGATGCTAAACCCTGAAGTTGCAATCGAGATTTTCAAGGCTTTACGAAACATCGGTGTGGAACTCGCCATCGATGATTTCGGTACCGGCTATTCATCGTTGTCTTATTTAAAACTATTACCGATTCAACGCTTGAAATTGGATCGTACCTTTGTCAAAGATATCGAAACCGACCCGAACGATGCGGCTATTTGTTCGGCAACGATTGCGCTAGCTCATGCGCTCGGTATCGAGGTGGTTGCTGAAGGCGTTGAAACCGAGGCGCAGCGAGACTATCTGCTACGAAGAGAAGCCGATTTAATGCAGGGCTTTTTGTTCGCCAAACCGATGCCGGCGGAAGCTGTTCCGGTTTTTTTGAATAGTTGGCGAGTAGGTTAGGCTCAGCAATGAAGCTACCCAAATTGGACTAGCAAAGGGCATGTTTCAGACGTTTAGAATACGGTAAAAAATAATAAGTTTCCTAAATGGTTCCCGCGCAGAGCGCTCGTCGTTATACATAAATCGTAGATACCGTCTTGTCATCTTAGCTAATGTGACCTCGATATCATTTATTGCCTCCTAACTTTCCCGGCTTCGAAATCGCGATCTGGGGATCGCTCCCACAGAACATTCGGAATTTTTTTGTGGGAGCGACGCCTTCGTCGCGATTATCGAAGCTCTCAATGTGTAATGTTCGGTGACTTATCAAACAGCACAGTTCCCAGATATTCCGATACCCGTTTGCCAACACGCATGACGGTACTTGTGTATAACGACGAGTGCAGAGCGTGGGGATGATGAAATGTCAGGAAGTTATTTGTAACCATATCCTTACGAAACTACTCATAATCCGAAACGGGTGGGCAGGTGCATACCAAGTGCCTGTCGCCGTAAACATTATCGATGCGTCCGACCGGCGGCCAATACTTGTCGTCGTGTTGATGATTGTCGGGGAAAAAGGCTTGCTGCTTCGAATAGGGTAGTTGCCAATCGCCCAACAGCAAGCGATGCGTATGCGGCGCGTTATGCAGCAGATTGTTTTCAGGATCGGCCGAGCCGCTTTCGATATCGGCGATTTCTTGACGGATTGCAATCAGTGCGTCGCAAAAGCGATCGATTTCGCGTTTCGATTCGCTTTCGGTCGGCTCGATCATCAGTGTGTCGGCAACCGGGAAGGCCACGGTCGGCGCATGGAAGCCATAGTCGATCAAGCGCTTGGCGATATCCTCGACGGTGATGTTGCACGTTTTTTTGAAGGCCCGGCAGTCGATGATGCATTCATGCGCGACGAAACCGTTCTTGCCGGTGTATAGAATCGGATAATGAGGCGCCAGGCGATGGGCGATGTAGTTCGCATTCAGAATGGCGGTTAGTGTCGCCTTTTTTAGCCCGGTCGCGCCCATCATCGCGATATAGGCCCAGGAAATCGTCAATATACTCGCCGAACCCCAGGGTGCGGCCGATACTGAACCGATCGTGCCGTCTTCGGATTTGTTAGGGTTGACGCCTTTGACGACAGGATGATCCGGCAGATAAGGCGCCAGATGCGCGCCGACGCCGATCGGTCCGACACCGGGTCCGCCACCGCCGTGCGGAATCGCGAAGGTCTTGTGCAGGTTCAAATGTGCGACATCGGCGCCGATTTTGCCGGGCCGGCAGATGCCGGCAAGCGCGTTGAAATTGGCGCCGTCCAGATAAACCTGACCGCCGGCGTGATGCACAATCGCGCAGATTTCGCGAAAGGCTTCCTCGAACACGCCGTGCGTCGACGGGTAGGTGATCATCAACGCGGCCAACGTATCGCGATACTGTTCGGTTTTTTTGTGCAAATCATCGACGCTGACATTACCTTGTTCGTCGCAGGCGAGCACGACTACATTGAGTCCCGCCATCACCGCGCTAGCAGGATTCGTGCCGTGCGCCGAGGCCGGAATCAAACAAATGTTGCGTTGCTCTTGGCCGTTGACTTGATGGTATTTACGAATGACTAGAAGGCCCGCGTATTCGCCTTGCGAGCCGGCATTCGGCTGTAGCGAGATCGCATCGAAGCCGGTTAGATCGCAGAGCATCGCTTCCAGTTCGTCGAACAATTGCTGGTAACCGTGAGTTTGCGATAGCGGCGCGAACGGATGCAATGCATTGATTTCGTGATAAGAAATCGTTTGCATTTCGGTCGCCGCATTCAGTTTCATCGTGCATGAGCCGAGCGGAATCATCGAGCGGTCCAGCGCGATATCGCGCCGGGCCAGACGGCGCATGTAACGCATCATTTCGGTTTCGCTGTGATAGTTGCTGAATACCGGGTGCTGCAGGATCGCATCGCTGCGGAGTAATGCTTTCGGTATGCAGTCGTCAAGTTGTGCGTCCAAGGCATTGATTTGCGGTAGGTCGGCCGGTTGTGCGGCGAATACTCGCCACAGGCTGCGGATAGTTTGGCGCGAAGTCGTTTCATCGAGCGACAAGCCGATCGCGTTGCCGTCGATGAATCTAAGATTGATGCCGGCTTCCTGGGCTTTGGTGACGATGCGTTTCGCACGGTTCGGCGTCTTGATCAGCAGCGTGTCGAAATAGCAGCGTGTTTCGATGGTAAAGCCGAGCTGTATCAAGCCTTCGGCGAGAATTCGGGTGTAGCGGTGTACGCGACCGGCAATCATACGTAAACCGTTGGGGCCGTGATAAACGGCATAAAATCCGGCCAGCACGGCCGGTAATACCTGGGCCGTACAAATGTTGCTGGTTGCCTTGTCGCGGCGAATGTGTTGTTCGCGGGTTTGCAGCGCCATGCGCAGCGCGAATTGGCCGTGCCGGTCTTTCGAGACGCCGATGATTCGCCCGGGAACCGAACGTTTGTATTCGTCGCGCGTGGCAAAGAACGCGGCATGGGGTCCGCCGTAGCCCATCGGCACGCCGAAGCGTTGCGAATTGCCGACAGCGATGTCGGCTCCGAAATAACCGGGCGGTTTGAGTAATACCAGACTAAGCAAATCGCAAGCGACCGTGACTAAAGCCGATTGCTTGTGTGCGCTGTCGACGACAGCGCTTAAATTCCTTATTTCTCCGGTTGATCCCGGGTATTGCACGAGCATGCCGAAGTAAGCTTGTCCATCCGGATCGTTGAAGACATCGCCAACAACTAACTCAAAGCCCATCGATCCGGCACGGGTTTTGAGGACTGCGAGCGTTTGCGGATGGCAGTCCCGATCCGCGAAAAAAGTGTTCGATGAACTACCGGACAGGCGTTTGGACATGCTCATCGCTTCGGCCGCAGCGGTCGCCTCATCGAGTAATGAGGCGTTAGCCAATTCCATACCGGTCAAATCGATTACCATTTGCTGAAAATTTAGCAAAGCTTCGAGGCGCCCTTGACTAACTTCGGCTTGGTAAGGTGTATATGCGGTATACCAGCCAGGATTTTCGAGGACATTGCGTTTGATTGCGGCCGGCATAGAAGTGTCGTAATAGCCCATGCCGATTAATGAGATGAGGACTTTATTGCGTTCTTTGATTTTGCGTAGATGTTCGATAACCGCTCTTTCGCTGATTGTCTCGGTTAGGCTTAACGGTTCGGAGTCGACGATGTCTTCAGGTACCGCAACCTTTATCAAATCTTCGAGTTCTTCAAGGCCCAGGGCTTCGAGCATCTCTTTGAGTTCATCGGGATTCGAACCGATATGGCGGTTGATAAAGCTGCCGCGCATTTCCAATTGACTCAAAGCAGAGGCGGATGAGGTCATGACTAACTCCGGTGATAACGGTGTGGGACGAAAGGCAAATCGCAGACGGTGAGTTTGATCAGATTATTACGGACCCGAGTAAACAGCGTTGCGCCGATGATGGTCGTTTCACTATTAATTAAAGCCAGTGCGATCGGTCTGCCCAAGCTCGGTGAAAAACTGCCGCTAGTGACGCGGCCAATTAATCTATCTTCGCTATCGAAGACTGGCGCATTTTCCCGAACCGGCATTTTGGCTTCGACAAGTAAGCCGACGCGCTGTTTTTCGGTACCGTTTTGCATTTGGTTGAGTAGCGTGCCGGCTCCCGGATAGCTCTGATGGGTATTTTTGATCAACCAGGAAAGCCCCGCTTCGATCGGTGTGGTTATTTCATCGAGCTCATGACCATAAAGACTGAGTCCAGCTTCTAGCCTAAGGGTATCTCTGGCCCCTAAGCCGGCCGGCTCGACTTCAGGGAAATTGAGCAGTATTCGAGCCAACTTTTCGGCGAAGCGGTTCGGCAAAGAAATTTCGAAGCCGTCCTCGCCGGTATAGCCGCTACGACTGATCATGCAGGGTATGTCTTCTATTTCGGTATGACAGGCTTGCATGAATTGCAAGCGGCAGGCTTCCGGCGCAATCTGTTGAAAGATGTGCGAGGAGGAGGGGCCTTGTAAGGCTAAGAGGGCGTGTTCGGTCAGTTCTTGTAATTGACAGTCGTTCGGCAGTTGTTTGCGCAGATGTTTAAAATCTTTTTCCTTACAGGCGGAATTGACGACGATCGTCAATTCCTGGCCGAGCCGAGTTACGACGATGTCGTCGATAATGCCGCCGTCCGAATTCGTCAGTACTGTATATTGCTGTCGGCCGGAGCTGAGGCGGGAGATGATGGCCGGGGTTAGTTTTTCCAGGCCGATGGAGGCGCTAGGCCCCTTAAGTAAACATTGACCCATGTGAGAGATATCGAATAGCGAAGCCTGATTCCGGCAATGCAAATGTTCGTGAATGATCCCTTTGCTATACTGCAAAGGCATTTGGTAATCAGCGAACGGAACCATTTTGGCACCTAATTCGATGTGTAGCTCGTAGAGTGCGGTTTTATGGATTGTGGTCACGGTCGGTAAAGATACGGTAGAGTAGGAGGCCATAGTGTAACGCCGCCTTGCGTGTATAACAAAATCCGGTTTTCCGGGAATGGTGCCGTTTGCGCCGCAAAATTTAGATATACCCTTCGTAGATCAAAATTCGGCACCCGAAGTAGAACGGCTACAAGTAAACTGTCGGAAATTATTGCCAGTAAATGCTATAAAGGTCTATTTTTATTAGAAGCTTTTACGCTAATGAGATAGTGGGATGAATTGAGTGGCTGAAAAATACACACCCGAAAAATTAGTCAGTGGCGTGATCAATTTAGTCACGTTGCCCGAAATATGCCGAAAGATAAACTTGGTAATGGCCGATCCGGACCATAGCCGACAGGACATCGAGCATTTGGTTTCTCAGGACCCTGCTTTGACGATGAGAATATTGCGCATCGTTAATTCGTCCTATTATGCATTGCCTCGAAAGATCGACAGAGTCGATCAAGCGATATCGATTATCGGCGAGGATGATTTGAGTAATCTGATACTGGCGACCTCTGCCACGACGGTACTCAAGCGTTTAGCCAATCCGTTGATCGATTTTCAGGAGTTTTGGCGGCATAGTGTCGAATGCGGTTTAATGGCTCGAGCCATTGCAAAACAGAGTCATCATGCTGATTGTGAAACGCTCTTCACTTCCGGTTTACTGCATGATGTCGGTAAAATCGTTTTGTATTACCAATTACCTGAATTGGCTCGCGCGGTGTTAGATGAGTCGAAAATGACCGGCTGCCGCATCGAAGAGGCAGAGCAGCGTTTATTGTCGTTTAATCATGCTCAAGTCGGCGGTGCCTTGGCTAGAGCATGGAAATTACCCGAAATTCTGTGCCGAAGCGTTGCTTTTCATCATCAACCCAATCAAGCGGAAGCATTTGCGATTGAAGCCGGTATGGTGCATATCGCGAATGTTTTATCGAACCGCCATGGATCCTTGTCGATTGATTCGAGTAAAGCTGAAATCGAAGATCTAGGTTTCGACCCGCAGGCTCTAGAATTGACCGGCTTGAGCATGAATAAGTTGCTCGAAACTGTCGAGGCAGTTCAAGAACAAAGCAAGGAAGTTCAAACAATGATGTGCTCAGGCACCTGATCGTAATGTCAAATACCGGAAAGTTAGTGTTGTCATTACCCATCGACAAGTATTACAAAAACAGGTAACAGGTTATGGATAAACAGGAACTCAATATCTTATTGGTCGAGGATAATCGGGTTTATGTCGAGCTTATCAAGAATACGTTGGAAAATGAGGCCGGTTACCGTTTGACAGTTGCTGAAAATTTGCATGAAGCGCGCGCGAGTCTTAATGAAAGTCACCCCGACCTGATTTTGATCGATTTTTTTCTGCCCGATGGGTTGGCAACCGATTTACTCTCTGGTCACGTCGATCATTTGGATTGTCCGGTCGTGATTTTGACCGGGCCGGGCGATGCCACGCCGGCGATACACTCGATGAATGCCGGTGCTTGGGATTACTTGGTCAAGACCGAAAGTGCGTTAGCGGACATAACCCATGTGATCAGTCGGGTCATGCGCGATTGGTTGCACTATCTTGAGAAAAAACAAGCGACCGATATGCAGCAGCGCCTGATGTCAATATTGGAAGCGACACCCGACATGGTGGCTATTTTCGATGCCGACGGTTTTGCTCAATATATGAATTGCGCCGGTAGAAAGCTATTGGGTTTTAGTCAAGACCAAAATTTATCCGATTTACGATTGACCGACTTTTATCCGGTTGAATGCGCGAAAATCATTCGTTCCGAAGCGATTCCGAATGCAATCCGCAAGGGTCAATGGTGTGGTGAAACCGAGTTGTTGACGCGAAGTAAGGATACGATTCCGGTATCCCAGGTTTTGCTCTCGCATTTTGGGGAATTTGGCGGGGTTGCTTTTTTTTCCACGATCATCCGCGATATCAGCGAATATAAAAGAGTTCAGGAAAAAATCGAGTTTTTGGCCTATCACGATTCATTGACCGGTTTAATTAATCGAACCCAGTTACATAACGAACTGGAAAGGGAAGTGGCTAGAGCGTTGCGGCACAACGAAAGCGGTGCCGTTTTGTTTATCGATCTGGATCATTTTAAAAAAATCAATGATACGCTGGGTCATCTTGCCGGCGATTCGGTATTGATGCAAATTGCATTGGCATTAAAAGCCAATGTTCGCCGCGATGATATCGTGGCTAGATTGGGTGGCGATGAGTTCATTATCATTCTGAGCGGCTTGCCTATCGACAAAGCAAAGGCGGCTGAAAAAGCGGGGGAAATCGCCGAAAAATCTCGCCAAGATATTGCCAAGATTATTCATGCCGAAAGCCACAGGATTCAAGTGACTGCGAGTATTGGTATTGCAATATTTCCGTTGCTCGAAGGCGGTACGCACGAATTGATTCAACATGCCGATACCGCGATGTATCATGCTAAAGCGCAAGGTCGAAACGGTATCGCTTTTTACAGGCAGGGTATGAGCGATGCGGTGAGCCGGCAATTAAAGCTGGAAGTCGCGCTACGCAAGGCGATCGAGGAGCGCCAGTTTCGGCTCTTTTATCAAGCGCAAGTCAATATCGACAATGGGCAGGTCAGCGGTGCGGAAGTGCTGATCCGTTGGAATCATCCCGAACTGGGTATTATTGCTCCCGATGAATTTATTTCGGTATTGGAAAGCAGCGCGTTGATTTCGATTGTCGGTCAATGGGTTTTCGAAACCGCCTGTTATCAATTGGCTCAATGGGTCGCCGAAGGTATTTGGAAAGACGATTACCATCTTTGCATCAATATTAGTCCGCGCCAATTCAGGGATACCGATTTTACCGCAGGTATCGAAAGGGTGGTGAAAAAAACGGGGGTGCCGGCGCATTGCCTGGAAATGGAAATTACCGAAAATATCGTGATTTACGATTTGGACAAGGCCATAGAAATTATGCAGGATTTGCATGATTTAGGTATTCGTTTCTCGATCGACGATTTCGGTACCGGATATTCGTCATTACGCTATATCAAACGTTTGCCGGTAAATGTGCTGAAAATCGACCGCACTTTTATTCAGGATATGTGTACTGAAAAGGATGATGCGTCGATCGTCGATACGATCATTGCGATGGCTCGGCATATGGGGTTGGATGTTGTGGCTGAAGGGGTCGAAACTCAGGATCAACTCGAATTGCTGAAAGCGTTGGGATGTCCGAATTATCAAGGATTCTATTTTAGTCCGCCGGGCACGGCCGACGAATTCAAGCAATTATTGCTAGACGCATAGAGCCTTTCAAGTGGCTATGTTCGCTTTATAGTTGAAATTAATACGACACCAATCTCGAAACTTGAAGGCTGTAGGGTACGCTACGCGTACCATAGCAGCACCGCCCGAGTTTAACGTGCCCTCAGGTTGTTGCCTTGTGCCGACATTAGGTATGCGCAGCGTACCCTACAATTCGATTTGGATTTATAAGTGCTTCCGATGGTAGTGGGTATTTTCAACTATTACCGCATACATAGCTTTTCAAATTGGCTAGATTCAAGTGCTATCCTCAGCAGATAGCTTCTTTGCTTGCAAGCGTTTGTTTAACCAAACGGCCCCAATAATCGGTGCGACCAATCCTATGGTTAGCGAAACGATCAAGGCAATCCAGGTCGTTTGGCTCCATGCTACCGGGTATACATCCGGTGTGACTGGTTCGCTGATGCCGGGAATGCTCGGCAGGTCGCCGTCTCCACCATCCACTTTCAATTGCGCCTTCATGCCTTTTTCCATGTGCTGCGGTATTTCGCAGTGCACCAAATAGGTTTTAGGTCGCGACGGAACGATCAGCGAGGCTTTTAATTCTCCTTGTCCGTACAGTTCCAAATGCACCATGCCGTCGGGGTATAGATAACCGGGCAGGCCGTGAATCATCATTTGATGACGGATTTGGTCGTCGTTGATGAAGGTGATGTTGATTCGGCTGCATGGTTTGACATGCCATTCTTGCCGGTCGAATGCAAACATCTTGCCGGAAAATTTTTGCGCATGCTCATGGCCCGCGCGGATCACGATATCGACATCCTCGGAAATTTCCTTACAGTCGCGCGGCAAATTGTCGGCATTGGCATTCATGATCATGCCGGTTTCATCCATCATCATATTGCCGTGTTTCATCATTGCCGTGCTAGGAGGGCTGGCCGCCGCCAACAAAAGCAAGTATAACGACGCGCTTGATAGCTTTTGAATCCGGGGAATGAAATTTTGTCGGGTCATTGTGAGAGTTTCCTGTTGAACGCAACGACAATAAAAATAATAACTCCGAGCAATAAACCTACAGCGAGACCGAAGCCGGCGATCCGGAGATAATCCGGCGCGAGCATGCCGGCTTCGCCGAGTGCGTCGGCATATTCTCCGCTGCCCCAGACCGGGAGTTTTTTCTCGTAATAATTTTTAGTGAAAACCTGGTCGAACATCTCGTCATGCATGTGCGGCATGCCTTGGTCGTCGAGCAAATGCCGGTAAGCCAGAATAGACATATTGCCGCCAGGTTCCAGGCCGTCGGTGGTCGTGCCGGTCACGACATGGTCGTGAAACATCCACAAGCCCGGGCCGTAGCTGTGCAGGCCGTCGTTTTTGGTGTATAGATCGAGGTCGAGGCGCTGTGCCGGAGCAATATCGAAAACGTCGCGGGTGATTTGCAAGCCTTCCGGCGCTTTGACGCCGTCAAAAGCCATGATGGTCGCTTTATGTCCATGAAAATGAATCGCCGCGGCCGATCGCTGCACATTGACTAGATTGAGCTTGATATGTTCGTTTTCGTCGGCGACGATGATGCCGTCTCGTAGCGTGTAAGGAAACGAGCGGCCGTTCAAGAGGAAATAATTTTCGAACGACTCGGTCATGTTGTATTCGCGGTTCATGCGTTGCGCTATCAGTCTTGGGTCGTTCGCGTCCTGCACGATTTTAGCGAGCCGCTTGTCGATCGATTGATAGACCAGATCGTATTCCCGGCGGAATTTTTCCTTGACCGCAACCGAGGGGTGGCGCACATGGCCGGCGCCGATATTAAAGGTTTGCAGCCAATTGTTCGGTCGGTTTTCCTCGACGATGATCATGCCGGTCAAGCCCATCATCATATGTTGCGCGGTTTGCACATGGCAGTGGTAAATCATCGTGCCGGCATGACGGGTTTGAATTTCGTAAGTGTGGTTTTGCCCGGGCATCACCGGATGTTCTTCGACGCCGTCGTTATCCTTGCCTTCGGAATTCAACCAAGGATGATCGACGCCGTGCAGATGGATCGTATGCGGCAGATAATGCGTATTTTCCAGGGTGATATAGACTTTATCGCCTTGCTCGACCCGAATCACCGGGGAGGGTGCGCGCAGAATCGGGTTGGCAACGAGCGAATTGAAATGTTTGACGCCCATGCCGACCATTTTGGGTGAGTAAACCCAAATCCCCGGTTCGATGCCCGGCGCGATAGGGAAGGTGTTGATCAAGAATTCGCCGTCGGGGCTCTGGCCGTTCAGTTCGGTCACTTCCAGTTTGATGCGGATGACATCCGGGTCGCCGTCGCCGTCGAGATCGTCGGTCTTGATCAACGCATCTTGGGCGAAATGGGTCTGCATCAAGGTATGCATCGAGACGTTATTGGTGCCTTTGACCGAAACGGCAATATCGTAAGGATTGTCCGGTTCGCACAAGGGCGATGCGGCGATTTTTAAGCCGTCGACCTTTTGCTCATCGCGCCATTCGGGATGTTCGTTCGAACAGGGTTTTTCGATGCCGCCGGTTTCATCGAGGCGATACGGGAGGGTCGCGGGCGGCTCTATCCCTGCCGGTTCCTGCATGGCAGGCGGCGTCATCCAGGCGAATGCCGATTGAGCGCCGATCAAAAGGGTAAATAAAACAAAAAAGTATCGATGCATAGTGATATGGCTTATGGTGCGCTGATTTGGGTGAGTGCCGTGACTTCCTCGGGCTTGGCGTAGTCGACACCGACGCTGATGATGAAACTTGATACGGCCTCGATATCCATTTGAGAATTGACTACCTTCGATTTATGGACGATCACGGTAAAGCCCGAGGTCGGATTCGGCGAAGTCGGGACATATAAAACATAATTGTCGCCAATGCGGTTTGTAACATAGGCGGGCACCCACATGCCTTCCTTGGGGTACTCGACATAAACCACCGCGCGAACCTGTGCATCTTCCTTGGTTAGAAATAATTTAAAGAGTTTTTGCGTGACGCGATAAACGGTACCGATAAAAGGAATGCGTAAGAGCATTTTTTCCAAGTAATACAGTAAATGCGCTTTTTCCTGCTTGAGTAAGTAGCCGAAATAACCGAGTATCGCAAGCGCCGAAGCGAATAATGTAAAGGTCACGAATGGGTTTTCATAACGGCCATGGACAAGCAGAATGAAATTGATCAGTAAACTTTGAACGTAAAATACAATTTGCAGAATAATGGCGATAGGGACGAAGCCGATGATACCAATCAGTACGTAGTCCGCAAAAGTTCGTAAGTTTTTCATGGTGATGGTCTCCTCGTTATTTTTATCATGGTCGTTAGGGGGTATCGTTTGTATTTTTGGAGTGGGTACTCCAGAAGTCATACCCCGGAAATGGCCAACAATGACTTCCCGTAACTATGCGTCTTGTGGAGTTCGGTTACTCGTTTAACGGTAAGCCTTGAACCCCGCACCTAAATTATCCAAGATAGTTAACCATAACTAAAGGGCTATGGAATTTAGGTGCGGGGTGAATATATCCGGGTTGACGGCATTTCCGACATTCTCCCTGCGGGATATACTTAGCGAAGTATATTATACTGATATCGGATTAATTCAGGACAACGTCGAGAGGTTTCCCGTTTAGATTGAAACGTCAAGAAGCTCGAGGCATTTTATCCCGGAGCTTTAAAAACCGTTGGTAGCGTGATATCGGAATGTTTCCTTGTTCGGCCGCTGCTCTGACCGCGCAATCCTTGTCGTTGACATGGCGGCAATTATTGAAACGGCAGCGGTCGATTAACGGTTGAAATTCGCGGTAACCGTAAGCCAGTTGCGCTTCGGAGAGTCCGTCGAGTCCAAAAATGGCGACGCCGGGGCTGTCGATCAGATTGCCGCCGGACGGAAGATGATAAAGCGTCGCGGCGGTCGTGGTGTGCCGGCCGTGTTTCGTGGCGGCGCTGATGGTATTGGTTTTCAATTCCTTGTCGGGAATCAGCGCATTGGTCAATGACGATTTGCCGACGCCGGATTGGCCGGTCAGAATGCCGGTTTGGTCTACCAATGCGAGTTTAAGCTGATCCAGTCCCTGTCGATGTGTGGCGCTGACGCGGAAAATCGAATAACCCAGATTCTCATAGATAGCCAGTTCCTCGAGTAAGGCGGCCTGAGGATTCAGGTCGGTTTTGTTATAGACCAAGGCTGCATCGATATTGCGATTCTCGCAAATGGCCAAGTACTGGTCGATCAGCAAAAAATCGCAATAAGGTTCGGGAGCGAAGACCACGAAAACGGTATCGATATTCGCGGCGACCGGTCTGACTTTGTCGTTCCGGGAAGGACGCGTCAGGAGAGAGCGCCTTGGCAGAATCTCTTCGATACTGCCTTGATCGGGCGCCGAGAGTTGCCATAAAACGTTGTCGCCGACCGTTACGGTTTCGAGCTTCCGTTTCGGTTGGCAAAGCACGGTTTTACCGTCGCTCTCGACGGCAATGCCTTGACCCAAATGCGCGATGACGAGTCCTTCCTGAAGCGGATTCATCCGTTGGCGGTTAGTTTGGTTTCCAAGTGCGCGATGCGAATGGCCGCGGGTGGATGGCTATAATGGAAGGCCGAATATAATGGGTCCGGTGTCAACGTGCTGGCATTCTCTTCGTAGAGTTTAACCAAGCCGCTGATCATCTTGTCGGCGCGAGCATTCTCGGCGGCAAAGTCGTCGGCTTCGAATTCGAATTTACGTTGAAAATATGCACTGATCGGCTGCATGAATGGTGTGAAAACCGGCGAAACCAACGTAAACAGTAGCAAGGCCGCGGCGTTCGAGGCTTCTGAAACGCCCAATCCGCTGAAAAACCATGGTTTGTCGATCAACCATCCGAGAATGGCCAGGCTAATTAGACTCATGATCGAGCTGGCGACCAACATTTTAATGACATGCTTACATTTAAAATGTCCCAATTCGTGTGCCAGTACCGCTTCAAGTTCTTCTTCCTCGAGAGAATCGACTAGGGTATCGAAGAATACAATACGTTTGTTGTTGCCAAGGCCAGTGAAATAAGCATTGCCGTGTCCGGAGCGTTTCGAACCGTCCATGATGAAGATGCCTTGGCTGTTGAAGCCGCAACGGGTCAGCAAGCCTTGGATGCGCCGTTTCAGCGACCCGTCTTCCATCGGTGTGAATTTATTGAATAGCGGGGCGATAACGGTCGGAAACAGCCAGCTCATCAAAAGTGAAAAACTGATGAGAATAGCCCAGGCCCAAAGCCACCATAGCGAACCGATGCTGTCCATGACCCAAAGAATCAAGGCCAAAATCGGTAGGCCGATCGCCAACATCAAACTCAGTTGCAGTAACTGATCCTTAATGAATTGTTGCGGGGTACTTTTATTGAAGCCGTATTTTTCTTCGATTACGAAGGTTTGATAAATATGCGTCGGGACTTCCACCAAGGTCATGAATAATATGATCGTTGCGACCGCGCCCAAACCGGTAAGCATCGGCGATAGTTCGAATCCGGACCATAGCTTGAACGCATATTCGATGCCGCCGCCCAGAGTGATTAACAATAGAAATACCAAGCCTATCAGGCTGTCAATCTTGCCGAGCTTGCCTTTATCTATCGTATAGTCGGCGGCTTTCTGATGGGCTTCTAGCGAGACTTTATCCTTGAAGGCATCGGGTACCGCGTCGCGGTGTTTCGAAACATAATCCGATTGCCGCATGGACAGCCAAAACTGAATCGAATAGGAAACAATCAGCGCAAAAAGGAAGATAACGGTAAAAGTATTCATTATATAAAGCGTCAAGGTTGAGAAGTAGGCATACAGAGTAGCCAATGCTATAATTTCGCGCAACTTTAATCATACTGGGAATTAAAATGGAGCAAGTGTCATCTCGTCTGATTTGGATCGATCTCGAAATGACCGGTCTCGATCCGGATAACGATGCGATTATTGAGATTGCCACAATCGTTACCGACAAAGACCTTGAAATTCTAGCCAAAGGCCCGGTGTTGGCGATTTATCAAGATGAACAAGTGCTGGCCAAGATGGACGAATGGAATCAAACGCATCATGGTCAATCCGGTTTGCTCGAGCGTGTACAAACATCGACTGTCGATGAAGCCGAAGCCGAACATCAAACCTTGGAGTTTTTAAAACTATGGGTTCCCGAAGGCGTATCGCCGATGTGCGGTAACAGTATCGGCCAGGATCGGCGCTTTATGTATCGTTCGATGAAAAAACTCGAAGCTTATTTTCATTATCGTAATCTCGATGTGTCGACCCTGAAAGAGCTGGCGGCTAGATGGGCGCCGACGGTCAAGGACGGTTTCGTCAAAAAAGAAGCGCACCGCGCCTTGGACGATATTGTCGAATCGATCGAAGAACTGCGTTACTATCGGAAACATTTCATCAGATATTAATGTTAAATCAAGTTATTGCAGTCGCCGTGGGCGGGGCTTGCGGTTCCGTGCTCCGATTTTTGGTGTCGACCGGCGTCTATCAGTGGTTGGGGCGAGGCTTTCCGTACGGTACTTTGGCAGTCAATATGATAGGCTCGTTTTTGATGGGTTTGTTGGTCGAGGCATTGATACTTCAGCGCGTCGCGATGACCGTCGAATATCGTGCCGCGATTCTGGTCGGATTGTTCGGGTCGTTTACGACCTTCTCGACGTTTTCTTTGGAAACCGTCTATTTAATCGAACAAGGTAGTTTCGGCAAGGCCGCGTTGAATATCGGCGTTAGCATCGCCGCGTGCCTGATTGCAGTCTGGGTCGGTCTGCTCGGCGGACGCTTATTGATGCTTTATTCGGGCGGCGTGATTCGGTCAATGGGTTGGGCGTTTCCGTATGCGATGGCAACGATCAATGCGCTTGGCGCCTTATTGATCGGTTTGGTGGCTTCGTTAATTGTCGAAAAAATTGCACTCGCGCCTGAATACCGCGCTGCGGTAATGATCATCGGTGCCGGCGCGTTCGTGACTTTTTCGGGTTTGTATTTGATTCTATATTTAATTGAAGACGAGCATCCGCTCGACCTCAATGTGAATTGGATGCTAAGCGTTTTTTTGAGTAATGCGATTTTTTGCGGATTGGCGCTTTGGTCGGGTTATTGGATAGGGAAAAAGCTATGAAGTCGAAACCGGTAACTGTCGTTCGTATTTACGCATTGGAAGGCAAGGCAAACTCGGGCGAAATCGTCGACATGTTGCACAATGAACAAGCGATTTCAGGCGTCAGTGTATTTCGAGCAATCGAAGGTTACGGAGAGGACCGGGAAATGCATACGACATCTCTGTTGGCGCTGTCCGTGGATTTGCCGGTGGTCGTCGAATTTTATGACGAACCTGAAAAGGTCGAAAAAGCGATCATCGCGTTGCGGTCCCGCTTCGATTTGCCGCACATCGTTACCTGGCCGGCGGTCGCGCCTATCAGCGTCGATTCTTGATGTTCCATGATCTTAGAAATCTAGGATAATTATTCTATAAAAGCGTTCTTAGTACTCTTAGGAATACTTTTTTTATTACAAGGTAAAAAAAAGTCCAAATGTTAGACCCTCGTTTATTTAGATCCGATCTCGATTTTGTTCAACAGCAACTGAAGCGCCGTGCGTTCGAATTCAATGCGGCCTTTTATTCCGAATTGGAGGCCAAGCGCAAGGCGATACAAGTCAAAACGCAGGACCTGCAAAACGAACGTAACAGCCGGTCGAAGTCGATCGGCAAGGCCAAAGCCAATGGCGAAGATATTCAGCCCTTGCTCGATCAGGTCCAGCATTTAGGCGACCAGTTGAAAACGGCGGAAACCGAACTCAGCGACATCCAGTCCAAAATGACCGAACTGATGGAAGAGATTCCGAATATCTTGGACGATTCGGTGCCGGACGGCCGAGACGAGGAAAGTAACGTCGAAATTAGCCGTTTTGGCAAGCCGACACAATTCGATTTCGAAGCGAAGGATCATGTCGAATTGGGCGCGAAAGTCGGCGGCATGGATTTCGAACTGGGCGCGAAGATTGCCAGCGCGCGTTTTGTCGTGTTGCAAGGACCGCTGGCGCGTTTGCAGCGGGCGCTTATTCAATTCATGCTCGATACGCACGTCAGCGAACATGGTTATACCGAAACTTATGTACCGTTTCTGGTCAATGCGCAAAGTTTGCGAGGTACCGGACAGTTACCGAAATTCGAGCAGGATTTATTCAAAGTCGGAAGCGAGCCGCCTTACTATTTGATCCCGACCGCCGAAGTGCCGGTCACCAATATTGTGCGCGACGAAATCGTCGACGCTAAGAATATGCCCTTGAAATTCGTTTGTCATACGCCGTGTTTTCGAAGTGAAGCGGGTGCTTACGGTAAAGACGTCAAAGGCATGATTCGTCAGCATCAATTCGAAAAGGTCGAGCTGGTGCAGATCGTTAAGCCTGAAGACTCCGAGGCCGCTCATGAAGAATTGACCGGGCATGCCGAAACGATTCTGAAAAAACTTAAACTGCCGTATCGTAAAGTTTTGTTGTGCGCCGGCGATACCGGTTTTTCATCGACGAAAACCTATGACTTGGAAGTATGGTTGCCGGGGCAGGGCGTCTATCGGGAGATTTCGTCATGCAGTAATTTCAAGGATTTTCAGGCAAGGCGCTTGCAGGGGCGTTGGCGTAATCCTGAAACCGGCAAACCGGAATTGGTGCATACGCTGAACGGTTCAGGGTTGGCTGCCGGCAGAACCTTGATAGCAGTGATCGAAAATTATCAGGATGAGCAAGGTAGGATTCATGTGCCGGAAGTGCTGCGGCCTTATCTCGGCGGCATTGATGTCATTGAGTAATGCTAGTGAATAGTGAATGGTGAATGGGCGGCTCTTGGAGTCCTTTGTGGGAGCGACGCCTTTGTCGCGACTGGCGAAGCCTAAGACGTTTATCCCATACGCATCAAGCTAAGAATGTCGCTAAAATTAACTCACTGAATTGCCAAGGTTTTATTTAGAGCGATTCGAGGGCTCCGGTATAAGCCGTGGGAGCGATCCCCAGATCGTCCCTCACCTAACGCTAGGTGAGGGAAAGCCCGGAAGCTCTTGGATAACCAACAAATGGTATCGAAGCCGAAAACGCCAAGGCTTCGATAAAAATCATCGGCTGCCAAGTATCAATAGCTTCGACATCGCGATGTAGGCGTCGCTCCCACAGAAGATATTCAACCCGCCCCTGTTTCTTTGGATTGACTCAGTAAAAGCCATGAAAATGATCAAACTATTATTCATACTCAGTTTTTTACTGATAGCCGGCCATCTTCATGCCGAACCGATTCTTCGGATGTCTACAACTACCAGCACCGAACATTCGGGTTTGCTGTCGGTTTTGAATCCTGTTTTCGAAAAACGCTATGGCGTCAAGGTGCATGTAATTGCGGTCGGGTCCGGTAAAGCCTTGAAGCTAGGTGAAAACGGCGATGTCGATTTGATGCTAGTGCATGCGCCCGAAGCGGAAATGGCCTTTGTTAATGCCGGCTATGGTGTCGATCGTAGTCCTGTGATGCATAATGATTTTGTCATCGTAGGTCCCGATACCGATCCGGCTCGAGTCAGCGTTTCCGAATCGGCCAATGAAGCTTTTGAAAGAATAGCTAGGAGCCGGTTGGTATTTATTTCTCGTGGCGATGAGTCAGGCACGCATTTGAAGGAGAAGAAAATTTGGCGCGAGTTAGAAATCGAACCTCAAGGATCGTGGTATATATCGACCGGACAAGGCATGGGCGCCGTATTGCAAATGGCCGATCAAAAACGGGCCTATGCCTTGACCGACCGGGGCACATTCATTTCCTATCAAGATAAAGTCGAAATCGGCATCGTTTTTGATAATGATCCGACGCTATTCAATCCTTATCATCTCATTGCCGTCAACCCCAAACGCTATCCCACAGCTCAATACGAATTGGCTAGGCAATACATTGAATTCCTTACCGGCAAGCAAGGACAAGCATTGATAGCCGGCTTCAAACTATCGGGGCAGCAATTGTTTTATCCGGATGCCGCTAATGTGCGGTGATGAGTCAGATAAGCTTTTTTGGCTTCCCACTTAAGGCGGGACAAAAGCACTAAGGATTAACCGTTCGCCCTGAGCTTGTCGAAGGGTGGATGGTTAATCCGCCCATGGGTTCGACAGGGCTCTCCTGAGCGCAGCCGAAGGGCTCACCACGAACGGATTAACCTTAAACGGTCCCGCGTTCAGTGAGTAACTGCCTTTTTGAGTAGTCGATTGCATTTTATGCGATTATTCATAAATAATCGTTAAATATGCTAGTCTTTGAGGTTTTATCACTATGACTATATAAGCATGATTGTTGTTGGCATTGGCGCGTCTGCGGGCGGGTTGGAGGCTTTGCTTCCATTCGTATCGCATTTATCGCCGGACACTGGAATGAGTTTTATCATCGTACAGCATAGTTCGGCGGACCAGCCTAGTTTGTTGGCCGAATTATTACGCAAGGAAACGGCTCTGCCGGTTAACGAAGCTAAAAACAATGCCCATTTACAGGCCAATACCATTTATGTCGCTCCTCACGATTTCGATATTACAATCGACAACAATCATTTCAAATTAAGCCGCTCGCCCTCTAAGCAAGTCCCTAAGGCTTCAATCGATTATTTTTTCAAGAGTCTTGCCGAGTCATGCCAAGAGAAGGCCATAGCCATTGTTTTCTCAGGTGCCGGTAGCGACGGCGCGAATGGCTTGAAAGCCGTCAAAGCGGCGGGCGGCATTACGATGGCTCAGCGTCCGGAGTCGGCTAAATTCAGCAGCATGCCGAAGGCAGCGATCGATTGTGCCGATGTCGATTTGGTTGTTGATCCGGCGGAGGCAGCCGGAAAGCTGACCGCGATAGCGAGCAATTTCGAAAAGAACCTAGGAAATAATCCGGCACAAGGCATGCCGGATGCGGTCAACTTGTTAATAGACCACATCTTGAATACGACCGGAATGGATTTCGTGAATTACAAAAGCAGTACGATAAACCGGCAAATCCATCGCCGAATGGCTATTTTGCAAATCGAAGACTTCAATGAATATGTCCGGTTTTGTTTGGAAAACACCGAAGAGCTGTCCCGTTTGGCCTACAGTTTCTTGGTTTGTGTAACATCGTTTTTTCGAGACGAACAGTCATTCGAGGCATTGAGAGAGGCACTCAAAACGATTGTCAATGCTAAGTCGCCCGGCGATGAAATCCGTATTTGGGTGCCCGGCTGCGCGACCGGCGAGGAGGCTTATTCGATTGCGATGTTGTTAATGGAAGAGCTCGGTGCCGCAATTTCACGCTATCGGGTGCAGATTTACGGCACCGATATCAACGCCAATGCGATACGAATCGCGCGGAGAGGCGAGTATAACGAAATGGCCTTACACGGTTTAAGCCGAGAGTTTCGCGAAAAGTATTTTCTGCCGCTGGAACAAGGTTTTAGTATTAATCGGAGCCTGCGGGATTTGGTTATTTTTTCGCGTCAGGATTTAATCAAGAATCCGCCGTTTATTCGCCTGGATCTGATCAGCTGTCGCAATCTCTTGATTTATCTAAATCAGACGATGCAGGAACAGGTGCTCAAGAATTTTCATTATTCATTGCTGAATAACGGAATTTTGTTTCTCGGGCAGGCCGAGTCGCTATGGAAGCTGAACGATGCCTTCACACGGCTCGATCGTAACAATAAGTTATTCGTCAAAAACAGTACTCTCGTCATTCGTCCCGATTTAAATGCCAAAAAAATGATCGATTTCGCAGTGACGGAAAATGACCGTGGCAGCAATCCGGTTTTCCCTGCCCATAGAATAGTAGGTCAAGAGAAATTGATCGAAAAATATGTGCCGCCCAGTATTCTTTCGACACGAGAGGGGCGCGTTCTCGAGTTTTATAATCACTGCGACGATTTTATTAAAATTCGGCAAGGTAAGGCGGATTTCAATCTATTTTCGATCATCGATCCGGTTTTCAAAACCGAACTGAGAGCATTCTGCCATCAAGCGTTATCCGATAATAAACCTGTCAAGAGTCCGTCATTGACCTTGGTTTCCGAAGGCAAGAATTATCATTATCGGATTTCGGTTACGCCGGTTTATCACCAGTTGGCTAACGATAGCTTATTGCTGATTTCATTCGAGCCCGTTGCCGAGCATTCCGAAGTTAGCTCCCCGGATCGTGAGGCGGCGCTATGTATTACCGAATTGGAACATGAGCTGCAAACGACTCGCGAGACTTTGCGAACCGTGACCGAAGCGCTGGATAACTCGGTCGATGAATGGCAAATCATGCATGAAGAAGCGCAGGCAACCAACGAAGAACTCCAGTCGACCAATGAAGAGCTGGAAACGTCTAACGAAGAGTTGCAATCGATCAACGAGGAATTAACCTTGGTGAACGATGAATTGACCGTTAAAACGAAGGAATTAGGCGAGTTAAACGACGATTTGAGAAATATACTGGAAAGTATCGAAATGGCCGTGATCGTGATCGATAGTCGGATGCGAATCACGCGTTATAACGGAGTCGGTCAGCGTTTTCTTCAGCTTAGTTCGATAGCAAACGGTAAGCTCACAACCGAATCGTTGGAAATATTGTTCGGTTGTGAAAATCTAGCCGGCCCTGTGCAACAAGTGATACAGACACAACAGAGTATCTCGATAAAGAAAGAAAAACAGGGGCGACATTATGATCTCACGCTGTATCCCTACCGGAGCCTTGACGGTAGTGAAGTGACGGGAGCCGTATTGACCATCGAGGATATTACTTCGCAATACTTAGCCGAACAGCAAATTCGTCTATCGGCCAGTGTGTTCGATGCCGCTAATGAGGCCATCGTGATTACCGATGAAAATAACCGGATTATTTCGGTCAATCCGGCATTTACTGAAATTACGGGTTACAGCAAGAGCGAAGTATTGGGAAAAGACCCGAAAATACTCAATTCGGGTAAGCAAACGAAGTCGTTTTACCGGAATCTTTGGCATACCCTTGAGGAATCGGGAAGTTGGCAGGGCGAGATCTGGAACAAACGCAAGAGCGGCGAGATTTACCCGGAATGGCTGTCGATCAGCGCATTGAAAGAAGCGGAAGGAGGTGTTTTGAAATATGTCGGCATTTTTTCGGATATCGGTGAAACGTTGCGCGCTCAGCAATTGATTCATCAGCAGGCTAATTTCGATGCGCTGACTCAATTGCCTAATCGTAACTTGTTTTACGATCGTTTACAGCAGGCCATTACTATAGCGCAGCGCGAAAGAAAGCTATTCGGGTTAATGTTTATCGATCTTGACGGCTTTAAGGATATCAATGATGCGCTTGGGCATTCGCTAGGCGACCGCGTGCTGCAGGAAGTTGCCGCACGCATGGCGCATGTCTTTAGGGAGTCCGATACCTTTGCCAGATTCGGCGGTGATGAATTTACGGTGCTGGTCCCCAACTTGGAGTCCGAAACCGATATGATCGCACCGACCGAAAAAATACTCGAAGCCATTCAAATGCCGATTCAGGCGGACGACCATGAGCTGAATATTACTGCCAGTGTCGGCATCACGATTTATCCGAATGACGGCCGAGAGGCCGAAACATTACTTAAAAATGCCGATAATGCGATGTATTCGGCCAAGGCGGAGGGTCGTAACGCCTATCGCTTTTTTACCCAAGAAATGCATGAGAAGGCGCAGCGTCAGCATCGTATCGTCAACGATATTAAAAATGCCGTTAAATTCGAACGCTTTATCGTTTATTATCAACCGGTCGTCGATTTGCAAAGCCAGCATTTATGCGGCGCAGAGGCTTTAATCCGCTGGCAACATCCGGTGAGAGGGTTTATTTCGCCGGATGAGTTTATTCCGGTTGCCGAAAGCTTGAATCTTATCGGGCAGATTGGCGAGTTCGTGTTAGCCAAGGCTTGTCATTTTATTGCCGGTTTGAATAGCGAATTGGGGGCCGACTTATCGATCGCGGTTAATTTTTCTTCGCTACAATTTGTTAATGGCAGTTGTGTCGATAAATGGCTGGATATGATCAACCGGAGCGGTGTCGGTGCGAGTAATTTCGTTGTTGAAATAACCGAAAGCTTGATGATGAGCCACAAGGAGCATTATATTCGGCAATTGCAAAAACTGAGGTCTCAGGGCATTAAAATCGCATTGGATGATTTCGGCACCGGTTTTTCATCACTCAGTTATTTGAAGAAACTGCCGGTCGATATCATTAAAATCGATCGGACTTTCATTAGGGACATACTAGTCGACCCGAGTGATGCTTCGCTCGTCGAGTCGATTCTCGATATTGCTAATAACTTCCGGCTCGAAGTCATCGCCGAAGGTGTTGAGGACGAAGGGCAGGCCGAATTTCTCAAGACTCGACCATGTGCTTATGCGCAAGGTTATTACTACAGTAAGCCGTTGCCCGAGGACGAGTTTAAACAATTCGCGATGGGCAAAAGAGTGTGTGACAAGATCACGTAACTATTTTATCCGCAGCCTATCGCGTGGGGTATTGTTATTCGAGCGACCATAAATAGTCGACTACATGATCGAGCTCTTCGTCGGTCAGTATTTTATTGCGTCCGTATGGCGGCATGCTGGTTTCCGGATTGAAAACGCTCGCATCCCGGATTTGTTGTTTCAATTGTTGCCGAGTTTTGAAGCGGGCGCTCAGGTTGTTTAGCGGCGGACCGATATTGCCGGGCGATTCGCCGTCTTCGATGGCATGGCAGGCAAGGCAATTGCCTTTGTCTCGGTCGAAAGCTAATTGTTTGCCTTGTTGTCGTATTGGGCCGGTATTCGCGGCGCAGGCCGTTATTAGTAAGGGCACAAGCACAGCGTATTGTCCGAAACCAAGCAAAGGCTGCGATTTGTTCATGAGTTTGAGCGCTCGAATAATGAGTTAAACATTTTTGCCGATTGCTCAGTATCTCGGCCATACAGGCCACCGACCACGGCTAGCAAATCGGCACCGGCATCGATCAGTAACTTGCCGTTCTCAGGTAGGATACCGCCGATCGCGACGATAGGAATCGTCAATTTTTGCTTGGCAAGTTGCAGTGTTTCCAGTTTTGCCGGTGAGGCAAGCGGTTTGGTGCCGGAAGCAAAAAAGCGTCCGAATGCCGCGTAACTGGCGCCTAATTCTTCGGCTTCCAGGGCTCGCTCGATACTGTCGTAACAAGAAATGCCGACGATGGTTTTTACCCCAAGACGATGTCTAGCCAAAACGATGTTGGCGTCATCCCGTCCGAGATGAACGCCGTCCGCGCCGATCGTTGCTGCCAGCTCGATATCGTCATTGACGATCAAGGGTACATTGGCCGCATGACAAATTTCGAGTAGGGCCTTGGCGAGTTTCACGGTGTCGGAAGGGTTTTTGTCTCGATATTGCACCATCACCGCGCCGCCGCGTATCGCGGCGGCAACTTCTTCAATGATGGTTTTAACTGTTTTGTCATCGGTTTGAGTAATCGCGTAAAGCCCGCGTTTAGGCATGTTCATGCGTCGTTTTCCATCCAAAAAAGTCGATTCGGGTTGTGCTGGCCTTTCCCGGGTCGATAAGCATTTTCGAGAGCGTTCCAAGTATAGTCTTGAGCTTCGTTGACCGCTGAAAAAGGTGCGAGTCCATGAGCGATCATTGCGGCAATCGCGGATGCCAGTGTGCAGCCGGAGCCGTGATAACTATGCGGCAGACGTTCCCAATGAAACGACTCGAGTAGCGCGCGATCATGATACAGCCGGTTGCACACGTTGTCGCTTTGTTCGTGCGTGCCGGTGATCAATACATATTGGCAACCTTTGTCTAATAAACTCAACGCGGCGTCATTGAGATCTTGCCGGCCGCTCAATTTGCGCGCTTCGACGCTATTGGGCGTCAGTACGGTTGTGCAGGGCAATAACAGGTCGTTGATAGCGTCTATCAATTGTTCGCCGGCTAGTTCGGTGCCGCCGCCGGCCGCCAGAACCGGATCGAGAACGACCGGAATGTTGGGATGTTGCTCAAGAATAGTACGGATGGCCTTGGCGGTTTCATGATCCCCGATTAGGCCGATTTTGATCGCTTGTATCGATAAGTCAGCCAATAGGGTATTGGCTTGGTCAACGATGTCTCCGGGTTTTTGCGGAATGAGTTTTTTGACATTACCCGTGTCTTGGTCGGTCAATGCCGTTATGACGCTGGCGGCATGGCAGCGGTGGCTGATCAATGTTTCGATATCGGCTTGTATGCCGGCTCCGCCGCTGGGATCGTGGCCGGAAAAGCAAAGAACGGTAGGATGTGTGGTGGTCATGTAATAATTACTTGGTTGGCTGAAAAATTGGCGCGGAATTATTATTTGCGTGTTGTGGTTCGCCTTTCGCTGTGCAATTAACGAAATGTTCGAGTTTCATTTTTCGAGGAGAAGGGATCAAAACGGTTTAACGACGGCCAGTATCACGATACCGACTAAAAACAGCACCGGCACTTCGTTCATCCAACGGTAATAAACATGGGAGCGGCGGTTGCGGTCGTGTTTGAAGTCGAATAGCCAAATGCCGCAGAAAATATGATAGATCACCAGTAGAAATAACAACGCCAATTTGGCATGCAGCCAGCCGTTTTGTCCGTAAAGCGCCCAGGCATAATCGACCAGCATCCAGATGCCGAAGATAAACGTGACCATCATGCCCGGTGTCATGATGCCGAAAAATAGTTTTCGTTCCATGACTTTGAAACGTTCGTTGCTGATATCGTCGCTGCTCATCGCGTGATAAACGAACAGGCGAGGCAAATAGAATAAACCCGCGAACCAGGTAACCATGAAGATCAGATGTAAAGCTTTTAACCAGAGCATAAATCAACCTTTTAGTTGTGTGCGATTAGGAGAGCATTTAACCATGAAGAGCAGGAAGTTTCTCGTTCCCAAGCTGAAGCTTGGGAACGAGGTAATCAATGCGATTTTTCATATCCTTTAGGTCGAATGCGCCTATTTTATGCAAAGCAATCGTGCCGTCCGGCTTGATTAAAAAGGTTGTCGGGGTTAGGCGCACTTCGCCGAAGGCCTTGGCGTGTTCTGCTTGCAGATCCAGCGCGACTTTGTACGGAATTTGCTTGGCGCGGGTCATTTCGACGACATGGTTCGGTGGATCATAGTACATTGCTACCGCTATTATTTCCAAGCCGCGCTCATGATAGTCCCGGTACAATTCGATCAAATGCGGAATTTCCTTGATGCAGCCAGGGCAGTCGGTAGCCCAGAAGGTGACGATGACCGGTTTGCCCTGCCAATCCTTCAGCGTGATTTTTTCTCCGGTAATACTTGTGAACAAAATGTCGGGGGCCGTCATCGATGCCGGGTTGAACGCGATCCAGGCGGTTGATGCGATTAAACCGGCGACGATCAGTCCGATGAACCATTCTTTGGTTTTCATGGGGTTTTAATGTTTTGTTGAGATTTTGACAGTACTTGCGAACGAGATCGATCTCTAACTGTCTTTTTTGCTCGATTACGATTAACCGATTATAGCAAAGCTGTTAAGCTATGCACTTTCTGAGCCCCATTTCAAGACTTTGCATCCATGTACAAAATACTCATCTCCGACAAGTTGGCTGAAGCCGGCATTAATTATTTGAATGATCAAGACGATATTCATATTCATATCGAAACCGGACTTAACGAAGACGGTCTTTGCAAGATAATCGGCGATTTCGATGCCTTGTTGATTCGTAGCGATACTAAAGTGACCGAAAAGGTTCTCAAAGCGGCTTCAAGTTTGAAAGTTGTCGGTCGCGCCGGTATCGGCGTCGATAATGTCGATTTGGCCGCTGCAACCGAACAAGGTGTCATCGTTATGAATACGCCCGATGCCAATGCGACGACTACCGCCGAATTGGCGATAGCGCATTTGTTGTCGCTGAGTCGTCATTTGCCGTTTGCCGACCGTTCGATTCGCGCAGGGAAATGGGAGCGTTCCAAATTAATGGGGTCCGAAGTGGCGCATAAAACGTTGTCGATACTCGGTTTCGGCACGATTGGGCGCATTGTTTCTCAACGGGCTTTAGGATTGGGAATGCAGGTCATCGCATACGATCCGTTCGTTACCCCGGAAATCTTCGAAAGTTATGGCGTCAAACCGGTCGATCTCGACGAATTGATTGAAAAGGCCGATTATTTGACCTTGCATTGTCCGTTGATCGAAAAAACCAAAAACATCATCGGGCGCAACCAATTGGCTCGAATGAAAAAGAGTTCGATGCTGGTTAACTGCGCCCGAGGCGGTTTGATCGACGAAGCCGCTCTTTACGATGCGCTCATCAATAATGATATCGCCGGAGCGGCGTTGGATGTTTACGAACATGAACCGCCGGTCAATTCGCCGTTGTTGGCGTTGGATAATATTGTTTTTACGCCGCATCTGGGCGCGTCGACCAGTGAAGCTCAAGTTGCGGTCAGTGTCGAAATCGCACGCCAAGCCGTGACCTATTTAACGACCGGCGAGGCGGTCAATGCGCTCAATTTGCCGAGGATGTCTGCCGAGCAGTTAAAAAAAGCCAGCCAGTTTATGAGATTGGCCAATATCCTCGGCAAGGTCTTGGCCAACTTGGCGACGAAGCCGATCGAACGGGTCGAGGTTGCTTTATTGGGCAAGGCGTCCGAAGTCGAGGCTCGTCCGGTATCGGTCGAGGCCTTGGTCGGTTTGTTGGCCGGTAAGTTGTCGACCCCTGTTAATAGGGTCAATGCCGAGAAAATCGCCAAACGGCAAGGTATCGCCTTAGTCGAGTCGAAAACCGAGGAAACACACGATTATTTGTCGTTGGTCAAAGTTACCGGTTTTTGTGGAGATCAATCGATTGCCTTGTCCGGAACGCTACTCGGCGAATCGCATCCGCGCCTGGTTCAAATCGATCGCTTCGAAATAGAAGTCGCTCCCGAAGGTACGCTGATTGTGACTCGTCACGATGACAAGCCAGGTGTCATTTCGGCCATCAGTGCGGTACTCGGCAATTCCAATATCAATATCACTCGCATGGAGGTGAGTGCGGCTGACGAAGAGGAGCGTGCCATGGCGGTGATCAGCATTTCCGAGCCTTTAACCGATGAAATACTGGGACAGTTGTGCGATGTGCCGGCGGTTTTCCAAGCGACGCAGATTATTTTATGAGATTCGATCGAATTTGTTTCGATTTCGACAGCACCTTGAGTCGGATTGAAGGCGTTGACGAGTTGGCCGCGCGCTTAGGGCAAGGCGATGCCATTGCTAAATTGACCGATGCAGCGATGAATGGCGAAGTGCCGCTGGAGGCCGTGTATGGACAACGTTTGGATTTGATCAAGCCGGACCGAGCGGCGATCGACTGGCTGGCCGAGCGCTATATGAGTGAAATTGTCGACGGCGTTACCGAATTATTTGCCAAATTACGCGCCGATTGCCGCGAAGTCTATATCGTTAGCGGCGGCATTCGACAGTCTATTCTACCGATGGCGGCTTTTTTGAATGTGCCGGAGAGTCATGTACATGCGGTCGATGTTTTTTTTAATGAAGACGGGACTTATATCGATTATGACCGCGATTCGGTTTTAGCTAGAGCCGGCGGTAAAGCCGAAATCTGTAGGCTTTTAAAACAGAATGGCTTGTCGTTGGCAATGGTCGGCGACGGCAATACCGACTTGGAAGCGAAGCAGGCCGGTGCGTGCTTCATCGGTTTCGGCGGTGTAGTCGACCGGCCTAAAGTTCGGGAGCGCGCTGATTACTACGTTGACGATGCGTCGTTGCTCGGTGTGTTGGATTATATTTCTTAACTGATGGCGAAATGTTAAAATCCGCCGTTTTAAAAGTTTTAGAGAGACGCAATGGCTGGACACAGTAAATGGGCAAATATCAAGCATAGGAAGGCCGGGCAGGATGCTAAGCGCGGCAAAATTTTTACCAAAATGATTCGTGAAATTTCAGTTGCGGCAAAGGCGGGCGGCGGCGATCCGGCTTCGAACCCGACCTTGCGCACCGCGATCGACAAGGCGTTGAGCGCCAATATGAAGCGCGATACGATCGACAATACGATCAAAAAAGCAACCGGAGCGCTGGAGGCTGAAAACTACGAGGAAGTACGTTATGAAGGCTATGGACCGGCCGGTGTTGCGATCATGGTCGATTGTTTGACCGATAATCGCAATCGTACGGTCGGCGAGGTGCGTCATGCCTTCAGTAAGGCGGGCGGCAATCTCGGTACCGACGGTTCGGTGGCTTATTTGTTCAACAAAGTCGGCATTATCAGTTTTCCGGATTCGGTCGATGAGGATGCTGTGATTGAAGCATCGCTCGAAGCCGGAGCCGATGATGTCGTAACCAACGAAGACGGGTCTATCGACGTCATCACGGCACCGGAGAGTTATATGGACGTTAAGGAAGCGTTGATTGCAAAAGATTTCAAGCCGGAAAATTCCGAGATAACGATGCAGCCTTCGACCAGTGCCGAGTTGAACGCAGGGGAAGCCGAAAAGTTGATGCGGCTGATCGACCGGCTCGAAGATTTGGACGATGTGCAAAACGTCTATTCGAATGCCGATATCAGCGATGAAATCATGGAGCAAATGTCCGTCGGTTGATCGCTTTCTGATTCATAAGTCTATCTCCCTAAAAGGGTTTTTCTCCTTAGGGTTCGGTCATAAATAACTTCCCTATTTTTTTATGCAAGGAAAGCAAGTTACCGAACCCACTACAAATCTCATAGCTCCAGGAAATTATTTTTCACAAAATCCTTAGTATTTTTCGAATGAAAAAACTTTTTTGCCGTTCACCCGCAACCGATATCATTATTTAGTGACCAAAATTTTAGGCATAGACCCGGGGTCTCGCATCACCGGTTACGGGATCATCGAGGATACGTCCCGTGGCGCGAAATATATTGCCAGCGGCAGCATCAGGGTCGGTTCGGATTATTTTCCGGACCGGTTGAAACTCATTTTCGAAGGCCTGGTACAGGTGGTCGAGCTCTACCGGCCCGACCAAATGGCGATAGAACAGGTCTTCATGCATAAAAATGCAGATTCGGCACTTAAATTGGGCCAGGCCCGGGGTGCGGCTATCTGCGCGGTACAGGCGGCCGGTTTGCCGGTTTATGAGTATGCGGCGAGGCAGGTCAAGCAAGCCTTGGTCGGTAAGGGTAATGCCGAAAAAGCGCAGGTTCAGCATATGGTTAAAATTCTGTTAAATTTACAAGGCGACATGCAAATCGATGCCGGCGATGCGCTTGGGATTTGCCTGTGTCATGCGCATTACCAGCAAACCGCGCAACGTCTTCGGCTCGGAGTGCCCGGATGATCGGTTATTTAAGGGGGAAGCTGGCGAGTAAGGCGCCGCCGTTACTAGTGATCGATGTCAATGGCGTCGGCTATGAAGTCGAAGCGCCGATGACGACGTTTTATAACTTGCCCAAACTCGGTGAAGAGGTCAAGTTGTTCACGCATCTGGTTGTAAGAGAGGACGCGCATATCCTATTCGGTTTTGCGTCCGAATCCGATCGTTTGATGTTCAGAACCTTGATCAAGGTCAACGGTGTCGGGCCGAAATTGGCCTTGACGATTCTATCGGGCCAAAGTGCCGAAGAGTTCCATCGGTGTATTCACAATAACGATACTCAGTCTCTAGTGCGCTTACCCGGAGTCGGCAAAAAGACCGCCGAGCGCTTAATCGTCGAAATGCGCGACCGCTTACCCGAATTAGGCGGTTCGTCGGCTTCGGCCGAAAGTGGCGAGACGATATTGCCGGCGATTGCCGCGCAGCCGATTCAGGAGGCGATTAGCGCGTTATGCGCGTTGGGTTACAAACCGCAAGATGCGGGGCGAATGGTTCGCGCGATTCCGGCCGAAGGCAAAAGTTGTGAAGACATCATCAGATTAGCTCTGCAAGGGGCAGCGAAATGATTCAAAGCGACCGCTTGATCAGTGCCGAAGGTAACAATGATGAAGAGCGCCAGGATCGAGCGATTCGGCCTAAGCGTTTACAGGATTATGTCGGTCAGCAAGAACTGCGGACGCAGATGGATATCTTTATTCGGGCCGCGCTCGGACGTAAGGAAGCATTGGATCATGTTCTGATTTTTGGGCCGCCGGGCCTTGGTAAAACCACCTTGGCCAATATCATCGCCGCCGAAATGAATGTGCATATTCGTCAGACTTCGGGGCCGGTGCTCGACAAAGCCGGAGATCTTGCGGCATTGTTGACCAACCTCGAGGCGCATGATGTCTTGTTCATTGACGAAATTCACCGTTTGAGTCCAATGGTCGAAGAAGTGCTGTATCCGGCGATGGAGGATTATCAAATCGATATTATGATCGGCGAGGGTCCTGCGGCCCGGTCGATCAAACTTGATTTGCCGCCGTTCACGCTGGTCGGCGCGACGACTCGTGCAGGTCTTCTGACATCGCCGTTGCGTGATCGTTTCGGCATCGTGCAACGGCTCGAATTTTATACGGTCGAAGAATTGGCAGCCATTGTGACGCGTTCGGCAAATTTACTGAAAATTGCAATTGAATCGGCAGGTGCTTATGAAATCGCACGCCGTTCGAGGGGAACTCCTCGCATTGCCAATCGATTATTGCGGCGCGTGCGCGATTTCGCCGAAGTCAAGGGCGACGGCAAGGTTTCCGAACAAATTGCCGGCGAAGCGCTGGCGATGCTCAAGGTCGATAATAACGGCTTTGATGCGTTGGATAGAAAATTGCTTAGAACGATGATCGACAATTTTGCCGGCGGCCCGGTAGGGCTAGATACATTGGCGGCCGCGATCAGCGAAGAGCGAGGCACGATCGAAGATGTGCTGGAGCCGTATCTATTACAGCAAGGCTTTATCATGCGTACGCCCAGAGGGCGGGTCGTAACTCAGAACGCTTATCTGCATTTCGGCTTGCAGCCGCCGGTACAAATGGGCGCGACCGACGATTTGTTTACTTGAGAGGAAAGGTGAAAGGTGAAAGGTGAAAGGTGAAAGGTGAAAGGTGAAAGGTGAAAGGTGAAAGGTGAAAGGTGAAAGGTGAAAGGTGAAAGGTGAAAGGTGAAAGGTGAAAGGTGAAAGGTGAAAGGTGAAAGGTGAAAGGTGAAAGGTGAAAGGTGAAAGGTGAAAGGTGAAAGGTGAAAGGTGAAAGGTGAAAGGTGAAAGGTGAAAGGTGAAAGGTGAAAGGTGAAAGGTGAAAGGTGAAAGGTGAAAGGTGAAAGGTGAAAGGTGAAAGGTGAAAGGTGAAAGGTGAAAGGTGAAAGGTGAAAGGTGAAAGGTGAAAGGTGAAAGGTGAAAGGTGAAAGGTGAAAGGTGAAAGGTGAAAGGTGAAAGGTGAAAGGTGAAAGGTGAAAGGTGAAAGGTGAAAGGTGAAAGGTGAAAGGTGAAAGGTGAAAGGTGAAAGGTGAAAGGTGAAAGGTGAAAGGTGAAAGGTGAAAGGTGAAAGGTGAAAGGTGAAAGGTGAAAGGTGAAAGGTGAAAGGTGAAAGGTGAAAGGTGAAATCGGCGCTTGACAAGTAGTCGAAATGCTGCATCATTTCACTATTCACTATTCACTATTCACTATTCACTATTCACTATTCACTATTCACTATTTACCGCTCTCGTTCATGCTTTTGCATCTCAAATAGTCCCTAAACAATCATCCCTATGCAAACATTCAATTGGCCCGTTCGGGTTTATTATGAGGATACCGATGCCGGGGGCGTCGTTTTCTATGCGAATTATTTGAAGTTTTTCGAGCGGGCGCGAACCGAAATGCTGCGCTCAATGGGGTTTGAGCAAGATCGCTTGATCGACGAGCAAGGAATTATTTTCGTTGTACGCTCGGTTCAGATCGATTATTTAATGCCCGCGCGCTTTAACGAACAAATAAATGTCAGCGCCATAGTGACTTTAGCTAAAAAAGCCAGTCTAATATTCGAGCAAACCATTACCCGGGGAAGCGATGTGTTATGTACCGGAACGGTGCGTATCGCTTGCTTGGATTCCAAAAACATGAGGCCAAAAGCCATACCTGACATTTTATTAGAGCCATTACATAATGAATGCTGATTTATCCTTGTTCCATTTAATTAAAGAAGCCAGTTTTATTGTTCAACTGGTGATGTTGATCTTAGTTGTCGCGTCAGTTGTTTCTTGGACTTATATTTTTTCGAAAACCAGAGAGCTTGCTAAAGCGGCCGATATTGCGGATGAATTTGAAGAGGAATTTTGGTCGGGTGTCGAGCTTAGCGATTTATACAAAAGGCTGACCGATGCCGATTTCGAACCGGAAGGTATCGAGAAAATTTTTCTGGCGGGCTACCGAGAGTATTCGAGAATGCGGCAAAAAGCCGGTATCGATCCCGAAGTTCAAGTCGAGAATGCGCAGCGCGCGATGAAGATCGAGTTAAACCGCGAGCTGGAAAGACTCGACGAACATTTGCCTTTTTTGGCGACGGTCGGATCGATTAGCCCGTATGTCGGTTTATTCGGAACGGTTTGGGGAATCATGAATTCATTTCGTTCATTGGGTAATGTGCAACAAGCAACCTTAGCTCAAGTCGCTCCGGGCATTGCCGAGGCTCTGATAGCCACTGCGATGGGTTTGTTTGCCGCTATTCCTGCTGTAATTGCCTACAACCGTTTTGCCAGTCGTTTGGATCGTTTGATCGGGCGGTATGAACTCTTTATCGATGAATTTGTCGTTTTATTGCAAAGGCAGGCGCACAGTCAATGAGCAGTAGACAATCAGGCCGCAGAAAGCCTAAAGCCGAGATCAATGTCGTTCCTTACATCGACGTAACTTTGGTGTTGTTGATTATTTTCATGGTGACTGCGCCGATGCTTCAGACCGGGGTCGAAGTCGATTTGCCTCAAGCAGACACCGAGACTGCCGAGCAGCAAAACGATCCTCCGATAATCGTGTCTATCGATCGCGAAGGGCGTTTTTATGTGGATATGGCAGGACAGGAAAGTCAGGTGATGGGGGCTGATGAAATGACAGCCACGGTTGCCGATGTGCTTAGGGGCAAGCCGGCAATACAAGTATTTATTCGAGGTGATCAGTTTGTTGATTATGGCAAAGTCATCAGTGCGATGGCGGCCTTAAAAAATGCGGGAGTCCCCAAAGTAGGATTAATGACACAGCCATATCAGCATTAAATACGTATGATTAGTAAGCGTAAATTAACCGGGCCTTTTATCCTGGCCCTGACTCTGCACGTTCTGCTTCTTGGCGTATTCATGCTGAGCTTCGATTCGAAATCTCCGGTGTTTGAGACAGGTCCTGCGCCCGAGATTATTGAAGCGATGGTGGTCGATGAATCGTTGATTCAGGCTGAGGCGGAGCGACTGAAGACACAGCAAAATAAGCTTCTCGAGTCGCAACGCCAAATCGAAGAAGCTAAGCGGCAAGAAGACGAAAAGCTTAAGCAACAGCAATTGGTCGAGCAGCAAAAAAAAATGGCTGCCGAAAAACTAAAGGCTGAACAATCGGCCGCAGAGAAGCGTAAAGCGGAAGAAGCAGCCAAGCAAAAAGCCGAAGCCGAACGTGTCGCGGCCGAGAAACGCAAGGCCGATGAAGCGGTCAAACAAAAAGCGGTAGCGGAGAAGGCAAAGGCTGAACAAGCGGCCGCAGAGAAGCGTAAAGCGGAAGAAGCTGCTAAACAAAAAGCTGAAGCCGAACGTGTCGCGGCCGAGAAACGCAAGGCCGAGGAAGAGGTCAAGCAAAAAGCGGCAGCGGAGAAGGCAAAGGCTGAACAATCGGCCGCAGAGAAGCGTAAAGCGGAAGAAGCAGCCAAGCAAAAAGCCGAAGCCGAACGTGTCGCGGCCGAGAAACGCAAGGCCGATGAAGCGGCGAAACAAAAAGCGGCAGCGGAGAAGGCAAAGGCTGAACAATTGGCCGCAGAGAAGCGTAAAGCGGAAGAAGCAGCCAAACAAAAAGCCGAAGCCGAACGGTTAGCAGCTGAAAAGCGTAAGGCAGAAGAGGCAGCGAAAAGAGCCGCCGAAGAGAAACGAAAAGCTGAAGAAGCGGCAGCCGAAAAGCGCCGGCAAGAAGAATTGGCGAGGCAAAAAGCCGAAGCAGAAAAGCGAGAGGCCGAGCGGTTATCGGAATTGGCTAGACAACAAGCAGAAAAATTGCGACAGGAAGAAGAGGCTAGAAAGCAGGCTGCAGCTGCTGCCGAAGAAGCTAGAAAACAAGCCGAAGCTAAACGTCAGCAAGCACTTGCTAGTGCGAAAGACGACGCAAAGAAGGCTATTGCATCTAAAGTTGAAAGAGGTTGGGTTAGACCATTTTCATCGCAAGGCCAACTCAAGTGCACTATCAAAGTCAAATTACTTTCAGATGGCACGGTAATGGAGGCAAGAGTTGTTTCGAGTAGTGGGGATGCTGCTTTTGATCGTTCAGCCGAACTTGCCGTTAGAAAAGCATCGCCATTACCTATACCCAGGGATAGAGAATTATTCAACAAGGAATTCAAGGAATTCAACTTTGACTTTGAGCCTCATTGATATTCAATAAATTTATGGGATAGGTATATAGTGCATGTAATTGTTCACACCCCTCATCGTTCCCACGCAGAGCGCTCGCTGTAATAAAAATACCTAGTGTGAAAAAAAGTAGTGACCGAGTGCTAAATTGTTGTGTTGTCCGGAAAGGCTATTGGTGTTTGGGCGTTATTGGCTTTCCCTCTCCTAGCGTTAGGTGAGAGACGACAGAGGCGCCGCTCCCACAGAGAGCCGCGGACGCCATGTGGGAGCGATCCCCTGATCGCGATTTCGAGGCCGTGAGTGTTAAGTAACAATAAATGGTATCGAGGTCTCATTGGTTAAGATTGCAAAAGGGTAATTTTTGACTTATGTATAACGATGTGCGCAGGGCGTGGGAACGATAATTGCCGTGGGATTGGATAGTTACTAGTGCATTATTTAAATTGTTCGAAGCCGAAGATGGGTAATTTCCTACTTTATGTAGAAAAAGGGGTAAGAGTGTTTAATTTGATAAGAAAAATTGTTCTATTGAGCTTTATTGCATTGTATACGTCAGTCGCCCATGCGGAGTTGACAATACAAATTACCAAAGGCACCGAAAAAGCGATGCCGATCGCGATCGTGCCGTTTGGCGGACAAGCGGGGCAGACAGCTATTCCGGTCGATATCGCCGAGGTTGTGGATAACGATTTAAATCGTAGCGGTTATTTCAATACTTTGCCTCGCAAGGATATGTTGACTAAGCCGACAGTGCCGGAGGAAGTGCGCTTCCGTAATTGGCAGGTATTGGGTCAGGACTATTTGGTGATCGGTCAAGTCATACCGGAAGGTGGCAGGTATAATATCAATTTCCAATTGTTCGATGTTTATAAAAATGAACAAGTGCTGGGTTACCGGATGACGGTTCCGAGCAACGAGCTGCGTAAATCGGCACATCACATTAGCGATCTGATATTTGAAAAGCTGATCGGTAAGAAAGGCGATTTTAGCGGACGTATTGCCTATGTTACGGTCAACAAAGAGCCGAACGGAAGAAAAAAATATAATCTGGAAGTGGCGGATGCCGATGGCTATGGGCCTAGGGCTGTAGCGGCTTCCTATGAGCCGATCATGTCCCCGGCGTGGTCTCCCGATGGAGCGGTGCTTGCTTACGTATCGTTTGAAAGCAAGTCGTCAGCGATTTATGTGCAAGTGCTGGCAACCGGTAAACGGACCCGAGTGGCCGATTTTCCCGGAATCAACGGCGCGCCGGCTTGGTCGCCGGACGGTTCTAAGTTGGCGTTGACGCTATCGAAGGACGGCAGTCCCGATATTTTTACACTGGATTTATCTTCGCGCTCGCTGACTAAATTGTCTGCCGGCTATTCGATCGATACCGAGCCTGTATGGTCGCCTGACGGAAGCCATATCGTATTTACGTCCGATCGCGGAGGTAAGCCGCAACTGTATATGATGCCGGCGCGCGGCGGTCAGGTAAAACGATTGACTTACGATGGCGCATATAATGCCGGCGCGTCGTTCTCAAGCGATGGTAGTAGTTTGGCAATGGTTCATGGCAACAAAGGCGATTATCGCATAGCGGTGATGGATTTGGGGGCGAGAACGATTAACGTGCTGACTGGAGGACCTTTGGACGATGCGCCGAGTTTTTCGCCGAACGGTACCAAAATACTTTATGCCACGAAACAGGGAGGTAGAACGGTTTTATCGGTCGTATCCATCGATGGTAGAATGCAACAAAAACTGGTACTTAACAGCGGTGAGGTGCGTGAGCCGGCCTGGTCGCCTTAGCCCGGCAAATGTCGCCAACGGATAATCTGTTGGAAATTAACAATTAATGTAAAATTAGTGGCTTATATTTTTGGAGAAGCACTTAAATGAAATTGAATCAATCAGTCTTAGCGTTGGCAATTGCGGCTGCATTATTATTAACAGGCTGTAGTTCGGATGACGAAACGGCTACCGATTTCATGGACGGAACGCAGGGCGGTACCGCCGATGCGAATCTATCCGGTTATGGCGATGGGTCGGGAATATCCGGCTCGGAGACCTATGGCAGTGGTTATGGTACTGGCAGTGGGTACGGTAGCGGCAGTGCTGAGTATCCTAACGCGTATTTAGGTTCCGAATTTAGCGATCCATCGAATCCGTTGTCGAAAAGCACGATTTATTTCATGTACGACAGCAGTCAGGTGCAGCAAGATTTTATTCCGGTGATCGCCGCGCATGCGAAATATCTGTTGTCGAACCCAAATAGACGCTTGACTTTGGAAGGACATGCCGATGAACGCGGTTCATCCGAATACAATATCGCCTTGGGCGAGCAACGAGCCAAGTCGGTCGCTAGAATGATGAAAGTTCAAGGTGTATCGGAAAGCCAATTGCAAGTCGTTAGTTACGGCGAAGAAAAGCCGGCCGTTGACGGACATGATGAGTCGGCTTATCAGCTGAATCGCCGCGTCGAATTGCTTTACCAGGGGCAATAATGAAATTACGCCTGCTGTTATTGTTATCAATTAGCGGTAGCGTATTCGCGCAAAGAATGCCGTTACCGCCGGTGGTTGATAACGCCGCTTACCCTGCTGCCGTTGCTAATGCCCCCAAGCCTTCGGCTGCCAGTACGCTTTATGAAATACTGGGCCGCGTCGAACAATTGCAAGTCGAGGTTCAGCAATTACGTGGGCAAGTGGAAGAGCAGGCGTATACGATTACTGAGTTGAAAAAGCGTCAAAATACGATTTATTCCGATTTGGATCAGCGACTTCAAGCTGTTGAGAGTACGGGAGTTGCCGCTCAATCCATTCCGGAAACAGTGCCTGAGCCGGCTGTGGTTCCGCAGTCGGCTCCTGTTGTTGCGCCAGTCATACAGCAACCGCAAGTAGTCCCGGCAAAGCCGGAACCGGTTAAATCGGCAAGTATCGAGTCCGAAAAACAGCGTTATCAGCAGGCTTATGAAACGTTGAAAAATGGCCATTACAGTAACGCCATTTCCGAGTTTAAACAATTTTTGACTGATTATCCGGCGGGAGAGTATTCGGATAATGCGCAATATTGGTTAGGCGAAGCTTATAAGGTGAATCGCGAAGTCAGTTTGTCGCGCGAAGCATTCAATAAGCTCATTACGAATTATCCGAATAGTCCGAAGGTGAGAGACGGCTTGTTGAAACTCGGCTATATCGAATTAGAGCAAAATAACCTTGCCAAGGCGCGTGAATATTTTACTCGTATTACCGCAACCTATCCCGGCACGACAGCCGCTCATTTAGCGGCCAAAAAATTACAGCAGCTAAATAATAATCAGTAACCGTGTCTTCGTTAAAAATCACTGAGATATTTTACTCGTTGCAAGGCGAGTCTAATACTGTTGGCTTGCCGACGGTTTTTATTCGCTTGACCGGATGTCCGTTGAGGTGCGTCTATTGCGATACCGCCTATGCCTTTAGCGGCGGCGAAAGGATGTCGATCGATGAAGTCATCGACCGCGTCGGCCAATATCGCGCGAAATACGTTACAGTGACCGGCGGCGAGCCTTTGGCTCAGCCCGCTTGTCTCGAGTTAATGAGTCGTTTGGCCGATTTGGATTATCAGGTTTCGATTGAAACCAGCGGAGCGCTCGATGTGTCACATGTCGACGATCGTATAGTTAAAGTAATGGACTTGAAAACGCCAAGTTCAGGCGAGCTTCACAGAAATCTATTCGATAACATTGCATATCTGAAGGCCAGTGATCAGGTGAAGTTTGTGATCGGCGATGACCATGATTACCAATGGTCGAAGGCCATCATCGATCAATATGGTTTGGACCAGCGCTGTGAATTATTATTTTCACCAACGATGGGGCAGCAGGACCCAAAAGAACTAGCCGAAAAAATACTGAACGATAATTTACCGGTCAGATTCCAAATCCAGTTACATAAACTGTTATGGAACGACGCGCAAGGACGTTAAGAGTCATGCAAAAAAAAGCGGTCGTTTTATTATCCGGCGGATTGGATTCGATTACTGTATTAGCGCTTGCCAAAAAACAAGGTTACGCTTGTTATGCGCTGAGTTTCGATTACGGCCAAAGACATAATGCCGAGTTGGAAGCGGCCAAACGCATCGCGGCGGAATACGGCGTCATCGATCATAAAATCATCCATATAGGGTTAAGTGATATTGGCGGTTCTGCCTTGACCGATGAGCACATCGCCGTACCCAGTTCGTTACAGCCAGGTATACCGGTTACTTATGTGCCGGCCAGAAATACGATTTTTTTATCGTTTGCATTGGGATGGGCGGAAGTTTTGAATTCGAGAGATATTTTTATCGGCGTCAATGCGATCGATTATTCCGGTTATCCCGATTGTCGTCCCGACTTTATCAAGGCTTTTCAATCGCTTGCTGATTTGGCAACTAAGGCCGGGGTAGAAGGAGGGCATTTTTCGATACATGTTCCATTGATCGAAATGAGCAAAGCGGATATCATACGCACCGGTTCGGAATTAGGCGTCGATTACAGTCAGACCGTATCGTGCTATTCTGCGGATAAATTCGGTAATGCTTGCGGAGTTTGCGACGCCTGCAGGCTTCGCAAGGTAGGTTTCGAGTTGGCAGGGATTGAAGACCCGACCCGGTATCAAAATAAATAAAAAAGAGTTGCACAAAGCCGAAATATCCTTATAATAGTCAATCTTTGTTGGGTCGTTAGCTCAGCTGGTAGAGCACCGCACTTTTAATGCGATGGTCGTGCGTTCGAATCGCACACGACCCACCATCATTTATTCGATAAAACAACCAGTTAGCTGACTATGGCGACTGGTTTTTTTATACCTTGCGTTTTTATGTGCCCAAAAATGTGTCCCGGTGTGTCCAAAATGGTAGCTGCATAGCCTGCTAGGTGTTCTGGAGCCAAATGAGCATAGCGTAAAACCACCTTATAGGTATTCCAGCCCCCCCCCAGTTCTTGCAGAATATTCAGCGGCGTCCCATTTTGCACGTGCCAGCTTGCCCAGGTATGGCGTAAATCGTGCCAGCGGAAATTATCGATACCGGCACGTTTCAGCGCTTTTTTCCAGGCAGCGCCGCCTGCTTTTTTCACCGCTTCCCACTTAAAACTGAACACATGCGTGCTATGGTTGACCGATTTGATGCCGAATCACCGCAATGGCCTCAAGGTTAAGCGGGATGCCGATGGCTTTTTTGGCTTTTGCTTGGTCAGGGTGAATCCAAGCGACTTTCCGTTGCATATCGATTTGGTTCCACACCAGGCCGGTCACATTTGCTTCACGTAATCCAGTCGTCAAACTGAAACGGACCATCGCTTCCAGATGCGGTGGTAGTTCTTTGTATAATCGCGCCGCATCTATTTTGGTAATCCAGCGCATGCGTTTATCGCTTTACTTTTAGGCGACGGATCGCTGGCGCTTTATCAATCCAGCCCCAGCTCCATTCCCTTTCGGTTTTCCGTAAAACCGCTCTGTTCAGTGCGGTAATTCGGTTCACCCGTCCGAGTGAGGCCAGTTTTAATTTTTGGGCGATGATTTTCTCCACTTGGTCCCGGCTGATCTGATCTAAAGTCATGTCACTTAATGATGGGTCTAAATAACGAAACATACAGATATCATCGGCGATCGAATTTTTCTGCGCTTCGTTGATCCACTTGACGACGGAGTCTTCCCACAAATATTGCGGTTTATGCCCAAGTTTGATTTGATCCCACAATTGCGCCTTATGTTTGTCCGCTAATTCCTGCGCTTTTCTTTTATCGGTAGTCTTAGCAGACTGGCGTACTGTATTGCCGCTGAGGTCGGTGAATTTATACCACCAATAGTGGCTGTTTTTTCTTTTAAAGAGCATATTTCTTTGCCTCCTTGCCCTACATCCTGCCTAGGGCGAGTGTACTGTGATCTGATCCAGTTGAGCAAGTCTTCTTCAATAAACACCCAACATTTGCCGGGGTTCGCCGCTGGAATGTTTCCTGATCTGGCGCGTTGGAGAACCGTTTGCGGATGCATCATTAACAATTTTGATGCTTGATTAAGGTCCACCGTTTTCATGGCATCACTCCTTTAATATCCAAAATCGTGACAACAGGACACGCGCCAGGTTTTCGAACAACAGATACTAAACCGGCATCTTCTAATGTCCGCAACCCTCGATACCCTGCATTTCGTTCAATTCCCAACGATTTCAATGTTTTTCGGGTTAATTTCACCGTTGCAGAATGATGATTGAGGCCGGATAAAAACCACAAGGCTAATGCTACTTGCAGTGCGCATCCTTTCCCACCAACCTGGGACACCATGCATAGCCAGTTCCACGGAATCGGTCCACATAAAAACAATTCACCTTTTTTATGTCGGGGGGGCAAATGAAAGGGGTAATGTGGGCTTTCCGAAAACCTTGGGCAGCGCTAACAGAAGAACAGCAAGTCATGTTATTGCTGCTGTTTCAATATGCACCGATCTTGAGAGACGTGTATGTGCAACGGGAAGTGCTGACCGGCATTTTTGAGCGGAGGTAGAGTAAAACACAGGCCGAACAAGCCTTAACGCAATGGTTGGAGCGAATCAAGGCATTAGGTTTAGCCTGTTTTGCACCATTTATCACCACGTTGGATAACTGGCGGGATAAGATCACCAACTATTTTATTAGACGCGAAACCAGCGGCTTTGTCGAAGGGCTGAACAATAAAATCAAAGTGATCAAGCGCCGCTGCTATGGCATATATAACCTGGGTCGATTATTCCAGCATATTTGGCTGGATGTCCAGGGACGACGGATCATGTTTGCGAATCACTAGATATTGGGGGTTACCACGGGAAATCCGGAAGAGCCGCCATTTTCCAAGTCGCTGATAAGGCGTGTACCGGTTTGAGCGAGTCCTGCTAAATCGGATTGCGTCAATCCTTGCGCCTTGCGTTGGCTGGCAACGATTTTCCCTAATTCCATGGCATAGTGTTGTCGTTATATTACCGATCAGGAATTTTAGATGATGCGCTATTTCTTTGCCAAGTAAGCGTTACCGATCGGTATTTTTATATGAACTGTAAATGCCAAGTCAATACACTGATTATCGTCCACCGTCGGCAACTACTGGATCAGTGGCTGGAGCGCATTGCGATGTTTTTGAATGTGCCGAAAAAACAGGTTGGCAAAATCGGCGGCGGTCGAAATAAACCCACAGGCGTGATTGATGTGGCCATCATGCAAAGCTTGAGTAAAAATCATGAAGTCGATGATGTAGTTGCCAACTATGGGCTGGGCTTATCGGCGACATTGACTCGAAAAGACGGCCACCATCCGATTGTGTTTATGCAATGCGGGCTTATCCGATACCAAGTCCTGATGTTATGCAAGATGAACGAAAGACGGAAAGCGGGTTATCGCAGCTTGGGTTATAAAATGATCGAAAGTTGAAGATCTGTTGCCCCGTGAAATTATGGCCTTGCCATTAATTGAAAACCAGGCAAACTGAATTTGATTGAGCAACCAAACAACATTAGCTTTCGGCAAATAACTTGGTAAACAGCATGTCGATGGATTGGCTGGTAAATCGCAGCGATATGGGGCCTTTGGGGGTCTGAGAATTGACAATGCCATCTTTGACCAAGTCAGCCAACACCATACGGGCACTGCGTTCTTTCAGGCCAGTCACTCGTTCTGCTTCGCCGCGCGGCATTTCCCCTTGCAAGAGAATTCGATGCAAAATGAAAAAGGCCTCGGGTCGTAGACCCTGTGTTTCGGTGTAGACTTTCAATCGGTTGGTGAGTTGATCGAACTCAAACAATGAGACCATGAATTTCACCTGATCGATACACACCGCTAGGAACCATCTGACAAATTCGGTCAATGCTTTTTGCGACAGGTTACCGCGCCCATCCAAATCACCTTGCCTTGGGCTGTCGGCATAATCCAGCATTTGTTTATATTCTTGTCTGCTGTTTAGGCCACGTGCCAATCCTCTCGAAATAGACCATAACCCGGATGTGCTGATTCCGGCCTTAAGCCCCATGGCGTGGCTCATTAATCGGCTGACACGGCCATTACCATCGGGAAACGGGTGGATATAGGCCAAACGGTGATGCGCGGCGGCCATCGCTAAAATACGGCTTCCTTTGCCCACCGTTTCGAGTTGGTAACGCTTTTCGAAATACCGCATGAAATCCGCCACAGTTTCACTACTGGGCGGCAGGTAGCGACCAACTGCAACATCATGGGATTTTAGGGAACGAAAGGCCCCAGGCACCATTTTGAAATCTTGTTGGTCTTGTTTAATCACCAGCATCTCATTATTGGCGTCTCTGTAAAACTCGCTATGTAGCCACCGCAAAAAACCTGAAGACGCCGGTTCCGGCAAGGCATTTTGGGTATGCATCTCGTCGATCAGCTTTTGTACACGAATATGCGCTCTGGCTTCGATCTGTAAATTGCGCCTAGCTTGATCGTTATCAAGTTCATTGGCCAATGCGCGCTCAATATCGCGGGGTAGGGTGTTATGGCCTTCAATCAGATTCGAGTAATAGCAATTCATGTTCCGCACCATATCGGCCAAGCTTGCGGCGGCATCGGGATGTAATCGAGTACCTAGCTGCTCAGTCAGTGAGGTCAGTTCCGTCACCAAATCGACTACATCCAATGGTGGGTTTTCCAGCAAACAAGGCTCAATGAGATAAGGCGTTTCGGTTGGTATTGGCATGCCGATCTTTAACTAATCTAATAATCTGTTTTCAAAGACTAATTATACAGATGGCGCAAATCTTTGCCGATTTTGTTGCCGATACCATAAAAGCCGATAGTTGACTGATTTTATTGATATTTGACGATCTATCGAAGGGCATGAGTGCCGATTTTGTAGGAGAGCGGAGGTTATTGGACGAAAATGGCGTGTTATGTGTTATGTGTTATGTGTTATGTGTTATTAGGTGCACAGTCATAGTGATCTTGTCCGTGTTTCACAGACAGATCTCAAAGTTGATTCTTAATCAGGCTCGGCTAAAATCGACCGAATGGTTTCCAAGGTCATAATTAGCGTCATTGGTTGGATCGGGGATTCAACGAAACCACGCGAAAGATAAAATTGTTTGGCGGGTTCGGAAAGTGCATGAGCCAGAATGGCAAACACGCCTGTGTCTTTGGAAACGTTTACGGCACGCAGCATGGCATCTCGCAGCAGTGCCTGGCCAATCCCTTGGTTATGATAACGTTGATCGATTGCCAGTCTGCCCAGCAAGATAACAGGCAGTGGGTCTGGCATATATCGTCGCATCGATTTGGGGGATGAATGGCTGATTGCACCTGCCGATAGGCAATAATACCCAATTACCGTCTTGTCATGGCACGCAACAAAACAACGCGATGCGCCCGCTGCTTGATTTTTCAGAGCGCGTTTTTGCAGCCAGTTGTTTAGCGATAACTCACCGCAGTCAAACGACATAATGTCATGCTCTGCGGTAATAGGAGTCGGTGCGGATAGACGGAACTCAGCCATTAGTCCCAAGGGGTTTTTTTCTTGATTAAGCGGCGTAATTTATCCGTGGGCGGCAGCGGTTCGTCCAATAGGGCTTGAAATTGCGTGAACGTACCGGCATCGACGGCGAAAAAAGCTCGGTCGAGTAGGACATCCTCGGCTTCTCTGCAGGCCACTTCAAGCATGAATTCTGAGCGACTGCGGCCTAAGCGGCTAGCTGCTTGGTCGATCAAGTCGCGTTGCTTGGTTTTTGCGCGGATATTGATCGAAACGGACTCATTGCGAACAAAAAGAGCGCGGCATCGATCACCGTTTGTGCGAACGCTTCGAGGCCGGATTGCAAAAAATTGCCGATGGCCTCCACAAACCGCGCGCCGAAAAGCGCCTCGACAAACTGCAACAGCGCATCGGTCGGCTTCAAGAAAAATACCACGGTATCGGCCAGCATTGTTAAGAGACGCACTATCCGTCCAATGCCGTGTTGTAAAAACCAGCCCAAATCCGCAGTTATTTGCCGAATATTAAAATCCCCCCACGTTATCCCCCAGCCTCAAATAGCCTGCTGAAAAAATCGTGATGGAGGGTTTTTTCCGAACGCAATTCATCAATAATCAAGCAAAGCATCACGGTCAGCGGTATAAAGAGCGGTGTCGTTGAGAGAAGGTATGACGCCACCAAGATTTGACGGTCAACGCTGACGCCATACCCCCAAAACCGTGCCGAAGCACGATCCTCAGTGTGACATATCTGGGGAATAAATCCAGCCCTCATCGGCCTTTTTGTCGATGTGCCGATCCGCCCGCCTTTATCATTGTCACCGTTGTCATACCCAGGTCATCATCTGCTCAAGTTGTGATCGTGGTCAGCGTTATTGCACCCGCGGATGCGCCGCGTCCGCTCGTTTAGACTCCCGCAGGCGCGCCGGGAAAAAATATCAGTGCACCCGCTCAGGACGCTTCCATAATGCCAGCCGTCAACAACGGTTTCGGGAACGACAGAAACAAAAAGTAACGCATCAGGGTTCCTTACCGGTGACCGCTCATGATGTACTGAAACGTAAGCGCACCGGACTCGAAAAAGCCGAAACCATCGAATTCATGGCCGGTGATTTGCGTTGTCACCATTGCGGTGCTCTGTGTGCGCCTTGGTTACGCCGGGATTTTGTCCATGCCGGCCGGATTTTACCTGTATTGCGGAACCGCTTCGCGGGCGAGGGGGGATGATGACCCTAAATAAAGACATTGAAGCGAAAATACTGCGTTATCATTTTGTGGAGCAGTGGCGAGTCGGCACGATTGCCACCCAGTTAGGCATCCATCATTCCGTTATTGATCGCGTGTTATCGCAAGCCGGCCTGCCGAAGGTTGAACGCTCGCCGCGGCCATCGATCATCGATCCGTATTTGCCGTTTATCCGGGAGACCTTGGCGCAGTTTCCGACCCTGACGGCCGCCAGGCTGTATGAGATGGCGAAACAACGGGGTTATCCCGGCGGCCCCAGCCAGTTCCGCCAGCGCATCAGTCAACTGCGGCCGCGCCGACAGCCGGAAGCCTATTTGCGCTTAAAAACCTTACCCGGTGAACAGGCCCAAGTGGATTGGGGCCACTTTGGTTCGCTTCAAATAGGCAAAGCCAAACGGCCGTTAATGGCGTTTGTGATGGTGTTAAGTTGGTCGCGGCAAATCTATTTGCAGTTTTACCTCAATCAACAAATGGAAAACTTTTTACGCGGTCATGTGGCGGCGTTCGAGGCCTGGAATGGCTTACCCAAGGTGCTGCTCTATGACAATCTCAAGTCGGCCGTGCTGGAACGCCAAGGCGACGCCATCCGTTTTCATCCCACGTTGCTGGCCTTATCCGCGCATTATCGCTTTGAGCCACGCCCGGTCGCCGTCGCGCGCGGCAATGAAAAAGGCCGTGTGGAGCGGGCGATTCGTTATATCCGGGATAACTTTTTTGCCGCGCGACATTTTCAAACACTCGAAGAACTGAATCATCAGGCCGATCAATGGTGTCAAGGCGTTAGCGGCGAGCGGCGCTGCCCGGAAAATACCGAACTGACGGTGAAGGAGGCTTTTCATCAGGAGCAGCCGCGTTTGCTCAGTCTGCCGGACAACCCGTTTGATACCCGTGAAAGGAAACCGGTCATAGCCCGAAAGACGCCTTATATCCGCTTTGACTTGAATGATTACTCGATTCCGCATCAGCACGTACAAAAACCGCTGACGGTGATCGCCGATCTTAAGCAGCTCTGCATAGTGGATGGCGAACACATGATTGCCGAACATCGACGCAGTTTCGATAAGGCTAAGCAAATCGAAGATGAAAACCATATTAATGCCTTATGGCTGCAAAAAACCAACGCCAAGCAGCACCGCGGGCAAGACCGCTTAAGCGCCGCTTCCGCGCATATTCCCCTTTTTCTGCAGCAAGCCATCCAACGGGGCCATGTGTTAACCACCACCCTCCGCTTACTGAACCAGCTATTGGATGACTATGGCCGGGACGAATTGCACAGCGCGCTCGACGAAGCGCTCAAACAGCAATCGCCCTACCCGCAAGCGGTGCAACAAATCCTGGAACGCCGGCGTGATGAAAAACGGCAACCGCCGCCCCTGGCTGTCGCGGTACCCGATAAAGTCAAGCCGTACTGCGTCAAAGCGGTCAACCTGGCTGACTATGACCAACTCAATCCCAGTCATGAGGACGGCCCGGTCAATGACAGCGAAACAGAGCAGGATAAGGAGAAGGAGAAGGAGAAAAAGAAAGCGCAAAAGAAAGAACCAGAGCCAGAGAACGCTATAACAGCGATAACCAAGGAGGAAAACCATGATTGATGCCGACCAACTCAAGCAACAAGCGATTGAGCTCAAGCTTCATGGGGTGCAGGCGCATTGGCATGAACTGACGCAAGCACAGTATCCCTGGCTGGAAACCCTATTAAACTGGGAACGGCAAGAGCGAAAACAACGTTCACTGGAGCGCCGTTTAAGTCACGCTAAACTGGGACGCTTTAAACCCTTAACCGAATTCGATTGGCAGTGGCCGGATAAAATAGATCAAAACGCGATCCATGCGTTAATGCACTTGGATTTTTTAACCGGCGCCAATAATATCATCCTACTGGGCGGTAACGGCGTGGGCAAATCAACCCTGGCGCAAAACCTCGGTTATCAAGCGGTGATGCACGGCCATACGGTCTTGTTCACAACGGCCGCCAACATGCTCAATGACCTGGCCGCCCTGGACAGCGACAACGCACTGCGGCGAAGAATCAAGCACTACGCCAAACCGGCTTTGTTAATCATCGATGAAGTCGGCTATCTCTCCTACAGCAACCGCCACGCGGATCTGCTGTTTGAAATCGTCAATCAACGCTATGAACAACGGTCAACGCTGGTCACTACCAATCGCCCGTTCGCCGAATGGAACGACGTCTTTCCCAATGCCGCTTGTGTCGTCTCTCTGGTTGACCGGTTGGTTCATCACAGTGAGATCATCGCGATCGAGGGACAATCGTATCGCATGAAAGAGGCCAAAGAACAAGCGACGGAACGACGCAGCAGACAACAAGGGGCCGCCAAATGAAAATACTGAAAATCACCACACATTGGACACCGGAAGAGGCCGATTGCGTCTATCAGTTCCTCGATGATTTGAAAGAAGCCATTTGGCAACGTTATGGTGAGGATATCCTGGACATGTACAAAACAATACAGGATGAACAACAGGCGGAATATGAGGAGTGCGATTTCAATGATGAGATCCCGTTTTAGCGGGGCGTTTTATAATGCTTTGAAGATGTGCCGTCCGCCGTATTTTTTTGATTTTATCCTGCGGCAAATAGTTGCGGGTTTATGTCGGCGTTAACACGTGTCACCGCCGCGCCGACGGCGGTATTCTGCACATCCGCAAAAGCACACAACCGGAAGCGGAATTAGCACGGATTTACCACAAAATGGGCCTTGACCCGTTGCCTGGAGGTGTAAAAAAACTCTACTGTAGATCGAATCTCGCTTAAAAAACGCCTATGTAGTGCCTTACGGCCATTTACGAATCAATAAAATATCGATTCGTAAATAGTTTTAAAATTAGATGTCAAATATGGGCTAGGATTTACTCGAAACGATTCAACACAAATACTTTCACAAGAACGGAGACATAAGAGATGCAGAACGATAGCCACTCAATCACCACTAACGACTTTACACGGAGAGCCCTGGAAACTTCTATTAAAATCGGTCTTGTGTTTCTGTTACTGGTCTGGTGTTTTAACATCGCCAAGCCTTTTCTAAATCCTTTGGCCTGGGGAACCATTATCGCGGTAGCACTTTATCCGGTGCATCTAAGACTATCGCAGAGGTGTGGTTCGAGGGAGAAACTGTCGGCTGGTTTCATTACAACCGTGCTTTTGCTGATTATTCTCGGACCGTGTGGAATTTTAGTGGCTATGATTGGGAATGAGATGCAGGAACTGATCCTGAGACTCCATCAAGAGACATTCAGGCTGCCTCCGCTCAACGAAAAAGTGGCCGGCTGGCCGTTAATCGGAAAGCCAATCTTTGGCTTTTGGCAATATGCCTCGAATCATCTCGATGAGACCGTCAAGACCTATGCGCCGCAACTGAAGGAACTCGGCAAGTGGTTGTTTGCCTTGAGTGCAATGGCACTGACGGCAATCCTGCAATTGTTGGTGTCGGTTGTTATCAGCGGCTTACTGCTTGTCAACGGCAAAAGCGGCCATCTGCTTGCTTTAAATATCGGGCGGCATATTGCCGGGCAAAAAGGCGAGGAATTGACAGGCTTATGTATCGCCACTATCCGCGGCGTGGCTCGTGGTGTCTTGGGCGTGGCAATAATCCAGGCTGTATTGGCCGGTATGGGGTTCTTTTTTGCCGGTTTGCCCGGAGCGGCCGTTCTGACAATCGTATGCCTGTTCCTTGCGATAGTCCAGTTACCGACTTTTATTTTACTTTTTCCGAGTATTATCTATGTCTTTTCAACACATGAAACAACGACTGCAAGTTTGTTTGCGGTGTGGATGTTGGGAGTGGGGCTATTGGATAATATACTGAAGCCTCTGTTGATGGGGCGCGGTCTAGATCTGCCGATGTCTGTCGTGTTCATTGGCGCTATAGGCGGCATGATATTTTCAGGAATTATCGGGCTATTCGTCGGCGCGGTTGTTCTGGCTGTGGGTTATAAATTATTTCTTTCCTGGTTGCAGGATTAGCGTTTGAAGACTTCCTCTCTTCGGCATCCTCAATGATCGCTTTAATATCCCCGAACTGTGATTATTGCTAATTTAACATCAGCTAAGGTTAAAAGGCCTTAATGAACAACCTAACTTGATTTCACTTAGGGTTCTAGTCTCGCTCTGCAACGAAATCGGCAAGCCAAGCTTGATTCTTGGCCGTTCTTGCGGACTATCCAATATGGGAAAGACTTTCTTTTGCGGACTAGGCTAATAACTTCAATGACGCTTATGTTGAGAAACATGCGTTGAAGCGATGACGCGATGGGATCGAAATAAGGCTTGTGCGTTCTTCCGAACACAAGTACAAATAAACAATAAGGTTATTATCTTGGTCAACTGATCGACGCACCCGTATTTTTGCATGGACAATTCTAAAAACAACAATCCACTGAGTACGCTGGAAAAGCAACTTCACTTCCAATCGTTGTTGGCGGAGCTTTCAGCCAAGTTCGTGCGCGTGCCGGCGGACACGATCGACCAAGAGATCAACGATAGCTTGCGCCGGATTGCCGAAAATCTCGATATCGATCATATCGGATTGGGCTTAATCACGGCGGACAGTCAAGATTTTTATTCTAAGTACAGCTATGCCAAACCCTGCACCAAACCATGGTTGGCGGAATCTCTGATGTCCGAAGGACCATTGTTGACTCAAACCCTCTTGGCGGGCAAATCCTTCGTCATGAACGATGTAGACGCGCTGTCGCCCGAATGGTCTAAAGAACGGGAAGGATTTCTCAAATATGGGATAAGAGCCGACTTGTTATTTCCTTTCATCGTTGGCGGGCGTTTAACCGGGGGTATCGGTTTTGCTTCGGCTCGACCAAGGCAATGGTCCGCCGATGTAGTGCAAGGTCTCAAGTTGATCTCCGATGTCTTCTCCAATGTGCTGGAACGAAAATTCGCCGTGCAAGCACTCCAACAAAGAGAGGAACAAATGCGATTGGCTGCCGATGCCGCCGACATCGGTCTTTGGGTTTGGAATATTCCGGAGGATACGATCTGGGCTACCGATAGAGCGCGGGAAATTTATGGTTTACCTATTGGTGATAAGCTGAACATGGAACGTTTTTTCCAATGTCTTCATTCCGACGATAAAGAGCGTGTCAGAGAGACCGTGCAACTTACATTGCAGGGCGGACATGGTTTTAGGGAAGAATACCGAGTCGTACATCCGGACGGCAGTGAACACTGGATTTGCGCGACCGGAAGATACCAGCTCGACGCCACAGAACAACCTGATCGGTTGATGGGGGCTAGTCTGAACATAACCGAGATTCGTCGCACCAAGCACGAACTTGAGCGGACCAATGCCGAACTCAAAACGGCCCTTGAGAAAATTAGCGATCTTAAAGACCAAGTTCACCAAGAGAACATTTATTTGCGCCACGAAATATCGGAGCGGCAGGGTTTGAGTCAAATAATAAGCGGCAGCGCTGAAATGCGGCGCATTTTATTGGAGATTCAGCAAGTGGCTGCCACGCCCGCTACCGTTCTGATCATCGGTGAAACAGGAACAGGTAAAGAGTTGTTGGCGACCGCGATTCACGAAGCCAGCCCGCGAAAACACAGGACGATGATCCGGGTGAACTGTGCGGCGATTCCGGCTGCGCTGATCGAGAGCGAGCTTTTCGGGCGGGAAAAAGGTGCCTATACCGGTGCGCTTTCCAAGCAAATCGGACGTTTCGAATTGGCCGACGGTTCGACGCTTTTTCTCGACGAAATCGGCGAGTTGCCGCCGGATGCTCAGGCCAAGCTATTGAGAGTCTTGCAGGAAAAAGAGATTGAACGCTTGGGCAACCCTAAGACGATCAAAGTGGATGTGCGGGTGGTCGCCGCGACGAATCGAAATCTTAATCAGGAAGTGGAAGAGGGGCGTTTTCGTGAGGATCTCTTTTATCGACTGAATGTTTTTCCTGTTCATGTGCCGCCTCTTCGTGAAAGGCGCGAAGACATTCCCCGCTTGGCCGAAGTCTTCATCAAGGAAATTGCAACGACAATGGATAAATCGATCGATGTGATAGCCAAATCCAGCTTGCAGGCTCTCTGTAGCTACGATTGGCCGGGTAATATACGCGAGTTGCGAAATGTCATTGAACGAGCGGTCATTCTTGCTAAAGGGCCCACCCTAAAAATCGATCTGCCAACCGACTCCAGGGCTGAAGCGGGTTGCGCGAAAACCAACCTGGCATCGCTGGAGCAGATCGAACGTGATCATATCACTCGAGTGTTGACTGCCTGTGGTTGGAGGGTCCGTGGGGAAGCCGGCGCGGCCTCCATTCTCGGCCTTAAACCCTCCACTCTCGAAAGTCGTATGAACAAACTCGGCATTCGCCGTCCGACTTCTGTTTAAACCCCGTTTCCGGTTGCTTAAAAAACTTGCCGAGCCGCAAGAATGTAAAAAATGCAGGCGCGGTTATCTACCCCGCTCTTGGCATCGATACGACCGCCCGTCGTTCTGAGACGGGATCAAGTCTTGCGAGGCGCATAATTGTTCGAAGACTTTTTTCTTGTCCGGGTCGATCAAAACAGTCAGTCATGCGGTTTTAGCGTCAATGATTTCTCTCGAATTTAACTGATGATAATTAAATTATAATGCATTGAATACAATACGATTCGACACAACCTAAACCCTCAAGGAAGAACTTCATGCGTATAAAACCGGCACTATCAACAACTTATCAAATCGGAATGAGGTCACCATGCTCTTACTAAAACAGCTGTTGAAACTATCCCTGGGAGCGGCAATTACTTTATTGGCAAGCGCCTGCGCTACCGACAGTCAACCGACTACGACCGACTGTACCGAAGTTCGTGAAAAAACCTACTATGCGCTACCGGGCCTCGATCACGGACATATCCAATCTCCGATCAACATCTTGACCGCCGAAGTCGGCGAAAGCAGTCGGCATCGCATCACGCTGCACTTTCAGGATCACTTACGCGCAGTCGAAAACCTCGGACATACCGTTCAGGTCGATTTCACACCGGGTAGCACAATTGAAAGCGATGGCAAAATCTATACGTTTCGACAACTGCATTTTCATACGCCTTCCGAGCATTTGCTCGACGGCGTAACGTTTCCGATGGAAATGCATATCGTCAATTACGCATCGCCGCTAGATGAGACAGGCATACCGCACTACCTGGTCATTGGTGTGCTGTTCAAAATGGGCAAGAAAAATGCGTTCATTCAGGAAGTACTGGACAGCATTCCCGATCATGAACACGAGACGACCTACATCAAGCACGACTCGGTTCATCTAAAGGATTTGATCATGGAAAATATCAACAGAGAATTCAATAACTTCTATTACTACAAAGGTTCGTTGACCACGCCGCCCTATACCGAATCGGTCAACTGGTTCGTGCTGAAGCACATCATCGAAGCCTCCCCCGAGCAGATAGCGACGATCAACCTTATCGAAGGCAACAATGCGCGGCACATTCAACAAAAACACGGCAGAACAATCGAATGACAAACATTCATGAACCGCAGTCATCTGAAACTATCTCAACCAACTTGCGCGAAAATATCACTCACGCCGTCTCTGGCGTTCGAGCTGCCGTAAAGCCCCTATGGACGAGTCCATCCAGCACCTAGATAAGCCATGATTTTGAATCAATGCAAATGACCTATGGAATTTAGGTGCTGGGTTCATGGCGGTCCTCAATAGACACATCCCATTACTTTTCCTGATTAGCAAGATGCTTCAGCTTGCCGAAGCCAAGTGTCCGATCGAGGTCCAGTCGTAGCCGCAGCCACGATAATACGCGTAGTAATGGTATTGAGTCGGAAGAGTCGGTTAAAAGCGCTATGCGAACGCACCATCGTTGCGGGTACCGTATCTTGCGAAGTTGAAAGCATGGTAGGCCCCGCCTAGACTGGTTTTGAGATTGCCCAGCACCGTATTGATCCAACAGAATTCCGGCAGGTCCTTGGGTTTCCGTCCACCGGCATCAGAGCTTTTGTTCCCAAACATGCCATAGTTGATGCTCTAAAGGTGCGTTTTACCGAGTGCCCCCCAGGTCCGCCGCGTTTTGTCTAGGCAGGCTCTCGATATGGAGAGTCTGCGTCGGGAACGCGAACTGCACATCGATTTTTTCGGCCAACTCCAGAATCTCCAGCAGTATCCCTTGCCGCTCGGCGAGTTCGGCCGTCCAATCGGGGACTCGCAGAAAGAAGTACACTAAAATATCCAAGCTATGCGCGCCGAAGTCGTGAAACACAACTTGTATATTGTCTTTGTAAGTTTTGGGATGGTTTAAGATGATTTCTCTAATGCCCTCGGCAAACGCTTGAATTTTTTCAGTCGGCGTGTCATAGGTGAGGTTAAGGAAGGTTTTTACCCGCCGATAGGCGCGCAATCCCATGTTGTCGACGGTGCTGTTAACAACTTGGCTGCTTGGAATAGTCACCAGCGAATTATAGAAAGTGCGGATGCGTGTACTACGGAAGCCGACAGTTTCAACAGTGCCCTCTATGTCTTCAATCTTGACCCAGTGACCAACGGCGAAAGGCTTCTCAAACATGATGATCAGCGAGCCGAGCAAATTGGCCAGGGTTTGTTGCGCGCCCAGGGCGACGGCCAAGCCGCCGACCCCGAGGCCTGCAAGTACCGAGTAGGCCGGTAGGCCGAGGTGGTCCGCGCCTAGTATCAGAATGGTAATCGCCGCGATGGTTGTCAGTAGCCGTAATGTCAAGCGAATCAGCTGGCTGTCGATACTGCCTTTGTGGAGTTTTTCTCCCGCGATTACGCTTTCTGCCACAACCCCTCCGGCAACCCACACGGACCAAGTAAGGGACAGAAAAAACACCGACCACAGTGATCGCGTCGCAACTTCGTAAACCACCCCGGAGATTCGCAGTACCTCGGCAAGAATGAATGCCGTCACCGGTGTTACGATTACCAAGCTGAGTGGTCTTAGCAAATGCGAGCTTCGGCCCAAAAAGCCCTTGCGTTTGGACAAACGGCGGCTCAGGCGGAAACAAAACAGGATGATGGCAAGGCCGACGCTCAGTAACACCGCGATCCCGAACCAGCGCCATAACGGCTGGTCCAGAAAAGTGGCGCACGCCCAGCGGGGCGGATTCAGCAACCAGCGCGGCGGAACCACGCCACGTAAGGCTAAGGCGAGGCCGGCTGGGGTATAGGTGAAAAAATCGTATAGGCCAGGGGAAGCGTTTGGCTTGTAGGGAAGATCTTTGACCTTGAGGTAGAACTCGGGCAGTCTTTGAATCGTTTCCGGGTTAAACAGATACTCGCCGGTTCTGGGCCCGCGTTCGACTCTTGCAATTCGAATCTCGGAATTTGGCAAGGTCCAACGTTTCAGTTCGGCATCCGCCATGGCTTTGGCGTCCGGAATCGATTCAAGAGGCGGCATATCCATTCGGTCGAGAATCTCTTTCAATTGCATCGTGAGCCGCCGGGAAGACTCGTTTAACATGGCCGGAGGCAACTCGCTGAAGTTCAATGCCCGTTCGGCGGCTATCAGTCGATCCAGAGTCGAGTGTACGACCGCCATTTCCTCGTGCGACAGATAAAGTTGCGATGACGCCAGATACGAGCTTAGTAATTGCTGTCTCGCCCTGTAACTCTGATTCATGAAATCGAGGAAGCCCTGCAGCGTGCTTCGAGGGCTGGATGTGTCTATCGGTTTGAGTGGATTTATTTCATCCGCAACGGCGGTTAAGCTGGAAATCAGCAGGCCGAAAAGCAAAATAAATATTCCCGAGAAGCGTGGTAGATAAAAAGACGCTTTACGCTGAGCATTTACGGTCATGGCATCATTTTTGTGGTTTGAATTTTGGTCATGATAATATCAAGTGCAAGCATTCTCAAAGCCGGACCGAAGCATTTATCGGTTCCGGCTTGCAAACGAAACAACCGGGTTTGTAGCATGAAAGCGGACTTTGAGTCGAGACCGCGTTTGGGCTGGGAAATAAAAAGCCAATGTTGACGCGCCGGCCTCAAGGATTTTAACACAGGCTTGATGCTCCAGGCGGACGTGTCCGGTCAGAACTCGGTTTCGAGAGAGGGGGCGGCCCTGCCGAATTTGCAACAGAGCCGGGGTCTTTCGAGTCCTAACCTCGCCGAATTGAAGCGCTTATTGCGCTTCGTTCGCCGGCAGGACCTGCAATACGTAAAAGCCTTTTCCGACAGCGGTCGGAAAATAGATTCGGCCGCCGAAGCCCGGCGGGGTCAGACCGTTTATAGACAGCGGCGGGAAAAAGTCGCTGGCGGCTAACAGGCGGCCGGTAGCCGCATCGCGCCAGGTCAGTTGTTCTGTGTAGTTTTCGGTAAACAGCGCGGCTTTAATCGGTTCGCGAGGCGCGTTTAGTTTCATGTTAGTCAACAGGAGTACGCGTTTGTCCTTCGGTCCGATCAAGGGTTGGAAAGTCGTGGTCATGTTGTCCAGCACGAACACTGTTTCCAGTTCGCCGGTGGCCTGGTCGAGTTTGATGCCGGCCACTTTACCAATGCCCATGTCGGCCGAATAGATCATGCCGTTCTCGGGATCGGCGCCTGCCTTCGGCGGACAAAAACTCCACTCGCCCTTCTTGAGTGGGCCGAATGGCGAAATAATTTGCATGCGTTTCGCGTCCTTCTGATTGGCGACTACCACGCTCGACGCGACCGTTTCGCTCCCCATGCCGTTAAGCTGGAATCCCACCCATTCGCCGATCAGAGTTGGAGCCGTAGCCGTCGTTTGGCCTTCTTGCATGGGTTGGATTACCCAGTTCTGGTCCAGCGCGAGTTTTTTCGTTTCCGGATCCCAGAAAGCACGGCGGGCACTGGCATTCATTCCCAGATAAATGGCGATTTTCTCTTCGAACATGGTAACCGCGTGCGGCACGCTGGATGGTTCCGGTAGCGGAATGTCGTCCAGCACTTCGAGCGTGTCGGGATCGACCGCGACTAGCTGCGAATTCGGTTGCTTCATGCCTTGCATACCGCATTTGATGATCGCCATCGTGCCTTGCAGTTTGCAACCGGTGGGCCGGGTTTGGTCCTTGACGATCAGCGTGCGGTCGGGAGCAACGGTCAGGTGCTTGAAATTGACGTCTTCGACAGGCGCCGCGCCGGAAGGCAGCGTGTTATGTTTTAAAATAGCGCCGCTGTCGGCATCAAGCAGCACGATTTGGTTCGACCAGGCGAAAACGATTTTGCCGTTGTCGAGAATGTTCAAGTTGGCGTTACCGATCCAGCGGCCCGAGGCGTTCGGGTTGTCGAGATAAGTGCGCCATATTTGTTTGCCGGTTGTCGCATCGGTCTTGGCGACGAACGGCCCGGCGGGGTTGGGATCCGCCAGGGTCGGATATTCGCCGCCGACTAGGTATAGTTCGCCGGGTTTGCGGTTATTGATGTAGGACACCCCTTGATAATCGTCGGCGCTACGCCAGGCTAATACGCGGTTCGGGGCGTCGAACGCACCTCCGAACGTCGCGCAGGGGAACAGTCCGCTACGATGCGCATCGGCGATTTCTGCGGCGTTCAGTGACGAATAATAGCCGGGGGTGGGGAGTTTTTCGGCGCAGGCCAGTTCCTGAGCATACAGGCTGACGTCGCCCGGCAGCGGACCATGTGCCGCGACTTCGTTAGGCGTGAGGCCGAACTCGGCGATGTGCTGTTCGATCTTTGGCTGGGTGGCACTCCAAAATAAACGATAAAAAATGACAGCCAGAAGGACGATACTCGCGACGACCGCTAGTTGGAAGATATTATTCTTATGCATTGCGTTTCCGATTTTTGAGTTAAGAGTGTGCTACGGCGTGCTGCTTTCGGGTAGATGGAGGCCGGGCAGGGCCGTCGCTCCCGTGGCTTCGAACTCCGCCTTAGTGGTGTAGTAGCCGCGCGGATAATAGGCACCCATCACGGCTTCTTCCATTCCCGGTTCGGTGATGTTGTCGGGCCGTTCTTGCCAATCGGGGTTAGTCGCCATGACGCGCAGCATCAACATGCCGAAATCGCTACGGTTGTGCGGGCCGTCGACGCCCTCGCCGCGCGGACTCCATTCTATCCACGCCACACCGTTCTCGGCAGTTGCGTTCGCGGGCCGGTCTTCCTTGCGGCTGTACACAATCGTATAGTATCCGTCGGCGTCCAACGGCACTTGCATGTCGCTCAAGCCGTCAACGATCTGGCCGGAAGGCGCCGCTTCGCAACTGACTAGCGACCAATACTGGGTTTGTGCTTCGGGCATCGTTTCCAGGCCTCTACCGCCGTAGCCGGCGTAGGTGTTGGGGAAAACCGGCATTTTGCCGCGCATCACGTAGACCGGACCAAACCGGCGCGACAAGTGCATCAGCATGTACTGTGTGGTCGGGTCGCCGCCACCGTCGATGGCGCCGGCATAAGGGATTTTCGCGCGCGCATCCGGCGTCTTGAAGGCGCCGAGAATCGAGAACTTTATATTCCAGTATTTCTCCCATTTAGGTTCCTTGCGCGCCGGGGCGGTCGCCGGATCGAGCGACGGGTCGTTGTTTTTAGCCTGAATCAGTTCGTGCCACTGTTCGGTCGTTATCGGCTGCTTGGTGGCTCCTTCGATCGGTCTGCCGAAGCGTTTGACCACCTCCTCGGCGGAAAGCTTTTTGCCGTTGGCGAGCTTGCCCGTATAAGTCGGCAGGCCTCGTCCGGACCAGGACGCGTCCGCGGGTCCCCAGCCGGCGCCGTCCCAGCCTTGATCGGACAAGTAGATGCGGTTGACGAATTGCAGTTCGCCGCCGTCTTTACCGGCATAAAGCGTGTTTTTCGCGCGCCGTTTCGAGTCGGCCGGTGGGTTGGCGGCTACGATATGCAATTTAAACTCACGTTTTTCCGCTAGTCGATCGGCGCCGACCCGGAACGGGTTGACGGAACCACGCTCCGGTTCAATTTCAGCGCCGGCCAGAGCTTCTCCGGTTGCGACGAAGGTGCCGTGCTCGGCCTTGTAAAGTGCGAACTGGAAATAGCGTGCGTGGGGGTAACTGTAATTCAGTGTCAGGCTGCTGCCGGCCGGCATGGCTAGGCGGCCTAAGAAATAGGTCGATTGCGTATCGGGCCATAAATTGGGGTTTTGGATCGGTTTGGGATACTCCAGACGGTTCCAGTAGGCCCAGCCGCGCGGACCCTGGAACAGTGCGTCATGGCCATAGCGCTGGTCGGTGCGTACGATATTTTCCAGAGACTTGTCGCCGAAACGCGCGCCGCCTTGTGCGTTCAAGTTAGCGACTGGCAATATGGCAGGCGGCTGCCAGCTTCCTTTGCCTAAGGGAAAGACCGAAGGCGTCGTCGTTTTGGGCCAGTATAGGCGCATGACTATGAACATAGGACCGTTCGGTGCCGGTAGCCAGTTTGTTTCCTTGTCCTTGCCGGGCGAGTCTTTCTGAATGTAAATGGTCAGCGAGCCATCGGGATTCTTCTGCAGTGAGGACAGCATAGGCGAATTGATCAGGTAGCGGTGCAGCGGGTTATCGATCAACAGTTGCGTGCGGCCGTCGTACATGGTGATCGACCAAAAGGCGTTTACCGGCGGCAGTTGTCCGGGCGCGAAGGTCATTCGGTAAGCATGCTTGCTACCGTCCAGCGCGATGCCGTTCGCGTCGTGGGTGGTGAACGGATAAACCGCTTCTTCCTGGCTGTTGCCGTAGATTCCGAGTTTGGCCGCCGCGGCGCGCAGCGGCCAGTTGCCGTTGTAGAAGTCGCGGCTGCCGGCGGCCGAACCAATCCGCCAGCCGTTTACAACGGTGCCGACCTGTTCGGCGGTTTGTTTTATTTTGGCGAAAGCCGCCTTGACGCCGTCATTAAGCGCGGCTTGCAATTCGGGAGAAAGTTCCTTTTGGCTGAATTCGCCGTTCCTGCTAATGCCGATCTTGGCGAACTTAGCCCGCAGCGGCTTTTCCACCGCAGCCGGACCGGCGGTTGGGCAGAATTGCAGGAGGAAGCTTAGATATTCGGTAAAGCGGCCGGTAAAGGCATCGCGGCTGAACGGCGGCCAATCGACCGCTGGCGCAGCGGGTGGTGCTGGCTGTCCGAGGAATTGCGATAGCGGTTGCAAGCTGTATCCGGCTTGGATTTTTTTTACGTTGTCCATGTCCCCAGGGTTGAACAGCTGCGTGCGGTAGATTACAAAACTGAACTGGGTCTCGCTGTGGAATGCTTGCACGATGCCGGGCGGCGTTTGTCCTTGCCAATCCGGACCCGTAACCATAAAACATCCTGCTGTATTGCCGGTGGCGCGGCTGCCTATATAGCCGTAATTGAAAGTATAGAGATCGACAAGTTGTACGTCGTAATATCGTTCCTTGTCGATTTCGGGCATGCACAGCACCACCGGTTCCGCGCGCAGATCCAATTGCGCCATTGAGTAAGGGGTATCGCTGTTGGGCGTGCTGATGGCGGTATCCTGCGGGGTGAATACCCGCGCTTCGTTGGCGATTTGATTGAAAGGCGCCTTGAATTGCCCCGAGTCACGATCGATATTGAAGGCATGCATTGCCTTGTACCCAACCAGCATCGGAAAGGCGTAGAGAAAGGCTTCTTCCGCGATTTGTTTCAGTTCCGCCGATTCCGGCACTGCGGCTGCGGCCGGCTCCGTTGCCGCAGTGCCGGAAAAACAACATAGTAGAGCAATTGCCGCATAAGAGACGGCGGGTTTTCGGCGCGGAACCGCATGTTTCCCGCTTGCGCGTTCGTTGCGGAATTTTGGTATGCTATCTGAACTCTTGGGCACGATTTTATCCTCCATTGTGAATTCATTTTTTCGAAATCAAGAACTTTTCAGTCCGGAAAAACCTAAACGATTCGCCGCGCTTTTCAACCCTGCAAACAACATGGCGGCGCATGCGTTATCTCGGCAATAAAGCAAAACGGCGGTAACGGCGTTGTCCAGGACGGCTTAGCAATAGGACTGATTCTATTGTGCACGGAGCCCGTCTCGGTTGCTTTTGTGTGACGTGGTTGAATAATAACCCAGCATGCGGCGAAGGCAAGTAGAGTTCGAGCCGCTACTGTTCTGATTTCAAGAAACGCAAGCAGATAAGGTGTTCGCGGGTACTAAATATTTCAGAAGACCAATCGTCGTCTTAAAAATCCAAATTTGCATTATTGTCATGACAAATCCTTATTTTTAAAGACTTAACATTGATTGTTTCAATTTACAAACACAAATGGAGCTGAAGGAGGCGTTTCAATTCATTGACTAACTATTAAGTAATACGAACTACAGCGTGCTTAAAAATTACTGTAGCCGGTAAAGAATGTCAAATACAGCTTTTTTTATATTTGTTCTTACTGACCGGCTGCGCGGCGGCTATTTATGAATCTCCCGATTTTGAAGGTTTTACGGACCTTCTGTTCCGAAGCAGCGCCATCAAAACCCAAGTAGAAGCGATTTTAAGCCAGCATCAACATAAAGTATCTTTTTACAACGATGTTAAGCTCATTTTGGACGCGCGCTATGTGGCTTGTCATGGTTGCTACGATGAGCCTTGCCAGTTGAATCCCCGCCTTTCTAAAATCGCACTTGAATAAATGCAGCAAGGCGAGCCAAATTTAGCGGCAATCTCATCAACCACAATGTCTTCAGCAAACAACTAGTGCTGCCGGTAATTAAAAAATCCATGATCATTGTTATTCCTCAGATTTTTCTTGAGGCATATAAATAGTGGCATTAGGGGCTGGACCATCATAGATAATATAGTGGATCTGTTTGTCCACACGCTTGAAGAAATACTGCTAGTCCAAGCAAAAAAAATTTTGTTAACCGTCATAACAACCGAATTCACCTGAAACACGGCAAGCTCCATAATAAAAGCGTGAAAATATAGAATAGACCCCGTTAGGCAGGGCTGATTACTCACTAACACCACCGATTCATAAGCGCTCTTTTATTGCGCCAGACACCTCCGTGAACCTCGCATAGCATCATTACATCAACGTACAGGCAAAGTCAGAGTTGGTCCAGAATACTTGCTTTGACCCGATTGCAGATCGAATAACTGGGTTAGAAGCATAAAGGTCGACTTCGACTCCAGGTCGTTATCTGCGATAAAGAACCAATGTCCCCGGTAAGGAATAGCCAGAAATGCTGACTCAGGAAAATCCTCACTGAATCGAACATGGAAAAATTCGCCAGCAGGCGTTTCGCCCCAGTTAAACGGCTTACCGTTTGGTGTACGAGTAACCGTGACTAAGCCAGCATCGATATCACTAGAGGGAACATCGACTTGCTGGGAAAGGTAATACAACACACTAGCAATGGAACGTGGGCGTATTTTTAATTCATTGGCGTTGATACGCAGGAAATTGTTATCCAGTTTAATTCGCAAATATTGATTTCCGTCTTTAGGCAAATCGAATTCTAACAAGCTTGATACTTCAAGCACCTTATCTCGATTTTTATCGGTGACTTTAAACATAACGTGTAAATCGTTATGTTCGTCCGGTCCGATTTCAACTTCATGTGTGAGTTGTAGTTCGCGAATTAATTGCATTGCACGCTTGAAGTCTCTGAATTCTGGCTCAATTGCCGGGCTCGGCCCAGAAGCAGTAGGTGCGTTGTAGACATTATTAATGCGTTCAACACATAAGCCAAAAACCCGTTCTATACTCCAACCAGATTGCGTCATGACTAGCAATGCGTCGAATGAAATAGAAGACAACACGCTTTTCAGAAAATCCTCACCATCCAAGGGTTGGAAGGAGATCGTCGGCCTGTCTGAATAACTAATACCCAGATTGGGTTTCACAATATTACCACCAGGTGCTAAATTCAATTCCGTATCGATGCCGACGCTGCCATCAAAAGCCATGGACGCCGTAACACTACCTACTTTAAGGAAATAAGCTTTGTCACGATACTTCAGCCTGACTAAATTAAGCAGCATTTGCTCATTCAACGACTGAATAATAACCTGATTATAAGCCGGGTGGGTGGCTTGTAAGGCACCAGGCCCAAATGATGATTGGCAGCCACATAGAACTAATGTGACAAGTAGAATGATAAACGACTTTTTAAACATAATTTTTAATGGAAAGAGAACGGCAGTTCAGCCAAGCAAATTAAGCAGCGATGGGTAGGAAGCTATTGACAATTTTTGCTGCGGATCATGTTTTATTCCTGCGCACTAATCATTGGGCATTGTAATGAAATAAACCTGTCATTCTTGCATGCATTGAAATCGAGTCGTTCGTTAGCCACGCATTCGATACTGACAGAGTTATTTTATATCGCCGCCTTAGCTGTTTAATACTATAGCTTTTTTTAGAATGATTCAGCAAACTACACTTCTCATTCCAATTGTACAGAGTAAGGTTATTCCTTAAGACATGCTAACCAATATGCCTAGCCTGTTAGAATCCAGTCTGGATCACAGCCCAAATTTATTTTTCAATAACCGCATATGAATACCTATATCATTCGTTGTTTTTTATATGCGCTACCGCTACCGATGGTGGTCAACGTGCTGACATTTATGCTGTTTTTCTTCGTCAACAGTTCGGACGACATGGCAGGCATGCAGCTTGGGCAAAAAAATGTCACCGAACAATCTATCAAAAAACTGGAAACACCAACACGGCTACGATTTACCATTACTTTGGAATGGCGATCAGGAAGGCAGCAAAAAATTATCTGATTAGCAAGATGCTTCAGCTTGCCGAAGCCAATTGTCCAAACAGGGTCCAGTCGTAGCCGCAGCCACGATAAGGCGAACAGTAGTTTGAGACTCTCAACTGCTCTTTTTAGTATTAACGGCGAACTGTTTCCTTATTTGTCATTACTGGGCGTATTGCCGTCTTATTGGCTCTACAGAACCCCTATTGCTTATTCGAAAAACCTGCAAGCGGCCTTTTTTTCGAGACTGAAACGAACACTTTTTTTATTCCTCGCGGTACTGCTCAATGGGCTGCCTGATTCGGGCATAAAGTCTTCTTGCATTGTGCAGGCAACGAAGCGCTGATCACTTTCAAGTTTTGATGGTTAATATCGGGTAATCTCCGATATTTCGTGTTTTTGGTTTGTTAAGCGTAGCTAGCTTCCCGCTCAGTCAATTAGTTAAGATTCTGTTTTGTAAAGGATTTACATGGTTGGCACTAGTGTTATCTCAAATGGCACAGAATGTGCGTTTAATTTGAGTTATGATCGAATTCCATCTCACCCTCAAAATACCGTCCAATAAAAGTCGGCCAGTGATCGAAGCGCTTCGAGTGCTCGCCAAAAAGGCGCGCGCCGAATCCGGCTGTATTACGGTCGAGGTTTATAAGACCGTTGCTGTTCCATGCCGCATAGTTTATCAAGAAACTTGGGACTCCGAAGAGTCCTTGCGCAGCATGATCGCATCTCATCATTTTAGTCAACTGGCTTCACTGATGGAACTATCGACCGAACCGCCTAAATGTGAATTTAGGTTCATTAGCGATGTTTACGGGCTCGAATTTGCTGCCAAGGTTAGAAACTGCACTGATTAAAGTTGGTTTGTTCAGACATAAAATTCGAGTCAATGATAAAGCAAAGCGTTATTGATTGATTCAACAACACAAGGAAAAAACTATGAGATTTAATCTGCTATTTGTAAGCATGACCCTGTCGATGGCTTTGTCGATCAATGCCTGTGCGGCAAACGATCCAAAAGAAGACTCTACGTTGGATACGACACAAAAAGGACCGATTGAGACCTTTTTGCAAGGTTGCAGCACCGAATTGGAGACCTACTGTAAAAACGTGACGGCTGGCGACAATCGTTTGCTGGCTTGCATCTACGCGCATGGCGACAAACTCTCGGGCCGCTGCGAATTCGCCCTCTATGATGCCTCCGCGCAACTAGAACGAGCCATTGCTTCGCTTCGTTATGCGGTCTCGGAATGTGCTGATGATCTTGAAAAATACTGCGCCGATGTAGAGGTCGGTGAAGGTCGGCTGCTGGCTTGTCTCGACAGCAACGAAAAGTCGGTTAGCACCCGCTGCAAACAAGCTTTGAAAGACGTTGGATTGAATCAATGAATTTTTTGAAGGGTAACTTCGAAATGCTTTTTAACGTGTCTCGTTGAATGGTTATGAAAAAAACAATAAGTCAAATTAAACCGCCTATGAAAAGCTACATTCTTTATTCGTTAGTCATGTTCCTGGCTGTAACGATAACCGGGTGCTCGAACGTTCGAACCGGTTCCAACCAAGCTAAATCTTTAGTCATCGAACCTGCGCCCGATGCAGGCTTCATCGAAAATCCCGAACGCCAAGTCAAACGCATCGATTTGCCGTTTCAAAAGGTATGGATCAAACCCGGTTTCGACAAGAATACATATCATGAGCTTGTCGTCGCCCCAGTCAACACACAATACATGCAGGAAATGGACTGGTTGCATCAACTGAGTTCGGCAAACTATATCAGCGATGTGAAAGCCGATATCGAAGAACTGGCGCAGTATTTTCGTAGCCAGGTAATCAAACAATTCAGAGAAGATCCTCGCCGTCGTTTTCGACTCATCGAGCATGCGAGTCAACACAGTCAACCGGCGCTACGGCTTGAACTCGCTTTGATACAAATCGATCCCTCACAGCCTGTGCTTCACGCACTCGGCTGGCTGCAAATGGGGGGCGGAACGGCGGCCGGAGTCATCAATCAGCGCCGCGCCGCTTTCGAAGGCCGTCTTCGCGATATGCAGACCGGCGAGGTGGTCGCGACGTTTGCCGACCGCGACATGCAGGATGTGGGCCCTCTAGATTTGACTCGCTTGACTTGGTACGGTCCTGCGAAGGGCATTATGGACCGCTGGGCGGAACAGTTCGTGAAAATCGCGAATCGGAAATCGGGCGAATCGGTGACCGATTCCACGCCGTTTACGTTGAGACCTTTTTAAATGCATACCGCACCATGAAATTAGGATATACCCATGAAAAAACATGAAATAACGATAGCCGTTCTAACCTTGTTAATCGCCGGCTGCAATGAATTATCCCTTTCCAAAAAGTCGACCGAGACTCAAACCGAATCGTCGACAGTTAACGGCGCAGATCGAACGGTGTTGCCGATTCCCGAACCGAAACGGCCTATATACAAAGAGTTGGACGTTCGCAATGCTGTGCCTCCGCCCCGCTTCGAAGTCAAGCCGCCTGAAGGCGCGCCGAATGTGCTTTTGGTATTGATCGACGACCTCGGCTTTGCCGGTGCGAGCAGTTTCGGCGGCCCTGTCGGCACGCCTACCTTCGACCAAATCGCCAATGAAGGTTTGAAATACAATAATTTTCACACCACCGCAGTTTGCTCCCCGACCCGCACTGCCTTGAAAAGCGGGCGCAATCATCACGTCAACAACATGGGTGCCATCATCGAGACCGGCACCGCCTTTCCCGGTAACACCGGACAGATCCCGAACGAAGTCGCACCGCTCGCAGAAATGTTGCGTCTGAACGGTTACAGTACCGGCGCCTTCGGCAAGTGGCATGAATTGGCAGCTTGGGAAGCGAGTATTTCCGGCCCGTTCGACCGCTGGCCGACCCGGCAAGGTTTCGACAAGTTTTACGGATTTCTGGGCGGAGAGACCAACCAGTGGGCGCCGTTCATCTATGACGGCGTTCATCAGGTCGAACTGCCCGACGATCCCAATTATCACTTCTTGACCGACATGACCGACCAAGCGGTTGCCTGGATCAAGTATCAGAATGCTCTGACGCCGGACAAACCGTTCTTCACCTACTATGCGCCGGGTGCCGTGCACGCGCCGCATCATGTACCGCAAGAATGGATAGCCCGCTGGAAGGGTAAATTCGATCAGGGTTGGGACAAGTTGAGAGAAGAGATTTTGGCTCGCCAAATCGCCAGCGGCATCGTGCCCGAAGGTACCGTACTGGCACCCAAGCCCGAGGCCATTCCGGACTGGGAGACGCTGTCGGACGACGAGAAACGCTTGTTCACGCGCCAAGCCGAGGTGTTCGCCGCTTTCGTCGAAATGACCGACCATGAAATCGGTCGCGTAGTCAAAGCCATCGATGAAACCGGCCAGAGCGACAACACCTTGGTCATTTTCGTGTACGGCGACAACGGCACCAGTGCCGAGGGCGGCCGCAACGGCATGTTCAGCGAGATGACCTATTTCAACAGCGTGCAGGAAACGGTGCCGGATATGCTCAAATTTCTGGATAAATGGGGCGGTCCCGAGACTTATCCGCACATGGCGGCCGGCTGGGCCGTGGCCTTCGATACCCCTTATCAGTGGACCAAGCAAGTCGCCTCCGATCACGGCGGCACCAAGGTCAGTATGGCTATCCGTTGGCCGAAAGGCATCAAGTCCAAAGGCGGGTTGCGTACTCAGTTCCATCATGTGATCGACGTTGCGCCGACCATCCTCGAGGCCGCCGGCCTGCCGGAACCCAAAATAGTCAATGGCGTGACGCAGCGCCCGATGGACGGGGTCAGCATGATTTACAGTTTCGATGACGCCAGTGCGAAGGATCGGCACGTCAGCCAATATTTCGAGATGTTCGGCAACCGCGCCATGTATCACGACGGCTGGTTCGCCAGAACCATCCATAGGGCACCTTGGGAACGCGAGCCACGCCGCCCGCTCGTCGAGGATATCTGGGAACTGTACGATACCCGTAGCGATTTCAGTCTCGTGAACGACCTGGCGGAGGCCCATCCGGACAAATTGGCCGAGTTGCAGAAGCTATTCATCGCCGAGGCCGAGAAGAATCATGCGCTGCCGATCGACGACCGGGTGCTTGAGCGCGTGAACGCGGAATTGGTCGGTCGTCCCGATCTCATGGGCGGACGTACCTCGATAACATTGGCCGAGGGCATGACCGGTATGTCGGAAAATGTCTTTTTGAATATCAAAAACAAGTCCAAGACCATTATTGCCGACATCGAAGTGCCTGAGAGTGGTGCCAACGGCGCCATCCTCGTGCAAGGCGGCCGTTTCGGCGGCTGGGCATTGTACGTCAAGGACGGCGTGCCGGCTTACGACTACAACTTCCTAGGACTGCAGCGTTTCACGATCGCTTCGAACCAAAAGCTCAAACCGGGCAAGTCGACGGTTCGCTTCGAGTTTGCTTATGACGGCGGCGGCTTGGGCAAAGGCGGACTGGGTACTTTGTTCGTGAATGACGAGAAAGTCGGCGAAGGGCGCATCGAACGCACGCAGCCGATGATTTTCTCGGCGGATGAAACTGCCGATGTCGGTATCGATTTGGCAACGCCCGTCGTAGAAACGATCGGATCGGAAGCAAAATCGCGTTTTACCGGACATATCCCGAAAGTTATGGTTCAGGTGAACTGAGGAAGTGTAAGAAGCCCATTGGTCAGAGATCATGAAATTTATTCGGCAAAAGATTCCGGTCAGGCTGTTCGTCATTATAAGAGGACTGAATTCTAACCGTGCCCGGCATGCATGTATGGGTTGGAACACTATGCTGCGGATGTACAGTCCGTTCGAACCGTGATCCGATAAAAGATGGAGGCTAGATCGAGTTCGTCGAATAAATAACGGATGTTACGCACTGCTGCTCTACATGTAGTGCGTAACCTGAAATCCATGCCGCTACATTCGGAGGGAATAGCGATGTTTCTGCGTAACGTCAGTAAAGAATAAAGAAGATATAAATGAACCATACAAATCGATCAATTCAAGTCCGATCATTTTTGAAAGGAACTGTAAGGTCGCTCGGAGTGATTGCATTCTTATTGCTGCCGTTTGAGAGTTACGGCGATGAATCGTCGGGAAACCAATCGGATGATTTGGCTAAAAAACTGCAAAATCCGGTTGCGGACTTGATCAGCGTGCCGGTACAGAACAATTGGGATTTCGATATCGGCCCGGCGGACGCGATGCGCTTTACCGCTAACGTGCAACCGGTCATTCCGTTTTCGGTCGGCGACAACTGGAATCTGATTACACGCACCATCATGCCTATCATCCATGCGGAATCATCGGTACCGGGCGGTTCGGACAAAAGCGGGCTGGGCGATATCGTGCAAAGTTTTTTCTTTTCGCCTAAGGACCCTGTGGGCGGTTGGATTCTGGGCGGAGGGCCGGTGTTTTTGTATCCGAGCGCGTCGGATGATGCATTAGGCGGGCAAAAATGGGGGGCGGGTCCAACGGCAGTGGCGTTGCGGCAGGATAACGGCTGGACTTACGGCATGCTGGCCAATCATCTGTGGTCCTTTGCCGGCAACGACAGCCGTTCCGAAGTGAACGCCACGTTTCTGCAGCCGTTTCTGGCATATACGACGAAAACATATACGACGTTCGGGTTCAATACGGAATCGACCTACGATTGGGAAGGCAAGCAATGGATTGCACCGCTGAACTTGACCGTGCAGCAGATGATAAAGATCGGGCCGCAGCCCGTCGCCTTTACGTTGGGCGGGCGTTACTACGCCGAGAGACCCGACGGCGGATCGGACTGGGGGCTACGTTTCGTGGTGACCCTGCTGTTTCCCAAATGATGGTATAGAGCATTCTCCATGTTTTAACCTAAAAAACAGTTAAACCTGAAAACGAGCGCCGTAAATAGTTGCTATAGGTGAGAATGCTTGGGATTGGGTGCTCCCCAATAAACAATGGTTCCTCAGGCGAGTTGGAGGTTTCAGTAGAATTTTATGCTACTGGTCTCCAATCATTCCTAAGATGATGCAACTGCTCTTTTTAGGTTCAATGGCTAGAGGACGGAATTCGTCAATCGTTAAGAGTGCAAATATGAAACTACCGTCGACACTACAGCGCGAAATCAAGGAAGTGGGTTTGGTCACTCTCTATTTTTTCTTGTGTTTCCTTGTCATATTGACATTGAAAAAGTTATTGCTGGCTGACTATCACATCGAAGTTCATGCTCTTTCAACGGCGGTCGTCAGCGCGCTTATCGTCGCAAAACTCGTGATCATTCTCGATAAGACGCCTGCCGGAAACCGTTTCGACGCAAGCCACCCATTGGGAATAGCCGCTTTGTATAAGGCGTTGGTTTATATGCTGGTTACGTTCATAGTCTTGTTCATTGAAAAACTTTTTCATGCTTACCGTGAGGTCGGCATGTTCGGTCAATCCGTCATCTATGTCTGGGAGCATAAGGATCGCAACATCATGCTAGCCAAAGTCATCGTTATCGGTTTGATGTTTTTGAGTTACCACCTCTACGCCGGACTCGACCGCTGCCTGGGAAAGGGACGTCTCCGCCGGCTTGTGACTGAATCGCCAAATATTACGGGGAAGGAGAATTAAGCGATGTCTCACGAAATAACAAAAATCGATGGCGATCTGATAACCGTTCATATTCGAGAGATCATGCGCCTGGTTGATCAGAAAGCCCTGCAGGACATGGCTCTTGATTTTATCGAACGCGGCTTCTATCCGAAGGTATTGGTCATTGTCGAAGACTTCGAGGGTTGGGAAAAATCGGAGGAGTGGGGCGAGGATGATTTTTTGCTGGAGCATGGAAACGAGATCGTCAAGATTTCGATCGTAGCCGAGGAGCGCTGGAAAGAACGGCTTTTGATGTACGTCGGCAAGGGCTTGCGCGCCACCGAAATTGAATTTTTTGCACCTTCCTCTTTGAAGGAGGCCGAGTTATGGTTGCGCGCCTGAGTCGTTCTGATCCTACATATCAAGGAAAAAGACCGTCATTTTCGGTGTTTCCGCGGTGGAGAGTTGAATGATCGTCTTCACTTATCTCAACTTATTGTGTTCGCTCGCCTTATTCATTGGTATGTTGCTCGTTTTTGTGATCGGCAGGCGAATGGGATTCACATCATCGACGGTAGAATACAAAGGAGACAAGTCTTCGTCCGGCTTATTGGATGGCGCGGTATTCGGGCTAATGGGGCTGCTAATCGCCTTCACTTTTCATGGTGCTTCTTCTCGATTGGATCATCGCCGGGAGTTGGTCATGGAAGAGGCGAATGCGATGGGTACCGCCTATCTTCGTCTGGATTTGTTATCGGCTGAAAGCCAACCGGCTCTGAAAAGCTTGTTTAGAAACTATCTCGATTCGCGTATCGAAGTCTATCGATTACTTCCCGATCTCGAAGCGGCGGAAGCCGAGTTGGAAAGAACCGGGGATCTGCAAACGCTAATCTGGTTGCAGGCGGTCAAAGCTTGTGAAACGACGGGATCGGTTCCGGCAACGACGCTGCTGCTGGCGGCCTTGAATCAAATGTTCGATATCGCTGAATACCGTGATTCGACATCGCGGTTCATGCATCCGCCAATGATCATTTTTATGATGCTGTTTGTCTTAGCGTTGATGAGTTCGCTGTTGGCGGGTTACGTGACCGGCAGCAATCAGGACCGCAATTGGGTCCATGCGATAGGCTTCACCGTGATCATGTCGATTACGGTCTATGTGATACTGGACATCGAATATCCCCGTGCCGGTTTGATCCGCGTCGACTCGGTGGATCGGATTCTAATGGATCTTAGGGAAGACATGAAATGAATCGGAAGGTCGCCAAGCGGTCGATAGATCGCAGGAGTCCGTGACATGTCGGCTCCGGTCAGACCGTATCGTAAGTCGCTGTTCGCGGCAGCGGCAGTGTTGCTGATTATCGGCGTGGCGGTGATCTTTGTCAGGACATCCGGCCATCCGTCATCGTCGAATGGCGATGTGGCGTCATCGAAAGCGATGGTCTTGTCCGGTCCTGAATTTGTCGGCAGGAGCGTTTGCGCCGAGTGTCATGCCGAACAGGATCGCCTATGGAGGGGTTCGCATCATGATCTGGCGATGCAGGAAGCGGCAAGCGGCACGGTACTAGGTAATTTTGACGACACTGAATTCAGCAAGGACGGTATTGTCTCGCGATTCTTTCGCCGTGATGGCCGTTTTTGGGTGAACACCGATGGGCCGGAAGGCCGATTGGCCGACTTCGAAATCAAGTATGCATTCGGCTTTTTTCCGCTGCAGCAGTACCTGGTCGAACAGCCGGGCGGGCGGCTCCAGGCACTTTCGATCGCCTGGAACAGCCGTTCAATAGAAGAGGGTGGTCAGCGCTGGTTTCATCTGTATCCGGACGAATCCACCGATCATACCGACGAACTGCATTGGACGAAGCGTGCGCAGAATTGGAATTTCATGTGCGCAGAGTGCCATTCGACCAACCTGCAGAAAAATTACGATCCTGACACCCGCAGTTATCATACCGTTTGGTTGGAGATCGATGTATCCTGCGAGGCTTGTCACGGTCCTGCCTCTCGCCATGTCGCCTGGGCCGAACGCAAGCCCGGTTTCGAGCGTATCGATGCCGAAACCAAGGGCTTGATCGTTCAGTTGGATGAACGTCTCGGGAGCCGATGGACGATCGATCCTGAGTCGGGTAATGTCCATCGCAATGTCCCGCGCAGTGCGGATAAAGAGGTCCAGATTTGCGCCCGCTGCCATTCTCGACGCGCGCAGTTCTTCGCCGATTACCGCTACGGCTCGCTGATGGATTCGCATCTGCCGTCGTTGCTGCAAGAGAGTTTGTATCACGCCGACGGTCAGATCGACGGTGAAGTCTATGAATACGGTTCGTTCCTGCAAAGCAAGATGTATCGATACGGAGTGATTTGCAGCGATTGCCACGAACCTCACTCGCTGAAACTGCGCGCGGAGGGCAATGGCGTTTGTTTGCAATGCCATGCAGCCGAACAATTCGACAACGAGCGTCATCATTTTCATGAACTCGGCGCTCCAGGTTCGCGGTGCGTCGACTGCCACATGCCGGCCAAGACCTATATGGTCGTCGATGTGCGCCGCGATCATGGATTTAGAATTCCGCGTCCGGACTTGTCGGAACGAATCGGCACGCCGAATGCCTGCAATGCTTGCCATAGCGATCAAACGTCCCGTTGGGCGTCCGATATCGTCCGGCAGCGCTACGGACATGATCCGAAGGGGTACCAAAATTTTGCCGAAACGCTGCATGCCGCGCAAACCGGTGCAAACGATACCAATGCGCGGTTAACCGCGTTGCTGAAAGACAACAATCAACCGACAATCGCGCGGGCCACCGCGGTTGCGGAGCTTGGCACTAGGTTAAGCTCCGAAATGTTCCCGCTTTTAACGGAAGCGTTAAATGATCCTGAACCGTTGCTGCGTAGTTCGGCGCTCGAAGCCTTGTCCCAATTGACGCCTGAGCAGCGCTGGCCGATTGCGCATCAGCTCTTGCGCGATCCGGTGCGAACAGTGCGAGCGCTTGCCGCATCGGCTCTCGCTGGTACTTCAGAGCACAGTATTCCATCTCATGAAAGAGCCGAATTTAGGCAAGCCATGAATGAATATCTTAGCGCGTTGCGCTTGAATGCGGACGACCCGGCGGCACAAGTCAATCTAGGCAATTTTTATTCGGTTCGAGACGAGACCGATTCCGCCGAGCGGGCCTACCGGGAAGCCTTGCAACTCGATTCGAACTGGGTACCGGCTTATATCAATCTCGCCGATCTGCTACGCCGAATCAAGCGCGATGGCGACGGCGAAAAAGTGCTTCGAGAAGGTTTGAATCATGCGCCGAAATCGGCAGTGCTTCATCACAGCCTGGGGCTGTTGCAGGCACGGAACAAGAATCTTACGGAGGCCTTGACTTCGTTGAAACAAGCGGTTGATCTCGATCCCGGTGCGCCGCAGTTCAGCTATGTCTATGCTCTGGCTCTTTCCAGTGCGGGTAATAACAAGGAGGCCCGCGAGTTTGTCGAGTCCGCTCTGAAGCGGTTACCCCATGATCCTTCGTTGATTTTACTGAATGAACATTTGTCAAAGGAGTGAATCGTGAACTCACACAATTCGATTAAGAAAACTCATCCATCAACACAGAGAATGCCCATGAAAACTCTTTTATTACCCTGCTTAATACTCATCACGGTATCGATCTTGGCAGGCTGCCAGGCCGGCGGTGGTGCATCAAGGTCATCTTCGTCCGCTGGGCAAATCGACCAAGATGTCAATGCGGCTCTCGCAACGCTTTACCAACAATCACCCAACTTTCGGCAATTGGCGGTGCGAGCAAAAGGCGTATTGGTGTTTCCGAATGTAGTAAAAGCCGGATTCATCGGCGGCGCGCAATACGGGAAAGGAGCGATGCGAAAAGGCGGCAGAACGGTCGGTTATTACAGAATGGTAGCCGGATCTTACGGTTTACAGGCCGGGGTGCAATCGTTCGATTATGCCTTGTTTTTCATGAACGATGCTGCGTTGGCTCATCTCGACAGCAGTGCGGGATTTGAAATCGGGGTTGGCCCGAGCGTTGTCGTTCTGGATGAGGGAATGGCCAAAACGATGACGACGACGACACTTCGAGACGATGTTTATGCAGTGGTATTCGGGCAAAGAGGCTTGATGGCCGGCTTGGGGTTGCAAGGTTCCAAGATTACCCGAATAAATCCCTAAAACAAATAGATGAATCATCTTACTGATCGGCTTTATTCCAAAATAAAAGATGGATAGCTCTGCAAATGCGCCAAATAAAGCAAAAACCGCGTCATTCTACTAGGGATTGGCAGAATCCGGTGCCAGCAGGGGGCAATACTTAGCTTCGCATCCATGTAAACTGGATTCGGCAATCCATGACGGTATGACGAATAATGTCGCAAATGCACCATAAAATAGGCACTAAGTCGGCTCTTAAGGGGTAGCTCTCTACCAACAGCATCATGTAAAACGTCGGCGATATTTAGTGGAAACAACAGTTACAACTCAGGAGACTAATGAAATGAGAAACGATAACAAAAGAACAAAATTGGGGGTTTTCGGCTTGATTCTGGTCCTCCCGATGCTGGGGTGTGCGCCGACCAAACAAGCAAGAGACGTCGAACCCGCCGGTTTTTTAGGGGATTATTCGATGCTCGGGGAAGGAAAAGAGGGCGAGGCGCTTAAGATTTATATCAATCCGTCTTATCAGAGCACTTGTCAGAACTATGACAAGGTTTTGATCGAGCCGGTCCGGATTTGGGTCAGCGGAAACAAAGATTTGGCCGAAATGCCGCCCGCAGAAAGACAGGTCTTAGTCAATCACATGCATGGCTCATTGGTTGACGAGTTGGGCAAACATTATCGAATCGTTCGAAACCCCGAACCCGGAACGATAAGAATCAGAACGGCGATCACCGAGGCGGAGGGCTCATGGGTCGCATTGGATACAGTCTCCTCGTTCGTGCCGCAGTTATTGGTCATGTCGACAATTAAAGAAGTGGCCACCGGAACAGCGACTTTTGTCGGCAGGGCCGGTGCCGAAGCGGATATCACCGATGCAATGACCGGAGAACGGATTGCCGCGGCTGTCGATCGTAGAGTCGGAAAGAAGTCCTACGAAGGCGTCACTCAAGAATGGGATGATGTGACACGGTCTTTCGATTATTGGGCGGAGCGCATGGCATACCGTTTGGCGAATTGCGGTGCGATGCCGCCCGTGCAATGAGATTGACGCGCCTTTTTTACCGGCTTCAATTATTCAAATGAAAACAAAACATAAGGGATACAAAAATGAATAGATCAAGTAGTAAATTTATGCAGGCCATCATCGTCTGTGTTATGGGGGGGGTAATCGTGTCGCCGACAGTATGGGCACAGGGAAATCTGATGATTTACCCAAAAATGGGACAAAATCCGCAACAGCAGCAGCAGGATCAATATAACTGCCACGGTTGGTCGGTGCAGCAATCCGGCTACGATCCCAGCAACCCGCCTGCTCAAAGTTCCGGCCCAAGCTTTGGTAGCGCCTCCAGAGAAACGCTAAGGGGAGGCGCGCGTGGTGCCGCGGCCGGTGCGGCTATCGGCGCGATTGCCGGCGATGCCGGCAAGGGTGCGGCTATCGGCGCCGTTGGTGGCGCCATGAAGCGCGGATTTCAGGAGCGTGATAATCAGCGTCAAGCCGCATCGACACCGCCACCCGGACTCGATAACTATAACCGAGCGATGAAGTCTTGCTTGGAAGCGCTCGGGTATTCGGTCAATTGATCGACCTAACGGGATTGGCAATGTTTCGCAAACTCCTCGCCTTTTAAATGAAAATTCCGGTTTCGGGCAACCGACGCAGCAATTCTCTCATTGGGATTCAAGCATTATCGATGCAGGCATTACTGCGCTTGAACGTCGTTGTTTGTTTGATTTTGCTGATGCCATTGGCGTGGGGTGCGGGTAATTCGGCAGCGCGCAATGATGTGGATGCGTCCGGCAAGGAACGCGTAGCCTCGATCAAAGCAAGGCTTGCACAAGTACAAAGCCGTCTGTCCGCACTGCCTGCCGACGGCTCAGGAGCGCCTATGGAAGCGGATGGCGATGAATGGTCGGAGTACAAGAGACTACTTAACCTGATCGCCAACACCTATGAATCTCATCTCGATACATTGAAGAAACTGGATGCCATGCGCGTTGCACGGCAAGATTTTCACGAGCAATCGTCGGCTTGGTTCAGTTTTTCGGAACCCGGTCCTTATTCGGTCGATTTCGTCGATGATTTATGGAACCGACTGCGAGCCAAGGAACGAGAAATCGAAACAGTTCGTATCGAACAAGCAATGTATGCCGATCTATTGGAAACCCGACGGCTCGCGCTCCGGAGTTCCGAACAGGCGTTAAGAAAAGCGCAGGAACAGTTGGAGGCTGCCGAACCTGCAGATGCGGGCCGGTTGCGATGGTATCGAGACCTGAGCGCTCTTCGTAATCAGCTAGATCAAGCACGTGTCGCATCACTCGATTCCGAGCGGGAGCTTCGGGACGAAATGCTGAGTTTACGTAGCGGACAAAATGAACTGCTGCTTCGTCAAGTCAATACCGCAAGCCTGGCATCGCCTCTTAGCGAACAGGACCGGGACGCCAAGCTCGCGGTATTGACTCAGTTACAGCTGGAACTGGACAAGGAGACTCAGCGAGCGATCGATATAGATCGGATGCTTCAGAAGCAATGGCACCAAACCAGTAATCGATTGCGCGAGGCCGAGGCATTCTCCAGCGCGCTGCTTCCGGAGGTGGCCGAACAACAAAAGCGGAATATCGAACGATTGCAGTCCGAATTACGCACGCAAATGATCGAAGCCGAGGAATCGGCTTCGACGCTCAAAGTCAAGCGTATGTTGAGCAGAATAGTGGTCGCACACCGTCATTATTGGGAAATTCGCTATCGAATAGAAAACAACGGCGACCTGAAAACGCTTGAAGATGCATTGCATGAGATCGATCAAGGACATGGTCAATTAATATTATGGCGGCAGTATTTCCTTTCCAGTCTCGATAAGACACGCAGTCTTTTGGACAATCAAGAGAAAAAGCTTGCTGACTGGAAACCCGGATACGGCGACCGAGAACTGGCGGAACGAGAGAGGCTCGCATATTCCCGGCAAGAGTCGATGCTGCGGCGCATAACCGGCGAAACCGATGAGCTGGATGCGATGCTGCGTAGTTTGAGGCAATCGATAGAATTGCGTTATGAAAGCGTTACTTTGAGCGAGCGCCTGAACGAGCTTTATACCAATGTTGGCGGTGCGGTCGGTAAATTGTGGGATTTCGAGCTTTTTACGGTCGACGACAAAATCGTTGCCGAGGGCAGGGAGATCGTCAGCCAACGCAGCGTAACCGTCGGCAAGATCGTCCACATGTTATTGATTCTGGGGATCGGGTTATGGCTGATCGCCAGAATCGCCGAACGTGGCGGTCAGTTGATGGCGAAATATCTGCCCGGACGAGAGAGTGCGATACTGCTGAGTTTAAGGTTATTTACGCTATTCGCCGTCATCGGAATCGTCGTTTATGCGTTAGTTAGAGTACACATACCGCTTACCGTCTTTACATTTTTCGGAGGCGCATTGGCGATCGGCATCGGATTCGGCGCGCAAAATATTATCAATAACTTTATCAGCGGCTTGATCTTATTGGTGGAACGTCCGATTAAGCTGGGTGATATCGTAGATGTCGAAGGAGTAAAAGGTAGGATAACGCATATCGGCGGACGCTGTTGTCAAGTGCACCGTTTCGACGGTATCGACATGCTGATACCGAACAGCAGTTTCTTGGAAAAGAGCGTGACTAACTGGACCCTCTCCGACCAGTCTATCCGCTGCTCGATTGCCGTCGGCATTGCTTACGGTTCGCCGGTGCGCGAAGCGTTACTATTGGTCGGACAAGCTGCCAATGAACATGGTTTGGTGCTCGACTCTCCATTGCCTGAAGTCTATCTGGAGGAGTTCGGCGACAATACACTCAATCTGACCTTGGATTTTTGGGTCGGTAATTTGAAACAGATCAATCGCCGCCGCGTGATGAGCGATATTCGCCATCGTATCGTTAAACTGTTCGGCGAACGAGGCATCGAGATCGCATTTCCTCAGCGCGACGTACATCTGGATAGTTCAAAGCCGTTCAGAGTGGAGCTTGTCGGGCCGGAGAACGAAACGCCATCCGATTTGAAGAGCGCTGTCGATAGGACGGAAGCATGATCACGGACTCATGGCATGCAGCAGCGACTCAATTTTTTTTGATGATGCTCCGGTTAGTGGCTTTATGCACAGTGCCGACGGCTTGGGCGGAAGAGAATGCAGGCAACGTTGGACAGGATTTTACGAGGCCGCTGGGGCGAGTCGATGTTCGCTGGACCTATCGGGATCTGTCCGATGGCGCGGAATCGCACACGACCACGTTGCGCGCGGAACAGCCCTGGGAGCTGTCGGATCGATGGACACTCAATACGCGTTTCGATGTCCCGGGCATTTACAAAACGCTTCCGGACGATAATCAAGGAAAGTGGGGTTTAGGTAACGTCGACGTCCAAATGGCGCTGATTCATACGTTCAATTCGCGTTATGCAGCGGGTGGCGGAGTTCGCAGTCTGTTTCCCACCGCTTCCGATGATCGATTCGGTTCCGGAAAATACCAGATATTGGTTGGCGGCGGCGCTCGCGCGATGCTGCCGGAAATCAGCGCGGGGAGCTTTATCTCTCCGCAGTTGCATTACAATTTCGATGTGGGCGGAGATCCTTCGAGCTCGGCAATCAGTGTGCTTCGCATTCAGCCGACTCTACATGTCGGTCTGCCGAACGATCAATTTTTGACCTTTCTTAGCAATGCCGATATTCGTTACAACTTCATTAACAATAAGTGGTTCATGCCAATCGATGTGACCTACGGTAAACGTTGGGGTGACTTGATTACATCGATCGAGGTTTCATATCCGATCGTCGATGATTTGGATTTATACGAATTCAAGACACAACTCCGTGTCGGATATTTTTTCTGAATGCCGGTTGTGTCTAACTTAGGAACGAGCTGAAATTACTTTTTCAAATGTCGAAAAGGGGCGGTGGATCGATTGACAGGTGTCGGCGCTGGTATGGCCGCCGCCAAGGATGTATTTTCCCAGCACCTAAATTCCGTAGCCCATTGGCCATGGTTAATTGTCTTGGATAATTTAGGTATTGGGTTTACGGCGTCCTTTCAAGCGAGTCACCGAACCTCCATAAAGCTTACTGCTTCGAGAAGTTATTCTTAGCTATTCATCGATCAAGCGCGCAACGGAGGTTTTGTAATGAAGATTTCAATTCCAATGCCATCACCCAAAGGAGGTGACTTATGAAGACAACGATAAAAACGGGACTTTGTACCGCGCTGTGCGGGGCGGTTCTGGCGGCAACGGCGGGTTGTGTCGAAAAACCGATGGTGACGCATTCAGAAACTTTGGCTGCCCAAGGAGCGGTCACTCATACGCTCGCCGAACCGGCGGAAGCTGAGGACATTCTAATGCGCATGGCCGAATTCCTGGCCAAGACTCCGAAATACAGTGTGAATCTCGAGAGCGGTTACGACGTGCTTCAGGAGTCGGGACAGATGATTGAATTCGGAGAAAGCCGGAGAATTGTCGTCAGCCGGCCCAACGGATTGCGCGTCGAAATCGAGCATAGCGACGGCGAGCGGCACCTCGTTCTATATGACGGGAATGATATAACGACGTCCAGCCCGACTCACAATGTCTATGCGCAAATTGCCAAGCCGGGCGGGATCGACGAGGCGGTCATGTATTTCCTCAGAGATCTCGGTATGCGCTTGCCGCTGGCGATGCTCTTGGTAAACCGGCTGCCGGAAGAGCTGGAACGTAGGACTCTGGCGCTCGATTATGTCGAGAAGACCGTTATCGACGGAACACCGACCCATCATTTGGCGGGACGCACCGAAACGGTGGATTATCAGGTCTGGATTGCGGAAGGTGCTCGACCGCTGCCGCTCCGTATCGTCTTAAGCTATAAGAACGCAGAGGGGCATCCGTCATTCAGAGCGCAGTTTTTCGATTGGAACCTGATGCCAGAAATCAAAGACTCCCTGTTTACGTTCAACCCGACCGATGGCATGAGGAAAATCGCCTTTGCTGCGGAATTAAACAAAATTGCACTTGAGGATTCGATACGTCCGGAAGAAAGTGGAGGAAAACAATGAACACTAAAATCAAAACAGTCGCAACAGCTTTTATAGCGACTATCGTGATTTCGTTGGGAATCATCGATGAAGCAACCGCGCGTGGCCTGGGTGGAGGCGGTGGCGCTTCCCGTGGCGGAGGTTACTCGCGAGGCGGAGGCGCTGGTGGTTATTCTCGAAGCGGCGCCGCTGCGAGCGGCAGTTTCTCCTCCGGTGCGGGCCGATACGGTTCGACGAGGTCCGGAAGTTCTGCGGCATCCGCATCTAGAACGTCTAGCCGCTCGCAGACAGCGCAGACCGCTTCGACGAACCGATCTCAGACCGCGCAGACGGCTTCAACGAACAGGGCGTCGACCCAGCAAAGCCGTCAAGGCAGCTCAACCGAAAATCAGGCACAACGCCAGGATTACAGGCTTGACAGCCAAAGTCAGCGCCAGCAATACTCGAATGAAAACGTCGAGACCCGTCAACAAGGCGCTACAAGTCGAACCCAAGATCGTCAACAAACCGCGCAGTCCTATCAAGGCGCTTACCCTCCGGGTTATCGTCCGCCGGCAGGAGCTTACTACCCGCCGCCTCAAGGTTATTACGACGATAACCATTGGGACGACGGCGAAGTCGCCGCCGTGGCGCTCGGTGCAGCTGCGGTGGGTGCAATGGCGGGATACGCAGCAGGGGAATCATCATCCGCGACAACGACAGCCCCGTCTACGACAGTCGTCTATTCTGCACCTCCGCCTACAGCTTCGACCGGCCTGCCCTGTACGCCCAATACGACGATGGTCAATGGCGTAACCTATTATCAATGCGGGGCTTCTTGGTATACCCAAGCGTATGGCAATAACGGCGTTATTTATATGCCGGTAGCGCCGCCTAACTGAGGTCAGGCGCTACATGACGAGAACGCAACTTTTTGAGTTGCGTTCTCGATTCAAAGATTTTGCTTGGACTTATTTGATTACCACCGGACTTTTTGTCATGAAAACAATCAATTTTATTTTAACTTTTCTACTCGCATTAGGCGTGGTCACCGGTTGCGCCTCCACCAAGGTCACTCAGCGCCAACAGTACAGCGGCGAAAGGCTTTCTCGACCGGGGCAAATCGTCGTCCATGATTTTATTGCATCGCCAAACGGCGTACCGTCCGACTCGGCGATTGCGGGTCGCACGATAGCCCACAATACGCCGCAAACTGCCGAGCAAATCGAGACCGGCAGACAGTTGGGAGCCCAAGTCGCAATCGAATTGACTCAACATATTCTCAACATGGGCATTCCGGCTGTCCGCGCGGCTAATCAGCCGAGGATGCGGATCAATGATATCGTCATCAGAGGCTACTTAGTATCGATCGACGAAGGAGGTGCCGGCCAACGCATGTTGGTCGGTTTCGGTTCGGGCGCGGCCGATCTGAAAACTATCGTCGAAGGCTATCAAGTAACGAGTCAGGGTTTACGTCTGCTCGGTAGAGGGGAGCTCGATTCCGGTGGCGGTAAAGCCCCCGGCATGTTGGTGGGTGCCGCAACGTTGGCCGCGACCGGCAGCCCGATCGGTCTCATCGTAGGCGGCGCATCGAAAATAATTGGTGAGACAAAAGGGTCTGAAACGATCCAAGGCGCCGCCAAGCGGACGGCCAAGGAAATTGCCGATCAACTGAGGGTGAAGTTTCAACAGCAGGGTTGGATCTAACCATGTTCGTTCGATGTATGATGCTTAGTCGGCATTCGAATAAAGCTGTTAAAAGCTGTCAAGACATAATTGCGCGTAAAATGAAATTGAGTGAAGATCATGAAGTCTAAGCATAACAATCGGATCAAAAATGTTGCGCCGCTTCTACTCGGCATGATACTGCTGATGGCTGCAAACCCGTATGCCAGGGCGCTAGGGCCGATCGACACGCCGCTGACTTGGGGCGGCGACTTGTCGTCGCGGCCTCGGCTCAGCGGCAGTTGGGGCGGATCGAGAGACGAATTGGCTAAAAAGGGTGTAGTGTTGGACGCAGACATGTATTTGCTTCCGCAGGGTGTCGTTGCTGGCGGTAAGGACACGGCTGCGGAATTCTGGGGCAACGTCGACTACTCGCTCGATCTGGACATGGGCAAAATGGGACTCTGGCCGGGCGGTTTCTTCAAGTTCGAAGGTGTTTCAAGCTTCGGAAATACACTTTACAACGATGTCGGCGCCGTCGTGCCCACTAACGCATCCTATTTGTTTCCCGGTATCAATGAAGCCGATAGCGCGTTGATGGGTGCGACATTCACGCAGTTTTTCAGTCCCCAATTCGGCGTATTCATGGGGAAAGTCAATCTGTTCGATTTTACGCCGACTGAATTCTACGGCAATTATCGCACTCAGTTTTCGAATGCGGCGATGAATTTCTCGATGGCTTACGCGATGGTTCCGCTCTCGGCTTATGGCGGCGGAATTTTATTTTTGCCGACGGAAAATATTACGCTGGCGGCGATGGCTCTCGATGCGAGCGGCACGCCGACAGACAATGATGTCGGCAAGGCTTTCGATGACGGTACGACCGTCGTTAGTGCGGCCAATATCAAAATCAAGCCGTTCGGGCTGGTCGGTCATCAGAGTGTCAGCGGAATATGGAGTGACAAGACCCGTTTTTCTCTGGATCAGGACCCTACCAACATAGGACGTATGCTTTTGAACGAACGATTTCCCAGGCTTGCAAACCCCGGCCCGATACTCAGTCGGATTCTCGAGCGATTTTTTCCGGAACTGCTCGTCCCGGTTAGACCGGCGAACCGCAAAAACAACACCTGGGCGGTTATTTACAGCTTCGATCAGTATTTATGGCAGCCGGAAGGCGATTCGAGCAAAGGTATCGGCCTTTTCTTCAGCTTTGGCGCTACCGACGGTAATCCGAATCCCATTCAGTACAGTTATCTGATGGGAATCGGCGGCAAGGGCGTCATGCCGGGTCGGCCTGACGACTCGTTCGGCATAGGCTGGGCGCGCACGCAATTCAGCGACCATTTTGTGCCGCTACTTCGCGAGCGGCTCAATCTCGGGCTCGATTACGAGGACGCAATAGAATTGTATTACACCGCTTCGGTCACGCCTTGGCTCAGTTTGAGCCCCAATCTTCAGATCATCAACTCGGCGTTGAATAAAACACTCAACAGCAATGGTGAGCTGCAAGGCTTGGATACGACGCTCGAAGCGGGTTTGCGAATGAATATCAAATTTTAATCGGCTTCAAGTTTTGATTCGAAAAGACAATGTTCAAACCGGTTCGACTATGAAAAAAACGACAAAACATATAGACTCAGGCCGTTGTCATGCAATGGCCGTCGAGGACTGTGATGCGGATAGTTAACATTTTCGCGATGTTCTTCATATTCGTAACTTTTCGTACGCAAGGCCAGGAGCTGGAACCGCGCTCGTATGTCAACACCCCCGTGGGTCTCAATTTTCTGGTCATGGGTTACGGACTCACGGAAGGCGGTGTCGCGACCGATCCTTCGTTGCCCATCCAAGATGCGCAGCTCCAGGTGCATTCTATGTTTTTTGCCTACGCGCGGTCCCTGGATGTCTTCGGTAAGTCCGCCAAGTTTGACGTAGTGGTGCCCTATGCCTGGCTTTCAGGCGACGCCAAGGCGTTCGGTCAAACTCGCGAGCGTCGCGTGGACGGCTTCGCCGATCCGCGATTTCGCTTTTCGCTCAACCTTTTCGGCGCTCCTGCATATCCTATGGATGAATTCAAGCATTATCGACAAGACCTTGTTATCGGCACCGTTCTCGAAGTGACGGCGCCGGGCGGGCAATATGACGCCGACAAACTCGTTAACATCGGTACCAATCGGTGGTCTATCAAACCGGAGATAGGCATTGCCAAGAGTTTTGGACCTTTAACATTGGAGTTGGCCGGTGGGGTCCGATTCTTCAGTGAAAACGATGAGTTTTTCGGCGGTCAACTGCGTGAACAGGAGCCTATCTATTCTGTTCAGGGTCACATTGTTTACAGCTTCGGCTACGGTATCTGGGCAGCTGTGGACGGTACTTTTTATACCGGCGGTCAGACCACCGTGGACGGATCAAAAAGTAACGACCGGTTGGAAAATTCACGGATGGGCGCCACACTGGCATTGCCCGTAAACCGTTATAACTCCGTCAAAATCTATTACAGCACCGGGGTCTCGACCCGTATCGGAAGCGACTTCGATGTGGCGGGCATTGCTTGGCAATATCGCTTCGGCGGAGGGTTCTGAGATGAGGTTGAGCGAAGTTTTATTACCCCGTCGTTTATTGCATTCAGCGCGAAAGTGTCAATTTGGGGGAAGGCACTGTGATATCGGAATATTAACCATGATTTTTGAGTTCGGGAGCACTTTCAAAACATGAGGCGATTCATCGAGCTGTCATTAATGGCGTTGATTATTATCGCGACTTCCGTATGGGGGGCTCTTGCCGTTTATTTCGGCGATTCGGATAGTGGCATTATCCGGAATTCTTTATCCGTCGGTTTTGGTGTGTTCAGTCTGGTTACACTGATTAGCCTGGGATTTCCACATTGGCGTAAACGCTGCCTTTACGGCTATGGGGTTGTATTTTCGCTAATTCTGATCTGGTGGCTTTCGATCAGTCCTTCGAACGATCGGCAATGGCAACCCGATGTGGCTAAGCTGGCTCATGCCACCTTCGACGGCGACAAAGTCACCGTTCACAATATCCGTAATTTCGACTACCGGAGCGAATTCACTTATGTGTCGGCTTATTACACAAAAACCTTCGACTTGAACAAATTGGAAGGCGTCGATTTGTTCTCGGTATATTGGATGGGGCCTGCGATTGCGCACACGATTCTGAGCTTCAATTTCGGCGACGGTGGTCATCTGGCGGTTTCGATCGAAACGCGCAAGGAGTTGAGCGAAGGCTATTCGACGATCAAGGGTTTTTTCCGGCAGTATGAGCTGATCTATATCGTCGCGGACGAGCGCGATGTGATTCGGCTGCGCACAAATTATCGAAACGATCCGCCAGAACAGGTCTATCTATACCGGCTACAAGGGCCCCCGCAAAACGCCAAACGTCTGTTTTTGGACTACATGGACAAGATCAATTCGCTGAACGAAAAACCCGAGTTTTACAATACCTTAGTGGACAACTGTACGACCGCCATCTGGCTACGTTCGCGCATCAATCCTGAACATCTACGCTTTTCCTGGAAAATACTTTTGAGCGGCTATTTGCCGGAATACCTATACGAATCCAATCGGCTTGATACCCGCGTTCCGTTCAAGGAATTACAACGACAATCGCTGATCAATGAACGGGCGCTGAGAACTGATCAAGAGACCGATTTTTCAAGACATATCCGCACGAAAATTCTCAAAGCCAACTAATCATTTGTCTTATCAACTTTAATTAAATGCAAGGAAAAAAGCTATGAATATCAATTCCAAAAACCTGAAAGTAAAAGCAGGTCACTTGCTATCGTCTATGCTAGCAACGATGTTATTATCGGGATGCACCGGCATCGGCAAGGGCATGGTCGAGGCAATGCTTGAAAAATCGGAAGTCGAGGATACCCGAGTCTGCCAAGTCTGGGGGCAGCCTTTTACCGGCATTAGCTCCGGTTTGGGTAAGCGGCAGGGCAAAACCAAGCTGCTGTTCGTGCATGGCGTCGGCGATCATCTGCCGGGCTATACGACCGAATTCATGGAGAAATTAGCCAAGCAATTGAATTTGAACGTACGTTCGGAAACTCCTAAGAACATTTCGTTGACTACACCTTTAGTTCCGGATAGGGAGCTCGGTAATTTGCGCGCTACGCAGCTAATCAACGATACGGATGGGCGGGAGCTCATTTTTTACGAACTGACCTGGTCGGGCATTACTCGAGACGAAAAAGCATTACTGTCGTTCGACGACTCGGGGGACTACGAATTCCGGCGTGCCCGAATCAATAGCTTGCTCAAAAAATTTACCAATGATACCGGACCCGATCCGATCATTTATTTGGGGGAAAGCAGAGAAGCGATTTTGGCGGCTTTCGCGCAATCGTTTTGTTGGATGGCAAGCGGCGACTGGCATGACCTACCAGCCGGCGGCAGTCACTTCTGCGGTGGTTTGCACGACGAGAACATCGATCATATCGCACATGACGACTATGTCTTCGTGTCGCACAGTCTAGGCAGCCGCATCACGATCGACGGCATGCAGCGGATTGCGTACTTTTTGGCGAATGCTGAAAAATTTGCCGATCCTAGCCGTAAAATTGAGGTGACTAAGGCATCCATCGAGGCTTTGCAAAATAAACGCTTACCCATCTACATGCTGTCGAACCAGTTGCCAATGCTGCAATTAGGAAGAAAACTTCCCGAAGTGAGCGGTCAAGGCGAAAGCTATTGCAGTCCTGCAAGCGACCGTTACCATGAGCGCATGGTCAACGAAACGTCGATCGTTGCGTTCAGCGATCCCAACGACTTGTTAAGTTACGGTATACCGCCGGGATTCAAAGACAAGTATCTGGATTCGAGACTTTGTGCAACAGTCACCAATGTCAACATCAACGTCGCCAAGATCATCGATGCATTCGGCCTAAGCGATTTGGCCAATCCGTTGGAGGCCCATTTAGGTTACGATCGAGATGATCGCGTCGTCGCTTTAATTGCCAACGGCATCGGTCACCCGAATGCTTTACCGTTGATCGAAGAAAGGTGTGAATTTGTCAAAACCGTCAAATGATTTCAAGCACTTCGCAACTTTGGTAGCTGAAACCGGGCGAATCTTATGTCGGTTTTCGAGAAAAATCGTGGCGCGCTTGTCCATCTATTCGTTACCGATACCGACGGGGGCGAATGTTAAGCTCGAAATTTCCGGTATCAGTGGAGATGAAAAGCTTGTGCGGGATGTTTTGGCCGGGTGGTTGGGCCAACAGGGTTATTTTGTACAAAATGAGGCCGCAAAGGTATCGTATCGCATCAACGCTATTCTTTCGTCTTTGGGAACCGAATTCGGCAAAGTGTTAGTCGGCATACCCGAGGTTGAAGGCAACTTTATTTCGATTGGCGAACTCGCGTTTTATAAAGCGGAACATCAAACAGGCTATGCAAATGTTTTCTTTGATATTTTCGAGCTGACTTCAGCACGGCATATTTTCCGGACATCTTCATTTATCGCCGAAACGTTCTATAACTATTACACCGCATTTCTAATATTCGATTTCAGCAGAACAAATCTGATTAAGCCGCCCCGGCTCCATTCGTTTCAACATGAATGAAGTACAGATTTTGTAAAAGCCGAAATTAAGATTAACCCTGGTTTTAATAAATGCCTTGTTTGCGTTAATAGTTGGATGGACTACCGGGGCCCGGAAACCATGGATGGCGATGGCGTTCACGTCCTTGTGGTCTGGATCCCGGCAATCCCTGCCGGGACGACGCTTTCGATACCTTTTCAACTACTAACACAAAAATAGTCTTCAATAACACCTATCGGTGTGAATTGGTGATTTGTCTCTATCGTCACATGGCTATTTGGTCAATAATATTAAATTGGTTTTTTCATTATTACAACTATCAAGCCCTATGCGATTCTTGTTGCAAGCCTCAGTTTGGCGGCTTGTTCATCGGTCTAAGTTGTCAGGGACTATGATCGCTCGGCGTCTTTCGATCGCTATAAAATTTATTCTTTGGAGCCTTCCGATGCACCGATTCCAATGGCGCCATCGGTTGAGGCGGCGCTGCGAGATTCGCTACGGACACAATTGGACGCTCGCGGCGTCATCGAGGTATCCGATAACGCAGACTTTCATGTCGTTCGGCATGTCTCGACCAACCAAAAAGTAACAGTCCATCAATCGCCCGGCGTTCCTTATCGTTACGGAGCATGGACCGGAGTCCCCGCGTGTACCGTGTATCGCAATTTACCGAAGGCACGCTAATCCTACCCCACCTTTAACATTTTCTAGTAAATATTTATCATTTGCCAAAATTATTGATTTTTTAACTTATGCGACAACTACGTTGACATTTACCGCATGTGGTCACGGGTATGGCTTGAAGAAATATTGCCCACATCCCAACCTGGGCTGTGTCGCTATGGAACACCTGTAACGAAACGGTACAGTTTGACAATACCAAATTCATCAAAAAAAACACGGAAATCTCTTACCTTATCAAATAGTCAATCCAGTTATAGTAAGGCTTATAGCGGTAAAGAGGCATTGTTTAGGAATTTGGCACAGGCCATGCATTATGATTTGGCAATCAGCTTTTAGCCCACCTTTAACATTTTTTAGTAAATATTTATCATTCGCCAAAATTATTAATTTTTTAACTAACTGATATTATTAAACTATAAAAATCGGCTTCCTCGAAAATTGCTAATGTAGTGACATATAATGACCAGAGCTTCATGTGACTTATCGACTGGTTCATTTCGAACGAATCGGTCACAAAGTTAAACAGGTCACACTGCTTAATCTAGGCCGGCATTTTTCGATTCAGCCCACTTTTTGGCCGGTCTTATGTCGCCCCGTGCCCTGGAGTTGTTATCGTTGCAAACGAGTTTATTCGATCCGGACTTACCTCAGGCAGTGGCATTGGCAGCGGAGCATATCGCAGCGCGCTTGTTAGCGGAAAGTGCACCGTTGTTAGTGAGACTTTCGTTGATCCCAACCCCAGCCATGAGTGCAGTCTATGAAGACGCACAGGGGGGGGAGGCCTCGGAACCGGTCTCGTCGGATCCACCGGAGCCACAGATTCCCGCTGAAATACATAATACCATTGACCCAGACTCGCTGGCATTAGTTCGGCCTCGCTCAATCGGTGTCGAGTATGTCGGTTCGGCGGTGATGAGCTTGGTCGATTTTACCTCGCTGCTGATGGGACTGGGTCTCTCCGGGCCGATACGGGCGGCGGGCGTGGGTTCGATCATCGGGCGCATGGCTGCGCCGGCTTAGCGGTTTGGGTGAACTGTTGGACGTCGATTTCGATCACATGAAGCCGGTCACGTCGTATCGGGCTTCGGACGCTTTGATGAAGCACCGGGGCATTATCGTAAGTATAACTATGTTTCACCAGGTCAAGTTAGAGCGTAAGATAAATGAATGCACTAAGAAAGCAAAAAAGCACCATGGTAAGCGATTGTTAAACCTGCCCAAAAGTGTAAGCAGGTGCAACAGAAATTACGCCATCTGATCAAATGAAAAATTAGGAAGCGGTATGTTGACAAAATCGACCGACATAACCTTACGCAAAGCACGTCATCTCCTGATTGAGCGCGGGGAGCTGCCGCCCCCCGAATTGGTAGATGCCACCGTTCTGCAATCTTGGAGTCGCTGTCTTAATGCGGGTCTTGTACCCATTGGCGGCCCGTCGGACGCGCCTTGTCTTGAAGGCTCCGAGTTTGACAGCGCCGCTGACCGGCAGCACCTACTGATCGCACATGCTCGGCCGGTTATGGAATACTTATACTCACAGATACATAATTCCGGTAGCATGGTTATTCTTGCCGATGATTGTGGAGTGCTTCTCCAGACTCTGGGCAACTCCGATTTTTTGGGTCGAGCCGAACGGGTCGCCCTAAGGCAAGGTGCTTCGTGGCACGAACAACATCGGGGTACCAATGGCATTGGTACGTCTCTGATGGAGAACAGCCCGGTGGTCATTCATGGTTTCGAGCACTTTCTCGAACGGCACGGGTTTCTTTCTTGCGCCGCTGTGCCCGTGGCGTCACCGAGTGGGCGCGTTCTAGGTGTGCTTAACATATCCGGCGATAACCGAACCCGCCATTCTCATCCCCATACCTTGGGTTTTGTACGAACGGCAGCGCAGATGATCGAGAACCGCTTGTTCTATGCGCTTCATGGCGACGCGTTACGGTTAAGCTTCCATCCGCTTGCCGAAGGTATCGGCACTATTGCCGAGGGTAAGATCGCCCTGTCGGAAGACGGTTGGATAGTCGGCGCCAACCAGTCCGCATTGGCCCTGTTGGGGCTATGTCTCTCCGACCTTAGAATAACGCCGGTTGCCCATGTACTACAGGTATATCTAAAAGATCTGGTCCATTGGGGACTGCGACGCGGCAGAGAACCAATGCCGGTCATGCGGCATACCGGCGAAGGCTTGTTTGTCCGAGTCGAATTGGGTCATAAGACTTTCCAAACCTTCATTCCCCGTGAACCCGAAGTCAAGGAAGATGCGCTGTCGGCGCTCGATACCGGCGATATGCAGATGAAAACCGCCATCCATAAGGCACGCCGGCTTGTCGGAAAGTCCATAGCGCTGCTGCTGCAGGGAGAATCAGGGGTCGGCAAGGAGCTTTTCGCTAATGCTTTCCACAATGCCGGACTGCGGCGGGGGAAACCTTTCATTGCCGTTAATTGCACAACGCTACCGGAAAGCTTGATCGAGACGGAGTTGTTCGGCTACGATCCAGGTACTTTCACTGGCGCTCGCAAGGAAGGTTCTCCCGGCCGTATACGTTCGGCGGACGGCGGCACTCTGTTCCTCGACGAGATTGGCGATATGCCGCTTGCTCAACAAGCGCGACTGCTACGGGTGTTACAGGAGCGCGAGGTGGTGCCGGTGGGAGGCATCGAGCCTATGCCCGTCGACTTCGACTTGGTGTGCGCCACACACCGCGACTTAAAGGCTGAAATGGAAGCCGGCCGCTTTCGTGACGATCTTTACTACCGCATCAATGGTTTCAATCTTAAATTGCCGGCCTTACGTGAGCGCAGTGATTTCTATGTGTTGGCAGCGCGCATGTTGCAGGAAATGGCGCCGGACCGGAATGTGATGCTCGATGATCGTATCGCAGCGGCTTTCGCCACTTACGCATGGCCCGGCAACTTGCGCCAATTGGTTAATGTCTTGCGAACCGCTACCGCTCTGCTCGACGACGAGGAGAAAACCATCGGCTGGCAGCATCTGCCCGACGACCTCGCCGAAGAACTGCTGCCTACGGACCGGCCTACGCCGGCATCTCCTGATGAAGCCATTGCAGGAGAAAACCTGAAAGAATTGTCGGAAGCCGCTGTAGCACGTGTGATCGCCGCAAGCCGCGGCAACATGTCCGAAGCCGCGCGGCGTCTCGGCATTAGCAGAAGTTCCCTATATCGCAGGGTGAAATAGGGCCAACACAATCGCCAACTGCAAAAAGATGCAGGCTTGGCTTATGGGATTCATCATACACAACGTGGATAAATATATTTTATGAGTACAGATACAAAACCCGAACTAGATGAAATCGCTATTTATGTTCAAAAAGCGCGTAGTGCCCAAAAAGAAATTGCCAACTACACGCAAGCTCAGGTTGATGAGCTGGTAACAGCCGTATGCTGGGCTATCGTCCGGCAAGATCGCGCGGAAGAATTAGCGAAACTGGCTGTCGATGAAGGCGGTTTCGGCAATTACAACGATAAAGTCAGCAAGATCCGTAACCGATGCATGGGAACCCTACGCGATATGCAGGCAGTGAAAACGGTTGGAATTGTCGAAGAAATTCCCGAAAAGGGCCTGATAAAAATCGCCAAACCGGTCGGTGTGGTTGCTGCGCTTATTCCAACGACAGGCCCTGACGCGACGCCGCCTTTAAAAACGCTGCTGGCTTTGAAAGGCCGCAATGCCATCATCGTAGCCGCTCATCCCCGGACGCAAAAAACCACAGAGCTCACCGTAAAGTACATGCGCGAAGCCTGCGAACAGGTCGGAGCTCCGGCGGATCTGATCCAGGTTATTGAGAAACCCTCGCTTCCGAAAACCCAAAAATTGATGCAGCAAGCAGACTTGATCGTAGCAACCGGCGGCGCCGCAATGGTGAAAGCGGCTTACAGTTCCGGAACGCCCGCTTATGGCGTTGGGGTTGGTAATTCGGTTCATGTGATCGATGAAACGGCCGATCTGGATGACGCCGCCAATACCATTGTGACTGCCAAGAAATTCGATTATGCGACCAGTTGTCTGGCCGATAATTCGGTGATAGCGCATGAATCGATTTATGACGACTTAAGCGGACGCCTGCAAAAACTGGGCGCTTATCTTTGTAATGCCGATGAAAAAGACAAATTGCAACGGCTGATGTGGCCGACGCCTGAAAACCATATTCCGGATATTAGTGTAATCGCAAAATCGGCGGCCCTAATCGCAAACTTGGCCGGCTTCAATGTGCCTGAAGATTGCAGTTGTTTGGTTGTAGAGGAAAACGACGTGGGCCCTCAGCATCCTTTTTCAGGGGAAAAACTGTCGCCGGTGCTAGCGCTATATAAATACGCTGGCGACATTAACAATGCGATAAACCAAGTTAACGCTATTACGGAGTATCAGGGGCAAGGCCACACCTGCGGCATCCATACGGTCAACGACGACCATGCGATGGCGTTGGCAATGCAAGCTAAGACTGGAAGGGTGATGATCAACCAGAGTTTGAATGAAGGCGCGGGCAGCCCGCGAAACGGACTGCCTTATACACTCAGCCTAAGTTGCGGTACCTGGGGGGGGAATATAACCACGGAAAACGTCAATGCCCGGCACATGATTAATCTCACCTGGGTTTCTAGGCCGATTCAGCCAAGATCGATTGATGAAAAGAGTCTTTTTGAAATGCATTGGCAAAAGCACAGCCGTTAAGTTGTTAAAAACTTATTTTAAGCTACAGCATTTTCAAATTTAGTTAGTTACTAAAGGCGTGACGGGAATGCAAGCTTCTCCTAGATCGCCTACTGTCGCTGGAGCGCAGGCGAAGCCTGCACTCCAGCGACAGTGACATTGCCATTTAACTGTGCAACTCATTCAAATTGAAATCACTATAAATGACTTGGAATAGAAATATCTAAATAGAGGTCTTGAGCAAATGCCGGTTTACCTAATCAGATGCGATAAATGTGATCATCAATTTAAAAGCTTGGTTTTGGCTAATACTCAAGAACCCAAAGAATGGGTGTGTTCCCAATGCGGCAGCCACGACGCTAAACCGGCTCATGTCTATGACGATCCGCATCCGCTGGAAAACGAGCATGGCGCTGGCTGCCCGTGTTGCGGCGGTATAAGTAGAAGCAGCCATTCTTGATAACTTTGATTTATGGGTTGATTAAACCAACTGATAATTTTTAAAACCGAAAATAAAAACTATAAATTAGGAGGTATAACATGAGTAATATACTGATACCAACCAGTATGGTAGGTAATTATCCCAATCCAAGATGGTGGGATGCAAAATTTGCAAGACATTTTAAAGGTGACCGGCAGCCGCCGGATGCCATGTGTCGGGAGGCGCTGGAAGACGCTATGTCGGCCATCGTGACCGATCAAGTCAATGCCGGCCTGGACATTATCGCGGACGGCCGGTTACATGGCGATAACTATGCCGACGCCGCGCTTTATTATTATTTTGATCGATTAGGTTATGATCTTTCCGGCAGTCATCTCGGTTTTCCGATCTACAGCCGATTGCATTCAGCGACGGTTACGCAGGAAATCAAACGCCGTGGTCAAATCATGGTCGAACAAGCCCGTGCCCTCAAACGAGCGACTAATAAACCCGTCAAAGTTCAATACACCGGTATTCAGGTGTTGGCGCAATGCACCAATGACCTACATTATCCTAACAGCCGCGATCGCGCGATGGCCCTTGCCGCTGCTATTAATGAAGATATTTTGGCAGTTGACGAATTGGGCGTTGACTATATCCAGCTTGATGAATTTACCTGGCCTTATTTTTACGAAGATTGGGCAATCGAAGCGTTCAACTGCGCCGTTGCGGGCGTTAAAAACGCCAAGATCGTTTGCCATATCTGTTGGGGTAATTGGGGCGGCACACCGGCTTATTATCCCGATGATAGCGTAGGCGCCGGTGAGGTTTTCGATTTAACAAAACGCGCCAAAGACGCTAAAAGTCCGAATCCGACAGCATCGGTGGTGCCTAAATCTTATGAGGCAAAAATCGATGTCTTTAACATTGAAGGCATCGGTCGCATGTCGTTTGACGAATCGGGACTTGAACTGCTCAAGACTCATCCAATACCAAAAAATATGATGTTTTGGGCCGGCGTTATCGATGTCAAAAGCACAGTCACCGAAACGGCAGAGCAAGTTGCGGACAAAATTCGCAGTTTATTAACCGTGGTTCCCGCTGATCAGTTGGGTGTCACTACGGACTGCGGATTGATACTGTTACAGCGTTATATCGCCCAGGATAAGCTTCACGCCATGGTTGAAGGTGCAAAAATCGTCCGTAAAGAATTAGGCCAATAAATAAACTATTAAGGTGTGTTATGTCAGGAAAATTACAAAATAAAACAGCTATTATCACTGGGGCAGCAAGAGGGATAGGTTTTGAGACTGCGCGATTATTCGGAAAAGAAGGCGCAAAAGTCACCATTATGGATATTGACAAACAAAGCGCGATTGAAGCCGCAAAAAAACTATCGGATGAAGGCATTGAAGCCTATGCCTTTCAATTGGATGTGACGAACGCGGAAAGAGTAGAAAAAACCTTCCAAAAAGCGATAGCGAATTATTCAGGCGTGTTGAACATTTTGGTCAATAACGCAGGCATAGCGGATTTCGGTAATGTGGAAAACACGTCGCTGGATCTTTGGAGCCGCATTATGGCGGTTAACTTAAACGGTACGTTTTTTTGTTCCAAGGCTGCGATACCCAGTATGAAGGAGCATGGCGGCTCGATTGTCAATTTCGGTTCGGTTGCCGGAGTCGTCGGCATTCCGGGGATGGCGGCCTATTGTGCAGCAAAAGCCGCGGTTGTTGGCCTGACTAAACAAATGGCAGCGGATTATTCCGGGCAAGGTATCAGAACCAACTGTGTCTGTCCCGGCACTATAGCCAGTACTGCGCTCGGGCAACAACTGCTCGGTAGCGATACCTCTGAAGAAACCCAGAAAAAACGTTTAGCGAAATATCCTTTGGGGCGTTTCGGCGAACCGGTCGAGATTGCACAAGCCGTATTGTTTTTAGCCTCCGACCAAGCCAGTTTTGTCAGCGGCGCGGCTTTCAACGTCGACGGCGGCATGACGGCGATTTAAAGGTCTATCCAAATAGCAATAACACGAGATGGCTACTGCAATGGATATTTGGGGAGACTACTTTACTATCGCAAAGTGGCAAGACTTTGTGGCCGGGGCGCTGGAATCCGGCAGTAGTCCTCCTATTTTCAACATAAACCCGAACGACGACCGCGAATTCGACGCCATTTATCTGGGCGGCGGCGCCTCCGGACGCTTTGGTGCGGCTTATTTGCGGGCGCTTGGCGGGCGTGTGCTGATTATCGATCGCTGGCCATTCCTGGGCGGTTCCTGTCCCCATCAAGCCTGTGTTCCTCACCATCTGTTTTCAGACTGCGCGGCGCAACTGATGCTGGAGCGCACCTTTTCCGGCAAGCTCTGGTTTCAAGAACTCAACGACAAAATAGTTTCTATCAAGCCCATCGTTGAACTGTTTCGCAGCGGCAGGACAGGCCCCCATGCGATGATGAACTATCAAAGCAAAGAACAGCTCGGCCTGGAATTCGTATTGAATGCGGAAGCTAAAATCATCGATGCCCACACGATACAAGTCAATGACAGTCAATTCCGAGCAAAAAACCTGGTGCTGGCGCTGGGTGCGAAACCGGTAGCACCGAATATTCAAGGCATTCAGTTAAAAGGCGTGTTTAATTCCCAGAGCTTGGTTGAAAAACTCGACTATGAGCCGGGCAACACCGCTGTAGTTATCGGTGGCGGGAAAACGGCCATCGAATACGGCTGCTTTTTTAATGCCACGGGTCGACGCACGATTATTGTTGCCAGGCATCAAGCAATGCCCATGCTTAAAGACGCCGAGTCCCGCGCTTACGCGATCCTTATGATGGAAGAACAGGGCATGGAGTTTCTGGAAAATGCGGAATTATCGGCTATCCAGGGGGACGTTCAAGGCAAGGTTAAGACGGTCTCGATAAAAACTGCCGATGGCATCATCAATATCGATACCGATTTTATTTTTATCGCGATTGGCGAGCAGGCTAATTCGGAACAGGTTGCCCAAACATTGGGGCTGGAATTGGACGATAAAAGCTTCATCAAAGTTAATCGGCGCATGCAGACCTCGATACCTAATGTCTATGCCGTCGGCGACGTGACCGGATCGCCGATGGAAATGTTTAAAGCCAGGAAGGAAGGCGTGTGCGCCGCTAAAAATATCATGGGGCAAGCGAGCGAATATAAAGCGGCCGATTACCCTGATTTTATGCATACGCATTACGAGGTCTGTTGGCTGGGGCTAAGTGAAGCACAAGCGCGTCAACGCTATGCCAACGTAAAAATCATGAAATTACCGCCCGATAGTTCCAATGGTCTCGATGTCGGCTTGCCGGCAGGCGACCGAGTGATGCTGTACTTGATGGCAAAGCCGCGAATGTCGGGTTTTCAAAAGCTGATTATCGACGGCGACACGCGAAAAATAGTCGGCGCTATCCATATCGGTTATGGCGCCAAAGATGGTTTTCAATACCTCAATTACTTGGTTAAAAATGGAATAACGATAGATGACTTAGCCAATATGGACGAATTGTTTATCAGTCCTAGTTATTTCATTCAATTATGCCGTTTACGCGCCGGCGATATTCATTTCAACGATATGTAGAGCCCCCAATGATGACTAATCGATTTCAAGGAAAACAGGCCGTCATAACCGGCGGCGCTACCGGCATGGGCTATGACATAGCCAGGCGTCTCGGCATGGAAGGGGCTTCGCTTGCGATCTTGGACATTAACAAAGCCGCATTATTCGATGTAACCCAAACCCTCCGTGCTGACGGCATAGATGTCAACGCTTATCAAGTTGACGTCTCCGACCCTCACGAAGTTGCTGAAACCTTCTCTAGGTTAATTGCAGACTGTTCCGGAACACTCGATATTTTGGTTAACAATGCCGGTATTGCCGATTTCGGTACCGTTGAAACCACTGAATCCGAGGTTTGGAATAAGGTCATGGCAGTCAATTTGAACGGTACCTATCTGTGTTCGAAGTCCGCATTGCCGGCGATGAAACAACACGGAGGAACCATCGTTAACTTCGGCTCGGTAGCCGGGATGGTGGGTATTCCGAATATGGCGGCTTATTGCACGTCCAAAGCGGCGGTCATCGGTTTGACCAAACAAATGGCGGTTGACTATTCAAAGCTGGGCATACGTGTCAACTGCATTTGCCCAGGCATGATTGCCGATACCGACATGGGACGGCAAATACTCGGAACTGACGAATCCGAACAGTTGATGAAATTACGACTCAGCAAATATCCGATCGGGCGATTCGGTAAATCCGAAGAAATAGTCGCGGCGGTATTGTTTTTGGCTTCCGACGAAGCCAGTTTTGTCTGCGGCTCCGCATTTACCGTCGACGGCGCGATGACAGCTATTTAAGGTAAAACTTATGTATACACAAAACGATAAGCGATGTTCATTAACTGAACTCGTTGCACACATACAAAACGGCGATTGTTTGGCTATTGGCGGCGGCTTATCCTGGCGCGAACCGATGGCGGCTTTGCGGGAACTGATTCGGCAAAATATTAAAGACCTTAAACTGGTCGGTTCGGCACATGGCATCGATGTCGATTTGTTGTGCGGAGCAGGATCTGTGGCAGTGAGTGCCGAATCCTATGTCGGCTTCGAACAGGATTTCGGTATGGCGCTCAACTACCGTCGCGCCTGCGAAACGGGGGCCGTGAAAGTGGAAGATAACTGCTGTTACTCCTTAGTCCAGCAGCTTCGGGCCGCTATTCAAGGATTGCCTTTTATGCCGATCCGCTCGGTGCAAGGGACGAATTTTCTTAAGCTGCACCCTGAATTTAAAACGATGACCTGTCCTTTTACCGGCGAACAACTGGTTTTAGTGCCTGCGCTGAAACCCGATGTCGCGCTTATTCACGCCCACTATGCCGACGAGCATGGCAATTTGCATATTGAAGGGCCGCCTGTGGCCGACATTCTTTTTGCCAAGGCATCCAAAAAAGTCATCGCTACGGTTGAAGCTTTAATTCCTCACGATGAATTGGCAAAAAAGGGCGTAACGATTCCCTATTTTTATGTCACCGCCATTTGCGAAACACCCTACGGCGCTCACCCGACATCCTGCTACCCGCGTTATGCCTATGACCGGGAACACACAGCCTCTTATTATCAAGCCGCCAAGCATGGCTTGGACAGTTTTAATCAAAACTACCTGACGCCTTTTGTTCACGACTGCAAAGATCATGACGCTTATCTCTTAGCCATCGGCGGCAAAGCCAGATTAACTATTCTGGAACAGTGGGATCAGAGCATGGAAAAATGGATGCAACTTTATGAATAATATAAATAAGATTCAAACGTGCACACTCGGCGAATTGATGATTTATCAGATCGCACTGTCGATAGAAGATGGGATTCTAGCGTTTCACGGTTTCGGATCGCCGTTGGTACAGTTAGCTTTGCACCTGGCAAAACGCAATCATGCGCCCAATCTGGTATTGGTGGCCGGTGCGACGTACGGCATCAATCCGTCCCCAGCATTTTTAACGCCAACGACGAACGATTTCGCGATGAACCGCGATGCCGAGTGTCATTTAACGATTGAAGAACTCTTTGACCTTGCTGCGAGCGGGCGATTAGGCCGGATGTTTTTGTCGGGTTTGCAAATTGACCGTTGGGGCAATATGAATGTGACCCGCCTGGGAAATGATGAGCGGATTTCGTTAAAACTGCCCGGCGGAGGCGGAGGCTGTAATTTATCCGCCGATGCCGGTCATGTGACTATCTGGACAGCGGCACATCGCACCCATGCCGACGAACACGGCCGCCGCCGTTATCGCCTGGCTAACCATTGCGATTTTATCACCAGCGTAGGACACCGTACCGCAGAAGGCTTGCCGCGCGCAGGTATGCCTTATCGCGGAGCTGGACCGGATTGTATAGTGACTGACTTAGGGATATTCGGTTTTGATCAGGAAGGTCATGTGCAATTGCATGCCCTTTATCCCGATACCAGTGTCGAATTGATCGCTGAAAGCACGGAATTCGATCTGCCTGTTGCCGCTAACCTGTCAACAGCCGCTTTGCCTGAACCTGAAATGGTCGAATTTATCCGCCGCCTGGATCCTCTAAAAATCCATGAACGGGAACTCAGTCCCGCCGATCGCGGGCGCTTTTTTCAATTGAGCGGAGCATAAAGATGAATGGTCAAATTCTACAGGTCGGGACTTTAAAACAGCAGCTTAACTTCGTGCCTTTGCCGTACCGTTGCGTCAGCTTCCAACCTTATGAAGGCGAAATGGATGCCGCCGTGATAACGCAGTATTTGCTGGGCAGGGAAGTCTATCGGCGCACCGACATTATCATTTTGCATAATTCCCGTCAGGAATATGCCGTTGCCGCCGTGCAACGTACAAGCTCCGAAACCTTATTTTGTCCTTTAGAAAAGGTAGAAGTGCTGGCGTTGCCGGATGACTGTGTTTTTCTTGAAGATCCCGATACAGACCCGGCCAATCGCTCTGCATTGGCTAAATTAGCGGTTGATCGAGGCGTTACCTCCGAACAAACGGCAATTGTGCAGGGTAGCTTCGACCACATCAATATTATCCATCGTCCTAAGCCCTTTGTTGTGCGTATTGTTGAGGTCGTGCCGCCGTCTCCGCCCAAACTGTTCCATATGGTGGAACACGTACTCAGTTACGCTGATTTACCGCCGGTGATTGTAGAATCGGTCACTATTGATTTACGTGACCTTGCCCAGGAGGCAACGCCGGAAGCTTTTCTGGTGCCATGCCGGTCTGGAGGACTGGATAATCTGTCCGCGCCGGTTTATTTCCTGGATGAACGGCCGAAACAACGCGAAAACTGGACCCTGATCGGTTGCGAACGCAGTCTTCAATTTCATCAGCATTACTATGGCGACATTCCGCCGCGCATAGAAATGTGTCCCCGCCAACTCGTTAAAGATGACGGAAAGACAACCCTTTTAAAATGCTGTCTTCTTGAATTCGATATCGAGCAAAACGGTCATTTAATGACGGTGCCTTGGGGTTCCGACTTGGCAATGATAGAAAAGGCATTGCAGCAATTATTAAGGGATTAAGCTTATGAGTGAGTTGGCATGGGAAAACATTATCACCGGTATTCACAATTCCAGGGAAGTCAAACCGCGTAAAACCGGAATCACAATGGTTATGGATGTCGGCAAAGGTATCAGTGAAACGCTGAGTATTTTGCAAACGACCTCAAACTATATCGATTTGTGGAAATTCGGCTTCGGCACGTCGGTTTTTTTAGAAAAAACCTTATTACAGGAAAAACTGAAATTACTGGAAAGCTACGATGTGCTGACTTTTCCGGGAGGAACCTTGTTAGAAGTGGCTTTATTACAGCATCATTGCCGCGTTTTTATGACGCATGCCAAATCCTTAGGGTTCAGCGCTGTGGAAATTTCCGACGGTACCATACCGCTGCCCGCATTCAGAAGAAAAAAAGTTATTGAGTGCGCTTTGAATGCAGGGCTGATTCCGATTACCGAAGTGGGTAAAAAAGACCCGAAACGACAGCCTACCACCGAACAAATTGCCGAAGAAGCACTGCAGGATCTGGAGTGGGGAGCGGCATGGGTCATCGTTGAAGGCCGGGAAAGCGGACAGGGAGTCGGTATTTTCGACGCATCCGGAAAAGTCGAAGAATCTTATATTGACTGTATTATTGACATTATGGGGCCCAAAATCGACGCGTTGATTTGGGAAGCGCCGCTAAAAAATCAACAAGCTTACTTAATAGAAAAGTTCGGAGGAAACACCGGATTAGGCAATATTTGTCCGGATCAGGTGTTGGCCGTAGAAGCTTTGCGCAATGGCTTGCGTTTTGATACCTTGGATCGAGTCAGTTCGCAATTGGTACGCAGAGGGGATTGGGACCCTAATCAAGCTGAGCACGACAAGGAGCTTGCCGGTATCGCGGCCGTCCCGTTAGCAAGGAAAATCTAATGTCAGACGGGGCATCAATCCGGCAACAAGTGTTGGAAATAGGCACACGATTAACATCATCCCCTTCGGATTGTTTGATCGAATCCGCTTTCACCTGGGAGTTGAGTCATCAGCAACACTTGTTTGAAGCTATTGGCATAGTGGATCTGGCTCACACCATCAGTACGATGGAACTGGGAACCATTCCCCGGCAGCAAGGCATTGAATTACTGCGTTTTTTACGGGCTCTGCAAGATAAACCCGATTCTTTCAAGGCAATACCCGCAGGCGGCGATATCTATACCAATCGTGAAGCCTGGCTGGCGGAAAGAACCGGTGCCGTAAAATGGCTAGGGGCCGGACGCGCCCGGCGTGAAGCCATTACCGCCGCTTTCATTTTAGATGTCAGGCAAAGAATACTGACGCTGTCGGAAACCCTGATAATGCTGGCTGAAACGTTCATTAACCGGGCAGAAAGCGATAAGAATACTCTGATGCCGGATTATACCTATATGCAAGCCGCTCAGCCTACGACATTCGGGCACTACTTATTGGGTTTTACTTATCCTTTATTAAGAGATTTAGCAAGGATTGATTGCCTGCTGGAAAAAGTGAATCGCAGTCCGCTGGGCTGCGGCAGCACAAACGGTTCGCGTTTGCCGCAAGGGCGCGAGCAATTAGCCGAATTATTAGGCTTTGCGGATATTATTACGCATGCGCGGGATGCGATGTGGCAACCTGACTTAAGCATAGAAAATACCGCACTATTGACGGCTTGTATCGTGAATCTCAGCCGTTTAGCGGAAGACCTGCAAATTTTCAGCACCCAGGAGTTTGCGTTGGTTGAATTGGACGATCAACATGCCCGGGCCAGTAAAATCATGCCGCAGAAAAAAAATCCGTTTGCCTTAACGCACATACGAGCCATTGCCAATAAGATGATTGGCCTGACTGCTTCGGTTTGCGCGTCGGCTAGAACACCTTCCGGCCAACCGGATAACCGTTTGATGATTTATGGGGAATTGCCGGAGGGTATGCAGCTGGTTGAGCAGGCTGCGGCGCTGATGTCCGAAATGCTGCAAGGGCTTAGTTTCAAGTCGGACAGAGCGTATGCCCTGATTGGTTCGGGATGGGCTTTAGCGACGGATTTGGCCGAGGCCTTGGTGCAGTATTGCGACCTTGATTTTCGCAGTGCGCATCAGTTAGTGGCGAGTTTAGTCAGGGAATATCCGGCTGATAGTCATTTGAAGATGGATGCCGGCTCGGTCATGCGAATGAGCGAAAAGGTGTTAGGTAAATCGATTACCTTGACGAGTGCTCAACTTAAGTCGGCATTAACACCCGAGGAAGCGATTCAACAGCGAAAAGAAGCCGGAGGCACTGCGAGTGCCAGTCTGGATAATATGTTGGCCGATTGCCGTCAGCAGCTCAATGCGTTTCGAGAAAAAAACCAAGCCAATAAAATTTTTTTTGAACATAAACGGCAGAGTTTATTGCAGCGTACGGAGAGTTACATAAGAACATGAGTGATTCAGTCCACATCAGTGATTCTGAAATTTACGGCGTATCCTGGGCAACACCGGAGCTTCGCCGTCTTTTTTCAGAGCAAAACCGGATCAAAGGCTGGCTGGAAGTCATGACCGTACTAGCCAGTGTACAGGCCGATTTCGATTTAATTCCAAAACAGGCCGCTCTCGAAATTGAAACCTTTTATAACCATTTTTTAGTCGATGAGACCTTTTTAAAAGAAATTGGCGAAGATTTTATCAAGACCAATCATTCGCTGTTAGGGCTCATCAATGCCGTAAAACAAAGGTGCGGCCCGTTAGGTGGGGAATGGCTTTGTTATGGCGCAACCGTACAAGATATAACGGATACGCATATTGTCCGTGTGTTGATGTCAGTTAGGCAATTATTTGTCGAGCAAATCGCGGAATTGGAAAAATTCCTTAAAACGCTGGCAATTGAGCATCGTTTGACGCCTATGTGCGGCCGCACGCATGGACAGCCCGGATTGCCTATTACCTTTGGATTTAAAGCAGCCGGTTGGCTGGATGAATTCGATCGGCACCGGTTAAGGCTGGATGAATTAAAAAGTCGCTTGGGCGTTGGGCAATTATGCGGCGGAGTCGGTAGCTTATCGTCGCTAGGATTTAATCCCCTGGAATTACAATCGGAGTTCATGCAACGGTTGGGACTGAAAGCGCCGGCGATTTCCTGGACCAGTAGCCGGGACCGCTTGGCCGAATGGTTAAATGTTCTGGCAATGATAACCTCAACCGGTGATCGCATAGGGCAAGAAGTATTCAATTTGCAGCGTCCTGAAATAGCCGAGTTAAGCGAAGGTTTTATCCTCGGAGCCGTCGGCAGTATTACCATGCCCCATAAACGAAACCCTGAAATTTCGGAACATTTAGGCACTTTGTCCAGAGTCGTCAGGCATCATGCCGCCCATATGGCTGAAAATTTAGTACATAGCCATGAACGCGACGGCCGTTCTTGGAAAGGCGAATGGGCAATTATTCCCGACGCGACGCTAGCGGCCGGCAAATCCTTGACGTTGCTCAAGCTGCTGCTCAAGGATTTGCAGGTTAATCCACAGCGGATGCGCGCCAATATCCTGGCGACCCAAGGCTTTGTCCATGCCGAGGCAGTAATGCTGGTTCTCGCGAAAACACTGGGCAAGCAAAGCGCGCATCGGCTTGTTTACGATCTGACCATGCAAGCTCAGGACGAAGGACTGCATCTTAAGCAGGCGCTTATCAATAACCCGCAAATCGGCGCTATCCTGACTCATGACGAGATAGAGGCGCTGTTCAATCTTGGACAAAGCACTGGAGTTTGCGCGGCCATGGTTGAGCAAGTCATTGCACGAATATTTTTACCTTGAAGAGCTGATTGTCATGAATACCCGCCAACGTCTTGACCGACGCGTCGTTATCGAACGTGTTGCCGGTCAAATACCCCGGCACATTCTCGCCCATTATCCCACTCCGTTGATGCGGGCGAATCGGTTGACGGAAACGCTTGGAAATATCGAACTCTGGTTTAAGCGTGACGATCTGATCAGTTTCGGTTTGGGCGGCAATAAAATACGCGGATTGGAAGTGATGCTGGCCGAGGCCCTGGCTCTGAACGCCGATTGTCTGGTAACCGGCGCCGGTGTACAGTCCAATCATGTGCGGGCGACAGCGGCTACCGCGGCTCATGTCGGGCTGCATTGTACTGCGGTTTATTGGGGGAAGCCGCCTGCGACGATGGACGGAAATTATCGCCTCACCAGCATGTTGAATGCCCGATTCCATTTTACCGGTGACGATGATAGGGCGTCGGTCGATACCCATATTCACCGGGTTGCGGCTAAATTGCGCGAACAGGGAGGGCGGCCTTATGAAATCCCACGCGGCGGCGCTTGCGCCACGGGCGTTTTAGGACATGTGCTGGCTGTTTTCGAGCTTCATCAGCAATGCCTGAGTCAAGGTGTAGAACCCGATGCGATCACACTGGCAGTGGGTTCCGGCGGAACCTATGCGGGTTGGCTGCTGGGTATCAGGTTGTTGAACCTGCCCTGGAAAATGCTCTGCTACACCGTCAGCAGGGAACCGGAACAGGTCAGCCAACAAGTTGCCGAGTTGGCAACACAAGCCGCAGCCTTATTGAAACTGGATTGGACTTTTTGCGCCGAAGATGCGCCCGTCTTTGGCGGCTTTATCGGACAAGGCTACGGTATCCCAAGCCCGGAAGCAGCCGAAGCAATCAAGCAAATCGGTCGTAGCGAAGGCATTTTGCTTGATCCTGTCTATACCGGCAAAGCCATGGCCGGATTCCTGCACGGGCTGCAAAGCGATCAGTTTGAACAACACAAAAAAATAATTTTTGTGCATACCGGCGGCGAACCGGCATTTTTTGCCGGGAACGGCGATTGGTTGAATTCCAGTCCAAGCGCAATTGAACAACAGGGGAATATATGAGAATCATCGTCATAGGCGGTGTCGCAGCAGGCACAAAAGCAGCCGCAAAAGCGCATCGGGTCGATCCGAATAATGAAATCATCCTTTACCAGGATGAATCCGAAGTGGCCTACTCCGCTTGCGGAATGCCTTATGTCATCAGCGGTGTGATTGCCGATGAACGGAAAGTCATCATCAGGCAGCCTGAAGATTTTGCCAAGGACGGTATCCGGGTTTTTATCCGGCACCGCGTGCTTGGCATCGATACCGGCAAACAACTACTCACCGTAAGGAACCTGCAAGACAATACGGATTTTACCGTTAGCTATGATCGATTGATTATTGCAACCGGCGCTCGTCCGATAGTGCCGAATATTGAAGGCATAACGCTGGAAGGTGTGTTGACCTTGCGCAATATCTCCGATCTGGCCCGATTCAAGGCATTGTTACCGACATTGCAGCCGCAAAAGGCCGTCATTATTGGGGCCGGTTATATCGGCCTGGAACTGGCCGAGACGTTTCATGAGCTCAATATCGGAACCACCATCATCGAAAAGGCGAGCCGTATTTTGCCGAAATTCGATCCGGAAATGGCTCAACTCGTACATGACCATTTGCTGGAAAACCAGGTTGAAATAATATTGGGCGACGGTCTGACCAAACTTAACGGCAACAATGGCCGGGTAACTTCCGTGGAAACTGAATTCGGGAAAATAATACCTGCCGACCTCGTTGTCATCGCCATTGGCGTGAAACCTAATGTGGAACTGGCTAAAGAGGCCGGCATTGGACTCGGAAACACTGGAGCCATCGCGGTTGATGCAAGAATGGCAACCAACGTACCGGGCGTTTACGCCGCCGGCGATTGTTGCGAAACCGTCAACCGGATAACAGGCGCAACAACATGGATGCCTTTGGGCGACATCGCCAACTTACAAGGCCGTGTTGCCGGGGAGAACGTTGCCGGGGGAGACGCTCAATTCCCCGGCGTTTTTGGAACAGCAATATTCAAGATCTTTAAATTGACAGTCGCAATGACCGGCTTATCTGAGCAATCTGCGCTGATATCAGGGCTTGATCCCATTTCGATTGTAACGGAAGGAAGTGACCGGGCTCGGTACTATCCCGGTAAACAAGGCTTTTCGTTAAAACTCATCGCCGATCGGAAAAATGGCCGGCTGTTGGGCGCTCAAGCGATTGGTCTCGAGAGTGTCGATAAAATGATCGATATTGCCGCTACTGCATTACTGGGTAAGCTGACTTGCTCTGATCTTGAAAACGCAGACCTCGCTTACTCACCGCCTTTCAGCCCAGTTCTATCGCCAATCATCGTAGCGGCTGGTGTCCTAAACAGTAAATTGACCAAATTACGTTTGATTGGTTAGGAGGCTGTCCGAGAATTGAAAAAGTATGGTATCAGTTCATATCATACCTGGGAACAAAACGCAGGATCTGGATGCCTTTATGGGGGGCGTAAGGATTCTTTCGTAAATGAGTAACATCCTAATCAGATATGCTACATTTTAATAGAATATAGACCGTTGTTTTGCAAGTTCTAAAGGAAGGGAACGGCCATTATGTGAAGTTTCCTTTTATGCACAGTGTCTTGGTTTCAAATAGTTGACATTAGGGATCAAGCGGATTTAGCAATGCAGCCAGATAAAAAGCTGGTTATAATTTTTGCAAAATTCAGGAGTGGATTTTCTGTTCAATTCAGAAAACAACCCTCAGTACAACAGATAGCTTTTTTCTACTTAAATTAGTTCCCAACAGAAAATAATCATGCGGAATTTATCTATCATGTCGATAAAAAGTCATAATTCGAAAGGCCTGATGGCATCGACTGGAATAAACGTTGATATTGCTTCCTTTTGATGTATTTGAAAGATTGTTTTAAATTATGGAAATTATGCAAAGATTGCGAGCGAAATAGAGGTTTTACAGCCAGCTTTCATCATGGTTGCGCAAAACCACTGCACATAAAAGGAAGCTTCACATATTGGCCGTTATGCAAAGCTTTGCATAACGGCCAATACCGGCCTGTTGAGGCGTTCTTTTGAATGGCTGGTTTACATCTGTAATTGCTCATTCATAACGTAGAGCTAACCGGGCGCGGCTCACCAAAGCTTGACAATTGATAAAGTGCCAAATGGCAGCGCCCCGGTTAAGCGTTTTGTTGGACCGAAGCTTTTCCGCCGCCGCTTGGAAATGTGTTGCGCGTGATCAGTGGATCGGTTGGAGCTATCGGGTTCAATATGATCGCCTACATTAATTTCAACTATTAACGCGAACATAGGCTTAAGTTAAGCCGTCATAAAAAAAGTAATTCTTGCGTGCATTTTTCTAATGTGCCTTAAAAGCTTGCAATCCATGGCACTGGATTCCGCTAATCCCTCGCGGAATGACGGACTTCCCTTAACTTATTGGCAGTGACGCAAAGCGTGGAAACGATAATTACCGGGGACTGAATAGTTACGATTAGTGTTCATTTTACTTACGACTTATCGTCATCAGAAACAACGGTGTATTCAGCGGTAATGCTATCGGGCTCGGGTTGCCGACCCGATTGTTGCTGAGCGCTTTTGATCCGTCGCCACGCTTTGAAGCCAACAATGCTCAACGGGATCAACAATACGGCAAAAAACACGGACAAGACTAGCGCGCCGACGACAGCAGCTGCAATCATGGCCGGAATAGCCAGGATTTTGGCAAGGCTAGAATCGGAATTCTGTTCGACGTGATATTGAAGTCGCCGTTGGGGATCGTTTGTCGTGCCAATATGAATGGTGCGTTTGTAAATTCTAAACATGAGTCAGAGCCGAGGGGGAATACTGAGAAGGTGATTGAAAGGAACAGCAGCGAAAAACTGAAGCATAAAAATGTCGGTGCATCTGCGTGATGACACTACAAACACACCGACGTTTTACTATCTCCGCAACTACGACTAGCGATGAAAGCCAGAGTTCATTCAAAAATTAGCAAACAGTCAGCCCAACGTTTAAAGTGCATTCTTGTCCTGATGATTACAGGGTATTGCTCTGGCTAATGCACTTGCAGCATCGTGCCAGCCTTCACAGCTGTTGTGCCCCTTGCGCCCCTTGAATAAATTCAGCAGATATTTGGCCTTGGCATAAATCATGAAAAACAGAAGAATAAGCCGCTGTTGTCGCACAGGGATGGGTTTCTGAGCACATATCAGTTTATCTTCATAAATGCCCCCATCGATCATTCCAATGGCTCCCCACGCATAAATTGAAATCGATGCCCCTAAAGGAAGGCGCTTCCCCAGCACGACCGCATCCAAAAAATCGCCGTCCGTACCGATATAAGCCGGAATTGAGCCATAGTTGAATGGACAGGGCAACGGAGAGATGAAGTCCAGTTTTCCAGTGGAACCCCGCTTCACAAAACTGCCGCGAGGCGTCTCAATAATGACATTAACTAAAGGGGCTTGTTCGAGAGTGTTTATAGAATGCATCAGAAATAAAAACCAACTTAACGCCTAATAACCAGGCACAGATAGAGCTGAGCCGTTATCGCGGGCACTCAACTCAAGCAAAAAAGATACAGCCGTTTCGGACCAACGTTCTGCAGACGGATAATGCTTGGCCCCATCACCAAAACAGAGTTTCAGCATATCGGTATCGATAATGCCGGGATTCAAGGATCGCAGCCATGGTTTTCGGAAGTTCCTGTGCCAATGCGCTTGTCAGTCCTTCGATAGACCATTTCGACGCGCAATAGGGCGCTACGCCGGCATCCGTGCTTCGACCCCAGCCCGAGCACTTAAATTATCTAAGATAGTTAGTCGTAGATAATGTGTTATAGAATTTAGGTGCTGGGTGAATACCTCCATGTAGGTTTTATGCCAGTAAGCATTTACCGCACACCCCGTCACTATTGCCTTTTTCCGGCGATTATAGACAGCGTAGCACGTATTTCGCTACGCTGCATACGGGCTACGTGCTTTAATGGCAACTTGGGAAAGAGCGAATGGGGAGTGACCGTTTTTAGTGTGATGCTTATGGGTTAAGCCGCCGGCAAATGCAGTATCCAATTTGCTATCCAAAAATAAATCAGCACGCCGGAGGCGTCGGCGATCGTCGTGACTAAGGGCGCGCTAGCGGTGGCAGGATCCCAGCCCAATCGGTTCAAGATAAAAGGCAGACAGAGCCCCACCAGGCTTCCGATCATTACGATACAGATCATGCTCAGTGCGACAATCCAGGCAATGTCGAAGCCGCCCCGATAAACGCCGATCAATGAAACGGTAGCGGCCATGGTTAGGCCCAATCCGCTTGCGACGGCGATTTCCTTCAGTAATAATTTTCCCCAGTCGCTGATTGTGACATCGCCGGTGGCAATGCCGCGCACGACCAGTGTCGCGGCTTGCGATCCGGCGTTGCCGCCGCTGCCGATGAGTAGCGGTAAAAAGAACACCAGTACGACATAAGCGGCTATCGTATCTTCGTAATAAGCGATGCCGGCACCGGAAACTAAATTGCCGAAGACCAAGAGCAGCAACCAGACAATGCGTTTGCGGTAAAGCGTAAATAACCTCGCATCGCGAAAGTTGCCGGTCAACGGGCCGATCGTTGCGCCTTTGTGCATGTCTTCGGTCGCCTCTGCCTCGGCAACGTCCATTGCATCGTCATAGGTAATGATGCCGACTAAGCGCCCGTCATCGTCAACGACCGGCAAGCTCAGTAAATCGTAACGACTGATTAATTTGGCGGCATCTTCTTGCTTAGCTGATAGTGTGGTTTTCACCATGTCGGTAGTCATGACATCCTTGATTTGCGCTTCCGGTTTGTTCATGATTAGTTCGCGTAACGATAGCGTGCCGATTAGACGATATTGAGCGTCGACGGTATAAATTTGGTATATCAATTCGGCGCTGGGAGCGCTTCTTCGAATGACGTCAAGCGCTTTACCAACTGTGATTTCGACAGGTACGGTCATATAATCGCTGGTCATGATCGCACCGGCTGTGCCTTCTTCGTAACTCGCTAGGCGTCTGAGTGCTTCGCGTTCGGCATGAGCGATTTTACGCAGCACGCGGTCGTGACGGTCTTCAGGCAAAACATGGAGCAAATCTGCACCTTCGTCGGCGTCGAGATGGCGTAGCAACTGCGATACTTCCTTATCGGTCATTGCGGTGGTTAATTGTGATTGCCAGTCGACCGGTAAGTGCCCGAAAACCGACGCACGTTGCACAACCGGTAAGTACATCAACAGTTCGCGTGCAGCATCGACCGGAACGGTTTGCAGCAGTTCGGCCAGGTCGACGGCTTGAAACTCTTCTAGAAATTGACGAACGGCTTGGTAGTCTTTGCGCTCAATTGCACGGCGCAAGTAGTCGTTCAAGATGGCGATTGGCATCGTTTTGTCTCCGGTTATTAGCGAACTCGTTTGCCCGTAGCGGAAACAAACTGAATCAGATTGTCGCTAAAGTGGCGGGCAAGGAATGCGCGTTAGACATTGTAGAGGGATTGTGTAAATCTATAATGAAATTTCGACGGGAACTTCCCATAATCGGCTCGTTGGATAGCGCTGATCAATTCAGCCGGCATAGGTTATTAAATAAGGCATAGAATATCAACTTATTGATTTGTAAAGACTAGATGGCTGGCTATATTGATTTAGGCTTAGTTATGGGATATGAAGATGATACGGATTAGATGGGTTATCTCGAATTTTTGTTGTCTCGATAGTCCCGGTTGTTACGATATTGTTATTCTTTTCGTAATGGTTCCTCTTGTCAAAAGACGAAGTAAGGGGCCTAAAGTCAGTCATCCTTATTCAACTTTTCCATATCAGGAGAATAAAATGCCAAAATTCATGACTAAAAGTCTTTTGATTTTAATTGCTTCGGCTGTTTCGACGTGGGTCTTTGCCGACAGCCCAAAAGAGCAGATTCATTATCTGGAACAAAGTCGTGCAACAGCGCAGGAGTTCATGCAGTCGCTGGGTAGAAAGTTGAAATCGTTACTGGAAACAGGCGACACGGAAAATGCGATCATTGTTTGCAAACAAATTGCGCCGGCATTGGCAGCCGATTATTCGAAAGACGGGTGGATTGTGAAACGGGTCTCGCTTAAATCGCGCAACAAATTGTTGGGAGTGCCGGATACCTGGGAGCGGCGCGAGTTGGAAGGTTTTGATAGGCATCACTTGTCAGGAGAACCTACCGACGAGCTCGAAATGTCCGCAATCGAAGATGAAGCGGATGGGCTTTGGTTTCGTTATTTGAAAGCCATACCGACTCAGCCTATGTGTTTGCAATGTCATGGTAAAGCGGAAGATATACCTGATGAGGTTAAAACGATATTGGCGCATGAATACCCGAATGACGACGCAATAAATTATAGTGTCGGCGAAATACGCGGTGCGATTTCGATTAAGCGCCGGATATTGGCTCATGAATTGAAAAAATGATTCGGGGGGCGGGCGATGGTTATAAATGGCTAAGGATTTCGCGAAAAATAACTTCCTGGAGTTATGAGCTTTGTCGAGGGTTTGGTAACTCGCCTGGCAGGGCGCCGTGAACCCAGCACCTAAATTATCCAAGACAATTAACCATGGCCAATGGGTTATGGAATTTAGGTGCTGGGTGAATACGTCCCTGAAGGCTCTATACTAGCATCGATGCTGGCATAGAGCCTTTGCCGAGCAACCCAGTTCCTCCTCAGGCACTGCCGAAATTTGAAGTTCGAAAGGCATATGACCTCAAACCCTCGAATTCTTAAATGGCGAAAGATGGCAGCAATTCCCAATTTGGAGATCAAAAAGGGTATGGGGTGTGCTTGGCGAGGATGTCGGCAGCGGGACAGATTTTTGCTCCTCGGCAATTGCTCCTGCATTGCCCTAATACACGCCATCCATGGGGCTTAGCGGCCGCCAAGCCCCATGGATGGGTTTACGGCGTTCCTCGACAGGCATACCCCACACCCTAAGGTCAGCGAAACAGCTCAAACTGGGAATTGCTGGAAAGATGGCATCAATGAAAGACCTCTTTTATTCTCGATAGTCGATTACGGCTTTTCTGACATCGGCGATCGTGAAGTGGTATTGCCTGCTCAATTGCCCCAGTTTTACCGATTTGTTCGTTGTTTCGGGTAAGTTCAGTCGCTCCATTAAATAAACGACCGGTACGCCGGTTATCTGCGCTATTTCTATTAAGGTCATGCTGCCCCGTATTTTTATAGAACCGCTATTCCATATGCGTATTTGTTTGCCGGATGCGCCGGATAATTCAATCGGTGCGACCAGCGGTGCAGCGGCGAAAGCGATCAAGGTCAGTACACCGACCAAGCCCAGTCCTAAGCGTAGTCCCGACCCTTCCGTGACACGTCCTGAAATGAAACCGACAACCCAACGCCAATGCAACAATAAATGTAACGCCAGTATCGCGAAAAAAAATACTGATATCCAAAAATGGACGGCTCCCCATTGATGCCTGTCAAGCCCTAAAATCGCAGCGAAGCGGCCGCTGCCGGGCGGCAACAGATAGCGCAGCAGCACGCCGGTTGTGGTGAGAAAAACAAAACCCGCGAAGGCTGCTATATCGATGATGAAATTTAAATGGCTACGTTTCATTGTCGGTTTATCCGCAAATGCTTGAAAGGTTACTGCTTGAGCTTTGCTCTTCAAAAAGCTTAACGTGGTTCATTGTGTAGATGAAAATACGGCGCTAGCGTTTGAAGCCTGCTGTCTTCTAACGGCTTGCCGATCGTAAAATGATAAATGCTTTGTAGACCGGTGTCGTTTATTCCGAGGACGTCATGCACCGCATCATCAAAAAAGCAGCCGATGCCGGTTCCTCGTATTCCGATGGCTTCGGCTTCAAGATATAATGTTTGGCCGACCAAGCCGCTTTCCCAAAACCGACGGCGATATTGCCACGGTTCTCTTGCCAATTCATCGCCGAATTCTGCGACCATTGCTAAACTGAAGGCGCTATCGGCGGCGATATCTTGATGGCAAGATAGCGTCTTGGCTGCGCGTCGGCAATCGGCGTTAAGCAGGTTGTACAGCATTGGCGTTTCGGGTGCGCTGTCGACCTTTTGCCAAGTAAATTCGGGGCGGGTTTTGTCCTTCAGCATGCCAAGACTTGCCTGATTTCGTGGCAGGGCATAGAGGCCCGGTTGCAAACCTTCGACGCGATGCGCGAATAAAAATAAATGAATTTTGGCAGGCCAACGCCAAAGGTCGAAGGGGATTAAGTTTTCAGGCATCACGGCTTGCAGTATGCGATAAAATTGATTCAGCGCGATCGGCGTTTGACCGTCGAAATGTTGAGCGCTACGCCGTTGCCGAATAATCTCGAACGCGCTTGGGGAAGCGTTTGTTAACTGGGGCGGTACGGTCATCGTTGAATGCCGGTGGTATTCTTGTGTTTCGGGTTTGGCGGTTGCTTGTGCTGCAGCATCGATCAACGGCCAATGAAAATGGTGGTAACGGCTCAAGCGATTGGCCTTGCCAAACCAATTGTCGATGCTCAGTTCGCCTAAGAAGCGATCGATAGGTTCGCTGGAAAACGTCTCAGAACCTGAGTGAATTCGGCATAATAAATCGGGGGTTTCGTGTTCTTCGGCATTGAACTCATCGTGACGGTCCAGACCGAGAAGTTGAGCAATCGCTTCGTCGCTGCATTCGGCCAGCAGTTCGACCGACCAACCCAGAATGGCAGCAGCATATCGTAGCGCGCCGAGCGCATGGCCGATATCATGTTGGCAATAGCGATATGCGCGTTCGCCGTATTTCCAGGCTTCTCGCCAATGGATAGAGCTCAAGCCGATCAGTAGCCCGCTAAATGCCGGCGTCTGACGCCAATTGCCGCGCATTTCCAAGACATGGTCGTGACTTAAATAGTGATAAACACCGGGCGGAAGGTCGGTGTCCACTGTATTGATTAGATAGGCTTCGGTCGGATGGAGATTGCCGCTGGACGGGTTGCAGCGCAAAGCCCACCGATCCTCGCCGTATTGTTTCCATGCGGAAAGCCCGAAGCTCAATGCCATCATAATACCCAGATTATCACGGTTGAATGGCTGTGATGGGATTAGATCGGGATTTCGAAGCTCGTTATAGGTTGGTGAGAGGGCGTTTTTGGGTAAAGGCAGTTGAAATCGTTCGCTGCCTTCGAAACGTCTGAACGGATCCGGTTGATCGGCCCAATCGAGTCCGTTTGGGCCTTTGGCATAACGGTCCAAATGGTGTTTGGTTCGTTGGTGATATTCCAGTATGCTGTTGAGTTGAGGCGGTGCCATGCTGGTTTCGGGGGTGAGTGATCGATCAATCAATTGTAAAGTAGTCCGCATGGCTCTGCCATGACGATGCAAAGAAATTTAAATATTATTTATACTTGATTAATCCATGGAAACGCTGATTGTTCTCATTCAAGCTCATATTGAACATGCTCATTTCATTATTTTCGGATCGCTGCTGTTGGCGGGTCTCAATATTCCGGTATCCGAGGATGCGATGCTGTTTATTTCAGGGGTATTGGCAAGGCAGTATCCGGATCAATTGCCTTATTTATTTGCCGCAGTCTATCTAGGTGCTTACGGTTCGGATTTGATCTGCTATAGTTTGGGGCGAATTGTCGGGCCAAAAATCGTACATATTCGTTTTTTTGCTAAAATGGTGCCTCCAAAAAGGATCGAAAAGATTCATGCCTATTACGAAAGTCACGGTATTGCAACGCTGATATTAGGGCGCTTTATTCCTTTTGGGGTTAGAAACGGGCTGTTTTTGTGCGCGGGGCTAGGTAAGATGAGTTTTATCAAGTTTGCATTGGCGGACTTATTGGCTTGCACGATTTCGACGGTTGTATTCTTCTCGCTGTACTATCATTACGGGAAAGTAGTCGTGTCATATGTCATGCAAGCGAATATCGTAGCATTCGTTTTAGCGGCAATTATCGGGAGCTATTTGTTTTTTCATGTCAAACAACGGCGTAGGAAAGGGAAAAATATTTGCTAATGATACGTTGTCAGCGGGCAAGTATTCAGTGCCTTCTTCCAAACAGAGAGGATAGGGGAGGTTATTTAAATAATCTCCTCTGTTTCAAGGAATAGCCAAAGTTCTAACTTGTTTTTAAATACAGGAGGGGAGAGCACTAAGCTTCAGCGGTGATTGAGCTAAGCATTTCGTGACAAAAAATTTCCTTGATCTATGAGTTTAGTAGCCGGTTCGGTTAGTAATTCCCAATTTGAAGCTAAAAAAGAGTGCGGGATGTGCTTGGCGAAAATGTCTTTCTGTCGAGCAACCGCGCCATATTCTGATTGTGCGCTTAAATAGTTAAAAAATAATTACAACATAGCTAAGCATGAAAATACAGGGCGCTGAAATTAAAGGTGAGCCTCGGTCGCTTGAGGATTGGACAGCAGTATTGCGCGATCGGGAAATGCCGGTATTTTCCGATACCGTACAGAGTATCAACTATATTTTAGAGGACGAAAAGAAAGGCGCGATGGAACTGGCTCCTGTGATACTTCAAGATCCTAATTTAACCGCAAAGCTATTAAAGCTTAGTAATAGTATCTATTACAACCCTTCGCGAAAACAGATGGTGACCGTATCTCGGGCTATTGTGATTCTCGGTATCGAGGTCATTCGAGAGCTGACACTGGCTTGCTCGCTTTTTGAAGCGATTTTGTTGCCGAATAACAGGCAACGCGCCAATGAAGAAATCGCCAAAGCTATTCATGCGGCAGTTCAGGCCAAGGCCTTGGCAGTCGCGGCGAAAGATCCTTCGCCCGAAGAGGTTTTTATCGCAGCATTGCTGAAAAATATCGGAAGCATTGCCTTTTGGTGTTTTTGCGGGACGCAGGGCGATAGAATTCAAGCGTTGCTGAAAAACGGCCTAAGCAACGACGCCGCTGAAAAGCAAGTATTGGGTTTCAAACTGGCGGATTTGGATATTTCATTGTGCAAGACTTGGAATTTAAAAGGCTTAATCGAAGCGGCAATTAAAAAAAGCACCAGAGACGTCGATCCGCGGGTTAAATTTGTTCGTGTTGGCTGCGAAGCCGTCGAAGCGTTACGAGAAGGAGTCGGTACGCAAAGTTATTACGCCTGTGTCGAAAAAATCGAGGGCATGACAGGGCAATCGAAAGAAGCGATTGAGGCGAGTCTCCGTAAGAATACCGACATTGCGGCAAACATTGCTTGCCATTTCGGCGCAACGGAAGCTTCGAATTTAATTCAACATAATGTTCGGCAAAATGCCGAATTGAATACGTCTGCGCTGAGTGTGGATCGAAAAGTCTTGCAATTTCAAATTTTGCAAGATATCACCACAATACTGAGCGGAAGAATCGATATCAATTTGTTGCTTGAAACCGTATTGGAGGGTATTCAACGCGGAATCGGCATGGATCGGACCATTTTCGCTCTTTTAACAAAAGATAAAAATGCATTGTTGGAAAAAGTGGCTTTGGGTTGGCGTAAGGATAGTTATTTACAAAAGATCCGTTTCGAATTAAACAAGACTCCGCCTAATTTGTTTTTTCAAGCGATTGCCAATCACGAGGGTTATTGGATAAACCCGAAAGAAAACGAATCTTTGTATAGCGTAAACGATGTTAAGACGATCGGTAAACAGCCTTGTTTATTGATGGCGGTGTGTTCGGGAGATAAACCTATCGGCCTAATTTATTGCGATCGCGCCTACAGCAATCTCGAATTGACCGAGGATGATCTCAAGGCGTTCAAACATTTTGTTCTACAGGCTAATATTGGTCTATCTCTCTACCGTATGCAAGCGCGGTAAGGTGTTGATACGAGAGGTTATGTTGATTGCTAGGGAGGTAAGCCATCAAACCTCCTTCCGACATTTAAAGAAGTTATTTCGTGCTCGGTCCTAAGCGGGTTGCAGCGCCATGGATGGCATGTTTCGCGTCTTTGTGATTGGATTCCGGTCATCCTTGCCGGAGATCAAAAAAATTGTGTAGATACTATGTAAAAAGGGTGTAGTACGGAAACACAATGAACAATCCTCTTTTTAATGATCGGTAGCAACATGAAAAAGCTGAAATTTTGGGTTATTCCTTTTGTCTTATTAACGGTCCAAGCTCAAGCCGATTATCGTGACGATATTGGTTATACCCAATTGCAATCGGAATTGGGTATAAACATGCCCAAGGGTATCGGCATTAAAGTCACGCAAGTCGAGGCGGCAGTAGGAGTTACCGATGACAATGCCGGCTCTTGGATGCCAAACAAGACTAGTGCTCAATTCACAGGGAAAATAATTGCGGATCAGTCGGTTCCTTCCTCGAGCGGTATATCCTCGCATGCGACAGGTGTTGCGCAGTTATTCTATGGCAATACCGGTTCGATGGCTCCGGGTATCTTTGAGGTCGATATCTATTCGGCAAGCAATTGGCTGCAGAGCGGATTTTTGAAAGCGGGCACTACTCAAGTCCCATCGATTAGCGATAGTCGCATCGCTAATCATAGCTGGGTTGGTGCTTTAGATAATTGGCAAGATACAGTGGCTGCATTGCATAGAGTTGATTGGTTGGTCGCGGAAGACGAGTTAATACAGGTCGTTGGCGTCAATAACGGTGCTAGCCCAAAGGAACTTCTCAGTAATGCTTTTAACGTGATAAGCATCGGCCGTACCGATGGTGATCATGCGCAAGGGACAATGGAGTTGGATTCTATTTATATGTCGGGTAGGTCGGGTCCCGATCTGGTGGTTCCGCTCAATACGACGAGTAGTTCGACTGCCGTGGTTTCCGGTTCTACAGCGATGCTGATCGAACAAGCGCGAACCATCGCGGAGGGGCCTGTTGCCGTGATCAGCAATGGAGATACGATCTATAACGGTGAGCGTTCGGAAGTGATCAAAGCGATCATGATGGCCGGTGCCGACCGAGCTACACAAAATTTTCATACGACCGCGCAGATTACAGACTATCGCACCGATGCGGTAAACCAAACCCAAAACGGTCTCGATGGCCGATTCGGAGCTGGCCAACTGAATATCTACACTAATTATCAAATCATGGAAACCGGTCAACAAAGTAGCATGCAAGACGGCGGAGTTGCTACCGTCGATTGGCTTGGCTGGGATTACGATGCGAGTTTTGGTGGTGCACAGGGCAGCAACAATATCGCTTCCTATTATTTTGCAACGACCGAGTCCGATGGCATGCAAATGACGATTTCGTTGGTTTGGAATATCGATATCGAGGATAACCGACGTCCCGGTTTTAATCCCTCTGCCACACTCCATAACCTGGATTTGTTTTTATACGATGTAACTGACGGTAACGAGGATCTGTTTGCAAGTTCAATCAGCACGATTGATAACACAGAGAATTTGTGGGTAGTTTTGGACGGCGGGCGCGACTACGAGTTGAGAGTAGTTGCAGTGGGCGATGAGGCTTTCCATTGGGATTATGCATTAGCTTGGCGTGCCTCTTCTTTCGCTTTTGTGCCTGTGCCGGCCGGGTTCTGGTTTTTTCTGACGGGATTGCTGGGCTTGGTCCGTTTTAGATTTCGCTCGGAATCATAAAGATTACTATGAAAGCACACGGTCATAATAGGATACAGTTGCTCGATAGGCAGGTGCTGGGTTTACGGCGTCCTATCAAACGAGTCACCGAAACTCCAGAAAGCTTACTGTTTCGGAAAGTTTTTTTGTGCATATTCCTTACCGTCGACCTTCACTAGGCGGAAGGCAAAAAAAAGAGTTGGAAAATCCTCTTTTCCAACTCTCAAAGCACGGAAGCATTAGGGGGAATTGCTTCCTATCGGCAAGAACTTAATCTGATGGGATGTTCTCCACAATCAATTTATACTTATCGTACGTCAAATTTAGGTATTGGCGTATAAAGCACCGGGGTGTCAAAGCCCAAGTTTGTATTAAAACGACCATTGACGGGGGAGGCCAGTGCCGAAATTTGGCTTGCAAAGGGTCATCACACACATTCTTGAAACGTTGTTCCAGCTAATATCGCTGGATTTAGGCACCATTAATTGAGGCCAAGCTTGTCTTCCGTGGCTTTGTATTGCGAGTATGACGTTTTAGCTAAAGCCATTTGTTAATCGGGAGAACTTATAAGACGATTACGGCAACAAATGCCGCGCCGAGCGAGCAACCGGAAATCATTTTAATTTTTTTACTAAACGGCAATTCCTGCCAATTTAATGATGCCTTTTCGCGCGTATGAAACCACCAATCCGGGAATTCGGCTTTGACGTTGGAATATAAGCGTTTTGAGTAACGATACAACCAATAAGCGGCGCCAATAAACAGACCCCACATAATGTAAAACACGATAACCTGAGTCGTGTGTCTACTGGTATGAAAAAGATGCTCGACAATTTCATCCAATGCCAATTCAAGCACTTCAAACAAGCCTATAACAATCGATTCCAGTAACCAAAAAGCAGTTCCGGGCATGATCAGGATAGCCGCCAATGCGGACATAAAAATTGCGATTTTTATATTGGTCGATAGTGTCATGTCTGCTTTACCGTAAAAAATAGTTAATCAAAATACATATCGTTTTTTCGCACTGCTTTAAAATGAACCCTGCTTTAGCAAGTGTGGTGCCTATGGTATAAGATATTGAATTATATAAGTTAAACGTCATGCTAATTATTACTCAGCTTTTACAAAAATGGCTGGGTCGATATTGTAGTGCCATGATAGTACTTATTATTCAATGGTTTATGGAAGGTTGAAGTTAAAGTTGGGTTAAGTTTCGAAACAACTTGGAAGCTGTTTCTTTTGGGTTGATAGTATTGTATCGATACTTCCTTTCATCAACCTTTCACGAAATTTAATGGTCTTTCAAGGTTGATCCTCGCAAGACACACTCCATACCTTTTATTCTTAGGATTTGGTCATAAATAACTTCCCTATTTTTGGAGCATTTTTCTGCCCTGCATCGCCTAAAGCGCCTACTGTCGGTGCCCTAATACACGCCATTCTTGGCAATCAGTCGCCGCCGTCAAGCCTACAAGGACGCATTCACCCAGCACCTAAATTCCATAGCTCGTTGGCCATGGTTAACTATTTTAGGTAATTTAGGTGCTGGGTTCACGGCGTTCTGCCAGGCGAGTTACCGAACCCTCGACAAAGCTCATAACTCCAGGAAGTTATTTTTCGCGAAATCCTTAGACGGTTTTTTCGATCAAAATGGAGTAAATGATTTCGTGTTGTTGATAGCCTTTAGACACAGGCAAGCTTGATGGTAAATTCCCATCGTCACCTCATCGCCAAAATTTCTCCGTACCTTCAGCTTGTGATGCTTTTTTGAACGGATAGAATTAATTAACCTTTGCACATATTGAAAAGTCGCATACTATTTCGTGTTATTTATTCAATGGCTTTTGTGCCAGCCGAGTAGACGGTTACTTGATAAGATAGAGTGTTTTTTATTAGTGGACGGAGAAATAAATTGAAAGAAGACTTATCCAATACAGAGCTTTCAATACTGAAAGCTATCGATGCTTGGCATGAGCATATTCGGCCGCTATTTGAAAATGAAAAGGATTGTCCCGACTGTCCGAAACGTTTTATTTATGGATGTTTTTGTAGCTACGAACGATTGGTTATCGAGCAATCTTTAGATGGTTTGATTGAAAAAGGCATTTTATCCCAGATTCAATGCACTAAGGATTCCACGGAATATTGTTACCGGGTAATGGTGAATGTTATGGATCAATAATGGTAAGGATTTGGTCATAAATAACTTCCCTGTTTTTGATTTAGGGTAGGCAGGTTCGGTTGCTCAATTCACAGGTGTCGGCGGCAGGGCAGATTTTTGCTCCTCGGCAATTGCTCCTGCATTGCCCTAATACACGCCATCCATGGCGTAATGCAAAATCTGCATTCATGCCATCCTTGGCAATCAGTCGCCGCCGCCAAGCCTATACGGACGTATTCACCCAGCACCTAAATTCCATAGCCCATTGGCCATGGTTAACTTTCTTGGATAATTTAGGTTCTGGGTTCACGGGCGTCCTGTCAAGCGAGTTACCGAACCCGCTACAAAGCTCATAGTTCCAGGAAGTTATTTCTCACGAAATCCTAAGTATTTAGAGTTTTAATGGCTGTTAACTGTGAATAGTTGGCCTTTTCATAAAGTATCGAACTTCAAGACAGCGTTAAAGCTAAACCCTGCATTCCAATCCCTCATGCGACTACGGAGCAATCATGGGTCCTCATTATCTCAGTCGATTTTTTACGCCTAAAACCGTTGCTGTCATCGGCGCCTCGGAACGCATTGAAAGTGTCGGCCATCGTATATTGGTCAATATGCAGGAAGCAGGCTTTAAGGGTGGCCTCTATCCTGTCAATAACAAACGGAAGCAAATTTCAGGATTGAAAGCCTATCCCAATATCGATGCGGTACCCGACAAAATTGAGCTGGCCGTTATCGCTACGCCGGCGTTGACCGTGCCGGATATCGTTCGGCAGTGCGGCGAGAAAGGTGTGGATTCGGTAGTGATCGTTACCGCCGGTTTCGGCGAATTGGGTAGTGAAGGCAAGCGTTTACAACAGGAAGTGCTAGATATTGCCCATCGCTACGGTATACGCATCGTCGGTCCTAATTGTCTCGGCATTATTCGTCCAAGCGGGCATTTGAATGCGACCTTCGGCAGCGGGATGATCAAAGACGGTAGTCTAGCTCTGCTCTCGCAGTCGGGAGCGGTTTGCACTGCTATTTTGGATTGGGCGCAGTCGCAGGATATCGGCTTTTCAACGGTTGTCTCGATGGGGGGGGCTGCCGATGTCGATTTTGGCGAAGTATTGGATTATTTAGCGCTCGATAGCAAAACGACCGGCATCCTGATGTATGTCGAGGGTATTCGTGAAGCGCGGCGTTTTTTGAGCGGCTTGAAGGCAGCGGCTCGCCTGAAACCGGTGATTCTGATTAAATCGGGGCGCCATGAAAGCGGCAGCAAGGCGGCAATGTCGCATACCGGCGCGATGGTCGGCGGCGATGATGTATTCGATGCGGCGATCGAGCGGGCCGGAGTGGTGAGGGCTTACAGTATCGCACAGCTTTTTTCGGCGGCGCGGGTACTAGCCAATAATTATATCGTCAAACAGAACCGTCTGGCGATCATTACTAACGCCGGCGGCCCCGGTGTGATGAGTACCGACCGTGCGGAGGAAACGGGGGTGGCAATGGCCGGGTTGAGTGCGGCCAGTCTCGACGCTTTGAATAAAGTGCTGCCGGTGCATTGGTCTCATGCCAACCCGATCGATATACTCGGCGATGCGACGCCGGAACGCTATAAACAAGCGCTGGATATTTGCTTGAAAGACGAGAATATCGACGGTGTGCTCTGTATCTTGACGCCGCAGGCGATGACTAATCCGACGCAGGTCGCAGAACTGGTTGTTGAAGCGGCCAAAACGACCCGGAAACCGGTGTTGGCGTCCTGGACCGGCGGCAAGCGCGTCGAAGAAGGGCGGGCTTTGTTCGACAATAGCATGGTGGCCCACTTCGGTACGCCCGAAGTCGCTGTCGATGCATTTTCTTTTCTGGCGCAATATACACAAAACCAAATTCTTCTCAAGCAGATACCCAGTGCGGAAAACGAGTTGGCGACGCCAGATATCGACGGTGCCCGTTTGATCATTGAGAGAGTTTTGGCCGAGAGCCGCGAAGTTCTAACGACTCAGGAATCCAAAGCGATCCTAGCCGCTTTCCGGATTCCGGTTTCGCAGACGATTAAAGTCGATAGTCCAAAGGATGCGATGATCGCGGCTGAGACGATGGGTTTTCCAGTCGTGTTGAAAGTCAATATGTTCGAGTTCAGCCATAAATCCGATATTGGCGGCGTTCGGCTGAATATCTCGAGTGCCAAGGATATTTCGCATCATTTTCAGGAAATGGAGAATCTAATCAAGCAAAAATATCCCGAGGTCGACAAAGTGATGATGACTGTCGAGCCTATGCATAAGTCTTTCAATGGGCGCGAACTTATGATCGGCGTCATTCGCGATCCGGTATTCGGTCCTGCGATCAGTTTCGGTTTAGGCGGAACGATGGTTGAGATTCTGCACGATAAAGCCGTGGGCTTACCGCCGTTGAACGAGTATATGGTCGAGAAAATGATTGCCAAGACCAAGGCGGCTAAGTATCTTCAAGCTTTCCGGCAATTGCCGCCGGTCAATATGAAAGCGCTGGTCAACACCTTGTTGAACGTGTCGAGCATGGTCAGTGAGTTACCGGAAATAGTGGAGCTGGATATCAATCCTTTAATAGTCGACGATCGCGGTGTGATGGCTGTCGATGCGCGAATCAAGGCGTGTGTCTCGCATCAGTTGAGCCCGTATAGTCATATGACGATTCATCCCTATCCGCACGAGATGATTCAGCATTACCAATTGCCGAACGGTATGAATATTTGTATTCGCCCGATTCGTCCCGAGGACGCCGAGATGGAGAAGGATTTTGTGCATAAATTATCGGAGCGCTCGAAATATTTCCGTTTCATGCAGGCCTTGCAGGAGTTGACGCCGGATATGGTGGTGCGTTTTACGCAAATCGATTATGACCGGGAAATGGCGTTTATAGCCGTGACTGAAGAACAAGACGGAAAGCCTAATGAGTTAGGTGTCGGCCGTTACATGGCTAATCCGGACGGGCATTCGGTCGAATTTGCCGTCGTGGTCTCCGATGAGTGCCATGGTATGGGGATAGGATCGAGGATCATGAAGACGCTAATGCAGGCCGCAAAATATAAAGGGATATCCTTTTTTGAAGGCGAAGTGTTGGCAATTAACAAACCGATGTTGTCGTTGGTTAAAAAACTCGGCTTTACGATCGAGCCCATTCATGGCGATAGTGAAGTGGTTAGGGTCGTGAAGGACTTAAGGATGTAATATGACGAAGCCGTGAAAGACCGGCGCACTAGTCATAAAAAAGCATATACCCTCGTAGATTAAAATTCGGCACAGGGGGTAAAGGACGCATAAGCGCCAAATTAGTGCTTACCCTATGGCGCATTTTCCGCTTTATTCGTCGTGTCGGCATGGATTGTCGATATCCCGGTTACATATACTTCGCGCGGCCACATTTGCTGGAAAGCTGACGCGCTCTTTTGTCCGGTAGCTGCGTTACCTACATGGATGTAGGTAAGGGGCGTGAGCAGGAGCGGAAGCTTTGCGAAAACAGTTACATAGCTTGCTATGCGCCTGTTTTCGCGCCTTGCTACCGAACAAAATAGCATTGTCATAAAAAACCGCAAACATGACCGCGCGAAGTATAAATGTGAAGCTAAACATTGCCATCCATGGCATTGGATTCCGCCAGTCCCTGGCGGAATGACGGGTTTCCTTAACTTAATGGCGTGGCGCCTAATGCTAGGCGAGGGGCCGCGCATCCCTTCGCCTCCTCGGGCACTGCCGAAACTTGAAGTGCGAAAAAGAATATCAAGGTTTTCGACTCAATTGGCTTTTTGTTCTTGCCGTATGATGACTTCTTCAGTCGGATGGGCTAAAAACCAATTGACGGCGATTCGCTCGTGTAAAAAGGCCAATTTCGTTTGTAATTGATCGAGGATATTGCGTAATTGTAATTGAGTGGTTTGTCGAGTGTCGATCGATAGCACAAAGTCTTTCAGGTCGGCGACATCTTCGGGCAATTGGTCGTGATTCGGCAGCTTGCCGATGGCGTCGGCCATTTCGTAAAGGCAGCAATTAATCGAACGCGGCAACGCGCTATCCAACAGCAAATAGTTTAATACGTCATCGCCTTTGATTCGGCTACGCACATGACGGCGATACATCAATAGCGCATTCAAGGACTGCAATACATTCATCCACAGCAGGCTTTCATATTGGCGCATTTCATCGCTACGCGATTCCGACAGTAATAACGAACTCAAGTCCAATATCCGGCTAGTCATGTCGGCCCGTTCGATGTTTCTGCCGAGCAAAATGAAATGGTAAGGATGGTCGTGGCTCATATAGCCGGAAAGTAGACCGGTAAAGCGCTGGCAACCTTCGAGAATTTCATTCAAAAATAAAACCCTCATGCGCCGGCTCGACACCGAATCCAGATGTTTTTTAGTGTATAGGTAAAGCTCGTTGACTTGTTCCCAAGCTTCGTCGGGCAATAACTCGCGTGTCGTGCGAATATTTTCGCGTGCAAAGCTTAAGCATGAAAAAAGAGAATTTCGATGGCCGGGGTCCGTTAATAGAAATCGTGTAACGTTACGCTCTTGAGCCAGTTTGTAATGTTCATGAAAGGCCTCCTGACAACCGTTGATATGGATCAATTGTTGCCAGCCCATCTCGACCCCTTTGGGCAGGTCCATTAATAAATTCATGTGCACGCTAACTAGACGAGCAAGATTTTCGGTGCGCTCCAGATAACGGGCGAGCCAATAGAGGCGTTCGGCGGAGCGTGACAGCATTAGTCGTTCTCCCGGTTGATAATCCATGTATCCTTACTGCCGCCGCCTTGAGAAGAGTTGACGACCAGCGAGCCTTTTTTGAGCGCAACGCGGGTGAGTCCACCGGCGGTCACAAAGGTTTTTTCGCCTTGCAGTATGAACGGGCGCAAATCGATATGGCGAGGTTCTAAAACATCCTTACACAAAGTCGGTGAAGTCGAAATGGATAGCGTGGGTTGGGCGATATAATTGCGCGGGTTTTTGAGAATGACCTTTCTAAAGGCTTCGACTTCCTTTGTTGTTGAATGAGGCCCGACCAGCATGCCGTAACCGCCGGACTCGTTTGCTGGTTTTACAACGAGTTCGGGCAGATGCGCGAGTACATAATCGAGATGTTCGCTGTGGCTGCAGAGATAGGTTTCGACATTGGGTAAAATCGGTTCTTCGTTCAGGTAATAGCGTATCATTTCCGGCACGTAGGCATAGACGACCTTGTCGTCGGCAACCCCGGCTCCCGGTGCATTGGCAAGTGCGACATTACCGGCTTGCCATGCGCGCATCAGGCCGGGCACACCCAATACCGAGTCCTTGCGGAACACTTCCGGATCAAGAAAATCGTCGTCGATGCGCCGGTAAATCACATCGACTTTTTCCGGTCCTTCGATCGTGCGCATGTAAACACAATCGTCATCATCGACCATCAGGTCGCAGCCTTCGACCAATTGCGCGCCCATTTGCTGGGCCAAATACGCGTGTTCGAAATAAGCCGAATTATAGATGCCGGGTGTTAATACCGCGATTTGAGGGCGTCCGTTTTGACTCGGTGCAATCGACGATAGCATTTCAAGCAGTTGTGTCGGATAGTCGTCGATCGGCAAGATATTGATGTCTTGCAATAGTTCGGGAAAAACGCGCTTCGTGATGACGCGGTTTTCCAGCATGTAGGACACTCCGGAAGGTACTCTGAGGTTGTCTTCCAGCACATACATCATGCCATCGCGGTCACGCACCAAATCGGTGCCGCAAATGTTGGCCCAAACGTTATGTCTAGGCTTCATTCCGATGCATTCCTTACGAAAGTTTTTCGAGCTTTTGATAATGTCGCCGGGAATCAAGCCTTCCTTGATAAAGAGCTGTTTATCATAAACATCGCTGATGAAGCAATTGAGTGCAGTTAAACGCTGTTTTAGTCCACGTTCGATAATGTGCCATTCTTTCGCGTCGATAATCCTGGGGATGATGTCGAAGGGCCAAGCCCTATCGATATTACCTTCGTCGCTATAGACGGTAAACGTAATGCCCATTTCCATGATTGCCAGCTCGGCGGCGGTTTTACGTTTGTCGATGTCTTCCTTATTTAGCGTATTCAAGTACTGGCAGAGATTGTAGCTGACCGCTCGCGGTTGAAATTCCGAATGCATCAGTTCGTCGTATGCGTTTTCGGTGTTGTAGTTTTCCCAAATGCTAGACATAAAAATTCGGTTTCTTATAGGGGCTAAGAAATAATAAGCATAAAAAGTGCCAGTTGATTAAAAAATGAAGTGCTTTCCTGGTATGTTTCAGAATTGAATGGTGAACAAAGTCTTCGCGAATCAAAGATTGGACATGGCCAATAATACACCCTTTACACATGAAGTTTTGGTCCCGACTTGGTTATGTAACAAATAACTTCCCGATTTTTTTCAGGTTCCCGCAGTTCTCCGTGGGAACCCATGCCTTGACCACCGAAGCAAGATCGGTTGTGCATTCCCACGCTAGTCACACCCCATACCTTCATAAAGGCTATGTATGAGGCAATAGTTGCCCCTGTTACCGGGAACACTGAAAAACTCAAAACGAATTGTAGGGTACGCTGCGCGTACCTAATGTCGGCACAACGGAACCCATGAGGGCACGTTAAGCTACGGGCGGGTCGCACCGCGTACCCTACAGTCTTTTCGGCATTCGCATAGTATTAATTTCAACTATTAACGCAAACATAGCCTTCATAAAACTAGTCATTATGGCCGTGACGCAGTGCATGGGATCGATATGGAGGTTGATTGTCCAAAGTGATGCGCGCTAATTTATTTTTTGTCCATATTGGTGCGTTCAATTTCCGTCCGAGCCAATCCGGTCGTTGATGTTTATATGTCGTAACTACTCGCGCCCTGTAGTCGGAACGTTCCCCGCAAGAGCCATTTGAATCGCGATGAGCGGATTATAGCCTCGATTAGCCATGGTTTGCAGATAGCTGGATATTCGACAATAAGCATGGGCATACTCTTCGGCACGAAAGCAGCCGGAGACCTTTTGTTTGACCTTGGCCATGCGTAAATCCTGCTCAGCGCGATTATTGGTAAACGCCACATGCGGCTCTTTAGCAAATAGGAGTATGGCGGCTTCATGAGTCTTGAACCGCTCCCACAAGTTGTGCGCATCGGATTTGGCCAGCTTGCCGCGTTTGCCACTGGGTTTCGGCGGAATAACGGGCAACTCTTTTTCGCCGCGGGTCAGGATGGCCCGGTAGCGTTTTTGCAGGTTGGTCAGTTCTATGACTGTCAGTTTCTTGTCGGCGCTTTTTGAGACGGTGACGCAGCTTTCCTGCAACAGGCGTTTCATGTTTTTTGCCCAGCGATAGCCATGCGCATCCACAATAAAAGTGAGCTCGCGCAGCAAGTGTGAACCGCACAGGCCATGCCCGCAGTGTTGATAGGCGAAATACGATGACCAACAGTCATGGATGATGGCGCCACCATAGCGCGGAATGAGATTAATCGACTCGATGGCTTCCTTGCCTCGCTTTCGATGCAAAAATTTCAGCGTGATATCGCCGGCCGAATAGACGTGTATCCAATGGTTTTTCCGTTCTACCCGCAGCGAGGTTTCATCCACATGGAGTGCGGACGCTTTCAGTAGCTGTTCGACCGCTTGCGCTTCCCAGGTTTCCAAGGCCTGATGCAAGCGCAGTACGAATTTCAGCAAAGTTGCCTCGGCAATCATCACCTCCAGCATGGAGGTGACCAGCTTCTGAACGCGATTCAGTGCCACCATTTGGCACACCAGTAGATTGATCACAAAGGCTTTTAAGCCATCGCCATATTGCAAAGGCCCGTGCAGGTCGGCAGGAAACCGGCCTTTAACCGTGGCCTCGCAGGTTGGGCATTGCTTAATTTCGGCATCGACGTGTTCAACCACTTTCTCGAACACGATATCGATCTTGGTGCGCCTTTCAACGTGCGAACATGGGACGTCGGTCAAATCTTCGCCGCAGACATCACAGGTCAGGGCCTTGGACAACGTCACAGTTTCCACGGTACGCCTATTTTGCGCGGCAGCCTTGTTATCGGCTTTGCCTTTACTGCCAGCCCGCCCTAAAGCCGATTCATCTTTGCCGGTTTGCGACGAAGGTATGCTGGAATTAGTCGTATCCTTCTTCGTGGTGCGTTCCAGAAAAATGGCCAGTATCAACTCAACCACCAGGAACAAGCTAGTCATAATAGCCTGGCTTTCACAGGTGATTTTGCCTTCGGCACACAGCTTCTCGAAGTCCGCTTTTAAGCGACTGACTTCAGATCGAACCGAGGCTTTATCGAGGTTGGCCATCCACGTTGATAGGGTAAGTTTGCGACAAACTCATCATATCATGGGTTTTTTCGGCCTCCGCTGGCCGCGTATGAGCGCTGTAAACCGAATTTTTGAGGCTAACCTCCTTGCAATGCGCAAAATCCACGCTACGCGCACTGAACTACCAATATGGCCGCAATTAAATCAGGTCTGCACAATTTCTATTTTTAGACGCTAAAAACCTGTCAAGCTTTTTTTGATTTATTTTATGGGGCGAGTAGTTACTATATGTCTTTATATTTCTCGTCCATGAGGGCGGAGCCGCTATCGAGCAAAAGAGCTCGTCTCGAAGTCTAAGTGCAAAATAGTGAAGCGGTAAGCAGAATATAAGTCAGCGCATTGCAATCGTGGTTAAGCATACATTACGCTAGCCGGTTTGGATTATTTATAGAATGATTCGGATTGAATTAAACGCCTATGTGAGAAATTCGATGTTTCGGCTTTTGTCCTTGTTATTCATAAGGTTGTTAGGTAAAGTTTTGATGTCGGTAAAAGTGGTGTGCGGGTTTCTGCGCGGAGTCGTTATAGTCATGTCATAAAATGCAAACCTTTTGCATACCGATTGTGATAATGGAAATTAGTAAACTATAAAATTGGAGTAAAAGTTTATGCGTAACATTAAACTGTTTGATTCGGGTGTACACAAATTCGTGTTACTGAATGAAAGCGAGCCCGGCGAGGAGGAGGGGATTCGTTCCAATCAATATCTCGTCGTGCATGGCAATAATGGCGTTTTGCTCGATCCGGGCGGATTCGGAGTGATGCCGAGTGTGCTCACCGAATTGTTGCGCTACATCAAGACCGAACAAATTAAAGCGATCATTTTGTCGCATCAAGACCCCGATATCGTCGGGGGCTTGTCTACTTGGTTGGAGTTGACCGATGCACCTGTCTATGTATCCAACATCTGGCTGCGCTTTTTGCCGCACTATGGTATTGCCAGCATGGCTCAATTTGTCGGGGTTCCCGATGCGGGAAAGCTGTGTCGGTTTGCTGAAGATTTTGTATTGCAATTGGTACCCGCGCATTTCTTGCATTCAGAGGGGCAGATCAATGTTTACGACCCCATGGCCAAAGTGTTGTTCACCGGCGATATTGGTGCGGCAATGTTGCCTGTCGATGTCGAATATGAATTCGTCGACGATTTTGCCGCGCACTTACCTTACATAGAAGGGTTTCACCGCCGTTATATGGTTTCCAACAAAGCCGCGCGGCTTTGGGTCGATGCCGTATCAGCCTTGGATATCGAGATGCTGGCTCCTCAGCATGGGCCGGTTTATCGAGGGCGGGCGGTGGTAGATTTTTTGAATTGGTTTAAAACGCTGCAATGCGGTGTCGATTTAATGACCAGAAGCGGGCATTTCGAGATGGAGAGCCGCAGTGCGTCATAATTCTAGTAAAGGCGCGCCTGCTTATCCCGATCATATCGAGGATTTGCGTGTTCGCTTGATGAACCAGCTTTTTTCGCTTCTTGAAAGTCAAACGCGAACCCGAAGTTTCGCATCGTCAATCAGTGCTTTGGTGCGCCGTGTCCATGGCGAGATTCTAGAAAATTTTGAACAAGTTCTGGCGTGTATCGACGATCCGGTGACCGTTGCGATGTTCCGTAAAGCAATCGCGGATTGCCAGAGCCTTGATATGGCTTTCGAAAAGCTGGTCGATGAAAGGCAGCGGCAATGGTATAAAAACGGAAAATATTTGAAATCGGTAGTCGACGAGTTGGGTGATACCACCTCTTATTTGGCTTCGGTGTTAGTTGAAAAGGGTCTACTCGAACGACAGAGCCAAGTGCTCGAAAATATTATTTTTTCGCATGAAAAAGTGTCTCAATGGAAAGAATTCGTTCAGGAGATACTGATCGGTTTTCATGAGATTTTTCCGTTTAATTTCTTTTTTATCGCGTTTGCCGAAGAGCATGGCTTGTCCTTGTATTTTTATTACATGGGGAACTACTCCGATGCGGCAAAACAAGAAGTCCGCGGCCGCCTTGCCAAAGACATGCTCTGTCAACTCGGTTTGCCGGACAATGCGCTGCTCGATATCGAAGAGTATGAGATTCCCTGCGAGGTTAATTTAATCGATGTCTGCGATATCAAGATGATTACCGTGCCGGTCCCGGATCAGGCTTACGGTTTGGATGGGCTTTTAGGTATTGCCTATGCATCGGTTAATAATTTGACGGCTCAGGAGCAGGCAATCGTTCGTTCTTTGTTATCGGTAATGGTGATGGTGGTCGGGTCCAGTAAGGTATTGAGCCGTACTCTAACGGAGCTTGAATATTATTCGATACATGATCCTTTGACCGGGATTCATAATCGCCGTTATTTCAACGATATGCTGGAATATGAAATCGGGCGTTCGGAACGACACCATCATCAGTTTTCGGTGTTGTTGCTCGATCTTGACGATTTTAAGGATATCAACGACTCATACGGGCATCCATTAGGCGATGAGGTGTTGAAGATAATCGCCGAATCGATTACATCCCACATGCGTAAGGGCGATATTGCAACCCGTATGGGCGGCGATGAATTCGCAATCATCTTGCCGGAAACATCGCCGGAAGGCGCTAAGGTCGCGGCCGAGTCGATCCGGGCCAATTTGCAAAGTATTGCGTTCAAAACGCCGACCGGAAAGGATTTTCATATTACGACATCGGTCGGTATCATTAGTTACCCGCGTGACATGCAGACTGTCGAGGATTTGATGTCGGGCGTCGATGTGGCGTTGTATAAAGCTAAGGGCTTGGGTAAGAACGAAGTTTGCGAATTCGATGCGGCCGCACATTTGACGCAAATCATGCGCGATAGCCGTTCGTTTGTCGAAGATTTGCGTTTAGCGCTACACGAAGAACGCATCCGGCCTTATTTTCAGCCGATTGTCGATTGCAAAACCGGTGAGGTTTTTGCGTATGAGTCGGTTGCTCGTTTGATTGAGACCGATGGTGAAATTACAGCCGCCGGTCAATTCATTGAAACGATCGAAAAATACGGTTTGGGTCGTGAGTTGGACCGGATAATGGTGCGTAAGGTCATCGAAGCCAATAAAGCCATCATGCAGGCGCAAGGTCAGCCGAAACGCTTATTCATCAATTTATCGGCGCAGGAAATTCAAGGACGCGGTATTTTAGGTTATGCGGAGGAGTTATGTGTGCAATTGGAGGTGCCGCCGAGCAGTATCGTGTTCGAAATTCTCGAGCGCGACGCAATCGGCGATATTACGCATATGGGGAAATTTCTAACCAATTTACGCAAAAAGGGATTTGCATTCGCTTTGGACGATTTCGGGAGCGGTTATAATTCGTTTCATTATTTGCGCGAATTACGTTTCGAATATGTCAAGATTGACGGCGCTTTTGTGCGCAATATCGTCAATTCCAGGATTGACCGGGCGCTGGTGCGCAATTTGTCGAATTTGTGTCAGGAGCTCGATATTCTAACGATCGGCGAGTTTGTCGAGTCCGAAGAAATCTTTGATTTACTGAAAAGCATGGGGATCAATTTCGGCCAAGGATTTCATATCGGCTTGCCGCTCGACAGTTTGCCGGATGGTAAAATCTGAAGCCGGGTAGGTGGGTGTTTCGATGAAACGCAGTGGGATAGGGGAGTCCGAGTCGGCTCTGCCGCTATTTCGTTCCGCTTCATCGAAGTTTAAACGGCTGGCTGCTTGGTTACGGATTATTGTCTTTTTCGACGGCTTCGTCCAGGCGCTGCATGATGTCGGGGACTGCACTGATGACTCGGTTCCAGCTGGGCATGAATGGGGTTTCCATTGGGTTGTCGAGAAAAGAATCGCCGGCACGCATAATATTGCGCGTAAACAATTCGACGGTTTTTTCTTCTTGGTGCCGGTCCAGCTTCAATCCGTTGATGCAAGCATCGTTGTAATACGCTTCGATCGCGTCGAGTGCGGTTCGGTAATAAGTTGCTTTTAGGGTTCGAAACGTTTCTTTGTTAAAAATCACGCCTTGCGTTGCCAGTTTGCGGTAAATCGCCTTAGCGATGTCGGTGCTCATTCTGGATAGTCCGCGACTGGCATCTTCTTCCGATAGCTCTTGATGCTTGTGATCGTAAGCATCGGCAATTTCCACTTGACAGATATGATTACTGGAATGATTCCGGTAGATTTCGGACAGTACGCCGATTTCCAGCCCCCAATCGCTCGGTATGCGGATCTCCTTGAGACTGTCGACTCGGGTTGCGAACTCCCCGGATAATGCATAGCGAAAGCTGTCTAAATAATTGAGATAATCCATATTACCGATGACTTGTTTTAGCGCTCTGATCAACGGCGAGACTAATAGGCGGCAGACCCGTCCGTTTAGTTTATTATCGGCAACCCGGTAATAATAGCCTTTGCAGAATTCATAATTAAAGCTGGGGTTGGCGACCGGGTAAAACAGTCGGGCCGGCAGTTCCCGGTTATAGGTTAATATGTCGCAGTCGTGCAAGGCGACCGCTTCCGCTTGGCGCGAGGCGAGAACATAACCGTAACAATACCAGACGTTGCGCCCTTTGCCGGGTTCGATCGGCGCGAGCCCTTCTTCGGCAAGCAAGCGATCGATCGCTTGCAAATTCGGTCCGTCGTTCCAAAGAATTTTATGGGGTTGCGGCAGTTTGCTGAAAAAATCACGGGCATGGTTAAATTCGCTACGGTCGGCACGGTCCAAGCCGATGACAATCTGGCTTAAATAAGGAATTTCTCGTATTTGCTCGATGATGTTATTCAGTGCCGGACCTTGTAGTTCCGAATAGAGCGAAGGCAATACTAACGCCATTGGCCTCTCTTTGGAAAAGGCCAGTAATTCATTCTCCATTTCGGCCAGTCGGTTATGTTGCAGGCGATGTAAGGTCGTAATCGCGCCGTTTTGAAAAAAATCACTCATGGTCGGTTCCTCCATCGATACGTTTGAAAATAGCCTCCATCGCTTCGCGCCATCCTTCGGGGGCTTGATGTCGAGTATAGATGACTTCAGCATCAGGTTTGTTTACTGCAAGAGATGTGCCTGACTTTGTGCGAATGACCGCTGCCAGGTCTGCTTGCTCGAGCATGGCTCTGTCATTTTGGCTGTCGCCAAGAGCGATACTGGTAAAGTGGATGCTATAGTTTCGATGATAGAGCTTAATCAGTTGATGCATGGCCTTGGCCTTATCGGTATCTTGTCCTTGTGCATGAAAAAATCGGCCGCCTTTCAATAGTTTTAGTCCGTTTTCTGCAAGGGCTTGTTCGAATAGCGCTAATTCAGCATTGTCGCCTTGCCAAAGCAGCGGCTCCGAGCCGGTTCTTTGTTTGGCCATAGCCGCTTTGGTCAAGGCTAAGCCGGTCAGATTGCTGACGGCTTCGAGGCTTAGCTCGGAAAATCCGGTAAATGGAAAGTGATGCTCGGCTTTGAGTTTCTTCAGGACGGCTAAAATTTCATCGTAATCGGGGCCTAGGCGGACCGGTGTGAGTGGTGCCGTATATTCGTTAAAAAAATTAGCCGGAATATAGATGGCAGCCCCATTTTCGACCACAAAAGGGTCGTTATTGTGGAGCGCTATTCGGATGTCGAGGATTTCGGGCAGCGTTTTGCTGGAATTTAGGATTAGCGGGATTTTATGGGTTGCGATTCTTGTTAGAATGCCCCTAGATGGTGCGAATGAATAGGAGTCATGACCCAATAAGGTGCCGTCAAGATCTGAAAAGATGAGATAAGGATACATAATGGTGCTTGGTTTTCATGGATTTCCTGTCGGAGAGAATGAGGCATCGGTTAAAAGTCGATTAATAATTTTAACCGTAGCGTTATCGATGCAAGTTATAAAGACAGATATGTGTTTCTTGTCATAACTGCTTTCGCCATGGTCATGCGAGCTAGGCGGGAGACGGTTTTCTGGTTCCCACGGTCCAACGTTCGACCCCATAACTTTGATGCAGAAGCAGGGTCGGTATGCATTCCCACGCTGGAGCGGTGGGAACGAGGAATGATTCAAAATCATGGCTTATTTAGGTGCTGGGTAAATACTTCCATGTTGGTTCTATACTCCCTCACTTAATGGATCTTACGCCCTGGTGTCTCCTCAGGCACTGCCGAAATTATATTTACGTCCAAACCCTTAATCCCAGTCGGCGGTAATGTCGACCAATAAGATGCGATCGTTATCTAACCGGATTGCCAGGGTTTTGCATAGTTGGTCGCTGTTAAAGTCCTTGTATCGGGATGAAGCGACTGGGCGAGTGGTGGTTTCAGCTTGTTCTAAGGCCAGTAGCTGATAAAAATAAGGTCGCCACGACCAATTAAAGCCGATTTGCTTAGGGTCTTCGAACCATTTTCCGAGTTTGAAATTAAAGTTTGATGAAATTTGCGTACCTTGATTGTCGCATAGATAGAATCGAAGGATGCCGCTTTTTTCGAAAGGTTGTTCCGCGAGTTCATTTAAGTTGAAGTCATGTTGTAGTGCGTCTTGCAATTGCGAGATTAAGTTTTTTATCAAGCTGATCCGAGAGATCTTTTTGCGTTCGGTCTCGACTGTTTTTTGTAAAAATTTTTTTCGTAGTGAGGCAATATGGCGACTGTACTTTTCCGTGGGGGCGAAGTCTGGCGTAGCCTCTGAAAATAGAAAGCCCTGCATGAATTGAGCACCGCAACGTAGACCGAAAAAAAATTCGTCGTCGGTTTCGATGCCTTCGCAAACAATTTTGCAGCCGTTGAGCTTTCCGAGTCTGGATAGTAAATGAACGACATCGCTGGCGATGCCACCTTTTACGGCCATTTTGAATAAGCGCATGTCCAGTTTAATAAAGTCCGGCTTAATAGCCATGACTCTTTCGAGTTGTGAAAACCCAGTGCCGAAATCGTCGATGGCAACTTTTAAGCCGTTTTTGCGGTAAATTTTCACAGTTTCGGCGAGTTTATGTAGATCGCCTTGGGCTTCGGTAATCTCAATGATAATACGCTGTTGATTGATTCTTAATTCATTGATCATGCGGAGTGTGGGTATGGCATGGAGGTTATCGAGTAAATCCAGCCATGCCGCTGAAATATTAATGGCAAGATAACTGTTGCCGGGTAAAAGAGTGAACTTCTCGAGTGCAAGGCGTCTGACGATGCGGTCGTATTCGATGCGTTCCGTGTTGGCGATTTCAGGATCGGAAAAAAGCCCTCCGGCGGACACAATTCGGCGGTTTTCGTCGCGGCGTCTGGCCAAGGCTTCGTAGCCGACTATCTTGCCGCTGGCAGCACCGAGAATGGGTTGAAAATAAGGAAATAAAGATTGTTTGTAGTCCATGTCCGAATATATGAGGTTTGCAGCAAATGGGTTTTAGCAAAGCCAAATATAAACAAGCAATAGTTATGCCGTCTTTATTTAGGTGGGCGGTTTTTATGCTTCTCGATAAAGGTGCGCAGAAACGGAATGCTTTGTTTCCGAAATGGTGCGCTTAACGGTGGCGATGGGCAAAAGTGGTGCGGCGGAGGATTGCTACAATAAGCAGAGTTTATTAGAGCAGTGTAGGTGTTTTGTGGGCGGGTATGGTGTTGCGGTAATTTATTTCAGGTATAAAAAAACCCCCCGCCTTGTGGGCGGAGGGCTTTTTTTACGTTTTATTCTACGAAAACGTTTTTAGCCGCTTTTCTTCTTTGTTCCGCGGCTTGAACTTGAGCTTCGCTTTGACCGACAGCTTTGCTTTCAAGATGCTCAGTTTCTCTGCCTTTCAGCAAGAATACGCCGATTATTGTGCCAAGAATAAGTGCGCCTATCCACAGCCAAAAAGTATCTTTTTCTTGTGCTTCTGCCATTTTATTATCCTCTTGTTATTTTAGTAGTGTTATTAATCCCCTTCTCCTCAAAGGGGGGACTCTATAAAAGTCAGTTATAGAGCTTGTTCGCCGAAATTGAATTTCCACGACGGGACAATTTTTAACATGATCGAAGAAACATGTCAAAAACTATTATTAAAAACTTTTATTTTGGTAAGGGAATCAAACGCTAGAGATTTAAAGTGCCGGTATATGCGGTATAGGCTTTATGCGCGGCGACGATTGAAAGTGTTATAAAAATAATGCCGCTGAGTCTATGGAGCGTCGATAACGGAATTTTTTTCATTAGTGTTCGGCCGGCCAAAACTCCCAGTATCGAAGTCATGGCCAGCGCGACAGTTGAGCCTAGCCAGATTGCGGCGGGAAGGGTGGTGCTGCTTAATCCCGCAACCGCCAATTGTGTTTTATCGCCGAATTCCGCAACGGCAATTAAAAAAAAGGTCGTGAAGAAAATCCCGTGTCCACTTTTTTCTTTGATCACTTCATCGGTATTTTCTTCCTCGTTAACGCTTAGTGCATGCGCTCCGAATAGAGCAAATAATATGGCCACGGATGCGGCCACGAGGTATTCAGGCAGCCATTTTGCCATGGCTGCGCCGAAAATGACCGCCAAGGTGTTTAACAGTGCAAACGCGGCAATTGCGCCTAAAATAATTGGCAAAGCGCGATGTCGGGCAGCCAAGGTCATGCAGACTAACTGGCTTTTATCACCGATTTCGGCGGCTGCAATCAGTACGAAAGAGGTCAATGAAGCGGTGGAAAACTCGGCAATATTATCGGAAAAAAGCAAGCTTGAAATTTGTTGCCACTGTAGATGAATAGGATCCATGGTTTTTTGAAATTAATGGTGTTTAATGTGGGTAGCAGTGAATAGTAAATTAGCCGAGTAAGTTGTCCAAAATCATCATGATAATGAAACCGATCATCAAGGCAAATGTGGCGTGCCTGGACCTGCCTTCGGAATGGGTTTCGGGAATGATTTCCTCACTGATGACGAATAACATTGCACCGGCGGCGAAGCCCATAGCAATCGGTAAAATCGGCGTGAAAATCGTAACCATCGTGATGCCTAATAATCCCCCAACTGGTTCTACCAGGCCGGTTAAAGTTGCGATACCGACTGCTTTCCATTTGTTATAGCCTAAGCCAACTAAAGGGAGTGCGACGGCGAGGCCTTCCGGAATGTTTTGCAGGGCAATCGCTGTTGCCAGGACGATGCCGTTTTTCATATCGCCCGAGCCGAAACTCACGCCGACCGACATACCCTCCGGAAAATTATGGATCGTGATCGCAATGATAAAGAGCCAAATTTTATTTATGGAGTTTAGATGTTGATCGGAAATGCTATCGAAATGAATATGAGGCAGTTTGCGATCGGCAAAATGGAGAAATAAAGCACCGATCATCATGCCCAAGGAGGCCACCCAAAGCCCGTTGCCGGGCCAAATTTGGTTGCCGTAATCGATGCTCGGCACTAGCAGAGAAAAGGCGGTAGCGGCAAGCATTACGCCGGCAGCCGCGCCTAAGAGGCTATTAAATAGGTTTTTCGATATTTCGGTAAAGAATAGGGCAGGCAGGGCTCCGACTCCTGTTGCGAGGCCGGCCAGAATGCTTGCCAAGAAGCCGATCACGACGATTTCGCCGAAAATCAGATAGAGGCTACCGAAAACGACAACTTGCGAAGCAGCAAAAAGTCCGATCCATGTGAGCCAGCGTTGGGCGGGAGGCAATGCCATGATTTTTCGATAGCGGTCGCTCGAGGTGATGGTCTCCCATTGGCGAGAACAATAATCTTGAATGGTCGTTGAGAATGCGGATTGTGTCATGAGTGCGGCCCGGGTAGAGTGGTTTTTGAAAATAGCGTAAGAATAATAGCGTTATTTTAAAGGGTTTTACATACAAGACGTGGATAAGATTTCGAGCAAGCAGGGCGGATTGATTCGCAATTGTCGATTTAGGAAATTTTCCTTTTTATTGGGTGCGACTATTTTTTAATTGACCAACCGTCGACAATATGCGGCTTAATTAATATCAAGAGGGGAACATGAAAAAAATAGCGATTGCGATCCTTGGCCTTTCGGGCGCTACGGCGGCGCAGGCAGAACAGGATGTCATGGAGCTGGAGAAGGTCGAGGTAGTCGGTGTATCGCCGATTCCAGGCTCCGAAGTGTCGATCGATCAAATACCGTCCCATGTTCAGACGGCGCATGCCGACGATTTGCAAAAAGCTCAAAGCATCTCGTTGGCCGACTATTTGAACCGCTATATGGGCAGCGTACATGTTAACGAAGCGCAAAACAATCCGCTGCAACCGGATATTTATTATCGCGGTTTCGTCGCTTCGCCGTTGTTGGGTCTGCCCCAGGGCTTGTCGACTTATGTCAACGGCGTCAGGTTCAACGAGCCGTTCGGCGATACCGTGAACTGGGATTTGATTCCGGAAGGTGCGATCGAGTCGATGGCATTGTATCCGTCGAATCCGGTTTACGGTTTGAACAGCTTGGGTGGCGCTATCTTGATCAAGACCAAGACCGGTTTTTCATCGCCGAAACACGAGCTCGAAGTCTATGGCGGTTCCTGGGACAGGCATTCGGAGGAGTTGACCAGCGGTTGGAACAACGGCACGTTCGGCTATTTCATCGATCTGCGTCATTTCGAGGAAGAAGGTTGGCGCGATTTTTCCCCGACCAAGGCCGACCAAGTGTTCGGCACGTTGAGTTGGCACGGCGATAGGGGGTCGTTGGATTTGACGCTCGGCGCGAACGATAACAAGTTGCTGGGCAACGGTGCGGTGCCCGTGCAATTGCTGAAGGAAGACCGAAATGCAATTTTTACTCATCCGGATCGTACTATCACGCGTATGTTCTTCTCGGAGCTCGAAGGGCAATTCGATTTGACCGATAATGTCGTGATTAGCGGTAATGCCTATTTCAGACAGAATCGGATCAAGACCTTCAACGGCGACGATAGCGATTTTGTAGGGTGTGAAGATATTGTAAATAACGGGTTTCTTTGCGAAGAGGATGAGGGAGCGGAAGAGCGCGTTATGGATATTAATGGCAACGAAGTACTCGCCTCCGATGCCGTGGAAGGTGCGACCAACAATTTCAGCCAAACCAACATGCGCAGCCGCGGCGGCACGATACAGACGGCTTTCGGCCAAGACTTGTTCGGCCACAAGAACAACCTGACTGTCGGCGTCAGCTACGATTATTCCGAAGTGCATTTTCAATCGGATACCGAATTGGGATCGTTGACCGAAACGCGCGGTACGACGCGTAGCGGTATACTGGTCGACGAGTCGAGAGTGCGCTTGAATACCGACACTTCGGCGGTCGGCGTGTTTTTGTCAGACAGCTTTTCGATTACCGACGACCTGACCGCTACGGTTGCGGGGCGCTATAACTATATTCATATGAATATGTCGGACGGTTATATCACCGATGCGGAAAAAAACTTGAACGGCTCGCATACGTTCGAGCGGCTCAATCCGTCAGCCGGCCTGACGTACCGCATTTTCGACAATCTGACCGTGTACGGCAGTTACAGCGAATCGGCCAGGGCGCCGACGCCGATGGAACTCAGCTGCGCCGATCCCGAGGCGCCGTGTAAACTACCGAACTCGTTTGTCGCCGATCCGCCGTTGGCGCAAGTCGTTGCGAAAACTTGGGAAGGCGGCTTTCGGGGGGATCTGGACGAATTGCTCGGTAAAGGCGACTTGAAATGGAATCTCGGCTTTTTCCATACCATCAATTCCGATGACATCATTTTTCAGCGCGGCGGCGATAGTATCAGCGAAGGGTTTTTCAGCAATATCGGCAAGACAAGGCGTTACGGGATAGAGGCCGGTACCTCGATCGCTTATCCGCAGCTATTTAGCACGATAGACGATTGGTATTTTTCGGCCAATTACACGTATTTGAATGCACGGTTCTTAAGCGGATTCAGGGTTCAAGATCCGGTTGACGAGGATAACGAGGATGGTGTTTGGGTCGACAAAGGCCGCCGAATTCCGGGGCTCCCGGAGCACATGTTCAAGGCCTCGGTTGGCGTCGATTTGTGGCAAAAATTAATGCTCGGTATCGATGGTGTCTATAGCGGTGCTCGGTATTACCGGGGGGACGAAGCCAATCAACATGCTAAATTAGGCGGTTACTGGCTGTTCAACGGCAGGGCTGAATTTAAAATCACCGACAATTTTGCATTATTCGGCCGTATCGATAATATCTTCGATGCTAACTACAACACATTTGGCGTTTACGGCGAAGCCGATGAAGTATTGGGCGACGATTATGAGGATGGTCGTTTCGTCTCTCCGGGGATGCCAAGGGCGGGTTGGATAGGTGTCCGCTTGAGCATGTGATGTTCGATGGTTCTTGTCGACTGTAACAAGACGTGATTTTCCGGCACAGGGATGTGTCAAAACTTTGTTGAGGCGAATGCCGTAACAAAATTTCAGGCAATAAAAAGCCCGCATAAAGCGGGCGTGTTCAGATTGTTATTGTTATTATTTATTTGAACGTTGTTGTCGCCAAGACAACTAAGCAGTTTGCTCGTTTGTTATTGTTATAATTCAAGGCGTTGAAGCCTTGTCCTCCTCATTACCGATTATTTAATCGGGCTCACTCCGTAAGCTGGAAAGAATTTTATATCATTAAAAATAGTGATGTCTATCAAAAAAAACGATTTTAGTTAAAAAATAGTTTCGGGTCGAAAACATATATTAAAAACAATAGGATATAAACGATTAGTAATTGCTTATTTGGTAAATTGAACGGCAATGTCTGCCAGTTGTAACTAGCTATTCAGGTTGCATTCAGTTTATTCCTAACCAAGTAAAAGAGTTGGGTTTTATTGGTTGCGTTTACGCTGTTCTTCTTCACGTATAAAAAAAACCAATCGTTCGTTGAGAATTGCCGATAAGTAATAATTGATTCCTGGTGATTTTTGTGCGAGTTTGATTTGTGTGATGGCGGCATCGGTTTGGCCCATTGCATAATAAAATTCAGCCAGATAGCGATGCGATTCGGCCGGTTGCTTCAAATCGCTGTAGATTTGTGCCAGCAATTTAAAATAGATGGGTTGCCGTTTTGTACTCGCGTCCAGCATTTGCAAAATTTGTCTGGCTTGTTCGGGTTTGCCGGCTTTCAGTAACGCGGATAGGGTCTCGAGCTTGATCGCTTGGTTACCGGGGAATTGCTGCATTGCGGCTTGATAGCGTGATGATGCATTCGAAAAGTTTTGTGCCTCCAATGCGCATCGAGCGTAAGCTGTCGCAAACTGAGGTTGCTCAGGAAACTCCTGGGTCAAGTCCTTGAAAATTCGTTCGGCTTCTTGGAAGTTTCTTGTGTTTAGATGGACAAGGCCCGTTCCGTAACGAGCCACGGCTCGTTGTTGTTGCGTGCCTTGACTAAGTCGTGGATTGAAATAATTCAAAACCGGTGTGTAATCGTTGGCGCTAAGTACTCTGAGTTTTGCCCGTGTCAACAAATAACCCATTGAATCGGGATATTGCTGGTAGGGATATTTTTCGGCTCGGCCACGGGTGTCGGAGATCCGAGAAGAGGTTACCGGGTGAGTCCTTAAAAATTCGGGGACGCCCCGTCCATAATAACGACTGGATTGTTGCAAACGCTCAAAAAAAATCGGCATGCTACGCGGGTCAAAATTGGATGCCGCAAGCGTTTGCATACCGACCCGGTCGGCTTCCTGTTCGTTATCACGGGTAAAATCGATCTGAAACTGTATGCTGCCTGCTTGAACGGCCATGATCGCTGCTTGAGCGAGTTCCGGTGATTGTGTGCCGATCAAGATTGCCGCCAAAGTCGCCGCTGCGGTCGGTATGGACAGACGGCTGGCGGCTTCGAACGCACGGTAAAGATGGCGTTGGGTAACGTGAGCGATCTCATGTGCCATCACAGAAGCAAGTTCGCTTTCCGCCTCGGATGTCAATATCAGTCCCGAATTGATGCCGATATAACCGCCCGGTCCGGCGAAAGCATTGATCGCGTTATCCATGACCACGAAAAAATGAAACGGATTGCCCGGGGTGTCGCTGTTGGCAACCAGTTTCCGACCGATTCCTTCGATATATTGCTGTATTTCAGCATCCTGGCTAATGACGATTTGCGAATGCAGGCTTCGGTAAAATGCCTCGCCTAATTGTTGTTCCTGAGCAGGAGATATCAACGTGCCGGAAGAGTCGCCCATATCCGGTAATTCGATTTTGGTTATATCGGGCGCAAAAGGGCGGTTGCCTTGTAAAAACAAACTTAAAATTAATAATAAGGCCGGTTTTTTAATCATGCGCGATGTGACAAAAAGCTAACTGATTTTGTTCCACATGCGATTTCATCGAAATTATACGTAGATCAAAATTCGGCGCTGGGGCATTAACGGACGCCGTTAATCTCCCACTTAAATTATGCTGGAATATTAAAAGTAGCCCAAAAAACATGGGGTTTAATTGCTGGAGTTAAGCATTCCCGGATATCGATAGCGTACGTTAAATAACACACAAATTCCAGCAATAAGACCGGTTTCAGTTACTTAAGAAAAAAGCTTTGCAAACCCCGCAAACTTTTCGGATACAAGTATATACTTCGCACGGCCACATTGGCGGCTTTCTGACGCGCTCTTTTGTCCGGTAGCTGCGTAGCGAAAACAGTTACATAGCTTGCTATGCGCCTGTTTTCGCGCCTTGCTACCGAACAAAACAGCATTGCCATAAAATCCGCAAACAAGACCGCGCGAAGTATATAATGAAATTTTTGTTGGCACAGGTTGAATGGTATGGACAGTAATGTTGCACAAACCGAACCCTATCGCTTTCGTCCCGGAGTTCGTTTTCCGCCCGGCGCGACGCCGATGACCGGCGGTATCAACTTTTCTGTTTTCAGTCGTCATGCGAGTCGAGTTGAATTATTGCTTTATAGGTCTGCCGATAGTCCCGAACCGTTTCAGATTATTTCGCTCGACCGTAAATCCCATCGTGCTTATTTTTATTGGCATGTGTTCGTCGAGGAACTTCCTTTGGGAACACATTATACCTGGCGGACGGATGGTGCGAATGATACCGCCGAGAGCGGACGCCGCTTCAATATTCGCAAGGAACTGCTCGATCCTTGGGCTCGCGCCGTAACCGACGCGATGTGGAATCGAAGACTAGCTTGCGACCCGAATGAAGCTGGTCATCATTCGTTTCGAGCCGTCGTTACCGACTCCCGATTCGATTGGGAGGGTGAGCAGTCCATCGAATGCGGGCTCGAAGGGGCAATTATCTATGAGTTACATGTTGGGGGTTTTACCAAAGATAAATCTTCGAAAACCAGTCATCCGGGTACATTTTCCGCCTTAATCGAAAAAATACCGTATTTACAGGCTTTGGGTATAACGCATGTAGAATTGTTACCGGTGATGGCATTCGACGAACAGCATGTGCCGCCTGGGGTTCAAGCCAGAGGGCTTAAAAATTACTGGGGTTACAGTACGCATAGTTTTTACAGTCCGCATCCCGGCTTTTGTATAACGCCGGAATTGGGTACGCACGAGGAAGAGTTTAAAACATTGGTCAAAGCCATGCATTCGGCAGGTATTGGAGTCATTCTCGACGTAGTCTTCAATCATACCGCCGAAGGCGATGAAGAGGGGCCGTTAATTAATTTCAAGGGTTTGGCGAACGATATTTTTTATCACCTCGATGCTGACGACCGGAGGCGGTATCTGGATTTCAGCGGCTGCGGAAATTCTCTCAATTGTAACCATCCGATGGTGACGGCATTCATTGTTCATTGTCTGGAATACTGGGTTGAGCAGATGCATGTCGACGGATTTCGCTTCGATTTGGCCAGCGTGTTTGCGCGCGGAGACAACGGTGTGCCGATGGATCACCCGCCGTTGCCATGGCGAATCGAGTCGTCCAGGCTGTTATCCGAATTACCTTTGATTGCCGAAGCATGGGATGCCGAAGGGCTCTATCAGGTCGGTGCCTTTCCCGGAATGACTTGGTCGGAATGGAACGGTCGATACCGTGATGTAATTCGCCGTTTCGTCAGGGGCGATCCGGGTTTAATCGGGTCTGTCGCCACCAACATTGCCGGGAGCAGCGATCTCTATGCGGACGGCGATCGTTTGCCGGTAAACAGTATCAATTTTGTGACCTGTCATGACGGTTTTACGTTGCATGATTGGGTAACTTACGAGCATAAACATAACGAGGCGAATGGCGAGGGAAATCGGGACGGTACCGACGATAACCTGAGTTGGAATTGCGGTGTCGAAGGCGAAACGTTCAACCGAAAAATTATAGAGTTGCGCCGGCAGCAAGCCAAAAATGTGTTGAGTTTGTTGATGTTAAGTCAAGGGGTGCCGATGTTAAACGCCGGTGATGAAGTGTTGCGTACTCAAGACGGCAATAATAATGCTTGGTGTCAGGATAACGAAATTTCCTGGTTCGATTGGCATCTCGTTGAAAAAAATAGCGATATGCTTCGTTTTGTCAAAGAATTGATTGCCTTGAGGCGCCGTCATGCGAGCCTGAATCGTAGCAGTTTCTTGACCGGCGAGATTATTCCGACGCGCAATCTTCCGGATATCGTTTGGTTTGATGCAGACCTCGGCGAGCCGGCATGGGATGATGAGCAGGTCCGGTTTTTGGCTTTTATGTTGGCGGGTTTAACCGTCGACGAAGAAGACTTATATGTCTTATTAAACATGTCGGATCATAAAATCGCCGCGCAATTACCCCCGGTTTCCGACCGATTTTGGCATCTTGCGGTCGATACCGGACAAGCGTCGCCTTTGGATGCTGTCGAGAAGTCTGATCAATCCGTTTGGGTAGGTCTGGCTTGTGCTGTCGAGGCTCGAAGTGTTATGGTTTTTGAGGCGCGAAGTATAATAACAAAGCTTGGCTGACATCCGGTAGAATGTCCGGAGAATAATAATAACTATTAGATAAATAATGACTTCACAAGCCGAATTTTCTTATTTCGATTTTCTTAAAAATAGTTTAAAACGCATTCTGCCTAATTCTCAGGCAATGGCGCTGCTAATAATCATTTTATTGAGTTTGATTTTGGTGGTTTCCTTGTCCGATTTTCTGATGCCGGTATTTGCTGCGGTAGTGATTGCTTATTTATTAGAAGGACTGGTGCAAAAGGCTGTATCGCTCAAAATGCCGCGCCTAGTTGCCGTGCATATGGTTTTTATAGGATTTATAGCCGTATTCGGTTTTTTGATTTTTATCTTGATACCGATGTTGTCGGAGCAAGCTTTTGCGTTCGTCAATCATCTTCCTGAAATCATTAAAAGTATTCAGCGTGAAATCATTAGAATGCTGGAGTTGTATCCTCAGTTGTTGTCTAAGGAAAGGGTCAAGGAAATCACGCTGATTATTCAGGACAAATTATTGAGTTACGGTCAGGATTTGGTGACGATGTCGGCCGCATCGTTGGTCGGGATCATGACAGCAATTGTTTATTTGTTTTTGGTGCCGATGATGGTGTTCTTTTTTTTGAAGGACAAATCGATCATAGTCGGCTGGATCGGACAGTTTATGCCGCGGGATCGGTTGTTGACTCAAAACGTGTGGATGGAAGTGAACAGCCAGATCGGCAACTATATAAGAGGTAAGCTCGCTGAAATCATTATTTTGATGTCGGCTTGTTATATTACTTTTTCATCGATGAACCTGAATTACGCCGTCTTGCTTTCCTTTCTGGTAGGACTGTCGGTGATCATTCCTTATGTCGGTGCTACCTTGGTCACTATTCCGGTATTAGGCGTGGCATTTTTTCAATGGGGATTGACTACGGATGAGTTTATGTATGTTTTGATTGCATATGCAGTCATTCAGACATTGGATGGAGTCGTGTTGGTACCTTTGCTGTTTTCCGAGGCGGTTAATTTGCATCCGGTTGCGATTATCATTGCTATTTTGTTTTTCGGCGGCTTGTGGGGGTTTTGGGGGGTATTTTTCGCCATTCCGTTGGCTACTGTGGTTAAAGCGGTGATTAGAGCTTGGCCTAAAGTCGGCGATAGCGGATTGAATACGGCTTTTTGAAGGCTATGTTCGCGTTAGCAGTTGAAACGGTTCTCTTTCCTACTAGATAAACCATTTAGGAAATAGTCAATGATTGCTTTCCAATAAACTGAGCGTGGAAGAGGGTACGATTACTCGCTTGACAGGACGCCGTAAACCCAGCACCTAAATTCCATAGTCTATTGGCCATGATTGATTACATAGATAATTTAGGTGCTGGGTAAATACGTCCGTGTAGGCTTGACGGCGGCGACTGATTGCCAAGGATGGCATGAATGCAGATTTTGCAGGAGCAAAAATCTGCCCTGCCGCCGACACCTGTCAATCGAGCAACCGTACCCTCCTTACAACCATTAGCGCGATATTGAATAAAGGAAAGTTATTCAGAGTTGTATCCTTGGGCTTCATGTTGGCTTTAAGTTCAAAAGTATCAACTATTAACGCGAACATAGCCATTGCAAAGCCCGTCATGCATATTTAAGATCGTTAGGCTTATAGAATCTCCGACGCGTAATCGGCTAGTCGCGATCTTTCGCCTTGTTTCAAGGTGATGTGCGCGGCATGCGGCCAGGTCTTGAAACGGTCGACAATATAGGTGAGCCCCGATGTGGTGGCCGTTAAATAGGGTGTATCGATTTGGCCCAGGTTACCGATGCAAATGATTTTAGTGCCGGGACCGGCTCGGGTGATCAGTGTTTTCATTTGCTTGGAGGTCAGGTTTTGCGCTTCGTCGATGATCAAATAGCGGCTGAGAAAGGTGCGTCCGCGCATGAAATTGAGCGACCTGATTTTGATCCGGTTCATGACTAGGTTGCTGGTTGCGCCTTGTTGCCATTCGTTGTGTCCGGAGCGGCTGCCTAATAGTTCCAGATTGTCCATTAAAGCGCCCATCCACGGCGCCATTTTTTCTTCTTCGGTACCGGGCAAAAAGCCGATGTCTTCTCCGACCGGAATGGTTTCCCGGGTCATGATGATTTCGTTGTAGATTTTTTCTTCCAGAGTTAATTCCAGACCGGCTGCCAATGCCAATAGGGTTTTACCGGTGCCCGCCGTGCCTAAAAGCGTTACAAAATCGATCTCCGGGTCGAGTAGCACATTGAGGGCGAAATTCTGTTCGCGGTTTTTGGCAGTGATTCCCCATACATTGTTATGAGGCGTTCGGTAGTCGTGCGCCAGTTCGAGTACGGCGCTTTTCCCGTCGCAGCTTCTGACGATGGCTTCGAAGTCGCTGTCGTTATCCATATATAAATACTGATTCGGATACCATTCGCTAACGAGAGGTCCTTGCAGCTTGTAAAATGTTCGGTCGTTCTCCTGCCAAGACTCCATCTTACTGCCATGAATATCCCAGAAATCCGACTCGAGAACGGCCGATCCTCGATACAGTAGTTCGATATCATCAAGTGTTTGGTCGTTATGGTAATCCTCGGCATGTAATCCGAGCGCCGCCGCCTTGATGCGCATGTTGATGTCTTTCGACACCAGGGTGATATTGGTATCGGGATATTTTTGCGTTAAAGCTAGCACGACGACCAGAATCGAATTGTCGGCAATATGGCCCGGCATCGAGTCGGGCAGCATAGAAGTGAGTTGACGAGTCTGGAAATAAAGGCGTCCGAACTGTATGTCGCTATCGGGGGCGTGTTCGATACGCGAAAGAGGAAAGCCGTCTTCAATAGATTCGGAGGTCGCACCCTGAATCAGTTCGTCCAAAAAACGGCTGACCTGGCGGACGTTTCGGGCGACTTCAGATAGCCCTCTTTTGCTATGATCGAGTTCTTCGAGTACGACCATAGGAATAAATATGTTGTGTTCCTGAAAACGGAAAATCGCGGCGGGATCGTGCATCAGCACGTTAGTGTCAAGTACGAACAATTTGAGTTTTGGTGAGCTTTGAATATTCATTAATTATACCTTTCGCACTTCAAGTTTCGGCGCATTCGTTCCCTCGGGAGAGGACCGGGGGCAAGCAAAAAACCGAATTTGATGCGATGATTATATTATTGTGTCAAGATTTTGAGTTCTTGCAGGACTTCTGCGACATGGTTTTTGACTTTTACGCCGCGCCACTCATGTCTTAGGATGCCTTGCTCATCAATCAAAAAAGTGCTGCGTTCGATGCCTCGGACTTGTTTGCCGTACATGTTCTTCATCTTGATTACGCCAAACAAGTTGCATAGGGTTTCATCCGGGTCGGACAGCAAGTCGAACGGGAATGCTTGTTTGCACTTAAAGCCTTCGTGAACTTTAACCGAATCTCGCGAAACGCCGAGAATGGCCGTATTGAATGCGTTAAATTCGTCAATATGGTCGCGAAAAGCGATACCTTCCTGCGTACATCCGGGCGTGTTATCTTTTGGATAAAAGTAGATAACGACATTTTTTCCTAAAAAGTCGGAGAGTGCTATGGTTTTATCGCCGGTTGCGGCGGCTTCGAAATTGGGCGCGGAGGTGCCTATGCTAAGTGTTGTCATAATAATCAGTTAGCGTTTAATGGGTTCGAGAATGGCATCGAGATTCAACTGATCGCAAAAATCGAGAAAATCCTCTCGAAGTTGGAGCAAGCGTTGTTCCGATGGAATAATAATGATGAGTTGTGTCGAAAAAACCGGTGTTTGAATATAGGGAGCGGGGTAGCGGTAGCCTTTGATTTCCTCTATCGCGATGTTTCGTTCAGCCAGAAAGGTTACGATAGATAGAATGATGTCGTTTTGATCCAGACTCATTGCTTCGAGAGTATAGGGTAGGCCGGATTTGGGTGTCCCCGTTTTTTCTTGCCGTGCTTTATGAATGTGAATTTTTAGTTGTTTTTGTAGGGTTTCGAGTAGATTTTCGAGTTTGGCAATATGGTTCCAATTACCTTCGATTAATAGATAGGCGGCTGTAGATTCGGCCAAGTCAGTCGATCGTATTTCAGCGACACTACACTTACACCGGCTAACGGCGGCTAGGATAGGCTCGATATATTGAGATTGGCGTTTTCCAAGTACGGTGATTGCAAGTTGCATGGCATTATTTTTTGTTTTTCAGCGCGACAGTAAAGGCCGAATAGGGAGAGCGTTGAATTCGCTCTCCTCTTGATCGGCTCATTACTTAAGTGGACTTAGCGTCTGTTACGATCGACCAACATTTTGATAACGCCATCGATAGATCCCGTTTGGGTTATTTCCCTGTTGAAAGTCGATCGGTAATTAGTGACGAGGCTGACGCCCTCGATCAGGATATCGAAAACTTTCCAATCGCCGCTTCTGTTTTTCATCATTCGATAGTTAATATCGATGGGTTGCTGACCTGGTTGATCGACGATGGTTCGAACAATGGTTCTAGTTGGATCTTCACCGCTGACCTGGGGTGAGAAAGTAATCTGCCAGTCGGTATATTCTTGAAATGCCTTAGTATAAGTTCTTACCAGTAAAGTTCTGAATTCTTTTATAAATTGTTGTCTTTGAGCTGGGGTGGCTTGGCGGATATGTCGGCCTAAAACCAAAATCGCGACTCTTTCCATGTCCACGAAATCGCCGACCACACCATCGACAAATTGAGTGGCTCTAGCAAAATCGTTGCGATAGAGAGGCTGACTGAGCGTCTGTTGGATTCTATCCGAGCTGTTTTGAATGATTTGTTGAGGCGGGGTCAGATTAGCTGCGGCATTAAGCGGGTACAAAGTCGTGACCAAACAAATCAAAAAAAAGAGTAGTGACAGCGAACGCCTGTTGTGCATGAAAAGTCTCCGGGAAAAAGTAAATTTAAAGCGCTATAGTATTACGAATTACAAGCCAAGGAAAATTAGCTGTATTTTATTACGATTTTGCATCAAAACATCGATTTTTGATAATTCCAAAAGAAAGCATCTAACCACAGAAGCACCGAAGTATTATATACCCTTTGCTAGCCCATGAATGGCGTTAATACAGCGCTTAAATCAACGAAGCATATTGATCTTACCCAATAGATTATGGAATTTAGGTGTGATGTTTCGTTGTCGTTCGATGTTAATCGATTTCGGCATCTTCGGACGCTTGATCGGGCGTTCGCGGTAGATTTTGAAATAGCTGACTGAAATGAGCCTGCACATTTTCGATGTTGATTTGAGCGATGCCCGAGGCAAAACCGAACCAGACATAAAGTCCGTTGAGATCCCTGAACATGGGGGGCAGATACTTTGGTTCTGCAATTAAGCCATCTAAATAGTGTTCATAAAGAATAGGGATGTCGTCCAGCGTGACCTTGCCGACGAACAGCATAGGCAGAATTTCCGGCACGCCTTCCAGCGTTGCGCTACGAATGAAGTTAACTAATTCGATAAAGCCACGAACATAGGATAGGTCTTTCGTGAAACACGCGCCACCTTCGACCATACCGCCGCGAAACACGCGCTGAGCGATCGTGTAACTGTCATGAGGGCTTACTTCTCGTTCCAGGAAGTAACGGTAAACTTCGATGAAATCGGCGCCTTGTTCGGCCAGATCGATCGCAATGACTCGGTCGCTGATGCGTCGAGCGCGATCGGGAAAAGAGCTGAAAGTTAGGGTTTCGATTAATACGGCCAAGCCTTCTTGTGTCGCGGTGATGCGCGGTGAACCGACGCTGAGCCAGGTGGCCCACGGTTGTAATCTTCCGTTCAGTGTAGTGCCGACATGCACCCAGCCTTCATGAACCTCCAATACTTTTAAATCGAGCTCGGAAAACCAAGCGTTATTATTAATCTTGATTTTGTCCCCGCCGGCCGATGCATCGGAAACGATGCCGTCACTCAAAACGACGCTCAAGGCGCCATCGTCGAAATGGCTTGACAAGCGTTGCCTGAGCGACACTACTGCTGTTTCGGCGTTTATTTCTTTCGGGTGAGCGCGGTTAAGATGTTTGGCGCCGGGTAGCGAAAAAATGGCGCACAATCGTTCGCCGAGTTCTAGAAGTGTTTTATTATCGCGAAGCAAATGATCGCGCGCCGAGCCATACAACGCTTGGCTATGGGTTAAAAAATCGGGAGTGCCGCGACTACGCAATAAATCGATCACGCGCATATATTGGCTAACAGTATTTTGCAGAATCGAGCCGAGCGAGTCGTTGCGCCCCAGGTTTTTGGTAATGTCTCGATTTAATTCTTTCAGCGAGGCGTATATGCTGTCTACGTCGAAACTCGGTGCTTGATATTGATAGAACTCCCGGTTGGCGGGCGGGAGAAAATTAGACCCGCCGGCGAAAAATTGTTCGCGAAAGTCGCGCGGCCATTTTATGGAATCGAGAATTTGAATCGGTTTTTGAATTTGAATGAGACGGTTGGAAAGTGCCAGCAGGCGTTCCCGATAGGATGAATGAGCCACGGCTGTGTTCCTGATAGAGCGATAATGCCGAGCTTACTGATATTCTGATCGAAGAGCAAAAGATTATCGGCGGAAGCTGCCGGAAATGAGTGCGATAGTAGGAAAAGAGAGTAAAAATAAATTGCCGGACGAGAGGTTCGTCCGGCAATCATTCAAATAAAGAAGACTTACTTTTTCGCGTTGCGTTCTAAAGTTTCCTTAATGACTTCGTCCGCTACGTTTTTCGGACACGGCAGATAATGGGAGAATTCCATCGAAAATTGACCGCGTCCCGAGGTCATTGTACGCAGGTCGCCGATATAACCGAACATTTCGCTCAACGGTGCTTCGGCCTTGATACGAACGCCCGTTACGCCGGCTTCTTGAGATTTGATCATGCCGCGACGGCGGTTCAAGTCGCCGATGACGTCACCGACATGATCTTCCGGGGTAAATACGTCGATTTTCATGATCGGCTCGATTAATTGCGGGCCGGCTTTCGGAATCGATTGACGATAAGCGGCTTTCGCGGCGATTTCGAACGCGATAGCCGATGAGTCGACCGCATGGAAGGCGCCGTCGACCAGTGTAACTTTGAAGTCCAAGCAAGGGTAGCCGGCCAGTACGCCTTTGACCATGCTCAGTTCAAAACCTTTTTGAATAGCAGGCCAGTATTCTTTCGGTACGTTACCGCCGACAACTTTCGATTCGAAAACGAAACCGCTGCCCGGTTCGCCCGGTTCGATGAAATAGTCGATTTTCCCGTATTGACCGGAACCACCCGATTGTTTTTTATGCGTGTAGCTGTCTTCGACGCGTTGCGTGATGGTTTCTCGGTATGCCACTTGCGGCTTGCCGACGATAACATCGACGCCGTGCGTTCTGCGCAGAATGTCGACCTTGATATCGAGATGCAGTTCGCCCATACCTTTCAGGATCGTTTCGCCGCTGTCGATATCGGTTTCGACGCGGAATGAAGGATCTTCTTGAATCATTTTGCCCAGCGCGACGCCCAATTTTTCGGACGCGCCTTTATCTTTCGGTGCGACTGCCATCGAGATAACGGGGTCGGGGAATACCATCGGTTCTAATGTAGCCGGATCTTTCGGATCGCACAAGGTATGTCCGGTTTGGACGTTTTTCATGCCCAATACCGCGACGATATCGCCGGCTTGCGCAGATTCAACTTCTTCGCGCGAATCGGCATGCATTTCGACGATACGGCCGATACGTTCAGTTTTTCCGGTATAAGTGTTCAGCACAGTCGTGCCTTTCCCCAATTGACCTGAATAAATGCGAATGAACGTCAATGCTCCGTATCGGTCGTCCATGATTTTGAACGCCAATGCGCGCAGAGGACGGTTTGGATCGACGATAGCAAAATTACCGGTTTCGTTGCCTTCCAGGTCAACTTCAGGTTGTGGATTGACTTCGGTAGGGCTTGGCAAATAGTCGACAACTGCATCCAGAACTAGTTGCACGCCTTTGTTTTTGAACGACGATCCGCAATAGGTCGGGAATAAGTTCAGTTCGATCGTGCCTTTGCGGATGCAGCGTTTCAGTGTGTCGATATCGGGCTCTTCGCCTTCCAGATATTTTTCCATGACGTCATCGTCTTGCTCAACGGCTTTTTCGATCAATTCCGCACGCCATTGTTTGACGTCTTCGAGCATGCCGGCAGGGATGTCTTGAATTTCGTAATTCATCGGATCGCCGGAGTTATCCCAGACCCAAGCTTTTTCGGTCAACAGGTCGACAACCCCGACAAACTGGTCTTCGGTTCCGATCGGCAGTGTCATGACGATAGGATTTGCACCTAAAACTTTTTCAACCTGTTTGACGACACGGTAGAAATCGGCGCCGATACGGTCTAGTTTGTTGACATAAATGACACGGGCAACCTTAGAATCATTTGCATAACGCCAGTTGGTTTCCGATTGAGGCTCCACGCCGCCGGAACCGCAGAAAACGCCGACGCCGCCGTCGAGAACCTTCAGTGAGCGGTAAACTTCAATCGTGAAGTCAACGTGACCGGGCGTATCGATGATATTGAAACGGTGGTCTTTCCAGAAACAAGTGGTTGCCGCGGATTGAATCGTAATGCCGCGCTCGGCTTCTTGATCCATGAAGTCCATGGTCGATTCACCTTCGTGAACTTCGCCTAGTTTATGGATTTTTCCGGTGAGTTTTAAAATACGCTCGGTAGTCGTGGTTTTGCCAGCATCGACGTGAGCGAAGATGCCGATGTTTCTGTAATGCGATAGGTCTGTCATGTTGTTACTCTAAAGGTTAAGGCATTAAAAATTTTTTTCGACGGACTCCCAAGATATTGTCCTGAAAGTAGGCTTTTCCCTGCAACGAATGGCTGGAATTCGGATATCACAGCAAGCCGAAGGCCGGGCACTGATGAGAATCAGAAAGTTCCGGCGTAGTCTTTTTCTCATCCAGTTTCAAAAAACTGGCTATTCTAACCTAAAATAATGTCAAACACAGAATGAAATTATTTACTTAAGGGAAAAAAGTGGAAGGTGAAAGGAGCATGGTGAAAGGTGAAAGGGGAAATGTTGCTTAGCAGCGTAGCCCGGATGGAGCGTAGCGCAATCCGGGGCGTTCGAAGCCACGCCATTCCCGTATTCCGCTACACTGCATACGGATTACATGCTGTTTCCCACGCTGGAGAGGCTGTGAAAGTATTCAAAATTACGAAATGACCATGAAGAGCATGAAGTAACATGAAGAATTAGATTGTTGATTTTATAGTATTTTTCTTCATTGCCGTCATGTTCTTCATGGTTAATAAATTTTTTTACGATGTACTCACCAATACTTTCATAGCCTCTGGAGTGGTGGGAACGAGGAGCGGGGTGTCGATTCGATGGCGCAATTCTCCATTCAAGTCGGTTTGCCGGTGAACAATTTTGAGCATGGCTTTTTACCTAGGCTTATAAACTGGAAGCGCTGATTATTTCGGTTATAATCCGAACATCAAACGCGAAAAGCCTTAAATTTGTTATTCAATTAATCATTTATTTATGACATTAATCCTAGAAGAGTTGGCCAAGCATTGTGATGCGGAAATAGTCGGCGGAGACAAGCATTGTTCGATTACCTCAGCGGCCGATATCAAGTCGGCTGCCACTGGACAAATCACCATCTTGAACGATCCCAAATATACACAATATTTGTCGAATTCCCGGGCGGCCGCTTGTTTTATCAAACGCGAAACACTTCACGAAAATCCGCCGGAGCAAATGGCATTGCTGGTTTGCAAGGATCCCGAGATCAGTTTCATTAAAGCGATTCACCTGCTTTACCCGTCATTGGAGTTTCCTAAACAAGTTTCAAAGCATGCCTGCATTGCCGATTCGGCAATGATCGCTCATAACGTCTATATTGCGCCGTTCGTAAGTATCGGCGAAGGTTGTTTGATTGGCGAAGGTTGCGAGATCCTTAACGGCGCCTATATCGGCAATGATGTCATGCTGGGCATTAATTGTCGTATTCATCCGAATGCTGTAATTTACGATCATACCCGTATCGGTAATAATGTCGTAATCCATGCGGGTGCCGTGATCGGCGCGGACGGTTTCGGTTATAAGCAGCGCAATGAGCAACATATTAAAGTGCCGCATGTCGGCAATATCATTATCGAGGACGATGTCGAAATTGGTGCTAATACCTGTATCGACCGAGGCACATTAGGTCCCACCGTGATCGGTTCGGGGTCGAAGATCGATAATCTGGTGCAAATCGGCCATAACAACACGATCGGCAATAATGTGATTATTTGCGGACAAACAGGTATTTCGGGTTCGTGCACGATCGAAGACAATGCGATTCTGGCCGGCAGCGCAGGTATCGCCGATCATGTCAAAATCGGTCATCACGCGGTCGTGATGGCGCGCTCCGGCGTATCGAACGATATTGCACCGGCTACGCAGGTCTTCGGCAGTCCCGCGAAAGAGAGAAAAGTCGCTTGGAAAGAGCTGGCTGCATTGACTAAATTGCCGGGATTACTGAAAAAAATCAAGGATATCGAAATCAGACTCGGCAAACTTGAACAATAAAGCAAGCTTGTGAGCGAATTGGAAGCGTTTTTTGCAAGCGACGGGCCTCTATCGAAAGTTATTCCCGGTTATTTGCCGCGCGCGGCGCAGGTTGAAATGGCTTGTGCGGTTCGGGATGCGATCGAGCAAGAGCGCCATTTGATCGCCGAAGCCGGCACCGGCACCGGCAAAACTTTCGCTTATCTAGTACCAGCGATCCTGTCGGGACGCAAAGCGATCGTATCGACCGGTACCAAAAATCTCCAGGATCAATTGTTCAACAACGACATTCCCGTCATTCGCAAAGCGATGAGCGTGCCGTTCGCGGTCGCTTTGCTGAAAGGCCGTAGCAATTATTTGTGTATTTATCGGCTCGGCAACGCACTCAACTCGACCTTGGGTTTCAGTAAGGACGATGCGGCGTCGCTGACTAAAATCAAATCATGGTCCAACCGAACGAAATCGGGCGATGTCGCAGAAATGCCGGACGTGCCGGAAAGCGACCCGGTGTGGTTTCAGGCGACCTCGACCGCCGATAATTGTCTCGGCCAGGACTGTCCCGACTACGAGAACTGTTTTCTGGTCAAGGCGCGTAAAAAAGCCCAGGAAGCCGATGTGCTGGTCATCAATCATCATTTGCTGTGCGCGGATTGGTCGATTCGCGAGATCGGCTTCGGCGAGTTGTTGCCCGATGCCGAAATCGTGATCATCGACGAAGCGCATCAATTGGCCGATACCGCCTCTAACTTTTTAGGTATTACGGTCGGCGCCCGACAATTGAGCGATTTGGCGAAAGATGCCTTGGTTGAATATTTCAAGGATGCGACCGATCTACCCGAGTTACGCACCGCCTGCGACGATCTGGAGCACCAAATTAAGGATTTGCGCTTGGCATTCGGTATCGAGCTAAAAAGAGGCGAGTGGCGCGAAATCGAGACCCATCCGAAAATTTCCTCGGGCCTTTCCGAATTGCAGGAACAACTTCAACGTTTGACCGTGCAATTGGAATTGGCGTCGGTCAAGACTAAGGGGTTGGAATCTTGTTTCAAACGCGCAGAAGAGCTTGGGCAGCAACTACGGGCCATTCTCGAAGAGAACGACGGCAAATGGATACGCTGGTACGAAACCCATAAAAAGACCTTCACGCTCAGTCGAACGCCTATCGACATTGCCTCCGAATTCCGTGCCTTTATGCAGCAGCACAAGGCAACCTGGATATTTACCTCGGCGACGTTGAGTGTTGCGAATAAATTCGAGCATTTCGCGAAGAGTTTGGGGCTTGCGAATGCCGAGGGGCTTAGTTGGGAAAGCCCGTTCGATTACGCCGAACAATCCTTATTTTATCATCCGAAAGGCTTGCCGAAACCGGCCGATCCGAACTTTACCCGGACGATCGTCGAATTCGCGCTGCCGGTGCTCGAAGCGAGCCGGGGGCGGGCGTTTTTTTTGTTTACGAGTCATCGCGCCTTGAAAGAGGCGGAATTGCTATTGAGACAAAAAATCAAATATCCGTTGTTGGTGCAGGGCAGTCGGCCGAAAGCGATCTTGTTGGATGAGTTCAAACGGGCCGGTAATGCGATTTTGCTGGGCACGGCCAGTTTTTGGGAGGGTGTCGATGTGCGCGGCGAGGCCTTATCGTGCGTGATTATCGACAAATTGCCGTTCGCCTCGCCGAGCGATCCGGTGTTGAAAGCCCGTCTCGGCGCGATGGAGCGGCAAGGTTTGAATCCCTTTATTGAATATCAGATTCCGGCCGCGGTGATCGCGTTGAGGCAAGGTGTCGGTCGTTTGATTCGCGATGTCAGCGATCGCGGGGTGTTGCTGGTCTGCGATCCAAGACTGTTAAAGCGCGCCTATGGACAAATGTTTCTCGACAGCGTGCCGCCGATGCGGCGAACCCGCGATATCGAGGATGTCCGGGCCTTTTTTCAAAACGAGCAGTAACTTCGGCGAATTTGTGTGTGGGTTAACGTAGGCTATCGATTTCTAAGGACGCGTGAACCCAGCACCTAAATAATCCAAAATTGTTTATCTTAGCAAGTGGATTATGGTATTTAGGTGCTGGGTGAATACCTCTCTGTAAGCTCTGACTGCAACGTCCTGTTGCAGTCAGCCATATAAATCGATAGCCTGCGCCCTGTCTATACCCGTATATCAAAATTCGGCACCGGGATATGCGTCAAAGGACGCCGTGAATACGTCCATGTAGGTTCTATGCCAGCATCCATGCTGGTCCCTCACCTAGCGTTAGGTGAGGGACCGAACACCCCGGCGCCTCCTTAAGCAATGCCGAAATTTGAAGTGCGAAAGGTATAATTTACTCAGAATAGTTACAACGAGCAACATGCATGAAGTTATTGGCAGTGGATACCGCGACCGAAGCCTGTTCGGCCGCCTTATATATCGATGGCGAAATCTTGGAACGCTTCGAATTGGCGCCGCGAACGCATACGCAATTAATCTTGCCGATGATCGATTCGCTGATGGCCGAGGCGGGACTCGAGCCTCAGGATTTGGACGGACTCGCGTTCGGCCGGGGCCCCGGGTCTTTTACCGGTGTCAGAATTGCGACCGGCGTGATTCAAGGTATCGCATTAGGTTTAGACTTGCCGGTCGTGCCGGTTTCGACGCTGGCGGCGTTGGCTCAGGACTATTTTGAACACGCGGACCGGGGCGTGGTGTTTGCCTGTATGGATGCACGCATGGGCGAGGTGTTTTGGGGTGCTTACCGTAAAAGCGACCAGGGTTTTGCCGAATTGCTCGGCTCCGAGTCGGTAGAGTCCGCTGAAAGCGTCGACTTCCCCGAAATGAAAGGCTACGGCATCGGTAGCGGTTGGAAAACCTACCGTGAAGTTTTGGACAAGCGTTTGAGTGCTTGGCTTGTCGGTGTCGACGACAAGCCTTTGCCGAAAGCCTCGGCGATAGCGCTACTCGGCGCGCGAAGCTTCAGCTTGAATCAAGCGGTGCCGGTCGAACAGGCGATGCCGGTATATTTGCGCGATAAAGTCGCAAAAAAAGAATCGGAGCGATAATCGGGTATAATGGCCGAATTTATTTCAAACACGCATGCTATGGCGCAATTTTTTCAAATTCATCCCGAAAATCCTCAGCAACGACTGATCAACCGGGCCGTCGAAATCTTACAAAACGGTGGAGTGATCGCTTATCCGAACGACTCGTCCTATGCTATTGCCTGTCAAATGGACGATAAGCAGGCGCTGGACAAAATTCGTAGAATTAGGCAATTGGACGATAAACACAATTTTACCTTGATCTGTCAGGATCTAACGCAGGTGTCGAATTTTGCCAAAATCGATAACGACGCCTATCGATTGATCAAGGCATTGACGCCGGGACCGTTCACTTTTATCCTGAATGCCACGCGCGAAGTGCCGCGCCGCTTGCAACATCCTAAGAAAAAAACCATAGGAATTCGGGTGCCTGATCACGCGATCGCCTCATTATTAGTGGAGACTATTGGAGAGCCGTTGTTCAGCTCGACTCTGGTCTTGCCGGGCGAATCGTCGGCTCTAACCGATCCCTATGAAATTCGCGATCGACTCGAGCATGAACTCGATCTCGTGATCGATGCCGGTATCGTGCCGGACGAACCGACTACAATTATTGAATGTTCGGGAAAAAATCTCGAAATTATCAGGCAAGGAAAAGGCCAAGCACCGATGTTGGACTAACCGAGAAATCCCTCTATGATGAACGAATTGTCTTTGATCCAGCGTATTATCGTCTGGATTATTCCGGTGATTTTCGCGATTACCGTGCATGAAGCCGCTCACGGTTGGGTCGCCAAAAAATACGGCGACAATACCGCTAAAATGCTCGGTCGATTGACCTTGAACCCGTTGAAGCATATCGATCCGGTCGGTACGATTCTTCTGCCCGGCATATTGTTATTGACCGGAACCGGTTTTATATTCGGCTGGGCCAAGCCGGTGCCCGTCGATGCGCGAAATTTCAAGAATCCGCGGCAGGATATGGCCATCGTCGCATTGGCGGGTCCGATATCGAATTTACTGATGGCTGTGGGGTGGGCATTGATCGCTCGAGTGGGTGTCATGGTCAATGTCGAGTTCATGACGCTGCCGATGATCTATTGGGGCATTGCGGGCATATCGATCAATCTGGTGTTGGCACTGATTAATCTGATACCGATACCGCCTTTGGACGGGAGTCGCGTCGTATCGGGCATTTTGCCGAACCGATGGGCTTGGCAGTACAACAAGTTAGAGCGTTACGGTTTTTTGATATTATTGCTGATGTTATTCACAGGCACGTTGAATGTCATATTGGGTTATCCGATGTTTTTGGCGCAAAATATGTTTTTTTCATTAGCTGGATTGGGATAAGGCTTTTGAATAGTTTTCGGTTAAGGTGATCCATTGACGATGCAAGTAGCGCAAGCGGATGTTTTACCTCCGGTTGAGGAGGTCTTGGCTATTGTTCAGGGCGCGCCGTTCATGACGTTTCCCGAGGATCTTTACATACCGCCCGATGCATTGCGAATCTTTCTCGATACTTTTGAAGGACCGCTGGATTTGTTGCTCTATCTGATCCGGAGACAGAATCTCGATATTCTGAATATTCCGATCGCGCAGATTACTCGGCAATACATCGGTTACATCGATATGATGACCGAGCTTAGGCTCGAGTTGGCCGCAGAATATCTGGTCATGGCGGCATTGCTGGCCGAGATTAAATCGCGCATGTTGCTGCCTAGGCAGGTCGCCGAAGAAGAGGATGATGAAGACCCGAGAGCCTTATTGATCCGTAGATTGCAGGAATATGAGGTCATTAAAAAGGCGGCTGAGGACATCGATGGCATGTCGAGGCTGGAGCGCGATCTGTTCATTGCCAAAGTCGACGTATCGATGAATGAAATCGAACGCCCGTTACCGGATATCCAATTGCGAGAAATTTTATTGGCTTTGCAGGACGTATTAAAGCGTGCCGACCAAATAAGCCATCATCAGATTGTGAAGGAGCCTTTGTCGGTTCGGGAGCGCATGTCGAGCGTCTTGGAAAGACTCAAGAGCGGGGAGGGGGTCATTTTCAGTCGATTGTTCCTGACTCAAGAAGGTCGTCATGGCGTCGTTGTGACTTTTTTAGCGATTCTCGAGCTCAGTAAAGAAGGGTTGATCGAAATCATTCAACACGAACCTTTAACTGAAATTGTAGTCAGAGCGGTTTCTGCAAGTGCTTAATTATAATAAGATTATCGCACAAAGGCGCAGAGGCGCGGAGGAATCGTAAGAATACATAATACTTTTGGCAGGACGGGGTTTGCAACCCATACGCATCAAGCTAAAAACGGCTGAAAGCACGTAGCCCGTATGCAGCGTAGCGGAATACGGGAATGGCGTGGCTCCGAGCTTCCCGGATTGCGCTACGCTGTTTATTTTGGCAGAACGGGGTTTATAACCTCGTTCTAAACGTTTCGTCCGTGGCCAAAGTAAACCGAGATGTTTGGGGGCAAGCCGAAACGTTGGGGACGGGGTAAATAACCCGTCCCGATTCGTAAAGTCACCCCCCGCGCCTCTACGCGAGAAATAATTTATCAAAACGTTTCGTCTCATAATAAAAGCAACTTTCTAGCAACTGACGTGGATATCAAACGCATAGTCGAAGCCCTGTTATTCGCATCGGATAAACCGATGACGGTCAAGCAACTCCAACAAACTTTTCCCGAACTAGAACAGCCTGAACTCGATAGGCTACAAAAAGCCGTTGACGAGATTGTAGAAGATTACGCAACGCGCCCAGTAGCCTTGAAAAAAGTAGCTAGCGGTTACCGTTTTCAGGTTAAGCCGGAATTATCATTTTGGGTCGGACGCTTATTCGAGGAAAAACCGCCTAAATATTCCAGAGCTTTGTTGGAGACGTTGGCGATTATTGCCTACCGTCAGCCGGTCACGAGAGGCGATATCGAAGATATTCGCGGTGTTGCGGTCAGTTCGAATATCATTCGTACGCTTCTCGAACGCGAATGGATCAGGGTCATTGCGCATAAAGAAGTGCCGGGACGTCCCGCACTATATGGTACGACTAAACATTTTTTGGACTATTTCGATTTATCTTCCTTGCATGAGCTTCCGACATTACGGGAAATCAAAGAATTGGATTTATCGGTAGCCAGTAATCAGCAACCAATGCAGGAATAGAGTGAACAGCAAGAAAACAACCGACCAGAAGTCACCGAACAAGGGCAGGAAACCGAACTCAAAGCAGAAGTCGAGACCTCCGTCCAAAATACGGAAGAATGAAGTAGAGAGCCCCGTCGCGATGAAAAAAATATTGACCAAGCCTCGGGATGAAGCTGGCGAACGCATACAAAAAATCTTGGCGCGGGGCGGTATGGGGTCGAGGCGCGAAATCGAACGCTGGATAGAAGAAGGGCGTGTCAGGCTTAACGGAGTGCAGGCGAAACTCGGTGATAGAATCCAAAACGGCGATCATTTGCAGCTTAATGGCCGAGTCGTCCATTGGGAAAAATTTGCGCACCAAACTACCCGAGTATTGATTTATCACAAACCGGTCGGTGAGGTCGTGACTAGGCAAGATCCGGAAGGCCGTCCGGTCGTTTTTACGCAATTACCTAAGTTACAAGTCGGTCGCTGGATTTCGGTCGGGCGTCTCGATATCAATACTTCAGGCTTGCTGCTGTTGACTAATAACGGCGAATTGGCCAACCGATTGATGCATCCGTCGATGCAAGTCGATCGAGAATATGCCGTGCGGATTTTGGGCGAGGTTTCCGATGATGTACTCGAACGATTGAAACAAGGCGTTGAACTTGACGATGGGTTGGCGAAATTCGACGATATTCAGTTTCACGGCGGGGAGGGTGCTAATAAATGGTATCACGTCGTCGTTAGCGAAGGGCGGAATCGTTTGGTTAGGCGTTTATGGGAATCTCAAGGGGTAACCGTCAGTCGCTTGATGCGCGTACGCTATGGCTTGCTGATGATGCCGGAAGGATTAAAATCTCATGCTTTCCACGAACTGGAATCGAAAACATTGGATGTATTGCTCGAATCGGTCGGCTTGCCTAAGGAAAAGCCGTTAGCGCCCGGTAAACAGGTTGATAAGAAGCACGGATTCTATAAAAAAACCAAGGAGTGAGTTTTTATTGGTAAGCAGTGAGCGGTAAGTAATGAGCAGTGAGGGATAAGCAGGGAACTTAGCAGGACGAGGTTTGCAATTTCGTCCCGCAAAAGGTGGTAAGCAGGGAATGGTGGCGTGGGCTTCAATTTTCGCGCATTCCCAAGCTCTATGCTTGGGAATGCAGTATGAGAAGCTCCCCCTTCGACAAAAGCTCAGGGCAAGAGCTTCTCGAAACCGGTAAGCAAGAGCTTGTGTGAAGGATTTCCTAAACCGGAGTTTGAGAAACCGGCGGAGGGGATCTGAATACTGACCTTTGAGATGTTTTTTAGGCGAGCGCGAAGTATAGATCAAACTATTCTTTAGTCGCTTGGCTTATCCGAATGAGGTATGTGTTTAGATTAAAGTGTAGGAATTATTTGATAAGCTAAAAACGACCTAAAAGTGCGCATTGCTTCTTTATGAGTGATTTAATTTTCTGATTATTAGTAAAAACTATGATGAAACGAGATATTGGTATAAGCCTTTTCATTGTGTTGGTCATGTCAAGTCCGTTTAGTCGAGCCAGCGCATATTTAGAAGATCAAAAAAAAATTATCGCAGGATGGGTGGAAGATATTATTCTATCTCCGGTACAAATACGTTTTCGAGCAAAACTTGATACCGGTGCTAGAACCTCTTCTATCCATGCTAAAAATGTTGAGGAGTTTGAGCGGAACGGGCAAAGTTGGGTTCGTTTTACATTGCCGAAAGGCCTCGAAAAAAAAGCCCAAGCAAGGACGGTGGAGTTGCCGGTTGCTCGTGAAACGCTGATCAAAAGACATAAACTGGATTCCGCAAGGCGCTATGTTGTAGAGTTGGGATTTTGCATGAATTCGAATTATTACGAAACGGAGTTCACGTTGGCTGACCGTGGTAACTATATTTATCCGGTCTTGCTAGGTCGTCGATTTTTGGAAAACAAGGTCATTGTCGATCCTAGCGTCACGCATAAACATTCAAAGAAATTAAAAAATATGATTTGCTCCCCTGGTTTTCCGGAGCCGATCTTGGAAGAATAATTCGGTATCGTTTCTTGCTGATCTGAGACCCTATAACAACAATTATTTAATACGGCAATCGTTTTGAAAAACCTTCATGTCAATGTTTTGGCGTTTATCCTGGTCGGATTGAGCGTCGCTGTTTCTTATTACAAGGTTACTGAACTTAATCTTCCCTTGTTACCGGTCGAGGATGAGATTATTTGGGCTGTGGAAGCCAAGGTAAGCTATAAACCTTCTCCCGGCCCTTCCAAAGTCGACTTGATGTTGCCGAAACAGATTCCCGGATATATGTTTTTGGATGAAAACTTTGTTTCCGGTCGATACGGTCTGACCCTTGAAAGCGTCAATCAAAATCGAATCGCTCAATGGGCGGTGCGGCGACCGGCAGGTGAGCAGACATTGTATTATCGGATGCAGATCGTTCCGGGGGAAAAAGAAACTTTCACCGATAAGAAAGTTCCTTATCCCGAAGAACCCGAGTATCCGGAGATCATGCAGACGGCCATTTCAGCATTGCTGGACGATGTCAGAAGCAAATCGGCGGATATCAAATCCTTTACTCAAGAGTTATTGAGAAGGTTGAATGCACCTAGCCCCGACGACAATGTAAAAATCATTAAAAAAGACGCGACCGGCTCCGAAGCGTGGATGAGGCGAGTGATCGATGTTTTGCATGGGGCGAGGATTCCGACTCGTCAAGTCAACATTCTGATGCTCAAGGATGGGGCAAGGCACAGTAAGTTGGTGCCCTGGCTTCAGGTGCATAATGGCGAACAATGGTTGACCTTTGATCCGCATTCGGGGGCATCCGGTTTTCCCGAAAATTCAATAATTTGGTATTACGGAAGCGCGCCCTTACTCAAAGTCACTGGAGGGCGATCGGAAAAAATCGACTTTTCGGTCTATAAGCAATCGCTTGGTTTGGCTGCGGTAACCCAGAAGCGGATCGGTAAAATCGATTCGCCAATTATGGAATTTTCACTATTCCATTTGCCGATTCAAACACAAAATGTATACCGGATTCTATTGATGATGCCGATTGGCGCCTTGCTGATCGTTGTTCTGAGAAATGTCGTCGGATTTAAAACATTCGGTACGTTTATGCCGATTTTGATCGGGATGGCGTTTCGAGAAACCGGTTTGTCTTGGGGGCTATTTTTATTTGGTTTGCTCATCGCATTCGGTTTGATGTTGCGTTTTTATCTGGAATATTTGCGTTTGCTACTGGTACCGAGACTCGCGAGTGTGTTGATTATTGTTGTCATATTAATGACACTACTAAGCTTAATGAGTCATAAAATGGGTATCGATCGCGGTTTGTCCGTGGCCTTGTTTCCGATGGTTATTATTTCGATGACGATTGAACGAATGTCCTTGGTTTGGGAAGAGCACGGGCCTTCAGAGGCGCTGCAGCAATGTATCGGCAGCTTATTTATCGCGTCGATCGGTTATTTGCTGATGTCGCATCCCGTACTCGAGCATCTTATTTTTGTATTTCCCGAATTGTTATTGACATTTTTGGCGTTTACCTTACTGTTAGGCCGCTATACCGGCTATCGCTTAACTGAGCTATGGCGGTTTCGTTCCGTCATAAAAGGGTAGTCACATGTCTTGGAAAAACTATTTGTGCCCCTCGAAGCGTTTGCGCGAAGTCGGTTTATTGGGCATGAATCAGCGTAATGGCGATTACATCCTGCGTTACAATCCGCGTAAATATTATCCGCTGGTCGACGATAAGCTGCGAACCAAAAAGCTCGCGCAAGCTTCAGGTATTGCCGTTCCCGAGCTCTATGCGGTCATTGAAGCGGAGTATCAAATTGCCGGTTTAACCGAAAAGCTCAAACCCTACGACGAGTTTGCAATCAAGCCTGCGCATGGCAGCGGAGGCGAAGGGATTATCGTTGTCAATGGCCGCAGCAAGAATTATTATCGCAAACTTAACGGGATGCTGTTGACCGAGGAGGAGATTGGCCATCATATTTCCAATATACTGAGCGGCATGTACAGTTTGGGCGGGCAACCGGATGTCGCATTGATCGAATATCGGGTGGATTTTGACCCGGTTTTTGATCGAGTGAGTTATCAAGGCGTTCCCGATATCAGGACGATTATTTTTATGGGAGTTCCAGTGATGTCGATGTTGCGCTTGCCGACTCGGCTTTCCGACGGTAAGGCCAATCTCCATCAAGGCGCGATTGGTGTAGGTATCGATATCGAGCAAGGTGTCACCACGACCGGCGTATGGCGAAACGATGTCATCGACGCGCACCCTGATTCAGGAAATACTATTACAGGGCTAAGTTTGCCGAATTGGGACGATATCCTGCTGTTGTCGGCAGGTTGCAAGGAGCTGGTTTCGCTCGGTTATATCGGCGTCGATATCGTATTGGATTCGAAGCTCGGTCCGCTGATGCTCGAGATCAACGCTCGCCCCGGATTAAGCATTCAATTAGCCAATAAAAAAGGGCTATTACCCCGATTACAAGCCGTCGAGAAACTTAAAAAAATTCCCGAAACGGCCGCAGAACGCGTAGGAATTGCCAGAAAACTTTACCGGAAACTATAGGCAAGCATGAGCGTCGTGAAGTAGGGTGATGCTGCTCAGTGAGCTCTCTTCAATATCTTTATGTCCTTCAGGGTGAAGTGCTGTTCCTCGTTCCCATGCTCCAGCGTGGGAACGCATACCGATCTTTCCACGGCAGCCCTGGTCCCGATGTGCAATCAACAGGAGGCAAAGCATTTAAGGTGACTTCATTACTTGTCTGATGAAACCGTGTCTGCTACTGTCCGGATTTGTTGATCGGGTTGGGAGAAAAAGTATGTCAAGTAGAATTGATTTTACGATGGGATTTAATGCCCGGGGTATAGCGTCTAAAAAAGAACACGCTAATGCCTATCGAATTTATTTGTTGGGGGATTTTTCCGGAAAGCGTGATGCTGCGTGGAGTCAACGTAATATTAAAAGGATCGACAGCGATACATTTGAGCAGGTAATGTCTCAAATCAGGCCGTCGCTCAATCTCGACTCGGGGTTGGCATTGCATTTTGAATCGATCGAGGATTTTCATCCGGATGCTTGGTTTAACAAAATCCGGATTTTGACTGACTTGCTAGAATTAAAAAAAGCGTTGAGCAATCCGAAAACGGCGGCGCAGGCTGCGGCGAAAATTCAATCGTTCAATCAAACCGACCCTAATCAAAACATTTTGGCCCAAACGCAGCAAGTCGATGTCGAGACTGAAGCGGATACCTTGCAACGTTTGTTGGGCAAAGAGCCGGGGCCAAAGACCGATAAAGCCGATACGGTGGAAAGATTGATCGAACGGGTGGTGTCGCCTTATATAACCAAGGATGTTAGTCCGCAGTATCAGGCTCTGATTGATGTGATCGAAAAGACAATCAGCCAATTTTTGCGAAACCTACTGCAACGACAGGATTTTAAAAGCCTCGAGTCCCTTTGGCGAGCCACCGAAGCGCTAGTCAATGAAGAATACGCGGACGAACAGCGCTTCTTTTTAGTCGATATCAGCCAAGCCGAATTAATGGCCGCTGTAAATGAAGGGGGCAGCGAGTTTAAAGAGCGCTTATTGGCGCATGTTCAATTGGACGACGAAGAGCGGGATGTATTGTTGGCCGGCGATTTTAGCTTTACCGGCAGTGCTGAAGATGGTGAATTGATAAAATTTTTGAGCGCTACGGCAAAAACTTGCGGCGGCTGTTTTTTGGGCGCTGCCGACCAGTCATTGATCGACAGCGCTATCTTAGGCGAATCTCAAAAAAACAGCCATTGGGCTCGATACCTTAGCGAGATTAATGCCGATAGCGTGGTGCTGGCATATCCTCGCTACTTATTGAGATTACCCTACGGATTGAAGCATGATCCAATTGAAACATTGGCTTTTGAAGAGTGTTCGGAGGTCCCCGTCCGGAATGAACTGCTATGGGGAAATCCGGCCCTGTTATGCGTTCGTGCGCTGATAAGAATGACTGAAGAAGAGAGTACGGATAATGCATTATTGATGAGCGATGTGCCGGTATTTAGTTATACCTTGGATGATGAGGCGGTTTTGCAGCCCGGCACCGAAATATTATTGAACGAGACTCAAGTCAATGCTTTGTTATCGAAAGGCATCACACCGTTGATTGGATTCCGCCAGCATCAAGGTGTTCAATTGCCGATAATTTCGACGTTAGCGGATCGTTGAACCATATACTTCGTGCGGCCACATTTGCGGCTTTCTAACGCGCTCTTTTATTCGATAGCTGCGTTGCGAAAACAGTTACATAGCTTGCTATGCGCCTGTTTTCGAGCCTTGCTCGCGAACAAAATAGCATTGTCATAAAATCCGCAAACATGGCCGCGCGAAGTATAAATCGGCCAGGCTTTCGGGCTCGCTATTTTTCTTTCCAGCGCTAAATGGTCGTGCCGTCCGGAAAGGCTATTGGTGTTAAAGCGTTAGCGGCTTCGATAGCCGCGACGAAGGCGTCGATCCCACAAGGGGTCCGATGCTGCTTTGTGGGAGCGATTTCCAGATCGTCCCTCACCTAACGCTAGGTGAGGGAAAGACAAGAGCGTTAGGCGACAATCAGCAGTATCGACGACTTATATAAGCGACGACGAGCGAAGAATCTAGGGAAACAGAATAAATCGACGGATTTTCCAGAATTAAATTGACAATGCTAATAATCGGCCTACAATGAGCTCCAGCTAGAAAACTAGATTTACCTTTGTTTACCATTTCGATGTCTTAGTAGTTATTCGTCCTGTTTTTCATATAGTAATTTCCTCGTTATCAGCTTTACCCGCCTTTCTTAAGGTTTTAATTTAAAAATTTTATAGGACTTACTATGAATACTGCAGCAATGACTACCGGCACCGTTAAATGGTTTAATTCAGATAAAGGTTTCGGTTTTATCGAACAACAACAAGGTCCGGACGTTTTCGTTCATTTCCGGAATATCCTGAGCGGCACCAGCAGCTACAAATCACTGGATGAAGGCCAGCATGTTCAGTTTAAAATTACTCGCGGCCCAAAAGGACCGCAAGCCGAAGAAGTAACGGTTATCTAAACCGATTTAAAAAAACCCGCGCCCATGAACTGGGCGCGGGTTTTTTTATGCCTGAAAAATGCTGCGTATTTTGCGAGTTAGTTGTGCAGGGCTCGAAAACGAGAAAACATGGCATCCCTCTGCGGGACGGGTTATTTAACCCGCCCCCAACATTTTGTTTTTGCCAAGAAACTTGAAGTGTGAAAGGTATAATAGGTAAATGTTAAAGCTGGATTAACATTTCAATTGGACTGGCATAATGGTTGCCTTATGAGTAACGACAAACAAAATAACTTTGAATTATTGGCAAAAGAGTTCGAGCTTAAACTTTCGGATTACTATTTCCTAGATCTTATCCCGCTAATTGAAATGATATGGGCCGACGGCGAGAATCAACCAGCCGAGCTGGCATTGCTGTATCAATTTACCATAGAACACATCGCGCATCTTGACCGTGCGGCGGGAATTCCATTGATATCGACCGATGACGCGAATGATTTTTTAGAACGTTTCGCACATCAACGGCCGCAGCAAAGACTGCTCGACGCGTTGAACGAAATGGTCGTCGGCTCGGCGCTATCGACCGATCCTGAGCGGACTCGAAGCATTCTGAAATATTGCATGGATATCGCCGCTGCTTGCACGACACAATACCCCTATGCTTTACGAGGTCGTATTATCGAAAGTGAAAAAGCGCTGCTCTATAAACTCTTTGCCGCGTTCCGGAATATGCAATCCTTGGACGCGAACTAAGCCGAATACCAATAAAGAGAATATCCATGGAAACCTTCGAAAATGTTGTTGCTGCTTTATCGGGCTGGGTCTGGGGCGCGCCGATGCTCATTTTGTTGGTGGGTACCGGACTGTATTTGACGATTCTGTTGCGCGGCTTGCAATTTCGGGCGCTCGGCCACGCATTGAAATTGATTTTCGACAAGGATCACGAGGGGGTCGGCGATATCAGTCATTTTGCTGCCTTGACCACCGCATTGGCGGCCACGGTCGGTATCGGTAACATCGTCGGGGTGGCAACCGCGATCACACTGGGTGGGCCGGGCGCGGTATTTTGGATGTGGATGACCGGCATCGTCGGCATGGCGACCAAGTATGCCGAGGCGGTATTGGCGGTTAAATACCGCGAGCAAGGTAAGTATGGCATGCGCGGTGGCCCGATGTATTACATTGCCAAGGGTGCGGGGCTGCCTTGGTTGGGTTGGCTGTTTGCGGTGTTCACGGCCGGCGCGGCGTTCGGCATCGGCAACATGACTCAAGCTAATTCGGTCGCGGTCATGCTGGACAAGATCTTCGGCGTCGAACCCTGGGCGACCGGTATTGTATTGATGTCGTTGACCGGCTTCGTGCTGATCGGCGGCATTCGTTCCATCGGTCGATTTACATCAATGCTGGTGCCGTTCATGATCGTGCTCTATATCGGTGCCGCACTGACCGTTATCGCGATCAATATCAGTGAAGTACCGGACGCGTTGCGTTTAATTTTTTATCACGCTTTTAGTCCGATTGCGGCTGGCGGCGGGTTTGCCGGTGCAACTATCGCCGCCGCTATCCGCTTCGGCGTGGCGCGTGGGGTGTTTTCCAACGAATCGGGGCTCGGCTCGGCGCCGATAGCCGCCGCGGCCGCGCGGACTTGCGATCCGGTCAAGCAAGCTCTGGTATCGATGACGCAAACGTTTATCGATACCTTGCTGGTGTGTACGATCACCGCGCTGGTTATTCTAACCGCGACACCGTGGACTGAAGGTGTCAGTGCCGGGGTTCTGACTAGCTTGAGTTTTGCCGAGACGCTGGGTAGTGCCGGAACGCTGGTCGTCGCGCTGGCGACAGTATTATTCGCATTTTCGACGTTGATCGGTTGGAGCTATTACGGCGAAAAAGCCGTAGAATATTTACTCGGCGCGCGAGTCATTGTGCTTTATCGCGTTGTCTTCGTTGCTGTCATCGTGATCGGCGCGACGATGCAGCTGGAATTGGTGTGGAATTTCTCGGACCTGATGAATGGCCTAATGGCCATGCCCAACTTGATTGGGCTGTTGCTGCTCTCTAACGTTGTGCGCGCTGAGACGCGGCGCTACTTTAGCGCTCGTAACGTGAACTCGGAAAACAGTCTAAAAGTTGAGTTTTTTGATAGGAAATAGCTTGACCAGGCGGAGTTGGAAGCTTAGGATCTTAACTCTTGTGCGTCAAGGCCTTGGAGCCGTTTGTCTTATCTCATGCGAGATAAATGCCTAATTGGGTCGGGTGCGATTGCCAGGCGAGCTTGTCTTGATGATGGTTGCCGGCGGATCTGAAGCATTTGATAATCAAGAAGTACAATGTCATAGGCTCATAAAGCCTGTCAGGATTTGGTCGATGAAAGGCACGTCAGCCGGTATCGTTAAATTGTTAAAACAAATAGTTAAGAACTGTGAATAAGCCGGGCTTTTTTTTAACGGTTTTCTGTGACTATGGCTAGCAAGGAAGAGAATAATAATTAACTAACGGATTAATCTAGCGTTTTAGGTTAAGACGTAAAAAGTCGAAAGGAATCGTTAGCCTTCAACAATATCTAAATTGGGCAATGTCAATTGATAACCCAAGGAGAGGTTAAAAATGAATATTAAATTTAAACAATGGTGGGGCGAGTTTCTGTGCGATGAGGAAGGTGCGAGTGCAATTGAATATGCGTTGATTGCAGCAATGGTTGCCTTGGCGTTAATTGCTTTTGTAGATCCTATTAATACTGCGGTTTCAAATTTATTTGGCCAGATTCAAAGTGCCTTACCGTCTTCAGAATAAATATTCTGTGGTTTAGATTCGGCCATTGCCTTAGTCATGTTAGTGTCACTACCCTATTGGTTGGTAGCGTTATGGACGCTTGTTTGCGGTGGGTGTGATATGGCGCAGCGCCGTATACCCAATGGCCTGACGTTTGGCGCGCAAGGCGCGGCGGTGGCGGCTTATGCCGTGACCGGGCAAGGTTGGCTGGGTTTGTCGTTAACGGCGGGGCTGGCCGGTTGGGCCTTGGCACTGGCCTTTGCCTTGCCCGGCTATGTCTTGAAGAAGCTCGGTGCGGGCGATGTTAAACTCTTTGCCGCTATGGGCTTGCTGGGCGGCGTCGATGCGACATTGATTACGTTTGCCGTGGCGGGTTTGTTGGCGGGCGGAGTCGCCTTGTTGTGGCTGGCGGCGTACCGATGGTTTTTTCGGTTGGAGCTGCCGTTGTCGCGCATGGGTATCTCCATTGCCGGAGTGCCCGAACCGAAAGGCAGATTCCTACCGTTTGGTTCGGCGCTGGCGGTCGGATTTCTCGTTGCTTTATTTGGGGTCGGTTCCGGCTTGGCGCAATTACCGTTTTAATCAGACACGGGTTAGGCGTCTGCCGTAGCACGACCTGCTTGGCTTTGTAAGCCATGAATCGCTATTTTCAATAGCGTGAGAACTGCCGGCAGCTTTGAGAGATGCCTGCGAAACTGTGAATATATTCGATGACAAGGAATCAAACATAAAGAATATTAAGAAGTATTTCATTGATTTTCTAGTTCTTTTCTTCGTTATCTTCGTGGGCTTCATGGCGAATAGGGCTTTTTTATGATGCCTTGGCCAAAATTCTTTTACAGTCTCGAATGAGCGAGTTATCGATGAAGCAAGCAATTCGTCAACAGCCTCATATTAAGCCATTATCAATCGGTTTGCGTATCCAGCGTGGAGCTGCGGCCATTGAAGCGGCGCTGTTGTTCGTCATTTTTTTTACATTGTTTTACGCCATCGTCAGTTATTCGATGCCGCTTTTGATGTTGCAGGCGTTCCAGCATGCGGCAGCTTCAGGAGCCAGGTCGGCCGTTGCCGTGGAATCGACCGAATTCGGTAGTACTGACGATTACATTCAAAATGGTGTGGTGCCTAGAGTTCGTAATGTTGTAGGAGAGCTATTAAATTGGCTGCCACCCGCCGCTCATGTAGCGGTGTTAGGAGAGGCTAATCAGAATGTTCAGGTAGCTTTCGACCCAGCAAGTGGTTTATTGACTGTAACGGTTAGCTTTGTTGATTATCCTGATAATCCATTGGTCCCGATTTTAGTTTTCCCCGGAATCGGCGCGGTGCCAAGATTGCCTCAGCATTTAACCGGGCGGGCCTCTGTAGAGCTATAGGCCGCTACTCAAGCTGAGTGTCTGCTTTCAAAACTCTAACAAGTTTCATCGCTACATTTTTCTTTATTCCCTTTATACTCAAAAATCAGTTAACTTTATGAAGGTATGGGGTGTGGTTAGCGAGGATGTCGGTAGCAGGGAGTTGGGTGAACGGCGGTCCTCGATAGACACATTCCATACCTTTTTATTCTTAGACGGTTTTTCAATCAAAAGGGAGTCGTTTGAAAACCGTAGCGTCACTTGCGGGATTCGAATTTTAAAGCCTCAAATAGTATATAATTATTTCCCTTAGCATTCTCCGGGGCGCGGACGAAACGCTCAAAACGAATTGATGTTTGTACTCGTCAAAATGCTTGGCTGAGTACTGGGGATAATTCGCACAACGGTCGAAGTATAATATTAAAATAGACTGACGCGGTCGATGGAGGAGGTAACATGAGTAGTACGGTTTTACGAGTACTCGCTTTATTGTTGGCGATCGGTGCTATTGCGATCGGTTATTTCGGTTATCGAGCCAGTCAGCATCAACCGCCCAAACAAGAAGTCGTGCGCGTCGAGGTGACCGAGCCAAAAGGCGAGGCGGTCGTATTTGCCGCGCGGGATATTCCGGCGGGGCAGGTTATTGTTGAGGATGATTTGACCACCGCGCTTGTGCCGACCCGTCCGGTCCGATCTTACGCTTCAGGTGTCGCTATTGTTGGCCGCAGACCTAGAGTTGATATCGCCACGGGGGAAATGCTGATGTCCGGACATTTCCCTACTTATAGTCAACTGGCGCTGAGCCTTCATCATGGAGAACGGGCCCTAGCTGTTAAGGTCGACGAAGTTACAGGGGCAGGCGGTTTCATCGAACCGGGAGATCACGTCGATGTGCTTCTTTATTTGCGGGCTGATCGTGAAACGGGGCCGAATAGTTCCGCCCAAGTGGTTTTAACGAATGTGCGCGTGCTGGCTTTCGGTAATATGCTAGAGTCTCCGGATCAGCATTCTGATGAGGGCGGTCGCCAGCCAGAACCAAGTAGCGGCGGCATCAAAGCCGTTACCGGGCAGTCTAAGAAAGTAGAGCCTACCGGTAAAAAAAGCAAGACTGCCGTATTAGCCGTCGCCGAGTCCGATGCGTCAATACTGATGCTAGCCGAATCCGGCGGCAAGATTAGGCTGGCGCTACGGGGCGTCGAACAAGGAGCTAAGGTTCCGGCTAGCAACGAGGTTGGTGCAAACGATATCGATTATTTTTATGCCGAATCCGAACAAGACCCGCAGCGTAGGTATTATAGAGTATTAAGTGATTTGCTTAGACCTGGATCGGTGCTGTCGACTGCTCATGTCGAAAGCATCGGTTCTCGGGATCAAGGAAGTATCGTTGTACATCGAGGGAGTTCAATTGAAACTTTGACCTTGGGGCGTTAATGTGCCTTGTCGAATAGGATTATTACAAAGATGGGTTAAGCAATTGCCAAGATGAACTTTTTCAAAGCTGTATTTTTTGCGATTTTTTTAGGAGCGACTCATTTATCCTATGCCTTCGATTCTACGATCCATATCGAAATAGGTAAGCAACGTAGCTTCCGTTATTTAAGTGGATTTAAACGTATCGCCATTGGCGATTCGCAAATTGCCGATATCGATGTAATCGACGATCGGCAATTGTTGATTACGCCTAAAAAACCGGGCGTGACGAATTTGATGTTTTGGCATGGCGCGGATTCTACAGCGCCGGATTTTCAAGCGGAATTAATGGTTACAGCATCCGCTAGTTTGGAAAGGCATGCGCTTGACCAGCTAGAACAAGTTGGTTTACAAGTCGCGGAAGCCGGTAAAAAGCTAAAATTAACCGGTAATAGTGCATCGCTCGAAGCACATCATCAAGCGCTCGAGGCGTTGAGTGAAAAAAGTGAATCCACAATTGACGCCACGACGTTGGATTTCGATACGCAAGTGCAGATCGATATCAAAATTGTTGAAGTCAGCCGCAGACGCATGCAGAATGCCGGTCTATTTCTCGGAAGAAATACCGCTAACACAACCTTGGCCCTCTCCACGCCGGGAAATTTGAGTGGTGTCGGCAGTTTTGAATCGGCTGGCGAAGGTGCGATTTCTTTGCTTAGTAGCGGCTTCTTTCCTCATGCCCAGGCTTTCAATTTTCTTTACGGTAATGCCAGCGAAGGTATTCTCGGCGTGGTTTCCATTCTTGAAAACAACGGTTTTGCCTATACACTGGCCGAGCCCTCGTTAATGGCGATGAGCGGACAAAGCGCCAATTTTTTAGCGGGTGGCGAATTTCCTATTCCTGTTCCCCAGGGCGGTGCGCAGTCCGGCAGCAATACCATTCGATTCAAGGAGTTTGGGGTGCGTGTGTCGTTGACGCCGACAGTGCTGGATCAAAACCATATCGCTTTAAAAGTCGCGCCCGAAGTCAGTGAGCTGGATTTTACCGCCGGTATCCAAAGCGGAGGCGTCGCGGTGCCGGCCTTGCGCGTTCGCCGAACCGATACCAGTATATCATTGGGTGATGGCGAAAGTTTCGTGATTAGCGGCTTAGTCAGTCAGAATACCTTGGCGAGTGTCGATAAATTCCCATGGCTAGGCGATATTCCGGTTCTCGGCGCATTTTTTCGTTCCACACATATTGATCGCAACGATAGGGAGTTAATTATGGTGGTAACGCCGCATTTGGTGCAGCCACTCGCGAAAGGCGCCGATTTACCGGCGATGCCGGGTGAACGTTTCCGACAATACGACCCGAATTTTTTTCAAACATTCTTCCTGGAGTCGGGCTCGTTTAAGGTCAAGGCTCCCGCACGGTCGGGCTTTTCTAAATAACGACATGACGATTATACGCAAACATACTTACGTCGCTGTCACCAATAATCAGGAGCACTTACGTTGGTTGCAAACGGTGTTTCGTGACGAGGGCGAAGTGGTTGTTGCCGACTCTCCGTCCATGGAGCGCGTGCGACAGATACTCGATTTGACCGGTGCGCAAGTCGTTTTTGTGGCATTGACGGAGTTGTCGCTACGGCAAGATACCGCGCTGATCGAAGGTTTGGTTGCGGTTAAACCATTATTGTCGGTGATCGCGATGGCCGACCATGTCGATAATGCGATGTTGCTGGCTGCCATGCGCGCCGGTGCGCGTGATTATATTGTATCCGGCAGCCGCCCCGGTGAAGTGATTAATCTGGTTCAACGCTTGCAAAATCGCGCACCGGCTCCCAATGTGCCGACTGCTTCGTTGGGTAAAATTACCGCTTTAGTCAGCGCCCGTCCAGGGGCTGATACGCCCATGCTGGCGCTTCATCTAGCTCTGGCCATGCAAGGCAAACAAACAGAGCGCAATACGCTGCTACTCGATCTTGGGAATCCAGTCGGAGATACTTTGACTTATCTCGGGCTCAATTCGCCTTACAGTTTTAGCGATGCGGTCAGGAGTTTACGTCGTCTCGATTCGATGTTGATCGATAGCGCTTTCGCCAAACATGAGAGCGGTCTCAGTTTATTGGCATTACCGGAAGAGCAAAGCGCGATGAGTGAAATTACTTCCGCGGATATTTATGTCTTGCTCGGTATGCTACGTCGTTATTTCTCTCGGATCATCCTTAATCTCGGCGGTGTTCCAAGATCGGATTTTCTCTACTTACTGCTCAGTAATGCCGATAATACGCTGGTGGTCGTTGAGCAGAGTGTGCCTAGTTGTAAGCAAAATATGCAATTAGTAAAGAAAATGATCGAGCATAAGATTCCGATGGATTCCGTTGAGCTAATCGTCGACCGTTATCTTCCTCAGTTGCCTCCGGATGCCGAAAGTTTATCGCGCGGATTCGGTTTGCCGCTCCAGACGACATTGCCGCCCTCCGGCATGGCAAGATTAAGCATGATGAATTCCGGTGAAAGTTTATTCAAATGCGCCCCCCGCGATCCCTATACTCTGGCGATTAAAAAGTTAGCGAAGAAGATCATGAGTCGCGATCTCGGCGAGGTTAAAAAAGAAAATAAAAACAATGGGGTTTTCAAAAATCTGGTTTCTTGGTTCGGTGTTAAGTAGAGGCATTTAGCATGGGACTTAAATATCCGCTCTATGACTACAGTCTTAAACATACCGAAACTTATCAGGATCTCAAGTATTCCTTGCATCGTTATTTGATCGATTGCGTTGAAGAAGACAATGTTCCATTGAATGAATGGGCGCACGAGCAAATCGAAAATTATGTACATGATCATGTATCGCGGTATGCCGCTCAATTGCAACTGGCCGTTACGAGCTACGATCTCGATGATCTGACCGAAGAGATGATTAACGAGCTGACCGGTTACGGTCCGCTTGAATCGCTACTCGCAGACGACCAAATCAGCGATATCATGGTAAACGGCGCCCGAAATATTTTTTTAGAACGTAATGGAAAGGTAGAACAGGCCGATCTAAGGTTTATCGATGATGACCATGTGCTACGCGTGATTAGGCGAATTATCGCACCGCTTGGGCGCCGGTTGGATGAGTCGAGTCCGATGGTGGATGCGCGTTTGTCCGACGGTAGCAGGATAAATGCGATCATACCGCCGCTGGCTATCGATGGCCCTTGCCTTTCGGTGCGCAAATTCCGCAAGGACCCGCTACGCGAGTCCGATTTGTTGGTTTATGGGACGGCTAATGAAGCGATGCTGCAATTTCTTAGAAAAGCGGTCAGATATCGTTGTAATATTTTGGTGAGCGGAGGAACAGGGTCCGGTAAAACGACGTTGCTTAATATATTGAGCCGATTCATCGAAGAGCAAGAGCGAATCGTAACCATTGAGGACGCAGCGGAACTCCAACTCGGTCATAATCATGTCGTTCGTCTAGAAACGCGCCCGCCTAATGTCGAAGGCTCGGGTGAGGTGAGGGCTCGAGATTTGGTTCGCAATGCTTTGCGGATGCGGCCGGATCGGATTATCCTGGGCGAGGTGCGCGGTGAAGAAGTATTGGATGTGCTTCAGGCGATGAACACCGGCCATGACGGTTCGATGAGTACGGTGCATGCCAATAGCGCTCGGGACGCTTTAGGTCGCCTGGAAATGTTGGCGGCCTTGGCAAACTTTCAAGGAGGAGCGGAAATACTTAGGCAAATGATCGTCTGTGCGATCGATATCATTGTTCAAATCGCTCGGTTTTCGGACGGAACGCGTCGTATCATTTCAATCGCAGAAGTGGATGGTTTACATGAAGGGCAGTTTAGACTGAACGAGCTATTTAGATTCGATAGGGTCAATAATAATTTTTCGACAAGCAGTTCCCGTCCGTCCGGTCAAAAATTCGAAATAGATGGTAGTCGTTTGTTTCCGGAAGAAGGAGGTCAATCGTTTGATCAGTAAAAGCATGCTGAGCTTTGCTATGGCTATAGCCATGTTTGCCTTGGCTTTGTTTATGTATCAAAAAAGCCAGCGTGATGCGTTTGTTGAAAAGGTAACGCGGCGAATGGTCGAATCGTCCGGCATCGAAGCGTCGGTTTTGAAGCCTGAAAGGCGTTATGCCTGGCCTTGGGTTGAACAACTATTCTGGCGGGCAGGAATAGACGCGAATAGCCGGCAGGTGTTGGCAGGTTTATTAGCCGTAACAATACTTGCTTTACTAGGAGGCGTGTGGAAAGGCCTGGCGATTGCATTGTCGGCACCTATCATCATGCTTTTGATTTATCTATGGCTATTGCATAAAGCGAAAAAACGCATCATTCTAATTTTGGCGCAATTACCGTTATTTCTTGATCAGGTGTTACGCGGCCTCGGTACCGGCCGTAGCATGGAAGGGGCCTTGAGTTTGGCGGCGGATGAAACGCCCGCGCCCCTTAAGGATATTATCACTCGAGTGCTTCGTGCCGGCAAATTGGGTGCCGATTTGGGCGAGGCAATACAGGAAGCCGCCGAACTTTATCGCATCAACGAGTTGTACTTGTTGGCGCTGTCCATCAGAATCAATCGCAGCTACGGTAGCAGTGTTCGGGATATGCTACAGAATGTGGCTAAAATGATCCATGATCGTGAAGCGGCGCGCGGCGAATTGAGGGCGCTGACCGGCGAGACTAGAGTGACGGCTTGGGTGTTGGGTTTACTGCCGCCTAGTTTGGCCGTCTATATCATGCTGATGAACCCCCGTTATCTCGAAACGATGTGGCAAGATGCTTCCGGCAGAATTTTGTTGATGATTGCGGTAGGTCTGCAACTGGCAGGGGTATTTACCCTCTGGCGAATGATCAAAAGTATCTAGGAGAGCAATATGACGTTGTGGACATATTGGGCAATCGCATTTCTTTTGATATTGTCCGGCGTTTTGATGCTGTGGGCTTCATTTCGCTCGGATGGCGCTTCCAATGCTTCGCAGCGACGTTTCCAGGCCTTACTCAAATCGGGGATGAGCTCAGATAATATTTCTGATGAAGGTTGGATATTGTCGGCAATCGAACGCATGAATAAAAGCGGGATGGGAAAATTATTATCCAGTGACGATCAGGAAGAAACCACCCGGTTATTGAAACAAGCGGGTTGGTATGTTGCTCGGAAGCGTATGCTTTTTTTGTCGATTTCGTGGTTGGCGCCGATGATCGCGGTAGTTTGTGCCGGTGCTTATATTTTCACGGTAGGTCATCTGACCGTTGTACAAAAATTAACGATGGTTTTTTTTGCGTTTGCATTCGGTTATCTAGGACCCCGCTATGTGCTGCGCTATCGGGCTAGTGTGCGCCGTAATGCGTTGTCCCGGGAAATGCCGGTCGCGATCAACTTGTTGCGTATGCTGTTGGAGGCTGGGCTTTCGACCGAACACGCGTTACGGGTAATGAATGCTGAGGGACGCGTGTTGATGCCGAATCTTTCCGAGGAGATAGCCGTAGCCTTACAGCGCATCGATGCCGGACATGATCGCGTCGAAGCGCTCGGTGATATGGCGGCGCCGCTGGAGGTATCCGAATTGACCGATACCGTTGCAATTTTGAAACAGGTAACCAAACACGGTGGGAATATTCGCGAATCATTGGTAAAGTTTGCACAGTTGATCGATGCTCGTCAGCAGTCGGCATTGCGAGAATATGTTAACCGGCTGTCGGCGAAAATGTCTGTCGTCATGATGCTGTTTCTCTTTCCTGCGCTGCTGATTTTTCTTGCGGGCCCGGGATTTCTAGCCCTTGCTCGAGGGTTGTTGAATGTCTATGGTTAGGCTTACGATTCACAGAGCTTTGCTTGGCATCGCCGTGATTGTAATGAGTGGATGCGGTTGGTCGTTGCCGGAATGGCAGACTAAAGCAATTCATGATGATCCCGGAAGTTACAAATTAGCGAAGTCTTGCGGAGATGATCCCGAGCCGAAGCAAAATGTCAAGTTAGACTTGATACGTCAGCTCATGGATAGCGGAAAACTATATGCAGCATTGGCTCATTTAGATGAAGCACGATCGCTTTCATTACAATCCAGTTATTTGCGCGCGGAAATCTTACGTCGGACGGATCGTCCGGAAATGGCCGCCCCTTTATATCGTGAATTACTGGAAAGCTGTATGGTTGGAAAAGGGTACCATGGGCTCGGCTTGATAGCCGGAAGGAAACGGCAAATCAATGAGGCTATCGATTTTTTACAAAAAGCCGCTTATGAATTGCCGGTCGATACTCGAGTTCGAAATGATCTGGGGTATGCATTATTGCTTGGCGGGCAACTTGACTCGGCGCGTAACGAGTTTTTGACAGCCTTGGAATTGGATGGCGGCGATCGGTTGGCGGCTAGCAATATGGTCTTGCTATTGTCGGTGCTAGGTAAGGAGCAGGAGATTCAATTTTTCTCGGCGCATATGAACATGGATTCGGAAACGATGGAACAACTTCGTGCTCAAGCCGAAGAAATCAAAGCAACGCTTAAATCTTCAGGCCGCATTGATATGTTGCGTTAGCAGGGTTTATTGTGATGCGTGACTCTAAAAAATATAGGTGGGATTTAATGAAGTTGCAAAAAACGATTATAACCGGTGGGGGGCTTGTATTGTTATTAAACGCCTCTATTACGTTTGCGGAATCGTCTTCGGAGCGGTCGGTCGGTAAGGAAACTCGACGCTGGCTTGAATTGCAGAGCAGTGGTGTTGCCGCTTCTACTTCGCGTCAAACGGTATCGGGGCCGGTTGCCGATGCCATTTACCGACGTTATCTCGATAGCTTTAAACATCCGATTCCGGAATTCTTTAAGAGTAAGCAAGATGGCGAGGGTAGTAATGGCTCGTTGAGATAGAGGCGCCCGGTCGTAAATGCATGATAGAGTCTTTATGCTCATTACGAACTGTCGTTAATACATACATGCCCACTGCATTTTTACTGTGAAAGTTCACGAATTGGGACTCCTTATCTAATTTTTCGATATGCAAAAGACTGGTGTATACATGCCGGTACCGAGGAGGGTGCGGTCACTCGCCCGGCAGGCGTCGGCGACAGGGATAGCCGCCGTCGAGCCTACACGGACGTATTCACGGCGTCCTGCCGGGCGAGTGACCGCACCTTCCCTCCATCCCGCACTTTCATTTGTCGGGGCCTTCATGAACTTTAGGATTAAAGACGCCTATGCGTGAAAAACCGATGAACGCTTCATCCTAGAAAAAGCATTTCACCATGAAGATCATGAAGAATAATATATTTCGCGCGGTCATGTTTGCGGATTTTATGGCAATGCTATTTTGTTCGGTAGCAAGGCGCGAAAACAGGCGCATAGCAAGCTATGTAACCGTTTTCGCAAAGCTTCCGTTCCCTGCTCACGTCCCTTACCTACATTCAGTAGGTAACGTAGCTATCGAACAAAAGAACGCGTTAGCTTACCAGCAAATGTGACCGCGCGAAGTATCAGTTAATTCAATAGCTTGCCATGCTTTAGCAAAACAGTTTCGTCCTCCTGAATGGTTGCTTAAAGTTTATGAGTCTCCTATTGAAATTATTAAAGAACTTTATGTGCTTCATTATTAAATTGCCGAATTTAGGTTCATGATAAATAAGCCGTTTACTTCAAGGTTAGAGATGCCATTCCATAAGGGAACGCCGCCGCTTCGTCAACGCGGTGCCTTGGGAATTCTAGGCGGATTGGTTCTGCTCCTTTCCGTCCTTTTTACGGCATTGGCGGTGGATACCGGAAGGCTGATGTTGGAACACCGCCGGCTGCAACTCGTTGCCGACATGGCGGCATTGGATGCCTCATCTCAATCCGGCGGCTGCGGCGACGGGACTTTAGCGCTCGCGGAGGCGGCGGCACAGACCAGTGCCACACGTAATAACCACTCGATCGCGGAGGCCAGAACGCTCGATGTATTGTTAGGCAATGTCTTAGTAGGTACGGGCGGCGTCAGAAATTTCGCACAAGCCGATCCCGAAACTTCAATGGCCGTACAAGTCACGGCCGGAAATACTGTGCCAGCGAGTTTGTTTGCCGGTGGTTTGCTCGGCCGCGAGGCTACACTACAGGCGACAGCAGTCGCTGAACGGCAGGCACTGACTGGTTTTTGCGTCGGCAGCGGATTGTTGTCATTCAATACCCAAGATTCGATCGTTCTCAATGCGTTGTTTGGTGAAGTGCTTGGATCACCTGTGACTCTTGATGCGGTCTCTTATCAAGGTATAACGAACGCAAGTGTCTCTCTTTTGAGTTTGGTAGAAGCAACGATTGGAGCAGGAACCGTCGATGAGTTGTTACATGCGCCATTGGCCGTGGGCGACTTGCTGCAAATCTATGCCGATGCTTTGAATGCTTCGGGTGTGGTGGATGTAGAAGTCCTTGCTGCGATGCAGGCTTTGGTTTCAGCCGCTGTTCGCAATTTATCGCTGGAATTGGGCGAGGTGTTGAAGGTGACCGCGCCGAATGTGGAAGAAGCCGCCTCCGCTGAAATTAATTTGTTTGACCTTGTTACCAGTACAGCGATTGTAGCCAATGGTCAGAATGCATTAGTGTTACCTTTAGCTATAGACTTATCTGGACTCACTGCAGAAGCCGAGCTGAAAGTTATAGAACTTCCGCAAATTGCCATTGGTCCGCCGGGTAAGGACGATGAAGACAATTGGCGGACCGAGGCGCAAACAGCGCAAATTGAGCTGGATGTCATAGCCGAAGGCTCATTAGTGAAAGGAGTGGTTGGAACGCTGCTGGGCGAAGGGGTGTTAAGTGATCTGTTGGCCGGATTGTTCAACCTTTTGGGAGCGCTCTTGGGTAGTTCGGATTTGATTGATGTTGATGTGGATCTCAGTTTGAAAATCAAGGTCGCTAAAGGTCGGGCATGGTTGGAAAGCATTCAGTGCGCGAGACAGGGAGTCCTGAAATCGCTCGTTACTATCGGCGTTGAAAAGGGAATCGCCGAAGCTGAACTTAATGCTGACGTTACGCTTAATCTAAAGGTGGTTAGGTTATTATTGTTGCCAAGTTATGAAGATATTAAAGTGCCGTTGAGTCTGTCTTTAACTTTGAGTGACTCTATAGATGAAAGTTTGGAATTTGATGTAAACAGCGATGATCTGCCTGCGGTTCAACGAGCAAGTAGCAGTTTCGGCCAGAGTTTAGTCAATGCGCTAGAAAGCGGTGGTTTAAACAACGATAACAATGTCGATGAGCACTCTTTAGGTGTAGCCGGAGGTTTGGTCGCAAGTATTTTAAGTACTATTGCTCCTATTTTGGATTCGCTTCTGCGTGTATTGGGTCTCGAAATTGGTTACGTGGATGTTGAATTGTTTGAGGTCAAGATAGGGCGGTCTAATTTATTGATCTAGGAATGTTGAATGACTGTCTATCGGCTCGCTTTATTGATTTTATCAAGGTTCGACTAAGGTGGCTTATATTCATCGTAGATCAAAATTCGGCACCGGGGTGCCCGTCAAAGGACGCCGTGAATACGTCCATGTAGATACGGGTTTGTGTGTCAAGTGAAGCGCTGTTAATTTGTTGATCTGTCATGTTTAATTGTTATTCTGTGATAAGGTAAAGTAAACTAGTCATTGGTTCCCGACCCTGCGTATGCACCTATCATCCTTGTGAATGCAGGCTCTAAGCCTCAGATACTCCGCGGTATAGGTCAATAGGGCGGGGCCAATCTACATGACAGGCTCTGGTTTAATCCAGTCCTCAGGCTCAAGCGGCCTCCCAATGAACTCGGTACAGCTTAAAGTATTTCCTGGCTAAAATTCATTTAAATTAATCATACAAGGCTCTATGTCAGCTCCATGCCGGTCCCTCACCTAGCGTTAGGTGAGGGACCGAACGCCCCGGTGCCTCCTTAGAACCTGCCGAAATTTGAAGTGCGAAAGGTATACAAGCATAAAGACTCGTCAATAGGTGTGTTTTTTGTCGGAAATCTCCTATTTTCACTCTTCGTTAGTTTCATCTAATTTAGGATCGTACCATACCACTCGATTCCTCCCGTTTGCTTTGGCGCGGTATAAGGCTTTGTCGGCGATTTTTACCAAGTCCTCTGCTTTCATGTCTTCCCCGGCAAAAGTCGTAAATCCTCCGAGGCTTATGGTCACATGGCCTAGCGTTGAATCTTGATGAGGAATATTGAGGCGCTCGACCGCCTGTCGCATTCGCTCGGCCATTGTATAAGCATCGTCACGAGTTGTTTGACTAAGCAATACAACAAATTCTTCTCCGCCATAACGAGCAACTAGATCGATTGCTCGCTTCGCGGATTGAGCAAGCGCGCCTGCGACTTGTTCGAGGCAATCATCGCCGTCTTGATGACCATAGCGATCATTGAATTTCTTAAAAAAATCGACATCCAACATGATCAAAGAAATCGGAGTCCCCGATCGTAGCGCATGCAACCATTCTTGTTCCAGAACGATATCGAAACGGCGGCGATTGGCAAGGTGCGTCAATTTATCTTCTCCTGCCTCGTTTTCCAGTCCGAAACGAGAAAGCAAGCCATCCAATAAATCGCTGTGCAGTTGGCGTGCCGAATAAAAGAGGCTACAACCCATGATCAATACAGCCGGAATGGTACTAAGGCTCGGTTCGTTATCCATTACGATTAAAATGGAAATTAGCGGCGCCATTATCCCGAATAAGAATGCCGCGTAGACCGACGGTAATGTGCTGAGTCTTGGCATAGAGGATGCGGCGACCGCGCTCAGCATCACGAAGATAAATAGGCAAGTGCGAAGCGATAACATTGGAAACAGTAGTGCGGTGACGCCAAAACTGAATCCGGCCACCCCTGCCGCGATGACGTCGGGCATGATGGAGTCACCCTTTATTGAATCCTCGGCAATGTGGTGAAGCGCTCTGCTGCTTCGATACCAATGCCAAAAGCCGCTAAGCAATGCAAAAGCGAGCCATGCCCCCCAAATCGTTAAAGGAAGTTCGAACCAAAGATAGGCCGCAAAAAGCGAGGTATGTACGCAATGTACGGCAAAAGCCCTCGTTGAATGCCGGTAGAGATGGCGGAGTAATTGCGTGGAAAGTCGGTGGGGATTAATCAAAGTCATTTGTTCTGTTACAAAGGCATGGTGTTCAAATACAGTTCCCATTGTTGTAATCTGCACCAAATCATAACCGGTCGGCATAAATATTGCGATTACCTAAGACTTCCCGGTACAAATATGATCAAGGTCGATAGCAGTATTTTATCGAATATTTTATAAAAACTAGGGTTTAACCGCATAAGCGCCAACTTAGTGCTTAATCTATGGTGCATTTACCCGAAGGGCTCCGGGCAAGGTAGCCCGGAGTGAATCCCTGGCGGAATGACGCGTTTTTTATTTAATTTGATGCCTTAACCATTGGGTCGTCAAGTTATGGCGCCGGTATTTCGGAACGAGCGGCAAAAAATAGGGTTTCGGAAAAGCATTTCATCCTTGTGTCAGACGGCCCCGAGCCTTTTTGATTTTCAAGTTTGGAATTGTTGCTATTCGATGTATACCCATCGTAAATCAAAATTCGGCACCGGGGTGACCGTTAAAGGACGCCGTAAACCCAGCACCTAAATTATCCAAGACAATTAACCATCACCAAGGGCTATGGAATTTAGGTGCTGGGTAAATACATCCATGCCGGCCCTTCACCATGGCGCCTTCTTAGGCACTGCCGAAATTTGAAGTGCGAAAGGTACATATCCGGGAGCGAAGGCGGCGAGTCTACTTTATACTGTGCTAATGGAATGATCGCCTGAAAAAACCGAAAACCGTCATTTTTATGGCAAAGGTTTTAAGGCGTCAGGCTAAATTTTTGATTTATAATTATAAGTTAATCATGGTTTGCTTATTGCTAAATGATGAATTGAGATAAAAGGTTAAATATATGGCGGAAAAAAATCAAAAAGCGGAAGGCGAAAAAAAATCGTCTAAGAAACTTATTATCATCATATTGTCTGTTGTGTTGGTATTAGCGGGGGCGGCGGGAGCGTATTTTTTTCTTGTCGACGTTGATGCGGAAGATGCTTCTGAAGTCGAGGAAACTAAACGAGAGCCTGAGGTTTCGGCCGAGGTTTTTTATTACGATTTTAGTAAACCGCTGATTGTAAATTTTCCTGCGGGTTCGAGAATGAGGTTAATGCAGGTCTCTATATCGTTGCTGGTTGATAGTCAAGAAGCCATAGAAGACTTAAAAAAACACGACCCTATGATTCGAAATAATCTCTTAATGTTGATTAGCGCGCAAGGCTCCGATGAACTCAATTCTCGGGAAGGTAAGGAAACGCTAAGGCAGGCGGTGCACGCGGAGGTGAGTACGGTCTTGGATAAAATGACCGGCAAACAGCCTGTCAAGGAAGTGTTTTTTACTTCATTTGTGATGCAATAATTATGTCTACCGCAGACCTGCTTTCGCAAGAAGAAATCGATGCTTTGTTGCATGGTGTCGACGATGGCGATATCGAAACCGAGACCGATGATGTAGAGGAATACTCCGGGGCGCGAACGTACGATTTTACAAGCCAGGAACGCATCGTTCGCGGCCGAATGCCGACGTTGGAGATGGTCAATGAACGTTTCGCGCGTTATTTTCGAATCACTTTGTTCAACTTTTTGAGACGTTCGGCGGAAATTTCGATTTCAGGCATACAAGTACAAAAATTTTCCGAATATGTTCAGAGTCTGTTCGTGCCGACCAATCTGAATATTGTTAAATTTATGCCGTTGAAAGGCCGAGCACTGATCGTTATGGAGCCGCGATTGGTTTTTACCGCGGTGGATAATTTTTTTGGCGGTACCGGGCAGTTTTATAACAAAGTCGAAGGCCGTGAATTTACACCGACCGAAATGCGGGTGATTCGTTTGTTTATCGATATGATTTTTAAGGATATGCAAGAAGCCTGGAAGCCGGTTTTGGCGTTGCAGTTCGAATATTTGACTTCCGAAGTCAATCCGCAGTTTGCGAATGTTGTCAGTCCATCGGAGATTGTTGTGATCTCGACGATGCATGTCGAGCTCGATGGCGGCGGCGGCGATATCAATATCGTCATGCCTTATACGATGATCGAACCGATTCGAGAATTGCTTGATCAGGTGATCAGCGACCGGGGTGAGACGGACGGGCGTTGGCAGGAGTTACTGAGAAAAAGTGTCATGAATGTGGCCGTGACGCTCGATAGCTTGCTGATCGAGAAAAAAATGACGGTTAAGGACGTGATGCATTTGAAAAAAGGCGATGTGATACCGGTTGATATGCCGGATACCGTGCGGTTAAGAGCACAGACCGTCCCGGTATTTGATGGCAAGATTGGTTTATCGGACGGTAATTACGCGATCAAAATTGTTAAAAAGGTAAACCCCGATCATGTTTGACGGATGTTTGCGAATATCGGATCCGACGCAGAAGCGTGGGATTCAGGAAATTGTTTTAAACAGAGATAGCAATAATGAGTGAACAAGACGATTCGGATTTAGGTGACGATTGGGCAGCGGCAATGAACGAGCAGGCCGAGTCCGAAGCCGAAACAAAAGGCGCCAAAAAAGGTAATCATGTCGAGATGGCATCATTCGATCAGTTCGATAATCCCTCGCATGGTGTGGGCGAAATGGGAGAGCCTGGCAATGAGATTCAAATGGATATCATTCTCGATATTCCGGTGACCATGTCGATGGAGATCGGCCGCACCCAGGTCAGCATCAGGAATTTATTGCAATTGAACGAAGGCTCGGTGGTCGAGTTGGATCGGCTTGCCGGCGAACCGATGGATGTTTTGGTTAATGGCACGTTGATAGCCCATGGCGAAGTAGTCGTGGTAAACGATAAGTTTGGGATTCGCTTGACTGATGTGGTGAGCCCAACCGAACGGGTTAAAAAGCTCAGTTGATGGTTAGGTTTACCTTAAGCGTTTTGTTTTACGCATACCTTCCGTCGATTTTTGCCGCGCCTGTATCCGAAGTATCCGGAGTCGCGGTTAAAAACGTGGGTTTTCAAGACGTGTTGCAATGGGGCTTGGCGCTTCTTTTCGTGTTGGGAATCTTTGGGGTTTTTGTTTGGTCGTTACGCAAATTAAGCGGGTTGCAGGTTAATGGTGAAGCAAAAATGCGGGTACTGGGCGGATTGTCCCTCGGCATGCGCGAAAAAATCGTTTTGCTGGAAGTCGGTAATAAACAGATGGTATTGGGTGTCACTCCGGGAAGGATAGAGGCTTTATTGGTCTTGGACGGCGAGGATCGCTTAGTTAGCGATCGTGGCGGACAAGGCAGTCCCGGCATGTTTTCACAAAAGCTGATGCAAGCGATGAAGAGGCGCGGTAATGGTTAAGTCTTTGCGGACTCTAACAGGTTGGGGGTTTGTGGTCGCCTTTCTGTTGCCGATGCCGCTTCATGCGACCGGAATCGAGGCGTTTACGGTTACGACCAACGCGCAGGGCGGCGAAACCTATTCGGTAACGATTCAGATCCTCGCGTTAATGACAATGTTGACGGTTTTGCCGTCCTTGTTACTGACGATGACTTCGTTTACTCGGATCATGATTGTTTTGGGACTGTTGCGTCAGGCGTTGGGCACCGCGCAAGCGCCTAGTAATCAAATCCTGTTGGGCTTATCGTTATTTTTGACGTTTTTCATCATGGCGCCGGTATTCGACAAGGTTAATCGCGATGCGATTCAGCCTTATCTCGAGGAAAAAATCGATGTGTTGACCGCTGTCGAGAATGCTTCGATGCCTTTTCGGCAATTCATGATTAGGCAGACGCGCGAGTCCGATCTTGAAATGTTTCTCAGGATTTCCGGTCGCGAAGAAGTCGAATCGGTCGACGATGTGCCGTTTTCGATATTGTTACCGGCTTATGTGACCAGCGAATTGAAGACGGCATTTCAGATCGGTTTTTTGATTTTTTTGCCTTTTCTGGTGATCGATTTAGTGGTCGCTAGCGTATTGATGTCGATGGGTATGATGATGTTGTCGCCGATGATTATATCGCTGCCTTTTAAGATCATGCTGTTCGTGATGGCCGACGGGTGGTCGCTGATCATGGAAATGCTCGCGGCCAGTTTTTATGTGACTTGATTGTTAAAGGGGGAGCGATGACTCCGGAATTGATTTATTCGGTGAGTCAGGAAGCGATGTGGGTGGCGGTTAAGTTGACCGCGCCGGTGTTATTACCGTCATTGATAGTCGGTTTGATTATCGCGATGTTTCAAGCCGCTACCCAGATCAATGAAATGACTTTGACCTTCATTCCCAAGCTCATCGCGATCGGTATCGTGATGATGGCAATGGGGCCTTGGATGCTGCAAATGTACTTGGATTATTTTCAACAATTGATTCGTGATATTCCTGAAATGATTGGGTAAGCGATTGAATGTTACCGAAGCTCAATTATTCAATTGGGTTGCGTCGTTTATTTGGCCTTTGATGCGCATCGGCGCGATGCTGGTTGCCGCGCCGTTATTTAGCATGCAAGGCGTGCCGCCTCGAGTGAGGTTAGTCATTGCGGTGGGTTTGACCTGGGTCATCATGCCCTTGCTGCCTCCATTGCCCGATGTTCCCCTGTTGAGTTATCAGGGCTTGGCTGTGTCGATGCAGCAGATTTTAATCGGTTTGGTGAGTGGTTTCATTATACAGATGGTTTTTGGCGTCGTGGTGTTTGCCGGGCAAACGATCGCTTATAGCATGGGCTTGGGGTTTGCATCGATGGTCGATCCGCAAAGCGGTCAACAGATTCCTGTGCTGGCACAATTTTATATTATCGTCAGTACGCTGATTTTTTTTGTTCTAGATGGGCATTTGATGTTGATCCGCATGGTGTTGGATAGCTTTAATACCGTGCCGATTGCGGTCGATGGGTTGGAGCGGGCCGAAATTTGGTCGATTATCGCTTGGAGCAGTCGCTTGTTTGCCTCGGGTTTGTTATTGGCCTTACCGGTCATGGCTAGTTTGTTGATGGTCAATGTCAGTTTTGGCGTCGCGGCCCGCGCTGCCCCGCAGCTACATATTTTTGCGGTGGGCTTTCCGGTTACGTTGATGCTAGGCTTGCTGCTGATCTGGCTGACCTTGCCGACTATGCTTCAACAATTCACCGGCGTCATGGCTGAGGGTTATGAGCTTCTAGAGCAAGTGCTGCGTCTGTAGCAGATCGACATGGCGGAAGATACCGGTCAGGATAAAACAGAAGAACCCACGGCGAAGCGGCTTGCCGATGCTCGAAAGAAAGGTCAAGTCGCAAGGTCCAGGGAGCTTAATACTTTAGTGATGCTGGTCACCAGCTCGGTATTACTGTTATTCATGGGCGGATACATCGGGCAAGGCATGATCGAGATTATGCAAACCCAGTTTCAATTGAGCAGGGAAGTTATTTTCGCGCCCGAAAGCCCGATTAAATTTTTTAAGCAGGCCTTGCTCGATGCCTTCTGGCTCATCTCGCCGTTTTTGGCGGTTTTGGTTGTCGCGGCGTTGATTGGGCCCTTAATTCTGAGCGGATGGGTGTTCAGTTGGGAGGCATTATCGCCGAAGCTGGAAAAACTAGATCCGATCAAGGGGTTGGCCCGTTTGTTTTCGAAACGAGGGTTGATCGAGTTGTTGAAGGCGCTGATCAAGTTTTTGTTGGTGTTCGGCGTCGCGATGACGTTATATAAGGCATTTTTGAACGAGTTTCTTGGGTTGAGTGCGGAGCCCTTGGGGCAGGCTGTTCAGCATGCCCTGTATCATATCGGTCTCGGTTTTTTGGTGTTGAGTGCCTCATTGATTTTGATCGTGATGGTCGATCTGCCTTACCAACTCTGGGATCATCATGAAAAGTTAAAAATGACACGACAGGAAGTGCGTGACGAAATGAAGGAGTCTCAAGGTAATCCGGAAATCAAAGGGCGTCAGCGCAGGGTGCAAATGGAAATGTCGCAACGGCGCATGATGGAAGAAGTGCCTAAGGCCGATGTTATCGTTACCAACCCGACGCATTTTGCCGTGGCGTTGCAATACGATCAAAACTCGTCTTCTGCGCCGAAGGTCATTGCTAAAGGTACCGATTTGATTGCGGCGCAAATTCGTAATTTGGCAGCCGGTGCGAATGTGCCGCTATTGGTTGCACCGCCTTTGGCGCGGGCTTTGTATTACTCCACCGATTTGAAACAGGAGATTCCGCAAGGCTTGTTTTTGGCGGTCGCGCAGGTGCTGGCCTATGTGTATCAGTTAAAAACAGCCAAGGCTTACGGTTGGGAAGAGCCGTTGCCGCCGCAAGATTTGCCGATCCCTGAAGAGTTTCGAAAAGAGTAGGGAGGTGTGGTGGTAAGTAGACAGTGGTTAGAAGATAGCGGTAAATGGTGAATAGAGAAAGGGGAAAGGTGAGTCATGTAGGGTACGCTATGCGTACCATGGCAACCCCGCCAACGCTAACACAAGCCTTTTCATCGTTCCCACGCTCTGCGCTCGCTGTTATACATAAGTCGTAGAATCGTATTGCCATCTTGGCGAATAAGACCTCGATACCCTTTATTGTTGCTTAACGTACCCGGCTTCGAAATCGCGACGAAGGCGTCGCTCCCACAAGGCGCCGGATGCTCTGTGGGAGCGATCCCCAGATCGCGATTTCGGAGCCACTGATGTTCAATATCCGCAGATTTATCAAACAGCACCGTTGCCGGGTATACGATGACCTTTGTTTAGCAAGTTTACCGATATTTGTGTATAACGATGAGCGCTCCGCGTGGGAATGAAGTCCGAACCGCTCTGCGGTTCGAGGGCGATGAAGCGCCCCGACCAGGAAATCATTGGGTAAGTGTCTCCTTAAATGCTTATTCAGCCAAGCAAATGCCACATCTAATCCGCCTTAACCGGGGTTGCCAACCTTTGGCTCCTGCTTGCCACGATCAATATTTATTTACGCCGAGTTATTATCAAGACTAAATCATGGACCTTACCCGAATTTTCAACACCTTAAAAATGATAAGCGGCTCCGGACTCGGCGCGCCGCTGCTGATCATTATGATTTTGGCGATGGTGGTCCTGCCGTTGCCGCCATTTTTGTTGGATTTGTTTTTCACGTTCAATATTGCCTTTTCGCTGATTATTCTGCTGGTCGTCATTTATATGCTGAATCCGTTGGAGTTTTCGGTGTTTCCAACGGTGATATTGGTGGCGACTTTATTGAGGCTGGCATTAAACGTGGCGTCGACACGAATTGTCTTGCTCGAGGGGCATCAAGGCGGTGCTGCGGCGGGTAAGGTGATCGAAGCGTTTGGCTCGTTTGTCATCGGCGGTAATTTCGCGGTGGGTTTAGTGGTGTTTTTGATCTTGGTTGTGATCAATTTCGTTGTCGTGACCAAAGGTGCGGGTCGGGTTGCTGAAGTGGGTGCGCGGTTTACATTGGATGCGATGCCAGGCAAGCAAATGGCGATTGATGCCGATCTCAATTCCGGATTGATTACACAGGATCAGGCGCGTGAGCGGCGTGCCGAGGTGGCTGCCGAGGCCGATTTTTACGGTTCGATGGATGGCGCCAGTAAATTCGTCAGAGGCGATGCGGTTGCCGGTATCATTATTTTATTCGTCAATATCATCGGCGGACTCGCGATCGGCGTCGGTCAACATGGAATGAGTTTCGCGGAAGCCGGCGAAATCTATGTATTGTTGACCATCGGTGACGGCTTGGTCGCTCAGATTCCTTCACTATTGCTGTCGAGTGCGTCGGCGATCGTCGTGACGCGGGTCAAGGGCGGTACCGAGGATATCGGTCAGCAAGTCAGCACGCAGCTTTTCGAAAACTCCAAGGCTTTGTATATCACTGCTGGTGTGATGGGGACTCTGGGCATTATTCCTGGCATGCCGAATTTGGTATTCATTCTACTGGCGGGTTCGATGGCCGGCTCTGCTTATATGATCGACAGGCGTCAGAAGGTGTTGGCCAGTATCGAAACCAAGCGGGAGCTCGATGTTCGCCAAACCCTACCGGAGGTCAAGGAGTTAGGTTGGGATGATGTGATGCCGGTCGATATCATCGGTTTAGAAGTTGGTTACCGCTTGATTCCATTGGTCGACAAAAATCAAGGAGGACAGCTGATGACGCGAATCAAAGGCGTACGTAAAAAGTTGTCGCAGGAGTTAGGTTTTTTAGTGCCCACGGTGCATATCCGCGATAATTTGGATTTGTCGCCGACGATGTATCGTATCACGTTGATGGGCGTGACCATGGGCGAGGCGGAGATCTTTCCTGAAATGGAAATGGCGATTAATCCCGGACAAGTTTTCGGTTCGTTAAAAGGCCGGGAATGCCGTGATCCGGCATTTGGCCTTGAGGCGGTTTGGATCGATGCGGGTCAGAAGGATCACGCGCAAACGCTGGGCTATACCGTCGTCGATCCCGGTACTGTCATTGCTACGCACTTGAGTCATTTACTGCAAAGCAACGCGCATGAATTATTCGGCTATGAAGAAGCGCAGCAATTACTCGATAATCTTGCGAAAGTCGCCCCGAAACTGGTCGAGGATCTGGTGCCGAAAACGCTGCCGTTGGGTGTCGTGGTCAAGGTACTGCAAAATTTGCTGCAAGAGCATGTGTCGATCAGGGATATTCGAACAATTGCCGAAACTTTGGCGGAGTTCGGCGTCAAGAGTCAAGATCCCGATATCTTGACTTCGACTGTCCGGGTTGCTTTGGGGCGATCAATCGTTCATGAAATCAGTGGGATACAGCAGGAGTTGCCGGTTATTACCTTAGATTCAGAGTTGGAACGCTTGTTGCATAAATCATTGCAGACGGCGGGTGAAGGCGGTGTCGGCATCGAGCCGGGACTGGCCGAGCAAATGCATCGGTCGCTGGAAGAGAGTGCTCAAAAAATGGAAATGGAAGGACAAACACCGGTTTTATTGGTTTCCTCCTATGTTCGTCCCTGGTTGTCTCGCTTCGTCCGTCATTCGATTTCAGGCTTGCATGTATTGGCTTACAACGAAATACCTGAAGATCGCCAAATAAGAGTGGTTTCCACGGTCGGACAACGCGCCTAATTGACGGGGTAGTACAATGAAAATCAAACGTTTTTTTGCATCGGACATTCGCCAAGCGATGCGCATGGTTAAAGATGAGTTGGGTGCCGATGCGGTCATCATGTCCAATCGCTCGGTCGATGGCGGTGTCGAAATCGTCGCCGCCCGCGATTTTGACGAGCAACTCATTCACAGTAAATTGCAAAAAGATGCGGCTGAGCGGCAAGCTCAATTTCCCGAAATCAAACAGCCCTCTTTACAGGATTTCGCGGCTGAAAACAAATCGGCACAGATTATAAGCAGTACTCGAAAAAAAGGGGCTGACGGCACGATACCACCACGTCCGTTGCGTCGGGATTTTGACGAATACTTGGGTTATGCGGAAAAAATGCAAATAAATCGCCCGCGTCGTCCGCAGCCCGATCCGATCAAAAAGCCGGCTCCGGCCGTAGCGGTTAAAATTGAGGAAATTCCCGACGAACCGGCACCTACGGTTCAGGAGAAAACGGTGATGCCGACGCGGGTCGACGAGTCTGTTCCGGTCGCCCATGAAAACAGTGCGAACGATCAGCTTATCAAGGACATGTTTCAGGAATTAAAGTCGCTGAAGATGGCGATGAACAGCCGTTTGTCGGAAATCGGTTGGCGGCAAAACAGCCAGAGCAATCCGGTGCGGGTGGAATTGTTGCATCGTTTGGTTGATATGGGGATCGCCAAAAATTTGAGTATGAAAGTCGCCGGCCGCTTGAATAATTATCAAACCATCGAGCCGGCGTTCAAAAAAGCTCAGGAAATGTTGGTTAACGTGCTGCCTGTTTATAATGATGCACTTTTGGATTATGGCGGAATCGCCGCGTTGGTGGGCCCGACTGGTGTCGGTAAGACTACGACGATCGCCAAATTGGCTGCACGCTTCATTCTGAAACATGGGCCGAGACAGGTTGCGTTGATCACGACCGATAATTATCGTATTGCCGCGCATGATCAACTCAATACCTATGGCCGGATTCTCGATGTGCCCGTTCGCGTGGCGGCCGATGCCGAGCAACTGCGTAATTTGATCGACGGCTTTGCCGATAAGCGTCTTATTTTGATCGATACCGCCGGAATGAGCCAGCGGGATCAACGCTTGGCCGAACAAATCCAAACCCTGCAACACGACGACTTACGCATTCGACCTTATTTAGTGATGTCCGCCGCGACGCAATACAAGGCGATGAAAGAAATTATTCATGCGTTTCAAATTTTTCAGCCTGAAGCAGGCATATTGACTAAACTTGACGAAGCAGCGACCAAGGGAGCGGCGATATCGGCATTAATCGAACAACGCATGCCGCTATCTTATGTTACCGACGGACAACAAGTGCCCGAGGATCTGCATGTAGCCTCGGCCAAACAATTAATTGAGCGGTGCGCAGCAGAGTCGGATCAAGAAAGCGATTATAATGCGATACTTGATTATGACGACTGGGTGGCGCAAGGTTATGCATAATCCATTCGATCAGGCAGCTGGAATCAGAAGAATGAAAAAAACGAATCCCATTCGGGTCATCGCAGTCACTAGCGGTAAAGGCGGCGTTGGAAAAACCAATTTATCGGTCAATTTGGGCTTGGCATTGGCCGAACAAGGCAAGCGAGTTGCCTTGCTCGATGCCGATATGGGGCTTGCCAATGTTGACGTGTTGCTGGGTATGTATCCGAAATTCAATCTTTCGCATGTATTGAAAGGTGAAAAATCATTAAACGAAATTATCGTGACCGGCCCGTCCGGTTTACAAGTGATTCCGGCTTCGTCGGGTTTACAGCATATGTCCGATTTGTCGACGGTAGAGCAAGCCGCAGTCATCAGGGCATTTAGCGATATCGATCAGGATTTGGATGTACTGATTGTCGATACGGCAGCGGGCATATCGTCCAGCGTTATTAATTTTGCCCGTGCTTGCCAGGAAGTCATCGTTGTCGTCTGCGACGAACCGACCTCTTTAACCGATGCCTATGCCTTCATTAAACTCTTAAATCGTGATTACGGGTTGAGCCGTTTCCATATTTTGACCAACATGGTTCAAAGTGCACAGCAAGGCCAGAATCTCTTTCAAAAATTGACTAAAGTAACCGACCGTTATCTGGACGTGACGCTACAATTTGCAGGTGCGGTACCTTATGACGAATATTTACGCAAAGCCGTTCAGCAACAAAGCCCGGTCGTCGCAGCCTATCCGCGTAGTAAAGCATCACTGGCCTTAAAAAATGTGGCAAGACAAATAAATAGCTGGCCGATAAGAGGACAAGCGGGCGGTTATCTTGAGTTCTTTATCGAACGCATGATCCAATACGGCGCACAAAAGGATGTTGCATGAAGGGAGCGGCCATGTATGCGTCGGTGCAATCGGGTGAAAAAGAAGACCTGGTACTGCGGCATGTGCCTTTAGTTAAACGGATTGCCTATCATTTATTGGCTAAATTACCCGAAACCGTATTGGTCGAGGACTTGATTCAATCCGGAATGATCGGCTTGTTGGATGCGATCAAGCATTTCGATGCCTCTCAGGGCGCCAGTTTCGACACGTATGCCGGTATTCGCATTCGGGGCGCAATGCTCGACGAAGTTCGACGATCCGATTGGACGCCGCGTTCCGTTCACAAAAAAGCGAGGATGGTGAGCGATGCGATAAGGCATATCGAAAGTAAAACCGGCCGCGATGCCAGCGATAGCGAGGTCGCCGAGTATTTGGGAATCAGTGCCGATGAATACGGACGCATATTGCAAGATACACAGTCCTGTCGTACCTTGAGTGTCGAGGACTTGTCCGAGGAGGGCGATGCAGCTTTTCACGAGGATCAGCCATTAAAAAACGATCCGTTGAACCGATTAAGCCGAGAAAAATTCAATCAGGCTTTAGTCGAGGCGATTCGAAGTTTGCCCGAGCGCGAACAGTTAGTGGTTTCACTGTATTATGTCGATGAATTAAATTTACGCGAAATCGGCCAAGTTTTAAATGTCAGCGAGTCTCGCGTCAGTCAAATCAGCAGTCAGGCTATGTTGAGATTGCGGGCGAGACTTGCGGACTGGCGGGAAGGTCATGATAATGGCGCCTGAATGAGGCCGTGCTATCGAAAAAGATTGCGATGCGTAGCATCAAACGTTACAAAAAGTTTTATTTATTAAGTTGAGTGGGTTGGAGACTATCCTTGGATAAAAATATGAAAATTCTCATCGTGGATGATTTTTCGACAATGAGGCGTATTATAAAAAACTTGCTGAGGGACTTGGGTTTTACTAATACGGCCGAAGCCGATGACGGTAAAACCGCTCTGCCGAGACTAAAAGCCGGAGGCATCGATTTTCTTGTGACGGACTGGAATATGCCGGGCATGTCCGGATTGGATTTGCTGAAAGCCGTTCGAGCCGACCCGGATCTTGCCACGTTGCCGGTTTTAATGGTGACGGCCGAAGCTAAGCGCGAGCAAATTATTATGGCGGCTCAAGCCGGTGTCAATGGATATATCATTAAGCCGTTTACCGCAGCGACGCTCAAAGAAAAAATCGAAAAAATCTTTGAACGCATAGACAGCTAATCTGAGGGGATTTAATGACCGATAAAGATCGCCTCAGTCAGGTTAAAGACCTGCTTAAGGCATTAGAAGAAGGAGACGAGCAAACGGCCGACAGAATTCTCGATGAAATAGCCGGAATCCGAGAAAGCCAGTTGTTTATTGAAGTGGGTCGATTAACCCGGCAATTGCACGATGCCATGGTGCATTTTTCCGTGGATTCGAAAATCACCGAGATTGCCGCGCAGGAAATTCCGGATGCGAAGGAACGATTGCGTTATGTCATTACAATGACCGAACAAGCCGCCGATCAAACCTTGACCGTTGTCGAGGATATCGTCCCGGTTGCGCGAACGCTCAACGAGCAAGCCACAAAACTCGCCGAAAACTGGGAACGTTTCTTGATTCGAAAAATGCCTTTCGAAGAGTTCAAAGACATGAGTCAGGAAATCACCGAGTATTTTAATGAGTCGGTTAAATCGCTGGAAATTATGCAAAACGGGCTCAACGATATTTTAATGGCTCAAGGCTTTCAGGATATTACCGGACAAATCATCCGGCGCGTGATAGCAATGGTCGAAGACTTGGAAAACGGCATGGTCGATTTAATCCGTTTATCAAGCGTTAAAGCGGCTTCAAAAGAGACGGCCATGTCGAACGTCGAGTTACCGGGACCGGTCGTGCCCGGTGTTGACGATAAAAAAGACGAGGTGGCGACTAGCCAAGACGATGTCGACGATTTGCTGTCTAGCTTGGGTTTTTGAGGATTGAATTATGGCGATTGATCTGGATGACGAAATTTTACAGGATTTTCTAGTCGAATCCGGTGAAATAATCGATTTATTGGGCGAGCAGTTGGTTCAACTCGAGCAGATGCCCAATGATTACGATTTGCTCAATGCCATATTCAGAGGTTTTCATACTGTCAAAGGCGGTGCCGGATTTTTAGCGATAGACCCCTTGGTTGAAGTTTGTCACAAAGCTGAGGATGTCTTTAATGTGCTTCGGCAAGGCGATAGAAAAGTCGACCCTAAATTGATGGATGTCGTTCTTCAGGTACTGGATATTGTTAACGAAATGTTCGGTCAGATCCGTGTTGGACAAGAGCCCGAACCGGCATCGCCGGCATTACTGAACAAACTTCAGGCCTTTACGTTGCCCGGCAAAGCATCCAAAGCGGAAGCACCCGAACAAAGGGGCGCGGAAGAGCAAGAACAAGAGCCATTGCCTATTGCCTCCGCCGATGAAATCGATATTGTCGAGAAAGAATTCGAATCGATGCTGAATATGGCCGACGAGGAGTCCGCAAGCTCTGACGATAGTTCCAGCTCCGATGAAATCACCGAGGAAGAGTTTGAGCAATTGCTCGATACCTTGCATGGTAAAGGCGCTTCGCCGACCTCCCCTAAAATAACGCAAAGCGAATCGCAATCGGCTTCGGCAGCCGATGAAATTACCGAAGATGAATTCGAGCAACTACTCGATGCATTACATGGCAAAGGCGGTTCGCCGACATCCTCCAAATCCGATCGTAGCGAAACCGCATCGAATGCAGGTGTCGAATCGAAAAATGCCGAAACGGTATCGATGCCCGCCGAAAAACCGGTGCCGGCGGCTTCGGATTCCGATGAAATTACCGAAGACGAATTCGAAAATTTGCTCGATCAATTGCATGGTAAAGGAAAATTCAACCCTTCAGCAGTTGCCGAAACCGGTGATCAAGCACCTAAGTCACCGGAAAAGAAACCTGTCGCCGAATCCGTTCCCGACAACAAAGACAAACCGTCGTCCGCTACTCATTCGATAGAGCAGCATGGCACTAAAGATCAAAAGCCCGCCGCTTCAAAAGCAGCCCCTTCAGGCGCCACGCAAATCGAGCCCACCGTTCGGGTCGATACTCAGGTACTCGACGATATCATGAACATGGTCGGCGAATTGGTTTTGGTACGAAATCGTTTTCAGACGCTTAGATCAGCATCCGATAGCGACGATCAGATGGCCAAGGCAATTGCTAATCTCGATGTTGTGACAGCCGATCTGCAACTAGCGGTCATGAAAACCCGAATGCAGCCGATTAAAAAAGTATTCGGTCGATTTCCGCGTGTAGTTCGGGATTTGGCGCGTAGTCTTAATAAACAAATTAGACTGGAATTGGTTGGAGAAGAAACCGATCTCGACAAGAACTTAGTCGAGGCTTTGGCGGACCCGTTGGTACATTTAGTGAGAAATTCGGTCGATCACGGTATCGAAAGCCCGGAAGAGCGGACTGCGGCAGGTAAACTGGCCGAAGGCGTCGTCGTGTTGACCGCTTCGCAGCAAGGCGATCATATCGAGTTATCGATAAAGGATGATGGCAAGGGCATGAATGCCAATGCTTTGCGGGCCAAGGTCGTCGAAAAGGGTTTAATGGATGCCGATACCGCAGCTCGACTGGATCAGCGTGAATGTTTTAATTTAATTTTTATGCCCGGATTTTCGACCAAAACAGAGATTTCCGATGTTTCGGGACGGGGAGTCGGTATGGATGTCGTAAAGACCCGCATTTCTCAAATGAACGGTGCGGTCGAGGTCGATTCAAAGGAAGGCGTCGGAACCACGATCACCATCAAGGTTCCTTTGACGCTTGCAATCATGCCGACATTGATGGTCAAGTTAGCTGATCAAGCCTTCGCATTACCGTTGGGCAGCGTGATGGAAATTCTCGATCTGGATTTGCGTGTGACCAATGTTGTGGATGGACAGCAGGTCGTCATGGTCCGAAACAAGGCCTTACCGCTATTTTATCTCGGCGAATGGCTCGTGCAGGACCCGAATTATGTGCTTAATAAAAAAGTTTCCGCACATGTCGTCGTGGTCAATGCCGGTGGACGTCAAGTCGGTTTTGTCGTAGATCAATTAATTGGCCAGGAAGAAGTTGTCATTAAGGCTTTGGGTGCGAAATTGCAAGGCTTGGACGGACTTTCGGGGGCGACGATCACCGGAGACGGGCGCATTGCACTAATTCTCGACGTACCCGGATTAATGAAGCGATATGCAAGCAATACTCCTTTTTGATTGAAAAACCGTCTAAGAATAAAAGGTATGGGATGTGTCAATCGAGGACCGCCGTGAACCCATTCATGAGGGCTTGACGGCAGCTCGAACGCCATGGATGGCGTGTACTAGTACACCAACAGTAGGCGCTTTAGGCGATGTAGGAGCAATTGCCGAGGAGCAAAATCTGCCCTGCTGCCGACATCTTCCTTAACCGCCCCATACCTTCATAAAGTTAGCCAATTTTTGAGTAAAGGGAGTAATTAGAAGTTCATGGCCGTTAAGGTATTGATAGTCGACGATTCCGGGTTTATTTGTAAAAGAATCAAGGAAATTCTTGAGGAGTCGAAAGATAGCGACGGACTCGCCGAATTTGAAGTGGTAGGTCTTGCCAATAACGGCTTACAAGCGATCAGGCTGGCGGCTGCCTTGTGGCCCGATGTCATCACGATGGATATCGAGATGCCGTTGATGGACGGAATTACTGCGGTTAAGCGCATCATGGCGGAAACGCCGACGCCTATTTTGATGTTTTCGGCAATGACTCAGGTAGGTGCGCAAGCGACTTTGGATGCCTTGCATGCCGGTGCGGTGGATTTCTTACCGAAGCGACTGGATGAGATCGATGCCGACCGAGAGACGGCCAAACGCTTGCTTCGGCGAAGGGTGCGCATGGTTGCCTTGCAAGCCGGAAAAATCAAAACAAAAAGCAGCGTAGCGCTGACCAAGTCTAAAACCGGACCGGCTGGAAAATCGCTTGAAAAACCGGCTAAGCAAGAGGTTCAGCAAACAGCGAGACAATTCGGTGCGTTACGCATCATGGTGATTGCCGCCTCGACCGGCGGTCCTGTTGCGGTGCAGCAAGTGTTAAGCCAAGTTCCACAGTCATGTCCGTTGCCGGTGATCATTGTTCAACATATGCCGCAAAACTTCACGGCTAGTTTTGCAGATCGGTTGGATCAATTATGCCGTATCAAGGTTAGGGAAGCGCACGATGGCGATACCTTAGAGACTGGAACGGCGTTGGTTGCGGCAGGAGGAATGCAATTGGAACTCAAAGGCTCCGGCATGCGTAAGTCGATTGTTTTAAGGCCGAAAATAGCCGGAGAAATTTACAGTCCTTGTGCCGATATTACATTGGCTTCAGTCGCTCGGCATTTTCAAGATGGAGCGTTGGCGGTAGTTTTAACCGGTATGGGTTCAGATGGTAAAGAAGGTGCCCGTAAACTGAAACAAGCGGGTTCGATAATTTGGGCGCAAAACGAGGAAAGTTGCACGATATACGGTATGCCCAAAGCGGTTATCGATGCAGGTTTGGCCGATAATATTTACAGTCTCGATGAAATAGGGCGGCAATTAAGCCGGATTACTTAATGGATTATTTAAGTCTCATTGGCGCCGTGTTGGGTTTCGTGGCGATCGTTGGTGGTACGATAATGGACGGCGGGCATGCAGAGACGCTGCTAAACGGACCGGCCTTAGTGATCGTTTTAGGCGGTACGTTAGGTGCGACATTGTTGCAATTTCCGCCGACGGTATTCTTAAGAGGCCTCAATATCAGTTTATGGATCTTCAAGCCCCGGAAGCAACTGTTTGAGCAACAAGTCAACAAAATGGTCGAATGGAGCGCGTTGGCCAGAAAAGAAGGTTTGCTGGGTCTGGAGTCGGTTCTCGATACTGAAATCGATCCGTTCGCACTTAAGGGTCTGCAGCTTTTAGTCGACGGTAGCGAACCGGAAGTGATCCGGGATTGTTTGGAACTAGAGCTTAATACCAGAGAATTTAGTGATTTACAGGCGGCTAGAGTATTTGAAGCGATGGGCGGTTACTCGCCGACGATCGGTATTCTCGGTGCCGTGATTGGTCTCATTCATGTCATGAAGAATCTGGCCGAACCAGGTTTATTGGGTTCCGGAATTGCAACGGCATTTGTTGCGACAATCTATGGCGTTGGCTTTGCCAATCTGATTTTTTTGCCGGTTGCAAATAAATTGAAGATGCACATATTGACAATGTCGCAGGCCAGGGAGTTGTTGGTTGAGGGTATCGTAGCGATCGCCGAGGGAGAAAATCCAAAAAATATCGAATTGAAATTATCCGGTTTTTTAATCGAAAATCGGAATTAGCTCGGAGGATGTCATGCGGCGCAAAAAGAAAGAAGTGGCCGAACCTGAAAATCATGAGCGATGGCTGATTTCCTATGCTGATTTTATTACCTTATTATTTGCGTTTTTTGTCGTGATGTATTCGATATCGTCGGTCAACGAAGGCAAATATAAAACACTGTCCGACTCATTAGGAGAAGCCTTCTCGAAAAAGCAATCGGAGTCGGCGATTTCCGATAGAGAAGGTATCCCTTTTACCGTGGTGCAGCCGATCCAAATTGGTGAGGAACCGATGACCGTTCAGCCGATCGAGCTACCTCATCCGACTTTGGAAGAGGTTGAAAAAAAACATGAACTCAGCGAGGAGATACTGCGTGAGCGCCGTAATTTGATCGAGGCGTCCGAACAAATGTCGGAAGTCTTGGCGCCATTTATCGAAAAGGACCTAGTGGCAGTAAAAAAACATGATTTTTGGATCGAATTGGAAATGAACAGCGAATTGTTATTCGCGAGCGGCGAGGCCGAGTTATCGCCAAAAGCGCTACCGGTTCTAAAAAAAGTTTCGGAAATTGTCAGGCGCATGCCGAATGTCATCAATGTCGAGGGGCATACCGATACTGTCCCGATCAGTACCGTTAAATTCCCGTCCAATTGGGAATTGTCTTCGGCGCGAGCGACTAGCGTAGTGAGGGAATTCGTCAACGAGGGGATAGTGCCGTCACGATTATCGGCAGTCGGCTATGGAGAATTTCATCCGATAGCCGATAATAGTAGCGAAGCTGGTCGATTTCAAAATAGAAGAGTCGTGGTGGTATTGATGTCGCATGCTTTTGCCCGTTACGGGGCGGATGACGTAGAAAGAGCGAAATTACTGAATATCACGCCGGTTACCGAAGCTGAAATGAAGAATACTCAACGTTCCCAATAGTTGTGGGCAATTCCTCGTTCCTAACGCTCCAGTGTGGGAATGCATGCCGGTCTTGCTCCGGCGGCCAAGGTAATGGGTTCCCACGGAGGACCGTGGGAACCGGAAAATCTTCGAGAACCGAGTTTTTTGTGGTGTAGCTAATGAATTTAGGTTGAAAGGCATTTTATGAAGGTTTGGACGGTATCCAATCAGAAAGGCGGTGTAGGCAAAACGACGACTGTCGTTACGCTCGGCGGTCTATTGTCTTCCTGGGGGTTTCGTACATTATTGGTCGATCTCGACCCGCACGGCGCATTGACGAGCTATTTCAAAATGAATCCCGATGAAGTCAAGGCCAGCGTATACAATCTTTTTCATGATGCCAGTTTGAAAAAGAAAAACGCAGGGCCCGAACCTTATATCGTAGAAACTAAATTCGACGGTTTGTTTGTATTGCCGGCCGCGACCGCTATTGCGACTTTGGACCGACAAGTCGCATCGATGGGCGGCATGGGATTGGTAGTCCATAATGCCTTGGCCAAAGTCGCCGACCGTTATGATTATGTCATTATCGATAGCCCTCCGATGCTCGGTGTGTTGATGATCAATGCGTTGGCCGCGTGTCAACAACTGATCATGCCGGTATTGGCCGAATTTTTGGCCGTCAAAGGACTCGAGCGCATGATGCATACGCTCAATATGGTTTATAAATCGCGCGCGAATGCGCCTCGTTACACGATCGTACCGACAATGTTCGATAAAAGAACGCGTGCAGCTCAAGAAAGCCTCAAAGTATTAATGAACCTATATCCGGATTATCTTTGGAATTCGATAATACCAATCGATACAAAAATCAGGGATGCCAGCACGCAAGGTATTCCGTTATCGATTTATTGGCCGGAATCGAAAGCCGTGGAGGCTTATTCAGCCCTGCTGGACCGCTTGTTATTGCATGATAGTCAGCCTATCAAAGAAACGGCAGCGGTTTAATGACTAATATTAGCAATAAAAATTCGGAAATCGAACAACAGATTATTCATCAGGAATTGGCGCTCGACAGTTATTTGAAAACCTTGCTGGACGAAATGCCGGCTGAGGATTCTGATGCGATTACGCAATCGGCACCTGAAATTAATGAACCGGTGCCGAAAACAAGCGTTAAATCGAAAGTAAAAGAAAAAAGCGAGTTCATTGTCAAGACGCCGGCCTTGGTTGAACTGCAATTGATTCCAAAGCCGACCATGCCGCTTGCGGTGATGCCGCCTTGGGCGCAGTATGAATTCCAGGCCTTGTTTTTTAAAATAGGTCAACTCATACTGGCGACGCCTTTGGTTGAATTATCCAGAGCCGTTAAATTCGACAAGACGATCACTAAAATCCCTGGGCAACCCTCGTGGTTTATCGGTTTGCTGGAAGACCAGGAACGAAAAATCGGTATTCTCGATTCCGGGCAATTGATTTTAGGAAAAGGCTATGCGAATAAACGCGATTTAATCGAGCAGCCTTTTAAAAGCATGTTAATTACCCAGGATGGCAATTGGGGATTGGCTTGCGACGAACTTTTGTCGATCGGCAAAGTGCGCCCCGAGCAAGTTCGGTGGCGAACTAACCGTAAGCAGAGGCCTTGGTTGATCGGAACGGTAATCGAAGAATTGACTGCTGTGATCGATGTCAAACAGTTGACGCCGCGAAGAAAGGGGAAAGAAGAAAGGTTAAAGGTTAAAGGTTAAAGGTTAAAGGTTAAAGATTATCGTTCCCACCCTCCAGCGTGGGAATGCAGCACTGGACGCTCCAGCGTCCAGTGGCGAATCGCTTACCTTTTTTAGGCTTGGATTCTACGGAAGACTTGTGAAATGGTACATTGTGCGTAACTATAATTTTTAAATTTCGTGATTTTCGTGGACAAAATTCTTTTTATAGAGTGAAGGGTTAGTAGTTGGGCGGATGCGGTTTGCAAAAAATAACAACTTTGAATAATGAAGCGGTGATCGCGAATGAGTGAATTCGATACAAAACAAAACAATCCGGTGATGCAATGGGTGACTTTTCGTCTCGGTGATGAAAAATATGGCATCAATGTCATGCAAGTACAAGAGGTGCTGCGGGTTGCAGAAATCGCTCCGGTTCCCGGTGCGCCGTCTTATGTGCTCGGTATCATTAACTTGCGAGGCAATGTCGTTACGGTAATCGATACGCGTAATCGATTCGGTTTGATGTCGAAGGAGACCGACGATAATTCGCGTATTGTCATAATAGAAACCGAATCGCATATTATCGGCATCTTGGTTGATAGTGTTGCCGAAGTCGTTGAGCTGAGATCATCCGAAATTGAAACGGCTCCGAACGTAGGCAATGAAGATACTTCCAGGTATATTCAAGGGGTGACTAGTCGAGATAACGAATTATTGATTCTAGTCGACCTGAATAAGTTTTTAAGCGACGAAGAGAAAGCGGAATTGGATATGTTTTGAGGATAATTGTAACTTAAACAGACTTTCCTGAGCCGCGACTAAGAGAGGCGGTCATGATCGAAATACAACCGATAGTACCGACATTTCCGGTTATTAAACCGGCTAAAGTCACTAACGACGAAGATCGACCGGATAAGAAAAAACAACAAAACGAGCAGGAAAATGGTTCTGAATCGGAGCAGCAAGGCGATACGGGACCTGCCCAACACATTGATGAAGTTGTTTGATGAATGAGATTTTATATGCCGGTCTTGCCGTACTGTGCGTTATGTCGGTTTTGCTGGTATGGTTAACGGTCGATCATATCAAGCTTAAGCGTAGCTATCGAGCATTGGCCGAACACCTGAATAATCATAACTTGGATATTGTCGGTTTATGTTCGGCATCGGTCGGTGTGGATAACCGATTGGCCGAGACGGCTGAATTACTCAAAAAATTGACCGAAAAGATCAACGACTTTGAACAAAGAGAGGAAGAAGCGAAGCCTTACCACGCGGTCATTCAAAAGGTGCGTAGCGGCGCCGATGTGGCTGAATTGACGCAAAAATTCGGCATTAGTCGTGATGAGGCCGTATTATTGATCCGCTTGCATGGTGCGAAATAAAAGGCAAAGCTTTAACCTATAAAAGCATTTGTCCATGAAATACACGAAAATATTCAATTAGTCGTAGGGTACGCTTCGCGTACCTTTTTTAGGCTGGGTAACTCCGGAAGACTTGCGCAATGGTACGCAGTGCGTTCTTCACGCGGGCGCGGGATATTCATTTCGGCCAGAACGTTTTGATATGCTTTGGATACGCTCGAAAAGCTTCCGCTCCTGCGCGCGGCCTTACCTACATCCATGTAGGTAACGTTTAGCACGGAGTAGCAAAGTCCGTCCTGTCAAGGTAGCCCGGATGGAGCTTAGCGCAATCCGGGAAGTTCGAAGCCGCGCCATTCCCGTATTCCGATATACTTCATACGGGCTACGTGTTTTTTATGGTTCCACGGTCCTCATACCTTGGCTGCCGAGGCAAGATCGGTATGCATTCCCCTGCTGTCGACATTTTCGCCAAACACACCGAACGTTTGACTTTATTGAACTTTTATCAGTTCAACATCGAATATGAGTGCGGCATTAGGTCCAATCGCGCGGCCGGCGCCGCGTTCGCCATAAGCCAAATCGGAGGGTATGTAAAAACGGTATTTAGCGCCTTCCTTCATTAACTGCAGACCCTCAGTCCAGCCGGCAATGACTCGGTTTAACGGAAACGTGGCGGGTTCGCCTCGGCCATAGGAGCTGTCGAATTCTTCGCCGCTAATTGTGGTGCCTTTGTAATGAACGGTTACATTATCGGAGGCATTTGGCGTGGCTCCGTTTCCTTCGTTCAAAACTTCATATTGAAGACCGCTAGCTGTGGTTTTTATGCCTGCCTTTTTGGCGTTTTCGGCTAGAAAAGCTTCGCCTGCTTCTTTATTTTCCTGTGGGGTGGTCGCATTGGCCATTGAAAACATCGTAAATCCTATGATAATAGCAGTAAAAACTGAAAAAACGCGGATATGCAGTTTAGTCACAGATTTTTTCCTCCTGTCTTGAGTTATAAGGAAGTGTATCCATTTTTGGAGAAGTCGCGAGAAAAAAGCAAGAAGCTTGTTTATTAATCCCAATAAAGTAGCTAATCCTTCTTGCTCGGATGTAAGTATGTTAGCGCCTTCTATCTCCAAATACCGGTTTGTCCTTTTTTGCCGGTGATACCGCTTGTTCGCAACTGTGAACAAGCAATATAGTTTACCAAAAAAACCAGCTTTTGCTTTCAAATTCGTTCCAACATGAATTTAATTGCGAAGCATAAGTACGGGCTCTGTGGTCGACTTTTTCGGCAACCTTTAGTAACCAGGGTTTTCGCAGAAACGTTCGGCGTCGGTATCCCGTGTGACCCTCGTGGTAGGCGAGGTATAGTTGCCGAGCATTCGATTTAGCTAGTCCGAGTCTTTGATAGCTCATGTGATTGTACCAGCCGACAAAATCGACCGCATCGGCAAAGTCGTCACGGTCGGCGCTCCAGCGACGGTTATGTTTTATATAGTCGCCCCAAGTACCGTCCAATGCTTGGGCATATCCATAGGCACTACTTTTCCTAAACCAAGGGATAAATCCTAATAATTTCCGTCTTGACGGAGCGGCATCGGCAACGAAGCGAGACTCTTGATGAATGATCGCCATTTGGACAGGAATAGGAACCCCCCATTTTTGATAAGAGGTTTCGGCGTGTTTGTACCAGTTGCTTTTTTCTCTGAAAGTTTCGCAAATATTTTCAGTGTTTTTTGGCGGAGCAGTGGTGCAAGCTTGTAAGATAAGTATCGAGACAGCCGTTAAAATTATATTTAACGATCGATTGGATAACAGCATAAAAAAATAGACAATCAAATTCTGTAAAAGACGAGATTCGGAGTGAAAAATAAGAATAATAGACTACACTAGTCATTAAATATAATATTCATTTAACCCAGCTTTAACATTTTTAGGTCATAAATTATTGAAATAATAAGTAAAGAATTAATGTTATGGTACTACATTTGTTAAGGCTGGGTTAAGGACATAATGCTTGCTCTTTACGGTTTGAAAATAGAAAATATCGTTGCTTATTTTTCGGTTATTGTAATATTCGGTGTATTTTGTGAAGTCGGCGTAGACTATTGATTTATTAGCAGGCGCGGGAACTGGCTGTAAAATTTTGCTCATAGCTTTAAAATTTAATGCGTCGAGACTCTTTGTATTTATATGCCGGGCGTCAGTCTCTAGTGGGCGTTGTGTGAAGTCAGTTCAGACCCTTTCCTAAGCCTACTCTCCCTCTGGGATAGGGGGTAAAAATGGCGAAGGGCTGAGCTTTATGTTGTGAATGCTAATTTTGCAAGCAACATAATTTGAGAGTCAATAACTCTTTCACGATCTGCGCTGAATCGTTACTGGTTTCTTTCAGTTCCATATCTTCAATAGCGAAAGTCGTACAAAAATGTAATGTAGGTTAACAATGCCATACGAAAAACGCCACTATCGGAAAAAACTGACCTCCCATGGATTAATTTATCTGGATGGGGACGAGCTCCCGATTACCTTGAGCAACATCTCGATCACCGGTCTTTTGGCTGAATTGGATGATCATGAACGCATTAATGATGTTGAGGATTTGTTCAAAACAGTAAAGTTATCGCCTATCGTTGATATTTACCTGCAAGAAATGCGACTTGCCGGCGAAGCCGAAATTGTCCGTGCCGATATGATCGATGGCCGGATTTATCTGGCGTTGGATTTTAGAAATGTTGAGCACGATGTTGAAAACTTGTTTTATGCAAGGCATGCCTACAGGAAAAAATTAGAGGCGCCTGGGTTAATAATTCTTAACGGCCATAATTATCATTTCAACACTATTAATGTATCGGTAGACGGCTTGATGGTAACGTTACCTGAGCGTATTGAGGTGGAACCTGGGTCAATCGCCGCATTCAATTTTAAAAGACTCGACCTGCTCGGCGAAGTCAAGGTCGTATGGATAACTTATCAAGACGGGAATACATTATTAGGTCTGGAATACAACTACTTGGAAAAAACCTTTGTTGAAGGAATTCCGAGATTCGCTCTCCGCAATCCGGGTGCGGTTAAAGGGTAGTTGCAGTATAAACGGATGATCTGCTCAAACTTTTCGGGGCTCAGTTGTTTTGCGCAGTAATCAAAAAATACGGTCGACCCTTTGAATGGACTTTCTTCGCGAGCCATCATCAAACGGCACACGTCTCCGCCAAAAATCCTCGGCCATATTCATGGCGCGTTCTTGACTGTCCGCTTTGCCTATCAGCTTCAAGGCAATCGCCGCAGTACCGATAACGGCCGCCTCTCCGTATTCGTCCTCGATATTGCCTTGCCAGACTGCAGCGAGTTGCTGAGGTTCGAGCGTTTCGGATTTAACATGGCGACGCTCGAACATTCTCGGCCATTGCTCATCGTATAATTCGCCATGTTTAACGCTTTGCACCAAGCAATCGGCGTCGGGATTGCGTTCGACTTCGCCGCCTTCGCCTTTGAATACCGCGACATGCGGGTCATTTAATAACAAAGCGGCTTCCTGATGCACCGGCCGGTAACCCGGGTGAAAAATCGCCTGAATACTGTGTTTGGCATTAAATGGATTCAACATTCTGGCGAGCGTGTGTACCGGGGAGCGCAAGCCCATAATGGGGCGCAACTCGATGATTTCATGAAGTTTCGGGCAAAAGTATTCCAGCGGCAAATAACTGAAGTTCCGTTTTTCGAGTTGTTGCCGCGCTTCTTGTAATGAAGCGGCGTGCTCAATGCCGAGGCATTTCAGAGCCTCGTGCGTATAAATGCGGCCTTCAGTATGACCGCCGGCGCCGTGCATGAAGACTTTGATGCCATTTTCCGCGAGCAATAATGTCGACAACAAAAACCAGGGAAGGTGGCGTCGTTTTCCCGCATAGGAAGACCAATCCAGGTCGGCGGGAGAACCATCGTTGGAACGACTAAAAGTTTCGCGGGCGGCTTCAATGAAACCGGCCAATTCTTCAGGGGTTTCTTCCTTAACCCGCATCAGCATCAAAAATGCGCCCAATTGTACGGGCAGCACTTCGCCGGCCAAAATCATGCGCATCGCTTGATAAGCCTCTTCGCGAGTCAGCGGGCGCGAGCCTTTTTTGCCTTTACCGAGAATGCGGATATAGTGAGCAAAAGGATGTTCTTGTGTTGTCATGGCAGATTACAATCCAATTACGACATAGTGATCGATTAATAACGCGGCAAACATCAGCATCAAATAAATGATCGAAAAACCGAAGGTTTTCATTGCCGTTCGATCGTCCTTGTGGCGCATCATCAAAATCGCATAATAAATAAAACCGAGGCCGAGCGGAACCGCAACTGTGAGATAAATCAGCCCGCTCATGCCGGTTAAATAAGGCAGCAATGTCACCAATAAGAGCAGTACTGTATAAAGAAAAATTTGCAATCTGGTGAATTCGGGACCGTGTGTGACCGGTAACATCGGAATTTTAACTTTGGCGTATTCTTCGCGCCGGGCAATCGCCAAAGCCCAAAAATGCGGTGGCGTCCAAACGAAAATGATCAAAAACAACAGCAACGAATAAGGGTGCACTTCGCCGGTCATCGCGCACCAGCCTAAAACCGGAGGCGCTGCGCCGGCCGCGCCGCCGATCACGATGTTTTGCGGCGTCATGCGTTTTAAATACACGGTATAGATAATGGCATAACCGATTAGCGACAATAAGGTTAAAAACGCGGTCAGCGGGTTAACTAAAAAGCCTAATAAAAGCATCGATAACAAGCCGAGCAACGATGCGAAAACGATGACATTCATAGAGCGCAACGAGCCTTTCGGCAATGGCCGGTTTTGCGTTCTACCCATTAGGGCGTCGGCATTCTGATCGAGATAGTGATTAACCGCCGCGGCGGATGATGCGGCGAGTCCAATGCCAACAGTGCTGTAAATCAAAGTGTCGATGGGCGGTATACCCGGCACGGCCAGCAACATGCCGACCACGGCAGTAAAAACGATTAAGGCAACTACTTTGGGTTTGCACAGTTCAAGATAGTCACGCCAGGAGAGCAGGGCGGATGGGTTAGTCATTATCGAAAATATTCCAACATTTATATTAAGCTATAGAATACAGTGAACTATTGATTTATCAAATAGTCGGACGCGTTAACCTTACTACAGAGAGGACGTTATGAAGTTGCAAATTGCGAGTGCGGTATTATCCGGCATGTTCTTGTTGCCGGTACAAGCGGCGGTTAAAGTACATGAGCGGATTTTAGACAATGGTTTGAAAATCCTGATCAAAGAGGATCACCGCTCGCCGGTAGCTGTTTCACAAGTCTGGTACAAAGTCGGTTCCAGTTACGAGCCTGGCGGCATTACCGGCATTTCTCACATGCTCGAACACATGATGTTCAAGGGCACCGACGAACTCAAACCCGGCGAGTTTTCCCGAATCATCGCGGCCAACGGCGGTAACGAAAACGCCTTTACCGGTCGCGATTATACGGCTTATTTCCAGACGATGGAAAAATCCCGTTTGGAAGTCAGTTTCAAACTGGAAGCCGATCGGATGCGTAATCTCAAACTACTGGATGAGGAGTTGCAAAAAGAACTGCAAGTCGTTTACGAAGAGCGTCGGATGCGCACCGACGATAAGCCTCGTTCCAAGACCCAGGAGCATTTCGCCGCACTGGCTTATTCGAACAGCCCCTACAGAAATCCGATTATCGGTTGGCCGACGGACATAGAGAACTACACGATTGCCGATCTCGAGGCTTGGTACCAAAAATGGTATGCGCCGAATAACGCCACATTGGTTGTCGTCGGCGATGTCGAACCGAAAGCGGTGTTCGCATTGGCCGAAAAATATTTCGGACCGCTCAAGCCCAGTGACATTACGCCGGTCAAACCGCAAACCGAAGTCGAGCAACTCGGCATACGCCGCATGATCGTCAATTTGCCCGATAAACTGCCGTATCTGGTCATGGGTTATAAAGTCCCGGTGCTGAACACGGCCGAACACGAATGGGAAGCCTATGCATTGGAAGTGATGGCGGGTATTTTGGACGGCGGCAGTAGTGCGCGCTTGGAGTCCGGATTGGTCAGGGGCAAACAGATCGCCGTGGCGGCCGGGGCCGGCTACAACTTGAATTCCAGACTCGATGAATTGTTCATGTTCGACGCGACGCCCGCGCAAGGGAAGAGTCACCAAGAATTGGAAGCGGCGTTAAAGGAAGAAATCGAAAAACTTAAGTATGAGTTAGTGCAACCGGAAGAATTGCAACGCATCAAAGCGCAGGTACTCGCGAATGCGACCTACGAGCGCGACTCGATGTTTTATCAAGGCATGCAAATGGGTATTAATGAGACCGTCGGTTTGGGCTGGCAAAAAGCCGACGAATATGTCGACAAAGTCAATCGGATCACAGCCGAACAAGTGCGTGAGGTCGCTAAAAAATATTTTACCGATAACAACTTGAGCGTGGCCTATTTAGTGCCGCAACCGATCGCTGAACAAACCGGCAATGAAAAACTTAAGGAGAGCAAATAATGCGTATCGCTTTGATTAGTCTGTTATTGATACTGACAGGACAATCCGCTTGGGCGGCAACAAACATTGAACACTGGACAACGAAACAGGGGGCTAGAGTGTATTTCGTACCCGCTCCAAATCTGCCAATGGTCGATATCCGGGTAACTTTCGATGCCGGCAGTGCGCGTGACGGCAAGCAATTCGGGATTGCCGCGTTGACCTCCGGATTACTCGATACCGGTGCAGGCGAATGGAATGCCGATCAAATCGCACAACGTTTCGAAAGCGTCGGCGCTCGTTTCGGAACCGGAGTATCCCGCGACATGGCTTGGTTGTCGCTACGGACGTTGACCGATCCGAAACTGTTCGATAAGGCGGTCGCAACAATGCAAACCATCCTGACTCAACCGCGCTTTGTGGAAGCCGATTTTCAGCGCGAAAAAAAGCGTACGTTGGCCGGTTTAAAACACCGCGAATCTTCGCCGTCAACCTTGGCCGACATTGCCTTTTATAAAGCGGTTTACGGACAACATCCCTATGCGCATCCAAGTGCCGGCGAAATTGAGACTGTAAAACCTTTGCAAGCCAAGGACCTTAAAAACTTTTATCGTCAGTACTATGTGGCTACCAATGCGATGGTGGCCATCGTCGGCGATTTGAGCCGTAAACAGGCTGAGCAAACCGCCGAGAAATTGTTGGCGAAATTACCGGCCGGACTAAAACCCGCCGAATTACCGGAAGTGGCGATGCCCAAGCAAGGCCGCCGCGAACATATCGCTTTTCCTTCCGCGCAAACTCATGTAATGAGCGGTCTGCCGGGATCCTATCGCAATGACGACGACTATTTTGCATTATTTGTCGGCAATCATATACTGGGCGGCGGCATGCTGGTTTCGAGATTATTCGAAGAAGTCAGGGAAAAACGCGGTTTGGCCTATAACACTTATAGTTATTTTGCACCGATGTATCGAAAAGGACCTTTTGCGATGGGCTTGCAAACGCGGACCGATCAAGCCGACAAAGCGATGGAAGTCTTGAATCAAACCTTGACCGAGTTCATTGAGGAAGGGCCGACCGAGGAAGAACTCACCGCCGCAAAACAAAACATCACCGGCGGTTTTGTCATGCGTTTCGATACCAATAGTAAAATGATCGGTTATGTTGAAATGATCGGATTTTACGGTCTGCCGCTCGACTACTTGGAAACCTTCCAGGAGAAAGTAAATGCGGTGACCGTCGATGCGATCAAGGACGCGTTTCAGAGGCGGGTCGATTCCGAGTTATTGCAAACGATCACAGTCGGCGAAGCGCAATAAATCCGTGCAAAACAAGCTCAAAATCATTGCCGGCGAATGGCGCGGCCGCAATCTGCAGTTTACTGATGCACCGGGCCTACGTCCGACGCCGGCAAGAGTTCGGGAAACCTTGTTCAATTGGTTGCGAGGCAATATTTATGGCAGTCGTTGCCTGGATCTTTATTCAGGCAGCGGCGCGCTGGGCTTCGAGGCAGCGTCCAGAGGTGCAAAATCGGTCGTACAGGTCGAAAACAATTCGCAGGCCTGTCGGCATTTAAAAGAGAATGCCGTTGCTTTATCGACCGACCGAATCAAAATCGTCAATCAGGATGTCTTCCGGTATTTATCAGCCGACGCTGAATCGTTCGATTTGGTTTTTCTCGACCCGCCGTTCGGTAAGAGCCTCGCCGTGCAAACCTGCCAATGGCTCGAGGATAAAGGCTGGTTGTCCGCGCGGGCTAAAATCTACCTCGAAACGGAAACCGGACTCGATCTCACCGGCATGCCGGAAAACTGGCGGCTATTGAAAGACAAAACCGCCGGCGAGGTCGCGTATCGGTTATACGAAAGGTTGACTGATTAAGATGCCATGATGGCTTTGAGCTTAAGCCTATTTTTCTAGTTGGCGGTTTCCCAAGCTCCAGTTCTCGTCGTTATACATAAATCGTGTATTACCATCTTGCCATCTTAGCTAGTGAGACCTCGATACCATTTTTGTTGCCTAACGTACCCGGCTTCGAAATCGCGATCAGGGGGACCGCTCCCACAAAACGTCCGCCGTCGCTCCTGTGGGAGCGACGGCTTCGTCACGAATTTCGAAGCCACCGTCGTTTAATAGCCATGGGTTTCCTCGTTACCTTGACAGGACGGGGTTTATAACCTCGTCCTAAACATTACCTACATGGATGTAGATAAGGGGCGTGAGCAGGAGCGGAAGCTTTTCGATCGTTACCAAAACAAATCAAAACGTTCGGTGCGGGTTAAATAACCCGCACCGCGCGGTGCTTTAGTGCGAAAACATCAAACAGATGAAAAAATCTCGCTAAACCGTTATAATCGGCTACTTTTTTCATCGTTTCGGCTTAATTATGAACATCACCGCAATCTATCCGGGCACTTTCGACCCCGTGACCGCCGGACATCTGGACTTGATTGCTCGGGCTGCGAAGCTGTACGACAAGATTATCGTTGCCATCGCGGTCGGCACCACAAAAACGCCGTTGTTTACGATCGAAGAGCGTGTCGCGCTGGCGAAGGCGGTTACCGGAGCATTCGATAACGTTTCGGTTATCGGTTTCGGCAATCTATTGGTCGATTGCGCCAAAGAGCAAGGCGCCCATGTCATTATCCGGGGCTTACGAGCGGTTTCCGATTTCGAGTACGAATTTCAATTGGCCGGCATGAATAGGCGGCTTTCGCCCGATCTCGAAACGGTCTTTTTAACGCCGGCCGAACAATACGAATTCATATCGTCGAGCATGATCAAGGAAATCGCACGCCTCAATGGCGACGTATCCAGTTTCGTGCCCGATATCGTTAAACAAAGTTTGATCCAAAAATTTAGTCAGGAGTAACCATGGCTCTTATTATCAATGACGAATGCATCAATTGCGACGTTTGCGAACCGGAGTGTCCGAACGGTGCGATATCCCAAGGCGAGGAGATTTACATCATCGATCCGAATTTGTGTACTGAGTGCGTAGGGCATCACGATTTGCCGCAATGCATCGAAGTGTGTCCGGTCGATTGCATCGACAAAGACCCGGAACATGCCGAAAGCAAAGACACGCTATATCAAAAATACCTCAAATTGACCGCGTAGGCTAAGGATACGGTAAAAAAAATTACTCTCCTACTCCCTTTTGATTGAAAAACCGTCTAAGAATAATAAGGTATGGGATGTGTCTATCGAGGTCCGCCCTGAACCCGTCCATGGGGGGCTTGGCGGCAGCATTCCCTGCTGCCGACATCCTCGCTAGCCACACCCCATACCTTCACAAAGTTAGCCATTTTTTGAGTATAAAGGAAGTAAATGAATCTCAAGCTTTGCACGCATCCCTTGAGAGTTTATCGTTCCCATGCTCTGCGCTCGCCGTTATACACAAGTATAAATATACCTACTTGTGCAAAACGTAGCGACCGAGCGCTAGATTGCCGTGTCGTCCGAAAAGGCTCTTGGTGTTTGAGCGTTAACGGCTTCGATAGTCGCAACGTAGGCGTCTCTCCCGCAGCGCTTGTAACCCTTTGTGGGAGCGATCCCCTGATCGCGATTTCGAGGCCGAGAGTGTTAAGCGACAATAAATGGTTTCGAGGCCTCATTGGCTAAGATTGCAAAAGGGTAATTCATGACTTATGTATAACGATGAGCGCAGAGCATGGGAACAATGATAAATCGGGAAGTTATTTGTTACAAAACCCTAAATTAAGCAGTACGGGCAAAACTAAGCATGCCGCAAATACGACTGACTACGCTTAACGCCCGTTACATCCATAGCGCATTCGGGCTGCGCTATCTCTACGCCAATTTGGGAAAACTGCAAAGCGAAACCGAAATCCTCGAATTCGGCATACAAGACCGACCGATCGACATCGTCGAAAAGCTTTTGCAGCATCGCCCGAAAATCATCGGTTTCGGCGTCTACATCTGGAATGTCGCCGAAATCGGCTCGACCGTGGCCTTACTCAAACAAATCGCGCCGGAAATCATCGTCATTCTGGGCGGGCCCGAAGTCAGTCATCCACCCGATTTGCCGCCAGTCGCCGAGTTGGCCGACTACATCGTCACCGGCGTCGGCGAAATCAGTTTTCGCGCATTATGCGAACAAATCCTTAACGGCGAAGCGCCCAACGAAAAAATCATAACCGGCGTCGAATCGCCGCTGGAAAGTTTGGCATCGCCTTACCCCTATTACAACGACGAAGACGTTCGTAACCGCATCATCTATGTCGAAGCCTCGCGCGGTTGCCCGTTCAAATGCGAATTTTGCCTCTCGGCGCTCGATGTCACGGCCAAGCCGTTTACATTGGATCGCTTCTTGGACGAAATGGACGTGTTGTATCGGCGTGGCGTTCGGCATTTCAAATTCATTGACCGGACCTTTAATTTAAAAATCGCCGCCAGCGTTGCGATACTGGAATTTTTTCTCGAACGCATGGGCGACGGCTTGTTTTTACATTTCGAAGTGATACCGGACCATTTACCGGACCGGCTCAAACAATCGCTCGAAAAATTTCCACCCGCAACGCTGCAATTCGAAGTCGGCGTGCAAACTTTCGATCCTGTCATTCAACGGCTGATCAGTCGCCGCCAGGATAACGAAAAAACCAAAGAAAACCTGCGTTGGCTCAAGGCAAACACCCACGCGCACATCCATGCCGACCTGATCTTCGGCCTGCCCGGCGATACGCTGGTCAATTTCGCGGCCAGTTTCGACCAATTGGTCGCATTACAACCGCATGAAATTCAATTGGGTATCTTAAAGCGCCTGCGCGGCGCACCGCTCAACCGGCATAATGAAACCCACCGAATGCGTTACAACCCCGAGCCGCCTTACAACATCCTCAGCACCCGCGATATCGAATTTAACGACATGCAGCGCATCAACCGCTTCGCGCGCTATTGGGACATGATCGGAAATTCCGGCCGCTTTGCCGAAACCCTGCCGTTGATACTGGCCGGCGCGCCGTTTGAGCGTTTTTTGCAATTAAGCGATGCTTTATACGAACTCAGCGGCAGCACCTGGAAGATAGCGCTACGGCGATTGTTTGATCTGCTTGATCGCGTCATGACGGAATCCTTGGCGATTCCTACTGTTGAAGCGAAATACGTTCTCGAAGCGGATTACCGAAAAACCGGCGAAAAAGGTCGGCCGTCGTTCATGAAAACCGAAGGCGATGAAAAAGGGAAACCCTTTCGTCAAAGTCAAGCGAATAAGCGTCAGCAAGCATTCGGCCATTCGTAGGGTGTCGCATCGCGCACCTTTCCGGTAAAAACGATATACGTGCCAACATAAGTAAAAAATACGTCATTCCGCCAGGGATTCACTCCGGGCTATCCTGCCCGGAGCACTTCGGGTAAATGCAAATTCGTTCCATACGGATTTGTGGCGGAATCCAGCGCCAAGGAGGGCAATGCCTAGCTTCACATCCATGTAACCAATATATCTGTAATTCATGCGAACAAGCGCGCCAAGATTTTTCGCGAAAGCTGAAATGGGGTCCGTCCGATTTCAGCAGCGAAAAATGACTTGGCGATTATTGCCTTCGGCGGCCCCGATTCGCCCTGCGTCCGTGCCACTACGCCACATCATCGTAAACTCGATGCGGCTCCGTAGCACTCCCACAAATGGCTTTACGCCGTGTCGCGATGCCTTGTATTTTGCCTCCGCCCGCGCTATTCGCGCAGACTCCGGCAAAACACCCGGCGCTACGGCTATCGGGGACTAAAAATCTTCACTTCGCTGGCGCTCCGTTTCCAAGATTTTCAGCGTATGACGAATAAAGCGGTAAAAGCGCCATAGAATAAACACTAATTTAGCGAGTATCGGTAAAAACAACCTGTGAAGAATTGGCTCAATTAAACTGTGTTATTTGACCTAACCAATAGGTCATATGACACACTTTTTGGTGAAGAAGCGTTAAATATCGAGAGCTATTTATCAAGCCAAAATAAAACTATAAACCATCGATGAGTTGCAATGAATGAGGCTTCGGACGGGAAATTGTGAGGACTGTATCGGATTTTTAAAAATGGTCTCATCTTTGCTTAATATAAAAGAGGTAGGGTGATGACTGTTGTAAAAGGGCATATTGCTTTTCTATATCAAATTCCTCCTAGATTGCTGATTAGATCGATTATCCTGCCTGTAGACGATAGCTAATACAACGCCAATGTTAGAGCGATAGTTGTGTAATAAAGTTAGCTGGGATGAGGCAAGGCGTTGTCTTAAAACGCCGCAAACGGTATAGTTTCGGGCTTTTTGCTTTAATTTAATGATATTAAAGAGGTACATAATGGAAATGAAAAAATCAATGCTGATATCGGCGATGGCTGTTATCGGATTATCTATCAATACGGCTTATGCGCATGGCGAGCATGAGTTTAGCGGTGGCGAACCTTATACGCTATTTCATCCTGAAATCACTTGGGTAGACGGTACCGGTCAGGCTAATAACGTACAATTAGGCGGCGGTGAAAGGTCGGCGGCCGCTTATTCGTTTAATGTGACAGAAGCGGGTAATTTGGATGTTTATAGCGCCTATACAGATGCACTATGGGGCGTTACTTCTATTTGGGTTTTTCAAAAAGATACAATCGGAAGCGATTGGACTTTAACGAATTTATCCACCGCTGGGGAGCGAAAGGCAGAAGGTGGCTCTTTAAATATCTTTGATGTTCCAATTGTGGACTATGTTAGTGAAACGAATCCAGGCGTTTCGCCTGCCGGACTAAGAGATCATTTCGATGTCGGCGAATATATGGCTTTGGTTACTATATTTGGGGCCCATCCGGATGGACATCCGGGTGTCTTTGATGCAGTCGGAGCTAAATTATCCGATGGCTTTAATTGGACGGTCGGTGGTTTTGCGCTCATTGATCTCGTTCAAGATGTGGCATTTCACGATTTAACCATAACGGCTTCCGCGGGTTCTTTAGCTGTTGTACAACCGGTGCCTGTGCCGGCTGCAATCTGGTTCATGGGTTCGGCTTTGGCGGGATTGGGCGTGTTGCGACGTAAAAAATCCACTGCGTTGCAGGCTTAAATTAAATTCAGTTTTGTTTGGATTATTAGGCAATGCGGCAAATAAGATGAGGCTAATGATATTAGTTAAGTGGATATCTCTATCAGCGTTGCTATTTGCCTCAATGGCAACGGCATCTGGCGGCAATACGATTGTTCAAGCCCCGTTTGTTATAAGACAAAGCGCAATACCCGAAGCCGAATGGATGTTGGAAGCTGAACAAGCCGATTTGCACGGATTGCTCAGGAGTTTTTCGGAACGGAGTGGTATTAAGTTCCATTATGCCGCATTGCCTACCGTAAAAGTTGATGCAACGTGCGCAGGCCCAACTGTGATAACGATACTGCGGTGTTTGCTTGGCGCGGAGACGAATATGCTTTTTCATTATGCAGGGTTAGCGGGTAACGATACCAATGAACAGGAACGCCAGCCGAAAGAAATATGGATTTTAGCCTCTTCTCTGAGTCCTCCGCCAATTGCGTCAGTTCGGCCAAGCGATTGTGGAAGTACCGAAAGTAAGGGAATCAGTCGTCCGGTAGAAAGTGTGCAAAATGAGTTGACTAAGGAACAGGATGTCGATTTCTTGCTACGCCAGGCCGACTCGGAAGATCCGGAGAAAAGGATGAATGCACTAGCCGGATTAGCGCGGCTTGACAAAGCCGATAGCCCTGAGGTTTACGATGCGGTTGCTCGGTCAATATCGGATAACGACGCAAGGGTAAGGGGGCAGGCGGTGTATGCGTTATCGCAAATCGAGAATGACCCAAACGCATTGAATAACTATTTACAACAAGCCCTGCAGGACTCTGAGCTTGGTGTGCGTTTGATGGCGATCGATGCAATCGAATCTGACACCGCATTGTTGCAACAGGCGCTTCAAGATAACGATTCGTCTGTACGCGATTATGCAGCAAGTAAATTACAAGCAATCATGCAGCACTAATACTATCAAGATGAAGAATAAATGATTAACTTGATGTTCGGCTTATTGCGAAATTTGACAAAATTATTGAGCATCAAAACTACCTGGCCAATTACTTAAATTGAGAAATACAATGAAAAAAACTAATAAATTTATTAAGAGAAACTTAACTCTAGCGGCTTTATCATTAGGAATAGGCATGACTGGACAGGTTTCCGCACATGATCTTAATCAATCGTTAATCGGAGGTTTTTTCGGTGCAAGTGCAACCGATTTATCTATGATTCAATGCTTTAGCGATCCTGGTTTAGGAGGGGGAGCCGCGGCTGCGAAATTGTCTTTAAGGGTAAGAAAATCACAAGGTAGCAGTAGTTTTTTAAATGTTACTGTGATGAAGGACGGTGTGGCGAAATCAACAGTTATCGGTCAAACCCCTAATGTTTGGAGTCCATGGATACAGGTTGCACCTCAGCAAGGTAACGGTAATTATATGATGACCGTTAGTCAAACGCATGCCGTCAATAGTTTTTACACAATCGAATATCATTGCGAATCCGCGGGCGGCGCTCACACCGGAACTAGCTTGGTAACTCTACAAAACCAATAATCCTAAAAGAGCTTTGGCAAGGTAAATATTCAGTCACCCTCTTTGAAAAAGAGGGGCTAAGGGAGATTTTTTAATTAAATTCCCCTCAATCCCCTCTCTTTTTTTCGAGGGGGAAGCCAAATCGACAACTTGTTTTTGATGCAGGTGCTGAACAATTACTTGGCATGTGTTGTAAGCTCGTTTGTTCGTGCGAAGCCTAGTCGAAACACGAAAGGGCTACAACGCATTCCCAAGCTTAGTGAAGCCCAAAAAATTGTTTGCTCTTCGATAGTGCTCAAGGAGAGCGGTATTTCGGAGTGTTTTAAATTAAAAAACGCAATGGCGTGTTTATGTTTAGCAGAGTTCAGGTTTTGGTAAAAGGACTAGCCGACTCTGCGAAGCCATCAGCTTAGCGTTTTATCTTATTACGATATATACTCTTCCATTTTTTCGATTTCGGTTATAAAACCCGTTTATCGCTTCCCAAACGAGAGACATGTTTTCTATCAAACCCGTTTTTATCCTATTCTTAGGGCTTTATTTTTCTATAGGCATTGTTCGTGCCGATTGGGCCGGACAACCGGCGCCGAACTGCGAGTTGACGGTTATGAGCGATGGGCAGCCGCTAGACTGGGCGTCGCTCGAAGGCAAGGTCGTCTATCTCGATTTTTGGGCATCCTGGTGTGTCCCTTGCGTGCAGTCCTTTCCGTTCATGACGCAAATGCAACGCGAACTCAAGGATCAGGGGTTAGTCGTGATCGCGGTGAATGTAGATGAGGAACGAAAAGACGCCGAAGAGTTTTTGGCGCGTTACCCGGCCGGATTCGCCGTGGTCGCCGATCCTAATCAAGAATGTGCGAAACAATACAATGTCAAAGCGATGCCATCGTCTTATGTGATCGATCGTCAAGGCGTTGTTAGAGACGTGCATTTAGGCTTTAGGCGCGGAGAGGCGGAAGCATTTAGAAAGGTTGTCGAGCGGATTTTGGCGGAGTAGGGTTTTCTAGTGAGCGGATAGCCGTAAACGATCAGCGGTTATTGGGTTGTATTTTTCTGTTTATTCCTAAGTCCCATTTTTATTTATCAAGTACGAATATACCCGCCACGAAAAGGTGGATATCGATTGTCGGCTTGCAATGGCATTATGGAAATTTTTCGGTGACTGTGCAAATGGCGTTGAAAATCGCGACGAAGGCGTCGCTCCCACATCGGTTCCACAATCTGTGGGAGCGATCCCCAGATCGTCCCTCACCTAACGCTAGGTGAGGGAAAGTCGGAAAGGTGCGGTATCAACAAAATGGTATCGAAGTTGCGTTTGCCGAGAGATCAAGCTGTGTAGAGTATACATCGCGTACCTTTTTGTAAGCAATTTTTCAGCCGGAAGGCTTGTGAAAAGGTGCGCGATGCATACCCTACGATTTATCTATACCGGCGGGCGAAGGGAAGGGAAGCTCTTAGGAAATTTTTTTGCGGGATATTTGTTTGTTACAACAATTGCCGTGCTTACGTAGTAAGCGGCTTTATCTTTTAAACCATGATTGTACGCAGTATGAACTCATCGATTAAACATAAACCTTGGCCGCTGCTAATGCTGGGGTTGTCGTTATTGCAAGGCTGCGCGGCGGTTCAACCTTGGGAACGCGGCGTTCTGGCTAAACCGCAAATGGCGTTGGAGAGAACCCCTTTGCAAAGCGAATTGCGCGGACACAGTTACGGCAGCCGCGAAGCGGCGGGCGCGGGCAGTTCGGCGAGCGGAGGCGGCTGTGGCTGTTACTGAGAAAGATCGGAAAGCGCATTCCGCGCTTGGCAGCCTACAAGCCCTAACCGCGGCGGCATTGATATTGCCGGGCTTGGCGCCGGCGCAAGCGGCCGAGGATAATGAATTCAGTTTTCAATACGGGCGTTATGAAGAAAGCAAGCGCGATTTAGGAGGAGTTAACAGTCAGTTCGATCCGATCACTGTCGATAGTCTGCAAGCCAGCGCAAGAGTCCGTTTAACCGATCGTATCAAATTTGCGTTCAATTACATCCAAGATACCTGGTCGGGCGCAACTCCGATCACAACAGCCCCCTCGTCTAGACAAGGCAATGTTGCGTATGAGGGGGGGGCGGTAGCAGGCGCATCGCCATATTTTTTTGATGGACCGGGTGGTTCAGTATATTTTGATGCTCAGCGTAATCCGGTAAAAACGAACCAAAGTTTGATAACGCCTCCTTTTTTGGGTGAAATTCCTATTTTGGCTGGTATCGGTTTGGATAGAAGAAACGTACATACAATGTCAGTTGCTTCGCCAGAGGTGCGTAAGGAAGGTAATTTTAATTTGACTTATGAATGGGATGAAGCCACGGTGAGTGCGGGTGGAGGGCTATCGATAGAAAACGATTATGAATCGCGCTTCGCTAATCTTGGACTAACACTCGATTTCAATCAAAAAGTGACTACTCTCAGTGCAGGGTTGAGTTATGCGAATAGTTCAACCTCGGCTCGGCTAAACCATGATGCTCAACCATTTTTAAATACTTTGGCTTATGAAGGTGGCCTCCCTCACTTACATCCAAAGTATGCTAAATTACAGGATATTCCAGAATCAGTGGGGGGGCAGAGATTACTAAGAGGTAAGCGCGAGGATTGGGCTGTCAATTTGGGTTTGACACAAGTCGTCACTAAATCGTCGTTGGCCAAATTTGGGGCCGGCTATACCCGTAGTACCGGATATCTAAGTAATCCTTATAAAGCAGTTACGGCTTTTTTTCTCAGGCCAGTCGGATATAGCAACTTTGATATTTTTGATCCTGATTTTAATATAAATTTAGATTGTGGTGGAATCGAGTGCGGACAAGGTATCGTGTACGAGGGGAAAGCAAAAGCCTTTATGGAGCAGCGCCCTGAAATTCGGAATCAATGGAGCTTTAGTACCGGTTGGGTGCAATATGTCGATCCGATCGATGCCGCACTGCATTTTGACTATCGTTTTTATTTTGACGATTGGGGCATCAATGCGCATACTTTTGAAGCCGATTGGGTGCAGCCTTTGAGGCACGGCTGGACAATTACGCCGAGAATCCGTTATTACTCGCAAAGCCAAGCCGATTTTTATACGCCTTTCTTGTTAGTCGGTCCGTCTGAAGTTCCTGATAGTGCAAGAGAATCCAGCGACAACGTCAAGCTGCCGACCCAAACCTTTTCCAGTGACCATCGGCTTTCCGGTTATGGCGCATTGAGCGGCGGCGTCACGATCAGTAAACAATTTACAAAAGGAGTCCGCTTCGACGCCGGCTTCGAGTATTACACGCATCAGGGCTCGATGAAAATAGGCGGAGGCGGCGAGCCGGATTATGCCGATTTCGATTATTGGATCGCCAATGGCTCGGTGAGTGTCGAATTTTCAGCGATCGGCCGTAGTTTGACCGAGCATGAACACCACCATGATATGACCGGACACGAACCGCTGATGCCCGCCGGTTTGATGTGCGTCGGCGGGCACATGCTTAATCAGGAAGGCGATTTCATGGTCGGCTATGTGTATCAGTATTTACGGGAAACAGGTAACATGCTGAACCGGACAGCAAAAGCAAGCGATGCGGCAATGGTCGCAAACGATTATCGAACGATACCGACCTTTCATGATATGCATATGCACATGATCGACTTGATGTACGCGCCGACCGACTGGTTCAATATCATGGTCATGCCGATGTTCATGGACATGGATATGGATTTACGTCCGCTCGCCGGAATAAGCCCGGATGCGAATACGGGAGCCGACCATTTGCACGGCGGACATCAGACCGGCGGTATCGGCGATACGCTGATGTTCGGTATGTTCAAATTATTCAAACATCGCGGCCACCATATCAATCTAGGGCTCGGTTTCAGCGCGCCGACCGGCGACGTCGATATCAAACTGAATCGCCAACACACGCAGGACGGTGGCTTGATCCATTACCAAATGCAGCTTGGCAGCGGCACTTGGGATTTTTTGCCCAGCCTGACTTATCTCGGCCAATACGACAAGTTTTCTTGGGGTGCGCAGGCCAATGCAACGGTACGCATGCAAAATAGAAACGATTCAGGGTATCGACTCGGTAATATGTTTCAAGCTTCCGCCTGGGGCAGTTATAGCTTCCTGAGTTGGTTGTCGGGTTCGGTTCGCGGGGTCTATACAACGGAGGGATCGATCAAAGGACGGTTCAATCCGATACCCGGTAATTGTTCGGTTAATTTTTCGAATACTTCGGCGCCTTGCCTCGACATTAATCCGACAAGTTCCACATTGGACGATCCAAGAAACTACGGCGGACGCTTCTGGGATGTCGGCTTCGGCCTGAATGTGGTAGTTCCGGGCGGCGAGTTTTCCGGTAATCACCTGAGCGTCGAATGGCTGCAACCGGTGCATGAAGATGTTAACGGCTTTCAATTGGAACGCAAAGGCACGCTATTCGCGACGTGGAGCTATATGTTTTGACCGCGGATGATGTCTGTATGAAAAAACTATTAAAGCGATGTTCGGCTCTAATCGCCGAAAATTAAGCGCGTAACTGATACTCAGTCATTTTTGCAATGTCGGGTAAAAATCGTTTAGCGTAGCGCAAATCCGCTCATCCTTAGACAGGGCACTCCTGATCGCAGCCGAAGGGCTCAGGACGAACGGATTTACTTTATGCTGTTACCCAGGCTCCATCATGGTCAATCTGTTCAGGAAGCCCAAGCTTACCGATATCAATGAAGCCGTAGGGTGCGGATCGCGCACCTGTCTACGGTGCCGAACCGACGAGCCTGATCAGGTGCGCGATGCGCACCCTACGGCTGGCACTTACAAAACCTATGAACACCAACAATTTCAAAAAACATTTTTGAGTTTAAAACGCGGGAACACAGTATTTAGCTAAAAATAGATTTTTTCGATAGCCTAGTTCTGTGCCGTGGTAAGGCGCGCGATGTAAATCCTACGGTGCTAGCCGTCATCGGCGCTTATGTTATACTCCGAACCGATAAGAACGACTTCAAAGGAGCCGGGTCATGGCTTTAGCGCAAGAAGATATCAATTATATAGAATCTCTGATTCGAAAAGTATTGGCCGAACAGCCCGATCAGTCCCGTTTCGACTCGCGTTACGATTTGGAATTAAGGGAGCGCACCATTCGTGTGGAAGAGGAGTTGAAACATCAACGCGAATTGATGCTCGAAGGCTTTAAGCAAATGGAAAAGCGCTTTGAGCAGGTTGATAAACGCTTCGAGCAGGTCGAAAAGCGTTTCGAGCAAATCGATAAACGTTTCGAGCAGGTCGAAAAGCGTTTCGAGCAAATCGATAAACGTTTCGAGCAAATCGATAAACGTTTCGAACAAGTCGATAAACGTTTCGAACAAGTCGATAAACATCTCATTCAGATTACGACCCGCATGGATAGGTTCATGTTTTGGTCGTTAGGGCTGACCGTTTCCGCAGTCGTAGCCGTTCTTAAATTCATGTAAACAAAGCAAGGCTTCCAAGCCGCCTCATTTCAAACTCGCACCTTGAAAAAAGCCAAGCGCCTAAAATTCTACCGATTCAATTTCAAGGCCATGGGCACGCCTTGTGAAATCCAGTTATTCGCGGTTTCGCATAAAACGGCCCAGCACGTTGCCGATATGGTAATCGACGATGTGGAGCGCTTGGAGCAACGCTATTCCCGCTACCGCCCGGATAGTTATTTATCCGAGATCAACCGCACGGCTGCCCGAGGCGGGTCGATAGATGTTGATCCCGAAACCGCCGGTTTGTTGAATTATGCATTGACCTGTTACGAGCAAAGCGACGGATTGTTCGATATCAGCTCCGGTATTCTGCGCCAGGCTTGGCGTTTCGATCGCGATAATTTACCGGAAGAGCGGCAGATTCAAGCGTTGTTGAATATAATCGGTTGGCATAAAATCGATTGGACGCCGCCGAAGTTGACTTTTTCGGTGCCGGGCATGGAGCTCGATTTCGGCGGCATCGTCAAGGAATATGCGGTCGATCGGGCCGCCGGTTTGTGCTTGCAAGCCGGTATCAAGCACGGGTTGATCAATCTCGGCGGCGACATTAAGCTGATCGGCCCTCGGCCCGACGGTTCGCCCTGGCAAGTCGGTATCGCGCATCCACGGAAAAAAGGCGAGGTCATTGAAGCCCTCGCGCTTTCGGGCGGCGCCTTGGCTTCAAGCGGGGATTACGAGCGCTGTTTGCAATTCGATGGCGTTCGCTACGGTCATGTGCTCAATCCCAAAACCGGTTGGCCGGTGCGCTATATGGCATCGGTTAGCGTAGTCGGGGATTTTTGCGTCGTTTCCGGGAGTGCCGCGACCATTGCGATGCTGAAGGAAGAGGAAGGGCCCGCGTGGTTGGAGTCCTTAGGACTGCCTTGTTTGTGGGTCGATGTGCACGGTAATTCCGGCGGTTCGCTTTTCAACCGCAAAAGTATGTGATTCCTCGTTCCCACCGCTCCAGCGTGGGAATGCATACCGATCTTGCCTCGGCAGCCAAAGTTATGGGTTCCCACGGAGGACCGTGGGAACCAGTATGCGGCTTCGTCCTACAAGAGGTTATCCATAAATTTGAAGTAACCTTTCCGGAGGATGAAATTGTTTAGCAAAGGCGCGACAACCTATTGAATTAACTTCTTATTCTTCATGGTGAAATGATTTTTCTAGGATAAAGGTCCTTTTTTCATAAATTCCTATCGCTATTCTTTTTTCTGGGTTAAATCGAACGCTTATTATGAGCGAGGTTGTGTGTCATATGCCGCAGTAACTGTGGCATATGACACAGTTATCATAAAATTAAGAGTTTATAAGTACTTTATTCAATACTTTAAATTATTGAAACCAAGTGAAATACTAGGTATTGGCATGTAGTCTGCTTCAATTAAAAGCGAGGGGGCTAGATGTTGGGTTCAGCTGATGTCAATTTTAAGACTCAATTCGGATTTAATAGCCTTTTCAATTTAGCCACACCCGTTGTGAGACGGGGCCGGAAAGTCACGGTTCTTGTATGTACTCAAGAAGGCCGGGCTGCCTCCTTAATCAAGTATTGATTGAGTTTAACGATAGAGGGTAGTACTCACTTAACTTTCAAGTTAGCTTGGGCTAGTTTGTCGTCTTTATTAGTGACGAATCATGGGCGTTAGCTGAATCGTATGCTTGTTTTTGTGATGGGGGCGTGGGGACTGTATGTTTTGTTGTTGTATCGGTTCCGCGAATATCACTGTTAACTTTTAGCGTTTAACAGTAAAGAGGACTTTTTAATGAAAAAAATAATATCGTCTGTTGTTGTATTTGTAGGGTTATTGTTAGGTAGTCAAGCTTACGCCCATGTGGGTTATAGAAATCTGGATAACTTGAATCCGTTTGTCGCGTCAGTCGGTTACGACGATGGCTGGTATCAAGGGACTCAACCCACTTTGGCCGATAGTCATACTGTTCGCTGGTATAGCTTTACGTTGGAGCAGGATTCTAATGTAAACATCAGCGTCGAAAATGCAGGCCCGGGAACCTATCCGACCTACAATAGCGCAGGTGATGATTCCGGCAATACCTTTCCTGTTTTAGCCGATCTCGATGTCGGTTTTAGTTTGTACAAAGGACTTGTGCCGCTATCGGCTTTCGAAAACGCGAATTTTGAAGGCGAGCCTGTATGGCCGGTTGCTGACGGGAATAATGGGTTGTTTAATGCGGTTGGCGATACCACGATGGGTAATAACAGCGGTGTTATTAACACGATTGAATTTATTACTTCCGTTAACGATAATGGCGTAGGCGCAACCGAATCGCTTAGCAATATCTTTTTACTTGCCGGCGTATATTCACTGGTAGTCGGTGGTGCGGCCGCTGACGGAATCGGTGCAGGAGCTTACGGTGTAATTGCTAGCGTCCAGCCCGTCCCAGTTCCCGCCGCAGTCTGGTTGATGGGTTCAGCTTTGGTCGGCTTGATCGGCATGAGAAAACGCGCTATCGCCGCTTGATTCAATTCTTGAATCGAATCAATTAAACCCAGGTCGGTTTCCGGTCTGGTTTTCAGTTAATCAATACCGTTGGGGAGCGGTATCCCCGGACAAGGATGTCTGACATCGCTTCTTGGTGATACCGGAAGAGGCTTATTGAATTGAACGCGAAAGGGCGGTTGATGAGGCGGATGTCGGCGTAAAACCGGATAAGGAACGAGCTTTTATAGGCTTGCTTTAAAGTCCTTCATTCCGACATGGACTGCCGGAATCCACTCTGACAGAAGAAAAATCGTTGTTCATTTATTTCATTACTTTACATGGCTGTTATCGATTTGTAGGCTTTTGTATTAACGTCTATTTTGAGGAAAAACTATGAAAAAATTGTTGCCGACAATGGTCTGTGCGGCTGCGGTCGGTTTTCTTCCAACCCAGCAAGCGTCTGCGCATATCAACTGGATCAATTTGACGAATTTAACGCCGGTTATCGACGGCGATAAGCATATTTATTCGGCCAATAGTATCGTATCGAGCAACTACGGATGGGCCGATGCGATGGACGAAGATTGGGGCGATAGCCATCAAGGCGCTTGGGCACAGTTCGCATTGACTGAATCATCGAATGTCAAAATACATGTCGAGTCCGATTATCAAGATACTTTTATCACGATAGGCGGCAATACTTTTCCTTTGCGAGTAGGGGATTTAACCCCGGGATTCTCGCTTTATAACGGTGTTTTGCCTGATGAAGCCTATGAGGATGCATTTCCTCCGCCGGCAGGGAAAACAGGGGGCTGGAACGGACAGGGAACGACTACTATGGGTAACGATGATGGTGAAGTCGACACAATCCATTACATCGGTCATGCCGGCGAAATAGACGGCTTGGCGACGGCTGTTTCATGGATGGGTGCGCTTGAAGCCGGCATTTATTCCGTTGCGATTGGCGGAACGTGTTATGAAAGAGAGCCTTGTGGTGCCTTTAATCGATTTGATGCAGATAATGCCAGCCGAGGTTTCGATATTAGTTTGACCGTCGCGCCAGTTCCCTTGCCAGCAGCGATTTGGCTAATGGGAGCGGGCTTGGTCGGTTTGGGGGCTTTCAGAAAGCGTTCTCTAGCTGTTTAATTGCGATCTGGCGTTGATATAATCCTACGCCTGATGTGATTGGGAGTGGGGCCGGATTTTACATGGACCAAAAATCCGCCCCACCGCCGACCTTCTCTCTAATTCGACGGGTGTCGCACCGCGCACCCTTTACCCGGGAATGCCGTTTGGTGTGTTTTAACGTTTTTGTAAAAATCCTGAATAAAAGGTGCGCGATGCGCAGCATACCAAGCTTAGATTAATGTCTATGACGAGGAACAAGGAGGCGTAAAGAGAAAATGTGTGTCATTTCACACATAACTACGGCATATGACGTAAATTTTTGAGCGATATTGTGAATTAGTTTTGGAGTTAGTTTGGGGCGAGAATCGAACTTAAAATTAATTCCAAGCTATTTACTTGGTTTTTCTGGATTTGTGAAGTAGTAGCAAAAAATAAGGGCGAAAAAAAATCTGCTTGGCACGGTAAATGAATAGGTAAGAGAGCGTGAAATAACATGGCGTTGTTATAAGTCAACGGGGGGGCTTGCCGGATCGTTGTTTTGCAAATTTCTTTCTATTCGTACTTAACAACAAAAATGGTAATCTTATGAATAAAACTATATTAGCTGCATTGGCAATAGGCGTTACCGCCTTGGTTTCGATACAAGAAGCTTCGGCGCATGTGGGCTGGAATGGCCGCGATTTAATAACCGATGCCTATTCTTCGACCAATAACGGTGACGGCTCGACCACTTATCATTTCGACAGGGGTGTGGTAGCGGGTAATTTCGGTTGGGCCGACGGTTTGGATGCCGATTGGGGCAATAGTCATCGCATTCGCTTTACCAAATTCTATTTAGAGCAAGATTCATTTGTTAATGTCGACGTCTGGGCGACCGATCAAGTTCGCAATACTGGTAATGACAATTTCATTGATCCGGTTAACTTGTTGACCGATTTGAACCCGGCTTTTTCGATTTACAAAGGAACCGGTGCGCATCATGATGCGAGTGCGGGTGCGCATAATGATCACAACTTAGTGCCCGGCAGTTCACACGATTGGGCAATATTCAATAATGCCGCCGATTTCGGTAAAGAAGGGGTGTTCAGAGCCTTGGGCGATATTACTATGTGTAATAATGGAGGAGAATGCGGTACGCAAGCATTTACCGGCTACTTTGCTGGCGGTGTGAACACGACTGCCGATTCGATCTCTGTTGCGGATATTTTCTTAACCGCCGGTTGGTATTCCGTAGCTGTTGGCGGCACTTCGAGCGAAGCTTGGGATTATTACACCGCCGGCGATGGTCGCGCTCCTGACCTGACGGCTCATAATTATTTGGGTACTCATAATGATTTAGATGAAGCCAATAGAGGCTTCAACGTTGATTTAACAGTCAGATCGGCATCGCTTCAGCCCGTTCCCGTTCCAGCCGCAGTTTGGTTAATGGGCTCGGCTTTAGTCGGTTTAATCGGATTTAGAAGGAGCTCGACGGTCGCTTAATTCAATTCTAGAATTTAGCCTTTTTGAAAAAGCCCTCGGGTTTTTTTACATCAGTTAATGTCGCTGGGATGCGGCATCCCCCGGACAAGGATGTCAACTTTCAAGGTCGATTTTCAATCGATGGATGAAGTTTCTTATTCTATAATTTTTCCGATTCGATACGGCGTTGACATCCTAGTCTGCGGTGTTCTGTTCGGGGACTTGCTTGGCTTGTCGATTATTCTTGTTTCATAGGTTTTTTATGTCTAAATCGCGTACCCATTCATCCGGTCCAACTCTCTCCGCTTTCGACCGGATCGTACTGTATTTGACCGTTTCGTTGACCGGTGCTTCGGTAATGGTGCTGGAATTGCTCGGCACGCGGCTAATCGGTCCGTTTTACGGCGTCAGTTTGTATGTTTGGTCGTCGTTGATTTCGGTAACGATGATCGCGTTGGCCTTCGGTTACTGGCTCGGCGGCCGGATTGCCGACCGCATGCCGCGTATTCGTTTGTCTTATTTGATCGCTTTGGCCGCATTGACGACCGTGATCATTCCGGTCTTGACCCGGCCGGTGTTGCTGCTGACCGATCCGATGGGCCTTAGAGCCGGCGCTTTTTTCAGCGCTTTTTTACTGTTTACGCTGCCGTTGACCTTGTTGGCGATGACGGGGCCTTACGTGATCAAGCTGGCCGCGCGGCAATTGGCGAATGTCGGGGCCTTGTCGGGTTCGGTCTATGCGGTCAGCACGGTCGGTAGCGTGATCGGTACCATCGCCCTGGGTTTTTATTTACTGCCGGTAACCGGGTCGCGAGCCGTGCTGTACGGTTTGAGCGCTTTACTTGGCTTGTTGGCGTTGTTGTTGACGCTTTATGAACGGCGCGGAGCTGGAGGGCAAATAACCACGATTAGTGTGGCAGTGATTATTTTTTCATGCTTGGGCAGCGGTGCGTTTGCGTATGAAAATAATCGTGCGCAGCCTTGGGGTAAGGGTTTGACCTTGCTTTACGAATCCGAGAGCGTTTACGGTTGGGTGCGCGTGATCGACGACGAAACCCAGAAAGTACGTTTCATGATGTCCGATGCGTCGACGATTAGCGCTGCGGATATAAATAATGTCCGGCAGGGTTTGTTGTCTTATCAATGGGTCACGCAGCGCTTGCCGTTGTTTCGCCCGGCGGCCAAAACTGCATTGCTGATCGGCTTGGGCGGCGGGCACATTGCGGACGGTTTGGAAAAGCAAGGCGTCAAAACCGATGCGATCGAGATCGATCCGGCGGTGGCCGAGGCGGCATTGAAGTTTTTCGATTATCGCCCGTCAGGCGATTTGATCGTCGGCGATGCGCGTTATGAGATTCGGCAATTGACCAAGACGTACGATTTGATTATTCACGATTGTTTTACCGGGGGCTCCGAGCCTGCTCATTTGATGAGTATAGAAACGCTTCGGGAGTTGAAGGCGCATTTGAATCCCGGCGGCATTTTAGCGATCAATTTCGTCGGGTTTACCGATAATAAGCGTCAACGGCCGGCGCAATTGGTTTACCGAACCCTTGGCGAAGCGTTTGCCGAGCGGCGAGTTTATATTTCCGAACCGGGTTCCGAGTTTAACGATTTTATTTTCATGGCGTCCGATGAACCGATTGCGATCCATGCAGGGCAGGGTAATCCAAAAATGCTGGAGCTATTGAGTCAGCGGCGCTATGCGATGGCCGAAGGGGATTTGGTCGTCACCGACGATTTCAATCCGCTTGAAAACCTGCAAGTTAGTAAGGCTGAAGCATACCGTAAGGTGCTATTGGAGCGGGTCAGCATGGATGTTCTTTTGCGTTGAGGATTTCATTTACCGCAAACTACATCCGACAAACGATCGATCATTCGTAGAGCGTCGCAACGCGCGCCAATTTCCTGCCATTCTGTTTGTTTCAGTGTCTTGAAAAGGTGCGCGATGCGCACCCTACTAAGCTTCTTCGATCAATTCCATTCAAGCAATTTCCATTGATTGATTCGTGTGCCGCGATGCAGATCGCTTTCTCTGACGTCCATGTTGCCGTCGCCGTCAGTGTCGATCAAATAATAAGCCGGGCCGATATCGGGAACGATTTTGATCATATACAACTCGCCGTTGATCCGATATTCCTGTATTTGTTCCTTGCCTCGCCGGATGATCGTAATATCGGGTTCCATCGGTTCGCCGCTTTCGACAGGCATCGGCGCATCTGGAATTTCGGGAAGGGCTTCGGTGGTTTTCGTACTTCTACGTATCACCGTCCGGTCGGGTTCCATCACTTGTCCGCTTTGCACCGGTGCCGGAATATCCGGTACGTCGGGAATATCCATTAAAATGGGCGGCGGGGCCGATAATGCGAATGCCGGAATAATCAGTAAGCTGTAAATTAAAGTTAAACGCATCATGATATTTGTTCTAAATCGGTTATTGGGGCCTATTATGACAGCTTGCGGGCTCAGCGTAATGAAAAAAGTTCCGGCAAACCATTCAAGAGCTAACGACGGGAGGAGTTTCTCATCCAGGTCGATTTAGAATCACGCTTCGGCCGTCTAGGAGGTTGATTAATGTCCCTATAGCGGTCCCGATAAGGAAATCTTGACTGATAGGGAAGATAATAGAACGGGTAAGCCGGCATTCGATATTGATTCTCTAACGCTTCGGCCTGCCTTAATTCGGCTTCGGCTTGTTGACGTTGCGCTTCAGCGCTACGTTTCAGTGCCTCAACCGCTTCGAAGCGATGCTGTTCCTCCCTCTGCATTCTTTCGGCTTCCAGTCTGTCGGCTTTTTGCTTATCCCGTTCCATTTGCCAGATGGCGAGTCGTCTTTCGGCCTCGGCCAACTGGCGGGGGTCGGTAGGTTCTATCGGGACTTTTTCTTGTTGTGCATCGGATGAGCAAGGTTTGCCTTGGTAAATAATTTTCCCTGATGATGCGATGCATTTAAAAACATCGGCATCAACCGTTGGGCTTATGGCTATCAAAAGCAAAAGGAATGCTATCATTGTCATGACGGTAACATTGTTTATGCGTAAGGTTACAAGTGTAGACCCGATATGTTCGGCTTGGTTCTTTGAACTTTCATATCAATAGGCTTATTCCTCGCTCCCACCGCTCCAGCGTGGGAATGATTACCGATGTTGTTTCGGTAGCCAAGGTATGGGTTCCCACAGAGGACCGTGGGAACCAGAAACTTTTCCTCGCTCCCACCGCTCCAGCGTGGGAATGCTTACCGATGTTGTTTCGGTAGCCAAGGTATGGGTTCCCACAGAGGACCGTGGGAACCAGAAACTTTTCCTCGCTCCCACCGCTCCAGCGTGGGAATGCTTACCGATGTTGTTTCGGCGGCTAAAGTATGGGTCCCCACGGAGGATTGTGGGAGCCAGAAAAAACGTTTTATTTTTCATGATCCTCGTGGTGAAATGCTTTATCCAGGATTAACCTTTCTCATATTTCTCATGCCGATACATTCTTCGGGCCCATCCTATTTACGTCATCTTTTTCCACTGCTGATATCGAGTCTCGTTTTGCTACTTTCGCTTGGAGCGACTTTCGGAGTTTGGAAAAACGCAGAAGCCGATCTTGAGCGCAATTTGAAAATCGATTTCGATTTTAGGGTTAGGGAGATTATAGACCGCATTGAGCAACGTATGGCGGCTTACGAGCAAGTTTTATTAGGCGTAAAAGGATTGTTCATTTCTTCCGATCATGTCGATCGAAAGGAATTTCGTATTTATGTGGATACGTTGAAAATCGAGCGGAATTTCCCCGGTATTCAAGGTATCGGTTTTTCGGTAGTTGTGCCCAGTCATGACAAAGATAAACATATTGCCGATATTCGCACTCAAGGGTTCCCGAACTACTCGATTCGACCGGAAGGCGAGCGTGACATTTATAGTTCGATTTTATACCTTGAACCGTTCGCCGATCGCAATCTTCGAGCCTTTGGTTACGATATGTATTCCGAGCCGGTCCGCAGAAAAGCGATGGCCGATTCGCGCGATCTAAATGAAACACGCATCTCAGGTAAAGTTATATTGGTTCAGGAAACCGATGAAGCTGTGCAAGCCGGTTTTTTGATGTATTTGCCATTATTCCGCGAAAACGCGGCTTATGATTCTATCGAAGAACGGCGCCGCAATATCGTTGCTTGGGTCTATGCACCGTTTCGCATGGATGATTTCATGGCGGGGGTTGGCGGAGAACGCGCATCCGACTTGAGTCTGGAGATATTCGACGGCGAAACGATGGCCGAAAAGACGAGAATGCATGGTAGCTCGTCCGAGGCTTTATCGAGCCTCAACTATTTAAACACGGTACGAACGATCGAGATTGATGGCCATTCTTGGACTTTAGCGGTGAATCCCGGGGCCAGCTTCAAACACCGGGTTAGTCTGGATAAACCGCGTTACATAGCCGCTGCCGGGATAACGCTGAGTGTGTTGTTGGCGACAATCATTTGGCAATTGGCGTCCGGGCGCGCTAGAGCGCTGGCGTTGGCAACCGAGATGACGCGTGAGCTACGCGAGAGCGAGGCGCGCTTTCGGCAAATGGCCGATTCGGCGCCGGTATTGATTTGGATTTCCGGGACTGACAGCCGCTGTTTTTGGTTTAATAAGGTTTGGCTAGGTTTTACGGGACGAACCTTAGATCAAGAAACGGATAACGGTTGGCTGGAAGACGTCCATCCCGACGATAGACAGCACTGTATCGATTTTTATCTAGATCATTTCAATCGTCGCGAGCCGTTTCGTATGGAATTTCGCTTAAGGCGCTTCGACGGCGACTATCGATGGATCGACGATCATGGGGTGCCGCGAGTCGATGATCATGGGGATTTTTCCGGTTACATAGGTTCTTGTATCGACATCACCGAGCGTAGACAGGTGGAAACGATATTACGAACAAACTCCGAGGCCTTAGCGCGCTCGAATGCCGATCTCGAGCAATTTGCCTACAGTGTCTCCCATGATATGCGGCAACCGCTTAGAACGATTGCCGGACATTTGCATTTGTTGGAGCTTGGTTTGGCTGAACGATTGAACGAAGACGATAAAGAGAGCTTGGCCTTTGCGCTCGATGGAGCCAAACGAATGGATTCGATGATCGTTTCGTTACTCGACTATTCTCGTGTCGGTCGTAAGACCGAGCCTAAGATTAGCTTGGAAACCCGCGAGTCCTTGGATGAAGCGTTGCAATTTTTAGCTGTGGAAATCGAAGAGAAGCGCGCCGATATCGTCATACAGGGTGATTGGCCTGTTCTGATCGCGAGCCGCGATGAAATGACACGCTTGTTGCAAAATTTGATCGCTAATGCCATTAAGTATCACGATGGCAGTAAGGTGCCGCAAGTCACCGTGATTTCAAGCGAGCACGCGGGGTTATGGGCGGTACGCATTGCCGACAATGGTATCGGGATCGAACCCAAGCAAATCGATAAATTGTTTCAATTTTTTAGCCGATTACAGTCACGGGCGCGCTTCGACGGTAACGGCATGGGCTTGGCCTTGTGTCGGCGCATTGTCGAGCATCATGGCGGTCGCATCTGGGCCGAGTCGGAAGGAGAAGGCAAAGGCAGCGCATTTGTTTTTGAAATACCATTGGCGCAGAATGAGGTATCCGACTAGTTTTTCAGCGAACGCACCATGAATCAGAGCAACAATGGGTCTTATCGAAAACTACGCCGCACTGTGACGTTGGGCGTATGCGGGATATTGCTATTGTTTGCTCTGTTCATCGTCTATGTTGTCAGAAATGAACGTATCAATCGCCTTCATGGCTTGGCAACCCATACTTCTGCCGCGACCAGTGTCAACGAGGTCTTGCTATATCGCGTCCTGGTCGATATCGATCGTTTTTTGCTTAAAACACGGCTCTTGCTGAAGCAAGGTAAGGCCGATGAATTGTTTCAGGACGAATTGGCCGCCAATCCTGAGCTAATAGATTTGTTAATTGCCGATCGCGACGGTGCGGTCATTCATTGGGCCGGATCCGGCGATAAGCCGGTTGTTTTTGATCACCCCTCTTACACCTATCATTTAAATCGTTCTGAAGATCGCCTGTTTGTGAGTTCTCCAATGTCTTCATCGATAAGCGAAGGGGATTATGAGGTCTCATTAAGTCGACCCTATTTCGATGATGAACGACATTTTGCCGGAACGGTAGTTGCGATTGTTTCGATTGATCGCTTGGCCGAAGTTTTTGCCGGTATAGAGCGCGTACCAGGGTCGACTTTGGTCGTGATGAATAATGATAACGAGGTGTGGTTTCGCAATCCGCGCGTATCTGGCGATTCCGGCGCTCGATTGCGTGAAGTGCTGGAGCCTTATCGGGATAAAAGACAACGGTCGGGCAGGGTGACATCGCCATTTGGCGGTAAGGCGTATTGGGTTGTCGAAAAGCGCATGGCTGATTTTCCTCTTCGAATATTGACGTCCGCCGAAATGACTTCGGTGATGGCCGTCGAGCATGCCATGATTGCTTGGGCTATCGCGCTGTTTTTAGTCGTTTCGTCAGTGTTGTTCGTATTATTGTATCTGATACGGCGACAGGTGGCCGGTTTAGATCGGAGCGAGAGCGCTTTACAGGAAAGTCACGATCTATTGACGAAGCTGTCCGAACAGGTTCCCGGCGTTATTTATCAATTTCGATTGTTTTCCGATGGTCGATCTTGTTTCCCTTTTGCGAGTTGCGGCATTAAAGACATATATGAAGTCACTCCTGAGCAAGTGCGTGAAGATGCCGCTTTGGTGATCGCGAGAATACATACCGAGGATCGGAATAACGTGATGTCTTCTATCCGGGAGTCGGCTACCTCGATGACTCCATGGCATCAAGAATATCGTGTTATATTGCCAAAGCAAGGTTTGCGTTGGCTGCGAGGGGATAGCCGACCGGAAAGGCTTGAAGATAACAGTGTGCTATGGCACGGCTTCATTAACGATATCACCGAGCGAAAACTTTATGAGCAAGCCGCTCAAGAGTTAAACCGCGATTTCAATACCTTTCTCGATAATACGTCGGATTATGTGTATTTCAAGGATCAAGATAGTCGTATTCGCTTTTGCAGTAAAACATTGGCGACGGTTACCGGTTACGGCAATTGGCGAGAATTAGTCGGTAAGCACGATTCGGAAATTTTTCCGGAAGAAATCGCGCGTGTCTATTATGAAGAAGAAAAGCCTATTTTTAAGGATGGAAAGCCGTTGATCAATAAGGTTGACCCTTACTATGATTTACAAGGACAGCTCCGCTGGGTCAATACTAATAAATGGCCGGTATTCGACTGCGACGGCAAGACGGTTGTCGGATTGTTCGGTATTAGTCGCGATGTGACCGAACAGAAACGAATCGAAGAAGAATTGCTTCGATCCAATGTTGATCTCGAACAATTCGCCTATAGCGTGTCGCACGATATGCGCCAGCCTTTACGCATGATCACAGGTCATCTGCAATTATTGGAACGCGCTTTGCGCGACACCTTGGATGAAGAAAGCAGAACTAATATGGCTTTTGCGCTCGATGGGGCTAGACGCATGGATGCGATGATCGTTTCGTTACTGGATTATTCGCGCGTGGGGCGAAAAACCGAGCCAAAGACATGGTTAAAAAGCAAGGAAGCGCTGGATGAAGCGATGGGGTTTTTACAGCCGGATATTGTCGGCACGCAGGCTGAAATCGATGTGCGAGGAGTGTGGCCGACTGTCTTTGCCAGTCGCGACGAATTGAGTCGCTTGTTCCAAAACTTGATCGGTAATGCGCTTAAATATCGGGAAACAGATATTCAGCCGCGCATCGAGATCAGTTCTAATGTCGACTTGGCTAATTGGCAGGTGTCTATTCGAGATAATGGCATCGGTATCGACCCTACGCAAATCGATCGGCTATTTCAATTTTTCAGCCGACTTCAATTAAGATCCCGCTACGAAGGAACCGGCATGGGGCTGGCATTGTGCCGAAGGATCGTCGAACATCATGGAGGAAATATTCGCGCGGAATCGCAAGGCGAGGGTTGCGGTAGCACTTTTAGTTTCGAGCTCCCACTTAGCAACCCGCCGCAACAGCATGCCGGGGAGCTGCTTTATGAATAAGGCTTCGATGCCGCTGAAAGCATTGCTTGTCGTCTCGGTACTTTGGACCGCTTCGGTGGCAGGCTTCTTTTTTTGGGATAGCCATATGTCTATTTGGTACGCGCAGGAAATGGCGATTAAGGAAGCGCGCGGTCATTTCAACAAAGATGTGGCTTTGCGTAAATGGGCGGCGCGCCATGGCGGCGTCTATGTTCCTGTCGATGAACGGACTCGCCCGAACCCCGCCTTATCGCATATTGCCGAGCGGGATATCAGCACGCCGTCCGGAATCAAACTGACATTAATGAATCCGGCGTATTTGCTTAGGCAAGTCATGGACGAATACGAAGAGCTTTATGGTGTTAAAGGAAGGATCACCGGCTTTAAGCCTTTGAATCCCGATAATGCACCCGATGAATGGGAGGCGGCGGCCTTGCACCAATTCGAGCGGGGCGAAACGGAAGTTTTTGAACAAGCCCTGATTAACGGCGAGCCTTATATTCGCTTGATGAGCGCCATGGTGGCCGACGAATATTGTTTGAAATGCCACAGCGAGCAAGGTTACCGTGTCGGCGATGTCTTGGGAGGCGTCGGCGTTTCCGTGTCCCTGCAATCTTATTTGGAGGGTGCGGCGAGGATCGATCCGGAAAAGATACTGTTGCTGGCCGTTATTTGGATTATGGGCTTGGCTGCTATCTATGCAATCGGATTATTAATTCGGCGGCGCATCGAGGAGCGAAAGCTCAACGAGGCTGCATTAATTAGAAAAAACCGGGAAATTGTCAGCGCGAATGCGTATCTGACTCGATTCGCCGAAATTTCTGCTCATCATTTGATGGAGCCGACCCGGCGCCTGGTGAGTTATAGCCAGCGTTTGCAAGGCCACTTAAAAACCATGCCGGAAGCGCATAATGATGAGGTTTATCAAGACTTGCAAGTTTTGGAACGCGATGCTGCGCACTTGCGAATGTTGGTTAAGGATATTCAATTATTTATAGCGGCCGGCGAGCCGGTCGAAAAGGTTGGCATTCAGGATGTCGATGCCCTGGTGTCTAGTCTACTGCAACGCTTAGAGTCTCGCGTTAAACGCGCCCATGTACAATTACACCTCGATAAATTACCTCCGGCAACATTAGATAAATCGCGGTTGACCGATTTGTTTTGGATATTGATGGACAATGCACTAAGCCATGGCTTGCCTACCGATGATAACGCCGTTCCTGAAATTCATATCAGCGGAGAACGCGTCGGCAAACTAAGCCGTTACCGCATCAGCGACAACGGCCCCGGTATTCCTCTGCAATACCGGGAGAGAGTTTTTGAAATCTTCGAGCGATTGACTACGACCGACACGCCTGCGGGAGCCGGTATCGGTTTACCTATCGCACGGCGTATCGTCGAAAGCAGGCACGGCAAAATAGGATTGGAAGATTCGCCGCTTGGAGGAATCAGCGTAGTTTTCGAATTGCCTGATGATAATTAAGGCTACTCCCTTTATACTCAAAAATTAGCTAACTTTATGAAGGTATGGGGTGTGGCTAGCGAGGATGTCGGCAGCAGGGGCATATTTTTGCTCCTGCAAAATCTGCATTCACACCATTCTTGGCGCTTAGCTGCCGTCAAGCCCCCATGGATGGGTTCACGGCGGTCCTCGATAGACACATCCCATGCCTTTTATTCTTAGACGGTTTTTCAATCAAAAGGGAGTATGTTCAGGATGGATTATTCCGAAATTTTTACTAGCCAACCGTCTTCGCTGATGCATTTAATGATCGGCGACCTGAGCTTGACGTTGATTCTCGCATGAGTACCTTTTAATTCGGGGGGCAGTTTGCCTCGCACGACATAAAAAGGGTCCTTGAATTCGGTGGTAATCGCAATCGGAATCTTTTTGACGGTGACCTCAAGATTTTCCGGTTTGTCGAATCCGAAGGCATTGAATGTAATGTCCGATTCGGGCGCGACTTCGGCCAAATGTGCCGGTACCAGTTTGTTTTTGTTGATTCTTAATTTCTGACAAGCGGAACCGCCGCCACCGCCGGCGCCATGTCCGTCATGCATACTGGAATTGCCTTGAGCATAGACTGAACTGAATTGCAATAATAAACAACAAGCGATCAAAGGTTTGATGAGTTTCATAATGTTTCCTTATATTTTTTCTAATTGTCGAAACGCGTAGAGTAAAAGGTAGCCCGGATAATCTTACTGCCCCTCGCTCAAGTGTTAAATATACTCAATAACGGAACCTCCGCGCACTAAATTTTTCAGAGTTTTTTTGTCTGAAATTGTTCGAGCCAGTCCAGGCTGTCGAGAGTCGGTCCGACGGGTCTGTACTCGGCACCGGTCCAACCGGAATAACCTGAATTCCGTATCGTATTGAACAAACGCTTGAAATCGATGTTTCCCGTTCCAGGCTGACCGCGTCCCGGGTTATCTGCAAATTGGATGTGACCGATTGTTTCGGGGTGCCGGCGAATAAAGGCCTCAGGGTCTTCGTTCATCATCGATAAGTGATAAATATCGACTTGCAATAATATATTGGGGTGATTGAGTCGTTCGAGCCAGTCGAGCATTTGTGCGCCGCTATGGATAATAAAACCCGGCATGTCGATTGTATTGATGGCTTCGAAAACCGTGTTGACGTCGAAGGGTGCGAAAGTATCGGCCGCCAAGCGCAGATTGTTGCCGATTGTTTGCAGATAGTCTTCGAAGCGGCTCGGATTCATACAGCGTCCGGGAAGCACGTTGACTGCTTTAGGTTGCAAAACCTCGATATAGTCGACGGTTTGGGCCAAGGCGGTTTTAAAGCGCTCGCATTTCTCGGGAACTGCGGCCAAGCCTTCGCCGCCTTGCAACAAATCGTCCACATCGACATTAAACAACACCAATTGCAATCCGGTTTCGTCCAGTTTGGCGCGAAGCGCATCGATGCTTTCGCTGTAAGGAAACTGAATCTCGACCGCGCTAAAACCGGCGTTTTTGGCCGCTTCGAAACGATCCAATAGCGGCAATTCGGTAAACAGCATGCTGAGGTTGGCGCTGAAATTGATCATCGGGGATGTTTATCTATTGATAAATAGGTTGCGGATAACGCAATTATACTCATCGTATATCAAAATTCGGCGCCGGGGTGTTCGATCCCTCACCTAGCGTTAGGTGAGGGATCGAACACCCCGGCGCCTCCTCCGGCATTGCCGAAATTTGAAGTGCGAAAGGTATAATATGGGTATGGCTTTTTTAACCGCGGGCATTTTCGGTTAAATGTAAATCCTAGTGTGAGCACTGCGCACCGTTTCATAAGCTTCCGGCTAGCACAACGCTTTGAAAATGGTATGCGATACAAATTCTAAAAGGCTTCTTAACTTGGCCAATGTGACTTCGATATCGCTGATTGTTGATTAACATTTGCGGCTTTCCCTCACCTAGCGTTAAGTGAGGGACGATCAGGGGATCGCTCCCACAACGGGTTTGCTAGCGCAGTGGGAGCGACGCCTACGTCGCGATTATCGAAGTCGTTAACGCTAAAATACAAATAGCCTTACCGGACGACACGGCAATCTAAGGCTTGATCGCTATGGCTCTTTCTGGTTCTAATGGTCTTTCGTGGGAACCCATTCCTTGGCTGCCGAATCAAGACCAGTATGCATTCCCACGCTGGAGCGGAGGGAACGAAGAAAAAGGTTTTTTCATCACCGTTCGAATAGCTTGATCAATGTAGCCGGGTCCTGTTCGAGAAAACCTTGACTGCCGTGTAATTGTATCAGTTGTGCGGCAAGGCCCGACATCGGGATGGCATTACCTTGATCGGATGCCAAATCGACCGCCATATTCAAATCTTTTAGCAAAGTTTTGACGCGCCATTTAATCGGTTCGAAAACTCCGTCCGCCATTTCCGGTCCGACGATTTGTAAAGGTTTCGAATCGGCGAAGCCGCCCGCCAAAGCTTCGGGGATTTTAGCGGCATCGACGCCGGCCTGTTTCGCCAAAGCCATCATTTCGGCGATCACCAGCACATTGCAACTGACGATCATTTGATTGCAGATTTTTGCAATTTGCCCGCAGCCGACTTCCCCTAAGTGCGTCAGTTGGCGGTAGAGCGGAGCCAAAACTTCGCGCGCGGTTTCGATATCGTTATCGGTGCCTCCGGCCATGATCGCCAAGCTGCCTTGTTCCGCGCCTTGCACTCCGCCGGAAACGGGCGCATCGACCCAAGTCATGCTGCAGCGTTGCTGTAATAGTCCGGTAAGTCGACGCGTGGTTTTCGGGTCGATGCTTGAGAGATCGATTAGCAGTTTTCCGGCTGAGCCTGAGTCAAGAATAGAGTTTTCGACGACCGAAACCACGGCCTGCGAATCGGACAGACATAACAAAACAACATCGGAAGCCTGGACCAATTGCTCGATCGAATCGCAGGCAAGCGCGCCCGCTTCGACGACCGGTACCAGCTTGTCTCGGGAACGGTTCCAGACATTGACGCGAAAGCCTGCATCGAGCAAGCGTAAAGTCATTGGTTTGCCCATCAAGCCGATGCCGATGAAGCCTAAGGTTCTTTTGTGTTGCGTCATGCTTGAGTGTTTTTGTTTCAATTCGTACGATGCAGTAGGGTTAAAGCTGAGGTGGTTTAGTCTGCGGGCTTCCCACTTAAGGTGGGACAAAAGCACTAAGGATTAACCGTTCGCCCTGAGCCCTTCGGCTGCGCTCAGGAGAGCCCTGTCGAAGGGTGGACGGTTAATCCGCCCATGGTTCGACAGGCTCACCACGAACGGATTAACCGTAAGCTTACCACGAACGGATTAACCGTAAGCTGTCCCGCGTTAAGTGAGTAGCCAGTCTGCTGTAAGGAGCAAAATCTTAATGCAATCGATCGACGTTTGCAAAAGCTTGATAATTTCTCGCGCAGAGGCGCGGTGTTTTAGTTTCCGCAACCGTTGATTAACAATAAGCGATATCGAAGTCGCATAGGCTAAAATACAAGCCTTTAGTGACGCTCCGGCGTCACGAAAAACCCTGCGCCTCCGCGCTTCTGCGCGAGACCTATGAAAACCCAAGGAGACGAGTTTGAAATCAACAAAAACACCAGCCGTTGCCGTTCTGGCCGTATTCCTGACACTGTCGGCCATTACCGGCCATACGACTGAGAACAAAGTCGCAGTCGCCAGCGCACATCCGTTGGCGAGCCACGCCGCGCTGGAAATGATCGATCAAGGTGGCAATGCCTTCGATGCCGCGGTTGCGATCAGCGCGGTATTGGCAGTAGTCGAACCGGCCGGCTCCGGGTTGGGCGGCGGCGGTTTTTGGTTGTTGCACCGCGCTTCCGACGGTTTCGAAACGATGCTGGACGGACGGGAAACAGCTCCATTGGCCGCACACCAAGACATGTATCTCGATGCCGAAGGCAAGGTCATACCGAAACTGTCGATCGACGGGCCCCTGTCGGCCGGAATTCCAGGCGTCCCTGCGGCCTTGGTTCACTTGGCCGAGCATTACGGCAAATTACCCTTGTCCGCTTCGCTGCAACCGGCGATTCGTTATGCGCGCGACGGTTTTGTCATCGGCGAACGCTATCGCCGATTATTGTCATTTCGCTTACCGCAAATCCAGGCATCCTCGGCGGCGGCCGCGATATTTCTCGATAACGGCCAAGTACCCGGTCCCGGTTGGACTTTGCGTCAGCCCGATTTAGCGAAGACTTTACAGCGGCTCGCCGAATTTGGAACAGCCGGATTTTACGCCGGCGAAACGGCGAATAAACTGTTGAAATCGGTCAAAGCAGCCGGCGGTATTTGGAGTCAAGAAGACTTCGACAATTATCGGGTAGTCGAAAGAGAGCCGGTCAAAGGGACTTATCGCGGCATTCGAATAACCGGCGCGGCACTGCCGTCGGCCGGCGGCATCGGCTTGGTGCAAGCCTTGAATATCTTGACCGAATACGATTTGACCGCAATCGATGCAGTCACACGCAAACATCTGGTGATCGAAGCTTTGCGCCGGGTCTATCATGACCGGGCTTTGTACTTGGGCGATCCCGATTTTATCGATGTTTTGGTTTCGCGTTTGATTAATCCCGATTATGCGGCCGGTCTTAGAAGTACGATTCGCAAGGATAGACTGTTGCCGAGCGTGATGCTCTCGGGAGATATTCCGGAACAAGCCGGCGGCGACAACACGACGCATTTTTCAGTGATGGACGGCGAAGGCAACCGGGTTGCCGCTACCTTGAGCGTTAACTATCCGTTCGGCTCCGGGTTCGTGGCTGAAGGTACCGGTGTGATTTTGAACGACGAAATGGACGACTTCGATAGCCGGCCGGGCGCGGTGAACGTATACGGCTTGATCGGCGGATTGCCGAATGCAATAGCGCCCGGTAAGCGTATGTTGTCGAGCATGTCGCCGACTTTTCTCGAAGACGGCGAGCGCATCGCGGTATTGGGAACGCCGGGCGGCAGCCGCATTATTTCGATGGTCTTGTTGGGGATATTGGACTTTGCCGACGGCAACGGCCCGGATTCTTGGGTGAGCGTGCCGCGTTATCATCATCAATATATTCCCGATGTCGTGCAATACGAACCCGGCGGCTTGTCCTCTGAAGAATTGCAAGGTCTTGAGAAATTAGGCCATCGGTTTCGCGAAATATCCTACCGATACGGCGATATGCAAGCGCTGCAATGGGATAAGCGAGAAGGCCGCTTCAGTGCCGCGAGCGATCGGCGCGGCGAGGGGTTGGCGGTGATTCGTAATGATTGAATCGATACTTAAGCCCGGTTGCGTCGAAATAGAATACGGCAAGCTGTACAGTATAAATGTATTGAATCGAAACTATTATGACATGCTGAGCGACAGCGAACGGTCGACTGCGATGCAGCGGTGCACGGCCGAAATGCAAAACCGCTATGTCGAGATTCATGCCAAAAAACGTCTGGCGTTGTCCGAATTCTTGAAATGTAAACCCGAAGCCCTCGTTTTTGCGACCGGGGCGAACGGCAAGCCCTATTTACCCGATTATCCGGACTGGACATTCAACCTGTCGCATTCGGATAATTATTTCGCGTTGGCCGTAGCCCGAGAGTGCCGCTTGGGTATCGATCTCGAGGCGTCAAGAAGCCGGTCGAGTCTGGCCGGTATCGTTAAGAAATGTTTCGCGGTTGAAGAAATATCATACTGGGAAGCTTTGCCGGAGGAGGAGCGGATTTCCGCGTTTTACCGTTTTTGGACGCGCAAGGAAGCCTTCGTGAAAGCGACCGGCCGAGGCATCGCCTTGGGTTTGAACCGTTGCGTGGTCGACCCGAGCGACCCTGGCCGGATGTTGCGCGTCCCCGAAGAATTCGCACCGGCATTGGACTGGCGGATTGCCTGCAACGATTGGAAACGTGACATTTTTTGCGCGGTCGTGATCGATCGCGCTATCGAGAAAATTCAATGGCGAGAAATCGTATGAAAAAAATATTTCTTGGTTTGGCGGTTTGTTTATTTTGGCTGATCAGTGCCGAAGCTCAAGAACTTTATCCGGCCGAACGATTGGGCCGTGGTCGCTTGGTTTTCGAAAAGTCGCGACAAGCGATCGACCTCGAAGTGGCGATGACCGAAACCGCCCGGTCCAGAGGCTTGATGTTTCGCAAAGCGCTTGCCGACAATACCGGCATGCTGTTTATTCATCCTAAAGAAGATGTGCTCGGGGTTTGGATGAAAAATACTAAAATTGCGTTGGATATTTTGTTCATATCGCCGCAAGGTAAAATCGTATCGATTTTGCAGAATGTTCAGCCCTGTATAACGCCGGTTTGCGGGGTCTACGATTCGCGTATCAAAGCCTTGTACATGCTGGAGGTGAATGCGGGAACCGTCGCACGGCTGAAAATAGTGCAGGGCGACCGGGTTTTGATTGAGTTGGGGGAAGGTAGCGGTTAGTGGTGAGCAGTAAGCGGTTAGCAGGGGGAAAGAGGAAAGTTTCGTAGTGTGCGCATCGCGTACATTTTTTCAGCGCTTTCCCAAGCTCTGGCCTGGGAAAGCAGAATCGGAAGCTCTAGCTTCCCAAAAAAACCAACCAAGCAAATTGAATTGAACCTGGTTGTGATAACTTGCAAGCACTAGAAATAGCCATTTTATCTAAGGGGAAAGCCATCTTTGGCGATATCTTTAGCCTTACATAGGCTCCGGAAACATACTGCATATCATTTCCCCGCCTTACCCTTCAGCGCATGACTTGCCAAGTTTTTACCCAAATCCCAGATTGTGCCCGGAACTTGATGGGTTGCGGCGATGGTTTGTTCGAAGGCGTTGACGATGTGATCGCGATCTTTTTGCGTTAAGGTCAGCGGCGGCAGCAGCTTGACGACGTTCATGCCGTGCCCGGCGACTTGTGTCAGAATCCGGTGATCCTTGAATAGCGGTATCGTGATCATTTGACAGAACAGCCCTTTGTTGGCAGCTTCGAGCATGGCCCAGGCCGCTTTCAATGTCAGGCTTTTCGGGGCGTGGAATTCGATTGCGATCATCGAGCCTTTGCCGCGCGCTTCTTTCAAGAATTCGTATTTTGTCGACAGCGCATTCAGGCTGGATATGATGTCATTGCCGACTGTCGCGCTTTGTTCAATCAAGTTTTCCGATTTGATGACTTCGAGACCGGCCAGTCCGGCGGCCATCGCCATGTTGTTTTTGGAAAAAGTCGAGCCGTGCACGACGGCCCGGTCCATGCGATTGAAAACCGTGTCCATGATGTGCTGCGTCATCGCGACCGCGCCGACCGGGACGAAACCGCCTGATAAGGCTTTGGACATCAGGATCATATCGGGTTTGGCGCCGTAATGATCGATCGCCCAGAATTTACCGGTGCGGCCGATGCCGGTTTGGATTTCGTCGGCGACGAATAGCGTGCCGTATTTTTTACAGAGGCGTTCGACTTCGACTAGGTAGTCGTCATCGGGCAGGTTGACGCCTTTACCTTGTATCGGTTCGACGATAAAGGCCGCGACATCTTTGTTGCTTAGGGCTTGTTCGAGTGCCGCCAAGTCGTTGAACGGTATCGCGTTGCAATCGGGCAGAAGAGGTCCGAAGCCTTCTCGGAAGATCTTTTCGCCGTTCAGGGACAGCGCGCCCATTGTCAAACCGTGATAGCCGTGCTCGCAATAAACGATTTTCGCGCGTTTGGTGGTGTAGCGCGCAAATTTGATCGCCGCTTCGACCGCTTCGGTGCCCGAGTTGCAAAAAAACATTTTTTCGAGGTTGTCCGGTGTCGTGGTCAGGATTTCCTTGGCCAGTAAACCGCTCAATATCGAGACGTCGAGTTGCACTAGGTTCGGCAATTCGAGCGTCAGGGTTTCTTGCAGGGCACTGATCACGGTCGGGTGGTTGCGGCCGATCGCGAATACGCCGAAGCCGCTCAACAGGTCGAGATATTCATTGCCTTGTTCGTCGTAGAGATATTGGCCGACCGCGCGTTTGTAATTGCGGTCGTATCCGATTGTTTTTAAAACGCGAACCATTTGATTGTTCAAATGTTTTTCATGCAACTCAAATTTATCTTCACTGTGTTGCGCTAATAGCTCGGCTATGCTGAAAGACATAAAAAGACCTCTAAATTTATATTTTGTGCCGGCTGAACGCAGGCAGCACGATTAACGTGCAAATGATGGTAAAGGAAATGCCGATCGCCAGTAACAAGCCCATGCTGGATGTGCCCGGATGAGGCGTGAAGGCAAGACTGGAAAAACTGCATAAGGTTGTTAAAGAACTGAATAAGACGCCTCGTGCGGTGCTGCTTTGCAGCAGGTCGACGCCGTTCGACCAGTGGCTGTGCAATCGGTGTACGACATGAATGCCGCTGTCGACGCCCATGCCCATCAGCAGCGGCAGAGCGATGATATTGGCGAAATTAAACGGATTGTTGAGTAAGACATTGACCGCGCCGGTTAATAGGGTTGCAAGCAGAAGTGCCCCGATCATCAATAGCGTATCGCGGATGTTTTTCGTAATGATCAGCATGAGCACAACGATTGCCGCGAATGCGCAAGCGAAGGCTTCGACAAATGATTGTATGATCGCGTCGCCGGAGGCTTTATCGATGATCGGTAGGCCGGAGACGCTTTTATCGATACTTTGTACGTCATCGACGAAGGCTTCCCGATGGCTCGCAATGTTCAGGTTTTTCTCCGGCGTGATAATGATTTTATAAAGGCCGGTTTTACTTTGCCAATGGTCGCTTATGTAAGGCGGCAGGTCTTCTAGGTCGTAAGCTTGTGCAGTCAAGCTGATGCTCAAACGCTGCATCGTATAGGGTAGCAGGCCCAGTACGTTTTGTTCCAATTGGTTATATTCGGTATCCGGTTCGGGCTGTCGGTCGGCAAATTCGATATAGCTGTGGATTCGTGCGAGTAGGGTTTCCAATACCGGAATCGGGACAGAGGTCGTTGCTTCATCAATGGCTTTTTGCAGTGTAACGGCGAAACGAATCGCGGCATCGCGCTGATCGTTGGCAAGCAACGGTTTGCCAAATTGTTTGAGTTGGGCGCCGAGAATCATGTCCAGTTCATCAATTCGATAGAGTTTGTCCTCTTGATCGCCGGCGACAAAGCTCGATAGGGTGAGGACGTCATGAGTCGAAGGCAAGGCACGCAACGCTTCGGCGCGTCGATCGGCTTCCGTTAGGCTGTGTGCAAGGCCGGTCAGCGAATAAGGCGATTCATTGCGTGACGATAAGAGTTCCTTGAATGTCGAGGCCGATTCGCGGCTGGGGTCGCGTAAATTGAATGTGCTGGAATCGAACTCCAATTGAGTGAGTATCGCGGTTGAGGCAATGGCCAGCAGTATGCTGACGATTCTGATCGCTTTGGCGTGGCGAAACGGAAAATGAGCGATGGCCGATGATAGTTGCGAGGATTTAAACGGGGCGGTTTTGCCCAGCGGCATGACTTTCAATAAGGCGGGTACGATCGATAAGGAAAGTCCCAGGCCGATGAACATGCCGGCGCTGGAAATAATGCCTAATTCGGACACGCCGGAGTAGTCGGTAGGTATGAACCCGAGAAAGCCGATAGCAGTGGTCAACGCGCATAAAAACAACGAGAAGCCGATGCTGTTGATGCTTTCGGTGATCGCGTCTTCATTGTTCTTGCCGGCTGCACGGCATTCTCGGTAGCGTAGGCACAAATGCGTGGCATAGTCGACACCGAGTCCGATATACAACACGGCAAAGGCGACCGAGATGATGTTTAAGTGCCCGACCGCGAGCGTTGCGAAACCGGCGGTCAGTATCAGGCCCATGATCAGTGCGATCAATGTCGTCAAGAGTAGTCTGACGGAGTGAAAGCTCAACCATAGCGAGCCGCAAACGAGCAGCAGCGATAAGATGCCGGAAATAATCGCGCCTTCACTGACCGTTTCGAGTTCTTCGTGTTGTAAGGCGGTTTCGCCGGTAATTCGAATGCGGACTGCAGGATTTTCCTGCATGATCGATCGACTCACGGATCGCGCGGCCGAAAGTGCAAAATCGGCGGGCATGATGTCGGTAAAAATCAGTTTGGGTTTGGCAATGACGATCGATCGTTTGGACTCGGTATTGAGTCGGTGATCGGCCAGTAGGTTTTGCCACGATAGATAACGGGGGTTCTGATTGAGTCGATGGTCGACTGTTTCGTCTATCGCGGACAGCAGCGGCGTAAGATTCATCGGTAACGACTTGTCTTTTTCCTCGAGCGCTTGGCGAATGATCTCGAATAAGCCTTCCAGGTTGTAGTGTTGCGCGAGATAGCCGATGAAAGGTTGGGCTTCGGTCAGTTTTTTCGATAGGTCGTCTAACTCGTCAAGGCTTAGGAATAATAAGGCTTGTTGCTTAAAAAATGCATTATCGGTCGGTATTATTGCCGACTCGAAGTGTTTCTTGTCGCGGCTTAGGCGCTGCGCGAGTTCGGCAGCGGCCTGCGAGATTTGTTCCGGGGTATCTCCGTCGACCACCAGCATGATTGCGGCGGCATCTTCGGGAAAGGCTTCGCTCAGGCGAAAGCGATTGATCTGAAAAGGTAAATCCGGCGACAGCATTTGTGTCGTGTCGGTATTGAATCCGAGGTTGTTGATCGTGTAATGCAGGCTAAAGCCGCACAGAGTCGTAGTTAGAATCAGCAAAGTCCACGAAAAACGCACGACTTGGCGGTCCCACCATAGTAATAATCTGTGAATAAAGGTGTCGTGATGCTGAGTCGTCATGCCGGCGGTGCGCGGGTTTTTAGTTAACGATTGATGGCAGCCAAATCGATGCGGCCTGTTTCAATGTTTTTTGGGAGGCATGAAAATGGCGGCCTAATTGTATCAGGCTTGGAAATTCTAGGGGATGTTTGATTAGATAATTAAGTAGTTTGGCGATTTTGACTTCGCCGTCTGGGGTTAATGCGTGCGCGACTGCTTTAGGTAGGCTCATGCTGGCGGGGTCTGCGATCGATCGAATGGCCAGGAAATCGATTCGATGGGCTTTAGCGACTTTGGCGATGGCAACGCTTTCCATGTCTAGGGCGGCGGCACCGGTTTTTCTATGGAGGTCTTGCTTTTCCTTGCTTGTGGCGACAAGCGTATTGCTGGACGCTAGGCTGATATGCGAGACAGTGGTAAGCGGGTTTAACAGTGCCTGCATTTCGGCAAACCAGGGAGAGTGGATGTCGATGCTTTCCAAGTCATCGGTAATGAGTTGCTCAGGCAAAGTTAGATCGCCTGGGCGCAAGTCAGGGGCGAGCGCTGCGGCGCAGCCCCAGCTTATCAGGCGTCCGGCGCCTTGATCGAGCAGTTTTTCAGCGGCTTGCTTGGCATTTTTCGGGCCGGCGCCGGATTGAATGATAAGGATATTTTCGGCGATGACGTGACAGCACCCTTTCTTCGGCTTGGCCGAAGAAAGGGTGCTTAGTTCTTCCGGTAGGGCGGCAATAATCCCTGTGATCACGAGTTATTGATCGCGTTACGGTATTTGGCCAAGGCCCACAAAGGGAAGAATTTGTCGTAGCCGTGGTATTTCAAATAAAACACTCTTGGAAAACCTGGAGCGGTAAAGCATTTGTCGTTCCAGCTACCATCGGTCAGCTGGGTTTTCATTAGAAACTCGACACCGGCTTTGACTTCCGGACTATGTGCTTCGCCGGCGGCAATCAAGCCGATAACGGCCCAGGCGGTTTGGAATGCGGTGCTGAAGCGATATTTGCCGCGATAGTTTTGTTCGTCATGGTAGCTAAAGTTATCCTCGCCCCAGCCGCCGTCTTCGCGTTGCACGCTTTTCAGCCATTTTGCCGCGTTGACATACATCGGATCGGTTTTAGGGACATCGGTTTGTTCGAGGCCCAATAATACCGACCAGGTGCCGTAGATATAGTTGGTCCCCCATCGGCCGAACCAGGAGCCGTCCGCTTCTTGTTCGCTACGAATATAATCGATTGTGCGTTGCAGTGCCGGACGGTATTCGTCGTGACCTTTTGCAACGCGTGCCATCAGCATCGCGCAGCGCGCGGTGACGTCGACCGTGGGCGGGTCGAGTAATGCGCCGTGGTCGGCGAACGGTATTTCGTTCAAGTAATAATAGGTATTATCGACATCGAATGCGCCGTATCCGCCGTTTTCCGATTGCATGCCGACGATCCAGCGTGTTGCGCGGTGTATCGATTCGTCCAACTCGGGCAGATTAGAGTCGGCCATGGCGAACGCAACCAATCCGGTGTCGTCGACATCGGGGTAGTGTGGGTTGGCGTATTGAAATGCCCAGCCGCCGCCTTCCAATTCAGGTTTGGATACTTGCCAATCGCCCGGTTCGTCTATCAGTTGTTTGGATTTTAGCCAATCATAGGCGCGAATCAATGCGTCACGATTACCGTTTTTGTCGACTTCCTGCAAAGCCATGGCTGTTAGGCCGGTATCCCAAACGGGAGACAGGCAAGGTTGGCAATAGGCGTCGTGCTCGTTGATGACCAGCAATTTGTCGATCGCTTTGCGAGCCGTAACGACTAATTCGTGATCTTTTGGCATGCCGAGCAGCAGCATTGCTTCGTATGCATTGACCATCGCCGGGAAAATTCCGCCCAAACCGTCTTCGCCGTTGAGGCGTTCAATAAACCAATCTTGGGCTTTATCGAGCGCTTTTTGGTGCATGCGTTTCGGGATCAATGGGCGAGTCACACGGCCGAGTTGATCCAAGAACAGAAAAAATTTGTTCAGCGCCGTGCGTTCGGGAAAATAATGTTTTTCCTTGTCCGGATGAACGACAAACAGTTCCAGGATGTCGACTTTATTCGGGTTTTTAGCGGTTGCTTTTTCTGAGCACAGCACGAACAACGGCACCATGACCGTTCTGGACCAATACGAAACCTTATCCAAATGGAACGGGAACCATTTCGGAAACAGCATGATTTCGACCGGAATGTAAGGCACGCCGCGCCAAGGCAGTTGTTCGAATATCGCCAGTGCTATGCGCGTAAAGACGTTGGCTCTGGCCGCGCCGCCTTGGCTCAGAATATAGCTTTTTAGCTTTTGCATATGCGGCGCGTCGGTCGAATCGCCGGCCATTTTCAGCGCATAATAAACTTTGACGCTGCCGCTGATATCGCCTGGGCCGCCGGGAAACATCGGATAACTGCCTTCCGCGGATTGGCGCGATCTTAGATAATTGGCAATCTTGGCTTGCAGTACTTCGTCGATTTCGCCCAGATAATGCATCATCATGATGTATTCGGACGGAATCGTGCAGTCGGCTTCCAGTTCGAAGATCCAATGGCCGTCCGGTTGCTGTAGCTTTAGCAGGTAATCCTGCGCTTTGCCGATGGCCTTGTTTAAATCGTTCGGTTTCGCGACGATGGCCGTGGCGGAGCTGGACAAGTCGCGCGTGTTGATCTCTGTAGTGGCGTCGGTGAACATAATGCTTCCTTTATAGTGCTGACTTAGCTTTCAGGGATTGTGGGTGGTAAGTCCAATCGGGCGATTCGAGCCCGCGGCTGGTCAGATTAAACAATAAGGACAGCAGCAGGTTGCTGCGCCCGGTAAGACGAGTCGTTAAGATGGTTGCCTTGACACTGTTTCGGGTGATCTTGACTTGGTTAGATTGTTTAAAATCCAAGTGCTGCTTTATTTTTCGCAAGGTCAGGACCGCCATGCCAAGCGCCCATAGGCAGAAGTTTCTAATACCGGTTTCGTGAGACGGAATCAGTTGCGTATAGGTAAGTGCGTTACGCAGGTGGCCGTGCGCGATGCTGATTAGGTGTTCAAGGCCTTTTCGGAAGGCCGCGTCGTCAGTTTCCGGCGTCAATGTGGACAAGTCGAAACCGGCTTCGTCGAAAATGTCTTGGGGAAGCCAGCAAACGCCGCGCCCGGCGTCGTCCCAAATGTCCTTGAGGATGTTGGTCATTTGCAGACCTTGTCCGAACGATACCGAGAGTTCGAGTAGTCGCTCTCTATGAACCGCAATCTCGGGCGAGTAATGGCAAAAGAGTTTGGCGAGCATTTCGCCGACACAGCCGGCTACGTAATAACAGTAGTTATCCATGTCGGCCATGGTCGGCAGTCCATTGCTTAGGTTTTGCGCCTGAAAGATCGGCATGCCTTGTGCCATTGTTTCGACGCAAGTTGCCAGCGCTTCAATCTGTTGCGGATCGAACGAATGCGTGATTTGAATGACGCGTGGCGTCAGATCGATCAGCGTATGTTCGGCCGGAATGGTTTGCTCCGAGAGTAAGGGGGCTAGGTCGGCGGCAAAATCATTCGCGCCATGACCGGTCTTGACGGTTTCGATAAAACGAGCGCAGAAAGTTTTTTTCTGTTCCGGGCTAAGCGAAACTTCGTCTTCTACTGTGTCGACAATTCGACACAGTAGATAGGCATTGGCTACCGGGCGATAGAGGTTTTCCGGTAGTTGCGGAATTGTCAGCGCAAACGTCCTGGAGACGCCTTCAAGCAGCAGTGCTTGAAATTCATCGTCGGATAGGCCGGTTAACGATTCCGGTTTGTCCAGTGTTGGTTGTAATCCGCTCATGATTATTAGCTTAGGTTTCGTCTCGAAGGTATTGGAAACAGACTGAATTTAACGGCAATGATAGACTGTTTGTTGGTATTTTGCAAAGCAATGTTGTTTTCTAGCCAACATGAGTAAAATCCTATGCTCCGGCTATGTTATATAGAATAAAAATCAACTATTTAAAAGTTAATGTTGTATTTTTGCAAATAGGCTGCAATGCACTCCGATTTGGCTCTTATGACGATAAAATTATGCTAAAACTGGAGTCAATTCCGAAAAGATAGTATTCTACTTGTGAATCTATAAATGATTGTAATCTATAAGGACTTATATTTTAGGTGGGTTTTTTTGATTCGCCTGCAGTCGTTTTCAAGGAAGGATGTATAGTGTTTTCGGTCTGTTGCAAGCATGCAACAGGTAGATTTTCGGTTTTATGAGGCTCGATTAGGGTCGGCCTTGCTTGTATCAGTCACTATGGAGGATATGCCCGTGGGTGTGCCATTACGTCAGCAGTTAGCAGTTGGTAGTTATCTTATTAAACAAAAACTGAAAGGGGCTAAAAAGTATCCTTTGGTTCTGATGCTCGAGCCATTGTTTCGATGCAATCTGGCCTGCGCCGGATGCGGAAAGATCGACTATCCGGATGATATTTTAGATAAGCGTTTATCGGTTGAGGAATGTTTGCAAGCAGTCGACGAATGTGATGCGCCAATGGTTTCGATCCCCGGTGGCGAGCCGTTAATTCATAAAGATATGCCTGCAATTGTCGAAGGCATCATCGCCAGAAAGAAATTCGTATATCTGTGCACTAATGCACTGTTATTGAAGAAAAAGATCGATGATTACAAGCCATCTCCTTATCTGACTTTTTCCATTCATTTAGATGGCAATAAAGAAAGGCACGATGCATCGGTTTGCCAGGACGGCGTTTTCGATAGAGCGGTCGAAGCGATCAAGTTGGCCCTCGATAAAGGTTTTAGAGTCACGATCAATTGCACGCTGTTTCAAGGTGAGCAAGCGAAAGAGGTCGCCGAGTTTTTGGATTATGCGATGGAATTGGGCGTTGAAGGTATTACGATCGCGCCGGGTTTCAGTTACGAACGCGCGCCGCAACAAGATATCTTTATCAAAGGACGCGATGTCAAGGAATTATTCCGGGGCATTTTCAAGATCGGCAAGAATCGTAAATGGAAATTGAATCATTCGTCGCTCTATTTAGACTTTTTGGCCGGTAATCAAAACTATAATTGTACGCCATGGGGCAATCCGACCCGCAATGTATTCGGTTGGCAAAAGCCTTGCTACTTGTTATCCGACGAAGGTTATGCGGAAACCTTTCAGCAATTGCTCGATGATACGCCTTGGGAAAAATACGGTACTTCAAAAAATCCGAAATGCGCGAGTTGCATGGCGCATTGCGGCTACGAGGCAACGGCCGTAGAAGATATGATGAAAAACCCGATTAAAGGTTTATTGACAGCGATCAGGGGGCCTAAAACCGAAGGCGATATGGTTCCAGAACCGGTTCCGGTTTATGCAAATGAAAAGCCGGCTTCTAGTCTCTCCGGCATTCCTATTACAGTTGAGGCGATGGATTCATAAATAAAGTAGGTTCGAGCGGTGCCCATGGAGGTATGGATGCCGTTGTTGCCGGTATATCTTTACCTTTCGCACGTCAAATTTCGGCGATGCTTAAGGAGGCGCCGGGGTTCTCGGCAAAGCCGGATGCGAGGCGGTATTCAACCCATGCGCATCAATCTAAGCACAGATCCCCGCTGCTGAATCGCTACCGATCTCTTCCGGCGAGTATAAACAGCGTAGCCCGGATGGAACGGAGCGCAATCCGGGAAGCTAGGAGCCACGCCAGTCCCGTATTCCGTTACGCTGCATACGGGCTACATGCTTTAATAGCAACTTGGGGAAGAGCAGAGTGGGTTGGCCTTTTTTAACTTCATGCGTATGGGAATTTAACCCGTCCTGCATAGGGCTTCGCGGTAAAAGTGAAAGTAAGCCGATGTATTTACTACGCCTTCGCTTGTAGCGGTTACAGTTAAACCAAGTTCAATCGACCGGTCTAATCCCTCGAAGCTAGAGGCTTCCGGTTTTTGCCTTCCCAAGATAGAGCTTGGGAAGGACCGAAATGTGGTTGATCTTAGATATCTTCTTCACGGCCGGCAAAGCATGCCGGAAATATCTGTTTTTGGGGTTTTTATGTATCAGAGTCTAATAATAAATAAAATATCGGTTCTTTTTTTGCTTTTTTTGCTGAGCTTAACCGAGGTCTATGCCGAGGATATTCTCAGTGCCAGAGAGGTCGTTGAAAATTTTCAAGCCGAGTTATTAGATGTTATGAAAAACGGCAAGGAACTAGGCTATGAAGGCCGTTTCGATAAGCTTGAAAAACCGGTCAGTGAGAGTCATGATTTAAATATGATTGCCAGGGTTGTGGTCGGGCGTGAATGGGAGAATATGTCGTCTGATCAACAAGAAAAATTTGTCGAGGTGTTTAGTCGATTCAGTGTTGCGGCTTACGCGCACAATTTTAAGGAATACTCAGGCGAATCGTTTAAATTCGAATCGGAAGAAGAGACCGGAAGAGGCGGTGTCATCGTGCATACTTATTTGGTCATACCGGATGATAAGGATGTTAAATTCGATTATATGTTGAAGAAAAAAGGCAATGGTTGGAGAATAATCAACATCATTGCCAACGGCGTCAGCGATTTGGCTTTAAGGCGTTCGGAGTATAGCAGTATCTTGAAGCGTGATGGCTATGAAATGCTGATCGAAAAAATCAGCGAAAAAATCGATCTTTATTCCAAGCAGTAGGTTTTTTATGCGCATAGTTGGTAGCAAGCGTCAACGAATAGTCGTCGTTTTTCTTTGTGCTCAGGCTTACGGGTTAAGCGGTTGCACGACGACGGCGAATCAAGATTTATCGGTGTCGGAAGTAGACCCTTACGAAAACATAAACCGTAAGGTGTACGCTTTTAATATGACAGTTGACGAATATGTAGCCGAACCTGTCGCCAAAGCTTACAAAACCGTGACGCCGGATGTTGTGCAAACTGGAGTCAATAACTTTTTCGGCAATCTAAAAACAATTAATACCGTTATCAATGATGTTTTGCAGGGCAAGTTTCAGCAAAGCGCCGAGGATTCAGGACGATTTCTGGTGAATTCCACAATGGGTCTGGGCGGTTTACTCGATATTGCGGCCGACATGGGATTGGAGCATCATGAAGAAGACTTTGATCAGACCTTCGCGGTCTGGGGTGTTCCGCAGGGTTCTTATTTAATGTTGCCTTTTTTAGGGCCCTCGACTACCCGGGGTATTCCCGGGGCGGTATTGGATACCGCAGCGAACCCGGCGACCTATGTTGGAATGCCGGTGCAAGCATTACAAGTGTTGGAAGTTGTCAATGCTAGGGCTAATGCTGACGGTGCGCTGAAATTCATTGATGAAGCGGCATTGGACCCTTATGTATTTACCCGAGAATCTTATCTTCAGTGGCGTAATAATCTGATCAACGATGGAAATGTTGAAATCGATGACGACTTAAATGAAGCGCTGCTAGATTTTGACGAGGCGTTGTTTGACGAAGTAAGTGATGCTGAAACGGAGCCTGAAGGATCACTCGACAATATAAAGCCTATACCGGTGGAGGATGCTTCTGAAGCGGTCAAAGCGCAATCGATACCGAACCAAGAATTTTAGGCGTTTCAATCCGCCCCGAGCGTTTTGGATTACTTTGGGCATGGTCGAAACGTGCAGGACGGGGTTACAAATCCCGTCCTGCATAGGAGAAGTCTAAGAATCGTGCTAAAAGTGAAGCAACGAATGAACTTCATATGCTTCGAGCTTTTCTCTTCCTTTTAGAAAATCCAACTCAACGACAAATGCGCAGGCTTCGACGGTTGCGCCCAGTTTCTCGACCAGTTCGCAACTGGCTTTGGCGGTTCCGCCCGTTGCCAGTAAGTCGTCTATCAATAGAACGCGGTCTCCGGTTTCAAACGCATCGCTATGCGCTTCCAGTGTCGCCGATCCGTATTCCAAGTCGTAAGAAACGCTTTGTACGTCGTAGGGTAATTTGCCCGGTTTTCTCAGTGGCACAAACGGCAATCCCAGTTCCCATGCGACCAATGCGCCGAATATAAAGCCTCGTGCTTCCATGCCGGCTACGGCCGTGATGTCTCTTTCCAAGAACGGATGCAGTAGATGGTGGACTGCAAGTCTTAATGCAACAGGGTCTTTGACTAGCGGTGTAATATCTTTGAAGATAATGCCGGGCTTCGGAAAGTCCGGGATGTCTCGGATTTTTTCTTTTAATTTGTTCATAGTTAAAATATAGGGTACTTATCGCGTATATTTTTTTAGGAAAAAGCTATCCCGAACGTTTCGGTCGAGTTTGGGGTGGTGCTGAAACATTCGGGACGGGTTAAATAACCCGCCCTGCGCCCAGCCCAAGCATGGGAAATGCTCGTACTGCTTACAAAATCAATCGCAAAATTGCTCGATGCTCTGCAATATGCCTTGTGTATCCAATCCGCAAAAACTCAGTAATTCCTCGCGCGTGCCTTGTTCGATGAAGGCATCGGGCAGGCCGATGTTCAAGACCGGCATCACGATTCTTTGTGCCTGCAGAAATTCGTTGACCGCGCTGCCGGCGCCGCCGGCGACGACGTTTTCTTCGACCGTGACTATGATATCGTGACTCTTCGCCAGTTCCAGAATCAACGCTTCATCGAGCGGCTTGACGAAGCGCATGTTGACGACGGTCGCGCCGAGCTGCTTACCGACCTCGACCGACGACGTCACCATGCTGCCGAAGGCGAGCATCGCGATGCGTCCGCCTTGGTGGCGAATCTCGGCCTTGCCGATCGGTAGCGCGGTCATGGTGCAATCGACCGGTACGCCCGGTCCCTTGCCGCGCGGATAGCGTACCGAAGCCGGGCCTTTATGAATATAACCGGTATAGAGCATATGCCGGCATTCGTTCTCGTCGGCCGGTGCCATGATCAACATATTCGGCAAGCAGCGCATGTAAGTGTAATCGAAGCTGCCGGCATGGGTCGGGCCGTCCGGGCCGACTAGACCGGCGCGGTCCAATGCGAACAAGACGTCCAGATCCTGCAAGACCACATCGTGGATCAATTGATCGTAGCCGCGCTGCAAAAAGGTCGAATAAATCGCGACGACCGGTTTGCCGCCTTCGCAGGCGAGGCCCGCCGCCAGCGTCACGGCATGCTGTTCGGCGATCGCGACGTCGAAATAACGCTTCGGAAAGCGTTCGGAAAACGCGACCAATCCGGAGCCTTCGCGCATCGCCGGGGTAATGCCGCACAAGCGCTCGTCCTGTTCGGCCATGTCGCAGAGCCATTGTCCGAACACCTGCGTATAAGTCGGATGCGGAGAAGGGGCTGATTTCGGCAGGCAGTCCCGGCTCGGATCGAAGGCCGGCACACCGTGATAGGCCAAGGGGTCCTTTTCGGCCGGCGCATAGCCTTTGCCTTTCTTGGTGACGATATGCAAAAAGCGCGGGCCGGAAATCTGTTTCAAATTCTCCAGTGTCGACACCAGCATGTCCAGGTCGTGACCGTCAATCGGACCGATATAATTGAAGCCCAATTCCTCGAATAAGGTGCCCGGCACGATCATGCCTTTCATGTGCTCCTCGGTCTTGCGCGCCAGTTCCCAGACGCTCGGCATACTGCTTAGGACCTTCTTGCTTTCTTCGCGTACCGAAGAATAAATCTTACTCGACAGAATCTTAGTCAGATAATTATTCAACGCGCCGACATTCGGCGAAATCGACATATCGTTATCGTTCAGAACCACCAACAAATTCGCGTCGATCGCACCGGCATGGTTCATTGCCTCGAAGGCCATGCCGCCGGTGATGCTGCCGTCGCCGATGATTGCGACGCAATGCTTGTCCTCGCCGCGTAAACCGGATGCGATCGCCATGCCCAATGCCGCACTGATCGAAGTGCTCGAATGGCCGACGCCGAAGGCATCGTATTCGCTTTCAGAGCGGTTCGGAAACGCGCAGATACCGTCACGGGTGCGGATCGTGGTCATGCGCTCCTTGCGTCCGGTCAGGATCTTGTGCGGATAGGCCTGATGGCCGACATCCCAGACCAATTGATCGCGCGGCGTGTCGAACACGTAATGCAGCGCCACGGTCAACTCCACGGTGCCGAGGCCTGCCGAGAAATGTCCGCCGGAAATACTGACCGTGTGAGTCAGGAACTCGCGTAGTTCTTTCGCAAGCGGTTTTAATTGGTCCTTCGGCAGTTTTCTAAGGTCGGAGGGGAGCTTGATGCTGTCTAGTAGGGGGAAATTTCCTGTGATTTTCATGAATAAATCGATTCCTTGTTGATCGGCACTGACGCTGTTACCGACTGATTATGCAGATTAATACCCGAGTGTTCAAGTCGGGTATTAATGATCCCGCTGAATAATATAAAGCGACAAGTCGCGAAGCAAATCGGCCTCGGAGCCGAATCCGTTCAAGCTTTCAATGGCTTGCTCATGAAGCTCCTGGGCTTTTTGCTTTGCTCCGGCTAAGCCGAGTAAGGCTGGGTAGGTCGGCTTGTCGTTGTCCTTGTCTTTGCCTTGGGTTTTGCCGAGTGTTGCGGTATCGCTTTCCTCGTCCAAAATATCGTCCTTGACTTGGAAGGATAGGCCGATGCATTTCGCGTAATGATCAAGGCCTTCGGCTTGGTTAGGGGCGATATCGGGCCTCGTTAACGTCGCCATGTTGACGCTGGCCCGGATTAATGCGCCGGTCTTGTGGATATGCATATTTTCAAGCTGAGGCAGGGTCAGCATGGTGCCGACCGATTCTAAGTCGATGGCTTGGCCGCCGACCATGCCTTGAGAACCGCTAGCCTTGGTTAGCATCGTAATCATTCTTAGGCGGCTTTCGGCATCGGCTCGGATGGTCGGGTCGTCCGCCAAGACCTTGAATGCCAGTGCTTGCAGTGCGTCGCCGGTCAGAATGGCGGTCGCTTCATCATAAGCGATATGGCAGGTCGGCTTTCCGCGTCTGAGATCGTCGTCGTCCATGGCCGGCAAATCGTCATGTATCAACGAATAAACATGAATGAATTCAACCGCACAGGCCGCTCCGTCTAAATCTTCCGGTGCAATACCCAAGGCTTTTCCTGTACAGTAGGTCAGCATTGGCCTCATGCGTTTACCGCCGTCCAGCACGCAATAGCGCATGGCTTCGTGCAATTTTGTCGGAATTTGATTTTCGCTTGGCAGTCGGGCTTCCAAGGCTCTTTCGACTCGGTTTTGACAAAAGGTCAGATAGTCTTTCAGTGCGTTACTCATCGGTGAAGGGCTCCAGAGTTTGAGTGCCGTTTTTTTCCAGTAAAATCTGAACTTTCTGTTCGGCTTCCTGCAAGGCTTTCTGGCAGGTTCGAGTCAGGGCGACGCCGCGTTCAAATGATTTTAACGAGTCTTCTAAAGATAGCTCACCTTGTTCCATTTGCTCGACGAGTTGCTCAAGCTCGGCTAGGGATTCTTCGAATAAATTCGTGGTTTTTTTTTTCGGCATGTAGATAAAATAGTACGTAGAAATTGGGCGATGGAATCAAACCCGCCATTATATATGAAATTGGATAATGAGTGATTAGGAAGTATGAGTAATGATTACAATGCAGCCGCGATAGAAGTATTAAGCGGCTTGGAACCGGTCCGAAAACGGCCGGGTATGTATACCGATACGACCCGACCGAACCATCTGGTGCAGGAGGTAGTCGACAACAGCGTCGACGAAGCGATAGCAGGACATGCCGACAATATTGCTGTCGTGTTATCTAAAGACGGCTCGGTATCGGTTAGCGACAACGGGAGAGGGATGCCGGTCGACATTCATCCGGAGCAGGGTATTCCCGGTGTCGAAGTGATCTTGACGCAACTGCATGCCGGCGGGAAGTTCTCGAATAAAAATTATCAGTTTTCCGGCGGTCTGCACGGTGTCGGTGTTTCGGTCGTCAATGCCTTGTCGGCCTATTTGGAGATTGAGGTTAAGCGGGGCGGTAAGGTTTATAGCATGACCTTTGCCGACGGCGAAAAGCAAAGCGATCTGACCGAAATGGGCTCGGTAGGCCGCAACAATACCGGTACGGCGGTCAAGTTTTGGCCGAATGAAAAATATTTCGATTCGAGTAAGATTTCAGTCAGTAAGCTCAGGCATGTATTGAGAGCGAAAGCGGTATTATGCCCGGGGCTCAATATTACTTTGCAATCCGAGTTCACCGATGAGCAATGGCAGTGGTGTTACCAGGACGGCTTAAAGGAATATTTACTCGATCGTGTAGGGGATGCCGAGTTTTATCCCGAACCGCCGTTCATGGGCAAAATGACGTCCGATCATGAAGCTGTCGAATGGGGCATCGTGTGGACGGCGGATAGTTTGCCGGAAGCGATTAACGAAAGTTATGTCAATTTGGTGCCGACCGCGCAAGGGGGCACGCATGTCAATGGTTTGCGGGCCGGCTTGACTGAAGCGATGCGCGAATTTTGCGATTTCAGAAACCTATTGCCGCGAGGCATCAAGGTTTCTCCTGAAGATGTCTGGGAGCACTGCCATTTTATTTTGTCGGTCAAATTGGAAGATCCTCAGTTTTCGGGACAAACCAAAGAGCGTTTGAGTTCGCGCGAATGTGTCGCGTTCGTCTCGGGTGTTGCGAAAGACGGTTTCAGTCTTTGGCTGAATCAGCATCCGTCCGAAGGCGAAAAAATTGCCGAAATTATCATTGCCAGTGCGCAAAAGCGATTGAAATCCGCCAAGAAAATCGTTCGTAAGAAATTGACCTCGGGACCGGCGCTACCCGGTAAGCTTGCAGATTGTTCCGGTCAGGATATCGGCCGATCCGAATTGTTTTTGGTTGAGGGCGATTCGGCCGGCGGTTCGGCCAAACAGGCGAGAGATCGAGAGTTTCAGGCAATCATGCCGCTACGGGGAAAAATCCTGAATACCTGGGAAGTCGATTCGAGCCAAGTCATGGCGTCTCAGGAGGTTCATGATATCGCGGTGGCTTTGGGTATAGAGCCGGGTTCGGATGATTTGCGAAGCCTGCGCTACGGTAAGGTATGTATTTTGGCAGATGCGGACTCGGACGGTAATCATATTGCGACATTGATTTGCGCATTGTTTTACCAGCATTTCAAGGCGCTGGTGCAAGCCGGTCATGTTTTCGTCGCGATGCCGCCGTTGTATCGGGTCGATATCGGCAAAAAAGTCTTTTATGCGCTCGACGAATCCGAGCGTCAAGGCGTTTTGGATCGAATTAAGGCAGAGAAATTGAAAGGCCAGATCAATGTTCAGCGTTTCAAAGGTTTGGGCGAAATGAACCCGAGCCAGCTTCGTGAAACGACGATGAACCCCGATACCCGCCGGCTCGTGCAATTAACGGTCGCCGCCGATGACGATACCAGCGAACAACTGGATTTACTATTAGCCAAAAAACGCTCGCCGGATCGTAAGCATTGGCTCGAAACCAAAGGGAATTTGGCGGATTTGTGATGAGTAGGGTGAGCAGTAAGTCGGGAGCGGAGAGCAGGGGTTGGTACTACAAGCGGGACCTTTCGCCGGTCAAACTTCATCGCTGGAGTGTCCTGCCATACACATCAATCTAAATGCTGCTCCTCGCTGCAGCTAAATTGCTATTGGCCGGGACGTCATGAGAGCCATTGCAACAAATCGCGGGTTTGGTAAATGGCAGCGTTATTACAACCGCATCTGCGCTCAAACAAAGCGATGGGTTTCCGCTTCGCTACTACCCATCCTACGGCGCTTTCGCCCGCCAAATCACGCTAGACGATTTTTAACGTGATGCGTATGGGCCGCACACCCCGGCGCCTCCTTAGGCACTGCCGAAGCTTGAAGTCCGAAAGGTATATATACTTCGCACGGCCACATTTTCAGTTTTCTGGCGCGCTCTTTTGTCCGGTAGCTGCGTAGCGAAAACAGTTACATAGCTTAGCTTAACGCCTGTTTTCGCGCCTTGCTACCGAACAAAATAGCATTGCCATAAAAGCCGAAAACATAACCGTGCGAAGTATAAACGGACCGGGCAAGCGCCCGGCACAGTAAAGAATAACCATGGCCATTAAAAAAACCGAACTCTACTCCTCCCTTTGGGCTAGCTGCGACGAACTGCGCGGCGGTATGGATGCCAGTCAGTACAAAGACTATGTGCTGACCTTGCTGTTTATGAAGTATGTCTCCGATAAGTACAAAGGTGACCCCTACGGCATGATCGTGGTGCCGCAAGGTGCCAGCTTCGACGATATGGTTGCGCTAAAAGGTGACAAAGAAATCGGCGATAAAATCAATAAGGTTATCAGTGCGCTTGCTGAAGAGAACGACCTCAAAGGCGTCATCGACGTGGCCGACTTTAACGATGAAGACAAGCTCGGTAAGGGCAAGGAAATGGTCGATCGCTTAGGCAAGTTGGTCGGCATTTTTGAAGGGCTAAACCTCGGCGACAACCGTGCCGATGGTGACGACTTACTTGGCGATGCCTACGAATACCTGATGCGCCACTTCGCCACCGAATCGGGCAAATCCAAAGGGCAGTTTTATACGCCGTCGGAAGTCTCGCGCATTCTCGCGAAAGTCATTGGTATCAATAGCGATACGCCGCAAGACGCAACCGTCTACGACCCCACCTGTGGCTCAGGCTCGCTATTGTTAAAAGCCAGCGATGAAGCGCCGCGTGGTTTGAGTATTTTCGGACAGGAAATGGACAATGCCACCAGTGCCTTGGCGCGTATGAACATGATTCTACACAACACCGCTACCGCTAAAATCTGGAAAGGCAATACCCTCTCCGACCCGCAGTGGAAAGACGCCAACGGCCGGCTTAAAACCTTTGACTTCGCTGTCGCCAACCCGCCGTTCTCCAATAAAAACTGGACCAGCGGCATTAACCCGCAAGAAGATGAATTCGACCGTTTTACCTGGGGTATTCCGCCGGAAAAAAACGGCGACTACACGTTTTTGCTGCACATTATCAAAAGCCTGAAAAGCACCGGCAAAGGCGCGGTGATTCTGCCGCACGGGGTGCTGTTCCGTGGCAATGCCGAAGCGCGCATTCGTGAAAATCTTATCAAGCAAGGCTATATCAAAGGCATTATTGGTTTGCCAGCCAATCTGTTTTACGGCACCGGCATTCCTGCCTGCATTATTGTGATTGATAAAGAAAACGCTCACGCCCGTAGCGGTATCTTTATGGTCGATGCCAGTAAAGGCTTTATGAAAGATGGCAATAAAAACCGTCTACGCAGCCAGGACATTCACAAAATCGTCGATGTGTTCACCAAACAACTGGAGCAGCCACGCTATTCCCGCATGGTGCCCATAAGCGAAATCGCCGCGAATGATTACAACCTGAATATTCCGCGTTACATTGATTCCAGCGAGCCGGAAGACCTGCATGACTTAAGTGCCCATTTGCAGGGCGGTATTCCCAATGTCGATATCGATGCTTTGGAACGTTACTGGCAAGTCTTCCCCAGTATTCGCGCCAGCCTGTTCGAACCCGTGCGCGAAGGTTATTGCCAAGCACTGGTCAAAGCCAGCGAGGTGAAAATCACCATTCTCAATCACCAGGAATTTAAAAGCTTTGCCGCAGCGAGTCTTGTGCCCTTTACCGATTGGTCTGAGCGCGCCAACTTAAAAGCCATAGAACCAGGTGAACAGCCAAAACAGATCATTCACCGCATTAGTGAAGACTTGTTGGAAAGCTATTCCCGCAACTCACTGCTCAGCAAATACGACATTTACCAGATTTTGATGGATTACTGGGCGGATACCATGCAAGACGATGTCTATGTACTGGTGCAGGATGACTGGCCAGCAGGTAAGGTGCTGCGCGAATTGGCGGTTAAAAAGGGCGAAAAACTCAAAGAAACGCCGGATTTGGTGATTAACAAAACCAAATACCAAGCCGAATTGATTCCACCGGCCTTGATCATCGCCCGTTTCTTCTCCAGCGAACAGCAACAAGTGGATGCCCTGCAAGGCGCACTCGATAGCGCCAGCCAAGAACTGGAAACCTACTTGGAAGAAAACGGCGGCGAAGATGGCCTGCTGAGTGAAGCGCTGAACGATAAAGACAAAGTCACCAAAGCCACGGTTACCGAACGCTTGAAGCTGGCAGCAGACCCGGAAGAAAAGGCCGCCCTTAAAAAGGCCAAGAAACTGTTCGATGCCGAAGCGGAGTCTAAAAAAGCCCTGAAAGAGGCGCAAGATGCCCTCGATTTAGCCGTGTTTAAGCAGTATCCCAAATTGAGCATCGACGAGATCAAAGCCCTGATTGTTGAAGATAAATGGCTGGCGACACTGGAAAGCAACATTGTTGCCGAAATCGAACGAGTGACGCAGCAACTGGCCAATCGAGTGAAAGAATTGGAAGAGCGTTACAGCGAACCCCTGCCCGCCATCAGTCAATCGGTAGAGCAGTTTAGCGACAAAGTAGCAGGGCACCTAAAAGCCATGGGCTTGGAGTGGTCGGTATGAGTGAATTAAACTTTACCGGATTAAACCATCTGGTGGATGCTATTGCCCGCCAGATTGAGCAAGCCCGCAGCCAAGTTCGTCAATCGGTTAACAGCGCGATGGTGCAAAGCTACTGGGAGATTGGCCGCATGATTGTCGAACACGAACAACAGGGTGAAAGCCGTGCTGCCTATGGCAAGCAACAATTACAGCAACTCTCCCAACAGTTAACAGAACGCTTAGGCAAAGGCTTTGATGTCGGGAATCTTCGTAATATGCGCCAGTTTTATCTAGCTTTTCCAATTCACGACGCAGTGCGTAGTGAATTAAGCTGGACACACTACCGAGCCTTAATGCGTATCGACAATCCAGCCGCAAGGGATTGGTATCTGAAAGAGGCGATCAGCCAGAGTTGGAGTGCTCGTGCATTAGAACGCCAAATCAACGTGCTCTATTACGAGCGCCTGCTGGCCAGCAAAGACAGAGCATTGGTCGAGCAAGAAGCCAAGGCTAACACCCAGCCATTGGCCGAAACAGCACAAGACTATCTGCGTGATCTTTATATTCTCGATTTCCTCAACCTGCAAGACAAAACCTACCAAGAAAGCGAACTGGAACAGGCCATTATCAGCAACCTGCAACAGTTTTTATTGGAGTTGGGCAAGGGCTGTGCCTTTGTCGAGCGCCAGCAACGCATTCGCTTTGACGATGAAGACTTCTATATCGACTTGGTATTTTACAACTTCAAACTCAAATGCTTTCTGCTGGTGGATCTGAAACTGGGCAAACTCAAGCATCAGGATATTGGTCAGATGGATATGTACAGGATGTACGATATGTCGCGGTGGCAGGGATGCCAAAGAGCGACCACTTATGTGCGCCTGTACGACGAGCAACGCAAAGGCGATGACGATAACCCCACCATCGGATTGGTGCTGTGCAGTGAGAAAAGCGAGGCGGTTGTGAAATACTCGGTACTGGCGGAGCAGAAACAACTATTTGCCGCCAAGTATTTACTTTATTTGCCGACCGAAGAAGAATTGAAGCGTGAGCTGGAACGCGAACGGGAACAAGCGATGGAGCAACTGGCGTTGCAGGCACAACAGGAGACGGGTGATGAGTAATCAGGTAGCAGAAGTGAGTCCGAAGTATCTGGCGGAAGCGACTTCGAACACAATTCCCGTTGGATATAAACAGACGGAAGTTGGGGTGATACCGGAGGATTGGGAAGTGCTCCACCTAGATCGTCTGGTTGCTGCCTTAGAATCAGGTGTGAGCGTCAATTCACTTGATAGCCTTGATGGCTTTCCCCATGGTTGTCACGTGCTTAAAACCTCGTGTGTCAGCAATGGTTATTTTTTTGCATCTGAAGCAAAATCCATTCTTCCAAGAGATATAAAACGAGCTAAGTGCTTAGCTAGAAAAGGCTCAATTATAGTGAGTAGGATGAATACACCTGCTCTCGTTGGGGAGCTTGGCTTTGTTCCAGCAGATGTTCCGAATCTGTTTTTACCCGACAGACTTTGGCAGATGAGATTAAGCCAAGAAAAAGGTACAGATGCAAAGTGGCTGGCATTCCTATTAAGCTATCCTGTGTATGCTCAAAAAATCAAGGAATCTGCCACAGGTACAAGTGGAAGTATGAAAAATATTTCCAAGGGCAGTTTTTTAGCTTTACATATTCCGTATCCAAGCACAAAAGAACAAACCGCCATCGCCAATGCCCTATCCGATGTCGATGCCCTAATCAGCGAGCTGGAAAAACTGATCGCCAAAAAACAGGCCATCAAAACCGCCACCATGCAACAACTCCTCACCGGCCGCAACCGCCTGCCGCCCTTTGCTTTGCGTGAAGATGGTACGAAAAAAGGCACCAAGCCAAGTGAACTGGGGGAAATACCGGAGGATTGGGAGGTGCTTGGGTTCGGAGCGCTATTTCAGCCCTCGGTGTCGAAGAAGCACATCAAGCCGACTAGCCTAGTGTCATTTGTAGGCATGCAAGATGTCACAGAGCAGGCTCAACTATCGAGTCAACATCTGATGACCATTGAAAATGTAAAAAGTGGGTTCACTTATTTTGAGCGTGGAGATGTCTTGGTTGCGAAGATAACTCCCTGCTTTGAGAATGGTAAAGGTTGCCATGCTGAAACACTTCATACTGACATTGGTTTTGGTAGTACCGAATTTCATGTTCTGCGAGCTACTGATAACTCGGATTCGAGATTCATTTATTACTGGAGTAATAGAGATGTATTTAGGAAGTCCCTCGAATCTGAGATGGTTGGAAGTGCAGGCCATCGAAGAGTACCACTGCCAGCAATAGCAAATTATAAAATTCCAGTTCCATTAAAAGAAGAACAAACCGCCATCGCCACCATCCTCTCCGATATGGACGAAGAGATTCAGGTGCTGGAACAACGCCTTGGCAAAACCCGCCAAATCAAACAAGGCATGATGCAAGAACTGCTGACGGGGAAGACGCGATTAATGAATGCAAAGGAAACTGCACATGATCAACAAGCTAGCTAAATTCTTATTAGTGGCCGCTTTTGGTGCTAGGCCGCAAGGCCCAGAAAGCGCTATGCCAAAAAGTTCAGATATCTCACATGTCCGTCCATGATTATCTCTGCGCAAGAGGAAAGAAAATTTCCTATCTCCCCCATCCTAGTGGCGCCAATCGGGAGTCGGTGGACTTAGCATCTCTAAATAGAGATGAGTTTCCGACAATGCAGCAGTACCAGGAGCGGATGTGGACCAAATACAAAATCACAAAACGTGAAAAGGGCGAGAAACTTGGTGATGAAGCATCATACAAGTCAACTAGGGCATCACGATGGAAAGCAATAGCCCAAATTCGCACTGCATTTGACGAATAGTAAAGTTTGAAAGCCATATCTGTTTTTTTACTTGCACGGTCTAGCTTATTTAACTTAATTTTTGCAGCAATTATAGATAATGGACTTATCACTGTACACATAACTTATTGACATTATAGTTTTTTATAGCGTAAATTCAAGATAATCAATCAACGCCATTATAGATAGTTCGAGTTATGCCTCAATTTAATCACCACGATTTATGTTTGCTAAACCCGTCCTTTGACTCTCCTTTGGTCGATGTTCTGACTGAACTTGAACATTTGCGGCGCTTGCAACTAAGTGGCAGTACACCAGCTCCCATGTTTTTCCAGCTTAAAGCGATTTTCCACATGCTGGAAAGCTTGGGTTCGGCGCGTATTGAAGGCAATCATACTACTCTAGCGGATTACGTTGAAAGTAAGTTAGAGGGTGCAGATCCTTCAGATCATTTGCGCGAAATGGTAAATATTGAAAAGGCTATGGACTATATTGAATCGTCAATAAAGCCCTGCATGCCAATCACTGAACATTTTATCCGCGAACTTCATGATATGACGGTGAATAACTTAGATCGTGAAGGTGATAAAACGCCTGGGGCTTATCGGTCGGGGGCAGTTCGTATTGCTCAGTCAGAACATGTTCCCCCCGACGCAGTACAAGTGCCTGGCTATATGCAGGAGTTAGTTGCATTTATTAACCAGGCCGATGCGCCCAAGTATGATCTGATCAAAGTAGCCTTAGCGCACCATCGCTTTGGTTGGATTCATCCCTTTGGGAACGGTAATGGGCGTGTCGTCCGTCTACTCACCTATGCGTTACTAATGAAATATGGTTTTAACGTCAGTACAGGCGGGCGCGTTCTCAACCCCACTGCAGTATTTTGTAACGATCGTGATAAATACTATGCCATGTTAGCCGAAGCAGATACGGGTTCTTCTGATGGCCAGGAAACTTGGTGCAGATATGTACTTACAGGTATTTTGGCCGAACTTAAAAAAGTGGATCAGTTGACCAACTTTACGTATCTTCAAACGAAAATTTTAAATCCCGCGTTAAGCTATGCTAAATCTCGTGAATTAATTACCGAACAAGAAGAATCTATTTTGCAAATAGCGGCAAAACTGGGCGTTGCCAAAGCCGCTGATTTGTCGAAAGCCATGCCCGAATTAACAGCTACGCAACGCACCTACCAAATTAAAAAATTGGTAGAACGTAAAATGTTGCAACCTATTAGCGAAGGTGCTCGTCAATATACCTTTGGATTTAGTAATAACTACTTAATTCGCGGTGTGGTGAAGGCGCTAGCAAACCAAGGGTTTATTCCAGAATCTTTACAAGAAGAGAAATAGGCAATATTGAAATGCCAAGGACAAAGATATGAGCAACGTCGGCCAGCGAGAACGTATCACCCAAAACCGCATCGTCCAGTTCTTTCAAAATGACCTGGGCTATCGCTATTTGGGTGACTGGCACGATCGAAACAATAATAAAAATATCGATGTGGGCATTCTTACCGATTGGCTGCAAAAACGAGGTGTGAGTGAGGCGCTCATTAATCGTGCCATTCGCCAGTTGGATACGGCGGCTGCACTGGGCGAAGGTAAAAAACTCTATTACGCCAATAAAGAGGTCTATCGTTTGCTGCGTTACGGTGTGAAAGACAAGGAAGGCGCAGGCCATCTAAACGAAACCGTGTGGCTGATTGACTGGAAGAACCCGGAAGCGAACGATTTTGCGATTGCCGAAGAAGTTTCAATAAAAGGCGAAAACAAAAAGCGCCCCGACATCGTGCTATATGTCAACGGTATCGCACTGGGCGTGATTGAATTGAAACGCTCTTCTGTGTCTGTTTCAGAAGGTATTCGCCAGAATCTCGATAACCAAAAGAAAGATTTTGTCCGCAATTTCTTCACCACCATGCAATTAGTGATGGCAGGCAACGATACTCAAGGCCTGCGTTACGGCACGATTGAGACTCCTGAAAAACATTACCTTGAGTGGAAAGAAGAGATAGAAAACGCTTATGGCCATAAACTCGATTTCCATCTGAGCCGCGTGTGTAACAAAGCGCGCTTTCTGCAAATTATCCACGATTTTATTGTCTTCGATGCCGGTATTAAAAAGACCTGCCGCCATAATCAGTTCTTTGGTATTGAAGCTGCAAAACGCCATATAGCAAGGCGTGAGGGCGGGATTATTTGGCACACTCAAGGTTCGGGCAAAAGCCTCACCATGGTGTGGCTGGCCAAATGGATACGCGAAAACGTAAAAGATGCCCGCGTGCTGATCGTGACCGACCGTACTGAGCTCGACGAGCAGATTGAAAAAGTTTTCACCGGCGTTGAGGAAGATATTTATCGCACCAAAAGCGGTGCCGACTTGGTGGCGACACTCAATCAACCCAATCCTTGGTTGGTGTGTTCTTTGGTACACAAGTTTGGTAGGCAATCCGATTCCGAGAGCGATGCCGCGACCGATGAGTTTATTGCAGAGTTAAAGCAGTCTCTGCCATCGGATTTCAATGCCAAAGGTGATCTATTTGTGTTTGTCGATGAGTGTCACCGTACTCAATCGGGCAAGTTACACGAAGCGATGAAATCGATTCTGCCGCAGGCCATGTTTGTTGGCTTTACCGGTACGCCGCTGATGAAAAAGGACAAGAAAAAATCCGTAGAGGTGTTTGGGCCTTACATTCATACCTATAAATTCGACGAAGCCGTGGCCGATGGCGTGGTACTGGATTTGCGCTACGAAGCGCGAGACATAGACCAAAACATCACATCCCAGAAGAAAGTGGATGAATGGTTTGAGGCGAAAACCCGTGGCCTGTCTCGATTAGCCAAAACACAGCTCAAGCAGAAATGGGGCACCATGCAAAAGGTGCTGTCCAGCAAATCGCGCTTGCAGCAGATTGTGAATGACATCCTACTGGACATGGATACCAAGCCGCGCCTGATGGACGGACGCGGCAATGCCATGTTGGTGTGCTCTAGTGTGTATCAAGTTTGTAAGGCCTATGAGATGTTCAGCCAAACCGATTTGGCAGGCAAGATTGCCATTGTTACCAGTTTCCAACCTACCGCTGCCGGCATTAAGGGTGAAGAAACCGGTGAAGGCTTAACGGAAAAGTTGTTTAAATACGACACCTACCGCAAGATGTTGGCGGATTATTTCGAGCAACCTGAAGAGCAAGCAGCCAGGCGCGTGGGGGAGTTCGAAAAGGAAGTCATAAAACGCTTCGTGAATGAGCCAGGGCAAATGCGCTTGCTGGTTGTGGTCGATAAGCTCTTAACCGGCTTTGATGCGCCTTCGGCAACGTATTTGTATATCGATAAGCAAATGGTCGATCACAACCTGTTTCAGGCGATCTGTCGGGTAAACCGTTTGGATGGTGATGACAAAGAATACGGTTATATCATCGATTACAAAGACCTGTTCCGCTCATTGGATAAAGCGGTATCGGATTATACGGAGGGCGCATTTGACGGCTACGACAAGGAGGATGTCGCCGGGCTATTAAAAGATCGTTTAGAGCAAGCCAAGCTCGATTTGGATAATGCGCTGGAAATGGTACGCGCTTTATGTGAGCCGGTAAAAGCCCCGCGGAACACCGAGGATTACATTCACTATTTTTGTGGCGAGTCAGGATGGAATCAGGATGAATTGACTGAAAAGGAGGCGCTTCGTTTAACTCTGTACCAGAACGTGGCCAAGCTGCTGCGAGTCTTTGCCAATATCGCCAACGAAATGGCCGATGCCGGATATTCTGCACAAGACGTTGAGGCAATCCGGTCGGAAGTCGCCCACTTTGAAAAGGTTCGCGACGAGGTAAAACTGGCCAGCGGTGATTTAGTGGAGATGAAACGCTTTGAACCTGCGATGCGCCACCTGTTAGATATGTATATTCGGGCTGATGATAGCGAAACCTTGATGGATTTTGAAGAACTCGGGCTCATCGAGCTGATTGTCGAAAAAGGCGCCGATGCCTTGGATGCTTTGCCGGAGAGTATCCGCAAGAACCGAGAAGCCATGTCTGAAACCATCGAAAACAATGTGCGTAAAACCATCGTGGATGAAAATCCTGTTAATCCGAAATATTACGAACAGATGTCTGTTTTATTAGATGAATTGATTGAGTTACGCAGACAAAAGGCCATTGAATATCAGGAATATCTGGAGCGAATTCGCGAGCTGTCTCGCAAGGTCATTCGCCCGGATCAAACGACTTCGAATTATCCGCCTTCCATAGACACCAATGCCAAGCGAGCTTTCTACGATAACTTTGGCAATGATGAAGTATTGGCAACGAAAATTGATACTGCGATTCGTTACACCAAAAAGGCTGATTGGGCGGGTGATCGTTTTAAAGAGCGTGAAATTGCCAATGCTATCAGGGAAGAAACGGCTGGTTATAACGTGGATATTCAAGGCGTAATGGAATTGGCCAAGGCGCAGAAAGAGTATCAGTGATGGCAATGATTGAAATCGGTTCGATTGCGATGCAGTTGAATCGCAAGGCAATTAAAAATCTGCATATCAGCGTGTTGCCGCCCGATGGCCGCGTGCGGGTGTCTGCGCCGGAATCCATGACGGATACGGCTATTCGTATGGCGGTGATCAGTCGCATTCCCTGGATCAAAAAGCAGCAAAGTGACTTTGCCAAACAACCCCGCCAGTCTGACAGGGAAATGGTGAGTGGCGAATGTCATTACTTATGGGGAAAACGCTATCGGCTCAATGTCGTAGAGCGCTCCGGTAAACATGAAATCAAGTTGGGGCGTGGCTGGTTACACCTGTATGTCAGTGCGTCTGCGACGGCTGAAAACAGGGCTTTGGCATTGAACTCGTTTTACCGAGATGCGTTAAAGAAACGAATCGCTGACTTATTGACTGTTTGGCAAAGCAAAATAGGCGTAGCCGCTGCCGATTGGGGCGTTAAGAGGATGAAAACCAAGTGGGGCAGCTGTAACACGCAAGCAAAGCGTATTTGGCTGAACTTAGAGTTGGCGAAGAAGCCGCCCGAGTGTTTGGAATATATCCTAGTGCATGAGTTGGTGCATCTGCTTGAACGTACACATAATGAACGGTTTAAGGCCCATATGGAAAAGCTTCTTCCTGACTGGCGTGAGCGCCGGGACTTGTTGAATCGTATGCCGTTGGCACACAACGACTGGGTTTACTAGGCAATTACGCGGAGTTACACATGGTTTGCGTAATTATGCATGTGGCGCGTATGCTCAGTTATACTCATCGGAGATCAAAATTCGGCGCCGGGGTACCCGTCAAAGGACGCCGTGAACCCAGCACCTAAATCCAGCACCTAAATTCCATAGGTCTTTGGCAATGATTCAAAATCATGGCTTAATTTAGGTGCTGGATGAATTATCCAAGATAGTTAACCATAGCCAATGGACTATGGAATTTAGGTGCTGGGTGAATACGTCCATGTAGGCTCTGGTTTAATCCAGTCCTCAGGCTCAAGCGGCCTCCCAATGAACTCGGTACAGCTTAAAGTATTTCCTGGCTAAAATTCATTTAAATTAATCATACAAGGCTCTATGCCAGCTCCATGCTGGCCCCTCACCTAACGCTAGGTGAGGGGCCGAGCACCCCTGCGCCTCCTATAAGGCACTGCCGAAATTTGAAGTGCGAAAGGTATATTTCCGGAAGCTATTTCCAACCACATCTTCAATATTGCAAGGAGTATAATTGCCAGAGTGAATTATGCTGATATTCTATTTGGCAACTCATTCAGATCGAAATGAATGAAATAAACGAGCCAGTCACAAGGATTATTCGCTTCTATTGTTTACCAAATCGTGAGCTTGTCAATGTTTGGATTTAATTCGGATCATTCCGCTTCGGGCACTGCTAGCACAATCATCAATAAGCCGATGGATGATGTGTTTAATTTTATCGGAGTCGATTTTTTTAAAAATTATCCTAGGTGGTCGCCTGAGGTCATCGAATGCGAACTGCTGAGCGATCCACCGTTACGTTTGAATAGTCTTGCCAGGCAAGTGCGAATCGATCAGGGGCAAAGAAGCGAGTCAACTTTTAGAGTAACCTGTTTCGATCCGTTTACTAAATTGACTTTTGAAGGTGTTTCGAATCCCTATCGTTGTTTTTATGATTTAAAGCCGGGGCGCTCGGCGGAACAGACCGAAGTCACATTTACTTTCGAGTTATTGAAACTCGAATTTTTCATGTTACCGTTTGAAAAGTTGATTCATATTGCTGTCAGAGAGGGAGCGAGCCGAACGGTTCGTAATCTTAAAATGTTAATAGAATCTTAATTATTGAGCCCTTAATCCGAGTTTGGTATTGATGAATGTTGTTAAGCAATCCGAATATTTTTTGAGTCAGATGGCGGTTATTGAACATGAAATTTCAAATAGAAAAAGACCCGGGAATCATTCCTCACATTCTTACTCAAATTTTGGACGGATGCGTTAATGGTATTACCTTGTCCGATCCCGATTTGGATGATAATCCGATTGTTTTCGCGAACGAAGTTTTTGAAAGAATTACAGGTTACAGCCGTGAAGAAATTATCGGAAAAAATTGTCGTTTCTTGCAAAGAAAGGATAATGATCAACCGGAAATCGAAAGGTTGCGTGATGCGATCAGGAATCAACGACCAGTTGAAGTCACGCTAAAAAACTATAAAAAAAACGGCGATCTTTTTTACAATCGGCTTTCTGTTACCCCCTTGTTCGATAACGAAGGTCGGTTGATTTATTTTCTAGGCGTTCAATACGACATTACCGAACAAATACATGCGCAACACGAGATCGAAAAATTGAATAATTCTTTCGACTTAAGGCGCTCCGACTACCTTAGTCAGCAGTCTAAGCATGGAACAGTTAAACGTTGAAATCGTTAACGTGTTTATAACTTTTGCGGATTTCATTTCGGTAGTAACTTATGACGTCGCTGTACTGTTAGGCAGGTTGTCGGTCCCTTTTAAATCGGCATTTCCGTCATTTTTGGTTGTTCGATTTAGGGTATAGAGACAATCGATGATTAAAATCAATCGGCAAACTCGGGTCGAATATTCACCTTCGCAAATGTTCGCTCTAGTTAGTGATATTGGTACTTATGCGGATTTTATTCCGTTGTGCACCCGATCAGTGGTAAATGAAAAAAACGATGACTGGTTGAAGGCAACCGTAACGATGGCTAAAGGCGGAGTCGGATTTTCTTTTACAACGATTAATTTTCTGCAAAAAAATCGTGCCATTAGGATGAGTCTTGTGGATGGCCCATTTAAGATTCTTAAGGGAGTTTGGCTTTTCGATCCTTGGAAAGATCATGGGAGTGAGATCTCACTTGAATTAGAGTTCGAATTTGCCAACCAAGTCATTAGCCTTGCATTCAGGCCGTTATTCAAACAGCTTTGTGATTCGATGGTCGACTCTTTCAAAAAACAAGCAGCTATGCGATATGGGGGAAGCTAATGAGCAATAAGGTTGCCATGACGGGTAACGACATTCATCCGAAAATGCGTACCGATGGCGGTTCTGTGCCGGATAAAAAAAGCTTCAACTCAGGTTCGACCGGGAGGCGGTATGTTTGCATTTGATTTATCAAAACCGTTGATCGGCAAAGCTGATATAGGTATCGAAAAATCCGTCGCTGACGTGTTTGATTATGTCGGATTACATTTTTTTGATAATTATCCTAAATGGGCCTTAGAAGTTATTGAATTTGAGGTGCTGCAGGGTCATCGTATAGGAGTCGGGTCAAGAGCCAAGCAAGTGAGAATAGAGCAAGGACAAAAAGTTGAATCGATGTTCGAGATCACCGAATTTGTGCCGTTGCAAATATTGGCGCTGGAATCGGTAAGCCAAGAATTTCGTGAAGTTTATAGCTTCACGAAAAATGATTGCAGCGATTCTACCCGATTAGAAATAAGCTTTGAGTTATTGCATGTCGATTTTTTCATGAGGCCGTTTGAAAAGTTGATTCGGGTTGCGATCGAGGAAGGCTTGCAAAATTCGCTGGAAAACATCCAAACACTGCTGTGTGGTCATTACGGTGAACCGCAAGGAAGGTTATTGAATGCGTCCGACAGCCAATACTGAATGTTCCAATCGTAAAATTTATCTAGGAGTATAACCATGGCTTTTATCGCTGAAAAAGATCCGGGACTGATTCCGCAAATTCTATCGCTGATTCTGGATGAATGTATTAACGGCATTACGCTAGCCGACCCCGACCTTGACGACATGCCGATTGTTTACGCCAACAAAGCGTTTGAAGCGGTTACCGGTTATTCGCAGGAAGAAGTGATTGGGCGCAATTGTCGATTCTTGCAGGGCGACGACCGAAACCAAAAAGAAATTAAGAGGATCCAGGAGGCGATTAATGATCAAAAGCCGGTTGAAGTGATTTTGCGTAATTATAAAAAAGACGGTGAGCTATTCTATAACCGATTTAAGATAATTCCATTATTCGATCGGAACGGCAAGCTGATTTATTTTCTCGGCGTGCAATACGATATTACTCGGCAAATAGATGACGAAGAAACAATCAATAAATTAAATAAACAGCTTGAAAGTCTGTAATGTTTTGATTTATTAGAAGATATTTTGGAGATCGGTCGGGAATTTTCCAGCAAGACTTCCGATATGGGGTGTTGATATGTGTATTATTAGTCAAGGTGCGCCATGAACGTTACGGATGGTTCTTTACCGGTTACCGAGCAAGGTTTACCATTGAATGAGATCTTTTTATTATTGGCGATAGCAGCATTTCTGTTGTTAATAGTCATAGAAGGGTTGAAACCTTACCAGCGGTTCGATCGGAAAGTCGCGAAGAATTCGGTGGTTACCAACACTACGGCTTTTTTATTCAATAACGTTATCTTAACCACGTTAAGAGCGTCCTCGCTTTTTTTTGTGGCGCAACAGTTTTCGAATTATGGCGTATTGAGCGGTCTGTCTAACGGGCCGATTAAATGGGTGTTATCTTTTTTGCTGTTCGATCTTGCGATTTATGCTTGGCATTATGCAAGCCACAAAAACGAATTTTTGTGGCGTTTCCATAAGATTCATCATAGCGATAAAACGTTCAATGTGACGACCGGATTTCGTTTTCATGTATTCGATTTATTTATTGAAATTATCATGAAATGTTTGTTCGTCATTGTTTTCGGTGTCGATGCCTACGTTATTCTCGCGATCGAACTGATCGAGTTGTCTTTTATTTTCTTCCATCATTCGAATTTGTCTTTCGAGAAGGAAGATTTGTTGTCGAAGGTGATTATTACGCCGGCCTTGCATAGAACCCATCATTCGGCGCTACGTAGCGAACATGATAGTAATTACGGTATCGTGTTATCGGTATGGGATCAATTGTTTGGAACTCGCAAGGAATTGGTTCCAAAAAAGATCGGTCTCGATCTAATCGAAGCCGATAATTTTATACAATTGTTTTTCTTGGCATTTATTACCGAAAGACATGTGGCAAAGCTACTAGGTTTGATTCCGAAGGGAAAAAGATAAAATGGTTTTTTGGACTTGACGTCAGTCTGAACGCCACGGATGGCTTGAACCCAGCACCTAAATTAACGAAAATTATCGATCATAGCCGATAGGCTATGGAATTTAGGTGCTGGGTGAATGCGGATTTTGCAGGAGCAAAAATCCGCCCTGCTGCCGACATCCTCGCCAAGCACACGCCACACCCTTGTTGATTTCCAAATTGGGAATTACTGGAAAAATGACTTACGCTCGCTAAATGTGAAGGCTTGGCTAGTCTTCTTACAATCAGGAGTCGGAAATAAAAAAAAGGGCGGAGTATATCCGCCCTTTGATGCATCATTTAAAAATGGCAGTGAGTCGTTAAGGCGTTAAGCCTTCACCCACGGTAATCACTTTCAATGCGTTGGTTCCGCCTTGAACGCCGGTCAGGTCGCCTTTGGTGATAATAAATTTATCGCCGTCTTGCGCTTGATGGCGCTTTCTTAGGTGGTTGACGATCTCGCGGTTGACTTCGGCATGATCCGGCTCTTTCAGATGTTTGTCGAAATAAAACGGAAAAACGCCTCGGTACAGCGTTACCTTGCCCAAGGTTTTTTCCTGGCTGCTAAATGCGAAGATAGGAATTCCCGAGCTGATTCTGGACATCCATAACGGTGTCGACCCGGATTCTGTCAATGCTGCTATGCCATGAATCGTTGTATGATTCGCCATATACATCGCCGACATTGCGATTGCTTCATCAATGCGCTGGAATTGGGTATCCATACGATGCTTCGAAACTCGAACGCTCGGTTGTTTCTCGGTTTCTTCGCAAACCCGTACCATCGCTTCGACCGCTTTGACCGGATATTTACCGGAAGCGGTTTCGGCCGACAGCATGATTGCATCGGTCCCGTCGACGACTGCATTCGCAACGTCAAAGACTTCGGCGCGAGTCGGAATCGGGTTTTCGATCATCGATTCCATCATTTGCGTCGCAGTGATCGCTATGCGATTCAGTTCGCGTGCGCGACTGATGAGTCGTTTCTGTGCGGCCGGAAGATTGGCGTCGCCGATTTCAACACCCAAGTCGCCACGAGCGACCATTACTGCATCGGAAGCTAGGATGATTTCATCCATGACTTCCATGGCTTCGGCGCGCTCGACCTTGGCGACGATGCCGGCATGGCAGCCTTCCGCCAACAAAAGTTCGCGGGCTTCGTTCAAGTCCGCAGCGCATCGCGGAAAAGACACCGCGACATAATCGCAATCGATTTTCGCGATTGTTTTGATGTCTTCCTTGTCCTTTTCGGTCAAGGCGGCTGCCGATAGTCCGCCACCCATCAAATTGATGCCTTTGTTGTTGGATAGGTCGCCGCCGACCACCACTTTGCAATTGACGCGTTTACCGTCGGTATCGACCACGTCTAATACCACACGCCCATCGTCCAACAGTAAACGGCTGCCGTTGCGCACTTCGCGAGCCAGCGGTTCGTAGGTGATGCCGACTTGGGTATTATCGCCGTCGTTCGGTCCCAAGTTAATGTCGAGTGCGAAGTCCTGGCCTTCATCAAGCCATACTTTCGTTTCCTTGAAACGCGCTATGCGTATTTTAGGGCCTTGCAGGTCGCCTAAGATGCCGACGCGGCGTCCGGTTTTGCGGCTTAATTCGCGAACTTTGTTGGCTCGGTCAATATGGTCTTGCGCCGAGCCGTGTGAAAAATTCATGCGAACCACGTCGATGCCGGCTTTGAATAAGTTTTCCAGGACCCCGGGTTTATCCGTTGCGGGGCCCAAAGTGGCCAGTATTTTGGTTCTTCGTAACATTAGTGCCCTTTATTTTGCGTTGCACAAAGCAACAGTGGTGTCCAGCATACGATTCGAGAAGCCCCATTCGTTGTCGTACCATGCCAAAACTTTAACGAAGTTGCCTTCAGTGACTTTGGTTAATGACGATTCGTAAATAGATGATGCAGGATTATGGTTGAAGTCGATAGAAACCAGTGGCTTGTCGTTGTAAGCCAAGATGCCGTTCGATTTTTCCGAAGCGGATTTCAGGATGCTGTTGATTTCATCCACGCTGGTATCTTTTCCGGCGGTAAAGCATAAGTCGACGACCGAAACGTTGATGGTCGGTACGCGCATGGCGAAGCCGTCCAGTTTTCCGGCCAATTCAGGCAGAACCAAACCGACAGCTGCGGCTGCGCCGGTTTTGGTTGGGATCATCGATTGTGTTGCGGAACGAGCGCGGCGTAAATCGCTGTGATAAACATCGGTCAATACTTGGTCGTTGGTGTAAGCATGAATCGTGGTCATCAATCCGTGTTTGATGCCGATGGTATCGTTCAAGGCTTTTGCTAATGGTGCCAGACAGTTGGTGGTGCACGAGGCATTGGAAATGATCGTGTCGGAAGCTTTTAACGTGTCGTGGTTGACGCCGTAGACAATCGTCGCGTCGACATCGTTACCGCCGGGGGCCGAAATGATAACTTTTTTCGCACCTGCTGTGATATGAGCTGAAGCTTTGGCTTTGCTGGTAAAAAAACCGGTACATTCATGGACGACGTCGATCCCGAGTTCGGCCCAAGGTAATTTGGATGGATCGCGTTCGGAAAGTACACGAATTCTGTCGCCATTGACAATCATGTAATCGCCGTCGACACCGACTTCACCGGGGAATTTTCCGTGCGCGGTATCGTATTGAGTGAGGTGTGCATTGGTAGCTGAGTCGCCCAAGTCGTTGATTGCGACAACTTGGATTTCACCGTTGCGGCCAGATTCATACAATGCACGAACGATATTTCGTCCAATACGACCATAGCCGTTGATTGCGACTTTAATTGCCATATAAGTTCTCCGGTAATGTGAGGTTGATTTTTAGGTGGGCGCCGATCGGTGTCTGATCAGCGTACGGCGTGAAAGTATAGCAAAATTAGCTATATTCCGTCCATGTATACTCATCGGAGATCAAAATTCGGCGCCGAGCACCCCTGCGCCTCCTTAGGCAGTGCCGGAATTTGAAGTGCGAAAGGTATATAAAGGGATTCGTTTCTTCAAGGAAACATAAATCGCCGTGTTGCTATTAAGGAAAGTTTCGGTAGGTTTTGTGAATCTTCGTTAAACTCATGTTTCATTCAAAGCCAATTTTTTGATTACGGGTAATCATCAACTTTTTCGGCAATTACGGAGATGCATAGCATTATGAAGCGTAGAGAATTTATAAAAAAAGCGAGCGTGAGTACGGTCGCGGCAAGTACTGTAACATTGACGGGTACCGAAATCAGTAAGGCCGACACGCCTTTTAAATGGAAGTTGGTTACGGCTTGGCCGAAAAATTTTCCAGGCTTAGGGCATGGCGCTAACTTATTGGGGCAAATGATCACCGAAATGAGCGGTGGGCGGATCAACGTTAAAGTCTATGGGGCTTCGGAATTGGTGCCTGCCTTTGAAGTGTTTGATGCGGTTGCTAATGGAACCGCCGAGATGGGCCATTCCGGATCTTACTATTGGAAGGGTAAGTCGGAAGCGGCTCAGTTTTTTTCGGCGGTACCTTTCGGTTTTACGGCGCAGGAAATGAACGCTTGGTTGTATTACGGGGGTGGTTTGGAGTTGTGGCAAGAACTCTACAAGCCGTTCGGTCTGATTCCGGTGCCGTCCGGAAATTCGGGCGTGCAAATGGCCGGATGGTTCAACCGGGAAATTAAATCGGTAGCCGATTTGGATGGATTGAAAATGCGTATTCCAGGTCTGGGTGGCGAAGTTTTGAGGCGCGCCGGCGGTACTACGGTTAACTTGCCGGGCGGAGAGATATTCACGGCTTTGCAGTCCCATAACATCGATGCGACTGAGTGGGTCGGACCTTATAACGATTTAGCTTTCGGTTTGCATAAGGTAGCCAAGTTTTATTATTACCCAGGTTGGCATGAGCCAGGCTCGACGATCGAGGCTGTTATCAACCGGAAAGCCTTCGACGCATTGCCGAAAGATTTGCAGCAAATTGTAATGACGGCGTGTAAGGCTGCAAATATGGACATGATAAGCGAATACACGGCACGTAATAATCAAGCCTTGGATACTTTAATGAACAAGCACAATGTATCGGTATTGCCCTTGCCTGACGATGTGTTGAAAAAACTCAAGCAGATTTCGGACGAGCTTATTGCTGAAATGGCCGCAAAGGATCCTGCGGTCAAAAAAGTTTACGATTCGGTCGTCAGCTTCAGAAGTCAAGTTTCGCGTTGGACCGAAATTTCGGAGTTAGCCTTTTTGAAAGCGAGAGCGCTTTGATCGATAAACCTATAAAAAGTATTTCACCCCATGAAGATCATGAAGAATTATAAGTTAATGCAATAGCTTGCCATGCTTTTGCAAAATAGTTTTTCTCTCCTGAATGGTTACCAATATTTATTAAAATCATATTGAAATACTTAAAGAACCTCATATGCTTCATGGTTTAACCGCCGAATTTAGGATCAAAAGCATTTTGTGGATTCGTTGCCCAGTCATATTATCGGCATTGCGATGCCCGATTGGGTGTGTTTGACACATTCGAACATTAATTCGTCTAAAGCTTCTTCAGTCGAATAGTTGCCATGGTACAGGCCGTATTCGAAGTGTGGGCAGTAATGTTTAATCTCGCCGTGTATCGTTATCGGAATTTTCGATTCGGGGAGCACGATGACAATTTTGACAATGCCTTCGCTTTCTTCGGGTAATGGCGAGTTCAGACGAATTTTAATGCCGGTATAGCTAATGTCGATAACGTCGCCGTCAATTTCAATCGGGGCCTGCCTGATTCGGTCGATACTGACATGGGCTTTTAATTCCTTGACCGATATTCTTGGGTGGTTGCGTTGTTCGTTGTGCATGTGATGTATGAATTAAAAAGTGTTGATGCTAAGGATTTCGCGATAAATAGCTCCTCGGAGCTACAAAAATAGGGATGTTATTTCTGGCCAAGATCTTTGCATCTAAGGGTTCTCAGTTTTTTAAATTTTGTAACTCATTAGATAAAAAAATAGTTATGTACCAGAAATGCTGTTTAAACGGTTTTCGATTTTTTGTTTATATTTCAACAAGAGGATAGTTTGTAATTCCGATGCGTTTTCAATGCCTAAGTTTGCGAGCGGTACATCGATATCGCTGATATGAATAGGATATCGTTGATGGGATTGTCTAAATTCCAGAATATATTCAGCAGCCGCGGCAAGGGCGCGCTTACCGTAAGTCAATGTCGAAAATTCTTTTTCGTTGCAATAAAGCGTGTAGGATGCCGAGTGTTCTCCGGAAACGCGAATATCCAATTCGCGTGTCAAGTTTATTCGGTTTGTAACGCTTGGGGTATATTTTATGATGGCATTGGTATTTTGTCTGATTTCATAGTGCTCGATTGAGATGCTATCGTCAAAGAAATATCGGTTCAGAATGTTATCCAAAAAGTGTTGATAACGGCGCAATAAACCGTCGACTTTCGCGGAAGGGTAGTGCTGGCGAAACAGTGCGCCTTTTTCGTCCAGTAAATAAAGTTGTATACCTGTTTTTGTGGCAGTATGAAATACTTGAATCGTATTGGCTTTATTTAATTTCAATAATTCGGGTATCTCGTTTTCTTCCAGGCAAAAAGGGTCGATATGCGTCGGGCTAAAAAGTCCCTGAGCATGGCTTAATTCGTTTAACAACTCCTGACGAGTGCCGATGCTTCGATAATGTAGGGTATTATTTTTTCTTTGAAAAATATAATAATCTTTGGCTCCTGCCAGGATGTAGCGGGGGGATTCGTTTGGATTCGGTCGGCCGAACCAACGGATTAACGTTTGGAATACGCTTTGAGCTCGATGGCTGATGCTATTGGCGCGTGCCGAAGTATTACAAATAACTTTGACATCGCTATCAGCGATCGGAAGTCGATGATTATTGAAGATGTCGATGAATGTATCGAATAGACCGTCCAGTCCGTATGCGCGGCTAGCGGTAACTTCTCCCCAGTTCGAAATGGAAATCCGGTTTACCGATTGAAGAAACGATTGACGGCTCTTGCCATAACTAAAAGGATCGGAGCGTTCGCTCATGACTAAGCGTCCGTCACCACGCTCGTCTTCCGGTTCCATGCCGATATTGATGAACAATAGCGAGCATTGGCATTGGTTGGGCTGTTTATAGCTAGGCAGGTCGAGGTGCAATTTATCGAGTCGACTGCTGATAAAGTCATGTAATTGTTCGGTCGTGGTTTGCAGTTCGTTCGTTGAGAGCGCGAGTGTTTTACTGTCGTGATTAAGTTTCAGTTTTTTATGGTATAGGCCGTTGACAATCACCCATGCCAACAATTCGATTAAGCTCCAAGTGTTTTTTATCAGACTTTGTTCGACATGATTGTCCGCGGTAACATGACCAAGATAAAGGCTCCAGCCGCTTTGATCATCAGCGAAGCGAGTTTCTACGAGCGATAGTTCCTGTTCTTTGGTTTGGAGCGCCGAACGGGTTGTAATAAACTCGATTTTGCCTGGTTTTTTGTCCAGAAAGGAATGCAGCTTGCGGCCTATCAGTTTGAGGTCTTGATTGTCCTTCAAGTTGCTTTGAACATGCTGTCCGGCAAAATTTAAAATCATGCGATAACAGCCTGCTAGATGACGCAGAATGATGTCATGTTCACGTGTTGCTTTTAGTATGTTCCATGATTGTTGTCGGCTGATTTCAGGCAGCAGGGTTTCCGGCCACTGCCACCGATGCGCAATATGCTTAATGAATTCGGTGCGATAGAGTTGTTTTTGCGGGTCTTGTTCGGTATTGGCAAAGCCCATGATTTTAATGTATAGGCTATGTCTAATCAGTTCCAGGCGCGCGCGATTAGCGGGCGAGCTAAGATAATTCTCGAGTTTTTGATAGATCAATAGATAGGGGTCGAGATCCTCGAGCGAGAATTCTCCGCCGTGAACGGCTTTTTTCATTTCCGAACAAAGCCATTGAGTTTTGGGGTATTCGCTTGCGTAACATTCCATCAGCATCAGTTTTAGCAGCGATTTGTGCGGCGACCCGATTGCTTTATAAATATGCCAGAGCGTGACGGTGATGAATTCTTCGGGAGGAGCGTTTTCCAGGCTGCCGAAATCGATGACTTCCAGTTCCGAGATGAATTTGTTATCGAGTAAATGACTGATATAGCCGGTATGATGATGCTCTTCTTGCGGCGGCACGAGCCACCAAGCCGGCGACCTCCCCGCGATATAGACGGCGGTACGATAAAATTCCTCTAGTAATAAGTAGTGTTGGGTTTTTCCACTGCTTTCATCGGAAATAGGGATATCTTGTCCGCTTTTGAATTTTTCATGATCGATCAGAAAAAAATGAACTTCAAGGTCTAAAGACATGGCCCATTCCTCGATCGCGGTCGCTTTCTGCTGAAGTTCTTCTAGGGCCGAAGGCGGCAAGGCCGGATCGTGGCAAAGCCAAATATCCATATCGCTGGTTTTAGTGAAAGCAATGCTGCCGACGCTACCCATCAAAAACAAGCCTAGAATCGGGTAATTCGCCAAGGCGCGCGTTTTGTATTGGTAGCTTCTCGAAAATTGGGCGGCATGCAGTAGAACTTGGCGTGTCGGTGAATAGTCTAGAATGCCGGCCGGGGTTTCAGAAGAAATAAAACCGGGCAGTAACGGTACGTTTTGATGAAAGAGTAAAGGGAGTAATTCTAAAAAGACTCGTTGACGCGGCTGCAAAAAACTTTGAATGCGTTTTTGCTGAAGCAAATGTAAATTTTTGAAACGCTGGAGAATCGCTAGCAAATCTTTCTTGCTGATATCCTCTCCGGGCGAACCTAGACGAATCGGTATGAGATGTTTTTTTTCAACCATGTAGTCGGGACTAGTTAGCGATTAACAGGCAAATTGTTGTCTTCTATTTAGCAGTGCGGCAAAATTTGTGGGATTTTTGAGGCACGGAACCTGCCGTTACGTAAAATGTTTCGTACTGTTATAACTTTAGGTTATACCCTTTTATAGTCAAACTTCGGATCCGGGGCGAATGTTGATTTTGCATTACTCCATGGATAGCATGTAGTAAGACAACAATAGAAGGCGCATTAGGCAACAACTAGTCTGATACAGGGAGCAAAAAATGCTCTTCGGCAATTGCTCCTGCATTGCTCTAATACACGCCATCCTTGGCGTAATGTATTTTCTGCATTCATTATATCCCTGTAATTCAGCAGTTGCCGAGGAGCAAATCGATCTAACACCCCTGCGTAGCCATGTCCTAATGCCTAAATTTGAAATGCGATAGACATAAAAACTCAGTCGCTTGCCTCGATCTTTCGGCTATGCTTTTCCATTCACCATTCACCATTCACCATTCACCATTCACCATTCACCATTCACCATTCACCATTCACCATTCCCAGCAAGTTCGGCTCTCGCTTTGCTAATGGCCTCTCTAACGGTATCCGGTGCGGTTCCGCCGATATGCTTTCGGGCGGCGACAGAGCCTTCCAGTGTTAATACGCTAAAGACGTCTTCGTCAATGTTGTCGGAAAACTGTTGCAATTCCGTAAGCGTTAACTCGGACAAGTCGCGTTCGGTTTCGACGCCGAGCCGCACGGCTCGGCCGACAATTTCATGCGCATCTCGAAAGGCTAGGCCTTTTCGGACCAGGTAATCGGCGAGATCGGTTGCGGTCGCGAAGCCTTGTTTCGCGGCGCGGTACATGTTGTCTTTTTTTGCACTCAAGCGGGGCACCATGTCCGCGAATGCGCGCAGGCAATTGATGAGGGTATCGGCAGTATCGAACAACGGCTCTTTGTCTTCTTGATTATCCTTATTATAGGCGAGCGGTTGGCTTTTCATCAGCATCAACAGCGACATCAAATGTCCTGTGACGCGTCCTGACTTGCCGCGGACCAATTCCGGAACATCGGGGTTTTTCTTTTGCGGCATGATAGATGAGCCGGTGCAGAAAGCATCAGGAATATCGATGAAATCGAATTGGGCGCTGGACCACAATACCAGTTCCTCTGAGAAGCGCGAGAGATGCATCATAATCAAACTGCCGGCGGCACAAAATTCGATTGCGAAATCGCGGTCGCTAACCGAATCCAGCGAATTGGCCGACGGTTCGGAAAATTGCAAAAGTTGCGCGGTCATGTGTCGGTCGATCGGATAGCTGGTACCAGCTAATGCCGCGGCTCCCAGCGGCATAATATTGATTCGTTTTAGGCAGTCGGCTAAGCGTTCGTTATCGCGCTTGAGCATTTCGAACCAAGCCATCAGATGATGTCCGAAAGTGATTGGTTGCGCGACCTGCAAATGGGTAAAACCGGGCATGATCGTGTCCGCTTCGCGTTCGGCGAGGTTCAAAATGGCATTTTGCAAACGAGTTAGTTCGGCGCGGATACGCTTGATTTCATCGCGCAAATAAAGCCTAATGTCGGTCGCGACCTGATCGTTGCGGGAGCGTCCGGTATGCAGCTTTTTGCCGGCAATGCCGATCATATCGGTTAGGCGAGCTTCGATGTTCATATGAACGTCTTCTTGTTTGACGGACCAATTAAATTGACCTTGCTTGATTTCGATGCCGATTTGTTGGAGTCCGTCTATGATCGCATCGCGTTCGTTTTCGGTGAGGATGCCGATTTTGCACAGCATTGTTGCATGAGCGATCGAACCTTGAATGTCTTGCTGAGCCATCCGTTTGTCGAAGTCGGCCGAAGCGGTAAAGATTTCTACAAAGGCATCGGTGGCCTCGGCAAACCGGGCGCTGGATAGTTTTTCGGAGTTAACGTTGGTCATGAGTTTTGGTGCTGAAATTAAAAATGAATCATTATAAGCGATGCGCCCGCTTTCGGTGTTCTGAAAAGTGTTGATTCGCCCCATTTCTGTATTTTTGAAGGAAAAGTTTATAATAGGGCGTGAGTTTTGTAAGTACATAGAAATAAAATGAGTTTTTCTTGGTCGTACAAGGCTTTGTCTGCCGAAAATGAAACTCGCTAAGGATTGTGCTTGTCGGACAGGTTACAATGTGCATTTTTAGTTGAATATTGGGTGTTGTTTTGGCAAATCAAATCATTCGTATCGCAACTCGCAAGAGCCCTTTAGCCTTATGGCAAGCCGAACATGTCGCCGATCGGTTGAAGCGGGCTTTTCCTGGGCTTGTAACCGAATTGGTCACGATGACTACGAAAGGCGACAAATTGTTGGATGCGCCATTGGCTAAGGTTGGCGGAAAAGGCTTGTTCGTCAAGGAGTTGGAACAGGGGATGTTGGAAGGCAGGGCCGATATTGCTGTGCATTCAATGAAGGATGTGCCGGTGGAATTTCCGGATGGTTTGCATTTGTCGGTGATTTTACAGCGTGAAGATCCTACCGATGCCTTTGTGTCTAATCACTTTGCTTCGCTGAGCGAGCTGCCCGAACAACCTAGAATAGGGACTTGCAGCTTGCGACGACAATGTCAAATCAAGGAAAAATTTCCCAATGCCGAAATATTGACATTGAGAGGTAATGTCAATACCCGATTGGCCAAGCTCGATGCGGGCGAATTCGATGCGATCATTCTTGCCTCGGCCGGGCTGATTCGCTTAGGTATGCAGCATAGAATCGCCGCGCGGCTCGATCCTAGTGAAAGTCTGCCAGCCATCGGGCAAGGTGCGATTGGGATCGAATGCCGAAGCGACGATACGGTTATCAACGAATTATTAAGTCGGCTACACGATCCGGAAACTCATATTTGTGTATCGGCCGAGCGTGCGATGAATGCTCGATTAAAAGGCGGCTGCCAAGTTCCGATAGCCGGTTTTGCGACCTTGCAATCGGATACTCTTAACATGCGAGGCTTGGTCGGTGATCCTGACGGCAGCGTGGTATATCGCGCAGAACGAAGCGGACCGGCCGAACAGGCCGAACAGATCGGTGTATCTATTGCCGAAGAGTTATTGGATAGCGGCGCCGATAAAATTTTGCAAGCTTTGTTTTAGATTAATGACGAATGCAAAATCGTTTTCGGTGCTGGTGACTCGCCCGGTTCATCAGGCGCACAATTTGGCTCGAATGATCGAGAATCGTGGTTGGCAAGCCGTGCGCTTTCCGGTGCTCGAAATTGCTCCGCTGCCTGGTTCGACTGGCGGATTCGAAAAGCTTGAGAGGCTGCAGTATTTCGATTGTTTAATCTTTGTCAGCGCTAATGCGGTAAATTTTGCGCTGCAAGCGAATAATGGCAAAATAGCCCCATTTAAACAGTGTAAAATCGCCTCGGTTGGAAAAGCCACGGCCAGAGCTTTGGAGACTTCGGGACTCGTCGTTGATTGGGTGCCTGAGACTGGTTTCGATAGCGAAGCTTTGTTGACATTGCCTTATTTTCATGGGATTGAGGGACGCGCCTTTTTAATAATCAGGGGCGAAGGCGGCCGGGAAAAACTTGCCGATACTTTGCGCGAAAGAGGTGCGGTCGTTGAATATTGGGAGGTCTATCAAAGAATTCGACCGCAATCCGATGTTCAGCCGGTGGTCGATTTGTTAAAACGCGGAGATCTTAGCCTGATCACGGTAAGCAGCGGTGAAGCATTACGCAATCTTGTGGAAATGTTAAGTTCTTACGCAAAGTCGGAATTGATGTCCGTCCCTTTGGTCGTTATCAGCGAAAGAATGAAATATCTTGCCGAGGATATCGGCTTTAAAAGAATCGCTTTAGCCTCCGGTCCGGATGACGAAGCGATTGTTCAAAAAGTAACTACTATGTGCAATGGGGAATAGTGTGGCCGAAGTGACTGAAAACCAAGAGCGGGAAGCGGAAGCTGAAACGGATACGAAAACGGTGAATAGCAGCGAAAAAGTACACCGATCCCGAAGCGGATTTTGGCTGGCGGTGATCGTTTTTTTGGTTATCCTATCGATCGTTGGCATAGGCTTATTTTTGTTTGCTCAATTAAGACAGCAGCAGGAGACGCTCGGCGGTGAAGTCTCTAAAGGCGATATGCAATTATTCGAGTTGACTAAGCAAATCAGCGGCTACCAAACGCAAATTGCCGCGATTCAATCGCATTTGACGACGATCGAATCGGATTTGAAAGCGAAAGATAGGTTGATTAATGAATCCTTGACCGAGTTTTCTCAACTGCAGTCCGAAAAATTGGAAGCGATGCGTACTGATTTGAATACTCGAATTCAACAGGTTCAGCGCCAATTGGGTAAAACGCGTGGCGATTGGTTAATCGCCGATGCCGAGTATTTGCTTAGCGTCGCAAATCAGCGACTGCAGCTGACCGGTGATGTCGAAACTGCTCGTGAAGCGTTGCAAGCGGCGGATCAACGTTTGCGTGAAAGCGGTGATGCAGCGGCCTATAAAGTACGCGAACAAATTGCCAAGGAAGTTGCCGAATTAGCTAAAGTGCAACAGCTCGATATTGTCGGGGTTTATTCGTCGATTAGAACATTGGAGACTGAAATCGGTAAGTTGTCGCTGATTAAACCTTATGCCGGGAAGTCTATGACGCCGTCTGAAGAAATACACGATCATGCTCAGCATACCGATGAAGAGCACGACCTTCTGTCGAAAGCGTTAAAAAGTTTGCAAGGTGTCGTAACGGTGAGGCATACCGACCAGCCTATCACTGAAATTATTACGCCGGAGGAAGCGCAGTTCACTCGCCAGCAATTGCGTGTCAAATTAGAAATGATAAAAATCGGTTTGGTGCAGCAAAACGAAGTTTTATACAAGGCCAGTATTGCCGATGCAAAGGAATGGGTAGCCGAACATTTTACAAGTAATTCGATCGCCAGAAACTTCGTGGCCGAATTGGATAAGCTCGAAGCGATTAGTTTACACAGCCAATATCCCGATATCAGTCATTCACTAAAAATGCTACGCGATATCACCAAACTTAGAATCGAAACCGATAAGGCTTTGTCGGCTCCTGAGTCATCCTAAATATAACAACGGGTACATTATGAAAAATATTATTTTTTTTCTGGGCTCGCTGTTTATCGCCATCGCGGTCGCTTTTGGGATACACAGTTGGTTTTCTCGCTACGACGACCCGGGCTATGTATTGATTGGTATCGGTCATTGGTCCCTGGAAACGTCTTTGGTGGCGTTAGGTGTTACGATAGTCATCGCCTTCTTTCTGTTCTATATGTTTTTTCGCTTACTGGGCTGGTTGCTTCGGTTGCCCGGCAAGGTCAAATCCCATGGCCAAAGTGTCAAATACAACCGGTCTCAAGAAGCTTTGATCGCTGGTTTAGTGGATTCGGCGGAAGGAAATTGGGAAAAAGCCGAAAAAATTCTGATCAAACATGCTTCGCATAGCGGCGCGCCATTGATTCATTATTTGACTGCGGCACGCGCAGCTCAGTCGCGCGGAGCTGTTGAAAAGCGCGATGAATATCTAAAAATTGCTGCGGAGCGATCGCCGGGCGCCGATATTGCGGTCGGTTTGACCCAGGCGGAAATGCATTTGTCGGAGCAGCAGTTCGGCCAAGCGCTCGATACACTGAAAAAACTGCACTCAATCAATCCCGGTCATGCCAGCGTCTTGAAGCTATTGCACCAGACATATCGCCAATTAGGGGACTGGGAAGCGATACGCAAAATTATTCCGTCGATGAATAAAAGCAAAGTGTTGATGGAAACCGAAATCAAACTGCTGGAAGCTGAGGTTTTTAGCGGCTTGTTGAGAAAGGCGGCGGAAAACGGCGACTATACCAAGATTCAAGAAGTCTGGCAGGAGGTGCCTGATTATATTAAGCGTATACAAGGGATTCCCGCGATTTATTTTGCCGGTATGATCGATGTTGGCGCAGGCGCCAAAATAGAGGACGAACTAGCACGCTCGATTTCCGAGGATTGGGACGAAACTTTGTTGGTATTGTTTGGTAGCGTTCAATCCAACGACCCTCAAAGGCAGCTTAAAACCGCAGAAGGTTGGCTTAAGGCCTATCCCGATAATGCGGTTTTGCTGAGGGTGCTCGGTAAAATTAGTAAGCGGTGTAAAGAAACGGATAAGGCCGGGCAATATTTGGAAAAAAGTATTGCCTTGGAGCCTTCGGTCTCGGCTTATCAATTGCTAGCGGATTTATTGACCGAAAAAGGCGATAAAAATTCGGCACTTGAATGTTACAAATGCGCTCTCGAGTTGGCCTCCGGCGAAGTGGCGCGTCAGGTGGAAAATGTTACAGGTTAACAGGCTAAGAAAAGGCGGTGAGTGGGAATCTTTGCCGTTTTAGAAAAGCTTTCATTATCCTTGAAAAAGTGTTTTTCTCGCTCCCACGCTCCAGCGCTTGCCGTTATACACAAGTATAAATATACCTATTGTGAAAAAAAAGCAGCGACCGAGCGCTAGGTTGCCGTGTCGTCCGAAAAGGCTATTGGTGTATGAGCGTTAGCGGCTTCTATAGTCGCGACGAAGGCGTCGCTCCCACAGCGGGCGGCGGATGCTCTGTGGGAGCGATCCCCTGGTCGCGATTTCGAGGCCGAGAGTGTTAAGTGACAATAAATGGTATCGAGGCCACATTGGCTAAGATTGCAAAAGGATAATTTATGACTTATGTATAACGATGAGAGCTCCAGCTTGGGAGTGACTACCTTCAAGCTCCGTTTGCCGGGTGACCTCAAGCGGAGAGCTTGAGGGTATGCGTTTCCAAGTTAGAACTTGGGAACGAGATAAGTGAGTCGTAGGGTACGCTTCTCTCCACGCGGGGCGGGTTATTTAACCCGCCCCTAACGCTTTGAGTGGCTTTGGCCTCGGTCGAAAAGTCTCCGCTCCTGCTCGCGCGCCTTACCTACATCCATGTAGGTAACGTTTAGGACGGGATTGCAAACCCTGTCCTGCCAAGGTGTTACCCTTTTTTTTAGAATGTTGAGACTAAACATCTTGCGAACTCTTTATTCCGTCGTTTTTTATTTATTATTGCCTCTGATTTTTGGGCGGTTGCTTTGGCGGAGCATCAAGGCGCCCGAATACCGTAATCGCTACTGGGAGAGGCTTGGGTTGTATCGGCAACGCTTCGAAGGTCCGTTTGTCTGGTTTCATGCCGTATCGGTCGGAGAGGCCGAGGCGGCTTTTCCGTTAATCAAGCGTCTTCAGCAAGATTATCCTGCAAAAAAATTCCTGATTACTACAACCACGCCGACCGGTTCCTCGCGTGTTCAAGCCGTTTTGGCCGATTCCGTCACTCATGTTTATCTTCCTTACGATACGCCCGATTCGGTCGCTCGGTTTATTGCTGCATTTAGGCCCGAGCTTGGCGTAGTCATGGAGACCGAAATTTGGCCCAATCTTTTCGCTACCTGCGCGGCAAGAGGCATTCCGATGTGTATAGTCAATGCTCGATTATCCGATAGATCCACACTCGGTTACGCCAAAATTCCGAGCCTAATTAAACCGGCACTTGCGTGCGTTAGCCAAATTGCGACTCAAACGCGGGAGGATGCCGAACGATTCATGTCGATCGGCGCGAAACGAACGCACGTTCAATCGGTTGGCAATTTGAAGTTCGATATCGATATCGATCCGCACTTGCTGGACCGAGGCAGGCAACTGAAGCAGGAATACTTCGCGGAACGTTTTGTTTGGATTATTGCCAGCACGCATAAAAACGAAGAAGCGATTTTTTTAGGTCTTTATCCGAAGCTCAAGGCCTCGATACCTGAGTTGCTATTATTGCTTGTGCCTCGTCACCCTGAGCGTTTTTCAGAAGTCGAGTGTCAGGTTGTCGGCAATGATTTAAAACTGATAACCCGGTCGTCCGGATTGAAATGTGCGGATGAAACCGATGTATTTTTGTTGGACAGCATGGGCGAATTGAAACTGTTTTATGCTGTTGCCGACTTGGCTTTTGTCGGCGGCAGTATGGTGCCGGTCGGAGGGCACAATATTTTAGAGCCGGCGGCGCTCGGTGTTCCGGTAATGTTCGGCCCTTACATGGATAATTTCAGAGAAATTCAATCCAATGTGTTGGCCGCTGAAGCTGCGGTTCAATGTTTCAATGAAGCGGAAATCCTGTCTAATGTTGGTAATATCCATCAAAATCGAGCGGCGCGTGATGCATTGGTCCAAAACGGCTTGCAATTTGTCGCAGATAACAAGGGGGCTTTGGATAAAATTGTAACCCTGATCGCTTCGTTACTCGGGCCCAATAATGCTACATCGGCGTAGTATGGTGAAAGAGGAAAGAGGAAAGAGGAAAGAGGAAATTAGGGCTTGACAAGTAATTGAAATGCTGCATTATTTCACTGTTCACTATTTTCGAGGGCTAAATAGTTTTTATCGGATTTAAGTTTGTCCGGAGCTTGGTTCAAAAATAATCAATCGAACTTTTTCGAAAATGGTTATTATCCGCTTCTGTGATTAAATGATATTAATAATAAATGGAGAACATACATGCTCAAACAAGAATTAGTGGACGAACTCAATATTTTGCTACATTACAACCTGACGACGACACTCGAGGGAATCAAGATTCATAAGGATGCGGATGCCTCGATTATCGACGCAGTCGCTCGTATGTATCAAAAAGGGTTGGTAACGCAAGCGGATGGCGGATATTTGACTGATCTCGGTCGAACGGCTGCCGAGCATGCGCAAGCTTGTCATATTATTCTTACCTCCGGTTAAGGGGGCTTACGGGTTTTCGGGGGGCATAAGCGATGAAAGTATTTTTATTATTCTCCGGAAGCGGCACAATGGTCGTGATGACGGATCGTTCGCAAGTCGACGACCAGTCGTTTTTAGCAGTGCTGGCAGGCAAGGGTGTCGAAAAGTTTGTCGCCTATGAAATTCCGATACCGTTGGCGAGAGACCGCTATGGACATCATTTCGAAAAGGCTGAACAAGAATTGAGTGCGGATCGTCCTTTGCGAGTACTTGATTATAATGGTGAGCGCGCAATGCGTTTGTTTCGATTCGCTGATTTGGGTGCTGTGTTTATGCATGAGCCGGAAGGCTATACCGAACAAAAAAGTTTCTGATAGGATTGTGAAATGGGCTAGCGCACTTGTCGCTTATGCATGTCCTACAAGGCTAATTGCTCACGCCAATTGACTCGAGGTCTGGTGATTTGATTGCGACTCTTGTATAGTTCACCGCTTTTTTCCAAATATAAACTATGGTGGAAACCGATGTCGTCGTAATCGGAGCGGGCGCTTCCGGGTTAATGTGCGCCATCGAAGCAGGTAAGCGCAAGCGCAATGTGAAAGTGTTGGAATTAGCCGCAAAGCCCGGTAAAAAAATTCTGATGTCCGGAGGCGGACGCTGTAACTTCACCAATTATTCGGTTGAGCCGGACAATTATATTTCCCATAATCCGCATTTTTGTAAATCGGCCTTGAGTCGATTTACACAATGGGATTTTCTTGGTTGGATTCAGCGTTATCGCATTCCTTATCACGAGCGAGAGTTCGGTCGCTTGTTTTGTAACGACAGCGCCAAGGATATTCTTAACATGCTGCTGACCGAGTGCGATTCGGTCGGCGTCGACATTACCTTGAATACCCACATCGAAGCCATTGAGCATTGTTCTGATCGACAATTCCTGATTAAAACCAAGCTGCAAACTTATATATGCCGCTCGCTAGTGATCGCTACCGGAGGGCTGTCGATTCCCAAAATGGGAGCTACACCGTTCGGCTACAAAATTGCCGAACAATTCGGCATTAAGGTTTGGCCGACTTCGGCGGGCTTGGTTCCGTTTACGCTGCAACCGGACGACAAGCAGCGATTATCCGAACTTTCCGGTATCGCGCTGTTATGCCGGGTGAGTTGTTTCGAGCAAAGTTTTACCGAGAATTTGTTATTTACCCATCGGGGGCTAAGCGGACCGGCGATGCTCCAGATTTCGAACTACTGGCGCCCCGGGCAGGCGTTGACGTTCGATTTATTACCTGAGACCGATCTTGCCGAGCATCTTTGGCAGCATAAAACGACAAAGCCTAAAACCGCGTTAAAGACTGTACTGGCCGAATTATTGCCGAAACGTTTAATCGCCTGTCTAATCGAAGAAAGTTTACTCCATAGTAATATGGCGGATTTATCGACCGCTCAAGTCGATGCTATTGCCAACTGTATTAACAATTGGTCGATTAAACCGAACGCGACAGAAGGCTACCGCACCGCCGAAGTGACATTGGGCGGCGTCGATTGCAACGCGATTTCATCGAAAACGATGGCCTGCCATGATGTACCAGGCCTGTATTTCATTGGCGAAGTGCTCGATGTGACCGGTTGGCTAGGCGGTTATAACTTTCAATGGGCTTGGTCGTCAGGTTGGTGTGCCGGGCAATATGTTTGAGAAACTTGAAAGCGATCATATCGTCCCAATAGGATTTGGTCATAAATAACTTCCCTATTTTTGGAGGGTTTGATAACTCGATTGGCAGGTGTCGGCGGCAGGGCAGATTTTTGCTCCTGCAAAATCTGCATTCATGCCATCCTTGGCAATCAGTCGCCGCCGTCAAGCCTACAAGGACGTATTCACCCAGCACCTAAATTCCATAATCCATTGGTTGAGGTTAGCTCTCTTTGATAATTTAGGTGCTGGGTTCACGGCGTCCTGCCAGGCGAGTTACCGAACTCTCGGCAAAGCTCATAACTCCAGGAAGTTATTTTTCGCGAAATCCATAGGCCCGGATACTGCGACCATCGAAAAAATTATTATTGTTTAAATCATCATGAAAAAGTTATTCAACAAAAGTTTAATCACGAACTTGCTTGCGGTTTTGATCGTTGTTACCGGCTATGTATGCCCGGTACAGCAAGATTTAATGAAAGCGATCGGTTTTTTTGCATTGTCGGGTGCGATTACCAATTGGCTGGCTGTGCATATGTTATTTGAAAAAGTACCGTTGTTATATGGTTCCGGTGTCATTCCTAATCGTTTCGAGGAGTTTAAATCGTCGATCAAGCTGCTGATGATGCAGCAGTTTTTTACCGTCGAAAATGTCGAGCAATTTATCGAGAAAGAAGAGCGAGAGGGCGGCAAGGTATTGAATTTGCAGCCGATACTAAATTCGGTCGATTATGACCGGGTTTACGAAGGCCTGGTGGCTTCTATCATGAATTCTTCGTTCGGCGGCATGTTGTTGATGATGGGCGGAGAAGAAGCATTAAAGCCGCTCAAGGAGCCTTTTACTGAGAAAATGAAGCTCATTTTGACCGAAACGGTCGAATCGGAGCGCTTCAAAGAAGCTTTACGTCATAGCTTGGACGCCCATAAGATTGGCGAGGATATTGTTGACAAAATCGAGACCGTTATTGATAAACGCTTGAATCAATTAACGCCTCAGCTAGTCAAGGAGATCGTGCAGACCATTATCCGTCAACACTTAGGCTGGCTTGTGGTTTGGGGCGGCGTTTTCGGCGGCTTGATTGGTGCTGCATTCAGTTTTGTATAATCATGAATCCTATCGAACTCTATTACGAGGTTTTCGGCGAAGAACATGCGCCGCCGTTGGTGATCTTGCACGGCTTTTTGGCTTCGTCACGCAACTGGCGGCAAATTGCCAAGCGGTTGTCCGGGCGTTTCCGCGTTTATGTTCCAGATCAACGCAATCATGGTGCGTCGCCCCATGCCGAGCGGATGGACTATCCCCTGATGGCCTCCGATTTGGCGGCATTCATGGATCGTCTGGATTTGGAATCGGCTACCTTGCTTGGGCACAGCATGGGCGGTAAGACCGCGATGTGGTTCGCTCTCAACTATCCCGAGCGGTTGTCTCTTCTGTTGGTTGCGGATATCGCGCCGGTCGCTTATCAACACAATTTCGATCGTATTATCGAGGCGCTAGACAATTTGCCTTTGGCATCGTTGTCGAATCGTAAACAGGCTGACGATTTTTTGTCTGAGACGATTCCCGATATAGGCTTCAGGCAATTTTTATTGCAAAACTTGATATTGCGAGATGGGCAGTATGCCTGGCGAATCAATCTGGATTACTGTCAACGGTCGGCCGATCATATTGTCGGTTTTCCTTCGGTCGAGGGAATGGCGGGTTTTACCGGAGATGCATTATTCATAGCCGGAGAAAATTCCACTTATTTTCGACCTGAAGCCGTTCCTGTATTGTTCCCCAACGCGGTTGTCGCAACGATTGCGAATGCCGGGCATTGGTTGCATGCTGAACAACCCGAGTCTTTCGTTAAGGTGGTCGAAGATTTCGTCACGAATCGGCTTAAATAATCCGTTCGGCTTGCCGATACAACGCCTATATGGACAAAACGATCGGGTTATGAATATGAAATTTTATAGTGGGTTAATTGCGTTGTTACTGATTGCTTCGGCTGCAAAAGCTTATGCGGATTATTACGAAGTACCCATGATGGAAGCTAAATGGGATGTGGAAAGCGGGCAGTCGGAATGCCGACTAAAACAAACCATTCCCAATTATGGCGCGGCTGTGTTTAGTCATCGTTCCGGGTCCGCGTTAACATTCTCATTACAGGAAAGACGAGTTAAGGCCGATATTATTAAAGCGAATGTCTCCGAAGCGACGGCACCTTGGATGCATAATGAGTTAGCGTCGCCCAATTATGCGGTTTATTTGGACAGTGCCGCACACGGAAAAGATTTTGACCGGCTGAGTGTTTATGGTAATGCGGCCGAGGATATGCTGGATGCGTTATTGCGTGGCAATGCGCCGACTTTTGTTTATGTGCGGGCGACGACGATTTTGGATATGCGAGAGATTCGGGTTTCTGTATCACCGATTAGGTTTTTGGAAAGTTATGATGATTTCGTACAGTGTCGGGAAAAATTGTTACATAGTCGTTCAAAAATTGTTTATTGAAAATTTTCCATACAGGCTTATATTTGAATGAACAAGTTTATAATGAATCTTACCGGCATTTGACAATAAAAAAATCCTAGGCATGCTTGACTGGTCAGTCCGATCTGTGTGCCATGGGTTAATAATTGTTCAAGCGTATTAAAAACCGGTTAAAATGGTCCGTGAATTAAGTTAGACTTACTGAAAAGTATTGGTATAGTGTATTCATAGTTTATTTAGGCTAGCTGAAAATAATAAGGAGAAAGCGGATGTCGAAAGGGCAAAATTTGCAGGATAATTTTTTAAATACACTCAGAAAAGAGCATACCCCTGTATCGATTTTTTTAGTGAACGGAATCAAGCTGCAAGGTCGTGTCGATTCGTTCGATCAATATGTCATTATGTTGAAGAACACGGTCAGTCAAATGGTTTATAAACATGCCATTTCAACGATCGTTCCAGGAAAACCCGTCAAAATTACCCGTGATAACGAACTCATTGAAGATTAACGATACAAGGAGCGCTTGATTGTTTGAGCGTCCAAATGCCGGTGAACGGGCCGTGCTCGTTCACCTCACTTTACATACTTCACCCGAAGACCTTTCGGAATTGAAAGAATTGGCTAAGTCTGCGGGCGCCGATCCGGTTTATGTGTTGACAGGCAGTCGGCAAAGCCCCGATTCGAAATATTTTATCGGTACCGGCAAACTTGAGGAGCTCAAGCAGGCTATTAGCGATTATTCGGCCGATATCGTCTTATTTAATCATCCTTTGTCACCAAGCCAAGAGCGCAACCTCGAAAAAGCGTTGGAAGTTCGTGTGGTCGATCGCAATGGTTTGATCTTGGATATTTTTGCGCAGCGCGCGCAGACCTTCGAGGGTAAGCTTCAAGTCGAGTTGGCTCAATTGCGGCACTTATCCACTCGCCTGATTCGCGGCTGGACGCATCTGGAGCGGCAAAAAGGCGGGATTGGCTTAAGGGGCCCCGGCGAAACGCAGCTCGAGACCGACCGAAGGCTTTTGGGGATTCGCATCAAACAAATTCAACGCCGTTTGAATAAAGTTGCCAAACAGCGACATCAAGGGCGAAGTAAACGTAAAAAAGCTGAAATTCCGTCGGTTTCGTTGGTCGGGTATACCAATGCGGGAAAGTCGACGCTATTCAATACGATGACCGGCGCGGAAATTTATGCGGCCGATCAGTTATTCGCGACGCTTGATCCGACTCTGCGCCAATGTGCACTGCCCAATAACGCTGAAATTGTGTTGGCCGATACCGTCGGATTCATTAGGCATTTGCCGCATGAGTTGGTTGCCGCTTTCAGGTCGACTTTACAAGAGGCCAGCGAGGCAAATTTGCTTCTGCATGTAATCGATGCCAATGCCGAAGACCGCGACGAAACCATCGCCCAAGTCAATCAGGTTTTAGAAGATATCGAAGCGAATGAAATCAGGCAACTGCAGGTGTTTAATAAAATTGACCTGTTGCCGGATATTGAGCCCCATATCGATAGGGATGATGAAGGCAATGCACAGAGAGTTTGGTTGTCGGCCGAAACCGGTGCTGGCGTTGATTTGCTTTATCAGGTTTTAGCCGAAATTTTTGCTTCCAGTAAAGTGCGGCGGCAGATCAATCTTTTGCCTACTCAAGGCGATGTTCGAGCGAAGCTTTTTAGTTTAGGAACGGTCCTCAAGGAAGATGTGAGCGATACTGGTGGATGGGATTTACTGGTCGAAATCGATAAAAAGTATTTGGGTGTTTTGAAATCGCTTGATACGTTGGAGGCGTAGTATGAATATTATAATCTCGATAAGCCGGTTTGTATAAAGGTTGTTTTTTTAGGATAATCCCCGATTTGATGATGATTTGTAAACCAAATGTTTGTTGCTCTCTTCCTGTTAGCGGTTTTTATTGGAAGCAGTCCTTAAAAATAAGGATAAAACTTGAGAGCCAAAAATAATTTTTGTTTAAATTTATAGGTTTATTGAGTAATTGAAGCGGTTGCGAATGTTGATTTTTCGTATCACCGATTTTTTATTTTACTGTGATAAACATCTTTTAATGTTTAATTTAAGAAAATCCAAATGGAGCATAGCTATGTCCTGGAATGAGCCTGGCGGCGGTAAAAAAGATCCTTGGAGCGGTCGTGGAGGAGACGATAAAGGCCCTCCGGATCTGGATGAAGCGATCAGAACGCTTCAGGAAAAGATAGGCGGAATTTTTGGCGGAGGCGGTGGAGGCGGTAGTTCGCCTGGCGGCTCGATGAAAGGCTTCGCGTTTCTTGTTGGAGGTGCCGTCGTATTATGGGGCCTTAGCGGCTTTTACATCGTAGATGAAGGTAATCACGGTGTTGTGACACGTTTCGGTAAATACACCGAAACGACCCAGGCCGGGTTGAATTGGCACATACCTGTCCCCATCGAAAGCGTCGAATTAGTCAATGTCAGACGACAACGCTTTATAGAAGTCGGTTATCGTAGCGGTGGTGCTCAACAAACGTTGGGATCGGTGCCGAAAGAAGCATTGATGTTGACTAAAGATGAAAACATCGTCGATGTCCGATTAGCTGTGCAATATCAAGTCAAGGATGCGAAGGATTTCTTGTTCAATGTCGTTAGTCCAGAAATTACCCTAAAACAGGTGACCGAAGCGGCTCAGCGCGGTGTGGTCGGTTCGAGTAAAATGGACTTTGTCTTGACCGAGGGGCGTACCGAAATTGTGGCGCAAATCCGGGAGGAAATTCAGGAGGTCATGGATTCTTATGAATCCGGCGTCCAAATAACCAGTGTCAATTTGCAGGATGCCCAACCGCCTGAGCAAGTTCAGGGTGCATTTGAAGATGCGATCAAGGCTCGAGAAGATCAGCAACGTTTAATCAATGAAGCGGAAGCTTATTCGAACGATGTGATACCAAAAGCGCGCGGCGCCGCGGCCAGAAAATTGGAGGAAGCCGAAGGTTATAAACAACAAGTGATAGCTCGTGCGGAAGGTGAAACCAGTCGTTTCTTGGCTTTGCTCGGCGAGTACAAAAAGGCACCCGAAGTGACGCGTAATCGCTTGTATATCGAGTCTATGCAGAGCGTATTGACCCATTCCAATACCGTTTTCCTCGATGTTAAAGGCGGTAATAATTTGATGTATTTACCCTTGGATAAATTGATTAAACAATCTCCAACGGAAGAATCCGCGCCAAAGCCTCAAACCGGCAGCGTGACGCAAACTAGGCCGCTCGATCCGGTTTTTCGAACCACTACTCGCGGTCGTGAAGGAAGGGGACGCTAATGACTTTGAATAAACTTTTAATCGGTCTAGCCGCAATCCTATTCGTTGGATTGATGTGTATTTTTACCGTATCGGAAACTGAAAAAGCGATTAAATTCAAGTTGGGTGAAATCGTAAGAGACGACTATGAGCCTGGCATCCATTTCAAATGGCCAATAGTCAATAATGTCAAAAAATTCGATAATCGTATTCAAACGATGGATACCACGCCGGAGCGTTTTTTGACTGCCGAGAAGAAAAACGTAATCGTCGACTCTTTTGTTAAATGGCGTATCGGTAATGTCAAGGCGTTTTATACGGTTGTCGGCGGAGATATTAATCAGGCCAATTTAAGACTGAATCAAATTATCAAGGACGCCTTTCGTAGCGAATTCGGTAAGCGCGATATCACGCAGTTGGTCGCGACCGACCGAAAAATCATTCGGGAAATCTTGATTGATAAAACCAAAGAGATCGCGGCGGAGTTGGGTCTCGATATCATCGATGTTCAAGTCAAGCGTATCGATTTGCCGGCCGATGTCAGTAGTTCCGTATTTAGAAGGATGGAAGCCGAGCGTGAGCGGGTAGCCAGGGAGTTTCGCTCTCAAGGTTCCGAGGCCGCTGAACGCATTCGATCCGATGCCGATAGACAACGTGTCGTGATTCTTGCCGAAGCTTTTAGAGAAGCCGAGAAACTGCGAGGCGAAGGCGATGCGATTTCGGCCGATACTTATGCTAAAGCGTTTACAAGAGATTCGGAATTTTACAGCTTTTACCGTAGTATCAATGCTTATAAAGATACATTTAGCGATTCTGATCGCTTGATGGTTATCGACCCGGAATCGGAGTTCTTTAAGTACTTCAAGTCTCAGAAATAAAAATTGGTAAATTTTAATGTTCAATCGTTTCGATTGGGCAGTTAATAACGCTAACGCTCCGTCTTTACGGGGCGTTTTGTTTGAGTGGATACGTAAAAAATGCAACAAAAAAATACTTGGCTTTTGCCCGACGGTATCGAAGAGGTTTTGCCGGCTGAAGCCAAGCATCTGGAAAATCTCAGGCGCAATTTATTGGATGTTTTTTCGTGCTGGGGATATTCGCTGGTCATTACGCCAATGATCGATTATTTGGATTCGTTGTTGACCGGATCCGGTCATGATTTGGATCTCCAAACCTTTAAATTAACCGATCAGCTTAGTGGCGAAATGCTGGGTATTCGTGCCGATATGACGCCGCAAGTTGCGCGTATCGACGCGCATAACCTTAATAATTGTACTCCAGCTCGGTTATGTTATGTCGGTACGGTATTGCATACGCTTGGCGACCCGCTAGAAAAAACTCGCAGTCCGATGCAGATCGGTGCGGAGCTATACGGTCACGAAGGTCGTGAGAGCGATGTCGAAGTTATCTCGCTGATGTTGGAAATGTTGGCAATGACTGGTTTGAAAAATATTCATCTCGACTTGGGGCATGTCGGTATTTATCGAGCCTTATCGGACCAGGCAGGATTGGCCGATGCCGACGAAGCAGCATTGTTCGACGCGTTGCAGCGAAAAGCGCGACCGGAAATTCGAGAACTCATCGAAGGATTGGCTCTCGATGAACAACTGAAAACAATGTTGCTCAAGCTGCCGGAACTCAATGGTGGTTATGAAACACTCGAGCGAGCCCGAACCGTGTTTGCCGATGCCGACGATGCCGTTAAACAGGCCTTGGCCGATTTGCAAACGATTGCCGATCAACTGACGACCACTTTTCCTGATTTACCGCTGAGTTTCGATTTGGCCGAACTCAGAGGATATCGCTATCATACCGGCGTCGTGTTTGCGGCTTTTATGCCGGGGGTAGGGCGCGAGATAGCTAGAGGCGGGCGCTATGACAATATTGGCGAAGTCTTCGGTAGGGCGCGTCCTGCAACCGGTTTTAGCGCCGATTTAAAATTATTGTCGGTTTTGAGTAAAGATATTATTCCGCTCGAGCCGCCGGAAATTATTTTTGCTCCCGCTTCCGAAGACAGCGTATTGGCCGAAAAAATTCGGGATTTACGCGCCGAAGGCCGTACCGTGATTCGGGAGCTTCCCGGACAGACCGGAAACTACAAAGAGCTTGGATTTACTTCGATCTTGGAAAAAAATAATACCAATTGGATTGTTAGGGCTATCGCTTAATTTGGAATCATCATGGGAAAAAATGTTGTAGTCATCGGCACTCAATGGGGTGACGAAGGAAAGGGTAAGCTGGTCGATTTATTAACCGATCAAGCCGATGCCGTTGTGCGTTTTCAAGGCGGCCACAACGCGGGTCATACCTTGGTCATTCAGGGTCATAAAACCGTATTGCATCTGATACCGTCCGGCATTCTGCGAAAAGATGTGCAATGCTTGATCGGCAATGGCGTCGTGCTCGCGCCCAATGCGTTGCTTGAAGAGATCGAGATTCTCGAAAAGGCCGGTATTTCGGTTAAGAATCGACTACTGATTAGCGAGGCATGCGCATTAATCCTACCGATTCATGTCGCTATCGATCAGGCCCGCGAACTGGCGCGCGGTAACAAAGCCATCGGTACGACCGGGCGCGGCATCGGTCCGGCTTATGAAGATAAAGTTGCCCGCAGGGGCTTGCGTGCAGGCGATTTGTTCGATGTCGGAAGTTTTAGCGACAAACTGAAAGAGTTGCTCGACTATCACAACTTCATGCTGACAAATTATTATAAAGTCGATGCGGTCGATTTTAACCAAGCACTCGACGAAGTTCTGGCTCAAGGCGAGCAAATAAAGCCGATGTTGGCCGATGTCGGCGACGTCCTTTCAAAGTATCAAAACGCCGGTAAAAAAATATTGTTCGAGGGCGCACAAGGCGCATTACTCGACATCGATCACGGGACCTATCCTTATGTGACATCGTCGAATACGACGGCCGGAGGCGCATCGACCGGAACCGGCGTCGGTCCGCTGAATCTCGATTATGTATTGGGTATTACCAAGGCTTATTCGACGCGGGTCGGCAACGGTCCTTTCCCGACCGAATTGATGAACGACGTCGGCGAGCATCTCGGGGTGAAAGGTCATGAGTTCGGTGCGACGACCGGCCGCAAACGACGGACCGGTTGGTTCGATGCGGTATCGATGCGCAAATCTGCGCAACTGAACAGTTTGTCCGGCATTTGCCTGACTAAACTCGACGTGCTGGACGGCCTCGAAAAAATCGGCATCTGTACCGCTTATAAATTGGATGGCGAAGTCACCGAAACTGCTCCGTTAGGCGCGGACCGTTATCAGGCTTGCGAAGCGATCATTGAGGAAATGCCGGGCTGGATCCAAAGCACCGAAGGTGTGACCGAATACGGCAAGCTTCCCGAAAACGCGAAAGCCTATATCAAACGCATTGAAGAATTGGTCGGCGTCAAAGTAGCGATCCTCTCGACAGGTCCCGACCGCGACGAAACGATCATGTTGGAACATCCGTTCAACGGCAATTGACGAAGCTCCAGATAGAAAACGCCCGGTTTGTACCGGGCGTTTTCTATGATTCCATCGGCAAGACTGAGCGCCCTCCTGCTCATTTACTCCCTATATACCCATCGTGGATCCAAATTCGGCACCGGGGTGCCTCCTAAGGCTCTGCCGAAATTTGAAGTGCGAAAGGTATTTTCAAAAATTAGATATAAAATTAGGATTCGGTCATAAATAACTTCCCTATTTTTGAACGGTTCGGTTGCACGATTGGCAGGTGTCGGCGGCAGGGCAGATTTTTGCTCCTGCAAAATCTGCATTCATGCCATCCTTGGCAATCAGTCACCGCCGTCAAGCCTACAAGGACGTATTCACCCAGCACCTAAATTCCATAATCCATTGGTTGAGGTTAGCTCTCTTTGATAATTTAGGTGCTGGGTTCACGGCGTCCTGCCAGGCGAGTTACCGAACCCTCGACAAAGCTCATAACTCCAGGAAGTTATTTTTCACGAAATCCTTAGCTAATTTTATAGCTAACGTTCGTAAGTTCCCACCCATTCGGCCTTGTCGAGAATATGTCCTTGCATCGCCTGTTCAAGTTCGGCTTTGGTTGGCTCATTGAGGTCAGGTAGCTCGATATCTAAGGCATAGAGTTTATGAAAATAACGATGCTTGCCGGTCGGCGGGCACGGTCCTCGATATCCGATTTTCTTCCAATCGTTCTTGCCATGTAGTGTAGCCGGCGGCAATTCTTCGTCTCTAACGGCTTTCGCCAGCCCGGGGGCCGATGCCGGTATGTTGTAAAGCACCCAATGCACCCAGGTCATTTTCGGCGCTTTCGGGTCCGGTGCGTCGGGGTCGTCGACGATTAATGCCAGTGTTTTGGTGTTTGGCGGTATTCCGGACCAAGTCAATGCCGGAGAGATATCGTCTCCGTCGCAGGTAAAAGTTTTGGCAATTGGGCCGTGTTCGTTGAAATCTGGGGATTTAAGTTTAAAGCTCATGGTTTGGGCTCCTTCGGCGGCGAGACCGGAAATACTAGCGGCAAGTAAGCTCGATAGAAAAAGCAAGCGTAATGATGCGGAAATGGCTTGTCTTGGCATCGCGAATCTCCTCGGTATGTGGAATTCTTAACGCCAAACATAAACCGCCAGCTCGCGTCCGGCAAGTTTTTCGTTAATTCGGAGCCTGTCAAGGCTTTTCGATTGCAAAAAAATCAAAAAATGACTTGACCGTTACCGGCTTATACACACCAAGCGCATTAAGCGACTTTTGGGTCGAAAATCACAAATCAAGGACTTACAGAAAACGGGATTGTTTAGTAAGTTATTGATTTAATGAAAATATACGGGCTGTATAAAAAATGATCAATTTAACAAAACTGTAATAATTACGCGGCATCGAAGCTTTCATCATCAAGATATGCACAGAGTTATCAACAGGTTTTGTGGGTAACTGGAATTAATCTAATAAGCGTTGATACTTAGGTCGAAATGGTGAAAAATTTTTAAAAAACGTCCATAACTCATCATCTGTCGTTCGAGCGTTTGGCGGGTTGATTGTCATCAACGATTTCGCGGATCAATCGTTGGGCTTCTTCCAGTTCGTTGTCATAGATCGTGGTACGGTAAAACTCGGCTCGGGTGTTGACGTTCGAGGTCAAGAGCGGCTCACCCGTTTCGCTAATATTGATGCGGGTCAGTGTAGAAAGCCCGGGCTGCAGCGGATGTTCTTGTATTTCTTTCGGGTCGAGGCCGATGCGGACCGGCACGCGCTCGGCGATATGAATGAAATTCCCGGTGGCGTTGTTGGTCGGCAGTACCGCGAATACGCTGCCGGTGCCGGGGTTTAGGCCTTGCACGGTGCCGTGATAAAGTCTTTCGCCGCCGTAAGCGTCGATCTTGATTTCCGCGGATTGTCCGGGACGGATAGGGGCGATTTGAGTCTCGAGAAAATTGGCCTCTATCCAGACTTCGTCTAGTGGCACAATGGCCATTAACGGCATGCCTGATTTGATATGATCGCCGACATGCGCGCGGCGATTGGAAACATAACCCGATACCGGCGCGAGGATGTTGCTGCGCCGATAATCCAAATAGGCTTTTTTGACACGGCTTTTAGCTTTTTCGACGGACGGGTGACTGTCGATGTCGTTTTCGAGCAATTGTGCTTGAATGCCCGATTTTTCGGCTTCGGCTTCGCCGATTGCTGCTTCCAGTTCGCGCAGCCGGTCGCGCGCGTTTTGCACTTGCTGCTCGGATACCGCGCCTTCGAAGAGTGCGCTTTCGTAGCGTTTGAGATCGTGACGAACCGTTGCCAGCGAAGCTTGCCGGGCAATCACGCGATGATTGAGCGTATCTATTCGGGCTTTTAGCGTGACGATGTTTCTAACCGTTTCGGCCAATTCGGCCTTGGCTTGTTGCAGTGCGACTTCGGCATGGTTGCCGTCGAGGCGAACCAATAGGTCGCCGGCTTGCACGGCCTGGGTGTCTTCGGCCGCGACTTCGACGACGATGCCTTCGGTCAACGCCTTGATTGTGATCAAATGTCCCGCGACGAAGGCGTCGTCGGTGGCGACCCAATCCCGATTCATATACCACCAATAGGCGAAATAGCTCAAGCCGGCCAGCAATATCGCCAGTGTTATGCCTTTCAATCGGCGATTACGTTGGCGGAGGATTTCTTTCGGGCGAATCTTTTTGGGTACGGCTGTCGTCATAGTTTGTCGTTTTCGGTATAGCCGCCGCCCAATGCTTTAAAGAGTTGCACGGCGGTTTTGAAGTGCTCGTTTTCGAGCGTCGCCAAGTGGTAGCGTTGATCCAAAACTTGAATTAGAGTTTCCAGCAAGTCGCTGCGGTTATTGAGTCCGGCTCGATTGAGAGTTTGCGCGAGACTTTCATTACTTTGCGCCGCTTCCAACGAACGTTGCTGCTCAATGAGTCTGGCTTCGAGCTCCTGCCATCGCGTTAAGGCGTCGGCGACTTCTTGCACGGCATGTAGCAGACTGGCGTTATAGCGTTCCACGGCCGCATCGTAGGTGGCCTCTTGATAAGTCAAATTAGCGCGGAGCCGGCCGCCTTCGAAGATCGGAAACTCGATCGAGGGCCCGACGGCATAGGCCAGACTCGCACCTTGCAGCATTACATCGGTCATGCTGACACTATGCAACCCGGTAAATGCGATCAGATTGACGTCCGGATAAAATGCGGTTTCGGCGACTTTGATTTCTTCGGCGGCGGCTTCGGCATGCAGTCTGGCCGCGGCGATGTCGGGACGGTGCGCGAGCAGGCTTAGCGGTAGGTCGGCCGGCAGATTCAAGCGTTTCGGGAACAAGTTGGGTTCGATCGTAATGCTTTGTCCCCAGTCGGGGCCGTGCCCGGCGAGCGCCGCGAGCAAATGGCGCTGTAGGTCGACCTTGGCGCGAAGCACGGCTTCGATTTCCCGGGCCGCATTCAACTCGATTTCGGTATTCAGCGGCGCGGAGCGTTCGACCAGACCGAGCTCGAGCCGGGTTTGTTCGAGTTTTAATAGCGCTTCTTTGTGCCGCACGATTTGTTGTATCAGTTTCAGTTTTTCGGCACTTTCGCTCAGGTCGAAATAGCCTTGCGCGACGGTGGCCGATAACAATAATTTGGCGTCGGCCAGTTCGTTTTCGACGGCAACGGCACGGCCGACAGTGGCTTGCAAAGCGGCTTTGTCGCGTCCCCAAAAGTCCAGGTGATAACGCAAGATTAATGGGTTGATCAGCATGTGCCGGAAATTTTCTCCGGCGAATTTGACTTGCACGCTGTTCGCGGAAAATCGTTGGGCATTGAAGGTGATGTTGGCATGGACGGTCGGATACAGTTCGGCGGCTTGCGCATCGACCATCGACTGAGCCTGGCTTAGCCGTGCCGCGGTGGCTTTCAGGTCCGGGTTGCTTTCGAGCGAGGCTTCGATCAGTGTTTGTAATTGCGGATTGTTGAAAATGTCCCACCAAGCCGGATCCGGCCATCGATCGGTCGCCGGCAGTCTTCGCTGCGCCTCGCTAAACGTTTGGCCGATCTCAGGCAATGCATTCATTACGGCGCGTTGCGTGCTTTCGGGAAACCACGCGCAACCGGCTATCAATAGCGTACCGCCGAGCAGGCACGCGCTAGCGGTGTGCTGTATGGCTGGATTATCTGTCATGGCCCCTCCGATAAGGCTTGTTGAGCCTTGCGCCTTAGCGCGCGGGCGATCGTCGATTTAGCCGGTTGCCGGGTCGGATAAGCGAACCAAACCAAGATCGATAAGCCGACGAATAGACAGCCGGCCAACCAGTAAGCGTCGTTTATTGCGTTCAGCACCGATTCGCGTTCCACGATTTTGGCCAGTTTAATGAAGGCCTGCCGTTCGGACAGCCCGGTCGCAAGTAAGGTTTCCATGGCTTGGTTGTAACGGGGTGCGAGCGGTGTCAGGACTTCAGCTATCCGGGTCATATGAAACGGCTTGCGTTGATAGATGATGATGGTTTGCAGCGTGATGCCGAATGCGCCTCCGGCAATCCGCATCAGCCCGGCCAATTCGACGGCTCGCCATTGCCGTTCGGGCGGTAAGCCGTGCAGCATCAGCGCGGTCAACGGCACGAAAAAACTGCCCAAACAAATGCCTTCCAATAGCTTGGGCCAGAACAGATCGGCATAGGCGTCGCTTACATCGTAGCGGCTGAGCCAGAAATAGGTTGCCGCGAAGCCGAGTAAATTAAAAGAGGCCAATAGGCGGGCATCGAAGCGCTTGATGATCTCATGGAAGATCCCTCCCATCGGTTTCGCGAAAATTGCCATCGGCAGAAATACTAATCCGGCGAGCCATGACGAGTAGCCTAGGGTGATTTGCAATTGCACGATCAGCATCGATAGCAGGCCTTGAAAGCAGAGAAATCCCAGAAACAGCGATAAGGCGCCGATTGTGAAGTTGCGATGCGCGAACAGTCCTATATCCAAAAACGGATAACGTGCGCCGAGTTCCCAAACGATCCAATAGGCGAGACTGATAGCCATGACGATGATCAAGGCATCGATCAACGGCGAATTCGTCCAATCCCAGTCGTTTCCAATATTTAGAATCGTTTGCAGGCAACCCAGAATTACGGCTATTAAAATAAAACCGGTGAAGTCGAAGCGCCGCCATATTCGCTTGTAGCCGCGCCGGTGAAGTAGCGCGCCGACGATTCCGGCAATCGTGAGCGCTACCGGAACGTTGACCCAAAACAACCAGCGCCAACCCAGGGTGTCGGCGATCCAGCCGCCGAAGGGGGGCGCGAAAGTAAAGGGCGTCAAGGTAAATAGGCTCCAGACCCCGATGCCTACCGATTTGCGTTTATCCGGGAACTCCTTGATCAGTAGCGATTGCCCGAGCGGCAACGTCAGGCCGCCGGCAAAGCCCATGACGATACGTCCGGCCAAGTAAGCATAGAATGATGAGCTGTAGGCGCAAATCCACGAGGCCAGTGCAAAGATCGTAAAGGCCGCGACAAAGGGGCGGTACTCGCCGATACGCCGAGACAACCAGCCGCCGACAGGAAAGGCTAGCGCCAAACCGATCATGTAATCGGTTTGCGTCCAAGTAGCATAGCTCAACGGAATGCCGAGGCCGCCGGCGACACGGGGCAGCATCGCGATGTAGGCGCCGGCATTGAATAGGACCAAGGCATGACTCAAGCCCAGGCAGCCATTGAACAAAATAAAGCGCCAACCTTTCAGGCGTTTCGCATAAATGATGCTCATTGCCGCTTAGGATTTCGTAATAAATAACGTCCTGGAACTATGAGCCTTGTGGAGGGTTCGGTCACTCGCTTGGCAGGATGCCGTGAATACGTCCGTGTAGGCTTGACGGCGGCTTTCCCTGCCGCCGACACCTGCCAATCGAGCAACCGAGCCCTCCTTAAAATAGGGAAGTTATTTACGGCCAAATCCTTAAAACATGGGGGTTGCGAATCTATCAACATATCGAGGCAAGGTTAAAATTGTGCTTTGACCGGCGGAGCTTCGACGAAGGGTATTTTAGATGGGTTCAGAGTCGTTTTCCGAAGCGGTAGTCCGATATTGCCGAGTCCGCGGTCGACGAGTCGCATGCCCATATCGGTAATCAGTTGTTTGAAGCGTTGGCCTTCGTTGTCGAGTAGTGATTGCGACGAGCCGGAAATCGTATACGTTTCCGCGCTGGTTCTGGCGAAGACCGTGCCGTCGGCCGGATCGACCAAGCGCATGAGAATTTGTAGAGCTGTTTGACCTTCGAAGATTCGATAATGTCCGATGCCGATTTCAAGAACCGCATCAAAACCGACCGAGTCCTTAATCGAGCGGTAATCGATTGAGGATTGCGTTTGTTCATACCACTGCGCAACCGATGTTCGCCAGTCGGCCGGGTCGCTGCCGAGCCGCATCGTGGAGCTAGGTAGTCGGTAATAATGGCTACTCAATTGGGATTTGATGTTGTTAAAGGTCAATTGCGTCACTAGGTTTTCAGCCAAAGCCAGGCTCGGTAGCCAATAGTCTTGGCCGATGAGCGATAGCGAAGGGCGATGCGCACCTTGCTCGGTATCTAGGGCGAACTCGGCAACGACATCTTCATTGCTTATTAACCCTGATATTAATAGTTTGCCCGGATTGAGATAGATCTTTTTGGTCAAGGGTGTTGGGATCTCCATGTTCCGGAAGTGACGTTGCACCGGTAGGCGGCTGTCGATGGGATCGGGAATGACTTCGAGGGGCGGCGTCTCGATTGGTACGACGAGAATCTGGCGTAAGTGCGCGGTTTTGTATGCCGTTGCCTTGATCGGTGAGGCCGCGCAGCCGGATAGCGCTATTGGAAGTAATGACACAATTATGCCGGTCATGATAATTCTGATGCAGTTGGGTTGCGGTTTGCCGAAACGAGTAAAAAGTATTCGGTAATCGAAGTCATGGCTATTGTTTGTATTGGGGCTTAGCGGCGTATTCAAGATTGATTCTGGCATCGGTGTGCTCCTGTCTTGAGTTATTCGATTGCTATCATTTAAACGGTGCCGGTAAATGATTTCGGTATCGGATAAACTATTGATCGTGTTGATTGGGGTGTTCCGTCATAGCTTGAGGAGCAGGCAAGCAATTATTGGGCCTAGATATATGTTATTGAATAATAATAGCTATTTTTTAGTGTATTAGTTTCTGTTGTCATAATGACTCTTATCGATAAAATGAGGTTTGCCGTGAGTCACCGGAATTTGCTGGATCAAGTGTGCGCGAACTGTAGGAGGAGGGGTAGAATAGGAAGTTGTTATATTGACTCTATTTGTGTCTAAATAACACGATACTTTGATCGGATCAGCCCGGGATTGTTGAAATGGATAATGCTATACGTGAAGTAGTGCTCACCTTGACGGCTAATTTGTCGATGAGTGAGCGTTATACCGAATTTTTGAATGTGTTTGCCAGAATTACCGGCAATCATGCGTGTGCCCTGTTGCGTTATCAAGACGGTCTATTGATCCCTGTCGCGACACGCGGTCTTGTTCCCAAGGTCCTCGATATGCAGTTTCAACCGGAGTTTCATCCGCGTTTATCGGTCATCATGCAGTCGCGTGTGCCGGTGCATTTTCCGGCCAACGACCCGAGGCCCGATCCTTATGACGGTCTGCTAAGTAACGATGCGAATGGGACGATTGGGGTTCATGCCTGTGTCGGTTGCGCCTTATATAATGAAAACACTCTATTCGGAGTGTTGTCCGCAGATTCGTTGGAGCCCGGTGCCTTTGATCATATCGAAGACAGCGTGTTTCGTATTTTTGCTGCCTTGGCAACGGTGTCGCTGCGATATGAATCGTATATCAATCGTTTGGAGCAGTTAGCGAAGCACCGTGAATTGGTCGCTAGCGAGTTGGTCAACGAGAACCTACAGCGCAGTAATCAAACCTTGGGTGAAAGTCCGGCAATGCGGAAATTGAGCGGCGAGATCGATATCGTCGCCGGTTCCGATTTGACCGTGCTGCTGCTGGGCGAAACGGGGGTCGGTAAGGAAGTCATCGCGCGTATCATTCATGCCCGTTCGCCGCGAGCCGAGCAGCCCTTGGTTTATGTCAACTGCGCGGCTTTGCCTGAAGCCTTGGCCGAAAGCGAATTATTCGGTCATGTGAAGGGGGCCTTTACCGGCGCGAATAACGACCGCGCTGGTAAATTCGAACTCGCCAATGGCGGTACGCTATTTTTGGACGAAGTCGGCGAATTGCCGTTGACGATACAGGCGAAATTGTTGCGCGCGGTGCAATTTGGTGAAATCCAGCGCATCGGCTCCGACAAGAGTCATCGAACCGATGTGCGGATCATTGCCGCCACGAACCGAATGTTAGCCGAGGAAGTCAAGGCAGGCCGTTTTCGCGCCGATTTGTATCACAGACTGAGCGTCTATCCGTTGCATGTTGCCCCGTTGCGTGAACGTATCGTCGATATTGCTGTGCTGGCTCGGTATTTTCTTAATCAGGCTAGGGTGCGTTTAGGTTTGGTTCATGCCGGACTGGCCGCCGAAACTGTCGAAGTCCTGCAAGGTTACCGTTGGCCGGGTAATGTTCGAGAATTGGAGCATGTGATATTGCGAGCGGTGCTCAGGGCCTCGTCGATACGAGGGCGCTCGGTGATACTGGAGCCGGGCGATTTGGATCTTGCAGAGAAGCATGAGACGGTTAAACAAGTCGAGTCGGTCATGCCTGATGTTAAAGACGTTTCGTTGTCGCAGGCGGTCGATGAGTTTCAACGGCAATTGATAAGAGCTGCTTATCTCGAAGAGGGGTCGAATTGGGCGAAAACGGCCCGTCGTCTTGGTGTCGATCGAGGCAATTTGCACCGTCTGGCTAAGCGATTGGGGGTCAAATGATAGTGAGCGCCCTGAGCCTTTCGGCTGCGCTCAGGAGAGTCTTGTCGAAGGGTGAATGGAAAAGCTCGGGTTGATAAGTCAAGTCGTCATAGAATAAGCAATGCTGGCATTCTGGCTCGAATGTGCTTCAAAAGCCTGCCATTCATGGCACTGGATTCCGTAAGTGCATGGCGGAATAACGGGTTTTAATTAACTTAATAGCAGTAAGGGTTAGATGAGGGATCGAGCACCCCGACCCCGCTATAAACTCATAGCTACAGGAAGTTATTTGTCACGAAATCCTAAGTATCGCCGAAATTTGAAGTGCGAAAGATATAAGCACAAATTTATCCACAGGATTTATGAATAAATTTTTATGGGCACTTATGAACAATAACCCTTGTTCATCAAGATATGTTTAATCTTGGAAATCGCCTAAAATCTCGAACCGGTAAGTTCGACATCGGCTTCCGCCCAAACGTGCCGGAATTGAGTGTCGATTTCGTCGGCCTCTCGGGGTTTTCGCTGTTCGCGCAAGCTTTGCGACAGTCCGAACAACGACCAGCCGTTTTGCGGATGGTGCCGTAAGTCTTCGCGGTAGACGAGTTCGGCCTCTTGCGGCCGTTTCGCCTCGAGTAAAATTGCCCCTAAAACCTGTCGAGGCGGCAGATACCAGTCTTTGGGTTCGGTATAATTGAGCCCATCCTCGAGCGCTATCGCATGCTTGAGATGCTCGGCGGCTTTATCAAAGTCTTTGTTCGAGGCGGCCAATTCGCCTCGCAGAATATTCGAGCCAATGTGCAACAGTGTCGAAACCGGATTCAAATCAAATACGGCCAGTTCGGCTATGATCTTGTCGAGTCGGGCGAGTTCCTGCTTCGCCCGGTCGGCTTGGCCTGTTCTAAGCATGGCTAGTCCTCGCGCATAATGCCAGATTCCTTTTGGGTAGAGTAAATCGGCAGCCGGGGCCGGTTCTCGTAGGATCGCCTCCCAATCGCCGAATAGGGCTTGAGTGTAAAGCGGGATCAAGGAAAAATGTTGCAGGGTACCGTCGAGTCCGGGAGTGCGCAGCATTTCTGGTTTGACCTTGGATGCGGTATCGGCGGCCGCTTGGGTTGCCAATGCCTTACGGCCCGTTTTGATCGCGGCGGCCCACAAAAAATGATGATTGTGCGGGACATAGGCAAGGGTATAAATACTTTCGGTATGGTTGTGACTCAGATAGCCGTGATCGGATTTAACAGCCTGCTGATTGGCCAGAATTGCATCGCGGTAGCGTCCGGTACGTATATAAATATGTGCGGGCATATGGACTAGATGCCCCGAACCCGGTACTAAAGACGGCAATCGCCGCGCGCTGGGCAGGGCTTTTTCTGCGAACGGCGAGGCCTCCAATGCGTGTATATACAGGTGATTGGCGAGAGGATTGTTACTGTTGATCGCCAGCGCGTGTTCCAAGGTCGAAACGATTTCCGTCGTCCAAGGTTGAGCTTCGCCTTGCCGGGTCCAGAAATCCCAGGGATGTAAATCCATCAAGGCTTCGGCGAACAGCGAAGCGATGACGGCATCGTCCGGAAAACGTTGCGCCACGTTACGCATTGCCGAGGCATAGGCCAGATCGAGCGGAATTCGGTTCGTAGGCGCCTGTCGTTCATAACGCTTGCTAAGCGCTTCGATCAACGCTTGTTCTTTGTCCAAGACGGCATCTTTGAGCGAGAGTGCTTTTTGAACCGACTCATGAGCTTGCGGAGCAGTGTCTGGGTCCATCGGCGCATTGATATTCGGTCCCAATACCAGTGCTTCCCCCCAGTAGCACATGGCGCAGTTCGGATCCAATCGATAAGCCTGACGGAACGAGCGGGCGGCTTCCGCATGGTTGAAACCGAAGGCCAGGATCAAGCCTTGGTCGAAATAGCGCTGTGCCGTGGTCGATGATGTGGTGATCGGGTAGCGGTGATCACCCAAATTATCGAACAACGGTAGGGTTTCGGCGTGTAGGCTGTGAGAGGCATGTATGAGCAGCGCCGAAAGCCAGAGTTTGGCTAAGTATTGCATAAGTTTTTCTTTCATCCGGATTGCGAAAAGTGGGCCATGGCGATTTTTGAAGCATTTAGGCTCATGAATTATGTTAGTCCCGTTGCTCATCATAATCAATGATGTATCCTATTATTAATTTGTAAAAATCGCCGAAACCGGTTGATTCCGGTCACGATTTGGGGTTAATAATGTCTGCAACTATAATAAAACGAATTTGTTTGATTGCGATACCGGAAACTTTGGCCTACGGTTTAGATTCCTTGCATGATGTGTTCAAAATTTTCGACGAGGCTGTGTTGAGTGATAATTCGTTCGAAGTCGTCATAGCCGTGGACGACGACTTCTCTATTTTTTAATTTAGGGTCGACAGATTCGATAACTCGCTACAAAAATCCTGGCTCCAGGAAGTTATTTGACATGAAGTCTTTAGTGCGATTCAGCTCTAGTAGGCGGATGGGCTCAAAAAAAGGTTTGTTTAATCGCGTATATCGAATATAATGCCGCGTTCATTTAATGTGCGAATGTGGCGGAACTGGTAGACGCGCTGGATTTAGGTTCCAGTAGGGTAGCCTGTGAGAGTTCGAGTCTCTCCATTCGCACCACTAAATTCTGAATACATATACTTCGCGCGGTCACATTTGCTGGCAAGCTGACGTGCTCTTTTGTCCGATAGCTGCGTTACGAAAACGGTTACATAGCTTGCTATGCGCATGTTTCCGCGCTTTGCTCTCGAACAAAATAGCATTGCCATAAAAGCCGCAAACATGACCGCGCGAATTATGCATTCCAAGTCAGCGTTCCCAGCGTTGAATTTTCCAAGTCTTAAGCCTTTGCAGGCGTCTTAATCCAATCGTATCAAAATTAGCTGAGGTAAAATATGCAGGTTTCTGTCGAAAAAACATCGGAATTAAGCAGAAAAATGACCGTGAGCGTGCCCGAAGAGGTTGTTAAGGAAAAAATGGAAAACCGTTTTAAATCCTTGGCGCGTGAAGTCAAATTGGATGGTTTTCGGCCAGGTAAAGTACCTCAGCATGTTGTGAAAAAAATGTTCAAGGATCGCGTTCGCGATGAAATTACCGGCGATTTGATTCAGTCCACTTACTTCGAAGCCTTGCAAGAACAAAATTTAAGACCGGCCGGGTATCCTCTTATTCAACCAGTCGATGAAACAGAGGGCTTTGAATACACGGCAGAATTCGAGGTGTATCCCGAAATTTCATTGCAAGGGATCGATGGTATCGAAGTGGTTCGTAAAGTGGCATCCGTAGAGGAAGCCGATCTTGACGCCATGATCGAACAGATCAGAAATCAAAACAAAACTTGGTCTCCTGTGGAGCGAGGCGCCCAAGTCAACGATCAAGTCTGGATTAGCTTCTCAGGTGTTTGCGAAGGCGAAAATTTCACCGACGGCAAAGTCGACGATTATCCTGTTGAGATCGGCGCCAACAAAATGATACCCGGATTCGAAGACAATCTGATTGGTTTGAGTGCCGGCGACGTCAAAACATTTGCCGTGACATTCCCCGAACAATACGGCAATGTCAAGTTGGCTGGCAAGCCTGCGGAATTCGAAGTCTCTGTATCCAAGATCGAAGAGTCTGTAGTTCCTAAAATAGATGCCGATTTTTTGAAAGATTACGGTGTTTTAGACGGCGACTTAACGACCTTCAAAGAAGATGTTAAGGCCAACATGGAACGAGAATTGAGGCAAGCGCTACGTAACAACCTTAAAACTGCCGTAATGGATAGCTTGTATGCCAATATTTCGGTTTCATTGCCGAAAACGCTTGTCGATCAGGAAGTCGAGGAAATCATTAAACCCTATGCTGAAAACGCCAAAAAGCAAAATCGTAAGCTAGAGGAATCTGAATTACCGAGGGATGTTTTTGAGGAACAGGCGCGTAGAAGAGTCGCTTTAGGCTTGATTTTGAGCGAAGTTATTCAGACCAACAGTATTAAAGTCGATGAAGCGAAAGTGCGATCGACGATTGAAGAGATGGCGCAAAGTTACGAGCGTTCTCAGGATGTTATTAATTGGTATTATTCCGATGAAAATCGCCTGAATGAAATACGACAACTGGTTTTGGAAGACCAAACCGTTGAATGGATTGTCGAAAGAGCGAAAGTCACCGATGAAAAAGTCAGTTTCGATGCTATCATGGGCAAGAAGTAACAGATCTTAGGAATGCAAATGCACTATCGAAATGAGTTGAATAATAGCATGCAGCCACAGGCTGCCGGCGGTTTAGTCCCTATCGTCATTGAACAGACCGCTCGGGGCGAACGTTCGTTCGATATTTATTCTCGATTGCTCAAAGAACGCGTAATTTTTTTGGTAGGCCAAGTCGAAGACTACATGGCTAATCTAGTTGTTGCGCAGTTATTGTTTCTCGAATCGGAAAATCCGGATAAAGACATCCATCTCTATATTAATTCTCCGGGCGGTTCGGTGACCGCGGGTATGTCGATATACGATACGATGCAGTTTATCAAGCCCGATGTCAGCACAATGTGTATTGGTCAGGCTGCGAGCATGGGGGCATTGTTGTTGACCGGCGGTGCGAAGGGGAAACGCTTTTGTCTGCCTCACTCGCGAATGATGATTCATCAACCCTTAGGCGGTTTTCAAGGTCAGGCTTCCGATATCGATATTCATGCTCGTGAAATACTGTCAATCAGAGAAAAGCTCAATAAAGTTTTGGCTTTACATACCGGCCAGCCTATCGAAAAGATTCGTTTGGATACCGATAGAGATAACTTTTTAAGTGCGAATGATGCGGTCGAATATGGGTTGATCGATAAAGTGTTGACCAGCCGTGTCGGCGAAACGATCAAATAACAATTTGGTAATGTTCGGGATTCAATATATCCTTTTTACTGAATCGATTGATGCGAATACTTCAGTCTTGGGGTATGTGGGAGTCTATTTATGAGTAATGACAAAAGCGGTAAAGATGACGACAAGCTTCTTTATTGTTCTTTTTGCGGTAAAAGCCAGCATGAAGTTAGAAAGCTGATTGCAGGTCCCTCGGTATACATATGCGACGAGTGCGTCGAACTGTGTAACGATATTATCAGGGATGAATTGTTGGATGAGTCTTCGGAAGGCGATGGCTCTCTGCCGAAACCGTTAGAAATTAAAACCGTGCTGGATGAATATGTCATCGGACAAGAGCGTGCTAAAAAAACGTTGGCTGTTGCGGTTTATAATCACTATAAGCGTTTACGTAGTAAATCCAAGAAAGATGAAGTCGAACTGGCGAAGAGTAATATATTGCTGATTGGCCCGACCGGTTCGGGGAAAACTCTGCTGGCCGAAACATTGGCTAGATTGTTGGACGTTCCGTTCACTATTGCCGATGCGACTACATTAACCGAAGCCGGCTATGTCGGTGAAGATGTCGAAAACATCATTCAAAAAATTCTGCAGAAGTGCGATTACGATGTCGAAAAAGCGGAATCGGGTATTGTATACATTGATGAAATCGATAAGATTTCCAGAAAGGCCGACAATCCGTCAATTACTCGTGATGTTTCCGGTGAGGGTGTGCAGCAAGCGTTATTGAAACTGATAGAAGGTACGGTTGCTTCAGTGCCTCCGCAAGGCGGTCGCAAACATCCTCAGCAAGAGTTTTTGCAAGTCAATACGGCGAATATTCTTTTCATCGTAGGTGGCGCATTTGCGGGATTGGATCGTGTAATCAAGGCCCGTTCCGAGAAAGGTGGCATCGGTTTTTCCGCCGAGGTTAAGGCCAAGGATAACGACAAGAATGTCGGTGAAATCTTTGCCCAGGTCGAAGCGGAGGATTTGATCAAGTACGGCTTGATTCCCGAGTTTGTCGGTCGTCTGCCGGTTGTTGCAACGCTTGAAGAATTGGATGAAGAAGCGTTAGTCAAGATTTTAACCGAACCGAAGAATGCTCTTATCAAGCAATATCAACACTTGTTTGAAATGGAAGGGGCTGAGTTGGAATTTAGAGAAGACTCTCTGCATGCCATTGCTCGCAAGTCTATGGAGAGAAAAACCGGGGCAAGAGGGTTGCGAACCATCGTTGAAAATGTCCTGTTGGATACAATGTATGAGCTGCCTTCAGCGGAAAATATCACAAAGGTCGTTGTGGATGAAGGGGTGATATCTGGCGAATCTAAACCGATTTTGGTTTATGAATCAGAGATAAAAAAAGCGGCTTCGGACTCCTGATCGAATCTCGGTGTCGGCTTATTTTTGGACGCATCCCGGTACGGGAATTTGGCTAAGGATTTCGCGAAAAACAACTTCCTGGAGTTATGAGCTTAGTCAAGGGTTCGCTAACTCGCCTGGCAGGACGCCGTGAACCCAGCACCTAAATTATCAAAGAGAGCTAACCTCAACCAATGGATTATGGAATTTAGGTGCTGGGTGAATACGTCCATGGCTTGACGGCGGTGACTGATTGCCAAGGATGGCATGAATGCAGATTTTGCAGGAGCAAAAATCTGCCCTGCCGCTGACACCTGCCAATCGAGCAACCGAACCCTCCAAAAATAGGGAAGTTATTTATGACTAAATCCTAACTGAAGATTAGAAAAGGCTTTGTATGTAAATATAAAGCCTTTTTTTATGCTTAAATGTGATGGTTATTCGCTCAAAACTTGCTATTTTAATAAGTGGCCTTATATTAAAGTTATTAAGAAATAATAAATGACCCATTTTGCGGAAGCTTATTGAAATGACAGTTATACATCAAACAAGAATGATCGTACCGGTTTTGCCGTTAAGAGATGTCGTGGTTTATCCGCACATGGTGATTCCGTTATTTGTGGGAAGGGAAAAATCGATTGTCGCGCTCGATTCGGCAATGAAGGATAACAAACAAGTGCTTTTAGTCGCACAAAAGGAAGCCGAAGTCGACGATCCGGATTTTACCGATTTATATCAGGTGGGAACATTGGCGAATATTCTCCAATTGCTTAAATTGCCTGACGGAACCGTAAAAGTGCTAGTTGAGGGCAGTCAACGCTGCCAAGTGCACAAATATGAATTTCCCGACGGTTATTTTTCGGCCTCGGTATCTGAAATTAATGACATTATTACGATGACCGAACAAGAGCAGGAAGTCTTGCAGCGTACTGCAATGGGATCTTTCGATCAATATGTCAAATTGAACAACAAGATACCTCCCGAAGTGTTGAATGCACTGGCCGGCATCGACGATCCTGGACGTTTCGCAGATACCGTCGCGGCTCACATGACGCTTAAAGTTTCCGATAAACAAACGATATTGGAATTGTCTGATATTCAGCAACGTTTGGAAGCTTTGATGACGCTGATGGAGGGCGAGGTCGATTTGCTCGAAATGGAAAAGAGTATTCGTGGACGCGTCAAGCAACAAATGGAGAAAAATCAAAGGGAGTACTATCTGAATGAACAGATGAAGGCGATACAAAAGGAATTGGGCGAAATGGACGATGCACCTTACGAAATCGAAGAGCTCGAAAAGAAAATCAATGCGGCCGGCATGACAGTGGAGGCCAAAGAAAAGGCTGCTGCAGAGCTCAATAAATTGAAAATGATGTCGCCGATGTCGGCCGAAGCGACTGTTGTGCGTAATTACATCGATTGGATGGTTAATGTGCCATGGAAAAGGAAAACTAAAGTCAGGCATGATTTAAAAGTAGCGGAAGAGGTGTTGGAAGCCGAGCATTACGGGCTTGAAAAAGTGAAGGAAAGGATTCTTGAGTATTTGGCTGTGCAACAAAGAGTTAAACGCTTGAAGGGGCCTATCTTATGCTTAGTGGGGCCTCCTGGCGTTGGTAAGACTTCATTGGGCGAATCGATTGCTCGTGCAACGAACCGCAAATATGTACGTATGGCTTTAGGCGGGGTTAGGGATGAAGCCGAAATTCGTGGGCACCGGCGTACGTATATAGGTTCTATGCCCGGTAAGATTCTGCAGAATTTGGCTAAGGTGAAAACGCGGAATCCGATGTTTCTGTTGGATGAAATCGATAAAATGGCTGCCGATTTTCGCGGCGATCCGGCATCGGCATTGTTAGAGGTTCTCGATCCCGAGCAAAACCACACCTTTTCTGATCATTATCTGGAAGTGGATTTCGATTTGTCCGATGTGATGTTTGTTGCGACGGCCAATACGATGAATATTCCGGCGGCATTACTCGATCGTATGGAGGTTATTCGTCTCGCTGGATATACAGAAGATGAAAAAATCAATATCGCGATGCGGTATTTGATTCCCAAGCAAATTAAAAATAACGGTTTGAAAGAAAAAGAAATCGACATTGCCGAATCGGCAGTCAGGGATATTATTCGTTACTACACACGAGAGGCTGGTGTAAGAAGTTTGGAGCGGGAGATTTCTAAAATTTGCCGTAAAGTCGTTAAGGATTTGTTGCTTCAGAAAAGAAATGCTAGGGTATTGGTTGATTCGACTAACCTAGGTAAATATCTGGGCGTTAGGCGTTTCAATTACGGATTGGCTGAGGAGCATGATCAAATCGGCCAAGTGACCGGTTTGGCCTGGACCGAAGTTGGGGGCGAATTGCTGACGATCGAGACGGCTGTTATTCCGGGGAAAGGCAAGCAAACCGCAACCGGAAAGCTCGGCGATGTAATGAAAGAGTCTATCGAGGCAGCGATGACAGTGGTGCGAAGTCGCGCGGCTGTGCTCGATATCGATAATGAAGTTTTTCAGAAAAACGATATTCACATTCATGTTCCTGAAGGGGCAACGCCGAAAGACGGGCCCAGTGCCGGTATCGGCATGTGTACCGCGATCATTTCCGCATTGACCAAAATACCGGTTAAGGCCAGTGTAGCAATGACCGGGGAGATCACATTAAGAGGTGAAGTATTGCCTATCGGCGGTTTAAAAGAAAAGCTGTTGGCCGCTCATCGAGGAGGCATTACTACGGTGTTGATTCCGGCTGAAAATGAAAAAGATTTAGCCGAGATTCCGGCAAATATCAAAGAAAAGCTGACAATTAAATGTGTACACTGGATCGATGAGGTCTTGGTCGATGCGTTGCAGTACATGCCGGTTCCCGGCAATAAGAAAAAATCGATTGAACATGCTAAAAAAACCGAAACAGTTGCTAAAGCAAAAAAACAGAATGTAACCGCGCATTGATAAGCTTTTTTTTGTTAAAGTGTGCTTGAAACTTGAAAATACCTAGTCTGGAGAGTTTAAAGCTTGACACTTAAGGAGTCGTGTTGATATAAATGTTCGCTTTCTTATGCAGCGGGGGCGGCATAAGAAAATAAGCGCTTTGCTTATACAATTAACTTTAATAATTTCCTAGGGGGAATAATGAACAAATCTGAACTTATTGATGCTATCGCGGATTCATCAGGATTAACGAAAGCGGATGCCGGTCGTGCCTTAGATGGTTTTTTAAGTGCGGTAACAACAGCTTTGAACAAAGGCGATTCTTTAGCGTTAGTTGGTTTCGGTACGTTTTCTGTCAAAGAAAGAGCAGAGCGCAAAGGACGTAATCCGCAAACAGGTGAAGAAATTACGATCAGTGCTGCAAAAATTCCTACATTTAAAGCTGGCAAATCATTAAAAGATGCTGTAAACTAGCGCTTCTTTAGTCGGGTGCTTAGCTCAGCTGGGAGAGCATCGCCCTTACAAGGCGAGGGTCGGGGGTTCGATCCCCTCAGCACCCACCACAGACTTAGGAGCGGTAGTTCAGTTGGTTAGAATACCGGCCTGTCACGCCGGGGGTCGCGGGTTCGAGCCCCGTCCGCTCCGCCAAATACAAACCCCGGGCCGTTACACGGTTCGGGGTTTTTTTTTGCGTCGATTATAAAGCTATTACTCCAGAATCAATGCACATGGGTGCTTAACCGTTACAAATCAAGTTACTTTTATTTAAGGATCTAGCATATGCTGACAAAGATAAGAGAAAAAGCGCAGGGCGTGTTCTCGTGGGTCATTCTGATTGCAATCACAGTGCCTTTTGCTTTATGGGGAATTCAAAACTATCTCGATGTTGGAAAAGAGACTCCGGTTGCATCGGTCGGCGATAGAGATTTTTTTCAACGTGATGTGTCTAAAGCCTATGCTCAATTCAGTCAAAATTTGCAAGGTTTGGATATCGACGAGGAAACGCTTAAGCAGCAAGCGCTGCAGAAATTGATTCAAGACGAGGTGCTGTTGCAGCATGTGCAATCGCAAGGCTTGGTGATAACCGATAAAACGGCTAGAGATTTTATTCAGTCCTTAGATTACTTTCAGGTTGATGGCAAGTTTGATAAGAACCAATACCAAGCATTGCTGGGTTCTCAAGGCATGTCTTCGATGGAATTTGTAGGCAGAATCAAGAATGCATTGATGATGGAACAGTTTCAGCATGCGGTCGTTAAAAGCAGTTTCGCCACACCGTACGATGTTGAAAGTTTTTTTAAAATTCAAAATCAACTACGGGATATTGAATATTTGACCGTTTCGGTCAAGCCGATTGACGAACTGCCCGGCGAAGAAGAAATTGAAGCCTTTTACCGGCAATATCAAGATAATTATCTTACTCCCGAACAAGTTTCGGTCGATTATATCGAGTTATCGCTAAATGAGCTTGCCGACGCGGTCGAGGTTGTTGACGATAAATTGCGTGCTTTTTATGAAGAGCAAAAGGAGTTTTTCAGCACTAAAGAGCGCCGAAAAATCAGCCACATACTGTTTGCAGTGAATAGCGAAACCGATGATGCGTCGGCGTTGGCAAAGGCTCAAGCAGCGAAACAGCAATTGCAAACCGAGTCGTTTGCTAAAGTTGCTGAAGCCTTGTCCGATGATAAATTAACGGCAAAATCCGGCGGTGATTTAGGACTATTCGAAGCCGGCGTGATGGAAAAAGCCTTCGAGGATGCTGCGAGTGCGTTGCAATTGGGTGAGGTTTCCGAGCCGGTTAGGTCGGCTTTCGGTTATCACCTGATTAAAGTGACCGAACTGATTCCCCGAGAAACTAAATCTTTCGAGGACGTTAAGGATGAAGTGAAACGATCCTATCAAAAAACAGAAGCCGAAAATAAATATTACGAGCTCGGGCAAACACTAACGGAGTTTAGCTACGAGCATTCCGAAGACTTGCTTGAAGTAGCGGACGCTTTAGGGTTGGCGATTAAAACGACGAAACTGTTTACCCGTGAGCAAGGTGAAGGACTCGCCGCGGAACATTTGATTCGTAATGCGGCATTTTCTGAAGATGTTTTGAAAGGCAATAACAGCGAGCCGCTCGAGCTGGAGGGCGATCGGTTGGTCGTATTGCATGTCAAGGATCATCAGCCCGCTACCGTGCGCGAACTCGCTGAAGTAAGGGATGACGTCATCGAAGCGTTGTTGTTATCGAAGTCTAGGCGGCAGATTGAAGAGCGCGTCTTCGATCTTAAAAACCGGGCAATAGCTGGCGAGAGCTTAAAAAAATTAGCCGAAGAAGCAAGCGATGTTAGTCACAAATCGATAACAGGCTTGTCGCGCACCAGCACGGAAGTTCCTGTCGAACTTTTGCAGGCTGTTTTTAAAGCAGCCAAACCGGTCGTTGATCAACCGAATCTTTTTGTCGCGCCTTTGAGTAGCGGTGAGCAAGTGTTGGTGAGCTTGCAGAAAGTTTCCGATGGCAAGATGACTGAAGAAGACAAAAAACGTATGGAATTGGCAACCAAAAATATTGCCAATGCTTTAGGCCAGTCGTTATTTAGTGCGGTAATGGCTAATTTGCAAGAAAAGGCTGATGTAACTATCCGGTCAAAATGATTGAATCCGGATATTGGGGCAGCGTTTTATACCTTTCGCACTTCAAATTTCGGCATTAACCTGAGGAGATGCCGGGGTGTTCAGTCCCTCACCTAACGCTAGGTGAGGGAACAGCATGGATGCTGTCACAGAGCCTACATGGACGTATTCACGCGTCCTGTCGAGCGAGTGACCGCACCCTAACTACACGCCACGCACTTTCCTTTGCCGTGGCGATTGCCTGGCCTTCATGAACGTTAGGCTATAGGTGCTATATTTGTTAAGGCTGGGTTAAGACGGCATAAAAAAGGGAGCTTAAAGCTCCCTTTTTTGACTGCGTTATTCTTGGAAAGAATTAGGATGCAGCTAAACCCGCTATGTTATAGCCTGCGTCAACATAGGTGATTTCTCCGGTGATGCCGGAAGCCAGGTCCGAACATAAAAATGCCGCTGCGTTGCCGACTTCTTCAATGGTGACATTCTTTTTCAAAGGAGACGTATCGGCCGCTTTACTCAGCATCGCCTTAAAATTGTTGATGCCGGAAGCAGCCAGTGTTCTAATGGGACCGGCTGAAACCGCGTTGACACGGGTGCCTTCGGCACCTAAGGCTACGGCCATATAGCGGACATTGGCTTCCAGGCTGGCTTTGGCGACCCCCATGACATTGTAATTCGGGATCGCGCGTTCGGCGCCTAGATAGCTTAGCGTTAACAAGGCGCCGTTGCGTCCTTTCATCATCGGTCGGCCCGCTTTGGCTAGTGCGGTAAAGCTGTAAGAACTGATATCGTGAGCGATTTGGAAATTCTCTCGGGTCGTGGCTTCGACATAATCGCCGTCCAGTGCTTCTCTAGGCGCATAAGCCACCGAATGCACGATGCAGTCCAATCCATCCCAATGCTTGCCCAGTTCCTTGAATACGCCTTCGATATGGTCGTCATTGCTGACATCGCATTCGACAGTGATATTGGAGCCGCACTCGGCGGCCATTTTGACAACACGTTCTTGCAATTTGTCGTTTTGAAACGTAAATGCCAGTTCGGCACCTTCACGGTGCATTGCTTTGGCAATACCCCAAGCGATTGAGCGATTGCTGGCCAAGCCGACAATCAAGACACGTTTGCCTTGCATGAAACCCATATTATCTCTCCATTGGTTTATTGTTAGAATAACGCAAAGTATCTCTAACCGTTAATTTGATGTCCAGCCTTTTGTGGATGAATACGCTGCTGATGAACATAAAATCTAAAACTATCGGTGTAAAAGCAGTTTTGTCGGCGTTTGCCATATTCTTAAGTGCTTGCGATATCTCGCAATTGAATAACCCTTATTCGAAAAAAGACGGTGATTTGGCCGTACTTTATTCTGCATTTACCGAGCGGCCGAAGCATCTGGACCCGGCGATTTCCTATAGCGCCAACGAATATACGTTTCTCGGACAGATATATGAACCGCCATTTCAATATCACTACCTCAAAAGGCCCTATGAATTGATTCCATTGACTGCGATGCAAATGCCGGAAGTCGTCTATCTTGATGTCGAAGGCAATTCGTTACCTGAAAACGCTGCGGAAGCGCACATTGCCTTTACCGATTATCTGATTGAAATCAAACCGGGAATTCGTTATCAGCCGCACCCGGCGTTTGCCAAAAACAGTAACGGAACGTATCGATATCATGCATTGAGCGATTCGGAGATAGCGCGTATCAACGCGTTGGCTGATTTCGATCAATTAGCGACTCGGGAGTTGGTGGCCGAAGATTATGTTTATCAAATCAAACGCCTGGCTTATTCAAAGATTCAATCGCCGATCGCTGAATTAATGAAGCAGTATATTGTCGGATTCGATGAGTTTTATGAGGCTACCCGAGATGTCGACGCCGGTGAATTAATGCAGCGGAAACTTTCCGGTGTGGAAGCGTTGGGCAAGTACCGTTACAAAATTCGAATCAACGGTAAGTATCCGCAATTCAGTTATTGGTTGGCAATGCCGTTTTTCGCGCCGATGCCTTGGGAAGTCGACGTTTTTTATCATCAGGATGGTTTGATCGAAAAAAACATCACGCTCGATTGGTATCCGGTCGGTACCGGACCTTTTTTATTGGCGGAAAATAATCCGAATCGGCGCATGGTGCTGGAAAAAAACCCCAATTTTCGTTTCGAAGCCTATCCTGACGAAGGTGAAACGGAAGACCGCGAGCAAGGCTTGCTTGAAGATGCCGGCAAGGCCTTGCCTTTTATCGATAAAGTCGTGTTTACCCTGGAAAAGGAAACGATTCCCTACTGGCAAAAATTCTTGCAAGGTTACTATGATGCATCCGGCATCGCTTCGGATAGCTTCGATCAAGCCGTGCAATTTTCCGGCAGCGGCGAAGTGGGTTTGACCCATGCGATGGAAGAAAAAGGCATTCAATTAAAAACATCGACGGTGACCGCGATTTATTATATGGGTTTCAATATGTTGGATCCGGTAGTCGGCGGGTTATCCGATGAGGCTAGAAAGTTACGCCAAGCGATCGCTATCGCGGTCGACTATGAGGAATTTATTTCGATATTCATGAATGGCCGCGGCGAGGCCGCGCAGGGCGTCTTGCCGCCGGGGATATTCGGTTACGCAGAAGGGCCGGAAGGGCTCAATCACTATGTTTACGATTGGGTGGACGGCAGACCGAAGCGAAAGAGCATTGAGGCGGCTCGCCGATTATTGGGTGAGGCCGGATATCCTGGGGGGATAGACCCGAAAACCGGTCAACAATTGATTCTTTATTTCGATACGACCTCGTCAGGTATCGATGATCGGGCTAGATTGAATTGGTTTCGGAAACAATTCAAAAAATTAGGCCTTAAATTGGTTATACGCGGGACCGATTACAACCGTTTTCAACAAAAAATGCGTGCCGGCAATGCGCAAATTTATATGTGGGGTTGGAATGCCGATTACCCCGATCCGGAGAATTTCTTTTTTCTGCTATATGGTCCGAACGGAAAAGTGCAATTCGGCGGGGAAAATACCGGCAATTACCAAAATCCGGAGTTCGATCGTATATTCGAAAAAATGCGCAATATGGATAGCACGGATGAGCGCTTTCGCTTGATTCAACAATTACAAGAACAAGTTCGTTATGATGCGCCGTGGTTATTCGGCTTTTATCCGAAAGATTTCATTCTTTATCACCAGTGGTATAAAAATGTGAAGCCGAATTTAATGGCGAATAATCGTTTAAAGTACGTTCGCATCGATACAGCCACCCGGACCGAAAAAAGACAGCAATGGAATCAGCCGGTATTTTGGCCCATTGTGTTCGTCTTATTGCTGTTAGCAGCCTTGATTGTTCCGGCAGCGATCGCTTATCGCCGTAAAATCAGAGCGACTGCTAGTCGTTTTCAATGATCGATAAGGTTTTACCAACTCGGCCCGATAGCGCTATTTCGAATGCGTTCGTTATCATTGCTATACGATTGTTTACCGGCTTTTCTATCAATGAGGTTTTGGAGACCTAGCGATGATTCAATATATCATCCGACGAGTTTTATATGCGTTTCCGCTGTTGCTGGGTGTTAACATTCTGACGTTTGTGCTGTTTTTTGTCGTTAACAGCCCGGACGATATGGCTCGTATGCAACTAGGGCACAAGCATGTGACAGAACAGGCCGTCGAAAACTGGAAGCGGCAGCGAGGATACCATTTGCCGCTGTTATGGAACGCTGAGGCTAGCAGGGCAAGCAAGGTCACTGAAACGATTTTTTTTCAAAAATCGGTCGGTTTGTTTTGGTTCGATTTCGGAATTTCAGACAGCGATCGGCGTAATATCGGTGCCGATATCAAGCAGAGAATGTGGCCTAGTTTAGCTGTGGCATTGCCGACTTTAGTGCTTGGGCTGATCACGAATATTTGCGTCGCTTTGCTAATGGTTTTATTTCGACGATCTTATCTTGAATTCGGCGGTATTGTGCTTTGTGTTGTGTTGATGTCGGTTTCGTCTTTGTTTTATATCATCGGCGGACAATTTTTTATCGGTAAGCTGCTGAGGCTGGTGCCGATTTCGGGCTATGATGAAAGTTTGCAAGCCCTTAAGTTCATTGCGTTGCCGATAGCTATCGGCGTACTTGCCGGTATCGGTTCAGGTGCGAGATGGTACAGAACGCTGTTTTTGGAGGAGGTCGAAAAGGACTATGTACGAACCGCCAGAGCCAAGGGGTTGTCCGAGACCCAGGTGCTATTCCGGCATGTGTTAAAAAACGCGATGATTCCAATTTTGACCGGCGTGGTTGTGGTATTGCCGTTATTATTTATGGGAAGTTTGATCATGGAGTCTTTTTTTAGTATTCCGGGTTTGGGTAGTTATACGATCGATGCGATCAATAGCCAGGATTTCGCAATCGTCCGGTCGATGGTTTTTCTCGGTTCGGTGCTTTATATCGTTGGACTGTTATTGACCGATATTTCTTATACCTTAGTAGACCCTAGAGTCAGGTTGTCATAATGGTTGTATTATGGACCGATGCGCTTGTTTTTGTATTACTGTTCGGCATGAGCGTGTTGTCGGTTTATATGCTGAGCAACCCTCGGATGAGACGGCCGTTGCGGCAAATAGGCGCCAGTAAAACCGGCATGGTATCGTTGACGGTGCTGCTATTTTTCGTGGCGGTGGGTTTGCTCGACTCGATACATTTTCATTCGAAAGATTCCAATGAAATCGTCAGTGTTTTGGATCAATGGCTTTCGCCGATTCGTTTGCAGGGCGAAAAGACCTATTCGGCACCATTTGCGGCCCATCTTTTCGGCAAGGAGTTAATGGTGCTCGAAGATGGCAGTCCGGTATGGGCTTACCCGCGGTTGCAATACGGCGGGGCTCATTTAGATGATCCGGAATCCGAGTTGTTCTACGATGTTTTAATGAAGGCGTCTATCGGTTTCATTAAAAGCGCAATACCCGCGGCAATCGTGCTTGTTTTATTAGGGAAAAAGTTTCTGCATCGGAAAAATGCATTAATCAGTCAGGCTTCAGCCAAGGCCGTTGCTTGGACCGTGTTTTGGATCGTGGTGTTGTGCGGTACATTGCTTGAGTTGTCGTCGTATTATCATGTGTTAGGCACCGATAAAGTCGGTGAGGATGTGTTGTACCAGGCGACTAAAAGCATTAGAACCGGACTCGTTATCGGTACGCTGACGACGCTGATCATGCTGCCACTGGCAATCGTGTTTGGTATTCTTGCAGGTTTTTTCCGCGGTTGGGTTGATGATACGATTCAATATTTGTACACGACCCTCAATTCGATTCCGAGTGTATTGTTGATTGCCGCGTCGATTCTGGTTGTACAAATCTATATGGCAAAAAATGAAGAGCAGTTCACGAGCTTAATCGTTCGCGCCGATATGAGGTTGCTTTTTCTATGCATGATTTTGGGCGTGACTAGTTGGACAGGGTTATGCCGCATGCTGCGCGCCGAAACGCTGAAACTACGCGAGATGGAATATGTGCAGGCGGCTTCGGCGCTCGGTGTTAGGCGAAGAATTATATTATTCCGGCATATTCTGCCGAACGTGATGCATATCGTATTGATTTCGGTCGTACTCGATTTCAGTTCCTTGGTGTTGGCTGAAGCGGTGTTGTCGTATATCAATATCGGCGTCGATCCGACCACGCATAGTTGGGGGAATATGATTAACGGCGCACGGCTCGAGATGGCGCGCGAACCTCTGGTTTGGTGGTCGTTGACAGCATCGTTTCTGTTTATGTTTACGCTAGTGCTCGCTGCCAATTTGTTTGCCGATTCGGTTAGGGATGCATTCGACCCGAGGCGCATGGGATGAATCGAAGCCCCGTTCTTGAAGTTAAAAATCTAACAGTCAAATTCGGCGTCGATAATCCGGTAGTCGATGCCATCGGCTTCGAGGTGCATGCCGGCGAAACGTTCGCAATCGTTGGCGAATCGGGGTCGGGTAAATCGATTACCGCTTTATCGATATTGCGGTTATTGCCGGTCAATGCAAGTGTCGTGGCGGATGAAATCAAGCTGAATGGCGTCGATCTATTGCGCAAGGCCGAATACGAGCTCTGCAAAATTCGCGGTCGGCGGGTTGCATTGATATTTCAAGATCCGATGTCATCGCTTAATCCGGTGATGACGGTCGGCGAACAAATTGCTGAAGTGCTTAAATTACATTTCTCGATGACGAGGCAAGTGATTCGGCAGCGCGTCATCGAATTAATGAAGCGGGTTGAAATTCCGGAGCCTGAAAAGCGGGTTGGTGAATATCCGCATCAGTTATCGGGTGGACAGCGGCAACGGGTCATGATCGCGATTGCGTTAGCCGGCGAACCCGATTTATTGATCGCCGACGAACCGACTACCGCGCTGGATGTGACGATTCAGGCACAAATCCTGGCGCTGCTTAAGGCGATTCAACAGAAGACCGGTATGTCGCTATGGTTGATCAGTCATGATTTGGCATTGGTTTCGACAATGGCCGATCGCATTGCTGTGATGCAAAAAGGCAAAATCGTCGAGACTGGGCTGAGCGCTTCAATCTTTCAAAATCCCACGCATCCTTATACGCGAAAATTGCTCAATGCCTTGCCATCGATGGAGAGTTGTCTCGGTCATCAAAGAAAGCAAAAGTCTTCATTACTGAAGATCGATGATTTCAAGGTCTATTATCCAATCAGGAAAGGAATCTTTAAGCGAGTCGTCGGTCATGTTCGGGCTGTCGATGGCGTTGGTTTCGAAATAGAACGAGGTAAGACCTTGGCCTTGGTCGGCGAGTCGGGTTGTGGAAAGACGACGCTCGGCAAGGCGCTATTGAACTTGATTCCGGCGTATTCGGGGCAAGTGATAATGGACGGCATGGCATTGCATAAACTGACCGGTGAGACGTTGCGTCGCAAGCGAGCCGATATTCAAATCGTGTTTCAAGATCCGTTTTCGTCGATGAATCCGAGAATGCTGGTTAGCGAGATCATCGATGAAGGAATTAGAGCGTTGTATCCCGAGGTTGGCACTGTCGAAAGACAGGCGAGAGTTGTCGAGTTGCTCGAACGGGTCGATTTACCGCCGGATAGCGCGCATCGTTATCCGCATGAATTTTCGGGAGGTCAGCGGCAGCGGATTTGTATTGCCCGAGCGCTGGCCGTGCAACCGAAAATGATTGTTTGCGACGAACCGACTAGTGCGTTGGATGTTTCGGTTCAATCGCAAATTATCGAGTTGTTGAAGGATTTGCAGAAAGAACAAGGGGTCAGTTATTTATTCATTACTCATGATCTTGGTGTCGTTGCGGAAATTGCCGACGAAGTGGCGGTTATGTATCGCGGCAAAATCGTCGAGCACGGTACGGTCGATCAAGTGTTGCACCATCCGAAAAATGCCTACACGCGAGACTTATTGGCGGCTGTGCCTCGCTTGCAGACTAGCGTGCTCAGATAAAAAAGGGCTCGAACAATATCTTGTTCGAGCCCTCTTAAGCAGAATATATATCGCCCGATAAATGACGTTTTAACCCAGTCTTAATATTTGGCGAGCATAGGTAATTGAAAATTAATGATAATATTCAATGTCATAATCTATAGTCGCTACAAGTTCTTAAGGTTGGGTTAAGTTGATTTACCTGCGAGTACTTTCAATTGTTGGCCTGGTTTCAATAACTGATCCATGCTGGTTGAATTCCATTTCAACAAATCGCTGACTGGGACTTTAAATTTTCGCGAGATTTGCATCAGAGAATCACCCGGTTGGACAGTATAGTTAATCGGTTGTGAAGAGGAGTTAGCTTTAGCGACGATTTGTGAGCCTTTATGGATCGTCAACTTTTGTCCGGCTCTTAAGTTCGAATTTGCGTTCAACTTATTCCACTCATAAATTTCTTGAGTGCTAACCGAAAATTGCCGGGAGATTTTCCAGAAAGTATCGCCGCGTTTAACCGTGTATATGATTGGTTTTGCAGTGGCAGGCGCTGATTTGGCGGCAACGGACAATTTCCCGCTTGCGGGTATGATCAGTGATTTTCCCGATTGAATGTGGTCTGTTTTGCCAAGGCGGTTAGCTGTGCGAATAGCGCCGACTGAAGTCTTGTATTTCCGGGCGATTAAGCCCAATGATTCACCAGGGCGGATTTTATGTTTAATTTTGCGACTCGCGGCGGTTTTGACGCGAGTTTTGTCCGGTACTACCTTTACGAATGCTTGAGTATAGCGTTGCGCAACCGGAAGCTTGGCTAGGTTTTCTTTGAAAATCGATACTTGATCGACCGGTATCAATAAACGGTGTGGGCCGTTTGGTGCGGTAGCGTTGCGTTTGAAGGCCGGGTTCAAGCGTTTAATTTCGTCGACGCTGGTTTGGGCGAGTTCGGCGGCTTTTTGTAAGTCGAGTTGCGTGTCCAAGTCGACGACTTCGAAATAAGGCTGGTCGGGGATCTCATACAACGGGATGTTGTATTGATCCGGGTTAGCGAAAATTTTCGCAACAGCCAACAATCGCGGCACATAGTTAAACGTTTCGTTGGGCATTTTCAATGACCAGTAATCGGTAGGCAAATCCTGGGCCAGATTCCTGTCTATCGATTTTTGCACGTTTCCTCGGCCCCAGTTATAAGAGGCCAGCGCGAGTAACCAATCGCCCTCGAAATTATCGCCGAGGTCTTTTAAGAATTTGGTTGCCGCCTGAGTGGAAGCATAAACATCACGGCGTCCGTCATACCAATTATTTTGTTTGAGTCCATACAAGCGGCCGGTTTCCGGAATGAATTGCCAAAGCCCTGAGGCATGTGCCGGAGAGTACGCGTCGGGCCGGAATGCGCTTTCGACTACCGGTAACAGGGCCAATTCACCAGGGATGTTTTTTGATTCAATTTCTTCTAAAATCAAATGCAGGTAAGGTTCGGCGCGTTTTTGCACGCGTACTAAGTAGTCCGGGTTTTTAAGAAACCAGTTGATTTCCTTGTCAATCCTTTCATTCTCGATTTCGGGTAGTGCGTAAAGTGAGACCAAACGTTCCCAAATGGTATGGTTGCCAGATTTGAATAAGCTTTTTTTGGACTTGGCGAACTTCAGTTTATTTAGGCGTGGTTTGTAATCATCTTTTTTAACGAGCGGTGGTTTTTGGCTAATACTAAGTGAACTTTTGGTAGGTTGTTGAGTACAACCAGCTGAGAGCGTCAAAATCAAAAACGAAAAAAGCGTCAATGACCTGTTAGAATTAGTCTTAGGCATATCTATATCTTTAAATTCATTGCACGAAATGAGTAGTATAGCCCGTTTTTATCATAATTCACTGTAATTTAAATTTTTTGAGCTTATTTTTATGAAGCGCGATTTTTTATTCTCCTGGTATGAAACACCAAGAGGAAAAATGCTGCAAGAGGTTGAATCCGAATATATTCGGCGTTCGATTACGGTCAGTTGTAAACAAAAAGTGCTGCAAATAGGCGGTTTGGGTTGGGAGGATCAATTCATTGACTGTACGCTTTATAACGGGTTTACGATTTTAGATGCCAATAATTTAGGATGCGATGGTGCACTTAAAATTAAGGCAAAAGCTTATTGCTTGCCGATACTTAGCGATAGTGTCGATTTGATTTTATTGCCTCATTTGCTGGAATTCGATGCGAACCGTTTTCAAACGATGCGTGAAATCGAACGGGTACTAAAAGCGGAAGGCCATGTGTTGATTATCAATTTTAATCCGTGGAGTTTTTGGGTTCGCTATCAATATCTTTGGGAAAAGAAAATGGCGGATTCGTGGACCGGACATTTTATAAGTAAGAGAAGAGTGCTGGATTGGTTAAAATTGCTTAATTTCGAAGCAAAATCGGTTGCCGATTTAAGTATCGATTCGGTTCGTTCCAATCCGGCAAATGCCAAGGCTGAACGATCCTCGTTGCGCGCCACTTCTTATGCAATCAGAGCCATCAAGCGTCGATACACACTCATTCCTTTGGATTCCAAAGCCGTCAAGCAGCCGCGTATGACTATTTTGAACGGTTTTGAATCGTCACAGCGTTTAACGAAAGATGACTGAGTCCGTTGTTATTTATACCGATGGTGCGTGCCGGGGTAATCCCGGTCCTGGCGGTTGGGGAGTCGTTCTCCGCTATAAAGGCTCGATTAAGGAGTTATTCGGGGGCGAAGCCCACACGACGAATAACCGAATGGAGCTAATGGCTGCGATTCAAGCGTTCGAAGCGTTGACACGCCCTTGTTCCGTCAAGATATATACCGATTCGAAATATGTACTGCAAGGCATCACCGAATGGATGCCGAATTGGAAAATACGGGGTTGGTTGACCGCTACCAAAAAACCGGTAAAAAATGATGACTTGTGGCGTCGTCTCGACGCATCGATGGCTAGGCACCGGGTCGAGTGGATCTGGGTCAGGGGGCATTCAGGCGATCAAGGTAACGAGACGGCAGACCGATTGGCTAATCAAGGCATCGATTCCTTAAAGAGAGCATGAGTGTGTTCCAGCACGTCGACTTTTCTCAAACCGTTTCCAGCGGTAGTTTTTTTAATGGAAGCACGGTCGTACTCAATGTAGTTGCTACGCTCAGTTATATTGCTGGCGGTTGTCTCGGCACCCTATTGGCGATTCCGCCGAGCGGCGTGAGTCCGGTTTGGCCGTCGGCCGGTATTGCACTGGCATTGGTGCTGGTTTACAGGACGCGATTGTTGGCCGGTATTTTTATGGGGGCGTTGTTTGTTCAGGTATATGCCTTTCTCGATCATTCCTCATCGGAAAAGATTCTTAATTCTTTGATAATCGGGAGTGTCGTCAGTGTGGCTTGCTGCGTTCAAGCACTGGTCGGAGCCACGTTAATTGAACGCTGGGTCGGTATTGGCGATCCGTTAACGGAGGATCGACGCATCTTGCGCTTCATGTTACTAGGCGGACCGTTGGCTTGCCTGGTAGCACCGACTGTCGGCGTTACAGCGCTGTGGATTCGCGGCGTGATTACCGGCGATGATATTTGGTTGAGTTGGGGGACTTGGTGGATTGGCGATACGATAGGCGTGTTGATTTTTACACCATTTGTGCTGACATTTATCGGCGAGCCAAGATCTTCATGGAAGGTACGTCGCAACTATGTGGCTTATCCGTTGGTTTTACTGTTTCTGTTGGTCATTGGCGTTTTTCAATATGCCAATCGGCAGGAGTCTCTAAGAATCGAGTCGGTCTTCGAGCGACAGGCGATGTTGTTTCATAATGCTTTCAGCGTCTTGGTTCAAGACCACATCGGTACCAATGAAACCCTAAAAGGTTTATTCGATAGCACCGATCCCATTTCCAAAGAGAGTTTTAAAATCTTTACCGTTCCGCTTTTAGATAAGCACCACGGTCTAGTGGCGTTGGAGTGGATGGCTCATGTGCCGGCATCAGAGCGGGATCGATTCGAAAATTCCCAAAATGAGGGCTTTGCAATACGTGAGCCCGACGAATTCGGGCGGATGGTTTCAGCCGGTCCCCGCACGACCTATTTGCCGATTACTTTTCTTGAGCCGTTAGAAGGCAACGAGAAGGCTTTGGGTTACGATATTTTTGTTAACCCCATAGCGTCAAGAGCAGTCGAGAGCGCAAGGGATCGCGCGGCGACCGCAGTTACCAGTAAGCTAAAATTGGTGCAGGACGGTCATGCCGACAAAAGCGGGATTGTTATTTATTCCCCGGTTTATGAGCGTTTTCAACCGGTGGATACCGTGGAATCCAGGCGGCTACATTTTAAGGGAGTTGCCGCGACGGTATTTCGCATCAACGATCTCGTGTCGATAGTGTTGAGTAACCTACCGGATATGCAGTTGTTGATTCGAATATCTGATCATGACTCAATATTGTTTAGCAATTTTCCAAAGAGGCCGATTCATAAAGTCATCGATTTGCCTTTAAGGATTACGGAGAGAATAGCGGTCGGAGACCGCATTTGGAATGTCTTTTACGAGCCTTCCGGGCAATTTTTTCATAGCCATTTATCCTGGAGTGTCTGGTGGTTGTTGCTCGGTGGGTTTTCGTTCACAGGGTTGACCGGTATCGGTTTATTGATGTTGTCCGGACGGACCTTGAGGATGGAGGAAGAGGTTAAAAACCGTACCTTGGAGCTGAACCGGAGTAATAAGAGTCTAGCTGAACGCGAAAGCCAGTTGCGTTTGGCGGCTACGACTTTTGAAACGCACGAAGGGATCATGATTACCGATAGCGCCGGCAATATTTTACGAGTTAATCAAGCCTTTTCCGAAATTACAGGCTTTAATGCCGATGAGGTTATCGGTCGGAATCCGCGTATTTTAAAGTCCGGCCGTCATGATGGTCGCTTTTATGACGAGATTTGGCATAATTTGCTTACGGACGGGAAAATCGAAGGAGAAATTTGGAATCGACGTAAGAACGGAGACATTTTCCCTGCATGGCAAACGATCACTGCGGTTAAAAACGAACAAGGCGATACAACGCATTTTGTCGCTATTTTTTATGATATTACCGAAAAAAAGAAGGCTGAAAGCGAGATTCGCGATCTTGCTTTTTATGACCCGTTGACGACGCTAGCCAATCGCCGTTTACTCGTCAATCAACTCTCTAGCGAATTGGCGGTGAGCAAACGGCAAGGTACCTTTGGTTCTATTATTTTTCTCGACTTGGATCGATTCAAAGTGTTGAACGATTCGCTGGGTCATCATGTCGGGGATGAATTGTTGATTCAGGTTGCGGGTCGCCTTAAGGATTCGCTCAGAGAAGAAGATATACCGTCAAGACTCGGTGGGGATGAATTCGTTATATTGATTCATGCCAATAAACGCAATCTCGAAGCGGCCAGCGATGAGGCACTTCATGTTGCTGAAAAAATAAGGGGTGTACTGAATCGGCCTTATTTTTTTGGCGATTTCGAGCATCATTGTTCGCCGAGTATCGGTATTGCGCTGTTTCCCGATATTGGTAAGACAGCCGCTCAGGTGTTGCAGCAGGCCGACAAGGCTATGTATCAATCCAAGGCCAAGGGGCGGAATACAATCAGCTTTTTTCATCAGAGCATTCAAGAAGCGGCCGATGCCCGAATGTTTTTAGAGAAAGAATTGCGTTCGGCAATCGAAAACCAGGATTTTATTTTGTATTACCAGCCGCAAACCGACCGGTTAGGACGGATTTCCGGTTCGGAGGCCTTGATTCGCTGGGAGCATGGGCAAAAAGGTTTAATCGCTCCCGACCAATTTATACCGGTTGCCGAAGAAGCGGGCTTGATCGTGCCATTGGGTATCTGGGTCTTTCGCGAGTCTTGCGCGCAAATGCGAAAGTGGCTCGATAAAGGCTTGGACATCCGGCATATCTCGATCAATGTCAGCTCCAAGCAATTTCGTCAGCAAGACTTCGTCGATCAAATTGCCGAAGCGATCAGGCAATATGAGGTTCCGGCTTCGCGTTTCGTTATCGAGTTAACCGAAGGCGTTGTGATCGATAATATCGATGACACGGTCGAAAAAATGCGTGCCTTGAAGCAATTGGGTGTAAAAATCTCGATAGACGATTTTGGGACCGGATATTCGTCATTGACCTATCTCAAGCAACTGCCGCTTGACGAATTAAAAATCGACAAGAGTTTTGTCAGAGATATTACCACCGATTTCAACGATGCCATTATTATCGAGACCATCATCAATATGGCACATAATCTCGGAATCGATGTCATTGCCGAGGGGGTCGAAACGGAGGAACAAAGAGATTTTCTGTACAATAAGGGATGTCGAGTGTTTCAGGGGTATTATTTCTCTAGACCGATGACGAGTGCCGATTTTGAGGTTTGGGTCAGAAATGGTGAAAAAGGAATGATGAAAGGTGAAAGGTGAAAGGTGAAAGGTGAAAGGTGAAAGGTGAAAGGTGAAAGGTGTAAGGTGTAAGGTTAAATGTGAAGGGTGAATGGGTGAGGAATCGAAAAAATGACGGGTGAGATTGATTGGGTTGAAATTGCTCCTAAAGCTCCGCATCGGTACACGATTCTCTGGATGCATGGCCTGGGAGCAGACGGGCATGACTTCGAGACTATCGTGCCGGAATTGGGGTTGCCCGATGACTTGGGTATTCGCTTTTGCTTTCCTAATGCGCCTGTGCGTCCGGTTACGATCAATGGCGGGATGGCGATTCGGGCTTGGTATGACATAGTGGGAATGTCGTTGGAAAGGCAAGTCGACAAGGCCGGTATTGCCGAGTCGTCGGTGTCGATCTTGAAATTGATAGACAGGGAGGTTGCAGGCGGCGTGCTTTCCGATAATATTTTGTTGGCCGGGTTTTCGCAAGGCGGCGTTATTGCGCTCGAAACCGGCTTGAAATGTCCGCATCGATTGGCGGGCATACTGGCGCTTTCTTGCTATTTACCAACATGGCCTGAAATTGTTCCGGTGCTTTCCGAGGCGAATCGATCGCTTCCGATAATGATGGCGCACGGTTCGTTCGATAATGTGGTTGCGCGTGAAGCGGGCAGAACGGCTTTCGAGGCATTGACGTCAATGGACTATTCCGTGGTCTGGAAAGAATACCCGATGGCGCATTCGGTCTGTCTTGAAGAAGTTCGGGATATCGCGGACTTCATTCGGCAATGTTTTCGCATCGAGGATCAGGCAATATGAGTAAAGCGGCTGTACGGCAAATCGTGCTGGATACCGAAACGACAGGGCTTAATCCGCAAGAAGGGCATCGTGTCATTGAGATAGGCTGTGTTGAGTTATTGAATCGTCGCCTAACCGGTCGCCATTTTCATGTCTACATCAATCCGGAACGGGAAATCGATGCCGGCGCTGTCGAGGTTCATGGAATAACCAATGAGTTTTTGACCGATAAACCGGTTTTTTCCTCGATAGTCGAAGACTTCATCAAATTTATTAGCGATGCCGAATTGGTCATTCACAATGCCCCTTTCGATGTCGGGTTTTTAAATTATGAATTTGGCTTATTGAATAATGGGACCGGAATTATCGAGAATTACAGCTCGGTATTCGATAGTTTGACGTTTGCTAGAAAAAAACATCCCGGACAGCGCAACAGTTTGGATGCCTTATGCAAGCGCTACGGCATCGATAACAGTCATCGCGATTTGCATGGCGCGCTTTTGGATGCGGAAATCCTGGCGGATGTTTATTTATTGATGACCGGCGGCCAGGCCTCATTGCTGGATGAAGACGCCCCATCAGAAGATGAGGGTGGGGGCGAGTCGGTCATTGTTCGTCTACCTTCCAACCGTTCAAAGCTGAAAGTGATTCATTGCGAAGCCGCCGAGGACGCCGAACATCAAAAGCGTTTAGCGGCCATTGAAAAAGCGGGCGGAGTTTGTCTTTGGAAAAGTTGACCGAGCCTTTTCACGGTGGCCCTTGATATACATATCCCATACCTTTTATTCTTAGACGGTTTTTCAATCAAAAGGGAGTAGTTATCTTTTTCAATCTGTTCACCCAATGGGTGGTTCAAGAAATCCATGTGACCATATGATTGATTAAGTAATTTTCGTGGATCAATTACCAAATTTAGGTTCAAATCTTAAGAGTGGAGCTTAAACGATTACAGAACTCAGCATGATCCCGAGCAATGATTTGCCGTTTCAAGGGGTAATGCAAATTGAGTCTATCCTGCAAATGATTTAACTGCTGGGTTTTGTTTTTCTTCGTTTGTTATCCGAATCATCTCTTTTTTTAGCCTTGAAAGTTTTTTTCAAGGTTTCACCCATTCTGGAAATATTCAATTGCTGGCCGGCAACCCTGACTTTTTTTAATTCTTGAAAAATATCCTTGGGTATGCCTGCAGGTAGCTCCACGGTGCTGTAGTTTTCCTCGATTTTGATGCGCGCGATATGATCCCCGTCGAGTCCTGTTTCATTAGCTATAGCACCGACGATATTGCCGGGTTTTACACCATGTGCTTTGCCGACTTCAATACGGTAGGTTTCCATCTCAATGTCGGGGTTTGTTTTACGCTTACTCTTGCGTTCCTTCCCGGATTCCCGGTCTATCGAGTCTTTTCGTTCGCGGCGTTCGGTTTCTTTTTTGGGTGGGTTTTTCATAAGCAACGGCGTTTCGCCTTGGACTTGCTTGGCCAATGCTGCGGCAATTTCGATCGCCGATACGTTGTGTTCGTTTTGGTATTGTTCCATCAATTGAATAAAAAAGCTCAATTCTTCCGCGGCCAGTGTATCGGTAATGCGTTGTTTGAAGCGGGCAATTCTTTTATTGTTAATAATTTCAGTCGAAGGCAGCCCCATTTCTTCGACCTTTTGTCGGGTTGCTTTCTCGATATTGCTGAGTAATCTTCTTTCGCGCGGTGCAACAAATAAGATTGCGTCCCCGGTACGTCCGGCGCGCCCGGTTCTGCCGATACGGTGAATATAGGCTTCGGTATCGTAGGGGATATCGTAGTTGATGACATGGCTGATCCGTTCGACATCGAGGCCGCGCGCAGCCACGTCGGTTGCGATCAGAATATCCAATTTACCGTTTTTCAAATGCGCGATTGTTCTTTCGCGCAGGACTTGCGACATATCGCCATTGATTGCCGCTGCCGAATAGCCGCGCGCTTCAAGTTTTTCGGCCAGTTCGACTGTCGCGGTTTTGGTGCGGACAAAAATAATGATGCCGTCGAAGGTTTCCGATTCCAAAATGCGAGTTAGTGCGTCGAGTTTGTGGACTCCGCTGACTAGCCAGTAGCGTTGACGTATCGTCTCGGCGGTCGACGTGCGGACCTTGACTGTGATTTCCTCAGGATCTTGTAAATAAGTTTGCGCGATTTTACGAATGGGTGCCGGCATTGTTGCCGAAAACAGCGCGATTTGGCGTTGTTTAGGGGTTTGTTCCAGGATCCATTCGACATCGTCGATAAAGCCCATGCGAAGCATTTCGTCGGCTTCATCGAGAACCAGGCAGCTTAATTTGCCTAATCTTAGCGTACCTTTGCGCATATGATCCATGACCCGTCCCGGTGTCCCGACAATAACCTGGGGGCCGCGTTTGAGCTGGCGAAGTTGTGTCGTGTAGTCTTGTCCGCCGTAGATCGGCAATACATGAAAACCTTTCAAATGCGCGGCATAGCGTTGGAAGGCCTCGGCAACTTGTATGGCTAACTCGCGGGTAGGGGCTAAAACCAAAACTTGCGGTTCGGTTTTTTTCAGGTCGAGGCGGGATAATATCGGCAGAGCAAAAGCCGCGGTTTTACCGGTGCCAGTTTGTGCCTGGCCTAGAACATCCTTGCCTTGCATTAAGTGCGGAATGGTTTGAGCTTGAATCGGGGAAGGGGATTCGTAGCCCACATCATCCAATGCTTTAAGCACCGGTTCGATTAGAGCTAATTCACGAAAAGTTGGAAAAGAGGAAACATCGTTGGACATGCAAAGCCTGTGGGTAAATTTAAGACGCGTGGCGCGGAGGGGAGTTAAGCCTGCAATTATACCTCATATTAATCAAGCTGGTAAAAATAGATTGACAAGAATGGCGTTTTTTTGATTTTGACTCTGCCGATGAAAACTACCGGCGGCTTTAACCTTGGCTAAGGATTTGGTCATAAATAACTTCACTACTCCCTTTTGATTGAAAAACCGTCTAAGAATAAAAGGTATGGGATGTATCTATCGAGGACCGCCGTGTAACCTTCCATGGGGGCTTGATGGCAGCTCCCTGCTGCCGACATCCTCGCTAGCCACACCCCATACCTTCATAAAGGTAACCAATTTTTGAGTATAAAGGGAGTATTTTATGGAGGGTTCGGTTGCTCGATTAACAGTCCCAGCACCTAAGTTATCTATGTAATCAATCGTGGCCAATAGGCTATGGAATTTAGGTGCTGGGTTTACGGCGTCCTGTCAAGTGAGCTCCGAACCTGCTACAAATCTCGTAGTAGCACCAGGAAGTTATTTTTCACGAAATCCTAAGATGCTTGCATTTTATAAGTTATGCAACCGAACAGGTCTTTTTGTTCGTCTTCTTAGGCGGGACGGTGTTTGCAAACCCGTCCCGCAGAGGTTACTTGCCTAACTTATTTCATATCCGACCCTTATCGATTGTCGCAAATATGACGGCTTGAAGTTTCCGGGTCGTCATAATCTTCAGATTCGGTGACTATTTTAGGCAACATATCGGCCATTCCTTCACCGCATTTTTTCATCGCATGGATAGACGGGTCGCTTGCCATTTCACGGGCAAAGGCCATTGCTTTGCTTTGTGCCTGGTCACGATTACCGGCGCGGCACAGCGCCGTTATTTCGGCATCGATTGATTGGCCGCGTTCGGAAAGCCGTTTCATCGCTGAAGGATCAATTTGGCCGAAACATTCTTGCATTTTAAGGCCCTGTTGCATCATTGTCTGCATTTGCGCTTCGGTCATATTACCGAATTGAGCATAACTTGATATCGGCAAGAATGCGATTGCCGCAAGATAAATTTGTGCTTTTTTTGTCATGGTATAACCTTGTGTCGTTGAGTTTTACTGGGAAAGTACACGATTCGAAGGGTGCGGTTGCTCGACCGGCAGGCGTCGGCGGCAGGGCAGACTTTTGTTCCTCGGCAATTGCTCCTGTATTGCCCGAATACACACCATCCTTGGCGATCAGATAGCCGCCGTCGAGCCTACAGGGAAGTATTCACGGCGTACTATCAGGCGAGTGACCGCACCCTACACACCTCGCACTTTCATTTGCCGGGGGCGATGCCAGGCCTTCATGAACGTTACGTTGAAATAACATAGTCATGGATTGGAGTTTAGTCAAAACAATGGTGTGTTCATGCTTCGGGATGATTTTGCTAAAATCGATGATACTATTACAGCAACTAAATTCGGTATTCGATCTCTTTATACTTTTGTTTTCATGATCTACCAATCTCCGTGGTGGCTAAAGACCGCTCATTTACAAACCGTATATCCGGCTTTGCTCAGAAAGTCGGCAATGACTCTAAACATCAGACGCGAGAGGATTGCGACGCCGGATAACGATTTTATCGACATCGATTTTTGCGGAGAAGGCCATAGGCCTTTGGTCATACTATTACACGGATTGACCGGAAGTTCTCAATCCGTTTATATAAAGGGGTTGCAGACCGTTTTTTGGCAACAAGGTTGGCGAAGTGCTGCGCTCAATTTTCGCGGTTGTAGCGGTGAGCCGAATCAATTGGCTCGTTGTTATCATTCAGGCGATACCGAAGATATCGATCTCCTTTATCGAATCCTTCGTCGACGAGAACCGGAGACCCCTTTGGCGGCAGTCGGATTCTCATTAGGCGGTAATGTCTTGCTAAAATGGTTGGGTGAACAGGGCTGTAATGTGACACTTTCGGCAGCGGTTGCCGTATCGGTGCCTTTGGTATTGAATATTTGCGCGACAAAATTAGATAGCGGATTTTCTAAAATTTATCGCGACCGCTTATTATTGGAGTTGAAGGAATATCTCGACACTAAGCTCAACTATTTAGTGGGCATTGGGCGTCATGAAGAGGCCGACAAAATTCAACGCTTGGGCGATTTATCCTCGGTAAAATCGTTTTGGCAATATGACGACAGGGTTGTGGCCAGGCTGCATGGATTCGAGGACGTTCATGATTATTACCGGCGCTCGAGTTCGAGGCAATATCTTAAAGCTATCCGGGTGCCGACCTTATTGATTCAAGCATTCGACGATCCTTTCATGACGCCGGCTGTATTGCCTACTCCTGAAGAATTATCTCCGAACGTGATCTTGGAAGTCACGCCCGGAGGAGGGCATGTGGGCTTTGTGGAAGGTCGTAACCCTCTAAAACCTAAGTATTGGCTTGAGCGGCGCATCCCGCGTTTTATAGCCGAACAAGGTTTCTCTTAGAATTTGGTTGCCAATAATTTTCCTATTTTGGTGTGGGGTAATAGAGCCCTCGACATCGCTCAAAGCTCATATTTATCGCGAAATTCTGATTAACTTAGAGGTGGGTCCATGTTGAAGGTTATTCAAATCCCGGTCTTGAAAGACAATTATATCTACCTGGCAAAAGACGTTGCGTCCGGATTAACGGCAGCGGTCGATCCCGCTGTTGCAGGACCAGTGCTGGATGCCATAGCCGAACAGGGTTGGCGGCTCGATTTTATCTTAAACACACATCATCATGGCGATCATGTAGGTGGGAACCGCGAGCTCAAGAAGCAGACCGGGTGCCGGATTGTCGGTGCGAAAGCGGATAAACACCGCATTCCGGAAATCGATATCGAATTATCCGACGGCGGCTATTTTCGTTTAGGAAACACCGGTTTCCAAATAATCGAAACGCCGGGACATACTTTAGGTCATATCGTTTATTATTCGGCCGAGGACGGCATTTTGTTTTGCGGCGATACCTTGTTTGCGATGGGCTGCGGGCGTTTGTTCGAAGGCACCGCCGAACAAATGTGGCGTTCCTTGCAAAAGCTAAGAGCATTGCCTTCTACGACACGCGTTTATTGTGCGCATGAATATACGTTGAATAACGGCCGTTTTGCATTGACGGTCGAACCCGATAATGCCGCGTTACAACAAAGAATGGCCGACGTTCGTCGTATGAGAGAGTTGGATCAACCAACCGTTCCTTTTTCGATCGAAGACGAAATGGCGACCAATCCTTTTTTTAGAGCGGATGTCGAAGCTTTGAAGACAGCTATGGCAATGGAAACACGACCGCCCCTGGCGGTATTTACGGAATTGAGGTCGAGAAAAGATGTGTTTTGACGCCTGAGTCAATATTCGGTCGGTAAGCGTGCCGCCAGTTCGTCCCATTCTATGACGACTTCCGGCAAACTCCTCGATGATGTAGCGCCTTGCAATTCGAATATTTCCGGTTTTCCATATTTACCGTCGCATAAACGGTAAACGGTCAATATCCGGTCGATCGGGTGAACTAGCCAATATTCTTTGACGCCAGAGCGTTCGTATAGGCTTAATTTTCGGATTTGGTCGTGGCCGGCAGTGGACGGCGACAAGACTTCGATGATCCAGTCCGGCGCCCCGAGTACGCCGCGGCGATCCAATTTGGCGGTATCGCACACGACGAACACGTCCGGTTGCACGACAGTGTCGATACGCTCGTCGGCTTCGTCATGTTTCGGCAAACGCACATCGACCGGTGCGATGAAGGGGCGGCAATGTTTACCTTTTAACGCCAAGCGAAGTTGAAAATATAGCTCTCCGGCAATATCCTGATGGGCAAGGTCCGGCGCAGGAGCCATCATAAACGCCTCGCCGTCGATTAACTCGTAGCGTTGCTCCGTTTGCCAATTGACATAATCGGCATAACTATACCCGTCGTAGATCAAAATTCGGAGCCTGGGTGTCCGCTAAAGGACGCCGTGAATACGTCCATGTAGGCTCTATGCCAGCTCCATGCTGGCAAAGCCTTTATCGGACACCCAGGCGCCTCCTCTGGCACTGCCGAAATTTGAAGTGCGAAAGGTATAAAATAATCGGATTTCTTTATTGCTAAATTCATCGGCTTTCTGTTGAAGGCTGGTTGAGTCCGGCTGTCGATTATATGGTCTTTCGTAGCGTAAATGCCGGATTTCGGAATATCCGTTTTTAGTAAGTACCCGGCTTGATGTATAGTTATACCTCAAAATCTTCTCATTACTGTGATTTTTTTAAATGGAGATAACAAATGCATAATGTCACTTTGATCAAAGGTGATGGTATCGGTCCTTCCATTATGGACCAAGCGGTTAAAATCATCGATGCTTCGGGCGCCAAAATTCATTGGGAAGAAGCCGATGCCGGCATGTCCGCGTTTAATAAATTCGGAACACCGATTCCCGATGCGACACTTGAGTCGATCGATAGAAACCGAGTGGCATTTAAGGGGCCTCTTACAACAGCGGTCAGCGAAGGCTTTAGAAGCATCAATGTCGAATTACGTAAGAAATACGATCTTTATGCGAATGTGCGTCCGGCGAAAAGTTGGGCCGGCGTACAGACCCGTTACAACGATATCGATATCGTGATCGTTAGGGAAAATACCGAAGGATTGTATGCCGGACTCGAGCATTATCTCACCAGCAAAAGAGATATCGCCGAAAGTCTGGCCGTGGTAACCCGTCAGGGTTCCGAGCGTATCATCGACTATGCGTTCAAATACGCGCGGGACAATAACCGCAAAAAAGTTACGGTCTGCCATAAGGCCAATATTTTGAAATACACGCAAGGCTTGTTCTTGGAAACGGCAAAGGAAGTCGCCACGCGTTATCCCGATATCGAATTCGATAGCAAGATCATCGATGCAACCTGCATGCACATGGTCATGAATCCCCAACAATTCGATGTGGTAGTCACGACGAACATGTTCGGCGACATTTTATCCGATTTGACCGCAGGCTTGGTCGGCGGTCTCGGTTTAATTCCGGGGGCGAACATCGGTGCCGATGCGGCTTTATTCGAAGCGGTTCATGGTAGCGCTCCGGATATTGCCGATAAGAATATTGCCAATCCGACGGCCGTGATTATGGCAGGAGTCATGATGCTGGATTACTTGCATGAACATGAGGCGGCTAACAAAGTTAAAACTGCCTTGGAGAAAGTCATTGCCGAAGGCAAATATGTGACACCTGACTTGAGTCCTAATGCCGGTGTCGGCACCGATGTTATGGGGCAGGCGATCATCGACGCGATGGCATAAACCTTTTGTTGTGAACCGAACCAATCCTGAAACAGGGATCGTTGAAGGATGATGCCGAGGGCTTTTGAGTCAAGATTATGGTCGGCGTTGGGTTGCAAAGTTCACCCAACCCAATCCTCACTTATACTTATCACACTTCAAATTTCGGCATTAGCGTATGGCGGTGCCGGGGTGTTTGGCAAGGGCTATGACAGCATGGATGCTGTCATAGAGCCTACATGGACGTATTCACCCAGCACCTAAATTCCATAGCCTTTTGGCTATGGTAACTATCTTGCATAATTTAGGTGCTGGGTTCACGGCGTCCTTTGACGGGCACCCCGGCGCCGAAATTTGACTAGCAAAGGGTATCGATCACTTGTACGAATAGCCCTGCCGTTTACCAAATATTAACTGATTTTAAGGTTTCACTATGTTGCAAGAATACCGTAAACATGTTGAGGAGCGGGCTGCCGAAGGCGTCGTTCCCAAACCGTTGAATGCCGAGCAAGTTGCGAGTCTCGTCGAATTGATCAAAAATCCGCCGGCCGGCGAGGAAGCATTTTTGCTGGATTTGTTGGCAAACCGCATTCCCGCCGGCGTCGATGAAGCCGCCTATGTCAAGGCCGGATTTCTAACGGCTATCGCAAAGGCTGAAGTCGTATCGCCCATAATGACGCGAGAAGAAGCGGTCGAGTTATTAGGCACAATGCTCGGCGGCTATAATGTCGCACCGTTGATCGAATTGCTCGATAACGCCGAACTGGCGCCGATTGCCGCAAAAGGACTTTCACATACCTTGTTAGTTTTCGACGCCTTTCACGATGTCCAAGAAAAGGCCGATGCCGGTAATGCCTTCGCGAAACAGATATTGAATTCATGGGCAGAAGCCGAATGGTTCACGAGCAAACCCGAAGTTCCCGAAAAACTGACCGTGACCGTGTTTAAGGTTGTCGGAGAAACCAATACCGACGATTTGTCGCCGGCTCCCGATGCTTGGTCGCGTCCGGACATTCCTCTGCATGCCAAGGCAATGCTGAAAATGCCGCGCGAAGGCATCATCAATGCTGAACGACAAATCGAGGAACTGAAGCAAAAAGGCTTTCCGGTCGCCTATGTCGGCGATGTCGTGGGTACCGGATCTTCGCGCAAATCGGCGACGAACTCGGTATTATGGTTTACCGGCCGCGACATTCCTTACGTACCGAACAAGCGTGAAGGCGGCGTCTGTATAGGCGGCAAAATCGCTCCGATCTTCTTCAACACGATGGAAGATTCGGGAGCGCTACCCTTCGAGTGCGATGTCAGCAACATGAACATGGGCGATGTGATCGACATCTATCCTTATCAAGGAGTGGTTAAAAGCCATGATAGTGACGAGGTCATTGCCGAGTTTTCATTGAAAACCGATGTGATACTCGACGAAGTTCGGGCGGGCGGTCGGATTCCTTTGATTATTGGTCGCGGCTTGACCGATCGGGCGCGTAAGGCTTTGGACTTGCCGCCATCGACTGTATTCAAACGCCCGGTCGATCCTGCCGATTCGGGCAAAGGTTTTACGCTCGCTCAAAAAATCGTCGGCAAAGCTTGCGGCGTTAAAGGTGTCCGTCCCGACACCTACTGCGAGCCACACATGACGACGGTGGGTTCGCAGGATACGACCGGGCCGATGACGCGAGACGAATTGAAAGATTTAGCTTGTCTTGGATTTTCCGCCGATCTGGTTCTGCAATCGTTTTGTCATACCGCAGCCTATCCGAAACCGGTCGATGTTGAAATGCAGCATACCTTGCCCGATTTCATCATGAATCGCGGCGGAGTGTCGTTGCGGCCCGGCGACGGTATCATTCATTCCTGGTTGAATCGCATGCTGCTGCCCGATACTGTCGGTACAGGGGGCGATTCGCATACGCGTTTCCCAATCGGTATTTCGTTCCCGGCCGGCTCCGGGCTGGTCGCTTTCGCTGCAGCGACCGGCGTGATGCCGCTCGATATGCCGGAGTCGGTGCTGGTGCGTTTTACCGGCGAAATGCAGCCCGGCATCACGCTGCGCGACTTGGTCAATGCGATTCCGTATGCGGCGATTCAAAAAGGTTTGTTAACGGTTGAAAAGAAAGGCAAGAAAAACGTCTTTTCGGGGCGGATTCTCGAAATCGAAGGTTTGCCTGATTTGAAGGTCGAGCAGGCATTCGAATTGTCGGATGCATCTGCCGAGCGTTCGGCCGGCGGCTGTACGATTCGCCTATGCGATGCGCCGATCCGCGAATATCTGAATTCGAATATCACGCTGCTCAAATGGATGTTGTCGGAAGGCTACGGTGATGCGCGCACGATCGGTCGCCGCATCAAGGCGATGGAAGAGTGGCTGGCAAATCCCGTGTTGCTCGAACCCGATGCCGATGCCGAATATTTCGAAACGATCGAAATCGATATGACCGAAATTAATGAACCGCTGCTCGCATGTCCGAACGATCCGGACGATGTTAAGCCGTTATCGGAAGTCGCCGGGACGAAGATCGACGAGGTGTTTGTCGGTTCCTGCATGACCAATATCGGCCATTTCCGTGCGGCCGGCAAATTACTCGATAAGCATAAGGAGCAATTACCGACCAAGCTCTGGATGTCGCCGCCGACCAAAATGGATCAGTCGCAACTGACCGAGGAAGGCTATTACGGCATTTTCGGCCGTTCCGGTGCGCGTATGGAAATGCCTGGATGTTCGCTGTGCATGGGTAATCAGGCGCGAGTCGCCGATAACGCAACCGTCGTATCGACATCGACACGAAATTTTCCTAATCGTTTAGGTAATGGCGCGAATGTGTTTTTGGCTTCAGCGGAACTGGCGGCCGTCTGTTCGATACTCGGACGAATTCCGACTATCGATGAATACATGCAATACGTGCAAACGATCGACGAAACCGCGAGCGACACTTACCGCTATTTGAATTTCGATCGGCTTGACAGCTACCGGGAAAAAGCTGAAACGGTTGAATTGAGCGATTAAGGATTTGGTCGTAAATAACTTCCTTATTTTATGGAGGGTTCGGTTGCTCGATTGGCAGGTGTTGGCGGCAGGGCAGATTTTTGCTCCTGCAAAATCTGCATTCATGCCATCCTTGGCGATCAGTCGCCGCCGTCAAGCCTATACGGACGTATTTACCCAGCACCTAAATTCCATAGCCCATTGGATGTGGTTAACTATCGTGGATAATTTAGGTGCTGGGTTCACGGCGCCCGCCAAGCGAGTTACCGAGCCCTCAACAAAGCCCATGGTTCCAGGACGTTATTTATCACGAAATCCTAAGTTTTGATTAGGATTTGGTCTAAAATTATTTCCTCCAAATGGTTTTTACGCCCCGCGTGGGAACCCGGGTAGGGACGTTCGGGCGTCCCGAATCGCTCTGCGATGTCAGTGCACTGGTTCTCCTTGGCTCGACATTTATGTCGAGCTTTTATCCTCACAGATTCTTTGTTAAACCCGACAAGGAAAATTAACAGGCGATCATCATGTCAAAAGATACCTTAACAATTACTGACAATTCGACCGGAACAGAAGTCGAATATCCATTGCTGAAAGGTACCCTCGGAAACCCTACCGTCGATGTTAGAACATTGAAAAATGATCTGGGTTATTTTACGTTCGACCCCGGTTTTGTGTCGACTGCAAGTTGTAAAAGTGCAATCACTTACATCGATGGAGAACAAGGCATTTTGTTGTATCGCGGTTATCCCATTGAGGAATTGGCTGAAAACTGCAGCTTTTTGGAGGTAGCCTATCTATTGATTCATGGCGATCTGCCTAACGAGCAAGAACTCAATCATTTTAAATTCGAAATTGACGACAGGGCCGTATTACACGAATCTCTGCGCGTTTTTTTCGACGGATTTCATTACGATGCCCATCCTATGGCGATGATGGTCGGTGTCGTCGGTTCGTTATCGGCGTTCTATCATAGCGACTTGGATATTTCCGATCCGGACAATCGTTACATTTGCGCGACCCGAATGATTGCAAAGATTCCTGCCATTGCCGCTGCTTGTTACAGGCATTCAATCGGCGCACCGTTCGTTTATCCCCGTGTTGATTTGGATTATTGTGAGAATTTTTTGAATATGATGTTCTCGCGTCCCGAAAAACGTTTTTTAGAACAAGCGCGTTCGATAGATGAAACGGCTGTCAAAGCATTGAATCTATTGTTTATTTTGCATGCCGATCACGAGCAAAATGCGAGCACGTCGACGGTTCGACTGGCCGGAAGTACAGGCGCTAATCCTTATGCCTGCATTGCGGCCGGTATTGCCGCGTTGTGGGGCCCCGCGCATGGTGGAGCGAATGAGGCGGTGTTGAGCATGCTTAAGGAAATCGGTACGGTGGAGCGAATACCGGAATACATCGCCAAAGCAAAGGATAAGGATGATCCGTTCCGCTTGATGGGCTTCGGTCACCGTGTTTATAAAAATTTCGATCCACGCGCGACGATTATTCGTCAAACCTGTCATGAGGTGTTGAGACAATCTTGCATGCCCGACCCGCTTTTCGATTTGGCGATGGCATTGGAAGAATATGCTTTGCAAGACGATTATTTCATCGAGAAAAAACTCTATCCCAATGTCGATTTTTATTCCGGCATTATCTACAAAGCCCTAGGTATTCCAGTTGATATGTTTACTGTGATGTTTGCGATAGCACGCACTGCCGGATGGGTTGCGCATTGGCTGGAAATGACCGGAGATACCGGCAATGTTATTGGGCGGCCGAGGCAATTATACGTCGGCCCTCCACAAAGGGGGGTTATGCCTTTACATAGACGTTAGTTTTTTTCTTTCGCTGAAAATCTTGGAAACGGAGCGCTAGCGAAGTGAAGATTTTTAGTCCCCGATAGCCGTAGCGCCGGGTGTTTTGCCGGAGTCTGTGCGAATAGCGCAGGCGGAGGCAAAATACAAGGCATCGCGACACGGCGTCAAGCCATTTGCGGGAGTGCTACGGAGCCGCATCGAGTTTACGAGGATGTGGCGTAGTGGCACGGACGCAGGGCGAATCGGGGCCGCCGAAGGCAATAGCAGTCGCGTAATTTTTGCTGATTTTTCAAGCAGGATGCCCGGAAAAATCTTTCGCAAAAATAGCGACTCCCTTGGAGTCACTTCCGTATCAAAACCCCGGGCTTCGTCATGCGCTTCATCGGTAAAGAATACCGCAAACACAGTAATCCGTTCATTATCGGTTTGTTGAACGGCTTAATGATCATTTGCGGTCCTCTGCAGGCCATGTATGTCATGGCGGCCGGAACCGGCAGTTGGAGCGAGGGTGCGGTATTGTTGTTTTTTTTTGGCCTCGGCACGCTGCCGTTATTGATGGGATTCGGCTTTCTAACCAGTCTATTGTCGGCGAATTTAACGCCGAAATTATTGAAGGCATCCGGTGCGATCGTGATGGCGTTGGGTGCGATCATGTTGAATCGAGGTTTGGCGGTCACCGGTACCGGCATGGATTTCAATTCGATGCTGGCGCGGGCGTCGCTGCATTTTTCACCGGTCGTTGCCGAGACTCAAGAATTCCCCTCCGAACAAATTATTCACATGGATGTGTTAAGAAGCGGTTATTCGCCGAATCAATTTACCTTGCGCAAAGGCATTCCGGTCAAATGGGTGATCGACAGTAAGGAATTGACGCCATGCAACAACGCGATCATCGTGCCTCAATACGGATTGGAAATTAAGTTGCAGCGAGGCGAGCAAACGATTGAGTTTACGCCGCCGGAAAGCGGGGTGGTGCCGTGGAGTTGTTGGATGGGTATGATCCCGGGAGCGTTTATCGTCGTGGATCAGGTTGCCGACTCGGCTGGAATCGAGCTGAGCAGGGCAGCGGCAGTCTATCAAACGTTTCGGCGCACTATGGCTTCGGTCTGGCAGGAGGTGAAGCCGTTTTTCAAAGACGGTCCGACGGATCATTGATCCATTCAGCGATCGAAATGTTAAAGGAGACTTATAGTGCGGGTCATAGTTCCAGTGGGTGTCCAAAACTTCCTGTAAATATAATGTTTTTAATACCCAAATTTTGAACTGCATTAAATAAACCGCAATCGTTGCCAGCACACAAAAATTCGTGTGATTTCAAAACGTGTGAAATGACCTATTAAACTGTGTTAAATAACACAGGTAAGGTTTGGTGTTAGAGTTTTATCGTGGTTAAAGATTCGTTCAACGTATTGATATAGTTCAGCTAAGGGATAAATATTCGATAATATTAAAAATGGCATAGAAAATGCCAAATTTTTGATGTGGTCATTTTTTACCCTATGGTTTTTGGTAAAAATTGTTTGAAAACGTATGCTTTGCTTGCCGGGCTGTTTCAGCCGTAATACGGAGCTATCGGTTCTTTGAATCTATCACAAGTATCGTTTCTACAGAGAGTTTCCGGGCATTTCCGTTTCCCGGATATTCCGGCAAGCGCAAGTCAATCCAATCCTGATCGATGTGTGCGATAAAAGCCCTTTGAATAGCCCCGTTTTCAGTACGATTGCCATAATGAATGCTTAATTTTGAAATGGTGTCGTTTCTTCGTTCCCTTTTTGTTGGCCGACGGACTGGACGTCTCATTTTTTTGATTACGCTGATGTACATTTAGCGAGTCCGCCTTTTGAGTCTTATAATGTCTAAAAAATCTATTTCCGCAAATTTAATCGCCATACCCCTAACGCTTATGGCTTCCCAACCTTTACTGGCCAAGGAGGCGGATAAAGAGGAAGACAAACAGCCGAAAAAAGAAACCCTCGAACTCGAACGGATGGAAATTCGCGGCGAAATCATTCGTCCGAATATGACGGGTGTTCTGCCCGAACAGGGGGGTATAAATGATGCTGCGCATTTGCTGATGCGTGTACCAGGTGCTAATGTCAACGGGCTCGGCCCCTTGTCCGGAATAGCCCAATATCGGGGATTGTTCGGCGACAGAGTCAATGTCGATTTTAAAGGCATGAACTATAAACCGGCTTGTACTAATTCCATGGATGCACCGTTGAGCCATGTGCCGGCGGCAATGACCAGTCTGTTGAAAGTGTATCGTGGCATCGCGCCGGTCAGTAGCGGTATCGAAACAATAGGCGGCGCGATCGTTCAGGAAACCAAGCGTCCTGAATTTACCGAGGATGGCGAACCGATCGACTGGACCGGCAAGTTTTCGGCCGGTTTCAACAGCGTCAACGACGGCTGGTATGGTGCCTTATATAACGGCTTGGCGAATGAGAATCATCGAATCCACGCCTACGGCAGCAAGGAATTCGGCAATCATTTCGAATTTCCCGGCGGCGCCAATATTCCTACTAAGCACGACCGTGAAGCGGCCGAGGTAGGCTACGGTTTCCGCTACGAAGACCATGTTTTCGATGTTGATTATAACTACAACTATACGCGGCCGACCGGTACACCTGCGTTGCCGATGGATATTACCGTTTCCGAAGGCGGCATCTTGACCGGAAGCTACGCCGGCAGAATCAACGATGTTGTTGGCATCAAAGCCAGTTACAACTACCAGGACATCCGTCATACGATGGATAACTTCAGTTTGCGAAGAGTTAGAGGCAATACGATCGCTCAGCAAAATCAGAACAAACGTGTTTCAGATAATTATTCGGACGGTTTCGGCTATAAATTGGCGATCGATTTTCCACTGTTGTCCGGTACGATGACGGTCGGAGCCGACGGCGACAATGCGAATCATGACGCGACAGTGACTAATCCGACTAACCCTAATTTCTCGATAAAAAATTTCAACGGGGCCGAGCGCGATCGTTACGGTTTTTTCTCCGAATGGGTTGTCTCGCCGATACAGGATTGGACCGTCGAGCTCGGCGCGCGGGTCAATCATATCGAAATGAATTCAAGAACGGTTTCATCGACTGGAACGCCTCCCCCGCTTACCACGTTGGCTAACAATTTCAATAGTCAAAATCGTGAGAAAACCGATTTCAACTACGACCTGACCGGCATCATTCGTCATAATGTGACCGATGATCTGGAAGTGGAACTCGGTTTCGCGCGTAAGACTCGTTCGCCAAGTTATCAGGAGCGCTTCTTATGGGCGCCGTTTGAGGCGACCGGCGGTTTGGCAGACGGTTATCTCTATATCGGTAATCTGGATTTGCAACCGGAAAAATCCTACCAGGGTGAATTAGGCATTACTTGGCGACACGGTTCGTTTTATTTCGCTCCTCGTGCGTTTTATCGCTATGTCGACGATTATATTCAGGGAACACCCGCGCCCAACGGCGTGGCAAAAACGATTGCAGCCAATCAAAATCCCAATCCCTTGCTGCAATATAACAATATCGATGCGATTCTATACGGTACAGACGTAGAAGCCGGTTTCCGGTTCATGGACAACTGGCGAGTCGACGGCACGATCAGTTACGTCAAAGGCGATCGGGCCGATGCCGATGACAATCTTTATCGTATCGCGCCTTTGAATGGCTTGATTTCTCTGTTTTATGATCACGAAAAGTGGACTTTAGGGACCGAAGTTGTCGGTTATTGGCGGCAAGGCGATGTATCGAAGTTCAATGCAGAGCCGAAAACCTCGGGTTATGCGCTCTGGAACATTCGAGGCCAGGCTGAACTCTATAAGGGTCTGCAGCTTGGCGTAGGTGTCGAAAACCTGCTCGACAAAGATTACCGGGTGCATTTGAACGGTTTGAACCGCTCCCTCAATAATGAAGCCAGCGGGATAGCGGTTGGGGATCGCTTACCCGGCATTGGCCGCAATGTCTATGTGACGCTGAATTATGAATGGTAGGACCGGCCGCTTTTAGGTTTTACCCGGCTATTTTTTCGGAGCTGGGAGAAGCTTAAATCCATTTTCATTCGTCGGGTGACGGAATAAAGATATTCGCAGCCAAGGACGGCAAGCCGGATAAGTCTTTCTCACTATCTGCCTCGGTTGACAATGTCAGTTGATAATAGTCAGTGTAACTCGATTTGGCCGGCTATTCCGACGGCAGGCATCGAATCTCTTTTCGTTTCGCAAGATCAGCGCTGTCTAAAGGTGCTTGCGTCACTGATCTGACAATTCTTTGTAAAACCGCTATCAAAAATCTCGCGGTGTTTTATGTTATTTTTTATCATTTCTCTGTATTTTCTTCTTGTGCAATAAAAACCATGAATCATTTTTTACGAAGTATGTTCGGGCTAGGCGCCATCGTGTTTAGTGCACAGGCTCCCGCGCAAAGAGCCGTCGATCTAGCCTTGCAGGAACAACTTTCCGCTCAGCAGCAAGGCGCTCAAGTTCAAAAACGCATCGATAAACTGGACGATCAGACTCAAGCCATGCTTGACGAATATCGCAATGGGGCGGTTCGACTAGAGGATTTATCGGCCTACGTTACGCAAATGGAACGCTTAATCGACGATCAAAAAGCCGAAATAAATAGAAAAGAAACCCAAATGCGCGGTATCGTCGAAATGCAGCAGCAGATCGTACCGTTTCTGCAGCGCATGATCGACGTGCTGGACGAATTCGTTAGCCTGGATACGCCTTTTTTGCCTGAAGAGCGCCTGCAACGCCTGCAGCAATTAAAGCAAATGATGCATCGCTCCGACGTCTCGGTGACCGAAAAATATCGGCGCATCATGGAAGCCTATCGCGTCGAGGCCGAGTATGGGCATAACTTGGAATCCTATCAAGGTACCTTGAACGGCGAAGATGAGCCGCGCTCGGTCGAATTTTTACGACTGGGCCGGGTCGGTTTGTATTATCTGACGCTCAAGGGCGACGAAGGCGGTTTCTGGATGCCGTCCGAACAAAAATGGATTGCTCTCGATGCCGCGCAACGGGATTCGCTCGAGAAGGCGATTCGTGTTGCGAAAAAACAAACGCCGCCCGATTTGCTGATGTTGCCGGTCGCGGCGCCGGAGGTTAAGCCATGAAGAAGCTGAATTGTTTTTTAGTCTTGCTTCTTTTGTGGGCGAATGGCTCGGTTCATGCCGTCTCGAACTTAGACGATTTGGTGACTAAGGTTCGTAGAGAGGCCGCTAAGGACATCGGTTTCGATCAAGAACGCGAACGACGTTTTATTCAGGAGCGCGATCAGCAGCAAGCCAAACTGATTAAACTGCGTAACGAACTAGCCGTTGCCGATCAAAAGGCTGATAAGCTCCGTAGCTCGTTTCAAGAGAACGAAAACAAGCTGGCCGAGATGGACGGGCAAATCGCTTCTCAAGCCGGCGAGTTGAACGAATTATTCGCGATGGTGCAGCAAAACGCCGCCGAAATCGGCTCGTTGTTGGACCGTTCGATGATTTCGGCTCAATATCGGGATCGAGGCGAGTTTCTGAATAAGATCATTCAACGCGAATCGGCGGTGTCGATGGAAACCTTGCAAAGCCTCTGGCTAATTTTGATCGATGAAATGCATGAAACCGGCAAGGTCACGCGCTTTACCGGACCGGTTATCACTTTGGACGGCGAGGAAAAACAGCAAACCGTGACGCGTATCGGTGCGTTCAATGCCGTGTCGGAAGGCAAGTTTCTGCGTTTCTTACCGGACGGGCATAAATTGGTCGAACTCGCCCGGCAGCCCGCGCCGCGACACCAGCGTATGGCTTTCGAATTGGAACAAGCCCAGGAAGGTTGGCGCATGATGGCGGTCGATCCGTCGAAAGGCGCGATTTTAGCCTTGTTGGTGGAATCGCCTGACTTGATCGAACGAATCAATCAGAGCGGTGCAATCGGTTATTTGATACTAGCGATCGGCGCCGCCGGCTTGTTGATCGTGTTTTGGCGCGGTGCGGTTCTGTCGATGGCGTGGCTGCGAATCAAAGGCCAATTGCTCAAGGAAGAGAATCTCGACAATAATCCGTTGGGCCGGCTCAGAAATAGTATCGTTTCAGTGCAGGCAAGAAGTAGCGAGATTCTAGCTGCTCGTCTCGATGAGGCGGTCGGTCAGGAAAGCAGTCGCTTGTTTTTTGGTTTAACGGCATTGACGGTATTTGCCGCGGTTACACCGTTGATGGGATTGCTCGGCACCGTGATCGGTATGATCGAGACTTTCCAGTCGATTTCGCTGTTCGGCACCGGCGATCCGAAATTGATGGCCGGCGGCATTTCTTATGCCTTAGTCACGACGCAGCTCGGCTTGGCCGTCGCGATTCCGTTATTGTTGCTGCAAAGTTTCTTGCATGCCCAGGCCAATCGTATCGTCGAAATTCTCGATCAACAAAGTACCCGGTTGTTCGAACAATACGAGCAAACGGCAACCGAGCTTTAAATACTATGGAAAAGGTGCTGAGTTTTTTCGATCAAGGCGGCGGTTTGCTTTGGGCGATTCTCGTGGTATCGGTGTTGATGTGGACGTTGATATTGGAACGGTACTGGTTTTTTTATTTCCAATTGCCGCGTTTGCAGGCCGAATTGTTGGATTATTGGCGAAATCGTTCGGCTTCGCGGCATTTTTGCCAGCAACGCTTGAAGGAAGGCTTGGCTTCGCAATATTTTTCGCAAGTGTTGCGAGGACTCAAGACGGTTGACATATTGACGCAAATCTTGCCATTGCTCGGGCTGCTTGGGACCGTATCGGGGATGATCAAGGTTTTCGAAGTGATCAATGCGTTCGGCGCCGGCAATGCGCGCGGCATGGCCGCAGGTATATCGGAAGCTCTAATCACGACGATGGCGGGCTTAATTACGGCCTTGTCGGGCTTGTTCTTCGCCGCCAATCTCGAATCCCGCGCCAGACGTGCGCGCGAAAAATTTACTTCGCAATTAACCGAATGATGAGATTACGCTAATGCAACGTCAACATACTCGCCCGCCGAGTTTCGGAGCCGGGCTCAATGTGACGCCGTTGATCGATATGGTGTTCATTTTATTGATATTTTTTGCGGTCAATTCGTCGTTCGTCAAGGAAACCGGCGTCGAGGTCGACCGCCCGACGGCGCAGACCGCCGAACGCCAGGATCAGGCCGGCATTCTGATTGCCGTGACTAGAGACGGCGAAGTTTGGATCGAGCAACAACAAGTCGACGTTCGCGCGGTACGTGGTCATGTCGAACGCTTGCATGCCGAAGCACCGGAGGCCTCGGCACTGATTCTGGCCGACAAACGTTCCGAAACCGGGCTCGTGATGCAAGTCTTGGATCAGGCTAGGTTAGCCGGAATCGCCCGCGTCGCGGTGGCAGCGACTGAAGAGTTATGAGACTGGTGCTGACATTCACGGCTGCATCGGCGATCAACTTGTTGCTGTTTTGGATCATGATCCAATTGGTTTCCGCCGAACAAGACAAGCAATGGATTCGAACCACCGATTCGGCGTTTTTCGATTTTATCCGGCAAAGGCCGGAGCCGGAGGCGCTTTCGCGTTCGCCGAGAAAAACGCCGCCGAAACCCGAGCCGCAAAAACTGGAAACCTTCTCCGAACCAATGCCTGAGCAACGTTCTCCGGCTGCCGATTTGCGAGCCTTACCCTTGCAAGTACCGGCTTTGAGAGTCGATGTACCGGCAAGTCCTCGGATGAATGTTTCGGGCCCAACATTGCCGTCCGTAATTAGCGGCGGACAAAGCAAGACGGGCAAGTTTGGAACTGTCCCGGGAACCGGACGCGGTTCCGCTCCGGCTGCACCGTCTTTCATCATGGCCGATGAGTTGACAGCCATATCGCGTATTCAACCTAACTATCCTGATCGATTACGCTTTCGCCGGGTCGAAGGCGAAGTCCTCATTGAATTTACGGTGACGACCGAAGGGACCGTGACCGATCCGGTCGTAATCAACAGTAAGCCTTCCGGTGCTTTCGATCGTTCGGCATTGCGTGCCGTACGTCGCTGGCGTTTTCAGCCGCGTCGCGACGAACAAGGGAATCCAGTACCGGTGCGCGCTCGGCAAGTTTTTGCATTTACGTTGAATTAATGAATAAACAAACTTATTTTCGATTGTTTAGGACCGCTTTTTTAGTTGGGTTGACTCTGTTTAGCGCGCTGGCTGTTCACGCACAGGAAAAAGCCGTTAGCGAAGAAACTTTCAAGGTTCTCAAAGAAGCCGATGCGGCATTACGGAAAGGCCAATCCGAGCAAGCCTTGCGTCAATTGAGAACAATCCAAAGCAAGACTGCCGACAAATCCTACGATCATGCTGTCGTTCAGCAATATCTGGCTTATGCCTATTCCGGAGCGAACGATTTTAGGGGGGCCAGGCAAGCCGCTAACGAGGCTTTAAACAGTAAACTGCTCGACGCCGATGCGGAGCATGGATTGCGTAACATTGCAGGTCAAGCGGCTTTTCATTTGGAAGCTTACCGGGAGAGCGTGACGCATTTGGAGCGGTGGCTGCAAAGAGAACCGAAAGCCGATGCGGATAGTTATTATATGGTGGCCTATGCCGCCTATCGTGCGAACATGTCCCGTTCGGCAATCCGTCATTTGGAAAGAGCCGTGGCCCTAAAAAAGTCGCCTCCGTCCGAGTGGATTCAATTGTTATTGTCGCTTTATGTCGATCGCAAAGATTTTGCGAAAGCCGAGCCTCTCGTTAAGCGCTTGATCGCCGATTCGCCTAACAAGCGTCAATGGTGGCAATATCTAAGCGGTCTCTACACTCAACAAAATCGCCATGACCGGGCCATATCCACGATGATGTTGGCTTATTATATCGGTGAAGTCCGGCAAGAGGACGTTTTAAATTTGGCGAAATTTCATGCCCAACAAGGTTATCCGTCTAAGGCGGCCCGATTGCTGGAAACGGAAATCGAGAATAAGCGGGTTCCTCGCAATTATGAAAACTTGAAACTCTTATTCGGCTGCTGGCAATTGGCGCGAGAACACAATAGAGCTCGTCGAGTTTTAACCGAGGCGGCGGCGATCTCTCCAAATGGTGAAGATTATCTGTTATCCGGGAGTATCGCTATGCAACTCGGCGATTGGGCGTTAGCCAAACAGGCGTTTCAAAAAAGCTTGCGCAAAGGCGGCTTGAAGCGCAAGGCGCATGCGCGTTTGTGGCTGGGTATCGCGGCCCTCAAGTCTCAAGATGAAACGCTGGCTCGTCAGTCGTTGGAAGCGGTGCTGAATGTGGCCGATGTCAAGCAAGAAGCGGCGTATTGGTTGAAGCGTATGGATCGTAAGAAAAAACGGTATAAAGATCATGGGCGGGGAGAGGGGTTGGGGGAGTCTTGAAATAGGTGAAAGGTGAAAGGTGAAAGGTGAAAGGTGAAAGGTGAAAGGTGAAAGGTGAAAGGTGAAAGGTGAAAGGTGAAAGGTGAAAGGTGAAAGGTGAAAGGTGAAAGGTGAAAGGTGAAAGGTGAAATAATGCGGCATTTAATCCATTTGTCAAGCCCTAATTTCCCCTTTCACCGTTCACCGCTTAGCTAAGTTCTGACAACCAAGCCGCTGCCCAGCGAATTGCGATACGCTGAAATCGATGGTAGCAATGCAAGTATGAAAGAGACCGCTAAAATTCCAAGTAAATATTGGAATGTAAGCGGCGTAAACGGATTGATGCCGATAAACAGGCCGTATTGTTCGCTGAGTTCCGTCCGCGCAGTCAATAGAGCAATGCAAAGGGCCGTACTGCCGACTAGGATTCCGGTTACTGTGACAACCAACGCTTCGATTTCGATTAAGAAAAACAATGATCCGGCATGCGCGCCAATTGCGCGTAACACCGCCATTTCGCGTTCGCGTTCTTTCATCGAGGCCAACAGCATCGTCGACAGTCCCATAAGCGTTGCAAACAATACCAGTATCGAAATCAATTGCAGAATGTTTTCGAGTGCTCCTATCATTTGCCACAGTTCCATCAACGTGATGCCCGGCATGATGCCGACTAAGGCCTCGTCTCGGTAGTTATTGATTTCCCGTTGCAGTGAAAACAATGAGATTTTCGAGTTTAAACCGACCATGAAGGCGGTTATCGATTTCGGCGTTAAATCATGTTTGAGCGCGTCTTCGGCGCCAATCGAGCGGCCCGGTATGTGCACACCGCCTTGCCAATTGATATGTATCGCTTCGATGCCCGCCAAGCTAACATAAACGGCTTGGTCGACCGGCGTCCCGGTCGGGGCGAGAATGCCGGTTACTATAAACGGTTTGTCGTCGTGTTTGCTGAAACCGACTTTAGCGATGCCATGCGCCAGCGTTATCGATTGGCCGGGTTGGTAGTCTAGCGTTTTGGCGACTTGTGCGCCTAGTACCGCTTCGTAGACGCTATCGAAGGCGCGGCCCGATTTAAATGCCAGGTTTTGCTTTTGTCCATAATGAAAATGCTCGAAAAAATCCCGGCTGGTACCTACCACGCGGTAGCCTTTATGCGAGTCGCCTAGCGAAATCGGAATGCTCCAGGCTACTTCGGGTTTTTGCGAGAATTCCCGGTAGCTTTGCCAAGAGATATTGTTCGAAGCATTGCCGATATGAAATACCGAGTAAAGCAGCAAGTTCAAAGGGCCGGTGCGGGCGCCGACGATCAGATCCACGCCCGAGACCGTTTTACTGAAGCTGTTCTTGGCTTCGCTGCGAATATGTTCGACGCCCAGTAATAGAAAAACGCCGACCGCGATCGATAACACGGTCAACGTTACGGTAAGTTTTCGGTTCCAAAGGCTGGCAATGGCCAGTTTTAACATCATGCTTTCGATTCTCCGGCTTGCATCAAATCATGTAGGCTGATCTCTTGGTCGAAATAGTGTCCCAGCGATTTATCATGACTGACAAAAATAACCGTGGTTCGATTCAGGGCGGCCGATTCGAGTAAAACGCGCATGAATTCATCGCGCGTATCGCTGTCCAAAGAAGAAGTCGGTTCGTCCGCGATAATCAATTCGGGATGGTTGATCAAGGCTCTGGCAACCGCTACGCGCTGCTGTTGGCCGACACTCAATTGACCGGCTTTGTGGGTAAGAATCGATCGATCGAGGCCCAATCGTTGGGTCAAGACGCCGATATCATTATGATTGGTGCCATGGCGTTTGCCGAACTTGACAGCTAGATTGATGTTTGCCTCAACTGAAAGATAGGGCAATAGATTAAACTGTTGAAAAATAACGCCGATATGGCGGGCACGGAAAAGGTCGCGGGCCATGCCGCCGATTTTCGTTAAGTCGGTGCCGAGCACTTTGATTTGCCCGCTTGCCGGAACGAGTATCCCGCTGATTAAGCTCAGTAAGGTCGATTTGCCGGAGCCGGATGCTCCGTGCAAAAAAATACGCCGGCCCGGTTCGACTCGCCACTCGGCAATCTGTAATACCGGCGCTTGACGTTTATGCCAACTGAAAGAGACGTTTTGTAGATCGAGTGCATAGTCGAAATCTGTCATGCGGGTGTGAGAGTGTGTTGCTAAAAGTTATAATGTTACACGAAATCACTATAGGTTACTTTCCGATGAAAATAGTTCATACCTTGTTAAAACTCATCTTGTGCTTGGCGTTGGCGATGCCGGTTTTGTCGGTGTCGGCGGATAGTTATAAGACCCTTGAATGGACCGACTTGATGCCGCAAAGCGATTTGGATGCTCTAATGAACGGACCGGAGATCACGCACGACACGCCGGAAATCCCGCTCGATTCGCAGATTTCGAATCAAGTGCGTCAAGCCATCGAACAGGCGGCGGACAGTGCCTATCAAAAGGCTTTGGTTTCGACCGACGTGAGGCCGGAATTAAGCGAAACTAAAGTTCGAATTCCGGGTTTTATGGTGCCTTTGGAGTTTAACGACAAACAGCAGGTTACCGAATTTTTCGTGGTGCCGTATTTCGGGGCTTGTATCCATGTTCCGCCGCCGCCGCCCAATCAGTTGATTCATGTCGTTTATCCTAAGGGCTTTAAATTGCAAGATCTCTATATGCCGTTTTGGTTTCAAGGCGTATTGAAGACCGAACTATTCAGCAAGGATGTTGGTACCGGCAAGGCTATATCGGCCTATTCGATGCAAGTCGCAACGATCGATGAGTATGAAGAAGAGTAGGCTTTATTCGATCGAAAAAATCGTCGATTGATTATTCAAGAGTGCCGTGCCTTGCCCTTTGCTACCGACCCAGCGAACTCGAATGGCTTCGAAGCCGGGAAAACGGTCGAATAGTTGAGTGCGGACAGAGTCGATGGCCGATGCGTTTTGGCACGATAGGGTATAAGTGGCGTGAAATTCGGAATGTTCTTCCGGTTCGCCTTGTTCCGATCCTTCTTGATCGTCATTGTCGAAAGGCCCGCTGATATGCGTTTCGGCTGCGCGGCATTCGCCTTTTTCGAACGATGCAATGATGTCGACGTCATTCAATAACGCCAAAGCATTTTGCAATTCGAGTTGCTGCGCATCGTTCCGAGGCTTGTGCTCAAAGCCGATCAGATTAACCGCCGGAGATTCGAACTCGATTAGAACGGTATCGTTCTCGATGACAATATTCAGTTCGGCGGCGCCATGAGTATGAGCGTCATGATGGCGTTTTTCCGCCAAGGTTGGGGCGGAAAATAGGCAAAGCGACAGGAATGGTATGAAGATACGGCTTTTCATGGCCAAGACTGTTTTGAGATAAACGAAATGATTTAAGCGAATACGCGCCTCGCATGGCTTACTCTAGGAGGTTGTGTTATATCATGCGTGTTACTAAGCAATCAATTACCGACAAGCGGGATCAAAAATGCAGCCAAGAACGGTTAGAAGTAAACCAAACGAATATAAACGCGGTGGCATTACTTGCGTTCGGAAAAAACAGGAACTTTCAAAGAGTCAATTCGTTTAGCTGACTTTTTGTCGCGAACAAAATACGTCACGAAGCCGATTTGAAAGACTATGACAAAGATTGTATCAATCTTTCGATACAAAAACGCCCGTTAGAAACGGGCGTTTTTTTAATCGGACTTAAGCAGGTGTTACGTTCTCTGCTTGAGGGCCTTTTTGACCTTGGCTCACTTCCATCGTGACCTTTTGGCCTTCACGCAAAGTTTTCCGGCCGGTGCCGTTAATTGCGCTGTGGTGAACGAAGACATCTTTGCCGCCTTCTTGTTCAATAAATCCAAAACCTTTTTCATCATTGAACCACTTAACGGTACCTGTAACTAACTCGGACATAACACTCTCTTTTACTTGTAATGTGCCATACCAGGATGGCGTTGAAATAAACGGTTCTTATAATATAGCCGGCTTATCAGGAAAGCAATTTAAATTTCAGTCTACGCGACAAATTATTATCAACTCTACTATTGAGTTAAGAAATCAACTTGCAGAAATTGGCTGGAATTTGAAGTGCGAACGGTATGAATGGAGAAAATGTGAAGTGGCTTGCAATTTTGAATGTTACATTATAACATTTCATTGGCGATTTAATATTGCTGCAGCAATTCTTCATTCTTATTTTTATTGGGAGTCTTTAAACATGAAAAGCTTAAAACTCTTTTCGATCGGCCTTTTTGCCGTTTTTATGAGTTCGAATGCATTGGCGCATTCGGATATCGAACTGACCTTGCAGAACAATAAAATCATTGTCGATCCGCACAATGAAGCGATGCTGGCAGGCGGTTATAAATTATTTGAAGCCGATTTCGGTGAATTCGGCAATCCTTACGGAACCGACGATCCGGGGTTCAATGGTTTTGGTTTAGTTAGCAATAGTTTAATTTGGTATCAAGTCGAAAATACTCTGAAAAAATGGGATGTTCTTTCTTCCAGCTGGCTTTCCACAGGTTTCGATGAACAAATTGAGATTGAGAAAAGTTCGATAACCAATATTGTTTCTGCAACCAATGGCCCTGGTGATCAAGGTTTTATCGGATCTGTAAGTGGCAGCGGCGGTTTGCATACCCATGTCGAATTTCAAATCGGCAAAGCCGGCGGCGTTAATCCGGACGATGGCGCTTATTTGTTGGAATTGTCTTTGTTCGATACGCTTAATGATACTGGATTGACACCTATCGGTAATGTTTCCGATAAATTCTTTTTGGCGTTTCACCTGAATGAAGGCGGGACCTTCGGACACGAGGCATTCGAGCAAGCGATCGCCGCCGTTCCAGTCCCCGCGGCGGTTTGGCTATTCGGATCGGCATTGGCATTGTTGGGATTTGGTCGACGGAAAGTCATGATTGCTTGAGCTTGAGCTTAAGTTTTCCTCACTCCATCCGTTTTAGTTAATGACGTTTCGTCGCCTTAAATGGCGTCGAAACGTTTTTGTGATTTATAGGTTTTATTAACAATGGCTTCATTCGTCGCGGTAGTGTTGCTTTTTTTATCCGGCGTTGCGGGTCTGGGCTATCAACTGGTCTGGACGCGCATGTTTGCGGTCGGACTGGGACACGAACTCACCGCGATGTTGGCAGTGGTTGCGGCTTTCTTCGGAGGGCTTACTTTAGGTGCTTTTGTGCTGGACAAGTGGGTCAGCGTGAGCCGGCGTCCTGCCCTATGGTACGCCGGTCTGGAGTTGATCATCGGCCTTTGGGCGTTGGTTAGCGCGTTTGTCATTCCAACCGCCAATGATTGGGCGCGAGCTTGGCTTGGCGTCGAGCCGGGCTTACTGCATTTTTGGTCTGTCGCCTTTCTCGTACCGTTTTTCGCATTGTTACCGGCTACACTGGCGATGGGCGCAACGCTGCCGGCAGCCGATCGCTGGTTAGCGCAAATCAAAGCCGATCCGCGTCAAATAGCGCTGGCGTATTCGGTCAACACGGCCGGTGCAGTGTTGGGTGTGCTGGTTGCAAGCTATGCTCTGATGCCGCTATTAGGGTACCGTCAAACACTGTTTGCATTGGCATTTATCAATGCTTTGGTCGCATTATCCGCCGGATTGTTTTACTTTCTAAAGTCTGAATTATCGCTTCCCGAAAAAACGAGAGTCAAAAAGGCGCATAAGCAACCGTTGCCGCTGTTTTGGCGCTTGTCGATCACAGGGTTTTTGGGTATCGCCTATGAAGTCGTTACGGTAAGGGTGATGGCTCAGGTACTCGAAGGCACCGTTTATAGTTTTGCAGCGGTGCTGGCCGTTTATTTGACCGGCACAGCAGTCGGCGCAGGGCTTTATCACCGCTTCGGTCGCAACCGCGATGGCGATCGTTTGTTGACGAGCTTGTTGTTCTCTTTGAGTTTGTTTTGTCTCACCGGACTTTCGGTGCTTTATCTAACGCATGGTTTATATTGGTGGGTAAGAACCGGTCTCGGCGATAGTTTAGATGCTGTGCTGTTAGCCGAATTGACCGTGGCCTTACCGGTGCTGTTGCCGCCGACTTTAATCATGGGTGCCTTATTTAGTCATCTTGCACAATCGGCCCGGCATGCTACGGGTGGCGTCGGTTGGGCCTTAGGTGTCAATATGGCCGGCGGCTTGGCAGCCCCTTTGGTCGCGGGTGTCGTTTTGGTGCCGCTGCTCGGTGTCCAATGGACATTGATCGGCATTGCATTGGCTTATTGGCTGCTATTGCCTAAGTTTTCGATTTTACCCCGCTGGGCTTATGCGCTACCGGCAATCCTGGTATTGCTGTTACCCGGTCGCTTGCAGATCGTTACCCTTAGGCCCGGCGAGTCGGTATTGGAGTACCGAGAAGGCGCGATGGCCTCGGTGGCTGTAATCGAACAGCAGAACGAACGCAATCTTCGTGTCAACAATCGTTTCCAAATGGGCGGAACAGGCGTTCGCGCACTGCGTCTGCAACGCATGCAAACTCATGTGCCGATGTTGTTACATCCGAAACCGTCCGATGTTCTGTATCTCGGCGTAGCAACAGGCGTAACCGCCGGCGCCGCGCTGACTCACCGAGCATCCCGGATCGATGCGGTCGAATTAGTGCCGGAATCCTTGGCGTTATTGCCTTATTTTTCGCCGTACAATGCCGAATTACACAAGAACCCTCGTGTTCGTCTTTATACGTCCGATGCCAGACGTTATGTTCGAACGTCGTCTCAGCAATATGATGTAGTGATAGGGGATCTATTTCATCCCGGCCGCGATGGCGGCGGTCTGCTCTACACCAAAGAACATTTCCAAGCGATTGCAGAGCGATTGATGCCGGGAGGGCTCTATTGCCAATGGCTGCCTCTATATCAAATGGATGAAGCGATGCTGCGTTCGGTGATCAAAACCTTTCAATCGGTGTTCGGTAAGACTGAAGCCTGGTTGGCGGGTTTCGATTTGGGCTATCCCTCGCTGGCTTTGATTGCATTGTCCGGGGATACGGCCCGTCCCGAAGCAATCGAAAGCACGATCGGCTTCAATCAAGCTTTAAGACAACATCTGCATTTGGCGGCGGTGCGAAGTTCCGTGCAATTGGCGGGGCATTTTATGGCCGATCATCGCATGTTGGCCGATTATGCCGAAGGTGCGCCAATCAATACCGATGATCACCCCGTTATTTTATTCGATGCGCCGAAGTTTACTCTTAAACGCGGCGTTGCGTCTTATGCCTCCTTCGCAGCGTTGTTAAACTCGTTACAGTTTAAACAAGCAAGCACCTTGCCGTCCTTGAGCAATGACGCCGATGCTGAATTTACCGATAGAATCGATGCTTTCGTCAAGGCTCGTAACCTTTACTTTGCGACGATGATCGACCATAACGACGACGAAGCGAACGCCTTGAGCGGCTATATGCGATCGGTTGAAACAAGCCCCGATTTCACGCTGGCTTATGCCCAAATCGTCAGCATGGCGATCGGCAAAGCCCAAAAAGAACCGGAAACCGCGCGTCAATGGCTGGAAAAACTGATTGAGATTCGTCCTGAAATTCCAGGCGCAAGAGATGTGCTTTACCGTTTGCCGGGTCTCTGAACCATGAAAATTCTCACCGTCATTAATTGGATAGCGTTAACGTTGAGCATTTTAACGGCGAGCGGCATGCTTTGGGCATCCGAAGCGGATGATTCTGAAAACGGCGAGACTGTTTTCGAAAGTGCTGAACAAGACTCGATAGAAACAACCGAAAGCACCGAGCCCGAAACCGGCGAATACGATGTGGAACTTGAAAAGATGGTCATCGAAGGCATCGCGCCGACGGCTGATTCGACATCCGAATTATCCGATATCGATTTACGCTTGAAATCGGCGAGTACCTTGGGCAAAACCTTGGAACGCGAATTGGGGGTTTACAATGCTTCGTTCGGCCCAGGAGTCGGCCAGCCGATCATTCGCGGTATGGGCGGTCCTCGGGTGCGAGTAATGCATGACGGAATCGGCTCGCACGATGCGTCGGCGATGAGTCAGGATCATGCAGTAGCGGCCGAATCGTTACTTGCCGATAGTATTACGATTCACAGAGGACCGGCCACCTTGCGTTACGGCAGCGGGGCAATCGGCGGTGTCGTCGATGTCAAGCATAAGCGCATTCCCGATAGCGTACCGTTAAAACCGATCGAAGGCACTGCCGAGTACCGCTATGACCACAATCCCAAAGAAAATGCCGGCATGGTCGGCATCGACGCCGGCAAAGGTAACGTTGCCGTCCATCTCGATTATTTTCAACGCGGCAACGAAAATACCCGGATTCCGGGCTTCGCATTAGATGAAGCGGCGCTTCGTAAACAACTGAAAACCGATGCGCCTTTGAACAACAGCAAAGGCGAAATCAAAAATACCGATGGGGAAAGCCGGGGCGGTTCGGCCGGGATCTCCTTGATCGGCGATCTCGGCTATATAGGAACCAGTTACAACCATACCTATAAGGCTTACGGTTTGCCGCCGGGCGACCCGGGCGGCCATAGTCATGTCGGAGTGGCACCGGGGGGGAGCGATCAGGGCGAGGCGGTGCGTTTTGCGATGGAGCAGCGACGTTACGATGTCGAGGCCATGTTGTTCAATCCAATTCCCTACATCGAGTCGGTCTCGGTCAAGACCGGTTTTGTCGATTACGAACATGAAGAAGGCGAGTCTGAATTTTCGGTCTTATTTACCAATGAGGTTTTGGAAACTCGTTTTGAACTAGAGCATCGATTGATCGATCAGTGGTCCGGTTTTTTGGGTTTGCAATGGCAAGAACGCGAGTTTTTGGCTAAAAGTCCGAAAATTGAAGGGGAAAAGCTAATCGATCTTGTTCCTCAGTCGCAAATCGATTCTTTGGGTTTGTTTTTTACCGAAAAACTGGATCTTTTCGATGAGTTAACCTTGGAGTTCGGCGGCCGTTATGAACGGCAGGTGACCGAGCCCAATGCAAAACTATTGAAAGGGACGGTTTTCGGGCAGGCGCTTGAGGTGCCGACTCGCAAATTGACGCATAAACCCAGTTCGTTGGCCGCGAGTATTACATACAGACCTTTCGAAGGCGGTTCGATTTATTTGGCATGGCAAAACTCGGAGCGCGCGCCGGATATCCATGAATTGTATTCGCTAGGGCCGCACCCGGCCAATCGCACTTTTGATATCGGTACCTTGGATTTGTCGGTTGAGCGGGCAAGTAACCGCGAACTCGGGATTCGTTACGATGATGCCTTGATTTCATTACAAGGCAATGTTTATCAAAAGGATGTCAAAGATTTCATTTATCAGGAGAATTTAACTTCTGAATTCGGCTTTTTCGAATTGGAAGGCAATAGATTAGTAGCTGCTTGTGTCAAGTTGGAAGGGTGTTTTCCTGTCTTTGGTTTTCGCGGCGACGATGCGGAATTTTACGGTTACGAAGTGGAAATTAAAATTCACCCGTCGTTCGATTGGGGTATGCCGCATCTGACCTTATTCTCCGATTACGTTCGCGGGCGTTTTAAGGATAGGACGCTGGGCGACGTGTCGCGTTTGCCGCCGCAACGTTACGGATTCGAAGTCGGTTTGCAGAAAAACGCTTGGCAGGGTGCGCTACGTTTTACCCAGGCCTTGGCGCAAGACAGGCCAGGAATCGATGAAACCGAGACGCCTTCTTATCACCGTTTCGATCTCGACGTTTCATATGACTGGCATGCGGAGTCGGGGCAAAGAGTCCTTCTGTTTGGAAAGGCCTCGAATTTAAGCGATTCGCCGATCCGCAATTCCACATCTTTTTTACGCAACATTGCACCGGAGCCCGGAATGAGTTTGGAAATAGGTTTCCGGGCCTATTTTTAGTGGCGAAACAGATGAATGAGCGAAGGGAAGCGAAAGCTTAAAATATTCCAAGCAATGTTATAGTATAGCGTTTGTTATTATTTTATTTTGTAGAGTTAAAAATCAAAACGGCTATTTGCACCAAGCCTCATGCAATCGGGAAAATGTTTAACCTAGAAAAAGCATTCCACCATGAAGAATAATAAGCTAATTCAATAACTTGTTATGGGTTTATATAGAACTTCCGTTCACTCAAAAGGTTAGCGGGAATGTTTAGGTAATCTCTTGAAATACTACATGAGCTTCATGGTTAAACAGCCGAATTTAGGTTTAATTTTTGTAGTATCAACTTTTTGACTATAAGGCCCTCAAGGGGCAGGAGAATACAATGAATGTGTCGATTAAACCCATCGCTTGGCCAAGTTTGTTGCTGGCTGCGGTTTTTTTTTATACCATCTACTCAGGCGTTGGCGTCATTTCATCAAGATATTGAGGTGTCTCGTGTAAGCTCGAGTATCCAAGCCGGTTTTTGTTCGCGTCCCGAGCTTGGCTGCGATATTGCCGGCGTCGAAAGTTTGGGGCTTCCGCCCAATACTCTGCCGACCGATTTTGAAACCGGTAAAGATATTTATGTCACCGCTTTTACACATTTTGTATTTTCCGGGCAGCATGCAACTGACAATCCCGGGTTTCAGTCTGCCGCCGGTGCGCTTGCTGGAAACGAGGTGGTTTTTTATCAGGCACTCGGTGTGATGGAGTTCTGGAATCCCGCAACAGGTGCCTGGGATATTGCACCGGATAATGTTCAGATTAGGCTAGCCGGTGGAAGACTGTTAGATCCGGTTATTGATCAAAGCTGCGGCCGTCTTATCTGTCCGCCCAAAACCGAGGGCTCTACGAACTATTCAGGAAAAGGCGTGTCCGGTGCGGAATCTCTGATAGTAGGTTCGGCTGCCGCCAATGGCTCATTGCATACGCATTTGAATTGGTTTCTGGAAACCAACCCTGGAACAGCGAATGGCGGTCCTGCTGGAGCTTATTTAGTGGAAATGAGTCTGTTTTCGGATAAACGTCCTACACGATCCGATTCGTTTTATATTCTGTTCAATAATCAACTGGACGTGGATGTGGATGTGAAGAACGGGGAGGGGATGAGTGATTTCCAACGCGCTGTGTCAATGCGTGTACTGGGACCGAGTTTAGCCGAAGTCCCGATTCCGGCAGCGTTTTTTCTGTTCCTCGGCGCGCTGGGGCTGATGAGTGGCGGCCGCTTGTTGCGCCGTTCATAGCCTAGGGTTGGAAAACAGCCTTACCCGTTTTCGGTCCGGACTATCAAATAGAGTCCAAAGATTCGGATTCGTATCGATTCCATGATTCGACAGAAGAACCCGGATATTGTGCTCGGCTGAGTTGATGCATCCGATCATAAAAAAAGGCCCTTACCATCCCGATAAGGGCCTTTTTCGTTGAGCGAAGCGTCCGTTAGCCTGGAATAACGTTCGCGGCTGTCAGGCCTTTAGGGCCCGATTCGATTTCGAATTGTACCGATTGTCCGGGGCTCAATGTTTTAAAACCTTCTCCCTGGATGACTGAATGGTGAACGAAGACGTCTTCCGTACCTTCCGACGGTTCAATAAAGCCGAAGCCTTTCGTGTTGTTAAACCACTTTACAGTGCCTGTTGCCATTTTTTTAAAACTCCTACTAATATTAACTTACTGTGTGACGCAGAACGACCTGATTGATTGCCGGACATCAACCTACTCCCTTTTGGTCGAAAAACCGTCTAAGAATAAAAGGTATGGGATGAGTCTAGCGAGGACCGCCGTTCACCCAGCACCTAAATTATCCTAGATAGTTAATCATAACCAATGAACTATGGAATTTAGGTGCTGGGTGAACCCATCCATGGGGGCTTGGCGGCAGCTCCCTGCTGCCGACATCCTCGCTAGCCACACCCCATACCTTCATAAAGTTAACTAATTTTTGAGTATAAAGGGAGTAAAACAGGTAGGCGTTCACTCAAGATCGGTTTTCTGATCGGGCAAAATTGTAGCTTTTTTTAAAGCCTAATGCCATTAAAGGTTTCGGTACATGCCGTCCAGCACCAGCGCATTCGGGCTGATCATGCCGATGACTTTACCGTTTTCGATGACCGGCGCGCGGACCAGGTTATAGTTTGCGAACAGTCGTGAACAAAGGCGGATGTCCATTTCGGGAGAAACCTGAATCACCGGGCAGGCCATGATCTCGTAGACATTGACGCGGTCCGGAGCCTTATCCTTGGCTAGAACGTAGCGGGCGATATCGCCGGAGGTGACCAGGCCGTATTCGTCGAATTCATGGCGTTTATTGACAACCAATACCGAGGTTTTTTGCGACTTCATCAGTTTCAATGCGTCGCTGACCGAGGCCGAGCCTTCGATCATCGAAAAGTCGGTTTTCATGACGTCTCTGACATGAATGATTTTAGTTTTATCGATCATATTTCGTCTTCCAGTTCTTGGGTTAATTGTTCGACTTGATGCATCACCCCGATCGCATCTTCAACATCGATTTTAAAAGCGATGCCGGTGCCTGATGTGGCATCGAATTCGGCTGCTTTGGCGATTTTTTCGAGGATATAGCGGCTCAAATGTTCCTCAACCAGAAACATCAATACATCCCGTTGAGTTTCCAGGGTCAGACCGAAAAAGGTCTTGGATTGCTTCATGCCTTCACCGCGGGCATGGTTGATCACGGTTGCACCCTTGGCGCCGCTTTTTCGTGCGGTATCGAGTACGAGATCGGTTTTCGAGTCTTCAACAAAGGCGATGATTAATTTGAAACGCATGGCTTTCCTCGGTTATTTGGATGGGCTTTGATTGGATGAATTTCGTTTTTTATTGCGCCATTCGGCGAGCTGTGCATAGGCCAAAACGGTAATAATTGGAAATAAACTAGCAAAAGCGATTAAACCGAAACCGTCAAGTAAGGGATTGCGTCCCGGTACGGTCGAAGCAAGCCCCAAACCCAATGCGGCGACTAATGGTACGGTCACGGTTGACGTTGTGACGCCCCCCGAATCGTAGGCTAATCCGATAATGAGTTTAGGCGCGAAGACGGTTTGGATAATTACAACGATATAACCGGCAATGATGTAATAATAAAGTTCAGTTCCGGTAACAATACGATAGGCGCCTAATGAGATGCCGAATGCAACGCCGATCGAGACCGCTATTCTAAGTCCCCACGCGCCGATTGCACCGCCCGATATTTCCTCGGCTTTAACCGCGACTGCCAGCAGCGAAGGTTCGGCCAATGTCGTGGCAAAACCGATGGAAGCGGCGAATAAATAGACCCATAGATAGTCATGCCAATCGGCCTGTTCTGTATCGGCCGCAATACCGAGAAATTCCGGCGCGGTCAATTGCGTGGCCATCAATTCGCCGAGCGGGAACAGCGCCATTTTTAAACCGTCCAGAAAAAACGTAATACCGATTAGGACATTGACGAAACCGAGAAAGGTTCGTGCCGGATGAAGAATGGGTTTACGAATGACCAATACTTGAAAACCGATGATAATCGCTACTATCGGCAATACATCGCGGCAGGTTTCCAAAAAGCCTTGAGAAAAATGAATTAACCAATCGATCATACCAACATCCCGTAAGCCATGACGAACATCATCGGTGTTAGCGAGGCGAATGCAATAAGACCGAAACCGTCGATCATCGGATTGCGGCCTTTGATAGAACTGGCTAAACCGACACCTAAAGCGGTCACCAACGGTACCGTTATGGTCGAAGTCGTCACGCCCCCGGAATCGTAGGCAATACCGATGATTTCAGCAGGAGCGAACGGGGTCATCGCGACAATCGTACAATAGCCGCCGATGATTATATAGTGCAGAGGCCAGCCTCGGATGATTCTGAGTACACCTATTAGGATCGCGAAACCGACAGATGCTGCAACAGTCAGTCTTAAGCCGAGAGCGTATTGATTGATGGCGGTTTCGGTGTTTTCGATGACATCGCCTTTTGCTGCAACATTGGCCGCTTCGCTCGCTACGGCAATCAACGCCGGTTCGGCGACGGTCGTGCCGAAGCCGAGGCAGAACGAAAAAAACAACAGCCAGAACAAGCTGCCTTTTTTAGCAAACGCATAAGCCATCGACTCGCCGATCGGAAACAGACTTTGTTCAAGGCCGAGCATAAAAAAAGTCAAGCCCAATACAACAAATAAGGAGCCAACGATCAAGTTGAGTACATCGGGAATAGGTTGTTGTATGACCGCGATTTGAAAAACCAATACCACGACCAAAATAGGGGCTAAATCCAAAAAACTGCTGAAGATCTGTCTGACAAAACGATTATTGCGCAAAAACATGATTACTCCTTGTAGGCCATTAAGATTCTATCTTAATGGATGTGGGTAAGGCTAGTTTGTGAAAGATGAAAGGTGAAAGGTGAAAGGGGAAAGAGGAAAGAGGAAAGAGGAAAGAGGAAAGAGGAAAGAGGAAAGAGGAAAGAGGAAAGAGGAAAGAGGAAAGAGGAAAGAGGAAAGAGGAAAGAGGAAAGATTATCGTTCCCACGCTCCAGCGTGGGAATGCAGCCCTGGACGCTCCAGCGTTCAGTAACGATAGAAACGAGCTGAAATGCTTTTTCTCGGATTAACGCGAACATGGCCGGAATAAAGGTGATTTTTCTCGATGCGCTTGAAAAACGGCTGGTTCCCCTCCATGTTAGGAGTAATATACAAATTCACCGATGAGGTAAACAACATGAGAATGGATAAACTGACCAGCAAGTTTCAGATGGCGTTGGCCGATGCGCAAAGCCTGGCTTTGGGTAAGGATCATCAATTCATCGAACCGGCCCATGTGATGCTGGCGTTATTGAACCAGGACGGCGGCAGTATTCGTCCGCTGTTGTCGCAAATCGGCGCGAACCCGAATATCGTGCAGGCTGAATTGACCAAGGTACTTGAACGCACGCCGACCGTTTCCGGCATCGGTGGCGACGTCCAGATTTCCAACGAATTGTCGCGCTTGTTGAATGTGACCGACAAGCTCGCGCAAAAACGCGGCGATAAATTCATCTCGAGCGAATTATTCTTATTGGCCGCCTGCGAAACATCGGGCGCTCTGCAAGATATCCTAAAAAAAGCCGGCGTTACGAAAGAGGCAGCCGAAAAAGCCATAGACAATGTCCGCGGCGGTCAGAACATCGACGATGCCAACGCCGAGGAGCAACGTCAAGCCTTGAGCAAATACACAATCAATCTGACTGAGCAAGCCGAACAAGGCAAACTTGATCCGGTGATCGGTCGTGACGACGAAATCCGCCGCACGATTCAAGTCTTGCAGCGCCGCACCAAAAACAATCCGGTACTGATCGGCGAGCCCGGCGTCGGCAAGACTGCGATCGTCGAAGGCTTGGCGCAGCGTATCGTCAACGGCGAAGTTCCGGAAGGCATCAAAGGCAAGCAATTGTTATCATTGGATATGGCGGCGCTCATCGCCGGCGCGAAATTCCGTGGCGAGTTCGAAGAGCGCCTGAAAGCGGTGCTTAACGACATTGCCAAGCAACACGGACAAATCATTTTATTCGTCGATGAACTGCATACGATGGTCGGTGCCGGCAAGGCCGAAGGTGCGATGGATGCCGGCAATATGCTTAAGCCCGCATTAGCGCGCGGTGAATTGCATTGCGTCGGCGCGACGACACTCGATGAATACCGCAAATACATCGAAAAAGACGCGGCCTTGGAACGCCGTTTCCAAAAAGTCTTAGTCGACGAACCGAACGTCGAGGATACCATCGCGATCTTGCGCGGCTTGAAGGAGAAATACGAAGTGCATCATGGCGTCGACATCACCGATCCCGCGATCGTCGCGGCAGCGACCTTGTCGCATCGTTATATATCCGACCGGCAACTGCCCGACAAGGCGATCGACTTGGTCGATGAAGCAGCTAGTCGTATTCGCATGGAGATAGACTCGAAACCGGAGGCGATGGATAGGCTGGACCGGCGTTTAATTCAATTGAAGATCGAACGTGAGGCGTTGAAAAACGAAACCGACGATGCCTCTAAGAAACGCTTGGAAATACTCGAGGAAGCGATCGAGAACCTGGAAAAAGAATATTCCGAGTTTGACGAAATTTGGAAAGCCGAAAAAGCCGCGTTGCAAGGTACGACCGCAATCAAGGAAAGACTGGAACAAGCCAGGTTGGAGTTGGAAGTCGCTAGTCGCGCTAATGACTTAAGTCGCATGTCCGAATTGCAATATGGCGTGATCCCCTCGTTGGTCAAGGAACTGGATTTGGCTTCGCAAGCTGAAATGCAGGAAATGAAGCTGTTGCGCAACAAAGTGACCGACGAGGAAATCGCTGAAGTCGTCTCGAAATGGACCGGCATTCCGGTCTCGAAAATGATGGAAGGCGAGCGCGACAAACTGCTGCGCATGGAAGAGCAGATCCAAAAGCGCGTGGTCGGACAAACCGAAGCGCTGATTTCGGTCAGCAACGCGATCCGCCGTTCGCGGGCGGGGCTTTCCGATCCTAATCGTCCGAACGGTTCTTTCCTGTTCTTAGGGCCGACCGGCGTCGGTAAAACCGAACTGTGCAAGGCATTGGCCGAATTTTTGTTCGACACCGAAGAAGCAATGGTGCGTATCGATATGTCCGAATTTATGGAGAAACATTCTGTCGCGCGTCTGATCGGTGCGCCTCCGGGCTATGTCGGTTACGAAGAGGGCGGTTATTTGACCGAAGCGGTGCGGCGCAAGCCTTATTCGGTGATCCTGCTAGACGAGGTCGAAAAAGCGCATCCGGACGTATTCAATGTGCTGCTGCAGGTACTCGACGACGGCCGTTTGACCGACGGGCAGGGACGAACGGTTGATTTCCGCAACAGCGTCATCGTGATGACCTCGAATTTAGGATCCGACCGTATTCAAGAGTTGGCCGGCGAGGAAAACTATGCTTCGATGAAGTCAGCCGTGATGGAAGTGGTTGGCTATCATTTCCGTCCCGAGTTCATCAACCGCATCGACGATGTTGTCGTATTTCATCCGCTGGGCCGCGATCAAATTCGCGCGATTACCGACATTCAGGTTCGTTATTTGCGTAAACGCTTGCTCGATCACGATATCGATTTGGAATTGAGCGAGGCAACGCTGGATAAACTCGGCGAAGCCGGTTTTGATCCGGTTTATGGCGCAAGACCGTTGAAGCGGGCGATACAGCATCAATTGGAAAACCCATTGGCGCAGGAGATTCTTGGCGGAAAATTCGGGCCGGGCGACAAAATTGTTGTCGATGTCGAAGGCGGTATGTTGGCTTTTTCGAAAGCGGTTTGATTTTTCGAAGCCGATAGGCCGAGTATCCCGGCGTCTCATAAGCGACAACTTAGCGCCTTTAATATGGGATATTTGTGGCTTTATTCGTCATATCGGCATGGATTGCTGATATCCAGATTATTTGGGTGTGAAGCTAAGCATTGCCATCCCTGGCCCTGGATTCCGCCGATCCCTGGCGGAATGACGCGTTTTTCCTTAAGTTGGCGCCTATGCCCCGGCGCCTCCTAAGGCACTGCCGAAATTTGAAGTGCGAAAGGTATATTGCCATCCAAATCCATAGTCGATATGGATGGCAATACGGCTATTGAAAGCATCAGAAATCTTACAATATCGGCATGATCACATAATTGTCATAAAAACGTAACATAGCTCCTGCTAAAATCGAAATTTTATTGACCTGTAGAAGCATATGAGTAGATTGAGCGTTTTAGTCGTCGAAGATGAGGATGCTATCCGAGAAATGCTGGCGATGGTATTGGAGCAGTCCGGTTTCGAAGCGAGTCAATGCGCCGATGCCGAAGTGGCTAATTTGATTCTTCAGGAACGCATGCCGGATTTGATCGTGTTGGACTGGATGTTGCCCGGCATTAGCGGTATCGAATGGGCTAGGCGTCTTAAGAAAGACCAATTTTACCGGGAAATCCCGATTATTTTATTGACCGCTCGAGGCGAGGAAGAAGACAAAGTGCGCGGGCTCGAAATTGGTGCCGACGATTACATGACTAAACCCTTTTCGCCGAAGGAACTGGTCGCAAGAATACGCGCGGTACTGCGTAGAACCGGTAAAATCCAAGACTTGGCACAGATTACGCTTGGCGACATGATCCTCGACAGCGAGCAGCACCGGTTGACGATAGGCGATAAACAATTGGATGTCAGCCCGACCGAATTCAGATTGATGCAGTTTTTCATGACGCATCCGGATAAAGTCTATAGCCGCACGCAATTGCTCGATCAAGTTTGGGGGCGTAGTGTTTATATCGAAGAGAGGACCGTCGACGTGCATATTAGACGATTAAGAAAAATATTGGCCGAATACGGGCGGGAAGAACTGGTGCAAACCGTACGCGGATTCGGATACCGATTTTCGCTGATTAGCTAAAACCCAATGAATCCATGGATTAGGGAAATTGCAACATTATCGCTATTGTTGCTTGCCGCAATCGTTGTCGGTGTTTTTGGCAAAATTCTTGTGCCGACGATGTTTGCGCTGTTGGCAGGCATTTTGATTCGGCAGTTCTATCAGATTTATCGATTCGAAAAATGGATAGACAACGGCGGTAGTGGAAAATATCCGAAGTCGACCGGTATTTGGGAGGCTATTTACTACCACGTTTATCGCATGAAAAAGCGCGAAAAAAAGCGCAAAAAAAAGCTCGGGAAAATGGTCGATCAATTTCGCAAATCGACCGAGGCTTTGCCGGATGCTGCTGTTGTGCTAGGTCCTCAAGATGAAATCGAATGGTCCAACAAAGCGGCGATGAAAGTGCTGGGTCTTGAAAAATCCGATAAAGGTCAGCGGATACCTAACCTGATTCGTTTTCCCGAATTTACCCGCTACCTGGATAATCGCAAATACGACGATGTGATCGTGCTCCCTTCGCCTGTCGATGCGAATGTGATGTTGTCGGTACGAGTAGTGCCTTATGGAGTCGGCTTGCGATTGCTGTTGGCGCAAGACGTTACGCAACTAAAAAAAATGGAAATCATGCGCAAGGATTTTGTCGCAAATGTGTCTCATGAGCTTAGAACGCCGCTGACGGTGCTGAAAGGTTATTTGGAGACGATTAAGGACATGGATGACGGAGAGTCGGGCTTATTGAGCAATTCGATCACGCAAATGCAAAGTCAAACCCAGCGTATGGAGCATCTAGTCGATGACCTATTGTTGTTGACTCGATTGGAAACTCAAAAAAAGAAGGCGCAATGCGTCGATATTCCTAATTTGTTAGGTAAAATATGTAGCGAAGGCGCGAGTCTGAAGAATTCATCCGGACGTATCGAGCTCAAACTGGAAAGCCAAGCCAAAATAATCGGTGTGGAAGAGGATTTACGTAGCGCCTTTACAAATCTATTAGTCAATGCCTTGAAATATTCGTCCGGAGACTCCATTGTCAATGTGCGTTGGTATGAGCATCAGGGTTGTCCGAGACTCGATGTAGAAGATCATGGCGAGGGCATAGCAACATTGGAGATTCCAAGAGTCACCGAACGCTTTTACCGGGTCGATACCAATCTTAGTAAAAAACAAAGCGGGACCGGTTTGGGTCTTGCGATCGTCAAGCATGCGCTGCAAAATCATGAAGCCAAATTAGAAATAAAAAGCGAAGTCGGGAAGGGCAGTTGTTTTAGTTGTATTTTTCCCGGTCGTTTGGTTTGCAAAGATGAGAATGATATTGTTGTATGAATCCCGGCTTTCGGTCGTTTGTATACGCGGCTAACAATAGGGTCGTAGCTGTCAACTTAGGACTTGGTCATAACTAACTTTCCGGTTATTCATCGTTCCTACGCTCTGCGTCACTGCCATTAAGTTAAGCCGTCTTAGAAACAAGCAACCTGAGCTCTGAATAAAAGATTATATATTCCATAAGGCTAAGACAGCATCAGGCATCGCTGGAAGAAGTGTGTGCAGCATGGATGCTGCGCTCAAGCCTACACGGACGTATTCACGGCGTCTTCTGGAAGCGATGTCTGATACTGGCTGGGTTGCTTAACCCGAACTCAGGTTAAGTCATGCTGACTGTGCCTCAAAAGCCAGCCATCCATGGTGTGCGGGTTCCGGCAATCCATGACGGATGAAGGTTTTCCCTTAACTTAATGGTAGTGACGCTCTGCGTGGGAATGCATCCCGGGACGCATGGGAACGATAAACTTGTGTAGGATGTGCGCAAGGCGTGAGAAACATTTAGGGAAGTTATTTTTTACCGTATCCTAAATCTTCCAAGACCTGTTAATTTTGGCTATGTTCGCGTTAATAGTTGAAATTAATACTACACCAATGTCGCAACTTGAAGGTTGTAAGGTGCGCTGTGAGTACCACAGTAGTCTCACCCGCAGCTTAGCCCTGATGTATATTAGGTACGCGTAGCGTACCCTACAATTTACTTTGAATTTTTAAGTGCTTTAGGTAGTGGTGGAGTGGTGGGGGTTTTCAACTATTACCACCCTCTCCACCCAGAGCATTTTCATTATCCGGGGTAATGACAGCTTCTTCATGATTGTTAGACGGTTTTTCGGTCAAAGGAAGTCGTATGGCTTCGACGTAAATAACCGGCGGCAAGCAATAATCCGCTAGAAAACAACCAAAACGCGCCAGGTAGGGGAACGGGAGAAGTATTGCTTGTTGAAAATTCAACAATGAATCCTTGTGTGGTAAAAACAATGCTGTTGCCGTCGAACCAAGAAGAGTCGACATTCGTGTCGTTCCACCGTCCTATTAAATTGGCGACCGACCACCAGTACATCAAATAGTCTTCATTAGCAGGTGTTTGGCCGGTTCCATCGTTCCAGTGATTCGGCTCTCCCTCGACCCAGTTGTAAAAACTAAATGCTTCGCCGGTTACCCATTGCCAATCATTATGAACCCATTCGCCGGCTTCGTTGAGCGTGCTGTTATTGAATCCGCCCAGGAAACGGCCTTCGCCGCCCAGTTGCCAAATAAAATCGTCTTCTTGCTGATTAGTGATTGTGGCCAAGTGCCCCGATACACCGTTATGCGTTAACGTTTCGGCGTGGGATTTTGCATCATTCCAGTCGAGGCGCCAGTCGTCGGTGAAGTCGACCAATAAATAATAATGTCCGTTTTCAGGGTTCAGAGTCACTGCATGAGAATGAAATGAGGCTGTCGATAGTGCTAGAGCAAGAAGAACTCGGGCTTTTTGCGTCATTATAAAATTCCTATCCGGTTAAATTAAATAAAATAGTATACCTTTCGTACTTCAAATTTCGGTAGTGTCTGAAAAGGCACCCGGTGCCGAATTTTGATCTACGATGACTATACAAAGATCGGCGTGTTGTGTCGAAAACTGATAAAAGTATCTTCGAATATTATTACACGCAGATGTCAAAAAATTAGCATAATGCTCTAATAATATGTATAAGCATTATTCATGCCCAAGTATTATGCCTTTCGTACTTCAAATTTCGACGATGCTTAAGGAGGCTCCGGTGCCGGTTTTTTTGATTTACGATTAAGTCCTAAGGAATATGCACAAAATAACTGCTACAAGTAGTAGGCTTTGCGGCGATTCGGTGACTCGCTTTACAGGATGCCGTAAACCCAGCACCTAAATTATCCAAGTTAATTAACCGTAGCCAACGGGTTATGGTATTTAGGTGCTGGGTAAATACGTCCATGTAGGCTTGACGGCGGCTTTCCCTGCCGCCGACACCTGTCAATCGAGCCACCGAACCCCCTCCCAGAAGTTGTCGAAGTTATTTCATGCTCGTTCCTAAACTTGGATATGGCCAAAGGAGCTGACATTTTTGACATGGCTGCCGACAGATTAGTCACAAAAGGCAAATGGGTTGGCGGGCTGTCGGATTTATTGTTTTAATAAAGTATGATGCACTTGTTTAGCAAGTTGCTTTAACTCAATCGCGGTTTAAGAAAGTAGTTTGTTCTCCGGTTGCGGTTGAAGACTCGGCATTTTATCGCTTTGGGTGATTTTGCCGTTGTCATCGAATTGAACATTAATATATTTAGCGTTCTGTAAATCGGTTAAGGATTTCGGGTCGATGCCGAAGTGTTGAGCGAGTGCTTCTTTGGATACATTCGGTAACGGTGTGCGGCGATCCAAATTTCTAAAACGGTAATAGTTGTAGGCGGCCCAAACGGCCAATGAACCGCCCAATAACGCGATGCATTTTAAAATGAACAACAAGTCTTGAAAGAGCAGTTCCACACCACCCAGCTCGATCATTTGCAGATAAAACATATCGGCTCCCGCCCACCAACCTAGCAATGTGATTACAGGTATCCATAGGTAAAACCAAAGAACCCAAAAAACAAAAGTCAGTGCGGCGGAGATATATTTTTGTTTTAAACTTTGCAGCGAAGGCGAATCGATTATTAAAGGCTTCATCGTATTCCTCTGTCCGGACTTGTCCAAATCGCACGGGTGTTGCGTTTTTTAAATAAAGCTTTCAGCAAGCCGACAAAGGTTGTGAAGACCGAAATTACCCAATAAACCAATGGGTACCAAATCATCCAATAATACGTTCTTGCAATGCCTTTTTCGTAACGGGAATCAATCGTCAAACTGAGCGCGAATTGAACTAAACAAGTGATACCCAGTAGTATTCCGCCCCAGCTCGGTAACAGTGTCGGAATTTCGAGCGCTTTCGGGAGTACGATAAAATATCCCAAAGCCCATAACACGAAAGTCGTCATCATCGTATACGACCAAAAGACACTGATGAAATATTCAAGATAAACGGGCCACATGCGCCTAGATTTCCAAAAACCTAGTTTACTATAGTAACGCAGCAACACCTCCGACCCGCCTTGCGCCCATCGCAAACGTTGGCGCCAGAGTCCCTTATACGTTTCCGGCATTAAAATCCAGCATAATGCGTTAGGTTCATAACGGATATCCCAATGATCCAATTGTAATTTCCAACTGATATCGATGTCCTCGGTAATCATGTCGTGACTCCAATAGCCGACTCTATGTAGCGCCGATTTTCTAAACCCTGCGATGACTCCGGAAACGGTAAAAATGCGGCCGTAAACCCGTTGCGCTCTTTTAATCATGCCGATGATCGCTGAAAATTCGCCGACTTGAATTTTTCCCAATAAAGTCGACCGGGTTCTAATACGCGGATTGCCGGTGACTGCGGCAACTCGCGGGCCGCTTAAAAAATGCATCATTATCCAGGCTGTCGCTTCGGGCGCTAAAAGTGCGTCGCCGTCGATACAAATCAAATATTCGTTCTTCGAGAATAAAGCTCCGGTGTTCAATGCTTCGGCCTTACCTTGATTGTTTTCTAAATTGATGACGCGCACTTGTTTATGTCGTTCGGCAAGTATCGATAGTTGCTCAAGCGTATCGTCGGTGCTGCCGTCGTTGACGGCGATAACTTCAAAATCGGGATAGCGTTGTTGCAATACAAATTCGATCGTTTCGGCGATATCACGGCCTTCGTTATGGCATGGAATGATAATGGAGACGGGGGGATAGTCGCTCAATTGAGGAACTTCATCGTGCCGACAAGGGCTGTTCCTCTCGCGTCGGAAATAAAATATCAATGCCCCGATCATCCAGAGATATGCCATCAGCAGAGGATAATAGAAAGCAAAGCTCAACAAAAAATCGATGATATCTTTTATCGAGCCCTGTTTAAAAAACGAATCAAATTCCCAAGTTACGTCGAGTGACGCTAAGTCATGAGAAAGATCTGTCCAAAAGCTTTCTACCGTTATCGATTGGTATTTTATCCAAGCTAAAATGGATTCGATGAAGTTCATTAATAGAAGGGTTGCTGCGGTTTGCTTGATTAGAATAGTGGGTCGAGCCTTGGCTAGATCTCAATGTTATTGAGTCATCATTTCTTTAAGAAACGACATCGGTGGATGGTTTTTATGAAAATCGTCGGGATAATAACCGTAATTCAGTGCATTCATCCGTTGTAAAAGACGCATTTGGCCGGCTAAAATCGATGCCGGAATTTTTTGTTGGGTACGCCAATCCACCGATTGCAGTTCGAATACGGTCTTTTTCAAACCCAGCGGATGCTCAGACACTTTGTCGATGAGTGTTTCCAACCAAATCATAGGTTCCTCCGCTTCTTCCATGAACGGCATGGCCATTAACGCGGTGTAATCGTAATTAACCAAAAAGTCAGGTAGCGATTGTGCGAACCATTCGGAGCTTTCGGGACTTAGAACGACATTGGCATAGAGGTTTCGGGCGGTTTTGATGTCGGGCCGAAAATACCGGACTTTATTGGTAAGGTGATGCGTGAATTCGGTCAGTACGGTTATCTTTGCTTCGGTTTTTTCAGAAGGTTTTCGGTTTTTAATATGGGCTAATGCCGACGGGCTAACATCCTCAAAATCGGTAAGAAATGCGTCGTCATGAAATAAAAGTCCCGAGAAATGAGCTTGTTTCGCCAAGTCCTGATAAATATCGGCGATCAGTTGCCGAGCTTCCGGGTGATAGGGTGACAGTCGCTTGTAATTGTTTCGGCTTGGAATTGGACTACCGTTCTTTAATTCATGAACCCACCATTCTTCGGGGACATTAACCGAGAACGACAAAACCGGAAGCCAAGCATAGACCGATACGCGAGTTTTCATGTGCAATTGCCACGCGACATAATTAAACAAATCCGCGCGCATTGGCATATGCCGGTTCGGAAAATAAAGCGCATCGGCATTGCCGTCTCCGTCCGGGTCCGAGAAGGCTTGGAGATAGACCGTATTGACACCTATTTCTTTTATTCTGTCGAGAAGTAAATCGAGATTACGCTGAATTTGTAACGGTTCGGAGTCGTAAATGTAGTCCATGTCGACATGAGCCAATCTAACCGGTGAATCGTTTCTATTGCGTAGAAAAAGAGCCTTAAATTCTTCCAGATTAAGTGCATGCTCGATCGAATAGCGATGAACCAGTTGCATATCGTTAACGGAATTCCAGCCATCGTCCAAGGTCAATGAAACGTAAATACCTTGTTTTTCTGCGAGTTTGATCGATTCCAGGCTATAAGAGCCGTAAGGCCATGTAATGGCTTTAGGTTTTAGGTCAAGGCGATTCCGCAAAATCCGAACGCTTTCGGCTATATCGTTCGATACGCGAGTTTGGAATTCGGCATCCGTTTCATAACGCTGTTCGGATTTTTTGAACAAACGCGTGGTTAAGGCCGGTTGCATGCTGCCTTGCGGATTGCCCGGTATACCTCGGTGCGAATCGTGGCTATGCGAGGCGATTTCTATTAATCCTGACTCAAGCATTTTTTTGAGTTGACTCCAGTTTAAAAAATTCTCTCTTGGTACCGACTTCGCTCCATATTGCAACGACTGATTGGTCTCGGTCTCGAGCCAAGCAGTCACCGGGCTGACGACAGCAGAAAAACCGAAAGCCTGTAGAATCGGAAAGACCGTGTCATGAAAACTCGCATAACCGTCGTCGAAAGTTAACAACACAGGGTTTTCAGGAAGCTGCGTGTTGTTTTGTCCTGATTCGACCAGAGCCTGTAGACTGACCGGGTGAAAATTATTTTCTTTTAGCCAAGCGAATTGTTCGATAAGCCGGGCTCGTGTAATGGTGTATGGATTACCGTTCCATTCAGGCTGTACATCGTGATAACAAAGCGCGATGAAAGAACCGTCGCCAAGAGCGAATCTCGAGAATAAAGTCATCGACACGATTTGGATGATCAGAAATAACCGGCGCATGGCTAGAATCGTACACTAAGATTAAGATACATAAACCAGCTTTCAGTCAGGTTGCCGTCATAATAATGATAGCCTCTGATGCCGCCGTACGCGATTTCTAAACGATCGGCCGTTTTCCAACGATGTTCGTACTGAATGTTGCCGACCGGATTGGAGCCGAAATATTGCTGCCAATATTGACCGATAGAAACTGCCAAGCGCTGGTTGAATGCCGTTTCATAAAAACGATAAGTCAACAAATCGTTATCGAGGGTCAGCGATATCGAAGCATCCTGCGCCGGATTAAAATAATAAGCGTTCACGTTCGGATTCGGATTGTCGGGCGATCCGCTGTGCCGCGTATTGGTTGAGTAGCCGGCATTTAAATAAGTCGAGAATTTATAGAACGGCCCGCTATACCATCGCTCGTAATAAGCGCCGTCGACTCCGTACCGATTATTGCCGTCGCTGAAATGATAATAGTTTGCCGTCAAGTCCATCTGCCGCGACTCATGAAAGCGGTAAGTCAGTCTCGCTTGCGCCGATTTTGCCGTAGTTACGACTTTCTCATCGGCAAGTGCGGTCAACGCGCGTAAAGAGATTCGATTGTTGAGACTGTCCAAATAGGTGGAAATACGCCAATGATCGTCAAAATCGTAAGCTAAACCGAGTCCGACGCCGACCGCATTCTTTGCGAAATTATCGTAATGGACTTCGCCGGTGGCTAAAACATTAGTTCCGGCGAATTCCAGACCCAATCCATGCGTATTCAAATATCCGCGGCCTTCGGGTTGCGGAAATAAACCCATTTTCCAGGCGTTATGGATATAGACACGATAATGATGCGCAATCGGACTGGAATATAAATAAGATTCGAGACTCATGTCTTCCGTGCCGATGTTAGGGTTGCCGACATCGTTGGTTTGGTTATCGCTAACTCCGCCGCCGGTGAACATTTTGAATTCCCAGCCGTTATGTATATTCCATAATCGCGACTGCCGTTGCACCCCGGTATCGTCCGGGAAGGTGTCGTAAAGTTCTTGTATGACTTGTTCTTCCGCAGGGTAGCTTCTTAATTCATGCAAAACATTGGTTTGTACTACTCGCAATCCTAAGTGATTCGGCGATCGTTCCAGTGCCGGTTCAATTAGACGCAGCGCTTTGCGCGGCCAACCTCGAAAGTAATAAATGTCGGCTAATTTTGCTTCTATATCGGGATTGTAGAGCGTGCGCCGGTACAAATCTTCCATTCGGCTTTGGCCTTGATAGAGTTTATCCGCGTAAGCCCTCATTAGGGCGGCTGTCATCTCGGGATAAATTTTGTCGGGATTATCCCGAACACGGGAATGACCGAGCTCGTCTTTAAATTCGAGGGTTTCCGGTTGTTCTTCATTGAGCCTGTCCGCTAGCTCAATGGCCTCTTTAAATTGTTCCGATTCCAGATAAGCATATATCAATGAAGCTCGGGCATTGCGATTATCGGGCGAATCTTCAATGATAGAAAGATAAAGGTCGCGGGCCCGTTTAGGTTGCCTGGTATAAAGATAAGCATCGGCAGCAGCGATTCGACTATAGGAAGGAATTTCAATACCTTGTTCCTTGAGTCGTTCGAATAATGCGATAACCTCCGGCATTTTGTTGCGGTTGCGCAAAGCGACCATCAAATCGAAATTGGCTCTATCGAGCCAGATTTGCGGTTCGGACAATTCAAGCCCTGCGATCGATTCGATATTGGCTTCTACGGCTGAAATTGCCTTATCCATTTCTTGATAACGGTTGGGCTTGCCGCTTGGAATACCGGCGCTTTTTCTAATCAGCGCGGCTGCATAATCCCAGCGGAAGCCGGCCCACTCTTCGTCGGAAAAAGCGGCTTTATAGTGTCGGACCGTCGATAGTGCGTCTTCATATTGACCGTTTGCTTGCAGAGCGAATGCCAAATTTTTTTGTGCATCCGCTCGATCCGGTTGAATGGATAAAATTTTTCGATAGAGATTAGCGGCATTCGAAAAATTATTCAGGTTTTCATGGATCTGAGCCAAAAAGATCAAAATATCGAGTCGTTCGGGAAAAGCTTCGGAAAGCTCGGTTAAATAAATAATGGCCCGCTCATGATCGCCGCTTTGTTTCAACGTTAACCCAAGACCGAGCTTGGACTCAAAGCGGTCGGGAAATCTTTCGAGGACTGAACGATAAAGCGTTTCCGACTGTTTGAAGTCGCCTGAATTTCTGGCTGAGCTTGCAACGGACTCGATGACATAGATTGGGGCGGCATCTAAATCAATGGAACGGCTAAGCTCGATGACTTTTTCGTATTGGTCGGTCCACGACAAAATTTGAACATAATCGTAAAGATAGCGGAGCGTTCTCGGATGTTCGGTTCGTAGAATTTGCAGTTGCTCCAATGCCTGTTGAGTTCGGCCGCTACGAGCGGCATCGAGCGCATCGCGATAAATCCTTTCTTCATCATAGGCTTGTCCTAAAACACTTGAGGAAAAAAGGCTAATTATAGCCGTCAAAATCAAACCGGAATTCATGAAAATTTAGGGTTGGGAGTAGGTTGAAACGGTAGTGTGAAGTAGAGCGAGGCCTGTATGAAGATAGCTAGAGCCTAGGCTGTCGAAAAAGGCCATTTTTTGCTAATTGCCGGTTCCCGCTTTTTAACTCAAAATATTTTTGAAATGGTTAGTGTTCATAGGCTATTAAGAATCAGATGTAGGGTGCGCATCGCGCACCAGGGTCGGGCTCTTGTCGGTTCGGCACCGTGGAAAGGTGCGCGATGCGCACCCTACGGCGCTCAAACTATCTTGGAAATCGTTGATGATCATAGGTTATAGAGCATCCGTTATTTTCTCAAAACCCATAAAACAGTCATTTTTTCTGACCTGAAAATCGGTAAATTTCGACACCCTAGCTAGACCCTATACAAGCATAGTCAAGGCAAGTGGAATTATCGGAAGATAATTTACGAATGAATTATAGGTGGCGGCTGTAAGTTTCGGTAGGGCGCATTGCCGAGACATTCAATCGGCCGAGGCAACGAATGAAATTTCCGGCAAGCAAATCGAACATTCGACTTTGATCAGTCTTCCTGTGTGTCGATTGCGCAAAGGCCGGGACATACCGTCGGTACGGTTCATTGCATCGAACAGCGTCGCTTCCATTTTAATGACGTCGTGTTCGTGGTCGAATAAATAAAGCGTGGGTTTCATTCCGCCGCTTTCGATGAAGCGGTCGGTGTCGTGTAGCATGATTTTGGCATGCAACAACTCGTGTAAAAGTGCGTCCGCGGGAGAAATATGGCAAGCCGGGTGGTTTTTGCAATCGCGATGCAGCCATAGCTTTGCACCGATGCGCGGATCGAAAAATATCGTTGCCGACGTTACGGTCAGTTGGTTGCCGTGGGCTTGTGTTTGCCAAGTATATTTTCGATAACGAAGTTTTAACTCTTTATCTTCCAGTAATTTCAACAGACCGATGGCTTCAGGATAGCTTGCATAATACCGGGCCATCTTATCGAGATCGGCGCGAATAGTCGGCGGGTCGCCGGGTTCGCGGGTGTATGCTTGCTGCAGTAAACGGCTGATTCGAACTTGAGCATGCGGATCCGGCTTAACGTTTAATTGTGCGTCATGGACGGATTGAATGGGCATGGTTTTGGGCGGAGCAGAGCGGACCAAACGAACGATCGTGTGGTTTCCTTTTTGGATTTTAACCGGATTTAATCGGTTTGACGGTTTGATAAGTTGCGAAGTGATTTCAGCAGTCACCTGCCTGTCGGCGACCTGTTCGGCTCGCGTATCGGTTGTCGCGATGAGAATGCCGAGACACAAAGCGAGAATTACCGCCGATTGTTGCCGCCGATCGGCATAAAGCGTTGCCGAACTTAACGTTCTGGCATCCTCCTTCAGAAAAATATCATGACGCCGCGCAATCTCGATTAGAGCTTGATAGGCTTTAGGATTTTTTAAACTGAGTTGGTTGGCGCAGACTAAGGACCGCTGCCCGTCAATTAGGCAAGGATGTAAATAATTGCAATCGGCGAAGCGGATGGCCCAATTTCTAAGCGTATCGACTAATAATTCATCATCTTGGGACTGGCCGTTGATAGGGCTATGAAAAATGCGGTTAATGGCCGATAGAGCATCCATGGAATTCTCGAAGAATCTAAAAGTTGCTATTAGCTTAGTTCCAAATAGTAGTTAGCGCAAAACGATCGGAAGCTTTCATAAACCCATGAGCTACGAATTCATGATTTAGGTATGGCTTCAATTCGATGATTGGGTTTGCGTGTCGGAATTATCCTGAAACGACGGCGATTGATATTTCTCAAGTAAATATTGCTTCAGCCAGGTTTCGGTATCGACATCGGATTGAGGACTATCGTCGATTTTTTGCAAGCGTTGTTTTACTAAGTGTTGCGGCGTTAATAGCAACTCGATATCGGACATTGCGACAAACTTATCCGGGTGAACATTGTTGCCGTTTAGGATGTTGAAGAGCTGATGTTTTTTTAAGGATAGGCTGCCAATTAATTCCTCGCGAATGTCCAGCATTAGGGGTAGCAAATCGCTGCCGCTAAAGTCGTCTTCATGCAAGCACTTAAAGCGCTTTAGCATGTAGTTGATCGCAAAACGGTAAATATCCGATTCCCGCACATAAAACCGCGAAGCGGTGGCTTGAACCGCGTTACGAATACTGTTCTCGATACGCAGTGAAATGATGTGTTTCAGTTCGCTCAATTTCTTATACCTAATTCAAAAATATTTCGGATTGACTAACGGAACGTAGTTATTCACATCCACCTATCGTTCCAACGCTCCAGCGTGGGAACGATAATTGCCGGGTGGCTGAATATTAACAACGGAACGGCTTGAAAGCGGCAAAAGTTATGTATTTCTATCCTAGAAAGATGAAGTTGGCATGTGTTGTAGACCATTCGTGCTGAGTTAAGTCGAAGCATGAAGGGTCTACAACACTTTCACCGGCTTGGTGAAGTCTCAAATGATCTTTTTAGGTTTATGGGTTTTTGGATATATGGATATGCGTATCAAGTCGAACTTTTTAAACATAAACGAAAAATATGACAGAAATGCGACAATTCAAAACAGTCGGCGTATTAGCGATGTTAGTTGTTTAAAACGTAATACGTTTCACGAAAATTTAACGAACCTGTAAAACTTTTGAACTAATGACTATGAAAAAATATGCGCAAGTTGAAACTTTGCGGATGCGGAGTGGATCCGGCGAGGGGGAGTGGGGCCGGCGAAGGCAATCATAACATGGGCGGTACTGATTGCCAGCGATTTAACAAGGAATAGGCAGTTTCCGGTTTTAGCCGGATATGCCGGGTGTGAAGATGTTGCCAAACCCGCCGCGAGGCGGGGACGGAAAGCTGCGGGTCTCTTATCAAGTATCAAGAGATAGCCGGGCCGCGACCATTTACTAGGAATGGCCATGTACCCCGGTTTGGTTTTTGTTAACAGACTTTACGAGGATATTTTTTATGAATTTATTAGGTAAATCTTTAGCGGTCGGCGCGATGGCGTTGGCGGCAACGGGTGCTCAGGCGACAATCAAAGCCGGATCGACAACTCAGCCGACTGAACTGGTATTCAATTTGTGGAATCCGACGTCTGAAGTCTCTTATGCTTTGGATTTGGGCATCATTCACAACGACTTTTTGGATACCAAGACTCAAGCGAAAAGCTGGGCGATCGAAAGTACAGCTTTTACCGCTTTTTTAAATGCCACTCAAGCCGATCAACCGCTTTATTACAACATCGCTTCTGCAAACGGTTTTATAGGAAGCTTGGCAGCGATTGATCATTACGGCGTGTTGCGCACTTCAAATGATACGAATATCGCTAAAGTTGATACTCCTCAAATAGGCAACATGATCGGCAAAATCAATAACCGTGCTATTAATCTGAATACTCAGCTTGGAGTTTCGGGCGAAGATATTAACAATAACTTCGACTCGTTCAGCACTAAAGCGGATGACGGATATTTCGAGAAAGTTTGGGGCGACTCCATGGCAAATTCGACAGGTTTCGGCACTATAGGTTCTGAAGGCGAAGGCAATACGCTGGGTTTTTATTGGCAAAATTTTGAATTTGCATCTAAGGGATTGACCGGTATTGAATTTTTGGGCGATTGGACGTTCGCAATCGATTTCAATAGCCAAACAGCCAAATTGGATTTCGCTCCGGTTCCTGTCCCAGCCGCAGTCTGGTTGTTCGGCACCGGCTTAGTCGGTCTATTGGCAGGCAAACGCCGTAAGGTTTTATCGGCCTAAATGCCGCCCGGGCTGTTGAGTCCGGGTCGACTGTCATCCGTTTACTTCACAATCACTTAAGAGACAAGCACAATGAAAAAGCATATCTTATCGACAGCGATTGCCGCTGCGACATTAACCGGTTTTTCAAGCCCTTCAATGGCGTTGAGTCCATCTACGACTCCGGATCTCAAGATTTTCATGTCCGGTGCGAGCGCGATGGACAATGCCATCAAAAACATGTTCGAAAACCTTTGCGAAGCCGGCACGCTCGATTTTTACAGAAACGGTAACGATCCCGATACTGACAAAGTCGGGTCGTCCTACTCGGCATATTTCTGTACATTGACGCCAGCCAAAGTGCCGAATCTTTCCGGACCGTTAAATGTGTTGTTCACCAAGCGTTCGGCCGGCGGTTCGGCGCAAGGCGTCAATCCTTTGATCGACAATGCTCAGCTCGACTTTTTGAACGTTCTTAATCAAGGCACTTGCCAAAATGTAGCCGCTACTAGTACCTGGAACTGTACCATCAACTCCGGCACCAACGATCTGGTCAAAGAATATCCGAATATCGGCATTTCCGACGTCGACCCGTTACAGTTTAGAGGTCCCAATACGCCTGCAGGATTCAATGCGGTGACGCCTGCCGGCGTAGCACAATTGGAAGTCAGAGCCGTTGCTGCCCTGATTTTCGGTATCCCGGTCACTAACAAGTTGTATGAAGCCTTGCAAGTCGTTCAAAAAGATCAAGGAAAGATTCCTAGCGATTGTGCGATCGGCGACTACGAACACGAAAGTTGCATGCCGAGCCTTAGTAAGTATCAAGTGGCAACGATTATTACGGGCCAAATCAAAAGCTGGGACGAATTCGTGTTCGAAAAAGATGGTCAGAGTTATCCGTTTACCCAGTATCCCGGCGTAACGGCACCGGATACTAATTTGGTGCATATCTGCAAACGGGTGGCCGGTTCAGGCACGGGCGCGCAGCAATATAACAAGTTCTTAAACAATCCTTGTTTCGATGGCGCGTTAGAGCCGACAGAAATCGACAATCCGTTCGAAGGACCCAGAACTATTCTTAATTCAAGTTCCGGCAATGTCGATAGATGTCTGAACGATTTTGACAAAGGCACTAACGATGGCGGTTCCAACTTCGATATTTTCACCGGTTTACCGGTAGTAGCTTGGGCGACCGGCGTACAAAGTCTCGAGAAAAACGCCGACAATCAACTGCAATACAGATTCGTCAGGATCGACGGAGTTGCTCCGACTTTGCAGAATGCGGCAAACGGTACTTATATGGATTGGGTAGAGCCAACTTATCAATGGCGTAAAACTGGTAACGGTGCTCCGGCAGGCGATACTTTGAGAATCATAGAAAAACTGGTTGTGGACGCCGGCTCACCGGTAACAGTGGCCTCTGTATTAAATCAGAACTCAAGCTACAGTTGGGGCGATTCGGGTTATCTGGCGGTAGCGAGTAACGGCCATCCGTATGACCATGTTTTAGATGTCAATGCGCCGGTAATGCCTTATTCGCATGCCGCGGGCGGCGTCTTGAACAACTGTTCGGTTCCGGTAATTCAAGGAGCTCCGACAGATAAACCGCTGTAAATTAACAATTCAATGGGAAATCCGGCCCTGCAACGGGGCCGGCATGGATGCAAAAGCACAGCCCCCGCAACGCGGGGGCTGACCTGTTTGTAAAAGCCAACAAAATTCTATGTATAGGAAGGTAGATTTGTCGTTTCGTTTGTTATGGGTGTTATGTGCCGGATTGTTAGGCAATGCCGCATTCGCGCAAGATGCCGATCATTTCGATCTGTGGGAATTGCGCGTCAAGGGCAATACCTTGCTCGAACGCAAGGAAATCGAACGCACGGTCTATCCCTTTTTGGGCGAAGACAAAAATATCGATACGGTGGAAAAAGCGCGCGCCGCGCTTGAAGAAGTCTACCAAAAACAAGGTTTTCAGACGGTGTCGGTCGACATACCCGAGCAGGATGTGGTCGGCGGCGTCGTTTATTTGGAAGTCACCGAAGGCAGAGTGGCCCGCTTGCGCGTGACCGATTCGCGCTATTTTTCGTTGGGTGCCATCAAATCCAAGGTGCCGGAGCTGGCCGAAGGCAATGTGCCGAATCTGCCGAAAATGCAGGAACAATTGGCCGAACTCGGCAAGCAATCCTCGGATCGGACCGTGGTGCCGATCTTACGCGCGGGCGACACGCCCGGCACGCTCGAAGTGGATTTGAAAGTCCGCGACGAATTGCCGCTGCACGGAAAAGTCGAGGTTAACGGGCGTAATGTTGCGAACACCAGTCGCTTGCGTACGATCGGCTCGATCCGTTACGACAATTTGTGGCAAAAATTTCATAGTGCCTCGTTTATGTATCAAGTTTCGCCCGAGATACCGGAAGAAGTCGAAGTTATGGTCGGAACCTACGTGATGCCGTTGTTCGATACAGAAAACCGCTTGGCGTTATACGCGGTTAGTTCGTCTTCTGAATCGCAAATAGCCAGCGCGGGAGCTTTGTCTGTGGTCGGTATCGGGGACATTTACGGAGCGCGCTTGGTGATGCCGTTGCCCGGAAAGGACGATTATTTTCATACCTTGACGGCGGGCGTGGATTACAAGTCGTTCGACGAAGACCTGAACCTGATCGGCGCGGATACCTTGAAAACGCCGATTACCTACCTGCCTTTCATGGTGCAGTATGCCGGCAATTTACGAGGCGAGGAGTCCTTGTTGTCGTTCAGCGTCGGTTTGAATTTTTCGATCCGCGGTCTCGGCAACGACGAGCAGGAATTTGCCGACAAACGCTTTCAGGCGAAACCGAATTACATGATCGTCAACGGCGACATCGATTATTCGCGCAATCTGCCGTGGGGAATGCAGTTCATGACCCGGCTATCGGGGCAAGTATCCGACTCGCCGATCATCAGTAACGAGCAATATTCGATCGGCGGCGATGAAAGCGTCCGGGGTTATTTCGAGACGCAAGTATTGTCGGACGACGGCGTGCAAGGTTCATTCGAATTGTACTCGCCGCGGCTGCTGCCGATGAACGAGGACTGGGAATGGGTCAACAATCTCAAAGGCTTGGTCTTTTTCGATGCCGGACGAGGTTGGTCGAAAGATGTGTTGGCCGGTACCGACAGCAAGTTTAATCTGGCCAGCGGGGGTTTCGGCATTCGGTTTCAAGCCTTGAAATATTTGATCGCCAATTTGGATGTCGCGTTTCCGTTTATCGCCGCAGGGACGATAGAAAGCGGCGATCCGAGGCTGCATTTTAGGGTCGCAGCCGAATTTTAAACACTGTGGGAGCGACGCCTACGTCGCAAATTATAGAAATTCAACAATGGCCTTAAGCCCAGCGGCTACAGCCATTGATGCGGTAAATTGACGGAAAAGCCAAACCCGCCGTGAGGCGGGGACGGAAAGCCACGGGTCTTGAACGACGAGACGGCCGGGTTGCCACTATCGACGATTGACAATCGTATCCGACGTTTCGGCGGAAGAACATAACGAGGGCAACGAACATGGCTAACAAAAAACGAATTCAACCATCCGTCCGGAATCCGCACCGCTTTAGTCTCAAACGGTCGGCGGCCTGCGTAAAACTGGCCGTCGCCGGCGGCTTGGCGGTCGGTTCGATGTCGCCGGTGCAAGCCGAACTTCCGGTGCCGAGTGCGGTTTGGGCCAGCATGGGGCAAGCGACTAGGCAAGTGATCGGTAATCACATGCAGATCAATCAGCAGACCGATCGGGCGATCTTGAACTGGCAAAGCTTTAACATAGGCAAGGAGAATTCGGTCCATTTTCAACAGCCTTCGAGCACCTCGATCGCACTGAATAAAATTTTCCAAAACGACCCGAGCCGAATTCTCGGCGCATTGACCGCAAACGGCCAAGTTTATCTAGTCAACCGCAACGGCTTCGTATTCGGCAAGGATTCGCGCGTCGACGTGCGCGGCTTGGTAGCCTCCACGCTCGATATCTCGGACGACGTGTTCGATCAAGGCATCACCAAAGTTTTTTCTAATTCGGGTTCCGCAGCATTTCAAAACAATGAATTCGTCCTCAGAGATCAAAACGGTGACGCCGTTCTTGACGAGGGCGGTCAGCCGATAAAAGCATTACTGGCAAAAGATGCGAACGGCAATCCGATTAGAGCATCGATCACGCTCGAGGAAGGCGCGCAAGTACAATCCGGTACCGGCGAGCGGATTTTGATCATCGCGCCGACGATTACCAATAAGGGTTCGATACAATCGGACGACGGTCAAGCAATACTCGCCGCTTCCACCGATAAAGTCTATTTGCAGGAGGCGAGCGGCGATAGCGACGTTCGAGGGCTTCTAGTCGAGGTTGAAACCGGCGGCGATGTCAGCAATTTAGGAGAAATATCCTCAAGGCGCGGCAATGTCACGATGATCGGTTTCGCGGTCAACCAAAACGGGAAAGTATCGGCATCGACGTCGATCAATGTCAATGGAAGCATCCGGCTGATCGCCCGGGAAAAAGCCGCAGTATTTCAAACCCCGGACGGTTTCGAAATGAGCGCGACCAGCACGACACGGGGTGCCAATAGCGGCGATGGTTTAGGTACGTCGGCCACGGTTAGTTTCGGCGAGAACAGTTTGACTGAAGTATTACCGGAACTCGGTACGGGAGAAACCGCAATCGACGAACAGGTTCAGCCGTTGTCGAAGGTCGAAGCGATGGGGCATAAGATTCATGTGAAGAAAAACGCCGATATCTTCGTGCCGGGAGGCAGGGTCGATATGGTAGCGACACAAAACCCTATCAACCCGTTGCAAAATTCCGTCAACCGAAACAGTAGCCGTATTTTGGTCGATTCCGGCGCAACGATCGACGTGTCCGGTATCGCGACGACCGTGAAGGCGATGGAAAGCAATATCGTCGAAGTCGAATTGCGTTTGAACCAATTAAAAGACTCCCCTTTACAGCGCGACGGCATTTTGTTCGGTAAAACGATTTTGGTCGATATCCGAAAAGGATCCCCGATAGCCGATGTGCAACCCGATATCGATGCGATTCAGCGCACCTTGGGCGAGCGTTTGGCGAAGGGAGGCGAAATTAATCTGAGTTCGGAAGGCGATACCTTGGTTCAACAAAACGCGGTGCTCGATTTCTCGGGCGGCGCGGTGACCTATCTGGACGGCTTCATCACAACGACGAAACTGACTTCGAACGGCAGAATTTTCGATATCAGCGAAGCGCATCCGTCTCTTAAGTACGACGGTATTTACGGGGAAGTTGTCAAGGTTTATGAAAAATGGGGCGTTAGAAAAGTCTGGAAAGTAGACGGACCTTTTTCATTGGCGAGACGCGAAGCCGGTTATATCGAGGGTCATGACGCCGGACGTTTGACGATAAAAAGCCCCAACCCATTACTCGAAGGCGAGTTGAAAGGTGGTACCGCAAGCGGGCGTTTGCAGCGGACTGTAGATAGTAAGGCTTATGGCGGCGAATTGCTGATTGACATGCGTGCGGCGTCCGCAGTGGTTCAGTCGGTGATTTTATCGTCGGCTCAGAACCGAGTCGGAGTGGAAGTCGACCTCGACGATCCTTTTCCGGTTAACGATCAAGGCTTGAATGTGGCATTGGCGATTCAATCCGGCATGATCGGAAAAAGCGGAATTCAAGATGTATCGATACTGACGCATGGCACGGTTGAGATTGCCCGCAATAGCACCGTCGGATTGGCAGACGGCGGAAGTCTTCGTTTGCAAGGCGGTTCGATTAACGTTAACGGTCATGTCAAAGGAGCCGGTGCCGATCTGTCGTTGACGACCGCGTTGAATGCGCAAACGATCGGTAGATTGGACGGCTCCATCAATATCGGCAAAGACGCGAAGATCGATTTGCAAGGCGAATGGGTCAATGATAGGGCAACGCCGTTTGCTTTGATCGATAGTATGCCGGTGACGATCGGCGGCGGTAATTTTGTCGCAAGGGCCAACGGCGACATAGCATTGCAGAGCGGCAGCGTGATCGATGTCAGTGGCGGCGCATGGCTCAAAACCAACGGTACGATCGAGGCTGGCGAGGCCGGAAGCGTCCGAATGATCGCCGCGGCTGAAAACATAGGGTCCAACATTACCCTTGACGGTACGCTGAATGCTTACGGAATCAAAAACGGCGGAACGCTGGAATTGGAAGCTAATGCGGTTGCGATACGGCGAAAGCGAGAAGACGAGACCGAGGGGTTACGTCCGTTACAATTACAAGAAGGTTTTTTCGGACAAGGAGGATTTGCCAACTATATCATTAGGTCTAATGTCAACGGTCTGATTGTCGACGATGGCGTAAACATCAATTTGCGGCAAGTTAATCGGGTCTTGGACGGAACGGCAATAACAACGGGTAATGCCGATAGCATTGCCGCGATTTCGCGCGTATCGACCTTGCCGTTAATTCAAAGATCGCCGAGTTCGTTGGTGCTGGCTGCAAACCACTCGATCAATCCTAATCCTAATAGCCATTTGGAGATAGGCAGCAATGCTAAGATCGTTGCCGATCCTCTGAGCAGTATTTCGCTGATTTCGGATTCATCGTTGTTTTTCGACGGTACAATTACAGCACGCGGCGGTGAAGTTCTTTTGGCCATCGAGCCCTGGCAAGGTTTGAGTACGCTCGATCCCATGTTTCAAGCCGCGCAGGGAATCTGGCTGGGAGATAACGCGCGTATCGATGTATCGGGCATCGCGGTTACGACGGTCGATGCGTTAGGCCGGAGGTCCGGAGAGGTCTATGACGGAGGCAGGGTAACTTTGGATGCGGCGCGCGGATTCGTTGCTAGCAAAGCCGGTTCGAGAATCGACGCTTCCGGTTCGTCCGGCACTTTGAATTTGGCACGTCTCAACCCTAACGGATTCGGCTTGTCTTACGATCCGGTAACGATCGGTTCAAACGGCGGCTCGATTTCGGTTATGGCGGCCGAGGGTGTGTTCTTGGACGGTATTATGTCGGCGAGACGAGGTAATGCAACAGGAACATCCGGAGGTCTTTTAACGGTCCGTTTGGACAATACTCGCAGAGTACCTCCGACCGATGAAGGCATCGTATTGAACTTCCCAAATTTGCCGGGTATTTTGAATATCAGTCAACATAACGATTCCTTATTCGGTGCGCAATTCGATCAAGCAGGCGATCTTATGCCTGCGAATTTGACAAGACAGGCTTATGTATCCGCCGATCAAATCGCAAACGGCGGATTTAACTCGCTAAACCTTTATGCAAACGATGAAATACGTTTCCGAGGCGATATCGATCTGACTTTGGCGCACGCATTGACGCTCGATGCACCGAAATTCGGTTGGCAAAGGCTGAATGCCGATGATTCGGGCCTGGTAAATTTGAACGCGGCCCAAGCCATTTTAGGTTCGAGCTTGATCAGAACGGCATTGGCCGATCCGGTCGACGGAGACGGTCGATGGGTCGTCAATGCCGATTTGATCGATCTTTACGGCGGCACCTATACCGCCGGTTTTAATCGGGTCGATTTGAACGCAATTAACGACATCCGTTTGCGGGGTATTCGCCCCTTATTCAATCAGCGCGATTTTGTCGGCGAATTCAAGACATTCTCCAATTTGAATTTGACTGCCGGCCAAGTGTATACCACGACGCTTTCGGAATTCAGTTTGATAGTCGCCGGAAATCCTGACGGTACTGTTTCCATCAATGGCGGTAATCAAAACCGACCCGTGCTATCGGCGCATTCAAAATTGACCGTTAGCGCTCCGAATATCGAGCAGAACGGCATCCTCAAAGCACCGTTCGGCGAAATCGTGTTCGATGCGTCGAATACCATCAACTTCGGTGCAAATAGTTTAACTTCGGTTTCCGGCGAAGGGTTGCTCGTACCGTTCGGCGTTACCGAAGGCGGATTGGAATGGCTCTTTCCGATCGGCAGTCAGAATTTGATTGTCGAAGCGCCTGACAAGAAAATTACAATCGTATCCGACAAAATTCAGCGTGAAGAAGGCGCCGTGATCGACCTGTCAGGCGGCGGCGACTTGCTGGCCTATGAATTCGTTCCGGGCATCGGCGGTTCGGAAGATGTTTTGGCTAACGGCAATTCATACGCAGTAATACCGGGTTTTTCCGGTTATTCGCCTTACGACCCGCTCGAATTCCCGGCATCGGGGGTGAATGTCGGCGAAACGGTTTATTTGGGAGCAGGTAGCGGATTGCAAGCCGGTTTTTATACGTTATTACCGGCACGCTATGCATTATTGCCCGGAGCCTACTTAATCACCCCTCAATCCGGAACTCGCGATATCGTGCCGGGCACGAAGACGGTTAATTTGGACGGCGCGGCGGTTGTGGCCGGTTTCAAGGCGGTTGCCGGTACCGATATCCGCGATCAGCGTTGGTCCGGTTTCGCGGTCGAGCCCGGCACTATCGCATTGACCCGGTCGCAGTTGGATTTGACGACCGCGAACCGATTTTTTGCCGAGCAGGCTATTAACAACGATACTGCGGTACCGCGCTTGCCTCAAGACGCGGGGCATTTGATCTTCGATGCAAAAACGCAATTGGATTTACCTACGGTGCGCGCCGAAGCGTCGAACGGCGGATTGGCTGGATTGGTCGATATCGTTTCCGAGAATCTCGAGATTGTGAACGTAACGAACGGTTCGTTAAACACGGTACAACTTAGAGTTTCCGATCTCGATACCTTCGAAGTCGGTAGCTTGCTGCTCGGAGCGGTCAGAAGTTTCGATAATACCACCGGTGCAATCAATCTCGACGTTAAATCGAAAACGGTCACGATTGGCGAAGATTCCGTACTCGAGGGTGCCGAAACGATATTGGCCGCGACCGAAAAAGTCGAACTGAAACAAGGCGCTTCAATTTCGGCGAAAGGCTTCAAGTCGGCCGGAAATGATTCGCCGGTTTTGGTAACAACCGGGGACGGAGCATTGATGCGCGTTTCATCGGGTACTCAAGCTGTCATAAATCGAACCGGAACTCAAGGGCTGCAGGGCGATCTGTTTATTCGTGAAGGCGCTTCGGTTTCGGCCGATACCGGCTCGGTATTATTCGATTCGACTCGCCAGTTGGGAATGAGCGGTCAAGTGGAAGCCGGCAATTCACTCAACATCGGCGCAGAAGCGATTAATCTCGGGGAGGTCGACAATACGCTGACCGGTCTTTCTCTTGACAATGCACGCTTGAGCGGTTTGAACACTAAAGAATTGGTATTGACCAGTCGAAGTAACATCAATCTTTATGGTGGAGTATACCGTACCAATGAAGACGGTACGCCACTGAAGGACGGTGACGGAAAATCGTTGCCGGTCGAGTTCGAGCAATTGATTTTCGATGCGGCGGGTTTCGCCGGATTCGATAATGCCGATAAAACCGCTGCCATCAAAGCCGATACTATTACGCTGAGAAACACAGGCAATGTGTCTGGCGTTTCCGGTAACGGTGCCGGCGAATTAACGTTGGGCGCGGATCGCTTGCTGTTGGAGCAGGGTAATTTCAGTTTCTCGGGATTCGATAAGTCGAATGTTGATCTGACAACATCTTTAACCGGTCTGGGCGAGACGACGCTGACTTCGTCCGGCGACCTTACGATATCGGCCGGTTATATCACCGGCGCTAGCGGTTCGAATACAACAATTGAAGCCGAAGGATCTACTTTGTCGTTGACTTCGGGCGAGTCCTCGGAAAGTCCTTCTTCGATAGGTATCGCCGCTGAATTGAATTTAAGCGCCGACAGTATTTCAATCGATGCGCCGGTGTTGTTTAGGTCAGGCAGGGTCATCGCCGACGCTACAACCGGAGACGTAACATTGGGTTCGAACGCCTTAATCGATGTTTCGGGGGCGGTTGTCGGAGCTGGTTTGAGCGATCCGGTTCACGTTCAAGCCGGGCGTATCGATTTGATTTCCCGCGAACAAAACGTCGTCGCTCACAACGGTAGCCGAATGTTGCTGGACGGTCATACTGCGCTGATGAGCGCGGGTAGTTTAAACGTTAATACGGTTAAGGGAATGCCGGCATTAAATGGGGAAATAAGCGCTCACGCAGTCAATCCGGAACTGGGCGGCAAAGTAAGAATCGATGCGGATTCCTTGGGCGGATCGGATTTCGGTTCACTGACGAGTCTTTTTGACGATTCCGGCTTTACCGGCGCGATAGATGTGAAATTACGCAATAGCGATTTGACGGTTGCCGAAAACGACAAGTTAAGTGCCAGGCAAATAAAACTAACTACCGATACAGGTGTAATGACTATTTCGGGAGCGTTGGAGTCTGTCGGTCATGACGGCGGAACGATCGAACTCAATTCGAACGGTAAACTGCAATTGACATCGACGGCAAATCTTGACGCGAGAGCGAAAGGGCAGAACGGCGAAGGCGGAAGCGTTGTATTGTCTTCGGTCGATGGCGGTGGTATCGAAATTTTAGATGGCGCATCGATCGACGTGTCCGCGAACGGGGGTAAGGGAGGCGAGGTACATCTGCGATCGGCTCGAACGGCTTCGAACGACGATGTCGATATTGCACCGATCGCGTTAAGCACCGTGGTCGGCGACAGTAATGTCACGATAGAGGCGGTCAAGATTTACGATTTTAGTCAGATCAATGCGACCGCTATCAATACCATTAAGTCGGATACGGCCGGATTTATGAACGGAGTACTTTCGAACGATTTGGCTAATTCGAAGTTCGGTCCTGGTTATGAAATCGCGCCGGGTGTTGAAATTAGATCGGAAGGCGATATTACGTTAGCGTCGAAATGGGATTTCGTCGATTGGCGCTACGGAGCCGATAAAACTCCCGGTTTTTTGACGTTGAGAGCAGGTGGAAACATAGCGTTGCAAAACGATCTGACCGACGCTTTCGCTAACGGCATGATTTTTGTGACGCCTACCTTCGGACGAAATATCACCGATATGTTGCAAACCGGTCGCTCATGGAGTTATGAAGTAGTGGCCGGCGCCGATATCGACTCGGCCGACTCTACCGCCGTCAAACGGGATAACACGGATTCGGGCGACATCGGGATCGCCGATAACGTCAAGGTGCGAACCGGCACGGGATCTATCGGCTTTTATGCAGGTCGCGATATCGTATACGGAAATGATCGGTCCGTTGTTTATACTGCGGGTCGGCCCGACGAAGTTGACCGTTTCGGTTTGCCGATTGTTCGCGTCGCTTCGAATTTTTATGTCGAATATCCGCTTGACGGCGGTGATATTACAATGACTGCCGGTCAGGATATCAACGGCGCCGTGACCAATCAGATCGTGACCGATTGGCTGCTTCGAACCGGTAACTGGTCTAGGAATGATACGCATAACGGTGAAAGGCCGACCGCTTGGGGGATTGCGATCGGTACTCGGGTCGGGTCGACCGTTACGCCCGATTACCGTCAAAATGTCGGAGCGTTGGGCGGAGGAAATGTTTCGATCAGTGCCGAAGGCGATATCCATGATCTTTCCGTCGTCATTCCTACGACCGGTAAACAAGTCGGGCAACGGGTCGACCCGAACAATCTTGCTAACCAAAACTATTTGACCAACGTCGTCGAGGTAAACGGCGGCGGTGATCTCAACGTGACGGCAGGCGGCGATTTGAAAGGCGGCATGTTCTATGTCGACGGCGGTAACGCCACGATAAATGTCGCCGGTTCGCTAACGACGGGGTCGTTCTCGTCATTAAGCGTTCCAGAAATGGCCCCTGTTTTGGCGTTGGGCGATTCGCAATTCCATATTACCGCCGGCAAAAATATCGATATTCAGGCGATTATCGATCCGATGACACTGCCGCAACCGCAAAGTAAACGTCCCGATTTGCAGAATCTGTTTTTCAGATACAGCGCGGACAGCGCTGTATCGGCGGTTTCGTTGGCGGGTGACGTCGGGCTCGATAATAATGCTTCGAGACTTGTCGACTTTTTAAATCATCAACGGTCAGGAAGCAACGTTCTCAATTTCGCGGGCAGTGCCAGGGAGTCTATTTTTGTTAATCCGTCATCTCTCAAATCTTATGCCTTGAACGGCGATATCGTATTGAAGGAAAGTTTAATCCTTTTCCCGAGCGCTACCGGGCAGCTTGAGTTGTTTGCCGCTAACAATATCGTAACCGGCGATGTAGGTAACAACATTAATATCGCTATGTCGGATACCGATCCGGTCTTGTTGCCTTCCGTTTTAAATCCTGCCGTGAATTACAATGATGCCAACTTGCGATTGGTTTCTTCAGGACAAAGTAACGAACCCGATAAGCTGTTCTCCAGGGTGCCGAATCATATAGACGATCGTCAACCGGCACTGATAAGTACCGCGAACGGCAATATATTCGGTAAAGATCCGCTTTTATTCGTTATCGCGAAGCAAACCGAAGTGATGGCCGGTAACGATATCCGCAATGTCAGTTTCCAGATTCAGCATAATTTCGATGGTGCTCAATCGATCATTAATGCCGGGCGCGATGTCAAGTTCGATATTGCCCGGAATCCGGCGACCGGCGCATTGTTTAATGCGGTTCAAAAGATCGAGACTTCCGGGCCGGGGCAATTGACGGTTCTTGCGGGCCGTAATGTCGATCTCGGATCTTCCGACGGTCTCTTCACGGTCGGGAATCAAGTCAATCCGGCATTGGCCGAGGACGGGGCGAGTATCGACGTGATTGCCGGGCTGGCTAAAACGGACATCGATGTTGCCGCCTATGCCGCCGGTTTTCTAAATGACGGCGGCGTTTTCGGCGAGAACTATCGCCAAGCGGTGACCGATTATATGCGGCGCTTGACCGGCGATGACAGTTTGTCCGGAGACTTAGCGGCCGAAGCTTTCAAGTCTTTGGCGGCGGTCGAACAGGCGCATTTCAATGCGCACTTTCTGGATGCGTTGAGAACGACTTTCAACGATCAGATGAAAGTACAGGGCAATAAGTTCTCGGTTGCAAAAAACGGATTCGATAATGCCGGCGACGACGATGAGCGTTTTAATTATAAACTTGAAATGGATTCCGCGCAGTTAGAGCTGTTGGCCGCGACTGAAGCATTGTTTCCCGGCACGACTGTCTTGGCGGGAGTTGATGGATATTCTATCGATTCGGTCAATGGCATTGTATTTGACGGCAGTAACGATGCCGGCAGTATCTTGAGTGCTGCCTTCGGTAAACCGAGAAATAAACTACAAACCGGCGACATATCGATGTTCTTTAGCAAGATACACTCGACCGATGGCGGCGATATCAATTTGTACGCGCCGAATGGAGGCGTTAATGCCGGTTTGGCTGTCAATTCCAGCGGCGCTAAAGATGCATCGGATTTAGGTGTGGTCGCGATCAAAAAAGGTGCCGTTCACTCGCTTGTACGCGATGATTTCCAAGTCAACACGACTCGGGTGATGACGCTGGGCGGAGGCGATATCGTGATCGGTTCGACCGAAGGCGATATCGATGCCGGACGAGGGGCGAAAACAGCCTTGGCGGCACCGCCGCCGATCGTTCGCTTCGATGAGAAGGGTAACATGATCGTAGAATTACCGACTGCGGTAGCCGGTAGCGGCATCCGCGCGAATCAGGCGCCGGACGGTTCTCAAGGCGACGCTTTGCTATTCGCATTTCAAGGCATTATCGACGCATCCGAAGCCGGCGTCGGCGGTAAGGATGTCACGGTCGGCGCGACAGCGATCGTCGGGTCCGACAACATCGACGTGGGCGGCGTATCGGTCGGAGTTCCGGCGGCATCGTCGGGCAGTATTGCAGCCGGATTGGGTAATGTCGGGAACGTGGCGGCTGCCGTCCAGCAGGCGGTCGATAGTTCGGCCGATGCCGGTAAGGATGCGTCCGACAAAATGGCCAGCGCGGCGGCGCTCGGCATCATCAGCGTCGATATCGTCGGGTTCGGTGACGAGGATGTGCATTAATGGTTCTGAATGACAGAGGATTTCGTTTCGGTTTACTGGAGCGGGGTTTCGGTCGACTGGTTACCGGGTTTGTTACGGGGTCTTCAACAAGCGTGTTTCGAACATTGTTGAGGGATTCCGGACGAACGGAAAATTCCTTATGGCGTTGGCTTATTGAATTTCGGCTTATTTAATGCCGTATTCCCATATTTTCGGAAGTGAGGGTAGGTTGCCGAAAAAAGCCGATTTAGGTAGTTTCTGTATTCCCGCTTTCTTTATTCTCAAAATATCTTGGAAATTGTTGGTGTTCATTGATTATAAAACGCCAGACGTAGGGTGCGCATCGCGCACCTGGGTCAGATATATCGTTGGGTTCGGCTCCATGGAAAGGTGCGCGATGCGCACCCTACGGTGCTGGTTCTGCCTTAGTTATTTAGAGAAAGAACATGGTGCCTAAATTTGCTGTGCCGAAGTAAGGGATCAAGCTAAGGGAGTTCGGATGCGAAAGTTTTATCCCTATAGCCGAACAGACGCTAAAGAGTCTTCGAATCGTCATAATAATGTCACAAATTCCTGAAATAATTTCGCTTTAAGTTAAGCACCGAGAGTACCAATGAAACGATTTGGATTTTTGTTATTTTTTTTGATGCTGATGCCGCAAATGGCTTCTGCATGGTGGAACGCCGATTGGAGTTACAAGAAAAAAATAGATCTGGATCTCAAGCAGGCGGGAGTTAGCGTTCCGGAAGATGCCGTGGCATTGATTCGTTTACACACCGGCAATTTTGCCTATTTTATGGATATAGCGGATTTGGGTAAGGATATCCGCTTTATGGCGGGAGACGACAAAACGCCGTTGAAGTTTTATATAGAAAAACTGGACTCAATCAATGAAATGGCATTGATTTGGGTCAAGTTACCGAAAGATATCGCAAAGGCCCCGGAGCCTACCCTGTATATGTATTACAGTAATCCTCTAGCGCCTGACGGGCAGGATGCGGCCGGTGTTTTTCCTGTCGATCTAGTCTTGAGCCTGCCGTTTACCAAGGATGGCGTTGCCGATATGACCGCTTATGCGAATAATCCGTCCGAAGCGACTGCCTCGGCAGGAGAAGGCGGCTTGATTGGGCATTCGGGAGTTTTTGAAGGGGAGCAAATCGTTCGGATACCGGCTTCCGCGTCTTTACTGACGGCTCCCGATCCCGGTTGGACTTTGTCTACATGGCTGAAAATCGATCAGCCGAATGAAGATGGGGTGATCTTTCAAAGAGCCGGAGCTACAGGAAGCCTGACTTTTTCCGTTAGAGAACAAATGGTGAGTTTAGAGCTTGCCGATGCTTCCGGCGAACTGCAAACGTTCCCGGTTTCTACGCCCTTAACGCCGGGCAGTTGGCATCATTTCGCCGCAATTGTAACTGCCGATAAGGTAGTGATTTATTTGGATGGAGCCGAGGCCGAATCATTTCCGGTAGTGGTGCCCGATTTGGACGGCGATATTACCATTGGCGCCGATGCTTATGGCGCGCGCGGTTTGGTCGGTGCGATCGATCAATTGAGTGTTTACAAGTCTCCGCGTTCGGCAGAAGTGATCAAGTTCGATGTTTTGATGCAAGGTCAGGCTTCGCCTTTATTGGTGTATGGTGAAGATTTGTCGCCGGAATCGGAAGACGGCGGCGGGTCGCATGTGTTGTCGACGATGCAGCATGTCTCGCTCGATGGGTGGATCATCATCGGGATCTTGGCGGTGATGTTAGTTATCAGCTTTTTGGTGATGGCCGCGAAAGCGTTGGTCTTGATTAAAAATCACAAGGAAAACCGTAACTTCGAAGACGAATTCTTGAAGTTGAAAACCGCCGAGCTCGAAGCATTGAATCACGAAGATACCGAGGATGACGAAGCGGTCAATGCCTCGCCATTGTTGGCTTCGTTGACCGGTGGGCATGAACGTTTTACCGGGTCTTCCGTTTACCGGCTTTACCATGTAGGAATTGAAGAACTGCACCATCGCTTTGCTAAGAGTGTCGGCGCCGATGTTGCCGAGGCGGTTGTCTCCGAAAAGGGCATGGATTCGATTCGTGCAGCGATGGAATCTTGTTTGATTCGAGAAACGCAAAAACTCAATAGTCTGATGGTGTTACTGACAATTTCGATTTCCGGCGGTCCTTTTTTAGGTCTGCTCGGTACCGTAATCGGGGTTATGGCGACCTTCGGCGAAATCGCGGCAAGTGGCGAGGTTAACGTCAATGCGATCGCGCCCGGTATTGCGGCGGCATTGGCTACAACCGTTGCCGGTCTGGTTGTCGCGATTCCGTGTTTGTTCGGTTATAACTATTTGAATAGCCGTATCAAATTGATTACCGCCGATATGTATATTTTTGTCGACGAGTTCACGGCCAAGTTGTCGGAACGCTACAGCAGCTGATAAGCCCACACCTCATGAATTACCGTGCTCTGTGAAGCTTATTAGCTTATTGCGGCACGGTCAAAGCCGAACGAGCCATTTATTATGCGTTACAAAGAAGAGCTGGAAAGTTACGACGATATCAATGTCACGTCCATGTTGGACTTGGCCTATGTACTGTTGATCGTGTTTATTATCATGACCACGGCCGCCGTGCAGGGCATTACCGTCAATTTGCCGAAAGCCAGCGATACGCCGAGCCTAGCCAAGCCGAAAACCAAGGCAATCACGATCACGGCCGACGGAACGATTTTTCTCGACACCTATCCGGTAACGTTGGAGCAATTGGAGTCATTGTTGCAACAGTACCGTGCGGCCGATCCGGAATTGCCGGTAATCATCAAAGGCGATGCGACCGTGCAATATCAGAACGTTGTCGATGTGTTGGCTTTATTGGGCCGCATCGATATTACGCAGATCGGTCTGGTGACGCAGAACTTGGTCAAATAATGCGGTTATGAGTAAACACAAAAGCTGGAAGGTACATCTGCCGAAGATAATCGGCGGCGTTATCGGCGCGATTTTGGTTGCATTGATCATTTACGGTATTAGCAATTTCAAGCAGGAAAGCGACGGGCGTCCGCAAAAAAAAATTCAGCTGATTACCTTGTTGAAGCCGCCTCCGCCTCCGCCGCCGCCACCGAAAATTGAGAAGCCGCCCGAGCCGGAAAAGATTGAGGAAAAGATTCCGGAGCCTGAACCGGAGCCTGAGAATCTTCCGGATGTCGACGACGCGCCGCCTGCCGATAGTCTAGGTTTGGATGCCGACGGCAGCGCCGGTTCCGACGGTTTCGGTTTGGCTGCACGGAGAGGCGGGCGCGGTTTGTTGAGCGGCAATCCCAATGCTTGGTACGGAAATATTGTCAAGAATCAAATACAAGTGGTCATTTCCGAAGTCGACGATTTACGCAGAACGCGTTACACGGCGACGGTTCGTATCTGGGTTGATAAACAAGGTAATGTCACGCGATACGAATTGGTGCGCGGCAGTAACGATGCACGGATTGACGATAAGTTGCAAATGACGCTCGCGAAGTTGAAACGAATAAATAAAGCTCCGCCGGTCGGGATGAAACAGCCGATCAAATTACGAATCACGAACCGCATTTAACTTCAGTTAATGGGAAAGAAAATGTTACAGAAAAAGGCTGTCACGGCCTTAGTGTTGTTGAGCGTTTTAGGGCCGGTGCAGGCCGGTGAAAAAGAGGAATTGCTAAAACTGCGCAGCACGACCGAAAGCCTAATCAAACAATTGGTTAAACAAGGAATTTTGACCGAAGAAACCGCCGAGACGATGTTCAAAGAGGCCGAAGCCGAAGCCGGAAAAATCGCCGAGCAGGCAAGAACCGCCGCTGCGCTCAGCAATGCGGCATCGGTTGGTGAACCCGATGATGAGGAAGTCAGGGTTTCCTATATTCCCGATTTCATCAAAGATCAAATTCGCGACGAGATTCGCGCGGAACTACGCGAGGATGTGACCGGTGACGTGATCAGCAAGGCCAAGGAAGAAGGCTGGGGTTTGGCCGATGCATTGCCCGAATGGACGCGGAAGTTTAAGTTGTCGGGGGATTTGCGGTTGCGGTATGAGCCGGTGTTTTATTCAGATAGTAATGTGGCTCCCGGACCCAGTTTTCCTAATGTCCAGGCGATCAATCAATTAGGGGGCTTGACTAATGCTATCGCCAGACAAGAAGCATTCGAAAACACGCAGACCAACAACCAACGTTTTCGCCAACGTTTTCGTCTAGGAATCGAAGCCAATATCGCGGAAGGTTTAAAGGCGGCAGTGCGATTATCGACCGGCAATTTCCGCGATCCTGTATCGACGAATCAGACATTGGGACAAACCGGCGACAGATACGAATTCAGTGTCGATCGAGCCTATCTGCAATACGACGATGTTGACAGTTTTGGTTTTAATTGGCTTTCTCTGATGGGAGGACGAATCAAGAATCCATTCTTCGTCGGAGGCGGCGAGTTCACCGGTGGCTCCGAGATGGTTTGGGATCCCGATTTGTCCTTCGAGGGTTTTGCCGCGACCTACCGCTATAATCTGGGTTTGACCAACGGGCTTGGCGATGATGCCCGCATGATTTATGCGACTGCCGGCGCCTTTCCATTGCAGGAGGCGCCTTTCAGCCACAATGACAAATGGTTATTCGGTGGGCAGCTTGGGATGAACTGGGGATTCAAAAATCACGATAGTCTCAAATTCGCCGTGGCTTATTACGATTATAAAAATATTGCTGCTAGACCGAACTCGACAGAGCCGAATACTTGCGATTTGAATAATCGAGAAAACACCGCATCGATGCCCGAGTTCATGCAAGGCGGAAATAGTCTGGCTACGATTTGTTATGAAGGCACGCAATCGGCTCCTACTCAAGTACCTCAAATGTTTGGTATCGCATCCGATTTTAATATCGTTAATGCCACGCTACGTTACGATATGTCGCTGTTCGACGATGTTCATCTGACATTTTCAGGAGACTATGCGAAGAATATCGGTTTCGATAGCGCTAAGGTCGCGGCGAGAAGGGCTCTTGGTGGCGGTCCGATAGACGAGCAAACCACCGCTTGGCAAGTCCGTGCCGACTTGGGTTGGCTCCGAGTCGATAAGAAAGGTAACTGGAGCACTTTCGTCGCTTATAAACGGGTCGAGCGCGATGCCGTCCTCGATGCGTTTACGGATTCGGACTTTCATCTCGGCGGCACGAACGCGAAAGGTTGGATTCTCGGCGCGAACTATGCATTGTTGAACAATGTCTGGCTGACTAGCCGCTGGTTGAGTGCCGATGCAATCACAGGTCCTCCGTTCGCCGTCGACGTATTCCAATTCGATATCAACACCAAGTTCTAAGCCGATGTTAAACAAGGCCGACATAATTAAATCGATCGCACTGGCGCTTACCATAACTTCAATGACGGTTAGCGAAGTTCATGCACAGGCGGCACGCCGAGAGGACGGCGGCAGCGCGCGTGTCATCAACAAGCTGCAGGCGATGGTCAGAGAAATGACCGCCGAACGCGATGCGTTGAAATCCGAAAATGAAACGCTGGCCGCGGAAATCGAAACGCTGAAAGAACAGCATGAAGCGGCGGTTTCTCGCGAAGAAAAGCTGAGCGGCGAGCTGGACACGCAAAAAAGTACCAATGAAGCGGTTCGCGGTCGGCTCGATCAAACCCATGAGAAATTGGTAGAGGTTGTCGAAAAATATAAGGTTTTGAATCAGGCCAAAAACCAATTGAGCCTGGAGCATGCCGAGCTGCAAAAACTACAAGAGTTTACCGTTTCGGAACTGGATACCTGCGAAAATAAAAATATCAAGATGTATCAAGCAACTCGAGGCATGCTCAAAGATTATAGCGGACAAAGTCTTTGGGCTCGATTGGTGCAGGCCGAGCCGGTTTTTCAATTCAAAAGCGTCGAACTCGAAAATATCATTCAGGAATACGAAGACAAATTGATCGAGCAAAAATACAGGCGCAAGACCGAACCTGAAGAAGTTTACGAAGAGACAGAAATCGTAGATGAAATGCAGGAATCCGCTCAAGATTCAGAACCTGAAGAAGTTCAAGAACCTGACGAAATTGAGGAAGGCGGTTAAAAGAAATATCGAACGATATCTAAACATTCCCTCGTTCCCACGGTCCTCCGTGGGAATGCATACCGATCTTGTTTCGGCAGCCAATGTCTGGGTTCCCACGGAGGACCGTGGGAACCAGAAAAAAATTACGGCCATGTTTCCAAAATCCGTATTGTCGGGGAGTTCTCCAGGTCTCTCATGTGGGAGCGATCCCCTGATCGCGATATCGAAGTCGGGTGCTATAGGTGAGAATAATTGGTATCGAGGCCACATTTTCCCTCGTTCCCACGGTCCTCCGTGGGAATGCATACCGATCTTGTTTCGGCAGCCAATGTCTGGGTTCCCACGGAGGACCGTGGGAACCAGAAAAGTGAAAGAGAAGCTAATGTTGCCTCGTTCCATCGTTCTAGCCTGTGAATGCTACCGATCTTGCCCTCGGCAGCCAACGCATGGGTTCCCACGGAGGGTCGTGGGAACCCGAAGTTCAATCGGTCGAACAGGTCTCCGGAAGCTAGAGCTTCCGGTCTCTGCCTTCCCAAGCTAGAGCTTGGGAAGGAGCGATAACTTATACCTATTGCCTCGCCTGCTCGCTTCCGCTCTTGGAAAATGCGAAGAAACATCAATCGGCAAACCCGTCAGAACAGCCCGAATTTCAGAACCAAACAAATATTCATGAAGTCTTTTACACGAAAGTACCGTTCCATTCTTTTAATCATCCTTTCTTCCGCAGTCTTGACTGCCTGCGACGACACCGAACGTAAAATGAACGAATATCTCGAACAAGGTAAGCAATTTTTTCAAGCGGGCGATTACGAGCAAGCCCTTGCCGCTTTTGAACAGGCGCTCGAACTTAAACCGGATCAAGTCGAAGCCTTGTTCGAATCGGCCGAGATTTCAGTAAAGTTGGGCAATGTACAACAAGCCGCAGACCTTTACCGGCAGGTCGCCAATGCCGATCCGAAACATTTGAAGGCTCGCGTCAAACTAGGACAAATCTATCTGTTGGCCGGTCAAATCCAAGAGGCCGAGACATTGATGAAACAGGCGTTGGCTATCGATGCCGAGAGTCCAGATGCCTTGGTTTTGCAGGCTGGGATTTTGGCCGCGCAAAATAGTAGTGATGCCGCGATCGTCAAGGCGGAAGCCGCACTCGCGAAAAGGCCGGGTGATGTTCCTGCCGTATTGCTGCTTGCATCGCTCAAGGCCAAATCGGGCAAACTGGATCAAGCGATCGAGTTTGTCCGCGGTTATGCAGATCAAAATCCCGACGATACTTCGTTACGCTTGATGCTGGTCAATCTATACGTCAAGACTCAAGCTTTCGACAAGGCCGAAAAAACTCTCGAAGACATCATTAAAATCGAACCGAAACCCTTGCTGCATCGTAAGCGTTTGGCTTTGTTTTTGATCGAGCACAATCAACTCGACAAGGCTGAAAGCGTATTGCGCGATGCCGTTATCGATTTGCCCGACAATCGGCAGGCGATCGTCAATCTGCTCGATTTCCTGACCGAAAAGCGGGGGCCGGAAATCGCCGAAGCCGAACTGATTCCGTTATTGGAAGAATATCCCGACGACTTTGTTTTGAAGTTCGGCTTGGTTAATTTGTATCTGGCGCAAAATCTGACCGATAAAGCCGAGCAGGCGTTATTGGAGATAGTCGAGGCTGATCCTTCCGGTGTTCAGGGCATCAATGCCGAAAATCGCTTGGCAAGGCTCTACGCCAATACCGGCCGAAACAGGCAAGCTGCCGAATTACTCGAATCCGTATTGCACAAACAGCCCAAACAAAGCGATGCCTTGATTTTGCGCGGCGAGTTGGCGCTCGCCGAAAACCGCTTGACCGATGCGATAAAAGACTTGCGCGAGGTGTTGGCGGATCGCCCGAACGATGTCGCGGTATTGAAATTGTTGAGCACCGCCCATCGCTTGAATCAAGATACGGTGCCTGCGCTGGAAAATCTTGAAAAAATCGTGCAATTGCAGCCGACCGACGAGAATGCGAGACTCGAATTGGCGGAATTGTTGCTGACTACCGGTAATCCCGGCAAAGCCGTTCAGCAAATCGGCACGCTGTTGCAAGCCGATCCCAATCATAAAAAGGGATTGGAAGCTTTGTTCAAGATTTATTTGTCCCAACGGCAATGGGAACAAGCACGCCGAGTCTCCGATGCCGTGCAGCAAGCGTTTCCCGATGAAGCCGCCGGTTACTATCTGGCCGGTTTGGCATACCAAGCCGAAGGTAATTCCGAAAAGGCAGCCGAGCGCTTTGCCGATGCGTTGGTCAAACAACCCGATGCGATCGAGCCGTTGACGCAATTGGTCAATATCCAGTTGCAATCGAAAAAGCCGGACCGCGCTTTGGTCAAGCTTCAAGAAGCCGTGAAGCGGCAACCCGAGCATTTTGTCGCTTACAATCTGATGGGCGGCGTGTTGGCCGCAGCCGGCAAAGCGAACGAGGCGGTCGCCGCATTCAACAAGGTAATCGAGATCAAGCCCGAGTGGGAAAATCCGTACCGCAATTTGGCCGGTATTTATCTTAATCAAAACCATAAAACCAAAGCAGTCGAGGTTTTGAAAAAAGGAATCGAAAAAACGGCATCGACGACCTTGACCGGTGATTTGGTTGCGATTTATCACCGCGACGGAGCTCATGATAAAGCGCTTGCCTTATTGGAGGAAAATTACCGTATGCAACCGAATTCGGCGGTGGCTTTGAATAATTGGGTCCGTTATATGACCGAACTGGGCGACGATAGCGCAACATTGGATCGTGCGGCTAAATTGGCCGCGCCGCTGGCGAAAACGGGGCATCCCGATATGTTATATACGGTCGCCGTGTTGGCCTACAAGCAAGGTAGTTACGAAAAGGCGAAAGAATTGTTGTTGAAAGTCACTTCGCTCGCGCCCGAATCGGCGATCGCTCAATACCGGTTGGGTATGGTGTATTTCAAACAGGGTGATAGCGAACGGGCGAAAGAACATCTTGAAAGGGCCGTCGGTAAAGACGATAAATTCATTGGCATCGAGGAAGCCAAGGAGACCTTGAAGGTGCTTGAGGATGTTTAAATTTTTATCGGTTGTGTAGTTTTATACCCAGCGCAGATCAATATTCGGCGCCGAGGTGCCCGTCAAAGGACGCCGTGAATACGTCCATGTAGGCGCTATGCCAGCATCCATGATGGCAAAGCCTTTGTCGAGCACCCCGGAGCCTCCTTAATCCCTGCCCAAATTTGAAGTGCGAAGGGTATATTTAAGCTGCGCGGCTTCGATATCTTTTCGTCTTACCCGTTCCCTTCCGGACTTCGAAATCGCGACGAAGGCGTCGCTCCCACAGCGCTTGGAAACCCCTTGTGGGAGCGACGCCTTCGTCGCGATGATCGGAGCCTGTCTCAATTAACAACAATAGCCGGCTGGAAGATTGGGAGGGAATTTTAGTGCCCGGTTTTTTATATACGGGTATGCGAACAAAATTTAAAAAAAATCTTAAGGCCGTTCGGCAGGTGACTGAACGGCATTTCGTTTATCCTAAAAACTGTTGGTTTGATCCGCGTCAAGGTTGTTTCGTTTTCGCAAACTCGTCAATAAAAGAATGCCAGAGAAAAATAAGCTAATACCGGCCGGTAATGGCACTGCGGCGGAAGGCGCTATATCAATTCGGGACGAAAATTATGCTGTTACCCAAGCTCCAGCTTGGGTAAGCTGTTCAGGAAGCTCTAGCTTCCCGACGATCAAGGAAAATTGAACAAGCGAGTCGGAGTTCATTGCGGTTGTTTCGGTCACTGGAAGCTGGAGCTTCCGCGGCGTGTTTCCCAACCCGGAGCTTGGGAAAGAGCGTGATGCGGGTTGGCTGTTTTTAGTTTGACGCGCATGGCTTACGAACCCCGTCCTGCTAGGGATATGCTGATCTTTGGGCTTTAGCTGAAGAAACTTGCTAATCAGGTAATTCTTTGCCAACCGAATGGCAAAAAACATCATTACTGTATTTATGCTTCAAGCAGCTTTTGAATTCTAAATTCCAGTTCAGGATCATGTCCGAACAAGCATTCGGCCAACCTGCCTTCTTTGTCGATCAGGATGCTGGACGGTGTGCCTTGTAGATCGAAAAGCTCGAAGGTTTCGGCACGGTATTTAAGGCCTTCAAGGTAAAAGGCTACATTTTGCCGGATTTGCTCGCGTTGCAGATCGCTTTGTTGCTCGAAATCGGGAATACGCGAATTTATGAACTCGGTAATTTCTTCGTCGGTGAAGTTTGCCCTGCGTTCGATCAAGCGGTCCATGGCTAATGGAAATGGGATCCGATAGGAAAGCTTGCCGTCATCCAGCAAATCATGTTCGGCCAATACACGATAGGTATGCCCGATGACCTGTTGTTGATCAACCAAAAGCTTTAAGTTGTACAGCGTGTTTCTATCGAAATCTTCGAAAGCCGTTGATATGCCGATGACCGTCAGGCCCTTATCGGAGTATTTTCGATGCATTTCTATTGCCTGGGGCAAGCCATAAAGGAAGCAGCCGGGACAATTGAGTTGAAAGACTTCGATAAGTACGACTCGCCCGTGTTGCTGTGTTAAATCAATAGGGTTTCCCTGTACCCAATCGGATACTGGCAAAAGTGGAACTGTTTGGCTAATTCGAATTTTATTCATCATTATTTACCCGAATATGTTGTTACGGTTTCGGACTCGCAAAGTAAGATTTTTTGGAGTGAGTATTTTGTTTCGACCACCATTGTCGAAAAAGGTTTTGTTGACTAGCTTCTCGAAACCGGCATGCAAGAGGTAACTTTTCAGTCCTCCGGCAATTATCGTTCCCACGCTGGAGCGTGGGAACGATAGGGGAGATGTGAATAATTACTGCAAGAGCGTTCAGGGTTTCTCTAGCCGGAGAGACCGTGAAAGTATACACCAATACTTTTACCGTCTACGGAGTTTGAGATATAGCGAAGGTGCTTAATACTTACAAATCATTTTATTTTCCGAGTCTATAATGTTGGTTTTACGGGAATCACTCAGAATTTCTCAAAGTCAGTCAATTCAAGTCAGGAATAAGGCAATGAATCCACGTGTTAGAGCGTCGAATAAAGAAATATTCGGTTGGGCAATGTTCGATTTTGCAAACCAGGCGTATACCTTGCTCATTGTAACGGTCGTCTTCGGCGATTTATTTACGCGAGTGATCGTCGGCGATGCCCCCGATTACCGGCTCGGCAATCTGCTTTGGAGCTTGTCGTTAGCGATCGGATATTTGGGTGTCGTGATTTTTTCTCCCATAGCAGGTGCGGTTATGGATTACACAGCCAATAAGAAACGTTTTTTATTCGGCAGTTACTTATTGACTGTGTTCAGTACGGCAGCGCTTTATTTTGTCGAACCGGGGTTGGCGTGGCTGGGCGTATTATTATTGATTATTTCTAATTTTGCCTATTCGATCGGCGAAGCATTTATTGCGGCATTTTTACCCGATCTCGGCCCGCCGGACGATTTAGGCAAAATTTCCGGTTTCGGTTGGGCGCTCGGTTATGTCGGCGGGATGGTTTCAGCGATATTTGTATTGCTCGTGCTGGGTGAAGTTAGCGCCGAAAATTTTGAAAGTATTCGTTGGGTGGGCCCCTGGGCGGCGGCATTTTTCTTAGTCGCGGCGATTCCGACTTTTTTATGGGTCAAGGAGCGTGGCGTGCCTTGTCCGTTGCCGCCTGGAACAGGATATTTTCGTATCGGTATCGGCCGTGTGCGAAATACGGTTGAACATATCAAGGATCACCGCGACCTAGCGGTAATGTTGGTGTCGATTTTTTTCGCGATGAGCGGTATATATATCATCATTACGTATGCATTCATCTATGGTGCGCAAATTATTGGTTGGGACGAGGAGGTCAGAACTTGGATGTTCATTATTGTGCAGATTACCGCAGCCTTAGGGGCGGTGGCTTTTGGTTTCATACAAGATAAGTTGGGTGCGTTGTTTACTTATCGACTGACTTTGATATTGTGGGTGTCGGCAATCGCGATGATTTATTTGACCCCTGTGTTTACTGAAATGATGCAATCTCAGTTCAATATCGCTTGGCAAGCGCAATACGTGTTTTTATTTGTCGGTAGTGTTGCGGGGTTGAGTCTGGGGTCTTGCCAGTCGTCGACTCGAACTCTGGTCGGCTTGTTCTCGCCTTTGTCGCGTTCCGCCGAGTATTTCGGCTTTTGGGGTTTATCGATGAAGTTGGCCGGCATGTTCGGTTTGATGGCAATGGGTTTGTTGCAGATTTTGGTCGGGCTGAAAAGCGCGATTTTGTTTTGTATCTTACTGTTTGGCGCGGCTTTGTATTTCAGTCGACAAGTGAGTGAGGCAAACGGGCGTGCGGCTGCCGAGAAGGCGGACCGCGAGTGTATTTTATAATTGAAATTAATACCACGGATAATAAAAACGAGGTCGGTAACGGTAGTATCCGTAAGGATAAAAGCCCCAGGGATAAGGTCCGTAACCGAAGCCGGCGCCGAAATCGCAGCGGCAATCGCTTTGCGTGCGTTCGGGCCAACGATGAACCGTTTGGATTTCGACGACGGGTACGGTCAGCGATTTGTTGCCGATTTTAAGCATGTCGTTGCCTTTCAATGTGCCGGCGGCTGTAATTTGGGTATTTTTACGGTAAACGGCCGGGTCGTAAAATTCAGGAGTTTCCAGGATGAATCGGCCTGAGGTTTCTTGGTCGGTTTGCGGTCTTCCGAATCTGTCTAATGGGTAATGAAGAATCTGTAGTCGGCTAAGGTTTTCCTCGTTGTCGACTTGGATAATTGTGCCGCCCCAGCGAACTCGGTAATTTTTATAGGTGTCGATTCGATCGATGGTTTCGGTATATTTGATGTCCGGAACCGGCGCGTTTTGTATCGCTACGGGAAGGCTGGAACATCCGGGTAAGATGAGTGCGGAAAAGAGGATTAACCATTTCATAGCCTGGGCTCACGGAGTTTATTGATATTTGTTTCAGACCTTTTTTTTAATGCCAAATTCATTTTAGACGATTTCTCTCGATATTTCGGCGAGTGTGTGATTACGGCTTATGAGAGGACGCAGTTTCAAGATGTTTGGTCGTGGTTTTTTAGGATTCGGTCATAAATAACTTCCCTATTTTTAATGCACGGTAAGCAGGTTCGGTTGCTCGATTGACAGGTGTCGGCGGCAGGGAAAGCCGCCGTCAAGCCTACACGGACGTATTCACCCAGCACCTAAATCCAGCACCTAAATTCCATAGCCCATTAGCAATGTTTAGTATTATGGCTAATTTAGGTGCTGGATGAATACCATAGTCCATTGGCTATGGTTAACTATCTTGGATAATTTAGGTGCTGGGTTCACGGCGTCCTGTCAAGCGAGTTACCGAACCCGCTACAAAACTCATAGCTCCAGGAAGTTATTTTTCATGAAATCCTTAGGACTTGAGTAAATAAAATTCATAAAAGCCTTGTAAACAGTTAATATGGCTCAATATTTAAATACGACTTACGCGGTGGAATTATGCCGAATAATGGCTTTTCCATGCTGTTTTCATCAGAAAATTTAATCGAATAGGATCAATTGCTATGAAAAATGTTAGTTTACCTTCTTTACGGGCTTTGAATTTAAGTCTTATATTGTTTGCCGGTTCGATAGGTGTCGCGGGGCTTTCCGGTTGTATGACAGCTGGTAAGGATTTTGCCGCATCGCGAGTGATGGATCTGAAAATCGGCGAGACGACTCAAAATCAAGTACGGGAAATGTTTGGTCAGCCATGGCGGATGGGTATGGAAGACGGTCGTCACACTTGGACGTACGGAAAATATAAATATTCTTTATTCGGACCGGCCGAAACCGAAGATTTAGTCATTCGCTTCGACAATAACGGCATTGTTCGGTCGTATACCTTCAATACCAGTAAAAAATAAGGAATATGTACAAAATAACTTCTACATGCATTACGCATTGTTGCGGTTCGGTGACTCGCTTGACAGGACGCCGTGAACCCAGCACCTAAATTATCCAAGATAGTTAACCATAGCCAATGGACTATGGTATTCATCCAGCACCTAAATTAGCCATAATACTAAACATTGCTAATGGGCTATGGAATTTAGGTGCTGGATTTAGGTGCTGGATTTAGGTGCTGGGTGAATACGTCTATGTAGGCTTGACGGCGGCTTTCCCTGCCGCCGACACCTGTCAATCGAGCCATAGAACCCCCTTCCAACAGATAACGAGGTTATTTTATGCTCGTTCTTAAGTGCCGATGATATGACTGCGCCGATCGAGATCAACCATCAAAAACTGGTTGTCGCGGTTTCATCCCGCGCTTTGTTCAATTTGGACGAATCACACCGGATTTTCGAGACGGAAGGCAAAGAGGCTTTTTGCCGTTACCAGATCGAGCATGAGGACGAGATTTTGGAGCCCGGTTTCGGTTATGCACTGGTCAAGAAATTTCTGGCGTTGAACGCCATCAGCAAAAGCGGTCCGATAGTCGAAGTGATCTTGTTATCGCACAACAGTGCCGATACCGGTCTTAGAATTTTTAATTCAATTGCGCATCATAAACTCGATATTTCCCGTGCGGCGTTTACCAGCGGCGTTTCGCCTTACGAATATATTCGGGCATTCGGCGCGCATTTGTTTCTCTCGTCGAATGCGGTCGATGTCGCTAACGCCTTGGCGGCCGGTTATGCGGCCGCGACAATATTGTCGGGTTCTTCGTTGAAAAAATCTCATGATCAATTGCGTATCGCGTTCGATGGCGATTCGGTATTGTTTTCGGACGATTCCGAACGGATTTATCAGGAACGCGGTTTAAGCGCATTTACCGAAAACGAGTGTAGCCAAGCTAAAAATCCACTGCCTGGCGGTCCTTTTAAGGAGTTTTTGAGTACTCTGCATCGTATTCAGACTCAGTTCGACCCGCATACCGTGCCGATTAGAACCGCTCTAGTGACTGCGAGGGGGGCACCGGCTCACGAACGGGTAGTTAGAACGCTCAGAGTTTGGGGCATTAGAATCGATGAGGCTTTATTTCTAGGCGGTATGCCGAAAGGCCCTTTCTTGGACGCTTTCGGTGCTGATATCTTCTTTGACGATCAGCAAGGTCACTGCGAATCGGCAGCCCAGCATGTTGCCGCCGCCCATGTGCCGCACGGCGCCGCTAATCGGAAGCGAGCAGATAATGCATAAAATGGTCGTTTTCTTCGATGAGTTTTTTCAGAAAATACCGGCTTTCGGGCCGATCGGAGCGTATGAGTTGATCGCCGGTTGAATATTTGCCGGGCGGCAAAAAGGCGGAGCTATCCCGGTTCAATACTTCGATGGTGACGGCCTCGAAGTGATTCGACAGGATCTGAATTGAAACGGATTTCGGCTCGCCGGGAATTGTTTCAATGAGCACCTGCCGAGAGGGCGATGCGTTGCTGAGCGATTCGCGAATGATGCCTAGTTTCGGTTTGGTTTGTTCATTATAGAGGAGTATCGGTTGGCCGGTAGCGATGCCGTCTTGTTTCGCTTGGCCCAAATAATAGTTCGGAATTTTTGCCTGCTGTAAATGAATCCGGTCCGTTACGATACTTTTGCCCGGTCGTTGCGATAAATTCATGTACTGAGAGCTTATCGACTTAAAGTCGTTATCCAAAGGTGCGAGTTCCAAGTCGTGGATTGATGCAGCAGGGGCAGGTTGACCGCTTATGCGGTTGATTTTAAAGATTCGTTCCAGACGCTTTAAGCTTCCGCTTATCGCGGTCAAGCCGATGGCAAGGTATTGGGCCTTCGGTTTTGATAGCATGATCGAGTTGAGTATTTCCTGATGTCCGCTTAGTTTTTGTCTTAGTTTGAAAAAATAACCGTCATGCGGTTCGATTTCCGGAGCAATCTCGAGCAAGTGCCGGGTGACGGTTTCGATATCGAAGACTAGCCCGGTTCCTTCAGGCTCGTTTGGAAGTGCCTTTCGCGGTTTATTACTGCAAGTATCCCAGCAATAAGTGCTGCTAGGCTCAAAAATATCCTCGACCTCAATCAGTTCTGCGCATTTTCCGGCGAGATTGTAATACCAGGAGATGCGTTCAGGTGAGGCAGGATAGGGCTCAAATAATGCGAACAATAGATTGCGCAGTAACACCGATTCAATCGATTGAAGCGGTTTAAATGCTTGAACCTTGGTTGAAATTGCTGAATGAAATAATTTTTCTTCAACAGCGATTCGATAAAGTGTGGCCGTTTTTTGCCAAAGAGTCGTCGACTGGCGTTCGGAAATCAATGTGTTCATTCGCATCGTTAAACCCGCCAGTTGAAGCCCAGAGTAAATGGCGTGGGCCTTGCGGTCTTGGGTCAAGGGTTGATCGATTGCGGCATGACAATAGGCGAGACAGTGGCTGCGTAAAAGTTGGCTTCCGAGTCTTGCAATCTTGCGGGACTTAGGATTAACCGAACCTTCAGCAGCAATTGTCGGCATCAGTAACGAGTAAAGGTTATCGGAAACATGCAGGATCGATGGGCTTAATAAATCGAGTATTGATAGCAGGTCGCTGTCGCCGATTCTGATGCGGTAAAGAATTTTTAAAACCGCATAAAGTTTCGTGCCGGATGATATCGCATCGAGTTCGCTGAGTGGGCTCAACCATGAGCTAACCGATTCGGTCTCTAGTGAAAAGGGTAATTGTTCAGCTTTTTTCATCGTAATGGATCTCGGCCGTTTTCTTATTAATTGTAATCGGTGTAGTTATTTTCGTTGAGAAATTATTCGCAATTCGTCCGGCAACTGAATAATTTATAAAAGAAATTGCATTTGAAGATCATCGATTAACCAGCTGTTTATAAGGTTTCCCAGCGATTTCTCTCACCAATTTCGGTACTAAATAGCCCGGCAGGTTTTTTTGCATTGTTTCGTAAAGGCGTAAGGTTTCTGCTTCGGAAACGTCAAAATGCCCGGTGCCGGTCGCCTTGTCGAGACAATGCAGATAATACGGAACGATGCCTATGCGGAATAAGGACTCGCTAAGCCGGCATAACTCTGCTGCGTTATCATTGATATTTTTCAGTAAAACGGTTTGATTAAAGAGCATGATGCCGGCTTGCTTGAGTTTTCCGCAGGCTGACTCGACGGACGGGTCGATCTCGTTGGCATGATTGCAGTGTACGACGATCGTGACGCTCGGACGGGCGGAATTCAGCGTTTCGATCAATTCGTTCGTGATCCGTGACGGCAGCACGATAGGGATACGGCTGTGAATGCGGATGCGGGTTAGATGTTCGATCGTATTTAGCTGCTTGATGAGTTCGGCTAGACGGCTATCGCTTAATAACAACGGGTCGCCGCCGCTGAAAATGACTTCGGTTATGCTCGGATCGTTGCGGATATAGTCGATGGCCCGGTTTTGTTTTTGACGGCCGAGTTGGTAATCGGCATACGGAAAATTTCTGCGGAAACAATAACGGCAGTTGATCGCGCAGGTTCCGGTATTGATCATCAATACCCGGCCTTGGTATTTGTGCAAAATATGGTTTTCGCGGGTTGCCATGACATCGCCGACCGGGTCGTCATTGAAGCCGGGGTAGGCGAGGGTTTCATCGTGAATCGGCAACACTTGAAGCAACAACGGATCGTCGGGATCGTTTTTATGCATGTTTTCGGCAAAGCTTTTCGGTACTTTCAGTGCAAATTGCTTCGCGGCTTGTTCCGATATCGGTAAGTTTTTTGGGTCGAGTTCCAAAAACGCGCACAGCGCTTCGATGGTTGTGAATGCTTCGGCAAGCTCTTGTTGCCAGGAAATTTTCGGGACAAACGGAGGGTTTTTGGTCATCGGATGCGATTTCGAGTTTCTAACAGTTCGGCCGTCTATTATAATGGCAAAATTTTATTCTTAATTGGCAGTCGTGAGGAAAATATGGCCACATTTAGTACCAATGAATTTAAAGCCGGATTGAAAGTTATGTTGGACGGCGATCCCGCAGCGATTATCGAAAACGAATTCGTCAAGCCGGGTAAGGGCCAAGCATTCAATCGGGTTAAGATTAGAAATCTGAAAACCGGACGAGTCATCGAAAGAACGTTCAAATCGGGCGAGTCTTTAGAAGGCGCCGATGTGGTCGATATCGAGATGCAATACCTCTATAACGACGGGCAATTCCGTCATTTCATGGTTCCCGATACTTTTGAGCAATATCAGGCCGATGAAAAAGCCGTCGGCGATGCCGGGCTTTGGCTCAAGGATCAGGATATGTGTACCGTGACGCTTTGGAACGATGTGCCTCTTTCTATGATGCCGGCCAACTTTGTCGAATTGGCAATTACCGAAACCGATCCGGGCGTCCGCGGTGATACTTCGGGTGGCGGCGGCAAGCCGGCGGTTCTGGAAACCGGCGCGGTCGTTCGCGTACCGTTATTCGTGCAAACCGGCGAAGTGATCAAAGTCGATACTCGCACCGGCGAATATGTTTCGCGCGTTAAAGAACAGTGACGCCGGACGATTGGCGACCGACCGGTTCATTGGAGCATTTGCGTCAGCGGGCGAAAATGTTGTCAACTATTCGTCTGTTCTTCGACGAATTGGATGTGCTCGAAGTCGAAACGCCGCTTCTCTGCCACGGTATCGGTACAGACCCGCAGTTAGCCTTTTTCAGTACCGAATTTTGCTTTTATCCGAATCCGGAGACACTGTATTTGCAAACTTCGCCCGAATTTGCGATGAAGCGATTGCTGGCAGCCGATTATGGTTCGATTTATCAAATCTGTAAGGCTTTTAGAAACGGCGAGTCCGGCCGTTTCCATAATCCCGAGTTCACCTTGCTCGAATGGTATCGGGTCGGCTTCGATTTATTACATTTGATGGCGGAAATCGACCGGTTAATACAAGTTATCGCTAAGCCCTTCAGAACGCTTAAGCAAACGCATACCGTTCATTACCAAGAAATCTTTCGAAACTATACCGGACTCGATCCGCTGACGTTTTCGGCGTGCGTTTACCGGGAATTTGCCGAGCGCGCCGGCCTGCCGGAAGCCGTTTCGATTTGTGAAAACGATCATGCGCTGTGGTTGGATTTTCTGTTCAGCCATTGCGTGCAGCCTCATCTGGGAGGAAATCGATTATGCATGGTCTACGGATTTCCGGCATGTCAATCGTCGCTCGCTCGCCTGAATGCCGATAATTCCGCAATAACAGACCGTGTCGAGATCTTTATCGACGGCGTGGAGTTGGGTAACGGTTTTTACGAATTGTGTAATGACGGCGAGCAAGAGGCCCGTTTCGATAAGGAAATCGAATTTAGAGCTCGCAATGGGCTGCCGCCTGTTGACAAAGATCAGCGCTTCTTACGGGCACTCGAGTTCGGATTGCCTGATTGTTCCGGGATGGCGATCGGTTTGGATCGTTTATTGATGGTCATGACCGGTGCTGAATCGATCGAGCAAGTCTTGGCATTTCCGGTCGATAGGACTTGATGGTGAATAATGTTAGATGATGGGTAGTTTTAGTTCAGTTTTTTTGCCCGTAACTCATTCGACACAGGGGAGGCTATGCCAGCATGGAGCGGGCATAGAATCTACATGGACGTATTCACCCGGGGCGCCTAAATTCCATAACCAATTGGCTATGGTTAATTACCGCGGATAATTTAGATGCTGGGTTCACGGCGTCCTTTGTCGAGCACTCCGGTGGTTTCATATGGTATCGTTTCGTACTGACGACTTGTAAGTATTCAGTCCCCCTCTTTGAAAAAGAGGGGATAGGGGAGGTTATTAAATAAATCCTCCTGTTTCAAAGTGGGAGACCAAGTCGCCAACTTGTTCTAAAAGCATGGGGTGTGAAAAAATACGCCTAAATTGTCGCTATTTGCCAAGGGGTCGTAATACTGACGACGATATTGACATAAAGGAATCGTCATGGCGGAGCAAATGATGATAAAGTCCTAGTTTCGAAATATCTTTTTGTTGCTATGCAAGGAGATAAACTGCGGATATTCCTGCATGTGACCGTGCCGTTAGGATGTGATAACGGATGAAGAGCAAGAATTGGAACCGTTGTCGATCTCCCTATTTTTTCATTGTGAGTATTTTGTTTTACTCTGACCCCAGTTATTTATCCAAGAATGAAGAGAGGGTTACCATGTTAACTAGACGACGCTTTTTAGGTTATTCCGGCGCCGGGATGCTAGCGATGGCTTCGGGTTGTAGACCCGCTAACCTGGATGCGCTGCAAGATCGACAAGATCCCTGGTCCGCCAATCAAATGCTGCTTGCCGATAAAGCCAGCCGAATCGACCGGCAAAAACTCGTACTAGGGTATCCGATCAATATGAATACGCCGCCATCGGCATTTTTCGACTGGCGTCAGAAGTTAATCGATGTTGGTATCAATACTTTTGCTTATAACAACGTTGGCAATCCATTCGAGAAAAGCCCCATCCCTTACAATAGTCACGATTTTGAACGCGAAACCATAAAGAATTTTGCCGAATTGTTCGCTTTTCCTCAAAAAAATACCTGGGGTTTTCTATCCCATAGCGGCACGGATAGCAATATGCATGGTATGTACATGGGGCGGACGATCCTAAAAGGACGTACCGGCGTAATACCAAAAGCCTACTTCACAGTCGAGGCGCATTACTCGGTCCAAATTTTGGGCGACTTGTTGGGCCTGGAGACCGTATTTGTCGAAACCCAACCCGATGGCAGCATGGATCCTATCGATCTGCGGCAAAAATTGGCAGCCAATCCGAACCAACCGGCATTGATAGTGGCGACCATCGGGACCACATTCAAAGGGGCCATTGACCCAATCGATCACATCCGAGAGGCCGTCAAAGGTCACGCCAGCTTTTTACACTTGGATGCCGCGCTATTTGGAGGTTACTTACCCTACACAACACATGCCGACGAAATCCTCTACCAATTGCCGGATCAGCCGAATTCTGCACGTTATGATTCCATCGCAGTATCTTGTCATAAATTTTTTGGTTTTCCTTCGCCAGCGGGATTGTTCATCACGACAGCCGATCATTTCAGCGAATTCAATGGTTTGTTTGGCAAGATTCATAATCCCGAGTATATACACCATGTTCCCGGTACCATTACCTGTTCGAGAGATGCCGTCAAGCCCGCGGAATTTTACTTTTTCTCGCAGCCTTCGGCATCGGCGAACTTGACAGAGGATGCCCATGCGATTCTGCAAAATGCCAGTTATCTGGTCGAACAAATGCAATCGCGATTAACGAATTTACAGCCGATACGAGCGAGCCATTTGTCCAACACAGTCTATTTCAAAAAACCAAGTGACAAGATCATTGAAAAATATTCTCTAGCGACAATGCAATTGAGCATGAACCAACAAAAACACGATTACGCCCATGTGGTCGTCATGCCCCATGCCAACCGCGAAGTACTGTCAGAGTTTTTGGCTGATTTAGAACATGATACAGTTACTCGCGCCTTATAGTGGCGAGACTGAAAATCTAGAATGACAGGGATCGAAGTACAATCGAAAATTTTCAATTCATAGTCAACGCACTTCAATCGGGTTGCACTACCACAGGGCAACAGGGTCAGATCTAGATTCATAGCCTTTTTTGTAAATGGGAAATAAAAGGTCCGGGTTTATTTTACAATTCAACCTGACACATTTTTTCGTAGTTCAATCTTTTTGTGTGGTTTGACATTTTTCGGGTGAAATGTCGGTTTGCTTAGGATTTCGTGAAAAATAACCTTCCTGGTGCTATGAGTTTTGTAGCAGGTTCGGTAACTCGCTTGACAGGACGCAGTGAACCCAGCACCTAAATTATCCACGATAGTTAACCAAAGCCAATGGGCTGTGGAATTCATCCAGCACCTAAATTAGCCATAATACTAAACATTGCTAATGGGCTATGGAATTTAGGTGCTGGATTTAGGTGATGGGTGAATGCAGATTTTGCATTACGCCATGGATGGCGTGTATTAGGGCACCAACAGTAGGCGCTTTAGGCGATGCTGGGCAGAAAAATGCTCCTGCATTTTCTGCATTCATTACATCCTTGTAACTCAGCAATTGCCGAGGAGCAAAAATCTGCCCTGCCGCCGTCACCTGTCAATCGAGCAACCGAACCTGCTTACTTTGCATTACAAATAGGGAAGTTATTTATGACCGTATCCTTAGCCGCTGCTTTCAATCGAGGCGATACCAGGTGTGTGGTATAGGCTTCCTCGAGTTTGTTGTCGCCGTACTTGGTGAATTTGAGCGGCATTCCGTTGCCGGGTTGCTTGCGTAGATAAACCGTACTCGAGGGTTTGAGATTTAAGTCGTGCGCATGGAATCTCAGTATTCGTAGAATCCGGCTGGCTTGAGCAAGATTGCAGCGAATGGCTTTTTCCAAATAAGGTAGCCGGCCCCGGCCCCGGCGCCAGGCGACAATGTCCTGTTCCGTTAATAATTGCATTTTTTGGAATAGCCGGACCGGCGCAACATAACCTTGTTCGGTCAGTAATTCCGCCGTTGCCTTAACGATGCGGAGATAGTACTTATCCGTGCGGTAGTTTTCTAACGTGACCTTTTTCATTACCAATCCCTTTAACTGGTAATGATAAACCTGACCGCATCGAGCCTTAATTGCGCGTCTTGTATGTTTTCGTGCAGCAGCATTGCGGTTTCTTTCAGGAATTCGATTTCGTCTTCGCGAATCGACGGGTTGACCTGTTTTAGCCGAGTCAGCCGTTTGATTTCGCCGGTCATCGTCTCCAGCATGGTTTTTTGACTGTCCTCAATCAACCGGTTCATTTGCGCGTGGGCATTTTGTTCGGCGATGTCGAGTAGGGCGGTCAAATGTTTGCGCTGGCTGTTCAAGAAAGCGACGATCTGCGTTTTATCGAATTTTTTGCCCGAGTCGTTCAGTTCGTTATGTCCGACCGTATCGGTCAAGTCGTTCTTGTTTTGGTCGATTAGGATACGGATCGGCGTGTGCGGCAGAAAGCGTCCTACTTGCAGCTCGGGCGGTGCGCTGCATTCGACGATGAATAGGCATTCCAATAAGAAGCGGCCGGCTTTTTGGTCTTTATGCTTGACGACACTGACGCCGGCATTACCGGTATCGCTGGACAGAATCATATCCATCGCGGCGGCGACCATTGGATGTTCCCAGGTTAAAAATTGCAGTTCCTCGCGGGCCAGCGAAATGTCGCGGTTGACGGTAACCGTCAAGCCGTCCTCGGAAAGTCCGGGAAAATGAGCCATGCGCAGATGTTCGCTGGGCCTTAGAATGTAGCAATCGGCCGAATGGAATTCGGTATCGACGCCGTAACATTCGAAGACGTCTTCCATATAGGGCCATAGCACGCCTGCATTATCTCGTTGTTTGAGGCGATCAATCAGTTCTTGAGCTTCTTCTTTACGGCAGGAATTGAGTTCGAGCAGCAAATCGCGGCCGTTATGCAATTCGGTTTCGATTTGTTGCGCCAGGGTTCGGGTTTTGGCAATCAGTTTGTCGAGCGATTCGCTATCGTATTTTTCAAGCGCTGTGTGCAATTCATCATGCAGAAGCTCGGCGACGCGTTGTCCTGCCGCAGTATTGTGACAGAAAGCGTTCAAACCTTCGTCGTACCAGCGGAATAGGGTATGTTCGCGACTGCCGGTCAAATAGGGTACATGAATTTCGATGACATGACGTTGACCGATGCGGTCGAGACGGCCGATGCGTTGCTGTAACAGGTCGGGGTTGTCCGGTAAATCGAATAAGATCAAATGATGGACAAACTGAAAGTTGCGGCCTTCGCTACCGATTTCGGAACAGATCAATAGTCTCGCCGAGCTTTCTTGATCGGCGAAATACGCCGCCGCGCGGTCGCGTTCGATGATCGACATACCTTCATGAAAAACGGTGGCGGCGATGCCGAAACGTTTTTCGACAATATGCTCGAGTTCGATCGCGGTTTGCGCATGCCGGCAAATCAATAATGCTTTTTGACCCGCTAAAGCTTTGATTTTTTCGACGAGCCAAAGTGTGCGTGAGTCTTCTTGCAAGGATTCTGCGGTTCCGTTCAATGCGTAACCTTGGCGTTCGCGGTCAGGAAAGCCCTGTACTGTTTGCCGGGAATTTCTGAACAAAATCCGGCCGGTACCGTGATGGTCGAGTAGAGTTTTCACCAGTTCTTCGCGCGCTTCCGGTGATTTTTCCGGATCGTCTAGCTTCTTGAGCAGGGTGTCGACATGATCGTGCTTGGCCAGGCGCACTAAATGGGCTTTTTCATCCGGTGATAGCGCGTGATTGGCCAGCAGCGATTTGGCGGCTTCGGCAACGGGTTGAAAATGTGTTTCTTCTTCGAGAAAAGCGCTGAAACTATAAAATCGGTCCGGGTCCAACAGCCGCAATCGGGCAAAGTGACTTTCCTTGCCGAGTTGTTCCGGTGTCGCTGTCAATAAAATCAATCCGGGCGTCGATGCAGAGAGATTTTCGACGAATAAATACTCCGGGCTGGCCGAGGTTTCGCTCCATTCCAAGTGATGGGCTTCGTCGACGATGATCATATCCCAGCCGGCTTCCAACGCTTGTTGTTGCCGTTTTGGATGTCGCGCGAAAAACTCTTGGCTGCATAATATCAATTGTTCGGTGTTGAACGGATTTTCAGTCGGCAGCTCGGATTCGCCGATATAGTCGATATCGATGTTTTCGATACCTAGGCAGCGCGCTTCGTCGAGGATGCTAAAGTACAGATTAAAGCGCCTTAGCATTTCCACTAGCCATTGATGCAGCAGGCTTTCGGGTACGATGATCAAGGCGCGGCTGCTGAGTCCGTTATTGAGCCTGTGATGCAGAATCAATCCTGCTTCGATGGTTTTACCGAGGCCGACTTCGTCGGCAAGCATGATTCTAGGCGTCTGGCGTTGTGCGGCTTCATGCGCGATGAATAACTGGTGTGCGATCAACGACGTCCGTCCGCCTTGCAGGCCTTTGACCGGCGATTGTTGATGTTCGCGGCAGTATTGCCATGTTTGATAACGCAATTGAAACCAAGCGCTCGGGTCGAATTGCCCGGTAAACAAACGATCCTGCGGTTTATTGAATTGAATATGATGGTTCAATTCTATTTCATCGAGGCTTATTTCTTGATTCTCCTCGGTTTTACCGACATAGGCCACCAGGCCGTTGCGTTCGATGACTTTGGTCACGGTCAGTTTACTGTATTCGGCGGATTCGATGGTATCGCCTTCGCTGAAAATGACGCGTGTCAGTGGGGCGTTATCTTTCGCATACACGCGGCGTTCGCCGGTAGCCAGAAAGAGCATTGTAACGCGGTTGAATTCGGATTCGACGACGATACCTAAACCCAGTTCGGATTCGGTGTTACTAATCCAGCGTTGACCTGGAATAAAATCATTCATGAAACAAACCTGTTAGATGAGGCCTAAGGCAGACCTTGGCTTGGAAGTAATAAGAGAGTCACCAAGCATATATTCCTTTGCTTGTCAAATTTCGGCGCCGGAGTGTTCGGCGAAGAGTATCTATAGGGACGTATTCACCCAGCACCTGAATTCCACATAGTCCATTAGTTAGAATTAACTATCTTGGAAAACTTAGGTGCCGGGTGAATGTGGAATTTGGCTCGCGAAGATAGACTTAGCAATCAATAGCCTTCGATTTTGGCGTCGTTGGCGTACAAGGAGTATGTGTGAACCGGAATCAATAAACGTCCCGAACGTAACGCTTATCTTTTTTCAATTGATTGACATAATCGACGACCTGTTGTTCGGTCATTTTTCCATGTTTGGCGATCACATCGTGTAGCGCTTTATCGACATCCTTAGCCATGCGGTAAGCATCGCCGCAGACGAAGAAATAGCCGCCTTGTTCGAGCCAAGCGAATAATTCCGCGCCGTATTCGCGCATTCGGTCTTGGACGTAAATTTTTTCTTGCTGATCCCTGGAAAATGCCAAGTCGAGCCGCGTCAAAATTCCTGAAGCTTGCATCGCTTCGAGCTCTTCCCGATAAATGAAGTCGGTCGCGGCATTACGGTCGCCGAAAAACAGCCAGTTTTTGCCTGTTGCTTGCCGTACTTCTCGCTCCTGCAGAAATGCCCGAAAGGGCGCGACGCCGGTGCCGGGGCCGACCATGATCATCGGTAGGCTGTTGTCTTCCGGGACTCGGAATACCTTGTTAGGCGTGAAAAAACAGCGGACATCGGTTGTTTCATCGACCAGATCGGCCAGGAAGGTTGAGCACACGCCTTTGTGTTCACGGTCATGGCTTTGATAGCGAACGCTGGCCACGGTCAGATGCACGGCATCAGGGTGTTTTTTACTGCTCGACGATATCGAATAGGCTCGGTGTTGCAAGGGCTTCAGTAAGGCGATCAATTCGGCTGCAGAGATATCCATGTCCGGGAATTGCAAAAATAAGTCGAGAATATCGCGCCCCCAAAGGTAATTCGCCAATCTTTCCTTGTCGCCTTCTTTGAGTAGCGTATTCAATTCCTGATCGCCGGAGCGGCGAGCGATTTCATCGATCAATTCCTTGGATGGCAATTTGATTTCGAAATGAACGCGTAGCGCTTCATTAAGCGGCATTAATTCGCTATCGACAGGTACTTCTTCTTCGCCTGTACAGTTGATTGCTTGCAGGATGTTTTTGACGAGTTCCGGACAATTGGTCGGGAATACGCATAACGCGTCTCCGGCTTCGTAGCTTAGGTCGGAACCGGCGATCGAGATTTCATAATGCCGTGTTTCTTTCGATGATTCGGGGGCGGTTAACAGTCGGTTGACGAGTAATTTGGCCGGGAACGGGTTTTTACGGTTATATTTCGGCGCTTCGATCATAGCGGCGTCGGAGTCGACGATAACGGTCGCCGAAGCGCCATCGGCCATATGTGGAATGACTTCCGAAATCCATAATTCGGCCGGCTCCTCGAAGTCGACATCGCAGTCGATCCGGTCATAAATACGTTCGGCGCCCAGTTCAGCTAGTCGTCGGTCCCATTCGATGCCGGCTTGACAGAATTGGTCGTAACTGGTGTCGCCTAGTGCCAGTACCGAATATTTCATATGTTTTAAGGAGGGTGCATCGTCAGATGACACGGCTTCCCAAAGCATTTGCGCATTATCCGGCATTTCACCTTCGCCGTAAGTGCTGGTAATGATCAGCAGGTAATCCATTTTTTCGAATAGGGTCAATTCGACTTCATCCATGCTTCTAATCAGCGGTTTCAAACCGTGAGCTTTAGCGGATGCGGCGGCATCGTTGGCGAGTGCTTCCGAGTTGCCGGTTTGCGTGCCATAAAGAATGTGAATAATGCGAGCGTCGGCCTGACTCTTGCTGCCTGCGCTTTGAATCATTTGCGTATGCATGCCTGCAAAAAAGCCGCTAAGCCAAGCTCTTTGGCTATCGCTGTAGGGAGCATTAAGAGGAATATGAGGTGTTTTCATCATGTTTAAATACAAATTATTGACCGTATACCGGCGCGCCCATGAGTTACTTTAGGGGAATGCCGGTATGTAGTAGAGATAGCTTGGAAGTTAAGCCGCGGTAGGGGTCATCATTTCTTGAATAATACCGGAGCCTACCAATCCCGCGAGATATTGTTCAATGGCAGGAATACCGGCTAAGGCTTCACGATTGATTTTGTCCTGCTCCATGATCCAAGCGGTTGATCCGATCGAATAGAAGCTTTGCACATCTCGGTTGGCAAGAGCGGTTTTATAATCGGTCAGGCGTTTGCCGGCCAATAGCCAGCTGAGTTGTTCGTCGCTGTAATTACTATAGGCTTCGCGGGTTTCCTTAACCAGAACGTCCTGAATTTTACGCGGACGAGATTCGATCAATTTCCAAGCCGCTTTATCTAAGGCATCTGGTGTCGGTGTGGCGGACTTGAGTTTCAATTGCTCGCTGGCAATCCGGAATGCTTTGTCGATCACCGCATAACTGTTGACCAGCCTAAAGGTCAAGTTGGTGTCGGTTTCTCCGTAACCGGGGATTGCGCCACCGAATAATGGCTGCTTTTGTCGATAGGCCGATTTCATTTGTTCGATTTGCCGAGCAGCGTAGGATACCGCCAGTTCCTCGATCATTGCTTTGCGATCCATTGTTTGGCTTAAAAACTCGGCCGTCTGTGTTCTATATAACCAGAGCGGAATCGTGAATTTGAAATGCTTGCGCTCGGCTTCCCAGTTTTTCAGAATATGCTTGGCCTTGCTGGAGTTCGCATAATCGGCGTGTTGTTCCAGCATAGACAAAATGAATTGTTCATGCGCCCTTGCTCTATCTGTGTCTTCGACTAGGTCGTGTAGTTCAACCGAGGTTTTGTCGTAAAGCTTCGGTAACAAGTTTTCAGGGTCGTATTGATAGGCATTACCGCCGGACATGCCGTTACAGAAACCCTTGCCGAAGTGGCCGAGATTCAATACCGCACCGTTGGTCATGTATTCGCAGGCGAAATCGCCGACGCCTTCGACGACTGCCATCGCACCGGAATTACGTACCGCGAAACGGTCGCCGGCCTCGCCGTTGATAAAGGCTTTGCCGCCGGTTGCGCCGAACAGCGCGAAGTTACCGATCAGCACGTTATTGCCGGGTGTTTTGATACCGCCGCCTGGGGATTCGACGATTAAGGTGCCGCCGCAGGCCGATTTGCCAACGCCGTCGTTACAAGTGCCGGTGTGTTCCATGCGCATGCCGTCATTCATGAAAGCAGCATAACTTTGTCCCGCCGAGCCGGTCGTTTTTACGACGACCGACTCGGACGCAAGATATCGCCGTCCGTGTTGGTTGGTATAGATCGTTTTCGACCGGGTGACTTGTTCTTTGTTTAAATCGTAAGCCAGTATGCGTTCGATATCGATCGCGGTTTGGCCGCCGACCGTTTTATTGCGATTGCTGAGTTTGAATTCCTCGCCTTCGATAACGATTTGCTTCTTATTGCCGAAAATCACCGACGATTTAACCTGCTCGATGATTTTGTCGTCGATGCTGAAATTTGCTTCAAGATAAATCGGTTTTTCGACTTTGACGACAGGTACTTGGGTCAGCAATTTCGTGAAATCGAGCTGTCCGACGATAGATCGATGGTTAATTAAATGCAATAAATCAGTTTGACCGCGTATTTCGCTTAGGCTGTGATAGCCCAGTACCGATAGAATTTCGCGGACTTCATGTGCGAGATTCATGAAGTATTGCGCCAGTACTCTCGGGTCGCCTTTGAATTCCTCATGTGTCGTGGTCAATCCTGCCGGACATTTCACGTTGCAGTTTTTCGCCATGACACAACGCAGCATCATTAACGCCGTCGTACCGAATTCGAAGGAATCGCCGCCTAATATCGCCGATTTGATGACATCGAGTCCGCTTTGATGCGCGGCGCTACAGCGTAAGATGACTTTATCCCGTAAGCCGTTCACTGCTAATGCTTGATGAACTTCGGCAATGCCGATTTCGGCAGAGCGACCGGTGTTTTTTAGGCTTGTGACCGCAGCCGCGCCGGTGCCTCCGGTGTTACCGGCCACATTGATGACATCGGCGCCTGCTTTCGCGACACCGACCGCGATCGTGCCGATGCCTTCGGACGAAACCAGTTTGACGACAACGCGAACGCGGGCCGCCTTGGCGTCGTGAATCAATTGACCGAGGTCTTCGATCGAATAGGTGTCGTGATGCGGTGGCGGACTGACCAACTCGACTTGCGGCGTGCCGCCGCGTAATGCCGCGATTTCAACTGACACTTTCGGTGCCGGCAATTGGCCGCCTTCCCCGGGTTTCGCGCCTTGAGCGATTTTGATTTCGATTTCCTCAATGTTCGGGTCGGCCAGGTAACCGGCCCAGACGCCGAAGCGACCCGATGCGAACTGTTTGATCTTGCTGGAGCGTAGCGTGTTGAAACGGCTTGAGTGTTCGCCGCCTTCACCGGAGTTGCTGAGCGCGCCGGCAATGTTGGTGCCTTGCGCGACGGCCTCGTGCGCTTCGGCGATCAATGCACCGTGACTCATTGCGCCGGATGCGAGTTTGGCAGTGATTTGATGGGCTGGTTGAACGCCGGACAATGCAATGGGAGAACGGGCCGTTTTTATATTGGCCAAGTATTGCCCGAAAATATTGCCGCTGTCTGAGAGCTTGATTGCACAGGCATTGTTAGTAACGCTGATCGTTGCCGCGCTATCGCCAAAACGGTTTTTGAAATACTCGGCTAGGGCAGTCAACCGCGCTTCGCTGTTGTTTTCCGGTAGTGTAATCGAATAATCTACATCGTTGTTCCGTTCAACCGCGATGCCGTGAATCATGTAATTGTTATTTCCAAGCAAGCTTTGCTTACCCAAAATGCGGTCGAAATCGGCCGTGCTTTGCGCTTGGCTGATATCGGCCGGCAGGTCCATGATGTCGCGTAATGCGGCCGGGCGGTTGTCGCGCTCTTGATACAGCTTTTTCGCGAAACTGCGATAAGCCGGCGTGATGCCGAAATTGTCGATTTGTTCGGGCGTGCGTTTGTCATAACCGAAATCGAAATAAGCGGTATCGCTGGCTTCCGGAGATTTGTCTTGAGGAATATACAAGATCGGTTCGTCGGTCATATTGATATATTCACGGACCGCGAGATTGCCGAAGCTATGGCCTGCGCCGTCTTGCCGTTCCTTGAACAAACCGATGAAAGGAATATCTTTTTCGTCCTTGATACTCAATGCTTTGTAATGCCATTCGGCCGCGCTTTTCGCAATGTTCGCATAGCGCACTCCGCCGACCGGCGCGTTGATATTCGGGAAATACGGTTGCAGGCGCGGCTCGTTGGTGTCCAGATAATTCGATTCGAAAAACTCGCCGCCGATGTAGCTTTCCACGGTGCATAGACCGAACTTGCCCATCGTTTTCATCAGCGATTTTTCTGCGGCTTTCTTGAAATTATCGAGGGCTTTTTGTTGTTTCTCGGGCTGAATTTGGCTGATGACGCGATTGTAGGCGCTGATCGGGCAGACCGCCGAAGCGCCGAAGCCGAGTATTGTTGCGATATCATGAGCGCTGGCGACTTGCCCGGTTTCTGCGATCAATGAAGAATGAAACCGCAAACCTTGTTTGACCAAGTGTTGATTGGCTGCGGCAACCATTAGCAACGCGGGAATCGCCGCTTTATCGCGACTGATGCCGGTGTCGCTGAGAATGATGATGCCGGTATTGACGCGGGCTGCTTGTTCAATTTTCTGACAAACGGCGCGTACCGCCGACTCGAGAAGGTCTTCGTTATTTTTTGGGTTTTCGAAGTCCGGAGTGAATAGCATGTCCAATGTGACGGTCTTGACACTGGCTTGTCGACGAATCTGTTCCAAATGCGTTCTTTGCAGAATTGGCGAGTCGATGACTAATTGCTTGCTGTTGCCTTCCGAAAAGGTCGGTTTGGCGCCGAGCGCAACCCGCAAGGTCATACCGTCGCTTTCACGGAGGGAGTCGAGCGGAGGGTTGGTGACTTGGGCGAAGCGCTGGCTGAAATAACGGGACATACCGCCTTCGGCATCGGAAAGCGCATTCGGGGCAATTCCATAGCCCATCGCCGAAACTTTTTCAAGACCGGTACTTAACATCGGATCAAGCAGGAATTTAAAGCTTTCCTGATTCAGTGAGTAGGCGGTATGTTGTTGATCGATGTTGAATTGGTTGTTGACCGCGTTTAATTCATCGAATGAGACGTCGGGCAGTTCGCCGATATGCAAGCTGCGTTCGCGGAGCATCGTTTCATAGTCTTTTTGTCCGGCGAGTTTTTCCAAGACTTGATGGCTGTAATAAGTCTGTCCGGTACTGTGGTCGAAATAAACCATACCGCCGGCTTCGATACGTCCGCGTTTAATAACGTCTTTGGGCGGAAAGTCGATTTGACCGGCTTCCGACATCACGGCTAGATAAATTTCGGTTTCAACCGAGCGTAATGGTCTAAGTCCTAAGCGGTCTAGGCGTGCACCAACGCGAATACCGTCGCAGAAAATTAGAGCTGCGGGGCCGTCGTTTTTTTCTTCATAAAGGCTGAAATACTCAAGCATCGCCCGGACTTTAGGAGATAGGGTCGTGTCGTTTTCCCAGGCAGGCGGCATCATCGCCAGCACAGCCGTGACGACATCGAGCTCGTCCTCGTTGATTCGGCGAGTCAGTGTTTGATCGAGGCGGCCCGAGTCGGATTGTCCGCACGGGAAGACGATATGTTTGTTGTGTAAGCGCGCGATCGCGTTTTCACTGAGTCGATTTTTTTTGTCGGTGTTTAACTCTCCGTTATGCGCCATGTAGCGGAACGGTTGCGCCATCATCGTTGCCGGAGCGGTATTGGTCGAGAATCGAGTATGGAAGAATAGGGTATGTATTTCATGATCTTCGTCGTACAGGTCGATAAAGTACGGTATTACTTCGAAAGAATTCAGTCGGCCTTTGTAAACCTGGGTTCTCGAGCTCATCGAAAGCGGGTAGAAACCGGTTAATTCGTCGCGGGTAAAGCCATCGGCTTCGATATCCAGCAATGCGCTTTGAATCAGTTGTTCGAATTCGTTATGAGTGGCCGCCTTTAAAGCTTCCGGGCGCCCGAATATCAATTGCTTGATCGGCAGTTGTGCTTTTCTGGATGCTTCGTTGATGACTTGGCTGTCCACCGGGATGTTTCGCCAAGTAATGACCGGCAGACCGAATCGAGTTAGGTGTTTTTCGATCAATTCTATCGCGAAATTATCGTAACGCTCGTGATCTTCCGGAAAGAAAAAATTGGCAACGCCAAATTCTCCGAGTTGCAGGTTGCTGTTTCCGGTGATTTTTCGAAAAAATCTCAATGATAGGTCGACATTCACGCCGGCTCCGTCGCCGATACCTTCCGCGCTCATGCCGCCGCGGTGGGGAATCGTGCATAGCGCTTCATGTGCTTTGACGAGTAGCTCGTGAGTTTGTTTGCTTTGTTTATGAGTAATAAAACCCACGCCGCAGCTATCTTGGGAAAGATCGGCGTCGTAAAGCAAAGGTTCTTTGAGGTTTATTCGGGAAATTTCAGTCATTATATCCAGCCCGTTCCAGTCATGCTGTGATCAACAGCGTTAGTAGTTCGTTTTTCTCGCAATGCATGATAGAGTCCGGTTTTAATTGTTCAACCAGAGTGGTTTGCATTGGCGATGCAATGAGTTATGCAGGCAATTGCGTTCAGAGAAACCTGCAAATGATATCATGAGTCGCATTTTAAGTCATTTAGATGCAAATTGTTATCAGCAATTCCCAGTTTGAGCAGTTTCGCCGATCTTAGGGTGTGGGGTATGCTTGTCGAGGAACGCCGTAAACTCATCCATGGGGGGCTTGGCGGCAGCTCGAACGCCAAGGATGGCGTGTAGTATAGGGCACCAACAGTAGGCGCTTTAGGCGACGCAGGGCAGAAAAATGTTTCTGTATTCATTACATCCATGTCACTCAGCAGTTGCCGAGGAGCAAAAATCTGCAAGCGCCATGGATGGCGTGAATGCAGATTTTGCAGGAGCAAAAATCTGCCCTGCTGCCGACATCCTCGCCAAGCATACTCCACACCCTTTTTGATCCCCAAATTGGGAATTGCTGAAATTGTTATAGTCTTAGTCAATCTTTGGCTCGAAAGTTGATCGTTGTGGGCGGTTCGGTTGTGTGTTTTGAGCATTGTCGAATGTGCTGGGTTAACTATTTGTAAATGTTAATTACGGAGTCCAAATTAAAAATGAATTTTGATGTTGTAGTAGTCGGTGGGGGAATGGTAGGGGCGGCAGTGGCTTGCGGACTAGGCGGAAGTGGTCTTAAGGTTGCCCTGATCGAACAAGTATTCCCCGATGAGTTTTCTTCAGGCCAACCCCATGATCTTAGAGTGTCCGCCTTGAGTATTGCCTCCCGGCATATTTTGGAGGCGGTCGGCGCGTGGCAGGGGGTTCTGAGTCGTCGTTATTGCCCTTTCCGGCGCATGCGAGTATGGGAAACCGTCGGCGATACCGAATTTTGCAGTGACGACATTGATCACAGTGAGTTGGGATATATCGTCGAAAACCGGGTAACCCAATTAGCTTTGTTGGAGCGTTTACAGGATTTCGATAATGTCAATTTATTTTGTCCGGCGAGCATTAAGCGCATCGATTACGGCTTAGATGGCGATGGTCATCGTTCGATGGTCGAGCTGGATGACGGTACAATTTTGACGACAAATGTCTTAGTCGGCGCAGACGGAGGGAATTCGAAAGTTCGGCAGATCGCGGGGATCGGCGTGACCGGTTGGGATTATAAACAGCATGCGCTGGTGATTTATGTGGCAACCGATTATCCTCAGCAAGATATTACTTGGCAACGATTCGTGTCGAGCGGTCCACAGGCTTTTTTGCCGTTAACCGGTCGACACGCGTCATTGGTTTGGTATAACTCTCCTGACGCAATCAAGCGGTTAAAATCCTTACCCAGCGATCAATTGCTGGAGGAGTTAATCGATGCGTTTCCGGAATGTCTTGGACGAATTAATGCTATTTTGGGCGCTGCTTCGTTTCCGTTGAAACGGCAGCACGCTCAAAATTATGTGAGACCCGGTGTCGCTTTGGTCGGTGATGCTGCGCATATGATTAATCCATTGGCCGGTCAAGGCGTCAATATCGGTTTGCTCGATGCTGCTGCGTTGGTAGAAGTTTTGCTGGAGGCTTATCGGGCTGGGTGCGATATAGGTGCATTGCCGGAATTAATGCGTTATGAAAAGGCAAGACGTGTCGATAATCTCAGAATGATGACGGTCATGGATGTTTTTTACCGTGTTTTCAGTAATGAGATCGCTCCGGTCAAGTTTTTCCGTAATTTGGGTTTGGGCCTAGCTGAGCGTATTATGCCGGCCAAGAAAAAAATCATGCGGGCCGCAATGGGTTTGGATGGAGATTTGCCTAAGTTGGCTAAGGGTGAGACTTTTCGAGATATCCGGCGCACGCCAGGTTCGTACTAAGGATTTCGTGAAAAATAACTTCCTTGTGCTATGAGTTTCGTAGCGGGTTCGGTAACTCGCTTGATAGGACGCCGTGAATAGGTCTGTGTAGGCTTGACGGCGGCTTTCCCTGCCGCCGAAATTTGACTAGCAAAGGGTATAGATTGTACCGGATCCAAAGTGATAGGATTGTTCCTGAAAAAACAAAGCGATAAATATTTAATCACCAGGGCTATCGATAGAATTATATTCTTTCCGTCTTGACAAGAATTATCTTTTAATTAATTGATTACAATATCAATCACACTGCCGAGACGTCCGTTCGGAATTCTAATCAGGCAACTGGCTGGCCAGCACCTTATCGATTCGATTGCCGTCTAAGTCGACAACTTCAAGCCGCCATCGCTCCCATTTAGCTACGTCGCCAGTACGCGGAAGACTTCCGATCAGCCACATCATCATTCCGCTAAGCGTGTTATATCTGCCTTTATTTTCTTCAGGTACCGACTTTAAATCGAGCCGATCTTTGAGCACCGGAATAGGAATTAAGCCGTCCAGCAACCAAGATCCGTCCACACGTTGAACTGCCCAGACATCCTCCGGGTCGCGAGGTTTGAATTCACCGACCAGTGCCTCCAAAACATCGTGCAACGTAATGAGCCCTAATATCTCTCCGTACTCATCGACAACAAAAACCATTTGGACGCCGGATTCCCGAAATTGCTCCAGTAATTTCATTCCTGTCAATGACTCGGGCACATAAACGGCTGGAAGCAAAAATTCGATGATACGGTCGGTCTCGGTCGTCAAACGCTGTCTTAGCATCTGTTTGGCGCTGATAACACCAAGAATCACATGCAATCCGCCGCGACACACCGGAAAACACGAATGGCCCGATTGAATCAGGTGTTCGATACCTTCTTCGAGTGACTTGTCGATGTCCAAATACACAATTTCACTACGCGGCGTCATCAGTGAGGCTATCTGACGTTCGTCAAGCCGGAACACGTTACGTACCATATCGTGTTCTTGTACTTCAATTACCCCCGACTCTTTGCCTTCGGCCAACATCGCGTGGATATCCTGTTCGGTGATGTTGGTGCTGCTCAACTCCTTTTTACCAATCAAAAGCAACAAACTATCGGTCGACACAGATAGGAAAAAAACAAATGGACGAGACAGTTTCGCCAGAATCGATATCGGGCGCGCTACGAAACGAGCGATACCTTCGGCATTGTATTGCGCTATCCTCTTCGGGACCAGTTCGCCTATGACAATAGAAACATAGGTTATTCCCACTACTACTATCGCAGTGGAACCTGCGGCACTGACTTTTTGTTCAATGCCAAGTCCGATTAAAATTTCAGCAAGCGGACCAGCCAACGCGGCCTCACCGACTATCCCATTGAGAATACCGATTGCGGTTATACCAATCTGAATTGTCGATAAGAACTGAGTGGGTTTACTACCGAGACGTATAGCGATTCCTGATGCTTTATCGCCGTCATCCGCCAGTTTTTGAAGTCTGTTTTTGCGGGCTGTCACCAACGCAATCTCTGACATTGCGAATAAGCCGTTTAAAATGATGAGAATAACCAGTAGAGCAATATCCAACGATGCCTCCTATTTATAAAAAACCAAAAAGCTGTATGTAAAATCCGGAGTGAAAAGCTCTCGAGTTTAGTTACGAGGTTTGCAATCGTTAAACCGAGCCCCCTGGTAGAAAATTTGACCGGATATTACCCAATTGATGTCTTTAATTTAACCCTATCCCTTTTCCACAAAAAAGAAAGAATTATGAGCAAGGGTTTTGAGAGTTATGTGTTTTTAAGTTTTGCTTCTGCCTTATTTAACCAGAACTTTGCTGCTATGGTTCCCATAAAATCATCCATTTTAAAATTCAAGATAGGATGTGCGGCCTATATTCTTTAATTCTCGGCGGCATCGGCCATTTTGTCATGCAATTGACGGTCATCACGGTCACGATCTTTTTCTGCTTTCGCGACGGCTAGGAATCCTCCGTAAAATAGGAAATTTATTTACGCCCAAATCCTTAACCCATCTTCAACATCGAATTTGGCAATTTCATAACGATTTTTGTAGCAAAGACGAAACGAAGCGTTATGGGCAGTTCGGCTTCTGCTATATTAGCCCGATCCGATGAAGCTCAGTGTAACGGAATTGATGACGATGCGAGACGAAGATAATAAAACAGTAACCAAAGACAGACCCGAGCATTCCGCTCATCGCGGTACCGGTTATTCCGACCGTTTCCGCATCCGATTAGAGCATGGATCGTTTCTATTGATGCTCGTCCTGGTCACGTTGTTGTTCTTGCATTTGCTCGAACCCTTTTTCAGCGCCGTTTTTTGGGCTTGCGTGATCGGAATGTTGTTTCACCCGCTGTATGTGCGCCTTGTCAAGCTGTGGGGGCGTCCGAATCCGGCGGCGCTCGCGACATTGGCGATTTGCCTTCTGGTCGGCATCGCTCCGGCCCTGTTCGTTGTTGTGTCTTTTTTTCAGGAAGGTGCGGAACTGTATCAGCGACTGCAAAGCGGCGACATCGATTTCAGCCGTTATATCGCTCAAATCAAACAGGGGTTTCCGGCGGTTCCAGGCTTGCTGGAACGCCTGCATCTCGATCTGGATATCTTTAAGGAACATCTCTCGAACGCAGCGATCATTGTCAGCCGTCATATTGCCCAGAATGCCGTTCAGATAGGTCAAAGCACGATGGAGTTTGTCGTCAGCCTTGGCTTGACGTTGTACGTCGCATTTTTCATGTTGCGCGACAGTCATGCTTTGCTGGCGTTATTGATAAAAGCTTTGCCTCTAGGAGACGAGCGCGAAAAATTACTCTTCGCGAAATTAACTGAAGTCATCAGAGCAACCGTCAAAGGCAATCTGACGGTCGCCGCAGTTCAAGGTGCATTGGGCGGAATCATTTTTGCGTTGCTCGGCATACAAGGCGCGTTGCTATGGGGCGTCGTGATGGCGCTATTGTCGCTGATTCCGGTTATCGGCGCTGGGCTAATCTGGATGCCGGTCGCGATTTATTTGTTTGCTGTCGGCGACTGGGAGCATGGCTTGATTCTGATCGGTTTCGGTGCCGGCGTGATCGGTTTGGTCGACAATTTATTAAGACCGATACTGGTTGGCCGTGACACTAAACTGCCCGACTATATCGTATTGTTGTCGACGCTCGGCGGTTTAGTCTGGTTCGGCATGAACGGATTCGTGATCGGACCGTTGATTGCCGCTCTATTTGTCGCGTTTTGGGAAATCTTCATCCGCGAATTCAATGCCGAGGTCAACGACGATAATCGAGCTGCATCGATCGATCTGGATGATCGATCGTCCGCGTCGATAAATCGCCAGCGCGGATCGTGGCATACGCTTGGGGTCGAGACGGTGGCTGCGGAATTCGCAACCGATTCGGTAACGGGACTGACCACGGCAGAAGCCCGTCATCGGCTAAAATTGCACGGCGAAAACTGTTTGACTGAATCGCCGCCGCGTCCGCTTTGGCTTAAATTTCTCGATCAATTCAAAAGTTTTCTGATCGTCGTTTTGTTATTGGCGGCCCTGCTGGCCTGGTTTATCGGTGATTTGAAAGATGCCATCGTAATTTTGATCGTCGTCGCTTTCAATGCCGGTTTGGGCTTTTATCAAGAACATCGTGCCGAACAGACATTGGCGTCATTGAAAAGCATGTTGGCGCCGCGTGCAAAAGTGCGGCGCGACGGACAAATGCAGGAGATCGATGCGGTGGAATTGGTGCCTGGCGATATCGTTTTGCTCGAAGCCGGCGATCGGGTGCCGGCAGACGGCCGCTTGGTCGAAGCCCACAGTCTCGAAGTGCAGGAATCGGCGTTGACCGGCGAATCGCAAGCCGTTGCGAAGACACATGAAAAGCTGGATCTAGACGATTTGCCGTTGGCCGAACAAAACAACCTCTTGTTTATGAATACGGTCGTCACAAGAGGGCGGGCGACAATGATAATCACCGACACAGGGATGCGTACGGTCATGGGTGATTTGGCAGAAATGATTGCGAAAGCACCCGATTCGCCTTCGCCGCTGCAAAGACAACTCGATGTTTTAGGCAAGCGCCTGGCTGTTCTCGCCGGCGCGATCGTGCTGATTATCTTTGCGCTGACGATACAACGCGGAGCCCCGTGGACCGATGCGGCCATGACGGCTATTGCACTGGCCGTGGCTTCGGTGCCGGAAGGGCTTCCCGCCGTCGTCACTGTGACGCTGTCAATCGGTATGTGGCGAATGGCGAGAAAACGCGCGATTCTCAAAAAACTGGCTTCGGTCGAAACGCTCGGATCGACTACGGTCATTTGCACCGACAAGACCGGCACGTTGACGCTCAATCAGATGACGGCCCGTTCGGGATGGTATGCCGGTCAACGTTTCGATGTCACAGGCGAAGGGTATCGGTCCGATGGCCGTATCGAAAGCTCCGGCGATCGGGATTGGCGACCGTTTTTGCTGCCGATGGCGCTCTGTACCGAGTCGAGCGTACGAGACGGCGAGTTGATTGGTGATCCGACCGAAGGCGCGCTTTTCGTATTGACGCAAAAAAGCGGGCTCGACCCCGCTCTCGAACAGGAACGTTCGCCGAGAATTGCGGAAATTCCTTTCGATTCTGCGCACAAGTTCATGGCCACTTTCCATCGGCGCGAAAACGTTGTGGACATGTTTATCAAAGGCGCACCCGATGTTTTGTTGAAGCATTCGCGCTTTTGCCTCGGCGATAACGATACGGAGCCGCTCGATGAGTCGTCGCTCGACAGAATCAAAACCGAACATGATCGCCTCGCCAACAGCGCGTTGAGGGTGCTTGCCGTCGCTAGGCGGGAAATCGCGGCGAATGAATTCGACCCGAAAGGCGATCTTTGGCGATGGACCGAAGCGTGGGAGTTTTTAGGCCTGGTCGGTTTGATGGACCCGCCCCGAGCCGAAGCGGCGGAAGCCGTCACGCACTGCAAAACGGCGGGAATTCAAGTCAAAATGATTACCGGCGACCATAAAGCGACCGCGGAGGCGATCGCGAACGAGTTGGGTCTGTCGGGGGGCGTCGTTACCGGCGCCGAACTCGACCGGATGTCGCCGAACGAATTGAGCCAGCGCATTGACGATATCGCTGTATTCGCACGAGTCTCGCCGCAGCACAAGGTTGCGATTCTGAACGCACTGAAATCCGGCGGTCATATCACCGCGATGACCGGCGATGGCGTGAACGATGCGCCGGCCCTCAAAGCAGCCGATATCGGTGTCGCAATGGGCGTCACCGGCACGGCGGTGACGCGAGAGGCCGCCACGCTGGTGTTGACCGACGACAACTTCGCGACTATCGTTCATGCGGTTGAGGAAGGACGGGTTATTTACGACAATATCATCAAGTTCGTGCGATTCCAGCTTTCGACAAACATTGCCGCTATTTTGACGGTGTTGGCATCCACGTTATTGGCGTTGCCGATGCCGTTTACGGCGATCCAACTGCTGTGGATCAACATCATCATGGACGGTCCGCCGGCGATGACGCTCGGTATCGAACCGGCTCGTAGCGGTTTGATGCAAGAAACACCACGTCGTCCAGGCGCGCAGATTCTTTCCGGCGGTCGTTTGCTGCGCTTGGTGGCTTATGGCATGACGATGATGATCGGTACCTTGTCGGTATTTACCTATAGTCTTGACCAGGGCAATCCTGAATATGCAGTTACGATGGCATTTACGACCTTTGTGCTGTATCAGTTCTTTAACGTATTCAACGCCCGAGCCGAGCACGAAACGGCGTTCAACCGCAATTTTTTTCATAACCGAAAATTATGGTTCGCGCTGTTTGTCGTCGTTTTGCTACAAATCGTGGTCGTTCATTGGCCGCCCGCACAAAAGGTATTTGGAACGACAGCACTGAATCCGGTCGACTGGCTGGTTGCGACACTGGTTGCTTCGAGCGTTTTAGTGCTCGACGAAACGAGAAAATGGATAACGAGATGCGTAACGAAAACGGTTTCGAAATAGAAATATCCGTCGGTCTTCGTGCTTTCAACACCGGATCTATCCGAATTTGTTGAGCGATTCGCACTTCAAATTTCGGCAGTGCCGAAGGAGGCCCTGGGGTGCTCGGTCCCTCACCTAACGCTAGGCTAGGGACCCGCATGGACGTATTTACCCAGTATTTAAATTCCATAGCCCATTGTCATGGTTAATTGTCTTGGATAATTTAGGTGCTGGGTTTACGGCGTTCTTTGACGGGCACTCCGCATCTACGATTGTTATACATTAAATAAGGCTATATTCGCGTTAGCTGTTGAAACGGTTCTCTTTCCTACAAAATAAACCATTCAGGAAATAGTCAAAAATTACTTTCCAATACACTGAGCGTGGAAGAGGGTACGATTACTCGCTTGAAAGGACGCCGTAAATACCTCCATGTAGGCTTGACGGCGGCGACTGATTGCTAAGGATGGCATGAATGCAGATTTTGCAGGAGCAAAAATCTGCCCTGCCGCCGACACCTGTCAATCGAGCAACCGTACCCTCATTTCAACAATCCCGCTCAATATTGAAAAAAGCAAGTTATACCTGTCGCACTTCAAATTTCTGCAGTGCCAGAGGAGGCGCCTGGGTGTCTGATAAAGGCTTTGCCAGCATGGAGCTGGCATAGAGCCTACATGGACGTATTCACGGCGTCCTTTAGCGGACACCCAGGCGCCGAATTTTGATCTACGACGGGTATATTTAGAGCTATATCTTTTGGCTTCTGCTGAATTTGAGTTCAAATAGGTATCAACTATTAACGCGAACATAGCCTTAAATAAGCCCATTTTTGTATAGACAATCTGACTTATTTTGGAATAGGAAATTGATGTGGTTTGCGGAATCCTTTCGGAATTCCGCAAACCCAGTCGAAATTTAGGCGGGCTTTTTAACGAGCTTATGATACAGAGCGAAAATGTCTTCGCGCCGCACGATAGCCATGTAAGCAAGGATGCCTAAAATCAATCCGGAGAATAAATCGCCGATAAACGATTTTTCCGAACCCGTCGTAGTCGAGGCGGAAGAATTGGACGGGCCTTCAAGCATCATTTGCGGCGGAGACGGCAAAGGAGCTTTGTAGCCGCGAGCGTCGGGCAGGCCTAAGCTGCGCCACTTGTCGTAATCTTGCCATAGCGGGTATTTGCCTTGCCAGAACTCTTTCGTGAAATAAGGCGCCAGAGTCCAGCCTTGCATTTTCGGAATTCCTTTTTCGTCAAGAAAATCTTTGTAAACGACCAAGCTGATATCGCCGCCTTCGCCGATGCCGTTGGTAGTGAATGATTTTTCGACATGATCATGCATCATCCAGACCCCTTCGCCGAAGCTATGTAAGCCGTCGTCGGTGCCGTCCAGTTCCAGATCGATGCGTTGTGCCGGTACCATGGTATGGACATCCCGCATGATATAAGATCCCGGACCGTTATCGATGCCGTCATAATGGGTGATCATAGGTCTATGTCCATGGATATGAAGACCCAATGCGTCGGTGTGACCGTTTAATATGCGAAGCTTGACCTTTTCATTCGGCTGCATTTCAACCAAGGATTCTCTGATCGTATAGGGGAATGAGCGGCCGTTCAGCATGAAATAATCGTCGGTTGCATCGGTGATGTCGTATTCCATATTCAGTTTTTGTGCGAGCAGGCGAGGGTCGTTTGCTGAGCGGGCCAGTTCATGCAATTCCTTGTCCGCCGACTGATAATGCATGTCGTATTCGCGGGCATATTTTTCCTGAACCGCTACCGACGGGTGTCGAACTTGGCCATTGCCGACATTGAAGGTTTGTACCCAGTTGTTTGGACGATTTTCTTCTACGACGAATATGCCCTGCAAACCCATTGGAATATGGGTATGCGGCTGAACGTGGCAGTGATAATAAAAAGAACCGGCTTGGCGTGGTTTGATGACATAAGTTTTACTTTCGCCGGGCATGATGTCCTTTGCGCTGGTTTGACCGACGCCGTCGTTGCCGCTACCGCTATGATCCATATAAGGATGATCTACACCGTGCAGATGCAGCGAATGCGGCATGTGGTGGGTATTTTCAACAACCAGCCAGACGGTATCGCCTTCTTCGACGCGTATGGTTGGTGAAGGAACGCGCAGCAGCGCATTGGCTTGCGGTTCGTAGAGGCTCAGAGTCGACATGTCGCGGGTTTTAGGCGCGAATACCCAAAAGGTGGGTCGTACGCCTGGCGCGATATCGAATTGAGTGGTCAATTCAGTGCTATCGGGAGAGCGGCCGTTTAATTCGACGATTTCGAGTTTTATGATGATATGGTCGGGGTCGCCGTCGCCGTCGATGTCATTGGTTTTGATGATCGAGTCGGTGGACAGTTGAGTGTCCATCAACGTCGACATGCTGATGTTGTTCGTCCCTTTTGCGAAGGCGGCAATTTCGGCGGGATTGTCGGGGTTGCAAAGTCTCGATTCTTGAATCGCAACGCCGTCGATGACTTGTGCATCTCTCCATTTAGGTGAAGTGAAATCGGAACAGACTTCTTCCGATTCGCCCAATTCAATTTTAGCGGAAGGCGGTAAATCATTGGCTGCTTGTAGTTCAAGTGGAACAATAAGCGTCATGGCGCCGCAGAGAAGGGTAAGGAAATTTTTATGCATGCGAAGACCTCTGAAAAAACACATGATTCGAGTCATTGTGACTCGGAAAAAGTGCGAAAGTTTATTTGCTCCATATCGACTGAAAAACGTTTAGATAGAGTTGGTTATTATGATGCTTTAATGATAGCGCCTATCCGATGGTTGCCGGCCTTGTCGGTAACGCTTAATGCTTTCTAACTTAATTGGACATTTTTTCGGTCGTGTAAGAGCGGTAAAAAACATAACTTGTTTGAAAATTATACAGGAGATTCTTTCGTAGCGGTTGATTAAAGTCAAGACCTCGATTCGATCGATTTCATTTCGGTAGGTCACAAAGTGCTCTTTGATAACGGAGAGCCGGTTCTTGTGGGTTATTTCGGATTGATGCTCTCGAGAATGTTGTCAAGCGATGCTGTTTCGCGGCTGAGTAATCTTATTAAATGAATGAGGTGTGAACGACAACTGTATATATATTCTGGTAAAAAAAAAGATATAGGCTAGAATTTTGGTGACAATATTTGGTCGATCGGAGATGGCTATGGAAAAGAAAATTTATCCTCGTGTTGCTGCGCATTTGCCTGTTGTGGTTACCAACGAAGAAGGTGTGCGCCTCAAAGTATTGGCGATTGATACTTCCAGTGACGGATTCTCGATTCAATGCAGTATATTGCAGCGGAATTTGATGACTCCGGGCGGATGTTACATCCGTAACGGTCGTCCGGTGGAATTAAATGCTTGGTTGGATTTGCCGCTTACCGGCGATCGCCCTTTACAGGTAAAGGCGCGTTGTAATGTTGAGTTTTCCCGCCGGATAGCGAGGGATCGTTGCGAAATCGGTATGCGATATAAGGATCTCGAAGGAGATGGTTATGAGAATCTCATTCGTTTTATCGAAAATCGGCTGGCTTCGAGCGAATTTACAATGTCGTCTTTATAATCCGTATTAGGGGGGGGGGCGCATAGAATCGAAATCTGCCCTGCTACCGGTTTTTGCTGAGTAATTCCGGTGCCGGAATGCGGCTAGCGTAGGAGCTATAAATGATCGCGTAATGCGGATTGAATGGCTTGCTCCAAATTTTGTAATGTTTCGTGGTCTTGAATCGGGTTGGATTGATAATCGGTAAAATAAAACATGTCTTCTGCACGGCTTCCTATCGTGGTGATTTTGGCGTCGTGTAGCTGAATATTGTGATCGTTGAGAACATGGCCGATTTTTGAAAGAAGTCCCGCATGGTCTGTTGTAATGAGTTCCATGACCGTAAAACGTCGTTGCGGATCTTCGTGAAAGGTAATCGTTGTCGGTATCGGAAAGTGTCGGGCTTGTCTCGATTGACGCCGGATGTTTTTTTGCTTGTTGATGTGGTGTTCTTTTAAGTTTTTACGGAGCGCCGAGCAAATATGTACTTCTCGATGCAAATCTTTGATCGGGTCGCCAGATTGTTCGAGGACTTGGAAACTGTTCAATACATACTGGTCGCTGGTGGTAACGATCCTTGCATCGAGGATCGTAAGGCCGAGTTGATCGAGGGTCTCGGTGCTGATTGAAAAAATAAAATCTTCGTTGCGGGTGTAAATAAAGACTTCCGCACTGCCTCGTTGAGTTTGTGGGCGTAGTAACACCAGTGGCAGGTCCAATTCGTCGCAGGATGCAATTGCAATCGTTTGCCAAGCGATTTCTTCGGCGGTATATCTGAGAAAGTATTCATCGCCGACATGTTTCCACGACTCATGAATAGTCGCTTCGGAGATGCCAAGTTTCAGCAGTTCTTCCAATGCTTCGATTTTATTTTCCTCGAGTCTGTCGCTGATATTGATCGGGTTCTTGAGGCCGCGACGCAGGGCGTTGTAGGTTGCGCTATAGAGTTCTTTCAATAATGCGTCTTTCCAAGAGTTCCATAGCTCCGGGTTGGTGGCGCGTATGTCGGCAACAGTCAATAAATACAGATGATTTAAATATTCGGTGCTACCGACTTGGATGGCGAATTCATGAATGATGTCGGGGTCGCTGATGTCCTTGCGCTGGGCTGTCATCGACATGATCAAATGATTGCGGACTAGCCAAGTAACGAGCTTAGTATCATGCCTGGACAGGTCGTGCTGCTGGCAAAATGCCTGGGCTATTTCTTCGCCGACTTGCGAATGATCACCGCCTTTGCCTTTCGCTATATCGTGAAACAATGCCGCGATATAAAGCAGTTCGGGTTTCGGGATCGTCAAAAATATGTCGTTGCAAAAAGGCAGTTCGTGGGTGTGCTTTTCCAACGAAAAGCGTCGCAAATTGCGAATCACGAATAGTGTGTGCTCGTCCACGGTGTAAATGTGGAATAAATCGTACTGCATTCTGGCGACGATGTGGGCGAAACTAGGCAGGTAAGCTGCGAGTACGCCATAACGATTCATTCGCCGAAGTTCGTGTGTGATGCCGCGCGGTTGGCGTAAAATCTCGATGAATAGATGATTAGCGTGCTTGTTGGTTCTAAATTGATCGTCGATTAAGTGCAGGCTTTTACGGATTAAGCGAATCGTTTTTGATCGGATGCCTTTTAGCGAAGGGTTTTGTTGGAGTACTAGGAAGATTTCCAATAATGCCAGTGGGTTGTCCTCGAAAAAACTTTCCGTGTCGGCTTCCAGGTAGCCGTTAATAGCGGTGAGATTAGCGGTTTTGGTTTGAATTTGTTGATAAGTGGTTTGGCCGCCGATAAAACGCTCGTGAAATAATTGCAGTAACATTTCGTTGAGTCGTTCTAAGCCGACTACGGTTTTATAGTAGTGCTGCATGAACTCTTCGACGGATTGATTCGGGTCGATACCTTTGAATCCGAATTGTTCGGCCAGGTCTCGTTGAAAGTCGAATAGCAGGCGATCCTCGCAACGACCGGTTAGCAGATGAAGCGCGTAACGAATACGCCAGAGTACATTGCGCGCGGTGACCAGTTCTTCATATTCGGATTCGGGCAAGAAGCCGTATTTAATCAATTCTTTTAGGGTTGAAGAGCCATAGTGGCGTTTGAAGACCCAGGCGATAACTTGCATATCGCGCAGTCCGCCGGGGCCTTCCTTAATATTGGGTTCGAGATTGTATGCAGTATCGTGAAACTTAAAATAGCGATGTTCCTGTTCCTGCATTTTGGCGGCAAAAAAAAGGTTTGACGGCCATATCTCCCCATTATTAATCGGTTCAAGCACTTTTGCGCACAAACTCGGATTGCCACACAATAGCCTGGTTTCCATTAGGCTGGTCATGATGGTTTGATCGTCGGAGCAGGATTGAATGCATTCTTCGGCTGTGCGTACGCTCAAGCCTGGTTTTAAACCGATGTCCCAAAGGAAATTGCAAAATTGCCCTAATACTGATTGGGTTTCCGCAGAGGCCTGTTTATCCAATAAAATGACGATGTCGATGTCTGAAAAGGGAAACAATTCTTTTCGACCGTATCCGCCTACTGCGATCAGGCTCAATTGACCGGCGAACTCGCCGAGGAAATGATTCCAGCCGCTAATGAGGATGTCATCGACGAATTCGGCCTTGGCAACCAGCAAAGGCGTGACCGGTTCTTGTGGGTTAAATGCCTGCTTTAACTCTAGGTTTTTCGATTTGATTAGCTGTTTAAAAGCAGCGATATAATCGGATTGTGAGAAATAGCGGGTATGGGCTAAGGTCTCTGTCACATTTCCTCCTGTCTCAGTGTCAGGATTTCGTGGCCGTGGTCAGTGACTAGGATGGTATGTTCCCATTGCGCCGATAGACTGCGGTCTTTGGTGACCGCGGTCCAGCCGTCCGCTAACACTTTCACATGGCGTTTGCCTAAATTAAGCATCGGTTCTATCGTAATAATCATGCCGGCTTCAAGAGCAATGCCTTCCCCTGCTTTACCGTAGTGCAATACTTGCGGTTCTTCATGAAACTTTTGGCCGATACCATGACCGCAAAATTCCCGGACGACCGAATAGCGGTTCGATTCGGCGAATTTTTGTATCGCATGGCCGATATCGCCTAAGGTTGCTCCGTGTTTGACTTGTTCTATGCCCCGATACAGCGCTTCTTGAGTAATTTTCACTAGGCGTTTGGCGTGGGGGCTGACTTCGCCGACACAAAACATTTTGCTAGTGTCGCCATGATAGTCGTCTTTGATGACTGTGATGTCTATATTGACGATATCGCCGCTTTTTAATTTTTTGTCGCTAGGTATGCCGTGGCAAATCTGCTGATTGATTGAAGTGCATATCGATTTTGGGAAGCCATGATAATTGAGCGGTGCCGGGATCGCATGTTGAACGTCTACAATATAGTCGTGGCAAATTTGATTAAGCTCATTGGTGGTGACGCCCGGCACAACATGCGGTTCGATCATTTCTAGTACGTTGGCGGCAAGTCGGCCGGCGACGCGCATTTTATCGATTTCACTTGGTGTTTTTATGATGATACCCATGATTTAACGGCTGTATGTTGGCAAGAAAGCTAGTGTAACGGGCTTGATCGAACAAACTCGCTAAGGGTTTGATAAGCAGTGGAGATTATAGTAGTTAAAGACTTGAGTAAGCGAAGATGTCATGTCAGTTTAGCAGAGAATTAATTGTTGTTGAAATCTAATTATGATATAAAGGCAAGTTCATTTTTGTATTTTAAATACTCACGTTTGTCGACACGCTTGGTAGGGTGCCTTTCTTGATTAATTTGAAGGGAGGGTTGCCAAGGGGGGCAGGCGGAGGCGTAACCCAACGAAACGATAAGTTTCACATAATCCGTAGGAGAAAAAAATGGCAGCAGTGTCAATGCGTCAAATGTTGGAAGCGGGTGTTCATTTCGGACATCAAACTCGTTACTGGAATCCCAAGATGGCTAATTACCTGTTTGGCGCCCGTAACAAGATTCACATTATCAATCTCGAGAAAACGCTTCCATTGTTTAATGACGCAATGAATTATCTGGGGCAAATGTCCGCGAACAAAGGCAAAATCCTGTTCGTTGGCACCAAGAAAGCAGCTCGTAAAGCGGTCGCCGAAGAAGCGAAACGTTGCGGAATGCCTTATGTCGACCATCGCTGGTTGGGCGGCATGCTGACAAATTTCAAGACGATCAAAAAATCGATCAATCGATTGAAAGAATTGGAAGCGATGAAAGCGGACGGAACGCTGTATCATAAATTTAGCAAAAAAGAAGCGCTGGGAATGGAGCGCGAATTGGAAAAACTCGAACGCAGCTTGGGCGGCATTAAGGATATGAAAGGCGTGCCCGATGTATTATTCGTATTGGATGTCGGTTATGAGAAAAACGCGATTGGCGAAGCCAAAAAACTCGGTATACCCGTAGTCGGTATTGTCGATTCGAATAATTCTCCTGAAAGTGTTGACTACATTATACCGGGGAATGATGATTCCATTCGTGCAGTTAAACTTTACTGCGAGTCCGTAGCGGATGCAGTGTTGGAAGCGAAATCCGCGACATTGAGTTTATCGGCTCAGGCTGATGATTTTGTTGAGGAATCAGAGGTCGAAGCAAGCGCAGAGTAAGCGCCGGTGCGATGAAGGGCAATTAGCTCTTCGAAGGCAATGGCTGGCGCATTGAACTGAAAAGCGCCTCCTAACAGGAGGCGTTTTTTATAGTTAAGAATAAAGAGGAAAAACGAAAAATGAGCATATCAGCTGCAATGGTTAAGGAACTGCGGGAAAGAACCGGTTCCGGTATGATGGAATGCAAAAAAGCATTAGTCGAAGCAAACGGTGATCTGGATATTGCCATCGAAAATATGCGTAAAGCCGGTTTAGCAAAAGCCGATAAAAAATCCGGACGTACCGCAGGGGAAGGTGTGGTGGGCGTAAAAGTCAGCGATGATGCTAAAGCTGCGGCAATTGCCGATATTAATTGCGAAACTGATTTCGTTGCGAAAGGTGACGATTTCGTTAATTTCGTTAACAATGTTACCGAAACGATCTTAAACGCGGATGTACAAACACCCGAGGAAGTATTGGAACTGAAACTGCCAAGCGGCAAGACAGTTGACGAAGTACGTCGCGAACTGATTGCAAAACTGGGTGAAAATATTGCGATTAGACGTTTTGAAAAATACAATTTGACCGACGGCGGTGCTGCTTGTTACCTGCACGGTAGTAAGATCGGCGTATTGGTTGCGCTGGAAAAAGCCGATGAGGCATTAGGTAAGGACATCGCGATGCATATTGCGGCAATCAACCCGGCTTGCGTTTCCGAAGATCAAGTTTCTCAGGAAGCAATTGATAAAGAAAAGGACATTTTTTCCGCGCAAGCTCTGGAAAGTGGTAAGCCGGCCGAGATTATTGAGAAAATGGTGACCGGAAGAATCAAAAAGTTTCTTGCCGAAGTTACCTTGTTGGGCCAGCCTTTCGTTAAAGACGACAAAGTCACTGTTGGCGAATTGGTTAAGTCCAAAGGTAATGCCGTTATTCGCTTTACCCGATTTGAAGTTGGTGAAGGTATCGAGAAAAAAGAAGAAAATTTTGCAGAAGAGGTCATGGCGCAAGTCAGAGGCTCATAATTCTATCCCCGGTTTATCCGGGGATTCGTTTTTATACTCCGAGTGGATTGGATTATGAAACGTTAATTCGGAAATGTCCTTTCTCGCATCGGTTGTTTCTGAAATAGGAATGCAAGCCACGCCTCGTTATGGCCATGGAAATCGAAGGTGGGCTTAGATGCGGGAAAGGTTTACTAAAATTAACTATTTCCTAACTTGAAAATCGATAATGACAAATTTAATCTGCCAGCGAATTTTATTGAAATTAAGCGGTGAAGCTTTGATGAGCGAGAAGGGGGGCAGTATCGATGCCGATATCCTGAAGCGCTTGGCCGGGGAAATTAAAGAGTTATGTGATGCTGGGATACAGGTTGGGCTGGTTGTTGGGGGCGGCAATATTTTGCGCGGTGCGCAAAAAGCTTCCGAAGGACTCGATCGAGTGACTGGCGATCAAATGGGCATGCTCGCCACGGTGATCAATGCGTTGGCGATGCAGGATGCTTTGGAATATTTAGGCTTGCAAGTGCGAGTTATGTCTGCATTAAAGATTAATCAAGTGTGCGAAGATTTTATTCGCCGCAGAGCGGTTAGGCACCTTGAAAAAGGTCGGGTCGTAATATTTGCGGCCGGAACCGGAAATCCTTTTTTTACTACGGATTCGGCAGCCAGTCTGCGGGCGATTGAGATCGATGCTCAGTTGATGATTAAGGCAACCAAGGTTAAAGGTGTTTATTCGGCCGATCCTGAAAAGGTCAAGGGTGCTCGATTTTATCCGCGATTGACCTATGATGAAGCGTTGGATCAACGCTTAAACGTCATGGATGCCACGGCATTGGTATTGTGCCGCGATAACAACTTGCCGATGCGCGTAATGAATATTTTTGAACAAGGCGCAATAATGCGGCTGATGCAGGGCGAAGATATCGGCTCACTGATTGAACGAGGAACACAAGCATGATAAGCGATATTCAACAAGATGCGGCTAAGCGAATGGGCAAAAGTGTCGAAGCGCTGAGGCACGAATTTACCAAGATCAGAACAGGCCGGGCGCATCCGAGCCTATTGGATCAAATTACGGTTCCCTATTACGGTGTCGATACACTGCTTTCGCAGGTAGCCAATGTCGCAACCGAGGACTCTCGGACTTTGACGGTTACGCCATGGGAAAAAACCATGGTCAAGGCCGTCGAAAAAGCGATAATGGCTTCCGACTTAGGACTTAACCCTTCCTCGAATGGTAATGTGATCCGTATCCCGTTACCGCCGCTAACCGAGGAGCGTCGTCGTGATCTGGTCAAGGTCGTCAAACAAGAAGCCGAAAATGGACGGGTAGCGATACGAAATATTCGCCGCGATGCCAATTCCGATATCAAGGACGCGCTAAAAGAAAAAATGATTTCCGAGGACGAAGCTCGCGCGGCCGAAGATAAAATTCAAAAGCTGACTGACCAATACATTAAAGAAATAGAGAAGCACTTGGAAGAAAAAGAAGCGGACTTAATGTCTATTTAATGGAGTAGATTGATGCCTGCAGAACTCGAAGCGCTTCCGAAATTGAACCAAAACCCTCGCCATATTGCAATCATCATGGATGGTAATGGCCGTTGGGCGCAACAAAGGCATATGCCTCGTGCTATGGGACATCAAGCCGGCGTCAAAGCGGTTAGAGCTATCGTTGAATATTGTGCTGAAGCGAATATTGAAGTATTGTCGTTATTCGCTTTCAGCAGCGAAAATTGGCGCCGACCGGAGTCCGAAGTATCGATGTTGATGAGCTTGTTTATTTCGACCTTGCAAAGCGAGGTTAACAAGTTGCATCGAAACAACATTCGGTTAAGGTTTATTGGCGAACGGAAAGCTTTTTCCGAAAAATTGCAAGCTAAAATTGCCGAAGGCGAGACTCAAACCTGTGATAATAGCGGATTGACTTTAGTGATTGCTGCTAATTACGGTGGGAGGTGGGATATGTCTGAAGCATTTAAAAAAATAGCTGCAAAAATCCAAAGCGGCGAACTCAACGAGCAAGAAATCGATGAGACACTGATCGCTCAACATCTATCAACCGCCGATTTGCCCGAACCTGATTTATTCATCAGAACCGGTGGCGAACAACGGGTCAGTAATTTTTTGCTCTGGCAGTTAGCTTACACCGAATTATATTTTACGCCGACCTTATGGCCCGATTTTAATCGGCAATCGCTGGAGGAGGCTATCGGAAGCTTTAGGACCCGGCAAAGGCGTTTCGGGCATACTGGCGAGCAAATCCTCACAAAAGCAGTTATCCTCTAACTCAATTGACTTAATAATAATCATAAAATGTTACTACAGCGAATTATTACGGCTTTGATTCTTGCGCCATTGGTCGTGTTGGCCGTTTATTTATTGCCAATATCTTATTTTACTCTGGTTGTTACGCTAGTGATGTTAGTTGGTGCATGGGAATGGACAAGCTTAACCGGTATTGATAGGCCATCAATGCGGATTTTATTTCTTGTCCTACTCATTCTGCCGATGGGCGGTGTTTATTTTTGGACTTATTTTCTGGAAGCATTGGCACAAATTTTCGATTGGCCAGAAGTTAGGACGCAGTCCGGTTTATTGGAATGGCTGATTATTATACCGGTTTTATTTTGGGTACTGGTGATGTTTTTGATCAGGAATGCATCAGATGCACTGCTGAGACTCGAATTAAAAACTGCTTATAAGGGTTTGATCGGTGGGTTGATTCTGTTTTTTGCGTGGATGTTTCTTTATCGCATGCGCGCCTTTTACGGTTCCGATATGGTGATGTATTTTCTGCTGCTGATTTGGATTGCCGATATTACAGCCTATTTTGTCGGCAAAAAATTCGGCGCTACTAAACTGGCTCCCGAAATCAGCCCCGGCAAAACCATGGCCGGATTTTATGGTGCCTTAGGAAGCGCCGTCGTCAGTGCGATCGTTTTGAGTTTGGTGTTCGGGTTTAATTTGATGATCGGCTCTGACTTTGTTTTGTTATCGGTCCTGACCGTTTTGATTTCGATATACGGCGATCTATTTTTTAGCCTAATTAAACGGCAGCAGGGGGTTAAGGATACGGGCTCTATTTTGCCGGGACATGGTGGTTTGTTGGATAGGATCGATAGCTTGGCGGCCGCCATTCCATTTTTCTATGCCGGTATCTTGTTGATTAGAGAGTTATTTTAATGAAAGGTATTTGCATACTGGGAGCGACCGGTTCCATCGGTGTCAGCACCCTGGACGTCGCTGCACGGCATCCGAATCGGTATAGAGTCGTTGCGCTGACCGCGAACAATAATATCGATTTACTGTTCGATCAATGCATCATTCATCGCCCTGACTATGTTGTCGTAGTTGATGAAGATAAGGCTAAACAATTTGCAGAACGCATTGCTACATCGCCGGTATCCAAGATCAAGGTGTTGTCGGGAGCCGAATCGTTGCAGCAAGTAGCCACATTGGATGCTGTTGATTCGGTAATGGCGGCAATTGTCGGCGCGGCAGGTTTGTTGCCAACTTTGGCGGCTGCTAAAGCCGGTAAAACCATATTGTTGGCGAATAAAGAAGCGCTGGTGATGTCCGGCGATATTTTCATGAAAGCAGTTGCCGCGTCCGGCGCGCATTTGTTGCCGATCGATAGCGAACATAATGCCATTTTTCAATGTATGCCGAGGGACTACTGTGCGGGTCAAGAAACCAAGGAAGCACGACGAATTTTGTTGACTGCCTCGGGCGGACCGTTCAGAACTAAGCCGGTAGAAGAGTTGGTCGATGTCACGCCGGATCAAGCTGTCGCGCATCCGAATTGGGATATGGGGCGTAAGATTTCTGTTGATTCCGCGACGATGATGAATAAAGGTCTTGAATTGATTGAAGCCTGTTTATTGTTCAATATGTCGCCGGACAAAATTCAGGTGGTGATTCATCCGCAAAGCGTGATTCATTCGATGGTCGATTATGTCGACGGCACTGTGTTGGCACAAATGGGGAATCCCGATATGCGAATACCCATTGCGCATGCAATGGCGTGGCCGGAACGCTTCGACTCCGGTGCTGCACCCCTGAATATATTCGACGTTAAGCACATGGATTTCGAACAGCCCGATTTAAAGCGTTTTCCGTGTCTGAGACTCGCTATCGAAGCGGTCGAGGCAGGCGGCATTATGCCGGCTGTGTTAAATGCAGCCAATGAAATTGCGGTTGCTGCCTTTTTGGACGAGAAAGTTCGTTTTACCGACATTCCTTTCATTATTGAGCGGAGTATGCATCAATTCGAAGCCGATTCGGCGGATACGCTGGATATTGTATTGGCAGCCGATAGTAAAGCCCGGGAAGTGGCTGAGCGAATCGTCGAAGAACTTAAGCGTTAATTGGATTAATGAGTACGCTGTTTTATTTTATTGTTGCGATCGGTATTCTGGTTTCGTTTCATGAATTCGGTCATTTTTGGGTCGCGCGTAAAACCGGCGTTAAAGTACTGAGGTTTTCAGTCGGGTTTGGCAAGGTCATTTGGTCTTATCAGAAATCGCCTGCGTCGACCGAATATGTCATCTCGGCAATACCTCTAGGCGGCTATGTCAAAATGGTTGACGAACGCGAAGGCAAGGTGGCCGACGAAGATTTACCTTTCGCATTCAACCGTCAGCCATTGTGGGTGCGGTCGGCGATTGTCGCGGCCGGACCATTATTTAATCTTATACTGGCCGTGTTGTTTTTCTGGATCGTGCTATTCATCGGTGAAACCGGGTTGCGTCCGATTATCGGTCATGTCGAGCCGGGTACGCTTGCTGCAGAAGCCGGTTTACTCGAAGGCGAGGTTATCGTAGCGGTCAATCAAAAGACTACAGCAACTTGGGCGGAGGTTATTGAGTCGATTTTCTCGGCGGCCATGATCGGTGAAGAAGGTGTCGATGTAACGGTAAAAAACATCGATGAACAGCAGCGTTCGCGGCTCATCAACCTTCCTGAAAAATTGCGTAAGGAACCGGATAAACTTTACGATAAATTAGGTCTCAAGCCTTGGATGCCGCAGATTAGACCGGTCGTTGGGCGCGTGTTGGACGGCATGCCGGCAGCCGATGCCGGATTGCAGCCCGGTGATTTGATCGTCGCCGCTAATGGTGAGTCGATCAATACTTGGATGCAATGGGTCGAGTATGTGCAGGACCGGCCCGGAACAGCCATTGCCCTGACTATTGAAAGACAAGGCGTGCGTTTGAGCCTCGAAGTAATACCTCAAAAGGTGGTCGAAAACGACACGACCGTTGGTAAAATCGGTGCGGCCGCTGAAATTCCTGAAGACTTGATGGCTTCAATGCAAGTACGCAATGACTTGCCGATTTGGCCGGCTCTGACGGCGGCTGTTTCGAGAACCGTTTTTTTTAGTACCGCAACACTCAAAATGATGGGGCAGATGATTCTCGGTAATGCTTCTGTGAAAAATCTCAGCGGCCCAATCAGTATCGCCCAATTTGCGGGTCTTTCGGCTGAGCGTGGGTTTGTTGAATTCCTGTCCTTCTTAGCGAAAGTTAGCATTAGTCTTGGCGTGCTTAATTTATTGCCGATTCCGGTTTTAGATGGCGGTCATTTGTTGTTTTTTGCGATTGAAGCGATTAAAGGCAGTCCCGTCTCGGAAAAATTCCAGGTTGCTTTACAACAAGTCGGTATTTTGTTGCTACTGTCGTTGATGGTATTGGCTTTATTTTTGGATTTGGAGCGTTTGTTTCAATGAAACAGCCGTTTAAAATCTAAAATGTAGAGCACGTATATGATATTGATTGAGTTGGGCTAAAACGGATTTTTCACGTATTTCAGCTTTTGAATCACCCTGTTTTATCCGCACTGTCTTTTTATATTCGAGATGATAACCTCTTTTTGATCCGCCAAATCGGTGCCATTCATGCTCATTTCTGTTCAGCCTAATTACGTTAATAATATAGGCTCTTGATTTAAGAGGCTGTCTGCATAAATCAATAGTCAACAGCAAGCCGATAAAAAACCGCTGAACAGTCACTTCTATTTTTTATAGAGTAATGAACAAAATACTCGGTCGATAGTCCTACAAACGCATTAGTCATTCTGAATTTATGGAAACGTTATGAAACAAATACTTAAAACAGTGGTATTGCTTGGTTCGGTTTTAGGCATGAGTGTTGTTCAAGCCGATGAAGCGGCCATTAAGGCGACTTTGAAAAAGTCTATGCCAAACTTCAATCCCGACTTGATTAAGCCTTCCGAAGTGAAGGGAGTGTATGAAGTCACGGCCGGCACAACCATTTTTTATGTCTCCGATGATGGTAAGTATTTATTCCAAGGGCACTTGATCGACCTGGAAGCCAGAACCGATTTGACCGAAGCAAAAATGGCTAATACGCGAAAGAATGCGCTGGAAAAGTTAGGACAAGATCAAATGATCGTGTTCAAGCCGAAATTAGGTCAACATAAAGTATTTATTTTTACCGATATCGATTGCGGCTACTGCCGTAAACTGCATTCCGAGATCGATCAATATCTGGCCGAAGGCATTACTATTCAATACTTGTTTTATCCGAGAGCGGGGAAGGGCTCCGATTCCTACACCAAAGCCGTTTCGGTGTGGTGTGCGGAGGATCGTAACGATGCTTTGACCAAAGCCAAACAAGGAAAAGACCCCGAATCCAAGACATGCACCAATCCGGTCGATGCGCATATGAAGCTAGGTAACGATTTCGAAGCACGCGGAACTCCGATGATAGTCACTGAACAAGGTTCTGTCTATCCGGGTTATTTACCGGCCAAACAACTGGTCGAAGTATTGCGCGAAGAAAAAGGTTTATAGATTAATCCGGCTAGGCTTTCGGCTGTTATGGCAATACGCTTAGATAGAGGAGTTTAAATTGCTATTAATTTATAATTTGCTAATATACTAACAAATTATAAGCTCAAGAGGTGTAGATGATGAACTCTCCGATCAATCAACAACGTCGACAATGGTTAAAGTATGCCGCATTTGCGGCAGCCGGTGCGGCAACTTACCCCTCTTGGGCGCAATCGGGCGGAGCCTTTAAAGCGGTCAATACCCCTTCCGCGAATTTTCATCCCGATGTCGAAATTGAACTGACGCAGGATATCGCGCAGGTTCCTATCTTCGAAGGGCCTGAAACCCGAGTTTGGAAAGTGCGAGCTAAAGTACTCAAAGGTCCAGCTTCAACGATAGAAAATCATCCTGAGACCTATCTTGCGCCGACGATTCGTCTGAAAAAAGGCCAAAAAGTCAGAATTCATTTGAATAACAATTTACCGGCGCATTCGATTTTGCATTGGCACGGACTGCATGTGCCGGCCAACATGGACGGCAATCCGATGTACGCGGTCAGCCACGGCGAATCTTATATCTATGAATTCGAAATTCTGAATCGTGCAGGGACCTACTGGTATCACGCGCATACCCATAGCGTCACCGCCCAGCAAGTCTATTCAGGTCTTGCCGGCTTGTTTATAGTTCATGACGACGAAGAACTGGCCTTGAATTTGCCCAAGGACGAATTTGATCTGCCGTTGGTGATCCAAGACAGAAGCTTCGATAAGAATAATCAGCTCGTCTACAGTGGCCACATGATGCAACGTATGCAGGGCTTTTTAGGTGAGCGGATTTTTGTCAACGGCCGGCCCGATTATGTGTTGCCTGTCGCGGGACAGGCCTATCGGCTGCGGTTGCTGAACGGTTCAAATTCACGGATTTATAAATTGGCCTGGTCGGACAGCAGTAAAATGACTGTGATCGCTACCGATGGCGGGTTGTTGGAAAGACCTAAGCAGTATTCTTATGTGATGTTGGCACCAGGCGAAAGAATCGAGCTTTGGGTCGATTTCAGCGGTCGTTCGGTGGGTTCCGAGATCAGCATGCGCAGTTTGCCGTTCGATATTTCGGCACACGGACATGGCGGCATGGGCATGATGGGCGGTGGTCGCGGTATGATGGGCGGAGGACGGCGGGGCATGATGGGGGGAGGCATGGGTATGATGCACTCTTCCGATCTACCGTCCGGTAGTGAATATTCTTTATTTAACGTTAAAGTGATTAAAGCCGGCAAATCGTCGCTGAGTTTACCGGAGCGCTTATCAACGATACCTAAGTTAAGTGTTCGCAATGCCGCGAATAACGGCAGTCCAAGAACCATCAGATTGTCGATGCGGCACATGTCGGCGTTATTGAACGGGCGTTCCTACAAAATGGACGATGTTCGAGACGATGAGATCATTCCTGTTAATAGCTTACAAGTCATCGAATTCGATAATGGCTACAACGGCATGAACGGCATGCCGATGCCGCATCCGATGCATTTACACGGCGAACAATTTCAAATCATCAAACGCCAAGTCAATCCGAAATCGAGAGAAGCCTACCGAACGATTTCCGGTGGATTGATCTGGGGCGGATGGAAGGATACGGTACTGGTGATGCCCGGTGAGAAAGTGACAGTATTAAAACCATTCAATGATTTTAAAGGGCTGTTTATGTATCACTGCCATAATCTCGAGCATGAAGATATGGGCATGATGCGGGATTTCTTAATTAAATAATAATCTGAGTTCGGTTTAAGACAAGTAGGGAATATCGGGTATTGACTCCAGAAGCCACAGTATATACAAGCATGTAAGTTGGAATGCGGGATCTCTGCTGCATGCATATCTTCCGTCAATGCCTGGTACATCCGAATATCAAAGCGGTAAAGCATTTTTATCCCAAATTCAAAATATCTTCACTTTTTGTAATGTCGCCATAGCAAGCGGCATTTTTTACATGGATATAATGCTTGTCGGCCTTCCATGGCCACTGGGTTTGCGTTTTTGCCCGAACCTAAAATCACTCCACCATCTTTTTCAAACGATACAGCGTATCCAAGGCTTGCCTCGGGCTTAAGTTGTCCGGGTCTAACTCCTCGATCAAACAGACTGCCGGATGGCATTCCTGAGTCGCGAATAAATCCAATTGCTGATTGCCGGATTCGGTCTGGTTTTGATAATAAGTATTGTTTTCGAGATGCTGCAATTTCAATTTGGCTCTGTCGATCACCGTTGCCGGAACACCAGCCAGTGAGGCGACTTGCAGTCCGTAACTTTGGCTCGCCGGGCCTTCCTTGACCGCATGCAGAAACACGATTTTGTCGCCGTACTCCATCGCGTCGAGATGGACGTTATGGATCGGTTTTTGTTCTTCCGCTAGAGTCGTCAACTCGAAATAATGCGTCGCGAATAAGGTATATGCCTTTGTGACTTTTGCCAAATGATCGGAGCAGGCCCAAGCCAAAGACAAGCCGTCAAAAGTACTGGTTCCGCGGCCGATTTCGTCCATCAATATCAAACTTTGCTCGGTTGCGTTATGCAGAATATTGGCGGTTTCCGACATTTCGACCATGAAAGTCGAACGTCCGCCGGCTAAGTCGTCCGAAGCGCCGATGCGTGTGAAAATCTTATCGACCGGGCCGATCGTTGCGGCCTTGGCCGGCACATAACAGCCGATATGCGCGATCAACACGATCAAGGCCGCCTGGCGCATATAAGTCGATTTACCGCCCATATTCGGGCCGGTGATGATGAGCATGCGGCGCTGAGGCGATAGTTTAAGATCGTTTGCGACAAACGGAATGTCGGATACTTGCTCGACGACCGGATGCCGTCCGCCTTCGATATCGATGCCGGGTTTATCGGTCAATTGCGGCCGGGTCAAATTCAATGTTTCGGCGCGTTCGGCAAATGCCGCCAACACATCCAGTTCGGCGAGTCCTTGCGCGCATTGCTGTAGATCGGTTAATGACTCGCCGAGCCTGTCCAGCAATTGATCGTATAGCAATTTTTCGAAGGCCAGCGATTTTTCTTTCGCACTAAGAACCTTATCTTCGAAGGCCTTCAATTCCTCGGTAATATAGCGTTCGACGCCTTTCAGCGTTTGTTTGCGGTGGTAGTGTGCAGGAACTTTCTCGGCATGTAATCTTGAAAGCTCGATATAGTAACCATGCACGCGGTTGTAATTGACTTTTAGTCCGCTAATACCGGTCGCGGTCTTTTCACGCTCCTCCATATCGAGCAGAAATTGATCGGCATTGCGGCTTAAGTGGCGTAGTTCATCGAGTTCGGCATGGTAACCGGGCGCAATGACGCCGCCGTCGCGAATTAGGACCGGCGGATTGTCGATAATGGCTTGTTGTAACAGCGCCGATAACTCGGGTTGTTCGGCCAGTTGCCCGGCCAGACGCATCAGCTCCGGACTGTCGGTATTCGATAGCAATGGCTGCAATGTCGGCAAAACGGCCAGCGTATTGCGTAATACGATCAAATCGCGCGGCCTGGCCGATTTGAGTGCGAGGCGTGAGCTGATACGCTCGATGTCGCCGACCGCGTTTAATTGATTGCGAACGTCATCTAAAAGCCGTTCGGACAATAGCGATTCGATTGCCGAATATCGGTTTTGCAGAATGGCTTGATCTCTGAGCGGTCGGTTGATCCAGCGGCGTAGGCAACGACTGCCCATCGCGGTGACGGTTTTGTCGAGTACGCCGAATAGGGTGTAGCGCAGTTCGCCGGTCGGATGCGTGTCCAGCTCCAGATTGCGGCGGCTAGCGGCATCGAGTTGAATACCGTCGGAATTTTTTTCGACCCGGATACCCTGGATATGGGGTAGGGCGCTTTGCTGCGTATCCTTGACATATTGCAGCAAACAGCCGGCCGCGGAAATAGCCATCGGCATATTTTCGCAGCCGAAGCCGGACAGGTCGTGTGTGTTGAATTGTTTCAATACCAGTTGACGCGCACTGTCAGGCTCGAAATGCCAAGGCGGGCGTTTGCAAATGCCTTTGTGCTGCTTCAAAGCCTGTAGAAGAACGATATCTTCGCTGACCAATAGCTCGGCCGGGTCCAGACGTTCGATTTCGCTCAACATCGTATCGGCCGAATCCAGTTGTTGCAATACAAAGCGTCCGCTGGTCACATCTAAAGCGGCGATACCGAATTTGGAGTCGGCAACATGCAGCGCCACCAGCAAATTATCCTTACGGTCTTCGAGCAAGGCTTCATCGGTAACGGTACCGGGTGTGACGATGCGCACGACCTTGCGTTCAACCGGTCCTTTCGAAGTCGCCGGGTCGCCGATTTGTTCGCAAATCGCGACAGATTCGCTGTGGCGCAATAATTTCGCGATGTAGCCTTCGGCGGCATGATACGGAATGCCGGCCATCGGAATCGGCGCGCCGGCCGACTGGCCGCGCTGCGTCAACGTGATATCGAGGATTTGCGCGGCTTTTTTGGCATCGTCGAAAAAAAGTTCATAAAAATCGCCCATTCGATAAAAAACGAGTGTGTCGGGATGGTCGGCCTTGATGCGCAAGTACTGTTGCATCATCGGGGTGTGTTGGTTATTGGTTTGTTTTATACTCATAACGTATTATTTTATCTTATTGATAGGTCTTGCCCCAGTGGTACCGTTAAATACAGAGAACAAAGTCATCGAATTGGCTCGCATGGTCGGGATGAGCCTAAAGGAGCGCGGTTGGCTGCTGGCAACCGCCGAATCCTGTACCGGCGGCGGCATTGCACAAACGATTACCGAAATACCGGGCAGTTCGGCTTGGTTCGACCGAGGCTTCGTGACTTACAGCAATGCCGCCAAAATACAAATGCTGGGCGTCCGGGCCGAGACGATCAAAAATCATGGCGCGGTCAGCGCCGAGACTGCGCGCGAGATGACAGGCGGCGCATTGGAACACAGTCAGGCCGATTGGGCAATCGCGGTGACCGGCATTGCAGGACCCGAGGGCGGCACTCCTGTGAAACCGGTCGGCACGGTTTACATTGCTTGGCAGCGGCGCGGTGCAATTGCCAAAATCGCCGAAATGCATTTTGACGGTGATCGGCACCAAATCAGAACCGAAACAATCAAGACCGCATTGGCGGAATGGTTGAATATTGATAAGTAACACGGAGGAGAAGCATGAGCGAAAACAAAAAATTGCGTTGGGGTATCTTAGGCGCGGCACGGGTCAACGAGCGGCTGATGCCGGCGATCGTCGATGCGAGCAATGCCGAATTGGTCGCGATCGGCAGTCGACGTCCCGGCGCCGCGGCGGAAACCTTGGCGAAATATGCGCCGCATCAGCAAGGTGTTCGCGCTTACGATAGCCCTGAAGCGATTCTCGATGACGATGAAATCGAAGCGGTTTATTTGCCGATGGCGAATGGTGAGCATGCCGAATGGGCCTTGCGCGCGATCGAGAAGGGCAAGCATGTATTGTGCGAAAAGCCGATGGCGTTGAAGGTTTCGGATATCGAAGCGATAGAAGCTGCGGCGCACCGTCATAACGTTACTGTGATGGAAGGCTTTATGTACCGTTTTCATCCGCAGCATTCACGGGTCTTGGATGTTCTGCGTTCCGGCGAGATCGGCGAGGTTAAAACGGTGCGTGCGAGTTTTTCGTTCATGATGAAACCGGCTAGAATGTACCGGATCGCCGATAGTATCGATCAGGGCGGCGGAGCGATGTGGGATATAGGCTGTTATGCGATTCATTCGCTCAGGCTGTTTTTCGATGGAATGCCGGAGTCGGTCACTGCCGTTGCCAAATATATCGAAAGCGGCGCCGATACCGCGTGTAGCGGTGTGCTCGATTTCGGCGACGGCAAATACGCGCATTTCGATTTCAGTTTCGAGCGCGCGCGGCGCTGCGAATACGAAGTTGTCGGCACCAAAGGCGGTTTGAAATGTCATGGCGTTTGGCAGAATCCGGGCGACATTCCGGTCATTTCCTGGTGGACGGAAGGAGGGCGGCAATCTGAGGAGATACTCCCTATCGCCGATCATTTCCGTTTGGAAATCGAACACTTCAGCGATTGCGTTTTGACCGGCAAGGCTCCCGCGCTTTCGCTTGAAGACGCTAAGACCAATTGCCGAATTATTGTCGGTGCGCTGCAATCGGCCGAGGATGGTCGGGTAATTCGTTATTAATCATAAGTAGCTTGCGTCAATCAAACCGGTTATGTCATTCTCCTGCGGTAGTGTTCCGGATTCGTACATGAAGGCGCTAAGGGTGCGCGCGCTGTTTAACAAAATCGGCGATGGCCCGAGCAGTAAGCGTTGATTGTTGCTTCGATCGGGAATGACTAAACCCTTGAATGTGCCAAGCACTTGAGCGGGCGATAATTTAAAGCGCGGAGCCATTCGGTAAGCGGCATCTTGTGGGTTTTTGGTCAGATGCTCAAGCGCCCTAAGGTGGGCTGCGACCAAATGGCGAATGGCTGGTGCTCGACTAAAACCCAAGCGATCGGTTCGAAAAGCCAGAACATCAAAAATAGTGTCTGGGATTTTTCGACTGTCGAAAAGCTTGATTGCACCTTCGCGTAACAAACCGCTGGCAACAGGCTCGTAAGTGACTAGGGCGTCGACTTGTTGCTGTTGCCAGGCTTGAAAATGGGCATCGATTGTCAATGGAACCGCTATGATTTCAGCCATTGACAAGCCTGCCGCATCCAGGGCTTTGTGCAGCAATAGCGAGCCGACTGCGCCTTGTTCAAAGCCGATGCGCTGCCCCTTGAGATCGGCTAGCTTTGCTATGTAGGGCCTAGCTAGTAGCATATCCGCACCAGCTGAAATGTTAAATACCAAAACCACGGTAAGCGGCAAGCCGGAAGCACGTGCCGTTAAGACTTCGTCCAGCGTCAATGCTGCCCCGTCAATCTTGCCATCGAGCAGTGCTCTTAATGATTCGGTTGCAGAAGTCGTTTCAATCAAATCGACTAGCGAGTCGTCCAGCCATTTCTCGCGCTGGGCTAGAAACAGAAATTCATAACCGGGCCAAGCATGAGCGGCAATCGCAATTCGTTGAGCAAACAATGATTCGCAGCCGGAAAGCCAGGGTGATAGGCTCAGCGCGGTAAGGCATCGAATGAAATGCCGGCGGGATAGGTGATTGATAAAGTTTGTTATCATCACATTTGATGAAAAAAATTTGAAGAGTTAAGAGATTCGTATTTCGTTGAGCATCCAGTTAGTGGGCGGGCTATGGAATTTAGGTGTTGGGTTAATACGTCCATGTTGGCTTCATGCCGGTCTGTCACATAGCGTTAGGTGAGGGAGCGGGAATCCCCGACGCCTCCTTAAGTATCGCCGAAATTTGATGTGCGAGAGGTATAAATTACGTCCTGGAGCTATGAGCTTTGTTGAGTGTTCGGCAACCATGCGCATAAAGCTAAAAACGGCCAACCTGCATCACGCTCTTTCCCAAGCACCAGCTCTTATCGTTATACATAAGTCAAAAATTACCGTTTTGCAATCTTAGCTAATGAGACTTCGATACCATTTTTTGTCGCCCAACGTTCCCGACTTCGAAATCGCGATCTGGGGATCGCTCCCACAAAGCATCCGGCCCCCTTGTGGGAGCGACGCCTTCGTCGCGATTTCGAAGCCACTGATGTTCAATATCCGCAGATTTATCAAACAACACCGTTTCCAGGTATACGATGACCTCTGTTTAGCAAGTTTACCGATACTTGTGTATAACGGCGAGAGCTGGAGTTTGGGCAACAGCATATTCGGGGAAGCGTCCTAAATGGAACTTTGGCAATTCAGTAAGTTAATTTTAACGACATCCTTAGCTTGATGCGTATGGGGTCGGCAACTCGCTTATGAGATAAGTAATGTAAAAGAGTTTTTATCTCAGAATGTTACGATCGAATTCGACTTAAAATTAACCCAAACCTCATCTCCCAATTGCAACTTTAAATCATGTAACGCTTCGAAGGTAATTAGAGCTTGAAAAATTTCGCCGGCTGAAACATTGACTCTCACCTTGCCCATTTCCTCCGAAATCGATGTGACGCGTCCCGGATATTGATTGCGAATACTGGAACAAAAAGGTTCTTTGGACAAGACAATTTCATGCGGATCGATCGAAATATGCCGACATCCTTCGATGTCCCCGGTTAAAACGACACTCAGTTTACCCGTATTAAAAATATGATTGTCAAGATGACCATGAAACAAGTTCAGTAACGGCGTTTGAACTTGGCTGCCGTTAATGAGCGTTATGACTTCGTCGGCCAGCGCTAAGCCTTGCAGCCGGTTGTGGGTGCTAAAGATCAAGTTACGAGTGGAGGCGCTGTAATCTTGGATAAACTCCTCAAGCATAATGTTCGCGGCTTGATCCAAATAACTGAATGGTTCGTCTAATAACAAAACCTCGGGATCGTTAATTAGTGCGCGTGCAAGAGCCGCTTTTTGCAGTTGCCCACCCGACAGCGTATTGGCCTGCTGGTTGAGTAAATGAATGGCATCGAGACGGTTGAGAACTTCGTTAATCTTGGTTTGCCAAAGCGGTTTTGGTACGCCGTGTAATTTTAGCGCAAGTTTTAGATTATCGGCCACCGTCCCCCGAAGCATGTAAGGTTTTTGCGTTAGTAACCCAACGCGCTTTCTTAATGCTTGCAGTTGTTTCTTTGAGCGAACGGTTTCACCCTTGAATGCGATGTTGCCTTGCTGCGGCGAATCTAAAAAAGCCAACATATTCAGTAAGGTGCTTTTTCCGCAACCGTTAGGGCCGATCAATGCGGTGATTTTACCGGTTTTGACGCTAAGCGAAGGTAGTGTGAGTGCTACCTTATCAACGTAAAGAAAACGAATATCGTTTAGTCGGTAAAGGTCGGTCATTTAAGTTACGCGGGTTGCTTCTCAGGGTGTATTCTCGATTTAAACAGACAGTTTGGATTAGAAAGAAATATCGATTACTGGTCAATCATGAGCCTTGAGATTTGGGACGATCGAGGGATAGTCTGTTTAATGGTAAGAGAATTATAAATTCTTTCCAAGAAGAGTGCTGAATTCTGAATTTTCCGAATGTTTAATTCCTCTCAGGGCTATGTCGTGAAATAATACTCATTCTGAGAGTTGTTTCGTTTCGGCGGGTCGGAAAGTAAAACATTTGATTTGTTGAAAGGATTTTATCAACAACTCTGTCGTTAATCGATGCATGAGGTTAGAGGAATGATTAAAATAACAACGATAGCTTGCCTGTTGGCTTTAGCTGAGATAAGTATGGTTTATGCTGAAGAAGCCGGTGCCAAATCCCCTGTTCAGGCTTCGGCGGAACAAGGGGATGCGCTTGCGCAAGCTAAAATGGGCGCCTTGTATTTATTGGGTCGGGATGGCTTTGAAGTCAATGAACAACAAGCGGCCGGTTGGATGCTTAAGGCGGCCGAGCAAGGTTTGCTCGAGGCTGAAGTCGTGGTTGCCGCAATGTATGATAGAGGCTTAGGCATGCCTCAAAATGTCAAAAAAGCCACGCAGTGGTATGAAAAAGCCGCGGCAAAGGGTCATGGTGCTTCCTTGGCTATTCTCGGAAAGAACGAGGCGCCAAAGGGTAGTGTGGGGTTTAACTACCAGGCAATACGCATGCGAGCTTCCAAGCAAATTCCAAATGAATACGCAAAAAAGATTTTATCGAAAACGAATAAATAACAAATGACGACGAAAACACGATTTGCCCCGAGTCCGACGGGGTATCTTCATATCGGCGGCGCGCGGACCGCGCTTTTTTCTTGGTTGTATTCCCGTAAGCACGGCGGCCGTTTTGTTTTGAGAATCGAAGATACCGATCTAGAGCGTTCGACGCAAGAATCGGTCAATGCGATTTTAGAGGGAATGACGTGGTTGGGCTTGGAATACGACGAAGGACCTTTCTATCAGACGCACCGGTTCGAACGCTACAAGGTCGTCATACAGCAACTGCTCGATCAGGGTGATGCCTACTATTGTTATTGCAGTAAGGAAGAGTTGGAACAACTGCGTAACGAGCAGATGGCGAACAAGGAAAAGCCTCGCTATAACGGCAAATGCCGGGAGACTCCTCCGGGCGTCTCTGAAGGCGTCATGCCGGTGATACGATTTAGGAATCCGGATGATGGCGAGGTGGTTATCAAGGATTTGGTGAAAGGCGATATTGTCGTTTCGAACAAAGAATTGGACGATTTGATCATCGCACGTTCCGACGGATCGCCGACTTATAATCTCAGTGTCGTCGTCGATGATATGGATATGGGGGTGACGCATGTGATTCGCGGCGATGATCATATCAATAATACGCCAAGACAAATGAATATCTTGAAGGCGTTGGGCGCTCCGATTCCGGAATATGCGCACCTGCCGATGATATCGGGCCCGGATGGTGCGAGACTGTCCAAACGCCATGGTGCGGTCAGCGTGATGCAGTACCGGGATGAAGGCTATTTGCCCGAAGCGCTATTGAATTATCTGGTTCGGTTGGGTTGGTCGCATGGCGATCAGGAGATTTTCAGCCTGGACGAAATGATCGAATATTTCGAATTGAAAGACGTCAATGTATCGGCGTCGTCATTTAATCCGGAAAAGTTATTGTGGCTCAATCATCAATACATCATGAACTCGGATTCGGTTCATGTCGCGCGACATTTGAGTTGGCACATGGGTGAGCAGGGTATCGACCCTACCGACGGACCGGATTTGGTTGAATTAGTCAAAGTTCAGAAAGAGCGTTGCAAAACCTTGGTCGAAATGGCGACGGTCAGTCGCTATTTTTACAAGGACTTCGATGAGTACGATGAAAAGGCTGCAAAAAAGAATTTCAAACCGGAGAGTGCGGACGTTTTGCAACAGCTACATGATCAATTTAGCGGGCTGGATAATTGGCAGGGAGAGGTCTTGCATCAAATTGTCGTCAATTTAGCCGAAGCCTTGGGGTTGAATTTGGGAAAGGTTGCACAGCCTTTGCGAGTAGCGGTTTGCGGGACTTCGGTATCGCCCCCGATCGATGCGACATTGGCATTGTTAGGGCGTGAAAAAACATTGGCGCGATTGATGCGCGCTGTGGATTTTATTCGTTCTTTAAATTAAAACTGGACAAGAATTTATAATCCTGTAAAATATGCGGACTCAAGTGAGGGGCCATAGCTCAGCTGGGAGAGCGCAACACTGGCAGTGTTGAGGTCAGCGGTTCGATCCCGCTTGGCTCCACCAATTGAATTAGCGTCTTAAGTCCCCATCGTCTAGTGGCCCAGGACACCGCCCTTTCACGGCGGTAACGGGGGTTCGAACCCCCCTGGGGACGCCATTTCGCTTAAAAGATAATTCGGTTTTCGGTTCTGTTCATATAACCGACATGTTTTAGTCCCCATCGTCTAGTGGCCTAGGACACCGCCCTTTCACGGCGGTAACGGGGGTTCGAACCCCCCTGGGGACGCCATTTATTAAAGGCTTACGATCTTTGGTCGTAGGCCTTTTTTATTGTCTGCTGTTTTCTATTTTAGAATAAGCGTCCAACCGTAACGTTCACGAAGAAGATTTAAAACGATCGGTTTTATTTATATGTACACTTTTTTGGTAAATATATTATTCTGAGGCATTATTATGACCGTTGCGCTTGTTGTAACGGTTCAATGTGTTACGAATTAAGGAGCCACAGATGAAAGGTAATAGTCAAGTTATCGAGCGCTTGAACGAATTATTGGCCGGCGAATTGACGGCGATCGATCAGTATTTTATTCATTCGCGTATGTATGAAAATTGGGGGTTCGGTAAACTCTACGAACGAATTGCTCATGAAGTGCAAGATGAGACTGCCCATGCCGATGCATTAATCAAGCGCATTTTATTTTTGGAAGGCACGCCGGATTTATCGAAGCGCGAGCCTCTAAAGGTTGGTACGAATGTCTCGGATATGCTGAAAAACGATCTTGAATTAGAAATGAAGGTTGTTGCTTCATTGCGGTCGGTCATCGCCTTTTGCGAATCGGCGCAAGATTATCAGACCCGAGAAATTTTGGAAGGCATGCTAAAGGACACAGAGGATGATCATACGCATTGGCTGGAACAGCAATTGGGGTTAATCGATAGAATCGGATTGCAAAACTATTTGCAATCGCAACAATAATGTTGATTTCTCACTGCGATATTGGCCTGTTAAGGCTTAATTAACAATGCTGTTATCCAATAGAGTTTATTTCATTCAATTAAGTATAAGGAGAAGGTATGAAAATTCCAAGACAATATTTCATCGTTGTTTTCACAGTTTTTATGATGTTTTCTGCGCAAAACGCGAATGCGTATTCCGCAGCCGATAAATCGTTGCGTGGATTGGCTGGGATGACGACCGGAGTGCTCGAAATTCCGGGGAATATGGTCAAGGAGAGCCAAGCTCAGGGTCCTGCAATCGGAATTCCGATGGGATTGGCTATCGGCTTAGGCATGACGGTTACGCGTACCTTGGTTGGCGTTTATGAGTTTCTTTCAGCTCCGTTTCCTGTGCCGGCAGGCTTTCGTCCGATTTTGAAACCCGAGTACCCTTGGGATTACTTCAAATAGTTATTCTTATGAATCTGGGAGAAGAAAGCGCGCTCTTAGCATCCTTGGCGGTTTCTATGTAGATGCAACAATTTGAGGCGAACTTACAGCTAGCCGGTTGGTTTGATCCGTTTAAATCATTAAGTGGCGTCCCGCTCGATCCATTGCTCGACTGATGGCGCTCGATAGGTTGAAAGAGCATCCAATAATTGTTTTGGGTGTTTTTCAATCAACAGCATAGAACGATCGACCGATTTGACGAATTGTTCGTCGACGGCGTGATCCAGAAAAGTCGCCAAACCGTCGTAGTAGCCTTCGATATTGAGTAGGCCGCAGGGCTTGCGATGCAAGCCCAGTTGCGCCCAAGTCAGTATCTCAAATAATTCCTCCAGCGTGCCTAGGCCGCCGGGCAAAGCGATAAACCCGTCGGCTAGATCGGCCATCAATGCCTTTCGTTCATGCATCGATTCGACAATTTTCAACTCGGTCAGTCCGTAGTGAGCAACTTCCTTATCCACTAAATCTTGAGGAATCACACCGATGACTTCTCCGTTTTGCGCCAATACGGCATCGGCAAGTTGCCCCATGATTCCGATGTGGGCGCCGCCATAGACCAAACCGTTGCCCCGGTGCACAAGTTCCTTCGCCAGCAGATGTGCGGCTTGAGTATATTCGGGTCGTTTCCCGGATCTTGAGCCGCAGTAGACGCAAATTCTTTTCATTCGATAAGCCTTCTATAACCCGCCCAAATCTTGAATCGCATCAGGCAGGTTAATTAAATAAAACCAGGGCTTTACGCAAAGTCGACCAAATACCCCAAGTCAAAGGAATGGCGACATAAAGCCAGAATACTAGCAACAGAATCCATTGACCGGGTTTAAAAGGTTTGCTGTTTTTCATCGGCGGCTCACGAAGCGGTTTTTGTTGATGTTGAAGTGTTCGTATTCCGAGACTCATCGTGCGGATAAGCGCCGTCCTGTTCGTCGAATTCATCGTGTTGCAGATAATGCTTTTCATGCACCGGCCTGATCAATAAATTACAGAAAAAGCCCAAGATTAAAATGCCAGCCATGATATACATCGTAACGTTATAGGCATCGGTTTTGGCGATGCCCTGGGCGATCTGAAATTCTCGGATATAGTTGACCAAAACCGGGCCCAACACGCCGGCCGTCGACCATGCGGTTAGAAGTCGGCCGTGAATGCCGCCGACATAACGCGTACCGAAAATATCGGCCAAATAAGCGGGAATCGATGAAAAGCCTCCGCCGTACATGCTCAAAATAATCGCGTAAAGCAGAATGAACAAGGTGATGTTACCGGTCATGCCGACCGAAGGAACAGCCGCATAAAGCCCGGCGCCGACGGCAAAAAATACAAAATAAGTGCTCTTGCGCCCGATATAGTCGGATACGGTGGACCAGAAAAAACGCCCTCCCATATTGAACAGGCTCAACAAGCCGACGAAACCGGCCGCGGCCGCCGGTGTAACGAGTCCCTTGAATATTTCCTGAATCATGACCGAAGCCTGTCCCAGCACACCTATGCCGGCTGTGACATTCAGACATAAGACCAGCCACAACAAATAGAATTGCGGCGTTTTCAAAGCTTGGTCGATATGGACATGGCGATGCGTGATCATCTTGTTACGCAGTACGGGCGGTTTCCAGCCTTCGGGTCGCCAATCTTCGGGCGGCGTGCGAATCGTCAATGCGCCGATCGTCATCGATATGAAATACAAACCGCCCATCGTCAAGAACGTTTCGATCATGCCGACCGAATCGGTCGATTGGAAACGATCCATCAGCAATACCGATAACGGCGCGCCGATCATCGCACCTCCGCCGAAACCCATAATTGCCAGACCGGTCGCCATGCCGCGCCGGTCGGGAAACCATTTGATCAGCGTCGATACCGGCGAGACATAGCCCAAACCGAGCCCAATGCCTCCGATGACACCATAGCCTAAATACAGTAGCCAGATTTGATGCAAAAAAACGCCTAGGGCCGAAATCAAAAAACCGCCGCCGAAACAGCTCGCGGCCATGAACATCGTCAAGCGCGGCCCGACTTTTTCGAGCCACTTACCGCCGAATGCGGCCGATATTCCCAGAAATACGATGGCCAGACTGAAAATCCAGCCCAGTTGGGTCAATTTCCAGTCGCCCGCTGCGGAAGCCGAAACTCCGATCACCCGAGTCAAAGGTTCGTTAAATACGCTAAACGCATAAGCCTGGCCAATGCACAAATGCACCGACAAAGCGGCGGGCGGCACCAACCAGCGGTTGTAGCCGGGAGAGGCGGTTATACGTTGTTTAGAGAAAAATCCGGGCATGAAAAACCTTTTTCATTTCAGTCAGTCGGTCACCCATTTTAGCCGGAACTGCCGGATGTTAAGGACTTAGTCATAAATAAATTTTCTATTTTATTCATTTTGATGCGGTAAAAGTTGAAAACACCTACCACTTCGTAACTATTCAGTCCCCCGGCAATTCCCGTTACCACGCTCTGCGCATGCCGTTATAGGCATCTCTTTGAGATACGCTATTAGCCATCCAGCGCGATGGAGAAGTCACGCAATCGCTGGAACTCTGTAGGGTACGCTGTGCGTACCCTGGTGACCACGCCAATATTAATCCAAGCTCTTATGGTTTGACCTGAGTAGGGTTTCGATGCCTAGGTACGCACAGCGTACCTTACAACAATCTGAAGCTTATACGTAATTAGGTAATTATTTACCGCATCGTTCATAAATTCACGTTTTAATCGACAGCTTTCCGCATCGTGACAAATTCTTCGGCCGCAGTCGGATGAATACCAATCGTCGAGTCGAAGACGGTTTTGGTCGCGCCGGCCCGAATAGCGACTGCCATGCCTTGTATGATTTCTCCGGCTTCCGGTCCGACCATGTGGATGCCCAGGACCCGATCGGTGCTTTTTCTGACGATCATTTTCATCATCGTTTTTTCGTCAAGCCCGGACAGCGTGTGTTTCATCGGCGTAAATACCGATTTATAGAGTTCGATATCGGAATAGCGTTCCTTGGCTTCGGATTCGGTCAACCCGACCGTGCCGATATTCGGTTGGCTGAATACCGCCGTTGGAATATTTTCATAATCGACCGAGGTGGGTTTATCGGTATAGAGATTGTAGACCAGGGCCATCGCTTCGGCGGTTGCGACCGGTGTCAGGTTAAGTCCGCCGGTGACATCGCCCAACGCGTATATCGACGGAATATTGCTTTGATATCGGTGGTCGACGACGATTGCCCCGTTCTCTGTCAGCGCAACGCCGAGTTCGGACAGTCCTAGTCCCGTAGTATTCGGTCTTCGCCCGGTTGCGTATAAAACCAGATCGGCTTCAATGTTTTGATTCCGGTCGGTATGGGCTTTATAGCCGCTTTCGGTTCGGGCGACCGATTGAATATTGGTATTGAGCAGAATGTCGATGCCTTTTTTTCGCATTTCTTGAGCGGCGAATGCTCTAACATCGTTATCGAATCCCCGTAGTATTTGCTCGCCGCGATAGCATAATGTCGTGTTAACGCCCAGGCCATGCATAATGCCGGCGAATTCGACGGCAATATAGCCTCCGCCGACAATCAGAATTTGCTCGGGGAGTTTATCCAAGGTGAACATGTCATCGGAATCAACGACATGTTCGTTGCCTGGAAAATCGGGAATAAACGGCTTGCCGCCGGTCGCGATTAGAATGCGTTTGCTGCGGTATCGAGTTTCGCCGACTTGCACGGTATGAGCGTCAAGCAATGTCGCTCGGCCTTCGATCAGCATTGCGCCGGACTTGTCGAGCAAGCTGCCGTATATGCCATGCAGCCGTTTTAGTTCACGGTCTTTTTGCGACAACAAACGATGCCAATCGAAGTCGGGACTGCTCGCCGCCCAGCCGAAACCATTGGCCGCCTCGAAATCCTCGCGAAAATGCGAGGCATAGACGAATAGTTTCTTGGGCACGCAGCCGACATTGACGCAGGTTCCGCCAAGTTGGCGGTTTTCGGCGATGGCGACGCGGACGCCGAGTTCGGCGGCTGTTCGCGCGGCTCGGACGCCTCCTGAACCCGCGCCGATAACAAATAGCTCGAAATCGAAATCAGTCATTTGAATTTTCTTGCATAGGTGGATAACCGCAACGCACCGGCATTCTTGATTGAATGATCGATGCGAATTGTTAAATTATGATTTATGATCTTAAATAATCGAGCATCGTGTCCGCACTGCTAACCGTGAACGGATCATCCGGACAATTGTCGGAAAAACCGGGTTCGCTGAACAGTTTGACGATCTTACCGTCCTCGACCAGCATCGAATAACGCCATGATCGATAGCCGAAGCCGAGATTTTCCTTTTTGACCAACATGCCCATCAGACGGGTAAAGTCGCCATTGCCGTCGGGCAGCATTTTGACATGCTCGATGCCTAGATGCTTACTCCACTGAAACATCGTAAAGGCATCGTTGACACTTAAACAATAGACATCATCGACTCCTTGACCGATGATGTCTTGGTATTTTGCTTCGTAACCTGGTAAATGTGTGCTCGAACATGTCGGCGTAAATGCGCCCGGTAGGGAGAACAGCACTATTTTTTTGCCTTTGAAAATGTCGTTGCTACTGACATCTTGCCATCGGAAAGGATTATCGCCGCCGATGCTTTCGTCTCGGACACGGGTTTTGAAAACTACATTGGGAACGTTTGAAGTCATTTTGATTCTCCGCTGGGTTGATCAATGAGCGATCGGTTTATCGGTAAATAAATAATCGCGCAATTCGTTGTCGAATTTCGGGTCTTGTCGGCGTATCCATTCCAACAGCATTGCCGCGTGTTCCTTCTCCTCATCGCGGTTATGCGCGAGTATTGCCTTAAGGTCTTTATCCTTGCAAGCATCGACGCGTTGGTTATACCAGTCGACCGCTTCTAGTTCCTCCATTAAAGAGGTAATCGCTCGATGCATATCGCGCGTAGCATCGGAGAGTTCTTCTATTGCTTCGTGATAACCTTCATTTGCCATTTTGGAGCCTCGTCTACTGAAAAAATGATTGTCGATTAGAAAGGGAGTCCCACGATTCTATCTTCCTCCTCGGCTCATTGACAGTGTAACGCCGTTTTAATGCAATGAATAATAGATTGTCATTATCAAGGCGATTTATTGCGTCGATACACGATATAATCCGCAGTTAATCTTTATTCCGATCCTTAAAACTAATTCATGAGTTTCCACGAACTTAACGCCCGTTTTCGCCGATTGCATAAAGAGCATGCCGCCTGGCGTTTGTTGCGCTCGGACAATGCGCCGTTGATACTGGCCTTTGTCGCCGATTTGTTCGAAGATGCCGACGAAATCGCGTTCGGCCGTGCCAAGATGGCGCTCGATACCGAGTTGGAGCATTGGCGTGAACAAGGCATTATCGAAGTCGAGGTCAATGCCTCGACCTATTTGCGGCAATGGATTCAAGCCGGTTGGCTGCGCGAACTGGACGATCAATTGAGCAAAACCGATGCTTGCGAGGTGGCGCTTCGTTTCTGCCGGCAATTGGATCAGCGCGAAACCAACGCCACCGCTTCGCATTTGCGGATCGTCCAGGATGCGGTACGGGATCTATCGGCCGCGATCAGTCCCGACCCGACCGAGCGCATACAATTGCTGGAATCGCGCAAGACCGAAATTCAGCGGGAATTGGCGGACCTGGAGGCCGGTATCGTTCATGAGTTATCGGATGCCGAACAGCGCGAACGGATTATCGAGATTTATCAATTGGCGGCGGTATTGACCGGCGATTTTCGCCGTGTCGAAGACGAGATTCGGCAAATCGACCAAACTCTGCGCGTGCAAATGATCGAATCCGGCGGCAGTCGCGGCGACGTGATTCTGAATCTACTGGAGCAGGAGCAATTGCTGGCCGCGAGCGATGCAGGCCGAGCTTTCGACGGTTTTTTTCATTTGTTGTGCGATCAAAATCGCAGTACCGAATTGCGCGAACAACTGAAAGCGATTTTGAGCCGCCCGGCCGCGAATAATCTCAGCGAGCAACAGGCCCGTTTTCTCGGCAAACTCATGCGCGAATTGAGCCGCGAAAGCGGCAGGGTATTCCAAGTGCGACGTCGTACCGAGGAAAATCTGCGGCAGTTCGTCGAAAGCGGCGCGGCCGGTGAAATGCGGGCCGTGGACCGATTGCTAGGCAAATTGGAACGTTTGGCGGTCGAATTTAAGGAAGCCGATATTTCCATGCGCCACGAAACCAGTCTCAGACTCGACAGCGGCCATGTCAAAATACAATCGCCTGACAGTTGGTCTCTGAAAATGCCCGAGGAACAGCTCGACACGCGCGATGTGCAGGAACACATCAATACCGGCACGCCCAGCGATACGATGCTGCGGCAATTACATGCGGTGCAGGTGTTGGCTGTCGCGGAAAAATTACGCACCACCTTGCGGGCCAGCCGAATTCCGCTCAGTATCGCCGGTTTGGTCGCACGCCAGCCGATTCAGGCCGGCCTGGAAGAATTGATCGCATTTCTCAGGGTAGCGCGCGCGGTCGGCGCGACCGAATTGCAGGGCAGGGAAACCGTTGAGATCAAGGATAGAAACGGGCAACGCTTGAAAGCTGAAATACCGCATTATTTGCTCAGCGTCGAGCAATTTCCTGAACAACTTGAGGAGTTGATTTTGTGAGTCTTTTTGATAAATCGCTTAGGGGTCAGTCTGCCGAGCAACCCGATTTGTTCGATATGCTGCGCGGCCGAGTCGAGCCGGCCGAGGTTCCTGTCCCGCAGCAAACGGATGAGTCCCTCGCGCTCGACGAAACGTCTGAAACCGACGGCGAGACCGAAGCCGATTCCGGCCGATTGCCGTCCGAGGCGCGCCGTGCGCTGGTCGGATTGCTGCGCCATGGCGTGATCATGGCCGACGGTAAACGGCTGCAGTTCGAGGCCTTGTGCCGCTATCGCGCGCCAATCGAAGTGCATCTGGCCGATATGTATCTGCGCCTGTTGCTGGACGAACAAGCGGGACTGGCGATTCTGTTGCAGCAAGAAGCGGAAGAGCTCGATGAGGATGACGAAGTCAGCAGTTTGATCGTTCGGCGGACCTTGACTCTGTACGATACCTTGTTACTGCTGGTGTTGCGCAAGCATTATCAAGAGCGGCAAAACGCCGGCGAACAGCGCGTCATTATCGATATCGACCGCATCGATGTTGCTTTGCGGCCGTTTTTGCCGCTGACCAACAGCAGTCGTAGCGACCGACGGCAGTTGAGCGGCGCGTTGAAAAACATGAAAGACCGGAAAATTTTGGCGGCGGTGCGCGGTGAAGAAGATCGTTTTGAAATTACGCCAGTGATCCGTTATGTCGTCAATGCGGCTTTTCTCGAGCAAATGTTGGAGGAATACCTGAAACTGGCTGCCGGGGCCGGGCTGAGTATGGAACAGGAGGCATCCGATGACTAATTTGCCTAGCGCGCAAGTCCGCGATTTGTTTGCCTGCGGTGCGATCCGGCTGCGAGAATTGTCGGTCTACAACTGGGGCTCGTTTCACGGATTACATACGGCCCGTATCGATCCGGACGGCACCTTGATCACCGGCGATAACGGCGCAGGAAAGTCGACTTTGGTGGACGGCTTGATGGCCTTGTTGCTGCCGGCCGGCAAGGCGACGTTCAATGTCGCGGCGGCTCAGGGCGATCGTAGCGACCGAAGCTTGATGAGCTATATTCGCGGCAGTTTCGGCAGCGCTCACGACGGCGGCCGAACCCGGATATTGAGCAAGCGTGAAGGCGCGGTCGTGACCGGACTTCGGGCTTTTTATCAGGCCGACGACGGTTCGCAAATAACGCTCGCGGCCTTGTTTTGGATGTCGCATGCCGGTAATGCCCTGGGCGACCTAAAGCGGGTTTATCTAGTCGCGCGCCGCAATGTGACCTTGAAAGAATTGCTCGATGCCTTCGGTGACGGCGATCCGCGCGCGTTGAAACAGTTCTTACGCCAAGATCCCATGATTACCGCTTGCGACGACCGTTTTTCCGAATATCAGGAACGCTACCGGCGCTTGTTGCACATGGATAACCCGAATGCGCCGGCGCTATTGGCGAGGGCTTTGGGTCTGAAGAAAATCGACGATCTGACTTCATTGATCCGCGATTTGGTGCTTGAACCCAGCAATGTGCGCGACGATGCGCGTAAAGCGGTCGACGAATTCGCCGATCTGGTCGGCATTCACAATCAGTTGCTTGACGCCCGTCAGCAGCGCGATGCCTTGGCGGATTTGCCCGGCGTGACCGAAGACTTGCAGCGCGCCGAACAGGATTTGCAAAGACTGGATGCCGAATTGGACGGCCTGTCGGCTTGGTTCGGCGAACAATGCGCTGGGCTATGGCAGTTGCGCATCGAAACCATTGCTTCGGCGTTGCAGCAGGCCAGGGATCATCTCGAACGGCTGGAAAACCAAGTGAACGAGGCGGCGGAGCGTTCCGAGCAATGCCACGCCGATTATCTGCAAGCCGGCGGCGAGCGTATCGAATTCATCAAGAAAGACTTGCAGGCCGCCGAAGCCAAACTGGCCGAGGTTAACCTCAAGGCCGCGCGTTATCAACAAGTCGCAGGCTGTTTGCAATTGGAGGGCAGGCTCGAAGAGACGGTTTTTCAAGACAACCAGCGGCAGGCGCAACAGGCCCGGGAAGCTATCGCCAACGAAAAAACGCAAGTCCAGAACGATTTCGCCGCGCAGGCCGCCAAACTGAGTAATGCCCAGGAACAACAACGGCACTTGCAGGACGAAATCGGCGAAATCGAGGCGCGCCCCGATTCCAATATCGACGCCAAGTTTCAAATCCTGCGCGATGAAATGGCCGAAGCGCTCGGTTTGGATCGCGGCAAGCTGATGTTCATCGGCGAATTGCTGGATGTGCGCGATGACGAGCGCGCCTGGCAAGGCGCGATAGAGCGTGCGTTGGGCGGGCTGCGCACGACGCTGGCGGTGCCGGAAAGCGATTTTTCATTGGTCACGCGCTGGTTGAATCAACGTCACACCGGCTTGCATGTGCGCGTGCAGGTCGTTCGCGAGCTCGACCAAGCGCCAGATTTCAAAGCCGACGGCTATTTGCGCAAATTGATTTGGCGCGATCATCCTTACCGCGACTGGCTGAAACGGCACCTGGCGCGTTTCGATCTGCACTGCGTCGAAAGTACCGAACGGCTCGACCGGACGCCTTTTTCGATGACGCGGCAAGGTTTGATGCATATGGATCGCGGCCGCTTCGAGAAAAAAGATCAGCAGCGTATCGACGACCGCCGCGCCTGGCAATTGGGATTTTCCAATAAAAGCCGGCTGGCTCTGTTGCGTCAGGATGTCGAACGCTTCAAACAAGAAATTCTCGCGTTTGGCGAGGCGGTCGGCAAGGCTCGCGAAGCCATGGACGCGGTCGATCGGCGCGACCGGCAATGGGAAGCGCTAAGCCAATTCCGCTGGGCCGATATCGATGTGCCGTACTGGCAAAACCGCATCGCGGGGCATAAACACGATATCGAACAATTAGAACGGGTCGGCGGCGATCTGGCCGCCGCGAAGGTGCGTTGGGAAGAGTCGAAAGCGGCATTACAGGATTTGCAAAAGCAAAAGGATGGTCAAATCGGACGCGTGAGCGCGATCGGTAAGGACCGTGAAAACGCCGAAAAAAACAAACAACAAGCCTTGAAGCTGGCCGAAACCGGCGTTGCCGACGATTTGCGCGCGGCATTGCTGAAAAAAATAGGCGCGCTCAAGGACGCGCAACTGGAAGATTCCGCGAAAATCGAGGAACGTTATCGCCGCGATATGGAACAGCAACGCGGCGTCGTTCGCGCCCGTAAAGACCGGGCCAGCCGGTCGGCGGTCGGCATCATGACCGGTTTTCGCGCGAAATGGGAAATCATCGCCGCGGATTGGGGCGGGGACTTGGCGAGTCTGCAGGATTATCTGGCGCATTTAGCGCAACTGGAGCAAGAAGGCCTGCCGGCCTTGGTCGAAAAGTTTCGCGAACGCCTGAACCGACACGCGACGCAATCGCTGGCGGGGATACGCACACGAATCGATTCGGAGCGGGAAGATATCGACGAGCGCATCCAAACGATCAACCGGGTGCTGGAGCGGACCGAATTCCGGGTCGGAAGTTATTTGCAATTGGGCATGAAAAACGAGCAATACGAGCATGTGCAGCATTTCAATCGCCTGTTGAGCAAAGTCATGGAGCAATTGACAAGCGACGATCACGAAGCGCGTTTCGCCGGCTTGCAGCAGGTCATCGCTATTCTGGACAAGGCCAGTAATCCGGCTACGGCCAATACGCAGGAAAGTCTGCGTTTGCTCGATCCGCGTCATCAGTTGTCGTTTTATGCCGAGGAAATCGGCGCGGAAGACGGCGAGATTCGCGATGTGTTGATGTCGTCCAGCGGTAAATCCGGCGGGGAAAAAGAATCGTTCGCGGGCACTATCGTCGCGGCGAGTTTGGCCTATGTACTGACGCCGGACGGCAGCGATCGACCGGTTTACAGCACCGTATTTCTCGACGAAGCCTTTTCGAATACGGCCGAAGCGGTCAGCCGCCGGGTGCTGCGTATCTTCAAGGAACTCCATATTCATGTCAATTTGATCACACCCTATAAGAACCTGAATTTGGCGCGCGAATCGGCCCGCTCGCTGTTGATTGCCGAACGCGACGGCGCGGCGCATGAAAGCAGCTTGTGCGAAGTCACTTGGCAAGAGATCGACGAGCGTTTGCGGCAACAGGCCGAAGCATTCGATGTGGTGTTGGCATCCTAACGTTCATGAAAGCCTGGCCATCGCCCCAGCAAATGAAAGTTCTCTGGTGGCGGAGGGTGCGTCACTCGCCCGACAGGACGCCGTGAATACGTCCTTGTAGGCTCGAAGGCGGAATCTGATGGCCATGGATGGCATGAATGCAGATTTTGCAGGAGCAAAAATCTGCACTGCCGCCGACGCCTGTCGATCGAGCAACCGCACCCTCTTCGGAACCGGCATTGTTTTATAAGTCGAAAAATTAGATAAAGAGTCCCAATCTACGAACTTTCACAGTAACTGGAGCTTGGGAAACAGCGCCATAGGATGGGTAGCAGCGAAGCGGAAACCCATCGCTTTGTTTGAGCGCAGGTTTGATTGCGATTTAGCTTGATGCGTATGGAGGCGAAGGGTGCACGATGCGCAGCCTACTGGCTGGCTGCCGGGGCCTAGAGATCATGAATGGCGAGGGTCATCACGTCCTTGTGTTCCGGATCCCGGCAATTCTTGCAGGGATGATGATCTCGATGTCCTTTCCGCTATCAGTGTATTAAGCCTATCTTGCATTTGTCAGTAGAACAAAATAGCATTGCCATAAAAGCCGAAAACATAACCGTGCGTAGTATATGAATTCAAAACCCGAGCCTAATCTTCTTCCCGGTAACCGTTTATGAACCAACCCGCCTATCGTTTTGCCGTTTATGAAGACTTGTTTGATTTGCCCGAACATGTGATCGGCGAAATTCTGCATGGACAATTGATTACCCAGCCCCGTCCGGCACCTAAGCACGCCCGATCCGCCTCGATTATCGGCGGTGAGGTGATGGGGCCTTTCGATCAAGGCAAGGGCGGGCCGGGCGGCTGGTGGATATTGTTTGAGCCGGAGCTACATTTGGGATCTAACATTTTGGTACCCGATCTCGCCGGCTGGCGTAAAGAGCGAATGCCGCGCTTTCCCGATACGGCTTATTTCAGTCTCGCGCCCGATTGGGTTTGTGAAGTGATATCGCCCGGTACCGCACGCACGGACCGAGTTGTCAAAATGCCGATTTATGCGGCGGAGTCTGTAAAAGGGTTGTGGCTGGTCGATCCCGATCTTCGGATATTGGAGGTCTATCGCCTGCTCGAAGGACATTGGCTGTTGGAGCGCACTTGGCAAAACGACGATATCGTCAATGCGCCACCGTTCGATGCGATTAGCATTAACTTAAGCGATCTTTGGTTGCCGCAAGACTGAATATTGCAAAAGGGTACTCGTGTTAGATGTTAAAGAGCAAAGCCCTAATGCCTTCGGAAAGCAGCAAAGCACGTAAAAAGGGTGTCAAATAAGATGTTTTTATCGTTAGTTTTTTGCTCAACCTGAGGGTAAGTATTTAGTCCCCCTCTTTGAAAAAGACGACTGCATGGATGCAGGAGGTAGGGCAACGCAGGAGCAGTTGCCGAGGGGCTAGGGGAGATTGTTTAAAAAATCCCCCTCAATCCCCTTTTTACAATGGGGGAGGCCAAGTCACCGACTAGAAGAGAAAATAAGGGTCAGCAAGAAAAAAAAGAAAATAAGGGTCATGAGAAAATAAGGAAAATAAGGGTCAGGTCTTTAATTTGACATCCAGGCCTTGTTGTTCTATTTTTAGGCTTAATTTAAATGGACAGGATACGAGAATGGCCAGGCCTTTACGCATCGAATTTGTAGGAGCGCTGTACCATGTGACCGCTCGCGGCAACGCTCAGGAAAACATCTATCGTGACGATACCGATCGGGAGCAGTTTTTGGCATTGTTACAAAATGCCGTTAATCGTTACGATTGGTATTGCCATGCGTATTGTTTAATGGACAATCATTACCACTTGTTGATTGAAACCGGCGCGCCGACATTATCCAAGGGAATGAAATATCTTAACGGCACTTATACGCAAGCTTTTAATCGTCGGCATCACCGCGTAGGTCATGTATATCAAGGCCGATTCAAAGCGATATTGGTACAAAAAGACGCCTACCTGCTGGAACTAGCCCGTTATATCGTGTTGAATCCGGTAAGGGCGCATATGGTGAGGGCTATCAAACAATGGCGTTGGAGCAGTTATCGTGCAACGGCCGGTTATGATGAAGCTCATGCCTGTTTAACCACGGATTGGATACTTGCAGGATTTGGCGACACGAAAAATGAAGCGCAGCTGCGATACCGCGAATTTGTAAAAGCCGGTAAGAGGCAGTCGCCACCGTGGCAATGCTTAAAGAACCAGATTTATTTGGGCGATGACGACTTCATCAAGGACATGCAAAGCAAACTCGATCCCGAGCAATCGCTGAAGGATATCCCCAAAAAGCAAAAACGGGCACCGATAAAACCGTTGGTGTATTATGCCGAACGTTATAAAACCCGCAATGAAAGCATGGCGCATGCTTATTTAAGCGGTCATTATACGCTGGCTCAAGTGGGCGAATATTTTGATGTGAGCTACGCTACAGTAAGCCGTGCAGTGAAACAGGTAGAAAAGTGAGGGTAAAAGTCAAACGTAAGGCCTGACCCCGATTTTCCTGACCCCGATTTTCCAGGGTAAAAGTCAAACGTAAGGCCTGACCTCGATTTTATGTGACCCCGATTTTATGTACATGCCTATTTAAGCGGTCATTATACGCTGGCTCAAGTGGGCGAATATTTTGGTGTGAGCTATGCTGCAGTAAGCCGTGCAGTGAAATAGGTAGAAAAGTGAGGGTAAAAGTCAAACGTAAGGCCTGACCCCGATTTTCCTATCGATTCAAGAAGGTGGCGAGCGTTTGCGGGGGATCGGAGCAAGTATGCGGTTTCTTCCATTGCCTGGAAGTCCTCTAAGGAAATCATCACTACAGGAGACTCCCTATTTTCGAGTAATAATCACCGGCTGATGGTCATTGCAAACTTTTTCCATTGTTTTCGCAAGGTTAGCGCGGGCTGTTGTATAACTGATAGCATCCATAAAAATCTCTAAATGACGTTAATTGTACGTTAGTAAGTACATGCATTGTAGGTAGACAAAACAATTCGGTCTGGAAACGAGGACAGCCATGATCGCTTGAGTACGTAGCCCGGATTGCGCTGCGCTCTATCCGGGCTACGCTGCTGCGGAAAAAAGAAAAACGAAAGTAAAACGGGGTCATAAAACGGGGTCAGGCCTTGTAATTGACATATAGGTTTTTTTGTTCCAGAACGAAAAGGAGTTTGTGGTTTTCGGAATCTTGCATCAAGCATTTTTGGTCACTTGTTGGATGCAAATTGTTTAAGGCGGGGCGCTTGAGTTGTGATGGTTAATTGTTTAACATCGCCGGCTTGTTCAGCAGTTTCGTTAATACTATGAAACCACCTATTGTATTAATTGGTATCGGGGAATTAGGCGGCGAATTCGCGCGCGGTTTTTTACGTTGCGGATATCCGGTTTATCCGATCACCCGGCAAATGGCTATCCCTGACGCAGCTGAACAAATACCGACACCGGGCCTTGTTTTGATCACGGTTCAGGAGAATGAACTAGAGGCAATATTGAAGCAATTGCCCGAGTCCTGGCGAGATAGAGTCGGATTCGTGCAAAACGAATTGTTGCCTCGTCATTGGCAACGGCACGGCATCGATAATCCGACCGTTGCCGTGGTTTGGTTTGAAAAGAAACCGGGGATAGCGTTGACTAATATTCTCTATACGCCGGTGTATGGCCCTCGTGCCGATGTGTTGATGCAGGCATTGGAGGCAATCGATATTCCCACGCGCTTATTGAAAGATGAAGACGAATTGTTATATCAACTTCTGCGTAAATCACTTTATATCATGACGGTCAATATCTGTGGCTTGTCTTGCGGTGGTACGGTCGGAAAATTATGGGCGCGACATCGCGAACTCGTCCGGGAAGTCGCACTGGAAGCGATCAGTATTCTGGAATGGCTAAGTGGCCGACAATTGCCTGTAGAAAAACTGATTGCCGGCATGATCGAAGGTTTTGAGGATTGTCCCGACAGAAATTGTCTCGGTCGTAGCGCTCGATTCCGCTTGGAGCGTGCTCTGCACTATGCCGGGGAAGCCGGTTTGGAAACGCCCAGGCTCGATGGCATCTACCGGCAAGTCAAGCAAACAATACCGTAATCAATGAGCCGATGGGGACTGCTGCCGGATGAAGTGCTGACGCAATTGCGCACACGCGAATGGCTGAATGCTGAAAATCTGCGCGCCCGCTTGAGCGGCGACCGTCCTTTTCCTATCCGAATAACGCTCAAAGCGCCGACCGGCGCTCAGGCCTTGGCCGATCTGGAGCATTTCCGGCGCTTTATCGAAAGCTGGAAGCGCTGGCCGAATCCGGGCCAAGTGGACTGGCAAACTAAAAAATTCCTGCAACTGGGCGAGCAAACGCTGCCCATTGCCGTGCAAATCGATTCGATGCTGGCGTTGATTGAAATTCTGGGTCCGAAAGCCGAAGCCAGAAAACAGCGCTGGGAGCAGTTGATGCGACCGCTGTTGAATGTCGACGCCCGTCTGTCTTCGGTTTTAATCAAACAACTGTCCGTACTGGAAAGCATGGCGCCGGACGATAGCGCGCTATTGGCGCAATTGCTGCCCCAGTTACATCGGGGTATGGGGCAGGGCGCCTATTTGCGCGCCTTGCCGCTGAAGGGCGTCGACACCAAATTCGTTGAAAATTATTATGGACTGATCGAAGCCTTGGCGGACCGGCTTCATGAGGGCTCGGTGACTGAGCGAGGCGGCCTGTCGAATTGGTTGAATTGTATCGCCAATCCGAGCGGCTGGCTGCTAGTGCGGCCGTTGTGTCGGCAAAGCCGTGAGCGATTAGCCGGTTTGCCGATCTTGCAAATGGATACTCGGACGTTGCAAAGCTGTGCCTTACCTGCTAGCCGCATTCTGGTCGTCGAAAACAAGCAAAGCGGTTATGCCTTGCCGGAACTGGACGATACGATCGCGGTATTCGGCGGCGGCCGGAATACGGCCTGGATGGATGCCGAGTGGCTCAAACAGAAGCGTATCGCTTACTGGGGCGATATCGATAGCTGGGGACTGACGATTTTGAGCGACGCGCGCCGGCGTCAACCGCATTTGCAGGCGTTGATGATGGATGAGATTACCGTACTCGAATATCGAAATCGCATGGTCGAAGAAGAGAGTCCTCAAGTTAAGCTTCCGGAATGTCTGACTGAAGTGGAGCGGCAATTGTTCGATCGTTTGCAGGGACGGCATTATGAAAAAACGCGGCTGGAACAAGAGCGCTTGGCGCCGGATTATATTCGGGCGTGTTTGCGGAACTGGCATTGTTTATGACCCGCGATGATACTTTTTTATCCTAGAAGAAGCTTTCATCAGCCCGGAAACTGAAAGTGCTTTGGGTTGTGAGGCACGGTTATTCCCTTACGCATCAAGCTAAAAACGGTCAACCGGCATCCGCTCTTTCCCACGCTCCAGCTTCCTGAACTGCTGTTAAAGTACGTAGCCCGGATTGCGCTGCACTCCATCCGGGCTACGCTGCTTAGACTCGCCGGAAGCGGTCGATAGCAAGTTAGCATTGCCATAAAATCCGCAAACATGACCGCGCGAAGTATAGCTTGATGCGGATGCGGTTATTCCCCGGGTAGTAGGTTGGTTATTGAAGTCCGAGTTGGATTGTTTATTGCTTTAGTTTTAAGGGTTGATTATTTGCAGTACAGGGCTTTATGAAAAACTATTCCTTTGCGATGCTGAAAGGCGATATATTCGGTGGGTTGACTGCCGGCGTCGTTGCATTGCCGCTGGCGCTGGCATTTGGCGTGGCATCCGGTGCTGGTGCATTAGCCGGTCTTTATGGTGCGATTGCGTTGGGTTTGGTTGCCGCCGTTTTCGGCGGTACGCAATTACAGGTGAGCGGGCCGACGGGACCGATGACGGTCGTATTCGCATCTGCGCTGACAGCCTTTGGTGGGAACTTGCAATTGGCTTTGACGGTTGTCATTGTTGGCGGTTTGTTGCAAATTCTGTTCGGGTTGTTGAGACTGGGCGGTTTAGTGCGGTTTATTCCTTATCCGGTGATCTCCGGTTTCATGAGCGGCGTCGGTATGATCATTATTATTCTACAGATTGCGCCACTTTTGGGCAGTGCGCCGGACTCCTCGACACTATCGGCCTTGTTTAATTTACCGTCAGTCATCGAATCGATTCGGTTCGAATCGATGTTTTTGGGTTTAATGGCAATGGCGATTGTTTTTTTGACCCCGATCAAAATCAGCCGTTTCATTCCCTCTCCGTTGTTGGCGCTTTTTATTTGTACCGAACTGGCCGTGTTTGCGGGCTTTGAAACCGCCGTGATTGGCGACATTCCATCCGGATTACCTGAGTTGCATATTCCGGTATTCAGCCTGGAACATTGGTCTTCGGTGTTTATGTTGGGACTCACGTTGGCTTTGTTGGGCAGTATCGATAGCTTGTTGACTTCGTTGGTAACCGACTCGATTACGCACACGCATCATAAGCCCAATCGAGAGTTGATTGCGCAAGGATTGGGCAACATGTTGTGCGCCTTTATCGGCGGCTTGCCGGGTGCGGGAGCGACGATGCGCACCGTGGTCAACGTCAAGGCCGGCGGACAAACGCGGCTGAGCTCGGTGATGCATGCTTTATTTCTGTTGCTGTTATTGCTCGAACTCTCGCCACTGGCAAGTCAAATTCCGTTACCGGTGCTTGCCGGTATCTTGATCAAGGTCGGTTTCAATATCATCGATTATAGAATGTTTAAATTGGCGTCGAGCTCGCCTCGTTCGGAATTGCTGATCATGTTTAGTGTGTTGCTACTGACGGTGTTAGTCGATTTGGTCATTGGCGTGACGGTCGGCATGATTTTGGCGATGGGGATGCTAACCTGGCGTTTGGCACAGCAGGCTGACATCAGTTTCGAGACCAATCACGACTACCATTTGACCGAAAAACCGGGCAAGGGTGTTAGAATAATGTCGATCAAGGGCCCTTTGTTTTTCGGCTCGACCAGTCATATGCTAGACCGCATCGAAGCGGTCGACAGCATGATGGATACCGAGGAAGTGATACTCGACTGCCGGCGTGTGGATTTGATGGATCTGAGTGCGATCGTGATGCTGGATGAAGTCGTGCGATATCTGCAAGGCCGTTCGATGCAGGTTAGAGCCTTGGTCAAGCCGGCTCTGCGCGAACAATTACTCAATGCAAAGAGTTCGAGTTTTAATGAGCGAATCTTGTTTACGAGTCTGCATGACGCGCTGGCGCTGGATGCGCAATTACAAAACCTTCATGAGCTCGGTTCTATGCGAACTATGCAACAAGATTATTCTTGAGAGGGCGGGCGAGGCTTTTCGCCCCGTCCGGTATTGATTGATGTTAACTTCGTTTTCAAATTGATTTTCGATATGTTGCTATTGGATTTTTTGCCACGGTTGTGAAAGGCAAGAAAACTCCCGCAGAGGCGCAGAGTTTTTAATTTTTTAGTTTGTTAAATCCCATAAGTCCATTGTCTTGCGGAAACCGGAAAGTGTTTTAATCTTTATATTCTCAGCGCCTTTGCGCCTCTGCGGGAGATATTTCAGTTCTTTATCGAAGAAATACGTCTTTCGATTTAACAAACATCATCATCCGGACGTTTCGGATTTGATTAAAAATTTACAAGAGCAATCTCCGCGGGCCATGCAGGCGGTTTGTTCGATCGGTCGATCGAGCAGCGTTGAAATCAATGCATGGTCAAAATCGCAAAGTTCGGTGAACTGTTGGGCCAAATCGTGATAGACACAGTTGGAGGCTTTGATTATTGGTTGGCCTGTGTTGGTATCAAGCGATGCCTCATAACCCAAGCTTTGCATCGTGTCGACCAGTGCCGCGATTTTTTCTTCGGGTTGTTTGTCGTCAAATTGAGTGAGAAGCGTTTTAGCCAATTTAACGCCGAGTCGCCACATGAACTGTCGAAATGCATCTTCAGACATTTCAGACTTGAGTTCCGATAACACCAGATTACCAAACCATGAGTATTGCTTCGGAAAGTAATTAATGCCGTGTTCGGTCAAGACATAATTTCGGGACGGCCGCCCTCCGGTGCTTTTGAATATGTCTTTTTTAACCAGCTGTTCTTGTTCAAGGCTGGATAAATGTTGTTGAACCGCATTTCTGGAAATATCCAGCTGCTCGGCAATCTCATCGATACCCAGGCCTAATCGTGATTTGAGCAGTAATTTCAATATTTGCTCGCGTCGCGTACCTATTCCTTTTGTCAAATCAACCTCCTCCCCTTGAATAATCGTTATCGCGCCTAGATTTTGTAGGCTTTTCAATTAGCAAGCATAGCATAGAAAAGCAAATATGTAACTTTTGTAATATAGATATTGCAAAAGCATAGTATCGAGACTAAACTTATTTTTGAGCCTTTGGTGCTCAACGATAGAAATATAAACATAAACAAAGGAAGATAACGATGAGTGAAGCAACACCTAATCAATCATTATTTGAACAAATTGGCGGAGAAGCGGCTGTTAATGCGGCAGTCGATATTTTTTACCGTAAAGTATTAGCGGATCACCGAATCAATCGCTTTTTCGATAATGTCGACATGGAGCAGCAGGCTGCGAAACAAAAAGCGTTTTTAACGATGGCATTCGGCGGACCGAATAATTACACCGGCGCCGATATGCGCAACGCACATTCCAGACTTGTCAAAATGGGGCTGGACGATTCGCATTTCGATGCCGTTATGGAACATTTAGGTGGAACGCTGAAGGAGTTGAACGTACCTGATAACCTGATTACACAAGTTGCTTCGATTGCAGAAAGTACTCGCAACGATGTATTAGGCAGATAATAAGGGAAGTTTTGATGATGGCCCTGACAAAAATCCTATTGGACGAACATGAGACTGTTTGCCATGAGGGTGAAACAGTTCTTGAAGCTTTATTGCGCGACAATGTCGATATCCCCTTTAGTTGCAAGCAAGGCGCCTGCCAAAGTTGTATGGTGCGCAGTTTGGATGTTCCTCCCCCCGCTCACGCGCAAAAGGGCTTGAAGGATGTTTTGTGTAAGCAAAACCATTTTTTGGCTTGTTTATGCTATCCCGAACAGGACATGTCGATTACCCTGGGCCATCAACCCGAATACTTTACCGAAGGTACGGTTATCGCAAAGGAACTGCTTAATCCTGAGACTGTTTTATTAACGATACAGTGCAAAGACGCACTGGATTATTATGCGGGACAATTTGTCAATTTAAAACGTGCGGACGGTTTGATTCGGAGTTATTCTATCTCCAATAGCCGAAGGCATGCCGAAAAACTGACTTTTCATATTCGCCGGTTGGCGGGCGGAAAGTTCAGCGAATGGGTGCATCAGGAATTGAATATCGGCGATACGATTGCCGTGTCCGACCCTCAGGGACTTTGTTATTATTTGCCCGATAAAATGGAACAAAGCCTGTTATTGATCGGTACCGGTAGCGGTTTGGCACCATTGGCGGGGATAATCCATGAAGCCTTGGAGGAGGGGCATAGCGGCCCTATCCATTTGTATCACGGCAGTCGAGACGTAGATGGACTCTATTGGATCGACGAGATGCGTGAACTCGCTGATAAATACGAGAACTTTCACTATACGCCTTGCGTATCCAGAAGCGATGCGCCGGAAGGCGTCGCGCAAGGCCGCGCTAACGATATTGCAATGGTAAACATTCCCGACTTAAAAGGCTGGCGCGTTTATTTGTGCGGCCATCCGGACATGGTCAATCAGGCCAAAAGAATGGCCTACTTAAACGGCGCTTCCTTGCAAGACATTTATTCCGATGCATTCCATGTCGCATCGCCTACACTGGATTAATATCCCCTTGGATTTTCGTAAGGTACGGATCGCGTACCTATTTCGAGGTTTGTTTTCTCTATACTTCGCGAGGTCATGTTGGCGGCGCGAAGTAAATTAGGATTTCGTGATAAATAACGTTATGGAACTGTGCGCTTTGTTGAGGGTTCGGTCACCCGTTTGGCAGGACGCCCGTGAACCCAGCACCTTATAGCCAATGGACTATGGAATTTAGGTGCTAGGGGAATACAGATTTTGCATTACGCCATGGATGGCGTGTATTAGGGCACCAACAGTAGGCGCTTTAGGCGATGCAGGGCAGAAAAATGCTTCTGCATTCATTACATCCATGTAACTCAGTAATTGCCGAGGAGCAAAAATCTGCAAGCACCAAGGATGGCGTGAATGCAGATTTTGCAGGAGCAAAAATCTGCCCTACCGCCGACACCTGTTAATCGGGCCACCGAACCCCCTTCTAACAGTTGTCGAAGTTATTTCATGCTCGTTCCGTCCTAAGCAAAAATAACCGAACCTCATTCGGATATTTTTTGGGGTTCCGTCAATCGGCTAGACTATCATTATTATTATTTATGCCAGTCGGTTTCCGCTAGGCAAATTCTTGAGTCGCTCATGATCGAACCCGTTGCCTTAAAAGATTTTTTCATTACGTTTTTTTCATCCGCTTTGATCATTTTGGCCGGCGCAAGCTATGCGCTGCTCTATGCCTGGTCTAAAGTGAATCCGAATTCCCGAATCAAAATTGCCGCATATTTTTCTTACGCTGTACTGGTCGTATCGGTTGGCGTATTGTCGAGTGCTGCCAATTTTTCGGGTTACTGGCTGATTGTCACCGTTTTGATGATCATCGGCTATTTTTTTGCACCGATAGGCATCTGGCATTTATGTGTTAAAACGCATCATGATGAAGACGCCGTTATAACAATAAATAAGAGGAGGAGCGATGAATGAAACACCGCTGTGGGCATCGGAGTCATTCTGGAAAAAAACCGCGATCTGGGTAACGGCCGGATCGTTTTTAATATTAGTCGTATTAACATTCGATTCTCTCAAACAAACCACGGCAGGAACGCAGAGGGTACCTGCCTATGACGTGATCAATAAAAAAATCGATTATCAATTTGATAAGGAACTGAATAAATTCATGCCGGTCATCGGCGGAGAAGAGCTGTTATTCGGTAAGGAATTCACCGAAGAAGAAGCTAGAGAGTTAGTCGATTTAGGTAAAAAAACCACTCAAGCTAAAAATTGCATGAATTGCCATACCTTGCTCGGCAACGGTGCTTATTACGCGCCGGATTTGACTAAGGCCTGGTTGGATCAAGGCTGGATAAGCCCTGAGATGCGCGAGGATATGATGATCAAGTTTTTGATGGACCCCGGTAAAAATGCGCGCACTTACGGCACGGGGAGAAAAATGCCGGACTTGGGCATTACCGAAACCGAAGCGAAAGGCATCGTCGCATTTTTGAAATGGATGTCCAGTATCGATACCAACGGTTTTCCTTATAACTTTAAAACCCTGTATGCGGAGGATTGATCATGAAATCAGGCGGATTAGCGGGTGTAATTGAGAACGCGGGCGTTTTAGTCGATCGATCGCGCGGCTATTGGCAGGATTTTCAGAATTGGGTGCAACTGGACAGCAGTCGATTGAGTCCGGGCAGGCAATTGGCGGTCAAGTATTTCATCGTTGCGGTGATTCTGTTCTGCGCGCAGATTCTGTTTGGACTGTTGGCGGCGCTGCAGTTCATTTTTCCGGGATTTCTCTACGAATTCTTGGATTTCAGCGTCAATCGTATGGTGCATATCAATGCGATGGTCATTTGGATGTTGTACGGTTTCCTCGGGAGTATTTATTGGTTGCTCGAAGACGAAAGCGGTACCGAAATCGTCGGCTTAAAATATGGCATATGGGCGTTTTGGATATTGACCGGTGCGGTGGCTTTGGTCGTGTTGGTTTATCTGTTCGTGCAAATCGGCGCGGGCGAGGATTCAAGCCTTTGGCTGATTAATGAAGGCCGCGAATATATCGAAGCGCCGCGCTGGGCCGATTTCGGTATCGTCGCGGTTGTGTTGACGTTCTTTTACAACGTCGTCGCGACCTTTAGCAAAGGTAAGTGGTCCGGAATCGCCGGTGTGTTGACATTAGACTTGGTCGCCTTGGCCGGCTTGTATGTGGCGGGGATGTTCTACATGACCAATATCACGCATGAGCAATATTGGTGGTGGTGGGTCATTCATCTGTGGGTCGAAGCGACTTGGGAAGTCTTGGTCGGCGTGATCATGGCCTGGTCGTTGATGAAGCTGCTCGGCGTGCGCCGTAAAATCGTCGAAACCTGGCTGTATATCGAAGTTGCGTTGATGTTCGGTTCCGGTATCTTGGGTTTGGGGCATCATTATTTTTGGATCGGCACGCCGGAATATTGGCTGACGATCGGCGGTTTTTTCTCGGCGCTGGAGCCGATACCGTTGGTCGCAATGGTCGTGCATGCGGTTTACGACTCTGGCGCGCATTCGTTCAAGACCGGCAATCATCCGGCATTGGCCTGGATCATTGCGCAAGCCTTCGGTAACTTCTTCGGGGCGGGCGTTTGGGGCTTTATGCATACGCTGCCGCAGATCAACTTGTATACGCACGGCACTCAATGGTCAGCTTCGCACGGACATTTGGCCTTCTTCGGTGCTTATGCGACGATCAATATCGCTTTTTTCTATTTGGCGATACAGCACTGGCGAGGTGATGTCTGGATGGCTGGAGGCATCAAGCATGCCTGGCGCTGGAAATGGGCCTTGGGTCTACTGAATGTTGGCGTCCTTGGGATGACGATTGCCTTATTGATTGCCGGTTACGAACAATCGTTCGTCGAACGTGCCGTCGAAGGATCGACTTGGGGCGGTTATTTCGCTGCGCAGTCTCAACCGGCCTTCCAAAGCGCGATGACGTGGCGTTTGTTTTTCGGATTGATCACGGCAAGCGGGTTAGTCTTGTTGGTTTGGGATTTACTGACGATCGGCAAGGGCGAAGAGCGTAAGGCCGAAATGCCGCAACAGGCTTAAAAAATAATTATTTTCCGCATAAAAAAAGGCGCTTTATTCGAAAGAATAAAGCGCCAAGGCCTTAACAAACAATCACAAAGGAGGAGGACACACAACGAAAGCATTTCTGCTTGTTAATACTAACGCATTTCCTATGCCAAAGTTTTTAAAATACAATAACGTTTTGATATTAAATAAGAATTTCTTTATTTAGAATTGCAGATAAATTACGAAAATCGCTATTAAGGCAAAACAATGGCTTTTAATGCACAAAAGTTACGTTTTTTCGATGCCGGCTCCCTATTTTGGTGCATGAGTTACTGTGAAAGTACTCGAATCGAACAGGGTGCGGTTGCTCGATTGGCAGGTGTCGGTGGCAGGGCAGATTTTTGCTCCTGCAAAATCTGCATTCACGCCATCCATGGCGCTTGCAGATTTTTGCTCCTCGGCAATTACTGAGTTACATGGATGTAATGAATGCAGAAAAATGCAGGAGCATTTTTCTGCCCTGCATCGCCTAAAGCGCCTACTGTTGGTGTCCTAATACACGCCATCCATGGCGTAATGCAAAATCTGCATTCATGCCATCCTTGGTAATCAGTCGCCGCCGTCAAGCCTGGACGTATTCACCCAGCACCGAAATTCCATAATCTATTGGCTATGGTTAGTCCTCTTGGATAATTTAGGTGCTGGGTTCACGGCGTCCTGCCGAGCGAGTTACCGAACCCTCAACAAAGCGCATAGCTCCAGGACTTTATTTATCACGAAACCCTTAGATGCTTCGTGCTTTTTAGCACAGGAAGCCGGAAGTCCAGGCCGTTATCGTAGCCCACCATCGAAGTTTATCGCAGAGATTGAGCGTTCTAAGTCTTAAAGAAAAAATGTGACGGGCTTCAATGTTTACAAGCGCCTGTTTCGAATCTACACTGAAGATCTGTTCAGATCCTTTTATGCCACTAATGGGTTTCTATCGTTTGGGATTAAAGCCAATCGAATGCTTCATCCATCGAAGTGGGTATCGTTGCCGGTTTTTCTTTCCTGACCGATTTGACAAGACCGGTTTAGTATTGGACAGAGGCTGCACGCTATCGCCGATTAGTGCAGATAAGTATCGAATTCGATCTTGAGTATATTGAGTTCGTTGAGATAGCCGGGATTTGAATCAAAGAATATCCGAACCGGCATCAATACTCCGGAGCATGTCATGAATCAGTTTCGAAAGCCCAAAAGTCAATGGTGCCCGCGTCAGGTATTGTTGTTCAGCGGCCACATGATCGATGCGCCCGATCGGAATAAACCGAGATTTCCACCTAACAAGGAAGTTGTCGCCGTGCAGCAAATAGCAGAAACGCTCGATAAACTCGAAGCCGGTCTGGAAGATTTGGCGTTGACCCAGGGTGCTTGCGGCGGTGACATACTGTTCGCGGAAGCCTGTCTGCAACGCGGTGTCGGACTGACTCTGCTACAGCCTTTCGATGAACCGTTATTCATTGAGAAATCGGTGCTTCCGTGCGGAGAATCCTGGACGAACCGGTACTTTAAAATCAAACCGCATGCGCGGATCGAATCCGCGCCGGACGCGCTGGGGACGCCGCCCGAAGATGTCAATCCTTACGAGCGCTGCAATCGATGGTTGCTTGACTCGGCAATGGCCTATGGCGCAGAGAAAGTGCGTTTTATTTGTTTGTGGAACGGTGAAGGCGGCGATGCGCCGGGCGGAACGGCGCATATGTTCCGGGAAGTCAATGAGAAGACAGGCCAGGTGTATTGGTTGAATACCAGGGAGTTGTGGTGAAAAACATTATCGGTATTTTCAGGCATACGGGATGGCGTTTCGATTTTGAGACCTGAACGACATTAATCCCGCCGATGCTCTGGTTCTTGATCCGATTTTACGTATCGAAAAAAATCAGCCGAGCCGGTATCGAATTCGCGGCTAAATACTGCAAACCGTAACGTTTCGAAGGATATCTATCATGAAACAATGTTTTGTCATTCAAGGCTACGGCAAGAAAACCGATTACACCAACGGCCGCGAATTGGATCTCGATGCATCGTACGAAATCATTAAAATTGCGGTGGAATCGGCCGGGCTGGAATGCATTCGCGCCGATGAAATCGTTCATTCCGGCACGATCGATGTGCCGATGTATGAGCGTCTGTTGAATGCCGATCTGGTCATCGCCGATCTGTCCACTTACAACGTCAATGCGGCTTTCGAACTCGGCGTGCGTTATGCTTTGCGGCCGCATACGACCATCGTTTTGGCCGAAGAGCAGTTTAAAAGCCCTTTCGATATGTCGCATATCGTGATTCGGCGCTATAAACATTTGGGTGAAGAGATTGGCTACAAAGAGGCTCAGCGCCTTATGAAAGAGTTGCAGGAGGCGATCAAACAAATTATCGGTAACCCCATAACCGACAGCCCCGTCTATACCTATCTGCCGCAATTGAAGCCTCCGCAACTAGTACCGCAACTGTTTAAATCGGCGGTTTCGCCTTCCGCACCGAAACCGTCCATTACGTTAGCTGGAACTTCGCCGAGTCCGGTCGCAGAAATCATTGGCGAGGATAATCCCAGTGCCAAAAAGATGCTCGACAAGGCGATGGATAGCATAAAAAACGACGACTTTTCAACGGCCAAAATATTGCTGCAAGAAATCAACAGAATGCGCCCCGAGGACTCGTTCGTGGTTCAGCAATTGGCCTTGGCAACTTATAAAAGCAAGCAACCTTCCGTCCTCGCGGCATTGGAATCAGCCTGCGAGATTCTCAAAGTATTGAAACCGGAAACTTCCAACAATCCGGAGACGCTGGGTTTATGGGGCGCGATACATAAACGAATGTGGGAGGAATGCGGCCGTAGCGAATGCCTGGAAGAGAGTATATCCGCATACGAGCGCGGATTTTATCTGAAACAGGATCATTACAATGGCATTAACTTGGCGTTCCTTTTGAATGCGCGTTCCTTGCAAGCATTGCAATACGGTAATCGAGAAGAAGCTCTGGTCGATTATGTACGGGCTAGACGCATCCGAAAGGATGTGATTCGCTATATCGGTTCGTTGGTCGACAAATTGGAAGACAAACATGGCCGTTATTGGCTGATCGCCACACTCTATGAAGCAGCCGTGGGACTCGGCGACGCACAGGCGGCTGCCGAATGGGAAGCCAAGGCCGAAGCGATGGACGTTGCGAACTGGATGCAGGAAACGCGCGAAAAACAGGCTGCGAAATTGCAAGCTTTGCTAGAGCGTTATACGGAAATGACGAAACAGACGGATTGAATGTCCGAGTGCGCTTTAGGATATGGGGCCGCAAATAGCTTACCGATTTATCACCGTTAAGGCGCTCTGAACCCCATAGGGTACGCTGTGCGTACCCTATAATTTAAATATAACGACAAGCTCAGAGCATGGGAATCATTTGGGAAAGTTATTAATTACCCTATTCTTACCGATCCTAAATTCGGCGGTCTGTCTACGAAAATCATGAAATACACGAAATTAATCATACGGTTACATAAACCTCTTGAATCACCCAACGGGTGAGCAACTTGGGACGCATAGCTATTTGAGTATTTTCGTGTGATTCGTGGACAAAATGCTTTTTATAGGCTGATGGATGCGCACCGGAGAGACAAACAATGCAACAGGATAGCCATAAGTTACGAAATATCTGTCAAAGACGAGCAAAAACCATAGAGTTTCGAATCACGGCATAACGATAAGACAAATAATCACTCAGCGGCCTAATTAGGAGGTCAAAAATGGGAATCATTAGATTACGCGGTATCAAAGAAACCAGTACGGACAAACGACTATTCCTGAGCGAAGCCGATGGCGATGGGGCGCCCTTGACGGTTACGGCGAAAGGCCGTGTGCGCTTGGGAGTTGCCAGGGACTTTGGCGGCGTAGTGGATTTGTCGGGGATGAAGACCGATGACATTGCCTGTGTCGAGTATTCCAACGGATTTAAGTTGTGGACACGGGTAGACGATCTTTATGCGGAACAAGGAAGGTCTGCAATGCGGGGAGGCGGGATTGACCCGGATATCTGGGAGATAGATCCGCAGCCTCAGGGTTCGGAACGCGGGATCGGCGCTATAGCCGTTGAAGCGCTGGAGTTTTTCGGTGTCGACCTGAAAGGCGTTGCTGTATCTAAATTGTGCGAATGGTTCGAGGCCAAGCAATTGCAGGCGCAAGGTCCAGGCATCTACCGCTTCGGTTCGCTGACTGGCGAATTTAAACTCGATCGCGTTCAGGATCAAACTATCGCAGCCGTTGAAAACAAGCTATTGCTGTTTATTCACGGTACCGGCTCCAGCAGCAAAAGGGGATTCGAACCACTCTGGAATGACGTCAATGATTGGGGCGTCAAGTTGCGAATAGCTTTGGAAGAGGAATATAAAGAAGCTTGTTACGCCTTCGAGCACCGGTCTTTGACGGTCAGTCCGATCGATAATGCGCTGGCGATTGCAGAGGCACTGCCCGATCATGCCGAAATTCACTTGGTCACACATTCGCGCGGCGGCTTGGTCGGTGAGCTGTTGTGTTTAGGGCAACGGGATGTCTCGTCGGACCCATTGAATGACGAGTTGCTCGACACGATTTTCGATGCCGAAAATGACCGCACGCAAGGCGAATTACTCGGTTTAGGGTTTCGTAAACCGGAGGGCTATGAAAGCCAAAAAAGCCAATTGCTCGAACTGTTGAGAGTTCTTGACCGAAAACAAATCAAAGTAACCCGCTTCGTTCGAGTCGCGTGTCCGGCCCGAGGCACCACGCTGGCTTCCGGACGATTGGATCGTTGGTTGTCGATACTGCAATATTTGACCGGTTCCAACGCTTTCATCGAATTTTTGTTGGGCGTGCTGAAAGAACGTACCGATCCGCGCACGTTACCGGGTCTTGAATCAATGATGCCGGGGTCGGCGTTGGTGACGCTGCTTAATTATCCTGAATTAAAAGTGGCTGCGGATTTGACGGTCATCGCCGGCGATATCGAGGGCGATTCGTTATGGAGCAAGTTGAAAATACAGTTAACGGATTGGTTCTACGACAGCGAGCACGATCTGGTCGTCAATACCGGCTCGATGTACGGCGGTTTGGCTCGGACCGAAGGTTCGGCGAGATTTTTCTTCGCTCAAGGCAGTACTGTCAATCATTTCAATTATTTCAAAAATCCCGAAACCCTTGAAAAACTGCAAGACGGTTTGCTGCGTTCCGATACCGACCTGGCCGGTTATCAACCGATTTCAACCGCCAAACACAAAGAGCCGGCCAGAGGCGCCAGGCTTCGGCGGTCGATGCCCCGCAGCACCGGTCCGCTTGCCATTGTCCTGCACGGTACGATGGGCAGTCATCTGACGCAAGACAAGAAACGGATTTGGCTTGATTTTTTGGCCTTATCCAAGGGCAGACTGGCAGCGTTAGGCATCACGATGCCGAATGTCGAATCGCAAGGGTTGTTGGCTGATTATTATGGTGATTTCGTCAGCTATCTCGAGGCCAGTCACCGCGTCGAGGCTTTTCATTACGATTGGCGCGTTTCGGTTTCCGAGAGCGCCGACAAGTTGGCGCAGCTAGTGGAAAATCGTTTATCCGATTGCGAAGCCAAACATCAGCCGCTCCGCTTTGTTGCCCATTCGATGGGCGGGTTGGTGGTGCGGGTTATGTTTGCCGTGTATCCGCAACTTTGGAAACGCTTTCAAGCTTTGCCGGGCAGCCGCTTCATGATGCTTGGAACACCCAATGCCGGTTCTTATGAGGCGGTGCGCTGGCTGACCGGATGGAATCCCACATTAGGCAAATTGAGTTTATTGGATATTTCTCACGATGCGGCCGGGTTGGTTACGATCGTCAATCGATATCCCGGATTGTTGGAGCTGTTGCCGTCGAATGACGGCAAATGGGATTACGCGAATCCGGAAGTCTGGAAACAGATTTGCAGCGGCGGCGATAAAAAATGGCCTTTACCTCAAGCGCACAGTCTGCAGGGGTTGGAGAAAACCTGGCAATCGGTCAGAGATTCGCCTATCGATTCCGAACGCATGATTTATGTGGCCGGTTGGGCGAAGGACACGGTGGTCGATTTTGAAAACATGTCGGGCCGCGGGCTGTTCTCTAAAAAACGGCCGCCGCTACGTTTCTACGCCACGACCAAAGGCGACGGCACGGTGCCGTGGACTTTGGGTCGTTTACCCGGAGTCAAAACCTGGTATGTGCAGGAGGCCGCTCACGATCAATTATTGTCTTACGGTCCTGCGTTTCCGGCTTATTTGGATTTATTGCAGACCGGAACGACCAGCCGCTTATCGCAAAATGAACCTGCCGTCAGTAGGTCGGCGGATGGTATTGAAGAGCGCAGGCTCATGAGAGATGCGATACCGGACAGCATGCCGACGGAAGACGATTTGCCGGGTTTTGTGTTTGGCGCGGCTCGTCCTGTCGGATTCAAAGAAAAACGGCGGCTGCCGATGGTCAATGTTTCGGTGCGGCACGGCGATCTGGCTTATGCGCGCCATCCGATCTGTGTCGGGCATTATTACGGAGACACGATCGTCAGCGCGGAAGCGGCTTTGGATAAGCGCTTGGATGGCGTACTCAGTAAACGAGTCAGTCTTGGCTTGTATCCCGGCGAATTGAATACGCATGAGATATTTTTTCATCATGAAGAAAATGCCAAACCTAACGGTGCCATCGTCATCGGTTTGGGCCGAGTCGGGGAACTCAGTCCGGGGGCACTCGCTGCGGGCATTGGCCGAGCCTTACTCGATTATGCCCTGAAAATCAGCGAATGGCCGGACGATCGATTCGGAGTGCTCGGAACCACGCGGTCCGCTAAAGTCAGTTTTTTGTTGATCGGCACCGGTTCCGGCGGCATGAGCATTCGAAATTCCATCGAGGCTATTTTGATCGCCGTTAAGTCGGCTAACGATCGGCTGGTTGAATCCGGTATGGACGACAAGGTCATTTTCGATGACATCGAATTTTTGGAGATTTACCGGGATTCCGCGATTCTTGCGGCAAGGGAGTTGGAGGCGCTACTGCGCGAAAGCCCGTTGGAAATGGATTTTAATTGGTCTGACACTTCGGTTCAGAAAGGCACGGGCGGATTGCAGCGAGTGGTGTTCGAGTCGGATCCTTACTGGTGGCATCGTCTTGAAATTGTTTACGATGAAAAGCATCGGATGCTGCGCTTTATTGCCTTGACCGACCGAGCCCGCGCCGAAGTGACTTTGGTTTCCGGTCAGATGCGTTTAGCCGACCAATTCATAGCGGACATGATTTCCAGTACCGCCAATTCCTTGCAATCGGCACAGACTCTATTTGAAATGCTGATTCCGAATCAGCTCAAGGAATTGGCGCCCAATCAATACGATGTCGTATTGATCGTCGATGAAGTGTCCGCCCATTATCCGTGGGAGTTGTTGGCCGACCGTTGGAATGCTTCTAAAAAACCTCCCTCAGTGGCTGCCGGAATGCTGAGGCAGTTGAAGACGCAGCGATTCAGGAGCAAGCCTTTACATACTTCCGAAAGAAACGCACTAGTCATCGGTAATCCGGCTAAGCCTAAAAACTCAGACTTTCCGGATCTTCCCGGCGCGTCGCAAGAAGCTGAAGCCGTTGCGGCTTTATTAGCCGAAAACGGTTACGAAGTGAATAAAGCGGCGGGCAGAAGGCAATCCGGTCTTGAAGCGAGGGCGATCATGACCGGGCTTCATGCCGAAGCTTATCGGATTTTGCATCTGGCCGGTCATGGCGTTCATGAGTTTCCAATCGACGTTCATGTTTCAAAAGATCTGTCTCAGACTTACGGGCAAGAGCCGTCTTCGAATATCAAGCGTGTATCCGGCATGGCAATCGGAGACGGGATTTTTTTGACGCCCGGCGACATCGAGCAAATGCGATGGGTTCCGGAACTGGTGTTTATCAATTGTTGCCATCTCGGCAATACCGAAACTCGTTACCCCGAGGCCAAACGCTATAACGAACTGGCCGCAAATCTCGGAACGCAGTTCATTAATATGGGCGTTAGGGCGGTAGTCGCTGCCGGCTGGGCAGTCGACGACGACGCCGCCAAGGCGTTTGCTGAGTCGTTTTACCGGGCCTTTTTGTCGGGCCGGTCTTTCGGGTACGCCGTTCTCTCGGCGCGGCAGCAAGTCTATGAGCAGTTCCCCGATGTCAATACCTGGGGAGCCTATCAATGTTACGGCGATCCGGATTTCAGGTTGATTGAGGATGGACGAGACGTGCCTAAGACCTTTCCTCTTTATCGCGATAAATCGGAATGGATTTCGGATTTGGAGAACCTCCTGAGTGCCATGCGTACTTACAGCGGTAATGACGACGATGAGCGCTGGCTGCAATCGCTTGATCAGCTTTCCAAACGAGTCCCAAGCGATCGGCATGAAGAATGGTCTCAGGCCGATGCGGCAGCGCTCTTGGGAACGCTGTATGGCGAAATGGAGGATTACGACCGGGCTATCGCTCAATTGGATAAGGCTCTGTCCGCCAATAAGGCCGAGTTTCCGGTAAAGGCATTGGAACAACGAGCTAATTACCGGGTGAAACGCGCGTTGAAATTTCGTCAAACGGACGATAAATCGGAAAAAGACAAAGCCATAGCCGATATCAAACATGCCATCGAAGAGTTGAATGTTTTGAACAATATGGCCGCGACGACTGAGCGTTTATCCCTGCTCGGCAGCGCATACAAACGTCTGGCCTGGATGCACTCCGTTAAGAGTGAAAGAAAACAAGCTTTGGAGAAAATGTGTGAGTCTTATCAAAGGGCCTATCAAAAAGTCCGAGAACAACAAATCATGGATGCCTACCCGTTCACGAACTGGATTTCTTCCGAAGCGATTCTGAGTTGGTTCGATAAAAACCGCGATTCGCAATGGCGTGAGAATTTAGCCAAAGAAATTGCCGGTCTCGTCGCCGATGCCAGACAAAAATTGGCAAACAATCCGCAGTATTGGGACAGTGTGGTCGAACCGGACTGTTTATTGATGATGAGTTTGGTCGAAGGTCAATTAAATGACGAGACTTGCAACAAAATTGCCGAGGCCTATCGATCGGCCGCCGAGCGGGGCGCCAGCGAAAAAGATCAATCGGCTTTGCGCGAACACATTGAATTTCTGGTCAGTATGGCAGCGTCCGTTAAACAGTTGGAATTATCGAAAAAGTATGAGGAGTTATTGAAATATCTGTTTTGATGTTGGTTCGCTGGATATCGATCATAAACCAACCGGGAGCCGCCAATTCGATTCCTCAGTAGGATTGCAATCTCGCAAATCCTGCGATGAAAAGGTACTCAAGCAGGAAATCATTATGGCTGAAAAATTGACTCATCTCGACGAACGCTTCTGGAATCGATTGTTGAAGGCGATCGAGGAAGGGCAGGTGGTGCCGGTTATCGGGTCGCAACTTCTTGCTTGGCAGGATCAAAAAATCAATCTCACCTTGCAGCAGTGCGTCGCCTTGAAGTTGTTGGAGTTTTATCGCGTCGATCCTACAGCCCTTAAATTGACACCGCACCGGGAATTGCATGATGCGGTCACAGTGCTTAAACAGAATGCCAATCTTCAGGATCTTTATGGTGATATTGCCGAAGCTTTAGAGACAGTGACCGAGGCGGCGGATTTCAAGCTTCCCGTTTCGATTGAGAAATTGGCAGCGATTACGTCCTTTCGCTTGCTGGTCACGTTGACGCCGGATTCTTTGTTGGTGCAAGCCTTGCGCAAGCGCACCGCAGTCAATGAAATCGTGCATTCGCCGAATCTACCGACCAGCGAAGCCGGCGATTTAGCCGCGGATTGGCTGAAAAGAACCGGCGAAGTCAATGTATTGTATCTGTTCGGAAAGGCTAAATCGACGCCGGTTTTTGCGATTCATGATGAAGATAATCTTGAATACGCACACAATCTGCTGTCGCGCGGCAGCAATGTTCCGTTACGTTTTCTGGGCGAACTTCAGCAGCGGGGTTTGTTGTTTATCGGGACGAATTTTCCGGATTGGTTCAGCCGTTTTTTGTTGAGATTGACGAATCAGACTCGGCTCGCGGATAAGAAAACTCGGGCATGGTTGGTGGAAGATGTGCAAAATCGCCAGGAAATGACGTCTTTTTTACGCGGCTTCAGCCGGGAAACGGAGCTTATCGGCGAGATTACGCCTCAAGCCTTTGTCGATGAGTTACATAGCCGGTGGACGGCTCGTAATACGCCGCCCACCGATACCGACAACCGAAATCGAGCGCCCGATCCTCTGAGCGTGGCGTTCTTCATCAGCTATTCGCGCGCGACCGATTTGCCGGCTGCGGAAAGGCTTTATCAAACTTTGCGCGAGCAAGGCTTGGCGGAAAACGAAATTTGGTTCGATCGTACCGCGATCGAGCCGGGCGGCGATTTTCAGAAGCTTATTTATGAGGGTATTCGCAATTGTCGTTATTTTTTGCCGTTGATTTCAAACTCGGCCGATCGGTTCGATGAGAAATTTTTTTATCGCGAATGGAATGCGGCGATCGATAGGAGTAAGGGCATCAGCGGCCGTGAGTTCGTCGTGCCGATCATTCTCGATAAAGAATACGATCCGCAAGGCTATGCAAGGGTGCCAAAACAATGGTCGGATACGATCGATTTCGGACATGCACCGAACGGAATTGCCGATGGTCGCACACGCCAGCACTTGACGAAACTGATACGTGAGTTGCGCAGGGAGGAACGGTGATGACGATTCGACAAGGTTTGCATTTGGATGCGCAAAATCCGTGGCCCGGCTTGGCGACCTATGATGAAACGGACAGGGATTTCTTCTTCGGCCGCGAGACCGAAGTCGACGAACTGATGCGATTGATCGGACTCTCGCCGTTGACCGTTCTGTACGGTAAATCCGGCTTGGGCAAAAGTTCATTACTGCAGGCCGGCTTGTTTCCAAGATTGCGCAAGGACTATTTTTTGCCGGTTTATATCCGCCTGGATACCGCCAATGCGGCTTCGTTTCCTTTCATCGATCAAGCGGCCCATTGGTTTCAGGAGGCTTTGCAAACGTCCAATGCCGATTATCCGGCTTTCGAACCGGGCGAAAATCTGTGGTGTTATCTGCATCGGCGCGATTTGGAAATCTGGAGCCAGAATAATCGGCTGTTGACGCCGGTATTCGTGTTCGATCAGTTCGAGGAAGTGTTCGCCGAATCCAATCCAGAGCTACCCGTTCCACGAATTCTGTGCCGTGACTTGGCCGACTTGATCGAAAATAAACTGCCGGACAAGCTCGTCTCCGCCGATTCCGGCAAGCAGTCGATCGAAAAACTGGATGTGTTGTCGCAGCGATACCGTGTGGTGCTGTCGTTTCGGGAGGACTATCTGCCGGCTCTCAAAAATTGGGAACGCGATGTTCCGTCGCTGCTTAAAAATTGGTGTCAATTGAAACCGATGTCGCGAGATAGCGCGATCGAAGCGGTCGAACGGTCGGGTGCAGCGATTGTCGCGCCGGGTGTCGCCGAGGAAATCGTCGATTTTGTCGGCAATCTGGATAAGGACAAACCGGCCGGTGAAACCGTGATCGAGCCGGTTTTGTTGAGCCTGTGCTGTTATCAATTGAATATACACCGCAAGAACGAAAAACTTAGCCTTGTCGATAGGGGGCTTTTACGCAAGGTCGGCAGGGAAATTTTGGAGTCCTATTACGACAATGCATTGTCCGGCATGCCGGCTTCGGTTGCCCGTTTCATCGAAACTAAATTGATTCAGGGCGATCGTTATCGAAGCAGTTATCCGCTGAAATTGGCGCTGGAAGAGAAGTTCTTCACCGAAAAGCAATTATCGGTCTTGACCGACCGCCACAGGTTACTGCGTATCGATCAACAGTTAGGCACGGCTCGCATCGAGCTGATTCACGATCGCTTGGTATCGGTGGTGCGCGACAGACGAGATCGGCGCGAGCAAAATAAACGTATAGGTCGTATCTGGGGGATTGCTTCGTCGTTGCTCGTGTTGATCATGTCGTTGAGCGGTTGGCAAAAATGGGAGGACATGACTCAAACCGAGCAATTGCGTGAAGATAAAGTCCGGCTGCAGGAAACTTTTGAAGCAACACTGACGCGTACGAGCGGCTTGGTTAGCGAAGTTCCGGTAATGCGTTCTCAACAAGTGTATCTCCAGATAAGAAGCGCTCGACAGTTGGAGGCGGCCAAACGGATTCAAAAGCTATTGAAAGAACAAAAGTTTGATGTTCCGGGAATCGAAACGCTGAAGATCGGGCCCTTATCGACCGAGGTACGTTATTTTAGACAGGCTGACGCGAGGCAAGCCGAGAAAATTGCCGATTTGTTGTTACAACAAAAGATACCGAATGTCTCATCGAAATATGTCGCAGGTTTTGAAGACTCGAAAAAACTGCGTCCGGGTCATTTCGAGATCTGGTTCGCACCGGATGCTTTTCAGTGAAACTTTGGTGCGATGGATCGCCCTCGCCGAGTCAGGATTCAATCCGGAAGGGGCAATCAACGTGGTTAAACAATAATAACAAGAGGGCTTTATGAACGTAATCGAAACGGCGGACAACATTTTATCGGGAAGCGAATTTCCGGACTTACCCGGTTTAAAAGAACTGATAAGCAAACTTAAGGGTGAGCTGGAATTCGGCAAGGCGCGCAGGTTGTTGGAAAAGACGCGTGACCATTATCCGGACGATATTTGGGTCGTTCAACAATTGGCCTTATGCACCTATAAGGACGAAGAACGCTATCCCAAGCATCGCTTCGAAGAAGCATTGGCATTGCTGGAATCGATCGGTTTACGCGACTCGAAAAAACGAGACTCCGAAACCTTGTCGTTGGGTGGAGCGGTTTATAAAAAGCTTTGGGAATTCTGCGGGCAGATCGACCACCTTTATGAAAGCCTGTCGTTTTACCGGACAGCTTTTGAAACCGATCCGGATCGGGATTTGGGTTATGCTGCGAATAACGCGGCATACATCTTGGATTTACTCGCGGCGCGCGCCGAAGGCCTGGAAAAAAGAAACGGCATCAAGACCAAGGAAGCGCCAAAATTTCGAAAAGAGGCGTCGGATCTGCGCAAAAAAGTTTTGGGAAATTTATTGGCTCGACAAAACGAGCCCGGTCTAACCGAAAATTATTGGTTTTTGGTCACGATCGGTGAGGCTTGTTTAGGTCTGAAAAATTATACCGAAGCGGGGCAATGGCTGGCCAAGGCGCGTGCAACTAAACCTAAAGAATGGGAGCTGCAATCCACCTTGAGGCAATTGGTGAGTCTGGCGAAAAATCAAGGCTTCGATGTGCCCGACGAAAAAGATAAACCGGATGTTTGGCATGAAGCATGGCAAGCATTGCATCAACTGTTAGGGGATGAAACAGCCAATGCCTTGATGTGCTATCGCGGCAAGGTCGGTTTGGCTTTATCGGGTGGCGGATTCCGTGCGTCGTTTTTTCATTTGGGTGTAATGGCTAGGCTGGCAGAGGTCGATGCGCTGCGCGGCATAGATGTGCTGTCGACCGTCTCGGGCGGCAGTATTTTAGGCGCTCAGTATTATTTGGAAGTGCAAAAACTGTTGGAGGATCCGACCAAGAAATTGGGTCGTGATGATTATTTGGATGTCATCGAAAAGCTGCAAAATGATTTTTTGCGTGGCGTACAAAGCAATATTCGCATGCAGGCGTTCAACAATTTTATCGATAACGTCAAGATGTTGTTTTCCAAACGCTATACGCGTAGCCACAAGATAGGTGATCTCTACGAAAAGAAACTGTATTCGATGGTCGGCGACGGTAAAAGTAGCCAACCGCGTCGAATGGATGATTTGAAGGTGGAGCCTGCGCACGGCAAGTTCAAGGATAAAGACTTCAGACCCAACGCTCATAACTGGCGGAGGCGGGCCAAGGTGCCGATATTGATGTTGAATACCACTTCGCTGAATTCCGGCCATAACTGGTTCTTTACCGCCAGTTGGATGGGCGAGCCGCCGGGCATGATCGACATAGACAGCAACGAACGTTATCGCCGCCTGTATTATCGTCAAGCGCCGGAAGACAGTCTCAAACATTTCAGATTGGGCTATGCCGCGGCGGCGTCTTCTTGTGTGCCCGGCTTGTTCGAACCGCTCGTATTGGAGGGTTTGTATCCGGATCGCTCGGTCAAATTGGTCGACGGCGGCGTCTACGATAATCAAGGTCTGCAAGGTTTACTGGCTGAGGGATGCACGCTGATTTTATGCAGCGACGCCAGTGGACAATTGAACGATTCGGAGAATCCGGCCGACGACCCGGGCGGAGTGGTGCTGCGAACCGTTTCGGTGTTGCAGGACAGAATTCGCGAAGCACAGTATCAGGACTTACAGACGCGCCTGGATAGCAGGGCATTGGAAGGCGTGTTTTTTGTACATACGGGAAAGGATTTGGCACCACAACCGTTGGACTGGATCGACTGCGACAATCCCAGCGAACATGCTTGCGAAGAAGCCATGACATCATACGGTATCGCGAAGGATTTACAGGAAAAAATCGCAGGGCTTCGCACCGATTTGGATTCGTTTACCGAGGTGGAAGCATGCTCGTTGATGGCCAGCGGTTATTTGATGGCGGATCAGCAATTGAAGGATTTGCAAAGCCGACATGAGAAAGAAGGCAAGCTCGGGACTTGGGGCGATTTCGACATCGATGCAAAACTCCAAAGAAATTGGGAGTTCTTGAAATTGAAAGACCTTCTGACCGAAACTCCAGGACCACAGGTGACGGCGCAAAGAAAGGATCTGGAATTGCAATTGAAAGTCGGCAGAGGCTTGTTCTTCAAGGCATGGCATTTGATAACCGGCTTGAAAATCGCTGCGTTTGCCGCTATCGGTTTATTACTGTGGGGATTGATCAAAGTCATAGCCGCGCAATGGCATAGTGTCGTATTCTCGATGTCGGTCGGCGGCTTGATCATCGCGCTGTTGGGCCTCGTCGCGGCATTATTTTTACCGGCGATGAAGTGGTTGAACCCTAAGGAAGAAGTGCGCAGTATCGTCATCAAGGTTGCGGTTGCGTTGACAGGTTACGTCATGGCTAAATTGCATTTGATGATTTTCGATCGACTGTTTTTGAAACGGGGCCGATTGGTGCGGTTGCTGAGTTTGAAATGAGCGCTTGGATTCCTTGAGGTCCAACAATCGGGTATCGATTGAGTCCTTTAATCCTAGAAAAAGCATTTCACCATGAGGTCATGAAGAATAAGAAGTTAATTCAATAACTTGTTATGGATTTCATGGTTCCCACGCTCGGCGCTTGCCGTTATACACAAGTATAAATATGTCTATTGTGCAAAAAGCAGTGACCGAGCGCTAGGTTGCCGTGTCGTCCGAAATGGCTATTGGTGTATGAGCGTTAGCGGCTTTCCCTCAACTAACGCTAGGTGATGGACGACGAGGGCTTCGCTCCCACAGGGAGCGCGGCGTATGCTTTGTGGGATCGATCCCCTGATCGCGATTTCGAGGCCGAGAGTGTTAAGTGACAATAAATGGTATCGAAGCCACATTGGCTAAGATTGCAAAAGGATAATTTATGACTTATGTATAACGATGAGCGTCATCGACGGACACATTTTTTTTGCGTTGCTGATTGCGGCCCTGTTGGCTTGGGTTGCCGGTTCCGTGGTAGCCAATAAATACGCGGAAATAGTTTTGGCTTTGATGAATAGCGGATTGGCTCCGGTTGAACAATCTGCTTCTTCGGAAATAGCGATGGCGACGGCAGAAGTCCGGGGGAGTCGGCAAATCGAAACGTTTGATCTGGCTCGGCAAAACCGCTCGGCCCGATGGCTGCTTTACTTGGCTTTTACGTTTATTTCGGTCGTTTTGGCGGGGTTTATTGCTTATGTAGCTCAAGCGATCTATGTCGAAGATGGCTTCAGTTGGCGAAGATTTATTTTATTGACGTGGGTGTATGCCTGGCCCGCCGTGCCGAGCATCGGGCTTCTGGAACGTTGGCCGCGCTGGAAAATCGTGATTTTGTCTCTGGCGTATATGAGTCTCGCCGGCCTGTTGGTGCGTCTGAATTCCGGCGAACAACAAGACTGGTCGAATTTTTCGTTCTGGCTTTTCGGACAACAAGTGCCATTGCTGGTTTTCGTTTTCTTTATGACCGGAGCAAAGCTTCGCGCGGTGGCGCCTTATCTGCTGACCGTTTTTTTTCTTCTGACGATGGCCTCGTTGCTAAGTTTGAATGGTTTGGCGATGCTGATCGAAGACGAAGCGGACTGGCTCATCGATTGGGTGTCGTCGACCAACGCATATGTTGTCTTTATCCTGTTCATTATCGCGCCATGGCTGATCGCGATTTATCCGGTGCGGTGGCTGGCCGGTCGAGTCGCGCAGGCGTATCAGAGCAAATATTTTTCGGAGCCCCTTTATCTGATCACGGGGCTATGGACAATAGCCTTGATATTTCAAGCGATGGTATTGAGCCATCAAGTGGGCTTGGCGGCTTACGGCATATTATCGGTGTGGGCTGTGATTCCCATCGGCATACTGTTGATGAATGTATCATTGCGCCCACGACACCAGCCGCCGTCATTGTTACTGCTGCGCGTTTTTCGCAGCGATGACGAAATCGGCGTTTTGTTCGATAGCGTTCTCGAACGATGGCGCTATTCGGGGAATACGCTGATGATCGCAGGTTCGGATTTGGCTTTACGCACGCTGGAGCCGGACGAATTGTTCGCTTTTCTGAATGGCCGGCTGCAGGATCGTTTTATCAATAGCGGCGAACAATTGAACGAGACAATACGAGATCCGGATCTGCAAGCCGATCCGGACGGACGTTATCGAATCAACGAGTTTTATTGTTTCGATCATACCTGGAAGACGGTCTTGGCGGCTTTGGTCGAGCAGTCCGCTTGTGTATTAATGGATCTACGCGGCTATACGCCAAATCGTCAAGGCTGTACGCACGAATTGACCGTCCTTTCAGCTCAAGTGCATTTGCATAAAATAGTTCTGTTGTTCGATGGTAAGACCGATAAACAAGCGGCCGACCGTTTACTGTCCGATTGCGCGACAAAAATCGTCTGGATAGACAGTGAAGTGCACGGAAAGAAACTTGAGGGAGAGGTGTTGACGACCTTGCTTTCATAGTCGCCAATTCGTTCGATATTCAACTACGAGAGGTAACCTTATGACAGTCGATAATTTGATCGAAGATTCCCGGATCAAACGCATTATCAATCATCCCGATGATGACGCTACTCAATGGCGCGCCGATTTAAACCGCTTATTACAGGGCGATGAGAATCTGACGCGTGCGTCGGCGGGGGAGGGCGGCATCAAAGCCGTTCAGCGCTTGCTGATTTTTTTGGGCTATTCGACTTCGTCGGGAGGGTCTTTTACGATCGACGGCGATTTCGGACGAGGAACCAATCGCGGCGTTGCGCAATTTCAGTTTGAGCACGATTTAAATCCGAAGTTGAATCGCAAAATACTCTGTTACGATTGCCGATGGAATACTGCGCAATCACTGATAACGGTGATACCGGACGCCAAGTTAACCTTAGCGGCGTTGGAAAAAATGTTGATTGTTGCATTGGATTGGATCGATAACAGACACATTATGACCGGCCGCTTCGATGATGCGATCTTTCATCTGAACGCATTGCATAAAAACCGGTTTTTGGATTGCAGGTGTATTCTCGACCGCTACGGTGCGATGGCGCAACAGGCATCGCAACAAGTCGAGCAGGAAAAAAGCGTTACAGTCCGCCCCGAATGGATATTAGCGATCATACGCCAAGAAACTGCCGGCGTCATAAGGCCGAGATTCGAACAGCATTACTTGTCGCGTTTGAACAAACAACATCCCGACACGTCGTTGGAAGAGCTGCGCATGCAATCGATGAGTCTCGGATTAGGACAGATCATGGGAGCCAATTTCAAAATGGTCGGAGCAAAATCGGCGATGGAACTTTTCACCGCGCCGGCCGAGCAACAGGTGGCTTTTGTTGCGAGATTTCTAACCGGTAGAAAAGACGCGGTAAAAAAAGCAAAGCCTGAAGAAGCCGATTTTCGGAGTGTCGCCAGGTATTACAACGGACCGAAATACGAAGCCCATCATTATCATGAGCAACTTGCCCGCTGGCACCGTGAGTTTAAGGTTTTGATGCAATCAACCTAACGTTCATGAAGGCTTGGCATTGCCCCGGAAAATGAAAGGCTTTATTACAGCATCCATGCTGTCAAAGCTTTGCCGAACACCCCAGCACTTCTATACGTTAATACCGAAATTTGAAGTGCGATAGGTATAAATATAACCTTTTCGCTACTTATGAACTTGCTAGTTTTATGGGACGGTGTCTCAGGTATATTGACACAGAGGGCTCTTGCGGAACGTTTGGAGACTCCTTACCGATATCGACTCTACTCATTCAAGCTGATTCATAAATCTGCTCGATGGCAATCTCATACTCCACCGAGTGCTAGGGGATTCTCGCACCATCTGTGTAAATTGACATTTCCCAGCCACGGGTGGCACGCCGCAACACGCGCATGTCCATAAAGCTTTGCGCAACCAGCACGTATTCCTGCAGGCTTTAGATTGACTAGTACATCAGGCGCTTATCTTCTCTATCGTATTTATCCGTAGAATCGGATAAAACCTCGATCACCAGTTTCGGTTTTTCCCGGAAATGACTGTCCGTGGCAGTTCCGCAGGATAAAAAAAGGCGTCTGTTGAGTCGACTTTTAATTGAAAGTCGGACATGAACACACGGCAGGGTGTGCCGTGTAAGTGCTCGCGCAATATAAAAGCAATATTTAGGGAAATAATGTCATGGTTATCGCTGGTGCCGGTCATCGCGAAAATTTCACCTGCCACGAATTCATGTTTAATTTATGCGACAACTACGTTGACATTTACCGGCAGTTACCTGAGTGACCCTAGCTGCGTACCCCGTCATAAGACGAGTTCGAGCAAGCTTTTCTGTACAAATACGGATTCGCACGGGTAGGATTAGAACAATCGCAACGCTCCTGTCACGATAGGTCGCACCGTTTAAGACTGAGCCGTTGGTACCTGCGACTCCAACCGTTCCCACGCTGGAGCGGTGGGAACGAGATAAAAACCGGACATTTTATTGACTCCCAATAGTTTTAGGAAAGCTATTGACAAAGCAAGAAAATCGTCTCAATCTTTCCATAGGCTAAACCTTACCTCACTGCCATTGAGTTAACCAAAAACATGATTCCAGAATGGATTCCCGGAAACCAGGGATGACACTGATATGAAGGCATCCATATAGCCTGGGTGCCAATGTAAAGGCTTAACTTTGATGACAGGGTGGGCTTTTACCAACAAACGACAGTTTGACCGATACTTGTATCCCGACGTCATGCAATTTGAATCGGCTACCCACTTAACGCGGGACAGTTTAAGGTTAATCCTTAGTGCTTTTGTCCCGCCTTAAGTGGGAAGCCTTGTAATCTATTGCTTCATGGTTCGGATCATTTATCGGAAATAGCAAGAAGTAAAAGCTCTCAATTTTATACTTTGGCGGAAAATTCAATGAATCAGCTTACGCCGGAAGGCTCTTCAATTATCAATCAACTCGCTCAGCGTTATCATTTTAGCTTTGATGCGGTGTTCAGCCTCCTGCAATCCGTGATCAATGGCAACGGATCGATGGCTCAATTCAATCATCCTGAATTCGGCGGCTCGGGGCAATGGATGCGTGGAGGAATGATTATGGTGGGCGATATGTTCAATAACCAACTCAAAAACTCCATCGCCGGATTGTGTCAAGAATTGTCCGATTTAGTCGCGAGCCAGACGAATTTGCTTCAAACGGGGTCTTTCCAGTCGCAATCGCAAGGATCTCAGCAACAAAGCAATTATTCCGGAGGCCAACAGCAGCAAAATAGCAACGGGCCGTCGAGGCCAGTTAGCTTATTCGTCCCGCCTTCAAATAATCAGTCCGCAAACTGGTGGCCAACCGGCTTACAATTTCCAAATAGTACAGGGGCACAAAACAATGTACGTTATGCCTATTTTGCGACTATTCACCGGTTAGCGATTGAAGCCAATGGGCATGTAACGCTTTACGACACGCTGGATCATCAAATTAGTGGGTTTTCTCAGCAACAGTCGGTAGGCGGTTCTTTGTCTTTTGCCAGTCAATACGGTTTGGTCGACGTAAACAGTTTGCCTGTGATTTCGGTGGACAACGTGCCACGGGAAGCCAAGTCGTCATCTGACCAGCAGCCAGCGGTACCCAATAAGCCGGCATCCAGTCATGAAGAGGACATTTTTGTGATTATCGAAAAGCTGACTGATTTGAAAAATAAAGGCATATTGACTGAAGATGAATACAAAGCCAAAAAAGCCGATTTGTTAGGGCGATTATGAAGATCTACGCTACTGCCGGTTTCCGACTCGGTCTACCCATTACAATCATGGAAGTGTCGAACAAAATAGCATTGCCATAAAAGCCGCAAATATGACCGCGCGAAGTATACAGTGGGTATTGAGTTCACGGGGCATTTATTGCTCCGCCATCCCTATTTTTCTTTATCCTTATCACACCGACAGTTTTAATGAATATCATACATGGAGCTTGGGTTCCGGAAAACACGCAGGACTTCATCCAATCCGGTCGTTTTTATCTGTGGGTGGAAAGCGACGAAGTTTCAAGCCGTTTGAACAATCCGGTCCATCCTCAACACTTGCAAGGCCAGTCCTGTCTGGATTTTTTAAAAAAAGAGCTGGCTGTCAGTCCGGTTAAGGAACAAGGGAGACTTATTTCTTTAGACTTACCCACTTATCAGGATCAGCCGCTACCGTCCCCCGAATTACAACATGTTAAAGTTGACGAGCCCGTCACGCTGCAAAATTGGCAGGTATTCGCTTATCCGTTGCCGGATCCTTTAAAAACGATTAATAACATTCATTTTTTGTGCTGTTATCAAGCCGCTAGTAGCCGACTCGGCAGCGACTTTCTGTTTTGGTATTACTTTAGTCAATCGTTAAGACACGTTTTCGCGAAGGACCAATATATACCGCTGCTGTTGAGCAAACAGTCGGGTAAGAAAATAGAACTGTATCGTCGTTGGCAAGCGGTATCTAGTCACCATGAAACTTTGATACATCATTCTGCGGCATGTATGCCGTTGTCTTGCAGTCAACACTATGAACCTGAATCTTTGTTACGGCATTTTGCCGAAGTGTTGATTCATGAACTGCTGGCCGCTGCCGCATCGGAGATGCCTCAGGTTTTTACGAAAAAAGTCCAGTACGAATTTTTAGCAACAATTTTGTTGCAACGACAAACAGTGGAGCCGATAAGGACCTGTCAACAAATCCCCGATGACTTTAAATATTGGCATCAATGGCAACAAAAATTGCTGGGAAGTGATAGCGAGACGGGAAGTTCACTGCAATTAGGCTTACAACTGATTGAAGCCGATGCCGAGGCTATTGACGAGTGGCGCTTGATTTTCTTTTTATCTTCACACAAAGATCCGTCGCTTAAAGAGGATTTAGCCGACTATTGGGATGATAAAGGTCATTTTCATAAAGTGATGGATCAGTCATTTGGCCAGGCGATCGAACAGCAGATATTGATTAATCTTGCCCAAGCCGCGCGCATTTATCCCAAACTTTGGCAGGGTATGGAAAGCAGTGAGCCCGATGCTGTGTTGCTCACCATGGAGGAAGCCTTCGATTTTCTGAAAGAGAGTGCATGGATATTGGAAGATGCCGGTTTTAAAATCGTTATTCCGGCGTGGCTGACTCCTAAAGGCCGCCGTCGGGCGAAACTTCGCCTGCGTACATCCGTCAAGAGCAAGTCTGCATCCACCAGTGCGCAATCCCATCTTTCAATGGAATCATTGACCGATTATCACTATGAGCTGGCTATCGGTGATGAAGCACTGAATCCTGAAGAATGGCAGCAATTGGTCGACAGCAAAGCGCCGTTGATCCATTTTCGCGGGCAATGGATGGAGTTGGATCGCGACAAGATGCAGGAAATGTTGGCTTTTATCCAGCAGCAAAAGACGGACATGCCCGAACTAACGGTGCAGGAATTATTAAGAAAGTTGGCCGAAGAGGAGGACAGTTTTGAGCTCGATGTTCAAGACAGCTTGGCGCAAATGTTGGCAAAACTATCCGATCATAGTCAATTGGAGCTTATTGATAATCCGGAAAAACTCAACGCGCAATTGCGGGATTATCAAAAGCGAGGGGTGGCTTGGTTGCGTTATCTGGAAAGTTTGGGTTTGAACGGCTGTCTGGCCGATGACATGGGTCTGGGTAAAACCATGCAAGTCATTAGTTTGTTGGTCATGGAACATGAGCAAAACAAGTTCAGCCCTACATTATTGGTTGCGCCGACCTCCGTCATCGGTAACTGGCAAAAAGAAATTGAAAAGTTCGCGCCGCATCTGACCACATTGATCCATCATGGCAGCGAGCGTGAGCAAGATGCCGATGCATTCAAACAACTCAGTCTAAGGCATGATTTGCTGATCACCTCTTATACCCTGGCGCGAAAAGACAGCAGATTACTGAGTGCGTTACACTGGCGTCGGGTGGTTTTGGATGAGGCACAAAACATCAAGAACCCCAAGACGGCACAAACTAAAGCCATTTTGAAACTGACTGCCGATTCCCGTCTGGCGTTGACGGGTACGCCGGTGGAAAACCGCCTGATGGATTTATGGTCCATTTTCAATTTCCTCAATCCCGGCTATCTGGGCAAACAAGCGCAATTTCGCAAAACCTACGAGTTGCCAGTGCAGCGGGATAATGACCCGGTCCAATCGACTGTCTTGAAAAAACTGATCCAGCCTTTTGTGTTACGGCGCTTGAAAACCGATAAAGCGATCATCAAGGATTTACCCGATAAAATTGAAAATAAGATCTACTGCAACCTCAGCAAGGAACAAGCCTCCTTGTACGAAGTCGTGGTGCAGGATGTAGTGACGCAATTGGATGAAGCGGAAGGAATTCAACGGCAGGGTCTGATGTTGTCCACCTTGATGAAATTGAAACAAATCTGCAATCATCCGTCCCAGTTTTTGCAGGATGGTAGCGCCTTTACTCCGGAACGTTCGCATAAGCTGGAACGCATCGGAGAAATGCTCGAGGAAGCAATGGATCAAGGTGACAGCGTGTTGGTATTTACCCAGTTCACCGAAATCGGTGATCAATTGGAACGCTACCTGGCACATGAAAAACACTATAAAACTTATTATTTACACGGGGGAACCCCGCGTAGTAAACGCGAACAAATGATTGGTGATTTTCAAGACCCGGAAACGGGGCCCTGCGTGTTTATTTTATCGCTCAAAGCTGGTGGTGTGGGGATCACTCTGACTCGGGCTAACCATGTTTTTCATTTCGATCGCTGGTGGAACCCCGCCGTTGAAAATCAAGCTACCGACCGGGCGTTTCGTATCGGTCAGAAGAAGAATGTCTTCGTGCATAAATTCGTTACGTTGGGCACCTTGGAAGAACGCATCGATCAAATGATTGCCGACAAGCAAAAAATGGCCGACAGTATTGTCGGCAATGACGAAAGTTGGCTCACCAAGCTGGACAACCAGGCGTTTAAAGAACTGATCGCCCTCAATAAATACAGTGTTATGGAAGGTTAACATGAGCAAATATGCAAAAACCTGGTGGGGGCAACGCTTTATAGAGGCCCTGGAAAATTTTACCGACAGCGGCCGCCTAGCCCGCGGGCGCTCTTATTCCAGCGACAACCGTATCAAGCAATGGCTGCTCAAGGATGGCAAAGTCGAGGCCAAACTGCGCGGGAACGTCAATCCCTATTTTGGCGTTTATAAAGAGCCCACTTATCGTGTCAGTGTGCAAATGACCCGGCTTTCAGAGACGCAATGGCACAAAATTATTCAGCAACTCGCGCAACGCGCCAGTTTTATCTCAAGATTGCTGCTCAATGAAATTCCGGAAAACATTGAAACGGTTTTTAGGGATGTCGGCGTACATTTACTGCCGAACAGTTATAAAGACTTTAAAGTTTCTTGCGATTGTCCGGATTATGCCGTGCCCTGCAAACATATAGCCGGTGTCTGCTATCGATTAGCCGGACAATTCGATCGGGACCCGTTTCTGTTATTTGAAATGCGAGGATTGGCACCGGAAAAACTATTGCAGGATTTGGCACTGTCTCCGCTTGGAAAAGTCTTGAGCGATGCTAAAAGCGGCGCGGCGGCGGAATTAGGGCCGGTAGAGAGTTTTTATACCCGCCCGAGACTTACGGAAATACCCGATGAAACTAGCCTAAAAAGCTTTTGGCAGGGGCGCCAGCCTTTACCCAAAAGCATAGAACCCAGCCAACCGGCCGCTGTTCCCGCCATGTTAATCAAAAAGTGCGGTGATTTTCCCGCGTTTTGGCAAAAACAAAACTCATTTACCGAAGTCATGGAGGATTTTTATCTCAGGATGCGAAAGACTACCTTGAAGGGGCTATGAGCCTTACCCGTAGATCAAAATTTGGCACCGGGGTGACCGTCAAAGGACACCATTAATATGTCCATGTAGGCAAAGGCTTTGCCGATCACCCCGGCGCCTCCTTAAGCATCACCGAAATTTGAAGTGCGAAAGGTATAAAAAGAGCCGTTGAGTGCCTCAAACTACCGTTCGCCCTGAGCCATTCGGTTACGCTCAGGAGAGCGCTGTCGAAGGGTGAGGGATAGTTTGAAGCTTCACCAAGCCGTTGGCATGTAGCCCGTATGCAGCGAAGCGGAATACGGGAATGGCTTGGCTCCGAGCTTCCCGGATTGCGCTACGCTCCATCCGGGCTACGCTGCTTAGACCCGCCGGAAGAGGTCGGTAGCGATTTGGCAGAGGGGAACTGTACTTTGCTTGATGCGTATGGACAAATACTCATCGCGACGATTGCTAGCCAAGCTTGCTCATCAGCGGGCCTGCCTTTGGGGCGGTAATAATGATCGAGCACAGTGAAGCCGGCTTCCTCCAGATACTGTTTACTGGTTTCGAAGGTCATGAAATGACCATAGCGTTGTCCAGACCAACCTTCCTCGTCATTGCCGCGCGGATTCGAGGAAAATAAAATGCCTCCGGGCTTTAATGTGGCATGCAAGATTTTGAGTACGCGCGGCAGCTCCCGGCTCGGCACATGAAATAACGAGGCATTGGCGAAGATGCCATCGAAACGTTGCTTGGCAAGATTTAGGTTAAGGAAATTTTGATGCAGAATCTTGCAGCCTGTAAACCTGTGGGCCATCGCGCAAAATGCCTCGCAACCGTCCAGGCCGACTGGCCGATGTCCTAGTGACTTAAAATAGTGAACATCCCGTCCCGGTCCGCAGCCCAAATCTAAAATATCCAGCGCTTTATTTTTAGGCAGCGGCGCCAAAAAGGCTGCATAGTTCTGGGTCACGTCATGGTCTTTGGTGCCCTGCCAAAAGTCTTCGGCATTGTGCTGATAATGACTGAGCGTCAGTGATACAATTTGCGCCAAGTCTTCCTCTTTCTGTTCCATTATTCACCTGATAGTTGACCGTTCATACGGGATGATCCATAGTTTATCGCGTCGATTTGGATAAAGGCGTGGGTTTTCAATAAGACTCAAACGGCTTGCAGAATGCTGGCTATTTCATCGAGTATGGCTTGATGATCGAGATAGTCAATGTGAATGGCAAACAGCTCGTCATTATGCAGCAAACGTAAGGACGGATAGCTCGACACGCCCATGCTTCTGGCCAATTGAATTTCTTGCTGTAATTCATGTTCAATCGCCGGGCTCAACAAGTCTTTACCGAATAGAGCGGTATCCAAGCCGATTTCGGCGGCGCATTCCTGAAGAGTGTCGGTCAGCGACGGATTATGAGCCCGTTCATAATAGGTCGACTGTATAGCCTGTAACATGGGGATCTCATGATCGGGACTTTGCTTTCTGGCCGCTAATAGCGCTCGGCAGGCCGGGTAAGTTGAACGGATCGGCGTATTGACAGCCCAAAATTCGAAATTAAAACGGACTTCGGGTACGGTTTGTTCGATTCGGCGCCAGTTTTGTTGAATGGCTTGCCGCATAGACTCGGGCATCGGCGTGGTGGAGTCCGGAGCCAAACCGCCCAACAGATAAATCAAACGGATAGATTGTGGTAGGTTGCTTTGTAAGGCGCTAAAGCTCGAGCGGAATGCATAGCACCAACTGCACATGGGGTCATGGATATAGAATAAACGAATTGTCGGCATGGTCAGTCTACGTGCAATAAAATGCCCCTCATTGTAACCAGTGCGTTGAAGCCGCGTCAAAACACGAAAAAGTCAAGCTTAAGAATCCCTGTTTCGATTGAGAAAGCAGTAATTCCCAGTTTGAGCATTCTCGCTGGATTTAGGGTGTGAGGTATCCCTGTCGAGGAACGCCGTGAACCCATCCATGGGGGCTTGACGTCAGCGCTCCCTGCTGCCGACATCCTCGCCAAGCATACGCCACACCCTGTTTGATCCCCAAATTGGGAATTGCTGTTGAGAAAGCCTGTACTTGCGGACATGGGAGAGGGCGCTTAAACTAAGCGGGTTATAAATTCATTTCCAAAATAATTTTATGAAATCAACGGCCAAAATCGTTTTTGGTTTGGTTATGGCAGCCTTGCTCGGCGCATGCGTCGCGCCAAGGCCTGCCGCTATTTCCGACATCACTTTCGCTACCACCGCTGCCGCCAAGCCGCAAGCCCAGCCTGATCGGAACCTTTATTTTATCCCTCAGATGTCGCCGTCGTTGGATGGTCAAAGAACTGTCGAAGATGTCCTACAGGCTTACGGCCCGTATGCAACGCTCAAGCTTGCATCTTATTTCGCCAAGGCCAATGTTTCTTATCCGCCAAGTGAAATCGTCTTTATCACTCTGAAACAGGAAAAAAAACTGGAGCTATGGGCCAGAGGCAGCGGCGAATTTCGATTTATCCGCGACTATGACATTCAAGCCGCCAGTGGTGTTGCGGGCCCTAAATTACGTCAAGGGGACGAGCAGGTGCCGGAGGGTATTTACCATATCGAGGGGTTGAACCCGAACAGTCATTATCACTTGTCGATGAAAATTAATTATCCTAACGAATTCGATCGCTTCCATGCCAGGCAGGAAGGCCGTAGCAAGCCGGGGTCGGATATTTTCATCCATGGCAAAGCCAGCTCCATCGGTTGCCTGGCCATGGGCGATGAAGCCATTGAGGAGCTTTTCGTGTTGACCGCGCAAGTGGGCGCCGACAATGTGAAGGTCGTGATCGCACCGCATGACCCCAGGGTCTATCCTCTGGAGGCCGATACTGAAAAACTACCGGATTGGACCCTTGAGCTTTATTCGAATATCTCACGTGAAATCAAAGCCCTGTCTCCTACAGTGAAGTCTGTAAAAACCGGGTTGTGATCACCAAGACCGGACTTTACAAAGCGAACTTTATATCGGGGCTCTCAACTGCTCACTCCTTTCCAGTTGCTTAGCATAGGGTCTCATATAACTTCCCGATTCCCCATCGTTCTCTCGCTGAGCGCTCATCGTTATAGATAAATCGTAGGGATTGTTTGATAAATCTTCGGGTATCAAAGGTCAGTGGCTTCGCTAGTCGCGACGAAGGCGTCGCTCCCACAGTTGGGCGACGGGTGCTTTGTGGGAGCGATCCCCTGATCGTCCCTCACCTAACGCTAGGTGAGGGAAAGTCGGTTACGTTAGGTAACAATAAATGGTATCGAAGTCGCATTAGCTAAGAAGGCAAGACGGTATCTACGATTTATGTATAACGATGAGCGCAGAAGAGCGTGGAAACTATTTAGGAACGTTTTTTTACCGTATCCTTATCTCATAGACAGCTCTCGAGCAATACGATTTCTCAATTGATAAGGTACATTTTCATTCATCACGACGGCAAAAGGATGCCATTCGCCGCGTTTGACTAAGTAACCTGCTAACGAACTGACGCCGCTTAGCGTTCCGGTTTTCGCGTAGACGCCAGGCTCGATTTCCGGTAACAAGTGTTTCCACGGACGAAAGGCTTGCAAGAGTTCGGTCAGCTGCTGCGGTGATAGACGGTTATTACGGGATAGGCCGGCGCCATCCTCAAATGTAAAATTCTTCCAAGCGAAATACCGAGATAAGGATTCTTCCATGTATCGCTGAACATCGGCAGTATTCGCTGGGCGTTGGTAGGTTTCCGAACTCAGCATCAAAATTAGCTGGTTAGCAACGAAATTAGTCGAATATTTCAACATCGTCCGCACGATTTCGCCGAGTGTTTTGCTATTGGTGTGCGTATAAAATACAGGCTGATTCGGTACTTTGCCGAAAACGATTTGCGGATCGACCTCAATTCCTTGTACCCGTAAAAAGGCAGCCATTAATTCGGCAAAATAGCTTTCCGCATTGCGTGGATTCCGGCCGGTATTGACGCGCAACTCGCCGCTATTGATCGAGCGGCCTAGGCTTTTCGCGTATGGGGTTAGCGGTGTTTGGGGCTCGGCAGACAGTACTTTTCCGTTAATCTTTTTGATTGCTATTGTGTTGAAGTTCGCCGCCATTGCTGTAGGTACCGCATCGTAAGGATTGTTCGTGGTTCCGGTGCCCGGTAAAACCAAACCTGCTTGAAAAAGAGAGTTGTCGAGGCCTATGGCTTTAACTTGTTGCAGACCCTTTTGTTTCAAACTTCGAGCAATCCGGGCGATTTCTTCGGAAACCAGATAAGGATCGCCGCTGCCTTTTATCCATAAAGTTTGCGATGGTTCATCCCAATAAAACTGAGTACGAAAACGATGAGCTTCGCCCCAGTGCATTAATGCCAGCCAGGCTGTAGCTAACTTAGTCGTCGAGGCTGGAATTAACGGTCTATCGGCGTGATCGGCACGTATCGTTCGTCCGTTTGAATCCAAAACGATAAGCCCCGCGTTATTCAGTTTTGAAAAAGCCGTTAGTGCTTCATCCGCATAACTGAGTGCAGGCAAGATAAACGATAAACAGATCAAGTAGCTAATTCGGCGCATTCATAATTTCCAGTAACGATAGTGTTTGTTTTTAACATCAGTTTTTTGATTACATACGATAGCTTGCTGTATTTAAAATGTTTTTTATTCATCAGGTTTCGACGATATATGTATGAACGACCAGGTTATTAGGCAGACACTCCTCTGTACCTAACAAAGTAGAGCGATTCTTCACTAAAAAAGAGTAGTAACGTCGGTTACCCCCTATCTGTCGGCAGCTACAAAAAAACCGACTTAATTCTCATCGTCAACAATAAAAGACATTTTTTTTGTGACAGACCATTCAATATGTTAGGCAGATTGTCTCACTTTGAACTACTTTGAAAAATGAAGATTCATTGTCAGTTAAATTACATACAAGATTTCTATTTTGTATTGGAGGGGCGTAGTAATGAACACAATACCCGAAAAAGTTTCATTTCAGAGTTATTTATTTTTATTTTTTCTTATTATAGTTTTTTTTCAACCGATCAAAGTAGCGGCGCAAGAAGCAAGCAATCTATTAACGGTAAGATTAGTCAGCGGAGCAACAGGACAACCGATTTCCGAGCATTCGGTTACGGCTTATGAGGTTTTAAGCGACGGGTCTGAAAAGTGGGCGCGGCGCGCGACGACCGACGCTCAAGGTTTTGCCGGTTTATCTTTACCCGGGTTAACGCAAGGGAGTCAATATCTATTAAAAACGGCCAATCCATTCGATGGTCGAACTAAGGTAAGTCAGTTGATCGGCCTAGCGGGTAATATTACCTTCGTAGTCGGTAACAAGCTGTTGAATGTCACGGTCACCGATGGTATCGGCAATACGCCGTTGGCGAATCAAGAAATAATTGTTATGAGCCGTGAACAAGACGGTAGCTTGAAATGGTTCCGCCGGGAAAACACCGATGGCAACGGAAAGCTGAGCCTGGATTTACCGGGCTTGGGCAGCGGTACCGACTATGTTCTGCGTACGGCCAAGAAACACGGCAGCGGCATCGTCTATTCATCCGATATTCAACAAACCGGCAATCACGCCTTTAAGGTCGGCAATGTTCGGGTCAAAGCGGTCAACGGTCAAACCGGCGGCGCCTTGGCGGAATACCGAGTCAATGCCTATGTTCGCCAAGCCGACGGCAAAGATGTGTATGTCAGCGGCAGCGCAACGAATACCGACGGCAACGGCTTCGCCGATTTCGATCTGCCGGAGCTGGGCGGCGGCAAGATTTATGTGTTCAAAGCGCAAAGCACTTTCGATAATCGTTGGCTAACTAGCGAAACGGTAACACAAGGCGGTTTGGTCAATTTCGTGGTCGGCAACAAATTGTTGAATGTGTCAGTTACCGACGGTATCGGCAATATGCCGTTGGCAAACCAAGAAGTGATCGTCATGACTCGCGAGCCGGACGGCAGCTTGAAATGGTTCCGCCGGGAAAATACCGATGCTAATGGCCAATTGAGCCTGGACTTGCCTGGCTTGGGCAGCGGTACCGACTATGTTCTGCGTACCACCAAGAAACACGGCAGCGGCATCGTTTATTCATCCGATATTCAACAAACCGGCAATCACGCCTTTAAGGTCGGCAATGTTCGGGTCAAAGCGGTCAACGGTCAAACCGGCGGCGCCTTGGCGGAATACCGGGTCAACGCCTATGTTCACCAAACCGACGGCAAGGATGTGTATGTCAGCGGCAGCGCAACGAATACCGACGGCAACGGCTTCGCCGATTTCGATTTGCCGGAGCTGGGCGGCGGCAAGATTTATGTGTTCAAAGCGCAAAGCACTTTCGATAACCGTTGGCTGACTAGCGAAACGGTAACACAAGGCGGTTTGGTCAATTTCGTGGTCGGCAACAAATTGTTGAATGTGTCAGTTACCGACGGTATCGGCAATATGCCGTTGGCAAACCAAGAAGTGATCGTCATGACTCGCGAGCCGGACGGCAGCTTGAAATGGTTCCGCCGGGAAAACACCGATGGCAACGGAAAGCTGAGCCTGGATTTACCGGGCTTGGGCAGTGGCACCGACTATGTTCTGCGTACGGCCAAGAAACACGGCAGCGGCATCGTCTATTCATCCGATATTCAACAAACCGGCAATCACGCCTTTAAGGTCGGCAATGTTCGGGTCAAAGCGGTCAACGGTCAAACCGGCGGCGCCTTGGCGGAATACCGAGTCAATGCCTATGTTCGCCAAGCCGACGGCAAAGATGTGTATGTCAGCGGCAGCGCAACGAATACCGACGGCAACGGCTTCGCCGATTTCGATCTGCCGGAGCTGGGCGGCGGCAAGATTTATGTGTTCAAAGCGCAAAGCACTTTCGATAATCGTTGGCTAACTAGCGAAACGGTAACACAAGGCGGTTTGGTCAATTTCGTGGTCGGCAACAAATTGTTGAATGTGTCAGTTACCGACGGTATCGGCAATATGCCGTTGGCAAACCAAGAAGTGATCGTCATGACTCGCGAGCCGGACGGCAGCTTGAAATGGTTCCGCCGGGAAAAGACCGATGGCAACGGAAAGCTGAGCCTGGATTTACCGGGCTTGGGCAGTGGCACCGACTATGTTCTGCGTACGGCCAAGAAACACGGCAGCGGCATCGTCTATTCATCCGATATTCAACAAACCGGCAATCACGCCTTTAAGGTCGGCAATGTTCGGGTCAAAGCGGTCAACGGTCAAACCGGCGGCGCCTTGGCGGAATACCGAGTCAATGCCTATGTTCGCCAAGCCGACGGCAAAGATGTGTATGTCAGCGGCAGCGCAACGAATACCGACGGCAACGGCTTCGCCGATTTCGATCTGCCGGAGCTGGGCGGCGGCAAGATTTATGTGTTCAAAGCGCAAAGCACTTTCGATAATCGTTGGCTAACTAGCGAAACGGTAACACAAGGCGGTTTGGTCAATTTCGTGGTCGGCAACAAATTGTTGAATGTGTCAGTTACCGACGGTATCGGCAATATGCCGTTGGCAAACCAAGAAGTGATCGTCATGACTCGCGAGCCGGACGGCAGCTTGAAATGGTTCCGCCGGGAAAAGACCGATGGCAACGGAAAGCTGAGCCTGGATTTACCGGGCTTGGGCAGCGGTACCGACTATGTTCTGCGTACCACCAAGAAACACGGCAGCGGCATCGTCTATTCATCCGATATTCAACAAACCGGCAATCACGCCTTTAAGGTCGGCAATGTTCGGGTCAAAGCGGTCAACGGTCAAACCGGCGGCGCCTTGGCGGAATACCGAGTCAATGCCTATGTTCGCCAAGCCGACGGCAAAGATGTGTATGTCAGCGGCAGCGCAACGAATACCGACGGCAACGGCTTCGCCGATTTCGATCTGCCGGAGCTGGGCGGCGGCAAGATTTATGTGTTCAAAGCGCAAAGCACTTTCGATAATCGTTGGCTAACTAGCGAAACGATAACACAAGGCGGTTTGGTCAATTTCGTGGTCGGCAACAAATTGTTGAATGTGTCAGTTACCGACGGTATCGGCAATATGCCGTTGGCAAACCAAGAAGTGATCGTCATGACTCGCGAGCCGGACGGCAGCTTGAAATGGTTCCGCCGGGAAAAGACCGATGGCAACGGAAAGCTGAGCCTGGATTTACCGGGCTTGGGCAGCGGTACCGACTATGTTCTGCGTACCACCAAGAAACACGGCAGCGGCATCGTCTATTCATCCGATATTCAACAAACCGGCAATCACGCCTTTAAGGTCGGCAATGTTCGGGTCAAAGCGGTCAACGGTCAAACCGGCGGCGCCTTGGCGGAATACCGGGTCAACGCCTATGTTCACCAAACCGACGGCAAGGATGTGTATGTCAGCGGCAGCGCAACGAATACCGACGGCAACGGCTTCGCCGATTTCGATTTGCCGGAGCTGGGCGGCGGCAAGATTTATGTGTTCAAAGCGCAAAGCACTTTCGATAACCGTTGGCTGACTAGCGAAACGGTAACACAAGGCGGTTTGGTCAATTTCGTGGTCGGCAACAAATTGTTGAATGTGGCAGTCACCGACGGCATCAATAATCAACCTCTAGCCAATCAAGAAATCACAGTATTTCGTAAAGAACCCGACGGAAACCTGGCCTGGTTTAGACGGGAAAATACCGATGCTAACGGTCGTTTGAGATTCGATTTGCCGGGCTTGGGTAGCGGGACTCATTATGTGTTGAGGACTCAACAGCTCTACGGAACCGGCACGGTATTTTCCGGCGATATCGCTAATACCGGGGGTTTCGATTTCAGAGTCGGCAATTTGCAAGTCAAGGTGTTCGATGGCACGAACGGTCAAGCGATTATAGGTCAGGATATTACCGTAATGGAAGAATTGATCGACGGCAGCTTGTCTTGGTTTGCCCGCGTACCGACCGATCAAAACGGCAGTATTCCATTGCATTTACCCGATCTCGGTCAAGGCCGTAAATATGTCTTAAGGGCGCAAACGCCTCTAGATAAACGTTGGGTCAACAGCGATTTAATCGTAAACGCCGGCACCTTCAACTTTACTGTCGGTAATGAATTATTGAATGTAACCATGCTAAATGCGCTCGACGGCAAAGGCTTGGCCAATGTGGAGATTACCGCCTACGAACGTCTGCCGGATCAATCGCTACGTTGGTTTCAACGGAAAAGCACCGATGCCGAAGGACGCATCGGTTTCGACTTGACCGATCTAGGAAAAGGCTCCAGCTATGTGTTGCGGGCAAAACCTTACGGCAGATGGATAGACAGTAAGGATGTCGATAAAACCGGACCCTTCCAATTCCAGGCCGGCGCGATTGCGGTTAAATTGTCTAAAGCCGAAACCGGAGAAGTCATGCCCGGCCATAGCCTGGTATTGTATGAAAAAGGTACAGATGGCAGATTGATTTGGCGTGCTTCGTTAGTGACCGATAATGCCGGCGTAGTCCGCTTCGATCCGGAAGGCTTAGGCGATGGCCGTTTGTTCGTGGTTAGGGCGACCAATTTATTCGATAACGACAAGCGTCATTTTAGCCGTTGGATTAGTCAAAAAGGTTGGGTTAATTTTGTCGTCGATCCGGAAGACCCGGATAAACTCGACGACGAGCCGCCTATCTTCATGGCCTTTACGCCAAGTAATAATGCGAACTTGGCGGATCAAGGTTTCCAAATCCGCATGAAAGTTACCGATAACCAAGAAGTCGATAGGGTCGAACTTACTGTAATCGATCCCGTTGCAGGAACGATTTCCGGTGGTGCGCACCTAGTTCAAAGCGATTGGTTGTTTGCCGTGAACAACTCGATGTTGACGGCCGATCAGACGATTTCAGTCAATGCCGTTGCCTTCGATAAAGTCGGCAATAGCACATCCGAAACCAAACAATACCGCATCGTAAAAGATGAACAGGCTCCGCAAATTAGCGTTGCCTCACATCGAAGCGGCGATCAAATCGATGAGCACGGTTTGGCTTTACTGGGTAGCGTTAGCGACGATACCGGAGTCAAATCGCTATATGCGACTGTAACCGATCCAATTAAAGGCATCATCGTCAATAATCGTGAGCTTGAAATCGGTCTCAACGGTCATTGGGGCTTAGCGGTTCGCGGATTAAGCCGCGGAGGCGAGGTGACTGTGGCTTTGTCGGCCGAAGACTGGGCCGGTAATCGCAGTGTTAACGAGCTATTGTTACCAGTGATGCAAGATGCGGTCAGTGCTGCTCAGTTGTTAAGTAGAACAACATTCGGTGCAACGCCGGAGTTACTGAGCGAAATACGCACAATCGGCGCGGATGCCTTTTTGCAAAAGCAGTTAAATCCGGCGTCGATCGACGATAGCGAGCTTGAGACTTATTTGGCGAACTTGCTGAATCAAGACATAAACGACTTATTCAAGTTGCAAAATACTCAGGTTGCTCGGGCAACAATGAGTAAAAAACAGCTATTGGAAGTGATGACCTGGTTTTGGGAAAATCATTTCAATACCGATCGCAGCAAAACCGCCAACGACTTCGAAACTATCGAAAATGAGGGCTTCAGAACTCATGCTTTAGGCCGATTCAGAGATTTGCTGGGGGTCAGTGCGAAAAGTCCGGCGATGTTGCTCTATCTGGATAATCACCGTAGCCATAAAACCGAACCGAACGAGAACTATGCCAGGGAATTGCTCGAGTTACATACTTTAGGTGTCGATAACGGATATGAAACTCAGGATATCGCCGATGTTGCACGTGTGTTCACCGGATGGCGTATGGACTGGAACAGCAGAGAGTTTGCTTTTCATTCATGGGCGCATGACAACGGCGAAAAAATCGTGCTCGATACGGTGATTCCTGCCGGTTCCGGAATGGCTGGCGGCGAGATGGTATTGGACTTATTGGCCAATCATCAAGGTACGGCGAAAAATATCTGCAATAAATTGCTTAAATTGCTGGTTTCCGACCAGCCCGCCGAAACGTCTATCCAAAGTTGTGCCGATGACTTTGTCGCTTATGCCGACTTGGATAACCAAATAGCCTTGGTTTTGGAAAGCATTATCCGGTCTCCGGCATTTTCCGCTTCAACCAATTTCCATAACAAGGTCAAAAATCCGTTGGAGTTTACAGTTGGATTCTTCAGGCAATTACCGGTGACGCTGAATCATGCCAATACTCGTCAATTGATGAGAGAGATGGGCATGCATCTTTTTTATTATCCTGCGCCTACCGGATGGGCTGAAGAGGCCGATCATTGGGTGAATTCCGGGCAGATGACGCAACGTTGGCAGTTTGCGGGACAAGCATTGTTTAACAACCCGTCTGTCTGGCGAAATTATTGGGAGGAGCCCGTGCGATTCTTTATCGACAATGGAATAGAAACGACCGAAGGCGTATTGGCTTACATATTCGAGCTAACCATGTGTCACGACTATACACAAATGGAGTTCGAAACGGCAAAAGCCGTATTAACCGCCGATAACACTGAACGCTTCGACATTTACGATGATAAAGCGGATGCCAAGCTGCGTAAGGCTATTGCGCTGATTTTGAAATATCCTGCTTATCAATTGCAATAGAGGAATACGATCATGAAAAGAAGAAATTTCTTAAAGGGTTTGGCGGCAATGCCGGTCTTCGGTCGCAGTGCCTTATCGGCCGGCGGGTTGCTATCGGGTGCAGGAAGCGCCCTTGCCAATGGTTTCGCGGGAAAAACCTTGGTGGTGATATTTCAACGGGGGGGTTGCGACGGATTAAATACGGTCGTTCCTTACGGTGAGGACGAGTATTATCGTTTAAGACCCGATATTGCAATTGCCCGCCCAGGTTCCGGAGCCGGTGGCGCCTTGGATTTAGACGGTTTTTTCGGACTGCATCCGGCGATGAGCGCGATGCATGAGATTTATCAACAAGGGCATTTGGCTGTTTTACCGACCGTCCATTATCACGACGGTAACCGTTCGCACTTTACTAGTCAAGACTTCATAGAAAGCGGAACGCCTGGAACGAAACGAGCGGACGGTTGGTTGAATAGGTATCTAACGAGCCGGAGCCAAGAGGCCGATCTGCGCGCGGTTAGTTTCGGTAGTTTGGTGCATGCGTTGAAAGGTTCTACGCCGGTTGCTGCAATCGATTCGTTGGATGCGCCGGTATCGGGCTTGGATAATCAGGTATTAAGTCAATTATCCGGGATTTATCAACAACCGGTCGCTTCCGCGATGAAGGAACGATTACTTTTGAAGCAGCACGGTGAATTGGCGCTCGATAATTTGTTGGTATTGGATCAATACCGGCAGCAGTCTTATATTCCGGATAACGGTGCGGTCTATCCCGAAACGGAGTATGGCCGGCAATTGCGCGATATTGCCCGCTTGGTCAAGGCGCGTGCCGGACTCGAGGTGGCCGCGGTCAATATCGGCGGATGGGATAATCATTCCGGACAGGGTGGAGCGGAAGGCATTCAGGCGACTCGCTTGAGTGAATTCTCCAATGGTATTGGCGCGCTCTATCGGGATTTGGGTGCGGCTTACATGAACGATGTCGTGATTGTCACCATGACCGAATTCGGCAGGACTGCTAAACAAAATGCTAGCGGCGGGACCGATCACGGGAATGCCTCCAGTTGGTTTGTTATCGGTCATCAAGTCAATGGTGGCATTTACGGCGAGTGGCCGGGTTTGTCGTCTGAGCAATTGTATTTGGGGCGTTATCTTGCTCATAGTACGGATTTCACTGATATTTTCGGCGAGATCATCGTCAAGCATTTCAATCATGCATCGAGTTTGGCTGGCGTATTGCCGGGCAGCCATTATCAAACTGTGGGTATTATGTCATAGGAATATGCACAAAATAACTTCCCTATTTTTGGAGGATTCGATTGCTCGATTGGCAGGTGTCGGCGGCAAGGATAGCCGCCGTCGAGCCTACACGGACGTATTCACGGTGTCCTGCCGGGCGAGTGACCGCACCCTCCCTCCATCCCGCACTTTCATTTGTCGGGGTGATGGCCGGGGCCTTCATGAACGTTAGGTACTGGGTTCACGGCGTCCTGCCAGGCGAGTTACCGAACCCTCGACAAAGCTCATAACTTCAGGAAGTTAATTTTCGCGAAATCCTAAAATGGGTTTTTTTCGAAAATGCCATGAATGGCGTGTAGTAGGGCAATGCAAGAGCAATTGCCGAGGAGCAAAAATCTGCAAACGCCATGGATGGTGTGAATGCAGATTTTGCAGGAGCAAAAATCTGCAAACGCCATGGATGGTGTGAATGCAGATTTTGCAGGAGCAAAAATCTGCCCTGCTGCCGACAACTGTCAATAGGGCCACCGAACAGGCTACAAAACTCACAGTACTGGGAAGTAATTTGCGTCCATATCCTTATTCTTCATGGTGAAATGCTTTTTCCAGGTTGAAATGTACGTTTCCTTTTCAACTGCCCCCTGTCGATAGATAGAAAAAAGCGTTATATTGAAACCTATGTTGACATTCATTTGAAATTTACGCGGGTTCACCATGGCAATTAGTGCATTCGATATATTTAAAATCGGCATCGGACCTTCCAGTTCTCATACCGTCGGCCCCATGAGGGCGGCTATGCAATTCGCTTCGAAATTGGACGAAGACAAAATTTTAGAGCGGGTTGAAACAATCACTGTGGCACTTTACGGCTCGTTAGGAGCGACCGGTAAAGGCCATGGTACCGACAAAGCGGTGATGTTAGGGCTTGAAGGCGAGTCACCGGATTGCATCGATCCGGATATCATTCCGGGCAGACTGGAAGCGATTAGGCAAAGCGGTCGTTTACAGGTTTTATCGCGCCACTCCATTCAATTTATCGAGAAAAAACATCTGCAGTTTAACCGTAAAGTCTTGCCGTTTCATTCGAATGGGCTGCGTTTCACTGCAATTGACGCATCAGGAATCGAGCTGTTGCAGAAAGATTATTATTCGGTCGGTGGCGGTTTTGTCGTTAGCGGCGAGCAGGCTGCGACCGATCGTTTGATCGATGACGATACGTGCTTGCCTTATCCGTTTAAGACGGCCGATGGTTTGCTTAAATTATGCAAGGAACATAAGAAGTCGATTAGCGAATTAATGCTGAATAATGAAAAAGCTTGGTTGAGCGAGGCTGAAATACGAAAAAATCTATTGGCTATTTGGCACGTCATGAGAGCCTGCGTTGAAAGAGGAATTGCTCAAGAAGGCGTGTTGCCGGGGGGTATGAAAGTTAAGCGTCGAGCAGCGCAAATTTATAAACAACTGATACATGAAATTCCTTCGCATGCTCCGGGGTTGCCAGCCGGCAAACTCGATTGGGTCAATCTTTTTGCGTTAGCGGTGAATGAAGAAAATGCTGCGGGCGGGCGCGTCGTGACCGCGCCAACCAACGGCGCGGCAGGAATTATTCCGGCTGTACTCCATTATTACTGGAAATTTTGCAAAGGTGCGAATGAAGAAGGCGTGATTCGTTTTTTATTGACCGCTGCCGCAATCGCGATTTTATACAAGGAAAATGCCTCGATTTCCGGGGCCGAAGTCGGTTGCCAGGGAGAAGTGGGGGTTGCTTGCTCGATGGCGGCAGGCGCTTTGGCCGAAGTGTTGGGAGGGACGCCCGAGCAGGTGGAAAACGCCGCCGAAATCGGTATGGAGCATAACTTAGGTTTAACTTGCGATCCGGTAGGCGGTTTAGTGCAAGTGCCTTGCATCGAACGTAATGCGATGGGGTCGGTTAAGGCAATCAATGCCGCGCGTATTGCATTACGAGGCGACGGTTCGCATTATGTGTCGTTGGATAAAGTGATTAAAACGATGCGCGAGACCGGTGCCGATATGAAAACCAAATACAAGGAAACCGCTCGCGGTGGATTGGCGGTTAATTTGATCGAATGCTAGGGCGGCCCTAATAATTCCAAGCGCAAGTTATCGATTCCTCGTTCCCACCGCTCCAGCGTGGGAATGCATACCGGTCTTGTTGCGGCAGCCAAGGTATGGGTTCCCACGGAGGACCGTGGGAACCAGAACAAAATCTGCCCTGCCGCCGACACCAGTCAATCGAGCAACCGTACCCTACAACTCAATTTGGATTTATAAGTGCTTCCGATAGTGGTGGGTATTTTCAAGTATTACCGCATACATAGCCAAAAATAAAGGGTCAAGCGATTAGAAACTGAGGGTTTTTTGTTATTGAGGTTATTTGTCGAACCCAATAAAATCCCAGACTTTTCCGGCCATGGTTCTGCTTTCCCGTTCCGGTACCGGCGGACCGTCCGGAAAATTCAGTTCATAAACACGCGAAGCATTGTTAGCCAGTGTTTCCATGCCTAGTTTTTTATAGGCTTCAATCATAACCTCCAACGCAAACGGAACGGCGGTTGTGCGCTGGTAATTATTCACGACTTCGGACGCGCGGTTAACCGCCGCGACATAGGCTTTACGCTTCAAATAGAACCTTGCGGCATGGACTTCGTGCATCGCCATGTTATTGCGTAGCGCGATCATGCGCTGTTGCGCGTCGGGAATGTATTGGCTATCCGGGAAGCGGCTGATTAATTCCTGAAAATTATTGTAGGCTTCCCGAGCGCTGCCCGGATCGCGTTGCGAGGTATCGGTAGGTAGAAATCTTTCGAGAAATCCGATGTCGCGATTGTAATTGACCAATCCTTTCAGGTAATAGGCGTAATCGACGCTGGGATTGCGAGGGTGAATCTTGATGAATCGTTCAGCGGCCGCAATCGCAGCCTCGGAGTCGTCATTTTTGTAATACGCATAAGCAATATTCAATTGTGCCTGAGCGGCATGCTCTCCAAACGGAAAACGCGACTCGAGCGTTTCGTACATTTTGATCGCTTTTTGATAATAACCGTCGTCCATCGATTCTTTGGCCGACGTATGCAGTTTTTCCTCACTCCAATCTTTATATTCGTCTGTGCTAGTGCTTTCCAGGTTGAAGTTTTTTAACGTTTCGCAGCTCTGAAGTGACAGGCCTAATGTAAGAACGAGAAAGAATTTTACTAAAAATAATCGCATAGAGCTGACGACACGTTGTAATATGTACGGTTTTTTCGTTGTGGATGAATAGGTTTAGTTAAGCGCTATACCCATCGTAGATCAAAATTCGGAATCGGGGTGCCCGTCAAAGGACGCCGTAAATACGTCCATGTAGGCTCTATGCCAACTCCATGTTGGCAAAGCCTTTGTCGAGCACCCCGGCGCCTCCTTAGGCACTGCCGAAATTTGAAGTGCGAAAGGTATAGATGCGTTTAACGTTAATCAAGCAGCGAGTATAACTTAACGGCGAACTAATCAGAAGACATAAGTTATGACAAGATTATTGGCACAAATTCCCGAAGAAATGGCGGGTATGCGTTTGGATCAAGTGCTTGCTGAGCTATTTTCGGATTATTCCCGAAGTAAGCTACAAACTTGGCTGAAAGCCGGGCGAGTGATGGTTAATGGCGCCCAATTAAAGGCCAAAGACAAGGTCGAAGGCGGAGAATCCATTGAGCTCGATGCCGAAGCCGAGGCGGTTTTGGAATGTGAGGCGGAAGCGATTCCGCTGGATATCGTTTATGAAGACGAGTCCTTGTTAATCATCAATAAGCCGGCGGGCTTAGTCGTGCATCCGGCAGTCGGTAATTGGACGGGGACTTTGCAGAATGCATTGCTCAATCATGTGCCGAGTCTCGAAACCTTGCCGAGAGCCGGCATTGTGCATCGCATCGATAAGGAAACGAGTGGTTTGTTGATGGTCGCAAAAACGCTTCAAGCCCATAACAGCCTGGTTAAACAACTACAAGAACGTTCGATAGAAAGGGAGTACTTGGCGATTACCAAGGGACGAATCATCGCCGGCGCGACGATAGACGAGCCGATCGGCCGGCATCCGACCGATCGTAAACGCTATTCGGTCAGGCAAACCGGCAGGGATGCGGTTACCCATTATCGGGTTGTCGAGCGCTTCGCTCGGCATACCCTAATTCGTGTCAAATTGGAAACCGGTCGTACGCATCAGATTCGGGTCCATATGGCGTATGTCCATTTTCCATTGGTTGGCGATCCGGTTTACGGCGGGCGGTTTCAGTTGCCGCCGGACTGTTCCGAACAATTGGAGATAGAACTGCGTGCATTCAAGCGTCAAGCGCTTCATGCCGAAAAACTGGGTTTACTACATCCTGAAACGCAAGAGTACTGCGAATGGATTCAGCCTTTACCTGACGATATGATTCGATTACTGGCCGCATTACGAGACAATGAGCAGCACTAAGCATTGGCTAAAGCCCGATTGGCCTGCGCCGGAAAATGTGTTCGCCGCAACGACTTTACGAAGCAGCGGGTACAGCGCGGGATCGTTTCAAAGCCTTAATCCCGCGATGCATGTTGGCGATAATCCCGAGCTGGTTTTGAAGAATCGGCAGCGGATTACCGACATGCTCGATTTGCCGAATGCACCGGTTTGGTTGAATCAAGTGCATGGTAAAACTGTAGTCGATGCGACGCTAGTGAATACGCTGGTCGAGGCCGACGCTAGTTATAGTCATGAGCCGGGTGTCGTTTGCACGGTGTTGACCGCCGATTGTTTGCCGATATTACTGTGTTCTCGCGACGGACGCAGTGTCGCAGCCGTTCATGCCGGCTGGAGGGGATTGTTGGCCGGCGTGATTGCTGAAACCGTTAAGGCGATGAAAACGCTTGATCTGTTGGTTTGGCTTGGGCCGGCGATAGGGCCGGATGCCTTTGAAGTCGGAGATGATGTTCGTACTGCGTTTGTTGAAAGTAACGAGCGTTATGCCGATGCATTTCGGGAAGCCGAAAAGGGTAAATGGTTGGCCGATATTTATTGTTTAGCGCATATCAATCTGGCTTTAGTCGGCATTGACAGCATTTATGGTGGGCAGTTTTGTACTGTAAACGAATCCGAGCGCTTTTATTCGTTTCGGCGCGACAAGGAAACAGGCAGGATGGCAAGTTTAATTTGGAGAATGTAAAACTGTTATGGATTTATTGTTTTTAATTATTATTTTTACCGCGTTGGGCGGGGTTTTAAGCGTTTTGGCCGCTTCGTTTTTTTTATGGCTGGATGATGTTCAGCGGGCTCGGGTTTTGCCGCACGGCATCAGTTTCGCGACCGGCGCATTATTGGCGGTGGCCTTTTGGGGCTTGATTCCGCATGCTTTCGAGGATGTCGATTCGGATCGTATTCAAAGTTTGTCGGCGGTGATCATGGCCGGAATTCTGGGCTTTTTTATGTTGGAAAAGCTGTTGGTTTGGCGTCATTGCCATCATAACCGATGCGAAGCTCATGGCGAGGACGCACAAGGTCATCACCCGGCCGGTATGTTGATTTTGATAGGTGACGGTATTCATAATTTTGTCGACGGCATTCTGATCGCTGCGGCATTTTTAACCGACGTCAAGCTAGGGATTGTAACGAGTTTGGCGGTTGCCGCTCATGAGATTCCGCAAGAAGTCGGGGATTTCGCAATATTGTTGCAAAGCGGTTATTCCAAAGGCAAAGCGCTTTTTTACAATATCCTATCGAGTCTTGCGACGGTGGTTGGCGGCATTCTTGCTTATTTCAGTTTGGAAGACTTGCATGATAGTCTTCCGTATTTTTTAGCGATGGCGGCTTCGAGTTTTATTTATATCGCCGTGGCCGATTTGATTCCGACCTTGCATGAAAAAACCGAGTTGAAGGTTTCAGTGCAACAAGTCGCATTAATTGCAGCCGGGGTGTTGTTGATTTGCTCGCTGCATGGATTTGCGCATGATATTGAATTGGAAAGCCTTGAGAGGAAGCACCAGGAAGGTGAAAGGTGAAAGGTGAAAGGTGAAAGGTGAAAGGTGAAAGGTGAAAGGTGAAAGGTGAAAGGTGAAAGGTGAAAGGTGAAAGGTGAAAGGTGAAAGGTGAAAGGTGAAAGGTGAAAGGTGAAAGGTGAAAGGTGAAAGGTGAAAGGTGAAAGGTGAAAGGTGAAAGGTGAAAGGTGAAAGGTGAAAGGTGAAAGGTGAAAGGTGAAAGGTGAAAGGTGAAAGGTGAAAGGTGAAAGGTGAAAGGAAAGGTGAAAGGTGAAAGGTGAAAGGTGAAAGGTGAAAGGTGAAAGGTGAAAGGTGAAAGGTGAAAGGTGAAAGGTGAAAGGTGAAAGGTGAAAGGTGAAAGGTGAAAGGTGAAATCGGCGCTTGACAAATGGTAGAAAAGCTACATCATTTTACTATTCACTATTCACTATTCACTATTCACTATTCACTATTCACTATTCACTATATACCCATCGCACTTCAAATTTCGGCATTGACGCATGGAGGTGCCAGGGTGTTCGGCAAAGGCTTTGACAGCAGGGATGCTGTCACAGAGCCTACATGAACGTATTCACGGCGTCCTTTGACGGACACCCCGGCGCCGAAATTTGACCAGCAAAGGGTATATATCCTCAAGTGATTACAGTAGGTCCGCTTCTACCGGTTCGTTTTTTGATTTCGCAAAACTGTTCCGCCAATTCGATGAGTGGCGCCAATGCGCTTTGCGCATCTTGATCATGTAAATTGCTATCAGGTTCGTAACGCTCTAAATAAATTCGAAGCGTGGCGCCTACAGTGCCGGTGCCGGACAGGCGAAACACAATTCGCGAACCGTTTTCAAAACCGATTCGGATGCCTTGGTTTTTGCTGACGCTGCCGTCGACCGGGTCGGTATAAGAGAATTCATCGGCATATTGGACGATATAATCGCCGAATGCATTGCCCGGTAGGGTTGGTAATTGTTCGCGAAGATAAGTGACGATGCCGTCCGCAATATCGGTGGCTACGGCTTCATAATCGTGGCGAGCGTAAATGTCACGGCCGAATTGTTGCCAGTGTTCGGTGACGATGTCGGTAATCGATTGTCTTTTCCTGGCAATTAAATTAAGCCAGAATAATACCGCCCATAAACCGTCTTTTTCCCGGACATGGTCTGATCCGGTGCCGAAACTTTCCTCGCCGCATAAGGTAATTTTGCCGGCATCTAATAGGTTTCCGAAAAATTTCCAGCCGGTCGGCGTTTCAAAACAAGGCAAATTCTGTTGCGCGGCAACGCGATCGACGGCTTGGCTGGTCGGCATCGAACGTGCGACGCCGCTGATGCCTTTTGCGTAGCCGGGAATCAAGCATGCATTGGCCGCTAAAATAGCCAAGCTATCGCTCGGCGTCACGAATATTTGCGAACCCATGATCATGTTACGGTCGCCGTCGCCATCCGAAGCCGCTCCAAATGTCGGTGCGTTCGGTCCGAACATCGCCTCGGCCAATTCTTCAGCATGTGCCAAGTTCGGATCCGGGTGGCCTCCGCCGAAGTCTTCCAAAGGCACGGCATTGATCACAGAGCCGGGTTTTGCGCCCAACATGTCTTCCAGAATCGTTTTGGCATAGGGGCCGGTGATTGCGTGCATCGCATCGAATTTAAGCGTGATATAGCCTGAGCCGATGCTTTGCTTGAGTAGATCGAAATCGAAAATGGTTTGCATCAATTCGGCGTAATCGTTGACGGGGTCTAGGATGCTTATTGTAAGCGCCCCGATTTTTTGAGTGCCGACGGTGTCGATGTCGATATCAGGAAACTCTGCAATTTTGTAGGAAGCGATTTGCTTGCTACGTTGGTAAAATGCCTGAGTATATTTTTCAGGTGCGGGGCCGCCGTTGCCGACATTGTATTTGATGCCGAAATCTTCCTCCGGTCCTCCGGGATTGTGGCTGGCCGAAAGTACCAGTCCGCCATAGGCTTTATATTTGCGAATCAAGTTCGATGCGGCGGGTGTCGATAATAGACCGCCTTGGCCTATAATCAATTCGCTAAAACCGTTTGCGGCGGCAATTTTTATGATCGTTTGAATGGCTTGTCGGTTAAAATAGCGTCCATCACCACCTAAAACAAGTTTTTGGTCTACAATATCATCGAGAGAGTCGAAGATTGACTGAACAAAATTTTCAAGATAGTTCGGTTGTTGAAAGGTTTTCACTTTCTTTCTTAGTCCCGACGTCCCGGGGTTTTGGTCTTCGAATGGATGAGTTTCTATTGTTTTTATTTCCATGAGTGAGCCTTTAATGCGACAAATAACACGGTTTTTAAATTACACTAAAACACGAGCTAATAGTAGTTTATTTATTATCCGAATGGGTGTGTTTCCTATCCTTTTTTTGTTGGCGTCGAATGCTCACGCCAGTAACGATGTCTGGTTGCTGATCGATACCGATGCACTGACGCTTGAAGTTAAGAAAGGAGGGCGGACGTTAGAAAGGTTGGAAAACATTGCGATAGGCCGTAATGGCGCGGGGATTAAGGAGGTGCGCGGTGATGATGTCACTCCTTTAGGAACTTACAAGATTGGCTGGATCAATGATAAAAGCAGTTTTTATCGTTTTTTCGGCCTGTCTTATCCTTCAGTCGATAATGCTCATGTCGCACTTGACAAGGGTCTTATCGATCCGTTAACTTTTGAGGCGATTGTCGAAGCGCATCAAAAACACAGTATTCCTCCCCAGAATACTAGCTTAGGAGGGCAAATCGGCATTCACGGCTTGGGGCGTGGAGATAAGAAAATCCATAGAACCATGAATTGGACCCATGGCTGTATTGCATTGACTAATGAGCAAATTGACCGTTTGAGCAAGTGGGTTGATAAAGAAATTACAGTGCAAATAAAATAGTTCTGGAATATTTTGAAAAAAAAGTTCAATATATTTCATCGAGTGCTTTTGAAAAATTCTTAGTAACAACTCTTACAGTAAAAAAAGGAAAATAATATGAAAAAATTAGCGAAATTATCAGTGGTTGCTCTTACAGCAAGTCTGGCTGTAGGTTGTGCGAGTACATCTGACGTTGAAAACCTGCAATCTCAAATCGATGATTTGAATACTAAAGTTTCAAGAGCAGCTTCCGATGCGGCTAGTGCGAAAAGCGCAGCTGCTGACGCATCTGCAAGAGCGGCAGCTGCAGAGGCTGCGGCAAACCGCGCAGCAAGCTACGCACAAGATGCGAACAGCAAGTTGGATCGTCTGTTCAAAAAATCAATGATGAAATAATCGATCTTCATATTTTGATTTGAAAAAAGCCCGTCAGATTCGTCTGTCGGGCTTTTTTTTGGCTATGTTTGAGTGAAGCGTTGGCCTCTTGCCTCTTGGGCCCGATATGAATTGCCGGGGAGAAATGATTGCAGGGCGGGGTTGCAAACCCATCCGCATCCTCCCTCTTTCCCAAGTTGCTATTAAAGCACGTAACCCGTATGCAGCGTAGCGGAATACGGTAATAGCGTGGCTCCGAACCTCTCGGATTGCGCTACGCTGCATACGGGCTACGCTGCTTAGACTCTGCCGGAAGTGGTCGGTAGCGATTTAGCAGCGGGGGGCTGGTGCTTAGCTTGACGCGTATGGGTTACAAACCTCGTCCTGCGAGGTTTGGGGGTATAGCCGAATTCTTAGAGCGCTGCCTTGGCTGAATGCGAAGTTGTTTTGGGCTCCGGCTTTTTATAAATCAAAACGGGACGACCGTTTTTTTCTTCGAGCGCATTTCTGAGCGTGGCGCCTTCGATGATCGGATACTGATTGTTATTCGCACGAACAATCAATTCCAGTGCTTGTTCCAGTCTGTCTTCATAACTGATTTCGGTTTTTTCCAGGTTCGGATATACCTGGATATAGAGCGAACCATCGAGCCAGCCGACTTTTGTCGGTTGATTAACGATGTGGACATCCGTGCCGACCGGGACGTTTGGAAATAGTTGTTCGATATTTTCCGGCAACATCCGAATACAGCCATGAGTTACGCTCATGCCGACTCCGAAAGGCTTGTTGGTGCTATGGATTAGATAACCCGGAATGGCAAGTCGCATCGCATAAAGCCCTAGCGGATTGTCAGGGCCGGCCGGGACAACATTCGGTAAAATATCGCCTCGTTCGGCGTGCTCTCTCTTAATGGATTCCGGTGGAGTCCAGGTCGGGTTTTTCGTTTTGGCGGCAATTCTGGTTTTGCCGAGTGGCGTTTTCCAGTCAATTCTGCCGATGCTGATCGGATACGTGACGACGCGGCTCTTGTTTGGCGGGTAGTAATACATTCGGTATTCAGGCAAGTTGATCACGATTCCTTTTCGAGGCGCATTGGGTAATAAGCGACTATTAGGTATCTTAACTTGAGTTCCCTCCTTGGGTAGCCAGCGGTCGACGGTGGGGTTGGCCAATAAAATTTCATTTTGACCGATGTAGAAACGCCTTGCTATGTCTAAAAGCGTGTCTTCCTCGGCAGCGACGGTATAAAAGTGTGGTTGGGGATGTTTATCGGCCCCTTCCAGGCGATCGCCGATTAGGCTGTCGCCGGGGGTTTTAGGAAGGTCGAATTCGGCGGCGTGTATACCGCTACTTGAAGCGAAAATTAGCGCAATAACTGCAAGTTTTGCTTTTTGAATAATCATGATTTATGCTCGCCGCCAAATAATTCTATAAGACGCGGTAGGAAGTTCGAGAGTTCCAGCGACATAATCGAAAAATCGGCATCGAATTGTTCGGCTTCGTCTTGGGTTTCGATATCGGCTACCTGGTCTTGAACCAAATCTAAAAACTTCAAGCGCTTTATACTCAAGTTTTCGTCCACGATGCAAGCAATTCTATCCGCCCAGTTGATGGCGAGTTTAATAACTTGCTTGCCGGTATCGAGATGGTTTTTGATCTCGGGCAAGCTTAAATCGTGGCGTTTGCAGCGTACAATGCCGCCTTCATCGCCAGGCGAGCGTAATTCGCATTCGTCTTCGATCGTAATATCGCCCGGCGTGTCTTGCGTCATCAGCCAGCGCGTCATGACTGCGACAGGTTTCTCCTGAGTAATCGGCGGCACGACCGGTAGCGAGCCCAGGCATTTTCGTAGGTTGCTGATTAAGTCTTCGGCTTTTTTAGCCGATGGAGAGTCGACGATCAGCCAGCCGTTTTTGGGGTCGATATAAGCATACGTCTTACGCGAAAACGTAAAAGCTCGCGGTAGCAGCTCGAAACAGATTTCTTCCTTGATCGCGGTGCGTTCTTTTTTACTAAGCTTTCGGTTTTCGCGATCCTCGGCTTCTTGAATCTTTTCCTGGACCATTTCATTAATCACGGCGGCGGGCAACACTTTTTCTTCCACTTTTGCGCATACCATCATGAAGCCGTTGGTGGTGTGGACCCGTTGCTCAGAGTTTCTGCCGAGCGGAGCAGTCCAGCCGAAGCTCATTTCTTGTTGAGCCGCGCAAGGGCGAAACGGCATTTGTTCGAGTTTTTCTTCGAATTCGGCCGGCGTTAAAGTAAAGTCTTCTGTAAAACGGTAAACGGATAGATTTTTAAACCACATGGGTACTGGATCTCGTATAAAATCGATTATTATCGCAGATTAACGGGAATCCCGAAAATGACGGATTATTTTTTACGACTGACAAGGTTTGCATGATATGCCTTTCGCACTTCAAATTTCGGCCGTTCCTTAGGAGGCACCCCGGTGCCGAATTTTGATCTACGATGAGTATAGTTGACGGTTTTCCACCGATAGCCGAGAAATCGGCGGAAGTGTTGATTTTAGGGTCAATGCCTAGTGTCGCTTCGTTGTCGAAAGGCGAATATTACGGGCATCCTAGGAATGCGTTTTGGCTAATCATGAGACAATTGTTCGGTGCTGGGCCTGAATTGGATTATCTAAAGCGCAGCCGCATTTTAATCGAGCACCATCTTGCGGTGTGGGATGTCTTGCAAACTTGTTTTCGGCCCGGCAGTGCAGATGCAAATATCGATGTCGACTCGATAAAAATAAACGACTTTAACCGTTTTTTCGAGCAGCACCGGAATATAAAGCGAGTATTGTTTAACGGTGGCGCGGCGGAGAACTTGTATCGTAAGCATGTGTTGCCGTTATTGAATAGCCGTTTCAATTATCTTGAATATCAGCGCGTACCTTCAACAAGTCCGGCCTATGCGGCGATGTCGTTGGAGCGGAAAACCATGGCGTGGAAGGCGGCGCTTGGAATTGTAGTTAACGGTCGGCAATGATTAGTGAATAGGGGCGGTATCGATAAAACAGATCTACTTACCGCTGACTGTTAACTGCTATCTAAAAATAAAAAGAGGTCAATATGGAAAACTTGTCGACGACAGAAAGCTTGATACTGGGGGCATTAGTGCTGCTGGTGCTATTTTGGATGGGGCCAGGTGTCAAAGCATCGCTCGAACACAGTAAAAATGCCGAAACGGATTGGAAAGCGGTATTGTTGCCGCTGGGGTTCGTTGTACTATTTGTATTATTTTTAATAGCCATGGTTTGAAATGATTGAAGAACATCAGGAATACGAAGAGTTCGACGATGAAGTCGAATACTATGCGGTAAGACCGAACAAATCCCAGATCAAACGCGATATTGCCGTGTTGTTTGAGCTTGGGGAAGAATTAGTCGCGTTATCGACGGCGCAATTAAACACGTTGGATTTGCCGGATGAATTATACAAGGCTGTTATCAGCACGGTTGGGATGCCGCCAAAAGGCGCCAGAAAAAGGCAACTGAAATTTATTTGCGGGTTGCTCAGAAAGTTGGATGTCGAACCGATTTTAGAAAAATTGGCTCGGATTAAAAACCAGAGCGCTCATGGGACGAGGGAGCATCATAAAGTCGAGCGTTGGCGCGATCGATTGATTTCAGAAGGTCAAGACGCCTTGACCGAATTGATCGACGAATATCCGCAAACCGACCGGCAATTGTTAAGGCAATTAATGCGCAGTGCGCAAAAAGAGGCTGCAGAAGCTCGACCTCCGAAATCCTCGCGGGAACTGTACCGTTATTTGAAGGAGTTGTTCGAAGCCGAATGAACGGCTTAATGAAGGCTATGTTCGCGTTAGCAGTTGAAACGGTTCTCTTTCCTACTAAATAAACCCATTAGGAAATAGTCAATAATTACTTTCCAATACACTGAGCGTGGAAGAGGGTACGATTACTCGCCTGACAGGACGCCGTAAATACCTCCATGTAGGCTTGACGGCGGCTATCCCTGCCGCCGACACCTGTCAATCGAGCAACCGCACCCTCCTTTAAACCATTGGCGTGATATTGAAAAAAAGCCGAGTAGGTCGGGTTAGGCGGTGCCGTAACCCGACAAAACGATGGACAAAATGTCGGGTTACGCTAGAGCTAACCCGACCTACGCTACTAAAATAGGGGAGTTATTTACGACCAAATCCTTAATGAGCTGTGGGGTGCGTATCGTTAAAATTCTAAATTATTGAAATTGTTCGAACAAATCGATTTGTCGGTTGCTGTTGGGCGAGGCGAGCGATGACAAGGCGACACCCAGTAGGCGGACCTTACGCCGGTCGGTTGGCGCCGTTTTCAATAAGTCGTCCAACAGCGGTAGGGTATTTAAGTTTTCGGTGATTGCTTTCGAGAGCGTTCGGCTACGCGTGATTTGCACAAAATCGCTATATTTTATTTTTATCGTTAGGGTATAAGCCGCCAGTTTTTTCTCTTTCGCCTTGCCGAGCGCTTTGCTCAGTAGATTTTGCAGCTGTATCAATAGCGTTTCTCGGTTATCGAGATCTTCTTGGAAAGTGATTTCAACACCGATCGATTTAGTGATTCGTTGGTGATTGACCGGGCGGTTATCGATGCCACGGCAAATATGGTAATAATGCAAGCCGGCTTTACCGAAACTGTCTTGCAAAGAGGCGAGGGGCATCGTTTTTAAATCGGCGCCGGTAAAAATGCCTAGGTCATGCATTTTTTTCTCGGTGGCCTTGCCGATACCGTGAAATTTTCCGATAGGCAGGGTTTCTATAAATTGAGGGCCGTCGTCGGGTGTGATTAAATATAAGCCGTCCGGTTTATCGAGATCGGAGGCTATTTTTGCCAGAAATTTGTTATAGGAAACGCCTGCGGAAGCGGTTAGACCGGTCTGTTGTTTGATTTTTGCCTTGATGTCTTTCGCAATGAGCGTCGCAGAGCTTTTACAGCGATTGCATTGGCTAACGTCAAGATAGGCTTCGTCGAGCGATAAGGGTTCGAATAAATCGGTATAGTCGGCAAAGATTTTGCGGATGCTGTTCGACACGTCTCGGTACGCGTCGAAACGTGGTTTGACGAAGATTGCATGCGGACAGAGGCGATGTGCCGTCGTCGATGGCATCGCCGAATGGATGCCGAATTGCCGGGCTTCGTAACTGCAGGTTGACACCACCCCTCGAGCTCCCGGTAAACCGCCGACGATCAAAGGTTTATTGCGGTATTGCGGAAAATCGCGTTGCTCGACCGCGGCAAAAAATGCATCCATATCGATGTGGATGATTTTACGAGCGGCTTCCATGGTCGTTGATGCGAATTAGTCTTGGTCTTCTCGGTGAGACGGCAAATCCAGTGTTTCGGTCTCGTTCCAGTCGGCGAAAGGGAAGGGCATTCGCTCGGTGTTGAAGGTCAAGAATAGCACGATATGATACAGATAAGCCGCCAGCTTTTTCCCAAGATCGAGAATATTCTTATTGGCCGAACCGGTCAGCAGCATGGATGCGATTTGCAGCAATATCACAGCCCACAACAATACCCTGACCAATCCCGCGATCACCGCGAAAACCAGCATAAAGGCGATTCTTTTCCAGGTGTTCGGTTTTTTGAGGTTTTCGTTGAGTTGTTCCTTCATGTTTTTTTACCCGCGGTTCATGATATCTCGTAAATCCAATGCGGCGGCATTGGCGCGAGCGATATAATTGGCTATCGTCAATGAATAATTCGCAAACAGACCGTAACCGCTGCCGTTGAGAATCATTGGACTCATAATCGGTTGCAATGAGTTTTCCAATGCTCGGATCATGATGTCCACAGTATTCATTGCTCGTTTGTCAATCAGAATAGCTCTGAAATCGTGTTCGATCGCTTTAAGAATATGCAACAGGGCCCAGGACGCTCCGCGTGCCTCCCAAAATATATCATCGATCTCTAGCCAACTTGTTCGGGTTAGTTGTTCTGTTGTGACATGTTCCCTTTTGAGTTTTGATGCTTCCGATTCTTCGGTGATCCGTACGGTCATTTCGCGTATATAAGTATGCTCACTACTGGCGGATAGGCGTGTCGATAGACCTCCCAGACGTTTGATCACAACTTCGACATATTGCCAAAGATTGTCGGCTCGGGAATAAAATCTTGCTGGTTTTTTGCCGGTCGGTTTTTGTAGTCGCTTCATATAGTCATGAAGTGAGTCGATACCTTTTTGATATTCCGCTTCGGTCGAAGGAAGTGCCCAGGAGTTGCGTTCGTAATAGAAATAAGGCTCGGCGATTGCAAGGTCGGGGTCTTCGGCCGATTGCGACTGATCCCGCGCGAAATGATTGCGTAATGCGGTCGTGGCATCCCGCAAGATAACCAGAGCTCCCAGTTCCCAACTTGGCATGTTGTCCAAGAATATGCCCGGAGGCCCCGCGTCGTTGGTGATGTAGCCGCCGGGTTTATGCATCAACACCTCGGCAATGTGAGCTAGTGTGTTGGCGTAGACGTAACCAACTGGGATTTCGGTCGTGTCGTCTACCTTGGAACGTTCTATCGCTTCGTCGTAAACACTGAACGGATCGGGTTCCTGACTCCACCAGGATGACAGAATTAGCATTAAAACTAAAACCGCGGATGTGATGACACCAAGCGTCCAGAGGATCCCTTTATATGGTTTGTTCTGTGGTAAATCGTTTTCAGACATTTCCGGTATCCTTAGTGAGCAGCATTTTTTAAAAATTGCTCTAAATAATAACAGGTTTTATAGCCGTTGGCTCGTTAACAAAAAACCGGATTAGGGCGTTCTTTTTTTAGCGCGGGGATGAGCTTGATCGTAAACTTCCGAAAGATGTTGGAAATTAAGATGGGTATAGATTTGCGTTGTGCCGATAGTGCTGTGGCCCAGTAATTCCTGAACGGCTCTAAGGTCGCCGCTGGATTCGAGTAAATGACTGGCAAAGGAATGTCTCAGCATATGCGGGTGAATATGTGCAGCGATACCTTTTTTTTGACACCAATTTTCGAGTCTTTGTTGTACGCTACGTTGTGCGAGTCGGCTGCCTCTGGCCGATAAAAACAGCGCAGGCTCGTCGCCGCGATTGAGGTCGGTGCGTAATGGCAACCAGATTTTCAATGCCTCGACGGCTTTACTGCCGATCGGCAATATTCTGGATTTTCCGCCTTTTCCCGACTGTACGACTAAACTGCCATCGGCTAAATCGATGTCGGCTAGATTGAGTGCGGTCAATTCGCTTAGACGCAGGCCGCAGGAATAAAATAATTCGAAAATCGCTTGATCCCTGATTTCCAGCCAAGAATCGGTTTCGGCTTCAAGGAAACCTGTGACTTGATCGACATCGAGCACTTTGGGGAGTTTTCTATCCTGCTTGGGCGCTTTGACCGCCTGGGCCGGGTTTAGCTTGGCGAGTTTTTTTTTCAGCAAATATCTGAACAAACTGCGTATCGCCGATAATTCGCGTTGCAAGCTTTTGCTGCCGAGCCCTCGCCGGTGCCTCGAGGCGATATGGGTGCGAATATCGCTGGTGTGAATTGCCGACCATTCTTCAATGTCGTGTTCGACACAAAAATCGCGCAGTCTTTCCAAGTCATGCCTGTAGCCTTCGACGGTATGGTCGGACAAGCGTTTCTCGACTTGCAAGTAGCTTAAAAAGCTAGTTAACTGAGTCAGCGCGTCTTCAGTCATGTTCCGATTGGTGAAGCAACGAAATCAAGCGTGTGGCAATAATTTCGCTCATTTGGGTCAAAAATAAATTACCCATGCTGTAATGAAAGCGGTTGTCTTCGCGGCTGCCGATCGCAACGATGCCTTCGAGTTGGGTAAACGACATGGGAATGATCGCGCAGGACTTAACCTCTGATGCCGCATCGCCGAACAAGACCTTAGCCTGCGCGAGAGTGGGGCGTCCGCATTTCGGCTGGCTGCTGTTTAGGATTTGGGCGAAGTGCTGAAGGGTAGGGTCGTTCGGTGCGATAAACAAATTGGCAACCGGCGCTTGCTCATGTTCGGAAATGATACGCACAGCCACGAAATCTGTCATGAAATAGTCGACGAACACATGTTCGAGATTCGCGACGGCTTCGTCGAGCGTGGCAGCGTCGAGCAATGCCAAGGTCAGTTTATGCATGCGATTAAACGACGTGTCATTATCGCGGGCGATTTCGATCAGTGCGGTTAATTGACTTTCCAATTCCTGATGCTTGACCCTGAAAATTTCCAGTTGTTTGGAAATCAGCGAAATCGCATCGCCGCTTGGATGCGGTATCGTCATGCTTTCCAGAAGATTAAGGTGGTCGTTGAAGAACTCGGGGTTGGCCTGCAAGTAGGCTTCAACTTGTTCGTCTGTCAGTGTGTTGAATGCTTGTTTTTTCATAATAAGATACGTCCCTCGAAAACCGAAACGGCGGGCCCTGTCATCAATACCGGTTGTCCTCTCCCCGGCCAATTTATTGTTAATGATCCGCCTGGCAATTCGACGATGACTTCATGATCGAGTAAATTTTGTTCGACGCCGATGATTGCGGCGGCGCAAGCGCCACTCCCACAGGCTAGTGTTTCCGCTGCTCCGCGCTCATAAACACGAAGCTTGATATGGCCGCGGTCGATGACTTGCATGAAACCGATATTGGCGCGTTCGGGAAAATCGGGGTGGCTTTCCAGTAACGGCCCTAATTCATTGACCGGCGCGTGCTTGATGTCGTGAACCTGAAGCACGGCATGCGGATTACCCAACGAAACCGCGCCGAAACCTCTTTCGATATTATTGGCGAAAACGCTGTAAAACTTAGCCTCATGCTGTGCCCTTAGCGGAATCTCTTCAGGCTTGTGTTTAGGGATGCCCATGTTAACCGTGATCATGCCGTCCGCGTTGAGTTTCAGCAATAGTTGGCCGGCATTGGTATCGACGCGGATTTCGTCTTTATCGGTCAATTTTTTATCGCGGACGAATTTCGCAAAGCAGCGCGCCCCGTTACCGCATTGTGCAACCTCGCTGCCGTCAGCGTTGAAGATGCAGTATTTGAAATCGGCATCCGGACTAACCGGGTTTTCGACCAATAATAATTGATCGAAGCCGATGCCGAAATGTCGGTCGGACCAGGTACGGATTTGTTCGGCCTGTAATGAAATGCTTTGATTGATGGCATCGATCACGACAAAGTCGTTACCGAGGCCATGCATCTTGGAGAACTCGATCATGGGTTATTATTTTCCGGTTATCCTAATTCGGGCACTCAGTCCACGAAAATAACTAAATAAACTATATTAATCATAAAATTACACAATCATCTTGAATCGCTTATTGGGTAAGCAAATTGAAAAGTATAATTATTTGAATATTTTTGTGTGTTCCTGGCCAAAATGATTTTTTAGGGTTAAGGCAGTAATTGTTCGCCCGCCCATAATTGCGCAAGGGTTTCCCGCTCGCGAATCAGGTGGCAATCGCCGCCATCGACCATGACTTCGGCGGCGCGCGGTCTTGAATTATAGTTGGAACTCATCGTAAAGCCATAGGCGCCGGAAGATCGTACCGCGAGCAAGTCGCCGGGCGTCAGTCTCAATTTGCGGTCCTTGCCGAGAAAATCGCCAGTTTCGCAGACCGGGCCGACGATATCCCAACGATTTTCATCCGTAGAACTTTGGCTTTGAACCGGAATAATTGCCTGCCAAGCGCTGTAGAGCGAAGGGCGGATTAAATCGTTCATCGCCGCGTCGACAATCGCAAAATTTTTGTCGGTCGTGGTTTTAAGATATTCGACTTGCGTGATTAGAATACCAGCATTACCGGCGATGGCCCGGCCGGGTTCGAGCAGGATCTCAACATCATGATTGAGCGTCGATTGATCGAGGCGATCGAGCAAGGCTTGAACATAATCGGCCGGTTCCGGCGGTTGTTCGTCTCGGTAACGGATGCCGAGACCGCCGCCGAGATCCAGATGGTGCAGGGTAATTCCCATTTTTTTTAGTTCGTCGACAAGATCGAGAATTCGGCTCAATGCATCCAGAAATGGCGTCGTGTCGGTCAATTGCGAACCGATATGGCAGTCGATACCGATGACATCGATATTCGGCATTGCCGCAGCGCGTTGATATTCAAGCAAGGCTTGTTCAATCGCAATGCCGAATTTGTTTTCTTTCAAACCGGTCGAGATGTAAGGATGGGTTTTCGCATCGACGTCTGGATTGACGCGGAACGAAATAGGGGCCTTAACGCCGAGCTCGCCTGCCAGCTCATTGATTCTATCCAACTCGCCGCCGACCTCGATATTGAAACAACGGATACCGGTCTTCAGCGCACTTAGGATTTCATCGCTGCGTTTGCCTACGCCCGAAAACACGATTTTTTTCGGATCGCCGCCTGCGGCAAGTACGCGCTCGAGTTCGCCAGCCGAAACGATATCGAAACCCGATCCCAACCTAGCCAAAATATTTAGTACCGCTAGATTGGAATTGGCTTTGACCGCGTAACAGATTAGGTGCGGCCTGGCGCCGAAGGGGCGGTCGAAAGCATGCCAATGACGTTCCAGCGTGGCGCGTGAATAAATGTAGCACGGGGTTCCATGCGTAGCGGCGATTTCCCGCACCGGACAGTCTTCTGCGAACAATTCGCTATTTTTATAATTAAAAAAATCCATGTGTCAGTCTTCTTCGTCTGTTTCGATATCGGCCGGTTGTTCCTTCGGGACATGGATCGGCGCCGGCCCGTCCGGCAAATAAAGCGGTCCGGTTTGTCCGCAGGCAGTGATCAATAATGCGATAAAGGGAGCGATTAAAAGTTTGGGATGATTCATAATGCATCGTTGTAAATCTGAGTGGGAAGCCAAGTGGCCAACTGCGGCCAATAAGCCAAAACGGCCAACATAATAAGCTGAATTGCGATAAAAGGCATCACGCCTTTATAGATTTGGCCGGTCGTAACCTTTGCCGGAGCCACGCCGCGCAGATAAAATAACGCGAAACCGAACGGCGGCGTCAAAAACGACGTTTGCAGGTTTAGCGCGATCATGATGCCGAGCCAGACCGGGTCGATATCCATTGCCAGCAGTATCGGGCCGACGATCGGTACCACGACGAAGGTAATTTCGATAAAATCCAGCACGAAGCCAAGAAAAAACATCACCAGCATCACGCTGAATACGGCGCCGAATTGGCCGCCTGGTAAGTCCGAGAGTAGGTTAACGATCAGCTCATCGCCTTCAAACCCTCGAAATACCAACGAAAATAAGGCCGCGCCGATCAGGATTAGAAACACCATGCTCGTGGTTTGCGTGGTGCTGCGCATGATTTCCTGCAGTGTGACTAAATTCAATTCGCTGTTTGCGATAGCCAGAATAATGGCCCCGAAAGCCCCGACCGATGCCGCTTCGGTCGGCGTAGCCAGGCCGCCTATGATTGAACCGAGTACCGATAGTATCAATACTAACGGCGGCGCCAGACTAAACAACAGATTCCGGTAAAAGCCCGATTCGAGCCGGGCGTTTTGTTCTGCGGCCGGCATCAAGTTCGGGCGCAGCCAGGCCAGCAAGGCAATATAGACTAAATATAGTGCGACTAGGCCGAGTCCGGGCAATAGAGCACCGGCGAATAAATCGCCGACCGAAATCGATTCCGGGGCAAATACCCCCATGTCGAGCTGAGCTTGCTGATAGGCAGTGGAAATGATATCGCCGAGCAAAACCAGTACGATAGACGGCGGAATAATTTGACCCAATGTGCCGGAAGCGCAAATCGTGCCGCAGGCCACGGCCGGATCGTAATTCTTGCGCAGCATGGTCGGTAGCGATAACAATCCCATCGTGACCACGGTCGCGCCGACGATACCGGTACTAGCCGCCATCAACATGCCGACCAGAGTCACCGCGATGCCGAGGCCGCCGCGCAGGGTACCGAACAAATCGGTCATCGCTTCTAAAAGGCTTTCGGCAATACGCGATCGTTCGAGCATGACGCCCATGAACACGAAAAGCGGTACCGCGATCAGCGTTTCATTACCGATGATGCCGTACAAACGGTTCGGCAATGCGTTTAAAAATGCCATGTCGAAATTGTTCAGCAACAAACCTAGTCCCGCGAATGCCAGCGCGGTGCCGCTCAATGCAAAAGCGACCGGAAAACCGCTCAATAGCACGACAAAAACCGCGGCAAACATCCACAAAGCCATCATATTATCCATTTTCATGAGTTTCTATTGAGCCTGGCTCATCTGAGCGATCGATATCTAGGGCAATCATTAAGTTAGCGATAAACATGGAAACCCCTTGAAGGATCAAAAGGCACGCGGTCAACGGAATAGTGCTTTTGATGAGAAACACGCCGGGAAGCCCGCCCGAGTTGCTAGAGCTTTCGTAGATACTCCACGATTCGACGACATAGTGCCAACTACTGTAAAGAATAAATCCTGAAACCGGCAGCAATAACAATACAACGCCGCAGCAATCGATCCAGGCACGGACCGATTTGCCAAGGCGTTGATAAAAGATATCGACGCGGACATGGGCGCCGGTTTTCAAAGTGTAGGCCGCACCCAACATAAACACCAGCGCATGCATATAGGAAACCGATTCCTGCATGGCGATCGAATTGTAATTAAACGCATAACGAAGCATGACGATCGTAAACGTTACCATGACCATGAACAACGTTAGCCAGGATACGGTCGTTCCGATCCATTCGTTAAGTAAGTCGATTTTATCGGCAAGGCGGCGGCAGAATTGTGCAATCGAAGACATATATGCTGAGGCCCGGGTGTAAAAAATGAGAAAGCCGGTTATTATACCGAATACTTCGCGCGGGGCGGGTTATTCACCCGTTCCCAATGTTTCGATTTGCTTTGGCCATGGTCTAAACGTTTAGGACGGGGTTATAAAACCCGTCCTGCTTAGGAAGTGCCCTACAATTTATTTGTAACGATAAGCGCAGAGCGAGGGAACCATTTGGGGAGGTTATTTTGTGCGTATTCTTTGGTTTGAAGCTCGGCAATTATTGCCGGCATGATTATTGACTCGGTAAGGACATAAGGATTTCCTACGATGCCGCTGCGACATTCTGTTCGGAGTCATAAGCAATTGAAATGAAAATATAAAGTGTCTTTACGAATGAGAAAGCTCGCATTGCTATATTTTGATTTCGATTCTCGAAAAAATAAATAGCTAAGATTGTCATTAAAAGAGTAGAAATTTAAATTACCGCCTACTATCCTTAAATAAAACTTAACGCTCTCGTTACGGTTCCTTGATTGATTCGTGGAAGAATCTTTGTAACTATTCAGTCCCCCGGCAATTATCGTTCCCACGCTGGAGCTTGGGAGCGATAGGGGGGTGTGAATAATTACGAATCTTTTGTCTTTTAAAAAAACAGCTTTTGGTGATTGGTTATGCAGCGACAAACTCTTGTCATTTCATTATTATCCGCGGCAATGATATTGCTGCCGGCTTGCAGCAGTTCTCCTTCACGGCATTCTGAAAGGCCGTTGGTGCGGAAAAGCACCACTATCGGCTCTCATTGGAACTATAAACCGGCTATAGCCGCAAAGTTCGCGCAAAAGGATCAGGGCGTATTTCCTAGGCCGCAATCATTGGAGTCGGCGGTCGATTTTTGGCGTAAGACTTATGGTATATGGCATCGTTCGGAAGTCGCGTTTCATGATGACCGTTTTATGGGCGTCATATATGAAGTGATGAGGTTGCCGGGTAAAGTCGGCGAAGGTTTGAATAACCAACAAAAGGCGATGATCGAACAGCGCAAAGCATTTTGGAAAAATCGCTTGAGCAATTTAGACAGGAAATTGCGAGCTAAAGCCCCGTTAGACGAAGTCGATAAACAAATCGTCGCCAGAATCCAAAGTCAAGGCAATTTGCATGAGATTTTGCCGGAGGCCAATCAAAGATTAAGGTCGCAACGCGGCATAAAAGAGCGCTTTAAACGCGGCATGGAGATCAGCGGTCGTTATGATGCGCAATTCAGAAGAATTTTCCGCGAATACAATTTGCCGGAGGATTTCGCTTATCTTCCGCATGTCGAATCATCATTTCAAGCTTCCGCAAAATCCCACGCCGGCGCGGTCGGTATGTGGCAGTTCACGAAAGGGGCCGCCGAAACGTTCATGCCGGGTAAAAACAAACCCGATCGACGGCATGATCCGATCGCCTCGGCTCATGGCGCGGCCCGTTATCTAAAGTATGCTTATAACAAGCTCAACGATTGGCCGACTGCGGTGACTTCTTACAATCACGGTATTGGCGGAATGTCGCGAGCACAAAATCAAGTCGGCCGCGATTTCGAACAAATCGTCGAACGATACAATAGTCCGATATTCGGATTCGCGTCGCGTAATTATTATGCACAGTTTTTGGCTGCAAGAGACATTGCTGCAAATCCGTTGGCTTTTTTCCGCGAAGGCGTAAACTTCGAAGGGCCGATGGGTTCAACTCACTATCTCGCCTCAGAGTAACGGATTTATATTTCGTTTGGTTTTGTCCTGAGTTGATAAATCCTTCCAGCCTCCTTTGAAATGAAAGAGGGCTGGAGAGGATTTTTGAATCAATATTCCTTCAAGCATCATTATCGTCAGTCTGCTAGAATCTCATCATTTACGGGCGGCGATCCATGCGTAAACGTTTGCTTTATGCGTTTTGCCGATATTTTTCGGATGCGGTAACCAAGCGATTGCAATCAGGTATTGAATAACAAACATCGCGTTGCCGATTAAATGGCGGATTGATCATGTGTTTTAGTGCGAATATGTCTTTGGGGCTGGGCGTGGTAGGCTTGGCAGCTTCTAGCGTGACTTTTTTAGATAAAAGCGAAACCCTACCAGTGAAATTGGCGAGAGCCTATGCAATTCTGCATTTTTCACTGATGGAATTTATTCAATATTTTGCTTACCCGGTTGCCGACCAGTGCGGTTACGGCACGAATCTTTTTCTCAGCGAATTATCGACTTATCATATCAGTCTGCAGGCATTTGCGATTATGCCCGCATTGGCTAGCTATTCCTCGGATAAACAAGCACTAAAAAAAGCATTTTACTTTAGCGCGACCTTGAGTTCGCTATTTCTAATCTTCAATTTCCTGCCCAAAGAATGGCAATTATTCGGAATCGAGCCGAACTTTATCGGTAATAAAGTGGCTTGTCTTTACAGCGGGATTTATCACATCGGTTATGCGATACCGAGTGCTTTCGGTTTGCTCGTAACCCATGGATCATTGTTCGCCTTGGCGTTGAGCGGGTATATTTGGCCTGACAATTGGAAGATGGCTTCTTATCACTGCGTCATGGCCTTGATGACCTTGCTCATGCCGCAGTGGCTTTTCGGCGTGTCGACCGGAGAGGCAGCGGCAATTTATTGCCTGTTTTCGATACCGATAACAATTAGCTTCATGCCGCATTTCAAACAATTTTTTTCGGTAATTCCGCAGCGTTTGCAGAGGGTATAGAAAAGCCGCCGCGTAGGTCGGCTTATTTACAGCGGCGGGTCGTGAGCGCCGGAAAAAAGACTATTCATTTCATCGAATCCGCCCCGACAGACCCGCCTTGAGTCGCTGTAACGCCTCTTAACCAAGTGCCGGCAATCGGTATAATGGGTGCGCCCGAAGCTGACACAAAGCCGAACGGCACAGAAGCTAATGCCATATCGCTGTTTATTTGCACAGTAAAGCGAAAACCGGTTTGCGCTTGTTCTTCGCTAATTTCGAGTAGCGTTTTCGATCGACAAAGCTCATAACTCCAGGACGTTATTTTTCGCGAAATCCTAACTTCAGAAGGAAATCTTGCGGGACATTCGCCCGTAGTCTATGCGGTTGATGAATCGGATGGCTTTGTACGAGGGGCTTTCTGCAGTTTTCTCATTTGGCTAAGCGTTTCGCCGTTAATAATAATGAGTACCGGAACAAATAAAAGCAGGATAACGGCCGTCGTATAAAAGCCTTTGTTTATCAATACCGCCAGCCAAAAACAGCCGAGTCTTCCCCAGACCATGCGCATTGGTCCGGGTAGTTTGATTTCGGTCATGCTACCTTCCCAGTTTATATCATCAATACAACCAGGATGTTGTGATAGATATCGGTTAGGGTGTCCAAATCTTTAAGGTCGACGTTTTCGTTGATTTTGTGGATCGTCGCGTTAATCGGTCCGAGTTCAACGACTTGCGCGCCGGTGGGCGCGACGAAGCGTCCGTCCGAGGTGCCGCCCCCGGTATCGTCGATCGGTTTGGAGCCGGTGACCGACTTGATTGCCGCGTGAACCGCATCGATAAGTGCGCCCTTGTCGGTCAGAAACGGTTGCCCCGATAGTCGCCATTCCAGCTCGTATCTGAAATCGTATTTCTCCAGGATGGCTTGGGTGCGTTGCTTGATGAGGTCTTCGTTCAATTCAGTACTGAATCTTAGATTGAACATCACTTCGAGTTGGCCCGGAATGATGTTTTCCGCGCCGGTGCCGCCATTGATATTGGAGACTTGCAGACTGGTCGGCGGAAAGAACGCATTGCCACGGTCCCAGATTTCATCGGTCAGTTCTTTGAGTGCCGCTGCGAAACGATGGATCGGATTTTCGGCGATTTCAGGGTAGGCGACATGGCCTTGAACGCCATGCACGGTTAGTTTAGCGCACAGCGAACCCCGCCGGCCGACTCGGATCACATCGCCGACCGTTTTATCGCTCGAAGGTTCGCCGACCAGGCACCAGTCGATTTTTTCGTTGCGTCGTTCCAATGCTTCGACGACTTTGACTACTCCATTCGTTGCGGGGCCTTCTTCGTCGCTGGTTAGCATTATCGCAATCGAGCCTTTGTGAGCAGGGTGTTTTTCGATGAAGCGTTCGACCGCGGTGACGAAACAGGCGATGCCGCTTTTCATGTCTGCCGCGCCGCGTCCGTAGAGCTTTCCGTCCTTTATCGTGGGCTCGAACGGTGGCGATTGCCAGCGTTCGATCGGGCCGGTCGGCACGACGTCGGTGTGACCGAGAAAAACGAACAGCGGTTTGTCTTCGCCGCGTTTCAGCCAGATATTACGGGTATCGCCGAAATCCAGGTGTTCGGCACGGAAGCCGATTTTCTGGAGACGTTCGGCGAGCAGTTCCATGCAGCCGGCATCGTCGGGCGTGACCGATGCGCGGCCGATCAAGTTTTTGAGCAGTTCCAGGGTGTCGTTCATGGTTATTGAAAAGAGGTCAGCGGTCAAATTCGACTTGATATTGTTCAGCCTTGAAGCCAACGATTAAGTTATCTTCGGTATAGAGCACCGGGCGTTTGATCAGTGTCGGCGTTTCGAGCATCAATTTTAAAGCCTTGTCTTCGTTCAGGTCCGATTTTTGCCCCGTGTCGAGTTGGCGCCAACTTGTGCTGTGTTGGTTCAGCAACGTTTGCCAGTCGCTTCGAGCCAAAAAGTTTTTTAGCAATTCAGTCGTTAGGCCATCTTCGCGATAATCGTGAAAGCGATAGTCTATGCCGTTTTGGTCGAGCCACTTTCGGGCTTTCTTGATTGTGTCGCAGTTTTTGATTCCGTAAAGTGTAGGCATTGGTTGGCTTTATAATTCGCTATATAACAGCTCATCTAGGCTAGGTAGGGTTTTATCCGCTTTAAGGCGGTTTTTATATAGCTCGATAAACTCCATTAAGGCTTGCTCGAGATCGGCGAGCGTTTCTTCTTCGTAGTCTCGTTCATCGGTCGGTAGTTCCGGCGAATCGAGATAATCTTTTTGTATGGCAATTTCGCTGTTGATCGAAAGCATTGCGTAGATAACGGCATCGTTGGATAAATTTTCTGACATGATAGAGGTCTGGTTAGTTAAGAGTTAAAAAGTTTTGTTGTACGCATCGCGTACCTTGTTCGGGGAGCGGAAAAAATCACCGTTCGGCAAAATAGTTGATTATGTCGGTATTGTCGACTTGATAATAAATGTCTTCAACCGAGACCGATACGTCTATCGAAGCAAAGTAGACGTCATCGCCCAGGTAGTAATAAGTCGACTGCCAGTGATCTTTTCTTCTGAAAACCTCGATTTCGCAACGTTCTTGTTCGATGATCGCATATTCATCCAAACTAGGAATATTTTGATACGTTAAGCGTTTATGAGTTTTATCGAATTTCCGGGTACTTTCGGATAAAACTTCAATAATCAAGATCGGTACGCTTTTGTAGTATTCATGTTCGCTGTCTTCTTCGCAAACGACCATGACATCCGGGTAAGAAAAATCGCCGCCGGCTTTGACTTTCATATCCGACATGAAGGTTTTACAAGGCGAGCCTTTTAGACGGGTTTTCAATTCGGAAAAAACGTTGCCGGACACCAAATTATGGTTTTCATTCGCGCCAGCCATCGCATAGACATTGCCATTGATCAATTCATGTCTAGTCTCGGTTTCTTGTTCGCCTTGGAGATAGTCTTCCTCGCTTATGAAATGTTCGGCTCGATTTAAGCTCATCAGTGATTTACCGTTTCAATCGACGGTCGTTCAAGAAGCAGGTATTTCCTCGGTGCAGATTTCCAGATCCCATGGTCCTCCTCCCATCGTTATACATAAGTTGTAGGATACCCTAAGCGTATCTCCATACCACCCAACACCGAATCTCTACCCAGATTAAATCAGTTAACATCGGTAGGGTTGCCATGGTGCGCACAGCGTACCCTACGAGGTTTAGCTAATGTGACTTCAATACCGTTTATTGTTACCTAACGCTCCCGGCTTTTCCTCATCTAGCCTTAGATGAGGGACGATCAAGGGGAGCGACGCCTTCGTCGCGACTTTCGAAGCCGCCGATGTTCAATAGCCGCAGATTGATCAAATAGTATTGTTTTCGGATACTTTCTGATTCCCACGGTCCTCCGTGGGAATCCATCTTAGCTGTGGTGAGACCGGAATGCGAATCAATCGCGCAGTAATTCGTTGATGCCGGTTTTGCTGCGGGTTTTTTCATCGACTTGCTTGATGATCACCGCGCAGTATAGGCTGTATTTGCCGTCTGAGGAAGGTAAGTTGCCCGGCACGACGACCGATCCGGCAGGCACGCGGCCATAGGTGATTTCTCCTGTCATACGGTTGTAGATCTTGGTGCTTTGGCCGATGTAAACGCCCATCGAAATGACTGCTCCTTCTTCAACCACTACGCCTTCGACGATTTCCGAGCGTGCGCCGATAAAGCAGTTGTCTTCGATGATAGTCGGGCCGGCTTGTAGCGGTTCCAAGACGCCGCCGATGCCGACGCCGCCGGACAAATGCACGTTTTTACCGATTTGGGCGCACGAGCCGACCGTGACCCAGGTGTCGACCATCGTGCCGCTGTCGACATAAGCGCCGATGTTGACGTAAGAGGGCATCAATACCGCTCCGGGCGCGATGTAGGCGCCGTGGCGGGCATTCGCGTTGGGCACGACGCGGACGCCGGCTTTGGCGAAATCGTCCGGCGTATAAGACGCGAATTTGGTTTCGACCTTGTCGTAATAACGGTTGACACCTCCGTCCATGACGCGGTTCTCATTGACGCGGAACGACAATAACACTGCTTTTTTTAGCCATTGGTTAACAACCCATTCGCCATCGATTTTTTCGGCGACGCGGGCCTTGCCGCCGTCGAGTAGATTGATGACTTCTTTTATGGACTCGCGCAATTCGGGATAGACGTTGACCGGTGTGATGTCGGCACGGTTTTCAAAGGCGGTATTAATGATATTTTCTAGTTCTGACATGATTTTCCGTTGTTATAGCGTGTGAATAAAATTTCTAATGCGCTCTGCGGCATCGATGCATTCTTCGATCGGCTGCACTAAAGCTATCCTGACGTGATTTCGGCCGGGGTCGGATTCGTTGAACGGTCTGGATAAATAACTGCCCGGCAATACTGTTACATTTTCGGATGCAAACAGCTGTTGTGCAAATTGAATTTCGGATTTCGGTATTTTTAACCAGATGTAGAAACTTGCCGGAGGTATGCTAACGGCAGTGGCTTCGGATAATATATCCTTGAATGCACTGAATTTTTCCCGGTATAGCTTGCGGTTGTTGACGACATGTGCTTCATCGCGCCAGGCTGCGATGCTGGCATGTTGCGTCGGTACCGGCATTGCACAGCCGTGATAGGTGCGGTATTGAAAATAACGCTGGAGAATTTCCGCGTCTCCGGCGACGAAGCCTGATCGCAAACCCGGTGCATTCGAGCGCTTCGATAGACTATGGAAGATTATGCATCGTTTGAATTCGGTATTGCCGATTGCAATGGCCGCCTCCAAAAGTCCGGTTGGCGGGTTATTTTCGTCGGCATAAATTTCGCTGTAGCATTCGTCCGACGCAATCACGAAGTCGTAGCGCTCGGCCAATTCGATCAAATGTTCCAGTTGTGTTTGGGGGATGACCGCGCCGGTCGGATTGCCCGGCGAGCAAATATACAACACTTGGCAGCGCCCCCAAACCGATTCGGGAACCGCGTCGAAGTCGGGTAAATAAGCTTTTTCCTCTGTCGTATTCAGGAAATAGGGCTGTGCCCCAGCCAGTAAGGCAGCGCCTTCGTAAATTTGGTAGAACGGATTCGGCATCAAGACCAGCGGCTTTTCGCTTGGTTCGACGAGGCATTGCGCGAACGAAAACAAGGCTTCGCGGGTCCCGTTGACCGGTAGTACTTGTGTTTCGTGGTCAAGTAAATCGACCGGTATTTTAAAACGCATCGCGATCCATTCGACCATAGCTTGTCGGAGTTCCGGCAGGCCGCGAGTCGATGGATAAGTCGATAGACCGTGCATGTGCGAGATGAGCGCTTCTTGAATTATGTGAGGCGTCGTGTGTTTGGGTTCGCCTATCGACAGCGCGATGTGAGCTTTATCGGCAGACGGAACGATGCCTTGCTTGAGCCGAGTTAGCTTTTCGAACGGATAAGGCTGTAGATGCTTTAAATTGGGATTCATCATTTACTGCAACGAGGTTGTTTGCCCTGAGCGACTGCCTGTTTTTGAATTTCCAATGCTCTTGGAATAGCATTTTGCAATTCTTGAATACGAGTGGCGTGCGCTGGGTGTGTGGACATGAATTCCGGCGGTTGTTGACCGTCGCCGGCTCTCGCCATCTTTTGCCATAGTGTAACGCTCTGGAGGGGGTCGAAACCGGCCTTCGCCATCAAGTCGAGGCCGATTTTATCGGCTTCGTTTTCATGCAGTCGGCTGTAGGGCAGCAGCACGCCGTACTGGGCACCGACACCGAGCAGACCGAGAGCCGTTTGACCCATTGCGGTTTGCGGAGAGCTGACGGCTTGAATCAAGGCCATGCCTGAGCTGACTGCCATTTGTTGCGAGACGCGTTCGTTGCTGTGTCTCGCCAATACATGGCCGATTTCGTGACCGATGATAGATGCCAATTGGTCTTGATTGTCGACAAAATTGACCATACCTGAATGCACACCGATTTTATTACCGGGCAAGGCGAAGGCATTCAAGCTGTTGTCTTCGAATACGACGACTTCCCAATTGCCTCCGACTTCCCGGATGATCGCATCGGATACGCACGTAACAAATTGGACATGCCTCTGATTGGTGCTGACTGGGGTTTCTTTTTTTAAGCTGTCGAAAGCCTGAAGCCCCATTTGATTAAGTTGGGTATCGGGCATGAACGCGAATTGCGTTCTTCCTGTCGGGCTGGTGGCACAGGCACTTAATGACAGGATGACGCTAAGAGCTAGTGAAATTTTATTAAACATAATGCGGTACCCTTTGCCGAATTGAAGACGTTAGGTTGATCAGGAATACTTATGCGATTATCGGCGAAAATATACCCTAAACAGACAAGCCAAATTTCGGTGCTGGGTGAATACGTCCATGTAGGCTTGACGGCGGCTTTCCATGCCGCGCCGACATCTGCCAATCGAGCAACCGAACCCTCCATAACATAGGGAAGTTATTTACGACCAAATCCTAAAGCCGAAAATTGAAGGGCGATGAGCATATACTGTGAGATCGCCGGAATCTGCAATAAGTATTCGTAATTTCGATCGATATATTAACGTAACTCGATAATGAAGGTTCGAAAAAGTATTCAAGAAGATTTTAACCAGACAATGGTGAGGTTGTGTCGTGCTTTCAATGTTGATTGATTTGTCAGGCTCTTGATCTAATGGCTATCCATACAGGATGAATGAAAAATTCTAAGCGGGAAATGCCGGGTGAAACGGGACATCGACGTAATTTCGGGTTAAAATGCCTGTCATTGCTGTAGTGTCGGTTCGCGATTATTGTTTAATCGGCATGGCGAAATCCAAATCAATTAAAAGATAAAAGAGGAAAAGCGCGTGACTGAAATTACCGAAGTGCCCAGTCCTTTTTGCGGTATTGGAACCGATGATCTAACAATCAGTGTCGACGGTTTGTCGTTGAAGGTACTTAGCAACGGCTGCGCGGTCAATACTCCTGCATTTGAACAAGTCGTTACCGACTTTAAGCCTAGAGTCGGCGGGAATCAAGTCGCTCTTGAGCATGCTGTGGCTAAAGCCGTCGAAATATTGCAAGATTCCAGTCAGCCGATCATCGGCGGTTGTGCGACCGATGTCAACGGTATGCGCGCGTTGCTGGCGTTGGCCGACCGTTGCGGCGCCGTGGTCGATCAGCTTAACTTCAATGCGGCAAGACGTAATTATTTGGCAATGCAAGATTCCGGCTGGATGACGACAACGCTGGCCGAGGTCAAGAATCGTTGCGATTTGCTGTTGGTGGTCGGTAAGGATTTGGAAAGTTTCGTGCCGCGTTTTTTCGAACGTTACCTTTGGAATCAGGGATCGATGTTTTTGGAAGATACTGCTAACCGAGAGGTGATTTATTTGGGCAAGGCGCCTTCCGGTACAGCTCAGGTTTCGCCAAACGGTAAACAAGCGCAAGTATTGACCTGTGCCGATGCCGATTTGCCCGAGGTCGTAGCAGTATTGAGAGCTCTAGTCAAGGGGCATAAGATTGTTGTCGATTCGGTAGGCGGTATTAAAGTTTCCGATTTACAGACTGTGGTCGAGCGTTTGCAAGCTGCGAAATACGGCGTCGTGACTTGGGCGGCGTCCGCGTTGGCTTTCGATCAAGCCGAACTTGCTGTCCAATCGGTTTGCGAGTTGATCAAGGATATCAACGATCAGGGAAGCCGTTGTTCCGGTTTGCCGTTGAGCGGCAAGGAAGGCGATCTGACTGCGAGTCAGGTTGCCGGATGGATTTCCGGTTATCCTGCGCGGATTAGCTATGCTAAAGGTTATCCCGAATACGATCCTTATTTGTACGACAGTCGTGCAATGATCGAGAACGGGGAGGGCGATGCTTTGCTGTGGGTGCAAGCATTCAATAGCAAAGCAATACCGCCTGTTGCCGATTTTCCGACCATTGTGTTAGGACGCTCGGGCATGGTGTTCGATAAAGAACCGGATGTCTACATTCCATTGGGTACGCCGGGTATCGATCATGCCGGCTACGCTTATCGTACCGATAGTGTTGTTGCGATACGCCTGAAAAAATTGCGCGATTCGGGCTTGCCCAGCACCGCCGGGGTGTTGTCGGCAATCGAAAAAGCATTGTGATGCATATGCGAGCAACGCGCCAATTAAACAAATTTCATCGAGAGTGATTCGGAAAAGCTATGCTGATTAAATTAACAGGTGGAACGGTTTATGACCCTGCCGGCGGAATCGACGGCCAAAAACGGGACATTTACATTCAAGACGGCCGCATTGTCGACAGGCCGGCTGCCGATGTCAAAATCGATCAAGAATACGATTTAACCGGAAAGGTTGTGATGTCCGGTGCGATCGACATGCATACGCATATCGGCGGCGGTAAAGGTAATATCGCGAGAATCTTGTTGCCGGAAGATCATCGGTCCGATCCGGTCATTCGTACCAATCTGACGCGTTCTGGAAGCGGTCATGCGATGCCGAGTACTTATGTCACCGGCTATCGTTACGCCGAAATGGGTTACACGACTGCATTCGAGCCGGCGGTTCTGCCAGTCAATGCTCGCCAGGCGCACATGGAAATGAGCGACATTCCGATTTTGGACAAAGGCGGCTACGCGATGCTCGGCAGCGACGATTATTTGCTGCGCATGTTGACCGCAAAGAAGGATCAGAAAGCGGTTAACGACTATGTCGCGTGGACGTTGCAAGCGTCCAAATGTATCGGCATTAAAGTCGTTAACGCCGGCGGCATCAGCGCGTTCAAATTTAATCAGCGGAAGCTCGATCTCGACGAAAAAAATGCGCATTACGATGTGACGCCGAGACAAATTTTGCAAACCTTGGCGATCGCGGTCAAAGAATTAGGCGTTCCGCATCCTTTGCATGTGCATGGTTGTAATTTGGGCGTGCCGGGCAACGTCGACACGACCCTCGATACGATTCAAGGCGTGGGCGGCTTGCCGATGCATTTGACGCACATCCAGTTCCATAGTTACGGCACCGAGGGCGACTTCAAATTCTCCTCGGGCGCCGCGCAAATCGCCGAAGCGGTCAACAAGCATAAAAACATCACGATCGACGTCGGACAGATTCTGTTCGGTCAGACCATCACGGCTTCGGGTGACAACATGCGTCAGCATGCGAACCACAAGCACGCGCATCCGAACAAATGGGTCTGCATGGATATCGAATGCGATGCCGGTTGCGGCGTCGTGCCGTTCAAATACAAGGACCAAAATTTTGTCAATGCCTTGCAATGGGCGATCGGTCTCGAAATATTTTTGCTGGTGAATGATCCTTGGCGCGTATTTCTAACCACAGACCACCCGAACGGCGCGCCGTTTACGACGTATCCGCATTTGATCCGCCTGTTGATGGATAAAAGTTTCCGAAACGACATGCTCGCGACGATTCACCCGGAAGCGCAAAAAATGACGACGTTGGCGGCTATCGACCGCGAATACACTCTGAACGAAATCGCGATCATGACGCGGGCGGGCGCAGCCAAATTGATCGGCTTGAAAGATCGCGGCGGCCTGACTGCCGGGAATTGGGGCGACATTACCGTTTACACCGAAAACGCCGACCGGCAAAAAATGTTCGAAAAACCGGATTACGTGTTCAAGGACGGCGAACTGGTCGTTAAGGACGGCCAGATCGTGCACGTCAAATGGGGTACGACGCATATCGTCAAACCGGATTACGATACTTCCGTCGAAAAAGACCTCAAGCATTATTTCGATCGTTATCTGACGATGAAAATGGGTAACTTCAAAATCAGCGACGACGAGTTTACCGAGGACGGGCGGGGCAGTTTGACAGCGCATCCGCTTCAAGGAGGCGCGCAATGATTATTAACGGCGTAACGATAGACAAAACCTTTGCCGAGGCCTTTCCGATGAAGGCGACGCGCGCGATTATTACCGCGCAGAACGAAAAATGGGCGATGATCTCGGCGCAGGCGATGACCGGTTTCGCGACTTCGGTCATCGCCTGCGGCTGCGAGGCCGGCATCGAGCGCGTGCTCGATCCTTCCGAGACGCCGGACGGACGCCCCGGCGTTGCGGTGATGATCTTCGCGATGGGCGGCAAAGGCCTCGCGAAACAATTGGAAACGCGTGCCGGTCAGTGCGTGCTGACTTCGCCGACTTCGGCGTTGTTCGCCGGTATCGACAGCGACAAGCCGATTCCGTTGGGTAAAAATTTGCGCTATTTCGGAGACGGTTTTCAGATTTCCAAAGTGATCGGCGGCAAACGCTATTGGCGCGTACCGGTCATGGACGGCGAATTTCTGACCGAGGCAACCACCGGTCAGGTCGATGCGGTCGGCGGCGGCAATTTCTTGGTCTTGGCCGAATCTCAGCCGCAAGCGCTGGCGGCCTGTGAAGCGGCGATCGAGGAAATGCGCAAGATTCCGAACGTGATCATGCCGTTTCCGGGCGGCGTCGTGCGTTCCGGCTCGAAAGTCGGCTCGAAATACAAGGCGCTCGGCGCGTCGACCAACGATGCGTTTTGTCCGACTCTAAAAGGCATCACCAAAACCGATTTGTCGCCGGAAATCGAATCGGTAATGGAAATAGTGATAGACGGTCTAACCAAGGAAGACATCGACAAGGCGATGCGCGTCGGCATTCAGGCGGTTTGCGACTTGGGCGCCGCGAACGGCATCAAACGCATTAGCGCCGGTAATTACGGCGGCAAACTCGGACCTTTCCATTTTCATTTACAGGAGATCATGGCATGACTGCGTTAACGTTCACGCTGAAACAGGAGCCGGCTCAGCGCGTCGATTTGTCGCCCCTGGTCTGTCAAAATCTGACAGGATTGTCTGCGACCGAGATCGCTACTTTGGAACTTTACAGCGGCAAACGCAAGCTGCGCGCCGACGAATTATTTGCGATTGAAGGTTTTGATGCGCAAAACATCGTGATCAAAAACAGCTCGGTGAAACTCGACTATATCGGCAAGGAACTCAGCGAAGGGCAGATCACCGTCGAAGGTGATGCTGGCGCTTATTTGGGGTTGAGCATGAAATCCGGCACGATTACCGTCAACGGTAACGCCGGTATCTTCGCGGCCTGCGAGATGAAAAAAGGTTTCGTTCAGATCAACGGCAATACTGGCGATTTTCTCGGCGCGGCTTTACCCGGCAACAAAATGGGTATGAAAGGCGGCACGATTCTGGTCAAGGGCAATGCCGGCGAACGCGCCGGAGATCATATGCGCCGCGGCGTCATTTTGATCGAAGGCGATGCCGGCGATTATTGCGGTTCGAGAATGACGGCCGGTACGATCGCGGTGATGGGCAAAACCGGGCGCTATACCGGTTATGCGATGCGACGCGGTACATTGTTGTTTTGGAATCAACCGGGTCTGCCGGCGACGTTCAACGATTGCGGTTCGCATACGCTGGCGTTCTTGCCGATGTTGTTTGCCTCGTTCAGGCAGCTCGATTCTAAATTTGCCGACCCGTCGACGGCATTCAATCGCGTCAAGCGTTACGGGGGCGACATGGCTGAAATAGGGCGCGGCGAGGTGCTAGTCAGGATCTGAGATGTGTTATGCCCTTCGTAAACCAAAATTCGGCACCGGGGTGCCCGTCAAAGGACGCCGTGAATACGTCCATGTAAGGGTCTATGACAACATCCATGCTGTCAAAGCCTTTGCCGAGCACCCCGGTGCTTCCTCAGACACCGCCGAATTTTGAAATGCGAAAGGTAGAGTAAGGTAAAAACAAACACGGGCCGATAGACATGAACGAAAATGTTTCGGATGAAAGGGCGGTCAGGGAAGATGGCAATACAGACTACGCGGCCCGCGTCTTGTTGATCGACCTCGAAAATTGTCCGAAACAAGTCTATCAGTTGATGGAAGATCTGGCCGCTTATACCCATGTCGTGATTTGCTATGCGCAATGCGGCGCGCGCGTCCCGCTCGATTGGATTGTGCCGTTGACCGCAACGGTCAATCAAAACCGTTTGAAAATTATTAAAATGCCTAACGGCGGCAAAAATTCCGCCGATTTCGGCATCACTTTCTGGGCTGGCGTGATGATGGCCCAGCTCCCCGAAAATACCCATTTCGATGTCGTCTCCGATGACAACGATCTTGATCATGCGGTTAGCCTGCTAACCAGCCAGAACCGGAGCGCGCAACGTATCGGTGTCAAACTTGAAAATATGCCGGGCTTCGCACCGAAAAGCCCTGAAGTTTTAGTCCAAGAATTTTGCGCCCACTTGATTAAACATAGTCGAAGCCGTCCGGTCAAAAAAGAAACTCTGCTCAACAGTATTCGTAGTAAATTTAAGAATAATGTGGTTAATGAGGAGGATTTATTCGATGAGTTGATTCAACAGAAGGCTATAGAGATTAAGGATAATAAAGTCACTTACGATCAAGCAAAAATCGAAGCGTTAGCGGCTGAATAGTCGCCCCCTTACTTCAAACGTTCAAAATATTAATCCTTTTCAGTCGGATAGAGATTGACGCTTTAAATCCTTGTCGATCGCTTTAGCCAGGGTTTTTACTGTTTTATTGGTTAGGAATCGATTGGGCCCCTTGGCTTCGAAAGTGTAATCGGCAATCAGTTTGCCGTCTTCGACTCGAATCAAATGTCCCATGATATAAGCAAACAAGAAACTCGGTTTATGAAGTCTACCGACCAGGATGTAATCGGCGCCGAATTGCTTGCCCAGTTTCGCGGCCACATCATGGTGATCGAATAGATAACCGGTCCCGGCATTGGCTTTTTGTTGGGATGCGAAGTCGGTTTCAACTATGTCATTCCCTAATGTTGTTAATTCGGCTTCGAGTTGAGGCTTGATCGAAGCGGTGCGCTCCAGTTCTTGAGGGATGCCTGGAGCCAATGTGAGATCTTTTAACTCGAAAACCAAAACGGCAATTCGAGATTCCGCTAAGGTGCTCGTTCCGAATATCGTCAGGAAAAAAGCGGTAATGAGGCGAGCATAGACAGAGTTTTTCATCGGCTTTCTCGTTCGTGCTTGACAAGAGAAAGACAGTCTACCCGTAAATCGAAACGATAGAAAGCGTGACCGTTACTTCAATAAATCCGCCATCGAAATGACGTTTTTCGCCATTTCTCCGATCGAAATATTCCGATCCATCGCTAGCTTTCTTAATGCGTGGTAAGCCTGAGCTTCGTCGAAGCCTTGCGATTTCATTAAAATACCTTTTGCGCGGTCAATTAATTTGCGTTCTTCCAGTTGCGATTTGGTCTTTTTCAGTTCTTCCTTGATGGCGTTTTGCTCTTTGAATCGAGCCACCGCGATATCGATGATAGTTTTGATGCGTTTGGGGTCGAGTCCATCGACGATATAAGCGCTGACGCCGGCCTTGATGACTTTATCGATCGTGTCGCTATCCTGATCCTCGGCAAACAGGATGACCGGTGCCGAATGACTTTGATTGATCGCCAATATGGCATCAAGTATCTTCGGTGTCGGGGTATAAACATTCAACACCACGATATCCGGCAATAAATTTAATACCAACGAATTTAAATCGATAGTATCGAACGGGAGGCAAGCGGTTTCGAAACCATGCTTTTTCAGGGTTTTCTCGAGCAGTTTTTCGCCTTGAATTTCATCGGCGATTAAGGCTTTCAGCGCTTGCATGTCAATCCAGTTCGATTTTCACTAAAGTGCCGTCAGGCATGATTTCAGTAATGAATTCCTTAGGCTCTTCGAGATAGCGCGCCATGATTGCCGATGCTAGTGCGCAAATGGCTAGAATGATGAAAAACGTAGACGGTGTGACATGCCCCATTAGCGCTAAAAAAATAATCGCGCCGGCATTGCCGTAAGCGCCGACGATGCCGGCTATCTGGCCGGTCATGGGGGTTTTGATCAACGGTGCGATGGCAAATACCGCGCCTTCAGCAGCCTGTAGAAATATCGAGCACAACACCGTCATCGAAATGGTCATCATAATGGGCCAATCGCTGGCAATAAAAGACATCGAGTAATAACCGAGCGAAGTGCCGGCTAGGAAGATCGTCAGCGAAAACTTGCGGCCGATTCTGTCGCTGAGCCAGCCGCCGGCCGGGCGGGCGATCAGGTTCATGACAATGAAGCTCGATGCCATTAGGCCCGCATCGATCATCGAGACCGGTTGAGTTTCGCGGTAAATCGTAATGAAAAACATCGGCAGCATCGATACCACGGCTAATTTTGAACCGAACGTCATCAGATAGGCGATACTCAGAATAGTGATTTGTTTGAATGGGTAATGGTGAATACTGTCGATAGGGCGGCTGAGCCGTTCCGCATTGATTTCGACGATTTGATAAGCTTGAAAAAAGAAAAGGGTCCATATAATGATGTTAATCGCAATGACCCAGGGTGTGCTAAGTAAATCGGCTTCCGGTGTCGATAACTGCCAAGTGAGCAGAGACATTGCGGCATAAAGCGGTACGGTCGTGCAGATGTAAAGGAATAGGTCCTTTATCGATGTAACCTCCATTGCGCCCGAACGTCTTGGTTTCAAATAGGGCACGTCGGGCGGCGTATCCTCGACATTACGGTAATAGATGAACGCATATGCCAGCGACAAAATACCGGTTACTGCAATCGCATAACGCCAGCCGTTTTCGGCACCGAAATATAATGCCAGCCCCGGTAACAAGATAGTCGCGGCGGCCGAACCGAAATTACCCCAGCCCCCGTAGATACCTTCGGCAACACCGACTTGCCGAGCCGGAAACCAATCTCCGATGATGCGAATGCCGATCACGAAACCCGCGCCGATAAACCCCAAACAGAAGCGTGCCCAGGCTAATTGTTGAAACGATTCGGCCATCGCAAAGGCGAAGCAAGGTAGGCTACTCAGTGCCAGTAGAGTGCTATAACTGATTCTCGCACCGAAGCGGTCTACAATCATGCCGATGATGATGCGGGCCGGAATGGGCAGCGCAAAGTTCAATAACAACAGAATATTGACTTCGGATTCGGTGAGATTCACCGAATCCATGATCATCAGCATCAGCGGGGCATGATTGAACCAGACGACAAAGCTGATGAAAAAAGCCGTCCAGGTCAAATGCAGGATTTTGATTTTGCCGGAAAAGCCGAGTAACTTGAGTTGTAATGCGGACATGGCTGGTTTTACGGTTACCGAAAGGTGAATAGTGCTCAATTTATTAAAATATGCAAATAATATGCCGAACGGTACTTGGATGTTGCGCGCTTGTTTATTCGATTCAGGATAAACGTATTGCTTTATATTGGTGCGAAAAATTAACAATATTCACCGAATGTGTGCGGTGAAACCGATAACTTAATGATTATAGAGTTCGAATTGACTCATTAATGGCTTGTTAAAACCCGATAAATAAAGGCTTCGCAAAAGTTGCATACAAACATGGCATTCATGTTGCTTTATCACTAACAAGACTCCTAATGGAGTACCGATTTTGTTGGGGCATTGGCGTCCTGTTCGAGTGATTCGTCACATCGACTGGACGCCTTTTTTTTTGCCTAAAATTTAGATACAGAAAACCGAGGTTGCCGATGAGCAAGAAACAAACATTAGTCGTGATTGGTAACGGTATGGTCGGCCAAAACTTTTTGGCAGGATTGGTGAATAGTGGCGCGAAGGAGCATTTTGAGATTATCCTGTTTTGCGAGGAACCCAGACCGGCCTATGACCGAGTTCATCTGTCGGCTTTTTTTTCCGGCAAGACCGCTCAGGATCTATCGATGGTCGAAGACGGGTTTTTCGAACAACACGGCATCACCGTACACCTAGGCGACAGAGCAAAATCGATAGACCGTATCGCTAAAACAGTGCTGTCGGAAAAAGGCGTCCGGATTGTATATGACAAGATTGTACTGGCGACCGGGTCATACCCGTTCGTACCGCCGGTGCCCGGTCATGAACGCGATCGGTGTCTGGTTTACCGAACCATCGAAGATTTGGAAGCGATTCAAAGTGCGGCTGAACAATCCAAAGTCGGCGTCGTGGTCGGCGGCGGTCTGCTTGGTCTTGAAGCCGCGAAAGCCTTGAAAGATTTAGGCTTGACCACGCATGTCGTCGAATTCGCGCCGCGTCTGATGGCGGTGCAATTGGATGACGGCGGCGGCGCGTTGTTGAAACGCAAGATCGAAGCGCTCGGCGTGACCGTGCATTTAAATAAAAACACGACCTTGATCGACGACGGCGAGAGCTGTTTGCACAAAATGAATTTTGCCGGCGGCGATGCACTGGAAACCGACTTGATTTTGTTTTCGGCCGGTATCCGTCCGCGCGACGATATCGCTCGGGCCTGCGAATTGGAGGTCGGCCCGCGCGGCGGCATCGTGATCGATAATCAATGCCGGACCTCCGATCCCGATATTTTCGCGATCGGCGAATGCGCTTTGTGGAATAACCGGATATTCGGCCTGGTCGCGCCGGGATACGCGATGGCACGAACCGTTGTGTCCGTGCTCGAGGGTGGCGACAATTATTTTACCGGTGCCGACATGAGCACCAAATTGAAGCTGATGGGCGTCGATGTTGCGAGCATCGGCGATGCGCATGCGCAGACTCCGGGCGCATTGGTCTATACCTATCAAAACGGCGATAGCGAAGTCTATAAGCAACTCGTGGTCAGTGCCGATAAAAAAAGATTGCTGGGCGCGGTGCTGGTCGGCGAGGCTTCCGGCTACGGCACCTTGCTGCAATATTGCTTGAATGGTATCGAACTGCCGGAAAATCCGGATTCGCTGATTTTGCCGCATCGTTCCGATGAATCGGTCGGCCTCGGACCCGATGCGCTGCCGATGTCTGCACAAATTTGTTCATGCCATGATGTCGATAAGGCAACGCTTTGTTCGGCGATCGAAGCCGGTTGCAATACGGTACCGGCGCTCAAATCGGAAACCAAGGCGGGAACCGGTTGCGGCGGTTGCGTGCCGCTGATGAAATCGGTCATGGAATGCGAATTGGCCAAGCTGGGCATTGAGGTCAGTACCGATATTTGCGAGCATTTTCCGCATACCCGGCAGGAGTTGTATCACTTAGTGATGGTCGAGGAGATCAAGACCTTCGACGAATTGCTCGAAAAACATGGGCAGGGCCGCGGCTGCGAAGTTTGCAAACAAGCGGTCGGCTCGATTCTGGCCTCATACTGGAATGACTATATTCTCAACAAAGAGCATGTCGGTTTGCAGGATACCAATGACATTTTTCTTGCTAATATGCAAAAGGACGGCACCTATTCGGTTGTCCCGCGCGTGACCGGCGGCGAAATACAGCCCGAGAAATTGATCGTGCTGGGGCAGGTCGCCAAAAAATACGGTTTGTATACGAAAATTACCGGCGGTCAGCGGGTCGATCTGTTCGGCGCCCGGGTCGAGCAATTGCCGTCGATCTGGCGGGAATTAATCGATGCCGGTTTCGAAAGCGGCCATGCCTACGGCAAATCGCTCAGAACCGTCAAATCCTGCGTCGGCAGCACTTGGTGCCGTTTCGGTGTCGATGATAGCGTCGGTCTCGCGATCGAGCTGGAAAACCGTTATAAAGGACTTCGAGCGCCGCACAAGATCAAATTTGCCGTATCCGGCTGCACGCGCGAATGCGCCGAGGCGCAAAGCAAGGACATCGGCGTAATCGCGACCGAGGGCGGCTGGAATCTGTATGTCTGCGGCAACGGCGGCATGAAGCCCCGGCATGGCGATTTGTTCGCGACCCAGCTCGACAAGGAAACGCTGATCAAATATATCGACCGTGTGCTGATTTTTTATGTGCGTACGGCCGACCGGATGCAGCGTACGTCGGTGTGGATGGAAAACATGGAAGGCGGCTTGGATTATTTGCGTTCGGTCGTGATCGAGGATAGTCTCGGTATAGGCGAGGCACTGGAAAAACAAATGCGCCATGTGATCGATACCTATCAATGCGAATGGAAAACCACGATCGAGGACGAGAGCAAATTGAAACGTTTCCGGCATTTCGTCAACAGCGACCGACCCGACGACAATATCGTGTTTGTCGAGGAGCGCGGCCAAGTTCGCCCTGCCGATGAACAAGAGCGGGAGGCATTGAAGGCCAGGAAGCACTTTAAGATATTGGAGGAGGCATGAGCATGAGTGAATGGATCGATGTCTGCTCGTTCGACGATCTGCAGCCGGATTCCGGTGTTTGCGTCTGGGCGGATGGCAGGCAAATTGCTTTGTTTTATATGCCGAAGGAACAGGCGGTTTATGCGGTCGATAATTTCGACCCGTTCGGCAAAGTCAATGTATTATCGCGTGGCATGATCGGCGATATCGGCGGTCAGCCGATGGTGGCATCGCCGCTTTATAAACAGCATTTCAATCTGGAGACGGGCGTTTGCTTCGAGGACGAGACTGTGAAAATTGAAACCTATGGTGTTCGTATCGAAAACCGGCGGGTTGCCGTTAACGTTTAGGGAGATTTATGAAATATCACTATTATATTGCCGACGTTTTCACGAATCGGGTTTTCAATGGCGCGCAAATTGCCGTTTTTCCGAAAGCGGACGGACTCAATGCCGAAAAAATGGCCTTGATAGCCAAGGAACTGAATTTGTCCGAAACCGTCTTTATTTTTCATAAGCTCAACGGCGGCAATTTGCGGAGAATGCGCATATTTTCGCCGTTGGCGGAGATTCATTTAGGCGGCCATCCAGTCATCGCCGCGGCTTTTGTATTGGCCAGTTGCGGCGATATCGAATTAAACGAGCCGGTTAGTCGAGTCGTGTTTGAGCAAAATGCGGGGCCTGTCGAGGCGAACATTACGAGTGTTGGCGGTAAGCCCGGTTTTGTTCAGTTAACTCGCCGAGTCAGCGCTATTGTCGATCGTTTCGCGCCGGGCGATGAAGAATTGGCCGCTTTTCTGGGGTTGGAGCAATCGGAACTCGACCATAAAAAGTATTCGCCAAGATTGGTTTCCTGCGGTTATCCCTATTTAATCGTGCCGGTTTGGAAATACGAGTCGGTAAGAAATGCGCTTTTCAATTACCCCGCCTGGAGCCAATCCACCGCCCCGCAAACTGCGGCACAAGAGATTTTGTTATTCGCGCCGAAAACGCCGTTCCCCGATGCCGATTTCAATTTACGGCTTTTGGGGCCTCACCTTGCGTTAACCGATGATCCGCCGGTCGGTAATGCAGTGCCGGCTTTTTGTTCTTATCTGTGCTCGTTCGAGCATACGCGCAAGGGCACGCATAGTTTCGCCTTGGACCGTGGCGACGCGCGTTCGCGCCGTAGCGTCATTCGCATCGAAATGGATAACAAAGGCGAGGAGTTATTGCCTCTGCGCGTCGGCGGAGAGGCTGTGATGTTCGCAGAGGGGGTAATCGATCTGCCGAAATGAAGGCTTACCCTCAGCAGTGTAGCCCGGATGGAGCGTAGCGCAATCCGGGACGTTCGAAGCCACGCCATTCCCGTATTCCGCTACGCTGCATAAGGGCTACCTGCTGCAACATTACGATTTGATTAAAGTTTGGTTATAGAACAAATCTATCCTGGCTTACCAGGATTTATAAGGTAAAAATTTGCCGTTCATCGTGATAATAACGCGATCGCCGGCTGGGTTTTCTTCTTTGCCGACCGTCATGCTGAAATCGATCGCGCTCATGATGCCGTCGCCGAATTTCTCGTGAATGATTTCTTTCAAGGTTTCGCCGTAAACGCCGACGACTTCATAAAGCCGGTAAATGAGAGGGTCTTGAGGCACGTCGAAAGCCCATTGTTTGTAAGGGAACATTGCCAAGGCGACTTGCACTTCGTTGGGTAGTTCCAGAACGGTGCATAACTTTTCGGCCAGTTCCGGTTTCATGCTATTCATGCCAAGGCAAGCCGAGGTCAGCCAAACTTCATCGACGCTGATTTGTTCGGCAATGGCCGTCCAGGTGAGTTGCTTTTGTACTTTTGCAGTGATGATCCGATCGGTCATTTGCTCTTTGGTGAGCAAGGAATCGGCTTTGCAAGATGATGGAGTCGTTTTCATATTAAATACCTCTTTTGCTTAGTTGGATTAATAACGTGACGACGATAATCGTCAAGATGAGAGAAATGCTTTTCCAGAAGGTTACTGGGTCGCGCTCTATGAGCGGCGGATGCGTTTTATTCAAAAAAGTTTGGTTCGGATAACGCAGGTCGTGAACAAATTCGGATAATTCTTCATATCGCTTGTAGGGATTCGGATGGACGGCTTTTTTGATGGCATCATCGATCCAGGCCGGAATCGCTCGCGTATCATCCAGGATGGAGTAATAGTTCAATCGATTTTGAGCCGCTTTCGTTTTACATTTGGCGACTTGAGTGCCATAAGGCAGATTGCCGGTCAGCATCCGATAGGTAATGACACCTAACGAAAACAAGTCCGAGCGAGCCGTTCCGTTTTCGCCTAAAAAATATTCTGGGGCGCTATACGGAGCGGTGCCGAGTAATGGGTGCCGTTCGATGGGGCTGTTCATTTCCGTAAGCCCTGCAACTTGAGTCGAACCGAAGTCGATGATCTTTACCGTGCCGGAGCTATCGATCATGATATTTTCCGGTCTCAAGTCCTGGTGAATCATTTCGAGCCGGTGAAACGCGCGGAGGCCTTTGGCAATTTGGTCAATGATGCCGCGTACGGTTTCCATATCCGGGTTCGGGTTATCGATCATCCACTGTTTCAATGTTCGGCCATCGATGAACTCGGTGACAATATAGAGATAATTGCGTTTTCGGGTTGGTTCGCAGGGTTTTAATACATGAGGGCTATCGATGCGGCGCGCTATCCAGTCTTCCATGAGAAAACTCTCAAGGTAAGCGGGATCGTTTCGAAGATCGATTGAAGGTGTTTTAATGACGACCGGTTTATTGGTTTCGGTATCCATTGCCAAATAGACATGACTCCGGCTGCTATTATGCAGCTCTCTCATGATTTGATAACCGTCGAAAATCATCCTGGCGGTCAATGTCGGCGGAAACGGAAGCTCTGTTATTTGCCGATAAATCTCATCCGCATTTTGATTCGGTAATTCCTCGACATCGACAATCTGCATCGTCAAGTTATCCGAACTCCCTTGTCGGTAAGCTTCGTTGACGATCATTGTTGCGGCAGTCGATAAATCATCGCCATGCTTTTTGATCGCATTAATGATGAAAACATTATTAACAAATTCATAAACGCCATCGGTCATCAACAAAAAGCGATCGCCTTTTTCAATCGGTAGCGCTTGGTAATCGATTTCTAAGTGATGATCGATACCCAATGCACGACTCAGATAGCTTTTGTCTTGCGAAACCCAAAGCCGATGATCGTTGGTTAATTGCTCCAGATGATTGTCATGTAATCGATAGATCCGTGTATCGCCGATATGAAAAATATGCACGGTATTAGACTTGAAAATCAGGGCGCTAAAGGTACAAACATAGCCTCTGTCTTTATCGTAACGATATTGACTCTGTTGGGTTTGGGCATGCAGCCAGGAGTTGGTTGCAATCAAGACCCGTTGCGCCGACTTTTTTACCGACCAAGCTTCCGAGGTACAATAATAATCTTGTAGGAATCCGGTGACCGCAGCTTCGCTGGCAATATGGCTGACAGCACTACTGCTGATTCCGTCGGCCATCGCAATGGCAACACCTTTTGAACTCAATTGCGGTTCTTTCGGCATATAGACGCCATGAAAATCCTGGTTGATTTCCTTTCGGCCTTTATCGGAATATTGCCCTACGGATATTTTAAGAGTGCCGGACATGAGTTTTCATTTGATGAAGAGTCTCGAATTTAAGGATTTGGTCATAAATATACCTTTCGTACTTCAAATTTCGGCAGTGCCTGAGGAGGCACCGGGGTTGTCCGGCCCCTCACCTAACGCTAGGTGAGGGGCCAGCATGGAGCTGGCATAGAGCCTACAGGGATGTATTCACCCAGCACCTAAATTCCATAGCCCATTGGCTATGGTTAACTATCTTGGATAATTCATCCAGCACCTAAATAAGCCATGATTTTGAATCATTGCCAAAGACCTATGGAATTTAGGTGCTGGATTTAGGCGCTGGGTTCACGGCGTCCTTTGACGGGCACCCCGGTGCCGAATTTAGATCTACGATGAGTATAACTTCCCTATTTTTAATTCAAGGTAAGCGAGTTACCGTACCCTCAACAAAACTCTTAGTTACAGGGCGTTAATTATCACGAAATCCTTAGTCCACGAAAATCACGAAATACACGCACGTAATCATGCGGTTGCATAACTCCCTTGGGCAATCCATTGGGCGAGTAACTTAAAGAGTATAACTAATTGAATATTTTCGTGATTTTTGTGTGTTTCGTGGACAAAATGCTTTTTATAGGTTAAAGAGTACGAGTTACAGAGCGCGTTTCGGTGCGGTTTTTACATGAGTGCTATATAGCGTCAAGCCGGTAAATGAAAGCCCGCCGACTAGGTTGCCGAGCACCGTGGGGATTTCGTTCCAGATGAAATAATCCATGATCGAAAAATTGCCGCCCATGATCAAGCCGGCCGGAAACAGAAACATGTTGACCACGGAGTGTTCGAAGGCCATGGCGAAAAATAGTGTGATCGGCATCCACATCGCGATCACTTTGCCGCTGACCGTAGTCGATATCATTGCTCCGACCACGCCGGTAGACACCATCCAATTGCATAGCATGCCCCTGATAAAAATCGTAAACCAGCCCGCGACGCCGTATTGCGCATATCCCAGTGTACGGGCTTCGCCGACGCCGGCGAGTTTTTTTCCAACGGCATTCGGCTCGACCGAAAATCCGTAGGTGAAAACCAACGACATCATCACCGCCACGGTTAAAGCACCGAGGAAATTGCCGACGAAGACCAATCCCCAGTTCCTGAAAATACCGCCTACCGTCACTCCCGGGCGTTTATCGATCCATGCCAACGGCACCAGAACAAAAACACCGGTCAATAGATCGAAACCCAGTAAATACAACATGCAAAAACCGACTGGAAACAAAATCGCGCCGAAGATCGGAGAACCGGTTTCGACAGTGATACTGACTGCAAATACGGCTGCTAACGCAAGAATCGCACCGGCCATATAGGCTCTGATCAACGTATCTCGTGTTGACATATAGACTTTAGATTCACCGGCATCGACCATTTTGGTGACAAATTCCGAAGGGACTAAATAAGACATGGCATTCCTCTGATCAATTTACAACGCACAAGGCAAAAAAAAGGCGCTTTAATCCCTAGTGGGGTTAAAGCGCCTTTGCTTTAAGAAACTCGAATGAAGATAAGCGGAAATCGTGCCAAGTTCTGTTAAAAATATAAGTTATTGATATTATGAATAGTAAATATCGGCTCTTGTTGGGTAAGGATTGTTTTGTGTCTTTGTGATCCGGTTTGGTGCATTGCGGAGTAGATTTTAGTGCGTAGTCGTTTATGGCGAGATTACGAGCGCGATTTATTGCTCATTTTCTTCGACCGCAATGGTTTCCCTAACAAAATGCAAAGCAAAATAGAAGCGGGCAGGCTTACCGAGTTCCGCATGTAAATTATCCTCGAGCCGAGTAAATACCGATTCGTCCGGCATGGTATTGATGAGTAGGTCGGCATTTAAATTGAGCGGTCGTAGCGTATTGACCTTGATATTCCGAAGTTCAAGCCGGTGTCCATTGATTTGATAGGTTCTACCTGCCAATTGCGATTTGATATCGGCGATATGCTCCATGGTTTGGAAAGAATAGAACAAGGGTACGGAAATCAATGCCAGCAATAGGCTCGATAGCAAAATACCTTTTCTGGCCCGAGTAAAAGGCGCGAACCCGATGACCATGAACGAAATGAGCGCGGCCATCGTAATTCCGATTAAGTTGGTCAAGAATAAGAGCATGGCGCCCAAAAAAATATCGGATTCAAGCCAACCGATGCCGATACCGGCAACGCAGAGGGGGGGCACCAAGGCGACTGCGATGGCAACGCCCGGCAAGCTTTTTGCGATACTTTCGCGGGCTTGGGCCATGGCTCCGGCGATACCGGAAAAAACCGCGACCAACAAATCCAGTGTTGATGGGTGCAAACGGGCTTCGATTTCCTGCGTGGCATCCTTGAAAGGCAGTAAAGCCGCCATTGCCGACGAAATCGCAAGTGCGATGCCAATGCCGATTAGTAGCGAAACAATGGATTCTCGAGTCAAGAATTTTTCGGAGCGAAGTAAGCCCATCGACAAAGAAATAATCGGTGCCATCAAGGGCGCCAAAACCATCGCGCCGATAACGACGGACGGACTACTCAGAAATAAACCCAACGTGGCCAGCATGGAACTGAGTACCATTAATAAGACATAAGTACTCGTCGTCCTGGCGTTTTCCTTGAGTGCTAGAAATAAGTCCTTAAAATCGGATTCGAGCGCATGGGGGAAAAACGGTAGGGCATTGCTGAAATATTTCAGCCTCGCTTCCTCTTGCGGCAGGTTTTCGACATTGAAATTTTCTTTGTCGCCGGATTGTGAGTTGAGCGAACGAAAACTGTCGCCGACGGTGATTTTAAGGGCTGCAGGAACCGATTCTAAAAATAGCTCGCGTGTCGAGACTGGTTTGTGTTCTATCCAAAAGTCAATATCTTGTTTTGCGGTTATGCGCAAAGAAACGCTCCGAACGAATCCTAGTTGCTTCGGGAGCTGTGCCGAAGCCTGTGGAATAGTTATCGATGTCGATTGGATGTAGCTTAAAATCGATTGCGGTGCAAAGAAAACGAACGACAATCGGCCATCTTTAAGCGATGCCGATTCGCCGAAAAGTTTGGCAAATGGATTTCGTTTTGCAAGATCCAATAGATACAAGCCGATGATTGCGGTTTTTACTGATTTGCCTTTCGCGGTTTCTATTTCGATGGCAATTGGCTGTAAGTTGAAGGCATGAATCAAGCGCTGGCAATAAAACTTTATTTTCTTCAAGTGATTTCGAGTATTGCCGGCCTCGATCAATTCGGCTAGCGCGGTTTGATTCAACAGGCCGATGCCGCAGCTAATGAATTCTCCGTTGCAGCGGATCAAATCGATCGGAACGCTTTCTGTTTCTAATGCCAAGGCCAAGCAGTCGTCAAGCTTATTGGGCAGTCCAAGATGGTCGAAAAATACGGGTCGTAATTCGTTGGGATACGGCAGAAAACTCAATGCGATGGTTTTATTGAATGCAGCAGTGAGTACGGCCTGAAAATCGGTGTGTTTAACCCAAACCAAGGCATGATTTAGATTGCCGTTGACATGCAGACCGCTAAGGTTCGATACTTTAATCGGGCGAATTGAGATGTCGTTCTCGACAATTAGCGGATGTTGCTTGACTAGAATCAGATTTTTTTTATCCAACTCATCGGAGTGAATCAGGTAAATCGGTTTGGATTCTGTCATTCGATATATACCTTCGCAATTCAGACAACGATGAATAATCGGGAGGTTATTTGTTACGAAACCCTAACCATGAAGTTCATGAAGTCTTTCAACGGCTTGTCCTAAAAATTTGAATAACCTTTTAGGTGAGCACAAATGATTTGCATAGGCAGAATAAGTCATTGAATTAACTTATTATTCTTCATGGCTTCATGGTGAAATGCTTTATCTACTCCCTTTTGATCGAAAAACCGTCTAAGAATAAAAAGTATGGGATGTGTCTATCGAGGACCGCCGTTCACCCAGCACCTAAATTATCCCAGATAGTTAACATAGCCAATGGACTATGGAATTTAAGTGCTGGGTAAACCCATCCATGGGGGCTTGAGGGCAGCGTTCGAACGCCAAGGATGGCGTGAATGCAGATTTTGCAGGAGCAAAAATCTGCATTCACGCCATCCTCGCAAGCCACACCCCATACCTTCATAAAGTTAGCTAATTTTTGAGTTTAAAGGGGGTAGGTTTATTTCAATGGCCTGCCTTTGGCGTCTATATCGAAATTTTTGCTGAGTAACAGAGCAAACTCAATAAAGCCCCATACCACACCGAAACCGATGGTCAAAACGGTCACCGCGATCTGAGCAAGACCGATCCAATAATAGCCGAGATAAAAACGATGCGCGCCGACGCCGCCTAAAAACAACGCGAGTATCGTTGCCAGCAGTCGAGATTTTACCGGTTTGTGCGGATTGAGATAGGATCCGATCAGCACAACCGATTTGGCTTCGCCTTCTTCTAATTCGAAATTGATGTCGTCTCCCGGTTCCGGTAAGTCGGGCGATTGCCAACTTTCGAGATGAAACTCGTAAAAAGAGTCTCCGCTTTTTATTACGCCGGTTTGTCTGCCGAGGTCAAAACTTTCTATATGTCCGATCATGTTTGTAAAATGAGGTTCAAGGTTCAAGGTTCAAGGTTCAAGGTTCAAGGTCAAGGTCAAGGGAAGTTATTCGTCTTTGATGCGCACCGCAAGGACATCGCATTTGGCATGATGTAATACGCCGTTGGCCGTGGATCCTAGCAGCAATGCGAGTCCGTGCCGGCCGTGAGAGCCGACGACGATCAAGTCGACCGCGTTTTCCTCGGCGACCCTGACGATCTCGATTTTCGAGCTCCCTAATTCGAGAAAGCGGTTGTTTTCGGGGATGTTGAATCGTTCCGCTAGTTTTTCCAGTCGCAATTTGGCCGATTCCATTAATTGTTCGGTTAGGTCGATTTCATAGGGGATGATCGGCCCGTTCACGGTGTCGACAATCGGAAGATTATCGACGACATGCAACAGGCTTATTTTAGCTTGGTATTTATCGGCCAAGTCGCATGCGCGTTCGGCAATGGCATCGGTATGATCGGAAAAGTCGACCGCGAGCAAGATATGGGTATAATTTTTCATAAAATTTCCATTAGAAGCGCCAGGTTAGGGAAACATCTGAGCCATGAGCCAATAAGAAGCCATGATATACAAGAATGCGACACCCAGTCCAAAGCTAAAGGATTCGGACAAAGCATGACGGACTATGTGTCCGGTAATTAGCCAATGCCAGATCATTAACGCGACCAGTGCCGCGAAGGCCAAAAGCGAGACTCGGCCGGTCGTCATGCCGGCAATAATCGGGAGCGCGAAGAAACTGATCAAGGCATCGGTTCCAAATAGCGCGCTCGATGTCTGCACAAATCGGTCGGGTTTTCGTGAGATGAGCAATATGATTTTGGCAAAGGCCAGCAATAATAAGGCGCCGACTGATACCTGTATAATTGCGTTAAACCAGCCGCTATCGATATACAGCATCAAAAAGCCTAGAATGGCATAGGCTATAATAGAACTCAGCAGCAAAGCCTGCGAAAAGGGAAGGTCTTGCGGGCCTTTCCGAAATCGGCAAAGATCGAAAAATAGCATGACCCATTCGTACATAAGCTAGCCGGCTTCTTCGAGTTTGGTTTCGGCTTCGAGCCATTCCGTTTCGGCTTCTTCAAGATCCTTATCGATACGGGTTTTACGGGTCAGTAGCTGCTTCAAGCGTTCTTTTTCTTGGTCTTTATATATAGCCGGATCGGCTAATTGCTGTTCCAATTCATATTGTTCGAGGTGTAGCTTTTCGACCGCGAGTTCGGCTTTTTTCAGTGCGTCGAGCAGTGGCTTGTTTTTCTGCCGGCGTTCGGCCTCAAGTTTGCGCTGGTCTTTTCGAGAAAGCGATTGGCTGACGGCTTCTTCGGGCGGTTCTTCGCTTTTGGTTTGTTCGGTCAGCCATGAACGGTAATCGTCCAGATCGCCGTCGAAAGGTTGGACTTTACCGTCAGCAACCAGCAGCAATTGATCGGTGACCGAACGCAGTAGATGCCGATCGTGCGAGACGATCAGCATGGCGCCTTCATAATCCTGTAGCGCGACGCTCAAAGCGTGGCGCATTTCCAAATCAAGATGGTTGGTCGGCTCGTCCAGCAGCAATAGGTTCGGGTTTTGATACACTAAAATCGCTAAAACCAAGCGTGCTTTTTCGCCTCCGGAAAAAGGGCCGACAGGTTCCAGTACTTTGTCGCCCCTAAAATCGAAACCGCCGAGATAATTTCGTAAATCCTTTTCGGTCGCTTGTTTATCGAGTCTTTGCAGGTGCTGCAGAGGACTTTCATCGATTCGCAATTGCTCGAGTTGATGCTGGGCGAAATAGCCGATGTTTAGTGCGTCGGCGGTCAGTATTTCGCCGGTCAAGGGCTGCATTTCTCCGGCCAACACTTTAATCAAACTGGATTTACCGGCACCGTTAGGGCCTAATAGGCCGATCCGATCTCCGGGGGCCAGGGTCAATTCCGCACCGTCGATCACTATTGTCGTTCCGTAACCAATACCGGCCTCTTGCAATTTGAGCAGCGGGTTAGGCATTTTTTGCGGTTTACGGAAACTGAAATTAAAGGGCGAATCGACATGCGCTTGAGCGATGAGTTCCATGCGTTCAAGCGACTTAATTCGGCTTTGCGCTTGTTTGGCTTTGGTGGCTTTGGCTTTGAAGCGGTCTACAAAACTTTGAATATGAGCGATTTCGCGTTGCTGTTTTTCGAACGCGGATTGTTGCTGTGCGAGTTTTTCCGCGCGCATTTTTTCGAAAGCCGAATAATTGCCGGTATAAAGTTCGATTTTTTGTTGTTCGATATGCGCGATGTGGCTGGCGATGGCATCGAGGAAATCGCGGTCATGCGAGATCAAAAGCAAGGTGCCGGGATATTTGCAAAGCCAATCCTGTAACCAAATGACCGCATCCAGATCGAGATGATTGGTCGGCTCATCAAGCAATAAAAGATCTGATCGGCACATCAAGGCTTGTGCCAAATTCAAGCGCATACGCCAACCTCCGGAAAACGAACCAACCGGGTTTTGTTCTTGATCGGGACGAAACCCCAGTCCGTTCATCAAGCGGGCCGCGCGAGCCTCGGCGGTATAACCGCCGATGATATCCAAGGCGGCATGCAATTCCGCCAGTTTCAGCCCGTCGCCGGCTTGTTCGGCTGCGCTTAACTGTTTTTGCAGTCGTCTTAACTCTTGATCCCCATCGATCACGTAATCGATTGCCGAGCAGGCGACCTCCGGCGTTTCCTGTGCGACATGGGCGATTTCGAGGCCCGGCGGCATCGAAAAATCGCCTTCATCGGTGTGTAACTCGCCCCTCAGTAGTGCGAAAAGGCTGGATTTTCCCGCGCCGTTCGCACCGGTCAGGCCGACATTTTGGCCTTGATGTATTGTAAAGGACGCTTGGCTGAACAGAATGTTTGGGCCGCGTCTCAAGGATACGTTTTTAAAATTCAGCATGTTTGGCGTTTAGCTTTTTCGATCGATCATGCTTTGCACTTGCTCGGCGAATTCCTTCAGTTTGCCTTTTTTGACGGTTTTTGAAGGAATGACCAAAGCCGTATTGAGACTAATAAAAATATAGACATAATGCTCGCCTTCTTGTTCTACCCGGATCAATTCGTTCCAAGGCATCTTGTGTTTGCCGCTCGGCGATATTTCGAGCAAATGATCGGGTTCTATCTTGAGCGTATATCGGCCGAACATATCGGCTTTTTCTTTTTCGGTATAGTTTTTCATGATTTGGCGACGCATGTCGAGCATCATGATTTTCGGCGAGAGCAGCGCCCAAAGAATGGCAATGCTGGAAATATAAGCCGCCGTCATCATATCGCCATAGTAAAAATAATAAAAAATACCGATAATCACTAGCGCGCCGGGAAAAACCAGCCGGTTTTTGCGGATATTATTCAATACTTCGTCGTTTTGCTGCAGTTGGACTTCGTTGAAATGGATTAAATCCTCTTCACGAAAAATGTATTCAATTTCAAACATGATAGTTATTAAAGGTATGTGGTTTGTAAAAAAGGGGCTGATTGAATATGATTTTTAGTAACTATTCAGCGCATGCGGTAGGTTGGTGTCAGGCATTGATTTCTAAGGACGCGTGAATACATCCCTGTAAGCTCTGACTGCAACGTCCTGTTGCAGACAGCCTTATAAATCAATGCCCGACACCTTCTCATACATGAATTATGCTAAATAATTACGATTTTTAGTGCATTTTTATTTTGGCATGGGCACTGCGTCGAAATAAATTGGAAAGTGTCAACATTGCGGTTCTAAAATAACCGTGGATCGCGACCTGATGCATTTTATAAAGCGACAGATAAACGATGCGGGCGATAAAGCCGCCGATCGTGACTGAACCCATCAGGTTGCCCATCAAATTGCCGACGGTAGAATATTTGCCCAACGAAACTAGCGAACCGTAGTCGTGATATACAAATTTGACTGGGTCTTTGCCTTGCAAGTGATTGACGATGGATTTCGCTACCGTCGAGGCTTGTTGATGAGCGGCCTGAGCGCGCGGAGGAACGTTTTGTTCATGCCCCGGCCACGAACAGGCTGCGCAATCGCCGATTGCGAAAATAGTAGGGTCGGCTGTTTGCAGAGTCTCATCGACGACCAATTGATTGATTCGGTTTGTTTCCAATCCGCCGATTTGTTGTAGCCAGTCCGGGGCTTTAATACCGGCCGCCCAGACTTTGAGGTCGGCTGGAATGAATTCCCCGTCATGGGTCGTGATACCGTCTTTCGAGACTTCGGTGACCCGCCGCCCAAGCTTTAGATCGATATTAAGCTTGACCAATTGTTGTTGCGTCGCGTGTGCAAGCTTAGTCGGTAGAGCGGGTAATAATTGCGTGGCCGCTTCGATAATCGTGATTTTTACATCGCCGGCTTGGTCGAGTCCATAGACATTCAAAAGATGCGTCACTTCGTGCAGTTCGGCTGATAATTCGACGCCGGTTGCACCGGCGCCGACGATCGCGATCGATAACGGTTTGTCCTTGTTGCCGCCTTTGCTGACATGGCGTTTGATATAGGTTTCGACCAATTGTTTTTGAAACTTAAAAGCCTGCGAAGTGGTGTCGAGAAACATGCAATGTTCGGCCACACCTTTAATATTGAAAGTGTTGCTGACGCTGCCGACGGCCATGACCAGGGTGTCGTATTTGAATGAACGTTCGGGTATAAGTTCTTCGCCGCTGTCGCTGTAAGTCGGGCTTAGGTAGACTTCTTTTTTAGTCCGGTTCAAACCGGCCATTTTGCCGAGGCGAAAACGGAAATGACTGCGATAGGCCTGCGCCAGGTAGTCGACTTGCTCGGTTTCATCCAAGGTGCCGGCAGCGACCTCATGCAATAAGGGCTTCCAAATATGAGTCGAGGAGGCATCAATGAGGTTAATTTCAGCCAAACCCGCTTTGCCTAATTTATTACCCAGTGTTGTTGCCAGTTCCAGTCCGGCCGCGCCGCCGCCGACAATCAGAATTTTATGCTTTTCGTTGTTGCTATCGCTCATGCATCCCCCAGCTTATCTTCCGCTTACTGCGGTTATTGTTTTTTTGTGCAACGTATTATAACGAATCAACTCGAAAGTGGACGATTTATAAAAAATTTCCCGACCTGATGATATTTGGGTGTATTCATAAAACCGATGATATGTTATAGGCGAATTCCCGTTATTTTTTTAAGGAATGCTAGTATTAAGCGCTTATTGATTTTTTTAATTCAAAAACGGTTAAATTTTGGCTGGGGTTAAGGTATTGCATGTGGTCTTACCAAGTATAAGTGTTGGAATTTTTTTCGATTAGACACACATAGACAATAAATTTCGGGGATAACAAAATAATCTTATGAAGATAATGGTAATAGATGACAGTAAAGCTATTCGTATGCTGGTTGCGGAGTGCGTCAAGGAGCTTGGGCATCATGTGATTCATGCCGAAAACGGTGCGGAGGGACTTGAATTTATTCGGTCGAACGATGTCGATTTGGTCATGATGGATATAGAAATGCCCGGATTGAACGGATTTGAAACGACTCAAGCGATCAGATCCTTGAAAGGCGACGATTGGTTTCCGATTATTTTTTTAACGATCAAAACCGATGACGACTCCTATGCCGCCTGTATCAGAGCCGGCGGCGATGCGTATCTGGCCAAGCCGATTAGTCCGAAGCGACTGGAAATGCAAATCGTTGCGATGGAACGCATTTATGAAATGCGGCGAAAACTGCATGCCGTACAACAGGATTTGATGCATGCCAATGAAGCGCTCAGTTTTGCATCGCTACACGACCAACTGACCGGTATCGCGAATCGCCGCAATTTCGATACTACCTTGTTAAGGGAATTTAATCACGCTAAGCGCGATAAGCAACCGCTGTCGTTGCTGATGTGCGATATCGATTATTTTAAAGTTTATAACGATCGGTATGGGCATATGGCTGGCGATGACTGCTTGAAAAAAGTCGCCGAAGCGATCGCTTCGGTGCCTCAGCGCGCGACCGATTTGGCCTGCCGTTACGGCGGCGAGGAATTTTCTGTGATCATGCCGAATACGGACTGGCAGGGAAGTAGAGATTTAGCCGAAAAAATTAGGTTAGCCGTGTCCGCTCGGCAAATTCCTCATGAAGGGTCGAAAGTTGATAGTTATGTTTCGCTGAGTTTGGGTCTTGCAACCTATAACGGTCAGTTCAAGACTATCGATGAATTGATGAAGGCGTCCGACGACGCGCTGTACCGTGCGAAGGAAAAGGGCCGAAATCGGCTTGAGAGCGCTTGAAAGCCAGTTTATTCATGTATTTAGCGAAAGATTTTATCGAAACGGCTGAAGGTCTGATTTTTGCCGTGGTCGAGCACGGCATCGAACAGGGGCGTGTGTTATGTTTTTTACGTTATTGTCGAACTTCCAGTGGTTGGCAAAAACAATCGACCCGACAAGCGGACGACTTATTGAGCCGACACTACCCCGACTACCTTTATTATTGCCCGATGCGGGATGTTCGGCTTCATGCCGTTCCTGAAGAGCGGGTGATTAAGCATTATCAGCCAAGACAACGCTTGAGCGAGCTATTATCGGCTGCGCAGCTCGATCCGGTCGAGCAAGATTTGCTTCAATTATCGAATCTATATCAGAGCCGGGAGCTGGATATTAATCAAATGGGCGTGACCGGTTCATTGCTAATCGGCGTTCAAGGCAAGTTATCCGATATCGATTTGGTTTTTTATGACCGGACTCTGTTTCATCAAGCCAGAGCGATTAATCGCGAGTTGATTCAAGCCGGTTTGCTGCATGAACTCGACCTAAGGCATTGGCAAGAGAGTTTTCGTCGCCGAGATTGCCATATTGATTTCGACGATTATGTTTGGCATGAACAGCGCAAATTCAATAAGGCTTTGATCAATGATCGTAAATTCGACTTGAATTTTATTGATCCGAAGCCGGTCGCTACCGAGACATATCGCAAATGCGGCGAAATCTTGTTGCGTTGCATCGTGACCGACGATAGCCGGGCTTTCGATTATCCGGGGCTGTATAAATGCAATGAGCCGACTATCGAAGAGATTGCTGTTTTTACCGCAACTTATATCGGTCAAGCCCAAAACGGAGAAGAAATCGAGGTTTGCGGTTTGTTGGAGGAGTCGGAGAGCGGTTCGAAGCGTATTATCGTCGGCTCGAGTCGCGAGGCGGAAGGGGAGTATATAAAGGTTCAAGGGGAAAGATGAAAGAGGGTGGTGAATGGAGGTCTTTGTGGGAGCGATCCCCAGATCGTCCCTCACCTAACGCTAGGTGAGGGAGAGTCGGTAAGCTTGAGTAACAATAAATGGTATCGAAGTCGCATTGGCCAAGATTCCTCGTTCCCATCGCTCAAGCGTGGGAATGCATACTTAAGCGGAAAGATGAAAGGGGAAAGGTGAATGGTGGGGCTGATGTTTTGAGGAAGGTGTTGAGGGCTGTCGAAGGGGTTATATTCGATCTGGATGGATTGGTGTTGGATACCGAAACGACTTATTTCATGGCGTGGCGTCAGGCTGCGGGGCTCATGGGTTATCAGTTGCCGGCTGCCTTTTGCCTGTCTTTGTCGGGGCTTCATTATCGCGATGTCGAAATGCGCTTGCTCGAGTTTTTCGGAAGCGCTTTCGATCTTCAGGAATTTAACCGTCTGAGCGGCGAGTGTTGGTATCGCATCGTCGAAAATCAAGGCATCAACACAAAAAAGGGTTTTTGGACATTGCTTAAGTTTTTGCAGGAATCCGACATTCCCTATGGTCTTGCCACCAACAGTCGTTTGAATAATGCACTCGAGTGTCTCGATTTTGCCGGCCTCGGCAATGTCTTCGAGACGATTGTCGCTCGCGATCATGTCGAGAAAGGCAAGCCGGCACCCGATATTTTCTTGACCGCGGCCGAACGCTTGTCGGTTCCTATAAGTCGTTGTCTGGCCTTGGAAGATTCGCTGATCGGTATTAGCGCGGCATCCGCGTCCGGTGCGTTTACCGTCTATGTGCCGTCGGTATTGCCGGCCGAGCCCAGTGCCCGCGAGTTGTGCGATCTACAATGCCGCGATTTGGGCGAGGTCGCGGCTTTATGGGCGGCGCGGGACTTGTAAAACTGCTTGACGCTAACAGTTCCTTCGCGTTTACTTGCTGCTAAAATCCATACTATTCATACCAAATAACAAAATCAATAAGAGGAAGCCATGAGTCCGTTAAGTGAAGAAGAACGTGAAAAAATCCTGAACAGCCCGCCGGTCGGCACTTGGGCTTTGATGATTACAGTTGGCGTGAGCATGGTTATCGCGTGGCTGTTTCTGTACTACGGAGTTTTCCTGCCTCGCGGCGCGATCAATTAAAGGTGAGCTGATGCATATCGATCCACTTGAAAAAAAATGGGCCTACGCGACGGTCGGCATCGCCGGTCTTTTCGTCGGTATTATCTTGATCGACGCCTTATTTCACGGTATCAATGCGCCAAGCAATGTTGAAACAATCGACTCTGCCAGTCTTCATTTGAGCGAAGAATTCGATGAAGATAACCTGGGCGTACAACTCGATGAAAACGGCAATATCACCATCCGAATGGTTGCCGGTCGCTACGGCTTTTACCCGAAACACATTACCGTGCCGGCGGATACTTCTTTAACCTTCCGTTGGGTCAGCATGGACGTATTACATGGCGTGCATATGCCGATGACGAATATGAGCACGATGATTGTTCCCGGTTATGTCGCGCAAGTGACGACGACCTTACCGAAACCCGGAGAGTATCCGCTGCTGTGCGATGAATATTGCGGGATAGGGCACGATCATATGTGGAGCAATGTTTCGGTCGTCGCGAAAGAACATTGGACCGCGTTGGCAATATCCACTTCAAAAGGGAGACAGGACAATGATTGATGCGGTCACCAAAAAGCTGGCGTTCAGCCATCTGTGGGTCGCCTTCGGCGCGTTTCTTTTGGCCTGTTTCATGGGCGAGTATCAAGTCTTGGAAAGGAGCGGTTTCATTCCGGCCATCGAATCGTCGGCGGTTTATTTCGCATCGGTCAGTACACATGGCGTATTGATGGCTTTTGTATTGACGACGTTTTTTATCATGGGTTTCGGCTATGTCGTCGCGACGACCAGTCTGAAACAGCGGATTTGGAATCCTCAATGGGCCTGGGCCGGATTCGGAATCTCGTTGTTCGGCACAGTGTTGGCGGCAATACCGCTATTGACCGGTAAAGCATCGGTTTTGTACACGTTTTATCCGCCGATTATCGGGCATTGGATGTTTTACTTCGGTGCGACATTGTTGATTGTCGGTTCCTGGCTGTGGTGCGTCATTATGATCATGATGATGCGCGAATGGAAACAAGCCAATCCCGGCGCACCGGTGCCGCTCGCGATGTTCGCAACCGTCGGCAATGCACTATTGTGGCTTTGGACCAGTGCTGGCGTCGCGCTGGAAGTACTGTTTCAATTGATTCCGATGGCGCTCGGCTGGATGGACACGCTCGACCCCGGCCTGGCGCGTACTCTATTCGCATGGACCCTACATCCGATCGTTTATTTCTGGCTGATACCGGCTTACATCGCATTTTATGTCTTCGTTCCGAAACAGGCCGGCGGCTATTTGTTCAGCGATGAAATTGCCCGTGCCGCCTTCGTGGTTTTGATTGTCTTTGCGCTGCCGATCGGTTTTCATCATTTATATATGGACCCCGAGCAGGCCAAGGGTTGGAAATTGCTGCATGGCGTCGGCACTTTCGTTGTTTCGCTGCCGACCTTCATTACCGGTTTTACCGTGATCGCATCGCTCGAAATCGCCGGCCGGTTACGCGGCGGCAAGGGCCTATTCGGCTGGATCGGTTCGCTACCCTGGCGTAATCCGATGGTGCTGTCGGTTATTCTGGCTTTGTTGATGCTGATTCTCGGCGGCTTCGGCGGCTTAGTCAATGCTAGTTATGCGATGAATGCAATGATACACAACACAGCCTGGGTGCCGGGTCATTTTCATTTGATTTTTGCCGGTACGACCGTGATCATGTATTTTGCGATCGCTTATTATCTTTGGCCGATCATGGCCGATAAACCGCTTTTTTCCAAAGATTTGGCGCTGGTGCAATTGTGGACTTGGTTTATCGGCATGACGATTCTAACCACGCCTTGGCATGTGCTGGGTTTATTGGGGCAGCCTCGGCGCATTTCCGGCGTCGAATATAACTCGTTGTTGACATTGGCCTGGGATCCTTATGAGCTGGCGATGATCTTCGGCGGTTTGGTGATGCTCGGCTCCGCCTGTTTGTTTGTTTACAATTTAGCGATGACGCACCGTTCGCAAGAAGTATTCGAAGGCGAAATCGAATATGCCGAGCCGATTCATCCGGTTACCGATCTGCCTGAATATCTGAACGATTTTACTCTATGGAATAAAGTCATAGCCGGTTTGATGGCGGTGAGCTTCGGTGTACCGATTCTACAATTCTTTTTTATGAAAACATTCGGCTCAAGTGCGTGGGGATTTTGATCATGAATAAAATGGTTGTCGCGGCTCTTTCGGGCCTCATCGTTTCGATTGCCGCCCAGGCCGAGCCGGCGTCAAAAGTCGCTTGGACGCCCGAGCAGTTGAATTTCGTCAAAAAAGGTAATGTGATCAAAGGCAAGGAATTATCCGCTACCTGCACGGGTTGCCATGGCGAACAGGGTGTCAGTCAAGTACCGAATTATCCGTCATTGGCGGGGCAGTTGGCGACTTATACATATAAACAGTTACAGGATTATAAAACCAGTCATCGAAAGCATGAACTGATGGGACCCATGGTTACCGGCTTGAGCGATCAGGATATGGCTGATCTTGCCGTCTGGTTTAGTACGCTGCCGACGCCTAAACCTCAGGGGAGTCGACAATCGTTGCCTAAAGCCGAATTCTTGGTCAAGAAGGGCGACGGCAAACGGACTCTGCCGCCTTGTGCGGTCTGTCATGGAGCCGAGGGTAAAGGAGAAAAAATGGATATTCCGGCTTTAGCCGGTCAACAAGCGGATTATTTCGTGCAGACCCTTGAAGCCTACCAAAAAGACGAACGGCGTAACGATATTTTCGGCCGTATGAGAATTCTCAGCAAGCAATTGACTGCCGAGGAAATCAAGGAACTGGCCCAATATTATCAGGCAAAATAAATGCCGGACGCTTTTTCGGCGCCTAAAATTCTCTAAATATCAAGGAGGATACAGACGTATTCGGCAAGGATGCCACCACATCGTTTTTTGATCTCTAAATTGGCGCCTGTTTCCCTTTATTTGAATTGCGCCAACGCTAAATAGGCTACCGAGATGGCCGGTGCGCAATCGGCGGCGGACATTGGCGAGGAGACTAAAGACTGTTCGAATAAATCGTTGAAATCCAGATACGGGTGCCCTAAGTTGGCGGCTAATTGTTTGACCAAAAAGCGACCGACGCCGGCGCCGACAAACGGCTGATTTGAAGGTAAACGAATTCTGGATATTTGCCTTTCGCAGCCCATTTGTATTTTGTGCAATTGTTGGTTTCGGAGATAAAGCGCGAAATGGCGCCAGCACTCCGGCAACTCGTGTTCGACTTCATGGCCGATCATGCGCGATAAACGTCTGGCGCTGGCGGTAACGGTTTTTTCGCCGCCATCGGCTGTATCGTTTTGATCATGGGCTTCGTCCAGTTCGCCGGTTATGCGGTAAACATCGGCCATCGTCGCGAAATACTCGGCCATCAAACCGATTTTGATGCCTTTGAACAAGGCTGTTTGCGCGATAGCCATTACCGGCGTGCGCACTACGCCGGTATAAATTAGTTCATCGGAAATGAGTCGCTTATAATCGGTAAAACCTTTGGCATTGATTTTTCCGTTTGCCATCGCAATGATATCGGTTGTGGTGCTGCCGATATCGATAAATAATCCGCTGTCGATGTTGCGCGCGGCAAACGATGCGCTAGCCAACCAGTTCGCCGACGCGATGCTTTCGCTATGCTCGGGCAGCACCGAACCGGCTCGAATGAATCCGGACAAGCCGGCATAAATCCACAGCGGATCGCCTGGAAAGTAAACCGACATGGCTTCGACGATGCGTTGCACGCCTTGTTCTCGGCTCTCGAAATGATCGACTAATTCCCCCGTCATCGTAATCGCATGCCGGTATCGGCCTTCCTGCAGTTCGGCGGTAACGGCTTGAACGGCTTGTTGCAATTGTTCGATGCCTTGCCATAACGCGCAGGGTCGTTGAACGATTGCCAGTGCTTCGCCCAATTCGTTGATCAGCGCCGCTTTTAAATGGGCGCCGCCGATATCCCAGCCGATAATGTTAGTTTGCATAGGTTTCGTCTCCGTCGATGAGTAAATTGATGCTTCGATTGATGATGGGATTCACGCTTGGCTGGGTTTGTGATGTTCGCAAAACCTCTGCCGCGACATTGACACCCAAGGCCTCTCGTATCCCCGCGTAAGACGTCGTCAAACGCGGATTGATTTCCAATACCGCAATGTATTCAGGTGTTTCGATGATATCGATTCCGGCATAACCGGATAAACCCGGTAACGCATGGGCGACACGGTCGACCAGGGCTTGATAGTTTTCATTGACGCCGGGTTCGTTGACTCGGCAAGCGTTCAACTTAAATCGGCAGTCCTTGATTTCAATTCGTTGGATATTATGGCACAAGAGCCATCCCTTGCCATGGTTGAATAAACAACTCAAGCTAGCCGGCGTTCCGTCAATGTAAGGCTGGACAATGTAGGGTGTTTCACCGAGTTGAGACTTCACGAGCGCCCAATCCTCGGCGTCTTCGACTCGGAATGTTCGTTCGCAGCCCATGCCATCGATCGGCTTGATCACTTGTCTACCGATTGGTTGAAAGCGATGCGAAATGAACGGTTCCGATGGTACGGTTTCGATTTGGTGTTGTATCAGATGACGAAAAGTTTCGAGTTTATTCGAAGTGATGGCGACGGCTTCGGACGAAGAGGACAGTAGTCTTTTTCCAAGTTGTTCAATCATGCGAGTCAAATCGAACAGAATATTGTTCATTTCGGGAGCCACCGGCCAAACCGCATCACAATGCTCGACTTGTTTTTGAAATATTTCGAGCACCGATTGATGCTCCTCAATCGTCACAATTTCGATTGCTTTGGCATATTCCGATATTGAGTCGGCAAACCGGATATCGAGCATCGCCATCAACTTGATATCGGCTATTTCCGATAAATCTTGTAATAAAGCCTTCAGCATCAACAGGCCTTCCGTGGCGAGCGTATCGGGAATACGTTCGCTGCTAAAGCCGCCGCCGGTGACATATTCAAAAACGAGTATCTTCATTGCGCACAGTATAATACATACCATTTCTTAACACTGCAGAGGGTTGGTGTCGTAACATGCAAATCATTCCGGTCATCGATCTCAAAGACCATTATGTCGTTCATGCCGTCAAAGGTAATCGGGCCGAATACAAGCCGACTCGTTCGTCATTATGCAAAGAGCCGGATATCGATTGCGTCATCGAAGCTTTTTTGTCGTTATACGATTTTAAGGTGTTTTATGTCGCCGATCTGAATGCCATTACCGCTGGCGAATCAGTTCATCAAAGCCTTCTACTCGATGTGTTCAGCCGCTATCCGGATAGGCGCTTTTGGGTCGATTCGGGAAATCATACGGTCCAGCGCTATTATCAAGGCTTTGCGAATTATTTGCCGGTTATCGGCTCCGAATCGCTGATCGATGACGATGTCGAGCATATCGAGCGATTGCGGGAAACGTTTGTGCTGTCGCTCGATTATTCGGCAAACGGCCGGCTCGGCTCGTCGTTGATTTTTGATAATCCAAATTTATGGCCGAACGCTATTATTATCATGACGCTAGCGCAAGTCGGTAGCGAGCTTGGTCCGGATTTCGCGAAGCTGAGCTATTATTGCCGGGAGTTTCCTGAGAAACGGATCATCGCCGCCGGCGGTATCCGACACAAACAAGATCTATTCGAGCTACAAAAAATCGGCGTGAACGATGTCTTGATAGCCAGCGCCTTACATTCCGGCGCATTGTCGGAGAACGATATTAAACTGATCTTCGAAAATTAATTGAAATAAGTTGTTTCATACGTATCGAGCTGATATCACACCATTCACTATTTTTTATTCACCATTTACTGCTAACCGCTAACCGCTAACCGCTACGATCACTGTTTCTTCCCGGCTGCAAAATCAAGCTATGTTCGGCTTGTCCAGCCCGAAGCGGTAATGCCAAGCCCTCGACCCAATAGGCTTGTTGGTCGCGATAATGGGGCGATAAAGGATGATTCGATTGACCGCCAGGCATGTGGAGTATTCCTTCATCGATATGACGCGGAGAAACGACAAGCCTTTCGCTGGCGCCGAAATCGGGGCCGGCCACTCGAACGCAATAAGGGCAACCCGATAACGGGTCCTCCGGCATATCAAGGAAACGTCCGGCCCATGGCAAAACCCGTGAAAATGGATGACGATATTTCGCTCGGTTGATTTTTCCCCAAGTCAGTTCTGGAAAGCTTGCTTCGGGGTGCAGGTTTTTGAGTCGGCTGAGGCCTTTTTTTAATTGGTTTAGAATGAACGCATCCCAATCCTGAAAACGCGCAGGGTCAGGTAACAGTCCTGCCGGCTTTTCAGTTAACAGCCGTTGTAATGGTGTGTCAATGTATGTCCAGGAATAGTTGAAATTCCTATCCGATTTGCGGCATGCCGATATAAAAGGCTCGAATACCGATTTTGCCAATTGCTTGCGAAATTCCACCAATAACCCAAACCCCAAGCTGTCTCGATCCGCATTTCCGTCCCAGGCCTGAAGGTAGCCTCGCAATTCGGCTAATTCCGGTTCTTGCTCGAAATTTTTCGGTGTCAGAACCGATAACGCCAATTGTTGGTAAAACTGATAAAATTCGCTCTTGTTATCGAGTTGCAATGCGAACATTGTTTGTTCGTTCAGTATTTCGATTTGTCCGAGCCGCTCAGTAATCCGATAAGCTCGGTAGCCGTTGGCAAACTGCCGTCCGATGAGATGAGGATAGTCTTTGCCGAATCGACGATCGTTGGCCGAGACTAAAATACCTTCCGGCGGATCGATTGTGCGGGGCAATGACTCCGGATTCAAATAACCGTTCCAGCCCGCGGAACCGTCCGCCCAAGAGCGGCTTACCGAGCCGTCGTTGCCGTACCGCTTAGGTATGCGTCCCATCAGCGTCCAAGCGATTCGGCCTGTCTTATCGGCCAGTAAAAAATTCAATTGCGGCCCGCCGCTTTGGTTGATCGTCGGAATGGCTTGTTCCAGTGATCGATTTTGTTCCAAGTCGATCAATTCGATGTTGATAGCGTTGGGGTCCAATGCGGTCCAGCGGACAGCCACTAAGTTATCCATTAAAGGTTCGGAGGCAACCGGGCCCCACTCCGTTTGTTTGACTGTTATATCTCGAGAATCCCTTCCTTTCACGGCGATGATTTCATGCCGTTGCTCGAACCGTTGCCAGCCTCCGTCAACACGATATTCATTTGAATTTTCAGGATTGATTTCAAGGCTGACTAAATCGAGAAAATCACCGGAAAGATTGGTTGCTCCCCAAGCTAAATGTTTGTTGCTGCCGGCAATTATTATCGGTACGCCGGGTAGCATCACGCCGCTTGCATGAGTTTCGGTATAATGGACTTCGATTCGATACCATAAGTTGGGTACGGTAATGCCTAAGTGCATATCGTTGGCAAGTATCGCGCGTCCGTCCTGAGTTTTTTTGCCGCTGATGGCCCACGCATTAGATCCTGGCAGGGTGTCGTGCAGTTGCACGGCGCCGGCTACTCTCAAGGCGTCGGATGAATATTGATCAAGGGCCGCCGTCATCGAGGCTAAAGGGATGGGGCGAGCCGGTCGCGATGATTCGCGATAATTTTGTAATTGCTCGGTATATCGGTCGGTATCCGGCGTCAAAAATGCAATCAGATCGGGAGGCAGGGTTTTTTCCATCACGGTCAACATGCGTTCTTCTCTTTCGGCCCAACCCGTGAGCGTATCGAACATGCCAAGCATAACCAGAAAGCTGTCTTCGGCTTGCCAAGGGGAGGGGCGATAATTTAATACGCTAAATTCAAAGGTTAAGGCATTAGTTTGCTCGATATAGCTATTGACGCCTTCGGCATAGGCATCAAGGAGGCGCTTATGGCGTTGCGGCAGTTGTGTTGCCGCTGTTTTGGCCACCCGATTAAAGCCGAGCGTTCTGGCTCTGGTGTCGCTACTTACGGCCATTTCGCCGAATATTTCTGCTAGACGTCCGGCAGTTTTTCGTCTCATCAAGTCCATCTGAAATAAGCGGTCGCGCGCACTTAGATAGCCGAGTGCCCGAATCGCATCAAGACGATTTTCGGCATGCACGGACGGTATTCCGAATCTATCGGAGTCGACGGTAACGGGTTCGACAAGGCCGGCTAATTCGACTTCGCCGTTTAGCTTAGGCATCGATCCTTGCAGTAACCAATAGGTGCCGCCCAGTCCTATCAGAACTGTCAGCGAAGTGAACGTCATCAAGTAAAGCACGATGCTTCTTATCTTTTTCATGTCCTATTAGTTCTTTTTTGGTAACTACTCGCGCCCTGTAGTCGGAACGTTCCCCGCAAGAGCCATTTGAATCGCGATGAGCGGATTATAGCCTCGATTAGCCATGGTTTGCAGATAGCTGGATATTCGACAATAAGCATGGGCATACTCTTCGGCACGAAAGCAGCCGGAGACCTTTTGTTTGACCTTGGCCATGCGTAAATCCTGCTCAGCGCGATTATTGGTAAACGCCACATGCGGCTCTTTAGCAAATAGGAGTATGGCGGCTTCATGAGTCTTGAACCGCTCCCACAAGTTGTGCGCATCGGATTTGGCCAGCTTGCCGCGTTTGCCACTGGGTTTCGGCGGAATAACGGGCAACTCTTTTTCGCCGCGGGTCAGGATGGCCCGGTAGCGTTTTTGCAGGTTGGTCAGTTCTATGACTGTCAGTTTCTTGTCGGCGCTTTTTGAGACGGTGACGCAGCTTTCCTGCAACAGGCGTTTCATGTTTTTTGCCCAGCGATAGCCATGCGCATCCACAATAAAAGTGAGCTCGCGCAGCAAGTGTGAACCGCACAGGCCATGCCCGCAGTGTTGATAGGCGAAATACGATGACCAACAGTCATGGATGATGGCGCCACCATAGCGCGGAATGAGATTAATCGACTCGATGGCTTCCTTGCCTCGCTTTCGATGCAAAAATTTCAGCGTGATATCGCCGGCCGAATAGACGTGTATCCAATGGTTTTTCCGTTCTACCCGCAGCGAGGTTTCATCCACATGGAGTGCGGACGCTTTCAGTAGCTGTTCGACCGCTTGCGCTTCCCAGGTTTCCAAGGCCTGATGCAAGCGCAGTACGAATTTCAGCAAAGTTGCCTCGGCAATCATCACCTCCAGCATGGAGGTGACCAGCTTCTGAACGCGATTCAGTGCCACCATTTGGCACACCAGTAGATTGATCACAAAGGCTTTTAAGCCATCGCCATATTGCAAAGGCCCGTGCAGGTCGGCAGGAAACCGGCCTTTAACCGTGGCCTCGCAGGTTGGGCATTGCTTAATTTCGGCATCGACGTGTTCAACCACTTTCTCGAACACGATATCGATCTTGGTGCGCCTTTCAACGTGCGAACATGGGACGTCGGTCAAATCTTCGCCGCAGACATCACAGGTCAGGGCCTTGGACAACGTCACAGTTTCCACGGTACGCCTATTTTGCGCGGCAGCCTTGTTATCGGCTTTGCCTTTACTGCCAGCCCGCCCTAAAGCCGATTCATCTTTGCCGGTTTGCGACGAAGGTATGCTGGAATTAGTCGTATCCTTCTTCGTGGTGCGTTCCAGAAAAATGGCCAGTATCAACTCAACCACCAGGAACAAGCTAGTCATAATAGCCTGGCTTTCACAGGTGATTTTGCCTTCGGCACACAGCTTCTCGAAGTCCGCTTTTAAGCGACTGACTTCAGATCGAACCGAGGCTTTATCGAGGTTGGCCATCCACGTTGATAGGGTAAGTTTGCGACAAACTCATCATATCATGGGTTTTTTCGGCCTCCGCTGGCCGCGTATGAGCGCTGTAAACCGAATTTTTGAGGCTAACCTCCTTGCAATGCGCAAAATCCACGCTACGCGCACTGAACTACCAATATGGCCGCAATTAAATCAGGTCTGCACAATTTCTATTTTTAGACGCTAAAAACCTGTCAAGCTTTTTTTGATTTATTTTATGGGGCGAGTAGTTACCTTTTTTGTTAGGCATATGTTCCATTGAGAACGAGCCAGCTAAAACACGGATCTTATTGTTATAACTTATCTTACTGAAAATAGTTTAGTTTCATAAAGTTAGCTGAGTATAAAGGGAGTAGGGTAAAAGCCCTGATTCTGCCGCTTACTACTTACTGTTAACCGCTATCCGATTTCTTTTAGGCAAAAAAAACCCCGGACTAGCCGGGGTTTTTAATCATTCTAGGCTGAACTAAATCTTAGTTAGCGGCGAATGGGTGTGTTGCAGTAGCTTTAGCAGCAACAACTTCTTGAGCTGTTGGAGAGCCGGCAACAGCGCGTTCGATAGCTTCTTTAGTCGCTTCGTAGTTGTATTGTTGGATTTTTGCGTCGTCTTCAGCCATCCAGTGAATGAAAACACCAACAGAAATAAACAGGTTGTCAGCTTCATCGGCAGGAATGGTGCCGTTTTCAACTGAATCCGCAACAGCCATGGCTACGCCGCGTTGCGCAGGGCCGAACATTTGAACGGCTTGCTTTGAACCTTTGATGGTTACTTTGTTGAACATAACAGTTGCAGGTTTAACCATCAGGTTAGGTGCAACAACAGCCAACAAGCTGGAGAAACCGTCTTTGTTGTTGGTCAGGCAGTTAGCGAAAGCGGTTTCGGCAGCCGAACCGCGTGGGCCGATGATCAAGTCGATGTGTGCAACTTCGTTGCCGTCACCTACCAATGATTCGCCTACGCGCAGGTTGTTGATTTTAGCCATGCTAGTTGTCTCCTTTGAAGAATAATATGAACAGTGAGAATTAATTTATTTACTAAATGTAAATCCGTTTCGAAGACCCATTAGCAACTCGAATTGCTAATTTGATCCTCCAGAAATACCGTTAAAATCGTCGCTACCGTTAAATCGGCCGTCGTACCCGGATTGATGCCTTCGGATTTAAATTCCGCGTCAATCCTACGCAGTAAAGGTTCGATTTGATCCGGATTATCGGAATCTTGCAGCGCTTGGTTAACCATGGCCATTTTGGAGGCCACCGAAAGCGTAAAGCGATCGCCGTATTTCCGCTCGATATGACTATCGGGATAAAGGCTCAGCAACCCGACATAGACTGCTACAGCCGCCCAATTAGCATCAGCCCATCGAGTTAGCCGAGAATTATACCTTAAAACTCCGAAATCAAAAATATCTTTATAATCCGAGCAGTACTGTAATGCGATGCGATCCTTATCGGCCGCGATTCGCATCGCTTCGGTCAAATTGACGGCCGGCCGCTCTGAAACGTCTTGTTCGGATGATTGTCCTAAGCCGCCGGGAGACGCTAAAACGATCGCTTTGAAGACCCAGTCGGCATCGTCGACTGTCGTATTAATTAATACTTCGTGTAAAGTTTGTCTTAGCGTCGAATTTGGTTTTCGTAAATATGCGGCTTGAAGAAGTGGTGCGCATAATAAAACAATGCCAAGGTTAGTATTACAGCCGACCGCATCGCGCGTTGCCTTGATCGCATAATAAATTTTTTCACCAAGCGAGTAATTTGGATTTGCGATATGCGGAGCGCTGACCTTTGCGCTGACTCTAAAATCGTCGACGGACATGTCGTGCCCGTCTGCATGAACACTGACATTGCCTGGCTTAAAAGCCTGTAATTCGATCTCGCAGGCTTGCCGATACAAGTCTTCAAGCGTTTCGATAGTCATCATGAAGCAACCGTTTGCAATTCGGGGCGATGATCGCCGACATGCCTGTCCAGTAAATCCTCGACGAGTAATTCGGCGATATTGATATTACAAACGCTTTGTAGGCCCTTCCATGCGGGAATACTGTTGACCTCGATGATTGTATAATCGCCGTTTTTTTCGCGAATGATATCGACGCCGGCATAATCCATTTTGACGACTTCCGCTGTCTTGATGGCTAATTCCGATAATTCGGAGTCCAATTGGACTCGTTCGCAACTGGCGCCTTTGGCAACATTATTCAACCAAAATGTTCCTTTCCTACGCATCGCGGCGACCGCGCGCCCGTTGATAACGAATACTCGCGTATCGGAATAACCTTCGCCGTCACATTCGACAAAACGTTGCAAATAATAGATGCCGCGGCTGCCGGTTAACCAGAACAAATCCAGCATTTTTTCGATGCGCCGGACGCCTTCGCCTTGCGAGCCGAACAAAGGCTTGCTGATGATCATATTGCCTTGCGCCAATTCGTGTTCGGCGATTGCCAGCGCCTCTTTTCTATCGCGCAAGACCCAGGTCGGCGGCGTCGGCAAACCGTTTTGTCGAAGCAGGAAACTGGTCATAGCTTTGTCGACACTGCGTTCGATTGCCCCGGCGTCGTTGTACACCGGAACGCCGATGATCTTCAACGCATGTAGGATGTCGAGATAAAATACAACTTCCTCGAGGGAGCCGCCCGGTACACCGCGCACGAACACGGCGTCGGGCAGGGCATGCTCGAAACCCGGAATCGAAACAGGAAGTCCTTCCGAAACCAGGTTCAAGCGACACTCGGTCAACGATACATAGTCCGCCGAGTAGCCGCGCGCGGCGAATGCAAGACGTAATTTCTTACCATGCCAACCCGGATCGTCTGTGAAAACGGCAATTCTACCCACGCGTCGAAACCCTTAGGCGCCGAACGATTGATCGAGCAACGCATTGTCGAGTTTGCCGGCGCGGAAACTCTTACCGGATTCGACTGCGGTCACGATTACACTTGCCGGGCTGAACAGCATTGCATCGACTTTGAAAAAATCGTAATCGTATTCTTTAAAGACTTGCGCGAACGGTTTGCCGTAATCCTTAGATGTCGAACTCGGCAATTCTTTTGCGAGCTTCTCGGCCGCTTCGTCGCTGCCTTTTACGAAAATATGAACTTGTCCTGCGAATAAAATCGCATCGTTGGTCCGTCCCATCGCCTTGATGAAATCCGGGTGCGGCGGGCAGATCGGCGCGCTGCCGCTGCCGTCGACGATATTTTCCAGCGGAAAATGCAAGGCATGTGCCTTGTGCATCGCAACTTCCAAAACCCTGGCGACGACTTGAACGCCGCCGGCCAGGCTGCTGGTGGGCGTCACGATGATAGTCAAATTGCTAGGGTCGACCTGACACGCGTTCGCGACTTTTTCGACGATTTCGACCGGCGGGATCGCATCGTTTTCGATCACCAAAACGGTGTTTTCTGCGTTGTCGCGATAAGCCAGTTCTTTATACAATTCTTCGACGGGCTCTTGTTGACTATCCTTGATCTTAACCGCCATTGCCCGAGCGGGACCGGAACCGAGCGCGTAATATTTTTCATGCGACAAACTCCAACCGGCGTATTGGCTGCCAAGGCAGGCCAAGACCGGATTGCCGGTATGCACATTGACCGTCAACGGCCAATTCGCGGTATAACAACTGTGCGAGATAGAGACCGAGCCCATGCCACCCAAACAAATTTCGGCGATGATTCGGCCCGCTTCCAAGCCGCCCGGCATGTCGATGCCGGCGTCGATGATGGTACAACCGTTCGCCAATTTTTCTACGCCGACTCGTAATTTAGCCGCATTTTCGATGAGTTCTCTAACCAGAGGCTGCGCCAGTTTATTAACGCTCGCTTTTGATTCCATGATCTAAAACACCTTTAATTGAATGATTGAATAATGATTTGCCGGATTTTGTTCAATTGTCGATGAACGTTCCGAACGTTTATATCGCGGGCAATGATACTGCATATAGGCTGTCCTTTGCGAATTATCGAGCCGGCAATCGGTAAATCCCGGCAGCCTTTCGGCCAGCAAAAGCCATCGGGAATAGTGATGCTTCGGTCGGCGTAAATGATTCGATAAGCGCAAACCGTATGACTCGTAAATTTCGTATTGTCTAAGAGGCCCCGACAGGCATTGATATGCGCCCCGAATAAATCGGCATCATATAATTGCATGCTGGCCGATGGGCGGGGATTGATCTCCAATACATAAATCCGTTCGCCTTGGATAATGAAATCGAGGGTATTGAGGCCTTTGAGCGGGATTGCCCGCACAATGGCGGTGATCCACGAATGAATGATATCGGCTTGCTCGGCGGACAGGGGGCAGCGATTGATCACGCCGGAAAATAAGAAGGGTTGGTCGGCGTTTTGGTTTTCGCACCATTGCGTATGGAAACCGATAATTCGAATATTTTTTCCGTCTGCAAGAAATAAAGCGGAGCCGGCCGTCCCTTCGATATATTTTTGCCAGTATATGTTTCCTTGGGTTGGCATGCCGTTTCGAAACAGGCGAATACCGAGACCGCCTTCACCGGTTTCGGGTTTGATCAACCATTGTTCTGCCTCCATAGGTTTGGTGAAGGCGACGCGCGGATAGTCTATCTCCAAATGATCGAGCAACTCGAAAAAGCGTTTTTTTTGCTGAAGCTGTCGAACGGATTTTATATCGTTGCCGACTAATTCGCATTCACGAGTAATGAGCTCGAGCGCCTTGGGATAATGCTCGAGGCCACTGCCATATGCTACTGGAGACATCGGGTGCAGGGAGCGGAAGTCGGCAATGATTTTTGTTAGAAATGGCGCGTCCAATGTGTCGACGCGAAAGACCCGTTCGGACAATCTCAGGGTATCTTGGTCGGCAAACAAATCGATTACCCAAGGTCTGAACCCCGACCGGCTGGCGGCCTCGGCCAGCATGCGGCCGGAGTTCGCAATAATCAAAATAGGTTTGTTAATGCTGGGGTTCAAAAATGGCAGTTTATCATGTTAAAAGTCTATCGCTTAAGCGAGTATGTGCCGGCTTTAGGCGTCAATAAGCGAATTAGACGGCCGATACTTGGCCGCCGCCGTTGCTGACGCTGACTGTGATAAAACTCAAATGCGGGTGATGCGAAAATTGCCGGCGCGTCTGTTCGGTCAGTGTTTCGGCTTGTTCGGCTCCATGCAAAGCGCAAAAGCCGGTCGGTCCCCATGAGGTCTGGCCGATCGCGACGCAACCTTGCGCTTTCAGCCATGTCATGGCTTCGGCGACCTCCGAACTGGTGAAAATGCCGCCCTGTGCCGGGGCGAAATGTTCACCGACCGACCGTTGCAATTGGGTGATGACTTCGCCGAATTTGACAATATCGTGTTCAGCAACGGCGGGTAATCCTTGCATCATCAATAAATAACAAAGCCGGGCTGCTTCATGTTGCGGAAATGGGGGCAGCGCTTCGAAAGCCTGAACTTCTTGCTTACCATGCAAGCCTTGTCCGCGCTTGTCGAACGCTAAAATAAAACGCCAATCGTCGGGGATTTGCATGTTTGCTAATACCGGCGGCGTTACCGTTCGCTCGCCTCGTCCGCCATCGACAACCAGTCCTCCGCGTTCAAAAACACCGATGCCGATACCCGAGCGCATGCCTCTATCGGTTAATCGTGCGATATCGCGAACTGTCAGATTTAATCCGAAATAATGGTTCAAGCCCATGCCTACCGCCAGCGACATTTGCGTTCCGGAGCCTAATCCGACATGTTCCGGGATCGATGCTTCGACCTCGATGCTGAATGAATCGGGAAGATTGAGTGCCGCACAGAGCTTGCGCGCGCATTTTTCAGCTCGAGAAGCGGACTTCCCGGTTACGGTCAAATGAACGGCCGGTCTAATACTTAGACGGGTGTTGATTTCATTCAACGCGACGCCGATGCTGCCGAAGTGACGGCCTAGCGCGCCGCTCAAATCGATAAAGCCCATATGCAGACGGGCAGGGGCTATCACGCTGACTTTAGAGTATTGCACTTTCAATGATCTGATTTAATGGCAAACAAAAGGTCATTATACCCAAACGCAGCAGAGAATGAGGGTTGAAACTGATATCTTAGCAATTCCCCGTTTGAATATATTCATCAAGTTTACTGTGAAAGTACGATGCCGGCTCCGAAAAGGGTGCGGTTGCTCGACAGACAGGCGTCGGCGGCAGGGATAGCCGCCGTCGAGCCTACAAGGACGTATTCACGGCGTCCTGTCGGGCGAGTGACCGCACCCTTCACCACGCGCCCGCACTTTCATTTGCCAGGCCTTCATGAATGTTACTATGAAAGTACACAGTCAGAAGAGGGGCTCGACTGACAGATGCGGCGGCAGGGCAGGTTTTGCAAGAGCAAAAATTCGTTACCCTGCCGGAACCCTCGACAAACACTCTCCATCCCTCACACCTTCGAATTATTAGATGCTCTTTCGATCAGCCTGTCTGATGGGGTTTAGCGCATGGATTTCGGTTGGGCTTTGTCTTTATTTCGAGAAGCGGAAAACAAGCGTCTTATCATTTTTTCCAATTCCAGGATCATAAATAAGGCCAGGCCTATTCCGACGATTTCCATGCCATGTATGAAGTCGACCGGACGCGTGTCGAAAAAGACTTCCATGAACGGCGCGTATGTAAAAATGGCTTGTAATGAAATGACGACTGTAATCGCGATCAAAATAGCCTTAGATCCGAATAATTGTTTGAATGATAGCGAAGAACCGCTTAAGTAACGTACATTCAATAAATAAAAAACTTCCAGCATAACCAGTGTATTGACCGCATAAGTTCGTGCTTCTTCGAGCGTCGAGCCGTGCAGTTGGCTCCAAAGGAAAATGCCGTATATGCCAGAGAAAAACAGCAGCGAAACGAAGGTGATGCGCCACAATAAAAAGCCGGACAACATCGCTTCGTCCTTAGGTCTCGGCGGACGTTGCATGACGCTAGGCTCGGACGGCTCGAAGGCAAGCGCCATTGCCAAGGCGACAGAGCTGACCATATTGACCCAAAGGACTTGTAGCGGTGTAATCGGCAAAGTCAGGCCGGTCAATACCGCGGCGATGATGCTCATTGATTCGCCGCCGTTGACCGGCAATAAAAAAATGATGGCTTTCTTTAAATTATCGTAGACGGTACGGCCTTCGCGGACTGCGCGTGCGATCGATGCGAAATTGTCGTCCGCCAGTACCATTTCCGAGGCTTCCTTGGCGGCTTCAGTTCCGGTTCTGCCTATCGCTATTCCTACATCGGCTCGCTTTAAGGCGGGCGCGTCGTTAACCCCGTCTCCGGTCATGGCAACGACATTGCCGCCGGCCTGCATTGCGGTAACTAGGCGCAATTTGTGTTCCGGCGAAGTTCGGGCAAAGATGTCGACGCGTGCGGCGACTTCGATCAATTCATCGTCGTCGATCGAAGACAGGTCTTGGCCGGTCATGACTTCATCGTGATTTTCAAGATGTAATTGCGCGGCAATCGCGCGGGCAGTCGCGGCGTGATCGCCAGTGATCATTTTGACACGGATACCGGCCGCGCGGCATTCCTTGACGGCTTGTATCGCTTCCTCGCGCGGCGGGTCGATTAAGCCGATAAGCCCCAACAGTATCAATCCGTCATCCAGGTCCGAAAAATTAAGCTCGGTTTTACCTTCTTCGACCGGTTTAAACGCGATGGCTAAAACGCGTTGTCCGAGTGAGGCGACCTCATCGACCCAGTCGCTCCAATAGGCAGGATTGATTACTGTATCGCCGTCTTGTTGTCTCTGTAAGGTGCATAGCTCGATCAGGCGTTCCGGCGCACCCTTGACGATAATATACTGATGGTTTTCGTGGTCGTGATTCAAAGTGGCCATGAAGCGGTGTTGGGCATCGAATGGAATTACATCGCCACGAGCATTGTTGCGGTGCAGGTCGGCAGGGTCGAAACCGCCTTTTATCGCAATGGTCAATAAGGCGCCTTCCATCGGGTCGCCGTCGACGATCCATTGATCGTCTTTTTGGCGCAAGGAAGAGTCGTTGCACAAGGCGCCGAATTTAACGATTTGCTGCAGAATAGGGCGCTTGTTTATCGCGGCATGTTCGCCGCCCGAGAAAAAATCGCCGGAAGGCTCATAGCCGACGCCGCTGATTTCATAGAGTTTGGAAGATGTCACGATCGATCTGACGGTCATTTCGTTACGGGTCAGCGTACCGGTCTTGTCCGAACAAATGATCGATACGGCGCCGAGCGTTTCGACTGCCGGCAGTCGGCGGATAATGGCATTGCGGGAAGCCATGCGCTGGACGCCGATGGCCAATGTTACTGTCAGGATCGCCGGTAAACCCTCAGGAATGGCCGCTACCGCGAGGCCGACCACGGTCATGAACATTTCCGAGGGATCGGTTTCCTGTATGTAAAAACCGAAAGCAAAGACGCTCGCGGCGATTAGGATGATCGCCAAAGTCAGCCAGCGGGAAAAAATCGCGATTTGTTTAATCAGCGGAGTAGTCAGTTCCTCGATGCCAGAAATCATGCCGCTGATGCGGCCGATTTCGGTATCGGCGCCCGTCTCTACGACAATCGCCTTGCCGTGTCCGGCCGCAACCATGGTTCCCGAGTAAGCCATTGAAAAGCGGTCGCCCAAGTCGGCGGTTTCTTCAACGGGTCCGATCGTTTTTTCGACCGCGACCGATTCGCCGGTCAGTACCGCTTCTTGAATTTGCAGGCCTTTCGCCGAAATCAAGCGCAGGTCGGCGGGAACTTTTTCGCCCGGTTCGAGAATCACGATATCGCCGGGAACCAATTCTTCGGCGGGAATCCCTATTCGATGACCGCCGCGCAATGCCGTTGCGCGCGGTGCCAACATATGTCGAATGGCTTCTAGCGATTTTTCAGCCTTGCCTTCTTGAACGAAACCGATAATCGAATTGACAAACACGACGGCCATAATTACGTAAGTGTCGATCCAATGATCGAGCAGTGCCGTGACGAATGCGGCACCGATCAAGACGTAGATTAATAAGTTGTGAAATTGTGAAAAAAAGCGCAGCAGCGGACCACGGGACTTGGGCGGCGGCAAACGATTTGCGCCATATTCCTCAATGCGCTTTTGTGCCTGCCGGCCGGATAAACCGTTACTATCGGTTTGCAGTTTTTCGAAGGCTCGATCGGCGGGCATGGAATGCCAGTGATCTCGTTTTCTCGGTTCGGCTTTTTTGCGCATATCTTTTCCTAAGTAATTGAAATGGAAAATGACTAAAATGATTTTCTAGCGAAACCTTATGACAATAGCAAAGGAAACTTACTCCTAACTGACAAGAAGAAGTTGCATTATATCTATACTTCACCTTTCGGCTCAGCTTGAGAAGGTGCAGGGGGTTAGGCCGAACTTCGATCTTCGAAGAGTATATGGCCTATTTATGAGTACGATAAGGGGGGTCTTACGGGGAATGAATGGCGAATGCTTGAACGGACGGTGAGGGTATCGAGATTGTTGGCTAGGTAGGAATGCGAAAGAGAAGCACCTCGAAGAGGTGCTTCTCGACGGCTAGGATTATGTCGCTGCCCTAGAGTCGGGTAAAGTTTTGATTTTTTCTTTGCCTTCGAGATCGATCGTTTCGACAATGATATTGTTGTCTTGGGCGCTCAATATGAAGTCGTGAATCGTTTCCAAAATATCGTAATCGATGAATTGGGCTTTAGAGCCATCGATCACGATAGTGCAATTTTCTTCGATTTGATTGAAAAATTTTCTGAGCAAGGCACGGTTCAAAAAACTCACATCCTTGTTCATCGTCAAGACAAAGCAGTCTTCGGATCGAGTCATCGAAATCGAGGCATGATAGTTCGCACGTATTACATAGTACAAGCCCATGACGATGCCGATCATGATGCCTTTCAACAGATCGGTCAATAAAATCGCAACGATCGTGATCACGAACGGTATCAATTGATTCCAGCCTTTGTGGAAAAACTCGATGAACAGCTTCGGTTTCGCGAGTTTATAGCCGGTCTGCAACAATATCGCGGCCAGGCATGATAGCGGAATGTCGTTCAAAAAGTTGGCGAAGAACATTACGCTGACCAGCAATGCCAAACCATGCACGAACGCGGACACTTTTGTTTGGCCGCCGGCGTTGATGTTCGCCGCGCTGCGTACGATGACCGCGGTGATCGGAATGCCGCCGATCAAGCCGCTCAGCATATTGCCGACCCCTTGCGCTTTTAATTCGCGGTTGGTCGGTGCCACGCGTTTGTAAGGGTCCATCTTGTCGGCTGCCTCGAGGCTCAACAGCGTTTCCAAACTGGCGATGACGGCCAGTGTGAAGGCGATTGTATAAATTTGTGGATTGGCTAGAAAGCTGAAATCGGGAAAGCTGAACAATTGCAAAAAGTCCTTTGGATTTTCCGTGACCGGCAGCGAAACCAAATGTTTGCTGCCGATGGCCCATTCCGGCGCCACACGTATAGCGACCGCGTTATAAGCGACACCCCAAATAACGGCCAACAAGGCGCCCGGAATCAACCTCAGGAAGGCGATACGCTTGATGAAATTGCTTTCCCAAAGGACCAATAACAACAAGGCGACGATACTAACGATGGTTGCGCCCGGCGAAATCGAACTCACCGATTCGGCCAGTTGTTCGACTGTCGATAACGCGGTCTCCTGCATATAGCTTTCATCGCCTTCGAAGCTGGCATCGTAGCCGATGGCATGAGGAATCTGTTTCATAATCAGAATCAAACCGATCGCCGCAAGCATGCCTTTGATAACCGATGACGGAAAATAGGCGCCGATAACGCCGGCTTTCAAGAATCCCAAAATCAATTGAATGACGCCGGCTAGTACGACTGCGGTCAAAAAACCTGAAAAACTCCCGAGAGATTCGATGGCGTTGAAGACGATCACCGTCAGGCCGGCGGCGGGCCCGGACACGGCGAGCTGAGAGCCGCTTAGCCAGGCTACCACCAAACCACCGACCATGCCGGCGATCAGGCCGGAAAACAACGGCGCGCCGGAAGCCAGTGCGACTCCTAAACAGAGCGGCAAGGCCACTAAAAAAACGACGATTCCGGACGGAATGTCATGATGTAAATGCTTGATGTAATAATCGATATGTTTATGAATCATATTGGCTGGATTCCTAAAGTCGGATTGCTGAGTCGCTTATGACGAATGGTCACAATGGTTGATCGCGTCCGGTCAAGCTTGGGTATCGGGCTTAACCGCCATGATGGTGGTTTTTACCGCTCTGACTAGTGTCGCAGTCGTGCTGCCCATGCCTAACAGGTGACTTAGGCCGGTCTTTCCCACTGTCGCCATGATTAGTAAGTCATAATGTTGCTTAGCAAGATGCTCGCGAATTGCATGATGCGCCGAGTCGGAGCCGTGCATGGCGATACAGTTTACTTTTTCGCCAATTGCCGGCATGTACCGTTCGACGGCATCTTGTAATTTCTCCAGACATTCGGAGCGGATGTTTTCGATTTGCTCTGCATCGAGATGTTCGTTCGCTATCGAGTGAAACAAATGTACTTCGGCTCCGGTAGCGAGTGCGACTTCCTGAGCATAAGGCAGAGCGGCGTATGAGCTTTGAGAAAAGTCCGTGGTGACTAGGATTTTTTGAATCGGACATAAGTCAGCGTCGTCCTCGACGATAATTACCGGGCGATGGGTCAAGCGCAATACTTTTTCGGCGACCGATCCTAAAAGCAGGCGAGAGAATCCTTTTCTACCATGACTGCTCATGACCACTAGGTCGAATTGGCCCGATGTCTTGACGATGGCGTCAGGGGCATCATTATCCTCTTCGACAAGGCAATCCGCCAAATAAGCTTGGTCGACGCTGTCCCCGGTAAAGTCTGTCAGTGCGGCTTTCAATACCTTTTTGATGGTTAATGGCTCGCCATGCAGACTCATCTCTCCATTCAAATAATGAAAACCATCTAGATCCGAATACAAATCATAAGCATGGAAAGGTGAAATTTTGCCGTCGAACAGCCGTGCGATTTCCTGCGCGACCGGGAATGCTCTACGGCAATAGTCTGAGAAATCGATGGGGACGATGATGTTGCATTGGTTTAATCTATAATTCATGACATTCTCGCTCTTGCACAATTCGGATGGTTGGCTGATTTGAACCGAGGAAAAACTGAAAATGATTTTGCCTCGTTCCTGTACCGGTAAAGTATGGGCAATCGCAGCCCGCTTGCCGAATTTCTCGACCGGATTGTCGGACCTGTAGCTTAGACCGAGCTGCTTGATTGTTCTCGTTTAGCGCTATCATCAGACCAGTGTATTTAGATAGGCATTGTCCGATTTAAGCCACCGCTTCAGTATAATCATATTTGAATATTGGTTCGATTTCTTGTCCGGGTTCCATAGAAATTAATGCTTTCAACAAGCCGTCGGAAAGGCCGTAGACCCAGCCATGGATAATAGGACGATTCTCTTTATGCCAGGCTTGTTGAATGATGGAGGTGTAAGCTAGTGTTTTAACCTGTTCGATAACATTTAATTCAACCAATCGATCGATACGTTCTTGTTCGGTTGCTAGCGCATTGACCTCTTTTTGATGGAGTCGGTAAACATTTTTGATATGCATCAACCATTTATTAGTCAATACCAAGTCGGTGCTTTGATTATTGAGAGCGGCTTTCACTCCTCCGCAGTTGTAATGACCGCAAACGATAATGTGCTTGACTTTCAGCACGGCTACCGCATATTGCAAGACGCTTAAGCAGTTGAAGTCCGTTGCCACCATTTGATTGGCAATGTTGCGATGAATGAACATTTCGCCGGGTTCGGCATTCACAATGAGTTCCGCCGGAACACGACTATCCGAACAGCCGATCCAAAGGAATTCGGGTTTTTGCTCATTTGCAAGATGTTTAAAAAAATTGGGATCTATCTCTTGCTTGTCAGAAGCCCATTTTTTGTTTTTCATTAACAGCTTTTCGAATGATTTCATAGATTCCGCCTTGCTGTATGCAATTGACTGTAGTTAAAGATCGTAACGCTTCGAGCTGTTTAATCCGGATGTTATAGCTTATTGAGTTGTCCTTTTAACAACGGCAAGATAGAATTTCTTCATGCATTCTTCACTGCTCTTCTTCTCGAACAAAACAAGACGAAGAGCAATGAAGTCCGTGCTTTTAGAGCTTCCAAGGGTGGGTTCACCGGGTGCATAAATTCTTAAAGTTCGATACTGAGGAAAAGAATTTATATGTTAGTGAAACGCTTCCTGTTAAATCAATAAACTAGACTAGTCCGGCAAAAAAACGAATCGTCACAAACACTTTTTGTTTTGGTTTAAACCAATCGCATCAATTAGCGATTATCGAATCGAATAAGGACCGATAGATTGGCTTAAAAGTATTGTATCGATACTACCTTTCAGAATCCTTTCAATTTCACGATGTTTATTTTTAACCGGGTTTTAACTGTTCGCCTAGAGTAAGGATTTGGTCGTAAATAACTTCCCTATTTTACGGAGGGTTCGGTTGCTCGATTGGCAGGTGTCGGCGGCAGGGCAGATTTTTGCTCCTCGGCAATTGCTCCTGCATTGCCCTAATACACGCCATCCATGGCGTAATGCAAAATCTGCATTCACCCAGCACCTAAATTCCGCAGCTTATTGGCTATGGATAACTTTCTTGGATAATTTAGGTGCTGGGTCCACGGCGTCCTGCCAAGCAAGTTACCGAACCCTCAACAAAGCGTATAGTTCCAAGACGTTATTTATCACGAAATCCTAAGTTGATTGGTGTCGGGCAGTCCTTTCTAAGGATGCGTGCAGTCAGCACCTAAATTAAGTATGATTTTGAATCATAGCCAATGACCTATTGAATTTACTGTGAAAGTTGGCGAACCGAAGAGGGTGCGGTTGCTCGACCGACCGGCGTCGGCGGCAGGGAGCCGCCGTCGAGCCTACATGGACGTATTTACGGCGCCCTGTCGGGCGCGAGTGATCGTACCGACCTTCGCACTTTCATTTGCCGGGGTGATGACAGCTTCTTCATGATCGTTAGGCTCTGGGTGAATGCGAATTTTGCATGGAGCAAAAATCCGCTTTACACTCCGGTGCGTCTTTAAGCGCTGCCGAAATTTAAAGTGCGAAAGGTATATATCGGTATAGATTGTCTATATCCATGGGTATAGAGTTGGTGTGCTACGCATTGCCATTCATGGCGCTGGATTCCGCCAATCTGCGGCGGAATGACGCGTTTTTTCCTTAAGTTGGCGCTTATGAGGTGAACATCCTGTCCACTGTGTAATCGTTATCGTTTTGTTTATGCTTTAACTATATATGAATATTTTATTGATCGAAGATGACTCCGTTCTCACTGATGGATTGATTCATACGCTTCAAAAAACCGGTTACGTTGTTACCGCCACCAAAAGCGGGTGTTATGCAGAACAATTGGTTGGAGCGCAAGATTTCGATTTGATTGTGCTGGACTTGGGGTTGCCCGATATGGACGGTTTAGAATTATTGCGCAAATTTCGTAACCGTAAGATTTCATTACCGATTCTTATTTTGACGGCACGGGAAAGTATGAACGACCGTATCGAAGGTATTCGTCAAGGTGCGGACGACTACATGACCAAACCTTTCGAACTAATGGAGTTGGAAGCGCGGATTCACGCATTGATCAGACGTTGTTATGGGGGCTTCAGCCATACCATCGATGTGGGGCGTCTTTCGCTCGACACCCAAAATAATCAAGTTTCCGCGGATGGGCAGTTACTGGTGTTATCGGCACGTGAAGCGGCGGTTCTCGAAATATTGCTGTTACAGGCCGGCAAAGTGGTTTGTAAGGACCGTATCGCGCAGCGTTTGTCGGCGGACGGCGATGCATTGGCCGATAATGCGATCGAAGTGTATGTGCATCGCGTTCGTAAACGGATCGAGCCTTATGATGCCGTTATACGGACCGTGCGGGGCTTGGGTTACTTGTTGGAGACGGGTGACGATGGAGCAAAATAGAACGCTAAGAACCGAAATACTGATTCGATTAATCATGCCGGTTTTGCTGTTTGTCGTATTCGAAACCGTCACTTCCTATGTTGTAACGCGGCATTATGTCGATGAAGCTTACGATCGATGGCTATTGGACTCAGCAGGTTCCTTGGTGCAGGAAGTCAAAGTGAATGAGGATCGGGTTATTGCGGAATTACCGCCGGCTGCGTTGACCATTTTTAAATGGGATGAATTAGACAAGACCTATTTCAAAATCATCGGCGAGAACCAAGGAATGATCGCCGGAGATAGTTTCGTTCCCGAACCTTTCGACGAGACGACCGATTGGTCGAAGCCGGTTTTTTTCAATGATACGGTTCGAGGCGAGTCAGTGCGGGGGGTATCTATTCTTGTAGAGAGGAAAGACCTTCCGGAAATCGTATTCGTACATGTTGCCGAGACGCTTAACAAGCGCCGCAACATGATGATGGATATTTTATTGGCCGATTTGATACCGCCGATTGTTTTAGCTGTCGCCATCGGTTTCTATATGCGCAAGGCCGTTTATCGAGGCTTGAATCCGTTACGCGAATTGGCCGATGAAGTTGCCATGCGCTCCCCGAAAGATTTGAGTCCAATCCCTGAAGCGCATGTTTTTGCCGAAGTACGGATCTTGACCGATACCATTAATGGCTTGTTGAAGCGTTTGAACGGCGCGATCGCTTCTCAGCAACGTTTTATCGCCAATGCCGCGCATCAACTTCGTACGCCGCTGGCGGGGCTGAAATTGCAATCGGAAAGAGCGTTACGGGAAGATAACATGGCGGCAATGAAGCCGGCCTTACTGCAAATTCAAAGCAGTGCCGACAGGGTTTCTCATATCATCTCTCAACTTTTGGCATTAGCCAAATCGGGTGCGATTGAAAGCGGGCTGCTTTTGGGAAAGTTCGATTTATTGACGCTGGTTAGGGAAGTTAGTAGCGAATGGGTTCCTAAGGCCTTACAGAATCATATCGAACTCAGTTTCGAAGGTCCTAAACAGGCGGTTTATATCAACGGCAACGAAATTTTAATTCGCGAGTTACTGGTCAATCTTCTTGATAACGCGGTCTGTTATGGACGAGAGAACGGTAACATAATCGTAAGGTTAAAGCCGGGTCCTTCGCCTACGTTGACTGTCGAGGACGATGGGCCGGGCATACCGGCATCCGAAATGGATAAAATCTTCGAGCGCTTTTATCGAATTCCGGGAAGTCCTGGGGATGGTTGCGGATTAGGGCTTCCCATTGTCAAGGAAATTGCCGATTTACATCAGGCGGAGCTTTTTCTCGGAACTTCGAGCAACACGGGGGGGACGAAGGCCGATGTGGTGTTCAAGTAAACGTCGATTGAAGAGTAAGTGGAATAGTTAATTCGATGACTCTCGTCGCCTAGACTACCTGCCGGAAGAATAATTGCCTGAGTCGCCGCGGTTATTGTTACTGTTTGAGGATCGATAACGCACGCCTGTCGATGCGCCGCCTCTATCGCGACTAACAGTCGTTGAGGAAGACGGGCGCTGACGTCGGTTTTCGGTTCTCGCTACGCGCCCATTAGTGGGGGTTCGGGTTCGTTGACGTTCTGATGAAAGAGCTGGAGACGATGGGCCGTATGAGTTGGAGCGTCTATTTTGAAGTGTTGCTCCACTAGACATTTGGCGTCGAGAATCTTGGTTTCGAGTCGCTTCACGGTTAGGGGTGGTGCCGGATCGATGTTGCGTTTGCAGACCGCCGGTCTCGCGATTTGAAGAAAAACCGTTGGTCGTTCGCCGCGAATAAGGTTCTCGGCGTTGTGCGTTGTCACGATTATAGCTACTGTTGTGTCTGCGGATATTGCCGGATGAAGCGCCTTGTGCTGTGGAGCCGGAATTGCGCGAACTTAAATCGTTTGCCGAGCCGCTTGGCGAAATGCTCCCGGATTGGCGCCAACGATCCCTTGTTGTCATTCTGTCGGTATTGGAGCGCTTATCTCTTCGTGCGGTGCTTTGGGCGGTTGATCGATCGTGTTGACTTTGCGTGGTTGCATTACTGCTCCGATCTCGATTGCGTCGGTCGGATTGGGTCCGGTTGGTGCTATTAGTGCGCCAACGATCGCTTGTTGTAATTCTGTCGGTATCGGAGCGCTTATCTTTCCGTTCGGTGCTTTGGGTCGTTGATCGATCGTCATGACTTCGCGTGGCTGCATAACTGCTCCAGCCATGGTTGCGCCGCCCGGATTGAGACCGGTTTATGTTATCGGTGCGATCGAATGTATTTCGGCGGGTATCGGCATAGCCGGTACCGGAACGTCTGGATGTGCCGAATTGCCGCTGCAGCGAATCATGACGATAAGCAACGCCTCGGCGGTGATTCGAATTATGCTGCCATCTAGGAAAGCCGGCATAGCGGACGTGTCGTCCCGAATGAAAATGAGGTCTGTGTTGGTAAATATGATGGCGATGGACAACCACGGTCTGGCGTCGATACCAATCGAAACTGCTGAAAAAAAATCCCGGCGATACGAAGATGCCGCGTCCCCAGCCCCAGTTAAAACCTAGATTCAAATGAATGCCGGGCGGCGGCCCCCAGTAAACAGGGGTGTAACCGGGCCACCACCATGAGCCGTAAACTACCTGTGGGTTATAATAAGGTACATAGACGACTTGAGGGTTGGCCGGTTCGATAACGATAACTTGATTTTCGCGTACGACTCGCGCATTGTCTGTCGAATTGAGATTGCCGGTCTCATAGGCTCGTTGCCGCAAGTTCTGAACGCTATCCATGACTTGCGCTTCTTGAAATAAAAATGCATCGCCGAGCGCTCGCGTCCAGTTCAGGTCGTCGTTCATCCGCAAAAGTATTTGCGGAAATGCGGTTAATGCCTTGACGCTAGGATCCCAGGGTTGATTTTCGACGGCAGCAACGGCTTGTTCGCCTTCAAAACCCGGATTGGCCTGCGACCACCGAGCCGCTTCGACGATTTCTAAAGGATAAGTAGCCGCCACTAATATTTGCGACAATAGCACATCGGGATATAGTGCGATCGGCGCCAGCATTTGATCGAGTTCGGCTTGATTGAAAGCCGGATTCTCTTGTTGAGCGGATGCGGTCGGCACGTAAGACAGCAACGCGATAAGCAGCATGATAATCATTTTCATCGGATATACCTCCAGGCTTGGGCCTTGGCGGGTTGGGCTGGGAAAGTATGTCATCGAAGGAGGTCGGTGTCGGTCAATTTCCCCGCGTTTGGGTAATTGTCACATTTGACGCTTAATCCCTGCTGAATAAGGAACGCAACCGACGCCGCGATTTTTGTTCTTTGGCGGGACGGGGTTTGCAACTCCGTCCCGCAGGAGAAAAATCTTTTGTGGGAGCGACGCCTTCGTCGTCCCTCACCTAACGCTAGGTGAGGGAAAGCCGGCGTCGTTCAGGTTGTCGTTGTCTTTTTTCGAAGTCTGTAACGTTTAGTTGTTTTTTTCGGGGCTTTGGCGTTGCGACTTCGATACCGTTGTGCGTTTTTCGGTCGTTTCGACTTCGACGATCGCGATCAGGGGATCGCTCCCACAAAGGCTTCCAGCCGCTGGGAGCGACGCCTTCGTCGTCCCTCACCTAACGCTAGGTGAGGGAAAGCCGGCGTCGTTCAAGTTGCCGTTGTCCTTTTTCGAAGTCTGTAACCGTCCCGCAGAGAGCTATTTCGCCGCTGCTTCGGCTTTTACTCCAAAAAACAACGCATACAACACAGGCACGGCGATCAGGGTTAGTACAGTCGCGAAGGCTAGGCCGCCCATGATCGTGACCGCCATGCTGGCAAAAAAAGCGTCGGTTAACAGTGGGATCATGCCGAGTATCGTCGTGCCGGCGGCTAGGAATACCGGGCGAAGACGGCTAACGCCGGCGTCCACGATCGCGGCATGGCCGTGTTTGCCTTCGTCGATTTGCGCGTCGATCTCGTCGACCAGTACGATCGCATTCTTCATCAGCATGCCGGACAAGCTCAACAGACCGAGTAGGGCCATGAAGCTGAACGGATGATTGGAAATCAGTAGGCCGATCACGACGCCGCAGACCGACATCGGCACGACCAGCCAGATGATCAGCGGTTGGCGCACTTTGCCGAACAGCAAAATACTGATCACGAGCATGACGATAAAGCCGACCGGTATCTGAGCGTTGAGCGCGGTTTGTGCGTCGGTCGAGCTTTCGTATTCGCCGCCCCATTCGAAACGATAACCGGACGGTAGCGGGATGGCTTCGATTTTCGAGCGGATGCGGCGGAAAGCTTGATCGGCGGTTAGTTCCGGTAGCGGCTCGGCCTGAGCGGTCAGTGTGCGCACCCGGTTGCGCCGATGTATCAAGGTATCCTCGCTGACCGTTTCGAAACGTTCGGCGATTTGCGCGATCGGAACATAGGATTGGTCGGCATTACTCCAAACGAGGCGATCGCGTAATTGTTTGGCATCCCGCCGTTCGGCATCCGGCGGACGAACGATTATGGGGATTTGTTTGTCGTCCTCGCGGTAAGTGCCGGCCTGGACGCCGGTGCTGGCGAATTGCAAGGCCAGCGCCAAGTCACTCAAACCGATACCGGCGATGCGCGCGCGTTCGGGGCTGTAGACCGGCTTCATCACCAGTTCCTTTTGCCGCCAATTCGTGCGCAGATCGATGAGATTGCCGTCGGCGCGCATGATGCTCAGGGCTTCGTTGCCGAGTCGACGCAGCACGGCGGAGTCCGGACCTGAAAAACGCGCTTCGATTTTCGCGCCGCCACCTGGGCCGAACATCAGTCGTTCGGTGCGGATTTCGGCGCTAGGATAGGCTGCGCTCAGTTCGCTTTTCAATTCCGCGGCTAAGGCGGAAATGGGGTCGAGGTTTTCGGTGCGGATTATGAACAGTCCGTAGGCGCTGTTCGGTTGTTCCGGCGCGTAGGTCAGCATGTAACGGCTGGCGCCGCGCCCAATGAAGCTGGCTACCGAAACGACGTCCGGCTTGGAGCGGATGATTGCGTCGATTTCTCCGATATCGCGCGCGGTCGAGCGAATATCGCTGCCTTGCGGCAATTGATAATGAATGTAGAACAACGGCGTGTTTGAGTCGGGAAAAAAGGCTTGCTTGACCATGCCGAAACCGGCGAAGCAGGTCGCAGTTAACAGGACCATGATCAAAGCGGTCAAGGCTCTGGCTTTTAAGGTAGCGGATAGCGTTTTGCGGTAGGCTTGATAGACCCATGCACGGTAGGGGGCCTCGCCGGTTTGCTCGACCTTCAAAAACAAGTGTCCGAACAGCGGGGTTACCGTGATCGCAAAGACCCAGCTCAACAGCAACGACATCGCGATCACCGCAAACAGCGAAAACAAAAATTCGCCGGTGACGTCCGGCGACAGACCGATGCCGGAAAAGGCCATGATGCCGATTACGGTCGCGCCCAGCAGCGGCAGTTGCGTGCGTTTGACCGATACGGTCGCGGCGTCCTTGCCGTTCATGCCGTGCTGCATGTTGATCAGCATGCCTTCGGCAACTACTATCGCGTTATCGACCAGCATACCCATCGCGATAATTAACGCGCCGAGCGAAATGCGCTCCATATCGATGTGAAAAACGCGCATCAGGAACACCGTGCCGAGCACGGTCAACAGCAGCGTTGCGCCGACGATCAATCCAACTCGCCAGCCCATCATCAAACACAGCGACAGTATCACGATCGAGACCGATACGATTAGATTGACGATGAAATCATCGATCGATTCGTCGACGACTTTGTGTTGCTCGTAAATCGGATGAATCTCTATCCCTAATGGGATGCGCGGCGCCAGTTCCGCTAGGCGTGCTTCGACCGCTTGTCCAACCGTGACAATATTGGCGTCGCGGACGCCCGATATTGCCAGCGTGAAAGCCGGCATACCGTTGAAGTGCGCGAGATGATCCGGGATTTCGGTCGGTTCGCGGCGGATTTCTGCCAGATCGATCAGGCTGATTTGTTCCGTGCTGCCGGGGCGGCCGATGCGTAAGGTTTCTATCGCGGAGACCGAGTCGAAGCCGGCGGCTGTGGTAATGCGAATGCGCCGGTCATCGATCGTGACCGCGCCGGCGTCGGCGATCCTGTTTTCCGAGGCGATTGTGTTCAATACCTGCGCCATCGGCAGTCCGAATCGCGCGAGCCTGGCATTCGATACCTCGACATAGATGGTTTCGGTCCGCATGCCGGCGGTTTCGACTTTCGCGACATTAGTCACGGTCAACAGTTCGCGGCGTAGAAATTTGGCCAGATCTAAAATTTCCCGATCGGAAAATCCCGGTGCGGTAATTGCGTAAAAAATACCGAATACATCGCCGAAGTCGTCGTTGACGGTCGATGGGTTTGTGCCCTCCGGCAATTCTTTTTGTGCGTCACCGACCTTGCGGCGCAGTTCGTCCCAAACCTGCGGCATCGTGCGGCTGTCGTAGGTATCCTTGATTTCGACTTCGATTTCGGAAATGCCGGGTTTGGATTTCGATTTGATATGCTTAATTTGAGGTAATTGTTGAATCGCCGATTCCAAGGGTTCGGTGACTTCCAGCTCGACTTCTTCGGCCGTCGCGCCCGGATAGGGCGTAATGACCAAGGCTTGTTTGATGGTAAAGGCAGGGTCTTCGAGGCGGCCGACCGTAGACAGGCCCCATAGGCCGCCGATCAGGCAAGTCAGGATGATCAGCCAAGTATTGACCGGGCGTTCAATGGCCGCTCGTGCGATATCGATAGACATGGCTATGGTCCTTAAAATCCGGTAAAACGGCGTACCTTCATGCCGTCATGCAGCAAATGGCCGCCGGCAGTGACGATGTGTTCGCCGCCACTTAAGCCCGACAATACCGATACGCGGCTGGCGGCCAAAGCGCCGATTTCGATAACGTGTGGCGAAACGATTTCGGTTTGCGGGTCAAATAGCCAAACTCGGGTCTTTCCATCTTCGTCGGTGTCGATCGCCGAGAGCGGGATCGTGATTTCGGTCGACCCGTTGACGAAAGGACTACCGATCGAGACGCTGACGGTCATGCCCGGTAAAATCGTCATGTCGTTCGTGCGTTGCAGTTCCAGTGTCACTTCGTAGGTTTGCGCGACCGCATCGGCTTCGGTGGCATGTTCCAGATAGCATAGCGGTAGGCGTTTACCGGGCTGTCCCGGAAACATCGCCTCGATATTCATCGCATCGGCAAGGCCGATCAGTCTGATCAGGTCTTCCGGCACATTGATTTTGACGTGTAAAGCGCTGACGTCCTGGACTCTGACCACGGCGTGGTGCGGTGCAATATTGGAATGGATGTCGAGCAGACGGCGTGTGACCAGTGCATCGAATGGCGCGGTGATTCGGGTATAGGAGAGATTACGGCGGGCATTATCCAGTGCGACTTGGCGTAATTTAAGGGCAGTTTCGGCTTCGTCCAGCATGACCTTCGGTATCGTATCCGTGGCAGCGAGATTGCGTTTGCGACCGACATCGAGTTGCGCAAAGGCGTATTGCGTTTTGGCTTCTTGTTCGTTCAGGCGAAAATCAGTTGGGTCGAGCGCTGCAATCAGGCCGCCCTTGGCGACCACGGTACCCTGTTGTACCGGCAATTCAGCCAGGCGTCCGCCGACTTGAAACGAGAGGTCGACCGTTTTCAGCGCGTCCACTCGGCCGACGAAGCGGCGTTGCGCGAGCGCTTCGGTAATCTTGACCGTTTCGATGCGCACGGTGCGGACGGTTTCTTGTTCGGATTCCCCGTTATTATTGTCGCAGGCGCTGAGCAGCGCAGTGGCGGCGATTAATAAAACAGCATGTCCGATGAACGTGAATTGACCCATGCTACGATTCCTTTGCAATTTTAGGAGGAGTTTCAAGATAACGAATATCTTCAGGTGTGTTGTACGGATTACAAAATCCCCAGCGCACGACGCAGCTTCAGTGTCGCCAGCGCCGCATCGTAACGGGCGTTATTGAAATTATCGTGCGTCGTCATGCGGAGATCTTCGGCCTTCAGTACTTCGGTCTGCGTGGACAAGCCCTGCCGATAGCGTTCGCGGTTGACCCGCAAATTCTCATCGGCTTGGGCGATCGCTTGTTGGCTGACCTCGATACGTTTTTCGGTTTCCTGAATGTCCAGCCAGGCACGCCGGACTTCGAGGCCGATCATGCCGGCCAGGTCATCTCGCTGTTCCTGCAAAGCAAGCGCCTGTTTTTTTAGCGATTTACTTTGATGTTGCGTACCGCCGTCGAGTTTCCATTCCATGCCGACATTGACCATCCACATCCCTTCAAAAGCCATGTAACGGTTTTCCTGATATTGATAGCCACCGTTGACTGCGACTTGCGGTAATAGACCGGCTTGAACGCTTTGGGCTTGTTCTTGCAGAGCCGTGATTTGCTTGCTTAATGCGCTGAGCTCGGGGCGTTGCGTGAGCGCTTGAGCGGATAATTGTTCCGGTGCGCCGTCGGGGGCGTCCGGAAAGCGGTCTTCCAGTTCGACCGGCATGTCAAGAGGACGATTGAGCAAGCGGTTGTACTGCGCTTTGGCGATATCAAGCCGATTGCCGTTTTGTACAACGAGTTGCCGGGCATTGGCGTATTCGACTTCGGCGGCTAGTTGGTCGTTTTTCGAAACCATGCCCTGGTTATGCAAGCGTTCGACATCGACGGCATTCGCCATCAGGGTTTCGGCGTGACTTTCCGCCAGTTTCAGCGCGCTTTGCGAGCGCAATACTGCCAGAAAGGCTTCGGCTATCTGTAATTTAATCGACAATGCGGTCGTGACTTCATTCTGCTGTGTCGCCGATAAGGCGGCTTCGGCCGCATCGATACCGTGGCTGATGCGCCCGCTGGTAAAAATGGGGACTGATGCAATTACTTCGGCTTGGCCGCTGCCGGCTTGTGACATCGGAAATTGCGCGGCTTGGCCTTCGATCTCGGTTTTTGCGGCCGGAGTTTCGCTCAATTGAGTATAACCCCCTTTGATGTTGAGTGAGGGCAACCGTTGATTTTGCGCCGAGTACAGTTGTTGTTCGGAGGCCTCGGTATCGGCCTTGGCCGATTTGATCAGATGATTTTGGTTTAATGCCTGCTCGAAAGCCTCTTCGAGCGATTCTGCCTGAGCGCAAAAAACCGGCAATATTACAGCAAATCCCAGTTTGAGAAATTGGGTGCGGGGTATGCCTGTCGAGGAACGCCGTAAACCCATCCATGGGGGCTTGGCGGCGGCTCCCTGCCGCCGACATCCTCGCCAAGCACACTCCGCACCCTTTTTTATCCTCAAATTGGGAATTGCCGGCAATATTGCCAGCAATTCGCTGTATTGTTTAATGCTAATCGGTCGCATTCAAAATACCTCGCAGGTAAAATGCAATAACTTGGTCGATCAAAAGGCGCTTTTGTTCGGGAGAGGGCGGTGCACTGGTGCCAAGCAAGCACTGAAAATGCAAATCACCTTTGAGTAGGCTGAAAAAGGCATCGGCAGCAAATTCAATGTCGGGGATATTAAAGTGCCCGGTAGCTTGCAAGTTCTGGAGATAATGCTCCAATTGAGTCAGTGCTATTTTAGGTGCGCTGTCGTAGACCACTTGGCCAAGTTCAGGAAAGTCTCGGCATTCGGCGATTACGAGCCGGTAAATTGCCAGGGCCTCCTCGGTAAAAATCAAATCGATAAATGCTTCGGCGATTTCACGAAGATTTTTTTTGATATCGTTCGAGTCGGGTCTGATCTCGGCCATGGTGTCCAGTAAAGATCGGCACAATTCAAAAATGACCGCGGAAAAAAGTGAGTTTTTATTATCGAAGTGTTGATACAAAGTTGCTTTGGAAACCGGTGCTTCTTTGGCGATTCTGTCCATGCTGACTTGATGAAAGCCATATTTTAAAAACATGCGTGTCGCGCCTTGAATGATGGCTTCTCGTTTGGGTTCGCAAGATTCCGATGACATAGATAGACTGAAAGATAATTTGGTTGGCGCAATACTAAACTAAACGGTTTAGTTTTAGAAGAGGCGATTATTATCCTGAAAAACGTATTTTACTATGAAGATTATGAAGAATAATAAGTTAATTCAATAACTTGTTATGCGTTTGTATAGAGCCTTCGCTCACCCAAGAGGTTAGCGAGAATGTTTAGGTGTTCTCTTGGAATATTTCATGAACTTCTTGTTCTTCATGGTTAAACTGTCGAATTTAGGATTATTCTCGGTGATGATTTCTTACCGTTGACATTCATGTCTATGGGTCAATGGGTAGATACGGCTATGTTCTTATGGGGTTTCACGGTTTATTATGGCGAACTTATGTCTTTTAGAAATAATGCTAGATGCAACCGATCCGGTATCTCTAATTTATTAAAAATAGAAGTTAAATGGGCTTTGACTGTTCTTTCGGATATGTTGAGCTTGGCTGCGATTACCTTGTTGCTTTCGCCGGTTTTGATAAGCTCGGCTACATCTAATTCGCGTTTAGAAAGCAGCGTTAATTTATTTTCAATATCCTTTTGGTGATGTCGGTTTTTTCTTAAGTCCCCGCTTAACTCTGCCAACGCATTGATTAAACGGGGGATTAAATGCCTCTGTATCCAGATGTCTCCTGTCAGCAGGTGGTTCGCGGCTTTCAGGAGTAATTGATCGGTGGTATCCATTTCGCAATAGCCGGAGCATCCGGAAGCCAGCGCTTCGATTTGTTTGTCGTCGGACCAACTTTGTCCTATAACAAGTACTTTAAGGTTTAATTGCGCTAGTGAAACTAACGAGGAAAGACTCGAATCGAGAAGTTTTGCATCGATAACAACCAAGTTAACAGTATCGTGAGCGGTTTTTTCAGAAACTTTGTTTAGGTCATGCAAAACCTTGGTTTTATGTTCTTTACTGAGGATGCTTGCCCAGCGTTCGGCTTGATTTGGAGTTTCGGATGAAATGATAATATGTGCCACTGTTGCTTGATTCCTTAATTAATCGCCGGCATGAGATTTTCGTATCTAATGGCGCGAGCGTTTTAGGCGAAACTTACGATCGGCTTGGATGCTTGGATTAATTTGTTTCGATTATACCGGCGAATGACGATATTGGGTACGAGTTATGATTTCGTGATGCAATTCGCTTAGAAATATGTACAAAATAGTTTCTTGACCCCTTCCGAAATTTGAAGAAGTTGTGATATGTCCGTTCCTAAATCACAGATTTTATGATCGTTAAGACAAGTCTTTATTTTTTCCATTAATTACCATGTGGTCTGTTTTGAACTCTAAATCGCTCAGTTTTCGTTTATTGGTTTCCGCCGGTGTTGTTCTGGCATCGTTTTTTATATTGGTTGCCATCGTCTTGGAGCAAGGCTATCGAGAAAGTGCCGAGCAAACGCTCAGGGACAACTTAAAAATTCAAGTTTACTCACTGTTGTCTGCGGCTGAGTTGACTCGAGGGGGACAAATCAAGATGCCGAAGGAATTACGAGAGCCGCGTTTTTCGAATCCGGGTTCCGGCCTTTATGCTTGGATACAGCCGGCCGATGCCAATGTAGTGTGGCTTTCTCCTTCGGCAATCGGTTTGAACGCCTCTTCAGTACCGGAGATGGAATCCGGTCAATATGTATTTTTGCTCGACGAACAAGGTCGCTATGTATTGCATTACAAGGTGATTTGGGAGAATGGTCGGGGCAGGGAGCGCAAATATATTTTTAGTGTAGCCGAGGAAAGTTTGTTTGTCGCCAAGCAAGTCGACCGGTTTAAAACCGCATTGGGCTCTTGGTTATTGGCGATGGGTTTGATTTTAATTCTGACCCAATTTTTAGTCCTGCGCTGGGGCTTGAGTCCGCTTCGTTTGATCGTGAGAGATCTAGAGGCGATCGAACGAGGAGAAAAGTCTTTGCTTGATGGTAGTTATGCGACCGAATTACGAGGATTGGCTGGAAATCTTAATGCATTGATTAGCAGCGAGCGAGCGCATTTGGAGCGTTATCGCAATACTTTGGCCGATTTGGCGCATAGTTTAAAGACGCCGCTAGCTATTCTAAGGGGGAGTATTGATTCGCCGGTGTTGAATAAAAAGACCGTACATGACCAGATTTCTCGGATGGACGAAATCGTTGAATATCAACTTCAACGGGCTGCAGCCAAGGGTGATAAGAAGATAACCGGTACGATGGATGCCTCTCTGGGAGTTGATAAAATTATTGCGTCTATGAAAAAAGTACATGCGGATAAACCGATCGTGTTTGAGATCAAAAAGCCTGATAAATTCAAGATTTATTGCGAACAAGGGGATTTTTACGAAATCGCCGGTAATTTAATCGACAATGCTTGTAAATGGTGTGATAAAAAAGTCAGGGTTAGTATTTTGAATAAAAATCAAATCAAGCAGGAAGGTTTTTCGTTTTTATTGCAAATCGAAGACGACGGCCCGGGGATTCCCTCCGATCATCTGAACGATATTCTCAAACGAGGTGTCCGGGCCGATCAAAATACCGATGGACACGGGATAGGCATGGCGGTGGTTAATGAAATTATCAACTTGTTGGGAGGGCAATTGTTGGGCGATAAAAGCCAGAGTTTGGGCGGTATGCGCTGGCAAGTTTATTTGCCGTAAAATTTATATGTGTGTGGTTTTCGTTTAATAATTTATAATCTTAGCGAAACTTCTTTAAACATTTTTTATGTTTTTTGGCCAAATTAATGCTTCTCGAGGAGATGTATCCATGAATGAACCTAAATTATCATTTCCTAATGAATTAACTGAAAATGACAAAGAACCGGAATGGAGCGGCGGAGTTTACTCGAGACTAAAAAAAGAGCCGCAAATGAATTGGGATAAAAATTCGGTCGATATCACCGAATTTTTAAAAAAAGAACCGTCCGCATCGACAGTTGAGGCCAAGTCGGTCGATTGGAAAGAATATGCCGTTCCCGATATAAATGAAAAAGAAAAATTGCTGAATGATTTATTGCTGGAAAAAGATAAAACCATTGCGGCTAAAGATGAAATTATCGATTTACAAAGAAAGTTGATCGAGCAATTATTGAAAGACCGTTAAGTCTTCATTATTATCTTAATAGCGATAATGTTTTTTCGATCCGAGAGTGCGATAAAAGTATTGGCTTTTGTTTGGTAAAGTAAAATAAATTTTAAATTACGGTTGAATTAAACGGATGATTCAAGGATAATGCCCGTTCTCAGCCAAGCAGGCTGTTAAGTAATTATGGTAACCATGTCGGTCCTCCCGCAACGATACGCTGTAAACCCCGCCAGGCCCGGAAGGGAGCAACGGTAGCAGCAGATTCGTGTGCCGGGATGCGGCTGGCAAGGTTACCGCCCAATCTTAAAGTAACCTTCTCCCCGAGTCTGTAATGACTTACCAGGTTCTCGCCAGAAAATGGCGGCCTCATAATTTCTCCGAAATTATTGGTCAAGAACATGTTGTCAAATCGCTGATCAATGCATTGCAACATGATCGTTTGCATCATGCTTATTTATTCACCGGTACGCGCGGCGTGGGTAAAACCACGATAGCCCGTATTCTTGCCAAAGCCATCAACTGCGAAAACCTTCAAGGTCATAATCCTTGCGGCGAATGTAATGTCTGCATTCAACTCGACCAGGGCCGCTTTCTGGATTTAATCGAAGTCGATGCCGCTTCCCGAACCAAAGTCGAAGATACCCGAGATTTGCTCGAAAATGCGCAATATGCGCCGAATAGCGGTCGGTACAAAGTCTATCTGATCGATGAAGTCCATATGCTGTCGGGGCATAGCTTTAACGCCTTATTGAAGACGCTCGAAGAGCCCCCGCCGCACGTCAAGTTTTTATTGGCCACGACCGATCCGCATAAAATTCCGGTAACCGTGCTATCTCGCTGCTTGCAGTTCAATCTAAAAAGAATGCTGCCGGAGCAAGTCTTCAAGCAAATGGAATTCATTCTTCAACAAGAGGGCATCGAGTCAGAGCCGGCGGCGCTTAGATTATTGGCGCGCGCGGCCGACGGTAGTATGCGCGATGGCTTGAGCCTTCTTGATCAAGCAATTGTTTATGGCAACGGTAAAGTTGGCCTCGACGATGTGTGTTTAATGCTAGGAACCATTGCACAACACCCCGTCAATGATTTGCTGACCGCCTTAGCGGCTGCCAACGCACCGGAAATGCTTAAAGTGATTGGCGAAATGGCCGATTTGACACCCGACTTCGGCGATGTATTGCAACAAATTTTGCAAGCGTTGCACAGGATTGCGCTCTATCAAGCCGTTCCTGCCTCGATCGAACACGAGTTCGATGGTGAGATGATCGTCGAGTTAGCTAAACTATTCAGCCCCGAGGATATTCAGCTTTATTATCAAATTGCATTGATTGGCCGGCGCGATTTAGATTTAGCTCCCGATCCTAAAAGCGGTTTTGAAATGGTCATGTTGAGGATGCTTGCCTTTAAGCCGTCCACGTTACAGACGCCAACTTCGTCGTCCCCGCAACTGGTAAACAGCGAGCCGGCAAAAAAAACTACGAAAAAATCCGTTGCATCGCTCAAGGGCACCGAACACACTATAAAACCCGTGGACGCTTTTGAGCCCGGTCCGTCCGGATCGGATACAAGCCAATGGGCCGACATGATAGCCGCGATGAGGATCGGCGGCATGACCCGCGAATTGGCGAATAATTGTGTGCTGCAAAGTATTGATGATAAAGTCTGTACATTGCTGCTCGACCCGGGGCATAAGCAATTAAGCGGCGCTCGAACAGTAGAGAAATTACAAAAATCGCTGCAAGATTTTTGCGGCAAACCGATAAAGCTCAACATTATTACCGAGAAAGCCGAAGTCGATACGCCCGCAGTGCAATTGCAAAAAGACCGAGAAGATTTGCAGCGTTCGGCGATAGAGTCTATCGAAAACGACGAGACGGTACATGCGCTTAAAGAACGATTCGACGCCAGAATTTTGCCCGGAACGATAGAACCGGTCGCTCAACAAGACAGGAGAAACACATGAAAAATGCCTTAGGCTCATTAATGCAACAAGCCCAAAAAGTGCAGGAAGAATTAAAAAAAGCCCAGGAAGAACTTGCGCTGATGCAAGTGCAAGGCGAATCCGGCGGCGGTCTGGTAACGGTCGTGATGACCGGTAAAAGGGAAGTGAGAAAAATCAACATTGATGACTCGTTGGTTGGCGATGATAAGGATATGCTGGAAGACTTAGTGGCGGCAGCGGTTAATGATGCGGTCCACAAAGTTGCTAAAATGAAGGAAGAAAAAATGTCCGCATTCACTTCCGGCTTTCCGATGCCTCCCGGTTTTCAAATGCCGTTCTGATATGATCAGACAGGGATTGCTCGGGCAACTGATTACGGATTTATGCGCCTTGCCCGGTGTGGGGCCTAAATCCGCGCAGCGAATGGCGTTTTATTTGTTGCAGCGCGACAGGGATGGAGCCATACGATTGGCCGAAACTTTACTATCGGCCAGCAAAAAAATCGCTTATTGCGAACAATGCAGAATCTTGACCGAGGACAAGCTTTGCCGACTGTGCGCCGATAAGTCGAGAGATGTATCGATGGTTTGCGTCGTCGAAAGTCCGGCCGATGTTTGGGCGGTCGAGCAAGCAGCAACCTTTAAGGGCGTTTATTTTGTGTTACATGGCCACTTGTCGCCACTCGATGGTATCGGTCCCGAAGAAATCGGTTTGGACTTGTTAGAGAGTAGACTGGCGGTCGGCGATGTCGGCGAAATTATTTTAGCGACCAATTCGACCGTTGAAGGCGAAGCGACCGCACACCTGATTGCCGAGATGGCGAAGAAATATCAAGTCAAAGCCACGCGAATCGCACATGGGGTGCCTATGGGCGGCGAATTGGAATATATCGACAGCGGCACGTTATCTCACGCGTTTAACGGACGCCGGCAAGTTTGAGGAGCCTACGATGACAGATTGTTTGTTTTGCAAAATGGTTAGCGGCGAGATCAAGCCGGATACGGTCTACGAAGACCATAAAGTCTTGGGGTTCAGGGATATTCATCCGCAAGCACCGGTTCATATCTTGATCATTCCGAAAATCCATATTGCCACGTTGAACGAACTCGACGATGCCGGCTTGGCCGGCCATTTATTGCTGACCGCAGCGAAATTGGCGGCTCAGGAAGGCTTGGCCGAGGACGGCTACCGGACCGTCATCAACTGCAATGAGCATGGAGGCCAAGCGGTGTATCATCTGCATTTGCATTTGCTCGGCGGACGTTCGATGCGCTGGCCGCCGGGTTGATGGGTTTGCAATAAACTCTTCGCATAATGCCAAGTTGCCAGTATTCGACCGGCAAGAAAAAACTTGCCAGCTTAGGATCAAAAATGAAATCATCAAGCCCTCGTCAAGTTAATAAAAACAGGAGGGGATATGAACATTTTCGATGATAATTCATTATCGATAGGCCGTACGCCATTAGTGAAACTAAACCGTATCGCCGGCGACAAGGCTACGGTATTGGCCAAGATCGAAGGCCGGAACCCGGCTTATTCGGTCAAATGCAGAATCGGCGCTGCGATGATTTGGGATGCCGAACAGCGAGGCATCTTGAAGCCCGGTATCGAAATTGTCGAGCCGACCAGCGGCAATACCGGTATTGCCTTGGCTTATGTCGCCGCAGCTCGCGGTTATTCATTGACGTTGACGATGCCCGATACGATGAGTATCGAGCGGCGTAAAGTCTTGGCCGCGTTTGGCGCGCAACTGATGTTAACGCCGGGTGCCGAAGGCATGAAGGGCGCGATCCGGTATGCCGAGGAAATCGTGCAAAGCGATCCGGGGCGTTATTTTATGCCGCAGCAATTTAAAAATCCGGCCAATCCCGCGATTCATGAAAAAACCACCGGCCCTGAAATTTGGGACGATACCGACGGCAGTGTCGATGTTTTGGTTAGCGGAGTCGGTACCGGCGGAACGATCACCGGTGTGTCGCGCTATTTGAAGCATACCCAAGGCAAAAATATCTTGTCCGTCGCGGTTGAGCCGAAGGAAAGCCCTGTGATTTCGCAAAAATTAGCGGGTCAAGAGCTGCAACCCGGACCGCATAAAATTCAAGGCATCGGCGCCGGCTTCATCCCGGATACGCTCGATTTGTCTGTCGTCGATCGGGTCGAACAAGTCGAGAGTATGGAGGCGGTCGAGATGGCCAGGCGTTTAGCGCTAGAGGAAGGCATTCTTTGCGGAATATCCTGTGGCGCGGCAATGGTCGCGGCGATTCGGTTAGCCGAACAAGACGAATTTGCGGGTAAAACCATCGTCGTGATCCTGCCCGATTCCGGGGAACGCTATTTGAGTTCGGTGTTGTTTGACTCCCTTCATTAAATCAGGCTGAAACGACTCCCTTTATACTCAAAAAATGGCTAACTTTATGAAGGTATGGGATGTGGTTAGCGAGGATGTCGGCAGCAGGGCAGATTTTGTTCCATGCAAAATCCGCATTCACGCCATTCATGGCGTTCGATTGTTGCCGTCAAGCTCCCATGGATGGGTTCACGGCAGTCCTCGATAGACATATCCCATTACCTTTAATTCTTAGACGGTTTTTCAAACAAAAGGGAGTAGTCTTTCGATGCAGGTCGGTGCGTTGATCGATATTCACAGGCATGGCAAAGGCGAGGGCAAGGTTATTGTCAATTTCGATACTTCGGAATGGGCCGGCCCAGGTCATTGGACCGGCTATTATTCGTTAGGAATTCATCCGTGGTTTATCGAAAAGCAAGACTGTCGGGGGGCCCTGCAAACGCTAAAGTCCGCATTGGCCGATGCAAATTTATTGGCGCTCGGCGAATGCGGTCTCGATCGATTGACCGGCGCGCCTTTTTCCGAGCAAGAATCGATCTTCATCGCGCAGCTTGAACTCGCCGAGCAATGCGGGAAACCGGTCGTGATTCATTGCGTGCGCGCCTTCAACGAATTACTCCGTATCAAATCGAAACGAAAATCCTCGGTGCCTTGGATCGTGCATGGCTTCAACAATAAGCCTTCAATCGCGGCGTGCCTGGTCGATCGGGGGTGTTATCTATCGTTCGGAATGGCTTTGTTGCATCCTAATAGCAATGCCGCTAAGGTTTTGCCCGCCGTGCCTAGAAATCGGATCTTTCTGGAAACTGACGATTCGGGCCTGGCCATCGATAGCATATATCGGGCCGCGGCGGCTATTTTGCAAATCGATTTGCCCGAACTTCAACAACACCTCGAAAACAATTTTAACCGAGTTTTTTTATATGACTGATTTGAGCTGGCTGTCCCGTACCGAATTATTGATCGGGCCGGCCAAACTGGAGAGTTTGCAAAAGGCCCATGTTTTAGTGGTCGGCATGGGCGGAGTCGGCTCGTTCGCGGCCGAATTCATATGCCGCGCCGGCGTCGGTGAAATGACTATCGTGGACGGCGACGTGGTCGAGGCGAGTAACCGTAATCGCCAATTGCCGGCGTTGGCGACTACGCATGGGCAAGCGAAAGCCGATATCATGGGTGAGCGCCTGCTTGCTATCAACCCTGATTTGAAACTGCACGTCAGGCACGAATTCATCACGCCCGATACCGCACCCGAGATATTGAATACCCCATACGACTATGTAGTCGATGCGATCGATAGTTTGACGCCGAAAATTACTTTGATACAGGCCGCCAAGTGGCGCAAAATGAAAATCGTCAGTTCGATGGGGGCAGGCGGCAAGCTTGATCCGACACAAATCAAAGTGGTCGATATTTCCAAGACCTATCATTGTCCGTTCGCACAGTTCATTCGGATTCGCTTGCGAAAAATGGGTATCCGGAGCGGTGTTAAAACCGTGTTTTCGCCCGAAGCCGTGATCAAGGAATCGTTGATGATGACCGAAGGCAGCCGGTATAAAAAATCCGCCTACGGAACGATCTCGTATTTGCCGGCGGCTTTCGGCGGGGTATGCGCATCGGTCGTGATACGTGCGTTGATGCAGGAACAAACGCTTGGCTCATCAGCCAATGCGGAGACAAAGTTGGATTCAAGGTGACGATCAGCAAGCATGACAAAGACAATGCGATCAGTCCCTCCAAGCCGGCAAATAGCCAGCCCAACAGGCCATGTAGCTTGCCATCGATAAGAGCAGAATCTAGGAGTAGAGTCGGTTGGCAATCGTATGGCGTTTCATGGCTTCGCTAAATTAACAAGATGATCATCAATTGGGCGGCAATGATTCTGAGAATCATGACTAATGGATAAACGGTTGCATAGGCGATTGAAACAGCCGGAGAAGGACTCAGTCCATTGGCAAAAGCCAAAGCCGGCGGGTCGGTCATGCTGCCGGCCAACAAACCGCATAGCGATAGATAATTCAGCTTGAAAAACAGTCGTGCAAAAAAACCGACTAGCAGCAACGGCAATAGCGTAATTAATGCCGCGCAGGCCATCCAATATAAACCGTCGCCATGAATGAGCATGTCGATGAACCGGTCGCCGGAATGTAGGCCCACCGCAGCGAGAAATAAGACGATTCCCATATCCTTGAGAATGATGTTCGAGCTTTTCGGCAAATGCCAGGTCATCGTGCCCCAATTGCCGATGCGGCTCAATATAATCGCGATAATCAACGGTCCGCCGGCTAATCCTAATTTGACCGCCGAAGGCATACCGGGAATCCAGATCGGCCAACTGCCGAGTAATATACCAAGGCCGATGCCGATAAAAATCGGCACGATTTGCGGATGATTCAAGGTTTCGAGAGAATTGCCCAGTAGTTCCTCAAGGCCTGCTAGGCCTTCCTTGCTGCCGACAGCCAGCAACTCGTCGCCGAAATGAACATGCATCGCGCCGGTAGGCGTGAATTCCACATCGGGTCGATGTATTCTCGATATGGTGACGCCGAATAAAGCACGAAGCTGCGCGATTGATTGGCCGACGGCATTTTTATTAGTGACAACGAAACGGCCGGTATAAAGGTTGTTGCTTATGTCCTGAATATTAACGTTAGCCTCCGGGCCGATTAGCATTTTTAGTTTTGCCAATTGTTTCGGGCTTCCGACTAGACGAATCGCGTCGCCGGTATGCAGTCGGCTGTCGATTGAGGCAACATAGACTTGGCCGTCATGAAGTATTCGAGTTACCACGACGCCCATCGCTTCGAAAAATGAAATTTCGCCGATCGTGATATTATCAAGATTCGGATTTTCGACAGTTAGATCCTTCCAAACCGGGGCTTGAGCATTGGCCCGCTGAATGCGCGAGAATACATCGGCTTCGTGTTCGATCATTACTTGGAAAACACGCTTGATCAGAAGCATGGACAAAATGATGCCGATAATTCCGAACGGATAGGCAACCGCATAGCCCATGCCGGGGAGTTTTAAGGTTTCTGAATCGATCGTCGATAAACCGCCTAAGACTTCTTGAGCCGCTGCAAGCGACGGTGTATTGGTCGTTGCGCCCGAAAATAGACCGACTATCGCGGCAATCGGAATATTTTCGATTAGTCCGATCGACACGGCCGTTAAGGCGCCAAGCAACACGATAGCCGCGGCCAGGATGTTTAATAAGATGCCGTGATGATAAAACGCATGAATAAAGCCGGGACCGACTTGAAGTCCGATTGCATAAACGAACAGAATGAGTCCGAATTCTCTCAAAAAATGCAGGATTTCAGAGGAAATAGTTACTTCGAAATGGCCGAAAGCCAATCCGGTAAACAATACGCCTGCAATGCCTAGGCTAAAATTGAATAGTTTAAGGCGGCCTAGGGCAAGTCCCGATGCGGAAACCAAGCTGATGACAATTAGGCTGTGCGGGACCGATTCCTCGCTGATTAGCTCGATAAACCAATTCATAGAAGATGAATAATTCCCTTGGCTGAAAAGTGTATGACCCAAAATTGGTTAGAAGCGTGGAGCGTATCAGATAAATTTTCGTGGTTAAAAAGGATATGGCCGCAAATTACTTCACGATTTTCCATCATTCCCACCAAGGGTTGCTCGTCGGTATATATAACTTGTAGACACTGTCTTGCTATTGTAACAAATGTGACGTCGATACCATTTGCTGTCACCTAACGCTAGGTGAGGGGACGATATGGGGATTGCTCCCACAAGCACCCGATCCCCTTGTGGGAGCGACGCCTTCGTCGCGACTATCGAAGCCACTGATGTTCAATATTCAAAAGTTTATCAAACAGCACCGTTGCCAGATATTCGATAACCTCTAATGTAGTAGTTGGAGGCTCGGCGGTAGTTTAATGTTGTAGGCATTCTCGCTAAACAGACTCTATATTGCCTGATTATGAGACGACTGCCGATCCGGTGGCAGTAAAGAAAATTTGCCGAAGTCGGACTGGTTTATTCTTCATCTTCGTAAATTTCATCGCCTCGATAGGCCTGCTCGATTTTGTTTCGGATAGAAGGAAACAGAAAATATTTTTCGTAATAGAGTCCTAAAATAATAACGGGTATCGCGATGAATACCGAGCGTCCGACTTCGCCTTCTACCGCAATCGTGAGTCCTGCCGTTAAGAATAGAAAAAAACCGATTAAATAGAAGCGAATACCGAGTAGCGTTCCGGTTAGGAGCATGGTATGAGCAAGAATAATGTGAATAATCAAGCCGGTTGCTTCGGTTTTAATAATGCTGGCATGCCAAAGTAGCATGATTAACATTACCGCCATGAAAGCACTCAGCCAAAAAATCGATTCGTATTTTAGAAAATGCGGCGTATCTTTTCCGCTTTGCAGTGCGGCTGCTTTTTCACTAACAACCGAGCTAATAAAAAAAATCGGCGTCATCGTCAACCAGTAAAAAAGCACTGCTCGTTCGGATAGGTACCCGATCAGGTCGCCGATAAAACACAATCCAATTAGGCCTAGAAAAATAATTTCATGGAGATAGATATTCCGGATAATGCCGTCAATGTTCCAAGGGGGGAGGTGTCGGTTCATGAAAGCGTTCCTAACGATTAAAGTAGTCACTAATATACGACAAAATAGGTTTTTTTTAAAAACATTGTCTGCGATAGCGATAAATGCAAACGGAGCTGATTTTTAGGATTTGGTCATAAATAACTTCCCTATTTTTGGAGGGTTCGGTTGCTCGATTGGTAGGTGTCGGAGGCAGGGAAAGCCGCCGTCAAGCCTACAAGGACGTATTCACCAAGCACCTAAATTCCATAATCCATTGGTTATGTTTAGCTCTCTTTGATAATTTAGGTGCTGGGTTCACGGCGTCCTGCCAGGCGAGTTACCGAACCCTCGACAAAGTTCATGACTCCAAGAAGTTATTTTTCGCGAAATCCTTAACTTCGAGCAACCTGACGTGTTCATTTGTCCGACAGCGGCGATATCGTCGACTGCCAGTTCCCGACGCAGTCTACCGCTAACAGCCCTGTAATCGTCGAACAAAATATTGTTGCCATAAAATCCGCAAACATGACCGCGCGAAGTATATATAAAAAGCCAATTGGGCGTTAGAATATTCAGCCGGTTCGAAATAGTTTGAGAAGAGCCGCTCACCGGCATTTGCCGTTCTTTTCTATTCGAGGCTTCTGAATGAATCTTGAAGTATTTTTAGCGTTGTTTAGCTTGATGCTAATTTCGTTGGGTGTCTACATGGCTGCGCGAAAGGTCCGCATCCCCTATACCGTGCTGCTGGTGGTCGTCGGCTCGTTATTGGTGCCTTTGTCGCGGGTCGAAGCCTTTGCGTTTATCAATAGTTTCGAGTTGACTCCCGAATTGTTGTTTTTCGTATTTTTACCGATTTTGATTTTCGAGTCGGCTTATAACATCAAAATCGGCGATATGATTAACAATATCCGGGCGATTAGTTTGCTGGCGATACCGGGCATGTTGGCGTCGACTTTTTTTATCGGTATTGCCGGTTTTTATGTATTCAAATGGGTTGGCTTTGAAGTGCCGATTATCGTAACTTTATTGTTCGGCGCGATTATTTCTTCGACCGACCCGGTCGCGGTGTTGTCTTTATTCAAAGATTACGGCGCGCCGAAAAGACTCACATTGATTTTCGAAGGCGAAAGCTTATTTAATGACGGTACCGCGTTCGCTATTTTTTTGGTGTTTCTCGAAATTTTACTGCATGGCTTTGCCGGAACTACGTCGATCGCGAATGGTTTTTTGAATTTTTTTATCATGCTGTTCGGCGGAATTATGTTCGGCTTGTTGATGGGTTTTGCATTCGCGAAACTGATCGAATGGGTAAAAGGTCATGAGCATCTGGAAATTACGCTGACGTTGTTGGTTGCGCATTTTACGTTCATCTTAACTGAGGTGATCTCCGAGCATATTGTGTTATTCGATCAGCAGCTTCGCTTTTCTTCGATTATCGCAACCTTGGTCGCATCGATGGTGATCGGAAATTTCGGGCGGTTCAAAATGTCGCGCGGCATCGAAGAATATATGGAAAAGTTTTGGAGTTATTTCGGTTTCGTGACGAATTCGCTGGTTTTCATTTTGATGGGTTTGTTGTTCGTCAGGCAATCGATCGATTTGCATGTTGCGATTCTGCCAATATTACTGGCGATTGTTGTCGTGATGCTGGGGCGTGCATTGTCGATTTATCCGTTGCTGGGCCTTTTGAATTTGACTCGGAAGGAAGAGCCGATTCCCATTTCCTGGATGCATTTGTTGTCTTGGGGTAGTTTGAGAGGGTCGTTGGCGGTCATTATGGTTTTATTGATTCCGGACGATGCGACGTTGCCGGGTTGGGCTTATAACTTTTCGGTCAAGGATTTCGTTACTGCGATTACGATCGGTTGTATTTATTTTACCTTGTTGGTCAAGGCGACCACAATCGGTAAAGTGATGCACGCGCTCGGTATCGATGCTCTGACGGATTATGAAGAAGTGAGTTATTACAAAGGTAAAGCATTGATTTACGATGAAGTATTGAATGCGCTGGAACGTTTGTTTCAAGGCCGAAAAATCAGCGAGGAGCAATATCGGACGATGCGCGACAGTTATCGGCGAATGCACGATAAGACTTTGAGCGACTATAGAGGCAAGTTTCCGAATGCCGCGGAATTGACTGAGAAATTACTGCGCATATTTGTGCTGGGCATGGAAAAGAGTGAATTGAAAGAAATCTATCATCGCAGCGACATTAATGAGAAAGTCTATAAAAAAATTCTCAATTTGCTGGATATTCAAATGGCCCGTATCGAAAAAGGACATTCTCAATTAAATAAGTTGGACGAGAAATTTCCGGTGGACGGAATAGAGCGATTGATCAATGGCGTGCGAAGATTGTTGTTTTTGTCGTCGCAAAATTTGCAGCCTCAAGAGCTTTATATTTATTACCGAACTCAATATCAGATGCTCGAAACGGTGGTCGGAAGGCTGGAGGGTTTGCAAAATACCAGTCTAGGCGAGATTTTCGACGATGCCGATGCATTGCGCCGAACTATCGATTTATACAAGGCTTTGGCCGCAAATACCAAGCAAAATCTCGATAAGATGATTGAGTCGAATTACGAATTGTTGACGCATTTCAATTCGGTTAGCGGGCAAAAAACGCTCGATACCCAGCAAATGGAAACGCTGGCCAAGTTGAGTAAAAATGAGATCATTAGTAGCAAATTGTACATAATGTTGTTTAATGAATTACGCGATAGTCGGAAATGATTGAGATGAAAGGTGAAAGGTGAAAGGTGAAAGATGAAAGGTGGGACGCATTAAGATTTAAGTTAATGGCGGGAAAAATTCGGGTCGTAATGCTTAATGCTTGCTTCTGTCAATTTCGAATAATTGTTGAACCGACCCTTGGAAATTAGAATCAATGTAGAGGAGGAATGTTTATATCGATTGGGATGTTATACAGCTAATTTTGCGGAGAAGATCATGAGACGAATCTATTTTTTGGTTCCGGACATTGCCACTACACATAAAATTGTCGATGAACTTAAGTCCGAAGGCATCGAGGAACGTCATATTCATATTTTGGCGAAACGCGATACGCCGCTCGAAGGACTACCCGAGGCGGGTGTGACGATAAAAACGGATTTTCTTGCGGCTGCCGAACGGGGGGCTGCGTTGGGCGGTTCGACAGGAGTACTGGCGGGGTTGGTGGCATTACGGTTTGCAGGTTTTGCGATTGCCGGAGGTCCTTTATTGGGCGTACTTTTGGCCGGTGCGACCATTGGCTCTTTGATGGGGGGGCTTTCGGGGATGAATTCCGGTAATTCTCGCTTGAGACAGTTTGAGCAAGCGATAGAAGCAGGACAACTGTTAGTATTAATCGATATAAATAAAAATGAAATTGATGAAATTAGGCGGTTGATCAAAAAGCACCACCCATCTGCCGAGTTCGAAGGTATTGAGCCGATTATGCCTCCTACTTACTAAAACCTTGCGGGGGATGCCTCGACAGACATACCCCGCGCCTTCAGTAAGCTTGAACGATTTTCAGTATGAAGGGAGTCGCCAGGCCATCATAATCCTAAAAAATCAGTTGAACATTCTAAATCCCGTTCACCCTGAGTCTTGTCCCCCTGTGTCAGGATAGTTGTCAAAGGGGGAATTTAGAATGCTCACCAAATGGGTGGTGCTTGGAATCCGTTCATGCTTCGACATGGCTCTCCTGAGCGCAGCCGAAAGGCTCAGCATGAACGGATTCCAAGCGCTCCAACTGATTTTTTTAGGATAATCGGAAATCGAGGTTATGAATGCAAAAAAAGTATCGATTCAATGCTTTTTTGATATTTATTATATTATTGAAATATTATTGTTAAGGAGTATTTTAAGTTTGTTTTTAAGGGCGATTGCTTTGCATCGCTCTAAGACTTATTGGATAATGAGGAATTTTGTGCAAGCGAATTCGATTTCTCCTTGCGATTCTCTTCTCGTCCTTCAGGATATATTCTGTGAAGAAAATGTTGCCTATCCGAATTATTCCTTTAATATTATTTTTCTTGTTATTACCGACATCCGTGTTCGGTTCGGCCGCAGGGCTCGAAACGCTCAATTTGACCGATCATACAGTTGGTTATTTTGCGTTATTGATATTTTCTGTTGCTTATGTGCTTGTTATACTCGAAGAACAAACCCATTTGCAAAAATCTAAACCCGTCCTGCTTGCGGCCGGTATCATTTGGGCGATGATCGCCTATGTTTACGCATCGCACGATCTGAATGAAACGACCGAAGAAGCGTTGCGCCATAACTTTTTGGAATATGCCGAGCTATTTTTCTTTTTATTAGTGGCGATGACCTATATCAGTGCGATGATAGAGCGGGATGTTTTTCAGGCACTGCACTTTTGGTTGGTTTCGAAAGGTTTCAGTTATCGGCAAATGTTTTGGATGACTGGTATTCTCGCCTTCTTTATTTCGCCGATAGCCGATAACCTGACGACCGCGCTGATTATGTGTACCGTAGTGATGACGGTTGGCGCAAGCAGGCCGGAGTTTGTCGCGATATCCTGTGTCAATATCGTCGTCGCTGCGAATGCCGGAGGTGCGTTTAGCCCGTTCGGCGATATCACGACACTGATGGTTTGGCAAAAAGGCATTATCGACTTTGGTGACTTTTTCAAGCTGTTTGTTCCTTCGGTCGTCAATTTTGTAGTGCCGGCCGCGATCATGCATTATTTTATTCCGGTGGGTTTACCAACTTTACCGGAAGAAGACAGCGCCGAGATCAAACATGGCGGTTTGGTCATTGTCGGTTTGTTTTTATTGACTATCTTAACAGCGGTATTATTTCATCAGGTTTTGTATCTACCGTCGGCCTTCGGTATGTTAACCGGTCTTGGGTACCTGAAATTTTTCGGTTATTATCTGCGCATGAAGCATCGACGCGAGTTTTCCAGCTTCGATTCGGTTCCGGGCAGCGAAGGTCAAGGTAGCGGTTTCAATGTGTTCAGCCAGATCGCTAAAGCCGAGTGGGACACGCTGTTCTTTTTTTACGGCGTCATCATGTGTGTCGGCGGCTTGGGCTTCATCGGTTATTTGAGCATCGCTTCGGAATTCATTTACGGCGAATTGGGCGCGACCTACGCGAATATTATCGTCGGTGTAATGTCTGCGATTGTCGATAACATTCCGGTCATGTTTGCAGTATTAACGATGAATCCCGACATGCCCGAAGTACAATGGTTGCTGGTCACACTGACTGCGGGCGTCGGCGGCAGTTTGTTGTCGGTCGGTTCGGCGGCAGGTGTCGCGTTGATGGGTCAGGCGCGTGGCAGTTATACCTTTTTCAGTCATTTGAAATGGACACCCGCGATTGCATTAGGCTATGCGGCCAGTATCGGCGCGCATATGCTGATTAACGGTTGATCGATAGTTTCCCGTAGAGATGCAAGCTAACGCTTTTGTTTTGCTTCGATATATAAATTTCGCCACATTTGGTTTACGTCTCTGCCGGAGTAAGCACTAAAAAAATCCGATGATCATAGCCTGAATCGCTCTTTCGTCGACACCCTTGACGCCGTATTTGTTATACCAGTGCGAATATTCGGTGCCGATGTAAATCGTGTCTTTTTTCCAACCGGCCAAATTGCCGATATCGACCAATAATTGCGGCTGCGCTAGAATATTGAAATTTCCGGACGTATTCGTATTGCCGGTTCTGAAATCGGTAAAACCCCGAAATTTAAAGTTCACACAGCCTATCGTAAAGGGTAGGCTCCAAACCGGCGTAAATTGAAAGCCGTAACGGTGGCTAACATCGTCGGCTTTATAGACGGTCACGTCGAATTGCAGATAATCGAATAGACTATTGGTTAGGTCGAAGCTCAAACCGAACATATAGGCTTTGAAGTGGTCTTGTTCCGGTAGATTGCTGATGTTGAGGCCTAGCGCCAATGAAATATCCTTGACTGGACCTAGTGTTAGATTGAGCCCGGTTACTTTATTCCAGCTTAAATAGGTGTAGACCTCGGCATAGACTTCGGTGCCGACATCGTGGCGGGGCATAACGTCGACAAAGAAAAAATTGGTTCCGTATTGCCAGCCATGCGCATGCTCGACCGTGATCGTCGTGCGTTTCGGCTCACCGAATTCGAAATCTCCTCCGTACAGCAACTGAACATTGCTCGCGGTCCAGTCGATCGCGTGAATAGGAAAGGCGCAAAAAAGTAGCAGAGCCGATCCATACGCCGACATTTTCGTCATGCTACTTCCAAATGCTGATGATGTTCGTGAAATCGTCGGTCCAGGGTCTCATGCCGAAATACAGCGGCATTTTTTCCCAGCTTCCGAGCCGACTGGCGATGAGCGGATTCAATATCGCCTCGTCTTTCGCCATCACGACCCAATCGGTAGCCGTGACCAATGGTATTGAGCCGTCCGTTTTAAATTCCTGAATCAATGCGGCTAATTGCATTTGTTTGGCATGGTCGGCCAGCACTTTTTTCAAGGCCAAATGGCGGTTGGTGATATGAAATGCCAAAATACCATTCGGTTTGAGTTTTTCGAAATACAAGTCGAGTGCTTCGCGTGTCAACAGGTGGGTTGGTACGGCATCCGAGCTGAATGCATCCATGATCAAAAAATCGAATTTACGGTTCGGTTCCTCTGCCAACGATAAGCGAGCATCGCCGATGCTGTGAGTCACATTGGGGCCACAGCGTTTCAGGTAGGTGAAATAGTCAGGGTTTTTGGCGATTTCGACGACCAATGGGTCGATCTCGTAAAAAGTCCATTGTTGATTGTCCTTGGCGTAACAAGCCAATGCGCCGGCGCCGAGGCCGACCGCGCCGATAACCCAATCGCCGTTTTGTTCGTCGTAACTTTTAAATAACTGGCCCATCGGTCCGGGGCGGCTGTAATAGGTCAACGGAACGGTTTCCAAATGGGCGGCTAAGCGTTGTGCGCCGTGCTTAGTCGTGCCATGAAACAACTCGTGGTATTTTTCCGGACGGTTTTCTTCGTCGAGTAAAATATTTTCACGCACCGACAGTACGCCGAAAAAGGTTCGATCCTGAAAAATCGTGTTGGATACTAAACCATGTAAACCCTGCGTGAAGAAGATTAACGTTCCCGCGAGCAAGGCCAAAGATAACGGCTGATTTCTGAACGCATAAGTCAGGCCGGCCAATAGAATCAAGCCCGTGCCTATGGTGTCTAGATATTGCGGCAGATCGTCGACCGTTAAATAGATGATGAATCCGCAGGCAATCACGATGGCTGGAAATACGGCTTGCTTAGTCCAGCGGTAACCAGTCGAGATATCCAAACCGGGGCGCAGCAGCAATGCCGCAATGATCATGACCGGGTATTCGTAAACCGCATTGAAAACGAACGGCGCGACAAAGGTGTTGAACATGCCGCCGAGCATACCGGCGAAGGACATAATCAAATAAAAGTCGGTCAAATGCCGCGTGTGGGGGCGTAGTCTGGCTAGTTCGCCGTGACAAACCATGATCGCTAAGAAAAAAGCCGTCGAATGCAGCACCAGATCGAGCCAATAGGGCAAGATTGCCGGATTGATGAACGAATAAGCTATAAACGGTAGCAATATTACAGGCTGCAGGGCTGTCATGATCGGATGTGTTTTCAGATTCCACTTCGAAAACACGATGATGAAAGACAGTAAATAGAGCGTAAGAGGAATGATCCACAGCAGCGGCACCGATGCGATATCGGTGCTGATAAAGTTAGTCAAGCCCAATAGCAAGCTTGATGGCACAAAGGCCAAGACGAGCCAATGCAGTCGGGTTTTATTGTCGAGATCAGGGGACAGCAAGATGTCTTCCGATGCCGATGTGTCCGTTCGCGGCGCGTTTTGCCACAAGCTCCAGCCGCAACCGGCAATCATCAAGCATAAGACCGCATAGCCGCCACTCCAGGCGATTTGCTGCGAAGTCAATCCGATATTCGGCTCGATTACAAACGGATAGCTCAATAAGGCCAGCAGGCTTCCGGCATTGCTTGCGGCATAGAGATAATAGGGGTCGTGACTGGTGTGATGGCCGACTTGCGCGAACCATTTTTGCAACAGCGGCGCTGTAGTCGAAACGACAAAAAAGGGTAGGCCGATCGCAAGGAATAATGTGCCAAGTAGCCATAGCGTAGGGTTGCTCTTGGTCGGAGGCGATAGATTATCCGGCAAAGCAACCGGTAATATCATCAGGCTGATAAATAGGACGGCGGCATGGATCTGAAGCTGTCGCCGAGTGTTTTGGCGTGTCGCTAAAAAATGCGCATACATATAACCTAGAAAAAGGATGCTTTGATAAAAGACCATGCAGGTATTCCAAACTGCGGGTGTGCCGCCCAATTTAGGTAATATCAGCTTGCCGAACATCGGTTGTACGCTAAACATCAATGTGGCACTGGTGAATAGCGTCGCGGCGAAAAGCAGAATAAGCGAGAGTCTGCGGTCTTGTAAGGGGAGTGACGGGGTATTCATTATTATTGTCGGTCGTAAGAGTATGCTGTTTTGAGTGCGCTATGATAAAGCATTTTCAATGGAATTGGGGTGTTCGTCTTTGAAATGGAAGTGGGTTAACCGACTCGATGTAGCCTTTATGAACAGACGTAATCAAACTTCGGCAACGATAGATCTGTCAATTCCGAAATTTGAAGTGCGGATAGGTATAATTTGGCTATGTTCGCGTTAGCAGTTGAAGCGGTTCTCTTACCCCCTAACCAAGGCATTTAGGAAATAGTCAATAATGACTTTCTCATACACTGTCGTAATTTGGAATGCGAAAGGTATAATTCCACGAATTTATTGATCGCGGAATCTTTAGTCGTTTTTATCAAGAAACCATGACAAACTCTTGAGAAAGTTTTCTGCTTCGGCGGCTGCTAGAGGCTTGCTGAAATAGAATCCTTGCACATTATCGCAACGGCTGGCTTTGAGAAAATCCAATTGACTTTCACTTTCCACTCCTTCCGCCGTGACGGCTTTACCATGAGCGTGCGCTTTGTTGATGATCGATACGACGCTGTCCGCATTTTCGTTATTGACCGGTAGGGTTCGAATCAGTGCGCGATCGATTTTGATGGTTTGCGCCGGAAGGGAATCGAGCCGCTCCAAAATAGGCGAATCGGAATTGATATCGTCAATTGCAACCGACAGGCCCGCAGCATTTAGTCGATGGAGGATGTTAATGGCATGGTCGATATCCTGCATGATCGTGCTCTCTTTAATCTCAATTTCCAGCCAGCTCGGAGTTGCTCCGAGGTTATCGATATCGCGTAGAATTCTTTCCACTAAGTTCTGTTGTTGAACTTGATTGACCGAAAGATTAATGCTGATTTTGGCAGGTCTGATGTTCATCTTTTCCCAAGCCAGTGCCTGACTACAGACCTGCCTGACGACCCAGTCGGTAATTTTATCGATTAAACCGGATTTTTCGGCGATCGGTAAAAATTCCGAAGGCGATAAGATGCCCTGTTCGGGATGGTACCAGCGGACTAAACTTTCGAAACCGATGATGTCGCTGTTGATTAATGCATGTCGACTTTGATAATAAATCAAAAAATGACCGTTCATGCTTGGGTTTTGAACATTTTCCAACGCACTTGCTGAGGTTGTCCGGCTTATTCGCAGGCAATGTTTAACGGTTTTCACCAAGTCTTCTGTCAGTTGTTCGGGGCTTATGAAAGCCGGTTGCATGTCCTCGGAATAAAAGGCATAACCCAATTTTTCCTTCTTGGCGTGATACATCGCGGTATCGGCATGATTGATTAGGCTATCGCCGTCGGTGCCGTTGCCCGGATACACTGAGATGCCGATACTGCTTCCGACGGTAAGCATTTGTTCGCCGATGTAATAAGGCTGTTGCAAGACTTTGATGAGTTTTTCAGCGACCGATAGGGCGGCTTGGGCGTCGGAATCAGGTAGGAGTATGACGAATTCATCGCCACCCATGCGGGCCGCTATATCGGAGTCACGTATGACTGACAGTATTTTTTCCGCCGTTTCCTTAAGAACTTCGTCTCCTGCGGCATGGCCGAGTGTGTCATTGATCGATTTAAACTTATCCAGGTCAAGATAAAACAGCGTAATCGAAGCTTTGTTTCGGTGAGCAAGATTGATCGCCTGTTGTAGGCGATCGGCGAATAAGCGCCGATTGGCTAGACCGGTTAGGTCGTCATAATAAGACAGCGATGTGAGTAATTCATGCGTTTCTTTACGCTCGGTAACATCGTGTGCAATACCGTCTACGCCAATACATTGGCCGTTTTGGTCCAATACGGGCGAGTCCATGACTTCAAGCCAATGAATATAACCGTTACTGTCGTATACTTCGACTTCATAGGGCGGTTGAGGAATGCCTTTTAAGCATAAATCAGTGTTTTTATCGATATTTAAGTTAATAGCGTTGTCGGTCAGGAAATCGCGGTGATTGGCGATAAACTCCTCCGCACTGTAGCCGAGTATATTGCAAACCGAGGGGCTCACATAGGTCAGTAATCCTGAACGGTCTTGGCGATAGAAAAAATATTCATGGCGCAGATTCTCGACCAAGCTGCGATATTGTTGTTCGCTAGCTTTAAGCTCGGCAGTCCGTTGTTCGACCAAGTTTTCCAATTCGTTTTGTAGATTGACTAACTGTTGATTGGCGAGCAATACTTCATCCTTAGATTGCTCGATGCGGCGATTTTGTCTGCGGACTTGAACAATCCATAGCAACATAATGAGTAGCACGAATGCGAATGCCGCGACAATTTTTCCGATCAGCACATAGTCGGTGACCACGGTTTCAACCTTGGGCACCCATTTTTCGAAGATCGCCTGTTTTTCATCGGAGCTGAGTGAGTCGAGCCCTTTTTGTAATATCGAAGCCAATTCCGGCCAATCTTTACGTATCGCAATACTTTCGTTTGCGCTGTTGTGATCGTAGAAAGCCGCTATATTAAGGTCGTTGAGTTGGTGTTTATCGATTAAAAAATGACCGGTACCGGTAAAAGTGATTGCGGCATCCGCTTGTCGGTTCGCAACTGCCTTAAGCCCTTCGAGGAAAGAATCGACCGCATGTATTTTGATCGAAGGAAATTCCTCGCGGACTCGATCGACATATTGGTAATTGTCGACCAGGGCGATTTTTTTGCCGGCGATATCGGTGCGGCGTTTGATGGCGAAATTGTCTTTTCGGGTAATGATGACCAGTGATTTGTTGAGATAGGGCTGAGTAAAGAAAAACCATGTGCGACGCTCCGGTCTATTAACCATCGTTGCCACGACATCGGTTTTTCTCGCGACGGCTGCTTCGTATATCAGGCTCCATTCGGTGTGCGGATAAATTTCGAAGTCAATACCAAGTCGCCGGCTTAGCAAGCTAATGATTTCAACGGCAACGCCTTCGACAATGCCTTTATCATTGACAAAGCTAAATGGAGGAAAGTCTCCGTCAAAAGCGATTCGGATTTTTTTATGCTTTTCCAGCCACTTCTGTTCCTCGGGATTCAAAGTAATAGTGCGTACCGGAATCGATGCTGAAGCCGAGTCGGTCGCTAAATCAGCGGCAACCGACGGCACCGATAAAAAAAGTAAAATAAATGGGATAATCAGTTGCACAATGAGATTCATGAATGAGTAAGAGTACGGAAAGCGTTTTACGCCCGTAATTTGTAATAAATTATAGATGGTTTTGTATTGAGTATGGGCAAGTTTTAGGCTGTTCGGTTCCCGGGAACCTATTCTTAACATTTATATATCGTAAGCAATTGAAAAATAATATGAATGTCGGTGAAATATTCAATTTGGCATTATTTATAATACTTTTGTTTCAATCATAGCCTGCGAGAGCCTTATAGAGTCCAGGCTATCCCGCCGCAATTTGTAGTGGAAATCCTTTGTATAATTTAAAAATCATTCAAATCGGCAAGTAATTGATTGCCTAGCATGGACCGTAGACAATCTGGGATTTGATTGCTACGCTTAAGAAATCCAATACATCAAGCAACTGAATCACACCCCATGCTTACATCCAATCGTATTCTGATTGTCGATGACGTCATCGATAACATTCGTGTCGCCATGAATTTTTTAAAGGAAGATAATTACGATCTCTCGTTTGCCGGCAGCGGAGAAGAAGCGTTACGGTTGATTCGAGAAAATCCCGCGCCGTTCGATTTGATTCTGTTGGACATTATGATGCCGGTTATGGACGGCTTCGAAGTCTGCAGAATTTTAAAAGACAATCCGCGCTATCAGGATGTGCCGATTATTTTTTTAACCGCCCGTGTCGATGTTGATTCGATGGCGAAAGGCTTCACTGTCGGTGGTGTCGATTATATAACCAAGCCTTTTCATGCCGATGAATTGTTGGCGCGCGTCAAAACGCATATCGATTTGTTTCATGCCAAAAAAATACTGCGCGAACATAATATCGCATTGGAAGCAAAGGTTGCCTATGAACGAGTCCGCTTACTTTCTGAGCTGGAAGAAAATCAAAAAGAGATGATATTTATCCTGACCGAATTGATGGAGTCGACTTCGGATGAAACCGGAAAGCATATCAAGCGCTTGTCCGAGATTTCAGCATTGCTGGCTAAATATCATAAAAGCCTCTCCGTTCACGATATGGATATGTTGTATCATGCCTCTCCGATGCATGATATCGGCAAGATGACGATACCTAAGGAAATATTGAATAAGCCGGGACGATTGACCGAGGAAGAATTTAATGTCATCAAGTCGCATACCACTAACGGTTATCAATTACTATGCCGTTCGCATCGAAGAATCATTAAATCCGCCGCCATCATTGCTCACGAACATCATGAGAAATGGGACGGCAGCGGGTATCCTCGCGAATTGAAGGGCAGCGAAATTCATATTTACGGTCGAATCGTCGCGTTAGCCGATGTGTTCGACGCGTTGACTCATGCGCGATGTTACAAAGCCGTTTGGAGTCGCGACCGGGTCGTCGATTACATTGAGGGTCATCGCGAAACGCAGTTCGATCCGGAATTGGTCGACATTTTCCTAGATCATGTCGATGAGTTTTTCGCGATCGTCGATTTGAAGTGAGAGTCGCTTAGATGCCGCCGATGGGTGTAAAAACCGCTATCGCTATTCTATTGTGCTTTTTTTATTTATTTTTAAGCGGTGCGTACGCAGCAGCAGACGAATCGGCACTAGACCTGGATTCTGTCAGTATTCAATTGCGTTGGGAACATGGCTTTCAATTTGCCGGTTACTATGCGGCCATCGAGAAAGGTTTTTACCGGGACGAGGGGCTCGATGTCCGGCTGAAGGAAATTGATTACTCGAAAGACTTCGTAAAACAAGTCCTCGGCGGGGAGTCGGAATACGGCGTAACCGATAGCACTTTGCTGATCTATCATCTACAGGGCGAACCGGTCGTTCTGATAAATCAATTTTTTCAACATTCTCCGCTAGTATTCATAGCCCGCCGCGATTCGGGCATCGTCAGTCCTTATGAAATGATCGGCAAAAAGGTCGCGCTCGACTTATCCAGTCGCGGCGATGCGGCGTTGAATGCGCTGCTGCTGAAAACCCTCGGAGATCTCAATAAAGTTCAACGGTTCAAGGCAAACGGAGATTCCTATCAGGATTTACGCGACGGCAAGATCGATGTCGTTACCGCCTACGCGACTTCTCAGCCTTTCCTTTTGAAAGAGCAAGGAATTGAAGTCAATGTCATCAATCCGCAAAATTACGGAATCGATTATTACGGAGACAATTTATTTACTACCCGCAATGAAATCATCGAACATCCCGAGCGAGTCGAAAAAATCAGCCGGGCGACGCTCAAAGGTTGGCAGTATGCGCTCGATCACCCGAAAGAAATCATCGAGCTGATTATCGCTCGATATAACCCTCAGCTTTCCCTCGCTTATCTAGAGTATGAAGCGCGCATGACCCGGCAGATGATTATTCCCGAGTTGATACAGTTAGGCTCGGTCGATCCCAAGCGTTATCGTTTGACGGCCGAGGATTATCAACGTTTGGGATTTGTCGAGCACAGTCGCATCGGGGAAGACTTTTTTTTTCGCTTGCCGGATGCCGAGACCGGTCCTGTATTGGCTTTTTCGGCAAAAGAGCGCGCCTGGATAAAACGTAACCCGGTGATCCGTTACGGTGGAGAGCGGGATTGGGCTCCTTATGACTTTGTCGATCGCAACGGCGCCCATACCGGCTTGAGCCGGGATATGTTGCAATTGATCGGGCAATATACCGGATTGACTTTTGATGCCGAAATCGATAATTGGAATAATTTGCTACAAAAGATCCGGCAACGCAAAATCGACGTGTTGCCATCGCTTTATTATTCCGAGGAGCGGGCCGGCTATATGCTTTTTACCGAGCCTTATCAGTGGATGTTGGATTATTTTTTCATTCATGAAGATGTTCAAGCCAAGTCCTTGGCGGATTTAGCCGGCAAAACGATCGCGATACCGAGAGGTTTTTTGCATGATAAAACCATAAAAAAAATGTTCCCGGAGCTGAATATTCTCGAAGCCGAGGATCTAATGGGAGCTTTGCAAAGCGTCATCGAGAGAAAAGCGGATTTACTGGTCGATGCGCATTCGGTTATCACCTATTGGCTAAAGCGCAATGCGATCACAACGATCCGCCCGTTTAAGGTATTGCCTCCCGGTGAGGCTCAGCAATTGCACATGGCGGTTCGTACGGATTTGCCGGAATTGCATTCGATCTTGAACAAAGCGCTTGCGGCGATTCCCGAACTGGAGAAGCAGTTAGTACGAGATAAATGGTTCGGCGCCAGATTCAAGGGGCGAACGGTCGCTATGACGGCGGACGAGCAAAAATGGTTGGCCGAACATCCGGTGATTCGAATTGCCGCCAAGAGAAATAGGTTGCCTTACGAAAGCGTCGATCGCCAGGGCCGATATATCGGCATGGCGGCGGACTATTTGGCATTGATTGCCAAAATACTTCGTATCGATTTAGATATCATTCCTGTCGAGTCGTGGCGTGAAACTAGGCAAAAAATCGAGATCGGCGAAGTCGATGTCGTACTCCAGTCTCTTGAGAGTCTAGATGACGAACGGTTGGTTTTTAGCGATCCCTTTTTCAGTAGTCCGGTCGTGATCGTGATGAGCGACAGAGAGTCCTATGTCGATAATATTCAACAAATCGGGCATCGCCGGTTGGCTATCGTCAAGGGATACGGTTATGCCTCGGCCATTGCCGCCCAATATCCGGAAATCGATTTTCATTATGTGGATTCGGTCGCTGAAGGTTTGACTGCGGTTTCGACAGGCAAGGTTGACGCACTGTTTTGTACGCTAGCCGCAGCCGGCTACCAAATAGCTGACCAAGGCATCCATAATATCCGGATCGTCGGTAAAACCGAATTTACCAGCGAGCTGGGTTTCGCCACTGTACAGAAACAGGCGCAACTGGCTCCGCTGTTAAATCGTGCCTTACATGCGATCGGACCAAGCGAACAACAGAAAATACGCAATGCTTGGGCAAGCAAAAGTATTGCCGAAAAAATCGATTATCGTTTGATCGCGTGGATCGTTGGGGGCTTTTTACTGATATTGGCGTTCGTGTTCTTTTGGAACCGGCGTTTGGCCGACGAAGTAGTCCGGCGTAAGCAGAGCGAACAAGAAGCCGCACTATTAAACGAACGGCTAACGCTTGCGGCCGGAATTGCATCACTTGGCGTTTGGGAGTTGAATTTGACCGGCGAACCTTATTTGCTGTTCGACGATAGGATGTTCGACATATACGGACTACCTAAACAGCCGAGGCTTGCCTTTGCCGGATGGATAGAACGTATCCATCCGGAAGACCGGTCTCTGGTTCAAGGCGCGATCAGTCAGTTACAACAGCGCGATGATCAAGCCCATAACGAATATCGGATTATTCGTCCGGACGGTATTATTCGCACACTATACAGCGGTAGCCGGATTATTGGCAACGAAACCAAACCGGGGAAAATCATTGGAGTGAGTTGGGATATCAGCGAGCGAAAAAATGCTGAAATTGCGCTAGCCAAAGCTAAGGAACAGGCTGAGTTGGCAAACCAAGCCAAGTCCCGTTTTCTTGCGAACATGAGTCATGAAATCAGAACGCCGATGAATGCGATTATCGGTTTTACTGAATTGCTCGACGAGCAAATCAAGGAGCCCCATCTCAAATCTTTCGTGAAAACAATTAAAGCCGCCGGGCAAAACCTATTGGCACTGATCAACGATATTCTGGATTTATCGAAAATCGAGGCCGGCAAGCTCAGTATCGAAAAGCAAGCTTGTAATCCGCACGAATTATTTGCCGAACTGGGCGGTATTTTTACGATGAAAATGCGAGAAAAAAATTTAGCATTGATTTTAAATGTCGATCCCGCCATTCCGTACAGCTTGGTGCTTGATGCCACGCGTTTGCGCCAAGTGCTATTCAACTTAATCGGCAATGCCGTGAAATTTACCGATCAGGGTCATGTTCGTTTGATTGCGCGTACCGCTAATGAAGACGAGATTCGCAGTCGATTGGATTTATGTATCGACGTCGAGGATACCGGTATCGGCATATCTCAGGAACATCAACAAGTTATTTTTCAAGAATTCGAGCAATCGGAAGGGCAGGATATTCGTAAATACGGCGGTACCGGTTTGGGGCTTGCGATCAGCCGTCGTTTGGTCGAAATGATGGGCGGCGAGATTACTGTGAGTAGCCGTTTGGGCGAAGGCTCTACGTTTACCGTCAGACTTTACAATGTCGATATCGCGTCCATCGACGAAACCGAACAAATAAAAGTGGGGGCTGGTAACCCAAAAATCCGGTTTCATCCGGCAACGGTTTTAGTCGTCGACGATATCGAAAATAATCGGCGTTTATTGCAAGAGAATTTTTCCGAAACGGCTTTGACTGTCTTGACGGTCGAAAACGGGCGAGAAGCCGTCGAATCGGTTAAACGGCAGCCGGTCGATTTGATATTGATGGACATTCGTATGCCGGTGATGAGCGGTTATGAGGCGGCCGAGAAAATAAAATCGTTTAGCGATACGCCGATTATCGCGTTGACTGCGTCGGTCATGAAAGACGAATACGACCGGGTAAAAACCGCGCACTTCGACGCTTATCTGAGAAAACCGGTGTTGAAAGCCGACTTGATTGAAGAGCTGGCGAAGTTTTTACCGTTCGATAGGGACGAAATGGCGCAAGTCGAGCCAAATTCGCTCGTATTAACGACGGAACAACAAGCTGTCTTGCCCGAAGTGCTGGCGGCCTTGGGAAAATTAAGCTCGCAATGCGAGCAGGCTGCGTTCAGCAATAATATATCGACTATGAAAACATTTGCCGAAAACGTGTCGGCAATCGGCGAGCATTACCGGTTTACTCCGATCCTTGACTACGCCGAACGTCTCGAACGGCATATCGATAGTTTCGATATTGTCGAAATCAAGCAAGGTTTGAATGAGTTCTCGGATCTACTCGAGCAATTGCGGGATTCGTAGGGCATTGCACTTGTTAGTTGAATCCGCAGATATAATTCGCGCAGAGACGCAGAGGTTTTTTAAGGCTATGCTTACGTTACCAGCCTTTAGCCAGGGCAAACGCATTAAAACACTATAGAAAATCAAATAGTTAAAATATTCCTTTTTTCCTGGTTAACTATAAGATTTAGTTTGAAACCTAAATAAGGCTTTGTGTCGCTATCGCGACGCTTATGTGTAGTCGGTTCGCGGACCGACAACCGCGATACTGCTACGAAACCCATCCATGGGTTTCGCCCTACGGGCCAGCTAAAGCTGTTCAAAATCGCTCCAGGCGATTTTGTCTTTGCTTGTCCAAAGAAAAGTATCCAAAAGAAAAGACACCCGGAGGCTGCTGGATCCTGCGCGCTGACGATTTTGCCGAGGGTTTTCGGAAGGGCTATCCTTAGCCCTCCGAAAACGAGCGGCATCCCTGCCGCTCCCCTAGCGGGCTATTCTCGGCAAAATCGCCAGTGCTCGGCGCGGCCTAACGGGGCCCAGGGGGGTACCATAAGTTAAACCGAATTGACTAAGCGTTCTAAGAAACAGGATAACATATTGATATGTTAATTATTTTAATGCGTTTGCCCTGAGCCTTTAGCGCCGGGTAAAAAAAGCATTGCCCGACCTTGCGGGACTTTCACAGTAAGGTTATCCACTATTTTATGGCAAGCCGTTGAAAGACTTCATGAACTTCATGGTTAAACTGCCGAATTTAGAATTAACGGTTTTGGACGTCATCGTCGACTTTGAAAAAAGCCATGGCTTGCTGGAGTTCCTCGGCATTGCCTGAAAGTTCTTCGGCCGTCGCCGCAAGTTGCTCGGACGCGGCGGCATTTTGTTGCGTGGCTTTGTCCAGTTGCGTCATGGCTTCGTTGATTTGCGCCAAACCTGATGCTTGCTCGTTACTAGCGGATGTGATTTCTTCGATTAAGGTCGCGGTTTTGCCGATATCCGGAACGATTTGTTGTAGCAATTGTCCGGCTTGATTGGCGATATCGACACTGTCGGTGGCCAGTTCCCCGATTTGTTCCGCGGCTTTGCGGCTATTTTCGGCGAGATTGCGAACTTCCGATGCGACGACCGAAAAGCCGCGCCCGTGTTCGCCGGCGCGCGCCGCTTCGATCGCGGCATTGAGCGAAAGCAAATTTGTCTTTCTGGCAATGTCTTCGATAATCTCGATTTTATCGGCAATTTCGCGCATTGCCTGCACGGTTCGAGTTACTGCATCGCCGCCTTGTTGTGCTTCTGCTGCGGTTCCTGTCGCGATTTTGCTGGTTGCAACAGCATTTTCGCTATTGTGCTGCACCGATGCGGTCAGCTGTTCCAAGCTGGAGGTCGTTTCCTCCAGTCCCGAGGCTTGTTCGGTGGCGCTTTGGCTAAGGCTCTGCGAGGTCGCGCTAACTTCATTCGCGGCACTGGTCAAATAATCCGCACGGTTTCTTACTTCCTCAACCGTTTGCTTAAGGTTGTTGATCATTTCCGCCATCGATGCATATAAGCTTTCCTGATCGCCGGGTTTGACATCTAATGTCATCGTCAAGTCGCCAAAGGCCATACGTTTCGAGATCGCCGCCAGTTCCGCCGGTTCGCCACCGAGTTGTTTAAGAATGTATCTGACGATGACCGTGGCCAGAGTGATACCCGCCAAAACCGCAATAATTGTAATGACAGTCAAAACGAAACGAGCTTGAGTGCTGTCGTTTTCCATGGCTTGTTGAATAGCGGCTGCCGAAGCATTGACGATGTCGCGCATTTGCCCAAGATAATGCTGCACGCTTTGGAGATTAGGCACTGTTTCATTTTTATATAGCGCGCTGGTTTGTTGAGTGTCGCTCTGGTCGATGTTTCGGGTCGTGTTGACGCGCGCATCCCGGATTAATTTGGCCGATTCGTGCAAGAGTCGATGCGGTTCTTCGACATCGGCGAGTAGCGGTTTTAATTCCGGAAAGCGCGATTCGGCATGCCGTCTTTCCTGACCGTAAAACCATTTTCCGAAGGCGCATTGCGTATGCCGGAGGAGCACCCCGGGGCCGAATTTTGATCTACGAAGGGTATAACTTCTTCTTCATGATCTTCATGGTGAAGTGCTTTTTCTGGGGTCATCGCTTAAAGTTTCCCCTGAAATCTGCCGAATCGTAACAAAATAATCGGCATGAGTAATAGGTTGAGTAGTGTCGAGGAGGCCAGACCGCCGATGATGATTGCCGCCATCGGCCCCATGATTTCCCGCCCCGGATTATCGCTATTCAATGCGATAGGCAGCATCGCTAGCGCGGTGACCAATGCGGTCATTAGAATCGACGGCAGACGCTCTTCCGCACCTTGCATGGCCGTTGGGAAATCCCAGCCTTTGTCGTCGGTTCGCACTAGATGCCGGTAATGGGCGATCAACATAATGCTGTTCCGTACGGTGATGCCGAACAGCGTGATGAAACCGACCACCGAACCCACCGATAGTGTCGCGCCGGTCAAGAATACCGCCGCAACACCGCCAATCAACGAAAACGGCAGATTCACGAGTGTCAATACTGTGTGACGAAAGCTGCCGATCGCAATGTGGATTAGCATCAATACGCCCGCACCGGCCAACAGCGAATGCAAGATCAATTCTCGGCGCGCCTCGGCTTGTTCAATCGCGGCGCCGGTAAATTCCGGATACATATCGGCCGGAAAATGGATTTCGTCGAATACTCTTTGCTTCAATTCGGCGACGAACGATTCGTAATCCCGGTCGATAATATTTGCGGTAACGGTTTGTCGCCTTTCTGCTCCTTCATGCAGGATATTGTATCGCCCGGAGCTTTGCTCGATATCGGCGATTTGCCCGAGAGTCACGAGCGTGCCGTCCGGGGCGCGGATCGATAGTTTTTCGAGCGCTTCGAGCTTATTGCGGACATTGACATCGAGGGTAACGGCTATGTTGTCAATGCGGTTGCCTTCGAGGTGTTTGCCGATGATGCGGCCCTCATAGGCGCTTTGCACGGTGCTCATCACGTGTGCCGGACGCAGGCCCCAAAAGGCCAGTTTGTCCGATTGCAACCGGATTTCGAGTATCGGTGTGCCGGGCGGCGAACGGACCGTTACATCGGCCGCACCCGGAATCGATCGAAATAGTTGTGCGATTTCCTCTGCTTTAGTGTCGAGAGCGCCCAAATCATTGCCGTAAACATTGACCACAAGGGGCGACGTGTAGCCGGAGATGGTTTCGTCGACCCGTTCGGTCAAAAAGGTATTGGCTTCAAACACGATGCCCGGAACTCCGTCCAAAGTCTCGCGCATTCGGTTCAAGACTTGTTGTTGTTCCGGACCGGACATCGACGCCAGGCGGACTTCGTATTCGCTGTAATGACTGCCGTAGGTATCGGCTCCGCGCTCCGCGCGCCCTGCCCATTGCGAAACTGAAACGACGCCCGGAATTTGTAAAAATTGCTCGGTGATTTTCGTACCGATTCGGATCGATTCCTTCAGCGCCGTGCCGGGAATACTACTGGTATGCACGATATAATGACCTTCACGTAGCGGCGGTAGAAATCGGCTGTTCGTGAAAAACAATGCGGCCAGGCCGGCGACACAGATCAGTACGGCAGCAGATATTGCCAGTTTAAAATGCCGACTAACGAAGCCAAGCCAACGCCGGTAAACCGGTTTTAAGAATCGGATCAATGGCGGTTCTTTATCGGTTGTGTGGGATTTGCTCAATAACAGGAAGCACAGCGCCGGAGTCAGCGTTAATGCCGCGACTAGCGACATCAGTATCGCAAGAATATAGGATATGCCCAAGGGCGAAAACAGGCGTCCGGCAACACCGGTTAAGGACAACAGCGGCACGAAAACCAGTGCGACGATAAAGCTGGCATAGACCACCGAGCCTCTGACTTCCATCGAGGCGGAGTAGATGACTTCGGAAACCGGGCGCGGTGCTGCCGAAAGCCGATTTTCACGCAGCCGACGAAAGATATTTTCGGTATCGATGATCGCATCGTCGACGACTTCGCCGAGCGCAATGGCAAGTCCGCCTAAGACCATGATATTCAAATTGACGCCGAATCCGAGCAGCACTAGAACAGCGGCAATCAGCGATACCGGTATTGCCGTCGCGGCGATGAAGGCGGTCCGCATTTCGAATAAAAATAGATACAGCACGATCAACACGCATAAGCCGCCGATTAATAAATGTCCCGATAAGTTATGCAACGAGGTTTCGATGTAATCGGCGGGACGGAATAAGTTCGGATAAAAATCGATCGCTTGCTTGGCGAATAGGGTATTGAATTCGCTCAAGGCTTTTTCGACCTGTCTCGAAACGGTGAGCGTATTGGCGCCGTATTGGCCGATGACCATCATGACGATACCCGGATGGCCCATGATTTGTGCGGCGCCGATCGGCGGTTCCGGCCCATAGCGAATATCGGCGACATCCCCGAGCGTGACACTTCGGCCTTGAGTATGCCTAACAATAATGTCTTGCAGTCGTTTCGGGCTGAGATTTTGGCCGGAAAGCTTGATGCTAAAACGCTGATTGTCGGTTTCGATGAAACCTCCCCCTTGAAGGTTCGTCGATTCCGAGGCGGCTTGAACGACTTCATCGAGTGCCAAGCCGAAGCGCTGCAAACGGGCGGAGTCGACTTGAATTTGCAATTGCCGAATTTCACCGCCGAATATATTGACATCGGCAACGCCTGGGACCGCCATTAATCGCGGCACGATCGTCCAATCGGCAAGGCTTCTCAGGGCCATTAAATCCTGCCGATCCGAATGCAGACCGATCGTCAAAACCGTTGCCGATGACGAAGACAAGGGGACTGCCAGAGGCGGGCCGATGCCTTGCGGCAGGCGATTGGCGATACCGGCCAGGCGTTCGCCGACCATTTGCCGATTACGGTGGATATCGCTGCTTTCTTCAAAAAGCGCGGTCACGACCGATAAGCCCTGTATCGATTCCGAGCGGACCGTTTTTAAACCGATTAGGCCCGAGATTGAGCTTTCAATCGCTTTCGTAACGAGCGTTTCGACCTGCTCGGCGGAATAGCCGGGCGCTTCGGTTTGGATGACGACTTGCTTCGGCGAAAATTCCGGAAAAATGTCGAGTCCTGCCACGGCGAAACGATAAAAGCCGTAGACAAATAGCACTAATGCCGAGACGATCACGATGCCATGTTGACGGATCGCAAAGCGGATTAAGGCGCTCAGCATTTTATAACCCATCGTAGATCAAAATTCGGCACCAGGGGCCCGTCAAAGGACGCCGTGAACCCAGCACCTAAATTATCCAAGATAGTTAACCATAGCCAATGGACTATGGAATTTAGGTGCTGGGTGAATACGTCCATGTAGGCTCTATGCCAGCATCCATGCTGGCAAAGCCTTTGCCAAGCACCCCGGTGCCTCCTTAGGCACTGCCGAAATTTGAAGTGCGAAAGGTATAAAACAGATTTTGCGCCGCCCTGCGTTTCGGTGTTCGGCAAATCAATCATCATCTTCATCGGGAATTTGGCTTTTGAATTCCTCCGAAAGCAGCATTTGCGCGCCGCTTACGACCAATTCCTGACTCGCATGCAAACCGTCCGTGACGAAATAGCCGGCACCCGTGTCGATAAGCTCGGTAATGGTCAGTCGCTGAAAATGTTCCGGGGCTGTTTTGACGTAAACCAAAGCTTGACCGAGATGGCGAATGACGGATGATGCCGGAATTAACACGCCGACTTGGGCGTTTTCGCGTAATGGGATGAAGGCGGCAATGCGCATACCGGTTCGAATGCCGCCGTGTTCGGTTTCGAAAAAATAACTTTCGCCTTGGGTCAGCGGGTCTGTTTGCGGTGCAGGCGATATAAAGCGCGCCGGTTCGGTTCGGTTTCGGTCGCCATAGCGCGAGACCCGGATTTCGTCGAGCGTATCGACCGGTTTATTATTAGGCGGTAACGAGATATGCAATAAATTTTTCTGCCCGGAAAGATAGGGGCGCAGGGTGTCGGTATTGGCATCAAGAAACAATTCGGCAATCGCTTGGCCCCAATTGAGTAGCGCCTCATTGCGAACGGTTTCGATTTGTAGGCGACTGCCTTGAGTTATCGCTTGTTCCGACTGCCATTGCGACTGTTGTTCTTGAAGACTGCGCCCGGAAACGGCGCCGCCGCGGTGTAAAAGCCGAGTTCGGTCGATTGATTGTTGAGCCAACGTCAGTCGAGACTTGGCGCTCTCATGCCCGCTGAGTGCGGCGAGGTAACGGTTTCTCAAATCCAGCAGCGGTTGTAACGCAACGACATTACCGTACGCGGTCAGTTCCGGACGATACCGATAAGGTTCGAGTTTCATTGTTTTCAGGCCGGAGCGAATTTGAGCGGCCGAGTCTATGTTCAGAGTGCCTTCATCCCCGTAGTCGTCAACATCGGTTTCGGTTCGAACGAGAGCTGTTTCTTTGTCTTGAGTCGCCGCAAAGGCAATGCCATTAGCGCTTAGTGTAAGCGCTAGGCTAATCAAAGTCGGCCATTTCAATTCGCCTAACAAGGTTATAGGGCGACTGGCGAAGTTAATAAAGGAGAATTTCATGTACGGCATAACCAAATTATAAGGGCCGGAAGGGGCGTAACCGAAATTATTTGTTGTTTTTATAATGGATCGCGTTATTCTTTACGGTTTGCGCTGTTAGGCATTTTTGAACGGAGGAGTATCGATGAGCGATTTGCCGAAAAATTTAAAGTATGCAAAAACCCATGAATGGGCAAAACTGGAAAACGACAATGTGGTGCGCGTCGGTATTACCGAATTCGCGCAAGCCGAACTCGGCGATTTAGTTTTTATCGAGCTGCCTAAAGTCGGGCGTGTCGTGAAAGCGGGCGAGCAATGCGCGGTCATCGAATCGGTCAAAACCGCTTCGGATTTATTCAGCCCCGTGTCAGGGGAAGTCGTTTCGGTCAACGAGGACATATCGGATGCGCCCGAGCAGGTCAACGACGATGCTTATGAGGCTTGGCTATTTTGCGTGAAGGCCGACAATCCGGCAGAATTGGATGCCTTGCTGGATGCCTCGGCCTACGGTCAATTGATTGCCGAATAAGCCGAAAGCGTTGTTTGGCGCGTTATGGGGGGGCATACGCTCAAGCTAAGCACAGATCACCGCTGCTAAATCGCTACCGCTTCCGGCGGGTCCAATTAGCGTAGCCCGGATGGAGCGAAGCGCAATCCGGGAAGCTCGGGGCCACGCCATTCCCGTATTTCGCTAAGCTGCATACGGGCTACATACTTGAATAGCAACTTGGGAAATAAGGGATGTGAGTTGGCCGGTACTTTGCTTGTAAGTGATACGTCTGCTTGTCAATTATCCACAAAATCTGTGGATAACTCTGTGGATAGCGTCTTGAGAAGGTTCTCAACAATTTGACTTTGCAGGCGTTTTTATAAATCGAACAAGTATTGATCATTATATAATGTCATTAATAAACAAGGTCTTATAAAAATTACTAAGCTTATTAAGACGCTGTAAAATGATTGTAATTAAAATGACAAAAGGCTTGTGTAATCTGGCGTTTTAATCTACCGAAACTTGTATCAAACTATGGCAAATCAAAACGCAAAAGGTTTTAAACGCATCGTAAACGCTTTTTTCTTTTCGCTGTCGGGCTTTAAGGCCACTTGGTCTCATGAAGAGGCGTTTAGGCAAGAGGTTTGGTTGTTTATAGTAACGACGCCGTTGGCCGTTTGGCTCGGCGAGACAAACATCGAGAAATTGCTGCTTATCGGCAGCATGGTTCTGGTTTTATTGGTGGAACTGCTGAATTCGGCGGTCGAGGCGGTCGTGGACCGGGTCGGTTTCGAGCATCATGAACTGTCCGGCCGGGCCAAGGACATCGGTTCGGCCGCTGTCATGCTTTCCTTGGTTTGGGCGGCGATTACCTGGATATTGATTTTATTTTTTTAGGAGAAACAATGAGTGCATTAATCTGTGGTTCGATGGCATACGATACCATCATGGTCTTTCATGATAAGTTCAGGAATCATATACTGCCGGAAAAAGTCCACATCCTTAATGTTTCGTTTTTGGTGCCGGTCATGCGCCGCGAATATGGCGGTTGTGCCGGTAATATCGCCTATAACCTCAACTTGCTCGGTGAAGATCCTTTGATCATGGCGACGGTTGGGCACGATTTCGAGCCCTACTCGCAATGGTTGTCGCAATGCGGTTTGTCAAGCGACTATATTCGTATCCTCGACGACAATTATACCGGTCAAGCCTATATCACGACCGATCAGGAAGACAATCAAATCACGGCTTTCCATCCGGGCGCGATGAATTTCTCGCATTTGAATTCGGTACCGACCGACGGTTCGATCAGTATCGGTATCGTCTCTCCGGACGGCAAGGAAGGCATGCAGCAACATGCCGAACAATTCGCCGAGCAAAACATCCCTTTCATCTTCGATCCGGGCCAAGGCATGCCGATGTTCGACGGCGATGAATTACTGAAGTTTTTGGAGCAAGCGACTTGGGTCACACTGAACGACTACGAATCCGAAATGATGCAGCAGCGCACAGGTTTGTCCTTGGATGAAATGGCCGATAAAGTCGAGGCGCTGATCGTTACCTTGGGCGGCAACGGTTCGAAAATTTATACCGGTGGGGAGTGTATCGAGATTCCGCCGGTTAAGCCTGCCGCTGTCGTCGATCCGACCGGTTGCGGCGATGCCTACCGGGCTGGGCTCTTATATGGTTTGATCAACGATTTGGGTTGGCCGGCTACCGGCAGAATCGCTTCGTTGATGGGTTCAATCAAGATCGAACATCACGGTACGCAAAATCACAGCTTCGACATCGACAGTTTCAAGGAGCGTTACCGCGAGAATTTCGGGGCTGCGTTTTGAGTCTAAGCAATACCGAAAAACTGCTTGGTATCATGGCGCGGCTACGCTCGCCGGACGGCGGCTGTGCCTGGGATATCGAGCAGGATTTCTATAGCTTGATACCGTACACGATCGAGGAGGCTTATGAAGTCGCCGACGCGATCGAGCGCGGCGATTTGGAAGACTTGCGCCTGGAGCTAGGCGATTTGTTATTGCAAGTCGTTTTTCATTCGCGTATCGCCGAAGAGCGCGGTTTGTTCGACTTCGAGCAAGTCGCGGGTGGTATCGCCGAAAAGTTGGTTCGGCGTCATCCGCATGTGTTCGGCGATGCGGTTTATCACAGCGACGAGGAGCGCAAACAGGCTTGGGAGCAAGCCAAGCTTGAAGAGCGCCAGTCGAAACGCTCCGACGAATTGCCGGACAGCGTGCTCGATGGCGTCCCGGGGAATCTGCCGGCCTTGGTGCAATGCGAAAAAATCCAAAACCGCGCCGCGAGTCATGGTTTCGATTGGCCCGAAGTCTTGCCGGTGTTCGATAAAGTTACCGAAGAATTAGAGGAAGTGAGGGAGGCGTGGGAGTCGGGCGATCAAGCGCACATACAGGAAGAGGTAGGCGATCTATTACTGGTCGCGGTCAATCTGGCCCGGCATCTGAAAGTCAATCCCGAGATCGCGCTCCGCGAAAGCACGAAAAAGTTTTCGTCGCGATTTCAATATATCGAAAGGCATGTTCAAGAGTCCGGGCGCGATTTGAGAGATTGTAATCTAGCCGAGCTCGATGCGTTGTGGGACCAGGCGAAACAGGCGTTGAAAAAGCGTTAAAGCGATCAGTCGTCCACGAAAAACACGAAACTCACGAAAATTTCTGATTCTTAGGCAAAGAGATTGTGTCGCTATCGCGACGTTTATGTGGAGTCGGTTCGCGGACCGACAACCGCGATACTTTTCTTTGCTTGTCCAAAGAAAAGTAACCAAAAGAAAAGACACCCGGAGGCCGCTGCATCCTGCGCGCTGACGATTTTACCGAGGGTTTTCGGAAGGGCTATCCCTAGCCCTCCGAAAACGAGCGGCATCCCTGCCGCTCCCCTAGCGGGCTGCTCTCGGCAAAATCGCCTGTGCTCGGCGCGGCCTAACGGGACCTAGGGGAGGGTGACTTGAACCAAATCAAATTGTCTCAAAGTTCTAAGTAATCAGGCTAATAAATGCACAACGATACAAACAATATTACAAAATGGCTCACGTTAGTTCTTATCGTAATTACTGTTATAGTTTTTGTGCTTTATTTTTATATTTTCAACGGTCAGTTATCGGATAAAAATGAGGTTTGGGGCGCATTCGGTGATTATGTTGGCGGAATCCTTAATCCTTTTATAGCTGCTTTTGCTTTTTTTCTGATAGCAAAAACCTATGAATTACAAAAAAAAGAACTTGAAGAAACCAGGAAGTTATTACAAATATCGAGTGAGGATCAAAGAAAGCAGATTAAATTAGCTGCTATCACTTCGCACCTAAATTCGGTTTTAATGAGAATTGATCATTTGAAGTCTGAAAGGTTGTCGTTATTACAAGGTGTTCCTATCGAACCTAAAACATCAAATGGGGAAAGCGCATTGCCCAAAGATCCAATTTCTTCTTTTGAGAATCCTCTACAGAAGAAAATTGAAGAACTACAAAAAATTAAAGAGGCTATGAATAAATATTTGGATGCAGGTTCATATTATTCACCACCTGAAAAGGGAACGCCTGAAGGAATAAGATTTGTTGAAATTGAAAGAGAAATTAACAAATTAAACCAAAAAAGTGTTGAATTAGAAAAGCAAATAGAAGATTTTTATAAGACTCAGTAAATAACGGATGGCATAACGATGCCATTCTCTCGTTGAAGCTCATTCCATCAACGCCACCGATTTGATTTGCAGCCAGACCGATTGGCCTGGCTCGATATCGAGCCTATGCGCCGCGCGCTTGGTCAAGCGTGCAACCAAAACGCTCGGACCGACTTTGACGCTGACTAAGACCAATCCGGGATGTTCGTCGTCCGCGATGGCTTTCACCTGACCGGGCAGCACATTCTGAATACTGGAATGTTCTCGATTGTCCCGGGCCAGGCTGATGTCCCTCGCCAACACCCTAACGCGAACGCGGCGGTCGAGCGCAATGCCTTTGTCCCGCGTCCACAGACTACCGCCGGGAAAATCCAATTTTGCCAAATGCCACTGCGCATCGCGTTCCGCGACGACCGCGTCGAGCACGATGCCGGTTTCTTCGCCTAAACGTATCGGCAAATCGATTCGCGCCAGTGTTTCCTTGAGCGGTCCGTGAGCGAAGACCTTGCCGTTATCCATCGCAACCAGATAATCGGCTAGCCGGGCGACTTCATCCGGCGAATGGCTGACATAAACGATAGGAATATCGAGTCGATCGCGGAGTTTTTCCAAATAAGGCAAAATCTCTTGCTTTCGGGCCGAGTCCAGAGCGCTGAGCGGTTCGTCCATTAACAGTAGTCGCGGATTGACCGCGAGCGCGCGGGCAATGCCGACGCGCTGACGTTCGCCTCCGGACAGCCTATCCGGTTTACGGTCCAGCAAATGGCCGATACCAAACAGATCGATGATCGGATCGAAATCGCTCTGCCGGGCAGTGGGAATTCTTTTTTGGCCGTATTGCAGATTATTCAGCACAGTCAGGTGCGGAAATAAACTCGCTTCCTGAAAAACATAGCCGATCGGCCGTCGGTGCGGTGGCAGCCAAGTCTTGCCGTTTTGCCAGATTTCGCCTTTGAACGATAAGAATCCTTCACCGGCGCGCTCCAGTCCGGCAAGACATCGTAGTAGCGTGGTCTTGCCGGAACCGGACTGTCCGAACAGTGCGCTGACGCCGCGTCCCGGCAGAGTTAGGTCGATATCGAGCGAAAAGCCGGGCCAATTCAATAAAAAGCGAGCTTCGATGTGTTTTTTTGTCATCGTTCAAGCCTTTTTCGCGCCGGGCCGCCAGGCGTAGACAGTTAGCAGCACCAGAAAAGAAAAAATCAGCATGACTGCAGCCAAACTGTGTGCCTCGCCGTATTCCAGCGCTTCGACGTGATCGTAAATCTGTACCGATGCGACCCGGGTGATGCCGGGAATGTTGCCGCCTATCATCAGCACGACGCCGAATTCGCCGACCGTGTGCGCGAACGTCAGCACGCCGGCGGTCAGGAAACCGGGCAGGGCCAGCGGCAGCGCGACGGTAAAAAACGCGTTCAACGGCGAGGCGCGTAATGTCGCGGCCGCCTCCAGAGGCCGGTCGCCGATGGCTTCGAAGGCGTTTTGCAGCGGTTGCACCATGAACGGCAGCGAATAGAATACCGAGGCCAACACCAGACCTTCGAACGTGAACGGCAACGGATCGACTCCCAGCGCGTTTGTCAAATGGCCGACCGGGCCGTTCGGCCCCATCGCCAGCAACAAATAAAAGCCCAACACCGAAGGCGGCAAAACCAGAGGCAACGCGACGACGGCGCCGACCGGGCCTTTCCAGCGCGATTTCGTTCTTGCGAGCCACCAGGCGATAGGCGTACCGGCGACGAACAGAATTGCGGTCACGACCAGCGCCAGTTCGAGAGTCAGGATGACCGCTTGGAGGTCGCCAGCGCTCAATATCATCGGTCTTTCGCCGGTAATGTGAATCCGTAGCGGGTCATCACCTCGCGCGCCGGCTTGGAGTCGACATAGGCGGCGAAGCGTTCGGCCAGGATATTGTCCGCTGCCCGTTTGGTGATGATATAGCCTTGTGCAAGCGGTTCGTGCAGCGTGTCCGGTATCAGATAATGATCGCCGAGTTTGGCCAACTCGGGATTCAGCGCCAGTGATAATGCGATGATGCCGATTTGGGCGTTGCCGGTTTGCACGAATTGCGCGGTATGCGCGATATTTTCTCCGTACACCAATTTTGTTTCCACGGCCGCCCAAATTCCCGTCGAGCGAAGCGCTTCCTCGGCCCTTTTGCCGTATGGCGCATGTTTCGGATTGGCGATGGCAATGCGGGTAATCGATGAATCGGTCAGGTTTTTCAGCGTCAGTTTGGAGGCATCCATTTGAGCGCTCCACAACACGATGCGGCCCACGGCATAAGGCTTGACTTCGGATGCCGCGAAACCGGCTTTTGCCAGTTTTTCCGGAAACGCGATGTCAGCCGAGAAATACAGATCGTAAGGAGCGTCCTGCTGAATCTGAGTAAAAAACTTGCCCGACGAGCCGTAAACGATTTCGATCGTGTCGTCGGGGCGGATTTGTCGGAATTCGGCGGCGATTTCATCGAGCGCGAACTTGAGGTCGGACGCAGCCGCAATCACGATTTTTTCGGCATGAGCGAGCGAGGCCGCCAAACAACAGACGATCAGTAGTAACGTTTGAATCGTTTTCATCAGTTTTTCTCCGGCGGTGTTGGATCGGTAATCAGAAGCGAAACAGGCTTTGTAGATAGAAATAATCGACGTCCTGGCCGTCGGGTGCATTCGGCGCGTCGCGTGCGAAACCGCCTTTGAACAGATGCGCCCAGCCGGTTTCGAAGTTCAAGCTGCTATTGACGTTCCAGCGTGTCGACAGCTCGATCTGGTGGCCCAGATAGTCGCCCGATGCGCCGCTCGCATCGCGCAAGCCCGCTGCTGTCCAGGAGTCGCGGCTTTCGGCGAGCCAGAAAAAACGATGGCTGAAGAAAGCTTGAAGGTCGTAGCGCGGCGAAATGTTGAGTCGGTATCCGGGCGAATTAAGATTGCCGCGCGCGACGACGCCGTAGATGCCGGTCGGGCTGTATTCGAAGCGCCGCGCGCCGAACAAGGTATCGAAGCGCTCGCTTTTGTCGTCGTTCGGATCGCTGTCGCCGCTTGCGTAATCGTAGTGCAGGGCGAGACGCGGCAACCACGGCATGTCGACGGTATAGCCGATCGAAACGTGCTGAAACCAGGCGGTATGATCCAAATCGCGTCCGTCGCCGGCTTCCTTCGTCGCGCGCATCGTGCCGAATTGCCCGGCGGTTTCGAGTTGAAAATCGAACTCGCCTCTGGCCGCCTTGCGGTACCAGCGCATGCCCGGCGTAAATAAGCGCCGGTTGCGTGTCGCATTATCGTTTTGATCGCCTTCGCTCAGATGATACAGATAGAGTTCGGCATTGGTTTTCCAGCCGATGTCGTAAATCTCCAGAAAGCCGCCGGAGAACCAGGTCTTGTACAATTCCTTATCCCACTCGTGCTTGCCGTCCTGCAGTTCCTGACGGTCGTTCGGATAGCGGCCGACCGGCATCGTTACGAAACCGTTGAATTGCCATTTGCCGTTGTCCTGGAAACGCAGCCGCGCGCCGGTGAAGGCATTGATCGTGTTGCGGAAGACATTGCGTGCGACCAGACGGCGGCTGCCGAAATTGAGCGTCTGCCGGCCGAGAATTACTTCGGCGCCGATGCCGCTGTCGAGAAAATTCCGTTGCGCGAAGGCCAGGTAAGCTTGTAGAAAATCGGCTTCGTTCGCATGGGTGTTGTTGATCGGCGAGCCCGAATCGCTGCCGAATTGCCGCGAATCGAGAAATTCGACGCCAAAACGAAACGCGTCGAAGCTCGCTTCCAGGCTCAGGCATGTTTCCAGCGGAATCTGTTGATCGCCTCCTTGCGCATGGGCTCTAAATTGCCCATCAAGGATTTCATAGCGAGTGCGTTGTTCGAGCGAGATCGAAAGCCAGTCGGGCACTGTTAATGCGTCATGTAAGTTCCAGAGCGGTTTTTCATAACGCGGCTGATCCGACAAACGGTCGTTCATTTGACTCGAAAAGCAAGCAAACGGCGGTGGGGCCGGTCTCTTGGCGGTGGCATCGGCTAGCGCAATCGGACTCGAAATCAAGCCGGCGACCGCCAACGTAATGCCGGGTATGGCTGTATCTGTCGAATATTCCGATGCTAATTGGGAAAGTGGTTTTTTGAACATCGCGTTAATTTTTACCGTCGGGTTTAAATTGTCGCATTTAACGAATCGTGTGGTCAAAAATGATATAACGCTAATTGTTAAGCGAATTCCATGCCAATCAATGAAAAAATGGGGCCGTGTCTTCTTATTCAGGAAGGCGATCCGCTAAATCGCATAACGCTCTGATTTCTTCGCTCGATGCGTCGTTGATTCGTTGTTCAAGCGCGGTATAGCGTTCCAACAGATTCACTCCCAACGGCGTCAAAAAGGTTCCGCCGCCTTCTTTACCGCCGCTCGCGGTGCTGACGACCGGTCGACCAAATCCTTGATTGAGACTGTCGATCAACAGCCAGGCGCGTTTATAGGGCATTTTGAGAGTGCGAGCCGCCGCGGCTATCGAACCGGTTTGAGCGATCGCCCTGAGCAAATCGATTTTTCCGGGGCCGATGGCAATTCCATTGCCTGTTCCGATATGGATACGCGGGCGGACTAAATGATGAGAATTGGATTCGTCGAATGTCATGCGCGCAAGCCTAGCAAAAACGATCGATACAGTCACGCGTAGGAACTCACTATTCTTTGCCGGGCGTTTTTGGATGATGTTGAATCGCCGTTTGATGTTGCATTTCAGATAAATAGGGCGATTTTGTCAATTTGTCAATGGCCAACAGAATTGAGCCAGTTTTGGCCCTTAACAGTCGATCGACAAATCCTCCGCCCAGCAGCCGATAGGTCTACCCAACGTCAGCGTTTCGTCTTCGAAACGAACCAGAAATACTGCCTGTTGCAGTGTCTCTTCGATGTGGCCTTTCATAACAATGACTCCGCGCGAACCTGCCTGGGCCAATAGTTCGCCTTCGTTGCAATCGGGCATCGATCCGTCGTCGGTGATGGCTTTTGCCGCGTAAACGACGTCGCCGATGTCGAGCTCATTTATATTCATGGTGTTCTCCTGTTGAAATTTTGTAGCAAATGCTACAAAACACTTGCGCATGTCGTGGATCGCGTCCGCAGTCCTGTCTTCGTACTTCACATAGCTTTCATAATATCAATCACTTGAAAACCTGATTCCGGTCTGGCATGGGCGTTGCTTTATAGATTTACAAAATCAATGCCAAATCGTTCAGGAGACTTTAAGATGATTACGTTAACCGAAAGCGCCGTCAAAGCGGTGGGCCGATTTATTGGCAGTTCCGACAAGCCGACCGGGGGACTGCGCATCGAAGTGACCGACGGCGGTTGTTCCGGCTTGTCCTACGGATTGCGTTTAGAGGCAAACGAAAGTCAGGACGACACCGTGATCGATTGCGGCGAAGTCAAAGTTTTCGTCGATCCGCTCAGTCTGCCGAAATTGGACGGCATGTCGATCGATTTCGTCGATAGCCTGGACGGCTCCGGCTTCAAATTCACCAATCCGAACGCAGTGAAAAGCTGCGCGTGCGGCTCGTCGTTTAATACCAGCGACACCGGCGCGCCGACCAAAACGTGTTCATAACCGGCCGAGGATGCAGTCATGTGGGATTATTCAGAAAAAGTCAAAGACCATTTTTTCAATCCGAAAAATGCCGGCGCCGTGGCCGGTGCGAATGCGATCGGCGAAGTCGGCTCGATCAGTTGCGGCGATGCGCTACGGCTGACCTTGAAAGTCAACGAAGCAACCGGGGTGATCGAAGACGCGGGCTTTCAAACCTTCGGCTGCGGCTCGGCGATCGCGTCGTCGTCGGTGTTGACCGAAATCATCAAAGGCATGACGCTCGATGATGCTTTGAAAGTCAGCAATCAGGACATCGCGAACGAGTTGGACGGGCTGCCGCCGGAGAAGATGCATTGTTCGGTGATGGGCCGCGAAGCCTTGCAGGCCGCCGTCGCGAATTACCGGGGCGAGGAATGGCAGGACGATCACGAAGAAGGCGCGCTGATTTGCAAATGCTTTGCGATCGACGCGGTAATGATCGAAGAGATGGTCTGGGCGAACAAATTGCGCACGGTCGAGGACGTTACCAACTTCACGAAGGCGGGCGGCGGCTGCGCGGCCTGCCACGAGGATATCGAAGGCATCCTCGAGCGGGTCTTGAAGGAACGCGGCGAGACCTTCGACCCGAATGCCGCGCCGATCGAAGCCGTCGTCATGGAGAAAAAGCCGCTGACCAACCTGCAGCGCATCAAGAAAATCGAGGAAGTGCTCGAATCGCTGCGTCCGCAATTGATGGCCGACGGAGGCGACGTCGAACTGGTCGAAGTCGTCGACAACACCGCCTATGTCAACATGACCGGCGCTTGCAGCGGCTGTCAGATGGCCGCGATGACGATCGCCGGCATACAACAGCGCTTGATGGAGGTCTTGGGCGAATTCATTCGCGTGATTCCGGCTTCGCAAATGCACAAGGTCGCCGTTGCGGCGGGAGGCTGATCATGAGCGACATTTATTTGGATAACAATGCCACGACCAAGGTCGACCCGCTCGTCGTCGATGCGATGCTGCCGTTTTTTACCGAACAGTTCGGCAATCCGTCGTCGATCCACAAATTCGCCGACGGTGTCGCGAAGGCGCTCAAGAAAGCGCGGCAACAGGTGCAGGAATTGATCGGCGCCGAACACGATTCGGAGATCATCTTCACGTCGTGCGGCACCGAATCGGATTCGACCGCGATTCTGTCGGCGATCAAGGCGCAGCCGAACAAGAAGGAAATCATCACGACCACGGTCGAGCATCCGGCGATACTGAGTCTTTGCGAATATCTCGAAAAGGAAGGCTATACGATACACAGGCTGCCGGTCGACAGATGCGGCCGTTTAAACCTCGATGCCTACCAGAAAATGCTGTCCGACCAGGTCGCGATCGTGTCGGTGATGTGGGCGAACAACGAGACCGGCACGATCTTTCCGGTCGTCGAGATGGCCGAAATGGCCCATGCAGCCGGCGTGATGTTTCATACCGACGCGGTCCAGGCGGTCGGCAAGATTCCGATGATGCTGCAGGACACCAAGATCGACATGCTGTCGATTTCGGGACACAAGCTGCATGCGCCGAAAGGCATCGGCGTGCTGTACCTGCGGCGCGGTACACGCTTCCGGCCGCTGCTTCGAGGAGGCCACCAAGAGCGCGGCCGCCGCGCAGGCACCGAAAATACCGCCTCCATCGTCGGTTTGGGTAAGGCCTGCGAATTGGCCCTGGAATACATGGAATATGAAAACATCCAGGTCAAGGCGATGCGGGACCGCTTGGAGCGAGGCATCGTCGAACAGATTCCGCATTGCTTCATTACCGGCGATCTGAACAATCGCCTGCCGAACACGACCGATATCGCGTTCGAATACATCGAGGGCGAGGCGATCTTGATGTTGCTGAACAAAGCCGGCATCGCCGCTTCGAGCGGTTCGGCCTGCACCTCGGGTTCGCTTGAGCCATCGCATGTGATGCGCGCGATGGATATTCCGTACACCGCCGCGCACGGTACGATCCGCTTTTCGTTCTCGCGTTACAACACGATGCATGAGGTCGAGGAGGTCTTGAAAGTCATGCCGGGCATCGTCGCAACGTTGCGGAAACTATCGCCGTACTGGGACGGCAACGGTCCGGTCGCGAATCCCGAGCAGGCGTTTCAGCCGACCTATGCTTAAAAACACGGCAATCGACTGGCTTGCATCTCGATGAAATTCCCCCCTGTAGCCTCGAAACTGAAGTTTCTCGGAAAATAAGAGAAACTTCAGTTTTGGGATTTCCTTACATAATTTCAATTCTTAAACTATCATTCGCCCTAAATTTGTCGAAGGCCGTTCTATCCGGAATAGAATCATTCACGGTAACTATTCGAAGTAAATTTGACTACCGTCAGCCAACACACAAATTCGCCGAATAGATACTTCGTAAGTATTCAGGCCCCGTTGGCAAATTGCCGCAATTCAGGCGGTAATTATTGGCCTCCCCCTTTGAAAAAGGGGGATTGAGGGGGATTTATTTTAAAAAATCTCCCCTAACCCCTCTTTTTTAAAGAGGGGGACTGAATACTTACGATACTTCTACTTTGTCAGATTCTCGTTATTCCTGCAGGGATTGCCGGAATCCAGGCCCAAGGATGGGGGAAGCTTGCCATCCATGACACTGGATGTCCGCTCTTGTGCCCTTCGGGCATGACGGCTTTTTCTTCAATCTGACAAAGTAGAATTACTATTCACGCCGAGACTTTAATAGTAAATAGGTACCGGTAGTCGCTGACACTGTTCCCGTTGACATTCGATTGCGACCGGCGGATTCATCATATTTGCTGTTCTCGCGCTTTTAGTCTCGGCGCGATTAAATAATATCAAAGCAAGATATACCTTTCGCACTTCCGATTTACTGCAGAGGCCATGACAACCTCCGGACAGGCGCACCTATGCCGAATTTTGATGAGCGAAGAGGGGAGATCGGGTCCTCAAGTTTCCCGTAGTTCTCTATGAGTGTTACCCCCTTTATACTCAAAAATTAGCTAACTTTATGAAGGTATGGGGTGTGGCTAGCGAGGATATCGGCAGCAGGGAGCTGCCGTCAAGCCCCCATGGATGGGTTTACCCAGCACCTAAATTCCATAGGTCTTTGGCAATGATTCAAAATCATGGCTTATTTAGGTGCTGGGTGAACGGCGGTCCTCGATAGACACATCCCATGCCTTTTATTCTTAGACGGTTTTTCAATCAAAAGGGAGTAGGGCTACGGGAAGAAATTCGTGGACGGATTCGCATCATGTGTAAGCAGTTAAGACGTTAATTAATCGAGGGTTACCGTATGCCGCAACTGTTATTGACCGTAATATTCATCGCGATTTGGCTGCCGGCCGTCGTTTTTACCGCCGGGAATCAATCCACGACACCGCCCATTCGTGAAACTTATACGCTGAAGGGACCTTTTCATTGGCGTTATGAAAAACGCGATATCGTCATGTTCAATTCCCGTCCCGAATTTTTGTTGCATGGCAGCGCCAACACCAAGAACGGCCCGAAATCTGCGATATTACGTGCCGGCGTGCTTGAATGGAGCCTGTCCGGAATCCGGAGCAACAAAAAAAAGTGGATTTATCATACCGGCCGGGACGAGATGCCGTTCGTCAGTGAATGGGGGCTGGAACACGATGCAGGGTTGACCTATCGAATCGGCAATTTCCGGTTTAACGGAATATTCATTTTTGCGCTATTTTTCAGTCTGACCTTGCCGATACTGTTTATTTTATTGCTGATATCCGACAAAGTTTCGATTGAATCGCCGGAAGTCAGAAAACAAAGAAATCTGGATTTCGTCTCACTGGTCAAGTCGATAGAAAGTCGCGCGGGTTCCGATCCAAAATGGCTGAAGCGCAAGACGCTTACCTTGGCGGTTCTGGGATACCTTGTCGTCGTCGGTAGTATCTTTTTGATGATACCGGTCGGCATCGGCATACTCGCCAGCGCATTCGTATTGGCCGGATTTACGGGTTCCAATGTCCTCGGCGCCAAAATCGCGTTCTTGCTCGCATTGATCCCCATCGGCTTTGCGTGGCATCTTGGAAAATCGCTGTTGATGCCGGGTTATCAATACAGCGGCATCGAAATGAAACGCAAAGAATGTCCGGCGCTGTTCGCCTATTTGGACAAAATTCGCAAAAAAACCAAGGGGCCTAATTTTTCCAGAGTTTTCATCGATTCGAATCTCAACGCTTCGGTTTCGCGAAATGGCGGGCTATTGGGTTTTTTCGGCATGGGCCCGGTGGTGCTGACGCTGGGCCTGCCATTGATGCAGTCGCTGAATCATAAACAGCTTGCCGGTGTCATCGGTCATGAATACGGTCACGTCGCGGCCAAGGACAATGCGCTGGGTCAATGGATATATCGAATTCGCAACAGTTGGTTGGTGCTGGGCGAACGGTTGAGATTCGATCCTCTTTGGTACGCATTGAGATTGAACCGATTTTACGATTGGTTCATAGCGGCTTTCAGCGCGCACAGTTTTGCGCTGTCCAGATATTGCGAATACGAGGCGGACGCTTTTTCGGCCCGCATGGTCGGAAAGGAGGCGATGGCCGAATCATTGTCGGCTATCGCCGTCTACGGCAATCAATTCGACTCCGTATTCTGGAGAAAGATTTGGGATAAAAGTCATCACGAAGACGATATTCAATCCGTTAGACCTTATGCCGATGTTCCACAGTTTTTTGCTTCGGTTGAAAACGTTTCCGAAGCGGCGGAATTTGCATTGAAGGAAAAAACCAATTACTCGGCGACTCATCCGGCGATATCCGACCGCTTGGCGGCATTGTCGACGTCATTCAAGGCTCCGCAAGCGCCGGCAGAATCCGCGGCTTCTAGGTTGCTCGGCGCGATGGAGGCCAAGCTGATCTGCCGATTCAACGACGAGTGGCAAGTCGAGGCGCAGGAAAATTGGCAAGTCAGCCATAATGAATTTCGTTCATGGTCGGAAAAATACCAAGAGCTTCGGGAAAAGACGATACAAGATTTGAACGATACCGAATTGGACGAGCTGATTACAGCGGCTAACCGTTTGAACGACTATGCACTTTTTAATAGCGCGAACCGGGAACTGTTGCGCCGCTATCCTGAAAACTCAAGCGCCGCAATCAATTGTTTCTGGTACCGGTTGATCATTGAAAAAGACGAAAGCCAACTGGCGGATATTGAGAAATGGATGGAAAAATTCCCCGAATATTTGCCCAATCTGTGCCGCTATGCGATCGAGTTTTATAACGATGCAGGGCGTGAGCAAGAAGCCGAGCCTTTTTACGAGCGCTTGGAAAATTGGGAATATCTGCGTAATTCCGCGCAGGAAGAGAGATCGCTGATTCTGGAATCCGACGAATTCATTCCACACGGCCTAGACCCCGACATCGTCGCCGATTTTGTCGGCTATTTCGATCGGCATCCGGTCATTGCGAAGGTGTATCTGGTACAAAAATCGGTCAAATACATGCCGGAATATCCCTGCTATGTGATCGCTTACCGAACCAAACCCAAATTTTGGCAGACGCAGGCAAAAGTCGATGAACAAGTTTCATCGTTCATCGATAACTCCGGTTTGTCGCAAGACTATATGTTCATCTCCGCCGACTCGGTGAAAGGATTGGAAGCCAAGCTGAAAAAAGTCGAAGGCTCCGATGTTTATCGCAGAAAATAAACTAACGTTCTTGAAGATACTCATCACCAAGGATAATGAAAGTACTCAGAGTGGTGAGGATGCGGTTATTCGCCGGACACGGTAAATGTCGGCATATTTGTCGCCTCAACAATTCAAGGAAGGGCAGACGAGGTCAAGTCTTGCAATAATGCATTGCATTATTGCAAGACTTGACCCTAAACCTCTTTTGTTATGCATTTTCTTCCAACTTATGAATAGATAACTCCAAGTAAGTACCTAGGAACCAAACAAAACAAGCAGGCGCAATCCAAAGTAGAGCCATTAATAATGCTATATGCGTTTTCTCTACTGAGAATAATACCAGCGCCAAAACCAGCTCCATCAGTAGTATGAAAAAGGCATTACCATGTTCGCGTAAATGTTTATAGGATTCTATGAACTCGTCGTATTTTGAAGTACCGTCTTGTCGTTTGGCCCGCTCAGCAGCTAAGCCTTTATCGGTTTGTTGGTAGTTTTCGACTCGAACATTGGGTAAATCCAGCGGTATTTGTATCTGCGGTTGACTCATCGGTATTCAAAGAAGTAGTAGTGTCATTCCGGTATTTTACAGGGGGCTCCGATTTCGGTCTTCTGGCATACTATATATTGTGGCTACCACGGGAAATCCGGAAGAGCCTACGAATCTAGGCCTGCCTCCCCTTTTCCTCTTACAAATAAGGATGAATTATATAATGAAATTTATAGTGCTAATTGGACTACTTATTTTGTCAGGTTGTTCCTATTCCACAAGACAAGATATTGATCAATTCGTTTCGGTTAATAAGGGTTACATCAAACCAGCAGATGTTTCAGTTTTCGCTGATTGTTTAATGGATGGCTTTAGTCAATTAAACATAATGTTAACAGCAGTTACACCAAGAAAGGAAACAAGAGCGAATGGATACAGAGTTGAAACAACCATTGAACATAAGTTGTTAATAATGAGTGCAGATGTGATAAATGATGGTAAGGTTGAACTATTTGAATATAAGAATTCGCATAGTTTATTTGGAGTATGGTCGACGAAGGGAGAGAAAGAAGCGTTTGAACATTGTTTAACTAAATATAAAAAATAAATAACTTTAATTAATTTATTTCAAAAGCGCGGTAGGATGCGGTGAGGCACGAACCGCATCGTTCGAGTCATTCCCCTACCACCATATCCGACAAATCGATGCCATTACCCCAATTTTCAGCATAAACCCCAGATATCACATAACGATGAAAGCTCGAATGTGGCCAATCTTTAACGTATCGCACCCAACCATGCTTGACGGGATTCCAATGAATATAATCTATGTGTTGCCGATAATCTGTTTCATCTCGAATCAGGTGCTCCCAAAATCGCCGTTGCCATAAACCGCGTTCTCCCCGGTTTTCTCGACTTTTCGAAATCCTCTCGCCTTTTGCAATCTGTCGGGAAAAATGCGCCTTGATGAGTCCCCAGCGAGTGGAAAAATCTGAGTCCCCCTCCGGTAGGGTCCAGATGCAATGCAAATGATCCGGCAATATGACTACCGCATCAATCTTGAAGGGGTGTTTGCGTTTCACATTGGTAAACGCCGTCCTTAATACATCGACACGATCGGTCAATAGCCGGTTGCCACGACGCTCGGCCAAATTGACCGTAAAAAACCAAGTGGCTCCGGGATGTTGAAAGCGGCGATATTCTGTCATCGATTACCTTTGTTCATTCACCTTTCTCGAACGATGCGGTTCGTGCCTCACCGCATCCTACCGCGCTTCGCTAGCGCTCCGTTTCCAAGATTTTCAGCGGGCGCCGAACCTGATAAAAACCAAACTTCAAAATAGCCAACGGGCGACGCGTCCCTTTGACCGACTTGTTAGGCAGGCAACAGAGCCCAAGGCCAAAAAGCGACTCGCCAAAACAACAATTTAGGTTTTACACTCTGTGCCCAACTCTTAATGAAAAATGTAAGGCCTTAATCCGACGCTTTTTAGCACCGCATTAAGGCTCGTAGACATATGGTTCCCCTTTCATGACGTTTCTAAGGAGATCAACAGCAGCCTGTGAATATTTGTGTGCTTGGACCTTATTGCCGGCCTTTATTGCAACATGGTACTTATTGTCGCTATTTTTAAGATTGTCTCCATGTTCCGCCTCGATTACTTTAATTAGCTCATTCGCATAGTGCCAGTAACCGTAGCCTAGCTCTGATGCCACGTTGCTTAATGAATAGGGATACGCCGCATTGATTGCGGAAGGATCATCCAAGGTAGTGATCCCATACAACTTGGCGAACTGTTCATCACTAGAAACGGCATGTTCCAGTATTTGAAAGTCAACTTCGATGGTCTTTTTCGGAATATCGTGTCGCACGAGCTTATATGTGCGAGCTAGTACCGACCTGAGGAGTTTTGGATTTATTTGCCCAATCGCCTCATTTGAAGATAGAGTTTCATATATCCATTCAAAGCTATTGGCACGTATGCTTTTGACTCGCACACTTCGTTCGTGATCTATTGGAACCAATCTTTCTAGCGCATGCTTCCCTGTAGTTTCGGCGTTGACATCCCATTCAACCAAATAGATGTTTGGAATCAATTCATTCTCTGGAGCCAATATCTCATCAATATCCGACAGGATGGCTCTAACGTTCGGATCTTGAGCACTGTACCCAAGTATCACGAGAGGATGCTCCGCGAAGAACGTCAAAAGCTTCGCACTCAAATACTTCTTTTTAATACTAAACTCGTCATAGTCATTTTTAATAAGAACTAAGCTGTCAGGATTGGATGCGCAGCCATGTATTTTTATAATTTCTCCAATCGATGCGTAATTCGCTCGGAGTATTTCTTGGCCTATTACGGGAGTGTATCCATTAAAAATTGACTCAAGGAAGTCATCATAGTTCGTCGTAATGATCGCATAGGGATTCACGCCCTTAAGGGATTCGATTTCACTCTTATATTCAACCTGCAGCCTTTCAGCGGCATCCGTACTGGGAACTTCTTTGAATATCTCGGAAACGAGATACTTGATGTATATACTTGCTGGCCTGCTATCATCAAATAGATTGTCGGGAAACCGCTCTTGCTCTTCCCAAGCCCATTCACGAATTAGCTCAGAAAACGCCGTTCCTATTTGGATTGGATCATTGTATTTTTGCTTGTAATAAGCAATATTCTTGTCGATTTTTGGACATTGGTTCGCTAGTGCCTCAAGCAGACCAAACCAAGTCGGAGATCCGATATACCTCTGGGACATTCCCGATCCAAAGAATAGGATTGGCTGTACACCCATGCTGTCTAAACATGTCGCCAGATCATCCTTTATGATCTCTTTGTATTCCTCGTAATTCATTCACAACCTTTCTAGTCAATTATCTAAAGAACTTTCAGTGCTAACGCTAGCGGTGAGGGGCTTGCCGTAGCGGGGCTTCTTGTGTGCTAGGCTCTTTTAGCACACAAGAAACACCGCGGAAGGCAAGTCCCTCTCGACCGCCATTGTTATGTGGTGATTTCATACAACAATTCAATTATATTCAGACTGTATGCAACAAGCTTCTCATAAATTGCATTGAGATGATCTATTTTATCAATGCCTGTTAAAAACGTTGCAATTACGAGAAGAAAGGTTAATAGGAGCATCCTATGTTGGATTTTAACCTGCTGCCTCTGTATTATCCGATTTTCTTCTTCTCTCATTATATTCTCTTTAGTAAGAGTAAAGTAGTGAATCCCTTTTCCTTTGACCTTATATAATGGATCGTCGCTACTAGAGTGAGATACCTTTTCTATTTCTTCATCGTCAATACATGCTTCTAGAACCCAATCCAGAGATTGAGACACCTTCTGATATATCTTGAATTCGCCTGATGAATGGTTACCAAATATGAGACTAGATAACTCACTTTTCTTAAAGGTTCCCCTCCTTAAAAATGAGTCGCTATCCATCAACGCTTCATAAATATCGAATTTTGATCTTAGAGGAGTTCTCAGGCGTTTATTAATTTTTCGATTACGAAAATATCTAACAATTTTACTAACAGCTATATCGAAATAAATTAACCGGGTTGCTCTTAGTAAAAATAACTTTATTAGTATCAAAATAGAGCATTGGTCTTCTCTTACACTCCAATGTCCATAGTAATAGTACACATCAATTCTAGCGTACCTAAGAAACTTACTCTCTAAATAGAATTCAGAAAATTCGCTATCTTCTCTCTTTTTAGCTTTTCCTCGTATATAGCCTTTTTTAGAATATGAAGGCTTCTTAGGTATGAACTCGAATAATACGTTTAGAGCCCCTCTATGGCTCTTTGGCATTAATGCAATATCAGAGTTATCGCCGTCCGGAATATAAATGTGAACTTCATAGAAGTCGTTGTTTTTCGCCTCTTCTGAGGACAATGAGAATCGAGGCGGACAGATATTTTTTGCAAAATATCGGATCAGTCTTACTTTCAATATATGTATTAACCAGCTCAACCCTATTCCTTTAAAAGACACACCCAACCCTTAGCCACATAACGCCAGTGGTAACGGGCGGCAACGGAGCGCAGCGTAGTTGACGTCCCGTTGACCACATTGTTTTAGCGAAATCTCGGTTTGTGCTCGATTTCAAGAAGAGTGACGTAGGCCAAAGCCAAAAAGGTGGCAATTTTTGCATTCGTAATCTCAATTGGCTTGCCGGAGTCATGCGAAAACTCATTAGCCATACCTGCGAATCGCCCAAGAAGATCTCTAACGTGCTCTTCTTTCTCGTGTTTTACGGCCGCGATAAGGTCACCAAGTAAAACCTGAGAGTAGGTTTTCTTTAACGTCAAGCTTCTTGAGCAGCACTCTACCTTGAGCGCAAATTCCATTATCCTTCGAACGGTATTGACCTTCTCGGCAATTTCGTCAGCATCACCGTTGGTAAGCCCGTCCAACGCTTTGACAACAGACTCTATTCGGCCAATCGCCACTCTGAAATTGTGATAATAAAGAATATCTTTCGAGTGATGCGACCCAATACCAGACTGTTTAGGTATTATTGCTAGCGAGTACATTGGCGTACAGTGAAAGTCCATGACTTCAATTTCTTTACCAACTCTTCTAAGAACTCGTTTCTCGAAAAAGCTGTTATCAATTACCTTTAGCTCGTCAGCTTGATCTTGGAATAGCTTCTTTATCTCTTTTTCAGTTTTCGCATAGCGCGGTAGGATGCGGTGAGGTACGAACCGCATCGTTCCAGTCATTCCCCTACCGCCATATCCGACAAATCGATGCCATTACCCCAATTTTCAGCATAAACCCCAGATATCACATAACGATGAAAGCTCGAATGCGGCCAATCTTTAACGCATCGCACCCAACCATGCTTGACGGGATTCCAATGAATATAATCTATGTGTTGCCGATAATCTGTTTCATCTCGAATCAGGTGCTCCCAAAATCGCCGTTGCCATAAACCGCGTTCTCCCCGGTTTTCTCGACTTTTCGAAATCCTCTCGCCTTTTGCAATCTGTCGGGAAAAATGCGCCTTGATAAGTCCCCAGCGAGTGGAAAAATCTGAGTCCCCCTCCGGTAGGGTCCAGATGCAATGCAAATGATCCGGCAATATAACTACCGCATCTATCTTGAAGGGGTGTTTGCGTTTCACATTGGTAAACGCCGTCCTTAATACATCGACACGATCGGTCAATAGCCGATTGCCACGACGCTCGGCCAAATTGACTGTAAAAAACCAAGTGGCTCCGGGATGTTGAAAGCGGCGATATTCTGTCATCTATTACCTTTGTTCATTCACGTTTCTCCGTCTCGAACGATGCGGTTCGTGCCTCACCGCATCCTACCGCGCTATATTTAGGTTCCAACGACAAATTAAGCGGCGCACTCTTTAGCGTCCGTTTAAATTTTTTGTTAAAGCTATTTTAACTCCAGATATAACTTTCTTATCTTTTCTATCGAGCTGAATATCAACATTATACTTACCAGTTTGTTGATCTTCCGACAAAGACTCTAAAAATATCTTCTGTAGCTTCATGACGTTATCTATATCACCATTTTCTTTAAGTTCATTTATCAAGTAAAGCAATTCAATTTTTGAAGAAGTGTTCGACATTATGCTGCCTCCGAAAGAGCGGCTTGACAGATTGAAAAACCCTCATCCAATTTTAGTAAATTTTCCTGTATAACTTGTTCTATTTGAATGTAACTCAAGAAATAGAGCATTTCTTTGTGGTCTATGTGATGCTTAACTGAAACCCCAAGGGTCAGGACGGGTTTGCCTTCGATATTCAACTTCTCAAAAATCATTGTAATGTAGTCTTTCCAAATATGGTTGCTACCAGTATCAAAGGCAAACTTTCTATTAGCACTATAAACAACGCTTCTTTTTGACTCGATTGCAAGTGCAATTAGACCAGAATCGGCAGGGATCTCAGTTAGATCTTCTAAATAGTCTTGACCTGTGCGATGTACAGCAACAAACTTTTCATAATTGTTAGTCGATTGGTTAATTTTTCGAAAATGCACTCTTACATCACGCCAATCAAACAGATATTGTCCAATATAATAGCTCATCCCATTTAAATAGGTCTTTAGTATTTGAGTATCTGTATGCCTATCTCTTTTTGTATCTAAATCAATCACAAATGAATCAGTAAATGAACTCAAATGATGTTCAAATTCGGAAATAGACTTTATATATCTCGGTAAAAGTTGGAAAAATTCAGATTTTATGGGAAATTTAAAATCAGTTGGTATATCTAACTTATGTTTTTTATCTAATATCTCTCCTACATCATCCTTTATAGAATTAAGATATGTTTTTTCACGTTCGATCTCTTGTTTTTCTTTGTCAAGGTTTGCTTTCATTTCTGTCAATTTATCGAAATTGTATTCACCTTCGACTTTCTTTGCTATTTCATCCTTTTTGCTGTTGTAATAGTGATCTATCGCTTTCTTGTCTCCAAGTAAAATTTCCCAAGTCTGAATTTTGTATTTAGTTTCCTGCCTCTTAAAAGATTGCAGCAATATGATCAATAAAATAGAAAATACGACTAACCAAGATGAAAGCAAGCTAACTAACATAGCCGACCGGTTTTCTTCAGTAATTCCTAGTAACTTTGCAAAGGCGAGAAACTCACCAATCAAAATACTAGCACCACCAGACAAGGAAAGGGCTTTGATCCAACTAGCGTCAAAGCGAAGCAACATAAGAGCTGAACCAACTCCAGTAACAGTCCCCACAAGAATAAACGCAAATATATCCAAACGTGATTTCCTTTTTGTAATTATTATTTTTATTTAACGTTGAAAACCATCAAATTATTGACCCGACCGGGCTAACATACGGCTTTTCCTGCTAAATTGTCAATAATGCAGCTTCGAAGCTAGATTTTCTAAACTGTATAGCCTGCATTTCATTCATGACAAACCGATCGGGATAATTCCAAAGCCGCGTTTTGAATGACCGCAATGACCAACTCAAGCGACAGTTAAACATCTAAATTAAGAGACAGGTTTGTGTCGGTTTTTGCCGGCCGTCTGTATCAGATTAGGTGGTGTTTCATAAACGCCAGGTGTGCGAGACTACAATATCTGCAATTTCCGGAATTTAGAGCGTTAACAAACAATTTTTCCTAATTCTGTGTTTTCCCATAGGTAGTCGGGTTTTGACTTCCAGGGACGCGTGAACCCATTCATGGAAGCTTGATTGCTGCCGACATCCTCGCTAGGCACACCCCACACCTTTATAAAATCAGTTAATTCTTGAGTAAAAAGGGAGTAAATACGGATATCATTTTTCCTGAGCGATCAATTGTTCCAGTAAGAACACATCGTCGAAGTGTCTTCGGCCGACGAACGCTATCGCATGGCTGCCCCATTGACGCATTGCTCCGGGACTCTCCACGCCGAAAGGCCATAACAGGAATCTTTCGGCCCTTCGGCTGACCTCGATAATGCCATCGGGTCCGAACAGATTGCGCCGTTCGCCGTTGCCGATAGGCAGCGATCGCAAGCGGTCGTAAGGTTCGATGCGATACGACGCGGCGTTTTCGGCACCGGCTACCGATATCTGTTGCAGATAATGCGTTCTGTTCGACAAGCGTAGCAGCAAGCGTTTTTCGTAGGGATTGACCGATATTCGTTTCGGCGATAACACGGCTTCCGTTCCGTCTGCGTTTGGTAATGCGATGAAGCCGTTTGCAGGAAACAGTTTGTAATAACAGCCGCAGGCATGAATGCTGTCGTAGGCGATCGGCAGGCCCTTGCTATTCAATGTCACGCGCCAAATCACGCTGTCCAACTCGCCGCCGTAAAGATCGAGCGCCCCCGTTTTTTCGCGCGCCGGCATCCAGACTTGATAAATCAACTGCAACAGATTTTCGCCGTGAAAACGTGTATAGCTGTGTTTGACGTAGACTGTCGGTTTTTCGGTGTCGATCGACGGTTTGCTGTGCGCATCGAGCGTCACGGAGCCGATTAGATCGGTTTCGTTGCGCGTGTCGATTTCCCAGACCGGTGCGAATTGCGCGAACAGGAGATCCAGCAGTTCTGTTTCAAACAGCGGAATTTGCAGCGGGTTGCGGTAGGCTTTGGCGAATCTATCGGCCGCTTCTTGCCGAGTCATCGACGCAGTTCGGGGCGGCGCGTAGCGGATCGGTTTGCCGGACACCGGAATTTGCTCGATCGGCAGTTGAAAGGGGACGTTTAATTCACTGTGCAAATCGTCGAGCGCAACCCCGGCGAACCAGCGCAGCAGCGGGTAGGCTCCGGCAACTCGTTGCCAAGTTCGGTAATGGTCGGGCACCGCGACTCGATCGGCTAATTCGGTTTTGTATTCGGGTTTTTTAAAAGAATCCGAACCGACCAGTGCGAGGCCGCATTCGTTTAGCCTTTGCCGAAACGACGAACCTGCCGGCAAGCGGGAAGTTATGTCGGCGGCCGCGTCTCGCGGCAAATTCGCGAATTCCGTCAGTCTTGCGTTCTCATCCAGTTGCCGCATTTGTTCGAGCCACTGCGCGTAAGCCGAATCGGACATTGAAGCACCGGCAAATGAAGCAAAAAAACGATTGCCGCGAAGATAGGGAAAGCCGGGAATCCGCATTTCGCCGGTATCCTGGGCTTCATTTGCGAAAACGGCATCATCGAGGTCTTGATAAAATTGCAAACAAGTCGCTTGCTGTCCGCCCTGCGGAGCGATCAAAACGGCGGAGGTCGAGACACAGCCCGCGATGAATAGACATGACAATAAGGCGATTCTCATTACGGGCATCATGGCAATCCTTGGAGAGAACGGTCGTGAAAGATCATCATTGTATCCGATTTTCCCAGTCGGCTTAGATACGCCCAGTTTGTATCTTGTAAGGAATAGGCCCCGATCAATCGCGAGCATGCCGACCGCCGGAAACCAACTTGTTCCGTAAGACTCATGCCGGCTCGTTATATAGTGTTCGCACATCAAATTTCGGCAGTGCCTGAGTCGGCGATAAAGATTGGGGCAAGACCAAAGAGCATTGGCGCAAATCGGTCGAGAAGCTGCTTTTCGGAAATGTCTCACAATTCTATCCTTTTTCTGATAAGGTTTTTGATTATGAATTCAAACAAAAAACGTATAGTGATCGTCGGCGGCGTGGCCGGCGGCGCGACATGCGCGGCGCGGGCGCGACGCCTCTGCGAATCCTGCGATATCGTCGTTTTCGAACGAGGCCAGCACGTTTCGTTCGCCAATTGCGGCCTGCCGTATTTCGTCGGTGACGTGATCGAGTCCGAAGCCAAGCTGCTGGTGGCCAGTCCGGATTTGTTCGAGCACCGTTTCAATATCGAAGTCCATACCGAAACCGAAGTCACGCGCATTAATCGAGAAGCGCGAACGATAGAAGTGCGTGATTTGAAAACGGATACGTACCGCGAAGAAGCCTATGATGCCTTGGTTTTGGCGACCGGCGCTCAGCCGATTCGCCCGCCCTTGCCGGGCATTGATCTGCCGGGTATCTATGTCTTGCGCAATATCCCGGATAGCCGAAAGATCAAGGCCGCCACTGCTCAGGCATCGCGAACGTTGATCGTCGGAGGCGGTTTCATCGGGCTCGAAATGGCCGAAAATCTGGTGGTATTGGGACTCGATGTCACATTACTCGAATTGGCCGATCAAGTGCTGCCGCCGTTGGATCCTGAAATGGCAAGCTATGCGGAAGAGCGCTTGAGAGCCAATGGCGTCGATTTAAGGCTCGGCGAAAGCGCCTTGTCTTTCGAACGGCACCCGGAGCGCGGTTTGATCTTGCATACCTCGAAAGGCGCAACGCTCAATACCGATCTGGTCATCTTGGGAATCGGCGTGCGCCCTGAAGCCACGCTGGCTCGGGAGGCCGGATTGGAACTGGGCGAGCTCGGCGGCATCCGGGTCGATCCCTACATGCGCACGAGCGATCCGGCGATTTGGGCGGTCGGCGATGTCGTCGAAGTCAAAAATCGGGTCACGGGGCAATGGCAACTGGTCCCGCTAGCAGGACCCGCCAATCGGCAGGGAAGGGTGGCGGCGAGCACAATCATTCATGATTTTTCATGCGGCGAAAAAGAAGCATTGCCGCCCTTGGTTTCCGATGGCGTGTTGGGAACCGCCGTATGTGAGGTTTTCGGTCTCACCATTGCCTGCACCGGCGCCAGCGAAAAACTATTGAAGCGGCTCGGCATGGATTTCGAGAAGGTCTATCTGCACCCCGGTCACCATGCCAGCTATTTCCCCGGCGCGAAACCGATACACATCAAATTGTTGTTCTCGAAGACGGATAACAAGATTCTGGGCGCGCAAGCCGTCGGCGAGAAGGATGTCACCCGTCCGATCGATGTCATCGCGACGGCGCTGATGCAGGGAGCCACGATTTTCGATCTGGAGAATCTGGAGCTTTGCTATGCGCCTCAGTTCGGCGCGGCCAAAGACCCGGTCAACGTCGCCGGCATGTTGGCCGGCAACCATCAGCGCGGCGATTTCCCTTTGGCGAACTGGGACGAGCTGGAGACAACCCCGGCCTTGTTGGTCGATGTGCGCAGCGCGGACGAATATGCCGGCGGCCATGTTCCCACTGCGCAAAACTTACCGCTGGAATCGTTACGCGACCGCATTCACGAGTTACCGACGGATCGTGATATCTGGTTGATCTGCGGTGTCGGGCAACGCGCTTATTACGCATATCGCCTATTGGCGCAAAACGGCCTACGGGTCAAAGTACTGTCCGGCGGCATGAAGACTTACTCGGCAAGAAGGCGGACGATGTAAGCTGACGAACTTGCTGATTCAGCAACGGCATTGGCGTTTTTTGCGTTTTAAAAGGAACAAGGGTGGCTTTCGATGCAAATGAAATTGAGCGATATGAAAGCGGGCGATTGCGGACGCGTCGTGGGTTACGACAAAAGCTTCTTGCCTTACCGGCAGAAACTGCTGGCGATGGGTTTGACACCCGGCACCGAATTCAAAATTATGAGAATCGCGCCGTTAGGCGACCCGATTGAAATCCGGGTGCGCGGTACCGATCTCAGCGTGCGCCCGGATGAAGTCGCCGGCTTGAGAATCGAGCGTCTGGACAAAGTGCCGCCGGCCCCGATACCTGTCTTGCAGAAACAGGAATACACCGTCGCCGTCATCGGCAACCCCAACTGTGGTAAAACCACGCTGTTCAATGGTTTGACCGGCGCCCGTCAGCATGTCGGTAATTGGGCGGGCGTAACCGTCGAGCGCAAAAGCGGCTCTTATCGGTTCGATAACAAGACCGTCAAAGTCGTCGACTTGCCCGGCATCTATGCGTTGGATGTGAGCGCTACGGCCACGGCGCTGGATGAAAAAATTGCCAGGGATTACATTCTTGCTCGGCAGGCGGACCTGATCATCAATATCGTCGATACTTCGCATCTCGAACATAACCTTTATCTGACGACACAACTGCTGGAAATGCGATTGCCGATGCTGGTGGTGTTGAATAACATGGACGACGCGACCGGCCGTGACATCAAAATCGATAGTGACGAAATAGCCCGCCGCCTCGAATGCCCATTGGTTTCGTTGGTTGCGACTCGAGTCGAGGAGGTCAGGGCATTGAAAAAGGCGATCAACCAAGCGGTGGAGCATAATGTTTTGTCGCATGCGGTGATCGATTATCCGCTTGCGATTCGAGAGTCGCTAAATCGACTCACACCGATGGTCGAGCAACAATTGGACAACCGTTACGGCGATGCGCGCTGGTTCGCCGTCAAATTGCTGGAACAAGACGCTTTTGCGCTCGGCCATGCCGATCCGTTACTGATTGAGACCGCGAAACAACTGCGCCGGGCGATCGAAGACCAAGCCGCCGAAGAGGCGGATCTATTGATTGCGGACAGCCGCTACGGTTTTATCGGTCTCTTGGTCAATGAGACGCTCACGCGGCAGTCCGAGCTGGGCAGGGACCTTACCGATAAGATCGATCATGTGATATTGAACCGATTCTTGGCCATACCGATCTTCTTCGGCGTGATGTATTTGATGTTCACGTTCACGATCAAACTCGGACGTGCCTTCAAACCTTTCTTCAACGACCTGACTCAGGCGCTTTTTGTCGACGGTATGGAGTATTTCCTGATGCTGCTCGACAGTCCGCAATGGCTGATCATGCTGTTGGCCCAGGGTGTCGGCAACGGCATCCGGGAAGTGGCCGCGTTCGTTCCTATTCTCGGTTTTCTGTATCTGTTCATTTCGGTATTGGAGGAGTCGGGCTACATGGCCCGGGCGACGTTTGCGATGGATCGCTTGATGCGCGTCCTGGGACTACCCGGCAAGGCTTTTGTACCGATGATTCTGGGTTTCGGCTGTAACGTGCCGGCGATGCTGGCGACCCGGACATTGGAGAATCCGCGCGACCGGTTGTTGAGCATCCTGTTGAATCCGTTCATGACCTGCGGCGCTCGGTTGGCCGTATTTACCTTGTTCGCCGCGGCTTTTTTCCCGGACCACGGCGGCTTGATCGTATTCGTGCTTTATTCGATAGGCGTCTTTTTCGCCGTGCTGACCGCATTGCTGCTGAAGAACACGTTTCTGAAAGAGGAATTCTCGCTGGTGATGATGGAAATCCCGAATTATCACGTTCCGAAGCTGAAAAATGTATTGATTAATAGTTGGACCCGGGTCAAGACCTTTGTCGTGCGGGTCGGAAAAATCATCATCACGATGGTCGTGCTCTTGAACATACTCGGTTCGCTCGGGACGGACGGTTCCTTCAAACCGAACAACATTGAACATTCGGTGCTGAGCGCCGCGGGACGCTCGGTGACCCCGGCGTTGGGGCCAATGGGTATCGACGAAGACAATTGGCCGGCGACGGTCGCGTTGTTTACCGGCATCCTGCATAAAGTCGTCGTAATCAGCACGCTGAAAACGATCTATGCCGAAACCGGGCAGGCGGCTTCCGCACGGCAGGATCGATCCTTCGATTTGGGCGATGCGGTCGAACGGGCCTTCATGACCATACCGGCGGGACTGAAAAAAATGTTCGGTGCTGGCCCGGCCAGCCAGTCGGCCGGTCAGGACCCGTTTGTCGCGGCGCTGCATCGGTATTTCGACGGATCGATCGGTGCGTTCGCCTATCTGTTGTTTATTTTGCTGTATTTTCCTTGCATCGCGACTTCGGCGGTTGCCTACCGGGAATCCAGTCTCGGCTGGTCGTCGTTCATGGTGCTTTGGTCCACGGGTCTGGCTTATTTGACCGCGACGCTGTTTTATCAGTCGGCGACCTTTAGCGAGCATCCGGAAAGGTCTGCAGCCTGGCTGACCGGGATTGCGATGATCGCCGTTACGGTTGTGCTGGTGTTTCGCCACTGGAGGAAACGCCGGCAATCATCGATCTGAAACTTCTAGCTCCGTAGGGTACGCTGTGCGTACCATGGCAACCCCACCGACGTCCCCTGGCTCCCACGGTCCTCCGTGGGAACCGATACCGGCTTTAAGAGTGGCACGTTGTATTTAAGCCCGGTATGCATTCCCACGCAGGAGCGTGGGAACGAGAGGACGCTGACGCTAACTCGGTCTCCCTGGTTCCCACGGTCCTCCGTGGGAACCGATACCGGGCTCTGGGAGTGGAGCGTTATATTTAAGCCCGGTATTCATTCCCACGCAAGAGTGTGGGAACGAGAGGAAGCTGACGCTAACTCGGTCTCCCTGGTTCCCACGGTCCTCCGTGGGAACCGATACCGGGCTCTGGGAGTGGAGCGTTATATTTAAGCCCGGTATGCATTCCCACGCAATAGCGTGGGAACGAGAGGAAGCTGACGCTAAGCCGACCTACATTTGATAAAGGCACAAACATGATTGATAAAACCTATTTCGACAAAATCGATGCGGAACTGCTGAAGATCAGTCCCCGCCGGGACATCATGCTGCTGCGCGTCATCGCGGCGGTGATTCCGGTGGCGTTATTCGGGCTGGATGCGCTTTATGATATGCCGGTCTTGTATTGGCTGGGCATTCCGTTTTATCTGTTCTGTTTGGTGCTCTATCTCGAAAGCCTGTTGAAAAGCGTGTTGTTCTTGCACAAGGTTTCGGCGGAACTGCTGATCGTTTTGGTCATGACCGTGACGCTGATCGATGGGGCGCCGTTGAGCGGGGCGATGGTCGCCTGGTTCATCGGCCTGGGGTTGTACATCTCGTTCACGATCATCCGTAAGAACCGGGAAAAGATCGAAAGCCTGATTCAGGAGGGCAAAAAGACAGCCCGGATGCTGCAGGACGGCGACATCGTGGAAGTGCCGATCAACCAAATTCGGCTAGGCGCCACGGTGCTGATTCCGAAAGGCGCAATGGTTCCGATCGACGGAATCATCATCGAAGGCGCCTCGGCGATCGACGAATCGACGATTACCGGCGAGCCTTTTCCGGTATATAAGGAGACCGGTGCCAGTGTGACATCGGGCACGCTGAATCTGAGCGCGCCGCTGCAGGTCAAGGCCGATAAAAACGGGGACGATTCGTTTCTCGCAGTAATCACGCAGGAAATCGAAAACAGTCTGGAGAACAAATCCGATCTGCAGCGGCGCGCCGATACCACGGTACAGGTTCTGTTGCTGTCGGTCACGGCCTATGCCTTTTTGCTGCTTTACATCACCGGCAGCCTACATCTAATGGCGACGGCACTGGCGGTGGTTTGCCCCTGCGCCTGGGCGCTGGCGACGCCGACCGCGTTCGCCGCGAATATCGGGCGTCTGGCTCGTTCGAATATTCTAGCCCGTGGCGGCGAGCCGCTGGAAAACATGCAGGACATCAAAACACTGATTCTGGATAAAACCGGCACGGTCACGTTGGCAGAACCCGAAGTCAGCCAGGTCATCGAAATGGGCCTGCCGACACAGGGTCTATTGGAACTGGCCGCATCGATCGAATCGCGTTTCGATCATCCGATCGCGCATTCGATCGTCAATTATGCGAAAAAGCAAGGTCTGAATGCCTTCCTGCCGGTCGAGAAAGCCGAGGACCTTCCGGGCCGCGGCATCAAGGCCCGGATCGAAGGCCGGGAAATTCTGATGGGCAGCGCCGAAACGCTGAGCCTTCAGGACATCGAATTGCCGGCTATCGACTATACCGGCCGTGCTGTCTGGCTGGCGGTCGACCGCGAAGTCCAGGGCGTCATCGTCATTCGCGATATCATGCTGTCGGAAATGCGGGGCTTGGCCGATACGATCCGTGCCTGCGGCATCGAAAAGGTCGTGCTCGCGACCGGCGATAACGAAGAACAGGAAGCCAAACGCGTGGCCGACTACATCAACGCCGATGAATACCATTTCAATTGCAAGCCGGAGGACAAAACCGCGCTGGTCAAAAAATTTCAGGAACAGGGCAAAGTGGCGATGGTCGGCGATGGCGTCAATGACGCGCCCTCTTTGGCCGCCGCCAATGTCGGCATCGCGATCGGCGGACATAAGAATGTCAATCTGGCGATCATTTCATCGGATGTCGTCATTCTCGGTCACGATGCTCAGGATCTGGTCACGATCTTGCGGCTCGGTCATAAAATGGGCGGCATCATCCGGCAAAATTATCTGTGGGCCGTCGGTTTCAACAGCGTCGGCCTGGCGCTGGCGACATTCGGCCTGCTCAATCCGATCTTTGCCGCGCTGCTGCATCATGTCAGTTCGGTGTTCGTTGTCGTCAATGCCGGCCGGCTCTATTTCACCGGCATCGAGCAATCGCTGATCGGTCCTATGTTCAGAAAAATGGATGAGCTGACAGGACGCGATCAGCACTGCGAACCGGAGCGCTTGCGCTCCGATTCCGAAGTGGTCGCTGAACAGGAGTCCTGAAAGATGTCTTTGCTGGCGTTGAGTCATGTCGTTTATGCGGCGGGACCCAAAAAGATTCTCGACGGTCTGGATTTCGCTATCGACGAAGGGGATGTGCATGCGCTGATCGGCACGAACGGCACCGGCAAGAGCACCCTGGCGCGGTTGATAGTCGGCAGCGAGGGTTTTCGGCTGAGTGCCGGGCAAATCCTGTTTGCCGGCCGGGACATCGGCGCCTGGACGATGTACGAGCGCGCGGTCACATGGATTGCATGGAAATCATCAAAGACCAAGCGGTCGGACAATCGACGCCGGTCGTCAAAGTCAGTCATCCGCTGGCGAAGATCACTCACGAAGCGGCTATCGGCACGGTCGACAAGAAACAAATGGAGACCTTGATCGCGCACGGCCTTTCTCCCGAGCAGGCTACGGATATGATCGCGTTGGGTATGTTGCGTTAAATCGATCGAGGACCTACGAATGTTGCTATGGATAATCGGTTTCAGCCTGTTGGGAAGCTTAGGCGCTATTGCCGGCGCGGCCTTGTTTTCCCTGGTTTCCACGGTCCTCCGTGGGAACCGATACGGGCACTAAGAGTAGCACACTGTGCTTAAGCTCGGTATGCATTCTCACTGCAGGAGCATGGGAACGAGAGTTCAATCAGTCGAGGAGTACTACGAATGCTACTATTGATAATCGGATTCAGCCTGTTGGGAAGTATCGGCGCTATTGCCGGTGCGGCCTTGTTTTTGTTTTTTCCGGAAGGCATTCGTAAGGTTCTCGTTCCCTGCCTGATCAGCTATGCGACCGGCACGCTGCTCGGCGCGGCGTTTCTCGGCATGTTACCCGCCGGGCTGAAACAGGCTCCGGCGATCGCCGTCATGGCGACGGTGTTGGCCGGCATGGTCGGCTTTTTCGTTTTGGAAAAGCTCGTTATCTGGCGTCACTGTCACAATAGCGGATGCGAGGTACATAGCCATGCCGCGCCGTTGATTCTGATCGGCGATGCCTTCCATAACTTTGTGGACGGCGTGGTGATCGCCGCAGCGTTCCTTACGTCTATACCATTGGGCGTCACTACCGCATTGGCGGTGATTGCGCATGAGATCCCGCAGGAAGTCGGCGACTTCGCCATCCTGCTCGACAACGGCTACAGCCGTATGAAGGCCTTGGTGCTCAATGGGCTATCATCCATCGCCACATTGCCCGGTGCTTTAATCGCCTATTTTTGGCTGGTCGAGACACGCGAGGCGGCGCCCTATATTTTGGCGATCTCAGCCGCCAGCTTCATCTATATCGCGACGGCCGATCTGATTCCGTCCTTGCACCGGCAGACTTGTCTGCTGACATCAATCCGGCAGATAGTACTGTTGCTCGCGGGCATCGCAACCATCGCTTTTTTTCACCTTGGAGGATAAACTATGAGCCCGCTGACCGAAACTGAAATCGTAGCCCTCAACGAGGCGTTGGATGATGAATACCGGGCCTTGGCGACTTACGATCAAGTCATTGCCGACTTTGGCGATGCGCTGCCGTTCAACAACATACGAGAAGCTATGGGTTAACCGTTCCCGAGAATCCCTGGTTGGGAAAGGTTGAGCGTTATACGAGTCTGCAAGAAGCTTGCGAAGCCGGCGTCGCCGCCGAAATCGCCAATGCCGAAATATACGAACGCCTAATTCAAGCCACGGAGCAACCGGATATTTTGACCGTGTTCCGCAATCTTCGGGATGCATCGCAGCAGCGCCACCTGCCGGCGTTTCAACGATGTGTGCAAGGATCATCCGGACGCGGTGCACATGGCGACGGGGAAGGTCGGCGCGGCAGACACGGGTGCGGCCACCCCTTGTGTCAGGCTAGTAGTCGCCTATTCACCTAATGAATTTATTGCAGTGTTGGTATTTTAAGGATGGCATAACTGAAATCAGTGCATTAAAAGTATGGCAAGACTGTTGCCATTATCTGTATTTGCCGAGATTGGTTAGAGACGATATGTTTAAAAATGCCATTAACTTAGGACTGCATTCACAAGACTTCTTCGGCTTTGCCAGTGGTAAAAATGGCGATAAATATCTGAGTTTTATTTTTGATGACAGTGCCAAGATCATCCTGGATGAATCTTCATTGCTGATTGCGCGTGATGTTTCGGTTGCTTATAAGGAAACATTAGAAACGATTAGTAGCTACTTTCCACAGCCGGTCAATGGGTAACTCTCCAAATCGTCGGCAAAATCGATAGGTCCTGTAAAGTGCTTGCGAATGATTGCCGAGGCTTCTGCTTCCGAGCCTTCGGTTCGCCGCATGCGGTGCGATAAGACTAAATGCTTGACCTTTGCGGCTTGAGCGATTTTGCCGATTTCCGAAGGCGGCATGTGCAGATTTCGGGCGGCTCCTGTTGCTTGTTCCGGTATTGCATGGTGGGCGATCAGTAGGTCGGAGTCTTCGGCAAGTTTAACCAAGGTTTCGTATTGGTTGCTGGTGTCGCCGGAAATAGTGATGCGACAGTCTCCTGCGTCGATACGCCAGGCTAAAGCGGGCAAGGGGCCGTGATGCACGGATATGGCGTTGATATCGATATTCGGCGCTATGTTGAATGAGTGTATTTTGCGTTTAGCGAAACGAATGTTGTGCGCTTCGATTTTATAATTGCTCTGGGTATCCGGATTGATGTATTCATTTAAATAACGATAAATACCCGCCTTACCGAACAATTGGTCGACAAATTCCTTTGTCGAAGGCATAAGATCGTTGCCTGATGGGCCATAGACCGGTAAATCGTTTTTGCGACCGGTAAAATATGATCCTTTTACCAAGGCTGGAAAATCGCTACTGTGATCGACATGAAAATGTGTGAATAACAGGGCCTGCAAATCGTTGAAATTAGCTCCGGCTTTTTCGAGATTAAGGCTGCTACCGGGGCCGGTATCGATCATCACTACCGCTTTATCGTCGATGCGGAGCAAATAAGAACTCCCCGCGCGCCGGTCGCTGATTTCCGGGCCGCCGGAACCCAACACTTGCAGCTGAACCTTTGAACGACAGTCCGCGGCTGATGAATAAGTGGACAGAACTACGCTCGTCAGGCCAATCGTCAAGGTGAGTGCTAAAGTTTGGCGCTTTGCTTGATTCATGTTCGCACTCCTGAATGCTGTTTTCGGATGATTTGGGTACAGTTCGAATTGGCTAAGGAATGGTCGCCAATTATACCCATCGTAGATCAAAATTCGGCACTGGGATTCAGGGCATTCCTGGCGCTTGCGAGTTTTTTTCTTTTCGGCTTGATGAAACAAAGAAATCGATCAACGTCGCATTAATATTCGGCCATTGCGAATGCGGTTTATCGCCTTCGCAATACCAGGTTTTTATGTCGTTAGCGCAATTCGTGTAAGCACTGCATCCGTTATCGAGCGATTCGGGAATCGGGTCGCATTGGTTGCATGTTGCCCACCAACCCGCTGATTCCTTTCCATAACCCGGAAACAGCTTGTCTTTCGCGCTATGCATGATCATGGCCGGAATCGGGTCGGGGCAACGGCGTTGACGCAAGTCCTGATAATTGATACCGGCCGCGCTAGGCGCTATAGCGCTTGGAATATGCTTGGTACCGGACATGAATGCCAAGGCCATGGCGGAGGTGCCACCGTCGGAATGGCCGGTGATATAGATTCTTTTATCGTCGATACACCATTTGTTGGCGATGAGTTCGGGAATGGTGCCGAGTTCGACGGTCGTGGTGGGCGATAGGGGCGGATGATCCGCATAGGCGACTATCATACCGGCTGTGGTTGCCGTTAGCGTTAGGTCGGTATTTTTTTCGGTTTTAGCTCGATTGGAACCGGCGGGCGATAATACCAATAACAGCGGATGAGGGACTGTCGGATCGTAATTTAAAGGTGTTCGGACGTTAAATTTGATTCCGTCTGCGGTGGATTCACCATGGGTGGCGCCCGCTGATCCCTTAAGTTGGCTAGCTTGGCATCGACCCCGAATCGACTCCGGCAGGTAAACGGCGTTGCCCATCTGAGCATAATCACTGCTCCCGGTTTCCATCAACAACATGATTAACACTAAAAGAATGGGTGGCAGAAAAATCGCTGCCAGCCAAAGGTTGCGTTGGGTCAGGTAGGATTTGATAGCTGAGAAATTAATCATCACCGTGGTCCGGGTTTTAGCGTTACTGTGAAAGTTGGCGAACCGAAGAGGGTGCGGTTGCTCGACCGACCGGCGTCGGCGGCAGGGAGCCGCCGTCGAGCCTACATGGACGTATTTACGGCGTCCTGTCGGGCGAGTGATCGTACCCTAGCCACCCCCTCGCACTTTCATTTGCCGAGGTTGTCAGCTTCTTCATGATCGTTAGGTTAAATGCGCTTTAAACTAGGCTTCCGGCGTGTCGGTAGGTTTGTCGTTATCCTTACTCACATACATAAATGCCAGTACTACAAAAGCCGATAAGCCGAATACGAACAGTAATGGCATAAAATTAAAGCTGTCGGGATCTTCGAGGCCTACTGAAAACGGGATATGCGAGTCGAGTTGCTTGTCTTTGTCGACGATTGTGATATGGGCCAGATAGTTGCCAGCGCCGTGCTGGCTAAAATCGACAATGCCGCTAAACGATCCGGTTTTGACTTTTTTCGGTTCTTGATAAAAAATCCTTGTGCCTTCCGGTTCCTTGGTGATTTCGAATTCCACGTCGATCGTGCGTAAGGCTTTGCCGCCGTAGTCAAAGACCAAATGCGTTTGACCGACTTCCGGAATCGCATTGCAGTAGCCTTTACTACCCGATAATTCAGGGGTGTAAGCAGTGAAATGGACGCTATCGACACCGACACGGATATTACAGGCGTCGATTTCATCCACCGCGCCCCGATGGGCGTGCGCCGGCGAAACGATAATTAAGTACGAGAGTAAAAAAGCTGCGATCAACAACTGCTCAAAAAAACGATGATAGCAGTAATTCCCAGTTTGAGCAGTTTCGCCGATCTTAGGGTGTGGGGTATGCCTGTCGAGGAACGCCGTAAACCCATCCATGGGGGCTTGGCGGCAGCTCCCTGCTGCCGACATCCTCGCCACACACACACCACCCCCTTTTTTATCCTCAAATTGGGAATTGCTGCGATGATAGGGTAAGATCCATGAACGATTTATAGTTATTTTGCCTTTGTTCATCACAGTCTCCTGTTGGGGTTGGCTAAAAGTCGACAGTTTCGACTTCGGAAATTAGGAATAATGGAGCGCCGCCGCTGGAAATTTCAACGGCATGTTTAGCCGTTTCCTGCCCGCCGATTGAATTTAAACAGGCTTCTAGAGCCGGCATCGACGGAAAATAAACTTCGGCTATTCGGTGATAGGGCGCCGGCTTGCCATCGGCAGTCGAAGTTATCAATGAGGCGACGAAGCGTGTTTTACCAACCATTTTTTCTACGGCCATAGGTACGTGCTCTTCTGTATAGCGGTGCTCGAAGACATCCAGGTCGGTCGGTTTAGGATACATGACAATTAACTTTGCCGCTTGCATAAGTATCTCGTATAGTTTTTTAATAGGCTGCGTTATGTAACAACTATTTATTCATTATGTAAAATAGCCGCTTTCTATGAAAGAATAGTTTTTCTCTATGCAATTAGGCTAGCTGTTATGGAAATGCATCAAATTCGTTACTTCCTGGCGGTTTGCGATAAAGGCACGTTCACACGCGCAGCACAAGCGGTCTATGTCTCACAACCATCGATGACACAAGCAATTAAAAAGTTTGAGGAGGAGTTGGGCGGCGAACTTTTTGTAAGAGATAGAGGGGGATGCCATTTAACTGCGTTAGGTCGTTTGGTCGAACCGAATCTTCGCCGGATTTTTCTTGAGGCGCAGGCCATCAAAGCTGAAGCGATACGATTTACCCGTTTGAATACTGTGCCTATTCGTGTCGGCATGATGAATACGATCGGTTCGCAGAGCTTGAATCCGGTGCTCGCAGATTTTCAACGCGATTTTCCTCGTATCGAGCTGGAGTTGATTGTCGATACCGAGAGTAATTTACTGAGACAATTGGATACAGGTTATCTCGATCTGGTGATCAGCGCGCCGATTGCTTTGCCGGTCCGGCCCTTTCAGTCGTTATTGCTATACCGGGAACGTTACGTCGTCGTTTTTAGTATTCAGCATCGATTTAAGCAAATGCAGAGCATCGATTTAAAAGCGTTGCAATCCGAACCTTATCTAGATAGGCTCAATTGCGAGTTACGCGAAAAACTTAAAAGTGTGTGTCGGGATTTACATATTGAATTATATGCGGCCTATCGGAGTAATAGCGAAGAATGGATTTTGAATATGGTTCGTGCCGGCATGGGTGTTGCGTTGATGCCTGAATTTTCTGTCCCTAAAGATACTGAACTTGTCGGTTACCGCAACTTGATCGATCCAGAAATCGTCCGCAATATTCATGCGATATTTCAAACGCAGGTATCGCCGAAGCCCGAACGGCAAGCCTTGATCGCAAAATTGCAACAAGGCTTTTGACGAGCGGACTTTTGATTTGGCTTCTATTGTAGGTTTTTATAGGCTAATGAAAAATGATGAATAGTAATTCGAATATCCGCGCTATCGAGCAAATCGGAGCACAGGTCCTAAGGCGAATTGCAATGCCGGTCGAACGAATCGACGACCCGCAGGTTGGTGCTATTATTGCCGCAATGCAGGCAACATTGGCTAGTACCGAGGGCGTTGGTATAGCTGCTCCGCAGATTGGCGAATCGCTGCGGATAATGATCGTTGCTTCACGTTCTACGCCTCGTTATCCTAAGGCTCCTAATAGGGAACCCACCGTAATGATCAATCCCACTTTCAACGTGCTATCGAACGAGATCGCAAAGGATTGGGAGGGTTGTTTAAGTATTCCCGGTATTCGGGCTTTAGTGCCTCGGTCCCGAAAAATTTGCATTAGTTATCTTGACCAGTCGGGAATTAGCCAGACGCTGATTTTGGAGGATTTTGTCGCGAGGGTTTTTCAACATGAATACGACCATCTGGATGGATTGGTTTATCTCGATCGTGTCGAAACGAATCGCGATATCGTTTCGGAACAGGAGTTTCAGAAATTGATTGCCGAAAGTAGTGCGGCGTGATAGTTAAACTGATGAAATTAAAAATAATTTCTTTGCAATTTGATTCGTGTATACCTTAAGATTAAGACGGTTTTCTATTCATCCGTAATTATTCACACCCCCTATCGTTCCCACGCTCCGGCGTGGGAATGAAGACCGAGACGCTCTAGCGTCTCGTACCGCTGGAGCGGTACTCAGGCATTCCCACGCAGAGCGCGGGAACGATAATTGCCGGGGGACTGAATAGTTACATTCATCCTTGTAACGTTACCGTTTTTTCAAGCCATAGGAAGCCAGGTTGTTAGTGCTTAGAAAGTGGGCTCTTATCAGCCTCAATAAATACAAAATAATTCGTAGGGGGAGTTATGGTCGATTTCATTTACTGTATTGGTTGGATTGCCACTGTGCTTCTGGCCGGCTATTTATTGTTGTTTATAATCAAAATATTTATACAATTAGATGCCTTACCTGCAATTTCTTTAGATTCAATGCCGGTCGTTAAACCGGTGCCTATACCGACAAAAAATCAAAAAACAAAATTGCAAAAAATAGTGGCTTCGATTTTTGAAGTCAGAAAATGGGTTTTAACCGAAAACTGGCATTACGAATTATCCGATGGTTCCAAGATCGTAATACCTAAAGACTTTGAATTCGACGGCGCTTCGATTCCGAGACCATTATGGGCAGTACTGAGTCCGACCGGTTTGTTGCTGATTCCCGGGTTGGTGCATGATTATGCTTATATGTATGCACAGCTTTGGCAAGTCTCATCGAATAAAGTTGTCGAGCCTTATGGACAAGATAAGAGTCGAAAAGATTGGGATAAATTATTTAGATCGATGGGGCATGAGATCAACGGTTTTTCGTTTGTTAATTATATTTCCTGGCTTGCATTATGGTTGGGCGGATGGCTGGTATGGAGAGGGCATAGAAAGGCGAATAAAACGCCGACTAAGCCTGTGTTATAAAAATTCGGTGGGCAAAGTGTTTTGCGCTTTGCCCATTTCAAGTTTTATTAATGTTGCCGATGTCGATAATTCAAATTTTTCATTTGTTTCATTATCCAGGTTTTTCGCTTGAGTAAATACGGCGTAGGTTTGTCAGCTTTATATGAATGAGGATTGGGTAGCGTCGCTGCCAACAGCGCCGCTTGCGAGGCACTCAATTGATTGGCGGGAATGCCGAAATAACGTCGGCTAGCCGATTCGATGCCGAAGAGATGATCGCCGAATTCCGCAATATTTAGATACACCTCCAGAATACGGTCTTTGTGCCAAAACACTTCAATCAATCCGGTAAACCAAAATTCGAGTCCTTTGCGCCAAAAGCTTTTGGACGGCGTCAGGAACAGGTTTTTGGCGACTTGTTGACTAATCGTGCTGGCGCCCCTGAGTTTTCCGCCTTTTAAGTATTGATCGATAGCATTCTGCATTTCATTGAAATCGAAGCCGTGGTGGCTAAAAAAACGTTGGTCTTCGGATGCAATGACTGCCGAGTAGGCGTAGCGTGAGATTTGTTCGCTCGTTACCCAGCGATAATCGATTGTTTTGAATGACCGGTGGTGTTGAAAATATTCTGTGTGACGATATAGCATGAATACCGATACGGGCACCGGTATATGACGAAGCAAAACGACCGATAACAACGAGCTTGTTATGAAAAATAGTGCTAGATAAAGCGCTAGTCGCTTAAGCTTATTTAGGAAAGAACGCTTAGGTTGGCGTTTGGTATATCTCAAGTAAAGTAAGTTATGTAAGAATAAGACGGGTGCAAGTTGAACGACTGTACCCGTCGCAATACAAGCAGATGCGCCGATTTAATCGGTAGTGGTCAGGCCTTTCAAGCTTGAAAAATAGGCTGAGATATTCTCCAGGTCGTCACCGGATAAGCCTTGCAGCATCGATTGCATAATCGGGTTGTTTCTTTTGCCGGATTGATAGTCTTGCATGGCTTTAACCAGATAATTACCGTATTGACCGGCTAGTCTCGGTACATTGTTTTGTGCATCTTTGCCTTCCACATGGCAATTTAGGCAGGATTGCGCGAGTTTTTTACCGGCTGCCGGATCGCCCCCGGCCGGACTTTTGGTTTCTTTGCCCGGCGCGGTTTCAATATAAGCCGCGATATTTTCGATGGTTTGATCGCTTAGATCATAGGTATTGGCTTTCATCGTGCCATGCGGACGATTTTTTTCCCGATAGGCTTTCAATGCTGAAACCACATAGTCGGCGCGTTGTCCGCCGATTTTCGGCACATAATAAGTCGGGTAGGCATTGCTGTAGGCGGGGATACTATGGCAACCGCGACAGGTTTCAAAAGTTGCTCGGCCGGCGTCGACATCCGCAGCTTGAACGGTTAGTTGCGGAATTGAAGCTGTCAGTACGCTGACTAAGAATGCTAAGGATGGTTTTTTCATGGTGGTATCGATCCTAATAATGAGAAGATTGCTTCGAATTGGTAAGTCACTGAACATATCTTACCAAACACGCCGGGAATTGATAACAGGCTATTGAGTTGGTGCTAAGGAAATATACTCATTTAGCCAAGTTTAGGTTCTGAGTCGCTCGACAAAGGAGGTCGTTGTTAAGACGGCATTTTCGTTTTCATGGTCTTACTATCGCCACGCGAATGCGTATTTTATCGAGAGCTACAAAAACCACGTTCCTTAGATAACTTCGCCGGTATTGCATTTAAACCAGCCGGTAATACTCAAGCGTTGACGTTGTGTCGGTTCGACCTCGTGCGGTATATCTTCGCTGAGAAATACGACCAGTGTTCCTGCCAAAGGCTTGATTCGTGCTGCGACTTGCCCGCTATTCGGGTCATAGAGGCCTAAAAAACCGCCGTCTTCGTTTTGCCATGTTTCGTTAAGGTAGGCCACTGTCGTTAAGATCCGCCCTGCCGCACCTCGAAAACTGTCCCTATGCTTAAGATAATAAGCCCCCGGTTCATAGCATGCAAAATGGCTTTCATATTCGAATAAACCCATGAAAAGTAGTCGGTTGATTTCATGACGAAGCATGTCCATTTCGTCTAAATAGCGCTTTTGCGCATCGGTGCTTCGTGTAAGCCACCGGGTTTTATCGCCGCGGATATTATCGTCCAATGTAAAGTCGAGGCCCCGGCCGATGCCGGCCGGTGTTAGTTCGCCGTTGTTATCGTAGGCCTTAAGGTCGGCAACTAAATTTTTTATTAACGTAGTATCGAAATAATTTTCAATGACATGCCAGCCTCTATCGATCAATTGGTCTGCTAGTTCGTCGAAAATACGTTTCGGATGAGTCGGTGTTGTGGTAGGTAATAAGCTGGGTTGCAAGTAATGTTACTCAAATAAATGAAAAGCCGCGCGAATTTAGCCTTGATATGCAAAAAAAGCAAGATTAAAGATGCTGTTGAATTCTGGGCTATAATAACGCGCCGTTTATGGTTTTCCCTTTTTCTTGATTAATGATGTCACAGAACTGCCCTTTAAAATATTTGTTTTCTTATGGCTGATGTCTTATCGGTCCCGCAAGGTCGATTTAACTTGCGGCGCTTGCCCTTACGTCGGCGTGAACTACTTAGGGCATACGATGCGTCCGACGAATATTTGCTGAATTATCTGTCCGAAGTTCAATTGCCTTCTATTGGCGCTCGCGTCTTGATCGTTAATGACAGTTTCGGCGCTCTAACGGTTGCCTTAAATGGCTTCAAGCCGTCTGCATTATCCGATTCCTATTTAAGCCAACAAGCAACTCGCATGAATTTTTCCGAGAATGCCTTGTCGATAGATGGCGTTCGATTGATGACAAGTCTCGAGTTGCCCTTGCAAAGTTATGATTTAATTGTGATTAAGTCGCCGAAAACATTGGCATTGCTCGAATACCAATTGATTTCGTTACGGCCTTTCATGACCCCGGCTACTCGAATCATCACAACCGGGATGGTCAAAAATCTCAGTGCTACGGTTTGGCGTTTATTGGAAACGATTGTCGGTCCGACAAGCACCGCGAAGGCATGGAAAAAATCGCGACTGATTTTTTCCGAACCGGACGATAATATTTCGTTGCCGGTAAATCCTTATCCGGTCCGTTACCGGTTAGAGGGGACGAATTATTCGATCGTTAATCATGCCAATGTGTTTTCGCGAGACAGTCTCGATATCGGTACTCGGCTTTTTATCGAGCATATCGGTTGTTTTCCCAATGCCGAAACTATCATCGATCTTGGCTGCGGTAACGGTATTGTCGGCTTGCTTGCAGCCGAACGCAATCCGAATGCAGTGGTGCATTTCGTCGACGAGTCGTTCATGGCGATTGCGTCGGCGCGGGAAAATTTTAAATTGGCTTTCGGCGAGAGTAGGTTAGCGAATTTTAGTGTCGGTGATTGTTTGTCCGACTTTACCGTTAAATCGGCCGATGTAATTTTGTGCAATCCTCCTTTTCATCAACAGAATGCAGTCGGCGATATGATTGCCGCTAAAATGTTTCGGCAGGCTAGAGACGTCATAAAGCAAGAAGGGAAGCTGCTGGTTATCGGTAATCGTCACATGGGTTATCATCTGGAGTTGAAGAAATTATTCGGCAATGTTTCGGTTATTGCCGCTAATCGTAAATTCGTTATTTTGCAGTCGATGGTCGAATGAATACAGTTATCGTTAATTTAGGTCGTTATTATTTAAGGTATGAGTATGCGTTTTCGTAATTTTTTTCTGTTGCAAATTGCTGGGGCGGTTGGTTTTGTCCTGACAGGATGCGCTACTTCCCGCCAGATTGCGGTCGATTATCCGGTTGCTCAAGCAAATGATTTAAAGCCTCTCGGCGGTTATCAAGCCGTTGATGGAGACGACTATTACGTTCAGTTATTTTCCGAATTCGAGTTAAAAGGCGACAGTACGCTCAAAACGGGCTGCAGCGAAATAGGGTCCGGCTATGAGAAAGGAAGTTCGACAGCGGCGGTCGTTTTTAAAGTTAAAAACGAAGCGCTGAATTATAATCAGGAGGTTACGGCGCTCGTTTATCAAGGCAGTAGCGGAAAATGCAACTTCAATCTCGAAACGCGCAAAGCCGCGCTAACGCCATGGCTGAGGCTGGATTTAAGCAAGGACACTACGGTCGATTACCAATTCATGACTAGTAACCAGAGCGATACCGATATATCCAAAATTATCGGCGATGTTCATAAAAGTACAAATCTTTTGGCCTTGACCGGGGTCGGTATCGGTATCGCTGTGATGGGTAAGTTGGCCGACGAGTGGGTGCAGAGTCCGATCGGACAAACTGCGGTAACGGCGCCGTCCGAAGCAAAAGTCAGTACCGAGACTCATACCTTGCCGCTCGCTATTCAAAATGATGGCAATAAGACGGTATTTAGAGAAACGCGTCTGCCGGTTTATGAAGTCGTCGAAGGCGGCAATCCATTCTCAGGCGGACCGAAACAATTGGGCGAATTGAGGATTTACCCCGAGATACGCTCATCTTTATTGCTCAAACAAGTTTCCGCTGGGATACCCAGTGCGAGAGATGTTTCGTTGCAGGAGTTATTGAGCATGCCGATTCGTATGGGTGAAGGCAATATCGAGCTTAGGCAATTGCTGGAAAAAACTCCAGTCGATGAGAAGCTGAATGTGCATCCGGATTGGCGAAAATACAGCGAAGTTGAAAGCCAATGCCGTAAGTTGAAGCGGGTCTTGCGAGGCTTAGGGTTTAATAAATTCGACCGGAATGCGGTGCTCTACTATTTTCTGACGCAGTCTCCGGACTGGTCGAATTACAATATTCCGAAAATTCGCGCTACTGCCGATGACCTTCGACCGGCAACGCTCCAACAATTTCGAAGCCGTAATTTTTCCGGCTGTTTGATCGATGAGGATTATCAAACGATGGCGATGATGGGCCTGTCCGTCAATAGTGATCAGGACTGGCAGGCTATTCAAGATGCCCGCCAAAAGAAAGAAAGCGTGTTGGGGCCGGTACAATCGATCGGGCGTCAATTGGCTGCGGTGATTCAAAACAAAAATCCGGCGGAAATGGCGAGACAGATTTATCCGTTGATCGCGACGGCTAAGGAAGGGGGCGGTAAGGTGCTATTGCAGAATCATCTAGGCGATTTCGGCCTCGAAAGTTTGCTCGGTATCGACTATATGCCAGGAGAAGGTGTAGTGATCGGATATCAGCAATTCGAACAAGTTTTTTCGTGGCTTTATATCGATCAACTGAGTTGTACGCGGCCGGCCATCGAGCAAGGCAAGCCATTAGGCCATATCGGCTTATTGATGTTTACGACGCAGGACGGTTCGCCATGGCCGAAAGGCGGAGCCATGGAATTTGAAATTCAATCCGGAAAAATTTCGCGGATTGCTTTTCAGCATCCGACTTTTCGGGATTTTGAGCAAAGCCTAACCGATTACCCTGAAATCGGTGGTTGTCGGATCGATAAAAGCTTCGTCGAGAGGTTGCGGTGACGATTGATGGCAAGCAATAAGTGTACATTAATCTAAAAACGTTTCGAAACTATTAAATGCGGCAACAAAGACAGCTGCGTCCAAACAAATAACCAATATTTCAGGTAATTGTGCATGACATTGATTCGCCAAGAAGATTTCATCCAAAGCATATTCGAATCGCTGCAATATATTTCTTACTACCATCCGCAAGATTTCATTGAGGCGATGTATCGAGCCTATCAAAATGAACAAAGTTCGGCTGCCAAGGATGCAATCGCGCAAATTTTGATTAATTCCAGAATGTGTGCCGAAGGACACAGGCCGATTTGCCAGGATACCGGCATCGTCGTGGTATTTCTGAAAATCGGTATGAACGTGCAATGGGATGCTCAGATAAGTGTGACCGATATGGTTAACGAAGGCGTTCGGCGCGCGTTCATGCATCCCGACAACTTACTTCGTGCATCGATTTTGTCCGATCCGGCCGGCAAACGCATCAATACGCGCGACAATACGCCGGCTGTCATATATATGGAGGTCGTTCCCGGGAATAAAATCGAAGTCGAAATCGCGGCCAAGGGTGGCGGTTCCGAAGCCAAATCCAAGTTTGCGATGTTGAACCCGTCCGACAGCATCGTCGACTGGGTCATGCAAACCGTACCGACGATGGGTGCGGGATGGTGTCCGCCGGGGATTTTAGGCATCGGTATCGGCGGGACTGCCGAAAAAGCGATGCTGCTCGCGAAGCGGGCTTGCATGGAATCCGTCGATATTCACGAGTTGATTGCTCGTGGACCGGTTAATGCGCTCGAGGAACTGCGTTTGGAGTTGTACGAAAAGGTTAATGCGCTCGGAATCGGTGCACAAGGCATGGGTGGATTGACCACGGTCTTGGATATTAAAATCAAGGATTATCCGACGCATGCGGCCAATAAGCCGATCGCGATGATTCCGAATTGTGCCGCGACGCGCCATATCCATTTCGAACTCGACGGTTCCGGGCCGGCCGAACTGCCGGTGCCGCGTTTGGAGGATTGGCCGAAACTCGCCTGGGAGGGCGGGAATAGTGCCAAACGGGTCAATCTCGACACCGTTACCAAAGACGAAATAGCAACATGGAAGCCCGGCGAAACTTTATTGCTGAGCGGTACGCTACTCACCGGCCGAGACGCTGCCCATAAACGGATCGTCGAGATGCTGGAGCGTGGCGATTCTTTGCCTGAGGGCGTCGATTTTACGAACAAATTCATTTATTACGTAGGTCCGGTCGACCCGGTCCGCGATGAGGTCGTCGGACCTGCAGGTCCGACGACTGCGACGCGCATGGATAAATTTACCGAGGCAATGCTTGCGCAAACCGGTCTGATCGGCATGATCGGCAAGGCGGAACGCGGCCCGGTTGCCATCGAAGCGATCAAAAAACATCGTGCTGTTTACTTGATGGCGGTCGGCGGTGCGGCATACCTTGTTTCGAAAGCGATACGGAAAGCGCGAGTCGTCGCTTTCGAAGATTTGGGCATGGAAGCCGTGCATGAATTCGTGATCGAAGACATGCCTGTTACGGTCGCGGTCGATGTCGACGGCGAGTCTATCCATAAGAGCGGCCCAAAACTCTGGCAAACCAAGATAGGCAAAATTCCGGTGGTTTCGAAATGATTTTTATCCTATAAAAGGCATTTTGTCCGCCAAATACACGAAAATCACGTATATATTCAACATGTTAATTGAAAATAGCCAACCCTTCGATATTTTACTGGTCGAAGATGAGCCGGCCGATGCTCATTTAGTGAAGTCGGCTCTCAAAGAAAATAAAGTGTATTGTCACTTGCATCATGTATTGGACGGTCGTGATGCTTTGGGTTTTTTGAGGCGCGAAGGCGATGCTTATAAAAATGCTCCCCAACCGGATCTGATTTTATTGGATTTAAACATGCCGCGCATGAACGGTCGTGAGTTTTTAAGCGTTATTAAGACAGACGAGCAATTTTCGGCTATTCCCGTCGTGGTGTTGACAACTTCCGATGTTGAGCGCGACGTCGTGGCCTCGTATAAACTCGGAGCGGCTAGTTACATCACCAAGCCGGTCGATATGGCGCAATTTATCGATGCGATTCGGCAACTTGATAATTATTGGTTTACTTTGACTCGATTGCCCAAAAAGAGTTGATCATGTATGCCAAGTTGTCTTATCGAGTGTTATTAATTGAAGACGATCCCAGTGATGCGCACCTGGTAAGTCGTTATTTGAAGTTGTCTACGGATGTCGGTTTCGAATTGACATGGGTCGTTTCTTTATCCGAAGGCTTAGCGCAGTTACAGAAAAATGAACACGATATATTGTTGTTGGATTTATCGTTACCGGATTCTAAAGGGCTTGAAACAGTAAAAGCGATACGTTCGTCCACTCATTTCTCTCTACCGTTGATTGTTTTAACCGGGCATGACGATACAGGTTTTGCACTCGATATATTAGAGTCCGGCGTTCAGGATTATTTAATCAAAGGTCGTTTCGATGGGGATGCCTTGATTCGAGCCATCCGGTATGCATTACATCGTTCGAAGCTCGAACAACGGTTACATGAAGCGGAAGAGCGTTGGCGATTTGCTTTGGAGGGCGCTGGCGATGGTGTTTGGGATTGGAATTTATTGACCAATGAGGTCTTCTATTCTCCGCGATGGAAAGCGCTTCTCGGCTTTTCCGAAGATGAGATTGGCAATAATGTCAACGAATGGGAGAAACGTGTTTATCCATTGGACTTGCCGGTTGCGATGGCCAATATTCAAGCTCATCTCGACGGCAGAGTCGACAGTTATGGTTGTGAGCATCGTTTGATGTGTAAGAACGGGAAGTGGCGATGGTTCATGGATCGCGGCGTAGTCGTCAGTTGGACCGATGAGGGGCTTCCTCAACGAATGATCGGTACATTGTCCGATATCACTAACCGGAAAAATATGGATCAGGAGCTGCAACAATCCAAACAGTTTGCGGTTTCTACCATCGATGCGTTATCGGCCCACATCTGCGTATTGGATAAATCCGGTGCAATTGTGGCGGTCAATCGAGCATGGCGAGAGTTTTACCAAACTAATGCGAGTGCGTCGAGAAGTTGCATATCGGTTATCGACAAAAACTATCTGGCGGTCTGCGATTACACAACGGGTGAAAGTTCGGGTCAAGCAGCACAAATGGCTGCAGGTATCCGTTCAGTCATGAAGGGTAATATGGATATTTTTGAGATGGAATACCCATGTCATTCAGAACACGAAGAGCGTTGGTTCAATGCCAGGGTCACACCCTTTAATGATAATACCGAATATATCGTCGTGGCGCATGAGGATATTACCGAGCGAAAGCAAGCCGAGGCTCGCGACCGTTTGTTAATTGCGGCGCTCGAAGCGGTCGGTCATGGTATTGTGATCACCGATACCAGTGCTCGCATCGAATGGGCTAATCCGGCCTTCGGAAAACTGACCGGCTATACGCTTGAGGAGGCGCTCGGCAAGGCTCCGAAAGATCTTATTAAATCCGGAAAGCAGGATTCTTTGTTTTACGATGATATGTGGCAAACCATTCGTTCTGGTAAAACCTGGTGCGGAGAATTGATCAACAAACGTAAGAACGGCGATTTGTATGATGAAGAACTCACAATTGCTCCGGTCACGGATGATAAGGGTAAGATTACGCACTTCGTCGGAATTAAACAGGACATCAGTGAGCGTAAAAGATTGGAAGCCGAACTAATACAATTGGCGACTACCGATCCCTTGACAGGACTGCCTAACAGAAGACGTTTCATGGAACGATTGGGTGAGGAAATCAACCGTTCGGAGCGTAATAATTCTCATCATGTCGCGGTTTTGATGCTTGATTTGGATAATTTCAAAAAAATCAACGACCGATATGGTCATGCCATTGGCGACCAGGTTCTGAAGCATTTTTCCGCAATTTTGCGTAAGGAGCTGCGCAAAATCGATACTGTCGGTCGACTCGGCGGTGAAGAGTTTGGGATATTTCTTCCGGAAACAAGCCTTTCCGATGCCGGAATATTTGCGGAGCGCTTACGACAAGAACTCGCTCAAACGCCTTTATTAGCCGATGGGCAAGCGATCGTTACTACTGTTAGTATCGGTATTTCCGAATTGATTTCAAAAGATATTCAAGCCGACTCTGTCTTGATTCGCGCCGATCAAGCTTTGTATCGAGCAAAGAAAAATGGACGAAATCGTGTGGAATTTTATAATGGTTCTTGAGTAGCCACACCCTTGCCGATTAATTGGCCTTTATAAAAATTAGGGAAAAAGGTCGGTTCTTGTTAAAATTAAGTTTCGATACGAAACTATATGATTCTATCGACTGTGTAAACTTATTATCGGGCTATCCAAATCAGTGGATATACTCATCGTAGATCAAAATTCGGCACCGGGGGCCCGTCAAAGGACGCCGTGAATACATCCATGTAGGCTCTATGCCAGCATCCATGCTGGCAAAGCCTTTGCCGAGCACCCCGGCGCCTCCTTAGGCACTGCCGAAATTTGAAGTGCGAAAGGTATAATTCGGACAAATAGAGAGCGCTCCGAAGCTAAGATAAAGTTTATTAAGGATTTGGTTGTAAACAACTTCCCTATTTTAAAGAAGGTTCGGTTGCTTGATTGGCAGGTGTCGGCGGTAGGAAAGCCGCCGTCAAGTCTACAAGGACGTATTCACCCAGCACCTAAATCCCATAGCTTGTTGGCTATGGTTAACTACCTTTGATAATTTAGGTGCTGGGTTCACGGCATCCTGCCAGGCGAGTTACCGAACCCTCGGCAAAGTTCATAACTCCAGGGAGTTATTTTTCGCGAAATCCTAACGCAGTCAAACTACAAAAAAAATCAAATCAACCTCTGGGAGGGGAACGTCATGAAAAACAAATCGCTCAGCTTGCTGATTGCGTTGTTGTTCAGTTTAATCGGGTTTGGAGTGGGTAATTTTGCCTTCGCCGCACAACCCGATTTCGAACAACTCAAAAAAGATTATTACGAATCGCATCCGGGTAAAGGATCTCATGGTAAATATTGGGAGCCGATCCCCATTCAAAAATATTGGAATCCCAAAGATTTCTATACACCACCTAAAACCGTTCAGGGCGAAGTTGGTCGCGATACCTGTGTCGGTTGTCACCAAAGCACCTCTCCCGGTGCATTCCATGCCTGGAAAAATAGTGTTCATGGCGATTTGAAAAAGATCCGCAACTTGTCGGACAACGACGTGCGTGCCTATAAAAAGAAAAAATTGGCCGAAGTCGAAACCAATTTGACTAAATTGGGACTGCTCGAAAAAGGTCAGCAACTCGACCAAGTCGGTTGTATCGATTGCCATGGCGGTGTCGGCAAAGACACCATCAATCATGCCGAAAATCTGGTCATGCCGGACCGGGTCGCTTGTGGTACTTGCCATTTGAGCGAGTTTGCCGAAGCCGAATCGGAAAAAGATCAAGAATGGCCGCAAAAGCAATGGAGCAAAGGTCATCCTTCGCATGCGGTCGATTGGGAAGCCAATGTCGAAAACACGATTTGGGCGGCGATGCCCGAGCGTGAAGTCGCGCAAGGTTGCGATATGTGCCATTATCAGCAAAACAAATGCGACGGTTGTCATACCCGGCACACCTTTTCGGTCGCAGAAGCCAGACAACCTGAAGCTTGTGCGACTTGTCACAACGGCGTCGATCATAATGAGTTCGAAAACTTCATGACCTCGAAGCACGGTACGCAGTATCAAACTTTGGGTAAAGCCAACTGGGATTTCGAAGTGCCTTTGAAAGACGCGATCGCGAAAGGCGGCTACACCGCGCCGACCTGTCAGTTGTGTCATTTTGAATACAAGGGCGAATACTCGCATAACCTAGTGCGTAAGGTGCGTTGGGCGTTCAACCCGACTCCGGCCATCGCCGACAACCTGGACCATCCTTGGTTCGAAGAGCGTAAAGAGTCATGGGTAGAAACTTGTAGCCTGTGTCACTCGGCTAGTTTTGCCAAAGCTTACCTCGATGCGGCCGATAAAGGCACGATTCAAGGATTGGCGGTCGAACAGGAAGCCAAAAAAGTCATCAACAAACTCTATGACGATGGTTTATTGGTCGGCCAAAATAGTAATCGTCCGGCGCCTCCCGCACCGGAAAAAGATGCGGCCGGTGGGTTCTTCCAATTGTTCTGGGCTAAAGGCAATAACCCCAGCCATGTTGAAAGAGTCTATGCCGATATGTGGGAGCATGATGTCATCAAGCACTATAAAGGTATCTTCCATGCTAATCCCGGCGGTTTTACTTACACTGAGGGTTGGTCGAACCTGATGCGCGGTTACACCGAGATAATGGATGAAGACACGCGTTTGCGCGAAATGGCCGCGATGAAATCGGGCGGTAAATTGCAAACAGTATCCGCTTCGGCTCAACAATCTTCTTCGGACAAAGATAACAGCTTGCTCCTTAGTGCATTGTTGTTGATTGCATTCGGTTTAGGCATTGCTTACGTGATGCTAAAGCCTGCAAAGCCTGAATCGGATCAAGGACAGAAGTGATAAAAGGACGCTACGGAAAAGCGCTTCTATTGTTGGTCGGTATCGCATCGCTGTTGGGAGGCGGTGCGATACTTTTTCATGAATTGAGCGGCCCGGCTTCGTCCGGAGTCGCTCAAGTCGACGAACGATTGAATATCAATTCTTTATCCTTACCACCGGCCGATTTACCGGGATATTTTCCGGCCGATTCCGCTCGGCTTTATTCCTTTCGTTACGACGATAAAGATGCTTTTAGCTTAGCTGTCGTTCAGTATCGAAATGCTTCGGGAGCCAGGTCGAGCGCCGTACTTTTTCCGAAGGAAGCGCAAGACGGGATGATTTCATCCAGTCAAACGGGATTACGAAACGAAATTTGGCAGTCAGCCAGTGAGGCCATTTCGAAACATGCCCCTGAAGAGGCGCTGTTTTTGAGTTGGTGGGACGACGGTCAACGGATTCAATATTTGAGCGGACGAGAAGCTTGGCTGCAAAAGCCAAGCGAAGAAACTTTCTCAAGCTCGGTTTGGGGGGCTTTTCGTTCAGACTTGATTGAAGCGTCCAATAAGGAAAGAGATCGATTACAGCATATGGCGCGTTGGCTGACAATGGATGCCGACAAGGCGCTAAGCGAAATTGTCGAGTATTTCGGCAAATCGCGTCCTATCTACTTATTGGTCAATAACGATGTGCTTTTGCGCCTGTCTGAAATTAAGGCTTACGGTGGTTCGGATTTAGGCTTAAAAGCCAAGAATATTCCGGCCGGAACCAACCTGCATGGCGATATCGCACAGGTTAAGCGTTGGGCGCACGAGACTGGGGAAGGCAACTATCTGGCTCATAAAGAAGGGCGTTATTACCGGACATGGGTGACAGCGACGGACGGCGATGGCAAGGATACACTCTTGGTTCGTCTGTTGCCGTTTATCGATTCGCTGAAAAAACTGCCTGAAGGGGTTAGTTTGGTTTATCAAAGCGGGTGGGGCGGTTATTTATCCGTCTATAAAGTCGAGCCCTGATTAATTTAAGCGTTCTTTTTTTCTTTAGAAAATGCGAGAAGCGAATGTTCTTAGGCTTCGTTACAATCACTTTCTGAAACTATGAGTCTGTAATTATTCATATTCCCCCTATCGTTTACATACTCCAGCGCTTGCCGTTATACACCTCTCTATGAGGTACGTCGCTGTTGGCCATCCAGCGCGATGGCAAAATCGCACAATATCTGGAGCTTCGGGTACGCTCTGTGTACCTGTTGACCCCGCACAATATTAACCCATGCCCTTATGGTTTGACCTGGCTAGGGTTCCTGTGCTTAGGTACGCGTAGCGTACCTTACAATTTATGTATAACGATGAGTGCAGAGCGTGGGAACGAGAATTACCGGGTAAATAATCTCAATAATCGTTGAGTCGATAACCTTTCCCTTGCATGCAGTGCTTAAGCAATTCCTCTTGCTGTGTTTCCGGTATCTGCTTTAAACCGATTTGATATTTGCATTCGGACAGAGCGGTAATGGCTTGTTCATGTGAGAAACCGTCTTGACTCCATAATTGCCTAGACGAAGCACAGCCGATAGTTGCCAATGTCGTTATCGCCGAAAAAATAATGATAATGGTTTTCATAAACATCCAGCCCCTTGTAAATAATAGTTTAGCATAAAAGGTTTATTGCTTATCATGGCCTATTCTGCAAGTATTTAGAAGTCATTTTTTACCTGTTTTAGAGAGTCTATCGGCAAACGGCAAGATTATCCTTGTATGCTAAGCGTTTAACATGCCTCAAGGTAAGTATTCAGACCCCGTTGGCAAATTACCGCAATCCAGGTGTATTGTTGGTATCCCCCTTTGAAAAAGGGGGATTGAGGGGGATTTATTTAAAAAATCTCCCCTAGCCCCTCTTTTTCAAAGAGGGGGACTGAATACTTACTGCCTCAAGAGTTGTAAAATACGGCGTAAATTCTTATTCAATCGGCAACATTTGGTCTATCCTTATTGATAAATTCTTAATTGGCAAGGTTATTTACCAATGTTTCGAGAAAGAAAAGAATATAGAAAAAACCTAACTTCTTCAGGAAAATTGCATTTAGCAGGTGAAACATTGGACTTTATGAGTCACGATGTTTCTGTGAATGGCATCTTGATCGAAATCGTACCGGGGCGGCTGTTGTCTACCTTTAGCGATTTTGAATCATTTATTAATGAAAATAGTGCGGCTGAAATTTTTGTTAAAGACTTGATGTTAACCGGCGAAGTTGAAATTATCTGGATCAAAGAAAAAGATAGCAATATCTTGATGGGTCTGGAATTCAAGCATGTTATTTACAATGCCGATCGCTTATGGTTGAAACGTCAATATTATCGTAAAAAACAGTCTTTTGTCGGATTCTTGATGCTTAAAAACAAGCGGGTGGAATTCGAAGGAAAAAACATTTCGGTAGACGGCTTGATGATCTATGCAAAAGATCTCGACAATGATTTGTTGCCGAATGCCGTGGTTAGTTTATATTCCGATTCCCTACAAATGAAAGGGATGGCTAAGATTTGTTGGATACAACATGAACAAGAGCAAGAAAAAAACGGTGCGTTAATAGGCTTACGTTATTTGAGTAGTTAATGAGTAACTATTCAGTCCCCCGGTAATTATCGTTCCCACGCTCTGCGTGGGAACGCCTGAGTACCGCTCCAGTGGTACGAGACGCTAGAGCGTCTCGGTCTTCATTCCCACGCCGGAGCGTGGGAACGATAGGAGGTGTGAATCATTACAAGCTGACTGAGTACTAGTGTCCGAAAGAAATAGTGTTCAGTCGTACTTGATATATTTAAATCGAGGATCATCCGGGGTGCCTTCCAGCGAGGAGTCTTCGTCCAATCCCGGTTGCCACATCACGACTTCCTCAATTTTTTGCGCCAATTCGAAATCTTTGTTCGTGATGCCTTTCGCGGCGTGGTTGACCAATTTGACGATCACGAAAGCATAGGACACGGTCAAGTCGGGATGATGGAAAGCCGCTTCGGCCAAGTGTCCTACAGTATTGACGACCATCAGTGTCGATTTCCAACCGCTGGTTTTATATTTGCGCCGTATCCAGCCTTTTTCGAGATACCACTTCGGTAATTCCGCTTTCAATCTAGCTTCGACCTCTTCTTCGGAATAGGTTTCTTCGTGTTTGCGTTCTCTCCAGTTCATGATGATGACCTCATTCAAATTAAGCGCAATAATGGTGGTGAAGGACGATACTAGTCATCCTGTTTGACGCATTCCAACAATGAATATTGGATAATGAATAGCGTGATCGCAATCGGGAATAGCAAAAAATGTTCAATAAGCAATAAGCTAACAATTGAAAAACTCATTGTTACTAAAGATAGTAAGCGTTTGCGATCGGCAATCTTTAGCATGATCTCCAGCGTTTCTTGATCAATGTTCTTCCTTTGACTGACAAAAAGTATCACCGTTATTAGTGTAATGAAAGCTAAAAAATACGGGAAATAAACAAACATCGGTGCATCGGGTTCGAAAAAACGATGCCAATAGGCAAACCATACGAATAGCGTGCTCGATGCAAAAAAATCATGCCAATTAAGATAGTTGGGTTTATTGATCAATACGCCGATTCCGCTAAGCACCATAACTGTACCCATAACCGGAACGACAAACGGCGATAATAGATAAGCAACCAGCGGATGATTATTATCGGCAAGGTAGCCCACGGATAGGCAAGATAAGATGAAAATTGGCATAAATGAGCTCATGCATTGTAAAAAATGTGACGTCATAGAGGATTGTATCTCAACGACGGTATTTGCCAATGATTGTATTACTCCCTTTATACTCAAAAAATGGTTAACTTTATGAAGGTATGGGGTGTGGCTAGCGAGGATGTCGGCAGCAGGGCAGATTTTTGTTCCATGCAAAATCTGCATTCACGCCATCCCTGGCGTTCGATCGTTGCTGTCAAGCCCCCATGGACGGGTTCACCCAGCACCTAAATTATCCAGGAAGGTAAGTATAACCCATGGACAATGGAATTTAGGTGCTGGGTTCATGGCGGTCCTCGATAGACACATCCCATACCTTTTTATTCTTAGACGGTTTTTCAATTATCAAAAGGGATTACTTGGGCGATAATCATGTGTAAAGATTGATGATCAAAGGGCTACAATGATTGAGACTGTTGAGCAAAAACCGGAGGAACGCACATGCCTGAAAAATTCAAATACATTCGTTGGTTTGAGGAACTAACGATCGACGATATTCCCTTGGTTGGCGGAAAAAATGCCTCGCTAGGCGAGATGTACCGCGAACTAGCCGCCGAAGGCATTTGCGTGCCGAACGGCTTCACGATTACTGCGGAAGGATACCGGCACATGCTCGATAAAGCGGATGCCTGGGATGCCTTGCATGAGGCGCTCGATACCTTGAATCCCGAAGATGTGAACGACTTGGCTAGGCGAGCCAGAAGAGCGCGAGATATCGTTTACGCAGCGCCGCTTTCAGAAGAATTAGAGCGTGAAATTCTGCGTGCATTTGATCAACTGCAAGGGCAATACGATGAAGAATTGACCGTCGCGGTCAGAAGTTCGGCGACGGCCGAGGATTTACCAACCGCAAGCTTTGCCGGCCAACAGGACACCTATTTAAATGTACATGGTGGACAAGCTTTGCTCGATGCGTGTAAACGTTGTTTCGCGAGTCTATTTACCGATCGGGCGATTCATTACCGGGTCGATCAAGGTTTCGATCATTTCAAGGTGTCGTTATCGATCGGCATAATGAAAATGGTTCGTTCGGATTTGGCGTCGAGCGGTGTGATGTTTTCTATCGATACCGAATCGGGATTCAAGGACGCGGTATTTATCACCGGTGCTTACGGCCTCGGCGAAAATGTCGTGCAGGGTTCGGTCGACCCGGACGAGTTTTATGTGCACAAGCCGACCTTCGAGCAAGGTCATCGTTCTGTGCTTCGTCGGTCGCTGGGCGCGAAAAAAATCAAGATGATCTATAGCGAAGGCCGTACGCGCGAGCAAACACGTAATATCGTGACGTCTGCCGAGGAGCGTTCGCAATTTTGTCTAAGTGGCGACGAGGTGCTTACCTTGGCCGATTACGCGATCAAGATCGAGAAGCACTACAGCGCGAAGGCAGATCAGCCTAGGCCGATGGATATCGAATGGGCGAAGGACGGTCTGGACGGACAACTTTATATCGTACAGGCGCGGCCCGAAACGGTCGCATCGCAGTTGAGCGGGATGACGCTCGAACAATACGAATTGAAACAAAAGGCCGAAGCGATTGTGATTGGACGAGCAGTCGGCAGCAAGATCGCGGTCGGAACCGCGCATGTGATCAAAAATGTCAGCCAATTGAATACCTTCAAACCCGGCGAAGTGTTGATCACCGACATGACTACGCCGGATTGGGAGCCGGTCATGAAAACGGCGGCCGCGATCGTGACCAATCGGGGAGGACGCACCTGTCATGCAGCGATCATTGCCCGCGAACTGGGGGTTCCGGCCGTGATCGGCTGTGACAATGCGACCGAAACGATTAAGACGGGTACGGCTGTCACGGTATCTTGCGCCGAAGGCGATGCCGGTAAGGTTTATGACGGCGAGTTGAGTTTCGATGTCAATACGACCGATCTTTCCGGATTGAAGCGACCGAAAACTAAAATTATGTTGAATTTGGGCAATCCGGAATTGGCGTTCAAACTCAGCTTTTTGCCGAATGACGGCGTCGGTTTGGCGCGAATGGAATTTATCATTACCGAATTTATCAAGGCTCACCCTATGGCATTGATTCATCCTGAACGCATCCAAGATGCCGACGAAAAAGCAACGGTTAAACGCTTGACCCGCCATTATGCACAACCAGAGGATTTTTTCATCGAGCGTCTTGCGGAGGGAGTCGGTACGATCGCGGCAGCGTTTTATCCGAAACCGGTCGTGGTCAGAATGTCCGACTTCAAGACTAACGAATATGCAACCTTGCTCGGTGGGCGCTGGTTCGAGCGCGACGAGGCCAATCCGATGATCGGTTTCAGAGGCGCTTCACGTTATGTGCACCCCGATTACAAGGAAGGCTTCGCACTCGAATGCCGAGCGATGAAGCGGGTTCGCGAAGACATGGGTTTGACCAACGTGATTCTTATGATTCCGTTTTGTCGCCGGGAGCAAGAAGCGGTGCGCGTTTTGGATTATATGGACGAGCTCGGTTTGAAAAGAGGGGGGAACGGGCTCGAAATTTATGTAATGTGTGAAATTCCGAATAATGTGATTCGTATCGATGCTTTTTCCGAGCTGTTCGACGGTTTTTCGATCGGTTCGAACGATTTAACTCAATTGACGCTCGGCGTCGATAGGGATTCCGAAATACTTTCCGAGGATTTCGATGAACGCGATCCGGGCGTCAAAGAAATGATTCGTATGGCCGTGGAAGGCGCGCGTCGTAACGGCAAGCATTCCGGCTTATGTGGCCAGGCGCCGTCCGATTATCCGGAAATGGCTGAATACCTAGTCGAAATCGGCATCGACTCGATGAGTTTGAATCCGGATACGGTGTTGCAAACGACCCAGCGGATTTTGAAAATGGAAGAACAATTAAAAGGGTGATAATCCTAATCCTGAGCAGCCGAAGCCCATCGATACCCTTTGCGAGTCAAATTTCGGCGCTGGGTTAATCCTATAAAAAGCCTTTTGTCCACGAAACACACGAAAATCACGAAAATATTCAAATATTTATGATTTCCAAGTTGCTCACCCAAGGGTTGATTTAAGAGATTTATATAATCGTATGATTACTTTCGTGTATTTCGTGATTTTCGTGGACTGACCGCCGAATGTAGGTTAATTCTAAAATTGGCAGTTTAACCATGAAGCACATGAAGTTCATGAAGTAACTCAAGAGGTTACCTGGGCATCCTCGTTAACCTCTCGGGTGAGCGAGAGTTTTACACAAATGAGTAACAAGTTATTGAATTAACTACTTACTCTTCATGATCTACATGGTGGAATGAATTTTTAGGATAATCAAGTCCCGCAAAAAGTTTGATAAACACGTTCGTTGGGTTGAGGCGGTTCTTGATAGTCCCGGCAACCGGGTTGTTCGGTATATGGTTTGTTGAGTACGGCGAGCAATGCTTCAAACTTTGAAAAGTCCTCGTCTTGAACCGCGGCGCTCAATGCTTGTTCAACCCTATGATTACGTGGAATATAAGCCGGATTGACTCGGCGCATGGCTTCGGCTCGTTGCGCAGGAGACCCCGTCTCTTGAGTCAGGCTTGCTTGCCAGCGCTTGAGCCAAGCATCGAAGTCCTGAGTTTGCGGCAGAAATTCATAATCTGCAAGATCTTTGTCCGGTCGTTCCGCAATATGGCATAACGATCGAAAGACATTGGTGTAGTCCGCTTTATGTTGTTGCATCAATTGAAGCAAAGAATCGATCAGTTGTTTATCGTTTTGTTGCACAGTGGCTAAACCCAATTTACGGCACATGCCTTCCAGCCAGAAATTGTCGAAAATGTCCGAGAAGCGGTTGATGATTTCGACGGCGATAGCGATTGCTTGGTCTTGCTCGTCATGCAGTAGCGGCAATAAGGTTTCCGCGAACCTCGCTAAATTCCATTGTGCTATTCGTGGCTGATTGCCGAAAGCATAACGGCCAAAATCGTCGATCGAGCTGAATACGGTGTCCGGGTTGTAATGATCCATGAACGCACAAGGGCCGTAGTCGATCGTTTCGCCCGATATCGTCATATTATCGGTGTTCATGACGCCATGAATAAAACCGACATGCATCCAACGTGCAATCAACGACGCTTGCCGCTCTTGAACGGTTGTCAGCAAAGCCGAGTAGGGATTCGATGCGGATTTCAAATCCGGGTAATGGCGGTTTATTGCGTAGTCGGCTAAAAGCTTGACGGCTTCCCTGTCTTCTCTCATGGCAAAATATTGAAATGTGCCGATGCGAATATGGCTCGAGGCAACGCGCGTTAATACGGCACCGGGTAGCGGCGTTTCCCGAAATACCGGTTCGCCGCTCGTTACGGCAGCCAGAGCGCGTGTCGTAGGAATGCCGAGAGCATGCATCGCGTCACTAATCAAATATTCCCGAAGAACAGGGCCTAATGCGGCTCGTCCGTCGCCGCGGCGAGAGAAGGGGGTTTGTCCCGAACCTTTTAGTTGAATATCCCAGCGCCTGCCTGCGCGATCAATGACTTCTCCGAGTAAAATCGCCCGGCCGTCGCCTAATTGCGGCACGAAGTTTCCGAATTGATGTCCGGCATAAGCCATAGCGAGCGGTTCTGCGCCTTCCGGTACGAGATTGCCGGAAAAGAGTGCTGCTGCGGTTTCGTTATCTAGTTTATCCAGTCCAAAGCCCAACTGATCCGCTAAGTTTCTGTTCAGTTTAATTAAACGTGGGTCTTGTACCGGCGTAGGATTTAAGCGCGTACCGAAGCGTTCGGGTAGGCGGGCATAGGTGTTATCGAAGTTAAATGAAGGCATCATGTTTCTATTGGCTTTTAGCAAAGTGTTTGAGTTGGGCTATGTAAAAAATAACATCCTAAATAAAAATATAACTTGGACGGTATAATGGTTCAAAAGTTTACTAAAATACTAAGGAATTAACCAAAAGATGTAAATCGGGATTTAACTGCTAAATTGGTCCTGATTAGCAAGATGTTTCAGCTTGCCGAAGCCAAGTGTCCGAGCTGGGGCCAGTCGTAGTCGCAAAAACTAAAATATGCTGTTACCCAAGCTCCACAGCTTGGGTAACCTGTTCAGGAGGCTCTAGCTTTCCGACAATCAAGAAAGATTGAACGAGCGAGTCGGGGTTGATTGAGAGTGTGTGGAGCTTGTGTCTGTCTCAGGAAGCTGGAGCTTCCGGGGTGTTTTTCCCAAGCTGGAGCTCTCATCGTTATACATAAGTCAAGAATTACCGTTTTGCAATCTTAGCCAATGAGGCCTCGATACCATTTTTTGTCGCCCAACGTTCCCGACTTTCCCTCACCTAGCGTTAGGTGAGGGACGATCTGGGGATCGCTCCCACAGAATATCCGGCCCCTTTGTGGGAGCGACGCCTTCGTCGCGATTTCGAAGCCACTGATGTTCAATATCCGCAGATTTATCAAACAGCACCGCTTCCAAGTATACGGCGACCTCTGTTTAGCAAGTTTACCGATACTTGTGTATAACGGCGAGAGCTGGAGCTTGGGAAAGAGCGTGATGTGGGGTGGCCGCAGGGCAAACGCATTAAAATAATCAACATATCAATATGTTATCCTGTTGCTTTGAACGCTTAGTCAATTCGGCTTAACTTATGGTACCCCTCCCTGGGCCCCGTTAGGCGCGCAGGATGCAGCGGCCTCCGGGTGTCTGCTGACTCGCGCCATCCGGGCGCTCGCACTTCGTGCGCCTTTGGCGTCCCAATCCGCTCCCGGCGGATTGGTCTTTTGGATACTTTTCTTTGGACAAGCAAAGACAAAATCGCCTGGAGCGATTTTGAACAGCTTTAGTTGGCCCGCAGGGCGAAACCCAGGGATGGGTTTCGTAGCAGTATCGCGGCTGTCGGTCCGCGAACCGACTACACATAAGCGTCGCGATAGCGACACAAAGCCTTATTTAGGTTTCAAACCAAATCTTATAGTTAACCAGGAAAAAAGGAATATTTTAACTATTTGATTTTCTATAGTGTTTTAATGCGTTTGCCCTGGGGTGGCCGTTTTTAGCTTGACGAGCATGGCTTACGAACCCCGTCTTGCCGGGGATATGCTGATCTTTCGGCTTTAGCTGAAGAAACTTGTTAATCAGGAAATTGGTTAAGGCGGGATAAACAAAAAGCGGTGTATCCGCCGCGGACGGGCGGATACTTGTTGCGTAGCTGCTTTATCTAAAAGGAGTAACCTTATTGAGCGGCCGGCGCTTCTAGCGATTCCGCAGGTTTTTCGCTTGCGGGCTGGTCGGCGGCTGGCGATTCTTCAGCTGGGGCGGCTTCCGTTTCGGCTTCAGGCGCTGTTGTTTCGCCGAGTTGCGGGGCCGCAGGCGCTTCGATTGGAATCAGAATTTCGACTTGAGCGCCGGCGCGCAGATTCTCCATCATCGTCTGAACTTTTTGGCGTTGCAAGTAAGGAGTGATTTGTTCTTTAACTTCTTCCAGCGGCGGTACGGCTTGCTGGCGCGAGCCTTCTCTCAAGATAACGTGCCAGCCGAATTGGGTTTCAACCGGTTCGGTCGTGTATTTGTCGTCTTCAAGCGCGATGACCGCTTCGGAGAATGGCGTTACCATTTGGCTGGGTGCGAACCAGCCTAGGTCTCCGCCTTCCGGGCCTGAAGGGCCGGTAGAAATCTTTTTAGCCAGTTCGTCGAATTTTGCGCCTTTATCGAGTTGTTCAATAATTTTTTTCGCTTCATCCTCGGTTTTTACCAAAATATGACGAGCTTTGTATTCCATGTTGTTTTCGCCGCCGACATTCTTTTCGTATTCGGCTTTAATTTCCTCATCGGTCACAGGATTCGATTTTAGATAATTTTGTAAGGCGGCTTGCGAAAGCAAGGATTTTCTAACGACGTCCATTCTTTGAATAAACTCAGGCGATTTTTCGAGTTGTTTTTGCAGGGCTTCTTGGACCAGCAATTCCCGTTGAACTAATTCCTCGATTAACTTATCTTTCGGAAAAGATTGGCCTTGGGTGCGTTCGGCAATGTCACTTTCAAGCTCTTGCAATGAGGTTTTGCTGATATAGACGCCGTTGACCGAAGCGACAGCATCGGCTTTGTCGACTTTGGGTGCCATGGGCGCTGTCGTTGAAGACTGTTGGTTGTCGCAACCGGCTACAAGCGAAGCGCCGATTAAAAAGAATGGAACAAGTTTATTGGTCATTTAGGTTTCCTTTGTAAGTTTCACGGGTTTGTGTATTCGCTGGGGCTCATCGCATTGATGCCTAAGGCATGAATTTGTTGTTTCATCATATCGCCCAACGCTTTATAAATAAGTTGGTGACGTTGCACCAAGGTCTTACCTTCAAAAGCGTCGGATACGATCGTAACATGATAATGGCCGCCGCCGCTTTGAGCGCCGACATGGCCGGCATGGGCCGCGCTATTATCTATGATTTCAATTTGCTCGGGCTTGAGTGAGTCGTTGAGCAGTTTTCTAATTACTTCGGTAGTCATTGAGGTAATACCTTTTTGAATGGTTTGACAGTAACCTTTGCGTAAACGCCGGCTTCCAGGTAGGGGTCGGCATCGGCCCATTGCTTGGCTTCTTCAAGATCGGCGAATTCGGCGACGACTAGGCTGCCAGTAAAACCGGCTTCTCCCGGATCGTCGCAGTCCACGGCGGGATGAGGGCCGGCTAAAATCAATCGGCCCTGGTCTTGAAGGTGTTGTAACCTGGCAAGATGGGCCGGTCTGGTTGATTTTCTTTTGTCCAAACTGTTATCGGTGTCAGTGCTAATAATCGCGTAGAGCACAGTTTATTCCTCGGTATCCGGCATATGTTTATAGAGATAGAGCATTTGTAAAAGGATAAAAACCACCATCAAACCGGGTACTCCGAAGGTTTTGAAATTAACCCAGTCGTCGGTGTTGAAGTTGTACATCACATAAAGATTGATAAAACCGACACTGATAAAAAACAAGGCCCACATTAAATTAAGTCGTCGCCAGATCGGTGAAGGCAATGTGATATTGGCGGACATGATGCGTTCGATAAACGGCTTTTCACCGAAGAACTGGCTGGCTAAAAAAGCCAAACCGAACAGCCATTCGACGATACTCAGTTTCCACTTGATGAATTGTTCGTCTTGCAAGTAGATTGTGGCACCGCCCATGACCAGAATCAGTCCCAATGTGACCCATTGCATCGTTTCGACTTTTCGATATTTAAACCATGTGAAGGCCACTTGAAGGATGGTTGCGACTATGACTACAGCCGTGGCGATATAAATATCGTAAAGTTTAAACGCGATGAAAAATAAAATGATAGGGAAAAATTCAAAAAGTTGCTTCATGTCGATTCAATTGATGGGGGTTATACGTAAAAATCAATACCGGCTACCAATTGAGCGCGCTGATCTTGCATCGGCTGGTTGAGGGTTGTGGTGTAAGCATTGACGGCATTTAATAATCGAGTGTTGATGGGGTCTTCGGTTCGGTCGGTGTTAAACATGGCTATGTCGGATAATCCGGCATCGTCTAATAGCTGTTCTACTTCCTCGGGAGTCTGAGTTGCAGTTGCCGAGTTTTGTAAGGGCTTATCGGAATTCGCGCGCTTATTTTCGGGTTGATTTTGGACAGTATCCTGCTGTCCTGCGATTTGCGGGTTTAATTTAAGCGCGGAAGTGTTAAGCGAAGTTACATGTATTTCCATGTCAAGGCATAATGCAATGGAAAATTGAAAGCTATTGTAGAATTAATCCGCTTGATTGTACATGCTTGGCAATTGCTTTCTGGTAGAATAATTCAGTTTTAAGGAGGTGTTATCGTGGATAAGCAGATTCAAACCGAACTCGAAGCGGCCGCCTTTAGGCGTCTAGTCGAACATTTACAAAACCATCCGGAAGTTCAAAATATCGATTTGATGCTACTGGCCGATTTTTGTCGGAATTGTTTGGCTAAATGGTATGCCGCGGCCGCGAAAGATAAGGGTGTCGAGCTTGATTACGATCAAGCTCGGGAAATTATTTACGGCATGCCTTATGCCGATTGGAAGAAGCGCCATCAAACCGAAGCGACGCCCGAACAGTTAGCGGCCTACGAACTCAAGCAAAAAGGAAAGAAACATGAGTAATGGTAGTCCTTTTGATGCAATGTTTTCCGGCATCATCGGGCGTGATTACGACATGTTGCAGCGCATGAGTCCATTGTCGGCCGAAATGAGCAAAATAGTCGGTCGTGCAGTCAAACATTATGCCGATAAAGCCGGGCGACCTTTGAATGTTGTAGAGTTAGGCGGCGGTACCGGTATCACGACGCTGGCTATGTTGTCGTCCGACGACGATATGATAGTCACGAGCATCGATAGCGAGCCGACGATGCAGAATCAAGCTAAGGAAAACCTAAAGCAATGGGTCAATAATGGACGCTTATTTTTCAAACTTGACGATGCCTACAGTGCATTAACGAAAATGGCTGACAACAGCGCGGATGTTTTGGCAACGGCTTATACGGTTCACAATTTCGAACACAGTTATCGCGAGCGCGTCATCGAACAAATTTTTCGAGTTTTAAAGCCGGGCGGACAATTCATCAATGGCGATCGTTATGCTTTGGACGATATTTTCGAGCATACCCGTACCGTTCAAGAGGAAATCAGCGGTTTTTTCGAGGTATTGATCGGTGAAAATAAACCGGACTTGCTTAAACAATGGATCATCCATTTATTTAACGACGAATCCGAAAATCACATCATGCGCGAAGGCGTTTCGCTAAAACAGTTGGAGGAAGCCGGTTTTGTCGATATTGCCTTAAATCAACGCATGAAAGTCAATGCTTTGGTTACCGCCGTTAAACCTATTTAACACGAGCTTTTTTCAATAATGAATATCACTGATTACATGCAGTCACTCGGCCGCGAGGCTAGAAAAGCCGGCAGAGTTTTAAGCCGTACCGAAACCGGATTAAAAAATGCAGCCTTACTGGCTATCGCCGAAGAACTCGAATATAACCGGGAATATTTGCTTCAACAAAACGGCAAAGACGTTCAAGCGGGTATCGACAATGGGCTCGACGCGGCCTTGTTGGACCGATTGGAATTGAAAGACAAAGGCATTGCTGGGATGGTTGAAGGATTGCAACAAGTTGCAGCTCTACCCGATCCGGTAGGCGAAATCAACGATATGACCTATCGTCCCTCCGGCATTCAAGTCGGTCAGATGCGCGTCCCGTTGGGCGTGATCGGCATTATTTACGAGTCGCGTCCTAATGTCACGGTCGACGCGGCCGCACTCTGCTTGAAATCCGGCAATGCCTGTATTCTTCGTGGCGGTTCGGAGGCGATCCATTCGAACAAGGCAATCGCCGAATGCATCGGCAAAGGTTTGGAACGAGCCGGCTTGCCTGCCGTGGCAGTGCAAGTGATCGAAACGACCGACCGTGCGGCGGTTGGCGAATTGATCACGATGTCGGATTTCGTCGATGTGATCGTGCCGCGTGGAGGCAAAGGTTTGATCGAGCGGATTTCGAAAGAAGCAACGATTCCGGTGATCAAGCATTTGGACGGCATTTGTCATGTTTATATCGACAGAGAAGCCGATCCCGATAAAGCCGTCGCGATCGCTTTGAATGCAAAGACGCACCGCTATGGTGTTTGCAATGCGATGGAAACGCTGCTGGTACATGAGAGCATCGCTTCGAAAATTCTGCCCGGTTTGGCGGCGAAGTATCAGGAGAAAGGTGTTGAACTACGCGGTTGTCTGAAAAGCTGCTCGCTGATTCCGAATTGTAAGCGGGCGGTCGAGGCTGACTGGCAAACCGAATATCTTGCGCCGATTCTGTCGGTTAAAGTGGTTGCCGGTTTCGATGAAGCCGTCGAGCATATCAATCGGTATGGATCCGCACATACCGACGCGATCGTAACCGAAAATTACACGCTAGCCAGACGTTTTTTACGAGAAATCGATTCCAGTTCGGTCATGGTCAACGCCTCGACGCGTTTTGCCGACGGTTTCGAATATGGTCTTGGCGCCGAAATCGGCATCAGCACCGACAAATTGCACGCACGTGGACCGGTCGGCTTAACCGGCTTAACCACGCTCAAATACATCGTGCTCGGCGATGGCCACATTCGACAATAAATGATTGGTATTTACGGAGGCACGTTCGATCCGGTTCACTTCGGTCATTTGCGGACCGCCCTAGAAGTCAAGGAGGCTTTCGCACTGGACGAAATTCGCTTGATTCCCTGCTTCATTCCGCCTCATCGGGATAGTCCTTCGGTGCCTGCATCGATGCGGCTACGTATGTTGGAATTGGCACTAGAAGGACGGGTGGGTATGACGATCGATACCCGCGAGATGGACCGAGGCGGACCTTCTTATATGGTCGAAACATTGGCGTCCTTGCGTGTCGAAATCGGCGACCGGCCTTTATTGTTGTTCATCGGCGCCGATGCCTTCGCTGGTCTTACCACCTGGTATCAGTGGCAACGCCTGTTTGAATTCGCGCATGTGGTTGTGATGACTCGGCCGGGTTTTAATGAGCAGGTAGTCGACGGGTTTTTGACCAGCCGTTTGACTGAAAGCCGCCAAGTCCTGAAAGAGCATTCTGCAGGGTATTTATTTTTTCAGTCGGTTACCCGTCTCGAAATTTCCGCAACCGCCATTCGGCAAATCATCGCTAAACATCGAGATCCGGGTTTTTTATTGCCCGAGTCCGTCATACAATACATCCGACAACATAAACTTTATTAGCGCTAATTCGGCGCGAATTTGATAGGAATTTGAATGCAAACAGAAGCGTTATTGAAAGTAGTCCAGGACGTGTTGGACGAAAGAAAAGGTCACAACATCACCGTGTTGGACGTCCGGGGTAAGACCAGCGTGACCGATTACATGGTGCTGGCAACCGGAACATCCGATCGTCATATCAATGCCATGGCCGATTATGTTTCGGAAAAAGTCAAGGAAAACGGGCAGAAACCATTAGGGCAAGAAGGCGGCATCGGGGCGGACTGGGTATTGCTGGATTTAGGCGACGTGATCGTTCATTTGATGACCGATCAAGCGCGTGCGTTTTATCAATTGGAAAAATTGTGGTCGGTCGAACAAAAAGCCGAAGCACTTGAGGCCTTGCAAGACTGAGAGCGGTCAAATAAAAAGCAATTCACGGCGAGAAACATGAAGGTAATTAACGAAAGATTCAGAAAATCGATGAGCCAAATCTTCGAAGCTTCATGTTTATCATGGTTATACTTCGCGCGGCCACATTTTCGGCTTTCTGACGCGTTCTTTTGTCCGATAGCGGCGTTACACCTACATGGATGTAGGTAAGGGGCGTGATCAGGAGCGGAAGCTTTGCGAAAACAGTTACATAGCTTGCTATGCGCTTGTTTTCGCGCCTTGCTATCGAACAAAATAGCCTTGCCATAATAAGATCCGCAAACATGACCGCGCGAAGTATAAACCCCAAAATTCAAGAGCAATAGGAGCGACCGATGACCGACCAATTGAGCTCTTCCGTCACACGGCATCTGGATGAATGCCAAATTCATTATGAATGGATAGAAATTCCGCTAGACCCGGACAAAAAACCGGTCCGTTCGATCGAAGACATGCTTTTGTCCATCGGACAGGATCCGGGGCGAATCGTTCGCAGTCTATTGTTTCGGACCGGTTCCGGCGATTTCGTATTGCTCGCGGTCGCAGGCGGCGGTCGGGCCGATTGGGGCGTGTTGCGCAAACAGTTAAACGAACGCCGTTTGACGATGGCTGAGGTAGACGAAGTCTTAGCGGCGACCGGTTTTCCAATCGGTGCGGTGCCGCCGGCCGCATTACCCGAGAATGTTCGCGTGTTGATCGATGAAGGCGTGTTTACTTACGAGCGGGTCGTGATCGGCAGCGGCATCTTAGGGCAGGCGTTGGATATCAACAGCACCGATCTGCGCCGAGGATTGTCGAACACTGCAGTCATCGGCCACTTCATAAAAACCGAATAACTTCAGACCGAATGTCTCAACCTAACGCTCATGAAGGCTTGGCGTCGCCCCGGCAAATGAAAGTGAGAGCTGTGGAGGGTGCGGTCACTCGCCCGACAGGACGCCGTGAATACGTCCATGTAGGCTCGACGGCGGCTATCCCTGCCGCTGACGCCTGTCGGTCGAGCAACCGCACCCTCCTCGGAACCGGCATTATTTTTCATATCGAAAAATTAGATAAGGAGTCCGAATCCACGAACTTTCACAGTAAACAAATAACTAGGGCCCGATACAAATTAAATGCCGTACTTTGAAATAATTTGTACCTGACCCCAGTTATTGGACCCCAGTTATTGCATGACGCCCAACGACCAGCTCACCGCGCAAATTTTAGCTGTCACCTTTTGCACAAAAGGTGACAGCTAAAATTTGTCCGGTGGAGCTGCTGGTTATGTGCTTTTTGTTACCAGTAACTTGGATCACTCAATGCCTCAACACACTTTGATGAACCGTTCATAGCCTGAATATGCTCTCCATCTAGAGACTGCGCGAGCCAACCAATAGGCTGACTTAGTGGAAATGGGGCTTTAACAACATTTTCACTTATTTGCTCGAAGCCAGTTTTGGAATAAAAGACTGGATCGCCATATGTAAATACCAAACTGACTTTTTGTGACCTTAGATACTCAAGACCGAAATTAATTAATTGCTGGCCTATGCCGGAGCCCTGATGCTTAGTATCTATGGCAACTGGCGATAGAATAAATGCAACTTGACCACTTGGAACAATAAAGCGGCTAAAAAAAATACAGCCAACAATATTGCCGCTGTCTGTTGCAACACAGCCAATTAAATCTGAAGGTTTTGTACTTGTAATTAGGTTTGATACCAAATCGCCAATGCTTATGCCTTCGTCATCGCCCTCAGACGCAGAAAACACACTGACAAATAGCGCAACAATGTCATGGGTGCCTGATGGATCGAAAAGCGAAAAATTCATATATTTATATCCAGTTTCTTGTTCGGATTTTACATATAACGGCCGAGTTGACAGGCGATTTTGCTTGATAATGGATACGGAGTATCGGGTTATCAGGCATAAATCGTCCTGTCGAACGAATGGCCCTCAGTCCGCTTCGCTCCCTGAGAACTATTGATTCTCAGGCAAATCTGCCCGATAAGTTGATATGGGCGATTTTTTCAGGCGCATTTGCACTGATAACACCCAAATCGGGCAAATGTACCTTGATAACCTGATATTAGCCATGAATTCGGGTAGATTTGCCTATATAAAATATTTTCGACTGACTGTAGCGGTTAACAACCTTATGTCAAGTTCAAAATCGCCGACCTTGTTAGAAGATGTTCGTCGCGTCATGCGGCTCAAGCATTATTCGCTGCATACCGAACGTACGGGATCTAAGGGTCAGACCTTCTATTTGATATTCGGATCTTTTTGTTCTTGAACGAGCAGGGGATCTGTGGCTTTTGGGGTCTTGCATCAAACTTTATAGTCATGAGTATAGTTCCAAATTGTTTAAGTTTGGTTAACGATGTTCAATCGTTATAATACTCTTCTTCTGTTGGCGAATAGTTGGGTGTGAGCCATGCTTTAGCCAATAGCGCAATGAAACCGGCGGAACAAGGAAGTGTGGATGTCAAATCTAAGGCTTGGTCCAGTTTTGTTAAGCGTGCCTAAGTTTTGTTTTCGCCTCATTTTGTTTGATACCCGCGAGCAACCGGACAATGCCTTTTATTCCGGCCAGAACTCAGGGTTCATGATCTGTTCGAGGTTCTATGGGCAAGATTCAGGAAACACGTTGAATATCCCTGTTTCGTTCTCAGCAATGCGCGCCGCATCCGCCCATGATTCCGCCCAAAATTCAGCGTTTTCAAGTTCGGGGTTTTAAACTAGAGGTTTTATTGGGCCTGCGTATAATCATATTACGCTGGCCTTTGATCGTTCGTTCCCAGCTCTTACCACGATGGGGATGGGCTGATACCGCCATTTAATTAAGTGCGCAAGCAACACGGCCATTCTGTTTTCAAATTCACGTTGCTCACTTTTGCCTACGTCTTCAATCTCATCCGCAATGTGTTCGAGGTCTAGCAAGTCAAAGCGACCGGAACGAATAAACGCCGCTTGTTCATTTGCCCATGCTATTACCTCGGTTTCTTAGTTTTGCATTGATAATGCCCTTAAATGATTCAATAGGGTTTGTATCCTCGCAGAATACTACTCAGACGCTAATTAAACAATCTTATTGAGAGAGGAAAAGTGTCTCAATAGCTTGATTCAGATGGGTATACCGAAATGGTGCATAATATTGAAAAATCATCCCGAACGGAATTATCGTCAATTTCCCCTCTGAATTAATCTCGGGATAAACGTATCTATTACATCGGCAAACTTGAAATCGATATATCGGCCGCAAACCACTAATACCAAGGGCTTGCGATAAATTTATTCTGCCCCAATAATCAAGTAGACAGTAGGATGGGTAGAAGCGAAGCGGAAACCCATCATGGGACCCCGCAAACGGCAGAAAAATTTTAGGGTAATCCATGCAACTTGAACATTCCGTTGGCCGATGGTTACGCAATATTTTACTTCGATGCTTGCGACAAGCTTTCGATAATCGGGCAGGCGATCGAATCATTATTACCGGCGCAGCGTTCCACCAAATCCGATAGCGTCGATTCCATCTTACGCAAGCTTTCGATGCGTTCACGAATCAGACCCAGCTTTTTAAGCGCGATTACTTTGACTTCCCGGCAGTGGCGGTCTTCTTCGAGACTCAATAATTCCGTAATCTCATCGAGCGTAAAGCCCAGTTTCTGGCCTTCCTTGATAAATCGCACGCGCTGCGCATCTCCTTCGGTGTAATGCCGAACGCCTTTGAGCGGCTTGACGGGCACGGCAAGCAAACCGCGCCGTTGATAAAAGCGTATCGTTTCGACCGTCACGCCGGCTTTATTCGCCAGCACGCCGATCGTAAAATTTTTTTGCGTCATGGGCTTGTCTCCGTACCTGGGTACGGTGCCTATAATACAAGCCTCGTTCAAAAATAGGTATTCAATATGAACGCAAAACTTACTTTGATCGCGAGCGTCCTGGCCGGACTAGGGGCCAGTCTGTGCTGTGTCGGTCCTTTGCTGTTGTTGAGCCTTGGCATTGGCGGGACCTGGATGGCAACCCTGGCGGCCTTCGAGCCGGCGCGCCCGTTGTTCATGGGGCTGGCATTGCTTTTTATCGGGTTGACGTTTCGTAAACTCTATGTGATCGACCGCGGCTGCGATCCCGAGAAGTCCTGCGCCGACGAGGCGGTCGTTCGCAAGCAGCGTTTCATTTTTTGGATCGTGAGCGTCCCAATGTTGGGACTGTTGGCGTTTCCTTGGTTTGCGCCGCTATTCTATTGAGGAGAAACCGATGACGATCAGAATGCTACTATTTATTTTTGCATTTGGGGTTGCCGTAGGTCCTGCGCTGGCTGAGTTGCGCACCGTCACGCTCGACGTGCAAAGCATGAACTGCGCCGTCTGTCCGATCACGGTCAAAAAGGCGCTGGAACAGGTTTCCGGCGTGCAAGAAGTTTCGATCGATTACGCCGCAAAAACCGCGACGGTCCGATTCGACGATACCGTGACGGCGGCGGAACAATTGACCGAAGCGACCGGAGCCGCCGGATACCCTTCTTCAATCAAAAAGGAGCCGAAATGAGTGCTGTCATCCTCGAATCAACGATCACCTGTCCAAACTGCGGGCATGCCGAAACGGAAACGATGCCGACCGATGCCTGTTGGTACTTCTACGAATGTAAGTCCTGCGGAACGCTGCTCAAACCGAAGCCAGGCGATTGTTGCGTGTTTTGCTCTTACGGCTCGGTCAAATGTCCGCCGATTCAACAACAGGGCTCGTGTTGCGGCGGGTAGCCCAGGGTTGACTGACTAAGCGCCAGGATTGGTTTGTCTTGAAAATGTTTTTTGTTTTTAAGCAAGGCTGGAATAAGGGATGACCTCGGTTCGCTTGTTTCAATGAGAGTCTTGAAAATTTCGACCTTCATCAGTCAAGCCGATATCAAGCCGAGGTATTTCACAAAAGGTTCGAAATCACGGTCAATGTAAAGAAGAGGAAGTCGGTGCTCGATACAATAGGTCGCAATGATGACATCATTCGTTTTTCTGATAGTGATGCCTCTTTTGCGTAAAGTTCGAAAGTTTTGCGCGCATTTTTCGACCATGCCGCTATTGAATATGGAGTATTGATCGAGCGAGGCCAATCTTTCTTTGGCTATCTGATAGTCCTTTTCGCTTTTGAAACCTTGCAGTATTTCCAGAAAGATCAGGTCGGCAATCGCGACTGTACCCTCGATTAGCGCGGTATCCAATGCGTCGGTTTGAGCATTGATGTCGCCGTTGAAATAATCTATCCAGACACTGGTATCGACCGGTATCATTTTCCGCCTCGCATCTCGTCCAGATCCCCCTCCCATTTGAGTCGGCCTCTCAATTTGCGAATAGCTTGTTGGTTGCTGCGCTGAACGATCAGTTTAAGACCTTGCTCCACGACTTCTCTTTTGGTTGTCAGGCCGCTTGCCTTGAGGGCTTCGGTCATGAGTTCATCGTCGATTACTATATTGGTTCTCATGGGATTGCAATGCGTGTAAAAACAGATAATTTACATATTTACAAGCTAGATTGATACAATATATGTTTTTTCATATATACTAGGTTCACTATGCTGACACCGGTTCAATTTTTCAAATGTCTTGCCGACGACACCCGCTTGCGCTGCGTGACCTTGCTGCACCGTGAAGGCAAGCTTTGCGTGTGCGAGTTGACGACGGCGCTGGCTTTGTCGCAGCCGAAAATCTCGCGGCATTTGGCCTTGTTGCGTCAATCCGGTTTGTTGCTCGACAGTCGCGAAGGACAGTGGGTTTATTACCGGATCAATCCGGACTTGCCCAGCTGGGCCTATCCGCTGCTCGATGATGTATTGAAGGCGGTGCAAGCGAGCGAATCCTTCGGAGCCGATCTGGATCGCCTGCGGCAAATGGATTGCCGTCCGGACATGGCGGTTTGCGGCTAAAAATTTTGGCTTTAATATATGCTTATTCGTATATCAACTTATTAATATGAGGCTTGAAATGAAACGATTGCACATCCATCTGTCGGTCGATGATCTGGAAAAAAATATCTCCTTTTACAGCACGCTGTTCGGCTCCGAGCCGACCGTAAAACACGACGATTATGCGAAATGGCTGCTCGACGACCCGCGCGTCAATTTCGCGATTTCTAACCGTAGTCAACAGCTCGGTCTCGATCATCTAGGCTTACAGGCTGAGAACGAGCAGGAACTGGCGGCGATCAAACAAAATCTCGACGCGACCCAAATACCGATCGAAGCCCAGGAAGGCGCGGCCTGCTGTTATGCTCGCTCCGACAAGTACTGGATCACCGACCCGCAAGGCATCGCCTGGGAATCTTTCCATTCGCTGAGCGAGATTCCTACCTTCAACAACGCAAAAGCCGCTTCCGACGGCGAAAATCCGTTCGCATGCAGCCCAGTCGAGGCAGGTACTTCTTCTTGTTGCGGATGAGCAAAGTTTTTTCAATAACCACCATTGAGGATCAACATGCTAAACATTCTGATTGTATGCACCGGCAACTCCTGCCGTAGCGTCATGGGCGAAGCCTTGTTCAATCATCACGGCCAGAGCCGCATCCGGGCCTTTTCGGCCGGTAGTCACCCGATCGGACGGATCAACCAGGGCGCACTGGCGACTTTGAAACGCCATGGCTTGCCGACCGAGGGCTATCAAAGCCAGTCCTGGGAAGATTTTGAGCATCAGCAGATGGATGTCGTGATCACGGTCTGCGACAGCGCGCACGGCGAAACCTGTCCGGTCTATCTGACCAAAGCGGTGCGGGCGCATTGGGGCGTGTCCGATCCGGGCCATGTCGAGGGCAGCGAGGAAGAGAAAATCGCCGCGTTCGAGCAAACCTTCGCGACGCTGAAATTGCGAGTCAAGACCATGCTCGAACTGCCATTGGAAACGATTCCGCGCGACGAATTGACCCGGAAACTCAACGAAATCGGCCAATTGTCGGCATGAGAGCCGGCGGGGAGGAGTTATGACCGAAAAAACACACGATATAGGCTTTTTCGAGCGCTATCTGACACTGTGGGTGGCGTTGTGCATCGTCGCCGGAATTCTGCTAGGCACATTTGCGCCGGAATTCGCGAAGACGCTCGACGGCATGAGCATCAATGTCAACGACGCGCCGGTCGTATCGGTACCGATCGCGGTGTGTCTGTTCTTCATGATGTATCCGATCATGGTCAAGATCGATTTCGCCGAAGTCGTCAAAGCAGGTAAAAGCATCAAGCCGGTGTCGCTGACCTTGTTCGTTAACTGGGCGATCAAGCCGTTCACGATGTACGGTATTGCTACGTTGTTTTTGGGCGGACTGTTTTACGAATTGATCGGTGCCGATGCGGTCGATCTGGTCAAGATGCCGTTCGGCCTGGATTTGCCGGTCGGCAACGAGTATGGTTCCGGTACCGTCGTGTTGCAAGATGGCGTTAAGCTGCTCGAAGTGCCGCTTTGGCGCAGCTATCTGGCCGGTTGTATCTTGTTGGGCGTCGCACCCTGCACCGCGATGGTGCTGGTCTGGGGCTATTTGGCGCGCGGTAATGCCGGTCACACGCTGGTCATGGTCGCGATCAATTCGTTGGTGATGCTGGTGTTATACGGCCTGATCGGCGGCTATTTGCTCGGCGTCGGTCAGTTGCCGGTGCCTTGGGAAGCGCTGTTGCTGTCGATCGGCATCTATGTCGCGCTGCCGCTGTTCGCCGGCTACTATTCGCGCAAATGGATCATCGCCAGCAAAGGGCCGATTTGGTTCGAGCAGAAATTTTTGCATTTGTTGACGCCGGTCACGATCATCGCGTTGCTGTTGACGCTGGTCTTGCTGTTCTCGTTCAAGGGCGACGTGATCACCGCGAATCCGTTGACGATTCTGTGGATTGCGATACCGTTGACGATTCAGACCCTATTGATCTTTGCGATTACCTATCTGGGCGCGAAATTGTGGGGTTTCAGTTATGAAAACGCCGCGCCTTCGGCATTGATCGGCGCGTCGAATCATTTCGAAGTCGCGATCGCGACCGCAGTGATGTTGTTCGGCTTGTCGTCCGGCGCGGCGCTGGCGACCGTCGTCGGCGTCTTGATCGAAGTGCCGTTGATGTTGGCCTTGGTCGGTTTCTGCAAAAAAACGAAAGGTTGGTTTTCCTGCGCCGAGGAAAGCGGGGAGGGATGGGTCAGCACGGTCGAACGCGAAGGGACAGCGATAAAATTGCCTTCGCGCGAGGAAATTCATGCGGCATACGAGAAAGGTGAAGCGTCGGTCGTGGATCTGATCGAGCGCATCGGCGTGCAAGCCGGCGGCTCGAATAAGTAAAAACGGCATAGAGACCACGAAATACAAAAAAATCACGAAAAACTTAAAAACGTAGCTTTTGTCCTATAAAAAGCATTGTGTCCACGAAACACACGAAAATCACGAAAATATTCAATCAGTTATGCTTTCAAAGCTGTTCATCTAATGGGGGATTTAAAAGGGTTATGTAACCAAATGATTGCTTTCGTGTATTTCGTGATTTTCGTGGACTAATTACCGAATCTAGGTAATCCAAAATGCGAGTCAAAATCGCAGGATAAGTCATTGGTATTTGGTGTTTTTTAGTGGGTTGACTACGGAATTTAGGATGATTGATTGTATTTATACAAGAATACATGGAAGTGCAATAACAGAGCGGATGATTTATTTCGCGAGTTTCGTGGATAAATCGTTTTATAAAAATAACGTCAATCACTGCACCGAGCATTAGTGCTACGGGCGAGGAGATTAGCCATGTTTTCCAAAATTATCGTCGGCACCAGCCTCAGCGAAACCTCCGGTAAAATTCTGTGTTGTCTGAAAGACCTGCGCCAGGCCGGCGCCTCGGACGTCATACTGGCCCATGCGATGAACATCCGCGATGTCGGCAGTTTGTACAGTCAATTACGCACGCTTGCCGAACCAATGCTCGAAGAGCAAAAGAAAGTCCTCGAAGACATGGGCTTTTCGGTCGAGATCGAAGTGTTGCTCGGTTTTCCGGCCATCGAGATCAACCGGCTCGCTCGCGAAAAGCAGGCTTCGTTGATCGCCGTGCATATGACCAGCGAGTCTTTGTTCGACGATACCTTTGTCGGCGGCGTCGCCTACGAAGTCATTCAACATGCAGAACTCCCGGTACTGGTGATGAAGGCGAAAACGGCTCACGGCCAATGCGAACTGGTCTGCGAGGAAGTTCTGACGCACGTCATTCATCCGACCGATTTTTCCGACAATGCCGAACGGGCCTTCGCTTATGTCGAAAAACTGGTCGAAAGCGGCTGCAAAAAGGTCACGCTGCTGCATGTTCAGGAACAAGAGCGGATAGACCAATATTTGAAGGATAGACTCGCGGAATTCAATGCGATCGATCAAGCTCGTATGGAGCGCTTGAAAGAACGTTTGCTGGCCAAAGGCGCCGAAGAGGTCTTTATCGAAATTCCATACGGTTCGCCGACCCGGGAGCTATTGCGGGTGGTCGCGGAAAACGCTTATTCGATGATCGTGATGGGCAGTCAGGGCCGCGGTTTTATCTCCGAGGTCTTTTTAGGCAGCGTCAGTCATAACATTATTCGCAAGGCGCCGGTGCCGGTGCTGTTGATACCCGCTGCGCGTTAGTTCAAACCCGGACAGACGAGCATGAAGCACACCAAAAAAATCATCCGGATTTTTTCAACCACGAAGGAAAAAATGATTCGTCAAACCGTGAATGACAGCCTGCACACTGATGAGGCAAAAACCAAAGCCGCGTTGGCTTACAATGCTGCCGCCGATCACTTCGATCATCCGGTCAGCTCGTTTTGGCACCGCTTTGGCCGGAGAACGGTAGAACGGCTCGATCTACAAGCCGGCGAACGAGTGCTGGATGTTTGTTCTGGCAGCGGCGGTTCGGCACTACCGGCGGCAGTTCGGGTTGGTGCGGACGGCGCCGTGGTGGCGGCCGATCTCGCCGGACGCCTGATCGATCTGGCCAGAGCCAAGGCCGAAGACCAGCGACTGACCAACATCGAATTTCGGGTCGACGACATGCTGGCCTTGGGCTATCCCGATCACAGCTTCGATGCGGTGGTTTGCGTGTTCGGGATTTTCTTCGTGCCGGACATGAACGAGGCAGTCAGGGAGTTATGGCGCATGGTAAAACCCGGCGGCCGGCTGGCTATTACCACCTGGGGACCGAATTTGTTCGAGCCAGCCAACGGCGCTTTCTGGGAGGCTATTGCAGGCGAACGTCCCGATCTGCATCGAGCCTTCAATCCCTGGGATCGCATCTCGGAACCGGACGGTCTTAGACAGATGCTGGCGGAAGCCGGGATACATGAGGTTGACATCCTGGCCGAATCCGGAAATCATCCTTTGAGCGAACCGGAAGACTGGTGGAAGATCGCGATGGGTAGCGGCTATCGGGGCACGCTGGAGCAACTGGACGCGGATACTTTTAAGCGTGTGCGCCAAGGCAATTTGTTCCGCCTCTTTGAAGAGCGAGTGGCAGAAATTGAAACCAACGTCATTTATGCGATATCCACAAAAGATTGAGCCCATAAATTTGCCTACAAAAGGCGCCGGTGCAGGCCATCCGAGAACGACAATATTGAAAAAAAACGTGATGGAAATGAATTGTGCCGAGAGTGAGTAACCGAGAAAGGCAATTTGTTCACGAAAAACACGAAAGCCACGAAAAAATGGATTGCAAAATTAAGTACGAAGATGAGTGTTACCAAATACAAGGCGCCGTATTTGACGTTTATCGAGAAATGGGTTGCGGATTTCTAGAGGCCGTTTATCAAGAGTGCATGTCAAAGGAATTATTCAAACGAGGAGTGCCTTGTGTTGAACATCCTGAATTGAAGCTGTTCTATAAAGGCGAAGCGTTACGCCAAACTTATGTTCCCGATTTCATTTGTTATGGTGTCATTATTGTCGGGCTAAAGGCGCTTTCAACCACAACTAGTGCTCATAAAGCGCAGGTTCTAAATTATCTGAAAGCGACAGGAATGTGTTTAGGTTTATTGGTCAATTTCGGGCGCTTTCCGAAAGCAAGTGTTGAACGGATTGTGTTATGAATCTTTCGTGTTTTTCTTGTATTTCGTGGATAGTAATTTAAATCAGTTGATTATCGAGAAAGGAATTTGTCCACGAAAGACACGAAAGCCACGAAAAAATGATTTAGGGCTTGGTCTCTGAGCGCTCAAGCCTTTCTACCTTAATTCGGCAGTCAGTCCACGAAAATCAGGAAATACACGAAAGTAATCATACGGTTACATAAATCTCTTGAATCACCCATTGGGTGTGTGGCTTGAAGCGTATATCTATTTGAATATTTTCGTGATTTTCGTGGACAAAATTGCTTTTTAGAGGTTGAACGAATTGGCTATGAGACTTTCGTGCATTTCGTGTCTTTCGTGGACAGTATATAAATTAGTTAAACAGTGAAAGAGGTAAAACCTATGAAAAAAATTGAAATGTTCGACCCGGCGTTGTGCTGCAGCTCCGGCGTGTGCGGCGTCGATGTGGACGAGGCCTTGGTGACATTTTCGGCCGATGTGGATTGGCTGAAACAGCAAGGCGGAAATATCGTCCGCTATAACCTGTCCCAGCAGCCGATGGCGTTTGTCGACAATAAGGTCGTCAATGGTTTCTTGGAACGCTCCGGCGAGCAGGGGCTGCCGCTGGTGCTGGTCGACGGCGAAATCGCGCTGGCCGGCCGCTATCCTTCCCGGGAAGAATTGGCGCGTTGGTGCATGATCGAGGCTGCGCCTGCCGAAAGCAAGGCCGCCGTTTCCGCTTGCTGCAAACCCGGTTGCTGTTGATGCCGGTCATGAATTTTTTACAAAAGCTTCCAAAATTTTTATTCTTCACCGGCAAAGGCGGCGTCGGTAAAACCTCCTTGTCTTGCGCTACGGCGGTGCGCCTGGCTGATGCCGGTCAGCAGGTATTACTGGTCAGCACCGACCCTGCGTCCAATGTCGGACAGGTATTCAGCGCCGCCATCGGTCATCGCATCACGCCGGTACCTGAGGTCGCCAATCTCGCGGCATTGGAAATCGATCCGGTGCAGGCGGCTACGTTGTATCGCGAGCGTATCGTCGGCCCGATACGCGGCAAATTGCCGGAATCGGCGGTCAACAGCATCGAAGAGCAATTGTCCGGCGCCTGCACGACCGAAATCGCCGCCTTCGACGAATTCACCGCTTTGCTGACCGATGCCGAACTGATCAATCGTTATGATCATATCGTCTTCGATACCGCGCCGACCGGACACACGATTCGCATGCTGCAATTGCCCGGCGCCTGGGGCAGCTTCATCGAAAGCAATCCCGAAGGTGCTTCCTGCCTGGGTCCGTTGGCCGGACTCGAAAAACAGCAGCAACGCTATCAACAGGCCGTCGCAGCCCTTTCGGATTCGGCGCGCACGCGCCTGGTGCTGGTGGCCCGCGCTCAGTCCTCGACCTTGCAGGAAGTGGCGCGAACCAGCGGCGAGTTGGCCGACACCGGTCTGAGCAATCAATATCTGGTGATCAACGGTCTTATGCCTGAGTCTGAAACCGACGATCCGTTGGCAGCAGCGATCTTTCAGCGCGAACGGCAAGTGCTTGAGTCCCTACCTGAGCCGTTGCGCGCATTGGCTGTCGATCACACCCGCTTGCTGCCTTGCAATCTGGTCGGCTTGAAGGCATTGCGGTCGTTGTTGAATGAGGATCAGCAGGCCGCCGAGGCGTCCGCCGGCGACTATCAGTTACCCGATCTGCCTTCGCTGCAGGCGATGATCGATGAGATGGCTCAACCGGGGCATGGATTGATCATGTTGATGGGCAAGGGCGGCGTCGGCAAAACGACGCTATCCGCCGCGATCGCGGTCGCGTTGGCCGAACGCGGTTACCGGGTGCATCTGACGACGACAGACCCTGCGGCGCATTTGACTGAAACGTTGGCCGGCGATTTGGACAATCTGACGGTCAGCCGCATCGATCCGCAAGCGGAAACGGAAAGCTATCGCCAACATATCCTGGAGACCAAAGGCAAAAAACTGGACGCTCAGGGCCGCGCTCTGCTCGAAGAGGATCTGCGTTCGCCGTGCACCGAGGAGATCGCGGTATTTCAAGCCTTTTCGGGCATCATCCGCGAGGCTCAAACGCATTTCGTAGTAATGGATACTGCGCCGACCGGGCACACCCTGCTGTTGCTGGATGCGACAGGATCGTATCATCGTGAAATCGCTCGGCACATGGAAGGCAAATCGCTGCAGTTCACGACGCCGATGATGCGCCTACAGGATCCCGAACAAACCAAGGTGTTGATCGCGACATTGGCCGAAACGACCCCGGTGCTCGAGGCGGCGAACCTGCAGGAGGATTTGCGCCGGGCCGGCATCGAGCCCTGGGCCTGGATCGTCAACAACAGCCTGGCGGCGGCCCGGCCTTCGTCGGCCTTGCTGCGGCAACGCGCAAACGAAGAGCTGCAGCAACTGGCCTTGATTCGGCAAGACTATGCCGAGCGATTGGTCATCGTGCCCGTGCAAATGCAGGAGCCGGTCGGTGTGGAGCGTCTGCAAGCCCTGTTGTCATCAAAATAATGATTGATCAGTCATATGAAAATTAAAAAAGTATAGACAAGCGATTAGCTACTAATATTCGTCTCTTCGCTTTGTTGTTCCAGCCATGCTCTCCATACCGCCAATAATACAGCTAGGATGATAGGGCCCAGAAACAGCCCGACCGCTCCGAAAGAAGCCAGGCCGCCTAGAACGCCAAAAAAGATAACTAAAAAAGGGACTCGCCCTGCACCACTGATGATAATGGGACGGACGATGTTGTCGATAGTACTGACCACTAACGATCCCCATAGAAGCACACCGATACCATCCGAGACCCGATCGATAAAAATTAATGTGATGCCGATCGGCATCCAAATCAAAGCGGCCCCAATCATCGGTACCAACGCCAGTAATGCAGTAATAATACCGAATAGAGCAGGAGATTGGACATCGGCGATATAAAAACCCAAGCCGGCTAAAAATCCTTGACCCAATGCGGTAAGAACCAAACCGTAAACTACGGCGCTAGTGGTATTGGCGATAGCGCGCAGATAAATATCCTGATGCTTGCCAAGAAATTGGACTAGGCCTTTATTGATCTGCCTCATAACATCCTCACCATCTCTAAAGCAAAAAAATAGTGTAACCGCCACTATCCCGATTTTAATGATGTAATAACCGAGTCCCCCCATGATTCTACCCAGATAGCCTAACGATTGTCTTGCCCAATCGGCTATTTGTGCGGTGACGCTAGCCTGGTCGTTAATTAACCGATCCAGCCAATTTTGTAAATAGCTGCCAAGCCAGGGAATGCGTTTGATGGGCTCTGGCAATTCGTAAGGGCCTTGCAATAAATTAAAAGCCAATGCCTGGTAGGCGATTTTAATTTCTTCTTGAAGCAGTGTGGCAAGTCCAAATACTGCCAGGATAATGATCATGGCAATTATGCCGGTCATAATCGACGCGCTGAGATTTCCGTTATTTTTTAATAGGGTGCGTAGGCGCCGATAAGCCGGCCAAGTTGCATAGGCAATGATGAAAGCCCAAGTCAGCGATAATAAAAATTCACTCAATATCCAGTAGCCCAATAGCAATAAGCCAGCCAATAAAAGACCGGGAATCAGATAGCGTAAAGGCGAATCAGCCGCGAAATAATTCATCTGCGTTCGGTAAAAGGTGTCCTGAAATAAGCGTTTATCATATCACCGATATTGCAAAATGCCCGTTTATGGTGACTGGGCGGTTTAACCGATTAAAGTCGATTTCGAGCTTCAAATTTAGGATTTGGTCATAAATAACTTCCCTATTTTTAGAAGGTTCGGTAACTCGACAAAGCCCATAACTCCAAGAAGTTATTATTCGCGAAATCCTTACTATCTGCATCCTGAAAAATCGTTCAAGTTTGGAAGGTGCGGGGTGGATCTGTCGAGGACCGCCGTTCACCCAGCACCTAAATTATCCCAGATAGTTAATCATAGCCAATAGGCTTTGGAATTTAGATGCTGGGTAACCCTTCCATGGTGGCTTGACGACAGCGGTCCCTGCCGTCATCCTCGCCAAATACACCCCGCACCTCCTGAAAATTAGTCGGTTTTCGGATCAAAAAGGAGTAGGCGCTAGAGCATGGTCTCGCTTATTGTAACGTTAGCTGTGTCTCGAAGGTTTCCCCGTTTCGCCATACTGCGATTTTAATTGTATCGCCGGCGCTATACTTGTCCAATATATCCAATAAGGTTTCCATGTCTCGAACCGGTTTATTTTCTACGGAAAGGATAATATCTCCGGGGATGATGTTGCCGGCATCATCAATGGTACTGCCTTTCAGTCCGGCCTTGTCGGCTGGAAAACCCGGCTTGACCTCCAAAATCAACAAGCCTTTCACCCCGAGATTTTGCGTGATCATCGCGCTGACACGGTTGTCGGAACCGATACCGATGACCGGTCTGATATAGCGCCCCTTGTCGATCAGCATCGGCACGATTCGGTTTATCGTATCGACCGGCACGGCAAAGCCAATGCCGGCACTGGCACCGGACGGACTAAAAATAGCGGTATTGATGCCGATTAATCGTCCAGCGCTATCGAGTAAGGGTCCGCCGGAATTGCCGGGATTGACGGCGGCGTCGGTTTGAATCAAGTCATCGTAGGTTTGGCCTGGAGCAGCCGCTATCGAGCGGTTGAGAGCCGAGATGACACCGGTAGTCAGCGTATGATCCAAACCGAATGGATTGCCGATTGCAAAGACAGATTGCCCGACTTTAAGCTCCTTGCTGGATCCGATAGGAATAGGCGTGGTTTTGTCGAAAGGGACCAAAATACGAAGGACGGCGAGATCATGCTCGGGACTGGTGCCAACCAACGAGGCGCGAAGGTTGCGTTGGTCTTGAAGGCGAACCCACGCTTCCGATGCGCCTGCCAAGACATGATGATTGGTCACGATAAAACCGCGTTCATCCCAAAAAAAACCGCTGCCGCTGCCTCTAGGAACACGTGTGACATCTCTAGTCCAGGGGTTGACGCGTCTGCCGATCGTGCTGATGTTGACGACTGAGGGACTGGCGTGCTCAAAAATCGTTATCGTGGTTAGTTCCGCTTCCGTGAGAGTGCCTCGCGGCGTGACGGTTCTCGGATCAGCGCTTTTCGGGCTGAACAGCGTCGGGTAATGTTGCAAAACAAAGACAGCGGCAAAAAGAATAATCGCGCCGAATACGGCTAAGCGAATGAGTCTCAATAATTGGATAAACAAAGTGGATTGCATGGTGTATTGACGGGAGCGTTTGCAATTAAAGTTATGGCAAACTTTATCAGGGATTACGTCAATTAGTTTAAAATTTTGTATCAAGACGTTGCTATGCGTCTGTTTGCGCGCCTTGCATATGAACAAAAATTGTGGCGTCGATTGTGGAATTTCTTATATGCCTGTTCCTACTTCCTTTATATTCAAATAATGGCTAACTTTATGAAGGTTTACAGTGGATGTTTTTGGGATCAGAACGCATAAATCATTCGCCAAGTACCGAGCCAATTCGTTTCTTTGCGGTTGGCTTGGCTTAAGCCTACGCCGAATTGTAATGTTGCATGATTGGTGATATCCCAATGAATTTGCGGCATCAAAAGATAAGTCCAGTCGGACTTCTCGCGAAATTCATTATTCATTTCAATGCCAAAAGTTAAATCCTGGGAATAATCATAAAACCAAGCGGTATTGAATAATCCCACGAAATGCCCGTCGCGTTCTATGTCGTCACGTCTCACTCCGATCATATTAAAATTGCTGATCTCGGAATTAAAACGGTAACCGGCCAAATAGAGTGCATCGACGGAATATTTTTCGGCATCGCGGTCGTGATAGCCGATCATTTGCCAACCATGAATGAAATGATTATTAAATCCGGTGCCGATAGTGCCTTGCAGACCCAGTTTGTATTCGCTTAACCTTAAATTGTCGAAAGGCAGTTCGAATTCGATTGCAAAGTCGTCGAATAATCCGAATTCGAATTCCGGCGCCCATTCGGTATTGCCGGTACGAAGCGAGTGTTCGGTAAGCACGTTCACTTCTGCATCGCCTTGTCTGACACCGAGCGGCCGCACCAAATCGAAGACCATCGGTTCGGGAATATGGGGGGCGTCGCTGCTCAGCGCGGCATCGCCTTCTTCGGTTCTCATCGTTTCGGCACTGGCCGTTTGGGTTGTTGGTAAGCAGGCGAGGGCGGTTAGCAGAAAGATATGGAATGGTGAAGCCAATGAGTTGGTTGAATGCATAGTTTCTCCTGAACCCAAACCGGAATCCTGTAAAACAAGTAGGAGTGAAATTTCTCTTTAAAGAATTTCAAACTATAAACGATTAAACTTACATATTGCTTACAAGACTATCATTCCAGCAATTCCCCACGAAAGCATTGTTACCATGTTTACAATGAAAGTGCACCGGAAGAGTTTACGGTTGCCTGATAGACATGCGTCGACGCCAAGTGCTGCCGTCGATGGCGGCTTAAAACCGTCGGAATTCCCATTACCAATGTAACGCCCTAAGTCTGGGGAATTTTTTCCGTTGATGTTCTTGCATTCTTATCATGACATTAATCAAAGCCTGCAGCGCATCGAGAATATAGGGGCCTTTATTCAACATCACGCATTCGGCACGAACCGCCATCGCAGCATCGGTAAATTCTGGACGCGATTTAGCGCCTTTTTTGGCGATGGTTTCCAAGACCTGTGTCGCCCAAATAACCGGTACGTGAGCGGCCTCGCAAAGCCATAGTAATTCTTCTTGGATTTCGGCGAGCCGAGCGCTACCTAATTCGACCGCTAAATCGCCCCGAGCGATCATGATACCGAGACTGTGCCGGCCTATCGTGCCGAGTATGATCTCGGGCAGATTTCTAACGGCTCGGTTGGTTTCGATCTTGGCGATGATCGGTAAATCGGTCGCACCGCGTTGGGCCAATTCTTCGATCAAACATTCCATATCGGCAAGAGATTCGACAAACGAAAAGCCGATCATGTCGGCATGCGTGCAAGCAAAGTCAAGGTCCTCTCTGTCTTTATCGCTCAAGGCCGGTAAATCGAGTTCGGTTTCGGGAAAGTTAATGCCTTTATCGCTTCGTATCGTGACGCCATTGCTTCGAGCGTGCGTGATTTTAAGTAAAACGCCTGTCTCGGTTAACTGGTCAACTACCGCTCCTACTTTGCCGTCGTCTATCCAAACCGCTTGGCCAATTTGTAATTTCTCAATCGCTGATGACAGTGTACAGCCGATTTGAGCCGGTTTTATCGGCACGCCACTTTCGTCGTATTGTGCCGGTGCACCGTCGATTTCGTGGTCGGTCAGCAATAAATGGTCGTCCTTGACTATTTTGATCGTTTTCGGAGTACCGAAGAATTCGCCCAAACGATAAACAGCCTCTAGGGTATTCTCGTTTTTGGAAATTGGCGGCATCCAAGTGATATCGCACCCTGAGACCAAAAAAGCCGGTTGGCCGCAACAAGCCAGCCAAGCCGACTCCGATAGCGGTTTTTCAATCGTTAGTATACGTTGCTTGCCGCGCGCATCGACGAAAGCGAGGCGGTGTCCGGCGGCCAAAGTCATAAATAATTCCGTTGGAATGGCGACTCGAAACAGCGTGTCCTCGCCTTCGAGTATCGGTCCCGAGCATGCCGCATCGAACAATACGATTCGTCCAGGTTCGACGACGTTACCATAAGCGTCTCGCATAACCTTGATGTGATAGACCGCGGGGCCGAGCTCGATAGGTCCGGTTCTTATTTTATGTCCTGCCAAGTCCATCAATATACGGCAACCCCTGCCGATTTCGACCTCGGCGCGTCGGATATTTCTGATCATGGCTTGCCAGGTGACGGGGTCGTCGTGGGCGCAATTGATCCGAGCGCAAGTCATTCCTTTCATAAGCAGTGCTTTGATTAACTTGTAATCCCATGCCGCTTCGGTTGCAAGCGTGACCATGACATGAGCCTTGCTGTTTTCGAAATGCGAACCGAACAATTCGATCGTGTGTTGATCGAGCAGTTGTTGACCTCGATTGAAGCCGAGTTCGCTGGGGTTTTTACCGATTGCTTGATAGCCGGGATCGAGCGCTCTATGCAATAAATCGATGACCGTATCCAGTGTCGAGATGACGGACGACTCGGCTCGGCCCAATGAGGAAAGTCCCGCTTGGGCGAGTCGTTCCTGTAAGTGGCGCAGATCGAATTGCCGAAGCGCCAGGTAGTGTGCCAAGTTCGATGCGCTTTTCGTCAATACGCCGGACCGGTAATACTGTGTGTAATTTTGTAAGCGCTTCTCGGCATTAATGCCGACTTTATGCCGAATTTCCGTTATGTCTTTAAGTAATAAAGACAAAATTTCACGATAGGAGTCGTTATCAGGCGGGGAGTGCTGATCTTTATAGGTCGTAATCATGGTTGAGCATCGATAAAAATGTTACAGCGAAACGGCGATCGATTTTAACCTTGTTTTTTGACAACTTGATGAATCACCGGGTTCTAGTTGAATCGGGCAAGTATTCAATCATTTGTCATGTTGTTGTCATATTGAATGATTAAAGTTGCCGGTATACTCACTAATCGATCTTTTTAGAAAAAATTATGAACAAAAATTTATTAGCATTCACAGCGTTTGCCTTGTTGATAATGCACTTACCGGTTTCAGCTAGGAATGTGCGCGACAATATCGTCATTGTCGGATCTTCGACCGTTTATCCGTTTACCACCGTAGTAGCAGAGAATTTCGGAAGAATGACTAGATTCAAGGCGCCGATTGTCGAAGCGACTGGCTCCGGGGGCGGTTTAAAACTGTTCTGTGCAGGGGTTGGGGTAAAGCATCCCGATATCGCCAATTCTTCGCGCAGAATCAAGTCCTCCGAATTTGAGGACTGTCAAAAAAATGGAGTGAAAAACATCGTTGAGGTAAAGCTCGGCTATGACGGTATCACGTTAGCCCGCTCTAATAAGGGTAAAGCGTTCGAACTAACCTTAAAACAATTGTTTTTGGCATTGGCGAAAGAAATTCCGGACCCTTCCGGTTCCGAAAAAACCGTTCCCAATCCTTATACTCATTGGCGGCAAATCGATCCTTCATTACCGGATTCCTCTATCGAAGTTATGGGGCCGCCGCCGACTTCCGGAACTCGCGATGCGTTTGTGGAATTAGCGATGGAGGGCGGTTGCCAAGCTTTTCCATTCATCAAGGCGCTGAAAGACAATAATGAAAACACTTATAAAACGATCTGTCATTCGATACGAGAGGATGGCGCATACGTTGAAGCCGGCGAAAACGATAACTTGATCGTGCAAAAACTAGATACCAACCCGAATGCTTTGGGCATATTCGGTTTTAGTTTCCTAGATCAAAATACCGACAAATTATTCGGTTTAAAGATCGACGGAGTCGAGCCGGATTTTGATGAAATTGCTTCCGGTGCTTATCCAATTTCCAGAGCGATGTATATCTACGTCAAAAAGGCGCATGTCGAAATGATACCCGGATTGAAGGAATTTCTTGAAGAGTTTACCAGTGATAAAGCCTGGGGAGATGAAGGTTATCTCACGGATAAAGGCTTGATTCCGATGCCTGTGGATGAGCGAAAGCGCTTTGCCGACGATGTCCGGAATTTGAAGGAATTGGAGATGTGAGGGGAAGGTGAAAGGTGAAAGGTGAAAGGTGAAAGGTGAAAGGTGAAAGGTGAAAGGTGAAAGGTGAAAGGTGAAAGGTGAAAGGTGAAAGGTGAAAGGTGAAAGGTGAAAGGTGAAAGGTGAAAGGTGAAAGGTGAAAGGTGAAAGGTGAAAGGTGAAAGGTGAAAGGTGAAAGGTGAAGTCGGCGCTTGACAAGTAGCTAAAACACCGAATCATTTCACTATTCACTATTCACTATTCACTATTCACTATTCATTGCCAAACCGGATTGCATATTTAACTAACGACGGTAATCGATTTTTCAAAAGACATGCAAACCCCTTATTTATTGTTTACGCTGCTGATTTTAAGCGTTCTCGCTTATTTTATCGGCAAGAGGCGGTCAGTGACCGTTGTCGAAGGCGCGCTCCGAGAATTGCATTCCTTGCCTGCGTATTACGGATATTACACTGCGCTTTGGGGCTTGATACCTGCTTTGTTTCTGATGTTAGTGTGGCTATCTTTCGAACCAACTTGGCTGGCTCATCAAACTGTCGCTTCGCTGCCTGAAGAAATCAAAAGCCTGCCCAGCAGTAAATTAAATCTTCAGCTCAACAACATTAAGAACGTTGCAGCAGGCCTTCAGGTTAGTCAACGAGTCGACCCGCTCATAGTGGAAGCCGCCGAACATTATAACCGATTACGCAAAATCAGTAATTTCGCGCTGACCCTCGTAGTTTTGATCTGCTCTCTAACCGGCATTTGGTTGGCACATAAAAAAATCAGCAAGGATTACCGGGCCCGTAACGTTGTCGAAAAGATCATGACCGGGCTCATGATATTAGCTTCGATGATCGCGATATTCACGACCGTCGGCATTGTCGCTTCGGTAGTATTCGAATCGTTATTATTTTTCAGGCAAGTTCCGTTTTTCGATTTTTTGTTCGGTTTGGAATGGAGCCCTCAGACGGCATTACGTGCCGATCAGGTAGGTTCCTCCGGTGCCTTTGGAGCGGTTCCGTTATTTGCCGGTACTTTGTTGATTTCGTCAATTGCATTGATAGTCGCGGTGCCAATCGGGTTGATGTCGGCCATCTATCTTTCAGAATTTGCCGGATCCAAGTTTAGGAACACAGCCAAGCCAACATTGGAAATTCTCGCCGGCATTCCGACGGTTGTTTACGGCTTCTTTGCCGCGTTGACGGTAGCGCCATTCATTCGCGAAACCGGCGAACAATGGGGCTGGGTGGTGTCATCGGAAAGCGCCTTGGCCGCAGGTTTGGTGATGGGCATCATGATCATTCCGTTCGTGTCGTCGCTATCCGACGACGTCATCAATGCCGTGCCGCAGTCCTTGCGTGATGCGGCTTATGCTTTGGGGGCAACTCAGGCGGAGACGATCAAACAGGTCATTTTGCCGGCGGCGTTGCCAGGCATTGTTGGCAGTATTTTGCTGGCCGCTTCCAGGGCTATTGGTGAAACGATGATCGTGGTCATGGCTGCGGGCTTGGCCGCTAATTTAACGGCTAATCCGCTGGAGGCGGTCACGACGGTGACCGTCCAGATCGTTACGTTATTGGTTGGCGACCAGGAATTCGACAGTCCGAAAACACTGGCTGCGTTCGCGCTGGGTCTGATGCTGTTTGTCGTGACCTTGGCTTTGAATGTCATAGCTTTACATATCGTTAGAAAATACCGGGAGCAATATGAATAATCGGACGGATTCTCTATCGACCATGGAAAAAGTTCGCAAAGGCATTGCGAAGAGGCGTTCGGCCGAACGCCTCTTCCGTTTCTACGGATTGACCGGCATCGTTTTAGGTTTAGTCTTTGTGCTGATCCTATTTATCAGCATCATCGGCAAAGGATATAGCGCATTTCAACAGACTCAGATTGCGCTGGATATCGAGTTTTTAGAATCCGTGATCGATCCGGATCAAACGCGCGATAGTAAGGTGATATCGAGAGCCGATTACAATTCCCTGATAAGAAAGTCATTGAGTAAGGCCTTTCCCGAAGTTAAAGGACGCCGTCAAATACGCGATCTGAACCGGATGATCAGTACCGGAGCGATGTTTCAATTACGCGACCGGGTTCTGGAAGACCCCAGTGTGATCGGCCAAAGCGAGAGGGTATGGCTCCTTGCCAGCGACGATTACGATATGTTGATGAAAGGCCATATCGATCGCAATGTTTCGGAAAGCGAACGGCGCCTGAAAGATCATCAAGTGGCTTGGGTCGACCAATTGTTTGAACAGGGTAGAATCAAGAAACGCTTCAACACTTTCTTTTTCACTTCAGGAGACTCTAGGGCTCCCGAGATGGCCGGCATCCGTGGCGCCTTGATGGGGTCCATGTACACATTATTCGTCACGCTGGTGCTGTCGTTTCCGATTGGCGCCGCGACCGCTGTGTATCTGGAAGAATTTGCGCCGACTAATAAATGGACCGATTTGATCGAAGTCAATATCAATAATCTCGCAGCGGTGCCGTCGATTGTATTCGGATTATTGGGCCTTGCGATGTTCATTAATTTTTTCGGTTTGCCGCGTAGCGCGCCGTTGGTCGGTGGACTGGTGCTGACTTTGATGACCTTGCCGACCATCATCATTGCAGGACGCGCCGCGCTAAAATCGGTGCCTCCTTCGATTAGAGAAGCGGCGCTTGGCATGGGCGCATCAAAATTACAAACAGTCTTTCACCATGTCTTGCCGTTGGCGCTACCGGGAATGTTGACCGGTACCATTATCGGTATGGCCCAGGCACTCGGCGAAACCGCACCCTTATTGATGATCGGCATGGTCGCTTTCATAGTCGATATACCGAAAGGCATTTTCGACTCGGCTACTGTGTTGCCGGTGCAAATATATCTTTGGGCGGATAGTCCCGAAAGGGCTTTCGTTGAACGCACTTCGGCAGCGATCATGGTTTTATTGGCGTTTTTGATTTCGATGAATGCAGTTGCGGTGTTTTTACGCAAGCGATTCGAGCGGCGTTGGTGAGCATTTTTCAATACGGATATTTTCGCAAACCCACTCCGCACCCTCAACTCCCGAGAGCTTTCATCATCCGGGGGATGTGAATAGTTACGGGGTGATTGCCAGGCCTTCATGAACGTTAGGTGCTTTTTCGATCGGATAGAAGTTAAACATTATGAATACTGTAACTCAATCAAAACCGGAATCGGTTTCTCGCATGAAAACACTCATAAGTAAAAGCATGTTCGTCAAGCCATTAAATCTACAAGGTGAAATGGGGGCGACAGTCGGGTCGATACATGCTGATAATCCAAGGATAACTTGCCGTAATGTCAATGTATTTTACGCTGAAAACCATGCGATACAAGATATCAACCTGGATATCGGCACGAATGAAGTCATTTCGCTGATCGGCCCATCCGGTTGTGGCAAATCGACTTTTTTACGTTGTTTGAACCGAATGAACGATACAGTCGAAGGTTGCCGGGTGAGTGGTGAAATAAAGATCGACGATTTCGATGTCTATTCCAAACACCTGGATGTCGTCCCGCTTCGCGCACAAGTCGGCATGGTGTTTCAAAAGCCCAATCCCTTTCCGAAGTCGATTTACGACAATATCGCTTACGGCCCGAAAATCCATGGCCTGGCTTCGACGAAAGCCGAATTGGATCAAATCGTCGAGTCTTCATTGCGCAAGGCCGGGCTTTGGGATGAAGTCAAAGATCGGCTCGACCAACCAGGTACCGGTTTGTCGGGCGGTCAACAACAGCGCTTGTGCATCGCCCGGACTTTGTCGGTCGAGCCCGAAGTGATTTTGATGGACGAACCTTGTTCGGCATTGGATCCGATTGCGACCGCGAAAATCGAGCAATTGATCGACGAACTGAGACAGCGCTATACGATTGCGATAGTGACTCATTCGATGCAACAGGCCGCACGGGTCTCGCAGCGTACGGCTTATTTTCATCTCGGTAAATTGATCGAAGTCGGTAAGACCAGCGATATATTTACCAATCCTTTGCACGAATTGACACAGGATTACATTACCGGAAGATTCGGATAAGCCTAAAAAGAGCAGCTGAGAGCCTCAAATATCCTTTGCCTTGAGCTTTGTCGAAGGGTGAGAGGTGATTTGTGGCTTCACCAAGCCGGTGAAAGTGTTGTAGACCGTTCATGCTTCGACTTGGCTCAGCACGAACGGTCTACAACACATGCCAATTGCTCTTTTTAGGATAAGCAAATCGAAGCGGCTCATTACTTACACAAGATCATAATCTATGAAAGAACATACGGTTCATCTGTTCGACGGCGAACTCAGCCATTTACATTATCTGGTACTGGAAATGGCCGGCTTGGTCATCGATCAATTGGATACGGTCATGACATCGCTCGATGAAGGCGAGGCCTCTATTGCCGAAAAAGTGGTGGCTCGGGATCGGGAAGTTAACGAATATGAGCTAAAAATCGACGCCGAGGTTCTATCGATTCTTGCTAAACGCAGTCCGGTTGCTAATGACCTGCGCAAAGTGATTTCCATTTCGAAAATCGTTGTGGACTTGGAAAGGATCGGTGACGAGACGGTGAGAATAGCGAAATTGATCATCGACATGTTCGATCCGCAAACCAGCGATCCGAATCCTCAGTTACTCAGGGACATCGTCAGGATGGGCACAATGGCACGCGGTATGCTCAGAAAAGCGACCGGCGCTTTCGATACCGGTAATCTGGATGATGCTTACGAGCTTATCAGGGGAGACTGGGATTGCGGACAAGAATTTCAAGACGGTATTCGCCGGCAATTGACCTTCGTGATTCAGGATGCCCGTTTGATCGGAAGGGCTTTGGACATCCTGCAAATCATGAAAGCGCTCGAGCGTTGCGGTAATCATTGTATCAATATTGCCGAATTCATGATTTTCATGGTCGAAGGCAAAGATATTAGGCATCAGCATTGAAGATCATGAAGAATAAGAAGTTAATTCAATGGCTTATTTTTCTATGCAACTCCTTTTTGCTCCCCTAAAAGGATATCCAAAACTTTAGGACAAGCCGTTGAAGCGCTTTATAAACTTCATGTGTTTCATGGTTAAACTGCCGAGTTTAGGACAAAAGATAAAAGTGCATGAATTTCTGTCGTAACGGCAAGCGGTTCAGTTGACTACTCCCTTTTAATCGAAAAACCGTCTAAGAATAAAAGGTATTGGATGTGTCTATCGAGGACCGCCGTTCACCCAGCACCTAAATTATCCCAGATAGTTAATCATAGCCAATGGGCTATGGAATTTAGGTGCTGGGTAAACCCATCCATGGGGGTTTGACGGCAGCGCTCGAACGCCATCCTCGCTAGCCACACCCCATATCTTCATAAAGTTAGCTAATTTTTGATTATAAAGGGATTACAATACTCACAAAGTTTCCGAACATCTTCCGATTGGCATTAGATCGGAGCGTCAACCATGCTGTACTAACATTCGAACTTTTTGTTCTACCGTAGCCCACGAAATCAAAATCGGCTTGCGAAAAACCGTAATCGTCAAAATATCTTCCTGCAGCATATAATCGGCTTCTATGCCGAAGCCTTTTATGATGCCTTGCTCAATATCGCCTAAAAACTGTAAGCCGTAATTTTCAGCGGCTTGTTTTGCTTTGTGAATGAGATCTTCCGGCTTTTCGATTATTTTTAACTGTATCGATTTAGGTTTTTTCATGTTTTTTAGAATTCGCTTGAAAGTCGAAAACGTATCGAGTTAGTCGATATTATAAAGGCGAAAAATTAAAACGGAACCGGTTAATTGATTCTACACACGCAACAAGCATTATGAATGGCATTTGTTTGCCGGGATTCCTAAATGGTTTTTTAAGAAAGTGTCGATATATCGGCTTAATTCGGCATTGTCGTCTTCTAAAAATTCATAACGTGCGCGTACAACCGGTTTATCAATAGCGATCAAGGCCGATAAGTTGCATGGAGTGGCCGAAACGATGAGATCGGCATCGGCGGTATTAATAGTTTGCTGCAGTGCCTTTAACTGCGGAGGGTGATAACCGATAGCCGGTAGTACATTGCCGATGTGCGGGTATTGGCGGTATACATCGGTCAATCGTCCGGACGCAAATGCTCTCGGATCAATGATTTCGGCGGCTTGAGCTTGAGTTGCAGCAATAAAGCCCGCGCCGTAAGCCATGCCGCCATGGGTAATGGTTGGCCCGTCCTCGATGACGATTACACGCTTGCCTTTTACCTGCTCGGGCCGATCGAGATTGACTTTCGAAAAGGTTTTGAAAATAGGAATACTCGGATGAATCCGTCTGACATTTTCAAAGACGCGTTGAACAGCCGCATCGGTAGCTGAATTTGCTTTGTTTATGAGCACGATATCGGCCATATGCAAGACGACTTCGCCCGGATGATGGCCGGTCTCATGGCCAGGTCTTAGAGGGTCGGTCAATACGATAAGCAAATCGGGACGGATAAACGAAAAGTCGTTATTGCCGCCGTCCCACAAAATGATTTCGGCTTCCTGTTCGGCTATGGCGACGATTTTGGCGTAGTCGATGCCGGCGAACACGGTATTGCCGATCGATAAATGGGGTTCGTATTCTTCCCGCTCTTCGATCGTGCAATCGGCCCGGTCGAGATCGGCCATACTGGTAAAACGTTGGACGGCCTGTTTTTCGAGGTCGCCGTAAGGCATCGGATGGCGAATTACCGCCACTTTCAGCCCGCGTGATTTCAATATTTTTGAAAGCCATTGCGTGACTTGCGACTTACCGCAACCGGTACGCACCGCGCAGCAGGCGATGACCGGAACCGAAGCTTTCACTTGCGTTCGCTTGGGGCCGAGCAGGGTAAAATCGGCGCCGCCGGCCAGTGCGATCGACGCTTGATGCATCACTTGGTTGTGTGGGACGTCACTGTAGGCAAAAATCACTTGGTCTATATGTTGTTCTCGGCATAGGTCTGCCAATTCGATTTCATCGACGATAGGGATGCCTTCAGGATAAAATGGGCCGGCTAATGCCGGTGGGTAGCGCTTCCCTGCGATATCCGGGATTTGCGCGGCGGTAAATGCAACAACTTCACTGCCGGGATCATTTCGGTAGACGATATTGAAATTATGAAAATCACGTCCGGCGGCGCCCATGATCACGATTTTGTTACGGTTTGTTTTTTGAGACATCGCGGTTCATTCTCGAGTAGCGGGTAGTTTAGTCTATGAAGAATATATGCCATTTCCAAGCTAAGTATTCAGTCCCCCACTTTAAAAAAAAAGGGGTAGGAGAAATGATTTATTTAAATTCTCCTATGGATTTGGTCATAAATAACTCCCCTATTTTATGGAGGGGTTCGGTTACGCTTCCGGGACATTGTTACCTATGCTGCTACGTGTGCAAAGCAAAGGAGCGATCATAAACGGGGATCTTAGTTGCGGTAAATGTCAACTACGTTGACATTTACCGCAACTTAGCGATTAAGACCCTGGGGATGTCACAACGGGCTATTGCCTGCCGGCAATTTTGTTGATTTGCATGGTAATGGCCCATCGAACATGTTCCTTGATTAAGTCTGACGGATGTTCGAGCTTGGTTTCCAAGGCCGAAACGATCGATTCCGAATAAGGGGCGTTGCCAAGCGCGACCGCAATATTTCTGAGCCAGCGTTTATGGCCGATTCTTCGTATCGCCGAGCCTTCGGTATGTTTTAGAAAAGTCGCTTCGTCCCATGCAAAAACTTCGAGCAATCGCCGGCTGTTGAGTTGCTGTCTGGGATTGAAGTCTTTTTCGCCTGTCAAGCGTGCGAAGCGGTTCCATGGACAGACGATTTGACAGTCGTCGCAGCCGTAAATTCGGTTGCCGATCAACGGTCGTAATGGTTCCGGAATCGAACCGTGCAATTCGATCGTCAAGTATGACACGCACAAGCGTGCGTCGACTTGATAGGGCGCAACGATCGCCCGTGTCGGGCAAATGTCGAGGCACGCCATACAGCTTCCGCAATGATTGCCGGCTTGGATGTCGGGTGGTAGTGCCAAGTCGGTGTAGATCTCGCCAAGAAAGAACCAAGAGCCGGCCTTACGATTGATGACATTGGAATGCTTGCCTATCCAACCCAGTCCGGCTTTCTCGGCCAACGCTTTTTCGAGAACCGGCGCACTGTCTACGAACACCCGGTAGCCGAAGTCGCCGATTTCGTTTGTAATCCGGTCTGCCAATTTTTGGAGGCGCTGTCTCATTAACTTGTGATAATCACGGCCCAAGGCATATCTTGAAATATACGCAGCCAAAGGTTTTTCAAGGTTTTGATTCATCGCTGCCGACGATTCAGGTAGATAATCCATGCGCAACGAAATTACGCTACGCGTTCCTGGTTGCAAAACAGCGGGGCGGCTACGTTTGAGTCCGTGACGTTGCATGTATTCCATTTCGCCGTGAAAACCTTTGTCCAACCAATTATTGAGATGGGCTTCTGCTTCGGTTAAATCTGTATCGGCGATGCCGACTTGTTGAAAACCCAATTCCAGACCCCATTTTTTGATTCGTTGAGGTAGAGAAGAAAGCTGGCTGATGTTTGCTGTAGTCATTGATGATTGCGTTATTCACTCGCTTGCTTTGAGTTTAATGGTTTAACCGGCATGTGTGGGTTTATGTTCCCGAAAAGCGCCTATACAGTTGATGCTTGATTAGAATTCGTGTTCCGAAGAGGTTTCGAATATACTGCAACGGATTGCATCAATTGATGCGAAATTATTTTTCGAATTGGTAGGATCAATTTCAGCCACTTAACTTTAATTTAATTTCCGGTCGGTTATGTGTTGCCGGGTAATTAAAACTTTATTGAATAGTATCTAAATGCGATTGAACAAGTACTTTATAACCATGTTGCCGATGCTGGCGGTCGGCTGTGCCGGTTTGACCGGGCAGCAGGCGCCAGCTCCGGTCGAACCGTATTATAAAACAACGGTTCCGCAACCACCGAAGCCTATCGTCAAAGAAAAGCCTGTTGCGCCGCCGGAAGCTAAAACCGCTCCCTTAGAGCCGTCCGCACCTCCGGCATGGGCAACCCCTACCCAAAAAATGCAGCCTGCCCAATTGAGCCCGATCGCGATTGCGATGATTTCCGATGCGGACCGAAGTACCGTTGCTGGTAATCTGGATTCGGCGGCAGCTGTTTTGGAGAGAGGTCTAAGAATCGAACCGAGAAACGCGACCTTGATTTATAAATTGGCCGAAGTTCGTCTTAAACAAGCGAAGCCTAAACAAGCCGAGGATTTGGCTAAAAAGTCCTCATTATTGGCGGGCTCCGATAGCGTGTTAAAAAAGCGTTGCTGGTTGTTGATTGCCGAAGCAAAAAAGATGCAAGGGGATTTGGCGGGGGCCATGGATGCGCGATTGAAAGCCGAAGATTTGTAAATCGAAGTTGAAAGTTCGATTAGAGCTTTCAACTTCGCAAAACTATATCGATCGGCTAAGGCATGAATTTTGTGACCTTTTCTAGTCGAACGTGGGCGCTGGAAGAATGCCCGTCAAGGTTCGGCACCTAAATTATCCAAGAGTGTTAATCAGAGCCAATGGATTATGAAATTTAAGTGCTGGGCAGGGTGCTAACTTAAGGAAAAAACGCGTCATTCCGCCATGGATGGCAGGCTTTTTAGGCGCATTCGAGCCTGAATGTCAACATTACCAATTCTGTGAAGGCTTAACTAAATAGTAATATCACCTAATGCTAGGTGAGGGTTGCTCCCGCAAAACCTGACTTGTTTTTACTCGGCGCGATTGCGGCGAAATACGTTCAGACTTGCTAAAGCAATTCCGAACAGAACCAATGCGCCGGGTAATGGAACCGGAGCAGAGAAGTTGCTAATTGTTGATTCAGCTGAACCAAAAAGGCTGTCCAGAGATGCTTGGCGAAAACCGAATATATCTCCAAGTTGAACATTAAAGTCAAAAACACCGGATTGAGTTAAAGAGCCTCCATCTGCCGATAAGGCATATTCAGTGCCGTTATGGAGAAAAGACAACGGATCCCATTCGGCTGATTCATCGGTTGTTTCATAAGACCAATTGAATGAGAGCATGCCGGTAGCATCCGCGCTTATTGTAAAGTCGATAGTTGCAAAGAGTTCTTCCGGATCAATGGCGTTATTGCCTCCAGTCAAGGTAATGGAGTTTGGTGCATTGTTAAGGTCGATAGAAGCATCGGATCCTGGGGTAATCGTAGTTTGCCAATTACTGACATCGTAATAGCCTTCGAAACTGGCATACGCCGGCGAGATAACGATCATCGCACCTACGATAATAAATGATTTAAATAAGTTTGTTGTATGATTCATGCTGATAATCCTTGTTATTGAAGTCAAGAAAAAAAGTTCTCTGATATATGATGCAAAATTATTGCCTATAAATGAATTAAATAAAAAAACAATCGCTTATGTTTCCAGGGCAAAAAGGAGATTGGTTGTTTGTAAAAATAGCTGACAATTTATCGGTCCCTTGCTGTTATTTTTTTAAATTTATTAAATCGCTTAGCGAATATTGAATATCTTTATGCATTAGTGCGTGGTAAACACAACAATTAGGTGGGACAATTCAATTCGCTCTTTTGCCCTAAATCGTCCGAAGGGTCAATTTGCAAGTAAATGGCTGGTTCCTGTTTATAGCGCTATCGATTAATAACTAATTCGGTCCCCCGGTAATTATCGTTCCAACGCGCTACGTGGGAATGCCTGAGTACCGCTCCAGCGTTACGAGACGCTAGAGAGACTGTGAAAGTATTGGCGAATACATCATAAAAAATTTATTCACCATGAAGAATATGAAGGTAATGAATAAAAAAGCATGAAAAATCAATGATATAATTCTTCATGTCCCTTCGTGCACTTCATGGTTAGTTCGTTATATTGAATCCTTTCACAGCCTCTAGAGCGTGGGAACGATAGGGGTTGAATAATTACATCGATTATGAAAAACGTTAGAACTTAATTGAAAAATACAATATTATCTAGGTTCATTAAAGGTTATGGTGTTTTTTACATTCTATAGTTCTTGAGTTAAGAAAAAAAGTTTTCATTTTTAATAGGCAATGTGTGTTTTGTTGAGGTGTTGCGCCAGCAAGGATCAACCGTCAGTAAGTTTAACAATCCTAGAAAATTCATGTGGCTGGACTCCTCGACAGGCAATATCTCGCACCTTCATGAACTTAACGGTACGAAGGAACTAGCTCAGCCTTAACAAATGTAACGCCTATGGTCTAGGATATTGAAGTATAGGAGTTAAAAATTATGCAAATTTCGACATTGTTGTACCATAATGTTTATTATTACTTATTATTCAATGTCTTATTGCCGTAAAGTATTAAAGATGGGCTAGGAGAATTGTTGCTTGAAAGGGATATGGCATATTTCGGGATAAGTGTATAAAAAGTCGACAATCCCGATTTTCGTTAATCTAATCTACGCGAGTCCTGATCCTAAAATTAATGAACGGGGCCAGCAAAATTTTCTTTATTCTTTTTGAATGGGTTTAACTATGAAAAAAATGATTATGCTAGGGATTTTCCTATCTGTCGGGATGGCCGGTGAGGTTGCCGCTGACTGTGAGCCAACGACAAAACTTTCGTCCGCCGCCTTAACTACTCTTTTAAGTGGTAATACTGTTTGTGCTCAAAAGGTTAATGGTGATAAATGGCAGGAATTTCATGAGCCAAGCGGAAAGTTAATCGATTATAAGAAAGGCCCGAACGATCCGGTTGATCCGACTAAGGAAATTGGAATATGGGAATTTGCCAGTCGAGGTCAGATTTGTTACCGCTACGGTGGCGGCGCTTTTAATTATTGTTACTCTATTCATAAAGTACCCGATCAAGAGCTTTACCAGTTTTGCAATACAAAAGGTTTGGACGTAACGACAAGCATTGTACCGGGAAATAATGGCTGCGGATTTAATTGAAGAGGTTTTATAAAAATTGATAACGGGTAATTCCTACAGCTAGTAGGCACTACCGTTAAGTTAAGCCATCGAAGAAATAAATAATGTTTGCATTCAGGATCTACTGTGCCTCAAAAGCTTGCCATCCATGGCACTGGATTCCGTCGCAAATCCGTATGGAACGGATTTGCATTTACCCGAAGGGCTACGGGCAGGATAGCCCGGAGTGAATCCATGGCGGAATGACGGGCTTCCCTTAACTTAATGGCAGTGACAGCTAGTAGGTATTAACAATCAAAAAATCAAAGTCGCTCCCGGCCTAATAATCCCCAAGATCTCGAATGCTTGTAATGAGGCATCCAGCGTTAAAGGCTTAATCGATTCGTCGCTTAGGCCTAATGCTTGCCAAGCTTCCGGCAGGTAGGTCGGGTTGAAGTCTTCGAAGTCATAGGTTTTTACCGAGCAAGGCTCGATGCTCGCGGCGATTTTAGCCGCCACATGTAGGATGCAAGTATCTTGGAGGTTATCGTCCGCGTTCATCGGATCGGTTTGCGCGGCGACCAATTGCCAAATGCTGCTCGGCAACTTCCATTCTTTCAAAAGCTCGGCGCCGAGTTCGGCATAGGTAAAACCGAAAATACGTTGTTCGGCTTGGGTGACCGCATCCTCGCCTTGGTCTTTAAAACTTAAGGCTTCGCCGGCTTTTTCCGGAAACTGGCTAAACAAGATCAACTTACCGATGCTATTCAATAAACCTGCGATGAAAAAACGTTCGCGCTCCTTCCTCTTGCATTGTTCTGCCAATAGTCGGGCCAATACACCGCAGGTGATGCTGTGATACCAAAATGTCTCCATGTCGACTAAGTCTTCCGGAATGTCTTGAAAGGTCGATGCCACCGAAGTCGCGATGACTAAATTTCGTAATTCTTGCCGACCGATCATCGAAATTGCACGGGAAACCGTATCGACCTTTCCCGGAAATCCATAGTAGGCACTATTAACTAGCTTTAACAACTGTGCCGTCAACGCCGGGTCGTGAAGGATGATTTCTTCCAATTGATCGTTGCTGGCTTGATCGGAGCTTAGGAGTTCATTGACGCGCAATGCAACATCCGGCAAGGTATATAAAGAACCGACTTTTTCGATCAATGACTTAGGTACCATAATGCTCTCTCGAACTTTGTTTTTTAAGTGGAGGTAAGTATAGGTGCTCTAATAAATTTTGCGTAATTATTCACATCTCCCCTATCGTTCCCACGCTCCAGCGTGGGAATGAAGACCGAGACGCTCTAGCGTCTCGTACCGCTGGAGCGGTACTCAGGCATTCCCACGCAGAGCGTGGGAACGATAATTACGCGGGACTGAATAGTACGACTTTGTCATGTTTAAGTATTTGAATATTTTCGTGTGTTTCGTGGACAAAATGCATTTTATAGGTTTGAGGGAGTAAAATAATTTGCACAGGCAGAATAAACCATTAAATTAACTTCTTCTTATCCTTCATGATCTTCATGGTGAAATGTTTTTTCTAGGATGATTGAGAGCTGGCGAATCCGAACAACTTTTTGTGGTTATGCCTTTTCGTTAATCAAGCCCATCTCGATCGTTGGGGCTGTTTCCTTTCTGGGCGGGGTGCCGTCCAATGCATCGATAAAGCCGGGATTGAGTCCTTCGGCTTCGAATTGTTTTTTTAAATGTTCGATATTCTGTTTGATAAGGCCGGTTACTGCCTGTTGTTCGCTCCAGAAATGCGCATTGATTTTGTCGTCCAAATAAGACAATTTGCAGTGCAGCGTTCCTAAATTTGGCGGCGTTATCGTCAGAAAAACCGACCATTTCGCTTGTTCGTCCTGTTCGGAACCGCTACGCTTATCGCGCTCGATTTCTATTTTGACCGATTGCGCCTTGCTCTCGCCGAGAAACGGTATTTCCAGAAGCCAGACTTGTTTCGGCGAGTCGTCCTTGGGTAATGAGGCGAGTTGATCCAGAGTCAACTTGGCGACACTATTTTCGGTCTTTAGCAGCAAATTTTTGAGTTGTTCCATTTCCGACACGCTAATCGGTTTTTCCGCTTGAGGGGTCGTTTCCGGCTTGAGAATCTGTATCAATTTGAGCAATAATCCTTTGAAATCCGATTTAAGGAGTTCCGGTTGCTGTTTGGTCAATTCGAGCAAGCGGGCTTCGAGGAACAAACCGGAACGCTCGACCGCCGTTTTGAGTTGTTTACCATCGGTCAATTGTTCCGGTGTTCGGAGATTTTGCAGGATTTCTTGAGCCAACTGTTTCAGGGTTTCGGAAACGGTTTTATTGGCATGAAGCGACGGCAGGTCAGCAATGAGTTGATTGAGTAGTACGGTTGGCGTTTCGTGTCTCGGTAAAATGTCACGGACGACTGCCGGAATGACACGGCGCGCGATCGGTAAGGTTTCGATTCCCCCGGTATTTTCGCGACCAAGGGTAGTCGGAATATCTCGGAGAGTTGCCGGTACGATTTTAATTTCCCGGGACTGTCCGTGCCGGGCAATCTCCACGATAACGTTTTGTCCGGGCTTCAGATTTTGAACGGAATTTTTATCGGCCGGTAATTCAACCGTTTGCCGAGGCGTGCCCGCAGTTGATTTATCGGTCGAAAACGAAAGTTGAATTCTATCCGGGCCTACCGATACGACTTTAGCCTGTATCGTTTCATTGGACGGTGGCGGTAAGCGGTTAAACGAGGTCTTGTCGGGCGTGGCGGTATCGAGTTTGGTTGCGGGAGCAGCCGCTTGTTCCGTTAGGGTAACCGGAGCGTTTTTGGTCTGTGACGGATTGGAATCTATTTTAAATTCGAGCGTCGGTATCAGCCGGGTAACGATGAGTTTTAATGGTCGGCCTTTTTCCAGTGGTAAAGGCCGGTTGCTTTGAACCTCTACGGTATGATCGTTAATTTTTAAAGTGATGCCGGTTTGTTTGTTGTCGACTCGAATCACTGTAGCATCGAGCGCTTGACCGACTTTTTGCGCCAGAGGATGATTTTTTACCTTGGCTAACGCGGTAAGCGTTTGATTATTGACCGGTAATTTTATGTCCACCGCGACGACCTCAATCAGTATTCGTTCGGTTGTTTGTGTTTCGCAATCAACAATTCGAGCCATCGATCGATTTTATCTACGATTTCTCGGCGCAACTTCGGTTTGGAAAATAATTGTTCGTGATGGCTTTTTCCGATAAGCGGCACGACTTCGTTCAGGGGGTGTTTTTCGATTGTTACGGCCGCGAAGTCGATGTTGCCCCACGCTGCGGTAATCGGGTCGAATTCGGAATAAATCAACAAATAGGGTGTGTCGAAATCGGCCATGTTTCGTCTGAATTGAATGATTTCTTTTTGCACGCCTTGAACATAACGCAGTATCGACCGATGCATGATGTAGCGGTCGTGTTTATGGCGTAAACGTTCAACTTCCCAATCGCTGAGATAGGTAGAGACCCAGTCCGGGCTGCTGGGTGAAAATATATTTCGCATGCCGGGCATTGATAAAAATTCAATGATACCGTTTTGTAACGGGACGGTCAGCAAAGCCGTGAACTGATTGAACAGCATCAGCGGGAACGCTTCGTCATGGGGATGGATGAAATGCTCCTGGGTGTGATAGGTAAAGCGGATCAAAGGGTTTTGAAACCAACCGCGCCAGCCCGGTACTTCAGTCACCGCGAACGCGGGGCCTGTAAAAATGATGCCGTCGACCGAATTTTGCAGTTTGGCTTCGAGTAAATAAGAAGCGCTGACCAATGACCCGAGGCTATGCGACAAAATAACCAGCGGCTTGTCGTCTCCCGCACTCTCATCGCAGCGTTGTCTCAGGTGCAGGATCGCCAAGCCCACATCACTGCGCATCGCATTGAGGTTTCTGAGTTGAGCTTGTTCTAAAAACGCCGAGCCGACGTCGAACTCATCGGCACCGGCTTTGAGGCTTTCATGCGCCTCTAAATAGACCGGATTACTCAAACCATGTGCGGTCATATCGATGCCGGCGACGAGGTAACGGTTTGCGAAATGCCGGGCGATTTCAGCATAGCGGCCGGTGTGTTCGTTCATGCCGTGTACGATCAAAATACAAGCTTGGATGTCGTCGGTCGATTGCGAGGGTTCCCGTATTTGCATATGACGCCGTGATCCGCCGTTTTCCGTTGTCAAAAAAATTGATTCTCCCCAAATCGGGTAAGGTTCCGTTGCGATTTGCGGATGCGAACAGCCACTCCCGATAAGCGGCAGGGCTAAACAGCACAAAAAAGCGATCAGTTTGAATAAGTTTGTCATGAAGTGAACAATGCTACTCGGTTAATTTTTTAGCAATGAATTTTTAAAAGGCTTGTACAAATTACGATTAACGAAGATTTCGATTCACAATAAACCGAACTTTTAACGCTGACAAGTTTCGTAAATGAATGAGTGCGCCATGAGTTATGCCGCACTACGAGACTGTTCTACAATAGCGTTCATGAAGGCCTGGCCATCGCCCCGGCAAATGAAAGTTCTCTGGTGGCGGAGGGTGCGGTCACTCGCCCGACAGGACGCCGTGAATACGTCCGTGTAGGCTCGACGGCGGCTCCCTGCCGCCGACGCCTGCCGGTCGAGCAACCGCACCCTTTTCGGAGCCGGCATTTTCTCTGCCGAGCTTCGTTTTTCGAAAAATTAGATACTGAGTCTAAATCTACGATCTTTCACAGTAACTAAGCCTAGACCTTTTTGGCATATGCTGAAATGATCGGCGAGGAAGGGAGACGAAAACAATGAATAAACAATTTCGATTATTAATTTTTGCATTCTTGCTGTTTGGTGTTGTCGATTATGCAATGGCCGGCGAGACGGCCTATGAGCGGCAGCGCAATAGCCTGGTCGATGCGATTCAAGCAGATGTCAGGTCGACAAGCTATTTTCTCGGCAAAGACGCGTTGGATGAGAAAGTTTTGCAGGCCTTGCGTAAAGTGCCCCGGCATGAATTCGTGCAGGAGGCTCAGCGTCTTAATGCCTATCTGAATAGACCGTTGCCGATCGGATATGGGCAGACGATCTCTCAGCCCTATATCGTCGCGATCATGACCGATTTATTGGACCTTGACGAAAATAGCCGCGTATTGGAAATCGGTACCGGTTCGGCTTACCAGGCAGCCGTTTTAGCGGAAGTGGCAGGTAGCGTCTATACGATAGAAATTATCGATGCTTTGGCGGAACGGGCCGCGGGTGATCTAAAACGCTTAGGCTACGATAAGGTACACTCGCGCGCGGGCGACGGTTATTATGGCTGGGAAGAAGCCGCGCCGTTCGATGCGATCATGGTGACCGCGGCGGCCAGTCATATTCCTCCTCCGTTGATTAAACAATTGAAACCGGGGGGGCGTATGATCATTCCGGTCGGCGGACGTTTTACCGTGCAGCATCTCGTGCTGGTGAACAAGGATCAACAAAACCGCATCACGAGCCGCCAGTTGTTGCCGGTCAGATTCGTGCCCTTGACCGGAGATCGTTAAAAAATGACGCGCAGACCGGCGTTTTCGTTGTTATTGGCGGTAGCGGCTACTTCGTCCGGTTCGCTGGCCTATGAAGTGTTGTTGATGCGCTTGTTTTCGATCATACAATGGCATCATTTTGCCTATTTGATCATCAGTTTGGCCTTGCTCGGATACGGCGTGAGCGGCGTGTTTTTGGCATTCAATCGGGAGCGTTTGATCGGTGTCTATGGGCTTGCCGTCACGATCAATCTTCTGTTATTCGGTATTGCCGCGCCTGCTTGTTTTCTAATCGCGCAACAAATCCCGTTTAACCCGGCCGAACTGTTATGGGTGCCAGAACAGCTTGGATATTTAAGCGGTCTGTATTTATTACTGTCATTGCCGTTTTTTTTTGCCGCGAATGTGATCGGCTTGTCTTTTTTCCGCTATCGCCGCGATGTTTCGTCGATTTATGCGGCCGATTTATGCGGCGCGGGCATCGGTAGCCTGAGCATCATTGCCTTGTTGTTCGCCTTGTATCCGGAAAAAATATTACCGGTCATCGGCGGTTTGAGCATTGTTGCCAGTTTGTTAGTGCAGCGTTTGTTTTTCCGGCGCTGGCGGGTCGGGGTGAAGGTCGCCGTCGGTGCGGCTACCGTGGCCGCAATCTTCGTACTGGCCTTGCAGAACTGGACTCTAAACATCTCGCCTTATAAAGGCTTGAGCCAGCAATTGAGAATTCCGGGAACTAAAGTCGTCGAGAATTATTCCAGCCCGCTGGGTCTTTTAAGCGTCATCGAAAGCACGCAAATGCCGCTACGCCATGCGCCCGGATTGAGTCTGAATGCCGATGCCGAACCGCCCGAGCAATTGGGCGTTTTCACCGATGCCGACAATTTGTCGGCGATCACGCATTATGACGGTAACCCCGATAATCTGGCTTATTTGGATCAAAGCACATCGGCCTTGCCTTATCATTTGCAAGACCTCGGAGAAGTGTTGATTTTGGGGGCGGGAACCGGTAGCGATGTGTTGCAGGCACTTTATCACAAGATACCGGCTATCGATGCGGTCGAGTTGAACCCGCAAACGATCGCTTTAATCAAGGATAAACATGCCGATTTCGCCGGCCATATTTACAGCGATCCTCGGGTTCGGTTGCATACCGCCGAAGCACGTGGTTTTGTTGCGACTTCGCGTGATCGCTATGACTTGATCAATCTTTCACTGCTTGACGCATTTGGCGCTTCGTCAGCCGGGCTTTATGCGCTGGCGGAAACCTATCTGTATACTGAGCAAGCGCTTAAGGCTTATTTGGAACATTTGACGCCGGGCGGTTATCTGAGCATGACGCGCTGGATCAAGATACCGCCGCGCGACACGCTTAAATTAATCGCGACCGCCAGTGCTGCCTTAAAAACGTTGGGTAGCGAACACCCTGAACGAAGCATCGTGTTGATTCGCAGTTGGCAAACCGCGACGATGCTGATCAAAAACGGGACGTTTTCCGAAGCGGAGTTGGCCGCTTTACGGAGATTTCGCGATGAACGAGGTTTCGATGCCGATTATTATCCGGGGGTTGCCGAGACTGAAGTCAATCGCTTCAATATTTTACAGGAGCCGTATTATTATCAAGCGGCAACGGCATTGCTAGGCGAGGAGCGCGAAGCGTTTATAGCCGATTACAAATTCAATATCAAACCTGCCACCGACGATCGGCCGTATTTCTTTCATTTTTTCAAATGGCGGACCTTACCTGAAATCTGGTCGCTGCTGGGCCAAGGCGGCATGTCCTTATTGGAAAGCGGCTATTTATTGTTGATTGTCGGTTTAGTGCAGGCGGTCGGTATCAGTTTTTTGTTGATCATCGTGCCGCTTTGGTTTTGGAAGCGTAAACTGGGTATCGAAGCCGGCTCGGCGATGCATTGGCGTATCTTCTTTTATTTTTCATGTCTCGGCTTGGCTTTTTTGTTCGTGGAAATTGCGTTCATCCAAAAATTTATTCTGATTCTGCACCATCCTCTGTATGCCATTACCGTCGTGGTTAGTACCTTTCTGTTGAGCGCCGGTACCGGTAGTCATCTTTCTAAAAAACTATCCGACAAGAATAACCGGTTATGGATTGCTGTGCCGATTGCCGCGATTATGCTGTTGAGCGCAGCTTATATCTTGGAGTTTCAATTCATTACCGGATTTTTATTGCAACGCAGCGAATTCAGTAAGGTACTCGGTTCGATAGCCTTGATCGCTCCGCTAGGATTTTTCATGGGCATGCCGTTTCCGATGGGCATGGCGAGCCTCGGGCGTAGCGTTCCGGCTTTGATTCCTTGGGCTTGGGGCGTTAACGGCTGTGCTTCGGTGATCAGCGCGATACTGGCAACGCTGATAGCGACCGAGTTCGGTTTTACCGTATTGGTGTTTTCTGCATTGTGGCTCTATGCGGTGGCGGCGTTGAGTTTTCCTACCGGTTCAAACAGAACGCGCTAATTCAGAATAAATCCATTTGAATCGGGCCGGATTTAAAACGGGAGCAATCGAGCGCTTGCATCGTAGTCTCGAGTCCGAAACGGCGTGCGGCAATGCGGAAGCGTTGTGCGATTAGGTCAGCATAGACGCCTTCTCCGCGGAGCCGGCTACCGAAGCGCGGATCGTTAGCGCGGCCGCCTCGGCAGTCGCGAATCCGATTGAGCACATGAGAGGCTTGTCCGGGAATGTGTGTATTCAGCCATTCTTCGAATAATTCCGACACTTCAAGCGGTAGCCGGATCAGGATATATTCGGCGGATTGCGCACCGGCTTCTGCTGCGGCTTTGAGAATGCTTTCCAGTTCCGAATCGGTTAGTACCGGAATCACTGGTGCGACCATGACATTGACCGGAATTTTATTCTCATGCAGCCGTGCAATGGTTTGCAGTCGGCGCTGCGGCGAACTTGCTCTAGGTTCGAGTTTTCGGGAAAGTTCGGGCTTTAATGTGGTGAGCGAAAGATTAACCTGAACTAAATTGCTTTCGGCCATCGGCGCCAATAAATCAATGTCGCGTTCAACCATGGCTGACTTGGTCGTAATCGTGCAGGGATGGCGGAATTCGCTCAATACTTCGAGTATTTCCCGGGTGATGTGGTATCGGCGTTCGATGGGTTGATACGGGTCGGTGTTGGCGCCTAAGGCAATCGGCGTACAGAGGTATTTGCGGCTTTGAAGTTCTTTGCGCAATAATTCTGCGGCTTCGGGTTTTGCCGTGAGTTTGGTTTCGAAATCCAGACCCGGCGACAAGCCCAAATAAGCATGAGTCGGGCGAGCGAAACAGTAAATGCAGCCGTGTTCGCAGCCTCGATACGGGTTGAGTGATTGTTCGAAAGGAATATCGGGCGATTGGTTACGGCTGATGATTGTTCTTGCGGTTTCCAGCGAAACTTCAGTGTGTAGCGGGGTTTCGATGTCGAAATAGTTCCAGCCGTCGTCAAACGCCTCACGGCTTTCTAGGTTATAACGGCCGTTAGGGTTGCCGGCCGCGCCTCGGCCTTTATGCGGAGGGATGGAAATCATTGGTCGAGTTGGGCTTTAGTTTGAAATCGCGGCCATGCCGGCCGCGACTTGAAAACGATCTTGAGATCGGTTTTACATTTTATGGCCTTTCATCATTTTATGCATTTTCATCATTTGCATATGATGTTGTTCCATTAGTTTTAATTGTTCGTCTTTAAGCTTTTGTTGCTTGGCGGGGTCTTTTTCGGCCAGAATTTTATTCGTTAGCGCATGCAGTTTCAGTTGGTATTCTTGTTTCATTTTTAAATGCTCACGCATTTTTTCATGGTCCATACCGCCCATGTCACCCATTCCTCCCATTTTTCCCTCACCCTTGCCTTGCATCTTTCCTTGGCCCATATCTCCCATTTTCCCTTCGCCGCCCATGTCTTGATCCATTTTCATTTCATGTTTCGGTTTTACAGGCGCGTCTTCCGCCGCAACGGATACTTGGGTTAATGCGGATAATGCAATGATTGAAGCTAAGCTGATTATTTTTTTCATTGGGATTTTCCTCGGGTTTGTGATTATTTTTGATGTTCACATTCCAAACTGGAAACATTCTTCGAACAAAGCATAGCCAGTACGAAAATGCGCCAAGTTTAAATGGAACGCTGATAAATCCTGACATAAAAATTCGCGAATCGCTAGCGATAATAATGCCCGTGTTAAGAACTGTCCGGTTTAATCATTTAGGCGCATCGTTTGTCGGGCGATTAAAAATGCTAAACTCGTAATCGAGAAAATGATTCGATCGTTAATTTAGGAGGCAATCATGGCGCGTGAAAGGTGGAACTCGCAGCTTGGTTTTTTGATGGCCGCAGTCGGTTCGGCGATCGGATTGGGAAATATCTGGCGGTTTAGTTATCTGGCTTACCAACACGGCGGTGGGGCTTTCCTGATTCCTTATTTGACGGCGTTATTTACGGCCGGTATTCCGCTATTGATTCTGGAAAACGGCATCGGCCATGAACGTGTTGGTTCCGCGCCGCTGGCCTATCGCAAAATAAGTCCTCGCTGGGAATGGCTAGGCTGGTGGTCTGTTATTTTCGTCATGTTCGGTATCGAATTGTACTATTCGGCAATTATCGCATGGTGTTTGAATTACTTCGCGCTGTCGTTCGATCTGGCTTGGGGAGATGATCCTAACGACTATTTTTTCAAGCATTTTTTAAGAGTGAGCGATAGTCCGTTCAAATTGGGCGAAATTCGAACGCCCATCTTATTCGGCCTTATCGTTACATGGCTCGCAATTTGGTTAGTGGTCTACCGTGGTGTCCAAAAAGGTATCGAACTCGCCAACAAGATCATGATGCCTGTTTTGTTGTTACTGACCATTGTGTTGGTCGCTTGGTCTCTGCAATTGGACGGAGCGTGGCATGGTATTCAAGTGTATATCACACCGGACTATAGCAAGCTCAATGATCCACAGGTCTGGATCGATGCTTACAGCCAAATTTTTTTCACGCTGAGCCTCGGCTTCGGTATCATGATCGCGTATGCCAGTTATTTGCCGGAAAAAACCGACATTACCCGAAATGCCGTGTTGATCGCATTGATCAATAGCGGTTATTCGTTGTTGACCGGCTTCGGCGTGTTCGCGGTGTTAGGCTTCATGGCGCATAGTGAAGGCAAGGAGATTGCCGATGTAGTGACGCAAAGTATCGGTTTGGCCTTTGTCGCGTATCCGAAAGCCATCGGTCTGATGCCGGGCGGTAATCTGTTCGGAGCGATTTTTTTCTTGAGTTTGACGGTTGCCGGATTGTCGTCGGCGGTGTCGATCATCGAAGCTTTCGTATCGGCGGTTATCGATAAATTCAATTTCGATCGTAAGTTGCTGGTGACCTTCGTTTGCGTATTCGGCTGTCTCGGCGGTATTGTGTTCACGACGCAAAGCGGTTTACTTTGGCTGGATATTGTCGACCGCTTTATCACGCATTACGGCTTGGTGACGGTCGGTATTTTGGAATGTGTCGTGATCGGTTGGGCGTTCGATTTGTTCAAGCTGCGGCAGCATATCAACCGGATATCCAGTTTGAAATTAGGAATGGGCTGGGTTTTGTTGATCAAGTTTTTCGTGCCGTTGATGCTTGGCATTATCTTCTTCGGGGATATATTCAACGAATTGCAAAGACCTTATGGCGGCTACAGTTGGTCGGCCTTGATACTGATCGGAAGGGATTGGTTGATTCTGACTTTGATCGCGGCTTTTATTGTTGCCGGCAGACCTTGGCGAAGCGATCGCCCGAGTAAACCTGGGCGATCGGTTAAAAGCAAAATAGATTCCGGTGTTTCATAGCCAAGTGAACGTCGAGTCTGATACCGTTTTTCTCGAAGCGCTTTCATAAAGCGCGTTGTGGGAGCGATGCTTTCGTCGCGACTATTACTCCCTTTATACTCAAAAATTAGCCGACTTTATAGAGGTGTGGGGTGTGGCTAGCGAGGATGTCGGTAGCACGGCGGTCCTCCATAGACACATCCCATACCTTTTATTCTTAGACGGTTTTTCAATCAAAAGGGAGTAGAGGCGTTGACGTCCAAATTGGTGGTTTTTGGTCAGGGCTTGTTCTATGGGGCTAATAACGGGTCCAATCGGCTTTGTTGCTCCAGCACGTACAAATCATCGAAACCGCCGACATGAAAATCGCCGATATAGATTTGCGGCACCGTTCTGCGCTTGGTTTTAAGCATCATTTCTTGACGCAAGCCGGGTTCAGAGTCGACATTGATTTCGCTGTAAACCGCACTTTTTTTATCGAGCAGGCGCTTGGCCATGATGCAGTAAGGGCAGAGATTAGAAGTGTAGATAATGATGTTCGACATAATATTAATGGTTTCTAATATAGTGCGGCTATTTTACTGCTTATCTATTGTGGTTTCAATGCGCAACGCATTGCTCAGCGTATTTATCAACAACCAAGCCGGATCTCCGATCGAATCGCCGAAGGCGACGATGCCGTCTTGATGGCCGAGCATACTAAATATTTTTTTATCATAAAGGCGTCCGGATTGAAAAAGTTCGGCGACTGCACGAGCCATTTCCGGGGTTCCGTAAGCGGCATCGGCCGGCGTATGAGGAAGGGCAAGTTCGGCGGTTTTTTGCCAAATTTGGGGACTATGAATATGAATGACCGAACGAATCGAGGCGTCTTGACGATAGACGCAGGCATGAGTAATCGCTTCCGAAGAAGGCTTGGTCAGTCCTTTCGATTGTAGAAAATAGCGCTCGATATCGGTATTCCATACTTCGCAGTAATGCTCGCGGCTCAATTCTTCAATATGACCGGTTTGCGTTCCGCTGATAATAAACGTGTTGTTATTAAGATCGGGCTTCAAGCTGATGTTGCCGTAACCGAGCCCGCCGTAACGTTCAGGGTCTCTGCCAATTAAGCCGAGTTTGAATAAGATCGAACGCCATGCGTTAAGGACGCTTAAGGAGGCCGTCTGATCGATAGGCCGGTTCTGATGCTCGAGGCGGAATTTAATGACGCCTTCTTGTTCTTGCATAAATGACGGCGGGTTAACGAGGGAAGGGAAGTCGCATAATCGACGGGCTTACCAATAATTAGCGTGGATTGAAAAAACAGGATTCATTTGAATGCGAAGGCGCTGCCGAAACAGCGCCGTTAACATTACATTTGAGATTGCAGGTAATTTTGTAGGCCGATTTTTTCGATCAATTCCAATTGCGTTTCCAGCCAATCGAGATGTTCTTCCTCGCCTTCGAGAATATGCTCAAAAATTTCTCTGGAGACAAAGTCTTGTACAGTTTCGCAATAAGCGATCGCTTCTCTGAGTACCGGAATCGCTTGTTGTTCGAGTTTTAAATCGCAAGCTAGCATTTCCTCCGGATTTTCACCGACCAGTAATTTACCGAGGTTTTGCAGATTCGGTAGACCTTCGAGAAACAGTATTCTTTCAATCACTTGATCGGCGTGCTTCATTTCATCGATCGATTCGTGATATTCCTTCTCGTTGAGTTTGGCAAAACCCCAGTTTTTGTACATCCTGGCATGAAGAAAATATTGATTGATCGCTGTCAGTTCGTTTTCCAATACTTGGTTAAGGTATTCGATGACTTTTGCGTCTCCTTTCATGGCGGCTCCGATAATGATAATGAGATGGTTAATGTTCGGAAAAGACTTATGCAGCATCTATTGGTCTTTGACGAGATAGGGAATTAAATAATTTTTGAATAATACAATATTGTATAAATTCTGCACATTCAATAAAAAATGCTGAAATACATGCGCGAAAGGCCTAAGGCTTCAAGAAATTTAAGCAAAAAAACGGGCAAACCGATGGAAGTCAAGCATCGGTTTGCCCGGTAACAGCAAGTAATCGATCAGGCGAAAGCAGCTTGCGGCATCAACTGTTGTTCGGCATGGCTTTCGTCGAGAATTTGTTTGACGTGGCGGCTGCATTTGCCGCATACACTGCCGACGCCTAGACACTGATTCAGATGTTTGCGCGAGCAGTGACCGTTTTCGATAGCGGATTTAATTTGCCTATCGGTAACCGCTTTACAGACACAGACGTACATGAGGCATACTCCAAAAATGTTGGTTATGTAAATAATAACAATTCTCATTAGAATGTAAAGCGGTTTTTTTGGATTTGAGTAATTGATCTCAATATGAAAGGTTAAAGGTTAAAGGTTAAAGGTTAAAGATTAACCTGATTAGCAAGTTTCTTCAGCTAAAGCCCAAAGATCAGCATAACCCTTAGCAAGACGGGGGTCGTAAGCCATGCGCGTCAAGCTAAAAACGGCCACCCACATCACGCTCTTTCCCAAGCTCCAGCTTGGGAAAAACACCCCGGAAGCTCCAGCTTCCTGAGACCGACACAACCTCCGCTCACTCTCAATCAACCCCGCGACTCGCTCGTTCAATTTTTCTTGATTGTCGGGAAGTTAGAGCTTCCTGAACAGGTTACCCAAGCTGGAGCACTCGCCGTTATACACAAGTATCGGTAAACTTGCTAAACAGAGTTCGTCGTATACCTGGAAACGGTGCTGTTTGATAAATCTGCGGATATTGAACATCAGTGGCTTCGAAATCGCGACGAAGGCGTCGCTCCCACAAGGGGGCGGATGCTCTGTGGGAGCGATCCCCAGATCGCGATTTCGAAGTCGGGAACGTTGGGCGACAAAAAATGGTATCGAAGCCTCATTAGCTAAGATTGCAAAACAGTAATTTTTGACTTATGTATAACGATGAGAGCTGGAGCTTGGGTAACAGCATATTTTAGTTTTTGTGACTACGACTGGCCCTTGCTCGGATACTTGGCTTCGGCAAGCTGAAGCATCTTGCTAATCAGGAAGGTTAAAGGTTAAAGGGGAATGGTGGTTGCGGGGTGTTTAGCGCAAATCTTGGTTCAATAAGCTGGCATTGCCGCCGATTGCGGCGGTATTGATTGTGACGGTTTGTTCGACTGCAAAGCGTTTTAGATAATCGGGTCCGCCGGCTTTCGGACCGGTACCCGACAGACCCATGCCGCCAAAGGGTTGTACGCCTACCGTCGCGCCGATCATGTTGCGGTTGATATAAAGATTGCCGACTTTGGCTTGCTGTTGAATCTTGCATGCCGTTGCGTTGATTCGGCTGTGAATGCCCAGCGTCAAGCCGTAGCCGGTAGCATTGATATCATTGATCACTTGCTCGATGGCATCGCTGGGATAGCGGACGATGTGCAGTATCGGGCCGAACACTTCTTCGGTCAGTTGCGAAAGCGAGTCGATTTCGATCAATGTGGGTGCAAAATAAGTCCCTTCCGGCAATTCGGGCGGTAATGGCGATTGGAATAAAATGTCGGCATGATGACGTATGGCTTCAACGTGAGCGTTTAATTTATCCAAGGCTTTCCGGTCGATGACCGGGCCGATATCGGTTGCATAATGGCCCGGATCGCCGATCGTCAATTCCCGCATAGCTCCGATCAAAAGTTCGATGATTTTATCGGCGGTTTCGTGAGGCAAGAATAATACCCGCAAGGCCGAGCATCGCTGGCCGGCGCTGTTGAAAGCGGACTGCACTGCATCCAGTACCAATCGTTCCTTATGCGCCGACGTGTCGGCGATCATCGCATTTTGACCGCCGGTCTCGGCGATCAATGGCGCGATATCGGCGTGTTCGGCGAGTTGCCGATTGATCGAACGCGCCGTTTCGGTAGAGCCGGTGAATGCAACGCCGGCAATACGCGGATCCCGAAGCAACACGGGGCCGATTTCAGAACCGATGCCCGGTACGAAATTCAATACAGAGCCCGGAATGCCGGCTTGATGCAGAATTTTGACGCAAGCTGCCGCAGTGAGCGAAGTCGCTTCGGCCGGTTTGGCCACGACCGTATTGCCGGCCGCTAGCGCTGCAGCGATTTGGCCGGTAAAAATGGCAATTGGAAAATTCCACGGGCTGATGCATAAAAATACGCCGCGGCCGTAATAAGTCAAAAAATTATCTTCGCCGCACGGCCCGGGTAAAGCCATCGGGCGGTCGAACAACTCAAGAGCGCGTGCGGCATAGTAGCGGCAAAAATCGACTGCTTCTCTGACGTCGGCCAAGGCGTCTTTTATTGTTCTGCCGCCTTCGCGGACGCATAAAGAGACCAGTTCGGTACGGTTATACTCCAACAAATCGGCGGCATTGTTAAGATAGCGCGCTCGTTTTTGCACGTTAGTCGAACGCCATGCATCAAAAGCCTCTGAAGCGGTGTCGAGGGCGTCGACAACGTTATCGGCATCGCAAAATGCAACGGTACCGACTTTATGCGAATGATTGGCGGGATTTACGATAACCCGTTCGAAACCGGCCGGGCTTTTTCCGTTAATCAACGGGCCGGCATGATGAGAGGTGCCGGATAGTTCGTCGAGGCGTTTTTGCAACGAGTACAACTGTTCGGTATCGGCCAGATTAAAGCCTTCCGAATTGCGCCTTTCCTTACCGAATAAATCGACCGGCAGCGGTACGCCGGTTTTCTCGAAATCATTGAGTTCAAGCCAGAAAGTGACTGGATTTTGCACGATGCGTTCAATGTCGATATCGGGGTTTTCGATTAGATTGACGAAAGAGGTATTCGCGCCGTTTTCCAGCAAACGCCTAACCAGATAAGGCAATAGTTCTTGATAATGGCCGATCGGCGCATAAACCCGGCGCGGAATAGACCAATTCGGGTGCTTCGCCAAATTTTGATAAAGCGCCTCGCCCATGCCGTGTAAACGTTGAAATTCGTAATCGTTTTGATTACCGGCCATTTGTTTGATTGCGGCGACGGTATGGGCATTATGCGTCGCGAACTGCGGATAAAATGCGGCGGGTTCTGCCAATAAGCGCGCTACGCAAGCCAGATAAGAAATGTCGGTCGCCGATTTTCGCGTGAATACAGGATAAGCGGAGAGTCCTAATTCCTGAGCGCGTTTGATTTCTGTGTCCCAATACGCGCCTTTGACTAAACGGACTGGTATTTTTCGTCGTTCCGATTTCGCCAAGGCAGAAAGCCAAGCGATGACATGCGGTGCCCGTTTTTGATAGGCTTGGACCGCAAGGCCCAATCCGGGCCAATCCTTCAGGCTCGGATGAGTGAAGACCGCCTCGAAAATCGTCAGTGACATGGCCAATCGCTCGCTTTCCTCGGCATCGACTGTAACCGTCAAGTCGCTTTGTCGCGCGCATTGAGCCAGGGCGAGCAGTTTTGCAGTCAACTCCGGGACTGCTCTTAGGTGTTGCAAGGGCTCATAGCGCGGACATAATGCCGACAGTTTGATCGAAATGCCCGGCTTATCGTACAACGAAGCGCTCATGGAGGCATGCGACAGTTGCCGAATGGCATCGAGATAGGCCGAAAAGTAACGCTCCGCATCCGAGGCGGTGACCGCCGCTTCGCCGAGCATATCGAAGGAATAACGGTATTCCGGGTGCATTTGGCTGGCATGTAGCGCATCGGAAATCGTTTCGGCCATCACGAATTGCGCCCCCAAAAAATGCATCGCTTTTTGTAATGCCTTTCGAATGACGGGTACACCCAGTCGGCCAAGCAATTGATCGAATACTTGCTTTCCGTCCGGCTTGAAATGTCGTTCGAATAATCCTGTCAATAATAAAGCGCCGGTCGATAAATTTACCAGCATCGAGTCGCTGTGATTGAGATGTTCTTGCCAATGGGCCGAAGTCAATTTATCGGCGAGAAAACGATCTTGGGTTGTGGCATCCGGAATGCGTAGCAAGGCTTCGGCAATGCTCATCAATATCAGTCCTTCAGCGCTATCGAGTCGGTATTCATGCAAAAAAGCATCGACAAGGGATTGCTTGTCTTTATCGGCCCGGATCTGTTCAACCAGTAAACGAGCCAGCGCTTCGGCATCATCGGGATTATAATCGGTCAAGCCAACCATTAGTTCGATTACGCTAGCCGTTTCATCGTTCAAGTAGGCTTGATCGATAGCTTTGCGCAAGGCTGATAAAGAAAGACTAACCATAGAAAGTTTACGTTATTGTGTGAACGAATTAACTATTTTAAGGAAAAGATTTGCCGATAACATATTAAGTTGAATCCTTGGTATTTTTTATACTCCAAAAAATGTTTGTCCACAAATAACTGTTGTATTGATGATTAGATTTTCGAGAATTTTGTTTGTTGTGCTTTTAAGTTGGCTCGTCGGGTGCGCGCCGGCCGTTTATAAGCCAGGTCAACCCGTCATAGAAGCGCTATTACTGGAAGATCGCTATATCACACCGGACGGCTCCTGGTTGCCGGTCAGAAAATGGCTGCCGGAACCGGGCCAAACGAAGGCTGTATTGATCGCTTTACACGGTTTCAATGATTACAGCCGGTTTTTCGAGGAGCCTGGGGCATTTCTGAAAGAAAAAGGAATCGCCAGTTATGCCTACGATCAACGCGGTTTCGGTCAAAGCCCGCGTCGGGGTTTGTGGAGCGGTATCGATGCGTATACTGAGGATCTGGATTTATTTGTCAGACTCATAAAAAGCAAGCATCCTGGGTTACCGGTTTATCTTTTGGGCGAAAGCATGGGCGGAGCCGTCATCATCGCGGCTATGTCCCGCGAGGAGGCGACGCCGGTCAGTGGTTTAATTTTATCGGCACCTGCCGTTTGGTCACGCGAAACGATGCCTTGGTATCAACGCAGTTTGTTGTGGCTTATGTCCCATACGATGCCTTGGATGACATTGACCGGGCGGGGCTTAAAAATACAAGCCTCGGATAATATTGAAATGCTTCGGGAGTTGGGCAAAGATCCGCTGGTGATTAAGGAAACTCGCGTCGAAACGATTCATGGCCTAACCGATTTAATGGATTCGGCTTTCAATAATGCTCAGAATATTCATGTCGATACTTTGATGCTGTATGGTGAAAAGGACGAAGTCATACCAAAACAGCCGACGCAGCGTTTTTTGCGGGATTTTCTCGACACCGAAGGCGCCGATAGAACCGTTGCTTTCTACGAGAACGGCTATCACATGCTGTTGCGCGATTTGCAGGCGAAAGTCATTTGGCGGGATATTGCAGCATGGGTCAAAGCCTCGCACAAGCCGCTACCGTCAGGCGCCGATCAGCGGGATTGGCGAATGTTAACGCAAAGAGGATCGCTCCCACAAAGCATCAGCCCCCTTGTAGGAGCGACGCCTTCGTCGCGATTTCGAAGCCGGCTACGATAAAGACCGGAAAAAACAAAAATTGAGTGATGACTTTCATGTCATTTAAGGGATTTAAGATACCGAATGAAAGCAATCCGGGATTGTTTTATCGATAAGAGTAATGATGATTTCTTAAGTGTTTGAACCCAATTTCTCGGTAATAGTTTCTCAAGTTTTTGTTTGAAATTGACGATTTGGCCTACGATGCTTTGATGTATCGCGCTGTTCTTGATAGTATCGATAATCCACGACAAAAAATCATAAGAGTTTTGGAACCACACAAAAGTTAAAAGCTTGGACTTGGCAATACGAAACAACCAAAAAGTAAAAGCGGCGACCGGAATTTTACCGATATAAAGAGTAATGCCGAAAACAAGGCTGCCCTTAGCAAGTAAACCGATTGCGATAAAGCCGAGTAGCTCGACCTGAATGAATAAAAACAGAAAAACGCACAGCAGCGCATAGCGGTTCAAGTCGGCAACGGAGGATTCTATTCGTTGCAAAACCTTCAGGCTATGGACAAACCTAAAAACCGGAATAGCAATCGTATCCCAGATCAGCTCTTCCAGCAGAATATATATAAAAACCCAAAAGCCTAAGAATAAATTGCTGATTTTCTTTATAAATTTTGCCATAGAAAAGCTCGGGTGCAAAAGTAATCAAGCGTTGGGTGAAAAAGATTAGAAAAGCGTATGTTTTTTGGCTTCCCACTTAAAACGGGACAAAGCACTAAGGATTAACCGTTCGCCCTGAGCCTGTCGAAGGGTGGATGGTTAATCCGCCCATGGTTCGACAGGGCTCTCCTGAGCGCAGCCGAAGGGCTCACCACAAACGGATTAACCTTAAACTGTCCCGCGTTAAGTGAGTAGCCTGTTTTTTAATCAGTGCAAGCCGAGACGATTTCGCCTTTGTTGTTCAACATCAGTTTTAAACGGCCATAGCATGACTTTTGGTCGCATTGGCATCCTGAACCTTCCATGATGCTTTCAAGGAATGTGACATAAATCAATAATTCGCCGGGTTGCCTGTCCAAAACCTCATATTGTATCGATTCGTTGATAATCCACCCGTTTTGGCTGCAAAAATCAGTCAATACATGGGTGGCTTCCAAAAACTTTTTTATCGGGTCGTCTTTTGTTTCAAGCATCGCCGTTAGCACTCCCAGTTATTTGTTGTCGATTAAGATAAACAACCGGAACGGCTAAAGCAACTGACTCAACGGAAACAAGTCGAATCAGGTTTCAAGCATTGTTGAAATCTATCTGGAAGGAGAAACGGACAGTTTCCATAAGGTGCGGTATGTGTTGTGTTTGGCGAACGCCTCACTGTCTCCATACCTTAATGCTGAATTATATTTCCTAAACCAGTGCCGCAACTAAATGATTCTGATCGGTCGCCATTAGCTTGGTATCGATAATTCGGTTTTCTATCGCTTCGGGTTCGTCGACCTCACAGCCGACGCGCAGATAATTCGGCGTATAACCGAAAATCCGATGTTTACCGTTGTCGAGGGGCTCGGTTTGGCTTTCCCAGAGCACCGGCGTTGTTCGCCCGATGTTTTCCCATTGAAATTGCCGCTTCATCGTTTCGGTCAATTCATGTAATTCTCGGCTGCGTTGTTTCTTGACCGTTTCCGGGATTTGATTCGGTAGCGTAGCGGCATTCGTGCCTTCGCGTCGCGAATACGCGAAAATATGGATATGACCGAAACCGGTATGTTCGATGAAATCGAAACTTTCACGCCATTCTTGCTCAGTTTCGCCGGGAAACCCGACAATGATATCGGTCGTGATGTTGAAGTACGGAATGGCGGTTCTCAAGCCGTTCACGATTTCACTGAACTCTTCGGTTTTGCAGCGTCTGGCCATGCGTCGCAGCACTGAATCCGAACCGCTTTGCAGCGGTAGGTGCAGATGCGGCATCAAGCGAGGATTATCGAAAAGCTCGACAAAATCGCTCGGCAATTCCCACGGCTCTAGAGATCCCAGTCTGAGTCTTGGGATATCGGTATCATTGAGAATGGCTTGGATCAGGTCGGACAGACTTTGATCGGTATCGGAGCCGTAACCGCCGAGATGCACGCCGGTGATGACGGCTTCCTTAATGCCTTGGCTATAAAGCGTATTGATTTCGTCGACGATTTCTCGTATCGGTCGGCTTTTTTCCTCGCCGCGAGCGACCGTGACGATACAGAACGTGCAGCGGTACCGGCAGCCGTCTTGTACTTTGATAAACGCACGTTGCCGACCTCGGCTGAATAACGAGATCTCGCCGGGTTCGGTCGACATGGCCGGCATGCTGTCCATGTTTAGTTCGGTCAGGGTTTTGTCAACCAGACTTTCTTTGTCTTGATTACCGACGACGAGATCGACGCCCATTAATTGCTCGGCTTCTTCACGGTTGAGTGTGGCATAACAGCCGCTGACGACCAGTTTCGCCGCCGGATTGGTACGATGTATGCGCCGAATTAGTTGACGCGATTTACGTGCCGCATCTTGCGTGACCGCGCACGAATTAATCACGATTAGATTCGCTTTCTCGGCTTGGCGCGTGATTTGATGGCCTTGTTGTTGGAAGGCCTGAGCCCAAGTTTCGAGCTCGGCTTCATTGAGACGGCAGCCCAATGTTTTAAGATGTACGTACATTATCCAAAAAACCAATAGGTAATGAGTATGGCGGCTAAGATGCCGAAAAAGTCGGCTATTATCCCACAAGCGGCCGCATGACGAATATTTTTGATGCCGACCGCGCCGAAATAGACTGCCAAGACATAAAAGGTCGTTTCGGTGCTGCCTTGCACGATAGAAGCCAGACGCCCCGCGAATGAGTCGGCGCCGAGCGTTTGCATCGTATCGATCATCATCGCCCGCGCGCCGCTGCCGCTGAACGGTTTGATCAACGCGGTCGGTAATGCGTCGATGAAACGGTCATCCCAAGACAGCATTTTGACCAGTGCTCTAACCCCTTCAGCCACCAAATCCAACGCGCCGCTCGCGCGAAACACGCCGATGCCGACCAGCATCGCGACCAGGTATGGAATAATGCCGATTGCGGTTTGAAAGCCTTCCTTCGCGCCTTCGATAAACGCTTGGTATGCGTCGATTCGCCGGTATATCGCACCGCAGATAAATATGACGACCAACGTGAATAGAATGATGTTGCTGATCAGTGCGGACTGTTCGAGCATTTGTTCCTTAGGTAGCCGGTAAAAATAGCCGACCACGGTAGCAATCAATATACTGAAGCCGCCAAGATATAATGCTACGATTCGATCGAACAAGTTGATTTTCTGAACCGCCGCGACAGCAATCAAGCCTGCCACGGTTGAAAAATAAGTGGCAATCAGTATAGGAATGAAAACATCGGTCGGATTAGCGGCACCCAATTGCGCTCGGTACGTGAAAATCGTCACCGGAAACAAAGTGACCGCCGAAGTATTGACGACTAGGAACAAAATTTGCGCGTTACTCGCGCTATTCGGGTTAGGGTTCAAGGTCTGCAGTTCCTTCATTGCCTTGATGCCGAGCGGCGTGGCGGCATTGTCGAGACCGAGCATGTTCGCGGCGATATTCATGACCATCGCGCCCAAGGCCGGATGGTTTTTCGGTACTTCAGGCATCAGGCGCGTGAACAGCGGCGTCAAACCGCGCGTAAGTAGGAGTATGAAGCCGCTACGTTCGCCGATACGCATGATACCAAGCCACAGGCTCAAAACTCCGGTCAAACCTAACGATATTTCAAAAGCCGTTTTTGAAAGCGCGAACATCGAAGACATGATGCGCTCGAAAACCTGATGGTCGCCCATGACGATCAGTTTGATGACGGCCGTCATGAAGGCGCTCAAAAAAAAGAAAATCCAGATGATGTTCAGCATGATCGGCGATGGTGTTATCGCGGGGTTCGGAGGACATTATACCTTTCGCACTTCAAATTTCGGCAGTGCCAGAGGAGGCGCCTGGGTGTCCGATAAAGGCTTTGCCAGCATGGAGCTGGCATAGAGCCTACATGGACGTATTCACGGCGTCCATTAGCGGACACCCAGGCGCCGAATTTTGATCTACGACGGGTATAGAATTGCCGAAGTATAGCATGTACCGATTGGCGATAAAGCCGAGGCTGAGATAAATCGGGAAAAAGAGGGCTGCCTCCAGGCAGCCCTAAAGTGGGGGCCAATCGAAAATTCACTATCTAATATATTGCGATATTTAGGTTCAAAGCCTAAAATCAAAAAAGATAGTGGTTACAATTGTTTCAGACGTTATCGTTTTAAACTGCGATTTTGTCCGCAGAATAAACCTTTCGCACTTCAAACTTCGGTAGTGCCCGAGGAGGCGCCGGAGTGTCCGATCCCTCACCTAACGTTAGGTGCTGGGTGAATGCAGATTTTGTAGGGAGCAAAATCTGCCCTGCTGCCGACATTCTCGCTAGCCACAACCATACATTCATAAAGTTAGGAATATGCACAAATCTACTTCTACAAGTTTTAGGCATTGTGGAGGTTCGGCGACTCGCCTGTCAAGCGAGCCACCGAACCCCCTTTCAGCATTTGTCGAAGTTATTTCATGCTCATTCCTTAGCTTTTAGCATGACCATGGCTACGGCGGCGGCTCGCGTGACAACGCCGAGTTTTTCGAAAATATGCTCCAAATGCTTGTTGACGGTGCGTGGACTGCTGCCGAGGATGATGCCGATTTCTTTGTTGGTTTTGCCGCGGGAAATCCACATTAGTATTTCCGCTTCTCTCAAGGTAAGGCCTAAGGAGTCTTTCAGCGACTCAAGATCCCATTCTCTTGAGTCTACTCGATTTTGTAATAAGAGGAGAAATTCACGGGAATCGGCGCTTCGAGACAGTTTGATCGATAAGTCTCCGAGTGTGTGATCTATTTCCGAAGGTAATTTCCGGCCTATATGATCGGCCTGAAGTTGTTCTCGAAGCCATTCCGAAATCGGTTTCGGAGGGAGTGCGCCGATTTCGATTTGCGGGCCTGATTCAAGTTTTTCGGTTAATTGATTCAACACCTTTTCCGCGGATGGCGTCAACCAAGTAATACGCCCGGAGCTATCCACAGTTAAAGCGGCAAACGGGGCATGCTTTAACGCGGTTTTGGCGCGTAGGATCTTTCTGGTTTGAGTCAGATGGACTTCGACCCGTGCCAATACTTCGTTCGGTTTGATCGGTTTGACGATATAGTCCAACCCGCCTTCGTCGAAGCCTCTTAATAGATTATTCAATTCGCTTAAGCCGGTCATGAACAAAATAGGAATGTCGGATGTTGCAGGGTTGCTCTTTATTTTTCGACAGGTTTCGAAGCCGTCGATTCCCGGCATGACGACATCGAGTAAAATGATATCGGGAGGCAAAAAGTCGATTTGCTCAAGCGCGGAAAGCCCGTCTGTGGCGACTAATACCCGATATCCGGCTTCCGAGAGCGTGTCGGATAAAAACGCCAAGTTACCGGGCGTATCGTCGATGATCAATACTGTGCCCTTATTATCGGAATGATTTGCCGCAGTCATAGTTTAAAATTGATTCCAAGCCATTTTGGTAAATGTTAAAAGTAGGCCCATAAACCTAAAAAAGCGTTTCACCATGAATAACATGAAGAATATGAATTTAATTCAATAACTTGCTATGAATTTGTATGGATCATTCACTCACCCAAGGTAAATATTCAGTCTCCTAGCAACTATCGTTCCCACGCTCTGCGTGGGAACGCCTGAGTACCGCTCCAGCGGTACGAGACGCTAGAGCGTCTCGGTCTTCATTACCACGCTGGAGCGTGGGAACGATAGGGGAGTGATGTGAATAATTACCACTCAAGATGATAGCGAGAACGCTTAGGTAATATATTGAAATTCTTCAGGAACTTCATGTGCTTCATGGTTAAACTGCTGAATTTAGGATAAAGGCTGAATATTCAAAATCGCTAGTTCAAATCTTATCGATAGAATCGGCCTTCACTCGTGTAATTTCAACATCATTACTCGATAACAACATTTTTTTTATTTCCCCGATTTGAAATTCGTAGGCCAACTTTTTTATTTTGGCGACGAATAGCGCGTATTCCGAAGCTAAAGGGTCTAATCGAGTCTTCAATCCAGTTAAATCGCCGATTCGAACGAATCCGGCGAGTTCGTCGATTACTTGTTTCGGGGGGAATACGATCGCATTATCTGCCGATTGATTCAAAACATGCGTGACATCATGGTGCGGAATCCATTCCAGCGAGAGATGCAGACCAAGTTTGTATAATAACTCGCGAATGTTTACCGGCTTCGATAGAAAATCGTTGCAGCCGGCGTTGATTGCGGTGATTCGGTCCGTTAAATAGGCGTTAGCGCTCAGTACAACGATGGGGTTTTTAAAACCTTTCTCGCGTAGCTTTGTGGCAGTTGCTAAACCGTCGATATCCGGCATCGAAAGATCGAGTAGAATGAGGTCGAAAGGAATGTCCGAAACGATGTCGATACAGACTCTTCCGGATTCGGCTTCGTCCATGGCGAAACCGAGGGGTTCCAGAATCGAGATGATTAAATCGCGGTGTTCGGCCTGATCGTCGACGACGAGCAAGCGTTTACGGTGTCCCGAGTAGCCTTGGACGTCAGTGTCTCTGACGGCTTCCGGCGTCGCGCCTTGATTCGGTAAAAATAGGCGCACCGTGAATGCCGATCCCCGGCCGGGCTCGCTCGTGACCGACAGTTCTCCACCCATGATTTCGGCGAAAATTTTGCTTATCGTAAGCCCGAGTCCGCTGCCTGAAACGGCATTGCCGCCATTGTCGTGTATTCGTGTGAAGGGTTGGAAGATGTTTTGCAATTGTTTCGGCTCGATGCCCTTGCCGGTGTCGATAATTTGAAAGTTGGCGACCTCGCCGCTGTAACCGATGCGAAAGATAATGCCTCCCGTTTCCGTGAACTTGACGGCGTTACTGAGCAAATTCATCAGAATTTGCCCAATCCGTTTTTCATCGCCGCGAATTCGCTGGGGCAGGGAATGGGTGAACTGGCAGCAAAACGATAAACCTTTCGATTCGGCCTGGGGTTTGTAGACTCGCACCAAATGATCGATAAAAGCCGGAAAATGAAACGGCGCCGATTTAATTTCGAATTTACGCGCCTCGATACTCGCAATGTCGAGGATATCTTCGACCAGCGATGATAGATGTTCGCCGCTGCGTTTCAATGTTGCAAGCGCTTGTCGGCGGCGTTCGGGTATTTCCGGATCTTTATGAAGGATATAGGCGTAGCCGATGATGCTATTCAGCGGCGTCCTGATTTCATGGCTCATGTTGCTCAAAAAACGGCTTTTCGCGCTATTGGCAGCGTCGGCCATTTTTAAGGCTTGGGCCAATTTTACGTCGGTCTTTTTATGTTCCTCGATTTCCATCAATAATAATTGCGTTTGTTTAGCCGTTTCTTCATGGGCGACGCGGCGGCTCTCATCGTTCAAAATCAGCCACCAGGTACACAAACCGATAAAAACCAACAGTGACGCATAAATCTTGACGAAATTTTCCAATAGCAGTCGAAAAGCAGGCAAATAAGGCTGGGCGGTCAACAAATCCTGATAATAAATGATGCCGACAAAAATACTGGTCAATACCGTTAGAAACATAAACAGCAGACCAAAACGCAGCAATCGCAAACGAGACTGTAGCGATAACGTTTTCGGCATGAAGCGCCGGGCTACTATTTCCAAATAATCGTCGAGTCGTGCTCCGGGCTTGCAAGCATCCAGGCAACGCGCCTCAAGCGTGCAGCACAACGAACAAATACTGCCTTGATAAGCGGGACAATAGGCGACGTCTTCCTGCTCGAATGAGTTACCGCAAATGCTGCAGTGTTGATGAGACGCATTGTTGTTTTCGTCCCGGTCGCGGGCCAGATATTGTTTCGGTCCGGCAACGACTGCGATGAGAGGAACAAGAATAAAAGCTAAACCAAGCGAAATAAACGCCGAGAAAGCGCGCGGATAATCGCCGAATGCGCCAAGGTAGGCCAGTATCGATACGATCGACGCGCATAAGGTTGCGATAATGCCGACCGGATTGAGGTCGGGCAGGTAGGCGCGCTTGAATTCGACGATTTTGGGGCTGAGGCCCAACGGCTTATTGATCATTAATTCGGCGGCAACCGCGCTGATCCATGCTATCGAGATATTGGAAAACAAACCTAACACTTTTTCCAAAGCGCCGAAAACACCGAACTCCATCAACAATAACGCGATCGAGACATTGAATAATAACCAAACGACGCGTCCGGGATGACTGTGCGTTACCCGCGAAAAAAAATTCGACCAGGCGAGCGATCCGGCATAGGCATTGGTTACGTTAATTTTTATTTGGCAGATGACGATGAATAGCGTCGTGATGGCTAGTGCAATTGCCGGATTGCCGAATAGGTCGTTATAAGCAATTAAATACATTTGTGTGGGTTCGTGTGCATGCTCCGCTGCGATGCCGTTCCGCAATGCGAGATGCGCGAGTAGAGCACCGCCTAACTGTCTGAGCATGCCGAATAATACCCAACCGGGACCGGCGGCAATGGTGCCGAACCACCAACGAAAGTGGTTCTTCCGAGTTTTTTCGGGCATGAAGCGCAAAAAGTCTACTTGTTCGCCGATTTGAGCGATCATCGAAAAGGCCACCGTCGCGGCGCTGCCGAACAGCAGCCAGTCGAAATCACGTCCGCTGCCGGCGATCCAAAAATAGGTTTTGAGTGTCAGTAGCGCTTCGGGTTCGTGCCGGTATACGGCGATATAAGGCGCGATCAACAAAATTAGCCAGATCGGCTGAGTCCATAGTTGCAGCCGACTGATCGTCGTGATACCGAATGCGACCAGAGGTATTACGATCACCGCGCTAATGACATGGGCCAGTGCGATCGGGATTTGAAAATAGAGCTCGAGTGCAAGCGACATGATCGACGCTTCGAGTGCAAAAAGCGTGAAGGTGAACGAGGCATAAATCAACGAGGTAACGGTCGAACCGATATAGCCGAAACCGGCGCTGCGAGTGAGCAAGTCGATATCGATGTTATACCTGGCGGCATAATAGCTAATAGGAAAGCCGGTGATAAAGATAACTAGGCCAACCACTAAAATTGCCCAGAACGCGTTGGTAAATCCGTAATTGATCGACAGAAAACCGCCAATGGCTTCCAAAACCAGAAACGAAGTCGACCCGAACGCCGTATTGGCCACTTGGAATTCGGACCATTTGCGGAAACTACGCGGCGCGAAACGCAGAGCGTAATCTTCCAAAGATTCGTTAACGACCCAGGCGTTATAGTCGCGGCGAATTTTCGAGATGTTCTGATGAATCGGGGCGCTCATTGATAGTCAAGCATGAGGTTTCGGCTTTGAAAGTAAGTCATTGAACGATGAATAATTGAAGCAATTTATATGCCGTAATTGTAATAAACTGTTTTCGAGCCGGACGGCACCCGATCGGTGCGCATCTGTCGAATAATGGCGGCGGCGTGTATCGATATGGTGCGAATGACGAAAAAACGCACATTATTAGTGCTACAGAAGAGGGCAGAGGGCGGAGCGCGATTTTTTTATGCACTCTCTCTGAAAGGGAAAGTGCGGAGACAGGCTATCGAAATTTACCGGTTTTCAGGTCAAAAAATGACTGTTTTATGGATCTTGAGAAAAGAACTGGCCCTTTATAACTTATGGTCATCATCAATTTCCAAGATTGTTTGAGAATCGTAGGGTGCGCATCGCGCACCTTTCCACGGTGCCTAACCGACAAAAGCCCGATCCAGGTGCGCGATGCGCACCCTACACCTGGCGCTTAATAGCCTATGATGATCAACAATTTACGAGATATTTAAGATTAAAAAGCGGGAACACGGAAATTAGCTAATACTGCATTTTTTCGACGGCCTAGTGCAGAGGTAAACTTTTAAAAATCGGAAATTTAACGAGCGCGATAATTCCGATTTATTTTCTTTCATGGCCGAGTTTTAAAATAACGGGCGAGCCTTGGTTATGGATCGTAATTTGTTTATAGACTTTCTTTTCGACGTTAATGTCATTTGATTCGGAGGGCTCGGGCTTGCCTGGTTCGGTTTGTGCTTCCGGCTCTTCAACGGTTTCGATTAAAACATCCGGAGCCCAGCTCGGACTGATCGCTTGAAGCGTATCCGCATGTTCTTCCGGTTGAACCTTGAGCGATTTCAACAAATTCAGGCAAACGGTGCTCACTTGGTCGATCAATCGCGAGCGTTTTTCGCCCCCTGAAAGCGGTTTTGCGATAAATTCCATCGTATAGTCCGCCGACTCGTGACTGTTCTCGGCCCCGATTAGTTTACAGGTTACCGGCACGATTTCCGCTTTTTGAAAATTTACGGCTCGCGGGTCGGAATTTCCGGCAGTAAATGAAAAACCGGTCGGGGTGCTACCGTGCTTGACGGCTTCGATCGTTGCCTGCATCCGATGGTCGGCGGGTTTATCGGCATCAATGCCGATGGTATAACCCCATTCGTTTAAATGACTTGCGATTGAGTCGGCCATTTCATGCTTCGCCGTGTCATCGGCTTGATAGCCGGCCGCTTCGATATCGATTTCGAAAAAGATCTGTTTTACCGAAGCGGCATCGATCGGCACTCGTTTCATTTCGGGGCCTATCGTGCATCCGATTAAGGTTGATGCGATAACCGAAAGAACTATAAAAACGCTTGATTTTAGGTGATGCGACGGTTCAATCATGTCTATCCTGTGATTTTTAAAAATAGAATTTGCTTCTTTATACGTTTTACACTTCAAATTTCGGCGTAATCGCTCCCTCTCCCTTAGTAATATGCACATAATAACTTATACAAGTTGTAGGCTTTGGGGCGGTTCGGTGACTCGCTTGACAGGACGCCGTGAATACGTCCATGTAGGCTTGACGGCGGAATCTGATTGCCATGGATGGCATGAATGCAGATTTTGCAGGAGCAAAAATCTGCCCTGCCGCCGACACCTGTCATTTGAGACACCGACCCCCTTTCTAACAGTTGTCAAAGTTATTTCATGCTCGTTCCTTAGGGAAAGTGCACGAGGGAGGAAAAGAAAAATCGAAATTTGAAGTGCCATGACTAAAAATTAAGCAACAGCGATGCCAAATTGAACTTGATCCCTTGGTTACCGATGTGTTTATCAGCGATTTTGGTATCGAGTCATTCGGCATATCGACACGCAAAAAGTATGCTTCCGTTACGGTTTTGGCCGGAACACTGCGAGCGTGTTTAATAAAGCTTGAAGCACTTTAGAATGCCTGCCGGTTTTTCGGTATACGTCATTTACCTGATTGGCTAAATAACGACTTGAGAATCGAGATAAACCGATCAGTCAAGCTGCGTAAAATGCGGAATAAACCGTTTAGAAAAGCTGGTATTGAAATGTTATATAGACAGCAAGATGGAAAGAGCCGTAATGCTTAGTTGGATATTGATAATATTTTGTTGTTTCCCTATGTGAAGTAGGATCAACCATACAATGGGCTAGACAGGAAACTATTTTGATGGTTTTCGTTGCACCGCCAAGCGATGTCGAAGAAGAAAGGAATCAAGAGGGGCAGATTCGATTGATTCGCTCGGCACCTATAAGGCTTGGGAATCAACCGAGTCTGACTCCATAGATTTTCGTATTCGAATAGGCATGTGACGATGAGTATCGGCTTTATGCAAGTCACGAATTACAACAGCCCGTCCGAAGTAATCGCCTGCACGCCGACCAAGCCAAGTACTATGCAAATGAGTACGTTAGATACCAAGTCAACGTCTATGGAAGAACTGCTCGAACAAGGATTGATTGACAAAACAATCAACGGCACGGTATCTGGTGATCTAGGGTTTTTTTGATACAGATAGATTCGTTCTATATAATCACATTTCCTTACCGGTTGTTGGTTTTTTAACTACCGGAAAAATTATAAATTTTCATGTAGAGCCGGTCTCGATGCCCAACCAGTCGCAACGCAAAATTCACATATCCGCGCGCATCAACGAATATGCTGTACCGCCGATCAAAGACATGCTGGTATTGGGAAAAGAAGCGCCAATCGGATGTATAGCAATGCGGCGCGCTTTGGAATTGCTGGTCAAAACGCCGTTCGAACACATCGAGATCGAAGACGACGATGTGATTAGCGATATCTTGGTGCGAAACGCGGTGTTAAGAAGAATTAACAGAGAAGAACTGATTGCCTTTGTGCTCGAACAAGTCAAGCCGTTACTGGGCCCGGAAGAGGTATTGCACGTGGAAATCGACGTCAACGTTTTCATTGCCGCCGGTGCATGAGGAAACTTACCGCTATCGATTGCTTGTGGTCCGATGTGGTTCGGGTCTTAGAGGAAGATCGTCCCGAAACGCGCTCGGCCCGAACCGTCTTTGCGGTGTTCGTCGAGTCGGTCGAAACCGGTGCGTTTTGCGGTTTGGCTACCGCTGACGATATCAACCGGCATTCGGACTGGATTTTCGCCGACTTGGTCGAACATCGCCCCTTGGTATCAATAATACCGAATACCGGCGTCCGCCTGGTATTGAAACTTTTCGAGAGGGAAGGGCTCGATGCTCTGCCGGTACTCGGCGAGACCGGAGCATTCATCGGTGCGGTGACCCGTTTGAGCGTCCTGCAGGCCATGTTGCGGCACGAACGATCGCTGCTTTTGGAAACTCGAAGGCTCAATCGTTTACTCAACGACGAACACAAACAGGTCGTTTCCTGGTCGGAACGCTTGTCGAATTTGCACCAAGCCTCCCGTACCCTGCTGGGCGTATTGGCGCATACCTCGCTGGAAACCGATCTCTTGCAAGCCGGCATCGACGCCTTGTGCAAACTGCTGGGGGCACGTTACGGCGCAATCGGTCTTCTGGCGCAAAACGGAACTCTCAAAGACTTCATCTATTCCGGCATCGGTCCGGAAACAGCCGAAAAAATCGGCCGGTTACCGCTAGGTCGGGGGTTACTCGGCGTCGTGGTGCATGAAAACACCTCATTACGCCTGGACGACATGAGCAAAGACCCTCGTAGCGCCGGCTTTCCTCCGCATCATCCGCCGATGAAATCCCTGTTGGCCGTGCCCGTTTCGCACGGGGGACGCGTTTACGGGCGCATTTATTTGTGCAATAAAGAAAATAGCGAGCCCTTCACTCCGAACGACGAAATACTGGCCAAAAGTTTCGCACATTCGTTGTCTTTGGTGCTCGACAATGCGCGAGAAATGGAAGAAATCAACCGCGCTCGTCAAAGCTTGACCTACATGGCGCATTTCGACGCCCTCACCGATTTACCGAATAGAACGCTGCTGGAAGACAGAAGCCGGCAAGCGTTGACCCATGCCCGGCGGCACAGTCTTCGGTTCGCAATCCTGTTCATCGATCTCGATAATTTCAAAGCGATCAACGACACGCTCAGTCATCAAGTGGGCGATTTATTACTCAAACAGGCTGCCGGTGCGATTTCAGCTTGCTTGCGCGAAGACGACACGGTAGCCCGGCAGGGCGGAGACGAATTCATCGTCTTACTGCGAAGCATCGTTAATAGCCGGGATGCCGCACTGGTATCGCAAAAAATATTAACCGCCTTGGAACGTCCCTTCGACCTCAACGGTCATGAGGTTTTCATCGGAGCCAGTATCGGCATCAGTATTTTTCCCGATAACGCCGATGACATGGGAACGCTATTGGCCAACGCCGATGCCGCAATGTATCATGCCAAAAGAGTCGGTAAAAACAATTATCAGTTTTTTACCGATGAAATGAATTACGCGGCAAGACGGGCTCAAAAGTTGGAAAAACACTTGCGGCAAGCATTGAACTTGCATGAACTTGATATTTATTATCAAGCGCAAGTACAGGCGGAATCCGGAAAAATCATCGGCATGGAAGCTTTGCTGCGCTGGCATAACGATGAGTTCGGACAGGTGTCGCCGGCCGATTTTATTCCGTTGGCGGAAGAAACCGGCTTGATCGTTTCGATCGGCGAATGGGTTTTGCACGAAGCCTGTGCTCAGGCGAAACGCTGGGAACAAGCCGGAACGCCGATCCGAGTCTCGGTCAACCTATCGGCCCGGCAATTCCAAGATCCTCAGCGACATAACCATTATCAACTCGTGGATACGGTAAAATCCGCCCTCGACAGCAGTGGCCTGCCGCCTGATATGCTGGAATTGGAAATTACCGAATCCATCATGATGCAACATGTCGATATCACGATGACGATAATGAACCGCCTGAAAAGCTTAGGAGTTAGATTCTCCGTCGACGATTTCGGCACCGGCTATTCTTCCCTCAGCTACTTGAAAAGATTTCCGATCGATACGTTAAAAATCGACAAGTCCTTTATCGGCGACATTGTTAGCGATCCGAGCGATACCGCAATTGTTGCGGCCATCGCCGTCATGGCTCAACAACTCAAGCTTGAAGTCGTCGCCGAAGGCGTCGAAACAAACGAGCAATTCGATTTTTTACGCAATCTCCGCTGCGACACGATTCAGGGTTATTTTTTCAGCAAACCGATTCCTGCCGAGGAAGCTTCGTTATTATTGAATAAAGGCTTCGGAAACAGCCCGTAGCCCGTATGCAGCGCAGAAAATACGGGGTTTGTGTCTTCGAGATCTTGCATCAAAGATTTTTAGTCATGCGTATAGATGCAAATTGTTTAAGTTTGATTAACGTTGACCTATCACTACAATGCCTTGGAAAAAGAGTTCGGGTTGTTTCTGGTGGTGGAATAATTCGATCTGGGCTAAGTTCAAGCGTGGATGTTAAATGTAAGGCGTGGGTAACATGGCAATGCTGCCAGCTGTGAGAGAGCCGCGTAAGCGGGAAGCTCTCCCGAGTTCGGGCGACCAATGTAACAAGAGGCGTTCGGATGGCCGCGTCGCGAGTGATAAGGACCGGTATGCCGCAACGGTTAGCGATGAAGAGGGGTATGCCTTCAGGAGCAAGACTTCGAGGTTATGCTGCGCAATGGCAAACGCCTGTTTGACTTTCGGCTCATAATATAAATGTCGAACAGCAAGTGATTTTGTCTATCCACCGAGAACGGCAAGGTTTTGTAGGGTTCAAAATGGCACAATTCAACCAGATATTTAGCTTTCATTTTGATATCTACTATATTTAAAGCCACCTCAAAGAATAAACTCGGATTAATAAATCATGACAAAAAAAATTCTGTACTTTTTAACGCCAAGCGAAAACATTAGTCCATTCGATGTCACCATTGCCGCTGATGCGGGTTTTGATATGGTGGTACCATTCACTAAGCTTGAGCCGAAACAAGTATCGGCAATGGTTCAAGATGCAATATTTTGTCGCCCGCCCAATCGCTTTAACGATACGGGTATTTTCATTGGCGGACGTGACGTCCATATGGCGACCGACATGTTCCAGAACGCCAAAAATGCGATGATCGGATCTTTCAAGGTCGGCGTGTTTGCAGATCCGAATGGCGCTTATACTACTTCAGCAAGTATTGTCGCCTTAATTGAACAGGTTCTTAATGAAAAGACAAGCAAGGGCTTAGTAGGGCGGAAAGTTGCAATTTTTGGTACTGGGCCTGTTGGCCTTTGCACAGCTATATTAGCTACTCAGCAGGGTGCGAGTGTAAAACTGTGTCAACTTGTCGCCGATGATGATGAGAGATCAGCCCGACGCTTTTGTGAGCGTTATAAAACCGTAGTCGAATGGGTGTCCGCACAGACTATTGACGAAAAAGATAGTGTGGTTCGGGAAGCCGAAATATTAATTTGCGCTGCAAGAGCTGGGGTGCGTATCTTAGAGAGTTCGTTGTCGCACGCTGAAAATTTGATTCTTGCCGCCGATACCAATGCGGTTCCTCCTAGTGGTGTTGCCGGCATCGGGCTGAATGACCTTGGGGTTGTCGTGGAAGTATCCGGCGCTAACTTTTTGAGCATAGGTCCCATGGCCATCGGAAATTTGAAATATAAAACCCAGTTTGGCCTATACGAACAGATACAAAAGTCGAGTACAGCAGCGCTAATAGATTTTCCCGAGGCCTATGAATTTGCTTTGTCAATACTTAAACAGCAAACAGTCAAACCTGAGAAATCAATTTAGTTTTTAAGCTCGAATTGCTATTAAGGATTTCGCAAAAAATAACTTCCTAGAGTTATGAGCTTTGTCGAGGGTTCGGTAACTAACCTGGCAGGACGCCGTGAACCCAGCACCTAAATTATCCACGGTAGTTAACCATAGCCAATGGACTATGGAATTTAGGTGCTGGGTGAATACGTCCTTGTAGGCTTGACGGCGGCTTTTCCCGCCGCCGACACCTGCCAATCGAGCAACCGAACCCTCCAAAAATAGGGAAGCTATTTATAACCAAATCTTAATTAGAGCCTGACTACTGTAACTTATCAAAGAGTCGTGGCAACCTTCACGAAAAACCGGTCATATTGTGCAATGCTAGTGCCCTAAGGCGAAAAAGGAGTCGGGTTACTTATTTCGGTTAATGGTAGCTGATAAGAATAGTAACCCTGCCCCTTTTTTCATTCTCCCTTATGACTCGTTCAGCAAAGAACAAAACAGTACCTCGTTTTATTGCATGCCTCAAGTCAACAATGGAGGCTGTCGAACGTAGGATGTAGACGCCCCGCTTAATCAAGCCTAAATGGTATCGGGCATTACAATCGATATCCGACCGAAGCCATGATTACGTTCAAGTGAAAAAACTTTCCGACTAATCTCAATCCGCAATTAAAATGGTCGTTTTCGAATTATCGCGGCCAATTAAGCATGAAAGAGCAATCATTTACGTTTGAACAAATTCATATTGAAGTTGCACGAAATGCTTCCGACGACTTCAACCTGTTTCACGACAAACACAAATGGTTGCAGATTACCCATAATCCGTTCAAAGGCCCCATCGTGCTGGGTTTTCAATTGAATACGCTGATCGAATACCAAATGCGATTGTACCGCGAGGCACAGCATGAGGAGCAGATCATAGTTGATAAGCAATTGCGATTTAGTAATTACCAGATTATTTTCGTCAATGCCTTACGTCCGAGTCAGGAATTTTCGCTGGAAATTAAAAAAACCTTGATCAACACGATTCCCGATTTGACGTTGACTAACCGCGTCGTTATCAAGTCGCAAGGCAAAACGATTTTGCTCGGCTATAAAAAGGAAACCCAAGCTCCGCTGTTTCTAGCGAATACTGATTTAGACGGCTTGCCGGATCTGCATACGGTTGCCGATAAAACCCTGGTGCCAGGCAGCGATTACTTTTTAATGCGAAAATGGCTGCATAATGGCAATGTCAAAAATTTTCTGTCGGGCTCTCTGGCCGAGCAATCCGATTATTTTGACGAACTAGCCGAAGTTGCTCATTATCCTGAAATATTTCCTTGCAGCTTAACTTCCGGAGTCTTACTGGAAAAGGCCCAACTTGAGAATCATGATTTCAAGGCTAATCCAATGGTCTATACCTCGCATGAATTATCGATCGACCGTCATTGGGTCGGGCAACTGAAAAACAACGATAAAATTTACATATTGGTCAAACAACTGCCGGAGTCCAAGAACAATACCCTCAATAACACTAGAATCTTGTTGCGTTCTTACGAATGTTACGGGGTGCTGGAAAATAGGGAGATTCTATTCAGAATCAAACTAAACTTGGTTCCGTTGGAAGAAATCATTAAAAATTTGAAAATAAACAGTTAACAGGGGGGAACGTAGTAAACTTTAACAATATGAAGAAAATCAAGGGTCAGAGTTGTTGAAGTTCTTCTCCAAAATGGGTTCGGATTTTTTAAATAAATCCCCCTTGATCTCCTTTTTCCAAAAGGGGATGCCACGTTTAATTCTTAGACGGTTATTCAATCAAAAGGGAGTAAGGGTTTCGTAACAAATAACCTCCCGATTATTCACCGTTCCTACGCGCTGCGTGGGAACGTATCCCGGGACGCATGGGAACGATAAATAAACTTGTTTGGGATGTGCGCAAGGCGTGAGTACTATTTAGGGAAGTTATTTTTACCCGTATCCTAAATACTTAAATTCTTCACACCGGTATCACGATTTCAGATATTTCAATGCCATCACTGCGGCGCTGGTGCGGTTTTCCACGTTCATTTTTTTAAACACTTGCTCTAGATGCTTGTTGACGGTGCGAGGGCTCATTTCGAGGATTGATCCAATCTCGCGGTTGGTTTTACCTTTTGCTATCCAAAGCAGAACTTCGGATTCGCGCTCTGTTAAAAAAAGGTTGGCTCGTAATATTTCCTCTTCAGTTGCGCGTTCCGAATCAACGATTCGTATCAGATGTTCTTTATTACCGGTTTGACCGATATATTTCATTTCAAGTGATTTTGTTTCCAGGTTTATCGTTTGCCCTTTTTCTCTGTTGTATTGAGGCGATAGCATGAGTCTGAGCGGTTTTATCAACGATTCATCGAGCTGTTCGGTGTTCAAACCGGAGTCCGAGAATAATTGAACGGCTTGTGGAGTGGCCCAAAGCAAGCGGCCGTTAGAATCGATCGAAAATAAATATTGTCCTGCTGAATCCAATGCGGCGCGGGCGCTTTTTGTTAATCTGGCATTTGCCAAGTGAACCCGCATTCTTGCGATGAGCTCCTCACCTTTTACCGGTTTCGTGACGTAGTCGACTCCGCCGGCTTCCAATCCTTTGACGATACTTTCAGAGTCCGACAAACCGGTCATGAAAACGACGGGAATATCGGCCGAATTGCGATGTTGTTTAAGTTTTTTGCAGGTCTCGAAGCCGTCCATGTTGGGCATGAGTGCGTCCAACAAGATAATATCGGGATTGATATTATTTAGGATTGTTAGTGCTTGCGAACCTTCCAGTGCAACTAAGACGGCAAATCCCGCTCTATCCAATGTGTCGTTCAGCATGCTCAGCGTGTCAGGCGAATCGTCGACGACCAGCACGACATCTTTTTTCAATTCTAACGGACATGTCGGATTCATAGCATTTCTTCAAGGCAAGTAATGAGTTCATCGAATCGGTAGTTTTTGGCGAGGTTTGTAAGGCGATCAGCGTGTTGCTTTTTTAGTTTTCGATCTCCTTCTAAGCCTTTCAAGAAACTGAGTAATTCGTTCATATAGCCGATTTTAGCTAACTGGATCATGGTTTCTCGATCCGATCGATCGAGCATTCGGTAGGGTAGCAATGTTATTTCTGAATCACTTTCGATCTTCCTAGGTGGAGCACTTTCACTCGCTAAGGGAGGGGGTATTTTCCCTTCATCGGAGAAAGAGTCGCCGGTGCTGTAGACCCAACGAATCGACAAATATTTTTGGATCAGATCCATCATATTGGTCAATTTTATCGGTTTGACGAGATAGGCTTCGTAGGGCAAATGTTCTGCGAATATCGAATTCGGTTGATGGGCATTAGCGGAAACCATGATTATGGTTGCCGACGGAATTTGGCTTCGAATGCGACCGGCCAATTCCCAACCGCTCATGCCGGGCATGGCTATATCCAATAAAAAAAGTTGGGGCTTTTTTTTGCAATATTGCAACATATCCAGGCAAGTTAACCCGTCTTGGGCTTGAAACACGTTGAATCCCAAAGGAGATAGCATGTCAATCAACAAGCCGCGATGACTGGGATCGTCGTCAACGATGAAAATCGTCTGCTCGATACCTTGATAGCCGCAGGGTATGGCGGCAGGTAGATTGTGCGGTGCCTTAATGGCGTTGACACTGGAAAGCATTAAAGAAACTTTGAAAAGACTGCCTTGATTGAGACTACTGTTTACGATGATCTCGCCCCCCATGATATCGGTCAAGAAGCGCGTAATCGTCAGGCCAAGGCCTGTGCCGGAAATGTAAGGCGCTCCGGCTTTTCGAATTCTTTCGAAAGGTTGAAAGATTTTTTCAATATTTTCCGGTTCGATGCCTTCACCGGTGTCCTTGATCGAAAAGACGGCGACTTGGTTGCGATAGGATACCGAAAAATATACTTCGCCCTGATGCGTATATTTAACGGCGTTCGAAATCAAATTGATCAATATTTGGCGTAACCGTTTTTCATCGGTTCGAATGGTTTTCGGTAAAGGTGTCAACTGTTCGTGCACGAATTGAATACCTTTGGCTGTAGACTGAACCTTAAACATATTCACGATTTGATCGAGCATCGCGATAAAGTCGACATCGTTCTTGGAGATTTGTAGCCGGCCGGCTTCTATTCTGGAAATATCCAATAGGCCTTCGATAATGTCCGCCAAATGTTCGCTGCTGCGCCGAATGACCGACAAAGCGTCTCTCCGGTTGCCGGGAATGGCTTTATCTTTCTCCAGTAGTTGAGCATAGCCGAGTATCGCATTGAGCGGCGACCTCAATTCGTGGCTAATACCGGTCAGGTAACGGCTCTTTGCTTGATTCGCGGCTTCCGCTACCTCTTTCGCTTGTTGCAGCTTAAGATCGGTCATTTGATGGGCTTCGATTTCAGCAATCAACAGATCGGTTTGATTGCGGGATTCTTCCAGCGCCAGTTTTCTGCTTTCATGAAGCAGTGAGAACATCCACGATACGACGCCTGAAATAATCAGTAAAATGAAGAAAATATTGATTAGGGCATCGGTGATTAGAGCTTTATCGATAGTTTCGTCCGACGTGATCTGGAAATAAATCAGCGCAAGCAAGGAGGACATCAAAATGCCGGTAAGTACAAACAAGCCGAAAAAGTTTCCTAGCCTTGCCGTGACAATTCCGCTCCAAGCGTCCGGCATGATTTTGTTCAATGCCGAGGAAATTTGATCCGCCATGCCGGCATTGGTTTTACACATATCGTGACACCGGCTGTCGAGTGAGCAGCATAGCGAGCAGATTGCTCCGGCATAGGCCGGACAGAGCGACATATCTTCGGGCTCGAAGTGATGTTCGCAAATACAACAAACCTGGTCGGGATTTTTGCCGGCATTCTCCGGGGTCCTGGCGATGTAATAACGTCCATTCGTCAACCAAGCAATCACGGGCGTACAAAAAAAAGTAACGGCTAATGTGAGATAAGGCGACATGGCCTGAAGGTTAATACCAAGCAAGCCGCTATAAGCGATCAAGCCAATCAATGAGGCGGTCAGCATAGAACCGATACCGACCGGATTGATATCGTATAAATGAGCCCTTTTGAATTCCATTTTTCGGGGTCTTAGGCAAAGAGGAAGATTGATAGTCAAATCGGCTACCAATGAACCGACCCAAGCAATTGCGATGATTGCAAACAATCCAAGGATTTCTTTAAGTGCATGATAAATTCCCAGTTCCATCAACATCAGTGCGATGACGACATTGAAAACCAACCAAACCACGCGTCCGGGATGATTTTGAGTCGTTCTGGAAAAAAAATTAGACCATGCGATGGAGCCGGCATAGGCATTCGTCACATTGATCTTGAGTTGCGAGAATATGACAAAGATGCCGGTCAATAACAGCGGCAGTTCCGGGGATGAGGTCAAATAGCCGAATGCGGTCAGATACATGTGATTCGGGTCCGATGCGTGCTCGAAACCGATGCCGTGCTCAATGGCCAAAACGGCAAGAAACGAGCCGATGAGGATCTTAGCGATTCCGGGGAAAATCCAGCCGGGGCCGCCGGAAATCAAAGCGGCCCACCAAGTAAACTTGTTTCGGTTGCTCTTTTCGGGCAGAAATCTGAGAAAGTCGACTTGTTCACCGACTTGAGCAATCAAAGAAAACGCAACGACGGATGCAGCGCCGAAAGCCGCAATATCAAAGCCTTCTGTCGCCGTTTTTGGCGTATAACCCGTCCAAAGTGCCACTGCATCATCGGATTTAAGAGCTATGCAGAACAGAGGAATGATTTGCAGCGCGATCCAAAGCGGGTGAGTCCATACTTGAAACCGGCTGATTAGCGTAATGCCATGCGTGACTAGGGGGATCACGACCAGAGAACTAATAAGATAACCGATAGATAATGGGATGTTTAGTGTGAGCTCCAGCGCCATTGAGAGTATGGTGGCTTCCAGTGCAAAAAAAATAAAAGTGAACGACGCATAAATCAAAGAAGTGACCGTGGATCCGATATAGCCGAATCCCGCTCCGCGGGTTAGAAGATCGATGTCCGTGCCCAGTTTGGCGGCGTGATAGCTGATCGGTAAACCGGTTAAAAAAATGATCGCACCGACGGTTAAAACGGCCGATACCGCATTGACGAATCCGTAGGTCAAGGTCAAGGTGCCGCCGATCGCTTCGAGCGCCAGAAACGAGATTCCCCCCAGTGCAGTCAACGATACTTGCCATTCGGACCATTTCCTGGATTTTTTAGCGGTAAAGCGGAGCGCATAATCTTCGAGCGTTTGGTTGGCGACCCACCGGTTGTAATTGCGCCGTACTCGAAAGATTTTTTGTTGGCCGTTCATGCAACAAAGCTCATGACTTGAATCGATCGATGTCGATGGATAATGAGTTGCTGAAAAGTATTCTTCTCAACTTTATATCTATTGAATTCATAACGAAATACACTCGTTGGAATGGCTTGCTATATGCTAAAAATATAATAATAAATCAGCATGTTATGAGATTTATAGTGAAAGATTAACAGTAAGCTATAGAGAAGGGCATACGTCAAATGACGTAACGCGGGTGAGCATCCGCCTAATGGTTAAACGAAGCGCTTTGCCGGACACTGTCAGCGAACCAAACAAAATTTAATTTGGAGAGCTTAAACATGTGTATCTTTAATTATGAAAGTGGGAGCCGGGATAATTCTCCGGTATTAAAGCGCCGGAGTTTTATTAAAACATTGATCGCTTTTCCGCTGGGTCTGATCCTGGCATCTTCCTCCCTTAGTTGGGCTACCTCCCCGACAAGTGAAGTCAATACGACAGGATTGGCTGTGACCGACGATACGGTTACGGTCGGTATTTTGCACTCTGTTACCGGTACGATGGCTATTAGCGAAACCGGATCGGTGCAAGCGGAAAAGCTTGCGATCGATCAGATTAACGCCATGGGCGGCGTACTCGGTCGTAAGATCGAATACATTCAAGAGGACGGCGCCAGCGATTGGCCGACCTTCGCCGAAAAATCGAAAAAATTATTGGTCAACGACAAAGTCGCCTCCGTGTTCGGGTGTTGGACCTCGGCCTCGCGCAAGGCCGTTCTACCTGTTTTCGAGCAATATAACGGCATGTTGTACTACCCGACTTTTTATGAGGGGCTCGAACAATCCCCCAACGTAATCTATACAGGACAGGAAGCGACGCAGCAAATCATCGCCGGTATCGATTGGGTGGTCAAGGAAAAAGGGGCGAAAACATTCTTCTTGTTGGGTTCGGATTATATCTGGCCGCGTACCTCCAATAAAATCGCCAGAAAACATATCGAAAAACTGGGATTAAAGGTCGTCGGCGAAGCATATTATCCGTTAGGGCATACGCAATTCAATTCGGTGATCAACAAAATCAAGTTGAAAAAGCCGGATGTGATCTATGCCATCGTGGTCGGCGGTTCCAATGTTGCTTTTTATAAACAGCTCAAGGCGGCCGGTATCGACTTGACCAATGAGAAGCCGCTTTTATTGACGATTTCGGTGACCGAAGACGAAATTTTGGGTATCGGCGGTGAAAATATCGAAGGGGCTTATGCCGCGATGAAATATTTTCAAAGCCTCGACAATCCGAACAACACAGCATTCGTGCAAGCATTCAAAGACAAATGGGGACAAGATATCGTAATAGGCGATGTCACTCAAGCAGCCTACCTGGGTCCCTGGTTATGGAAAGCTGCCGTCGAAAAAGCCGGTTCGTTCGATATCGATAAAATCCGTGCGGCATCGCCGGGTATCGAGTTGACGACCGCACCGGAAGGCTACGTTCGCATTCATGAAAATCATCACTTGTGGTCCAAGACCAGAGTCGGTTTAGCGCAAAATGACGGTCAATATAAAGTCGTCTATGAAAGCGAGGAATTGATCGAACCGAACCCTTTCCCGGTAGGTTATCAATAAAGCCATAGATTTCGGCACTGCACCGTTTATGTTCGAAGCCTCTCTCCCGGGATTTGAGGGAGAGAGGAAATTTAAAAAAGTCCGACCGTTAGCAAAGAGGATCGAGTCATGTTTGAAGAATATTCAATGGCGGAACTGACAGATATTTTATTCATGCAGGGTTTTGCCGGTTTGATTTTATTTTCAGTTTTGGTGCTCATGGCATTGGGGTTGGCGATCATTTTCGGTCAGATGGGCGTCATCAATATGGCCCATGGCGAATTCATGATTTTGGGTGCCTATACAACCTATTTAACATCCCATATTTTTGAAACCTATCTGCCGGCTTTATTCGACGGCTACTTTTTTGTAGCGATGGCTCTGGCTTTCTTAGTGTGTTTCGCGCTGGGCGTGTTGGTTGAGTGGGGTATGATCCGGTTTCTATTCAAGCGGCCTCTCGATACCTTGTTGGCGACTTGGGGGCTCAGTTTAATTCTTCAGCAATCATACCGTACCGTTTTCGGCGCACGAGAAGTCGGCGTGACTCTTCCGGAATGGATGATGGGATCGTATGCCATGACCGAAACGATAGAGGTACCGATCAATGGCATCTTCGTGATGGTATTAACCTTGTTTATAGCGTCGGGCGTCTATTTCTTGATGTTTCGCTCACTCTGGGGCAAGCAAGTGCGGGCCGTCGTTCAGAATAGGCCCATGGCAGGAGCGGTCGGCATCGATACGGGGAAGGTCGACCGTTACACGTTCGGCATCGGTTGCGGCATCGCCGGTATCGCAGGCAGTGCATTCACGATGATCGGTTCGACAGGACCGACTTCGGGTCAGCTCTATATTGTCGATACCTTTCTGGTCGTCGTGTTCGGCGGAGCACAGAGCCTTATCGGCACGATCGCTTCCGCGTTTACGATTTCGCAATCGCAATCGACTTTGGAATTTTTCTTGAGCGGCTCAATGGCCAAGGTTATCACGCTTTTGATTGTGGTCGGCATACTGATGCTCCGTCCTCAAGGGCTGTTTGCACTAAAAATTCGTCAATAAGGGGGAGTTTCCTATGCGGCAACGGAGCAATATTCGATTTATGTCAAGGCAGGAAGTATTTGGTTATGTCATGTTGGCGGTCATCCTGTTAGCGATTATCCCGCTGTCTTTGGATGTATTTCGATTGAATTTGATCGGTAAATATCTGACCTATGCCTTTGTCGCGCTCGGCTTGGTTTTGTGTTGGGGATACGGCGGCATTTTGAGCTTGGGGCAGGGCGTGTTTTTCGGCTTGGGCGGATATTGCATGGCTATGTTTCTCAAATTGGAAGCCAGCGATCCCGAGTCGACCAAAATTCAATCCACTCCCGGCATACCCGATTTTATGGACTGGAATCAGATCACCGAATTGCCTTGGTGGTGGGAGCCTTTTCGGCAGCTTCCTTTTGCGTTGTCGGCGATCGTTCTATTGCCGACGCTATTTGCATTTATCATAGGCGTTGCGATGTTCAAGCGCCGGGTCGGCGGGGTTTATTTTGCGATTATCACGCAATCCATCGCGGCAATCATGACCATTTTGATTATCGGCCAACAAGGCTATACGGGCGGAGTCAACGGAATTACGGATTTACGTACGTTGTTAGGTTGGGACATTCGTTCCGATTCTGCCAAAGTAATTTTGTATTATGTCTGTTCGGCCGCTCTTTTTATATGTTTGTTACTTTCACAATTCATCCGTTATAAAAAACTAGGACGTATTCTGGTCGCCATGCGCGATCGAGAGGACAGAGTCCGGTTTTCCGGTTACGACGTAGCCAACTTCAAAATATTCGTCTTTTGTTTAAGCGCGATGTTTTCTGCGATCGGCGGCGCGATGTTCACGCTGCAGGTCGGCTTTATGTCGCCTTCCTTCGTCGGCATCGTTCCATCGATCGAAATGGTGATTTATTGCGCGGTGGGCGGTAGGCTTTCCTTGCTTGGCGCAGTTTACGGTACTTTGTTGGTGAATTGGGCCAAAACGATATTTTCCGAGACATTTCCCGAGCTTTGGCTGTTTGCGATGGGGGCGCTGTTCATAGCAGTCGTGATGGCATTTCCAAATGGCTTGGCCAGTCTATTCAAACGCTACATCGAGCCGAAATTGCCTGCTTGGTATAGCGGTAAAACGATGGTTTCGAAAGCGCCGATCATCGAGAAAGACTCGTCAATGGAAACTGCGCATGCTAATGCTTTGGGCTCCGAGGAAAATATAGGTCCCTCAAAATCTTTAGCGAAACCCGAAACGGCTGTAACGGTGGCGCCACGGACCGATGAAAAGCTCGAAGGAGGTGTCTATGTCGACTAATCGCAGTGATTTCGTTTTGGCCGTCGAAGGGCTTACGGTTTCTTTCGACGGGTTCAAGGCGGTCAATGACTTGTCATTCTACGTCGACGAGGGGGAAATACGCGTCATCATCGGTCCGAACGGCGCAGGAAAAACGACGGTACTCGATTTGATCTGCGGACGAACTCAAGCCACCTTCGGGTCGATCAAGTTTCGCGGAGAAGAGTTGACGCGAATGAAAGAACACCAAATCGTCCATCACGGCGTTGGACGAAAGTTTCAAAATCCTTCGATATACGATGATTTGAGTGTGTTTGAAAATCTTGAAATTTCATACCCGCGAGGACGATCCGTGTTCGGTGCATTAATGTTCAAACGCGACCGTGAAGTGATCGAAGAAGTCGAAAACATAGCTGAAATCATTTTTTTGCAGAACGATCTCGATAAACCGGCCGGCTTGTTGAGTCACGGACAAAAGCAATGGCTTGAGATCGGCATGTTGCTGATTCAAAAACCGGATTTATTGATGCTGGACGAACCGGTCGCCGGCATGTCGGTTGCGGAACGCAAAAAAACCGCCGAGCTGTTGAATCGGATTACGCAAGGCCGCTCGGTAATCGTCATCGAGCACGATATGCAGTTTGTCGAAGACATCGCTCATCGGGTTACCGTTATGCACCAAGGCAAAGTGCTGTCCGAAGGTTCGATGGAGCGAGTCAAAAACGATCCCAAAGTCATCGAAGTCTATCTCGGCCATTAATCGGTCGAATCAGGAGAAAACAAAATGCTGAGCGTTAAAGATTACCACGTGGCCTATGGGCAAAGCGAAGTGCTGCACGGATTGAATTTCGATGTAAAACCGAAAGAAATCGTAGCCGTGATGGGACGCAACGGCATGGGTAAGTCTACGTTGATGAAATCGTTGATCGGAATGATTCCTACCGCAAAGGGCGAGATTCAACTTGACGACGTCGACTTGACGTTACTCAAAAGCCATCAGCGGGTGTCGAAAGGTCTGGGTTTCGTTCCGCAAGGGCGGATGATTTTTTCGACGATGACGGTCAAAGAAAATATTGAAACCGGTTTGACCAGTACCGGGGAAAAGACGGTTCCTAAGGATCTATACGAATTGTTTCCGGTTCTCGAAGAGATGCGAAATCGCCGAGGCGGAAATTTATCCGGAGGACAGCAGCAGCAATTGGCAATCGCCAGGGCGTTGGCCAGCAAGCCTAAATTATTGCTGTTGGATGAACCGACCGAGGGCATTCAACCTTCGATCATTCGCGAGATGGCTCGGACGTTAAAAAAAATAAGGGATACGCGTGGTTTATCGATTGTCGTGTCGGAGCAAGTGTTGAGTTTTGCGCTTGAAATCGCCGACCGCATTATCGTCCTCGAAAAGGGGGAAATCGTTCATCAGGAAGAGCGGGCAACGCTCAATGAAGCCAAGGTAGCGGCTTATTTATCGGTATGAGTATTAATCATTAAAACTTTGTCAGGAGAAAGGCTATGGCTGAAACCATTATCAAAATCGATTTAAGTAAATCACCTTATGAAAACGACATGATTCATAACCGGTGGCACCCGGACATACCAATGGTGGCGATGGTTAAACCCGGTGACGATTTCATCATCGAATCCTACGATTGGACCGGCGGACAAATTCACAATAACGACAGTGCCGATGATGTGCGCGACGTTGATTTATCGAAAGTGCATTTTTTATCCGGGCCGGTCGGTGTGGAGGGTGCGGAGCCCGGGGACTTGTTGGTCGTCGATATTCTCGATATCGGGGCTTTTGAAAACAGTCAGTGGGGGTTTAACGGTTTTTTTTCAAAAAAGAACGGTGGCGGCTTTTTGACCGAGCATTTTCCCGAGGCGCAAAAATCGATTTGGGATTTCAACGGTATGTTTACCAAGTCTCGTCATGTTCCCGGCGTCGAGTTTGCCGGCTTGATTCATCCCGGATTGATCGGCACACTGCCGTCTAAAGAAATGTTGGATGAATGGAATACGCGGGAAAAAGCCCTTTACGACACGGAGCCGGACCGGGTTCCGCCCTTGGCAACGTTGCCTTATGCCGATACGGCTCATATGGGACGTATGAGCGGCGATGCTGGAAAAGCGGCGGCGGCCGAAGCGGCAAGAACGGTGCCACCGCGCGAGCATGGCGGAAACTGCGATATTAAAGATTTATCTCGGGGTTCGACAGTCTATTTTCCGGTTTATGTGAAGAATGCCGGTCTTAGCTTAGGGGACTTGCATTTTAGTCAAGGCGACGGCGAAATCACATTTTGCGGTGCGATAGAAATGGCCGGTTGGACACACCTGCGTGTCAGTTTGATCAAAGACGGCATGAAAAAATATGGAATCAAAAATCCGATTTTCAAGCCGAGTCCGATCAAACCCCAGTATGACGACTATTTAATCTTCGAAGGTATTTCAGTCGACGAGTCCGGTAAGCAACATTATCTCGATGTGCATATCGCTTATCGTCAGGCTTGTTTGAATGCGATCGAATATTTGACGAAATTCGGTTATTCGAGTGCTCAAGCTTATGCCATTTTAGGTACCGCGCCGGTGCAAGGGCACATCAGCGGTGTCGTGGATATTCCGAATGCCTGCGCGACGCTTTGGTTGCCGACCGATATCTTCGAATTCAACGTCAAGCCGAATTCGGAAGGGCCGAAAAAAGAGTTGTCCGGCGATGTCGACGTGCCGTTGTCTCCCGACCTATAACGCCGATTTTGGAGAATTAACATGCCGCTCTATGACTATAAATGCCCGAAACACGGCATTTTTCACGACTTAGCAACGTTCGAAGAAAGCAGCGCTCCAAAGGCTTGTCCGTACTGCAATACCTCAAGCCCTCGGATCATCATGATACCGCCCGAGGTGCTTGCAATGGCGCCGGACAAACGTAAAGCGATGAGTATCAACGAGAAGTCGCGTCACGAACCGGCTTTCTCGACGGTAGACAGCCGGGAGGATCAAATTCTAGAACACAAGCACACCAAAAATTGCGGTTGCACTACAAACAAAGGCTTGCTTCTGAAGCATCCCGATCGCAGCAGTTTGAGACAGCAAGTGATATTGATGCAAGACGGAAGTAAAGTCTTTCCTTCGCAACGGCCTTGGATGATCAGTCATTAAGCGTGTTCAAGGTTCTTTTTCTCTTTATTCGTTTCTAAACCGACCGTCTCTTACTATCAAGCTTAGTGGGAGATGGTTTGCTTTATTATGGATGCTCTTTTAATTCCAATTGCTCTCCGCCCCATATCGCTGTGACGGGCCCAATCTCAATAAAGCAATGGAAAAAGATTCGGGTTGCATTTCTTATCGGAAGCCATCAACCAAAAAAGTAACTCTCCCTTTTTCACGGCCCTTTTTTACGCCTCCTCCCTCCTTTTTTCTGATGGACGAATAATTCGGTGTGAGCTAAGCTCTAGCGAATGACGCAATGAACAAGCGGAAAAAGCAAGGGGTAAATGTCAAATGTAAGGCTTAACCCTAATACCCGCTCTGATAGGCTGGAGAAAATTAATGCCAACAATTTCAATGTTCTACGGAATTATTGTTCGGATGTATTACGTGCCGAAGGAGCATCCGCCGCCACATTTTCACGTCTACTATGGTGAGCATAAGGCGATCATTGATATCCATACATGCGAGGTAATACAAGGCGACCTACCAAGAAAGCAGTCTAAGCTTGTCTTGGCATGGGCGGAACTTCATCAGGAAGAACTGATGGCTGATTGGGAGCTGGTGATGAATGGTGAGGAGCCATTTAAAATTAAACCGTTACAGTAAGAGGTGAAATTATGTATCCATCTGTTAAAAATGTCACTCCGGCTGAAGATTATCTTCTCTCAATAGATTTTGATAACGGAGAAAGAGGAACTTTAGATATGAAACCCTATTTGGACTTTGGTGTTTTTCAGAGACTCAAAGAACTAAATGCATTCAATCGAGTTCGTGTATCTTTCGATACCATAGAATGGGATTCGGGGATAGATCTTGACCCTGAGTTTGTTTACAACAAAAGTGAACGTCCAGTCGAACAACAAGGTGCACCAGTCGACGTGAAAAAACTGCGCGATTGAGGAGGTCGGTGTCAGTCCTTCCTTACATATGGAATTCTAACCTTAATTGATCTAATTTGAGGCTCAGGTTAGTTGGACAGGATCTCGATTGGCCAGACCTTTACGCATTGAATTTCTAGGAACACCGAACTATCTAACCTTTTGCGGCAGGCGCTCAATAAAGAATCTATCGCGATTACTCAAGTGGGCGAATGTTTTGATGTGAACTTTGCTGATTTGAGCCGCGCGGTAAAACAGGGGGGAAGGGAAGTGCTAATGTCAAGCATAAGGCTTGACCCCGATTTTCAATTATTCCTTATCAAAATCCAACGGGCTTTTGGCTTGCTTTAAGGTCCTGCTCTGAACGGTGTGGGTATAAATCATCGTGGTTCTAACGTCGCTATGTCCCAGTAATTCCTGAATCGTGCGAATGTCGTAGTTCGCCTCCAATAAATGACTGGCGAAAGAATGCCGCAACGTATGCGCTGTCGCTCGCTTGGTGATTTTGGCGTCATTCACCGCGCGTTTGATCGCCTTTTGCACGATGGACTCATGAAGATGATAGCGTTTGTGTTCTTGGGTTTCCGCAACTAGCGTTAATGACGGTTGCGGAAAAAACCACTGCCAGATGAATTCCTTGGCGGCGTTGTTATATTTATGACTCAATTGATTCGGCAAGAACACACCGGCAAAATTGGCTTTTAGATCGGCTTCGTGTAAATCCGCGGCTTTTCGCAACTGTTTTTTCAATGCCGGTATCAATGTTTGCGGCAACGGAACCGTTCGGTCCTTTTGCCCCTTGCCGTCATGGACGGTCAAAACGCCGGCATCGAAATTGAAACATTGGACACGCAGATTCAAGCACTCGAAAAGCCGCAGCCCGCAACCGTATAACAGTTTGGCGACGAGATCGACCGGATCGTCGAGATGATCGAAAATCAACTCGACTTCTTCGCGGGACAAGACCACCGGAATATAAGGCCTGCGTTTGGCTCTCGCGACGCCTTTGATTTCGCCGAAATCCTTTTTCAAAACGTGTTGAAACAAAAACAGCAACGCATTGAATGCCTGATTTTGAGTCGACGCAGACACTTTCTTCTCGACGGCAAGATCGCTCAAAAACGCCACCACATCCTGTTGCGTCAAATTCCGGTAATCTTTGCTTTGGGTAAACGCTTGCAAACGGCGGGCCCAACCGCGATAGGATTTCAAAGTCTTCGGCGAATAATGGCGTAATTGAATTTCACGGGTCAGCTCGTCAAAAACAAAAACCCAACTGCATCCGGTTTGTTTTTCAGCAACCGTATTATTTTGGTGGGTGTTATCGGAGGCGGCAGAATGCCGCGAGTGTTCATAAGGCGGTGATCGATGATGCGGGGGATTCGGTTCGGGCGAGCTCTTTTGATGCGAAACGCCCGGCATTGACGGAGCTTGCATCGGCAAGGTTTGGACTGCATTACTTAGCAGTTCGGCGTCTTCGGCATTGGCGTTTGCTTTTACTTGGTAAAACAGCACAATAGCCTGGCGAGCTTGCTCTCGTTGTTGAACCGATTGGCCTTTTTGGTCGAGTTTGTCGAGAAACAACGGCAAGCTGGAGCGACGATGATAAGGATCATGATGATATTTATGACAAAAATCCCAATAGAAACGAAGCCATTTTCGATAACAGTGTTTGAGATTTTCAGGGTACTGTTTCTGATCCAATAGCGCATTGAATTGACGAGACAAATCATCGGGAAGACTGAGCATCGTATTTATCCAAATCTGGTTATCATGTATGGAATGTATGTTATCCCGTTTAGAACTACAAGGAATTCAGTAACATTTGACTCAAAAATGTGTTCTAGTGTATAAAATGTGCGGGTCTAGATAATAACTTGTCCCGGCGGCTTCGCCGCCGGGAATCGCGGCGCTCACTTCGTTCGGTCTTGTCCCGTCGCCTTGCGCCGGAACAAGGCACTTCACCAGACTGCGCAGCCGTCAAGCTTACAGCTTGCCGCCTACTCCGCTGGTGAGCGCCGCGATTAGAGGCTCACAAACAGATACGTCAACGGATTTTAAATGATTCGAGAAGATATAGAGAAAATCAAACTAAGACTGTTGGAAATGCATGATGAGCTGGAAAAGCTTAATTCAACAGCTAAAGCATCAACTGCCACTGTTGTTTTGAATCAAAACAGCGTGGGTAGATTATCTCGCATGGATGCTTTACAGGGTCAGCAAATGGCCTTAGAAACTGAACGTCGCCGAAAGCTTCAACTCTCTCAAATCAAGGCAGCGTTGCGACGTATAGAAACCAATGACTATGGATTTTGTGCCACATGTGGCGAAGAAATTATTGCTGGTAGATTGGTTATAAACCCAACAGCCACGAGGTGCATTAATTGTTCAGAATAAATTATTGTAATTCTACAGCAGCCTCTAACAAGCCAAGCCAGCAGGACTTATTTTGCTGTCGCTTCGCTCTAAAACGCAAAATAAGCCTCTGCTTGGGGCGTTATAAATAGGAGACTTCAGAGTCATGAGTTACAGAAATAAGACGTACGTCGCATTCGCCAGCGAAGATATTCGACTATACCGGTTAATGGAGGCATGGCGAGACAACGATAAGATCGACTTCAACTTTTACGACGCACATGACCTGTTCGCGGCTAGAGATACCAGCACTAGGGAGACGATAAAACGCAGACTGCGTGAGAGGCTTAAAAACGCCAAGCAAGTAGTTCTAATCGGCAGCTCTGATGCGAAGAAAAAAGGTGGAGATGGTTATTCTTTTTTAGCCCATGAAATTGATGTGATTCAGGAGTTTGATCTTCCGATAGTAATAGCCAACAAGGATGGGGGAAGATTAATTAATAAGAGCTTTATTCCAAAGCCGCTACTGGATGCTGATTACTATTCCGTGTCGGTATCGTTTCAGCCGAAAATCATTAAGTTTGCTCTGGATAAATATGCTCCAAATTACAATGGCTCATCCAAAAAGGGCCCGCATTATTACACTGAAGATAAATATGAAAAATTAGGGCTGTAAATGAACATTTTTGCCGATCTTAAAACTTGGAGATTTTGGAAGAGTTTTTTATTAAATGCATTTGCATGCGGTGGATTTATATCAGCGATATTTCAGTTCGTGGTAATAGTATTTCCGTCTCAGGCCTCTAATCTTCAAGGCTTAGTTGTAATAATCGGAACGGTAATTGTCTCCGTTGTTTTCGGGCTCATTGTTTCGTGGCCTCGTCCAATCGAAATGGAATACGCTGCACCGAAAACTACAATAAAAATAATAAAAGGTGATCTTTTGGAGCAAGATGGCCACTTAGTTGTTGGTGTTTGCGATACGTTTGATACAGAGCTGCCAAACATTATATCTCCGAGAAGCCTTTTAGGGCAGACGATTCACAATATTTTCGGTGGTGATGTAAAGTCGCTAGATGAGCAGCTGCATGACGGTTTATCCAAGCTCGTCGTTGAAGGGGGTATTGACAAGGAAGGTAAGACGGATAAGTACGGCGTTGGTACAGTGGTGCCGGTTCGACATTCGCCACGAATCATATATTTTCTTTCGTACTGTGAAATGAATCAGAGAAATGAAGCTTTTGGAACTGTCGATGGTGTTTGGAAAAGTTTAGTTGCATTATGGGATAAACAGTCCGAACTCGGCAATCATGGACCGATCTCCGTACCAGTAATCGGCGGCGGTCAAGCAAGAATGTCACATCTTCTTCCGGCACAGGATTCTATACGGTTAATAGCTTTGTCTTTTATGTTTGCTTCGCGGCAGCACAAAATTTCGGATGAATTGCGAATAGTGGTCCAGCCTTCTGATTATGATCGACTGGACCGGCTAGAGCTTCAATCTTTCTTATCTTCGCTTAGCCCATCATGAAAGATCACAATAGCATTCAGCTTCCTCATAATGATTCATGCGCATTCTGTGCTTACTTGTCTGGTGAGAGACCTTTTTCTTTTGTCTATAAAGGAAATATGGTTTCAATCCTAGTGACGAGAGAGCAGAGGGGCTGCCCCCATGTGTTGGTAATACCAAATCGGCATGTTGAAACCATACTAAATGTTACTGAAGAGGAAGCAGGAAAACTTGCTGTTGCGGTGAGAGATACTGCGAAAGCAATCGAGAGCGAGTTTAAGCCAAAAGGCATTACGATTTGGCAAAACAATGGTGTCCCGTCCAGTCAGTCGATTGCTCATGTACATTTCCACGTGGCAGGAACCCTGGAAACCGGAGGAACGGAATGGGGTGATGTCCCCGAATTGCCTTTAGAGGAAACTGAAGATATTGCCGACAAGCTCCGGCCTTTATTTAGCTCATATAGTCTCTAGGTATGCTTGTAGTTAGTTTATAACAATCGGCTGCACAGCGACCGTTTTCCGCCGCTTCGCGGCTCCAAACCGGCGCGTGAGCCGGGCGTTCCCGGCGGCTTCGCCGCCGGGAATCGCGGCGCTCACTTCGTTCGGCCTTGTCCCGTCGCCTTGCGCCGGAACAAGGCACTTCACCAGACTGCGCAGCCGTCAAGCTTACAGCTTGCCGCCCACTCCGCTGGTGAGCGCCGCGATTAACTTCCTCTCAGGATTATCATGAAATCAAGATCTCGATTAATGTTGGAAAAATCTATTGCGGCCATGTTATCGGCGATAGAAATATACAATAAGCCAGATTTTAAATATCGAGAGGAGACCTTTTCTGTTTTGTGTATTAATTCGTGGGAATTGCTGTTAAAAGCCAAGGTTTTAAACTTGGCCAGCAACAAGCCAGCATCTTTGTATGCAATGGAATTAAGAACACTTAAGTCAGGAAAGAGGTCTACCGTTAGGAGGCCAAAAACAAACAGATCAGGCAACCCAATGTCAATAAATCTGTTTGAGGCGTATCGAATTGTCCATGAAGAATACGGTGTGAAAATTAATAAGGCGGTACATGATAACCTTATCGCAATTACCGAAATAAGAGATAATGCTATTCATTTTGTAAATGACGATATGTTGCTGTCTTTAAAGATACAAGAATTGGGAAGCGCATCTTTGCAAAATTACCTGCACCTAGTCTCATCTTGGTTTGGGGATGTTTTATCGGGTTATAATTTTTATCTCATGCCTCTGTCGTTCTTTAGAAATTTTAGTGAAGCTCCAGGTGTTTCGCTAAATTCCAGCGAGAAAAAGGTATTAAACTACATTAAAAAATCAGAGGAGCCTTACGATAAAAGTGAGAAGGTTGGGGATTACAACCTAACTCTAAGGATTGATGTAAAATTTCAAAAAGTTAAAAGCACGTCAGGGATGCCAGTCCAGATTACCAATGACCCTAGCGCAACCACAGTATTCTTATCCGAGGAGGATTTTACTGATAAATACCCTTGGGACTACGATATTCTGAGTACCAGATTGTCTAAAAGGTATTCTGACTTCAAGATGAATAATGATTACCATAAGATTAGAAAAAAGCTAGAGTCGGATAAAAAGTTTGCATATCAAAGACTATTAAATCCGAGTAATCCAAAAGGCGGAAAAAAGACCTTTTATAATCCAAATATACAAAAAGAGTTTGATAAGCACTACACAAAAGTAAGTTAACAAGGCATTGCACCGGACTCGCTTCGCTCGCGCGGTGAATGCGGCGTTCCCGGCGGCTTCGCCGCCGGGAATCGCGGCGCTCACTTCGTTCGGCCTTGTCCCGTCGCCTTGCGCCGGAACAAGGCACTTCACCAGACTGCGCAGCCGTCAAGCTTACAGCTTGCCGCCCACTCCGCTGGTGAGCGCCGCGATTAGCCACAAAAATGACAACTGAAGAAGAAAAGGAAATATTGCATTTGATGCGGAAAGCCAGAGAGAAGGCACGTGGTTACGCTGATTTTTTTGGTTGGAGTTCAAACCGTGATATTGAAGAATGGGGTGTTGTTACAAGTCTTGCTGAGTCACTGGAGACCGAGGGCAAAAATATATTCACCTCTTTAAAGCGGCGTGGACGGCCAAATGACCTACCTGATTGCGAAGCACTTGATGCTAATGGCAGTCGAGTAGCCATTGAGGTCACAGAGCTTGTTGATGGTAAAGCAATTCAAGCTCATAAATCCGGCGCAATTTATGAGTGGGCGGACTGGGATAAAGAAAAATTCATTACTTCTTTAGAATCATTAATTTCGCGTAAAGACTCAAGATTTACTGAACTGAAAGAACCTCCTTATGAGGGTGGCTATTTTATAGTGATATTTACCGATGAACCTATGTTAGATCGTTCAACGGTGGAATCATATTTGGAAGGTTACAAGTTTAAGAAGCCAGAATATTTATCAAAAGCTTTCTTGCTTGTGTCTTATGATCCAGGCGTAGAGAAGTGTCCGCATTATGAGTTGCAATTCAGTGGCTAACAAGGCACTCCACTGGACGCAAATTACGCTGCGCTTCATTTGGTCGTTATATTTCATAGAATACAGGCTGCACAATGAACAAACCAAATACGCAAACTTTAAAGCCAGAACTCCTTGTAAATAAATCAATTGTTTATTCTCCAACAGTTACATTGGCTTCCGCTGTTTTAATTGATGCCGTCGAAGAATCAAATGAAATTCCAAGTTTAACAAAAACTGCTTTACGCCAAATAATCGTTGGTATTGCGTTAGATAACTCAATAAAAGTGATTGATTTTCTACTAAAAGCAAAAGAGTTATTAATTGATAGCCCAAATATCTATGATATTGTTGAAAACATAATAAAATCATTATTAAATCAGTAGTTTATTAATAACAAAATTTAAGACATCAAGTATTACGCAAAGGCTGCCAATGGCGGCTAATATCCAAGTTGTACGCTTATAAAAATCAAATGATTCTTGTTCTTTTCTGTTCATTATTACACCTGATGAACATAACCCAACGCTCAAGTTGGGCTTCTCTAGGCCAATATAGTGAACGAAGTGACTGAATTATAAATGTACTCAAATCAGTTCCCTCTGTGGTTTGGACGGGTATTGTAGGGACACTTATTGGCTCTTCTTTGACAATAATTGGTGTTGTACTTACTAATCGATCGAACACTGAGCGACTGAAGACTCAACTTCAGCACGAGCAAAATGTTCGGAGACAAGAGCTAAAAAGAGAAAGAGCTGAAGAGTTGTATGTTGAATCAAAAAAATACCTTAATGCCGTTGGGAGTCATTTCCTGCCATATAGAAAGGTAATGAAGGGCGAATTAACATTCAATCAAGCGCTGGACTTAACAACTATCGATAATGGCTCAAAGAGAGATTTTGAACCTCATAGAGTTACTATGATTATCGATATATATTTTCCTGTTTTACAGAAGCCATTTAATGAAATCATGGCAAAAAGAGATTTTCTTAACCGTATTGTCATGGGGTATATGGAGCAATATAAAACAGGCAATACCGATGGCACAAATTGGCTAGAGCCATTTCAAGCCACGCTTGAAGAACTTAGTGAAGCGATAACAGCCTTTGAAAAGTTGGTCGCTTCTTTGGAAATTGAAAAATGAATCTTAGTAGTTTCATTCCGCCTAACTTAGCGCTCTAAGGGACGCTCCGCTTCGCTCTACGTTAAAGCATCACTGGGAGGAAATATGATCAGTTCTTTGTATGCTGCGATGTTGGCACTATTGATTGTCTGGTTGTCGCTTCGGGTCATAAAGTTGCGCCGGGAAAAGAAAGTGCGTCTCGGCGATGGAGGCGAACCTGAACTCCAGGCTGCGATCCGAGCCCAGGGAAATGCAACAGAATATATCCCCATTTCTCTCATCTTGCTCGTTCTGCTTGAGTTAAGCGGGGCTCATGTAGCCCTTGTGCATTCCGGCGGTATTGCCGTGCTCGTGGGTCGCATCTTGCATGCAAGGGGCTTGCTGACCGAAAGCCTTCGTTATCGCATACTGGGAATGCAAGTTACCATTTTTACACTGATTGGTTTGGTAGTAGCCAATCTCGCTTACGTTGTGTACAGCGGCTTACGGACGCTCTAAAATGGCGCTCAAAGGGACGTGCCGCCTCATGGCGGTTTTTTAAGTTTCCTGATTAGTAAGCTGTTTCAGCTAATTCTAAGGCGCGTTCCGTAAGTCGTCATTTCGGCAGGGATTGCCGAAATCCAGACTGCATGGATAGCTCGAAGCTTGCCATCCATGGCTCTGGATGCCCGCATCCCTGCGAGCATGACGAACCTTTTTGGTTTAGCTGAAGCATCTTGCTAATCAGATTAAGTTTTGTTATTTATCAAGCTTTGAGGATTAGCATCACTGTGACTGAATCGGTAGTCGGGAGAGTCTGATGACCATTACGAACAAGAAGTCCGGTACAAACGTGCACGAAATTGCCGACGGGATCTATCGCATCAACACGCCGATTGTGATCGAAGGTGCGGGTGGGTTCTCATTCAATCAATACCTCATCGTGGACGATGAACCATTGCTCTTCCACACCGGTCCGCGAAAATTGTTTCCATTGGTGCGTGAAGCAGTCGGTACCGTTTTACCGGTCGAGAGCCTTCGCTACATTGCGTTTTCCCATGTCGAAGCTGACGAATGCGGATCGCTCAACGAATGGCTCGCCGTTTCTCCGCAGTCGGTACCCCTGTGCGGCGCGGTTGCCTCCATGGTATCGGTTAGCGACCTTGCAGATCGGGCACCCCGTGCGCTTGCCGACGGAGAACGGCTCACATTGGGGAAGCACTCCGTGCGTTGGTTCGATACCCCGCATTTGCCGCACGCATGGGATTGCGGCTTCTTGACAGAAGAGCTAACGTCCACATTGCTATGTGGCGACTTGTTCACGCAGAAAGGCGCTGATCTTCCGCCTATCACGGAGTCGGACATCCTGGGACCGAGCGAGGCATTCCGCCACGAGATGGACTACTTCTCGCACACGAAGAATGCACGCGCGATGCTTGAGCGTCTGGCTTCGATAAATCCTTCAACGCTTGCATGCATGCACGGTAGCGCATGGCATGGGGATGGGGCGAAACTGCTTCGTGCGCTTGCTGACGAGCTATCCGCATGATTGGGTCTGTGCAACGCATGGACCTGTCGCCCAGCCAAGCGCTCCTGCGGACGCCGACGAACCGCGTCGCTGAGCTTGGTCGTTACGTGTACATGAGTCCGACATGAAACTATTGTTTGTCTGCAGTGAGAATAGACTGCGAAGCCCAACCGGAGAAGAGATATTCTCGCGATACGAGGGGGTCGAGGCGATTGGGTGCGGTACCAACGCCGATGCGGAAACACCATTGAGCGGCGATCTCATCGAGTGGGCAGATGTTGTGTTCGTTATGGAAAATTCGCACCGGAATAAGGTGAAAAAAAAGTACCGCGACCTCCTCAAAAATAAGAGGTTAATTTCTCTGGATATCCCTGACAACTTCGAGCGCATGGACCCTATCCTTATTCGCCTACTGGAGAGCAGAGTATCCAAACATGTTCGGATTCGATAAACAAACACGTAACGAATTGCTCAAAAACGACGCGCGAACAGCGCGCGCATTTTAGCAAGGTGTTGTTCCCGGCGGCTTCGCCGCCGGGAATCGCGGCGCTCACTTCGTTCGGCCTTGTCCCGTCGTCTTGCGCCGGAACAAGGCACTTCACCAGACTGCGCAGCTGTCAAGCTTACAGCTTGCCGCCCACTCCGCTGGTGAGCGCCGCGATTATACAGTCAACTTTCCAAAAACTATATCCATTATAATAATTTTATTATAAACTACACTTCATGCATAATAAAAAATTCGCTCTATTTGACTACAAAAATAAAAGTGGAAGTAATGACTTCAAAGAGTGGACGAAAACGTTGCAAAAAGTTGAAAGAGCGAAGCTCAATGCGAAACTTGATATGCTTGAAAAGCTGGGCTCTGATTTGTTCCCACAAGTTCTAACTGGAACTGATACGGCTGGTATTTTAAAGCTTAGGGTAAAAGGAAATGTTCAACTTAGACCTATGTTGTGCAAAGGTCCTATTAAAAATGATGAAGAGTTTACGTTACTTTTTGGAGCAAAAGAGCGTGATTCTCGTCTTATCCCTAGAAATGCAGACGAAGAAGCTGACAACAGAAAAAAGATAATTATTGAAAACCCTAACAGGAGGTGTTCACATGAAAGAATTAGTTAAGACATTGGTGGCAGAATTTAATGATAAAGAATATGCCCATGCCTATATGGACGAGTTTTCTAATATGGCTATTGCAGCTCAAATAAAGGTACTTAGAGAACAACGAGGTTGGACACAAAAAGAACTTGCTGATAAATCTAGCATGAAACAAGAGAGGGTTTGTGCTCTTGAGGATGTGGATTATGATGCCTGGACTATTAAAACATTGCGTAAACTTGCCAAGGCATTTGATTTAACAGTAAAAATTTCCTTTGAAAAATTTAGCAACGGTATCTTAGATGTTTCTAAAATTAATTCAGAAACATTAAAAAGAACATCGCGAGAAGAAGATTTAAAGGAATTTTCTTGTAATGAATTTGGTGCTAAAGAGGTTTTCTGGAGTCCGTCCGTTACTACAAAAAAACCTAGTTTATATCTAGTTCAGACAAACACTGTCGCTGTCAATGATATTGAATATTTTGAATCTAATAGAATAACAGCATGAACAGAGACGCATTACAAAATGCAATAGATAATCTATCAATACAGATGGTATATCTGCATGATTCAGAAGCAAAAATATACAATGATTTTGACCCTCTAATACCAAATCAAGAACTAACTGGACAATTCAATATTAACACCAAGTCTTGCACCAAAAAAGAACTTCATGAAGAAGGTGGTGCTGAACATGTTTTTTTGGTTTATCAAACTGAAGCCCGTATGCGTTATTTAAAAGGGCCAATTAAGGAAGAGATAAAAGAGGGCTTAGGAAATGATGAACAACTGGAAAAATTAGTAGCCGCTGAAATAGTAGCAGTATTCACTGCTGAATATTTAATCAAATGCGATGAAGAATTGCCCCATGATGCGATTATGGAATTTGGTAGAATAAATGTACCCCATCAAATATGGCCGTATTGGAGAGAATATTGTCACTCAACTTGTGCAAGAATGTCTCTGCCAGTATCTATACTCCCAATGCTTTCCATAAACAAATCTACAGAAAACTGTTAGAAAATAGAGTTTAGCAATGTATAACTAAAAAATCCAGCGGACGGCAAAAAGCATGCCGCCGCTGATTTTGGCGTTCCCGGCGGCTTCGCCGCCGGGAATCGCGGCGCTCACTTTGTTCGGCCTTGTCCCGTCGCCTTGCGCCGGAACAAGGCACTTCACCAGACTGCGCAGCCGTCAAGCTTACAGCTTGCCGCCCACTCCGCTGGTGAGCGCCGCGATTATGCTTTTCTTATCAGACGAATTAAACAATTGCAGGTATATTTAGGTAACAATTTAGAACGTAATTAAAAATACCACTAAATCAAAAGGAACCAAAAGCAATCAGGGTCAGGTCTATATTAGTAGTATTGTTTGCTGACTAACCATTATTATTTGGTCATAGAGACGCCTGATGCCAATCCTTCGAAAGGTATGCGGCAGTAGAATGGTGTTTTTACACAAATATCGAATCGTCTTTACGGTCGCTCCGGGCATTTATTTCAAGGCTTCTACAAAAGGGATACCGGTTGATGGCGAAAGCTACCTGAGAAATGTCATAAAATAATATAGCATTTGCAAATGTTGACCTATCTTTCCTTTGTCTGATTCATATTTTTTATCCATATCGCGAACATCATCATTGCCCAACCTCGAAAGGCAATTTCGATACTTAGACACAGAGAAATAAACCAGGAGGCCTTGGTTGGCCATTGTAAGAACAGCAAAAATCCTAAACCAATTGCAATGGCGCCAAAAATTGATGTAGAGATAGCTTGCGGTAAACCTAATGCATTAACCAATGCAATACGGACGCTACCTCGAACAATAAGGAAGGCTGCTATCATAATGCCGAGCCTTTGAGGGTCGTCAGAAACACTAAGAATAATAAGGCCTCCTATGACTGTATCGAGTATTCCAACCTGAACATTTTGGTGAAACTCTCGTGAAATTTTAGAAAATAATGCTTCCATCAATTCCTGAAGGCCTAGTGCGAAAATAATGAAGCCAACCAAGGGCAGCCAAGAAAATTCTTGAGCTGACATCACGACTGCATCTGAATTTAAAATACTCGATAATGCCACTGTAATTCCAATTCCCAGAATGAGCATACCTTGCAGCAAAAATCTTCGCCAATTCAACGCAAAATTTTCTGATGAAAACTTTTTTTTTAGAATTCCCATGACAAAAGCTCCGGCTATAGATGATGTATGAATCTTCTCGATTGATATAATACACATTTTTGCATTTTAGTTCCTTAAGGTGTTAATCAAATTACAACCGTTAAATATTAACTGCTTTGCTGAAAATGCGTCTTAACCCATGTTTGACACTTGATTTTAAAACTACACGAACAGGGTCAGGTCTATATTTTATGCTAAATACAGGTTAGGGTTTCCAAGTAACTAAAAGGTTGGATCAAAATAGCGAAACCGTGTTCAGCCTGAAAGCTCAAGTCATTAAACACAAGCACATAAAGGATTGCGGTTGCAGTATAAACAAAAGGAGGCATCCCGAGCGCAGCAGTTTGAGACAGCAAATTGTTTTGATGCTCGATGGGTGCAAAGTTTCTGCCTTCGTAAAGACCTTTAATGATCAGTCAATATTCTCAATAAATCTATTTTCATCCATATGCTTATATAACGCCGTTTCTTGCTATTCGAAGTGAAAAGCTTTTTCTAGATTAATATTTTCTATAACGAATAATCCAACTTTTCAACGCGTTATATTCCTCAAACGACAAGAAATGATTCGGTTTTTTCTTCTATACGTCATTTAACTAATGAGTCATTTGACTGATTGTTCAAATGTTTCCACCAAAGAATAATCGATTACAGCCATATTCGGCTGCGCCGGTATAAACCGGTGCATTTTTTGACTCTTTGGGGGAATGATCATGAAGACTGTTTACAAGCTAGGCCGCCACAAGCTAAAACACGGTTTTTTGACGTATCTGCTATTTGCGGCGTTATCGTTAAGCCATGTACAGGAATCGCAGGCAGGAGCGACTTTTAAAATCGACGAAACCAAATGGTTGAGTCTCGGTGCCGGTTTAAGGACAAGCTTTACATCGGTCGAGTCGGTAGCGGACGGCAATTGGTCGAACGACTTTTTCGTCGACAACATGCGTTTGTATTTGAACGCGCAGATTCACGAATACATCAAGCTGGAAATCAACTCGGAATGTCAAACCTGTAACAATGGCGGTGAACTTCGATTGTTAGATGCCATCGGTAAATTCGAATTTCATCCGATGGCCAATTTGTGGGTCGGGCGCATGCTCGTACCGGCCGAACGCCGCGAAATGAATGGACCGTTTTATAGTGCCGTGCATAGTATTTATGTAACCGGCGACCGGATCAGCGGTACTCCGTTCGAGCCGGCCGATTTCAACACGACGATACAGAACAACGGGACATCTGCGGGTTCCTTCGGGCGTGATGACGGTGTGACGTTTTGGGGTTCGGTTTGGGACGGCCGCATTCAATACGCGTTAGGTATTTTTCAAGGGCTAAGAGGCGGCGCGAACAAGGATGACAATCTGCTCTATGCGCAACGATTGGCTTTCAATTTCTGGGAAGTCGAAAAAAATCCCGGTTATTACACATCGGGTACTTATTACGGCAAGGGTGGAGACATTCTGACCTTGGCGGTATCCAATCAATATCAGGAAGACGGCGTGGGTATCGTCGGCGATGCCGGTAATTTCAGGGGCACGGCAATCGATTTATTGCTCGAAAAAGTATTGGGGAACGGCGGTGTCGTTACTCTGAACGGCGAATACAAAAACTACGGAATCAATGGCTTCAGTATGGCCAGCCGAAAAGCAGGGGGCGGGTTTGCAATGTTCGAAGGCAATGCCTACGACGTGAGCGGCATGTATTTATTTCCGCAAACAATCGGTATCGGCCAATTTCAGCCCTTCGTTCGTTATGTCAACGTCATGCCGAAAAGTAGCCCGGACCGGAATATGTTCGAGGCCGGTGTGAATTATGTCATTGACGGACATAACGCACGGATCGGTTTAAGTTGGCAATACGGCGATTTGATGACTAAGGGGCTCAATTATAGGGACGATGCGACAGGCGACCAAACCAATGCCTTCCTTCTTGGTTTCCAATACCAAATCTAATTTCAATTACCTCGGGAACAGACTATGAAGAAACTAGCGAAAAATCTTAAATTATTGAGCATTGCGGCCGTTGCATCGTTTTTTTCGGTTACGGCTCCGACCGCTTCCGCCGAAGAAACGATCAAAGTCGGCGTCTTGCATTCATTGTCGGGCACGATGGCGATAAGCGAAACGACCCTCAAGGATACGATGCTGATGTTGATCGAGGAACAGAACAAAAAAGGCGGCTTGCTCGGCAAGAAACTCGAACCGGTCGTCGTCGACCCGGCCTCGAACTGGCCGCTGTTCGCCGAAAAAGCGCGCGAACTCTTGACCAAGGACAAGGTCGCGGCGATCTTCGGTTGCTGGACGTCGGTGTCGCGCAAATCTGTGCTGCCGGTCGTCGAGGAATTGAACGGCCTGTTGTTCTATCCGGTGCAGTACGAAGGCGAGGAATCGTCGAAAAATGTGTTCTACACCGGAGCCGCGCCGAATCAGCAGGCGATTCCGGCCGTCGATTATTTGATGAACGACTTCGGCGCCGAACGCTGGGTGTTGGCCGGTACCGACTATGTCTATCCGCGTACCACCAACAAGATTCTCGAAGCCTATCTGAAAGCCAAGGGCGTTGATGAAAAGGACATCATGATCAACTATACGCCGTTCGGCCATTCCGATTGGCAAAGCATCGTGTCGGATATCAAGAAATTCGGTTCGGCCGGCAAGAAAACGGCGGTCGTGTCGACGATCAACGGCGATGCTAACATTCCATTCTATAAAGAATTGGGCAATCAAGGCATTTCATCTGAGGACATTCCGGTCGTTGCATTCTCGGTCGGCGAAGAGGAATTGTCAGGCATCGATACCAAGCCGTTGGTCGGTCATCTAGCCGCTTGGAATTATTTCATGAGTGTCGATACAACCAAGAACGCTGCATTCATCAAGCAATGGCATGAGTTTATCAAGAACCCGAAACGCGTCACCAACGATCCGATGGAAGCGCATTACATTGGTTTCAATATGTGGGTCAAGGCGGTCGAAAAGGCCGGAACGACGGACCCGGATGCTGTGCAAAAGGCGATCATCGGTGTCGAAGCTCCGAACTTGACCGGCGGTATTTCAAAAATGCTTCCGAACCATCACATCACCAAGCCGGTATTGATTGGGGAGATACAAGACAACGGTCAATTCTTGACTGTTTGGCAAACCAATAAATTGGTTCCGGGCGATGCCTGGTCGGATTTCCTGCCGGAGAGTAAGCCGATCATTGCCGACTGGACGCCACCGATCCTGTGCGGCAACTTCAATACCGAAACCAAAAAATGTTCCGGGCAAAATTATTGAACGGTCAGTACTTAAGTAGAGAGTAGGGTGCGAATTTAAGCGCACTGGGCACTGCGTACCGTTTGCAGGGGCGTGCGATGCGCACCTCTCCGATGTAATTTTCACTCCTATCGTTCCCACGCTCCAGCGTGGGAACGAAGACTGAGACGCTCTAGCGTCTCGAACCTCTTGAGCGGTAATCAGGTATTCCCACGCAGAGCATGGGAACGAGAATTGCCGAGAGACTGAATAGTTACCCTATGATCGATTAGTCATTTTAGGAACCCTTATGAAAGCGAATTCATTCACATGGCGTATGTCGTTATTGGCCTTATTGATGCTATGCGTCCGGCCCGCTATTGCGTTGGATGAGTCGACCGCTGAAACGGCTGACAGTCAAGAAGTTTCAGAACAACAAGCCGAAACGGTTCTCGATCCGTTTGCCGATGCGCTGGCGCGCTTACTTCTTGGCAGTATGAAAGAACGCGGGCAGGCGAGCGAGCAACTGAGCTTGACCGGGCATCCTGCGGCTTTACCGATTTTGGAAGCATTGCTGGACGGTAGCTTATATGTATTACGCGATAAGCAAACGGCGGTTATCGCTACCGAAAGCGGTCAAGGCTACCGTATTGCCGAGGCGTCGACCGGGGCCGACTTAGGTCTTGTCGAGCGCTCGGACTTGTCGAAAGTCAACATTACCAACAGCTTACGCACTAAGCTACGCAAGAAAATAGCTCTTTTGCAGTTGCAATCGGATGATGCTTCGGTCAGGCTCTCTGCGGTCAATGCGATGGTCAAGACTGCCGATGCAAAAACGCTGGAATTGTTAAAGGAGTTCGAGTCTACCGAAACAGACGAAGACGTGCTCTCGTCGATGCACCTGATTTTTGCACTAAACGATCTACAAAACAACGACAGATCGGTTCGTCTGAACGCGATGGACACTTTGAAAGAGTACAACAGCCTCGAAGCCTATAACCGGCTAAGTGTTTTAGTCGAAAAGGATAGTGCCGGCAATTTCATCGAACAGGATGTCGAGGTTATAAAAAAAGCCCAATCCGCGTTGAAAAAAATTGAAGCGAGGTTGCAGTTCTATAACAGCGTTGAAACGATGTTTTTTGGCTTGAGTCTAGGCGCAGTGTTGGTGCTGGCCGCGATCGGCTTGGCGATTACCTTCGGCGTGATGGGGGTGATCAACATGGCGCACGGCGAGTTGATGATGCTCGGTGCCTATACGACTTATGTGATGCAGCAGATCATGCCAAATCATATCGGTCTGTCGGTGATTCTAGCGATTCCCGCGGCGTTCATGATTTCGGCTTTGGTCGGCGTCGCGATCGAACGTGGGATAATCCGTTTTTTGTATGGGCGGCCGCTCGAAACCTTGCTGGCGACTTTCGGCATCAGTCTGTTTTTACAGCAAACAGTGCGTTCGATTTTTTCGCCGCTAAATCGTAGCGTCACGACGCCGGAATGGATGAGCGGTTCGTGGCAGATTAACGATTTTCTGTCGTTGACTTGGAATCGTTTTTACATCGTGTTGTTTTGCTTGTTGGTATTCGCGGCGCTATTACAAATTCTTAAGAAGACACGGCTCGGTCTCGAAGTCAGGGCCGTCGCGCAAAACCGTAATATGGCTAAAGCGATGGGTATCCCGACCGCGCGGGTCGATGCGATGACCTTCGGTTTGGGCTCGGGCATCGCCGGTGTCGCGGGCGTCGCGTTGAGTCAGATCACCAATGTCGGACCAAATTTGGGTCAGAGCTATATCGTCGATTCGTTCATGGTCGTCGTATTCGGCGGTGTCGGCAATCTTTGGGGAACTTTGGTCGCCGGGTTCTCGCTCGGTATTGCTAACAAGATGCTCGAGCCGCATGCCGGCGCGGTGCTCGCGAAGATTTTGGTTTTGGTGTTCATCATTCTGTTTATTCAAAAACGCCCGCGCGGATTGTTTCCGCAGAAAGGCCGAGCGGCGGAGGCATGAGCATGAAGAGTCTGTTTATCAGTAACGACAAGACGGCGAATGTCGTACTGTTTTCCTTGATCGCCCTTATCGTGTTGGTGCCGCTTTGTAACGCGATTTTTCCAAGTGCTTCGGCGCTGCATTTTTCCGCTTATACTGTTTCTTTGCTCGGCAAGTATTTGACCTTTGCGTTGCTGGGCTTGTCGCTCGACTTGGTTTGGGGGTATTGCGGAATTCTTGCGCTCGGTCATGGTGCGTTTTTCGCATTGGGCGGTTATGCGATGGGGATGTATCTCATGCGCCAAATTGGTGAGCGCGGCGTTTACGGCGATCCGGTCTTACCCGATTTCATGGTGTTTTTGGACTGGAAAGAACTGCCGTGGTACTGGTACGGCTTCGATCAATTCTGGTTCGCGTTGCCGATGGTGCTGTTTGCGCCGGGTGTGTTGGCATTCGTGTTCGGCTGGCTCGCGTTCCGTTCGCGCGTGACCGGCGTATATCTGTCGATCATCACGCAGGCTTTGACTTATGCCTTGATGCTGGCTTTTTTCCGCAACGAAATGGGCTTCGGCGGCAATAACGGGCTGACCGACTTCAAGGACATCCTCGGTTTCAACATACAATCCGAAGCGGTCAGAGTCACGCTATTCATGATTTCCGGACTTGCCCTAATTGGTGCGTTTTTGCTGTCAAGATGGATTGCTTGCACCAAGATGGGTCGTGTCGTGACCGCAGTGCGCGATCATGAGGCGCGCGTGCGCTTTTTGGGCTACCGGGTCGAAATGTTCAAGCTCTGGATATTCGTGTTCGCGGCGATGCTGGCCGGAATTGCCGGCGCATTGTATGTGCCGCAGGTCGGCATTATCAATCCGAGTGAGTTTTCGCCGTTGAACTCGTTGGAGATCGTCGTCTGGGTCGCGATCGGTGGGCGGGGTACGCTGTACGGCGCGATCATCGGCGCGCTGCTGGTCAATTACGGCAAAACGGTGTTGACCGGCTTGCTCCCGGAAATCTGGTTGTTCACGTTGGGCGCGACCTTCATCTTGGTGACGGTGTTCATGCCGAATGGATTGGCAGGCTTGTTGCTTAAGAAAGGCGGGGAGAGGCGGACATGAACAAGCCATTGATCGATCGCTATAAAACCTTCGATTTCGTCAGAAGGCCGGTCAAGCCCGGCGAAGTCGACGTTTCGCATAAAACGATACTTTATCTTGAGGATGTCAGCGTCAGTTTCGACGGCTTCAAGGCGTTGAACAATTTATCCTTATATATCGATAACGGCGAACTGCGTTGTCTGATCGGACCGAACGGAGCCGGCAAGACGACGCTGATGGATGTGATTACCGGCAAGACGACGCCCGACAGCGGTTCGGTCTTTTTCGGGCAAACCATCGATTTGCTCGAAATGGACGAGCCGGCGATCGCGCAGGCCGGTATCTGTCGCAAGTTCCAAAAACCGAGCGTGTTCGAAAATTTGAGCGTGTTCGGAAATCTGGAATTGGCGATGAAAACGGACAAGGGGGCTTGGCAGGTGCTGTTCGCAGGGCTGAACGGCGAGCAGCGCGACCGCATCGAAGAGGTGCTGACGACGATCGGTCTGACCGAACACCGAGCACAACAAGCCGGTATTTTGTCGCATGGACAGAAGCAATGGCTGGAGATCGGTATGTTGTTGATGCAGGAGCCGAAAGTGATGCTGGTCGACGAGCCGGTAGCAGGCATGACTCATCAGGAAATCGATCGGACCGCCGAATTGCTGCTGTCGCTGCAGGGTAAGCATTCGATCGTCGTCGTCGAACACGACATGGAATTCGTGCGTTCGATCGCGCGAAAGGTCACCGTGTTGCACGAAGGTTCGGTATTGACCGAAGGCACGATGGACGAAGTGCAAAACGACCCGCGCGTGATCCAAGTGTATCTGGGGGACTGATGCTGAATATACATTCATTGAATCAATATTACCACGAGAGCCATACCCTGTGGGACTTGCAACTGTCGGTGCCGGAAGGGGCCTGTGTCTGTCTGATGGGACGCAACGGTGTCGGCAAGACGACGTTATTGAAATGCATCATGGGTTTGATACCGGTGCGCAGCGGCGAAATGCTGTTCGACGGCGTCGATTTGGCGCCGTTGAAACCCGAGCAACGCGCCGAACTCGGCATCGGCTTCGTGCCGCAAGGCCGCGAGATTTTTCCGCTGCTCACGGTCGAGGAGAATCTGAAAATCGGTTTGCGCGCGGCGCGTAGACACGGCATCAAAAAAGTGCCGGAGCATATTTTCGAGATATTCCCTGTGCTGAAGCAGATGCTCGGGCGGCGCGGCGGCGATCTGTCCGGCGGCCAACAGCAGCAATTGGCAATCGGGCGGGCCTTGGTGCTGAATCCGAGATTGCTGATTCTGGACGAACCGACCGAAGGTATACAGCCGAACATCGTCAGCGAAATCGGCGACGTGATCATTCGGCTTAATAAGGCAAAAGGCAATAAAACGCCGTTAGTCAAGAAGGCTGCCGAGGTTAAAAATGAGGTGCGTGAAGCGATCAAAATAATTAACCGCGAAATGGGCGTCACGGTGCTGCTGGTCGAACAAAAACTGCCGTTCGCGCGCAAGGTCGCCGATCGTTTCTGCATCCTGGAGCGCGGGCGTAGCGTCGCGTCGGGCGGGATGGACGAATTGGACGAAACGAAGGTCAAGCGCTATTTGACGGTGTGACGATGGTAAAAGCACATCGGCACGCATTGTGGGAGCGAAGTTCCAGATCGCGATATCGGAGCCGGGAAGGTTGCTCTCGTTCCCACGCTCCGGCGCTTGCCGTTATAGACAAGTATCCCCAAACTTGATGGACAGAATTTATCGAATAACTATAAGCGGTGATGTTTGATAAAACTGTGAATTATTGAACGTCAGTGCCTTCGATAGTCGCGACGAAGGAGTCGCTCCCACAGCGGGCGGAGGATGCTCTGTGGGAGCGATCCCCTGATCGCGATTTCGAGGCCGAGAGTGTTAAGTGACAATAAATGGTATCGAGGCCACATTGGCTAAGATTGCAAAAGGATAATTTATGACTTATGTATAACGATGAGCGCTCCGGCGTGGGAATGCTGATCTGGGGCGAGTAAATATGCCCCGATATGGGTTCCCACGGAGGACCGTGGGAACCAGAAAAATAACTCTGCGCCTCAGCGCCTCTGCGCGAGATAAAACAACTATCTTAAGGTGAAAATGATGATTAACAACAAATACTCTGTCATGTTAGTAGCTTCAATACTTCTGTTGCCGATACCTGCCTTCGCGCATCTCGGCGTCGGTGCGGACCATGGATTCGGCGAAGGGTTTATACATCCATTGCTCGGCCCGGATCACCTGCTAGTGATGATTGCGGTCGGTCTTTGGGCCTTTTGTCTTGGAGGATTGGCGCGTTGGTTATTGCCTTTGAGTTTCCTGACGGCAATGGTTTTCGGGGCGGGTTTGGCATTCGTCGGTATTTCGGTGGCTTATCCCGAATTTTGGGTGGCGCTGTCAGTACTCGTCTCGGGAATTATCGTGCTGCGCGACTGGCACCTTTCGTTGACGCAGGCTTGCATCGTGGCGGTCATGTTCGCATTGAGCCACGGCTATGTGCATGCATTGGAAATCGGTCCCGATGCGGACCGAACCGGTTTTGCCTTAGGCTTTTTGCTTTCAACCGCCTCGTTGCATGGCATCGGCTTGGCGGCAGGTTTACTGAGCCCCGTAATTTTGAAATGGACACGAGCTTCTGTTGCTATGTCGTGCGCGGCGGTTGGTTTGGCGCTATTGCTCGGTGCTTGAGCCGGTGTACAGCGACAGAGACGCGGTAAACGAAGCCGGAATCGATTCGCGTCAGGGTTGGCAGGCCGAGTTGTCGCTGGGCTTTACGAAGACCGAAAGCAGAACGGTATTGCGGCGCTGGGCTCATCGCGGCCCGTTGACCGTGCAGCGGCCGTTTTATCCCGAAGGCGATGTCTGTCATCTGTATTTGTTGCATCCGCCTGGCGGCGTCGTTGCCGGAGACCAATTGACGATAGAAGTCAAAGTCGAACGCGGCAGTCACGCCTTGATCACGACGCCGGCCGCCGGCAAGTTTTACCGAAGTGAAGGCGACAGCGCATCACAGTCGGTCGCGATGACGATCGAAGAAAACGCGGTCTTGGAATGGCTGCCGCAAGAAACGATCGTCTACGAAGGCGCGCGGCTCACTTCCGAAACGACGATAAAGATCGATACCGGCTCGCGATTCATCGCATGGGAAGTCATCGTATTGGGCCGCCCCGCATCCGGCGAAGGTTTTGAATTGGGTGAAGCCTTGTTGAATTGGCGCATAGTCCTTGGAGACGAACCGATTTATTTGGAGCGTTTACGATTAGACGCGCAAGCCTTCGCGGCAAGTTGGGGCTTGAGCCGGCATTCATCTTGCGGAACCTTGTTTGCTTATCCTGCTTCGGCAGAAGTTTTGGATATCGTGCGAAACGTGATCGGCGACGCACCAGGGCGCGGCGTCACACGCATCGATGATTTGTTGATTTGCCGCGCATTGGATCATAGAGCCGATAAACTGCGCGATTTTTTCAACGAAGTCTGGACTGCGATTCGCGAGGCGACGGTAGGCCGCAAAGCTTGTATGCCGCGCATCTGGGCGACGTGAATACAAATCCGAAACCTAACGTTCATGAAGGCCCGGACATCGCCCAGCAAATAAAAGTACGAGGGGCAAAGGTGAGGGTGCGATTACTCGCCCGACAGGACGCCGTAAATACGTCCGTGTAGGCTCGACGGCGGCTCGAACGCCAAGGATGGCGTGAATGCAGATTTTGCATGGAGCAAAAATCTGCCCTGCCGCCGACGCCTGTCAGTCGAGCAACCGCACTCTTTTCGGTTCGCGTACTTTCACAGTAAGGATAAATTATGCAATTGACACCACGCGAAAAAGACAAATTACTGCTTTTTACGGCCGCATTGTTGGCAGAACGGCGTAAGGATAGGGGCTTGAAGCTCAATTATCCGGAAGCGGTTGCCTATATTTCGGCCGCGATCATGGAAGGCGCTAGGGACGGGCGAACCGTCGCCGAATTGATGGAATACGGCAGAACGCTGCTGAACACGGAAGACGTGATGGACGGCGTTTGCGAAATGCTGCCCGAAGTTCAGGTCGAAGCGACTTTTCCGGATGGGACCAAACTGGTCACGGTCCATAATCCGATCGAATAGGAGATAGCATGATTCCCGGTGAAATCATTACGGCCGACGGCGATCTTGAAATAAATGCCGGACGCGAAACGATCCGTCTTCTGATCGCGAACAGCGGCGACCGTCCGATTCAGGTCGGCTCGCATTATCATTTTTATGAAACCAATCCGGCCTTGAAATTCGACCGCGACAAGGCTCGCGGCTACCGGCTCGATATTCCGGCCGGTACAGCGGTGCGCTTCGAACCCGGTCAGCAACGCGAGGTGCAATTGGTGCCTTTTGCAGGCATGCGCAGAATTTACGGTTTTCGCCAGCAAATCATGAGCGCGTTGGAGGACAGTCATGAGTAAATTAAGCCGTCAAGCTTATGCCGATATGTTCGGTCCGACTACCGGAGACCGCGTGCGTTTGGCCGATAGCGAATTGTTTCTCGAAGTCGAGGAGGACCGCACGATCTACGGCGACGAGGTCAAATTCGGCGGCGGCAAGGTCATACGCGACGGCATGGGGCAAAGTCAGGCCGGCTCGCAAACCGCGATGGATCTGGTCATTACGAACGCATTGATCGTCGATCATTGGGGCATCGTCAAGGCCGACGTCGGCATCAAATACGGCCGTATCGCAGCGATCGGCAAGGCCGGCAATCCCGACGTGCAAGAAGGCGTCGACATCATCATCGGCCCCGGCACCGAGATCATTGCCGGCGAAGGGCAGATCCTGACCGCCGGCGGCATCGACGCGCATATTCATTTCATTTGTCCGCAGCAGGTCGACGAAGCGCTGATGTCCGGCGTCACGACGATGCTCGGCGGCGGTACGGGGCCCGCGACCGGCACCAATGCGACGACCTGCACACCGGGGCCGTGGAACATTCACCGCATGCTGCAGGCCTTGGACGGATTGCCGATGAATTTCGGCCTGCTCGGCAAAGGCAATGCCAGTTTGCCCGAAGCGCTCGAAGAACAAATCCGCGCCGGTGCGATGGGTTTGAAGCTGCATGAGGACTGGGGCACGACGCCGGCCGCGATCGATTGTTGTTTGTCGGTGGCCGAGCGTTTCGACGTGCAGGTCGCGATCCATACCGATACGCTGAATGAGTCGGGCTTCGTCGAGGATACGATCGCCGCATTCAAGGGCCGGACGATTCATACCTACCATACCGAAGGCGCCGGCGGCGGCCATGCGCCGGACATCATCAAGGCCTGCGGTCATGCCAATGTCCTGCCGTCGTCGACCAATCCGACCCGGCCCTATACGATCAATACCGTCGACGAGCATCTGGACATGCTGATGGTTTGCCATCATCTCGATCCGGGTATACCCGAGGATGTCGCATTCGCCGAATCGCGCATCCGTCGCGAAACGATCGCGGCCGAAGACATTCTGCACGATCTCGGCGCGTTTTCGATGATCGCATCGGATTCCCAGGCGATGGGCCGCGTCGGCGAAGTGATCACGCGGACCTGGCAGACCGCGCACAAAATGAAGGTGCAGCGCGGCAGTCTTCCGGGAGACAATGCGCGCCACGACAATTTTCGCATCAAGCGCTATATCGCCAAATACACGATCAATCCGGCGATCAGCCATGGTATCTCGCACGAGGTCGGTTCGGTCGAAGTCGGTAAATTAGCCGATCTGGTGCTCTGGCAGCCGGCTTTTTTCGGCGTCAAACCCAGTTTGATAGTGAAAGGCGGATTCATCGCCGCCGCGCCGATGGGCGATCCGAATGCGTCGATTCCGACGCCGCAGCCGGTGCATTACCGGCCGATGTTCGGTTCGTTCGGACAAGCTGCAGCATCGACATCAATGATGTTTTTATCGCAAGCGGCTGCCGACGCGGGGCTGGCCGAAACATTGCGGCTCGGTAAGCGCATCGGCGTTACTCGAGGGACGCGTTCGATCGGCAAGCATTCGATGATACATAATCATTATCAACCGGTCATCGAAGTCGATCCGCAAACCTACGTGGTTCGCGCCGACGGGATGTTGCTGACTTGCGAGCCTGCCGAGGTGCTGCCGTTCGCTCAACGTTATTTTCTATTTTAAGATTATGCTGAAACTTACCGAACTTGCTACTTCCGAAGTGACTCCCGTCGATGTGCTGACGCTGCCTTTCGAAACGCGGCAGAAAAGCCGTTTCCATGCCGTGACCGAAGGCGGCGTCGAAGTCGGCCTGTTCTTGCCGCGCGGCCATCTACTGCGCTCGGGGTTGGTGCTGACCGGACCCGACCGCTTCAATGTCTTGGTCGACGCCGCGCCCGAACTGCTTTCGGTCGTGCGCAGCAGCGACCTATTGCAGTTTGCGCGCGCTTGTTACCACTTGGGCAACCGTCATGTCTCGCTGCAGATTTTGCCGGGCGAATTGCGTTATTTGAGTGATCATGTACTCGATCACATGATCGAAGGCTTGGGCTTGACCGTGACCCACGCGGAATTGCCGTTCGAGCCGGAAGCCGGCGCTTATCACGGCCATGATCACTGATTTCGGTTTGCTGCGCTTGCTGCAACTGGTGAGTCCGGGCTTGCCGATCGGCATGTACAGTTATTCGCAGGGTTTCGAAGGCGCGGTCGAGGACGGGTTGATCAAAAACGACGAAGATGCCGAAGAATGGCTCTCCGGCATGTTGGACAACGGTTTGCAGCATATCGACCTGCCGATTTTGGTGCGATTTTATTATGCCTGGCAGCGCCGCGACTTCGACGCCGTTCGGCGCTTGAGCCGGATTTTGACGGCTTATCGCGAGACCGCCGAACTTCGATCAGAGGATAGGCAAACCGGACAAGCTCTCGCGCGATTATTGACCGACTTGAATATCGACGAAGCACGAGAATGGCGGCGTCGACCCGATGCCACGCTCGCGGCGCTGTTCGCGTTGGCAGCCGTGCAATGGCAGATACCGATGCGCGACACGTTGATAGGTTATGTCTGGAGTTGGCTCGAAAACCAGGTCTTATGTGCAGTCAAATTGGTGCCGTTGGGTCAAGTGGCCGGTCAACGTTTGCTTGGAAATTTGGCGAACTTGTTGCCGGATAGGGTGGACAAGGTTTTGTTGATCTCCGATGACGAAATCGGCGGCAGCGCTTACGGGCTTGCGTTGGCCAGCAGCAGACATGAAATGCAATATTCACGATTATTCCGTTCCTGAGAGAAAAATATGAACGACAGACAGATTCTAAGAGTCGGTATCGGCGGTCCGGTCGGCTCCGGAAAAACCGCATTGGTCGATGCGCTGTGCAAACGCATGCGCGACGATTTCGAAATCGGCGTCGTCACAAACGACATCTATACGCGCGAGGATCAGCAATTTTTGATTCGTAGCCAGGCCTTGCCGGAAGATCGGATTTTGGGTGTAGAAACCGGCGGCTGTCCGCATACCGCGATTCGCGAGGACGCGTCGATGAATCTGGCCGCGGTCGAGGAATTATGCGAGCGCTGGGGCAATCTCGATTTCGTGCTGGTCGAAAGCGGAGGCGATAATCTGAGCGCGACGTTCAGCCCGGAACTGGCCGATTTGACTATTTATGTCATCGACGTGTCGGCGGGCGACAAGATTCCGCGCAAGGGCGGTCCGGGCATCACACGTTCGGATCTACTAGTGATTAACAAAATCGATTTGGCACCCTATGTTGGCGCGTCGTTGGAAGTGATGGATCGCGATGCGAAAAAAATGCGTGGCGATCGGCCTTTCGTGTTTACCAATTTGAAAACCGGTGAAGGATTGGATTTAATTGATGCGTTTATCATTCGAGCTGGAATGCTTTATTCCAGTCACTGAAGAATTAAATTGCTGATATAGGTTACGCTATAAATTTTGGCAACGTCAACAGAAACAATACCTAATTTCGATGTGAAAGATATAGGGGTCTTTCACTCAGATGGAGCATGTGCATTGACTTGCTATGAAATAGGATTAAAAAAAAGGGCTGATTTTCATCAGCCCTCAAGTGAAAATCACTTTTAAAATAAAGGAGTTTTCTGAATTTAAAAAACAAAACAAGTATGTCTTCTAACTTCGGGTAAATTCTCTCAAAAGATGTGATTTTTAACTGTGCGTTTGTCCACATAAAATAACATTTTTTTATAGACAGGTTCGCATAAACGAATTTTCATCCCTACTTTGCAATTGATTACCCATTTACCCATTTCCTTATTTCCGCTTTCCCACGCTCCTGAGGCTGTGAAAGTATTGGTGAATACTAAGCATAAAAATTTACTCACCATGAAGAACATGAAGGAAATGAAGAAAAAGATTATAAAGTTAACAATTTAATTCTTCATGTTAGTTCATGCTTTTCATGGTTATTTCGCAATATTGAATACTTTCACAGTCTCTCCTGCGCGGGAACGCATAATACCTTAGTCAATAGGTGCTGCGATAGTTAAGGCTGGGGTAATTAAATGCTCGTTCCTTAGCTTCTTGGGTTACTGTTTGTTCGGTTTGGGGTCGAAATTTCAAATTTTTCGAGCCAATCGTTCGGCGTAACCGGTATAAGCTCGCGGCGTCAATTCAAGCAGTGCTTTTTTCGCGTCCTGCGGTATATCCAGTCCTTCGACGAATGTGCGCATTTGTTCTTGCGTGATGCGTTGACCGCGCGTCAATTCCTTCAGTTTTTCGTAGGGCTTTTCGATGCCGTAGCGGCGCATCACGGTTTGAATCGGTTCGGCCAACACTTCCCAATTCGCGTTCAGATCGGCTTCGAGCGCATCGCTATTGAGTTCTAGCTTCGAAATACCTTTCAGCGTCGATTGAATCGCGATGCTGGTATGCGCGATGCCGACGCCGATGTTGCGTAGTACGGTCGAGTCGGTTAAATCGCGTTGCCAGCGGGAAATAGGGAGTTTTTCGGCAAGAAAGCTAAATACAGCGTTCGCGATGCCGAGATTGCCTTCGGAGTTTTCGAAATCGATCGGATTAACCTTGTGCGGCATTGTAGACGAGCCGACTTCGCCGGCAACGGTTTTTTGTTTGAAGTAGCCCAGCGAGATATAGCCCCAAACGTCCCGGTCGAAGTCGAGCAAGATCGTGTTGAAACGCGACAGCGCATGGAAGAATTCGGCGATGTAGTCGTGCGGCTCGATTTGTATCGTGTACGGATTGAACATTAGGCCCAGCGATTCGACGAAGTTTTTCGAAAATTCGTTCCAATCGACGTTGGGGTAGGCGACCGAGTGCGCATTGTAATTGCCGACCGCGCCATTGATCTTGCCGAGCAGCTCGGCCGCTTCCAGTTGTTTTTTCTGGCGCAGCATTCTCGCAACGACATTCGCGAATTCCTTGCCGACTGTGGTTGGAGTGGCTGATTGTCCGTGTGTCCGCGATAGCATCGGTTGTGCGGCAGTGTCATGTGCAACCTTGCGGATCGCCTCGATGCATTGGTCGATTTGGTCGATGATCAATTGACGCCCTTCGCTAAGCATCAAGGCGTAGGATAGGTTGTTGATATCTTCCGATGTGCATGCGAAATGAATGAATTCACTGACTTTTTCAAGCTCGGCGTTGCCGGCAATCTTTTCTTTGAGCAAATATTCGATTGCCTTGACGTCATGGTTGGTCGTTTTTTCGATGTCTTTGACGCGCTGTGCATCCGCTTCGGAAAAGTGTTCGACTAAGTCGTTCAGTAATCTGTCGGCGTTCTCGCTAAAAGCGGGAACTTCCGAAATTTGAGGGTGCTTGGCCAGGGCTTGCAGCCAGCGAACTTCGACTTGTACGCGAAAACGGATCAGGCCGTATTCGCTGAAGATGGGGCGCAAGGCTTCGACTTTGCCGGCATAACGGCCGTCGATCGGGGAAATGGCGGTAAGGGCGGAATTTGTCATGTCAGTCAACCAAGTTGTAAAAAATGTGCGGTAGTTTTTCTGGTTCCCACGGTCCTCCGTGGGAATCCATATCGGGGCATATTTACTCGACCAGGTCTGCATTTACCCTGCCTCAGGCGGGCACAAGCCCACGCCGGAGCGTGGGAACGAGAGTAACGCGCAGATTGTTGATCGGAAACGAGGATTTGGGTTGATTCATTCGTTCGATCTAGATTCGATGATGCCTCCGCCTAGACAGACTTCGCCGTCGTAAAACACAACCGACTGGCCCGGCGTGATTGCGCGTTGCGGCTGATCGAAACGGACTTTGACGCGGTTTCCGCCATCCAGAGGTTCGACGATGCAGTCCTGATCGGGTTGACGGTAGCGGGTCTTGGCGGCGTAACGTAGCGTTTCGGTCAGTCCCATGTTGCCGCACCAGTCCAGTTGCCCGGCTTCGAGTGTATTGTGCATCATCAGCGGGTGTTCGTGGCCTTGGCCGACGATCAGCACGTTGTTGTCGAGATCTTTGTCCAGTACGAACCAAGGTTCGTCCGGCGCGTTTTTGACGCCGCCGATGCCGAGTCCCTGGCGTTGTCCCATCGTGTAATACATCAGGCCGTGGTGCCGCCCGATGTATTGGCCTTCCGGCGTGCGCATTTCGCCGGGTTGGGCCGGCAGGTAGCGCTGCAGGAAGTCCTTGAATTTACGTTCGCCGATGAAACAAATGCCGGTGCTGTCTTTCTTGCGGCTGTTCGCGAATCCTGCCTTTTCGGCGATCGCGCGAATTTCCGGTTTGTGCAGATGGCCGATCGGAAACAGCGTTTTCGATAAGGCTTTTTGGCCCATGGCGTATAGGAAGTAGCTTTGTTCCTTGTTAGGGTCTAAGCCCTTCAATAACTGGAACTCGCCAGCCTGTTCGCGGACGCGCGCGTAATGGCCGGTCGCTATATATTCGGCGCCTAGGTCTTCGAGCGCATAATCCAAAAAGGCCTTGAATTTAACATGTTTGTTGCACAGGATGTCCGGATTTGGCGTGCGCCCGGCCTTAAATTCGGATAAAAAGACTTCGAACACTTCGTCCCAGTATTCGGCCGCGAAATTGACGGTTTTCAATTCGATGCCGAGTTTATCGCAGACTTGTTGCGCGTCGGCCAGGTCAGCCATTGCGGTGCAATATTCGGTGCCGTCGTCTTCTTCCCAGTTTTTCATGAACAGGCCGGTGACTCGATGGCCTTTTTCAAGCAGTTTCAAAGCGGTGACGGAAGAGTCGACACCGCCTGACATGCCTACGATAATGTGTTTACTCATGCATCCAGATCGAGAAAGGATTCTAATAAAGTTAATGGATGGTGTTTCCCCGAAAGAAATTCATCAATGCCGATCATGACCAGCGGACTGCGTAAGCGATCGTGTTTGGCGGCGATTTCAGCGCGGGATAGCCAGTGTGTCGCGATGATGCCTTCATCCAATGGTTGATTGGGGTCGAAAGAATGGCAATTGCCGGCAAAACAAATCCGCAGAAAACTGGGGCTAGCCGGGTTTCTTCGCCATAATTGAACTGAAACGATGTATTCAGGTTCAAACTGCCAAGCGGTTTCTTCGGTAACCTCCCGTTTAACTGCGTTAATTAAGTCTTCGCCTTTTTCCAAATGTCCCGCGGGTTGATTGAATGCAAGTCCGTTGGATGTTTCTTCCTCAACTAGCAGAAAACGCCGGTCGTTTTCAATGATCGCTGCAACGGTGACATGGGGCTTCCAGACCATCGGCAAACTCGTTTATAAAAAAACGCTACATTTTACTTGATTTGGTGATTTTATGTTATGAAAGATTGAAATTTACAGGCGCGCTCACTATGGTAAACTCTAAGTCGTTTTGATTCTTTTAGAATTGTTAAAAGTATGTCTGATTTTGACCCATTAAAAGACAATGATGGCGATTTGGCTCTTCAAGAGACTAAGCCTCAATTGCAAAAACCGCCCCTTTATAAGGTTATTTTATTGAATGACGACTTCACGCCGATGGACTTTGTCGTTGAAGTGTTGATGGAGTTTTTTAATATGTCCGAGGAGAAAGCGACACAAGTTATGTTACAGGTACATACTCAAGGAATCGGTGTGTGTGGAACCTATTCTAAGGATGTCGCGGAGACAAAAGTATGCATGGTCAACGAATATTCTCGGGAGCATCACCATCCCTTAATGTGTTCGATGGAAATCGCGTAGGTCGGAGGAAATATGTTAAGCAAAGAGTTGGAGATTACTTTAAATCTCGCCTTTAAGAATGCTCACGAAAAGCGGCATGAATTTATTACCGTCGAGCATTTACTGTTGGCCTTGTTGGATAATGCCAGTGCCGTCGCGGTGCTACGGGCTTGTGGGTGCGATTTTAAAAAGTTGCACGATGAACTGACGCAGTTTATTAATGATACGATTTCGCTGATTCCCGAAGGCGTCCAGCGCGAGACGCAACCGACACTCGGTTTTCAGCGGGTATTGCAGAGGGCGGTGTTTCATGTTCAGGCGACCGATAAGAAAGAAGTTTCCGGCGCCAATTTATTTGTAGCCTTGTTTAGCGAACAGGACTCGCAAGCGGTTTATTTACTGAATAAGCAAAATATTACGCGTCTCGATGTCGTTAATTATCTGGCCCACGGTGTTTCAAAGATAGAATCGGAGCGGGAGCGCGAGATGGAGCGGGATCCGGAAATGAGCGGTGCGGCTGGCGATACATCCGAAAGTCCATTGGAAAAATATGCGACCAATCTGAATGAGGAGGCGAGACTTGGTAAGATCGATCCGCTGATTGGACGCGAGCTCGAGGTCGAAAGAACCATACAGGTGTTATGCCGTAGACGTAAGAACAACCCGCTGCTGGTCGGTGAGGCCGGCGTCGGAAAAACCGCGATTGCCGAAGGCTTAGCGAAACGGATTGTCGAGGAAGAGGTTCCCGAAGTGCTGATGGGCAATGTGATTTATTCTCTGGACTTAGGCGCGTTGGTGGCCGGCACCAAATATCGGGGGGATTTCGAAAAACGTTTGAAAGCATTGGTTAACCAGTTAAAAAAGCAGCCGGAAGCGATATTATTTATTGATGAGATCCACACGATTATCGGCGCGGGGTCCGCTTCCGGTGGGGTTATGGATGCGTCTAATCTCATTAAGCCGGTTTTGGCTTCCGGTCAGTTGCGTTGTATCGGTTCGACAACCTACCAGGAATACCGCGGAATTTTCGAAAAAGACCATGCTTTGGCGCGTCGTTTCCAGAAAATCGATATTGTCGAGTCTTCGGTCGAAGATACCATTCTGATTTTGAAGGGGTTGAAATCGCGCTTCGAGGAGCATCACGATATCAAGTATACGGCGGACGCTTTACGGTTGGCCGCCGAATTATCGGACCGCTATATCACCGACCGGCATTTGCCGGACAAAGCCATCGATGTGATCGATGAAGCTGGAGCACGTCAACGCTTACTTTCGACCGATCAGCGTAAACCGATTATCGATTCGCTGGAAATAGAAGAGATTGTTTCGAAAATGGCCCGAGTACCGGCAAAATCGGTTTCATCCAATGACGTAGAAAAGCTTGAAGCGTTGGAAAAGAATCTTAAAATGCTGGTTTTCGGTCAAGACGAGGCAATTTCGGCACTCGCTTCAGCCATCAAGCTGTCACGCGCCGGTCTTAGGGATGCGCAAAAAACCATCGGTTCGTTCCTGTTCGCGGGACCGACCGGGGTCGGTAAAACCGAAGTTACTCGTCAATTAGCCAAAGTACTGGGCGTCGAGTTGATTCGCTTCGATATGTCCGAATATATGGAGCGCCATACCGTATCAAGATTGATCGGTGCCCCTCCGGGTTATGTCGGTTTCGATCAGGGCGGTCTGCTAACCGAGCAAGTGACCAAGCATCCTCATGCCGTGCTTTTATTGGACGAGTTAGAGAAAGCGCATCCTGATGTTTTCAATCTGCTATTGCAAGTGATGGATCATGGCACATTAACCGACAATAACGGCCGCAAAGCCGACTTTCGTAATATCATATTGGTTATGACGACAAACGCAGGCGCCGAAGAAGGTAGTCGCGCCTCGATCGGTTTCACCTCGCAGGATCATGCTTCGGATAGCATGAAGGTGATCGAAAAAAGTTTTTCTCCGGAATTCCGTAATCGCTTGGATGCGGTAATTCAGTTCAAGCCGCTGGATATTTCGATTGTCGGCCATGTTGTCGATAAATTTATTTTCGAACTCGAAGCCTTGCTGGCCGAGAAGCATGTCACGCTGATGTTGGAGTCTGAAGCGAGATTATGGCTTGCCGAAAACGGTTGCGATCCGAAAATGGGCGCGAGACCGATGGCGCGTTTGATTCAGGAGAAAATCAAGAAACCGCTGGCTAATGATTTATTGTTTGGTAAATTGGTGCGGGGCGGGAATGTCCGGATCTATGTCGAAAACAATGAACTGGCTTTTGCGATAGAAAGTAAGGAATTGACTGTTTCTGAAAAAAGTTAGCGGTTATCGTTCGCTAATCCCGCACTTGCGCGGGATTAGCGCATACGGAAGGTGATTCTTCCTTTGCTTAAATCGTAAGGCGTCATTTCTACCTTGACTTTATCGCCGGTCAGAATACGGATGTAATGTTTACGCATTTTTCCGGAAATGTGTGCGGTGACGATATGCCCATTCTCGAGTTCAACCCTGAACATCGTATTCGGTAGGGTTTCGACAACCTTGCCTTCCATTTCGATTTGATCTTCTTTTGCCATGTACTTGGTCCTAAATTTAAAAAACGCGAATAATAGCACAGACAGCTTTTTAATAACAGAATTCTGTGTGTGAATGCGTGGCTGGTTTATGGTAAGTGATAACTGATCAATGTTTCATGATCCGGCTAATTCTGTCGTTCGTTGTTGGTTAGCAAGTCGATCCGTCGATAATCGATTTTTTAAACTTCTAAATTCATGTAACCAATCACAACCATTTGTTAACCGTTTAGCTACTCCCGTATTTTCAGTTAGAGGATACTAGAATCGATGGTAAGTAATTGATATACGATAATATTATCCATGCGCGTTCACCATCAGAGATATTACATATTATGTTTTCATTATTAATCTAATAGAGATAGTTATCTGTTCGTTACCGCACCGACTGTTCTCGTTTTTGTAGGTAGTATCTGCACTCAGTCGTATAAAGTTTCGATACTGGGCTTTATTCATGGCTAAATTATTTTAATAAGGAGACACTCATGAACAAAGATCAAGTAAAAGGCAGAGTCGAAGAGGCCAAGGGCAAAGTCAAAGAAGTTGCCGGCAAGATATTGGACGACAAAGGCATGGAGATAGAAGGCAATGTTCAAAAGAATATCGGTAAGGTTCAGTCGGGTTATGGCGATGCAAAGGAAGATGTTAAGGACGTGCTTGAAGACGATTGATACGAACACAATAAGCCGGGGAATGGCGGCTTACCGAAACGTTGGTCCGATTTCAATTCTTATCGCCGACAAATGACTAATTTCAATGGAGAATCACAATGCTTCAAACACTAGCAATTGTACTAATTATCCTCTGGGCATTGGGTTTGGTTTCCTCATATACGCTGGGTGGATTCATTCACATTCTAATCGTTCTTGCGGTTGTTTTGATCATGTTGCGCGTCATACAAGGCCGAAGAGTCTTGTAAGTTGCAACCATCGTAATGAACCCTGTTTTATCGAAAGACTAAAAGAAACCAAGCCAAAGGACTGATGCTGATAGGAATCGATGATTACCGGTTTTAGCTCTTAATTTAACAGGGTTTCTTCAACGAAGACGAACGATTTTTTTAGTATGAAAGGAGGAGCGAAATGAATTCAATCAAGATAATCGCAATCGTGCTGGTCATAGCCGGAATCTTGGGTTTAGTGTATGGCCAGTTCAGCTATACCAAGGAAACCCAGCAGGCCAAGCTTGGCCCTTTGGAGCTAACGGTTAAAGATACCGAAACGGTCAATGTACCGGTTTGGGCCGGCGTGGCGGCAATTGTAGTCGGCGGAGTATTGTTGCTTTACGCGGTCAAAAAGAGTTAGCGTCAATCATTTGGGTATCCCGTCGAAGCGTTAGGCTATTCCCGTGACTTGGTTTCGCCCGGTTGGTGATAGGATTTTATTATCCAGGCTAAAGGCAATAGGGCCGTGTATAAAGTGCGCATCGAACCCATAATGATTAGCGCGGTTTTCAGCGGTGATGTCTCGGCAGCGACCGGTTTGTCGGTGGTGTTTCGGCATTTCAGGTCTTTACGCTTGGTGAGTTCGCCAATGATAAAGCCGATGCCGCCCGCCAACAGCAAGGTTGACGGAGCGGTTATTTGTTGGTGGATATTCCGGATAAGCGTTGAAGTGCGTGCATCGATTTTCCGTTGACGATTCAATAATTGCGCCTCCGCATCTCTGATCCGATGCTTCAGGGATCTAGACACACTTTGTTTTTGACGATAGACAACCATTATGACTCCACGCCTTTCTCGGATGGCTTGGGTCCGGGTTGAAGACTGCGGAGAGTTGCTGAAAATCCCAGATCGCGTGCCTTTAGGCGTATCACGTTAAAGAGAACCAACGCGATCAGCAAGTTGACAACGACGGCAAGGAGAATGGCGCTACTCAACGTGACGTCTTTTTCGATTAGCTCCACTACCACTACTACCATGAGTCCCAGCCATGCGCTACTCAGAAAAAGAGCAATCATCACCCCTGAAATGATCATGGTCACCAGACTCTGAGCCGCCCGCTGTGTCTCAAGCGTAGCGAGTCTTAAGCGATCATACGCAAGCCCATGTAATTCATGCCATAGCGATTGAGTGTCTTCCAGAATGGCGGTTTCACTTGGAGGTTGGCAGGCGCGCGAGGAAGTTTGTTGTTCTATAGCCTCATCCTTTGCATTAGCGTTCATGAAAAGAGATCTAACGGCCGCTAATGACGCGACTTAACAAAAAACCGGTCGCTACCGCAATACCCAGAGAAGTTATTGGATTGTCGCGGACATAACATCGACAATTTTCGAGTAATTGCTGTTCTGCATTTTTCAGTTGCTGTCCTTTATCGCCAAGGGCCTCAGCGGCATGTGCGGTTGCGTTGGCGATCTTGTCGACAGTCTCATGCGCTGAACTGGCTGCTTTGTCTATGGTTTCCACAATGGATTACTCCTAAATTTGAATCGACATAAGTTTGTGGTTTGTTGGCTCATGATACTTGATGGGTTAATAGGGTGATTTGCTTAATAGCCGACTTAGCAAAAAGCCAGCCGCTGCCGCAATACCCACTGACATGATCGGATACTCGCGGATATAACCGCGGCAATTCTTGACCATTTGCTGCTCAGCATTTTTAAATTGCTCTCCTTTTTCACCGATTGCTTCTGCCGCATGGCTGGTTGCATCGGCCATCTTGTCGAAAGCCTCATGAGCTGATTGTGATACTTTGTCAAATGTTTCCATGTTAGAGCTCCTTATCTCAGTCTCATGTCATTCTTAACCGACTGTACGCCATTGACGCTACGTGCAATTTCGACCGCTCTATTAATATCGGCCTGGGAGTTCACGAAACCACTAAGTTGAACGACGCCCTTGAAGGTTTCAACATTGATCTGGGCAGATTTCAGATTGGGCTCATTTAATAACTGTGCCTTGACTTTAGTGGTGATGACGCTGTCGTCAAAATATTCACCGGTTCCCGAATGTTTTTCTGTCGTTGCGCAACCGACCGCTGACAATAATGTCAGGGCCAAAATAGATGCGGTAAATAATCTAATAAATTGTTTCATGGCTAAATCTCCAAATTATCCGCCTTAAGCGGTGGGTGTGAATCACATACGTGATAATCGTCTACATACTTATCGGCAGTCTCGGTGTGAATGGTTTATTGAGGCAGTTTTACCCATCGTAGATCAAAATTCGGCGCCGTGGCGACCGTCAAAGGACGCCGTGAACCCTGCACCTAAATTATCCAAGACAATTAACCATGGCAATGGGCTATGGAATTTAGGTGCTGGGTGAATACGTCCCTGTAGGCTCTATGCCAGTCTCTCCTTAGGCACTGCCGAAATTTGAAGTGCGAAAGGTATAGAAGCTGAAAAATTTAAAAGGTATAGAAGCTGAAAAATTTAAAAGGTATAGAAGCTGAAAAATTTAAATGAAGAAGGATTTGCTAAACGCCGGTGGCGTTTTTCCTTATCATCATTGCAGGGTAAGGATATATGTTCACCAAAACCCTAAGTCAATCCTAATCGTAAAACTTGCTAGTGTCGGTTCGTTAGCGAACATACTAAAAGAATCGGTGCTCAAAAAATCGGGCGGGCTTCTTATGCTCCTCAGCAATTGCCAAGGAGCATAAATTTGATCTGCTGCCGACATCTTCGTCAAACACACTCCGCGCCTTTATTCTTAGTCGGTTTTTCAATTAAAAGGGAGTCGTTCTTTGAAAACCATAGAAGTTGCAATCAATTGAGTTATGTTTGCTATCGTACAGACGGCGTTGACTTATTTACACACAATAAAGGCTTGATCGTATCAAGTCTGACTGAAAACCTTTGTCGGATACCCCGGCGCCTCCTCGGGAACTACCGAAATTTGAAGTACGAAAGGTATAACCTATCATTACATAACAAGCCGAAAGAAATATCGACCATGAAAACCAACCTAAAGTTAAAAACTCCTGAAAAGGCATTACAGAGCAAGTCTCTGACCGGACTACTCGAGCAAAGCGAAGACATAAAAGACTTAGTGGAGGAGTGTGTCGAAGAATTGTCGTCAGTCAACACAACTCGTAAGGAAATAGCCGGTACTCATAATCAACCGACAGATGTTGGAGATCTACTTGAAAAAAACGAAGCGACTCAAGCCAAGATGGGGCAAGCAGTAGACGAGTTATCAGCAGTGAATCAGGCGTTGGAGGTAGAGGTCGATGTGCACTACTTATTGAAACAACGGCTGAACATGGTCACCCAAGATGAGATAGCCGCACGGCATGCGGCTTTTCATGATCCTTTGACCGGCTTGCCAAACCGCGAGCTGTTTGTCAACCGGCTGGAGCATGGATTAGCCCAGGCCAAATGCCATGGTTGGAATTTAGCAGTTATGTTCGTCGATCTTGATAATTTCAAGAACATTAATGATATACACGGACATGAAGTAGGGGATGCCGTGCTAAAAATCATTGCCGAACGGTTAGAACAGTGTACTCGCGAAGTCGATACAGTTAGCCGCTACGGGGGAGACGAGTTTTTGTATTTGCTGATGGAGTTTGGAGACATTCATGGCGTCAAGATCATTGCGGAAAAGATTGCGAATGTTATTGCAGCACCTTGTCAGCTCAGCATAGGGGAACTCATCATCAAACCGAGTATTGGTATCTCGATTTGTCCGAAAGACGGTATCACCGTATTCGATTTGATCAAGCGCGCCGATGAGGCGATGTACGTAGCAAAACGAACAAAGTCTAGCTATGCATTTGCACAGTGAAACTGGCTATGTTGGTTAGCGTACAGTGTCAGAGGGTAATTATTCACCCCCCCCCCTATCGTTCCCACGCTCTAGCGTGGGAACGATAATTGTCGGGGGACTGAATAGTTACGTCAGAGGTCGATTTTTTGTATGTAGCCCTCAGACTAAGTCGGATAAGCCGAGTATGAAACTTTTTTTGGGAGAGTTTCTTGATTCAGTGAAGTAAACATTGCACAAATAAAATCAAATATTTATATGTCTTCTTGGATGAAAGTCGAAATTTGCTCGGCATAGTCGTTTAAATCCCTTTAAATTCAATTTCTTAAGTTTTAAATAGCGCTTTTTTAGAATAATTTCCCCTGTTTTTTCCTAGATTAGGAGCTTAGAACAATTTTACCGAGGGACGATGTTTTTCTTGGCTTACAAAGATTGATCGAGTACTTAATTAAATCACCGTTATTTCTACCGGAGCTATAACAATGAACAACAAAAAGTATGTTATTACAATAATGTGGATGTTATTTTTTGGAAGCGGCTCTGCCGGAGCGGCATCTTTTTCCAGTTTATATGTGTTGGGTGATAGCCTTTCGGATACAGGAGCGAGTTCATCATCCGTCCTGAGTATTTATAATCTTTTAGCCGGTAATTGTGATCCTGGACATTCTTGTCCACCTTATTATGATGGGCGATATTCAAATGGACCCGTGTCGGTTGAATATTTGTCAGATGCCATTCATAGTTCTAATTTTTCAAGTTATGCAATTGCCGGTTCAACAACTGGAACCGGCAATTCTGGTGATGGCGGTTCAGTTGATGGCTTGGGATTTTTACTATTGCCTGGAATGGCATTTCAAAGAACGGCTTACTTGCCATTCATAAACACCAGTTCAGATGCTTTGCATGTAGTGTGGGGAGGCGCCAATGACTATTTGACGGGGGATTCGGCGAGCGGGGCGGCTGATAATGTTGGATCTTATGTCGGTGATCTTGCAGAAGAAGGCGCTAAAAATATTTTAGTCCCAAATTTGCCGGATCTAAGTTTAACACCCTTTGTACAGTCCATGGGCCAATCAGGTATCGAAGCGGCTTATGATTTTTCTGTGGAGTTTAATCAAGTCCTAGCCAGTCAATTGAGTAATCTGAGTGCGTCATTTCCAGACACCAATATTTTTCGATTTGATACTTTTAGCTTGTTTAATGGAATCTTTCAGGATCCAGAGGCTTACGGTTTCACGAATACGGTTGATGCTTGCGTAGCATTGCCGGATGTTTGTGCCGATTCAACCGGTTATCTCTTTTGGGACGATTTTCATCCTACAACGCAGGTTCACAGTATATTTGGTTCAGCAATGGCGGGTGTAGTTCCTATCCCGAGTTCTATCTTCTTATTAGCGGCAGGACTGATCGGTTTGTTTTTTGTAAATAATCCAAAACGGCAATCTCATGATTTTATATAGGACTTAATTTGGCAGATGTTATTCAGTCGAACCATAAACGGTGCTAAAAGTCTTGGAAACGGAGCTGCAGCGAAGTCAAGATTTTAGTCTCCGATATCCGTAGCGCCGGGCGGGTGTTTTGCCGGAGACTGCGCAATTTGCGCAGGCGGAAACCAAATGCAAAGCATCGCGACGCGGCGAAAGACATTTATGGGATTGTGCTACGGAAGCCGCATTGAGGATAGGATGATGTGGAGTAGTGGGGGGGCAGGGCGAACCTGCCGACAGGTAGGTTGAGACCGCCGTAGGCAATAATCGGTAAGTCATTTTTCACTGCTGAAATGGGACGAACCCATTTCAGCAGTGAAAAATATTGGCTCGCTTATACCGCATTGACGCCGTATTCGGATTTTCAATTTGTTAATCGAAACCACCGGTTTTTAGCCGGTGGTTGTTGAGTCATCGCAGAATGCGGTTAATGTTATAGTGGCCGCATATCAAGGTCAATCGAGCGAATCCTCAAAGTCTTTGACCTTCTTTTCAGCTTCGTCTTGCGCAATCCCGTATTTCTCTTGGATTTTGCCAAGAAGAATATCGCGTTTACCGGCGATTTGATCGATTTCATCATCGGTCAAATCGCCCCATGTTTCCTTAACCTTACCCTTGAATTGCTTCCAATTACCCTCTATTCGATTCCAGCTCATTTTTAGTTCTCCACTTGGTTTATGATAATTTCGCGCTATTTCAATCAGCGCTATTGCCTTTTCCATTCCCCATTAGGGGCTAGCTTCAGTCGAATGGTGCGGCTTGCTGGGAAACGGCAAAAGCTAGCCCTCCAACAAAACCCGCCACAGATGACGACAACATATAGACCTCTTAACCACACTCAGGATCAAGCGACAGACGCTGTATGTAAGCCGCACTGGTGTTATTTGCCAGTGTCGTACACAAAAAACAGATACGGCTACAACAGGAAATAATGCTTTCCTACTCTCGCCCAATTCCTTAAAAGCGATTTGTAGCTTGGTATGATTGAGCATTAACGGGGTGCGATGTTATACAAACATCGAATTTACGTTAACCCAAACATCAAATAATGTCCGTACGTTATCGAACATAAGACCGCATCATTGAGTAAAGACATTTACCGAAGAGTATATTTCTGCTTTTACCTCAGCAATTCCCAGTTTGAGAAATTTCGCCGTATTCAGGATGCGGGGTATGCCTGTCGAGGAACGCCGTAAACCCATCCATGGGGGCTTGACGGCGGCTCGAACGCCAAGGATGGCGTGAATGCAGATTTTGCAGGAGCAAAAATCTGCCCTGCCGCCGACATCCTCGCCAAGCACACCCCGCACCCTTTTTTATCCTCAAATTGGGAATTGCTGCTTTTACCTGAACTTCGGAAGGTAACGCAGCTATCGGATAAATGGGCTAACTGGAAAACCACACTGTGGCTGTGCTTAGATATGTTCGCTGCCGCACCGACCAAGTTCAATGTTGAGTGTATTAATTCAAATAGTGGGCAATGTCATTCTCTGCTTCAGTTATATAGTTATCCGATCGTGACTAACGAATAAGGTTAGATTTTGGTTCGCGTTGCTCACAAAATCTAACCTTATTCGTTAGGATTACTCGCTTTGACCGCTAACTGTAGATAAAAATGTAGCGGTTTTTCAAATATGACTGTCAGTCGGACGACAATAGATTGCAAAATCAAACTCAAAAAACCAGGAGTACTCCCATGTTCAACAAAGCCAAAACACTAAAAGGTTACAAATTGCACAGCCTCGATGAAGAAATAGGGAAAGTGGAAGAATTCTACTTCGATGATCAATACTGGACGATTCGCTATTTGATCATCGATACGCAAAACTGGTGGCCAGGAAAAAAGGTCCTGGTTTCACCGAAATGGATCGTGCGGGTTAGTTGGAGTGAATCGACAGTCTTCATTAATCTCACCTGTGAGGCCATCAAACAATCACCGGAATATACGGAGGAATCTCAGCTAACCAGAGATTATGAGACAGAACTGCATCAACATTACGATCGCCAAGGATACTGGATAGATGAATCGGTTACCAAGAAGCATTGCCGCTGAAGTAAATACATACTCCGTGCGGTTATCGTTACGGTTGCGGAATTTTCGAATGTGGCTGAACCAGTCGTACTGTTTTGCTACGCGCTTAGAGAGAACTGTGTCCGAAAGGAAAGCCCCGCCAAGGGCAAGCCTGGCAGTTGAAGGATCCTATGCATGACTAGAGCATCCGCCGCCACCGAACAACCAAAAAGCAAGGCCTGGTACAGTCAGTCCGCCGAGGAAACGCTGGCGCAGCTCAAATCTTCAGAAGCTGGACTAACGGCACAGGAAGCGGGCCTTCGCCTCACCGCCAACGGCCCGAATGCGTTGAAGGAAGGCAAGCGCATCAGTCCGTTGCGGATTTTCTTCGACCAGTTCAAAAGTTTGATCATCTGGGTTCTAATCGCAGCCGGCGTCGTCTCTGGCCTGTTGGGCGAAATGATGGATGCTATTGCGATTTTCGCCATCGTCGTCCTCAACGCCGTCATCGGCTTCTACCAGGAATTCAAAGCCGAGCAGTCCATCGCGGCGCTCAAGAAAATGACCGCGCCCGAGGCCAAGGTGTTGCGAGATGGTAAGGTCACGTCGATTCCGGCCTCGGGAATAGTCAGCGGTGACATTCTAGCGCTAGAAGCTGGCGACTTGATCGCTGCCGATGCCCGGCTTTTGGAAGCGGCCTCGCTCAAGTGCATCGAAGCGACGCTGACCGGCGAATCGTTGGCGGTGATTAAGCGGACTGTGACTTTAGATCAAGGCGATATCCCGCTTGCCGACCGCGAGAATATGGTGTTCATGGGCACCAGCGTCGCGATGGGTACTGGCCAGGCCGTCGTCGTGGCCACAGCCATGCAGACCGAGTTGGGTCGTATTGCCGGTCTGATTGAAAAGGCCGGAGAGGAGGAACAAACTCCGCTGGAGAAAAAACTCGAGTCTTTCGGGCAAATGCTGATTTGGGCGGCGCTGGGCATTGTTGCACTACTGTTCGGATTAGGATTGCTGCGCGGCACGGATCTGTTCGAGTTATCCTTGACTTCGGTGAGTCTCGCGGTGGCCGCAGTACCGGAAGGACTACCTGCGGTCGTCACGGTGGCGCTCTCGCTCGGCGTATTGCGCATGTCCCGTCGCCATGCGCTCGTACGCAAACTGGCCGCAGTCGAGACGCTGGGGTCGACCACGACCATCTGCACGGACAAAACCGGTACTTTGACGATGGGCGAAATGACCGTGCGTGCGCTTTACGTCGCAAACCAAAGTTACGAGGTCACAGGCCTTGGTTATGAACCGGAAGGCGAAGTACGTTTTGAGGGCAAGAAGGCGGAAGCCGAGCACGCGGAGCCGTTGCTCGAACTTGCGACTATCATCCTCGGCTGCAACAACGCCCATTTGGTTCAGGAAAAGGAGAACTGGAAAGTTATTGGCGACCCCACCGAAGGTGCATTGTTGGCGGCCGGCGCCAAGGCTGGCGGTGACTATGAGAGCATTGAACGAAAACTGCCCAAGCAACAAGAAATACCTTTCGACTCCGATCGCAAACTCAGCACAATGATACGTAAAATGCAGGACGGAAAACTGCGTGCCTTCATCAACGGAGCGCCCGATGTACTGTTAGAACGCTGCACAAACCTTTATACCGGCACTGGAGTGCGCCCGATGACGGACGAAGATCGACAGACCATTGTCGCGCAAAATACCGCGATGGCGCAGCAAGCCCTGCGTGTGCTCGGTTCTGCTTATCGCGACCTGGATAAGACGGTAGCCGCCGACTTAACAGCTGACGATGTGGAGCATGATCTCGTATTCGTGGGCCTGTCGGGAATGGTTGATCCACCCCGCCAAGAAGCCAAGGTCGCTGTTGCAAAATGCCGCGCCGCCGGCATTCGCGTAGTGATGATTACCGGCGATCATCCCGATACTGCAACGGCCATTGCGCGGGAAATCGGTATCGCATCAGACGAAGACAGAGCAGTCGCGGGCATCGAGCTGGACAAAATGTCCGACCGGGATCTTCTTCAGCACGCGCCCGAAATAGCCGTATACGCCCGCGTTACCGCTGAGCACAAGCTACGCATTATTCGCGCCTGGCAAACGAATGATGCGGTCGTGGCGATGACCGGCGACGGTGTTAACGACGCCCCGGCCATCAAAGGCGCCGACATAGGTATTGCCATGGGGCGAGCCGGTACGGAAGTTACCAAGCAGGCGGCAGACATGATCATCACCGATGACAACTTTGCCTCCATCGTCGCCGCCGTCGAAGAGGGGCGCGGTATCTACGACAATATCCGCAAGACGCTCCAATACTTGCTGGCGGGTAACACCGGCGAATTGCTGTTGATGACCGTCTGCGTAATCATTGGCCTGCCGACGCCGCTGCTGCCGATTCACCTACTTTGGATTAATCTCGTGACCGACGGTCTGCCTGCGCTTTGTCTGGCTACCGATCCCATCGATTCCGACGTAATGAATCGCAGCCCGCGCCCTCACTCAGAGCGCATTACGACTCCCAAATTTCTCCGTACGATGGCCTTCACGGGTATACTCACGGCAGGTGTGGCGTTCGTGGTTTACTGGTATATGTTGAAAGTGGAAACCACGGAAATTGCGCGCACCTACGCTTTTTCTGTACTGGTCTTCGCTGAATTGTTGCGGTCCTTCGGCGTTCGCAGCGAAAGCAAGCCGGTGTGGCGTATTTCTCTATTCACGAATATCAATCTCATGCTTGTGGTTGCCGTTTCATTCGGCCTACAGGTGTGGAGCCAGCATAACGAAACGCTGGGTCGCTTCCTGAAGACGTCATACATGCCGTTCAGCGATAGTTTACTTCTGCTCGCCTTGGGCGCCATTCCATTGTTGATTTTGGAGATAGTGAAGGTGGTGCGGCTCGCAGGACAGCAAAGGAAGGCGGCACCGTTTGAATCTGCCACCCGGCTCAATCAAAAGACTAGCAGAGTTTGGACCATACCCTGGCTTGCCCTGAAAAAGTTTTCGGTTATAGATGGAGCGCAGTGGGCCGGAGCGTTCTCCTACTATGCATTCTTCTCGCTATTTCCTTTGGTTATCCTGTTTGTCACGATTGCCTCGATCTTCATTGACCAAGACCGGGCCGGAATAGCAATCATTGCTTATGTAGAAACTTATGTTCCGATGAGTGGCGATAAGGAAAGTTACATTTTTGACGCGATGACCGGTGTAGTCGAAGCGCGCGGTCAGATGGGAGTGGTGGCATTTCTCATGCTTGCTTGGGCAGCGTTGCAAATCTTCACCACACTGATCTCTGCCACCAACCGCGCATGGGGCAGCGAGACCTCCAATTGGTGGCGGCGACCACTTAAAAGCTTGGTTTTTCTTGTCATTATGGTCTGCGTGGTACTTTTAAGCGTCGCGGTGCCGGTGCTGGCGAAATTGACGCAGGATTGGCTCATTCCAATCTATGATTTCAATTCTTGGGTCTATACCTTGGGAAACTTTTTCATCTCTTCGCTGGTGGTTTTCCTCAGTCTAAGTCTTTTTTACCAGCTGGCTCCGAGCCGACCCACGCACTTTGCCGAAGTCTGGATTGCCGCTTTGTGCGCTACGGCAATGTTGTACGTAGCGGAAAATCTCTTCGTTGTTTACCTTAAGGACTTCGCCACGTTGAATGCGGTTTACGGGGCGTTCGGCGGGATCATGGCCTTACTGCTGTGGATTTACCTTTTCGGGTGCATTTTCATCTTCGGCGCTTGCTTGTGCGCCGCTCAGGCCGAAGAACGTAGCACCGAGGAACCCCCTATGGCGCGCTTAACACAGGACAATAAACCATGAACACACAAACTCTGAATCCTGAATTGCTGAGGAAAATTGACGCCTATTGGTCTGCGGCGAACTATCTCTCGGTTGGCCAGATTTATCTCTACGACAATCCGCTGTTGAAGAAGCCGCTCAAGCAGGCGCACATCAAACCGCGCCTACTTGGGCACTGGGGCACGACGCCGGGGCTAAACTTTGCCTACGTCCACTTGAACCGTGTTATCAAGATGCATGATCTAAATGTAATCTACATTACCGGGCCGGGGCATGGCGGACCCGCGCTGGTGGCGAATGCCTATCTAGAGGGTACCTACAGCGAGGTGTATCCCAATATCGCCCAAAATGAGTCGGGGATGAAGCGGCTGTTCAAACAGTTTTCCTTCCCCGGCGGAATACCGAGTCACGTCGCACCTGAAACACCGGGCTCGATTCACGAGGGAGGCGAGCTGGGTTATTCGCTGTCGCATGCCTACGGGGCAGCGTTCGACAATCCCGATTTGATCGTTGCATGTGTAGTCGGCGATGGTGAGGCAGAGACCGGTCCTTTGGCTGCCAGTTGGCATTCGAATAAATTTCTCAATCCGGTCCACGACGGTGCCGTGTTGCCCATCCTGCATTTGAATGGCTATAAAATTGCCGGCCCCACGGTTTTGGCGCGCATTCCGCATGACGAACTGGACGCGATGTTTCGTGGCCTCGGTTACACGCCGTATTTCGTCGAAGGTGACGATCCGATGGCGATGCATCAGCTGATGGCGGCTACGCTGGACACCGTGTTCGGCGAGATCCAACGCATCCAAACTGACGCCCGCGCCAACGGATTCAAAGCGCGTCCGAATTGGCCTATGATCATCTTACGCTCTCCGAAAGGCTGGACCGGCCCTAAGGAAGTCGATGACAAACCTACCGAGGGAACATTTCGATCGCATCAGGTTCCGATGGGCGACATGAGTGAAGCGGGGCATGTGAAGATTCTGGAAAAGTGGTTGAAAAACTACCATCCGAAGCAATTGTTCGACAAGACCGGCAAATTGGTTGCCGAATTGGCTGAATTGGCGCCGGCTGGAGATCGGCGCATGAGCGCCAATCCCCACGCCAACGGAGGGCTCTTGTTACAGCAACTGCATCTGCCTGATTTTCACGACTACGAGGTTAAGGTGTCCAAGCCGGGCCACGTGGAGGCCGAATCCACTCGAGTACAAGGGGAATTTATCCGCGACGTGATCAAACGGAACCCTAAAAACTTCCGTGTCTTTAGTCCGGATGAAACGAATTCAAACCGCTGGGGCGCTGTGTTCGAAGTGACGAGCCGTTGCTCGACCGCGGAAATTGTGCCCGGCGACGATCACGTTGCCGCCGATGGCCGGGTGATGGAGATATTGAGCGAGCATCAGTGCGAGGGTTGGCTCGAAGGTTACCTGCTGACAGGGCGTCACGGATTTTTCTCTTGCTACGAAGCGTTTATCCACATCATTGATTCGATGTTCAACCAGCATGCCAAATGGCTCAAGGTCTCGAATCAGATTCCTTGGCGCCGCCCAATTGCATCTTTGAACTATCTGCTTTCTTCGCACGTCTGGCGACAGGATCATAACGGTTTTAGTCATCAGGATCCCGGCTTCATGGACCATGTCGTGAACAAAAAGGCGGAAGTCATTCGTGTCTTTCTGCCGCCCGATGCGAATACGCTGCTTTCGGTAACCGATCATTGCCTGCGTAGCCGCAATTATGTCAACGTTATCGTTGCCGGCAAGCAACCCTCGCCGCAGTGGTTAGACATGGATGAGGCCATTAAGCACTGTACCGCTGGTTTGGGTATTTGGCCGTGGGCCAGCAACGATCAGGATGGCGAACCGGATGTCGTCATGGCATGCTGCGGCGACGTACCGACGCTAGAAACCTTGGCTGCCGTCGAGTTGTTGCGGGAATATTTCCCGGAACTGAAAGTTAGGGTGATCAATGTAGTCGACTTGATGAAACTCCAGACCCAAAGCGAACATCCGAATGGTCTGAGCGACAAAGATTTCGATTTACTTTTTACCAAGGATAAGCCGATCATCTTCGCCTTCCACGGTTATCCATTGCTCATTCATCGGTTGACCTATCGTCGCAGTAACCACTCGAACCTGCATGTGCGCGGTTTCAAAGAAGAAGGCACCACTACTACGCCCTTCGACATGACGGTATTGAACGACCTGGACCGGTTTCATTTGGTTGGCGATGTCATTGACCGCCTCCCGCAATTGGGAGCTCGAGCTGCCTACGCCAAGCAAGCCATGCGAGACAAGCTCATCGAACACAAACAATACATCAGGAAGCATGGCGAGGATATGCCGGAAATTCGTCACTGGAAATGGAAAGTTATCGACTCAAATCAAAGCTAAATCAAGCATCGTAACCCTGGAAAAGTGGCTCAATTTAATGGCCAAAACTGGCTCAATTCTGTTGGCCATTGACAAACGGTTGGGCGTTCTATCTCGTTGAAATACATGTTCGGGGACTTATCCACGCCGCAAACTTTGAAAAACTCTAACCTTAAAACTGAAGACAGTCAGTTCGTTAGCGTATATACGGAAATGAGTCGTCATGCGGGAATGAAGAGCTTGGTAAGTAGTCGGTCCCTTTTGGAAAAGACGACTGCATGGACAGGAAATGACCCCGTCATTTCTCTGCATTCACCCCATTTATGGGGCTCATCCAGGAGGTAGGGCACCAACAGTAGGCGCTTTAGGCGACAACTATTCTGATACAGGGCAGCAGAAAAATGCTCCTGCATTTTCTGCATTCGTGACATTCTTGTCACTCAGCAGTTGCCGAGGCGAGGGGTTAGAGAGAATATTTAAATAAATCCCCTTTTCAAAGCTAGACTTGCGTTAGTTGTTGGCGTCCCCCTGCATGGACTGCCGGGGACCAGAGGCCATGGAGGGCGAGGGTTTTTCACATCCTTGCGGTCTGGATCTCGGCAATCCCTGCCGGGATGACGGTTTCAATGTCTTTTCAACTACCAACACAAACAAAGTTTTTTTCAAGGGGAGGCGAAATTCTAAAGTGTTTTAAATACAGGGGCTGAACGAATAGAAGAACTTGAGTTACTGTTTAATTTAGACTGGGCAGGACAATCGGAGTCGATGAACTGAATGCACGATACGGGTTTAATAAATATTTTATTCGGAAAGGACGCTATGTGCGGTAACGCACTGACGAAAACCGAATGTTGCGATTAAGCTACTTAACAAGGTTTATTAGCAACATGATTTGCTGAAGCCGTTGAATCATCATGTTCAAACGGAATTTGGCAAGTCATTGACGGGTTTTATCATTTCTCATTCATATTTCTTCAATAAGGAAGACACCATACCGAAACAAAATTTATTCGCAATCGCTTTATTAGCCGGCATGAGTATGCAGCCGCTGGTTCAGGCCGACGATCACTTCCAAGACGATCGATGGTATATCGCGCCTTTCGCTTCATACGTTGATACCGGTGGCGATCGAAATGCAAGCAACGGTTGGGGCGGCGGAATGGGCTTCGGTAAAATCATCGATGAACATTTCAATGTCGAATTGAAAGGCTTCTATGAAGGCTTTAACGGTACGAATGGCGCCTGGAGTCTAACCGGCGGTACTGCGGACTTACAGTACTATTTCTTTCGCGATAAATTTTCGCCTTATACTGTCGTCGGTGTGGGCGGTATGAACAGCTGTGTCTCAGGTAATTGCGGAGCGGGCATCATTGGCGAAGCCGGCGTCGGTTTTTCTTATGAGCTGCACGACAACTTTTTGGTCCGTAGCGATGTGCGCTATCGATATAACAATAATCTCAACGCCCATGTACAACCCGGTACGGACGAATTTCATGATATGACGGTTAACGTGGGTTTTGTCATTCCGTTCGGCGACAAGCCTAAAACACTCGCGCAGCGAGCCGATACCCGGGTTGAACCGGTTGCCATTACGGATTGCGCGACTCTCGATTCGGACGGTGACGGCATAAACGATTGTCTGGATCAATGCCCCGACACCATCAAAGGCGGCGTAGTCGACGCGAAAGGCTGTTTAATCAGGCTCGTACTGAAGGGGGTCGGTTTTAAATTCGATTCAGCCGAACTGACGCCGACCTCCGTGGATATTCTGGATGGCGTCGCGCAAAATCTCATTGCTCATCCGCAATCCAATGATATTGAAGTTCAGGGACATGCCAGCAGCGAAGGCAGCCATGATTACAATATGAGATTGTCGCAACGCCGTTCGGCCTCTGTCGTAGATTACCTGAAAATGAAAGGCGTCTCCAACAAACTGATTGCGAAAGGCTACGGTGAAACACAGCCGATTGCCGATAACGCCACGGAAGCGGGACGATCCGAAAATCGCCGTGTCGAGTTGATTTGGATCGAGGAGTAATAAACGTATTTTCTCCAAAACATCTTAAATTTAATTAACGAAAAACCCGCTATCAAAGCGGGTTTTATTTTTAATCTAATCATAAGATTTGAGGTATATCTTAACCTAAGCCGTTGTTAGTAAAAAGCCGATTTACGCTAAGGTTACGGTAAAAATAACTGCCCAAAATAGTTCGCACGCGCTGCACTCGTCGTTATACAGAAAACGTGTATTGGCATCTTATATTGTGACCTCGATACCATTTATTGTTACCTAACGCACCCGGCTTTCCCTCACCTAGCGTTAGGTGAGGGACGACGAAGGCGCCGCTCCCACAAGTGGTCGGATGCTCTGTGGGAGCGATCCCCTGATCGCGATTTCGAAGCTCACGAACCACATAGCGGTTCAGGCTGCATTCCCACGCAGAGCGTTGGAACGATGGAAAAGCCGGTTCACGCTAGACAAACCTGTTTTATGTTCGATATCGAACAGACCGCGCCTTCTCTTAATGTTAGATTTAAACTGTTTTTTTCAATACGAAGCGGGAGTGCGGCTATGTCGGTTGCATACTGCTTTAAAAGATAAAAAGGAATCACACATGAAAACAATCTATGAAAACAAACGTATGACTTTGCCGAATCAAGTTCTAATGCCGGCTTTTTTAGCCGTTGTTCTCGGATTGTCCGGTTGCCAACAAGAAGAAGGACCCGCTGAAAAAGCCGGGCAAAAGATTGATCGCGCGGTTGAAAAGGGAGAGCAAACAATCGAACAATCGCGAGTCGATGCAACGCAAAAGCTAGAGGCCGCCAAAGAGTCATTAGATCAAAAAGCCGATCAAGCTTCGGAATACATCGAAGAGTCGACAAAAGCGTCTAAAGAAGCGTTAGAAAAAGCCGGAGAAAAAATTGAGCAAACCACAGAGGCGGCAGGACAAGAACTTGAACGCGCAAAGGAGGCTGCCGTCGACAAAGCTCAATCGGCCGGTGAATACATCGACGATTCGGTCATTACCCTGAAAGTCAAAGCCGCATTGGTCAATGACCCGATGCTTAAGGCATCACAAATTGAAGTGACAACCGTTAACGGCATCGTGAAGTTGAGCGGAACAGTGGGTTCCCAGCAAGATATCGACAGGGCATTGGAACTTGCAGTCAATCAGCAAAATGTCAAATCCGTGCAAAGCGATCTGATTATTAAAGCAGCACCGAGTGAGGAATAATGAAGAGTTTTCGATTGCCGGTAATTCTGGGCGTGATGTTATTGCAGGCATCACCGGCTAATGCCTCAGCCCAGGATGACGCTTACATAGCTGGCTATGCGGCCGGCGTATTGAAGCAGGGTTTAAAAATCGATGTGCCGCCGTTAAATGTCCGCGATGGCGTCATTACATTGCCTGTAGGGAATTTGAAAGCCGCCGATCGAGACAAAGCGGCGCAACTTTTGTCCGAAATTCCAGGCGTCAATGCGGTAAAACTCTCCCAAGCGGCCGGTACTCAGTCCACTGACGAAGCTCCAGGGGGTTTCCAGGTTCCGGGCGATGAAGCCGTGTCGGCAACCGATAAGATTATTTTACCGACAGGGCTACTGCCGAGCGGTCATCTTTTCAAGCCGTTGCTGGCCGATCCTCGCTGGGCACATTTTTCAGCAGCCTACCGAAATTACCAGAATGACAATTTTGACGGCAAGGACATAGGATCGGTTAGCTTCGGTGAAACCATCCCGTTCTATCGCGCAAACATTGGAGAAACTACCGCGCAATGGGAAACGGGCATTCAGGCCGCAGTGTTCAGCGATTTCAACTTGGGAGCCGACTCGTCCGATTTAGTCAATACCGATTTCATAGCGTCGCTTTATTCCAGTATGCGTGTTGGCCAGTTTTCAGCGTTTGGCCGCATTTACCATCAGAGTTCGCATCTTGGCGACGAATTTTTGTTACGGCAAGTCGGCACAAAATTCGAGCGTGTGAACCTCAGTTATGAAGGTCTGGACCTGAGGCTTTCCTATGAGCTCCCTTTTGGCGTGCGCATCTATGGCGGCGGAGGCGGACTGTTTCACAGAGAACCTGACGACCTCAAAATATGGTCCGCGCAATACGGAATTGAGTTTCGAAGCCCTTGGCGCATCGAATTTGCCGCCATGCGTCCCATCATCGCGGTCGACCTGAAAAATTTTGAAGAAAACAAATGGAATACCGATGTATCGGCCAGAGCCGGCGTCGAGTTTGAAAATTTACAAGTCTTGGGCCGGAAGCTTCAGTTGCTTGTGGAATACTTTAATGGTTACTCGCCCAGTGGGCAGTTTTACAATGACAAGGTGGAGTATGTCGGCATAGGCGCACATTATCATTTTTAACCTAGCGGATGGCTGCACATAATAAATAATACCCATAGGGGTTGAGTGATGAAAATATTCGATTTCGAGGAGTCAAATTATACCCATCGTAGCTGAACATTCGGCCCCGGGGTGCCCGTCAAAGGACGCCGTAAACCCAGCACCTAAATTCCATAGGTCTTTGGCAATGATTCAAAATCATGGCTTATTTAGGAGCTGGGTAAATACGTCCCTGTAGGCTCTATGCCAGCTCCATGCTGGCCCCTCACCTAGCGTTAGGTGAGGGGCCGAACGCCCCGGGGCCTCCTCCGGCAATGCCGAAATTTGAAGTGCGAAAGGTATAAGGAAAGCAGTTAAAACAGCGCTGTTTTTGCACCGATGACTGAAAATGCGGTGATATGATTGACAGTCAATTTAATCTAACCCATTAGACAACAATGACTAAATCTACTCCCGACCCATCCAGCTCGACTCCATCAAGTTTAACCGATACACTCGTCGGCGAACCGGACACGGACACACCGGCGAGTAAGGTATCTACCAAAACCGGCAGTACTCCGCCTATCATCGGATTAGGTACGTCGGCCGGAGGTTTGGAGGCCTTGGAACTATTCTTTACGCCGATTCCGGCAATCAACGGCGCGGCGTTTGTCGTCATTCAGCATCTCGACCCCACGCATCATGGGATTCTGCCGGAATTATTACAGCGCGTCACGCCGATGACGGTTACCGAGGCCGGCGATGGCATGCAGGTTAAACCCAATTGGGTTTACGTGATTCCTTCCAATAAAGATTTGTCTATCTTGCACGGCAAGCTGCATTTGCTGGATCCGGTAGCGCCTCGGGGTTTGCGTTTGCCGATTGATAGTTTTTTCCGAGCCTTGGCTGACGATCAGTGTGAGCGGGCAATCGGTGTGATTCTTTCCGGGATGGGCTCCGACGGAACCTTGGGTCTCCGTGCCGTCAAGGAAAATGCGGGGCTCACCCTAGTGCAATCCCCGGACTCCGCACAATTCGATTCTATGCCGCGAAGCGCGATCGATGCGGGATTGGCCGACATCATTGTGCCGGCACAAGAAATGTGGGGGCGTATCTATGCTTATCTCAAGCATAGCCCGCGCGGTCTATGGATCGCGCCCGAAACAAAAAAGTTGGAAGAAAAATCGCAAAGCGGCTTGGAGCAAATTGTGATTCTGCTTCGGGAAAGAACCGGCAACGATTTTTCGCTTTACAAAAAAAACACTATTTTTCGCCGCGTCGAGCGCCGCATGGGTTTGCATCAAATCGATGCGATAGCCCATTATGTACGCTATTTACGCGAAAACCCGCAGGAACTCGATCTATTATTCAAGGAACTATTGATCGGTGTAACCAATTTCTTTCGCGATCCGGAGGTATGGGAGTACCTCAAAACCAACGCGATTCCCGAACTATTGGCCAACCCTTCGACAAACAAGGACCTGCGGGCTTGGGTGCCGGCTTGCTCGACAGGCGAAGAGGCTTATTCTCTGGCCATCGTGTTCAAGGAAGCCTTGGCGCAAATCCAATCAAAATGTCAAATGTCCTTGCAAATTTTTGCCACCGACCTCGATCAAGATGCGATCGATAAGGCTAGGCAAGGTTTTTATCCGGCCAATATTGCCGTCGATGTTTCCGAAGACCGCTTAAGCCGATTTTTTAGCATCGACGGCAACGGCTATCGCATCAATAAGGAAATTCGCGAGATGGTGACCTTTGCGCCGCAGAACGTCATCATGGATCCTCCGTTTACCAAGCTGAATGTGATTTGCTGTCGCAACTTGTTGATTTATCTCAATGCCGAATTGCAAAAAAAACTGATCCCGCTGTTCCATTATGCGTTAACCGAAAATGGCATCTTACTGCTCGGTAATTCCGAAACGATTAGCGGTTTCAGCGATTTATATGAGGTGGTCGACAATAAATCACGTCTTTACCGCCGTATTGAATATTTTCGGCGGAATCTGGACGTCGACTTTCCGACCAAGTACTCCTCGGTAGCTTCCCAAGCCCCTGGCGGCTACAAGCCACCCGTGATCGATAATCTGCAATCCTTGGCGGATCAATTTTTATTACAACACTTTTCACCTGCGGCCGTTTTGGTCAATGCTGACGGAGACATTCTTTACATTAACGGACGTACCGGTAAGTATTTGGAGCCTGCCGCCGGCAAAGCTAACTGGAATATTCTCGCAATGGCCCGTGACGGACTGCACCATATTTTGTCCGGCGCATTGAGAAAAGCGCAGAACCAAACAGAAGCCATTCACATGCAAGACTTGACGGTAGGCACCAATGGCGGAACGCAAACAGTTAATCTGGCTGTTCATGCAATAAGAAAGCCTGTGGCGTTAAACGGAATGTTATTCGTCGTATTTAACGATGCGGCTCCGTTGCCGGCCAGAAAACGCTCCCGTAAATCGACGAGTGAGGAACAGAAAACGCTGGAGATCGAACTTCAACATGCCAATGAAGATATACAAACCTTGCGCGAGGAAATGCAGTCTTCACAAGAAGAGCTGCGCTCTGCCAATGAAGAATTGCAATCGACCAATGAGGAATTGCAGTCATCCAATGAAGAATTGACCACGTCCAAGGAAGAAATGCAGTCTTTAAACGAGGAGTTGCAAACCGTGAATGCGGAGCTTCAAGCAAAAGTAGACGACCTGTCGAGGGTCAGCAACGACATGAATAATTTACTCAACAGCATGGACATCGCCACGGTGTTTTTGGACAGCGCCCTTAATATCAGGCGTTTCACCAAACACATCAGTCGTATATTCAAGCTGATCAGCAGCGATGTCGGGCGGCCGCTTTCCGACATCGTGACCGATCTGGACTATCCGCAACTTCAGGAAGATACGCACGAAGTGCTGCGAACTTTGGTCTTTACCGAAAAACAAGTCGAAGCCGTCGATAACCGATGGTTCAAAGTGCGTATCATGCCTTATCGAACCCAAGACAATATCATCGACGGCGTGGTGATTACTTTTATCGATATTTCCGAAACCAAGCAACTGGAAGCGAAATTAAGGGCTCGAAATGATCAATCCGAAAATGATTATTCCGAATAAGCAACCCGATAAGACAGACTAATTACGCCGGCGCGCGGAACAACGGCTTGCCGTTAAACAAGCGTCGCCCGCAGAAACAGCGATCGACGAAAAAAGGTTAGTGCATGAATTGCAAGTCCATCAAATCGAGTTGGAAATGCAGAACGAAGCGTTGCGGGAAGCGCGTCTTCAGTCTGAAATAGCCCTGGAACGCTTTACCGAACTGTTCGACTTCGCGCTGGTCCCTTATTTTAGTTTATGCAGCAAAGGCATCATTCAACAGGCCAATTTTCGTAGCGAGTCATTGCTGGGTATTGAGCGTTCCGCGCTATGCGGGCAAAATTTTGCCCATTGGGTAACCGGCGTATTTCAACCTCTCTTTAAAGATTTCCTGGCAAAGGTGTTTGCGAATACCGATTCGCACAGATGTGAGATGACTTTACAGATCGGTGGCGATCAAAAATGGGTGCATGTCGAGGGCATTGCCGACAAAACGGGTTATTCGTGTCTTCTTGCCGTGTCGGATATCAGTGAACGGAAACGTAACGAGCAAGAATTACAACTGGCTGCAACTGTGTTTCAGGCGCTCGAGGAAGCCATTATAGTGACTGATAAAGACAACCGGATTGTCAGCGTCAATCCGGCCTTCACGCGATTGACGGGTTACCTGTCGGATGAAGCCGTCGGTCAATCGACTGCGCTGCTTAAATCCGGGCGTCATGATAAGGCTTTTTACGAGGCGATGTGGCATAGCCTGAATTCGACAGGCCATTGGCAGGGAGAAATATGGACTAAACGTAAAAACGGCGAAGAATTTCTCGAATGGTTATCGATTAATACGCTGTATAGTCAAAACGGCGAGGTTATCCGGCGAATCGCCACGGGTACCGACATTACCGACAAAAAACGGACGGAGGAAATCATTCGTCGGCAAGCCCATTTCGATCAACTGACCGGCTTGCCTAATCGGTACTTATTTCTCGACCGTCTGCAACAGGCTATCAATAAATCCAACCGGACAGGGCGGCAGTTGGCCCTGATGTTCCTTGACCTGGATCATTTCAAGGATGTAAACGATTCCTTGGGTCACGACGCGGGGGACGAGCTACTCAAGGAGGCTACACAGCGCTTGAAAGGTTGTCTGCGCGAAACCGATACGCTGGCACGCCCCGGCGGCGATGAATTCACGATCATTATGGATGAATTGGACGAGTTCAGCAGCATCGATCGTGTCGCTCAAAACATGGTTGAATGTATGACGGCGCCGTTTATAGTGAAAAAAGAACGGTGTTATATTTCGGTCAGTATCGGCATTGCCTTGTATCCGAGCGATGCCGATAACCTGGAAGAATTGTTGAAGAAAGCCGATCAAGCCATGTATGGCGCAAAAAATCAGGGTCGTAGCCGTTATTGTTACTTTATGCCGGAAATGCAGGAAGCGTCGGCGATGCGGTTGCGCTTAGGCAACGATTTGCGGCATGCGCTGACCGATCGGCAACTGAGTTTGTTTTATCAACCCATCGTGGATTTCGCATCGGGTCGAATCCAAAAAGCCGAAGCCTTGATTCGTTGGCAACATCCTACGCGAGGCTTGATTCATCCGTTAGATTTTATAGCCGTTTCAGAAGATAACGGCATGATAACCGAGATCGACGAATGGGTTTTTCATCAGGCGGTCGACCAGGTCGCCATTTGGCGTGCCAATTACCGTGCGGATTTTCAAATTAGCATCAATACTTCATCCGCGCAGTTTCAAAATAATAGTGTCAAGTTAAACGAATGGTTTGTTTATTTGCAGGATCGAGGTTTATCCGGGGATTGTATTGCGGTGGAAATTACCGAAGGATTATTGCTGAATGCATCCGCCATCGTTTCTGAAAAATTGTTTGCATTCAGGAGCGCCGGCATCCAAGTATCGCTTGACGACTTCGGTACCGGTAATTCGTCGCTGTACAGTCTCAAAAAGTACGATATCGATTATTTGAAAATCGACAGTTCCTTCGTCGCCAATCTAACGGCCGATTCCAACGAGTTGGTATTATGCGAAGCGATGATTCTGTTGGCGCACAAACTGGATATGAAAATTATCGCTGAAGGTATCGAAACACAGGAACAATTCGATTTGCTGATGCAAGCGGGTTGCGATTACGGACAAGGGAATTTGGTCTCGAAAGCGGTATCCGCAGAGGAATTCGAGAAGTTATTATGAACCGAATAATGAAATAGCGAATGAGTGTTAAATCTCTCAGCTATCAAATTTAGCACTGTAGGGTGCGCATCGCGCACCTTTCCACGGTGACGAACCGACGAGAGGTCCCGACCCAGGTGCGCGATGCGCACCCTACACTTGGCGCTTTTTTGCCTATGATCACCAACAATTCACAAGATATTTTGAGATTAAAAAGCGTAAGGAATTTCTGTGCCAATCGACCGAAAGTCGAAGATCAACGGTACAATCAGTGAATATAGGCTTTGGTGACGTATTGCAACACCATGCGCTGAGTATTAAAAAACGAGCCATTGAGCGCAATCGTGTGACGCATCACATCGATGAAGCGTTCGCGGTCATGATAAAACAAAGGAACGACTACTTGTTCCAGCTTGTCGTATAACGCCGCTGCATCCCGAGCCGACCGATCCTCTTCGACGCTAACGGAGGTCGGTAACTCACCGATGGCCCAGCCGGTAACGCCTTCGATACAACCTTCGATCCACCAGCCATCCAATATGCTCAGACTGGGTACGCCATTGAGGGCCGCCTTCATGCCGCTGGTACCGGATGCCTCAAGCGGCGGTTGCGGGGTGTTCAGCCAGATATCCACGCCGGCCGTCATCAACTGCGCCAATGGCCAATCGTAATTGGGCAGATAAGCAATTTCCTGATTAGCAAGTTTCTTCAGCTAAAGCCCAAAGATCAGCATATCCCTAGCAGGACGGGGTTCGCAAGCCATGCGGGTCAAGCTAAAAACGGCCAACCCACATCACGCTCTTTCCCAAGCTCCAGCTTGGGAAAGACACCCCGGAAGCTCCAGCTTCCTGAGACCGACACAACCTTCGCACATTCTCAATCAACCCCGACTCGCTCGTTCAATCTTTCTTGATTGTCGGGAAGCTAGAGCTTCCTGAACAGGTTACCCAAGCAGGAGCTTGGGTAACAGCATTTTTAGTTTTTGCGACTACGACTGGCCCCTGCTCAGACACTTGGCTTCGGCTAGCTGAAGCATCTTGCTAATCAGGAGCAATTTTGACATGGCCTCTCAACGCAGCCCGCGCCTGATAGATGCGCTGAATCGGATCCTTGCCTTGCTGATCCTGCGGATAAGCCTTGCCGGCATAGATGATTTGGAAACGACCGATGTTGGCGGAGATGGCATTTAAGCGTTCAATATCCCGAAATATCAGGTTTTAAATAAATCTCCTCAATCCCCCTTTTTCAAAGGGGGAGGACAACAATTACGCCTGTATTGCGGTAATTTGCCAACGGGGTCTGAATACTTACTTTTATTCTTAGACGGTTTTTCGATCAAAAGGGAGTAAATGATTACTGAAATACTGTAACCTGAATATATAAAAACTGATTGGATTCAAAGTGCGCTACCGCACCGACTTTTAGAAAGTTTTTTAATAGACTGGCACCATGATTTATAGTGAGTATTCAGTCCCTTCTTTGATAAATAGGGGGGGGAGGAGAATATTTTAAATGTAAATATTCAGTTCCCCTCTTTGAAAAATATGGGTTAGGGGGAGATTATTTAAAAAAAATCGGCTCTTCCGGATTTCCCGTGGTAGTTCGACAAATTAGCGACCAAGCAAATTCTTAATGAAAAAATTACATTGCTTATCAATTGCTTAAATAATATTTTCTTTCCTTATTCGGTATCGATACGCTATTACCACGGCAAGTACGGAAGAGCCAATTAAACTTGTCATCAGCTAAATTGCCAGGCCCAACTACAACAAAAATGAGGTTGTTAATATGAAAAATTATCGAAGCGTTACAAAAACAATTAAGCTCGGGTTAGTCTTTGGGGTTTCTATGTTTATCCTGGGTTGTGCAGGTGTCCCGCCTCATGAAGAAATCACGCGCAGTTCTTATGTTATTAAAGAGGCGGAGGCTGATGGTGCAAGGCAACTTGCACCTCTCGAACTTAGAAATGCAAGCCAATCTCTTGAAAACGCACGGGCTGCCATGGATGATAAGGATTACCAAAAAGCGCGTAATTTAGCAGCTCAAGCAGAATTGGAAGGGGAACTCGCTAAAGCAAAAACTGAAGCATTAAAAGTCCAGAAATCAGCTGAAGAGATTAAGGATAGTAATCGTATCTTAAAAGAAGAACTTAAAAGATATCATCCGGCCCGTTGAACATCAGGCCGCTTGCATCATTTACTTCATTCAATAATTTAATAAGGAATCTATCATGAAGCAGTTAATCACTGACTTGAAGTTTATTACTGTACTGTGTATTGCTGGATTAATATACGGATGCGCATCAACGACTCCTAATCCGGACTTAGTTAGTGCGGAGAGACTTTTTGACGAAATCAATGCCGATCCTTTAGTTGCAGCTAAGGCTCCCATTCCTCATGCTGAAGCCGAAGAGTCATTAGCAAAACTAAAAAGGATGGTTGATGACGGTGCTAAAGATGAGGAAATCAAAAGAGTCGCTTACAAGACGGAGATCAAAACTAAAATCGCTCGTGAAAAAGCCAATACCGCCATTGCTAAAGATTTCATCGCTCAAGCTGAATCAGAAAGACAACAAATCCAGATCAAGGCTCGCACAAGAGAAGCAGATGAACTGGCTCGTCAACTCGCTGAATTAAAAGCTAAACCGAGTGAAAGAGGAATGATTGTGACGATGGGTGATGTATTATTCGAATACGACAAATCGAATGTCAAAGCCGGAGGCATGAGAATAATTAGTCAATTGGCTGAATTCCTAAAACAACATCCGGAAATAACTGTTCGCATAGAAGGTCATACGGATAGTGTCGGTTCCGATTCTTACAATCAACAGCTGTCTGAACGCCGAGCTGAAGCCGTTCAAAGAGCGCTTCGGTATGCGGGTATCAATGATGCGCGAATGACTGCTATTGGCTATGGCGAGACTTATCCTATTGCCACCAATGCAACTTCCTCTGGTAGGCAACTAAATCGCAGAGTTGAAATAATCATTTCTGATGAAACAGGTATCGTTAAAGAACGCTAGTGTAACTATTCAGTCCAGTCCCCCGGCAATTATCGTTCCCACGCTAGAGCGCTCATCGTTATACATAAGTGCCGGTACACTTGCTGAACAGATTTTATCGAATCACTGGGAGCGTTGATGTTTGATAAATCTGTGGATATTGATTGTCATTGGCTTCGACAGTCGCGACGAAGGCGTCGCTCCCACAGGGGCGGGCGATAAACGCTCTGTGGGAGCGATCCCATGATCGCGATTTCGAAGCCGGTTTCGTTGGGTGGCAATAAATGGTATCGAGGTCTCATTGGCTAAGATTGCAAAAGAGAATTTTTGACTTGTGCATAACGATGAGCGCTGGAACATGGGAATGATAGAAGAGATGTGAATAATTACATCTGAATTGCCTTTTTTGCCAGCTAGGTTTGAATACTCGACCTCTTTGACACAGGTTTCTTCAATGCAAAAGAATACCCCATATATTTTATTTCTGATATTTATTTTGCTAGTAACGGTGTCTTTTTTTATTTTAATCAAGGATTTCTTATTAGCTTGTTTTTGGGCAATCATTCTAGCTATAGTTTTTGATCCTATTCATAAAAAGTTCAAACAATATTTTAAAAATACCGAAATACTGCCTGTGCTTCTGACCCTGGTGGTGATTATTATAGTTTTTATCATTCCAATTTTAACGATAACCTTAATGATTGCGGAAGAAAGCACTACTTTTTATAAAAAAATTGAAAGTGGAGAAATAAATCCACAGCTTTATTTTCAAGATAATCTCGAGCTTTTTTTACCAATATTCAATAAGATTCCATATGTTGAGGCTGTCAGTGTTGAGCAAATGGGATCGGCAGTAGGAGACATATTCTCTCAAGCAGTAAAATATTTAGCACAACAAGTCCCCATATTAACTCAGAACGTATTGACTATTATTATTCAATTTTCGTTAACTTTTTATATGCTTTTTTTTATGTTACGGGATGGTCATTTCTTGATAAGAAAACTTATTTCACTAATTCCGATAGGCGACAGGATAGAAATAGAATTATTTGAACGCTTCACCAGCGTAGCAAGGGGTACTGTTAAAGGGGGATTGATAGTGGCTGTTATTCAAGGAAGTGTCGGGGGGATGGTGTTTTGGTTTATTGGTATTCCCACGGCTTTTTTATGGGGTACGATCATGATCATTTTATCCTTGCTGCCCGTAGGAAGCGTTCTGATTTGGGCTCCCGCTACGTTAATCTTATTTTTACAAGGTGAAACTTTAAGAGCCGTCATATTATTAGTTGTCGGAGTTTTAATCATTAGTATGATAGATAATTTTCTAAGGCCTCGTCTGATAGGTAGGGATATTAAAATGTCAGATTATTTGGTACTCGTATCTACTTTAGGTGGATTAACTTGGTTTTCATTAACAGGGTTCGTATTAGGACCTATTATTGCAGCATTGTTCGTTACCTGTTGGGATATATTGGGAAAAGAAAATATCGCAAGTCAACGGTAACAATTATTGAATTCGCTTGCCGCGTTTTAAATAAGACGCTGTATGCGGTAATAGTTGAAAACATCCACCGTAAGTATTCAGTCCCCCTCTTTGAAAAAGAGGGGCTAGGGGAGATTTTTTAAATAAATCCCCCTCAATCCCCTTTTTTCAAAGGGGGAGGCCAACAATGCGCCTGAATTGCGGTAATTTGCCAACGGGGTCTGAATACTTACCATCCACCACTTTCGGCAGCACTTAAAAATTCAAAGTGAATCGTAGGGTACGCTACGCGTACCTAATGTCAGCATACCGAATCCCGGCGCAAGACATACGCATGGAGGGCACGTTAAACTGCGGTTGGGACGTAATTATTCACACCCCCTATCGTTCCCACGCTCCGGCGTGGGAATGAAGACCGAGACGCTCTAGCGTCTCGTACCGCTGGAGCGGTACTCAGGCGTTCCCACGCAGAGCGTGGGAACGATAATTGCCGGGGGACTGAATAGTTAAGTTGGGACTGCTGTGGTATGCACAGCGTACTACAATCTTAAAGTTTCGACATTGGCGTAGCATTCATTTTTTCAACTATTAACACGAACATAACCTTAAATAAAAGTAGGGCTTTGCTATGCACATATCCCTTTTTCAAAGGGTGAGGCAAAGTTACAAATTGTTTTAAATGCAGGGTCTTAACAATTACCTTATCTCTCCTACCCTTTTTTCCAGCACTAGTCGTTAATAATAAAACTCAATGTGCGGTGACGTACCGACCGTATTCAGTATTATGAGTATGATTATATTCGAGCGCCGAAGTAGTTTCGGAAATTGCTCAATAGCCATTCAACCAACTATCAGGAACACTCATGAACAAAGATCAAGTAAAAGGTCGGGTCGAACAGGCCAAGGGTAAAGTCAAAAAGGTCAGTGGCAAAGTCATGGATGACGAGGATATGGAGTTAGAAGGTAAGGTCGATGAAAGCCGCGGCAAGGTTCGGTCGGGTTATGGCGATCTTAAAGAAGATGCCAAGAAGGCGACTGATAACTAGCAATACCGAATCGCGCAGTGAGCCTTGAATGACGGGCTAACTGTTCGATAGCGATTGGATTCCCAACATTATTACAGGAAATAATCATGAAACGCACACACAACAAACTCAACATTTTATCGCTTGGCTTTATTATGGCGCTGTTTTCATTAAGCGCTTATGCCGAAGACAGCAAAATTGAAGCGCCCATGAACGAAGATCAAGTAGAAGGCCGCATCGAAGAAACCAAAGGGACAGTCAAGGAAGTCACCGGCAAGATACTGGACGATAAAGGTATGGAGATAGAAGGAAATATTCAAAAGAATAAAGGCAAGATCCAGAAAGGCTATGGTGATATTAAAAAGGATATTAAGGAAGGCAATTAAATGTCAGCTTTGATGAGAGAGCGTCTGACCTGATCAATCCTGCTGCGATTAATCAGTTCTCCAAAAACGGATTTTTGCTCATCGGCAATATTACTATTCCTTTTTGGCTTATACCCATCGAAGATCAAAATTCGGCCTAGCAGCCTGGAGCCTTCTTAGTCGCTGCCGAATTTTCAAGTACGAAGGGTATATAAATAAAACAACTTTCATAAAGCGTGGAGTAAGTATTCAGTCCCCCTCTTTGAAAAAGAGGGGCTAGGGGAGATTTTTTAAATAAATCCCCCTCAATCCCCCTTTTTCAAAGGGGGAGGCCAACAATACGCCTGGATTGCGGTAATTTGCCAACAGGGTCTGAATACTTACAGCGTGGAGTGTGTCAATCAAGACGACACACTTTCATTTAACTTTTCTTTGGAGTTTCCCATGCATCAATCATCCCACACCGAATCCGCCATGCAAGCCTGCATAGAGACTTGTTCGCGTTGTCATCAGGTTTGCCTGCAAGCCGCTATGAACCACTGCCTGGAAACCGGCGGAAAGCACGTCGAGGCCAAACACTTTCGTCTGATGATGAACTGTGCCGAGATTTGCCAGACCTCGGCAAATTTCCAACTGAGTAGCTCTCGTTTCCAGCATAGCCTACACGAAGTTTGCGCCGAGATTTGCGAAGCGTGCGCATCCGATTGCAAGAAAATCGGCGATATGGACGAATGCGTCGAAGCGTGTCAAAAATGTGCCGACAGTTGCCGGCAAATGATAAGCGCTCAGCATTAAGGCCATGTGGTATCCAAGGATAGTTTTTTTATGCTCGGTAATGACGGCAGTGCTGACCGCATGCGGCGAGTCGGCACGGTTGCCGACTTCGGCGGGTATCGGCCCTAATCCACAAATTCCTCCCCCCAACCCGACGTTGATTCCTACTGTAAACATCGCTAAGGCTGTGGGCTGGCCATCAAATATAAAACCCGTACCGGCGCCAGGGATGACCGTAAACGCCTTTGCCGGAGATCTCGATCATCCGCATGGCTTGGCCGAAACACATAAAGAGCAACAGAATACCGATTTGCTTGCCTTTCTCGACATCTGAGCGAAGCAGGGTAAGTTACAACGCAGAATTGACTCGTTGATGTTTTTACCGGCTCGGTAACATCCGCAAGAAGCCGCTTCCAGACCGGCAGGTCGAGAATCCTAGCGTCCTCTTGGCGATAACTGATAAGATCTTGACGCGCGCAGCATTGTCGGTAAAGCAAATAAGCGGCCTTTTTTTTTCGGTTCAATCGACGGCTGAAGGTATAAGCGACGATGAGTCAGCAAAGAGGCATGAATGATGAAGAAAAATAGGGAAGGAGTTGAAATTCGTAAATCGCTAAGAAAAAAAGCGGAATCCATGGTAGCCAGCTTATCAGTGAATGAAGAATCGGCCCGTCCTACCGAAGTTTTGATGCATGAACTCATTATTCATAAGATCGAATTGGAGCTGCAAAATCAAGAGTTACGAAATGCCCGCACCTCACTGGAAGATGCGCTGGATCGATATGTCGATCTCTATGAGTTCGCACCGGTCGCCTACATTACGGTTAACAGGGAAGGTTTGATTAGCGAAATCAACTTGACTGGGGCGGCACTGTTTGGCGTCGATCGCGCTAAACTGATCAATAACCGTTTCTCTAAGTTTGTTTATCCTCAGGACAGTGACCGTTGGTATCGACTGTTTTTGAACTTGATGGAAAAACCTGAAGGGGAAAAGCAAAAATTCGGTTTAACGATGATGCGTGCCGATGGAACTCTGTTTTCCGGTTATCTCGACTGTTTACGCCGCGAATCTTTGGATACCTCTCCGATATTGCGGGTCGCTTTGACCGAGATTACTCAACAAAATGCCTCGTTCGAACCGTTCGAATAACTGGCAGGCAGAGGTCTGTTTAAATCCCGATAAACCGATCGGTAATGGGGTGAAAAAATACCGACACTACCGTTCATTAATTTTCAACTAATGCGACAACTACGTTGACATTTACCGCTGATTTGCTCAAGTTTCTTGTAGGAGTAAGTTCTCCATTCGCCTAGGGCGATTAAAATCGTCCTTGCATTGAATTTAGGGCGCTTCGAGGACTTCGACATAAGCCGTGGGTGACGAGCATCAGTGGCTTTCCCTCACCTAGCGTTAGGTGAGGGACGACGAAGGCGTCGCTCCCACAGAGCACCCTTATACCCCTATCAAGTGGTTGGGTGCTCTGTGGGAGGGTGCCCTTATCGAGATATCCAAGCCACTGATGCTCAATCCCCCAAAATGCCTATTGTCCATATCTCATGATTCGATCATAGATTTCATTGTCGGCTCGGTAACAACTGCAAGCAGCGGCTTCTAGACCTGGTCGGTCGATAATCCTAACGTCTCCTCGTCGGTAACTAATAAGTTTTTGCTGCTGTAGTGAATTCGCAGCTCTGGTGATACCGACGCGCCTTACGCCTAGCATGTAGGCTAGACCTACGTGCGTGACATGGAAGGTATTGGAATGCGCCCGGTCATGAATCATCAACAACGAACGCGCGAGGCGGGCTTCTACCCTATGGAATTGCGAGCATGCGGCCGTTTGCGCAAGTTGTCTCATCAATGCACAGAGGTAACGCTTTAGCTCTTTTTGTAGTGCGGGACTTTGTTCGAGTTCATGGAGAAATGCCTCCGCTGTAATGCGTAACGCGGGGCCTGCTCCTTGGACTACTGCATGAAACGGGGCGATGTCGACTTCCAGCATCAGAGTAATTCCGAAAAGACCCTCGTTACCGACCATTCCTATCTCCAAATTGGAGCTATCTATGGATGTTACTAGGGAAATAAAGCTTCCGGTCGGGAAATAAACGTGTGTAATGAGATCTCCCGGACGGCAGAGTACCTCGGCAAAAATAAGATCGATGGGTTCGCAATGTGCGAGTAACCGGTTCCGATCCTTGCAGGGTAGTGCCGTCAACAGTTGATTACTAGCTGGGCCGGCTTTGGAGGTCTGCACGGGATTGCTCTCCTGGAATTTTTAGATACTCATTAGCCATTACATTTTATGAGAAAAATATGTTCTTTAATTAGAAAAACATAGTTTCGATAAGAATAATGCGCCGCAGCGAAGCAGTTGAGCATAGTCGAAATGAATAACCGTTTATACCCATCGTAGATCAAAATTCGGCACCGGGGTGCCTCCTTAGGCTCTGCCGACATATGAAGCACGAAAGGTATAACTCAGCTCAACGGTTGATGCGAGTAGATGGCTCCGCAAGTGAGAAATCAGACTAACGCATAAGCTTTCTGGCGTCTGTACGCTAGCGCTCCTAAATGCCGTCTTCAAGCCTCAACAGGGTGGATGACTATTCAGTAAGAAAGGAGCACAGCGTTTAGATCGGGGGGGGGGAGCAAACGATCGAATTCGGTTTTGACGACGTGATAGCATTCGCAGACGCGTTCTTCCAATCCGGGTCTATTCAACACCGCGATGCGCCCACGACTGTATTCGATCAATCCGGCTTTCTGTAACTTACCGGCGGCTTCCGTGACGCCTTCCCGGCGAACGCCAAGCATATTGGCGATTAGTTCCTGCGTCATGCACAATTCATTAGTAGACAGTCTATCGAGGCTGAGCAATAGCCAACGGCAAAGCTGCTGATCCACCGAATGATGCCGATTGCAAACGGCAGTCTGCGACATCTGAGTAATCAATGTTTGAGTATAACGAAGCATCAGGTGTTGCATAGCACCCGAGCGGCGGCCGCCCGAGCGGTTAAATTCCTGCATGAACGTCTTTTTTCGAAGCCGGTAAGCATGTCCCTTACTTTGCACGACGGCTCGGTTCGGCATGGTTCCTCCGCCCATGAATATCGCAACGCCGACAATACCATCGTTTCCGGTTACGGCAATTTCCGCCGAAGCGCCATTTTCCATGACATAAAGCAGCGAAACGATACAATTCGTGGGGAAATAGACATAATTCAATTCGCCCCCGGATTCGTAAAGGACTTCGCCAAGTCGCATGGATACGCCTTCAAGATGAGGTATTAGTCGCTCGTATTGGTTTGAGGGCAGCGAGTTGAGCAGATGGTTTTGTCGAGGATTACATACGTCGGTCATAAGCAATCAAAACTAAATAGTCATGGAAAGTGACATTCTACGAATGGTTTATGCGGCGAACCGGTTCGTAGCCTCGATAAGCTTATAGAAAAAGCCTGGTATTTTTTATGGAAATAAAGGCAGCTAATTTATAGCAGAGAACTTTAAAGGGAGCAAGTGAACGGAGAGGAGTAATTTTCGGCAAGAGCATGTATACCTTATCCCACTTCAAATTTCGGCAGTACCTGAGGAGGCGCCGAATATTGATCCACGGGCATAGAAGCAAGCATTCTTAAAAACCGGAAATGGTTATATGTGCGGCAACGTACCGACGACATTTAAAAGTCACTGTTATCATTACCGTAAAATACCGTATCGACAGAAAACTAATTTGCAGACATATAAGTAATGTTATACCGGGATGGCTTAAATCGGCAATACAACGTGATGACTCAGCGGTACATATCTGGTTAACATCGCCATTATGTTAAGCCGTCATTCCGGTACGGACTGCCGAAAAGTTGGCTTAACTTAATCCATCATAAAACTCATTTTCGTTATTGCGCTCCTCCCGGCTCGCTGCGGCAATTTATTGCTGCAGTTTTTTTTGTCCTGTACAACCGACTTTATTTCAGGTCTGATACCGCTAAAATTTAAGGGAAGTCAGAAAATCAATTCATGCTAATAGAGACCATTTTTCATCCTAATCAGGATGCTTCATCGACTAGCCGATCCTATCCACGTTCGAGCTTGGACGATGCGATAGCTTGCGCCAAGGGGCGGTTATTAGACCTGCAAAGTGAGGAAGGCTATTGGGTTTTCGAGCTCGAAGCGGATTGCACGATTCCTTCCGAATACATCTTGATGATGCATTTCATGGGTGAAATAGATGCAACGCTCCAGGCCAAGATTGTTCAATATCTCCATGAACAACAAGACCGGGGCGGCAGTTATCCGCTTTATAAAGGCGGACCGGGAGACCTGAGTTGCACAATCAAGGCTTATTACGCGATGAAATTGGCCGGCGACTTGATTCAAGCGCAGCACATGGTCAAAGCGCGCCGTTGGATACTGGCTCGGGGCGGCGGCGCCAAGGCTAACGTCTTTACGCGTATCATGATGGCGATGTTCGAGCAGATTCCTTGGCGCGGCGTGCCTTTTATCCCGGTCGAAATCATGTTTTTACCCAAATGGTTTCCGTTTCATATCGATAAAGTTTCGTATTGGTCCCGTACCGTAATGGTGCCGTTATTCATCCTGTGTACTTATAAAGTCAAGGCTCGTAATCCGAACAAAGTGGGGATTTCAGAGCTCTTTATCACGCCCCCTGAGTCGGAAAAAAATTATTTTGCACACGTCAAAACACCGCTAGGCAAGCTGATATTGGCCGCGGATCGAATGGGCCGCTTGATGGAGCCGTTGATTCCCGGTTTCGTTCGCCGCAAGGCAACGATTAAGGCTCGCGATTGGTTTATGTCCCGATTGAATGGGTACGATGGACTGGGGGCTATTTTTACATCCATGGTCAATGCCTATGAGGCCATGGATTATTTAGGGATTCCTGCAGACGATGAGCGGCGGCGTATCGCCCGAGAAGCAATCGATAGATTGCTGGTCGTCAAGCCGGATAAGGCTTATTGTCAGCCTTGCGTTTCACCGGTCTGGGATACCGGACTCGCCACGCTGGTATTGCAGGAAGTCGATCGCCGAGAGCGTGATCCGATTGCCGAACAATCGCTCACTAAGGCTTTAAATTGGCTGGCCAGCCGGCAATTGAGCAACGAACCGGGCGATTGGCGGGTGCAACGGCCCAATCTGCCGGGCGGCGGCTGGGCTTTTCAGTTCGGCAACAGCCATTATCCCGATGTCGACGATACCGCGGTGGTTGCGCTGGCGATGATAAAGTCCGGCGATCGCGAGTTTACCGAAAATATCGAACGGGCAGGGGGCTGGATTGCCGGCATGCAATCCGCAGGCGGCGGCTACGGCGCTTTTGACGCCGATAACACGCATGGCTATCTCAACCATATACCGTTCGCCGATCACGGCGCTTTGCTCGATCCGCCGACCGCCGATGTCAGCGGACGCTGCGTTATGTTTTTGAGCAAACTGGTCGATAAACAGCCGGAATACCGGGCCGTTATCGACAACTGCATCACTTATTTGCGCAATCAGCAGGAAGCCGACGGATCCTGGTTCGGTCGGTGGGGAACAAATTACATTTACGGAACTTGGTCTGTATTGACCGGGTTCGAAAGCGCCGGTATTTCGAAGCATGATTCCCACATTCGTAAAGCGGTGGTTTGGCTAAAATCCAAGCAGCGTGCCGACGGCGGTTGGGGGGAGGACAATGATAGTTATCACGATGTCGGGGTTCGCGGCGAAAGCGAAACCGGCACGGCATTTCATACCGCGCTCGCTCTGCTGGCCTTGATGTCGGCCGGTGAGGCGGGTTGCCCCGAAGTCGAATCCGGAATTAATTATCTCTTGAAAAACCAACAAGACGATGGGTTCTGGAAGGATGATGGCTTCAATGCGCCGGGTTTTCCCAAGTTTTTTTATTTGAAATACCACGGTTACGACAAATACTTTCCGCTCTGGGCGCTAGGGCGCTACCGCAACGAATGCCGGGACTTTGTAAAATAAACGTTTTACTTTGGCTGCCATGAAGGCTTCGCCATAATCCGGACGGAAAAAGCCTTGGATTTTGGCGGTATGGAGCAAGCCTCACCCCTGTTTATTGATATTCCACGACAATCGTCCCGTCACCTACCGACATCTCGATGTAATTGTCGGCAATCTTCAGCAACGAGGTTTTCGGCTGGTACATTTTGATCCCAAACGATTGTAATGCAAACGCAAACGCTCAATTGTCGCGAGTGGTTCAAATTATTTGCCGATGTCACGCACCGCTACTGCATGTAGTGCAAACCCCGAAACTACATTACTGTGAAAGCTCGTAGATCTGGACTCTTTATCTAATTTTTGATATGCAAAACAATGCCGGTTCCGAAGAGGGTGCGGTTGCTCGACACCTATCAATCGAGCAGCCGATCCCCCTTCCGACATTTGAAGAAGTTATTTCATGTTCGTCCCTTACTGAGTCAATTTCAAAAGCCTTGTTTTTAGCGGCTATGTGTTCGATACCGAACAGACTGAGGCCATTATTACCGTTAAATTGTAATTTCATTTAATTTGATGGGGATCGAAATGACTATTGCAATCGAACCTATGTTGGCACTTGTGATAGGGATATTAATTTTGATTGTGCCTAGATTTTTAAATTACTTCGTGGCTGTTTATTTGATCGTCCGGGGCGTCTTGGGGCTGATGCAGCATAATAACTTGTTGTAGTTACTAGACTAAAAGCTTGTCATGCCGGGCAATTTTCAAGTTTATGTTTTTTATCCAACAGGAGCGCTACCGATGTCAATCGGCACAATTGTACTCGTTATTCTCATTCTGATGCTGGTCGGCGTCATTCCAATCTGGCCGCATAGCCGAGGATGGGGATACGGACCGAGCGGCGGGCTGGGGACGATTTTAATCATATTATTGATTCTGGTTTTAATGGGCATTATCTAGCCTGTAATAACCCACCCGCTTGTTGTGGATCTTCATGCGCCGTGTCTCGAGATACGGCGCGTCACATTCGTGCTTCAGAGTAAGGTACTCTTCGATATACGTAAACGTCATATCCCCGGGATACCCATAGGACACGAGAGCAGGTATCCCAGTGCCATAGATGGTTGGCTTTATATCTGGAGACCGGACTCCTGATGCGATTTTTTGTGCATTGCCTTTCGGTTTAATGCAAACCAGCTATGCCGATTTATATAGACAGGAGAGTCAAATCATGGCCAAACGGCGAGAACAAAGACGACATGTTAGAGTCGATCATCCGGTTAGCGATGAATCGCCCATCCGGTTCGAGTTGTTCAGTCGCGAACGGCTCGAACAGCATGCGATCAGTTTGGCGCAAGCGCAAAAAAAAGTCAGTCGCCACAAGAAGGGACAAAAACTGCTTCCTCGAGTGCGTGACAATTCACTTGTGCTGCTTGATGCTTATAAAGCGGTCGCCAAGGCGGTTCGTGATCAACACGCCATTACGCCGGCTGCCGAATGGCTTCTGGATAATTTTCATGTCATTGAAGAGCAGGTCGGTGACATTCTCGTTGACTTGCCTGAAAGCTATTACCGGGAACTGCCAAAGTTAGGCGAAGGCTTGTTCGAAGGTTTTCCTCGTGTTTATAGCATTGCCTGGGCATTGGTTGCCCATTTGGATAGTCGCTTCGACCCGGAGTTGCTAAAAGTCTTTGTGCGAGCCTATCAAAGTGTCGATCCTCTCACGCTCGGTGAACTCTGGGCGATTCCGATTACATTGCGGGTCTTGCTGGTCGAAAATCTTCGTCGACTCGCTATTCGTATCATCCATTCCCAAACCGGTCGCAAGATGGCCGACGAGTTCGTCGATAACTACGAACAAATTATCGCTCAAAGCGATAAACCGGAATCCCCATTACCGGTGCCGGTATTACCCACCGAGCCATTGATTCAGTCATACGCCGTCCAAATCCTGCAACGTTCGCACGACCCGCATCTGGGCGCGTCGGTTTCCCTTGACTTTCTTAATGAATGGTTGAACCGGCAAGGCATAGGACTCGATGAAATCGTGAGCCGGGAGCACGCCGACCAGATCGCCGATAACTGGACGGTGCGCAATATCATTATCAGCATGCGCGCCATCTCAGCATTTGAATGGCCTCGGTTCGTCGAGGATGTGAGCCTCGTAGACGAGTGTCTGCGTGTTCATGAAAGCTATTGTTCTTTCGATTTTTTGACGCGCGATCGTTACCGTCACGCGATCGAGGACCTCGCCAAGCGCTCGCCGTATTCGGAGTTGGAGATCGCTCGCAAGGTGATAGCTAAAGTTCGATGCGAAAGCGAACAATCCACCGCCGATAAACGGCAACAAGAACCGGGTTATCACTTGATCGGTGCTGGCCGTTACGCATTCGAAAGGGATCTTGAGTTTCGACCTTCGTTCAAAAAAAAGCTCCTGCGCGCTTATATCGCCCATGCCGGACTCGCTTATGTGGGCAGTCTGGCTCTATTGACACTGTTGTTGCTCGCACTGCCGTTGAGTTTGAGCTTCGCGGCAGGGATTAGCGGATTACCGCTAATCCTGCTTGCGCTGTTCGGATTGTTCCCGGCATCGGATATAGCTGTCGGCCTGGTAAACCATTTCATCAGTGCGAATCTTCCGCCACAACACCTGCCAAGGATCGATCTTAAAGACGGCGTGCCTCAGGCATTGAGCACATTCGTCGTCGTGCCGACGATGTTCGTCAACGAGGCCGGGGTCAAGCAGCAGATCGAGCAGCTTGAGGTACGTTATCTGTCCAACTCGGATGGTGCGGTGCGCTTCGCGCTGTTGTCCGATTGGTCGGATGCCGATCAGGAAATCATGCCGGACGATGCCCCGTTGCTGAATATAGCCACTGACGGAGTAGCCGCACTCAATGCCAAATATGGAGACCAACGCTTCTATGTTTTTCACCGAAAACGCTTGTGGAATCCAAGCGAAGGCAAGTGGATGGGGTGGGAGCGCAAACGAGGTAAACTGCACGAATTTAATAGGCTGTTACGCGGCGCTGCCGATACGTCATTTCTTCCAATCGATGGCAAGCCGGCCGTGACGCCGCCCGGCGTTTGCTATGTAATTACCCTCGATGCCGATACCAAGATGCCGATGGGCGACGTAACGCAACTGGTGGGTGTCGCCGCTCACCCGCTCAATCAGCCGGTATTCGATCCTGGCAGCCAATGTGTCGTAGATGGCTACGGTATTCTGCAACCTCGCGTGACACCGACCTTGCCGCATCGGCGGGAGCACTCGATGTTTCACCAGATTTTTGCCGGGGCTTCCGGCATTGACGCCTACTCCAGCTCAGTATCCGAACTTTATCAGGATTTGTTCAGACTCGGTACTTACAGCGGTAAAGGCTTGTATCATGTGGACTCGTTTGAAGCCGCGTTGGCCGGACGCGTACCGGACAACACTCAGCTCAGCCATGATTTGTTCGAGAGTGTCTATGTGCGCTGCGCGTTGGTGAGCGATATCGAGCTTTTCGAAGAGTTTCCTTCCCACACCGACGTCGCGGCCTCACGCGAGCACCGTTGGGTCCGGGGAGATTGGCAACTGTTACCTTGGATATTCGGACGTCGCGGCAAGGATATGCCGATGATCGGGCGTTGGAAGATGCTGGATAATTTGCGTCGTTCCCTATTGGCTCCGGCAGCTTTCTCCGCCCTGGTCGCAACCTGGGCCATCCCGAATGCACCGGTATTAGTGCTGACCGGTTTCGTACTAACGGCATTAGCCTTTCCTGCGATCTTGGCGATCATCGGCGGGTTTACATTACCTCGCCGTGGCATCGCATTGAGCACCCATCTACGCGCGGTAGGAGAAAATGTGCTATTGGCGATTGGCAACAGTTTCGTGGCGTTGACCTTACTCGCAGAGCGCGCTTGGCTGATGACGGATGCTATTGTCACCACTTTGGTACGCTTGTTCGTTACTCGGCGGCAATTGTTGAAGTGGGTTACCGCCCTGCAGGCAAAGGCGCAGTCGGATCACGCGCTGAAGAATCTTATTCGACCCTTGGGGCGTTCCTCCATAGTCGTTGTTGGCGCTGGCTCGATAGTTTTGCTGTTCAATCCGGTTGGAATCTATGCGGCTTCGCCGTTTTTATTATTATGGATGCTGTCACCGATCATCGCCCGATGGTTGAGTCTTCCGCCCAAGCTTGATCTGGACGAATCCCTTCCGGTCGAGGATATTGTGCGCTTGCGTTTGATCGGCAGGCGTATCTGGCGTTTTTTTACGACCTTCGTGACCGCGGAGGAGCATTATCTGCCGCCGGATAATTTTCAGGAAGACCCGCACCCCGTCATCGCTCATCGTAGTTCGCCCACCAATTTCGGACTCTATTTGTTGTCTGTCGTATCCGCCCGTGATTTCGGTTGGATCGGGTTGATCGACACCGTCGAACGACTCGAAGCCACGCTGAAAACGCTCGATGCACTGCCGCGTTTACACGGTCATTTTTACAATTGGTACGATACCCGTGACTTGCACATGCTGGAACCACGCTATGTGTCGACCGTTGACAGCGGTAACTTGGCGGGTCATTTGCTGGTATTGGCGCAGTTCTGCCGGGAAACGCTGAATCGACCGCTCGCGTTTTCCTCTGCATTGGACGGTCTTAAGGATACCCATCGGTTGTTGATGGACGCGCTCGCTAAAATTAGCGATGACCGGCGAACGCTCATCGTTCCGTTGAAAGAACTGCGGCAAAATGTCGTCATGCTCGGAGAGCTTTTAGCCAAGACCCCTGTTGATCCGGACGAATGGAGTCGTCAGTGGCGACAGCTGACCGACGGCGCCGACACACTGCAGGATCTGGCTCATGCCTATGTCGCCGAGTGTGGCGATGAGGATGACAGCGAAGTACTGGTATGGGCATCGTTGCTACGGAATGACATTCATTCGCATGCGCGTGATGTGGAGCGATTGGTTCCCTGGATTCATTTTGCGGTCCGTAACGAGACCGGTATGGAACCCGCGATAACCCGTCTGTTCCAAACTCATCTGTCCTTTGAGTCTCCGCTGAGTGACTTTTCCGTTTGTTATCAGCAGTGCCTGGCTGACCTCGAGGCATTGCCCGAACAGTCTGTTGCAACAGTCGATCGGAATGCTTTGGTGATGCAATTGCGGCGTGCCGGAGCCCACGTTGAATCGATCACCGAGCGACTGGAAAACATGGCCGCGCGTTTTGAAACATTGTTCCGCGAAATGGATTTTAGTTTTCTTTATGACAAAGAATGTCACCTCTTCGCGCTCGGTTACCGCGTTTCGGAAGGCGCGTTCGATCCTAGTTACTATGATTTGCTGGCGTCCGAAGCACGTCTCGCAAGTTTCATTGCGATCGCAAAACGCGATGTGCCGAGAGCTCACTGGTTCCACCTGGGGCGCAGGGTGACACGCGCCGCACATGGCACTGTGTTGCTGTCGTGGTCGGGTTCGATGTTTGAATACTTAATGCCTTCCCTGGTGACTTTCACTCCACGATACAGTCTGCTCGATCAGACCTGCCGCCTGGTTGTCAAGCGGCAGATCGAATACGGCAATGAACGGAGTGTGCCCTGGGGCGTTTCGGAGTCGGCTTTTAATGGTCGCGATCTTCATTTCACCTATCAATATTCGGCTTTTGGCGTGCCTGGTCTGGGAATGAAGCGAGGTCTCAGCGAAGAATTGGTGATTGCTCCCTACGCCACGGCTTTAGCCGCGATGTATTTACCGCATGCCGCCGTGGAAAACTTTGCACGCTTGGAAAAAAAAGGTGCATTGGGCCTGTTCGGTTTTTACGAAGCGCTCGATTTCACTCCGATTCGGCTGGCGGAAGGCCAAAAGGTTGCAATGGTGCGTTGCTACATGGCGCACCATCAAGGTATGTTCCTGGTGGCTCTTGCCAATGTGCTACATGACGGGGAAATGCGTCATCGTTTTCATCGTGCGCCGCTGATCCAATCCGCCGACTTATTGTTGCAAGAGCGAATCCCGCACGGTGCGGATACCAAGATTACGCCATTGTTGCAGGCGCTTACAGAGGAAAAAGAACCCACGCAGCCACCGGTTCGCCTTGTTCCATCACCTACGTCTTCCGTGCCTTCAGCGCACCTTTTGTCTAACGGCCGTTACGCGGTCATGATCACTGCGGCCGGATCGGGCTACAGCGATTGGCGGAACTTGGCTGTGACGCGTTGGCGCGAAGACGTAACAAAGGATGCTTGGGGGAGCTATCTTTATCTGCGCGATGTTGCAAGCGGTCGGGTTTGGTCGGCCGGCTATCAGCCGACGTCGACGGTTCCCGATCATTACGACGTCGTCTTCGCTGAAGACCGTGCCCGCATCACTCGAACGGACGGCAGCATGGTCACTACTCTGGAGATCATTGTTTCACCGGAGGACGATGCCGAAATCCGACGCTTGACTTTGACCAATGACGGTCCGCAGGCACGCGAAATCGATATTACTTCCTATGCGGAGGTGGTGCTTGCTCCGATGCCTTCGGATATTGCGCATCCGGTATTTTCCAATCTGTTTGTCCGGACCGAATATTTTCCTAAAGTACAAGGACTGGTCGCGCATCGGCGCCGACGGTCCGATGGCGACCCTGACATTTGGGTAGCCCATGTGCTGGCCGATGGGCGACCCGACGATGGACTTCAATATGAAACCGATCGGGCGCGTTTTGTCGGACGCGGGCAGACGCTTCGGGATCCGGTTGCGGTAATGGATGGCCGACCGCTGACCAATACGGTTGGAGCCGTTCTCGATCCGATATTCAGTCTGCGCAAACGAATTCGTATAGAGTCGGGCGGAACCGAACATCTCATTTTGACCACTTTAATGGCCGAATCAAGACAAGTGGTGGAGGATTTGGCCGACAAGTATCACAATATGGCTGTGTGGGATCGTGTATCCGCACTGGCGTGGACTCACGCTCATGTGCAATTGCATCATTTGCGTATCGCGCCAGATGAGGCTCAGTTGTTTCAGTTTTTGGCTAACCGTCTGATCTATGCCGACCCATCGCTCCGGCCATCGGGCAGGTTGCTGCGAATGAATAATATGAACGTCACTGGCTTATGGCGGCATGGCATCTCGGGAGATAGACCTATCCTATTGCTCCGGATAACGGCGCTTGAAGATCGCACCCTCGTCGAACAATTGCTGCGTGCCCACGAGTACTGGCGCATGAAAGGCCTTACCGTGGACATCGTGATCCTGAACGAAAAGAAGGCATCTTATATCGATGATTTGCAGACCCTACTGGAAGGCATGGTGCGGGATAACCTGGCGCGTTCGTCTGATCGTGAGTATGGAAACCGGGGTGCGATATTCGTGCTACGGGGCGATCAGCTTACGGCAGAAGAACAACGCCAGTTACAAGTGGTTGCTCGCGCGGTGCTGGCCAGCAATCGAGGGACATTGGCGGAGCAATTGTTGAGGAGCACTCGACCAGACGCCGCTTTTGTCGAACCGAGAAACTTGCCGGCTCCCGAAACCGATGTGCCGACGTTGACGATACCCAAGCTTGAATTTTTCAATGGCCTGGGCGGTTTTGCCGAAGAGGGACGCGAATATGTGATCGTACTCGACAAAGGACAGTGGACACCGTCTCCCTGGGTCAATGTGATCGCCAACGCCGAATTCGGCTTTATCGTCTCGGAATTGGGCAGCGGTTGTACGTGGTGCGGTAACAGCCGGGAAAACCTATTGACGCCTTGGTCGAACGACCCGGTCAGCGATCCTCCCGGAGAAGTCTTTTACCTTCGCGACGATGAAACGAATGAACTATGGAGCCCGACCGCATTGCCTATCAGGGTTGACAATGCAAGTTATGTCATACGCCACGGCCAGGGATATAGCCGCTTCGAGCATGCCTCGCACGGGATTCATAGCGAATTGTTGCAATTCGTTAGTCCGGACGATCCGATCAAGATTTCGCGATTGATAGTAAAGAATGTTTCCGGGCGACCCCGCCGGTTGACCGTTGCAGGCTATGTGGAATGGGTGCTCGGCGCTTCGCGTACCATGACCGCGCCTCATGTGATCACCGAACTGGACCCTGAGACGGGCGCGGTGTTCGCTTATAATCCTTGGGACGTGGAATTCGGCAAACGGATAGCCTTCGTCGATTTTTGCGGACTACAGACCGGTTGGACCGGGAATCGTACTGTATTCATTGGCCGCAACGGTAGCTTGGACGCACCGGCCGGCTTGCTGACAGCCCATACGCTGAAAAATCGAGTCGGCGCGGGAATGGACCCGTGCGCGGCGCTAACGACGGCGATCGAACTCGAACCCAACGGGAGTGTCGAGCTCGTATTCCTGTTGGGACAAGGTAATGATCGCGCCCATGCCGGCGAGTTGGTCCGACGCTATCGGGATACCAAGGCGGCAACTGGTTTTACCCGCGTCAAGCAGTCATGGGAGCAAATACTCGAGAAGGTTCAAGTCAAAACGCCTGACCGCGAGCTCGATCTGCTGTTGAACGGCTGGCTGTTGTATCAATCCTTGAGTTGCCGCATGTGGGCTCGGGCCGGGTTCTATCAGGTAGGCGGGGCATTCGGCTTTCGCGATCAATTGCAAGACAGTATGGCCTTTGTTGTCAGTAGGCCCGATCTAACTCGCGCTCATTTGCTACGTGCCGCGGGGCGTCAGTTTGCTGAAGGCGATGTACAGCATTGGTGGCATCCACCCTCAGGGCGTGGCGTTCGGACACGCTTTTCCGACGACCGTGTTTGGCTGCCTTATGCGGTAACACATTATATCAAGGTAAGCGGCGATGCCGATGTACTCGATGTGCAGGTGCCGTTTCTGGAGGGGCCTGTGCTGGGGCCGGAACAAGACGATCTCTATTACGAACCCACTGGGTCATCGCAACAAGCCAGTCTTTTCGAGCATTGTGCGCGTGCACTCGACCTGAGCCTGAAGACGGGCTCACACGGATTGCCGTTAATGGGAAGCGGCGACTGGAACGACGGTATGAATCGGGTCGGCAACCAGGGTAAAGGAGAGAGCGTATGGATGGCGTGGTTTTTACTGGCGACGCTCCCCGAATTCGCGGCGTTGGCGGAAAGGCGGGGGGATCACGAGCGCTACGTCCGCTGGCGCGACCATATCGATAAACTCAAGGTTGCGGTGGAAGCGGAAGGATGGGACGGAGCATGGTATCGACGCGCTTTTTTCGACGACGGAACGCCGCTCGGATCTGCGGCCAATGCCGAATGCCGTATCGATTCGATCGCACAGAGCTGGGGAGTGATTTCAGGTTTCGCGGAGACCGAGCGAGCCCGGCGGGCGATGTGTTCGGTAAGGGAATACTTGGTCCGTTACGGCGACGATTTGGTGTTGCTGTTTACACCGCCCTTCGACAAGACCGAGCGGGACCCGGGTTATATCAAAAGCTATCCGCCGGGAATACGGGAGAACGGTGGGCAGTATACCCATGCGGCGATTTGGACCGTTATCGCCTATGCGATGCTTGGCGATGGCGACCAAGCGGGGGAACTGCTGAGCATGCTGAATCCGATCAAGCGCACGACGACTCGAACCGGCGTTTATGCCTATAAAGTCGAGCCGTATGTGTTGTCGGCGGATATTTATTCCGAGTCGCCCCATGTGCGACGCGGCGGTTGGACTTGGTACACGGGGGCTGCGGGGTGGTTTTACCGTGCCGGCATGGAATGGGTATTGGGTATGCAAGTCCGGAACGATACTTTGTGTTTCGATCCATGCATTCCCAGAAACTGGTCCGGTTACAGCATCGTTTATCGGCACGGAAATTCCCGCTACGAAATTGCCGTGGAAAATCCGGACGGCGTAACACGCGGGATTGCCGCGATAGAGTTGGACGGCGAGCGCCAGTCAAGCGGAAATTCCATTATCTTGACGGATGACGGACAAGTTCATCGGGTGCGGGTCGTGTTGGGTAGCAGTGTGTTGGAATGAGTTAGGTATTGTTGTGCTCTTTCAATCTGTTGAAGTATGAAAGAGATATATTTTTTTAACTTTATGGGAGAAAAACAATGGATATTATTTCATTAGTGGTCGTTCTTATCGTTGTCGGCGTGCTTTTATGGTTAGTCAACAGATATTTGCCGATGGAGCGCCGTATCAAGGAAATACTGAACATCGTGGTGCTCATCGCGGTAGTATTGTGGTTGCTGAGCATATTCGGTATTTTGGGCATGTTCCCTAGGGCATTGGTTTCGGTAGTGATCGCCTTGGTTGTCGTCGGCTTGTTGTTGTGGCTGGTCAATAGTTATATTCCGATGGACGGGCGTATCAAGCAGATATTGAATATCGTGGTAATCATCGCTGTGATTTTATGGTTGCTGAGTGTATTCGGTGTTTTGAGCGGACTCCCGCGTATGCGGATCGGGTAATCCGTCGCTGTGTTTAGCACTTACTCCCTTTTTGATCGAAAAACCGTCTAAGAATAAAAGGTATGGGATGTGTCTATCGAGGACCGCCGTTCACCCAGCACCTAAATTATCCTAGATAGTTAATCATAGCCAATGTGGTATTGAATTTAGGTGCTGGGTGAACGGCATCTATGGTCAGTGCCTTGGTTTTGCAAAGAGCTAAGTTTGGGATCATGATAGCGTAAAAATCATAGAGGGCGATTTTATTCGCCCTTTATCATTTTCGTAACCAAGAAAACGAAGGGCTTGATTTATGCCGAGGTTTTGCCTAATCTAGGCCGGCTATAAAGTCGTTGCTATTCATCGCGAATTCCAATTTCGGTATTAATAGTTGATGTGCCGGCTAGTTGTAATTATTCACATGTCCCTATCGTTCCCACGCTTCAGCGTGGGAATGAAGACCGAGACGCTCTAGCGTCTCGTACCGCTGGAGCGGTACTCAGGCGTTCCCACGCAGAGCGTGGGAACGATAATTGCCGAGGGGCTGAATAGTTACGGCTGGTTTGGTCGATTTTTGTTCTTTGGCAATTGCTGAGTTACAAGAATGTAATGAATGCAGAAAATGCAGGAGCATTTTTCTGCCCTGCATCGCCAAAGTGCCTACTGTTGGTGCCCTAATACACGCTATCCATGGCGTAATGCTAAATCTACATGCCCGCAATCCTTGTTTTAGGGTTTTATGATCAAGGGTTTAGATGAAAGTCTAAGCTCTTTTTTATTGTTTGAGGCTTACTCGAGTTGGTGGATTTTTGGGTATATACCTTTCGCACTTCAAATTTCGGCAGTGCCAGAGGAGGCGCCTGGGTGTCCGGTCGATTTTCGCTCCTGCAAAATCGACATTCACGCCATCCATGGCGCTCACAAAGGCTTTGCCAGCAGGAGCTGGCATAGAGCCTACATGGACGTATTCACCCAGCACCTAAATTATCCAAGATAGTTAGCCATAGCTAATGGGCTTTGGAATTTAGGTGCTGGGTTCACGGCGTCCTTTAGCGGACACCCAGGCGCCGAATTTTGATCTACGACGGGTATAACGGGCTTGATTTTATCCGGCTCAAGTTTTGTTGATTGTCGCGAAATGCGAAGCGATGAGAAGGTCTTTCGCTATCATTACTTTTTAAATTTAGGATGGAACGTTTGTTATCTCTGGAAGTTAAAAACTTATGCTGCATACGCGACGATAGAGTGTTGTTCGATAATTTATCGTTTAATGTTTTTTCCGGACAAGCGTTGTTGCTGGAAGGGCAAAACGGTTCGGGCAAAAGCTCTTTATTGAAGATTTTATGCGGTTTTCGGGAGCCGGATGCCGGAGAGGTTTTGTGGTGCGGTGTTGAAATTAATAACGGTACTTTCTTTGAACAGATGGCTTATGTCGGTCATTTGGACGGTGTCAAAAAGGAATTGACCGTTCTGGAAAATCTCAAGATTGCCACGGCTCTGGGTAAGCCCGGCCATTATTCGATCGAGGAAACACTGGAGAAGGTCTATTTATCCGGTTACGACGATGTGCTGGTGCAATCTTTGTCGGCCGGGCAAAAACGCCGTTTGTCGCTAGCTCGTTTATTGATTACCGACAATAAATTATGGATTCTCGACGAGCCTTTCACCTCTTTGGATAAAGAGGGTATAGCCATTTTCGAGGCGCTGATGGTCGACCATATTGCCAGAGAAGGCATGGTCGTTTTGACCTCGCATCACGACATCACGCTGCACGGCATCGACGTGCAAACAATCAGGTTAGCTTAATGTCATTGTCGAACGCATTTATCGCCATCATTCGACGCGATTTGGTTCTGGCTTATCGGCGGCGTGCCGAAGTCGCCAATCCGCTGTTGTTTTTTGTCTTGGTCATTACTTTGTTTCCGTTAGGATTAGGCGCTCAAACCAAGTTATTGCAAGCGATGGCCCCGGGAATCATTTGGATCGCCGCGCTATTGGCCGCGATGCTGTCGCTGGATTCGTTGTTTCGATCGGATTTTGACGATGGTTCGCTGGAACAGTTTATCTTGAGCCCGCATCCGCTTTCGGTGCTGATTTTAGCCAAGATCGTCGCGCATTGGTTGGTGACGGGCTTGCCTTTATTGTTGATCTCACCTTTATTGGCAATATTTTTGGGCATGCCCGAACAGTCCGTGCCTGTGCTGCTGTGGACCTTGTTGCTCGGTACGCCGGTATTGAGTTTGATCGGTTCGATCGGTGTCGCATTGACGGTGGGTTTACGCCGAGGCGGGATGATCTTGGCGTTGTTGGTCTTGCCGTTGTACATCCCGGTGTTGATCTTTGCCGGCAATGCCGTCGAAATGGCGGGTAGCGGTTTGCCAGTCGGCGCGCAGCTTAACATTCTGGCTGCGATTTTATTTGCGGCCTTGGTACTGGCGCCATTACCGGCCGCCGCGGCATTAAAAATGAGTATGAATGGATAATTTTCCGTAAAATAGCGTCCTATTCATCCGTGCGGGCATATTCGAATGTCCGAAATCTTCTTAATTTACTATTCGATATTGAATCAATTCCGCTCATTATCGTAAATCACTCATAAGTTTATCGTATGTTTTTGATTCCTGATTCAGTAGGCCGTTTTTTTCATCGCATGGCTTCTCCACCTCATTTTTACACGTTTACCGGTCGCTTATTGCCTTGGTTGACGGCGATTTTTATTATTTTGACTGCCGTAGGTCTATATGGTGGGTTGTTTTTGGCGCCCGCCGATTATCAGCAAGGCGATAGTTACCGGATCATTTATATCCATGTGCCAAGCGCCTGGATGTCGTTGTTCATCTATGTCGTGATGGCGGTTGCCGGCGCCATCGGATTGGTTTGGCGTATCAAGTTGGCCGAAATCGTCATGATCAGTAGCGCCACAGTCGGTGCCGGATTTACCTTCATCGCGCTGTTAACGGGCTCTCTATGGGGTAAGCCGATGTGGGGAACCTGGTGGGTTTGGGACGCGCGCTTGACCTCGGAGTTGATTCTACTGTTTCTGTATCTGGGCGTCATCGCGCTGTACGGAGCGATCGACGACAAACGTACAGCTTCGAGAGCGGTGGCCATACTGGCGATTGTCGGCGTGGTCAATATTCCGATCATTCATTATTCGGTCGAATGGTGGAATACCTTGCATCAAGGGCCGACCGTGTCGAAGATCGATAAACCGTCGATACATGTCAGCATGTTGATTCCCTTGTTGACGATGGCGGTCGCCTTCAAATTTTATTATTTAGTTGCGATGTTGCAGCGCGCGCGTACCGAATTGATTCAGCGCGAACGAAACAGTCAATGGGTTAAAGGCTTAATAGAATGAATTGGCAAGAATTTTTTGCAATGGGCGGGTACGCCTTTTATGTTTGGACTTCTTATGGGGTAACTTTACTCGTGTTGCTTGCGATTGCGGTTTTGCCCGTTATTCAACGCAAACTTTTTTTAAAAGAGTTGGCCCATAAAATGAAACGGATGAAAAAATTATGAAACCGATTCGTAGACAACGACTTATTTTAATTGGATTGATGCTGGCCGGTATGGGGCTTGCCGTCGCCTTTGCGCTGAAATCGTTCAATGAAAATTTGATGTATTTTTTCTCGACGACCGAAGTGGTCGAAGGCAAGGCGCCGGAAAACGCTTTGTTTCGAATTGGCGGTATGGTCGTCGACGGCAGTGTCGATCGCCCTGCGGAGAGTTTGCTTGTGCGCTTTAAGTTGACCGATTTCAATAAAGAAGTGACCGTGGAATATACCGGCATTCTGCCGGATTTGTTCAGGGAAGGGCAGGGCATCGTCGCAAAAGGCCGTTTGTCCGAAAACGGTGTGTTCGTCGCCGAGGAAGTCTTGGCCAAACATGACGAAAATTATATGCCGCCCGAAGTCGCAGGAAGCCTGAAAATGCAACAAAAGCCTTCGAAAGAGGGTAGTTTATGATTCCTGAAATCGGACATTTTTCGCTGATTTTGGCTTTGTGCATGGCCGTCATACTGGGTATCGTCCCGATCGTCGGTAGTTTTCGCGCGATTCCTGGATGGATTGCCGTCGCGCGTCCCGCTGCATTCGGGCAATTATTCTTTGTCGGCTTGTCTTATTTGTGTCTGACCTATGCGTTTTTGACGCACGATTTCTCGGTCGCCTATGTCGCGAACAATTCGAATACCCATTTGCCGGTACTGTATTTAGTCTCCGGCGTATGGGGCGCGCATGAAGGTTCATTATTACTTTGGGCATTGAGTTTGACGGTCTGGACCGGTTTGGTTGCGCAGTTTAGCCGCAGTATTCCGGACGCGACGATTGCTCGGGTTCTCGGTGTAATGGGTTTGGTCAGTATCGGTTTTTTACTGTTCTTGTTATTGACCTCGAACCCGTTCGAACGCATGATTCCGGCGCCGCCTGAGGGTCGCGATTTAAATCCGTTGCTGCAAGATCCTGGGCTCGCGATCCATCCGCCGATGCTGTACATGGGCTATGTCGGTTTTTCGGTGGCGTTTGCATTTTCGATTGCGGCCTTGCTTGAAGGCCGTTTGGATAGCGCCTGGGCGCGTTGGTCAAGACCTTGGACCAATATCGCCTGGATGTTTCTGACCCTAGGTATTACGCTGGGCAGTTGGTGGGCTTATTACGAATTGGGCTGGGGCGGTTGGTGGTTTTGGGATCCGGTCGAGAATGCCTCGTTCATGCCTTGGCTGGTCGGCACCGCGCTGATTCATTCATTGGCAGCCAGTGAAAAACGAGGTGTGTTCAAGACCTGGACCGTACTGTTGGCGATTTTCGCGTTTTCGTTGAGTCTGTTGGGTACTTTTTTGGTCCGTTCCGGCGTATTGACTTCGGTGCATGCCTTTGCCAGCGATCCGGCGCGCGGTTTGTTCATTTTGATTTTTCTGGCCATTGTTGTCGGCGGTTCGTTGCTGCTTTATGCGATTAGAGCGCCGGCGGTGAAAAGCAGCGCTAGCTTCGATATGATTTCGAAAGAGTCCGCATTGTTATTGAACAATGTACTATTGGTCGTGACGGCGGCCAGTATTTTGGTCGGTACCTTATATCCGTTGTTTATCGATGCGTTGGGCATGGGCAAAATTTCGGTCGGGCCGCCTTATTTCAATGCGATTTTTGTTCCTTTGATGGCGCCGCTTGCCGTGGTCTCGGGTATCGGCGTTTTGCTACGTTGGAAAAAAGACCAGTTCAACGCGCTCGCGCTACGAATCCGTTGGCTGATGCTGGGCTGCCTGTTGCTCGGCGCGGCATTACCGTTGTTGATGCCCTATTATTCGTGGGCTGCCGCGATCGGCTTGACGTTGGCGCTGTGGACGACGGCGCTGACCGGACTGGCCTTTTCAGAGCGTCTAGGGCATAAAATGCCTGATTTTACAGCCTTGCTGAAAGTGCCGAGAGCCTTTTACGGCATGACCTTGGCGCATTTGGGTGTTGCGGTCTTTATCGTCGGGATTACCTTGACCTCGGTTTATAGTATTGAAAAAGACGTCAGAATGGCACCCGGCGACAAGCTGGAAATGTCCGGTTATGTGTTCGAATTTCATGGTATTGATGTGGTTGAAGGGGCGAATTATCGAGCGCAACAAGGTCATTTGACGGTCAGTTACGATGATAAAACGGTCGCTAAACTCGAACCGCAAAAAAGAATTTACCGAGTGCAACAAATGCCGATGACCGAAGCCGCGATCGATGCCGGTTTATTTCGCGATCTTTTCGTTGCGATCGGCGAACCCTTGGGCGATTCGGGCGCATGGAGCATGCGAGTTTATTATAAAGCCTTTATACGGTGGATATGGATCGGCGGGGTTTTCATGGCATTGGGCGGTCTCTGGGCTGTTTGCGACAGACGTTATCGAATGACCAATAAAAAACAGCGGGTAAGCAAAAATGCTTAAATTTTTGACGCCACTTTTAATTTTTGCAGTACTGGCGATTTTTTTGGCGATCGGTTTGAATCTCAATCCGCGTGAAATTCCGTCGCCATTCATCGATAAGCCGGCCCCGCCTTTTACGCTGCAAACCTTGGAGGATCCATCACGTACCTTGAGTACGGCGGATTTGAATGGGCAAATTTGGTTGCTGAATGTTTGGGCTTCCTGGTGTGTGTCGTGCCGTGCCGAACATCCGGTGCTTAATCGGTTGGCGGAGCAAAAATTGGCTGTTATTATTGGCCTCAATTACAAGGATGAACCGGAAGCGGCAAAAAACTGGCTGGCCAGATTGGGTAATCCTTATGATGTCAGTGTCTTGGATATGGAAGGATTGACCGGAATCGATTGGGGAGTTTATGGCGTTCCGGAAACGTTTGTAATCGACAAGCAAGGCGTAGTTCGTTACAAGCATACAGGGCCTGTGACTGATAAAGATATTGAAACGATATTCTTACCTCTTTTGAATGCTTTGCAGGCTGAATAAATTTTTAGAAATGGTACGGCTATGTGACAAAGTTATGTCTGCTTTTTTTGTTGTGCGCTTATAGTATCTACGCCCCGGCGGCAAGCATTGCGCTTAAGGCTCAGGGTGGTGCGGACAATCTTGATGCAATCGAACCCGAAAGCCGACTTGATGATGGTTCCGAACTTAAAGAAAGGTCTCTCGTTGCCGATGCCTTAAGGCAAATACAAAAAAAATCTGACGCCTCTTCGAGTGAGCTGGGCGGTCGGCAGCGGTTAGCGCCCCTGAAAAAACAAGGCGATTTTGGCGCTAACTCCTTTAATCGTAAAGCTGCCGAAACTGAAAATCCTCTGTATTCCAACCCGTTTGCCGAGACTGAAGTTTCGCCGTATATTTTCAACCAATCCGCACCCGGTCATCAGCCTGGATTTAATCCTTTGCTTTTATCGAAAGAGTTTATTATGAGCCTGGAAATCATCGATGATGAGCTTGTTATTGATGAAGCCTTACGGGAAATGGTCGACGATACGGTCGCTATGGCACTTCATGTTAATGATGCCTGGAATACCTTGGATGAAAAGGTCACGCATAAAGTTTACCAAGGGGTCAGCTATCTTGGATTCGATAATCAGTTTTCCGAGGATAGTTATCAAGCCAATAACCAGGCTGTCGAATTCAAAAAACTGGCCGCGCAATATGCCGACTCCGAGATCAATAATCGCCGCTATGTCAACGAGCCGGAAGGTCTTTTTGCTTATTTGATCAATTTACCCAGATTATTGACCGTTTCCAATTTACTATTCATGCTGGGTTTTCTATTCGTCATGAACGGAATTTATCGAGTCATGCGTTTTTTTCTATTGCGGATATAGCCTAAGGTGTTTCCTTGATCCAAGTCTCTCTTGAAGGGCAAGGTAGATGCTTTTTCAGGTTAATTCATGCACGTTACTAATCATTCGATCAATGCAATTATGCGTATTATATTTTTAGCCTTCTTTTTATTGTGGGGCGTTCAGGCCATTGCCGCGGCTGTCGAGGTCAAGAATTTTGATACTCCCGAACAAGAGCGAGTTTACAACTCGCTGATTTCCGAGTTACGTTGTTTGGTTTGCCAAAACCAGACTATTGCCGATTCGAACGCCGATTTGGCGAAAGATTTGCGTGCCCGAGTTTACAAAATGCTGCAACAAGGCAAGTCAAGGCAGGAGATTGTCGATTTTATGACTCAGCGTTATGGCGATTTCGTATTGTACAATCCTCCGATGAAGGCTAAGACCAGTTTATTATGGTTGGCGCCGTTATTGTTTTTAGTGATCGGCTTATTGGTTGCTTGGAGTGTCGTGCGTAAAAAACGTTTGGCGACTCATTCCGAGTCTGCGCATGATTCTGCACAATCGGAAGAAATTCGCCGTTTATTGGAACAAGGAGATGATCGGTGACGACAGAATTTTGGCTGACCGCAAGCGTTTTGATCGCGGTAGCGTTTGCGTTTGTATTGCCGCCGTTATGGCGTCGACCGGGTTCAATAGACATCGAAACGGAGCGCTTCAATGTCGATATCGCTAAGCAGCGTCTGCTGGATTTAAAAGAGCAGCGCTCGGCCGGAACGATTACGGCGGATGAATACGAAGACTTATACCAAGAATTGCAATCGGTGCTGGCCGATGATTTGCACATTGAGTCGACTTCGCGGCAATCGGAATCATCGGGCCGGTGGTTGATCGTTTTGGCATTGATCGTTATACCGTTGGTTTCGGTGACTTTGTACCGCGCTTTAGGTAACGCCGATGCATTGTTGCCGGAAGCGGACAGAGCCGCGCAGCAGATTGATGAAATCAATGCGATGGTTTCAGGGTTGGCTCAGCGTCTACAAAGCCAACCGGACGATGCGGAAGGTTGGTTGATGCTTGGACGTTCTTACAAATACATGAACCGCTATTCCGAATCGGCGCAAGCCTTTTCGGAGGCTTATCGTCTGTTGGGCGACCGGGCCGATGTGCTGCTTCAGTACGCCGATGCGCTGGCGATGGCTAATGACGGTCTATTATCCGGGAAACCGACGGAATTGCTTGCGAAGGCGCTTAAATTGGCGCCGGATGATTCGACGGCATTGTGGTTGTCGGGCATGGCTAAAGCCGAAGCGGGTAAATATGACGAAGCCTTACGGCATTGGCAAAAATTAGCCGCGCAATTGCCGACAGGTTCCGAGCCACACCGGGAAGTGCAGGGTTTGATTGCACAAGTCATGGAGAGATTAGGTACGGCGCCTGCCGAGCAGCAGCCGGCAGCTATCGCTAAAGACCTGAAGGTCAATGTAGCTATCTCCGATGAATTGCAAGGCGCTGTCTCCGCCACCGATACCGTATTTATTTATGCTCAGGCATTACAGGGGCCACCAATGCCGCTGGCGATTGTTAAGAAACAAGTGGCTGATTTACCTATAACAGTTGTGTTGAGCGACGAGCAGGCGATGATGCCGGAGATGAGGTTGTCAAATTTCGATCGTGTTAAAATTAGCGCCCGAATTTCCATGTCGGGTCAGGCAGAATCTCGTCCAGGCGATTGGATTGGTTTTGTGGAGAGCGTTGCACCAGCTGAAACAGAAGGCGTTACTATAACGATCGATCAAAAGGTTAAATAATGGACCAGTCCGTAACGTTCGATCTCGATCTCATTCATCGTTACGATCAGGCCGGGCCTCGATATACGTCTTATCCGACCGCTTTGGAATTACACGAGAATTTCGGAGAAGCGGATTATTTACGTCATATCGAGCAATCGAATAGGCTCGGAGGCCCGTTATCGCTTTATTTTCATATTCCGTTTTGCGATACGGTCTGCTACTACTGTGCGTGCAATAAGATCGTTACCAAAAATCGCGCGCATGCCGAGCCGTATTTAAACGATCTTTGCCGCGAAATCGAAATGCAGGGCGCTTTGTTCGATCGAGGCCGTGTCGTCGATCAATTGCATTGGGGCGGCGGAACGCCTACTTTCTTAAATGAGAACCAAATGCGGCGACTGATGGCGATGACTCGCCAGCATTTCAATCTGCGCGAGGATGACGAAGGACAATACTCTATCGAAGTCGATCCTAGAGAAACCGACGATCGGACGATAGCCGTATTACGGGAATTGGGTTTTAACCGGATTAGCTTGGGTTTGCAGGATTTCGAACCCGATGTACAAAAAGCGGTCAACCGTATTCAGACCGAACAGGAAACCTTTGCGGTATTGGAGGCGGCACGCAACGAAGGCTTTCGTTCGACCAGTATTGATTTGATTTACGGGTTGCCGCTACAGACCGTCGAGTCGTTTTCACGAACATTGGAAAAGATTCTTGAAGTCTCGCCCGAGCGGTTTTCGGTGTTCAATTATGCGCATTTGCCGCAGCGCTTCAAAACTCAGCGCCAGATCAATGATGCCGACATACCGGCTCCGGAGGTCAAGTTGGCGATTTTGCAAATGGTAATCCAGCGCTTGACCGAAGCCGGTTATGTTTATATCGGCATGGATCACTTCGCAAAACCGAATGACGAATTGGCGGTTGCTCAGCGCGAAGGAAAGCTGTACCGAAATTTTCAGGGCTATTCGACACACTCCGAATGCGATTTGATTGGCTTGGGTATTACTTCAATCGGTCGAGTGGGCGATGCCTACATTCAAAATGTAAAAGATCTTGACACTTATCGGCGAACGATAGAACAGGGACGTTTGCCGGTGTTCAAAGGGTTTGAATTGAACCGGGACGACAAACTGAGGCGGGCGGTCATCAGCGGGTTGATCTGTCACTTCGAGCTTGAATTCAGACCGCTGGAGCGCGAGTTCGCAATCGATTTCAAGACATACTTCGAGCACGAATTGATTAAGTTGCAGAAAATGGCCAAAGATGGACTTTTGACGATCGATACCGACCAAATTTTAGTGCGACCTGCCGGACGTTTGCTTATTCGCAATATCTGTATGGTATTCGATCGCTATCTTACTGAAAAAAAACAGTTTTCCAAAGTTATTTAAAATCCGTTAGACATGGGATTTGCGTTATTTGCAAATCCATGTCTAAGAAATCCAGAAAACCGATTTTAGCGTTCTTCGTTTCCTGTTTTTGGTTGCAATTAAACCAAAACGGTTTTCACATATTGCTTCGTGAATGCCCTTAGCGGCTCTCTGTGTTGTAAATATTGTCTGAATAAGCTGTTGATCGCAAGCGGTGTCAGATAGGCATAAACGCCAACTCCGGTTTGCGCAATAAATTCAGCGCTTAGCATTTCGATGAATGCGGACTGTGCTTGGCTTGTGATTTCTATAGTTTGATTTTCCATTGTCTTCACCTCTGATCAATGTTGTTTCATAATAAATGAAGCAATATCAAGGCCTATCTAATCAAAATAAGTATTTTCAATGATTTAGTAATATGTTATTAAAAGCATATTAAACTTTTGTAAAAAAAAGTGACATAGATGGCAGGTCTATGATGCTTTTGTGTCAAAAATGGCGTTTGTGTTGTTGGTCGAGGCTGCGTTTTGCAGCTCTTGCGCTAGCCCCATTTGAGAAGCTTTGATAAAGTCGTCAGCAATTCCCAATTTGGGGATCAAGCAGGCTGTGGGGTATGCTTGGCGAGGATGTCGGCAGCAGGGGCAGATTTTTGCTCCTGCAAAATCTGCATTCACGCCATCCTTGGCGTTTAGCTGCCGTCAAGCCCCCAGGGATGGGTTCACGGCGTTCCTCGACAGGGATACCCCACACCCTAAATCCAGCAAGAATGCTCAAACTGGGAATTGCTGGTAAAGTCGTAAGCTCTTCGACTCTCGTTCGACATTTTGTTATAATCACCCGGTTTTGGTATCTCGCGTAATTCCATTGGATGTAAGGATTTTTATAAGTCTTTTCGGAATTATCTCATTGAAGGAAACCGCTTGCCGATTTAGGTAACGGGCTTTATTTTTGTAAAAAACGGATCAATGTCGGACTTCGCTAAAGAAATTATTCCTGTCAATCTCGAAGACGAGATGAAACAGTCCTATCTCGACTATGCAATGAGCGTGATAGTTGGTCGAGCACTACCCGATGTTCGGGACGGCCTGAAACCGGTGCATCGCCGTGTTCTCTATGCAATGAGCGAACTCGGCAATGATTGGAACAAAGCTTATAAAAAATCCGCACGTGTAGTCGGTGACGTTATTGGTAAATATCACCCTCATGGCGATACCGCGGTTTACGATACGATCGTCAGGATGGCGCAACCGTTTTCTCTGCGTTACATGCTTATTGACGGACAAGGCAATTTCGGGTCGGTCGACGGTGATTCTCCGGCGGCGATGCGGTACACCGAAGTTCGCATGGCCAAGATTGCGCATGAATTATTGGCCGATATCGATAAAGAAACCGTCGATTTCATACCGAACTACGACGAATCGGAATCCGAGCCCAAAGTATTGCCGACTCGGGTGCCGACGCTGCTAATCAACGGTTCGTCCGGTATCGCGGTCGGCATGGCAACCAATATCCCGCCGCATAACCTAACCGAAGTCGTCAGTGCCTGTCTTGCACAAATTGAAAATCCTGAAATTACGATTAGCGAGTTGATGCAATTTATTCCGGGGCCCGATTTTCCGACGGCGGCAACGATCAACGGGGCGGCCGGGATTCGTAGCGCCTATGCCACGGGTCGAGGCAAGGTCTATTTGCGCGCTCGCTGCCATTTCGAGGAAATCGGCGAGAGCGGACGTTATGCGATCATTACGACCGAATTGCCGTATCAGGTTAATAAGGCCAGGCTGTTGGAAAAAATTGCCGAAATGGTCAAGGAAGCCAAGTTAGAGGGAATCTCAGGTCTGCGCGACGAATCCGACAAGGATGGTATGCGCATGGTTATCGAACTTCGACGCGGCGAAGTTCCCGAAGTGATACTGAATAATCTGTACAAGCAAACGCAAATGCAGACGGTATTCGGTATCAATATGGTTGCGCTTTTAGGCGGCCGTCCTCATTGCATGAATCTAAAAGAGATTCTCACGGCTTTTATCGATCACCGTCGGGAAATCGTTACGCGCAGAACGGTTTATAATTTACGCAAGGCGCGGGATAGGGCTCACATACTCGAAGGTTTGGCGATCGCTTTAGCCAATATTGACGAAATGATCGCATTGATTAAATCGGCTAAAGATTCGGCGGAAGCGAAGGCCGGACTCTTGTCCAGGACTTGGGAGGCCGGCTTGGTCAATGCCTTGCTCGATCGTGCCGATGCAGACCGGTCCAGACCTGAGGATTTAACGCCCGAATTCGGCTTGGTTAACGGGTACTACCGATTATCCGAAACGCAAGCAAGTGCGATTTTAGACTTGCGCCTGCACCGTCTGACCGGTCTCGAGCAGGAAAAAATAGTCAATGAATATAGAGACTTGCTGAAACTCATCGACGAGTATCTGGAAATTCTAGGCAGCGATGTCCGGTTGATGGAGGTTATCAAGGAAGAGCTTGAAGCAATTAAAGCGGAATACGGAGACGAGCGGCGCACCGAGATTTTGCAGGATCATCTCGATCTGACCGACGAGGATTTGATTACCGAAGAAGATATGGTCGTGACCGTATCGCACGAAGGTTATGTTAAAGCACAACCGCTCGACGATTATAAGGCGCAGCGGCGCGGCGGTCGTGGAAAATCAGCGACGGCAACGAAGGAAACCGATTTTATCGACAAATTGATCGTTGCCAATACGCACGATACGATTCTCTGTTTCTCGTCGCTAGGTAAAGTCTATTGGCTCAAGGTTTATCAATTGCCGGTCGCGAGCCGCGCATCGCGAGGCAAGCCTTTCGTCAATTTGCTGCCGCTGGAATCCGGGGAAAATATTAACGCTTTGCTACCGGTTAGAGAATTCAGTGTCGATAAGTTCATTTTTATGGCAACCGCGAACGGCACCGTTAAAAAAACGCCGCTCCCCGAGTTCGAACGTCAGCGCACCAACGGCAAAATCGCGATAGATTTGCGCGAAGAAGATGCCTTGGTCGGTGTAGCCGTGACCGACGGTCAGCAAAATATTTTACTGTTCTCGACCGATGGTAAGGCGGTTTGTTTCAATGAAGAGGACGTTCGCTCAATGGGACGGACTGCGGCAGGTGTGCGCGGCATTAGACTGCAGCCGGGGCAAAAAGTCATTTCGCTGATCGTATCGGCCGAAGGCACTGTATTAACGATCACCGAAAATGGCTACGGTAAACGGACGCATTTGAAAGAATTCGTGCGTAAAGGCCGGGGTGGGCAGGGCGTGATATCGATACAAACCTCCGAGCGTAACGGTAATGTCGTCGGGGCGGTATTGGTGTCCGAGCGCGATGAGATCATGCTGATTACGAACGGCGGCACCTTGGTCAGAACCCGCGTCGATGAAATATCGATCGTCGGCCGGAATACTCAGGGCGTTACGGTTATTCGTCTCGACAAAAACGAAAAAGTGGTTGGAGTCGATCGAATAGAAGGTCTGGCCGAAGACGAGGACGTCGTAATGGACGCGGAGTCCGAATTAGGTGGGGAAGTCGATAATGAAACAGAGATAGAACAGGACTCGGGAGAACAAGAATAATGGCCAGAATATATAATTTCAGCGCTGGACCATCGGCATTACCCGAGGCGGTGCTTCGGCAGGCGCGCGATGAAATGCTTGAATGGCAGTCTAGCGGCATGTCGGTGATGGAAATGAGTCATCGAGGCAAGCATTTTTCGAATATTGCCGAACAATTGGAAGTCGATTTGCGCGAATTGATGGCGATTCCCGATAATTATAAGGTCTTGTTTTTACAAGGCGGCGCGACCGGCCAGTTTTCATTTATTCCTTTGAATCTCTTGCGCGGTAAGACCAAAGCTTGCTATATCAATACCGGCGCTTGGTCCGAGAAAGCGATCAAGGATGGCGGGCGGTTCTGCGAGGTCGTCGTCTCGGCTAGTTCGGAGTCGGAAAAATTTACGATGATTCCTGATGTTACCGAGTGGCAAATCGAACCTGATGCGGCGTATTTGCACTACACCTCGAACGAAACAATACACGGCGTCGAATTTCCATTCATACCGAATGTCAATGGCTTGCCGTTGGTGGCCGATATGTCATCCAATATTTTGTCGCGCAAGATCGACGTCAGTCGGTTCGGGTTGATTTATGCGGGAACCCAGAAAAATATGGGACCTGCCGGAGTTACCGTCGTAATCGTGCGCGATGATTTGATCGGTGAAACCGATGATCGATTACCCGATGTATTCAATTATGCGGTACAGGCCAAGAATCAATCGATGCTGAATACGCCGGCGACTTACAATTGGTATTTAGTCGGTTTGGTGTTGAAATGGCTCAAATTGGCTGGTGGCGTCGAGGCGATAGAATCCGTCAATATCAGAAAAGCGGCGAGTTTGTATGACGCAATCGATCGTTCTTCGTTATATAGCAATCCGGTGCAAACCGAATTTCGTTCGCGAATGAACGTGCCTTTCATCTTATCCGATGCATCGCTCGATAAAGAGTTTTTAACCCAAGCCGAAGCCAATGGCTTCGCCGAATTAAAAGGGCATCGTTCCGTAGGCGGTATGCGTGCGAGCATTTATAATGCAATGCCTGAGGAAGGCGTAAAAGCTTTAATTGAATTCATGGCCGAATTCGAAAGAACCCGAGCCTGAGTATCGCAACATGACTTCAATTACTCCTCTTGCCGATTTAAGGGCGCAAATTGATATGATCGACGAACAGATTCTACAGTTGATCAATCAACGTGCGTCTTGTGCCATCGAAGTGGCTAAAACCAAGACGGCGGAAGGTGAATCGGGATGTTTTTACCGGCCGGATAGGGAGTCGTTGGTATTAAGGCGGGTTAAGGCACTCAATCAAGGTCCGCTTGCCGATGAAACCGCGATGCGTTTTTTTAGAGAGTTGATGTCGGCCTGTTTGGCGCTTGAGAAACCATTGGACGTCGCGTTTTTGGGCCCGGAAGGTACTTTTACTCAACAGGCAACGATTAAACATTTCGGGCATGCGGTCAATGCAGTGCCTGCTACGACGATCGCAGAAATATTCAATGCGGTCGAAAACGAGCATTGTCAGTTCGGTGTCGTGCCGGTCGAAAATTCGACAGAAGGGGTGGTCAATCATACCTTGGATCGATTCGTTAGTTCTCCGTTGAAGATCTGCGGCGAGGTCGAATTGCGGGTTCATCATAATCTGATCGGTAATGCCGGAAGTCTTGCGGATATCACGGAGGTTTTTTCGCACCAGCAATCCTTGGCGCAGTGCCGTCAATGGTTGGATCTGCACTTGCCCGATGCGAAACGCACCGCCGTCAATAGTAACGGTGAGGCGGCGCGCTTGGCTGCCGGTTCCAAAGATAAGGCGGCGATAGCCGGAAAATTCGCTGCCGAACTTTACGGGCTCTCGGTCATCGAATGCAACATTGAGGATGAGTCGAACAATACCACTCGATTCATCATTATCGGTCGCCAGATTTCAGGGTTGACCGGTAAGGATAAAACCTCGCTGTTGGTGTCGACCGGCAATCAGCCGGGCGCGCTTTATCGAGTCTTAGAGCCGTTCGCGCATCACGGTATCGGCATGATGCATATTGAGTCGAGGCCATCGCGTCAAGGACTGTGGGATTATGTATTCTTTATTGATATCGAAGGTCATGCCGAGGACGAGAATGTTGCGGCGGCGTTAAAAATGCTGGGCGCCCGGGTCAGTATGTTGAATATATTAGGGTCGTACCCGAAGGCGGTTCTATAAAAAATGAAACGCGTAAATTGCGTAAACGTCGGAACGTCGAAGCTTCTTGATAGCCCATTCAATCACTATCACCCGTTTGCCGGTATATATGCCCATTGTAGATCAAAATTCGGCACCGGGGTGCCCGTCAAAGGACGCCATGAACCCAGCACCTAAATTATGCAAGATAGTTACCATAGCCAAAAGGCTATGGAATTTAGGTGCTGGGTGAATACGTCCATGTAGGCTCTATGCCAGCTCCATGCTGGCCCCTCACCTAGCGTTAGGTGAGGGGCCGCACACCCCGTCGCTTCCTCAGGCACTACCGAAATTTGAAGTGCGAAAGGTATAATGTTCAAAATCATATTTTTATTCCCTATTAATGAATATCACCGACAATTTTTATTCTCTGGCCACGCCTGGCGTGCAGCGACTTGTTCCTTATACGCCCGGTAAACCGATCGAAGAACTCGAACGCGAATTAGGTCTGAGCGATATCGTTAAATTGGCATCGAATGAAAACCCGCTAGGGCCGAGTCCGATGGCGTTGGCGGCGATTAATGCGACCTTACCCGATTTGGCACGTTACCCCGATGGTAACGGTTTCAAGTTGAAACGTGCGTTAGCCGAAAAATTTAGCGTCGATATGTCGCACATTACATTGGGTAATGGTTCTAATGAAATTCTGGAGTTACTGGCCAGAGCTTTCTTAACACCGGCTCATGAGGTGATTTTTTCGCAGCATGCATTCGCCGTTTATCCGATTGTGACGCAGGCCGTCGGTGCTACCGGCGTTGTTATTCCGGCGCGCGAATACGGGCATGATCTCGATGCGATGTTGGCGGCGATCAATGATAAAACCCGGCTTGTTTTTATTGCGAATCCGAACAATCCGACCGGCACCTTATTGGCGCCCGATGAACTGCGCCATTTTATTGCGGCATTGCCGAGTCATGTGCTTTGCGTCTTGGATGAAGCTTATTACGAATTTATCGACCCGAAAAGCCGTGCCGATTCAATCGCCTGGTTGGCTGATCACCCTAATTTGATCGTGACCCGGACTTTTTCCAAAGCCTATGGCTTGGCTGGCTTGCGTGTCGGTTACAGTTTTTCCAATCCGGGGATTGCCGATTTTCTGAATCGAGTACGCCAGCCCTTCAACAATAATATGCTCGCATTGGCGGCGGCTGAAGCGGCGCTTGCGGATCATGAGCACTTGCAACGTACGATAGAGATTAACAACGATGGCATGCAACAGTTAATCGATGGATTCCGTAAACTCGGACTGGACTGGATTCCGTCGGCCGGCAATTTTGTATCGGTCGATGTCAAATGCTCGGGAGAGGGTGTTTATCGGGCTTTGTTGCAAAAAGGCGTCATCGTAAGACCGGTCGCGAATTACGAAATGCCCGACTATTTGCGCATTAGTATCGGTACACCCGCCGAAAATAGCCGTTGTCTCGAGGCGCTAGAGGCTGTGCTTGCCGATGTTTAATAAGCTATGTCTAATCGGCGTCGGGCTGATCGGCGGCTCGATAGCTCGCGCCGCACGCGATCGCGACTTATGTAAGGCCATCGTCGCGTACGGTCGTGAAATAGATCTCGATAATTTGATAGAAGCTCGACGACTGGGTGTCATCGACGAGTATTTTATAAACCTCGAAGCGGCCTTGAAGGACGCCGATTGCATCATCATCGCGACGCCGGTTGGTGCAATCGAAAAGGTACTTGGCGAGTTGCAGCCTTATTGGTCCGAACGAGCCGTTTATTCCGATGTCGGCAGTACCAAGGGCAATGTGGTCAATGCTGCTAAGCGAGTATTCGGGTACATGCCGAGTAATTTTGTTCCGGCTCATCCGATTGCTGGAGCCGAACAAAGCGGTGTAACGGCTTCGGTGAATGGTTTATTCGACGATAAGCGACTGATTATCACGCCGGTTGAACAAACCGATCCAAAGGCGACGGCATCAATGCAACAGTTTTGGCAGCGCTTGGGTGCGATCGTGTCGATCATGGAGGTCGATCATCATGATGCGGTACTAGCCGCGACCAGTCATTTGCCGCATTTACTGGCCTTTGTGTTGGTCGATCTACTCGGACGTAAGGACGAGCAAGTCGAAATATTTAAATATGCAGCCGGTGGTTTTAAGGATTTTACGCGCATCGCTTCAAGCGATGCGACCATGTGGTTGGATATATGTTTGGCCAATAAGCAAAAAATAATACCGCTGATTCAACAGCTCAAACAAGAATTAGATACGATGGAGCTGGCTCTTGAAAACGACGACAGCCAGCAGATTTTTCAAACCTTCACATACGCGGGTCAAGCCCGACAGCGTTTTCTCGATCAATTGACAAATTAAAATGGCTAAAACGATAACTTTCATTGTACAACCCGGCGGTTCATTAAATGGGCAGACAAGGGTCCCTGGCGACAAGTCGATTTCTCACCGTTCGATCATGCTCGGTTCCCTGGCCGATGGCGTCACGCATGTCAAAGGCTTTCTCGAAGCCGAAGACGCATTGGCGACGCTGCAGGCATTCAAAGACATGGGTGTCGTTATCGAAGGGCCGAAAAATGGCGAATTAACGATTCATGGGGTCGGTAAACACGGTTTGAAGGCGCCGCAAAAACCATTGTATCTAGGTAACTCGGGTACATCGATGCGCTTACTGTCCGGGTTGTTGGCGGGGCAGGCTTTCGACTCGGTATTGACCGGCGACAAATCCTTGTCCGGCAGGCCGATGAAACGGGTTACCGATCCGTTGGCACAAATGGGTGCGGTGATCGAAACGACTGAAAAGGGCACGGCACCACTGCATATCAAAGGGCAGGCCGGTAAATTGAAAGGCATCGATTATCAAATGCCAATGGCCAGCGCTCAAGTCAAGTCATGTTTGTTATTGGCAGGGATGTACGCAGAAGGGGTGACCCGCGTTACCGAGCCGGCGCCGACACGCGATCATACCGAACGGATGCTGAACGGTTTTTCGTATCCGATCGAAAAAGAAGGGGCTAAGGTGACAATTACTGCCGAAGGCAGACTAACGTCGACCGATATCGATGTGCCTAGTGACATTTCTTCGGCGGCGTTTTTTTTGGTCGGCGCATCCATTGCACAAGGTTCCGATATCGTGCTGAATCATGTCGGTATCAATCCTACCCGTACCGGTGTAATCGATATTCTACGATTGATGGGTGCCGATATCGAAATATTGAACGAACGCATCGTCGGCGGCGAACCGGTAGCCGATCTGCATGTTAAATCGGCGCCATTGAAAGGCATCGATATTCCTGAGGAGTTGGTTCCGCTGGCGATCGATGAATTTCCGGTATTGTTTGTTGCTGCGGCTTGCGCCATAGGGCAAACCCGTTTGACCGGTGCCGATGAGCTCAGAGTCAAGGAATCAGACCGCATTCAAGTCATGGCCGATGGTTTGCAAATTCTCGGCATCGATGCGCAGCCGACGCCGGACGGCATGATCATTCAAGGCGGAAAAATCGGTTCGGGCTCGGTCGAATCGCATGGTGATCATCGTATCGCAATGGCGTTTTCGATTGCCGGGCTCAAGGCCGGCGGAAAAATCGTCATTAACGATTGCGAAAACGTCAATACGTCCTTTCCGGAGTTCATAAAAATCGCTCCGGCTCTAGGTTTAAAACTGCAGTCCGAGCAAGGCTAATGTCGGTTCCGGTATTGACAATCGACGGTCCGTCCGGCGCCGGTAAAGGCACGGTCAGTCGAGCAATTGCGAGAAGATTGGGCTGGCACTACTTGGATAGCGGTTCGATCTATCGATCATTGGCCATTGCCGCCATTGCAGCAGGAGCCGACTTGAGCGACGAGGCGGTCGTTGCGGAAGTTGCCAAGGCGATGGTATTGGAGTTCGAATGCGCCCACGAATTAACCGTTAAGCTTGATGGTAAGAATATAACCGGTCAATTGGGTTTTGAAAATATAGGCAATGCAGCCTCGGTGGTCGCCGCCTTACCTGAAGTTAGAAAGGTTTTGCTGCAAAAACAAAAGGATTTTAGAAAGCCACCCGGCTTAGTTGCAGACGGTCGAGACATGGGTACCGTTGTATTTCCTGATGCTCAAAATAAGGTGTTTTTAACGGCTAGTGCTGAAGAAAGAGCGATGCGCCGATATAAACAGTTGAAAGAAAAAGGAATTGATGCTAACCTTTCGCACATTACTCAAGAGATTGAAGAGCGTGATCGCCGCGATCAACAGCGCAAAGCCGCGCCATTGATGCAGGCTGATGATGCTGTTTTTATCGATTCTTCCGATATGTCCATCGAGACGGTCATTGAGCAGATAGTAAATTTGATTCGCTGAGTAGTATTTACGTCCGCCGCAAGCAGTATTAAGCGGCTTTTTTTTTAACCTTGATAACTTATATGAAGCTTGTGCCTATGTACAACAAGCTTGGGAAAGAAGAACAATGAGCGAAAGCTTTGCTGAATTATTTGAAGAAAGTTTAGCCAAGACCGAAATGCGTCCTGGTGCAATGTTAATGGGTACCGTTGTCGATATCGAAAATGAATTCGTGATCGTCAGTACCCAAGCCAAATCAGAGGGTGTGATTCCTAAATGGCAGTTTTTAAATGCCGATGGTGATTTGGAAGTCGAAGTCGGCGATGAAATCGAAGTCGCTCTCGATTTATTTGAAGACGGCTTGGGAGCCACTCTTCTTTCCCGCGATAAAGCCAAGAAAAACAAAGCTTGGATCGAGCTGGAACAGGCCTTTGAAAAAGAAGAAACCATTACCGGTCGTATTACCGGCAAGGTTCGCGGCGGCTTTACCGTTGCCGTAGGCGCGTTGAGAGCGTTCCTGCCTGGCTCATTAGTCGATGTGCGTCCTATTAGAGACACGACTTTCCTAGAAAATCGCGATCTGGAATTCAAGGTTATTAAAATCGACCAAAAACGTAACAATGTCGTATTGTCGCGTCGTGCGGTCGTCGAAAAAGAATATAGCGAAGAAAGAGAAGAACTGCTCAAATCTCTGCATGATGGTGCCGAAGTCACCGGTATCGTCAAAAACCTGACCGATTACGGTGCGTTTATCGACCTGGGCGGTATCGATGGCTTGCTGCATATAACCGATATGGCGTGGCGCCGTGTTCGTCATCCATCCGAGTGTGTCGAAATAGGCCAAGAGATCAAAGTCAAGGTTCTGAAGTTCGATAAAGAGAAAAACCGCGTTTCATTGGGTATGAAACAATTGGGTGAAGATCCTTGGCAAAATATTGCTCGCCGTTACCCGGCCGGTACTCGCGTATTCGGTAAAGTCAATAACCTGACCGATTACGGCTGCTTCATTGAAATCGAAGAGGGTGTTGAAGGTCTGGTACACGTTTCCGAAATGGACTGGACCAACAAAAACGTCAATCCTTCCAAAGTTGTGCAATTGGGCGATGAAGTCGAAGTCATGGTTTTGGAAATCGACGAAGAGCGTCGCCGTATTTCCTTGGGTATGAAGCAATGCCAAACCAATCCATGGGATGAGTTTGCCGCGACTCATAACAAAGGCGACAAAATTTCCGGCAAAATCAAATCGATCACTGATTTCGGTATTTTCATCGGACTGGATGGTGGCATTGACGGTTTGGTTCATATGTCCGATATTTCCTGGAACGACGATACTGAAGCAGCCGCGCGCGACTTCAAGAAAGGCGATGAGGTAGAAACCGTTATTTTGGCAGTCGACGCCGAGCGTGAACGTATTTCGCTAGGTATTAAGCAACTTGAGCAAGACCCGTTCCAAAACTACTTGGCCCTTCATGAAAAAGGCGGTCTGGTTAACGGAACAATTAAAGAAGTCGATGCGAAGGGAGCCGTTATCACATTAGCCGATAATGTCGAAGGCTATCTGCGTGCTTCCGAGATTCAACGGGACCGTGTTGAAGATGCTCGGACTTTACTGAAAGAAGGCGAGCAAATCGAAGCGAAATTTATCGGTGTCGATAAAAAAAGTAAATCGATTTCCTTGTCGATTAAGGCAAAGGATCAGGATGAAGAGTCCGAAGCGCTTAAAGACTATACTCAACAGCCAGCGGGTACGCCTACCTTAGGCGATATCTTCAAGCAAATGGAAAAGTAAAGTCATGCAGACGGGTGCGCTAAGCTGCGCACCCTTTTGATTTTATTCATTTTCGCAGGATAGAATGTGACAAAATCGGAATTAATAGAAGCACTCGCAAAACATCAACCGCATCTAGCTTTAAAAGATGTCGAGTTGGCGGTCAAATGCATCATCGAACAGATGAGTCAGTCGTTGTCTTCCAATGAAAGAATAGAAATCAGAGGGTTCGGCAGTTTTTCGTTACGTGAACGCGAAGCTAGAATGGGACGCAATCCAAAAACCGGTGAATCGGTGGCCTTACCCAAAAAATATGTACCGCACTTTAAGCCTGGTAAGGAGCTTCGAGACAGGGTCGATATGTCTCGTGAAAATTGCAAAATAACGGATTAATCGCCGTTTAGTCAATCCGCTAGGCATATTGATTGAAGAAAAATCCTTTTCTTTGCTGGACCAGTGTTTGATAAATTAGACACTGACAGCTATCCCCAGTCAACGTAACAATTGGATAATAATGAAATTTCTATCGATCGTTATTTTCATCAGCATTTTCATTGTTGCGTTGATCTTTTCCATTCTGAATTTTCATTCAGTTCAAATCAATTTTTATTTCTTTACTATTTCGATGCCGCTCACTTTGGCTTTAACGTTAGAGTTGCTGGCGGGTATTATCATTGGTGTATTGGTTTCCGGTATTAGTTCGTTTAAATGGAAAAGCCAATATGCAAAATTAATGAAAAAAATCGAAAAAGGTCAATAGCCCTAACGATCATGAAGAAGCTATCATCAACCCGGCAAATGAAAGTGCGAGGGGTGGCTAGGGTGCGATCACTCGCCCGACAGGACGCCGTAAACCCAGCACCTAAATTCCATAGATTATTGGCCATGATAGATTAAATAGACAATTTAGGTGCTGGGTAAATATGTCCATGTAGGCTCCACGGCGCCGATGCCTGTTGGTCGAGCAACCGCACCCTCCTCGGAACCAACATTGTTTTTCATATCAAAAAATTAGATGATAAAGAGTTTCAATCAAGGAAGTCCCAATCTACGAACTTTCACAGTAAGCAAGAAACGTACTCCGCTCGATCCGCCAATGTAAAACAAGTTCGGAAAACCATGTTTTGACGTTAAGTATAGTTATGATATAGTCGTTTAATGAGAATGATTATTACTAATTATATTGTTTTGGGTATCCAAGACTAAGAGGCTAAGCAAATGAACTTAAGTTTAAAAAACCTCATCGTTGGCGATTGCGGTCGTATTACCGGCTTCGATAAATCTGCAAAGGCCTACCGAAAACGTTTGTTGGCGATGGGTTTAACGCCTGGGACACAGTTTTGTGTCACTCGCTTTGCGCCAATGGGGGACCCGGTCGAGATAAAGCTGCGTGGTTTTTCATTGACATTACGCAAGGATGAAGCTTCTGTCTTATTAATCGAGAAAATTTAATGGCAATCGATTTTACGATAGGCGTCGTCGGTAATCCTAATTGCGGTAAAACGACGCTGTTCAATATTTTGACCGGCTCTAAACAGCACGTAGGCAACTGGCCGGGTGTGACCGTCGAAAAGAAAACCGGCGAATATCGTTTCGATCATAAAATCGTGCGTGTTGTCGATTTGCCGGGTACCTACTCCCTGGAAGCTGCCGATGACGATGTTTCTCTCGATGAGAAAGTGGCCAGAGACTATGTTGCGGCTAGGGAAGCGGATTTGATCATTAATATCGTCGATGCGTCAAACATCGAACGTAATTTATATTTGACTTCTCAGCTCCTGGAAATGCGGGTGCCGATGATGATCGCTCTGAACATGATCGATGCCGCTCGACTAAAAGGCGTGGCGATCGATGTTGATGAACTTTCCAATCTATTGGGTTGCCCGGTTGTGCCAATCAGTGCATCGACCGGAGAAGGAATAAGTCATTTAAAGGAAGTTATTAATCGTGCCGCGCAGGATAAGCCTAAGCCTGTTCCGAGTCTCGATATTCCTTATGCGCCGGCTTTAGAACAAGCTATCGACAAGTTATTGCCGTTATTGCAACCGCTGGCCGAGCGGCACCGTTGCGACCTGCGGTGGTTGACTGTTCGTTTGCTCGAAGACGACACTTTAGCCAAACAAATTGCCGGTTATGAACTCAAAGGGACTGTTGCGGCTCTGCAACGACAAATAGAAACCGAAGCTGATGACGAGATCGATATTCTAGCCGCCGATGCTCGCTATGGATTCGTCAATTCATTGACTCAGCGTTTCGTGATTCATACTCAACAATTAAATCGGCATACTACCGAGCGAATTGATGCCTTGGTATTGAATCGCTTTTTAGGCATACCGATTTTTTTGCTGGTGATGTATTTGATGTTCATGTTCACGATTAATATCGGCAGCGCTTTCATAGATTTTTTTGAACAAGTGACCGGAGCATTTTTTGTCGATGGTTTAGCGTTTGTATTAAATCAAATGAATTGGCCGGAGTGGTTAGTGGTTTTAATCGCTCAAGGCGCGGGCGGAGGCGTGCAAGTTGTCGCGACGTTTATTCCTATTGTCGGGTTTCTATTTATGGTGTTATCCGCTTTGGAGGATTCCGGCTACATGGCGCGCGCCGCTTTCGTGATGGATCGTTTTATGCGCATGATCGGCCTGCCCGGTAAATCCTTCGTGCCGATGATCGTCGGTTTCGGTTGTAACGTACCCGCAATCATGGCGACCAGAACGCTGGAAAATCAACATGATCGGATTCTGACCAATATGATGAACCCCTTCATGTCCTGCGGCGCCCGATTGCCGGTTTATGCGTTGTTCGCGGCGGCTTTTTTCCCGGTCGGCGGACAAAATCTGGTATTCGGACTGTATTTGATTGGCATTGCGGTGGCGGTTTTTACCGGTCTGATTATGCGCCATACCTTGTTCAAGGGCGAAGCCACGCCATTTATCATGGAGCTGCCGGCTTATCATATTCCGCGCCTGCGAAGTGTTTTACTCAGAACTTGGGATCGGCTCAAAACCTTTATTTTCAATGCCGGTAAGGTGATCGTACCGATGGTACTGGTTTTGAATTTTCTCAATGCGATGGGTACGGACGGCAGTTTCGGTCGTGAAAACAGCGACCAATCGGTATTAAGTGAAATAGGCCGAGGCTTGACGCCGGTATTCAAACCAATGGGCATAGAGAACGACAATTGGCCTGCTACGGTCGGCATTTTTACCGGCGTATTGGCTAAAGAGGCCGTAGTCGGTACTTTGAACGCTTTGTACAGTCAAATGGCGTTTGATGGTGCTGAGGTCGACGATGAAGGTTTCGATTTAGTCGTAACCCTGAGTGAGGCGGTGATGACGATTCCTGAAAACTTACTGAGTGTTGCCGGTAATCTGTTGGATCCGTTGGGGCTCGACATCGAAACCGCAGTCAATGACCAAGAAGTCGATACAGGAACTTACGGGGCAATGCGCGTCAGTTTTGACGGCCAAGCCGGGGCATTCGCCTACCTATTATTTATTTTATTGTATGCGCCTTGCGTCGCGGCGACGGCGGCGATCTTTCGAGAAACTAATTTAGGTTGGACATTGTTTGTCGTCTCTTGGACGACCGGTATTGCCTATACGACCGCAACATTTTTCTATCAATTATCAACCTTTAGCGATCATCCGAGTTATTCGTTGACGTGGTTGATTGGGCTAAGTCTTTTCTTTTTATTGGTATTGTTGATGTTGCGCTTATCCGGGCGAAATTCCAACAATCCCGTTCAACAGGAGAAAACAGGTGATACTGTCCGATCTTAGAAACTATATCAAGCAAAGGCATAAAGTGGCGATGGTGGATTTAGTCAATCATTTCGATATGGATGCCGACGCGATTAGAGGCATGTTAGGCAAGTGGATCAGTAAAGGAAAAATTAAATCATCATCGCCGAATGGGTCGTGTGGAACCAGTTGCTGTAAATGCGACCCGGCATTAACCGAATTTTATGAATGGATTGATTAGGGAAAGGTGAAAGGGGAAAGGGGAAAGGGGAGTTCCGCTGTTTCCCAAGCTCCAAGCTTGGGAAATCGGTACGCGAAGCTCTAGCTTCGCGAAACAAAGCGCATAGGCGCTATTTTTTTGCACGATGGCTTGGATTGATAACAATTCAAATCGTTTGACGGCGTGCTTTCTCTCCAAATTTGAAATGACGGCCAAAAAACTTCCGAACGAAGTTTAAAACTTAAATTTCGTCTAGAATGCTTAATATCTTTGAATTGATAGGAAGCATATAATGTCCGAGCAACCCTTAAATAGTATTCTAATCGGCTATCTTTCCGAAGTGCGCGGAGATGGCATGGAGGCCAGAATAGCCGAACAGCATTCTTCCGACTTGCCGATAATTCGAATTGGTAACGAAGAAATCCTGGCCGGTCATATTGGTTCGTATGTCGTTATCAGACAGGGGACAATTGGCGTGCTGGCCCTGGTTTTTAAAATGTGGGAGCGCGATCGTTTCGATTCGGTTGGAATACGCAAGGCGGATCGTTTTATTTCGTTGATTCCGGTCGGGGAAATCAAGGAAGACGGCAGCTTCGTTCGAGGCGTTAGACACTATCCGACACCCGGTGCGAAAGTTTACGCTGTCGGCTTAAGCGAAATTAACGCTATTTTTTCTGCCTTTAGGGATTACGAATTTTTTATCGGCCAGTTGGCTTCGCATAAGGAATATCATCTCAGTCTCGATCCTCGGGCTTTATTCGGGCGCCACTTCGCGATCATCGGACAGTCCGGTTCGGGTAAGTCCTGGACCGTCACTAGCCTGATTCAACATACCATCAAGGCCATGCCGAAAGCGCATTTGATTATGTTGGATTTACATGGCGAATATTGTTGGAAGGACGATAATGGCACAATTCAATCCGCCTTTCCTAGCGACATGGTCAACTATGTCGATGCGATGGATATGGAGATGCCTTATTGGATGATGAGTTATTCAGAGTTAGTCGATCTCTTTATCGATCGCAACGATAACGGCGCTTCGATGCAGATGGCATTCATGCGTGAAATCTTGCAACAACTCAAGCGGAAGGAAGCAAAGGAAATCGGTTTAGGCGTGGTTTCGATCGATACGCCGATTTATTTTTCACTGGCCGAATTGTATATGCAGTTCAAGAATGCCAATGAAGAGCGTAAGGATTTCGGTAAAAGCAAAGGCGCCTTATTTGGTCAATTCGACGAATTTTTAGTCAGAATGCAGAGTCGATTCAATGATGTGCGTTATGATTTCTTGTTAAAACCGAAAAAACGAAATACTTCTGCCGGCATGGCCGATTTACTGCGGCAGTTCATCGGATTGGGCGATAACAAGGCCAATATTACCGTTGTAGACCTGAGTTCGGTGCCGACCGATGTTAGGCCGGCGGTTTCCGCACAAGTGGGCCGGTTGGCCTATGAATTCAATTATTGGAATCCGAGACGCCGGGAATTTCCGATTACGCTGATTTGCGAAGAGGCTCATGCTTATATCCCGCGTGAGAAAGGCGGTCAGTTCGAAGGAACGAAAAGGATGATGGAGCGTATCGCAAAAGAAGGGCGAAAATACGGCGTTTCGATCGGGGTCATTAGCCAAAGGCCGACCGAATTATCGGAAACGATGTTGGCCCAATGCAGTTCGTTTTTCTGTCTGAGAACAACCAACCCGGACGATCAAGCTTATATACGCGGATTGGTTCCGGAAGCCGAAGGCGACTTGACCGATATTTTAACTTCTCTCGGAAGAGGTGAGGCGTTAGTACTGGGTGAGGCGGCACCTTTGCCGACCCGCGTGCAGATCTATCGCCCCAATCCGGAGCCGAAAAGTAATGACGTGGATTATTATATGGGTTGGCGTGAAGGCCCTGACGATTTGGATGTGGATCAAATTGTGCAATTATGGCGCACTCAAACCCGAAAATAAAGGCTTCTTTTTCTCTCTAGGTAAATTTCGGCCCACAGCCGCGTTTAAACGGCGATATCGATGGCTGTGCCAAACTTAGGGTCGGCGTTTTCCTGCGTTTGTTTGAGAAGTTCAATTCTGGCATCGCTTGTCATTCTGGCGGCGTTGGCTGCCACACTGAAATCTTGAGAGGATGGCTGCGCCGGTGCAAGTGCCGCCCTGCGAATAGATTCGGCTTTTCTTAGCGTAGCCTCGGGATCGCCGGGGGCCGGAGAGGTGTCGATTTGAACTTCGCCGCCGATGGCGTAGCGGTTTCCGTCGGGACCGGTTTGATAGGAAAAGCTTGCACCGCTGACGGCAATACCCGCGGCTGCATTTACATGCGCTTGCTCATGAGCCCTGACCTCTACATCCCGGGCTTTTAATGCCTTGATTTGACGCTGTTCCTCGATAGAAAATTGCGCATCATCCGCAAGGCTTGTGTCTCGTCCTTGGATTTGAGTGTCGTTTTCGGAAGCGTTAGGATTTTGTTCGGCAGCTACCGTATTTCGAAAATTAAATCCTACAAAAGCGGGTTGAATGCTGGTTAAGTCCGGCAGCATAAGCTCACCTTTTGCCAATGGTTCATTCGTTTCCTTGCCCGGTTCGATAGGGTTTAAAATTTCCGCTTATCCTAAAAAGAGCATTTGAGAGCCTCAAACTACCGTTCGCTCTGAGCCTTTCGGCTGCACTCAGGAGAGCCTCGTCGAAGGGTGAACGGTAGTTTGAGGCTTCACCAAGACGATGAAAGTGTTGTAGACCCTTCATGCTTCGACTTAGCTCAGCACGAACGGTCTACAACACATGTCAACTGCTCTTTTTAGGTTTATCGGTTAACGGCATAGAATAGATAGACAAGAAATATCATCGTGAATTTCATTTTTTTGCATGTAGTCGGATAATTCGGCTTGAATGGCTTGTATTCGTTGTCCCGATGTAGATTGTTTTAAGGTTTTCAACAACCAATCATGGCCGGAACATTCGGAGAGAGGATCTTCAATGTCGACGAGTCCGTCGGAATAGAAAAAAAATTCGCACGCTTTCAGCCATTGCCAGATTTCTGTGCCATCGTCAAAGTCGTCATTGTCCAGTACGCCGGCGAATGTATGTTGCGATTTGAAAGTGCGTACCGGAATGCCTTGAATATTTAGAGCCCATTGGTCGGGTAAGCCCCCGTTCCATATTTCAATCAATTGGTTACGGTTATCGACCATGCCTAAGACTAAAGCCACGAAATGCCCCGATGGTAATTCTTTTTTCAAACGGTTGTTGATTTCTCTAGCAATGCAAGAAACCAATAATCTTTTTTGCGTCATTCCTTGAAAAACTTGATTGACGATGATGGTCGGCAGCGCGGCGGCGAGGCCATGTCCGGTCGAATCGGCCAGCATAAAATAGAGGCGGTCGGGGCCGATGCGTTTAACACAAACTAAATCGCCGCTAAAACGTCTGGCTGGCAGTAGCCAATAATTCAACTGCGGGTCTTGTAAGTCGTTTTGATGAATCAAACGATCGAAGATCGTCTGCGCGAAACGCTGTTCGACTTCATTTTGGTCTTGGTAAGCTTGGAGTTGGCGTTTTCCCTCAATGATGCTGTTTTGCATCTCGATCGACCGTTCGATGCTCGTTATTTTCGCATAGAGAATCGCGGGATTGATGGGCTTGGGCAAATAATCGTCGGCGCCGACCTCCAGGCCTTTGACGATATTATACTCGCCGTCGACAGCGCTCAGAATAAGAATCGGAACCCATTTGTCGATATTTAAGGCTCTTATTTTGGAGGTCGCTTCAAAGCCATCCATGACCGGCATCATGATATCCATCAGTATCAAGTCCGGATGTTCGTGATTGAATTGTTCTATGGCTTCGAGTCCGTTTTCTGCAAATAGTATGTGATGCGCTTTTCTCGATAGTAGCTTAAACAACATCAGTCTATTTTGCTCTATGTCGTCTACGACCAATATTTTCATGGCTTGATGTGATTCGTGTAAGTTGAACTATTGTGACGAAATGACCAATAATAGTTGTGCCTTGTAAAACCGGCAAGAAAATGAGGAATCTAAGGCTCGAAGCAGACCGGTAATTGCTATAAAATAAGCGAGTTTACCTTGATGTTGCGGTTTAATTCGAGCTTGCCATGAACGAGCTCAACTATGACGACTTTATGATTTAATGAAAATACTCATTTTAGGCGCCGGTGTAACCGGTTCGTCCGTTGCCAGTGCTTTGGCAAGCGAAGAAAACGATATTGTTGTAATCGATAGAAAACCGGAATTATTAGCGGCATTGAAGGAACGCTACGATATTGCCACGGTGGCCGGTAATGCGGCCCACCCCAGTATATTAGAGATGGCCGGTGTTCGCGATACCGATATCGTCATCGCGGTGACCGATCGGGATGAAACCAATATGCTGGCTTGCCAGATCATCAACACTTTATATAGTAAGCCTAAAACGATCGCTCGGGTAAGAGCAATCGATTTTCTTAAGCATCCCGAATTATTCAATCCTTATGGGATCGCGATCGATATCGTGATCAGTCCCGAGCAGATTGTGATGGAAGCGATACACAATTTAATTAAGTTCCCGGGCGTTTTACATATTTCTTCGTTTGCGGACGGACTAGTAAGGCTGTTTTCGATCAAGGCCGTTCCCGAGGGATTTTTAACGGGTAAAAAAATAAAGGCGCTCAAACAAAAACTCGCCAACGGAAAAATCCGTGTTGTGGCGATATTCAGGCGGGGCGAGTCATTGGATGTTAATGGCGAGGCCGATATTCTCGAAGGGGACGAAGTTTTTTTCGTCTCTCCGCGGCATAAAATACGTAAAGTATTGACCGAACTTCATACTTTGGAAGAACCGGTCAAAACGATCATGATCGCCGGCGGCGGTCATATAGGCAAACGATTGGCGATGGCGCTGGAGCATAATCATCAAGTCAAGGTCATTGAACACGACCCGATCCGGGTTAAGAAAATTGCCAACGAACTCGAAAATACTGTTGTATTACAAGGCGACTGTACCGAGGAAACATTACTCGTCGATGAACTGGTTGCCAAGACCGATTTGTTTTGCGCAGTCACTAATAACGACGGCGTTAATATCATTGCCGCCGCATTGGCGAAAAAGTTGGGCGTCAAGAAAACGATTTGTTTGATCAATCATGGCTCTTATATCAAGCTATTGACCGGCAGTGAAATCGATGTCGTGGTTCAGCCGAATCAGGAAACTTTGGGCCATATTCTTAAACATGTCCGCAAGGGCGATGTCGCCAGGGTAAGCTCTTTGTGCGGCGGGAGCGCCGAAGCTATCGAGGCAATCGCGCATAAGGACGAAGACGGCCGCCTATTATCGGTCGTGGGGCTTAGAGTCGATGAAGTGAAGCTTCCCGAAGGTGTCGTGCTGGGGGCCTTGATTAGAAATAAGGAAGTCATTCCGATTCATCACGATACGATTTTCGAAGAAAACGATCATATCGTGATGTTCGCGCTGGATAAGAAGCTCGTTAAAAACATTGAAAGCTATTTTCAGCGCATTTAAGGGATTGTCATATGCAAGCTAAAGTCGTTTTAAGAAGCATCGGTTTGCTATTGATGATGTTCAGTACCACGCTGTTCCTGCCGTTGTTGGTTTCTTATATTTACCAAGATCAAGCCGAATTATTGTTTTGGCAAAGTTTTTTGATCCTACTGAGTGCGGGTGCCGTACTTTGGTTTCCGTTCCGTAATGAAAAGCGTCAGCTCTATCATCGCGACGGTTTTTTGATCGTCGCGTTGTTTTGGATGATTCTGGGCACGATGGGAGCCGTGCCGTTTATTTTAGGCGATACGCCTAGTTTATCGATTACCGATGCCGTGTTCGAATCGGTTTCGGGTTTCACGACGACCGGCGCGACCATTCTCGAAGGTTTGGACGATATGCCGAAATCGATTTTGTTTTATCGGCAATTATTGCAATGGTTCGGCGGGATGGGCGTTATCGTGCTGGCATTAGCGGTTTTGCCGGTATTGGGTATCGGCGGTATGCAGTTGTTTCGAGCAGAAGTACCGGGGCCGGTCAAAGACAGTAAGTTGACGCCACGTATCGCCGGGACCGCTAAGGCGCTTTGGGTGATCTATTTAGGAATTACGATAATTTGCGCGATCGCTTATCGTATTGCCGGTATGGATTGGTTCGATGCGATCGGACATTCTTTTTCGACAACGGCTAATGGCGGTTATTCGACGCATGACGACAGCATCGGTTTTTTCAAAAATCCGGCGATAGAAATCGCCGCGATTTTTTTTATGGCCGTATCCGGTATGAATTTCGCCTTACATTTCGCAGCATTGCAAAGTGCTTCGTTGAAAGTTTATTTATTGGATAGCGAGGCGCGTACCTATTTGTTGTTGATGATTTTATCGGGGTCAGTAGTCGGAGGAATTCTGTATTATGAAGGCATCTCTGAATTTTCGTTGTTCGATGCGACGCGGCATGGCATGTTTCAAATCGTCTCGTTTATGACTACATCCGGTTTTTCAACGACCGATTTTTATAACTGGCCAGGGCCGGTGCCGGTAATGCTGGTGTTTATCGGTTTTGTCGGCGGATGTGCGGGTTCGACGGCTGGAGGCCTGAAAGTCATACGCGTAATGTTGCTTTATAAACAAGGCCAACGAGAGATACAGCGGTTAATTCATCCGAATGCCTGTATTCCCGTTAAAGTGGGTAAGGAAGTGCAGCAAGAGCGAATAGTCGAGGCAGTTTGGGGCTTTTTCGGTTTATATGTCGTATCCTTCGGAATTATCATGTTATTGATGATGGCCGGAGGGCTCGATCAAGTAACGGCTTTTTCTGCAGTTGCGGCCTGTATTAATAACGTCGGCCCAGGCTTGGGCGATGTTGCAACAAGTTTTAGAACGGTAAGCGATCCGGTCAAATGGTTGGCTTGTTTTGCGATGCTCTTGGGTCGCTTGGAAATATTTACGATTTTAGTCTTGCTTTCACCGAAATATTGGCGCTACTGATTATGGCAATGATGGGTAAGTTTAATGAATAGTCGGATCGAAATAGAATGCATTCAAAAAGAATTCGACGAGGTTTGCAAGCGCTACGATCAATTACGTCATCAGTTGATACAGGGCAATCTGAGTACAAAAATGGCTTATGAGCAATGCGCGCCGAGCCTGGAAATCAAGCGGCACAATACCAAGCAGTATCTGACTAAATTGATAGAGAATGATTCCAAATTAGATGAGTATTATTTGCAAAATGCAAAAAAATCCTTACAGGAATTTGCAGAAGGCATACGAAATGCCGAATCGAAAATTCGTAACGCTCGTATCATGCCTCCGTTTTTATATTAATAGCCTCTCGTCGTTCCGGAAGGGGCTGGACATCAATGTTCTTTTTCTGGTTCCCACGGTCCTCCGTGGGAACCCATACTTGGGCTGCCCGAGGCAGGATTGGTATGCATTCCCACGCTAGAGCGATGGGAACGAGGAAAAAGGACATAGTTTTAGTTTTTTTTCTGGTTTCCACGGTCCTCCGAAGGAACCCATAATGTAATCCGATGACAACCCGTAAAAATTCTACAAAGATTGTTTTAACCGAAGCAAATTTATTAGTGCCGCAAGTTAAGAGTAAGCGATTAGCGTTATTGGCTAAGCAGGGCCTTAAAACGGATCGTTTCGAGAAATCGAGAGATTTGACCGATGGAAATGAAACGATTGAATTAGCTCAGGAAATTTCGGTTTTATTGAAAAATGCGGTGCTGACGATAAATCGCAGAATAGACGAAATCAAAAAACGCTATCCGCCCGGTAAGCAAGATAAGTTGTTTACGATTCGATACGGCGATCTTGAAAAGCTAAGACAAAGACGCTTGAAAGAGATTTTCGAGTTGCTTGATATAGAGAAACCGCCGAAATTCAATCTGATAGCCGAGTTGGATTATTTCGGGGTTAGAGTCAGTCATACCGACTATACCTTTCGCACTTCAAATTTCGGCAGTGCCTAAGAAGGCGCCGGGGTGCTCGGTAAAGGCTTTGCCAGCATGGAGCTGGCATAGAGCCTACATGGACGTATTCACGGCGTCCTTTAACGGGCACCCCGGCGCCGAATTTTGATATCCGATGAGTATAAATTAAATTTTCCCCGGATAATATGATGATCGACACCGCAACGGTTGCTTTAGCCGCTTTATTTACGACAGTCGGACCATTGGATGTGGCTGCCGTTTTTACCGCGATGACTGCTTCGGCGACGCTTAAGGAGCGACAGGTTTATGCGGTTCGCGGAGTCGTTAGCGCGACCATGATCTTATTGGTCTTTGCGTTTGCCGGCGACTTTTTATTGAATAGTTTGGGCATTTCTTTGGCCGCCTTGAGAACTTCGGGCGGCATTTTATTATTTTTGATTGCTCTCGATATGGTTTTCGCGCGTTCTTCGGGAGCGCTTACGACAACGTCGGCGGAAACCGATGAAGCCCGTTTGAGGCATGATATTTCGATTTTTCCTTTGGCGACTCCCTTGATTGCCGGTCCTGGCGCTATGGGCGTGATTATTTTGCTAATGGCCGATTCTGCCGGCGATTTCTCCCGTCAATTAGTCGTTTTGTCGTCATTGTTCATTATCATGTTGCTGACGCTCTCGATATTGTTAATGGCCAGTCAAATTCATCGATTCTTGGGTGTTACCGGCATCCAAGTCATCACCCGGATTTCGGGGATTCTACTCTCGGCATTGGCGGTTCAGTTTGTTTTCGACGGTATCGAGCAGAGCGGTTTGGTGGGGTAGGGAAAGGGGAAAGGGGGCTTGACAAGTGGTTAAAATGCCGCATCATTTCACCGCTAACCGCTAACCGCTAACCGCTAACCGCTAACCGCTTCCTACATTTTTAACAAAATCCTTGTGGACCAGACTTTCTGGCGAATCGGTTTAATCATTCCAACGCGCTTTATAGCCGCGTTCGTCGATATGCACGAAGGGACCGTGGTGTGGCGTCGTTCGATAACGCGCTAGGCCGCCTATGAATTTGTTGTATAGAGATTGACCTTCCATTTCCTCGATAATATCGATCAAGACCTTGGCATCTTGATAATCTCGTTTACCGTCCTTGTTGAGATCGTCCATATAGCCGTCTTTGGGTTTTACGTCGATGTAAATATCCGCGGCTCCGCCATAGATGTGTTGACTGTAGGGGCCTTGTCCGAGCGATTTGTTATACCATGGCGTTCGGTAGCCGCTCATGATATGAAGCGAATCGACCGGAAAATGCTTGCTGTACAGCGTTTCGATAATGTGTTCGAGCTTGAGTAGCAATCGTTCGCGCAGCACCAGATATTTCGGAAAGCCGTCTTTTTGATGGGAAAGGAATTCGCCGATCGTGAAATGCGGGGATACTTTTGCGTCTTGATTGGCTTCGGTGACTTCGATAAAACCTTTCGGCGTTTCGTAAGTTTCCATGTTTTTAAACGGTAAGCGGGGATAACTTCCGATTTGATAGCCGTTTAGCACACCTTTTTTCACTTTGCTAGCCGGTACCATGACAAAAACGTTAAGCTCTGCAGTTTCCTTGCTAATGGGGTGAGTCAGTCGTATAACGGTCAAGCCCGGTTTATTGGGTGCTTGCCATTGCCATTGTTGCTGAGCAAGTTGCCGTGTTTTTCCATCGACAGCTTGAAACTTTACAGGGACTGAGGGTTTTTTTGTTTTAATTTGAAGAATAAATCTTTCATTAGGTAATACAAAGATGCCAAGAGTATTAAAGGGAATGTCTTCGTTTTTGCTGCTATGTTTCGAAAATGAATGAATAGTAACTGAAAAACTGTTTCGTTCGCTGCGATGATGTCCTGCCTGTGATAGGTTGGAGTAAGACAAAAATACGATTATCAATAATGCGCTTAATTTCATTAATGCTTTTGGGGTATGGTTGGGAGCTAAAAGGATTTTTGCAATTTTTGGATGAGTTCATCGTCACGGCCGTAAATGTCCCTTCGAAATTGAACGATACCTTCCGAATCAACCCAGGCCGTCCAATACAAAATATGCACGGGAATCGGGTTAAGCAGCGTGACGGTTTTTTGATCGCTTTGGTCGAAAGCCTCTCGGATGGCATCCGGCGTCATGCGGGAATTGTTTTCAAGCACTAAGTTTGCCAGTGCGAAAGGTTTGCCGACACGAATGCAGCCGGAACTGAATGTACGATCGACCCGATTAAATAAACTTGGTTCCGAAGTATCGTGCAAATAAACGTTATGCGGATTGGGAAACATGAATTTCACCTTGCCCATGGCATTTTTGGGTCCCGGTTTTTGGACCAAGCGAAAGGGAAAGTTATTCGGGTCTACTTGTCGCCAATTAACCGATAATGGGTTTATTTCTGTTCTATCGGCTCCCCAACCACGGTAAAGCTTCATGTGGTTTCGTTCGATGTAATAAGGGTCCCTAACCAGAATCGGTAATTTGTCTTTGACGGCGATACTGTTCGGTACATACCAGGAAGGGTTGATGACCAAATAAGTCATTGAACCGGTAAATACCGGGGTTTCTCTGTATGTTTTACCGACAATGACCGGCATTTGTAGCAAGACTTCGCCGTTACCGACAAAATCAAGTTCGAATCCAGCAATATTGACCATGATATGGCGCGCGCCAAGATCCTCAGGAAGCCAGCGCCATCGTTCGAGATTAGCGCGAATTTGTGCGATGCGTTGATCCACGCTGACGTTGAGTGCCGCAAGCGTGGCTTTTCCGACAATGCTGTCGGTTTCCAAGCCGTGGCGTTTTTGAAAGTATTTAACTGCTTGTTGGAGTGGCCGGTCGAATTCTTGGCTGTCAAGAGCGACATCGTTAACTAAATCGCCCGAGGCGACCAGCCTTTTTCTGAGTTCGATGATGCGAGGGTTTTTCTCATCAGGGCGAAGACTGGGGCCTCTCGTCACCGAAGGCCAACCGCCCCGGTCCTTGATCGCACGATGATCGGCCAATGCTCGTACCAAAGAGCGGTAGCCCGGTTGTTTCGGCATTAACACATTGAGGCTTTGCTCAATCGAATTGGTGTTGATCGCATCGGTCAGAATTTTGACTATATCGGTTGCACGTCGACCGGTATCCCATTTCGATTGGAGCTTTTGCGGGTTGACTTGTCCTTGTACCAAATGGGTGCCGTAAGTTAGAAAGGCATCGCTTAATAATAAGTCTAAATCGACCGAGAGCATCAAGACTTCGGATTCATCCAACGGTGCTTTTAATCTTTCCAGGCGTTCATTAATTGCCGTGACATGGTAATTGCTTTTGTTGAGACCATGCTGATCAGCGCTATTGAGTATATGAATCAGTTGATAAGCTTGCGGGGTCGGTTGACCGTTGGCAAGCCAAGCTTTAGAAAATTGCCTGTCCGAGTAAAAGGTGATAAGGCCCTTTTGCGAGTTTAAAGGTTGGTTATCGATTGAAAGATCAAGAATCTCAGCCGCGGATTCAATTCGCTCGCGTATCGATTCTTCAACGCTTAGATGCTCGGCAGTCGACATTTTCGGCAAGAATAAAGCGATTACCGTCAGTGTGATTAAAAATTTATACAATGTGTATTTCATTGGCTAAGGGTGATTGGCTGGTATAGGTCTATTAGATAATTTAGGATAACCCTGTCACGGATTCAATAATTATGAGCGTAGTATTTTTTGAAACAGTTCTACCTGGTCTATAATTGTTCGAAAGTTTAATTGAATGTATTGTGCCTCAACTCTATCGATACTTAATAAATTTATTACAGGGCAGCTTTTAGCTATTAAATTTGGGCGCCGATGTATCGAGGACGCCGGTGTCTTGGGTGGAGGCTCAGACAGCATCTCAGCTAGTGATATGTGAGGAGCTGTCAACCCGATGCCGCAATTTGGCTAACAAAAGCTATCAATACTTATTTACTATATCGATTAAGGATTTCGGCAAAGATAACTTCCGCATTTTGCTTCCTCGTCCTCCGGGCGAGGGTTGGATCAGGAGAGCGCACAGAGAAGTTATTTTTGAGTATATCCTAAGCATTGACGCGATACGGTTTTCAGTTTTTATGATTTGCAAATTTAAAAAGGAGATTCCTAATGTTCAAAAAGCAGGCAATTGTTTTGCTGATTTCGGCTGTAACCGCACTGAGCGGGTGTAATCGGGTTTATTATGCCCAGGATATCGACGATGATGATTTGGTGGAAGTCAGTTACGATGCGGTAGATGAGTTATTGACGCATGTTAGACAACCATTGCCTAGAGGAAGTTTGGTTGTCGTTAACTCGTTAGTCAATGTGGATGATATGAGTCAATCGTTTTCGTTCGGTCGAATCGTATCCGATCAAATTGCATCGGCATTTCATCGTTCAGGTTACCGTGTCATGGGAATGGAGTTGCCGACCGAAATTTTTGTCAAAAATGACACCGGTATTTTGCAGTTGTCCGATGAAACCAAAGCCGGATTGGCCGAAATTGGTGCGCAAGCTTTGTTAGTTGGTACATTTGCGCCGGGAAAGAAGAACGCTTATGTGTCGCTAAGAGTTGTCGATATCGATAGCGGCTATTTTGTGGCGACTACCGACTATTCAATTGCGATGGGCCCCGATGCCAAAAACTTACTGAAACCTAAGCCGGTAGAAGAGGTTACAAAGGAGGAAGAAGAGCCTATGCCGATGGTCGATGAATCGATGGATGATTTCGATATGTTTGAATGAGCCTTGGTGGCAAGTATTCTGATACCTTATCTGCATTTACCGTCATCCTTGGGGTTCGAGTTGCCGTCAAACCCCAGAGGCGCCGACGCGTCATTCCGCCAGGGATTCACTCCGGGCTATCCTGCCCGGAGCCCTTCGGGTAAATGCAAATCCGTTCCATACGAATTTGTGGCGTAATCCAGTGCCATAGATGGCAATGCGTAGCTTCACCTCCGTAAAACAGAATATCGGCAATCAATGCCGATATGGCGCTGACTAGCTATAATTTGATATCAAAAAAATTAGATACGGTGTCGTGATCGTTTGGGTCATCGACTTTTCCCTCCCTGACTAATCGGCATGTTTTGAATCCTGCTTTTAAAGCGGCATCCAGCTCCTCGGTAATATCCGACAAAAATAAAATATTTTCCGGTTCGGTTTCGATTTGTTCGGCGATTGTCGAGTAAGAGGCGGTCTCTTTTTTACCGCCGATGTGTGTGTCGAAATAGCCGGAAAATAGCGAGGTTAAGTCACCGAAGTCGGTATGCTTGAATAACAGTTGTTGCGCATAGACCGAGCCCGATGAATATACATAAAGTTTGATGCCCTGATTATGCCATTCCTGCATGGCTTGAGCTGCATCTGTATAAATATGTCCCTTGAAATCGCCTTGACGATAACCGTGTTCCCAAATCAATCCTTGTAAGGATTTCAATGGAGTGACTTTTTGATCTTGATCGATCCATCGAATCATTTGTTCGATTAATGATTCGGTATTCGTCGGGTCGTCGATTAGCTTGGCGGCATCGTGCAGTAATTCTCTAACTTTCGGTTCGTGACCATGGATGCGAATGAATTCGGCAATATGGGCCCTAGCATAAGGAAATAATACCTCCTTGACGAAGGATAAAGATGAGGTTGTACCTTCAATATCGGTGACGATGGTTGTGATCATAAGTGTCGAATGTTTGATCTACGATGGGTATAAATAAGGTAGAAATTAGGTAAACCTATGTTATTTCGTGTCCATTCCTAAGGGAAAAAGAATAGAAAGAATATTAATCTAATTGTTGAACATAGTTGTCGAAACTGGGGAATTGCTCGGAAATGTTGCTACCGGTAAAATTCGCAACCCAGCCGTCCGCTGTTGTGAACAATCGAATACAGCGGAAATTCGGATTCTCACCCATGTCGAACCAATGTTTGGTGCCTGCCGGAACGCTGATTAAATCGTCTTGTTCGCATAAAATGCAATACACCTTATTTCCGGCATGTAATGAAAACAATCCGCTGCCCTCGATGAAAAATCGAACTTCGAAATCGTCATGGATATGTTCGGATAAAAACTTTTGTCGTAATGCCGATTTATCGGGGTGATTCGGGCTCATACCGATTACATCGACGGATTGAAAACCGTATTCTTCTTGCAAGCGGTCAATCGGTTGCCGGTAGGCTTGTAATATAGCATCCTGGTCGGCATCGTCCGGAAGCTTGAATCCTGCGTTCCAACGTTCAAATCGGACATTCAGTGGTGTCAGCTGGGTTTGTATATCGCTGAAATCAAGATAAGTATTGCCGTTATTCGGGTCATTATCGGGGTATACAGTCAAGGCGCTCATCGGTTTAAGGCTCCGTACAGTCGTATTTCACAGTCAAATAAAAACTCCAACGCTTCAACATGCCTTAGCGCATCTTCGACACTCCGGCCCCATGTGTAATAGCCGTGTCCCGAGATAATATAAGCATAAGTTGATTCGCGTCGATCCATATAAACATCGATTGTTGCTGATAGTCGGTGCATATTTTGATCATTCGCGAAAATGGGAATGCTGATGCGCGTTTCATGTGTATCGATATCGGGTAACGCTTTCAATAATTCATAATCATCGAGCACCAGCTCGTTTTTAAATAGTTTGGATATGAGCGTGGCATTTAACGAATGTGGGTGCAGAACGGCTTGAACCTCCGGGAATCTTTGGTATAGCGCTGTATGCAATAGTGTTTCAGCTGACGGTTTTTTACCGTCAAGGGACGTACCGTCAGGAGCAATCAGCATGATATCTTCTGCGCTAAGGCGACCTTTGTGTTTGCCTGAAACGGTAATAGCTACATTACCATTAGACAAGCGTGCGGAAAAATTGCCGCTGGTTGCCGGTACCCAGCCTTTGCTATCGATAAAGCGTCCGGCTTCGATTAATTGCACGGCTTTTTCGGAAAATTCGTCGTCGAGTGTCATGCTAATAGTTTATGGATCTGAGTCAGAGTCTATTTTACCGATAATCGAATCCAGATGCTCAAACGATTATCCTAAAATGAGTAGTTTGAGGCTTCACCAAGCCGGTGAAAGTGTTGTAGACCGTTCATGCTTCGACTTGGCTCAGCACGAACGGTCTACAACACATGCCAACTGCTCTTTTTAGGATTATATCTAAACGCTATTGCATTAGTGATAGATAAGGTAGGATTACTCCTTTTTTTCACAGTAGGTTTTCAATCGGTGAAATGGATTCAGTTTTTAGCGATGCTTATTTTTGTCTCGCAGCTTAATGCGTGCACATGGATGTATGACGATTTCAAAGCACCAAAGGTTAAATTGTTGGCTATTGAGCCTTCACAGTTCGGCTTATTCGAACAACGTTTTAATATACGTTTGCGCTTGCAAAATAGGAACGATTCCGAATTGGCGATAAGAGACATGGTCTATGCGCTGAAACTTAATGGCGCTGATTTTGCTCAAGGCGTGAGTGATCAGGAAATTACGGTTCCCGAATACGGCGAATCCGTTGTCGAATTGCCCGTGAGCGTTAATTTAAAGACGCTTTTACGTCAATTGACTCGACGTGATGGCGCTCCCATTCGCTACCAATTGACCGGGCATCTAGGTTTAATGCGCAGCCTGATAACGCTTCCATTCGATTATGAAGGGGATGTTGAATTGAAATTTTGATAGGGCATGCTGCATCAGCGATGAATGGCTTGTAGTCGAATAGAATGAATTATCATAAGCGGCAAAATCGCAAAAGCTGCGGAAAACACTATAATAAATGTTATTCAACTATTCCAATAAAGAGACCGTTCAACCATGGCCGACTCAGAACATAAAAAAAAGTCAGAATCGCCTAAAAACTTTGCCGATGACTTAGATTCAATGCTCGATGATGCGGCTTCGTCAATCGATAGCGATGAGTTAATGAATGATGATGATGCCATCGACAAATTATTGATGGATAGCGCTTTTGATGAGCAAGATTTGTCCGACGAAGAAGACGAATTCGGGGAGTTATTTGCCGATGATTCAACTGTCGGAGATCAAATAACTGATGAATTTGCCGATGATTTAACTACTGAAAATGAGTTTTCAGGGGCAGAGAGCAATTTCGTTCAATCCACGGAGCCGGTCGATCTTTCAGAAGATTCAGCCATGGCTGAAATCGACGAATTTTCAGAAATAGGTTTCGACGAGTTTGCAGAATCAGAGCCGGTAGCGGAACCAAGCCCGGTTTCTTCACCACCGAAACAAGAAGAGTCAGAAGCGGTTCCCGAAACAGATTTTGATAATGATGACTTTACTTTAGCGGAATTCGATATTTCCGATCCGGAAGATCAATTTGACGAATTTGCAACGACTCAGGACGAGAATATAGCATTCGAGGAAGAAGAGGATAATCCTCGGGCAATGGAAGACCCTGAAGAAGTAGAACAAGAACCGGATCTGACAGAGCCGGACTTTGCGGTCTATGACGATGCTTCGGTGCTCTCTGAATCGATGACTGCGGATGCACCCCATAAAAAAGTCGTTGACGATGTTATTACGACACAAATCAGTCAATTATTTAGCGAGCAGGAAGTTTTAAAGCAACAATTGGCTACAATAAGCGCTTCGATGGGCCAGGGACAGACCGATGAAGTCGATCGATTGTCTAAGGCGCAAAGCCAATTAAAAAAACAACTCGACAAAGTCGTTAACATACCGACGATTACTTATGTGGCAATGGTTATTGCCGTTGTGGCTTTATTAACAGCCGGCGTGTTCGCTTATTTGGTTTTGCAAAGCGATAATGAAATCGAGTCATTGACTGAATTAATCGGTACGTTGGAAGAAAATCAAGCCGAATTGAATGCTTTATTGATCAAAAATAATATGCCGGAAGTCGCTCAAACAAGCCCTGCGCCAATGGCATCTCAAGATGAATCTATTGAAGGCGATAAAACCGAGATCATTCCTTTAACACCGTTAACACCAAAGCTTGCCGAAACGGAAGCGACAAGCACAACTGAGGCAACACCGACCGATACTGAAAAGAAAATCGAACAAGAGGAGGGCTCACCGCCGGTATCCGATGTTACTAACGAGACCAATCAAGTAGCGGCATTGGAAGCTAGAATTAAAGAATTGGAAAAGAAGCTTGCTAAGGCGACCGCTCCGCCAGTCAAAAAAGCGGTAAGCAAACCGTCAGCCCCGGTAAGACGAAGTTCGTCAAGAGTCACAGCAAAATCTGCCAGTTGGTCAGTGAACCTTATTTCGTTTAAGCAAGACTGGTACGCTAATAGAAAAGCCGCTGAATTCTCAAAGCAGGGAGTACCGACCAAAGTTATTCCGGTGCAAGTTAAAGGTCAAACTTGGTATAGGTTATCGGTTTCCGGATTTAAGAGCCGGGATGAGGCTTCCGCTTATGCGGCGAGGGTAAAAAGAACGCATAATCTTGATTCGGTATGGATTGGAAAAGATTGATTCTTGAGCGTTGCTTTTTTAAGAATCGTCTTGGCGCCCCATGAATGGTCAGACAATGTCGAAAGCTTGCCATCCCTGGCCCTGGATTCCGTCAATCCCTGGCGGAATGACGAAATTTTAAGATTTTCTGAAATATGAAAGTACCTGAAGGACATTGAGAGGAGCTCAATGCTTACCAACGAGATTGCGTCATTAACCTCGAATATAAAATCCACTCTATCCATGCAAGATGATCTGAAATTCGAGTTGCCTAGCAAAATCGAACACGAATACATCGGTCTTTGATGTCAAACAGGCAAGTCCGAATCTTGAAACATAATGTTAAAGCTTGGATACCTCTAATTCTTCCGGTAAGCCAGTCTCGAACAGAGAATAAGCCAGCCTCAACGCTCAATAGACTCAGAAAACACCGCCGTCGCGGCCGCTTTTTCGATAGCGAGTCATAATCCAAAAACAACGCGAAGTCTTTTGTCGAAATAGCTCAAGCCAAACGCAAAAAGCGTGGAAAAAAGCAGGCTAGCCAAAGCCGTTAAATTATCGACCCACCAAAGATTATAGGCTTCGGCAATAAGATGAAAAGGCGTTCTCAAAAAACCGTTGACCATAAATAAATGGAATGAAAGATCGCCGAAGAAAACAAGCAAGGCCATTAGGATTGATAGCTGCAATCGAGTTTTGAAGATCCATAAGAAAAAAGTCAAAATCAAAACCGTAAAAGCCAGATCGGAAATAAGCCAGGCAAGGTGATTGACCGATGCCAGTACAAACAACATCAAGGACAAGACGACACAAATGACGGGAATTTTAATATTTTCTTGTGATCCTAAATAAACCCCCAAGCAAATGACCGATGCATGGCCAAATACTATGTAATTCAGGTTTAGGTGGTAGTCCATTAAAACCGGGTTAAAGAACCATTCCAGGCAAGTAAAGAGTACAAAGGTAGCAAAAAGAAATGGTGCTCCGAATTTTTGATATAACTTCAAAAAGAACGGGTAAACCAGATAAAACTGAAAAATAAACGGTAAAAACCACCAAGGGCCAACCGGCATAAGCGCTTGTCCGGGAATGAAATTAGACACCAATAACGCTTTCCAAAGCAGGCTGTCCCAGTAAAGAACCTTGCTGTCGTTCATTAAATGGGTTTTCAACAAACCCAAAACGATATAAACGGCAAGACAGAGCAGAAAGGAAAAATAAATCTTGAAGATTCGTCTTTTTATAAATTCGCTATAAACTAGCGGTTGTTTAATGTATTTTCTGGTTAAGCCATAAGCACTGAAAAAAACGAATATCTGGACACCGTAATGGCCGAAATAGGTGAAAACGGCACGAAAAAACTCGGCAGGGTGAAGCCGAAGCGTATGATGAAAATTGGAAGATGATGCAATGGAGAAGGAAAACTCGTTTTCTCCGATCGTCGGCGACAAATTATGGAAAAAATTATGCAAAATAATTAACAGGATGCCGACGCCTTTTAAAGCCAGTGTTTGATCTTTTGAAAAGTGGGGAGCCTGTATCATACGAACCAATTTATACCATGAATCAAAACAGAGCGGTTGAATGGTAACTGCTGTTTTCCCAGCTCCAACTCGAGCAACCAATACGTGAAGCTCTAGCTTCGCGATACAAGTGAAAAAGAATCTATAATGTTCTTCGCATGCAGAGGTTACCGCTAAGCCAAACTCAATTGGTCGGGCAGGTTTCCGGAAGCTATAGCTTCCGGTTTTTGCTTCCCAAGCTAGAGCTTAGGAAGGAGCGAACAATTATTTTGACTTAAGAATAGGCACGAAGTTACTTAGGCTTTTGATGCCGTATCACCGTCCTGTTTCAGAGGGAGTGAATGTATCCATCGTTTCCACGCTTTGCGCATTGCTGCCATTAAGTTAAGCCGTTCGTGGTGAGCCCTTCGGTTAAGCTCAGAAGAGCCCTGTCGAACCACGGACGGCTTAATTTATCGAGTCGGACTTTTCAGCTCGCCCTTCGACAAACTTAGGGCGAACGGAAAAGTCCTTAACTTAATGGCAGTGACGCTCTGCGGTTCGGGACGCTAAAGCAATCCTACCTGGTTTCCCACCAAGAGTGCGGGAACCATTTGCCGGTGTTATTTTATCCTTATTCCTTAGCTCCGGCAGAACGGTATGTCACGACGCATTTTTAGATTGATTCAAAAAAACAACCTAAAATCCTAATCACAAGCTCCCAACAAAATTATTAAACCACACAATCCATGCCCTTCTTGAAGATCGAAGAATTCATTTGGCGACACAGAAGACCGTTTGTCGTCCTATTTTCCGTTGTGGTCATTCAATTTTTCGAACTGGCGTTATTGCACGTCAAATACGATATTTTTACCGGCGGATTCTTACAGCCTTATTCATACAAAACACTACCCGAAAGAGCTATATTTTTACTACTTACACTTTGGTACGACTTTTTCCTCTGCGGCATACTAGCCAGCCTTTGGTTTTATACCGCCGACCGGCTCAATAAATTCGGCATCATCATTTATTACGGCTTCACGGTCATCGTACTGCTAGCAATGGGGATTTGGCTCGGACTCAAGTTCAAGGTCCTGTCCTATTTTAACGACACAATCAATTATCAAATCATTAGAAACTTGGGCGGGGGCAGCCTGAGGGAAGGCTTGCTCTATGCCTCTAACGAAATCGCTTTGTTTGTCGGTATCATGGCCGTTATTATCATCGTATTTATCGTGATTGCCAGATTATTAACCAATCATGAATTCGTTCGAGACTACCACCAACAAAGTACCGATACTAAAACATTCAAACGTTTATTGATAACGCTCGGTGTAATTACCCCCTTTTTGACCTATTTTATTTCCGAAAACCATTATCTTCGCTACGGCTTGCAAAAAAAGACCTCTTATCATCTGGTTAGCGCGGTCTTAGATACACTGACCGACTTCGACCGGGACGGCTACGGTCTCTTCGGTTATCCTAAAGATCCTGCATTATTCGATGCGTGGATTTATCCCGGCGCCATGGATATTCCCGGCAATCGAATCGACGAAGACGGCATCATGGGCGATGCTGTATTGATGCCGCTTAATCCGGACCCCTTGCGAACTATCGAACCGCGGGCGGGAAAACACATTGTTTTGATAGTTTTAGAAACCGCACGATTCGACCTGTTGAACAAGAAGCTCAATGGTCGCTACGTTGCGCCGGTATTGCGCGAAATCGCCCGTACCGGAACCTCGGTCGATTACGCTTACAGCCATACCGGCTACACTACCACCTCGTTGATGGCGATATTCAACCGCGAATTGATACAGCACGATCACCACATCCGCTTGATCGATTATTTGCAAAAATCCGGTTACGGGATCTCGATCATTTCCGGTCAAGACGAATCGTTCGGCGACATTGCAAAAAACACCGGGATGATCAACACAGGCGTTTATTTATTCGACGCGCGCACGGCAATTAAGGACCGGGTGTTTCCCAGCAAAGACCCCGGCAGCCTGAGACTCAGCGAAGAACGTGTCGTAGCGCAATTTCAACAACGCGTCAACGAGCTCGAATTAGATAAGCCGCAATTTATCTACATCAACTTTCAGGCGGCGCATTTTCCGTACTCCCATCCGAACATGCAGAAAATCTTAATCGACGATTTCATTCCACGGCCGGAAATCCGGGCGGAAAATCGCGAAAGAGTCGCCGAAACCTATTGGAATGCGATAGCTAATGCCGACTGGGCGGTCGGGCAGGTGGTCGAAATGCTCAAAAGCAATCATCTCTACGATCAAACCACATTGGTCATATTAGGCGATCACGGCGAATCGTTATTTGAAGACGGATTTCTCGGACACGGTCATGCGATCAACGACGCGCAAACGCATATACCGCTCGTATTCAACGATCCCAACATAGAAGTACAAGAAGCGATAGGACAGATCGATGTCGCCGAAATGGCGATTCGATCGGCATTCGGACTGCCGAACCAATGGCTCGACCAAGAAAAAAACGTTTTCCAATTAGTCGGTAACTTAAAACTGCCGGCACTCATCGGGCATGTTAAATTCGGCGATGACCGGATCGTATTCGATTTCCGATCGGAACAAGCGTTTCTGAGCGAACTACAGCAATGGAAACCCTATCAAGATTGGTTGGAAGAGCCTCAGCAAAAAGAGCGCATGACTAATATCATTCGCAGATGGGAAAATTTAAAATGGCATGAGTTTGAATACCGGCAACGGACGAAATTTCCAAGTGCTCAGGTTTATATGCATCTGCATTGAAGGTCCTAGAAGCTGTGAAAGTTAATGCTGGCATTCAGAATCGAATGTGCTTCAAAAGCCTGCCATCCATGGCGGAATGACGAGTTACCCTTAACTTAATGGTAGTGCTCTCTAGCTTGGGAAACAGCGGAAAAGCCTGTGCGAGCAACGCCTACGTCGCGATCAACAAAAATAGGAGCAGCAATGATGAATCTAAAATACAAAATCTACTCGGTTACGACACAAGAATATCTGGAAGGCGAATTGCATAGCGAAATCAAACACGAATACATCGACGGCCAAGTCTATGCGATGGCCGGCGCGAGCACCAATCATAATCGCATCGTCGCCAATATACTCAGCGCTCTCCACGCTAAATTAAGAAAAACACCCTACGAACCGTTCGCATCGGATATGAAAGTACAAGTTTCCGAAGATTTTTATTATCCCGACGTGCTGGTTGTATGCAATCATCAGGGCAACGACTACGGCGTCACCGATGCGCCGATACTCATCGTCGAAGTCTTATCCAAAGCCACGCGAAAAATCGATCAAACGCTAAAAAGACAGGCTTATCAAAGCTTGGCCAGTTTGCAAGAATACGTCGTCATCGAACAAGACTTTGTCGACGTGGAAATATGCCGTCGAAAAAACCATTGGCAATCGGAACACTATTTCATGAGCGATGAATTACACTTAGAAACAATCGATTGCCGCATACCTGTCGAAATGATTTACGAACGAGTCGAAAACGAAGATGTGCTGGATTATTTACAACAACAAGCCTGCGCGATGCAGAATGAAAATTAATCCCCCGTCAATCCCCCTTTTGCAAAGGAGGAGGCTGGTTAATTATCTGCCGTTCGTTTGTGGGAGCGACGCCTACGTCGCGATTTCGAGGCCTGAAAGGCTAGATAACACTAAACGGTATCGAGGTCTAATTGGCTAAAAGAGCCGCGTAGGTCGGGTTACGCTAGCGGTACCCGACCTACGCTGCTGCCAAAAACACATTCAAAATCCGAAATCATGCCCATGACCCGAAAAAAACTGCCGATCGGCATCCAAACTTTTGAGAAGATTCGCGAAGACGATTATTACTACGTCGATAAAACGCGCTATATATTGCAGTTAATCGACGAAGGCACGCATTATTTCCTATCCCGCCCGCGCCGCTTCGGCAAATCCTTGCTTTTAGATACGATCGACGAATTGTTTTCCGGTAACGAAACGCTTTTTCAGGGCTTGTATTGTCATGACCGATGGGATTGGTCGACGCGAAATCCCGTCATTCGCATTAGCTTCGGGGGCGGCGTGGTGCGCAGTGTGGCGCAATTGGAAACACGCATACGCGCCTTATTACGTCTCAACAGAGACAATCTCGGCCTCGACTGCAGCGACGAAGCCGATATACCGGGCTATTTTGCCGAATTGATCCGAAATGCGGCCAAAAAAGCGGGCGAAAGAGTCGTCGTGTTGATCGACGAATACGATAAACCGATACTAGATAACATCACCCAACCGGAATTAGCCACAGAAATCCGTCATGGTCTGCGCAATCTGTACTCGGTTATCAAAGATTCCGATGCCCATATTCGCTTTGCGTTTCTAACCGGCGTATCGAAATTTAGCAAAGTCAGCTTATTTTCCGGACTGAACAACCTACAAGACATCACCGTCGACAAGCGCTACTCCGCGCTCTGCGGCTACACAGAAAACGATCTCGATCAAGTGTTTGCGTCGGAACTGGAAGGACTGGGTCGAATGCAAATGCAAGACTGGTACAACGGCTACAACTGGCTCGGCGAAGCGGTATATAACCCGTTCGATCTACTACTGCTATTCAACACCCGAGAATTCAAACCATACTGGTTCGAAACCGGCACGCCGACGTTCTTGATCGACGTATTGACCGAGCGAGGATTTTATCTTCCGACCCTAGAGCATATACGAGGCGATATCGCCTTACTGTCCGCATTCGACGTCGAAAATATCGCCACCGAAGCCTTACTCTGGCAAACCGGATACTTGACCTTTGCCGGCAGTCGAACCATCGGCGCACGGATCGAATACACGCTCGGTTACCCGAATTTAGAAGTCAAAAGCGCGCTAAACGATGCACTAATCAAAGTGCTGATAGGCAATCCGGGGCGCGCCAGCGAACTGGAAAGCCGGCTTTACGATCTACTCTACGCGAACGATTGCGCTGGCTTGAAAACCCATTTCGAAAGCCTCTATGCGAGCATCCCGAACGATTGGTACCGGAACAACCCGATCGCGCAATACGAAGGTTTTTACGCCAGCGTATTCTACAGCCATATCGCGGCGCTGGGTTTGGACATCATCTTGGAAGACGTCACACATCAAGGCCGGATCGACATGACGGTCCGTTTCAACGAACAAATCTACCTGTTCGAATTCAAAGTCGTCGAATTGGTGCCGGAAGGCAAAGCCTTGCAGCAGTTGATAGATAAACGCTACGCCGACAAATACCGTAGCGCGAATCAACCGATCCACCTAATCGGCGTAGAATTCAGCAAAGACAGCCGAACTGTTGTAGGCTTCGACGTAGAAACATCGGCATAATGAGGTGCGGAATACAGTTATTGGGAGCGACGAATAAAAAGAGGTACAACGAATATGAACCTGAAATACAAGATCGACTCAGTATCGATACAAGATTATCTGGAAGGCGAACTGCACAGCGAAATCAAACACGAATGCATCGACGGCCAAGTCTATGCGATGGCCGGCGCGAGCACCAATCATAATCGCATTGTCGCCAATATACTCAGCGCTCTCCATGCAAAATTAAGAAAAACGCCTTGCGAGCCGTTCGCATCAGATATGAAAGTACAAGTCGCAGAAGATTTCTATTATCCTGATGTACTGGTCGTCTGTAATCATCAGGGCAACGACTACGGCGTTACCGATGCGCCGATACTCATCGTCGAAGTCTTATCGAAAGCGACCCGAAAAATCGATCAAACGTTAAAAAGACAAGCCTATCAAAGCTTGGCAAGTTTGCAAGAATACGTCGTCATAGAATAAGACTTTGTCGACGTGGAAATATGCCGACGGAACAATCATTGGCGATCGGAACACTATTTCATGGGTGATGAAATACATATAGAATCAATCGATTGCCGCATACCGGTCGAAATGATTTACAAACGAGTCGAAAACGAAGATGTGCTGAATTATTTACAGCAACAAGCCAGCGCGATGCAGAATGAAAATTAACACCCCTGTGGGAGCGACGCCATAGGCGCAAACTTAAGGAAATAACGCGTCATTCCGCCAGGGATTGGCGGAATCCGTACGCCCGCGAGGGCGTACTATCAGTACGGTGAAAGTCCGTACCAGAGTAAGCCAAAAGCTCTGAAAAGGAAAGTAACTGCGTCACCGCGAGGTGGGGTGGGGAGTAACTGGAAATGAACTGTCAGTCTGTAGTAAGGCAAACTCGTTTCGGTTCCATGTGGTGGCGAGCCTTCGGATTCATGGCGAAGCCTGGAACTCACGGATCACGCTGACTTGGCTATTAAAGCGATGATTCAGCTGCATGGGATGTTTGGAGATTGAATGACAGGAAGGTAGTACGTGGCAAGCGGGGAGACCTGCGGGTTGCAGTGAACGACCGGCAGGAGTCAGAGCCCTCATAGTAGTGAAGACGGAGACAAACAGAGCCTCGAAGAGCTTGTGGGAAAGCCGAACCAGAAATCCCGACAGCAGGGCGTAGCGTGAAACCGGCTCTGTTTTACGTCCTGTAGCCGTTGAGACGAGCGGGAAGCAAAACCGCTTTTAGCTAAGGGGGGTAGGAAGATAGATGCGAACTGAATATGAAAAGGCAACCGAAGAGGTAGAATCCACAGTGCCAGAAGAGACTAGACAGGAAACAGACATCCCCGCACTGGAGCAGTGTCCGGGGTTGAAAGCCGGATTATGGACGGAGCGCATGTTGGCGGCACTGGGCAACGGTGTCAAAGGAGGCAAATGGCATAGTATGATGGACAAAACCTATGCGGAGCGAACCTTACGGATCGCCTGGCAACGGGTGAAAAGTAACCGGGGCGCGGCCGGCATAGACAAGATCAGTATCGAGCGATTTGAAAGTAAAGCGGAATCTTGGCGGCCAGCGAAGCCGACGCAGCCCTGACCGAAGTGAAACAGTGGATGGCGCACCACCAGCTCGAACTGCATCCTGACAAGACAAGGCTTGTCAACGAACAAAATGACCCGCACGGATTCGACTTTCTGGGCTACACCTTCAAAAAGGGGCTGCGCTTAATCCGCAAGAAAAGCCGAAAAGCGATGCGGGATAAGATGAGAGCGCAGACCCGGCGAAGCCAAGGAGTTTCAATCGATACCGTGATTCACCGACTCAATCCGATATTCCGCGGCTGGTTTAACTACTTTAAACACGTCCACAAGAGCGAGTTACAAGCCATGGGCGGATTTGTACGGCGCAGACTCAGAAGTATCTTGCGCAAGTACCAAAAGAAAGGGAGCGGGACAGGGAGGAACGTCAGCGACCATCAACAATGGCCAAATGCCTACTTCGCAAACCTGGGACTTTTCACACTGACTGAAGCCCATGCGCAAGCGAGTCAATCCCGATGAGGAAACTATCGACTGGAGAGCCGTGTGCGGGAGAACCGCACGCACGGTTCGGAGGGAGGGGAGAGTCTGAAACGGCTCTTCTCTACCCCTATAGTGCCACGGATGGTATGCATAGCTTCATATCCATGTCCCAGGATATTGGCAATCCACACGTGCCCTTCAGGGGGGTACCGATATAACAAATAAAACTGCAAATGCTCCATAGAATAGGTACTCAGTTGAAGCTTATGGGGAGTGACTCCCACGAAGCGACCAACCCAACTCAGATATTGCCAAAAAAAGACCCTAACAGATGACCTGAAAAAACTACCGATCGCCGTGGTATCCAAATCTTCCTCCAAATAGCCTAATGGCTGCTTGCTGTTTTATGCAGGCTCTAAAACTTTCGGCATTGAGATCTAAGCTCAATAAAATTTCAGGTGGGCAATCTGCTGTGATGGTCTGCTGCATTATTATTCCATTGGTACGATAACATTAGGTCTAAATGGCAAACGGGCGGCCCCGACGAGCAAAACGTCGATCGTCAAAGCTGTAAAAACTTTCACAATGATTGCAAGCGGCCAGATGCAAAGCATCGGCAAAGTCAAAGCCTTCTGCGTGTAAAGCTAAGGCTTGGGAAACGCGAGGCCATTCTTCAACGGTAACATTGGCGAGTCCTAGAAGATGCTCAATAGCGCGGCAAAAATCTGCACGTTCGAATTCATAAAAAGCACGTAGTACCCACTCCAATTCCTAAATGACGGTTAATGGAACAAACAATTGAGGCGATTCAATCATGATGCGCCGAGCAATCGGGCGTTGTTTAGCTGCCTGCGAATCGTTGGGGTCGTCGACATAAAATCGAGCCAAAATATTAGTGTCAAGACCTATCATTTAACGTCTCGTATAACTTTTGCAACATCAAATTCCGCCAGATTCCGTTCGCCTGGTAATTTGCTAACGAGCAATCCATAACCGTCTTCAGGTTTTGTCGACTGAATACGGTGAGTGATTTCAACTCTTAAATTAGAGCCTTCTACCATAAAACTAAGCTGGCATCCTGGAGTAATATCCAATTGTTTGCGAATATCCAGAGGAATAATGACTTGGCCTTGTTCAGAAACTGTAGCGGTTTGCATAATGACTCCTTAAATAGTTAACAAAACTGAGTTTGATATCCCAGTTTTACTCTGACAATAAAAATGGACATCCTCTCCCCCCTAAAAGACGTAGAGCCCCAGAGCTAGAGGGCACTGCCATTAAGTTAAGATCCTGGAGTTTTACTCCCCTCTTTGAAAAAGACGACTGCAAGGATGCAGGAGGTAGGGCAATGCAGGAGCAATTGCCGAGGGGCTGGGGGGATATTTCTAATAAATCCCCCTCAATCCCCCTTTTTCAAAGGGGGAAGAAGGCTTAACTTAATGGCAGTGATTCCTAGAGGTAGACGGCGATGCCTCGCCGGAAACACGCCAGCGCAATTTATTGCGTTTCAATTGTTTTCTTGTTTTGGCATAATCATAGCATTACGTAATTAGCCATTGTGAAAAAAATGACTAAAAAACTCCCGACATCCCGCTGCTGGGCAGCCTCAAACAGAGAAAAACCCTTTAAAGCAAATTCTATTGGAACGCGTGCGCGGTCATTTTGAAAGCATCCCTGACCCACGAAACAAAAATGCGGCATATCCATTGGCGGATGAACTCATGTCCGGGTTGGCAATAGAAAAAGAGCATATCCGATGACTCGAAAAAAACTCCCCATCGGAATCCAAACCTTCCGCGAAATCCGAAAAGACGATTGTTATTACGTCGATAAAACCGAATTTATCCTGCGCTTGATCAAAGAAGGAAAATATTACTTCCTGTCCCGCCCGCGCCGCTTCGGCAAATCCTTGCTTTTAGATACGATAGGCGAGCTGTTTGCCGGTAACGAAACGCTCTTTCAGGGATTGTATTGTCATGACCGATGGGATTGGACGAAACGCAATCCCATCATTCGCATCAGCTTTGGCGAAGGCGAATTACAAAGCCGCGAAGCGTTGGACGAACGGATTCGGGAGATATTGGCCGAACACGAAAAGTCTCTGCAATGCACAACGCAAGCGAAAAGCATCGCGGGCCGTTTTGCCGAATTGATCGAACAAACACATGCCGAAACCGGGCAACGTGTTGTCATTCTGATCGATGAATATGACAAACCAATACTGGATAATTTAACCAAGCCTGAAATTGCACGCGAAATGCGCGATGGTTTGCTTAACTTATACTCCGTTATCAAAGATTCCGATGCCCATGTTTATTTTGCCTTTCTGACCGGCGTCTCAAAATTTAGCAAAGCCAGTATATTTTCAGGACTGAACAACCTCGAAGATATCACCGTATCCCCCAAATACTCCGCCGCTCTGCGGCTACACCGAAAACGATCTCGATCAAGTGTTTGCGCCGGAACTGGAAGGACTGGATCGAACGCAAATGCAAGACTGGTACAACGGTTACAACTGGATGCGAGAGGCGGTCTACAACCCATTCGATCTATTACTGTTATTCAGCACCCGAGAATTCAAACCGTACTGGTTCGAAACCGGCACGCCGATATTCTTGATCGACGTATTGACCGAGCGCGGCTTTTTTGCACCGGATTTCGAACGCCTTCACGCCAGCGAAGCGCTGCTGTCGACCTTCGACGTCAACAACATCGCCACCGTGGCTCTGCTGTGGCAGACCGGTTATCTGACCTTGAACGGCAGACGACAACAGGGCGCGCGAATCGAATATGCGTTGAAATACCCCCCAATCTCGAAGTCAAAAGCGCATTGAACGATGCCTTACTGAAAGGCCTGGTTAACGACGGCATGTTGGCCGAACAAGCGCAAAGCCGCTTCTACGATTTATTGAGCGCCAACGACTTCACCGGCCTGAAAATCCATTTCGAAAGCCTCTATGCCAGCATCCCGAACGATTGGTATCGAAACAACCCGATCGCGCAATACGAAGGTTTTTATACGAGCGTATTCTATAGCCACATCGCTGCATTAGGCTTGGATATCATTCTAGAAGACGTCACGCACCAAGGCCGCATCGACATGACAGTCCGCTTCAACAACCAGATTTATCTGTTCGAATTCAAAGTAGTCGAATTAGTCCCGGAAGGAAAAGCCTTACAGCAGCTCAAAGACAAACATTATGCCTACAAATACCGTAGCGCCAATCAACCGATTCATTTAATCGGAGTAGAATTCAGCAAAGACAGCCGATCTGTTATAGGCTTCGACTTAGAATCAATTGAGTCAATCTCAAAAATAGGGAAGGATTCAGTATAAGTGTTGCGCAATTGGAAAACCTGAGCGATAAATAAAATGAATCAATTACAAGAAAAAATCGAAAAAACGTTAAAGCATTATCAAAAACTGGTGTCAATAAAAGCGCGCAGTCTAGCGTCTCCTTATTTAAACATTAAATTGAAACAACCGATTTTCGTTATTGGCTGTAGCCGATCCGGGACAACCCTGGTCTATAAAACCTTTTCCGAATCAAAATATTTAGGCAGTTTGCAAAAAGAAACTCACGATTTCTGGGTACAATTGCATCCTTTGTCGGAAAGAAATTGGGATTCGCACGAAATCGAACCTGAATCGGCCAGCGATAAAGACCGTGAAATCGTAACGCGTTTTTTCTACACGCAAACCGGCAAGTGGCGTATTGTCGATAAAAACAATCAAAACGGACTCTCGGTGCCTTATCTATACCGATTATTTCCCGATGCGCATTTCGTGTATATCAAGCGGAATCCCGGAGATAATATCGATTCGTTAATCAAAGGTTGGAATAAAGCCGATGAGTTTGGGACTTGGGCAGATGAATTGCCTGAAGATATTGCCATTGATAACGGCAAATACAAACGCTGGTGTTTTTTTCTAGCCGAAGGTTGGCGACAATTGACTCGATCGACTATCGAAGAAGTTTGCGCGTTTCAATACAAAGCGATGAACAAAGCGATTCTTTCCGCCAAAAAGACGATTCCGGTCGAACAATGGCATGAAGTCAGCTACGAAGCATTGATTGCCGACCCGGTCGAAGAGTTTAAGCGGCTTTTTGACGGTTGTTCGGTGCCTTTCGATCAAGCCATGCAAAACCATTGTCGTTCGGTTTTAAACAAGCCATACAATACATTTTCCGAAATTGGCGTCGAGAAGTGGAAAAAGAGCGCTAATCGAGACAGGATAGAGCGGGTGTTGCACATGGTTTACGATCTAAATCAAGATTCGTTAGATAAGGTTTCGGAAAATAGATGTTGAGCGTATTTGAAATGAATTAGCAAATTTAAATACGCGGATTGTATTTTGGCGGCTTAAATCCTTTTTCTACGCGTTGATTCGATCATATGGCAAAAGGAGATAAATTTCTCTGGCGTTTGCTTGAAGATTCTTTCGTCTCCATTTCTTCTAGTGCAAATTTTTTGATTAATACTGAAATAAATACTAAATGATAAATCAAATCCCAATAAGACAGTCCTAAAAATGCGGTGCCGACCATATAACAGATGATTGATGCTCTCACCATGAAACAGTAATTAGTAACCCATTCCATACCTTCGATATTCTTAGTTTTTTTAGGCAGTAAAGTTAAGCTAATGACACTGCCGAAAATCATCGAAAACCAAAGACCGAATGCGACAAATCCATGTTCGGAAAACATTTCAACATAAGAACTGTGCCAGTCGCGTTTGCCAACATACATCCATCCTTCGAAACCAGCACCGGTAAAAGGTTTTTGAAGAGTGTGGTTCCATCCGTCTGTCCAAATTTCTATTCGGCTCATAGCGGAAGCATCTTCCTGGTAGGTATCGATTGTTTCCATGCGACCGAACCACTCCTGAGGCATATAGTCTTTGGCAAAAAATGCGCCGGCTAATACTAACGGGATAGCCAAATATTTACGATTGCTATGCCATATTAATATTAGGGTCAATGCAGCCATTGTCAGTAAGGCGCCTCTGGACCAAGACGACAATGAAGCCGCATAGATTATAGGTATGGAAAAAAGTAGCCCCTTTTTTATCAATGGATTGAGTGTTTGTTTTTGCCAAACCAAAAGTAACGGAATTGATATCAACATAGCGACCGCAAACTCATTGTTTCCTTCAAATTGAGTTGCAGGCGGGCCGTATACACGGTGACCGAATCCAGTTGCCAAGGCGAAAAGTCCCCCTTTAAGTGCTACGATGCCAATAGAAGCTCCGATTGTAATAATAAGATAGTAAAGCTTTTCTCGAGTATTGATTAGGACTAATGTGAAATAAAAAGGTATATAAATTTTGGTGATAAACCAAAACCGTTCCCAAGCAATGGTTTGAAAATACGCTTGAGTAGTAGTGAAAATGAAATAAAGCCACAACAAAATAAAAAAATAGATACGCCAGTCTTTGGGTATGGATTGTTTATCTTTGGTTGTAAATGCACGAAAAGCAACAACTAAAAAGAGCACATAATAGACCGGTAAAGTTCGCACAAAACCCCAAGCATAAGCGTGAGGGTTCAAGTAACTGAAAATGGCAAGCGAAAGCACACCCCACCAGGGTTTTTTGATGGCAGCGACAATACATCCGCATAAAAAGATAAGAACGACAATATCGCGCATGAAGTAAGATTCAGTAGTTTTTAGATTGTAAGTAGCCAGCCATTTGACCAAGTACTCCGGCAATACGGGTTATATAAAAACGAGTTTTGTATTTTTGGAAGCTAAATAAGGTACCTGTAAAATATCGTAGGAGTTTAGACCATAAATATAATGGTATTTTGGTACTTTCCGGCCGATGAATTAAAGTAATTGATCGATTTCTTTGAAAACTTTTCTTGATAAGAAAACGGAGTTTAAAATGCTCCGGATTTACATAATGATATTGAATGATATCGGGTATATAGCGAAGCCTTTCGCCGGCCTGAAGAGCTCTCAGTACAAAGTCGCTATCTTCACTGCCCATTAAATCATGGCCTTTAGGGCCAAGAGCTATAGAGAAGTTGCCTATTCGCTCAAACACATTCCGATTAACTATTAAATTTCCTCCGCCCGGAATCGATGTGCTTGCAGTTAAAGTCAATGATTCTTCGCCAAGATCGAAATAGGGGACCGGATAAGGCGTAATTTTAAACTCACCAGTTTCATGAGCCCACTCAGGTTCTTCACCAGTCCAATCGGGGATGATTTTTCCGGAGAATAGATTGGTCTCAGGATATTTGATAATGGCATTGAGCACAGCTTGGAAATAATGATTATCAAGACGATGATCATCATCGATAAAGCATATCCAATCATCTTCGATAATTGTTAACGCTTTATTTAAGGCATGTGATTTTCCTGGTCTAGGTTCTTCGGCATAAACCAAAGGAAATAAATTTTCTGATTGTTGTATTGATTGATAGTTTTGTAGACAGTAAATCGTATCATCGCTGCAGTTATTTGCGATAACCAAAATAGAAAGATTGATTTGATCCGGAATTGCCGAGTTATTGATTGATAAAAGTGTTTTTAGCAATAATTCGTGCCGATTATGGGTACAAATAGTAACTGTCAAGTTCATTTACGTTTATTTAAAAAATGGCGGCAATAAAAAAGACATAACTTTATATGTAGTTCGCTTGCAATCCATTCAAAAAAATTGATTTTAGGATGGGGCAATGATAATTCATATCCACAGCGGACTAAAGTATTCCCAGCTAATGATTCAAAGATTTTAATTTGACGATCAGTCATTTTGGCTCTCCATTTCCCAGTATTTGTACTTTGTAGATCCTTGCTGAGTAAGGGAGTCTTATTATTTGGATCCTGAGACTTTTTAAAGTGAATGACATTAGGCTCAAACGTTTCACCTAAATATTCACAAATTTTAACAATATTGGTTTCCGGGTCGGAAATTAAATCCTCGTATTTTATTTCAAAATATGAATTAGCAGGTAAAATTGATTTTGCAGCTTGTCCGGCATTAACATATTTAGACCATGTATAAGCCGCATGATATGTATTAAAAATTTTCAAGTCGAATTTTCGTTCAAGCATTGAGAGAGCACAATCTCTTCCGTCTCTAATGATATGAATAAATTGAGCATCCGGAAACATTTCTAAAATGGTTTTAATATGTAAAACATAGTAAGGTGTTTTATCTAGCCATCTTTGTTTACCTTCTTCGTAAGCATTCTTACTCAGTAGACCATTGATAATAGAAATAATCGTATTATAACCATTATCGACAAATTCCTGAGCGAGTTGGCTTGAATTAAATTCTATTCCATGCAAATCTTCTTCTACGAATTCTCGGCTTATCCGGCGCATTTCTTCAAGAACTTTTTTTACGTTTTCAACCTTAGATAAGTCGCCATATTTATTCTGATTTTTATATAAGGGAATAAAAAAATGAGATTCACCGGTTGGAGATGAAACCCTCGAATGCGATCCAAGCATTCTCTGTAATAATGTAGTGCCCGATCTTCCTGATCCGACTATAAATATAGGTCTATTCAAAAGGTGGTTGGTCATAAAAAATAAATTATTTCTTGTGCAAAAAGCCTGAAATAGTGCCGAAAAAATGAGTGACAGTCATGCGTTGTCGAAATGCCGAGTCAAAACCTTTAAGAAAAACGATTTTAAAATAATTAAAAATTGCTCTTAAAGTTTGAGGTAATATAAATAACGGAATCCCTAGAAGTGTACGTTTATAAATCGTATCGTCATGGAGTGCCTTTTGATAGCCAGCATTATAATGAATCGTTAAGAAATATTTTTTAGTGAGTTGATGCGGAAGGATATGATGGTAGACAATTGCGTCAGGGGTGTAAAATATCTTCGATTCTCGATTGGCAGCCAAGCGATGGAAATAGTCGGTTTCGGCACCTTTGAATAATTCATTTTTTTTGAACCCTTCTCCTTTGCGCCCCAATTGGGTATTGAAAAATCCGACTTTTTCGATTACTCGACGATTAAACGCCATGTTGCCGCCGAATGGATACTGTTTAATGCCGTCGACTCGCATGGGCTGATCGCCATAGTCTTGATAACCTAAGAATCCATACATGGATGGATTGAGTTTAATCCAATTAGGTAAGACGATTGCAGGGTCTAAATGTATACGCCCTCCGCTGGCGTCCGCATCATTTTCCGCTAAAGATTTATAGATTGATGAAAGCCATTGAGGCGCGGCCGTAATATCGTCATCGAGATAAGCGAAGTATTTTCCAAGAGCATTTTGCATCCCAAGGTTGCGTGCATGATTGAGGCCTTGTTTTTGTTCGAATGCATAACGAATTTTAATTTTGGAATTGTTTATCAAGTCCTTAACGATAGTCTCGGTTGCATCGGAGGAATTGTTGTCTACTATCAATACTTCCCAATTCAATTGATTGGTATTTTCTTGTTGTTCCAATGCTGCGATACATTTCGGAAGGTTATTACTTCGATTATAAGTACAAATAATTACCGTGAAATCCATTGGGTCAGTTCCTGTCAATAATTCTTGATTTAGCCTGTGCTAAATAGTAGTTAAAAGGATAGAGGTATGACATTTCATTGGTTCCGAATTTTAATTTTTGCCTGAAATGCCATAATTTATCTTTTCCAAAAACTTCTATACGTCTTAACAGAAACGGGTTGATATCAGTACGATTGAAACCGGATCGTGTCGAACAAGCTGTTGAATAACCCGCTTCTTTGACAACATTGATGGTCAATTCATCAAATAGGCCGTAGGGATAAGCGAAATGGTTTACGGCTAATCCTAATTTATTTTCCAGTTCAACTTTTGATTCTTTAATTTCCCTATTTAGAGAATTCAAATCGCTAGATATTTCTGTCAGTTTAGGGTGCGTTCGTGTATGCGAACCAATGGTGATGTTGTTTTTCGAGATTTCAAGCAATTGCGGGACTGATAGTAGTTTTCGTTTTGGAGAACCTTTTTTTACCATCCAGTCATTGAAACCATCGGTTTTATTGCTAACCATAAATAAGGTTGCTGGGATATTGTTTTCCCGTAAAACGGGCAGAGCATCATGGTAAAAATCCTCGAAGCCGTCATCAAATGTCACTGCAACAGCATCAGACTTCAATTGTAGTTCGCCTTTCAATATCGATGAAATATCATTTAAATCGATTAGGCGATAATTTGAAGTGGCAAGATAGTTCATCTGTTTGGCAAATTCGGACGGCGTGCAGCAATACTTGGCTTCCTGATCCGATTTAGGGGATGCTATGATGTGATACATCAAGATAACTATACGAGGCATTAGATAATTCCTTTTAAATCAATCGTGTACATTTGCCGGGTGCCCGAATGCACCGAATCGACACAGATTTTATCGCCGTTCCGATTCCAGCGAGGGTGTAAATCGCAACGAATTTCCCCCCACCATTTGTTTTTCGGCGAATAAAAGTTATGCAGTTTAATGACTTTATGATCGGAATTGCGTATCAACATCAGTGTTCGATGATCGTATTCGTTGGGATAAGTATCATTGACAATCCATTTTCTATCCGGGGAAAAACTGCAATGGCCATCCTCTTTTAGCTCTTCTTTGCCGATGACGTTGATTGACTTATCGTTTACATTACAAAGTAAAAAGTGATTGTTTGTTGCGTTAGGATGCTTCGCCCATACCAGTATGCAGTTATCATTCATCCAATCGTAGTGCGAAATATCTCCAGTGTCCAATAAACAGTCTAAATCCGATCCATCGGGCTTAATTGTATAAAATCTGACATACCATTCTTTGTCATCAATGTGCCATATATGAAAAAAAGCCAATCGTTCGCCGCTTGGGCAAATTTGAATATGATTGATGTAATGATTGGCATTCTGCATCGAAGGGAGCGGGTTTAAATCCGCTAGTTGTTTCAACGAGACAATCAGATCGGAATTGCCGGAATTGAGATCGATCTTAAAAATACCGTCATCAGTCGGCTGCTTATGATCGCGGAATGGATCCGGCACTCCGGCGTAGCCGTATCCCGGTCTAAAGTCGAATAATCGAGAAAAGTTAATGCTATAAGCTAAGTCACCTTCCGGTGATACGGCATAAATCGGGCGGCCATATACGACTTTTTCTTTTGTTTCAAGGTCATAACAAATGCCTATAAACTTTCCGTCCGATCGTTCATTAAAAAATATTTTCGAGTCCGGTGCTAAGGGGTGCCATTGCAGCATCGCTCCTTGTTGCCAGTTCCACGCTTTAGTCTCAGCTATTGCAATAAATGAGTGCGGATTATTCGGAGTGACATAGCCAATAGTCAAAATGTCGTCCGGGGTAGGGGGGCGGTCATTAAATGCGACTGAATGGGTCAATATTTTGTTGCCGGATTCGCTCCACGGGGTTTTGTCGTAGTAGCCGAAGAAGTGATGATTGGGTTCGCTAGTTAATGGAGTAACTCTATTTTTTATTGTCTTAAATTTAATCAGTCGATAAAAAGAAGGATAACTGAAATAAAGCTTTCTTTCGGTCCAGTCTGAGAATTTTTTTGAAACCGACCAAGGAATGCATTTTTGTACAAACACAAAATGTTTAATTTTTTCTAATATTGATTTGTCAGAAAAAGAAATGAACTTGACATATAGGCCTTCCGGTAACAATGCAAACAATAAATATTTTAAATCCGAGAGTTTGTAATGGCGGCTCAAAAGGCATTTACGAAATATCTTGTGCGCGCTCACTAAGTCACGTTTCCAGTAGGCATCAAAGCCTCGTTTGAGATAAGCGCCATAGGTTAATTCATCAAGTCGCGCAGAGGTCAGATGCTTTACTAGATTCGGATGATTTTTAATGTAATGTAATTTGACTTTGAGGACATTTTCCGCCTGGCGCCATTGTTTCGAGGTAATTTGACCGGTGCCATGATGTCGATAAAATGCTAGTACCTCCGGGACTAAAACGATCGGATGAGTTGTGCCGATTCGTAACCACAAATCGTAATCCATGCAGGTTGCCCATTGTTCATCGAAATTGCCGGTTTGTTTCAACACATCATGCCGAACTAGTGCGGCATGAATCGGCCATGGAGCAGCTGATTTGAGAAAATCTTGTACCTTATCGCCTGTTTGATAGTTAGGCGGAACATAAGGGGGAGTCGGTTTGGTGGTTTTTCCTATGTTTTGCCAGCCGCAATAGGCGAGGGCTGCATTTGAGGATTGTATTGCCAAGTAAAGTAATTCCAAACATCGAGGATCCCAGTAATCATCGGAATCCAAAAACGCAATAAAATCACCGGTTGCCTGTTCGATCCCTCGGTTTCTTGCCGGTCCGGGGCCGCAGTTGCTTTGAAAAAGGGTTTTTATTCGTTTGCCGAAGCCATCAAGAATAGCTTTAGAATTATCCGTCGAGCCGTCGTCAACGACAATGAGCTCAATGTTCGGATAACTTTGATTGAGTACCGAATTGATAGAATCGGCCAGAAAGGCTTCAGCGTTGTAACAGGGCATGATGACGCTGATAAGATCATGATTCTCTGATGAATTATTCGATGGTGATTCGTTTTTCATTTGTTTTTATAAATGCTTCTTTGAATAATTGCAGTAAGGGCTTTAAAGTACCCTTGTACTTGTTTTTTAGTATAGCTTATCTACTATAGCCGACGGAATCTAAGATAGTGCGCAAAATCCATATTAGGCCATGTGAATTTGCAACTATTCAGTCCCCCGGAAGTTATCGTTCCCACGCTCTGCGTGGGAACGCCTGAGTACCGCTCCAGCGTCTCGGTCTTCATTCCCACGCCGGAGCGCTCGCCGTTATACACAAGTATCGGTAAACTTGCTAAACAGAGTTCGTCGTATACCTGGAAACGGTGCTGTTTGATAAATCTGCGGATATTGAACATCAGTGGCTTCGAAATCGCGACGAAGGCGTCGCTCCCACAAGGGGCCGGATGCTCTGTGGGAGCGTCCCCAGATCGCGATTTCGAAGTCGGGAACGTTGGGCGACAAAAAATGGTATCGAAGCCTCATTAGCTAAGATTGCAAAACAGTAATTTTTGACTTATGTATAACGATGAGCGCCGGAGCGTGGGAACGATAGGGGGTGAATAATTACATTTTTAAGCTAACCATCCGTATTCTTCACGCGGGAATTGTACATATTAGCTTCCAATGACTAAGATTTATTAATCCGCCGAATCAATCTTCCAAATACAAATAAAATGGACACTAACAAAGTTGAAATAGACGACCTTACTTTTTCCGTTGAACAAATAACCAAACCGGTCAATTTTAAGGATGTTCGAAAAATTACAGTAACCGATGCATTTGAAAGATCATCGATTGAGCTTAATGACTTTGCTCATACGATAGTCGATAACTTTGACAAGACAGATAGTGTAAGTTGCTGTTTTATCAGACTGTCAAGCGATGGCACCAAGACTGTCCGGTTTAGCATCAATGGGTCATACCAGCTTGAAACTTGTGCCGGGGGCGGGTGGCTGTTCAAGCCGACTGAGGTGGGCGCTAACGCTTACTGGATTCCTCTTTTGCCAATGGTGCGGAGTTTTGATCCACAAGGGCGAATACTTTCGGAAAAACCGGCTAACCTTCTAGGTTTTAATATCTCGCTTCAAGCGCTTACGATCGATATCGCGATACCTGAAAACTTACATTTAGATTGCACGATTTGGCGGTTTAGCGGAGAGGCATCCAAGCTGCTCGGGGAACTTGAAAAACTTTACGTATTGGAGAAACAACCGGTCTTTTTGTTTAGTTCGCATTCAAAATATCAGCAGCCGGCTGATTTGTACAAACATCTTATTCATGGGCATGTCTACGAAAATCAATTTAATTGGAGTCACAAAAGAAAGATCTGTTCGGAGCTCGACGCTTATTCGCTCTATTTGGCGCTTGCCGGATTGGAACTTGCGACGAATAAAAAAATTTATGGATTGTTGAAACGGCAAATCGTGTATTCGGTGATAGCCCGGCAAGCCGACGACGGCGGCTGGCATCATGGCGAGTGGACGGATTTGATGGAATCCCATTTTCGTTTACATTGCGGCGGTATGCTTCTACTTGAAGCGGCTTTAGATAACGAACCCGATAACCTGATCCGAACTGCCCTGGAAAAAGCGGCTGCCTTCATCGCTAAACATACCGACAATACTCAATTCGGCGTTTGGTTTTTACATGACGCTCTCGAACAGAGTGCCGAGTTGATGAATAAAAGCGGATCCCGATGGATTCCAAGTACTTTCCTCGGAAAGTCGCCGACCAACAAAATGATCTTGAATACGCATCTCGATACCATTGTTGCTCTGGATAGATACCGGGAATGTACCGGCGACGATCAATATAAAGATATAGTAACTTCGGCTTGCAAGACTGCCGAGGCTGTTCTCAATTTGAAACCGGCAGAATGGTTGTATCGTCCATTGTTTAAAGCAATCGGATTGACTTTGTTGCCGGAGCAAGAAGCCAAAAGGTTGCCGCTACCTATGCGAGCGATTAAACGTTTGGCATGGAAGCATCTGATACCCAAGCTCCATATCATAAAGCGCAGATATCCTAGATTTGTTATGCCTGGGGGGATCATTGAAAGACATTTATCGCCAATTCATTTCAACGTGCGCTATCAAAGCGTCAACATCATGGATTTGACGAGGTATTTAAGACGTTTTCCATCTCAACAACTACAAGGGGTATTAGATGACGCAATAAAAGCGATTGCGAAAACCAGTTTCTTAGAATACCTGGCGGAATCCAAGTCACGCCAAGATGCATTAGCGTTCTGGGCTGAAGCGCTTTATCATCTTTGTATGCTTCATCCGGAGCCGATTTATCGTCATTATTTAGCAATAGCGATTATATATCTTGAGAAAACAAATCAAGGTTTACCGCCTTCGCTGATAGGTTCAAATACAGAGGTTATAAATAAAGCATGTAAGGTTCCATGTCTAATTCTAAATAATCCATACCTAAGAGTTATAAATTTAAGCAGCGGCGACAATATCGAATTCTTGGTAATCAATACTAATAAGTGTCAGTCAGAAAAAATAGCATGGAAAAACCACGAAATTGATAGCTTGAAATGGTTAGCTTATGAGGAACGGCATAATAAATATTGCAATTCCACTTTGCATATTTTACCTTGTTGTTGGGTATTGGGTGTGAATAAATAAATTTAAAAAAATCTGATTAATGTTGAGCAGCTTTAAATAACATATCTCATTGCCATTATTTTTTTCTTAGCCATATAGATCCGGTATTTTGTTCATCCAGTAAGCATGCCGGCATTTCTTTTTCAAACCATGTTTTATATTCTTTGTGGAGATATGAGTTGAATAAGAGAATCTCATAAGAGTTATTATTCATAAGAAATGCTCTTAGAAGATAATTTTCATTCCAAAATCGTTTGTGTTTTAATACCCAGTGCTCAGGAAGCTCAAAGGGGAAAAATATATCATGGAAATGAATATAAACACCTGATCGTAGACGTGGGAGTATTTTAAAAAATAAATAATTAACATCGCTTCCTGTTTTTATTACATGTGATGAATCAATAAATAAAATATCGTTTTCATTAAGTTCAAGGAAGATATCAATTTCTACATCTTGAACCTTTTCAGAAATAATATTTGAGCTTTTTTTATCTAGATCTTTTAAAAAACCTAATAACCGTTTTGGATATGGTTCAATAAAAGTTGTTTCAATCTTAGAATCAAAAAAAAGTTCATTTATATCTAGCATTACAGAAGAAGAAGCACCAGAGCCAACTTCTACAATTTTATTTGGGCGTAAGTAACGAATAAAACAGTAAAGAAACACTACATCGGAAAAACGATATTGGCAGCCGTTGACCCATCTGTAACGAAGATTTTGATTTTCTACTCCATTTATAAAATCGTACGGTAAATCCTGAAAAAATTTCTTAAATGTTTCTAACATTGCAAACTGTTGGTTTTTATTCAGATCTATATCCAATAGTTCATAATCGGAATAAATTCGATTTGCATCATTTTTAATTTCAGGGAGAGATGGTATAGGGCTGTAGTAATGGCCAGGTTCATATCCACAAGCTTTAGCAATTCTATTAAGCTTCTTATATCTCTTAATTGATAATCCAATCCATGGTAATTTCTCAAAAAAACTTTCTATAATATATTTATTTATTAAGTAATAAACATTGTGTTTAAATTTATTCATAATATTTTAAAATAAAATTTTACTATTATTTGTCAGATCGGGAGAAAGCTTAGATAAATATTTCTTCCAAGATTATATCTAAATATGCCCGTCCCCATTTTTGATCCGGCTCCAGGTGATTACCCTCCGCCCATTCATTCCAGGCTTTTACGAAAACGATTTTTTCTTCATGCTTACGATCTTCAACTCTTGAAAGAGCATCATTAAGGTGTTTTCGAAATAATTCAGGAGTGGAGTTATGAAAAACGAGACCGCGCATGCCTGAGCGCGGGGTATTGTCCCAATTAGGCAAAACCAAGGGATAATCGGGCCAATCCACAACGTTGTTTCTAAGCAAAATGGGCATGATTTCTTCATAATCCCAGATGGTCAATTCGTGGCGATTACCCTGTAATGCCAGTTTCAGCTTTGTCAGCAGATAACGATTAGGGATGCGCCCGTCGCGCCGAGGAAGGACTTGCATAACCGAAGCATCCAATCCGCGCAGCCTTGGGTCCCATTTTTGATTACGATGTGAGACGCCAATCAAATAAAGTCCGGGCAATCCGTTTTTGACGGCTTTATCACGCCAAAAGCTGCATAAATCCAAAATATTTGGAATATCGTCAGGTTTATAGATAACAAATATCGGTTTACCGTCGATGGTCAAATATCGCCGGTCATTGAATGCTTGAAGCAACCAGTCGAAATGTTCGGCGTGATCGTCCCAACCGGGATAGGTTTGTTCGATGAGTACTTTATCCGTTCCTTGCCAGGCGGTGTTCCAACTGTGATTGGCCCAGCATAGACAAAAAGGAAAATCCGGTTCGCCGCTGGAAAGAATCTCATTAAACGGGCGCTCCAGCATGCGTCTGCCATCGCCTAACCAATAGTGGTAGTAACAAAACCCTTCTATGCCGTATTCCTTGGCCAATTCCGCTTGCGCATGGCGTGCTTCGGGCAGTCGAAGATCGTAGAAACCCAAATCAGCAGGGACGTGCGGTTGGTAATGACCTGGAAAAAGCTGTTGTGCCTTGGCCACGTTGGTCCATTCGGTGAATCCTTTGCCCCACCATTCATCGTTTTCGGGAGTGGGATGAAATTGAGGCAAATGAAAGGCGATGAGTCGGGCTCGCTTATTCAAAAATTACTCCTAAGGATGATAATGGGCTGATAATAACTTCTCAACTGTAGGGGCGAATGAATTCGCTCCTACAAGAGACATTCGCAAATCGGGAAGTTAATTTTGGCGAAATCCTAACATATATTTCGCTATTAACATTAAATTACGCCGCGATGACGCCATGCCTATTTAAATCCGGCTGATTATAGCGAATCAGGCTTTGGGTTTCGAAATCGTAAAGGTTTTTCCCTAATTCTCTCAAAATGACGTTCAAGCCGGCGAGTTGCCATTCCGGTAACGAGTCGGCGATAAAAAGTTTGCTCGTTTCACCTTGAATGATCGACCGGAAAGCGGTCGTGATATTCTCAATAGTCGAAATTTGGCCAAGTTGCAATTCAGGATAGGCAGCATTTAAAGGTTTTTTTAATTCTTCCAGGCTTTTGTTTTGCCGGTTTAGTAAAAAAAATCGGCATTCTTCAGAATCGCTAACAGATGCTTCGAATTTTTGGCATTCGCCATTTTTCTGCTTGAAATAGACGCCTTTTCCCCTTTTGCCGTAAAAAGAAGTATTCGATATCGGAAAGTGGATAACGCCGTAAACGGGGTTGCCGTCCTGAATCAGCGCAATGCTGAGACAGAAATCGTCGCTGCCGTTTAAAAACGGGTCGGTGCCGATTAGGGCGTCAATTAACCAAATATAATTCCATGACTTTCTATCCGAATAAGGCTGATGATCGCCGAACAGCACGGGAATGTCGGGCGTCAATTTCGATAATCTTTCAATAATGGTTTGACGAGCTTTATCGATTGCATGTGCAACGATCTTGTTTCGATTGCCATGAATCAATTTAACCAGCATTGCTCGGAGGCTGTTTTTGGTAGGCGAAGATATACTATCGATCTTTTCACGGGCATTGGCTAAATCAACGCCGGCGGCACCGGCTATCGATAACAGCTCGTCCATCGCTATCCATTGAATTTGAGTGACGTTCGATTTGGGAAACGGCAAATCCGGGATAGGTTTGTTCAAAAACGAACATAATTTTTCCCAACCTTCACCCGCGGATATATCGATAATCAATAAATCGTCCGGGCGATTCTTGAAATATTCCATAGCTTCATTAACGAAACGCTGATAACCCGCAGTAAATTTTTCGTTATCAAAAAATGGGGAATCGTAAATATCGTTGAATAAACGGTTCGTCGCGTCGTCCCTTTTTTCCGTGGCGCGTTGATTGAATTGTTTTTTGCATGAGATTAGCCAAGGGTTAAGTTCGCGCACAGTCAAAATGAATTTCGCATTCGGATAACGCGCGTCCAGCTCCCGGTAAAAACTGGGAATCGGCGTATCGGTAAAAGCATCGTTTTCATCGATGATGGAAAGATCGACCGAGGACTCAAGGTCTCCGGATGAGTAATGGGTGACTCCAAGGTTGTCCTTAGTCCGAAATCCGAGCATCTCCAACGCAGCGGCTAGGCTCGTAGTTCCGGTTTTGGATAGGCCGATACAAAAAATTTTTGTAGATTTAGCGGTCATGACTCTATGTTTCCTGTATCAATTGAATGCATTTATATGGCCTAGGATTGAAAAACATGAATGAATTTTCTCCAAAAAGATTTACTTTCGCCCGGTGCGCCTTTAATAATGAATGAGTTGCGGTTTAAGCGTTGTGAATTTTTGGCAACATATCGCTCCGTGATCATCAAAACATCAATGTGACGGTCTTTGTTTTTTTCTACAGTTTCAATAAAGCGAGCCGGCTTTAAGAATTCTTGGTAGTAACGAATCACGTTTTGTCGTAATGACCGGATTTGTTCGCGATCCATATCCAATACCAATTTAACCTTTTCGACTAAATCGGCCTTGTCGGAAAACGCAATGCAATTTTTCAAATGCTCAAGCTTGGGATGAAACCATTCAGGATAATTTGTTACGGGAATTGCGCCAACGGACATGGCTTCTATGATGTTATGACACATCGGCATAATAATGCCGGGAGGCGCCAGAAAAAAATCGCTTTTAGCAAGATAGTCCAGCCAATACCGATCATCTATCCAGGTCATACTCGTATCGATAATGGCGCAGTTTTGGGAGTAGGGACCGGAAAATAGCGTTGCGGCGGATTGACTATCTTTTACATGTAGCAAATTGTTTGGTAAAGACTCGAGAATGGTATTAATGACTTCCAGACGGGGTAATTTGGGTTCAGGATAATTAACATGAGATTTATTGTAACCTTTCATGTCCCCTGAAAAGAACAGTCTAATCTTTTTCGGTGAATCACGAAGTTCATCTACTGTCGCCTGTTTATCGGGATTCGAATGGACTGGGTGAACAGGGTAGGGAAATAAAATAGGTCTGTTAAACCGGAATGATGAGAAAATATCAAACCGGACTCTAATGGTTTTTAGCCACGGTTGTTTTAGAGTTTGTTTGTCGGCGTGGTCGTATAAAAAGATAGCGTCTGTTGTATTGTCTGGAATATCATCAATGACAGATAAATTATCGAATTCGAAAATACGATCGCCATGCAAGCCTAATGACTCATGTTCAGGGTTACAAACCAATTGAAGCGGATAGTTAGCTTGAGAAAAAGTATTCAATAAAGAAAACAATATTCTTCCTTTTTCACTGAGTATTTCTCTGCCGATAAATTTAACTATAACAATTGGTTGTTTCACTTTTATATTATTAATTATTTTAGTATAAAAAAGTAAATATCTCAATAAATTAATTAAAGTCTTTCCAGGGAACTCTTTTCTCAAAAAGGTTTTCAATCAAACGAACATCGTTCATATAATAATCAGCCAGTAATTTACGTACTTTAGGAGTCAATTGGTATTCGTCTTTTTGTTTTTTAACATTCCCTTCCGTTCGTAGCCAAAACACGATCGCATCAATATTAACTTTCTTTAAGAAGATATGAAATATTTTATTTTTCTTTAGTGATGTTAAAAATTTTCTAATACGTACTTCTAAGCCGGGTATTATTGCGACACCGGATATATTGTATTTTTTTGAAACATTTTCTGGAATAAAGTTACTATCGACTTCCAAAAATGAATAAATATTTTTTATAAATGATTTAGGCTCGTTTTGCATGTCTTCCATAAATGCAATTTTAATTTGTGATTTTTTGAACCATTTTAGATAGTTATTCAAGATACGACCATATTCTCCAAAAAAAATATAGTTTGTATTATGATCTATTTTTTCATCAGATATAAATCCCTTGGTAATTTCTATATTAACGCATTGTTCAAAAGTACGGCTTTCTACGCCTCTGCGGACAGCCATCAGATAATGTGAATATGCTCTGTCTATTGGGTTTCTTAGTAATGCAATAAGTTTAATATTTGGAAAAAGGGAGTAGATTCTTTCTGGAACAAAACTATACATCATATAATGGGTCGAGGCCTCGCCTTTGACATGGCTAGGATCAGCATTTTGAAAATATCGCTTTATATACCAGTTTTTACCTTTGGAAAAAAGTTTATCGTTGTTGAAAAACATAACCTCCTTTTCCGCAGGCATAAAAATATTTGGGTGCGCAGCCAAATATTTGAAAAGGGAAGTCGTGCCTGATTTTTGTGCGCCTATTATTAGAAAGTCCAATTGTATAGCCTCTTAAAATAAAGCAATAGCAGAGCCAGTTAATTTTTGATTTACAGGTTTACGCTTGCATGAGAATTATTGTAATTTTCATGTCGCGGTGTTGAAGTATTAAATTTCCAGTCAGCCGGTATATCCACGACTCCTAATGTTGCCATCTGCGTTACTGGAATATTTTCTGAGCGTACCGGAAATACCTTCAAAGTTTCCCCATAAAAAATGGGTCTTCGGAATTGGTCAAAGACGCCTATTCGAACGGCAAATACACCCGGTGTTAACGGCACGCGCTCTATGTTGCAATCAATGATATTTTTTCCTTGAAATAGGTTCGAAGCGTGTTTTAAGTGCGCCGTGCCCATCGAGGCGATGTAGATAAAGTCAGTAGTATGGAATCCGTATATGATTTCAACATTTTCAATATTATCATTGGCATTGAAATGGCAGCGAATCGTAGCGGGTCTTCCTGTGACGAGTTCCTGTGTTTCATTTCCGTTTTCGTCGAGTAGCTCTATTTTTTCTAAATCGACTTCCCCGGACATACGGATATTGTGTTTTGTATTATGGCCTTGGGTAGCTTGTGTTACTATTTTTTGGTTGCTTTGCTCGTAAAAGGCTTCACACACATCCGAGGGTAAGCCGTCCGCTATTATTTTGCCGTGGTCTATCAGACATACTCTGCTACACATTCGAGCGACTTGCCTGATGTTATGGCTAACCAATAATACCGTGCGGCCTTGTCGTTTGATGAGGTTTTCCATCCGATCGAAGCATTTTCGTTGAAATGCTAAGTCTCCGACGGCAAGCACCTCATCCACAATCAAGACGTCGGCATCGATGCTGGTTGCGATAGAAAATGCGAGTTTGATTTTCATGCCCGAACTGTAGCGTTTCATCGGCGTATCGATAAACTGTTCGAGCTCTGAAAAGTCAATGATCTCATCGAGTTTTTGCTTAATGATTTTTTTAGGCATGCCTAAAATCGCGCCATTTAGGAAAATGTTTTCCCTTCCAGTGAGTTCCGGATTGATCCCGGCGCCGACTTCAATCAAAGGTGCAACAGTGCCTCGCACAATGACTTTGCCTTTAGTGGGTTTGCTAATGTTGGCAAGGTGTTTTAGTAAAGTACTCTTTCCAGCGCCGTTATGGCCGATAATGCCGAGTACTTCGCCTTCTTCAACCGTAAAGCTGACATCGTCCAAAGCTTTAAAGCGTTCTCTTTTATGTACGGGCCGAAAGGTCAGTCGCCTCATTGCGTTTAAAGCGGTCTCTTTAAGGCTAGTTATATGACCGAGTTGATATTCTTTGGTGAGATGATTGACTTCGATAATGGGCATGTCGGAATGAGTTGTTATAAATTTTACAAAGTCGGTTGATATAGGAAAATCATATTGGTTTATTTATATTACGTCCGCAAACCAATTTTCCGCGCGTTTAAAATACAGGTAACTGAAGGGAAGAAGGGTAAACGTTAAAATGATACCTGGGAGTAATGGTTCAAAATCAGGTGGCAATCCCTTGAGCATGACTCGTTGAAAACTATCGATAATTCCAGCCAAAGGGTTAAGCGTATAGAGTGTATAAAGATTTTCAGACCACTGCCCTGCGGCTTGTTCCACAATCAATTTTTTGTGAACTAGACTCAGCGGATAGATAACGGGGGAGCAATACATTAATAAAGACAGCGCGACAGGTAGTGCTTGAGCGACATCCCTATAATATACATTCAGTGCGGCCCCAAAAAAACTAATCGTAAGGCCGACGATCATCGTGTAAAAGACAATAGCGGGGACCCATAGGACGTAAATTGTAGGTGTCATTTTGTAATAGAACATCAAGCCCGCAAGAATGACAAAGCTGATCATGAGTTCCACTAATTTTGTGAACATTGCAGTTAATGGAAAAACTTCGCGCGGGAAATATATTTTTTTTATTAATGCGGAATTAGATGTAACACTATTTATACCTTCCGCAGCCGATTCTTGAAAAAATATCCATGGCAGTAATGCGGCAAAGGTTAGCACAGGGTAGGGAATGTCGCCGGTCTCAATACCGACAAAGCTTCTGACTAAAGTAAAGATTAGCATCATTAAAAGCGGTTTTAACACCGCCCATAAGATTCCTAAATAAGCTTGTTTATACCGAATGACAATGTTTTTCCAAGCCAGTGCGGTAATCAGTTCACGGTAGTGGAATAGGTTATTTGTTGATGCTTTCATATACACAGCTGATTAGTCTAGTCAGGTTGTTTGCTATTTTTTATTCGAAAAAGGATAGGATTAGGTTTATAGTTTTCTAAAAAGCAAGCTTAATACAACAAAAAATTAATTTGCGTCTTTTAGTTTTGTAAGTTGATTCTTTAATTTTTGTGAGTTGGGTGACATTTTGATACCTTTTTGAAGTATCGCAATAGCATCATTTATTTTGTTAAGACTTTTATATATTTTGCTTAGCTCTATATAAGGTGAGCTTGTGTTAGGCTTTAAATTTATACTTTTTATGAAGTCCATTTCGGCTAATTTAGTTTTTCCTAATTCTGAATATATTTTGCCGCGTTCGTAATATAGTTTTGGATTTAATGCAAAATCTCTAGGTGCATTATCGAAAACATATTCATAAGTGCTTAATGTTTCCTTTAAGCAAGAATTCCTTTTTTGCTTAGAGATTATTTTTACACAATTCATTTGCTGGACGAGACCTGAGCAATAATGATTGATCCAAGTGTAACCTTTTCCAAGTTTTTTTTTCCATTTTTCTCTCTGGACTGGATCTCTTGTCAATTGTGCCTGACAATATGGAGGAATTATTTTTAGTTGGGCTTCGGTAGGATCAGTAATTTTACCGTATGCGCCGGAAATCGAAAATAAATAGAAAAAAAATAAAGTATAATAGTTTTTTATAAAAAAAGTCATAATCAAAATGCTATTAAGGTAGTGATTAAGATAATTAATTCTAAGTTATAGCGCTTGAATCCTTGGAAAGTATATAGCAAGCTTTTTATTAATGTTTTGCTTTTCGATTTCTCAAAGGGCGGATTATATGCTTGGAAAGCGTTTCACGAATTATAAAAGGTAGGAAATTATGCTTAAAAAAATAATTTTTACCTAAGTCAAATAATTCGAAACTGATAATATCAATATTATTTATATTGGCTACACGGGCTTTTTTTATTATCGAATAAAGGTGCAAGTTATCTAGATTATTTTCAATAAATGTTTTCGGTTTTTTAGCTGAGACAAAAACACCTGGTGTTATTTTATTATTTATGACCCGAGTGTCTTTTTCAATACACATAATTTCAAAATCTCTGAATATCTCTTCCATGTCTGACACTTCATATCTCCAAAAATCGAACGGCGCATAATGGAAAGGAAAGCCTAGCGATCGTGTTGTTATAACAACCACTCCTTCTTCACGAAGTAAATTTTTGAATACATGGATTAATTTTCTCCAATCCCTGATGTGCTCCATTAATTCAGTTGCTATAACGACATCGCAACTTTCGGGGCCCAGTTTATCTAAAAGATCTAGTGCGTCGCATATTAAATCTACCCCAGGAGCTTCTTGAATATCAACACCTATATACGATTTTGGGTTGAGTGATAAACAGTACGGTCTCATTGAGCCACCATCAGCGCTAGCTCCAACTTCAACAATATCTTTTTGTTCTATTAAATCTCGGTTGAGTTGTCTTTCACCGAAAGAAAAGCAATCTATGTGCCCCATTATTTTACCTCTACAACTAAATGAAATTTAATAAATATAATAATGCTAAACTGTAACTATCTGTGCTAGCTCGCTAGAGAATTTATAACCTTTCTTGCGAGATTCGGATAAATTAACTTGTGGAATCTATTTTCCCCTACAAAATGTAAAAAGGTTGCCTGTTCCGCTAAGTGGGCATTATTTTGTGTAAATACAAAATAATTATCAATTGCTAAAGGTTCTGCGTCATTTCCGCAGAGGATGAGTCCATGAATTGTTTGTTCCGAGCCCCATTTATAAATTTTATCAGAAAATTTTCTATGCAAATTTTCTAAAAGTTTTTTTAACTCTTCGAAGTTTATATCAGTAGAATTATAGCCAATAAATCCTGCACAAAAACCTTGCCGTATTCTATAGTTTTTAGATAATTCATGATTAATATTATCTAATTGCTGAATTATTAATGTCTGTATATGTTCTGAACCAGTGGCTTGGGTTTTATTTATATTTTTAACTGCTCTCATGTTTCCTTTAGGAGCTAAATGATACCAAGGTTTTCCGCCATTTTTAGCCCAATCAATAATGAAATCAGGTCGTTTAAGGAACAATGTATCCGTGTCTAAAAGAATAATCCGATCGCTTTTACTTCGAAATGCAGGGTCAAAGAGTTTTAAATAACTTGTATAACTGTTTCTGACTTTTGATAAAAATGGATCGTTCATTTTTTCATCAAAATATGCGTCTGCTTTATCTCTTTTTAGGATTACAACTTGATCGATATGTTGTTCTATAATTTCGATATCTTTAGGAGTTAGTGATCCGTCATCATGGACATAAACTGCGACATCTGAATAGAATCTTAGGAAAGACTTGATTGCCAATAAAAATGCATTCAAATAGCGATGCGGGACAATTGTATGAATGCTAGTCGATGCGTTTGGATTTACCGTAATAGCTGGTGTATTTTGAATTGACCGAAACAGAATATAGTCGCCATATGTACTGAGAAATGGATCAATGCCTCTCAGGCTCCAAGGAATAAAATTATTAAACATAGTTGATCCGTTTTCTAATTAAAAGTATATAATAATATGGCATTTTTATATTAAATAATAGTTGTTGGATACGTTAAGTAAATTATTTTCTCTATTATTAGAAATATTTAATGCTATTCATTTTTGTAGAATGTTTCTTTAGTGCGTCTTTTAATAGCAGAAATTAAGTTAATATAGGACTGTTTTATTCCGGGCTTAATTAGTTTATTTAAATAAATAAGATATGCTTCTGGTGGTATATGGTCGTTGATTTGTTTTTTTAAATTGAGGTCTTTGATTCTTTCTTTCTTTACATAAAGAAGAGTATTTTGTCGATAGTGTAGTGGGATATTTTGATCATCCCAAACATTTTTCCGAATTATGTCTAGTCCTATATATCCATAATTTTCAAAAAATGAAATCCAATAACTCGGCCATTGCTCGTTTACGTGCCCTAATCCACCTTGATAAGGTATAGCAGCTGAAAATAACACGAAATCCGATAAGTTAGTTAGTAAGTTAACAAAGTCATGAGCAGATTTTTCAGGTAAATGTTCCGCTACTTCAAGAGAAATTGCTAAGTCGAATGTACTAGGTATTTTTATGTTGATATTTTTACTTAAATCGTGTTCTATAAATTCATTTTCGGAAATTTGTAAGTAGTCTCTGTTAACCCAACTTCCATCGACACCGCAAACCTTCGATGCTCCTTTTTGCTTCATAACATATAGCCATGTACCTACACCGCATCCCAGGTCAATCGCTGAATTGAAATTAGGTAACAAGTTATGGACATGAGACAGTATAGTTTCAGCTGCATACAATGTAATTTGATGCCTATTTTCATAAAATCCATCTTTGTATATATTCATGGGTATTATTTATTTATGTTTTATCTGTTCTGGTTTTATCATTGGCTTATTAATCGATATCAATTTGAAATAAGGATCGTTTATTAATATCCATTCATTCATTTTTAAACCAAGTGACTCGTTCTTTTAGGTCTATGTTTTTCAATAATCCATTTGTAAATAATTGTTCCAAGTGACGTTCATGGCCCGCTTGTCTGTCTTTGACTTGATAAAGCTTGCCTTTACTTTCTTGAATGGTTCCAAATTTCTCGCCGCTTTCCAATCTGTCGAAAAGTTCGCAAAATGCCTGAGTGCTGCTTTTTACCGCTCGCCAGAACAGCTCGAGTTCGGTATCGGTTTCTTTGACTTCGGGGCTAACGTGGGCAATCAAATTGCCGGTATCGATGCCGGCGTTGATGTAATGGATCGTGCAGCCGACTTTATCCGGTTCCTGGTTGTAAAGCGCCCAGAATGTGCAGTCGGCGCCCCGGTATTCGGGAGAAAGTCCGCCGTGAAGGTTGATAATGCCAAGCCTTCCTTTTTCTAATAACGGTCCTTTGATCAATGAAGTACCGAATACCGCGATCACATCGGGTTGATGTTGGTCGACGATGGATAGGACTTGTTCGTCATTGATGTAAGGGACTTCGATACGCAATTCCGGTCGGTCAAGTTTAGGCTCATTTTCGCCGAAATAGTATTTGGCTTCCGGATTGCCTCTATACCGCTTTCGGTCGCGAAGCCAGCGCGAGATTTTCTGCCATAGTTTTTTAGGGTCTTTGAGCAGTTTGAATATTTTTCCGACAAATTGATGGCTGCCCGATTCTTGAATGATCGCCTTCGGTTGGCAATGGCGGCAAAGTTCGTTTGCAAAGTAAATGTGTCTTGGCGATTGTCCGCATAAGATGATCACTGAAAGATTGGACATTTCTTTAGCTCCTGGCCGTTTCGGGAATCGGTTCGCCCGAGATTCGTGTCATAAGTGCATCCGCAAAGAATTTGGCGGCCCAGTTGGGATATTCGAACATGGAATAGCGTCCCCAAATCGGCGCGGAGCCGGCTATCGCGCCGTCTCGGTGATCCTTATTTCCGGTGATGCGCTGGTTGGATTTAATAAACTTAATACCCGAATCGGCGTTTTGTTCCAACTCTTTGAGCCCGCAAGCCTGGGATAGTCTTAGCCAAATAATGCTCATTTGAGCGAGGCCGGTCAGGCAGCAATAATTGGCTTGCGGCTGCCAGTTATCGGCATAGCGTCCTGCTAACCAACCGTCTTGCCGTTGTTGAGCGGATTGCGCTTTTGCGGCATTAATCGCGGCGTCGAGCATTTCTTGGTTCTCTAGCAGTAACCCACTTTCCATAATGCCGCGAATAGCATAAGCGATGTTGTGCGTAAATGGTAGGCCGTCGGCCGTAAATGCGTTCGTTTTAAACCAACCGGATGATGTTTGCCGGGTAAGCGCCCAGCGGATATTTTTTTCCGCCGCGTCAACTAAAGCCTTTTCGTTGGCAATCAGGCCTGTTCTCAGTAAAGCCCATGCCGCTCGGGTGTTGTAGGTATGCGGCGTATCGTTATGGACCGATTGTCTCCAGCAACCGTCGTCGTCTTGTTTCGATTTCATCCACCGGCCGGCGTTGACGGCCGATTCGAGGCATTCGTTGCGCTGGAAATTAAGGTATCCGGCAAGCATGCCGTGCATGATTTGCCCGGTGTTGAAGATAACCGGTTTGCTGCCGGATTCGCCGAAATGGCCCGGAAACGAGCCGTCCGGGTTTTGAATCGAGAGTTCCCAGTCTATGATGCGATGAGCACGTTGGGCGAGTTCCGGTTGTTTTAGGATTTTTTCGGCAGCCAGAAACGTTTCGACGATATAGCCGCTGGTTTCCGGATAACTGGGCAGCCAGCCGTCTTCGAAACTCCAACCCGCCGAGACGCCGCCTTGGTCCGGCTGTCCAGTGCGTTGATCTTGAGCTCTGCATAACCAATCGATTGCGGCTTTAAGATGAACTTCGTCAGAGTTGACCGGCTGTTTGCTTAAACCTTTCAGGTCGTCGGCAATGATGCTGAAATGCTTCGGACGCCAAGGTTTGTATCTAAAGGGTAGGGCGATCAGTTTTTGGAGTGTATTTGCCATCGCTTTCTTATTATTTTTTCAAATTGAACAGTTGTTTCCACACTTTACTTCACTGCCATTAAGTTAAGTTGTCATGCCGGCATGGATTGCCGATATCCGGATTACATGGATGTATTCCATGCTTGCCATCCTCGGCGCTGGATTCCGCCACTCCCTGGCGGAATAACGGGGTTAATTTCTGTAATTATTCACATCCCCTATCGTTCCCACGCTCCGGCGTGGGAACGAAGACCGAGATGCTCTAGCGTCTCGTACCGCTGGAGCGGTACTCAGGCGTTTCCACGCAGAGCGTGGGAACGATAATTGCCAGGGGACTGAATAGTTACTAATTTCCTATTGGCAGTGATACTTTACTTATAAATATAACGGTCAGTCTAAAGTCGCGATCTGGGGATCGCTCCCACAAGTAGTTGTTGAAATTTGTTGTAGGTGCAACGTCTTTATAGCAAATTGGACAACGGTCGTCTTAATAATGTGTTTTCATTTTAGTACTAAATTAAAAACCGGTATGAACTTTTGAGACGACTTGTCTAATTTTTCCCGATGCTTCCGGCGGAATATCTTCCACCATGTTAATTTCGATGCTGCATGTTTCGCCGAAACGGGATTTAAATTTTTGATCGATGCTGGTTTTCGCTTGATCGGTCCACATAGGATTGGCCACGATCTGAATTTCAAATCGGTCGATGTCATGCTGAATGATTTTGAATTGTTCGACGCCCGGCGTTTCGCGAAGTACATAAATTGCTGCGAGGGCATGCACGATCGAGCCGTTCCGATGGACTAAAAAGTCGGTGCTGCGTCCGGTAATTTCTTCGATCACATGCAGCCCGCGACCGTCTTTATCCGTTTCTTCGGATAATTTCATTATGTCGCCGGTGCGGTAGCGGATGAAAGGTTGGGCTTCCGAGCACAAGCCGGTCATGACCGCTTCGCCGGTTTCTCCGGGTTTTACCGGTTTGCCTTGAGGATCGAGTATTTCGATAATGATGCTTTCGCTCATTTGCAGCATTTGATGATGTCGGTTTTCGTGCGCAGTGAAGCCGATGTCGCGGCTGCCGAATTCGTTGGCGACGGGTACCTTAAAAATCTCCGAAATTAACTGGCGTTGTTCCGCATAAAGAGGTTCTCCGGTGGTGCAAACCACTTTCAATTCGGGCAATTCTATATTTCGGTCGGTTTCTTTGGCAAATCTTGCTAGAAGAGCAACACTGCTGGCGTAGCCGTAAATGCATTTGGGTTTGAACTTTTGTATGGCTGTCAGATAATTCGACATCATGTCGGGCGACATTTGAAAGGCATTCAAAACAAGCTGATTCAACAGTCGATCTCGCGTTGTTTTTATTCTATCGGTTTTGTTGAGTTCTACAGGCGCTCCCCATAAATAGACTTCGGGATCGCCGACATCGACGCCCCACCATCGTCTTGCGCGGATACGTCCTGCGGCATCCGAAGCTTGACGGTAGCGTCCGAAATGGAAAATTAGCGGTTGGCCGCTAGAACCGCCCGTCGTGTATCGGAATATGCCGCCCGGGACATTAAGCCATGCCATTTGTTCGCCATGCTGCTGAGCATCTGTTTTGGACATCGGTGGGAGTTTTTGTAATTCGGTAAAAGTCAGGTTTTCGAGATCGATGCCGGATTCGAGGATTCGAGTTGAATGCCAACGGGAATGTTCATTGGCGATTTTCAGCAGCGTTCGTAGTTTCTTGAGTTGTAATGTTTCGATTTCTTCTCGGGAAAGCCATTGGGTTTTTTCCAGTTCTTTTAGATAGGAAAAAGTCGGTCGGTTCAAGAGTTTTTCTTGAAGGGGGTATACGATATTCCGGGAAATGAAAGGATGCATTGTTAGTATTATTAGAAAAATGTGGCGGTCTGGTTTAAAGGTAGCATAAAGAAATCAGTGACCAAGAGAGTTTTAAAAGTAAGTATTCAGATCCTCTTTGCTGTTTTCCAAACTCCGGTTTGGGAAACTCTTCACGTAAGCTCTTGATTACCGGTTACGAGAAGCTGGAGCTTCTCGTACTGTGTTCCCAAGCCAAGAGCTTGGGAACGAGCGACAGCAACCCTATCTCATTCAGTGACGACTTGTGCCAATCGTTCCCGTAGTTTATCGAGGTTGTCTATTTCCCATAATTGGTCTGCCAGTGTTTCGAGTTGTGTATTTTGCAATTGTTGGATGCGTTTTTGAACGTCGTTCGGTATTGGTCCGAATCGTCGTTTGAGTAGTCGGAGAATAATAGTAGATTCTCCTTCTAGTTTGCCTTCAAGCTTTCCTTCTGAATAAACATCCTGATAAAAGCGGGTTTGTTTTAGTTCGATATCGTTATAACCTAGCATTGCTTGTATCTCCTCGCGGCTCAATCGCGGTAGTTTATAGACCATGATGGTTTCGACCCATTCCAGCCAATACGCCGCTTTTTGTCGATCATTTTGGATTTAATACGACTGAGTAAATTTTGCGCTGTATTTATTGCTTGCGGTTCTTCGACAATAATCAGTCGAATCAATTGCAGACCGATTTTATCTTCGGGCGGGTCGGTAAAATCCTCTAAGTAGATTCTTTTAATCCGGTCGCTATTCAATAAATCGGAATAATGTAAATTGCCGTCAGTTTCGATTTTACGAGACGGATAGATGACTACCGCTAACCAGGAATGGATAGGTTGGTTTTGATGAAGATAGAAAAATATTTCGCAGAAGAAACGGCTATAAAATTGGGGATCGGGTTGAAATTGTACTTCTACGAAAATGACCGGTAAATCATATTGATTGGTAGGCGGTATCATGATCCCGTCCAGTCGAAACGCGGTTTGTTTGATTTCTTCGGAGCGAAAGCTGTAGTCCGGTTCGTTGCGGAAGTCCAGTCCGGCGAGTTCCAGTAGCAATTCTGGTGCGTTTTGGAAAAGCCTGTAAAAGAGACTGTCGGTTTTCATCGATCGAGGCTAGTTCAACAGCTTGTCGTAGACCGCTTGCACTTTTTCGGCATGCGTTTCAACAGCAAAGGTTTTCAAGGCATGTTGCCGGGCGTTTTTCCCTAGCGCTGTTCGCAACTCACTGTCTTTGTAATATCTTTCGATTTGTTCGGCGAGTGATGCGGCATCTTTCGGCGTGAATAGCAGGCCGGTTTTGTTATGTTCCATCATTTCCGCGGCGCCGCCGTGATTAGGGCCTATTAACGGTCTGCCCATTGCCAATGCTTCGATTACGACCGTTCCGAGGGGTTCGGGGCTGGTCGAGGCCGATACGATGACGTCGAGGCCGTTGTAGACGGGTTCCATTTTTGCGACATGGCCGGTAAATACGACGATGTCGTCGAGTTGTTCATCGATGACTCGTTGCCGGAGCGCGGCTTCATAAGCTTGGCATTCATCCGGAGTGCCGCCGATGATAAGCATTTTTAAATGGGGTATTTTTTCTGTTAATAGTTTGGCGGCATCGAGAAACATTTCTTGGCCTTTCCAGGGTATTAACAATCCGATCAGGCCGACGGCAAAATCGTTTTCCGTAATGTCGTGGTCTTTTCTGAATGCACTGCCGTCGGCTTCGATGTCCAGTTTTTCCAATTCTATGCCGTCGTAGATGACGTCGATTTGTTCTTCGGGAATTTGTAGTTTTTCCCGCACGCTTTTGGCGACCCAGTGCGATACCGATATCAATCGGTCGGGAAGGCTGTAGGCCCATTCCATCAATCGAGAGCCTTTTTGATCGCCGCGAACGTGGCAGACGGTGGGTATGTTTAAGATTTTACCAACGAGTAGGGCAGCTCGGTTACAAAGAGGTTCGTTGTTGGCATGAATTAAATCGGCTTTAAAGTTTTTCGCGGTCCACAGCAATCGAACGAAAAAAGGCAGGAAGTTCGCGGTATCGTCCGTTCTGGCGAGTATTTGATTGATGACGAAGCGTAAACCGGGGATTTTATCGGGCCATGTTGCGGGGTCTAAGTTTCGATGCGCGCCGACGATGTCGATATGTCTGTCGGGTATATGTTTCCATTCCGCTTCTTGGGCGATTTCTTTGTAATGCGGGCCGGTTCTGCCTGTGACGACCATCGGAATATATCGTTGACGATCGAGATTTCGAACCAGATGACGAAGACAAATGATAGCGCCGCCGTAGCCGATGCCGTTTTCTACGTAGAGAATGCGTTTTGGGGGCGGGGTTGGCATGTTTTATTCACCATTCGGTCGTTGTTCTACGGTTTGTTTATTGTAGTCGAAAATAGCCGAAGGTGTTTTGTATGTTAGTGTTGCTCGATTTTAGTGAAATAGGTGTAGATTTGTTTGATGTATTCGACGAAGTCTTGTGTGTGTTCTTTGGCGATCGTGTAAGCAATGCCGATATCGATTTCATCGTAATTGTGTACGGCGATATTTCTGAAACCAACGGCTTTTTTCATTTTGTCGGTGACTTCGGGGGTTAATGCGCGTATTTGACGTAAAACTTCGAATGCCTCTCCCATGGTTTGCGGCGTCGCGGACTGGGTTGTCGTGCATATATGCATCGCTAAATCGACTGAGAGCTGGACGGCTCGGGTAAGGTTCAACACTATGATGTCTTGAGCGTCGAGATCTTCCGCAAAGGCTTCTTTTGTTGATGGTACGCGGCTGTTTATTCGCTCCAGACAACGCAAGATCGAATCGATTTTCTTTTCTAACAGGATTTGATCCATTTTTCTCTTCGCGCTCTCAGGCTTCGTTTGATATAGGGTAAAAAGTCTTCGTTGGCGTAAACGTTTCTAATCGCCAGTTCGGTAAAATTTTGTCCGGTGTCTTTCAGGACTTTGCCGTATTGGATAACTTGGCCTAGTAAAGGGATACCCGCATTTCTTAAATCGATTAGGTCTACCGGCCTGCCGAAAATATGTGCGATTATTTCTATCAATTGTATTTTTTTGCTCTCAGCTAAGGGGTGTTTTGCTTGAATGGCCAAGTCGATATCGCTGTCTGGGTGGACGGTTTCCGTTGCGAACGAGCCGAATAAAATGGCTAAGGTGATTTCGCTATCGTTTTCTAGTATTTGTGACAGTTCACGAATTTTGGTTTCTTCGGCTTGGTTCATGAGCGATAAAGTCATTGAATAGTGTGAATTGAGCTTCGTTGATTTCGAAATCGCGATCTGGGGATCGCTCCCACATAAGCTTGCTTACACCGCTGATAGCGCTGTTACTAAATTTTCGGTGAAAATTTTCCATCGTTTCGGATCAAGACGGTGTTGCCGCTTTGGGCGAGTACGTATAGGCTTTTGCGGTAAGCGTAACGGGCAACATCGTTGGGCATGACCATTGCGGCAACCGCGCCCATGAGTTCGACATCTCGATATTTTGGCAACAAGCGTTTCAATTTTTCCAGTCGGTTCAAATGTTCGTTGACGTCGTCTATGGACATTTGGCTTTTGCATTCAATGGCAATCGCGGTTTGTTCGTTGACGACTAATAAATCGATTTCGGCCGATTCGCCGTTTCTTTCGGCATAGACGTTCGGATGGACTTCATGCACGTCGATGCCGCGTTCGCGAAACAGGTTCACGAGTGCCGGGCGGACCATTTCTTGTACGAAGTCGCCCAATCGGTTGCCCAGATCGCCGATGCTTTTGCTGACTTCTTTAACTAGGCGTTCGGTGTCTTTGAATTTTTGATCGGTTTCTTTGAATTGTTTATCGGTTTCTTGAAATTTGCGGTCTGTTTCTTCGAAGCGGCGTGCCACTTCGCGAAACATTTCCCAAACTTCGTCTCGGGTTACGGTGGTCATTGCGGCTCTCCTGATACTTTTGACATAAGCATTTTATCAATGATCTAATGCAATGATTATAATTGTTTTTTAGATATGGCGGGAATTACTGAGGTTGTGAGTATTCAGTTCCACGACCATTCTCGCTCCCATGCTCTGCGTGGGAATGTCTGAGTGCCGCTCCAGCGGTACGAGACGCGAGAGCGTCTCGGGCTGCATTCCCACGCTGGAGCGTGGGAACGATAGGGGGGGTGTGAATAATTACCTGAGGTTAGTCATGGCGTTAAACGTTGCAATTAAACAGGGCATTAGTGAAGACGACTATTTGCTGGGTGAGCTGTCTTCGGAAATCAAGCATGAGTTGATCGATGGTGTTGCTTATGCGATGGCGGGTGCCAGTAAAAATCATGAGCGCATCATTATTAATGTTTTTTCACAGTTATTGCCACTATTGCAAAACTCGTCCTGTGAAGCATATAGCAGTAACGTCAAAGTTAAAGTCGGCGAAAATTTTTTTTATCCCGATGCTATGGTGGTGTGTGAGGATCGTTCCGAAAACCCCTATTACACCGACTCTCCGACGGTTTTAGTCGAAGTGTTGTCGCCATCGACGCGCCGAATGGATCAAACGATAAAGCGCATGGCTTACCAATCGATTTCAAGTTTACAAGAGTTGGTATTGATCGAGCAGGATTTTGTCGATGTCGAAGTTTGCAGACGCAGCAACGATTGGTTGTCGCGGCATTATTTTTTAGGCGATGAATTTGTGCTCGAATCCATAGGGTTGACTTTGTCGGTTGCCGATATCTATCGGCGTGTTCAGAATCCCGATATGCTTTCTTATTTGCAGCAACAAGAGCTTTCATGAAGCCTTCCCAAAGCACGCCGGGATGTTCACGCTCTTTCCCAAGCTCCAGGTTGGGAAAGACACACCGGAAGCTCCAGCTTCCTGAGACCGACACAACCTCCGCATATTCACTGGCTCGCTAGTTCAATCTTCCTTGATTGTCGGGAAGCTAGAGCTTCCTGAACAGGTTACCCAATGGAGCTTGGGTAACAGCATATTTTAGTTTTTGCGGCTACGACTGGACCTCGCTCGGACACTTGGCTTCGGCAAGCTGAAGCATCTTGCTAATCAGGACTGATTTTTAGGTTGATTGGTTTGGTCGGTCATAGATTTTTTATTTTGCGCAACATCTTGACTATTCCTGCTGGCAGTAAGCAGGCTAGCCAGTAGAGTAGGGCGCGTTTATTCGGCTTTTCTTTGAGGCTGGCCGAAAATGCTTGCCTGGCCTCAATTAAATCGTACTCGCTAAAATGCCAGTAGCCTAAGTCGGCATAGGCATTGGCGACGAGCCTGTTGGGGTCGATATTTTGTAATGACAGTTCTTTTGCGGCGTAATTTCTGATCGAGGTCATGACTTTGACTAGATCGCTCAGCAGCGCTGCAGTCAATTGCGTGGCGTTGTTACCGTGTTGCCGGCGTAACATCAGCACTTCGGGTATACATGTAATCGGGTGTTTCGCGGCGATTTTTGCCCATAGTTCCAAATCTTCGCCGAAACGAATGGTTTGATTGAATAAACCGGCTTCTAAGAGTGCTGATTTGTTGACCAGCACGGTACCGGTGGGAATGAAGTTTTTGGTGACGAGTTCGGCTAGTGCGTTTGGGATTGCTCGGTCTTGGATTGCTTGAAATTTATTTAACAGGTGGTGTTTATCCAAGACCGATTCAGTAATCAATTGACCGCTTTTGTCTATCTCGGCCATGTCGCCGGCTATCAACACGAGCTCCGGGATTTTTCGCAATAGTTTAAGTTGTTTGTCGATTTTATCAGACGTCCATTGGTCGTCGGCATCGAGAAAAGCGATCCATTCGCTGTTTGCGGCCTTGATGCCTGTGTTTCTGGCCGCCGAAGGACCTTGATTGGGTTGTTTGATATAAGAGATCGGGCCGGGCAGAGCTTCGACGATTTGTTGTGTGTTGTCGGTCGAACCGTCGTCTACGATTATGATTTCAGTGATGGGTCGAGTTTGTTTTAGGATGCTATGGACCGCATCGGCGATAAATTCGTCACTGTTATAGGCGGGAATGATGGCGCTGATGTTCATGATTTAAAGGTTTTTTTTAAGGTATATTGGTAAATTAGCCATCCGGGCACTATTAAACCGCTTATTTTACCGATCATGGCAAGTTTCGGGTGTCGGTAATAAAGTCGGTATAAAAACGGGCCGAATTTGGCGGGGCCTTCGATTCGTTTGATCGGTGGCAGTGATGATTTTTGATTGAAGCGATTGACGATGGGATTGTTTGGCGAAAGAAGAGCTTCGGCCAATTCCGCCGATGATAGAAAGCGCGTTCCGTGGAAATTTTGCGTTAGTTTATTCAGCAGAATCTTTAGTCCCGCGAGCGAAAACTCGAATTCGTTTTCAGTGCGCGTGAAGTTGTAGCGATGGGTCGAAATCGTAACGGGTTGACCTTGCCGGTAGGCTTGTAGCGCTTCTTGATAGGCGCTGTCCGGCGTGTTTTTGCCGTCGACCGGTTCGAACATGACGTTTCTGACTAAATAAACTTGCCCGAAGGCATTGATATCGCCGGTTCTGATCAATTGCTTGTCTTGAATATAGCGTCCGTCGTGCGCTCTTTCGGGACAGCGATAGCCGGCCGTTTGAATCGCTTGTATCGAATGGCGATTCCATTCGGCTTCGATGTCTTCGTTCCAGAGATAGCAAGGGGCAACGGTCGTTAAGGTTGGATGACCGAATAAGCGTTGAAAGGTTTCGGTGGCCGTTTCGATGATTTTACGCGCTTTTTCCGCGCCGACCGGTAGTGTTGGTAAGTTGCTGCCATCGACATAATGTCCTTGCAAAGGCGAGTCGAGTGTTTCCCAGTCCCACCAGTGAGAATCGGCTTGTGCATTTGCCGTGCGCGGGTCGTTATTTCGGCAGAGTTTAACGAAGGCTTCGCCGTTCAGATGTTCCAATCCGTGTAATTGCGGAACGAAAACATCGTTCTCGATGCCTTTTAGCATCGTTCTATAAATGCCAGGGAAATCGCGGTCGAGTATTTTTCTCGGATATTCGCCGCCGGATGTTTTTTCTAGCGCAGAGGTATCGGGTACGGCCAGCACGACATCTGCGGTCAATACGGCGCTGCGTCCGGTGCTGTCTTTTTGTTCGGATAAGGCATTTAAAAGGGCCTCAAGACGGTCGGCATGAAAATCGCCGCCTGGCCCCCAGTCGTCGCTTTCGATTAATACCGGCGTATCGGCGAAATAAGGTTCTTGCCAGGTTTTTAAGAATAGGTCGCGCTTCCAAACAAAAAGGATTATGGTGAGTAAAATCCATATTGTCAGTAGTGCGGTGATAATGATTAGCATGGTTTAATTGTAATTTTACTGGAAAAGGGTTTGGTGTTCTTTCACTCTATAGATGAGGGTTATTGGCAAAACGGGTTTGCAACCATAAGCGCCAATCTCTGGCGGAATCCAGTGCCAAGGAATGGCAATGCCTAATTTCACCACCGCCTCTTAAGCAGGACGGGGATTGTAGCCCCGTCCTGCAGAGGTATTTGTTTTTATTCGCTTGTATCGCGAAGCTTGAGCCTGGGAAACAGCAGACGCGCCTGGCTTCGAAATCGCGACGAAGGCGTCGCTCCCACAAAGGATTACATGCGGTGTGTGAGCGACGCCTTCGTCGCGACTATCGAAGTCGCTAACGCTCAAATACCTACAGTTTATTGAAAACATTCCGCTTCATTTAGCACTTTTCCTACTCGGTCCTTGTCGGAAAGAACCGGATCGATGTTTGTTGGCCATTGTATGCCGATGGTCGGATCGTTCCAAGCGATGCAGCGTTCGAGTTCCGGTGCGTAGTAGTCGGTGGTTTTGTACAGAAAATCGGCTGTTTCGCTAATGACGACAAAGCCGTGGGCAAAGCCTTGGGGAATCCACATTTGCCGGTGGTTATTTTCACTCAGTTCGGCGCCGACCCATTGACCGAAAGTCGAAGAACCTTTTCGGACATCGACCGCTACGTCGAATACGGCACCGCTTACGACTCGAACGAGTTTGCCCTGTGCTTTTGGTGCAAGTTGATAGTGCAGACCGCGCAGGACTCCTTTGGCGCTGCGGCTGTGATTGTCTTGAACGAATTGTATGGCTTGCCCGGTGGCTTGCCGGAAGGACGCCTGATTAAAACTTTCCAGAAAGAAGCCGCGAGCGTCTCCGAACACTTTCGGTTCGAGAAGGATGACGTCGGGGATTGCGAGCGGTGTGACTTTCATCAAAAAACCTTTTCGTTGTTAAGAATCCGTAATAAATATTGCCCATAGCCGTTTTTTGAGAGAGGCTGAGCTAATCGTTCGAGTTGGGTATTGTCGATCCATTTTTGCCGGTAGGCGATTTCTTCAGGACAGGCGACTTTTAATCCTTGGCGATGTTCTATGGTGGCAATAAATTGGCCGGCATCGAGCAGCGAATCGTGCGTGCCGGTGTCTAACCAAGCGTAGCCGCGTCCCATGATTTCGACATTGAGTTTTTTTTCGTTTAAATAGAGCCGATTTAAATCGGTTATTTCCAGTTCGCCGCGAGGAGACGGTTTGAGATTTTTAGCGAGTTCGACGACATCGTTATCGTAAAAATAAAGGCCGGTTACGGCATAATTGGATTTGGGTTGTTTAGGTTTTTCTTCCAGCGATAACGCTTTGCCGTTATTGTCGAATTCTGCGACGCCATAGCGTTCGGGGTCTTGCACATGATAAGCGAATACCGTGGCGCCTTCGGTGCGCTTCATTGCATTGCCGAGCAATTGGTGGAGGTCATGACCGTAAAAAATGTTGTCGCCTAGTACCAATGCCGCTAAGTCGTTGCCGATAAAAGACTGCCCGATGATGAAGGCTTGGGCGAGTCCGTCGGGCGATTCTTGTACGGCATATTGCAGGTTTAACCCCCATTGTTCGCCGGTACCGAGCAGTTGTTCGAAACGCGGCGTGTCTTGAGGTGTGGATATGATCAAGATGTCGCGTATTCCGGCCAGCATCAACGTGCTGAGCGGATAATAGATCATCGGTTTATCGAAAACCGGCAGTAATTGTTTGCTAATCGCAAGTGTTGCCGGGTGCAGCCGGGTGCCTGAACCGCCCGCCAATATGATCCCTTTTCGATTTGGAGGCGGTTTTTGAGTGGTAAGTGAGCTTGCGGTCATGGTTTGCTCCAGTTTTTGTTCATAAGGTTTTAATCTCGAATGCATAATTCTCTGATTACTCGGTCAACATATAACCGCCAATCCGGAAAATGTAACGCCAGGGAATTGGCGAGTGCGTCGGTCTTCAAGCGCGAGTTTTTCGGACGCTGGGCAGGAAGCGGATAGGCTTCGGTTGGAATCGGCTGTATGTTTTCAGGTTTAAGCTTAAGTTGCATTCCGTTTTCGTAGGCTCGTTGAACGGCGTAACAGGCCAATCCGTGCCAGGTAGTTTCGCCGCCGGATGTCAAGTGATATATGCCTCCGGCTAGTTGATTGCGGCGAAAGCCGATAATGGCATGAGCGGTAACATCGGCAATGAGTTCGGCGCAAGTGGGCGCGCCGAATTGATCGGCCACGATATTAATATTTTCGCGTTCTTGGGCGAGCCTCAGGATGGTTTTAATAAAATTATTGCCTTGCGCGGAAAATACCCAGCTGGTTCGGAAAATCAGTGTATTGCATCGGCTATTTAAAATGGCTTCTTCGCCCGCGCGTTTCGATTTCCCGTAAACGCTTTGCGGGTTGGTTGCATCGGTTTCGAGATAGGCTTCATTTTTTACGCCGTCGAATACATAATCGGTCGAGTAGTGCACGAGTAAGGTGCCGTGGGTTTTTGCGTATTGTGCCAAGACATCGATCGCCTCGGCATTGATTGCGTATGCGGCTTTCTCGTTTGTTTCGGCTTTGTCGACGGCGGTGTAAGCGGCGGCATTGACGATAATTTCCGGTTTGCGTTCTTTAAGTAAATCGAGTAATGCGTCAGGGTTTTGCAGATCCGCTCCGTCGCGGCCGAATGCGGCAACTTCGCCGAGAGGCAGGAGCGTTCGTTGAAGTTCCCGTCCGACTTGTCCGTTTTTACCTAATAATAGTAAGTTCATGAGGTTTTTGTTTGAAATTGTGGTGTAAGTGACTCGTTGCTAAAAAAGATAGTGTATATTGACGCAATTTTCGGGCTAAACTTAATCATACATTCCAAACTCAGGGATGGCCGTGTCGAGTTTGAATAACAACAAAAAATGAAAATACTGCACATACTTGATCATTCGATTCCACTGCATAGCGGTTACACTTTTAGAACCCGTGCTATTTTAGAACAACAAAAGAAACTTGGTTGGCAAACATTTCATGTAACTTCGGCAAAGCATAAAGTTACCGAGCAAGCGGTTGAAGAAGTCGACGGGTTACTATTTTACCGGTCGCCGATGCCGCAATGTTTTTGGGCCGATTGGCCGATTGTGAACCAATGGGCGATTGTGAAATCGCTCTGTAAGCGCTTGGATGAAATCATTCCTGAAATTAAACCCGATATTTTACACGCGCATTCTCCCGCATTGAATGGTTTGGCTGCTCTGAAAGCGGCACGAAAACACAGTATTCCATTGGTATACGAGTGCCGCGCGTTTTGGGAAGACGCGGCGGTCGACCACGGTTCGACGACCGAAGGGAGTTTGCGTTATCGCGGAACTCATTTTTTGGAAACCCATGTGTTCAAAAATGCCGATGCCGTGACGACGATTTGCGAAGGCCTGCGCAACGACATTATTAGCCGGGGCGTTGCCGAAAGCAAAATTACCGTGATTCCGAATGCGGTCGATATCGATAAGTTCAGCTACGGCGTCGAGGCCGACCTGCCATTGCGCGAACGACTGGGATTGGTGGATAACGTGGTATTGGGATTCATCGGTTCGTTCTATGCCTATGAAGGCATTCCTCTATTGCTCGATGCCTTGCCCGCGATTCTCAAGGAAATTCCGGATGTCCGTTTATTGTTGGTTGGCGGCGGCCCTCAGGATGCCGCGATCAAGCAAAAGGCCCGCGATTTGGGTTTGCAGGATAAGATCGTTTTTACCGGACGGGTTCCGCATGATCAGGTGCAAGATTATTATAACCAGGTCGATATTTTCGTTTATCCGCGTTTATCGATGCGGTTGACCGATTTGGTTACGCCGCTCAAACCGTTGGAGGCGATGGCGCAGGGGCGATTGGTCGTGGCGTCCGATGTCGGCGGGCATAAGGAATTGATCGACGATGAAAAGACCGGTTATTTATTTGTGGCGGGAAATGCCGAAAGTCTCGCGCAAACGGTTCTGTGCTTGTTGAACAATCGTTCCCAATGGGATGCGATTCGCGCGAACGGGCGCCGTTTCGTCGAGGAAAAACGTAATTGGGTCTATAGTGTAAGCCGATATCAAAATGTCTATGAACACTTGTTTCAAAAATGATTCTGAATACATATAGCGTACAGCGAAATCGACAAAGGCTAAAATACCCGTCATACCTGCAGGGATGCCATAGATGTGAGGCTAGACATTGCCATCCCTGGCACTGGATTTCGCCTATCCCTGGCGGAAGACGCGTTTTTTAAGTTGGCGTCTATGACCAACCCTCCTTTCAACATGTGAATTAAGTTATTTCATGCTCGTTCCTAAGTAATCAGGAAAATGATTGTCCATGGTTGATAAAACTCCTCGCCTCGTCGTTTTTTGCTCTTTGTTTCCCAGTCCCGTGCAACCGAATTCGGGTATATTCATTCGTGAACGCATGTTTCGGGTCGGTAAGCAATTACCGATTGTTGTCGTGTCTCCGGTCGCGTGGTTTCCTTTGCAAGGCCTGATCCGTTTGGTGAAGCCCGGTTTTCGGCCTCAGCCGCCGAAATTTGAATTACAACAGGGTGTTGAGGTTTATTATCCTCGTTTTTTATCGATTCCGGGGTTCTTAAAACAGTGTGACGGTTTTATGATGGCTTTGGGGGCATTGCCGACCATGGTCCGATTGAAGCGGAAACACCGATTTAATTTGATCGATGCGCATTTCGCCTATCCGGACGGTTATGCCGCGACATGGCTTGGTAAATGGTTTAAGGTGCCGGTGACGATTACGTTAAGAGGGACTGAAGTTAGTTTGTCGAAGTTTCCGGCACGCAAACTTCGGATTGTTTCGGCCTTGCAGCGGGCCACGAAAATATTTTCGGTGGCCGATTCGCTCAAGCGTCACGTCGTTGCGTTGGGCGTCGATTCGAACAAAATACAAGTCGTCGGTAACGGCGTCGATGCCGATAAGTTTCAACCGGTTGATCGCGCCGAAGCTAGGCGCGATTTGAATTTGCCTGAGGATGCTCCCGTATTGATATCGGTCGGCGGTTTGGTCGATCGCAAAGGTTATCACCGTGTCATTGAAGTGATGCCGTTATTGCTCAAAGAATTTCCCGACTTGATGTATTTGATCGTCGGCGGGGCTTGCGCAGAGGGTAATAATCGAAAGCAATTGGAACAACAAGTTGCCGACTTGAATTTGCAAGACCATGTTTGTTTTTTAGGGCCGTTGCCTTCCGAGCAATTGAAATCGCCGTTATCGGCATCGGATATATTTGTATTGTCGACAGCTAATGAAGGGTGGGCCAATGTTTTTTTGGAGGCGATGGCTTGCGGTTTGCCGGTGATAACCACTGATGTCGGCGGCAATAGTGAAGTCGTCAATGATGCGTCATTAGGTACGATCGTGCCGTTTGGCGATTCATCGGCTTTACAACTTGCTTTATCGGATGCATTGAATAAACAGTGGGACAAACAGGCGATCAGGCATTATGCCGAGCAGAACGCGTGGCATCACCGTGTCGACACTTTGGTTGCCGAATTTAAGCGAATATGCCTATCGTAGATCAAAATTCGGCGCAGGGGTGCCCGTCAAAGGACGCCGTGAACCCAGCACCTAAATTCTATAGTCCATTAGCTATGGTTAACTATCTTGGATAATTTAGGTGCTGGGTGAATACGTCCATGTAGGCAAAGCCTTTGTGATCGCCATGGATGGCGTGAATGTCGATTTTGCAGGAGCAAAAATCGACCTAGCACCCCGGCACCTCCTTAATCACTGCCGAAATTTGAAGTGCGAAAGGTATAATAGAAAAACAAAAATCGATTAAAGGGTGAAAAATGGGATTTATTGCTGGCTGGTATGGTACCGGTATCGATCGAAATCAAGCGCCTGAGCTTGCCGAATCGCTGAAAAGTTGCGCGCCCGAGTCGACTAAAAGAACTATCGGCATACGGATAGCCGAATCGTTTGCTTTTGTCTCCGATGACCAACGGTCGCTTGAGCAGGGGCATTACCGGCTTGCGCTCACCGGTCACGGTTTCGAGCCGCTAGATGCGATTGTCGAAAACTATAAAGCTAAGGGCGCCGATTTTATCAAGGACATGCAAGGTGCTTTTACCTTGATGTTGTTCGATGAATCCGAGAAACGCTTGTTGTTGGCGACAGACCGCCTAGGGCAAAACAATCTCTATTATGCGCAAACGCCGAACGGAATCGTGTTCGGTTCGACGGCCGATGGCGTCATCGCGCACCCTGAAGTCAGTTCGGAGATTTCCCGGCAATCGATTTACGATTATGTCTATTTTCATCATTGTCCGAGCCCGCATACGATTTATCGGCAAGTCCAAAAATTGGAGGGCGGGCAATTATTGAGTTATCAAGAGGGAAAAATCAGCCTGAGCTATTACTGGATGCCGGTTTTTTCCGAACAGGGCGATTATTCACTCGAGCAATCCGGGCAAGAATTACGGAATGAAATCTTAGAAGCTGTCCGGCAGTCGGTCGCAGGGTTTAAGGAGACCGGCGCGTTTTTGAGCGGAGGCTTGGACAGTTCGAGCGTTGCCGGTGCGTTGTCGAAAGTGTATCCGGATCAAGCCAAAACGTTTACGATGGGTTTTCCGGTCGAAGGCTACGATGAGATCGAGTATGCGCGTATTGCCGTTGAGCGTTTCAAGGCCCAAGCGCATGAATATTATGTGACGCCGGAAGATACCGTGGCCGCCGTGCCGAAGATCGCCGCGTTTTACGACGAACCGTTCGGTAATTCGTCGGCGTTGGCGGCATATTATTGCGCCAAATTGGCTAAAGATAACGGCATTAAGGTAATGCTGGCCGGCGACGGGGGCGATGAGTTGTTCGCGGGCAATGAACGCTATGCGAAACAATTGTTGTTTAATCGCTATTATCGAATACCCGGTTTTGCTAGGACTTTGTTGAGAGCCGGTTTGTACAATGCACCCGATGCGCTGCTGAAAAATAAAATCCTATTCAAAGCCAAGCGCTATGTCGAGCAAGCCGAAGTGCCGTTGCCGGACCGTTTGCAAGACTATAACTTCATGAACCGGCATCCGGCTCAGGAGATTTTTACCGATGATTTTTTGACAGGCATCGATATCGACCGGCCGATTCAGAGTCTACGGGATTGTTATGACCGGCCGGAAAACGCTTCGGCTTTAAACCGTATGCTTTTTATGGACTGGAAAACAACTTTGCATGATAACGATCTGGTGAAAGTCAATCGAATGTGCGAGATGATCGGTGTCGAAGTGCGATACCCCTTACTGAGCAACGAGATTGTCGATTTGTCTTGCCGGATACCGTCTTCGGAAAAGTTGAAAGGTCAGCAATTGCGTTGGTTTTATAAGCAAGCGATGCGCGATGTTTTGCCCGAGGCCATTATCAATAAATCCAAGCATGGTTTCGGTTTGCCGTTCGGGATTTGGCTGCAGGATCATCAGCCGTTGAAAGAGCTGGCATACGATAGTATCGGCGCCTTGAAAAAGCGCGATTATTTTCGCGCCGATTTTCTAGATCATGCTGTCAAGATGCACCAGAGCATACACGCAGCCTATTATGGCGAATTGATTTGGATCTTGATGATGCTGGAGCTCTGGTTTCAGGCGAAAAATCATCATTAAGCCGTAACGACGCGGTTTCGCTGTTTCCCAAGCTCCAGCTTGGGAAACCGGTCACGGAAGCTCTAGCTTCCCGAAAAAAACGGAGCGCAAATATGCCAAGAAGCAGTTATCGAGTGCTAACTAACCCTTGCCCGCATTTCCTGACAGCAACGATAAACCACTGGCTACCATTGTTCACAAATCCAAAACTAGTCGATATCGTGCTTGACTCCTGGCGCTATCTCCAGAGCAATGACAATTTTCAACTATACGGTTATGTCATCCTTGAAAATCACTTACATCTGATTGCCGCATCCGAAAATTTAAGCCGTGATATCCAGCGATTTAAATCATACACGGCAAAACAACTCATTGCCTATCTTGAACAGCATCGTTCAAATAGGTTATTGGAATTACTGGCATTGTTTAAACGGGTACACAAGCATGAGAGCGACTATCAGGTTTGGGAAGAAGGCAGCCATCCGCAAATAATAGAGTCAGAGGTAGTCATGCGTCAAAAGCTGGAATATATTCATCAAAACCCTGTTAAACGAGGCTATGTGGATAAGCCGGAGCACTGGCGTTATTCCAGTGCACGAAATTATTTAGGGCAAGAAGGGATGATTGAAGTGGTTCGGCAATGGTGAGGATCTCTGGAAGCTAGAGCTTCCGGAGTGTGTTTCCCAAGCTGGAGCTTGGGAAACAGCTTGTTGATGATGCTGGAGCTCTGGTTTCAGGCGAAAAATCATCATTAAGCCGTAACGACGCGGTTCCTGCCGGTTTGTTTGGCTCGGTACATGGCTTGATCGGCCCGGGTGATGAATGCATCTAGCGAGTCGTCGCCGCGTAATGAGCTGGCGCCTAGGCTTGCGGTCAGGCGTATCGTCTCCAGTCCGTAAGCGAAAATATGATTTTCGATGTTTTGCCGAATTCTTTCCGCCAACAATTCGGCGCCTTCTAAATCGGTCTCGCTGAGAAGAACGACGAATTCCTCACCACCATAACGGAACACGATGTCACTGCTTCTGATGCTTTCATTGATCCATTTGGCGATCGATGTCAACGCAAGATCGCCGCATTGATGCCCATAATTATCATTAATGGTTTTGAAATGGTCGATATCGATAAATATCACCGATAAATGGTTTCCGTTTCTATGCGCAAGGCGTATTTCGCGGCGAACGGTGTCATTGAAGGCGGAACGGTTCCGTGTTTGCGTCAGCACATCGGTAAATGCCAGATTCATTGCTTGTTGAAATAAGGTCGCGTTTCTGAGCGGATAAATCAAGCAACAAAGCAGCGTTTCAATCATTTTTAATTCTTGTTCTGAAAACTTCTGACGGCGCATCAATTTGAGTTCGCCGAGTTGCTGTTCTTCAACTTTCATTGCATAAGAGCATGAGCTTCGAGTGACTATGCCGTTTTTGATTTCAAGACCGAATTCTTCGTTGTTGTAAACAAAACCGCTATGTGGAATCAGGTTTTGAATTTTATTACTGAAGATATGGATCAGCTCATCGAATTCCAGTGTAGTTTGCAAAGCGCTGCTAATGTCATAATGAGTCAAATTATCCGCTTTGAAGGCTTCGAATGTGTTGTTACTGACAACGGCGAGATTGGCGGCTTTTTTTTGCATGGCTAAATCCTCGATAAAGATTTGTTTTTTATAATTAAAGCCATGATCGTGCCAAAAATAAAAAAACCTATAATATCAATATAATGAATTGATTGCGTCAATAACATGACGGGGTCGATGGCAAAATCTTGCCGCCCTATACCTAGGCTGGTTTAAGATTTGGAAATCGAACTAAATCCCGTGCGGGGCGGGTTTTTCTGGTTCCCACGGTCCTCCGTGGGAACCCATACCTTGTCAGCCGAGGCAAGATCGGTATGCATTCCCACGCTGGAGCGGTGGGAACGAGGAAAACGGTAATTTTTGACTTATGTATAACGATGAGAGCTGGAGCTTGGGAAAGAGCAAAATATGCTGTTACCCAAGCTCCAGCTTGGGTAACCTGTTCAGGAAGCTCTAGCTTCCCGACGATCAAGGAAGATTGAACGAGCGAGTCGGGATTGATTGCGGTTGTTTCGGTCACTGGAAGCTGGAGCTTCTGGGGTGTGTTTCCCAAGCCGGAGCTTGGAAAACAGTGGAATATAATTCCGGAGCTTGGAAAACAGTGGAATATAATTTAGGAGTAAACGACATGAAAAACGAGCCGAATAAAGAATGCCAAATGAATGAGCAAGACAAAAAAACGCCTGTCGATACGAGTACAAAGCCACCGAATTCTACTCCCGAAATAGGAGGTGCTCCGGGCCCTGAACCGACCCGATACGGCGATTGGGAAAAGAAAGGCCGGTGTATCGACTTTTAACCTGGAAAATTCCCCATGCTAAGGGTAGTATGTGGCTTTCAATAACAGCAGGCGGCGGTTATGAACAGTACTAACAGACCTTTATCCCCTCATCTACAAGTCTACCGATTGCCCTTGACGGGCCTTATTTCCATTACCCATCGCATGACCGGTGTCATGCTTTCTTTAGGTTTGATCCTGTTTTTATGCATGCTTTATGCGATTGCCGGCGGCGCCGAAGCCTTCTCGGCAATGCAGGCGATGACCGATTCGATTTTGCTGCAAACCGTGCTTTGGGGTTTCATGTATGCCTTGTTTTTTCATTTGTGTCACGGTGTTCGTCATCTGATTTGGGATGCCGGTTGCAGTTTCGACAACGAAACATTGAATCGCTATGCGCTAATCGAGCTTTTCGTTTCGCTGGTTTTGACAGCAGCCACCTTTGCATTTTTCATTCTTTAGGAGTCAAGCATGGAATATCGATCTCCGATTTCGAAAGCGCGCGGTTTGGGTTCGGCTAAATCCGGCACCGAACATTGGTGGCTGCAACGCGTCACCGCGGTAGCTTTAATACCCTTGTCGTATTGGTTGATTGTTTTGATCAAGCTGGCGACCACCGCGACTTATCAAGAAACGGTAAGCTGGCTGGCGGCACCGCTTAATACGGTTGTTATCGCGCTATGGATTTTAGCGGTATGCTTCCATGCGGCATTGGGCGTGCAAGTGGTCATCGAGGATTATGTTTCCACCGAAGGTGCGAAAATGAGTGCGGTCTGGACGTGCCATTTACTGTTTACGGCAATTGCTGTCGCGGCATTGTTCGCTGTTTTACAAATATCTCTAGCAGGCTAAACATGACGGGAAGTTATAAGATTATCGAACACAGTTACGACGTGGTTGTGGTCGGCGCGGGAGGTGCGGGGCTGCGCGCGACTTTCGGGATGGTTGAAAAAGGCTTGAAGACCGCTTGTATTTCGAAAGTTTTTCCAACCCGCAGTCATACCGTGGCCGCTCAAGGCGGCATCAGCGCCGCGCTCGGCAACATGGGCGAAGACAACTGGCGTTTTCATATGTACGACACGGTCAAAGGTTCGGACTGGCTAGGCGATCAGGATGCGATCGAATATATGTGCCGCGAAGCGATTCCGGCCGTGATCGAGTTGGAGCATTACGGTGTGCCGTTTTCCAGAACGCCGGAAGGCAAGATTTATCAGCGCGCGTTCGGCGGCATGACCACGCATTTCGGAAAAGGTCAGGCGCAACGCACATGCGCGGCGGCCGACCTGACCGGTCATGCGATTTTGCATACCTTGTATCAGCAGTCTTTGAAGCATAATGCCGAATTTTTCGTCGAATATATCGCGCTCGATTTAATCATGGAAGGCGAAGAATGCCGGGGCGTGCTGGCTTGGTGTTTGGATGACGGTTCCTTGCATCTATTCAAGGGTCACATGACCGTACTGGCGACCGGCGGTTACGGGCGCAGTTATTTTTCTTGTACGTCGGCGCATACTGTGACCGGCGACGGCAACGCGATGGTGCTGCGGGCCGGCTTGGCGTTACAGGACATGGAATTCGTGCAGTTTCATCCGACCGGGATTTACGGCGCCGGGTGCTTGATTACCGAAGGTGTGCGCGGGGAAGGCGGTTATTTGACCAACTCCGAAGGCGAACGCTTCATGGAAAGGTACGCTCCGTCGGCGAAAGATCTGGCATCCCGCGACGTCGTGAGCCGGGCGATGACGGTCGAGATCAACGAAGGCCGCGGCGTCGGTCCGCTCAAGGATCATGTGTATTTACATATCGAACATTTGGATCCTGCGATTATTCACGAACGTTTGCCGGGCATCGCCGAAACGTCTCGGATATTCGCCGGCGTCGATGTCACCAAAGAGCCGATTCCGGTACTTCCGACCGTGCATTACAACATGGGCGGTATTCCGACTAATTACAAAGCCGAAGTCGTTACGTTGAAAGACGGCGATCCCGACAAGGTGATACCGGGCTTGATGGCGATAGGCGAAGCGGCTTGCGTATCGGTACATGGCGCTAACCGCTTGGGGTCCAATTCGCTACTCGATTTGGTCGTGTTCGGGCGTTCGGCGGCAATTCGCTGCGCCGAATTGATCAAGCCTGGCACAGCGCATAAACCGCTCGTGAGCGATGCGTGCGACAAGGCCTTGGAACGTTTCGACAAATTGCGAAACGCCAACGGCAGTCGTACAACGTCCGAGATCCGTCTCGACATGCAGCGCGTCATGCAAAGCAAGGCTGCCGTTTTTAGAACCGGTTCGACATTGGCGGAGGGCTTGACGCAACTGAAAGCCATTCGAGAAAGCCTTGCCGATGTGAGCGTGGCCGACAAGTCGATGATTTGGAATACCGATCTGGTCGAAACCTTGGAATTGGATAATTTAATGAGCCAAGCCGTCGTGACGATGGCTGCGGCAGGGAATCGAACCGAAAGCCGGGGAGGGCACGCCCGTGAGGATTTCAGTCAGCGCGACGATGCGAATTGGCTGAAACATAGTTTGCTTTGGTTAAACGATAATGAAGTCAAAATCGACTATCGGCCGGTGCATTTATATACCTTGACCGATGAAGTTGAAGCCATTCCGCCGAAAGAGAGGGTTTACTGATGGTTGAGTTTACACTGCCGAAAAATTCCAAGTTGACCCGAGGCAAATTTTTCAAGGCTCCCGACGGCGCAACAAATGTCCGGCGATTCGAGGTGTATCGCTGGGACCCCGATTCGGGTGAAAATCCGCGCATCGATGCATATGAAGTCGATATCGGCAGCTGCGGCCCGATGGTACTCGATGCCATGATCAAGATTAAAAACGAGATCGACAGCACCTTGACTTTCCGACGCTCGTGCCGTGAAGGGGTTTGCGGGTCTTGCGCGATGAATGTCAACGGTAAAAATACCTTGGTATGCACCAAGGCGATCGACGAATATAAAGGCACGATCAAGGTTTTTCCGTTACCGCATATGGCGGTCGTCAAAGACTTGGTTCCCGATATGACGCATTTTTATGCGCAATACGCCTCGATTAAACCGTGGATGGAAACGCAAACACCGCCGCCGGCCGACTCCGAAAGACTTCAAAGCCGGGAGGATAGGGCAAAATTGGACGGACTTTACGAGTGCGTGCTGTGTGCCTGCTGTTCGACCGGTTGTCCGAGTTATTGGTGGAACAGCGAGCGTTATTTGGGCCCGGCTATTTTATTGCAGGCCTATCGTTGGCTCGTCGACAGCCGCGATGAAGGAACCGGAGAACGTCTCGACGAATTGGAAGACCCGTTCAAGCTGTATCGTTGTCACACGATCATGAACTGTACCGACACTTGTCCGAAAGGTTTGAATCCGGCCAAGGCGATAGCGGAAACCAAAAAACTGTTGGTGCAACGAAAACTGGGGTAATGAGCGAATTGGCCAAACTTCGCTGGAGGTGCCGACGCGGCACGCTGGAGCTGGATATCATGCTGATCAATTATCTCGAGTATGGTTATTTGGCCGCCGGGGACGACGAAAAAAAATCGTTTCTAGCCTTGCTGAATCTGGAAGATTCGTTGCTTTTGCCGTTATTGATGGGCGATTGCGAACCCGCGCCAGGCATGCAAGCCGAGTTGGTTGCAAAAATTCGGGGCCTGATGCAAGGCAGTCGTTGAGCCGCTTTCGATTATTATCGTTCCCACGCTTCAGCGTGGGAATGCAGCCCGAGACGCTCTAGCGTCCCGTGCCGCTGGAGCGGCACTGAACTCATCGTTATGCACAATCCTCTCCATATGCCGGAGCCATGAAACCTGAAGCATAGAAACAGATAAGGAAAGGTTTTTCGATGGAATACAAAGACTATTACAAAATCATGGGTGTCGAAAAAAACGCGACTCAGGACGAGATCAAGCGCGCCTACCGTAAACTGGCGCGAAAATACCATCCCGACGTCAGCAAGGAGCCCGATGCAGAGCAAAAATTCAAGGAAGTCGGCGAGGCTTACGAAGTCCTGAAAGATCCTCAAAAAAGAGCGGCCTACGACCGCATCGGTAGTCAATGGCGCGAAGGTCAGCCATTTACGCCGCCGCCCGATTGGGATGTCGGTTTCGAATTTTCCGGCGGCGGCTTTACCGGCGGCGATACGTCGGGTTTCAGCGACTTTTTCGAAACGCTGTTCGGACGAGGCACACCGTTCGGGGCTAATAGACAGACTTATAGCCGGTCGTTTTCGGCACAAGGACAAGATCATCGCGCTAAAATTCTGATCGATCTCGAAGATGCCTATCACGGTGCTTCTCGCCTCATTAGCCTACAAATCCCTGAGCTCGATGAAACCGGGCGCATGATCAATAAAACGCGCACATTGAACGTCAAAATTCCCAAAGGCGTGAAGGCCGGACAACAAATTCGTTTGACCGGTCAAGGCGGGCCCGGCATCGGAAAAGGTCGGCAAGGCGATTTGTATCTCGAAATTGCGTTCAGAAAGCATCGTCATTTTCATGCCGAAGGGCTCGATATCTATTTAGAGTTGCCGGTAACGCCTTGGGAGGCTGCGTTGGGCTTAGCGGTCGCCGTGCCGACGCTGGGCGGCGCGGTAGAATTGAAAATACCGCCCGGTTCGCAAACCGGCCATAAGCTGCGGCTGAAAGGACGAGGCTTACCCGGCAATCCTCCCGGCGATCAGTTTGCCGTTTTGAAAGTTGTCGTGCCTCCAGCCAAGTCTGATGCCGATAAAGCGATATACGAACAAATGGCAAACACAATGCCGCTGAATCCGAGAGCTGGGATGGGAGTTTAGTATGAGCAATGAAGTGATCATAAGTAGCGTGATCGTTCTGGATGATAATACCCGTTTTACGTTGCTTGAATTGTGCACGCTCGGACAAACCAGTGCCGAGTGGATTATTGAATTGGTCGAAGAGGGCGTTTTGGAACCGGAGGGCGCTGAAATCGGCGAGTGGCGATTCGGGGCGGACGCGTTGAAAAGAATTCAAGCCGTTCAGCGGCTTCAGCGGGATCTTCGCATAAATCTACCCGGTGCGGCATTGGTGCTCGAGTTGCTCGAAGAAATCGAAATGCTACGGCAACAGTACGGAAGCTAGGTTTGGAAGCTTTCAATCTACTCCCTTTTGATCGAAATACCGTCTAAGAATAAAAAATATGGGATGTGTATATCGACCCCCTTCCAACAGTTGTCGAAGTTATTTCATGTTCGTCACTTAGCCACTTTTGGGTTTATATTTGCATCGTTTCGTTGGCATATTGTCTCGAAAACCGACTAAGTTTTTCAACATCAAAACAATTTATCCTATAATGTTCGGCCTTATGTTCAATCGGCATCTGTCCAATCACTTAAAGAAGGATACAAAGAAAAAAATGGCTGTTGAAGCAAATGAATTTAAAAACGCTCTGCAACTTTGGGCTAGCGGTGTGACGGTTATTACAACAAATACCGAACGCTACGGGACGCAAGGCATGACGGCAACTTCTTTTTGCAGCGTTTCGTTGGAACCGCCGCAAATTTTGGTTTGTATCAATGAAAATGCGGATACCGGAGACGGTATTGAAGAAAGCAAGCATTTTGCGGTCAATATTCTCACTGCGGAACAAGAAGAGGTTTCTAATCAATTTGCCGGCGGCGCCAGTCAAGAAGAGCGTTTTGTGAATGTATCATGGGAAAATGGCATTTGCGGCATGCCGATTTTAAACGATTGTCTTGCCAGTCTGGAATGCAAGGTCGTCGAAAAAGTTAAAGCGGGTACTCATTGGATCATGGTTGGGGAAGTACAGGATGTCGTGTGCCGATCTGGTTCTCCGTTGCTTTATTTCCGGTCGGCCTATCGCAACTTGTCGGAATGAGGCTAGGCGATTGGATGCGTCACTAAGAGCGGCTGGCGCGATTCGAGCGCTGTAAAGATTTCGGTTTTACCTAACTGATTGCTTGGCATACAATTCGTGTGCAGTGTGCAAAGCCGGTTCGATCATTCATAGCAAATTGATGTTCCGGTGATCGACTCTCGTCGTTTAATAATAATTAGGAGGATAGTATGTTTAAAATTCGTTCGCTGGTAACAGCTCTGGCTTTAGCCGGTTCCGTATCGGTTGCTTATGCTTTGGAAGCATTACCTACGAAGGCGCCGGAGCCCGCCGATAACCCAACGACTGCTGAAAAAGTGGCATTAGGTCAAATGCTTTATCATGACCCTCGCTTGTCTTCAACGGGCACTGTGTCTTGTGCTTCTTGCCACAACATCATGCTCGGCGGCGAGGACAATCGTCCGAATGCCATGGGCGTAAACGGCCAAACCGGAGGTAGAAGCGCGCCGACCGTTTGGAATGCGGCTTTCAACAAAGTTCAATTTTGGGACGGTCGCGCGGCGAGTCTCGAAGACCAAGCGGCAGGTCCTGTGACCAATCCTATCGAAATGGGCATGAAAAGTTGGGACGATGTGGTTGCTCGTTTGAAAACCATAGAAGGTTATCAGGAGGCGTTTACCAAAGTCTTCGGTGAAAACTCGATCAGCAAGGAAAACGCCACCAAAGCGATAGCCGCTTATGAAAGAACGTTGATTACACCAAATAGTCCTTACGACAAATATGTTAAAGGCGACAAATCGGCCCTCACCGAGCAACAAGTTCGCGGTCTGAACAAAGCCGCTGAGCTGGGTTGCACTTCTTGTCATAGCGGACCGGCATTTAACGGTGCAGGCACTTATCAAAAGTTCCCTGTGAACAGCAACGGTTATTTTGAAGCGCAATATAAATTCAAAAGAGACAAAGGCCGTGCCGAAGTTACCAATAACCCGGAAGACGAACATATGTGGAAAGTACCGACTTTGCGCAATGTAGCGTTAACCGCGCCTTATTTCCATAACGGTTCGGTTGATACTTTGGAGAAAGCCGTTAAATTGATGGGCAAATTGCAGTTGGACAAAGATCTACCGGACGAGGATATTGAAGATATCGTTGCCTTCTTGAATGGACTGACGGGTCAATTTCCTAAACAAAGCATGCCGACTTTACCGGGTACTCCGGGGCGTGTTGCCAAATAAGCTTTTATTTAATTCGAACGTCTAGCTCGGTGCGCTAGACGTTCACTAATCTTGATAGATCTCTAGTTGATCGATACGATTATCGATCACCATCAACATTTCCTGATATTTCGGACTGTAAACCGAGCCGTATTGTTTTTTGAATGAGGAACGGTCGAGGTTTTCCGGAAAATCCCTGACATCCGGCATGAACGCCGTGTAGTCTTTAATTTCAGCCATCGCCTGCTGTAAACGGCGCGCATTTTCCGGGTTCGATACGGCCAATTGGCCGAAACGCATGCCGGCCCGGTTGCCGGCCAAATCGACAAAGCTAAACCCGCTGCCGCTTCTTGCGTCGCTCAATTCTTTTTCCATTCCGATCATATTTGCCAAATGACCGCCGCCGGTTGCCGTTAGCGTTGCCGATGCGATGAAATGCTTAGCTAGATCGATTCTTCGAAATAAAAATACCGGATATTCAGTGCGCGGCTTGGCAATGATATTTCTAGGCAGATAGGGCATCGTTTCATGTTTGTTGACATAGCTGTTGATCGTAAAAATCACGATCCGGTTTTCCTTGATAGCCGTCTTGAGGCTGGATCGTTGGTAGGCGAGTTTAAACAGCGGTTGAATCAGATCCGCGAGCGATAAAAGCCAGTCAGGGTCGTGAGTATTGATCACTTCGGTCAGTTTTTGTTGATAAAAAATCATCGACTGACGGTCTTTGGCGCGATGCAATAAATCAGCCGTGTGTTCGGCGAAAGCGGGGTCCGTGATGTAGGTGAGTCTCAGGCTTTCTTTATTGAAATGAAAATCCAGAATTTGCTCGGTTACCAATATATAGTGCTGTTTCAGGTGGGCATATTTGATCGTTTTCTTAATCAGCCATCCGGCAAGTTCGTCGGCGAAATCGACGCGTCCGATCTTTAATGAATGAATGTGTGTCGAGCCGTTCGTCTTGGCTAAGTTGAACTGCAGATTAAGATAATTGCCGAAAAGGTTTTTCGGTAAGTGCAGCGATATTTTAAAACCAATGGATGTATCGTCAAGTGTAAGTATTGAATGACTATTTAGATAATTATCGAGAATGTAGTTCAGCGCTATGTTCAAATCCCGTTCGTTCAACTCGATGGTTCTGATATTGTCGCTAACCGGGCTGCCTTCGAAAATTTGTTTAGCCCGTTCGATATCCTCGTCATTCATTTGCCAATCGGCTTGAACCGAAGGTTCGGGTTCTACGGCATGCAGTATGACTAATGCCAAAAGTACCGGCGGCGCGGTGAATAAAGCGAATAAAAAACGGGTAAGTAGTAACATAAAAAAGTTAGCAACAGGATAGTTTGAATCCGGCTGCCTTTAAATAATCGGCCTCTTTGTTTAAATCGGCACGGGTCAGCGGTGACTGGTCGAGCCAACCTTCAGGGAAGGTTAATTTTAGTTTGGATTTAACGATTGTTATTGAAAACTCAGGCAGTTCAATGTCATTACGATTGCGGTGGAGCAATATCGCAAGTCTAAGCAATATTGTCATGAACGGCGCATAGTGTTGCCATGGTTCGGATAGCCCTTCGAAGCGTTTCATTGAAAATTTTCTGCGATGCGATTTAATTAAAACCGACACTATAGCTTGATCCTGTTTGGAAAAACCGGCCAGATCGGCATTCGCGATAATATAGGCGCCATGTTTATGGTATTGGCTGTGAGCGATGTCGCGGCCCATTTCATGCAAGTCGGCGGCCCAATCCAAAAAGTTTATGCCGTTTTCTTTGTTATCGTCGTCCCGGAAAAGTTCGATTTGATTCAGCATCGTATGTAATGTTTTTTTTATGCGGTCTGCATGGGCTTGATCGGTGTGATAGCGCTCGCATAGCATGCGCACCGTATCGGAACGGATGTCCCGGTTATAGATGCGTCCCAATAAGTCATGGACCAGGCCTTCGCGTAATGCGCCGTCGGATACCGTCATTTGTTCGATGCCCAAGGCTTTGAAGGTTGCGGCTACGATCACGGTGCCGCCAGGGAATACCGGCAAGCGCTCCGGGTCGAGTTCCGGTAAATTCAACTCATTGATATGCTTAACCGACTTGATGCGCTCCATTAGTTTGTCGAGGCCTTCTAAGGTAATGCCGTTATTGCTCCAGCCGGTCGCTTCCAGAACCTTTTGAATGGCTCTTAAACTACCTGAGGCGCCGATCGCTTCATCCCAATTCTTATGGTTGTAACTTTTTTGGTGCGGATCGAGTTTTTGCTGGGCAAACAGTAGTGCGTCATTGACCGCTTGTAAGGACAGTTTTCCGTCCGGGAAAAACAAGTTGCTGACCGACACGCAGCCCATATTCAAGCTTTCTTTGATACGCGGTTTATCGTCGGTGCCGATGATATATTCGGTGCTGCCTCCGCCGATGTCCATTACGAATCGTTTGGTGGCGCTGCTGCTTAAGCTATAGGCGACGCCTTGATAAATCAAGCGCGCTTCTTCGACGCCGGAAATGACATGAATCGGGTGGCCTAAAGCGCGCTCGGCCTTGAGAATGAATTGTCTTGAATTCGTCGCGTTGCGTAAGGTGCTGGTGCCGACGCAACGAACGCTTTCGGAAGGAAGATTGCCAATGCGTTGACCGAATCGCTCGAGACATTCGAGCGCTCTTTTTTGGGTGATCAAATCCAAACGATTTTTTTTATCGAGGCCGGATGCCAATCGGACCATTTCTTTGATTCGGTCGATAATATGCATTTTGCCGTCTTTTAGACTGCATACGATCATATGGAAACTGTTGGAACCGAGGTCCACGGCGGCTACGATTTCGGGTATTTTTTGAGGCACTGTCTTTCCAGTTTAGTCGGCGAGAAGGTTGGGTTTCTGATAGAATTGCATGATTTTTTCTGCCAAGTCTAAATATCGACGCCGAACGCGCGTATCGTCATATACTTCGTGCGGTCATGTTTTCGGCTTTTATGGCAATGCTATTTTGTTCGGTAGCAAGGCGCGAAAACAGGCGTTAAGCTAAGCTATGTAACTGTTTTCGCAAAGCTTTCGCTCCTGCTCACGCCCCTTGCCTACATCCATGTAGGTAACGCAGCTACCGGACAAAAGAGCGCGTTAGCTTACCGAAAATGTGGCCGCGCGAAGTATATACGGCAGGCAGGCGCCTAATTTAACTTATTTGCTGGTTTGCGTTAAGTCTTACTTTTCCGATGAATGCCCTATCCATTCGTAATCTCACTAAAATTTATAATAACGGCTTTCAAGCGTTGCAAGGCATCGATCTGGATGTACAAGCCGGCGATTTTTTTGCCTTGCTTGGGCCGAACGGCGCCGGTAAATCAACCACAATCGGTATTATCAGCTCTCTGGTCACCGCAACTAGCGGTGATGTGACGGTATTCGATTATGATTTAAGAAAACAACGCGATCTCGCGAAAAGCTGTATCGGTATCGTGCCGCAAGAGATCAACTTCAATCAATTCGAAACGCCGCAGCAAATTGTACTCAATCAGGCCGGTTATTACGGCATGCCGCGGAAAGAAGCGATCCGTCGAGCCGAAACTTGTTTGAAACAAATGGATTTATGGGATAAACGCAACGATGTTTCTAGGCGTTTATCAGGAGGCATGAAGCGACGATTGATGATTGCCAGAGCCATGGTGCATTCGCCAAAATTGCTGGTCTTAGACGAGCCGACCGCCGGTGTCGATATCGAAATCAGGCGTTCGATGTGGGAGATGATGCAGGAAGTCAACCGGCAGGGCACGACGATCATTTTAACGACACATTATCTGGAGGAAGCCGAAAGCCTGTGCCGCAATATTGCAATCATCAATCATGGGCGTATTGTCGAGCATTCCGATATGGCCGGCTTATTGGCCCGTTTGCATGTCAACCATTTCGTTTTGGACCTGGCCGCACCACTGGTATCGACTCCGGCGATACCCGGATATCACATCGAGCGCCTATCCGATTATTCTTTGGATGTCGGGGTGCCGAAAGAAGAGGGGCTGAATAAATTGTTTGCGTTGCTGTCCGAACAAAACATTCAGGTCGTTAGTCTCAAAAATAAATCGAATCGGCTTGAGCAATTGTTTATGGATCTGATCGATTCGACTAAGCAGCAAGGAGCCACTTAATGAATAGCGCTATTGCATTCAAAACCATCGTGGTCAAAGAAGTGCGCCGGTTTACGCGAATTTGGCCGCAAACTCTCTTGCCGCCGGCCGTAACCACCGCATTGTATTTTTTGATCTTCGGTAAATTGATCGGCGATCGTATCGGCCCGATCGATGGGGCCAGTTATATGGAATACATCGTACCCGGAATCATTTTAATGTCGGTGATTAGTCATTCTTATGCGAATGTCGTATCGTCGTTTTATTCGACTAAATTTCAGCGCCATATCGAGGAATTGTTAGTGGCGCCGGTTCCGAATTGGGTAATTTTGGCCGGTTATGTTTGCGGCGGTATCGTTAGAGGCATCATGGTCGGTTTGGTAGTTGCTGCAATTTCATTGTTGTTTACTAAAATCGATGTCGCGCACCCTTGGATTACTGTTGCCGTATTCATGTTGACCGCAACTTTGTTTGCGTTGGCCGGCTTTATCAATGCGGTATTTGCCGAGAGCTTCGATGATATTGCGATTATTCCCAGTTTTGTTTTGACGCCGCTAAGCTATCTCGGCGGCGTTTTTTATTCGGTATCGATGCTGCCCGGCATCTGGCAGAAAATTTCGTTGGGTAATCCGATACTCTATATGATCAATGCGTTTCGTTACGGCCTGATCGACGTGACCGATGTCGATATTCAAATAGCATTTGCGATAACTGGCGGTTTTATTGTTTTTCTCACGCTATTCAGCCTGTATTTGTTGCATAAAGGGGTAGGCATAAAAAATTAGGTTGTGTTCGCGTAAATTTGAAGTTACCTCCTTTTGATTAAAAAACCGTCAAAGAATAAAAGGTATGTGATGACGGCGGTCCTCGATAGACATACTCCACACCTTTTGTTTATAGACGGTTTTTCGATCAAAAAGGAGTAGGATAAAAAGCTCTTGTACATTCGCCTTATTCAATTCTTCGACTATCTATGACTTTAATCGACCAGCTTCAATCGCAATTGCAAACCTTGCCTGCAGAACTTGTTGAAAACGTGCAGGCAAAATTGCAGCAATGGGACGAGCAAACCGCATCGATAACGACTGGTTCGGATTATCCCGAACCATTACTGGCTTCGTGGGTTAAGGTTTGGACATCGAGCCTTTTCGTGGCCGATAGCTGTATTCGCTGTCCCAAAATGTTGTTTGATTTGATCGAGTCGGACGAGTTGTTTAAGGCTTATACCGAGACGCAGTGTGCAGAAAAACTATCGAAGTTGACGGATGAGAGCGAAGCCGAATTGATGGTGTCGCTGCGACGCTTGCGTAATCGGGAAATGGTTCGTATTGCCTGGCGTGATCTGGCCGGTTGGGCGACGCTCGAAGAAACCTTGCATGAATTGACATGGCTGGCCGAAGCCTGCATTCGCCAAGTCTTGGATTTTTTATATCGGCAAGCCTGCGATAAATTCGGCATGCCAATGCTTACAAACGGCCAAGCCCAGCAAATGGTGGTGCTCGGCATGGGTAAGCTCGGCGCCCATGAGCTGAACTATTCTTCCGATATCGATTTGATATTTGCATTCGCCGAAGACGGGGTTTTGAGCGATAGAAAACAAACCACATATGGCGAATTTTTCAGCAAAATTTGCCGCAAGCTGGTCAAGATCCTGGACGAAACCAATGCCGAGGGTTTCGTGTTCAGAACCGATATCAGGCTTAGGCCTTTTGGCGATAGTGGTCCTGTGATCATGAACTTCGACGGCATGGAAAATTATTATCTGACCCAGGCGCGCGAATGGGAGCGCTATGCAATGATTAAAGCCCGTCAGGTTGCAGGGGACGAATACACCGGTCCGCAATTGATGAAGATGCTGCATGCATTCGTGTATCGCCGTTATCTCGATTACGGCGCATTCGAGGAACTGCGTTCGTTAAAGTATAAAATCACGCAAGAGTTGCAACGCAAAGACAGGCTTGACAATATTAAGCTCGGTCCCGGCGGCATACGCGAAATCGAATTTATCGGACAAGCCTTTCAACTAATCCGCGGCGGCCAGGAAAAGTCTTTGCAAAATCGACGTATCGTCGAGGTTTTACAAAGGTTGGGCGAGATGGAGTTATTGGCGCCGCAGGATGCCGAGCAATTGATCGGTCATTACCGATTTTTGCGTGAAGCCGAAAATCATATTCAACAGTATCAAGACCGGCAAACTCACGATTTACCGCAAGATCCTCAGGCTCAACTCATCCTGGCGTATTCGATGGATTTTTCGGGCTGGCAGAGTTTCAAGGCGAAGTTGGATGATATTCGCCGGCAAGTTCATGACGAATTCGATCTGGTGTTTTCGCTGTCCAAACAAGATAAAAGAAATCTCGAGGCCGAATCGATTTGGGCGGCGCATACGGACGACGAAGAGCTTTGTTCGCAATTGGTTGATTTAGGGTTTAGCAGCGCCGAAGAAATGTTGCTTCAAATACGTGAATTCAAAAAATCGCCGGCCGTCAAACGGCTCACCGCCAAAGGAGCAGCCGTGCTGGACCGCTTGATGCCGCAACTGCTGGAGTCGGTGCGGCAAGTCGAAAATCTGGATGAAACCTTGAAACGTATTTTGCGTTTATTCGAAGCGGTAGCGGGACGTAATGTTTACTTATCGTTGCTCTATGAAAATCCCGAAGCGCTGACGCAATTGGTCAAGTTGTCGGCGGCAAGCCCGTGGATTTGCGATTATTTGGCTCACTATCCGGTGTTATTCGACGAGTTGCTCGATACCCGTTCGTTGTACGAACCTCTGAAAAAGCAAGCCTTGCAAGCCGAACTTGCCGAGATGCTGGCCGATATCAACATTCAAGATACCGAGCAATTGATGATGGTGCTGCGCAAGTTTAAGCATATCAATCTGCTTAGGGTAGCGGCCGCCGATATCATGGGCATTATCCCTATCATGGTGGTCAGCGATTATTTGACCTATATCGCCGAAACCATTGTCGAGCACACTGTTGCGCTATGTTGGCGGATCATGACCGACAAGCACGGCGCTCCGCCGAATACCGATCATGTTTCGATCGGCTTCGGCGTGTTGGGTTTCGGTAAATTGGGCGGCATCGAGCTTGGCTATGGGTCCGACCTCGATATGGTGTTTTTATACGACAGCAAGGATACGCATGCGCTGACCGACGGCGCTAAACCGATCAGTTGTTCGCATTTTTACGGGCGGCTCGGGCAAAAAGTCATGCAGATGCTCAATACGCGTCTGTTGTCCGGTATTTTGTATGAAGTCGACATGCGTCTACGGCCAAGCGGCAATGCCGGCTTGTTGGTGAATCATGTCGACGTTTACGAGGACTATCTGCGCGATAATGCTTGGACTTGGGAACATCAAGCCTTAGTTAGAGGGCGCTTCATCGCCGGCGACCCGACGATAAAAACCGAGTTCGAAGCGATTCGCAAACGAATTCTATGCATCCCCCGGGATCATTATGTCTTGAAAAAAGAAGTGCGCGACATGCGCGAAAAAATGCGTGAAAATCTGGATACGACCAAAGCCGGCGAGTTCGACTTAAAACAAAGCAAAGGTGGTATTGCGGATATTGAGTTTATAGTACAATTCTGCGTTTTAGATCAGGCGGCAGCCAACGAGTCCTTGGTAACCTATACCGATAATATCCGTTTGTTGGACGGCTTGGCGCAAATCGGGACTTTATCGGAGCCGGTTACCGAGCAACTCAAACAGGCTTATTGCTGCTATCGTGATTACGGTCACAAACAAGCACTGCAAGACGATAAAGCCGTGGCTTCGGAAGAGAGTTTTGCGCAATTGAGAGCTCAAGTAGAACGTATTTGGCAACAGGTGATGGATTAATGACAAGCATTTTTCAAGTTGAAGTGGAGACACGATAATGACGATGGACGATAGAGATGGGCTGATTTGGATGGACGGCAAATGGGTAGAATGGCGGGAGGCCAAAGTCCATGTGTTGACGCATACCCTGCATTACGGTGCCGGCGTTTTCGAAGGTTTAAGGGCTTATAAGACCGACCAAGGCACGGCGATTTTTAGGTTGGCCGAACATACCGACCGATTGTTTCGTTCTGCGAAAATTCTCAATATGCCTATTCCTTATGGCAAGGAAGAGCTCAATCAGGCCCATTGCGAAGCCGTTTCTAAGAATGATCTGGAAACCGCCTATATTAGAAGTATGTGTTTTTACGGTTCGGAAGGCATGGGACTTCGAGCCGATAACTTGCAAGTGCATGTCATGATCGCGGCCTGGCAATGGGGGGCTTATCTCGGCGCCGAAAACATGGAGCGAGGCATTCGCGTCAGGACATCCTCTTATACGCGCAATCATGTCAACAGCACGATGTGTAAAGCCAAGGCTAACGGCAATTATATCAACTCGATCTTGGCTCTCCAGGAAGCTTTGGCGACCGGTTATGACGAAGCTTTATTGCTCGATCATGAAGGTTTTGCGGCGGAAGGTAGCGGTGAAAATTTGTTTATCGTTCGGAACGGTAAAATTTATACTCCGGAAACGACGTCGGCACTCGAAGGCATCACCCGCGATACGGTAATAACGATTGCGAGAGAGCAGGGCTTGGAAGTGTCGGAGAAGCGTATCACGCGCGATGAAATCTATGTCGCCGACGAAGCCTTCTTCACGGGTTCAGCCGCCGAAGTGACGCCGATTCGCGAATTGGACGGCCGGTCCATCGGTAACGGTGCTAGAGGACCTATAACCGAAAAACTGCAAACGCTGTATTTCGATTATGTGCATGGCAGACGCGCCGATCATCAGGAGTGGTTGAGTTACGTTTAGGATATGGCTGCTTAAGTTTCCGATTTGCTATCGTTTCCACGCAGAGCGCATGTCGGTACGTATCAGTACCGGGAGTGTTCTACCGCTCTCCAGGGGAATGCGTACCGATCTTGCCTAGGCAGTCAAGTTATGGATTCCCACGGAGGACCGTGGGAATCAGGAAAAAATAGAAATTATGATCTTCGACGACTCGACATGAGAAGATTTTTATCGTTAGAAGCAAACATGCACAGACGCATACGATTTGCCGACTTACTTTTTTCATACTGAAAAATCGTTCAAGTTTGGAAGGTGCGGGGTGTGTCTGTCGAGGACCGCCATGACCCTTCCATGGGGACTTGACGTCAGCGATTCCTGCTGCCGATATCCTCGCCAAACACTCCCCGCATCTCCTGAGACTTAGGCGGTTTTTTGATCAAAAAAGAGTAATTAGAAAACATGAAGCAATATGGATAAGCCGTTAACCGAATTTTCGGCCTTATCAGTAAACCTCGGATCTGAAATCTTATGAAAATCTGTCAAATTGTTGCAAGTTCCGGATTCGGGGGGCTTGAAAAGCACGTCATTGAGTTATCTAACGAATTGTCGAAAATCGAGGACGTTACGTTAGTGGCCCCTCCCGATTTGGGTAAATTTATTTCCAAAAGAGTCCATTTCATTCCATTCGATTTCAGTCGAAGCCGGCATAATCCGCTGATGCTTTGGGGTTTACTGAATGTAATCAGGAAAGGCGATTATGATATTGTACATGCGCAAGCCAATAAGGCGGTCTCACTGTTATCGAAACTGAGTCCAGCAATATCAGCCAAGACCCTCGGTACTATTCATAACACGAATAAAAACAAAGGGAGACCGTTCAAGAACATTGACCATGTCATTGCGGTAAGTAAAGCGGCCGGAAGTTTGATCCGAAAAGAGATTCCGATGACGGTTGTCTATAACGGGATTCGATTGAAACTCGATGAGGAAGGATTAACAAAGCGTCAGTTGATTGAAGAATTTTGTTTACAGCCGAACAAACTGCTGTTATGCGGAGTCGGAAGGCTAGTGCCGGCGAAGGGCTTCGATTTACTGATCGAGGCAATGAAACAGGTTGACGCTAATCTATTGGTCGTAGGTGAAGGACCTATTAAACAGGAGCTTGAGTCACAGATTGAACGACTTGAGTTGCAGGATCGTATTAAGCTGTTGGGTTTTCGAAACGATGTTCCGAAAATTCTGTCCGGTGTCGACGGTGTGATTATTTCATCGAGAAATGAAGGTTTTTCTTATGTCTTCGCGGAGGCGGTTTTACTCGGAAAACCCGTTTTGTCGACTGATGTGCCGGTTGCCAACGAAGTATTGGATAAGGCACTGATCATGGATGTCAATGTTGAAGCGATTCGTCAAAAATTAGACGAATTGATTTTCAACGAAGGACGTTGGTGTAAATTGATGGGGCCGGTCTGGAAGATCGGTAAGGACGAGTTTACGGTGGATGCGATGGTCGGTAATACGCTAAAGATTTACGGAACTTTGCTAAATTCCGTCAGGTAAAGCGGTAATTCAATATTTTTTCTTAACGAAGTTTGACGTTTCTGTCAATTGCATGATGCATTATCCCCAAAATTTCTACAATTGCACTTTTGACTTGAACCCCAAGTTTCAATACTGATTCTCTGCAAGCCAAGTTGAATTATTTATGGCAGAATACTGCACGTTTGATTAATCATTGTTGATAGAGCTTAACGCCGGACATGTCCGCGTCTTCACTGAAGAGCCGATTGTTAGAAGTGAAAAGTCACGAAGCCGGCTCGATTAATCAAAAGTCTGGGTGCTTCAGCGCGTACGATCTTATATCTAATCAACCGTTTTGCAGGTTCATGGGCGATCAAAAATATCGAATCGCGGTTTTATTGCCGTTTGCCGAAAACTTTTCGAACGACAAGGCCGGAGCCATTTCGCTCTTCTGTTTCGATCTGAGTAGTATCAGCCGCTACTGTTCGAGTTTGACTTTTTACGGCAAAGAACTTACTTCATCGCCCCCGCAGCTTCAATATCGAGGTTTGAAGCCCAGATTCAAAGCGATCAACGGCCGCAACATTGGGCTGGCATCGGCTTTTTATCATTCGGTCAAACACAATCCTCCGGATCTGATCGAAATCCATAACCGTCCGCAAGTGTTCTTTTATCTGAAAAGAAAACTGCCGAAGACTCCGATTTCGCTGTTTTTGCATAACGATGCAGCCTTGATGAAACCGACGCGTTCGCCACAGGCCCGAAAAAAATTGTTGGATCGGGCAGCTGCCGTTTATTGCGTCAGCGATTACATTCGCCAGCGTTTCCTAGAGAATACCTGTGTGGACAAAAATACTGCCCGAAGCAAACTTCATGTGCTCTATAATGGCATCGGTCGTCAATTCGACTCCCGTCCGGAGAAGGAAAATCTCATTCTGTACGCAGGACGCATCGTCGAAGAAAAAGGGGCGCTCGAGTTTGCTGAAGCCTGCTCTCTAGTGCTTCCCGATTTTCCGGACTGGAAAGCGGTAATGATAGGTGCGCAACGGCATGGACAGACAGGCCGATTATCCGAGTTTGAAGCGCGAGTCCAAGAATACCTGAGACCGCTCGGACCTCAAGCGGAGTTTCTAGGGCATCGCCCCTATGTCGATGTACTGCAGTTTTTTCAACGAGCTGCAATCGTCGCGGTTCCTTCGAAATGGAACGAACCCCTCGGACGCACCGCGATTGAAGCCCTGGCGTCCGGTTCGGCGTTAGTTTCCTCTGCAAACGGCGGCTTGGCCGAAATCAATAATGGTTGCGGTATGCTTTTGCAAACAGTTAACAAGGATTCGCTGGCATATGCCTTGAATAAACTGCTTTCCGATAACGGTATGAGAGAAACGATGCAGCAAAAATGCTGGGATGCTTTCTTTCAATTTGAACAAAAGCAGGTGGCTGCGATTTTGGATGAGCACCGCCAGGCGTTATTAATGCCAAAGGACCCTTAACATGATCTCATCAAAAACCTTTTTCGATGCTTGTTGGTATTGGCCCCAAACATGGATCGACCGCATCTTTTTGGCAATGACCTCCCTGATTCCAACTGCGATGTTGTTCGGGCAAGGATATGCAGATGCGATGTTAACCTTGATAGGCATTGCCTTTTTGGTTCGTTCAACCATTACAGGGTACTGGACATGGACGCGCGAATCCTGGCTAATATTGGCGATGTTGCTTTGGGTTTGGCTGATCTTCATAAGTTTCTTTGCAGTTATCGATTTCAATGAATCGATCAAGCGCGCATTTTTATGGATTCGCTTCGTCGTGTTTATCGCCGCATTAAAAGAATGGATTCTGAGTGATCAAAAATATCGCAGAACTGCCGCACTATTCATCGCTGCCTGTATTTTCATAACGATCATTGCTCTTTGGAAACAGTTTATATTTGGAGATACCTTGAATGGAATCTCCAGTTCGGAATCGGGGCGACTGAGCGGACCATTCAAAGACTGGGTCGCCGGGACTTTCTTAGCCAAAGTAATTATGCCTATATTGGGAATTGCGACGGCCGCGATCATAGCTATGATCGACAAACGATCGATACGAATCGGCTTAATCTATTTACTGGCCATCGTGCTTTTAGTCAGCGTATTGATTACCGGAGAACGCATCGCATTTTTGAGCCTTGCATTGTCCGTCGTCATTTTTTTTGCCTCGTTAAAAAATTTGCGCCGGGGACTATTTGTCCCGATAGCGCTCGGGATCGTGCTCGGCAGTGCAGTATTGTCGCTATCGCCATCGATAAAATCGCGGATGGTCGATGATACAATCTTGCAACTGGCCAGTTTTTCGGATTCTCACTATGGCATGATCTTTTCGAACGCGGCATTGATGATCGAGGACCACCCTTTGACCGGTGTCGGACTGAAAAACTATCGACAAGTCTGCCGGCAGGAGGGCTATCGCTGGTTTAAAAACGATCCGGCGAATTGCGGCTTGCATCCGCATAATCCATATCTGGAATGGGCGGCTGAAAGCGGACTTCCGGGTCTCTTGTTATTCATCGTTCTGATGGCTTCGATGATAGTTAGAATGATCAAAGCGCTCCGCAATACAACCGCAGATACCTATCCGTTTGCGTTGGGCGCTTTGTTGTCTTTGGTTCCTTTTTTGTGGCCTTTTATGTCGTCGATGAGTCTGTTCACGAATTGGAACGCGATTATGTTTTGGTATGCGCTTGCGTTCGCTTTCAGTTTTACCCAATCTGTTTCAACAGTAAACCTAGATTCGGCAATTAGTCCACGAAAAAAAACTAAATACACGAAAAAAAATCATATAGTTACATAAATAACTTGGTAACTATATCGAAAATAGCTTTTGAAGACTTGCTTGTTCTGAGCAAAATCTGACAAACTTTGGTGTACTCCTTCTAGCGCCGCAAAAATTTGATGTCGATGAATCTATAATGCCGTTTGCAAAGAGTGGCCGGTTGCCGGTAAATTGAATCGTCGCGCCAACTCCCCCGAACGACAACCTTGGCGTGTCCGGTTTTAACTCGATTACGGGTGCCGGTTCCGATATTGATGAACAGCAGACGTGATTGCGGCGATGACGTCCGGATCGGAAGTTTCATTAGAGGCGGAGGGTATGGATTTGACATTTGCTGAGATGGTAATTGGTCCATCGATAAAACGCGCGATGAGTATCGACATCGAATTGACTGCAAAAATCAACATCGCAAGGAACAAAAATACAATTCCCATGCCTATTGCCATTAACTCGCCGCCCCTGAGTAACATTTCAGTCATAGTCTGTGATTTATCTATAAAGTTACGATGGCGAAATTGTATCATAAGGCCAAGTGAATCGGCGCGGGCAATGCGTTAGCGTTTACAATTTCAAAGACCGATATGACGGCGACGATAGCCGAAAATTTGCGAAATTGTGTCGACTTGGAAACGGTTTACTTGGTCTGTTTTGCCGAACCGGTACTTAAGGCTTATCATGAACAATTTAATCGCATTAAAGGTGTGCTATGACGGAGCCGAAACAAGAACGAGAATTACGAGAAAAACTGACCCCGGAACAGTACAACATCTGTTGGAATAAAGGAACCGAGACGCCGTTCACCGGTAAATATACCGATTGTAAGGAGGAGGGCATTTATCATTGCGTTTGCTGCGGTAATCCGCTATTCGATTCCGATACCAAATACAATTCAGGCTCGGGCTGGCCCAGTTTTTGGGGTGTCTTTTCCGCCGAAAGCTTAATTCAATCGGAGGATAGCAGTCATGGCATGCGTCGTGTCGAAGTGACATGTAAATCATGCCATGCACATTTAGGGCATGTTTTCGAGGACGGTCCCGAACCGACCGGCCTTCGTTATTGCATCAATTCGGCAGCATTGGAGTTGAAAAAGAAATGATCGATTCACGTCTACTGGTTCAACGATTACTGGATTTTATCGATACGAGCCCGAGTCCGTGGCATGCCGTCAGCACGGTTGAGCAAGCCTTACTGCCTTACGGATTCGTTAAACTGGACGAGACTGCTAAATGGTCCTTGGAGCCCGGCGGGCGCTACTATGTCGTTCGCGACGATTCATCGGTCGTCGTGTTTGTCCAAGGGCATCGACCGCTCGATGAAACCGGTTTCAAGATTATCGGTGCGCATACCGATTCCCCTGGGCTTCGAGTCAAGCCGAATGCCGCGAATTTATTGGATGGCTATATCAGAGTCGGCGTCGAAGTGTACGGCGGGCCGATTCTGGCTACGTTTACCGATCGGGATTTGAGTTTGGCGGGCCGAATTAGCTATAAGTCCGGCGATGGCATACATACTGAATTGATCGATTTCAACCGGCCGTTGTTGCGCTTGCCTAATTTGGCGATTCATATGAATCGAGGCGTCAATGAAGAGGGCTTGAAATTGAACAAACAACTCGAATTGCCGTTGATCCTGTCGGTTTTCGCCGAACAGCAGTTGCCGCCAACCTATTTTTCGGAATTACTCGAACAAGTCGCCGATATCAGGGCCGAGCAGTTGCTGGCTTTCGAATTAAATGTCTACGATACGCAGAAAGGTGCGTTTTGGGGTGCGCAAGATGAATTCTATGCGGACAGTCAGTTGGATAATTTGGCCTCTTGTCATGCCGCATTAACGGCCTTGTTGGATGAAACCGTGTTGGTATCGGGTAAAACCTTGGTATGCGCGTTTTTCGATCATGAAGAAATCGGCAGTACGACTTGCAAAGGCGCCGATGGCAGTTTTCTGCCGGACATGTTGGGCAGGATTGCATCACTTTCAGGATTGCAAGGCGAGGATTATCGACGCGCATTGACGCAGAGTTTCATGATCAGTGCGGATATGGCGCATGCCTATCAACCCAATTTTCCGATGTTCTACGAACCCGATCATAAGGTACTGGTCAACAAGGGGTCTGTCATTAAAGTCAATGCCAATCGACGCTACGCCTCGGATAGCGTTTCCGAGGCGATGTTTGCGGGCTGGTGCGAGCGGGCCGGCGTACCGTATCAAAAATATTCTCACCGAAGCGATTTGCCTTGCGGAAGTACCATCGGTCCGATCACATCTGCCAAGTTGGGTCTGCGAACGGTCGATGTCGGTAATCCCATGTGGGCGATGCACAGTATTCGCGAAAGCGCAGGTGTTTTGGATCACGGTTACATGATCGATGCGTTCAAATGTTTTTTTCAATATTGATTCGGCTATGATCGAATTCGACGATGGAGATTTGTCCTGCGGATGTGTTGGAAAAGATAGGGAATCAGCGCTGTCAAACACTATAGGCCATTATGATGCGCTCGATACGTAGTTTGTCGCTTGAACATAAAATTTCTATGGCGACATTTTTCGCCGCTCTTTGTCTCGTTGTATGCATTTTTCTATTGTGGGCATTTTTTGAACTGGTCGGAATCAAGCAGACGGCTTCCGCTGAATTGGTTTCAGCTGCCGAGACGATTAGTGAACGCAGCGTAATGGCCTTATCGACGAGTCGCCACGGACCAATCGAGCATGAATTGAAATCGGCCAACCGACTAGGTGTCATCAAATTGGCTTGTGTTTATGATAGTCAAGGGAATGTTTTTTCGAGTTTGGACGGTTCGAAACAATGCCCGGAGTTACATAAATTAGAAAAACAGCATTGGTTACAGGCGGTTGCCCGTACCCCGATTCAAGTCAATAACGACACTATCGGCTTGGTTTATCTCGTAGGTGATATCTCGGGAATGTTTTGGGAGCAGGTTCATTTTTTCCGTTGGTTCATTATCACGGTATTGGCAAGTATCTTATTGACACTAATACTGAAAATACAGCTATCTCGATTAATCGTTGCGCCGGTCAATCATTTACTCGATACCGTTAAAAAAATAGATGCCGGAAGGAATTATTCGTTTCGCGCCAAAAAGTTCGCCGATGATGAGCTAGGTCAGTTGGTCGAGACCTTCAATGCGATGATTGCAACCGTTCAAACGCAGAATAAAGCGCTGATAGAAGCGAAAAATCGCTATTTACTGCTTTATGACGATAATCCCACGATTATTTTTAATGTCGAACCGGACGGACGCATTATTTCCGTCAATAAATTTGGAGCGAGGCAATTAATACATAGCGACCGTCGGCTGCAAGGCGATTTGATTTTTAATTTCGTTCATTTTGATGACCGCACGTTGATGGAAGAGATGTTTGGACTTTGTGTGAAGGATCCGCTCCGGGTGAATAAAATCGAAGTTCGTATGGTTTGTCAGGACAATAGTATTATTTGGGTCAGAGGCGCGGCGAGGGTCATTCAAGCTCAAAATAAAATGAATATTTTATTGGTGTGCGAGGATATAACAGAGGCTCGTAAATTATCCGAGCAGATAACCTATCAAGCGCAACACGATAGCTTGACCGGCCTACTTAATCGAACCGAATTCGATAAACAAATACAACAGGCCTTGCGTTCCGCGCGTAATTCGAGAACTGAGTATGCCTTATGCTATCTCGATTTAGATCAATTTAAGGTCGTAAACGATACATGCGGTCATGTGGCCGGAGACGAGTTATTGAGGCAATTGAGCGTATTGATTAAAAGTCAAATCCGCCAAGATGATTTATTAGCGCGCTTGGGCGGAGACGAGTTCGGTATTTTGATGAAAGGTTGTTTATTGACGCAGGCCGCGATTACCTGTGAAAAAATCCGAAAGGCGATACAAGAGTTTCGTTTTGCTTGGGAAGATAGAACTTTTTCGATCGGCGTTAGTATTGGCATTGCCGGGATCAACAGTATCAGCGGTAATAGCACCGAATCGCTTAAGGATGCCGATGCGGCTTGTTATGCGGCCAAGGAAAAAGGCCGCAATCGGGTACATCTTTTTCGGCCCAATGATCAAGAATTGGCTTCCCGGCAGGGAGAAATGCAGTGGGTCGAGAAAATTCAACGAGGTATCGCTAATCATCAATTTCGCCTGTACGGACAGCCGATCGTGCCTATCGGCCATAACAATGAAGGTTTGCATTTTGAAACCTTGATTCGATACCAAGACGACGCCGGGCATATCGTACCTCCAGGCGCTTTTTTACCGGCTGCGGAACGTTATAATTTGGCGGCCGCCCTAGATAAATGGGTTATTGCTTCGTTATTCGAATGGCTGGCGATGCGTCCCGGGTTTATCGATAAGATGTCGTTATGTTCGGTTAATCTGTCGGGGTTATCGCTATCCGACGAAACGATGCTGGAATATATTTCCAATCGATTTAAGCAATGGGAAATTCCGACAGATAAAATTTGTTTCGAAATCACCGAAACTGCCGCGATTGCCAATTTATCGAACGCAACGCGCGCAATTAATGCGCTGAGAGACCGGGGCAGTTTATTTTCGTTGGATGACTTCGGTAGCGGTTTGTCTTCATTCGCGTACTTGAAAAATTTACCGGTGGATTTTCTCAAGATCGATGGTTTGTTCGTTAAAGACATTGTTGACGATGAGGTCGATTTGGCGATGGTCCGATCTATCAATGAGGTAGGTCATGTGATGGGTAAGAAAACAATTGCCGAGTTCGTCGAAAACGAGCGCATTTTAAAGCTGCTAAGTGAGCTGGGTGTCGATTATGCGCAAGGTTACGGAATCGGCAAGCCGGTATTATTAAAAGACCTTCGATTGATCAATCTGGCCGCTAAGGTTCAATAGCCCCGATCTCTGTTTTTTCATTCCGTCAAACAAATGCCGTTACTCGATTCATCCGCCCTCAAAAATTTAGCGCCTCGGGATGGCAACGTTTTTTTGCTCAAACAATATTACTCGTTAGACGAGGCGAACGAGCTGTTTTCGATGTTGCGGGATAGGCTGGCTTGGCAGGAAGAATCGATATGGATGTTTGGAAAACCTGTCAACGTGCCGCGTTTGACATGCTGGTATGGCGATCCTGACGCGGTTTATGCCTATTCCGGCGTCAAGCATGAGCCATTGCCTTGGACGGCCGAACTGAATGCAATACGGCAACGAATCCAGTCGGATTATACATATACTTTCAATAGCGTACTGGCAAATCTATATCGAAGCGGACAGGATTCGATGGGTTACCATGCCGATAACGAAAAAGAGCTGGGTATGAATCCGGCGATTGCTTCGTTGAGTTTGGGGGATGAGCGGCTGTTCCGGCTAGTTCATAACAAATCCAAGGAGAAGTTGGACTTGGTGCTGGGTCATGGAGATTTATTGATCATGGCCGGCTCGCTTCAGCATCATTGGCGCCATGCCATTCCAAAAACCGGGCAATTGAAATCGCCCCGGATCAATTTGACGTTTAGGAAAATCAGGGGTTTTTAAAATAAAATTCAACTCGCGCGGAGGCGCGCTGTCCGCTGTTTCCCAAGCTGGAGCTCTCATCGTTATACATAAGTCAAAAATTACCGTTTTGCAATCTTAGCCAATGAGGCCTCGATACCATTTTTTGTCGCCCAACGTTCCCGACTTTCCCTCACCTAGCGTTAGGTGAGGGACGATCTGGGGATCGCTCCCACAGAGCATCCGGCCCCTTGTGGGAGCGACGCCTTCGTCGCGATTTCGAAGCCACTGATGTTCAATATCCGCAGATTTATCAAACAGCACCGCTTCCAAGTATACGGCGACCTCTGTTTAGCAAGTTTACCGATACTTGTGTATAACGGCGAGAGCTGGAGCTTGGGAAAGAGCGTGAAATTCGGCGGGTATACAACACATGCCAACTGCTCTTTCTAGCTTGAAAGATTAAAAATCGTATTCCAATACATGTTTTGCGCGTCGGCAAATTTCCCGTCCGTAGTCGGTCCACTGGCCTTGGCCCCAGTAACGATAACAACTGGTTTGCGAGGATAATAAGTGGAACAGCGCGTTGCGATAACGCGCATCGGAACTCGGTATTTTCTTCTTAATGACTTTTTCATTGAACAACGAGCTGATCTCTTCCATCGGTCCTAGTACGTTTTCATAACCGTGAACCCAGGACAAATCGTTGGTCCAACTGCCTCCATCCATATGAAATCGATGGTCTTCGCCTTTAATCTCTTCGATGACATTAGCTAATCGATCCGAGCCCTCTCCCGGTTTCATCCGTTGCCAAATAGCCCGTTGAAAAACCGGTTGAATCGCCGACAAGTCATCTTCTTTTATGCCGATTGACCAAAGGTGCTCCAGATATTCGCTGGCATTCATCATCGGCACGTCGCTCCAAGAAGATTCTCTGGCGACTTCCATGAATTTGGCGGGAAACTCGTTCATCATGACGCCGCCGTTCTCGCCGTCGGCGATTTGCGTCACTAATGGCGGCACCTTGTGTCCGGCTAGCGTTAGCGTCGATAGGCTTTGCGCTTCATACCAAGGCTGCATTTGCGCAACCAGTTTGGTATCGGAACCTTGGGTCTTAACAATGGCGATAATGCTCGCGGTTTCGCCGGCTGAGTTGGTGCAAACCAGACGATGCGGTAAATGCGGCTGGCGCGGGTTGCTGCCGTCTTCGGGATGTTCGACGCTATGTTCTTGTACGAGCACCCATTGATAGCCGCAATCGACAAGAGTTTTAACGAATTCATAAGCGACATCCGGGTGATTGGGCAAGGCCATTTCCGATGGCGAAAAGCCTCTGACGCGCTCTAAGGCTTGCCAACCGAAAATAGCCGCGAAATGCTGTTGCCACGCCAATACGTGTAAACGAAAATCCTGAACCGGGGTCGACGGTGCGACGGCATGTCCCCATGGTGCGCCCAACCATTCCACCGCATGGCTGAATTCCGGATTGCAGGTGACGGTTTTGAGCGTATCAAACACATCGTGAAGGCCCATTTTGCGTAGGCCATGGAATAGCGTGCCGGAATATTCCAGCATCGCGCGAGGGCTTTTGCCTTCACTAATCAATTGTGGGATAAATTCGCCTATCCGTTTGTAGCAATAATGAAACGCGCCGGCATTGTGATTATCGCCGATATCGGGGTGTTCCATCATATATTGCAGATTGCTGATAATGGCCGCAGTCGACAAGTCGTCGCCGCCCGCAGGAATCAACGGTTGATGCATGTGCAGTGCGATCGCGCAAGCGGCGCGAGTATTGCTAAAGTCTATTTTGCCGGCTTCTCGATAGAACTCTTGATGACGTCCTTGTCGGACGGTTTTCAAGACTTGCTCTTCGGCACCGCAAAAATTGGGAAATTCATCGACATATTCCGGAAGTTGATCCATTTGAGATTCCTTATTGGTTGAGTTTACGTTAGGTTATATATGCGTTAATTGTCGCTCGGGCATGAGCTGCCGGGGCGACATCGTGGATAGCAATGGGCTTTGACTTCCTTGAAAGCTTGACGAAGGCATCCGGCCGATAGGGATGATGGGGGTGAAGTATCAACGGTAAACGTTGGTTTAAGCGACTTCCGGCGAGAAGCAAACCTAAATGAATGGTCTTTCTGCCCATCTACTGCAAGCCGGGGAAAATAACAGAGCGCAATTATGCGCCCCTTTCCGGTTTTTGTAGTCGAATAAAAATCCTGAGTCATTTGGATAGGTTTATTCTTGGCAATCGGCTTAATACTTTTGCTTATCAAGACTAATTTTTAGTAATTATTCACACCCCCTATCGTTCCCACGCAGAGCGTGGGAACGATAATTGCCGGGGGACTGAATAGTTTCAATTTTTATGTGTGATCTTATCTTAATCAATCATTTCGGGTTGGCAATAAGCTCATGAATGGCTTCCATGGTCGTTACACAGTCGTTAAGATCTTCATGGCAACGATGAACCCAGTCTTCTCCCCAATAGAAGTTGCAACTGGTTTCCGAACGAAGCAAGTGCCACATCGTGGATTCCAGTAGATCCTCCAGTGTAGGGTTAGTATCTTGTTGCGCTAAAGACTGCCAGTGGACTTCGTGAACTATTTTGCTGATCGCATGTACACGGGCTAAGGCGTCTTTTTGAGCTTGCGAGCCGGTCCATTGTTGAAAGTCGCGACCGTGATGCCAACCGGTATTCCAAGCGCCGGGGCGGACATAAACTTCGCCATAGGTACCGTGCTTAGCCAGATAATCTTCTACAAATACGGGTCGAATATCATCGGCGCCGTTTTGGGCTTGAGTCATGAATTCTTGATAGAACACGCCCCAGAAGTTGTTATGAGGCGAGGTATCGCGGAACCATCCGCCATTGTCGCCATCGGAGCAGGTTGTTACTAATGGTTCAAAATCGCACCAACGCGTTCTGTCGTGAACCTCGCGGCTGAACCACCCGTAGTCCATCCCAGACTCTTGAGCATTCGATAGATCTCTGTCTCTGACGATCACTACGATGCTATCGTTGCCGTTACGGGCTATGTGAGGCCGATAATGCAATTCTTCCCAGCTCATCGGTGTTAATGCTTCCACATGTTCGCTATCGACAAACACATATCGGTAGCCGAATCGTCTGAGTAGTGGAATCAACTCCATCGTGAAACCCATTTCCGGCGGCCAAAAACCTGGAAATTTCTCGCGGTTGAAGAGGTTTTTTCCTATACCCAGCCAGCGCTCCACCTGAGGCTCGCGATCGTCTACGGGTATCAGTGGCAGAACGGGGTGGTAATAAGCGGAGCCGAGTACTCGGATGATCGCTTCATTTTGGAGATACCATAGCAACGTACCGCAGTCGACTTTTCCGTATACGAGCTGCTGGAAAGACGGGTTCGACAGAGTTTCGAGTAAAGTTCCCGATAAAGAGATATGGACTTTACCCAAACCTTCATACTGCCAAAGCGTTCTCGGAATCCGGTCAAGCGCAAAGAGAATTTTTTCGGCTTCCCAGGGTTCATGTTCCCAAAGAAACTCAAGGTTACCGGCTGGTTGGTGAAAATGTAAGGCTAGAGCATGATGGATCATAAGCGTAACCGTTAAAGAGTGGTGTGACCGTTAATTGATTTGACTAACCTTTTTTAAGACGTCCTGCGACTTGATTCAATCAATCTTAATTGTACTTTAACACCGGCATTTCGAAATAAGCAACAACCTTGGCCGCCTTATGGTTAGAATTAGGCTGAGGTTCCGCATTACGTCCTTCGTGCTGAAAAAACGTTCGGCTTTGTTGAAGGTGCGGGATGCGACCGACAGCCTCGCAAAATACGTTCGTATCCCCTGAATAATAGATGTTTTTGTTCAGATTAGAAGTACCTAAATGACTAAGGAATATGCTCAAAATAACTTCCCGCACCCAATAAGCGTCAACTTAGGATTTCGCGATAAAGAACTTCCTGGATCTGTCAGCTTTGTCGAGGGTTCGGTTACTCGTTTGACAGGACGCCGTATTCGCTTTATTTCAATAAACAAGTCGCATTTTGGTGACTTAAGATAGATCTGATCGAACGCTCAATTTAATTTCGTCGATCCCGAAACCTCGTTGTCAACATAGCACGATAAGTAAGATCAGCCCGGGGATTATTCCTAAAATCAAGCCGATCACAATCGCAATGACTTCGCCGGTCGAATAATTGCAACTGACTTTGCCGAGGTCGACACGAGCGGCTTGGTCATCGTCGAGCGACGCGAGCATTATGCCGGAGAATTCGTCGGCAACTTGATTCTGCGAGGAGGCCAATAAGATGCGGTTGCGGGCATCGCTCAACCGGTTTTCGGCCATTTGTAGCTCATCGCTGAACGGCATGATCGTACGCGCGTTTTTCAAGGCATCGATAGCTTCATCGGTTGGGGTAAGTGCGAGAGCTCTAGCTGTCTCCAAATTCTCGGAAGCGGCAATTTGTTGTGTTAAATCGATGAGTTGTTGGTAAGAACCGGCCTCGGTTGAACATGCGTTTTCCAGTAGGCTCAACGAATCGGTGGAAGTGAAAAGATTGGCAGATGCGCTCTTCGATGCGATAACGATCGCGATCGAAACGAAAAGGAAGAAGAACCGGAATGACAAAGCAATTTTATTGGACATCATGCATCTCCTAGACAATGGACGCGGAAAATCATGCCGTATTCGGTTGAAGCGGACGGAGAAAAAACTCCGTCCGGCTGAGGGCTAACAACTCATTTTCAAGCGCTCAACGCTTTCAGAACCGCCTGCAGCGTGTCGTTTGCGTCACCGAACAGCATGCGGGTGTTTTCCATCACGAATAAGGGATTGCCGACGCCGGCGTATCCCGAAGCCATGCTGCGCTTCATCGCGATCGTCGTTTGTCCCTTCCAGACTTCAAGAACCGGCATGCCGGCGATCGGACTGTTCGGGTCGTCGAGCGCCGACGGATTGACGATGTCGTTCGCGCCGATCACCAGCGTGACATCGACATGAGGAAAGTCTTCGTTGATTTCTTCCATTTCAAAGACGATGTCGTAAGGGACCTTGGCTTCAGCCAGCAGAACATTCATGTGGCCGGGCATGCGTCCCGCGACAGGGTGAATACCGAAATGCACATTCTTACCCTTGTGGCGGAGCAGTTTGGTGATTTCAAACACGGTATGCTGCGCCTGAGCGACGGCCATTCCGTAGCCCGGAACGATCACGATGTGTCCTGCCGACATCAGCAATTGCGCGGTTTCCTCCGGCGTAATCGGATTGACGTCGCCGACGACTTCCGCAGCCGCGCCGCTGCTGCCGGTACCGAAGCCGCCCGCGATGACGCTAAGAAAATGCCGATTCATCGCGCGGCACATGATATAACTCAAGATCGCACCGCTGCTGCCGACCAACGCGCCGGTGACGATCAATAAGTCGTTACTAAGCATGAAGCCGGTCGCGGCCGCGGCCCATCCGGAATAACTGTTCAGCATCGAAACGACGACCGGCATGTCGGCTCCGCCGATCGCCATGACCATGTGCACGCCGAAGGCCAGCGCGATAACCGTCATCAATAGCAACGGAAACATGCCGCCGCCGGTTTCGGCTTGCGCGAGAAACCATTTGCCGAACAAAATCGCCAAGATCAACAGACCGAGATTGAGCCAATGCCGGGCGGGCAATATCAGCGGTTTACCGTCGATGCGTCCGCTGAGTTTACCGAATGCGATCACCGAACCGGAAAACGTAATCGCGCCGATTAGCACACCGACATAAATTTCGATTTCATGTATCGATTTTTCGATGCCGGAAAGCGAGGTGCCTTCCTCGATGAAATTTGCGTAACCGACCAATACTGCCGCCAGACCGACCAGGCTATGCATGATTGCAACCAATTCCGGCATTTGCGTCATTTCGACTTTTAGAGCGACCTTAACGCCGATAGAACCGCCGATCAGCAAGGCGATGATCAACGTGACATAAGCCGTGACCGAATCGCTCAGCACGGTCGCGAATATTGCGATGGCCATACCCGCCATGCCGTAATAATTGCCGCGACGGGCGGTTTCCTGGTTGCTGAGACCGCTCAGGCTCAAGATAAACAGAACGGCCGCCGCGATGTAGGACATTGAAACTAGACTTTGAGACATGGGACCTTCCTATTTCCTGAACATTTCTAACATACGACGAGTTACAACAAAGCCGCCGACGATATTGATCGATGCGATCAGTACGGCCAGTCCCGCCAGCAGCGTGATCAAAAAGCCCGTTGCCGAGACTTGAATCAGCGCGCCGATCACGATAATGCCGCTAATCGCATTGGTGACGCTCATCAACGGTGTATGCAATGACGGCTTGACATTCCAGATCACTTGATACCCGATGAAGCAGGCCAACACGAATACAGTGAAATGCGACATGAACGATTCCGGTGCGACCGAGCCGACACTGAACAGCGCCAGGCCGCCGAGAATCAGCGGAAGCAGTTGCTTGACCGGTTGCGGTATCGGTAATCCTGAAGGTTTTTCGATGACAACGGGGACTTTGGCATCGTTCGGTGTTTTCGGCGCGACAGACAATGTTGGCGGAGGCGGCGGCCAAGTAATCTTGCCTTCCTTGACGACCGTGGCACCGCGTATCGCTTCGTCTTCCATGTCAATGACGAGTTGTCCGTTTTTCTCAGGGCAAAGGTCGGTCAATAAATGTCTTAAATTGGTGGCATAGAGCTGACTGGACTGATTGGCCAAACGGCTGGGCAGATTACTGTAGCCGATGATTGTGACGTCGTGTTCGACCACAACTTTATCTTTTTGCGTGAGTTCGCAATTTCCGCCTTGCTCGGAGGCTAAGTCGACTATGACACTGCCTGGTTTCATCGATTCAACCATTGCCTTCGTGATCAATTTCGGCGCTGGCTTGCCCGGAATCAGCGCGGTTGTGATGATGATATCGACATCTTTGGCTTGCTGCGCGAACAAGGCCATTTCGGCTTCGATGAATTCCTTGGACATGGTTTTGGCATAGCCGCCGGTGCCGGAGCCTTCTTCCTCGAAATCCAGCATCAAGAATTCGGCATCCATGCTTTCGATTTGCTCCTTGACTTCGGGGCGGGTGTCGAAGGCCCGAACGATCGCGCCGAGTGATTTTGCGGCGCCTAGCGCGGCGAGACCTGCAACGCCCGCGCCGATGACCAACACTTTGGCGGGTGGAATCTTACCGGCCGCGGTGATCTGACCGGTAAAAAAGCGGCCGAAATGCTGAGCCGCTTCGATGACGGCGCGATAGCCGGCAATGTTGGCCATCGAGCTGAGTGCATCCATTTTTTGCGCGCGGGAAATTCTGGGTATGCTGTCCATCGCCAGTACCGTGGCGTTTTTCGCGGCCAGCTTCTGCATTAATTTTTCATTTTGTGCAGGCCAAATAAAACTGATTAAATGTCCGCTGTCCTTGAGCAAATCGGCTTCGTCTTTTTTGAGTTTCGGATGTTTTTGCGGCGGACGTACCTTCATGACCACATCGCAGTCCCGCCAAATTTTTTCGGGGCTATCGATAATTTCAACGCCGGCTTTTCGATAGGCTTCATCCGAAATGTCGGCGCCGAGACCCGCGCCGGATTCGACCGCGACAGAAAAACCGAGCTTGATGATTTTTGCGGCGGCCTCGGGCGTCGTCGCGACGCGCTTTTCACCTTCGTGTACTTCTTTAGGGATACCAATTTTCATAGTGCTTCCTTTTTGTTTTTGTTTAAGCACATCGTCCCGGTATGAGGGCTACTGACCGATTAGACCTGTGGTCTTATAGGGCAATATCGTTGTTGATGTGCCGTGAATCGAGTCGAGCGTTATGAAATACGAAGTTATACCTTTCGCACTTCAAATTTCGGCAGTGCCTGAGGAGGCGCCAGGGGGTGCGGCAAAGGCTTTGCCAGCATGGAGCTGGCATAGAGCCTACAGGGATGTATTCACGGCGTCCTTTGACGGACACCCTGGTGCCGAATTTTGATCTGCGGTGGGTATAATTAAACTCCGCTTGCGGAGCATAGGCAATTCGCCAGTGCATTTCAATAACTCGTTGAAAGGTAAGCCACTGGTTTGACCAGTGGGACTATCAAGGCTTTGCCTTTAGATTTAGTTTTTAAAGACATGTAAATTGCTCGTCGGGGCTTGGCGGTCCGCAGAAAGAGGAGCAATTACATGTCATACGAAAGCTTAAGTCATTCGAAATGGGACTGCAAATATCATGTGGTGTTTGTCCCCAAGTACCGGAAAAAAGTGTTGTATGGAAAAATCAGAAAGTTTTTAGGTCCGGTGTTTCATGAGTTGGCGGGGCAGCGGCGGAGCAAGATATTGGAAGGGCATATGGTACAAGATCATGTGCATATGCTGATACAGATTCCGCCGAAGTATTCGGTAGCGGAAGTGGTCGGATACATCAAAGGGAAAAGTGCGATAGCGGTGGCGCGGCAATTTTCGGGAAGGAAGAAAAATTTCAATGGAGAGAGTTTTTGGGCAAGGGGCTACGCGGTGTCCACCGTGGGATTTGAAGAGGCCCAAATTAGGAAATACATCCGGAATCAAGAACAACTCGAAGGCAATGGGTCTGATGATAACGGTGAGTTTTAATAAAACCACAAAAGCTTAACAATGGCAGCCCTTGGGGCTGCTAATAACCGTCAAGCCCCCCGCTTTGCGGGGGCGATATGACTATTGATAATAACTGCGAGAAAGCCCAATCGAGGTAATTATTCAAATCCCCTATCGTTCCCACGCAGAGCGTGGGAACGATAATTGCCGGGGACTGAATAGTTACAAAGCCGATGTTTTTCTTCTTAACAACGACTAATCGGTTGCGCAATGAATATGGAAATGAAAATGAACGAACCTGAAAAGCTTGCCGAAGCGGGGAAAAGCCGTTAGATTGTTTAAACTTAAAAACAAGGAGGTTACATATGCACCCAACACCGCTCACCATTCCGTTCAATCACTACCGATTCCATTTCGATACCGAACATCCGGTTCGTCTGCCGGATTTTCCCGGCTCTGCCTGGCGAGGCGCATTCGGCCATGCCTTAAAAAAGACCGTCTGCGTCGTTCGTAATACGCCTTGCGCGCAATGTCTATTAAAAAACGCCTGCGCCTACAGCGTCGTGTTCGAAACGCCGCCGCCACCGGGTAGCGAGAAAATGCGAAAATACAATGCAGCGCCGCATCCCTTCGTATTTCGTTTTCCACAGCAAGATGCCATAGACACGAGCTATGCGTTAGATATAATTTTATTCGGACATGCCGAACGTTACTTACCGTACATTGTTCATGCATTGCAAAAAGCCGGGATCGACGGCATCGGCGGACACAGACAACGCTTCGAATTGCATCATATCGATTATCTCGATTCCATGGAGGGCGGGCAAACCCTATATCGGGGGGGTGAACTGCAACCGAGGCCGCCGGCATCGATGCCTAAGATACCCGATCCGCCTGAATCGATTACGATCTCCCTGGAGACGCCGCTGCGCATCAAACAAGACGGAAAAAACCTGACGCCGGACCATTTTAATTTCGGCGCATTCTTCGCCAACCTGCTGCGCCGTCAATCCATGCTCAGCTACTTTCATACCGACACGCCGCTTGAAACCGACTTTGCCGGATTGACCAAACAGGCATCGGCAACGCATTGCACCGATACTAAGCTCCAATGGCACGACTGGACGCGCTACTCATCGAGACAAAAAACCGAAATGAACATGGGCGGACTGCTCGGCCGATTCAGCCTAGAGATGCAAGACAACGAAGCATTTTGGCCCTACCTTTGGCTAGGCCAATGGACGCATGCCGGCAAGGCGACCAGCATGGGCCTCGGTGCTTACACGATTCTCCCGACAAGCTTGCCAGTTGAAGAAAAGTCAACGAAGTGGAGTAGCATCAAATAAACCCAAACACCCCTCTGTGGGAGCGATCCCCAGATCGCGATCATCGAAGCCGACAATGCCGAAAACCGAACAACGGAATCGAAGCCGCAAGGCCTAAGCACCGAGAACAAAGCGGCTAAACGCTGAAGGCTTCGAAAAATACAAAGAGAGCTTAACGACATCGGCCTCGACATCGCGACGAAGGCGTCGCTCCCACGGCGGTCGAACAATCATGGGAGAAAGAAGCACAATCGCATTTGATGCCGAAGTTAAAAACCATACAGTGGGAGTCATCCTGTGGGAGCGATCCCCAGATCGCGATTTTCGGAGACGAAAATGCCGAAAACCGAACAACGGAATTGAAGCCGCAAATCCCAAGCCTCGAAAAATGTAAAAAAGAAGAAAAACTCAATGCCGAATACAACCCTACTTGCCGTCACCGGCCTAACACCGCAAATCGTCACCGAAACGCTCTACGCCCTGCACAAGCAGAAAGACGAAATGCCCGCGCGCATCCATATCCTAACCACGGCCGAAGGCCGGCAACGAGCCAAGCTAACATTGATCAACGACGGCTGGCTCAAGAGATTTTATCAAGACTACGATTTGTCCATGCCGACCTTTGACGAAAACGACATCCATATACTGCAACGCGACAGCGGCGAATTGCTGCAAGACATCCGCAGTCGCGAAGACAACCAAGCGATGGCCGACGGCATCACCGAATGGATCAGAAAACTGACCGCCGACCCAAACCGCGAATTGCATGTGTCGATTGCCGGCGGCAGAAAAACCATGGGCTTCTACGCCGGTTATGCACTGTCGCTATTCGGACGCCCGCAAGACCGGCTCAGCCATGTCCTGGTATCGCCAGACTACGAATCGCATCCGCAGTTTTATTACCCGACGCCGCAGTCGCAAATCATCTACGGCAACGACCCGACCCGAAAACCGCTGGACACGCAACACGCCGAAGTCGTCCTGGCCGACATCGCCTTCGTGCGCTTACGCCACGGCCTCGATCCGGCTTTACTCGAAGGCAAGACCAGCTTCAGCCGCGCCGTGGCCAACGCGCAGCAAAAACTCGGCCCGCCGGAATTGACCATCGACCTCAAACAAAGAACGCTGAACGCGCACGGCGCCGCGATCAAACTCAAACCTGTCGAACTGGCGTTTTATCTATGGCTGCTCAATCGGCAAGCGCATAACATGTCGCCGGTCACATGCCCGTCCGACGGTGTACCCGACATGGAATACATGTTCGAATATTTAAAAAGCTACCGGCAAATCGCCGGCGAACTGGGCTTATCCGACCGAACCTTGAAAACACTGGAAGAGGGCATGAGCAAAGCCTTTTTCGAACAAAGAAAATCCGGGGTCAACAGCCGGCTAAAAGAAGCGCTAGGCGTCAACGCAAAACCCTACCTGATCGCCGCAGTTGGCAAGCGGCCCAGGACGGGGTATTGGATACCGTTGGAAGTAGGGCAGATACATTATCAGGAGTCATAAATATGCAAGAACAAGAAAAAAGAAAATTATTGGATCAATCGAGCCGCATCGCCTTATCTGCTTTTTTACACGATTTAGGCAAGTTTGCCGAACGGGCGAGGATACCGGTCGACCAAGAAATACTAGACGCCAACAAACAGCTTTATTGTCCGCATCGGAAAAATCATGTCGATGACAAAGGCTGGTTCAGTCATGTTCATGCAGCCTATACGGGTTTAGCGATGGATTTGATCGAAGAATCCATGCCCGAGTTGAAAGGCACCGATTTCGCGCCTTTCGGTTCGTGGAAATCCAAGGAAGCCGATGACTCGTTTATCAATGCCGCAGCCAAGCATCATAAGCCGGAGACCTTTTTACAATGGATCATCGCGACGGCAGATCGCGTGGCATCGGGCTTCGACCGAGAAGAATTCGAAACCTACAATCACGGCGAAGATATTACAGAGACGGGCAAAAATCACTACACCGCAAGGCAGTTGACCTTGTTCGAGCAAATACGTTTGCATAGCGAAGACAAGCAACACTATGCGTATCGTTATCCGCTCAAACCGCTGTCGCCAAATAGTATTTTTCCGGTAAAGAGCGAAAAATGCGAAGGCAACGACGACAAAGCCGCACAAAAGGAATATGAGAAGTTATGGCAGGGCTTTGTCGAGGCGTTGAAATTATTGCCGAAATCGCACCGTAACAACTGGTCGTTATGGCTGGATCATTTTGAAACCTTATGGGGCGTTTATACACAAGCCATTCCTTCCGCTACGGCATTCAATATCCGCCCGGATGTTTCGTTATACGACCATTCCCGAGTCGCGGCGGCGCTGGCAACGGCATTGTGGCGTTATCACCACGAGCGGGGCGAAACCGATGAAAACGCTGCCAAAGCACTCAAAGCCCAAGAACAAAGCTGGCAAGAGAAGAAGATTCTACTGATTCAAGGCGACTTTTTCGGTATTCAAGATTTCATTTTCGCCAGCGGTGGCGAAACCAACAAGCGCGCCGCCAAATTGCTGCGCGGCCGTTCTTTTTATGTCTCATTGCTCAGCGAGTGCGCGGCGCTCAAGGTTTTGGAAGCGTTGTCATTACCATCCACGAGCCAAGTCATCAACGCCGCCGGCAAGTTCATGATCGTGGCGTCGAATACGCCGGCGACCATCGAAACACTGCAACAGGTCCAACAAGAATTAAACGACTGGTTTTTACAGCATAGTTGGGGGCAAGCAGGGGTTGGATTGGCTTGGACAGACGCCACATGTAACGATTTTCGCCGGGCCAAACCAGGGAAGTCGAGTCCGTATAAGGCATTGATTACCAAGTTATTTGATCAACTGGAAATCGCCAAGAATCAACGACTGAATCTATGCGGCGATGCAGCGGCGCCGGTTGTTTTCAAAGATTTTCTCGATAGTTTTGATAAGGATAAAGGCGTTTGCAAAATTGACGGAAAATCGCCGGCCAGCGAGCAACTCGACCAAGAAACCAGTATTAGCAGATTGGCTTGGGATCAACTGAAAACCGGGGAATGGTTGACGCGCAGGGAACGCATTCTGATTACTCGGCAATCCTTGAATATGGCCAGCACACTGAAAATACCAGTGTTCGGCTACCATATCAGTTTTGCCGAAAACCAAGACATCCAAGGCAAATTCGGCGAACAGGCCAAAAACGGCAATCTGCTCAGGGCGTGGGATTTTTCGCTGCCGAAATCAGCGGATGGCGCATTGTGGAACGGTTATGCCAGACGAACGATCAATGCCTATGTGCCGATATTTGATGACAAGGCTCATGCGGAGTCGCTATTGGGAAAATATGCCGGCGAGGACAAATTGGAATTGGGCGATGCAAAAACGCTCAATCATATTGCTTGTGAAGATCAAACCTTGCAGGAAAACCATCGATGGCAGGGCATTACGGCACTTTCGACTTTAAAAGGCGATGTCGATAATCTCGGTATGATCTTTCAATCCGGCCTGGGAGACGATACCAGTTTCAGTAAAACCGCCGCATTGTCTCGGCAAATCAACGCATTCTTTACGATTTATTTACCATGGCTGTGCCGATCCGATGACCAATATCGAAACACCTACACGGTTTTCGCCGGAGGCGACGATTTTTTTCTGATAGGTCCTTGGCTGTCGCAGATAAATATGGCCGGCAAAATGCGGCAAGCTTTTCAAGAATACGTCGCGCACAATCCCGAAGTACACTTTTCCGCAGGCATCAGCACCACCAAGCCCGGCCTGCCGATTAATCAACTTGGCGAAATGGCGGAGGATGCGCTGGAGCGAGCCAAAGCGCATAATCCCGGTCAAGTTGTGCCTTCGCCCAAAAACGCCGTCAACTGTTTTAATCAAGCCATGTATTGGGAAGAGTTCAGCGCCTTGTCAACCCGCCGGAAACGATTGCAGGAACTCAGCGAAGACATGGACTTAAGCACCGGCTATGTTTACGGCCTGCTCAACTTGATTGACATGGCCGAGAAGGTCGACGAAAAGCCGGAAAACGCGGTTTGGCATAGCTACTTCGCTTACCGTACCGTGCGCATGCTGGAGCGCAACAAGCATCTCGATAAAGAACAGCGTAAACGCCGACAAGCGGAACTGGCTGAGGAAATCGCCAATGCCGGCATCATTCGGCACGGCAGTAATTATCGAGTCGCGCTGTTTTGCCACCTATACCAGCAACGCGATTAAGAGATTTCGGAAGCGACGCTGCGTCGCGGCCTTCATCGTTCCCACGCTCCGGCGAGGGAATGCATTCGAAGATGCTCCGCGTCGAGATAGGAAACACTATGGGAAGAAGCCGCTACACGATAAAAGAACCGGGCCAGACGCATTTTCTAACTTGCACCATACTGGAATGGCTGCCGATTTTCACGCGTCCGGAGACCGTGCAGATACGACATCGTTCCCACGCTCCGGCGTGGGAATGCATCCGAAGACGCTCCGCGTCGAGATAGGAAACACTATGGGAAGAAGCCGCTACACGATAAAAGAACCGGGCCAGCCGCATTTTTTAACCTGCACCATACTGGAATGGCTGCCGGTCTTCACGCGTCCGGAGACCGTGCAGGTACTACTCGATTGCTGGCAATATCAACGCAAAGAGCAAGGCTTGAAACTATACGGTTTCGTCGTGCTGGAAAATCATCTGCACTTCGTCGCACAGTCGGAGCGCTTGGATAAATGCCTGAACAGCTTCAAATCCTATACGGCACGGAAGATCATCGATTATCTACAAGCAAATCGAGTCGATCGCATCCTGGACCGGCTTCGTTTCGCAAAACGAGCGCATAAAACGGATAGAGCGTATCAGTTCTGGCAAGAAGGCGCGCATGCCGAGTTGGTACTCAACGAAGCGATGATGAGGCAGAAGCTGGATTACATTCACCATAATCCGGTCAAGCGGGGTTATGTCGCAAGGCCGGAGCATTGGCGTTATTCCAGTGCGGCGAATTATTTCGGCGGCGAGCCTCTGCTGGAGATAGACTCGTGGTGAAGCCGACTGGCTCTGTTACTCGGGACGCGGAGCGTCCCTGGAGGCATTCCCACGCTGGAGCGTGGGAACGATAACGCCAGAGCGTGGAGACGATAACGCCGGAGCGTGGTGACGGTAAGAGTCATAAGACATGGCTCCCACGCTCCGGCGTGGGAGCAAGCCTAAGCCGCTCTTGCGGCGCGAAATGAAATTTAAGCGACATAGACAAACAGGAGAACAACATGGAAATAAACATCGGTAAACCGGGCGAAAAAATCAACCCGGACTTGTTCAATGACATAGCCAAAAATGTGGCCAAAGTTGTTGCGAGCGGAGGTGACAGAGTCAATAAGGCAACTCAACTCAGAAAGTTTTATGACGAAATTGTTTTATGGGACAGCAAGGTACGCCAAAATCCTGAAAAATTTGATGATTATTTACCCTTTATTCGGATGATCAACGCCAAGGCAGCATATGCGAGAGGCCGTAAGTTAGTCGATGACAATTTTGTTGACTTGATCCATAAAGGGTTGCAACAAGTCATCTGCGCTCAAACCCTGCACACATTCAAATTATTCATGGAAGCCTTCATGGGCTTTTATAAACAAGAACGCCCAAATTGATCGGAGGCAAAAATATGCAACTCACCAAAATACAAAAACTTACCGGCCAAATCGAATTATTGAGTGGTCTTCATATCGGTAGCGGCAACACCGAAATTCACATTGGCGGCACCGATAATCCGGTTATCAAAAATCCTATTACTCAACAGCCTTATATTCCAGGTTCCAGCATCAAAGGCAAAATGCGTAGCCTCTTGGAGTGGCAATTAGGCGTGGTCGGACAAACGGATGGGCAACCGCTTAGCTTCAAACACTTGAAGAAACTCGATAGCAACGTGTTAGATAAAGCGAAAGCCTTAGTCAAATTGTTCGGAGGCGCGCCCGATGGCGATATTGCTTCGGATCTACTGGCTGAAATTGGCCCGAGCCGGCTATCGTTCTGGGATTGTTCGTTATGCCCGGAGTGGGCGAAAGAAATGGATGACAAAAACCTGCTGCTCACGGAAACCAAAATGGAAAACATGATTGACCGAATCAAAGGCACGGCCGAGCATCCTCGCAATACCGAGCGCGTTCCGGCAACCGCCAAATTCGATTTCAATCTGACGATTCGCGTTCATGACGATGAAAACTTGCTCGATACCGTGCTGCAAGGCATGAAATTGTTGGAATTGACCGGCCTGGGCGGTTCCGGATCGCGCGGTTACGGCAAAATCGCCTTTCGAGATTTGCAATTGGAAGGCCGAAACATTCAAACGGAACTCGAACAACTCGATTTAAAAGAGGCCGTCTGATGCAAAGCTTTAGTGTGACGCTTACGCCGTTGTCGGCATTCGCGACGCCGCTAAAAGGCGATACCTTGTTCGGTCAACTGTGTTGGGCGATTCGCAACCGGTTCGGTGAAGCAAGTCTGACCGAATTATTAAACGGTTATATCGAAGGCAGGCCGTTCGCGGTCGCATCCGATGCCTTTCCGCAAGGTTATCTACCGTTACCGAAACTACCGTTTAGCTATTATCGTCCGATCGACGGAACGGATCGAAAAGCCGTCAAAAAGCGTTGTTGGCTAGCCGAAGCGGAAATCGAAAAACCGGTGTCGGAATGGTTGGGCTTGGCGAAAACGGCGGCGGATATCGCCGGCGACTTCGGTAAATTGAGTGAAAAACATCCACAGCCCCACAATACCATCGACCGGCGAAGCAATACGACAGGCGAGGGAGGTTTTGCTCCCTATAGCATCGAACAGGAATGGTTCATTCCCGGTCTGCGTTGGCATATCTATGTGCTATTGGATACCGAGCGGTTGAGCGCGGAGGATTATCAAAATTGCCTGACCGATATCGGCGAATTCGGCTTCGGACGCGATGCCAGCATCGGGCTTGGTAAATTCAAGCTGGAAGCATTTCAAGCCGCCGAGTTACCTTCTCAAGCCGATGCCGATAGCAGTTTGACGCTGGCGCCATGTGCTCCGCAAGGCTTGGGCTTCGCGCCTGAACGCAGCTATTATCAACTCTTCACCCGATTTGGCCGGCACGGCGATATCGCCGTTCACCAAGAAGGCAAACCGTTTAAAAATCCGATTCTATTGGCGCAAACCGCCGCGATAATGGCTACGAATCCTCCTGCGTCCGGCTTTATCGGCCAAGGCATCGGCGGCAACGGCGAGCTCTCGAAAACGCTACCCGCCACGGTACATCAAGGCTATGCTCCCGTCATAGCCGTCAATTTTCAAGCCAAGGAATGTTCATGACACATTTTTTGAATCACTACACGCTGAAATACACACCGTTATCGCCCATTCACATTGGCGCCGATGAAAGCTACGAGCCGGGCAATTATGTTATCGACGATGAAGCAGGGGCTTTATACAGTTTCGATAGCCGGGCTGCGCTGGCTGGTTTGAGCGACAGCGACAGACAACAATTATTGGCTATCGTCAACGGCAAGCCCGATGACACGATGCTAACCAAGGTGCAATCTTTCTTTCATAACCATAGGGAGAAACTACTGGCCTTTGCCAAGCTCCCCGTGCCAACGGCCGGCGGAATCAAATCGTTGTATCGAAAACGGATCGGCCAAACCGCGCAACACGAAGGTCAAGGTCGAAGGGTCATCAACAAGTTGGAAATCGATCGCACCTTTTATAATCCGGTCGACGGCCTTCCGCTCTTACCGGGCAGCAGTATCAAAGGCGCTATAAGGACAGCGCTGTTAGACGATATCAATGACGGAAAGCCCTTGATCGACCGTAAACAAACGAACCAAAAACTGCAAGAATCCTTGTTTGAAGGGAAGTTTCATACCGATCCGATGCGGCTTATATCGGTCGGCGACGCGGGCTGGCAAGGCAAAGCCGATAAGCCGGCTTGCCAGGTACAATTCGCCGTCAATCGCAAACGCAAGCCTGTCATAAAAAACGGAAAATTGCTGCAATCGCAAGCCGAAGCCAGCAATCTATACCAATTATTGGAATGCGTGGCGCCTCATCATTACCAAGGTTTCACCGGCAGTTTAACGCTGTTGGATACGCAATCCGTCGTGCAAGATAACCGCAAACTACCTAAGCCACACTTGCACTGGGCAGCACAAGACATCGCCAAGGCCTGTAACGATTTTTATATGGGGTTATTCTGGAGAGAAATCAACGGCATGAAAGAAAGGGATTATCTGCAAGCCGATTGGCTCAGACAGATGGAACAGTTAATGGATAAAGGGCTTACTCAGCGATTGCATAACGGCGAAGCCTTCCTGCTGCGTCTTGGCAGACATAGCGGAGCCGAGGCTTTAACCCTCAATGGCGTTCGCAACATTAGAATCATGCAGGGCAGAGGCGAAAAATCAAAATGGGAAAATCAACCCAAAACCTGGTGGCTGGCCGCCGACGACATCGGCAATCGAACCAATCTGCTGCCATTCGGCTGGCTCTTGGTCGAAATCGATCCGAAAACCCCGGATAGTCAACTGCAAAACTGGCTGGAACGAGGCAATCAAGACATAATCGATTGGCTGCAGCGGCAATCGGCCAAACAAAACGAACTCAAACAACAAGCCGAATTACGGCAACAACAAGAAGAAGCGAAAAAACAGGCCGAGCAACAACGCGCAGAGGAAATGCGCCTGCAACAAGAGGCGGAGCAACAACGCCTCGCAGCGTTAAGCCCGATAGACCGGGAAGTTGAAGAATTCCTAAAACCGTTTCAACAACAAGAACACGACACCCGCTTGCTGCAAGCCTTGGAGTCGGACCGATGGCAGGGGGAAGACGCCAAACGCATTGCACAAAAAATCAGAGAGTTAATGGTCGATGCAGGCAAATGGCTTCCGGATTTCGAGGGAACGAATAAGCAAAAAGTGAAACTGAAACAACGCAGCTTGAAAGTGCTTGCCTATCTACAGGATTGATCTTTATCCTCGTTCCCACGGTCCTCCGTGGGAATGCATACCGATTTTGCTTCGGCAGCCAATGTTTGCGTTCGCAAGGAAGACCGTGGAACCCCAGGCAGGGACGCTTTAGCGTCCCCGAACCGCAGAGCGTGGGAACGATGATCTACAACTAAAAATAATCAAACCATGACCCAAATCCTAATCTGCACCGTCGGCGGTAGTCATCAGCCGATTGTAACCGCCATCAACGACCTGCGCCCCGACTTCGTTTTGTTCATCTGCACCGACAAAGACCCCGCGACTGGACGGCCCGGTTCCGCCGTGCAAATTACCGGTAGCGGCAATTGCATCAAGGCCGCGTTTCAGGACGATAAACCTAGTCTGCCCAACATCCCGGCGCAAACCGGATTGACGCCGGAGCAATACGATGTGTGTACGACTTTATCGGACGACTTGGACCAAATCTACGCCGATTGCAATCGAGCATTGGACGAATTGGTGCGGCGGTTTCCGAACGCGTCGATCATGGCCGATTACACCGGCGGCACCAAATCGATGAGCGCCGGCTTGGTCATGGCGGCGATGGAGCGGAAAGGCATTCAACTGCAACTGGTAACCGGCAGCCGCGCCGATTTGATCAAGGTACATGACGGCTCGCAATACGCGGCCTTGGCCAATATCGAACACATCCGCTTCGAACGGCAAATTTCGCCATATCGTCAAGCGTGGAGTCGTTTCGCTTATGGCGAAGCCGAGGCCGGGCTCAAAGACATCAGAGCGCCGAACCAGGCGCAATTACGCAGCCGGTTCACACGTTTTCGCGATTTGAGCCGCGCTTTTGCCGAATGGGACAACTTCAACCATCAAACCGCGCTCGACCTGCTGCAAAACTACGCGCCCGGATTGCCGAACGAACTTAGAGCTTATTTGCCGATAGCAATGCGTTTGCGCGATCAACGCCCGGAAAAACGCGAGCCGGCGCAACTGCTCGACTTGTATCTCAATGCCCGGCGCCGCGCCGCGCAAGGCCGCTACGACGATGCCGTCGCGCGGGTTTACCGCTTGATCGAATGGACCGCGCAATGGCTCTTGAAATCGCATTGCGGCATCGATACGGCCAACATCGCGAAAGCCGAAATTCCCGCCGGTATGGAACTGACGCCCAATAGAGAAGGAATCTATCAAGCCGGGTTGTTCCAGGCTTGGCAGTTGGTCAAGGTCAAAACCCAAGGTGCGGCTGCCGAATTTATCAAGGCGGAAGAAAAAAACTTGCTCAATCAAATCAAAAGCCGCAATCAATCGATCCTGGCGCACGGCTTCGCGCCCGTTCAACAGCCGCATTGGCTGCAACTGGCGGACTGGTTGGAATCGCGCTTCCTGCCGATGCTGCTGGCAGAAAGCCGGCGAGTCGGGATAAAAAACATGCCGCCGCAACTGCCGCAAAGTTATGACTTGTAGATTGAATAGTTGAAGGCTTAATTAGAGAACTTTCCCTGTGGGAGCGATCCCTAGATCGCGATAATCGAGGTCGAGAGAGTCGAGTGACTTATTGACGGTATCGAAGCCAAAGCGCCAAGGCTTCGATCAAAGCCGGTGGCTGCTGAGTATCGGTGGCCTCGACATCGCGACGAAGGCGTCGCTCCCACAAACAACACCCGTATCTTCTACAATAACGCCTCTCCCATATGATCAATCAATGAAAAATATCGTACTCATGACGCTTGGCGCCAGTTGGGCCGTGGTTCCCGAAGTCTTCGGCTTTTTGGCGCCGGACCGCTTGCCGCTGTACGCCGAACATCCCGACAACGACTCTTTCGAACGACTCCGAAACGAATACGGCTTACAAGCACCGGACGAAATCTGGCTGTGCACCACGCAAGGCGAAGCCACCCAAAAAAGCCTAAGTTCATTGATCGCATGGAGCCGGCTACTGACAAAACCCATGACAATGCGTATCTGGCAAGCAGCCGATACCGACGAACTGGCCACTCAAGCGGAATGCGAACGGATGCGCGAATTGATCGCTCGCGCCTGTCTGAAAGCACACGCCGAAGCTCGGGGCGGACAAGTCGTCCTATCGCTGGCAGGCGGACGCAAAACGATGAGCGCCGATTTGCAATGGGCGGCGGGTTTATTCGGCTGTCAAGCATTGCTGCATGTGGTCGGCAAAGATTTCAAAGTCATGCCCAAAGCATTGCAAGACGCGGCACCGGAATTGTTCACCCGGCCCTTCGATACGGACTGCTGTCTTGCCGTTACACCGCTCATTACCGGCAAAACCCAGCGCAGCGATTTGCTGGATTTGCGCATGGACCGGACCGAAGCTATCGCCACCGAAGCCTTTCCGCTGCCGTTACCGAAGTCGGGCCTACCGCAAGTCTGGGCAGCCGATACGCTATTCTTGGCGCAAGAGCTGAAAAAACGCGAACAACACGGCAGCCGCTTGCTAGGTAATTATCTCTCGGAACTTAGCCGAAGCGAACATCACGAAAATTGGCGCAGTCTTTACCGGCTGCCGCCTAGAACGATAGAGCAGTTAAGAACCATGCCGCTCGATGCAAAGCATATCGATTGGCTGAATATGCTGCCGAAAGCCGACCTGCATCGGCATATCGGCGGCTGTTTGGATCTAAAAGCCCAACGACGAGTCGCCGAAGCAGTCTGGCAAAGCCTGACGCGACAGGAACAACAACAAGCGCGGGCCCATTGCCGGCCCTTGTTGCAAAGCATTCAATGGCCTTGGCATTGGCCGGAATCTTTGAAAAACCAAGGCGTTCGCAGTCATAACAGCGCCGCGTTGCTAAGGTATGCCGACGACGAACAACTGCAAGACAACCTCTGGCGTTGTACCGAACCGCGCATCGCATTAACGAGTCGGCATCCGCAAAAATTTGCAGCCTACGAACGGCCCGGCGAACTCACCGGTTCCGCTATATTAAGTCATCCTGCGGCGATCGAACCCTACGCGCAAGCCATCGTCGAACAAGCCGTGCAAGAAGGCCTTGCCTATATCGAATTGCGTGGAAGCCCCCAAAAATATGGCGATGGTCTGGTGTTTCTGGAATGTTTTTATAGCGCCCTGAAAAAAGCACTGACAAGCTTGCCGGACGGAAAAAAACCGCAATTTCGCTTTATCGTGATCGCAGACCGGCGCGATATTGAAGGAGACCGAGCGGCAAGACTGCAAAAAACCATTGAATTGGCGATCACGGCGCAGCATCAGTGGCCTGATTTTGTGGTCGGACTGGACATGGCCGGCGACGAACAGCAAACTCGGCCCTCGGAAATCGCCGGATTGTTTACGCCGGCATTCGAACAATGCCTACCGATTACTATCCATGCCGGAGAAGGCCAGCCGGCCGAATCGATCTGGCAAGCCGCCTATCATTTGCATGCGGACAGAATAGGTCATGGCCTGACTTTAAATGACAATCCGCCGCTGGCGCAACGGTTTCGTAATCGTGATATTTGTTTGGAATTGTGCCCGACCTCCAACCTCGAAGTAGTCGGCTTTCAAGACCCGCAATGGCCGGAAAGCGAAGACTGCAAGCCATATCCCTTAATGGCATTGTGGCGGGAAGGTTTGCCGTTGACGTTATGCACCGACAATCCCGGCATCAGCCTTACCACGCTGAGCCGCGAATATTTAATGGCGGCCAGGATGAGCGGGGGCGAATTAACGCAATGGGACGCTCTGGCGATGATCAAGCAAAGCTTCATTCATGCTTTCATACCGGGCAAGCAGAAAGAAGCACTGTTAAAGCAATGCGATAGCGAGATGTATGAAATACTCAGCCGGCAAGGCTAAGCTGTTGTGGGAGCGATCCCCATATCGCGATTGTCGAAGCCCGGGAGCTCCGATAACCAATAGACGATATCGAAGCCGAAAGTGCCAAGGCTTCGATTAAAGCACCGGCTACCTAGACAGGCGGGAGTTCGGCGGCCCTACCGAAAAAGCAAAAAATAAATAAAATTATCGTTCCCACGCTCTGCGTGGGAATGCTTGAGTACCGCTCCAGCGGTACGAGACGCTAGAGCGTGGGAACGATAGTGGGATGTGAATAATTACACAAATTCCAAAATATTTTGAGTTTAAAAAGCGGGAACACGGCACTTTGCTAAAAGCGGCTTTTTTAGACAACCTAGCTCAAAACCCTATCGGCCCACGGCGGTTGGCCCTAAGCCCAACTGAACAAGAATATCAACCCCAAAAACACCATGAACATCGACACTCATCTGATCCTAATATCGGCGCAAGCCGTGCCCAACATCACGCCGATACTCGATGAGCAATACCGGCCCCGGAAAGTCATTATGCTGGTCAGCGCCGATATGCGGCAACGCGCCGATTGGTTGGAATCGGTCATCAGAAGCAGAGTAGGCAATATAACTCGTTGGCCGGTCGAAAACGCCTGGGATATTGAGCATATTCGCGATCAAGTTGTCGATTTGCTCGCCGTGCATCATGAAAATATCGCGCTTAACGCCACCGGCGGCACCAAACCGATGAGTATTGCAGCCTATGAAGTCTTTCGCGAATTCGATAAACCGATTTTTTATGTACATCCGGAGCACGACCGGATTATCTGGATGCATCCGACCCATTTACCCGGTGCCGACTTGGCCGACCACCTCAAACTGCCGGAGTTTCTAAAAGTTTTCGGCGCCGAAGTAACCGCCCAAGGCGATAAATACGGCGTGCCGCGACGCTTCCGGGAATTGACAAAAACTCTGATCCTAAACGCGGAAACCTACACCGAACCGTTGCGGGTGCTCAATGCTTATGCGGCAAAAGCCAAACCCGCGCTGATAGTTGCACTGGACCCGAAGCATCGAAACTACCGCCAACTCGAAAAATTGATCGGATTATTCCAAGACTACCGGTTACTCGAATTAAAAGGAGGCCAGCTAATCTTTCCCAACGAGGAAACGCGCTTTTACATCAACGGCGGATGGTTGGAGCAACATGTGTGGGGCGTCTGCCTAAATCTGAAAAAATCCCTGGTATTGCAGGACGTCGGACGAAGCATCGAGGTCGAACGCAACCACAGAAAACCGCCGATCAAGAATGAAATGGATATTGCGATTCTCAAGGACAACCGGCTGTACATCATAGAATGCAAAACCCATCACGACAAAAACCCGGTTAACAACAAAAATACCCAGGCATTGTACAAACTCGATAGCCTCAAGGATCTATTGGGAGGGTTACAAGCCCGCGCAATGCTGGTAAGCTACAACCCGCCGAATAAATACGATCAGCAACGAGCGCACGATCTCGGCATCGCCATCTGCGCGCATCGAAATTTGGCGCAATTATCGCAAAAATTGACGGAATGGATCAGATGAAATCAATTAACTTTTCAAAAGCCGAAAACCCCGTCAACCCCCTTTGCAACCTATTGATAACAAAAGGAGAACAGAGACGAGCTATTTGAATACCAGACCTTATTAAGAAGGGATTAAGACTTTCTTTTAGCGTTGCGGTCACTGCTATTTTTATTTGAATACCAGACCTTATTAAGAAGGGATTAAGACAGTTTTTCGGCGATGTGTTCAACGTGCTATTTGAATACCAGACCTTATTAAGAAGGGATTAAGACAGCACTCATTGTATCACCTATTATATTATCTTTATTTGAATACCAGACCTTATTAAGAAGGGATTAAGACCTATGCCAATGCTGTTGTTGTCAGTGTGTTTCCATTTGAATACCAGACCTTATTAAGAAGGGATTAAGACGAGCTGAGTCCAGCTCTTCTAGACTTTTTTTTATTTGAATACCAGACCTTATTAAGAAGGGATTAAGACAAGTGATCGAGATTTTCCCTAACAATCGTTCTAATTTGAATACCAGACCTTATTAAGAAGGGATTAAGACGCGACTAAGATAACCTACATAAACGCTAGCGGTATTTGAATACCAGACCTTATTAAGAAGGGATTAAGACGCGCCGTGGATGTAAACGTTTACCATCCCTTTCATATTTGAATACCAGACCTTATTAAGAAGGGATTAAGACTTTAGTTTTCTTATGTATTCAACGCACTCTAAATGATTTGAATACCAGACCTTATTAAGAAGGGATTAAGACCTATGCCAATGCTGTTGTTGTCAGTGTGTTTATTTGAATACCAGACCTTATTAAGAAGGGATTAAGACTTGTTTTGCCTTTCCAGCCTGTTATTTTCACAAATTTGAATACCAGACCTTATTAAGAAGGGATTAAGACTTACGCCATGCTCTAACCATTCTGTTTCCAGTATTTGAATACCAGACCTTATTAAGAAGGGATTAAGACAGTCGTCGCCAGGATCGACTTTGCAAAACATGATTTGAATACCAGACCTTATTAAGAAGGGATTAAGACTACTTTTTCGCGCGCAATGCGGTCGGATTCGGCTTATTTGAATACCAGACCTTATTAAGAAGGGATTAAGACCCCGAGGTTTCGCGTTCGAGCCTGTCTATTTCAATTTGAATACCAGACCTTATTAAGAAGGGATTAAGACCCCTTCCAGATTAGCCAGCCTCAGATTAGCCCCATTTGAATACCAGACCTTATTAAGAAGGGATTAAGACCGGGGCGAATGGCGCTAACGTCATGGACGCAATAGATTTGAATACCAGACCTTATTAAGAAGGGATTAAGACCGGGGCGAATGGCGCTAACGTCATGGACGCAATAGATTTGAATACCAGACCTTATTAAGAAGGGATTAAGACCAAATTTGGCGTCGTTGATTTCGTTGTTGTCTTGATTTGAATACCAGACCTTATTAAGAAGGGATTAAGACATTAGTCCTGCGACTAATGCCTCTCTTAACGATTTGAATACCAGACCTTATTAAGAAGGGATTAAGACGCGGTTTCCGCGGCTGAGCTGTCATCCAGTGACAATTTGAATACCAGACCTTATTAAGAAGGGATTAAGACTATGCCATTGCCGGTTTCGATGACGTAGTCGAATTTGAATACCAGACCTTATTAAGAAGGGATTAAGACTGAACATGTCAGGGATGATGCCTTTGCTTTCATTTGAATACCAGACCTTATTAAGAAGGGATTAAGACAAAGCGCCCCGGAGTGAGTTGTTTTGGTATCATTTGAATACCAGACCTTATTAAGAAGGGATTAAGACCCCGGCTGTAGATCGTATTCGAACTGTTCTATTTGAATACCAGACCTTATTAAGAAGGGATTAAGACATACGACCAACATCATTTTTAACGTGATGTCGACCATTTGAATACCAGACCTTATTAAGAAGGGATTAAGACGCATTCCTTCCAAGACTGTTCTGAATAATGTTATTTGAATACCAGACCTTATTAAGAAGGGATTAAGACAAATTATCGAACGGATACCATCCTCTTTCCGCCATTTGAATACCAGACCTTATTAAGAAGGGATTAAGACCCGCGTCATTGTCGATATCAATATCGGCTTGCAATTTGAATACCAGACCTTATTAAGAAGGGATTAAGACATTGATTATCCCCTGTATAAGTGAGTTGCTCACTATTTGAATACCAGACCTTATTAAGAAGGGATTAAGACGGTCAAATGCCGCTTTAGCGCGGCGTGCGTTCATTTGAATACCAGACCTTATTAAGAAGGGATTAAGACTAATTTTCTTGTCTGAGCTAACACTAAAAGATTTGAATACCAGACCTTATTAAGAAGGGATTAAGACAGAGCGCTCTGAAGATTAGAGCTGTTTTGAGTACCGATTTGAATACCAGACCTTATTAAGAAGGGATTAAGACGGCGTTATCCGATTATAATCGCGTAATAATCGCGATTTGAATACCAGACCTTATTAAGAAGGGATTAAGACATGGTTTCGGCCGCGCTGTTTAGCTGGCCTTATATTTGAATACCAGACCTTATTAAGAAGGGATTAAGACCATAATTGAGTTTATACAGCTGCTCAATTATATTTGAATACCAGACCTTATTAAGAAGGGATTAAGACCATAATTGAGTTTATACAGCTGCTCAATTATATTTGAATACCAGACCTTATTAAGAAGGGATTAAGACTTGTAAATCAAGCGGCATTGCTCTCCTAATAAATTTGAATACCAGACCTTATTAAGAAGGGATTAAGACATACTGGCGGTATTTGATTAAGATCGCCATTTGAATACCAGACCTTATTAAGAAGGGATTAAGACACGTTGGCATTGTGAAGGTCTGCAATGTATTTATTTGAATACCAGACCTTATTAAGAAGGGATTAAGACTGGTTACTTTAAAAGGGATTAGCTTACCCTCTTTATTTGAATACCAGACCTTATTAAGAAGGGATTAAGACGTATCGAATAGGGTACTTATACTCACTTATAGCAATTTGAATACCAGACCTTATTAAGAAGGGATTAAGACCTTCTCTATATTTAGCAATGCAAGTACAGTTCTATTTGAATACCAGACCTTATTAAGAAGGGATTAAGACCAAAGATGACGGCGGCTGCGTTTAGCTTTATTTGAATACCAGACCTTATTAAGAAGGGATTAAGACTCAATGATGATTTTTTGCTTTGGTGATAACGCATTTGAATACCAGACCTTATTAAGAAGGGATTAAGACTTAACCGCCCGGAAATTGAATACATCAGTTATTTGAATACCAGACCTTATTAAGAAGGGATTAAGACCTAGCAGTCTAATTTCACTATGAGCAAGCTTATTAATTTGAATACCAGACCTTATTAAGAAGGGATTAAGACGTGTTATCCGTATTGCCACCTTGTTGACCATGTCTATTTGAATACCAGACCTTATTAAGAAGGGATTAAGACACTTGCTTGTACTCTGCCTTTAAAAAACTCTGCATTTGAATACCAGACCTTATTAAGAAGGGATTAAGACATAAATTGTCATCAATAGTCCAATATGCCAGAAAATTTGAATACCAGACCTTATTAAGAAGGGATTAAGACCTTGGCTTCGCCTTCGGCGCGTGATAGGCGAAAAATTTGAATACCAGACCTTATTAAGAAGGGATTAAGACTCGCGAGCCGAGAGACCCGCCGCTTCGCGAGATTTGAATACCAGACCTTATTAAGAAGGGATTAAGACCGTCACGGTAGATACTTCTACTAATGAATTTGAATACCAGACCTTATTAAGAAGGGATTAAGACAGCCTGGCCGGCCCAATGTTTTCCGTATCCCAATCATTTGAATACCAGACCTTATTAAGAAGGGATTAAGACCTGGGGTTGCGCGCTTGATACGTTCGGCCATGGCGATTTGAATACCAGACCTTATTAAGAAGGGATTAAGACATATTCCATTCGTCAATTGCTTCGTCTAATTGCATTTGAATACCAGACCTTATTAAGAAGGGATTAAGACCAAATGCCGCTTTAGCGCGCTTAGCATTCGCATTTGAATACCAGACCTTATTAAGAAGGGATTAAGACTCTGAATAATGTTTTCATGATCTCTCTCCGGTTTGATTTGAATACCAGACCTTATTAAGAAGGGATTAAGACCTGCTAGAAAAAACAGCTCTTCACTTCTCAAAGCGCATTTGAATACCAGACCTTATTAAGAAGGGATTAAGACGCCGAATTGTTAAAGAGCCGCCGCGTTCCGATTTGAATACCAGACCTTATTAAGAAGGGATTAAGACGTTTTCAGGTCGACATGGCCTACCTTGATAAAGGATTTGAATACCAGACCTTATTAAGAAGGGATTAAGACAAATTAAGCCGTTAAGCGGTCTTAACGGCTTGTTATTTGAATACCAGACCTTATTAAGAAGGGATTAAGACTGCGGTTTTTTTGATTATTTTTATCGTTCCCACGCTCTGCGTGGGAATGCCTGAGTACCGTTCCAGCGGTACGAGACGCTAGAGCGTCTCGGGCTGCATTCCCACGCTGGAGCGTGGGAACGATAGGGGGATGTGAATAATTACGGCTCTTCCGGATTTCCCGTGGTAATTTGAAAAATTAGTGACAAAGCTAATTCTTAATGAATAAATTACATTTGATACCATCTGCTTAAAGAAAATCTTCTTTTCTTATTCGGTGTCGATCCGCTATTACCACGGCAAGTACGGAAGAGCCTTAATTACGAGCAATCTACATAGCAGCAATTCCCCATTTGAGAGTAAAAAAGGGTACGGAGTGAACTTTCATCGTTCCCACGCTCTGCGTGGGAATGCATCCCGCAACGCTCCTGCGTTGCGAATCAGGTTTAACGGAATATAGTCAGGCATCATGGCGCTATGGGTATCTTGACCCTGTTGCTGTAAACAGCGTTGAATTTTCATTGGAACCTCAACCGCAAGATTTAAGTCTTAGAAGTGCCCTTAACAAAATGAGGATCACGGCAATGAAAATAAAAACAGGAAGAATTCAAAGCACTGTGTCGGTAGCATTGGCTGTAGCATTGATTGGCATGGCGCCATTAAGTGCGGAAGCGAGAATGAATGCCGAAACAGAAGGTCAACCTCAATTCATTTATCAATCCAAATCGATCAATCACAACATTTACAGTTACTTGAGCAAGCAAGCCGGCGAGATATCTCTGAAACCGACCCTGATCTATGTCAATAGAGCATACGGGCAAGCCATTCACAGTTATGCGCATGTAGGTGAAGAAACCGAGATTCCGTTGACTATCGAATATGTGAATAAAGCTTATAATCCGGCTATCTATAGTTATGAGGCTGCCGAATTGAAGCCGGAAGTCAATTTACCGCCTACTGTGGTTGTCGATTGACTTTTTTCTTTTACTTTTACCTTTTAACCCCGCGCTCCGCATCGTTGACGAAACGGCGGAGCGTTTTATTTTTCGTCAGCGTTCTGTGTGATAAATGCTTTTAGGCGTGCCGGGTTTAGCGGTTTTAATTAAATGTGCACTCGCAACGCTGGAGCATTGCGGGATGCATTCCAACGCTGAGCGTTGGAACGATAATCGCACGGTGGGAGCGATCCCCAGATCGCGATTTTCGAGGTCGATAACGCCAAAAAACGAATAGCGGGATCGAAGTCGCAACGCCTAAGCACAGAAATCAAGTCGGTTAAACCTAAAAAAACATTTGAGACTTCACCAAGCCGGTGAAAGTGTGTAGACCGTTCATGCTTCGACTTGGCTCAGCACGAACGGTCTACAACACATGTCACTGCTCTTTTTAAGTTAAACGTTGTAGCCTTCGAAAACGACAACGGTCGTTTGGCGGCAGCGGCTTTCCCTCACCTAGCATTAGGTGAGGGACGACGAAGGCGTCGCTCCCACAGAGGGTCTAGACTTTTCGAGCATTGGTACATCCGTAATTAGGTGTTCCAGGCTAAAGCGTTTTAGTGCGGGAACTCGCGTCGCCCCTTGCAAATCCATTGTAAGTATTCAGTCCCCCCTCTTTGAAAAAGAGGGGCTAGGGGAGATTTTTTAAATAAATCCCCCTCAATCCCCCTTTTTCAAAGGGGGATGCCAACAATTACGCCTGAATTGCGGTAATTTGCCAACGGGGTCTGAATACTTACAATCCATTCACTATTCACCACTCACCACTCCCCCCAACCCCGGCAAGCTTGCCAACCCCCTCACGCTCTTCAATTAACCATTATGCTGTTTAACCATGACAAAACGGCAACTTTATCTCGCGGCTTACGACATTTCCTGCAACAAGCGTTTGCGTAAGGCTCTTTATGTGCTGCGCGCTTATGCGTCAGGCGGACAGAAATCGGTGTTCGAATGTTTTTTGACGCCGGCGGAAAAGCGCGCGCTGTTGGATGAAGTTGCCGGGGTTATCGATCCTGTGGAAGACCGTTTTATTTTGCTGAAGTTGGTTGGGCCGAAGTCGATTCGGACGCTCGGCAAGGCGGTGTTGCCTCAGGACGGTTCGTTTTTTTATGTGGGGTGAACGATGAGCAGTTTGTATTTGGATAGAAAGGAATTGGCGGTCAAGCTCGACGGCCAGGCTTTGGCGCTTTATGAAGCAGGTCAAAAGAAAGGGACGGTTCCGTTGCATCTTTTGGATCGCGTTATCGTTAGAGGCAATATTCAATTGGAAAGCCGGGTGTTGGGCGCGTTGACCCAACGCAATATCGGTTTTTTGGTATTGTCGGGGCGGTCTACCGAGGCGACCGCGATGTTGGCGGCTAAGCCGCATGGCGATGCGGTTAGAAGGTTAGGACAGTACCGGATGAGTTTGAGCGATGAGACACGGCGTCCGCTGGCGAAGTGGTTGGTTTTGGCCAAGTTGCGAGGGCAGCAGCGTTTGTTGCAGGATGCCTTGGCCGCGCGTCCCGATTTGAGAAAGCCTTTGACGGGCGCGCTGAATACCTTGCAAGGCATCGGCGGTACTTTACGCGGCGATGCGTTTGGCGTTTCATTGCCGGAATTGCGAGGTTATGAAGGTAGCGCGGCGGCGGCTTGTTTCGGTGCTTACCGGCATTTGTTCGCCGATTCGCTCAATTTTGCCGGGCGCAAGAAACGTCCGCCGCCGGACCCGGTCAACGCGTGTTTGTCGTTAGGTTATACACTACTGCATTACGATGCGGTCAGGGCTTGTCATTGGACCGGTTTGGACCCGATGCTGGGTTTTTATCACGATGTTAGTTTCGGCCGGGATTCTTTGGCCTGCGATTTGATGGAGCCGTTGCGACCTTTAATGGATACATGGGTTTGGCATTTGTTTCGCGAACGGCGTTTGCGGGCCGAGCATTTCAGCGACGATAAAGGCCGGTGTTTGCTTAATAAAGAAGGCCGACAGCGTTTTTACGGTTTTTACGAGAGTCAAGTCGGCAGCGCCCGGCGTTTGTTGCGCCGTTATGGTTATGCCTTGGCCGACAGACTGCGGCCGGAAGCGGAGGGTTAATAATGCGCCCCTTATATATCGAAGGGAAGACCGGTTGCCGGGTGGTTTTGGACGAGCCGGCGCTTAGGATTTCGGCGCCGGATAAGGCAGACCGGTTGTTTCCGTTGGCGCGGATTTCGCGCGTGGTGTGTTCCGGTTCGGTCGAATGGACGATGGGCGCATTGCTGGCTTGCGCCGATGCCGGTATCGTCGTGCTGATCTTGTCGAAGACCGGCGAGGTCAGGGCGCGTTGGTTGGGCGTCAGCCGAGACCGACAGTTATTCGCGCAGCGGTTGCTCGATTTGTTGTCAAGGCCGGATGGTTTGCAACGTTATGAAACTTGGCGGGCGGCCATGCAAAAAATGGCGGCGCGCAGTTTTGCCCGGCGCGCGGGATTACATGATTGGCGGGAAATACCGGTTGCGGATTTGCTTAGCGGTTTGCGCTTGAATTTATTGAACGATTGGCCGAATGTAGTAAATCGGGTCGAGTCGTTGCTATATGGCGAAATGACGTTGTTGTTACTGGAGCAGGGTTTGGATATGCAGGATGAATCCGTTCAAGTCAACCGCTTGGATTTAGCCGCCGATTTCAGTCGCTTGTTGTTGTGGGATTTTTATTTGCCGTTGTTGGATTTAAAATCGCGTCGGTTCGAAGTTCCAGGCGAACGCGAGATTGCACAGTTGTATCAAGGCTGTACCGATCGTATCGGCATCTTGTTTCGTGGCACGGTCAATAAGTTGCACCGGTTTTTGATGGGGGCTTCGTAATGGCGGACAGTTCGGCGGGTTTGTATTTGATTTCTTATGATATTGCCGATCCTAAGCGGTTGTCGAAAACCCATCGGGTGTTGAAAAAACAGGGTCTGCCGGTGCAATATTCGGTGTTTATCGTCGTGATGAAGCGGCCTCGTTTGTTGCGCTTGTTGCAGGCTCTTGGGCATTTGATGGATGAACGGGAGGATGATATTCGTTGTTATCGTTTGCCGGAATGCGGCGAAATCAAAACCTTGGGCGTGCAGTTGTTTCCGGAAGATGTGTTGTTGTTTACCGGCGGCGTGAATAGGATTTTGAGTTGATCCGGTAAAAGTCTATCGATGTTGGGCTGAAATTTGACTGGCTTGTTATTTTGATTATTGCGGCCTCAATGTCGTTTTTTGTTTCCCATCTATTTACGACTCCGAAATCGCGACGAAGGCGTCGCTCCCACAGTGGCTAAACAATGGCGAGAGAAAGAAACGTTATCGCAGATTATGCCGAGAAAAAAAGCCGCATTGTGGGAGCGATCCCCAGATCGCGATTGTCGTGGCCGATAATGCCAAAAAACAAACCACGTAATCGAAGTCGCATCGCTCAAGTTCCGAAAAAATCAGTGAAACATTGTAGACTTCGAAAAAGACCAAGACAGCTTAACGACATAGACTCTCCCTCACCTAGCGTTAGGTGAGGGACGACGAAGGCGTCGCACCCACAGTATTGACGCTCAATGCTATTTATCGGCCGATTAGCGTTTTTTACACGGCAGGTCGTTCGTGCTTGTGTATAACGACAGGTCCGCTATACTTTCGAGTTTTTGGAAATTAGTCATTATGTCCCAATACCCTGAGAAAACCTGTTCTATCGATCGTTTGATTCGTCATCCGAAGCTCATCGAGGCCGCCAAGTCCGGCGTAAAAACTCAACAACGCCGAGACGGCGTTTATGCTTGGCCGGGCGAGGCGTTCGAGTTGGACGGCGTGGCCTTCGTCGTAACCGATTTGCAACGCGAACGATTGGGCGATATGACCGACGCGCACGCCAAGGCGGAAGGTTATCCGAATTTGGAAAGCTATCGCGCGCTGATTCTATCGATGCATCCGGGCATGACCTGGGAGCCGGAGCATTTGGTGTGGGTGCATAGCTTCAAGATCAAGCAGGACGATTAATCGGCGATGCAGTGGTTCGTGTATATGATTCTGTGTAGCGACGAATCGCTGTATACCGGCATTACTAATGATATCGATCGGCGTTTCCGGCAGCATTCTGAAGGCAGATTGGGCGCCAAATATTTTCGCGGCCGGGAACCCTCGCGTCTGGTATATTTGGAAGGCGGTCACGACCGCAGTTCCGCCACGAAGCGCGAGATCGCCATTAAACGATTGAACCGCTCGCATAAGCTGCTTTTGTTGCGTTCGGATGTTAATCAGTTAACCGGCTAAGGTAGGATTCGATCTATTGTTACCGCTTTTTTACGGTATAATTTACGACATTTTTTAACTCAAGGTATTTAAAGGCGATATGTCCGATATTAATAAAGTGGTTTTGGCTTATTCCGGCGGTTTGGATACGTCGGTCATTTTGAAATGGTTGCAGGATGTTTATTCTTGCGAAGTGGTCACATTTACCGCCGATATCGGCCAGGGCGAAGAGGTCGAGCCTGCGCGCGCAAAGGCTCAGGCCATGGGCATCAAGGAAATTTATATCGATGATCTGCGCGAGGAATTCGCGCGTGATTTCGTGTTTCCCATGTTCCGTGCCAATACGATTTATGAAGGCGAATATTTGCTCGGTACCTCGATTGCCCGTCCGTTGATCGCGAAACGTTTGATCGAAATCGCCAACGAAACCGGCGCCGAGGCGATTTCTCATGGCGCGACCGGCAAGGGCAACGATCAAGTTCGTTTCGAGTTGGGCGCATATGCGTTACGTCCCGATATCCATATCATCGCGCCGTGGCGCGAATGGGAGTTGAATTCACGTGAAAAATTGCTCAGCTACGCCGAGCAACACGGTATTCCGGTCGAAATGAAACGCGGTAAGGCCTCGCCTTATTCGATGGATGCCAATTTACTGCATATTTCCTATGAGGGCGGTATTCTCGAAGATCCTTGGGCGGAACCCGAGGAATCGATGTGGCGTTGGTCGGTTTCGCCGGAAGCGGCGCCCGATGAGCCGACTTATATCGAATTGACTTACCAAGGCGGCGATATCGTCGCGATCGACGGCGCGCCTCATTCGCCGGCCGAAGTGTTGGAAAAATTGAATAAAGTCGCGGGTGCCAATGGCGTCGGTCGGCTCGATATCGTCGAGAACCGTTATGTCGGTATGAAATCGCGCGGTTGTTATGAAACGCCGGCCGGTACGATCATGCTCAAAGCGCATCGGGCAATCGAATCCTTGACGCTCGATAGGGAAGTCGCGCATTTGAAGGATGAGTTGATGCCGCGTTACGCCAGTTTGATATATAACGGTTACTGGTGGAGTCCTGAGCGGAAAATGTTGCAGGAAATGATCGATGCCTCGCAGGCCAATGTTAACGGTACCGTTAGAATCAAACTCTATAAAGGTAATGTCATTGTGGCCGGCCGTTCTTCCGATACCGATAGTTTGTTTGACGAGTCGATTGCGACTTTCGAGGACGATGCGGGCGCCTATAATCAAAAGGATGCCGAAGGCTTTATCAAATTGAATGCATTGAGAATGCGTATTGCAGCAAAAAAAGGGCGCTAAACCGATAAGGGGGGGTCGTCATGCCGATTGGTTGACTGGCGATCCCAATATACTTCGCACGGTCACATTTGCTGGTAAGCTGACGCGCTCTTTTGTCCGGTAGCTGCGTTACCTACATGGATGTAGGTAAGGGGCGTGAGCAGGAGCGGAAGCTTTGCGAAAACAGTTTCATAGCTTGCTATGCGCCTGTTTTCGCGCCTTGCTACCGAACAAAATAGCATTGCCATAAAGGCCGAAAACATGACCGCGCGAAGTATAAAAAGAAGGACAATTTCATTTAAACTTGTATAATTGCCAGGTTAATTTTTTATCTCAAACCGCTGAGTGTTAGGCATTATTACGCGGTTATCGGATAAAAGCGATTTATGCGGGTCAATTTTGTCAATAATAAAAAATTTCGGTGGGGAAGCTGTCGGCTAAGGAATTTCCGTATCGAGAGGAAGAAATAATGAGCGAAAGGCTAAATTCGAACTCTGGTAATGGACGGGACAGTGGTTTGGTTGTTGTGGAAAGAATACCGTCGCATCAAAATCTGGTTAAGGTGAACCGGGTTTTGGTCTATGCGGTGTTTTTTTTAACAGCTATGGTGTTTCTGATGGGGTTTTTTCTTATGCCTTCTCAGGACGCCATCAACCATTTAAAGGCCGTTCAAATGGAGCAGGCTTTTAATAAAACTAAGAATCCTGCCATGTCCGCTGAAATCGATATTCTCAAGGCGCAATTGATCGGTTTGATTAGCGGTTCGATAGAAAGCAAATTGACTACGCTCGAGCAAAGCGTGAAATTAGGTAGCGTCAATTATTCCTTGGGGACAATTGCGGATCTTAAAAACGATGTCAAGATGCTGCGCTCTTATTCCGATGCGGCTAAACCCAATCTTTCTGAAGCCAATAACGAACAATTGTTGGCTGAAATGTCGCAATTAAAGAATCTGATCTATTTGACCCTAGGTTCCTGCGGGTTGATGCTCGCGGCGATTGCCGGTGTTTGGTTTAGAACGCGCAGAAAACTGACCCACCAAAATGCCCGTCGTGGTTTTTTAGGTAAGCATCAATCCTAATGTATCATCGTTCCTACGCTCTGCGTGGGAATGCATCGCTGGACGCTTTGCGTCCCCAGTGATCGAATCGATAAAACTAGCAAGAGCTACCCCCCCCTCTAGCGCCAACTTAGTGCTTATCCCATTTCTGGTTCCCACGGTCCTCCGTGGGAATCCATACCTTGGCTACCGAGGCAAGATCGGTATGCGTTCCCACGCTGGAGCGATGGGAACGAGGACATGTCTTGAACTTAAGAGTAACAAAAAAGCCGCTAACGGGTTACCATTAGCGGCTTTTTTTAAGCAAATCGGTCAAACGTTTAAGCTTGACCGACGATTATTGTTATTTATTTGCTCAGGTATTCGTAAACAGAATCGATTGCTTCTTCTTCGCTCATGCCTGATTTTTTGACAGGCCCCAAACTCATGATTTGATCGACTGCTTTCGGCATACCGCCTTTGCCTTCTTTCAATACAGTGCCGAATTTTGCACGGTCCAAGGCTCCGCTTTTGATCAGTTCACGTAATTGCGGATTTGATGAAATATCGTGGCAAGCACCGCAGCCGCGACCGAATGCGCGATCATAGATTTTTTTGCCGACTTTTACGTCACTGGCTGCGAATGCTTGACTGCTTAAAGCCAGAGCTACGAAACCTGCTGCTGCGATTAAGGATTTTTTCATTTTTGACCTCTCTTGGTGATTAAAAAAGAACCATAACCCGGTTACGGTTCGATTAAAAGTTAAAGCCGCAAAGAATAGGGGATTTAACGTAAAAATTCAAATACAATTTGTTTGTTTTATTAGGATTATTTCCTGAAATGCTTCGCGTGAGTCTCGAGATAAGCGTGGTTGCGTTTCTGTAACTATTCGGTGTATTTGAATGATGTATTTGTAGATTGTTGTTTTATAACGACGTATGTATGCACATGGTTAGACTCCGAAATCTAGCTCGATCGCAGATAATGAGTCAGTACGGATAATTGTAAATCATAGGTTTGAGCCTCGTAAAAAGTTGACTGATTCGCTATGAGTTTATTAAACAAAACGCGTTATACAAAAAGTTCCGGTACTTCCATGTTCCGGTTAGCCATTGCCTTCGGCTGGAGGATAATAGTATGGTTTTGAAACAAAGAACGGTTCTTGTCCAATTCATGCTAAAGATTTAAGTCAGTAGGGGCTTATTCTTCGGCATTTCAATTGAAAAATATCGCTTTGTTGAGATGTATTATTGTTATTGCGGCTGAATATAAACTGAACCGGAATAATTATTTGTATGGAAAACGATTGGACAAGCGGATGAGCACGAAGTCTCACCAGACGTTTTGGTTGCGATAATCGGATGCGTTGTCGCTCAAGTGACAATTATCTTGTAGGGTAAGAGCGTGAACGCGGCGTTTTGTCCGACAGTTATATGCTCCTCGTTCCCAACTCACATGCATACCGATCTTGCTTCGGCAGCCAAGGTATGGGTTCCCAGAGAGGACCGTGGGAACCAGGTAAAGTGTGGGGTGTTTTTGCTCCTCGTTCCCACCGCTCCTGCGTGGGAATGCATACCGATCTTGCTTCGGGGCAGCCAGGCCAAGTAGATACTAATGCCGAAATCTGGGGTGCGATGACTATATTAACGCGATATAGCCTTATTTTTTCCAGCGTTGAAGGTAGCCGTTGGCGGCGATGCTCCATATTTTCGATTCATTGTCGGTAAAGCTTAGGGACAAAATGGTTGCGGCCGAAGGGCGCCAGGCGTCTTCTTTTTTGGGGCGCCAAAGTTTTTCAAGTTTGCCGGTACTGACTCGCCAAAGATCGATGCGTTGCGAGGTGCGACCGGTAACCACGTATTTACCGTCGTGGGAAAAGCGTGCGGCGGATAAGGTTAGCAGTTTGGGTCCGACATCTTTATACACTTTGCCGGTTGATGTTTTCCAAATAAGAACTCGACTCAAGGCCGCATTGGTCAATGCGTATTGTCCGTCATCGCTTAATACCACAGTTGCCAATTTATTGTGGTGCGGCCAACTGTATTTGAGCGTACCGTCGTTCAAGTCCCATAATTTTGCAGTGTTGTCTTCCGACCCGGTTAATGCATAGTGACCGATTCGGTCTAGTGCAGTAGTTAAGACGGCTTTGTCGTGCGCAAAGGCGTAAAGCGTTCGGCCTTGATTCAATGCAAAATAGACGGCTTTATCCGGTAATCCGATCAAGGAATGCAAGCCGTCATGGGATAAGCTGACCGAAGCGATTCCGGGCAGGCTCCAAACATTCAGCAGCGCGCCGTCGGCGATTCGCCACCAGGCAATCGAGTCGCGCTGCGCGGTGACGGCGTAGCGTTCGTTTCCTGAAATCGCGGCATGGACGATGCCGCTTTCATCTTCAAGGTGTTTCCAGCTATGCAGTAGCGCCCTGGGCTTTAATTGCCAAAGTTCCGCAGGCCCCGAGGTTCTTCCTATTAACGCATAATGATCGGTCAGATCGGCGGAAAAAATGCCGTCATTAGCCAAGACGGCCGTTTTATCGGCTTTCGGCGTTCGGTCGCACCCGGTCGATAATGCGATAAGCCAGAGTGCCAGAATAACCCGGATGATCATATTAGTGTTCTCATAAGACGGTTGCAGCTTGATTGCCGGTAAACCATTGTAATTTTTCATGCAGGGCTACGACCGTCCCGATAACGATTAATGTTGGCGGTGTGATGTCTTGTTTTGCGGCAATCTCGGGCAGGGTGCTCAATGTACCGGCAAACACGCGCTGCCGATCGGTTGTGCCTTGTTGTATCAATGCGGCCGGTAAGTTTTCGCTGGCGCCGTGTTCGATCAGTGAACGGCAAATAATCGGTAGGCCGACCAAGCCCATGTAAATGACGAGGGTTTGATTCGGTCTTGCGAGTTGTTGCCAGTTAAGGTTAACGGTGTCGTCTTTCAAGTGGCCGGTGACAAAGGTAACGGATTGCGCATGATCCCGGTGCGTCAACGGAATGCCCGAATAGGATGCGCAACCCGATGCTGCGGTAATGCCGGGAACGACTTGGAAATGAATGCCTTGTTCCATTAGGGTTTCGATTTCCTCGCCGCCGCGCCCGAAGATGAAGGGGTCGCCGCCCTTTACCCGCGCCACGCGTTTGCCTTGTTTGGCTAAATCGGCCAGCAATTCGTTGATCCGTTCTTGCGGCAGGCTATGCTCGCTACGCTGTTTTCCGACATAAATTTTGGTGCTGTCGCGGCGTGCCAGATCCAATATAGCCGGTGCGACCAGGCGGTCGTAAACGACAACATCGGCTTGTTGCATTAAGCGCAGGGCTTTAAATGTGAGTAAGTCAGGGTCGCCGGGGCCGGCGCCTATTAAATAGACTTCGCCTTGGGGCTTAGCGTTTTGATGTTCGTGCAAGGATTTTTGCAGTTGTCGTTCGGCTTCTTCGTCCTTACCGGCGAACACCAGTTCCGCTACCGCTCCTTGAAAGGTGTTTTCCCAGAAAATTTTACGTAGAGCGGGAGAGTCGATTTGTTGTTTCACCAACGGTCTGAATTTCTCGGCGAGTTGTGCCAAGCGGCCGTATCCTGCCGGAATTAGCGTTTCTATTTTCGCACGCAGTAGTCGGGCTAGAACCGGCGCGGCGCCGCCCGAGGATACGGCTGCGATTAACGGCGAACGGTCAATAATGGCCGGAAAAATGAACGAGCAAAGCTGCGGACTATCCACGACATTGACTGGTATGTTGCGTTCGTGTGCGGATTTTGATACCCATTGGTTGATTTCAAGCCGATTAGTTGCCGAGACGACCAAAATGACGTTTTCAAGGTCTTCGGGTTGAAAAGATTTTTGTTTGATCGTCAATTGGCAGCGTTCAGCCATAGCGGCGATCGTTTCGCCGATGTCTTCGGCGACGACCGTAATGTCGGCTTCGGCTCTGGCGAGTAGATCGATTTTACGGGCGGCAATTTCTCCGGCCCCGACGACCAGGCAGGGTTTACCGGTCAATTTGAAAAAAATCGGAAAATAGTCCATTGGGTTTGGCGATTCGCGTATAAGGACGAGAGTGATATACTTCACACGGCCGTAATTGCGTCTTTTATGACAATGCTATTTTGTTCGGTAGCAAGACGCGAAAACAGGCGTTAAGCTAAGCTATGTAACTGTTTTCGTAACGCAGCTATCGGACAAAAGAGCGCGACAGAAAATCGCAAATTTGGCTGTGTGAAGTATATTATAGCGACTCCCCGGATTGTACTGAAAATTAAAACTGAATCATGATTGAATACGATATTGAAGTCGATGCCACCGGCCTTAATTGTCCATTGCCCTTGTTGCGTTTGAAAAAGGCGCTGCAGCAAATGATGAGCGGACATGTGGTCAAAGTCATCGCAACCGACCCCGCCGCGCATTTGGACATCGGGGTTTATTCCGATCAAACCGGGCACCGGATTCTCGATTATTTAAAAGAAGAAGATAAGCAGATTTTTTATATAAGGAAGAAATAGGCGGAAGGTGACATTACGCACGGATGTTTCTTGCTAAAATACAGAATATAGCGTTTAATCCAGTCCGTATAAGCCTGCTCGGTCCGATTACTATAATGTTTAAAACGAATCCTTGCTCTAACTTGATCAAGTAATTTCCTGATTAGCTAGATGCTTCAGCTTGCCGAAGCCAAGTGTCCGAGCGAGGTCCAGTCGTAGCCGCAGCCACTTGTTAAATGAGCATAGCTCGTGACTATCGTACTTCGCACGACTCATTTTCTAATTTCTGACGCGCTATTTTGTCCGTCTTCTTCATTACATAGTCTATGTAATTCGTCTATTTGCGTGTCTTGAATACGAACAAAAAGTTCTGTCAGTTGCGTAACTTATTTCATGCCCGTCCTTTACTAGCGGCACTTTCATGTGATCAAACTGATTCGATCATAAGATGAATCTGTTATCGCTTCTCAGTCGAGTAACCGCACCCTCGTCGGAATCGGAATTGTTTTCCATATCGAAAAATCGGATAAAGAGTCCTAATCTACGAATTTTCATAGTAAAAGAATACTCATCTGCACTTTTTAGGACTAATGTTTGGAAAATAATAGGATGGATTTTAGAAAACTCAGCGCTAGACTGTTCCTACTAATAAGCCTTGGAGTCATGAAAACAATGCTGGCAGGTGAGTTTGTAATCGATGATCGTAGCAGTGGCAATTTAAAATCCAACCTTGGTATGGAGTGGCGACTGGTCAGCGATCAGGTCATGGGTGGAGTTTCCAAGGGAAATCTAAAATTAGATACTCATAAAGGAAGAGACTGCCTACGTATGCAGGGTGATGTTTCAACTGAACACAATGGTGGCTTTGTGCAAATGGCTTTGTCTTTGTCTGATGAAGACAACTTCGATGCATCGGCCTTTGACGGTATTGTCTTCGAAGTAGCCGGTAATAATGAAGACTACAATATTCATTTTCGCACTTCGGGCCTTTGGTTCCCCTGGCAATCCTATCGTGCCGAATTCCATGCGACCGACGATTGGCAAATCGTTCGTATTCCTTTTGCTAATCTTGATGCCTATAAAACATCACAGAAATTTCTTCAACGTAATTTGAAACGTATCGGATTGGTCGCTATTGGCCGAGATTTTAGGGCCGATTTATGTCTCGGTTCTCTACGTTTTTATAGTGAGGATAATTAGGTGCCTGACTCTTTGAGTCGTATTTTAATTGCCAGCCTCTTTGGTATCACTGCCTGCACACATGTTGCGCCTCAATCGATCATAACCATCGCGGATGCTAGAGCGCATAAGGCTAACTTCGTTGACATTGGTGTACCAGGTGATTCCGAAGGGGATATTCTGATATTCGATCAGCCGTTACTCGATGTACAAGGATCAAAGATCGGCAATAATAGCGGCATGTGCATACGCACAAGAGTAGGTCACAGCTTCCAATGCCAATGGACCTTGACCTTGGAAAACGGCAGTATTCAGGTAGCCGGGCGTGAATTTGATAAAGGAATGTCAGAAATAACGATTGTCGGTGGAACAGGCAGATATTCGGGCATCAGCGGGCAAATGGAGTCTGTTAACAATGGAGACGGTACTTTCACACAAATTTTGCACTATTGGGTTCGATAACAGCCAATTGCGCTGCTCTGATGTTGTAGGGAGCAGGCTTGAAATTCTCTTCGGCAACGCTCTAGAGAGCTGTCGAAGGGTGAGGGGTAGTTTTTAGGCACTCAACTGCTCTTTTTAGGTTTATAAAGGATTGCAAAGGATACTGTTAAAACAAACCCTCCCAAACACTATCCACTTTCTGAATAATTTCCTTGGACATTACAATAGGCCGCCCCCATTCACGGTCGGTCTCGCCGGGCCATTTGTTCGTCGCGTCGAAGCCTGCTTTCGAGCCTAATCCCGATACCGGCGATGCAAAATCGAGATAATCGATCGGCGTGTTGTCGAGCAGCGTGAAATCTCGGGTTGGATCCATGCGCGTGGTCATTGCCCAGATGACATCTTTCCATTCGCGCGGATTGACGTCGTCGTCGACGACGATGACGAATTTTGTGTACATGAATTGGCGTAGGAACGACCAAAGCCCAAGCATGACCCGTTTGGCGTGACCGGGGTATTGTTTTTTGATGCTGATCACGGCCAGGCGATAAGAACAACCCTCGGGCGGTAGGTAGAAGTCGACGATTTCAGGAAATTGTTTTTGCAAGATCGGCACGAACACTTCGTTTAATGCTACACCCAGAACGGCCGGCTCATCGGGCGGTTTGCCGGTGTAAGTACTGTGGTAAATCGGATCGCGGCGTTGCGTGATTTTTTCGATCGTAAATACCGGAAATTCGTCGACTTCGTTGTAATAGCCGGTATGATCGCCGTAAGGACCTTCGGGCGCGGTTTCGTTAGGATAAATGAAACCTTCCAATACGATTTCGGCGCTGGCCGGCACCTGCAAGTTATTGCATAAGCAGTCTGCCAGTTCGGTCTTGCTGCCGCGCAGTAATCCGGAGAAGGCATATTCGGACAGGCTATCTGGTATCGGCGTGACGGCGCCTAGTATCGTCGCGGGATCCGCGCCGAGCGCGACCGTAACCGGAAACGGCTCGCCGGGATGGGCCTCTTGCCATTCCTTGAAGTCCAAAGCGCCGCCGCGATGCGCCAGCCAGCGCATGATGACTTTGTTCTTTGCGATGACTTGTTGTCGGTAAATGCCCAGGTTTTGACGTTCCTTATAAGGGCCTTTGGTTATTACCAGGGCCCAGGTGATTAACGGTGCTGCATCCTCGGGCCAGCAAGTTTGTATAGGATAGTTGCCTAAGTCGATTTCATCGCCTTCGAGCACGACTTCCTGGCAAGGCGGCGATTTAACGATTTTCGGCGCCATGTTCAATACTTGTTTGAATACCGGAATTTTGTCGAGTGCATCACGAAAACCCTTCGGTGGTTCCGGTTCTTTTAAATAAGCCAAGAGCTTGCCGATTTCGCGTAAGGACTCGACTGAATCGGCCCCCATGCCCATTGCAACGCGGTGTGGCGTGCCGAATAGGTTGCCGAGCAGCGGTATCGAATGACCTTTCGGATTTTCAAAGAGCAGGGCAGGACCTTCTTGTTGTAATGTGCGATTACAAATTTCGGTGATTTCAAGTACCGGGTCGGCTGGGTATTGAACTCTTTTCAACTCGCCTTGTTTTTCCAGTTGCGCGATGAAGTCGCGCAGGTCGTGATACTTCATGCAACGATTCCGTTGTGTCTAAGCAACGCGTCGATTTCGGGTTCCCGTCCGCGAAATTGGATAAACAATTCCATCGCATCGTCGCTGCCGCCTTGTTCAAGGATGTTGGTCAAAAATGCATGACCGATGGTTTCATTGAAGATGCCGTGTTCTTCAAACATCGAAAAGGCGTCGCTGGATAGAACTTCGGCCCATTTGTAACTGTAATAGCCTGCCGCATACCCTCCCGCGAAGATATGCGAAAAACTGTGCGCGAAGCGGTTAAACGGCGGCGGCGTAACCACGGCGACTTGTTTTCTGACTTGCTCGAGAATTTCGTAGATACGCCCGCCCTTGGCCGGGTCGTATTCTTTATGGATTCTCAAGTCGAATAGGCTGAATTCGAGTTGCCGGACCATCAGCATGCCGGATTGAAAGTTTTTCGCGGCAAGCATTTTATCGAATAGGCTGTCCGGCAGTTTTTCACCGGTTTGATAATGACCTGAAATCAATTCCAGCGCATCTTTTTCCCAGCACCAGTTCTCCATGAACTGACTCGGCAATTCTACCGCGTCCCATTCGACGCCGCTGATGCCCGAAACGCCGAGATGATCAACCTGGGTCAGCATGTGATGTAATCCATGTCCGAATTCGTGAAATAGCGTCGTCACTTCGTCGTGGGTTAATAAGGCCGGGTCGTCGTCGGTCGGCGGCGTGAAGTTACAGGTCAGATACGCGACGGGTGTTTGGACTTCGCCTTGGTATTTTTTGCGGCTGACGCAAACGTCCATCCAAGCGCCGCCGCGTTTTTTCGGGCGGGCATAAAGATCGGTATAGAACTGTCCGCGAAGTTGTCCGTCGCGGTCGTGAATCTGATAGAAACGGACGTCCTCGTGCCAGCTATCGAAATTGACGATTTCGCTGATGTTGAGCCCGTAGAGTTTTTCGACGGTCGCAAACAAGCCGGGCAAGACTTGGTCGATCGGAAAATAGGTTTTCACTTCTTCCTGTGAAAGTTGATAAAAATGTTGGCGCATTTTTTCCGAGTAATAACCGATATCCCAGGGCTGTAAGTCTTTTATTCCGTAATGTTTCGAGGCGAATTCGCGTAATTCGTATAAATCTTTGCGGGCTTGTCGCCAAGACTTATCGGCCAAGTCTTCGAGAAAGCTGATAACCTGGTCGGGGCTGTCGGCCATTTTAGTTGTTAGGGATAATTCGGCGTAGTTGTCATAGCCTAATAGGCGCGCTTTTTCATGCCGTAGCGCCAGGATTTGTTCCATGATTTGGCTATTGTCCCAGCGACCCGCGTGCGGCCCGAGATCGGATGCACGCGTGACAAAGGCTTCGTAATGTTCGCGGCGTAGCGCCCGGCTGTCGGCATAGGTCATCACTGCCTGAAACGACGGAAATTGCAGCGTAATCATCCAGCCGATTTGTTGATTGGCCTGCGCGGTTTGTTTGGCTTGTGCCAATGCCGATTTCGGCAGGCCGGCCAAGTCGGCGCTATCAGTGATCAGTTTGCTCCAGGCATTGGTAGCATCCATCAGGTTTTCTTCGAAGCGGGAAGTCAGCTTCGATAGTTCTTGGCTGATTTCTTTATAGCGTTGTTTCTTGGACGGTTCCAAGTCGATGCCGGACAGTTTGAAATCGCGCAGGGCATTGGCGACGATTTTTTTCTGGGCCTTGTCGTGACTTTGAAATTCGTCGCTTTGTGCGATCGCTTGATAGGCTTTGAACAAGGCTTCGTTTTGGCCCATTTCGGTCGAATAATTGCTGAGCATCGGCAAGCAGGCATTATAGGCTTCACGAAGCGGTTCGCTGTTGACCACCGAATTCATATGGCTGACCGGAGACCAGGCCTTGTTGAGCTTGTCTTCGGCGTTTTCGATCGGCTCGATCAGGTTTCCCCAACTATATTGGTCGGTGGCCTTGATGTGCCGATCGACCGTCGCGCGCGCGTCTGCCAGTAATTTTTCGATGGCGGGTACGACATGTTCGGGTTTGATTTCGGAGAAATGAGGTAGAGTGTTATCGGTCAGTAATGGGTTGTTCATGTGTTTTGGATATCAATCAAGAAAGAATTTGCATCGCTGCATCGATGCGCTGCTGCGCTTTGTGCAGGATATGCAGTGAAAAGTCCGGCGTCAATTTGCCGTTGTTTAATTTCGTGTAAGCAGGAATCGAATTGATATAGGGTAGCTCTTTATCCTGTTGAATGCCGATATAGCTGTGTAATTTTGCCAGTATGACAATGTCGGTCAGCATCAGTGTATCGCCGCTGTCATAATACCAGTCTTCGGCATGATTCGGAATTTGCGCAAGTTCTTCGGAAAAACCGAGAGTATGCAAGACTAATTTGCCGATTGGGGCTCTTAAAACCGGGATCGCCTCATCAAGTTCCGATAGATTTTTATAGTGCTCAGGGTGCTGTTCCGCAAAATGGAGCAAAGGGATGATACCGATATCGCTGATTAATCCCGCTAATAATGCGTCTTCGGGGTAACCCGACCGCTATCCTGAGCCAATATAAAACTGAGGCTAGAAATGTAAAGGCTGTTTTTCCAAAGCGATTGCATGGCGCCAAGCAAGTGTTTGTTTTGGCTTCGAAACATTTGTTTGAGTCCAATGCCCATCACTAGCTGGCGTGTAGCGTTTAAGCCAAGACGTGTAACCGCTTCCTGGCAATTGGTCACCGGCGAAATTGGAGAGTAAAGAGGGCTGTTGGCGATCTGGATCAGCTTGGTTACGATCGGCGGGTCGATTTGAATGATTTTGGCGGCTTCGCGGATATCAATCTCGAATTCCATCGCTTGTTTGAGTTTTAGAGCGACTGCGGGCAAAGACGGTAAGGTTAGTTTATTTTCGCGGTAAATTCGGGAAAAATCGGCAAAAAAACCGTTATCTTCGATTTGTTTAGGCAGATCGATATCGATCAGTTCTAATTGTGTTGCATTCGTTTTACTTTGCTCGGTCCACAGATTAATCAGTTCTGCCGAGATTTCAATGACCTCAACATCGGTTTTGGCGATTGCCGTGGCGCCGATGGTTTTGCCGCTGTTAATCGGTAAATGCGACAGCGGTGAGTCGGTGCTTATCTGATAAGCGTTTTCGCAGTCCGGCGTCAATTCGAGTGTTCCTTTGTGCAAATAAAGCACTTTGCCATTATTGTTTTGACCTCTTACGAAAATCGTATCGCCAGCCCGATAACTGTATGTCCGTTGCTGCAAAAGCTCGATTGTCGCATCGTCAAGATTCCTTATCGGCACGAATTGTTTTAGTAACTCGATAGGCTGTTTTAAGCGGTTTGTCTTGAAAGGTTTATCGCAGGCTAAAATAGGAGTAGCAGTAACGGGACGCTTATGCGAATGGTTCTGTGAATCGTTTTTGGATCCGGTTGGCTCAGACGTAAAATGATCGAATAAATGGGAAAGCCAATTGGACATGCGTCAAGCCATGAAAAATTTCATTGTTTCGCTAATTTGCTGCTTCGCGTCTTGTAGTATCTGCAATGATTGTTCCGGAGTCAATAATTGAGAATCCAGCTTCTGAAATGCCGGCAAAGTATTGATTACAGGCAGTTCAATCCTGTGCTCATGTTGCGTCAATAAGTAATGGAATTTAGCGAGCAACACAATATCGCTTAGGTTTAAGGTCTCGCCGGAATGGTCGAACCAGTTGCTTACTTTTACCGGAACCGTTTTGAGATTATCAGGAAACGCCCATCTTTCCAACATGATCGTGCCGATTTGGCCTTGCAATGACTTGATGCATTGGTTAAGGTCACTCACTGTGAAAGCGCTTTCCGGCAAATGGTCGGCAAACATTAATAGAGGTAGGGTTCCGATGTTATGCAGAAGCCCGGCTAGCAATGCTTCTTCCGGGTTGACTTGGCGAGTCAAGTTCGCCAGCGTATAGCTAATGCACGAAACCTTAATGCTCTGTGCCCAAATTTCCTGAATACGCTTCTTGATCGTTGGTCTTTCGCTCTTTATCAGGTTTTTTATGCTGATTGCTGTAACCAGATTCATGGTGTTTTTAAGCCCCAAACGATTAACCGCATCATGACAGCTGGAAATTGGGTTGAGTGTTCGATATATCGGGCTATTGACGATTTGAATTAATTTTGCCGCGATAACCGGATCCATGTTGACGATCTTGACGACTTCGGCAATGCCGATGTCTTGCATCGCCAATCGCCTAAGCTTCAAAGCAACATCGGGAAAGCTGGGGATTATTAAATCGTGTTGCTGAAAATGCTCGTAAAAGCGAAGGAAAAATGGATTGTTTTGTAACGAATCGGAGGCAAGCAGTGGGTTAATTAGTGGGTTAATCGGGTTACGGTTAAGTAGTAATACGGTTTTTGGAATATAGATGACCGTGACATTCGATTTGGCGATGGCGGTAAACTGGTGGAATTCCCCGCTCGACAATGGAAATAATGCTTTGAGAGTGGCTTCGTTAATTTCTTGTCCAATGCCATTGGTCGTTTCTAAATATACCGTACCTTTACACAAATAAACGAGTGAATCGACCTCGGTACCACGGATGAAAAGAGCTGAGCCCGGAGTAAAATTTTCGGTGTGTATTTTTAAAGCTTGTATCTCTTCTTCGATTAACAGTTGTCCTAATGGCATTAACCGTTTAAGAAAATTAACTGGAATGTTAACCGGTTTAATATTATTGCTCGATTGGTGGGTTCCTGAAAGTTGTATTGCAGCCGTTGCGGATTGCCTTACGCCGGAGGCTTGCTTTGGCTTTGAAATAGGTTTTTTTTTAAACAGGTTAAGAAACATAGTATTTATATTGAAAAAGCGCGCTTGGCTTCGTTAATTTTAGTTTGCGCGTCATGAAGAATATGTAACGAGTTTTTTGGCGAGAGTTGGATGAAGTCTAGTTTGCTTGCCGCCGGTATGGAGGTTATTTCCGGCAAACTAGCCATTTCCGGTGTGCCGATTTTACTATGTAATCTTGATAATACGACGATATCGATCAGGGAAATCCGGTTGCCGCGATGCTGGAACCAATCATCGGCATACAGAGGTATTTCGTATAGTTCTTTGGGAAACCCCCATTCTCGTAAGATATAGGCGCTGACGGGGCCTCTTATAAAGGGAATGACGCGCTCAAGGGATTCTTCCTGGTAGTAATCCTCTGGTAGGTTCGCAGAAAAATTTAAAAAAGGGACAATGCCTATATCGCAAACCAAGCCCCCTAGTAATGCCTCTTCCGGATTGACTTTTTTTGTTTCGCTAGCTAATACGTAACAAATACAGGATATGTAGATGCTTTGCTTCCAAACCTTGTCTAGTATTTTTTTGATCAGTGGATTCGAAGAATGGAATATTTGCTTGAGACTGAGAGAGATCACTAGATTTTGGGTTGCCTTTAAACCAATTCTATTGACTGCTTCGAAACATGTTTTAGCCGGAATGGCAGTTAAGTATAATGGGCAGTTTGCGACTTGAATCAATTTCGCCGCAATGACCGGATCCAACTGGATTATTTTTACGGCTTCGGCCACGCCAATGTCGGCTTGAATGGCTTTGCGCAGTTTAAAAGCAATATCCGGCAGTGACGGTACGTCCATTTGTTCTTCTAGGTAATACTGTGAAAAAGCTTGTAATAATCGATTATCGGTTAATTCTTTTGGTATGTTAAGCGGAGCGGGATGATGTGAAGAAGGCGGTAACGCGCACATGATTTTATGAGAAACCCTCAATAGACCTACGTCGGTTTTTGCGATAACGTTCAAGGCGTGTTTAATACCGCTACAGAGGGGAAATTTAGCACGTGCGGTATTGGCTTCAACTTCATAATTTTTTCCTGCACTGTCGGAAATAATGACCGTTCCCTTCAATAAAAAATAAGCGGAGTCGTTTTGTTCGCCTTGATTGAACAAAATAGTGTTGGCGGGGAAAACCTCAGAGTACCGGTCAGTTGCGAAAGACTCCAGCATTTCTTCGTTTAAACTACGAATGGGAATCAACGTTTTCAGCATTTCAACCGTTATCGGATCAGGGTTAATGCTGCACGCGGAACCTTGTTTGTTATCCTTGAAAAAAAAATTCAATAAAGACATGCTGATTCCGTAAAAAACATTCGCCAAAGTAAAAATTGGAATACTGATTCGACTGATAGTCTAAACTGCAATCGAGTATAGCAGAAACTGCGTTCGCTTAATGACACTTACCGATGATTAAGGACAAAATGAATAAACTTAAATTCAGATTGCAACCCAACTCAACAAACCAAGCAATGCCATTTGCTCCCGATGAACAATCTTTTGAGAAATGGCTGGACTTACTGTCTTCTGAAGATGGTTACGAGATTTGTCGTCAACTGACTTCAGCTTTTCATGCTATGAATAGTATGGATATCAGTCCTAAGTTTCGCTTTACATGTCTTTATCAAGCAATTCCTCTGGTTAATGAAGTGGCCGAGAGGCTTGAGAGCGTGTATTTGGATAGTGGCTTTCCTCTGTCTAAAGAAGAAACTTCGAATGTCGAAATTTTAGTATGGGTTTATACACAATTGACGATGAATTTTTCGGATTTGAGTCATCAGCTCGAATCGGTAGGTAGCAATTGGACCAAGCAGGAAGAAGCACAAATATTGTTTTCGGCAATGTATGCCGCGAGTCAAGTTTTACTGCATATAAGTCAAGTTTATGCTAGCGTTCAGAAAGGCTTTTGGTTAAATTGTTACCGTAATTACTTAAGGGCGGAAACCCTTGATCTTTTAAATATTCCGGTGAATATGAGTCATACAAAGCATAAAACGATCGCTAGCGTCTTCAAGCAAATGCTGATTTTTTCGTGCTGTGATACCGATTGTTTTAGAGTTCGAGAAATGAGTACGCTATTCAATCTCCTAGAAGAGTGTGTTGAGACTATCAGCTTAACTAGCGCTGTTGCGCCTGAAGCAATACAGGGTGTTTTTCAGTTTAACTTAGATATTGATGAAGCGCCGGCCAAAAGTCTACAATCCCTAGCCGAAGCGCAAAACAATATCCGTTATGTCGCCACACTGCCCGTCGTTAATTTTCTTATTTCCGCGGCTCAAAAAAGAAAAGATACAAAAACGGATTTTCGTTTTATCGACAAGGATCTGCTTTTCAGAGTGGCGGGAGTATTGACTAAAAAGCGTTCCAGAAAATACACCCGTATCATAACAACAGAAAATGCTAGGGGTTTTATCGGTTTTAAGTCAATCGTCAGTGTGCTCGCAAAATTGCAGGGTGTCGACAATGAAACGATTAAAATGAAGTCTGCACATGACCCAAGAATTGCCGGAAGTTGGCAAGTACCTGACCTGGATTTGGTGCCGGAAGGCGATGAAATTGCTTATAACCTAAACCAGAAAAAAACCGGGCATTTGGCTATCGATCCGAAAGCAGCCAAAATCCATAAACTCAGCGAACTGGCTTCAAGCGGTAATAAAATCTGGTCGCAACCTGAACCTATTGAACTACTCACTGAAATTCCGTTCGGCGATTTTTTGATCTTGAATAGCAGTATTAAAGGCTATGCCTTGGTATGGAATTCGGAAGATCAAAGGATCAAGGTTGGCGAGTTGTTCGCGGTTCAGCAGCAGGGGTTTAACGAATTGGAAATCGGTCAGATCCGAAGAATCAGTCGACTTGAAGATGAGGGTTTGGTTCTGGGGGTTGAACTGATGGGAATGCGTTCTGAATTGGTTTGGATCATTTTGCTTGGCATTAATAAGCAAGAAGGTCAGATGGCGATTTATGTCCCTGCCGATTCGATTTTACATCAGCCAGCGAGTATTGTTTTAGGTATGCATTCCTTAAAGCCGGGGCAGTCGATTGAAGTTCATCGGAGCAATCAAAGAACGCTGTATCGTATCGGAAAGCTTTTGCATGTCACAGCCGCGTTACAGCATTTTGAATTAGTGGCCATTAATGAAGGATCTTCTGAATAAAGTCACCGGTCGCTTAATGGCACTTTGAAATATCGACTCCGGTTTTTTCGAGAATTGCCCGGCGTAATTTTTCCGCTTCCGCCACCTTTTGCATTAAGTCGGGTTCTGGGCAATGCTTTCCTCTGAAGCGCTTGATTCCGCCAGTTTTTCTTTCATTGATAACCTCGACAATCGTTTTCCAACCGATTTCCATGGTATCGTTGGCGAATGCAAAAACCATTGCTAAGTCGCAAATATTGTTTATTAGGCGTGGGACGCCAGCGCTGTAATAAAAAATGGCCGCGCAAGCCGATTGGTTAAATATTTTGGTTCGGCTGCCGGCGGTTTGCAATCGATGGTCGATGTAAAGTTCGGTTTCCTCAAAGTTAAGGGGAGTCAGATGGTATTCGATCGAAATGCGCTGAGCGAATTGAACCAGCTGCGGTTCGTTCAGTTTATCCACAAGTTCAGGTTGGCCGATCAAAATCAACTGGAGCATGATTTCTTGCTGGACATTAATGTTGGACAGTAGCCTGAGTTCTTCCAGCGTTTCAATTTCCATGTTCTGGGCTTCGTCAACAATCAGCACGACACGTCGCTTTTTGCGGGCTTGTTCACTAATAAATTTGACGAATAATTGGTAGCGCTCTGCCTTGGATTTTGTCTCGTGACTGATGTCGAACGCACCTAGCACCCAGGTCAACAAATCACCGAAAGCACTATGAGTATTGGTGATGACTCCGACGGTACACTGATCCTTGATTTTATTTAACATACTTCGAATCAATGTGGTTTTACCGGAGCCAATTTCGCCGGTTATCACAGTAAAGCCGGCGTGACTCATCAAGCCATACTGCAAAGTGCTTAAAGCTTTTCGATGCTTCGAACTTAGGTATAAGAATTCCGGGTCGGGAATCAATGAGAATGGCTTTTTTTTAAGACCAAAGAATTTTGTGTACATTTAGATTTCTCATTCAAGCTGAATTGATTGCGGTATTAGATTCAGCAAAGCTTAAGTAACGGTTAAAAAATATAAAATACTTCAATAACGGTTGCATTTTGCTGGTTTTCCGTCAATGTATGAGTGTCGTCATGTACTTAGCGTCATTTAATGGAAAAAAAATTTTCTGTCATTCAAAGCTCTTTGAAAATAAGGTTAAAAATTTAGCTGTCTATTATAACTGAATTAAGCATCCGAAGTAGTTTCGAAAAGCTTCTACTGATTTGCCGAGTCTTCATATTAGCAGAGGAATTGCTGACATCCGGTGCTCGGCGATGTCTTTTCAGGCACCGTAATCGTTTAGCCCCTTGCTTTGGCAGGCCAATATTTTGGATGCGTTATGGTAATTCAATTACTTATGATCAATAGCTTTATCCTTTCGCTAAAAGAAGGGGAGGGGCTACTAAACGGTTGTCTAACTTATTTCATGCTCGTTCCTTATCAAAATTAACCAAAAAGTTTGGCAATTAACGAGGATAGCGTGTCCAGAAAATCGGGTTCGATCATTGGATTATCGGAAGTAGTTCTAGGCATTGTGGGAGCTTTAACATATTGCTTTATTTTGGTTTTATGGCGAAGCTTTTGTTCATGCAGTAGTAATCCGCCCGCTTTTTTCCATTCCATCAAATGCGTAATTTCCCCATTATCAAGCCAGATTCCGTGTGTAGTGCATCGGTCAATGACGACACCGCTCCGGTGACCATAATTAATGCGGCGCATGAAGGAATCGCATACCGGGCACTTGATGTATTTAACTTTTTTGCTGTGTGCTTGGTAACGCTCGGCGCTGATATTATGGAGCAATTGTCGATTGATGCTGAAAACATTCGAAACCGAACTTTTCAATAATCGTTCAATCTCACCAGGGTTGAAAAACAAGCCGAAACAGTGTTCGCAGCGTTCTATCATGAATTCGCCGAGACCATCGTCGAGGTCTAGACCAATCGTATGTAAAGACACGGCGCAGTGAGGACATTTTCGTTCCGATTCATGATCAATGGTGACAAAATGATGCTTTCCATGTAAATCGACGTCATTTCGCGTTCCGCAATAGCGGCAGAGATTGGTATTGGCGAGCAGGGGCGCGGAGCAGCTATGACAGCGTTTCATAGGGGCTTAAAATCGATCGAGAATTTCTTTTCTTTTGTCGGCGTATTCTTGGTCGGAAATCAGGCCGGAGTCATGCATTTGTTTTAATTGTGCTAATTTTTGTACCGCTTCCGTATTGCCTTGCGGTTGGTTGGTTTGAGCCGGTGAAACGGTCTGCGCCATGGATTGCCCGAAACCGAGGCCCGCGCCCATGGCCATACCGAGTCCGGCCGCGCCGCCTTCGTTTCTGGCCGCATCGCGCATCGCTTCCAGTTGTTGCAGTTGTGCATAATCGATACCTGCGATTTGCGCGGCATGTGTCTCAGCCGTCAAGTCGGCAATACGTTTGATGCGTGTTTGTGTATCATCGTCGAAATCGGTGCCTTCGATGCGAAAATCGGTGATTTCAAAGCCGAGTTTTTGAAAGGCGGTTGATAATTTGATATGCATGCCGTACGCGATTTCTTCGCGATTCGCATCAATGTCGGCGTAACTAAAACGGCTTTCGGCAAGATAATCGGCTAAAGGGTGCAAGATTCGCGCGGTCATAACCTCGCGAAACTCGTTGATGTAAAAATTGTTATGGTTGCCGACGACGTTATTGAAAAAATCCTCGGCATCGAAAATTCGATAACTGAAATTGCCGTAGGCTTTTAGTCCTACCGGAAAATGATATTTCGGATCTTCATATTTGATAGCTGACGTGGTCCCCCATTTTTGATCGAGAATTTTAGTTTTTCTGAAAAAATAAATCGCAACTTTGTGTTCGCTGACAAAAAACTGCATGAATTTTTTAATCGTTGTCCAAAATGGAATATTCGCGGTGCTGAGTTCGACTAGGCAAGGTTCTTGAATGACCGCTTTGACTTTACCTTCGTAAACAAAAATGCAGCCTTGTCCGGGGCCGACTATCAATTTTGAAGCATTTTTGATTTCATCGCCGTTGTCTGTCCATTGTTCCAGTAGCGTGTCCGGATCCGGATTGTTCCATTGGATGACGGAACGCAGTTGCCGTTTTATGCCGTTAAAAATCACAGGGCGTACCTCGATAGCTTAGTTTGTTTCGCATCAATTTGAACATTCGAACACCTCGAATCTTTTATAATGAATAAATTGTAAACCGATTAATGACGATTACATGCTACTTTAAAGTTTTTCGTTATCAATTTAACCAAATTATAGTAAAAACCCGGAGGTTATGTGTCGATTAGAAAATTTAACGAGAAGCAGCCTGTTATAGGGCGCTCGGTATTGATTGACCCAAGTGCTGTCGTCATTGGTGATGTCGAATTGGGCGACGACGTGTCGGTTTGGCCTTCGACCGTTATCCGCGGCGATGTTGAATCGATACGCATCGGCGATGGTACTAATGTACAAGACGGTTCGGTCTTGCATGTTTCTCATGCCGGTCCGTTTTCGCCTGAAGGCCATCCTTTAACGATCGGTAGAGGCGTTACGATAGGCCATAACGCGGTGGTCCATGCCTGTGCTGTCGGTGATTATTGTTTGATCGGCATCGGGGCGATCATTTTGGATGGGGCGGTTTTAGAAAGTTACGTCATGCTCGGCGCCGGTGCGTTGGTGCCGCCCGGCAAAAAACTCGAAAGCGGTTTCCTTTATGTCGGCAGTCCGGCCAAGCAGGTTCGTCCATTGACGGATCGAGAAAAGGAATTTTTGGAATATTCCTACCAGCATTATATTCAATTGAAAAATGAGCATTTGCAACAAAACACGGTACAACCGGCCCAGACCAGTTGCTGAGTGCAATCATGATTCAATCTAACGTTTATAAAGACCTTGAAATCACTCCTGCAAATGAAAGTGAAAGGAGGGCGATCACTCGCCCGACAGGACACAGTGAATACGCCCCTGTAAGCTTGACGGCGGCAGTCCCTTCCGCCGATACCTGTCAGTCGAGCAACCTCTCCCCTCTTCAGGTCGGGGGCTTTCACAGTAACTTTCAAACCTCCAAAGACGCCTCTGTCATCACATCAATGTCCGATTTAGCATCGCCGGAAATCATAACGCCAAGAAAGTTCTGCGTTGCCCCGATGCTGGACTGGACGGACCGGCATTGCCGGTATTTTTATCGGTTGATGTCAAAACACGCTTATTTATATTCCGAAATGATTACGACCGGTGCCTTATTGCATGGCGACAGGGATCGGTTTTTACAATACCACTCAGACGAAAATCCATTGGCATGTCAATTGGGTGGTAGTCATCCTCTGGAGTTAGCGGCATGCGCTAAAATGGTCGAAGATTACGGTTATCACGAAGTTAACCTAAATGTCGGCTGTCCTAGCGATCGTGTACAAAATGGTCGATTCGGCGCATGTTTGATGGCGACCCCGGAATTAGTTGCCGAATGCTTATCGGCAATGAATCAAGCAGTGTCGATTCCGGTGACTGTCAAATGCCGAATCGGTATCGACGATCTGGATTCCTACGAAGCATTGCATCGTTTTATTACCCTGGTCTCCGAAGCCGGGTGTCGGGTGTTTATCATTCATGCCAGAAAAGCCTGGTTAAGCGGACTATCTCCCAAGGAAAACCGGGAAATTCCGCCGCTACGCTACGATGTGGTATATCGAATCAAAAGGGATTTTCCAAAATTGGAAATTATTTTGAATGGCGGCATCCGTTCATTGGAACAAGCGCTTGTTATTAATAACGAGGTCGATGGCGTCATGGTCGGAAGAGAGGTTTATCAGAATCCTTATTTATTAGCCGGCGTCGATGAACTGTTTTACCGGAACTTTCATGCAATCAAGAGTCGTGAAGAAATAGTAGAAACTTTACTTCCTTATGTTGGTGAACAATTAAAACAAGGCGTGCGATTGTATTCGGTAGCACGGCACCTGCTTGGACTTTTTTACGGGGTTCCAGGTGCCAGGGCTTGGCGGCGGCATATTAGCGAAAACGGTACCAAACAGGAGGCCGATCAAAATACGCTGCTCAAGGCATTAGATTTAATATCCCGATAAGGTATACTGGCCTGCTTTTTTAATTATCGAGAACGAACGATGGAAGAGTATTTTTCCAAAATTATCGAAGCAGTCGGCGAAGATGTCACCCGGGAAGGTTTGGTCGATACGCCTAAGCGGGCATCCGATGCATTCAAGTTTTTGAATAACGGTTATGAAAAATCCTTGGATGATGTGTTAAACGGGGCTATATTTCAAGCCGATACCGAGGATATGGTTATCGTCAAGAATATCGAACTTTATTCGTTATGTGAACATCACCTGTTACCCTTCATCGGCAAATGTCATGTCGGCTATCTACCTCAGGGTAAGGTGCTGGGGCTTTCGAAGGTCGCGCGAATCATCGATATGTATGCCAGACGCTTACAGATCCAGGAAAAATTGACTAAACAGATTGCCGATGCCATCGAGAAATCCATCAATGCCAGAGGTGTTGCGGTGGTCATAGAAGCGAAACATCTATGCATGATGATGCGCGGTGTCGAAAAACAAAATTCGGTGATGACGACGTCAGTGATGACGGGAATTTTTAGGGATGAAATCAGTACGCGCTCGGAGTTTTTGAATTTGATCAATCGTTAATGCCTGCCGGTAAAAGTAGGCATTGAACCCTCGTAAGGTTTTGCGATGAAAGACTACGATAGAAATTGCGCTGTTTGCAGGCTAATGCGCAGTTTAGCATTTAGCGGGCTCGGCATGGGTATCGGCGGTGGAGTCGCTTATCTGTTCGGAGCGTCGAGAGAAACCATTATGATGGTCGGAATTGTGACTGCGGCCATTATTGTGTTTGGAATTATCGATAGAAAGAAGAAACCATGAAGTCGACAATATTACAAACTTGGCCTGAAAATTGGCCGGATACACGATCAAGCCGGTTTGCCGAGGGCGAACAGGGCGTAATCGACGCAGGTGCTTTCAGCGCGATTGAAGTCGATGAGATCTTCGATACTTTAAATCATGCTCAAACTATAGCCGGACAATCGGTTTTGTATCGCTCGCTCGCCAAGCCGCTCGACTCGATCGAAGCCATCAAAGCGAAGCAACAAGCGGTCGAAGCCATCGCTGATGACGCCGAATTGAGACAACAACTTCAAGGCATTGTTGAACAAGCCTCGAATAATGAAAAGAATCTTTATTTGTTGTTGTACGGAGAATTTTTGGGTTCTTTCGGAACAGCACGCGAAGAAAATGAAATCGAAGGTTTCGGCTATCTTCAATACAAACGTGGTACCCGGTTCATGTTGGATCTGGTTGATCAAGTCAAGTCCTTGCCTGAAACGCAAAGCTCCTATCTGAATAAGGTGTTAGGGGGGATTAAAAACTTTACCGATAGTCGAGCATACTCGTTGATGGAAGGGCCGGTTTTTATCAGCGAACAAGGCATACAGAGTAAACAGGAACGAAAAGGATCGTGGATTCCAGCAATTATTTTTAAGCCTAATCTCTTTAAACCCCTGTTGATTGCTCTTTTTTTTGGGGCACTTTGGGCGCTTGCGAACTTTTTCCCTACCAACCTGTTTAGTATTTCGAAGGAATCGATACCGGTGGCATCGATTTTCTTTGTGCCGCTACTGTTAATTTATTTTCCTGTGGTCGGCGGTTTTGATCGGGACAGCTGTATTATTCCGTTACGCAATGAGTTTAAAACTTCGCAAGCGGTTGGCGAAACCTTAGATGCGCTTGGCCAATTAGATGAATTGCTTGCGTTTATAAGGTTCCGGGAAAGCTTCGATGGGGATCTTGCTCTTCCGCAATTTATCGAAGCAGATCATCATCGTATCAATCTGGTTAATGCGCGTAATCCTGTTCTTGCTTACCAAAATCCAGACTATGTCGGTAACGATTTTCAATTGGATGATGACAAGCTGGTTTTAGTTACGGGTCCTAACAGCGGAGGTAAGACAGCATTTTGTAAAACGGTCACGCAAATTCAACTATTGGGACAAATCGGTTGCTATGTACCGGTCAAATCGGCGACTTTAACCGTTGCCGATAAGATTTTTTATCAAGTACCGGAGATCAGTCATCTGGACGATGGAGAAGGTCGCTTCGGCACTGAGCTGAAAAGAACGCGGGATATCTTTTTAGCTACGACGGCTAAAAGCCTCGTCGTGCTCGATGAACTATCCGAAGGCACGACCTTCGAAGAAAAGCTCGAGTCGTCTTCCAATGTGCTTGACGGTTTTTACCGAAAAGGCAATAGCACTATTTTAATTACGCATAACCATCAATTAGTCGATAATTTTGTCGCGAAGGGCATCGGTTTGCCGAAACAAGTCGAATTTGCCGGCGGTGCGCCTACCTATAAGTTAATAGAGGGTATATCTAGGGTCAGTCATGCCGACCGGGTAGCTAAGAAAATCGGGTTTTCCAAGGAAGATATCGAAAAATATTTGGCTGATTCGAAAGGCAGTTCCGGTTAAAACATAAAGTTATATGAACTATACTGGTGTTGATCGTATTTATGTGAAATGGAGCTTAGGTTTTATGGCGATTGTCACGCATACTTGAGACCGATCGTTCGAAATATAAAAATTGGGAACAAGTCATGCGAAAAAAATTCTTTTTCTGTGTAGCCTTTTTTTTGTTCTCCAAGGCTTTGTCGGCCGATATTTATAAGTATGTTTCGCCCGACGGAAAAGTTTATTATACCGATCGGCCTTCCCACCGGTTTTATAAGCGAATCATCCGCACCCGTCCTTCGAGTTATAATTGGGCAGTGGGTCGAATGAAAGGTAATAAGCAGAAATATAACGATATCATTGCGAAAGCGGCTTCGGAACATCAGGTCGATGAAAAGCTGCTGCATGCCGTTATTCAGGCGGAATCTGCTTATCATGCCCAAGCAATTTCCTCGGCGGGCGCGGTAGGGTTGATGCAATTGATGCCGGGCACTGCTAAGCGCTACGGCGTTCATGATCGTACCGATCCGGTACAAAATATCAATGGCGGGACACGCTACTTGAAGGATTTGCTGAAGATGTTCAATTCAAATTTAACATTAGCTGTTGCCGCCTATAATGCCGGCGAAGGTGCGGTAAAAAAGTATAACAATTCTATTCCTCCCTATCCTGAAACCCGTAACTATGTCAAACAGGTTTTAGCGCTTTATCACAAGTAGGGGACTCAACGGTGGCAAAGAGTTTGACTGCAAAATCTTTAATCGAAGACTCCGTCAAACTCTATTCGTTGCCCGATATCTATTTTCAAATTAGGGAAATGGTTCGTGACCCTCGCTATACCGCTGTCGATATCGGGAGAGTCATATCGAAAGATCCGGCTTTAAGTATGCGTTTATTGAAACTCGTCAATAGTTCGTTTTACGGTTTTCAAGCAAGAATCGATACGATTTCCAGAGCCGTTACCATTGTCGGAATAGAAGAATTGCAGAGCTTGGCATTAGCGACTTCTGTTGTCGATACTTTTGATAATATCCCTGATGACTTAATCAACATGACCGACTTTTGGATACAAAGTATTCATTGCGCGGTCATTGCTAAATTACTAGCCAAGAAAGCAGCCGTTTTACATTGCGAACGATTATTTTTGACTGGTTTACTACACGACATCGGGGCCCTGGTCATCTACACTAAATTGCCCGACCAATCCCGGCAAATACTAAAGAATAATCTCCAAAACAAGCGTCTTCTGGCCAATTTAGAGCGGCAAGTCTTGGGTTTTACGCGTGCTGATGTGGGCGGGGAATTAGCAGAGTCGTGGAAGCTCCCCAAGTCGATATCGGAAGCGATCCGTTACCAACTCCATCCGGAAAAGGCGCTGGCCCATAAATTAGATGCCCATCTGCTTTATTTGGCGATCAATTTGAATGATAGTAAAACGCGTGATGAGTTTTTGTCGACTTTATCATCATCAACGTTATCTATTCTTCGGCTTAATGAAGCTAAAATCAAGCAAGTGATGGCGGCGGCGGTTGATGAGTCTAATGCCACATTCGATATATTGGCTCCGGGTAAGCAGTTCCATTGAACCTTTTCAAAGCTGCTAATGAATTCTTAAAGGTACGGGCATGAAATAAGGATTTGGATATAAATAATTTCCCTATTTTATGCAGAGTTCGGATGTTTGCTCGATAAAGCTGATAGCTCCAGGAAGTTATGTATCGCGAAATCCTAAATCACCTTGACGCCAAATCTTTCCAGCAAGCCAATCAATTTGATTAAAGGCAGTCCGATCAGGGCATTAGGATCGTCGCCTTCAATTTTGTTCATTAAAACGATACCCATTCCTTCCGATTTGAATCCTCCCGCACAATTAAACGGTTTTTCCAAATCGACATAACGGTCAATGGTGGTCTGCGTTAATTTTTTGAAATAAACATGGCATTCATCGATATCGCTAATTAATTCACCGGTTAAACTGTTTGCAACCGCTACCCCTGTGTAAAATGTCATGCATTGACCTGATGCGGCTAATAGTTGTTCAGTGGTGTTTTTTCTGTTGCCCGGCTTACTAAGCCGGAAACCATTGAGTACCGCGACTTGGTCGGAACCGATAATCAAACTGTTGGGGAATTTTCCGATTAATTCGCTGGCCTTGGCTTTGCTAAGTCGGAGGGCAGTCTGTCTAGGAGACTCATCGGGTAGAGGTATTTCATCGAGTTGCGGCGAAGCGCAAATAAATTCCAAGTGCAATTTTCGTAACAAAAATTGTCGATATTCGGAAGATGAGGCGAGGACCAGATGTTTTAATGCCATTTAGAAAGTTTGATTGCGGTTTGACGAAGTACTATATTACGGCTATCATTGCCCGGTTATGTTGGATCGATTACCCGAACTTATAGACCCTCTGAGTTTTGCTGATAAGCATAGCGAACTCTCGGGACAAATAAAACTAAAAAGCCTAAGTCGTTTAGCGCCATTGCTAAAAGATGACTCGGGCGTTGCCGCTGTTGAGCTTTTTTTTAGTAGACAAGGACGACTGGCAAGCATTGAAGGGAAAATTGCAGCGACTTTGACCGTGGCGTGTCAAAATTGTTTAAATGCAATGGATTGGCATATAGAAAACAACATTAAGCTCGGAATCGTCAGCTCACTGGATGAAGCGGATCGGTTACCGCAAGATTACGAGCCTTTGCTGGTGGTGGAAGGGAAAATTCCTCTCAAAGATATTGTTGAGGATGAGCTGTTACTCGCTCTGCCTGATTTTCCGCGGCATACGGATGCTTGTCTTAAAACAGAAGTTAGTCACGATCAGCAAGGCGCTTTACATGTCGAACAATCGAATTCTAATAACCCTTTTTCAATTTTAGCCAAACTAAAGCATACTGGAGTGAAATAATGGCTGTACAAAAAAGCAAAGTAACCCGCTCAAGACGTGGACAACGTCGTTCTCATGATTCGTTAACCAGTAAGACCCTATCTCAGGATCCGTTGACTGGAGAAACTCACCTGCGTCATCACGTCAGCCCCGATGGTTTTTTCAAAGGCCGCCAAATCGTGAACACTAACGACGAAGATTAAGTTAAGTCGATTTCTTTTATATCAAGATGCTCAACCGGACCGGATTTGTCCGACTCGGTTGAGCATCTTATTTTTTAGGGTCATTCGCAGGCGTGAGTTTAACAATTTCAATTGATGCGATGGGCGGGGACCATGGGCCCGCAGTAACTATTCCGGCGTCATTGGATTGCTTAAAGAACAATCCAAACTTAAAACTGATCTTAGTCGGCGACGAAGTCGTGCTAAAAGATCATCTGTCTCAGGCTTTGGTCGATTTTGCCGGTCGGCTTTCAATTCGACATGCATCGCAATGCGTCGGCATGGACGAGTCGCCTTCCAAAGCTTTAAAAAATAAAAAAGATTCCTCAATGCGTGTCGCGATTAATCTGGTTAAGAGCGGCGAAGCCGATGCTTGCGTGAGTGCGGGCAATACCGGTGCATTGATGGCGACCGCGCGCTTTGTCTTAAAAATGATTCCTGGCATAGATCGACCTGCTATTATCTCGACAATACCTTCGATATTCGGTCACACCCATGTTTTAGATTTAGGCGGAAATGTCGATTGCACGGCAGAACATCTTTTTCAATTCGCGGTAATGGGCTCTGAATTGGTCAAAGCCGTTGAAAACACCGATAACCCGACTGTCGGTTTACTCAATATCGGCGAAGAGGAAGTTAAAGGTAACGAGCAAGTGAAAGCCGCCGCCAAATTGCTTGAAAACTCATCGTTAAATTATATAGGTTATGTAGAAGGGGATTCCTTGACCGCGGGTAACGTCAAGGTCGATTTGATTGTCGCCGACGGTTTTGTCGGTAATGTGGCTCTAAAATCCATCGAGGGCGCGGCTAAGATGATCGGCACCGTTTTGAAAGAAGCGTTTAATAAAAATATTTTTACGCGACTGTCAGGTTTGCTAATCTATCCGGTCATTCGATCCTTCAAGCAGAGAATAGACCCGAGAATGTATAATGGCGCCAGTTTTCTTGGCTTGAATGGTCTTGTGATCAAAAGCCATGGCGGTGCGGATGCTCTGGCGTTTAAAACGGCCGTGCAATTGGCGGAAATAGAAGTTTCCAAAGGCGTCATTAGAAAGATAGGCGAGCAGGTCGAAACCATTTTATCGAAAAGAGAGAGTTTATGACCGATCGCTCAAAAATATATCACTCAAGAATAATTGGCACAGGCGGTTATTTGCCTAAGCAAATCCGCACAAACGATGAAATTTCAAAAATCGTCGATACCTCTGATGCTTGGATTTATGAGCGCACCGGCATTAAAAGTCGCCGCATCGCCGCTCCCGACGAGACGGCGTCAAGCATGGGAGAAATTGCCGCACGCCAAGCTATTGCGGCGGCAGGCATAGCTCCGGAGCAAATAGAGATGATTATTGTCGCGACTGGGACGCCGGATCGCGTTTATCCGAGCACCGGCTGTTTATTGCAAGAGCGTTTGAATATCAAAAATTGTGTAGCATTCGATATTCAAGCCGCTTGTTCGGGCACCATCTATGCATTAAGTATTGCCGACCAATATATTAAGTCAGGCGCGGCCAAAACCGTTTTGATTGTCGGCACCGAAATCTATTCTCGGATCATGGATTGGACCGATAGAAGTACCTGCATCCTCTTCGGCGATGGCGCCGGCGCCGTTTTATTGCAAGCTTCCGATAGTCCGGGCATTTTATCGACCCATATCCACTCGGACGGCGGATATGAAGAGTTACTCTATTTACCTAATCCGCAAGTCGCGGCAGAGTCTAATCGTGATGAACTCGGCTATGTCAATATGCGCGGGAACGAGGTATTTAAGATCGCTGTCAATACACTCGGCCAAATAGTCGATGAAACTTTGGCGGCAAACAATATGGAACGCTCCGAAATCGACTGGCTGGTCCCCCATCAAGCCAATACGAGAATCATTGCTGCAACCGCTAAGAAGCTTAAAATGTCGATGGATAACGTCATATTGACATTAGAAACTCAAGGTAATACTTCATCTGCGTCCGTGTTGCTGGCATTGAATGAAGGTATTAGAGACGGGCGAATTCAGCGCGGTCAAGTGCTCTTATTGGAGGCTTTCGGTGCAGGGTTTACATGGGGTTCCGCTTTAATCAAATACTAGAGAATAAATGAATGACTGAACAAATTTATAATTTGGCTTTCGTCTTTCCGGGTCAAGGTTCCCAGTCGGTAGGTATGTTATCGGCCATGGCAGAAGCCTATCCGGAAATTAAGCAAACTTTTGAACAGGCTTCCGAGGTGTTGTCTTATGACCTATGGGAAATAGTTGAAGCCGGTCCTTTAGAAAAATTAAATCAAACGGCAATAACTCAACCGGCCATGTTAGCTGCCGGCTACGCGGTGTGGAAAATCTGGAATAAACAGTGCTCGGTCCAACCCGGTTGGGTGGCAGGACATAGTTTGGGTGAATATACCGCATTGGTTTGCTCTGGTGCGATTGCTTATGAAAATGCGATCAAATTAGTCTCCGAAAGAGGCCGCCTGATGCAGGAAGCTGTTCCGGCCGGGCAGGGCGCTATGGCTGCAATTTTAGGGCTGGAAGATCACGAAGTCGTAAAGCTATGCAAGGATTCGGCCGAAGGTGAAGTTGTTGCGCCGGCTAATTTTAATGCGCCCGGGCAAGTGGTTATTGCCGGGGATAAAACAGCGGTCGAGCGTGCAATGGCGAAGGCTAAGGAAGTTGGTGCAAAACGTGCAGTTTTGCTTCCGGTTAGCGTACCTTCGCATTGCGCGTTAATGCAGTCGGCTGCGGAGCAATTAAGAGACCTCTTACAGCAAACCGGCATCGATTCACCTCGAATCACCCTAATCCACAATGTTGACGTCAGCACCCATAGTGCTCCGGAAGTCATTCGCAATGCGCTAAAGGAGCAATTATTTAAGCCGGTACGTTGGGTGGACGGAATAAAGTTTATGTCCGACCAAGGTGTTACGGCGTTTGTTGAATGCGGTCCCGGTAAAGTGCTCATTGGCTTGAATAAAAGAATTGCCAAAAATGCGGAACATTTAAGCATCTATGATCCTGACTCATTAAATCAAGCCTTGGAGATAGTGAATGGTTAAAAAAATAGCATTGGTGACCGGTGCGAGCAGGGGTATCGGTCGCGCAATTGCCGAGCAATTGGCAACCGACGATTTTTTTGTGATCGGAACGGCAACAAGCGATCAGGGCGCTGAAGCGATTGCTGGCTACTTAGGCGATGCGGGAACAGGCATCAAACTCAATGTCGCCGATCCTGACTCGATTGATGCGGTAATAAAAACCATTAATGACGATTTTGGGACTCCTAATGTTCTCGTCAATAATGCGGGCATTACCCGGGATAACTTACTGATGCGTATGAAGGATGATGAATGGGATGATATTATTACCACGAATCTTTCATCAGTTTTTCGTATGAGTAAAGCCGTTTTGCGTGGCATGATGAAAACTAAAACCGGTAGAATTATCAATATTTCCTCGGTAGTTGGTGCGACCGGCAATGCCGGCCAAGCCAATTATGCCGCCGCAAAAGCGGGTATCGTGGGTTTTTCCAAATCTTTGGCCAAGGAAGTCGGTTCGCGCGGAATTACCGTGAATACAGTTGCTCCCGGGTTTATAGATACCGACATGACCCGTGAACTTGCCGAAGAACATAAGCAGGCACTATTGAGATCAATACCATTAGGCCGATTGGGCGATGCTAAAGAAATTGCTTATGCCGTTTCGTATTTAGCATCGGAACGCGCCGCGTATATCACCGGAGAAACGCTGCATGTGAACGGCGGCATGTTCATGGCATAATATTGTGATATTTTTATAATATCAAGTATAATTCCCCCCGCCGTCTGGAATGAGATGACGGGATTTCTAAGTAAAACAAATAACTATACTATTGTAAGTATTATGATTTAAAAATAATCTTACATTGTTGAGGATAATAATTATGAGTAATGTTGAAGAAAGAGTAAAAAAGATTGTCGCTGAGCAATTAGGTGTTAAAGAAGATATCGCTAACGATGCTTCTTTTGTCGATGATCTTGGTGCAGACTCTTTGGATACCGTTGAACTCGTCATGGCCCTTGAAGAAGAATTCGAATGTGAAATTCCGGACGACGAAGCCGAAAAAATCACTACTGTTCAACAAGCGATCGATTACGTCGAAAAAAACGCATAAAACTGCTTTATATTTCGAACGGTCATGTTCTCGGCTAGTTATGACATGATAATTTTGTTCGACGCATACAAGGAAGTAAGCGGCAAACTGCGGCGCGAGCGCTAAAGAACAAAAGAGCGGGTCAAACCACCGAAAATATGACCGTTCGAAGTATGTAAGTGGATGCTTGTCACTGTCCACTTATGCATGCCTAAATATCCCCTCTTTAAAATTAACTTCGGGTACAATACATTGAGCACACGCCGAGTTGTAATAACTGGACTAGGCGCGGTTACGCCTTTAGCTAACACAGTTTCGGAAACCTGGGACGGAATCGTCAATGGTAAAAGCGGTATATCCTCCATTGATTCTTTCGATATTTCTGCTTTTGCCACGACTTTCGGTGGCGTAATAAGAAACTTCGATATCTCTCAATATATTCCTGAAAAAGACGCAAAACGCATGGACGGTTTTATACATTACGGATTAGCCGCAGGATCCCAAGCGTTCGAGGATTCCGGCATCGAGGTCGATGATAATAATGCCGAAAGAATCGGTGTGGCAATAGGTTCGGGAATAGGTGGGATAACAGGTATTGAAGACTGTTACGCGCTCTATGAGAAAAGCGGGCCGCGGCGTATTTCACCGTTTTTTGTACCCGGCAATATTATTAATATGATTTCCGGTAATCTATCGATTAAATATGGCTTAAAAGGGCCTAATTTTGCGATTGTTACCGCCTGCTCAACCGGCACGCATAATATTGGCGATGCCGCTAGAATGATTAAATACGGTGATGTCGACGTGATGATTGCCGGAGGCGCCGAGCGTTGTACTACTTCACCAACCGCGATGGGCGGATTTGCGTCAGCGAAAGCCTTATCGAGAAGAAACGATGATCCGCAACGTGCAAGTCGCCCATGGGATCGAGATCGTGACGGCTTTGTGTTAAGCGATGGTGCCGGTGTTGTTGTTCTGGAAGAGCTGGAACATGCTAAAGCACGCGGTGCGAAAATTTATGCCGAACTCGTGGGTTACGGCATGAGCGGAGACGCTTATCACATGACTTCGCCTTCACCTGGCGGAGAAGGCGCCGCTCGATGCATGAAAAATGCATTACGCGACGCCGGTCTGAATCCTGAAGATGTCGACTATATCAATGCGCATGGTACTTCCACGCCCGCCGGCGATCTCGGTGAAACACAGGCGATGAAATCCGCCTTGGGTGATCATGCTTATAAAGTTGCCATTAGTTCGACCAAGTCGATGATAGGGCATCTCTTGGGTGCTGCAGGAGGCATCGAAGCGGTACTGACAGCCTTAAGCCTCAAAAATCAAATAGCGCCGCCTACCATTAACTTGGAAAACCAAGACCCCGAATGCGATTTGGATTATGTACCGAATGTTGCTCGGGATATGGAGATGAAAATCGCTTTGTCGAATTCTTTCGGCTTCGGCGGGACTAACGGTACGTTGGTTTTTAAGCGATTCGAATAATTGGCTCGATGATATAGGCGAGGTTCCGGTGTTTTTGATCAATGGTGCGATGGGATGCACCATCGATGTTTCGGATCGCGGATTTCAATATGGCGACGGTTTATTTGAAACGATTGAAATCAATAATGGCCGACTGGTTTTTTTTGACCGACATATTCGTCGCCTAAAAGAAGGTTGCCGGCGTTTACAGATCCCATTAGACGATACCGGCAATTTAATTGCGGAAGCCGAGAATGCAGCTAAAGATATCGTTCGAGGCGTGTTAAAAATTATCCTGACGCGCGGATCTGGCGGACGAGGTTATCGACAACCGGACAGTATCAAACCGACTCGTGTTATTAGCGTTTATCCGTTTCCTGATTATTCTGTAGATTATACCCGCAATGGTATTGCCGCCCGGGTTTGTTCTACCCGTTTAGGGCTAAATCCGGCACTTGCCGGCATTAAACATCTCAATCGCCTCGAACAGATTTTAGCTCGCGCAGAATGGAACGATACCAGCATTCAAGAAGGTTTGATGCTTGATGCCGATGGGAACGTTATAGAAGGAACGATGACTAATTTGTTTTATGTCATTAACCGACAGCTCCATACCTCCGAGATCCTTCGCTCGGGCGTAGCTGGCATTATGCGCGAAATTATCTTGGAACTCGCTGAATCAAATGCGTTAATCTTGTCGAAACGTTATTTCGGTATCGACGAATTATTAAACGCGGATGAAATATTTGTCTGTAATTCGGTCATCGGCGTATGGCCGATCATCCAAATTGATGGCAAGCCATTTGCTGTCGGCCCTGTAACCCGGGAAATAACGGATTGGCTCGAACAGTACAAGAAAGAATGGCTCCAAGCATGCTGAATAAACTCGTAGGTATTTCGATTGTATTAACCAGCTTTTTGCTCGGTTGGCTATGGATCGATTACCAGCACTTTGTGGCTGCTCCTTTAGCCGATAAACCGGTTTATATTGAAATCAGCAAAGGCGATTCGTTCGGCCGCATTACTGAAAAACTTCAGGAACAAGAATTGGCGGTTAAACCGCTATGGCTAAAATTATTAGCCCTGCAAACACAATCCGCAGGTCGTTTAAAAGCCGGAGATTATGAAATCGCTCAAGGCTCTACCGCTTTTGATATTCTTTCGTTATTCGCATCCGGAAAAAGCAGACAATATGCCATCACCTTTCCGGAAGGGTGGAATTTCAATCAGTTTCTTGAGCAAATCAATAGCCACCCTTACATTCAAAAAACACTGGATAAATCGGATAGCGTATCCTTGCTCAGCAATTTAAATTCTGATTACGGTCATCCCGAAGGTCTTTTTTTTCCCGATACGTATTTCTTTGATAAAAACACGACCGATCTGGCTTTATTAAAAAGGGCTCACGACCGCATGCTGAGTATCCTGGACCAGGAGTGGCGGCAAAAGCAGGATAATCTTCCGTTTGAGTCTCCTTATCAAGCATTAATACTGGCGTCGATTGTCGAAAAAGAAACGAGCGTTCCCGAGGAACGTCCGGTCATTGCCGGCGTGTTTATTCGAAGGCTTGAAAAAGGCATGTTACTGCAGACCGATCCAACCGTCATTTACGGTATGGGCAAGGATTATCAAGGCGATATTCGCAAGAAAGACCTGTTGACGCATACTCCCTACAATACCTATGTCATCAGCGGGTTACCGCCAACGCCGATCGCGATGCCCGGACAAGCCGCGATACATGCGGTTCTTCATCCAGAGGCAGGAGATAGCCTTTATTTTGTTTCTAAGGGAGATGGCACGCATGCTTTTTCCGCCAATCTTGCCGAACACAGCAAGGCCGTGACCACTTATCAATTGACACAATGATGATTAAAGGAAAATTCATAACGCTTGAGGGTGGGGAAGGGGTCGGCAAAACCACCAATATGAGTTTTTTAAAGGATTATCTAAGCTTGCACGGAATTCCGGCGATTCTCACTCGTGAGCCCGGAGGCACTAGACTTGCGGAACATATTCGAAACTTGCTATTACAGTCATCCGATGAAGTCATCACCGATCAAGCGGAATTGTTATTGATGTTCGCAGCCCGTGCCCAACATCTCAAACAGGTAATCGAGCCGGCCTTACATGCCGGTTCCTGGGTAATATGCGACCGATTTACCGATGCAACCTACGCCTATCAAGGCGGCGGACGCAATATGAGCGCTCATGCTATTGAATGGCTGGAGAATTTTGTTCAAGGCAATCTACGCCCTGATTTGACCTTTTTATTCGATGCACCGGTCGAAATAGGGCTCAAGCGTGCTCGTCATCGCAGTTCATTGGATCGCATTGAATCCGAGACCTTAGCTTTTTTCGAACAAGTTAGACGTGCTTATTTATTACAGGCTAAATTGGAACCGGAACGTATTAAAGTTATTAAATCCGACCAACCACTCATCGATGTACAAAGCGAAATAACACGTTTTTTACACCCACTTGTTTTTAATGACCATCACTCCTGATCTATTGCCTTGGCAGGAAGCAGACTGGCAGCATCTTGTCCGCTACATAACCGGTCATCGCATACCTCAAGCTGTATTGTTTGCCGGAAATAAAGGCATCGGCAAAAGCCGGTTGGCTGAGCGTTTCGCACATTCCTTGCTTTGCTCTCAAACAGATACTAACGGATGGCCTTGCGGTCAATGTCATAGCTGTCAGTTAGTCAACGCACAAACGCACCCTGACTATATCAGACTGAATCCGGAGGAACCCGGCAAGACTATCAAGATCGATCAAATCAGACACATCCTTTCGGTGTTATCGTTAAAACCGCAATATGAGACAAATCGTGTCGTCATGGTTGAGCCGGCCGATCAACTAACTATCTCAGCGGTAAACGCTTTTTTGAAATTTCTTGAAGAACCGACAGAACGAACCGTTCTGCTACTCATCACGGATAAACCTAGCCGACTCCCGGCTACTTTGATGAGTCGATGTCAAAAGGTCTATTTTTCGAGGCCCGATTCTGAACGTGTTAAACAGTGGTTGTTCGGCCAAGGTATAAAAAATGATAGTGAATTATTGCTAAGCGTATCGAAAGGCTCACCCTTATTAGCCTTGGATTATGCGAACAACAATACCCTTGAATTACGTCGAAAATGCTTCGATCAATGGCTCGATATCGCCGCTTTGCGCACTCATCCGTATCTTGTCTCGGAACAATGGGTTAGACTGGACACTGCCTTATTATTGGCTTGGGTAACAGGGTGGGTTGCGGATTTGATCAAATGTTGCTTTCGTTTACCTGCCGAAAGACTAATTAATCGTGATTTATTTGAAGACTTGCATAAATCCTCGCAAACTTTAGAATTATCTCGTTTGTATAGTGTCTACGATCTTATGCTTACCAGTCGAAACCGCATCGATACTCAGCTCAATAAACAATTGCTATTCGAAGAGCTATTAATCGAGTGGGCGCGGCTTAACGAAAAATAGGAAAAAGCATGTCCGAATCATCATCGCCCAGACAAGGAATATTATCCTTGTCGATCAAAGATAAAAACGCACTCTATGCCGCCTATATGCCTTTCATTACCAATGGCGGATTGTTTATTCCGACAAATCGCGAATACGAAATGGGACAGGAGGTTTTTATGTTGTTGAATTTAATGGAAGAAACGGAGCGACTGCCGATTGCCGGTAAAATCATTTGGAAAACACCAGCCGGTTCGGAAGGGTATCGTACTACCGGTATCGGCGTTCAGTTCAGCGACCAGGATGGCGGCATGGCACGTAATAAAATAGAAACCTATTTAGCCGGCGCACTGGAATCGGATCGAGCCACCCATACAATGTGATGATTTGGTTTTGTCGGGCCTTACGCTCCAATCCCTCCATTAGACTCACTTAACATCTGTTTTATCCCATGCTAATCGACTCACACTGCCATTTAGATCGTATCGATCTTACTCCTTATCAAGATGATTTTTCTTGCTTCATGCAAGAAACCTCGAAACATCAAATCGAACACATGCTGTGTATCAGCATCGATCTTGAAGCTTATCCGTCGATGTGCGAATTGGTCGCTCCTTATCCTCAGATCTCCTTGACGGTCGGCGTGCATCCCAATGCGCATGATGGCAAGGAGCCGACAACTGATGAATTGATCACACTCGGCCAAGCCGAAAAAGTCATTGGCATCGGTGAAACCGGATTGGATTATTTTAGAAGTGAAGGGGATTTATCTTGGCAGCACCAGCGATTTAGACGACATATCGCGGCGGCGAAAAGTTTAAACAAGCCGTTAATCGTTCATACGCGAGAAGCAAGAGACGACACCTTACGCATATTAAAAGAAGAAGGTGCCGATTCTGTCGGCGGCATCATTCATTGTTTTACCGAAGACTGGGAATTTGCGCTTCGTGCGCTCGAGTTGAATTTTTACATTTCTTTTTCAGGGATTGTGACGTTCAATAATGCCAAAGCCATACAAGAAGTGGCGCAAAAAATTCCGGCGGATAGATATTTGATTGAAACCGATTCGCCTTACCTGGCTCCGGTTCCTTTTCGCGGACGACCTAATTATCCGATTTATGTTCGTCATGTGGCCGAATTCATGGCTAAATTACGTAATACCTCGTTAGACGTGATCGCGGAACAGAGTAGAGAGAACTTTGTGCGTTTGTTTAATTTGGCGTCCCTTTAATATTCAACCCTCTTCATGGTTTTTGAGCTGAAACCACTAAAACATTGATGCAAGCGTAAAAAGAATCATTCGTTGCGGCGTGCTGTAAATCGTTGCGCCAATGAGTCAGTTCTTGTTCCGTAATCGCATGATTGGTTAATGCTTGATCTTCGACAATCTGCTGGACTGATAATGAATAGAAAAGGTTTATGTCGGTTGCAATAACCGGAAAGACTTCGACTTCAATATGACTGAAACCGCATTTTTTAAATTGCCTGTATAAGCTTCTGCCTGAATAGCCATTGTTCATTAGATGCGACATTCGATAATGAGAAAGAGAGCGTTCGACACCGGGTAGTTGGGTATCGATCGACAAGCTAGCCCAGTCGGTTTCCACAACCACTACGTATCCATTGCCTTTAGTCACTCTTTTCATTTCCATAAGCGTTTGTTCCGGCTGTTTGAGGTGCATGAACAAACGCTCGCTTCGACAACTGTCGAATAGTCCATTCTTGAAAGGTAACGTTTCGGCACTACCTTGTATTAAATTAACCTGTTGAATTGTAGAAAGTTGCCTACAATTTTCGGTAGCACTTTTTAACATCTCGTGATCATGATCATATCCGAAGACTTCACCGTCTTCCCCAACCATTTTGGATAGTGCGGCAACATCCACTCCAGGCCCGCATCCGATATCGGCTATTGTATTTCCGCCGGAAATATTCATTTTTTTATAACTGTGATGCTTGATTGGTAAAAAAATGTCTGCTGCTTTTTGCAGATATTCCGAGCTGACTTCTCCGTGAAAAACTTTCATAGTTGACCTAACAGGGATTCTAGATAAATAAATGCTTTGAACTATGCTTAGAGTCTAGTCGATATTTAGGATATGAGAAGGGAGAGGACTACAAATGACTTACGCAATGACTGACGCAATGACTCTATGCGAACACTATCAAAATTATTTTTATACGGTTAAGGCAAATACTCCGGATTTACTAGAGCACGCTTATCACGTTAGATTCCAGGTTTATTGTGAGGAATTAAAAAAATTATCGCCGAATTCTGAAAACGAATTTCAAGAATCGGATGAATGGGATGACGATGCCGTTCATGGTCTTTTAGTTTATAAAAAAGATAAAAAACCGATTGGAAACATTCGTATCATTACATTAGAAGGTGACACCGAAAAAAAATTACCGATTGAATTGTATTACAAAAAAGAATTCGACTTTAAAAATTCCGGCATCATTTCGTTAAGAGAAGGTAAAACAGGCGAAGTATCCAGAATGGCTTTGATCTCTCGTTTTAGAAGAAGACCATCCGATAAAGACTATTCATTAAATAACTATATGCGTGAAAATGGTCACGAAAACAGACGATTTTCCACTAATTACCTACCAATGTGCTTAACTTTCTCGTCTATTTCTCTTATGCTGGAACACGCACTCGATTATGGTATTGCATTGATGGAGCCTCGGTTAGCTAGATTATTAGTGCGCTTTGGCGTCGAAATTAAACAGATTGGGCAACCCATAGACCATTTTGGCATACGCGCACCTTTTCTTATTTTTCCTGAAAAAACTTATCAAAACTTAACGCCGGAATATCGACTCCTTTTTGACATTATCCGTACGGAACTTAAACATTCTTGATTATGCATTATCTTCATTGACATCATGCCATCTGTCAAAAAACAAAAACAGCCATCTCTAAGTCTGGTTTGGAAAACAATACTGGCTGTCGGCTTTGCAACAGCATTAGCATCCGGCGCCATTGTTTTGTTCGGACAATTTTCATTGAATCAGAATTACCAGCAAGAAAGGTCTCGTGTTCATCGCTTTTATCAACAAGCTTTTCAAGGTATTTTGGAAGGCATCAAAAACGATAGGGTCGATATCGGTTGGTTAATTCCTGCATTTATCGATGACAAAACCAGCCCCCAAAACGCACTGGAAGTTATTAACCATTTTATCGATAACAATTGGTTTAAAATTGAAGTCGAATCGGATATTGAGTCGGCATTTCTGTTTAGCTCGGATGGAAAGTTGATTGCTTCTTGGGGAAACACGCTATATCAAGGGCAGTTTTCAGAATGGTTGGATTATGTGATTACCCATGAATCACCGTTTGACAATATCTTATGTGAAGAGCGTTGTGTTCATTTTCATGCTACACCATTTTTACATCACGGAAGTTTTATCGGTGTATTTATTTTTGGTATCGATCTTGCCGATACGGTTTTAAAGATGAGAGACTTGACAGGCTCCGGGATCAGCATCTTAACGTTACCGAATGAATTTACAAATCCAAAAAAAGAATTACTTTCCGTTCAACCATGGCGAGCGAATATAGTGGCGTTAACGGATTCTGAACGAAATATCGGATTACTTAACGCTTTTAGTCGGCAACATCCCGATGGGATACCCGTTCATCCGAAGATGTTTATGTTTGAGAATAAGACTTATGAGATCATTCCTTTTCCTTTCAACGGAAACAACAACACAGTGCTTCTGATTATCGAAGACATTAGTCGAGGCTTGGATGAAATCAAAAAAGCGACCGCACTCTATGCGATTAATGGATTGCTTAGTTTATTTTTGTCTGGCGGAGTATTGTTGCTGTTATTGATTGGACCGACGCAGAAGTTAAAAAGACTGATTGCTTTATTGCCGTTGATCGCAAAAAAACAATACGACTTAGTGGCTAGATTATTACTTCATTCGAAAAAGCACAGCTTCTTTAAAGATGAAATCGATGTCTTGGAATCTGCTTCGCATCAACTGATTTCAACTCTCAAGCAATTGGATGATGAAGTTAATTTACGCACCCAACGCCTTTCCGAGCAGGCTTTGGAACTGCAAATTGAAAAGAATTTTATCGATAACATACTTAATTCGGCTCAAGTCATTATTATGACGGTCGATAGTGTGGGGCGTATTAAATCCGTCAATCAGTATGCGCAATATTTACTTCAATATACAGAAGCCGAATTATTGAATACAGGTTTTGTCGAATTTATTCCTACTGAAGGACATAGAGGAATGATTGAAAGTTCAATAACACAACTACTGGAAAAGCATAACAATACCTTTCAATACGAATGCCCGATTTATTCCGTCGACGGTTCTCAACTCTATATCTCATGGTTTTTGTCGCCATTAGTGCTCAAAGAGCTAGGTATTGATGCCGATCCTGAAATTCTAATTGTCGGATTGGATTTAACCGATAGACGCAAATCCGAAAATCAATTGACTTGGTTGGCCGAGCACGACCCGTTGACAGGTCTATATAACCGTCGAAAATTCGAAAAAGAATTCGAGCACGCTATCAATATGGCGACTCGGTATCATCACAGCTCAGCATTGATATTTTTCGATGTCGATCAATTTAAATACGTTAACGATAGTAGCGGCCATCAAGTCGGTGACGAACTATTAGTTAAAGTGGCCGAAAGACTACGCAGTTTCACTCGCGATACCGATGTTATTGCTCGCTTTGGCGGCGATGAATTTATCGTGATCGCTCCTGAAATCAATCAACAAGCGGCTGAGGATTTAGTGCAAAAAATTTGTACGGGAATGACCTCGGTATCGATAACGGACAACAATCAACAACACCGGGTCTCGGTTAGCGCAGGTTTGTTAATGTTTCCGGAGCCTAATTGTTCTGCCCAAGACCTTTTGGCCACTGCCGATGTTGCGATGTATAAAGCCAAAGAATCCGGTCGGGGAGGGTGGAGACTCGCAAATAGCGAGGATATCAATCGTCGCGAAATCAAGACGAAGGTCAATTGGAAAGCCAAAATTGAACAGGCACTGAACGATCGACAATTTAAGCTGTATTACCAACCGATCATGCATATCCGAGATAAAAGCATATCTCATTATGAGTGTCTATTGAGGATGATTGGAAGCAACGATGAAATTATTCCGCCAGGTATGTTTATCGAAGTCGCCGAACAAACGGGACTCATTTTTCAACTGGATATGCGTGTTGTTGAACTCGCTTTCGTAAAGCAGGTTGAATTGATAGAGCAAGGAATCGATATTAGGCTGTCAATTAATTTGTCCGGGGAGACGCTTTCTAATGTCGATGCTTTCTCAAAAATCGATAACTTGTTGCGATCATATGGGCTTGATGCACATAAATTTATTTTTGAAGTGACTGAAACGCAGGCAGTGACCAACCTGCAGTCTGCCCATGAATTTATAAATAATATAAACAGCATAGGCGGAAGTTTTGCTTTAGACGATTTCGGTGTGGGCTTTTCATCGATGAGTTATCTAAGACAATTACCGGTTGAATATTTAAAAATAGACGGGTCATTTGTAAAAAACATTAATTCAAGCCTGGATGATCAATTATTTGTCAACGCCATTAACAGTGTAGGACAAGGGATGGGTTTAAAAACGATTGCCGAATTCGTTGAAAATGACGCTATTTTCGAAAAACTGGCAACACTTGGTGTTGATTATGCCCAAGGCTATGGAATAGGTAAGCCGATGCCATTTCTTGAATTTCATAAAAATGATGGCGCCTTCTATTAAAAGTCGTAAGACATCATAATGGTATACATATCCCAATGTTGCGTTGTTCCTTGGGGGTTTTCCAAGTTCGATAGCCAACCGGTCCCATTGATTCGGTGGTATTCGGCGCTGAAATTCAGTGCCGGCAATATTTCATAACGTAACCCAAAAGTCCAATCTTGAGCAAACCTGGAATGATTGGTAACTCCGGGTGCGGCTTGCGCGAGTTTCAAGCCTTTTCTATCATCCATATCCCAAATCAATTCGTCATAACGCACTAACGCCTCCAGAGAAGAAGTCAGTCTATAGGTGCCTTGTATATAAAAGCTTTGCCCGGTAAATTCAGTGTCCGGAATGGCTCCGAAATTCCTCAATTGAGCCCGGCGTAAGGCGTATTCGCCGGTAAGCGACCATTTTTCGGCGTTATATTGGGCTGAAAAGATTAATGGATTGAATCGCCATGAACCTGCCTGAAAAAAAGCACCGGTTGATGGCTTGTATTCACCATTAAAATCCGCATACGTTATAGCTAGCTTGGCCAATCCGTTTTCCCATTCGTAACCGGTGCGCAATACCCAGGATATGTCGCCTTCCATTTTTCCTGGATCTGAACCGACTAGTGTATTTTTGAAATCCGGATCATCCATTCTTGGGATAATTACACCGAAATTCAACGAAAAATCGCCATAGTCCGTTCTATGTTCTCCGTAGATATAGCCTCCATCGGCTGATAACGCCAAATTTCTATTGACATCGAAATAAATCGATTGGGGTAATAAGATGCTGGGACGAGTCGAGGCAACGTCACGGGTATCGTTGTATAAACCTAGCGGAGTTGGGACTCTGCCCCCCCTGAGTGTTAATAATGAACTTTCCGACGAATATAAATTGTAGCTGGCTACTCCGTAATCGATGCGGACGTTGCTATTGTCTGTTTTACCCGCATCGCGCCATACTATCTGCATGGCAATCTGTAATTCCGGCAAAATCCTATAAGAGGCATTGATTCCGAGTTCTCTAAAGTCGGTTGATATCGAGTCGTCGGTTTTACCAAAAAAGTTATTATCGGAAGTATGAATAAATCCTTGGGATAAAAAGCCGTGAATCTGAAGGTTCTGAGGTAACCAATCGCTATCGAAAGCTTGAGCGTTCGTAAACAGGCAACATAAAACTAATACGATACCGTAGCTATTCAATTTAAAAAAACGGTTTAAAGTCGACGTATGACGCATGACTGGAAAAGGCCTTATTTAATGATCAGGATTTTGATATTTTCAGTGATGTCTTCATCGCTTAAATATCCGATTGCGCCAGGTGTAGATGCGATTTTATCAACCATTTCTTCCTTGCTGGCAACGGTAATGGGAGCCTGGCCGGTCCCGCTAAATACCAGCTTGTTCCAGCTTCGACGCATCTGATGTGGAAACACATTCAATACTTGTTTGCAAAACTGCTTATGAAGAGGATTGTTGTCATGTAATACAAAAACCGTAATGGGAGAACCATCTTGCCATTGACGAAGCCGCATTCTAAAAATAGCACTCAATCCGTTTCGGCTAACAGAGTTTTGCGTAAATGCGCTGTTGACAACGGGATAAATGCTTGGTGTGGGGGCGGATAAAACCTGCGACATCAAAACAAAGAGCAATATTAAAAATCCAAATTGCTTTCGTCGTAGATTTTTATTCGATTCGTTTGCCTTCAAATGGGAAGCGCCTTAGGTCATTAAAATGAGCTTTGAAAAAGAAATCAAAGTGTAGTTACTATTCTATGAATATCAAATGATCAAGGGTTAATTGATAAAGATTCTTATAAACGGTAATTCTACAACGCCATTATTTAACATAATATACATTATACGCAATATCAATTGTTTATTGCTTTGTATTTTATAGTCCTGGCTGTATTCAGTCGGCAACCCATAAGTCTTGTTTGGCGGCTATCGCCCCGAATCCGCCGCTTTTCGCCAACAAATACGAGCAAGGCATGCATCAGCATGCAACCAGGGCCGGCATGATGATGCATTGATGAGTGGTTGGCCTTAAGTTAAGCTATGTGACTGTTTTCGCAACGCTTCCGCTCCTACTCACGCCCCTTACCTACATCCATGTAGGTAACGCCGCTAGGACAATAGAGCGCGTTAGCTTACCAGCAAAGGTGGCCGCGCGAAGTATAGATCTGAATGCCGCGACAGAAAGTGAGGATGAAGACAAAACTTGGAGATCTTGCAACAAAGTCGATGAAGCGTTTTTGAAATTCATGACGGAGCGCCGCCCCGCCCTAAGATTACACTGCTAAGCCGCTTCTTTCGTCATCATATAATCCAGAAAATCACGGCAGTCGGCCGGGATGATTTCCAGCCCCAGTCGTTTGCAGAACCGTTGTTCCTTCTCGGTAGGGTTTTTCCGCAGAATCCAGCCTTTCGGTTCGCTGGCTGCGTAAACGATGTCGCTCATGACCATGCGCTCGGAATCGCGGTTAAGCGGCAGACCGATCAGCAGATATTTCTTGCCTTTGCGGTATTCCTTCAAAAAATCGGGAATCGCGAAGCCCCCCATCAACTCTGTAATGTAATCGACATAGTCTGCGTCCGAGGCGATGTAGTTCGAATCCGGCCTTGGCGTGCCCATCGGCTTGAACAGTATCGGAATATTTTGGTTCGCGCCGGCCTGGTCGATTTCATGATACTCGCTGCCGTCGTAGTGGTAGATCTTGAAACGATGTTGACTCGCGGAAATGCGCGCGACGCCAACGATCAGCGTGTGTTCTTGATCGGCATAGCTATCGAGCAGTTGCGTATCTCGGTTGATGTCGACAACGTAATGCGGGCGCAATTCGGCGAGCCAGTCGTGAATACCCGCCCGCGTCCAGTCCGAATGACCGTAGACGCCGTCCAAAAACTGCGTCAAGAAATTACGGCCCCGTTTCAATTCCCTGTTCATCGCCGCACGCGGAAATTCGTACATGAGTTTCGGCGCCATCGGCTGCCCGTCGTTCATCGCCAAAATTAGGCTTTCGCTGTTTGCCGGAATTGCTTGACCGGTTTTTTGGTGAACAGAATCGAACAATACGCCAGGGCCTAAATAAGGTACGACCTCGTTATCATAAAGCCCTTCGAAAATCTCGGAAAAAACGTCGTGGTTCATGTTTACGCTCCAGTTGAATTAACAGTCAAAGTATTAAGCAATTTCCGAACCAAATAATTAAACCACTGAAACATCAGACTTGTTAGAATAAAAACCTAGAATTAAGTGAATTACATCGACGACGTAACAATAAATTTTGTAGAGTTTCTGACAATCCAACCGCTGAAAAAAACATGCCGAGCACTGACGATTTTGCCGAGGGTTTTCGGAAGGGTTATCCCTAGCCCTCCGAAAACGAGCGGCATCCTTGCCGCTCCCCTTCCCCTAGCGGGCTGTTCTCGCCAAAATCGCCAGTGCTCGGCGCGGCCTAACGGGCCTAAGCGGCTCCCACGAGCAAGAGCAAGCCAAATCGGCTAAATGTTCAACGTAATCAGACTTCCTTATCACCTCTCTACGAAAATCACCCAAATAAATACACTTTTCGGATGTAAACAAACCTACCAGACCGAACAATTTGTTACTAATCCAACCTGAAATATTCCAAAAATAAATATCTTTTTTTATTTATATCAGATAGTTGAAATTATGGCACAACGCTTGCTTGATGTAGGTTGCCATTAACCACAAGTTCACAGAGGAGAAGACCATGGCATTACGTCAATGTGCTATTTACGGTAAAGGTGGAATCGGAAAATCGACCACTACCCAAAATCTGGTTGCCGGCTTGGCCGAGCTCGGCAAAAAAGTCATGATCGTCGGTTGCGATCCGAAAGCCGACTCGACGCGTTTGATTCTACACGCGAAAGCGCAAAATTCGATCATGCAGATGGCGGCCGACGCCGGCAGTGTCGAAGATCTCGAATTGGAAGACGTACTGAAAACCGGTTACGGCGAAATCAAGTGCGTCGAATCCGGCGGTCCTGAGCCCGGCGTCGGTTGCGCCGGCCGAGGCGTCATTACCGCGATCAACTTCCTTGAAGAAGAAGGTGCCTACGATGAAGACCTTGATTTTGTTTTCTATGATGTACTTGGGGACGTTGTCTGCGGTGGCTTTGCCATGCCGATCCGTGAAAACAAGGCGCAAGAAATTTACATCGTCTGTTCGGGTGAAATGATGGCGATGTACGCCGCCAACAACATCGCCAAGGGTATCGTCAAGTACGCGAATTCGGGCGGTGTACGGTTGGCCGGATTGATCTGCAACAGCCGCAACACCGCGCGTGAAGACGAGCTGATCATGGAACTGGCTCGCCGACTGGGAACCCAGATGATCCATTTCGTACCGCGCGATAACGTCGTTCAACGCGCCGAAATCCGCCGTATGACGGTGATCGAATATGAACCCTCCGCGCAACAGGCCGATGAATACCGTTCATTAGCCCAAAAAATTATCGACAACAAAAATATGGTCATCCCAACGCCAATCACGATGGACGAGTTGGAAGACTTGTTGATGGAGTTCGGCATCATGGAAGAAGTCGACGAGTCCATTGTCGGTAAAACTGCTGTCGTCGAAGCGACCGCTTAACGGCTAGCCGGGCAAGCTCGAAAGAACTTGACCCGACTCCGAGCTAACCAGGTTGGGTTATGGCAAATGCTTAACCTAACCTCCGATTCCCAAAACTGCCTGTTGGGGGATTGCCCACGGCAAGAGAGGATAAGATTATGCCAGCCATGACAAGAGAAGAGACCGAAGCGCTTATACAGGAGGTGCTCGAGGTCTATCCGGAAAAAGCCAAAAATGATCGCGCCAAACACTTGGCCGTCAACGATCAAAGTTTGGAAAAAGCCAACAAATGCATCACCTCGAACCGCAAATCGCTGCCCGGCGTGATGACGATACGCGGTTGCGCCTACGCAGGTTCGAAAGGCGTGGTGTGGGGTCCGATCAAGGACATGATCCACATCTCGCACGGCCCGGTCGGCTGCGGACAGTATTCCCGCGCCGGCCGCCGAAATTACTACGTCGGCACGACCGGTGTCAACACCTTCGGTACGATGAACTTCACGTCCGATTTTCAGGAAAAGGACATCGTGTTCGGCGGCGACAAAAAACTCGCGAAATTGATCGACGAGATCGAAGTGTTGTTCCCGCTCAACAAAGGCATCTCGATTCAATCGGAGTGCCCGATCGGTCTGATCGGCGACGACATCGAAGCGGTCGCGAAGATGAAGAAAAAGGAACACGGCAAAACGGTCGTACCGGTTCGCTGCGAAGGTTTTAGAGGCGTTTCGCAATCGCTTGGCCATCATATCGCCAATGATGCGATTCGCGACTGGGTACTCGAAAACCGCGACGGCGACGACAACTTCCCAACCACGCCTTACGACGTGGCCGTGATCGGGGACTACAACATCGGCGGCGATGCCTGGGCGTCCAGAACTTTACTCGAAGAAATGGGCCTGCGCGTCGTTGCGCAATGGTCTGGTGACGGCACGATCGCCGAAATCGAGAAAACGCCGAAGGTCAAATTGAATCTGATCCACTGCTATCGTTCGATGAACTACATCGCGCGGCACATGGAGGAGAAATACAGCATTCCGTGGATCGAGTATAACTTCTTCGGTCCGACCAAAATAGCCGAATCTTTACGCAGAATTGCTTCGCATTTCGACGACACGATCAAGGAAGGCGCAGAACGTGTGATCGAACGCTACAAGGCCGAATACGAAGCGGTCATCGCGAAATACCGCCCGCGTCTGGAAGGCAAGCGCGTGATGCTCTATGTCGGCGGCCTGCGACCAAGACACGTCATCGGCGCCTACGAAGACTTAGGCATGGAAGTGGTCGGGACGGGCTACGAATTCGCGCACAACGACGACTACGACCGCACGATCAAGGAAATGGGCAATGCGACGTTACTGTACGACGACGTCACCGGCTACGAATTCGAGGAATTCGTCAAGAAAGTCCAGCCCGATCTGATCGGCTCCGGCATCAAGGAAAAATACATCTTCCAGAAGATGGGTATTCCGTTCCGGCAAATGCACTCCTGGGATTATTCCGGCCCGTATCACGGCTTCGACGGTTTTGCGATCTTCGCCCGCGACATGGATATGACATTGAACAATCCCTGCTGGAAAAACATTAAATCACCCTGGAAAAAAGAGACCGCCAGCGAGCCGGTCAAAGCCGCCGCTTAAATAATCGAGGAGCAAGGCGAAAGATGAAAGGCGAAATACCGCCCGCGACCCCTATCACATCCTTTCGTCTTGTACCTTTCATCTTTAGCCTATTACGCCTGTCCACAGATTGGTGGCGCGTTAGGAGATCATCATGAGCCAACAAGTCGAAAACATACAACCGAGTTATCCTTTATTCAGAACCGACGAATACAAGGAAAACCTGGCCACCAAACGTGCGGAATACGAGGAACGTCATCCGCAAGAACAAATCGATGAAGTCTTCCAATGGACGACGACGAAGGAATACAAGGAACTAAACTTTAACCGAGAAGCCCTGACCGTCAACCCGGCCAAAGCCTGTCAGCCGTTGGGCGCGGTCCTTTGCGCGCTGGGCTTCGAGAAAACGATGCCTTACGTACACGGCTCGCAAGGCTGCGTTGCCTACTTTCGCACCTATTTCAACCGTCATTTCAAGGAACCGATCGCTTGCGTATCGGATTCGATGACCGAAGACGCTGCCGTTTTCGGCGGTCAGAAAAACATGTTCGCCGGCCTGGAAAACGTCAAAGCCTTATACCAGCCTGAAATGATCGCCGTTTCGACGACCTGCATGGCCGAAGTGATCGGCGACGATTTGAACGCTTTTATCGGCAACGCCAAAAAAGAAGGCCATATCGAGCAAGAATTCCCGACGCCGTTCGCGCATACGCCGAGTTTCGTCGGCAGCCACACGACCGGCTGGGACAATATGTTCGAAGGCATTGCCCGTTATTTCACGTTGAACTTCATGGAGGGAAAGGAAGCCGGCTCGAACGGCAAGATCAACTTCGTGCCGGGCTTCGAGACCTATCTCGGCAACTTCCGTGTGATCCACCGGATGATGAAGGAAATGGGCGTCGATTATTCGTTGCTCAGCGATCCGACCGAAGTACTCGACACGCCGGCCGACGGCCATTTCCGCATGTACGCGGGCGGCACGACGATGGATGAAATCAAGGATGCGCCGAACGCCTACGACACGATTCTGCTGCAACCTTGGCAGCTCGAAAAAACCAAGAAGTACGTGCAAAACACCTGGAAGCACGACGTTCCGAAATTGAACATTCCGATGGGGCTGGAATGGACCGACGAGTTGTTGATGAAAGTCTCGGACATCACCGGCAAACCGATTCCGGAATCGCTGGAAAAGGAACGCGGCCGTCTCGTGGATATGATGACCGACTCGCATGCCTGGCTGCACGGCAAGAAATTCGCGCTGTACGGCGATGCCGACTTCGTGCTGGGTATGGTCAAATTCCTGCTGGAACTCGGCGCCGAGCCGACCGACATCCTGGTCAATCACGCCAACAAGCGCTGGAGAAAAGCTTGTGAAGCGATGCTGGAAGCCTCGCCGTACGGTAAAAACTCCACCGTGCATATCGGCAAGGATTTATGGCACTTCCGTTCACTGGTCTTCACGAACAAGCCCGATTTCATGATCGGCAATTCTTACGGCAAGTTCATACAGCGCGACACGTTCTACAAAGGCGAGGAATTCGAGGTGCCGTTGATCCGCATCGGCTTCCCGATCTTCGACCGCCACCATCTGCACCGCATGACGACATTGGGCTACGAAGGCGCTATGTACATTCTGACCACATTGGTCAATGCGGTCCTGGAGCAGTTGGACAAGGAAACCAAAGGCATGGGCACGACGGATTACAACTACGATTTGATTCGTTGATAGACCGGCCGGATTTGCGATATAGCACAATCCGGCCTCCCTTTCATCCTGTCGGGTTACGGCTTTTTGCCTAACCCGACCTACGAGTTTTTGATTGGAGATCCTCATGCCCAGCGTCATGCTCAGAAAACGCGACGACGGCAAATTGCTGTTTTATGTCGCGAAAAAAGACTTGGAAGAAACCATCGAATCGCTGGAATTCGACGCACCTGACAAATGGGGCGGCGAAGTGGTGTTAGGCGACGGTTCGCGTTATTACTTCGAACCGCTCTCGCCCGCGCCGAAAATTCCGACGACTTTACAAGCAAAACGTTTATAAGGAGGCTGTCATGGCTTTATATATTGTTGCCGACGAATGTATTTCCTGCGGCGATTGCGAACCGGTCTGCCCAACCAATTCGATCACGGAAGGCAAAATTGTTTTCGAGATCGACAAAAAAACCTGTACCGAATGCGAAGGTGATTTCGACAAACCCCAATGTGTCCGGGTTTGTCCGGTCGATAATTGTATTCTACCGCTACCGGCCTGACCGATGATCACGCAAGAACTGGCCGGCTCGATCGCCGCAACGGTCGAACGACACGGCATCGATGAAACCGTGATCGGTAGGCTTAGGGCCGATCATCCCGGCATTCATTTCACCTATTGCATCGACGACGACATCCCGAACCACGAACCGGTGCTGGAACGCGCCGGTTTCAATTTATATCTGGTCGATGGCCGCGACCATTGTCTGTGTCTGACGCAAAACTACGAACAGGCTTCCGGTTTCGTCGTCGCCGAAATCATAACCGACTGAGACAACATGATGACAGGTGAGCAACGCCCCGTTACGATACCTATGGCCGATTGCAGTCTGTGCCGGTTTCGTAGCAAAACACTGCTAATGGGGCGCTGCATGCCTGGGGATACCTGCGTAGCGGCTGAAAGCGGCCGGCAAATCGACCGATTTTTCCGCGTCAATCCGGAATATGCCGTGAGTTTTTTGCATGACAATTTCTGGGAGCGGCGCGCGGTCGCGGTTCGCTATGCACCATTGACAGTATTGGCCGAGATAATCGACGACGAGGACGAAGTCGTCCGTCGAGCAGTGGCCTACCGCTTGCCTCAGCAACAATTACTGCGACTGATAGCCGACCCGGACCGAGAAGTTCGCATCACCGTAGCGGACCGCATCGACCTCGAACATCTGGAACGCTTGGCTGATGACGAAGATTATTTCGTCCGGATGAAGGTCGCCAGACGGTTGTCGCCGGGTCGCCTGTTCCGTTTCATCAAGGACGACGACTTGAAGGTACGGCAGATCGTCGCCGAACGATTGCCCGAAATCAGTTTGGGTTTGATGATACATGACCCTGCGCCGGAAATACGGCGCATTCTGGCCGAACGCATGGCACCCGACGATCTGACTGTCTTGTTACACGACGGCGATTGGCTAGTGCGCTATACCGCCGCACGGCGTGCGTCCCTACCCGACTTGCGGATAGTGTCGGAAGACCCGGAGCCGGATGTGCGGGAACTGGTACAAAAACGCCTGATTGGCATAAGTTACGATAGAGCCGAACATGAATGAATCGCCTATATTGGTTAGCAGCCGCATACTTGCCGAAACATGCAAGAAATTGATACCGGGCCCGAACGACGACCTACTCATAAAGACCTTGCAGTCATTAATTCCCGACCATCCGGTTCGCTTGGTCTGGGTCGGCGAAGAATGGTACCGGGTCGGCGGTGTAGTCGACGCCGAAGGGAAACGCGTCGCTCACGACTTGATCGAATGGTGCGAACGGACCTTCATCGAATGCGGCCAAAACCTGCAAACCTTGATAGATCATGCACGCGAACATAAACTGATCGCGACGCGGCACTCCGGGCAATCCTTGTACTTTGTCGTGCAAACCGGCACCTGCGGCGAAGAGTTCATGCTGATCGAAATCGATAAAACACGTGAAGTATTTGACCGTTTACTGATAAATGACCATGCGCCGCCGGAAGATATGGAAGAAATCATCGACCCGCTGAACCCGGCCGGAATTGAAAACGTTCCGGTCGGCACATCGCGCTACGCCTACCGGCGAAAAACCGATATCAAATTATTCATGGACGCTATCAATAGGCATCACGCCTTCGAACATCCCGTGCAGCGCTTCATAGACGACTGGAACCGCAGCAGCGCCGGCCAAAAACAATTACTGACAGAAGACTGGATGATTCGGCCGTCGCAACACACCGGCCGATTCGGAGAACAGATCGTCAATGCCGAAATCATCAATATTCAACACAAACGCCTGCCCTATCTGGAAGACCTGGCCGGCAAAAAAGGCAATACATTGAATGGCCTGCTTACCCGCTTCGACCGCCAGGCCGGGTACCCATTCGCGTGGTTTTTTTATATGATCAAAGGCAAGCTCGTATCGCCCTACAGCGCACAGGCGGTTTACAAGGACATCTGCGGCGATTTCGCCTATCTGCCGCAGCGAGACGAAGCCGTGCTGCGCGATTGGATCATCAATCCTTATTATCTATGACGGTGAGTTGGGTTAGGCAAAGTTTACAAGTCACTTTCAGTAATACCGGCAACTTTCATAAAATGCTTGAGCAAACCGATTTTCAAATCTTCATTGCCATGTACAGGCAAGGAAATACGGGCAGGATTTCCTTGCCTCATATAAACATGGTGATTACCGTTTACTTGAACTAAACGCCAACCGTGATTTTCAAGAATTTTAGAAAACTGTTTGCCAGAAATTGATTTCACACGGCAAGCTCCAATACCTTGTCATCTTTGGAGATTTCAATTTGCTCCAAGTCTACAGAGAGACAGGCTTCCACTGCCTCATACAAATTCGACAGTAATTCTTCAAAGGTATCGCCTTGTTATTTTGTTCGGTAGCAAGGCGCGAAAACAGGCGCATAGCAAGCTATGTAACTGTTTTCGCAACGCCGCTCTCGGACAAAAGAGCGCGTTAGAAAACCGCAAATGTGACCGCGCGAAGTATATCAATATATCGATAGGGGATTAAATCTTCGACCGAAACTGTCCGTATATTCACCGGCTTATTGGCAACCGGTCCGATTTTTTTCGCGATCGTTTTGGCGACCATTCTTTTCCTACCGGTATCGGCTCAGAAAAAAATGCCTACTCTTGTCATCGCAGACGCTCCGTCACACTTGAATTTGCAGCAAACCGGCGGCCGGATTTTCGGCTTGCTCCCGCCGTTGTTCGGGCGTTAAAGTTTTCAGCGATACCGCATGCAAGCGGCCCGATGCCAAGACGTCGGCCAAGACCGCCATGACGCCTTGTTGTTGCTTGACCAACGACAAACCTGCAAACGCTTCGCTGACAACAGTAATCGACAGATTGCAGCCTTCGCCGTCGATCTCTATTCTTGCGTCGGGGTAGGCGCTTTTGATCAATCTTTCGACTTCGGCGTGCGAGATTGCCTCGTTCGCCGTTGCCGGCTCGTCGGTTCCGCTTATTGCATTTTGCAGCAGCGGGAGCAAGCTACCGTCGTTATGCATCGCTTCGACGATATCGCAGCCGCCGACCAGTTCGCCGTTGACGAATAGTTGCGGATAGGTCGGCCAATGCGAAATCTTCGGCAGTTTTTCTCTTATGAATGGCGCTGCCAGCACATCGACATAGGCAAACGGAATTCCGGTGGCGTTTAATATTCCGACCGTTTTCGCCGAGAAACCGCACTGCGGCTCGGACGGAACGCCTTTCATATAGAGGATGATAGGGTTTTCGGCTAGTTGCTTGCGTATTTTATCTTCGGTGCTCATATCGTCTTCTCTCGATGGTTGTTTGGTATCAGTCGCGTAGGTCGGGTTAGCGCCAGCGTAACCCGACATGGGGCACAACGGTCGGATTACGGCTATCGCCTTTTATGCCCTCTAGGGTAAACCCAACCTACCCTGCCCCGGCCTGTTTCCGTAACGGCGACTCCTCGTCGTGCTCGATCAACTTGAGCTGCGCACCGTTATTTACGACATCGGCATCGACGATGCCGGTCTTGACATCGTCTCGGGTCGGCAGATCGAACATCGCCTTGCGCAAGATCGTCTCCATGATGCTGCGCAAGCCGCGCGCGCCGGTGTTGCGCGCGATTGCCCTTTCGGCGATCTCGACCAAGGCATCCGTCGTGAATTCGAGCTTGACGCCGTCATAAGCGAACAGATACTGGTATTGTTTGATCAGCGCGTTTTTCGGTTCGGTCAGGATTTGAATCAACGCGTCGACATCGAGCGGCTCCAAGGGAGCCAACACCGGAAATCGGCCGATGAATTCGGGAATCAAACCGAAGCGTTTCAAATCGTCCGGTTCGGTCGCATTGAGCAACGCTTCCAAATCCGGCCTTTCATCGGAACGATCAACCTCGCGATGAAAACCGATCGCGGTATTCTTCGGTATCAGACGTTTTTCGACATGCTTTTCGAGGCCCGGAAAAGCGCCGCCGGCGATGAACAATATATTGCGGGTATCGACGATGACCGAATCGGCGTTACTGCCGTCCTTGCGGCGGCCTTTGTTCGGTACTTTGACATGCGATCCTTCTACCAAACGCAGCAACGCCTGTTGCACGCCTTCGCCGGACACGTCTCGAGTGCCGAAGGCCTGTTCCGGACTGCGGGCGATCTTGTCGACCTCGTCCAGATACACGATGCCCCATTCGGCTTTACCGATATGGCCTTCGGCGACATCAAGCAAGCGCACCAGAATATTCTCGACATCGTCGCCGACATAGCCGGCCTGAGTGAGCGTCGTCGCGTCGGCGACGACGAACGGCACGCCGACGATCTTGGCCAGCGTGCTGGCCAGCAGCGTCTTGCCGGTTCCGGATGGACCGATCAGCAAGATATTGGACTTGCCGATTTCGACGCCGTCGTCGGAATCGCCCAACCCGCCTATTTGTGCGCTTTCGTGCTTCAAGCGTTTGTAATGGTTGTACACCGCGACCGACAGAATTTCCTTGGCCAGATTCTGTCCGATGATGTATTCGTCCAGTAATTTCTTGATTTCGGCCGGCTTCGGCAACGGTCCGTGCATTTCGGCCAGTTGCTTTTTCTTGCCCCAGCTTGAAACGACCTGATTGGCCAAGGTCACGCAAGCTTCGCAAATCTGTCCGTCGTTGCCCGCGATCAACGGCACGTCGACCGATGCCACGACACCGCAAAAGGAACATGTTTTATTTGGTTTTTGCATAAATGCTCCGCGTAAGTTTTATGATGTAACCAGTGATTGATAAATAGTAAATGGATCATGTAACCGGCCGCCGATAATCATTTCTATCATTCCCAATCCCTAGTTTCCCAAAATTGACACAATCTGAATCAAACCTGATATATATATCCTTTTGGATAACAATGGGTTGCAGACCGAATCGCTTGTTCAATCTTCCTTGATCGCCTTGGAACTGGGGCAGTCACCGCTATACATCAAACGTTGATACCACTCTGTCATCCTGGGTGCGGCCTCGATACCATTTATTGTGATCTAACACATCCGGCTTCGAAATCGCGATCTGGGAATCGCTCCCACAGAGTATTCGAAACCCTAGTGGGAGCGACGCCTTCGTCGCGACTATCGAAGCTATTGAAGTTCAATAGCCATGGCTTTTATCGAAGCCCCGATCCGTAACGCTCATCTGATGCGTATGAGCTCCAGCCTCCAGAACCCGGCAAACAGGAGCTTGCGTGAAGGGTTTCCCAAACCGGAGTTTGGGCAACGGCGAACTATTCTCTATTCCCTGGACAACCCGGCCAACCAGGACCGTTGGCAATTACGCCTATATCGTTCCTGCATGATTTGCCGTATTTTCGGCGTCGCCTTTTGCAGGGACAGCGTTTTCGCCTTATGAATTTCGACGCACTGGAGCAAATGGAAGCCGATTTCGGTTTCGACGATGCCGCTGATGTCGTTTTTTTTCAATGCAAACAGCGCTTCGTCGATTTCGGGATACAACGTGCCCCGGGCGAACACGCCGAGTATTCCGCCTTGCAGCGCGGTCGGACATTCGGAATGTTTCAACGCCAAATCCTCGAATTTATGAGGCTTACGTTGCAGTTTAAACTGTAGTTCATGAATGCATTGCAGCGCCTTCTCACGGCTGTTTTCGGCATATTCCGGATTGACCGTGATCAGGATATGACACACCGCTCGGCGTTCCGGCAAATTGAATTTGTCGGGATGGGTGTGATAATAAATACCGATCTCGACCTCGCTGACCTCGGGCGAACGGGAAGCGACTTTTTCCATAACCGTATTGACCTTGCATTGCCGAAATAAGGCCGCGCGCAAGCACTCGGCATCGAGTCTGTTCCCGGCGAGCGCCGCATCGAATTCGCCGTCATCGTCGAATCGGCCGCGCACCTCCCGGTATGCCGCGTCCAGTTCTGCATCGGTGACGATCACGTCCGTGGCCTCGCTCGAACGTAGCACGCGCGATTCGATATCGAATTCGCTCCGCGCCTGTCTTTCGACTCGTCGCAACTGTCCGGCATCGAGTTCAGCAGGCGGCTTTTGGAACAGGGCCAGAGACGCTCGCAACAGCGTATAGGGCTCGACACTAGCGATGGTTTCGGCAATAATTGCGTTCATATCAATCCTCCGGTTCGGCGAAGGCTTCCGGATGGGCCGGTTGCAACACCGTTTCGGGCACTTGCAGCGTTCTGCCGGGGAAGCGGACATAATATTGAATCGGCTTGAAATCCCTCAGCACTTTGAGAATTTCGCCCTCCTGTCCCTGCTCAGCGACAATTTTCCCCTGAATACCCAAGTCGATCGTGCTCACGACCTTGTCTCGAAATTCGAAGCGACTCGGATTCCACGGCTCTCCGGCCGGAATCAATTCCTCGGCGCGGCAGCCGACCATGCGACCCTGGTCGAGAAAATGCACCGTGTAAATCACCTGGTCCTGCAGAAACGTGCCCATTTCGATGACATGACCGACGCAACCGCGCCGCACCAGCAATTCGCCGATGGCCATACCCGGATAGGTGCCGTCGTTGCGCACGTTGCGGGTCACGCGAACCGCTTCGCCGAAATCGAAGCGTTCTTCGTCGAAACGCTCCTCGATCATAATCGGATGTCGCCCAAGGGCACGAACACGGTTTGCGACTCGCCCATCTTGAAGACCTTGAAGACTTTTTCGGTCTGCGCGTCGGATTCGACGAAATCGTTATAGGCGCGCAATAATAATTGCTTATAAACCGCCCCAAGCGCTTCGTCATTCTCCGGCATTTTGTCGGCTGCCTGGGCCAGATAGTCGTGAAAACGCTGCAGAATATGCAAGCGGTTGACATGCACGACCGACGGATCATAAGCCAACTCGAAATACTGCAAAAAATCTTCGGCCGATTCCAACTCTTCGATTTCTTCTAACAAACTCATGGTTTTCTCCGGGTTAATAGGGACCGGCAAGATGCAAATCACTGATGGTCAAATACACCATTAAAGCTACGAATGCAGCAGCGGATATCGCGGCAAGCAACTGTCCGGACTTTAGCTTGAACATAAAACCTCACTAGACTCTAGACGTAACAATTCAGTCCCCCGTCAATTCTCATTGCCACGCTCTGCACTCATCGTTATACATAAATTGTAGGGTACGCTGCGCGTACCTAAGGTCCGAAAACCTACCCAGGTCAAACCATAAGGGCTTGGGTTAATAGTGGCGGGATCGCCATGGTACGCACAGCGCACCCTACAGAGTTCCGGCGATTGTGTGATGCTGCCATCGCGCTGGACTGCCGGCCAACAGCGTATCTCAAAGAAATGTGTATAACGACAAGCGCTGGAGCATGAAAGCGATAGAGGGTTGTAAATAATTACCTCTAGACTGCTATCAGGCAGCTTCCTTATGTTGATGCGTGAAGCAACTTTTCGGACAGACTCTCGAACAGGCCTCGCAGCCGATGCAATCGTTCGCATTCTTGATGCTCATCACCATGCTGTTGTCGTCGTCATCTTCGAAGTCGCCGTAATCGTCGTCGAAATCCTCCGCTTCGAGCACCTCTTCTTTCTCGACCAAATCGAAGACATCGCGCGGACACACTTTGAAGCAGCGTCCGCAGCCGATGCAGGTACGCTGATTCAGCTCGCTGACATAGGACGGCGTCCAAACTGCCCCGCCGAAAGTCACACCGGTTACCAGTTCAGCCATGATGTCACCTATGCGGTTTCGGCTTGGGCCACGAGCAATTTTCGATTGGCTTCGTCCCAAGCCTTACAGGCTTCATAGGTCGCCTGAGCAACCCCCATCAATTCCTGATAAGCGTCGGGCAGACGATCCTCGATCAAATCGTGCAGCTCCATGGCCTGTTCTCCGGCCAAACGCTTGGTTTTCTTGACTTGCTTTTCCAATTGTTTGATGTCTTCAGATGTCATGTTAATCTCCTCAACTTTCGGCGACTTCTTTGTATTGCAAGATCAACTCTAACGCCTTGTCGATCTGCTTTTCACTCTGCTCGCTCAGTGTTTCAAGGCTCGGAAATCCCCAGCGGTGCACGTCGCGCAAGGTCTTGTCGACCACGATCAACTTACCGACCATCACCAGCGCCCGGCCGAAACCTTCGTGCGTCAAATTGACGAACGGCACGGCCATCAGTCCGCATTTTTTTTCGATCAACGACGCGATTGCGTTGTAATAGGATTTGATGCGCGCCACGGTGGTCTCATCGGGGTCGCCGACGATCGGTATCTCGCGCTTACGCTCCTTGGTTAGGATCAACGGGTCGATGATCTTTTCCTCGGACCAGCCCTCGTAGGTGTCGTAGGTGTCGAGCGCGCGCAATTGCTTGATCATTTCCGCGACGAAATCGGAACTCATGAAGGGATCATTCTCTTCGATGGCCAATGCTGTTTGGTTCATGGTGTGTTTCCTCTATTAGTTAAAAAAACCGTAGGGTAGGCATTGCGTACCTTTTTGACGTTCGATCCGATCGGAACCGTTGAATATTTGAGTCATTCTCGCGATCATTCCGACCAACCCTCCTCTTCCATCGCATCGAAACGCGACGGATCGACGCCCTTGGCATTGTTGATCGCCTTCGCGAGCCAACTGGAAGGGCCGGATTTCAATTCGTTCTGCAGATCGGCGATCAAGTCGGCGATTTTGCTGCCTTCGTGCACCTTCACCGGTTGTATGCCGCCCGCGACCAATTGCTTAATCGCCGAGGCGCCGACCGCCTGGCAATACACCGCGGCGCAGCCTTCGAGCATCTGCAGCTTGACCGACAACTTGTCTTCATTGCCGTCCTGAGCCAGTTCGCCGAATTGCGAGGCTTCCAATAATTCGGAACGGTCCGGGTCGACCGCGTAGACCGCGAACGATTTTGACGAACCGAAGTGTTGATTGACCGTGGTCATGTCGGTCGTCGCGAAAGCGATTTTGATGGCGGTATCCATAGGCATCCTCTGTTCCAAGGGTTGTACGATGTGCATGCGCCGTGTCAAAGACATGATTTATGCGACCCGGCGGCGTTCGGATTCGGGTTTTTGCGCATAGATCGAGTAATACGGCTCGATTTCCTCATGCGCGAAATTGATGACCAGATTGGCCAGATCGAACAAGGTTTGGCGTGTACCGCGATAGCCGATCCAGGTTTTCTGATAGCCGCCGATGATGTCGTACAGCGGGAAGCCTGCGCGCAAAATCGGTATGCCGAGCCGTTCGGCGGCCGCGACCGCATGCGAATTGCCGATCAACAGTTGCGCATGGCGTTCTTTTGCGATCGCTTCGAGATCTTCGAGATCGCCGATTTTGATGTCCGCTGTTTTCGCCTGATTCAGCACCGGGGCATTGGCCGCGCTGACCGCCGCGACGACCTCGCCGCCCATTTCCGAAACCAGCTCGATGAAGGCATCTAGCTGGTCCGGATCGGCGGCGATCGCGACGCGCAACTGTCCGAGCATGAAATGCGTGTCGAGCATCGCATCCTGAAACTGCGCACGCTGCCGCTCGATGCGTTCGGGCACGTCGAGCTCGGCGATTTCGCTGAGCGTACATAGCAATGCATCGTTCGCCTGTAGGCCGTATAAGTGCTTGAAATAATGACTGACGACACCGGTTGTTTGCTGCAATAATTCGCCGGCCTTTTTGAGCGACGCGCCGATCACGAGTGTCGCCTTCGCTTCGCCCAAGGTCGCCATTTCCGACAACGGCGTGCCGCCGATCGTCACCGGCGAAAAATCCTGATCGGTTAGGACGCCGTCCAGCGAATCGGAAATATCCGGCACGAACACCGGCCGCAATTGAAACTGCTCGATCAGATCGCGCAAGGCTTCGAGATCGCCCGGCGTCAGCATCGGACCTGCCAACACGTTCACTTGCCGTTTGCGGGTGCCGGGTTTGGTTCCGGCTTGTTCGGCATCAGGCACCAGCACGCGGATGATTTCGGTCAAGGTCGCGGCATAGCCCGATTCGACGCAGCCGGTAAAATCGGGCGTGTTGACCGCGACGACCGCGACTTGGTCGAACTGAGGATATTTATTTCGAAATTCGCGCACATTGCGCTGTACGTCGGCACCCTGCGTCTCGGCGAGACCGGTCGTCAGCACGGTAATCAATGCCGGATTGGATTTTTCGGCGATCGCCTTCAAGCCTTCGATTACGTTTTCATCGGCCCCCATCACCGAACTGCCCTGATCCATCGCGGTCGTCTGCAACGGGATCGGTTCTCGGAAATGGCGCACGAAAAACACCTTCGCGAAGGCGGTGCAGCCCTGCGAGCCGTGCAGCAACGGAATCGCCCGGTCGAAACCGAGCGTCGCCAATGAACCGCCGATCGGCTGACTGGCCTTCAGCGGATTGACCGACAAGGCCTTGTTGCGTTTCAGTATCTCGGCCATCGTCGATCATCCCGCCGCTGGGTACGCCACGCGCACCGTTTCGCCATCCGTTATACACGCTGCGGCTTTCCACGGCGCCGGCGCCCTAACGGCCGGCCAAACCGGACTCTCGAGCGTCAACGCCAATTGCCGGACCAACTCCAGCATGCCCTGATAGCCCTCGTAGCCGAATTCGCGCTCTTGGTTGATGTCCAGAAACGGCACGCGCGCCTTCAATGCGGTGTACATGTTCCGGCCGCCGGCAATCAGGATGTCGGCCTGGTAATCGCGGACGATCTTCAACAAGGCTTTCGGGCTGCCGTCCTCGATCATCACGGTGTCCTCGCCCATCAGCTCGCGGATGCGCGCCTTGTCTTCCGCGGTCGATTTTTTCGTGCCGGTCGCGACGACGACCATGCCCAAATCCTGTAATGCCGAAATTACCGACCAACTCTTCACGCCACCGGTAAACAATAGCACGCGCTTACCGGCCAGTCTTTCGCGCCACGGTTCCAAGGCTTTGCGGATACGCGTTTCCTCGCGGGCGATCAATGCTTCGGTACGTTCGGTCAAATCGGGATCGCCGATCACGCGCGCGAAATCGCGCAAAGCCTGGCTGGTGTCGGTGATACCGTAAAAACTGCCTTCGAACCACGGCGTACCGTATTTTTGCTGCAACTTGCGCGCGACATTGACCATCGCCTTCGAGCACACCATCATGTTCACTTCGGCCCTGTGCATCGTCTGCACCTCGCGGAAACGCGCATCGCCGGACAGCGTGCACAACACGCGCAGGCCCAGTTCGTCGAGCAACGGCAAGACATGCCAGAATTCACCGGCGATATTGTATTCGCCGACCAGATTGACGTCGTGCACCTTGATGCCGGGTCTATTGCAACCTTCCGGCAACGGGTCCGGATTGCGCGTGCCGATCACATGATTGACCATCGCATCGCCGGCGATGCGGTTGCCGAGATTCTTCGTGCCGTAAAAACCGGCGCAATCGATCGGCACGACCGGCACGCCCCAGCGCTGTTCGGCCTGTTTGCAAATCGCGCCGATATCGTCACCGACCAGGGCCGGCACGCAAGTGTTGTAGATGAAGACCGCAGGCGGATCATAACTGTCGATCGCCTGTTTGATCGAATGAAACAAACGATTTTCCGAACGCCCCATGATCACGTCCTGTTCGGTCAAATCGGTCGTCATGCCGTAGCGGTATAAATCCGAACCGGACGAGCGCGTGCCTCGGTTGTCCCACGAACTGCCGGCACAGGCGATAGGCCCATGCACGATATGAGCGACATCGGCGATCGGCAACAAAGCAATCTGCGCACCGTCGAACGCGCAACCGCCCGCCGCCGAACCGGGTTTCGGTTTCGCGCAGCCGGACTTCTCCTTCTTGTTGTGTTCGCAAGCCGGTTCGTCCAGCAATTCGGCAATGTCTTTGGTCGATTTCATGGCACGCTTCCGAATAGAGTTACTCGGAATACAGCAACCGCCGTGCCAATCTTTAAATCGTTGATTTACCTGTGTTGTAGCGAATTCGGCTTTGTCGTATTTGCGACAATTGGAAGGTTTTTGAAGGGGATAGTCCGAGGTGGGGAGGGAGATTTTGAATGGATTGGCGGGGACGTTTATACTCGTTTGCGCTGATCAGGCACAATAATTCCTGTTAGGTTTTCCAGGCTTTGTGCTGTTCGTTTTGCGTTCTCATAGTTCTTTCTCTAATATGAAACGCAGAGCGACTTGTTTACTTTGGCTTATTGACTAGGACAGGCTAATGGGAGACTCTCTCCAAGTCATCCTATCCGAACGAAAAGAGGCAAATAGATGAGACCGGATGAAATTACTAAATTGGAGTTGTCCGAAAAACTGCGCCTTGTTGAAGACATATGGGATTCAATTGCTGCAAGCAATTCAGAACTTCCCATGCCTGAATGGCAAAAAACGAACTAGATAAAAGATACCGGGAATATAAATAAGGGAAACTCGAGCTTATTGATTGGAAATCGGTTCACGAAGAGTTACGTGAAAAGTACGAATGAGATTACGTTATACCGTTAGAGCCAAAGATGATATCGAATTGGCCTTAGGTGGTACGAAAGACAGCGAAGAGGTTTGGGTTTCGAATTCTTGTACTGTATCGAGGTCGCCGTTAAGCGATTCTAGAGAATCCAACCGTATTCAGGATTTATTATTCTCGATTTCGGGGATGCGTTGTTCGACGCTTCCCTTTTTCTATTTTTTATACGATTGAAGGCAAAGAAATAATAATCCATTCCATTTTTGACAATAGACAAGATCCAGGGAAGAGACCGTAATTGATAAGTTTCTTATGAGCTGTTAAGTCCAAATGCTTTGTATAATCGAGGTCCGGAAATATGATTTCGTGAGTAGCGACATTCAAGATACTGGATTGTGACCCAATTGGTATCCTTATCGATTGGACGAAAAAGGAAAAAACCGATTCGGATTTGCTATTGAGCCTGTATTTTTACGAATAGACAAAACAAGATTTTTAAGGAGACTGTTATGAACGAATTACTGTCGGATCGGATTACTATAAATGCCGATATTTGCCACGGAAAACCTTGTATTCGAGGGTTGCGTTATCCGGTTGAAAACGTCCTGGAATGGTTGAGTGCCGGCATGACCGTCGAAGAGATACTAGCCGATTATCAAGATTTGGAAAGGGACGACATCATGGCTGGCCTGGAATTTTCCGCTCGGTTAGCCAAGGTCAAGCGGATTGAAAATTTTGCGGCATGAAATTTTTGATTGTGAATTATTTTATTTTGAAATTATAAGATATTAGAAAACCATTATCATGACATCACTCCAATCATTGGTCCCCTTAACATTGTGGCCAGAATCAGCGTTTTCAGTAGTGCATAAGTGGTCACTGATAAATGGAGTATCACTCATCCCTTTGAAAGCCGTTCTAAAAGAACAAATCGAATCATATACAAAATCTTTACCATATCAATCACGTTCCGACCATACCTTTGCTCTTATTGTTGATCATGATCTATTCGTTTCAGCTGCCAATAAGAGATTTAATAATTGTCAACTTGATCCAGAAAATATTAACACACGTCAAATTGCCAAGGTCTTTCTTCTAGCTGGCACCTTGATTAATTTCATCACATTCCGTCTCGGCATTGAATTTACTGGTCGTCCTCTTATTAACTCATCTAAATTTCTACCAATGTCCTCGGCATTCTATGAAGATGAGCAAGTTTACCTATACAGACGATTAAGCATATCTAGTTTGCGCCAACCATCAGTATTTAATCCCAGAACATTAAAAGCAAAAATTATTAGTATTGAAAAATATTTTATTGGCGAAATGCTGATATATGACCGCGTTGGCGCTGCAATTACTCACCTATGGTCGTCGCTATGCACTCCTTATCCTGAACAGGCTCTTCTCAGCGTTTGTGCAGGATTAGAGGCGCTCACCGTCGGTGAGGACAAGGGGGAAATAACTTATAAAATCAGTGAAAGAATTGCGTTTCTACTAGGCAAAAATCCTCGGTATCGTCTGCATGTGTTCCGTGAAGTTAAGTATATTTATGGCATGCGTAGTCTAATTACACATGGGGAATTTTATAAAAATCGGAAGCAGGATGAGACTTGGTCTGATGCTTTGATGATTACGCCGAAATACGTTTTTGCTGGAAACAAAGCACTTCAAATAGGTACAAAGCTTCTATGCGCCGCGTTGAATCACTTTCTAAGTGATCCAACTATTTTGCAGGCATGTGCCGAAAAAAAACATAAACAAGCAATAGATAATTACTTTGAAAACCTCATATTTGGACAAAAAATAAAAAGCCCGCGTAGCTCCGATTAGCGGTAGCGTAATCGGAGAAATATTGGCTTCGAAATGTGCGATAACGCAATCTAATCGTACCAGCCCGTAGCGTGTGGTGAGGTAACGAACCGCACGGAATAAGTTGTTTCGCGAACGGTGCGGTTCGCAAGCTCACCAGCACCCTACCTCAGCGCATGTTACGGGTTCAGGATCGCGGACATCTCTGGACGGTGTGTCTCTGGCGCCCTAATCGACTCCCACGCCGATCTAAACTTTTTCAAGAAGTGCTCGATCCCACTACCCAACGCATACACAGGTGCGCCCGAGCCATCAAATACCGCTGGTCCGATCCAGCGTCCACCCTGCCAGGCGAACCGATAGCACCCGTGTAGTCCACCGGACAGCGGGACGACAAAGAGACCCAACAGCGCTAACTCTAGCCGGCCAAGATCCAATCCATCCAATATCGCCTTGATGCGTTCGAGCGAGAGTGGGCCGCACTGCGCAGCCGCCTCAAGTTCTCGACATGCCCAGCATGCGGCAAGCTGGCTTCCGCTCCAAGCAATTGCAAGGTCGTCAGCAACTAGTGATAAAAAGGGGTCAGGTTGATTTTCAACAAAAAAATAGGATCTTGAATGGAAACCGTGGTCAAGCCTTTCATTTGACATTGGCACTTCCCTTTTCCGCAGCAAGTACGAATATGTGGATTCCATCAATGCCACCAGTGGCGCAACCGAAGCCGACCATCTGCATATCAAGCTTCCGAACGGTAAGGATATCGCCAAAACACAGCATTTCGAGGGTCTTGGTCAAGCCTGGACGGTCGGCCCTGGCGCCGCACAACTTGCCCTCAAATACATTTCGGCATCCTGCCTTGATCAAGGCTTCCCTCTGCAATTCCAGGTTCTGTCTTGTGCAGAGACGCGGGCATAACCGATCAACATAGCTTGTATTTCTCGCAAATGATGCGTTCGTAATCTTCCGCCCACCGCGTTTGAATAGCCATGCTCAATTTTTTCCGGTGAAATTATTCGCCTCGGCATCCCCGAGAACGGAAGGCAGTCGCTCAAGCAACTCCGGCAGCGCCGTCTGAACAGTGTCCCACACCACTTGGAGGTTGATGTCAAAATAGCCGTGAGCAATTCGGTTGCGCATACCGCGCATGCTGCGCCAGGGTAGTTCAGGATGCGCTTGGGTGAACTCGGCGTAGCTGTCCATCACCTTCGTTGAGGCTTCGCCGAGAATAATTAAACTCATGATGACTGCCTGCTGAGTACGCTTGTCTACAAGAAAGTCGTCTTTGGTCAAACCTTCTACGAAGCTGCACGCATCCATCGCAGCCTGTTGCATGTGGTCGAGATAGTCAGGCAGGCGATTCTCACTCATACCGGCTGGGCCTCCGCGAGTATCTTGGCCCGGAACTTCAGCGGCAGATCAGCCGGAGTCAACAAATCGACGTGTACTCCAAGTAATGATTCCAGTTCGTCTTGTAGGCCGCCAAGGTCGAACAGCGTCGCGCCGGGCAGCGCATCAACCAGCAGATCTAGATCACTGCCGTCTTGGTCGGTTCCATGCAGCACCGAGCCGAAAACCCTTGGGTTCGCGGCTCGGTAGCGAAAAGTTGCTTCGCGCACAAGATTTCGCTTCTTATCAAGAACAACAGACGGTCGCATGCAGATCCTATATTATCGAAACTCATTTGGAATATAAGGAATTGAGAACATAATCTCAAGAACTATCTTCGAGAATCGTAACGCCTCGATTCTTAGTGCTACCGCCGTTCAGCTAGAAAGATCGCGGTCAAGTCTTATATTTGACATTGCAACTTCCCTTTTCCGTCTGTTTCACTGTGCGGTTTACTGTAGGATAACTCACGCCAAAATTTTACCCACTTAAGCAAACGCGAATATGAGGCCTCCGTCAAATGCCACCAGTGGCGAAATCGAAGCCGACGCGGTTTGAGCTAAAAATTAACGCTAATAACATCTTTTTGGAGCGCTTTTCACGAGCACCCTTTTGCAATATTCAGTCTTGCGGCAGCCAAAGATACCCCAAGTTCATGCTGATCGCATCGAACGGCGGCGTATTGACGATATCGTCGTTTTGCCAAGTGCGCTCCAACAGCCAATGTCCGTCGAGCAGGCGATATGTCTCCAATATCCGAAGATCGGGATCAACCAGCCACAACCATTGCACCGACTCCGCCGCATAAATCGGCATTTTGACAACCCGGTCCGTGCGCGCGGTACCGAGCGATAGCACTTCACAAACGCAATAGGGCGCGAGACTGAAATAAGCCGTATCGGGAAAACGCGGCGTTCGCTCTTTACGCCAGCCGGCGAGATCGGGTACCAAAATATTTGATCCCAAATGCAGCTCCTTTGGGTGCCGGACGGGGCTGGGTAATCAATTGCCCATGCAGAATTTCGCCGATGACATGATCGGGCAAATCAAACAAGTCTTCATAAACGGCGGGACGATAGACGAGTTGATTCATAAGCGGTTAACGGGAAGAAGATTGGGCTCCGGGCTTGAATTCATCTATCGACATGATGGGTCATTGTTGACCGTTCTACAGGCAAAAGCAAGAATTGCGGGCTGAAAACGATGCATCCTCCAGCACTCGGGGTCGCATGTCGTAAGATGATAAATCTATCGAATCCGACCTTTGTTTGATGAACCGACAGCCTAGTCTTCAAAAAATGTCTCGGCTCCAATCAACGGAATCAAACGTATCAATACCTCTTCCATGACGCCTGCTTCTGCGGTTGTGATGAACTTGGCCTTTCTATCCTTCCAAGACATTGTGTGAATCAAGCTGGCGGCAACGACCGACGGCTCGTCAAGGTTGCGGACAGGGACTTCCGTGATCCCGCCCCGAATACTCGTACTGATGGGACAACAAATCACTAATCCGCTGCTCTTGTTATATTCCAGGCTGGACAAGACCAAAGCAGGCCAATATTTACCAATTTCTTTTCCCTTGGCCGGTTCAAAATCCAGCCGGATGATGTCGTTTCTTTTCGGGACATAGGCGGCCATCACTCACCCAATTCAGCGGCGGTGATGTTTGCCAACTCATCGGCATGGGCAAGGTAAGGATTCATCCCATTTAAAAGCTCCTGCTCGCTGAATTTTAGGCGCTTGCGAGTCTTCTTCATTACGGGTTCGATGATAATCCGATTGCCCTCGGTTTGGACCTCGATTTCAGCCCCCTCCTCAAGATTTAACTGACGAATAATTCCAGCAGGAATGATGTTACCCAGGCTGTTACCTATTTTTCTGATTTGCGTGCGCATGCTCCATCCTGTACTAACTTTGTTACCACGGGCATTGTTATCCGTATTGGCAAGAGTGTCAACTGATATCATTTAAAGAGGCAGGGTCCTTAAGGGCAGTCTTGCGGCAGCCAAAGATCCCCCAAGTTCATGCTGATCGCATCGAACGGCGGCGCATTGACGATATCGTCGTTTTGCCAAGTGCGCTCCAACAGCCAATGTCCGTCGAGTAGGCGATATGCCTCCAATATTTGAAGATCGGGATCGACCAGCCACAACCATTGCACCGACTCCGCCGCATAAATCGGCATTTTGACTACCCGGTCCGTGCGCGCGGTACCGGGAGATATCACTTCACAAACCCAATCGGGCGCGAGACTGAAATAAGCCGTATCGGGAAAACGCGGCATTCGCTCTTTACGCCAGCCGGCGAGATCGGGTACCAAAATATTTGATCCCAAATGCAGCTCCGGTTCATCCAAAATCCACCAGCCGCCCGGCCCGCCCTTGCCTTGATCGAAAGGCCCCATCAATTCGCCGCCGATAATCGAGACTGATCGGGCGTGTTTGGGTTCCGGACGGGGCTGGGTAATCAATTGCCCATACAGAATCTCGTCGATGACATGATCGGGCAAATCAAACAACTCTTCATAAACGGCGGGACGATAGACGGGTTGATTCATAAGCGGTTAACGGGAAGAAGATTGGGCTCGGGTTTTGAATTCGTATATCGACATGCCGATTATTGTTGGCCGTTCTACTGACAAAAGCAAGACATGCTTGATACAGCAGCATTTGGGTCGCCCATAAGCCTGTCAAACTCAATAAGCCAGAACAATCCCTCAAGCAAATTCCGGATTTTGTTCGAATTCGAGAAAAAAGGGGTCGGGTTCTGAGGTATCCCCACGAATTAGCCAAATAAAACACTAAAGTTTCGGAGTTCATTTTAACCCCATAAATAGCCCTATACCATTGATCTATAAGGCCTCAAGCCTTAGGGTTTTAGGGTCAAGTTGCAAGACTTGCGTAAACCAGCAGTGTATGTGTGCATCTATTGTTTCCAGCACGAGTGCGGTGACCGCATCACCCAATACCGCTGTTAATTCATCCAGCGCACCGCTGAGCACGGCGCGAAATACCTGCCACAGTTTGTTCGCTTCCTTGAAATACACTTCGATCGCCCAGCGCATCGCATAAAGTTCGAGTATCTGTGTCGCCGTTAAGGCGGTATCGGTGCAGAGGAACACCGCCCAATCCTTTTTACTGGCTTGCGTTTTATCGGTGCGGGCGGTGCCGCGCACAAACAACAGTCGAACCGGTGCCCACTGTTCGGGCTGTTTGTCTGGTTTGGCCAGGTTGATTTCAACATCCACGACTTTAGCCTGGTACGGCTGTCCGGCAATGGCTTGCCAGTGTTTCCGAACAACGTGTTGGTACAGCGCCTGGACATCCAAGTCTCGGTTGATCACGGTCTCCCCGCGATACTCGCGGAGCCGGTACTTCAGCTTACTCTTCTTCATGGCGTAACGGCCACTAAAGACGCTTCTTGGCTCAGGCGAATCATCGCTTTGCTGCCAAACCAAGCATCGGCCAGTAAATAATCCGCTTCGATGCCCGTCCGTAACGCACGGTGTATCATGGTTTTCGCCATCTCCGGCTTAGTCTGTTGCTGTGCCGAGGCACAGCGCTTGGCCACGATACTACACCCATCTTGAAAAGCTTGCGTCAACGGCTGCGCACGAGTTTGGCTGATGTAAAGCTCGCTATCCAACGGCACGAAGCCGGCTTCGCAGCTCAAACCCAAGGTCAACACCTGCTGCCCCATGACATGCCGCCCCGTCGTATGATCGAAGTGACTGGATACGCCCGGCATCTTCTTGCCGAACCGTTGCTGAATCGAATCATCCAAGACCAAAGCCTTCGGACCGGCGCTCATCAAGGCACGTACCGCCTTTTGCGCGATATGGCTATGGCAACGGCGCCAATTCAAATCTTCTCGATTCAGCGTGTCATACAGCACATCCTTGCCCAGACTGCTTTGCACGCTGTCACGAGCAAACATCGCAATGGACTCTTTCGCCAACCAGACCCAGAGCACTAAGGCATACATTACCTCATGAATCGGTGCGCCTGAACGTTTCTTGAAACCGGCTCGACTCAACAGCGTTTTCATGCCCACCTGCTGCCAAAGGTTGGCAAAGACGTTATTCATTAATAAGCCGCTTTGCTGCAGAACATCGCGGGTCAGGGTTGGCAGTTCGGGAAGCTTTGTGGCACGATGTATAGGCGTTCTATTTGGGTGTTAAGTTGGATTGTCAAGATTTCCAATATTATACCCGAATAGAGCGACTTGTTCCTTAATTATCAATGTCTTGTGTGTTTTTCTGAACTCCGAAACTTTAGTTTATAATGTTTATGCGTTGAGATCCTATACCGGTGATTAATCAATGACGAGTCGTTTTCAGAAAATTTGAACACCGCTAACCGTGTTAGTTAACGCAATCCCAATATTTCGTAGTGACCTTTGGTATTGAGAACCACAATAGCGGGTTGATCTGTTTTATTTTCCCAGTACCAACCGTGTGAGCCCTCGAATGGCGCCGATAGTTGTCCTTCTGCATGATGATCGGTAGCTTCTTTGTAGCTTTTGAAATATCCGGTTGTATCGCCTTTAGGCTCGCCATGAAAATCAAAGTACAGTTCTGCGCCATCACTGTCCCAGGCATATTCTAAAGTCGCATCTTTTAATAAATGAAATTTATATTCCAAGCCCTGTTTGGGCGGAATCATGATCATGACGGTGTTTTGCCATTTGCTTTCATCTGTTGAAGGGTTATCTAAAGACTTTGGATAATCGCCATCAGTCATGTTTTGAGCCGGTAACGGAATTGCCATTGCCTGAACGGGATAAGTCTTGGGTTTTCCAGATAAGGCTAGAAGGCCAAACCTTTTCCCCAATCCAGTCAGATCAATGCCGTATTCAGCGGGCCAAATAAATGCAACAAGTACAAACCCCGCAATTATTGTTGCAATCAAACTGGATAACAAGAGTGATTTTGAAGAAGGGAGTGGTGTCTGGGTCTCATTCATTATTTTAAAAGATATCCTGTCATTTGATAGCCAAAAAGAATCAGTCCACTGGACATGAGTAAGGTATTGGTCGCGGTTGAAAAGGTATAAAAACTGTTATTCTTTCGCCAATAATCCAGAACAATCAATATGAAAGTTAAAGCAAAAAATTGTCCCAGTTCAACGCCAATATTAAACGCTAATAAATTTTTCCATAAATCCGTTTTGGGCAAAGCAAATTCTTGTAGCTTTGTAGCAAGGCCAAATCCGTGAAACAATCCAAAGATCATCACTGCAACTTTTGGATTGGGTTGAAAACCAATTAAATGCTTGAACCCCTGAAGATTGTCAAAACCTTTATAAACAACTGAAAGACCTATCATCGCATCGATCAAATAAGGATTGACCTGAATACTTGCGAGTACGCCTGTCAATAAAGTTAAACTATGCCCCAAGGTGAATAAACTGGCATACAACAACACATCCCGGGTTCGGAACAAAAAGAAAATCACTCCCACCAGAAAAAGAAGATGATCATAACCGGTGACCATGTGTTTTGCCCCGATATATAGGAACGGACCAATCGCAAGCCCTTGGTTAGCTTTAAGAAACTCACGGGTATTTTCATCTACTCCGTGGGCATAGAGCTCAGAGCTAAAAACGGTGAAAATACAGAGGCCAACTAAAAAGAGAATATTTTTGGAAAAACGCTTATAAGAATCGGAAAAAGCTATCATTGGTTCATAAAATTGATAGTTAAAGATTAAAAGTTAAATTCATTTTTTGAATAAAGCTGTCATCAATTATTTTATCAGGCTATTCAAGCATTTGTTATCCAACGGGCTTGAACCGATCATCTGACATTCGGATTTACTTCGATTTGTTATCGGTGATGAATCTATTCCCGATCATTACTTCCCTCAAAGCTAAACTTGACTATATATTTATACCCCCTCATCACTTACAGCTTTATGTTGAAACAGGCTAGACATTTGATCATCAATAAATAACAAGCCGCTGTCGCCAGCATTGATAGGCCCATGCTCAGATAAAAATTCATCCCTTTTTTAAGTAACAAGGGCAAGCTAATGAAAAACAGCAATGACGGAATGACAAGCCAGAATACTCTGCTGGCTAACGCAGCAACATTCTCAACGTCTCTCGTATCGATGTAAAGCCACATCATCGCAAGAATCGAAACCAACGGCAAAGAGGCTAACAAGGCACCGAAAAAAGCGCTGCGTTTCGACAGTTCCGATATGGCGACTATGATCAAGCTAGTGATGATGACTTTACTGATGGCATAGATCATAATTCTTTCACCACCTTGCGCATGGAACCGAAGCGATAATACAAAGCCGGTATGACCAGCATGTTCAAAGCGGTGGAGGTCAGCAAGCCGAACAAAATCACGAGCGCCATCGGCGCTTGAATCTCACTGCCGGGTTCGCCCCCGCTTAGGGACAACGGGATCAATGCCATACCGGTGCCCAAGGCGGTCATCAGAATCGGCGACAAGCGTTCCAGTGCGCCTTGTTTAACGGCTTGGGATAAGTCGTCTATACCTGCAACCAGTACCAAATGGTGGATGTGACTGATCATCATGACGCCGTTACGGGTGGCGATGCCGAATAAGGTAATGAAGCCGATAATGGAGGCGACGGACAGAATGCCGTCGGCGCAATACACGCCGATCACGCCGCCAATCAACGCCAATGGCAGATTCAACATCACCAGCAAGGCATCGCCCGCCGAACGGAACGCGACGAACAACAATAAGAATATGCCGACGATCACGATGAATCCGACGATGAACAAGGTCTTGGACGCTTGTTCGGCGCTTTCAAATTGACCACCATATTCCACATAGTAGCCCTTGGGAAAACGGATTTGTTCCTCGATTCCGGTTTGAATATCGCGCACCACGCCGGCCAGATCGCGTTCGGCGACGTTCGCCATGACGACAATCTTGCGCTGCGCGTTCTCCCGACTGATGGTGTTGGGCCCACGCGTTTTACGGATGTCGGCCAAGGCGTGTAAGGGGAGTTGCGCGCCGGATGGGGTCATGATCAATGTCGAGCGTATCGTTTGCAAATCTTCCAAGGCCTCCGGGCCATAGCGGACGACCAAATCGAAGCTGCCGACGTCTTCGATGACCCGCGATACAGCCCGCCCTGCAAAGGCGGTTTCGATGGCTTCGGCCACCGTGCCGATGCTGAGGCCATAGCGGGCCAGCGCCTGCCGATTGAATTTGACGTCCAGAAAAGGCACGTCGGCGGGATTGTCAATCGCCACATCCACGGCGCCAGAGATTTGTTCGGTGAGTTTTTTGACCTGTTCGGCCAAGCGCCGCAGCTCGGCCAGATCCTGCCCGAACAGCTTGATAGCGATATTCGCCCGCGTGCCGGACAGCATATGATCGATGCGGTGAGAAATGGGCTGTCCGATCACGATCGCGGTACCCGGTACGGCGGTCAACGCCTTTCTCAATTCGGATAGAAATTCGGCTTTGCTGCGTTGCTGCATCTTCAAGCTGACATCGATTTCCGAGGCGAACACCTGTTGCGCATGCGGGTCGAGTTCGGCGCGCCCCGTTCGCCTGGCGGTGGCGACGACTTCGGGCTGCTCCAAAATGATTTCTTCGACCCGCTGCGCCAGTTGATCGGATTGCTGCAACGACGTGCCGGGCAGCGTGACGGCGCTGATCGTCAGACTGCCTTCATTGAACTCCGGCAAAAACGCCCGCCCCGACAACAGCAAGCCGACCAACGCGATCAGCAGCATCGTAGCGGATAACAGGCTGATGCCACGCCAGCGTTTTAACGATCCTTCCAGCAGTGGGGTGTAGCGTTGCTTCAACCAAATGATCAGGCGGCCTTCCTTGTCCTCGCGCACGGCGCCGGAGGTCGGTAACAAGAAATAGCTCAATACCGGCGTAACGGTCACGGCGACCAGCAGCGAGGTGGCGATGGCGACGATATAAGCCATGCCCAAGGGTTGTAATAGCAGGCCTTCCACGCCGCTCAAGAAGAACAACGGCACGAATACCAGCATGATGATCACCGTGGCAAAGACGATCGAGCCCAGTATTTCGTGGCTGGCGTTGAAGACCAGCCGGCTTGTTGTCATGCGTTCGGTTTCCGGCAAACGGACATTTTCGCGCATGCGCCGCACAGTATTTTCGACCACGATGATCGCATCGTCGACCAGCGCCCCCAGGGCGATAGCTAAACCGCCCAACGTCATCGTATTGACGGTGGCCCCCATCGCTTTTATCGCTAACAGAGCCGTGATCATCGAGATGGGAATGGCGATCAAGGTGATCAGCGTCGCCCGTCCACTCATCAAAAACACGTAGAGGATGATCACGACCAGAATGGCGCCGTCGCGTAGCGCGTCCAACAGATTGTGCACCGACACGGCAATGAAATCGGCCTGCCTGAAAATATTGGCATCCAAGATCATACCTTCCGGCAGGGTTTTTTGAATGTCGGCCAGCACGGCGTCCAATCGCTCGGTTAAGGCCAGCGTGTTGACGCCGGGTTGTTTTTGCACGCCCAGAATCACGGTGGGACGGCCGTTATGGGAACCGGTGCCGCGTTTAAGCGCCGGCCCGATTTTGATCTCGGCGACATCGCGCACCAGCACAGGTAGACCCTGACGCTGTGCGACCACCGCTTCGCCGATATCGTCCAGGCGTTGAACCCTGCCGATGCCTTGAATCAGATATTCCTGTCCGGACGCGGTATAAAACCCCGCCGAGGCATTGCTGTTAGTTTCGCGCACGGCGGCGATCACCTCGTTCAAGGTCAAACCAAAGGCGGCCAAGCGTTCCGGTTTCACTTCCACTTGATATTGTTTGGTGTCGCCACCGATCGGAATCACTTCGGCGACGCCGGAGATCGCCAGTAACCGGCGTCTCACCACCCAATCCGCCGTGGTTTTAAGACTCAAGCTATCATGTTGTTCTGATTCCAGCGCGATGAACAAAATCTCGCCCATTACCGAAGCGATCGGCGCCATCACCGGTGCGACGATATCGGGCGGCAGATGACTGCGTGCGAGTTGCAGTTTCTCGGCCACGATCTGCCGCGCTTGATAGATATCGGTGCCCCAATCGAACTCGACGATGACCACGGCGAGGCCGATGCCGGTGTTCGAACGCACCCTGCGGACACCGGCGGCGCCGTTCAAGGCGGTTTCGATCGGAAAGGTAATCAGTCGCTCGACTTCGGTGGGGGCCATGCCATGAGCTTCGCTGATTACCGTGACGGTGGGCGCGGTCAAATCCGGCAACACGTCGACCGGCATGCGCTGGGTTTCGTAAGCGCCCCAAAACAATAATAAGGTTGCGCCCACCAACACGAACAAACGATTTTTCAGCGACCAGTCAATTAACTGTGCAATCATGTCGTTTCTCAACTAATGCGCGTGACCGTGAGCGGCGGGCTGGGTCGAGCTGGATGCCAAATGCACCAGATACGCCCCTTTCGTCACCACACGTTCGCCGTCGTTCAAACCGCTCAGCACTTCGGCATAGCCCTGATCGCGTATACCCAGGCGCAGCACCCGCCGTTGAAAAGACTCGCCGCTGGCATGCACGAACACGACATCTTGTCCGTTATCATCGATCAACGCGGTTTCCGGCACGGCCAGCGCCAATCGGCTATCGCCATGATAGAGGCGGGCCTCGGCCAATAATCCCGCTGCCAGTTTCAGTTCGGCATTATCGAATTCGAATACCAGCGGTAAGGTGCGCGTAACCGAGTCAACCCGTTGTCCGTAAGCGATTAGCTGACCGTTTTCCCCCAGCTGGATGGCAAACGACTTTTCCATGCCGGCCACCTTGAAACCGACCCGCTCGGGCGGCCCTAAGCGCCCGGAATCCGCTTCGGCCACGCGCGTTTCCAGCCACAATGTCTGCGGGTCGATCAATTGGAACAAGGCATCGCCTTCTTCGACATAGCTGCCGGATGCGATATTGACCGCCGTCAAGATTCCACTGATCGGGGCGTAAAGCTTGACGCCCGACGCATCGCCGGCCGCTTGTCGGCGGGTCTGCCGCAAGCGTTTTTGCGCCGCCTGTAGTTCGGCCTGAGCGACTTTGGCGTTGCTTTCCGCTTCCAGTAATCGGCGTTTTGCAACTGCTTGTTCGTTGAATAATTTCTGTAGCCGTTGCCGCTCACTGTCGGCCAATTGGTAACGAGCGCGCGCTGTTTGGACACTCATTTCCAGTTCCAGCAAATCCGTTGAACCGCTTAGGCGGGCAGCTAACGTCGCCAGAACTCGGCCTTTTTCAACCCGGCTGCCGACCTTCGGCAGGTCTTCGGGTTTGGTTAACACATGGCCGCTCAGCGGCGCGGACACCAAGGCTTCATGGCCGGCCGCAGCCTTGATCGAAGCCAAGGCCCGCACCGACGGTTGTAACGGCTGCCGCTTGACGACTTCGGTGGCGAAATCGACTTTCCATTGCTGCTCTTTCAGAAAAGTAATTTCGCTGCCATCACTTTCCTCAGCGACATCGACCAAGGCACTGTCATAATCGGCAAACACGGGAATTTCGCCCAAGTCGTGTCTGGCCTTCAAGTGCTCGGATTGTAATTCGATAATTAATTGCCTTTTTCCTGCATAGCGGGGCTGGGCTTTGGGGATAAAAATACCGGGTACTGCCGCCTGTGCGACCGAAAAGCGTTCTTCCGGCTGTCCAGCGCCGCTCAGAATGACGGTTACGGCGCCCTGTTCCACTGGACGAAAGGTACTCATATTGGAAAAATGCGCGGCAAAAGACGAGGTTTGTCCCACGATCAACGCGGAAAATTCGACGAACAATTCCGTCGCGTCAGTGTAATCGGTAAACACAAACGATTGGGGTTCATGCGAGTGCCCGTGTTCTTGAAGGGAGTTCGAATTACACCCAACGAGCGTTATGGCGCTCAATAAAATGATAGTTAGGGATAGGTGTTTCATGGAGTCATTCCAGCGGTTAAACGGTCGAGTTCGATTCGGGCCAGGCGTGCCTTATAAGCCAAGTCAAGCCGTTCCAATTTAAATGCTTGGCGTTCACGGTAAGCGTCCAATAACTCCAAGATGCCGATTTCGCCGCCTCGATACGACGACACGGCGATTGTCGTCAGCCCATCCGAAAGCGCCTGACCTCGATGTTCTAAATTCGCGGCGGCTTGCAGCAGCCCATTTAACGACAGCCAGAGTCCTTTGATCTCGCCTTGGGTTTGCTGATACGCCCATTGATATTCGCTGTCTGCTTGCTGCGTTTGCGCCTGTAACCTCAAGCGTTCGGCATTATTCTGGCTCCATAACGGCAGCGGCACCTCTATGTTCACCAACACGCCGGTGTCGGAGTAAGTCGTCGCATCGAAAGTTTTGGCGCCGACGCCGACTTTGAATTGGGGAATTTGCCATCGCTGCGCCGCTTGCGCATTCATATTCAAGGCCGATTGTTGCTTGGCGAGACGTCGCAATGCGGCGGTTTGTTGGAGTTGATTCAGATAGTTTTCCAAGGGCAAGGGCGCTTCGGGCAGCATTTCGCCTGAAACTGTGCGCGTCGCGGACAAAACCTTCGCACCGTCCGGCCATAATGCGAACAGTTTTTCCCAACTTTGTTGCAACGCAGCCGTTTCGGTCTGTTGTCGAGTCATCGCAGTAGCACATTCCCGTTGCATTCGTTTGAGGTCATAACCGGATACGTCACCAGCCCGCTCCCGTTTTTGCAGGATGGCTTGCAACTCATTCAAATGCCGCGACCAGGCATTGACGACATCGACTCGACGCTGAAGATGTAAAACTTCGAAGAAACGTTGACGCGTCTGCGCCTGGAATGCAGCCAGTCGGGATTCGATGCCGGCTTCCACCGCTTGTAAGTTCTGTTGCGCGGCGGATTGGCGCAAGCCCCGTCGTCCGCTGAGATCGATTTGTTGCGACAGCATATAGGAATTTTCAAAGGCATTTTGGTCTCGCTTCCCGGGTAAATCCATCGCATAGGAAAAGGTGGGATTTTCCCAATGGGAGGCCGCCATGATATCGCTTTGGGCTTCATCGAGACGTCCGTTAACCCAGTCTTGCACGCTGACTTGTTGCATCACCTGTTCGAGCAGCTCGCTTTCAGTCAAGGGCGACTTGGCGTATGACGGCAACGCGAGGAGCAGCGTGGCGCTCAGCAGCCCTAGCGCCGAATAAAGCCGATTGTTGATCGGTTTTAAGAATAATAGCGGTTTCGTTGAAATCATTTTCATTAGGAAAAAGGGGTTAAAGCAGATGATGCAGCGGCATCGTCAGACTGACGACGCCGGATAATAGCAAGCCGAACAGCAACGCACTCAACCAGACCGTCGTGCGGGGTAACGGTTCGGGTTGTTCCAACAATTGCCGAATACGGAGCTCGATGTGACTGCCATTAAAGGCGCTAATCGCTGGATTGGCTTCCGGCATGCTGAGATTGAGTTGCCGGACGATTTTAATCAAGGTTTCGGCGACTAACAGACGGTCGCTTACACACTGCACAGCTTCAGTATCACAGATTTGTTCCTGCGCCAATTCCAAATCCCGGAGCAACTGTCTACGCGTGGCGGAAAAATGCAATAGACTGGCAATGCTTAAACACAAGCGCCATAACATATCGCGCCGTCGGCAGTGAGATTGTTCATGCGCGAGCACCACGGCCAATTGCGGGCCGGATAGTTGCTCAATCAAGTGCGAAGATATAAACACACGGGGCGCAAACAATCCGGCCGCGAAGACGAAAGCCCGTTCACTGTCGATCCGGTAAACTCGATGCCGCGCATCGTATTCACTGATCAAATTGAGCGCGGCCTGAAATCGCCGAATCCGCAACCAAAAACGGAGGGCGGCGACCATGCCGTAACCCAAGACACCGACCATTAAACCGGCGCCGATCGTCCAAAATTGATCGGACAGGTGTACGAGCGGATCAAACCAGCATAAATGAGCCATGCCGTTCGCATGCGTGGCGCAATGTTCTGTCGCCTCGTCGTGACTCGCCATCCAGGAGGGCAACAAACCGAATAATGTGATCAAAATGCCCAGCAAAAGGGGACCGCACAGTGTGACAGCCAACACCTTGGCACGGAAATGACAGGGCAGCGACAATAAATGCCGGCGGAAACTGGGATAGCCGATGGCCGACAGCAGCGACAGTAAGCCGCCGGAAAAGAACGTTGCCAAAATCCCAGATTGAAGAAAATGCATGCTCATGAAGTCGACTTATGACAGCGGTTGGAACGGTATTCGCTGATCAGCTCTTCCAATCGATCCAGATGCGCTTCATCGCTGCGCGCGGCAATGTCGATGAATGCCGCCAACATACTGTCGGCATCATCGTCCACCAGCGTGTGGACGACATCGGTGATCATTCGTCCCATCAACTCATCCCGACTGACCGAAGTCTGATAGACATAGGCGCGACTCACTTTTTGTCGGGTCAACAGTTTTTTCTTGTACAGTCGTTCCAGCGTCGACTGAATGGTATTGTGGGAAATTCCGCGCGACCTGCCTAACGCGGCATGTACTCCATTCGCGTCAAATGTGCCGTTGGCCCAAAGATATTCGAGCACCGCCATTTCCAGTTCCCCCAAATAAGGGCGTTGAATAATTTTCATGAACAGCAAAATTTCCCATTACACACAGCAAGCTATTATTCTCATTATTTAACCGAGCGTCAATCGGTTTTAGAAAAATGGAATTCCAGATCCACCAAAGTTAGGGGCGAATCGTTGTTGGGCACATTGCTGTTTCGGTTCGTATTGCGGTTCTACCCTGCTATCCGACGTTCGACAGTTTTAAATGGCGGCTGGTAACACGACTGCTTGTATTACCCCTGCTTGGTGGGGTGATGTTTTACCAGCTCGGAACCGTCTGACGAGTCATCCATTGTTACCGTTGATTAAATTGATAATGACTTTGACGATGGTGTCTTTTTCTTCCGGCTTGCTTTCGGCAATCAACAAAGTAAAGGCAACCAGGGCGTTATCGGCAATGCGTTTTTTACCGTCTTCGTTGTACAGATAATCGTGCCGTTGTAAAAACCAGGCAAAAATTGCCGCCGCGATGGGTTTGTTGCCATCGCTGAAAGAATGATTTTTGACGATGAAATACAACAGATTCGCCGCTTTTTCCTCAATGCTCGGATACAGCTCTTCGCCGCCGAAGGTTTGATAAATCGTGGCCAGCGAACTTTCGCACGGGGCGCGACCAGCCAACGCGCTTTGTATTCGCTTCGGCAGCGTGTCAATCCACGCGCCCGCACGGGGCGCGACCCGATTTTTTTGTCGGTACCGCAGTATCGATAAAGTTTCAATCCACGCGCCCGCACGGGGCGCGACTTTAATGCAAGACGTTGTTAGCGATGACGAGATGGTTTCAATCCACGCGCCCGCACGGGGCGCGACCATGCTTAAACCCTTGTCCCGCGCGCGCCCGTAGTTTCAATCCACGCGCCCGCACGGGGCGCGACCCGGTGCGCAAACAGCAACGCTGTTATGGGATAGTTTCAATCCACGCGCCCGCACGGGGCGCGACTTCGAAAAGATTCGAGCGCCGCTTGATTGCCGCGTTTCAATCCACGCGCCCGCACGGGGCGCGACATGTCGCACTCGAAGAATGGATCGACCAGGAAGTTTCAATCCACGCGCCCGCACGGGGCGCGACCTGCCGGACGCGTTCTTCGAACAAATCACCAATGTTTCAATCCACGCGCCCGCACGGGGCGCGACGGCACAATCTGATTCTCGATCTTGGTGGACCTGTTTCAATCCACGCGCCCGCACGGGGCGCGACGAGATGTATGGACCATTCAAACACTAGATAATCGTTTCAATCCACGCGCCCGCACGGGGCGCGACCATACCGCAGTGTCGAATACATCCCCATGTACTGTTTCAATCCACGCGCCCGCACGGGGCGCGACGACATTGCCAGACGCCGGGGATTGATACGGGTCGTTTCAATCCACGCGCCCGCACGGGGCGCGACGCCTATCTCACGACGATCCGCAATAAACGGACGTTTCAATCCACGCGCCCGCACGGGGCGCGACGAGCTTGGTCCGATTAACTCGCCAGTCGTGTCGTTTCAATCCACGCGCCCGCACGGGGCGCGACCCCTAACGGGTAGTATTCAACGCGAAAACAAAGGTTTCAATCCACGCGCCCGCACGGGGCGCGACTGCATTTACCCAATCGGTTGAAATCAAAGACTTTACGCGCTTTAAAATGCGAACCGATCGAAACAAATACGGTATTCATTATAGTCAGACGCCATGCAATAACAAGAATACAAAATAAATCAATCGATTGGGCATTTTGCGAAACCCCAAGTATTTTCATGAGTGATTGGGGTTCGCGCTACATCAATAACAGCCCATTCAAATCCAATACCTTTTTGGCTCCAACATGTTCTACCTTTCGTTCCCAGTTGTTGCCCAGATAATAAAACCGCAAACTATCCTCCTCCGGGTCCATCACATTAATCAGGTCGTTTTTCAACTGCGTCCATTGAGCCATATCGACTTCGATCTCGAACACCGAGTATTGAACCCGTTGCCCGAATACTTGGCAAAGTCTCGCGATTTTCCGCAAGCGCTTGGGCCCGGTTTCGGTCTTAAAACTAACATCGTAGGTCACCAGTATCATCATTGATCTATCTCCCATTATTTCCACAAGAACGGCACGTAGCTGTCGCAATCGCCGCGCAAGAATCTCGCCAGTATTTGGGCTTGCAGCCACGGCAACAAGCCGACCGGAACGGTTTCTTCAAACCAAGGATGCATCAGGGTATCTTGCTTGCGATCTTGCCAAGCAGCCAACAGCGTTTTACGCGGCTCTTCCTTGAGCGTCACCGAACCGTTCGGCCAGGTTTCGAAGTCATTAAGGGCGAGTTGACGTTTGTTGATCAACGACAGGACGAAGCGTTCGACCATCGGCCTGAATTCCTCGACCAAATCCAACGCCAATGACGGTCTGCCGCTACGTAATTGATGCAAAAAGCCGCTGGCAGGATCGAGACCGACCGTTTCGAGCGCGGAGCGGCAATCATGGGTCTGCAAGGTATAACAAAACGACAATAGCGCATTGACCGGATCGGTCGGCGGCCGTCGTCTACGCGTATCGAATTGAAAGCCCGGTTGACGGATCAAATGTTGAAACACGCCGAAGTATACCTGTGCCGCCTCGCCTTCCCTGCCCATCAACGTATCGATGCCATTACACCCTGAGAGTTGTTCCAGACAGCGGCTCAAGCGCTTCTCGGCGGTTGCCAGTTCATTCAACATCGTTTGTTGCTCGGCTTCATTTCCATAGTCGCGCAGGTAGCGTCTCAATACCGAGCGCTGATTGTAAAGCTTGCCGGTCAACATCGTTCGCGCGATTGCGACGCTCTTCGCGGTATCCGCGCCGGTCAGGTGTTGGGTACGACGCAGCAAAACATTGCCGCTTACGGGCCCTTCGACTCGTGCCAGAAATTTTCCGAATTGATTTAGATAGGTAATCGTTATGCCGTTTTCCGCGCAATGCGCCATCAAATAAGGCGAAATACTGACTTGCCCGAAGCAAACCAGTCCTTGTAATTTATGGATCGGTACACGCGCTTTCAGCTCTTTATCGACTTTTAGAACCAGATTCTCGTTGTCTTTGTGTAACCAGGAATTTTGAGTTTGGATATAAATGACGTTTCTTAACGGTCGCATATTCAGTCCTGTGCAAGTTGCCGGGCCAACCAGGCCGACGCGGATTTGCCAAATATTTGTGGATGGCATTGTTCAAGCAACGAGCAATTTCGGCATTTTTTCGCTTGGTAATCGGCTTTCGGCGTTTCTTTGCTACGGATAATTTCGCGGCAGCCCGTAATAGTCTCCAGCGTCAATTCACGTAATGTCTGATCGAAAACGACCGCATGACGCCTGCGTACTTCGCCGTAAAACAAAGCGCCTTCTTGGACTTCGACCCCTTCCATGTCTTCCAGACAAAGTGCTTGTGCGCACAACTGAACTTCATCGGCCCGGTGTGCCTTCGGCCGGCCTCGTTTGTATTCGATCGGAAAAGGGATTTCCGTGCCGTCCGGCTGCCGGTGATATTCGACTACATCGGCCACGCCTTCTATGCCTAATTCGGCATGAGACAAACGCAGCGCTCTAACTGTACGAATATCTCCGCGCGTCTCTCGATCAGGTTGATTGACCCGCTGATGCAACACCTGCCCCTCGGCGGTAAAACGGTTTTCTAGCCAAACGTCTTCCAATTCGATCAGCGCGAATTGCCGGGGGCAATACAAATAGTGTTGCAGGCGGGATAGGTAAATCGGCTCGGGATCGTTCATCGTCAAAATTTGCAGAAAACCATTCGGTCGCGATCGGGGGCTCCCATAACTTGTGGTCAAAATCCTTCAATTTCCTCAGGCTGCAATTCATCGAGTGCTTTCAGCTCATAACTGCCATCGGGATTGACCATCAAACTGCCATGCACCTTGGCCGAAGAATATTGACCGATTCGGCTGTTATGTCTCCACCAAATCACTTTTTTGACAGCCATGGAGCCTTCGGGTCTTGCCGATGACGCATCGCCTTCGAACAGTTTTGGCAAAACCTTTTTGATCGCCTCGGCATCGTCATCGCTGAACCCGGTTTTTTCGGCCAGTTGCGGCGTGATTGCGCCGTAAGCGACATAAACGGCATGATCGACTCGATGCTTCATGCCCATCGTATCGGCCCCTTTTTTACTGCCATCGCCTTCGCTGTTGACACTCTTGGTGATTTGCGTGCTGGTAATACTGACCGGTTCGACGCTGAACGCAGATTGGATCGTGACCGGCCCTCGAATCGCTATCGATACGCCGGCCGCATCACCGTCCTTACCGAAAGCAAAGACTTGCCCGAAAGCGCGAACGTCAAACCACTGCGCACAGGCCATTTGGGCGGTTTGTTCCTTGCTTTGCTTCTTGGCATTAAACGCATCCTTACCCAATCCTATCGGCGGTTCCGCTTCGGCTCGGTTTTTCAGGCTAGTCATGCCATCGGTTTTCTTTTCGTCGGATTGCACGAAAATCGAAAATTTTTTGCTTTGCAAACGGTCGCGGATTTTCCGTTTCAGACAAACATCGGTAATTTCTCCATAACCGTCATAATCGGTGCGCGGCCGATTGCCGTTGAGCGGGTCGCCGTTGGGATTTGCGTGATCGACGCTGAAAATGACGGCAAAATCGATTTTATGGTTCAATGTGTTTCGGTCCAGCTCGTTCATTCTGAATCTCCTTGTGCTTCGGTTTCGTTGGCTTCGTGAGTGTCTGTTTTCGTTCTGAATTTTTGCCGCTGGCAGTGATATGCCAGCAAAAATTCGCCGGAAAGCGGCGCTTTGCTTCTAAAATCTTCGCCATTAAATAAAGCTATCACGGCATCGAGTTCTTTCTGCCGATTGGTTAAAAATCCTGCGCGCGACACGCGCAATCGTTGCATATAGGGTTGCAAAGCCAATTCGATCGAACGCCAAGTTTCGTAGGGCCGATCGGCGAAGCGTTGCACCAATCGAGCCGCTGTGGTCGACCGGTTTTCCCCTCCGACATTCAGCGCTACTTCTTCGATTCGCTCGGCAATCGCAAGTAACCGTCCATACAAGTAGTCTCGCGATCGATTATCTTCTTCTAATGCCATGGCATAGTTTCTCCTTTGATTTGAATGGGGGTGTCTGCAGTAATAGCCTCTGAAAAGCGCGCAGGCAATGGCGAGGTTTTTCTCCCACAGCCATTGTTCGTCACTGGCGAAAGCGTTGCGGTTAGCCGCCTTTCGAACGCAGTTGTCGACCAAATCCCAAGGGAAGGGTTGACCGTCGACGATACAGGGCACCAAACGTTCGATGACTTTTTTCATGAGACTGTCGGTGACATTCTCGCCGTAAGCGGCTTTAGCAATCGCGATAGGAACCGGTGAACTGACCGGCCAAATGGCTCTGGTTTTCGGTTTTCTACCCGTATCGTTCGGAATTTCAAGTGTGTGACGCTGCGGCCAAGAAAACTCGGTATGCCAGGACTCAAGCCGATTGAAAAAATCATCGCGAAATAATTCACGGTAATAAAGTATGCCCATACGGCCGGGCGTCGCCGAATCGATGCCCATCACGACGATTTGTTCGTTGGCCGTCAATTTGGCCCGATAGCCGGCCATTTTTTTGCTCAGCTGTTGCGCATAGGATTGGCCTAAGTCAATCGAATGATCGACAGTGTCGTCCGTTTGCTCAGGCACCTCGGCCTGATCGACTTCATCCAAATCGAAATCGCTGGTATTCAGAAAAGACCAGGCATCGGCCAACGGTTCCGGGATCGGCTTACCCGAAACCGCCCAGGCTACATAGACTTGATCGCCGTTTCGGTAGCCTTGACGGGATATGAGCCAGCGCAAGGCGTTGTGAGCTTTTTGCGAAACGTCGAAACCAATGCCGCAGGCTTCGGCGGCTTCGAGAAATCGGCCGCGAAAGGTATAACCGTTCGTGTCGTTAGACGATACGAGCTTTGCTTTATCCCCGCTATGCCGGATTTTCGCAGGATGATTGCTCGATAGAGCCTGTCGTTTACCGCTGATGTAACACATTCCGGTGCTTTCCGTTTTCATCGCATCGTAAGCAATCCAGCTTTCTTGTATCGTCGGGTCCCGCCAAGTATCCGCATTGGGGTCTTCGCCTGACTCGACAGTCCAGCAGACCAGTGCCGAACCTTGATCGAGCGCGCCTTTCTCTTTCGGCAATATTTTGAAGATAGCGGGAATATCGTCTTTTCGTTCTTCCGGCCAGAGAATCAGCAATTTTCCGTTGGCATCAACGAACAAAACATGATGTTTCACCAAATCGGCAACAACGGTTCCCTTGGAAATATATCGGTAAACCGCAAGCGCCTTCGGATGCCGGCATTCGGATTCACACCAGGCTTTCAACTGTGCCCGGTAACCTTCGAAATAAGCTTTTTTAGCGCCGCCGAAATCGGAATAATCCTGGGCAACATACTGAATTTTGTCGGCGAGCGGGTGCGGTGCTTCACCACTACTACGACTCGCCGAACTTTCCGTTGCCGGCAATACGATTTGCGTTTTTTCCAGAACGTTTGCGCGTTTGAAATTCCCGTCATTGTCGATGACGATGTTGATGTGCGCATTTTGTAAGGTGTGGCTGGTCGGCATCAATCGCTCATCGAACGGTAAATCCAGAGAAATACCCGCTTCATAAGTTTTATAAAGCTTTTCCATCCAACTCATCTGCGATTCTCCTCATCCTCGACGGCCAGTAAATTACTACCTATTCCGAACGGCTTGCGGCGCATCGGCCTGACGAAACGACTGACCGGACAGTTTTCCGGTCTTGGAAATTCTAAAATGCCTTTTTTCATCGTCGCGTGCCAAAATCGGCTGTGCAATTCGTCGATGCCGGTTTCGTCCGGGTAGGCGAAACTATGGAACATCAAGCCGAATGCCAATTCGTCGATTTCATCGTAAGAACCTTCTATAGAGCCGAATTCGCACGGTTCGACGTAAGCCTGACAATCGCGCGTGCCCAAAAAAACATCCTGCCTGCCGCCCCGCTCCAGCATGCGCTGTACGATGCTGTAATGCTTGCCGTCAATTCTGTCCTTTGCCAATTCGGGCCGATGCTCGTTCCATTCGAAATGTGCTTGTACCTGATACTCAACGTCCCGTAGAAAGGTATAAATGGCCAGTGTGTTTCCGCCGTTCCAAATCAATGGTTTGGTCCCTTTGGTCTGCGTTCGCAGCGGCTTGAGCACTTTGACTTTATCGACGTACCAGATCAAAGTCGGTTTCCAGTAGATCGACTTGAGCACGCCCTTGATCGCTTCATAGGTCGGCAGATGATAGGAACATTTCTCGCCGCCGATGCGCGTTACCGGATCGGTAAACAAGGCGTGACGCCCCCACAATCGAAAACTGATACTGTTTTTCACACATACTCCTTATAAGATTATCGCCTCGGCCTTGCCGACCGGCTCGGTCGACAGGCCGAAAGCTTCGCTGTAATAACGCTCGTCCAAACCGTAAATTCCTTCGCCCGGTTGAATTTCGTAAACCGCTTGCTGTTCGACCAGCCGTTTCCAAACGTTCGGAAAGACGTTGACGCTGTAGTGCTGAGCCCGTTGCAAACATTCGCGAAACCGCCGCGCTTCAAATTGCTTGGCGATTCCGCCTAACTCGGTGAGCAGTTGCTTGCCTTCTCGATAGGGCACGATGACCGAATGTGTTGGAGCATCGATTGCCTTGAACACATTTCCGGCGGTCATGAACGATTGTTTTAGATGCAATAGGGCATTGTGGCCGATGTTGTATTTGTTTTCGCTCAATAAATTTAGCAATGTATCGTTCCTTCCTACCTGCTTGGCCGAAAGCGGATAACTCATCTCATCAGTACGCTCATAAAAGTAATATTGAAAATAACGCCGCATCGCTTCGGGTGACAATAAGTCTTCATCTTCTATTTCGCTCAATACGCGCCTCGTTTTTTCCTGGCCGACCTTGATGTCGATCAATTGCGAAATGCTTTCTTGAACTGGATTGACGATATGCACGGTCGCGATCGGCAAGCGTCCATTACGGTTGCACCGCCCGGCCGCTTGTGCGATCGAATCGAGTCCGGCCAAAAAACGAACAACGCTGGCAAAATCGATATCGACGCCCGCCTCGATCAACTGCGTGCTGGTGCATAACACCGGCATCCCGTCCGCCAAGCGTTGGCGCATAAGCTTGAACAAGGCTTTTCGATGCGCGGCGCATTGGCCTGTGCTCAGATGAAACAGGCCTTCGATATCGACGGTTTCGGCGCATTTCAAATACAAGGCCTGCGCCCAGGCTTTGGTATTGACGATGACTAGGCAATTTCCTTTTGTGTCGAGTTCGGTCAGCGCCAATTCGGCGATTTCGTCTTCGCTCCAACCTTCGGGTTTGGTTTTATCACTGATAACGACCCGCTTGAGTTGATCGAACAAGCCGCCGACATCGGGCATCAATTCGCTGTTTTGCGGCAACCATAGCTGACCTTTGTCGGGCGCCCGCAAACGATCCAACACCGGTTGCGTGGCGGTGCACAGTACGGCGGTCATCCCGGCATGATCGGCTAAAAAGTTTAGCGCATTACAGAATAAATGCGTGCACTGAATCGGTAGGGTTTGAATTTCATCGAAAATCACGACGCTGTTCGCCAGTTGATGCAAGCGCCGAACACCGCGTGTGCCGCCGCCGAACAGAGTTTCCAAAAACTGCACCATCGTCGTCAAGACAATCGGCGCGTCCCAGTTTTCAGCGGCCAATTTACTGTGCCAGGTTTGTCGTTCCGGTTCCAGATTGCTGTGTTGTTCGAGCACCCACGGATACGGATCGTCTCCCCGTTCAAGTGCGCTACGTATCGCGGCGGCATTTTGTTCGATGATCGAGGTATACGGAATGACGTAAATGATACGTTCCAGTTTATTTTTTTGAGCGTGATGCACGGCATAACGCAGACTCGCGTAGGTTTTGCCGCCGCCGGTCGGCACGGTCAGTGTATAGATCCCTTGCGGCTCGCCAGCACGATTTTTACACGCTGTGGAAATCTCACGCCGGATTCCGTCGATCGGCGCATTCGAGTCGTTCCGGTCAATCGAGAATCCGGCTAAAAAAGTCTCCAGACGTTCAATCGCCAACATCCATTGCACTTCGCCTTTGTTTCGGTAGATTGCATTATCTGGCGCTTCGAAATCGGCGCTGTCGATACGATCGGCATCGATCAGACAGCTAAACAAAAACCGTGTCCAAAATCCCAGAGAAAATGCTTGTATAGTCGCCGATGGCTTTGCGTCGCACATCATCATCACTCTGATTTGTTCGAGCATCGCTTTTAAGAGCTGCTTGTTCATCAGTTTCGATGCGAGTTCGAGAATTTCACTGTCGGCATTCATCCGGCATTCGGCTAAATGCGTTAGGGCGTCCTCTTTTTGCATACGTGCATTGAAGCCGTTGCTGCCGTCTGATTTCAGGCAGTCGATCAAACCGCTGTGATGCGAGGCAACGCAAAGCGCCAATATCTGTCCGCATAAGCGACCTTCGCCGTTATTGCCATAACGGCTCAATTCTTGCCAAATCCATTGCGCACCGGCGCTGGAATGATCGATTTTACCTTTCAGCGCTTTGGCATCGACGGCTTCGTCGTCGATATCGGGATCGATCAAGCCGGTAGCCGATTGCAGATAATTTTGAAATTCAGTGCTGTATTTGCCGAAATCATGCAGAAGGCCGATCAATTCACCCGCTTCCGATTGGTTAATTTTTGTGGTTAAGTTTTTTGTGATTTCAGCAACATTGCTGAGATGCTCTTCCAAAGTTTGTTTTTTCTTATCATTAGAACGAACATGTGCAACATAAAGCGTGTCTTTTATCCTCAAAATACGATCTCGATACAAAATTTTAATCTATTCAGACGCGATATACCGTTCACTCCGGTCAAACCGCCGAAGCTCCCAGACAAATTGAATTGGCATTCTCATTCTGCAAATGTAGAGCATGCCAACCGTTTACGCTAGACAATAAAGCCTTGCCCTTGGCAAAGTAATCGAAACGACCAAAGTAAGCCGAAAAAATTGGAACTAGGAAAAGGGGGCAGGATTAATTTCCTTCACGCCGACGAAACTCCATTGCACTAAAAGCCTTGTATTTTGCCTCCGCCTGCGCTATTCGCGCAGACTCCGGCAAAACACCCGGCGCTACGGCTATCGGGGACTAAAAATCTTCACTTCGCTAACGCTCCATTTCCAAGATTTTCAGCGAATGTTGTTGAAACGATTTCCCTCATTCACATAACGCCAAGCTAAGCCGACCGCTTGAGCGCCTCGTTAAGTTTATAACGTAATTTCGGCAACTAACTCATCAATTGAAAGAATTGCTCCGCCAGTGATAGCATGACGATCTTTTGGGTGCGACGGAAAGACAGCAATTTGGCGAAGAGGTGCGACATCAGTGCGCTTTAACGCTCTGCTAATGTGCGCCGCTTGAGGCGTCACCATTGAGTGGTTTGTTAGCAGCTTCAGCTTTCAAGCGCTCAAGTCGATATTGGCTCGCTGGTTTGAGGCCAGAATCACTAAGCCGTTATAGTTCTCGATCCGCTGCAATAAATAAGCGACTTCTTGATTGGCGTATTTGTCGTGGGCATCTCGTATGTCGGTGCGTTTGACGAACAACGTGCCTGCTTCATCGAAAAATAATAATCCAATCTTCATTCTCGGCTTTGTCGAACAAACGCGACAGGTTCTTTTCGGTTTCCCCGATATATTTCGATACGACGCGCGACAAATCCAAAAGTATCCAGCATAGCTAATTGTCTATTGTAGTTTCTGCAATTAAACACTACCACGCGGATTGATCAAGCCTGGAAGCCTAAGGCAGAGAGGACTTCGCAGCGGTATACGACGAATTGGCGGGAGTTGGCTGTAGCTGGATTTAAATAAAAGACAAAACCAATTAACAAACTTATACTTGACTCATTTGTTTAAGCTTGCATCCATTCGCTAACCTAGCTACTGCCGTCAAAAATGAAAGAAAAAATGAAAAGCCTCATTGGATTTCCTGTTGCCGAAAACGCATACAAGGTCGATTTGGAATTACAAGATCGATACACCGCTTATTCGTCTGAGATTTTGCGTTTGGACTTGCTGGGCATTGCCGGTTATGGATTTTTACTGAAGGACATTGTGTTGGCTAATCCGTCGGCATTCAGCCAACGTGTTCATGACATGTGGGCTTTCTTGATTCTAGGAATTGTCAGTTTGGGCGTTTCTGCTATTTTGGCGCTGCAACACCGAGTTTCCGCCACCGATTGCGTTTCAAGTATTGCGGCGTTTATTAGAAAAAGCGAATCGGGCCGTAAAGCTGAGGCGGAGGATGACAGAGATGCCCTGCGAGCAACGCTCAAGAAATCCGCATTCTTGCTACGAGCCAGTGTAATACTTTTGGCCATCGGAGCCGGATGTGTCGTTTTGACATTCTGTTACGTGCTTTGGCCAATTAATCGTTAATCTAAGAAGCGTTCTATTTTGGCGGCAATCGCCGACGACCTTTCGCTAGTCTAAAACCCTCCGGTACGGGTTTAAATTTGTCGCCTTCTTGCGGCCAACGTTTTGCCAAGCTCTGGAAAGCCCGCAGTTCATCGATATACAACGTGGCGGCAATGACAAAATCATTGTCACCGCCGCGAACCCTTGCCAAATCGCGCATAAAGGATTCTTTAGCTGGAGACCTGACACGGCTATCGCCGTATTTACGGTTATTCACCAAAATGGTGTAGGCATGAATATCCAATGCCGCCGATTCGACAAGTGAAGCGAAGGTTTCCAAGTCCTGATTCCAGCTCAGTACCATCAACGCATCAAGTTCTCCCTGAAATTTCACCCTTGCCTTGCTGTTTTACCTCGTGCAACCGTTCTAGGCTGTCAGCATTATGCCTGCCAAAGCGATCTACGCCACTTATGAATAGTGACAAATAAACTTCAGCGCTTTGAGAATTAACAACTTGGCTATAATGTGATTAAGCTATAATTGAATTTAGTTGAAGCCCTACAAAAATCATCCTACGGAAACAAATAAATCAAATTGCAGGCATCCGGGCTTTTTACCCCGCGCATCACAATTAATGGACTATCATGACTCTAAACCAGAATCCCGAACAAAAAGCCCGCGACCACATTGACAAGAAATTGCTCCGGACCGGCTGGGTCATCCAAAACGCCGCTGCCGGTAGTCTATAACGACAAAGTACCGCTGGAATTTTTCGACTTTATTTTCATCGACGAATGCCACCGCTCCATTTACAACCTGTGGCAACAAGTTCTGGATTATTTCGACGCCTTTTTGATCGGCCTTACCGCTACCCCGGACAATCGCACTTACGGCTTTTTCAAAAAGAACGTAGTCAGCGAATACACTCACGAAAAAGCCGTAGCCGATGGCGTCAATGTCGGCAACGAAGTTTACCTGATCCAAACTCAAATCACCCAAGCAGGCGGCAGAATCCCCGCCAAATTGCAAATTCAAAAGCGCGAAAAGCTCACTCGTAAAAAACGCTGGGAGCAGCAAGATCAGGACGAAACCTATACCAACAAGGAACTCGATAACAGCGTGGTCAACCCCGACCAAATCCGCACCGTGATTCGCGCGTATCAACAAAACTGGCCGAGCATGTTCCCCGGTCGCAAAGAAGTACCCAAAACTCTGATATTCGCCAAAACCGACAGCCACGCCGACGACATCATCCAGACCGTACGTGAAGAGTTTGGCGAAGGTAATGCCTTTTGCAAGAAAGTCACCTACAAAGCCGACGAAGACCCCAAATCCACGCTGTCCGACTTCCGCAATGCCTATTACCCGCGCATCGCCGTCACCGTGGATATGATCGCTACCGGCACCGACGTAAAACCGCTGGAATGCTTGCTGTTCATGCGCGACGTGCGCAGTCGCAACTACTTCGAGCAAATGAAAGGTCGTGGCACCCGTACACTGGATTTGGATGGCCTGAAAAAAGTCACCCCGTCCGCCGTCAGCGCCAAAACCCATTATGTGATTGTCGATGCGGTCGGTGTGACGCAATCGTTAAAAACCGCCAGCCAACCCTTGATCACCAAACCTACCGTGCCACTTAAGGATTTAGCCATGGGCGTAATGATGGGGGCCAACGACAGCGATGCCGTCAGTTCCTTGGCCGGTCGTCTGGCGCGATTGAATCAGCAAATCAATACCGACGACCAGCAAAAAATCCAAGCTTTAGCGGGCGGACTGCTGCTTAGCCAGATCATCAACAGCTTGTTTAACGCCATCGACCCGGATACCATCAGTCAAACCGCCTGCCAATTGGCCGGACTGCCTGCCGATGCCGAACCCAGCGAACAGCACTACCAACAAGCCCAGTCGCAACTGGTTAAAGACGCCGCCAAAGTCTTGAACGACGAATTGATTAACCTGCTGGACAGCATCCGCCGCGACAAAGAACAAATCATCGATCACATCAATTTGGACGAACTCAAGTTTGCCGACTGGTCTGCCGATGTCCAAGTCAATGCCGAAAATCTGGTGCAGGAATTTGCCGACACTTTGACCAGCCATAAAGACCAAATCGAAGCACTCAGCATTTTTTACGACCAGCCGCAGCGCCGCCGAGAAATCACCTACGCGATGATTCATTAAATCCTGGATATGCTGAAAGCCGACAAACCTAAATTGGCCCCGTTGCACGTCTGGCAAGCCTACAGCCAACTGGACAGTTATCAGGGCAAGCAGCCGGTCAGCGAACTGACCGCCTTAATTGGCTTGATTCGCCGCGTTTGCGGTATCGATCAGCAACTCAGCGATTTTGACAGCACCGTGCGCCGCAACTTCCAAACCTGGATCATGCGGCATCATGCCGGTAACCCGGACAAATTCACTGAAGAACAAATGGCTTGGCTGCAAATGATCCGCGACCATATCGCCAACTCCTACCATATTGACCGTGACGACCTGGAATTGGCGCCCTTCGATGGCAAAGGCGGCTTGGGCAAGATGTATCAGTTGTTTGGGGCGGAGATGGATACGGTGTTGGATGAGTTGAATGAGGTGTTGGCTGCTTAATTTTTACTCCCCTCTTTGAAAAAGACGACTGCATGGATGCAGGAGGTAGAGCAACGCAGGCGCAGTTTCCGAGGGATTGGGGGAAATTTTTCGAATTAAATCCCCATCAATTCCCTTATTCAAAGGAAGTTAGTGAGAGGTGCCTATTGGAAAATTATCGTAAAGATTTAAGACAACCGTCCCGCTTGCTCAGAAGCAAAATGACAGATGCCGAACAACGGCTTTGGTATTTGGTACGGCGCAAGCAGATACATGGTGTACAGTTCTATCGGCAAAAACCCTTGCTATCGTTTATCGTCGATTTTTATTGCCCCGCCGCCAAGCTGGTTATCGAAATCGACGGCAGCCAGCATTTCGAGACCGAGCATAAAATCAAGGACGACAACCGGGATGCCGCCTTGGCGCGGCTTGGCTTGCTGGTGCTGCGTTTCGATAACCGGCAAGTGTTGATGGAAACCGACTCGGTATTACAAGTGATTGCAAAGGCGGTCGAAGCACGAATAGCAAATCCCCCCTAACCCCCCTTTTGCAAAGGGGGGAATAGCCCGGCGGCACGTTATACTACGCAGCCAATAGAACCACCGCAAAACTTCCCCCTTTGAAAAAGGGGGATTGAGGGGGATTTTTCAAATAAAGTACTATTGCGCTTCGAATTACGGAATGGCGGATGCTGTGTTGGATGAATTGAATGAGGCGTTGGCTACATAAAATGAATTATCCGTTAGCAACAAACTGGTCTTCAAAAACACTCGGAGAGGTTGCTTTTTGATAGCCAGGGGAATTGCCTGGCATCATTGGCAACACCCCGCCAAAACCAAACCTCCCCCTTTGAAAAAGGGGGATTGAGGGGGATTTTTCAGATAAAGTACCATTGCACTTCGAATTGCGGAATGGCGGATGCTGTGTTGGATGAATTGAATGAGGTATCGACTGAGTAATGGATGATCTTGATTTACCAAATGGTTGGATTAAATCCAAACTTGTGAATGTAACTGAACCTCGTGGTGAAAAAGCGTCACCTTCCGATTATCCAGACTTTCCGTTTTTAGGAATGGATCATATTGAAGCGCAAACGACCAGAATATTGGGCAGTGTTTCTACAGGAAGCATGAAAAGCAGCGCGGCAAGATTCTATGCGGGCGATGTGCTTTATGGACGTTTAAGGCCGTATCTTAATAAAGTTGCACAACCAGGTTTTGATGGGTTAGCGTCAGCTGAATTTATTGTTTTTCCAGATACGGGAATTATTATCGCGAAATTTCTCAAATTCCGTCTGAATGCAGCCGATTTTGTTAGCTTTGCAAGTCATATAAATGAAGGTGACAGACCTCGCGTGAATTTCGAGCAAATTGGTGAATTTGAAATTCTCATTCCTCCAACCAACGAACAACACCGCATCGTCGCCAAAATCGAGGCGTTGTTTTCCGAACTGGACAAAGGCATCGAAAGCTTTAAAACCGCTCGCGAGCAACTGAAAATCTACCGGCAGGCGTTGTTGAAACACGCCTTTTCCGGCAAACTCACCGAGCAATGGCGGGTGGAAAATCCCGATAAGTTGGAAAACGCCGACGCCTTGCTGCATCGCATCCAAACCGAGCGCCAGCAGCGCTATCAGCAACGACTCAAAGACTGGGAGGCTCAGTCTAAATCCCCCCCAGCCCCCCTTTTGCAAAGGGGGGAGCTGGCTGCCAATCAACACGCCGGCGCTGACCCCACAACCGTCCCCCCCTTTGAAAAAGGGGGGTTAGGGGGGATTTCCAAACCCAAAGCACCGAAAACCTTGCCGCCGCTGACGGCTGAGGAATTGGCTGAGTTGCCGGAATTGCCAAAGGAATGGAGATGGGAGAAAAACGAGAATTATCTCTTTGAGGTAAAAGATGGCACTCACTACACGCCCAAATATATTCAAGATGGAATCCCGTTCGTTACCCAGAAAAACATTCGTAACGGGAAACTGGTACTCGATGATGTTTCCTTCATTTCAGAAGAAGATCATCTCATTTTTTTTAAAAGATCTAATGTTCAAAAAGGAGATGTAATAATCTCGATGATTGGGCATGGCCGAGGACAATGCTGCATCGTTGATACAGACTTAATTTTTAGCATTAAAAATGTTGGACTCTTCAAGTTCTTCCACGAGTTTCAATCAAATAAATATCTTTGCTACTACTACCAATCAAAGATGGGAGTGGATTTAGTTTTGGCTATCTCAAAGGGAGGTGCTCAGCCATTCATTGGACTTACAGAGCTAAGAAACTGGCCAGTACCCATTAGCTCCTTTACTGAACAGTGCAAAATCATAGACGAAATCGATTCTAAACTTTCCGAAATCGACCAACTCGAGCAAACCATCACCACCGCCCTGCAACAAGCCGAAGCCTTACGCCAGTCTATCCTGAAAAAAGCCTTCTCCGGCCAATTGGTGCCGCAAGACCCCAACAACGAGCCAGCCAGCGTATTGCTGGAACGCATCAAAGCGGAAAAGGCGGCTCAATCGCAAACTAAACCTAGTAAACGTACAAAAAGGAAAATAGTCGTATGAATCTCGATTCACTTGTATTAAAAATCTATTTTATATTGTCTTCAAACATGACGTTAGCGCATGTCATGCTATAAAGTATCAAAGTTATGAGCATTACACCTGAGCAAATTGATTTATGGCGAACGGTACGTTCCGAAACACAAAACCTGGAGTTTAAGGAAGCCAAAAATCAATTTGATAGCAAGAAGCTATTCAAATACTGTGTGGCTTTAGCCAATGAAGGTGGCGGTCATTTAGTGTTGGGAATCAGTGACAAATTGCCTCGCACAATCGTTGGCTCAAATGCCTTTCCTGATCTTGTAACGATTGCATCAAAAATTTTTCAGGCAGTCGGCTTCCGTGTTGATGCAGAGGAAGTGCAACATGCTGATGGTCGTGTTGTGGTTTTTCATATTCCACCGCGTCCTAGAGGAACAGCCTATCATTTTGAAGGTTCGTATCTCATGCGTTCTGGAGAAGAACTGGTTCCAATGAGTGAAGATCAACTACGAAAGATTTTCGCTGAAGGACAACCAAGCTGGCTTGAAGCAATTGCTGTTAAAAGTTTGGATGGTCAGGATGTGGTTCAACTTCTGGATACCCAAACCTTTTTTGATCTATTGGGGTTACCTTATCCAACTGAGCAAAAAGGTGTACTTGAGCGGCTTAAATCAGAAAAGTTGATTGAACATTTTGATGATGGTTATGCCGTACTGAATATCGGCGCGCTCTTACTGGCAAAGAGCCTTCGCAAATTTGAATCTGTTCAACGTAAAGCTGCCCGAGTGGTTGTTTATTCCGGAAATTCAAAATTGAACACCCTGTCAGACTTAACCGGTGAAAGAGGTTATGCGGTTGGTTTTCAGGGTTTAGTACAGTATGTCATGGGTAAGTTGCCCCAGAATGAAGTGATTGAGGATGCACTTCGTAAAGAAGTTAAATTGGTTCCTGAGGTTGTTATTCGTGAGTTACTGGCAAATGCTTTAATTCACCAGGATTTTAGTATTTCCGGCGTATCTCCGGTTGTCGAAATTTATGCCGACAGAGTTGAAATTTCAAATCCTGGCAACCCTGTGGTTCCCGTTGAACGATTTATTGATGGCTATCAATCTCGTAATGAAAAATTAGCTGATCTTATGCGTCGGTTTGGAATTTGCGAAGAAAAAAGCAGTGGTATCGATCGCGTAATTGAAACAGCCGAATTACTCCAGCTACCAGCCCCCGATTTTCTAACCGAGCATCAGCGTACTGTTGCGGTTATTTATGGGCCGAGAGAATTTAAAGCAATGGATAGAACGGATCGAGTACGTGCTTGTTATCAACACTGTGTTTTGCAATGGGTGTTGAGAAAAAAAATGACTAATCAATCTTTAAGGGAAAGGTTTGGGTTATCAGAGCGAAGTGGAAATAGTGTTTCGCAGATTATTTCACTCGCTGTTGAACAGGGACTCATCAAAATTGACCCAGGCGCTCCGGAGTCTCGGAAATACGCCCGATATATTCCGAACTGGGCTTGATTTTATTTCAACTAAACTGCGCAACAAACAACTGCATGTGCATATATTGTTGAAATATTTAATATTTTTTATTTCATTGCAACCGGAAGAAGCTAAAGTTTACACCAAAATGAGTCACTTTATATGAACGCCGAATCCATCGTTTCCAAAGTCTGGAGTTTCTGCACTACCTTACGCGACGACGGCGTGGGTTATGGCGATTATCTGGAGCAACTGACGTATCTGATTTTTTTGAAAATGGCCGATGAATACAGTCGGCCGCCGCATAACCGGGATGTCGGCATTCCCACCGAATACAACTGGCATAGCCTGAAAACCAAAAAAGGCGCGGCGCTGGAAGGTCATTATGTGATGCTGTTACGCGAGTTGGGCAATAAGTCCGGCATGCTGGGGCAAATCTTCACCAAGGCGCAAAACAAGATTCAAGATCCGGCCAAGCTGTCGCGGCTGATCGATATGGTCGACGACCCCGATTGGGTGGTCATGGGCGCGGATACCAAAGGCACCATCTATGAGGGCTTGCTGGAGAAAAACGCCGAGGATACCAAATCCGGCGCGGGTCAATACTTTACGCCACGGGCGCTGATTAAGGCGATGGTGGAATGTGTGCGGCCGGAACCCGGTAAATCGATTGCCGACCCGGCCTGTGGAACCGGCGGTTTCTTTTTGGCGGCGTATGACTTTTTAAAAGCCAATTACCCGCTGGACAGAAAGCAGTTGGCGTTTCTGAAGCACTCTACCTTTTACGGTAACGAAATCGTCGCCAATACCCGCCGCATGTGTTTGATGAATATGTTTTTGCACAACATCGGCGAGATTGACGGCAATAGCGCCATTTCATCGAATGATGCTCTGGTATCGCCACCGGCTGAAACCGTGGATTATGTGCTGGCCAATCCGCCGTTCGGTAAAAAAAGCAGCATGACCTTTACCAATGAAGACGGCGAGCAGGAAAAGGATGATCTAACCTATAACCGTCAGGATTTTTTGGGCGACCACATCCAACAAACAGCTTAATTTTGTCCAGCATATCCGCAGCCAGTTAAAAACAACGGGTCAAGCGGCGGTCGTCGTGCCTGATAACGTGTTATTTGAAGGCGGTGCTGGGGAAACTGTTCGTAAAAAGCTGATGCAGAACACCGATCTGCATACCATCCTGCGTCTGCCGACCGGTATTTTTTACGCCAATGGCGTGAAGGCAAACGTACTATTTTTCGATAACCGCGAGGCCAGCCCGAATCCCTGGACCAAGGAAATCTGGTTTTACGATTACCGCACCAATATTCATCACACACTGAAAAAAAAGCCGCTCCGCTTTGAGGATTTAAAAGACTTTATCGCCTGCTATAACCCCGAAAACCGACATTTGCGCACGGAAACCTGGCACGATCAGGATAATCCTGAGGGCCGCTGGCGTAAATTCAGCTATGAACAAATCATCGCCCGCGATAAACCAGCCTGGATGTTTTCTGGCTGAAAGATAAATCACTTGCCGATTTGGACAATCTGCCGGAACCGGACGACATAGCTGCCGAGATTATCGATAATGTCGAGGCGAGGTTGGCTTGTTTTCGGGAGATTGCCGGGGCGTTGGGTTAAATAATCTCCCCTAACCCCTTGGCAACTGCTCCTGCGTAGTTCTAACTCCTGCATCCATACAGTCGTCTTTTTCAAAGAGGGGGACTGAATATTTACTTTCTAGCTATTGTTGAAGGCAATATTTTTGAATCGGATTGGCTAGTCTGTTGGTGCGACATGCTGTTTTTTGATGCTTTAATTGGTAACACTGATCGTCATCAAGATAACTGGGTGTTACTTTGGAACCAAGAAAAGGCGAGGCATGTCCGAATGTCACCTGTTTTTGATAATGGCACCAGTCTGGGATATGAAATTTTGGAATCGAAAATTGATGATTTCTACCAGTCGGATAAGATGAAATCCTATATCAGAAAAGGGAGGCATCACCTTCGTTGGCAGTTAAAAGATGAAAGACGATGCCAGCATGTAGACTTACTGCATCGATTAACAATAAAATTCCCAAATTTGAATGATCGGGTTAAAGAAAAATTGGCTTTATTTCAACCTGATCAATTACGCTCGGTCATGGACAATTGCAGAAAATACTCAGTTCCGGTCCCGTTAACCCAAAAGCGTGCTGATTTTATTTGCCATTTAGTTACATCCAGATACGACGCCATTAAACAAAAATTCAGCTAACGGTTATGAATCTTATAAGTTATGTTCCTCAGCCAAATCGCTTACTGTTGGTTTGGCAATCGCCGGAAGGCAAGTCTCGTAAAAGATTTGTTGTCGGTGAAATACGCTTGGAGGGCAAGCATTATACGTTTCGCTACTTGATTAATACCAAGGATTTTGCTGATGCCCGTGCCGAAGGATTTGTTTGCTATCCGGCTTTTCGCAAACTTAATCAAGAATACAACGAAAGTGTGTTAGAGACGTTTTTGCGTCGTGTGCCACCTAGAAAACGGGGAGATTTTAATAAATATCTCAAGCAATGGAGGTTGTCGCCCGAAGTGGATATTTCTGACTTTGCATTGCTAGGTCATACAGGCTCAAAATTGCCTAACGACGGCTTTTCGTTAATAAATCCGTTTGATGGCATCACCGCACCCTATGAGTTTTATATTGAAGTAGCAGGCTTTCGTTATCAAAGATCAATCGCTTTAAAAGACATTTCGGTTGGAATGACTGTTGATCTTATTGCTGAACCGGAAAATGACCATGATCATCAGGCAGTCAGAATTGAAGCCATGGGCAACAAGATCGGCTACGTTAATAAAGTCCAGGGTCCAGCTTTTATACGTTGGTTACGGGACAATACCATTACTGCTGTAATTGAACGTATTAATGGCACTGAAGAGCGGCCTTTGATTTACATTTATGGCCGTATTGGTGCTAAGGACATGAGTCAGATTTCGGCCTAACGAATAAGGTTAGATTTTGTGAGCAACGAGAACTAAAATCTGATCCGTCTGTTGGACAAGCCCGGCCCGGTCGAATCAGCGTGGATGGGATGCTTTATCCTAAAAAGAGCTTCACCAATCTGGTGAAGGTGTTTTAGCCCCTTCATGCTTTGACTTGGCTCTCAAAAAGCAGCTTTTTTGTGATTTTAATCTCTATCACTTGAGGAGAAGCGCACAAAATCTAAACGACCCTGCCTTCTTTAATAAATTCGCGTTGAATCGCGGTTTCTAGCCTTTTTAAGTCAAGCCTAACGCTTTGCGCCGCTATGATTTCAACCGCGCAATAGTGCGTGACGTTTAATATACTTGCACCCGATAGTTCGTAACGGTTCGCAACCTGCCGCCAATCGATGTCGAGATGAACCTCGAGCTGTTCGGGAATCGTTTTGCGCCAGATTTCGTAGCGCTCATCCGCACCCGGCATTGGAAAGTGAATGATGGCCTGAAAGCGCCGCACGAATGCCTCGTCGATATTGGCTCGCTGGTTTGAGGCCAGAATCACTAAGCCGTTATAGTTCTCGATCCGCTGTAATAAATAAGCGACTTCTTGATTGGCGTATTTATCGTGAGCGTCTCGTATGTCGGTGCGCTTGCCGAACAATGCGTCGGCTTCGTCGAAAAATAAGATCCAATCTTTGTTCTCGGCCTTGTCGAACAGGCGCGACAGGTTCTTTTCGGTTTCGCCGATGTATTTCGATACGACGCGCGACAAGTCGATGCGAAACACGTCCTTGCCGGTCTGCTTGCCGAGCAGTGTCGCGGTCAAGGTTTTGCCGGTGCCGGGCGGTCCGTAGAATAACGCCCGATAGCCCGGCTTGATCTTTTTCTTCATGCCCCAATCTTGCAGTAAGGTATCGTTGTGCTCGATCCAGTGTTCAATTTCACGTATTTGTTTCAAGGTCGACGGCGGCAATACCAAGTCGTCCCAAGCCATTTCAGTTTCGATGTATTCGGCCGGAAAGTCGATGCTGAAGCGCGGTTTGCTAATCGTGCCGAGGGTCAGCCATTCAACGATTTCAGGGTCCAGCACCAAGCGCCCGCTCATGATCGGCTCGCCTTCGGGTACCGGGTCGAGCCGCAGGATTTTTTGTTTCGCAAACCAATGGTCGTCGCTGAAGATTTTTTGAACATCGAGACGTTTTTCCAGATCGTCCCCGGCCAGTATGAATTGCGCGGTTTCGCCGGTGGATAAAATGCCTCGGTGATTAGTGCCTTTGACACCGCCGAATTCGGGGAAATCACCGCCTTCGGGAAGAAACTCGGAAATTAATTTGTTGAAGAAATGGGGTTGGAGGTGAGGAACGATAGCGAGCAACAGTACAACAAACTCTTCCAGGCTAGGGTTGTATTTTTCTATGAATTCGGTCAACCATGATTCACTGTTATATAAATTCAACGATTTTATTTCAATCTCCGAGGGTTTTTTAAGGCGTGAATATAGGCAATCTTCAATAAAGGATTTTAACCAGTTAAGCGCTATTTCAAGGTTCACGATGTCAACTTTCATTGAGTCATTTCATTGAATTTTATTGAGGATAAGGACCGAAAAAAAATGCCGATTTATGCTTATTCCTAAGCATCGAATCCTTACTCAGGTCAAATCATATTGGCTTGGTTAACAGCGGTACGCACAGCGTACCACTGGACTCGTTCCCACGGTCATCCGTGGGAATGCATACCGATCTTGCCTCGGCAGCCAAGGTATGGGTTCCCACGGAGGACCGTGGGAACCAGTAAAAATGAGACCTCGATACCATTTATTGTGACTTAACACTTTCGGCCTCGAGATCGCGATCAGGGGATCGCTCCCACAGAGCGTCCGCCGCTCTCTGTGGGAGCGACGCCTTCGTCGCGACTATCGAAGCCAGTAATGCTCAAACACCAATAGCCTTTCCGGACAACACAACAATTTAGCGCTCGGTCGCTACTTTTTGCACAATTAGGTATATTTATACTTATGCATAAAGACGAGCGGAGGACCGTGGGAACCAGAAAAAATGATCGTCTGCCTAAGCGATTCATCATGCCCCCGTTTTCACCCAAACGATCTTCAAATTTTTTGCATCCGGCCGATTTACTAGACTCTCAAGCAATGATTGTTCATCCGGTTTTAAGTCTCTAGGACAAATTATTGTGTATTCGATTTCCGGCCCTGGTCCATATTTACTTATTAAAGTTTCGATCGTATTGGGAATTTGAGCAAGCTTATGTCTTACCGGTCCTCCGGTTTCGCCGCTAGTGTCGGTCAGGTCGCGAATAGTAGTCACTTCAACCGCGAACACATGCGAAATTTTCCCTTTGCCTCCCGGTTGTTTGATTTCAACACGGCCTTCCGGACGCGGCCGCCGGCTTCCGACACGAAACGCTTTTTGAGTCTTGAATCTCGCCTTATACTGCGCGGATTCTAATTTTGGATCGCTAGTCGTAATGGGAACTCCGGTTCTTTCTTCCCATTCGGGAATCAACTCGCCCAAAACTACATTTTGCATGGCGCCTCGTTCATATTCCGCCCAATCGTGTTCTGCCGGCGCCAATCTTTCCTGAACATCTTTTGAAACACCTTTTGATGTGACTTTTACCGAAGCCACTAACGGTCCGGAAGACTTCGGTTTCGAAACTTTTCTTGAATTAAGCTTTGGATTAATCTCCCCGCCCACATAACTGGTTTCCGAGTCTTGGTTTTCCGACGCCTTGACGAGTGTTAGTGAGGTCAACTTGTATTTCTTTTTGATAGAAAGCAGTTTTTTATCCAACCGCTTAGTACTAATTTTTGGGTTATCGAGTAGAATTTCCGACTCTCGAATAGCCGACTCCAAATCTCGTTTTTTCTCATTTTCAGTACGCTTGTCATCCTTTTTCCCAAATAGTTTTGAAAACAAAGCTTTCGCCCTACCTACAATCCAGCCAATCAACTTATCCAACGCCTTATCAATCGGCACGCGAACTTTATTGATCACGCCCATGACTTTATCGGCGACTTTACCAAAACCTGCGAAGCCGGCGAGAAAACTGATTGCCAGAGACAACATGCCGGCCAGTACCGATTCGACGCGTTTGGCCGCCGCACCGATGTTGCCGGCGGCGATTTGAACGATCGAACCGATGAATGCGGCGCCGACCTGGGCGATTTTCGACAATTTCTGCACGACGACCATCACTAGATCGTAAATGGACAAAATAGCCGAAATGAAACCGGCACCCGGTATAAACATTGAAACGATCTTGGGAACTGCCTTTTTGACGACCATGTCGACAACCATGCTGATAATTCCTCCGATCACGGTGTCCTTGAGATCCGAAAGCTGATCCTTGATTTTATCCCATGCGGCAGCGGGTCCTTGCGTGACCAATGTTTTGACGATGTCGAAACCGGTTTCGAGCGCCTGAACGGTTTTTTCGCCCAGCACTTTGACTAACTTGACGCGCATATTTTGCCAGGTCAATCCCAACACCGAAAACACGAACTTCGCAATCTCGCCCAATGCAAACGAAGCAGGAATATAAACACCCGGCAATGAACCCGTTAGCCATTCGAATAACCCTTTTTTAAGGTGGCTCAGAAAATTGCCGGCGAATTGTTGAAAACCCAGTTTACCTGCCGCCGCCAAATTACCGACGAAAGGTAACGGATTTTTTAAAATCGCTTTCAGTGCGCCGCCGGTACGCTTGACGATACCCATTACGCCGGGTTTAACGGTGTCAAAAATAATCTCCAGCAGATTCCACACGGCGCTTCCCGCCCAACCGATGAATTGACCCGCAAACGAGCCGAAAACCTTGGCCAGTTTTCCGAACGCGAGCGGAATCAAAATAATATCTTTGATTTCCAATGCCTTGAACGCGGCAATAAATAGCCCCGGAATTTGTGCGGCAAAAGTTTTGACAGTTTGCATCGACTTTTTGAACCAAGCCATGCAGCGCGCTACCGCATTCGCTTCCTGAATTTTGGCCCAGACATCGCCCTGATTGATCAAGTTCATGAATCCGCCAATCAACGCCTCGGCATCGTCCGGAGACTTGTCTCCCGTGATCGGATCTTTACCGAGTACCGAGCACAACAACGGATAAGCATTCGTTTGACTGCGAGCGAACTCTGCGATCGGTTTGAGAATTGCATCCTTGATTAAGTCGGCAATTCCGCCAACGAGACCGGCGGCAAAAGATTTCACTCTGTTTATCGGTCCGGTAATGAGGCGCTTGCCCTGCTCCCAAACAGCATCCAGATTTTTGATATCGGTAATCGATCGCTCTTTGATAAATTGTTTAACGCTTTCCCAAATACCGCTCCCCATTTCCTTGAATGCATCGAACTGTTGGTAAACCCAGTCGCTTATTTTCGAAAAGATTCCGTGATTATCCAACGCCTGGTTGATAACCGGGCCGATTCCGGGCAGCAGACTGATGACTCCCCTCATTATGTTTCCCGGACTGCGATCGACAGCCGCGCCGGTCACCGGGTTCATGCCAATCACCACGGTCAACATCGGAAAGCCCGGAATCAACGCAGCCTTTCTTGCAATGAAATCCCTCGGATCAGGTAAGAACCCGCGCTGAAGAGCCGGCGGAGTCGCGGTCGTCGTGACCTGCGGACTGCGTTGCACGGCGGCGCCCTGTTGTATCGTATGGGTCAGTTCGTGTGCGAGCAGTTGCTTGCCTTCGCCGGTACCGGGCCGGTATTGGTCGTGGGAAAAGAATATGTGATTCCGGAAGGTGAATGCCTTAGCGCTCAATTGATTGCTTAAGCCCCCGGATTCAGCATCTCGATGAATCCGGACATTGCTGAAGTCGGCGCCGAAGCGCGGTTCCATGAAGCCTCGAACATCGCCGGATAACGCCTCGCCGCCGGTGGTTTTATTATGAATCGCCGATTGGACTTGGCTACTGACGCCGGGCGCGCCGTCGCCTTTGCGCTGCAATTGTTCTTCTTCTTTTTTCCGGATCTCTTCATCGGGTAATTCGGCTTTCTGCAGTTCTTCGGGAGTTTCGGCCTTTTGTAAGGGTTCTTCTTGCTGCTTTTGCAACTTGTCTTCCGGAACTTCCACCTTTTGTAGTTTGTCTTCGGCCGCATCGGCCTTTTGCAGCTTCTCGTCTTCTTGCTTTTGTATCGTTCGCTCGGGCTCTTCGGCTTTTTGCAGCGGTTCTTCCTCTTGTTTTTGGGATTTTTTTTCGGGGAGTTCGGCGTTTTGCAGTGGCTCTTCTTGTTTCTGAACTTTTTCCTCCGGTAATTCCGCCTTTTGCACTCGCTCTTCCGGCGCCGGCATCTTCATGACCTTATCGGCCATGTTATCGGCCTCATTTTCGAATTTGTCGCCGGGCTTGTTGGCCGTCATTTTCAATTGCACGGCCGGCGCCTTCGGTTCATTCGCGGCCGCAAAAAATCCGCTCGAACCGACCTTGGCAAAAAAAGCTTGATTGGCCGGTTTCGAAACAGTGCCGGATGATTTTTTTACACCGGTTTTCATAGGCTCCACTCCACCCAAAGCAGGTTTTGCATCCACGGCAGCTTAATCGTTGCAATGTTCCAAGGCAGGCTATCCAGTAAAATGTCGCAGCTTCGATATTCGACATGCAGTTGCCAGTCGCCATCGCCGCGACGGATCAGTTTTCCGGGCCTCAGAATAAACGTTCCTCGTAAACTGTCGATCGAGGTATTTCGTAATACGTCCCAATGTTTCACCACGGCAGTCAATAATTCATCGGCTTCGCTTCGTTCTTCGTGACTCAGTTCCGTTAGCGTTTCGACCGGCACCGGCAAGTCGATATTGCACAGTACCTTGGGTAATACCAAGTCGTATTCGTGTGCAACCGTTTCTGCGGTTGCCAGATAATGCAAAAGCGCCAAGGCCCTGCCGGTTTTAACGATTTTATAGTCTTGCAAACAAGCCGATGCGGTAAACAGTTGCGGCAAAAATGGATGCAACAGCACCAGACCGGCATTATCGACATAAACGCCTTCGGCGATGTCCGGATCGTCGACCGGATAAGATGAATGTACTAGTAGGTCGCCTTCCTGCCTATGTGTCGCTTGTACTGAAGACCGTAACGCCGGACCGTTTTCCCGAGGCTCCTTATATTGCCGGTTCCATACGAAATGTCGATCCAGTGCGAAGGTTTCGTCGTATCGGTCTTTAAAAATTGCACCCATTTCGTCCAGCATCGTTTGACTAATGTTCTGACCCGATGACAACTTAACCAGTAGGGTCTGCACTATCGATCTTAAACGTTCGTCTTCGACATTCGCAGGCGGTTCGGAATCCGTTAAGCCTTGCCCTATTTTTTCGAAAACATTAGCCATCTCGGGAAAATAGCGTGTCAACAATCCTACAACAAAATCGGTTGAAAACTGACGAAGAAAACGAATTCTAGCCGCTTCGCTTTTGAAAATACCGAGCAGTGCATTGCTGAAATGCCGGTCTTCGGATGCGGGCTCGCGATTACGCCACATTTCGATCAAAACATTTTCCAAATTTCGACCGGGCGGCAAACGGAACGACCAAGGCAAGCGGCCGGCCCTCAAAAAAAACAACAGGGCTTCGTTTACGATTTGTTGTCTCGATTGCCGATAATTTTCGCCGGCGATTAGCGCCCTCGAGTCGTCGACATTCGAAGCGCTAACATCGGCTAAGGCTCGTTCCAGATTGGCAGCGATTCTTTTCGGTAACTCGCTTTCCAGTTGCGCCAGATCGACGCTTCCGACATCGATCGACAAACGTTCGATATACAGATAATCATTCGGCGACGAACAACGTTCCAAAACACCGTCGATGGTTCGAACGATTTGGTCGTGAGTCAAACGGGTCAATAGGCGTTGTAATTCGACGCCGACCGACTCGGGGCCAATGGTTTCGGCATCGAGCGCATAACATCGAATCACGGCGTTCATCGAAGTAAGTCGCTCATTGAATTAACTCGCTCATTGGAGCAATAAAGTTCGTTCGGCAACGTAATGGCAGCCGTTCGCCGTGATTACGGTGAGTCTTGCGCTAGAGCCTAGCGTCTCGAATTCAACCTCGACTTTTTCACCGGCATACACCGATTCGGACGTTCGAGCGGATGGAAAATCCCATATCCAGGCGACGATTGGAATCGATGCATTGCCTTCGATGCCTACCGAAAAGCTCATTCGGTTAGTACCGACCGACTCGAATGCAATCGTGGGCCGGATGTCAGGTTCGTCGCAAAGTCTGCTGAATTCGCCGTCGGCGCAGCGGTTGCGTTCACTGCAATCGAAGGCCGGAATCCGGGTTTCCGTATTGCGTCTGAGGTCTCTTATAATCACACCGTTGAACGGATTACCGTCAGCCAACGACTCATTGCTATAGCGCACGCTGACATCGAAGACGGGTGCAGGTTGCGCATAGCTCATGCTCCATTCCAAACTGAAGCGTTCGCAAACAAAATGCTCGATCCGCAATACCGCGAACGGTTCCATCTCGTCCGGCTCGTAAGCGACGATCACGCGTTCTCTTCCCGCCTCGCCGAATGCTTGGACCAACACCTCTTCGATCGACGCGTTCAGTAATTTGATGGCTCCGCCTATCGTATCCTCAAAGGATTGATTCAAATTAGCCGCCGTGAAATCCGCAAAGACTTTTTCCGAGCCTATCTCGAAATCCTGACCATTGAAGCGGAAACGGATCGGATTGCCGGTCATTCGAACCACTTCATAAGGCGTTTCCGGCCCGGGCGGTTGCAGCCATAAACGATAAGCGCAACGCCGCGACAAACCTCCGCACGGTAAATCGCATTCCGCTTCGCAAACGAAGACCAATTCGGTTCTGACGCTGCATTGATTGCGGTCGACGACCTCGACCGGCAGCACTTGACCGCTCGCTGTCGGCGGCGAAACGAACACACTGGCGCTTAGTATTTCGCCATTCGCCGAATACGGAGGCGTGCCGCCGGTAATCTGCACCGTCGCGATATAGGCATCGGCATCGGTGCATCGATAATCCGGTTCGAGCAAGCGCAAAGGCTCGGCGATCACGATATCGCGCGCCGTCGATTCGCTATCGTCGGCATCAATGATCCGAATGCGATGAACGCCCTCGTTCAATATCAGCGGCTTATCGCTCAAGGGCTCATAGGCTTGATCGTTCAGCTGCAAGCGATAAGGCGCTTTGCCGCTCAGCGGTATCACGGAAACTTCCGCTTGATGGTTAGGATTCGTGCAGCCCACTTCGATATCGAAGGTCGGCGGCGATTTCGGCAAGACGAATTGAACCGGCGAGCAGTCGGAACAGCACAAATAAGGCAGATAAAAATCGGCGATGACCGAACCGTCCGGCAATTTGGCGACGATCGCATCCAACAATTTATTCGCTTGCGACGATGCCGCAATCTCCGGACGAAACGGTCTTCCGGTCACGGTTTCGAGCAGCCATTGCAAATCGTTATCGGCCGCCAACGCGGGATTGTTTCTCAGCCTTTCGACAGCCGACAAAGCTCTCGTATTCGCAACGGATGCCGGTAGGCGTTCAACGTTTGAAGCAACGGCGGTAACAGTATTTACTGCGGCTACAGCGGGTTCCGCGTCGGTTTTGGCCGTCTCGTGATAGACCAACACGAATGTGCCGCCGATGGGCACGCCGGCTTTGTGGCGAATACCCGGATGTTTTTGCAAAAAATGGTTCAAAAAGCGTTTTTTCTTGACTTCTCTAACCCGTCGCAACCACTCTTCTTGTATCAGTTCCAAGGCTTCGAGCTTGCATTGATCGAGCATCGACTTCAAGACAAGATCAAGGGTTTTCCAATCGAGTTCGCCCGCGGTTTCATCGCCTTCCCGCTGCTTTTCGATTTCCGCTGTCCATTGTTTAAATCCGGCCGTGTTTTTCTGCAATGACGACCAGTCGATTTCGGCAAGATCATCGACCAATAGGTGTTCGAATTTGTATAGATAGCCCACCGACCGAATCGCGGCATTCATCAGAGGCGGTTCGCCGATATCGACCAAATCGCAAACATCCCGTCCCTGATATTTCTCGGTGAATAAAGCGCCCAAGGTACCGGGCTGCCAATCGAGCCTCGCTATGCGGCTTTCGGCGGCGAGAACTTGCCGGCCGATGTTTTTGTTCAACAAGGCCGAAAGCGCTTTAGAAGACGCACATAAAATTTCCCGCTGGTAGGCTCGGTAGAGCGTCAGCAAATCCTCGAAATAACAGGCATGCTCGTTGAGATCGATAGTTCCGGATTCGTCGAATGCTCCGGTGCGCAATGCCATGATTTGTATCGGTAAGCGGTAGCGTTCTTTTTGCAGCAACAGGTTTTCCAACACATCCTGATAGGGTTTGCCTAAATGTCCTTCGATACGCAAAAAATTGTAGGACTCAAGATCGAAACGCAGGGGCTCGAGTACGAACGCTTGCGACGCATATTCAAAGGCGCGGTAGCCGAGATTTTGCGCGGCCCGGCCGCGCCGGGTCAAAACCGGATTCCATAAGCGATACAGCGGCGGATTGCCGTTTTGTAAATAATAGTAAGGAATCGCCTTTTCCGACAATGCGACAGAGCCCAAGCGGCTTGGCGTTATCTTGATCTGTTGCGTTGCATCGCCCGTACTTAATGGCGGATTATTCGAAAAACGCTCGACCATCTCGACCAAACGCGTGAACAACTGTTGTAGCGTTCGGGCTTGCTCTGAACAGGCGCCGACTGCCGGAGACGGCAAAAAACGATGCCGATAATGGCCGGGGTCTGCGACGGCTTCGGGAAACAATAAACCCACCATTAAATGCCGTGGAAACCAATTGGCCGGCGGGCCGCATAAACAAATCAACTCAGCCGCTTGCCAGCGAAATTCGTCGTAAGCGGCCAGTAAGTCGTCGAAGCAATCGTAATAATACGGTAGAAACAACACTTGTTCGGTCGAATCGGGTTGGCTATTCAAAAAACCGAATTTCGCGTCGAAGCCTTCAAACGGATCGTTCGGATAATCGTTCTCGACGAGCGGTTTAAAGGCTCGATACGCGGCCGATAAGGCATCGCCGACTTTAGCGGCCAAGCCGGAAGATGAAAAAACAGCATGGAATGCGGCCAAGACCTGCTGCGAAGTCGCCAAGGACGTACTCGGCACGCTGATATTCGGCAAACGCAAATCCGGCAGATTGAAACGTTCGGCCAATTGATCTTCCAAATCGGCGGAACTGAGACCCGCATCGAGGCCGTGGAGCGCGGCAATGATGTCGACTAAATCGGTGCGTTTGATCAACAAACGCCTAAGCGTGACCGTCACCGACGATCCTTTGTCGTCGCAATTATTCGGACTGCAATTGCGCAGCGGGGCCTTTTTCAACTCCAAAAACAACAGCAGCGCCTTATCGTTCAGAAAACCGGACGGTTGATTCAAGACTTGGGTATTCGGCTCGCCGTTCGGGAACAGTTCCCAAAGCGGATAGCCTTCGAAGGGTGCATACTCGATATCGTTGGGCAGCGTGTATGGACGATAGGCGCTCAGCTCGATATCGTCGGCTTCACAGATCAAATAGCCTTCAGAACTGATACCGATGCCCTTCGATAGCCGAATAACCGCTTCCGGAGCCGTCGTGTAGTCGAGTTCGAACCCGCATACGATACCGATACCGATCAGGTTCGAGCGCGTCAGCCGGTTTTGCTCGTCCAAGTAATTAAATACCTGATTCAGATGCCGGTTGCTCAGTACCTGATTGGCTTCGAAAATTGGAAATTGATCGTGTTCAGCTTTCATGACGTTTTGACCGTATTCATGGGTTTTCAAAGGGCCGTGGTACGGCATTGAGCGAACCGAGGGCCGTCCTGTCGAGCAGTACCGGATTATGATCGCTGCCGTCGTCGCAGTCGTGTAGAGTCGCTTCGGGATAGATAGATTTCAGATCGGCCAGCAAATTGACTACGATTCTCAGCCGGTAAGACGCGTCGATGTAGTTTTGATAACGCTTATCGAGCAAGGCTTTCAAATCGTCTTCGGTACCGGCTTTAAAGTGAGCATCGGAACATAGCACGATCGGTGCCGGTTCGAACGACGTCAAATCTTCCGGCGGTTCCAGGCTGTTTTCGACATAGTCGTTCAGCCAATCGGAAAACGCCGTGCCGTAATCGGCAAGAATGCCGGCGGCGCATCGACATAACGACGTTTGGTCTCCATCGAGCAAGGACTCGGCCAACAAAGCTTCGACTCTTTCCTGCAAGCGCTGTTCGGTCCAGTCGATCGAGGCGTTCGCTTCAAGCCACAAGCACCAAGCCGTTTCGAACCGTTCGAATTGCCGGCCGTAACGGGCGATTTCAGCAAAATGCTCTGTCAACCGCGACACGATAGCGATCCATGAAACGGCGCCGATCGCCAAGGTACATTCGATCCCTCCGGGGTTCAGGTTCGACTCGAATTCGCTTGCCAATTGCGCCCGCAAGACGTCCGGATCGAAATAATCCAAGGTTTTGCCGTGATACCAGCCCTTGAATACTCGGCTGAATTCGCTAAAAATCGTTGTTGCACAGTCGCAGGCCTCCTCTTCCGTGGCCTGGTTTTGTTCGAGCAATAGCGCGGCCAACTCGTTTACAAGCGGTTCGCAGGGATTGTCGATAATGCCTTTATTGCCGACCCAACAGATTTTGCTCAGTAAGTGCGCCGGCGTTTCTTGGCGTATTGTGCGTTCGGCAAACGCTCGCAAGTCCAAGTTGACGTTATACGGCGAGGTCCAGCCCGGCATGACCCAGGTCAATCGAAACGAATAAGGGTCTTCATCGTCGCAGGTTTTGCAGACATCTTCGGAGCAAGCCGGATAAAGCGCGTCGCCCGGAAACTTGGGTCTGAGCAGCACATGTTCGACCAGAATCGTTCGTTGATGCGCGCTCCAATTCAGCAAAATAGCCTTGATCGTTTCCGCTTCGGCCGCTGTCGCCAAATCATCCGGATAAGCGGCACGCAATACGTTCGCATCATCCTCAAGCGTTAATTGATGAGTCTGCTCATCTATCCGATAAGCGTTAGGGTCGCTCATTTGCTTGACGACCGCCCGGTAAGCGTAGGTATTGGATGCTGCGTATGCGTCAAGCTCAAGCGTGCCCGTCAACCACGGTCGATTGTTCCAATCCATCAATTCCAAGGCGATTTCAGTCTTGCCGGCGATGGTTTCCAATGTCGTAAAGACTAATCTCAGATCGGCAATACCCAGCAGCAGATTGACGCGCTTTTTCAGAACCGGATATTGCTCGGGGGCGCAGGCTTCGCCGGTAGCGTCGAACGACCGGTAACGGTACCGGCTTATTTCCGGCAGCCCTTTGAGCAGGGCGAGTTTGGTTTCGATCAAGGATGCTTGCGCTTTTTGGCGGCCGGCAAGGTCGCTTAGCAATAAGGTGTAGTCGGATAACTGTTCGCCGAAGCGGGCCAATAAATGATCGAGAAACCGGTTACGCCGCTGCAAGAATTCCGGTTCGGACTCGATCAGCTTTTCGAGTTTTTCCTTATCCAAACCGGCGACCAGATCGTCGTAACCGTCGATGATGTCTTGCGTTAACTCCTTGATAAAATAGGTTTGGTGTATGCCGGGGTTCAATGAAAAACAATCGCCGCCATGAGCTAATTGCGCTAATTGATTGGCTAAGAATTGTTCGAACACCAGCAAATAGGCTTTCAATTGCTTGGCTTGAGCCCGCCGTAAATTGGACGCATGGCTGGGCAGGCCTTCGGGGCCGATGCCATAGCTCTGCGGAAATTCGTTTTGTATCGGAAAATAATGGCCGGGATTTCGGTAAGTTCCCTTCGGCAACGGCAGGTCTTTCGGCGTATTTTTGATCTTCGGGCGCTCAGCCTCGCCGCGCAATTGATGCAAGGTTGCGACGGCTTCGTCGAGCCGCGCTTGAAATGGCAGGCCGTTCTTAAAAAATAAGAACCTCGAGGCTTCGCGGTAAAATCGCGGTTGTTTGCGATCGTCAAGCATCAGCATCCAGGCCGCGCTGATTCGATCCGGATCGAACAAAGGCGTGCCGTCGTTTTGCCAAATCGGGTCGGCCTTGCCTTTGACGATTCGGCCTTGCGGATCGTAGAGGGTCAACAGCAGGTTGTTGACCGCCAGAACGCCGTCGATCGCCATCAAACGTTTGACGATATCGGACGTTCTGATTTCCGATTTCAACTTTGCTCGCTGCAGGTCTTCGGATTTGATGAAACCGTTTTCGAGTGCAGGTCCGTTGAAAATAGCTTCGACCGGCAGACCTTCATCGCGCAATTCTTGCAAACTGTAAAATGCGATCGGCGGGTTTAGGTAATGCTCGATTTCCTGCCAGATGCGCGCTTGCACGCGGTCGATATCGGCACCGGAGGCCACTTCGACATCGGCGCATAACGCAATTTCGGCCAACGCTATGCCTTCGATGCGGCAATAATCCTCATCGAGATTGCGCCTCTGATGCAATGACTGCTTAGCCTGTTCGACGGCTTGGGAGATCTTGAGCGCTTTGCGCCGATAAAGCCCGACGATTCCCGAATTCGAAGCGTCTTCCAGCAACTCTACAAGTTCGGCCAGCTTCGTTTCCGCCTGTGCATCGGCATTGCCGAACACGCGCAGCGTGGCATTATCGATTGCCAGCGTTAATTCTTCCGATGTCAGCAGAAAATCCACATGGAACAATTCCCGCCAATGTCTTTTTAAATAACGCTCCTTGCCGGCCTGATCCAACGTCGGATCTGTCCAGACATCGTAGCCTTTGGCCGCTCCGATTCGGACGCTGATCTCATAATCGTGGAAATTATCTAAAAAAGCCTGCCATTCGTCGGCTGCGGACAGGGATAAATCGGGGAAACGCACTTCGACGACCCGAGTCTGAACTCTGCCTTCGGCGTCATAAAAAAGGCGCGTTTTCTGAATTTTGCGGGCATTCAAGTCGCCCAGCTCAGGATCGGATTCCAATTCGAGCAGGACTTCATATAAACCCAATACCGCCACTTTTTTCGGGTCTAACTCGCTTTGCTCGGGCTTGCGGTAGGACAAAACCAAACGATCTTCGTCGCATAGTGCGTAATAATCGGTTTCGCAGGCGCATTGTTTACAAAATACCCAAGCATTGCGCACCGGCTCCAAATCGATTAGCACGCGCCTGAAATCGTCCGGTGTGACGGGACCGCTCGTTAGTATCTCGCGTGCGGTATAAAACGCTTGAGCCGGGAACGGGTCGGCAGCGGTCGAGAATTCTCGGGTCAACAGGTCCTTGATATCCCAACCGCTTCGGTATGCGATATCGGTCAATGCGTAACACAAGGCCTCCAGGATCGTGATGCCCGGATCGTGGGTATTGTAATCGGTCCAATGTCGACTGCCGGCCTGCTCGATATAGCCGATGCCTTCGCGGCGCAACGCAAAAAAGTCTTCACTCGGCTTTTGCGAATCGAGTCGGGGTAAAAAAACGGCTGGCTCTTTCATGGCTCGCACGGACAGGTTTCGCCGACTTCATGCACTGCGGCGGGTTTGATGACATCGATTTGGTGTTCGCCAGCCGGCGCCGAAACCAAAATCGATGCCGCAGTCGAGCCTGCCGCCTCATGGACCGCGACTTCTCCTGCCGCCCCGCCGCTATCGTGATACAACACAAAGTCGGTCAAATAATCGACATAAGTCTGCTCTTCGACGAAACGAATCAATATCGATTGATGAATATTTCCGCCGAAAGAGGGCTTTGCATCGTTCGCAAAAGCCCAGGGCGACAAAAACCGAGTAATCGCTTGGCGCAGCGTATTGGTATAAAACGTCTCGTCGAAGCCTTCATGAAAACGGACTTTACACGAGCAACGCACGGTCTCGAAGCGCGGATTGCGGACATGCAAGTTGACGAAACAGGACACGCGCGCGCTTAAAAAATCCTTGATTTCATCGAGCAAACCGAGACTCGTATAGGGTTTGAGGGGATCGCGAAGCGTTTGGAATTGCAGGTTGGGAATCGCGACTAGCGTAACATGGCCCGGTGCGAGTTCCCGGTAGACGAAATCGCCGTTTTCGCCGGGCTCGTACTGAGTATGATTCAGGCATTTGACGCGATAAATTTGCGGAAAGGCTTCCAAAACCAGGTGTTCGTAATCCCAAAGCGCGACCGCCCTGTCCTTATGACGCAGACGTTCGCTGACGCGCGTATAAAAAGCCGCCGGCGTTTCGGCGCCGCGTCCGCCGAACGAGGAAAAAGGCTGCTCGATCTTTTTGACGGCCGCATTTGGCCGTTCCAACTGAATTATCGTGCCGGCTTTTAGCGGTTTCGCCGAGAAGCCGGGATCGTTGCCTCGGTCGCTAAAGGTCGCCTGCAAGGCTTGCGCGGAAACGGCCTGTAAACGGCAAACCGCTTCGCTGTGCGATGCCACCGCCGCCCGTAGCCAATGCATACCGGTCGGTAAAGTCGAGTTGTTGTTATCGGCATCTTTCGGCATCGCAAACTCGATGATGCCGGAGTTCAACAAACCGCCCGTGCCGTCCTCTATTTCGTCTGTCTTGAATGCGATCCATTCGTTGCCGCGTAGATAACTCCAATGAATATGCGGATCGGGTTTGATCGTCAATGGGTCGGCCGTGCCATCCGAGACTTGAAACAACAGTGACAGGTTTTGCGGCGGTTCGAGTCCATCGATGCCGATATAACATTCGGCTTCACTATCAATCGTCAGTTCGTTGCGTATAAAACCGAACTGCGGCAGCAACTTGACTTGTTTGGCGGTATTGAGCGCCGGGTGTTGTTCGGCTTGGCCGAACGGGCCGATATGAAAAAAATGTGCTTCGCGCTGTTGCATGGCGTCAGGTAGCGCCGAATTCAGCATGATAGTCTGGGAAGCCAGATAATCGATAACAAGCTGTTCGATAAACGGGCCGACCGGCGGCGCGCCGGGATGCGAATCCGGTTTAAGTTCTTGGTCGCTCAGAAAATTCGTCAAATCCGTTAAATACTGGTCGAATCCAAAATCTCCTTTAAAAATCAAACGCAAAAAACCGTTGGCATCATCGATGCGGTAAACCGCATTATTCGCAAAATCGATGTCTTGACGAAAGGCTTGTTGCGCGGCATCGGTCAAATCGAATTCGGTCGCGGCAAAATTAGCCGAGGCCGATGTCGCTTGCCATTGCCCGGCTTTCAAATAGGCCAGTCCTATTGTCGGCGCGATGCTTTGAGCGATATTTAACGTTGCGTCCATTTGATTCGCGGCGAACGGCAGTTGAGACTCGCCATTGCTTTTTAAGGTATTGAATGCAATAGGATAAGCCTGTAACACCAATCCGCCCGACGAATAATATGACGGCGGGTTTTGCCAATCGATATGTAATATGGCCGAATCGAGGCGTTTTTGAAAAATCTCGTTCGATCCGATCGTCAATCGGTTGCCATTGACCGGACGTGCGCCGAAGGGTTGAAAAGCCTTCGACAAATCCACCGTACCGAAATCGTTCGATACGGCAAGCGAGCGCACGCCATTTACTTCGACGCTCAATTGAATCGAAGCGATGACAAGATCGCGCAGCGGTTCATAAGCAAAAACACTGTCCGCACGATGCTTCAATCGAATCATCATAACCGGCAGCGACGTCTTAAAGCCTCGAGCATGCACTTTGTCCAAATAAGGTGTCACGGCTGGATCGGCACCGTCCAAGCGAAGCTCGAGCTTGATTGAATTCGCGTTACGAACAAAGGTCGTCGCGGACTTTTCGAACCAATCTTCTTCGCCTGTCAATTGACAAACAATCGCGTTTTTTAATTCAGGCGAGTTTCCTGATGGACTGCCTGCCAACTGAAACTCCAGCGTGATGGTCCGCTCGCCTTCGGCCATCCATAAATAGTGCGAGGCGATCGCAAACCCCAATTCAGCTTCGGGCATCGCAATGCTGTTGAGTTGTGCATTGCTATAGCGTTTATTGAAAAACGGATGCCAGGACAGCTCTTCGTTGGTCAGTTTCGCCCCTAGTCCGTCTTCGGAATCGGCAACCGGCGACGCATAGTAACGGCCCGACTGTTTAGCCGCGTTGACACCCAATCCGGCGACAACTTCTCCGCCATGCCGGTAAACGGTCTTCAGCGCCGCAATTTTCGCTTTATTGGCGATGAAGTCACGGTCGTTCATGAAAAAGGCCTCGATGCCCGAATCGTCCTTTCCGGCCTTGAACGACACGCCTCTATCGAACCGGTGACTGTCGGCATGTTTAGCCAATTCGGCCAATAAATGGACCCGCGGCGGTTCGGCGGGTTTTTCCTTGAGCCGTAAAATGTCCCGGTAATAAAAATCCTGGTGCCGGCCTGTCAAGGTGTTGATCTCGGCCCGAGTTCCTTCGAATAAGCGTAAGAAGGCGATCAGCAGCGCATAATGCGGTTCATGATTACCGTTTTGAATGAACGAATGTTCCAATTCTTGTTTGGCTTCAACGACGATGCGCGCATAGATTTTTAAAAAATCATCGAATATCGATGTAAAAAGGTTGTGACTGGCGATCGAATTATGGATTGAAAACCAATAATTCGGATCGGACGGGTCAAGCAGTGGGCCGAAAACCCCCGCATCCTTGACGATGCTGTCGATGTAATGCGGCCAATACGGAAAGTTGCCGATGATCCAATCTTTCGAAAAGGGGCTTCGATAGATATCGCCGAAGGCTTGGGATTCTTGACCGAATATCGTCAATTCCGCAGCAATGTCCAGCTCGGCGTCGGTTAATCCGAAATCGCTCTCGTAAGCCTTGTAGTAGGCGATAAGCCGTTTGAAACCTTGCGCCGACTGCGATCGTATGCGGCTTTGCAGAAGACTTTTCAGCGCCGTATCGCCCGGCAAGTTTTCTTTCAAGCGGTCTAGTTGCTTGGCCATGGTCGCCGCGATACTGAATAAGAAACCTAAGCGTTGTTTGAGTGCGTCTCCTTGCGATCGGTTATTGCTATTGTTCAAAAAATCGAAACTGGCTTTGACTTCCGAGCGGTACGCGTCGACGTCTTGTAACGCGGCGACAGCCAACAACACCGAGACATCCTTATCGAAAAAACTCCGCCAATCGCCGGTGACGCTGTCGTTCGAATCATAATAATTGAGATAGGCCGAATAGGCTTTTGCAAACACCAGGCCGTACTCCGGCCCTCGTTCATTGACCGGCACATAGTTCGGATCCAAAGCCTTCGGCACACGCAAGTCTCTGCTGCTGCCTTCATGTATCAGTCTTGAGGCATCGGTGTTGTGTTTGCAATCACTCGAGTCGGCCATGATTCAATCGCTATCGGGCAAGAGGTTGACGGCTGCGGTTAAGTTAATATCGGTACCCTCCAATTTGTAATAGGGATAAACGAAATTGAAACGCGAGTTCGTGACCTTGACGCGGTAGATCACCTCGATCAATACGACGCCCTCGAGCTCCAAGCTATCGTCGAGCCGAACGCTCTCCAGTTCGACACGCGGCTCATGATATAAAATCGCCGATTCCACCTTGTCCGCCATCAAGGTTTTCATGCGCGTATCCAAATTTTCGAACACCAACTCCTGCAAATTGCAGCCGTATCTAGGCAGCATCGAGCGTTCGCCTTGCGCGGTACTCAGTAGAATCTCCAAGCTCGAAGCGACGTCCGCTTCGGCTTCGAGCATCGTAATGCCGCCGATTGCCCGGTTGAATGTCGGCGGAAAAGACCAACCCCGTCCGAGAAAACTCATGTCATCCTCCTATCAATACTGTCGGCATACCGGGCGGTAGGATCGCGCCGCCCGAAGCGCTCGAATCGCCGACACGCGCGGCCGGCATGCCGCCGATCATGACCGTCGCCGAGCCTTTGATAATCGCATCGACTCCGCACGAATCTCCCAAGCGTGCCGCCGGTAAACCGCCGATCAAAACGGTCGGTTCGCCCGGCGGAATAATCGGCACCGGGGCGCCTTGCGTCGCAGTGCTGACGATCATGTCGGTGATTCTGGCTGCCGGTAACATCGCTTCATCTCCTCAATTGATCTGCACGACGCCGCCTTGAATCGTGGTGCTGGCGCTACCCTTGACTGTGGTGCTGGCGCCGGAAATTTCGGCCGAACCGGAACCCGAGGCCTTGAATTCGGCTTGCGCGCTCAGTTCGGTATTGATGCCTTCGATCTTGACGTCGCCGGCTGCTTGTAATATCAAGTCTTTGACGCTCTCGAGCTTGATGCCGTCGGCATTCAATGTGACTTTATTGCCGTTCTGATCCTCGATCACGACGGCCTGCTCGTCTTCGGACAAAATCAGGCGGTTGCCGTCCGGCGTTTCGAGCACGACGACTTTGTTTTCATCGTCGAAGGTCAGGGTTATCTTTTCGCGGCTGACATAGCCTTTCAAATGATTGTCATCCTTCGCAGGCTCCGGCGCCGGTTTCGCGCTGCTGTGACACATGCCCAACACGACCGGATAACGGGGATCGTCGCCGAGAAATCCGACCACGACTTCATCGCCGATCTCGGGCCGAAAAAACGTTCCTCGCCCGTCGCCGGCGTCGAGCGTTGCAAGCCTTGCCCAAATGCCTTCATCGGCCGTGTCGACCAGCGGCAGTCGAACTTTTATTCTGTCTTCGCCTTTAGGATCGTTTTCCAATACCGTCACGACCCCCATTTGCAGTCCGCAGACCGACGGCAATAATCCTGCCGCCGGCAACGGGCGCAAGTTATAGGTTTCAGCGAACAAGTCGGGGTTCAGGCCCAGTTGCGCATCGGTTTCCCAGTTGCCGCCGGAAACGCAATGCCGCACGCCCGACACATAAAACAGTCCGGCAAAGCGCTCGCCAATACCGCTGATTTCGATCACGGTCCCCGGCATGACCTCGGCAATGCCTTGAAATTTCGCCCGACCTCTAATTCTGGCTAGACGCTCCTTCAGCAGGCGTGCATCGGCCCAGGTTTTCAATTCCGGCTGACTCAAGCCGCCGCCATGGCGTAGTTCATGCCTTTCAGTGCCCAGTATCGCCGCCAATGTCTCGGCATCGATATTGCCGGCACTGGAGGATTCCGGTTCGGAAGCTTCGGCTTCGATCAATTCCTGATCGGCCGCATGCCAGGCCGTGGCACTGATTCCGGGACTTTGCAACCGCGCATCGATTTCGGCGTCCAGTTCCAACAGAGTCGAACCGTAAGCGACCTTCACGACCGATTCTTCGCCGGTTGCGGGTTTGCCGACGGCAATCGCATCGTCGCCGACATTGACGACGAAACCGTTCGCTTCGGCCCGGCATAGCATAAAATCCCAATCGGTCGATTCGAATTGCACGACCTCTTGTAAATCCGGTTCGGTCGTATCGCTGGTGCCGGTCACGCCGTAATCGCCGAATAATGTTTCGATGATGTCGCTGTCTTTTTGTTCGGTAAAGTAGCGGCTGTGTATGCCGGACGTCATTTTGACCGCTTTATGCCGGCAGTCCAGAATCAAGAGGCTTTCGTTTTTTCTGAGCTTGATACTGTGCTTGACGATCATACCTTTAAATACCGTGGCGTTTTGCGAGCGGTAACCGAACTGAATTTCGATCTTTTGACCGGGAATGAATAATCCGGTATTACTGGCGGGAAAGTCGGCTTGCGCCGCCTCGCCATCCTTCAGTTGAATCGTGGCCGACGGAATCCGGTTCAATTCTTTATTGACGCTGACCGATAGTACCTGAAATTGTCCCGGTATTTCGGTGCCGTCGATTAATAAGGTCACCGTGCAGACATCGGGAGTGGCCGGCGTGGGAATGGCGGATTCGTTTCTCATGTTCGAGCCGTTTTGCTGACCGGAGGAAACACGATTTCACGGCCGGGTTCGAGCGACCTGAAGTGATCCAAACGGTTGATTTTTGCGATTTCCAAGTAATAACGCGGATCGCCGTAGATTTTGTAACACATCAGCGGCAACGTATCGCCGGCCTTGACTCTGCGGCTGTGGCTCAAGTCGGGCGAGCTTTTGTTTTCTTTCGCGGCGCGTTTTTCTTCCTCGATACTGCTTTTGAATTTGACCTTGACCAATGCCCGTATCGGAGTGCCGTCCGGTCTGAATAATTTGTAGGTAATGCCGACTTCGATGACCCGCCCCTTAAAGATCGAATGCTCGCCCCAGACCAGCTTGAAATGCCGCGGTTCGTGCGCATCGCCTTTATAACCGGTCAACACGTCCTTGAAGGCCTTGATGTCATCGGCGATCGAGTCGCGCGGTTTGCCGTCGATGATGCCGGTATTGTCGAATAAAAATTCGAAAGAAATTTCTTCCGGTTCGGTATATTCGTATTTTAATTGTTGACCGCTTGTACCCTGCCCTTGCCCGGATTCGGAAAACTTGAGCTTATAGTCGAGCGTATAGCTCTCCGGATTGATCAAGGCCTCGACGCTTTCGTCAGCTTCGAGCAAACCACCGCTTTCGGCTTTTTCCGAATCGGAGAAAGCCAGTATCAACATCTTTTCCAGTTTCCCGTTCTCGGCCATCAGCGCTCCGTTTTATTCTGTAGAATTTGTAATACTTGTTCGACGCATTCGGCAATCAAGGCATCTTGGTCGACCGGTTTTCCCGCCGTCCCCCCTCTTCCCGCATTGCCCGGTTCTTGCCGTGGGCTCCCTTCTTCGGGCGGGTTGACCGTGACTTTGATATGTAGCTCTTTGATTTCAATCGGCATGGCGGACTCAGGTTTGCACCGTGAAATAACGGTAGGTCAATTCGATCGTTTCGATGACGACCGTGCTTTCGTTGGCGTTGAAATCGCCGATTTGCCATTTTTTCGGAATCGCTTGAGCGACTTTCCAAGTCCGTAGCGGCTCACTTTTTTCATTCATCAAGATCACATTCACCGATGCGGGTTCGAACACTCGGTCGCGAAACGCATTGAGTAACCAATCGATCACGCCGGAATCGGTCAACATGCCGCGTTTCAACACCATGTCGGCATACTTGGTTCGGACCGGTAACTTATGTTCGAATCGGTTTTCGCCGCCTTCCTTGAAGCTTTCATAATCGTATTCCACGGTGAGACCCGAGACCGACTGAAACCGGACGTCATTGCTCACTTGGCTGATGCCGAACTCTACTTTGTAATAAAAGCCGAGCGGCGGATAGTAATCGGCCATCGGCGTTATACTTTCATTAGTTTGAGTCCTTCGTGCGCGACCTCGATGGTTTCGATCGCGACTTCATTGGCGTCGGACTTCAAATCGGGCGCGGTGACCTTGACCGGAAAACATCGCGTCGCCGACCAAGCCGCGACCGGTTCGTGTTTTTCGTTCAATAAGCGAATCACGACATCGCGGCGGCCTTCGACGCGTTCGTTGGCGATTTCGTCGAGCCAATCGTTATAATCGAAGTCGCCTTCGAATTTGCCGCGTTTCATCGTGATATTGCTGAGTTTGATCAAACCGGGCATGCTGATCTTGCTGAAATCCTTGCTGTCGCTGTGCCGGTATTCGACTTTTTCACGCTCCATCACAAGACCCGTGACTTCGGTAAAACTCAATTTTGCACCGCCCCAATCCACTTGAAAGTGAAAACGCGGTAATGGATAGACTTGCGCCATGATGATTCCCTCTTGTTTGCTAAAGTATGTCGGCCGCTAAATCAGGATTCGGGCATTTTGTGCGAGAATCTGAGAATGATGAATTCGGCCGGCCTAACCGCCGCCATGCCGATTTCGATAATCATCCGGCCTTCCAAAATATCGAGCGGCGTCATCGTTTTACCCAAGCCCACCGCGACATAAAATGCATGCTCCGGCTTGATGCCTTGCAACGCGCCTTGCCGCCATAGCACGGTCAAGAAGTTTTCGATCATCGCCTGGACCTTGACCCAGGTATTCGCATCGTTCGGTTCGAAAACGAATGGTTCGGTCGCCTTTTTGGTGCTTTCCTCGACCATGTTGAAAAAACGCCGGACGCTGACATAACGCCATTCGTTGTCGTTGCCGGCCAAGGTTCTAGCTCCGAAAACCAACGTACCTTTACCGGTAAAAAAACGGATGGCATTGATCGACTTACCGCTATTGACATCAATATTGAGCGCATCGAGCTCGGATGCCGTAAACGAGTCTTTCGGGCCAATAATGCCGGATACGCTCACGTTAGCCGGCGCCTTCCATACACCTCGGGTTCGATCGACATAGGCATAAATTCCGGCAATCGCACCTGAAGGAGGAACGCTGGTGTTAGTGTTTTGGATACCGGTCAATATCGTTTTATAGAGAGGATAGGCATTGAGCAAGCCGTCGTGCTTTTGATTCTCCAATATATGAGCGGTGCCGACTACGCCGCTAAGCCACGCATTATTGATCGAGTCGAATAGCGCTCTCGCCAACGGTAATACGCTGTCCATTTTTGCCGCGTTGGTCGTAGCGCTACCCGGTATTACCGATGATGCGCCCGGCGCGCCGGCGCCGAAAATGTCATCCCACTCAGCGGCGGAAGGCGGGGTTCCTGTTTGGAATTGTGGGTTGTATGTACCAATTTCGCCGTCGAGTTCTTTATCGTAAGCGATCAATTCTGAATAGAAGCCTTTCAGCGTCGAGGCAATCAAATTTTGCAACCCGGTTTGTAAGTCGGCATTTTCCAGTGCATTACTGCCGGCACCCACCAACACATCGATACTACGCGCAACCGAAAACAAAAAGTTAATTAGCTGCATAAAATTAGCAGGTGTCTTGTTCTCTAAATAGCCTCCTTCTAGCGAGGTAAATCGTTCTCTTAAGGTTTGCGCAGGATTGGCCAGCGTTGCATTTGCCGAAACGACCTTATCGACATCATTGATGACTTGTTCGAAATCATCGATTAATACCTTAATCGCTGCATCGTCGGTCAGATCCGCTAAATCGAAATGTGTGGAACCTTTAAAGATGACAGTTTTGAAATGACGAAACTTAACATTTTTAGGGAAATTGACGGTTATCCAAGGCGTATAAGCCGCGCCGTATTTTAGATCTTTGATGCCTACACCGGAGCGGAATTCCGTGCCTTTCGGGTCGTCTTCCTTAAGATGAAACAGCCCGACGCGATCCATCAACTTACCGCTTTGTTGCAGTGCCGCATCGTAGACTCCGTAAAAGTCGTTGCCGGTGGTCAACAAGGAATTGTCGGGAAAAACTAAGATCGTCGGTTCGTCTACTTTGTTGAGCGTATCGATGCCTTTTCCCGTCCCGGTAAAATCGCCGACTATCTTGCCTGCGGCCTCGTAAGTTCCTGTCGAGACAATAAAACAATCTCCGCCGCCATTGGTATAAAACAAGCGTAAACTCTCATACATGAAAAAACGATTATTCATGTCGGCCGATTCAAAGTTCTTGTTGTCATCCAAACTGACTTTGGCAATCGCCGGTTCCGCACCAAATCCGAAATAGGCCTCATATTCGGCAATCGAACCGATTTTTGTCGGAACATTGAGCAAATCGCCCGGCTTGATTTTATCCGCCTTCTCGGTGTAACCGATAAACGCGGGAATCGCGGTTTCGACCGGTGCAATGGACGGAGGAAATTTCGGAATTTCCTCGATATAAACGCCTGGAGTTTTATACGCTGTAGCCATGATAATTACCGATTCCTATTAAAGATTACTCATAAATCTCCGAAACGAGTTTAATCACTCTATCGCCGCTTAAAACCGGCTTGACTGAGTTTTCGGAGGGTTTGCGGCGATTTCCGGCATTGCCGAAATAAGTTGAGGGCAACGGCTCGACGGTTTCGAATTCCAAAGAACCGTTGCCCTGGTTTAAATATTGCCAGAATGTAGAGCGATTTTTCAGTCGCACATGAAACGAAGGCGCGGCTTGTTTTACCCGCCCCTGACTATCGATCAAACTGAATCGGCTATCGCCCGGTCTATCGGCATGCAAGCGTATCAGCGCAAATACATCCTTCGGCAGATTCGAATCCAAGGCAATACCGCGAAAAATCTCGCCCTCTATCTCCGGCGCTTCCAGAACCGGAACATCGCCTTGATGCACATAAACCGGCCAAAGCCCGGCTTGATCGGTAATCGTATGAAGAAGATCGCCCGGCTGATCTGCGATAAGCTGTGTCAGTGCATTGCCCGATAAGCCAATCGCTTCGACGAGATCGTCATTTGCAATCGCCGGAAATTCCTTGGATAAAAAAAGGACTTCATCGCCGCCGGCGCCTCGGGTAGTACCGGTCAGATTCGATAAGACCGGAACGTTTTCCTTGTACAAATAACGCTTGCCTTGTTCGGCATCGTAAAGATCGATGATGCGTTGCCGTCTCAGCGTCAACGCGGTGTAATTAATGAATGCCGGGTTACGCACTGTGACCGAGAACTCGAAAAGCGCATCGCTAGCGATAACTGCCTCTTCCGGAACTGCCGCGATCAGGCCCAAAGCGCTATTGATGACAATAGCGCGATAAGCTTCCAATTGTTTCTCGGTCGATGAGGTCGGCCGAATCTCAAGGAACATGCGGACATCATAAGACGATAGGCGTTGTTGCTTTTTCAGCGGATCGGCGATCGAATCGAATACGGTCGCACCATCGTCCAGCCAATAGTGATGCAGAACCCTCACCTCGAAGAGGCGCCGATATTTAACGCGAATTTGTTCACTCATTGGCGACCGCCAATCCGGATTTGTGCCGGAAATCCTGAACGACTTCGGTAATGACGCCCCTCTCGCTTTTAATCGCCCGGAATTTCAAATCCAACATACGCAGTACATAGATCGCGAATGGGTATTGTTTACCTCCCAAGGTTCCCCAGAGGTGATTGACTTCTTCCATCGTCGGAGAATACAAATCGAAAATCAGCTTGAACGACTCGAGTTGATCGAGCGGATTGGCGGGCGCATTATTTGAAATCGACGTCGGTTCGACCGTATCCTGCGTGAAAACGTTTTGCGCCTGAAAGAAGCGTATCGCCCGCGACAGCATCAACAAGGCATTGGTGTAATTACTGTGAGAGGCGACGATCAGTATTTGAAAATTGAGAAAGGTCGGCGGGTTTTCATAAACGGTGCGGAGCGTAACGTCGTTACGCGTGAAGTGCGGCACGTTCTTCAAGGTTTTTTCTTCCTTGATGTTGACCAACGACAAATAAAGCACATCACGCGGATTCGCGCCTGCTCCGTTACCGAAGCCGTCGGCTAAGTTCCCCAAACGTCCGACATTCATGACGTCCGACCCGTAATGGTCGGTTAAATGCCGATTGAGTTCGTTCAGGACTATCGTCAGAGCATGTGCGATCATGCGGCGCTTCCTATTACCGAATTTATTCATTGAACAGCTTTTCAAGAATAAAAAGCAAAAGAAATGCCGTGCGCGACGAATTAATAACAATTTTTAAAGCATTGATAAATAATAGAAAGATATTCGATTAAATTCGTTAAGTTTTACTAACTGTAACAGCAGATTGTTACAGTTAGCGAAGGAAGACTTATCAAACGAATAAAATTTACTTTATTAACAGAAACTTGATATCTGTAACATCAAAGTGTTACAGACTGTTACAGCTGTATTCGAAGGGGACGAAGTTTGCAACCCCGTCCTGTGCAGTACGAGAAGCTCCAGTCAAGATTTGAAATTTTTGGCGACTGCATTAAAGAAAGCTGTCGTTAACGAGAAGCTCAGCCGGGTAGCGTTAGCGGAGTCGATGGGAGCGCATGGTTAAGCATGTAGCGCCTTAACGAATTCATTGACGGAAATACCTGCTTGTTTCAGAACTCCGTTCAGCGGACTAGCTTTTAGTTCGACGAGGTTTGGTACGACGCAACCTGAGGAACCGCGCAGCATCACGATATGGCTACCGCGCTACCGTGCAACTACGAATCTCAAACGCTGCAATGCCTTTACAGTTTCTGCTCCTGAAACAACCGGAAATTTAGGCATACTCCGACACTTGGAATGAGTTCGGTAAAGGGCGTCCTGAGATGGTAAGAAAGTTACTAAAACAAAAATTTTAGTAATTTTTTATTCCTAGGCACTCCCGAAATTGTGTTTTCGTGTTCCTAAATAGGCTTTTTTGCATGAAACCTGGAATTTTAAGTCTAATGCTACAAAATAGTCGTTTTAGTAAATCGCAAATCGCCGCCGGGCCCAAAAAATGGCCAAAAAATTCCTAACAGGTTTCGAAACGCGGCATGGAGGAGAGATGGAAGATCAAAATGAAAAAACGTTCGGACAAATCCGAAAAGAGTTTTTGACCTATCTGAAATACACCAAGGGCCGCTCCGATGCGACTTGCTACAACTACAATTCGGATTTAGGCATCTGGCAACGATGGCTGGAAGGCGAAGGTTTAGATTGGCGGCGTTGCAAATTCTCAGCGGCGGAAAATTTCGTGCAGCACCTGGCCAAGAATAAAGTCGGGCCCCATGCGATCGCTCGAAAGATTTCCTACCTGGCCACTTTTTACAAATGGGGCAAACGCAACGACCTGGTGGACGATGACCCAATCTACAGATCGAGAAACCGATAGACGAATTAACAAACCTGCGAAGCAATGAGCCATGAAACGCATCTACCTGGAACGCCACGATCCCGACCAAAACATGCACCGGTTCTATCAGATGGTTATTTCGTCCGGCTTAGACGGCGATTGGTCGTTGGTCCGAATGGGGTCGGGTAGGTTCGCCCGGAACCGTTCGGAAAGATTGGTTCGATACCGTACTGGAGGCGCTGTAGGCCGCTGAAAAAGTTTTCGACACCAAGAAGAAAAAGGGTTACCGCGTTCTCATCGAGAATCTGATAGGTCCTATATAAAGTATGGTATAAGATTAAATCTGAATCGAACTGAACTGAACCGAATCACTATTATGGCCTCCACAGAAGCATTTACTGTCAGAACCGAACCCGATGTCGTCCATCAGCTTGACCAGATGGCCAGCTCATTAGACCGGTCACGCAATTATCTGGTCAACCAAGCTTTGAAGGAATATCTCCAGCATCACGCCTGGCAGATCGAGAAGACCAACCAAGGCATTGCCGCCGCTGATCGTGGCGAAGTCGTTGAACACGATGATGTCATGCGCGAAATGGAAACCATCGTCCAACATTCGCCTGGAGACGACTTCTTTGACTGTGCCGGCATCTGGGAAGACCGAGAAATCGACCAAGCGTCCATCCGCGCAAAAGCCTGGCCGGATCGGCAAGGATGATTTTGTGTGATACCAATATTCTGATTGAATTCTATAAATGCAATCAGAATATCGTACAAACTCTGAAACAAATTGGACCGGAAAACATCGCCGTCAGTGTCATCACCAAAGCCGAACTCTTCTACGGCGCAAGGGATAAACAAGAGCTTGCCAAAATTGAGCGCCATCTTGGACTTTGCCATTGCTATAATCTGAATTCGGCCATTTCTATATTGTTTATCGACTTGATGGGCATTATTCGCTCAGCCATAAAGTCTCGATCCCGGACATGCTGATCGCTGCCACCGCAATTAGCCATGATGTTGCGTTGTATACCCTGAATACCAAGGATTTCAAATTCATTCCCGACGTGAATTTGTACCCCTCAAATTGACTTTGAATAGTTACATGACCCCACTCAGCCAGTTATTAAAAACAGTTACCACACCGCCGCTACCGAAAAAGGCAATTAACTTACGCCTTTTAATCAGAAAAATCAGCAACCTAACGGTTTGCGTGACGTGGGGCGATTCGCTTCAGGTTGGCGCCATGCCGCTATAGGAACGGTTAAATAAGTTGGCGGAGGAAATTTAGCGGTGTCACGACTGACTGATTTAATTGCTCAGACCAAAGCCAGGGATCCTCAGTTAGGTGCAGACCTAGAAAGAGAATTCAAGGCGCTGTCTTCACGTTTGCCATTCGGCCTGAATTTCGAGCGACATAGCCCTGAGGCGGTGGAACTGCCGTAACGTCCAATCCGCAAGCCCCCTGTGTCAGGCTAGTTGTCGTACCACAGACAGATTGTATTCTTTGTCATATCGTCCTCCTTTTGTACTTGCCTTTGTTGCCATGCGCGTATAACCCAATCAACCCTTAAGGCTTACGGGTATAAACGATTTCCAAATTTTTCATTTCCTTAGCGCCGTGGTGTGCGCCGTACATCTCGAAGGTTTGATTGTTGCTGTCGATGATTTTCCAAATGGCGCGGTGGGTCATGAAGCCGCCGCCGGGTACTGGATGCTTGCCGGTCATCGTGATGGTCTTACCGTCGGCGCTGGCCGTACCTTCCATGACGAAGATGCCGGTGCCGGTGGTGCTCATCCAGTTGGTGACATATTTTTTGGTCAGGTTGTCATAAGCATCAATGGCAATACCTTTGAATGGTTGGCCCATCATGGTGCCTTGGAATTCCGAATATAGAAAACGTCCATCCAGTAACATTTTCATTTCCACCGTGCCGTCCGATTCCATCGGCGGCTTGCCGGGCTCCATCCATTCCTTGGTTTTGGTCGTCCAGCTTCCTGTAAGGCTGGCGAACAGCTTATGTGGCTCACCGGGGGTAGCAAGTTTTTGGTACATCTCCATCATGGCTTGGTGATCCATTGGTTTTACTTGTTCATGTATCTCTGCTTGGGTGATGCTTGCGGTTAATAACAAAGATAGGATGGTACAAATGAATGATAAGTTACGCATGTCAATTCTCCTCTGTTGAGTGATTAGGGTTTGTTGTTTTTAGCTAAGTATTTATGGGAGAACCCAATTTATTGGATGGTTTTCTGCCTGTTTAGCGCTAATCCAAAAGCTATGTTGCATGTCAGTTATCGCTATTGCTGGCCATCCGGCATCGCCGCCATATGCACCAACTCCCAAATATGCTCGTCCAAGTCTTGATAGCCGTGGTCTTGCGGCTCGTTGTACGTTGAGCCACCTGCGCTAACGGCCTTGAGCACCATCTCATCCACGGCTTCCCGGCTATCGCACGACAAACACAGCAATACTTCAGTGCTTTTGGTGGCATCGCATATCACTTTGGGGGTAAAGGTCTTAAACTTGGCTTCTGTCAGCAGCATAACAAAAATAGTGTCACTGACGATCAAGCAAGTGGCGGTTTCATCAGTGAACTGCGGGTTGAAGCTGTAGCCAAGCTGCGTGAAAAACCCAACCGACTTGTTGAGATCCTTTACCGGTAAGTTGACGAAGATTTGTGTGTTCATGATGATTCCTTAGTCAGTTGTGGTAAGTGAGTGATGACGTTAATCATGGCACCTTGAGGATCTTGCAGGGTACAGAAACGACCGACTTCCGGGATGTTGTGCGAGCCGAAACAGACCTTGCCGCCCATTACCACGGCTAGCTTAACCGTGGCAGCCCCGTCGTCTACCGTGACATAAACTCCCCAGGTTGGCGGCATACCTTGCGCATGTGGTGGAATGTTCATGATGCCACCCGCAGGCTCATCGCCGCCTTTTATTAAAGTGTATTCCACGTCCGGCACTATCCCCGGCTCCAGCGTCCAATTGAACAGCTTACCGTAAAAGCGTTTGGCATCTTCGACATCAGTTGTCAGCAGTTCGCACCAACTGAATGCGCCGTGTATTTGGTATTTTTTATCTATGACAATTACCTCGATTAAGTTGAAAGTCGATTATTCTTTGAAATTTCAAACCTCTAAGATTGTGATTGTTTAATTATCGCCACGAGTTGATCAAGACAAGCCCCCCAGCCTTCTTTGAAACCCATATTTTCATGTTTAATCCGCGCTTCTTTATTGTTGTGCTGCACGAGTGCAGTGTACTTTGTGCCATTGCCGTCTGGTACTAGCGAGATCGTTGCGGTCATTAGAAATTCAGCACATTCATGGCCTGGGCTGGCTTCCGGCGGCTTGGCCGGGCGAAAGCCGGGTTCAAGCGCATTCGTCCAAACAAGCTTTTGGTTTTCTATGATTTCTAAATAACACCCGTCATTGGGGAAGGTTTGTCCTTCCGGCGATTGCATCACGGTATGGAAGCGTCCGCCGGGGCGCAAATCTATTTCGCAAGCCACGGTACGCCAAGGCAAAGGGCAAAACCAGGGCATCAGCAATTCCGGCGTAGTCCAGGCTGCCCAGATCTTTTCCGGCGGCACATCAACCACGCGCTCAAAGCTGAGGTCGAGTTCGGGGTTGAGATCATCGATATTGTTTTTGCTCATGAAGTTGGCTCCTTTTAAGGTTAAGTTGTACTGTAATTTCTTTATTCGTCTTATAGTCGAACAATAAGCTGAATATTCGACAAGGGCGGAAAATTATTTTCGAATTTTTCGTACCTCCGCAATGTGAATCATGGTTTAAAACCCAATGCTATTAAGGTTTGCTCGTCTTCCGCTACCGGCCTGACTTCTACGCAACCATGCTTGGCACCGGGGATGCGGGCGGCGATTCGGATGGCCTCGTTCAAGTCCCGCGCCTCGATCAAGTAATAGCCGCCAAGCTGTTCTTTGGTTTCCACAAACGGGCCGTCGGTGGTCATCACTTTATCTTGCCTGTTTCTCACGGTAATCGCCTCACTCGGCGGCAGCAACCGGTTGCAACCCAGGTAATGCCCGCTCGCCCGGATCGCGTTGGTAAACTCGGTATATTCCGCAAAATGCGCAGTGGCATCGGCTTCCGTCATTTGCTCCATCACTTTTTCAGCGCAAATCAAGCATAGGTATTTCATTGGCTTATCCTCGTTGATCGTCGGTTGTCTTACCCTGTAGTCGATTGGCAGCTTTCATTTTCGACAGTCAAACCAAAAGAAAATTAATTTTATTGCATTGTTGTAGAAAAAATTGAAATAAAGTGTTCAAAATAGTGTCGATTTAGGCAAGCCTTGTTCGACTATTAGGTAAGAAAGCTATATTTACAGCTTTCCTTAACTCTAGAAAAGATAAATTTTTCGAGTAAAATCAAATTACAAGAGGAGAATAAAGATGACTTACGTTGACGGATTTGTAGCGGCTGTGCCGACAGCCAACAAAGAAATTTACAAGAAACACGCCAAGGCTGCCGCTGTGGTGTTCAAAGAGTATGGCGCGTTGAAGCTGGTGGAATGCTGGGGCGATGACGTGCCGGAAGGCAAGCTTACCTCGTTCCCCATGGCGGTAAAATGCCAGGCCGATGAAACCGTGGTGTTTTCCTGGATACTTTGGCCGTCGAAAAAAGTAAGGGATGAAGGGATGGCGAAAGTGATGGCCGACCCGCGTCTGGAACCCGACATCAACCCCATGCCGTTCGACGGCAAGCGTATGATTTTTGGCGGGTTTGAGATGATTGTAGAGGAATAAGGTGCAATAAAGCCGTTCAGTAAAGATAGGATGAGGCAAAAGTGGCTACCTTATTGACATTTACCGCTTGTGGAGAAGGTGGTTATGAATTCGGCGGTGTCAATGTTGCTATGAGTCATCTTGATCCTGCCATTGTCACCGCATCTAGATTATTTGGAGTCAGTGGACATCATGTGATTAAAGTGGTCCCCATTGTCCAGACAAAAAGTAGCTTAATTTGTAACTATTCAGCGCATGCGGTAGGTTGGTGTCAGGCATTGATTTCTAAGGACGCGTGAATACATCCCTGTAAGCTCTGACTGCAACGTCCTGTTGCAGACAGCCTTATAAATCAATGCCTGACACCTTCTCATACATGACTTATGCTGAATAATTACCTTAATTTTAAGATAGAGCCCTGTTCACACTCCAGCTGAATGGCGCTGTCCCAGTTTGGCGGTACGAGGCTGATAAACCTCTATATTAATCCGGCAACTCCCTCAACCTTCCTTCCAAAAACCGCCGTTCAGGTTCTAATACCGCAAGCTTTAGAGCGGTTTCGTAAGCGGTTTTGGCTTCTTCGGTTTTGCCGAGGCGACGATGCAAGTCCGCCTTTGCCGAATGCGCCAGGTGGTAATCTGTAAGTTCGCCCCGTTCTAAAATGGCATCGATAAGTGTAAGCCCTGCTTGCGGGTTGTCCCGCATGGCGATGGCAACGGCGCGGTTGAGTTCAATCACTGGCGAAGGGTTAATGCTAAGCAAAATGTTGTACAAGCTGACGATTTCAGCCCAATCCGTAGCTGATGCGCTAGGCGCATTGGCATGAACAGCGGAGATGGCAGCTTGCAGACTGTATGTACCGAATTGCCGGGAAGCCAGGGCTTGTTCCACCAAGGCAGAACCTTCGGCGATGATATCTTTGTCCCAAAGCGTACGGTCTTGGTCTTCCAGTAATACCAAGTCGCCCGAGAGCAAGGTGCGGGCTGGTCGCCTGGATTCTTGCAAGAGCATCAGGGCCAGAAGGCCAGCTACTTCGGCATCAGGCAATAATTTCAGCACCAATCGGCCTAAGTGAATGGCTTCTTGCGACAACTCCGGTCGGGTAAGCGTTGCACCGGAGGTGGCAAAATAACCTTCATTGAATATCAGGTAGATGACGTGCAACACGCTGCCTAAACGTTCTGCCAATTGGCTTGGCGACGGCACTTCGTAAGGGATGCGGGCTTCCTTGATCTTGGTCTTGGCGCGGACGATGCGTTGCGCCAGCGTCGGTGCGGGGATCAGGAAGGCGCTGGCGATTTCCTCTGTTTTTAAGCCGCACACTTCGCGTAAGGTTAGCGCAACTTGGGCATCAGCCGCCAAAGCCGGATGGCAGCAGGTAAAGATCAAGCGTAAGCGGTCATCTTCAATCCCTTCGCCATCGAGTTCATCACTTATGTCAACCGGAAGTCGTTCTTCGATGTCATCAGGCAAGGCATCAAAGCGGCTGCGTCGGCGAATGGCATCTATCCCTTTAAACCGCCCCGTTGACACCAGCCAAGCACGCGGGTTGGCAGGAATGCCATCGCGCGGCCATTGCTCCAACGCTGCCTTAAACGCGTCATGCAGGGCTTCTTCGGCGACATCAACATCGCCAAGGAACTTAACCAAGGTGGCAAATACACTACGGGATTGATTCCGATAAATCTCATCAATGAAAAAACCCATGTTATTGCATTCGTTGTCTGATAGAGGCATTGGTATATTCGATTGTTCGAAAACATCCCGTAAATATAAACTTTTCATGATTTTGAAAAGAGATTATGGAATTGGTCTTACTTTAGTATTATTCAAAAAAATTGTTTTGGAATAAATACTAAGGTAATTTCAGTCATATATGAAGATTAGTCTATCCCATTCTTTAATCTCTGAGGGTCTGCTGCTGGAGTCTTTGCATAACGGCCATTTTGCGACATTCAAAGATTTTAGCGTGTGATGGCAGTAAGTACGAAAGCAGTCGCTTAACGACAGCGCTCAGCCGAAGAAGGCCGCGTCGCGGCCAGCGTCGGCTGGAACGCCTTGTTGGACGACAACACATAGCTTTGCACCCAGGCAACGAAGTGCTCTTCATGCCTTTGCAATCAGAACCGAACCGCATCCGATCATCAGTGCCCCTCCAAATTTGCATGGCACCTTAGTCTTCCATGGATACCAGTTCATCCGAGAAATGACGGTGTTGTAAGCTATCGTCAATGTAGATTTCGCCAGACTTCAAGCGTTTCCTGATTTGACGATATAACCAGAATTCGTAGCGGTCGGCATGTAAACTGGTTGACTTACCGTCGGTATCGAAGATCAAGAGATACTGTTGAAGCCGCTTCGGCAGCGTGGTTGGCGGGCATTCATTAAGCGGTCTTTGTGAAAGGCGTTGCTGCTTGGCGAATACGCCTTGGGTCCAAACAAGCGCGGCAAGCCACGGACTGTCAGTGGTGACGCTGGAAAAATCGAGCGCGGCGTATAACGGTCTTAAATGGCGGCGGATACGCTCGGCTATGCCGTCAACCGCTTGCCAATGTATGGCCAATTTGCTTGTCGGTTTTATACTCATGCGTTGTCCCGTGTCCTGCAGAGCGTCTTTCGGCATGATTTTGTAAGCACGCTGCCGCACGTCGCCGAATGGAGTGGCATCGGCTACCGTGTCATCTACATAGAGCAGCAACAGGCGACCAACCCGCTGGGTTTCCTGACGGCGTCCCTGAACGGCAGTAAACGATTGTTTTGCGACCGCACTGCTTTCATCTTCCAACTGTTTCATGTGGAAAGCCATCGCATCGACCAGATTATCGGTAAACTGCCGGTAGCGTTGCCAGGCATAGCACAACAAGTAGAGATAGGTATGCTCTGGCTTGAGGTTGCGCAAGTCGTGAACGGTATAAAAATTCGCTAAACTCGCGTAGTAGAGCAAGTTCTGTTGGGAAACGTCCAACTTGGGTAGCAAGACTTTTGCAATCCTGTGCAGCGGTTCCAGCATAGTCCGCTTCTCGCGTTGGCGAGCCATCTGACGCCAACCGAAATTCTTGGCGTCCTGCTTCAGAGCCGCTAATTGAGACAGGGTATCATCTCGCACCAGAAGTTGGTCCAGCTTGGCTTTGGCGTCGTCATCGAGTATTTCCGCAAGCAGGCCTCCCAATCGCCGGCGCTCAGCAGATAGGGTTTCGCTGATCAGTTCTTGCAGCGTGGTATAACCAGGCCGAATGATTTTGTGTTCGTTAAGCCATAGGAGCAATTCGGCAGCGATAAACCCTGGGGAGACATCGCGCCGTACAATAGACGAGACTTGAAGTGCAAGTTGCGGTAGGAAGTCGGATGTCCACAGCCGATAGCCGAACAATTCGGCGATTCGCCCTCGATGGGTGTAATGCTCATGGTTGGTGATCGGCTTTCGTTCGAACGCATTGCCGTTGAAATAACGGCTCAACACAAAAGTACAATCGTCTTCGACTTCATTCCAATCAAAGCGGAAAAAGCTGTGCTTGGCCTTGAAATAACCGATTTGCAAAATGCAATAAACCTGGGAATGAAGACCGGGGCGGCTGGCCGCAAGCTCCAATTCTGTTTCGGATAGAGCCAAGTATTCCAGCCGCTGAGCTTCATCGAAGTCCGGCAGACCATATAGCGCGTACTGCTCGGCTTCCGATAATACGGTCAGCAGTTTATTCTTTGCGGCCATTCATTAGACGTGTTGTACTGGACCGGGGTATTCGGCCACATAGGTGTCTGACGTCAGTAGCGTGATGCCTTCGACAATGGCTTGGGCGACAAGCAGGCGATCAAAAGGGTCTTTATGGATGGGCGGCAAGGTGCCGATGGCGACCGCATGCTCGCTGAGGATCGGCAGTTCATAGTAGCCATTGTCAAGCAGTCCTCGCCGTAACAAGTGCGGATCGACCTGGAAGTCTTTGCGGCCTAAGCCGCATTTGATAACGATTTCCCACAAACTGGCGACGCTGAAGAACAGCTCGTTTTCAGGGGGGGTCATCAGCGCCTGGGCATCCGGTGGCAAATGCTCAAAGCCTTCAGCCGCCCATAGAAGCAAATGGGTGTCCAGCAACAGCTTCATGCGCCATCCTCAAATAGCTGCACGATTTCTTCTTCGCCCATCCAGTCAAAATCATCCGGCACATGGATTTGTCCAGCCATAAAACCGAAGCGTTTGATTTGAGAAGGCTCCGGCGCATTAAGCGCCATCACTTTAACCATCGGCTTGCCAGCCTTGGCAATGACAAATGGTTCACCCTTGGCGGCTTGCTCTACCAGACGGGAGAGTTGAGTTTTAGCGTCGTGAATATTATATGTCTGCATGATGACTACCTTGTTCAACTTAGTTTATCTGGTTTAGTTTATCACGGTTCGATACCCTTTCCTAGTTCGAATAAGGTATCCCCTTGTCGAACCAGTGAAAACTGGTACTATATAAAACAAAAGCATAACTCTAAACAGACCGGTTCGACTAAACAACCTTAATAGTACCAATGACCCATTTTGTCCGCGCTTATCTTCGAGCCTCTACCAATGAGCAAGATGCTCAACGCGCTCGCGGTTCTTTGGATCGTTTTGCTCACGACCACGGCGTGGTGATTTGTAATTATTATGCTGAAAATGAGTCTGGCGCTCACTTACAACGTCCGGAATTATTCCGGCTATTGACGGATAGTCGGCCAAGCGATGTTTTGCTTGTGGAGGACATCGACCGGCTTTCGCGCCTGGCCAGTGTGGAATGGGAAAGATTAAAAGGAATCATCCGTGAACGGGAGGTTTGTGTTGTGGCAGTGAATGTGCCAACTACTTGGCAGCATCTATCGCCGATATCGCAAGGCGGGACTATGATCAGCGCCGGGAGGAACGGCAAAAACAAGGCATAGAAAAAGCTGTCGTACAGAAAACCATTGGATGCAGCCGCAGCACGTTTAGCAGCGCAGTCAAGTATGCATCGCGTCCGGCAACACCTACTCAGAACGCCATTCCAGAAAACCTATCGAAAAAAACCGTTGCAATCATTCTTAGGTTGCATGTTGAGAACGGCAGCAAATTTACCTGCGGCAAAAAAGCAGTACGAGAGAAAATCACTTGGATGCTTTTAACAAGTTATCAGGGGCAAAAACTGAACGACAACGAAACCAGGATTGCGATTCAGTTTACCGATGATGCCGATCTGAAAGAACAAATCGACGAGATACTGACAGAAATTTATCAAATAGCGGATTTTCGGAATTGTGAGATAACCGACTTGTCGCTCCAGGAAGAAGCAGCAGGTCGATATTGGGACGAATGCGATGGCGGTTGGGAATAGGCTTAAATTCCGAATGACAAAATTTTCGGCGGTTCCGGTTTACATGCTATACCACCTCAAATCAGCGATCTGTTCCGATTGATGGTCGGCTGCCGATTCCAATACGATTACGCCGTTAGTGGATGACCGCTTTTGGAAGTGGCAAATTATCGCATCGACCCTTAGTTGACATTCGAAGCTTTGTGCTCAATGTCGACAGGGATTCAATGAGTTGCCATTCAATGCCGCTATAACCTGCGACCAAAGTGGAACTGGTTATAGCGGCATCAGGTTGATAGCGTTATTAGGGGTTACCTGCTACACTTGTACGGCATTTCCGTACATATGGAGTCAAATGTGGACACAGTTAGCGTAAACCAGTTTAGAGATAAACTAAAATCCCTTGTAGAGCATGTGGTTACCAATCATGTCCCCCTAAAGGTAACTCGTAGGGCCGGCGAATCTTTTGTGGTTATCGGTGCAGACGACTGGGAGCGAGAACAGGAAACTCTCTACGTTCTTCAGAACAGCAGCCTAATGAAACAGATTGCCGATTCAATGGCAACTCACAACAACAGCTCCGGCTATACCCCGACCAGCGACGAACTGAATGAGATCTCTAGTATTTGAGGGTAGAACCTGGGAAACCTACGAAGAGCTTCGTGAGAAAGATAAAAAGCTACACAAAGCTCTTTGTAAACTCTTAAAAGAAATGCTACGTGATGACCCAAGCAAAGGCTTGGGTAAACCCGAGCAGCTTGGACATAACCTAACCGGATTTTGGTCGAGGCGAGTTTCTCAAAAAGATCGACTCATTTATAAATTTGACGAAAAATCCATTTACATCTTTGCAATTGGTGGACATTACGAAGACCGCTAAATTCAAGGTGTCCTAACATTACGGCAAGGGGCGCACCCGCACGGCGAAACCCATGGATGGGTTTCGTAGCAGTATCGCGGTTGTCGGCCCGCGAACCGACTCCACATAAACATCGCGATAGCAACACAAAACCTTGTTTGGACTTCAAATAGGCTGAAGCTTATACGTAATCAGGAAGGATTTTGCACAACAAAAAGAATAAAATGAATTTATAACAAAGCACTTCGCACTGGCAAATGACTCGATGCGATCGTTATTTACCGGTAAGCGTTAAATATTGCACTCCATTACAGTCAGCAGCGTGCCGTCCTCGGCCACTGTTTCAAGTCGAACATCGAAGCCCCAGAGTCTAGCGACATGCTTTAAGACTTCGTCGGTACTTTGGGCTAACAACCTTCTATGGAATTGGGTATGGCGTAGCGTCAGCGAACGGTCGCCTTTCCGGTCGACATGATAAACCTGAATATTGGGTTCATTGCTGCCCAAATTGTACTGTTCCGACAAGGCTTGCCGGATATGTTGATAACCGTCTTCATCATGAATCGAAGTCACAGCAATCTCCCTTTCATTGGAGTCATCCAATATGGAGAACAGTTTGAATTCGCGAATGACTTTAGGGGATAAAAACTGACTGACAAAACTTTCGTCCTTGAAATTCTGCATCGCGAAATGCAAAGTCTTGTTCCAATCGCTGCCGGCTATTTCAGGAAACCAGCGTTCGTCTTCGGGCGTCGGCGTTTCGCAAACCCTGCGGATGTCGTTCATCATCGCAAAACCCAATGCATAGGGATTAATGCCTGAATAATAGGGGCTATCGAAGGCCGGTTGATAAACAACATTAGTATGCGATTGGAGAAATTCGATCATGAATCCATCGGTTACCAAACCTTCTTCATACAGTCGATGCAAGATCGTGTAATGCCAGAAAGTGGCCCAGCCTTCGTTCATCACTTGAGTCTGCCGTTGCGGATAAAAATATTGGGCTATCTTGCGCACGATGCGAATGATTTCGCGTTGCCAGGGCTCCAGAAAAGGCGCATTTTTTTCGATGAAATAAAGAATATTCTCTTGAGGCTCCTCGGGAAAGCGGACGGCTTCGTCAGTGGCGCTATAGACCGGTTCCTTGGCCGGTATAGTGCGCCATAACTCGTTGATTTGAGATTGTAGATAGGCTTCTCGATCCCGTTGCCGGGCTTGCTCTTCTTGCAGAGACAATCGGGAGGGGCGTTTGTACCGGTCCACGCCGAAGTTTCTCAGAGCGTGGCAAGAGTCGAGAATGGCTTCGACCTGCTCTTCGCCGTAGCGCTCTTCGCATTCGGCTATATAATTTTTGGCAAAGAGCAGATAGTCGATAATCGAGTCCGCGCTGGTCCAGGTCGTGAATAAATAATTGTTCTTGAAAAACGAATTGTGGCCGTAAGCGGCATGCGCGATTACCAGGGCCTGCATCGTCATGCTGTTTTCTTCCATTAAATAGGCGATACAGGGGTTCGAATTGATCACGATTTCATAAGCCAAGCCCATTTGGCCTTTTTTATAGCGTTTTTCGTTTTTAACAAATTCCTTGCCGAACGACCAGTGACTATAGCCGATAGGCATGCCGACCGAGGCATAGGCGTCCATCATTTGTTCTGCGGTGATGATTTCCAGTTGCACCGGATAGGTATCTAATCCGAAGTCGCCTGCGATACGCGCGATTTCCGTATGGTATTTTTTAATCAGTTCGAAGTTCCATTCCGATGTTTCCGATAGAGGTTTTCTGCTCATGCGTTTGATTTCTCGAAAAGTTTACGAAATACCGGATAGATATCGGCCACTGTGGCAATTCGTTGCATCGCGAAATTGCTCCAAGTGTCTTTCAGAGTTGAATATTCGTACCAGAGATTTTGATGTCTGTCTTCGGTGATTTCGATATAGGCGTAATACTGCATATAGGGCATGATTTGTTCCGACAATATTTTTTTGCAGTCTATCGAATCGTTATCCCAGTTGTCGCCGTCAGAGGCCTGCGCGGCATAGATATTCCATTCCGAGATCGGAAATCGTTCCTCGATGATCTTTTTCATCAAGTTGAGAGCGCTCGATACGACCGTACCGCCGGTTTCCCGCGAATAGAAAAAGGTTTCTTCGTCGACTTCATTGGCCTCGGTATGGTGCGAGATGAATACGACTTGAGTTTTTTCATAGCTGCGTGTTAGGAAAAGATACAGCAGCATAAAGAAGCGTTTCGCCATGTCTTTTTCTTCAACCCCCATCGAACCCGAGACATCCATGATGCAAAACATCACCGCTTGGGTCGTCGGTTTGGGCTTGTCAATGCGGTTATCGTAACGTAAATCGAAAGTGTCGATAAAAGGGATATGCTCGATTTTTTCCTTCAGCCGTTTGATTTCTTCACGCAGTTCGATAACCACCGGATCGGTTTCGCTATGGCGTTTGAGCAAATCCTCCAATTGCGCTTCGGCCTCCTCAATCCTGTTCCGATAAGGCGCGCGCAAGGCGATACGCCGCCCCATCGCGCCCCGAAGCGAACGAATGACATTAATATTGGTGGGAATACCGTCGCTGGTATGGCCCGCGCGTACTTTTTGGGTCTCCTCGAGAGTCGCTAAACGTGTTTTAACCAGGTTGGGTAACTCAAGATCTTCAAAAAAGAAGTGCAAAAATTCCTCGCGGGTCAACTCGAAGACAAACTCGTCCATGCCTTCGCCAGAGTCGGAAGCCTGTTTACCTCGCGCGCCACCACCACTTTCGGGCCGCTTTATTTTATCGCCTTGTCGAAACTCCTTGTTCCCCGGATGAATGGCTTCCCGATAACCGTCGTTACTATGATGGAAAAATGGCTCCGAGATATCTTTTGCAGGAATGGAAACTTTTTCACCTTTATCCAAATCCTTCACGCTCCGTTCGTTTACCGCTTCGGTCACGGCCTTTTTAATCTGGCTGCGAAAACGGCGAATAAATTTCTGCCGATTGACGGCGCTCTTATTCTTTCCGTTCAGACGTCTATCTACTATTTGAGTCACACATTTCTCCTCAAGGATTAAGACGATTTACGCACCCTCAAGTACCATTCGCTGAGTAAGCGCACTTGTTTTTCCGTATAACCTTTTTCAATCATCCGATCGATAAATTGTTCATGTTTTTTCTGATCTTCGGGCGAAGCTTTGGCGTTGAAAGAAATCACCGGCAGTAGATCCTCGGTGGTCGAGAACATTTTCTTTTCGATCACAGTGCGAAGTTTCTCGTAACTGGTCCAGGCCGGATATTTACCGCCGTTTTTGGCGCGAGCCCGTAACACAAAGTTGACGATTTCGTTACGGAAATCCTTCGGATTACTGATGCCGGCCGGTTTTTCGATTTTTTCCAGCTCATCGTTCAAGGCGCTCCGATCGAACATTTCGCCGGTATCCGGGTCTCGGTAATTAGTGTCTTGTATCCAATAATCGGCATAGGTCACATAGCGATCGAAGATATTTTGCCCGTATTCCGAATAGGATTGCAGATAGGCGGTTTGAATTTCCTTGCCGATAAAATCGATGTATTTTTGCGTCAAATGACCTTTCAGGTAAGACAAATACCTGTCTTCGACATCGGCAGGAAATTGTTCGCGTTCGATTTGCTGCTCGAGGACATACAAAAGATGAACCGGATTGGCCGCGACTTCGGTATTGTCGAAGTTGAATACCTTGGATAGAATCTTAAAAGCGAACCTTGTGGATAGACCGGTCATGCCTTCGTCGACGCCGGCGAAATCACGGTATTCTTGATATGACTTGGCATGCGGATCGGTATCTTTCAGATTCTCGCCGTTGTAAACCCGCATCTTGGAAAAGATGTTGGAGTTTTCCGGCTCTTTCAAGCGGGACAATACCGCAAACTGCGCCATCATCTCCAAGGTGCCGGGTGCGCAAGGCGCGTCGTGCAATGAGCTGTTTTCCAGCAATTTGTCGTAGATTTTGATTTCTTCCGAAACGCGCAGGCAATAAGGCACCTTGACGATATAAATCCGATCGAGAAACGCTTCATTATTTTTATTGTTCCTGAACGCCAGCCACTCCGATTCGTTCGAGTGGGCCAGAATAATGCCTTGGAACGGTATCGCCGGAAACCCTTCCGTGCCTTTGTAATTGCCTTCCTGCGTCGCGGTCAGCAGCGGATGCAGCACCTTGATCGGCGCCTTGAACATTTCCACGAATTCCAGCAAGCCTTGGTTGGCCCGGCACAAGCCGCCCGAGTAACTGTAGGCATCGGGATCGTCTTGAGAATACAGTTCCAGTTTGCGAATATCGACTTTACCGACCAACGATGAAATATCTTGGTTGTTTTCATCGCCCGGCTCGGTTTTGGCGACGGCAATCTGTTTAAGAATGGAAGGACGAATCCGAACGACTCTAAATTGGCGTATATCGCCGTTGAATTCATGCAGCCGTTTAGTCGCCCAAGGCGACATGATGGTATTGAGATAACGGCCGGGGATGCCGTAGTCTTTTTCAAGAATATCGCCGTCTTCATCGGCATTGAAAAGCCCCAATGGCGACTCGAAAACCGGGGAGCCTTTAATCGCGTAAAACGGCGTTTTTTCCATCAACGCTTTAAGCCGTTCGGCCAGCGAAGATTTACCGCCGCCGACCGGACCTAGCAAATATAGGATCTGTTTCTTTTCTTCCAGCCCCTGGGCCGCATGACGGAAGAATGCGACTATTTGCTCGATGACTTCTTCCATTCCGTAAAATTCGCGGAAGGCGGGATAAATTTTTATGACCTTATTGGAAAATATTCGGCTAAGTCTGGGATCATTATGCGTATCCAATAATTCAGGCTCGCCGATAGCAGCCAGCATTCGCTCGGCCGGGCTTGCATAGGTCAACGGGTCTTTTTTGCAAAGCTCCAAGTATTCCGGAAGAGTCAATTCTTCGTCCTTCAATTCCTCGTATTTTGCTGTATAACGCTCAAATATACTCATCACAACCCCACAATGATTGATTAGGTTAATTATCGACTATTGGACCATGGATTCGCTTATTATTTCCAAAGCACACGAAGTAGATACGATCTTATGTTTTCATGTGTCTTTAAGTTTAAACAGTATTTTTTACTAGAAGTTTCGTTTGCTATGCCGCTGTCGCCTCATTATGCCAAATGTTTTTTGCATTGCTAGCCTTATACTTCGCACGGTCACATTTGCTGGTAAGCTTACGCGCTCTTTTGTCCTGTAGCTGCGTTGCCATAAAATCCGCAAACATGACCGCGCGAAGTATACAACTATGACAATTCGATTGCCGTCGCCGGCTAAGTGAAATCAGAGGAACTTTTCTTTAGACAAGTTCTACGATAGGGAGTTACAGGTGAAGTGAAGTTAATATAGATGGTAATAGTTGAAAACACCCACCACTATGCGTTTACCTAATGTTGGCGCAAGGCAACACATGAGGGCGGATTTAAGCTACAGGTGGGACTGCTGTGGTACGCACAGCATACCCTACAGTCTTCAAGTTTCTAGATCGGTGTTTAGTAATTTCAACTATTAACGAGAACATAGCCTTAGTATTTGGTCGTAAATAAATTCCCTATTTTATGGAAGGTTCGGTAACTCGATTGACAGGGCAGATTTTTGCTCCTGCAAAATTTGCATTCACGCCATCCATGGCGCTTGCAGATTTTTGCTCCTCGGTAATTGCAGAGTTACATGGATGTAATGAATGCAAAAAATGCAGGAGCATTTTTCTGCCCTGCATCGCCTAAAGCACCTACTGTTAGTGCCTTAATACACGCCATCCATGGCAATCAGATTCCGCCGTCAAGCCTACAAGGACGTATTCACCCAGCACCTAAATTCCATAGCCCATTGGCTATGGTTAACTATTTTGGATAATTTAGGTGCTGGGTTCACGGCGTCCTGTCAAGCCAAGCGAGTTACCGAACCCTCAACAAAGCTCATCGTTCCAGGACGTTATTTATCACGAAATCCTTAATAATGCCGAACGGGACAATAGGATTCATACATACCGCTACGTTCGTCAAATGATACGGCTCAGCCAGATGCGGGAATCCTACCGAATTTGCCCGCTCGGTAATCGGCCAAGGCCTGACGAATTTCAATCTCGCTGTTCATTACGAACGGCCCGTAGCCGACGACCGGCTCGTCGATCGGTTCTCCCGCCAGTAAAAGCACCTTTGCGTCATCGCCGGTTTCGATGTCGAGGTAAGCGCCGGCACGATCCAATACGACCAATTGGGCCGCTTCAGCGACACGGTCGTTATTGATTTTGATCTTGCCTTGCAACACGACCAACAGGGTATTCCAGTTATTAGGCACGCTTATTCTGGCTTGTCCCGGATTTAGGCGTATGTCGAGAACGGTCATCGGCGAAAACGTCCGCGCAGGACCTGCCGTATCGGCATGACTTCCGGCAATGACCCGAACCGTCCCGGCTTGATTTGGCAACTCGACTTCCGGAATCGACCCGCTCACGATGGCCTGATAATTAGGCCGAGTCATTTTGTGCTCGGCCGGCAGATTGACCCAAAGCTGGGCCATTTCAAGCATGCCGCCCGTTTGACTAAAGCTTTCGGAGTGAAACTCTTCATGCAAGATTCCCGATCCTGCGGTCATCCATTGAACATCGCCTGGCCCGATCACGCCGCCCTGCCCGGTCGAATCCTTGTGCGCCACCTCGCCTTGATAAACTAGCGTGACGGTCTCGAACCCTCGATGCGGATGTTCGCCGACTCCACGCGGTTTATCGGCTTTGGCAAAATGCTCGGGCCCCGCATAATCGAGAAGCAGAAACGGGCTGATTCTGTCGGTTTGCTCGGAATCGTAGGAAAACAAGGATCGTACCGGAAAACCGTCACCTACCCAGTGTCTCGATGGCGCGCTTTGAATAACCAAGATTTTTTTCATCGCTTACTCCTGATGTAATTGTTTGACGGAAACAGTTTATTGATAAGTCAATCTGCTGAATAGATAGCAAAATTCGATCGCATCGCTCCATTTTTAGAACGTCTTATTCAATATAAGGAATATATGATATCGGAAGTCACAAGTCACTGTGACAGGGTCTACGATAAAAGCGAGGAATGATAAGTTTTGAAATTGAAAACAGACACTTAGGACTTATAGCAGACATATGTTACAGTCCGTTACAGCTTTATACCCATTTCGGATATTTTTCAATAAGCTTTTTTATTACTGATCCGGTACTTTTCCATCTTTCGGTAAAGCGTCATTCTCGAGCATTGCAACTGCTCGGCGGCTTTACTCTTATTCCAATTTGCGGCGCTTAAAGCAGCCAATAGGCTCTCGCGATCGCTTTGATCTGAAGATCCCTTAGCCATTTCGCGGCCGCGAATCGGTTCCGGCAAATCGCACCGGGAAATTCGTTCATAGGGAGAATCTATAAAAACGGTTTCCAAGACGTTTTTTAATTCGCGTATATTGCCTGGCCAATGATAATCGAATAAAGCCTCTAAGGCTTCGACACTAAAGCCGACCAAACTTAATCCAAATTGCTGATTGAATTGTTTGAGATAAAAATTGAGTAGTTCCGGAATATCTTCTTTGCGCTCTCGTAACGGTGGCAAATGGACTCGGGCGATATTGAGACGAAAGTAAAGATCGTCCCTAAACTCTTTTGCCAGCATCATTTTTTCCAAATGCCGATTAGTCGCGGCGATTATTCGAATATCGAGAGCAACGCTTTGTTTAGCACCTAACGGATAAACCTCCTTGCTTTCCAGAACACGGAGTATTTTGGCTTGCGCATAGGGACTCATATCCCCGATTTCGTCGAAAAAGACCGTGCCTCCATCCGACATTTTCAATTTTCCTGCATAGGCGGCTTGCGCGCCGGTAAATGCGCCTTTTTCATAACCGAACAATTCGCTTTCCAATAAGCTATCAGGCAAGGCCGCGCAATTGATGGCGATAAAGGGTTTACCCGAGCGTTGGCTATGGTTGTGGATGAATTTCGCAACGAGCTCTTTTCCGGTTCCTGTCTCACCGGTAATCAGCACATGGCTGTCGACATGAGCGACTTTTTGCAAATAGGTTTTTATCTTTTGCATCGAGTGGCTACTACCGACGAAAGGCTGATGTAGAGCCAAGTTTGAAGCCAGGGAGTTAGGAATCTGTAATGTCCGGGGACTCAAAAATTTAATAATCGAATCAATAAAGTCTCGGCCGGAAAACGGATATTCAAAATAATCCTTAATGCCCATGCGTAATGCCGAAATAGCAAGCCTTTCAGATCCTCGCGTCGTAACCAAGATAACCGGAAATCTCCGGTCTTTCTCATGAATGGATTCAACAATTGCAAGCGTATCGCCACCGTCCTGACAAGGAGATTCGATGATCAGCAATTGTGGCTTCGTTGCTTGGAAGTATTTCAACACTTCCCGACAAGTCATAGCTTCGACCAATTCGACTGTTTGATGATGTAAAACGGTCCGTATCGATTGCTTTAGCTCATGACTCTGAACAGCGAATAAAATAGTTGGTTTATTCATCGAACTCCCCATACTTATCGCGATAAATAGCGTGCGAAATATATTTCAAGCCTATTGTTCGAATAGTAGCTGAATTTATGAATATCGATAGGCTTAGGAACGTGCATTTTATAACTTAAGCAATCGACAGGTCTTTGTGTCCGTCCTCGTCGTTACCTCCATGGATGTAAGTAAGGGGCGTGAGCAGGAGCGGAAGCTAGTTACATAGCTTAGCTTAACGTCTGTTTGCGCGCCTTGAATACGAACAAAAATCCTGCGTCAGTTGCCTAACTTATTTCATGCTCGTTCCTTAATAATCGATTGTCAACCCGGGAATGCCGATGCGTTGAATCCGCACGGCATTACTGCCTTCTTGATAAGCCGGTAGCGTGCCTTCCTGTCGCCAAAGCCTAAAAGCAAGCGCGTAAGACAATACTCGAATCGGATAATCCCTCGGCAAATGCTGGAGATAAGGCTGAATAGTCGTGAAGTCGGTTACGCCGTATTTCTGCATGATAAAACGCAGACCGCCGTTGGCTGGGCCTATATTATAGGCCAATAACCCTAACAACAAATCGCCGTGCATTTCGTCCAAATAGTATTTAAAGGTTGCGGCAGCAAGATAGGCATTATAACGATCGTCGATTATCGAGAGCTTTTGTCCGGAGAAATGTTTTTGCGCTTCGTTTTCGACGATTTTCGGCAACCGGGTAATTTGAAATAAACCACGACCGCCATCCGCACTATTCCGAGGGACAAAAGAAGATTCCGTTGCCGCAATGCCTAACAATAGATCGGGATCGATTTGGAAATGCCGCGCGGCATCCTGAACGAGGGGGGAGTATTTCTCACCTCGAGAGACCATCTGACGCATCGAGCCAACCCCTTGACGGCGATATGCGGCATAAACCTGATGCGCAAGCGTAATTCTGCGCACTTCTTGTTTACCGCCGACCAGCATACGGAAATGATTGAAGGCTAACGTAAATCGATCATCCATGACCAATTTGCCGGAACCGGCAGCTAAAATCACCGAAAACACGGGCATTAACATCACGGCCTTGCCTTGTAAGCTTCGCCGAAGCTTCCACCAAAACAAGAACAAAAACGAAGCGAATAGAATTAAAACCAGTATCCCAACAGCAAACGGCAAAAGACTGGTAAGAAATTGAGTCCCAGTGAAGCGTTCAGCCGAATAGCCTAGCAGCACGATAATTGCCGAAACCAGCGTAATGGTTAACCCAGCTAATTCAATCGACACCAATAAGAATTTATGCTTTAAGTTGGCCGGAAATGTAACGCTTTTTTTCTTGCAGGACCGGCGGGACTGTCGCGCATATTGCTTGGCTCCTCGACGCGTTTTGGTTTTTGGCGTGTTACGCTTTGATTTTACAGTGGAAGTAGTCAAAAATTAAGATACAGCATATCATTTTAACGATGAAAACAGATTGATTAGAATACTCAGCACAAGGCTGATAACTATCATCGACGTAATGGGAATAAATATAGAACGCTTTTCATCTACAATTTTGATATCTCCCGGCAAATTACCGAACCAACTGATCAATCCGGGCGCGTAACTAATAAGCAAACCTAGCACCAATAAAAAACCGCCAATCATTATCAATAACTTACCCATAACTTACCCCTACATGAGTCCTATCGAAATAATGTTGATTGTAACAACAGAGATTAACTCGTAACCCGCATTTAGCATCAAAGTTTTGTAATCTGAATTCAGGATTATAAATGCCGTTCGATATCATGGGCCCTTAACCCCCACGCCAAAAGGTTTTCAATGCGATGATTCGCACTGTTCATGCGTTCAGTCAAAATAACGAATAACTTTTTATAAAATAAAAAACCGTGTTCGGGATGCTTCTCAAAATAGGCGCTTAATTTATCACCGACAATTTCCCAAGCACAACCTTCGGAAATCGCCGTAACGGTTGCTGTCCGCCGATGAATCTCATGAAGGCAACTTTCGCCAAAAATATCGCCTTCCTTAAGATCGCAAAATCCGGCCTGAAGCTGTTTCTTTTGCTCCAAACCGACTTGTCCGGATACCCGCAAGCTGCCCTTTTCAATGACAAACAAGGTATTGCCATTATCGCCTTCTTTCACCAATACGTCCTGTGCGTTGAATGCATGACGAAACCATGCCTCGCCTTCTTTGAATTCCGGGTCGGCTAAGATTTCTTTAAGCGTTTGATTCACTGATATGCCTACTAATATAGTTTATTGGTTGTTATTCATTATAGGATTAACGAAAATAATCCACCAAAGAAAAAACCGGGAAATCGATTCGTTACATATATTGACAAAACCGACCGATGATGAAAATGCACATGATTTCGGTGGTGCGATTAATACGCATCTAGACTACGAACGCTTGGGACTCACACGTCATAATGCAATCTTGCTTGGTGCATTGATTTAACTCGCTCCTTGGGCTGTAATCGTCAACGCATTGACCCAGCCTTAACAATTTGTAGTGACTATAGAGTATGACATTGAATATTATCATTATTTTTTCAACTACTTATGTTCGCCAAATGTTAAAGCTGGGTTAACTTATGTCATTCAATACTTTAAACCATAGGCATTACATTTGTTAAGGCTGGGTTAAAATAACGAACTTTTCTACGCTGCGTCCTAAATTACCTCAATGGAAAATTAATCTATCAGGCTTCATTTTCCGCTCCCCACATGCAGATAGTGGTTGGAACCAAATATTCTTGCCTAGATTAAATTGGGCAAAATCGACATCGATTCAATTCTTTTTTATTTTTCAATAATCGTATAACCTATTCTTCAAATACTCGAAACGGCCGAAGCTTAATTCAGTAAACAATAGACTTCCGGTCTCATCGGATTCCTCGAATAGCTGGCCGGTTTATTCATATTGTTTAATTTTTATCCAAACCGTCAGCACTCGAGATCAAATCGCGCCGTCTCGAACATAGCCAGACTGAAACCTTGCCGGAGCCGTCCATGACCTTATCAGCCACACCCATCCAAAACAGTCCGAGTAGCGCCGAAGTGCACGAAGGGCTACAGCATATCAATCTTAAACTTGCCGCGCTAAATCAACCCACTTGTGAAGCCGAAGGTGATCGGCAATATCTCAAAATCGCCGACAGCCTGTTAAAGAATTATTCGCAACAACGCCGCCTATTGGCGAATTACCGTTGCCCTGCCGATCAAAGGATACAAGATTTTTTAAACGCTTACCTGCATGATAACCAGGTTAATGTTTCCGTACAGTTACCCGGCGAAACCTTCATCCTTGAACGTAAAGGACAAGCCCGCGAATTATCGCTGCCTTATCGCCATAACGAGTTTCACTCCGCTTATGTCGACTCCTACCGTGTTTTACAAGGCGTATTGCATAATCCTCAAAACGATCGTCGGACAACTAAGGGGGTCTTTCACATAGTCGCGGGCGGACTTCCCGTACCAGGCGATAAAAGCGAAGTACCGGTAAACGCCTATGCCGCGTTATTACAACAAGCATTGACTCCACCCAGCGATCTACTTCGCCTGCCTTTCACGAGCCTGCAAAATAAACCAGCCACGCTTTGGGTTTCGTTATTGATGAGACCGATTGTGCGACCCGCAATCGAACCGATAAGCCCGGTCAAAACCATGGAGACCCGTTTTTTTGCACCGGGCGGACTGGTTGCTAACTTGGATTTCGTCGAATCGATCTTCGGCAATGCCGGCGATCCTTTCTTGCCGGAGAACGATGCGGCACTCGATATCGAACATTGGACGGGACATACCGGTTGTATTATTCTAGCCCCGCATTTGGTGCATTGCCGGAAAAAAGATATCGGCCTTCCCCATTATAACGATGCTAGCGAACGCCAACGCAAGGACGGTATGTGCTGGCAGCGTGAAGACGAGATCTACAACGATGGCAAACCTTTTAAATTAGTTTGTCGTAATATGCAAGGCGTCGTAGTCACCTTAATCGCCGACAATTATTTCGGTTACAGCAAAAAAGAGATCAAATCTCAAATCAGCTATTCGGCCAATCTCTTCGGCGACTGCGAGGAAGAACATGCCGGCGGTGCATTGGCGTTTCCCAGAATGAACCTTGGCGACATTTATCTACCGCATGGCACCGATCTCGATCAACGCTATTCGTTCGACAAGCTATGCGAACAATTATCGCCGATGATTGAGAGGGAAAATGAAGGTTACGCCGTCGACAACAATTTTCCGGAGATCATATACATTCCGGCAACAGCCGAGATCAATGTGCAGCAGCAACAAATCAGTTGGCTGCAAAATGGTCGCCCGCAATCCCTCAAGTTACTTGCCAAACACACGTACATCTATCCAAACGGTTTCAAAGTCCATATGGAACGCCATCCTCACGCCCCGAGTTGGCGTTTGGTCGGCACTTTACCGGAAGGAACATTCTGCCATAAACCGAGTACGGTTTCCGGCGGCGGCAAATCGGAAATTTCCAAATCCATAGCCGGCGCGGTCATTTCGGGCACTATTTTTGTCGAAGACTTCGAAAAAGACATGGATATCGTCGAGTCAATTTTTAAACACGATTATTCGACCCGTTTCCGCGACCCGGACCGACACGGCAGCGATCAACGCAGTCTGCTCAGCAATCAACGTACCCTAGGTTCGGTCATCAAGCTATTGACGCCTTCGTTCACTGACTATTCCGATGCTTATAACGAATGGCTGGAGCAAATTCCTCAGCATATTTGGGCAATTGTGCTGATTATTAAACGCTTTTACCACGAGGAATGGGGCGATGATTGGCGCGATCATTTTTCAGTGGACGTAGTCAATAGCTACCCCGGCAATGAACTGAAATACCAAGGGCGCAAACTGATCGCCAGTTACCTCCGAGTTGGCTTCGATTCGAACGGTGCCTGGCGTGTTTTCAAACTCCGACAAGATTTTATCGCTTCGGCTAAAGTTCAGATGGAAGACGACATCAGTGCGTCGACGGTAGTACCTTCTAAACGACTCACGGGGCTCGACCCCGATTATCTAAACCCTTCCGTAAAATTAGTCGACAATTGCGAGCAAAGTTTTTTCCAACGCCCCGACGATGCCATCCATCGAGGCAGCGATTTACAAACCGAGCGTGATTTATCGGGAGGCAATAATTTCATCTCCAACTTCCAACCCTTAACAACGCAAGATGCACGCGAGCTGATTGATGATATCATTCACTTCGAAGAATTCAGCGAGCCGATGCGTAAGTTGATCGAGCGAGCCGCCGAAGGTCAGGAAGATGAATTTTTCGTCTCATCGGCACATCCGAGATTGGTCGACGGAAAGCCCAGCCAAAATGTACGCTACCTGCAAGTACGGCCGGATATCGCCGATCCGAGAATGCGCTATATCGCTGAAATTTCGACTCGTTTGGCTAGAGGCCTCAATACCGATCAAGCGGTACATTTTCCGGTCAATGCGGTTCTTCCGGGGCGCCGCAACAATCCGCAAGACTTAGCCGCCGGCATCCGGCCTTTAGCAGTTTACAATCCCATTCATTATCAGGAATTGCCGGAACTGTTCATGGATTTTGTTTGCAGTCTGACCGGCAAATCTCCTTCCACGACGGGAGCCGGATCGGAAGGCGCATTGACCAAAGGACCGTTCAACGCCTTGAGCACGACCGCCGATCTGAATACCGCGCTCGTCTCGTTCATCTTATGCGGCTACGACGGCTTTTCAACGGCTGCCGGTTACATCGGAATGCAACGCAGAATCGATCACGATATCAGTCTCTTGATTCCGGAAATTTGGTCGCGCCTGCCTGTCGCCGAACGCGATGCGCACTTTATGATAGCAAACGGTCATCTCGAAAAACTGGAAGATTTCGAATACGAGGGCAGAACCGTTTATGCGAGTCGACTCGGCTACCGGATTACCGAACGTTTCGTGCATACCAACTTCGGCAAAGTCTTTGACTATCCTACAGCGGTTTTCGACGAAGCGATGCTAAAACCTGAAACCCAAGACCTTGCCGCTTTTGTCGACGGCATCGATAACGTCTATGAAACGCAACAAAGGGTGGCTCTGATTTATTTTCAAGACGATACGATAAACGATGCCTGCCCACCTCTGAAAGCCTTATTACATGTCATGGCTTATGGTCACTTTGACGGTAATACTATCGACGACCCTGCGATTCGGGACCTATTTACACGAGAATCACTACTGTCAAGCGATTGGTACCGTGAGCGGCTCTCCATCAAACACCAGCGCGACTTGGCCTTATGGCGGCGTCATCTTGACATGATTACAGAACGCTTAAACGAAACGGAAAACAGCGATCCATCCGAATATTTGAGACTGGAAACGAAACTAGAGGAAACTGAAGCAATGCTTGCCGAATTAAGCCAAGCGGATTATTTGGAAAGTTTAATCGGTACGCTGGGTGCAGACTGGGTGCATCACTGAAATTCAGGTCTTGGAGTTTAATTACTCTTAACCTGAGCGAAGAAACATTTACATTTAGGGGCGCGGGGTTTTTCGAAAGGCACCTCCACCACTATAAATTTACTGTGAAAGTTCGTAGCCCGTATGCAGCGTAAGCGGAATACGGGAATTGCGTGACCTCGAACGTCTCGGATTGCGCTTGCGCTCCTTCCAGGCTACGCGGTTAAACTTTCATTTCCCGGGGCGATGGCCGGGGCTTCATGAGTGTTAGGCAAACGATTTTTTTGTATAAATGGTGTAAATATATTCATCATTATTAAAAGGAGGAAGGTTTATGATTGGCACTATTGTCGCGTTAGCAATTGCCTATTGGTATTATCGAGACGCCGAAGTTAAGGGTCGCAATCCTTTAAAAACGGCAGGTTTAGGCTTTTTATTCTATTTGATACCTGCCGTTTTGTGGACTTGGTTGGTAACACCGAGTCTTCGCGATGCCGCTACCCACAACCCCACCAGCTTGTACGTTTTTGTATATAGCTACACCTACATATTGGTCGGAATTGCTTGTGCCGCTTGGGTAAAATGGAAGCATTTCAATTAAAAATAATTGATATTTCCTTGCATGATTAAGCGGCGCATCTTAAACATGAGTCAAACATTTATTCTACGCTGACCAAAACTCGGCACCGATGTTCCTGTCTGAGGGCCCGGCACCGAATTCGGCCAGCTAAGGGTATAAGACACCCGGCTCAAAATCCGCATCAAACAAAAATGATCAAACACAAGCTACTCGCTAAATTAATCGATGAATTAAACGGCATCGTACCGGAAGCCGATCATTTCAATCTCTACGAACTGCACGGATTTTTTTATGCAATGGCCATCACGCCGCCATCGATCCTACCCGAACAATGGGAAATCTGCCTTTTTCATCATCGTACGCCCGATTTCGAACTAAAGCATATCGAAAACCTGATGCCGGCTGCATTCGATGTATACGACGCTTACGTACAATTGCGAGTCTCCGGGCAACTTAAATTTCCATTCGATATTAAAAATCTCAAGGGTAAACAATTCGATTGGATCCATCAGTGGTGCTTTGGATTTTGGACCGGGTTATCGCTGTGCAAGGAGTTTTGGTTAGGCGATGATTTCGATACCGCTGATGCAGACGCTTATTGGGAAGATGTCGCACGAAACGCTCGCCTGTTTGAAGTCTTGATCACCCGCGATTTTTCCAAGTTTCCGAATATCGAACAGATCAAAGCGAATGTCATTGAAGAAGGCATAGAACCTACCGATGACTGTCTATTTGCCCGGCTATTCGTAATGCTCCCCTTCTCGGTTGAAAACTTGCAGCATGTCATCGATGACATCGAAGCCGAATTCGAGGAGCAAAAAACATTGGGGCAGACGGCCACTAGGCCGAAAATCGGCCGCAACGCATCTTGTCCGTGCGGTAGCGGAAAAAAACTCAAGAATTGCTGCTTGTCTTGAAACGGAATTTTCCCACAAAGTTAAACCCAATAACTACTCGCAAGAAGCATCCAAAAAAGGCAAAAAAGGGGTCAGGTTAGATTAATAATCTAACCTGACCCCTTTTTCTTGGTTTGACCCCTTTTTCTTTATGAATTTAAATACTGCCGCATCCACTGCTGGTTGACAAAAAAAGATCGAGCAGTACATTACCTCATGAAGTAAAGGCTTTGATTGTTGTCTGTTCATATCTCTGTTCATATCGCTTGCAATTACTTAAACTTTTAACTGATTCCAAATGCCATCCTCATTAAAAAATCACCAGGCTACAGCGGAAATTTCGCGGCAAAAATTAATCGCAGACTACATTCGTGTCCGCAATATCAGTCTTCAAATTTGTGCGCCGTTGATGGCCGATGATTATCAAATTCAAAGCGGCATTGAGATCAGTCCGCCAAAATGGCATTTAGCTCATGTGACCTGGTTCTTTGAAACCTTTCTATTGGAAGCATTCGAGTCGGAATATCGCCCTATCAATCCCCAATACTGTTATTTGTTTAATTCCTATTATCAAACGGTTGGTACTATGCATGCTCGGGCAAAACGCGGCTTATTGTCACGTCCGACGATTGAACAAGTGTTTCATTACCGTTCTGAAATCGATAAGCGCATCATAGATTTTATAGATAACCTCGACGAATCCCAGTGGCGACAAGCCGCTTTTCGTCTAACCTTGGGCTTACACCACGAACAGCAGCATCAGGAATTGATGTTCATGGATATCAAGCACAACTTTTGGAGCAATCCCTTAAAACCCAGTTATCTGGAGCGCTCCCAACCGGCTATTAAAACAACCGAAAATTTGGATTGGGAACAAAGGCCAAGTGGCATGGTAGAGATAGGAACGGATAATAATGGTGGCTTTGCCTTTGATAACGAAAAGCCTTGTCACCAAGTTTGGCTGGAACCGCACCGTTTAAGTTCTCGACTGATCACAAACAGCGAATTTCTCGACTTCATGGAAGACGGAGGCTACTCCAGAGCTGAATTGTGGTTATCAGATGGCTGGAGCCACATCCGGAACAACCAATGGAAATCGCCGCTTTATTGGGAAAACCAGGATGGTTTACGGCTTGAGTTCACCCTTTATGGACTTGAGACGCTGAATCCGTCCGCCCCCGTCGTACATATCAGTTATTACGAAGCAGATGCTTATGCACGTTGGGCCGGAAAACGACTGCCATCGGAAGCTGAAATTGAAACAAAATTGCTGGAAATACCGGTAACAGGCCATTTCAGTGAAGGCGGCATTTTTCATCCGCAAACGGGTGAAGGTCAATTCTATGGCTCGTTATGGGAATGGACCGCCTCACCCTATCTGGCTTACCCTCGCTTTAAACCGCTAGAGGGCAGCATGGGTGAATACAACGGTAAATTCATGTGTAACCAGTGGGTATTGCGAGGTGGTTCTTGTGTCACACCGGGTGATCATATCCGCCCAACTTACCGTAATTTCTTCTATCCACAAGATCGCTGGCAATTTGCCGGCATCCGTTTAGCGGACGACTTATGAATTTACTAAGCCAAAAAATCAGTTTCCACGATTTCGAACCCGAACTGGAAAGCTTTCGTGATGCAGTGCTTAAAGGTCTATCGCGCATACAGAAACAAATTCCTCCCAAGTATTTTTATGATGAAACCGGATCTCAATTGTTTGAGGCGATTTTGGAACAGCCGGAATATTACATTCCTAATGTTGAACGTAACCTATTACAAACATACGCGGATGAAATTGGTCGTCTGATTGAGCCGGGATCGGTATTGATCGAACCCGGAAGCGGTAGTTGCGAGAAAGTACAATTACTGCTGGAAAGTCTGCTTCCTTCCGCCTATGTACCGATGGATATTTCCCGTGAGTTTCTCAAGCAATCGGCCTGCGGTTTAAGTCATAAGTATCCCTGGTTACCTATTTATCCAGCCTGCCTCGATTTTACTCAACAGATGCTATTACCTCATGGTATCCCGCATGGGAGGCGCGTCGTATTCATTCCGGGTTCTAGTCTGGGTAATTTTGATCCGCTAGAAGTTCAGCATTTTCTGACCGGTATACACCGGCTAACCGGCAAAGGCGGTGGTTTGCTGGTCGGACTTGATCGCAAAAAGGATCCATCCGTTTTGAATGCTGCCTACAACGATGCTGCCGGCATCACGGCAGAATTTAATCTCAATCTGCTCACCCGTATCAATAATGAACTGGACGGTAACTTTGACTTCGACCGCTTCGAACATCGTGCTTATTACAACGATCAGCGAGGTCGTATTGAAATGCACCTGGTCAGTAGCGAAGATCAGCAGGTTAGTATTTCAGGCCAAGATTTCCGCTTCATAAACGGCGAATACATTCATACCGAGAATTCCTACAAATACAGTCCTGATGAATTCATTACCCTGGCTAATGCCAGCGGCTTTAAGTTGCTCAAAATATGGTCTGATGACCAGCATCTTTTTAGTATTTACTTTCTTGAAGCCGTTTCAAAGCCTGAAAAAATAATACCATAGGGAGAAAAATCATGAAAGCTATCTGGAACAAAGTTATCATTGCCGAAAGCAATGACACAGTAATAGTCGAGGGAAATCATTATTTTCCTGCCGATTCGGTTAAAGCCCAATTCCTTAGAGAAAGCAATACGCACACCTTTTGTGCGTGGAAAGGTAAAGCAAGCTATTACGACCTCTTCGTGGATGATGCGATTAATCGCGATGCTGCATGGTTCTATCCCGACCCAAAACCGGAAGCGTTAAATATTAAAAACCACATCGCTTTCTGGCGAGGAGTAGAAGTTATTCAATAATAAAGGTAATTATTCGCCCCCCCTATCGTTCCCACGCCGGAGCGCTCGTCTTTATACATAAGTATAAATATATCTAATTGTGCAAAAAGTAGCGACCGAGCGCTAAATGGTTGTGTTGTCCGGAAAGGCTATTGGTGTTTGAGCGTTACTGGCTTCGATAGTCGCGACGAAGGCGTCGCTCCCACAGAGAGCGGCGGACGCTCTCTGTGGGAGCGATCCCCTGATCGCGATCTCGAAAGTGTTAAGTAACAATAAATGGTATCGAGGTCTCATTGGTTAAGGTTGCAAAAGGGTTATTTTTGACTTATGTATAACGATGAGCGCTCCGGCGTGGGAACGATAAAAAAATGCGGAGAACGTTCTTCAAGATACGCCGACTATTTTATCGGAGCCTGTTTTTGCTTTTTGGGTACGCCCCCTGCGGCGTTCAAAAAGTATATTGCGAAAGAGGCAAGCTCCTTACTCGTTGCCCGGTCAGTTTAAAAAGGGCATTACAGACCGCCGGTGCGATCGGCGGAGTGCCGGGTTCGCCGATGCCGCCGAGCGGCTCGCCGCTGTTGATGATTTCGACTTCGACATCGGGCATTTGGTCAGGCCGCAAGATCGGATAGTCGTGAAAATTGCTTTGCATCACGCGGCCTTTTTCGAGGGTTATTTCCTCGCTCCACGCTGCCGACAAGCCGAAAACAATACCGCTTTCCATTTGCATTTTAACAATGGCCGGATTCACCGCGAAACCGCAATCGACCGCACACCAGACCCGGACAACCCGGATATCGCCATCGTCAAGCGCCACTTCGGCCACTTGCGCGACGATGCTGCCGAACGATTCATGCAAGGCGACGCCCATCGCATGTTTGATGCCGTTTTCGTCTTGCCAAACTTCGGATTTCCAGTTTGCCATGCCGGCGGCGGTATCGAGCACTTTTTTGAATCGTGGTTGTTCGGTTAACAAGTTACGGCGAAATTCGACCGGGTCGGCACTTACCGCATGGGACATTTCATCGATGAACGACTCCTTGAAGAAGGCGTTCTGCGAATTCCCAACCGATCGCCAGTAGCCGATCGGCAACGGCTTGACCGGCACATTGACCAGTTCGGCGCGCTTATTCGGTATCCCATAGGGTTGATGCGGACCGCCTTCGAAAATGCTCTCGTCGATAGCGGGGTCTTCAAGAAATTCAGGATTGAGCCGGCCCGACGGCCCCTCGCCTGCCGTCGTAATTTGAATCGCGAGCGGATTGCCCTGCGCATCGAAACCGGCCCGGTATTTGGCTGCGGTCATCGGGCGGTAATGGTCGTGTTGCGTGTCTTCCTCGCGCGTCCAAATAACTTTGATCGGCCTGCCCGGATGTTTCTTGGCCAGCGTTACCGCCTGCGCCGTATAGTCCATGATGAAGCGCCTTCCGAAACCGCCGCCGAGGAAAGGGGTGATTACTTCGATAGTATCCAATTTTAGACCGGTAATTTCGGCTGCGACCTTGGCGACGAAATCAGCGCCTTGATTCGGCGCCCAAACCTTGCAATGATCCTTCGTGACCAGCGCGGTGCAGTTCATCGGCTCCATCGTTTGGTGCGCAAGGAAAGGCGCATGATAGACCGCTTCGATAGTTTTAGCCGCTTCGGATAAAGCCTTATCAGCATCGCCGACATTTTCTACCCTGACTCCCGATTCGTTCAACGCGGCTTTAAGTTTTTCCAAATACGACTTCGATGAGAAATCGGCATTATCGCCTTCATCGAAAGTCACCGGTAATTGTTCTAAAGCCTTTTTGGCTCGCCAATATTGATCGGCAATCACGGCAACACCGTTCGGTATCTCCTCGACCGCAACGACGCCTGGCATTTTGAGCACTGCGTCTTGGTCGTACGATTGGACCGAACCGCCGAATACCGGCGATTGTTTGACTGCGGCATACAGCAGCCCATCGACCTTGATATCGATACCGAATTCGGCTTCTCCAGTGGCTTTAACCCGATTATCGGTTCGTTTGACCGGTTTACCGATCAACCGGAAAGAAGCATGGTCTTTTAACGGCACGTCTGCGGGTATATTCAGTTTAGCCGCCAAGGGTGCCAATTCGCCGTATGTCAATTTTTTTCCGCTCTCGCGATGAATCACGACACCCGGTTCTGTCGTACATTCGCCGGGCGGTACGCGCCAAGTGTCGGCCGCGGCTTTGATCAACATTGCCCGCGCGGTCGCACCGGCTTTTCGCATGGTCATATAGGACGAACGCACGCTGAAACTGCCGCCGGTAAAACGCGTCGTATTGTTGAACATGATGCGGTATTCCGGCCCATGCGGCGCCTGCACGACCTTGAGCATCGCCATGTCGGCATCCAGTTCTTCGGCCATGATGGCCGGAATCGAGGTATAGGTCCCCTGCCCCATTTCGATGAAAGGATTTTGAAAAGTCACGACACCATTTTCATCGATTCCGATAAAGGCATTGATTACGCCTTCGCCTTGTTCGTCAACCTTGGCGCAACCGGGCAAGGATATCCCTAACACGAATACGCCGGCGCCGGCCGCGGCGGTTCCAAGAAATTGACGGCGCGTCATCGACAGATTCGATAAAGTGCTCATGACTGCTCTCCATGAAATTGCGCCGCTTGTTTGACCGCTTCGAATATTTGCAGATAGGTTCCGCAACGGCAATAGTTGGTCATTTTCGTCCGGATTTCATCTTCGCTCGGATTCGGATTCTCCCGCAGCAAAGCGGCAGCCGCCATGATCTGGCCGGGTTGGCAGTATCCGCATTGCGATACATCTTTATCGATCCAGGCTTGTTGCAACGGATGCAGACCTTCTTCGGTAGCAAGGCCCTCGATCGTCGTGATTGCTTTATCTTTGGCCGCACCGAACGGAATCATGCAGGATCGAACCAGTTCGCCATCGAGATGTATGGAACAGGCTCCGCACATCCCAATACCGCAACCGAATTTGGTTCCAGTTAAACCGGCGATATCGCGGATAGCCCACAGTAAGGGCATATCGTCCTCGGCGTCTAACTCGTATTGCTTACCGTTGATCATCAAGGTCGTCATCGTTCACTCCCCGGCATCGTAATGGCCGCTTAGGTAGTCGAAATCTTCCCTAGTATCGATATCGAGTTCCGCTTCGGGTAAGGGAATTTTCAGAAGTTTTTCTTCAAATTGCAATAACAGGCTCTTCGCGCCCCGGTCGCCCCGCAGGGAGCGCAACGCACCGAAAAAAGCCGACGGAAATAGCGCAGGAATGCCGACCGTATCATGATACTGACTTGCGGCGATGAGGGACGGTTCAATTTGCCATTGTGTCAGCAAGTTTTGCATTTTTCGGTAACCGACCAAAGGTTGATCGGATAATAACATTAATACCCCATCGGCGCTTGTCGGTAAAGCGTCGATGCCGGCGCGAATCGACGAAGCGATACCCGTTGGCCAATCCGGGTTAACAACTACGACAAGCTCGCCGAAATCGACCGTTTCTCTTATCGCTTCCGCTTGGGCTCCCAGTACCACAATGACACGCTCGTTCAGTAATGAACGAGCGTTTTCGATTGTATTGCCGAGTAAGGTTCGGCCGCGCCATTCGAGGAGTTGTTTGGGGCTACCCAGTCGGCGGGATGCGCCGGCGGCTAAAATTATTGCATATACATTCTCAAAATCATGACTCATAGGGGATGGCAATCTTTAATACCGAGTTGTCCGCCATCTCGTCCCTTCAACGCGGCGTGAATACCGGCCATAATCGATAATGCAATTTCTTCGGGTGTCTCGGCGCCGATGTCCAAGCCGACCGGACCGAATACCTTAGCGGCAATATTCGGTGCGTCCGCACCTATACTATCGAGGAGTCTATCCCTGCGATGAACGGGGCCAAGCAAACCGATGAAAGGGATTCGGCTAGCCGCTATGATTCTTAAATAGCGTTCATCATATTCGATACTGTGAGTCATCAACACGAGCGCATCGAATCGATCCAACGACAAACGCTCTTGCAAGTCCTCGGGCATCGAATGCAATAAGGCATCGACTGAGGGAAATCGTTCGGGTTTAACATAGCTCGGCCGATGATCGACGATCGTGACACGCCAACCGAGTGCTTTGGCGAATTGCACGACCGGAAGCGCATCGGCTCCTGCTCCCAGCACCAGTAGTTGCGCTGGCGGCCGGATGACATCAAAAAACAATTTAACGGGACAACGATCGATCACGCAGTCTTTTAGACAGGCTTTGTGCTGCATCCAAGTTTGTTTGGCCGCCTCGGCGATTGATTCGGGAGTATTGCTCTTTTGGCTAAGGTCGTCTAATTCGAATTCAGCCAGAAAATAACAATCGCCGATTGAATAATCGGGATGGTTGGATTCATAAATAGTCGCCAAAATACCTGCCGTATGACTTTCGGATACCTCTACAATTCGGTTCATCGGGTGAAAATCATTGTCGGCTTTCAATAATTGCAACAATACCCTTACCGCCCCATTGCAGCCTAAACCCAACCCCCAAACCACATCGTCGGGAGAACGCATATCGTAGAACAGGGCTTTAGGATTTCCAGTTTCGAAAACCGTATACGCCTGTTCGACCAAATCCCGTTCAAAGCAGCCGCCGCCCAACAGGCCGTTTAATTCGCCGTTGTCGGCAATCAGCATTCTGGCGCCGGATTTTTGATAAGTCGAACCCAGGGTTTCGATGATCGTTGCCAAAACAATATTTTCCCTGTTATTCCGTAAACGCCAATATGCGTCGATCAAATGATAGGTATTGAGGGCCATGGCAGCGATCCCGACTGGCTATGCCGCACCATCTGCGCAATGCTTGCAAATACCATGAATTTCGAGCGTCTTACGTCGCGCGATAAATCCGGCTTCCTTCAGTTCATCCGACAAACTGTCCATGACCGGTGTCGCCGGTCTTTCTTCGATCTGACGGCAACCTTCGCAAATCAACAGCAATAAATCGTGCTTGCCTTCAACATGATTGCAGCCGATAAAAGCATTCATGCTTTCGACTCGGTGAATTAATTTCTGTTCGATCAAAAAATCCAGCGCGCGATAAACGGTAGCCGGTTTTGCCGAATCGTTGAACGGCTTGATCCGGTCCAATAAATCATAAGCCTTGACGGCTTCGTGGCTATCCCAAATCAACTCAAGAACCTTATGACGTATCGGTGTCAATTGAGCGCCTCTCTCCAAACATAACTTTTCCGCTTTTTGCAAGGCTTCCAGCTTGCAGGCTTTATGATCATGGTTAAAGGTGTCGGCAGAGGCCTGTTTAGAATCATCACGTTGAGACATTAATTAACTCCGATTTTTTGCGGGAATTATACATTATCAACTCATGCTTTGCGGCACCGCAGTAAGAACAAGCTTTAACGATAGTGTCGATATGAACTATAGTAGTTCCAAATTGCCGCCCTTCCTTAGATTTAGCGCATCCTATAGAAATCTAACTCCGATACGAGACACATCCATGTTTGAAATTGCCGAGCTGGGTCATACCCTAAAAAAATCAGATTACAACGAGCAAATTCCTGAATTGAGAACTCAGTTGTTGTTGCTGCAACAACAGCTCGGCACTTGCGATTTTCCTGTCATTATTCTGATCTCCGGAGTGGACGGCGGCGGCAAGGGACAAGTCATTAATTTACTAAACGAATGGCTCGATGCACGCTACATGGAAACGTTCGCCTTCGACGAACCCAGCGATGAGGAAAAAGAGCGTCCTAAATATTGGCGCTATTGGCGCTCTCTGCCGCCTAAGGGAAGAATAGGCATTTATGTCGGCTCTTGGTATAGCGACCCGATATCTCACCGAGTTTACGGAGACATCGACGACAGTCAATTATCGGTGGAACTCAAGCATATCAACGAAATGGAACAATTACTGATCGACGATGGCGCGTTAATCATTAAATGTTGGCTACATTTGAAAAAAGAAACGCAAAAAAAACGTCTCAAGGAACTTGAAAAAGATCCGGAAACTAGTTGGCAAGTCACCGAACGCGATAAAAAGCATCTGAAACTTTATGACGAGTTCGTAGCAATCGCCGAAAATGTATTGACAACAACCAGCACAGGAATCTCACCTTGGCTAGTTGTCGAAGGGACCGATATTCGTTACAGCAGCTTGACCGTCGGGCAGCATGTTTTGCATAGAATCCGGCAACATATCGAAAGCCGCAATGGAAAATCGGAAACCATAAACGGCTTGTCTTTCGTCAATATTAACCAGCAAAGCTTGCTCGACACGTTGGATTTATCGCTCGAACTCGATAAAAAAGACTACAACGATCAATTGTTGCATTACCAGGGTAAACTGAATAAATTAGTCAGGGCCGCACGGGAACAAAAGCGTTCGACAATACTAGTATTCGAGGGCTGGGACGCTGGGGGTAAGGGCGGAGCGATACGGCGTATTACATCGGCAATCGACGCCAGAAGCTACCGAGTTATTCCGACCGCCGCGCCGACCGACGAGGAAGCCGCGCATCATTATCTATGGCGATTTTGGCGGCATATCCCTAGAGCCGGCAAGGTTACCATTTACGATAGAAGCTGGTACGGGCGCGTCTTGGTCGAACGAGTGGAAGGCTTTGCCGAAGAAAAGGAATGGATGCGCAGTTATTCGGAAATCGTCAATTTCGAGGAAGCATTGATCGAACATGGGATTCTATTACTGAAATTTTGGCTACACATCGATAAAGACGAGCAATTAGCGCGTTTCAAAGCTCGCGAGCAAATCAGCTACAAAAAACATAAAATCACCGAGGACGATTACCGTAACCGGGAAAAATGGGATGATTATAAAATCGCGGTCAACGAAATGATAGCACGAACAAGCACCCGTGCCGCTCCTTGGCTGATGGTTGAAGCGAACGACAAACGCTATGCGCGTATCAAAATTTTGAAAACCGTTTGCGAGAAAATGGAAGTGATGCTGGAACCTGAGAAATAGTCGGTTCGGCACGAAGCGCCTCAGTGATGCCGTTGTGCGCTTCATGACTTAAAGCCGACCGGCTTTTATCGGCCATTTCGAGAACAGGCAACATTTTGACGCGGACCTCTATCTTTCCGAGTTTCAGCATTTTGAATAAATGCGGAATAAAATCGTCGTCGCCTATAAATGGAGCTAAGGATTTAGCCTTACCTTCATAACGGAGCGCAACCGGCTGAATTGCCGAATGAGTCAATAAAGCCGGTTGCAGCAGCGAAGAATGAAACGGCAAAACGATTGAGCCATCCGAAGTTGTACCTTCCGGGAATGCGAATACCTTGCTGTTTTGTTTCAATAACCAGCTCATTTGTTCGGTCGTGGTATGAATCGTCTGCTTGTCTCCTCGCCGAACGAATATTGTTCCGGCTTCTTTCGACAAATACCCGATTACGGGCCAATCGAGAATATCGTTTTTGGCGACAAAATATCCCGGCAAATGCTGCCCCAACGCAATGATATCGAGCCATGAAACATGATTACTGACAACCAACACCGGTCCATCGGCCGCCTGTCCCTCGATAATGACTTCGAGGTTTAAAATTCGCTTAAAGGCCTTGAGCCAAGCCAGTTTGATCCGGTTGACCTTTTCCCGGGCTTGAGTCGGCCGGCATGACCGATTGATAATCGGAAACACGCTCAGAACGATCACGAAACCGGATAAAAACAGCAAAACAATCAGTTTTATTTTATAAAGCTGGCGAAGCGTGGCTATCATTGGTTGAGTAATTGGATTTAAAATAATGTTTCGAATAGCGGTCTTCCAGTTGTGCCAACGGCAACAGGATAAACAAATCCATGACGTTGAAATCTTCGTCCCAAAACGGGCGGCCGCAAATTTGTACACCAAAGCGTAAATATGCTTTCAACAAAGGCGGAATCCCCGACTCGTCGCGTTCGCAGCGTAAATGTTCAGGCACTTCGATTAAGGGCACTACCGACAACGCGTCTGACGCCTTGTTTTTTGAATCGATCGATCGATAAACCGCATCGACCGCATAACCGCTCGGCCCGGGCGAAATACTCGCGCACCCGATCAAATAATGGTAATCGCCTAACTGCGCATAGTTTACTAACGCCGACCAGAGCGTGGTTAATACCACACTGCCCCGGTATTTCGGGTCGACGCAGGTACGGCCTATTTCGAGAAAGCGCCCAGGTAAAGCCAGCACTCGGTCCAGATTAAATTCTTTTTGCGAATAAAAATATCCCAATTTGCGGGCTTGTTCTTGATTTAGTAAGCGTGTATAGCCTACAATTTTTTCATTAGTCGTATCGACTACGACCAAATGATCGCAAAAATGGTCGATTTCGTCATAATCTAAGCCTTCTTTGTCGGTTTTGAGTCTCGCCCCCATTTCCTTGGCAAAAACCTGATATCGCAAACGCTGCGCTTGTTCGATCAAGACCTGATCGTATGTGACAAAACAATCCAGTCGGCGTGCAGGACTAACCCTTATCTGTGTATCGATTAATTTCATAATGTTGGCCGCAAATGCTTTATTTATCGATAAGATAAATAAGTAATATTTCAATTTCGCGTCGTTTCGATGAAAAATTGGTGACAGAAAAGAATCCTTCGTTCAAGTAAGGCTCAAACAATCGCTTCACGGATTACACTGATAAACCCTGGCAAAAATTAAAATGCTTGCAGCTGGGCATCGAGTCACAACAGCCATGAAATAATTGATACTTTTCGCGCATATTTCAGCATTGGCTTAGGATTTGATCATAAAAACCTTCACTATTTTTTTGTAGAGCAAGCCGGTTCGGTTGCTCAATTGACAGGTGTGGGAGACAAGGAAAGCCGTCGTCACGGCGCCATGTGATGCGAGCAACCAAAACCACAGCAAAGCTCATTGTTCCAGGAAGTTATTTGTCACAAAATCTTTAATTAAATTCATGTTTTACCTTTCGCACTTCAAATTTCGGCAGTGCTTAAGGAGGTGCCGGGGTGCTCGGTCCCTCACCTAACGCTAGGTGAGGGACCAGCATGGAGCTGGCATAGAGCCTACATGGACGTATTCACCCAGCACCTAAATTCCATAGCCCGTTTGCTATGGTTAGTTGTCTTGAATAATTTAGGTGCTGGGTTCACGGAGTCCTTTGACGGACATCCCTGTGCCGAATTTTGATCTCCGATAGGTATATTTTTGAAACTATCAACCCAGCCGTTAGATACTTTGCAACTTTTTCCTGAGAATTATGACAACCAATAAAGTTTACGACTCAAGAGCGCATGGATGGTCGACTAGAAAAAAAGTCGTTTTCATTATCGGCCTATTCGGACTCATTTCGGTATCCCTACTCGGCATGATTTACTGGAACGGCAATGTCTTTGAAGGAGTTCGTTCTTATGTGAGAGGAGAAGGACTCTGGGCCAAAGGGCAAAAAGATGCGGTTTTTTACTTAACTCAATATTCCTACAGTCATGCCGAGGCGGATTATCTAGCTTATTTGGAAGCCCTCGAAATCATCAGCGGCGATAGCAAAGCTCGAACAGCTTTATTTCAATTTCCACCCGACAAACAAGCAGCAAGAGAAGGTTTTCTTCAGGGACAAAACCACCCGGACGACATCGATACGATGATCCATTTTTTTATAAAATTTCACCGCATTTCCTATATGCGCGAAGCAATCGATATATGGCGGTCTGCCGATAAAAAAATCGATGCATTGAACGTAATCGGCGAACAAATACGAAACGAAATTACCGGCTCGCGTCGCGACAGCGAAAAAATCGCCGACTTAAGGCGGCGCATACGGCAGCTCAATAATGAGCTTCATGAGCTAGAAAACCAATTTTCGCTGAAATTAAGCGAAGGCGCCCGATGGGTTAAACTCATTGCATGGCAAATTAGCGTGCTGATATTAACTATCTTTGTCGGTATCGGACTGCTAGTCAGCCGGCAAATTATAAAGAGTATCGAAAAATTCGAAAAACAACTAGCTCTCAGTGAATCGCGTTTTCGAAGCCTGAAGGAGTCCAATACAATCGGTATTATTTCATGGCGCCTCGATGGTATGATCGACGAAGCGAACGACCTTTTTTTAAACATGCTGGGTTTTTTCCAAGCCGATATTGAAAAAGCGGCGGTCAATTGGCGAGATATTACTCCAACTGAGTTTCATGCTAAGGATCAACAGGCTATCGACGAGCTTTTAATGCATGGCCGATGCGAGCCTTATGAAAAAGCGCTGATCCATAAACAAGGATATTGGGTACCTGTATATATAGGCGCGGCATTGCTTAGCGGTAATCGTGAACAAGGTATTGCTTATGTAATGGATCTCAGCGAACGCAAGAAGGCTGAACAACAATTAAAACTTGCGGCTACGGTTTTTGACTTCAGTAGCGAAGGAATTATGATTACCGACCCATCGGTACGCATCGTATCGGTCAATCAAACACTGTGTAAAATGACCGGCTACGATCAAGAAGAATTATTGGGGAAGCCGCCTTCGATCTTGCAATCGGGTTATGTGTCTACCGAGCAATATCAATATATGTGGGATTCTCTAAACCAAAACGGTCAATGGCAAGGCGACATTGTCGATCGCACTAAAAATGGCGCATTATTACCGATGCGAATCAGCATTAGCCAAGTTAAAGACAGTGACAATCAAATCACGCATTATGTGGCAATACTTTCGGATATTTCGGAACGCAAAGCCGAAGAAGAGCATCTCCGTCATATCGCACATCACGACCCGTTGACCGATTTGCCTAATCGGATTTTGTTTAACGACCGGTTGGAAAGGGCCATAAAGAAAGCCGCGCGAAGCAATTCCAGTCTGGCGGTTTTGTTTCTGGATTTAGACAAATTCAAACCGGTTAACGATTTGTTCGGTCACAAGACCGGAGATCGCCTATTGCAAAGCGTAGCACACCGAATCGCACGGAGTGTTCGAGAAACGGACACCGTTACTCGATTAGGTGGCGACGAATTCGCGATATTACTCGAGGATGTGACCGATTTGGAAATGGTCGATAAAATTCTTAAACATACGGTCGATGTCATCAGCAAAACCTATCTTATCGATGACCGTATGATCGATATTGGCGTCAGTGCCGGAATGAGCATTTATCCCAACGATGGCACCGACATTAAAACACTACTGGACCGCGCCGATAAAGCCATGTACGAAAATAAAAAAAACGGCAACGGCAGCTAATATCAACCCTTGATATACCCACTGTAGATTTAAATTCGGCAGTTTAACCATGAAGGGGGACCGTAAGGATTCCTTCGTAAATGAGTAACATTATTGATTTCGTTACATCTGAAACGTTACACTCCGTCTGCCGCCGCGCGTTTTGTATCGCCCCAGTAGCGTGGCAGTTGAAATTGATTGTATGCATTGATAATCGTAGAAATGGCGGCCTCCAGCTTTTCCGTCGTGACTTGGCGTTGATTGACGAATGACACTTGCCGAGCACTGACATCGGCAATATTTTTGGAAATTTGTGTCCCCTCTAAACCTGTGCCATAGGCGAACACCGTCAGAATCTTGCGCCGGTCTTCCTCACGTAATTTGCCTTTGTGACCGCTCAACGGGCCAAAATGCTTACCCTACCCAATCCATTGCATGGTATCGGTAAGCACGTCTAACAACGAAAGGCCCATGCTATCGAGTTTTCGCCTTAACGTATCATCCATTTCCTTGAAGCCTGGCGGAATCTCTTTTTTCTGTTGCCGGCCCAGCTTTGGCCTGCCATTTATGATCTTGAAATATGCATTTTCCTGATAAGTCTTGTCAGCCTGTTGTGCCGCCTCGGTCAGTAGGGTGCGGACATGCTCGATAAAGGCTGCGCTCTCGACTGGCAAGCCCACTTTCTCACCATAATCCGCGCGTGTACGTTCGCTTTCGGCCATCGGCACCAACTCGTTCCGGTGGTCAGAATATGCATCGCTGCCGATCACGCAAAGGTCGCCGGATTTCAGTTCCCTAGCCATTTGCGAACAGACGCATGCTTCGAACTGGCGGCGATTGATTCGAACCGGAGCCGCATCGCGCTTGATTTCGCCGGTTACCAACTTCCACCATTTTTCAGGAATCCAACTCAGATCATCCGCCGTTAGGGCTATCTTGCCTTTGCCCTTGAGCGATAGCCACTCGCTTTGCCGATGGCTGTTCTCCAACATAAACGCCAGCGACCGCTCAAAACTGGCATCCTGACTGGTGGATTCCAGCTTTAACTTGCTCAAAATCCGTAGCAGCGCTGCCCGCCGTGGCTTGAAGAACTGCCAGACAAAACGGAATTCATTCTTCCCGCCGTATTCTGCATGTAAGCGCGAGAATTCGCACAAATCCGGGCGAGCCGTCACCGCTTGGCGAACACCTTTCAATTGTTCTTCTTCCGACCGGCTGGAATTCAAGAGTGTTTCCAGCATCGCAAACCGGCGCAAAATCTCATCGGTTTTTTCTTGATTGTCTTCCAGATATTTTTCCTGGGCTTCCTCGGCCGCCCCGTCGAGCAACAGGCGGTCCAAGCGTCGTTGGCGTTCGGCCGATAGGGTGCTGTGCCGGTCGCCGCCGAAACCCGAGGCCAGAACATAGGTGCCGGAGAGTTTGACCGGAAATTTGACGTTGTCTTGATCTTGATATTTGCCGTTGTTGGCGGCATAAGGATGATCCATCCACAAGATTAGGGCATTCAAGTCGCCCGTGGGCGTGCCTTCATCGAACAGCAATTGGTCGTCGAGATAGATTTGAGCGGTCGGCGTGGTTTCGACGATACCGGTCAGCACGATGTTTTGTGTAAAAGGGGTAAATCCAGGCGCCGATTGGATAATCGTTAGCGTCGCATTCTTGCGTCCTCGTGTCTGCCCTGCCGCAGAAAAGCGGATTCGTGTTTGCGTGGAGCTACCGGGCGCGACATTTCGGGTGCCTTGTCCTTGAACAAAACTAAATGCATTACTACCGCTCAAACTGGCCGTGTAGGTCACCGTTACATTATTCGAATTGGTATAGTTCCAGATTCTTTCAGCTGTCTGTCTGCTACTTACAGTACCGAAATCGGTAGCCCCGGCCGGCGGCGGATCGATCGGCGTTGTATCGCCGGTATAGGCGATACTCAGCTCTTTGCCGGCGATATCTGGGATATCCAATGTGGCATCGATACCGCCGAGAATTTCGCTGACTTTGGCATTCAGATGGCTTTGTTTGAGTGTCGTCAGCAGCTGTGCCGTCAAGTCATTGAGCTCGCTTTCCCCCGCGTCTTAATGACACCTGCGCTGCCTTTTTTGACCCACGTCTTCGATACGATTCAGCGTGATTATTATTCGACATTATCATTGTCGGACGATGGGATGCTCGTCCATCTAACCGCAACAACTCGAAAACCAATTGCCGGCATCGCTGGATACGGCTCGGATTTAATCGCCGGCGCCCATACTTTTCATGCCTTGCTACCTGCCGTTTGGTTGTTTTCGGTACTGTTAGTTTGGCCGGTCGAGCGTTTAGGTGAACGGACACTACTGTTGCTCGCCGGTCTTCCGTTGATCTGGCTACTTTTAGCGATCACGCTGCCGTTTCAGTTGGCAGGCATGATTGACGTCATGTTTCAACAGTATGCCGCTCAGTATGGCGTGTCCCGGCCAAAACCGTGGCTGTTGAATTGGTTGATATTCTTCGAACTCGGCGGTGATTGGGTGGTACCGTTTTTTGTTGGCCTTCGCTACCGGTACGGTTGTAACGGGCACCCCCGGTAAGCCCCGATCCGACGCTAACAATCCGAAACGTTCAGCGACAAGGCGCCGATAGACTATGTTTAGCTCTGATTCATTGTGTACCAAGCATTTCCAACAAGAACTCCTGGAACACTCGATAACACGGTTCAAGGGGCTGATTTTATAAAGAATAACTAGCTGATCTGACCGGCTGGTATCTATTCAAGTGCTGTCGCGCCGCCGTCCGCTATTTGGCTGCCCCTTTCTGTTAGAACGTGTAAAATATCGGTCTGCATTATATTAAAATGAAGCATAACTGATTAGGATGTTACTCATTAACGAAGGAATCCTTACGGTCCCCCATGAAGCACATGAAGTTCATGAAGGGTTTCAACAAATGTAATTATTCACATCCCCCCTATCATTCCCACGCCGAGTGTGGGAACGATAATTGCTCGGGGACTGGATAGTTACTAACAAATTGCTACTATATATACCCTTTGCTAGTCAAATTTCGGCGTCGGGTGTTCGTCAAAGGACGCCGTGAACCCAGCACCTAAATTATCCAAGACAATTAACCATAGCCAACGGGCTATGGAATTTAGGTGCTGGGTGAATACGTCCAGGCTCTATGACAGCACCCATGCTGGCCCCTCACCTAGCGTTAGGTGAGGGGCCGCACACCCCGACGCCTCCATACATTAATGCCGAAATTTGATGTACGATAGGTATAACAAGTTATTAAGTTAACTTCTTATTCTTCATGGTGAAATACTTTTTCTAGGTTAATCTCTGTGGGCCGAGTTTATTTACGTTTTTACGAAGAATTAAACGATTTTTTACCGATCGAGCGGCGTAAAGTCGAATTTGAACATATACTTAATCGTAGAACTTCGATCAAAGACTTAATCGAATCCTTAGGTATTCCGCACACCGAGATCGAAATTATTTTGGCCAATGGCCGCTCGGTTGATTTTGATTATATTGTTCAAGAGAATGATCGAATTAGCGTCTATCCGATGTTCGAGTGTTTCGATATCGAGCCACTACTGCGCCTGCGTCCTAAACCGTTACGAAACCTTCGCTTCATTCTCGATACTAATCTTGGGCGGCTAGCGCGTTATTTACGTTTATTGGGCTTTGACTGTTTGTACCGAAATGATTACGAGGATGGCGATGTTGCCAAGATAGCGAGTCAGCAGCATCGAATCGTTTTGACTCGGGATCGCTTTTTATTAAGACGGAAAATAATTACTCACGGTTACTTCGTGCGCTCGGTTCATCCTCGAGAGCAAGTCAAAGAAGTCCTGCAGCGTTTGGATTTATACCGGTCCATCGCGCCTTTCACACGCTGTTCACTTTGCAACGGTACGTTGATAAAAACAAGCAAAGACGCTGTCATCGATCGACTAGAGCCTTTAACTCAGCTTTATTACAACGACTTTCGGATTTGCCTCAGTTGCAATCAAATTTATTGGTCCGGCAGTCACCAAGACCGTGCCAGGCAATTAATTAGCGAATTAACCACTCAAAACGATCAAAGGACGAAAAATTGAGCTTAATAGACTTACCGAACGAATATCCTCTAAAACGTGCAGTCGAATACTCCAAAGTCCCATTCGGCCTCAATCCTGCAGAAAAATAGGCGGAATCCTAAATTTTTACCGGGACGAGCAAAAAACTGTAGTCTGCATATGCATGGACTTGACTTAGCAAGAACGGTTTACAACAACTCATTCCAACGGCTTAAAGATATTATTAGCAGTCATGGCACATACCTTAGCTCAAACGGATCTTTTAATCATTCTGGTTTATTTCTGTATCGTACTGGCAATCGGTATCAAGGTAGGAACAGAAGCCAAAGGCACGGAAGATTATTTTCTGGCCGGACGATCGATGACCTGGCCTTTCGTCGGCATTTCATTGTTTGCATCCAATATCTCCAGCACAACTTTGGTGGGATTGTCGGGCGATGCCTATGCAACCGGTATTTCGGTCTTCAACTATGAATGGATGGCTGCGGTCGTCTTGGTGTTTTACGCGGTTTTCTTTTTGCCGATAGTGCTACAGTCAAAAGTCTATACGATGCCCGAGTTTTTGCAGCGCCGCTACGACGCTCGCACACGTTATTTTTTTTCGGGCTTAACGTTATTGGGTAATATTCTAATCGATACCGCCGGTGCACTTTACGCCGGCGGAATTTTGCTAAAAATGATTTTCCCCGACGTTCCTCTGTGGCAATCCATTTTAGTCTTGGCTTTATTGGCCGGAGCCTATACCGTGGCAGGCGGCTTAAAAGCGGTTATCTATACCGATGCAATACAAACAATACTAATTCTTATCGGCGCTATTATCGTTTCAGTTCTCGCTTATCGAAAAATCGACGGGTGGGAAGCAGTGACCGCCGTTACACCGGACAACATGCTCAGCTTGATACAACCGGCCGATGACGCTATTTTACCTTGGACGGGTTTAGTTTTAGGCGTGCCTATTCTCGGTTTTTATTTTTGGTGTACCAATCAATTCATGGCGCAAAGAATTCTTAGCGCAAAAAATATACAGCATGGTCGCTATGGGACATTGCTGGCTGCATTATTGAAGTTATCCGTTTTGTTCATCATGGTATTGCCGGGCAGCATGTCTCGTGTGCTTTATCCTGACCTACCGAACCCCGATCAGGTATATCCGACTTTGTTGTTCGACTTATTACCTTCCGGACTCTTAGGGCTTGTTGTTGCAGGGACTCTCGCCGCACTGATGTCCAGTATAGACTCTACGCTCAACTCGGCATCCACCCTGGTAACCATGGACTTTATTCGCCAAATTCGTCCCCAGTGGTCCGACCGAACCCTAATGTGGACCGGGCGGCTAACTGCATTTATCTTCATGGTTTTAGCGGCGGCTTGGGCGCCTTATATTGAAAATTTCAGCTCATTATTCCAATATTTGCAAAACATATTAGCCTATATCGCACCGCCCGTCGTCGCAGTCTTTATCTTGGGCATTTTCTGGCGCGGAGCAACGGCAACCGCGGCGTTTTATACTTTTCTTGTCAGCCTGGGTATCTCGTTTTATTTAATAATTAGTCCAATCGATATGCATTTTCTTCATGTCGCTTTCATGCTCTTTGTCATCTGTCTGATTATCATGTTCACAATCAGCATGTTGACGGAAGCGCCAAAATTGCCGCGTATCGCACCTTATCTTTGGAAGATTCGCAAGTTCCAAGAAGAATCGGTTGAATTAAAGTTTCTGCCGTGGTTCCAAAATTACCGGATACTCGCCGCTCTGTTATTAGTATTGACTATCGCTTTGGTTATCGTGTGGCGGTAAATTATGTTTTCGGCTTTTATGGCAAAGCTATTTTATTAGACGCTTGCACGAAAGTAAGCGCTAGACGCTAGACTGCGCCAGGAACCGGCAGTAATGCATGCTACTAAAACTCGGCCTGATCGGATAAAAGTTTTTTCTGATGTCGTCTGATCCGCCGCATGACTCCTCGCGCGGTAAGCGCGAGTGGACTATCCACTGCGATATCGGCAACGTTCAATGCCTCCATGATCCAAGTATTGCAATTGTTAAAAATATGATAGGAGCCGATTGCGCTGTAAAAACGGCTATAAGCATACAAGCCTCGCCCTAAATTGATTAAATCGTCCTGCCCGTCTCTTACGAACGACTGATTGATAAAACCCAACATTGCGACCACATGACTTTTTGGCAACAAAATTCGCTCGATATCGCTGTGCCGAAAATAATGCTCCGGATCGTGCCGAAGCCCAGCGACATGCATGACTGAGTCGGTCGGAAAAAACAACGCCTTTAATGCCAACCACAACGAAAACGACTCGGCCTGATAAAAAGCGCGATCTCCCCAACCGAACTCGATAAAACCGATTTCATTTAAATCGAACGCCAGTCCTGAAATACTGTCCACCGCAGTTCGAGCATCGACCACGATACCGGTATGCAAACCGTGATCGATGACATGAACAATCATTTGTTCGCCGCCGCTTGCATAGAGCACCGATGGCGAGGAACCGCAGCCTCTGCATAAAAAGCAGGCCATCCAAAAAACGATCGTTCTGATAAGCATCCGGACTCACTCGTCGATTAAAGATAATCAAATCAAATTCATCAATGCTTTGTTCAAAGCTAAATAAGGCATCAAGCTGTTTGTCGTACTTCTCGAAACTTCTTGAAAAACCCGTTGATAACGGATGAACTTCTGCTTGTTAACAGCGACGGCGAAAAAAGTCTTGCAATCGTGAGCATCCGAAGCCAAAACGGCTTGCACGAGCCTACCTTGCGTTTGTTTGATTTCGACCTTGAGACTGTTAAAGACCTTACGCTCCCAATGACTTTGCAAGGTAACAGCTGTTAGCTGCTCCAGTAACTTGTCCAACTCCAGATATTTTGCAACGTCGATAAACGCCTTACGGACTGCTCTGACGGCATGTCCGGATTCAGTAGACAGTGCCGCAATTTGCGGGAAGTCGTTCAGTGAATTGATAAATGCGATACGATTTGCCAGCTCGCCGGGTATCCCATTAGCCGTGTCATCCTCGAAATCGAGCGGAACAAACTCATTGGCGAAAGCGGTTAAACAAGATCGATAATTTTCCAACGTAAGCTGATCCGGGCGAACAACCTGTTCGTTCATCAATATCCATTGGCTGAATTCAGCCAAAACATTTTCCAATTGCAACAACAAATCGTATTGTTGTTCAGCCGAAATGCGATTATCCAAACTAAAAATGTCTCGGCGAAAATCGGCGGCTTTGAGCACTTGATCGAAGGTCAAATAACAGGTGATACTGTCGATAATATTGCCGCCGTTGTCATTATGCCAATTCAAAAAAGCACACCCTGCTTGATTGATAATGGTATTACTGATCACGGTCGATTTAATCGCCGGCGCGAGAGGATGGCTGGCTAAATGCTCGGAATAGTTCTGACGTATTGGTATAGGAAAGTAGCTATGCAGATAATCATCGTAATCGGAAGCCGAAATGAATTCCGATCCATCCATGATGTCTTGCGTCAATTGAATCTTACAAGCAGCCATCAATACGGAAAATTCGGGACGAGTAATCACTTGTCCGGATCTAGCCATGACTTCTTTATAGGTTGGAAAGGACTCGACGGTGCGATCGAGCAACCCGGCGCTTTCCAAACGTTCCGAAAGCAACAAGTACTGTTCGGCATTCCCCTTAACACGTAATTGTTCTAGCGACAAACATAGGCTTTGTTTGTAATTGTTGGCCAATACTGCCGCACAGACTTCGTCGGTCAAGGATTCGAAGGTTTGCCGATAATCGCTCAGGCCATGTTTTTTCTGGAGTCCGGTCAAGAAAATTTTGAGATTGACTTCATGATCGGAACAATCGACCCCACCCGAGTTATGAACCGCATCGGTATCGATACGCCCTCCGCCAAGCGCGAACTCAATTCTGGCCTTTTGAGTGAAACCGAGATTAGCGCCTTCGCCGACAACCGCCGCACGCAATTGCAACGCATCGACACGTACATCGTCGTTGCTTCGGTCGCCTACATCTTCATGTTTTTCGTTAGTTGCTTTCACATAGGTACCGATACCGCCAAACCATAGTAATTCAACCGGCGCAGTCAATAATAAGCGAATCAAGGTCGAGCCATCCAAGCTTTTATATCGTATACCCAACCATTTGCGCAATTGCGGAGAAACTACAATGTCCTTCGCATGTCGCGAATAAACTCCACCTCCCTCGGAAATCAGGCTTCGGTCATAATCGTCCCAGCTCGATCCCGGCAATTCGAACAAACGCTTACGTTCTAAATACGATTTTTCGAGATCGTCCGGGGCGGGATCGATAAAGATATGACGACCGCTAATTGCGGCAAGCAAGTGTGTGCTATGCGATAACAACATGCCGTTTCCGAACACGTCGCCGTCCATGCTGCCGATGCCGACAACTGTAAAAGGCTCGCTTTGTATATCTTTGCCGAGTTCGCGAAAATGCCGTTTAACGCATTCCCAAGCCCCACGGGCGGTAATTCCTAGCGCTTTGTGGTTGTAGCCATTTGAGCCGCCGCTCGCAAAGGCATCACCGAGCCAAAAATGATATTGAGCCGAAACCGAATTAGCCAAATCCGAAAATTGAGCCGTTCCTTTGTCGGCGGCGACGACCAAATAAGGATCGTGATCGTCATAGCACACGATACCGGGCAAACGCACGACCCGCTCTTCGACATAATTGTCGGTCAAATCGAGCAAGCCCTGAATCAACTTGACATAAGCCTTCCGGCCCGCTTCCTTGAAATCGGGGTCTGTAACCGGCGTTTTAACGATAAATCCACCTTTCGCGCCTTTCGGAATGATCAGTGCGTTTTTGCTCATCTGAGTTTGCATCAGATCCAATATTTCGGTTCTGAAATCGTCCGGCCGGTCCGACCAACGAATGCCGCCGCGAGAAATCTTACCGCCCCGCAAATGTATCCCTTCCATATCGACCGCATGCACATAAATTTCATTTTGAGGCTTTGGAGGCGACATGTCGATGATGCCGAGACTGTTGATTTTGAATGCGATAAAAAAATCGTCCCGCTTTTGCCTAACATGAAAATTACAACGCATCGTTGCATCGATTAAATTAAACAGCGTACGCAAAATTTTGTCGTGATTGATATCGGTAACGCCGCTAAGATTCTCTAGCAATTTAAGACGTAACGGAAACAACAACTGTTCCTCGCGTTGCATCGGCTCCCCTAAATTAGGATCGGGCCTAAAACGGGCCTCGAAATACTCAAACAAGGCGAAGGCGGTACTAGAATTAGCGAGTAATGCCTGGTTGAAACTGCTAGTAGTAGTCGGGTAGCCCAATTGCAGATAATAATTGCGATACGCACGCAGCACATCGATCTGCTGCCAAGTCATACCTGCCAATACCAGCAAGCTATTCAACTGATCGTTTTCAGCTTTTCCGTTAAATACCGCACCGATACCGGATAATAAGCGAGATTTTAACTCGGTAAAACTGTCATGCTGAGACTTCGCGGCGGAAATCGTAAAACTTTTAATAAAAACCGGGCGACCGGACACTGACAATGGGAATTGAACCTGATCCAAAACTCGCAAATTAAAATTTTCGAGAATTGGAATATATTCGTCTAAATAGCGTTCTTGCCGACTGCAAAAATGCAAACGATAATGCCGAATCTTGCCGCACGGTCTCAACAAACCAATCGTCATCGGCTCGTCATCCAGCAACGATTCGATTAAGCCAATGTCCTTGATGGCATGGCGGGGGGGCATCAACGCTTGATATCCGGGCGGAAAAACCGTACGGTATTTTTGCCATAATTTACAGGCTTTGTATTTACCGTAGGCGCGCTCCAGAGTTCGACACAACGACGTAGACCAGGGCCTGATCTGTTTATTGAGGTCTCTATCTAATTGATCGACATCGATTGTTATTGTTTCGGCCGTCGGTCTCAGCAAAAAATGCAGCCCTAAATAAGGACCGCTAAGCATAATTTTCCGGACTAATTCAGCGCTGCTATCGAGATTTGACGACAATCGTCCTAACAATACGGATTCAATTTCTTCGCTATACAAATGAATCGGGACAATAATCAGCGCGGACATCGATTCCAACCCGAAGCCGCCGAGCACCACTAACTTGATGCCTTCCGGACGATATAGGTAACGCCTGAGCGATTGAATCAATAAATCGAGTTGCGGAATCTCGAGCAAAAATAAATCGACTTTCGGAAACAAATTGAATATCTCTTTAAGCTGCAGATATTCATAACTGTTTTCAGGGGTTTTATGATGCGCTAATGTTTGTTCGATTTTACGTTGTAAAAACGGGATATTGCTGCATGCCCCCCCCATTTCGGTCTCATCAAAAACGCCGAAAAAACCGTATTCGCAAAAACCGCCTCCGTCCGGCAACGAATGTTTGAACCCTACGTAAATTAAGGGTTGGTCGTGAATCAATGGGCTTCGTATCGGTAAGTATTGGATGATCAAAGGATAATCGCGCGCCAAAATAGCCTGCATCACGCGAATGAAGTCCGATATGGCTGTAGGATTATTGTCGCGATAAAACTCTGAACCCAAGGATTTAAGCGAAGTGGCCGTGTCTTGATCGTCGACCGACAATCGATGACTCTTAAAAGGGATAAAAGCCTTTTGCTCGAGCCAATCGATCAAAGCGCTAAATTGAGAAAACTCGGAAATATCATTGAGTCCAAGCAAATTTTCTTTCAAGACTATGCGGTCTCGATCAAGGGCTTCGGCCCATTCGATAATTGCCTTTATTTTCTCGAAAAAAGTATTTTTGATACCTGGATCAACCGCTTCAAGACGCAATACGATCAACAGTTGCTTGGTTCCGGATAAACCATTACTTTCTAACCCGGTTATCATTTCCCCCTGACGCTTAACAGTCAAAACGGGATGTGCCAATAATTGAAACGGAAGTTGTTGATCGCTTTGTAACGCCAATAAAGAATCGACAACATGCGTTAAATTACGACAGACAATTACGATAAACTGTTGAGGATCATTCGGTATCCTTAGTTCTTTGACGTTATGCGTTTCGATATTGTCAGTAAAGAGCTCAAATATCCTGACAATCAGCGATGACGATATATTAGGCGGCAATGAAACAAAATAGCTGTCCGGAAACAACAGCATTTCCGCCAATTTAATTAAAAACCGTCGGTTTTGATTGTCGCCTTGTCCTTCGAGGATATGTTGTACCACCTTTAATTTCCGGCGCTGACGCGATGCCTTTAGAGCAAGATTACCGGCTCTCAAATATACTTTCACGAACTACTCCTTGACTAGTTTCTGTCAATAAACGTCACGGCTAAGAGTCGCGCATGGAATAAGTTTATCAAGACTTACTCACTTTATACTCAAAAAATGGCTGACTTTATGAAGGTATGGGGTGTAGCTGGCGAGGATGTCGACAGCAGGGCAGATTTTTGCTCCTGCAAAATCTGCATTCACGCCATCCTTGGCGTTCGATTGCTGCCGTCAAGCCCCCAAGGAGGGGTTTATCCTGCACCTAAATTCCATAACCCATTAGCTATGATTAACTATCTGGGATAATTTAGGTGCTGGGTGAACGGCGGTCATCGATAGACACATCCCATACCTTTTTTCTTAGACGGTTTTTCGATCAAAAGGGAATAGAAAGCCATTCCTTTCAAAGAGTGGGCCGGGGAATCACTTGAGACTATTATTTCATGCACAGTTATTACTCTACCACGCTAAAAATGTAGTGCATGAAGATTTAATGATAAAGATTGGCTGCTTAACAAGGAGATTGCTCATCAAACAAAAATTTGATCAACAATTTGGGACATTAATTATCGTAGGCTTTTTTTAATTTCTAAAACGTTGGCTTCTTCCATTCGCGTATAAGTGACCGAGTCCATCAGTGTCTTAATAAAATAAATACCCATTCCGTTTTCCTTCGGATTATCGAAATCCGGAATCGGCACTGACTCGATATCAAAGCCTTGTCCATGATCGAAAACTTTAATATCGAGTTCGTCTTCCTGTATGTGAATCGTAATTCTTACACAGTCCTTCGGCCCTTTATAATTAGAATGCTTAATTGCGTTTGTTGTCGCTTCGGTTAACACAAGATTCAATTGATAAGCCAACGCATCTCGATCACCGGAATAATGGTCCAGCTCTCTACCGATCCGCTCCCCGATGCTGCCGATCAAATCCAGGTATTTGGTTTGTGTCGGAATAATTACATCAACCTGAATATCCGCACTTTGCATAAAAGCCTCTAAGATTCACTGGTGGTCGCTTCGTCCAAATTATTATAAATTTCGAATACCCGGTTCAGTCGGGTCAATTCAAACATAGACAACACTTGCGGCTGCAGGTTCGATAAAGCCAATTTCCCCGATTTGGCAGTCGCATGTTTAAAACCCGCCAACAACGCGCCAAGACCCGAACTATCGATAAACTTGACCTGTTGTAACTGCACGACGATATTAGGCTCACCTACTTCTATCATATCGATGATAAATGCTTTTAAATCACTCGAATTGTGAGCATCGATCCGCTCTTCATTGATGAGAAGCACATTGAAACCGTCTAATTGTTGCTGTGTTAAATTCATATCTTTTTATATTCGTTATTCAAAAATAGTCGAAATTGGCCGATTGAAGTAGTAACACTCCTCTCTTGCATTACATAAAGAAATTCATAAAAACTTAAAGGGACTTCAAATTATCACCATGACGGCTTTCATGCCAAGCGTTATTTGTTCAATTTATACTCTTCTCACATCAATTCTCGGTAATATCTTATGCAGGTACTGGGATTCGTTGGATTTTTGCTTCACCATAATCTAAATGTACGCCTTCCATGGCGGTTAGATTTGTCATAGAGGGCTATTTACGGCGACTTTTGACGAGCACACATGTCCGAAATTTGGTTAGTATTAGGTATATAATGCAAAATCAATCTTATTAGCAAGATCGATCAGCTAAATTAATACACAGAGCTAAAATCGTCATTCCGGCAGAGATGATGCTTAAGCTTAAGCAATTTGCAAATCAAGAAACTCAATTCACTTCGACAATCACATTGAATAAGAATATCGATACGATTCCTTTTAGACAAGCACTTTGGTATTGGTTTAAACTCGGCCTCATCAGTTTCGGCGGTCCGGCAGGCCAAATCAGCATGATGCATCAGGAGTTGGTCGAAAAAAGAAAATGGATTTCCGAACACCGCTTTTTGCATGCCTTGAATTATTGCATGGTTCTACCCGGTCCGGAAGCTCAACAACTCGCCACCTACATTGGTTGGCTGATGCATGGAGTAAGGGGCGGTATTGCCGCCGGCGTTTTGTTCGTACTACCTTCGCTGTTTATTTTAATCGCGCTGACTTGGAGTTATCTGGTATTCAACGATGTCCCCGCCGTTTCCGGCATACTCTACGGTATTAAACCCGCTGTCACCGCCATTATCGTTTTCGCCGCTTATCGAATCGGCTCCCGAGCGTTAAGCAACCGTTATCTTAAACTGATTGCGACGCTTTCCTTTTTCGCCATGTTTGCATTGAATATTCCGTTTCCCCTTATCGTGCTCGGCGCCGGCATCTTGGGTTGGCTCGGCGCGCATTATTTTCCGAATCAATTTCATATGCACGAATATCCTGCGAGCTCAATAAAATGTTATGGACCTGCCATTATTGACGATCATACGGCCATGCCTGAACACGCAAAGTTTACTTGGTCAAAATTTTTTAAAACCGGTTTGACCGGTTTCGGGATTTGGGCAATCCTGATCATGGTATTGCTGTTCAATTTCGGTAGGCATAGCTTATTGGCACAAATGGCCTGGTTTTTTACCAAAGCCGCGCTATTAACCTTTGGCGGAGCTTATGCAGTACTGCCCTATGTTTACCAAGGAGGAGTCGGGCACTTCTCTTGGCTTACCGGCACGCAAATGATGGATGGCTTGGCCTTGGGCGAAACAACTCCCGGACCGTTGATTATGATCGTTGCGTTCGTCGGCTTTGTCGGCGGCTGGAATCATCCGGTATTCCCGTCAGACAGTTTAGTTTGGTCCGGCATCTCCGCGGCGAGCATCGCTACGTTATTTACTTTTTTACCGTCGTTTTTATTTATATTGATCGGCGGCCCCTTAGTCGAAGCCACTCGAAACGACCTAAAATTGACTGCACCGCTCAAAGGCATTACTGCCGCCGTTGTCGGGGTGATTTTAAATCTTGCGGTATTTTTTGCTTGGCACGTTCTTTGGCCGTTAAACTACAATGGACCTTTCGATGCATTTGCCGCATTGACCGGCATAGCCGCTTTCGTATTGCTGTTTAAATTTAAACGTGGAATGCTAACAGTGGTCGGCTTTAGCGCGATACTGGGATTGCTTTATTCGTTGTTCATTACGAACTGAGCACACGCACCGATTTCCAATATCTATCGATCCAGTATTGATTATCCATGCTGGAAATCGCGACTCCCTTAATCGTCGAGACATGCAAGAATCTTCTTTGCTCGATATATATGCCGACATGATGCTGTTGGGGACCCGTATTAAAAAATACCAAATCTCCAGTTCTCAATTGCTGCTGCGGTATAGGCTGCCCTGTTTGGGCTTGGCGGTCGGATGTTCTAGGCAAATGGACACCTAACTTCTGCGCGAAAGTAAGATAAACGAAACCGGAGCAATCGATACCGGATTTCGAAAGCCCGCCATATTGATAAGGAATCGACGCCCATTCTCGGTAATGACCGTAGAGCGCTTGCTTTAATAACGCTTCGGAACCGAACAAAGATATTGAAGCCGTTTTTTTTTGACCTCCTGAACAAGCAGTTAACAACGCGACCACAAAAATTAAAGCAATACTTTTTAAATTACTGATTAAAAAGCGCATAGGAAAACTCATACTGATTACAACAAAATCATTATATTTCGATAAATTATAGCGCAAACTTAAAAAATATTATGCAATGTGAATCCCTCATTCGCATCAATGGTTTCAACTTAAAAAAAGCATTTCACCATGAAGATCACAAAGAATAAAAAGTTAGCGCAATAACTGGCTATGCCCTTACAAAGACTTCTTGACTCCCCGAAAGGGTAGCCTAAATTTATTATTTAATAATAACTCTTACCAAGTGCTGTAAACTTTCAGGAACTAAAAAACTGAATAAAAGTTTTGATGAATGGCATAGCGGCGCGATTAGCAAAGGCGAATTATGCGAGCTGAGACATCGATATGAAATAGGCGTGTCCCAATACCCTGTATAAAAATACAATAATAGGAACATTAATTTCAATGTTGCTTATGCGGTTGTAATGGGCATTGTTGATGAATAGGCAATCTTAGAGGATTTAAAAACAACCATAGCCACATTTATTAACTTCTGCCAATCTGCGAAAGACGATGGCAGCAATACCCAATTTGGGGATCAGAAAGGGTGAAGGGTGTGCTTGGCGAGGATGCCGGCATCAGGGGCAGATTTTTTGCTCCTGCAAAATCTGCATTCACGCCATCCTTGGCGATTAGCTGACTCCAAGCCCCCATGGATAGATTTGCGGCGGTCCTCGACAGGCATACCCCACACCCTAAGATTGTCGAAACTGCTCAAACTGGGAATTGCTGAAGACGGTGGTGATATAAAGACACCGGAGCATTAGACCGGTTAACGGTGGGTAAGATAAGACTGATGATTAAAAGACAACCAGGGCAAAAAGGTTTCTGCCCTGGTTAATCGTACTTTCGATTTATTCGGCAGCGACGGTCAACTTAACAATCGCAATAACATCCGAATGCAGGTCGATATCGACTTCATAATCGCCGACTTGACGAATCGCCCCTTCAGGCAACCGCACTTCATGTTTTTCAACCTTTGCACCGGCTTCAGTCAACGCATCGGCAATGTTTTGAGTGCCAACGGAACCGAACAATTTGCCTTCGTCGCCAGCTTTATGTGTAACAGTTACCGACAGATTATTCAATACTTCCGCTCTCGTTTGAGCCGCTAACAATTTCTCGGCGGCCGCTTGTTCTAGTTCGGCGCGGCGCGCCTCGAACTCGGCTATTTTTGAAGCGGTTGCTGAAACAGCTTTACCTTTCGGCAATAAAAAGTTTCTGCCGTAACCGGGTCTTACGCTGGCCTTATCGCCCAAGTTACCCAGGTTTGCAATTTTTTCAAGAAGAATCACTTCCATCGTTATATACCTCTGTTTCGGCTATCACCGAATTATTTCGCGCCATTAGGCGCCGGATTATTTGGAAAATTTATTTCGTAAGTTCAACCACGTATCTACCAGGCCTAAAACGGCAACCGGGAACATGACATGAGGTATGATCAATAACGTGATGTAAAACATCGGTACCAAAAATCGCCCGGAGCTCATCCTTGATAACATCAAATGCAATACCGCAGCCCCTATGAAGGTATAGAGCACAAACAACAGAATTGTGATATTCCACGCGACTTCCGAAAATATGCCGCTGCCAAACCACGCCACTGCTATTACGAAGATGCTGCCTATGGCCAGACGAGGATGAGTACTCAAGGACAAATACTCACCCCTGAAGCCGCCGGGATTAAAGAGTATCGATTGCCACCACCTACCTAAAAAAAGCCCGAATAAAAGGCTAAAGATAGTGCCGGCAGCAACGACTCCTGTCATATAATGAGCCATGGCTTGAACCGATTGCTCGATATTGTCAACCGGCATATCCGGAGATGATTCAAGCATAGGCTTAATCATCTGTTGCAGCATCGGTCGCCAAAATTCAGCCGGAGAACCTTGATACAGATAAAATCCTAGTACTCCAAGCGCACCGAGCAATATCGCTATTTCAACCGCAAGAGACAAATGCCTGCCTTCTCTCAAAACGATTGAGATAATCCAGATCGGCGACCACATCACCAAACCGTACAGCAGTGCAAATTGATATCCACCTAAGACCAAAAGCCCCAATGCGGCAGCCGCGGCGCTGGCAAATAATAGCACCCACAGCCCTTCATACGCTCCTCGACGCAATGTCACCAAAGCAACGGTAGCCGAACTTACAATACTTACCGGGGGAATGATCAGCGATATTAAAGCTAGGGTCGATGCAACCATGATGGCCTGCATTCTCCCTCGCATGATGTATTTCGCTAAAAATTGCATACGCCCGGTTTAAATTTTAGTTATGTGCATCGCAATACGGTAATAATGCGATAAAACGCGCGCGCTTAATTGCCGTCGACAACTGTCTTTGGTGTTTGGCGCTCGTTCCGGTGATGCGACTAGGAACGATTTTTCCGGTTTCGGTAATATACTCGCTCAATGTATCGATATCTTTATAATCGATTTCGTTTGACCCATCCGTACTAAAGCGGCTTAGTTTTTTACGTCTCATGTTACGTGCCATAATTTTCTCTCGATTCAATAACGGTTATTCTTCGGATACTGTTCCGTCGGTCTTATCATCTTTTGCCGAGTCTTTAACTTCTTCGGCATCGGAATCATCAGCGTCGGCTTTAGCCTTTAACTCGGCCGCTTTGTTTTCATCCGCTGTCGAATTCGCGATTTTAGAAGGTTCGGTGACCGCTTCTTTTCTCAAAAGTGTCATACTACGTAAAATCGCATCGTTAAAACGAAAACCGCTTTCCAGTTCTTCAAGAGTCGGTTGATCGCATTCGATGTTCATCAACACGTAATGAGCTTTATGAATTTTGTTAATTGGATACGCTAAATGCCTACGGCCCCAATCTTCAAGACGGTGAATTTTGCCGGACGCCGCCTCTATGGTCGCTTTGTAACGGTCAACCATCGCCGCAACCTGAGCACTTTGGTCGGGATGGACTAAAAAGACAATTTCATAATGTCGCATGATTACTCCTTTCGGGAAAAAGCCTTCCATCCCTGTCTTAAGAAAGATGGTAAAGCAAGGATATGGCACGGAATGCGCCAAAACGGCTAATTATAAATGTTTTGTTCATACTGGGCAAGCAATTGCTCATTCTCTCATTTGTTGGATCCAGGACTCAGATAAACGCCACGACAGATATTACCTATCGCACGAAAACCTCTTGAAAAAACGCAACCAAACTTTTCCAGGAACGATTGTCGGCAAGGGCGTTATAGACGGTTCCGAAACCAGGATCGTTAGCCACCGGATTTGTAAACGCATGAACGGTATTGCCGTAAACATGTATTTGCCAATCAGCACCTGCGTCGGTCAACTCTTTCTCCAACGCCACGACATGATCGACCGGCACCATCGGATCGTCATTACCATGCATCACTAACACTTTGGCCTTGATATCAGCAGCAACCAGATTGCCCGGCGGAATCAGCAAGCCGTGAAAACTTGCCACGCCTTTTAGTTCGACACCGGTCCTGGCCAAATCGAGCACACACAGGCCACCGAAACAAAAGCCGATCGCCGCAATCATTTGATCGTCGACCCAAGGCAATAATTTAACCGCCGACAAAGCTGCAGCAATGCGCCTTTGCAACATCGCGCGATCATCCATAAATGGTTGCATCAATTGAGAGTTTTCCTCGATGCTGCTCCCTCGTTTGCCTTTACCGTACATATCCAATGCGAAACCGACATATCCCAACTCTGCAAGTTTTTTTGCCTTATCGGCAATAAATTCGTCTCGCCCGCCCCAAGCATGACTAATCAACACGGCAGGGCGCCGACCTTTCAATGCATCGTCATAGGCAAAAAAACCTTCTAAAACCGCATCGCCATCCAGATAGTCGACAGTATTCGACACAATCGCCATATTTTTCTCCTCTTTTATTGGAAGTCATACATTATACTTTTCACACATCAAATCTCGGCGCCGACTTTATTTTCTGTTTGATTCAAAAACAGTAAAAGGTATGGGATGTGCCTATCGAGAACCACCGTGAACTCAGAACCTAAATTCCATAATTTATTGGTTATGGTTAACTATCTTGGATAATTTAGGTGCTGGGCCTTTGACAGGCACCCTGGTGCCGAATTTTGATCTACGATGAGCATTCTTCGACGAATTCTTCGCCGCCTAACGGCTCCGCTTTTTTAAGCCAAACCAGTACAACTTGGATTTGAATTTTTCCAGGTCATATCTCCCCTTTCTCTCTCAACCGATTCAAAAAACCCACCGCGGCCTCCTCAACCAAATCCAACACACGCTCAAAGCCATACCGACCGCCGTAGTATGGATCCGGCACCTCGCGTGTACCAACATGCGGCGCATGATCCAACAAATAACTTATCTTGCCCCGATGGTCTTCGGGACAAGCTTCAAGCAGAATTGAATAATTGTCGTCATCCATCACCAGCAAATAATCATAGTCCTCGAAATCCCCATAAATAACTTTCCTGGCTTGCAAATGTTGCAATTCGACACCACGTTCTCTTGCTGCTTTTTGAGCCCTTAAATCCGGCTGTTCGCCAACATGATAGGCATGTGTTCCGGCTGAATCAATTTCAAATAAATGACTAAGCCCTTCCTCTTCAATTAGTTTGGTAAAAACTCCTTCGGCGGTCGGAGAACGGCAAATATTACCCATGCAAACAAAAAGAACTTTGATTTTTTTCATAGCGATTCGATCGATTTTGATTAAAACGACCCATAGTTTACATCAGCTTGATCACGATTGAAGGATTGAATCCTCTCGACTTAACTGTGATGTGAACACCGCTACTACTCCCTTTGTTCTCAAAAAATGGTTAACTTTATGAAGGTATGGTGCGTGGCTAGCGAAGATGTCAGCAGGTATGCTCCACACCCTCAACTTCGAGAGCATGCTCAAACTCGGAATTGCTGGTAATAACTCTTTGGAGTATCGATTTGATCGTATCCATTGTATAATTTCGTGTTAATAAAACCTCGGCACCCGGTAGCCGCCTACTCAAACAATACCGCAATTTGAAATGCGAATGGTCCGATTTCTCCGCGACCATACTCTGTACGATACATACAAACGATTTCTTCAGCAAAACTAACCAAGCTTTATCATTTTTCGTTTATAAGATATTGAATAATAATTAAAAATAAATATTATGTCTGTATATGTTGGCTAGCCATATTTTTAAACGTTGGGTTTAAAATTGGGATGGATTTTAACTTATACAATTCATTATGTTAGACCGAAGACACTACATTAATTAAGACTTAGGTTAAGACATTGTTTATGATAAAAAAGTGATAAACCGGTTCCGGATTCGTGTTTATGCGCCTGATGACGCAGGTTATTTTTATGATTTAATTCATAAAATTCGTTTTTTAGCGATATAACCTTACTACTATTAAAGTAAAATACTCATCAGCCGATTTATAAGCTATTCTAATTAACGATGTGACCTTCGCGACCGCTCCATTAAATCGCTCTTTATTAAGAATATGTAATAGAAGGTACTGTAAAAATTAAATTTTTTAAGGTAGCTATTTTCTGCGTAAATTACCCCGATCCGATCGAAATGCGCCTATTCTACAGAGGGTGAGGGGCGTGTTGGCGAGGGTGTTTTAGTAGCGAGGCGGTTTTTTAACCATGCTAAACCCGCTATTTCGACCGTTTCCGGCGGTATGATTTGCAATCCCTTCATAGGCAAGTACTTGAGTCGATTGAATTGAAGCTTACAATATCGGTTTCGGGCTAATAGATGTATCGTGTCACGCGTGTCTATGAATAAATAACCTACGTCGAAAAATGACTTTTTAACAACTAAATCCGTAACCAGGTTCGAACTGTACGGCCAATTGACAATGCATATCGCATATAATACCTACTCAGGATATGCTGGAGAACAAAAATGATAATGATGAATTGGAACTCTGTTGGCGTTAAAGTAGTGGCTATCACCCTTACGGGACTGGCAATCATAGCTTGTGGCTTATTAGTAACGTACGGCATATCGGAAAAACAAAAACTGATCGAATCCGAAATTCAAAATGCCAAAAACCTGCTATTGGTTTCCGAGTCGGTTAGGGAAAATACCAATCAAAAATGGGAAAGCGGTATTTTTTCTGTCGAGCTAGTAAAAATAATGGCCGGCGACAGCATTAACCCGGAACGCAGAGCAAAAATTTTGGCGACGGTCCCTGTCATGAATGCAATGGATGTCGTCGAAGCCAAAGCCAAAGAAGGGAATTTCCGATTCAAAGCACCTCGAGTCGGCGCCCGGAACCCTGCAAACGAAGCCGATGCGCTGGAACAAAAAGCACTTCAGTTTTTCCAAAATAATCCTCAGTCTACAGAATACTCCTACATCGACGAAGAAACTCAAGAAATCCGTTACTTTAGACCGGTAAGACTGGCCAAACAATGCGAATTCTGCCATGGCGATCCGGCAACCTCTAGCGAACTATGGGGCAATTACGCAGGAAGCGATATTCTTGGTTATCGAATGGAAAACAAACGTGCAGGCGATCTTCATGGCGCTTTTGAAATCATTACACCGTTGAATCGTGTCAATGAACAGCTAAGAATCCATGTACTGTATGCAATCGGCTTTACGATTATCACGTTGATCATCATAGGTGCAGCCGGTTATATTTCGATGAACCGCATCATCATTGCACCGCTAACCGATCTGGCGCTAAAACTACAAGACATTGCCAGCGGAGAAGGCGACCTCAGAGCCAGGCTGAAAACCGAAGGAAAAACGGAATTTGCTTGGGTTGCGCATAGCTTCAACAATTTCGTGAAAAAAATAGCCAAGACCGTCGACCACATCAGCACGACCAGCGAGCAACTGACTCAAGCCTCGCAACGACTTGCTAATATTTCCGAAGAAACCGAACACGGTGTCGATAGGCAACAATCCGAAACCACACAAGTAGCGACAGCAATGGAGGAGATGACAGCCACCGTTCAAGAAGTCGCTCGCAATGCTGTTAAAGCCTCAGATGCCGCATCAAAAGCAGACGCCGAAGCGTTGACAGGCAAAAATGTTGTGACGGCTGCCGTTGCAGACATTAACCGGTTGGCATCCGAAGTGGAAAATGCCGCGCATGTGATTCATGAACTACAGTCGGATAGCAATAGCATCGGCGAAGTATTAGGCGTCATTCAAGGTATCGCCGAACAAACCAACCTCCTGGCATTGAATGCCGCAATCGAAGCGGCTAGAGCCGGAGAACAAGGCCGAGGATTCGCGGTTGTCGCCGACGAAGTCAGAACGCTGGCAAGCCGCACGCAAAATTCAACATTGGAAATCCAAAAAACGATAGAACGCTTACAAACCCGCGCCGAACAGGCGGTCAAAGTTATGGAAAACGGCAAAAAGCAAGCCACAACCAGCGTCGACCAAGCCGCATCGGCCGGCGAAGCAATCGCCAGTATCAGCGACAAAATCGATACGATCAACGACATGAACAATCTAATCGCTAACGCCGCCGAACAACAAAGCATGGTTGCCGAGGAAATCAACCGCAACATCAGCAACATCAGCTCCGTCTCTAACGAAACATCGGTAGGCGCCAGAAATACAACGACCGCATGCCGAGAGTTGTTGACCTTGGCCAGCCAATTGAAAGAAATGGTCGGACAATTCAAAACCTAAACGATCTGGAAAAAATTTCTTCACCCCGGATAATGAAAATCGCTGGGGTGTTTAGGGGGGCGGTTACTCGCCAAACAGGCCGCTTGTAAATCCAGCATCTAAATCATCGAAATAGTTTAATCCCCCCGTAAAGCCATAGGTATCTACACAAGTTTTTATATCATAAATACAATGAGTTACAAGCTGGCCTAGCTATCACTTCTGTTGGAGAGGGATGGAGTGGTGAGAGTAAAAACAACCACTTATATCCCCCTCATCCCAATCTTCTCCCTCAAGGGAGAAGGAGCAAGTACTTGTGTAGATACCTATGCCGTAAAGCCGGGGGCTTATTGTTGTTAGCCCCTTTGAGGTAAGTATTCAGATACCACCTGAAAATTTTGTCCATTATGGATAGGATATAGGCGCGGATTTATCCGCACTGTGCGAATGAATTCGCACCTACTGTCTAACTTATTTATGCGCAGTCAATAGATTAATTTCCTGGGTAAAATTCTAGCTTTTTGATAGGGTCCCTGAATTCTTACCTTCAAAGGGGCCTCTTCATAAACCGCCTAAAGGCGGTTTACCCTTTTACAAACTATTCTATTCGGATCGCACAGTTAATCGATTCGCGTAGCCCGTATGTAGCGTAAGTGGAATACGGGAACTTCGGTGCTTCGAATGTCCCGTATCCCGTTTCACTTCATCCGGGTTACATGGCTCGTTTTCTGGGGCGGAAATGAGATAACATCGTGTAATAGCATTTATTTTTTCGATTAATTTAAGGAATTCAATGTAAAAACCTGTCTGACAGATGACTAAATTTGGTTCAGCTCCAGAGAATCTTATTGACCACCGTATAGGTCAAACCATTGAGAGTCCCACGGCATAGCCGAAGGTTTACCTTTGATTAATTATGTGCCCAATATAGCCGCGCGAAGTATATACTAACCGGAATTATCGACCGACTTATACAAGTTCTCTATTTTAACGAGTAAGTCGTTATATTCGACGGAACGCCAAACCGCATAATTAAGATTTTTGAAGAGCCCGGTCAGCCGGGTAAAATAATCCCTCACATGGTTTTGGTCGGTAAAGCGATACTCCGCATCGACTAACTTGATGATCAGCATAAATATTTCTTTTTGCCGTTCAAGCGGCACCGACACGTCAACATCGTCGAAAGCATCCTGTTGCAGATAGATCATATCGACGAACAAGGCTTGCTGATAAAGCACAAAATCGTCCAAAGTCACGCCTTCCTCGCCGGCGACTTGTATCATTTGATAGACACTGTCGCCCCGTGAAAGCAAGTCCAAAATTTTGGACACGAGTTCAGTCCACCCTGTAATAAGCTCACGATCATACCAAGACCTAAGTTGCTCTAAATAGCGAGACCAGGACAGCAGCGGGTCGACAGCCGGATAAAAACGTTTATATGCCCGGTCGGCACTCAGCCCCAAAAAAGTCTTGACCGTACTCAAAGTCGATTGCGTAACCGGTTCTTCGAAATTACCGCCGGCCGGCGATACGGTGCCGATCATTGTCAGACTTCCGGTTCCGCCGTCACGATTTTTAATTACGCCGGCTCGCTCATAAATATTTTTGATCGCCGAATCTAAATAGGCCGGGAAAGCTTCTTCTCCCGGAATTTCCTCGAGCCGCGCAGACGTTTCGCGCATTGCCTGCGCCCATCGAGACGTCGAATCGGCCAGCAGCAATACATTCAAACCCATTTGCCGATAATATTCGCCGAGCGTGATACCGGTATAAATCGATGCCTCTCTGGCTGCGACCGGCATCGATGATGTATTGCAGATAATGATCGTGCGGTCCATCAGCGATCCGCCGGTTTTTGGATCGATCGTCAACGGAAAATCGGTAATGGTCTCGACCACCTCGCCGGCTCGCTCGCCACAAGCAACCACGACAACAATGTCGACCTCCGAATTTCTCGAAATCAAGCTCTGTAAAACCGTCTTACCCGCACCAAACGGCCCCGGAATACAACCGGTTCCGCCTCTGGCAATCGGAAAAAAAGTATCGATCAAACGTAAATGCGTTATCAAGGGATCGGAAGGATATTGCCGTTGCACCACATTATTGCTCAGCAATTGTTGCGATAATGGCAAGCGAATCGGCCATCGCTGTTTAAGCGTAATGATTTGCTCTTTATCATTGGCCAGTTTGATTTTTGCGACGGCCTCATCGACCGTAACATTACCTTCCTGAACCCAAGTCACCTCGACCTCGCCATTGATGTCGAACGGCACCATGATCTTATGACTGAAGCGGCGCTCCTGAACGGCCCCGATTGCACAGCCGGCATACAATTTTGCACCGGTTTGCACGCACGGTGTAAATGCCCACTTGGTATTTTGATCCAATGCCGGTAAATCGACCCCGCGAGGCAAAAAATAGCCGAATTCGGTTGCTAATAAATCGAGGGGATTTTGCAAGCCGTCATATACCTGCCCAAGTAGTCCAGGCCCGAGTTCGACCGACAGCAATTTACTGGTTTGCACAACCGGATCACCAACACCAACCCCTGAGGTATTTTCATAAACTTGTGCATCGGCACGATTGCCGTAAATACGCAATACTTCTGCTTTAAGCCGCTCCTTATGTTTAGCTTCGCTTCGGCTCGGCAAAATATAAATAACTTCATTTTTTGTCAGCGGGGTATCAGCAACCGATTCGATCGAAACAATATCGTCCTGAACAGAGACGACTCTCGCCGACACCTGTTCTAAATCAGCTATCAATTTGCTTTCATTCATCGTAGGGTTTTTATCCAAATTCAATCGAAACGCCTTCCAATCCGGTCGAGATTAATTCGTCGAAGCGCAGCATGGCATGCTCTTTGTCATAACTCGACCAGCGGTTGATGACATCCCATTTCAACACATAAATAACGACTGCGGGAAAATCGAAATAATGACCCTGCCCCACTCTTTCATAATGTCGCCAAACCACCTCGAGCATCAGTTTTTCTAATTCCAGTGATCGATCTTGTTCGATTAGTTCACTAGCTTGCCTAACCCAAGGCACTATAGAAGCCAACCCCAAAGCTGACTCACGCCAATGCTGTCTAATGAATCTCAGCCGATCGCCAAAGCCGTAAAAATGCTTGTCCGCGGCTAAAATCACGTCGTCCCGCCTTCTTCTAAGCGCCGATAAAATAGTTCTCAATTCCAAGCGCCACATAACGATCTCTTTTAAAAACGGACTCCTGATCGAATGCCAGTCGGCCATACCTTGCTGAACTATGGCTTCGTCATTAAGCTCTTTCATTTTCGACCAATGCAGCAAAGCTTCAATACGCGCCAAGTCCTCGGCATCTTCGGCATCTAACAGGGCCAAACGTTTATCTAATTGAATCCGAGAAACCGGCGGCTGGCGAGCTTCGAATAAATCGACCGGGTGGACAGGCAGACTGTTAAGTAGCAAGGTATATTTAAAATTCCAGCGGCTCACTTAACGATACCTTGCAATAGCGCTCTAAAGCGAGGTTGCAAATGCTCGAGAAACAATGTCGCGACCGCTTCATCGGTAAAGTCGATCATCATATTGTTCTCTTCAAGCTTGATTACCAAACCCTTTTTAATTTGATCCGAAACCTCAAAGGATACTCCTTCCCGCAACAAATCCGATGCAATCGCGGCGGTCAAATGCGATAAAGCGCCTTGCTTAAGCTCTTCCGGATTTCTTCGCAAATCCTCTACGCCGACAATGTCCTCAGGTAATTGAAAAATAATTTTAGAATTTTGATCAAGGCTGGTTTTTTCCCGAACTCGCCCTGCAAGCGCCAAAATCAGCTGTTCGATGAACTCACTTTTCGCCATTTGTTTTCCGACCACGCGCATGACTTCCTGACTGAAGCTGCCGAGCAAAGTATCGCGTAATTTAAGCAACGCATCTCGGCCCGCCAATCGCAGCGCATCGACACCGGAAGCTTTTAGGGCATCAGCCTCTAAACGAGCTTTTTCGATCAATAACTGCGCCTCTTGCTCGGCTTCTTCGATAATCCAAGCCGCACGCTTTTGTGCATTAAGCACGATATCCTCGGCTTTGGCTTGTCCGGCATTAATCGCTTCATCTCTCAAGCGCTCGATCAGCTGCTCAACGCCGCTTGACGCGATTCCCGCTTTTTCCGCTTTCATACTCTCGGCTCTTAAGATTGAGGAATTCCGCCGCTGATCACGAGGGCGAAAATAAATGCAAAGACAGCAAAGCCTTCGACGATCGCGGCAGGAGCGACCGATAAACCGAAAATTTCAGGTTTGGCTTTCGAGGCATGAATCGCCGAGGCACAGCATTGCCCTTGATAAATCGCACTGAACATCAACGCGAATCCGGCCAAGACACCGACCGCAAAAATGCCGGAAGCATTCGCTTCGGTAATCGACCGATTCAGTGTAAACATCACGACAATGCCATATATAACCTGGGAAGACGGCATCGCCGAAACGCCGACATAGCGACCGTGCCCGGTTTCGGTATCGAGCATCGCACCGATCGCGGCTTGACCTGCGACCGCGCAACCGATAATGCTGCCGATCGCGCCCAAAGCCATCGGGGCGTATAAACCGATCCATCCTAAAATCACTAATACCTCAGCCATCAACGGACTCCTTTTTTGGAAAATGCTTTAAAGGGATAACCTTCATCGGAAACGCTCCAGTTATAAAACTCGATAAAATTCAGACGCAAGCCATGCACTAACCCGCTCATCAGACATAGCATCAGATTCAAGACATGGCCGACGATTAAAATCAAAATACTGAACAACAAACCGGGACCGGGTAAAGCATGATAAACCTGCACCGCCAATTGATTGAAAGTCAGCGCTAACGAAGCACTCGCTAAACCCAATGCGAATAAACGCATATAACTGAGCACATCGCCGAATAATTGGGTAATGCCGATCAAGCTCTTAGAACCGTCCAGTAAACGCCATAACAAGTCGCTCCAACGTTCTAAACCGCGTTCGCTGCTGAAAAGCAATAACAAAACGCCGCCAACGCTCGGCAAAATAATGCCCATTTGGCGCAACAGCACACTATCTATCGTCTCAGATAACCAAAAACAAAATCCGCCAACGACTGCCAACAGCCAGCCGACAGATGCCAATGCCGTTAAAGAAGGGTATCGGCGATAGGCACGAATCGCATTGGCCAACGCAATATGCCCGACACCGACCGCAATCGACAAGCGCATCATGCCATCGAAATCGTTAATATCGATGATCTTTAATGCGGACACTAATCTTTCTTCGAGCGGACTGTAGCCGAAATAACCGCCCGAAATAACGCCCCAGACGAGCGAAATAACCACCGTATTAGCGGCCAACACCCTTAGTCTCCGACCCTTGAGGCTTTGTCCGAGGCGGCGCCATTTGAACAATAATATAAATCCGAAAACCGCGGCATAACCTGCGTCGGATAAAATCATCGCAAAAAAAACGCTAAATGAAAAAAACACGACAACGGACGGATCCCAACCGTAATAATTCGGCGTTTGATAAAAATTTACGATGTCTTCTCCACCAGCCAATTGCCGGGGATTATCAAGCAAGGTCGGAGGATTATCCTCTGGAGATGGGTCTTCGACCAATAAAGCCAAGCCTTGATTATCGGCAAAACGGCTGAATTTAACGATTTTCGCTTCGGGCAACCAACCCTGCAATACAAACACGCCGGCCTCGTCGCGCGTGATGGTTTGTGCCTTAGTCAAATCCGCTAGATCGAGCGCCTCGCTGAAATGCACTGTCATTAAAGTTATCCAGCGAGTCAAAGACTCTCGTTCGGCTTGTAAATCCTCGAGCGTCAACTCGACCTGACTGAACTGGGTTTTCAACGTCGAAAGAGGAACGGATCCGGTATGCGTTCTTGCCACCGGCATGCTACTTTCGGGCGGCTCGGATTCGGCAACGACCACGACATAGCAATACAAATTATTTTGATAAACCGTCTGCCAAACCCAATCGCTACCCTCGAGTTTTTTCATCATTCTTTTCGGGACGATGTAAAACCAGAATCGATGACCAGCTAATTGTTCGGTTGCAGGCAAATGGAAATCGCCCCAGGGCTCGACTTCCTCGATTCGTTTCGACAAGGCGTCGTAAATATCGGTCAATTCACGGACTTTCGATTTGATGGCCAAAACTTCTTCGGTAATCTTCTCAAGATCGAAGCGAGTGTCGTCTTTAATCTGATGCCTTTTATTCGCGCAAGCGTTCAAGTATTTAAGCGCTTCAAGCACGCCCTCAGTATTTTTAGGTACGCCAAACTCCTGATCTGGTGGATCGGTGAGTGGAATCAAATGTAATCCGCCAAACGCTTGCACTTGCTCCAAAATTTGACGCTTATCGAGCAGCATGCCGCAAAAAGTAATCTTTTTTAGCCTGACGATTGCCATTTAAACACCCTGTTTCATTCGAATTTGCTTGGTCATTTTAGCCCTGACCACATCGGCACGTTCCGCATCGGACAAATAAATCCGGATTTTGCGTATATTCCGTTCCGTTTTAGGAATCAATACCTTATCGAACAAATTAACCTTTTGCGTCACTTTCTTGACAGCCGTTTCTAAAATCGTCAAGCGCCGTCTATCGACTTGTTGTCGCAGTTTTAATTCCAACATGATCTTCAGTTGCACGACCAGCGCATCGACCCAATGCGGCTTCAAATAAGGGGAATAGGTCGTCGTCGCCAGTTTGACATTGATCAATACCGGAACATTGATGCCAACAATATTTTCTTCACCTATTTCGACGGACGAGACTTTAACCAGGTTGTTTAAATTGATTTCTCGATAAGACAGCATCGGTAACGTTTGGCTAACCTTTTCCCGGCACTGTTCGATTCTCACTTCGGTAGTTTTGAGCCGCGCCAAACCTTTTGCGCGTTCGGCCATTAACTGCCGGCGCTTAAGGTCAAGCGAAGGCAAATATTGCCGGTAGCGTTTAAGTTTGGCACTTTCCTTATGCAGTGAAGCTTTGTTAAGCGACAGTCTGGCCATGAGTTTTCTTCGGAAAATATTTATCGATCAACGCTTGTTTCATTAACAATTCATTATCCTCAAAACATTCGCCCAAGGTTTGCCAACCCAAATCCAAAGCTTGCTCTAATGAAATCGAAACATTAATATCCATGAAACGTTTTTTGAATAATTGCCCGAATCTGAGCAATTTTTTATCGTAATCGGACAAATCGAAAGCCATTGCCTGCTTTTGTTCGGCATCGACCGAACCCGCGTAAAAACGGATCATCGTATTCATGATTTGTGCATGGTCTTCGCGTGTGACCTTACCGATGACATGCTGCTTCAATCTAGACAACGAACCGAACGGATCAAGCATGCCGTCATGCAAATAAAACTGGCCCTCGGTAATATAACCGGTATTGTCCGGAACCGGATGCGTCACATCGTTACCCGGCATCGTAGTCACCGACAGAATCGTAACGGAACCGGCTCCTTTATAATCGCAGGCTTTTTCGTATCGGCGCGCCAATTGCGAATAGAGATCTCCCATGTAGCCGCGATTCGACGGAACATGCTCCATTGAAATACCGACTTCCTTCATTGCATCGGCATAAGCGGTCATATCGGTCATCAAGACCAAAACCCGTTTGCCCTCTTCGACTGCGAAGCGTTCCGCGACCGCCAATGCCATATCCGGCACCAATAGGCGTTCAACGATAGGATCGGAAGCCAGATTGCAAAACATCACGGTCCTCGCGAATACTCCCGCCTCCTCGAACTGCGATCTAAAATAATGAAAGTCATCGAAAATCAGGCCAAGCCCTGCAAAAACCACGATATCGGCATCGGCCTGAATACCGATTCTAGCCAAAAATGCGTTAAATGGCTCGCCTGAAATCGAGAAAATCGGTATTTTCTGACTTTCCACCAGACAATTGAACAGGTCGATCATCGGCACTTGCGTTCGGATCATTTTCGAGGCTAGGACTCGTTTCATCGGGTTCACCGACGCACCGTTAATCGTCACTTTCGGATCGGGCTTAAGCAGCGAGCCACCGTCCATCGGCTCCCCCGTACCATTAAAAATCCGACCGAGAATATTCGCCGAATAAGTCACTCGCATCGAATGCCCCAAAAAGCGCACCGAAGCCGCAGTTGAAATACCTCGAGTTCCCGAAAAAACCTGCAAAGCCACTTTGCTGCCGTCGATTTTAATGACTTGTGCCAATGATTCGCTGCCGTTGCCGTCTTCGACTTTGGCTAAATCCCCGAACCGTGTCGTAATTTCTTGGTTTGCGAAGGTATTGTCAACGTTTACAGTAATGATATTACCGACAATCGACAAAATATCGTAATGTCTGACCATATGTTCGATCATGCGTTACCCCGGAAATCAGCCTAAACATAAGCGGATTATAATATTGTAAGATGACGTTATGATAACAAGTCTGAGGCGGTAAAGACCGTTATTTTTAGGTATGTGACTCGAAAAAGGGAAGTTAAATTGAACACACCAACCGAAAGGGATGGCTTTTGTACTTAGACCATTGAGATCGTGGGGTTTTACAGCAAGGTTATTTGTTTCGACCATTGCAAATTAGCGGTAGACTGCGCTTTAAAAAAACGGTTGCCTAGAATAAGTCGTGAAAACAGTCGTTAAGCTATGAAACGGTTTGTACAAAGCTTCCGCTCCTGCTCACGCCCGTTACTTACATTTATGTAGGTAACGAAGAAGACGGGCAAAAAGATCTGTCGTTTGCGAAAGCTATAAAATGTATGCTCCTTAATAGGATGCCGCACTTTCCATTAAAGTTCGATCAATAATCAAGCCATTATTTTCAATTCGATTGCGGCCGTTGTGCTTAGCTTGATATAACGCGGCATCGGCCGATTCAATTAGCCGCATCGCAATATCGGCTGCGCTCGAAAGTATATGTTTAGGTGCCGAGTAAGACGCGGCGCCTATCGAAATAGTCACCTTAATAGGTTTACCGTCGAAAACCATATTGAGCGATTCAACCGTACATCTGATGCGCTCAGCGATAGCTATTAATTGACTTTCGTCAAGGTTCGACAACAACGCCACAAACTCCTCGCCACCGTATCGAGCCAGAACGTCATTATTACGTAGCAGGCTTTTTACCGATCCGGCCACTTGTTTCAGTACATAATCTCCGGCTTGATGTCCGTAGGTATCATTGATTGACTTAAAATAGTCGATATCGAGAAACAAACAAGACAATGGCTCGCCGCTTCGTTGGCAACGGTCGATTTCTTCTCCAAGCCTTTGCTCAAGAAAACGTCTGTTGTTAACGCCGGTAAGCGTATCGATTAAACTGGTCCTGCGCATCATCTCGAAATTGAGATTATTTTCCAAACAAATACTGACCACCGAAATCATATGCTCAATAAAATCGGTTGCCATTGTATCGATAAAACGTTCCTGCTGAAAGCTACCAAAATTCAACGATCCGAGGTATTTTCCACGTCGGATTAACGGAATCAATGCGACACTAACCGGCTTTCGATCGGTATAGTTAAAGAATTCGGAACATTTTGGATGATAAGCGCCAATATAAGGCTTTACTGCAAAACCGAACAGCGTTTTCAACTGATGACGGTCTTTAAGCAGAGTCAATTGCCTTGTGGTCTTGATATCAAAACCGTCTTGTATCAAATACTCCGATAATTCGTTTTCTTTATCGACCAAACATAGACTGATGGAATCGAGGTCGAAAAATGCCTTACCGTCTTCAAGAATATGAATAATCATTTCGGATAAAGAATTTAAGTTAAGCAACCGTCTTTCAAAGGCTTGAAATCGCCTTAAGGCGTTACTGTTCTGTTGAACCCGATTGATCATGCCATCTAAATGGCTTTGCAATATTGACAAATCGGTCGTTAAATCTTCTTCCAAAGCTAAATCTCTCATAAGTAAAAGCCTTACTCACTTACCCAAATACCGTTCGATTTTTTAGCGAAATTCGATCCCACGAGAAAGATGGATGGCATTTAGGAGTTGAAAAAATACATTTTTTGGGGACTTGAAGACAGAACCTGACCGCGAAGGATGACGGAAATACCGGTTTTGCCGGAGCAAAAAACAACCTACTACCGTCATCCCCCCAAACCACCGAAAAATTAGACGTTTTCCACTCGGATAAGGAGCAACAATCATCGCTACAGTTATCTAGGGTAAGATTAGCAGCAAAATAAAAATTTACGAATGATGCGGTCTTTCTTATTGATAGCATCAGTGGGGACATAAACTTTTTCACTGAGCAACTTGTTCGTTGGATTTTTAGTGATAGTATTTTAATGAGGTAAGCATTATTTGGACGCTCTCCGTTTAACCAATCTTGTGGAGTATGCAAAATGAATCGAGAAACAGACAACTTAGTTAATCGTTTGGACAATAACGTATCTAAAATTGTTGAGTCCATTGATCGCGATGTCGAACGTGGAGAGGACATTGTGATGGCAGGCTTATGTATCGTAATGATGTCAACTTTTTTTGCACCGGTGGCTCCTCCGGCAGTATTATTGCCTTTTGTCGCTGTTACTTTCGCCGTGTCGGCGGGACTGGCAAGACTAAATTACCGAAAAATCGAACGGAAATTGACAAATTTCCTAGTGATGATTGAAGAACCGGAACAATCCAAACTCATACCGATTCAAACGGTGCTTAAAGCGTCGCCTTATGAATCGCTAAGTCAATCTTTCAATCCTTTTAAAAATATCAAGCGTACCGCTAAATCAGTACTCGGCGGGTTATTGATCAACCCGTTGTGGATGCCTATTTTTTATATGATCGGCCTACAAATCGATGAAGAAAAAAAATTGATTGCACTGAATCAAGCCGTCATGTCTATCGAACAAGAATTAGTCGATAACCCATATGAGTTTTACGCGTAAATTGTAAGGCAAGAAAGCGATCAACCCACTCGATTCGCTTGAATGAATGGAGTATCGCTCGGCTTGCCGATTAAGTCTCCAGCAACGTTATCAACCCCCATTTTCTTAACTACATTAAAAATTTGGCGCGTACTCACCGACTCAACAACCGTAATTTTATCGAAAGCTTGCGCCACTTCGACCATCCGCTGTAAATTTTTGCTGTTGTCTTTGTTCTTTTTAATTTGCTCAACGAAGTATCCACCGATTTTGACAAAATCGACCGGCAAATGCTTAAGGTAAAAAAACGATGAAAATTCAATTCCGAAATCGTTTAATGCGCACCGACAGCCGTATTCTTTAATTCGTCGTACAAAACGTTGCGCGATAACGAACTGACCGATCACCGAGGATTCACTGATTTCGAATATAATTTGTCTCGGATCAACCGCGTTTTTGTTTAATAATACGGCCATATCCGAGCAAAAGTCGGGGTCGAAAAACAAGGCGCCTGATAAACCGATCGAGATGCTAAACCGATTCCCCGATAGATTATAAAAAGCAAGTTCTTTAATTGCTGTAACGACCAGAAAACGCTCCAGTCGAGCTGCGAGTCCTAATTGTTCTGCATATAACCAATATTCCTCCGGCGGGATCAAGCTATGATCATCTCGCCGTATACACAAGCGGCCGTTAAAATAACTTACGCAACGTTGCTCGATATCCAAAACCGGCTGATAACTCAGCATAAATCGATTCCTCTCGAAAGCGATATCGAATAAAACTTGCCACTCACTTCGTCTTTTGCCGTTGCCCTGACTGTTGCGTTCCTGATCGAAAAATAAATAGAAGCCGTCTTTTTTTGCATGATGCATCGCCGATTGAGCATTGGTCCTTAATTGATCGACAGTATCGGCATGCTTCGGATAGATCGCTATGCCGATACCCGTTGACAAGATAAGGTTTGGCGAATCGATTTCCACATTGAGCGATTGGATTTCACTAATGATTTTATTCGCTAATACCGTAATCCCTCGCTGTTGAACATTCGGCATGATCAATGCAAAACGATTATCGCCAATACGATACAATCGATCGGAAGATCGCAGAATGGGCTTAAGTCTACTTGCGACACGGACTATATAAGATTTATCAAAACTTAAATCGTCGGGGCCACGCGGAGTCACATCAAATATCAGCAAGGCCACCTTGCCGCTATATCTTTTAGCCGATGCGAGCCGGCCGGCTAATTCGGATTCAAAGCTCCTCTGATTGCCCAGACCGGTAACCGGATCGAAATTTGCGATGGTTAACAACTTTTGCTCAACGATATGTTCGACACTCATATCGACACCCATCGAAAGTACAAACGCCTGTTGGTTTTCATCATCCTGATAAAACGGCGCATGAATCCAAAATATGTCGCGACTCCCGCCTAGCCTCGATAATAAACTGCCTTCAATTTGCAACCGCTGCGCATGCCTGTCGTTTCTTAGCCTGGCTAATTGATCCCGATGATGTTGCTCGGAAGCCGGCAAATAAAGATCGAATAACTTACCGATAATCGAATCCCTTTCTTCTCCTAATGCATCCGCCGCTGCCTGATTCGCACTCGCAATCAAACCATTCATCCGTTGCGTAATCATAATCACGGGAGCGGTACTCACCATACGATTGATAAAATCTCTTTCTTCAACTAAATTTCGATTATGCTCTATGATTTCAAGGGTATTGGTATTTACGATTTGTTCCATCAACTCAAGCTGTTGAGCCAATCCTAATACGGATTGATTCAGTTGATCGATTTCGTCATGAAAAAATGGAAATACTCTTATAGACTTTACTTGCTGTCTGAATGACCGAAATTGCCGACCAATCAATAGCGGAATCGCTCTTGACAGCCTGTCCACGCGACTAACGAAAAACCAGAGAACGGTCAATAACACTAGTAGCGATAAGAAAAAACTCAGCAATGCTTGAATCCAAATTGATCTCAGCTTGACATTTAAAACATCTATATCGTGAGTGATGTCGTTAACAAAGACAAAAAATGGCGAACGATTTTTCTCCGAGTGATTCATGCGTCTCATTCCGAGCTCATAGTGGCGCTCTCCGGAAGATAACCGTTCGTTACGGTCGGCAAATCGACTGACTGCGTCGCTCTTGGATAAAATACCTAAGATATCGAAATCCAAACCGGAAAATGTTTTAGCAGTCAATTTGACCGAATAATTCGGGTCATCGGACGCGAGGGAGTCTTCTACCAAAATGCCGATATCATTATTCGTTAGATTTTTGTATTTGATAATAATGTCTGCAAAAGACTGACTCACACTCAATACACCGGCCGATGTTGACTGCCCCAACACTGGAATCATCGCTTGTTGAAAACAAGCATCGGGACATACAATCCGGTGAACCGGTTCTTCGGTGTTTAATACCTGATGTACAGCAGCCTTGGATATTGCTAGTTTACGCCCCCATGCGCCAATGATTCGCCCGCTCTCATCAAATAAGGTAACATTTTCAATATCCCAAATTAATTGTAATTGATCCCCATTTCGTTCCAACATTTCGGACAACCTTTTTTCTTTATCTTCCTTTCCTACCGAGAGAGCCAAACCTTCGGCAAGCTGATCCAAAGTTTGGAATGCCTCGTTGGATAAAACCTGAGCGGTGTCGAATTGCTTGCTTTGAGTATGCTCGCGTTCGAGCTTGAAAACCCGATTCACTTCGTTATAAGCATAATAGGCATAAGCTCCATAAACGAACAACATCCCTATGCCGAATAAAATCGATAATTTCCAGCGCAGACTGAAAAAAGGGGTATCATCCATCGGACTTACCAATCAAACCATGACATAAACACCTCTATAACCTAAATATTATGGCTCCGCAAAAGAAAGATACCCATAGTTGATCAAAATTCGGCACCGGGGGTATCGTCAAAAGACGCCGTAAATACGTCCATGTAGACTCTAGTTCCCTCACCTAACATAGCGCCATGGAAGGCGTGAATGTCAATTTTGCAGGAGCAAAAATCGACCTAAACCCCCGGTGCCTCCCCAGGCATTGCCGAAATTTGAAGTGCGAAAGGTAGAACGAGTTAACAAATCGTATCGTAGGATTCAAGTGAAATTAAATACTCTATTCAAGAGCAGCCTGACCATTGCATAACAAACTATTGCTTGGCTTATTGTAGACAATGCGGACCGATTTACTTAAATTGAGCGATTAAAAAAAATTAGGAATATAACTATTTTCAAATTGTTAACTGATAAGCTTTAACAAAAATCGTTAGTTTAGCGCTATTATCCTATTAACCCTACGATGTTACTTCGAGCTTTCCGTCACTTTTGTTTCTAGGATTAAAGATATTTGAATTGATTTAATTTATCTTGAACAAAATAAACGATATAAATCAATTAGTTAAAACAATAATATGCGAACAATCTCAGAATCATATAATAACAGGCTATTCGAAGCAATAAATTCTAACGGATAAAGTATAACCATTTTATTCAATCAAGCTACTAATAAATTACCGGAAGCCTATCATTTCGGCCAGAATTGACGAAATAAATTCTAAAAATGGAAGGTCAGCGATGTTGGACAGAGCAAAGGTAGCAACAAAAAACACAAAAAGGTTCTACAGCACCCTCCGGTGGTCTTTCGATAAAACAGGTTGCGATTTAGCCTCCCTTTAGAAAAGGGAGATTGAAGGGGGATTTTTTAACAATCTTCCCTAGCCCCTCCGCTACTGCTGAGTGACAAGAATGTCACAAATACATTACGCCATGGATGACGTGTATTAGGGGCACCAACAGTAGGCGCTTTAGGCGATGCAGGAGCAATTGCCGAGGAGCTTTTTGCTGCCCTGTATCAAACTAGTTGTCGCCTAAATCGCCGACTGTTGTTGCTCTCTACCTCCTGCACCCATGCCATGCAGTCGTCTTTTTCAAATGAGGAGAACTGAATACTTACACCCGTTCCCCCTGAACCGCCGAAAAACAAACCCAATCAGGAAACCCAATAACCGACTGTTCGAATTCCATTAATGCCAACCACCGTATTGCTTGGTCGGGTCGCCTTTAAAACCGGTAGACGTTCCTTTTCCACTCGATTTTTTATTTTGCCGAATCGCATTGATTGCAGCCTGAGCCATATTTTGCTTGGTCAAACCGCCCAAATTTTTGGCCGATTCGACAACCAGCGTCGACATCGTCGAAATATCTTGCATCGCCAATGCCGAATCCATCACGACGGCTTGCAATAAAGTATTCTCGTCGACGGCAATCTCGAGCGTCACCGGATAAGCGGACCCGGGTGGCAATGCTATCGAATAGTGGGCTTCTTGATCGGGTTCGGCAGTGGCAATCGTCGCTCCATTTTTATCCTTCGCGACAATTTTTCCACTAACAATCAATTCGTCTCGATCGGTCACGGTGCCTTCAATAACATGCGTAGAGCTGACCCCGACTTGATTCCCGCTACTAGAAGAATCACCGCAAGCCACTACAACCGACACAATGGTCGCACAAAAAATAAGCATTAATAAATTATTCATCACCTTCCTCCTAATTTCACCCACCGAAGACGGTTGGCGTTCATCACCACAGTGACCGACGACATCGCCATCGCGGCGCCGGCAATCATCGGATTCAATAAAATACCGAACAACGGATACAACAAACCGGCCGCGACCGGAATGCTGATCGTATTATAGAAAAATGCGCCCAACAAATTTTGTTTAATGTTGACAACTGTTGCCTTAGACAATTCGATCGCTTCGGGCACTTTCATCAACGAACCTTGTAAAATCACGACATCCGCGCTTTCGATCGCGACATCGGTGCCGGTACCAATCGCGATACCGACATCGGCTTGCGCCAGGGCCGGCGCATCGTTAATACCGTCACCGACCATGCCTACCTTTTCTCCTTTCTTTTGCAATTCCTTGACGACGGCGGCTTTGTCCTGCGGCAATACTTGCGCCCTAACTTCGGAAATGCCGGCCTGACCGGCAATCGCTTTTGCCGTAACTTCGTTGTCGCCGGTCACCATAATAATGCGTATGCCTTGCTCTTTAAGCTGTTTAATCGCTTGCTCGGAATCTTTTTTAATCGGATCGGCTACCGCGACAATACCGGCAATTTCATTATCGACAACTAACAGCATCGGCGTTTGCCCCTGCTTCGACAATGCTTGCATTGGCTCCGAATAAGCTGCGCAATCGACGTCTTTTTGCGCCATCAGCGCAGTATTACCGAAATAAACCTGACGTTTATCGATTTCAGCGCAAACACCGTGGCCTGCCACAGCTTGGAAACGCCGCGCCCGTGAAGGCTTGATACCGCGTCGCTCCGCTTCGGCCAAAATAGCTCCCGCCAAAGGATGCTCGGACCCCGATTCGATACTGGCAGAGATTTGCAGCACTTGTTCTTCGGAAAAACCATTCACTGCCTCGATAGTTGAAACCGACGGTTTACCTTCGGTAACCGTGCCGGTTTTATCGAGAATCACACAAGTCATTTTACCTGCCGTCTGCAAGGCCTCCCCATTGCGGATCAAAATCCCCATTTGTGCCGCGCGTCCGACCGAAACCATGACCGAAATCGGGGTCGCCAAACCCAATGCGCAGGGACAAGCAATCACCAACACAGTCATCGAAGTGACGAAAGCGTACCCAAGTGAAGGTTCGGGACCCAAACCCAACCATATAAAAAATGTAAGTATTGACAAAGCGACAACAGACGGAACAAAGACACTCGAAATCCTGTCGGCCAAACGCGCGATATCGGGTTTGCTGCCTTGCGCCTGACGCACGCTTTTAATGATCTGAGCCAATGCGGTATCGCGTCCGATTCGCGTCGCCTTAAAAATAAAGCTACCTTTTTGGTTCATCGTACCTGCGGCAACCGATGAACCTTCCGTTTTTTCGACCGGCAAGGGTTCGCCGGTCAACATCGATTCGTCGACGGACGAATGCCCTTCGGTCACCGTTCCGTCCACCGGAATTTTTTCGCCGGGACGAACCCGCAGGATTTCGCCGAGCCCGACATCGTGAATCGGAATATCGCTTTCCTTGCCTTCACGGATGACTCTCGCGGTACGCGGTTGAAGCCCGATCAACTGACGAATCGCACCCGACGTTTTGCCGCGCGCCAAGGTTTCCAAGCCGGAACCTAAATTGATAAACGCCAAGATAATCACGGCCGCTTCGAAATAAGCATGCTTGGCTAGCGACGGCAAGGCATCGGAATAATCGATCACAATCGACGAATATAACCAAGCCGAACCGGTTCCGAGCGCGATTAAGGTATCCATGTTGGCCTGACCGTGAGACAACGACTTGATCGCACCGCTATAAAAATGCCAGCCTGAATAAATCAAAATACCCAAGGTCATCAAGGAAAGTTGCGGCCAAAACCATTGCCCGGCTTCGGAACCAATTTCAGGCAACCAGTCGAAGTGATCGGCCAGCATCAACGGAATACCCAACGCGGCTGCCGCTGCGGCTTTTTTCATCAACGAACGATAGCGTTTGAGTTCGAGCTCTTCTTGTTCGGAGGGATCTTCATCCAAACCTTCCATGACGGCCGCATCGTAACCCGCCGCTTTTACCGCCTTGGTCAATGCGTCCGGATCGGCATCGCCTTTGACTTGAGCCGAATGATCGGCAAAATTGACCGCAACTTCGGCCACGCCTTCAACTTCCGCCAAGGCGGTTTCAACGGCTCCAACGCACCCGGCACAGCGCATGCCCAAAATCGACAGGCGCAGTTCGGGCATCGGCATCTCGGATTCGTTTTGCGTGCTCATGATAATCTCCGAATAGAAGTGAATAAGGTTTAAGGGGCAAGGCTTAAGGTGCAAGGTGCAAGAGGCAAGGTTCAAGGGGCAAAGTGCCTTTAGCCTTTAGCCTTTAACCTTTAGCCTTTAACCTCTTTCATTCCACTGAAAAGCCGGCATCGATGACGGCATCTTCTATTACTTCGACATCAATCTTAGCCGGTTCGTAGTCGACTTCCACTTTATTGTCTTTATGGCTTGCGGAAACCGATAACACACCATCCAGAGTTTTTAATTTATCGCTGATATTGGTTTCGCAACCGCCGCATTTCATACCTGTTACCGTCAGCACAATTTTCTCGCTCATTTTCTCTCCACTATTTTTAAATAATTCTAAATGAGGCGCCCTACACATCAATCGACGCTTGTTTGTCAAACATGATATAAACTTAAACAATAATTTGCGATAGTCTAACGCTCAAATGCAATACAACCAAATACAATGCTTTCATACTATATTTTATACTCAATTTTTGGCGCAGGTTTAAAGAAGCACCGGGATATTCAGCAAAGGGCATATCTAAATGACAAACTTTTTGATTGGTCGCCAACAAATTTTTAATAGAAAACTTGAAATTTATGCCTATGAAATTCTTTTTCGAGGCCATGAATTCGACTTGGCGCAAGAAAGCCAAGCCACGCAAGCGACGAACCAAATCGTTACCGATACGATACTCGAACTCGGCATTAATCAATTAGTCGAAAGCCACAAAGCCTTCATTAACTTTACCGGCCAAAATATCCTTGAAAAAACGCCGCTAAGTCTCCCCAAAGAACGCATTGTTATCGAGCTACTAGAAGATATCAAAGTCGACCTAAGAATCATCAACAATATTAAAGAACTAAAGCAACTCGGCTATACCGTAGCACTGGACGATTTTGTATTGACTGACGAATGGAGGCCTTTATTAGAGTACGCCGACATTATCAAACTCGATGTCTTGCAAATGTCCGAGCAAGAAACCCTCGATATAATTAAACAACTCAAACATTACCCCATTAAGTTATTAGCCGAAAAAGTCGAAAGCCACCAACAATACGAACAACTACTTGAACTTGGCTGCGACTATTTTCAAGGTTTTTTTCTCAGCAAACCGAACATAGTCGAAGGCCGGCGTTTGGGTATAAACCAAACAGCGGCAATCAGATTGTTGGCTGCGATCAATAATCCCAACGTAGAATTTCTCGAACTGACACAAATCATTTCGCAAGACGTCACATTAAGCTTTAAATTATTGCACTACATTAACTCTGCCTTTTTTGCGATTCCAAGACGCATCGAATCGATCCGGCATGCCGTTTCTTATCTTGGCCTGAATGAAATCAAACGCTGGTGCAACATTCTGACCTTCGCCTCGTTATCGAATAAACCGAGAGCCTTACTTCAAACAGCCTTGATTCGAGCCAAAATGTGCGAATTATTAGCCCGGTATCTTAGCGAAGAACCCGAGCATTACTTTTTAATTGGTATACTATCAAGCCTCGACAGTATTATGGATATGCCGATCAATGAAGCGCTCGATCAATTGCCATTGACGGCCGATGTCGCGATTGCTATTTTGGAAAAGAAAGGATTGGGCGGAGAAATCCTTCAATTCGTGCTCGGTTTCGAACAATGGTTGCCGCAATCGATACACTTCAAAGCTTTAACTCCGGCGATGATTAATGATGCGTATCTGGAAAGCATCAACTGGGCGAATCAAATCATGTACAACATCGAATAACCGACTCCGTGAACAAGCTCTTATTTTTATTGATAATCTATTCCCAGTTCCTATCGGCGAATGAGCTCGGGGCTATCGATATACCGCAAATGCTTGACATGAAAAACAGGCAAAATGCTCTGATCATCGATATCCGTACCGAAAAAGAATGGGCCGAGACCGGAACGATACCTCACAGTGTAAGGCTTCAATTTTTCGATAGTCGAGGCAGCTACGATGCCGAACAATGGCTAAGCGAAATGGAAAAATTACGCACTTCACCGAATCAACCCGTCGTGCTGGTATGCCGCTCGGGCAATCGAAGTGAAAAAGTCGGTAATCTCTTGACGCAAAAGCTCGGTTTAGACAACATCAACCATCTACAAAACGGTATTCAGCCTTGGATTCAAGCAGGCTATGCCACCACTCAACATTGCCCCGGTCTATTGGCTTGTAAACAATGACAAAAAATCTCAACACCATCACCAACCAAGCGATCGCACTCGCAGGCATCGCCCAAGCGGCCGCGCTGGTCAGGCAATTGGCAACAACCGGCAAATCGGATCCCGATGCAACCGAAGCCAGTATCGCCAGCATTCTTAAAATCGACTCAGATACGGTTGAAGATATTTATGGCGGCTTAGCCGGTATCAAATTCGGATTGGAACAACTCAACCGGCAAATGACCGGTTTCGATATCGCAGATCCCGAACAAGCACGATATGCGGCATCGCTAGTATTTCTCGAAAAACAAGTGTCGAACCGTCCCGATTTAATGGAAGTCATCGGCAAAGGCATCGAAAAAGCCCAACGGCAAAGCGAAACTTTCGGGCTTTTGCACGAAAACGTATTAGCCAACCTCGGCGATATTTATCACAATACGATCAGTACGCTACAACCGAGGATCATGGTCAACGGAGAACAACATTATTTATCGAGACCCGATATCGTCAATAAAATCAGAGCTCTGTTGCTCGCCGGCATACGCTCGGCAATCCTATGGAAGCAATGCGGCGGATCGCGTTGGAAATTTTTGTTCTTCCGAAAAAAACTACAAACGGAAGTCGAAGCACTACTCCAACGAATCTAACGAATTGCTGTATGAGTCATCTAATAATTGCCGAACATTTATACCGTTATTACGGCAAACTTTGTGCGGTGGACGATGTTAGTTTTACCCTGTCTAAAGGCGAAGTACTAGGTTTTTTAGGACCGAACGGCGCCGGTAAAACCACGACGATGCAAATGCTCTGCGGCAATCTTGCTCCCAGCGCCGGACTCATTACTATTAACGGCTACGACATACTCGATAAGCCGAAATCGGCCAAGCTGAAACTCGGCTATTTACCGGATACACCTCCGCTATACCGTGAATTAACCGTCAATGAATTCTTGCATTATTGCGCGAGACTCCATCGTCTAACGCGCGGACATATATCAAAAGCCATCGAAACGGCCAAGGAGCGTTGCGGCCTGCGAGAAGTCGCGAACCGGCTCATCGGCAATCTTTCCAAAGGCTTTCAACAACGGGTCGGCATCGCTCAAGCCATCTTGCACAATCCCGACGTCGTCATTCTCGATGAACCGACCGTAGGCCTCGACCCGATTCAAATCCGAGAAATTCGAAGACTGATCCGTGAATTAGGCCAAGACCACGGCGTCATTCTGTCCACCCATATTCTGCCTGAAGTCCAAGAGTCCTGTACGCATGTACAAATCATTCAGCACGGCAAATTGATTTTTCACGAAACGATCGAAGGGCTCAACCGGCAGATGAAAACCAGCATACTGCAAATCAAAACTCGACGGCCGGCCGATTTCAACACATTGAAAGCCATACCCGGCGTACTATCGATCGAAGGCCAGCCCGAAAACATTACGCGAATACATCACGATAACACACAAAATCTTAGCGAGCACATCACCGAAACGGTCGTTCGCCTGGGCTGGGGACTGTTGGAAATTACCGAAATGAAACAATCGCTTGAAGACGTTTTTGTAAAACTGACCGAATCGAGTCGCCGTGATGCATCTTGAATTTATTAACGGTATCCAATGACTTTCTGAACGGCGTCAATATGAGTCTGTTAAATCTTTATATAACGGAGACTTCCGGACCCGCCTCTTTATTGAGCGGCAAATAGACACGGAATTTCGTTCCCTTCCCCAACTGTGATGTCAAGTCGATGGTGCCGCCATGCTCCTTAATGATCTTATAGGACAGCGATAAGCCTAAGCCCGTCCCCTGACCAACCGGCTTAGTCGTAAAAAACGGGTCGAATATTTTCCGCCTAACCTCCTCAGGTATTCCGCAACCGGTATCTTCAACCTCTATCCATACCCTATCGCTACCTTGACTGCCCGTTCTTATCATTATTTTTCCTGATTTCTCTATAGCTTGCGCGGCATTCACCAGCAAGTTCATCACGACCTGATTGATCTGTGAACCGACGCAGTTAATCGGCGCAAGCCCCTCATATTCCTTGATAATTTCCGCCTTATACTTTAACTCGTTATTCACGATGTTAAGTGTTGCATCAATGCCCGATTCAAGGTCATGCAGACCGTTTTCGCGCTCATTCATATGCGAAAACTCGCGAAGACTCTGAATGATTTTTCTAGCTCGCAACGCCCCCTCGATCGACTCCTCGATCAAATCGCCTAAATCGGCTTTAAAATCATCGTAATCCAATTCATCTTTAAGCTTCCGGAAAAACAGCACATCGATTTGGTCTTGCGGCAATTGCCGGGAAAATTTTTCGGCCAATTCGAAAATAGACAACACCGACTGTAAGCGATCTTTTAAGCCTTCCAAATTCGCATAGACATAACTCAACGGGTTATTAATTTCATGAATAATGCCGGCCGCCAACAAGCCTAATGACGCCATTTTTTCGGATTGAAATAAAAACGCCTGAGCTTCTTTTAATTCGCTCATGCGGCGTTCGACTTCGTTTTTTAACCATGCATTCTGACTTTCCAGTAAGTCGCGCTCGTTTGTTAACGCCAATTGGCTTTTGACGCGTGCCATGACGATGCCCGGCACAACCGGTTTAACGATATAGTCGACGGCCCCCAATTGCAAACCGAATGCCTCATCGGCTTGATCGTCTAGCGCCGTTACGAAAATCACCGGAATTTCGCAAAGTTCCGGTTCGGCTTTCAATCGACGGCACACATCGTAACCGCTCATTCCCGGCATCATCACATCAAGCAATATCAAATCAGGCATGTGCTCACGCGCCAATTTCAAGCCTTTTTCACCGGATGTAGCAACTTGAACGTTATAATCATCCTTTAGAACTCCAGCCATCAATTCAAGATTAGCCGGCATATCGTCGATGATCAGTATCTTTTTTTTTTCATCCATTCCGATCTCTCATACGTACTCATTGCTTTTTAATGGCTTACCATAATGTTTTGAATGACCTTTTCAGCCAGAAAAAATAATTTGCATAGGCAAAATAAACTATTGAATTGACTTCCGATTCTTCATGGTGAAATGCTTTTTCTAGGCTAAACGTTAACTTTTCTGTGAAAGTACGATGCCTGCTCCGAGAAGGGCGCGGTTGCCCGACCGGCAGGCGTCGGCGGCAGGGCAGATTTTTGCTCCTGCAAAATCTGCATTCACGCCATCCTGTCGGGCGAGTGACCGCACCCTCACCTTCCCTTGAACTTTCATTTACCCGGGGGACGTGCCAGGTCTTCATGAATGTTACGGTATAGACAATCCGTCATTATCGTTATCCGATACACTTCTCAATATCTGTAAAGCCTCGTCATAATCGAAATGATCAATACACCGATTAAATATCTCGTAACGATCCCCCAAATAGGCTCGCAACATCGTAGCCGATTCACGACTTAAACTGCTGGCTTGAACATTGCTTTCATCCAGTAAACGATCAAGGTCCAGAATGACGCTCTTCAAACGTTCGGGATCGATATCGATCGACTCGATATCATCCTGTCTGGATGTTTCGGGCAAAGACTGAATTGCCTCTACCAACTGTATTAATTCATGTTCGCAAGCACGGGCCAATTTCAAGCAAACTTCAGGACCCGCCTCTGCACGTAAGGCATTGTCCAATTCTGACGCACAATCGGCGACAACGCTAGCGCCTAAAGTCGCGGCTACGCCTTTAAGACCATGCGCCAAGCGACGAACGGCTTCATTATCGCCAGAGGCTAATTGTTTCCGTGCAAGACTCATGTCTTGCCGATGCGATTTAACAAACATACGTAAAAGCCGTCGATATTTACTAATATTGCCATTAACCATTTGCAGTCCCTTAACCGTATCCACTCCTGGAATTTCCGCTAATTCGCTTTGGCAATTCACTTCTTCAGACAATACTTGAATCCCATCGGACTGATTATCAAGCTCCGGCAAGCCATGTTTGCCGTGCGCCAACCAACGTAACACCACAGTATAAAGTACCTCCGGAATCACCGGCTTGGCCACGAAATCATTCATGCCGGCATCTAAACAAACGCGACGATCTTCGTCGAAAGCATTAGCGGTCATTGCTAAAATCGGCAACGGCGCATACTCCGGTTGAGAACGAATCGCTCGGGTTGCCGCCAAACCGTCCATTTCGGGCATCTGCATATCCATCAATACCAAGTCGTACTGTTTGGATCGGATTTTATTCAATGCCACACGGCCATTTTCGGCGGTATCCACCGACAAACCGACACCGTGTAATAATTCCAAAACTACTTCTCGATTAATCGGGTTGTCTTCCGCCACAAGTAAACGCGCGCCCGCATATCGGCGACGCAATAGATCATCGACTGCTTGGGTTGTTTCAACTTGTATCGCCGGCATCACGCCACGCCCGCGCCGAAGCCAAGCGGTAAACCAAAAAGTACTACCCTGCCCAATTCGGCTTTCAACGCCGACGTCCCCGCCCATCATAGCCGCAAGCCTTTTGGTAATCGCCAATCCCAAACCGGTACCGCCGTATTTTCGGGTAATCGACACATCGGTTTGAGAAAAAGATTCAAACAATAAAGGCAAGTGCTCTTCGGCGATACCGATTCCCGAATCCTGAACTTCAAAACGAACCAACAAGCCTTGCTCGTTCTCTTGTAACAGTTTAGCGCGCAAGACAATCGAACCTTGTTCGGTGAATTTCACGGCATTGCCCGCATAGTTCAGCATTGCTTGACGTAGACGTGTCGGATCTCCCCTAAGCCAATGAGGAACGCCGTCGCTATCCGAAATAACCGACAAGCCCTTGAGCTTGGCTTGATCGGCAACCAATGACTTAATGTGATCCAATACGGCCTCGAGCGCGAAGTCGGTTTGCTCCAATTGCAAACGTCCTGCCTCGATCTTGGATAAGTCCAGAATATCGTTAATAATCGACAACAAGTGTTGAGCGGAAACCTCGATTTTAGTCAGGCGTTCGCCTTGCACGGACGACAATGGGCTTTGCTTTAATAAGTAAGTTAATCCGAGAATCGCATTCATCGGCGTGCGGATTTCATGACTCATATTCGCCAGAAACGAGCTCTTGGCCTTGTTTGCCGCATCCGCCACGGCACGCGCTTTTTCCAACTCCGCCGTTCGATCGGCGACCAATTCTTCCAAGTGATGACGGTAGCGGTCCAGTTCTTCGCCGTTGTGTTTTTTATCGGTAATATCCTCCTTGACCGCCACAAAATGCGTAATACGACCATCCGGTTGACGCAGCGGCGAAACGATCGCGAACTCGATATATTCGCTACCGTCCTTGCGCCGGTTGATAAATTCGCCTTTCCAAGTTTCACCGCTAGTCATGGCATCCCAAAATTGAATAAACGTCTCAGGCGGCGTCTTACCGGAGTGTAGAATGTTAGGATTACGACCGATTACCTCGTCAAGGCTATAGCCTGTATTCGCCAAAAAAGCCTGATTGACATATTCGATCTCGGCATCCAAATTGGCGATCACAATGCTTTCGGGGCTCTGCTCGACTGCCTGTGCGAGCTTGCGCAACTGCTCTTCGGTTCGTTTGCGCTCGGTAATATCGCGGACAATACCGGCAGCGTGCCAATACCCGTCCAATTCGACAGCCGACAGGGAAAGTTCGACCAAAAACTCCTCGCCATTTCGGCGAACGGCAGGCAATTCCAACGTGCGCCCTATAACCGGCCCATCCCCTGTTTGTTTGAAATGCGATAATCCGGCTGTGGCTGTGTCATGTAAACGGGAAGGCGCAATCGTAGCATGGAGCAACTTCCCCTCCACTTCGTCTTGCGTATAACCGAATATCGCCTCGGCTCCGGGGTTCCAAATAACTATCCGGTCGTCCGCATCCATTAAAATAAAGGCATCCTGAATGTTTTCCACCGCCACCCGGAAGCGCGCTTCGCTATCGCGCAAGTCTTGCTCTATCGATTTTTGCGCGGTAATGTCTCGCTGGCAGCCATGCTTGCCCAGATAAGTCCCGTTCTCGTCATGGATCGCCTTATTCTGATGACTGACCCAACGGATAGCACCATCTTTGTGCACGATTCGAAACTCCAAATAGCCCGTTTTGTTTTCGCTATCGCTCACCAGAAAGTGTCGATATCTGTCCCGGTCCTCTTCATGCACAAGGTCATCCATGAGCTTCGAATTCTCTAAAAAGGCATCAGGGGGGTAACCTGTTATTTGCACACACGCCGGTGATATATATTTAAATTGATCCTCAAGATCGAGCCAAAAAATACAATCCGAAGAATTCTCGGCCAATAAACGAAACTTGGCTTCCGACTCCAACAATGCGGCATTCGCCTGCTCGGCTCTCGTTTGTGCCGCGATGGCGTCCTCCATTAAGTTTAACGCCGCCAAACGTGCTTGACGCTGTTCTTCGAGAGTTTTCGCCTGGCTTTGTTTCAGTGCGGCTTCGGCTTGTTGCAAAGCCCGATGCTCTCTGACTTCATTCAATGCACGATGGATGGTCGAAGGCAAGCGGGCAAGATTGTCTTTGAGCACGAAATCGCTAACGCCTTGCCATAACAAATCCACAGCGGCTTCTTCGCCGATCGCACTCGTCACTAAAATAACCGGCAAGTCGTCCCGGTGCGCTTTGATAGATTGTAGGGTCGAACGAAAATTCATGCCGGGCACATTATAATCGGAGAGCACCACATCCCATTCGTTTTGCAAAGCCCGTCGCAACTCCGCATTGGAACTTACGCAAAAACACACGGACGCAAGTCCATGCCTTCGTAAATAGCGTTCCAACAATAAAAAATCCGCCGCATTGTCCTCGATGACAAGAATTTTTTGTACCTCATTCATCGTGATAACTTGTTTCCTTCGATCGCTATTTCAGGCAATGAAAAACAAAATTCGGCTCCTTTATCCGGTTCGCTATCGGCTTCGATCACGCCGCCGTGCCGATTGATGATGCGTTTAACGGTAGCCAAACCAATGCCGATACCGGGAAATTCGTCTTGATGATGCAGCCGTTGGAAAGGTTGAAATAAACGTTCGGTATTTGCCATAGTGAAGCCGGCCCCATTGTCGGCCACACAAAAATAGCGAACGCCGTCTCGATCTCGAGCAAACACTCGAATGCTCGGCGTATTTTGTTTGGCCGTATATTTCCAAGCATTTTCGAGCAAATTAAACATGACCGACTCGATCATGCGCTTATCGCAACAGGCACTCAGGCCCTGTTCGACCCGCACATCGACATGACGGCCGGGATTACTATCGGACAATTCAGCGAGCATACGAATTGCCAGCGAAGAAATATCAACCCGATCGCGGCTTAACTCGCCGCGTGTATTTCGCGATAGCGATAATAAACCGTCGATCAAATCATTCATGCGGCAGGTCGCAACACCGATCTGTTGCAAGTATTCTTTTGCTTGGTCTTGCAGTTCGTCCGCATAGTCTTCGATCAAGGCCCAACTAAATCCATTCAATGCTCGGATCGGAGCCCGTAAATCATGAGAGACCGCATAAGCGAAGCTATCTAACTCTCGGTTCGCCAAGGTCAGTTCAGCGGTTCGTTCCTTTACGCGTCGTTCTAAATCGGCATTAAGTCTGATTATCTCCAGCTCGTTACGCTTCCGTTCGGTTATATCCCGAGCAATCGTTGATAAAGCCACCACTTTTTTCTCTTTATCGAAAATAGGTGAAAGCGTCATCGCCACATCGAACAAATTACCATTCTTATGTAAACACTGTAATTCGTGCTGCCTGACCGATTGTCCCCTACCGACAGCTTCGATTAGCGCCTGCTCTGGATCGCGCTGTGCGGGCGCCATCAGCGAGAGCAACGATTGCCCTAGAGCTTCCTCTGAGTTATAGCCAAACATAACCTCAGCGGCTCTGTTCCAATCCGTCATGATTCCATCGGCACTGCCGCCAATAATCGCATCATCGGAAAATTCGACAATAGCCGCACGGAGTATGCGTTCCTTGTGCAAACTTAGTTCGATTTCAGACTTAGCTTGCCTCAACTCTTCCTCAATTCTTCTACGTTCGATGATTTCAGTTTGTAATTGTTCATTCACTCGGCGCAATTGCGCGGGACTGGGTAATCTAAGCGCGTCGGGAAGCACATACCAGAGCGACACGGCGGCGCCAATCGAAATCAGCGCGGTAGCGGACTTGAAAATAACATCCAAGCCATACCAAGGTTGCCAAAGTAAGACTGCCCCCAACAAATGAGTCAGTCCGCAAGCCATGATAAACGTGGCGAACATCCACAGCACCCATTGATAAGGAAAGTCCTTGCGTCGTCTCGCGAAATAAGACAACGCGGCCGGCATGGAAAAATAAGCGAGAAAAATCAATGTTTCGCTAACGACATAAGTCATCACCAAGGGCGGCGACCAACTCAGACAATAACCGTGAGGAAGCAAGCCTTTTGTCGAAAGAAATTGGCTCAGTTCGTCGATCATAATGCCACCGAATCAAGGCTTAAAGAATGGATTGTGTTTAACATATTTCAATAGATCCTGGGGCTTAATCTAAACTGAGTCGTTAAAGCATGGCGTAGGCTATGCGATCGGGCGTTCTTGCCGACACGGCCATAGATATACATTTCGCATGGTTACCACGCACTACCCTCATCGTTATACATAAATTGTAGGGTACGCTACGCTACGCGTACCTTGGCACCGAATCCCTACCCAGGTCAAACAATAATGGCTTGGGTTAATATTGGCGGTGTCGCCATGGTTACGCACAGCGTAACTTACAGAGTTCCAGCGATTGCGTGATTTTGCCATCGCGCTGGATGGCCAATAATGTATCTCAAAGAGATGTCTATGACGGAGAGCGCTGAGCGCGGGAACGATGAATACCCCACGTCTCCTCTCTAGGAGAAGACTGAAGGAATCAAAAGCTTAAGTTATTTCATACTCGTTCCTTACCGGGTATCGTTGTATTGCGTATCTTGCTGAGAATTATCGAGAAAAGCTAGCGGATAAGGCGGGTTTTCCCCTAACTGCTTGGAAAGTTCATTGATTTTCTGCTTTAAAGCAATCATATCGAGTTCACGTCCAACCGTCGCACGATTAAAACGCTCCAATTCCTGATTACGATCCTCTAGCTCTTCGGTTTGCCGGCGGAGCGTCTCTTCGACGGCCTTACGAGCGGTGATATCGGTATGAGCAATGACCACGCCTTGTTCATCCATATCCAGCGGCGTTATAGTCATCATAAACCACCGCTGCCTTTCCGGCGAATGACAGGCATATTCCAAGTAAAACACTGGAACACGACCTTCCAAAACCGATAAAATCCCATCTCTTGCCGTCATCGCGCCTTCGGACGATGGGCCGGTGCTTCTTTGACAAACATCCAAATAATTTGCCCCGACATCGACTGAATTAAACGCGCCCCCAGGCTTTAGTCCGTTTTCCTGTGCAAAGCGTCGCCACGGTTGATTGACCGCTACAACGATGCCTTGCTTATCCAGTACGGCAATATGGGCATTGACCGAATCCAGAATCGCACGTTTAAACGCTTCGCTTTGCCGCACAGCCAATTCTGCTTGCTTTCGTTCCGTGATATCTTGATCGAGACCTCGAAAACCGAGCAGTTGACCGTCATCATCGAGAATCGGAGTGCCGTGAGTCATGATATAACGTAAGCGTCCATCCTTGTGCCGGTTTATGTTCTCAACGTCACGAAACGATTTACGCTGGCGTCTAATATCGACAAACCATGCGCGTAGCCTGTCGGCTTCTTCCTGTGGCATAAAATCGAATGGGGTCTTACCCAGTACATCCTCGGAATCATAGCCGAGCATTTCGAATACGCCATCCGACGAATAAAAGAGCCGCCCGTCGGTATCGATTTCCCAAATCCAGTCCGCGGAAACATTGGCGATATCGTAAAAGCGCCGCTCGCTTTCACGAAGCGCGTCTTCGGCGGCTTTGCGCGCGCTGATATCGAGAAAGAGCCCTATGACGGCAGGTCGGCCTTGATAATCGAAAGCGCTGCCATGCGCCTCGATATACGCGGGACTTCCGTCGCGGCGTAATGCGGTAAAACGGTAATTACTGATAGAAGATACCGTTCCACCGATCAAGCGAGCGATGTTAACCATGACTTCCTCACGATGCTCGGGGATGACTAAATCGTCGACCGCCAATGTATCGATAATTTGCCGAGTGGAGTGATATCCTAAAATCGATGCAAAAGCGGGGTTGATGTAGCGAAATCGATTATCCTGAATGATATAAATACCGGCTAGCGATTGCTCCACCAATGCCCGAAAACGCTCCTCGCTATTTCGTAACGACTGCTCTGCTTGTTTTAGCTCGCTTATGTCGCGCGAAATCCCGAATATTCCGATAACATTGCTATCGTTATCGAACAAAGGCCCTTTAGTGGCAAGAAATATGCGTTTTCCGTTCGAAACATTGAGTTCCTCGTAGTAAGTAATGACCCGACCTTCTTCCAATACAGCCCGATCGTTCGCGATAAGCATTTCGGCCTGTTCGGGTGAAAAAAGCACCGTATCGCCAAGCCCCAGAACATCGACGGCCTTTTTTCCGGTAAAACGCTCCGAAGCGGGATTAAAAAGCGTATAACGACCTTCCAAATCCTTCGCGAAAATCGCATCGTTCGAACTCTCGGCGATTGCGGCTAATAAACCGAGCGCCTTTAACCGCTCCGCTTGAGCCCGTTGTATTGCTTGAGACTCGGCTAAGCGTTCCTGTTGGCGTAACAGATAGAATCCCGTCCCAATTGTAAATATCGAGATTAAACCGGCAAGTCCCAACCAAGCCGAGTCTTGCATCGTTGCCGATCGTATTGGCGATAATTGCAATGGTTGATTGCCGAAAGATCGATATTGGCTATAAGCAAATACGAATAAGAAAACGGCGACAACCAATAACGTCCAATGCACGCCTGTGCCGAAACGATTTTTTTCGGTATTTTCTGCAATGGCTTCCCGGCCCACCAAGCGGTGCATTAATTGAAACAGCAGCAACGATGTGACAATAACGAAGATCCACCCCTTAATGGTGCTAATTAACGCTATGTTATCCGGCTCATCAATAAGACTTGATAGCAAGCTATCGGAAAAGAATATCCACAACGCGGCGTACAACGCATAAGTCAATACGATACGGATGATTTCCGCCCGAGGGTGTCGACGAGACATTTTGTTATACCATTACCGAATCGCTATATCGGTCGGCTATTTTGCAAAAGACATCGAAATGCTTCAAAAACACATCGACCATGGCCGGGTCGAAATGACTGCCGCGCCCCGAAGCAATAATGCCCCTGGCTTCACCGTAACTCATCGGTGCCTTATATACACGCGGAGAAATCAAAGCATCGAATACATCGGCCAGCGCCATGATGCGCGCAGAAATCGGTATGCTTTCGCCGGATAAGCCATCCGGATAACCGGAACCGTCCCATTTTTCATGATGCCAATGGGCTATTTCCTTGGCCAACGACAAAAATTCGACTTGTCCCGCGGCTTCTTGTTCGGCCATTTCTATCGCTTCGCTACCGATACGGGCATGCGTCTTCATCACGGCCCATTCGGCAGGTGTCAATGGCCCCGGTTTTAGCAAGATGGCATCGGGAATACCGACCTTGCCGATATCGTGCAACGGCGCCGAACGACTCAATAGCTTGATAAATTTATCGGTCAGCACATCGCAAAATCCTGGGCAATTTTGCAAAGCCATGGCCAACTCCTGCACATAACCTTGGGTGCGCAAAATATGATTGCCGGTTTCGGGATCGCGCGCTTCGGCCAGATGGGCGAGAGCCCTGATACTGACTTCTTGTACCAACTCGTTTTCCGCCATACGCCGCGCAATCTCAGCCTCCAACCAGGAATTTTGATGCGACAAGCGATCGCGCGCTTGTTTAAGTTCTAATTGAATTCGAACGCGCGCCATGACGATAGGAGGCGAAATCGGTTTGGTAATATAATCGACCGCACCGGAGTCCAAACCTTGGAGCTGCGCTTCTTCACTGTCCATCGCGGTGACAAAAATAATCGGAATATCTCGCGTGGCCGAATCGGCACGTAAATGCTCGAATACTTGATAACCGTCCATACCCGGCATCATCACATCGAGCAAAATCAAATCGGGATGAGGCGCAGTACCTGCAATACGCAAGGCCTTCTCTCCGGATGTGGCAACGCGCACTTGAAATTGAGTTTGTAGTAAATCGCTGAGAACGCATAAATTTTCCGGCGAGTCGTCGACGATCAGTATTTTAGCGTTAGAGTTTTCCGGCATTGACAGGCTCATGGATGAGTGGAAATGGAGTAGAGCGCTAAAAACTTCCAAGCACATGAAACTTTCGTCAAATCTAACACACAAAAACCAGTGCCGCATAATATTTGTGGAAATATTTTTCGGCATTTTGAGCACTAACCGGCAATAATACCTTCCGCATACCGATCATCAGGCATACAGAGGCGCCCTATTGCGATATCGGCTATAATTTCGGCCGTATTCGCCATAGAATCTTATTCAATCAATCCGCCGATGCTAAGCAATAATCAAAAAGACATTCTCGAGCACTCAAATGTTCAATTAAAACATCTGAACGAAGAAAAACTATGGGCAATCGCCTCGCGCGCGACCGACGAAGCGAAACTCAACGACAAGGAACTCATCGAATTCATCGAGATAGCCAATGCCTTGTATCGAGGCGGCGATGCACTGATTAGCGATGCCGAGTACGACTTTACTTTTATCGCCGAACTAAAACACCGTCATCCTAAGCACGCTCTCGTATCGCGCGTCGAACCGGAATCGGCGTTTGCCGGTAAAACGGTTGAATTACCGGTCAGAATGCTATCGACCGACAAAGCCTATAATCAGAGCGAAATCGAGAATTGGACCAAGCGCATCCAAAAAGCGGCCGAAGAGCTGGACATCGATTTCGATTCGGTCGTTTTCAAAGTCACGCCGAAATTAGACGGCTATGCGGCCTATGACGACGGCGAACGACTTTATACGCGCGGCGACGGCAGAAAAGGCACCGATATTACACGCGTCTTCGAGCGCGGCTTACAGGTCGCGGATAATGGCCCCCGCGGCCTGGGAGCCGGCGAAATCGTCGTCAATAAAACCTACTTTCAACGGCATTTGTCCGAGTTTTTCGATAACACTCGGAACTTTCAAGCCAGCGTCATCAAGGAAAAAGAACTGGAACAACACGCGGAACAGGCGATAAAAGATCAAGCCGCAGTATTTTTTCCATTTGCGAAGCTACCCGCTTGGCTTGGCATTTGGACAGAACTTGCCGAGCGCTTCGATGAGATCGTTAAACAAATCTGGCATGCGGTAGATTATGACGTCGACGGTGTGATACTCGAAATTACCGACGAAAGAATCAAAGAACATATGGGCGCCACCCGCCATCATCATCGCTGGCAAATCGCCTACAAAGAAAATGTCGCGACCGCCGAAGTCAAAATCATTCGTGTGGTACCGCAAACTTCGCGCTCAGGCCGTATCACCCCGGTTGTCGAAGTCGAGCCGATCCGCTTAAGCGGCGCGCTATTGCAACGGGCGACCGCTCACCATTATAAAATGGTCGTCGACAAAGGCATCGGTCCCGGCGCGTTGATCAAGCTCGCCCGAAGCGGCGAGGTCATTCCGAAAATCGAGGAAGTCATTACGCCTGCCGAACCGGCTCTTCCGGAACAATGTCCGAGTTGCGGCAGCGAGCTGGTTTGGGACGGCGACTTTATATACTGCACGAACAATTTCGATTGCCCCGCTCAGGTCAGTCATTCGATTGAACATTTTTTTCGGGTTCTCGGCAATAACGACGGCTTCGGCCCTGCGACGATCGCCAAACTTTACGATAACAATATCCGAACGATCGATAAAATCTACCAACTCAACGCATCGGATTTCGAAGCGATGGGTTTCGGCCCGAAACAGTCGCAAAATTTAGTCGATCAATTGCAGCGCAGCTTGTCCGAACCGATCGAGGATTGGCGATTTTTAGCCGCATTCGGCGTATTCCGAATGGGGCTTGGCAACTGCGAAAAACTTCTCGCGCACTACCGTTTACCGGAAATCTTTTCGCTGAGCGAAGAAGAAATCGTCGCGCTCGAAGGCTTCGCCGAAAAAACCGCCGATGTCGTGCTGAAAGGTTTGAAAAAAATCGAGCCGTTGTTCAACCGGTTGTATCGTTTAGGCTTTGTCTTGAACGAAACCAAAACCAAGGAAATACCTGCGGAACAAAGCCCCATTGCCGGAAAATCCTTGGTATTTACCGGAACGATGCAGCAAGGCTCGCGCGAGGATATGATTCGCGAAGCCAAAGCGATGGGCGCGAAAGTCGGTAGCGCGGTCAGCGGAAAAACCGACTATTTGGTCATCGGGGAAAAAGTAGGTGCAACAAAATTAAATGCCGCCGAAATACACGGCGTCCGCATACTGAGCGAATCCGAATATCTGGATTTGATCGGTCGATAGAATGCCTGAGGGCATATGCCTAGAAAAAGCATTTCACCATGAAGATCATGAAGAAATAGCGTCTTCGTTCATCTAATGAGGTTAGAAAGAAAACTTAGGAACGAGCATGAAATAACTTCTACAAATGGTTCCCATGCTCTGCGTGGGAACCTGGACGGGGACGCTCTAGCGTCCCCGAGCCGCTCTGCGGCTCGGGATGCATTCCCGCGCGGAGCGTGGGAACGATGCACTCATCTTTTTATTCACTGAGAGAGGATTGGATGAGGGAATCAAAAGTCTAACTTATTTCGTGCTTATTTCTTAGGTAATCTCTCGAAATACATCATGAACTTCATGCGCTTCATGGTTAAACTGCCGAATTTAGGATAGAAGCTTTTGTCACCAAGTATTAATCTCGCTGAACAGAGGTTATCGAATATTTTGGAGCGAAGTTGTTTGATAAATCCGCGGATATTGAACGTCAGCGACTTTCCCTCACCTAGCGTGAGGTGAGGGAATCATAACTCAGTTATTTCATACTCATTCCTCAACCGACTTTCACGAGGCTTGGAACGTAATCTTCCGGTGGCTCGAACCCTAACAACGTGATACAAGTCGCCGCCAGATTCGCAATACCGGCGTTTGACACTTCGACCAAACTCGCATGAGCCGCCCCTGAAGGATCGTAAATGATTGCCGGGACCGGATTTAACGAATGCGCCGTTTTCGGCTTGAGCTTCCCTTCATCGTCGAGCACAAGCTTGCCTGTCTTTTTATCCAACTCACACATGTCGTCCGCATTGCCGTGGTCTGCCGAACACACCAGAATTCCGCTGGTCTTTTTCAGCGCCTCGATAATCCTGCCGATACCTTGATCGACGGCTTCGACAGCCACCTTTACCGCATTAACATCGCCGGTATGACCGACCATATCGCCATTCGGATAATTTAAGCGGATAAATTTATATTCCCCGCTCTCGATCGCCTGCACGACGGCATCAGTGATTTCGTCCGCTTTCATACGCGGCGCTTCCTCGAACGGACATGAATCCGACGGAATTTCCACCCATGTCTCGGTCGGGAATTTGCCGGAATTATTGCCATTGAAAAAATAGGTCATGTGGCCGAACTTCTGCGTTTCGGAAATCGCCAACTGCTTTACGTCGGCGTTCGACAAATATTCGCTCATCGTACGGTCGATCGCGGGCGGCGTCACCAAATAGCGCTCAGGCACGCCAAGATCGCCATCGTATTGCATCATACCCGCATATAACACATCCGGTTTCGGGCCGCGATCAAACTCGGTGAGCTCGTCCGCTTCAAAGGCTTTGGTAATTTCCAATGCCCGATCGCCTCGGAAGTTAAAGAAGATTACGCTGTCGCCATCGACAACCGGTCCGACCGGCTCTCCGTCACGCTCAATGACAAATGCGGGCAAATCTTGATCCAATATGCCGGGCTTTTCTTTACGGAAAGTTTCTATCGCTTCCTTCATCGACGCAAATCTACGGCCTTCGGCTCTCACATGCGTATCCCAACCGCGCCGCACCATGTCCCAATTGGCATTATAACGATCCATCGTAATATTCATGCGCCCGCCGCCAGAGGCGACACAAAAATCGACGCTGCCGTGGACATTGATCTCGTGTAAAAAAACTTCGAAGCGTTCGACATATTCCAACGCCGAAGTCGGCGGCACATCACGCCCGTCGATCAAGGCATGAACCCTTGCCCTTTTAACGCCTTGTTCCTTAGCTTTCCGTAACATCGCTTCCAAATGATTCAGATTAGAATGCACATTGCCATCCGAAAACAGACCGATAAAGTGCAAGGTTGATTCTTTATTATTGACGTTTCGAATCAGTTCATCCCAAACCGAGTCGGGCGCGAACATAGTCCCTGACCCGATCGCCTTCCCCACCAAGGATGCCCCTTGAGAAAAAACACGGCCGCAACCAATCGCGTTATGACCGACTTCCGAATTGCCCATGTCGCCGTCATCCGGTAAACCTACTGCAATGCCATGAGCGCGCAACTCAGTATACAAGGCGTGCTCACGCAACCAATCCAAATGCGGAGTCGCTGATTGCAACACAAAATCGCTTTCCGGATTTTTACCAATCCCTATACCATCCATAATGGCCAACACCACCGGACCCTTAGGTCCGGCAAAATCCGTATTCTTTTTTAATTCAATCATTTCAAACTCCTTTAGAGGTACGCTGATACTGTTTATACCCATCGTAGATCAAAATTCGGCACAGGGGACCCGTCAAAGGACGCCGTGAATACGTTCCATGTAGGCACTTTGCCAAGCACCCTGGCACCTCCTTATAAGCATCGCCGAAATTTGAAGTGCGAAAGGTATAACTCGGTTTCAATATGAACATTGATAATGAAACGTTAGTTGAATCTATCTGAATTCGCTGACAACGCATAAAGACTGCAGTAGCTGTCAGGCTCTCTATGCAGTAGAGAGTGATTTAAACTATTCTTAACTTGCTATTTTAACCTATTTATTACACTCACCATAAGGCATTGATTCTGCATAGACTATTGTTTTCAAAGGATCCGAATGCACAGAATTTAATTAGCCTGAAGATTTCTGTCCGTGTGTTGAGTTTTTTTGGACTTGGATTCAAGTTATAAGCACAGAAAGTACTGGCGGTTAAAAAAAATTTACCACTTAAGACGGGCTGTGTTAGTTGAAATAGCGTGATAAATTTTGAGCCAAAAAAAACCGCTATAATGAAGCGGCTTTTTAAATAGAATGGAGGCTGCGGCCGGAATCGAACCGGCGTAGATGGCTTTGCAGGCCACTGCATAACCACTTTGCTACGCAGCCATATGATCAAATAAAAAAGCCGCGAGATTCGCGGCTTAATAAATTATTGGAGCGGGAAACGAGACTCGAACTCGCGACCCCAACCTTGGCAAGGTTGTGCTCTACCACTGAGCTATTCCCGCGTCGCTTCAATAACGGGCATTATACTTGAATATTTTAGCCCGTCAACTTTTTATTGAACATTCATTGAATTGGTCCAAGCTGTTTTGCCTTGGCATTCACCTTCAGCTTCAATTTTTACGTTAACGAAGGCATTTTTTTTGCCGAAAGCGTCTTGAAAACCTAGAACAGTAACAGATGTTCCAGCCGGCATATGTTTACATCCTCCTACTCTATCGTCTTCCTCTGTATCATCATAGGCTGCAATCGTACCAGGTACGGCAACCAATCGTATTGTGGAGTCCTTATCGTAAGCATTCGGACCTTGTAGAACATACTTTTGACCGATGACCAAGTTTTTCATAACCGGCCCGGATACGGAGGAACCCGACCCGCCTCCGAACATTATTATACCCAATAACACTACGACACCGCCTACAGCACCGTAAAAAACCTTAGGTTTTTCTTCCTTGAGCTTCAATGCAGAACTCAAAAAACCCCCCGTCATTTTTTTAAATGATTCTGCTTTGTCTTCAGAATTCTTTGGGGCTATCTCTTTTTCAACTGTTTCCTGGGCACTTTCCGAAGCTTGGTTATTGTTGTCTTCACTGCTCATAATTTCCTCTCAATCTTCTAGTTATTATAGTTAACAATAGGTCTCTAACCGCTATAAAGCAAAGTCAGTACAAACCTAATCCAATTGCATTAAACATTGCAATGCTAAAACACTCATCTCGAATGGATCAAAGTACCACGATAGCAAAAGTTTTCAAGCTTAAAATTACAGCAATCCCCAATTTGGGGATCAAAAAGGGTGTGGGTGTGCTTGCAGAGGATGTCGGCAGCAGGGCAGATTTTTGCTCCTCAGCAATTGCTGAGTTACATGGATGTAATGAATGCAGAAAATGCAGGAGTATTTTTCTGCCCTGCATCGCCTAAAGCGCCTGCTGTTGGTACCCTATAATACACGCCATCCTAGGTGTTCAAGCTGCCGCCAAGCTCCCATGGAAGGTTTACCCAGCAACTATATTCCATAGGTCATTGGCAATGATTCAATATCGTGGCTAATTTAGGTGCTGGGTTTATGGTATTCCTCGACAGGCATACCCCACAACCTAAGTCCCTAAGATCGGCGAAACTACTCAAACTGGGAATTGCTGTTAAAATTACTGTGAAAGTGCCTGAATCGTAAACCGAAGAGAGTGCGGTTGTTCGACTGACAGGCGTCGGCGGCAGGGCAATGCTGTTGACTTAAGAAAAATAAAGACATAACACCTTGTTTTTATTATAATAAGCACATGAAATCATCACTACAGAGAGACTCATTTATGACCAGCACCGCAAACATGGCACAAACATCGCTTTGAAAATTCATGCCAACTTTCGTCTTATCTTGAACAATTTCGCCGTTTAATTCCACACACGTTAGCCGATGATCAAAAGCAATCGGCCGAGCACTTTACCCGCAAACGCAAACTCTCCTTACCCAACCTAATTACCTTGGTATTATCACTGGTCACCGGTGATAAATCCGCCGGCGTGGACATCCACTCCGGTGAATTCTTCAAACAAGCGCGGCGAAGCGGTTGTTGGCCTGAGGCTGAAGCCGTGCATCGGAGCGCGGTGACGAAAGCCCGAAGTCGATTACCGTGGTCCGTCTTTGCTGATCTATTAGCCGATAGTGTGCAATTAGCTTATTCGCTTTGGCCGGAAGCGCCGGAATATACGTGGCATGGCATGACGGCGGTGGCTTTTGACGGTTCCAAATATCACTTGCCGGCCTCGCCCGAACTTCGCCAAGCCTTCGATCCCAACAGCGGCTTGACCGTTCCCGGCAAAGGCCACTATCCGCAATGTCTGGTCTCGACCGCATTCGATGTCTTTCGACGGTTACCGATCGCGCGCGCGATCAGTCCCTTAGCGGAAGGCAACAAACGCGAGGATGTGAAAGAGCTGCTACCGCAGCTCCCCGATCGTCCTTTGGTCTTATTGTTTGACCGCGGTTATCCCAGCTATGACTTGCTTTACTACTTACGAGATACCTCGCCGGATTCGGCTTTCGTGTTCCGCTGTCCGGCCCAATCGACCTTTAAAGCGGTCGAGAATTTTGTGCAATCCGGTTGCTCAGAGGCCGTCATCTGGTTGGATACGGCCTCGCGGATTCGCCGGAAACGACCGGGCCCCAAAAGCATCAAACTACGCGCGGTCCGTTTGGAAAGCCCGGACGGCACGCTGTCGGTCTTATTAACCAATCTCACCGATAACCGTCAGTATCCCGCCGACTCGCTGGTCGAACTGTATTTCCGTCGCTGGCGTATTGAAGAACAGTATCGTGATGAAAAATTGCACCTCGACATCGAAACGTTCCACAGTCACAGTGAAAACGGCATAAGACAAGAACTGTTGGCGGTCCTGGTCATGTGCGTGATCAGTCGAACCTTGATTGCCCTGCTCACCGACCCGGATCCCGAGCGCTTATCGACGCCCCAATTTAAAAATGCCGTGCGGGCATTGGCGAGTGAGGTCGTGGTGTTTACCGCAGCTTATCCGGAGATCGCACGCAACGTGTTTCAGGAGCTTTTGGTGGAAATCACGCGCGTTCAGTATTACCATCCGAAGAAGCCCAGGAAGTCCCATCCTCGTGTATCCCGTAAACCCATCAATAAATGGCAGCAGGATAAATCAAAACGGATCGCTGATGCTTAAGTCAACAGCATTGCGGCGGCAGGGAGCCGTCGTCGAGCCTACATGGACGTATTAACGGCGTCCTGTCGGGCGAGTGACCGCACCCTCCGCCCATGTCACACACTTTCATTTGCCGGGGAGATTGCCGGGTCTTCATGAGCATTAGGTCATTTAACTCTACTTCAATAATAATCAGAACTATCATAGTTTTTTAACACGCTTTAGTTCATCTCAGTCACTTCAAATAAAGTCATATCCTTTTTTGGTTTCGGCCTTTTGAACGTTTAACTCCTCAACTCTTCTACATTCGAATTGCCAGTAACCCAATCCGATGTTTTTTCTATCTCGGAGAATAATCGGGAATGTTTCATTATTCATAGTCATGCGAATCAAATCACCATCCTTAAGATTAAAAGACTCGAGTATGATAAAGCTTTTTTCGCTTTCTTGACTCTTAACACCATAGATCAATGCCTTTTGAGGCAACTCGTCTGTTTCGTTCCTTGTATATGACTTATAAGAAACAGCAAATACTTGACTAGCCAGCAAATGGATTTCGAAACCAATCTTTCCATCAGCTTTGACTGAAGTAATCTTATTAACAACACCCAGTGATCGTTTAGAAATCGGGGAATTTTTCTTTCTAAAACTGATTAAACTACCGATCGAAATCATGCCGGTCTTGCTGAACTGACACGCTAACGATTTTTCCGAAGCCGACTCGGCTAACATCTCATCCTCACCTAATTTGATCGCGGGATCTGCGCTAAGCAAATCGTAACACGCCTCCAAACCAATACAAAAATAACGCTCCAACCTATCACCGAAAACCGACACACCATGAAACTCGATTCCAGTCCATCTTGAGATCAGATATTCCAGTAATTCAGCTGGTAATACCCCTTCATCGTCTTTCACTAGCATTAATGAACTAAAACGCGCTTGTTCCTTCGAAACAAACCTGGATTTGTTTTGAAGTACCTTTATTAGCTTATTAAAACCTAAATATAAAACCGAAGTATCCGAGGGCGGAGTAGATTTCGATATAAAATGCGGACCTTGATCCTCATCTGCCAAAATAATACATTGATGTGGCTGGGTCTCGAAAGGAGCATGACCAATCACCAAATGGGCACTGTGTTGTTCAATGAAATTAAATACCTGCAATACCTCTTTTTGCATAAGACCGGACGGTTCAGCCAGGCAAAGCAACAAAATTTGTCTATAGCAATCGCCGACAGAGAGCCCCTGCCCAGGTTCTAAATGACTTTTGGGGACATTAGTCGAATCTTTTTTGATTTTCACGCTTAAACGGTACAGCGAATGAATATCGATCCAAACCCAATCCGGCACCGTTAAATTCATTAAATAATGGCTGACGACAATGTTGCTCAGGCCTCTGATCGCTCTTTGAATAGATAAAGGAGCGCTCTTACCTTGAAACCAGCCTAAGCTTCTGCGAGTAAGCTCTTTCACAACTATCCAATAGCCGAGCGAAAACTCTTTTTCTATTGCGATCAATACATTAAATATTTTGTGCTCATCAGGCTCTTTCGGAAACCCCTCTTGCATTAATCTGGAGCGCAAATATTCCTCTACACTGGATACACGAAAACTTAATATTTCCAGGGCATCGAGACGAACCTGAGCACTCATGGTCAAGCTATTAAACTCTTTCAAAAAATCGTATATTAATCGCGTAGATAAACCCGGATTGGCAACCGGCAGCTCATCCAGCCAATGTTGCAACGCCTTTTCTTCGAATATTCTCAATCTTTCAGGAATATCCTGTTGGGCGGGGATCACTAAAAAAAAAGAATTTTTCACTGATCCCTCAGGTTTAAGCGCTCAACCAAAAATTGAAACATGTACTTGACCCAACATCTCGTTTGCAATGAATATAAAGAGAAAACGCTCGATTATTACAAATATTTTTTATAAGAATTTCACACATCAAATATCGGCACCGGCTTTTATAGAGACCCCGGAATGTTGTCGGCAGGAGGTCTATGTTCCTTCCCTAGCGCCACTACCATTAAATTAACGAAAAACCGTCATTCGGATAGGGATTGCGGAATCCAGCTGCCATGGACGGCCGACTCGAGCACGACTTTAGAGCCCGATGTCGGCAATCTTTAGCCATATGGCGGCTTAGCTTTAGCTTAATGTCCGGGCATCTCGAAACCGAAACTTGGTTAGCAATGATTATAGATAGGGATTTGATCATAAATAACTTCCCTATTTTTGGAGGGTTCGGTTGCTCGATTGGCAGGTGTCGACGGCAGGGAAAGCCGTCAAGCCTGCACGGACGTATTTACGGCGTACTGCCAGGCACCCTCGACTAAGCTCATAACTCCAGGAAGTTATTTTTCGCGAAATCCTAGGTAATTATTCTAGCTCAATTTAATACCTTGCATTAAGCATCTTACATAACAATACGCCCATAGATGATTGATAAAATAAGCATCTATGGTAAAAATAATATTTTGACGACTAAGGAAGATAAAGATAGAACGAATATAACGCGTTTATCGGCGTATAAATGAATTATAGGATTGCAGATCCTGGCCGTCAAAGATGGCTGAAATACCAATTTTACAGGACTATAAACAGCCTATTGTCGACCTTTTCGCCAACCACAAACCACACCTTAGGGATACATTTTGACGATTTTTTCGATCGAGGAGAGTAGTTTGGAACCCCGTCATCCAACATATATTGTCGGTATGACGGCTAAATTATATAGGCCGTGAAATCATCCGCCAGTCCAGCCTTACCATTTTCCGGACATATGGTATTGAATAATAAGTAAAAATAAGTAATTTGGCACTACTAATGTTGATCCAGCCTTATTTGGAAAAACTGGGTAAAAATTGGCATGATTTTTTTTCATCTCATATAATTTAATACCTTAGGCCATGGGCACTACATTCGTTAAAGCTGGGCTATGTGACCTTAATTATCTTAACATCGTATTTAACTATACCCTTACAATCGCGTTCTTTCATAGCAAGGAACTATTAAGCAATTTATTCCGAACCTATATCGACAATGGACAAGCATCTCATTTTGTCTTGGGCATATTGTCGTAATGCCGATAAAATCGCAGGATCCGCTGAGCTATCGGCCTGCAACTCCTGCACTGCTGACAAGTATTCATTGATAGTCATACGATTGCAACCGTTACCGGTCAGGTGTTTGACACAATCTTTCAACCAGCAAGCCCACTCCTCCTCGCTTAACGTTTCAGGATAGTTCCGCGCTCGAAATCGAAAAAACATTTCCGGCAAACGCGGGTCACTGAAGTTTAAACGCAAACTCGCTAAATCTTCAGGAAGGGTTTGGTGAAATTTCTCCATCGCTTTTTTGTCGCTTTCGCTGAAAAAACCGCCGCTGTAAATCATCAAATCGGGATCGGCGTCTGACTCCGGATAGTTTGTTTCAAAAACTTGGGAGATTTTTTGTAAGACAGTTGGATCGTTGCGGATTTTATCGATATACCGATAGCAACGATCGATATCTATATTAAGCCTAGCTGCGTCATTGGGCCTTATGACTGCTATCGGCGCCAGAACAGGGCATTTATTGACATGCACGGTTTTTAGCGGAATCCGTTCGACTCCTTCCGGAAGATCTTTCGTGGCCGTAAAAATTCTTTGCTTGATTTCATCGACAGACAAACTGAGCAAGACCTCAGGATCACTAGAAAGATCGTAAACCACGACTCCATTGTTATTGGCCGGGTGCCGACAAACCGGCAGAACCACGGCTATACAATGATTTCTGACAGCGTATTTTCCTGAAATGTGAACGACCGGTTTATAGCTGCCTAATTGCAACAAATGGTTTGCGGCAGATTTAACTCTGTTATCAAAAAGAAAATTATAAAGTTTCGGTTGCGCATCGCGAACCAGTTTAGCCATGGCCATCGTTGCGTACACATCCGACAACGCGTCGTGAGCCATGGCATGCTCAATACCATTAACCTTAGTTAGTTCTTCCAAACGGAAAGTAACAAGGCCATCCTCGTTTAAAGGCCATTCAATACCGGCGGGACGAAGCGCGTAAGCGGCTCGGACTACATCGATCAAATCCCAACGCGAATTACCGTTTTGCCACTCTCGTTGATAAGGATCGTAAAGGTTTCGATACAAGGTATTGCGCGTCACCTCATCGTCGAAACGAATATTGTTATACCCTAGAGTGCAAGTATTAGGCTGAGATATTTCACGAGATATCGCTTCGATAAACTTAGCCTCGCAAATACCTTTTGCTTCGGCAATTTGCGGAGTAATACCTGTAATTAAACACGCTAAGGGATCAGGAAGGCAATCGAGTGCGGGCTTGCAATAAATGACAAGCGGATCGCCTAAAACATTGAAATCGTAATCGGTACGAATTCCGGCAAATTGAACCGGCCTATCGCGTCTAGGATCTATTCCGAACGTTTCGTAGTCATGCCAATAAAAAGTCCTTTCTGTCACAATGGATCGACAACCCTTATCAACCCAGCTTTAGCATTTTCCGGACATAAAGCATTGAACAAGAGGTAGAAATGGATATTATGACACTGCGGAATCGAAATTAGCATGATTTTTTATTTACAATATTCAATAACTTAGACCATAGACACTACATTTATTAAGGCTGATCTAAAGATTGACTAAGGCTTTCAGTACATCAGTCCGACTGACCACACCAACCAGTTCGGAATCTCGAAAAACAGGAAAACTTCTAATCGAAGAATCCTTGAACTTGGCCGCAATATCGACGATGCTCGCATCCGCGTCGACCGAAACGATATCCGTGCTCATAAACTCGGAGACCTTACCGGCCGAACCTTGATTATAAGCCGATTCCAATACGACTTTCATGCTGTCCTTCTCGGAAAACATGCCGACTAACTTGCCTTGCCCGTTTATCACGGGAGCACAAGTAATTTTATGGGAAAGCAATTTTTTAATTGCTTCAACGACATTGGCATCTTCCTTGAGTGTGACCATATTTCTTTTGGTCATATAATCGGCAACAGTAATTTTAGCCAGCATGGATTAACTCCTGATTATGGTTATTATTATCAACGAAAGGGCCATTAAACATCCGTTAGAATTAAACATGTCCTTCCGCTTCCATTTTTTTTCTTTTATCACATTTTTTTATGCAAACGCAATCGCCTTTATCAGCTCCGCCGCACGAGCCCTTGATAGTATTTCTTCCAAAAATAACGCCGACTGCCATTATCGCAATAACAATGAGCATAAATACAAAAGTTACTAAAAAATAAGTCATTGTCCCTCCTTAAAATAATCGCTAAACGCCGAGGTTGATGTTTCACTGAACCCCTGCTCGGTTTGGGTAATAAATAAAACAGGAATATGCTGCTGCTCCGCCAATCGCAAACCGTCTTCGGCACCTAAGACCATAAAGGCGGTTGCCCATGCATCGGCCTCCATCGCGGTTTCGCTCAATACTGTAACCGAGGCAAGATTATGGTTGATAGATTTTCCCGTTCTTGGATCGATCGTATGTGAAAATCTGACCCCTTCTACTTCAAAAAAGTTTCGGTAGTCTCCGGAAGTCGCAACCGACATATCGGTAATAGACACGATTTTCTGTATCATTCGTTGCTCTGAAGACGGTTTTTCAATTGCAATGCGCCAAGCATTGCCATCCGGTTTGCGTCCTCTCAACCGAAGCTCGCCGCCAATTTCAACCAAATAATCCTTAATACCTTGCTTTTCCAACATCAAACCGACTTGATCGACTCCATAACCCTTCGCGATAGCCGATAAATCAAGATACAGATCAGGATGATTTTTTTTGATCGATAAGGGCTCGGCTCTTAACTTCAGATGCCGATAACCAATTCGCTGCATCGCAAGAAGTATTGCTTCGTTCGAAGGCGCCTGAAACGATAAAGGATCAGGACCGAAGCCCCATAAATTGACTAAAGGACCGACCGTAATATCAAAGGCGCCCTCCGTCAAATCACTAATGCGTTTAGCTTCGGCCAAAACGCTGTACAGAGCCTCGGAAACCGGCTGCCAATCGACTGAGTCGTTGCTATTAAATAACGATAATTCTGATTGCGGCCGATAGGTCGACATCTGATCGTTAACGAGTTCCAGCAATTCTTCAATGTCAATGTTAAGCTGGTCAGCTTTGACTCCATCTGGCAACACCGATGCTTTGATGCTGAAACTGGTCCCCATCGTTTGACCAGTCATCTCAAAAGAGAAAACCGGTTTATTAGCCCCCTGATCATCGCAACCCACCAATAAAAAAACGAGGACCAGGAAAACCCCGAATCCTCGTTGATTATGTTTTACATTCATAAATCTTCATTTATAACCTCTCCCGAAATACACGGGAGAGGTGTTCACTTTTAAATTATCAACCGCCGAAATCATCCAAGAATATGCTTTCAGGCTCAACTCCGTTTTCCAACAGCATGTTGATAACCGATGAGTTCATGATTGGAGGCCCGCACATGTAGAATTCACAATCTTCCGGTGCCGGATGGTTTTTAAGATAATTCTCATACAAAACATTGTGAATGAAGCCGGTGTAGCCGTCCCAGTCATCATCAGGAAGAGGATCGGACAACGCGACATGCCATTCGAAGTTGTCGTTCTCGGCCGCCAGCATGTCGAAATCTTCAACATAGAACATTTCGCGTTTACTACGCGCACCGTACCAAAAGGTCATCTTGCGTTTCGATTTCAAACGGCGTAACTGATCGAAGATATGCGAACGCATCGGCGCCATACCGGCCCCCCCCCCGATGAACACCATTTCTTTATCGGTTTCCTGCGCGAAGAATTCGCCGTAAGGACCTGAAATAATGCATTTATCGCCTGGTTTCAAATTAAAGATATAAGACGACATGATACCTGGCGGAACGTTTTCAGGTGCTCCCGGTGGCGGCGAGGCGATCCTGACATTTAACATGATTTCCTTTTCCTCCGGATAACTCGCCATCGAGTAAGCTCTCAAGGCAGGTTCTTTGACTTCGGAAACATAACGCCATAGATTGAACTTATCCCAATCGTCGCGGAAACGCTCTTCAACATTGAAATCTTGGTATTTTACGACATGAGGAGGACATTCAATCTGAATGTAACCGCCAGCCCGGTAGTTGATAGCTTCGCCTTTCGGCAATTCCAAAACCAACTCTTTAATGAAAGTCGCGACGTTATGGTTGGACTTGACCGTGCATTCCCATTTTTTGACGCCGAATACAGAATCTTCGACTTCAATCTTCATGTTTTGCTTAACTGTGACCTGGCAAGACAGACGCTCGCCTTCTGCCGCTTCACGCTTAGTGATATGAGAGCGTTCAGTCGGTAAAATTTCGCCTCCGCCTTCAAATATTTTCACTCGGCATTGCGCGCAAGAACCGCCGCCGCCACAAGCCGAAGGAACGAACAATTTGTTGTCTGCTAACGCGGTCAATAACTTGGAGCCAACAGGAACGTGAATCAATTTCTCGTCATTAATGAGAACTTCAACATCTCCCGAAGCTACCAATTTACTCTTTGCGCCGATGATCACAAAGACCAGCGCAATCACGATAACCGTGAAAATAATAATTCCTAATGCAATTTCCAGCATTACGATACCTTTTTAAAGTTGGATTCCAGAAAAAGCCATGAAGCCAAGAGACATCAGACCCGCGGTAAGAAAAGTGATGCCAAGACCTTGCAGGCCACCCGGTATATCACTGTATTTGAGCTTTTCGCGCACGCCGGCCATGACCGTAATAGCCAATGCCCAGCCGAAACCGCTACCGATCCCGTAAGTGACACTTTCGCCCAAACTGTAATCGCGCTCGATCATGAACAAACTACCGCCAAGAATCGCACAGTTGACCGTAATTAATGGCAAGAAAACGCCCAAGGCATTGTATAAAGCCGGAAAGAACTTATCCAAAATCATTTCCAGGATCTGAACCAATGCCGCAATCATACCGATACAGCTCAACAACGACAAAAAGCTCAAGTCGACGCCGGTAATCCCTAACCAAGACAACGCATCTTCTTTCAACAAGCTGTGATAGATAATGTTGTTGGCAGGAACAGTGATCGTTTGCACGACCATAACCGCAACACCAAGCCCCATAGCAGTCGAAATCTTTTTCGAAACCGCCAGGAATGTACACATCCCAAGGAAAAACGACAACGCCAGGTTTTCGATGAAAACCGCTTTAACGAACAAACTGATATAAGCTTCCATTAGTGATGCCCTCCTTCACCGTGAGCAATCGGCATGATTTCAAATTCAACATGCTCGCGTTGCTCGGGCTTGACTTGACGAAACACCCAAATGATCATTCCGATAATAAAAAACGCACTAGGCGGCAACAGCATCAAACCATTCGGATCGTACCAACCGCCGTCTTTGGTTAATTCGAATATTTCGATGCCGAGCAGTTTGCCGGAACCGAACAATTCGCGGAAAAAGGCGACGATTACCAAAATCAAGCTATAGCCCAATCCATTACCGATGCCGTCCATAAAACTTTCCAACGGCGGATTTTTCATCGCATAGGCTTCGGCGCGCCCCATCACGATGCAGTTAGTGATGATCAAGCCGACAAATACCGACAATTGCTTACTGATGTCGTAAGCAACCGCCTTCAATATTTGATCGACGACGATAACCAACGACGCTATGATCGTCATTTGCACGATGATCCGGATGCTGCTCGGAATATGATTCCGGATCAAACTGATCGATGCGCTTGAACAGGCCGTTACCGACGTCAAAGCAATCGCCATGATTAATGACGTCGACATTTGCGACGTAACCGCCAGCGCCGAACAGATACCCAGTACCTGAAGGGTAATCGGGTTTTCGTTAATTAAAGGTTTGATTAAGACCTTTTTAGTTTCGCTCGTTAATATTGCACTCATGATTAACCCCCTACCCGTCGGTTCTGACTTTATCTAAATAGGTAGCAAAGCCTTCTTTGCTCATCCAATACTTAACCAGATTGGACACACCCACGCTGGTTAAAGTGGCGCCGGCTAATCCATCTACTTGGTATTCGGAGCCCGGTTTGTTGGTATCGACCGTACCTTTAACCAATTTCAAGACCGGCTCACCGGCTTCGTTATAAACTTTTTTGCCTTGCCATAAAGCTCGCCAATTTGGATTGACTACTTCACCGCCCAAGCCCGGCGTTTCGGCTTGGTCGTAAAAATTGATGCTTTGCACGGTTTGACCGTCAGCTTCCAGCGCTAAAAAGCCATACAGCGTCGACCATAAACCATAACCACTGATCGGCAGAATGATCGACTGTATTTCTTCGCCTTTCTTGACTAGATAAACTTTGGCAATCTTGGCTTTGGCCTTGATACTGGCAATATCTTCTTCCGGCGGAATAGCGATACTTTGTTCAGGATCCTTAGCCGCTTTCCGTTGATCGTAAGTCGCGACATCGATGCCCTCGACATAATCGCCGGTTTCCAAATCGACTAGTTTGGCTTCAATTTGCTGATCGAATGCAGCATTGATATCGCCCCCTTCTTGCAACAAACCAGCGACGTCAAGAATATTCTTCTTCATGTCCAATGCTTTGTTATTGGCTTGTATTGGTCTCAGCGCAACCGCTGCAATAGAAACCAATATCGCGCAAACAAAACAAACCCACAACGCAATCGCAAGCGTCTTTTCAAGACTATCATTGCTTTGCGCTAAAATTCTATCCGCGTAAAGCTTGAATTTTTCGTAGTGCTTACAATCTTTTAGATTAGGCATGACGGTTCACCCTTCTTCTTATGTTTGCCTGAACGACAAAGTAATCGATGATAGGCGCGAACATATTCGAGAACAGAATCGCCAACATGATTCCTTCGGGAAACGCCGGATTCACTACTCTGATCAAAACCGTCATAACACCCACTAACATTCCAAAAATCCAGCGACCGGTATTAGTCATCGCTGCACTCACCGGATCGGTAGCCATGTAAACCATACCGAAAGCGAAACCGCCGACGGTCAAATGCCAATACCATGGGAAAGCAAACATCGGATTGCTGTCGCTGCCGATAAAATTAAATACCGACGACATAATCAGCATGCCGAGGAACACGCCGCCCACAATACGATACGAAGCGATACGGGTGTAGAGTAAAAAAGCACAGCCAATCAAAATAGCCACTGTCGAGGTTTCACCCAAACAACCCGGCATGAAACCAAAGAAGGTTTGCATCCAGCCGTAACCCGCCTGATGTACAGCATCCAGGCCACCTGAAGCGGCTAAACCTAAAGGCGTGGCAGCCGTGTAACCGTCAACCGCAATCCAGACCGAATCGCCGGAAATCGATGCCGGATAGGCAAAGTAGAGAAATGCACGGCCGGTTAATGCAGGATTTAAGAAGTTCTTACCGGTCCCGCCGAAAACTTCCTTACCGATCACAATACCGAACGAAATGCCCAGTGCGACTTGCCACAACGGCATATCGGGCGGCATGATCAGTGTATAAAGCATCGACGACACCAAGAAGCCTTCGTTGACCTCATGGCCGCGGACAGTCGCGAACAAGACCTCCCAAACACCGCCGACCGCCAGGGTCACGATGTAGATCGGTAAAAAGTACAGCGCACCATGAACCAAACAAGACAACGGGTTGTAGGGGCTATATCCGAATATCATCATCGGAAGACTGCGCCAGCCTTCCGCCTTCTCGAGGCCCATCGCTTCCATCGCGACGTTGGCTTGATAGCCGGTGTTATACATGGCCATCAGGATACAAAAAAACGTTGCAATGACGACAAACGTCATCGTTCGTTTCAAATCGTTACCGTCACGAACATGAGTTTTACCGCGTGTCACCTCGGCGGGCGTATACAAAAAAGTATCGACCATCTCGTAGAGACCGTAGTACTTCTCTAGCTTACCGCCATTGGTAAAATGCGGCTCTATGCTGTCTAAAAAATTTCTAGCCGACATTAGCCTTCCTTCTCGATTTTAGTTAAATTCGCTCTCAGAACCGGACCGAACTCATGTTTACCCGGATCGACAAAGGTAAATAGAGCCATATCTTCTTCGTCCAACTCCAAACAACCTAGCATTTGCGCTTGATCCGTATCGCCGACCACCAAAGACTTTAACAATGGCGTTGGCAAAATATCCATTGGCATCACCGTTTCGTATACGCCAACCGGAACGATGGCCCGATTACTGCCGTTTTTGTTAGTAGTCAGCGGAAACTTACGTCCGATTTTTCGGTCTTTACTGGATGTGTAAACATTCAAGGCCGAATATTTATCTTTGCCCGGAACAATCCAACCAAAGAACTCACGGTCACGACCTTCTTTCAATACCGAAACTTGATTGCTGTAATAACCCAAATAATCCGACCAATCGGCCGCTTTGTGGCCATAGATGACCGAACCGGAAATCACACGACTTTCCCCGTCCATCAGTTCACCAGCGACTAGTTCGCTAAGGCAAGCACCGGCACGGGTCTTAAGCAATCTTGGTTTTTTAGCGGTAGGGCCTGCCAACGAAACCACTCTTTCAACATTCAATTTACCAGTCGTAAACAACGCACCGATTGCCATGACGGCTTGATAATCCAAATGCCAAACCGATTTATTGGCGTTGACCGGATCGATGAAATGAATGTGAGTGCTTGGCAACCCGGCCGGATGCGGACCTGAAAACTCGGCAACAATAACGGAGGACGCTTTTCCTGTCGGTACGTCGGAACCGGTAGCCTTACAGACGTAAACTTTGCCATCGGTCAGTTTAGCAATTATGGCAAGACCATTAGTAAAATCGGCAACCCGTTCCTTGATGATTACCGACGGATCGGCGGCTAATGGATTGGTATCGATTGCGGTCACAAAAATCGAGCTGGGGCTACTATCGATTGCCGGCGTTCTACCGTAAGGACGCGTTCTCAACGCAACCCACAAACCGGAAGCAATGAGATTTTCCTTGACTTGGTCGGTTGATAAACCGTCCAAGTCAGAATCTTTGTATTTTGCAAACGATTCCGCTTCGTTACCTTTCAGCTCGATAACAACCGATTGCAAAACGCGCTTGGCTCCGCGGTTAATCGCCTTGACGATACCAGCACCGGGCGATGTGAAATTGACCCCTGGATTTTTTTTATCGGAAAAAAGCACCTGACCGAGTTTGACTTTGTCACCCTCGGCTACCATCATGGTAGGCTTCATTCCCACATAATCCATCCCCATAACGGCAACCGACTTAACCTTATTACCGTTTTCTATTATTTGTTCAGGCTCTCCCGTGATCGGAAGATCCAAACCTTTTTTTAAATTAAATTGCATAGTAAATAAGCCTGCTCTCCAGACATATCGCGGCGAACAACCCTCTTATTCGAAACAGCCGGAATAAGAGGCACTTGAAGACGTAAACCGAGGCATTAGACCATAATTTCGTGCCGTTCTCAAGATCGTTAAATGTCCATTGAGTCAACACACTGTCACCTATTACGCACAATTCGGCTTATTATTATGAATTTAAAATTTGCGACACGATATCTACCAACAAAAAAGCCGTTACATACCAAGTAAGTAACGGCTTTTTTGTGTCGATTCGATGCTATATAAAACACATCATATATCGTCAGTTTTCTATTTGCAAAAAAATTAACTCAAATTGCGAAGACTCCCGATGCGTCAAGCGAGTCCACCGAACCGCCGCAAAGCCTACTACTTGTAGCAGTTATTTTGTGCATATTCCTTAGCTAAATATATATCAGTGTATCGAAAGCATATTGTCCAATGCTTTTTTAGCCAGCACAGACTCGCGCTCCGGGACCGATATCCGATTAACGACATGTCCGTCCACCAGATTTTCCAGTACCCAAGCCAAATGCTGAGGATCGGTTCTGAACATCGTCGAACACATGCATACCGTCGGCGACATGAAATGCACATTTTTGCCTTCATCCTTACATTCGTCGCTCAGTCGATTGACCAGATTCAATTCGGTCGCAACCAACCAACGCGATCCGGGCTCCGCTTCACGCACGATTTTCAAAATCGCTTCGGTCGAGCCTATGTATTCGGATTTTTGACAGACTTCGAAGCTGGCCTCAGGGTGTGAAATTACATGGGTTTCAGGATACTGTTCAAGAAAACGATCGATGTGCTCGGGCTTGAACATCTGATGCACCGAACAAAAACCTTTCCAAAGAATCATTTTTGCGTTTCGGATTTGTTCCTCGGTCAAACCACCCATCGGCTTATCAAAATCCCAGGTTACCATTTCTTCGAGTGGAATACCCATCCGATAACCGGTATTACGCCCTAAATGCTGATCCGGAAAAAACAACACCTTCTCGCGCCTGGCAAAGCTCCATTCGAGAATTTTTTGCGCGTTAGACGACGTACAAACAATACCGCCATGCTCGCCGCAAAACGCCTTCAAATCGGCCGCAGAGTTTATGTAAGTCACTGGTGTCACCATGCTATCCGGATCTAAAACCGACGACAATTCTTTCCAACATTTGTTGACTTTGATGACATTCGCCATATCGGCCATCGAACAACCGGCCGCCATATCGGGAAGAATTGCAATTTGATCGGGCCGCGACAGAATATCAGCGACTTCAGCCATGAAATGCACACCGCAAAACACGATATACTCGGCTTCAGAGGCTGCCGCATTACGCGATAACTTCAACGAATCCCCACTATAGTCGGCATGTTTGAACACTTCGTCACGTTGGTAATGATGCCCAAGAATGACACAGCGCGAACCGAGTTTTTCCTTCGCGGCTACGATACGCGCATCGCATTCGTCATCATCGAGAAGCGCATAATCTTGGATTGCTAAGGCTGTCGCAGACATTTTTATCACTCAAATTTTGTTAGGGTGCGTAGCGCGCACCGTTTTTAAACTTCATTCGCTCAATTCAACACATAAAACTAGCGACGCATACGAACCGACAAACACACTTCGGCTACACACTTAAGCCGGGACGGTTTAAGCTTTGTTCGCTTCGACTCCGCTCAGCTAGCAGCTCGATTGATCCGCTTAAACGAAAGGTTAATCTGTCCCGTTTAAAATGGGAGATCCACAATTCGAGCAACATTAATTTTGCTTTTCGTCTTTTCCGGCCGGTTTACGCAGTTTGATACCCAATTCCTTCAATTGTTCCTCGCTTACGAACGCCGGGGCATTGAACAAAGGGCAAGCCGCAGTCTGCGTTTTCGGGAATGCAATCACATCGCGGATCGAATGCGCACCTGTCATCAGCATCACCAGACGATCCAATCCGAAAGCGATACCGCCATGAGGCGGCGCACCGTATTTTAATGCGTCCAACAGAAAGCCGAATTTCTCGCGCGCTTCATCGTGGCCTATTCCGAGAATCGCGAATACGATTTGCTGCATGTCGGTCCGATTAATCCTAATCGAACCGCCGCCGACTTCGGTTCCGTTCAGCACTAAGTCGTAAGCGCGCGACAAAGCATGGCCCGGATCGGCTTTCAATTCCTCAATAGAACAACTCGGCGCGGTGAACGGATGATGGATCGCGGTATAGCGTTGAGCCTTATCGTCCCAAGCAAACATAGGGAAATCGACAACCCATACCGGTTTCCAATCGCCATCAAGCAAGCCGCGATCCAGACCCAACTTGACCCGTAAAGCGCCCATGGCCTCATTGACGACATCGGCCTTATCGGCACCGAAGAAAATCAAATCGCCGTTTTGCGCACCGGCTTTAGCCATTACCTTGGCCCAGACTTCATCAGGCGCAAATTTAACGATCGGCGATTGCAGTCCTTCGACACCAGCCTCCAAATCATTAACCTTAATATAAGCCAGTCCTTTCGCACCATAAATCCCAACGAACTTAGTCAAATCGTCGATTTCCTTACGACTCAATTCACCGCCATCAGGCAAGCGCATCGCGACGACACGTCCGTGCGGATCGTTGGCAGGTCCTGAAAACACCTTGAAATCGACTTCGCGCATTTCTTCGGCAATATCGACCAATTCCAAAGGAATACGCAGATCGGGACGATCGGAACCGAACCGCCGCATCGCCTCGCTATAACTCATAACCGGAAACGGATCGGCCAAATCGACATCGATGATATCCTTGAACAAACGGCGAATCATCTGTTCCATAATCGCCATAATTTCTTGTTCGTTCATGAACGACGTCTCAATATCGAGCTGCGTGAACTCCGGCTGCCGGTCGGCGCGCAAGTCTTCGTCTCGGAAACACCGTACCACCTGGTAATAGCGCTCCATGCCGGCAACCATCAACAACTGCTTATAGAGTTGAGGCGATTGAGGTAAGGCAAAAAAGGCGTTTGGATGCGTGCGGCTCGGTACGATGTAATCCCTCGCACCTTCCGGCGTTGCTTTGGTTAAATAAGGCGTTTCGATTTCGAAAAACTCTTTATCATCAAGGAACTGACGCAAATTGCGCGTCACATCGCGGCGCACCTTCATTTTATGCTGCATCTCGGTGCGGCGAAGATCGATATAACGAAAACGCAGACGCATTTCCTCATTGACTTCGATTTCGCTTTCGATTGGAAACGGCGGCGTTTCGGATTCGTTCAAGACTTCGATGCTTTTACCCAGCACCTCAATCTCACCGGTTGCCATATTCGGATTATGCGTACCCTCAGGACGGTCTCGAACAATACCTTCGATACGTAAAACATATTCGCTGCGTACGCTTTCGGCTATTGAAAACGACTCCGGCGCATCGGGATCGAATACCACCTGTACCAAGCCGGCACGATCTCTCAGGTCGATAAATATAACGCCGCCATGATCCCGGCGACGATGCACCCAGCCGCATAAAGCAACCGATTGTCCTAAATGTTGGGTATTCAATTCTCCACACTTGTGGCTACGCATAACTCTTCTCGTATTAATCCAAAAAATTCGCCGATATTACTTTCTTACACCCTGTTATGCAAGCCGCCGTTATTGGGCAGAACAAGCACCGCTGGAGCATCCGCCGTCAGTTGAAGCACACGACGCAGGCGCAGAAGCCTCGCCGGCGACATTTTTCTTATTGCCGCTTTTAAAATCGGTTTCATACCAACCGCCTCCCTTTAATCTAAAACCGGCCGCGGAAATTTTTTTCATCAACTCAGGCCGACTGCAGGCAGGACAATGAACCAAAACAGGATCACTCATTTTTTGTAAAGCCTCATGCTCATGACCGCAGGCTTGACATTGATATTCGTAAATAGGCATTTTCGACTCCGTAACAAGAAATAATTGCCAAAATAAGGGCACGATTTAATTTTTCAAGCCCTTAAGGTAAAATCATCGTTTATAAAAATACGCGCATTATAATGAATAAACTCACCATTACCCAGCCCGACGATTGGCATTTGCATATCAGAAACGGCGAGATACTCAAAACCGTACTGCCGCATACCGCTAAACGCTTTGCAAGAGCCATCATCATGCCCAACTTAAAGCCTCCGGTGACGACGGTCCGACAAGCCTTGCAGTATCGCAATGAAATTTTATCGGCCCTCCCCTCGGGGTCTGACTTCACGCCGTTGATGGCGCTTTACCTGACCGGATCAACTACTATCCAAGACGTCAAACAAGCCGCCGAATGCGAACACATCTATGCGTTTAAACTATACCCGGCCGGCGCGACGACTAACTCCGATGCCGGCGTCGCCGACCCGAAGACGATTTATCCGATTTTCGAGGCAATGCAACAATTCGATATACCATTATTAATTCACGGCGAAGTCGTCGATCAGGACTGCGATATATTCGACCGGGAACGCGTGTTTATCGAGCACACGCTCAACGATATTACTCGCCAATTTCCTAATTTACGTATCGTACTCGAACACGTCACGACAAGTGATGCGGTCGAATTCGTAAAATCGGAACCGAATACGATTTCGGCAACCATTACGCCGCAGCATTTGCTTTACAATCGCAATGCGATGTTAGTCGGCGGCATAAAACCCCATTACTATTGCCTACCGATCTTGAAACGAGAACAACACCGCCAGGCTCTGGTCGCTGCCGCAACCAGCGGCAGCCCAAAATTCTTTTTGGGCACCGACAGCGCTCCACACCTAACCGGCTCAAAAGAAAATGCCTGCGGTTGCGCCGGATGTTTCAGCGCTCATGCAGCGATCGAGATGTATGCCGAAGCCTTTGATAAAGCCGGTGCTTTAGAAAAATTGGAAGGGTTTGCAAGTTTTTTCGGCGCCGATTTTTACCGATTGCCCAGAAACACTCGTTCGGTCACATTGATTAAAGAGCCTTGGCTCGTACCTGAATCTTACGGGCATGGAGAAATTAATATCACGCCGCTTAAAGCCGGCGAACCGTTAGCTTGGAAGCTGGAGACCTTCTGACTCTGACAGTTTACACCATCAAGCATTTCCCCATAGGCGCCAACTTAAAGCAAAAACGCGTCATTCCGTCAGGGATTAGCGGAATCCAGTGCCAGGGATGGCAATGCGTAGCTTAACATCCATGTAACCAGGATATCGGCAATCCATGCCGATTTGACGAATAAAGCGGCAAATGCACCATAGAATAAGCACTAAGCTGACGCTTATGGAAGCATTTCCCTCGGTTAAAACCTTTTTTACAATTAGGAAAGTTTCTTCATCTCATCCATTTTGTCGTAATCAACCCCGACACTTACGATAAAACTAGTCGCTTGTTCAATATTCATTTCGGACTTTACCACTCTGGATTGATGCACAATGACCGTAAAACCTGAAGTCGGATTCGGCGACGTCGGCACAAACAACACGTACTGATCATCCTGCTTATTGGTCACATATGCTGGAACCCAAAGTCCTTCTTTAGGATATTCGATATAAACCACCTCGCGCGCTTCCTTACGCTCATGCGAAGAAAACATATTAATGACTTTCTTAGTCACCCGATAAATGCTATTCAACAGCGGAATTCTATCGATAATAAAGTCGAACGCCGCAATCGCCCAAAATTTTCCTTCCTTAACGATTTTATGCCCAATCATCGATAAGATTAAAAAACTAACCGCAAAAACCATCAACGTATACAAGTAGTTATCGGCATAACCGTATACCATCCTAAAAAGGTCGGACACCCGATCTTTTACAAAATTGACGATCTGCAAAATGATCACAATCGGAATAACCGCGAAAATTCCGATCAAAAAATTATTTAAAATTGCCTTGAATTGTTTATTCATCATGCCCCCTTTTAATTATTATACTTCGTGCGGTCATTTTTACGGCTTTTATGACAATGCTATTTTGTAATGGCAGACCATAAGACTTTGGTGGTTCTTTGTCCGGCACTCGTAGCCTTATCCAGGCAACAAGACTACAAAGACTTCCAAATCAATACGGCGCCCGAAACCCCCAAAAATACCGCAAAAATTTTAGCGTACTTTTCGTTATCGATGTTCTTATAAAGCATTTCCTCAGTCAACAAAAATACCACCACGGCAATTTGCAGCAATGACACATTATCGGCATAAGAAATCACGTACTCATGCTTGACAAAAAATAACGTCAAAATCTGAAACACTGCGAACATGCCATAACAAACCGCAACAGTCGACCGAGTCTGATTTTTTTCATACTTTTTGCTATGCACCATCGCAGTCAATAATGAACCGCCTAAATTGGTCAAGCCATGCACTATACCCATCGAAACCAAATAAGTTCTTTCGAAACTGACCAGTTTTTCGATTATTTTATTGACGGCGCCGACTGCGTCCTTAAGCGCAACGAAAATTAAAAACACCCCAATCAATACGCCGATATTGATTCGAACGCTAGTCACGATAAATAAAAACACCACGACGAATGGAATGCTGTATTTCAGTACATTCTTGACAAAGTTGACATCGATAAAATGATGATGTTTAACCAACTGTAATAAGTTGATGGCAATAGAGATCGGCAACAAAATCTCAAGCGCATTGATAAACTGATAGCCCAATAGCAATAACAAGGGCGTACCAAACAATAAAACGCCCACGCCAAAAATCGACTGAATGACGGTCGTCGCTATAGTTGCCAGTAAAATATCCAATGGCATCGATATCTCCTTTTTATTTTTATTAATCTCGGCATTATATACCGATAATTAAGAAATGAATTCAAAAGGTTCACTACACTAAAGCCTAAAGCCTTCATGTCATGTAGCCATTTTTGTAAATCGGATAACGAGCCCAAAAGTCAGCGATAGGATATATTTTTAGAATGGAAATCGCCGTTTTGTATTGCCTTTCTTTTAAGAGGTATATAAAAAAACCCAAAAATTGAACAGCTAATTAAGGTGGTAATATGCATGTACAAACCTCAGCAGTGCGGAGGAAAATATCATACAGAGAAAGAAACACAGTGCCGAATTTAATAAAGCCAAAGTGGCGTTAAAAGCCTTTAAAAGGCGAACAGTGTGGAACCAATCAAAGAATTTGTCATACAACGCACCAAAGCCGGAGAGTGTGCCTGCGGAATTAGAAACCCTTCAGGTCAGTGCTGTTCAGCAAATTGCATTGATAATAATTAATAATGGTGCTATTTTGAAAAAGCAATCCTTCTTCATATATCCATCTATAGTTTCCGATTCTGGTTAAACTTATTTAAAATGTTGAGCAGACGCGTAGTATTAATGTTCATTATGGCTATCATGCCTGTTGCGACGGCGTTTGCTCATTACTCGGAGATTGGGAATCAGGTTGCGTCCATACGGGGCGTGGTTATGATCGATCAAGCAGATTATGATGGCACTTCAATCATGCAACATGATCACTGTCACCTAAGTAAATTACACTCGCTGGGCTGTAGCTTTCATGTCTGCATCGGTTGCGCGATAACATCGTCTTATATGTTGCTGCTTTCCATGCCGCGGGTAACTATTTACATAGATTCAACAAATCTAGATCCCTTTTCCATCACCCCCCCTCCCGATACAAAGCCACCTATAGCAACCCTCTAAGCGTTTTAGATCGGCCTTTTCTTACTCGTTCGTTAAGGCCATTCCTGGCAATCACGGTTAAGTCGTTTCAGCGCGTTATAGCTAATCAGTTAAATCGTATAGATTGTCATCGCCCATATGACGTTTTGAGAATGATCATGTCATCAGTTTTACCCATTACCCGCCATCTCCTGATGGCGATATCGTGGTTTATCTGTAGTGTCGCCTACGGTGCGGAGCAAGCCGTTTTAACTCTACAAGCCGCCACTGAATTAGCCATGCTGGACAATCCCGGCTTAGCGCAAATTAACGCTCGAGCCCAAGCAATGGCCGCTATCCCTTCGCAGGTCGGCACAATGCCTGATCCGGTGATCAGTTTTAATGCACTGAACTTACCGACCGATACCTTCGATACCCGGCAAGAGCCGATGACGCAGATGCAATTCGGCGTATCGCAGAGCATACCCTTTCCGGGCAAATTGGAATTAAACGAACAAGCCGCCGGCTTTGCGGCTGAAGCCGCCGCGCATGATGTCGTCGAAGCGCGGTGGCGATTATTGCGAGACGTCAAAAAGATCTGGTGGTCGCTGTTTTATCTGGACCGCGCACTGGAGATTGTTAAAGCCAATCAAGATTTACTCCGGCAATTCGTTGAGATCGCACAAACTAAATATCAAGTGGGCGAAGGCTTACAACAGGATGTGCTATTAGCGCAACTGGAACTATCCCGCCTGCTCGATAACGAACTTGTTCTCGTCGGCACTCGAGAACGAGCAAAAGCACAATTGAATGCATTGCTCGATAAGCCGGCGGACCAGCAAATCAATTTACCCCAAGCGGTTTCGGAAACATTACCCAACTTAATGGCAGAATCCACTTTATTCGAACAAGCGGAAAATTCCAGAGCATTGCTCTCTTCCAGACGCGAATCGGTCAATGCGGCACAAACTCGTCTGGAACTGGCCAAAAAAGACTATTTTCCGGATTTTAATGTCGGCGCCGCTTATGGCATTCGTGACAACACGCTGACCAATACCGATCGCGCGGATTTTCTCAGTATGAAATTGAGCGTGACGGTTCCGATTTTTTTGGCTAGCAAACAGGCCAAAGCGGTTGATCAACGCACCAGCGAATTGATGCAGCAAAAGTATGTCTTACAAGATGAGTGGAATCAGGTGCGTGCTGAAATTTCAACGGCTTCTAGCGATTTTCATCAAACCAAAAATCAGGTGGTTTTATTTAAAAGCGGCATCATTCCCCAGGCCCGGCAAACCGTTGCCTCCATGCTGGCCGGTTATCAGGTCAACAAGGTCGATTTTTTAAACCTGGTTCGCAGCCAAATCACCTTATTTAACTATGAGACCCAATACTGGAAAGCTTTAAGCGAAGCTAATCAGGCGCTGGCTCAACTCACTGCCGTGGTCGGCAAGGAAGAAATCTATGAATAAGTCCTTGATCATTGCAGCGCCTTTACTATTGGCTGTGGGGCTGAGCGGAGGGTATTGGTTAGCAACCCGGCATCAGAGTGAAACACAGAATGCCGCTTCATCAACAACACCGAGTAAAATACCTTTGTTTTATCGCAGTCCGATGAATCCGTCCGTGACTTCCCCAATACCGGCGAAAGATGCGATGGGCATGGATTATGTTCCGGTCTATGCAGATGACTTAAACGGCACAACCACGCCGTCAGGCACCGTCAAAATTGATCCGGTTACCGAACAGAATATCGGTGTCCGCACGGCCATTGCCAATCAAGAAACGCTCTCGCACATTGTTCGCGCGGTTGGTCGGGTAGCCTACGATGAAGAGCATCTGGTTCGACTTCATCCAAAAACGGAAGGCTGGATAGAAACCTTGCGGATAGATAAAACCGGCGAATGGGTCAAAAAAGATGACGACCTGCTCAGTATTTATTCGCCGCAATTGGTGGCTAGTCAACAGGAATACATTCTGTCTCTGAACAATCTCAAGGCCTTGGAAAATAGTCCTATCGAGGATATTCGACGGGGTGCCGAGGAGTTGCTGAACAGTTCGCGTGAGCGGCTCAAGTTATTGGATGTGCCTTCCCACCAACTACATGATTTGACGCGTACTCAGAAGATCAAAAAAAGTTTGCATATTCATTCTCCGGCGGCAGGCATCGTCATGAATATCGGCGTTCGAGAAGGTCAATATGTCACACCGGCGACCGAGCTCTACATGATCGCCGATCTCTCCACCGTCTGGGTCTATGCCGATATTTATGAATATGAATTACCCTGGGTCAAAGTGGGCGACCCGGTTGAAATGCAGTTGGCAGGCGTCCCTGGTCGTACTTTTAAAGGCCATCTGGCTTATGTTTATCCCTATGCCGAACCTAAAACGCGATCCATCAAAGTTCGGCTCGTGTTCGATAACTCGGAGCTGTTGCTGAAACCGGACATGTATGTCCAAGTTGCCATTATGGCCAGTAAACAGTTGAAAGCTGTAACCTTGCCCAGCGAAGCGATCATCCGTTCCGGCACCCGGGAACAAGTCTTCGTAATGCGCGCTCCGGGCAAGTTCGAACCGCGCCCGGTGACGCTGGGGTTGACCTCCAATGGCAGAGTAGCCGTTTTAGAAGGTGTTAAAGTCGGTGAAGAGGTGGTTACCTCGGCGCAATTTCTGATCGATTCGGAATCCAAACTGCGTGAAGCCACCGCCAAAATGGTCGCCCCTAATCAACCTGCCGGACAGATGAATACGACTTCTATGCCACACCAGCAGGAATCAAACAACACCAACCATCGCATCGAAGACAAGGTAACTCCGGTACAACAAGGAGATCATCGACATGATTGATGCATTAATTCATAGCTCGATCAAAGATCGATTCATCGTACTATTGGCTGCTATTATCCTTGGATTGGCTGGGCTTTGGTCCTTTAAAAACATACCTTTGGACGCAATACCGGATTTATCCGATGTGCAAGTGATCGTCTTCACGGAATACCCAGGGCAAGCGCCGCAGGTCGTCGAAGACCAAGTCACTTATCCTTTGACGACGGCTATGCTGGCAGTCCCAAAGACCAAAGTGGTTCGCGGTTATTCCTTCTTCGGTTTTTCTTTCGTGTATATCATTTTCGAAGATGGCACCGATATGTACTGGGCTCGTTCGCGGGTTCTGGAATATCTTAACTATGTCAGTGGCCGCTTGCCGAAAAGTGTCAATCCATCATTAGGACCGGACGCTACTGGCGTCGGCTGGATATATGAATATGCGTTGGTTGATAAAACCGGCAAACACGACTTGTCCCAACTGCGTTCGATCCAAGACTGGTATATGCGTTATCCATTACAAACCGTAGCCGGTGTATCCGAAGTGGCTTCGGTCGGCGGTTACGTCAAACAATACCAGATTGAAGTCGACCCGAATGCTTTGCTCGCTTACGGCATCCCGCTAGCCAAAGTCAAACAGGCCATTCAGCGCTCCAATAACGACGTCGGCGGCCGATTGATCGAGATGGCCGAAACCGAATACATGGTGCGCGGTCTAGGTTATATCCAAAACATTGATGACATCAACGGCATACCGCTGGGGGTCGATGCCAATGGCACGCCCATTCGAATACAGGATATCGCTCATGTTCAAATCGGACCGGAACTGCGCCGGGGCTTGGTGGAGCTGAATGGCGAAGGTGAAGTGGCGGGCGGTATCGTGGTCATGCGCTTCGGTGAAAACGCCAAGGCCACCATTGACGGTGTCAGGGCCAAGCTTGAGGAACTGAAAAAAGGACTGCCGGAAGGCATCGAAATCGTGCCGGTCTACGACCGAGGCGATCTGATCGAACGTGCGGTTGCGACCTTATACGAGGCGTTGACCCTAGAATTGATCATCGTCTGCGTGTTGGTCGGCTTGTTTCTGCTGCATCTGCGTTCGTCGCTGGTGATCGTGATCACGTTGCCGCTGGGTGTTTTGATCGCCTTCATCGTAATGAAATTACAGGGGCTCAATGCCAACATCATGTCGTTGGGCGGTATCGCCATTGCGATCGGCGACATGGTTGACGGCGGCATCGTGATGGTCGAAAACGCGCACAAGCATTTGGCCGATGCGGCCGAAAAAAAACGGGCCGAGCTGACCCGGCAAGAGCGCTGGCAGGCCATCGAGGCCGCCTCGAAAGAAGTGGGGCCGACACTGTTTTTTTCGCTGTTGGTGATCACCGCCTCCTTCCTGCCCATTTTTACCATGCAGGCGCAGGAAGGCCGCCTGTTCAGTCCGCTCGCCTTTACCAAATCCTATGCGATGGCGGCCGCGGCGCTATTGACAGTCACCGTCGTGCCGGTCTTGATGGGCTATTTTATCCGCGGCAAAATCATTCCGGAACACAAAAATCCGGTCAACCGCTTCCTGCATTTCCTACACTCCCCAGTTTTGAAAGCAGCCATGCGCTGGCGTCCGGTCACTTTAATAATAGCCATAGTATTGCTGTTATCCACCGCTTATCCGTTATCCAAAACCGGCAGCGAGTTTATGCCGCCACTGGATGAAGGCGATATCCTCTATATGCCAAGCACATTTCCCGGTATCTCGATCACCAAGGCGAAGGAATTGCTGCAGCAAACCGATAAGATTCTGAAAACCTTCCCGGAAGTGCAGCATGTCTTCGGTAAAGTCGGTCGGGCCGATACCGCCACCGATCCGGCACCCTTGTCGATGGTGGAAACCACGGTTCGGCTCAAGCCCAAAAATCAGTGGCCAAACCCGGATAAAACCACTCGGCAATTGATGGCCGAAATGGACCGGGCGATTCGCTTCCCAGGCGTCACCAATGCCTGGACCATGCCGATTAAAACCCGAATCGACATGTTGTCTACCGGTATCAAAACACCGGTAGGCATTAAAGTGTCCGGACCGGATTTAAATGAATTACAACGTTTATCCAAAGAAATTGAGCAGGTAATGAAAACCCTACCTGACACACTTTCGGCTTTTGGCGATCGTTCGGTTGGGGGCTATTACCTTGATTTCGATATCGACCGGGATCAGGCCGCACGCTACGGCTTGACGGTCGGCGACGTGCAAGACATCATTCAAAGCGCGATCGGCGGCATGAACGTGACTGAGACGGTGGAAGGCCTGGAGCGCTATCCGGTGAATCTCCGTTATCCGCGCGAACTGAGGGATAATCTGGAAAGCCTGAAACGGGTCCTGATTCCAGCCCCGACCGGCGCCCAAATTCCGCTGACCTTGGTGGCCGATTTAGAGCTCAGACGCGGACCGCCCTCGATCAAAAGCGAAAATGCCCGCCTTAACGCCTGGATTTATGTCGATATCAAAACCTCGGATATCGGTGGCTTTGTCGCTCAGGCCAAAAAAATACTGGACCAGCAAGTCGAGATACCCAAAGGCTATACCGTGAGCTGGTCGGGCCAGTTCGAATATATGGAACGTGCGGCCCAGCGGCTGCGCATCGTCGTGCCTTTGACCTTGTTGTTGATCTTCTTGCTGCTGTATTTTTCTTTCCGAAACTTTGTCGAGCCAATAATCGTTATGTTGACGATTCCCTTCGGCCTGATCGGCGGTATTTGGACCATTTACTGGTACGATTTCAATCTATCAGTGGCAGTCTATGTCGGCTTTATCGCGCTGGCCGGCACGGCCGCCGAGACCGGCGCGATGGTATTGAATTTTATCGACATCGAAATCGCTAAACTGCGCGCGCAAAAACAATCGCCCTTAACGGGGCCGGAAATCAGGGAGGCCGTCGAAACGGCTACAGCCCTTCGCGTACGTCCGGTTGCGATCACGGCCTTCACGACCATGCTAGGTTTGGTCCCGATTATGTGGGCCACCGGCACCGGCGCCGATGTGACGCATCGCATCGCGGCCCCAGTGTTGGGCGGCATGCTGACCGTATTGATGTTGAGTCTGTTGGTGTTTCCGGTGATCTACAGTCTGGCGCTGCAGAGTTTGGAGCGGCGAAGAGAGAAAGACTTGGATGATCCGATTCAATAAACCACGATTAAAGGAAAATGGCCGCCGACAGACAATCCGGCACCTGCAACTAGCGTTCGTTTAGGAACTTGATCAGCATCAAACTTAAAATTCAGTACCGGTATTACAGCGTCGTCAGCTGCTCCGCAGTTAACCTTACCTGTTTGAAAAATACGGTAATTCTGCGATTAGGCATGCGTGCTGATTATGGTCATCTAATCCTGATACAATTCACCGCCATTGTTTTCGCGCATCTCGTCAACCGGAATTTCGTCATATAATTGTTCAATATACTCGTTATATTTCCGGTGGCGTTCGTGAACAGAAGTGAGATAAATGAAATAAAACGGAATGAAAAGAAATAAATGAAACGAAAAAATGAACATTTATTTCATTATTTGCAAATAGGATATTTAGGTGCTTTCTGTATCCTGATAAACCGCCCGCAACGGCTCGGGCAATTACACTGCGGGAAAGGTCTTGGTACGGATTTCACCCAAGTGCCACTTCCAACGGGAGAGGGGTTGCGTGTCGTCGTCGGCGAAGACGTCAGGCCATAGCTCGTCCAAAATGACCGCCTCGATCAGTATCTCGTCGAGATCGGACAATTTGGAAACAAGCCTACCGCCCGCGAGTTGCCTTGCTTCGTGCACGCCGAAGCTGCTGCCGTCTTGCAAGTCGAACAAGACGATTTCTTTGTAATGCGTTATGAAACAGAGCCTTGACCGGCCATAAATACTCCCCAAAAACATCCGCGTTTTCATTGACCCGCAATCGGAACTCGGTAACATAGTGGTTCGACTGCACATCTCAGCGGCGGCGCCTACCATGCTTTCGATTTCGCCAAATACGGCACCCGTTACTTAGGTGCGGCTGCGTACCGCTTTAACCGACGCTTCCGACTCGATACCATTACTACGCGCCTTATCATGGCTGCGGCTACGAATGGAACCCGTTCGAATTTGGCTTCGGCAAGCTGAAGCATCTTGCTAATCAGAATAATTAATGCAGGTTCTTCAAAAGAAGCGTTGAATACCGAGTGCATTCAAAATACAATTGCGGCATGGCCATTTTTCGCAACTTAACATTGCAACGCTTACTTTGCTTGATGTTTCTAGTTACGGCGTTGCTGTCGCATACCCAGATACTGTTTGCCTGTGAAAAGATGCATGGCAAACCAAAGCTGGTTTGCTGCTGCGATGAAGCCATGTCCGAAGCTTGTCCGATGATTGACGCTTGCGCCATGCAGGAAAACTTGAATCAAGATCAATGCTGTGAAGTGACTCAGGACTCATTGACCGAAGTCGTCATGACGCACGGTTCAAGTACGGCAGAACTCCTGACCTTATTGTTGGATAGCCCGCAACCGCCTCCGACGATTGGCTTTCAGGAATTTTTCGACTTTCTAACGCCCAAACTCTTATCTGCAGCGCCCCCGTTTGAACCGTTTCTGTTGGTCGGCAACCGGCAAATCTTTCTGCGCACCCTGCGTCTTCGGCTATAGGCCAATCTCTAGCGATAAAACCCTTGCACCGGTGATACGGGTGCATAGCCATAACAAGCCTTCTGTAACAAAACGTTCCTGACTCCATTACCGGTGCGGGACGTGGACAGAGAATGCGCTTGCTTACAGTTGTAATGATTTTTCGCTTAGAGACACTCTATGAAATCATACCTTTATTCCTTTCGAGGACTGGTGTTGGCCACCGGCTTTTTTCGAGCTGCAATCAGCTTAGCCGAAGAGACGCCCGTCGAACTCCCATCGAATAGACCATCAGCTTTCGACAACTTTACTCCGCAAGTCAACAAGGCTCGGAAAACCCTGTCGTCCGGACAGTTAGTGTCTGACATTCTAGCCGCGAATCCGCAAATGGAAGTGGTACAGGCAATATGGCAAGCCACGGCCAGTCGGGCTGAGCAAGTATCCGCTTTGGACGATCCGATGCTATCGCACAGTTTTGCTCCGATGACGATAGCCAATCAGCAAAGCGGTTTTTCACAGAATACCGTCATTTCGCAAAAATTGCCCTGGCCGGGAAAGAGACGGTTACGGGGCGAGGCGGCCAGTTTCGACGCCGAGGCGGCCAATGAAAACATAGCGGCCTTGCGTTTGCTGCTCACGGCCACCGCGAAGACCTTATTCGCGGATTGGTATTACATTCATCAAGCCCTCGAAGTTAACGAGATCAACCAGCGCTTGTTGACCGAATTTCACGGCATCGCCCTCGATCGTTACGCGACGGGCCTGGCTAGTAAGCAAGATGTTTTGCGAGCCGAAGTTGAAATAGCGCTACTCGATCATCAAAAAATCTCGCTAGAGCGGGAAAAGCGCACCCTGTTGGCCCGTCTCAACACATTGCTGTACCGTCTGCCGGAGTCGCCGCTGCCGGCGCCGTCCGAATTGAGCCCCGAGTTATTGCTTCCCAAACCGGCCGCATTACAAGAGATTGCCTTGCAATCGCGCCCCGAGTTGCGGGAATTGGCGGCGCGTATAAATGCGTCCAAATCCCGAAGCGATCTGGCGGAAAAAGACTTTTATCCCGATTTCAAAGTTTCAGCGGGTTACAACAACTTTTGGCGGCTAGAAGAGCAGCGTTTCATTGTCGGCATCGAGATGAATCTACCGCTGGACCAAGACAAACGCCGTGCCGCCGAAGACGAAGCGTATGCCCGTATCAAGCAAGCCGAATGGCAACATTTCGACCGGATAGCCAAAATCAGGGAAGACGTGCAGGTTGCCTATGAATTGACCCTCGAAAGCCTGCACGTCTATCGGTTGCATCAAGAAAAATTATTACCGCTGGCGGACGAAACTCTCAAAGCGGCATTGGCCGACTACCGCAGCGGTGGCGGCGATTTTCTGACCCTGATCAGCAGCGAGCATAACCTGATGCAAACCCAATTACAAACTAAACGGGTCTTGGCGGACATGCACCGCCACTTGGCCGAATTGGAACACTCGGTTGGCAGCGCTTTGCCACTTTCGGGCATGCAAGCAACGCAGGATGCGGCATTATGAATACAAAACATAAATTAGGTTATTTGTCGGGGAGTGCGATTTTACTCGCGCTGCTCGGGAGCCTCGTGTTTGTTTACAATCGTCCAGCCGATGAAAGTATGGCAAAGCCCGAGGATACCCTCAGCCATTGGGCCGGGCCTTTTGCCATAGACGTCACGCTTGAGCCTGCAAAACCCAAAGTCGGCAATAACACGATCAGTTTATTGATTCGAGACAAAGACGGACAACCTGTTTCCGATGCCCGTATCGAGGCCGTGTCGGAGATGCCGGCAATGGGCTCCATGCCGGCCATGCCGGTGCCGATCGAAATGAAAATGGACAGTCCCGGCCATTATCGCGGGCATTATGAACTGCCGATGGCAGGCTACTGGCCGTTGACGCTGTCCATTCGATCCGAAGTCAAAGGCAGTGCGCAGCTGACCTTCGATATGAGCACCGGCCGAAAAGGTGTCGAGTTGACGTCCGCCACGGCCAGCGACCATCTGCCGAGACAAGTCGTCTCCGGTCAAGCCGTTCCGCAACCAGCCGCTTTCACGATCGATGCGCACCGTCGGCAACTGATCGGCGTGACCACCGGCCGAGTCGCATACCGTCAGCTTGTTAAAACTATCCGCTCGCCGGCGCAAATCGTCTATGACGAAACCCGCCTAACCGACATCAGTCTCAAGTTCGACGGCTGGATCGGTGAGCTTAATGCGGATTATGTCGGCAAGGTGGTGAAAAAAGGCCAAGCCTTGTTGACCGTCTACAATCCGCAATTGGTCGCTACCCAGGAAGAATACCTCGATAGTTTGCGACGAAGCGACGAGCGTTTAGGCAATCTGGCCGACGCGGCGCGGCGCCGCATGACGCTGTGGGGCATCGCGCCGGCTCAGATTCAAGACATGGCCCGTCGCGGTAAGGCCTTGGAATATTTGACGATAGCGTCCCCCGTCAGCGGCACCCTGGTCGAAAAACATATCGTGGCCGGTTCCGCCGTCAAGGCCGGCATGCCGCTGTTACGCATAGCCGATTTATCCAAGGTTTGGGTGGACGCTCAGGTTTACGAATCCGACTTGCCGTGGCTCAAGCCCGGCATGCGCGCCGAAGTCGTGCTGGAGGATCAACCGGATAGGCGTTTTTGCGGCACTATCGATTTCATCGAACCGAGCCTGGATCATGTAAGCCGTAGCGCGCGGGTGCGCATGACGTTGCCGAATTCGGACGGTGAGCTGCGTCCCGACCGCTATGCCCGCATGAATCTTCAAATCGACTTAGGCAAGCGTTTGCTGGTTCCGGAACAGGCGGTGATCTATGCCGGCGAAAAGCGGGTGGTATTTGTCGATTTGGGCGAAGGCCGCTTGCTGCCTAAAAAAATCAAGACCGGGCTACGTAATGCCGATTACATTGAGGTGCTGGAAGGGTTGGTTGAGGGCGATGAGATCGTCACCTCCGGTAATTTCCTGATCGCATCGGAAAGCAAACTTAAATCGGGATTGGAACAATGGTAGACGAAACGCATAACCATCATCCGGGCCTGATTCAGCGACTGATCGCCTATTGCGCCAACAATGCCCTGGTGACCCTGCTGATCGTGTCGATCTGCGCTTTCTGGGGTTATAGGTCACTGCTCGCCACACCGCTGGACGCCATTCCCGACTTGTCCGATGCCCAGGTTATTATCTACACCGACTGGCCCGGACGTAGCCCCGATTTGGTCGAAGATCAGATCACCTATCCGCTGACCACGGCGCTGTTAGCGGCGCCCAACGTGCGTTTGGTGCGTGGCCAAAGCTTCATGGGGCAAAGTTTTGTCTATGTGATCTTCGAGGAAGACACGGATATTTACTGGGCGCGTTCCCGGGTCGGCGAATACCTGGATGCCGTGTCAACGCAATTACCCGACGGTACGCAGCCGACCATGGGCCCGGATGCCACCGGCGTGGGCTGGGTGTACCAATATGCGCTGGTCGATTACTCCGGGCAAAATGACCTAGCCGAACTGCGTAGCCTGCAAGACTTCAAGCTGCGCTATTGGCTGGAGTCGGTCGAAGGCGTGGCCGAAGTCGCGGCTATCGGCGGTTTCGAGAAGGAATACCAAGTCACGGTCGATCCCGACAAATTAGCCGGCTATGGCATTAGCCTGAACCAGGTGGCCAGTGCCATCCGCCGCTCCAACAACGATGTCGGCGGCAGAGTGCTTGAAATCGCAGGCCACGAACATTTTATCCGTGGCCGAGGTTATATCCACGGCATCGCCGATATCGAACGCATCGCCTTGGTGGCTAATCCGGCCGGTGCGCCGGTCACCATCGGCCAGGTCGCGAAGGTGAGCTTGGGACCGGCCATGCGGCGCGGCTTAGCCGAACTGGACGGCCACGGCGAAACGGTCGGCGGCATCGTCATCATGCGCTACGGAGAAGATGCGCTGGACGTCATCGATCGGGTCAAACAACGCCTTGCCAACATCAAACGCTCCTTGCCACCGGGCGTCGAAATCGTCACGGTCTACGATCGCTCGGACTTGATCGAACGTGCGATCGCCACGTTGAAGCATACCTTGTTCGAAGAAATGCTGGTGGTTTCGCTGGTTATCGTTGGCTTTTTATGGCATTTCCGTTCGTCGCTGATCGCGATTCTAACCTTGCCCGTCGCCATTTTGCTGGCTTTCATACCGATGTCGGCACAGCATCTGACCGCGGACATCATGTCCTTGGGCGGCATCGCTGTGGCCATCGGCGCAATGGTCGATGCGGCAATCACGATCATCGAAAATATTCATAAACGTCTGGAAAACCGGGAAAACATCGGCGACTCGGAACGGCGCAGCATCATCATCCAGGCCATGCAGGAGGTCGGCCCCAGTATCTTCTTCGCGTTGTTGATCATCACGGTCTCGTTTTTGCCGGTGTTTGCGCTGCACGGGACGGAAGGCCGCTTGTTCAAGCCATTGGCCTACACCAAAACCTATGCGATGGGTTTTGCCGCTTTGCTGGCTGTCACACTGATTCCGGCCTTGGCGGTGCATTTGATTCGCGGCAAACTGCACGGAGAGCAAAACCGCTTGTCGCAAAAAATCGTGTCCGTGTACATACCGGTGGTCCGTTGGGTGCTTCGCTTTCGCGGCTGGGTGGTCGGCATTGCACTACTGTCGCTGCTTGGTTCGTTACCGGTGTTTTTTAAGCTCGGCAACGAGTTCATGCCGCCGCTGAACGAAGGCAGCCTACTCTACATGCCTACCACGTTGCCGGGCATGTCGATCACCGAAGCAGGCAAGGTGCTGCAAGCGATGGACCGGCAATTGAAGGCATTTCCGGAAGTGGAACGAGTGTTCGGCAAGATAGGCCGATCCACCAGCCCGACCGATCCGGCGCCTTTATCGATGGTGGAAGCCGTCGTCACGTTAAAGCCTAAAGCCGAGTGGCGTACCGGCCTGAGTTGGGACGATCTGATCGCCGAAATGGACAAGACCCTGCGCTTTCCGGGCATGCCCAATATCTGGTGGATGCCGATCCAGACCCGCACTGAGATGCTGGCCACCGGCATTCGATCCAATCTGGGCATCAAGGTGTTCGGCGACGATCTGAAAACGATAGAAAGCACCTCGCTGGCTATTGAGCAGGCCTTACAACAGGATAAGCGCACCCAGCCCTTTACCCGGAGCGCATTTAGCGAACGCCTGACCGGTGGCAATTTCATCGATTTCGTCATCGACCGCGACAAAATTTCCCGTTACGGCCTGACGGTGGATGACGTGGAACAGGTGCTGACGGCCGCAGTAGGCGGACAAACGGTGTCTCGCACTATAGAAGGGCGCGAACGCTATGCGATTAATCTACGCTATGCCCGCGAGTTTCGCGACAACCCGGAAGCCTTGAGCCGGGTGTTGGTGCCGACGCCCGGCGGCGCGCAAGTCCCTATCAGCCAGTTAGCCAGCCTCGAATTTATCAGCGGACCGCCGATGCTGCGTAACGAAGACGGTTTTATGGTTTCTTTTGTGTTGGTCGATGTTAAAGACACCGGCATTGCCGATTACGTGGACTCGGCGAAACAAGTCGTTCAGGACGAAGTTGCGTTGCCGCCAGGCGTCCGCTTGGAATGGGCCGGGCAATACAAGTATTTCGAGCAGGCCAAGGCCGAATTAAGCATGCTAGTGCCGTTGACGCTGGCGATCGTGTTTCTGATGTTGTTCTTAAACCACGGCTCCATCGGCGAGTCCTTGATTATCATGCTGACGATTCCGTTTTCGCTGATTGGCGCCGTCTGGGTGCTGTATCTACTCGATTACAATTTAAGCGTCGCGGTGTGGGTAGGCATGATCGCACTAGCTGGGCTCGCAGCCGAAATGGGCGTGCTGATGACACTGTATCTGGACTTGAGCTACCGGAAACGCAGTGCCGAAAACCGTTTGCAAACACAGCAGGATCTTACCGAAGCGATCGTTGAAGGCGCTGCCCGCCGCATTCGCCCGAAACTGATGACGGGTATCACGACTCTGATCGGCCTGACGCCCATCTTATGGCAGACTGGAACAGGAGCCGACGTGATGAAACGCATCGCTGCACCGATGGTGGGCGGGATTGTTTCAACATTGATCGTCGCATTGATCGTTTTTCCGGCGATTTATTCCTATTGGAAGGGGTGGGAATTAAGATAAGATGAAGTGATTATCAATCGTCCATCGCCGATTTTATTCAAAGACCTCAATCGAACCTTTTATTTTGAGTTTTTGATAGACCTCGAAAAGAAATTCAGTCGTTGACAAAAGGAGGAGGCGATGGATTTGGCAGTGATTTCGACTAATAGGCGATTCGGCATGCTGTATAGGTCCGCTTTTGCTGGTCTCTTTGGGTATTGGCGGTGCCTGGATGAGCACGCTGATGTCATTGGAATCGACTCGCCCTTTCTTTGTCACCCTGACATTGGCTTTTATCATCCTAGGTTTTCATCGACTCTATCTGATCCCTTATCTCTGTAATGAGAGCAACGTTTGGAAAATACGTAAAATTATATAATGCCCCGTAAGTAATAAAGGTCGTTTTACCGAGAGTTCAAACCTATCTGTTAAATTATTAGCGAGAAATCCATGGCCGGTTGTTGCGATAATCATTGTACTTTAGACCGCATGCGCGAACGTCAGCGCGGCACCTTGCAAATCGTCCTTGCCATCAATGCGGCGATGTTCTTCGTCATCGCCGGCGCCGCGGTGTACGGCAAGTCGACATCCCTGTTGGCGGACAGCCTCGACAATCTGGGCGATGCGTTGACCTATGGGCTGAGCCTTTATGCGGTAACGAAGGATACAAACGTCAAAGCCAAGGTTGCCTTGTTCAAAGGGGTGCTGATCGGACTTGCTTCCGTCACGGTCATTGCTCAGATTGTTTACAAGTTACTCGTTCCCGCTCTGCCTATCTTTGAAGTGATGGGGATCTTCAGCCTACTCGGTCTGTTTGCCAACGGCCTGTGTCTTTTCCTGCTTTGGCGACATCGACATGAAGATGTGAATATGAGTTCGGTCTGGGAATGTTCGCGCAACGACATCGCCTCCAACCTGTCCGTTTTTATAGCGGCCGGCGCCGTTTGGCTAACTGACAACGGCTGGCCCGATATCGTGGTGGCGATCGGTTTGGTGTTGCTGCTGATGCGTTCCGCCGTCCGCGTCATTTCTACGGCTCGCAAAGAACTCCGTCAATAGACGGCAATTCACGACTATGAAGCTGTTTCAAGACATCTTTACTATATTAGTAGTATTGTTAAATATGTACTTTGTTGCAGTCTATGTCGGTTTTATCGCACTGGCCGGCACCGCAGCCGAAACCGGGGTGATGGTATTGAATTTCATCGATATCGAAATCGCCAAACTGCGCGAGCAAAAACAGGCGCCATTGACATCGCTGGAAATCAAAGAAGCCGTCGAAACGGCCACGGCGCTACACGTGCGCCCGGTCGCGATCACCGCCTTCACGACGATGTTGAGCCTGATTCCGTTTATGGTGGCGACCGGCGCCGGCGCCGATGTGACCCAGCGCATCGTCGTACCCACGCTAGGCGGCATGTTGACGGTTTTGGTATTGACGCTGCTGGTGTTTCCGGTGCTATACAGCTTGGTATTACAATTTTTGGAATGGCGTGAAAGGAAAAAACTTAATACCCCCTTTTAAAAGGCTATGTATGCGTTAATAGTTGATACCCTATAAATCGCTTAAAAATTCAAAGCCAGCGTGAAATATGCCTCTGAATAGCTTTCCTTTGTCAATATCGCGCCGATGATTGAAGGAGGGGGCGGCTGCTCGATTAACAGGTGTCGGCGGCAGGGAAAGCCGCCGCCAAGCCTTCATAGACGTATTTACCCAGCACCTAAATTATCTATGTAATCAATCATGGCCAATAATCTATGGAATTTAGGTGCAGGGTTTACGACGTCCTTTTAAGTGAGTAACCGTACCCTTTACCATGCACAGTGTATGAGAAAGTCATTATTGACTATTTCCTAAATGCCTTGTTTAGAGGGGGTAAGAGAACCGCTTCAACTGCTAACGCGAACATAGCCTTTTAAAAACTACCCGAAAATCGATAGCGAACGATTTGCGACGCTCATTTTTTAAAGAGCAATTGCTGACACGATTATTGATTTTGCATACTGTCAGGAGATTCGGTACCCAATAAAGCAGGTTTATCGGGCCGTATCATCGAACGATGCCCAGCTTAACGCTTTAATCTAATAGTCCAAAACCACTTAAACAATTGCAAACGACCCCTCGAATTCGATCGATTTTTTCAATTGGAACTGGAGTCAACGGTGGGCGTACGTGTAACGGAAAGCGCTCGATTCGAACACTCATGGCCGCCTTGACCAAAGGAATTTCAAAATAACCGCTGTCGTTCCGAAACCGATTCCAAACATCGAGACAACGCTGCATCGATTCCGTCTTACTGACTGATAATCGGTATTCCGTTTGCATCGCGATCAACAATTCTGGCATCGGATTCGCCGCCCCCGTGACAGAACCTGACAAACCTTTTTGCAAGACCTCGAAAACTTTTGCGTCATTACCCAAAAATACAGCCAATTCGGGAAAATTCGACTGGTATAGCCGGGCATTGTCTATATCGCCGCTCGAATCCTTGATGCCGAATATCGAAAGACCCTGCTCAAGCAGTATGGACACCAGTTCGATTCCGAGATGATTACCGGTATGTTGGGGAAAATGGTATAGCATCGCCGACAAAGGGGCACCGGACAGCGCGTCGATAAAAAAACGCGAGAGCCCTTCGTCCCGGCAGGCGGAATAATAATAAGGCGGCAATAACAGTATGCAGTCCGCGTAGTCTTTCGTTCCGGCGATCAGCTTGCGAACATCGCCGACACAGGTTGCACTGACGTTGTTGATGATAGTCCCTGCGAAATTTTCTCTAACGAATTCGACAACCTGTCGGCGTTCACTTATCGTCATCGACGGGAATTCTCCGGTCGTGCCATTGGCAATAACCGTCCGTACCCCCCAGGAATACAAGGACGATAAATAAGCCTTGAAGGCTTGCCATTCGATTTTTCCGCTTGCATCAAACGGTGTCAACAACGCTACAATAGGGCCATGAAGTTGAATCATAAAATCCAATGAGTTCTAGTGTAATCAAATGTTAGTAACATTCAGTTGTGATGTATACCCCAACACCACCTATTTCGGCGATATCGCACAAACATTGCTGAAAATGATGGGAAAACGCGGCAACGTGCCGGGCGCCATTTTGGCGGAAGATGTTCCAATAGCACTGGAGCGATTGCAAAGCTCCCTTGAAAAGCTGAAGGCGGAATCGTCGGTAAAGTCAGACGATGAAACAGACCCCGGGCAAAAGAACTGGAAAGAAAAACCGGTTCCTTTGAACCATCGAGCATTGCCGCTGATCGAATTGCTCACCGCCGCTGCAAAGGCCAATTGCAATGTCATGTGGGACCGGAATTAGAGTTGCGCGAGGCGGTTTATATTAACCCGCCTCGACTGTTTCGGTTTGCTTCGACCACGGTTGAAACGTTTAGTACGGGGTTACAAGCCCCATAGACGCCAACTTAAAGTAAAAATGCGTCATTCTGTCAGTGATGGCAATGCGTAGCTGCACATCTAAGTAACCCGGATATCGGAAACCCATGCCGAGATGACAAATAAAGCCGCAAATACACCATAGAATAGACATCAAGCTGGCGCGCTTATTAATTAGCAAACAAGTCAATGAATCGAGACTAAAGTAGGGGACCGTAAGGATTCCTTCGTTAATGAGTAACATCCTAATCAGTTATGCTTCATTTTAATATAATGCAGACCGATTTTTACACGTTCTAAAAGAAAGGGGCAGCCAAATAGCGGACGGCGGCGCGACAGCACTTGAATAGATACCAGCCGGTCAGATCAGCTAATTATTCTTTATAAAATCAGCCCCTTGAACCGTGTTATCGAGTGTTCCAGGAGTTCTTGTTGGAAATGCTTGACACACAATGAATCAGAGCTAAACATGGTCTATCGGCGCCTTGTCGCTGAACGTTTCGGATTGTTAGCGGCGGATCGGGGCTTACCGGGGGTGCCTGTTACAACCGTACCGGTAGCGAAGGCCAAACTGGAAAGATCTGAAATGGTTTCGTCCGAGCGCCGACGCAGTGTATAAACACATTGATGACCTGTTTACCAAGGACGCCATCGATTGGGATTTGATTGCCTGTCATTTGCCGGACATGCTGCAAGTAGCGCAATCGATTCGTGCCGGGCGTATTCAACCATCGACCATCTTGCGCAAGCTCGGCACTGCAAGCCGGAAAAACAAACTGTATTTCGCCTTTCGTGAGTTGGGCCGGGTCGTCCGCACCCTATTCCTGCTGGAATATATCAGCGACGATGCGTTACGCCAGGTCATCCAGGCAGCGCAAAACAAGTGCGAAGGGTTCAACAATTTTGCGCAGTGGGCATATTTCGGATCGGACACCATCGATGAAAATGTGCGCGAGGATCAGTTGAAGATAATCAAGTACAATCATCTGATTGCCAATCTGATGATTTTCCACAACTGCCATACGATGACGCAGGCATTCAAAGAACTGGAAGCCGAGGGGATGAAGTTAACGCCGGAATTGGCCGCTACGTTTAGTCCATATCGGACGCATCACGCCAATCGTTTTGGCAAGTACGAGCTGCGGGAGCGGGATTTGGAACCGATTGACTACAGTGTAACGTTTCAGATGTAACGAAATCAATAATGTTACTCATTTACGAAGGAATCCTTACGGTCCCCCGACCACGGTAAAACCTCTTTATGTTGCACTTGATGGTGGCAAGATGGATGACTTGCCTGGTTATTTTGTTTGCAATGGCAGAACCGGCTCGGTCTCTTGCTCGATCGGTTTCCAGGCACGACCAATCCACGGTGCAACGACACGCCGGATAATTAGCGCCGCCCGGTGAATAAATCACACAATCGGCGTGATTCGGTCACCGCTTTTTTCACCGGAAATCGGGATACTGTACCCAAGTTCAACGAAACGCTTGAACGAAAACAACACAACAAAAACCAAGGGGAAACCATCATGAAAACAGTATCTTTTGCAGCAGTCGTTTTAATGACAATCGTGAGCGGCACAGCGTTGGCCGAAGGCTCGAAAATCGAAAAATCCACATTAATCAACGCATCTAAAAATACCTTGACCAACACTCAGGCGATCGGAAGAAATAGCGCCGCCAGCACCGGCTCGATCAACGTCGTCGGCTCGAAAGTCGAAAAATCCACCGTGATCAACGCATCTAAAAACACACTGACCAACACGCAAGCGATCGGCCGCAACTCAGTTGCGAATACCGGTTCGATAGATATCAGATAAGCTGGAATTTAGAGTAAAAAGACGTGCAAGGCTTGGGAATCGAAGAACTATCGGAAGGTCGACAAGACGTTGGGAACGATGACAGGGATGTTTTCACCGCGCGGCCAAGGAACGGCTTAGCCCGGACGCTGACGGCTTGGCGGGTTCGGTGCCATTAAAGGTATCGGCTTTCAGCCAGGTTTTTGACATTACTCTCTATAAAGAACATCTTTGCTTTATAAAACAATTAATCCATCTTCAAGTTAAGCATTGAAAAGCATAGGACTACTTGTTCCAACTTGTGGAATCTTCAATGCTAATGAAGATGTTGGGGTAACAGACTATAGAGGTTTATCTTTAGATCCGCGGGCTACGGTAAGAGGTTACGACACACTTAATTTTATTATATAAAAATTAATGACTTGTGTGGAATAGTGGCGGAGAGACAGAGATTCGAACTCTGGGTGGGCTACAAACCCACGACGGTTTTCAAGACCGCTGCCTTAAACCACTCAGCCATCTCTCCGGGAGCCGCATATAATAATAGATTGAATTTTTTATTCAAGTTTTTTTTCTATTTTTTCCACCTTTCTCTTGAAGGATTTCTTTTAATGAAAGCAGTTAAGATTCCTTCTTTTCGCCTCACAATCCATCAAACCACTTCCTGATTAGTAAGCTGATTCAGCTAATTCAGAGGCGCGTCCCGTAAGTCGTCATTTCGGCTGGGACTGCCGAAATCCAGACTGCATGGATAGCTAGAAGCTTTCCATCCGTGGCGCTGGATGCCAGCATCCCTGAGAGCATGACAGACTTGTTACTGTGAAAGTACCTGAATCGTAAACCGAAGAGAGTGCGGTTGCTCGACTGACAGGCGTCGGCGGCAGGGAGCCGCCGTCGAGCCTACATGGACGTATTAACGGCGTCCTGTCGGGCGAGTGACCGCACCCTCCACCATGTCTCGTACTTTCATTTGCCGGGGCTTAATGAGCATTAGGTTTAGCTTAAGCATCTTGCTAATCAGGAACCACTTTACTACCGTACCCCCCGCCGCCGGGCGTTTCGATTTGCAAAGCGTCTCCGGCTTGTATCTCGACTTTAGCACAACCGGATAATGATTCGACTGCCCCGCTTGCCCGCCATACGCTATTCTTACCTACGGCGCCGGGCTCGCCGCCGTATAATCCGAACGGTTCGGTTGTGCGGTGGCTAGACAGAATGTTAACGGTCATCGGCTCGAAAAACTTTATCCTGCGAACAACCCCATCGCCGCCGTTGTATGCGCCCTTGCCGCCGCTGCCGTGCCGTATCGAAAATGTTTCAAGTAGGACCGGAAAACGCCATTCCAGCACTTCCGGGTCGGTGATGCGCGAATTGGTCATGTGCGTATGCACCGCGCTACATCCATTGAAACCGTTTCCGGCGCCGGCACCGCCGCAAATCGTTTCGTAATACTGATAACGCTGATTGCCGAAGGTCAAATTGTTCATCGTACCTTGCGATCCGGCCAGTACGCCCAATGCGCCATATAAGGCATCAACGATGATTTGCGAGGTCTCGACATTGCCGGCGACGACCGCGGCCGGATACTTCGGATTGAGCATCGATCCTTCCGGAATGACGATATCGAGCGGCTTTAGACAACCGGCATTGAGCGGAATATCGTCTTGCACCAAGGTTCTGAAGACGTACAATACCGCCGCCTTGCAGACCGCCGACGGCGCGTTGAAATTACCGGATTGTTGCGGCGAAGTACCGCTGAAATCGATACGCGCGCGCTGGTGTTCGCGATCGACATTCACGCGCACGGCGATTTCGGCGCCGTCGTCGAGCGCATAACGAAACTGCCCATCCGGCAAATGGACCAAAATTTTCCGAACCGACGCCTCGGCATTGTCCTGCACGAAGCGCATGTAGGCTTGCACGACCGCCAATGAATAATGCGCGATCATTTTATGCAGTTCTTGAGCGCCTTTTTCGTTCGCGGCGATCTGGGCCTGAAAATCGGCAATATTCTGCTCGGGATTGCGCGCAGGATAGTCTCCCGACAGTAACCAATCCCTCAGCGACTCCTCGTTGAAACGGCCTTGTTCGACGATCTTGATGCCGGAAGTCAACACGCCCTCTTCTTCGATCGAGCGGCTGTGCGATGGCATCGAGCCCGGTGTTATGCCGCCGATATCGGCATGGTGACCGCGCGATGCCGTAAAAAACAGCAACCGGTCCCGATCGAAAACCGGCGTGAGGATCGTAATGTCGGGCAAATGCGTGCCGCCTCGATAAGGCGAATTGACCAGAAAAACATCGCCGGGCGCCATTGTAAAGTCGCGGTTTTGCAACAAACCTTTGACGGTTTCGCCCATCGAACCCAAATGTACCGGAATATGCGGCGCGTTCGCGATCAGCTCGCCTTGCGCATCGAACAGCGCGCATGAAAAATCCAGCCTTTCCTTGATATTGACCGAGTGCGCGGTGTTTTGCAGGACGAAACCCATTTGCTCGGCGATCGATATGAACAGTTTGTTGAAAATTTCCAACATGACCGGATCGGGCGACACACTGGTCGTTAATGCAACATGTTCGCTGCCCTGTTGCCGCGTCAGAATCAGATTGTGTCCCTGATCGACCGAGGCACGCCAGCCTGGGTCGATCACGAGGGTCGAGGTCGGTTCGATGATAATAGTCGGCCCGTCGACGACCCTGCTCCGGTTTAATTGTTCACGACGATAGACGGGCGTTTGCCAATGCCGTCCACGGAAAAAAACCGATTCGATCGTCAGCGGCGCGATGTCTTCGAAATCATACTCTTCTGCCGTTATCGGTGCATCTTGCCCGCTGAGTCCGATGACTTCGACGGCCATCGATTCAATAATGAGCGGCTTGTCGGCATAGGTAAACCCGAATTGGCGCAAGTATTGCCGTTCGAAATCGGCCAGCATGACCGACTGTTCGGCAAATTCGACCGCCAACGCGGTATCGGTGCCCTGGTAGCGTAAAAACAGGCGGCGAACCGCTTCGATGCGGTCTTCCGCAATGCCTTGTGCGGCAATCTCGGCATGCCCTTCTCGTTCCAACGCGTCGAATTCACGCGTTACAGCGTTCAGAGAAACCTCATGCCATTGCCGCTCCAAGGCTTTTTGTCGAACCGTGCGCAAGTCTGCCAGGCCCATGCCGTAGGCCGACAAGACGCCCGCAAACGGATGCAGGACAATACGCTGCATACCCAAGCGGTCGGCCACCGCGCAGGCATGCTGCCCCGCCGCCGCGCCGTAACAGCACAAGGCATATTCGGAAACGTCGTAGCCTTTTTGCACCGAGATAGTCTTGATGGCCGCCGCCATGTTTTCGACCGCGATATCGAGAAAACCTTCGGCGACTTGTTCGGGACGTCGATCATCGCCGGTCGCCTCTTGTATGCGCTGCGAAAGTTCGGCGAACAAAACTCCAACCCGCTCCCGATCGAGCGGCAAATTGCCTTCGGTGCCGAAAACGGCCGGAAACAGCGGCAACTTTCCCAGCATGATATTCGCATCGGTCACGGTCAACGGCCCTCCTCGCCGGTAGCCGGCCGGCCCCGGATTCGCACCGGCCGAATCGGGACCGATCCGGTAGCGCATGCCGTCGAAATGCAGAATCGAGCCGCCGCCCGCCGCGACGGTATGTATCGCCATCATCGGCACGCGCATTCTAACGCCCGCGACCTCGGTTTCGAAGCTGCGTTCGTATTCGCCTGCAAAATGCGCGACATCGGTCGAGGTGCCGCCCATATCGAAAGCAATGATTTTGTCGAAACCGGCCTGTTGCGCGACCGCGACCGCACCGACGATACCGCCTGCCGGGCCCGACAAAATACAGTCGCGACCTCGGAAACGCTTGGCATCGGTCAAGCCGCCGTTCGATTGCATGAACATCAAGCGAACTTCATCCGAGCGCTCGCCGCCCAAGCCTGAGGCAACATGATCGACATAGCGCTGCAACATCGGCGATAAATAGGCATCGACGACGGTCGTATCGCCGCGCCCGACGATCTTCATTAAAGGACTGACCTGATGTGAAATGGAGATTTGTGCAAAGCCGACTCGTTCGGCGATTTTTTGCAAACGTAGTTCATGCGCAGGATAGCGCCAGGCATGCAGCAACACCACCGCGATCGCGCGCAAACCTTGGTTATAAAGCGTTTGTAACTGTCGTTCGGCAAGCTGCTCGTCCAAGGTTTTAAGCACGTTGCCTTGGGCATCGATCCGCTCGTCGATTTCGACGACGGTTCGATAAAGTTGCTCAGGCAGTTGGATATTCAGCGCGAAGATATCGGGCCGGTTCTGGTAAGCGATGCGTAAACAATCCTTGAAGCCTTTTGTGATTATTAGCGCGACGGGTTCGCCTTTGCGTTCGAGCAAAGCATTGGTGCCGACCGTCGTGCCCATTTTGACGATTTCGACGGCATCCGCCAGCGGCTCTGCTGGACCCACATTCAAAATATCGCGCATACCTTGCAGCGCGGCATCCCGGTAACGTTCCGGGTTATCCGACAGTAATTTATGCGTCAGCAGGCGTCCATCCGGACTTTTCGCGACAACGTCGGTAAACGTACCACCCCGGTCTATCCAAAATTGCCAGCGTTTGACTTCATTCATAAGCGACCTTCATGCCGATCCGAAGACCCATTTGCCGTTCGGCATGACCTTGATTGACGGCGATTTCGACCAAGCCGCATGAATTGCAGTACCAAAACGGCGCGCCTACTGCGGCTTCGCTAAAAGTGCCGGCTTGCTCGAGCCTGCGTCCGTCGACCATTAATATCCGTCCATCCAATCCGGAACGGTAACGCAGACCAGTAAAGGCATTGCCGTAGCCGTCGAAATAAATAATTTCGGTAAGATCTTCATGCCATTCGGCGATATCGACGTTGTAAGGTTTTAAATCGTCTGCCGCTTGACCTAGGGCAAGGCGTGCCGCGACCGGCGCGAACAAATCGCGGCCGTGAAAACTCATCGAGCAAATTTCGGGACGCCAGACGATTTCGAACCAATCGCAGCGTTCGGCATGCTTGGCGACGGTATTCAATAAGCCGTTATCCGGGCCGACGAATATTTGTCCATCCGCCTGCAATACCACGGGCTTACGCGCCCCGCCGACACCGGGATCGACGACGCAGAGAAAAACCGAATCTTGCGGAAACTGTTGCCGCAATGCGGCCAATAGATAGGCGGCAGCTCGGGGATTGCCGCACGGCGCGTTACTGACAAGATGAATGACAGAATGAGACGGCGCAAGCTGGCGAAGCACGATTTCGACCTGCCCGAGATAAGGGCCGTCCGGCCCGAAATCGGTGAACAGTACGATAGCTGCGCAGGTCATTTACATGGCCAAGACCGACAACCCGGCGTCGACATCGATCGCTTCGCATCCGTTTAGCGGGTTTGGGTTGGCTTTGAGCCCGGCGAAATCGAACAGTTGAGTATCGGCCAATTGCGATGGCGCGACGTTTTGCAGACTCGTGAAGATCGTCTCCAAACGCCCCGGAAACTGTTTATCCCAAGTCTTCAGCATGACTTTCATCGCCTGGCGCTGCAGGTTTTCTTGCGAGCCGCACAAATTGCACGGAATGATCGGGTAATCGCGGAACGCGGCGAAGCGTTGTATTTCTTTTTCGCGGCAATAGGCGAGCGGCCGGATCACGATGTTTTTCTTATCGTCGCTCAAAAGCTTGGGCGGCATCGCCTTCAGTTTGCCGCCGTAAAAAATATTCAGGAAAAAAGTTTCCAAAATATCGTCGCGGTGATGACCTAGGGCTATCTTAGTAATGCCGTTCGCCTCGGCAAAACCGTATAAGGTACCGCGCCGCAATCTCGAACACAGGCCGCAGGTGGTTTGGCCTTCGGGAATCACACGCTTGACCACGCTATAGGTGTCTTTCTCGATGATGTGGTAAGGAACGCCGATGGATTCGAGGTATTCGGGCAAAACATGCTCGGGAAAACCCGGTTGCTTCTGATCCAGGTTAACCGCCAGCAGTTCGAACTTGACCGGTGCGGTTTTTTGCAGATTCATCAAGACGTCCAGCATCGTGAACGAATCCTTGCCGCCGGACAGGCAAACCATGATTTTATCGCCGTCCTCGATCATGTTGTAATCGGCGATCGCATCGCCGACCGCATGCCGCAAACGTTTCTGCAGTTTATTGAATTGGGTTCGGGATTTTTGAATCGGATGAGTCATACGAAATAAATTATAGGCTACGCATCGCGTACCCTTTTTCGGGGCGCGGAAAATAATTTCTAGTTTCCACGGTCCTCCGTGGGAACTCATATCATGGCTGCCGAAGTAGGAAAGGTATGCATTCCCACGCTGGAGCGGTGGGAATGAGGAATGCACAAATACTTTCAAAGTCTCCGGCGCGTTAGGAACCAGGAATCGCTGGTGCGCGGTGCGCACCCTACGGAATGAAGGTTCCAGCGCGGAGTCCGTGGGAACCTAATAAATATCAACCGTTATAACGCTGGAATATCAGAGTCGCGTTGGTGCCGCCGAAACCGAAGCTATTCGACATGATCGTATTCAATGTGACGTTGTCCCTGAATTCACGAACGATAGGGATATCGGTTGCATCGGGGTCGAGCTCAGTAATATTGGCCGAGGCGCTCAAAAAACCCTCTTCCATCATCAACAATGAATAAATCGCCTCATTGACGCCAGCCGCGCCGAGTGCATGACCGGTGAGCGACTTGGTTGAACTCACCTGCGGCACTTTGCCTTGCCCGAATACGGCTCGCAACGCTTCGAGCTCTTTGGTATCGCCGACCGGGGTACTAGTGCCGTGCGCATTGATATAATCGATCTCGGCATCGACGGTTGCCATTGCCTGCTGCATACAGCGAATAGCGCCTTCGCCGGAAGGCTGAACCATATCGTAACCGTCCGAGGTCGCGCCGTAACCGGTTAATTCGGCATAGATTTTCGCGCCGCGCGCCTTGGCATGCTCGAGTTCTTCGATCACGAGCACGCCGCCGCCACCGGAGATCACGAAGCCGTCGCGAGTTGCATCATAAGGGCGCGATGCAGTTTCGGGGGCTTCATTATATTTCGACGACAACGCACCCATCGCATCGAATAATAGCGACATCGTCCAATGGACTTCCTCGCCGCCGCCGGCGAATACGATATCCTGCTTGCCCATTTGAATCAGCTCCATCGCATGGCCGATGCAATGCGCGCTGGTCGCACAAGCAGAACTGATCGAATAATTGACGCCCTTGATCTTGAACGGCGTAGCAAGACAAGCTGTGTTCGTGCTCGACATCGTTCTCGGCACCATGTAAGGACCGACTTTTTTAATGCCTTTCTCGCGCAAAATATCCGCAGCATCCACCAAATTCGATGTCGAAGGACCGCCGGACCCCATGACTAACCCCGTTCTGAAATTAGAGATTTCAGACTCCTCAAGTCCCGAATCCTCGATCGCCTGTTGCATCGCAACATAGTTGAACGCGGCGCCATCGCCCATGAAACGTTTAATTTTTCGATCTATGAATTCATTAAGATCGATATTAATCGCACCGCGCACATGGCTTCTAAAACCAAGCTCTCGATAATCATTGGCAAACGAAATCCCGGAACGACCTTGTTTCAAGGAATCGACTACCTCTTCGCGATTATTTCCAATACTGGAAACAATACCTAAACCGGTCACTACGACTTTTTTCATCAACTACGCCCCCTAACCATCAATTACGCCCCTAAAAATCTTCTGTTGAAGTAAACAGACCCACTCGTAAATCGGTCGCTTCGTATATTTCCTTACCGTCGACTTCCATCGTGGCATCGGCAATGCCCATGACTAATTTTCGCATAATCACTCTTTTCAAATGAATACGATATGTCACTTTTTTTGCGGTGGGGCGAACTTGACCTGTGAATTTAACTTCGCCGACTCCCAGTGCACGGCCTTTACCGGGACCACCCAACCAGCATAGATAAAACCCGACTAATTGCCACATGGCGTCCAAACCGAGACACCCCGGCATGACCGGATCGCCTTGAAAGTGACAATCAAAAAACCACAAATCGGGCTTAATATCCAATTCAGCAATGATTTCACCTTTACCATACTTACCTCCTTCGTCGGAAATATGAATGATGCGATCCATCATTAACATATTCGGTAATGGTAATTGCGCATTTTCCGGCCCGTACAACTCCCCCCTGCCGGACATTAATAATTCTTCGCGCGTAAAACTATGCTGATTCTCCATTATTAGTACCTGAGCTAAATTTTTATTAAACGGCGTATTATCCATTAGATGACAAAAAAAATCAGCTCAATTTTCATCCGAAATGGCGATAAGGAACGAGTATGAAATAACTTCGACAACTGTTAGAAGGGGGTTCAGTGTCTGGATTTAGGTGCTGGACCTGTCAAGCGAGTTCCGAACAGCCCCAAAGTCTACTACTTGTATAAGCTATTTCGTGCATATTCCTAAGGAACATTATCAATACTTCCCGACAACATCAACCGGGCTGCACATCTTTCATGACATCGCCGAGCCGAATCGAATCTCGTTCCATCATAAGCTGATAAATTATCGCATAACCTAAAACCGCAGCGACATATTCTCGGGTTTCCTTAAATGGAATCGTTTCCATCCAAATATCGGCCGGTAACGGTTGATGCCTCGGCAACCATCGATCGACTCTTCCCGGACCTGCGTTATAAGCGGCAGCGGCAAGGGCAAAATGGCCGCCGAAACGGTCGAGCATTTGTTTGTAATAATATGTGCCGTACTTAACATTTACATTCGGCTGATACAAGCTATTTTCCGATTGCCATCTTTCATTCAGTTTTCGCGCGATTTGGCGACCGGTTTGCGGCATGATTTGCATCAAACCGCGCGCGCCGGCCGGCGACCTTGCCCTAGGGTCGAAAACGCTCTCCCGACGAATCAACCCCAAGACAATAGCCGGGTCTAAGGCCTGTCGCCGCGCCTGTTTTTTGATGTCGTCGAGATAATCGAGCGGAAAGCGCAAGCCGACATCATCCCAATATTCCGCTTTCGCAATCGTAAATACCGCGGTTTGCGTCCACCCCCACTGCTGCGCTACTTTGGCGGCAATCTGAATTTGTTGCTTATCGAGCCTAGCCAGCAAATACCACCATTGCCTAAGTCCTTCCGGCTCTCGACCCATGGATTTTAGTTCGGCAACGAGACTCACGGCAGGCAAACGTTCAAAACTCGCTAATTGCTCCGCTGTCAATGCCAACGGTCGATCGGAGAGCGTTGGCGCCTTATTCAGCGTTTCCGCCGCGATAAACCCAAACAAACTACGATCGCCTGCCAACGCTTCAAACACTTTATGTCCGCGTTCGCGCTGCCCGGTTTCGTTCAACGCGCGGGCCAACCAATATTGCCAACGGGGTTGGTTTTTTTCCTGTTTGCTTAAACCGTTCAAAGCCTCAATGACATGAGTCCAGTTTTGTTCGAGCAAGGCCGCTCTAACCCGCCATTCCCTAGCCGCAGCATCGGCATTGTTAACCCTGCTCAATCGGTTATAAGCTCCCGGCCTTCTCGCAAAAGCCAGTGATAGGCCTAACTTACGTTCGACTTTATCGACAGTCTTGGCCGACATTCGATAACGATGTTTATTGACGTCCCAAACACTCAACGCCGCATCCAAATCGGAATCGGCCAAGCGCTCGATGCCGTAAGCGAAAATCGATCCAAGCATTCGAAAATTTTTTTGCCATTCGGACGACTGCTCGACTATTCGAGGCGACTGATGCACCTTGAGCCAAAAGTCGGCCGCCGACTGCTCGTTCGGACCGAGCAATTTTTTAACATAGCGAGCCAAGGAAACCCTGTTGTTTCTCAAGGCCAGCTCGAATCGCCGCCAAATCATGTTTTGCGTTAATTGACCCGATGCCATCAATTCGTTTAATAGCGCATCGCAAGCTTTTGGCTGCGAATAACCGACCGTCCAAAGTTTTTTGGCTTCGATCAATGCGTCATCCCGAAACCCGGTTTTTAATCTGGCCCATTGATAATGACATGCTAACTCGGCATTGCCAGTCGGCCGATAATGCTCAACCAATGCCTGCCACCGCTTGCCGTCCGCCAAATACTTCAACCAATCGCGTCTCAACAACGCTGAATAGCGCATACCCGAATAATCGTTCAAATAATGTTTAATCTCTCGATCCCGGTCCAAATTATTTTTAAGCCATTGATACTTGAGCAACGGATATAACGGATAATCGCTGAGAGTTTCGGCATTTTTAGGAAAAGCACCGCGATTCATTGACGCAATTTGTTTCTCGGCTTTCAAAAATGCCTGGCGCCGATCGTCTATATTCATTGCCGATGCGACTGAAAACGGGCTTAACAGCCCTATCAGGCAAATAATTAATTGAACATTCATTGGGTTTAGGGTTTTTAAAAAGTACGACACGGCTTATAATTTTATTTATTTATCTCAGTCAACGCGGCGGAACGTGCACAGCAAAAAGCTCATTCAAAACCCATCACTATACACTTGGAATTATATTTATCGCATCGCGCTGCTGCATAAAAAAGAATTGCTTGTTGCCCATATCATAGCGATTCTGGGAACGATTGCCAGTGTTCCCGTACCTTTACTCATGCCGCTACTAGTCGACGAAGTGCTGCTCGACAAACCCGGCCTAGTCATCGCCACGATAAATCGTTTCACGCCGGAAGTCTGGCAAGCCCCCGTTCTCTATATTGTTACGATTCTATTGCTCAGCCTATTATTGCGCATTATCTCGATCCTGTTTCACATCATTCAAGGCAAACAATTCACCTGCATCGCCAAGGATATTGTTTTTAGAATTCGCCGTAATCTGATCGGCCGCCTGCAGACCATTTCGATGTCCGAATACGAAAGCTTGGGCGCCGGCACGGTCGTCACGCACTTGGTAACAGACCTCGATACGATCGATAGCTTTATCGGCACCACGATCAGTCGCTTATTGGTTGCCGTGCTGACCATTGTCGGCACGGCTGCCATTTTGCTATGGATGCATTGGCAATTGGGGCTCTTTATTTTACTGTTGAATCCGGTCGTCATCTATTTCACGCGTGCGGTCGGCTCCAGAGTGAAGGATCTAAAATCGAAGGAAAATGCCTCCTACGGAGTCTTTCAACAAGCCTTGACCGAAACGCTCGAAGCGATTCATCAAATCCGGGCCAGCAACCGCGAGAAACATTATTGCCTGCAACTGATCGACGCAGCGCGCTCGGTCAAAGACTATTCGACCGCCTTTGCCTGGAAAAGCGATGCGGCAACCCGCTTGAGTTTTTTGATTTTTTTATTCGGGTTCGACATATTCCGCGCACTGGCAATGCTGATGGTGTTTTATTCCGACCTCAGTATCGGCCAAATGCTTGCGGTATTCGGTTATCTTTGGTTTATGATGGCGCCGGTTCAGGAAATTTTGGGCATCCAATATGCCTTTTATGCCGCTAAAGGCGCGTTGAACCGAATCAATAAACTCAACGCGCTGCAACAAGAGCCGCATTATCCGCATATTAAAAACCCTTTCCGTCATAAAAAAACCGTCTCGATCCGCGTCGAAAATCTGAATTTCGGCTATAGCGACGAAAAGGTCTTGAACAACATCAAACTCACCATAGCGGCCGGCGAAAAAGTCGCTTTGGTCGGCGCCAGCGGCGGCGGTAAATCGACACTGGTGCAAACTCTAATCGGCCTCTACACGCCCGATAGCGGCACCATCTATTACGACGAAATCCCGGTCGAACAGATTGGACTCGAAGTTATCCGTGAGCATGTCGTCACGGTATTGCAGCATCCAATTTTGTTTAATGACACGATTCGAACGAATCTGACACTCGGCAAACCGGTCGATGATCCTGAACTCTGGAAAGCCCTTGAGATTGCTCAGTTGAAAAGCGCTATCGATGAATTGCCCAAGGGGCTCGATACCATCGTCGGCCGACAAGGCATGCGCCTCTCGGGCGGACAACGGCAAAGAATGGCGATCGCCCGCATGATCGTCGCAAACCCGAAAGTCGTGATACTCGATGAAGCCACCTCGGCGCTCGATTCCGAAACCGAACACAATCTACATCAAGCCATGGCCCAATTTCTCGAAGGCCGAACGACGATCATCATTGCGCATCGCCTGAGCGCCGTTAAACAAGCCGATCATGTCTACGTATTCGAGGAAGGCGGCATCTGCGAACAAGGCCGCCATGAAACCTTAATCGCACAAAAAGGTCTCTATGCAAAACTCTACGGTGAATATCAATGAGGGGCAAGGAGCAAGAGGCAAGGCACAAGGAATTAAATCACATCGAACCTTGAGCCTTGAACCTTGAACCTTGAACCTCGAACCTCGAACCTTGAATCTTAAACCTTCATCATGCCAGAAAACTACGATCTACACAGCCATTCCACCGCATCGGACGGCGCATTATCACCTAACGAACTGATTCAGAGAGCTAAGGAGCAAGGCGTTACATCCCTTGCATTGACCGACCATGACACGACCGATGGACTCGCCGAAGCCAAGCAAGCGACAACCGAGGCCGGTATCGATCTGATTTCGGGTATCGAACTATCGACCACCTGGCATAAGCACTGCTTACATATCGTCGGCTTGAATATCGACCCGGAAAGCCCGCGTTTGAAAGAAGGCATAACCAAACTGCAAACGATACGCGGCGAACGCGCCGAGCAAATTGCCGGCAAACTGGAAAAAAAACGTATTCTCGGTGCCCTCGAATCGGTTAAGGCTGCCGCGGGTGCCGGTATGATTACCCGCACTCACTTCGCGGATTTTTTGTTGTCGGAGGGGCATGTTACAACGCAACAAGAGGCTTTCGATCGTTATATCGGCCAAGGTAAACCCGCTTATGTCTCGACCGAATGGGCCGGACTCGAAGAAGCCATCGGTTGGATCAAGGAATCGGGCGGGGTCGCGGTATTAGCGCACCCGATGCGTTACAAACTCACCGCTTCCTGGATGAAACGCTTATTAACCGCGTTCAAAGAAGCCGGGGGCGATGCAATCGAAGTCGTTTGCGGTCGCAACGATCCGGCCGAAATCCAAACTTCCACGCAATACGCGCAAAAATTCGATCTGGCCGGCTCGAAAGGCTCGGATTTCCATAACCCCAAATACGTCTGGGTTGAACTCGGGCGCTTGAAGCCGTTGCCCGAAAGTATCAAACCCGTTTGGGATTTATTCGAAGCGCACGCCTAAATATTGAGCTTTAGTCACAATTATACTCATCGTAGATCAAAATTTGGCACCGGGGTGACCATCAAAGGACGCCGTGAATACGTCCATGTAGGCAAAGCCTTTGCCGATCACCCCGGCACCTCCTTAAGCATCGCCGAAATTTGAAGTGCGAAAGGTACACCACTATCGGTTGACGTGTTAAGCCGATTGAAATTAACATGACTCCAATTCAACCGGATAACAATTATGGGTCAGGAAATCTCAGCATCGCATTACGATTTGGGCGATTTCGACCGGTTCCATCGAAAATTGACTCAGGAAACTTTACTCCTCAGTAAATTATTCGATCGACAAGCCTTTTCGACCCGCCATCCGGTCGCCGGTTTCGAGATTGAAGCCTGGTTGGTCGATGATAACATGGCTCCCGCACCGATTAACGATCGCTTCCTGTCAGGCTTAAACGATCCTTTAGCTTGCGAGGAGTTGGCAAAGTTCAATATCGAACTCAACAGCGTACCGACACCACTGGCCGGCAATCTCGGCAGCCGACTTGCCGAACAATTGCAAACAACCTGGAATAAGGCGCGCCGTCAGGCAGAAAGCTGCAATGCCCACATCATCATGATCGGCACGCTTCCGACACTGAAACAAGCCGACCTCAACCTCGGCAACATGTCGGATCTCAATCGCTACCGTGCCCTAAACGAACAAATCCTGCATTCCCGGGGTAAACCGATACATCTCGATATCACCGGTATCGAACATTTGAAAACCGACCATTATGACGTAATGATGGAATCGGCCACGACGTCATTCCAAATCCACACCCAGGTACCGCTGGCTATCGCGCATCATTTTTATAACGCATCGATTATCGCTTCGGCGCCGATGGTCGCGCTATGCGGCAATGCTCCGTATTTATTCGGTAAAAATCTTTGGCACGAATCGCGAATCCCGCTGTTCGAGCAAGCCATCGAAACGGGCGGCTATGCCGGCGCCGCGCAAGGACCGGTCAAACGGGTCAGCTTCGGAACCGGTTATGCTAGAAAAACGATCCTAGAATGCTTTCAAGAAAACCTAGATCATTTCCCAATCTTACTGCCCGAAGATTTAGGCCCCGTCTCGGAAATTTTCGAGCATTTAAAATTGCATAACGGAACGATTTGGCGTTGGAACAGACCGTTGATCGGTTTCGACGACGACGGAACCCCGCATATCCGCATCGAACATCGAACACCCGCAGCCGGACCGACCGTGATCGACGCAATCGCCAATGCCTTATTTTTTTATGGATTGACTAAAAATCTTTGCGATGAAATCATCGACAAAGGCATCTCGGTTCCGTTTAGCCAAGCTAAAGATAATTTCTATCAAGCGGCACGATACGGTTTAGAGAGCCCAATCGTCTGGCTTGATGGGACTAAACACCGCATGCAGTCATTATTCGTAGCCGAGCTCGTCGCACGCGCGGTAATGGGATTAAAATCCCTCGGCATCAGCCGCTGCGATATCGAAGACTTTCTCGGTATCGTGCAACACCGAATCGCCACCAAGCAAACCGGCTCCCAATGGCAACGCGACTACATGACGAACACCCCGGACGACTTTACCGCGATGACCCGGCAATATCTCGACAACCAAAACCAAGGCAAGCCTGTAAGCGAATGGCTGTTAATTTAAACTCTATGTTAATGAATACTGCTCCATTAAATCCTGTGCGACTGAATCAATTCGATTATTTACCGGAAGGCCTATTAACGGCCTCCTCCGAAACCCTGCATGAGATACTGCCCAACCCGACGCTGATCCATTTAACCGGAAAAGACCCGGCACCCTTATTCATATCAGTGTTATTGCATGGCAATGAGCCGACCGGCTTACTCGCAGCGCAGGCCTTACTCAAAAAATACCAAGACCGCGCGCTGCCCCGTTCGGTGTCGATATTTTTCGGCAATACGCAAGCCGCCCGGCTCGGCTTGAGAAGACTCGACCGGCAACCCGATTTCAATCGCATCTGGCCCGGAACCGAATTACCGGACTGCCCTGAAATTCGAATGACCCAACAAGTTGTCGATACTATGCGGGCTAAAAACGTATTCGCGAGTATCGATATTCATAACAATACCGGATTGAATCCGCATTACGCCTGCGTCAATAAACTGGATGACAAATTTTTACAACTGGCATCGCTATTCGGTCGCCTAATCGTTTATTTTACGCGTCCGAAAGGTGTGCAATCGGCCGCCTTCGCCGAACTCTGCCCATCGGTCACTTTGGAATGCGGTAAACCGGATCAACAACACGGCATCGAGCATGCTTTCGAATTTCTCAATAGTTGTTTAAACTTGAGCGATTTCCCGGAACACCCGGTTTACCCGCAAGACATCGACCTTTATCATACTGTCGCACAAGTTAAAATTCCCAACTCCATAACCTTCAGCTTTCAAGAAACAACATCCGACTTGCTGCTCAATAAAGATCTCGATCGCATGAATTTCAACGAAATGCCTGCAGGTACCGTTTGGGGATCCGTCGACGGCCTAAAAACCCTGCCGGTTCTTGCCTTGGACGACAATGCGCAAAATATCAGCGATCGATTCTTTATGATTCAAGACGGCGAATTGCGCATCACGCGCAAAGCCATGCCGTCAATGCTGACACTGGACGAAAAAGTCATCAAACAAGATTGTCTCTGTTATCTAATGGAGAGATTACACCCATGAGCTTCTGGAAAACCAAAAAGCTGATCGACATGAGCGCTCAGGAATGGGAATCACTATGCGACGGCTGCGGCAAATGCTGTTTAAATAAACTGGAAGACGAAGACACCGGCGAGGTTTATCTGACCAACGCCGTTTGCGACCTGATCGATCTAAACACTTGTCGTTGTACTTGTTACCAAGAAAGAACCCGCTTAGTACCCGACTGCGTCGATTTAAAGCGGTCGACGACATGGACCGCTTTCGACTGGATGCCGGAAACGTGCGCTTATCGGCTGCTGGCAATAGGCGAAGACTTACCCGATTGGCATCCCTTGGTTAGCGGCAATCCCGACAGCGTCAAAACAGCCGGCATATCGATTTCAAGTTTTGCGATCAAAGAATCCGAAGTCGATGATCTGGAAGATCATGTGATCGATTGGCAATAAACCGTTATTCTACAAACATGTCCGATAACCCTAAATTCGGCAGTTTAACCAATAAGCACATGAATTCCGCTGCCGGATGGAGTTTGCAGCGTGTAGCCCGTATGCAACGTAGCAGAATACGGGAATGGCGTGGCTTCGAGTTTCCCGGATTGTGCTACGCTCCATCCGGGCTACGCTGTTTTTTTTCGCTCCTTCCCAAGCTCTAGCTCGGGAAGCAAAAACCGGAAGCTCTTGCTTCCCGAGACTTGGCCGACCGATTGAATTTGGCTTAGCTATAGCCGCCGCATGGGAAGAGTGTGAGTCGTAGGAACCAACGGCTCAATCTTAAACGGTTTCTGGTTCCCACGGTCCTCCGTGGGAACCTATACCTTGGCTACAGAAGCAAGATCGGTATGCATTCCCACGCTGGAGCGGTGGAAACGAGGAAAACATAGCTTTTTAAATTCATAATTCTTTCGGACTATTCATTCATGAAAATCATCTCTTGGAACGTCAACGGCATACGCGCAGTGATGGGCAAAGGCTTTGCCGAATCACTGGCTAAACTCGACGCGGATTGCATTCTGTTACAAGAAACCAAGGCACAGGACGACCAAGTCCAAACGGCCCTGGAAAGTATCGACAGTTATCACATTTATTCCAACTCGGCAGGACGAAAAGGTTATTCCGGCGTCGCCCTATTAACCAAGCAAGAGCCAATACAAATTCTGCAAGATATCGGCATCGACGAGCACGACCAAGAAGGCCGCGTCATCGCGGCCGAATTCGAAAATTTCATTCTGCTTAATGTCTATGTGCCCAATTCCGGAGAAAAACTGGTGCGCCTCGACTACCGGCAAACCTGGGATAAGGAATTGTTGGCCTATTTTCAGCAACTCAATAGCCGAAAACCGTTAATCGCTTGCGGCGATTTCAATGTCGCGCATCAAGAAATCGACATCGCCCGCCCGAAAGCCAATTACAATAAATCAGCCGGCTATACCCAAACCGAAATCGATGGCTTCAGCCGAATGTTGCAAGCAGGCTTCGTCGATACCTTCCGGCATTTACACCCGGACACTGTCGCCTACAGTTGGTGGAGTTACCGGGCCGGTGCTCGCGCAAAAAACATCGGTTGGCGGATTGATTATGTATTGACGAGCCAAGCGTTGATCGGCAAAGTCGAAAACGCATTTATCGCGCCCGACATCTTCGGCTCGGATCACTGCCCGGTCGGCATCGAGATCGAACTTTAAACATGACTTCAATACAACTACGCGAACATCTAATGCGCGAGCATCGTTCGACACTGGCCCAATGCAAGAAATGCCCGGAAATGACCGGACCGGTCGTATCGGGAAGCCCCGTGCTATCATCGATATTGTTGATCGGCCAAGCCCCAGGAGACAAAGAAGGCGGTTTCGGAAAACCCTTTGCCTGGACAGCCGGAAAAACCTTATTCAAATGGTTCAAAAGCATCGGCCTGACTGAAACCGAATTTCGCCGACGTGTTTACATGGCAGCGGTATGCCGCTGCTTTCCGGGCAAGAATCCGAAAGGCGGCGACCGCCTACCGAATCGAGAGGAAATAGAAAACTGCGCAAAATGGCTACAAGCCGAAATCGATTTATTGAAACCCGAATTAATCCTTCCGGTCGGCAAACTCGCGATCGCTCAATTGATGCCGGTCAAAAGACTCAACGACGTCGTCGGCGACATTCACACCGTAAACTTTCACGGCCACCGCACCGACGCGATTCCCTTACCTCACCCGTCAGGCGCCTCCACTTGGCACCGAACCGAACCGGGCATGGCCTTGCTAGAATCGGCCTTGCAGAAGATTGGCAACCATTCGGCTTGGAGGAAGGTGGTGAGCAGTGAGCAGTGAGCAGTGAGCAGTGAGCAGTGAGCAGTGAAATGATGCGCGGAATTTCAACCTCTTGTCAAGCTACAACTTCTGCATACTCATCAAAGAAGATGTATCCCATCTAGCTTTTTTCCTTTGCTCGGAATACACCAGAAACTAGGGCTTGGAAATTAGCAACTATGAAAGACGATCCTTTCGAAATAGCTAAATTAGAAAATGGGCTACCCACTTAAGCCGGGACAGTTTTCAAAAACAATGGGTTACGAGTAGCCCGTTCTCTGCCTTTTCTGGGCAGCGGAAGTGCGTCCATTTCAGCAACCAACCATGAAAACAAATCAGGAAACGGTTGTCCAAACAAGCGCATTGCTGCCGTTGTCCTGTCGGCCCGTTGAAGTCCGTAGTTATGAATCACCGTCAATGCGCGCAGGCGTTTTTCGGTCAAGCCTCGGCCATTATGAACCATCTGCGACAAATAGCCATTGCGGCCCTCGACGGCGGAAGAACTGCGATGAAAGTTCCTCGCCATCCACTCGGCCCATTCCAGCCAGCGTTGCAATTCGCTTTCCGGCAGGGTCGCCGTAAAAGCATCGGCTTGTAACTGCCGCGCGGCTTGCTGCCAAGCCTGGCGATATTTTTCCCGTTGCTTGGGGTTTTGTGTTTTGTGCAGTTGCTGATGCCAGTACACCGTTGGTAACAGGGTATGAGTCAACCAGGTTTGCGTTGCCTCATCCACCGAAAGACCGGCTAGAATTTCCATGACCCAGAGCCACCAGACTTCTACATTGACCGCCAAGGCATTGACTTGATTGCGGAACTTATTCAGGGTCTGTTTTGAGTCGGCGATGGCTTCCGATTGCGCGATTTTTTCAAACGCCTGGGCGCGCTTTTCAAGGTTTGACGTCACCTGTTCCGTCCGGTTGGGTTGCGGTGAGGCTAACGAAAACGGGTGAACATCTTCGGCAATGCCAGCCAGATTTTCGTGAAAATCGGTGCGTGTGTTCTGTATCTGTTTAAAGGCTCGTTCTGCATCAACGACCTGCACCCATCCGGCGAGGTTGTCGTCCGCGTTCTTTTGCAATAGCGCCTCAGCCGTTTCCAGTTGTGTTTTCGCTTGTTCGTGTCGCCTACCCAGCGTGGCCCCCAACCATTTGCTGACATCCTGTTGGGCATGAAAAAGATCGGCACCGGATTGACAGTCAAACCCGCTGATCGCCAGCTTGATCAAGACCTTGGCCCGGTCGCTGACCGCGTGGTTAACATCAATACCCAGTTCTTTTAGACGTGGAATCGCCTTCTCAAACCAGGTGTCGAAACGACGATCATGGCTGATGTCTTCCAGAAGCAAATAGCCAGACGACAAGTCCATTAGCACCAGGATGAGAAAATCGCCAAAAAAGGTTTCATCCATGGCGACGACGGCTGATCGGATCGAAGCTGAAACACGGCTTTCGCACTGTTGCTGAAATAAAGGCAACAGGCTATCCATCCGGCTCAATTGCTGGCGCAATGCCGAGGGCGAAATGCCTACATGGGTATCGATACGAATCAGCTTGAAAAATCGCGACAAGTTGTCGGCTCCGATATGACTCTCCATGCCAAAGCTGTACAGAACCGCAACCATCAATAGCCTCAGCCAGGCTTCGCCCGCTTCGGTCTCCCATAAGGCGGATTCAGAATATTGATTGCGTCGAAGTTGCGCTTTTCGGTGCCGATGAACGCTACTTTTAGATCGATTGACCAGCTCCGCAATTGTCGAAGACTTTTCTTGCCACGGCCAACCAGTTCATTGATAATCGAACGGTTCGTCGCACGGATTCCTTGTGTCGTTTTGTTTTTTTAGTCATTAACTCATGATACAGGACTGTGCGGCGAACGCTTGATTTTGTCCCGGCTTAAGTCGGTAGCCCACCTGAATTTCGATGACGTCGATGACCTCATCCAAGGCCGGCTTCGGCTGGTAAAGACGGCCGCAGAGCGGACAGGATCGATCCGCTTCTGCCACGTCAAGGGTTTCCACGATGACCGGTAAAGCCAGTCTGAGGGTTCGGTCATGACCCGATGCACTAGGCTGTTGTCCGCGCCGGCGCGGGGCCATTTCCGAGACATCCGCTGTTCCCGAAACGCCGGCGGTTGTCGTTCCGCCTGCAGCGGCAGTAGACTTAGCACGATGCTTTTCGCTTTTTTTGCCGAACAACCGCTTGCGTAACGACTTGATCTCCGCTTCCTTGCGCGACAAGGCTTGCTCAAGCGTTTCAATCCGGGCTTTGGCTCGGCCATGCAACGACTGCCAATAATGCGCTGACGCTTCCAGCTCGATAAACTGCTGTTTGGTGAGGGTAACCCATTCCTGAGCGAAAGGCGCAGCATGGCTGTCATCTAAGCTGACCAAGGCTTGATGGTCTTTCGATTGAGCGGCGGGATCGATGCGACTTTCCATAGCCGCTTTTTACACGATATTTTCGACTGTGTTCCGTACTTTTTTAAAGATTTTGAGAGTTTTGATTATGTCAAGGAGGGGTTGGCCGAATATTTACATAAAAAGCTCGTTAACTTATTGATTTACTGGTGGCGATGGGTGGACTTGAACCACCGACCCCGGGGTTATGAATCCCGTGCTCTAACCAGCTGAGCTACATCGCCATTGAAGAGGTCTTGCAAAAGAGCTGGCATTATAAAGACCCGCTCTTTGTTTGTCAAACGTTGAAGCGAAAATGCATGACATCGCCGTCTTTAACGACATAATCTTTGCCTTCAAGACGCCATTTACCGGCATCTTTTGCGCCCTGCTCACCTTTGTAAGTGACGAAGTCTTCATAAGAAATGACTTCGGCGCGGATGAAACCTTTTTCAAAATCGGTATGAATGACTCCTGCGGCTTGCGGAGCCGTAGCGCCTACGGGTATCGTCCAAGCTCTGACTTCTTTGACGCCGGCCGTAAAATAAGTCGATAAATTAAGCAGCTGGTAACCGGCACGCACGACTCGATTCAAACCCGGCTCGCCTAATCCTAAATCATCAAGAAATTCTTGTTTTTCGTCCTCATCAAGCTGCACGATTTCCGCTTCGATTGCCGCGCAAACCGGTACCACCATGGCGCCTTCTTTGTCGGCAAATGCTTTTACTTTGTCCAATATTGGGTTATTTTCAAAACCGTCGTCTTGAACATTGGCAATGTACATCGTGGGTTTAACGGTTAACAAGCACAAGTCTTTAATCAAGGCGATATCATCATCGGATAAATCCATCGCCCTAACCGGTTCGCCGGTGTTCAAATGTTCGTTAACTCGTTGAAAGGTAAGCCACTGGTTTGACCAGTGGGACTATCAAGGCTTTGCCTTTAGATTTAGTTTTTAAAGACATGTAAATTGCTCGTCGGGGCTTGGCGGTCCGCAGAAAGAGGAGCAATTACATGTCATACGAAAGCTTAAGTCATTCGAAATGGGACTGCAAATATCATGTGGTGTTTGTCCCCAAGTACCGGAAAAAAGTGTTGTATGGAAAAATCAGAAAGTTTTTAGGTCCGGTGTTTCATGAGTTGGCGGGGCAGCGGCGGAGCAAGATATTGGAAGGGCATATGGTACAAGATCATGTGCATATGCTGATACAGATTCCGCCGAAGTATTCGGTAGCGGAAGTGGTCGGATACATCAAAGGGAAAAGTGCGATAGCGGTGGCGCGGCAATTTTCGGGAAGGAAGAAAAATTTCAATGGAGAGAGTTTTTGGGCAAGGGGCTACGCGGTGTCCACCGTGGGATTTGAAGAGGCCCAAATTAGGAAATACATCCGGAATCAAGAACAACTCGAAGGCAATGGGTCTGATGATAACGGTGAGTTTTAATAAAACCACAAAAGCTTAACAATGGCAGCCCTTGGGGCTGCTAATAACCGTCAAGCCCCCCGCTTTGCGGGGGCGATATGACTTTTTCCAATACACCTTTTCGGGCCAGTTCGTCTTTATTGCCGGATTTCGATGCTTTGGCCGCCCGTTGCAAGGCCCTTTCGACGGTTGCCATGTCGGCCAGCGCCAATTCGGTATTGATGACTTCGATATCGGCTATCGGATCGATTTTTCCGGCAACGTGAATGACATTATCGTCTTCGAAACAACGGACGACATGTGCGATAGCATCGGTTTCGCGAATATTGGCAAGAAATTGATTGCCCAGCCCCTCGCCTTTCGAAGCACCGGCAACCAATCCGGCGATATCGACGAATTCAATCGTGGTTGGCAGTACACGTTGAGGCTTGACGATTTCAGCGAGTTTATCCAACCTCGGGTCTGGCACGGCAACAACACCGACATTGGGATCGATAGTACAAAAAGGGTAGTTTTCGGCGGCGATTTCCGCCTTGGTTAAAGCATTGAATAAAGTTGATTTACCGACATTAGGCAATCCGACGATTCCGCAATATAGCGCCATAGAGGTCTCTGAAGTGTTTAAGCAATTGGGATAGTTGCTTTGATGATAAAAAACTCGTAATTATACAATTCCCGGACGGATTGATGAAACAACATTCGCCGGATATTTAAGCGGTAAGCCTTAAAGCAGGAGCGAACCAAAAAAAAATGCCGCATAAAAACCGATTTCCTACTCTTCTGTTGAAACGGTTATTTTTAGATATACGGTTAGTCTTCGAAAATCGATTTCGTCCATGACATCGTTAAAAATGACCTGGTAATGGTTTTTACCTTGCAGTTCATAATGAAAAAAAATCGCAAGCGGCGTTAAGACCGTTGATCCGAGAATCCGAATTTGAGCGAAGCTATCCCCTGTGAAAAACTGCCAGCCGTAATCTTCGGAATATCTAAGCAAGCGTTCGGTATCGCCAATAAAATAGCGGCGTCGACAGACAATGCCGCTAAAGATAACAACCGCAATCAACAGCCATTGAACATAAGGCTCGATAGCACTAAGCGCAATCGCAAGCAACGCCATCAAATGCATTAGCAGTAGAATTTTTTTCTCTAGCTTCGACATTCCGATTCGCAGCGTTACCATCTCTAAATGTTTCATACAATAACAACGATGGTTTGATATTTTTCAAGCAATAAACAGACAGAAGTATACTTCGTGCGGTCATGTTTGCGGCTTTTTAGGCAATGCTATTTTGTTCGGTAGCAAGGCACGAAAACAGGCGAATAGCAAGCTATGTAACTGTTTTCGTAACGCCGCTATCGGACAAAAGAGCGCGTCAGAAAATCGCAAATTTGACCGCGCGAAGTATATAATCGGAAACTTTAAAACAACTCTAGCGATAATTCATGAATCAAGCTTGGAAATCTTTTCTTATTGAACAGCAGACTCGAATTAATACCGAAACTGCCGACATAGAAAAAATCGACGATTTAGACAAACAAGCCGGGCAGGTTTATCCGGTTATCGATCTAGCCGTGTTAAAAATCACCGGCAACGATGCAGGCCGATTTCTACAAGGCCAAGTAACTTGCAATATCAACGAACTCACTGAACAAACATGCAGTTTCGGAGCATTTTGCAATGTTAAAGGGCGCGTTATCGCCAATTTTCTTGTACTCAAGTCGAACGACGATTTCCTTCTCATCTTACCTGCCGAATTACTCGACAGCATCACCGAAAAACTACGAAAATATATTTTACGGGCCGATGTGCAACTGATCGATAGCCGCGATGAGTATTGCCTAGTTGGGATTAACAAAAGCTCGTCAAACTCTTTTTCGCCCGTTCCGGTGCATGAACTTCACATGCTTGCCGAACCCTTCCGCTTGATAAAACTGCCTTCATTGAAATCACGTTATATAGCCGTTGAGTCGGCGGAAAAAGCCATCGAACTATGGTCCTTGCTTACCCAAAAACATGGCTATCATGCAAGCATCCCTGAGCAATGGCGGATATTCGATATCGAAGACAAAATACCGTGGGTCGATAAGGAAACTAGCGAAGAATTTATTCCGCAAATGCTGAATCTCGATCAATTAGGCGGCATCAGTTTTAACAAGGGTTGTTATACCGGGCAAGAAATCGTAGCGCGCACACATTATCTTGGAAAAACGAAAAGAATGCTGTTCTTAGCCGAATCCGATGCTGCGGAAGTGCCGCCTCCGAAAACGGCTATTCTCGACGGCAGCGGTCAAACAATAGGAAAAGTCCTGCGCGCTCAAAAGGAACGGAATACCATTAAGCTGCTTGCGGTTCTTCCGAATTGCGAACTCGATAGCGAAAACTTAATGCTTGATACAACGACTAAGGACAAAATCAGGCTAATAACGCTATAATTCTATGGAATTGGTGCTGGGTGATTGCGTCCATGTTTGACGTTGGATGTCGAAATTTACCGATTTTTCATGTCGTATAAAATGACTGGGTTATGGATTTTAAGTAAATAACTGACGCTTTATCCTAAAAAGAGCAGTTGAGAGCCTCAAAATTTTAATGCAAGGTAAGCAAGTTCGGTAACTCGATTGGTAGGTGTCGGCGGCAAGGCAGATTTTTGCTCCTGCAAAATCTGCATTCATGCCATCCATGGCAATCAGTCGCCGCCGTGAAACCTACACGGACGTATTCACCCAGCACCTAAATTCCATAGCCCATTGGCTATGGTTAACTATCTTAGATAATTTAGGTGCTGGGTTCACGGCGTCCTGTCAAGTGAGTTACCGAACCCGCTACAAAACTCATAGCTCCAGGAAGTTATTTTTTCACGAAATCCTTAGCTAAAAATGGTTTTTTCGAAAACTTAGGCTTGACGGCGGCTTTCCTACTTGGACAGCTATTTGAATTTAAACTGTAAATCTTTGATGGGAACTTGAACTCGAATGCAATTTAAATCAGTCCAGGCTTTTCTTGACCATGTTCAAAAAGAACTGGATGCCAATCGCCTGATATTGCCAACTCTCCCTGACATTGCGTTAAAAGTCCGCGATGCGGTAATTAAAGGCGAAGCTACGGCGCAGCAATTAGCAGACATGATAGTCACCGACGCCGCCTTGTCTACGCGCTTGATTCAAGTTTCTAACAGCCCTTTATATCGCGGGGTCAAGGAGATCAAAAGCATTCAAATGGCGGTCACGCGCCTAGGGCTTAAAACCATTAGCTCGTTGATAACCAGCCTGGTATTGCAACAAATGTTTAACCCGACATCAAAAGTGCTCGAGCATTACTTTAGACAGTCCTGGGAACAAAGCGTCAATGTCTCGGCCATCAGTAGAGCATTGGCGACATGCACCCGGCATCTGAATCCCGATGAAGCCATGCTGGCCGGACTCATACACCAAATCGGAAAATTGCCTATTTTGATGCTGGTTGAAGACATTCCGGAATTCAGAGACAGCCCTTCTCGACTTGAAAAATTGTTGGAAAAAGCCCATCCGGCCATTGGAAAAATCATCATGGATACCTGGACCTTTCCAGACGAGTTAAAATCCGTTCCGTATCAATACGTTAACTTTAGCTATGACTCGGGTGAAAAAGCCGATTATGTTGATCTTGTACAAGTCGCTTTTTTACAAAGCATAGCCGGAACCGATCACCCTGCAACACGGGTAGACTGGTCCACCGTGCCGGCATTTGCCAAGCTGGGCCTGTCTTCCGATGCGGAAATTTTGGAAATAGAAGGACTATCCGAAGAAATAGAAATCGCACAGTCTATGTTCTCCTGATGTTCGCTCCCGAATCGCTCTACTACAGGCCCTCCCTAGCGTAATGCAAAATCCGCATTCACCGATATCCTCTCAAAAAAATACAGATCACACCAATGATTGATATTGAAGCCGCACTCAGGTTCAGACGCATCGGAACCATTACCATTTTCGCTGTTTACTTCTTGATCCTGGTCGGCGGCATCGTTCGCGCATCCGGAGCCGGAATGGGTTGCCCTGATTGGCCGACCTGCTTCGGCAAATTGATTCCGCCAACCGACGTTTCTCAGCTTCCGCCGGATTACAAAACAATCTATGCCGAACGCGGTTATCAAAACACCGATTTCAATCCGGTCAAAACTTGGACCGAGTATCTAAATCGCTTAACCGGCGCCAGCATTGGAATTCTGATTTTACTGACCGCCTGGTCGTCCCGTATTTATCTCAAGTCGGACAAGACGGTATTTTATCTTTGCTTGGCGGTGGTTTTTATCGTCGGCTTTCAAGCTTGGCTAGGTTCCGTGGTTGTCGCCAGCAATCTAAAACCGTTAATGATAACCTTGCATATGCTATTGGCTTTGTTCATTGTTGCCTTGTTAATTTACGTCATAGCAAGATCGCAGCGGGAGTTTTTTCAAAGCCTTGATACACAGTCGTTGCCCCGTGTTTTTAAGGGCGTGTTAACTGCGGCATTGGTTATGACCTTGATTCAAGTCGCGATGGGCACGCAAGTTCGAGAAGCCGTCGATCTAATTGCTAACGAACATGCCTATATCGACCGTCAATATTGGCGCGATGACCTACCCATCATTTTTTATGTGCACCGCTCGTTTTCGTCGATTATCTTGTTCACAAACCTATGGTTGGCATGGAAACTGTATCGCTCGCCCGCTCAAAACAAACTACTCCATACACTCGGCATAGCCTTGACCGCCATGGTCGTCATCGCAATTCTTGCCGGTGTCAGCCTCGACAGGCTCGGGTTCCCCGCAGCCGCGCAACCGATTCATTTATTAATGGCCAATCTAATTTTCGGTACGCAGTTTTTTATTTATATCTGCTTGATCTATTCCAAGCAGAACGGTTAAGCCGCCGGATTTAGGATTAACCTAAAAAGAGCAGTTGGCATGTGTTGTAGACCGTTCGTGTTGGGCTAAGTCGAAGCATGAGGGGTCTACAACATTTTCACCGTTTTGGTGAAACTTCAAACTACCTCTCACCCTTCGATAAAGCTCTCCTGGGTGCAGCCGAAGGGCTTAGGGCGAACGGCAGTTTGAGGATTTCAACTGCTCTTTTTAGGATTAAGCACCAACGCATTCGCCGATATCTTCAAACCAGATATGCGGCGATTGCTCGATAAAACGGCGCATCAGCTCAATACAATCGGCATCGTTCAACTCGATGATATTGACTCCCGCTTCCCTGAGCCAGTCTAAATGCCCTGAAAAATTGACCGATTCGCCGACAATAACGGTGCCGATATTAAACTGTCGAATCAATCCGGAGCAATACCAACAAGGTGCCAAGGTCGTCACAAGAATTTTATCGCGGTAGTTCGTTTGCCGCCCTGCTTTACGAAATGCGTCGGTTTCACCATGTATCGATGGATCTCCGTCTTGAACCCGTCGATTACGCCCCCGACCAAGCACACGACCTTCGCAATCGAACAATGCCGCACCAACCGGAACACCGCCTTCGTCAAATCCCGCACGGGCTTCTTCCAAAGCCACGGATAACATTTCCGAATATTTCATCATCAACTCCAAGTGAATGGTGTTTTAAGTATAGTGTTCGCACATCAAATTTCGGTTTTTTAAACTCCTCGCCCCAGCCTTCTACCATGCAGACGAAACGCATACACTACCAGAAAGCTCAATGTCTAAGAAATTTGACAACCATGCAAAAACAAATCGACGGTCTGCCTAACCCAAAGGTCTATCTCGGCTTCTTCCGGCGTTGATGCCAATCCTAACTCGTTGAAAGGTAAGCCACTGGTTTGACCAGTGGGACTATCAAGGCTTTGCCTTTAGATTTAGTTTTTAAAGACATGTAAATTGCTCGTCGGGGCTTGGCGGTCCGCAGAAAGAGGAGCAATTACATGTCATACGAAAGCTTAAGTCATTCGAAATGGGACTGCAAATATCATGTGGTGTTTGTCCCCAAGTACCGGAAAAAAGTGTTGTATGGAAAAATCAGAAAGTTTTTAGGTCCGGTGTTTCATGAGTTGGCGGGGCAGCGGCGGAGCAAGATATTGGAAGGGCATATGGTACAAGATCATGTGCATATGCTGATACAGATTCCGCCGAAGTATTCGGTAGCGGAAGTGGTCGGATACATCAAAGGGAAAAGTGCGATAGCGGTGGCGCGGCAATTTTCGGGAAGGAAGAAAAATTTCAATGGAGAGAGTTTTTGGGCAAGGGGCTACGCGGTGTCCACCGTGGGATTTGAAGAGGCCCAAATTAGGAAATACATCCGGAATCAAGAACAACTCGAAGGCAATGGGTCTGATGATAACGGTGAGTTTTAATAAAACCACAAAAGCTTAACAATGGCAGCCCTTGGGGCTGCTAATAACCGTCAAGCCCCCCGCTTTGCGGGGGCGATATGACTGCAACTTCTGAAAATGTTCGTTACGTAGACAACTCAAAAAATGATCGGCCAAAACGCGAGGATTCATTTGTGCGAAATAACCGCCTTGCTGTTTCTTTATGAAAAACTCAACCAGCGCATCCCGTGCGCGTTGCGGGCCTTGCTCGTAAAACTGGGCTGCCAATTCCGGAAAACGCAACGATTCGCCGATCAAAATCGTCCTGATACGCACCGCATCGGGCCGGGTAATGAGGTGAACATAGTGTTTCGCGAAAACGGTCAGCGCCTCTCCCGGCTCGAGATTTTCGGGCAGTCTGTCGACGAACTGGTCGCTGCAACGCTTGATCACGGCGCCGAATAACCCCGCCTTATTACCGAACCGGCTGTAAATCGTCCGCATCGATACATGGGCGTCCTTCGCGATCGTTTCCATGCTCAGATCACCGTAACCGTGTTCCAGAAACAATTGCAAAGCGCTGTCCAACAAGCGCTCGCGGCTTTGACACTCTTGCCCTTTCGGCGGACGTCCACATTTAACCATGCTGTCTTACTCATAAAATACATTGACAAGAACGACGATCATACCTAAATTAAACGGTAATTTGTATTACCTTTTAATCCTCAGCGATCGAGGTCGCCTTACCGATGAATCCAAAAACCGAATCAGCTCTTGCGATATATCGCCCCTCCGTCAACGAAGTTTCGCTTACAACCGGTGGAAACATTCCGTCTTTGTCGTTAAGACTGCTGACGTTTTGGGTCATCACGGTTATTGCGATCGCGCTGACCGGTTGCGGCGACAAGGCCGAAATCCAAGCTCCGCCGGCGGCCAAGGTCAAAATCGCGCACCCGCTGTCCCGTGATGTCACCGAATGGGACGAATTCACGGGCCGCATCGAAGCGATCGAAGCAGTCGAGGTCCGGGCGCGGGTCGGCGGCCATTTGGAGAAGGTCAATTTCTTCGCCGGCGAAAAAGTCAAAAAAGGCGATTTGCTGTTCACGATCGATCCGAAACCCTATCAGGCTCAATTGAATCTGGCTCAAGCCGAATTGGAAAGAGCCAAATCCAAACGAGAACTCGCGCAGAACGACCTCGAGCGCGCCGAAAACTTATTAAAAGCCAAAGCGATATCCATCGAGGAATACGACGGGCGCAGCAAGGGCCTTCGCGAAGCATCCGCCTCGGTGCAAGCCGCCGAAGCGAACGTTTATCGAGCCAAACTCGATCTCGAATATACGCGTATTCATGCGCCGATCGACGGACGCGTCGGGCGCGAATTGATCACGGCCGGAAACCTCGTCAACGGCGGCGGCGCCGCGACGCTGCTGACCCACATCGTCTCGACCGATCCGGTCTATGTCTACATCGACGCCGACGAGCGTTCGGTTTTGAAATACAAACGTCAACTCAGCGGCCGCGACAATCTTCAAGGCATGCCGATGCAACTGAACTTGACCGACGAAAGCGATTTTCCGCATCGCGGCACGCTCGACTATATCGCGCCGAGCGCCGATACCGATACCGGCACCGTGACTCTGCGCGGCGTATTCGAAAATACCCATAATCTGTTGAGTCCGGGCTTCTTCGCCCGCGTGCGCATACAAGGCGGCGCCCCCTATCCTGCGCTATTGCTGCCGGATCGCGCTATCGGTACCGATCAGGCACAACGCTTCGTCTGGGTATTGAATCAAGACGATCAGGCCGAATACCGCAAGGTGATTCCGGGCGCGCGCATAGACGGCTTGCGCGTCATCTCCGAGGGCTTGACGGCCGAAGATAAAGTCGTGATCGAGGGCTTGCAAAAAGTCAGACCCGGCGCCAAAGTCGCGCCCGAACTCATCACGTTTGGCGGAGAATAAAAAATCATGTACCGATTTACGCATTTTTTCATCGATCGTCCGATCTTCGCGTCGGTCTTGTCGATTCTGATCGTCATGGTCGGCGGTCTCGCGCTGATCGCATTGCCGGTCGCCCAGTATCCCGAAATCGCGCCGCCTACCGTGATGGTCAGCACCATTTATCCCGGCGCGAACGCCGCGGTCGTCGCCGAAACGGTCGCGACGCCGATCGAACAGGAAGTCAACGGCGTCGAGGACATGCTGTATCTATCGTCGCAATCGACCAACAGCGGCAATATGGCGCTGACGATCACGTTCAAGCCCGGCACCGACCTCGACAAGGCACAGGTCCAGGTACAAAACCGCGTCGCGCTGGCCGAACCGAAACTGCCGGAGGAAGTCAGGCGTCAAGGCATCAGCGTCAAGAAACGCAGCCCGGACCTCAGCCTGGTCGTCAACCTGATTTCGCCGGATCAACGCTATGACAGCGTCTACCTGAGCAATTACGCATTATTGCAAATCAAGGACACGCTCGCTCGGCTGCCCGGCGTCGGCGAAATACTCGTGTTCGGCGCGCGCGATTACAGCATGCGCCTATGGCTGGACCCGGAAAAAATCGCCGCGCGCAATATGACGGCAAGCGACGTCGTCAATGCCGTGCGCGAACAAAACATACAAGTCGCGGCCGGCGTGGTCGGCCAACAACCGTCACCGGAAGCGACCGACTATCAATACACGGTCAGCACCTTGGGCCGTCTGACCGACCCGGAACAGTTCGCCGATATCGTCATCAAGCAAGGTTCCGACGGAAAAATCACGCGTCTCAAGGACGTCGCGCGCATCGAATTGGGCGCGAAGGATTACAGCTCCAGTTTGTATTTGGACGGCGAACAAACGGTCGGCCTGGCCGTTTTCCAATTACCCGGCTCGAACGCCTTGGACACCAAAAAAGCCATCGAAGCCGAGATGGAAAAATTGAAGACGTACTTTCCGGAGGGCCTCGACTACACGCTCGTCTACGACACGGTCGTGTTCATTCAGCAATCGATCGACGCGGTCGTCAAGACCCTGTTCGAAGCGCTGCTGCTGGTCGTCGTCGTGGTTATCGTCTTCCTGCAGAACTGGCGCGCCGCGATCATTCCGCTGCTCGCCGTGCCGGTGTCGTTGATCGGCACTTTCGCCGTGATGGCCGGCATGGGCTTGTCGTTGAATACCTTGTCGCTCTTCGGTTTGGTGCTCGCTATCGGCATCGTCGTCGACGACGCAATCGTCGTCGTCGAAAACGTCGAACGCCATATCGCCGAGGGCATGAGCGCCCGAGACGCGACGCGCAAGGCGATGGAGGAGGTGATCGGACCGATCATCGCGACGACGCTGGTACTGGTCGCGGTATTCATACCGACCGCATTCATCACCGGCGTGTCCGGCGCGTTCTACAAACAATTCGCATTGACGATCGCGGTTTCGACGCTGATCTCGACCTTGAACTCGCTAACCTTGAGCCCGGCGATGTGCGCATTGTTGCTGGACCGCGCGCACGGCGACAAGGATGCCTTCACGCGCTTGCTCGACCGGCTGTTCGGCTGGTTTTTCGCCGGCTTCAACCGCTTTTTCGATCGCTTCGGCGAAGGCTATGCGCGCCTGGTCGGCCGCCTGATCCGGATGACTGTCTTGGTATTGACGCTCTATGTCGGACTGAACGGACTGAACTGGCTGGCCTTCGAAAAAGTGCCGACCGGTTTCATCCCGCAACAAGACCAGGGCTATCTGATTCTGTACACGCAACTGCCCGATGCCGCATCGTTGAGCCGCACGCAGGACGTGGTCAAGGAAGCCACTCGCATCATTCTCGATACCGAAGGCGTCGCGCATGTGATCGCTTATTCCGGCTGGTCGGTCCTGACCGGCGCCAATCAGTCCAATGTCGCGACGATGTTCACCCCGCTGGACAGCTTCAAGGACCGCGCCGGCAAGCCCGAACTGCATGCCAACGAGATCATCAAGAAACTGCAACAACGTCTCGCGCAAATACCCGATGCCCATATCGCGGTATTCGCGCCGCCGCCGGTGCGGGGGATGGGTTCGGTCGGCGGTTTCAAACTGCAGATTCAGGACCGTACCAGCGCCGGCATCGATGCCTTGCAAGACGTCGCCAATGAGATGATCGCCGAAGGAAACCAGCAGCCCGGACTTGCCGGTCTATTCACGACCTTCCGGGCCGGCGTGCCGCAATTATTTCTCGACGTCGACCGGACCCGCGCGAAAGCGATGGACGTACCGTTGAAGGAAGTCTTCGAAACGCTGCAAATCTATTTGGGCTCGATGTACGTCAACGACTTCAATAGCTTCGGGCGGACCTACCAAGTCGTCGCGCAGGCCGACTCCGAATACCGAATGCATCCGGAAGATATCGCCGAATTGAAAACCCGGAACGCGGCCGGCGGCATCGTGCCGCTCGGCTCGCTCGTAGACATCAAGGAAATCACCGGGCCGGACAAGATCACCCGCTACAACATGTATCCTGCCGCCGAAATCAACGGCGGCACTTTGCCCGGAATCAGTTCCGGCCAAGCCATCGACATCATGAGCCGCTTGCTCGACCGACAACTGCCACCCGGATTCGGCTACGAATGGACCGAATTGAGCCTGCAGCAAGTCTTGGCCGGCAACGTCGCATTCCTGGTGTTTCCGCTCAGCGTCGTCTTCGTATTCCTGGTGCTCGCCGCGCAATACGAAAGCTGGTCATTGCCGCTCGCGATCATCTTGATCGTGCCGATGTGTATCTTGTCGTCGATGACCGGCATCTGGCTCAGCGGCATGGACAACAACATCTTTACCCAAGTCGGCTTCATCGTGCTGGTCGCGTTGGCCAGCAAAAACGCGATCCTGATCGTCGAATTCGCGAAACAGCGCCAGGAAAGCGGACTCGACCGCTTCGCAGCCGTCATGGATGCTTCGCGCGTCCGGCTGCGCCCGATTCTGATGACATCGTTCGCATTCATCATGGGCGTGCTGCCGCTGGTGCTGGCGCAAGGCGCCGGCGCCGAATCCCGACGCTTGCTGGGCACCGCGGTCTTCAGCGGCATGATCGGCGTCACGTTGTTCGGCCTGTTGTTGACGCCGGTGTTCTATGTCAGCGTGCAGGGACTGGTCCAACGTCTGTCCTCTTCGCGGAAACCAAAGCCGCAACACTCAACATCGGACTCTGAATGATGAAACAAGTCATTTTTACGAATAACGGCCGCTCGCGGTCCAATCTCGGATTGGGTCTGGCATCGTTATGCCTGACATTGCTCAGCGCCTGCGCGGTCGGTCCCGATTATCGACTGCCCTTTATCGAAACGCCGCAAGAATTCGGCCAGGCCGTCCATCCCGAATTTTCCAAGGAAGGCATCGAGCTTAACTGGTGGACCTTGTTCGAGGACGACCAACTGACCGAACTTGTCGAAACGGCCGTCGAGCACAATTACGACCTCAAAACGGCCTACGCCAATCTCGAAGAGGCGCGCAAGCTATATCTCGAATCCGGTCTGGATCTTTTACCGGCCATCACATCGAAAGCGGGCTATACCGACCAGAAACGCAGTTTCGGCGCGATGAACAACCGTAACTTCGCGCCGCGCGAATTGAAATTGTATAACATCGGTTTCGACGCTTTTTGGGAGCTCGATTTGTTCGGCCGGGTGCGCCGCAGCGTCGAAGCCAGCGACGACGAAGTCGACGCACAAGAAGCCAGCCTGCGCGATTTGAGCGTCAGCCTAATCGCCGAAGTCGCGCGCAATTATTTCGAGTTACGCGGATTGCAAAACCAATTGGCCGTCGCGCAAAAAAAACGCCGAGAATCAGGCCGAAACGGCCGAAATCACGCAGTCCAGGCTCGTCAACGGTCGAGGCACCGAGCTCGACACATCGAGAGCGATTGCCCAACTCGAAGCCACAAAAGCCGGTATTCCGCCCCTAAAAAGTGCGATCCAAAAAACGATACACCGTCTGAGCGTATTGACCGGGCAATTTCCCGGAGCACTGACCGAACGATTGTCGCGCCCTGCCCCGTTGCCGAAATTGCCCGAATCGATACAGATCGGCTCGCCGGCGGAACTACTGCGCCGCCGCCCCGATATCCGCATCGCCGAACGTACGCTGGCCGCATCGACCGCGCGCATCGGCGTCGCGACGGCCGATTTGTTTCCGCGCGTGACCTTCGTCGGATCGATCGCACTCGAAGCCAGCACTTTGTCGGGCATCGCAGCGGCCGGTTCGGACGCTTATTCGGCCGGTCCGAGAATATCCTGGCCCGCGCTGGATTTAGGACGCGTCTATGCGCGTGTCAAAGCCGCAGACGCTCGCGCCGAAGCCGATTTGGCGCAATACGAGCAAACCGTTTTGAATGCCTTGGAAGAAACCGAAAACGCGCTGATCCAATACAATCAGGAGCGCGCCAGACGCAAACTGCTGGCTTCGGCCGCCGAGGCGAGTCAAAGAGCCCACGAACTCGCGCACTTGCGCTTCAAAGCCGGACTCAGCGATTTTCTGACGGTATTGGATATCGAATCCCGATTGTTGTCGGATCAGGATCGACTAGCCCAAAGCGAAACAGCGACCGCAACCGCGCTCGCGGCGTTATACAAGGCTTTGGGCGGCGGTTGGGAAACAACTGTAAAGACTAACGATGATGATTGATTTAAATTTAATTTTTACGAAGTTCTCGCTCATCATTAGTCTCCTTGACTTACGACGACAATAGCTAGTCTGCGGTACATCATCAAAGCCATGATGAATACGCATGTTAGCCCCAACACGGCAGGGAATAGTACGGTTGTCACTGAATAGTGTTCAAGCGCCATAACAACAAACAGATTGCGGATGGCGAACAAAGCGTAAAAGTTTAACGGCTCGGATTTCGGCTGGTGATATGCCTTGCGAATCGTTGGGCCGAAACCTAATACATCCACTGTGGTGAGAATGACAACCGCCCAGAGCGGATCCGAGGTGAAGTACCACAGCGGTAACGAAGATAAAGCCGTTATCAGGAACATCCAATCCGTTTTTGTAATCGTTACATCCCCGCGCTTTGTTACAGCCAGTACGGCAATGAAGATCGTAAGAATCCCCGACACCCCGATTGGCCAAGCCCCAACGCCGCCCTTGTTATTAAGTTGCGCCAGAAAAACCACGAAAGTGGTTGTACCCCAAATCACCCAAGAAAATACATGCGGTTTGGTCGCACCTTTCAAAATGGAATAGATGTAAGGGGCCGTCGCCAGAAAAGTCAACACGATGGCAACAATGCTCAATAGCTCTTTGTATGGTACGGCTTCTATCATTCCTATTGCCTAAAGCAGAGCTAAGACGACTGCTAGAGCGTAGCGAAAGCGAGTCAGCTTCAGCGACGCGCTAGGTTTAGAATGCAATTTCGGCCTCCATGAACGTTACGGCACTTCCGGACAGTACCACTCTGTCGTTTTTTACCTCGCATACGAGGTTGCCGCCACGCTTAGAAACCTGTCTGGCGGACAAAGTATTTTTGCCAAGTTTTCCAGCCCAGTATGGCGCAAGTTTGCAATGGGCGGCACCGGTGACGGGATCTTCTGGAATGCCGATCTTGGGGGCAAAGAAACGACTGACAAAATCCACGTCAGTGCCTGGCGCAGTAACGATAACGCCGCGCAAATCGAGCTGACCAAGCTGGGCGCGGTTTGGCGTGATGGCGCGAACGGTAGCTTCGCTATCGAACACGGCCAAGTAGTCGCCGCCGGCCAATACTTCTATAGGATGTACGCCAAGACCTTGAACCAAGGCTTCCGGAATCTCGCAAGCGGTTAATTTGTACGCGGGGAAATCCATTTGTAAGAGACTTCCCCGCTTTTTCACGAATAGATCGCCGCTACGCGTTTCAAATGTAATCACTGATGCTGTGAAACCAAGAGATTCAAAGATTACGTGAGCCGCTGCCAATGTGGCATGCCCACAAAGATCAACCTCCTTGACTGGAGTAAACCATCTCAGATTAAATCCCTTTGCACTGGGTACGAAGAATGCGGTCTCCGACAAGTTGTTTTCTTCTGCGATGGCCTGAAGCAAATCATCATCCAGCCAGTTTTCCAACGGGCACACTGCCGCCGGATTTCCCTCGAATGCTCGGGTTGCAAAAGCATCTACTTGGTATTGTTTGATTTTCATGTCTGATAGCATGTGATGAGAAATCTAACGTGGAGGTCACCGCAGGATTATACCGCACTCCGATTAACGTAAAGATTGACCCCGCAATATTTTTTCCGGTGAAATTATTCGCCTCGGCAGCGCCGTTTGCACAGTGTTCCACACCACTTGGAGGTTGATGTCAAAATAGCCGTGAGTAATTCGGTTACGCATACCGCGCATACTGCGCTAGGGTACTTCAGGATGCGCTTGGGTGAACTCGGCGTAGCTGTCCATCACCTTCGTGGCGGCTTCGCCGAGAATGATTAAACTCATGATGACTGCCTGCTGAGTACGCTTGTCTACAAGAAAGTCGTCTTGGTCAAACCTTCTACGAAGCTGCATACATATCGCAGCCTGTTGCATGTGGTCGAGATAGTCAGGCAGGCGATTCTCACTCATACCGGCTGGGGGCCTCCGCGAGTATCTTGGCTCGGAACTTCAGCGGCAGATCAGCCGGAGTTAACAATTCGACGTGTACTCCAAGTAGTGATTCCAGTTCGTCTTGTAGACCGCCAAGGTCGAACAGCGTCGCGCCGGGCAGCGCATCGACCAGCAGATCAAGATCACTGCCGTCTTGGTCGGTTCCATGCAGCACCGAGCCGAAAACGCTTGGGTTCGCGGCTCGGTAGCGAAAAGTTGCTTCGCGCACAAGATTTCGCTTCTTATCAAGAACAACAGATGGTCGCATGCAGATCCTATATTATCGAAACTCATTTAGAATATAAGGAATTGAGAACATAATCTCAAGGACTATCTTCAAGAATCGCAACGTCTCGATTCTTAGTGCTACCGCCGGTCGGCTAGAAAAATCGCGGTCAAGCCTTATATTTGACATTGCCTATTCCCTTTTCCGTCTGTTTCAATGTACGGCTTACTGTAGAATAACTCGTTGAAAGGTAAGCCACTGGTTTGACCAGTGGGACTATCAAGGCTTTGCCTTTAGATTTAGTTTTTAAAGACATGTAAATTGCTCGTCGGGGCTTGGCGGTCCGCAGAAAGAGGAGCAATTACATGTCATACGAAAGCTTAAGTCATTCGAAATGGGACTGCAAATATCATGTGGTGTTTGTCCCCAAGTACCGGAAAAAAGTGTTGTATGGAAAAATCAGAAAGTTTTTAGGTCCGGTGTTTCATGAGTTGGCGGGGCAGCGGCGGAGCAAGATATTGGAAGGGCATATGGTACAAGATCATGTGCATATGCTGATACAGATTCCGCCGAAGTATTCGGTAGCGGAAGTGGTCGGATACATCAAAGGGAAAAGTGCGATAGCGGTGGCGCGGCAATTTTCGGGAAGGAAGAAAAATTTCAATGGAGAGAGTTTTTGGGCAAGGGGCTACGCGGTGTCCACCGTGGGATTTGAAGAGGCCCAAATTAGGAAATACATCCGGAATCAAGAACAACTCGAAGGCAATGGGTCTGATGATAACGGTGAGTTTTAATAAAACCACAAAAGCTTAACAATGGCAGCCCTTGGGGCTGCTAATAACCGTCAAGCCCCCCGCTTTGCGGGGGCGATATGACTCACGCCAAAATTTTACCCACTTAAGCAAACGCGAATATGAGGCCTCCGTCAATGCGCATCGAAACCGACACCTCTGTCTGAGCAAAAAATTAACTCGAAAAACATCTTTTTGGCGCGCTTTCCTAGAGCATTAGGGTTTTGCTCTTTAACATCTAACACGAGCACCCTTTTGCAACATTCAGTCTTGCGGCAGCCAAAGATCCCCCAAGTTGATGCTGATCGCATCGAACGGTGGCGCATTGACGATATCGTCGTTTTGCCAAGTGTGTTTTAACAGCCAATGTCCGTCGAGCAGGCGATAGACCTCCAATATCCGAAGATCGGGGTCGACCAGCCACAACCCTTTACAGACTCTGCCGCATAAATCGGCATTTTGACAACCCGGTCCGTGCGTGCGGTACCGGGTGAAATCACTTCATAAATCCAGTCGGGCGCGAGACTGAAATAAGCCTCATTAGGAATCGGCCTCTGAAAGGCCCGAAACATCAAATTAGATGGCTGGTGCGTGGCGTAGAAGCTACGCACCCGATTCCCCGTTTACGAAAATGAGTCGTCCTCCGGACCGAAACACTGCGGGTAATCCACGCATACTTCGCAGGACGGCGCTCGGCATAAATATAAGCCTTCCGCCTCACACAATTGTTTATACAGAAATTTTTTCCATTTCATGTCTTTGGTGTTGCGCACGGCCAGTTCGGGGAAATTATGAACCAATAGCGCCGAGAGCTCCTTGCGCGACCATAATCCTAAATCCTGCCAGAGGTGATTGCTGCCGAGGCAAGCCGCGACGATGATCGCGGGGATCCATTCGGACTCGGCAACGGCGGAAGAACGAAATTCTGCCAATAGCTTTTCCAGGTCTTCACGTTCCAGCATTCGGGTAAAATCGAGAATTTTGCCGGACGCGGCTTGTCTTTCGATCTCAGCCCCTGGGAAACATTGCCTTAGCAAGTCGTCGAATTGGGGGGGAGCGAGGCCCAGACAGTCGGGTAAGACGCCCTCTCCCGCCCGCCAATTGGCGATGATTTGCGCCAGCCAGTGCGCGTTCGGCGAGCGGTTCGAACGTTCAATCAGTTCCCGGTAGAACTGTTCGCGGGTCATGACTTGAACCGGATAAAAACTGGCACGAGGAGCTAAGATTGCCGCAGGCATCAATACTGGACTCGAATATCCTCGTCCCTGACGATCATCTGACAAGCCAAACGCCAATCGGTCGGCAAATCGTCGACATGCATCGTTTCGACTTGATTCTTCGTGATTTTGCCGAGTTCGAGCAGCACGGTTTTTTCTTTGTCCGTTAAAGGCCCGCCCATGCGTTGATGCTTTTCGTCGATGCTGCTGACCTTGACCAAACAAGTGCCGCATTCACCGTCCTCGCATTCGAAATTGATCGGAATCTTGTTTTCGAGCGCCAGTTTCAATACGGTTTGCGTATGGCTACCGGCCACCGCGTAAACCGTTTTATCGCGGTATTCGGGATTCGTGAAAGTGACTAAAGCCATGATGTGTTCCTCTTGAAATGTTAAACGGGTCTTACTGAAATGTCGCCGCCCAAGGCCTGAGCCTGACAGGCCAAACGGTTGTGTTTGCCGGCCATGTTTTCGCGCAGCACCTTGTCTTCCAGAACCGACGGCTCGGTCAAATGATTCCAGCCGCTCGTCACCTTCATGATGCAGGTGCCGCAATCGCCTTCTCGACAGCCGTAGGTGATACCGGAACCGACTTTTTCGGAAACTTCGATGACGCGGGTTCCGGCCGGCACCGTGACGGTGACGTTGATGTCTTCGAATGTTATGGTCGCTTTGGCCATTGTGTTGCTCCTCGTAGTGAGTATTGTGTTAAATAATTTATCGATTTTCCCTAAGTACACTGTCCCGGAGAAACAACTCCCGAATTCCGGTCATCGAAGCTGAAGAACTTCGACTTCGAACAATCGCGACGAAGGCGTCGCTCCCACAGGGTTTTAATGCATTTTCGACATTGGCCTAACGCTCATACCAAGTCGGCCATATCCAGGACTTTCCTCTTTCTCAGGCCCATTAATTCCTGAGCAATCTGAAAACCGAATTCCCGGCAAGAATCGAGTTCTTCATCGGTCGGAATCAATTTGACGCGTAAACCCGGAATCGGCACGCGCATCTTCAGACCGCGCATTCTGTCCTCGACCAGCGGTACGCCTTCACCGGTCCAACCGTAGGAACCGAACACGCCGCCGAGTTTGGTCTTGATATTGATTACGGTCAGCGACGACAATAAATCCCAGATCGGCTTGACCGCATCGCCGTTGATTGTCGGCGTGCCGAAAATCAAACCGTCGGCTTCTTCGATCAAATCGACGAACGGCTCGACTTCGCCCCCTTCGAGATCGTATAGCGAGACCCTGACATCAGGCACTTGCATTGCACCGCTATAGACGGCTTCGGCCATGCGCCGAGTATTACCGTAGGAGCTGATATAAAAAATCAACAGGGTTTTTTGTTGCGGGCTGATTTCGCTTTCGAGCGACGGCCCGGACAGTTGCCGGTAACGACGGATATAACGTTCCGGCCTGTCATGTAATATCGGGCCGTGAGTCGGCGCAATGACCGAGATCGGCAGCGGTTCGATCAAATCCAGCGCACACACGACATATTCCTTGAACGGCCGCATGATGTGCGCGTAGTAATATTCGAACGAAAAACGGAAATCGCCGACCCGGTCGTTGAACAGTCGATTATCGCAAAAGTGACAACCGAACACGTCACCGGAAAATAAAATGTTTTCCTCGGGCAGATAGGTACATTGCGTATCGGGCCAGTGCAGATACGGTGTATGCAAAAACTCCAAGTTTCGGTCGCCCAGCGACACGCGGTCGCCGGTCAAAACCGGCGTGTAACTCATCCGCTCGTGCTTGAGCAGGGCTTTCAGCATCGATTGCGCCTTTTGCGAAATATACAATTGCGCTCCAGGCGCGCGCCGCATCAACTCAGGCAGAGCGCCGGTATGATCCGGTTCGAGATGGTTCAGCACGATGACTTTGATTTCGTCGTAATCGGCGATGCTTTCAAGCCTTGCAAAAAAATCATCGGCGAAACCTTCCTTGACCGTATCGACAACTGCAATGCCCTCGCTGCCGCGTATCGCATAGGCGTTATAGGTTGTGCCGTTGGCGGTTTTCAAGATGATGTCAAAAGTGCGAAGATTCGGGTCCAAAGCCCCTATCCAATGCACTCTTTCAGATAACTTGACCGCTTTCGGATGCCCCTGCCGATCGGATAATTCGAGTTGTTTCACGGTTTACACCTGGCGCCAATCCCGATGCGAGTACAGGTTTCCCAACCGTGTTCGACGGTACCCGGCGTCAAATCGATCCAAGCATCGACCAAAACCGGGTCGAACCCGGCCATGCGTATAGCGCCTGACTCCAGCAAGGGCCGGCGAATCAAAATCGGATCGTCGATCATCGCATTGATGGCTTCCAGCTCCGTCATCGCGTTCGGGTTCAGCAAGCCTTGTTTGATTTTCGGCGCGCTCGGATTGAACCAGTCCGAAACCGGTCTATTACGAAAAAACGACCGTAGTTTCGACGGCTCATCGGCCCAGGATTGTCGCAAAAGATCATGTACAATCAGCACATGTCCGGCCTCGACCAGTAATTGTTTCTGCCGAACGTTATTGAGACAGCCCGGTTTTTCGTAGCAATTAATCAAGGCCATTCGCAGTTCCCCAAATTATGATTTAACCAGCGCAATCGTCGCGATGTAGGCATCGCTCCCACACCTCAATGCGACTGCAATTCGGCCATCGCTTCGGCCATTTTCTCCGGCGGAATACCGGTCAAAGAGCCTGGGGGATTCAGCGCGGCGCCGAACGCATCGAGAATCGCACCTTCGATCGGGCAAATGCTCGCGCATTGCGGTACCGAATAATCGCCTTCGCATTCGGTACATTTTTTCGGGTCGATCAAAAAATGGGGTTTTGCTTCATAAATCGCCTTGCTCGGACATAACGGCTCGCAGGCAAAGCAATTGACGCAGGATTCGATGATTTTTAGAGCCATGATGCTATTCCGTTGAAAAATAATTCTGTCGCCATGTTGATCGAGTTAGCGCTGATGTAACCGGACACTACACCCAAATACGTCGGAATACGGCTGACGGCTGACGCCTAACCTGACCTACATGATTCATCGAGGGAACCGAAGGTATATCGAAACTACGCAACCGCTCGCGCTCGCTCGGCCTGGTCCACTTCATCCAGCTTGCCGCTTCGCGCCACTTCCTTGTAAACAGCCATCACGGCCTCCTCGATCGGTTCCATCGCGTGTTCGCCGTTTGGCATGATGCCGGCTTGCTCGAGCATTTCCCAAGGCTCGAAACCGACCTTCGAACACAAGACCGCCTCGCAGCCTTCCAGAGCCCGTATCGTGCGCTGCAAAACCGATTCGCCGTCGCCGCAGGTGGTATCGCCGCCGCAGTATTGATCGGCCTTGCGATGACTGATGAAGCGCACGCCGTCCGGCGAAGCCTCGTAGATCAGAAACTCCTTCGCATGACCGAAATGCACGTTGATGACGCCCTGCCCGCTGGTCGCGACCGCCATCAGCACCGGCCTTGTCGTCATTTTTTCTTGCTGCGCGAATTGTTCGGCTTTTTCGGCCTTCACTTCGCGTTTGCTGTTCATCTCGGCTTCGATCGCCTGATGAATCACTTTGCGTTTTTCCATCGCGGCCTGGTAATCGATTTCCATCGTTTCGATCTTGTCCATCGTGAATTCGTCGCCTCTATCCTCGCCCAACAATCCGACCGCATCGGCGCGGCATTGGCGGCAATGGCGCATCATGTTCATGTCGCCGGAACATTCGTCCTGCAAGTCCTGCAATTCAGCAGCATTTGGCCCGCGTTGTCCCATCACGCCGTAGAACGTGCCGTGCTCGGCTTCGGCAATCAACGGCATCACGTTATGCAAAAACGCGCCTTTTGCCTTGACGATCTTGCTGACTTCGGCCAGATGCTTGTCGTTGACGCCGGGAATCATTACCGAATTGACTTTGACCAGAATGCCTTTCGCGACGAGCATTTCGAGACCTTTCTGTTGCTGTTCGATCAGAATCTTCGCGCCTTTCTTGCCCTTGATGCGGCGGTTTTCCCAGAAAATCCACGGATAGATCTTCGCGCCGATCTCGGGATCGACACAATTGATCGTGATCGTGACATGATCGATGTTGTGTTTGGATAGTTCCTCGACCGAATCGGGCAGCGCGAGTCCGTTCGTCGAGACACAGAGTTTGATATCGGGTGCATCCTGACTGAGCCTGCGGAACGTTTCGAAAGTGCGCTCGGGATTCGCGAGCGGATCGCCGGGACCGGCGATGCCGAGCACGGTCATTTGCGGAATGTTCGCAGCCACCGCCATCGTTTTCTTGACGGCTTGGTCCGGTGTCAGCAGTTCGGAAACGACGCCGGGGCGCGATTCGTTCGCGCAGTCGTATTTGCGGTTGCAGTAATGACATTGAATGTTACAAGCCGGAGCGACCGCGACGTGCATGCGCGCGAAATAATGATGGGCGTCTTCAGAGTAACACGGATGATTTTGCACCTTGGCCCGAATCTCATCGGACAAATGGTTCATCTGGTCGTCGGTGGAACCGCAAGAACCGGCGGAGCATCCGCCCTTGCTTGCGGGATTTTCGTTTAAAACTGGCAGTTCCATGAATGTCACCTCGCTTATATTTGTCAATAAGCTTTAAGCACAGTTCGTGCCAGCCATGAATCAATTTCTATCCTACTGTTTTTAATTAACTAAAAGTTTAAGAGAAAGGAATTTTTGTCGTAAATCTCACATCGTTCATCTTTGTCAATGTAGTCAATCGGACAATCCAAGTCATTGATGTCATCATAAAAGCATAAAAGGGGTCAGGTTACTTTTATTAGGATTAAAAGTAACCTGACCCCTTTTAGAAAACCATTAGCTAATCAGATACCGGCGCCTCCGCTCATAATTTCCGCCGCTTGACCAATTTCGGGTCGACGATTATCGGCCGATAGATTTCGACGCGGTCGCCGTCTTTCACGACGGTATCCAATTTGGCTATCTTGCCGAATATACCGACTTTCTGGACCGTTAAATCGATTTCCGGATACTGTTTCAACAATCCCGATAATGCGATCGCTTGCTCGATCGTACTCTCGCCCGGTACCTCGATACGCATCCAGGTTTGCCGATCGGCGTCTCCGTAACAAATTCCGACATTCATCGCGATTCCCCTAGCTTTCCGTAAGAGCTTCGCCGGTCGTTACACGAATTGTTCTTGCGGCAAACAACCTATCGACAAGACGCTTACCGGCGATGATAAAGCCTATCGCGATAAACCCTCCCGGAGGCAAGGCGGTCAACAAAAATCCTCTGTAATCCGGAATCAATGTCACTTCCAGAAAAGACAAAGACTCGCCTAGCAGCAACGACGCATTAGCAAATAAGGTTCCGGACGAAATAATTTCCCGTACCGCGCCCAGCAAAACCAATACGAGCATAAAACCGAAACCCATCATCAACCCGTCCCACAACGACAAGACAAGCGGATTCTTCGATGCGTACGATTCAGCGCGTCCCAAAATCGAACAATTCGTGACAATCAGCGGAATAAACAAGCCCAGCACTTTGTGCATTTCATGCAACCAAGCGTTCATCGTCATATCGACCAGCGTCACCAATGCGGCGATCAGTAAAACGAATACCGGAATCCTGACTTCCGCTGGAATGAGATGCCTGTTGAGCGACACCAGTCCGTTCGAACAGACCAGCACAACCAGTGTCGCAAGCCCCATACCTAAGCCGTTGGTTGCCGTTCCTGTCACAGCCAACAACGGACAAAGCGCTAGATTTTGACCGAATACGACATTGTTATGCCAAAGGCCCTCGCCGGCCAGTTTTTTGTAGGTTTCGAGTAACAACATATCAAGTCTCCAATAAAACGAATCATTCAACGATTTCGGATCGATGCATGTCGAAAAACAATAAACCCCGGCGTACTGCATTGACGACGGCACGCGGCGTGATCGTAGCGCCGCTGAATTGGTCGAATTCGCCTCTATCCTTCTTGACGGCCCACTGCTCGACGGTTGGATTTTCGAGTGAACGACCGTTGAAACTCAAGATCCAATCGGACTTAGCGATTTCAATCTTGTCGCCGAGCCCGGGCGTTTCGGCATGAGCAATCACTCGCACGCCCAATATTTCACCGTTTGGGCCGATACCGATAACCATGTCGATATTGCCTGAATAACCGTCAGGCGCAGTCAAAAGAAACGCTGCGGCTGTCGTACGGCCCTGTTTACGCGCCTGATAAACCAAAATCTCCTGTACATTCGACAAGCCGTCGGTCGACACGATTACGGTACTTTTCAGTAAATCGTTGTCATACAGTTCATCCGGTATCACTTGTGCAAGCGAGGCTTTTAAGTCTTCTTGCCGGCGCATTTCGATCGCATCGCGCGTATTCCAATCGCCAATGCCGAGCAAGGCGCTAGCGGCCAAAGCAAAACCGGCCAGCAGCAGCGTTTGGTAAGAAACACGGGTTTTCAGTTGCTCGAGAGGCATGGGGCATTTACCGTTCAATAGTATGTAGTTGGAATTTAGCAGTTAGCAAAAAAAAGTTGCTGCATATAAAACACTTGTCAAGTCCTAATTTCCTCTTTCCTCTTTCCTCTTTCCTCTTTCACCTTTAAGCATATTCTCCTCAAGCGGCCTTCCCCGACGATCCCGCCCTTGAATGCGCGGCTTGACATAGTGATCGATCAACGGAGTCAACGAATTCATCAGCAGAATCGCAAAACCGGCACCTTCCGGATATCCGCCCCAGGTCCGTAACATGTAGATCAACAAACCGCAGAGCGAGCCAAAGATTATTTGCCCGAGCGGCGTATTCGGCGAAGTGACGTAATCGGTCGCTATAAAAAAAGCGGCGCACATCAGTGCGCCGGAGCCAAGGTGCATAACGGGACTCAAATAACGCTCGGAATCCAAAACATGAAACAGACCGGAAATTACGGCAACCGATGCAAGCATCGAAACCGGTATAGGCCAAGTAATGATTTTTTTCAGTAATAACCACATCCCTCCGGCAAATAATAACAGAGCCGAAGTTTCGCCCAGACTGCCGCGCGTCATTCCCAGCCACATCTTCAGCGTGCAGAAATCGGACAGACTCTCGGACAGCGGATGTTTTTGCAGCCATTCGGTCTTGACATGACCCAACAATGTCGCACCGGTCACTGCATCAGGATTGCTCAATCCCGCAAAGGTTATTGTCAGGCCTGCGTTGAAATCGGGTGCCGATTCTGTTAACCAGGGAGTAACATCGGCCCAGGTCGTCATCTCCAACGGAAACGAAATCAGCAGCACGACACGCGCCAGCATCGCCGGGTTGAATAAATTTTGTCCCAGTCCGCCATAAACTTGCTTACCCAAGACGATCGCAATACCGGCACCGATTACGCCGATCCACCAAGGCGCCCACGGCGGCAATGTCATTGCCAACAACCACCCCGTCAACAATGCGGAACCGTCTTTCAGCGTCGGAATTGACGGTCTGCCTGCCAATTTCAAACAGAGCGTTTCGAAAAGCAGTGACGCGAACAGTGTCACCACTAGTAAATTGACGGCCGGCCAACCAAAAAGGTAAAGACCGAATGCCGTTGCCGGTAATAATGCATATATCACCTGTCTCATGATACTGCCGACGCCGGTTTCCGATCCGGTATGAGGCCCGCTGGTCGGTTTGATAGTCAACATATCGCTTACCCGGTTGATTAATGTATTCGTTAAACGACACTGCACAAGGCTTCGTTCGACGCAATGAATGCATGGTGGTGTCGCGTAGTCAAACTGCGGTATCCGCTTGATCGGATCGCTCTTTTGTCGCCCTTGCCATGGCTAATTCCTCGGCTTTTTGCCTTTCGATTCGTTCCATGCGTTTATTACGTTCAGCGATCAATTTTTTGGTTTGTTCAGATTTGTGTTGGGCCTGTTGTCTGGCCGCCAATTCTCCGGCCGCGTATTTGAAATAGTGCACCAACGGAATATTGGAAGGGCAAACATAGGAGCACGAACCGCAACTGATGCAATCCTTTAGGCCAATGTCGACGGCGGCTTCCAGGCGGTTGTTACGAATCCGGTTAGCCATATCGACCGGCAATAAGCCGGCGGGACAGACCGAAATACATCTTGCGCACCGGATACAGGGCTGCTCTTCGTCTTGTTTGGTTTCAGCCTCGGTCAACGCCAGGACACCGCTAGTTGCCTTGACGACCGGCACATCGGCGATCGGCAGTGCTTCGCCCATCATGGGGCCGCCCATGACCCAACGCCCGGTTCGCGTTTCATCGACACCGCAAAAAGCCAATACTTCGGAGATCAACGTACCGATCGGTACTCTGACGTTTTTCGGATTCGCTACAGCGCCGCCGGCGACCGTCACGACACGGTCGATTAAAGGCCGGCCGAAACGTATCGCTTGATGAATCGCATAGGCGGTCGCGACATTGTGCATCAACACGCCCACATCGGTCGAGCGTCCGCCTGCGGGAACTTCTTTCCCGGTCAAATAGCGGATCAATTGCCTGTCCCACCCCATAGGATATCGAGTCGGAATTTTGCAAATTTCGATATTCGGATGAAGGTTCGCGGCGGTACGCATCGCCCGCAACGCCGCCGGTTTATTGTCCTCGATGCCGACCATGGCCCGTCCGGTTTCCATACCGTGTAGCATGATACGGATGCCGTCGACGATTTCGGCGGCGTTCTCCTGCATCAAGCGGTCGTCGCAGGTCAAATACGGTTCGCATTCGCCGCCGTTGATCAATAGCGTATGAATTTTGTTTTGCCGCCCCAAGTTCAATTTAACCGCCGACGGAAAGGTCGCTCCGCCCATGCCGACCACGCCGGCCGAAGCGACCCGAAGACTGATTTCTTCCGGATCGAGCATAAAAGGATCGGGCGCCGATTCGCCCGATTGCCCGGTTTCTTTACCGTCGGTATCCAAGAACACCGTACGAATCGGCAGTGCGGACGGATGTGGGGCGGGATATTCGGCGATATCGGCGATCTTACCCGAACTCGGAGCATGCACGGGCGCCGATATCAGCCCTTGACTGTGCGCAAGCAATTGTCCTTTGAAAACTGTATCGCCGACCCTGACAACCGGTTCGGCCGGTTTTCCGACGTGTTGCTGCAGCGGGATATACAAGCGTTCGGGCAACGGAAAAGTATCGTCGATAACCTGTCCGGTAGTAGCTTGCTTATGCTCCTTGACGTGAATACCGCCCCGAATGCGCAGACTCTGTAACAGCGCTATCATGCCGCCGCTCCCGCCGGTTGCCCGGAAGGTTTATGCCAGCGCCAGTTACGCAGGGTCACTTCGGGTCGGTGCATTTGCAAGCATTCGGTCGGACACACATCGACGCATTTTCGGCATCCGATACAGGCGTCGGCAACTACGGTATGGATTTGCTTCGGCGCGCCGACGATCGCATCGGTTGGACACACTTTGAAACAGCGCGTGCAACCGGTACAGGTCGCTTCGCTGACTTTGGCGATAAGTATTTCGGGCTCTTCGAAGCCGCTCAAATCAACCGTGACGCCAAGCAATGCCGCAAATTGCTCCGCCAAGGCACTGCCGCCGGGAGGACACAGAGTTACCGGTGCTTCCCCTTTCGCCAGCGCCTCGGCAGCCGGTTTACAACCGGGGAAACCGCATTGCCCGCATTGCGATCCCGGCATCAACGCTTCAAGCTCTTGAACGACCGGGTTACTTTCGACTTTGAGATATTTCGCAGCCACGGCTAGTATCCAGCCCAAGACTAAACCCAATGTCGCCAAACTTGCTATCGCGGATAATACGTACATAAAGCCCCCTGACTAGCTTTTAAAGTCCGGCAAAACCCATGAATGCGAGAGAAAGAATTCCGGCGGTTATAAAAGCGATAGGCGTACCGTCGAACAATACCGGTACCGCCATTAATGCGAGACGTTCTCTTAACCCTGCAAAAATAACCATCACCAACGTAAACCCCAACGCCGCCCCGAAACCGAACATGACGCTTTGCAAGAAATTCGAATCGTATTGAATATTCAGCAACGCAACACCAAGCACGGCGCAGTTCGTGGTAATAAGAGGCAAAAATATTCCCAATATCTGATAGAGCACAGGACTGGTTCTATGAATAACCATTTCGGTGAACTGTACGACTGCCGCTATCACCAAGATGAAACCCAGTACACGCATGAAACCGATATCGAGCGGTATCAATACCCCGTGTTCCAACACCCAACCAGCCGAAGCCGCCAAGGTCAATACGAAGGTTGTCGCCAAGCCCATACCCAACGCCGTATCCAGCTTATTGGAGACTCCCATAAACGGGCACAATCCCAGAAACTTGACCAACACGACGTTGTTGACCAGAGCCGTGCCTAGAATCAACATGAAATAATCGCCCATTTCTCCACCTTACCAATTGCCTTTACTATCGGCTGAGCAGCAAACGTGCCAATACGGCGATCCGGCTTGCAAAACGCTGAATATCAAGGTTATGAATAACGTCGACATCAGAGCGACTGTTGGAAATTGAACAGTCGTCATCAATCCGCGAGCCTCATTGTCGTAAAGCTTACAAATCCAAGTATTTATATCCGGTAATCAAAATGTCTATCTAGGTTAAGCATCCCATACGCATCAAGCTATAAACGGCCAACCCGCATCCGCTCTTTCTCAAGGTTCAGCTTGGGTAACAGGATTAGGTGCGCGATGCGTACCTAATCCTGTTAAAACACGTAGCCCGGATTGCGCTGCGCTCCATCCGGGCTACGCTGCTTAGACTCGCCGGAAGCGGCCGATAGCGATGAAGCAACGGGAACTGCGCTTAGCTTGATGCTTATGTAGAAAAAAGTATCCCTTACCTTCCAATTTTTGTATCCGGCGATTGTTATCAGCCTAATCGAACTTGGCTTCTAATTTGCTTATCCCTTTTTATTATTATGGAAATTACGAGACCGATCGATATGAACAATACGCTTCCCGGTTACGAAACCCATCCCAACGATATCGAGCAAATGATGACACTATTCGCTCCGTCATTGACGATCGATAAACAGCTATTGGATTTGATCGAATCGTTTAGTCGTCAAGGTAAGATGCTCCCCTTTTTTCTATTGATCAAAGTTGTCGAGCAAGTACCGATCGCCATTTCGATCACCGACAAAAAAGCCAACATTATCTACATTAATCAATCATTTACTGATACCACCGGCTACCGTCCCGCAGAAATCCTCGGACGTAACGAATCCGAGTTATCGGCCAAATCGACACCCCGCCAGGTCTATTACGATTTGTGGCACACGATCACCCGCAAAAAAATCTGGCGCGGCCGTTTGATCAACAAAAATAAAAACGGAGCCCCATATCTTGCAGAGCTCACGATTGCGCCCATGCAGGACGAACAGGGCAAAATCACGCACTACATCGGCATGCACCGGGATATTACCCAGTCATACGCTGCGGAACAAAAGTTACTCAACCAGAAGCAATTGATCGAATCGGTGATCAATGCATCGCCAGTCGCAATGGTCGTGATCGACAAAAACGATCAGGTCGTCTTGGATAACCAAGTCTATAAAATGTTGATCAGCGATCTGGGTTTGACCGAACCTGTGTTGTTTTTTTTGCAGTTATTACGCCAGGACAAGGGCGATCTATGGCAATACGCGGGCCGTAAAGAACCCGGTTTCGTCAACAGAGAGATTCGAATCGAAAGCATCGGTAAGCACGGTACACGTTGGTACGCATGCTCCGGTAACTGGTTCTCCGAAAAGGAGACCGGCGCCGACGCATTTTTTTCCGACGAAACCAAAGACTATTTACTGTTAAGTTTCAGCGACATCACGCAACAACGCCGCCAACAGGAAGAGTTGCATCTGCAGAACCTGCGCACCATCCTGGCCGAGGAAGAACAAATCCGCAGCATCCGGGAGACCTTACTTGGTGCGATGCACCAGATTAAGCAACCGTTGAATCAAATTGGTGCGGCAATCAACATCATGAGCCGCCGAAACGATGCAATAAACCAACCGTTAAAAGAACTGCTCGAACAAGTCGGCGCGAGAGGCGGAGAAACTCTGGAAACCTTGCAGCGATGCGTTCCTGAAATACCCGAAACCGCGGTGATTCCGCTCAATTTGAATCAAATACTGCATGAAGTCGTGGAGTTGAGCAGCTATAAACTGTTAGCCAACGGCATCGTGATCGATTGGCGGCCCAGTTCGACGCTACCTTCGGTATTAGGGTCGGAAAACAAGCTGCGCATGCTGTTCAAACAATTGATCGATAACGCGATAGAAGCGATGAACCGCGCCGGTAGCCGCGATCGTTCGATCGCCATTGCAACGCATGTCGACAAAGAACGAGTCAATGTCTCGATTGAAGATACCGGCCCCGGCATCCCTGCAGACCAGCGCATCAAAGTATTCGAACCTTTTTACACGACCCGTCCGATGGGCACGATCAAGGCCGGGATGGGTTTGGTCATGGTTCAGGAAATCGTCAATCAACACAAAGCCAGCATAGAAATCGATCCGGATTACCATCAAGGCTGCCGATTCAAAATCGGTTTTCCAATCTATCGAAACGCTAAAACCAAACGATAAGTCATGTCCGAACGCCTGCTATTGGTCGAATCCGAACTCGATACGCTGTTTCTAGTCAGCCAACTGTTGAACAGCACCCGAGATTTACGCGATAAATTGAGCGGTATCCTTGAAATACTGCATAAACACAATGGCCTGCATTTCGGCATGATCACATTGCGTGAAGTCGATGACGACAGCATGAGCATCTGCGAAGTGTATGGCGACAACATCGATAAGTCGGTGCGCTATCAACCCGGAGAAGGTCTGGTCGGCGCGATTCTGGATGAAGGCTGCACAATCTTGGTCGATAGGATCGCCGACGAACCTCGTTTCTTGAGCCGGTTAGGCTTGTACAATCCCGACCTTCCCTTCATTGGTTCTCCGTTGTCCGTAGACCAAGGCGAAGTCGTCGGCATCCTGGCCGCGCAACCGGCCGATGCGGATTTTCTCGGCGAAAAGGCCCGTTTTCTCGAGATGGTCGCGAACTTAATAGCACAAAGCGTCAATTCGCTCAGAGCAATCGAGCGGAAACAAGATCAATTGACCAACGAACGCGATTATCTGAAACAGGAACTGGTCAAAAACTACCGCTTTGAAAACATCATCGGACACTCCGAACCGATGCTAAAAGTATTCGATATCATCCGGCAGGTTGCAAAATGGAACACGACCGTGCTGATCCGCGGCGAGTCCGGCACCGGTAAGGAAGTCGTCGCCAGTGCGATTCATTTCAACTCCGCCTGCGCCAACGGCCCGTTTTTGAAATTGAATTGTGCGGCCCTGCCCGACACCTTGCTCGAATCCGAACTGTTCGGCCACGAAAAAGGTGCGTTTAGCGGCGCGATCGGCCAACGTAAAGGCCGTTTCGAACTCGCCGACAACGGCACGCTGTTTCTCGACGAAATCGGCGAAATTTCGGCCTCGTTCCAAGCCAAGCTATTACGGGTACTACAGGAAGGCGAATTCGAACGTGTCGGCGGCGTCAAAACCTTAAAAGTGCATGTACGGGTAATTGCCGCAACGAACCGCAATCTTGAAGAAGAGGTCGCCGAAGGACGGTTTCGCGAGGACTTGTATTACCGGCTAAATGTCATGCCGATTAATATGCCGGCGCTACGCGAACGTATCGAAGATATTCCCGAATTGGCACAATTTTTACTCAAGCGTATTTCCAAACAACAGGGCGGACGGCCGCTTGAAATCAAAGAAAGCGCGATACGCATTTTGATGAAACATTATTGGCCCGGCAATGTCAGGGAATTGGAAAACCGGCTCGAACGCGCCGCGATCATGAGCCGGGACGACATCATCGACCGCGAAGTGATCGCCGGCACCGGTTTGGAAAGCGAAATCGGCATCACGCTGGCGCCGCAACCTATCCGTAGCATGGATTTACTCGATGAAAATCTGGACGAACGCGAACGCGTCATCGCCGCACTCGAACAAAGCGGCTGGGTACAAGCCAAAGCGGCGCGTCTGCTCGACATGACGCCGAGACAAATCGCTTACCGAATACAAACGCTCAAGATTCATGTGAAGCAGATTTGAATTCGGCTAACGAAACAAGCAAAATCCCTTTTGCATAACCGATGCCGACCATTGCCGAATATTGCCACAGTACAAATCTTACCGGCCTGTCGACCGAGTGTATTGCCAGCGCTATCTTTAACGAACATCCCAAACCGCTACATATCGCAGGTACCCGCGAAGCTGCCTCAGGCCTATTCGAACTCTTGGCGAAACAACCGACGCCCGAGGCATGCGGAAGCCTATTTCAAGACTATATGTGCGTCGTATTCGGTTTCGATTCCGAGCAGCGTTTAGCGGACGATGCAACCGGCGGAAGACGTTACCGCAATAGCTATCTGCGCTTGATACAAGACTGGGGAATGGATTCGAACAATGCACAGGCCGCGGTTTTCAAAGGTTGGATCGAAAGCCGATTCGGCTTGTTTCCTTCCTATCACAAGCAACTCATCACCGGCTTCGGCACGAAAGCCTGGATCGGCTACATCGAAGAAAAGATGAACAGCCGTTATCACAATAACTGCATCTATATGCAATTGGACCTACTCTACGAATATTGCCAATGGATCATAGAACGATTCCGCATTCCGGTGAAAAGCCATAAAACTTTGTATCGCGGCGTCGACACGCTGGACAATTGCATCATCCGGCATGAAAACAAACAAGAAAAAATAGTACGCTTTAACAATCTGGTTTCGTTTACCGACAGGCCGAGCACCGCCGGCGAATTCGGCGCTTACATTCTGAAGACCGAAGTGCCGGTGGTAAAATTAATTTTTTTTAACGACCTGCTCCCCCGCCATGCCTTGCGCGGCGAAGCGGAATATTTGGCGATCGGCGGCGCTTACCGGGTCCGGGTAAGTTATTGAAGGAAAGGAAAAAATGATTAGCGAGTCTTTACTAGACAAAGCATTGGGAGCCTATCTCGGTTTTGCCTGCGGCGATGCGCTTGGTGCGACAGTCGAGTTTATGTCTTCGAAACAAATTCAACGGCGTTATGGCGTGCACTGTGACATCATCGGCGGCGGCTGGCTAGCGCTCGAACCCGGTCAAGTCACCGACGACACGCAAATGTCACTTGCGCTGGGGCAAGCGATTATCGATCATAAAGGCTTGAACCTAAAAGCGGTCGCGGACAATTTCGTTGCTTGGCTCGAATCCGACCCGCCCGATATCGGCAATACCTGCAAACGGGGACTCGAACGCTACCGAAAAACAGGGGAATTGTCAGGCCCGCCGCGCGAAGACGATGCCGGCAACGGCGCATGCATGCGCAACCTGCCGGTCGTGCTGGCGACGATCAAGCGTCCGGATTATTTTATTGAATGGAGCCTGCTGCAAAGCCGCATCACGCATAACCACCCCTTATCCGATGCGGCGACCTTGGCCCTCGGGCGTATGACCGGACAATTGCTCAACGGTCAAACCGTCGATGCCTGTTATCGCACGGCAGAAAACCTGATTTCCGAATATCCGGAATTCGCTTATCGACCTTATTCCGGCAAGTCATCGGCCTATATTGTCGATACCGTACAAACAGTGTTGTATTATTTTTTCAACACCGATGACTTCGAATCCTGCCTGACCACAACTGTCAATCAGGGCGGCGATGCCGATACGACCGGCGCGCTGGCGGGAATGCTGGCAGGCGCGCGATACGGCGTGCAAAACATTCCTAAGCGTTGGCTGGACCGTTTGGAAGCCAAAGTCTCCGCGGCCATATATACCCAAACAAATGAACTAATCGATATTGCGCAATTTCTTTAACCCGTCCTTTAAACCTGCGCATAACCTATGAGGACAGCCGGGCATCTCGATATACCTTTCGCACTTCAAATTTCGGCGATGCTTAAGGAGGCACCGGGGTGATCGGCAAAGGCTTTGCCAGCATGGATGCTGGCATAGAGCCTACATGGACGTATTCACCCAGCACCTAAATTCCATAGCCCATTGGCTATGGTTAATTGTCTTAGATAATTTAGGTGCTGGGTTCACTGCGTCCTTTGACGGTCACCCCGGTGCCGAATTTTGATCTACGATGAGTATACAATTTACAAACGGCCACCAAGGACTAAAGGAACCCTTTGAAGCGGCGAATTAACCCAAGCTATCCGGTTTTTTATGCATCGGCCTTAAAGCGCTTACGCTCTTCGGCACTGCGGCCCAGCGCTTTTGCCAGCCAGGGCGGCGGTGCATCAAACACCTTTTGAAACTCGGCAAGTTTTTCAGGGGCTTCGATAACCTTCGGTACTTTTATCGGATAGACGTCGGCACGGATCACTTTCGCGGCGGCTGGTCCGCCGATCGATTGTACGAACAGCACATGGCAATCTTTGATTAAATTTGCGCGAAACAGATTTTTATCGTCGGAACCGTCTGCTTCGACGGTCGAGCGAATATCGATCAAACGGTATTCATGGCGGGACAATTGGTAAATCAAAAAACGGATGCAGGAACCGAAATGACCGTTTAGGGTAACGCCGGAATTCGACGCTACCGCGATTCGAATCGATTCCGACAGATCGCCGTCTCGGTAAGGTATGATTTCCGGCAGATTTTCGTCCTCGCCTTCCCCGCCCCACAAATAGCGTACCGCCAATTTTATATTGGCTAGGCCGATTCCGATATCTTCGCCGTCTTCCTCCCCATCGAGACTTCCGATACCGGTTTTAAGATTGGTCACGGTGATCGCCTTGAGCTTGTCGCCATCCAAGGGAGAGCCGACCTTGTCGTGCAGAATGCCAATCAGCGTCGGCACATCGACGCCGGGCAAAACGCGCGATGCCAATGCGATGCGCAATGCGTGTTCACGGGATAATTGAGTCATAATCGCAAACCTTCAAGACGGTAGTTGTTGACAATATTCATTCCAACCGGCGAATCCGCCGGAAAGACTGTAGACATCGGAAAAACCGAAATCGCAAAACATTTCCGCGACATGCTCGCTAGCATGACCGTGATAGCAATAGATCAACACCGGACGCTGCTTATCGCCTTTCAAGATCAAGGTTTCGCGTAGCCGTTCATGAAGATGCATCGCCTCGCCGATGTGCCCGGCGCGGTAATCCTTCAGCTCACGGCAATCGAGAATCGGCGGCGCGCGTGTTAAGCCTTGCCTATTATAATTCTCTAACAACATCGTGTTGTCTCCGAATAGAAATACTTGTCCTAGCGAGGGGCGGGTTATCCAATCCGCCCCGAACGTTTTAATTTGCTTTGACCACGATCGAAAATTTTAGGACGGGGTAACAAAACCCATCCTACTGCCTATAATTTATGTATAACGATGAGCGCAGAGTGTGGGAACGATAGATTCTCTCTCCACTGAGCGAAGACAGTGTAAGGCATCGAAAAGCCTAAGTTATTTCATACCTATTCCTAAGTAACTAAGTTCTGTTTTATCAATATTTATTATCGACAATGCAGGCTTCGTGCCATTCCAAATAACCCAATATTATCAATAAGATATAACTTTTTGATCGAAACAATCGACCCGGTTATGTTTGAAAAAAGACAAATCGAAGGCGTTATGTTGTTGGGCCTGTCGTTTATGCGACATTTGACTTTCGAAAACCCGACAGGCCGCATTACAATGCCGAAGCAAGCAATTGCAGAGGGTGAACGACCTCGATGGCATATTTTGAATGGGCTGTATTCAAAAACAACGTGCAGCCGAAATTCGTGCTAACGACGACATCGGGCGCAATGGATGCGATCGCCTGAAGTTTCATGTCCCGTAAACGTCCGGCATTTTCGGGATGCGTCAACATGTATGCACCGCCGGCACCGCAACATACATCGTTACCGGGCAACGGCTTGATATCCATGCCGGGAATTTTTTGCAGCAATGCATAAATCGATTGTTGATTTTTAAGAACGTTTCGCTGACTGCAAGGCTCATGCACGGCGGCTTTAAGGTAGCAGGCCTTCAAACGGAGCCGATCCGGCCAATGTTGCACTAAAAAATCGCCGATATCCCATAAGCGCTCGCGAAATCGAACTCCGCCTTGTTCAATTTGAGGGTAATCGCTTAACATCGCTCCGCAACCGGTTGCGGTATAAATAACCGCATCGAAATCGAGTGCATTGAAAGTCTCTTGATTACGCCGAATAAATTCCGGCACGGCTTGCTGTTTGCCGTTGTGTTGGTGTATTGCACCGCAGCAGGTTTGTGCTTTCGGCACCAAGACCTCGTAGCCGATTGCGTTCAGCAACTCGATCGCGGCCGTTAAGGTTTCTCGATCGAACGATTCCGTCAAACAACCGGTAAAAAGCGCGACCTTGCCTAAAGTCTCCTTTTTTGCCGGATACCGCTCAGCCATTCCCGATAAAGACGGTAGGCTCGACAAAGCGTCTGCGTCAACGAGATTCAGCATTTTTAATATACCGCTACGCCGGACAAGCTTTTGCAATCCGGAGCGGATATAAAACGCAATCAGCGGCATCAGCACACGGCGCAATTGTTTCGATTCGATGAGCTTGAAAGCCAACGCCGTCAAAACATTGTTCCGGCAGCTTTCGCTCAAAACCGCTTGCGCACTGTCGAATAACCGGCTGTAGGCCATTCGACTCGGGCACGCCGTCTCGCAAGCCCGACATTGCAGGCAATTATTCAAATGTTCCAATTCCGCGGCGCTAACGCTTTCGCCGCCTACCAGAATCTTTTCGATCGTCCTTATGCGTGCGCGCGGCATCTCTTCATTGACCTGATAGAGTTTGTAGGTCGGACATTGGCCGACGCACAACCCGCAGCGCAGGCAATCGGCCACATCCGGAATATAGTGACCGCTGCCGTTCGAGAACTCCGGGCAAGCGTCTTCGGATTCGAAACATTCGAACAACACTACGACTCCATCACCTGCTCATAGGCGCGCCGAAGCAATTCCAATTCCGCAGGCGGCCTACCGCGTAACGATCCTAGTGGCTTGAGCGCACAGCCTTTGGCTTGCATCAGCGAATGCGGAGGGTCGAGGCGGTCGAGACGCGCCATGAAGACGGTGATAACGCCGCCCGGCGTATCGATAGATTCCTTGAAACCGGTATCGGTTAACAATAAACCGGCCGGCAGTTCCAACCGGTCGCCGACGGCATTGACCAGCGCCGAAGGATGTCCGGCTATTTTTTTCGGCGCGATTCGTTTTTCTTCCAATGCGCTTGAAAGAACAGGCAAAGGTCCGGGAAAACAAACCGTGCCGTCGGCTTGCTGTGCAAACAGAGTCAGCGCACTGATATCGCCTTTGTAATAAAGCAGCAGACGGCAATCGTAAAATTCGTCAATGATATCGTTCATCCGTTTGCTCCGCTTGGGTTGGTCCGGTCCCACAGTCGTTTGAATCCGGAGTCGAGATGAGACAACCGGGCATTAACGCGGTTCAAAGTCTCCCACTCATGAAAACGCGCCGTATTGCCCTTTTCGTAGCACTGTTCCATGGCTTTTATCAGCCGGGATTTTTCGGCATAACAATCGGCGATCTGCAACTTCAGCCAAGACAGATTGTTCAAATCGGACAGCTCGGCAACGCGGTAACGCAGTCCGTTAGCGAAAATCCTAACGCCTCCGCCTTGCGCGGCTGTTTCTATGAGCGCATCCGCATCGGTCGTTTCAATACCGGCGAGATAATCGATACCGAACTCATGCCATTGAGGAAGCCACGGCACGGTCGGCCCCATCAGAACCGTGACTGCGTCCGCCGACAATTCGGCGAGCCTCGGAAAAGTCTTGTTCGGAATCGAGCTAGCCGATATGAAAACCCAATCCGATTTCGGCAAAATGTATTCGCAAGCCGCCGCAGGCAAATCCCCCGGACCGGGATTCAATTCCAATACCGTTAAATCAAATTGCTCGCGGTAAAATTCAAGCCCCGGATAGCGCCCCACGACCGCAACTTTTTGTCCACTCAAGCGCGGCAGAAAATAATCGAAAACGGCGAGATTTTCGCGTCCGGATACTGCCTCGAGCGGTGTCGAATCCGGGAAATCTCGTGCGTTGATGCAACAATTGACCGCCGCCATCGCCAAGCAGGCTTGATAAGGGTCCCACGACTTCAGCCTAGCAGCCAGTTCGATTAACGGTTTACCAGTAAGAGCCCCTGCCCACGGCAATGTCCGAGTTGGCACTCCGGGACTCATGCACAATCCGACGCTATCGGTTTTCATCTCACGGCATACGGTCCAAACCAAGCCGATCGTCAACGAACCGACCGAAGCGTCTCCCGCGCAATAATCCAGCAGCATATCGTAAATTCGCCGGGGATCTTCCAAACCGGTCAACTCGCCATCTCCAACAATTGCGGTTCGGTCTTGATGAATCCTTCCCTGCCCCAGGCGTTCATCGTATCGAAGAAATAGCCGGGTTTAGCCGGGTGAGGTTTCAAAACATCGTATTCGGCATAAAACCCGCCGTCACTATGAAATTGAATTTGCCCGACACGTTGTTTTTTGTAGTCGAACCAATAACCGACCAAGTCGTCGTGTTGACTGTAAGGGTCGGTTACCAATCGAAATTCGGCCTCTCCGTATACCGGGAATCCGACCGAACTTTCCACCCCGGCAAATCCGAGTTTCCGTATCGATTCTCCGATAGCCCGGCAAATGGCCTCACCGTATTCGCGTTGTTCATCGATTCTTTGCGACAGTTTATTCATTCGCTAGTCCTCATCCAGTGCCGCCGCTAAATCGGCAATAACCGAGGCACCTGTCCTGTCTTCCGGGTCCAATTCGCCGATTGCCGATAGAATAATACGAGCCTGAAGCGCCTTTCCGCTTCGCATCTTGATGAAAGCCAATGCCTTTAGCGAATAGAGATAAAAATGCGTAATTCCATTCGCATAAAGGTTCCACTTGTCCTTTTCTCTCAAAAGCCGCTTGTAATCGGCGGGGAAACGGCCTTGCCGCGCAGCCTCTTCAAGCCCGGCCATCGCCGCTTGCTCGGCGTCGGCCAAGCGGGCCCGGTAAAAATAGAATTTGTATAATGCGAAATAGGTATCGAGACAATGACCATCCAGCCGTCGTGCTTCGATGAAAAGTCTTTCGCCTTCCACTGCATCGCGGTGACTGGCCGCGACTGCGGCTTGCATGAGGGCATTGACTGCCGTTGGGATATTCGGACTGAAAACGACGCGCTCTTCGAACAAACCGGTTCCGGCCATCGCTACCAAACCTCTGCCGAAACCTTCAACGCAGCAACCGGCGTGCCGCCGAGCAAGTGTTCGTCGACGATGGACTTGACGTCTTCTTTCTTGACGTTGCCGTACATCACGCCTTCGGGATAAACCAAAACGCTCGGCCCCATGTTGCAAGGTCCCATGCAGCCGGTATTGGTCAAGCCAATTTTTTCGAAGAGATTACGGTTTTGTATTTCGTTCATGAATTCGTTGATCACTTCGCTGCAACCGCTCGCCGCGCAGGAACCACGAGGATGACCCTGAGGCCGGTTTTGCGTGCAGACGAATACGTGTTTTTCGGGTCTAGGCATGGCAGTCGTTCCTTTCATAATTTTAAAAATTTCGTAGGGTACGCAACGCGTACCTTAGATACAAAAGACCTGGAAAAGGGATGCGATGCGCACCCTACACCGGAACTTGCCGCTCGACGACCAACTCCAACAGACCTTGAGCACCGATGCGGTCTTTGACATCCAGCTCGACCAGCTTTTCGAATATGCTCCGGCTTAATTCCAGATTGTCGAGGCGCATCTGCAAAAAACCGATCGATTTGAGCGTGAACAAGTACAGCCTGACTCGCGTCAGATGCACGGATGGGGTCGAACCGAGCAGGTCGAGGTTCAATTGCCGCCAATCTTCAGGAAATGCAAGGCCGGCACGAATGATCGCCAACGCTTTTTCCGAAATCAACAACGCTTCGGTCAAACGGTGCCGATAGTAATAGAAGCGGTTCAACGCGACCAGCACGTTCAGCGAATCCGGTGCTCTGAGATAGGCCTGCAATAACGGTAATTCGCCTTCTCCGCTTCCATACGATTCGGCGGCTTTTTCGATCAAAGCCTGTACTTCCGCCGGGTCTTCGCGTTCGAAATACAAATCCTGCGCATCGAAGTCGAGCAAATCCATCAGGAAACCTCCGTTTCGGGATGACAAACCGAATCCGCATCGCAGGATTCGCAATGCTTGTCACTGAGCTGTTGTTGACGCTCCAGCCGATCCAGGCGTTCGAGAACACAATTGATCGCCCTGCCGACCGGATCGGGCACCAAATGATGATCGAGATCGATACCGTACGGATTTTGAATCTTGACGCCCTTAGTCAGAATCACACGCCCCGGAATTCCGACGACTGTACAGCAATGTGGTACATCCTTGACAACGACCGAATTTGCGCCGACGCGGACATTATTACCGAGCGTGATCGCGCCGAGCACCTTCGCGCCGGCTCCGACTAGGACATTGTTGCCGAGGGTCGGATGCCGCTTGACCTTGTCCCAGGATGTACCGCCCAATGTTACACCGTGATACAGCGTGACGTCGTCACCGATGACCGTAGTTTCGCCGATCACGACGCCGGTGCCGTGATCGATGAAGAAGCGCCGGCCTATCGTCGCTCCAGGGTGGATGTCGACATGCGTGAGCCAGCGGGTGAATGACGACAACAATCGCGCCGCCAGGCACCAGTCCGAACGCCAAAGACGGTGACTGACCCGATGCAGCAGTACCGCGTGAACACCCGGATAAGCCAACATCACCTCAACCCGTCCATGCGCGGCGGGATCTCGCGCGAAAACGCAAGCGACATCTTCGCGCCATTGCTGTAACAAGCCGATTTCCTCAATCACGGCACCGTCCGGTATCACGACAACCATTACAGTAGGCTCCAGCCTGTTTGACCGGGAACCGGCGTTCCGGGAACTCTGAAAAAACTACCCGGGTAATCATCGTCCTGTTCATGAATTTCTTCGCGCGCGACCCGCTCGACTTCGGTTTCGGGTTCGGTACGTTTCTGTTCGTAGTTTTCGTTCATGACACACCTCACACGGTTTGTAAAAAAACATCCAATTCGACTGCCAGCGGTATTCGTTTATTTGAACTGACAAATTGCCTCACCTGCGGCAGCACGCTCGCCGCTTGCGCTCTAGTTAAATTGATACCCCGTTGCCGGTAGGCGTAAATCACGCCCTGCGTACCGGAGTGCTTGCCCAGAACCAATTGATGATTGCGTCCGACCATGGCCGGGTCGATGCCCTGATAATTGTTGATATCCTTCAACAATCCGTCGACATGGATACCGGCCTCATGGCTAAATACTGCACTACCGATCAGGCTCTTGCGCGAACCGATCGTATCGCCCGACGCTTCGGCGACCAGGGCCGACAAGGCCGGAAAATCGCTCAAATCGACACCGGTTTCGATACCGTGCAATTGCCTCAGGCCGACGACGACTTCTTCCAGTGCGGCATTGCCGGCCCGCTCGCCCAGTCCGTTGACGGTCGTATTCAAATGCGTCGCGCCGGCCACGGCCGCAGCCAAGGTATTTGCGGTCGCGAGGCCCAAATCGTCATGCGCGTGCATTTCGATGTCGAGGTCGGTCGCGGCGCGCAAGCGCTTGATCGCCTCGAACACGCCGAACGGTTCCATGATGCCGACCGTATCGGCGAAACGGATTCGCTCGGCCCCTGCCCTTTGCGCTGTTTCGGCGAATTGTGCCAGAAAGTCCGTATCGGCCCGTGATGCATCCTCGGCGCCTACACAAACCTTCAAGCCTGAATCCCTGGCGGTTTTGACCAGCCGAGCTATCGTCTTCAATACCCAAGTCCGGCTTCGCTTCAATTTATGCCGGATATGCTGATCGGACGCCGAAATCGACAGGTCAATCAGATCGACATTCAAGTCCATACAGCGCTGTAAATCGTCCTCTCGCATGCGCGACCAAACCACGAGCCGGCACGGCAGTTCTAGCGAGGCGATCGCACGAATTTCATCGCATTCCTGCTCGCCCATCGCCGGAATGCCGATTTCGAGCTCCGGCACACCCATGCGCGCCAATCGCTGTGCGATGTCCAGCTTTTCGTCGAGCGAAAAAGCGACGCCGGCCGACTGCTCGCCGTCTCTGAGAGTCGTGTCGTCGATGACGATCGTGCGCGGACGGTTTGCCATGCCTCACCTCAAAATCGCTTTGATCAACAATCTATTCCGAGAGGAATAGAGCCTTTACCCATATCAAAGCAAATTTCTTGCCAAGTTATCAACTTATGAAAAACATAGACTTGCAGAGTAATTCGGTAGGATTACGACAAGACATGCCAGCTTTGGAATGATGTATTGTCGCAAACACTACAATCGTGAAATGAGGATTCGAACAAACCTTGAGCGTGACGAGATTTACAACCTCGTCATCAATGTTTCGACCATGTCCCAAGCTTAGCTAAAACGTTTGGAGCGGTTTGAATAACCATATGCATTAAGCTAAAAACGGCCAAGCCATATCCGCTCTTTCCCAAGTTGCTATTAAAGCACGTAGCCCGTATGCAGCGTAGCGGAATACGAGAATGGAGTGACTCCGAACTTCCCGGATTGCGCTACGCTCCATCCGGGCTACGCAATTTAGACTCGCCGAAAGAGGTCGGTAGCGGTTTATCAGCGGGGATCTGTGTTAGCTTGATGCGTATGGGTTGAAAAACCCGCCCCGCTAAGTAAAAGTATGGTTGAAGCAAACCGCCAATATTGGCTAGGTTACGTTCGATTTGCTAATATTCCGGTAACTGTTAATGGCCAATAAACTGAGCCAATATGGACCTTGCCGAACAGGTTTTTCAAACCATCAAACCCATGCCGGAACCCCTCGTGCAGGAAATTTTGGACTTCGCGTTATTCTTACGCCAACGCGAAGCACAAGCCGAGTGGCAAAACTTGATGAATGCTCAGACGCCCTCACTCGACGATTGGGACAACGATGAAGACGAGGTTTGAAACGATGTCCCGGCCGTCTGAAATCGTTTTACTGCCCTTTTTGTTTACCGATCTTTCATCGCACAAAAAGCGTCCTTTCTTAATCCTCACCGCTGCCAACGCACAGGCCGACTTTTTAGCTGTTCAAATAACGTCTCAACCCGGTCATGCCAATGCAATCGCATTGCACAACGAGGATTTCATTCTTGGCTCTTTGCCCAAAGCGAGCTATGTGCGTCCCGATAAAATAGTGACATTGAACCAATCGTTAATCGTTCAACGTATCGGTAAACTTTCGGATACGGCTTCCAAACGAATCCTGCATGACGAGGTCTACATTCCCGCGCCGGATGGTAACGCGGTAAACATTAAATTCTTGCCATAGCTGTTAAGTAGGTATAATTTCTATACTATGAATACATTCGAATTTGATCCGGAAAAGAGCCAATCAAATCTTGAAAAGCATGGTATTGATTTTGTCGAGGCTCAAGAACTTTGGAATGATCCCGACTATATCGAGATTAAGGCAAAATCAGAGGATGAGGCGCGTTCATTAATAATAGGTCGTATCGGGGAAAAATACTGGTCGGCAGTGGTTACATTTCGGAGTCCGAAAATCCGAATCATTTCAGTTCGACGATCCAGAAAATCGGAGGTGAAGTTGTATGAAAGCTAAAGAATTCGATCAAAAATTTGATGATAACGAGGAAGATATAGTTGGTGATCTGGATTTATCGAGCTTAAAGCGCCCAAACCAAGAGCAAAAAAGAGTGAACGTTGATTTTCCAACGTGGATGATTGATTCCTTGGATAGGGAGGCTAATAGAGTGGGCGTAACTCGCCAGTCTATAATCAAAGTATGGTTGGCAGAACGTTTAGAAGAGCAAGCTACTAACAAGGACTTGCACCGGACCAGTCGGTGAATTCGGCGTTAATCGCCTCGCCCTCGATGTATTCGAACGCGATATCGGTCGTGTTCGGCAGGCGGTTGTTCAAATCGCCGGTAATGAAGCAATGCGGAATCTGTTCGACGATGCCTCGCTCCAAGCGGTCCCGCATCGCCTTGACCTGGGTATTTTCATATTCCATGTATTCCAGGGCCAATTCGCAGGCCTTACCCAGACCGACGATGGAGGCTGAGTTTTCGGTGCCTGCGCGGCGACCGCGCTCCTGATGTCCGCCGCGCAGCAGCGGCCGGAAGCGCGTGCCGCGCCGCAGGTACAGCACGCCGATGCCTTTCGGCGCATGCAGCTTGTGTCCCGAAATCGACAGCATGTCGATCTTGGTGTCCTGCAGCATCATCGGAATCTTGCCGACCGCCTGGACCGCGTCGGTATGAAACATCACGCCGGCTGCATGGGCCATTTCGGCCATCTCGACGACCGGAAAGATCGTGCCGGTCTCGTTGTTCGCCCACATCACCGAGACGATCGCGACCTGGTCGGACAGCATTTTCTGGTAGGCGTCGAGGTTTAAACGGCCGCATCTGTCGACCGGCAGACGGTGTATCGTATAGCCTTCCTTTTCGAGATATTCGCAAAGACTCAGTATCGCCGGATGCTCGACCGTGGTCGTGATGATTTCCTTCCTGTTCGGCTGCGCCTTGATCGCCGACAGGATCGCGGTCGAATCCGATTCGGTGCCGCACGACGTGAAGATGATCTCCGAATCGTGTTCGGCGCCGATCAATTCCTGCACCTGTTGCCGCGCTTTCTTGAGCGCCTTCGCGACACCGTCGGCGAATTTATGAATCGACGACGGATTGCCGAACTGTTCGGTAAAAAACGGCAGCATCGCATCGACGACGAGCGGGTCGACCTTGGTCGTGGCATTGTTATCGAGATAAATGTCGCTCATGATCAGCCTCCCGCCGCAACGGCGACCTTGGGCATTTGCGAAGCCGGAATCACGCGAATGAATTCGCCCAAGACCTCCATCAAGCGCTGTTGTATGCCGGCGATCGTCATCGCGGCCATCTGACAGCCGCTGCAAGCGCCGGTCATGTTGACATAGGCGGTGTTGTCGACGACTTCGACCAGTTCGACGTCGCCGCCGTCGGCCATCAATTGCGGACGCAGCGATTCGAGCACTTCCTCGATTTTCTTGATGCGCTGCAGGTTGGTCAGCGGCTTTTTCTCCATGACGACGGCTTCGATCGGCGCGGCATTCGGGTCGAAGGTCTCGCCGCGTTCCTTCAAGACCCGCTCGAGGATGCCTTCGATATCCTCGTGGCAGGCCGCGCAGCCGCCGCCCGCCTTCGTGAAGTTGGTGACGTCCTCGACCGCGCGCAATTTGTTCGCCCAGACCATCTCTTCGATCATTACCGCGTCGATCGCAAAGCATTTGCAAATCAGCGCGCCTTCTTCGTGATCGTCCTGCCATTCCTCGCCCCGGTAATTCGCGACGGCGGCTTGTAAGGCTTCGCGGCCCATCACCGAACAATGCATCTTCTCCGGCGGCAGCCCGTCCAACTCGTTCGCGATGTCCTGATTGCTGACTTTCAAAGCATCATCGAGCGTCATGCCTTTGATGATTTCGGTCAACACCGACGACGACGCGATCGCCGAGCCGCAGCCGAAGGTTTGAAAGCCCGCGTCTTCGATCACCCCGGTTGCTTCGTTGACTTTCAAGGTCAGCCGCAGCGCATCGCCGCAACTGATCGAGCCGACTTCGCCGATCGCATTCGCACCGGCCACGGCGCCGGCATTTTTCGGATTGAAAAAATGGTCTTTGACTTTTTCTGAATAATCCCACATGACTTTATTCTCCGCGTTTCAAGAGCAGGTTTTAGGCGTACCGTGGTTATCGCCCGTAGTAAACGACGAACCGCACGCGCAGCTTTTCACTGCGTTCGGATTGGTGAATTTGAAGCCGGAGCCGTCCAGGCTATCGACGAAATCGATCGACATGCCGTCCAATTTCGGCAGACTGAGCGGATCGACGAAAACTTTGACTTCGCCGCAATCGATCACGGTGTCGTCCTGACTTTCGTTTGCCTCTAAACGCAATCCGTAGGACAAACCGGAACAACCGCCGTCGGTCACTTCGATGCGCAGTCCCCCGGTCGGCTTGTCGGAACTGCCAATAAATCGACCCACCGCTTTGACGGCGCTTTCGGTTAACGTAATCATCTTAAAGTCTCCTGAACGATTTGGCATTGATTTTGTAAATCTATAAAGCAACGCCCATGCCAGACCGGAATCAGGTTTTCAAGTGATTGATATTATGAAAGCTATGTGAAGTACGAAGACAGGACTGCGGACGCGATCCACGACATTCGCAAGTGTTTTGTAGCATTTGCTACAAAATTTCAACAGGAGAACACCATGAATATAAATGAGCTCGACATCGGCGACGTCGTTTACGCGGCAAAAGCCATCACCGACGACGGATCGATGCCCGATTGCAACGAAGGCGAACTATTGGCCCAGGCAGGTTCGCGCGGAGTCATTGTTATGAAAGGCCACATCGATGAGGAGCCACAAAAGCAAGTATTTCTGGTTCGTTTCGAAGACGAAACGCTGACGTTGGGTAGACCTATCGGCTGCTGGGCGGAGGATTTGTCGATCGATCAGCAAGACACGACGAAAACTAATCGGTAACGAACGAGAATCCTACTCCGCCGATACCCATTTACGTTCTATATCGGTTAACCGACCCGCACAAACCGGAACCATAAAGGCAATTGTTTTGATATCTCGGCGCGGGGATTACCGACAGTCCCCGCACCTTTATTCGTCATCAATCAATATGCAACCGCCAAAAACACAGCGTTGGCTTTGAAGGCCGCAACGACAGTAATGCCTTGAGCCCCAACTCATCGATGCTGTCGTTGATCACTGTCGCATAATCCGCGCTACCGCCAGGCAGCAAAACCACGACCTCGGTATTCACCACGCATTTCTGCAAACGCGACACCGTTCCCGACAATTGATTCGGTACGGCCCCAAATCGGTCACGATCGGAACCTGCGGCGCCTTGATCAATGCCACGACCTCGGCCACCCCAGGTTTTTCATCGACTCTTGGATTATCGCGGCAACCAACGTGTCCCCACCCTTCAATTCAATGACAACTTCGACATTGATATCGCCTTCATGAATTTCGCTGACGGTTCCCAAAAATTGATTACGAGCACTAGCTTTCATAAGCGTTCTCCTGATTAAACAATTGAACTCGTTATGGTTAATCAACTCCTGACTGATGCGATCCAAATTCATCGTGCTCCTTACGCAGCTTGGCCAACAGTTTCAACAGGCTTTTGCCGGCGTCGGTCAAAACACTGCCGCCACCATGCTTACCGCCGATTGTAGTCGTTACCAGTAGCCGTGGCGAAAGATTGTTGGCGATCCAGAATTTCCCACGCGCCCTTGTAACTCAGCCCGACCTGTTTCGCGGCACGATTGAACGATTCCAAAAATCGAAGGCCTTGCAAGCGCTCGCCCCGTGGCAAACTTCGAAACGCTGATAGGCAAGCAACGCTTAACCGCAGTCATGAGGGTCGGCCACTTTGACTCGTGTCATTCGTATGACAGACGGTAAATGCTTTTATGCGTTGTAATTATGAACTTAATTTTAGCCGTTTTGGCATCCGGCGGGCTGGACGCCGTTTTTTGTTTTTAGGAAACGTTGATAGACGTAAATGACACACGTAAACTCGACCCAACAAAAGTACTGGAGCCCTTAAAATTGAGTCTGGAAAATCGAAATTGGTTTAAAAAGAAAAAAGAAATGTTATTGACTAATCTGAAGAAAAATAATTGTGAAAATATGGTAATAATTGTCATAGTTTTACTATGGATCATTATCGAATACTTGTTAAGATTTAGCGATTGATGGCGACAATTAACCACCAAGAACCCCAATGTGTTCCCTTGGTGGTTAATTAACTTTTTTATGAGCTTATAGCCTAACAGTATCTAGTTACCATTGTGACTCGCCGGTTTTTGGGTCGTACATCTCATGTACGATTTTATGACGGTTGGCAATCAGATCCTCGATACTCGGCGATTGAGACATTGCGCGCTGAATAGCTAACTTCATCGCTTCATAATTGGTTCGATACAAATCTTTGCGATCAAGGTTCGGATCGGTTGCGCATTCAGGTGCTATCCATATCATTGCGATGATGCAAATTTCATTGGCCTGGTCGGCCGGAATCACGCCGTCGATTACACTGTCCAGTACTGCATCGGCGACTGCCGATTGAACGGGGCCGCCGAATAGATTCACATAGTCGGTCGACTTTATTGTAACTTTAGGTACCATGATGGTAGCAGGACGCACTTGTTGGTTACAGGCCCGTATTGCAAACATCCGAGTATGCCCTTCGGTTTGCCCCATTAAATTGGCAAATGCGTGGCCTGCAGGCCCTTTAACGCTGCCGATAAGAATTTCAGGCATGGCATCCGTGCCTTGCCCTTCGCTGGAAAATACGGTGGCTTCACCGGTTCTAAACCAAATTGAATCTGACATATAAAATACCTGTAAGGTTAAAAATCGGCATTCTATGCCTGGCTTATAACAATCCGCAACGAATAAATTGCAATCGTTATCTATGGCCCAATTCGTTGCCGAGCAATGAGCCGGCCGCCGCACCGATGCCCGATGCAATCGGATCGCCTCTTCCAATTTCATACCCTAACATGCTACCCACAGCGCCGCCTACCAGACCTTGAGTGGATCTTTGATCATAGCGGCTATAGCGTGGAGCCGGTACATAGGCGGGTGCCGGTATATAACGAGGCGCTGCCTCGTAAATAGTGACTCTTTGCGGATAGTAATGGACCTCTTCGCGATAATAAACGCGTTCAACAGGCCGGTATCGTTTAGCTCTATGCTTCGGTTGGTAATAGTGTTTGCTATATCCTTTACCTCGACCTGGATGATGGTGCCCGCCTGAAGCCAAGGCCGATGTTGAAAAAACCAAACCCGTGATGATTATTGCTATCAATTTCATCATTTTTGAATCTCCTGAAAAAAAGTAACGCGTATAACGGTTAACGTATCCGTAGCCTTTTAGCTATGGCCGGGCTACATTTTCCAAGGATTAACTTAATGACGACTTAACGAATTCTTGCCTTCGCTTGCGTAATGGTAATTTTTTGTTTTCGCTCAATGCAAAAAACACGATCAGAAAAAATAATAAACTGAGTCGAGGCGCTTCGAATGGGCTTCCAACGGTACCGACAACCACGAATCCCGAAAACGATGCCAGTAAGATCGCCGCATAGTAGTCACCTTTGCTAAGCGCTTTAAGCTGTCGATAACAAGCATAAATCAGTAAGATTATGAACGAAGCGGCACCCATCCAGCCTAGATCGAATAATAGATGCACCCAAAAATTGTCGATATTGAGAGCCTGGTGATTATCGATCGTAAAAAACCAATAATCCATACCTTCGGAAAAGTCGCCATTGCTAAGCAGATTTTTATTATTAGCATCAATTAAGCTGATATTATCGATGTCAATGACATTGCCTCGGCTATTATTGTAAACACCCAGTTTAACCGGACGTCTCGACAATTCCCCCACTGTTTTACCCAAACCGGATCCGACATATTTTGTATTTAAGATTTCTTCCGTCCGGCTCCAGGTGCCCGGCTCGGAATCGATTCGTAAGATACTCCAGACGCAACGAAACGAATATAATAACGATTTTTCACAGATAGGGAATGTAACCTCCCCTTGCCCCGAATCCGTTCGTAAATCTGCAGACAAACGATATTTGGTGTCAGGCTCTATCGCGACTTGTTGGTCTAAATAAAGCGCCCCCCCTGCCCCTAAGCGCAAATAGCGATTTCCATCATCGTTTTGTATCGTATAAGTGGCCGGCATGCCAATGCCTCTATGCCACCAAAAATAGGTTCTTGGATAACTGCCAATACCCATTCCGAATAAGGTCGTCATGACATCCTCATCTCTCATGTCGAGAATGGCTTGCCAATGCTGGAGCCGAACATCCAGATCTTGATCGATACGCTTGAAGCGTTCTTGAATAAAGCCACCTTGAAAGACAGGAATGGCCATTACGGGAATGAGTAATAACACGCTTAACAGCGGTATTGATTTTCGGTTAGTACGCAAATGCCTCGCGTTAACGGCAAAAAATAGACTGCTCAAAAAAACGATAAAAGCTAACGCAAAAGCCAGATAAGGTCCTCGGGAAAAAGTCACCATCAGGACATAAAAGCCGGCAGCAAAAATTCCAAAGCCGGCCATTCCGCCTATCAATCTGCGAGGCGCGTAGAGAAACAGCATCGCAATAAAAGGTAATGCCAAGACTAAATAGGCATCGATATGCCCACCGCCGGTATGCATGGTTGAAAACATTGCGGTGATGCGATAATCGCTTTCAAAATTAAACAAGCCGGAAAACAAAAAGCGCTCCCAAATCGAAACGCTAATGACGCCGATCAATCCCAACAATGCTCCGTAACCGAAATACTGTTTTGCCTTTGGGTATTGCTGCAATGTTTGTTTTAACAGATGAAACAAAAAGAATGCCCAAATGACCCCCTTGCCCACTCGTAAGCTATTATAGTAGCTGTAGTAATTGGAAAAGGCGTTGATATCGATGTCTTGCAGCGGAAATAAGCCTCTGTATAAGCTAATTAGGTAAATTAACGCAAACATCCCTAAACATAACTTAACCGTTCCGGAAAACTGTCGGGTTAATCGAATGCTGGATTTTTGCCAATAATAAACTGCAAGGGTTGTCATGACGACCAGATCGAACTCGTCAAAAAAGAACCGACCGGTCCAAGGGGCAAAATCCAGAACCGGTAGCATTGCCGGTAAGACGAATAGCCAAGCATGGGGGTAACGAAACAATAAAACCGCGTAAGCAATCAATAATGCCGATAGCAATGGTGCGCCGATCGGATAATTCAATAAAGCCCAACCAATAATCAACGCAAGAATCCCCGATAATACGCGCCAACGTTTATCGATTTCTTCCGGTTTGACGGTTGCCGATGACCGAATAGGATCATCCTCTGAAATAGAGTTTTCGTGATCGTGGAATGCTTCGGCAATCGATAATCCCCTTCCCTGCTTGATCTTACCATTTGAAAACCAGCGCATCGCATGATTAAGCAATTCATAGACCAATGCCGCCGAAGCAAATGCGATCAACACATCGGTCGGATCGGGATGCTTAGGCGCTAAAAACAACTTGCCGGTTTCTATCAACGTAGCAAAAACAGCGGCAGATAATCCGACTAAACACCAATGAACTCGCTCAGGTTTGGAGTCCGCATAGTTCCACAACCAAAATGCCAAGCCGATCGGAAAATACATGCCGATGTTGCTGAGTAAGCTCACCATGGCCAAGGATTCGGTCGTGTAATAGAAATAGTAAAACGGTAAAAACTGAACCGTATCGAGTTTTTCAAGCGCCTTTTCAAGACCGATCCAATTCCCGCCGGTCCAGCCGTTCAGTGCGGCTACCAAAAAAACATGAAGAGGAAGAAGCGTTAACACCGTGGGTTTTAAACAAGCGATCCAATAATCTTTGTCGTGTTTAGAAAAAAAGGCAAACACAACCGCGCCCACCCCCAATCCGGTCATACGGGTCAACACCGAAATGCCTTGCGCCACGCCTGATGCCAAAAATAATTGACCGATTTCGACGAACAATCCGATAAAAAAACCGGTTAAGATGCAAACCAGTTTGGGGTGCGAAATATAAGGCAATAAACAGAGTAAAATGCCTAACGGAATCAATACGACTATTTCGGCCCCCAGCTTGACCACACAGCGAATACCATCGGCTCGGCACGTATCGATGGACATAAACAGGCTGTGATTGCCCGAGGCCAACCGAGTGTCAAGCTCTTGATGGGATATAACAAAATCGAACGGAAAAAAACTTAAGGCAAAATAGATGGCGATATAGAAAATAATCGCCGCTTTGATCGATAGAAAATTACCAAGCGAGAGATGACGAGATAAACGGCGGAAATAATCGCCTGAAAATAACCAAAGTCCTACGCCCATGGCCGAGCCCATTGCCTCGGCGATCAAATCGTTGATCGAAACGGTACGGGGTGGGAAAAATAACTGAGCAAACTCGACCGAAACAGCCAAAGTCCAACAAAACAGCAAAACCGGCACCGCAACCAGTAGCCGGGTGTATTCGCGAAATTGACCGCCAAAACCAGCCGCCCAAAAGTAAGCCAGCGGTATGTAAAGCAGAATATTCGCAACCCAGTCCGCACGCGATTCTATGCCTAGATTGAGATAACGAATATTTCGGAATTTTTCCAAAGCAACGTCGAAAGGCATTGGTCGGTAATCGAGCGGAACCAAACTGCCGTAGACGACGAACAAGGTATATAGCGTTGCACCGATAAGAAGTTTTTTATTCATACGAAAGCCCGCGAGTGACCATCAAGGAGCCCACAAGTCCGCCAGGGCCAGTTCAACTTCGTCAAAAGGCGGCGCCCTAACCATATCGTCATTCTGCCAGGTATGCTCAAGCAGCCAATGTCCTTCCAACAGGCGGTAGACTTCAAGCGTTTTTGATCCCGGATCGACCAGCCATAGCCACGATACTTCGCATGCCGCATAAATAGGCATCTTAACGGCGCGATCGATGCGCGAAGTTCCGGGCGAAATCACCTCGCAAACCCAGTCGGGAGCAATGCTGAAATAAGCTTCTTCGGGTAGTTGCGGCATGCGTTCGCGCCGCCAACCGGCTAAGTCCGGGACCAGAATATTTCGACCCAAATGCAATTCGGGTTCGAACAATATCCACCAACCGCCCGGCCCTCCCCTACCTCGATGATAAGGACTGATATACTGGTCGCTGATCACCGAAGCGGCCAAGGCATGTCTTGGTGCCGGGCGCGGTTGAGTAATTAACTGCCCGTTGATGATTTCGCCGATGATATGCTCGGGCAGATCGAACAAGTCTTCGTAAGTCGCCTCGCGTAAAGCCGGTTGATTCATGATGGACTCTTCGGTTTAAGCAGTTCGTTGATTACATTTCCTTTTTGCCCGATAAAATCCTTTTCAAGTCGTAATGATAAATGAAACCCGCCAGCGCGAATACAACGAATAGCGAAAAGATCGCCGTCTAAAACTCCCAGCCTTGACGATGAACTAAGCCGGTTAGATTGTAATCGCGAAGAAACCGGTCAGGACCTACAGAATCAGCCATTCAACCTAAATTCGGTAGTTTAACCATGAAATGCTTTTTCTATAGCTTTCGCACTTCAAATTTCGGCAGTGTCTAAGGAGACTCCGGGATGCTCGGCCCCTCACCTAACGCTAGGTGAGGGGCCTACATGGACATATTAGGGGTTCTAAGCCCAAACCCTCGTAATTTTTTAAACCTTTTATAATCATGACGTTGTAAAAATTTATTCGTATATAATCCAATTATATTCCGCAGAAGTTGTGAGCGTCCGCTTTAAAAAATAATTCGAATTTCTCCAAACGGCCAAGACCCGACTATCGAAGCCATACATTAGGGTCATCCAAAAATGAGTAAACGGACATTCACGATTATTTAGAACTATAATACGTAGATATTTAATTAAGTTATCTGGCTTATCTTAAAACAGGTAAAAATTCTTGCCATGATAGATTACTGAAATCCCAACCAAAACCTTATCATTCAGTTAAAGCGGGTTAAGCTGGTGCAGGTTAGCCATTTTTCTGCCTACTGTCAGTGCGGTGTTTCGTAGCAACCGCAATGCCTTGCATTGCAACCTTAAACGTCCCACTATTTTAGTCAAAATACAGAAAGATCAATATTGAAGAGTTCTTTTCCCTGCCTGTGTTCCTGCCATAGTCCGTTACCCGAAAAAAAGGTCAATTAAACGGCATGGCGCTAGCCTTAATGTCCCACCCAAATCCCTTGAGTCCCAACCAGGAATACTGTAACCAACTGGATTAATATAAACAGCAATACCAGCGCCAGTAAAAGTTTTTTTAGGTCAGTCATATATCTTACCTAGCTATTATAAGTCTATGATGTCATCTGTTGGTAACAAGGGTTAGGTTCGGTTCATAACGCATTGCCTTCGGCTTACGTTAAGATGCCCGAACCTAACCCAAAGCACTTAAAGTCCGGCTCTCATCCTTCGGGTCTAACAGTAATCGCCAAACTATCCGAGTAATGTTGGCCGCTAATCCACGCAACTAACAATAGGCGTCGCCACTAGCGATCGGGTCGTCATTCGTTGTCGCTTCAATTTTGCAGCGTTTTTTCAAGATTTTCCGCCCAACCTGCGTAACCGATAGTCGGCAAAACAGATGCGCCTGTTTTATAAGCCGTTTCCGAGTCCACATCTACCCCTACGCCATTAACAAACCGATTCATAAAATTGACGACACAACAGATGCTCACCACATCGATAAAAGCTTGTTCGTTCCACCCTGCGGCATAGATAGCATCCACATCCGCTTTCGTCACTTGTGTGGGGGTTAACGTGAGTTTTTTGGCATAACCTAATATCGGTTTCAGCTTCTCATCGACTTCCGGTGTATCCAGGTTGATGCCCATGTTCCCGGTAAACACTGTTTCATTGATGCCAAACGCTGTTGCCGCCGGAACATGCGAGTGGTAACAAAATCCGCAAGCATTCAAACCCGAAATATAAGTAAAGATCAACTCCCGCTCCCCATCCGATAATGGCGATTCCTTACGCATGATGTCATCGATAAGGCGCAGAATTAACACGCCCCGTTTTGGGTATTTTTGAAAAACATCGGGTAAATTGGTTACCCCTGGGCTAGAAAGTAAAAAAGACATGTTGCTCTCCAAGAGTGAGATGAATGAATATTTTTAATAAAAATTAATGCGTTAAATTAGTGTCATCGACCTCCATTTAATTTCAATTAAGGTTTGGTACAACCATAACTGTACCTTTTGGTACAGATTAAATAAAAAATTTTCTTCTCTCTTTTGCCGTCATCATCAATGTCTATTCGGTATGATCAAAGATAGCGTTGTGTCGGCGATTTCTTCCAGGTGTTCCCGACAGGGCTTGGCGCCACCCAAAACTTGAATGCCATAAAAGCTTGCTGTGATATAGCGAGCCAAAGCATGAGGATCTCGCTCTTTAGGTATTTCGCCGTTGCCTTGGCCATTGAGGATGATCTTCAGAATGCTGTCTTCTAATTGCGTGATTCCAGCATCTACGATTTCAGCTACGGCGGAATCAGAACCTCGGAATTCTAACGCGGCTTTGCCAAGCATGCAGACCTTACGTTGATTAATGGTACGGCCTATCAGTTGATTAAACAGCTCACGCAATGATTCATGCGCGGAGATTGGCATAGCCTTACGCTTGGGCTGCTTAATCAACATTTTGGTATCACGAAAATGACTAAGCGCTTGTAAATAAAGCTCGCGCTTGCTGCCAAAAGCGGCATAAAAACTGCCTTTGCCGATTCTCATTGCAGTTAAAAGGTCCTTCATCGAAGCGCCTTTGTAGCCTTTGCTCCAAAAAACCTCCATCGCGTTATGGAGCGCTTTTTGGGTATCGAATTCCCGTTGTCTCATAAAACAATTATTCCGTTCCAATTGGTACAGATTAAACGGGCTCGATTTCATTATGTCAATAAAAATTAACCAAAATAAATGCCTTACTTAGTCCGTTTTAACTGCTTTTAGGAAGCTGATAATTTCCTTATTTCGTCCAGGCCAGACCGGATGCGGGCCATCGCCTTCACAATACCAGGTTTGCACATCGTTTTTACAACGACTGTAAGCTAAGCAACCCGGTACGCCGGACACGGGTCGGGTCATCGGAGGCGGCTTGCCGCCGGCCAAGTCTTCAGCCCGCTGTTTGAGTTCTTGCTGGTAATAACCCTCCCATCCGAATTTACCCTTACCAGGTACGCTACGGTCTGTAATGTTATACGCTTTCGTATCGCATTTATTGCACCGCGCCCACCATTCCACCGCTTCCTTGCCAAAGTTTGGGAACAATTTGTCCTGGCGGCTATGCATGACCATCACAGGCAAAGGTTTTACGCAATTGCGGTATTCTAAGTCGGCACCACGATTACCGACAGCGCTGGGCGCTATCGCGGCGGGAATGTGTTTAGTAACGTTGTAAAAGGTAATGCCCATGCTGATCGTGCCGCCATCGGAGTGTCCGGTCAGGAAATTTTGTTTAATGTGTGTGTCTCTCATTAAATACTCGAAAAATCTTAATCGTATAACATTTAATGAGAGACACACAGCTAAGGTCTAACTTAACAATGAGAAGCTATTCCTTTAAACCGAAAACGCTGTAGAAAAGGAATATTAGTGAAGGAAAAAAGGCAATAATAAAACCCAAAATCAGTGCTAATTGGTATCTGTATTTATTCACAAATGTTAATGTTGGACGGATTGTTTTTGTTAATATTTCATACTGTTTTTTAATTATATTTTCCAAAGTCTGTTCCTCCTTTTATAGGACTGTATCGAGTAAAGGCCGTTAGCTACCACTATTTACAATCTCACTTCGGTGATTTGATACGGTTGAATATCTTCTATTTATACTTTCCCTGTTCGGTTTAGGCTTGCCTTACTTGTTTGAAAATCAATAGCCAGACCAAATCCCTTTGGTTCCAACGAGTATAAATGTTATGAATTGAACCAATAAAAAAAGGAGACCAAGCACTAACAGGAGTTTTTTCACATCATTCATTATGTACCACCTCAGGTGCAGACAGCCTGTCTCGCCGTAACTTACCTTGTTTAAGGTAAGAAGTTGAGAAATGTCAAATAATTCAATCAGATCAAAATTGCTGGTATTTATTCTACTTTTCATAGGTTATTCATATAGCTATTAGAGTGACACAACTTTATTGTTTTGCTTTAGGAAGGTAAACTAATGAGCGCAAGCCTTTTATTGATGTGTCTGAATTAATCTTATAATAAATCAGGTGCGTTTGTAAAAGACTAGCTGCCTATGAAAACATAGGCATTACCTATGGATTAAAACCGCAAGCAAGTTCTTAATTTCAGTATTTTTCTGGTTCTGTGGATAATAAATCGCATATATCTGGCGGCTTATTTCGGGATTACTCAAATAACGGCAACGCACGTCATCGGCGTTTGCGGGTAGGCTGTACTCCGGCATCAGCGCAACACCCATGCCAGCGCGCACCAGGTTGACTATCCAATCCTCGCTATTGCTTCGGTATGCGGCGTATAAGTTGACTTCCTGGTCTTGGCAGATTGCCCGCAAAGTATCCCTAAGTTCGCAGTTTAACCGATCCAAATAGGGCTCGGACTGGATTTCCTTAAGGTCGATTTTGCCTAATTGATTAAATCGGTGCTGATTGTTAAACGCAACTACGTACTTTTCGGTGTACAGCAAGGTGGATTGATAGGGCGGCCCTAGCAATTGCACAGGGGCGCTAATCACCAAATCCAGCAATTCCGATTCCAGTTGCTGCAATAATAAAGTTTCACAGTCGATAATCAATTCAAATTCAATATTGGGAAACTCATGCTTGTAATGGGCAAATATCAGGCTTAAGCGTTGTGCGCCTATCGTTGCCATCAGGCCTATCCGCAACGGGATATTGTTCAGCTGGGTAAAACGTATGGCATCGGCCTTGGTCGCGACTGTTTCCTTGTATATCTTACGAAAGTTAGGTTCGACCATTCTGCCTAATGAAGTCAGCAGACAACCGGAACGGTCACGGGTGAACAATTCCCCGCCCAACTCATCTTCCAGTTTCTTGATGGATTGCGTTAAAGACGGCTGGGAAATATAGCTGAATTGCGCGGCACGGGTAAAACTGCCGTGATCGCAAACCGCCAAAAAATAACGAATTTGGTGCATTTCCATAATGCCTTCCTCGAACTTATATAGCCAAAACCTATTCTTTCATAGAAAGTTAGTATTTTACAAGACTTATGATTAGAGAATATGATCGCCTCACCATAAACAAACCCTATGAAAAGGAAAAAACATGAAAGCAGCAAAACTGATCGTGATTTACCCAACACCCACCGATATCACAGTCTTTGAGCGCCGATATGAACACGAGCACGTGCCAATGGCAGTCGCAAAACTGTCCGGGAAAATCCGCTTTGATGCTAACTTGGTTACTTCAGCGCCAGGAAAAGACCAAGCGCCGTATCATCGTATTGCGGAAGTATATTTTCCGTCCATGAAAGATTTGGAAGACTGCTTGAGTTCGCCGGGCGGACAGGAAACGGCCGCCCACGCCGTTGAAATTTCCAGCGGAGGCGATCCCTTGTTTTTAATCGCGGAAGTCGAAACTTTCGTGTTTTAGGGTTTCCCTAAAGTTTGGTCTATACCCCTTCATTTGCCCAGAGATTAAAATGTCTTACTTACCGTCAAGTCCTGACTTGGAAAATATCGCCGGATTACTGGCAAAATACCCGCGCCGTGGCATCCTGTTGTTTAAATTATTGGAGGACATTAAAGGGTGTTTTTCACCTTTGGGCAAAGGGACACGTGAACTGATTATCACTTATACCTCCGATCTCAACCAATCAGAATCCTGTTATACAGCACACAAGTCGCTGCTTAAGGAATTGGGCATCGATGAATCCGTCTACGGTCAATTAATATTGGACATTGACAGCGCAAAAGTTGATGAAAAGATAAAGCCACTCTTGCGCTTTGTAAAGAAGCTTACCTTGACACCTGACCAAATAACACAAGCTGATGTCAACCTCATCTATGAAGTTGGCTGGGACGAACGGGCCTTGCTAGACACGGTACGTTTGTGCGCAGTCGTGAATTGCATGAACCGCTTTACGATGGGGGTAGGCATCGGCAAGAAAGCGGTTAACGGTAAACAAACGCAGCCTGCCATCAAAACGACAGCCGTGTATCATTCTTGACAACAAAACCGTTTAACGAAATTATTAAGGTTAAGCCATGAGCACGTTACTGCTGTATTTTTTTAGGTTCTTAATTATTGGCTCTATTGCAATCTTGTTTATTGGCCTGTTCAAGCCGGAATGGCTGCGCTATCGTGGCAAACAGCCCGATCTCCTGATGACATTTGTAATGGCAATTGGCCTTTTTATGGCGGGTTTTACCGGTGCCAGCAAAACGTACTACAGGGCGGATGCCAATATCACCGAAGCATCAAAAGCGGGTGTCATCATAAGTGAAGCGACTTATACTAATGATATATCAGCAGCGGGTTGCCAACCTGGAGCAAAACCGGGTGAAACCGGTTCCACTGACGATGAAAAAACCGGTGACGGCATCCATTTTTCAGTCAGGACACCTTCAAACTATAAGGACACCATCGCCCATCCCTTGTTGATGGTTTATGCACCAGCAGGACGGGATCGTGAAGAAGCCGAAGAACACGTCTACTTAACCAGCGAGGCAACCGCAGCGGGATTTGTTATTGCGTATGCCGACCACCGTCCATTATCGCCAGAATCTGCCGTTCAACTAGCTGAAATTCCCAAGATGATTCAAGAAAAATGGTGCGTTGATAAAAAACGTATTTTCCTGACCGGACATTCCGATGGTGGCACAGTGGCTATGGGAACCGCCTTTTTCAACGGCACCAAACACATTCCAGCCGCTATTGCACCCAGCGCAGTCGGTATGCGGGGCGAAGATTTGGAAGACCGAAACTGCGTAAAACCTACGCCAGTGATGCTGATGCACAGCAGCCGCGACAAACTGTTCCCCAACTACGGCAAAGAAGCCATTGAATGGTGGGCAAAATGCAATAAATGCACGACCAAAACCTACAAGGCCACTGACCGCAAAGTACCAGAATCCGGCAAAGCCTGGGGCTGGGAAAATTATTATAAACAAGAACTTGAACAAAAAGCCCTAGACCTCAAACCGGGACAACCTTTACCTTTTACCACCCCCGTTCCAGGCGTTGAAGGCTGTATGGCTTACAGTGGCTGCAAGAACGGCGTACAGACTTGGTATTGCGAAGGCAACGGTCCACACCCAGAATGGCCTGGACGGAATAGGGAAATCATCAGTTTCTTTAAGGCAGTTAAAAGGATTGAGTAAAAAGTATTTTCTATCTTAATTATTGGCGTATTAATCTTTCCAAAAAGTATTGCATAATTTTTATGCAAAATCGTTTGCATAAAGGTCATCTGGTAATTTGAAAATGCTTTCACCAGCACGACTTTTTGTTGGATAGCCTGGATGACCGAAGATTTAGTGCTCTAAACCGATTCATCTTTGTATGGAGTACTTGCCCACCTCTACTTTTTTAGCAGGGTTCCAAACCTACCATCTGGATTCAATTCGGGTAAATAGGCAGGAAGGAATGGATAATTTCACCTTGTTGGATTTTAAAACGTCTTAACTTGTATTGGCGTGATGGTAACGTGTGTTGTCGTCAATTACACAAACAGGGCAAGGTTAAAAAGCGCTCCAACGAAGGATCAATTACTGTTATGGGCATCAAAAGGAAGTTTTTATGCGGAGTATGACAGAAAGCGCGAGCTCTATTTTCACGCACTTAGTCACTTTCGTGATTCCAAAATACTGATCAAGCAATCCAAGCGGACACCTAAGCCAATCTCAGCGAAAGAGTGGTGTATTAAAAGGGTTGCTGATGTCTTTTTCTAAGTTAGAAAAACCCCTAGCTCCAAAAAAATATAAAAACAGCTCTGTTACACCTCATCTAATAAATAGCTTTTGCCTATTGAATCATAGTTAATCAGTATTTTACAAGCTGACATTCCCCGTATAATATTTCTGTAAAAGATAGGCTATATCCAATATTAAAAAGGATATTAAGTTTTCTACCGTTGTGATTAACGATGGATCGTATTCATATGCATAGTTTATTCCTATATAACTATAGGCAAACAGTATCTAATAAGCCAGCATGTCTGGTTATATGTTGATACATGCGTTAGATCGCCACTGCGAAATAGCGGCATTAACTAAGTCTGGTTGAAGATGATTTTTAATAAAAATGATTTATAGAGGCTAAAAATGAGCAAAGAAACGAAATGGGCCATCTGTAGTACCTGCGATATCAATTGCGGACTTCTTGTCACCGTTGAAGACGGTAAGGTGAAATCGATCAAAAAAAATCCGGATCATGCCCTCACGCCGAATTCGATCTGTGTCAAGGGGGCCAACGCAAATAAGTACATTACCCATCCAGACCGATTAACGCATGCGCTGAAAAGAATCGGTGAGCGCGGCTCGGGTCAGTGGGAACAAATTAGCATGAAGCAAGCTTTAGATGAGATTGCCGATAAGATGAAGCAGTTGATAGCCGAAGACGGCCCGGAAACAATTGGCAGCACTTATGGCTGGAGCTCTAACGCCGGTGCGGCCTCACGAAGATTTATGAACTTACTGGGGAGTCCGAACTGGACTTGGACGGGATACGTGTGTTTAGCCAATTCCACGGTGCCCAGTAAAGCGACTTACGGCTTTTGGCAGTTTCCAGACTTTCATAATACCAAATGCATCGTACTTTTAGGCCACGCTCCGGGTCCGCAAAGATGGACGGCTGAGTACCTGTGGATTAAGGGTGCCCTGGATAGGGGCGCAAAGCTGATCGTCACAGATCCACGCCGTAATAGCTATAGTGATCAAGCGGACATCTTTCTGCAGGTTAAGCCTGCTACGGACAGTGCCTATTTACTGGCCTGGATTAATGTGATCATCGAAGAAGACCTCTATGACAAAGAATTTGTAGAAAAATGGACGGTTGGTTTTGAACAACTCGCTGAAAGAGTGAAGGAATACACTCCGGAGTGGGCGTCAGAAATTACTGGAGCGCCAGCAGATAAGATTCGCGAGTCTGCCAGAATGTATGCCACTACTGGTCCCGCTGTGATCCCCTGGGGAGCAGTACCGGATCACCATGCCAATAGCACCCAGACTTTACGAGCCTTAACCATATTGAGATCCATCACCGGTAATCTCGATGTACCCGGGGGCGAACTGTTAATGGGGTACCATCCGGAAATTTCATCGGATGATGAATTCGAACTCAATGAGAGGCTATCGCCTGAACAACGCAAGAAACAACTCGGTGTTGACCGCTTTAAGCTCTTGAGCTGGGAAACACTCGAAAAGACCGGCCCAGCAATGGAAAAGGTTTGGGGCAAAAAATATTCAAACCAGGTATCCGGCGGCGCGATGGCGCACCCTGCAAGCATGTGGGAAGCGATGAAAACAGGCAAGCCTTACCGCTTGAGGGCACTTATATCGCAATGTAACAACACCTTAAACAGTTACCCCAACACCACTCACATTTACGAAGGGTTGATGAACCTGGATTTGTTAGTGGTTATGGATCTTATCAAGTCGCCCACGGCCCAACTCGCCGATTATATTCTGCCGGCCACACATTGGCTGGAAAGACCGAACCTGTTCAATTACTGGGATTGGATTCCAATCTATCAAGGGGGAGAGCAAGCAGTGGAGGCGCCAGGAGAATGTATGCACGACTGGATGCTATGGCGTGAGCTTGGCGTTCGTCTGGGACAAGAGAAGGATTGGCCGGCAAGCATGGAAGAGGCGTACGATGAACGGTTAAAGCCTGCGGGATTAACATGGGAAAAATTATCAACCCAGGTTCGGGCTTCCGCGCCTGAAATAACTTTCAAGAAATACGAACAAACCGGCTTTGGCACACCTAGCGGAAAAGTTGAACTCTATTCAAGCATTTTCGAAGAGCTAGGCTATGATCCCTTGCCTAGTTGGGTTGAACCACCGGAAAGCCATGTGAGGAAACCGGAGTTGGCTAAGACGCATCCGTTGACTTTTTTCACCGGCATGCGCGAAAACTATTGGTTTCACAGTTTTGGCCTAGGCCGATCCACTAAAGAGCTGCGTAGCCGCGAGCCGGATCCCCGCATGCAAATCCATCCGGATACGGCCTACGATATAGACCTGTCGGATGGGGATTGGGCATGGGTGGAATCAACTAGCGGAAAAAGAATCAAACTCAGGTCGTGGCTCAGTAATGACACACATCCTAACGTAGTCAGGGTTCCTCATGGCTGGTGGTACCCGGAAACAACAGGAAGTGAAGAACCTGGTGCGGCGTTATCGAGTCTCTGGAAATCGGCGGATGCGGTCATACTTCATGACTCTGACGAATACTGTGATAAGGAACAAGGCAACTTCCAACTCAGAGGGTTGGCTTGCAAGGTCTATAAAGTGGAGGATGGAACCGAAGGAACAAGTTATTCGGCTTAAACCTTTGTGGTGCGCACATGGCAATCAGGCTTAATAGTAGTTTGAAATAGAGCTTAGATCAGGTAAGGAGTCTATCGATTTTAAATCGATAGACTCCTTACCACAAACATTCTAAATCGTTATACCTGTCATGAAAATCATCGAGTCGATAGGCTGTAAAAGCGTCAACTCTTCCAAAGTTTGCGCGGAATGATTGCTCGTCCTTAATTGTAAACATAAACATGAGCTCGTGCGTGGAAGTTCGTTCAGTAATTGATCCGACTACACTCGTATAAATCAGCCTTTTCGGCTGCTTATAAAATACGGTCACGGAAATTGTGTAAAACTCAAAGAGCCAAAATCTTAATAAAAAGAAATACAGCATATGCTAATGATTTTTTTGTCCTTATTAAATAAAAAATCAGTAAAAACGTTTTGTATATCTTAGCGCACTATTTAAATTAACTTCGAGCTTGCAGACGATTTAAATATGATTGTTGGGTTCATGGCCTCGATAGGGTTTTGCAAGAAACAGCAAAGCTTCTCGAACTTGAAAAGGAGTAAAATAAGCGTGGATTATTTACATACTACACACCAAAAAAATTCAACAGCTTCCCTTCTGATTGATTCCCAGGGGCGTCATTTAAATTATCTGCGGCTTGCTGTTACCGACCGTTGCAATTTCCGTTGTACTTATTGTATGCCAAAGGAGGGAATTGATCTTAAAGCACGTGATGATATTCTGCGTTTTCAGGAAATGGAACACCTGCTTGGACTATTTTTGGATTTAGGTGTAACCAAAGTGCGCATTACCGGTGGTGAGCCTTTTGTGCGTAAAGGCCTGCCTGATTTTTTAATCAGAATAAATCAATATGAAAAACTGGAAACAATCAATTTAACAACGAATGCCTATTTTTTAGAAGATACTATTCCATTGTTTCAAAAAATAAAATCAGGCAGTATTAACATCAGTCTTGATTCGTTAAAGCGAGACGTTTTTTATAAAATTACCCGACGTGATGATTTTGAACGGGTGTGGAATAGCATTGATAAAATTCTGCTAACGGATCTGAACGTTAAATTGAACATGGTGGTTCTCAAAGGCGTCAATGACAATGAAATTGTTGACTTTGCTATGTTGGCCAAAAGTAATAAAGTTGAAGTCCGCTTTATTGAACAAATGCCTTTTAACGGCGGGCACTTTTCAAACGATACACTTTCTGCAGAAGAAATTATCAAAACTTTGCAGAATTCTTTTCCTGAAATGATCGAACATCTTAAAATGTGTTCAACTGCCCGGATTTTTGAAATCCCTGGATTTAGGGGAAAAGTCGGCATCATCGCCGGTCATTCCAGAACATTCTGTTCAACATGCAGCCGTTTAAGGCTCACTCCCGACGGCACATTCAAAACCTGTCTCTATGATCATGGCGACGTAAATTTAAAAGACATGCTGCGCTCAGGAAAAAGTGATCAGGAAATAAAAACGGCAATTAGAGATGCCGTGTCCAAAAGGGCAAAAGACGGATTTGAATCGGAACAGCGTACGCAGCAAATAATTCATTTTTCAAAAAATCATCTTTCAATGGCACAGATAGGTGGATGATGGAAAAACTTAAAAATAGATTTTTATTTTCGGAATGGTCTGGCTCCATTGGTGACTTGAGAACACTATTACCGCTGGCAGTTGCGCTTGCTGTTGGTTTCATTTCTTTTGCCACACCTGACGATCGCACTGGTAGCCGGATTGATATAAGAGTAAAAGCTATAAATTTTATTTAAACAGAGAAACATAACCCGTTTCCATTAAAACGTAAGGAAAAACTATGCAGGTTAATGTGATTTTTTTTGGTGTTCTGAGTGATGTGGTGGGGAAAAACATGTTGACGATTCAAGACACAGGCAATATGACTGACTTGAAAAGCAAGTTAATCACAAATTATCCGAATTTAAAAGACTATACGTATAGAATGGCTGTAAATCAGCAAATGGTTGAAGACAATTACCTTCTTTTTGATAACGATTCGGTCGCAGTTATGCCCCCCTTTGCTGGGGGCTGATTTTTTAAAGGCAACCATGAACCTAAATAAAGAGGAAATTCAGTATTATCACCGCCACTTGATTTTACCTCAGATTGGCAAAACAGGACAACAGGCTTTAAAAAAAGCAAAAGTACTGGTCATCGGTGCAGGCGGATTGGGCTGCCCTACTTTAATGTATCTATCTGGAGCCGGTGTCGGCAGGGTTGGTATTGTAGATCCCGATAAAGTTGCGGTTTCTAATTTGCATCGCCAGGTGTTGTATGGCTTTTCACAGGTTGGAGAATTCAAAGCCGAAGCCGCAGTAAATCGTTTAAAGGATCTCAATCCCAATATTGTTTTAAAGGCATACACTCAAAGATTGTCTCCGGAAAATGCTGTCGATTTGATTTCCCAATATGATGTCGTTGTTGATGCTACAGACAACTTTCCAACCCGTTATTTGATTAACGATTTTTGTGTTTACCTGGATAAACCTTTTGTTTCAGGATCAATAGACCGCTTTCAGGGACAGTTGAGTGTATTAAATTTTACAGATAATCAAGGCAATAAATGCCCAACTTATCGCTGCCTGTTTCCCAACCCCCCGGCACCCGAAACAGCACCAGATTGTTCGCAAAATGGTGTCATTGGCGTTCTTCCGGGAATTATCGGTAATTTGCAGGCAAACGAAGTTATAAAAATGATCTGCGGAGTAGGCGAAGTTTTATCAGGAAAAGTTTTGATGTTCGATGCATTGAGCAATCAAACAATGCTGTTTTCCATTCAACGAAACGAACAGGCTGTGCAGCAGGCTTTGCAAAATGCCCCGGATTTTGAGTCATTTGATTATGAAAGTTTTTGCAGTTCAAGTCAGCAAAAAATAAATGAAATCAGCGCTGTTGATCTGCACAAAAAATTACAAAACAACGAAAAAATACAATTGATTGATGTTCGTTCGATACCCGAATTCCAAGAGGAATTGCCGAATGCTATTCGCATCCCGCTAAATAATTTGCAGGCTAATATTCATAACATATTGAAAAACGATTGCCAGGTTGTTTTTTATTGTGACCACGGAATCAACAGCATCCGGGCAATTAGAATGCTGCCAAATCATCAAACACTTAAAAATGTATTCAATCTTACAGGCGGTTTGGTAGCCTGGTTGAAAGAGGAAAAAAATAGAACCATGAACGCCAAAAATTATTTTATCCAGGGAGCTATCGATCCGGTTTTTATCGGTGAGCAGATAGCAAAACATAGCTTTAAACATGACATAGGCGCCCATTCTATTTTTCTCGGGCAAGTACGTGCTGATGAAAAAGTGGGCAAACATGTGGCCGGAATTGAATACTCGGCTTATGAAGACATGGCCAACCAAGCGTTTTCAAAAATTCGTGAAGAAGCTTTTGAACAATGGCCGTTAAATTGCCTGCACATATACCATAGTACCGGATTGGTAAAAACCGGAGAACTATCTCTTTTTGTTTTTTGCTCCTCCGGGCATCGTAAAGAAAGTATTAAAGCGATGGAACAGATTGTTGAAGGTATTAAACACAAAGTTCCCATCTGGAAAAAAGAAATCATGGAAGATAAATCTGTGCACTGGGTTCAGCAATAGCTTGTAAGAATATTTTTATCGGAAAATGCAAGGTCAGTTGAAAATGTAATTTTTCTGGTAATTTATTCAATTAAATGCAAAAACAAAATAAATAGTTTAAAAATACAAAATGATCGATATTAGTCAAAAATTCAGCACATTAAGATATGCGAAAGCCGAAGGAATTTTAACGGCTAATTCGGAAACAATAAAACGGGTGGCTGAAAAAACTGTTCCCAAAGGAGATGTTTTACAGATTGCACGGGCAGCAGGCATAACCGCTGCGAAAAATGCTTCTGCCTGGATCGTCTTTAGTCATACTCTTCCTTTGGATTGGGTGGGTATAAGTTTTGATATCGGCAAAGACACTATAAAAATTTCTGCGGAAGTAAAAGCAATCTGGAAAACCGGTGTTGAAATGGAAGCTATGGCTGCAGTTACGGGCGCGCTGTTAAACGTCTATGATATGCTTAAACCGTTAGATGAAAACATCTCTTTTTCCGATGTAAAACTGGTTAAGAAAAAGGGAGGCAAAAGCAGTTTTAAAGAATATTTTGCCGAACCATTAAAATCGGCTGTTCTTGTTATTTCTGATTCAACATATGCCGGAAACCGCGAAGATACATCCGGAAAAATCATCAAAATATTTTTGGAAGATAAAGACCTATCGGTTACGGTCTATGAAATTTTACCCGATGATTCAGACCAAATATCAAATCGCTTGCGGCAACTAGTAGATGAACATTTTGATCTGGTTATTACAACCGGTGGAACGGGTTTTGGCCCTAGAGACATAACTCCGGAAGCAACGGCCAAAGTCATCGAAAAAGAAGCACCCGGTCTGGCTGAGACTATACGCCGCCATGGTAAAGAACGCACACCTTATGCAATGTTGTCACGCGAACTGGCTGGCATATGCGACAAAACATTAATCATTAATTTACCAGGAAGTTCCAAAGGTGCGCAGGAAAGTTTGGAAGCACTTTTCCCTGGACTTTTGCATGCTTTCCCTATGCTGTGGGGTGGCGGACATGATGAAGAAAAACGCTGGGTAAAAAAGTGATATCCATAAATCAAGCTATTGAAATAATGAAGGAAAATATACCTGATAGAAAAGCAGGCGTTATTTCAACATCTGAATCCCTTGACAATGTTCTTGCCGAAAGGACGCTAGCAATAATCTCTTCACCCCGTTATAAAAACAGTGCTTTGGATGGCTTTGCTGTCTCCTGGGAGGATGTCGAAAAACCGTCGTGCTACCTTTTGCCAGAGAAAGCAGCGCAGGTTTTCCGGTTGGAGAAAAAATAGTGCCCCATTCTGCTTACCGAATCAGCAATGGTGCGATTGTTCCTGAAGAGCTGGATTCGGTTGTGCCTAAGAAATATAAAACTTAGGTTCCGAAGGAGATCAACTGCATTCGCTGTGGCTTCGGCGGTATAAATAGATTGTCGATTTTTTGTGCCTTTTGGGCACATCAATTGAATTGATATAACAAGAACCTGCTTTGAAAAAAATTACGTTAAACAGGGGTGACGGTTAGCTCCATCAGCAACTATGCAACTGGCAATATTTACCGGTCATATAAACTTAGCCCCCTCAAGCGGTGATGGCTGTAATTGATTGCTAATGGTTACACTGGTGGAGCTAACCGTCCATCCTGTTTGTTGAAATAAATGCTATTAAATAGTGTAAACAGCTTACAGACCTTCATCATCAATAATACCAATACATTTGATGCGCGTGTATTGGTTTTGGGTGCTTGTTGCCCAGGCGTTTTCTTACCTCCAAAAGAAGTACGTTAATTTCGACTCTTTTGTTAAGTAGCGAAAAGGTGATGAGGGTCTTTTTAACATGCGTCAATAGAAAATTGCAGAAAATTAATCAGTAGTAAGACAACACACTTGTATTGCGATTTAAAAAAAACACAAACTATTAACAATAACCAACGTAAGCAGAGTGTTGAAGTTTTGGGTGGACGTTGGCTTAATCAACGCCATCGAGGTCATTTATCTATTCTTTTCAGGCTATGGTAGTAACTTTAGCAAAAAGTAATATGATAAATCATATCAGCAATATGAAACAAATCAGAAGTGTATCGGCAACAGTGAAAAAACATCATAGTTTCGGGGTGTTATGCCTAATAAGATAGATAGCGGAAGACTTCATCTAAGCAAACCAAGTTGCGCTGACGAGCATGATCCGACAGCAATAACTGTTGATGTTGCGCAGCAATTTATAATAGATTGCATAAAACCCTTCGCTATTACGAAGCAAGAACGGTTGTCTTTGCGACAATCCATTGATCGTGTGTTGGCTGAAGATATTATTGCTGAAATGAATGTTCCTCCTTATGACAATTCGGCGATGGATGGGTTTGCCTTGTGTGCCGATGATATACCTCGGAATGGGACTGCAACATTAAAGGTAGTTGGGAATAGTTTTGCCGGTCATCCATTTTTTGGGAGATGCACAAGTGGCGAGTGTGTCCGCATAATGACAGGAGCAGTAATTCCTGCCGGTTGCAATACGGTGATCCCGCAGGAGCATGTCGATATGCTCGGCGCAGCAGATATTAGAATTGATGGTCGTACTAGACTAGAAGATAATATTCGATTCTCTGGAGAGGATATACGATTAGGACAAACAGTATTGACATGTGGTCGAAGGCTAACGGCGGCAGATTTAGGGGTGTTGTCTTCCTTAGGCATCAATAATGTTGCTGTAATGCCGCGCTTGCGGATAGCCTTTTTTTCCACAGGTGATGAATTGCAGCCAATAGGAGAAGCCTTACAGCTTGGACAGATATACGATACTAATCGAAATGTTTTGTTTGGGATGTTGAGCCGCTTGCATTGCATTATAACTGATTTAGGCGTGGTTGGTGACGACCATATACAACTACACAATATATTGCAAGTAGCTGCGAAAAACCATGATGTCATTATTAGTAGCGGCGGAGTTTCGGTCGGAGAGGCCGATTATATACGTCAAGTGTTGAAAGAATTAGGCGAAATTGTTTTTTGGAAGGTGGCAATGAAGCCAGGACGACCATTAACTTTTGGTCGTCTAGAACAATCATTGTTTTTTGGTTTGCCGGGTAACCCAGTAGCGATGATGGTAAGTTTTAACCAGTTTGTGCATCCGGCACTACAGCATTTAAGTGGGGAAATCGTTCGTCCTCCTTTAATTTTACAAGCGATGAACAGTTTGCTTTTAACAAAACGAGCGGGAAGAGTAGAGTATCAGCGCGGCATTTTGAGTCAGGCGTTTGATGGCGGGTTGACAGTATGCAAGACCGGTGAGCAAGGTTCTGGAATTTTACTTTCCATGTCTCAAGCCAATTGCTTCATAATCTTAGCAACTGATCAAACCCGAGTGGAAGCTGGTGAAACGGTTTTCGTGCAACCTTTTGGTAACTGGTTATAAAGGTTGAGTAAAAAAATTGAGCTAGCACGAACCGATTAATTCAGTATCAGTGAGCGCTATGTGAAGTCCGGCACAGATTCCCATTGGCCGTTTTGGATTGGCCTAGAAAGTCAATAAGCCTTCAATCTAAGGCATCTTGGCTACACTCATCAACACCAATAAACCATAAATAAGAAACGGGATAAATAGCATGAAGGGGATGTGGAAAAACTATCTTGATTATTACCTTATCGTTACAGGCGTTTCTCTAGGCAAGCACCCGCAGTTGTTTTGATTTTTCAATGTTCGTGGTTAGCAAGAATAACTGTCGGCTTTGTATTGGAACTGGACGTTCAGTTCTTTGAAACCGAAGACAGTTGTGGGTCGAAAGTGACATTTCGCCTAATTAAAAGCGGACTCTCACAACTTATGGATTCGCGGATGCTGGAATCCATCGATATAGGGTCGGCACCGAAACCCCAAGGTTCTTTGCCACATCCCGGGGCGGTACGCCGTTGGCCAGCAGTTTCTTGGCTGACTCAATCTTACTGTCGGTCATCTGCCGCTTACGGCCTCCTTTTCGGCCAAGTTGCCGTGCGACTTCAAGGCCGGCACGAGTTCGTTCAACGGTCAGTTCCCTTTCCATTTCGGCCAAGCTCGCCATTACGTGGAAAAAAAATCGGCCGGATGTGGTGCCCGTGTCGATCGCATCGGTGAGACTTTTGAACTGGACGCCTTGCTTATGCAACTCGCCAACCAGATTAACCAGATTCTTGACACTGCGACCCAGCCTGTCCAGCTTCCAGACAACCAGCGTATCGTCTTCGCGCAACATTTCCAATGCCTTGGTCAAGCCGGGGCGTTCAGCGCGGCTACCGCTGATTTTGTCATCGAATATTTTCTTGCAACCGGCCTTAGTCAAGGCATCGATTTGAAGTTCAAGGTTTTGATCTTGTGTTGAGACACGTGCATAGCCAATAAGCATTTGTCTAATCCACAGACCAGTTCAAAGGGAGTAGCCGCATTCGGGTGCGATTCGGATCAACGGTCAGTAATGCACCATTCTCCAATTCGGTCGCCATTTGCCGCAAAGCGGCGATGACCTGCAATCCTATTACGTCAGGACTGACATCTTCCGCGCGAATTTGCACGACACTGGGTTTCTCGCCATGCGTGGCGGCAAGGATCGCGCTGAAGTCCAAATCGTGGGTAAGGACGACATAATTATTTGCGCTAGCGTAGGCCATGATTTCAGAATCCGGCGCATTATTGGCACCTAATGTTGACCAGTGTGCTGCCTCAATGCCAGCATTGACCAACCATCCGATCCAGCGCGGGGACAGGTTCATATCTACAATCAGCTTCATGCGGAGGCCAATACGACCTCACGTTCTTCAGCTAGCCAGGCAGCGTAACGAAGTGCCTGCATAATATCTTCGCGTTCCAGGTAGGGGTAGTCGGCGAGAATTTCATCAATGCTGTGACCAGCACCAACTTGTCCCACAACCGTACCGACCGTGACGCGCATCCCACGGATACAGGCTTTGCCGCCCATCATTTCGGGGGCTTGGGTAATGCGGTTTAGTTGTCCCATGCTCGACTCCTTATCAAAACTCGTTGTCATAGTAGTGGATTGAGAATATAGTTTCAAGAACTATTTATGAGAATAGGAGAGCCTTGATCCTGTGTACCCCAGCGATTACGCAACAAGGCTTCTCAGAAACCCTCGTTTTCAAGAACAACTTATAAAAGGATTTTCCGCTCATCCATGCGTGCCAATAACAATAAACGGTTAACGGTTTTGTCAGAAGCAGAAAAACAGGCGCTATACGATTTACCTGATTTCGATGATTTTCAACGTACCGAGTTTTTCGCGATGACGGAGAAAGAACATGGCATCGTGTTCCAACGGAATGGCCTTCGCTCACAGCTCTATTGCTTGTTACAGATGGGTTACTTTAAGGCGAAACAAACCTTTTTCCGGTTTTCGCTTCAAGATGTGCCAGAAGAAGACATCACCTTCATAATGCAGCGGTATTTCCCTGGTATGAATGTGGCATTGCAGCCCTTGCAAATGACTGAATATTATTTGCAACGCAACGTAATCGCGGAATTATTTGGCTATCGGCTTTGGTTAGAAAGCGATGTGGCAACGCTATTGGATAAAGCTACTGAACTGGCGAGACAAGATGTCACACCGACATTTATCCTGACCGAATTGATTGTCTTCTTAAACAATCAGAAAATTGTGCGCCCAGGGTATACAACCCTACAAACGATCATTGGTGATGCCTTGACTTCCGAACGCAACCGTTTGGAGCAATTGATTGATGAAATCGTAGATGAATCCGCACGGACTGAGCTTAAAAAACTACTCGTTCGCGAAGATACCTTGTCTGGATTGGCGGCCATCAAGCAAGATACCAAGAACTTCAGCTACCAAATGATGGTGGTAGAACGCCAGAAGCGGGCAACGCTGGAGCCTTTGTACCAGATAGCGAAGACACTCCTGCCAAAACTCGAAATTTCGCAGCAAAATAAAAATTACTACGCCAGTCTCGCCAATTTTTACAGCATCTATGACTTAAGGCGACTGAAGCCTGGGCAAACCTATTTGTATCTGTTGTGCTACGCTTGGCAACGTTACCAGCAACTGAGCGATAACCTGGTTAGCAGTTTTTGTTACCAGCTTAAAAAACTGGAAGAAGAAACCAAGAGCGATTCAAAGCAGCAGTTTAATCAATCCTTATCCAGCAAACAACAAGAGTCTCCACAAGTAGGCCGTCTGATTTTACTGTATGTTGATGAGGCGATAGACGATTCTACATTATTCGGTACAGTACGCGATCAGGCATTTAACATCATGCCGAAGGATTCCCTAATCACTGCGGGGCAACGATTATGCGATAAAGTGCCCAGTCAAATGGCTTTTCGCTGGGTGGCCGTCGATAAAGTCACCGCCCGTTGCAAGAAAAATTTGCGTCCGCTGGCGATGTCCACCCACTTTTCCAGTACCGATACCCAGAACCCCTGGCTAATGGCGCTGAGCTGGATGAAGACCGTTTTCTCCCGTCAACAAACTTTGGCGCAGCGGCCTGTTAGTGAAATCCCTGCCAACACGATACCTAAACGCCTGCGCTCCCATCTGTTGGTATTGGATGAAGAAGGGAAAGCCATCGGTATTCGTGGCGACCGATACGAATTCTGGATTTATCGCCAAATCAGAAAACGCTTCGACATTAATGAACTTTATCTGAATGATAGCGTTGTGAATCGCCGATTTAGTGACGATCTGGTTTCGATGGAAAAGAAAGCCGATGTTCTGAAGAAGCTGGGCATCCCCTGGTTGCGTCAGCCTTTGGATGAGTCAATTGACGCGCTGTATACCGAACTTAGTCAACAGTGGAAACTATTCGACCGCGAGTTGCGACAAGGTAAATTAAAGCATCTGGAGTATGATGAGGTTCGCAATCATTTGACTTGGCATAAGCCCAAGGCCAACAAAGACGAGGCTTTAAAGTTGGGTTTCTATGCCAAACTTCAATCGCATGATATTGCCGATATTTTCCGATTTGTTAATGAGCAGTGTCAGTTCCTCTCAGCGTTAACGCCGTTACAACCGCGCTATGCCAAGAAAGTCGCCGATGAAGATAGTTTGATGGCCGTTATTATTGCTCAGGCGCTGAATCACGGCAACCTGAGTATGTCCGAAACAAGCGATATACCCTATCACGTCCTGGAAGTCACCTATCAGCAATATTTACGACTATCAACATTAAAGGCCAGCAATGATCGAATCAGCAAGTTTATTTCGGAGTTAAGCATCTTTCCCTATTATTCATTCGGGCTGGAACAACTCTATGGGAGTGTTGATGGGCAACATCTTGAAATGGGAACACCTACCCTCAAAGCGCGTCATTCTAAAAAGCACTTTAGGCGGGGGAAAGGTGTTGCAGCCTATACGCTGCTGGCCAATCATATCGCGTTGCAAACTGAATTGATCGGATCGCATGAACATGAAAGCAATTTTTTATTCGATATTTGCTACAACAATACCTCAAATATCATGCCAACGGCCATCACTGGCGATATGCACAGCATCAATAAGGCCAATTTCGCTATCTTACATTGGTTCGGCATGAAGCTGATGCCGCGATTCGTTAGTCTCCAAAATCAACTGAAACACCTATATTGTGCCGATGATATTGCAAACTACGAAAAGTTTTTGATTAAGCCTGCCGGACAGATTAACCGCTCCCTGATTGAATCCGATCAAGCCCACATCGATCAAATCATCGCCACGCTGGGCCTTAAGGAAATGACCCAAAGCACATTGATTAGAAAACTGTGCGCATTACCCGCACAAAATCGAACACGGAAGGCAATTTTTGAGTTCGACAAATTGGTGCGCAGCATTTACACCCTAAAGTATTTGCGTGATCCGCAGATAGAACGTGATGTACACCGTTCGCAAAACCGTATTGAATCCTACCACCAATTGCGTTCATTTACATCCCAAGTCAGCGGCAAAAAGCAACTAATCGGCAGAACTGATTTGGAAGCCGGCATCACCAATCAGTGTGGCAGGCTTATCGCCAATGTGGTAATTGCCTATAATTCGATCATATTATCGCAGCTGCTCGATAAGTATAAAGCTGCCGGAAACGAGAAAGTGATTGCGTTACTCCAGAAAATTTCCCCTGTGGCTTGGCAACATATCCACTTCCTGGGTCACTATGACTTTAAAAATAACCGTAATCCAATCGACTTTGATCATATTTTAGCTGGCATAACATTTGACTAACACATTGATTTAGAATGATTCAAAAAATTCCGAGGGTTTGGGCTTAGAACCCCTATTAACGGCGTCCTTTGACGGGCACCCCGGTGCCGAATTTTGACCTACGATAGGTATAGGTTAATTCTTAGGCCGAAGATGTGGGAACAATAATACATCTCGTATCGACGGAGCATCGGTAAACAACATCACCAGGCGATCGATGCCTATGCCCTCGCCTGCCGTCGGCGGCATGCCGTGTTCCAATGCCGTGACATAGTCGGCGTCGTAATGCATCGCTTCGTCGTCGCCGGCTTCTTTTTCCTCGACCTGCTTACGAAAACGTTCCGCCTGGTCTTCGGCGTCGTTCAACTCGGTAAAACCGTTCGCAATTTCACGCCCGCCGACGAAAAATTCGAAGCGGTCGGTCACATGCGGATCGTCATCGTTGCGTCTGGCCAATGGTGACACTTCGACCGGATAGGCGGTAATAAACGTCGGATTCATCAAGCGATGTTCCACGGTTTTTTCAAAGATTTCGATTTGAATCTTACCGAGACCGTAGCCGTCCTTGACCGGGATTTTCAAATTTTCAGCCACCTTCGCCGCCGCTTCGCGCGTCGCCAAATCGTCGACCGCCAAATCCGGATTGAAATGCAGAATCGATTCGACCACGGTCATGCGATCGAACGGCTTGCCGAAGTCGTATTGTTCGCCTTGGTAAGTAATTAGCGTTTGGCCGAGTACTTCGAGTGCGATGCCTCGCACCATTTCTTCGGTCAAATCCATCAAGTCGTGATACTCGGCATAGGCCTGATAGAATTCAAGCATCGTGAATTCCGGATTGTGCCGTGTCGACAGTCCTTCGTTGCGGAAATTGCGGTTGATTTCGAAAACCCGCTCGAAACCGCCGACAATCAGTCGTTTCAGATACAATTCCGGCGCAATCCGTAAAAACAGCTCCATGTCCAAGGCATTGTGATGCGTCTTGAACGGGCGAGCGGTTGCACCACCGGGAATCGCCTGCATCATTGGCGTTTCGACTTCGAGAAATTGTCGCGCTACCAAGAATTCTCTTATGTATGTAACGATTTTCGAACGGATCAGGAAAGTCTTGCGCGATTGCTCGCTCATGATCAAATCCAGATAACGCTGGCGGTATTTGATTTCTTGATCGGCGATACCGTGGAATTTTTCAGGCAACGGCCTAAGCGCCTTGGTCAATAAACGAATATCGTCAACTTTGATGCTCAATTCGCCGACATTGGTTTTGAACAATACACCCTCGGTGCCTATGATATCGCCAATGTCCCATTTCTTGAACTGATCGTTGTAGAAACCTTCCGGCAGATGATCGCGCGCGACATAAAGCTGCATTTTGCCGGACATGTCCTGGATATGACAGAAACTTGCCTTACCCATGATGCGGCGAGTCATCATGCGCCCGGCAACCTTGACTCGGATCGGATCGGTCTCGAGCTCTTCCTTGGTTTTTTCGCCGTATTCGGCCAGCAATTCGCCAACCACGACATTACGTCTGAAGTCGGTCGGGAAAGCGATACCGCGCTCGCGAATTTCGTTCAATTTGCTGCGGCGTTGTCTGATTTGTTCTTGTTCGTCTTGAATTTGGATTTCGGACATGTAAAATTTTTTTTGATCGAATTTAATGTGTTTAAACAAATCGCGCGATTTTTTGAAAGTGAATTGCACGAATATATTTAATTATTTAATTGTAACTTTGTTTTTCTTGAAACTTGATATATGTGTTTGAGCTACCATTTTCCCCATTTCTACGCTCTACTTTTACATAGTCAAGTGAAGTAATGAGTTTACTTAATTTGGTATAACCGTAATTCCGAGCATCGAAAGAGCTATCTACACGTTGGATATAAGAGCCGACTCCACCTAGATTTGCCCATCCATCATCTTCTGAAGCTGAATCGATAGCTTCTTTGATAAATTCCATTAATTTTTTGTCATTCAATAAATATTCTGTAGTTTTTGTTGTTTCGTTTCTGCTTGTTTTTTGTTCAGCGCCGTTATTAATAGCAGAGTTTCCAATGGGCTCAGTAATCACTTCTTCCATAATGGTTTCGGTAAAAATGAATTTGTTACAGGCAGCCCTAAATGCCTCTGGTGTTCTTCTTTGGCCTATTCCGATAACTTCAAGTCCTGATTCTCTTATTCGAGTTGCTAATTTCGTGAAATCGCTATCACTTGAAACAAGGAAAAAACCATTAAATTTACCCGTATAAAGTAAATCCATTGCATCGATTATCAAAGCTGAATCTGTGGCATTTTTACCCGTGGTATAACCAAACTGTTGAATTGGCTGAATAGCATGTCTATTTAATACTTCTTTCCAAGATTTAAGTTGGGAATTAGTCCAGTCTCCATAACATCTCCTGGACGTTGTTTCTCCATATCTTGCTGCTTCATTTAGTACTGCTTCTATTGCTTTAGCTTGGGCGTTATCTGCATCTATTAATAAAGCGAATCTTTTAGTTTCTGATGGGTACACTGTATATTTCCTTATTAAGTCATGCGTGCTACTGTTTCTTTAATAAATATTAGTTATAACCCGCTTTTCAAACTCGCTTCGATAAATTGATCTAATTCGCCGTCGAGTACTGCCTGTGTGTTGCCGGTTTCGACGTTGGTGCGTAAATCTTTGATGCGCGATTGATCCAAGACATACGAGCGGATCTGACTGCCCCAGCCAATATCGGATTTGGAATCTTCAAGCGCCTGCTGTTGCTCGCTACGTTTCATGATTTCCATTTCATATAACTTGGCCTTGAGCTGTTTCATTGCGGTGTCTTTGTTCTTATGCTGTGAACGATCGCTTTGACATTGCACGACGATGCCGCTTGGCCCATGAGTAATCCTGACCGCGGACTCGGTCCGGTTGACATGCTGACCACCGGCCCCACTGGCTCGATAAACGTCGATGCGCAAATCGGCCGGATTGATATCAATATCGATATCATCGTCGATTTCGGGGGATACGAAAACCGAGGCAAATGAGGTATGGCGGCGGTTGCCGGAGTCAAACGGTGATTTTCTTACCAATCGATGCACGCCGGTTTCGGTTCGCAGCCAACCGAAGGCGTATTCGCCTTCGAACTTGATCGTTGCGCTCTTGATGCCGGCGACATCGCCCGGCGACTCTTCGATCAATTCGGTCTTGAAACCTTTCGCTTCGCCCCAACGCAGATACATGCGTTCGATCATTGAAGCCCAATCTTGTGCTTCGGTGCCGCCGGAACCGGCCTGAATATCGAGAAAGGCATTATTCGCGTCCATTTCGCCGGAGAACATGCGCCGAAATTCGAGTTCGGCGACTTTTCTTTCGAGTTGATCAAGGTCGTTCGCAACCGTATCGACGGTTTCTTCGTCTCCCTCTTCTACTGCCATCACTAGTAACTCTTCGGCGTCGGCGAGGCCGTGATCCAATTCGTTGATCGTATTGACGACTTTTTCGAGTTGCACCCGTTCCTTACCCATAGCTTGAGCCTGTTCGGGGTTGTTCCAAATTGAGGGGTCTTCGAGTTCTTTCAGAACTTCGACGAGGCGTTCGCTTTTGATATCGAAGTCAAAGATACCTCCTAAGCGCGTCGCCGCGGCTTTTGAGGTCGGTGATTTTGTTTTTGATAGGATTAATTTCTTGCATGAATTTTTATAATCTAATGAAACCGAAAGACCATTGGCCGAACATTGACTCGCAATTAATCGGCCTCATGGAAAAACATTAGATTATATACGATTAGCGCGTTTCATTCATAAACGAAAAACGATTGAACGGCTAACCCCAACGATCGTCGCGAACTTGAAGACGGTGGTTTTCGATACGCAACGGAAAACATGCGATGTCTTCATAAGCCGGCGCGGACTTGACTGCGCCGGTTTTGACGCAGAATCGAGCGCCGTGTCTCGGACAAACGATTTCGTCTCCGTCGAGTTCGCCGCTGGCGATTTCTGCACCGTCATGCGTGCATACATCCTCAATCGCGAAAAATTCGCCGTCTATTTTGAATATCGCGACATCGGCGCCATCGACTTCAACAACGACATGTTCGCCATCGGCCAATGCATCTTGATCGACGACATCTATCCAATCGGACATGATAACTCCTGAGTTTTAGCTTTTGATATACACATCGTAACGCAACAGTTTGCCATGAAAACTCTGACTCGGTTTCCCGCCGAGCGGCTGCGCATAATCGGGACTCTTCACGACCACTTTTTTCTCTGCTGCCTGCATCGCGATTTCAAACAAGGCGTCTTTATCCGGATCATCGCCGAGTAGTTCGTGCAAGATTGTCATCGATTTTTTCGCCAACGCCGATTTTTTGCGTTTCGGCGGAAACATCGGATCGATATAGATGCAGTCGGGCTTCGGGTCGAGCCCAGCGAGAATTTGTATGGCATTGCCGGCGATCAATTCGGGTAATTCGAGCGATAGGTTTTTGACCCACTTCAATTCGCCTAAACGTCGAAAAGCATCTTGCAATAGCTCAACCATGACCGGCGAACGTTCGATGCAGCGCAGCCGGTAGCCCATTCTGAAAATATGCAGGCTGTCCTGGCCCCAACCAGTCGTCGCGTCGACGACGGTCTGCGTTTTTCGCCCCAAGGACTGACCGAGCGGCGTGTTTTTCGGCGCGGGCCAGGACCTTTGCTCGCCGGGCCGTGGTTCGATATCGACCGCCAGACCGCCTTTTTTCAGCAGTTCACGATCGAGCAGTTTCAGCACACCGTCGCGCCAGGTCAAATAAAATGATTCAAGCGGATCGAAGTTGGGTTCGGACGGCACTCTAAGCGGAACGCCCAATCTTTCGGCCAATCGCTTAAAATCAGCGGCATCGCCCTGCCCTTCATAAAGCACCGCGAGTTTACCGATAAAAAGTTGCTCGGACAAAGGCGCTTATTCGGTCGAAACCGCTTGTTTTTCGTTCTTCAGCGCGGCGTCGAGCGTATGCCAAGCCAGAGTCGCGCATTTGACGCGGGCAGGATACTCTCTGACGCCGGCCAACACGGCCAGCTTGCCGACGGCTTCGAGATTGATCTGTTCGTCCTTGCCGGTCGTCATTTCGTGAAAAGTCTTGAACAAGGCTTCGGCTTCGGCTTCGGTTTTGCCTTTGACGATTTCGGTCATCAATGAAACCGACGCGGTCGAAATGGCGCAGCCTGAACCCTGAAAGCTCGCGTCTTCGATCACATCGCCGTTCATTTTTAAGTAGAGCGTCAGGCGGTCGCCGCACAGCGGATTGAAACCGTCCACTTTCCTATCTGCATTCTCGATGATCCTGAAATTACGCGGATTGCGGTTGTGGTCGAAAATGACCTCTTGGTAGAGATCTCTTAAATCGTCAAACATTAACCAAATACCTCTATTAAAGATTCTATGCCGTTCATCAATATATCGATTTCTTGCTTCGTATTATATATCGCGAACGACGCTCGCGCGGTTGCGGGCACTTCGAAAAAGTCCATGACCGGCATTGCACAGTGATGCCCGGCTCTCACCGCGATGCCTAGGCTGTCCAGCATCGTGCCGATATCGTGCGGATGGATTTTGTCCAGTACGAAGGATAGGATAGCGCCTTTTTCGGCTGCTTCGCCGATGATTCGAAGGCCTTTGATTTTCTTAGCCTGTTCGGTCGCGTAATCGAGTAGCTCGGCCTCATATACGGCGACAGCGCCCATGCCGATTTCGTTCAGATAATCGATTGCTGCGCCAAGGGCTATTGCGTCGGCGATGCTCGGCGTACCGGCCTCAAATTTATAAGGCAGCGTATTGTACTCGGTTTCTTCGAACGTGACTTTACGAATCATGTCGCCGCCGCCTTGATACGGAGGCATCGATTCGAGCAAGGCTTGTTTGCCGTACAACACGCCGATGCCGGATGGGCCGTATAGCTTATGGCCGGAAAAAGCATAAAAATCGCAGTCGAGATTGAGCACATCGACAGGCATGTGAGGTATCGCTTGTGCGCCGTCGAGTAATACCGGAATGTTCTTGTGATGCGCGGCTGCGATGATTTGTTTGACCGGATTAATCGTACCCAAGGCATTAGACATATGAGCGATCGAGATCAGACGCGTTTTATCGCCGATCAATTTGATGAATTCGTCGAGAATCAGTTCGCCGCGAAGATTGATCGGAGCGACTTTCAGTATCGCGCCGGTCTGCTCGCTCAACATTTGCCATGGCACGATGTTGGAATGGTGTTCCATCGCGCTGATCAGAATTTCGTCGCCGGCTTTGATGTTGGCTTTCCCATAGCTTTGCGCGACCAGATTGATCGATTCGGTAGTGCCCTTTGTGAAAATGATTTCCTTGCCCGATTCGGCATTGATAAAATCTTTGATCTTTTCCCGAGCTCCTTCGAACTTATCGGTCGAGCGTACGCTGAGCGTATGCACTCCGCGATGCACATTTGCATAATCATGGCGATAGACGTGACTGATGCAATCGATCACGACGTTCGGTTTCTGGCTTGAGGCCGCATTGTCCAGATAGACCAGCGGTTTATTACGGATTTTCTCGTTCAGGATCGGAAAATCGTTGCGTATTTTATCGATAGGAAATTGAGTCATGGTTTGCTAGTTTGGCGTATATTCTTTATATTTTATCTTTTTGTAACTATTCAGCGCATGCGGTAGGTTGGTGTCAGGCATTGATTTCTAAGCACGCGTGAATACATCCCTGTAATCTCTGACTGCAACGTCCTGTTGCAGACAGACTTATAAAGCAATGCCCGACACCTTCTCATACATGAGTTATGCTGAATAATTACATCTTTTTTAAAATCAACCGGTTTCAATTATGGTGATCGCGAATCCTCGAAAACATCTGACCAATATCGACGAATGGCGCAGATTGGGCGAAGCCAGCATTTTCCCGCCCGACAGCCGTCTCGAACTGATCAACGGAGAAATCTTGGAAATGTCCCCAATAGGCTGCAATCATGCCGGTCATGTCATTCGGCTAATGAATTTCTTTGCCATGCGCGTAGCGGGAAAGGCTATCATGAATGCGCAAAACCCGTTGCAACTCTGCGATCTGTCCGAACCGGAACCTGACTTCATGCTCTTGAAGCCGAACCCGGATTTTTACTCGACCCGTCATCCTGTCGCCAACGATGTCTTATTGCTGATCGAAGTTGCCGATTCGTCGCTCGATTTCGACCGTAACCAGAAAATGCATCTTTATGCCTTACACCGAATTCCCGAGTACTGGCTTCTCAACCTGAAAGATTCCTGTGTCGAAATTTACCGAAAGCCGGCCGGCGATCTTTATGCAGAGAAGCGAACATTGACGTTCGGTGATTCGATCGCCTTGTCCGAACTCCCTGAAATCACAATCGATATCGGCGACATACTTTAACCCAGCCTTGGTATAACCCCAGCCTACGCCGTGTTTTGAACTGGTCGGCTGGGATGAAACAAAGCGAAATCCCGGCAAATACCCCTTACAGCCAATCTTGCGTGATCCCTCGCTGCGGAAAGCGCTTCAGCACTTCGGCAAGCACCAGGTCGTGTAGGCTTTTTTGCTTTATCTTAGTAACCATCTCGTTCGCGAACGCGAAAGTCAGCATGTTACGGGCGGTTTCCTCATCGACGCAGCGCGATTGCAGATAAAACACCGACTTTTCGTCGAGCTGTCCGACCGTCACGCCATGCGCGCATTTGACATCGTCGGCATAGATTTCCAGCTGCGGCTTGGTGTCGACTTCAGCATCGTTCGATAACAATAAATTGCGATTGTTCATTTCCGAATCGGTCTTTTGTGCATCCTCGGCGACAACGACACGCCCTTGAAACACGCCGCGCGCTCTGTCGTCCAACACGCCTTTATAAACTTCGCGACTGACTGCATACGGTTCAAGGTGATTGATGCGCGTATGGTTGTCGAGATGCTGCCGTTTGATACCCAGATACAAACCGTTCAAATTACATTCGCTCGCATGGCCGAGGTCGACATGAATATCGCTTCTCGCCAATAGGCTTCCGAAGGCGAAATTGTGATGACTGAAACGTGCGTCACGAGACTGTTTCACATAAGTACCGCCGAAGTGATACGCTTTTTCCGATTCGCATTGCAGTTTGAACATAGTCAAATCGGCGTTCGGCTCGACGAACACTTCGGTGACCGCCGCCGATAGATAGGCTTGATCGACGCCGACGTAGGTTTCGATCATTTGCGCCTGCGCCATCGATTCGGCAATCACGAGATTACGCGTCGCCGCCAAGCGATTCGGGTCGGTGACGACATGCAGCAATTGCACGGGCTTGTCGAGCAAGGTTTTGGCCGGTATGCGTATGAATGCGCCATCGCCGAACCAAGCGGTATTAAACGCGACGAAACTGTGCTCATCAATGCTAACCGCTTTGCCGAAGTAAGATTCGACTTGCTCGGCATCGGCGTCAAGTAGTTCGTTTAGGCTCTTTATCGTGACGTTTTTCGGAATGCCTGCTAGGTTGGACAATTCAGCCGAGTAATAGCCGTCGACTAACACAATTTGCCAGCAATCGGCCAAACAATAATTTTTGAGCCAATCTTTGTCTATTTGTTGATCGCTCGGCTCAAGACGAGGTTCGAACAAATTTTTCTCGATGCTGGATACGTTCGTATAGCGCCATTCTTCTTCCCGCAGCGACGGAAAACCGCGCCCGGAAAATTGTTTCAGCGCATCATTGCGCAATTCGAGCAGCCACGGCAGCGATCCTCCGGGCAACTTCGCTTCGATTTTCGAATATTCTGCCGTATAACGGCTAGCGGTTTGCGTAGTCATATCAAGCGGCCTGTTTGTTTTCAACCCAGCTATAACCTTTTTCTTCGAGCTCCAATGCCAACTCCGGCCCGCCCGATTTGACGATTTGTCCGTGCGCCAAGACATGCACGAAATCCGGCTTAATGTAATCGAGCAGCCGTTGATAATGCGTAATCATCACGAACGAACGCTCCGGCGAACGTATTGAATTGACGCCCTCTGCGACGACTTTCAATGCATCGATGTCGAGACCGGAATCGGTCTCGTCGAGAATGCACAGTTTCGGTTCCAACACCGCCATCTGCAGGATTTCGTTGCGTTTCTTCTCACCGCCCGAAAAGCCTTCGTTAACGGCCCGGTACAGGAATCTTTCATCCATTTCGAGCAAACGGACTTTTTCTTTGATCAACGTCAAAAAATCCATCGCGTCGACTTCGGACAAGCCGTGGTGTTTGCGGATCGAGTTCAGCGCCGCTTTGAGTAAATAAATATTGCTGACTCCCGGTATTTCGACCGGATACTGAAAGGCCAAAAACACGCCTTCGCGGGCTCTGATTTCAGGCGCCATTTCAGTCAGGTCTTTGCCTTCATAAGTTACTTGACCTTGGGTGACGGTATAACCGCTCTTGCCTGACAAAACATGGGATAGGGTGCTTTTTCCGGAGCCGTTAGGCCCCATGATGGCATGAATTTCGCCGGGTTTCACTTGAAGATTAATACCTTTCAAAATTGGTTTGTCGACCACGCTAACGTGGAGATTTTCAATGTTGAGCATGTTGATTTCCTAAAAATTTATATGGTTTGATCGTTATAAAGCCGCGTTCATTAGATGATCGTCGCTAACCTACCGATCCTTCCAAACTAAGCCCTAACAAAGCCTGCGCCTCGACTGCAAATTCCATCGGCAATTCCTTGAAGACCTCTTTACAGAAACCGTTGACAATCATGGAAACCGCGTCTTCGGCCGAAAGTCCGCGCTGCTGGCAGAAAAACAATTGATCCTCGCTGATTTTCGATGTCGTCGCCTCGTGTTCGACCTGCGCTGAAGGTTGTTTGACCTCGACATAAGGGAACGTATGCGCGCCGCATTTGTCGCCGACCAAGAGCGAATCGCATTGCGTATAGTTGCGCGCATTTTCGGCACCTTTCAAGACTTTGACCAAGCCGCGATAAGTGTTCTGCGCCCTGCCCGCCGAAATGCCCTTAGAAATGATCGTGCTGCGCGTGTTTTTGCCGATATGAATCATTTTCGTGCCGGTATCGGCTTGTTGATAATTGTTAGTCAACGCGACAGAATAAAATTCTCCGATCGAATTATTGCCGGTCAATACACAGCTTGGATACTTCCAGGTGATCGCCGATCCGGTTTCGACTTGCGTCCACGATACCTTGGAGTTTTCACCACGGCAATCGGCGCGCTTAGTCACGAAATTATAGATACCGCCCTTACCCTCCTTGTCGCCGGGATACCAATTTTGTACAGTTGAATATTTGATTTCGGCATTATCCAATGCGATCAATTCGACGACTGCGGCATGTAATTGGTTCTCGTCGCGCATTGGCGCTGTGCAGCCTTCGAGATAACTGACATAGCTGCCTTCGTCGGCGATAATCAAGGTTCTTTCGAATTGTCCGGTATTAGCTGCATTGATTCGAAAATAAGTCGACAATTCCATCGGGCAGCGCACGCCTTTCGGAATATAAACGAAAGAACCGTCGGTAAACACGGCGGAGTTCAGTGCAGCGAAAAAATTATCTCCGGTCGGCACAACCGAGCCGAGATACTGTTGAACCAACTCCGGATATTCGCGCAAGGCTTCGGAAATCGGGCAAAAAATTACTCCGGCCTCTTTCAACTTACTCTTAAACGTCGTCGCAACCGAAACGCTGTCGAATACCGCATCGACCGCAACACCGGCCAGGCGTTCCTGTTCGTCGAGAGGAATGCCGAGTTTTTTGTAAGCTTCAAGAATTTGCGGATCGACCTCGTCGAGACTTTTCGGCCCATCTTCCTTGCGCTTAGGCGCCGAATAGTAACTCACTGCCTGGTAATCGATCGGATCGAACTTGACGAATGCCCACTCGGGCGACTTCATCGTTTGCCAATGACGAAACGCCTTTAGTCTGTACTCCAACATAAACTCGGGTTCATTTTTGATTTTCCAGAGTTTATAAATCACTTCTTCGTCTAGACCGGGCGGAAAAGTGTCGGTTTCCAATTCCGTGACAAAGCCTTGCTTGTATTCTTTTCCGATCAGTTGTTCGATTTCTTTTGCGCTTGCTGACATTTCGTTCTCCGTCGTTACCGGTAAAGACTCGCTACCGGCACATAAAATTCTTCCGGCTTCGATGCCGGCAAAATCAAATCCGCTAGTGTAATTGAATCAAGCGCATTAAAGATGGCTTGATTGATTTTTCCCCAACTGCCGCGGATTTCGCAGCCGCCGGCCTGTTCGCAGTTTTGTTGCGAAATACTGCATTCGGTTAAAGCAATAGGGCCTTCTACGGCGCTAATAATGCTCGCTACAGTAATCTGTTCGGGTACGTTCGCCAGCTCATAACCGCCTTTCGCACCTCGAGTCGAGTAAACTAGACCCGCCTTGGCGAGTTGTTTTAAAAGTTTACTAACCGTTGCCGGTGCAATACCGGTGATATCGGCGATTTCATTGGCGGCATGCATCTGGAAGCGGTTTTTTGCCATATAGCTTAAAATCACTGTCGCATAATCTGTTAACTTGCCTAGACGCAACATACCCTGCTCCAAAAATTCAGGACTATTTTAGTCCTATTTAATACCATAGTAAAGTACTTGGTTATTATTTTTTTTCATTAGGCTTTTTTATGGGGTTAGATTAATCATGGGGCCGCATGCCAATAGCGCCGATGAACTAGGCGTTGTGCTTCCAATTTTAGCGAGTGTTTTGTCGTCGTTCCGGTCAAAGCTCCATGGCGCCCAGTATCAAACCAATTAATGTTTAAATCATCCAAACGTTCGATGACTTCTTGATGAGGAAATCCGAAACGGTTCTTATAGCCGGATGGAATTAGCGCATAACTTGGGGAAACGGCTTGCAAAAATGCATGCGTCGAAGATGTCTTACTGCCATGATGCGGAACGATCAAAATATCGGCAAGCAAATCGTAAGCGTATTTTTCAATTAACCAAGCTTCAACGTTTTTTTCAATATCGCCGGTCAACAAGATACTGCCTTGTTCTGTAACAACCTTGAGTACGCAGGAGTTATCATTGCTCGAACGAAAATTGGCCGTTTCGCCGGGCGCCAACATAATAAACGAGACGCCGTCCCATGACCAACTTTGACCGGTTCTACAAAAATCGGCCGATACATCATCAATTCGCTCCGGTACACTACTCAAAACTGCATCCGTCCTAATACCCCTGAGTAATGTAGCCGCGCCGCCGATGTGGTCGTTATCGCCGTGACTGATAATAAGCTTATCGACTCGATCGATGCCTTGATAACGTAAAAACGGCAACAAGACCGATGCGCCGCTATCCGCTCCGGAATCGAAACGAATTCCGGTGTCGAATACCAACACATGCTTTGCGGTTTGCACTACGGTAGCTAAGCCTTGACCGACATCGAGCAAGGTTAGTTTGACCTCTCCATCTTCCGGGCGATCCAAGCTCGGAAAAAATAATGGACAAAGCATTAGGTATCCCAACCAGCGTCCGGTTAATCCCCGCGGCATCAATAACATAAAAACACCCAGCACAAAAAAAGCCACGGCAATCAACGTAGGCTGAGGATAAGATACTGTCGCGAATGGCCAATCGGCTAATTCAGCTAAAAACCAAAACAATCCTTTTAATATTGTGTCGACTGCCAACAATAAAGGTTCCGCTAACTCAGGTATCGGCCCGAGAAGAAACATGGAAGGAAGCAGAATGGGTACAACCAGAAAGCTAACGACAGGAACTGCGATTAAATTTGCCAGTGGCGCAATTAATGACGTTTGCTGAAAAAAGAATAACAATACCGGCGCAAGTGCTAATGCCATCGCCCAATGAATTTTTAGCGCCGCCAGCCAACGGTTTGTTTCCTGAAGTCGCCCCCCTGCAATGAAGACTATAAAGATAACCGCCAAAAACGAGAGCCAAAAACCGGGGGATAATATCGCCAAGGGATCCATCGACAGTACGGCAAATAAAGCTAACGCTAATGTATTGGAGAGACTGACGTTTCTTTGCCAAATGACCGAAAACATAACTGCTGCCAACATGATCAAGGCGCGTTGTGTAGGCACCGAAAACCCGGCCAAACCGGCATAGAGCGCAGCGATAGTCAGCGCCGCAAGTGCTCCGGCATGATGGGGCGACCATCTCAACATTCCGATTCTGGCCCAGAATTTAACGACCGTTAAATAAATCAATCCTGAAATCAGCCCGATATGCAAACCGGAAATCGCTATTAAATGAACGGTTCCGGTGTTACGGAAGATATTCCATTGCGCTGAACTAAGCTCCCGCCTTTCGCCGATTGCCAGAGCCTTGATAATGCCGATTGTGTCGCTTGAAACACCTGCATTATTCAGCTTATCCGAAAGCTGTTGACGCCAAGTTGAAATAGTAAAAAACGACGACTTGTCCGAAAACATTACAGGTGGCGGTTTCTCACGAACATAACCGGTTGCCCCGATACTTTCGCTCAGTAACCAACGCTCATAATCGAAACCGCCCGGATTCATATTGCCATGCGGTCGTTTTAGCTTGACCGAAAACGACCAATACTGGCCGGCTTTAATTTCGTCCTTGGGATTATACCAACTCAAGCGCAGTTTCTTAGGGATGCCTTCAGGACCTTGAATATCGGTTAGGTTGAAACGAACACGCCTATCGCTTTGACGGGGCAGACCGGTAATGCGTCCCTGTATCGGTATTATCTTGCTTTCCAAATCGATCGGGAGTCGATTCGATAAAGCAATCGAAGCAAAAACAATCGCCCATAGCATGCCGAACAAAAAGGTCGCGGCTTTTCGAAATTTTAGTCTGAGTAAAATTCCGATCAGAACGCAAGCAGAGGCCAGCCAATGCCAATCATCAGGTAATTGTGGAAATTGTTGAACAATCCAAATGCCGGCTGCGAAGAAAAACGCGGATCTAGCCATCAGTTCTCTGAGTTATTTATGCTTTTTCGGCTTTTAAAAAACCTGATAAACTAAAGGTCTGAAAAACTATAATTACAAAGATCATGCCTAAAAAGCTCATCAAAAAGTATCTGCCTCATCCCGATAAAATCAAAGAACACAAAAACCTACAGTTTTTGGGTGAGCGCTTACACGAGCCGAATTTATGGCATTTAAACCGCCGTTCGGTAGCGCTGGCTTTTGCAATCGGTTTATTTACAGCCTGGATTCCTGTCCCCGGCCAGATGGCAATCGCCGCGGTTGGCGCTTTTTATTTTCGGGCCAATTTACCTTTGTCGGTCGCGTTGGTGTGGATCACTAACCCATTTACGATGCCGCCGATGTTTTATTTTGCCTATCGAGTCGGACTGCTACTGTTAGCGAGAAAGCCGCATGAAGATGTTGAATTTACCTTTGAAAATGCCATGGCGGAATTAGGCGATATTTGGGCTCCGTTTTTGTTGGGTTGCTTGGTCATCGGTACAATAAGTTCAGCTGCCGGCTATTTCGGCATGAGCAATCTGTGGCGCTATCATGTCGGTAAACGCTGGACTAAGCGGCAGAAGCGCTAGTTTATTTGCTAAAAAAATACCTTGATTCGCCAAAAGTCACGAAAAGTGCTCGATTAATGGCTTGTTTTGGCCTCATGATTCATTCGTTGGTTTAAATGCCCACCCATTGCTACCCCGTCTGGGATCGTCGGGGATGGCAAGGTCTATTTAGGATGTGGTTCCAAAAAACCGACCTTTTTTAGTTTCGTGCGAATAAGTGAAAGTCGATGGAATATGAATGATGCGGTCTTGACAAGCAATTGAAAAGCCACATTATTTCACCATTCACCATTCACCATTCACCATTCACCATTTCTAGTGATTGACGATCAGACCATCTTCCATATGCAACACGGTATCCATGCGCTGAGCCAGATCCGGATCATGAGTGACAATTAGGAAGCTCACTTTAAGTTCACGATTCAACTCTAACATTAGTTGATAAATTTGCTCGGCCGTTTTACTGTCTAGATTACCGGTCGGCTCGTCGGCTAATACGCATTTCGGTTGATTGATCAACGCCCTAGCAACTGCGGCCCGCTGCCGCTCTCCACCGGAAAGTTCGCCGGGCTTATGCTCCACTCGATGCCCTAAACCGACTCGTTGCAATAGCTCATCGGCCTTATAACGAGCTTGACCGACCGTTTCACCGCCGATCAACAACGGCATCGCCACATTTTCCAATACTGAAAATTCGCCCAGCAAATGATGAAATTGGTAAATGAAACCCAATGAGCTGTTTCTCAGTTTATTTAATTTAGTCGAATTGACTTTATTGAGATTGACGCCGTCCAAAACGACCTCGCCGCCATCGGGTTTATCGAGCCCGCCAAGCATATGCAGCAAGGTGCTTTTACCGGAACCGGAAGCGCCCATGATAGCCACACGTTCGCCAATGCCGATACTTAAATCGACGCCTTTCAATACATCGACATTGAGTCCGCCTTGCTTGAAACTTTTGGTCAAGTCGCGGCACTGTAAAATAGTCGAATCATTCATATCTTAAAACTTCCGCGGGATTGATTTTTGATGCTTGCCAGGCCGGATAAAGGGTTGCGAGTAACGATAACGAAAAAGCCATCCCAGCGATTGTATACACATCCTCCCATTCCAGTTTCGAAGGCAACTCGCTGATGTAATAGACATCGGCCGCCATAAACTGCACGCCGAAAAATTGTTCTATCGCGGGCACAATGGTTTCTACATTCAGCGCCAAGGCAATACCTCCCGCGGTACCCAACAAAGTGCCGACTACACCGATGATTCCACCTAAAACGATGAAAATCCCCATGACCGAAGGCGAAGACAGACCCTGAGTTTTCAAAATAGCGATATCACCGCGTTTATCCGTTACAACCATGACCAGCGTCGATACAATATTGAAAGCGGCAACCGCAACGATTAACAGTAAAATGATAAACATGACCCGCTTTTCGGTTTGAATCGCGCGGAAAAAATTACTGTGCGCTTGCGTCCAATCGCTAACTCGATAATCTTCATACAATGCTTGAGCGATAGATCGACTGATTTGCGGTGCATTGAACAAATCGTCAAGCTTTAAGCGTAGGCCGGAAACCGCCTCCCCCATTCTGAATAATCTTGATGCATCATCTAAATGGATAATCGCCATATTTCGGTCATACTCATACATACCGACTTCGAAAACACCACTGACGGTAAATCGGCGCATACGAGGCAATATTCCGGCTGGCGTCGACGTAATTTGAGGGGTGATTACAGTAATTTTGTCTCCGACCATCGCACCGAGATAGGCGGCCAATTCCGCACCTAAAACGATATTGTATTCGCCGGGTACCAGTTGTTCGAGAGAACCGGCTTTCATTTTTTCAGCAACCTCGGAGACCTGATGCTCCACATTCGGCAAGATGCCACGCAACATCGAGCCGCTGACTCGTCGGTCCGCATTAATCATGACTTGGCCATTAATGAATGGCGCTGTCCCTTCTATATTAGGATAGCTTTCAATCAAGCCATTTAGTTTTTGCCAGTCATCCAATTGGCCATCGAGTCCCGTAACGGTGGCGTGCGAGGTCATGCCCAAAATCCGTTCGCGCAATTCCGCTTCGAAACCGTTCATCACCGACAAGACGGTGATCAATGCGGTCACTCCCAAAGCGATGCCGAGTATGGATGTCAGCGTGATGAATGAAATAAATTGCGTGCGGCGTTTTGCCCGCGTATAGCGCAGGCCAATATACAAAATGAGAGGTTTAAACATTCAGTGATGGATAGAGGATGGACGGAATTAGGATTTTTTGCAATTAACGCACAATCCATATAAATACAAGCTGTGATCGGTTAATTCATACCCCAACTTGTCGGCAATCTCTTTTTGCCTGCTTTCGATGACCGGGTCGGTGAACTCGTCGACTTTTCCGCATTTGACGCAAACAATGTGATCATGATGACCGCCTGTATTTAGTTCGAAGACCGAATTTCCACCTTCGAAATGATGTCTTGCAACCAAACCAGCGGCTTCAAATTGAGTCAAAACTCGATAAACAGTGGCTAGCCCGATTTCTTCATTTTCACTCAACAGGATTTTGTAGACCTGTTCGGCAGTTAGATGACGATCGTCTTTTTGGCTTTCAAGAATTTCAAGAATTTTAACGCGAGGTAGAGTGACTTTTAAGCCTGCGTCCCTTAAATCTTGTTTTTCCAAAATAAAATCTCCTATTAATAAATGGATCGTTTTGCTGTCCGGGATAAATTAAATCTGTTCGGTACCTATATCCTTTGCTAGTCAAAGTTCGGTGCCGGGGTGCCCGTCAAAAGACACTGTAAATACGTCCATGTAGGCTCTGTGACAGCATCCATGTCATCTCCTCACCTAGCGTTAGGTGAGGGGCCTAACACCCCGGCACCTCCTCAGGCTAATGCCGAAATTTGAAGTGCGAAAGGTATAAAAAGCAGCGAACTAAAATCAAAAAGCTATTGTAGCCTTTTTTATTAGTAATGAGCATACAGTTTAACAGTGTAGAACTGCATTCTAGGATAATTATTGCAATTGATGTAAGATTGCCGTTTTGCTTATCCTTTAGACGCTAAATGAAAAAGCCGCTTGTCTTTTCATGCTTCCTAGCAAGCTTTATACTCGCCTCATGTACAACCATCATGGAAAACTTGCCGGGTGTCTATACTTTGGATATTCAACAAGGCAATATGATCGACCAGGAAATCATCGATCAGTTGCGTCCCGGCATGAATAAACGCCAGGTTTTATACATCATGGGTTCGCCCATGTTGCTCGACCCTTTTCAACAGCAACGTTGGGATTATATTTTTTCTGAACAATTGGAAGGCGGACCTAGACTGCAAAAAAAAGTGACGCTGCTCTTTGATGAGGATCAATTGATAGGCGTACAAGGCGATTTCAGACCCAGCTCAAAACCCACAGAACGAGTTTCGCACGAGACAACACTTGTGTTACCCAAGCGCAAATTAGAAAAAACAGTTTGGGAAAAAATAACCGGTGTTTTTGGTAGCGATGAAACATCAAGTAGCACGATTGAGTTCAAAAAACCGGCGGACGACAACACAATCGATAATGATCCGCTCACTTCATCTTCCAGGGTCAATTAGATCAAGAATTCCCTCAGAGAGTTGAACTTTCTGAAGGAATTTTACAAGCCAATCACTTATTCTTTTGCAGCCTTGCTTCTTCTTGACTCCTTAGGGTCGTGCAGTAATGGTCGGTAAATTTCTACTCTGTCAAACTCCTTTAACACCCGATCCAGTTTGCAGGCGCTACTAAAAATACCAACCTTGGCTTGAGACAAATCGATTTCAGGAAAGCGCGTTATAACCCCGGATTTTATAATAGCTTCCTCGACTGTTGCACCCTCCGGTACTGTAGTATTTAAAATAACCTGGTTTTCCGGTTTAGCATAAGCGACTTCTACTCTAATGAATTTTTCAGCCATATATTTCCTTTGCACGCTCGGTAAACGAGGCCACCATAGTATTGCATATTTGATTAAAGACAGCCCCGAAAGCCAGACTCGCCAATTTTCCGGACATTTCGAATTCAAGATCCAATGAAATTTTACTCGCATCCTCACGCAGAGGCATAAAGTCCCATTTGCCTTCCAGGTGCGTGAATGGCCCGTTCAGTAGTTCAATCGTAATCCGACCGCCATGGTCCAGTTGGTTACGGGTTGCAAACGACTTTTTGAAACCTCCCTTAGCAATCATCAATTCGGCTTCGACAACATCGTCCTTGCGAGACAAAATCCTGCTGCCTGAGCACCAGGGTAAAAACTCCGGATACGCTTCGATATTATCGACCAGATCGAACATCTTTTGCGCGGAGTATTTAACCAACGCGCTTTTTTGTACCAACACCATTTTTAAAGCACTCCGACCACGTTCAAAAACACCAGAAAAACTGCTGCGGGAGAGACGTATCGAACCAGAAACCACCAGCCTTGGTAATATATTGGTTTGGAACTGCGCAATTCATGCTCGCTATCTTCGGGTCTCATGATCCAACCGGCAAAAACGGCCACACAGAAACCGCCGATGGGTAACAATAAATTAGCCGTCAAATAATCCAATAAATCGAAAATGGATCGGTCGAAAATTTTAAAATCCGACCAAACATTGAAAGAAAATACCGTGCCTAATCCTACCACCCACGTGGCAAGCCCGGCCCAGACACATGCTTTCTTGCGATCGACTTCTTTGTTTTCGACCAGCCATGCAACAGCCGGTTCGATTAGTGAAATTGACGAAGAAAGCGCCGCAAAAACCAGCAGAACGAAAAACAAAATGCCAAACAGCCAGCCGCCGGTCATATTGCCGAATGCAATCGGTAGCGTTTGAAAAATCAACCCTGGTCCGGCAGCGACTTCCAGGTTATTTGCAAAAACAATTGGAAAAATCGCGATACCGGCCAGCAAAGCAACAGCGGTATCGGCTCCGGCGATCAAGATACTGGTCCGTGTAATCGAAATGCTATTCGGTAAATAAGAACCGTACACCATGATCGCGCCTATGCCTAGGCTCAATGTAAAAAACGCATGCCCCATTGCGGTTAAAACGGCTTGACCGGTAATTTTGCTAAAATCCGGATTGAACAAAAAGTTAATGCCTTGTTGGTAAGACCCGGTCGTCATCGCATATGCAACCAGCAACATTAAAATAACAAACAAACCGGGCATCAAAAATCTGACTGCTTTCTCCAAGCCGCCGGCTACCCCTCTCGATACCACTAGCATGGTCATCAGCATAAAAATACTATGCCAAAAAATCTGTTGCAGCGGACTGCTCATTAGACCGCTAAAAGTATTCTTGATTGCTGTGCCGTCCGCACCGGAAAAGCTACCTAAAAAAGCTTTGAAAACATAGGCGATACCCCAACCGGCTATTACGCTGTAATAAGACAAAATCAAAAATCCGGAAATAACGCCCAACCAACCCACATAATGCCATTTAGGATCGGCATTCGCCTCATCGGCTAAATCCGACATCGTATTAATGGGGCTTTGCCGTCCGCGGCGACCTATGAGCGTTTCCGCCATCATAATCGGAAGGCCGATCAACAGAATACATAGCAGATAAACGATAACAAAAGCTCCGCCACCGTTTTCTCCCGCAATATAAGGAAATTTCCAGATATTGCCTAAACCGACCGCCGAACCGGTCGCTGCTAAAATGAATGCTAAGCGCGACGACCATTCACCATGAATTGATTTCTTTGTTTGCGTCATTTCCGTGCCTGTTCTTTGCTATAAAGCTAAATAATTATTAATAAATCGAGTAAAATACCAAAATTATTAGATCCCGTCAGTTTATAAATCCACTTAACACGCCATGGCCGATAAAAAATCGAAGAAAAAAAACAAGTCGCAAAACAATACCATCGCTACAAATCGCCAGGCTACGCACGAATATTTTATTGAAGAACGCTTCGAAGCGGGTTTAGTTTTAGAGGGTTGGGAAGTCAAAAGCCTGAGAGAGGGCCGTGCGCAACTAAAGGAAAGTTATGTGCAAATCAAGCGAGGCGAAGCGTGGTTGTATGGTGCGCATATCTCGCCGCTATTATCCGCTTCCACACACGTCAATCCGGATTCCATACGCGGTAGAAAGCTTCTGCTGCATCGTCAAGAACTGAACAAATTGATAGGTAGCGTCGAGCGCAAAGGGTATACGTTGATTCCCTTATCGATGTATTGGAAAAACGGTCGAGCCAAAATTGAAATCGGCTTGGCCAAAGGCAAAAAATTACATGACAAGCGGACAGCGTCGAAGGACCGAGATTGGCAACGTGAAAAAGAACGCTTGATGAAACACGCTTAAAAAATAGTTAGCGGTTAACTGTCAGCAGTGAGCGGACGGAAGTACTTCGGCCTGTCGCTCGTTCCCAAGCTCATTGCTGGGGAATGGGGTACGAGATGCTCCCCCTTCGACAAAAGCTCAGGGCATGAGCTTCTCGAAACCGGTAAGCAAGAGCTTACGTGAAGGGTCGCTCAAACAAGAGTTTGGAAACAGCTTTTCTCTCAGTTTTTACAAATAAAGTTGGAATGGCACCATAGCGCTATAAAATTTATTATTTTTCTAATATTCAAAAACTTATATCCAGAAAATATTAATACTGGGTTAACATAACAATCGATAACAATGACTTTGATTGAATTTCTCGACAAATTAAAATCCAATAAACCGGTCGGTTTCGATGAAACGATGGCCGTGATTGCCGAACACTACGAATATCAAGCAGCCGAATTTAGCAACGGCCTTGATGATAATGAATTGATCAATAAAGCCGGTACAAACGAAGGGTCCTGCAAAATTTTCGCATTCGCAAAAATGAACGGACTCGACGCGCAGCAAACCCTCAATCTATTCGGCGATTATTACCGCTTGGACGTGTTGAACGATCCGACCGGAACCGGCCATCAAAACATCCGAAATTTCATGCACTACGGCTGGCAAGGCATACAATTCAAGAGTATGCCGCTCACGCTCAAATAGCCGTTTCGGAGCGATGCCTGCGTCGCGTCTAATAACAAAATGGATATCGATTTTCTGATCGTAGGACAAGGACTGGCCGGAAGCCTGCTTGCCTTTGAACTGATACAACGCAACGCACGGGTCATGGTCGTCGACGACGGCCGCGAAAATGCTTCGCAAGTCGCGGCCGGCCTCATTAATCCTGTTACCGGCATGCGCTTGGTCAAATCCGATCGGGTCGACGATTGTTTGCCGGAAGCGAAAGCGCTCTACAGCCGCCTGTCGAAAATTTTCGACCGGACTTTCTTCGTAGAAAAAACGATGTTTCGCCTGTTGCGCAACGAGATCGAAGTCGCACAATCGCAAAAACGCTTGAATGCCCCGGAATATGGCGCCTACCTATCGAAAATACATCCACGAGAGTCATTCGCTTATCCGTTCCAAGACTGCTGCTGGCTATTGGAGCAAAAACAAACCGGCTATCTAAATACTCGTCCGCTGCTCAATGCTTTGCGGGACTTCTTTATCGGACTCGACAGTTATCGAAAAATCTCGATCGATTTTCGCGGCACACAAGTCTTTGAGTCTTTCTACCGGCAAGGACTCAAGCCGAAACGGGTCATTTTTTGCGAAGGATACCGTTTAATCTATAACCCATGGTTTTCCTGGCTACCGTTGCAAGCGGTCAAAGGCGAGATACTGACCATCGAAAGCGATTTTGCCTTACCGGAACAGATCATCAATTTCGGCAACTGGCTGATTCCCATCGGGAAAAATCGTTGCCGGACCGGTGCGACATTCGACAGGCATTGCACCGATACAGCCATTACAGAGCAGGCCAAGCATCAATTGATTCAATCGCTTGCCAAGATAGATCCACGTTTCGAGTCCAAAACGCGCATCGTCGATCAACAAGCCAACATCCGCCCCTGCACGCCGGACCGAATGCCTTTTCTAGGCAGGCATCCCGCAAATCCCAAGCTTTGGGTATTCAACGGTTTCGGCGCCAAGGGCAGCCTGCAAATTCCGTGGTACAGCCGTCATTTAGCCGATGCCTTACTTAACGGCTCAGACTTGGATAACCACTGCAACATCCAACGTTATTATGAAACGCATTTCTTTGGTTCACGAAGCGCATAAAGCCGTACAGACTGTATTGCAAGCCGGCGATTACACGATCGATGCCACGGTCGGCAACGGGCACGATACGCTGTTTCTGGCTCGACAAGTCGGCCCCGGCGGGATCGTGTTCGGTTTCGATATTCAACAAAGCGCGATCGATCAAACGCGGTGCAGACTCGAACAGGGAAAAGTCGACACGCCGGTTGAGCTGTTCAGGGTGAGTCATGCGGAAATGACAAACATAATTCCCATGCAATTTCACGGGCGCATCAAAGCGGTTATGTTCAATCTGGGATATCTTCCAGGCGGCGACAAATTGCTGATCACTCGAACCGATACGACGATTGCCGCACTGAATCAGGCTCTTCGAATGCTTGCACCGGATGGATTATTGACGATACTTGCCTATCCGGGCCATCCCTGCGGCGATCAAGAAGCGGATGAAGTCGACAAATGGTGCGCCGGATTGGAGGGTTCCCGTCACGATAAGTCATGCATCAACAGTCAGGAAAATCAAACGAGTACGCCCCGTCTATACCTCGTTAGACCAATCTGAAATTCTAGAACTCGAGTTAAGCGTCACTTAAGTTTTATATGTTTGGCCTTTGACCGGTCATATCGATTCCTCTATAATTTAATAGCGATACGATACTATTTATAACTACAACGGAGAGAATCAATGTATAAATTCAAACCCATCGCAATGGCTTTAGTGTTGACATTCGGTGCTTATGCTCCAAGCAGTCATGCGGAGGAAAGCTATTTTTCACAAGTTGGCGATAAGTTTTTAACCGGGTTTGCAAACATTTTTACCGGTATCGGCGAAGTACCTAAAAATATCGTCGATGCCAGTAAAAAAACCAATCCGGTCGTCGGTTCAACCGGAGGTTTGATCAACGGTACATTGCATACATTGGGAAGAACCGCATCCGGAGTCTTTGACGTGATAACCAGTCCGATTCTAACCAAAAGCATGGTAAAACCCAAATATGTTTGGTCGGAATTCGATCAAACCACAACCTACGGCGGTACTTTCAAGTAATCTCCAACCCTGCTCCCCGAAATTCTTCGGGGGAGTTTTTTTGTCCTTTCCGATCTCAATTTTTCCTTAAAAAGTTACCCACAAAAGCTGTGGATAACTCTGTGGATTGATTGTTTTTTTAATCGCTAAAGTACCGGTTTTATTGCGCTTCGGTTAAATTGTCCAAAATCGATACAGGCAGCTTATTAAACCAAAAATCAATAACTTACATTGAAACTTGATGTTTCAATGGCTTATGGAAACAAGCTGGATAAGTCCTTGATTTATGCTGTGCACAACTCGTAGCGACTCCGAACTATTGCCGCTGATCCCAAGCCTTTTCGATGCAGGCGACCGGGCACGCATAGACCTTGTTTGTTGAGACCTGTTCGGCTGCCATGATCCATTTCGGACGCATCTTTAGCAGGCAGCAACGCACAATCAATTTCGCCATAACCGGCCTCGATTTAATTGAATCCGGCCTGCTGTAGTTTTCGGCAGGCATCTCATGACGCAGGTCCTGAATGCTCGATGCTGCGACGATGATCGATACTTCGTTTAGATACTGATATTCGTCCGCGCATAAACAGTTACAGCTTGGCTCTTAATTTGGCTGACAATTTTACGCAATCAGATATAGCTATATTGACAAGTAGAGGGGCATTAATTAAAATTTTTACAAATAAGAATCATTATCGTTTGTATTATGATATGATTTTATTTTGCAATATCTACTCAAATCGATGATTCGCATTGAAGACGTAGAGACAATCGATATATCTTCAAAGCATCGTCATAGGAGGATCATGAACAACGAATTCAACACGCCATTGTTGAGCGACGCGCAAACGAAACAAACGACCGAGATCGAAAAGCGCAGAATCAGCAGTCAGGCTCTCTTCGGTTCCCAGAGAGAAATTCTGATTACCCACTCAGATGACGTGTATCGCCTGCGTATCACCAACAACGGCAAATTGATTTTGACCAAATGATATCTGCGTCGATTCATTCGCCATATGGCTACACGAGAACCCACCGTGTGTTCTATTGACATTGAAGACATGCTTTGAGGATTATGATTGGATTAAAAATAAAACTTCCGTCAGCCGTAACCTGCGACGTCGAGTATTCGCGACTTGCAATAATACCGAGTGCTGTGTATGGCTAAGCCGCGCAACACGATTAATATGCATTTCAACCCCAAACCTATCAGCCACCCAGCAATTTCCCGCCAGGCAGCCAGAATCATGAATCGAGCAATTTTGAGAGAAAGTTTATGCCGAAACAGTATTCGCCTGCAAAAGGATCAAACGCAGCTGCCGCTTTAATCGCGCTCGTGCCGCTGAGCGCTGCGCTCAGCACAGTGGCATTGGCCGAAGAACCGGAAAAATCTGAAGATAAAACGACTGAAGTCCAGGCAATTGTCTTGCCGGAAATGAAAATAACCGAAAACTCGGATGCCGTGGGTTACCGGGCAATCGATAGCCGCGTCGGCACCAAGACCGATACGCCGCTGCTCGAAACGCCGCAGTCCATCTCTGTCGTCACCAACGCCCAGATGGAAGCACAAAACGTGAGCAACTTAGCGGAAGCACTGCGCTATACCCCGGGTATTCAGAGTGAAACTTTCGGCTTCGAACCGCGATTGACATTCATTAAAATCCGCGGCTTCGACGCTACCGATACCGGTGTTTACCGAGACGGACTCAAACTCAGTAATCCGGGTTTTTCCGTGGGCTACAGCTTAGAGCCTTACGGAGCCGAACGCGTTGAGGTACCCCGAGGTCCGGTCTCCGTTCTTTACGGCCAAGCCAGTCCGGGCGGCATGGTTAATTATGTAACCAAGCGGCCTGTCTTCGATTCGTTTGGCCAAATCAGATTCGAGGCCGGTACTTTCGAACGGCTGCAAGGCGAAGTCGATGTCGGTGGAACGTTCGACGAAGGGAAAACGCTTGCTTACCGCTTGACCGGCTTGGTACGCGACAGCGACACGCAGGTCGATTTCGTCGAGGACAACCGTATTTACGTCGCGCCGGCCCTCACCTGGAAGCTCACCGAGGACACCACTCTGACCTTCTTGAGCCACTATCAGAAGGATGACACCAAGGCGTCGCAGCGGCTTCCGGCAGAAGGAACCTTGCGTTCCAATGCGGCCGGAGAGATTCCGATGAATCGGTTCACCGGCGAACCCGATGTCGACGGCTACCAGAGAGAAGAATTCTCCATTGCCTATCTGTTGGAGCACCGCCTCAACGAGGCCGTTAAACTCCGGCAGAACGCACGCTATTACAGTAATGAAGTGGACGACCGCACCATCTTTCCGACCGCCTTGCTGGGAGATCGGCGCACGGTCAGCCGCGCCCTATTCGAAAGCTTCGGCGAAGTGCGAGGCTTCACTCTGGACAACCAAGCACAGTTCGAATTCGCGACAGGGCCGTTGGGACACATGTTGCTGTCGGGGGTCGACTTTCAACATACCGACTCCGAATCCCTCCAGACCTACGGAGCTGCCCCCGCTCTGGATCTTTTCAATCCGGTGTATGGTGCGCCCGTGGCCTCCGCAGCAACCTTCAAGGATGAATTATCCACTCAGGATCAAATCGGTCTTTATTTGCAAGACCAAATTAAGGTCGGTGAAAAATGGCGGGTCTCCCTGGGTGGCCGTTACGATTTCGCCGACAGCGAAACCACCAATCGCCTCACCGGCGTTCGCACTCGGCAGAACGACAGCGAATTCACCGGCCGCGCCGGTCTGGTCTACTTAGCCGATAACGGTTTGGCTCCATACTTCAGTTATGCCCGTTCGTTCCTGCCGGTAATGGGCACGGACGCATCCGGTAAAACATTCGTGCCGGAAACCGGAGAGCAATACGAATTCGGCGTCAAGTATCAGCCGGCCGGTTACAACAGCTTCATCACGGTCGCCTATTTCGATCTGACGCGGAAAAATTTTCTCACGCCCGATCCGATGACTTTCATCAATGTGCAAAGAGGCGAAGCGCATTCCCGCGGCGTCGAACTGGAAGGCGTCGCCAGCTTGGAAAACGGCCTGAACCTGACCGCCAGTTATACCTACACGGATGCTGAAGTCACCGAGAGTTCGTTTGCTGCGGAAATCGGCGAGCCCCTGGAATACGCACCCGAACACAAGGCGTCCCTGTGGACCGATTACACCATCTGGACCGGTATCGCCCAAGGGCTTGGCTTCGGCGGCGGGGTTCGCTTCCTTGGGCCGTCATACGGCAACAGCTTCGCCGCCCGCAACGACATTCGGATACCGGGGGCGGTTTTAGTCGACGCCGCGGTTCATTACGAATGGAAGAATTTTCAATTGGCCGTCAATCTGCACAACGCTTTAGACAAGGAATACATTGCCACCGCCTTCACCAGCGGCGGCGAATTCGCCACGTTCGGTCCAAGGCGCGCTGTTACGGGTTCCATAGCTTACAACTTTTGACGAAAGTCTTGAATCATGCGGTTTGATCTTCTGAAAATTTGACTCTCAACGGGAGTAAGAACATGAACAGCGACTCAACATTATTAACACTCGTCCCGGCAGACAATCGAAAAAATGAAGGTAACTTCAACTATCGAGAGCACATATTCACTGACAAGAATCTCGACTTTTACGAAAGCAGTCTGCTTCAAGGCATCAAATTGGTTCGAAATACTTTGACAACGGCAGCCAAACCGTTCAGCGGCGTTCTGCCTGGGGAATTGGCAACAGAGATCGACGCTATCGACATGAATCGTCCTCACGACGAAGTTGCCGATGCCTTGGCTGAGCTCAAGGCGATACATGATTAGCAAGATGCTTCAGCTTGCCTAAGCCAAGTGTCCGAGCGGGGGCCAGTCATAGCCGCAGCCACGATAAGGCGGGTAGTAATGGTATCGAGTTGGAAGCGTCGGTTAAAGCGGTAGGGTAGGCGAACGCACCTAAGTAACGGGTGCCGTATTTTGCGAAATCGAAAGCATGGTAGGCGCCGCCTAGACTGGTTTTGAGATTTCCCAGCGCCGTATTGATCCAACAGAATTCCGGCAGGTCCTTGGGTTTTCGGCCACCGGCGATGATCACCTGGTGTTGACACTCGGCATCGGTCACGCCGGCAAAACAGGCCAAGCCATCGGACCGCACGACACAGCCGGAGCTGAGATTATCTTGTGCCCAATTGGCAATGGCTTTGCGGGTAAAACCGGGAATCGGCGCCATTTTGATAAACTTCGGTTGTCCCTCGGGGTTGAGTGAGAGTGCCGCGACAAAAGGTACCTTGTTCTCCGAACCGCGCCCGGCCTTGCCGCCCGCTAGTTCGCCACCGAGATAGGCATCGTCTACCTGGATGTCGCCGTCCAAGGTGTACCGGGCATCCCGTTCGACCATCGCTTGCATCAGTTTCTGCTGGATCAACCATGCCGTGGGGTAACTGACGCCCAGCTGTCGTTTCAAAGCCAGGGCGGACAAGCCGGTCTTGGCCTGGCTGATCAAGTAGATCGCCAGAAACCAGACTGTCAGTTTAAGGTGGGTGCCCTGAAATAAAGTGCCCGCAATCAGCGACGTCTGTAACCGGCAGGATCGGCATTGGAAGGTTTTGCGTCCGCCTGATTTAAGCACATAGTGTTCGGCATGGCTGCAGCCGGGGCAGCGAAAGCCTTGGGGCCAACGGGACTGTTCCAGGCTAGCTTCACATTCCGCTTCGGTGCCGAATTGCGCTAAAAAGGCAGGTAGTGACAGGCCTGCTTAAAACTGAATTTTATTCATGGCCATGAGCTGGACCCCTTGGTAATTAAGTCGCCAGTATGCGCCTTCTGGCCGTGAATATCCTGGTTTTTGGGCTTTAGCTGAAGAAACTTGCTAATCAGGAACGTCGAAAACTCCGGGCGGGCCGGAACCTGCCGGAGTTCCCTCCGGCATTATCTTGAGACTCGGCCTGATCATGCTGCTGTTTTATTTCAGCGTATTTCTGACACGCCCCTTTTTCGCCAGCTATTGGAAATCGATTTCCTCGTGGGACGGCGAGATCGTCTCGGGCTTAGTTTTCGCCATACCCGGTGCGATGGCACTCCTGGCCTTGTGCCTGAAAAGCGGCACGACGGCTAAAAACGGTATCATTCCGGCGATCCTTGCGGGCACTACCGGTCTGCTGCTTCAGGCTTCCGGGCAGGAGGCGCTGGTGCTGTCGGGGCGCTGCCTGTTCGGCTGGGCGTTGTTCAAAGCGACCGTGCGCCTGGATTGGTTGTTATTCGAATCCGCCAGTTCACATTCCTATGCCGCCGACTTCAGCAAAATCTATTTTTTCCAAAGCCTCGGGGCCCTGGTCGCATCCTATGCCGCCGGTTCCATCGTGGCGGAGTATGGCCTGCAGGCGACCTTTCTCGCCGGCGCGATCGGGTTGGCGGGCACGGCCTGCCTGTATGCGCTGCTCTTCAAGGCCAGGGCGAAATCGACCGCGGCCGTGCTCGAAACGCTCTGACCCCCATGATCCTATATTCAAATTATCAACGAAAACGAACCACCATGAACACAGAATTCCAAAATTTCAACAGATTCGTAGCGTCGATAGGCACTTTCCGTTTGCGTCCTTTGACTATTCCTAACGACATCGACCTGATCCACCGCTGGGTCAGTCTGGACTATGCCTGTTACTGGGGAATGCAGGGTTTCTCTTTGCAACGGGTCGAAGAGGAATACCGGCAGATCTGCGAGCAGGCTTCGGTCTATCTGGGCTATTGCGACGAAACGCCGGCGTTTCTACTGGAATGCTATGATCCGAGACTCGATCCGGTCGGCGAACACTATGCTCCGCAACCGGGAGATCTGGGCATGCATATCCTGGTAGCGCCGGCCGTGCGCCCTATCCCCAATTTCACTCGAGCAGTGTTCTCAGTGATCATGGATTTCATGTTCAGCGACCCGGCGGTGCAAAGGGTCATTGTCGAACCGGATATCAACAACAAGAAAATTCATGCGCTGAACAGGTGGGCGGGCTTCGAATACCGGAAGATCATAGAACTACCCGGCAAGCAGGCGCACTTGGCGTTCTGTACCCGGGAGCAGTTTCGATGCGCACTGGACAAAGCTTCAAAACCCGAGGAGCTTGTTTCGCACCTGCAGCCCGATCTGTGGACTCGAGCGAACAAACATCACCTGCGCAAGGCCATCAGTGAGTTCGCCCACGAATCGCTGATCGAGCCGGAGCTGCTCGAGCACAAAGGCGATTGGGGATGCTACCGGGTCTCCACCGACATGCCCGGAATCGAGTATCGTTTCCGCGCGCGGGTGTTGAGCCTGGAGCATTGGCACATCGATCCGGATTCCCTGGAGAAATTCGTCAACGGCGAGCCTGCGGAACCGGACTCCCTGAGTTTCATCGTCGAAATCCGCAACCGGCTGGGAATCGCTCCCGCCATGCTGCCCACTTACATGGAGGAAATCTGCAGCACCTTGTACAGCAGCGCTTTCAAGCACGCCAAGACCGGCGTCGATGTCCCGGCCTTGCTTCATGCCGATTTTCAGACCCTGGAAACCGCCATGATGGAAGGCCATCCCGCCTTTCTCGCCAACAACGGCCGCATCGGTTTCGATGCCGCCGACTATCATGCCTATGCGCCCGAGGCTGCCTCGCCGGTTAGGCTGATCTGGCTTGCAGCGCACAAAAGCAAGGCGGAGTTCTCATGCACGGAGGACCTATCTTATCCGCAGCTAATGGAACAGGAACTGGGCGCCAAAGCCCTGGAAAAATTCAGCCGCCTACTGGAACGACAAAGCCTGGCGCCCGACGATTATTGGTTCATGCCGGTTCACCCTTGGCAGTGGTACAACAAGCTGGCGGTGGTTTTCGCCGCCGACATCGCCGCGCGCGAATTGGTCTGTCTGGGCTACGGAGACGACCGGTATCTAGCCCAGCAGTCGATCCGCACGTTCTTCAATACCAGCCATCCCCACAAGCGTTATGTGAAAACAGCATTGTCCATCCTCAACATGGGATTCATGCGCGGGCTGTCTCCCTATTACATGAGCACAACCCCCGCCATCAATGACTGCATCAACGATCTGATCGAGCAGGATCCCTATCTCTCGGAAAAACGTTTCAGCATCCTGCGCGAGGTCGCGGCGGTCGGCTACCGCAACCGCCATTATGAGGGGGCCGCAGACAAGCATAGCCCCTACCGGAAAATGCTGGCGGCATTGTGGAGGGAAAGCCCCGTGCCCGGGCTGCAACCCGGCATGAGGCTGATGACCATGGCCGCACTGCTGCACGTCGATGTCCGCGGAACGGCCCTGCTGCCTGAACTGATCAAAGCCTCCGGCATCGACACGGAAGCGTGGCTGCGACGCTACCTGGATTGCTATCTGAGCCCCCTGTTGCATTGTTTTTACGCCTACGACCTGGTGTTCATGCCACACGGCGAAAACCTGATCCTGGTATTGGAAAACCATGTACCGGTGCGGGCTATCATGAAGGATATCGCCGAAGAAGCGGCGATCATGAACAAGGATCTGGTTTTGTCGGAAAAAGTGCAGCGGCTAGCAGTGCACGTGCCGGAAGAATTAAAGATCCTGTCCATCTTCACCGACTTCTTCGACTTGATCTTCCGCTACCTGGCGCACATCCTATCTTCCCATGATAACTATCCGGAAAAAAGTTCTGGCGACTCGTGGCCGACTGCATCCTGACCTATCAGAGCCGCCATCCCGAGCTGGCGGACAAATTCGCACGCCACGACCTGTTCGCGCCTGAGTTCATCCGCTCCTGCCTGAACCGGTTGCAGCTCGGAAACCCTCAGCAGATGATCGATTTGGCCGACCCGGCGAAAAATCTGAAGTTTGTCGGCACCCTGGAAAACCCCATCGCCGAATTCAGGCCCGAAGCGATGCGGCACGAATCGAAGGAGGCCGGCACATGACCGGGCGGGAATCGGGTGCCGCGACCGCCATGCCGGGCCACCGGTCTATAAAGATCTGGTACTGGCTGCACAAGTGGACCAGCTTGATTTGCACTCTATTCATGCTGCTGTTGTGCCTGACCGGGCTGCCTCTGATCTTCACCGAAGAGATCGACCATGCGCTGGGTTATCGTACCGAAGCTCCGGCGCTGCCCGAAACAGGGCAACGGGTGGATCTCGACCGGATCGTCGCCGATGCGCTGGCGCGCAAGCCGGGGCATGCCGTACAGTTCCTGGTGGGCGATGCGGACGAGCCGAACCTTTGGCATGTCAGAATGAGCGAGACGGTGAATGCAGCGGAAGCCTCCGCGTTCTATAGCTACGATGCGCGCACCGGCGAGTTTCTTCAGGAATATCCGCTCGGGAAAGGCGTCATGAACGTGCTGCTTCGTTTGCACGTCGACCTGTTCGCAGGGCTCCCCGGCATGCTGTTTCTCGGTTTCATGGGCGTGCTGCTTCTGATCTCGCTCGTCTCGGGCACGGTGCTGTACGGTTTTTACATGCGCAAGCTGCGCTTCGGCACGGTCCGTCGGAACAGATCGCACCGGGTCAAATGGCTCGATTTGCACAACCTGCTCGGCATCGCCACCCTGGTTTGGCTGTCGGTCGTCGGCGCGACCGGCGTTGTCAACACTCTCTCGGAACCGATCTTCAATCGCTGGCAGGCGACCGAACTGGCCGATATGACTGCACCGTACAAGAACCTGCCGATAATGGCCGGCAGTCTTGCCACCGGGAGCGCCGTAGCCGCCGCCTACGCAAACGAACCCGGGATGACACTCAGTTTCATGGCGTTTCCCGGCAACGGCTTTGCAGGGCCTCGTCATTTCGTCGCATTCATGCAAGGAGACACGCCCTTGACCTCCAAACTGCTCAAGCCGCTGCTCATCGATGCCGAAACCGGCAAAGTGGTAGACAGACGCGAGTTACCTGTTTACGTTAGCACTCTATTGCTTTCCCGGCCGCTACACTTCGGCGATTACGGCGGCCTGCCGATGAAGATATTCTGGGCGCTCCTGGATCTCATCGCCATAGTCGTCTTGATCAGCGGTCTATATCTGTGGATAAAAAAACGCCATGTCTCCTTCGAAGCCCGCTTCGGTTTAGCGCCGTTACCGGCTCAATCTCGCGAACCGGCTTAGTTGAAAAGTCGTCATGCGCAGCACACTGAATAAGCGGCAAATTTGGGGAATTCCGCTCTTGCTAGGCTTGATTACTGCGATCGGGCTCATCGCCGCTCTAATAGGAGACGGACCGTTAGATGTAGCTTCTTGGATTGCCTTGGCCATTCCAATTGCAACTATACTGCGCCATGCCTTGCGGAAGTTTTGACTGCAAGGATGGAATTCGAAAACCATCGATATAACGAGCAAGTTGTTGACACAGGAATACTGATTTTTTTCAAGCCGGTTCTGATTCGATTTCAGATCAGAACGTTACTCACGTAACGACATTGAACCATTACGCTTGAAAAAGCATTTCACCACGAAGAGCATGAAGAATAAGAAGTTTAATTTAATAACTCGTTACGCGTTTGTATAAAACTTTCGCTCATCCGAGAGGTTAGAGAGGATGTCCGGGCAACCTTTGAATTACTTTATGAACTTCATGGTTAAACTACCGACTTTAGGATTGTCGCTGATCCCAGGCTTTTTCGATGCGCTTTTCCGAAATAGGATATGGCGTTTTTAATTGCTGAGCGAACACCGACACGCGAAATTCCTCGAGCATCCAGCGGAACGCTTCTTGTTCCGGCAGCACGACGGTTTTCTTGGCCCGGTTCGCGGCGTCTTTCCAGAAACGTGTGCAATAACGCTGCACGAGCGGGATTTTGGGCGCATCGCCGGCGATTTTATCGAGGCGGTAATCTATCGCCTTCAAATAGCGCGGTATTTGCTTGAGTTGCGTAATCGGCGTATTGCGAATGAATCCCGAATAAATCATCAGGCTCAACTGCTCGTTGATGTCGAGTACGGTTGCGTTGTCTTGTTGCAAACGAGATAGCCGGTTTTTGATCGCAACAATACTCTCGACGATTTCCAGCACGATTCTGCCCGCTTCGTTCGCAAACGACACCAATTCGCCTTTGTGCTCTCGAATGCTCTGTTCGAAAGCCGACTGCGACCTGATCGAACGATCGCCGACGAACAATTCCGAAAACACCGTATAGAGCAAGTCTTCCTTGTATGAAACGCCGTGATAATCCTTCAACAGTGGATGTTCCGGTAACTGATTGGCGAAGAGCTCCGCAGCCGGCTTATGTGGCATATTTTTCGTCAGATAGGTCTTTTCCTTCTTTAACTGCAATTGGAACAACCGGGTCAAACCGGCTCTGTGCAATCGGTCGGCTTTGTCACGCGTATCGAATATCTTGACGCCGACCGCGTCACCTTCGTCGACGATCGCCGGGAAACCGATGAACGATTGTCCTTCATGCATGAATTCGTAGGTTTCCGGCAAATCGTCGAATGCCCATTGAATACAGCCCGTGTAATTCAACTCGTCTGCGGCCTTCTTGTCGAAACTGTCGCCGGCCTCGACGGCGTATTTATCCTGCAGTTTTTTCAGATCACGGCCGTAGTCGAGTAACTTGCCGTGCTCGTCGACGATACGGAAATTCATCGTCAAGTGCTCGGGCAGGGTTTCCGGATGCCACTCGGTTAACGGGATCGCCTCGCAGGTCAATTTGCGCAGGCGCATACCGAGCCATTCATATAATGAACCCTTGAAATCAGGCTCGATTTCGAGACACTGCTTGGCCGTTTGCGGCACCGGCACGAAATGCTTGCGTAGCTGTTTCGGCAGTGACTTGATCAGAGCGATGATTTTTTCCTCCAACATGCCCGGCACCAGCCATTCGAAGGGTTGCGCATTCACTTGATTGAGTTGATGCACCGGAATGACCGCGGTCACGCCGTCTTCGTCGTGCCCCGGTTCGAAGCGGTACTGCAGATCGAAGGTCAGACGCCCGACTTTTTTGCTGTCCGGAAAATCCCATTCGTTGATGAAATCATCCTGTTCCCTCGTCAAATCCTCCTTGGTCAGCAACAGAATTTTTGGATTGTCTCGTTCGACGGTCTTGCGCCACTGATCGAAGGTGATGCCGTTGACGACCGATTCGGGAATTTTTTTATCATAAAATTGATACAGCCATTCCTCGTCCTCGATCAAATCGACGCGCCGGCCCTTGTGCTGAATGTAGCCGACCTCCTCGAGCAATTGCTGATTGGCCTTGAAGAACGGCGCACTGGTTTGATAATCCTGATTGACCAGCCCGAAACGAATGAAAAAATCGCGCGCCGCCTTCGGATCGACGTGTTCGTATGGAATCTTGCGCTTCGCCTGCAGCGTCAAACCGTACAATAGCGTGCGTTCATAAATGCCGCTACGCCCTGCCTTCTTCTCCCAATGCGGATCGTAATAGTTGCGCTTGACCAGATGTCCGGAACAAGCCTCGATCCATTCCGGTTCGATGCGCGCGACCGTGCGTGCATAGACCTTGCTGGTTTCGACCTGCTCGGCGGCCATGATCCATTTCGGACGCAGCTTGTGCAGGCCGGAACCCGGAAAAATGAAAAACTTGAGTCCGCGGGCGCCGAGATATTCGTATTGTTCGTGCCGGAAGCCGATATTCGACAGCAACCCCGGCAACAACGAGCGATGAATTTCGCCGTAACCGGCTTCGATCATGTTCGGCTTGAGCTTCAACTCGCCTTTGATCACCTGCATGATTTGTGCGTGAATGTCGAACCACTCCTTCATGCGCACATAGGACAGAAACTGATCCTTGCAATATTTGCGCAGCTTGTTGTTCGACAGATGCTTTTTCTGCTCCTCGAAATGGTTCCACAGATTCAGCAAGGTCAGAAAGTCCGATTCTTCATGACGAAAAACGGCATGTTTGGCATCGGACTGCTGCATCTTGTCGGCCGGTTTTTCTCGCGGATCTTGGATACTCAACGCCGCGACAATAATCGATACTTCATGGAGGCATTGATACTCGGCAGCTGCCAACAGCATCCTGGCCAATTTAGGATCGGTCGGCAATTTGGCCAACTGCTTGCCGACTTCGGTCAAATGACCCTGTTTATCGAGCGCATGGATCTCGTGCAGCATCGTCTTGCCGTCGCGGATCATCTTATCCTCGGGCGGCTCGATGAACGGAAAATCCTCGATATCGCCAAGCTTAAGCGCAATCATCTGCAGAATTACCGACGACAGATTGGTGCGCAGAATTTCCGGCTCGGTAAATACCGGACGCGCTTGAAAATCCTCCTCCGAATACAGGCGAATGCAGATGCCTTCGGCGACGCGGCCGCAGCGCCCTGCCCTTTGATTCGCGCTGGCCTGAGAGATGCGCTCGATCGGCAGACGTTGAATCTTGCTGCGATGACTGTAACGGCTGATGCGCGCGTGTCCGGTATCGATCACGCAGCGGATGCCCGGCACCGTCAGCGAGGTTTCGGCGACGTTGGTCGCGAGCACGATGCGCTGCCCGCCTTTCGGCTTGAACACCCGCTCCTGTTCGGCAACGCTCAATTTCGAATACAGCGGCAGAATTTCGTAGCCGGTCGGATGATGCTTGCGCAGCGACTCGGTCGTTTCACGGATTTCCCGCTCGCCGCTCAAAAAGATCAAAATATCTCCGCGCATGTCGCGCGACAATTCGTCGACGGCATCGAGAATCGCTTGCTGCAGATCGGCCGTCGTTTCGTCGTCTTCCTCACTCTGTTCGATCGGCCTGTAACGGATTTCGACCGGATAGGTACGCCCGGAAACTTCGATGATCGGCGCGTCGTTGAAATGTTTCGAAAAACGCTCGGGGTCGATCGTCGCCGACGTCACGATCAATTTCAGATCGGGGCGCTTCGGCAACAGCCATTTCATGTAGCCGAGCAGAAAATCGATATTCAGGCTGCGCTCGTGCGCCTCGTCGATGATGATCGTATCGTACCGATTCAGATACGGATCGTTTTGCGTTTCGGCAAGCAAAATACCGTCGGTCATCAATTTAACTAACGATTCCTTGTGTGTTTGATCGTGAAAACGCACCTTGTAACCGACCGATTTGCCGACCGGCTCGCCCAACTCCTCGGCAATGCGGTCCGCCACCGTGCGCGCGGCGATGCGACGCGGTTGCGTGTGACCGATAAAGCCGGAAGAACCGCGACCGATAGCCAAACAAATTTTCGGCAATTGCGTCGTCTTGCCGGAACCGGTCTCGCCGCAGACGATCACGATTTGATGGTTTTGAATCAACTGCGCGATTTCGTCTTTTTTGCCGCTGACCGGTAAATCGGGAAATGAGATGGCGGGGATCGACGCGCGCCGTTTCGAGAACAATGCCGCTGATTTTTCGATGCGGACGCTCAAGTCAGCGAGTTTGTCAGCCGAGTCCTTGCCGTTTTTGGTATCTTGACGTAGACGGTCGAGTTGGCGTTTGAGACGATGGCGGTCTTGATTCAGGCATTCCGGTAATCGATGGGCAAGTTGTTTGAATTGTGCGTATATGGACATTCGCTTTGGCGATAAAAAACACCATTATAACGTTAATCTTGATTTTTTAGAGATTTGACCAAGTTTACTTTTTTAATCCATGGATCAAAACATGATTTTGGCGTCCATTATAAGAATTACTAAGTAAATATTTCTGAGTATGTTACTATGGATTTTGTAAGGTCTTTGCGTAAGACTTGCTTATGGTAAGGCCCTACACTGGCTAAAGCTAGACAAGACGCTCTATTGCGCATCAGGTTTGCGGAACACGCGCCTTACCCGCGATCGTAATCCTGAGGTTTTAGCAATAGCCAAAATTATTAACTCACAAAAGGTAAACTAGAACATGAAATTTTTAAAACAGATCGTCATCGCTCTCGCCATCACTTTTTCCATAGGAAGTTTTACTCAAGTCATGGCTGCAGGAAAGATTGAAAATGCAACACCGGAAGAAGTCGCCGCATCTATTGCGGGCGCCGCGAAAAAGTCAGAGGATGCTTTGGCTGCACTGAAAAACGGCGAAGCTGACGAAACTGTACTGGATCTGATTAAAGGAGCTCGTCAAGACTCTAAACGCATTGAAGTCGGCAGATTGGATGTCAAAAGAACCCGATCTGCGGCTCATTTGAAAAAAGCGCGTAGAGCCATCAGAAAAGGCGACAAAGCTCAAGCTGAAGCTTCTTTAATCGAGGCAGTTAAAGGCTACCAAGAAGTTAAAGCCGAATATTAATTTACGTTAAACCGGCACTTGGGCAACTATAGGTTGCCCAAGCTTGACCAAAACCAAACACCGCAAGATTCCAATTTGGTTCTTGCAGCCAAAGCCCCTTCCGCGTTAACTTCCCTTCCGAGACTCCGCTCTCCCCTAGCCCTCCCACTTTTTTAATTTAGAGCAACCCGAAAGTCTGCTAGAATTGCGCCCTTTTTACTTCGCATAATAAAGGATCGCCATGTCGGAATTCCATAATGTTTCTGTCATCAAAAAAGCTAACGCCTATCATAACGGTAATGTCACGAGTCGTACCGTTAAATTTGCCGATGGTAGCATCAAAACTTTAGGCTTTATGTTGCCGGGAGAATACACTTTTAACACCGCCGATAAAGAATTGATGGAAATCATCGACGGCGAACTCGAGGTTTTATTGCCGGATTCCGAGCAATGGCAAAAAGTTAAGGGGGGCGAATCGTTCGGCGTTCCTGCGAATGCGCAATTTAAAATTAACATCAAAAACCCTACCGATTATTGCTGCTCTTATTTCAAATAACGCGGCTTAAAAACAATACATCTTTTTAAAGTCTACCCCTCGCAGTTCAGCATTTACGTAAGGATAAAACACGTTATTCCGCCATGGATGGCAATGTCTAGCGCCGCTCCATGTGCTTTGGATATGAATAATCTACTTAGGATTTGGTCATAAATAACTTCCCTATTTTTGGAGGGTTCGGTTGCTCGATTGGCAGGTGTCGGCGGCAGGAAAAGCCGCCGTCAAGCCGACAAGGACGTATTCACGGCGTCCTGCCAGGCGAGTTACCGGACCCTCGAGCTTATAACTCCAGGTAGTTATTTTTCGCGAAATCCTTATGCCTTTTAGGGTATGCCGATATGTTACCAACTCACCGTAAAATAAACGTTAAGTTGGCGCTTATGGAGCACCGGTGTTCGGCAGAAATTTGCATCACAATCAAAATAATCCGCATGCCATTCAGCGCTTAATCGGTCTTTAACGGGTAGACTTTACCGGAAAGATCGACAACGCTCCGGTCGGCAACACCGAAGACTTCGATGTCATAAGGCAACTTTGCGTAATAACTGTCATGTTGGTGCCCGTGAAAAATTTTTTTTACCCCCATGGCCTTAGCAATATCATCGATCACGCTAAAACCGTATTCATGGCAACCGGGCGCTTCATGCGTCACCAATATATCGGCTTTAAGCCGTTTCAATGATTCCACTTCGTCGTGCCAAATCGCTGATTTTAATTTAAGCGATAATCCATTTTTTTTAATATGCCCGGACTGGCAAGCGAGATAATGCGCCTTGTTTTTCCATCGGGGTTTTTGTGGTGGATACCAGATGCGTCCAAGGAATATTCCGCCTAAACCGGCTATTCGAAGCCCGGCGATATCATGGACTTTTAAATGAAGGCCGTATTCGGCCAACTCGGAGTTAAAAAGATAATGATACCGGCGCGGAAAGTCGAAATCGTGGTTGCCTGGAATCCACCAAATTCGTGTCGATCCTATTATCTTTTGTAGATATTGCTCCAATGGCCGTTCAAGATCGTAATCGCCCAATAAAACTACAGCATCAGGTCTATTTTCAATCGACGAATATATCAAGGATTGAAAATCTCCATGGGGGTCTCCGGCAAATAAAATCCGATTATCCCGACTCATAGAATATCAATGGATATTTTGATCACATCACTTCGTATAGGAAATTAACCGATTTTGACGTGCGGAGGTATTTCGTGCAATTGAAATTGCTATATACTTTTTGCCAGTCAAATTGAAGTGCAATAGGTATAAATAAAAGCGATCACTCACAAGCTTGACAAGTAATCCAGTACACGCGTTATTTCGGTCTCCGAATGATAAAAGTGCGGAGAAAACCGGACTCCTTGACCTCTCAATGCGCAAACGATACCGAAGGCTTGCAATTGCTCGAACAACAGCTTATTCGACAGTGTTTTATGCCTAAATACGACAATGCCGGATTTCAATTTACGAGTTCGGTGGCTAATCAATTCCAAGCGTTCATTTTGCATAATTCCTTCGGCAATCCGATCGGCGTTGCCGATAACCGCTGCTTCGACATAATTCATACCGGTTTCCAGCAGCATTGACAAACTGGCCGATAAGGCATGAATTCCCAGCATGTTAGGACTACCGCACTCAAATCGCTTGGCGCCGGGGTGAACTTCCCACGGCTTGTTTTCATAGCTTTGGATGTGTTTAACCATGTGCCAGCCGAACTGAGTCAATTGCAATTGCTCTCGGGCGGCCGGATGCGTATAAAAAACCCCCAAGCCTTCGGGACCGCACATCCATTTATGACCGTCCGCCATCACAAAATCGGCTAGATAGGCTTGTACATCGAATTCAACGGCGCCTAAACTTTGAATCGCATCGATGCAAAACAGGATACCGTTGGCTTTACAAAACCGGCCTATTTTTTCCAAATCCAGACGTAAGCCGGAAGAGAATTCTATCGAACTCACGGTCAATAAGCGAGTATTGTTATCGACTAATGCAAATAATGCCTCTTCCGGTGCACAAGTGCCGTTCAAGTCTGCTTGGCGAAACTCGACGCCTCGTCCTGCCAAGGATTGCCAGGGTATTCGATTGGAAGGAAATTCCTCGTTTGTCGAGACGATATTGTCGCCGTCGTTCCAATCCAAGCCGTAAGCGACAAACGAAAGCGCTTCCGAAGTATTTTTAACCAACGCGATATCGTCTGGCGAAGGCGCATTCAGCAAAGCCTGTAGTTGAACGCGAAGCTCGCTTTCTTTTTTGAGCCAATCGGGATAATGGTAAGCGCCGAACTGCGTGTTTTGTTCGGCGAAAGCTTTAACGGCATTGCATGTCCTAAGTGGCCAGGGAGCAACGGCGGCATGGTTTAAATAAATTAATTCCTCGATTAATGGAAATTCAGGATGATTCATACGTCAAGTCCGTTCTAGTCATGTCCCCGGGAAGACTAAACAAGCGACCGCTGTAATGCAAGCATCTGCGTCAATTAGACGCGCCTGTACAATCGATGTTCGCCCCGATCGAAACTGAATGCCATGCATTCTATGGCGTAAAATCCAATACAATTATAAAATAGCTGGTTTTTTAAAAGTTATCCTTCAATCACTAGAGGCCATTATGAATCAAGACACCATTAACCTAGTACAACAATACTATGCTGCGTTCAATGCCGGCGACATGGATACCTTTTTAAGCTTGCTGACAGATGATGTCATTCACGATATCAATCAAGGCGAGCGCCAAATCGGCAAAGAAGCCTTTACACAGTTCATGGCTTGCATGAACAACAATTACAAGGAAGAATTGGTCGACATGGTCATCATGGCCACCCCGGACGGCAAACGCGGCGCCGCGGAGTTCGTCGTTTTAGGCGAATACTTAACAACGGACGAAGGCTTACCGGAAGCCGCAGGACAAACTTACAGACTGCCTGCCGGCGCTTTCTTCGAAATCCGCGACAACAAAGTCGCTCGCATTACCAATTATTACAACTTGCAAGACTGGATTGCTCAAGTCAACAGCTAATCCGGCTTTCCTTCGATTCCCGTACTCGACGCGGGAATCGAATGCCTAGCTTTTTCAATTCCGACGGATTTGATTACCACGTTCCGGTATTTTGCATCGAAGCCCAAGGTTCCTTCGGCTCGAGCGGCTCGCTTTTTTGCAGTAATTCGATCGAAATTTCATCCGGAGAGCGGATAAATGCCATATGACCATCCCGAGGCGGCCGATTAATCGTAACGCCCGCATCCATCAATTTTCGGCATGTTTCGTAAATGTCGTCGACCTCGAAAGCCAAATGACCGAAGTTGCGGCCGCCGGTGTACTCCTCAGCGTCCCAATTGTAGGTCAATTCCAGTAACGGCGCATCTTTGGCAGCGGCTTGCTCCTTATCTTTCGGCGCCGTCAAATAAACCAACGTAAATCGTCCCGGCTCGCTCTCCATCCGTTTGGTTTCAATCAATCCGAGCTTATGGCAATAAAAATCCAATGCTTCGTCTAAATCGCGAACCCGAACCATCGTGTGTAAATAACGCATATTGTTGACTCCTTGAAAACAAAAAGGCCAGTTTATGGGAATTTCACTCTGAGATTCAACCTTCCAACTTTTCTCAGGATTGCCGAAATTTGAATACCCTCAAACCTCCGAAGTGCTATTATCGGCTTGTGCCATTCATAGCGCTCATATAACATAGCTGTGCACTAATTTAGAAGTTACAGAGGCTATCCCTATGTGCAATACCTGCGGTTGTAATATCACGCCCGGTAATCGTCCGTTCGTTTTAGCTGAAAAACCGGCTAACGGTACCACGACGGTCACGGTACTGAAAAATTTACTCGCCAAAAACGACAGCCAAGCCGAACATAACCGGAGCCATTTCGATGCCCGGAAGGTCTTGGCGATCAACCTGATGTCCTCGCCCGGCTCGGGCAAAACCGCCTTGCTCGAAGCGACGATCAAGCGACTGAACGGTTCTTTAGCCCTGGCCGTAATCGAAGGCGATCTCGAAACCGAAAACGATGCCGCCAGAATTCGCGCGCATGGCGTACCTGCGCATCAAATCACGACAGGAACTGCGTGTCATCTCGATGCGCATCTGATTCACGATGCACTGCATCATATCGACTTGTCGTCTATCGATATCTTGTTCATCGAAAATGTCGGCAACCTCGTTTGTCCGGCCAGTTTCGATTTAGGACATCATTTGAACGTAACACTCCTCTCGACGACCGAAGGCGACGACAAACCGGCCAAGTATCCGGTCATGTTCCGAGCAGCCGATTTGATGCTGATCACCAAGACCGACTTATTGCCGTTTCTCGACGATTTTTCACCGAACCGTGCCGAACAAGCGCTACGTAATTTAGCCAGTAAAGTGCCGGTGTTTAAGCTATCTTCTCGGCAAAATAACGATTCCGGATTGGATGCCTGGATCGACTGGCTGCATGAAAGCCTACAAGCGCACCGAAACAAACTGGCACAACAACAAACGACGCGCCCGAACGTCCAGCGCGACGGCCAATTACTGCATACCGATCCGGCGCAAGTCCGCTTTCGCCCGGTTGTTAAATCCGGCACACCAGCCTGAGGCCTTCCGATGGCACTCGACGCACGACAATGGCTCGATAAAATTCGCGCACTGCCTCTGACCTCTCCTGTGCGCATCATGAACGTTTGCGGCGGTCATGAGCGTTCGATTTCGATGGCGGGACTCAGAAGCGCCCTGCCCGACATGATCGATCTGATTCCGGGCCCCGGCTGCCCGGTTTGCGTTTGTCCTGAAGAAGATATTTATCAAGCGATACAAATCGGCCTGAACGAACCCGATAGCATAGTCGTGGCGTTCGGCGATATGTTGCGCGTACCGGTCAATGTTTCGAGCAAGTCGGTACGTTCTCTCGAACAAGCCAAAGCCGCCGGCGCCGACATTCGCCCGATCGCCTCGCCTTCCGAAGCGGTTCGAATCGCGAAATCCGAACCTGGTAAAACTGTCGTGTTTTTCGTCGCCGGTTTCGAAACGACCTGTGCCCCGGTCGCCGGCATGCTCGCAGAGGGCATCCCCGATAACTTATTCCTGCTGATGAGCGGTCGCCTGACGTGGCCGGCGGTTGCGATGTTACTCGACTACGAAACGCCGTCGTTCGATGCGCTGATTGCCCCAGGCCATGTTTCAACCGTGATGGGGCCTGAGGAATGGCAATTCGTCGTGGACCGCCACGGCTTCCCGGCCGCGATTGCCGGTTTCACTCCGGACAGTTTACTGGCGGCGATTTATTCTGTCTTACGACAAAAACTCGACGGCCGAATTTTTTTGGATAATTGCTACGAACAAGTCGTTAAACCGCATGGCAATCCGACCGCCCGCCGATTAATCGAAAGAACATTGACGATCGTAGACGCCTCTTGGCGAGGAATCGGCATCATACCGGCATCGGGACTTGAGCTTAGCGCTGACTATGCACAGCATAACGTCCGGTTTCGTTTTCCCGGTCATGCCGAAAATGCAAGAAAAAATGCCGGCATGATGCCGCCGGGCTGCGACTGTGCGAGAGTCGTGCTGGGACGCATCAAGCCGGTGGATTGCAAATTATATGGCGCTTCCTGCACGCCTCGCTCGCCGGTCGGCCCGTGCATGGTTTCCGATGAAGGCGCCTGCCGAATTTGGTGGTCGTCGGGAATTCGATCTCGATCAGCCGAACTCGAAGAGACAACCTGCACTTAATTTGTTTAACTCACCTTGTATTGAAACCCATTCAACCACCTCCATCCGCCAACATCGTAGCGCGCCGCTTGATTGTCACCGGCCAAGTCCAAGGCGTCGGCTTTCGTCCTTTCGTATGCCGTTTGGCCCATGAACTAAACTTAAACGGTTGGGTACTCAACCGGACCGGAACCGTCGAAATTTTGATACAAGGCGAGCCGAATCGGATCGACCGGTTCATGGAACGTCTTATCGATAACTCGCCTCCCCTCGCAAGACCGACTCTCGCAAATGGGTACACCGCCAAACCCGACGACCTGGATAGTTTTTCGATTCTCGATAGCATTGCCGAGCCGTCATCTGCCATACACATACCGCCCGATTATTTTTTATGCAGCGACTGTCTTGAGGAATTGAAAGACCCGAAACAACGCCGCTACCGCTATCCGTTCATCAATTGCACGCAATGCGGCCCCCGATACACACTAATTAAAAAGTTGCCTTACGACCGCGCCAACACCGCGATGGCCGAATTCGAACTGTGCACCGATTGCCGAAAAGAATACGAAAATCACCTGGACAGGCGATTTCATGCACAACCTTTGGCTTGCCCGGTATGCGGACCGTCATTGACGTTTTACATCCCCGGTGAAAAAAACATTTCGAATACCGAAACAGCTTTGGCCGCCTGTATCGACGCTCTGCGCGCCGGCGCTATCGTCGCGGCGAAAGGCGTCGGCGGCTATCATTTGATCTGCGACGCAACCTCAGAACCGGCAGTCCGGCGCTTGCGTGAACGTAAACAACGCGCCCGCAAACCGCTCGCGGTTCTCCTGCCCCGGCGCGGCGAAGACGGTTTAGCAGCCGTAAAGGAATATGCAGCCCCCGATCAACTGGAATTAAATTTATTGCAAGACCCGCTCCGCCCGATCGTCTTGGTCGAAAAATGCAAAGCCAGCTCATTGGCCGAATCGGTCGCGCCCGGTATCGATGAAATCGGCATCCTGCTGCCCTATAGTCCATTACATCATCTATTATCTGCCGATTTCGGCGGACCTTTAGTCGCAACATCAGCGAACATCAGCGGCGAACCTGTCATGACCGACGGAGATGAAGTCGAAAGGCGGTTAAGCCGGGTAGCCGATGCCTTTTTGCATCATAACCGACCGATACTGAGACCGGCGGACGATTCGGTATTCAGAAGAATTGCCGGTAGCATGAGACCGCTTCGACTGGGCCGCGGCTGTGCACCTTTGGAAATGAAGCTACCGTTTACGTTGCAAGAGCCTGTGCTTGCAGTGGGTGGACACATGAAAAATGCCATAGCATTGGCTTGGGAGGACCGCGTCGTGATATCCCCGCATATCGGCGATCTTGGTTCACGTCGCAGTCAGGAGGTGTTCGAACAAACCATCGACGATCTCGCCTCGCTCTATGACATAGACGTTAAAAAAGTCATTCGCGACGCACACCCTGATTACCGGTCGAGCCGATGGGCCGAACAATCGGGTTTACCGGTAACCCAGGTATTCCATCATCACGCCCATGCCTCGGCATTAGCCGGCGAATTCGGCTTATCCGAAACCATGCTGGTTTTTACCTGGGACGGGACCGGCTATGGCGAAGACGGCACGATCTGGGGCGGCGAAGTATTGTTGGGCAGGCCAGGCCGATGGCGTCGCGCTGGATCTTTAAAACCCTTCAGAATACCGGGTGGCGATGCGGTCGGGCGCGAACCGTGGCGAAGCGCAACGGCTTTATTTTGGGAATGCGGACTGGAATGGCAAGACTGCCCCTTCCCCACCGAACTCTTGAAAAAAGCTTGGCAACACGAACTCAATACGCCCCTATGCAGTTCCGCCGGAAGATTATTCGATGCCGTATCGGCATTGCTGGGACTGGTATCGAAAGCCGATTACGATGGCCAAGCCCCGATGGAACTGGAAGCCTTCAGCACCGATAGCGGACCGGGGCCACTGTTGCCCTTGGAACAAGACGAAAACGGTATTTGGCGGAGCGATTGGACGCCGTTATTGGCGATGTTGCAGAACGAGGAATTATCCAAAGCGGAACGGGCCGGACAATTTCATGCCAGTCTAGCCGAAACGATCCGAGGTCAGGCTATGCAAATTAGAAAAACGTACCGAATCGACCGGGTCGGTCTTTGCGGCGGCGTGTTTCAAAATAAGCGGTTGACCGAATTGGCGATAGAAAATTTGAAACAGGAAGGTTTCGAGGTTTATCTACCTGAACGATTACCCGGAAACGACGCAGGCATCAGCTACGGACAAATCATCGAAGCCTGCTCGGCTTGAACCGTTGCCGACAAACTCTATAATTTTCGTAGCAATATCACTGTATTAATGACAATTTCAAGTCGGCCGGGTACAGTTGAACTTATACTGATTTTACGTAAAAACTGACTACCCCCTGCACTTACCTAACAAGCAAGCCCCTCAGTTGTCCTCCTCCTTCGATCCAAACCCGTTGGCTTCAATTCTATTTGTTCTCAATTTTATTCAATTACCTTCAAGACTTTTGCCTTCGCTCGAAAGCGCTCTGCCTGAAATTATTCAGCCCACTGCCCCCTGCATCTATACCTTTCTCACTTCAAATTTCGGCATTGCCTGAGGAGGTGCCAGCATAGAGCTGGCATAGAGCCTACAGGGATGTATTCACGGCGTCCTTTGACGGGCACCCCGGTGCCGAATTTTGATCTGCGATGAGTATAAAACAAGTTGGAACTTGACCTTCTCAATATTCAAAGAGAATAACTGAATAGGTACCTCCGCGTTCATCCGGTTCAAATCTTTTTAATTCCGAAAGCCGTAACGCATTTACTTCCGTCGTGTAAGTTTTACGAAAGCTTCAAGCAAGTTTCGCGAAAGCTTGGTGAAAGGCATGTGAAAGTATTAATCAATAACATGAGCTTGCCCCATTTTTAAGAGGATTGAAAGATGAAAAGAACAATCTTGATTCCGACCGATTTTTCGGTGGAATCGCTGAATTTGGTCAAGCATACCCTAACTAACGCCCGAGACGACAAGCTGTATTTCTTTTTGACGCATTGCCGATTTCTTTCCGATTGTCCAATCGACCTGTTGTATTTTTCAAAGACCGAATTGCTTCAGTCCTTGAAGACTCCGGAATTCAAAAAAACATGCAAGGCCTTACGTCAAGGCTATTCAGCCGACAAGGTACTAATTAAAACGGAACTCTTTACCGGCTTGAATCAAGCCGCTTTCAACGCCTTTGTCGATGGCAACCAGATCGATGAAGCCGTCATTCCGAAACGGTACAACCCTAGGTTAAACCGGCAAACAAGCTTCAATCCGATTCCTTTCATTCGCAGAAGCCGTCTTAAAATCACCGAAGTTTCATTAGGCGCTAAGCAAAACGCCCAAGGCAACCAAGACTTGACACTATTGCCGAATGGCTTCCTACGTGCTTAGCGTTATGAAGTTGGGCATTTATTAACTTGATATTTTGCGAGCAATTTATGAGTACTATTCAAAAACATATTCAAGAAGGATCCGGCGGCTCCGGTAAAAAAACTGAGCCGCAAACCAGTCAACCGACATCGATTTTGCAGCGACTGAAGGAATTCAACACCTTCTGGGACAGCCGTTTCGAAGATTTAACCCGCGAAACCTGGTTGAAAACAACCTATCGCGACTTCAGCGCCGGACTCATCGTTGCGTTAACCGCAATCCCAATGGCAATGGGATTCGCAATGGCGATGGGGCTGCGACCGGAACAAGGTATCATCGCCGGCGCACTGGCCTGTATCATCGGTCGGACCTGGGGCGGTTCTAAGTATCAAGTTTACGGGCCGACCGCCGCCTTCATTCCGATCATTGCTGCCCTAATGGCTAAGTACGGCGAAGCAGGCGGCGGCACATTCGCCGAGGCGCACGGCTTTTTGGTTTTAGTCTCGGTGATCGCCGGTATCATTTTAATGCTGATGGGCATTTTCGGGCTCGGCAAATATGCCAAGCTGGTCCCCAACTCTATCGTCGTCGGCTTTACGGCAGGGATTGCTGTCGCGATTGCATTGACTAATGTCGAATCGATACTCGGCATCGAAAGTTTTAAAGACCTCTTGGGCGAAGACGAGGACATCAAGGGCGGATTACTGCATAACCTATCGGCAGCCTACGACAATATCGATAAAATCAATATTTGGTCGGTTACGCTGGGCATCATGACCTTTGTGCTGACCAAGTTTCTACTGCGCATCTCGATCTTCATTCCGGCTCCGCTGATTGCCATCGGGGTTTCGACCTTGTTGGCGGCAACCGTGATGGCCGATAAAGGCATCATCATCGTGCGCGATATCTACGGCACGATTCCTAATAATTTTTTCGTATTCACGCCACCGATATTGCCGGTAATGGATTTAGGCGTCGCCGTCGATATTCTGTATTTCGTCGCGGCGATTGTTTTCGTGTCCGGTATTGAAAGCTTGTTGTGTTCATCGATGGCAGACCGGCTCGCCGACAATCGCAAAACACCGTTCAACCCGAATAAGGAATTCTGGGGACAAGGTTTGGTGCAAATAATCACTCCGATGGTCAACGGTTTTCCATGCACCGGCGCGTTGGCGCGCACCGCGACCAGCATCAAAGCAGGCGCAGTAACGCCTTTGGCGGGTTACTTCAAAGGCGTTTTGAAGTTAACCTTGGCTTATTACATCGCCGAATATCTGGAATTGGTGCCGATGGCGTGCATCGGCGGTATTTTGTTATGGGTCGCGACTAATATGATCAAACCGTCCGAGATCAAGGAAGTCATGAATCATAATAAATTTCATGCCGGCTTGATGATTTTTACGGCAATCATGGTTCCGGTCACCGATTTCTTGACCGGCGTACTGTCGGCATTGGTGCTCTATTTTGTCGCCCGCAAATATTTCGACAAGCCGCATACGGAAGCTGAGACAATCTCAAAACCCGCTGAGCATGAAGAAGTACAAGCCGCCGTAACGCCCCCCGGCAGTTTCAACAGTATTACCGTGCCATTGGCGATGACCGAAGAAGATACCGGTCTATTAAGATATGCAGCCCATCTCGCTAAACTGGGTATCGGCAAGGAGTTTAACTTCGTGCATGTCATCACGCCGCAAGATAAACATCGCAAAGACAATTCGCCGAAAGCGCTGAAGAAAGGCATGACCGAAGAAATGAAAAATTATTTCGACGGCGCACTCAAGTCGACCAAAGTCAATTATCAAACCATGGAAGGAACGAGCCGCATGGACGAGTTGGTGCAATTCACCTTAGCCGCCAAATCCGATTTAATTTTGTTGGGACACCGTAAAAACAGAACCGGACAACGTTCTTTGGCCAGACGTCTGGCTATGATCACTAGCTGTTCGGTATGGATGGTACCTGAGGACTGTGACTCCGGCATAAGCCGAATAGTCGCCCCGATCGATTTTTCACAGCCTTCCGCCGATAGCTTAGTCCACGCGACCGCACTTGCGAAAATCAACCAAATATCCGAATGCATGGCCTTGCATGTGTATTTCGACCCATCGGTGATTCGCTACGAAGAACATGACGACATCGTTTTCGGAGAGGAAGAAGCAACTTTCGAAGACTTCCTTAAACGGGTAAACACTCATGAAGTGACCGTCAAGGCCGCATTCGAAGAGAGCAGCAACACCGCTCATGAGATTTTACGCAAAGCCGAGGAATACGGCGCAGACCTGATTGTGATCAGTACGCGCGGCCGCAGTCAGGCGGCAACTATTCTGTTGGGTAGCGTAACTTCGCAGGTCATGTCCGAAGCTCAAATACCGGTACTCGCGATTAAGCATTTCGGCGATCAAATGAGCATCATGGAGGCTTTATTGGCCAGCCGGTTCTGGGAACGGCCGGATCCTAAAACCAACTAAAGGAGAAACAATAAATGATGGCTAATCCCCCGGAAATGACGGGGAATTAGCCCTGTAACGACGCTTAATCCGAGAAAGAAAGAACGAACGACAAAAAATGAAAACCTGTTGGCTCATTAGCGAGCAATCTAGGAAACAATGTAATCAAATTTTCAGCGCGTTTAAAACCATGAAAATCTTACTCGTAGAAGATGATGCCGTGCTTGCGGATGGGTTGGCTTATACCCTGTCCCAATCCGGCTATAATGTCACCTGTGCACCGAACGGTAGCTATGCGGAAGGCGCTTTGCTCGCGCAAGACTTTGACCTATTGATACTGGATCTAGGATTGCCCGATATGGACGGCAGCGAAATCTTATGGAAATTGAGAATGCGCAAAGATACGGTCCCCATATTGATTTTAACGGCTCGAGACGGATTGAACGACAGAATAGACGGGCTTAAGCGCGGTGCGGATGATTACATGGTGAAACCATTCGATTGCCGGGAATTGGAATCACGCATCCATGCCCTCATTCGCCGGAGTTACTGCGGTTTCAGTAAGGATATCGTGGTTGGCAGGCTAACCCTCGACACCCTTGAACATCAAGTTTTGGTTGATGGAGATCCGTTGATTTTGTTTCAGCGCGAATACGGTGTGATTGAAACACTTATGCTTCAAGCCGGATACGTAGTCAGTAAGGATAAAATCGCTCAGCGTTTATCGACCGGCGGAGATGAACTAGGTGATAATGCCATAGAAGTCTATATACACCGTTTACGTAAACGTCTAAAGCCTTTCGAAGTCAATATCAGAACTATAAGAGGGTTGGGATATTTGTTGGAAAACGGCAAAAATACTTAAATTTTGCGCGACTGGCCGGTATATTTCGGGATTAAGTGATCGAAACGTTTCACGTTACGATCTTTGAAACCTATCATCACTACGACTCATAACCAAAACGATTCATCTTTTATTTCGTTGAGTAAATAAGGACGTATTCACCCAGCGCCTAAATTCCATAGCCCATTGGTTACTGTGAAAGTTCGTAGATTTGGACTCTTTATATCTAATTTTTCGATATACGAAGCTCGGCAGAGAAAATGCCGGCTCCGAAGAGGGTGCGGTTGCTCGACCGGCAGGCATCGGCGGCAGGGCAGATTTTTGCTCCTGCAAAATCTGCATTCATGCCATCCATGGCAATCAGATTCCGCCGTCGAGCCTACACGGACGTATTCACCCAGCACCTAAATAAGCCATGATTTTGAATCATTGCCAAAGACCTATGGAATTTAGGTGCTGGGTTCACTGCGTCCTGTCGGGCGAGTGGCCGCACCCTCCGCCACCAGAGAACTTTCATTTGCCGTGGCGATGGCTAGGCCTTCATGAACGTTATGGTTAACTATCTTAGATAATTAAGGTGCTGGGTTCACGGCGTCCTGTCAAGCGAGTCATCAAACCGCCAAAAACCTACTGCTTGTATAAGTTATTTTGTGCATATTCCTAAGGTATGTTTGACAGCTCGAAGACCTAACATATCCGCGGCAACGGGTCATCTTCAAGCTCCTCCAATATCCGTTCTCCGCCTAATGCCGTCTCCAAAATCACCTGGGTTCTCCCGGCTTGAACTTCGCCGATAATCGCCGCTTCACTACAGCCCGCGCCGCGCATTCGCTTAAGCGCTTCTTCGGCATCGCCGGCACTCACTACAGCCACCACCCGCCCTTCGCAGGCCAAATAATAAGGGTCGTAACCTAGGATTTCGGCAACGGTTTTGACTTGCTCGTTAACCGGTATCACTGTTTCAACCAGTTTAACCGTGCCGGTGATAGCCGAAGCAATTTCGTGCGCAACAGTCGCAATTCCACCTCTGGTCGGATCGCGCATGAATCGTAACCCGGGCAGATCCAGCAACGCACGAGTCACCGGGAACACACTCGCCGCGTCGGATTGTAACGTTCCGCTCAAGCCGAATTGCTCGCGTGCCAACAACACGGCACAACCATGATCGCCGGCAGTTCCGCTAAGCAAAATGCAGTCGCCGGCCTGAATATTATCAATACCCAGATTGACCGAACGGCGGCGTTTTCCGACACCGGTAACGGCAAAATAAACGCCGCCACCCTGTCCCCGGCGTAAAACTTTAGTATCGCCTGCTACGATATCAACACCGCATTCTCGGCAAGCTTCAGCCATACTGCGAATAAGCCGATCAAGCACGGCTATCTCCAAGCCTTCTTCGATAAATGCATTGAGACTCAGGTAACGCGGCGTTGCTCCTGCCACCGCTAAATCGTTCACGGTTCCATGGATAGCCAAGCTACCGATATTACCGCCGGGAAATTCTAATGGATCGACCGTAAATCCGTCCGTCGTGATCATCAACTCACCATCCGATTCGTCGAAAGGCATGGCGGCCGCATCGGCACGGGTATCAAGCCAGGCATTATCGAGATATTTGGCGAATAAATGCTCGATTAATTCGCGCATGAAACGTCCGCCATTACCATGTGCAAGCGTAATGTAGGTATCGGAAAATGAATGTTCTGTTATCATGATGACTATCGTAAAACTCTTAGGTGGTGGTGTTTTTCAGCATGCGTAAGTCGTAAAGCCATTCAACAATCACGACTCTATTAACAGCTTTTGCCGCCAAGATACTACTCCCTTTTGATCGAAAAACCGTCTAAAAATAAAAGGTATGGGATGTGTCTATCGTGGACCGCCGTTCACCCAGCACCTAAATTAGCCATGATATTGAATCATTACCAATGACCTATGGAATTTAGGTGCTGGGTAAACCCATCCATGGGGGCTTGTCGGTGGCTCGAACGCCAGGGAGGGCGTAAATGCAGATTTTGCATGGAGCAAAAATCTGCCCTGCCGCCGACAACCTCGCTGGACACATCCCTTACCTTCATAAAGTTAGCCATTTTTTGAGTATAAAGGGAGTAGCATGTTATAAAATCTATTGTCCTGTAGCGTTTAGCCGGTTTTTTCACTAAAACAACGATGTTTTATCCTCAAATTAGCAGAAAAGGTGTGAAATGAATAGAAAGCCAGTCAATACAATTATCGGAATCGCCGCGTTTGCCGCATATGGAACGGCGGCTCAGGCCCATACTTTCGGCGTAGAAGGCGCGGGTTTTGCCGAAGGATTCATCCATCCGTTCATAGGCATCGATCATTTGCTGGCGATGCTGGCAATTGGCATTTGGGCCGTACAATTGGGTCATAAAGCACTCTGGCACTTGCCGGCTGCTTTTGTCGGCACGATGAGCCTTGCGGCATTATTGGCCTCGTATGGACCACCGGTCCTACCTTTATTGGAATTAGCCATTGCTGCAACGGTATTGTTTTTAGGTATTATATTAATGTTTTCAGTGCGTTTACCCATCGCCACCGGTATGCTGATCGCCGGTTTATTCGCAAGCGTTCATGGCTACGCGCACGGATTGGAAATGCCGCAAGCCTCATCGCCTTTATTTTACGGCACCGGTTTCATTGCCGCGACCTCACTGGCCCATGCGTTCGGCATTACGATGGCCGTGCTAATTAAACGCCAGCTTTGGCTGACTCGAGCCGGAGGTCTAGCAATTGCGGTCGCAGGACTCTATCTAACGACTGTCACAATCTAAAAACTCATTTCGGGAGTTCTCATGTGTCTTGCCATTCCTATGCAAATCGCCTCTATAAACGGTAGTCGCGCTGTCTGTTCGACCAAAGGCATCGAACGAGAAGTCAGTTTGTTTTTACTGCAGGATGAACCGATAGCTATCGGCGATTATGTTCTCATCCATGTCGGCTATGCAATCCAGAAAATCAGTGAGGAAGAGGCTCGTTCGACCTGGGAATTACTCGATCAAATGCTGACCGAGGATACGGAGCATGCATGAGCTCTCGCTATGCGAGGATTTATTGGATCAAGTGAAAAGTCTGGCCCAGCAACATCAAGCGACAAAAGTTGCCAGCATCACGGTTAAAATCGGTGTTTTATCGGGTGTAGAGCCCTTATTGTTGCAAAGCGCTTTTGAAATCAATCGCGTCGATACCATAGCCGATGATGCCATTTTGATTATTGAACAACAAGCGGCGCAAATTATCTGTGAACAGTGCGGCATCGAATCGGAGGTACCGGCTAACCGGCTCTATTGCCCAGTCTGCCAAAGCCGGGAAACTCGGCTTACTGCCGGCAGCGAAATGATTCTCGAAAGGCTTGAACTGGATACCTTGGCTTGACTGTTACGTTAAAACTCATGTTTGCCTTGGCTTAGCTAATTGAGTTATAAATAAATCACAACCGGTTTTTTGTAGAAAATTGTTTTTGGTACGAATATTTCTTCCACTTTTAATTAAGGTGACTTCATGGCTGATTATAAAAAATACCAATGTTTAGAATGCGGACATATTTACGACGAGCAATTAGGCGATCCGGATAGCGGAATCGCCCCAGGCACTCGTTGGGAAGACATTCCTAATGACTGGGTTTGCCCCGAGTGCGGAGCTGAAAAAAGCGCTTTCGAACCCCTCTAAATATTGCCATGAAAGTCGTGATAATCGGATCGGGATTTGCCGGCATAACGTTTGCCGAAAAACTACATACTTTAAACCCGGACGTTCGTATCACCGTGGTAACACGGGAAAGCGACGGCTTTTATTCTCGTCCGTTGCTTTCTCACGGCTTTAGCAAGGAGGGTATAGAACAATCCATCATTCTCAAAACTTTTGAGACTATCTGCAAAAAGGGGATTGAAATTCTGACTGAGACCGAAGCGGAAGTTATCGATCGCCCCCATAAAATCGTCAATCTGACTGCAGGGTCAATAAAAACAACAATAGGCTATGATATTCTGGTTTTAGCCCAAGGTTCAGCAGCCTTCATCCCACCGACCTTAATGGCCGATCGCAATAATTTTCATCTACTAAACAGCCTTGCCGACCTCAAAGAATTACGTCAGATACGCCAAACGTTGTTGGACAAGAACAAACCGCCTCATTGGGCGATTATCGGCGGCGGCCTAATCGGTTGCGAAGTGGCATCGGATTTAGCCGTTTCGGGCGATAAAGTCAGCCTGTTTCATGTCATGGATCGCTTGATGGAGCGGCAATTAAGCAATGACGACTCGGCAAAACTACTTAAAATATTGAAAGATAGCGGAGTTAACGTTTTATTCAACCAATCTGTCGCCGGCATTGACAAGAAAGGCGACGAAATACTTGTTAATTCCAATAACGGCGGTAAATTTGATGCAGCTTTAGTCTCTTGCGGATTCAAGCCGCGAACTGAACTTGCTGCCTCAGCGGGACTGACTGTCAACCGAGGAATAAAGGTGAATTCATTCATGCAAACTACCGATCCGTCCATCTTTGCGATCGGCGACGTCGCCGAACTACCAAACGGTAAACTATATGCCTTTATTCTGCCGATACGCGGACAAGCACAATGGCTGGCGGAATACTTAGTCGATGAAGATATTCAACCTTGGATAGCCCCGGACTTTAAGCCTAAATCGAAGGTACATGGCTTTGTCGCGGATAATCCACAGTTTTTTTAAGCTTTAATCGACCACTGCTCCCTACTCTTTTGATTCAAACTCCAATGTAAACCGATTAACATGCATTCGTTTATCGACGGTCCGGTTTTAAGCTTAATCATCGCCAGCATTGAAAACCGGACACCTTCGACACCGGTTATCGAAGCGGTCAACGAAAGCGCAATCGCGCTTTTCGGCTATCAAACGCAACAACTCATCGACAAACCCCTCGATAGACTGTTATCGACGGCTACTCCAGCGAATTTTTGGCAAGAAATGCTGGGGAAAATGCCTTTCGAGCAAACCAGCGTCAGTTTTCAAGCCGAACTGAAAGATGCAACCGATTCGCCATTTCCCGCATTGATTTCATTATGCCGCCTTGCTTCAAACGAAGCCGATCATGCAAGCCGATTTGCATTGCTGATTCAAAAGCTCGGTGAAAAAACTCAGCTCGACATCAACCTTATTTTAATGCTCAGAGCAGTCGAGCAAAGCGCTAGTGCAGTCATTATCACCGACCCTTCCGGACGCATCGAATACATCAATCCGAAATTCTGTGAAATGACCGGATACTCTAAGGAAGAGCTACTCGGTTTTAATCCGAAAATTTTGCAGTCGGGCGATACGACTGCCGAGCAATACCTAAACATGTGGCAACAACTGCTAAGTCGGGGCGAATGGCGGGGAGAAATTAAAAATCAAAAGAAAAACGGTGAAGATTACTGGGCGTTTGAAAGCATCAGCACCATCAAAAACAGCCAAGGCCAAATTACCCACGTTCTCGCCGTCGAAGAAGATATCACCGAACGCAAGCATTTTGAAGCGGCGCTTAAGGAAAGTGAGGAACGTTTCCGGCAAATGGCTGAAATGACCGGAGAATGGCTGTGGGAGCAAGATCCGAACGGATATTACATCTATAGCAGTAATGCGGTCGAAACCATCATCGGCTATACCCCTGAAGGCGTCTTAGGAAAGCACTATACGGAGCTGTTGACACCTCAAGATCAAACCAGCTTTCAGACTTTTTCTTCGGTACATAAACCTTTCTATTCGCTACTGAATCATTATCGGCATAAGGACGGGCACGAGGTAATCGCCGAATCTACCGGCTTACCGATTACCGACAAACAAGGCAATTTGATTAAATGGCGCGGCGTGGACAGGGACATCACTGCCCGTAAACATTATGAAGACGCATTAATAGAAAGCGAGAAAAGAACACGGTTGATTATAGAAACCGCGCTCAATGCTATCATCATCATGGATTCCTACGGCATCATTACCGATTGGAACCAACGGGCCGAACTTATGTTCGGCTGGTCGCGCGAGGAAGCAATAGGACAAAATGTCGCCGGATTGATTGTACCTAAGCGCTTTCGTAAATCGCTGAACGACGAACTGCAAACCTTCTTGCAAACCGGTAAAAGCCCGGTTTTAAATAAACTGACCGAACAGGTTGCTTTACGTAAAGGTGGTGTCGAATTCCCTATCGAACTCAGTGTAGCGCCGCTAAAAATCGGCCATGCTTACGAATTCAGCGGATTTGTGCATGATATTACCGGGCGAAAAGCCGCCGAACGTCAAATACGCATGGCCCAGGTCAATTTGGCCATTGCGCAAAACGAAATGAGAATTGCTCAGAACATACAGGCATCTCTACTTCCCTCCGCACCGGTTATATCGAATCAGTTCAAGATTACCGGGTTTTGTTTACCTGCTACGCAAGTCGGAGGCGATTATTTCGATTATTTTTACCGTGACGATACCCATCTCGACATGGTCATTGCCGACGTCTCAGGTCATGCCGTGGGACCCGCTTTATTTATGGTTTCGGCAAGAAGCGCCATTAGGGCACAAGCGCATTGGCCGGCATCGCCTGCGCAAACACTCAATGTGTTAAACGACTTTCTGTTTACCGATCTCAACCATTCCGACTATTTTATCACCTTATTTTACCTGCAATACGATACGCAAACTCACCACCTAAGGTATTCCAATGCCGGACACCCGCCACCTCTACTTTATAGTCGTGCTCGAACTCAGTGCGAGCAACTCGACACGGACGGACTCATAGTCGGCGTACGTAAAAATGTCGATTTCGAGGAAAAACGAACCGAACTGGCCGAAGGCGATTGTTTATTGCTCTACACGGACGGCTTGACCGAAGCGGAAAACCCCCATGGTGACTTCTTCGGTACTGAGCGCCTTATGGATATTTTTTCTCAGTCCACTGAATTCGAGCCGGAAAACATCATCGATAATATTGTTCGACAGCTCAAAGAATTTTGCCAAACCGAAGTATTTAATGACGATATCACGCTGATGGTGTTTAAGAGGGTGAATAGTGAATAGTGAATAGTGAATAGTGAATGGACTGCTTGCCTGGATTTAGGTTCGGGAAACATTATCAATTTTTCTCGATTGATTAGAGTGGTCCACGCTCATCGCAGTTGGTAGCGAGGTTTTTTACACTTTTTTACAAGTAAGAATCGATTGGAAATTCCGATGAATCGTTGAGTTGAATCGAATAGGCCTAACTTCATCCTGAAAACTTCTGATTAATAGCAAGTCTGTCGTCTCCAACGCTTATTCACTATTTACCATTCGCTATTATCCTCCTATTATTTTGCAATATCATTTCGCTCATTAAGAGCCGTTACAGACCGACTCATCGGAAAATCATGGAAACCCCATTAAGCCACTTTGTTCAGGTATTAAATTCTTTTCGAGAAGGTGAAACAACCTTCGGCGATTTGTCGAAACAAATGCGTCAGCTGCTTAGCGAACATCCCGAACAATCAGGCGAACTGCGCAAGTTGCTGGATGACTGCTTTGAACAGGGCTATTTACCACCGCAAATTCAGCAGGGCTTAATCGCACAAACAACCCTATCTCTGCATAATGCCGACAATGACGACGAAACACGAATAAGCACGTCCTCTGACGAGCAAGATGAAACCATTGTTCGGCCGACAACAAAAATTAATACACCAAAACCGGGCGAAGTCATTCAACCGAATGTTGACTTCGAGAAAATCCGGTTGACTGATCGTTTCGAATCCACAGACCAAAGGGGTGCGGTTAGTTCGGTTGATATAACATCCGGAGAAACGATTAATACGACTCGCGGCACTAGATATGCCGGATCATCGGGATTTAACTCATCCGAAACTGAAAAAATCGGTATCGGCTCGGTGTTAAAAGACCGTTTCATACTCGAGGAATTGCTCGGTAGCGGCGGCATGGGTGTCGTTTATAAAGCGCTGGATTTACGCAAACAAGAGGCTCAAGATAAATCTCCTTATGTCGCATTGAAAATTCTAAACGACGAATTCAAGGATAATCCAACCTCATATATTGCTTTGCAACGGGAGACGAGAAAGGCTCAAACACTGGCGCATCCGAATATCATTACCGTCTATGACTTCGACAGAGACCGGTCGCATATTTTTATGTCGATGGAAGTCTTGACCGGCCAATCACTGAAAGACTATATCAATAAGGTTATTCCTAACGGCATGCCTTTCAAAAAAGCTTGGCACATTATCAAAGGCATGTGCTTGGCTTTGGCTTATGCGCATAAAAACGGCATTATTCATTCCGATTTTAAACCTGGCAATGTTTCGATATTAGAGACCGGCGAAGTCAAGGTTCTCGATTTCGGTATCGCCTGTGCGGTCAGTCGCCCCGATAAAGATCAGGACGAAACCGTTTTCGATGCCCGTAGGGACTTAGGCGCATTGACACCGGCTTATGCCAGCCTGGAAATGTTTTCTAATAAAGAGCCTGATCCTAGCGACGATGTTTATGCGCTTGCTTGCGTCATCTATGAAATCTTGACTGGAAAACATCCTTACGGGAAATTATCCGCTCTCAAAGCCTATGAGCTTAATCTGCAACCTAAAGCGGTGCCCAGCATAAGCCGTCGGCAGTGGAAAGGCCTGCAGCGCGCCTTGGCCTTGGAAAGAAAAAACCGCACTCCCTCAGTCAAGCAACTGATCACCGACTTGCAACCGCGATCGCCTCTACCCATTATTCTGGGTACAATCGCCGTAATAGCCATTGCCGTTACAACCGGAGGCTATATCAAACTATCGCAGGAAACCGACCCGCTTCAAGATAAAATTATTGAGCTAACGCCGAAGCAGCAACTTAAGGTTAAAGACTTACTGGAACTAGCCGAAATTCATTTTGAAGTCGGTTATCTGACCGCCCCGACCGGCAGTAATGCTTTATGGTCGTATCGACAAGCGCTCGAAATCGACCCTTATAATAAAGAAGCAAAAAACGGTCTGAAGAAGATTGCCGATATCCTGTCACAACAAGCTCGACAATTATTCGCAGAGGGAAAATACGATGAAAGCCTAGCAAAAATTGAGGAAGGGCTCGAAGCAATACCTAAGCATGACGAATTATTGGCTTTGAAGAAAAAAATCTTAAATTAAACGAATCACCTAAATTCGGCAGTTCAACCATGAAGCGCATGCAACTCATTGAAGCACTTCAAGAGATTAACCAAAAGTCGCCGCTAACCTTTCAACCTAAAAAGAGCCGTTGGCAAGTGTTGTAGACCGTTCGTGCTGAGCTAAGTCGAAGCATGAAGGGGCTCTCCTGAGCGTAGCCGAAGGGGCTCAGGGCGAACGGTAGTTAGAGGCTCAAGTAAGCAACAAGTTTATACAACGACATGGCAAGTTATTGAATTAACTTCTTATTCTTCATGAACTTCATGGTGAAATGCTTTTACTAGACTAAAATTCCATCCTAGCGCCGAAATTGATACTGTGGCTACTGATGTCTTGATAACCTAGCATCACATCATACGAAACGAAGCCCGATAAGCCGTCGGCAAATGTACCCGACAAGCTCGTGCCGATCGTTGCGAAATTGCGATCAGCGCCTTGCGAAACGATATTGAAACGCTGCCCGGTAGGATCGTCTACAAAACCGGCGCCGATATTACGGCTACCGTCCTTGTATTGATGATGCCATTCGGCTCTGAATTGCGCGATCACGACGCCGAAAGGCAAACCGAAGGCATAGGAAGTCTCGCCGCCCAGCGTCGTCGTCCACGAATCGACATTTTGATCGCTGAACGCCATGCCAAAACCTGCACCACCGCTTTCGCTGAACGAATCGACCGAAAGTCCGACATAATTGCCTCTGAAATAAGGCGTTAAATTGAATGCGCCGTAGGAAAAGTCATAACCGATTCCCAAGCTGTAGGCATGTTGATTGCCACCGGTCGAACCGCTAGTTTCGGTGCTGACGTTTTGAAAGTTTATTCGGCGAACCGTATCGTATTGGTTGCCGCCATAGGATGCGATCGCGTCGAGATGAAAGTTATCCCAAAAATAATAGGTTCCGTAGATCGAACCGGTATAGGTATCAGTCGTCGTTTCGCCTTGATTTCTGCTGAAATCGGCATTTGAACGCAAATAACTAAAAGCGCCCCCTAAAACCAAATCTTCAGTCAGCTTATAATCGGCACCGCCGGTAAAACCGTAGTTGTCGTAATTGAAGCCAACCTGTTCAAACGTATTATTGACATCGCCGACGCGAATATTCATGTTTAGCCAGACGCCGAGATTGTGACCGAACAGTCCGAAATCATCGCCGGCCGCTCCGCCAAGCTCAGACACCGACTGACCGTTTCGATAAAATTGAAATCCCGATGTTTGAATGTTGCCTTGATGGCTGGAATGAATTTTAGACATCCGGTTTTTGAGCGTACTGTCGACTAAGCCAAGTTGCCCCGCTGTGATTCGAGTTGCTTGGGTACCTTGTTGAATGAGTTGCTCCGGAGAGAGTTGCTGGAAAATAATGGGGGCTTGCTCAGGATCAAACAAAAAATTCTCGATTGAGATTAATTGTGTGCATAAGCTAGAATCAGAAACAGATTCAGTTTCTTCAATAAAACAACCAGAGTGCAAATTTTGTAACGTAGATATCAGGTTTTGTTGGCTGGAATTGAACAGACTTGTATCGCTAGTAGATGATTGAGCGAAACCTATCTGAGGCATGGCTAACGCACTAACGACCACCAAAGATGACAACGAAGTACAATATAAAACCGGCCTATTCGGTTTTGCTTTCGATTGGTTTAACATGATTTCCCCCTAAATTTGGAACACTTAATAAACAATAATGGGGCGCATTTTATCAGCAAAACAGGATTTTAGATTTTAAATTGATCAGATTGTAAATAGAGAATCCGTGTATTTTTTAAGTTTTTACAAAAGCTTATCGACTTAATTTTAGTATGATGTCTACTATTGGTCGATTGTTATAAGGAATTTAGGGTGAGCCTCATTACCGCAAACGATGAATGATAAATGACTACAATTGAACGACATCAATTCTTATTGTTGTTGTTCGACCCAAACACAGTCAATTATAAATCCCACTTTAATGCAGCCGAGGCAAAATGTTAAACGACGACACCCATTCCACTACATCGCTGATCGATGAAGACGACTCGACACGTTTTGCCACAAATCGGCCATTGACTATTGAACCCGACAATAAAATGTCCGGTGACCCGAGATTCAATAATCTGAGCGTGCTCGAAATTATCGGTCAAGGCGGTGTTGGGCGGGTTTATCTAGCCTACGACGAAACCATCGGTAGGCGAGTCGCTGTCAAGGAAATGCTGGATGAATTAAGCGGGGACATCGAGCTCGATCATTCGTTTCTCCATGAAGCCAAAATTACCGGAAAACTAGAACACCCGGGCATTGTTCCTGTCTATGAACTGGGTCAAAGAAGTGACGGTAGGCCTTATTATGTGATGCGATACATTAAAGGCGAAACGCTGGCTCGAAAATTCGAAAAAATATCCGATACTGATCTCAAAACCGGGTTCAACCAACGTATTCAACTTTTGGATATTCTAATCGATGTTTGCAATACCTTGGCGTATGCGCATGCCAAGGGCGTCATTCATCGCGATTTAAAACCCGCGAATATCATTGTCGGTAATTTCGGCGAAACCATCGTGGTCGACTGGGGATTAGCCCAGGTACTGGACGATGACGACAATACCTATTTTTACCGAGAAGCGCTCACTCACCAACGCGATAGTTTAAGCGACTCAAGTACCTCAGAAGCGCTTGGTACACCCGCCTATATGGCGCCGGAACAATTCAGCGGCCGTGCGGATAAAACATCGGATGTTTACAGCCTGGGAGTAATTCTCTATAAAATTATTACCGGCACCCAACCTTACCGAGGTTCGATTACCGCAATACAGCAACAAATGGAGAAAGATTTCGAAACCCCCTCTCCTAAACGATTCAAAACTGCCGCCCCGCCTGAATTGATTGCGATCTGCGAAAAAGCCGTACATAAGAGTTCTTTGAAGCGTTTTTCCGATGCCGGAAAATTAGCCGAACAACTGAAGGCCTTTCGTGACGGGCGCATGGTCAATGTTTATGCCTATTCAAGACGCGAATTATTAAGCCGTTTTTTTACGCAAAATAAATTTGCCGTTTTCTCTACTGCATTGCTACTACTTGCAATTAGTATCGGGACAGGCTTTTCGCTTCATTATGCACACCAAATGCAGGAAGCTAAACATGAAGCCGAACAAGCCTTAAGCCGAATCACTTTTTACGGAGAACGCTCACAGCAACAAGCACGATCTATCGTGCATGAGTTGCAATCGAAAATCGCACTGGTATTTTCCGACCTAAACCAAGCCGCAGAGAAACTCGGCTCCGGCGTTATCACTGAGCCATCGATATTAGAAGAATTACAAAGCCGGTATCCGAATTTTGAACCGTTTTCGATACACCCCGCCTCGGAAACGGCAGGAGCATTTGCCGCAAGTGATGAAATCGATGAGCTAAAACCGATTGCTGCTTTCGAAAACAAACGACTCATACTGAAATTTCGAATACCGATCGAAAAAGACGGCCGTATTGCCGAATATCTCGAGGCGAGAATGTTGCCGGAAAAGGTGCTGCCTAAACTGTTTGCGACCATTCTAAAACAGGATGAAATAAACAGGGATATTTGGATCATGCGTAACGATGGCTTGATCCTGTATGACGCCAATTCGGACTATATCGGCACAAATCTATTTATCGATCCGGTCAGCCGCCAATCACCCTCGCTGCAGGCTTTCGGGAGATTAACCATGGTCGATGACGACAGCATCGGTTATTACAGTTATCGCGAAAACGGCACAGAGGTCTTTAAAATCGCCGCTTGGGATTCTATTGAATTCAATGCCAAACACGATTGGAAAATCATTGTCGACTATACTTATTTACAAAAGAAAGAACAGGATTAAAACTGCAATGTACCGGGGATTATTCCAGATCGGATTGTATTTGACGGAGCGTTTTACGGAGAGTGTAGCAAACCTACACATTAAGAATGGGACGAAACGTTTTTGTCATTGATATTGATAATTTATCACTCCAAAAAAATCCAAAGCCTGATTACCCCCCGATCAAGACTGTCGGACAGCCCATAACAATATTACCACCATGAGCGGTCGAATCCCCTATTCTGGCTGCGGGCATTCCGCTAATCAAAACGGTGGACGAACCTTTAACAATAGAATCGGGCGGCCCTACACAAAAAGCTGTATCGCCGACTCTCGCGGCCGGCAAGCCGCCAATCATTACGGTTACACAACAAGGCGGCAGTATCGGACCGCCGACGTGAGGAACCGGCCCCGGATTGACCTGAGGACACACGTGCATATCGGTTAATCTAGCGGCGGGTTGTCCCATTCAACTATCTCCAAACTAAAAACTTATGATCGATAAATCATTGAATCGACCGGCCGTCTCCACCACCGGCAATGTCGATTCCTTGTTTTAAAAAAAGCTGGTAATTGTTTTTCATTTGCTGGAATCCATTTTGCGCTGCGGCCAACATAACGGCACCGATGACCGCTTTACCGGTCAGATAGTCAGGCGGCGGGACGATGGTGCCTTCCATTGGAGAAATATTGTCCCCGCTCCAAAATGCCGCCATTGCCGCCCATCCTGCCGCATTCTTGAATCCGGTTGCTTGCGCAGCGGGAAGTGCGGCTTTACAGTTTTCCGGAGTCGGTTTATACACCCAAGCTTCGGCTAATTGAATGGCTTTATTGTCATCGGGTGAAATCGCTTCGCCTAATGATTCCCGAGCAGCGAGACATGCCCACCATGTCGCCTCGCGCTTGGGCAGCGCGCCTGCTAAAAATTTTACCGCATCCGGGTAAAGCTCCTTCTCTATCAATAGCTGTAAATAAGCGGCCGGAGCCATACTTTCTTGTAAAAGTACTAAGGCTTCTTCATCCAATTCGATAGCATCGCAAATCTCCGCCGCGCTCGGTTGTTGTATTTTAGTAAGATTTATTTCAGTCATGTCGATTTAGCGGATTATAGATATGGCGAAAATTAAGTTTTTGAAGGTTTATTTTTTCAAAGTGTTTATGGAGACGGGTCAAAGCATTGTCGTTTAGTTGATCATCGTTATTCCGCCTTTCAACGTCAACATTCCATCACCGCTGACAGTTGTCTTCGTCCCGCTCGCATCCAGCATAAGCCCTTTAATCGTGATGCCTTGCTGGGTAATTTTTATGCTGTTGCCACCCACTTTGAGTTCAATTGATTGCATCGCTTCAATCGTGCTTTTGCCGGCATCGACTTTGACCGAGTGATTGCCGCTCGATACCACCAAGTCATGATTGCCCTGATCGATCTCGATCTTACGATTGCCCGTCTCAATTTTCAACTTATCGTTGCCGTCGTGCAAGGTTACTGTTCTGTCGTTTTGGATCTCAATCGTTTGATCGCCCTTGTCTTTTTTATCTAAACCAATCTTTCGAGTCTCGTTATTTTCGATTACACAATTGAGGTCTTTTTCAGCATGAATGTAAACCTCTTCCTCGCCTTTTTTATCCTCGAAACGTAATTCATTGAAGTTATCGGCCGTACCTTCTTTTGAACTGCGGGTCTTGATACCGCTTTGGGTTTTGTTTGAAGGTAAATCATAAGGCGGCATTTGATCGTCGTTGTAAACTCTCCCGGTTATCAATGGGCGATCCGGATCGCCTTCCAAAAAGCTGACGACCACTTCTTGACCGATCCGAGGCAAAGAAATCCACCCCCATTTCTTGCCGGCCATCGGCTGGGAAACCCTGACCCAACAGGAACTGTTTTCATCGTCTTGCCCTTCCCTATCCCAATGGAACTGCACCTTGACTCGACCGTATTTATCGGTCCAAATCTCCTCACCTGACGGACCGACAACAATCGCGGTCTGCGATCCGGAAACCGAAGGTTTGGGTGTCAATCTAATCGAGCGAAAGGCTTGCTTCGCATCAATTGCATCGAAGCTGCATTGAAAGATTTCACCACCCCCGCCCATGCCTGAAACGCTATCGTCGCCTTGTATAAGGTAGGAAGCCGATACGACGACATGTTCGATATTTTCTTCGGCGAAATAAAAATCGGTTAGCGTGAATTTCATGCCGGGGATGAGGCCTAAAGCATTGCCTTGGCCGCGCTTAACAGAATAGGCATTTTGCCTCTCTTCCAAACGCTTATCGACCAACTTGCTATCTACTGTCGTAGACGAAAACTTTCCGGGAAAATCGTAGACTTCCTGCCCGGATTGAGAATAACTCCCCGGATTGTGTTTTTTGATCGTTAAATCGGAACTAGGCGATTCAAAATCGAAATCGTTCAATTCGAATTTACCTGCTGTGACTTGATTCTCTTGAAACCACTCGTGAATGTGATCGCGTTCGCGGCTTGCTACGTTTCCCTCCAAAAAATAAGGGATAGACTGATAGCCGCTTTGATTTTCGAAAGCCTTATTCGAATCGGTAATCACTAATTTATGCTTACCGTCTTGATGCTCAAAGTAATAAAAGATACCGTCGTGTTCCATCAAGCGACTAATGAAATCGAAATCGCTTTCTCTATACTGAACGCAATAATCCAAGGTTTTGTATTCGCCGTCCAATTTATAAAGCACATCGGCAAATGCATAGCTGTCCAATATAGCCTCGATCACTTCGATAACCGATTTATCCTGAAAAACCCGGCAATCGGCATTTAAGGTTAAATACCATAACCAAGGTCTTAAAGTTGCACGGTAACAACTGAAGCGACTACGTAGCCCTATATGCTTGAATTGCACGATCTCACCGTTAAAAAACCGCGTTCCCCCATTAGGCAGATCCAGCTTGATTGTCATTCCCTTGCCCAGCAATTCATCGGCTTTGACACTACCCAGTTTCAGATCGCGAACTAACTCGACTTCAAACTCGAACAATCGGCCGATGGATTCTGTCCCTGCCATGCTATAGAAAACCAGCTGATCATTACCTAATGGGGTATCGGCAGTAACGGATCTATTGTTTTGTGCCATAAGTTATAAAATTCCGGTTATAAAGTGGTCTAACAGTGGCGACTGAAAAATTGGTTTTATTAACTTATTTATATCAAAGTTCATAGCTTATATGCTGTCAGTTTCATTACTTACTTAACTTAATTTCAGACTGGAAACACTCCAATCAATGTCTTGATAATACCGTTTGCGCCAACACCCATTTTGGTAAGCTGGTAATAAAAACTCCATTGCCTAGTTTTTGAGTTACGGACACCAAAAGTAATCACATGAACAGGATCTTTATCCGAGCCCATATACATATGCGGGCTCACGATCGTACTTCCCAGTTTGCTACCCTTCAAGATAGCGTCCTGTTTGTTCCATGCATTATTTTGCGATTTCATATTAATGTGAGCGACATAGCATGAACCATCCTCGGCTGGAGAACCAACGCCAAAGCTGCAACCGTTCATCGGCGCAGTAAACATGATATTTGCGGCATTGCTTACTGTCGTAGACTGAATAGTGTCATCCTGATAAGGGCACCAATATATTTCCATTATGCCCTCAGCATTCCCCCCATTACCTGCAGGCCGAGCCATATAAGTTGCAATCTGCGCCCCTGGACGTTCGACACTACTTGCAAGACCATTAAGTTTTTCCAGAGTAAAAAATTTTTTACCCCCTGTTTTATTAACATCACCTCCTTCAGGAGTGGAAACGATGTTATTTTGCATGAACTCAACAGGGTCAGAAAGAAAGCGGTCTACAGCTGGCATAAATACCTCAATTTAATGAATAATAATTTTATCGACTATCTAAGAATTCGGTCATCAATAACTTCTCTTAATCGGCAATGCTACTATTAAGATGAACTTTAAAAGTAGGTTCTTATCTGCCAAAACCAGTGAGATAAATTTATCAACCTTGATGTGGTTTTCCTTTTTTTCGCATCAATGCGCGGTTCCCCCACATTAACTTGCTGTTAAAATTATTTAACGACATCCGAGAATTTGGCGCGTTTTCCGGGTCGTGATAAATCACTTCATTTGATTCAGAGTCTATACCAATAACAACTGAAACATGAGCCCCCGGAGCCCACCATGACATCATTAAAGGTCCATACTCTTTAAGCATTTTCGCAAGTTGCCAATTTTTCCATTTTTTATCAGCCGGTTCAGGGACTTCTTCTAATCCTTCGTTCTGCATCATTTTTAATTCGGCATCACCACCAATAGGAAAATGTCCGACATCTGTACCGTGTTTAAGTTTGTCTAGAGGACGTTTAAATAATTCCGGGTTACCTAACCGAGGGCCTGCTTCAAAATAAAAACCAACCATGCACAAACTGGCATACCAACATCCAGTTGGATCATCTCTTCCGTGATGTTTACCGATCTCTGCGCCAATACCAAGTTGTGTGACAAATGGTACATTTAGATAAAAAGACATAAGATACACCCCTTTGTATTATTTGCATTAACGACTTTAAGAAACGAGTATTCCCAATAAGTAGTTTGATTCAAAACTCATAAACAAACTCTCCATCCGCCACACCAACATGCACCCTTTCAACCGTTTTACCTTCCACCATCCGCGTTAAAAACTCGGCACTGATACTGGGCAAAACCGTATTGGTCAATATCGCGTCGATCATGCGGCCGCCGCTTTCGACTTCTGTACAGCGTTCGGCTATCAACTTGATAACATCGTCATTATAGGTGAATGGTACTTTATGACTTTCAACGATACGTTTTTCGATACGTTTCAATTGCAATTTTGCGATTGCGGCGATCATTTCGTCGCTTAACGGGTAATAGGGAATAACGACCAGACGGCCTAATAACGCCGGCGGAAAAACTTTTAGCAACGGTTCCCTCAAGGCTTTGGCAATACCTTCAGGCTCCGGCATCAAATCCGGGTCTTTACAGAGATTGGCAATCATGTCGGTACCGGCATTGGTAGTCAAAAGAATCAGCGTATTCTTGAAATCGATGACCCGGCCTTCACCGTCTTCCATCCAGCCTTTATCGAAAACCTGAAAAAAAATTTCATGAACGTCCGGATGCGCTTTTTCGACTTCATCGAGCAATACGACCGAATAAGGTCTTCGTCGAACAGCTTCGGTCAACACACCCCCTTCTCCGTATCCGACATAACCCGGAGGCGCACCCTTCAGCGTCGACACGGTATGCGCTTCCTGGTATTCGCTCATGTTGATTGTGATAACATTCTGCTCGCCGCCGTACAAGGCTTCGGCCAAGGCTAGAGCGGTTTCGGTCTTGCCGACTCCCGACGTACCGGCCAGCATGAATACGCCGATCGGTTTGTTCGGATTATCGAGACCCGCGCGAGAAGTTTGTATGCGCCGCGCAATCATTTCCAATGCATGACGTTGTCCGATGATGCGTTGCTCGATGGTATCGGCTAGGTGAATGATGGTTTCGATTTCGTTTTTGACCATACGCCCGACTGGAATTCCGGTCCAATCGCCGACGACGGAAGCCACGGCTTGAGCATCGACGCTTGGTAAAATCAACGGCGATTCGCCTTGAAGTTCGTGTAATTTAACCTGCAGAGCTTTAAGCTCTTCTAGGAGCTGTTCGCGGGAAACAGGATCGGAATTTATTTCGGTAGCTTTATCGGCAGCTTTTTCAAGTTTGCTGTCGGTTCCTTCGATTTTGCCACCCTGCTCTCGTAATTGTTGCCGAATTTCGAGAATATTTTTAACGAGTTCCCGTTCATGGGTCCATCGTTCTTCAAGCACTGACAAGCGGGCTTTTTCTTGATCCAGTTTTTCAAGGACAATCGTTTCGCGGTCCTTGATATCGACTCCGACCGACTTTTCTCTGCCGATGATCGCCAATTCGGTATCCAATCCGTTAATCCGTTTTCGGCAATCATCGACCTCAGCAGGAACAGCATGCTGACTTATCGCCACGCGGGCCGATGCGGTATCGAGTAAACTAACCGATTTATCGGGCAACTGTCTGGCGGGGATATAACGATGAGACAGCTTTACGGCCGACTCCAAAGCTTCGTCGAGTATTTGGACCCGATGATGTTTTTCCATCACCGAAGCGACGCCCCGCATCATCAAAATCGCTTTTTCTTCGCTGGGCTCCAGCACTTGCACGACTTGAAAGCGCCTCGTCAATGCCGGATCTTTTTCGATATGTTTCTTGTATTCGGCCCAGGTTGTAGCCGCGACGGTTCTGAGCGTACCGCGCGCCAGCGCCGGTTTCAACAGGTTCGCGGCATCGCCGGTGCCTGCCGCACCGCCAGCACCGACCAAGGTATGCGCTTCATCGATAAATAAAATAATAGGTTTTTCGGATGACTGGACTTCCTCGATCACTTGACGCAAGCGATTCTCGAATTCGCCTTTCATGCTGGCGCCTGCCTGCAGCAAACCGACATCGAGTGTGCGCAACGTAACGTCCAGCAAGGACGGTGGCACGTCCCCGGAGACGATCTTCTGCGCGAAGCCTTCGACGACGGCAGTTTTGCCGACGCCGGCCTCGCCAGTCAGTATTGGGTTGTTTTGACGGCGACGCATCAGAATATCGATGACCTGACGAATTTCTTCATCGCGCCCGACAATCGGGTCCATCTTGCCTTGGCGCGCCTGTTCGGTTAAATCGACTGTGAATTGTTTCAGGGCTTCTTGTTTACCCATCTGCGCCGGCGACATCGCGCCGCTGGCTTCACCTGGAACAGCACCGCCCCCGACTTGAAAACCGTCGCTGGAATGCAGACCTTCTTCAGGCGAGCCGCTAACAATTTCCGCGAAACGTTCGGTTAAGGTATCCGGCTTGAGCTTACCGAATTCGTTGGAAATTTCGAGTAAGGCATGATTTAAACCCTTCGTTTTAAGAATACCGACAACCAAATGTCCCGAGCGTACCTGCGATTCGCCGAACATCAAAGTACCATATACCCATCCCCTCTCGACAGCTTCTTCGACATGCGACGATAAATCGGAAATCGATGTGGAACCTCTGGGGAGACGATCCAAAGATTCGGTAAAGTCGCGTGCCAAATTGGACGGGTCGAGATTGAATTGACGAATGATTTTATGGAGATCCGAGTCTTGCAACTGCAGTATCTGATGCAACCAATGTGTCAGTTCCACGTAAGGATTGCCGCGCATTTTACAAAACACGGTAGCGCCCTCTATGGATTTGTAGCACACTTTATTCAGCTTACCGAATAATGCGACGCGGCTGATATCGCCCATAACTCACTCCTAAAATAGTTTTCAAATTGCCCCGTATAGTTAAACTTCGGCGCCCGTGATCAATAAGGTTTTCCAACAAAATCTAGAGGCTAATTCCATTTAGGATTTCGTAACAAATAACTTTCCGATTTATCATCGTTCCTACGCTCTGAATAAATGCATCCCGGGACGCTCTGCATCCTCAGTGTTCGATAAAACAAGCAAGAGCTAACCAATGCACTCCCTAAAGTCTCTCAATCCAACTGCCAGACGCAGTCGACGTAGAGCGTCTAAAGCGGCATTCCCACGCAGAGCATGGGAATGATAAACTTGCGCGGGATATGTGCAAATCGTGAGATCCATTTAGGGAAGTTATTTTTTACCGTATCCTTACTGCTCACTGCTCAAAAATTCAGATCAACTCATCGCCGTATCGGATTGAGCAACAGATCGTTCGCATCTTCGGTGCTGCGCCGCTCACCGAGCCAGCTTGTCCAGCCCAGTCGTGTGCCGCCGTCCAATCGGCTCATCGGTACCTCGTCATTTTTCAAGATTAGATTGACATCCCAATCGAACTCAAAGCCGCTGTAGTTTCGTACGATCGCAATCAATTTTTCAAGTCGCTGACCTGAAGGTAGCAAACTGACATACTCTGTTAGGGTCAAAGGCCCGAACAGAATCCGGAATTTATGCTGACAACTCCAAACTCGGGAGCCCAATACGACTGACTCGCCCAACCTACCGGTTTTTGTCGATTCACCCAACCGGGTCAAATCTTCGGTTTCGATCTGCAACCATTCGCCGATGAACTCATTGAGTCTCACCGGTAGTTTATAGAAATCGGCCAGGATAGCGATCAACCCATCGGCATTTTTTGCCTGATTCGCTAGATGGCCTATGTAATGAAACTTGGCCAGATCCGGTATCGCATCGCGATCTTGAAACGCCTCATCGCCGATCCCGGCTAACGCTCCTAAATAATCGCCAAACCGGTCTTCGTCGGGCCGGTCGAAACTGAAGGCAGGTTCGGTATCCGCTTTGGCACGATAAAACAACGCAACCAGGCGATGATGAAAAATATCGCCAAATCGGGCCAGGGTATGATCATGAAAATTATGTTCCCGGCTTCGCACATATTCAGTCAGATGCAAAGGCATCGGACCGTTGGGTCCGAACAGTCCTAAAAAACGCTGAGTCAATCGGGCCGGCTTCCCATCGTGAGCTGTTATAAATTGACTCAATGTCGACGACTCAAAAGCCATGGAGACTTCTTGGCCAAATCTTACCACGTCGTCAACGGGCCGATTGGATTGTCCTATCAAAGGTTTATCGTCATGGCTACATTCAATCAACCGTAAGGCATGATAAAAATCGTACTGATGTGGCTGTTCGAGTAAACCTTCGCTTAAATCGTTTTTCTTCGACCTATTCTCGCCGGCCATCTGATTATTTCTCCACGATCCGGTGACTTAACCACGGTTTCGGTAAACGAGTTAATTGAAACGTAGCGGGCCAAAAAATTTTCCAGCACTGCTCCCATCAAGAAGACTCCGCTGCCTTCAAAAGCGGACTCTTCAAAATTCAAGTTTATTTCCAAGCCGCGGCCGAAAACGATAGGGCCGGCCGTATTGATTCGCCTAACGATATCTTTCGCCTGGATCGACAACAATCCCTCGATTTGATTGGTAATAGCGGCAACATTATATTCGCTGTATAACTTCAATAAACTTCTCAGAGCGACGGCACCTTCTTTGTCATTACGGTCGATTAAACTTAAATAATTCATCGACAAATGATTGATCAAACTCCAATTGACATTGCCATAAGCGGTAGATGCTCGAGGTTTCGTAGGGCCTGAAAGACAACGGATGCTTTGAACCGGCGCGCCCTTCTGCATCGTGAAGTCGGTTTTTCCTCCACCCAACGACATCAGCAGCGGTAAATCGCGATTACTACAGAGTGTCTTGATCGATAGTTGTTTAAGGTCTTTACCGTAAGGTGCCGATTGCCCGTCGACCAGCGTAATAAAAGTCTCATTGCCGATATAACTCGATCGCGGCCCTTGACGTTTTTGTTTCGACGAAGCTACCCGTTGTTGCCGATGTAACGAATAATAAGCGGGCCGGACGTCATGGCTACGTTCGTCGCTGTATCGATAAAACGGCTGAAATTCCTTTTTTTCATTGACGCCCCCGCTCCCAATGCCGATGACTTCTTTGATTTGGCAAATTTCAAAATCCATCGGCCTGGACCGGTCCGGGATGATGTGAAATTCGGACGACTTATGATCGATATAGATAGGATCGGCATGCTTGGGAAACAGATTGATCGCCGGAGTACAAAATAACGCAAATTGAGATCTGTCGACGGCATTAATCAGTTTTGTATGACTTCGTTTGAGCAGAACGATTAAATCCATCTCATCGGTATCACACTGTTTCAACGCTTGAGCGAAACCTGTAAATTCTGCAAACATAAAGCGTTCCGGAAAGGCAAAATATTCCTGCAGAAGACGGTATCCCTGAAAAGAACGAGGCGAATAATTGAGCAAGGCTTCTTCATCGGAAAAACCGATCCGGGCTATCGGGTTATCTTTCACTAAATGCTGCCAGCGATAAGGTTTTTCGGTCGGCTGCATGCAAACGGCTAACGAGTCACCTATCAATTGTTCATACATGTGCATCGGCAGTTCGCCATGCCCTCGTAAAAAAATGGGTAAGGAATCCAGTTTAAGCTCATTGAATTTCAAACCTGCCGTGGTTTTTAGCCGGATGCGAATCGCGGCTTTTACTCCGGTCAGATTATGCACGCAGAGGTTTGCCACGGCACCGAGATTCGGCAGATATTCCGCGTCGTGGATTTGTAAAGGCCAAAGCTTGATTTCGTGCGCGGTGCGGTATTCGCAAGGTGTTTGTTCGCCTTTTGCCGTCTGACTGCGTAACGCGGTTGCTCTTTCTATCGTAAAGCCTTCATTTAACGAGCCTTCCGTCAAATCGGGTTGAAATTGCACGACGGCCATAGACGGAGTCGGCTCGAGATAATTCGGGTATATCATTTCCAGCAAATGCTGGGTAAATCGCGGAAACTCGGCATCGAGCTTCAATTGGACGCGAGCCGCTAAAAAGGCAAAACCTTCCAATAATCGCTCGACGTAAGGATCGGCGCATTCAAAGCTATCCATTCCCAAGCGCGCGGCAATCTTAGGGAATTCAACGGCAAATTCTCCGCCCATTTCCCTCAAATGGTGTAGTTCCGTGTTGTAATAGCGTAATAATTTCGGATCCATTCCTTAGCCACCCATGTCCCGTAGATTCACGTCGCCTGTCAATACATCGATCTCAGTCCGTAAATAAAGATGTACCGGAAGGGGCTGCGCCCAAAGATTGGCCTCGATATCAAAGCTGATAGCTTGCTGATTCATCACATCCGCCGACAATACTTTAACTGTCAAACTATTAGGTAAAATGCGCGGCTCAAAAACAGTAATGGCTTGTTTAAGTTTTCTTTCTATATTGGTCAAATCCGCGCCAACCACTGAAGTACCCGCCAGATTTTGTATACCGAAATTGACCACCGACTGAGCGACTTCCGGATAATCCGTTAAATCGGCAACGGACTCGAACGAATCTGCATTCAATAACCAAGAAACGTCACGCAACACCGACTGTCTCAATTTGTGCATCGACAACACCCGCTTATCTCTGGACTCAATCTGAGTGTTCGGCTCATCATCGGTCAATCGATCGAGTAACGAGGGTTGCAGACGTTCTTTTTGTGTTAATTCGGCCATGACTATGCGTTATCAGTGTCAACAAAGCTGATTTCACGGACATCCATTAAGGCATAATCATTATTATTGGCGCTCAACAAGCGCTGTCCCAGACCGATAAATAGCCCATCGTGCAGCTCTTGCCATTCGGTCTTGCGCGCCAATTGAATAGCGGCATCCCGATTACTTTCGGAGTTGACATAACGTGTCGGAATAAACCCGAACGCTTCGCCGCCATTTCGCCAAGCAAAATGCACAGGCATCCAGACCAAATCACGCAGGTCGTCCGGCGATTCTATTTGGATAGTGTTGATATGTTGAAAAGGAACCCAATAATATTGACCATTGATGATTGTTTCAAGCATCGGGCCGAGTCGGACATCGGCATCCGACAACCAGTCAAAATGCTCGCCATCAATCGAACCGGCCGTGGCCGGAGCGTCGTCGAAGGCTTGATTGCGTAATTCTTGAGCTTCCTTGTATTGTTCTTGTGCGGTGAGATTAAGGGCCTGTAACAATAAGGCCATCCATTGTTGAGGCTCACCAAAAATCAGCGGTGTTTTCAAGCCTGAAAAAACTTCTTTACGCAATACTTCGCAACGTATTGCCTCGCGATAGGTTTGTACCATCGCGAGGGTTGCCGCATCCATGTCAGCCAAGACATTGAGCTGGGTTAATGCTCTTTCCCATTGGCCTAGAACCGATAACAACTGAAAGAGGAAAATTCTATTTTTGACATTGGCCGGATCTTTTCTCACGGCCTGTTGAATGTCGGCCAATGCTTGTTCCAGATTGCCGTCTTTCAATGCTTGTTCACTGTTTAACATGTATCGGTCCTCGGCTAGCGTCAATCCATATCGATAAAAAATGGGCGGCATAAACCACCCATTTGGAAGGATAATTAGCATCCGTTAATTCATACGCCAAGCCGAACTTCCTCAATGATATTACAACCATTATTCAGCCAAGACAGGGAATTATCAGATTTTATTTTTGGCTTTATTGGTTTTTAAATCATAACCTTTAGCTTCGCCTTTTTTAACCGTGCCGCCTTCTTCGAATTGGTTATATTGTAATGTTATACCGACATAGTTGATGGAAAAGGATTCATTCGGCCTTTCACCTCCGCTGCTCATGCTATAGCTGCTGATAAGCGGTTTTTCTAAAATAATTTCCACAAACTCTTGTCCGGAAACATCTTTTCCGCCTGTTTGAATAAAATGAAAAGTCGCTTTCGTCAATGTTTTACCGCATGCCGCTTCTTGCATTAACTGAGCAGAAGCGATATCCATGCTTTTGGCACATGTGACTTCTGAAAACGATGGGTTACTGGTATCACGGTCGGCACCGGTTCCACTAGAGCTAACGGCGCGTCCGGTCCCCCATTGCACTGAGTCTATCGTTATCCAACCATCATGTTTATCTACTTTGGAATCGCCTTTTAATTCAGGTTCAAATTTTAATAAGATCATTGTTTATCCTCATAATTTACAGAAATAAAAAAATTACACGCTGCTGATGAATAACCTCAAAGAAATTTAGCCATTTTCCACGAGAGTTTATCTATCGATTTAAACCCCTTACGATCATCAACCGCCTTTTTGTGAAGGCAATTTGGAAGTTAATCGTAAGGAAACAGTCAAGCCTTCCAACTGATAATGCGGCCTTAAATAAAATTTTGAAGCATAGTAGCCGGGATTACCCTCAACTTCTTCAACGACCACCTCGGCGGCAGACAAAGGACGAATGGCTTTATCTTCTTCCGTCGCCAATGCCGGATTTGTTAACACATAATTACTAATCCAGCTATTCAACCATCTTTCCATATCGTCACGCTCTTTGAATGAGCCGATTTTATCCCTGACGATACATTTCAGATAATGCGCGAATCGGCAAGTTGCGAACAAATACGGCAATCTCGCTGCCAAGTTGGCATTTGCCGTTGCATCGGGATCGTCGTATTCGGCCGGTTTATGCAGTGACTGTGCACCGATAAATGCGGCAAAATCAGAATTCTTCTTGTGAATCAAAGGCATAAATCCAGATTTAGCCAATTCCGCTTCGCGGCGGTCGCTGATCGCGATCTCGGTCGGACATTTCATGTCGACGCCGCCGTCATCGGTCGGAAAGGTATGGACCGGCAAACCTTCGACCGCACCGCCGGACTCTATGCCGCGAATCCTCGAGCACCAACCGTAAAGCTTAAACGATCGGTTTATGTTGGTCGCCATCGCATAAGCTGCATTTGACCAAGTATAATTGGTGCTATTGGCCGCTTCGGTATTTTCTTCGAAATCGAATTCCTCGACCGGATCCGTTTTCGCTCCATACGGTAGACGAGACAAAAATCTCGGCATCGCCATTCCCAAATATTTGGAATCGTCGGAATCTCGTAACGATCGCCAAGCCGCATACTCGGGTGTGGAAAAGATTTTGGTCAAATCTCTAGGGTTAGCCAATTCCCCCCATGAGTCCATTTGCAACGTAGTAGGCGACAAGCCCGTGATAAACGGTGCATGCGATGCGGCGGAAATTTTCGCAATTTGATTCAATAATTCGACGTCGGGTGGTGAATGATCGAAATAATAGTCCCCCATTAAACAGCCGAATGGCTCGCCACCGAATTGGCCATATTCTTCTTCATACAATTTTTTGAACATGGGACTCTGATCCCAAGCCGTCCCTTTAAACTTCTTGAGCGTCTTACCTAAGTCATTCTTTGAGATGTTCATGACCCGAATTTTAAGCATCTCGTCGGTTTCGGTATTGTTGACCAAATAATGCAGTCCTCGCCAAGTACCTTCTAGTTTTTTAAAGTCTTCATGATGAAGTATTTTGTTGATTTGTTCGGTCAATTTACTATCGATTTGCGCGATGATAGACTCGATTGAAGCTATCGCGTCATCGGATACCAACGAAGTATCCTTTAGCACAAATTCGGCCAGCGTCTGAACCGCATTTTCGACTTCTTGTTTCGCACGGTCGGATTTTGGTTTGAACTCTTTGTTCAATAAAGCCGAAAAATCACTGACTTCAGCGACCTCTCCTGTCGTCACTTGTGCTTCTGTTGCCTGTTCTGCTTCAGCCATGATTACTCTCCTCCTTCCTCGATTTTTGCTTCGGCTTCATCGGCCGGCTTTGGCGCTGCGGTCAACGACTGCAATAAAGCCGGATCATTGATTACTTTCGCTATCAATTCTTCGGCACCGCCTTTACCGTCCATGTAAGTGACCAAATTGGCCAATTGCGTTCTCGCTTCCAACAATTTATTGAGTCCGTCTACTTTGCTTGCCACGGCTGCCGGCGAAAAATCATCCATGCTTTCGAAAGTAATATCGACATTCAAATTGCCTTCACCTGTCAAGGTGTTGGGCACCGTAAATGCGGCCCGAGGTTTCATTGCCTTCAATCGTTCATTGAAATTATCAACATCGATTTCGAGCATTTTACGGTCCGCGACAGGCGCCAAAGGATCGGCGGGCTTTCCCGACAGATCCGCAAGAACCCCCATTACAAAAGGCAGTTGGACTTTTTTCTCCGCGCCATAGAGCTCGACATCGTATTCGATCTGTACTCTCGGCGCACGATTACGCGCGATAAACTTTTGACTGCTTTCAGCCATTTAACACCTCCTCGATAGAAATTTGTAACGGAAATTCTAAACCAAATTTATTCATCTTCACCCTTAGACCCCATGATGATACTGGCTTGGCTGACGCCATCCGGCGCAATATCCAAGAGTGCATCCATGAAATTTTTTCCGACTAGCCGCTGCGCTCGCTCAAGAAGCAACGGCACAGGACTCGACGGTTCATTTTTTTTGTAATAGTCGCAAATCAACTTGAGCGCATTGATGACATCTTGACTGTTGTTGATCGCACCTGATATCGATTTTTGGGACGCTTGCGGTTTGCTTGCTATTTCATTTGTGCTTTCGCTCTCGGACGGCGAAGCTTCGATGACGTCGCCCCCGCGTGATTCCAGCCAGCCCGATAGCAAATGCTCGAACTCCTTCAATAAATGTCTAAGTGCATCGAAATTAGGGGCATTGTTGATACCGACTTGCTGGGTAACAAAGTCTTCCAAACTATTTAGGCTATCGGTGCTTGCCATGATCGATGCTAAATTACCTTGCAATACAACAATTTCACTATCCTGAACAGCAGCTTCGATAGTCCCTAATTTCGGGGCATTATCATCGTCGGAAACCGTTATTTTCTCGGTGGCAATCATGACATCGCGAAAACAAAACCGGCCTAATGCTTTCGACTCGACTAAAGCGACAAGCTGCAAAGGACGCAACATCGTTTCATGATCGCATAAAGCCATCAAAATATTGACGCGTTCAGTGGGATCGTTGTCGTCATCGGGATCGAGACGAGGATATAAAAATTCCCAGCGCTTTGCGACCATTGCGCCGATTAACTTCAATCCTTCTTTCAATCCGGTAAGACCTTCGAGTGCAATCAGGGCGCGCAAGTAATAAACCAGGATTCTTAAATCGCGGGTCCGGTCTAGCAAGGATTCGGTGCTTTTTTTAATTTCCTTCCAGTCTGGCGGTTCTGCTTCTTGAATGGTATCGCCGATTTGCTGTTCCGGCTTGCCGATTATGTCTTGCTCTAATGCGATAAAAGCGGGATCGTATTCCAGATCGTCTCCGCAAACATTATCAGGATCTATGTCCTGTAAATATTTTTCGATATCGATACTCAATGCACTCACTCCTTAAACGACAATTGTATTTAGATCTCAATCGTCAACCGGGTTGCCGGTACTGACGACAATTACACTGACGTTATCTCTAGCGCCTCTGTCAAGAGCGACACCAAGCAATGCCCTAGCACTCGTTTTCAAACTTTGATCAAGCAGTATAGACTCAATTTCATTAAAGCTGAGTTCTTTATCCAAACCGTCGCTACTTAACAAAAACAAATCCCCGAGACGCACGTCGCAATAGCCGCAATCTAGTTCCAATTCGTCATCGGCTCCGACGGCACGAGTGATGACATTCGATTGTTTGACCGTCCAACCTGCCGAAGAAACGGATTGTTCCGGCGCAATCTCATTTTCGGCGCAATGATCACGGGTCAGTTGCTCCAATTTGTTGTCTCTTAACCGATACAAGCGACTGTCCCCCGCCCACAAAAAAGCGCAATGCTCTGAATTACCGATCAATACCAGGACGGTGCTGCCAACGATCGAGTCGTTATAGCTTTTACTGGAAAGCTCCCGCAATTCCTTATTGACATTAACGATACAGGCACGAACATCTTTGCAATAGGCCTCTAAATCAGAACGCGGCGATACTTTATTCAAACTATCGACAATCAGTTGACTGGCTACGTCGCCCGCTTTATGTCCGCCCATTCCGTCGGCAACCGCCCAAAGACCTGCTTCAGGCCTATCGAGTATCGAATCTTCATTGAATTTACGGCGTTTACCGGTATCGGTAAGAGCCCAAGATTGCCAACGTCCCACACGCTGGTTCGGCGGGGCTTCAGTGGTCATATAGAGTGGCACGGTATCATGTTCTTTTTCAATGTTTTGTGCTTTCTCGACAAAAACCGTAGGAGTATTGGCCGGTTGGCGAAATTCATCGAGATTTTCCGGAATCGTAGATTTGTCAATATCCCAACCTCTTTCCGTAATACGTCCATTTAGAAATCCGGAGAACGCAGCGATAGGCGGTAAACCTTCGCAAGCCAACAATGCCGGAGTCTGATCCTCAGAGCCACCGGTGGACCATAGCGTAAAGCCGGGAATGAATCGATTCATTAACGATGCGCTCAATCCGACAAAGGCATCGGCGATCAATTCCGGACGAGGCATCGTCAGATAAAATGCATGTTTTCCGGCATTTCTGCGTATATCCTGAACCTTGCTTGAAACCTCAGACGTCGATAACGGCACAGCGGGAATATTTTTGATCAATCGATCGAATACGTCAGGATCGAGCCCGTCCTCCAAACCGCTCAACGCGGCTTCTTCGAGATGTTCAAACCACTGTTCGGCCGAAGACATCAAATAAGCCAAGCAATGGCCGCTGTCGATGCTCGCCGCAACCGTCAATGGAAAATAACGTCCGACCTTATCGACGCTGGGCATTAAAATCCCAACCCAAGCGGAATTGCCGCAAACGCCGGGACTCAACGCAAAACGCCAAATCGGGCTACTTAAATAGCTGTTTAGCCAAGCGTCACCTAATTCTTCCTTGCTGGCTGTAATCGAGCTTTGCAGCCAACTATCCCAAGGATTCAGAAAATCGCGCGACAAACGTCGGGAAATAAAGTCCCCCAATATCGGCAGTTTTCCGTAAAACCCGGGTTCCGAATGAGACAAAGCCATTACAAGCTCGTTGGAAATTGAAAATTTTGCAGTTCTTTCAAGGCAAACGGATTATCCACGCTGGTCGCGCTCAATTCATAGCGCGCTTCGAGATCGTCGATTGTAAAAGTCAGCATGAACCTGTCCTGCGCGGTTATTTGAATACGGGCTTTGTCAAGCAACTTAAACCACGCCCAAGCGCCTTCCTCGGAACGGCTGACTTGACGGCCATCCAAGGTATCGAAACCGTAACGTACCGAAGCACTTCCGTCGGTACCGGGCCACTGCAATTGTGTACTTCGCGCCGGACCATGCCGGTAATCCAATTGTTGACCTTCCAAGTTCAGCCAAAACCGGGAAGCTTTGGCATCGAGGGATACCGGCCTGAGATTGAATCGAACCAAGGGTAATTGACTGCCGCCTTGAAAAAACACTTCACGGATTTTTGCCGCATACTGAAACTGCATCAGCACCGATCGCGAAATACCGATCGATTGATTATTTTGAGTGATCAATCGCCAGGTTCGGCCGCTAGTATCGACAAAGGGTTTGAGATTGGCATTGAAAAATTGATCCAGAATACCGTTCGGTGCAAAAAAACGACTGAAATCTTGCAGCGTAATTTCTCGGCTGACACGTCTAGATAGCGGATAACGTCCCTCGAGTCCCGATTTATAAAGCGGCATCACCTCGCTCTGCCACAGCTTGTTGAGCTGAGCCTTGCTCGATCCCATGATCAGATTCAAATTGCCGCTAGAGAGTTTTTCGGTCATGCTTTTCAACGGTTCGGGCAAACGCGACGATTCCATTTTTATCCGCGACATCACATCCCCACCGCCACCACCTTCGCTACGCTGTGCGGCAATCCGTATCGCCGCTCCGCCGCTATCCGATGTGCTGCCCAAATCGATCATGAAACCGTACAACTGACCAAGCAGATTGATGGTCTGATCGAATGGCGCACCGGCGCCGCCGACGCTTCTTACCAATGAGGCTAACGGTTGGAAATGGCGCTCGACGAAGGTGCCCGGCGGGTCGGTCGGCGCTTGCACGACACCTTCGGCTTGCGCGGCTTTTAACAATTTTTGCGTGCGCGAATCGACTGTCTTATCCGCGCCTTCTTTGACTGCCGACAAAGCATCCAAAGGACTCGGCGGTTTGCGTGTCAAGGATGTTTCTTTGTCGATGGTCTCCAATAATAGCCGAATCGGCGAGTTAGGCGCCGAAGCGAATTCGAGCAATTCTATCGACTGTTGAATATTACTAACGCTTCGGATTTTTAGATTGCCTAGCATATTGCTCCAAGACTGGATGAAATCTTTATCGTAATAGGTCTGAACGTCTTGCTGCAAGCGCTCGGGATCTGGCGCACGAGCTCTACCGACATCGCCCAATACCCAATTATCCTCGAACGTCTCTTTGGCCAGGGCTTTGTTTTGCTTAAGAAAGACTTGGTAAAACCCGTCATACGTGAACAAATAAGGGATGGTTTGCTGTTCGAATTTTCCGGACGCGACCGTAAAAACCCGAGACGCATTCGGCCCTAGGGCATCGGTCAAACGGAGATCGCGGCTGCCATCTTGTATCGCCTCGCTCTTGATGCGCATGTAAACTTGCTGCGCGACAGGAATTCGGTTTAACACTTGCCGCGTTGCCGCGATCAATCGCTGGTCGAGTTGCTGGGGTTGTATTGTTAGCTTGAGCAAATTGTCGAGATGTCCAAGTAATTGAATTTGAACCTCGTCGACATAGTTGTTTTTCCAATCGATGGCAATCCAAGGCCGCACCAAACCAGGCTCGAGCCGTTTGGGTTCACCAAACATCAAATAGACTTTCAATAGTTCATAGAGAATTTCGGGGTTATTCGCCTCTTCGCCTCGTATACGATGTTCTAACCTAGTCTTGATCAGGGGTAAAAACTGCTTCAATAAAATTTGATCATAGGTATCGTTAATGACCGGTTGCACTTTGCTGCCTTGAAACAAGCCGAAACGCATCGACAAGGGTTTTTCGTCGCCATAAACTTGTTGAATGTCTTGCATCGCATTCATGCGTTGCAATAAGTCGGCAAAATCCGATCGATTCGGATAATTCGCAGCAGTTTGTTCGTATTGATGAATCTTTTCGCCCAACTCGTTCAACGCCGATTGATTTCGAGTAAAACTGAAAGTCCATAAGGCCGCCATCAACAATGTAACAGCCAGCGCCGAACCGTATGCAATTTGACGCAGCAGAGCATAACGACGCTCGACGCGCTTGTTCAAACCGACAATCAGCGCTTCGTCAAAAATGACATCTTTCAGTAAACGAGTAATGAAAAAACTTTTTCCTTTGCCGCTGAACATCGGTACCGAAAAGCGATCAAGCTTGAACGTACTCGCCAAAATCCCCATCAGGCGGTCGATCGGCGTGCCTTCCTGCGTTCCGCTGGTAAAATAAACGCCTCTGAGATAAGGGGCTTGCTGATATCGGTTCGCGCCGTAACACTCCTTGAGAAATTCCAGCAAACTTTCTTTCAACAAAGCCATGCGTTGAGGAAAGCCGAAAATCGAATGACGGCGCTGCAAGTCGCGCTCTTCTTGAAGTCTTTTCGGCAAACGCGCATTCAAACGATCCAACAAGCCGGCGAAATCGTCGCCGACCCGACCAACAGCATCGACAGGATGATCTTGGTCTTCTTCAGGGAAAGTAACCCCCCATACTTGGGTTCTGTCTTCTTTGCCCAGATCGGCAAAGAAGTCGTTGAAACCTGCGACCAGATCGCATTTGGTAAACAGCATATAGATCGGAAAGCGAATGCCGAAATGTTCGTGCAGTTCCTGAATACGCTGCCGGATCGCTTGCGCATGCTGAATTCGCTCTTCCTCGGTCTGCTTGATCAAATCGGACAGACTCATCGTGATCAGCACGCCGTTGACCGGTCTGCGCGGCCGATGTTTTTTCAGCATATTCAAAAAACCGAGCCATGCCGCCTTATCGACCGCCTCATGGCTGTCTTGCGTCGTATAGCGCCCGGCGGTATCCAACAGTACCGCTTGATCGGTAAACCACCAATCGCAATTGCGGGTCCCGCCAACGCCTTTGACCGCGTTTTTACCGAACTTATCGGCCAGCGGAAATTCCAGTCCCGAATTGATCAATGCGGTGGTTTTTCCGGAACCCGGCGGTCCGATGATGATATACCAGGGTAATTCATAGAGATACTGACGCCCTTGACCCGACTGGGTTTTGATTTGTTTTAGCATACGTAACGCATCGTCGAAATGTTTGCCGATTTCACCGATTTCCTCTTCGCTGTCTTGCTCGACACGACTCGGCCCCGTCGAGGCTTGCGCTCCGTCTCCACCGACCAATTCGTCGACCATATGCGTATTGGCGCGATTAGCTTTAACCTGAATGCGAAGATTATTCAACCCCCAAAGCAAGACGATGACCAATATCGTGATTAGCCTAGAAACTTCGGATTCGAGGGGGACACTCCCTGCTATCGCGATGAGCGGTCCGAAAAACCAAATCAACAGGCCGACGGCAATAATACCGATCAGTTGAATGACCCATTTATTTTTGAAGAAACCGATGATTTTTTTCACGTTTGTCCTTTTAATCCTGAAAAAATGATTTCGACACGACGGTTCATCGCTTTATGTTCGGCACTGTCGTTCGGCACCAACGGCTGCGTTTCGGCACGCCCTTCGGATGTAATAGTCGCATTGATTCCCGACTTGCTGCTGAGCATATCGGCAACCGATTGCGCGCGGGCTCTCGATAAATCCCAATTGGATGGAAATCGCGCTGAAAAAATCGGATCGCTGTCGGTATGACCGACAACCAGAATACTGCCGGAGACTTTGGTGAGTGCTTCACCGATTCTATTCATTAACGAATAATATTTCCTAGTCACCGAGTCACTCCCTGAAGCAAAGAAACCCTTGCCCATGATGCGTAACACGATCTTGTCGTTTTTGCGATCCAATACCACCTCACCACGCGCAATTTCCGGCGCAAGAAAACCATTGATATCGTCATATAATGAATATGCCGGCGGCGCATCGGGAGGTTTGGCCGTTTCGGGCATCGGTTCGGCCGCTACGACTTGTAGCGACTCAAGACCGTCCTTGATTATGTAAAGTTTTGCCAGCAATGGGTTGGAAGCAGCACTGATCAAATAGAGATAGCCAAGATAGCTCAGCATTAGAACCATGCCGACCACCGCGCCGATGACCCATAACGGCACCAAGCGAGACAAGACATTACGTTTGTCTTTGATGCCCTGCCATTGTATCGACAGCTCCTTTTCGATATCGCCGCGCTGTCGTTGTATGATTTGATAGAGATTTTCCCGAACTTCTTCGAGCCGGGTCATGCCGTGTTCCTGAATGCGGTATTTCCCTTCGAAGCCGAGGCAAAGGCAAAAATACAGCAATTCCAGCAAATGCAGATGCGTGCCGGGCTGCTGCATAATGTTTTTCAAAATTTGGAAAAACTTTTCTCCGCCCCAGGCTTCTTTATGAAAAGTAATCAACAGGCTGTGCGTGCTCCATAAACTGTTACAGCCCCAAGGCGTATTCAATACGGTCTCGTCGAGTAAGGTACAAAGACAATAACGCGCCGCCTGTACTTGATCAGACGGGACGCCACGCCCTAGCGCTTTTGCTTCGAAACGCTTGACTTCGTTGATCACGCTCTCTCTCAGACCGGCAATGTCGGGATGCGATGCGGTATTGCGTAATTGTGCGACTAAAGACAACAATGACAACGCACAAGCAGTCAACGGGTTGTCTTTCGAATAGACGATTCGTTCATGTAAGCCTTCAGGAGGCATTGGCCTAACATCGGGTACATGCGCCGGTATCGGCTCCTGATGTTTGGGCTTTCTCCCGCCCGGTGTAGGCCTCAGAATGGTTTTGTCATCATCGATGTAATTGCCGAATGGGTCGTCGTGATTCACTGTCGTTAACCGTTTTTGATTGCCCAAAATTCAAGTTCAAGCCCTGGAAACTCACCGGCGATATGAATAGCAAAACCGCCCGATTGAGCCATTTTCTTCCATAGTTCGCTTTGTTTGTTGAGCTCGAAATAAGCGAACCCCGCATGATAAGGAATTTGCCGTGGCGCGACCGGCAGCGCATGAATCGAAATACCGGGTAAGGCCGAACGTACCAATTGCTGAATCTGTTCGACCGGACCGATTTTAACTTGCGTCGGAAAACTACTGCGCAATTGTTCCTTCGACACTTGCGCATTGGCGGCCAGCACGAACACCGCATCCTTAAGCAAATTCGGGTCCGGCACCTTCGCGCCGCGAATGCCGTACTTCGGAGCAGTCAACGGAATCGGAATTGCGTTTTGCTCCAATACCGCACTCAATAATTGACGTAACTCCTCCATGACATGCATGAAGGTCGCTTGTAAATCGTCGTGCCGATAAACCGGAAAACTCACCGGTCTTTTATTGGGCCTGCAAAATGTCGATAACTCGCCGGCCAATTGCACCGTAATTCGGTAAAAATTTTCCGGATGCAATGCGGGAATGGATTGCAAATGTTCAAATAGCGGCTCAACACGATTGACCATTTGCAGCAGCATGTAATCGGAAATTTCGGCAACTCCGCCCCTACCCGCTTCGGAAGCCCGGCCGCCGAGGGCTTCTCCGCGCGTATGCAACAAGCCGAATAATTCTTTGATAAACCCGCTCAAGACCGGTACTGCATTACAATCGAGCGAAGGCGGAATGAAACCCTGGTCGAGAATCACGTTTTTATCGACCCTCGACTCGATGACTTTGGCTACCCCGATACAAATATGACCGGAGCGCTCTTGCCGCTCCAATAAAAGTCTAGTATGCAGTTTGCCAACCAAGATCGCAGAGGTTGCATTCGACCCGGTATTATGGTCCCGAACTTCGCTTTCGAAGGCATGATAGCGCGCCAGATTGTGGCGGTTCTCGTCGGTATCGATTTCAATCGTACCCGGTTGGCGGACCGGCAACGATAGATAAACGATATTATTCTGCACGTCGCTTGGAATATCGACCGGCAAAGGCAAATCGTCGTCCCCGGGTAAATTAAACGGCGTTCCATCCGGAAAGATCCCGCTACATTCGGCTAAGGCGAATTTGCCCATGGCAAGCTGCTGCTGGTCTATAGCAAACTTTTTAACTCCCCAATCGTACGGTGTAAGATTTCCGCACCGCTCCTTGACGAGGGTTTCGATATACCGGTCATGTTGTTGAAAATGTTGGGGCCGCAAAAACATGCCTTCCGACCAAACCGTCCTGTTATTTTCCGCCATTATTCTTGTAACCTTTTACCCTGTGATATGAATTTTCGAGCTAAGGAACAAGCATGAAATAACTTCGACAAATGTTGGAAGGGGGGTCGGTGACTCGATTGACAGGTGTCGGCGGCAGGAATAGCCGCCGTCAAGCCTACATGGACGTATTCACGGCATCCTGTCAAGCGAGACACCGAACCGTCACAAAGCGTCCTGCTTTTAAAAGTTATTGTGTGCATATTCCTAACCTTGGTTTAATACCATTAAGTACTCGATCATTGTTCAACTACATTGAAGAACGGCTTTCTCAAACCTCCAAACATCATAGTCCAAATTTTTCATTTTTGTTCCGAGCTGTCGTTAGGGCTTTCATTTGTTCTTCATAAGCCTCTACGAAGGCATCGCCGAAAAAATTCTCAACGGCTTCTTCGGACTCAATGCGATAAGTTTCCTGATAGCTGTCCCAACATTTGGCTTTTTTTTGTAACACGATGCCTTGCTCGAATTGTTTTTCAATCGTTTTCGGGTCGAATCGTTTCAATAAGTCGGTCAATGAGGCTTGAATCCCTGCTTGCATAGCGAGCTGATGATTCATGATGTCATTGAAGCCTTGCTCGATCGATTCGACCGATTCGAGAAAACCGCCTTCTTTGTTTTGAATCAATTGCTTCAAAACATCGTCGGTCGATACGGCGAACTTCAACGGATTATTGTCGACCGCTCTTATTACGGTCACATTGACGCGAAATAAACTCTTGAATTCGGCTCGGCTTCGTAAAACCGACACGGTACCGGCAACTAATTGTCGGAACATTCTGCCTATTCTTTGTATCGCCTCCAATTGATTTTTAGTTGCGCATTCATTTTGATCAAGACCGGCACCTTGTAAAAAAGCATCGAATAGCCTGGTGTCGGAAACACTCTGTAAGGATTGAGCAATCGGCGTTTCCGGGGACGATTCGGACTGGTCGGCTAGAATGCTGTTTAAATTTGAAGCTTGCGGGGCATCAGGGGAGGCGACTGGCGATGAAAAAGATTCTGAAGTCAATTGTTCAGGCTCGACTAGGGACGGTTTCGGAGCGAAGCTCTCGTTAAGCAAATCCATGCTCGATGCTCTCGAATCGTCTTCTACCTGTCTATCGCTGGAGGGCATATCGGAGTCGGCGAAAAGATCCTCGAAACTCAAATTTTCAGGAATTTCCTCAAAAGGTTTCGGTGTCGCTTCTACCTGAGGAGCGATAAAACTGTCGAAAAGCGGTGAAACATGATCTTGCAGGTGGCTTTCAAAATCGGGCGCATCGCTCTCTTTAGCGTCGATTAATTCTTCATGGCGCGGAAATGGTGAATCGCTATTGCCTATCAGTCGGTTGGCTTCCGTATCGACTGGCGGTGAAAACAACTCTTCGGGTTCTGTCGGTTTTGACGGCGAATCGGCAAAAATATCTGGAAAAGGAAAATCATCCTGGCTTGCTTCTTCTGTGATAATGGCTTCTATTTCATATTCACCGACTTTTATCAGGGTGCCATTATGGAGAGGTGTCGATTCGTTGTGTAGCGGGTTAGCTTCGTTATCGACAAATACGCCGGCCAAACTTGAGTCGGTCAGATAATAAATACCGTTTTCGTACTTGATCGATGCATGATGCCGAGATACAAATTTATCAGGATCAGGTAAAACCAGCGTATTTTCATCGGAACGGCCTATCGAGCCTTCGCCGTTTGGAAAAGCCACTAGTTTAGGTTCGGATAAAGGCTTGCCTTTGTACATTGTGATCTTGAGAGATAAAGCCATTTAACTACTCGATGAGAAATATAAAATCGTTATTTTCAAGCCAAATTCAAACAGGAACATTTAGCTCTACTCAATTCTTGATAAAGATACGTTCAATAAGGTTTGGAATAAATTCTAGTATCTGTTCGACAGTTGTTCAAATACGCATTAACTTCGGATTTACAGAATTCTATATAACTTGTTGAAAAACTGATAATCGAATTCTAATCGTTAACGTAAACCGTTCGGAACAATTCCTTGCACGTAACTATTCAGTCCCCGGCAATTCTTGTTCCCACGTTCTGCGCCCATCGTTATGCATGAATTGTAGGGTACACTGCGCGTACCTAAGGCCCGAAACCCTACCCAAGTCAAACCATAAGAGCTTGGGTTAATATTGGCGGGGTCGCCATGGTACGCACAGCGTACCCTACTGAGTTTTGGCGATTGCTTGATTTGACTATCGCGCAGGATGGCCAACAACGTATCTCAATGAGATGTGTATAACGACAAGCGCTGGAGCGTTGGAACGAAGAGGGGTGTGAATAATTACCCTTGCGCTAGCTCAAGGTCGAAATGTAATCTTTATCAGGTGAACGCTGGAATGCTTGCGTGATATTGTGATTCGATTGAAGCTTTAGTCGACTTGGCAAAATGCAATGCATTAGGCATACTTTACCAATCAAGCGAGTAGCGAGGAACTAATAATGGAAGAAAAGAAACCGGTCAGCGCCTTTATTGTAGGACTTTTTTTATTTTTAGGATTGTTCTCGCTGGGTTACTTACTGAGTCATGCTGCGATTAAATTCAAAGAATATGAACGTAGCGTCACTGTTAAAGGATTGTCGGAACGAGAGTTTCCTGCTGATATCGTGATATGGCCGATTCAATTTACCGTTGCGGATAACGAGCTTAGTTTACTTTACGAGGCTCTTGAAAAAAACACAGAAACGATCAAAGCTTTTCTGAAAAAAACCGATGTTGCCGAAGGTGAAGTTTCTGTCTCAACTCCCTCCATTATCGATAAGTCTGCACAAAGTTATCAAAATAGCGGAAATGTTGAATTCAGATACAGTGCGATACAAACCGTCACAGTTTACTCCGCCAATGTGGATCAGGTTCGTTCCGCCATGAACGGTTTATTGGAATTGGGTAAAAAAGGCATTGTCTTTACGGCGCAGGATTACCAAAATCGAACCGAATTCTTATTTTCGCAACTCAATCAAATAAAACCTGAAATGATTGAAGAAGCGACCACCAAAGCACGGGAAGTCGCAGAAAAATTTGCCGAAGACTCCAACAGCAAACTCGGCAAAATTAAACGTGCGTCACAAGGACAATTTTCCATCGAACCTCGCGATACAAACAATCCGCATATTAAAAAAATACGAGTCGTCTCGACGATTGAATATTATTTATCGGACTAATTTTTTTTGTTTTTTACCCTTCGCGCGATCATCAGCAAATGACTCTTAATTAATTCTGGTTACGTAGAACTTTCAGCCAAAACGACAAAGATCAACCTGCCCGTCATCTCGCCAGAGATTGCCGGTACCTAGGTTACATGGATTTGAAGCTACGCCATTGCCATCCCTGGCGGAATGTCGCATTTTTTCATTAAGTTGGCGCCTATGGGAAAGTTATAAAGTTTATTGGGAGAGTGTAAAAGCCAGCCAGAGCCTACATAAATGCGTATTAAGGCATTTTGTGGCAGGTCTTCCAGCGTTGAAGTACAACTCGAAAAGGATATGACCTTTCTACATCGCCAAAATATGGCACCATCATTACTCACGGTAAGAAAAGGAATGTTAAAAAAATATTTTTCAGGTTTATCTAGTTTATTGTTTGTATTCTGTCTCTTTCATGGCAATGATTTGATTGCCGGTCCTAAGGAAGATTTTCAAACTTGGGGCACTGTTACGGCTGTTGGAAGCCTCGATGTAATTGATCCCGATCTTTCAAAGTACCGATATTGGCTGGAGGGCCAGGGTCGATTCGGCAACGACACGTCGCAAGTTTCACAAGGCATGCTGCGAACCGGTTTAGGCTATGAGCTCAGTGAAACACTGACTATGTGGCTTGGTTATGCATTTATACCAACCGAAGAACCCTTTGTCAGCGAACCTTTCGATGAGCACCGTATTTGGCAGCAACTGTTATGGAATCAATCGTTTTCTTTCGGAACATTCAGCAGTCGCAGTCGATTGGAACAACGGTTCATGCAAATCGGTAGCGATGTTGGATGGCGTTATCGTCAATTGTTTAAAATATCCCTACCTTTGACTTTTGCACCCAATTTTAGCTTGGTCGCGACTAACGAAGTTTTTATCGACATTAATAAAACTGATTGGAAATCTGTGAACGGTTTCGATCAAAACCGAGCCTTTGCCGGCATTGGGTATAATTTTGACGAGCACATCAGAACCGAAATCGGCTATATGAATCAATATATCTATAAAGCCACTGCTCAAGATTTTATGAGTCACATCATTTCAATCAATTGGTATCTTAATTTCTAGCTTGAATTCGGCAGCCTGTCCATTAAATACACGATACTAATTATATAGTTACATAAATTTCTTGAATCACCAATTAGGTGAGCAGTCTGAAAAGTATAACGAACAAGGTTAGATTTTGGTTCGCGTTGCTCACAAAATCTAACCTTGTTCGTTGTATTTCTTTATCGGCTCCCAATTTGTGGAGATTGCTTACAAATTGAAAATCGTATCAATCGAAAAAAGTCAGTAAATTATTAAAAATAGTGCTTTCTGGAGGAGCCATCGTCGTTTCGACCATTTTACCGGGCTCCATTACTTGCGCGGTTATCGAAAACTCCGATAGCAGACGTTTTTTTGCCGAAACTGCATCTTGAAAGGTCTGAAAAGGCCCTGCAATCACATTTGCGGCAAAGGCTTGCGCTTGAATAGGCGGACCTTGATGATTCAGCATGGCTGCGAATTGACGAGCTTGTTTCTCATTCGGCAATGTTGCCACGTTCAGTTTCCATGCATCGGCATCGATTGCCTTGGAAATCGGCCGGTTAAACTTGATCGAGGGACGCGATATGGTCAAATAAAAATCATCTGTATCGTCATTTAAAATAGGTGTTAAAACGCCATCGGAGCGCTCGATTGCCGCCTGTACTTTATCCCAATCGATCGATCGACCGGATTCTTGTTCAATTTTTTGCAAGCGCGCCATCAAGTCCTGAACAAGTCGATCGACTTGTTTCGGATCTTTATCCGAAGGCGGATAAGCTTGCAAAAAAAGCGTGTCGCCATCCCATGCGGTTAAGAAAGGCTGATTAACAATCCTAACCTGTGAGCCGACAGTGACATGCCGAAATAGCTTCGCAATATCTTCAGGATAAAGCCGTACACAACCATGACTTATTTCCATGCCGACGCCATAGGGTTTATTGGTGCCATGGATCAGATAACCGGGAAAACCTAATCGTAAAGCATGGCTCCCAAGCGGATTGTTAGGGCCAGACGGGACGACTCTAGGCAAAGGATCGCCTTTTTTGGCATGCTCGCGCCTGATCGACTCGGGAACCGTCCAACTAGGATTCGCAGTTTTCGCAGTAATTCGGGTCAAGCCTTGCGGCGTTTCCCATCCTTCCCGACCGATACCGACTGGGTAGGTCAATACTTTATGACCGTTTTTTTTGTCGTATAAAAAAAGTCGCTTAGCCGCTAAATTCAACACAACGCCTTTTCGAGGCGCTTCGGGGATAATGAATCGCAATGGCAAACGAACTGTACTGCCCGGTTCCGGTAACCATGGGTCTAAGTTAGAATTGGCTCGGGTTATTTCGTCGTAACCCAAACCGAAATGCCGACCGATTACCAACAAAGAATCTTGTTCATCAGTTTCTATTTGCGCAGCAACACCAATAATCGCTTGACCATCGAATAAAGGAAATTCCCTAACCGGTGAAAATTCGAGTGAGGATTCCGAATCCGGGCCGCGCAAAAACTGACAAGAACACAATAGACAGAATGACATGCCTATAAAAAGGCGTTTGAATAGGATTAAGTTCATCGAGATATACAATTAAAAGCGGATGATTCATCCTCGTTTTTGCAACTCGGCCAACGAAATACCGCTCATCCATTCTTTGATTCGATTAGAATCGCCAACCGGCGTCAATTGCCCCCATGAATTGAGTAACACAACGATCGTTGGCCTATTATTGATCCAGGTTTGCATGACGAGGCATTTGCCGGACTCATTGATAAAACCGGTTTTCGATAAACCAATCTTCCATTTAGGATTTTTAGTCAGAATGTTGGTGTTGTTGTATTTAAGCATTTGCTTACCGACTCTTTGAGTATGACTTTCCGTGGTCGTCATCGTTCTAATCAAGGGGTATTTAGTCGCGAAGGCGACAAGCTTGGCCAATTCCCTCGCCGTTGACTTATTCTCGGTATACAAACCGGTAGGATCGCGAAAACGAGTATTTTTTAATCCGAGAGCCCGTGCCTTACGATTCATGGCTCTGACGAAAGCGGGTTTACCGCCAGGATAGGACCGGGATAGAGCGGAAGCAGCACGGTTGTCGGACGACATCAGCGCCAACCTCATCATTTCCCTTACCGTTAATTTTGTTCCGACCGGTAAACGCGAACGACTGTGACGCAACGTATCGATATCCTGTTTCGAAATCGTAAGGGATTTATTTAAGTTAGGTTTGGAATCAAGCAACACCATTGCCGTCATTAACTTGGTAATAGAAGCGATAGGCATCACGTTTTTCGATTTTTTTTCGTAAAGAATCATTCCCGTCTCTTGATCCATGACAATCGCTGCCGATGACTTCAAGGATAAACCTTTTCCTGCCGCGTTTACGGAAAATACTGTAAACATTAACGTAACAATGGCGATTACAGCGAACAAATTTTTAAACATTTTTTTCATGTGCAAGCGATAATTAATCAGGGGAATAAATCGGTACTAGTTAATTATAGGTATTATTTATAATGATTAAAGTTAATAAGGATTTAGTCATAAATAACTTCCCTATTTTTCGAGGGTTCGATTGGCAGGTGTCGGCGGCAGGGAAAGCCGCCGTCAAGCCTACATGGACGTATTCACCCAGCACCTAAATTCCATAGCCCATTGGCCATGGTTAACTATCTTGGGTAATTTAGGTGCTGGGTTCACGGCGTCCTGCCAGGCGAGTTACCGAACCATCGAAAAAGCTCATAACTCCAGGAAGTTATTTTTCGCGAAATCCTAAGTTAAATTCTTAACCTTACCTTAACTATCACTATAATTGTACAGACGTAATTTCAGAAAGGTTATTCTAACGTTGTATCAGGCTCAGTTAAAGCCCGGTTGTTAAGGAAGCATTAATCTCTTACCCTTTGCAGATCTAAGGTGCCTCTCTTATCGCTAGGTGGCGGACTGATGAAGACTTATCAGTCGCCTAAGGTAGAGGCACAGGATCTAAAATACAATTTTCAATTAAAAACACAGCTGTTATTGACCTTGATGGCAAAATCAGGATGCGTTTTTTGCCATCGGTCGCGGCTAATAATCAGATTGTCTTCGTATTCCTGTTTGATATGGATCTGAGCGTAAATTCGTTGAGCTTTTTTATAACGAGGCTTAATTAAAGCGTCCAGGTTTTTGGTTGCCAATTGTTTTTTAAAGGTATCTGCTCTAATTTCGCTTGAAAAAACACCTAATGAAATATCCCCTTTGGCTTCGCCTTTCGGGAACAACCAATAATCGGTGATACCTTTTTGTTTCAATAGTTCAACATTCGCCAATGATTGCTTATAAGTTTCGCCGGCCGGCAAATAAACCATATAATCGCTAATCTTTTGCTCTTCCCGGCTCACCGATTTGATCGAAGCGGAATTGATGCCCGTCTGTTTTCGCCAGCTGTAAAATTGCTGCATCGTATCAAAAGGCCCGGCCTCATAACACATACTCGACTCGACCTTATTTTTTTTCGGCACTATGGCTTGTTTTTTAATAAGCAGTTCGTTTGCGGTGTCAATTTCGGCTCGTTCAAGATTTTGACTGACATGACGATTGGTTTCGTCCGGAATACTGGTTTTTGGGGCTGCCTTAGTCAAGGCGGCCATCGAGTCATCGTTGAAAGCGATAATGGAGGGTGATTCTTTTGGCCGCGTTTGAGGCGCCTGATGCGAAACGAGATGAACATCGAGCCATTCGTTCAGCAGCAAACCCGATCTTGTCCCCGCAGAGGACGCTAAACTAAAATCCGAAACGAATATAGCACTGCGAATCGATTGTTCAATCGCCTTATCGGCGGCACACCAGAATAGCCTGGATTGGGCTTGCCTAAGGTTCGATGCGTCGTTTAGTTCCGAAACCAGGATAATTTGCTGTCCTGTGTCCGCTGTATCGATGACAACGTCATGCTCCAATGAAATAGCGCCGGAATGATATTGCCATAAAAAAAACGTGATATTAAGGATTATTAGCAATAAGGCCAATAGCTTCATAGCTTATTCCGCGAGAATCAATGACAAGCCATTTAAGACCAAGTCCGGTACAACACAAGATGCATCACCAAGATGAAGCGCAATATTGCTCGCGTCTCCACCGGTTAAAACTAACTTAACAGGCTTGTCTAAATCCGCCATCACGCTCCTGATTAAACCGATAGCGGCATAAAGCGCACCATTATCGATAGCATCGCTCGTACCCCGAGCCAAATGCGGTAAACCGCTTTGTGGTACGGAAAGCCGTAAATCGGCGGTACCCTTTGACAGCGATGTCTTCATTAGGGTTAAACCCGGACAAATGAGCCCTCCCAAATGACAACCGTTTCGGTCCATCGCATCAACGGTAATGGCGGTCCCGCAGTCGACGATACAGACCGGTTCCGACCAGTAATGCCTGGCCGCTATTAGACACAACCAACGATCCACGCCCAGTTTTTCCGGAAATTCATAAGCATTCCGAACACCATACGCTTCGGCTACGGAATGAGCTTGTATTATGGACATTGAGGGCCACAAATCCAAAGCAATTGTCTTGACTTGATCTAGAACGACCTTCGAAGCCACGCAGGAAATAGCCATACGCTGCGGCGATTTCGGCAAGGCTCGCCAAATCGAAAACAACCGGGCTTCAAAATCACTATTTTGATGAATAACCGGCAACCCCGGTTCCATACGATTATCGTTATGCCCCCACTTTACACGAGAGTTACCAATATCGACTAATAAATCCATTCGGTCAATCCTTGCTAAAACTAACTTCGCCGGATGCAAAACAACAGGCTTTACCATCGGCAGTCATTAAACGAAACAAACCATTATCGTCGATTCCTCCCGCATTGCCTCTTATTGTAGAATCGCCATGATAGATAACGACAGGACGACCTTCCAGGCAATCATAAGATCGCCATTCATCTAAATAAGGTGTTAAGCCATGGTTTTCGTAATCGGCAAGTATCGGCAATAATTCATTCAACAGTGTTCCGACTAAACGATTCCTCGAAATGAACACTCCTCCCATAATTCGAGTCAAATCGATCCAGGCCTGATCGATCATTGCCGCTTCTCGATCCGGTATATAAATATTCAATCCGAGACCGATTACAGCCGCGCAAGGCCCATGAGTCTCACCGGTCACTTCGATTAATATCCCGCCTAATTTATGTCCCTGCCAATAAATATCGTTCGGCCATTTTAAACCGATACCAGGTAAACCTAAGGATGCTAGGGCTCTGATCACGGAAACGCCGACAGCAAGACTCAAGCCTGAAATAGCGGAGGGGCCGTTATGAAAGCGCCACAAGAGCGATAAGTAAATATTAGAACCGAACGGCGATACCCAAGACCGACCGCGCCGACCTTTACCGGCCGTTTGAAACTCGGCTAAACAAACCGTTCCGGATAGGGCAGCATATTTAGCAACATTAATCAGATGGGTGTTGGTTGAATCAAGCCGGTCATGGATGTTTAAATCCGAAATGCTCAAGCGAACACTCTCCATCAACACGGATTCGATTTTTTCACTGCTTAAAAATTCGATGGGGCGTTCCAGGCGATAGCCTTTGCCGCTCACTGCAATAGGTTCCAAGCCTAGTTCGGCTAAGCTGTGTAACTGTTTCCAAACCGCCGATCTACTCACACCGAGAGTATCGGCTAAAACGGAACCCGAATGAAATTCGCCGTCGGCAAGAAGCGCCAGAATTTTTTTTTGTTGATCGGTAATTGTCACTGCAGAGTAAAAATAGAATTATCGTTTTATCCGCCAAAATCATTAAGTATTTCGTGCCCCCCCTAAAAATCAACACTACGGCTCTTTATTCTCGCGGAGTTTTTGCATTTGTCTTTTAACGACATGCCTAATCAACAATTCCCGATCTTGTTCCTTCATATTGATATAGTCGACACCTATAATATGAGAATAAAGGCCTTCAGGATTCTTTTTGGGCTTGCAATAAATAACTCTTCCATAAGTCACAATGACTGCCATACAGGAAACCAATAACATTTTAATTTCCAGATAATCGCCGACTGCTAAGACCTCCGCGCTTTCGAAGGCCAATCCGGATGCGCTTAAATTAGCATTACGGGTATCCTTCTCTTTAAAATCCGTGCCTTGCATCATGATTGCCTGAGCAATCAAATCAATTTTACTTTCAATTAATTTCAAATAATCGGCCACATCCGGTACAGTCCGATCAAGCCGATGCATCATGATACGGGATTCTTGTGAAATCAATTCCAAAGCAGCGGACAACGAACAGTTGCCCAGTACGTTATCGCTCATATGACTAGCTGGCGTGGCAGTCGCTTCATCCACTTTTTTATAGTAAAGATTAACTTGATCATCAATGCGAAAAAAACGCCGTCTATCTTTATCCCGATTCATTTGAATTTCCTGGAAATGAAATATATTGTTTGGATGTATCGCCCTCGGCTATCCCAATATTACTCGACAAACTCTTGCCCTGCTTGGTCGGCGCCTGGTTCAACTTGCACGATAACGATCTCGACTCTTCGATTAAGTGCCCGGTTTGCGGGAGAATCGTTGGGTACCAACGGCCGGGTATCGGCATAACCCTGAATGACGAATCGTGACGGCTCGGTTCCCGGTTGGTCCAGCATGAAATGAGAAACGGTTACAGCACGAGAGGCGGACAATTCCCAATTCGATCGATACATCTGAGTTCTAATCGGTCTGTCGTCCGAATGACCCGACACCAGAACTTTCCCGGGCGATTCGTTAACCGATGCGGTAATTTTAGTCAATACGGGCTCAAACCCGGTATTGAGCACCGCACTACCGGATGGAAACGAACCTTTTTCGCTAATGCGAATAATGATTTTCAGATTTTCCGTTTCTACCGAAACCAATCCCATCTTGATTTCCTCTTTTAAATCCTCTCTGATTTTTTCGGCCTGCTCCTCAATTTCAGCCTGTGTCAATTCCATTAACTGTTTTTTTGCCGCTTCCAAGTTCGGCGAGTCTTGCATAGTCGTCTGCTTGACTTCCTCTAACGGAGTGGGCTCGGTCGGCGCCGGCGAAAAATGCTGAGCGATGATGCTGGTCCCCATTGGAATGTCGTATGCCGGCACATCCTTTTGTACGCCAAAAGCATTGATCATCGAATCAGCCATTTTTTTAAACTTGATGGTATCCATGGTCGCAAATGATAGCAATAACACAAAGAAACACATCAGCAACGACATTAAGTCGGCAAAGGTCGCCAACCATGCGGGTGCTCCGACCGGGGGGCATTTAGGGCATTCATCAGCCATTTATCACCTATTCATTGTCGGTTTTTCGCTTTTTATCGGAAATATAGGAATTCAACAAAGACTCTAAAACCTTAGGATTCATGCCCTCTTGAATACCGGATATCGTTTCTAATATAAGCTCTTTGTTAGTTTTTTCATAAAGCATAACCTTAGATAATTTGTCGACGATCGGAAGTGCAAAACAGTTTGCTACTAATGCACCGTAAAGTGTCGTCAGCAAGGCAACAGCCATCGCAGGACCGATACTCGACGGATCGGACATATTTGCAAGCATTTGTACTAAACCGACCAGCGTTCCGATCATACCCATTGCCGGCGCTAAATCGCCGACCCCTTTCCACATATCTTGCCCTACTTCGTTGCGCGATATCATTTGGTTAATTTCTTGAGACAGCATTTTTTTTACGAAAGCAGGATCATGCCCGTCGACACATAGATTGATACCTTTTCTCATAAATTCGTTCTCAATAGCCTCATTTTCCAAGGCTAGTAGACCGTTTTTTCGAGCAACGTCGGAAAGCCTTACGGCTTCTTCGATCAACACAGCGGGGTCTTCCCTTTTGTTTAAAAAAGCTTTCCCTAAAACACCGAAAGACCTTAAAAAATCGGATATAGGGATACGCATTAACGATACGCCGAAAGTACCGCCTATGACGATTAATATGGAGGGCAGATTTACAAACAACATAACATCGCCGCCGGTAGCAATGGCGGCCGTAATAATCCCTATGCCCAATAAAAAGCCGATTAACGACGCTATATCCACATTTAACCTCTTCGTGATAATGGATAATCAATCAGAACATTGAGCAAACTCATTTGAGTCGCCCCCCTTTAATACCATCGCAGATCAAAATTCGACGCCGGGAAATCCGCGAAAGTCACGAGATCGAATACAAAAATTTGTCCTCAATGATTCAAAATGGGATATCGTCGTCAAAATCGTCGTAAGGCGGGGGCGCTGAGTTTGAGGGTGTTGATTGAGGCCTAGATTGAGTTGGAGTTGGGTTCTGTGACGAATAAGCGCCTTGATTATCGGAATAATTGGCGGTACCGCCGCTACGGCTTCCAAGCATGTGCATTTCGTTAGCTATTATTTCTGTCGTGTAACGGTCTTGCCCGTCTTGGCCTTGCCATTTTCGTGTTTGCAAGCGGCCTTCAACATAGACCTGGCTGCCTTTTTTTAAATATTCGCCGGCAATTTCGGCGAGTCTTCTAAAAAAAACCACGCGATGCCATTCGGTAGACTCTTTTCGTTCACCGGTTTGTTTATCTTTCCAACGCATCGTCGTGGCTAGACTGATATTTGTTACCGCTTCGCCACTTGGCATATAGCGAACTTCGGGGTCAGCCCCGAGGTTGCCGATTAATGTTACTTTGTTTAGCATGTTTTCTCCGAAAAACGATTGAGCAAAAAATATAGATTCTCAAGGGAAACTTTACATTTGGAGCACCGACACCACTCTGAGTATTTATCGCGAAATCCTTAAGCGGGTCCGTCTCCTATTTTAAAAATTTAGGTTAACTCTTAAAATAAATAGCAAAAATCATTTGAATTATCAGGAATCGTACTGAGTTATCGAATACTGTAAACGATCTTTATCCAATAAACGATTATCGACTTTAAGATAAACCACCCCTTCGCCGAAATGTAGCTTTACTTCCTCAACTCCGGTAACCTTGAGGATCTCTTCAGTGAGTTGCTCGGCTTGAACTCGGGTAAGATTGCTAATGGAAATCAGCATATTGGCAAGATAACGGGGTGGTTTCATTGTAAAAGATAATACCAACCAACTCGCTCCCGCCACAGCACTCATAATAAAAACAGCGCTACCGCCGAATTCGCCATAACTCCAGCCTCCAAGCGCACCGCCTAAAAAAGCACCTAAAAATTGAGAAGTTGAATAAAAACCCATGGCCGTTCCTTTCATGTCGCCCGGTGCGGTTTTAGAAACCAATGAAGGTAACGTGGCTTCGAGCAAATTGAAACCGCAAAAAAACACCCAAAGAAAAACAACGATCCCGGTCAAACTTTGATGAAAGTACTGCAAACCTAATTCGGATACAACGATAACTGCAATCGCACCGATAAAAACGGGTTTCATTTTACGCTTTTTTTCAGCCAAAATAATAAAAGGAATTGCGGCCAATAAAGATACGATAAACACAGGTAAATAAACTTGTCCATGTTGACTACCGCCTAATCCGGCATCCCTCATCAATAGTGGAATGGCAATAAAACTGGCCGTTAATATCAAATGCAGAATAAAAATACCGTAATTGAATCTTAGCAGCTCGACATTTTTTAACACATGCTTTATCTGGCCCGGAATCAGTTCGGCATCGCGGTGAACTTTTGATTGTATCGGGTTCGGAACAACATAAACGATGACGACTATTGCCGCTAACGAGAGCAGCGCCGTCAACCAGAAAATACCTTCAACACCGACATAACCGGCAAGGACAGGTCCTATAGAGATCGCGATGCCGAACGAAACACCGATACTGATACCGATCAAGGCCATCGCCTTCGTTCTATGGACCTCCTGGGTCAAATCGGCAACCAAGGCCATAATAACTGCGGCGATGGCTCCTGAACCCTGCAATGCCCTGCCGAATAACACGCCGTAAATAGTAGTCGACATCGCCGAAACCACGCTGCCGGCTGCAAACAGTAATAAGCCCAGGATAATTAATTTTTTTCGCCCAAAGCGGTCGGACATTAGCCCGAAAGGGATTTGCAATAATGCCTGACTTAATCCGTAAATACTGACCGATAATCCGATTAAAAGCGGCGTGGAACCTTCCAAATCCTCGGCAAATAATGGTAACACCGGCATAATCATAAATAATCCCAACATCCTTAATGCGTAAATGCCCGCCAATGAACCGGTTGCTCGTTTTTCCAGCAATGTCATTGGGCTGGTAATATCCTGCATTTGTACCAAAACACTTATCTCCTGAATGAAGTACGCTATCGAAAACTATAAAGTATGGATGGCTAATCGAAATTTAACAGCCTTACACTACTAAGTATCGATCAACATCGTTGGCCGACACACAATGCTGGCTATTATAACAACGGTTGCTTGAGCAGTCTGTTTGAAATTAGCCTTGAGAAATCAAGGCTAAGGAAGGGGTGCGCTAAAGCGCGTCTTATAACATGGGATAAAAGGAATAGACGATTCCTAGACAATCGAAAAGTAAGGGAGTTTTTTGGGGGGGCTCGGCAGCATTTATCTCGTGCTTTTCGTGAGTTAACCGCCGTTTTAAGATCAAACAATCATGAGACGTTGAAGTCAACGTACTGCGCCGAAATTGACAAACGCAGCAGATTGCCTAACCGAGAGTCCGTATTCGGATATTCCATAATAGGCACTTCCGTGTGCCGCGATCTCGATAGACGTGACGGTCGACGAAATTTATTCCAGATTCGCATGCCTCGATCTCATTTCTTCCTCCGGAATGCCTTTTTCGTGGATGACATGAGAGATGGTCGCTTCCAAAAATGCCAATGTGGAAAGCTCGAACACCGTACCCATAGGCATACCGACAACCTTACCGTACTGTTCCGGGCTACCGACTCTAAAAACGGCATCGGCCATGTCGCCGATGGTCGACTCACTTTTCGCAGAAATCAGTATTATTTTTGCGCCGATATCCCGTGCCCGTTTAGTAAAGGCAACCAGTTGTTCGGTTTCTCCGGAGCCGGAAATAATAATCAGCAAATCGCCTTGTTTGATACTGGGGGTAACGATTTCACCGACCACACTGGTATCGTAACCACTATGCATCAATCGCATCGCGAAAAAGCGGCCAATCAAGCCCGAGCGTCCCGCACCTGAGACAAAAATTCGACGAGCCTGGTCGAGCATGTTCGTCAGTCTTTTATCGTAAGAATCATCGGTAACATACAAAACATCCGAAATCTTATCGACGACAAATTCTCGCTGCGTGCCTTTACTATTGACCAAGCGTCGAATTTTTCGAGCGGCATTGGTTGGTGATGACGCACCGGTAATCGCGCCGCCTACGACAATGATGTCAACGCCGGCCTTAACAACATCTCGCACAGTTTCGGGCTTGATACCGCCGGCAACGGACACTCGGGCATTCAAACCCAAGCGCAATATATCTTGTAAATCCGCAAAGGGTGTCTGTCCGGCCGCTTGGGCGTCGATGCCGGTATGAATGCCGATAATTTGCGCGCCGGCCACCACAGCTTCCGCCGCGCAACTAGCCTTATCCTCGACATTGATCAAATCGACTTGAACTTCGGCATTAAAATTTTTTGCCGCGTTGATAACGCCTTTAATAGTTGAAATTCCTGATGTTCCAAGTACCGTGCAGATATCGGCACCGGCTTCATAAAATGGACTGGCTTCGTATTCACCGGCATCCATCGTTTTAAGATCGACCAGTAGCAATTTATCGGGGAATCTGCGTTTAATTTCCTTGACCAACTCAAGCCCGTTAAACTTGATACAGGGTGTACCGATTTCAATGATATCGACATAAGGCGCCGCTTGCGAAGCAAGTTCCAGGGTTTTGTCGAAATCCAAAGAATCTAGTGCCAATTGAATCAATGGTTTTGCCATTTTATGCGCTCCTGATTTAGTTATATTATTTATCACACAATAGCATTCGGTCAGAGCGGCACTCTAAAGCAGAAAAAGGATATCTGTCAATTTTCGAAAGACTCCGCCATCAAAAAAAAGCCCTAAGGAATATGCACAAAATAACTTATACAAGTTGTAGGCTTTGGGGCGGTTCGGTGACTCGCTTGACAGGACACCTTGAATACGTCCATGCAGGCTTGACGGCGGCTATCAGATTGCCCGGGATGGCATGAATGCAGATTTTGCATTACGCCACGGATGGCGTGTATTAGGGCAATGCAGGGCAGAAAAATGCTCCTGCATTTTCTGCATTCGTTACATCCTTGTAACTCAGCAATTGCCGAGGAGCAAAAATCTGGCCTGCCGCCGACATCCTCGCCAAGCACACTCCGCACCCTTTTTTATTCTCAAATTGGGAATTGCTGGAAAGACTCCGCCATCGAAAAAGCCGTAAAGGTTTCGTGATAAATAACGTCCTGGAGCTATTAGCTTTGTTGAGGGTTCAGTTGCGATGATTAAGCAAGATTAAGTGAGGGGAACGCTTTCTTTTGGTTTTTTGATGAATTTCGCTTGCCTCCATCATCATATGCCGGCACCAAGGACAAATGCTATCGTTGGGCCGGCTTTGTTCCGATGGTAAAATCTCATCACCACAGCGTTCGCAAATGATCGGTCTCGGTAAAAATTTCATTTGAGCTCATCCTTAAAAAAAGTTCAGCACAGACTAACCTGAGTCCATGCTGTTTTTTTGTGACGAATTCACACTTTGGATGCGATATTTACCAAAACCTTTAATTTATGTTAGTTATTTCACATTTCGGTCATTGTTGCTTGCAAGCCTCTATCTTAGCTGCAATTCCAAATTAAAGGCGTTCTAGTACTGCAGGGCGCGCATCGCGCACCTTTCCACGGCACCGAACCAAACACAAGTCCCGACCCAGGTGCGCGATGCGCACCCTACACCAAGTACTTTATAATCTATGATCACTAACAATATCCAAGATATTTTGAGAATAAAAAGCGGGAACATAGAAATTAGCTAAGATGGCTTTTTTTCGACAGCCTAGCTTTATGCTCAAATTTAGCTAATTTTTGAGTATAAAGAGAGTAAATACAGCGAAAATACTCAATTTCAGAACTGCTGCTATTCGTAGCGTTGATCAACTCAATTGTTGCAACAAAAAAGGAATTAATTCAGCCATCGGCAATTCCTGGCTTTCATTAGCGGTTCGAGCTCGGTATTCGATCATGCCGGAATCGAGACTGCGATCGCCGATAACGACGCGGTGAGGAATACCAATCAATTCCATATCGGAAAACATAAAGCCGGCTCGGACTTTTCGATCGTCAAATAACACCTCGATTCCGGCATCGAGCAGTTCTCGATACAGTTTTTCGACAGCCGTACGCAGACGTTCCGATTTATGCATATTCATCGGGCACAAGCCCAGTTGGAACGGAGCCAATTGAGCCGGCCAGATAATGCCGTTGTCATCGTGATTTTGCTCGATCGCCGCCGCAACAATCCGCGAAATACCGATACCGTAACACCCCATGATCATCGTTTGATTCTTACCGCCTTCGTTGATGATATCCGCTTTCATCGAGGAACTGTATTTTGTACCAAGTTGAAAAATATGACCTACCTCGATACCTCGAGCAATCGTAATCGATCCTAGCCCGTCCGGGCTAGGATCGCCTTCGACCACGAGACGTAGGTCCTCGACTTGTTCGGGCAATAAAATATCGCGTTGCCAATTCACACCACGGTAATGCTTGCCGTCTTGATTGGCTCCGCATACAAAATCGGACATCAATACAACACTACGATCCGCAATGATTTTAATCTTCAAGCCGAAAGGGCCGACCGAGCCGGGCTTTGCATGGCAAACGGACAACACTTGCTCTTCATCGGCTAATTGCAACGGAGCGGCGATGCCGGAAATTTTTTCCGCCTTGATCGCATTCAATTCATGATCTCCTCGCAATAACAAAGCGACTAACTCCTCTTCTTCACCTTTGACGATCAAGGTTTTTAGGCAGTTGGATTTGGCAATACCGAAAAAAGCACTGACTTCTTCTATCGAATGTTGATTCGGAGTGTCGACTAGATTGAGCGATTCGGTAGCCGGCCTCCTGTCGCCTGCGGGCATCAACGCCTCGGCTTTTTCGATGTTGGCCGCATAATCGCTATCGGTGGAAAATGCGATGGCATCCTCGCCGGATTCGGCCAATACATGAAATTCGTGCGAAACCGCGCCGCCAATCGATCCTGAGTCGGCGATCACAGCCCTATATCGCAAACCGAAGCGGTTGAAGATATTGCTGTAGGCCTGATACATGACTTGATAGGTTTCTTGAAGGGATTCCTGATCGAGATGAAAAGAATAAGCATCCTTCATGACGAATTCGCGTGAACGCATCACACCGAATCGTGGCCGGATTTCGTCACGGAATTTGGTTTGGATTTGATAATAAGTGATCGGCAACTGCTTATAACTTTTGAGCTCGTGCCTCGCCAAATCGGTGATGATTTCCTCATGTGTAGGACCCAGACAAAAATCGCGTTGATGGCGGTCTTGTAAGCGAGCCAGTTCGGGGCCATACTGTTCCCAGCGCCCGGTCTCTTGCCACAACTCTGCCGGTTGCAGGGCCGGCATCAACACTTCTAAGGCACCGGCTTTTTCCATTTCCTCGCGGGTGATTTTTTCGACTTTCCGCATGACCCTAAGACCTAGCGGTAACCAAGTATAAAGTCCGGCGGCTAATTTGCGAATTAAGCCTGCTCGAATCATGAGCTTATGACTTGCGATTTCGGCATCCGAAGGCGTTTCTTTGACGGTATTGAGAGGGAATTGAGAGGTGCGCATTGTCTATGATTAAAATGTTAAAATGCCTATTTTACCGATTATACTTCGCGCGGTCATGTTTGCGGATTTTATGGCAAGGCTATTTTGTTCGAGAGCAAGGCGCGAAAACAGGCGCATAGCAAGCTATGCAACTGTTTTCGCAAAGCTTCCGCTCCTGCTCACGCCCCTTACCTACATCCATGTAGGTAACGCCGCTATCGGACAAAAGAGCGCATCAGAAAGCCGCAAATGTGGCCGCACGAAGTATAAACACCGCCAAAGTCATCACATCATCGACATCCGGTTTTCTGATATCATGGCATCGAATGTTTACCGGCGATCGATCGAACAACAATAAAGCGAAGGACGACTCAACTTGAATCATAAAACCTCCGTTAATTCGACTTTGAGTCGGATTGTATTAACGGCTTTACTGTTTTATTTTGCGGGACAACTGGCTTTACCGCTGTCCTTGCCGCCTAGTTACGCGACGGCAATCTGGCCGCCCGCAGGTATTGGCTTTGCGGCAACATTGCTCTGGGGAAACAAAGTATTACCGGCTATTTTTTTGGCTGAATTAGCCATCCACTATGAAGTCTACGATTTCATGACTCTATGGCAATCCCCTGTCCAGCTCTTAATTTTTCTCAGCTCACCGGTCAACAGTGTGCTCAGGGCTTGGACCGGAGCCTTCTTAGTTAAAAAAATCGTAGGCTACCCGAACCCTTTGATTTCCGCAAAAGAAATCATGTTGTTTTTTCTGTTATCAGGCCCGGTTGCTACATTGATACCGGCGTCATTAAGCGTTTATGCATTGGTTGAAACCGGTGTCATCGTCGAATCGGATTTCGGATTCGGATTTTTGACTTGGTGGCTTGGCGACTGCATCGGTATCGTGGTTTTCACCCCATTATTTTTAACGATCTTCGATCCATCCTTGCAAAGCCGAACGAAACGCTGGTTACCCTTATGCGCCGCGTTGATTGTAGGTTTAGCCTTGGTCGCGATTTCTTACTTATTGGCTCATCAACGAGAAGGATTGCGACTACGGGAAATAATCGAAAGCAAAGCAGAAGCCATACAATACGCTCTAGAAGACAATTACAAAGCCCATGCAAATACCTTGTCGCTTTACCACTCATTAATCGGTTCGAGCGATACGATTGAATATCAATCGTTACAAATTTTTTCTGACTGGGTGTTCGATACTTATCCAGGCGTTCCCTTTATTGAATGGCTAGAGGCTTCAAAAACAAGTCAAGACCAAACCGCATGGACGATCAAGTATTCGACTAAAAAACATCTCGATAATACACATCCCATTTCAGAAAAGCGCCATCAAGAGATCGTTTTAGCGCTAGAACCTCAAGCAATAAACGATCGAAGCTCTAAAATATTATCATTTCAAAACAGTTCCAGGCAGTTTTTTATTTATACGCCTTTTTTCGAGCCCGAACAGACCTTGAAGGGTTATGTCATTGAGGCTTTCGATATCGAGCGTTTTATTGAAAACGCCTTAGTTCGAAAAAGCATTGAATATATCAACATTAGGCTTTTCGAAAAAACCTCCAACGGAGAACAACAATGGTTGTTTCCGTTAGAGCCCAAGCGAGCCATTCCGGATCCGTTTGCCATCACCATGTTGAAACCGCTCAATATCGGCGGGCAATCTTGGTTCATTCAAGTTTCGCCCGACTCAGGGTTTCTAGGAAATTATTATTCCTGGCCGGTTTGGGGCATTTTGGCTGGCGGTATGTTGCTGACCAGTTTAATGGGTATCGGTTTTTTGATTGTCACCGGACAAACTGAATTAATCTTGGTCGAAGTCGAAAAGCGCACGCATGATCTTAATCAAAGCAATCGAAAACTTCGGCTAACATTAACGATTGATTTTCGAAATCCTGTTCATGCTGTTTGCGATCCAGTTTTTGCACATAAAAGAAAAAACCGATAATCAGTATAAAGCTTAACAATAAAGGGATTCCGACAGGAAAGAAGCGTTTACGCCAAACCGACTTAGGGCTAGCAAAAATAATCAGCAACAATGGCGTAAACACAAAAACGCCAATACTGTCGCCAACCCATTTGATAAACCAGTTAATGGGGATTTCCGAAGGCCCGAGAACTCCGGTCAGCGTGAGTGTTGCAACATCCAATGTGGCCGGAATCGAACAGCTAACCGGCCCGCCGAATAACAAAAAGAGAATGATGTGCCTGTCTTCCAGCAAAACGCTGGGAAACCCAACAACACGACCGATTAAATAACGACCGATTAAAGCGCTAACTGAAGCGCCGCTTGCCGAGACTATGGAAACGATCAACATATTGTCGTCGAGACCGAAAGTCAGAGCGGAAATAAAAAAATTGCCGATAAAGATTCCCGGCCAGACCCGATAACCTAAAAGTAAAAGCAACCCTAGCGCAACGCCTGCGGAAGGCCATACCGCGCTCGCTGTACTGGGGGGGAGGGCTAATTCGAGGCCGAGTAGTCCAAACACAAAATAGAGGAGACCAACCAGTATCATCAGCGAAACGGATTGCCCTAAATCGGCAACAGATAAACTTAGTCTCATTTTTTTTGTTTACAGGACTTGATTTTTTTGTGTTTAATTAACAAAGTGTAACGACTCAGGCCTAAATATTCACGGCGTCTTTTGTATTACGGTACCTTTAAAAGGCTGGATAGTTGTAACCTCGACCGCGAAAAATATAAACGTTAGTCCAGGATTCAATTAAGGATCTCATGACAAATGACTTCTTATATATCCATCGTAAATCAAAATTCGGCGCCTCCTCAGGTACTGCCGAAATTTTAGGAAGTTATTTATGTTCAAATCCTAGGCGTATCCATCTAACGTATGCCGTCGCTCTTTTGATTTTAACTTATATCACGATTATCACCCTTTACTCCCTTGAACATAATCAAATTTATCAACGAAGACGTCTGGAGAATTCAAGAACATTCATTGAGTCGCTATGAAGCATGCGGATTGCACGCCTTGAAAATCTTATTGCTATCTTCAAAAGGCTTCATCCGTGATCTTTGTACGCTCCGCTCTACAGCTCTGGCTCTTTATACACTGCTATCGATTGTACCGGTTTTTGCAATGCTGTTCGGCGTGGCCAAGGGCTTTGGTTTCGAACGAATTCTAAAAGAGAAATTGCTGGAGCAAGTCCCTGAACACGATACGATGATCGTGCAAATAATCGGCTTTGCCGAGAACATGCTGGAGAATGCCAAAGGCGGCGTTGTGGCGGGAATCGGGGTGATTTTTTTGTTCTGGACGGTGATCAAGGTTATCGGCTTCATTGAAGCATCGTTCAATGCAATCTGGCAAATCGATAGCGGCCGTCCGTTGAATCGCAAACTCAGCGACTACCTGTCCTTGATGTTTCTCGCACCGATTTTACTCATCATTTCCAGTAGCATTACGGTTTTTTTGAAAACACATCTTACCTGGTTGCTAGGCGTCATGCATTTACCCGATTTCGGCGCCAATCTGGTATTGCAACTATTAGGTCTATCTTCCTTGGTTATCATGTCGGCGTTATTATCGTTCATATATATCTATATTCCGAATCATAAAGTCAAGCTAAAACCCGGATTAATCGCAGGCATTTTGGCCGCTATTGCCTATCAGACTTTCCAATGGACCTATCTAACTTTACAAATCGGCGTCTCGGAATATAATGCGATATACGGTAGTTTTGCGGCCTTGCCGCTATTTATCCTGTCGTTACAAATCGGCTGGATGATTGTACTATTCGGTTGCGAAATCGCTTTTTATTTACAAAATTTTACCGAGTTTAAGGAAGATCAAAAATACAGCGAACCGAGCGTTGTCATACAAAAGGCCTCTGCATTAAAAATAATGCAATTGATAGTTCGTGCATTTATCGAAGAAGCGCCGCCCTTGACAGAAGGCGAAATCAGTAAACGGCACAGACTTCCGCTTTCAGTTGTTAGAACGGTATTAATGAAATTGAAAGATGGCGGTATCGTTATCGAGCTAAACCGGGAAGAAGACGAAGAGACGGTATTTCTTCCGGCGGTCGACAGTCACCGGCTTAATGTAGCTCGGGTCATCAAAACGATAGAAGAATATGGTCAGCATAAACTGCCGGACATTCAAGGTATCGAAGATTGCTTGAAGTTGATCGAGGAATCCGAAAAGTTACTGGAATCCAGTTCAATCAATTCATTAGTCAAGGATATTTAAGTCGAAAATACCTTTTCCTGGCAATCTTGCGGCCTTTTGACTATGATTTCCTAGTCCCATTCAATATTCTGCTAGGAAGTAAAACCTTGTCTACATCTAACGATAAGAGAATTCATCCACGATTAATCCATCGAGCGCCTGTCATGGTCATTATTCCCGCTGCAGGCAAAACCGAACGATTACAAATGCAGGATTTTTCGGCAGGTGGTGTATTTATCAATTGTCTCAACGAGACATTGCCGCAAATCGGCGACGAAATACAAATCCAAACCTTGGAAATCGACGATGCTCCAGTTTTAGACGTCAAAGTCGTAAGAGTCATACCTCAAAAGGGTTTTGCGGTTGAGTTTATGTGAAAACACGAATCGATAACCTGTGAAAAAAAGCAGCTCGTTATACGAAGAAAAAAATAATTTTTAAATATTAAGTCTAGCACTAAAGTTCAATATACTTACCTTAGATAATTTGATAGAGTTAATTAGAAATTTAAGCACGAACCTTACTTGAAGGTAATAAACATGTCCGGAAATGATGTAGATAAAAAAAGGCGTTCATTAACAAAGGCAGGATTGACCACACCGGTCATTGCATCGTTATTCAGCCGTCCCGCATTTGCTCAACAATGCTCGGGCAGCGCTCTGGCTTCCGGCAATCTTTCCAATCCGGTTGATTTAACTACGTGCGGAACCTGCCTTTCCTCTCAATGGCTCAATGCGACATCAGCTGAATTGGCTTCAATTAACGTATCGCTTTCAGACTCGATCGAATCGTTTTTTGCAATCCCATCATTGACTAATGGTGATAAAATTCTAACCGGCACAATAGGGCTAGCTTTGTCTGGTAGTATCACGATAGCAGATTCACCACTCAGTCTGTCGAATGGCACACAACAAGAACTAAAAAATGCCATGTCAATTTTTACCACTGCTTATCTGAATTCACTGCACATTGCGACTCGAGTGAACTTTAGTCTTATATCCAGTGACATAGCAAATGGAGTCAATGGAGTTTTAACATTGCCTACTTCCGGTAATAAAAACGAGTTAAATATGACTCCGGTAAAAAGCTTGGCGGAAAGTTATGCTGAGGCAATCGGTGACGGAGCATCTTGCTCAATCAATCGAACAACCTTTTGAATCGAATGAGTCCTGAAACTTTCCGCTGGTCTTGGATACCCGGTTTAGACATTCAGTTGACTGAATGGGACGATGAAATCGTTATTTTCAATCAATTGACTCAGGATACCCATCTATTCAACCGACCTGTCGACTGGATTTTGAACAATACCCGGATCGAATCCTTGAGTTTTAATGAATTAACGACTTTAGCGATACGAGACAATATCATGACCGATGATAGCGATAGCAGAGAAGCGCTCAATCAAACCTTACACTGTTTGGCGACTCTTAATTTTCTCGAATCAAAATTAATAGATGATGCAGACACCTTGTCAGCGTGAATAGTTACAGCATAAAAACAGGCCCGTTCCTTACTTGTATCACCACATCCATTCCATCCGTTATCGATAGTTTGTCGTTGTTATACCCCGGAATGGTTACCGAATATCAAGAAATTTTTTACGATTTTCATATCAAATTATCCACACCGCACGCTTTGCGCCGCTGGATAAGGCCTCAGGTAATTTTTTTTTTCGACGGTAAACTTCCTTTTAAGCCATTGCCATTGACACAAGCTTATCCGATGTTTGAATGGGGCTTGAACTGGTGTATAAGCCAGCACGCTCATCAATACCTGATCATTCACGCCGCCGTAGTCGCAAATTACGATAAAGCCTTACTGTTACCCGGCCAACCCGGTGCGGGAAAAAGTACATTATGTGCAGCGCTGGTCCATCGCGGATGGCGTTTGTTATCCGATGAACTAACCCTTGTCTCATTGTCCAGCGGTTTAATCACGCCTCTAGCCAGACCTGTCTGCCTGAAAAATGAATCAATCGATGTAATTCGACAGTTTGCTCCGGATGCGGTTTTCGGTAGCATCGTGCATGATACCGTTAAAGGTTCTGTCACACATGTGAAAGCACCCGATGAAAGTATTGAGCGAGTCGATCAATCCGCATTACCGACCTGGATTGTCTTTCCTTCTTACCAAATAGATTCGGATTGTGTCATCAGCGACAGAAAAAAAGGTCAAACTTTCATGGATCTCGCAAAATTATCGTTCAATTACAATCTACTTGCGTTCGATGGTTTCAATGCGCTTAACCGACTGGTCGTGGGTTGCCGTTGTTTTGACCTGCGTTATAGCCAACTGGATGAGATAATCCCAGCGCTGGATTGCTTAGTTGCTAAATAGCCATGGTATTAACGAAAAACCGTGTCGCCCAGGTTCTAAAAAACCCGTACCTGATCCAGTCTTTTTCACTTCAAGATTGGGATTTACTAATTCGCCAAGCTAGGCAAACCGCATTGTTAGTCAGGATTTACCGACTACTACAGGAACACGATTTGTGCGATACGGTGCCGTGCAGAGTCATGAATCATTTCGTTGCAGCTGATGCCTATGCCAAAAAATTGAATGCTTCGCTTGATTGGGATTTCCGATCGATTGCAAAAGCCTTGGCAGAACTGAGCATTCCGGTCGTCTTTTTGAAAGGCGCGGCCTATCGTTTGGCGTCGAATCGCACTGCGCTCGGTAGACTATTTTCGGATATCGACATTTTGGTTCCTTTTCGCGAATTGTCCGCAGTGGAAAATGCGCTGAAAAAGCACTCTTGGGTAGTCACGCATCAGAACGAATACGACCAGCGATATTATCGAGAATGGATGCACGAATTGCCGCCGATGATTCATTTGAAAAGACAAACGACACTAGATGTTCACCATAATATCCTGCCGAAAACCTGCAGCAAATGCCCAGAACCCAGCAGACTTTTCTCAAACCTTGTTAAAGTAGACCAAACATCCTTTTGGATCCTTTCGCCAGAAGATAGGGTCTTACATAGTGCAACGCACTTATTTCATGAAAGCGAGTTCAAGTATGGGCTTCGCGATATATCGGATATCGATCTATTGCTCAGCGAATTTACCGACACGGATAAATTTTGGACAAAATTATTAAGACGTGCTGACGAACTCAATCAGCAAATACCATTATTCTATGCGCTACGTTATGCATCGAAAATTTTGGATACGCCTGTTCCGGATCATATTTGGATACTACTAGATAAAAATATTCCCTGGAGAATCAAAAGCGGAATGATGGATTTTCTGTTTATCAGGGCATTAATGCCCGATCATTTAAGTTGCGACGACAGATGGACTAGTTTGGTTCGCTGGCTATTATTCGTACGTTCCCATTGGCTAAAAATGCCGCTAAAACTACTGCTTCCACATTTAATCAAAAAGAGCTATCAACGCTTCAAAAATAGACAAGCCAAATAATTTTTTTCGGCTTGTTGGAAGCAAGTAGCAGCAAAATCCGATCAATAAAACGATAAAGCGCTTCGTCACCCCCCTCCGTTATTCCGTAAAAACGCCTCGAACATCAACAAAGACCAAATCGATGTGCTGTAATCCCTAATCCCGCTTTGGTGCTGATCGACGATCTTTTTGACGAACGCCTGATCAAAATAACCGCTGTCGCGCATCGTCTCGCCCAATAACGATTCGCGTACACGTTCTTTCAGCGGCCCTCTGAACCAACTGGCCAGCGGCACCGCAAAACCCATTTTCGACCGATACAGAATATCGTCCGGCAAATAATTTTCTAAAGACTTTTTGAAAATATATTTGCCTTCGCGGCCTTTCAGTTTTAAATCCGGATGAAGACTTGCAAACCACTCGACTAACTTATGATCGAGCAACGGCACGCGGACTTCGAGCGCGTGCGCCATACTGGCTCGGTCGACTTTGGTCAAAATATCGCCCGGCAGGTAGGTTTTGATATCGAGATATTGTACTAGCGACTGAGCGTCATAGCTAGCAGCATTTTTGGCATGCCGCCTGAATACCTCGACCGCTTGATAGCCTTGCAATTCTTGTTTTAAAGTTTGGCTAAACAAAGCGTTACGAATTTCGTTCGAATTAACCGAGACGCTGTGAAAATAGCCTTCGAGCGAATCGCGCGCGATCGATTCGAACGTCGACTTGGCCCTGAAGATTTTCGGCGCCCAGTCAGCCTTCGGATAAGTCCTACCCAAAAAGCCGAACAATGGTTTCCTTAGCGCGTCGGGCATTATATGCCGCATACGGTCTTCGTAGGTATGCCAGCGGTAGCGCCGATAACCCGCCAAATTTTCGTCGCCACCGTCGCCAGAAAGAACCACCGTCACTTGCTTCTTCGCCAGTTCGCAGACGCGATAGGTCGGTAGCGCCGAACTGTCGGCATAGGGTTCGTCGTAAAGTCCGGCCAGACGATCGATCAAATGAAAATCGTCCGGATCGACTTGTTCGACGCGGTGCGCCGTATGGTAGCGTTCGGCAACCAACTGTGCATATTTCGATTCGTTAAAGGCCGGATCGCCGAACGAGATCGAGCAAGTATTGACCGGCTGTTCAGAAAGCCCGGCCATCATTGCGACGACGCCGCTTGAATCGACTCCGCCCGACAAAAAAGCGCCGAGCGGCACATCGGCAACCATTCTAATGTCGACCGCTTCGCGAAAACGTTCGATCAGTTCTTCGGCGGCTTCCTGTTCGGTCTTGACTTGCCTCACGCCGAATTCGACATTCCAATATTGCATGGGGTGAAATTCTTGTTGACCCCGACGGATCGTCAGTTTGAATCCAGGTTCGAGTTTGTGAACGTTTTTGTAGATCGTTTTCGGATCGGGGATATAGCCGAAACCGAAATAATCTTCGATCGCCGTAGCATCGAGCTCTCTCGGTAATTGCGTGTGGACTTTCAACGCTTTCAACTCCGAACCGAAAATAAACTGCCCGTTCGGCAATTCGGCGTAATACAAAGGTTTTATGCCCAAGCGGTCGCGCGCTAGAAACAAAGTTTCTTTCGCCCTATCCCAAATCGCGAATGCGAACATGCCGCGTAACCGATCGACGCAAGACTCGCCCCACGCCTGCCAACCGATCAGAATCACTTCGGTATCGCAATGCGTCTTGAAGGTATAACCCAAGGCTTCGAGTTCTTTGCGTAATTCGGGAAAATTGTAGACTTCGCCGTTGTAAGTCAACACGACATTGCCGTCTTGGCTGTGCATCGGTTGCTGTCCGCTCGACAGATCGATGATCGACAAGCGCCGATGACCGAATCCCAAGCCCGGCTCGGTATGCAGGCCGCCTTCGTCAGGGCCCCGATGATATTGCACCTCGTTCATGCGTCCTAGCAACTCGCGGTCGATTTCGCGTTTTTCCTTCAGATCAAAAATGCCGACGATTCCACACATGGTTTTTCCCGGAAATTATAGAGACAAGTGAGTTTTTACTGTTAAAGTACACGGCCAGAAGAGGGGTGCGGTTGCTCGACCGACAGGTGTCGGCGGCAGGGAAAGCCGCCGTTCAAGCCTACATGGACGTATTTACGGCGCCCTGTCGGGCGAGCAACCGCTCCCTCCCCCAGGCCTTCGAACGTTACTGTTTCAATGAATCATACACATGGAGATAGTTTCGAACCATGGCATCCAACGAAAATCGTTCCAGTACACGTTGCAGACCATTGCGCCCGTGTTCGATCATGAATTCTTTATTGTTGAGATAGTCGAGCAACCGATTCGCCAACTCTTGCGGATTTTGTTTTTCGACCCAAAAACCGGTTTTAGCGTGCTCGACCAGTTCGGGATTGCCGCCGACCCGCGTTGCAATCACCGGCAAGCCGCTGGCCATCGCTTCGAGTATCGTATTGGAGATGCCTTCCGCCTGGGACGGCAATACAAAAATATCGAATCCGCGCATTAATTCGGCAATGTCGCTTCTTTCTCCCGGTAACCAAGCATAGTCGAGCAGTCCGTATTTGTTCAGCAGAACGTAACATTCATTACGTAGCGGACCGTTACCGATCATGATCAAACGGGCCTTCTCTCTCAATTCGGGATTGCGGTTTAACAATTCGATGAACGCCTTGACCAGTGTGACTTGATCTTTCACGCCATGCATGCGCCCAACAGTCCCGATGACACAATGTTCGTCGGTCAAATTCAACGGGCAATCCGGCAAAACCGGCCTTCCTTCTGTTTTAGGAAAAAATTTACCGGTATCCACGCCGTTGCAGATTCTGTGGATTTTAGCTCGCGGAATACCGACTCTTTCGGCTAAATAGGCTTCTAAATGCCCGGACAACGGTACAAATCGATCTATAATCGTGCCCAATAAACGCCGAAGCCATTGATACTTCTTATTATGACCATCTGGATCGAATACATCCCAACCGTGTTCGCCTTGCACTCGATATTTGACACCGGCCAGCAAGGCAGGTACCTGATATTCGATCGCCGCTAGATTGCGGGTATGAACAATCACTGGTTTTAATTTTCTCAATAGCCGGTACATAGCGAGAAAAGACCGCCAATCCTGCCCTGGCCTTTTGTTCAATTCATAGATTTCGACATCGGCACGCTGCAAACGATTTTTGAAATCAGTGCTGTTTTTAAGGCAAATGATCACATGCCGGTAGCGATCGGCCGGCATGCGATTGATCAAATTCACCAAGCCGTTTTCCAATCCGCCGACGCCAAGGCTGTAAATGATGTGGGCGATTAGGGGGGGAGTTTGTGGCTGCATTTTGTATTTGGTGAATGGTGAATGGTGAATGGTGAATGGTGAATGGTGAATGGTGAATGGTGAATGGTGAATGGTGAATGGTGAATGGTGAATGGTGAATGGTGAAAAGGATAGAGCCCTTGTATTTTCTGTCAATCGAATATCTTTCAAAAATACAAAAAAGTCATTGTTCAGCCATCTGCATTTAAATCAGGTTGAGCTTTTGCCTCGCTCTGAGAAAAAGGGTGATTTGTTCAAATAATCTCCCCTAACCCCTCTTTGTCAAAGAGGGGACTGAGTGCTTACCCAAAAAATCATTCTACTCACTATTCACCATTATCTTTTTTTCAATCCGGTGAAACCTGTAAAGGCCCGACACCAGTTTCGATGTTTTCACCAAAGCGTTTTCTAGTTCTGCACTCGCTTGAGCGAACCCCAAATCAATTGCGATCAAATACTGAGTTTCCAGTTCACTCAACGAACCCTGGGCGATGCATAGAAAATGTGCAAATTCTTTAGAACCGTTCCTTCCGGCACCTTCCGCAATATTTGAAGGCACTGAGATTGCAAACCATATTTCTCTTCAACAGGAAACCCCTTAGACCAAATATAGACTAGCTTAATCAAGCTCATACTAAGCTGCCAAGCCTGTAATTGATAGTGCGGTCTAGTATCATCCTTTCCGTTTAAGAATCGCCCCACCCCATTCACTTTTCACTATTCTCTATTCACCATAATACCTTCTATACCACTCCACAAATCGGCCAATCCCCTCCTCGATCCGTGTTCCGGGCTTATAGCCGACATCTTGCACCAGCGCTTCGACATCGGCATAGGTATCCGGAACATCGCCCGGTTGCAGCGGGAGCAGTTCTTTTTCCGCGGTTTTACCGAGGCATTTCTCGAGCACTTCAATGTATTTCATCAACTCGACAGGGCTTTGATTGCCGATGTTATAAACCCGCCAAGGGGCACGGCTAGTTCCGGGGTCTGGCTTTGTGCCGCTCCAATCCGGGTTAGGCTGAGCAATATTATCCAGCGTTCGGATCACACCTTCGACTATGTCGTCGATGTAGGTGAAATCTCGACGATGCTTGCCGTAATTGAAAACTTGGATTTTTTCGCCGTTTAGTATGGCTTTGGTAAATAAAAACAAAGCCATATCGGGCCGGCCCCAAGGACCGTATACGGTAAAGAATCGTAATCCGGTCGTCGGCAGGTTATAGAGATTGCTATAGGTGTGCGCCATCAGTTCGTTGGCTTTTTTCGAAGCCGCGTAAAGACTCAGCGGGTGATCGACATTGTCGTGTACCGAAAATGGCATGCTTTCGTTGGCGCCGTAGACCGAACTGCTCGATGCATAGACCAAATGTTCGACACCGTAATGCCGGCAGCCTTCCAAAATGTTAATAAAACCGACGATATTGCTGTCGATGTAGGCATGCGGATTTTCGATTGAATAGCGTACGCCGGCTTGAGCGGCCAAATTGACGACGCGTTCCGGACGATGCTCTTTGAATACCTGTTCAATCCTATCTCGGTCGGCCAAGTCGGCTCGGATATCGGTATAGCAATTATGATCGAGTATCCTCGCCAAGCGTGCTTTTTTCAGATTGACATCGTAATAGTCATTCAGATTGTCGATCCCGATGACTTCATCGCCTCTTTCGAGCAACCGTAAAGCCAAATGATTGCCGATAAAACCGGCGGTTCCTGTTACCAATATTTTCATAAATTACAAACGCGCGTCAGTCAGTTCGGCCGGAAAAACGTATTTCAAATCGTAAATCACCGAGTCATTTTTACCCAGCGCTTTGATTGTAGCGATATCCATTCGCTTAAATTGCTCATGCGCAACGGCTAATAGCATCGCATCGTAACAACCGTTTTCCGGCTTATCGATGGTCGTTATGCCATATTCTTCAAGCGCCTCGGCCGAATCGATCCACGGGTCGTAAATATGAACATTGACGCCGTAACTTTGCAGTTCCTTGACGATATCGACGACGCGGGTATTGCGCAAATCGGGGCAATTTTCCTTGAAGGTCAAGCCCATGACCAACACATCGGAATCTTTGATATGGATGCGTTCTTTAAGCATCAATTTGATTAACTGCGACACGACATATTCGCCCATGCCATCGTTGATGCGGCGGCCCGATAAAATGACTTCGGGATTGTAGCCAATCGCTTGCGCTTTATGAGTCAAATAATAAGGGTCGACGCCGATGCAATGGCCGCCTACCAATCCTGGCCGAAATGGTAAAAAATTCCATTTGGTGCCGGCGGCCAGCAACACTTCTTCGGTATCGATGCCGAGTTTGTTGAAAATAATCGCCAATTCGTTGATCAATGCGATGTTCAGATCACGTTGCGTATTCTCGATAACTTTGGCCGCTTCGGCGACTTTGATACTGCTGGCCTTGTGCGTGCCGGCCGTGATGATGCTTTGATAAAGCCGATCGATACGGTCGGCGATTTCGGGAGTCGAACCGGAGGTCACTTTGAGAATATTGGTGACTCGGTGTTCTTTGTCGCCGGGATTGATCCGTTCCGGGCTGTAACCGACAAAGAAATCTTGATTGAATGTCAGTCCCGATATTTTTTCCAGAATCGGTACACAAACTTCCTCGGTCGCGCCAGGGTAAACAGTCGATTCATAAACGACAATATCGTTGGGTTTGATCAGCCCGCCCAGCAAGGTACTTGCTTTTTCTAAAGGACTCAAATCGGGTTGTTTATATTCATTGATCGGCGTCGGAACCGTAACGATATAGATATTGCAAGACTTGATTTCCTCAACCGATGAGGTGTAGGTCAAATGAACGGCTTCCTTTAATTCTTCATTCCCGACTTCAAGCGTATGATCGTGTCCGGCCTGCAATTCCTCGATCCTCTGTACATTAATATCGAAACCGACTGTCGGATATTTTTTGCCGAATTCGACGGCCAAAGGCAGCCCGACATAACCTAAGCCGATCATGCCTAATTTTACATTCTCTAACATATTATTTAGTCCTTTTTATCGAAACTCGATGATTTTAATTGATTTTGTAATACCGTCATTATCCGGAAGCATGATAAAACTTGCGGAGTCGACTTCAGCTTTGCTGAATTTTAGCAGAGCCCAGGAAATTTATATGGCGGTCGGCTAGAGTTTTTTGATCGTATCTCGATATACCTGTGTGCTTTGTTCGATATTACTATTCATTTTGTTACTATACCTGTGGAACTTCAAATTTTGGTAATGCTTAAGGAGACGCCGGGGGATTGGGTATAACTCAATAACCTTGTCTTTCATGTCGGAACTAAACATTGTCAGGACAATCGTAATTAAAAATAAAAGATCGGGAGAAATGTCATGAATAACAACGAGACCCATTCTGATAAAAATAACGCCGACAAAATGGAAAAGCTTAAAACAATAACTGGCATCGTTTATTTGTGTCAAGTCCTTGCATTTGGCTTTGCGGGCCTGCCTATTTTTATAGGGGTCGCGATAAACATTATCAAGAGAGAAGAGGTGCGCGGCACCTGGCTGGAATCTCATTTCGATTGGCAAATAAAAACCGCATGGGTTGCAGTTGCGTTAATAGCGGCAAGCGGATTAACCTTTGCTATGGGACTGGGTTATTTTCTTTTGATTTTTGCAGTTTTATGGCTAGTTTATCGAATTGCACTGGGTTGGCATACATTGTTCGATAATAAACCGATGGTTCCCAAAGATTTCAAATAAACCAACGAGCATGGACACTAACAAAATTCTCAAGTCCATCGACTTCTGAGTTTATTGCGATTCAATGCCAACCATTGAATCGCAATAATCGGAATACCCGAATTAATTTCCCCTTGTTCCATGAGTCGATAAGCTTCATTGAAACTCACGACCGAAACCCGAATATCTTCCTGCTCATGATCCAAGCCGTGAATTCCGCCGACATTGGTGCTATCGATCTTACCGCAAAACAAAGTGAGCCACTCCGACGAACCGCCGGGGGTCGTGTAAAACGCATTGATAGGCAGTAACTCTTGAATCTCGCAATCCGCCTCCTCGACTGCCTCTCGATAGGCGACTTCCTCGGGTGTTTCGCCCTCCTCGACAGCTCCGGCGACGATTTCCAGCAACCACGGTGCCTCATGCCTTAAAAGCGCGCCGACCCTGAATTGTTCGATCAAAACCACGGTATCTTTGAACGGGTCATATAACAACACTGCGACACAGGAACCGCGCCTGAACAATTCGCGTTCGATTTCCGGGCTCCAACCGCCGGCGAATAAACGATGTTTAAGCCGGTATTTTTCTAGCCGGAAGAAACCGTGATAAACCTCATGCTTATCGAGAATTTTGAAATCCTTATCCATATTATTTCCGATACTCAACTTTATAAATAACGCCTAATTTATCGTCGGAAATCAACAAACTGCCGTCCGGCATTTCCAGGATATCGACCGGGCGCCCCAAGACCTCGTCGGTTGACGTCAACCAGCCGGAAATAAAAGCGTGCTCGGAAACAGGCCTGCCGTTTTTAAATTTGACCAAGGCAATACGATAACCGTGAGGTTGACTTCGGTTCCAGGAGCCGTGTTGTGCAACGAATAGATGCTGCTTGAATCGTTCAGGAAATTGCGCGCCTCGATAAAAACGCATACCCAATGGCGCTTTGTGCGCCTTGAATTGCCATGCCGGTGCGGCAAACTCCTCACAGCTTTGTTTCTTTCCGAATTCAGGATCGGTAATAGTACCGCCATGACAATAAGGAAAACCGAAGTGTAGACCGGGTTCCGTCCATCGATTCAATTCATCGGGCGGAATGTCGTCCCCCATTAGATCGCGACCGTTTTCGGTAAAAAACAGCGTATTCGTTCCAGGCTGCCAATCGAAACCGACGGTATTTCTTATTCCGTGCGCTAAGATTTCAAGATCGGAACCGTCGGGATTCAAGCGAATCAACGTTGCATAGATTTCTTTATCCGGCTCGCAAACATTGCAGGGCGCACCGACCGCGGTATAAAGTTTGCCATCCGGGCCGAAACGTAAATATTTCCAGCCGTGATGTCTATCGGAAGGTAAACCGTCAAATACCACGACCGGTTTCGGTGGATTTGCCAAATTGGCGATAATATTGTCGAAACGGATAATCCGATTGACTTCTGCGACATACAACGAGCCGTTTTGAAACGCTACGCCGTTCGGCATGTATAAATCGGTCGCGATAACATAGCGTTTGTCGGCCTTGCCGTCCCCGGTATTATCCTGAACGGCATAAACAGCCCCCTGCTGGCGAGTACCGACAAAAATCACACCCTTTTCGCCTCGGGCTAAAGACCTGGCATTCGGCAGATCTTCGGCGAATAGTGAAATGGAAAAGCCGACCGGCAACTGTAATTGTTTTAAAACTTCATCGACACTTGCGGCATGAATCGGACACGATACAATTAGCGATAGAATTAAAAAGATTTTGCCTTTCATACAGAGGCCTCCAACAAATAAACTTTTCGATATGGTAACACTCTAAAAAGCGCTTGAAATAAAATAATTGCCCCATATATCGCAGTCAACACTTAATAAACTCAAGGTAATACACTTATGATGCGTATACTTCTTTTTTTAGCAACCAATGCCGCCATATTGGTTGTTATCAGCGTTATCTTTAATATGTTCGGCCTCAGCGGCGTATTGGATGCCCAAGGTGTAGATCTCAATCTGAACGCCTTATTGCTGATGTCGGCTATTATCGGCGTCACCGGTTCGGCGATCTCGTTGGCGATATCGAAATGGTCGGCAAAAAGCGCGATGGGCGTGCATGTCATCGAACATCCGCAAAATCAAACCGAACAATGGTTAATCGACCTTGTCGCTCGTCAAGCAAAAGCAGCCGGTATCGGTATGCCGGAAGTCGGCATTTTTCAGACGCCCGACCCTAACGCATTCGCGACCGGTATGAATAAAAACAATGCCTTGGTGGCGGTCAGCACCGGTTTACTACAAAGCATGAATGCCGACGAGGTCGAGGCGGTCGTTGGTCACGAAATCAGTCACGTCGCTAACGGCGACATGGTTACGATGGCTCTGATGCAAGGCGTGGTTAATACCTTCGTGTATTTCTTCGCGACGGTGATCGGTCATACGGTCGACCGAGTCGTTTTCAAAACCGAACGCGGTTACGGTCCGGCTTATTACATCACGCAGATAATCATGCAAATCGTATTGTCGATCCTGGCATCAATGCTGGTCATGTGGTTTTCGCGATATCGCGAATACCGGGCCGATGCAGGCGGAGCTAAATTGGCTGGGCGCGACAAGATGATCAATGCGCTACGCGCCTTGCAGCGGGCTCATGAACCCGAAGAACTGCCGGGTCAATTGGCCGCATTCGGTATCCACGGCAGCCGAATGCACCGTTTATTCATGAGTCATCCTCCTTTGGAAGAGCGTATAGCCGCATTGCAAAATAACCGTTAATTTTTTAGAAACAATGCCGGACCAGTCTGCTGGTCCGGTACTTCTTCATGACCCGGTCGATTTTCATACGCTTCAGGCTCAATCTGAGCTACGATCAATATCTAAGCGTGTATCAAGGCCTAGCCAAAACCATATCGGTCATCGCCGACGACGGACGGTGCATTCAATTTCCTGCCGGCAACATCCAGTCTTTTTTGACTCGACAAGGTATTCACGGATATTTCGAAATGGAACTGACGCCCCAAAACAAATTCGTCGGGATCAAGAAGTTATTGAATTAACCTCTTATTCTTCATGATCTTCATGATGAAATGCTTTTATCGTTCCCACGCTCTGCGTGGGAACGATAGGGGTGTGAATAATTACCTTATTCTTCATGACTTCCATAAAAAATGCTTTTTCAACGACAAATCACCCCTCTTCTAAACTTCTCCGACGACGTTCGGGTACCGCGTCGAACTGGATATTCTCGCTGCCGTTCAACACCAAAAAGTGTTTGCCTTTCGCCCTCGATATCATCGTAACGCCGGCTTGCCTAGCCATTTCGAGGCCCATTTGGGTCGCTCCGGAACGCGACAATAATATCGGTATACCCATTTGGGTGACTTTAATCACCATTTCCGAGGTCAAGCGTCCGGTCGTGTAAAAAACTTTGTCGGCGCCGGATAAATCATTCAGCCACATGAAACCGGCAATCGCATCGACCGCATTGTGCCGCCCGACATCTTCGACAAAAAAATCGATCCGGTCGCCGGTACATAGCGCGCAACCGTGGACCGCGCCGGCTTTTTTGTAAACTTCGTTATAATTTTTTAACGCATCGAGCATTGCGTAAAGCATCGATTGTTTGATCGACACATCCGGCACTCGGATTTGCGTGAGTTTTTCCATCAATCGGCCGAATACCGTACCTTGCCCGCAACCGGTCGTCACCGTTCGCTGCGCCATACGCTCGGAAAAGTCGCTGCCACCTTGCCGAGTGACAACAGCAACCGCCTCGGCTTCCCAGTCGACTTGAACGATTTTGATTTCAACGATATCGTCGAAAAACCCCTGATTTTTTAAATACCCGAGCGTCAATAATTCGGGATGCGCGCCAATCGTCATCAAGGTTACGATTTCCTGCTTGTCCACGTAAATGGTTAATGCTCTTTCACCGACCAGTTCGATAGCTTGAGCTTCTCCTCGCTCGTCAATCGCGACGGACGGCATTGAAAAGCCTAAACCGGCATTAGTCATATCAGGCCGATAGAGGTTATTCATTGCTCTGCTCCTCCAACTCGGATAATTCAGCTAAGGTATTCACGTTGACAAAAACCTCGGGGTCGTCGCTAAAATCGACCTGAGTCATTCGATGTTTCATCAACCAACGGTCGATCTTACGCTCACCGCTGCCTAGATAATTTTTCAAGCTGGATTCGAGCGTTGTCTTGATAGCCAAAAACACCGGGTGTAAGCGCTCGCCATCGAACGCAACTGCCACATCGATTTCGGGGTTTAAACCTGCTTTTAACAATCGTTGCAAATGATCGGTCGTAATCAACGGCGAATCGCAAGGCAATACCAACAATAGTTCGGTATCGGTATATGTCATCGCGGAAAGAATGCCGGCCAAAGGCCCTTCAAAATTACCGTTTTGATCGGAAACGACCGGCAAACCGAATTGTCGATAGGCGTCGAGATTGCGATTGGCGTTGATAATGACTTGGTCGACCAGCGGCTTAATTGAATCGATCGCATAGGAGACCATTGGCCTTCGATGAAACAACACCAGACCCTTATCTTGGTTATTCATGCGTCGGGCCAGTCCGCCGGCCAAAATAACGCCGGTCACTTTTGTTGGATTGCTCATGATGTTAAGCTGTTAATAGTGAATGGGAATAAAACTGTATGACAAGATTGATCGTTATTTTCGCAAGCCTGATGATTATTGCAAGCTGCGACACCGTGCATAAAAACGGTGAATTCATCGAATATTACCGGGTCGAAACGCTCAAACCTTACGATGATGTGCTGGCGGAGATCAAAATTGCCATTGCAGAACACAATTTACGAATTACCGCACATAGTCGTATCGGAAAAGTGATCAGAGATCGAGGAACGGCAAATTTTCCAGATTACGATACGATACAATTTTGTAATCTGACTCACGCCGAAACGCTATTGACACTTTCGCCCCACGCGGTCAAGCATATGCCTTGCAATGTTGTACTCTATGCATTTGAGGGTAAAACCGTCGTCAGTACACATTTATTGCCCACGGACACAGGTAATCCTGAACTCGATGCATTCTCTGATAAAATGAACGATATGCTCAAACAAATTGTCGATTTTGCCGTCGAAGAATAGTTTTCCGGTCGATATCCGATATTGCACCTCAATAGAACATCAATATTTCACGCACTTTACGTAAATCAATAAATTGAACATGCTTTTGTTTTATTAGCATATTTTTTCACTTAATCAAAACAGGAACTAGAGACCTTCGCATGAAAATCAAACTTCTAATCGGTTCAGTCTTTCTCTCCGCTCTTGCCGGCTGTAGTGCAACTCAAGAAAAACTTGATGAAGACGCACCTTTTGTCAGCGACTTCCCGACTCAGGAACGCGTTGATTATGTGCTGAGCTGTATCGCTCAGAAAGGCGGACTGACCTACATCACCCAATACGGTTGCGGATGCAAAATAGATAAAATTGCCGAGAAAATAAGTTTCGCCGATTACGATCAGGCTAGAACCTTCGGCTTCATGCGTAAAACGCCGGGCGAGGCCGGCGGCGTATTCCGCGACCCGCCGGAAGCTAAACGATTGAAGAAACTGATGGAAGAAGCCGAAGCTTATGCCGAAAAAAGTTGTTTCGTGAAATAACACCCTTACGATTTTCTGATGAAAAGAAGCTTTTGACGAATCGGATGAGCTCAGACAAAGGAGGCTGTTTATGTCTGCTGTACTCAATAAAAAGTATTACTCCCAAGAAGAATATTTAGCGATCGAACGCCAAACGCAAATCAAAAGCGAATACGTTGACGGCGAAATGTTCGCGATGACCGGCGCAAGCCGCGAACATAACCTGATTAATATCAATATTGCGAGTGAACTAAGAACTCAACTGAAAAACCGCCCATGCGAAGCTTACATCAATGACATGCGGGTCAAGGCTAAAAAGGCGCGCAGCTATCATTATCCGGATATCGCGGTGGCTTGCGGCACGCCGCAATTCGAAGACAACCATGTCGACACATTGATCAACCCGTCGCTTATCATTGAGGTGTTATCTTCTTCTACCGAAGCCTACGATAGAGGCGCTAAATTTTCGCATTACCGCAAGATCGAATCGCTTCGCGAATATGTGTTGGTCGCTCAAGACCAGCCGTTGGTCGAGCGCTATGTCCGGCAAGGCGAAGCTTGGCTTTTGACCGAAACCGCCGGACTCGATGCAAGCGTTCGCATGGAAAGTATCGACTGCGTGTTAAGGCTGAACGAAATTTACGACAAAGTCGCTTTCGAATCCGATCCAAGCTGCTAGACCAAACCAAGCCTTGTCGGCTTTGGTTTGGGATTTCGTAAAAAATAACTTCCTGGAGCTATGAGTTTTGTATCGGGTTCGGTTACTCGCTTGACAGGACGCCGTGAATGCATCCGTGTAGGCTTGACGGCGTTCCTCGACAGGCATACCCCGCACCCTGAACACGGAGAAATTTCTCAAACTGAGAATTGCTGAATCCTTAGTCAATGCTGGCCATATACTTTTTTACGGTTTTATAGCCAAAGTTTCGGTAAAACTTTGACCGGCTTTACAGTTCGCACGACTGGTCGGACTTTGACAAGATATATCGGTAAATTCCGCTTTCAAAATGCCGTTCTTTTCCGGTATGAAATAAAACCGGAAATTCGGATCGGCACTAATCGCGATATCGGTTTTCGCCGTCAAGATCGGCTTGTCGTTGAACGACACATTAACTCGATTGACGAAATGCGATTTTTTGACGAAACGCGTCACTTGATCCATCTGCATGCCGGTGATGTTGGGATGGCTAATGAATAATTGCGCCTCATTCGCCTCGCCTGGCTTGATATTATCGGACAACCGGAATTTGGCCTTGCCGAGACGCTTCATCGCTGCGTCCAAATCGGCTCCTATCGGCGCCGAACAGCCGCCACTGGCTTTAACAAACTTTTTGCTCATATAGAGTTTACCATCGTTCGTTTCGGCAATCGCGCGAACAAAGCTATAAGTATTGACACGAACTCTCATCGCTAAATCCGCTTTACCGCTATCGGGCGTGAATTCGAATTCGCCGACATAGGGAAAAGGATTCTTGTCGACCAGCACCAAAATCTTTTTGATGTATTTGTCGTTGGTTTGTGGGATTTTACTAATGATTTTCAACGGAACCAAAGCGGGGTCTTCGGCTCGATAAGGCGCATCAAGATCAATCACGGCATCGGATTCGGTAATCGTGCGTCCGGCGAAAAATTGATCTTTCAATTGCGAAGTCCAGGCCGACTCGTCTTCGGCAGCCAAAGCCCCATTTGCTATTAAAGCCAAGCAAAGGGCCTCAATTATTTTATTTATCATTTTGTTTCTCCTGTTAGGTAAATTAATGGGTTAGGAATATGCACAAATTTACTTCTACAAGTTTTAGGCACTGTGGAGGTTCGGCGACTCGCTTGACAGGACGCCGTGAATACATCCATGTAGGCTCGACGGCGGCTATCCCTGCCGCCGACGCCTGTCAATCGAGCCACCGAACCCCCTTCAGCATTTGTCGAAGTTATTTCATGCTTGTTCCTTAATAAACGAAATATCAATCTTCCCATTCCAATTCGGCAAACGCCGCCGTGACGTTTTTTTTATGAAATTCGTCGAACAACAGCCATTCACCTTTAAATTCATAACCGACCTGCTCGATCGCATCTTCGATAAATTTTCCGTTTCTAATCATTTTACGAATCTCGGTCAATAAAGTGCCGAGATAACGTTTTTGCGGCTCGAGACTCTTCGGCCAATCCGTGACCACTGGCCCGTGCCCGGGAATGACCTGCTTGAACGACTTTCTTTCTAATTCCATAAGTTCCGCCAACCAACCTTTTAAACTGCCGTCGAGAGTCGGCAAATGTCCGATAAAAAACAAATCGCCGAGCCATAAGGTATCGGTCTTCTGGTCGTAAATGCTCAAGTCGTTATCGGTATGCGCGGTAGGATGCGCGGTCAACAGCAATTCCCGCCCTCCGAGATCTAAGAGCAACGTTTTTTCAACCTCGATATCGGGCGGAATGATATGTTCGGCGGACAAGGCCATGCCAATCTGGTCTTCGGCTTTATCGATATAGAATTGTCCGCGCGCGGCCATTGCTCTGGCTAGTTTATGATGTCCGACAAATTGAGTGCCCGGTTCCTTAAATGCGATATTGCCGAAAATATGATCGGGATGAACATGGGTATTAATCACATAACAAATTGGTTTACCTGTCGTTTTGGCAATCGCGCGCTTGAGCGATTTTCCTTCTTCCGGATTACCGCCGGTATCGATCACCGCGACGCAGCGTTCGCCGACGATGAAACCGATATTCGCAATCGCACCGTGATTTTTATGGTCGGGCCACTCATGTTTGCCTTGATGCACATAAATACCATCAGCGACTTGCTCAATGCTCAACACGACGCCGGCATGGGTCTCTATACAAAAAAACGACGAAATGGCAATAATCAAATAACGCAAAACAAACTCCTACTCCTTTTATACTCAAAAATTAGTTAACTTTATGAAGGTATGGGGTGTGGCTAGCGAGGATGTCGGCAGCAGGGATCGCTGCCGTCAAGCCCCCATGGATGGGTTCACGGCGTTCCTCGATAGACACATCCCATACCTTTAATTCTTAGACGGTTTTTCGATCACAAATGAGTAAAATAAATATTTCATAGCACCCGCGGAAGCGCAGAGAATAGTACGGATAGAGTATGCTTTCCATGGTCATAAACCAATTTCCGACTTTGGTTTCATGCTCTAAAATTTGAGTCGTAAACATAAATTCTAAATCTTTGCGCCTCTACGCGAGTAATTACAAAGTATCAACCCTCATAAACACAAATCCAAAAAAGCCTGTGTAGCTCTGGATCGTATCGCCTTTTTCGGAGCGATGATCTTAAGCTGCCAGATCAAACCGGTCGGCGCATTGAGCCTTTTCGCGACCAAACCCTGCCGCTCGTTTCGCAAAGCTTGCGACGAGGCAAAGCCAATTCCCAAGCCCGCGCGCACCGCTTCTTTGATACCCGAGACACCGGTCACTTCAATGGAGATTTTGGGTTGTATTCCCGCCGACGCCAACCACATTTCCACGGCTTGCCTGGCGCCTGAGCCCGGCTCCCGCCATATCACCTGATATTTCATGAATACATCCAATGGCACAAATTCCGGGTAATCACGGGCAATTTGATGATCTTCGGGCAAAACTAAAACAATCTCGTCTTCCTGCCAATTGATAACTTGATAATTGCCGGGCAGTTCCTGATCATGGACCGGTCCTTCGATAAAGCCTAAATCCAAATCTTCGAGATTTCGAATGATTTCATCGGTATCGCCGGTCTTCATTCTGACATTTACTCCGGCATGCGAAGTCTGTAATAACACCAAATACTGAGGCAAATAAAAACTGGCGATCGTCGTCGTCGAACCGAGTCTTAGAGTTCCGGCATTAACTTGTTGCAAGCAACGAACATACTCGCTGGCTTGATTGAAGGTATCGGTCATTTGCTGTGCATATTCCAATAAACCTTGTCCCGCAGGTGTCAACTCGATTTGATAGCCTTTACGGAAATACAAAGGTTCTCCGATTTGATTTTGTAGCAATTTTAATTGCCCGGAAACTGCCGGTTGCCCCAAATACAGATACTCGGCAGCTTGCGTAATACTTTTAAAACGAGCCACTACAGCAAAGGTCAGTAAATGCGTTGGGTTCATAAGCAATTGAATAATAAAATAATTGATAGCATCGCAAAAACCATTGTATCGATTCATAAGGCTTTCACCAATGGCTTTATCATTATTTCTGATGATTTTACTCATAAATGATGAGTTGAAACCTCAATGACAGCTAAGTTAAAGTGAGCAGGCTAAGTCTTAAGATAAGCTTGGCGTATTAACATCGAATTCCTAGAGCATGAACAATTGGCTATAATCTCGCTCTAAACGTGGACAACTTGGAGGAAACACCTGTGGCAGTGATCAATATCAGCCCTGAACAGATCAAAAAAAAGAAACGCCAAGGCCCCAAAGGCCATGCCGTCGACCTTAGAGCATTGGAAGAAGTCAGAAGTCTATTGGGCGACGAACCTCGCCGAAGGGATTTGTTGATCGAGCATTTGCATAAGATACAGGATCATTTTCACCACATTTCGTCGAAGCACTTGGTCGCGCTGGCCAGTGAAATGAATTTGTCCACAGCTGAAGTCTATGAAGTCGCTTCATTTTATCATCACTTCGATATAATTAAGGAAGGCCAAACTCCTCCCCCTGATTTAACTATCCGCGTTTGCGAATCGGTCTCTTGCGAAATGGCGGGCGGCCATGAATTGATTGATGCCTTGGAAACCGTATTCAAAGACAAGGTCAGAATCCAAAAAGTCCCTTGCGTGGGCCGATGCCAACATGCACCCGTCGCCGTAGTTGGCCAAAACCCGATCGATCAAGCCTCGGCCGAGACCGTCATGAATGCCGTCGCCGAGAATAAAATCACCGCGCCGACCGCGTCTTATATCGGCATCGAACAATACAAAGCCGATGGCGGCTATCAAACGCTCCAAAGATTAATCGAAGGCAAGATCAACCCCGAAAGCATCATCAAAAAAATGGAAGATTCGGGCCTTCGCGGTTTGGGCGGCGCAGGTTTTCCGGCCGGCAGAAAATGGCGCATCGTTAAAGGCTTCAAAGGCCCGCGTCTGATGGCCGTCAACATTGATGAAGGCGAACCGGGTACTTTCAAAGACCGACACTATCTCGAACAAGACCCGCACCGTTTTCTCGAAGGCATGCTGATCGCTGCGCTGACGGTCGGTTGCGATGAAATCTATGTCTATTTACGAGACGAATACGCCGGTTGCCGCGAAATTCTCACCAAAGAAATCGCCAATCTGCAAAATAACCCGCCGTCGACGGTCTACCGTCTTCCTCCGATTCATTTACGCCGCGGTGCCGGCGCCTATATTTGCGGCGAAGAATCGGCAATGGTTGAATCGATCGAAGGCAAACGCGGCATGCCTCGACTAAGACCGCCGTTTTTGGCCGAAGTCGGCCTGTTCGGTCGGCCGACGCTCGAACACAATATGGAATCGGTCTATTGGGTGCGTGATATCGTCGAAAAAGGTCCCGACTGGTTCTCTTCGCACGGCAGAAACGGCCGTAAAGGCCTTCGTTCGTTCTCGGTGTCGGGCCGAGTCAAAAATCCGGGCGTTCACCTGGCTCCTGCCGGTATCACGGTACGTGAACTAATCGACGAATATTGCGGCGGCATGCTCGATGGTCACGAGTTTTACGGTTACTTTCCTGGCGGCGCTTCCGGCGGAATCTTGCCGGCTTCGATGGGCGACATTCCGCTCGATTTCGATACCTTGAACCCGCACGGGTGCTTCATCGGCTCCGCCGCGGTAATCATTTTTTCCAACCAAGACAGTGCGCGTAAGCTGGCATTGAACGCGATGAAATTCTTCGAGGACGAATCGTGCGGCCAATGCACGCCATGCCGTGTCGGCACCGCTAAAGCCGCAGACCTAATGATACAAGACAATTGGGACACTGACTTGCTCGAAGAATTATCGTCGGTGATGGTCGACGCATCGATCTGCGGTCTCGGCCAAGCCGCTCCCAATCCGCTACGCTGCGTCATCAAGTATTTTCCCGACGAATTAACAAGCACTAGAGGTTAACTCATGGCTGCGAATCCTGAATTTATGAATCAACCGCAAATTGGTTTCAACCTCGACGGTGAGGAAGTTTTCGCTTTTGAAAACGAAACGATCTTGCAGGCCGCAAAACGACACGGCAAAGAAATCCCACATCTATGTTACTCGGATAATCTGCGCCCCGACGGCAACTGCCGGGCCTGCGTCGTCGAAATCGAAGGCGAGCGAGTACTGGCGCCCTCATGCTGCCGCAAGCCGTCCGAAGGCATGAACATCAAGGCGGAAAGCGAACGCGCCCTGCGTTCACAAAAAATGGTCTTGGAACTGCTCAAATCAGACATGCCGAAACAGTCCCAATCGCCTTACACCCTGAAATCGGAACTGGATTTTTGGGCCGAAAAAATGGCAGTCGGCACGCCTCGTTTCAAAGGCCGTAGCCAACCGCAAGCCGATCTTTCGCATCCCGCTATCTCGGTCAACCTCGACGCCTGTATTCAATGTACGCGTTGCCTCAGAGCCTGCCGCGAAGAACAAATGAACGATGTCATCAGCTATGCGAATCGCGGTTCGCATTCCGAAATCGTCTTCGATATCGCCGACCCGATGGGTGCGAGCAGTTGCGTGGCTTGCGGCGAATGCGTTCAGGCCTGCCCGACTGGCGCGTTGATGCCGGCCGGCAATGTCGGTCTGCAAGAAGCCGATGAAACCGTCGATTCGACCTGCCCTTATTGCGGCGTCGGCTGTCTGATCAAATATCATGTCAAAGACAATAAGATCCTTTATACCGAAGGCCGCGACGGTTACACAAACCATTTCCGTCTCTGCGTCAAAGGCCGCTACGGCTTCAATTACATTGACAACCCATTGCGCCTAACTAAGCCCTTGATTCGGCGCGAAGGCGTCGCCAAAAGCACCGACTTATTGGACCCCAACGACCTCTATAAAGAATTCAGGGAAGCCACCTGGGACGAAGCGCTTGATTTCGCCGCGAACGGTTTGAAAATAATCCGCGACGAGAAAGGCAAGAAAGCCCTGGCCGGCCTCGGTTCGGCAAAAGGCAGCAACGAAGAAGCTTATTTGTTCCAAAAACTGGTTCGCACCGGCTTCGGCTCGAACAACATTGATCACTGTACCCGTCTGTGCCACGCCTCGTCGGTCGTGGCCCTCTTGGAATGCTTGGGTTCCGGCGCGGTATCGAACCCGGTTTCCGACGTCGCCCAAGCCGAAGTAGTCATCATCATCGGCTCGAATCCGACCGTCAATCATCCGGTCGGCGCGACATTCATGAAAAATGCGGCTAAACGCGGCACCAAAATTATCCTGATGGATCCGAACCGCACACCGATCGCGAAATACGCGTCACATGTGCTGCAATTCCGCCCCGACACCGATGTCGCATTGCTGAACGGCATCATGCATACGATTCTGGCCGAAAATCTACAAAACGACGCCTATATCAAACAATATACCGAAGGCTTCGATCAGATGCGCACGCATCTACGCAACTATAGTCCGGAAAAAATCGCTCCGGTTTGCGGCATCGACGCCGAAACCATCAAAGAAGTCGCTCGGCTTTACGCGACCTCGAAAGGCTCGATGATCCTCTGGGGCATGGGCGTATCGCAGCATATTCACGGTACCGATAACGCCCGCTGCTTGATCGCGCTGGCTTTGATGACCGGCCAAATCGGAAGACCTGGCACCGGCCTGCATCCGCTACGCGGTCAAAACAACGTACAAGGGGCTTCGGACGTCGGTTTGATTCCGATGGTCTATCCGGATTACGAACCGGTCGAAGATCCGAAATTCCGCGCGAAATACGAAAAACTCTGGAATACCGAACTGGATCCGAAACGCGGCCTAACCACGGTCGAAATGATCCATGCGATACTCGACGGCGAAGTGTTCGGTATGTACATCGAAGGCGAAAACCCGGCGATGTCCGACCCGAACCAAAACCACGCGCGCAAAGCTCTGGCCGCGCTCGAGCACTTGGTCGTGCAAGATATCTTCCTGACCGAAACCGCGGGTTTTGCCGACGTTATTCTGCCGGCTTCGGCTTTCTACGAAAAGACCGGCACGTTCTCGAACACCGATCGCCGCGTCCAGATGGGCCGCCAAGCCGTCAATCCTCCGGGCGAAGCAAAACAAGACCTATGGATTATTCAGGAAATCGCAAAACGTTTGGGCTGCGATTGGAATTATCAAAGCCCCGAAGACGTATTCAATGAAATGCGTCAAGCGATGACCAGCATTGCCGGCATGACTTGGGAAAGACTCGAGAATGAGGATTCGTTGACCTATCCGCTCGAAAATGTCGGCGACCCGGGACAACCGGTGATCTTCACCGATGGTTTCCCAACCGCCACCGGCCGAGGCAGATTCGTACCGGCCGACTTCATTCATGCAGATGAATTGCCCGATAACGAATATCCTTTGATATTCATCACCGGTCGTCAACTCGAGCACTGGCACACCGGCAGCATGACGCGGCATTCGGCGACGCTGGACGCGATCGAACCCGATCCGGTCGTCAGCGTGCATCCGCTGGACTTGGAAAAACTTGGCGTCGAACCGGGAGGCTTCATCACGGTCGAATCGCGGCGCGGCAAACTCAGCGCTTATGCCCGTGCCGAACTGGGCATACAGCAAGGGACCGTTTTCATGGCATTCTGCTATAACGAAGCCAGCTCGAACCTAGTCACCAACGACGCTCTGGACCCTGCCGCAAAGATTCCCGAATTCAAATTCTGCGCGGTCAAGGCTTACGCAGGCGGGACACCGAATAAGCGAATAAACTAAGGTCTTACCTTTCCGATTACACTCATGAACTCCCCCCGGCTTCGTGCCGGGGCTAGCATGAGCCTACCCAAAGAATCCGACATGAAAATCCAATTCAAATTGATCTCAGCACTTTTAACCATTGCCCTCGCGGCTTGCTCGGGTTCGGAACAACAAACTGACGTTTCTCAACAATCAAAGCCACTCGAAACGCAAACCAAAGCACTTGAGGATGCTAAAAAGATGGAATCATTGCTGCAGGAAAATGCCGAGCGAAGACGAGAACAAATGGAGCAAGAAGGGATTTGAATGCACCGACTCCCACGGAAGATCGTGAGGCCGGAATCGAGTTGTGATCACAACAGGCAATCGAAAAAATAGAATACGTCCGCTTATCTATGCCAAGGGTAAGCTTCGCGCATCGGTTTCTCAAGCTGGGGAGACTATGAAAGTTTTGGCGAATGCATCATAAAAAATTAATTCACCATAAAGAACATGAAGACAATGAAGAAAAGACCAGAAGAATCAACAAACTAAATCTTCATGCTCTTCATGGTTACATACTTTTTCTAAAAAGATTGTTATACCTTTCGCACTTCATATTTCGGCGATGCTTAAGGAGGCGCCGGGGTGTTGGGTATTCGGCAAAGGCTTTGCCGGCATAGAGCCTACATGGATGTATTTACCCAGCACCTAAATTCCATAGCTTACTGACTATGGTTAGCTAACTTGGATAATTTAGGTGCTGGGTTTACGGTGTACTTTGACGGACACCCCGGCGCCGAAATTTGACCAGAAAAGGGTATAAATGCTTTTTCTAAAACGATTGTGAGATCAATCTTTCAAACCCAACACATCCTGCATATCGTACAAACCGTTCGGTTTGCCCTTCAGCCAGGTTGCCGCTCTGACGGCGCCATTCGCGAAGGTCATGCGACTGCTGGCTTTATGAGCAATTTCGATGCGTTCTCCTTCATCGGCAAACATCACGGTGTGCTCCCCAACGATATCCCCGGCACGGATTGTCGAAAAACCGATCGTTTTTCGATCTCTTTCGCCGGTAACGCCTTCCCTACCATAAATCGCGCAATCCTTTAAGTCTCGGCCTATTGCCGATGCGACCACTTCGCCCATACGTAATGCGGTTCCGGAAGGCGCGTCGATTTTATGCCTATGATGGGCTTCGACGATTTCGATATCGGTATAATGGCCCATGACTTTCGCTGCCATTTCCAGCAATTTAAGCGATAGATTGACGCCGATACTCATGTTAGGCGCCATTACGATCGGTACTTGTTTTGAAGTCTCTGCGATGACTTGTTTTTGTTCTTCACTATAACCGGTCGTGCCGATCACGATGCTTTTTCCTGCTCGGCGGCAAATGTCGATATAGTCCATCGATGGTTCCGGCCTCGTGAAATCGATCAACACATCGAACTGGTCAATTACCGATGCTAAGTTATCGACTACCTTGACTGCCAAGGGGCTAATACCAGCCAACTCTCCGGCATCCTTGTCGACCGATAAGCTGTCCGGCCTTGAAACGGCAACAGTCAATTCGACTTTATCGGCGAAAGCGGCCGATTTAATCAAACACAAGCCCATTCTTCCGGAAGAGCCAACCACGGCAATTCTTGTCATCATGATTATCCTGTCAATTTGTCAAAAAAACTTTTTACACCATCCATCCAAGAGTGCTCCTGAGGACTGTGCTGCTTGCCTCCGCCGGTTAGAGACTCGCCGAGTTTTTCGACCATCTCTTTTTGTTCTTTGGTTAAATGCACCGGCGTTTCGATTTGCACGCGGCATAACAAGTCGCCAATCGCCCCGCCGCGTACCGGTTTCACTCCTTTGCCACGCAATCGGAATAATTTACCGGTTTGAGTTTCAGGGGGAATTTTCAAATTGACCCGGCCATCTAAAGTCGGTACTTGCAATTCTCCGCCTAGGCAAGCGGTCGGGAAACTGATTGGTACTTCACAGTATAAATTCGCACCATCACGGGTAAAAATCGGATGATCCTTGACGTGGACTTGAACGTACAAATCGCCCGCCGGACCACCGCCCTTGCCGGCTTCACCTTCACCGGATAAACGAATGCGATCGCCGGTATCAACACCGGGCGGAACCTTGACCGACAATGTTTTAGTATCTTGGACCCTACCCTGTCCATGACATTTACGGCATGGATCCTTGATTTGCTTGCCGGTTCCGCCGCACGTCGGACAGGTTTGTTGAACAGAGAAAAAGCCTTGTTGCATCCGGACTTGGCCATGGCCATGACAGGTCGAACACGTGACCGGAGAGGAACCTTTTTTTGCACCGGAGCCATGACATTCGTCACACACGACCATGACCGGCACGCGAATTTTGGCCTCGGTTCCGCCGACCGCCTCCTCCAGCGTTAACTCAAGGTTGTAACGAAGATCGGCGCCACGTTGAGCGCCGCCACGGGCACGTCCTCCACCACCGAAAATATCGCCGAAAACATCGCCGAAGACATCACTAAAACTTTCGCCGCTGAATCCCCCGCCAAAGCCGCCCGGACCGCCACCCATCGACGCATCAACGCCGGCATGACCAAATTGATCGTATGCGGATCTTTTTTTAGGATCGGATAAAACCTCATAAGCTTCTTTGATTTGCTTAAATTTTGCTTCGGCTTCATCAGGATTATCCTTGTTTCTATCCGGATGGAATTTCATTGCCATGCGGCGGTAACTTTTTTTGATTTCCGCGTCGCTGGCGTTTCTATCGACGCCGAGAAGCTTATAGTAATCTTCTTTTGCCATGTCTATTAATTATCGTTCGATACAGTCCCATTATTTCCCATAGAAATAAAGGCCCGATTGAGTAGAGGTATAAAACTCCACGCCTTGGTATTATCCAATTCAGCGCCGGCCGAAATACCGTAAACGGCAAGTCGAACGGCGCCGGCATGGAATTATTTCTTGTCGTCGTCTTTGACTTCCTCAAACTCGGCATCGACAACACCGTCGTCGGTTGCTGACGAGCTTGTCGATGATTGCTGACCGGCCTCCGCACCGCCTTCAGCTTCGGATTTTTGCGCATAAACGCGCTCGGCCAGTTTACCGGACAATTCGGTCAGCGCATTGGTTTTAGCCTCGATCGCCTCTTTGTCACTGCCTTTCAGAACGTCTTTTAATTCATTGATCGCAGTTTCGATCGACGATTTTTCATCGCCGGAAACCTGGTCGCCAAGTTCCTTCATCGATTTTTCGGTGGCATTCATGATTCCTTCCGCATGATTACGCGCACTCACCAATTCGGTCACTTTACGGTCCTCATCGGCATGGGCCTCGGCATCCTTAACCATACGGTCGACTTCATCATCGGATAGACCACTCGAAGCTTTGATCACAATCGATTGTTTTTTACCGGTCGCTTTGTCTTTGGCCGAGACATTCAAGATACCATTCGCGTCAATATCGAAAGTCACCTCGACTTGCGGAACGCCGCGCGGTGCGGGTGGGATATCGGCCAGATCGAAACGACCCAGCGATTTGTTACCGCTGGCAACTTCCCGTTCGCCCTGCAAAACATGGACCGTTACCGCCGTTTGATTGTCGTCCGCCGTTGAAAAAACCTGAGAGGCATTGGTCGGAATCGTGGTGTTTTTCTCGATCAATTTTGTCATTACGCCGCCCAAGGTTTCGATACCGAGAGATAGAGGCGTCACATCGAGTAACAATACATCTTTGACATCGCCGCCCAATACACCGGCTTGAATCGCGGCACCCAAGGCGACCGCTTCATCGGGGTTCACATCCTTGCGCGGTTCTTTGCCAAAGATCGATTTAACGAAATCTTGAACGCGCGGCATCCGAGTTTGACCGCCGACCAGAATCACATCGTCGATGTCCGAAGCAGACAAGCCGGCATCCTTTAGCGCCATTAAACATGGGGCTTTGGTTTTATCAATCAAATTATCGACCAAGGATTCCAATTTAGCCCGAGTCAATTTAACATTTAAATGTTTTGGGCCTGTTGCATCGGCCGTAACGTAAGGCAGATTGATATCGGTTTGTTGCGAAGATGACAATTCGATTTTGGCTTTTTCAGCAGCCTCTTTAAGCCGTTGCAGCGCCAAAGGATCGTTGTGCAAATCGATTCCATTGTCGCGTTTGAATTCGTCGGCCAGAAAATCAATGATTCTAAGGTCGAAGTCTTCACCGCCGAGGAAGGTGTCGCCATTGGTCGACAAGACTTCGAACTGATGCTCGCCTTCGATTTCAGCGATTTCAATGATTGAAATATCGAATGTACCGCCACCTAAGTCGTAAACCGCGATTTTCATGTCGCCTTTCGGCTTGTCCATACCGAATGCCAGTGCTGCTGCCGTCGGTTCGTTGATGATACGCTTGACGTCGAGACCGGCGATACGACCTGCGTCCTTGGTAGCCTGACGTTGAGAATCGTTAAAATAAGCCGGTACGGTAATGACTGCTTGCTTGACTTCCTCGCCTAAATAAGCTTCGGCGTCTTTTTTCAGCTTCATCAAAACCCGAGCCGAAACTTCAGGTGCCGCCATTTTTTTACCGTGACATTCAACCCAAGCGTCGCCATTATCGGCCGGTACGATTTTGTAAGGCACCATTTTGATGTCTTTTTGCACGACATCGTCTTTGAAACGGCGGCCGATCAAGCGCTTGATTGCAAACAAGGTATTTTCGGGGTTGGTTACCGCTTGACGCTTGGCCGATTGTCCAACGAGCACCTCGTCGTCCTTGGTAAAAGCGATGACCGAAGGCGTGGTTCTAGCGCCTTCGCTATTCTCGATGACGCGTGCGGTGCCGTTTTCAAGCACAGCCACGCAAGAATTGGTGGTTCCTAAATCTATTCCGATTATTTTAGCCATTGATTGCTCCAGACTTGAGAGTGTATTTAAAATTTTAGTTGTTTACGATATGGGGGCTATTTTAATGTGTTCAAGCCTGTTCATCGATTTTTGGTGTTTCTTGTGGAGGATTGTCATTAGCCTTGGCGACAACAACCATTGCCGGGCGCAACAACCGCCCATTCAATACATAACCTTTCTGAAATACATTAATGACCGAGTTCGGCTCTGCATCGGCGGATGGTTGCATGGCCATCGCCTGATGCAACCCAGGATCGAACGGTTGTCCGAGCGGATTGACCACTTCTATATTGAACTTAGAAAAAACGGCTTCGAATTGTTTCAATGTCAATTCGCTGCCTTCTCGAAACTTTTGCACTTCGGGGCTATCACCGATAGCGGCTTGCAAACCAAGCTCCAAACTATCGACAACAGTCAATAATTCTTTGACAAAATTTTCCAATGCAAACTTATGGGCGTTTTCCAAATCCTTTTGGGTTCTTCTTTTCAGGTTTTCCATTTCCGCTTGTATGCGCAATACTTTATCCCAATTTTCCGTAGCCTTTTGTTCGGCCGCTTCAAGCTTTTGCGATAACTCTTCGACATTAACCTTTTGAACAGCCTGCGGTTGACTGTTTTCGTCTATATTGTTATCTACCTGCGCATCATCGGCGCCTTGCTCCAAAATAGTTTCGGCTTGCTCGTCCGCTGCCTTTTCCGGCAACTCCTGCTCGTTACTCATTATTAAACTCCGGTTTAAATAAAAAACGGTCCGCATCCACGGGAAAACTCTATTTCAAGAAATGTGGGGCTTATGTTTTGGGATTCAAGGCTGCACCTAATAATTTTGCCGTTACATCGACAAAAGGAATCACTCTTTCATAAGCCATTCGTGTGGGTCCTATTACGCCTAAAACACCGACCACTTGTTCGTTAATCGAGTATGGCGCGGTAACCAGGCTGCATTGTTCGAATGCGTGATAACCGGATTCCTCACCGATAAAAATTTGCACGCCTTCGGCATTTAAGCATTGATCGAGTAAATGGATAACACCTCGCTTTTGACCGAAAGCATCGAACAGTTCCTTGAGCCTCTCCATGTCCGATAATTCGGAAAAGCCCATTAAATTCGTCTCGCCGCTTAACACATAATCTTCATCCGACTTTCCGGGATCGAGTGCTAACTTAGCCATTTGTACCGCGTCCAACATTTCCCGATTCATTTGTTCTTGGGCGTCTTTGAGCTCTTTCAGCACGGCCTTTCTGACTGCTGCTAGGCTCAATCCGGAATAAACGGAATTTAAATAATTAGCTGCTTGCTGTAATTGAGCAGGGGTGAATTGCTTTGATGTATGGAGGATTTTATTATGCACTTCCTGTTCGTTAGTCACGAAAATGACCAATACGCGGGTATTGGATAGCGGCAAAAATTCGATATGGCGTAAACTGACCATTGCGCGCTTAGGCAATGTCACGACACCGGCCATGCGTGTGACATCGGATAATATTCTCGATGCCACACCGATGACATCATTAACGTTATCTTTAGCAATTAAATTTTTGCGCAACAGTTTGAGTTCTTCAGAGTCCAGAGGTTTTACCGTGAGCAGCGAATCGATAAACAAACGATAGCCGCTTACAGTCGGCACCCGGCCTGCACTGGTGTGCGGAGAACGAATCAAACCCATGTCTTCCAAATCGGCCATGACATTACGAATCGTTGCAGGACTCAATTTTAATTCGGTATCCTTAGATAATGCACGCGAACCTACCGGTTGTCCGTCTTGGATATAACGTTCAACCAATGCTTTCAATAATTGCAGCGATCTTTCGTTCAACACCTGATTATTATTCACATTAAACCCTCTAGCTTATTAGCACTCTACCCCAACGAGTGCCAGCGGCGCAAATTAGCAGTTCATCCCCCTGCTTGTCAATACTAGCAACTACAATAAAAACACCTACTTAGCATAACTCGCGTAATATGTCCCATCACAGCCCACATACCTAGGGTGTCGAAATTTACCGATTTTCATGTCAGATAGAATGACTGCTTTATGGATTTTGAGAAAATAACTAGCGCTTTATAGACTATGATCATCAACAAATTCCAAGATAGTTTGAGCGCCGTAGGGTGCGCATCGCGCACCTTTCCACGGTGCCGAACCGACAAGAGCCCGACCAGGTGCGCGATGCGCACCCTACGCCTGGCACTTAAAAATCCATGAACACCAACAATTTCAAAAATATTTTTGAGTTTAAAACGCGGGAACACAGTAATTAGCTAAGAATAGCTTTTTTCGACTAACCCTTTCACCTTTCACCTTTCACCTTTCACCTTTCTTCATCTTTCATCTTTCCCCTTGCCACTTTAACCTTTCTCCTTTGGCCTTATTGAGTATAATTCGACCAAATCCTTTCCCTGATCAACGACAATGCACAGCTCATTCAAAACCATCGGCATTATCGGTAAAGCCAGCGACCCCGGTATTGCCGATACTTTAGCGATTCTGTACCGCTACCTTAAACAGCACGACTATGCCGTCATAGTAGACCGTTTGAGCACTCAATTTATAACGGAATCCGGCGTTGAAAGCTGTACCATCGAGACTATCGGACAGCGTTGCGACCTGATTATCGCCGCCGGTGGTGACGGTACGTTTTTATCTGCCGCGCGTGCAATCGCCCAATACGATATTCCACTAGTCGGGATCAATTTGGGGCGCCTCGGGTTTCTGGTCGACATTTCACCCTATGAATTATTACCCAAGCTCAATAACATTTTAACCGGCCATTATAGCGAGGAAAGGCGTTACTTATTAAGAACCAAAATCATACGCGACCACCGAGTCTTTAACGAACAAACCGCCGTTAACGAAGTCGTCGTACATCGATGGGTAACGCCCAGCATGATAGAAATCGTCACGCGCATTAACGGCGTCTATCTAAATTCTCAGCGTTCCGACGGCATGATCGTCTCGACCCCGACCGGTTCGACTGCTTATTCGCTATCGGCGGGCGGCCCGATTTTGCATCCCTCTCTGAATGCCTTGGTTTTGGTACCGCTTAACCCCCATACGTTATCGAATCGCCCTATCGTCATCGACGATTCGGCAGAAATCGAAATCAGCTTCTGTCAAACTAAACAAATCAATGCCTTGGTTACCTGCGACCATCTCGAAATACCCGAAGTATTGATCAGTGATAAAATTTTGATCAAAAAGGACCCGAAACCGATTAGAATTCTCCATCCCGAAGGACACGATTTTTTTGAAATCCTCAGAAAAAAACTCAACTGGAGCGGCGGTTATCCTTAACCCATTCTCATGCTATTAAATCTTTCCATTAACGACCTAGCTGTCGTCAAAACATTAGACTTAGATATGAACGGCGGAATGTCGGTTTTGACAGGTGAAACCGGCGCCGGAAAATCGATTTTATTGACCGCGCTTGGTTTAGCACTCGGCGATCGAGCCGATTCCGGCTATATTCGACCGAACAGCAAACGGGCTGAAATCAATTTGGAATTCGATTTATCCGATGCTCCTCTGGCGAAAACATGGCTTGAAGAAAACGAACTGGATGATGAGCAACACTGCCTGATTCGACGGGTTATCAACCATGACGGCCGATCAAAAGCCTATATCAACAACCGCCCGGTTACATTACAAACCCTACAAGAACTGAGCGAAAAGCTAGTTGAAATTCACGGACAGCATGCACATTTGACTTTACTCCATAGCGAAGAGCAACGCCGATTGTTGGATGTGTTTGCCGGTAATCAAACCCTGTTGGAACAAGTCAATACCTATTTTCAACAATGGCAGCAAACCAACCGGGAATTACAATCCCTGAAAAAAGCCAGTGTCGATAGTATCGAGCGCGAGGAATTATTACGCTACCAACTCGACGAATTGCAACAACTCGACTTGAACAACTTCAATTATGCCGAAATTGTGGATGAACACAGTAAACTAGCGCATTTGGAAGAAATTCTATCGACCGGACATCGGCAACTCGATTTGCTCTACGAAAACGACGAACAATCGCTCAATCGTCTGCTGCTGCAATCAACTCATGCTTTGAACGATTTAACGCGGTTTGCGCCGGATATCGAATCTATCAACGGCATCTTAAACGAAGCGCAAATTCAGATTGAAGAAGCCGCTCACCAATTGCGTCGCTATTTGGACAACCTGGAAGCCGACCCGTCAAGACTGGAGGCGCTGGAAAATCAAATCGGCATTATTCAAAGTCTCTGCCGTAAGCATCATGTTCAGCCGGAAGAACTGCCTGAGCTCGCTACCCACCTTGAACAGGATCTCAATAATCTGACGCACAGCGGCGAACGAATCGACGAGTTGACCGATACAGTTGAAAAACTGCTCGTTAAATACCGTGAACTAGCGGGTCAATTGTCTCGGCAACGCCTACAAGGCGGCCGGCAATTACAAGCCCGAATTTCGACAATGATCAAAGAACTCGGCATGCCTCAAGGCGAATTTATCGTGAAAATTTCGCAGTTGGATGCGTCGCGTCCACGCGCCGATGGTCAAGATAAAGTGGAATTTCTAGTGAGCGCCAATCCGGGGCTTCCGGCCAAACCGTTGGCAAAAGTTGCATCCGGCGGTGAATTATCGCGTATTAGTTTGGCGATTCAAGTCACGACTAGTCACGACAAAACCACGCCGACGATGATCTTCGACGAAGTAGACTCCGGGATCAGCGGGGGCATTGCCGAAATCGTTGGACAAAAGTTGCGCGCCTTGAGCCTCAATCGGCAAGTCATGTGCGTTACACATCTACCTCAAGTCGCATCGCAAGCGCATCATCATTTGTATGTTTCCAAAAATAACCGGAGCGATATCACGACATCCAATGTCAGACCGCTCGACACCGAAGAGCGCGTCGAAGAAATCGCTCGCATGCTCGGCGGCGTTAACATTACCGAGAACACCTTGGCCCATGCCCGAGAAATGCTTTTTCAATCGATCTCCGACACTTCGTCGGCTTCATAATATAGGAAAAACAAAGAATGATCCGTTTTCCAGCAGAATGGGAAAAACAATCCGCCGTACTGATTGCATGGCCCGATCAAGCCGGCGATTTCGGGGCGAATCTCAACGACGTCGAACAAAGCTATCGCTTCATCGCGGAAACGATCAGCGGTTACGAATCGTTGATCATCGTCTGTAAGAATGCGGCCCACCAGCAGCACATTGAAACGCTGTTACAAACCGGAAAATCCGCGATTCGCTTCATTCACGCCGAGTACAACGACATTTGGGTCAGAGATACCGCATTTCTGACCGTCGAAAATAACGGCAAGCCGCTGTTATTGAATTTCCGTTTCAACGGCTGGGGCGGAAAATACGAGCACGCGGCCGACAACGCTTTGAATCGGAATATGCTGAAAAACGCTCCATTCGCAAACAACCCGCATCTCGATATCGATATGGTACTCGAAGGCGGCAGCGTCGAAAGCGACGGCAAAGGCACGATATTGACGACCAAACAATGTCTACTCAACCCGAATCGAAATCCGAATTTGAGCTCGGATGAAATCGAGGCGCTATTACAAAAGCATTTCGGCGCCGAACGCGTATTGTGGATCGACCAGGAAAATCTTGACGGCGATGATACCGATGCCCATATCGACACGCTCGCCCGCTTCTGTAGCCCTGATACGATCGCCTATACCAGCAGCAACGATCCCTCCGAGAAGCATTACCAAAGCTTGAAAAACATGGAGACTCAGCTTAAGGCGTTAAAAACAATTAACGGCGAACCTTACAAGCTGGTTGCGTTGGATTTGCCGAAACCGATTTTTGACGCAAACGACAAGCGTTTACCCGCCAATTATTCGAACTTTCTGGTCATCAATGATGCTGTCATGGTCCCAGTCTACGATGACCCAACGGATCGAACAGCCGTCGAAAAGCTAACCGAATGTTTCCCTCAACACGAAATCATTGCCACGCCCTGCCGGCCGATCGTGCATCAATACGGCAGCCTGCATTGCATGACGATGCAGTTTCCGGCAACTATTGCCATGGTCAACTAAACACAGAGCCCTGTCTGCCCGGTTATAGCCTTCACTGCCTACTCCCTTTATACTTAAAAAATGGCTAACTTTATGAAGGTATGGGGTGTGGCTAGCGAGGATGTCGGCAGCAGGGCAGATTTTTTCTCCATGCAAAATCTGCATTCACGCCATCCTTGGCGTTCGAGCGCTGCCGTCAAGCCCTCATGGATGGGTTTACCCAGCACGTAAATTCCATAGTCCATTGGCTATGATTAACTATCTGAGATCATTTAGGGGCGGGGTGAACGGCGGTCCTCGATAGACACATCCCATACCTTTTATTCTTAGACGGTTTTCCAATCAAAAGTGAGTAGATTAAGGGAAACCCGTCATTCCGGCATGGATGACAGACTTTTCTGGTTCACACGGTTTTCCGAAAGAACCCATACCTTTGGCTACCGAAGTAAGACTGCCGCCGAATTTTGACCTGCAAAGGGTATAACTGTACCCGGCGATTGAAGATATAATATTGAATTTTTCCGAACTGCAGTCATACATCGTAATCATGAACTCGAACATCATCGTCAGCGCGATTCAACAATCCTGTAACGCCGACAAAGCTAGTAACCTAAATTTATCGATCGATTTAATCAATGAGGCCAAACAATCCGGCGCCAACTTGGCCGTATTGCCGGAGTTACATTTAGGTCCGTATTTTTGCCAGAATGAAGATTTCAACTGCTTTGCCACAGCCGAACCGATTCCAGGGCCGAGCACCGAAATACTATCTCAAGTCGCCAAGGATCAAGAAATCGTCATTGTATCGACAATATTCGAAAAACGCGCGCCGGGCCTTTATCACAATACTGCCGTGGTTTTCGACACAGACGGCAGCATCGCCGGCAAATACCGCAAGATGCATATTCCCGACGATCCCGGTTATTATGAAAAATTTTATTTCACCCCTGGCGATATCGGTTTTAATCCGATAGACACCTCGATCGGAAAACTGGGGGTTATGGTTTGCTGGGATCAATGGTATCCCGAAGGCGCTCGTTTGATGACGTTGGCCGGGGCCGAAATTTTGATTTATCCGACTGCGATCGGTTGGGATCCGGCTGATAGTAACGAGGAAAAGCGGCGTCAACTCGACGCCTGGATCACGATTCAGCGCGCCCACGCAGTCGCTAACGGACTACCGGTCGTCTCATGCAATCGTATAAGATTCGAAGCTTCGCCCGACGACGCCTCGACCGGTATCGAATTCTGGGGCAACAGTTTTATTACCGGGCCGCAAGGCGAATTTCTCGCGCAAGCCGGGACCAGCGAGCAAATCATCCTGACCCAGGAACTGGACTGCGCGCGTAGCGAGCGCGTCAGGCAAATATGGCCCTATCTACGCGATCGAAGAATTGATGAATATGGCAATTTAACTAAACGATTTATCGATTAATTATCCTAGGAAAAGCACTTCACCATGAAGGTAATTATTCACACCCCTCGTTCCCACGCTCCAGCGTGGGAACGCATACCGATCTTGCCTCGGCAGCCAAGGTATGGGTTCCCACGGAGGACCGTGGGAACCAGAAATAGAACTTTCGTTCACCCAAGAGGTTAGCGGGAATGTTTATACTTCATGAGCTTCAAGGGTAAACTTCCGGATTTGGGACTATACCCGTTGCTAGTCAAATTTCGGCATGAGCTCATGGAGGCACGAAGTGTCGGCGGATTTTTGCTCCTGCTATCTTTTATTATCAGACCTTCCATCATCGATGAAAAATATCCATTCGACAAGCCAACCGATCTTTCCGACAATTATTGGCTTGCTTATTTTTACTTTACTCAGCAGCTTAATACCTCATGTAGTTTCGGCTCAAAGCCGATCCGGCAAGCCTGTAACATCCGAGTATGATCCGGAGAACTTACGCAACAAAATTGAAGCACTCACCGCCCGGGAAGGTCTAGACGAAGGCGTCAAAGCCAAAACACTTAAATATTATCAATCCGCTTTAGACAATCTCGCTAATACCGGAGAATTTAATTTTCGTAGCGAAAACTATCAAAAAGCCCTGCAACAAGCGCCCGAAAGAATTAAAAACTTACAAAATGAAATCAAACAAACCCAACAAAAACTGGAGAAACAAAAGCTAGAGGACTTCAGCAACATCCCCATCGAAGAACTCGAACAACGCCTGATTATCGAAAAAGGCAAAATTAGCAACCTCGACCAACAAATTAAAAGACTCGACACGCTCTTGGCCGAACAAAACAATCGTCCGCAGCAGATTCGCCAAGAAACGGTTGAGGCCAAACAAGACCTCGATGCTGCCAGAAATAAGCTCGAAACCCCGCCAACGGCTGCAGAATCGAAGCTGGAAATCGAAGCCCGGCAAATTCATTTAAAGACCTTAATCGAATCACGTACGGCTGAATTAAAAAAACTGGAAATCGAGGCCGCCAGCAATCCGCTCAGAACCGAAGCGATCAAATCCGAATTACAATTATTGGGTATGCAGAAGAATCTGCTCGCCCCGATTATCGCTACGATAGAAAGCACCCTGTCCGAACGCCGCCAACAAGAAGCCAAGGAAATGCAGAAAGCCCTGGACCAAGCAGAACAGGAGCTAGCCTATAAACATCCGGTTATTCAACACGTTACCCGCGAAAACATCCAATACAGCCGGGATCTTCAGACTATCACGACCAAAATAGAAAAAAGCGGCGAGCAAAAAAATAAAATCGATAGCAAATCCGCCGAAATTGAATCCGATTTCAAAAGTGCCGAACGTAAAATCAGCTTAGCCGGACTCAGTCCTGCGCTCGGCAAAATACTTAGAGAACAACGGCGTAATTTACCGACCGCCGGGCAATTCTCATTGCAATCCCAGACTATCCAAGACAAAACTGCTCAAACCGGTCTTGCGCAATTCAAGGTTGAGGACCGACTGAAGCAATTGGCCGATATTGATCCGGAACTGCATAGAATCATGGCTTCGGAAGTCGACAGCAAACTACCGACCAATGATCGAATGATGATACAGGCCGAATTGCGCATATTACTGAATAGCCAAAAAGATTTATTGAATCGATTATCGGTTGCTTACACGACTTATTTGCGGACCCTGGGCGACCTGGATTTCGCAAGACAACAAATGCTTAGTCAAGCTGAAAAATTTGCCGCTTATCTTGATGAGCGTTTGCTGTGGGTGCCGAGTTCCGCTCCGATCGATACCGAATACCTCATCGATTTATTCGGTTCATTTCAATGGCTGTTTTCGCCTCTAAACTGGTTAAGCTTTACAAAAGACATCGTTAAAGCCGCAATATCAAAACCGCTGTTAAGTGCCTTTACGATCATGATTTTAATTGTGCTCATGGCAGTCAAGGCTAAAGTCAAACATCAATTAACAGCGATTTCAAACCGAATCGGAAAAATCTATACCGACAAATTTTCCTTTACACTGATCGCGATGGGCGACATTTTTGTTTTAGCGCTGCCCCTGCCCCTCCTGATTTTTTTGGTCGGCTGGTTGTTGGTCGACAATCCTCATGTTACCGATTTTAGTCAAGCTATCGGAGCAGGATTGCAGGCCGCTTCTATTCCATTACTCACTTTATCGGTATTTTATCGACTGTTCGCACCGGAAGGCGTTGCTCAAAAACATTTTCTATGGAAGGCGAAAAATGCCAAGATATTTCGCAAACAAATCGCATGGGTTCGTTTTGTTGCAGTGCCGAGCGTGTTTCTTACCTATCTGAGCGGAAGCTCCGCTATAACATCGCATAGCGATAATCTCGGTCGATTGGCTATCATTATCTTAATGCTGTCCCTCGCTGCCTTTTTATTCAATATCTTAAAGCCATCGAAAGGTGTGTTGCAGGATTATCTTGAAGCGAACCCGAACGGATGGCTTTATCGATCGCGCTATATTTGGTATCCGGCCGCGATAATTATACCCCTAACCATTATCGGATTTGCGGCCGCCGGCTATTATTTGAGCGCTCTAGAATTGCAGAACAAATTGATCGTAACGCTGAGGATGATATTTATCAATGTCGTTATTTATGATTTGGTATTGCGTTGGCTAACTTTGGCTAACCGCCAACTAGCCCTGAAAAACGCACGGCAAAAACGCAAGACTGCTGCCGCGCAAAGTTCGAAACCGACAACTGCAGGCTCGGAAGATAATGTTGTAACCGCCGAAGAAGAATTGCTGGATATTCCAAAAATTAATGCCCAAACGAAGGCAATACTTAAAGTGTTTATCGGCTTTACGCTTATTATCGGATCTTGGATGATATGGCGAAATATTCTGCCGGCATTTGCGTTTCTCGACAATATTACCTTATGGCAACATCTCGTCACGATTGATAATCAAGAAGTCTTTCAGCCGATAACGCTGACCAATCTGTTTCTCGCCGGCCTCTATGCTTTCATAGCCGGTGTGGCGATCCGCAATTTTCCGGGAGTTATGGAATTGTTGGTTTTTCGGCGCGTAACGGTCGATGCCGGTTTTCGCTACGCGGTCAATCACTTGGCTAAGTATTTCTTGATTTCGATCGGATTTATCGTGATCGCGAATGAACTGGGCGGCAGCTGGTCGCAAGTTCAATGGTTAGTCGCCGCACTCAGTTTAGGCTTGGGTTTCGGTCTACAGGAAATCTTCGCGAACATGGTTTCCGGCATTATTATTTTGTTCGAGCGACCGATCCGAATCGGAGACGCCGTAACGATCGGCGATATCAGCGGCAAAGTTAGCCGCATTCAAATGCGTGCCACAACTGTTATTGATTGGGACCAAAAGGAATTAATCGTACCGAACAAAACATTCATCACCGAACAAATGATCAATTGGACCTTAACCGATCCGACGACACGGTTAGTGATCCCAATCGGTATAGCCTATGGTTCCGATATCGAACTAGCCCATAAAGTCATGCTGGAAACGGTTCGATCTACACCCTTGGTTTTGCAAGATCCAGAACCCAGTGTGCTGATGCTTGGCTTCGGCGACAGTTCTTTAGATTTTTCGATCCGGGTTTACGTCAGCGAACTGGCTCACCGACTGCCGGTTACCCATGATATCCATTTCCGAATCGATCATGCATTCCGCGAACATAATATAGAAATTCCATTCCCTCAACGAGACATTCATGTCCGATCAATCGTCGAAAGAACGTCCGGCGGGCCGACTCCGGTTTTCGAGTCCCATCCGGAAATTCCGATTTCCTGAGCGCTATGAACCGTAATTTAGGATTTGGTCGTAAATAACGTTCCTATTTTACGGAGGGTTTGGTAGCTCGATTGGCAGGTGTCGGCGGTAGGGCAGATTTTTGCTCCTCGGCAATTGCTGAGTTACAAGGATGTAACGAATGCAGAAAATGCAGGAGCATTTTTCTGCCCTGCATCGCCCTAATACACGCCATCCATGGCGTAATGCAAAATCTGCATTCATGCCATCCTTGGCAATCAGTCGCCGCCGTCAAGCCTACACGGACGTATTCACCCAGCACCTAAATTCCATAGCTCGTTGGCTATGGTTAACTTCCTTTGATAATTTAGGTGCTGGGTTCACGGCGTCCTGCCAAGCGAGTTACCGAACCCTCAACAAAGCGCATAGCTCCAGGACGTTATTTATCACGAAATCCTTAAATGAAATCCATCGCCGGAATTCGTTCACCGCATTCTGACGATGTAGGAAAAATCAGAGGTTTAGGGCGCCCACGTAACACCGATTAAAAAACCAATCACTCTCCGGTCCATTCTTGCAATGCACCGATGATACTTTTGGCTTGATCCTTACTAGAAATATTGAATTTAGATTTCTGCTGATATTCGCCGTTGCGTTTTTGATAACGGCGAATTGTGTATTTATCGGCGCCGTAGGCTTCCTTCTTGCGATCCCAATCTTGGTAACGATAGATCACCGTCGCCCAAGCGCCTTTACTCAACACTCTTTTGTCCAATTCCTTAACCGTTTCAATGCCGCCATCTTCATAAGCAACGGTCAATTCATCTACAGTTTCAGCCATACAATCTCCAATAAGTTAATTTTTAAAAAACGTCTATCCTGTATCGTTTCTTTGTTATAAAAAGATTCGGTATATCCTTATGCCGAATCATGCGATGTTTTATGAAGCGTTCGGTTGCTCGCATAACAAAGCTCATAGATCCAAGAGGTTATTTATCGCGAAATCCTTAGCTAATCGGGTTTTCCGTCGATTCTGGGTGCCAATAAAATTGGCGCGTATACAAACACAAACAAGGCAAAGGCCGCCAGCCAAGCCAATGTCGAAATATAAACAAACTGACCATACCAAGCAGGTAACAAAGCGGGAAGAACAACCCTAACGAAAGCGGATAAATTTAATAGAACAAAAGCGGTGACGATAATATTCGAAACCCTCATAACTCGCCCCGTATGCCCCAGAGATACTCTTACCATCATGCCCAAGGTCAACACACCGATTCCCCCCAGCGTAAAGGCATGCAAAACTAAAGAATATGAAATCTTTGCATAAGCCGTCAAAACGGTTAAGCCAAACCCCAAAATGATCCATCCGTAACCGATATATAATATCCATAACAACGGCACATACCAAACTTGCCGCACATGCCAACCGGCAATACGTACCAGATTGACCACCAACGCGGCAATCGCAGTCACAGCAAGAATGTGTCCGGATATACCGACCATTTGCAACAAAAAAACTGAGGCAGCGGAAACAATCGACAAGACGTCTAAAAACGGATTCCGAATCGCAATGACTCCCTTTAAACCGCGTTCGGTAAAAAACGGAAAAACACGTCCGGCAACGACAAGAATCATCACGATGATAATAGCCAAAAGCATGTTGAGCCCCAACATGGCCGTACTTTCATAAATATCAAGCATTTCAAGATGAACCAAGGCATTAGCCGCCGTCATCAACGCCAATAAGACTATGAAAACCAAACTCTTGTTATGCCCTGAACGCAGAATCGGCTGACTGACCGAATAAGCCAATACTGGCAAAAATGCAAAATCGGTCAATGCGATTAACGAGTCCGGTAATAACTCAGCATAAAAAGGCAAAATCCGACCATACAACCAAAGCAAACAAAGTCCGGCCAAACGATCACCGCTTGCTGTTGCCTGTCCGGTCCAATTTTTCACGGCGGTTAACAAAAAACCGGCAATGACGGCCACCGAATAACCAACCAACATTTCATGCGCATGCCAGATATTTGGTGCATAATAATTTTGAATCGACAACTCGCCTTTATAGATGGCATTCCAAAATAAAATCAGCAGTAACGCGAATAAACCGGCCAAAACAAAAAATGGCCTGAATCCCAAACCAAAAATCGGGTAATCAAATACAGGCGTCGAAGTACTATTGTTTTTGTTCATATTCCAGCCAATCCAGTTCAGCATTCGAGAAGCCGGCAATTATACGCATTTCGCGATTAAATGGGCCTTTCGGTTTGCCTTTGAAGTAATGATTGATGAGTTTTTTATAGGTTTCGCCCGGATCGAGCGATTGTTGATGGCACTGATGAGCGAACCATTTCGAGCCAAGTTTCACATGACCGACTTCATCATTCAAAATTCGGGTTAAAATAGCCACGCCTTGTGTATGCCCCAGCACTTCAAGTTTCTTGATCATCGCCGGCGTTACATCCAGGCCGCGCGCTTCCAAGCAACGCGGCACAATCGCCAGTCTTGCTAACAAGTCGCTCCGGGTATCGTACGCATGATCCCATAATCCGCCGTGTGCCGGCAAATCGCCATAATCGCAATCCATTGTCGCGAGATGGTCACGTAATAACGTAAAATGTTGCGCCTCTTCATCGGCTACGCGTAGCCAATCCCGATAAAATTCGATAGGTAATCCACGAAATCGGTAAATAATATCCCAGGCTAGATAAATTGCAACGAACTCGATATGTGCTAAGGCATGAAAAAATGCAGCAAGGCCTTCCGGAGTCGTCAATTGTCGACGAGGCATTTGTTTCGGCGACAATAACCGAGGTTTAATAGGAAATTGCGTGGCTTCAATAGCTTTTGGCGTGTCTACAGACTCATAGCTTAGTAAGTCGTCCTCGCAGTGCTGCCATGCCTGATGCGTGTGTAACAGTTTTTCCGAAATCGAGGCTTGAAACAAGCAACCTTCGGCCATTTGAAATAGATTTTTCATCACTGAACAATTATCGAGTAATCTTAAACATGATTAAAATAAGGGACTTTTCACTTTTGGCATTGTACAGCGGATTTATTTTTTGGTTATCGCATCAACCTTTCCTGCCGGCACCAATGTGGTTCGAACACCAAGACAAACTCTATCATGCCGGAGCCTATTTTATTCTGGCTTTATTTACCTGGCGATTTTTAAGGCATTTTATTGCTAAATCTTGGCTCTTGGCTGTTGTCAGCCTTATTTTCTGCAGCTTATACGGAATCAGCGACGAATGGCATCAATCTTTCGTCGACGGACGTTCTTCGGATGTTTTCGATTGGCTTGCCGATACGATAGGCGCTGCACTTGCAATATTCATTCTGTATCAATTCGCAACGCGCACCCGCTTCCGCTAAAATATCTGTTTTTTTAAAAGCAGGTTAACACGATGTCTGACAACATACGCATTGAAAGATGGAGCGGCAAAGACTTGGAGCAATTTATACCCGACCTTGCACGCCTTCGTATTGAAGTCTTTCATGATTTTCCTTATCTTTACGATGGTGATTACGACTATGAGAAGAAATATCTGCAAACCTATATCGATTGCCCGGAAAGCGTGATCGTACTGGCTTTCGACGGCGATAAGATTATCGGCGCTTCGACCGCGATCCCATTGAAATACGAAACCGACGAAGTCAAAAAACCTTTTATAGAACACGGCTACAACCCGGACGAGATTTTTTATTGCGGCGAATCGGTTTTAAACAAAAATTATCGAGGACTGGGCATCGGCGTTAAATTTTTCGAGCAACGCGAAGCGCATGCCGATGACTTGGGCGGTTTCAAGCATATTTGTTTTTGTTGTGTCGAGCGCCCGGTAGACCATCCTCGCCGTCCGGCCGATTACGTCCCGCTCGACAAGTTCTGGAACAAACGAGGTTATTTCAAGCACCCGGAACTACAAACGACTTATAATTGGAAAGATTTGGACGATTTGACCGAAACCCCTAAGCTGATGACATTCTGGTTGAAACATGACGATTAAAATCGCGGCCGCGCAATACGATATCGGCTTTCTCGAAACTTGGGAAAATTATCAAGCCAAAATTGAACTCTGGGTACAGGAAGCCGCCGATGAAAGAGCAAAACTTTTAGTGTTTCCAGAATACGGCAGCATGGAATTAGCTTCGCTTTTTTCGGAAGAAATATACAAATCGCTGGAAAAACAACTGAATGCTATGCAAAGTCTGCATGACGATTATGTCGACTTATACCGTTCGCTGGCGCAGCAATATTCTTGCTATATTCAGGCGGGAACGTTTCCAGTCAAAATCGAAAACGGCGACTATCGAAACCGCGCATATTTGTTCTGGCCCGATGGTCGTTACGATTTTCAGGATAAACTACAGATGACACGCTTCGAAAACGAGCAATGGTTAATCCAAAGCGGTGAAGAATTAAAATGTTTCAACACCGACTACGGCAAAATCGCGATCAATGTTTGCTATGACAGCGAATTCCCGCTGCTGGCCAGAAAACAAGTCGAAGCCGGCGCGAATCTGATTTTGGTGCCAAGTTGTACCGATACCGTTGCAGGCTATCATCGAGTTAGAATCGGTTGCCAGGCAAGAGCCCTGGAGAATCAATGCCTTGTCGTACAATCACCGACAGTCGGCAACGCGCCGTGGTCCGAAGCGGTCGATGTCAATGTGGGTGCGGCAGCGATATATACGCCGGTCGATCGAGGGTTTCCAGACAACGGAATTGCGGCAATCGGTATATTAAATGCCACGCAATGGGTCTATGCCGATATCTCATTAACCGGCATTGCAAAGGTCCGCGCAGAAGGCCAAGTCTTTAATTACAGAGATTGGCCTTTGCAAGAAAGATTCATTTAAATCAAATCCATTAGTGAAAAATAGACTCAAAGGAATAGCCGCCGAATTCCAATATTTCTTTGAGTCTTTTTAAACCGTCCATCTGAATCTGCCTGACTCTTTCACGGGTGACGCCCAGCTCTTGAGCGACTTGTTCCAGAGTTGCCGACTCATGACCGCACAACCCATAACGCCGGCAAATGACCTCGCGTTGTTTTTCCGAAAGCTGATAGATCCAGTTTGTTACATTATCCTTGATACCTTCTTCTTGCAGGGTTTCGGTTGGAGACATGCTCCATTCGTCCGAAATCGAGTCCACCAACGGTTTATCGAAATCCTTTCCGGCCGGGACATCCACGGAGCTGACACGCTCATTCAGTTTGAGCATTTTTTCGACGGTTTTGACTGGCTTATCAAGGTGACGAGCGATATCTTCGGCATTTGGCTCATGATCTAGAGTCTGTGCTAATTGCCTTTGCGCTTTGAGGTAAACGTTCATCTCTTTAACGATATGGATCGGAAGCCTAATCGTGCGGGTCTGATTCATGATTGCTCTTTCGATGGTTTGTCTTATCCACCAAGTGGCGTAAGTCGAAAACCTGAATCCTCGCTCGGGATCGAATTTTTCAACCGCCCTGATCAAACCGAGATTTCCTTCTTCGATTAGATCTAGCAAAGGCAAGCCTCGATTTAAATAGCGACGAGAAATTTTTACGACTAGTCGAAGGTTGCTTTCGATCATGATTTTACGAGCCTCTTCATCGCCCCGTAAAACCCTTTTTCCGTACATTTTTTCTTGATCGGCAGTCAGTAATTTTGATCGACCCAGTTCATTCAAATAAAAACGTGTGGCATCGAATGTGTAATCATTCTGGGAATCATCAGCCAGTACATCTTCAATAACAGGTACTTCATCGAGACACAAACTTTGATCATCTTCGTCTTCGAAAACGAGATCATCCGAGAGCGCACCGTGCGGTTTAATGGAAGTAACCTCAACGAATTCTTCTTTCATTATTATTAACCCCCAGGTTAATCGGCTATTGCCGAAGTGTTTTCGTCAATTTTTCGGCAAATACTCGAGCGGATTTACCGGATTTCCGTTTTTTCTTATTTCGAAATGCAGCGACGCTTGCCCCGACGCTGATTTACCTAATTCAGCTATTTCCTGGCCTTTTTCCACATATTCTCCTTCTTCGACCAGCAATAGACTGTTATTGGCATAAGCACTCATGAACGTTTCATTATGTTTAACGATAAGTAGATTTCCATAGCCGATTAAACCAGTACCGCTATATACGACTTTACCTGCTTCCGTCGCCTTAACCGACTGACCTAAACGACCCGAGATATCTATTCCTTTCCTAGCGGATTGAGAAAAGTTTTTTAGTACTATTCCGGTAATCGGCCACTGCCAGTGCAACTTTAACAGTTTTTTCTTATCATCTGAAACTATTGATTTTTTTTGTGACGAATTTCTCTTTTTGACTGGGGTCCGCACTAAGCTTCTCGGGTCATTTGAAGGCTTGACGATAGTAGGTTTTTCGGGACCTGGATCAAACATTTTGAGCGTCTGACCAACCAATATTTTGTAAGGCGGTTTAATCCCGTTCCAAGCAGCAAGTACCTGATAACCGTGCCCCGACCGAAACCCGATTGAATAAAGCGTATCACCCGGTTGGACGACATAATAAACTGAGTCAATAGTCGTTTTAGCCGGTTCGTGCGTCGATATGGGAGGGATCGTCGTAACTTCCGAATCCGGTAAAACAACCTGCCCACAAGAAACGGCAACCCCGGCAAGCATCAATACCCAGCAATCGCGGCGTGCGAATAATTTAAATAAAAACATTAGGCTACATACTTTAGTAATAAATCTTTTGCTTGATTGATCTTGGACGACAAATAACCGGAACCACCACGATCCGGATGAAGTTTTTGCATCAACTTTCGATGAGCGGTAATAATATCCTGACGAGTTGCCCCTTGTTTTAATCCTAAAATCTCGTAAGCTTCTTCAACCGACATCGAGGCATTGCTAGAGCTCGAATAACTGCGTCCTTGACTGTTTTGCTGCCTACCCGATTTAAACATAAACCAGAGTTTCTGTAACGCCGGCGCATAATGCAGCAAAACCGGAACAAGCCTAGATAAAACTGCAACCAAGATACCCAAAAATGCTATCAACCAATTCAGCTTTCCTGCGGCGCCAAGATATAGGAGAACCAATCCGATGAAAACGGCGATCATCAGTTTTATATGACGCGCCACAACCTCAGGTGGACGGCTTAAAAACCCGTGCAATAACCAATAAAAGACGGCTAACGCCAGTATCGCCAAATAGATCCGAATCAAAAGGTTCTCCGATTAAAATGACCTGCTTAGGAACGAGCATGAAATAACTTCGACAACTGATGGAAGGGGGGGCGGTGGGTCGTTGACAAGTGTCGGCGGCAGGGCAGATTTTTGCTCCTCGGCAATTGCTCCTGCATTGCCCTAATACACGCCATCCATGGCGTAATGCAAAATCTGCATTCATGCCATCCATGGCAATCAGATTCCGCCGTCAAGCCTACAAGGACGTGTTCAACCAGCACCTAAATTCCATAGTTCGTTGGCTATGGTTAATTACCTTTGATAATTTAGGTGCTGGGTTCACGGCGTCCTGTCAAGAAGCGAGTCACCGAACCGCCACAAAGCGAACTGCTTGTAGAAGTTATTTTGTGCATATTCCTTACTGAAATAATTGCATATTAAACCTTAAGATCATATCTTAGTTCCGAATTCTTCACGATTACAAAAATTAGTCGACCATGCTACAAACCCAAATCCCTATTCTCGGTTTCGCAGCATTCAGCGGAACCGGTAAAACTACCTTATTGACACAACTGATACCCATTCTCAAAAATCATAAGCTACGAATAGGTTTGATCAAACACAGCCATCATAATTTTGAGATCGACCAACCGGGCAAGGATAGTTATCGACTGCGTAAGGCGGGGGCCCTAACCGTGCTATTGGCATCAAAACACCGGCGTGCAATAATTACTGAAATCGAACCGGCACAAGAACCTAAGCTTGCCGACCAGCTACAAGTTATCGATCAAGGCAACCTGGATCTCATTTTAGTCGAAGGCTTCAAGGCTGAATTATTTCCAAAAATCGAAATCCATAGACCGGCGCTAAACAAACCGCTAATGTACCCAAACGACTCTAATATTATCGCCGTTGCATCGGATAGTCCGCTTGCATTACCAAAGCATTTACTCGGTTTCGACTTAAATAATCCGAACATGATAGCCGACTACATTTTAAACCAATTCTTGGAGCGCAAGCATGATTGATGCCTGCATTCAAACAGAAAACCGCCTGCTGACTCTTGAGGAAACGCTGACTCGAATTAGATCGTCAATAGAACCGATAATCGACTCTGAGAAGGTTAATTTATACGATGCGTTAGGCAGAGTTTTGGCGGAATCGGTCATGTCGCCTATCGATCTGCCTTATCACAATAATGCCTCAATGGACGGATATGCGGTAGCCAGTTCCGACATCAATCCCGACCATCCATTCAGCTTAAACCTAATCGGTACTTCATGGGCCGGGCGTCCCTATGAAGGCAATATCTTACCTGGGCAATGCGTCAGAATTTTCACCGGCGGCGTGCTGCCGGAATCACTCGATACCGTCGTCATGCAAGAGCATGTGCAAAGAATCGGCGAAACTGTCCATTTTCCGGCCAAAATTCAGGCCTTACAACACGTCAGAATTGCCGGAGAAGATATCCCAGAAAATGCTCTCCTGATAACCGCGCCGAAACGACTGTCCGCTATCGACCTTGGTTTGCTGGCTTCTGCCGGTATTTATCAAGTCAACGTAAAACGCAAAATTAAGATCGCCTTCCTATCGACCGGCGATGAATTGACGCCGCTTGGTCAAGCCTTGACTCCTGGAAATATATACGACAGCAATCGCTATATGCTGAGTGCATTGCTAAAAGAAGAAGCCTTCTCTACTACTGATTTAGGCGTTGTACCGGACGATAAAGATCAGCTCGAAAACCTATTGATCGCGGTTGCCGAAACTCATGATGCGATCATAACCACCGGCGGCGCTTCAGTTGGCGAAGCCGACTTTATCCAAGAAATACTGGACACAATCGGACAGGTCGAACTTTGGAAAATAGCGGTTAAACCCGGAAAACCGCTTGCGTTTGGCTCGATCGGCGCTTGCCGACTTTTCGGCTTACCGGGAAATCCTGTCTCGGTGGTTTTAGCTTTTCAGCGCATCGTCATACCAGGGCTTCGGTTCATGGCTGGATTATCACCTGAAAAACCACTGCAATTAACCGCCATTTGCCTGGAGTCAATCAAAAAAGTGCCTGGCCGAATTGAGTTTATGCGTGGTGTTTTATCGCAATCGGATAACGGTAAAAATCAGGTTCGCTCCGCGGGAAAACAAGGCTCGCATATATTATCAAGCATGAGCCAAGCCAATTGCTTTATTGTATTGCCCAGTGATTCCGATGGCATAAAAAAAGGCGACAAGGTTGCCGTTGAACCTTTTTCAATCTGGATCGAATAAGAATTCGACATCAATCAACTTCCTGAAACAATGGACCTAATAGCGGGTTCGTTTGCTCGTTTGACAGGGGTCGGTGTTTACTCAGCAATTCTCAGTTTAAGAAGTTTCGCCGATCTTAGGGTGTGGGTATGCCTGTCGAGTAACGCCATAACCCCATCCATGGAGGCTTGGCGGCAGCTCGAACGCCAAAGTCGGTTATTAATAAACCAAAATTAAAGTGCGATAAAGCATGCCTAAAAAAAATCAATATCTCGGCACCGAGGAGTCGCATTCGCTAGCCCAGGCATCGATTCCGCCTCGTAGGTTCAGTAATTTTCGAAACGAATGGTGGTCTAGAAAAGATGCTGCCTGCTGACTACGTATACCATGGTGACAAATCACGACAATTTCCTGTTCGGCATCTAGCTCATCCAACCGTTCGGGAATTTGATGCAATGGAATCAACACGCTGCCTGCAATCCGGGCATAAGCAAATTCATAAGGCTCTCTTACATCAAGCAAAAAAGGTGGATTATCGCTTTGCAACTTAACATTTAATTCGGTGGCGGAAATTTGTTGTACCGGCATATAGATCTTGTATTTTTCAACTTTATTCAAAAAACAATCTTCATTGTAAGCCTTTTATTTTTATCATCAAGCTTCGGTATTAATGCATGGAGGCACCGGGATATTCGGCAAAAGCTTTGGCAGCCACACATCTGACACAAGAGGAGGGGGACTTAGAGCATGGATAGCACCTAACTTCCATAGCCTATTGCCTATGTTCGATTACTCAGATAATTTAGGTGCTGGACACAGCGTCCTCTGACGCCATAAGCGCCAACTTAGTGACTAATCTATGGTGCATTTTCGGCATATCGGCTTGGATTGCCGATATCAAGGTACATGGACGTGAAGCTACGCATTGCCATCCCTGACGGGATGACGCATTTTTTCCTTAAGTTGATATCTATATCCTCTGACGCGCCCCCCGTGTCGAAACTTGACTAACAAGGGAATAAAAAGCCAATTCCGAGAACTGTAATAGTCTTATATGAAAAGTTCATTAAACATTAGCACTGTTTTGGTAAACAATCCGTCTATTTTTATTGGTATTGTTTACATCACTCCTGTTCAGTATAGTTAAACCGTAATTTAAACCTTTAACTTGATAAACGAGGATTCATCTAATGAGCGATTTTCAAAAAGACATTTTAACTGGCGCAGTATTTGTCACAGGTGTGCTTGGTTTTGTTTCCGGAGAATTCATACTCTCTTCTACGTTATTCGCCACGGCCGCCATAGCTGGAAACATTAACGCGACTCACAAACGTAATAAAAGCGAGCGTCTGTGATAAATATGACTAATAGAGGCAAAACCGACAATTCAGCTTTTAACTTTCGAGCTTCCAAGGCAAGCTTCTTGGAAGCTCTTTCTCATTGAGCTATTACGTTATCATCTCCGGCAACAAATAAATATTTTCTATTGCTGGACCTTACGCATCCTCAAAATACCCTACCGGCTTAGAAATTATTTATACTCATAATTAGCGGCCACCCCATAAAAAGCGCAAAAAGCTTAACACCAGGATTTATAGTATCATATTATGTTATCGGCTTATAACCTGAGCTGTTTATGCTATAAATAACTTAATCAATTTCAAATTCCGAACGGTCATGACCTTGTTCAACTAAAGACTGGAGCCATTTAGGCATGACACCCCGTCCAGTCCATGTTTTGCTAGAGTCGTTTGGATGCCGATATTTAACAGGTACCTTAATACCTTTTCTAGCGGATTTTTTTTCATCATCAATAAATTCAACGGCAACATTGATCGAGGCGGCAAGTTCTTTTATCTGATTCATAACTTCTTTGCGCTTATTTGCTTGCTTAGCTTTAAGTGCTTTTTCAGCATTTAAAATAACTACCTGTAATTCATCTTCCGAAAGATTCTGAAAATCGGTCATACGTAAATTCTCTCTTAATGTAAATGTTTCGATTAATTTTATTTAGACCCAAAGCAACTCAATTAAAAAATAACAAATGCTTAAATCGTCGGTTTAATAAAAATCACATGGGACAAATAATCATGCTTTTATTAATAGGTTTTCCCGTGATCGAAGATTAATAGACCAAAAAAGGAATTCTTCTTTACTCAAGGAAAAACTTTCGATAATTGTAACTAAAAAAACATTGAATGAGCAACAACTCAAAATATTAACAAAAAACGAGATTATGCCCGATGAATTTTAAATCAAATTTGGTCTGTTTATCAGGCTATTCTCGCATTACCCCAAAAGCTGCATTTTTGTAAGTATTCAGATCCCGCTGGCAAATTACTGCAATTCAGATGTAATTGTTAGCCCCCCTTGAAAAAGGGGGATTGAGGGGGGTTATTTAAAGAATCTCCCCTAGCCCCTCTTTATCAAAGAGGGGGACTGAATACTTACGATCAATCAATTATAATCTCGAATATAATTTCGTTATAAATTAATCCATTTTTATCTATTAACTGAACCATCCAATGCCCAGAATCCGAATAGGTCAATACTCTGTTAGTTGAGACTCTCCAACGATTACCTTGTGGATTGATAGGTATTTTTCCAACGAGTACGCCATCTTTGATCCACTGATGAAAAAACGATTCGCCTTTCATATCTTTGAGCTCCGTAAAATAGTAAAGATGAATTGGCTTTTTTTCTTCGATATTGAAGGGTGGAACCAACTCTTTTACCGGTTCTTTATCAACGATGGCATTGGTTAATAATCCCCTGGTAATCTTATAATGATTTATTGTCTTAAATCGCTGATCAACTGGAGCTACTTTTGTCAACTCAGGAATTACCTCTTTAATCCGATGAGATTTTTCGGTAATCGGTTGATCTTTTTTTTCAGTAAGAGAGGGGGCTTTCTCAATTACTTCGGGCGAAGCCTGTTCAGTTTTTCTGTCGACTTTATCTTCTAACCCATTACTTAGATAAAAATAAGGAATGACTATAAATGCAATCGCAATAATAACAGCCAATACGATTCGCCTGACATTCCAAATAACAATTTCGGAAGGTGCCGAGTTTCTCGGCATATTGCTTTGTTCTCTTCCGGATCGATTAATTTTGATTACAATTTTTTTTGCATTTGCCATAAACTTTTCCCGGTCTTCTAAGTCACCACCTTGCGCCGCCACCATCAGTCATGTAGGCTGATTTTTTATAACAACGGCACTTTACTACTTGGTAATATAGCATTTTCCCCCTAAGATATCGGCATTGGCTTCAGATTAAACGGAAATCATCCATGAGCGACCTCCTCAAGTTATTTCAAGAATCTTCCGCGCTTTATGGTGGAAACGCCGTATTTATCGAAGACTTATATGAAAAATATCTGCAAAATCCCGACTCGGTTGACCCGAGTTGGAGACATACATTCAAGAAGCTGCATAACGGCATGGCACAGGAGATCATCCATAGCCCGATCGTTGACAGATTCGCCAGCCTAGCTCAGCAATCTCAAGGCCGTCTGGCTAAGCTGCAAGGCTTTACTGAAGAAAGCGTAAAAAAACAATCCGCAGTTGCTCGACTGATCAATCATTACCGGGTTAGAGGCCATCAAATTGCCGACAATAATCCACTGAATAAATCGATACCCTCCGTTCCGGATTTAGAGCCTGCGTATTACGGACTGACCGAGCTGGATATGGATACGCTATTCGACACCGGTACATTATATGGAGAAGACAGACTCCCGCTCAGAGAAATTCTGAGCGGGCTGAAAGATATTTATTGCGGCAGCATCGGAAGCGAATACATGCATATCGTGGACACCGATGTCAAACGCTGGATAAAAAACCGGCTTGAAGGCACCCGTGCCAAACCCAACTTTACAGCCGAAGAAAAACTCTCCATCCATAAGCAACTGACCGCGGCGGAAGGCATCGAAAAATATTTGCACCGTACATTTGTTGGGCAAAAAAGATTTTCTCTGGAAGGCGGCGAGTCGCTGATCCCTTTTTTAGATAATATCGTACAACGCGGCGGCGACAAACGAATCAAAGAAGTTGTCATCGGCATGGCTCATCGCGGCCGCTTGAATGTCCTGGTCAATATCCTTGGAAAAAACCCAAGTGTCTTGTTCGACGAATTCAAAGGGATGCACACCTCAACGCCCGGCATGAACTCCGGCGACGTTAAATATCATATGGGGTTTTCATCGGATATTGCCACCCCCGGCGGTCCTATTCATGTCACGTTGGCGTTCAATCCATCGCATTTGGAAATCATCAACCCAGTCGTTGAAGGTTCGGTTAAAGCCCGTCAAGATCGTTACGGCCCTAAAAGCTTTAATACCATCCTGCCTATTTTAATCCATGGCGATGCCGCCTTTTCCGGACAAGGTGTTGTCATGGAAACCTTAAATATGGCAGGAACACGGGCCTATTCAACCGGTGGAACTATTCATGTCGTCATCAACAATCAGGTTGGCTTCACTACCAGCAATCCGCTAGATGCCCGCTCGACCTATTATTGCACCGATATTGCGAGCATGGCGCAAATCCCGGTCTTCCATGTCAATGGAGACGATCCGGAAGCCGTGTCGTTTGTCGCGCAGCTTGCCTTAGACTTCCGCATGACTTTCAACCGGGATGTTGTCATCGATTTAATATGCTATCGACGACTAGGTCACAATGAGGCGGATGAACCGGCAACGACTCAACCATTGATGTATCAAAATATTCGCAAACATCCGACCACGCGGCAAATCTATACCCAAAAACTCATATCCGAAGCGCTAATTACACAGGAAGAGGATCAAAATATCGAAAACGACTACGTTTCGATGCTGGAAGCCGGGATGGTAGTGTCCAGACCGGTTCTCAGTAACAAAGTCTATTCCTATTCAGCACTCTGGGAAAAATACCATCACGCTAAGTGGACGGCATCTTGTAAAACCTCGGTATCGCTCGATGTACTCCGGTTTTGTAATAAAAAGTCACAGTGCCTGCCGACCGGTTTCGAATTACACCCCAGAGTTGCCAAAATCATGGATAGCCGAAATAAAATGGCTGCCGGCGCTCAACCGTTGGACTGGGGATTTGCCGAAAACATGGCTTATGCCACCTTGCTGCTGGAAAAACGCAATGTCCGCTTGACCGGGCAAGATGTGGGCCGCGGTACTTTTTTTCACAGACATGCCGTTTTACATAACCAAATCGACGGCAAAACCTACCTACCGATCAACCACCTGGATTCTGAACAAGGACGAGCTTACATTTACGACTCGTTGCTTTCGGAAGCGGGCGTATTGGGTTTTGAATACGGCTACAGTACCACCGCCCCGGAAACCCTGGTTATTTGGGAGGCACAGTTCGGCGATTTCGCCAATGGAGCCCAGGTGGTCGTCGACCAATTCATTAGTTCGGGCGAAACCAAATGGGGGCGTTTGAGCGGTCTAGTGATGCTGCTGCCGCACGGTTACGAAGGACAAGGCCCCGAGCATTCCTCCGCCCGGCTGGAGCGCTATCTACAGCTTTGCGCCGAACAAAACATCCAGGTTTGCGTGCCGACGACCCCGGGGCAAATCTTTCATCTACTCCGCCGGCAATTACTACGCCCTTATCGGAAACCGTTAATCGTAATGACTCCGAAAAGCTTACTGCGGCATAAGCTTGCCGTGTCGACACTGGAATGCCTCACTAAAGGACGATTCCAAACGGTCATAAGCGAAATAGACTCGATTAAACCGGATAAAGTAACCCGTCTGATATTATGTTCCGGCAAAGTGTATTATGATCTTTTGGAAGCCAGACGGGAGCACGAACTCGACCATGTGGCCATTGTCAGGATAGAACAGCTATATCCGTTTCCAAATAATCGGTTTAAACAAGAAATCGATCGTTTCCCGAATTTGGAACACTTGATTTGGTGTCAAGAAGAACCCAAAAATCAAGGTGCTTGGTATCAGATCCGACATCATTTCGTCGATACGTTGGCAACCGAAATCAATCTGCAATATGCCGGACGCCCAGCATCCGCAGCGCCCGCCGTAGGCAATTTCAAGAAGCATCTTGAACAACAGCAACAGGTTGTTAACACCGCTTTATTTGGAAAACACACAGGAAAATAACATGAGCATTGAAGTCCTCGTTCCTAATCTGCCTGAATCCGTTTCCGATGCCACACTCATTAACTGGCAAAAAAAAACCGGGGATAGAGTCACAAAAAACGAAAACCTCGTCGATCTCGAAACCGATAAAGTCGTGCTCGAAGTGCCTGCGCCTGAATCAGGTGTTTTAACAAAAATCCTGAAAAACGATGGCGACATTGTTGTCGGAAGCGAAGTTCTGGCTATCATCGACCCGCAAGCCGCCTCGACTGAAGAAACCGCCGCTACGCCTGCAAGCGATGCCGAGAATGAACCGCAAAAGCCCGCTGAAAAAGCACCGGGAGCCACATCGGCCAACATACCTTTGAGCCCCGCAGTCCGAAGGCTCGTCGTTGAAAAAAATCTCGACCCTTCGGCTATTAGCGGCTCGGGAAAACACGGACGTATTACCAAGAACGATATTCTCGAATATTTGCAGGACGAACCAGTTCTCGAAACATCGGCCAGCACGAAAAAACCGCCGGAATCCGTGAAAACGGATTCGAAACCTGCCACGATTCCGGCTGCCTTGAGACCCGAACAACGGGTCCCAATGACTCGGCTTAGAGCCAAAATTGCCGAACGCTTGCTGCAAGCGCAACAAAACGCCGCGATGCTAACGACTTTCAACGAAGTCGACATGCATCATGTGATTGATTTACGAAACCAATATAAAAACCGCTTCGAGCAAACGCACAATATCAAATTGGGCTTCATGTCTTTTTTCGTCAAAGCATCGATCGAAGCCTTGAAGAAATTTCCGACTATTAATGCCTCAATTGACGGTAACGACATTATCTATCACGGCTACTACGATATCGGCATTGCGGTCAGTACACCGCGCGGCTTGATTGTGCCGGTTCTACGCGATGCCGATCAATTGGACTTTGCCGGCATCGAAAAAAATATCGCCGATTTCGGAAAAAAAGCCAAAGAAGGCAACATTAGTTTTGAAGACCTGACCGGCGGTACGTTTACAATAACCAATGGCGGCATTTTCGGCTCGATGCTATCGACTCCGATTTTAAATCCGCCGCAATGCGCGATCTTAGGCATGCATGCAATCAAGGATCGACCCGTCGTTGAAAATGGACAAATAGTCGTTAGACCGATCATGTACCTTGCTTTATCTTACGATCATCGCTTGGTTGACGGCCGCGAAGCAGTGCAATTTTTGGTCACCATCAAAGAGTGCCTGGAATCTCCAGCGCACTTATTGCTAAACATATAAACGGTTCACTGTCATGTCAAAACCCGAATCAACTTATGATGTTATTGTCGTCGGTGCCGGCCCTGCCGGCTATGTCGCCGCGATCCGCGCCGCCCAATTAGGGTTGAAAACAGCCTGCGTTGATCATTGGACCAATATTAATGGCGATCCAAGTCTGGGTGGGACTTATATCAATGCCGGTTGCGTTTCATCGATGGCGCTACTCGAGTCGGCCAAAATCTACGATTTAATGCAGCATGGACTTGCCGATCATGGCATATCGGTCGAGAACATAAAACTGGACTTGCCGAGGATGATAGACCGAAAAAATGAAAAAGTAGCGCGATTAAGCCGGCAAATCCTCAATGTTTTCGCCGAAAAAAAAATCAACTACTATCATGGACAAGGTAAGCTACTCAACGCCGACCAAGTCAGCGTGACACCCGCCGACGGCGCCAAGCCAATCATACTCAATGCGCCAAACATAATACTAGCGACCGGCTCTACTTCCATTGATCTCCCGTGTGCGCCGATCGACAATCAGTTTATCGTCGATACAACCTATGCGCTGAACATGACCAGTCTTCCCAAAAGACTCGGCATCATCGGGTCGGGCGTGATCGGTCTGGAGCTTGCCGGAATATGGAATCGCTTGGGTTCCGAAGTAATTTTACTAGAAGCGCAAGAATCTTTTTTACCGATCGTCGACCACCAAATCGCAGCGGAAGCCTATAAAATCTATTCCGAACAAGGCTTGGATTTACGTTTGGGAGCTCGCGTCACCTCGGCTAAAAAAACTAATAACAAAGTCGTTGTCGACTATCAAAATCCGGAAGGCAGCCATACGCTACGACTCGACAAACTAATCGTAGCTACGGGCAGAAAGCCTAATTCGGAAAATATTGCCGCACCCGAAGCGGAACTGCTTTTGGATGAAAACGGGTATATCCATGTCGATGAAAACTGCTGCACGACGGTTCCCGGCGTTTATGCGATCGGCGATTTGACCTTACTCGGACCAATGCTGGCGCATAAAGGCCTAGAAGAAGGAGTATTCGTCGCCGAACACATCGCCAACCGGCACAATCCGATCAACTACAACATCATGCCGAGCGTCATCTATACAGACCCTGAAATCGCCTGGGTCGGACAAACCGAACAAGCGCTGCAAGCCATTGGACAAAAATATCGGACCGGTATATTTACATTGAAATCCAATGGCCGGGCCGAAGCGATCGACAGAACCGAAGGTCTGGTCAAGATTATCACGCATGCGGAAACCGATTTGATTCTAGGCATCCATATCATCGGAGCCAATGCTTCGGAATTAATTGCCGAAGCGGTTCTAGCGATGGAATTCTCGGCGAGCGGCGAAGATTTAGCCAGAACCATACATGCCCACCCCACCATTTCAGAAGTCTTGCATGAGGCGGCACTAGCAATAGAAAACCGGTCCTTGCATCTTCCTTGATATGGATTTTTACTCCCTTTTGATCGAAAAACCGTCTAAGAAAAAAAGGTATGGGATACGTCTATCGAGGACCGCCGTAAACCCATCCATGGGGGCTTGACGGCAGCAATCGAACGCCAAAGGATGGCGTGAATGCAGATTTTGCATGGAGCAAAAATCTGCCCTGCTGCCGACATCCTCGCTAGCCACCCCCCATACCTTCATAAAGTTAGCCAATTTTTGAGTATAAAGGGAGTAGCAAAATAATCTATACCTTTCGTACTTTAAATTTCGTCAGTGCCTGAGGAGGCACCGGGGCATACGCATCAAGCTAAGGATGTCGCTAAAATTAACTTCCTGATTTGCTCAAGTTTCTTAGGAGTAAATTCTCATTCGCCAAGGGCGATTAAAATCGCCCTTGTATTGAATTTGGGGCGCTTCGATGGCTTCGACATAAGCCGTGGGTGTCGAGCATCAGTGGCTTTCCCTCACCTAGCGTTAGGTGAGGGACGACGAAGGCGTTGCTCCCACAGAGGGTGACTAATGCACCGTGGGAGCGATCCCCAGGTCGCGATTTCGAGGCCGAGAATGTCAAGTTACAATAAATGGCTTCGAAGTCACATTGTCTAGGATCGCAAAAGGGTAATACATGACTTATGTATAGCGATGAGTCCGGAAATTGGAAAAGCGTACGGGTTGATCGTTTTAGCTTGATGCGCATGGGAACCCCTGCGCCGAATTTTGATCTGCGATGAGTATAAATGTATATTTTCGTGTGTTTCGTGGACAAAATGCGTTTATAGGTATAACACCCCCTACTCACGAAGCAAAAAAATGGAGCGAATAGTTTCGGCTTCAAAATTCAATTTAACTTAAAACTTAAAAGAGCAAATAGCATGGAAATATTACTTATCGGAGCCGTGTTGATGATTTTCGCGGTATTGGCTTCGGCATGGCTTATGACCTTTGCCAAATGGTTTCCTATCGAAGGCATAGACGGCGGCTTTCTAAAAGACTATAAAACAATGATCAGGGCCCATGTCGATTTTGTACTGATGGCACTGTTTTGTTTGGCTTTTTATGCGGTAAAAATTCCGCTGCCGGTTTTGGCCTGCTGGCTTGTCGTCATCGGCGGCATGACCAATCCCGGCGTTTTCGTTATCGCAGCTTTCGACCCCAATTTTTGGGATAAAGCCATTTGGAAAGCTTATACGATTGTCAGTTTTGCGATAACAACGATCGGTTTCGTATGGGTCGGACTGACTCTTTTGAATTTCGCCTTGTAATGTTTCGGTTTCCCACGACTCTTAGACTTTGAAAGTATTAGCGAATACATCATAAGATATTTTTTTACCATGAAGAAAAGGCTATAAAATCGACGATCTAATTCTTCGTGTCGCGTTAGTATTTGGCCGTAAATAACTTCCCTATTTTACGAAGGGTTCGGTTGCTCGATTGGCAGGTGTCGGCAGCAGGGCAGATTTTTGCTCCTCGGCAATTGCTCCTGCATTGCCCTAATACACGCCATCCATGGCGTAATGCAAAATCTGCATTCATGCCGTCCTTGGCAATCAGTCGCCGTCGTCAAGCCTACAGGGACGTATTCACCCAGCACCTAAATTCCATAACTCAATGGCCATGATTAATTGCCTTGGATAATTTAGGTGCTGGGTTCACGGCGTCCTGCCAAGCGAGTTACCGTACCCTCATCAAAGCTCATAGTTCCGGGACGTTATTTATCACGAAATCCTTACTCTTCATGGTTATTTCGTAATATTGAATCCAAGTCCATTTAATAATGCAGCATAGCAAACTTTTATTGACTCAGGGAGCAGCCAATGGCCTTTCATGCAATCAACCCCGTTGACGGTAACACTATACTGACCTTGGACAACTGGGGGCGTCCCGGTTGTCCAAGGCAATGGATGTTGCCGAACTCGCAGCCGGGCCGTGGGCCGACACGCCGATTAAAAAACGTTGTGCGCTGATGCATAAGGCTGCGGAGGTCTTGCGGGCACGTCAGGAAGAGCTGGCCACGATCATTACCCAGGAAATGGGTAAGCTGATCAAAGAATCTCGCGGTGAGATCGAGAAGTGTGCCTGGGTATGTGAGTTCTATGCCGTACACGGGCCGGGTTTCCTCGAAGATGAATATATCGAAACCGACGCCGCCAAGAGTCTGGTCGCTTATCAGCCGTAGGGGATCATCCTAGCGGTGATGCCATGGAATTTCCCATTCTGGCAGGTCTTTCGCTTTGCGGCTCCGACACTGGTGGCGGGTAATACCGGATTGTTGAAACACGCCTCGAATGTGCCGCAGTGTGCGCAGGCAATTGAATCTGTGTTTAAGGAGGCCGGCTTTCCCGTAGGGGTCTTCACGACACTGATGATCGGATCAGTTCAGGTACGTGGTGTGATCGATGATCCACGAGTCGAGGCTGTGACCTTGACCGGCAGTGAGCCGGCCGGAAAATCGGTGGCGGAGGCAGCCGGTGCGAATATTAAAAAATCCGTTCTGGAACTGGGCGGGTCGGATGCCTTTGTCGTGCTGGATGATGCCGATTTGGAACTGGCGGTAAAGCAGGGTGTGACCTCGCGTTATATGAATGGTGGCCAGAGCTGTATCGCGGCCAAGCGGTTTATCGTGGTGGATGCGATTGCCGATGCATTTCTGGAAAAATTCAAAGCCGCTGTGGAAGATCTGCGTACGGGTGATCCAATGAGTGTAGATACCACCCTAACACCAATGGCGCGCCATGACCTGCGCGATGAATTACATAGGCAGGTGATTGAAAGTATCGAGGCGGGCGCGAAGGTTGTCACCGGTTGTGCACCGGAAGCCGGCAGTGGTGCTTATTACCAAGCCTCCATTATTGATCATGTTAAACCCGGTATGCGTGCCTGGCACGAAGAACTATTCGGCCCGGTCGCAATCGTGATTCGCGCCAAGAATGAAGATGATGCAGTGTCTATTGCCAACAGCAACGACTTCGGCCTAGGCGGCAGTGTCTGGACGCAAAGCAACGCGCGCGGTGAACGCGTGGCGCGACAGCTGCAATGCGGTGCGGCGTTTGTGAACGGCTTGGTAAAAAGCGATCCGCGGATGCCATTTGGTGGTATCAAACGTTCCGGTTATGGGCGTGAATTATCTCATCATGGTATTCGCGAGTTTGTGAATGCCAAGACGATCTGGATTAAATGATTGCTACTGTCATTGCGAGGAGCCTTGGAAAGGCGACGCAAAACGGGTACCAGGACTTGCAATCAAGCATCTATACTCAAACTAACAGGCAGCTATCCCCAAACCTTACGCCGGTCGGTGCTTTGCTAAATCTTACAGCAACTCCTATGCCGAGGGTTACTTGCGTTATGGGTCGAGGGTTCGCAAACGCCCCAAACCGGTCGGACACAGTTCTCCAAACCGGCCAGTCAGCCAAATCCAAAAACTGCAAACTGGAGATCTAAAAAACAGCCATTGGCGACCTCACCCAATCGGCCAAGAGCTGACCGTCGGTGTCGCTATCCAATTTGCTACATTTAACCCAGTTGACTGTCCGGTTTTCGGCGAACAATTTGACATTATCACTGAGTCACTACAGCCAAAACCGGCCGCTGAGGATGCTGGCGAAATTTTCCATCTCTAGGTTCAGCGAATGGTAGCTTTCGGGCAAGCAACCTTGCGTCCTCTTTGGCTCGATCCGGCCAAAACCCGCCGGTCGGGGTTACTATCCAATTTAAATAGTTAAGACATCCAGTAACCCAATCGGGTGACAGGTATTCGGCAAGCAAATTGACTAAAGTAGAACCCAACGGCAACAGATTTTCTATTAGCAAGAAAAAGAACAAATTTTCTGTGTACCTAGATAACAAAATTGCGCGTAATGGGCTGTTAACCAATCTTCAAAATCCATTGTTAACTACGCCTTCGACTGTATAAATAAATTCCTCATTCAGTTACCATAATGACCAATGTTCTGTATAAACAACATAAAAAGAAAGCATCATATTGGTTATCATGTGGGCAAATACTGCATCGATAAGTGCTTTGCGTTGATAAAGTGCATAGGCATATAGCATGCCCGCTAATATTCCTGCCAACCAGTTACCATGCAGAGCACCAAACAAAATTGAAGACCCCAAAAATGAAAACCAGGTGAATTGGCCTGGAGTCACTCGCTCAAATCGAACATCGACTAGCTTCGCAATTATATATCCACGAAACGCCAGTTCTTCAATAACCGGTACAGTTAAAGAAGCACCGATAAAACGGAAAAACAACCAACCATAAGCAATGATTACATTCTGTGAAAATAGGGTGTCAGCAAACTGTTGATCTACACTTTGAGAAGTTGGTACCAATAAAAGCCATAAAACAAATACAATTGACCCAATTAAAATAGACTGAACTGAAGGTTTAGTAAGGTATGGCTGATATTTACTTCGGAAATACCATAGGGTAATTACTGCAACAATCACTTTTATGGGATATAGCCAATCAAACTTAGCACTAAATGCCGCTGTAACAAGAATTGTCGCCAGCAAAATAATAAATGGCATTAGCAGTGGCGTAGCTTTCGAAATATTGTTATTTGGTTTTATCTTTTGCTTGCGATTGTTAAAATAAGCAATCTTTTGGCACAAAAAAATTAAAGAAACGCTAAGCAATACAAAGGCTATCCATCCTGCATTCGAATGAAATCCACCCACTGCAATATCTGGTGATATTTCATTACCTATAGATATTAAGGCAACAATGCGCATGACGTTTAGTAACCACATTGTGGTAATACCAAACGGAAAAAGTAGGAGAGCTTGGGGAAAGCGCAACTGATGCCGGAATATCCATAAATATAATCCCACAAAAACAGCAATTAAACCCATGCCTTCATAACCAGAGCATTGAGAGGATATCTCGACACGAAAGTCTTTAGTACCTAAGATATGTTTTACAGGGTCACTAAAGATTGGATCGAAAAAAAAACTTAGAACTTGACTCGATAATCCAAAAGTTATATCTGCTAGTGGTTTCCACGCCAATGCAGATAAAAGACCGATTCCTTGAACCAATAAGCCAGCAATAGCGGAAATTGCAATGGTTTTATATTCGCTAGAGAATAGCTTGATCCAAAATATATTATTAGCAATAACTAATAATAATGAGACAAAAGCCACCAAACCGGATAGTAGCCAAGCGACTCCGAAAATATAAATATTTGATGGGTCAATTGGAAATGTTTTTGGAATATCCTCAAACAAGGCAGCAGTTAGATAATAAAACAATACGCAAGTAGTTAGATGCGGCAACAGCCATAACCAACGACTCGGATTTTGAAAATAGCCAGCAATAATGGAGTGAATTACCTGCCAACGCGGCACCATAAAAATAACAGCCGCACCAAAGGCGCCTATGGCAAATCTTAAAAGCCACCCGGAATAGCCAAATAAATCATACAAGGGGTGTGATATCTCTTGAAAAGAGGCTGTATCAAAGCGAATCGATAGCAGGATCATCTCAACGGCAATTAAGGTTATAGAGAACAGACAGCGCGCTGTAAAATGAGAAAAAGTAGATTGCTGTAAAAAGTTAGTTATATTGAAGTATCTATTAAATATTTCGAGCGCTATTCCTTTCATTTAATGTTCACTTTCCCCTGTTTATAATTTGCCTGCTTTCGTAAAATTTCGCATATGCATGATTAGAAAAAAAGACCTAAGCAATTAAATCTTAGGTCTTTTTTTACCATGAGTTAAAGCTTAAAAAACTTTTCAATAAACTTTTGGACACACGAAATATAAATATTTCGAATTTTCAATCAAACTTATGTTTCAGTATGTTTGATTAGCGAAAACTTCATGCGTTGTTGCCAAAAGTGAATCTACTTACGGCGACGTTCAGCAATTAACGCCACGATTCCAGACAATAATCCCAATCCTATTACAGCTGAACTGGCATCCATTTCAGGCGCTGCCACGGCAGCGTTAGCGAGCGAACTAAACACCGATAGTGCAGAAAAAAGACTAATTGAAATTAACTTTTTCATTTTATTCCCCTAATTAAGTATATGAACCTGTAAAAAACTCCGACAGGTTTGGCTCTAAAAACATAAATATATGATGGCCGCGTGATTTTCTATCCGGTGGCATTCATAAATCAACAATACCAAAGACGAAAAAGTAATGTAGGTAAGCGACCTTAAGCCTATAGTCAAAAAAAGTACCATCAAATAAAATAATTATTAAAATCAAAATTTTATGACTTTAACTTATTTAAGATTATATTCTGCTTAGCTAGACATGTAAAAATATCTGACAATCTGATATAGCTAGCATAAAAGGTTTGGCACGTTGGGTGTTGTGATGCTTTTGAGAATAAGGCATCGGGCATGGCGCATGCGTTGATCAAAGCCGATTTCTCGGTCACGCGTATCCCCTTTATTCATTTGAATCAGCAAAGATTTTCTAATTGGCTTGCAAACGTACGAGAAAATTGGTCATATATAGATAGTTTCATTTAATCGGCTGGCGAGAGGGATTGTATCGCCCTCTTTTTTTTGATGCAAACAATTTGGTTTTGTTGCAGGAGGCTAGCTTTTAAGTCGACTTTGTAATCAAAACCGGAAGCTCATTTTCAATGTTTTTCAGCGACTTGAATGTCGCAAAGTGGCCGTTGGGTAAGGTCGCCAATGGCTGCTTTGTAGCCTTTCAGTTCGCAGGATCTGGAATTGACTGACTGGCCGGTTTGGAGAAACACAACCGGCAAGAATGGATCGGTTGGACTCAGTGACGAACGACCGCTTTCAGGAGTCGGAATTCAATGACAGCTTTCCGGCGATGAATCTGAAGAGCGGACGGTCGCCGGGCGACCCAAAATCGACATTCGATATTTCTCAAATTATTTGCCCGTCTTTTATCTGTTAGTTGTTATTGGATATTTGTTCTAGAATGCAGCCGACGATAGGAGGCGCTCAGTCACGATTAAAGCGCTTCACCTTATTCAGTACATCCTAAGAGCTGATATTGGAGGGCAATAGAAACTACTTCGGCAATTGCTGAAAGTTGTAACGGAATTTAAACAAAAATCTGTTACTCTTAATATTCAATTTAGATTAGACCATAATGGAAAATATGTTACGCGGAATTAGCTTTGTTTACTTCTTATTTTTAGCAGACATATCGTTTGCTAGTGTATTTTCCGAAAATTCAAGTCCTTGTTGTGTGGCTTTTAGCGGTGTTACAAAAGTAAGAGGTCATTATGAAACGCTTTATCCAGATGATAAATACGCTTTCAGATTTTCCACAGGTTTTTACAATGAATATTTAGATTTCGATAATTCTATTGAAGGCAGTTACTATAATGTAGAGGGTGTTATTAGCCCAATAGCAGAGGAGTTTTCAGAAACAAAGCCATTATATATCAGAGATATAGATTTTATCCCCTACTTTTTAGGTAATGCCCTGTCTGGGAATTTTGGTATTACTCTTAGTCATTTATCAACAGAAGAAATATTTTTTGGTATTGCTAAATCGGATGCAACCAAATCAGATTGGTTAACTTCATCGGCGATACTGATAGAAGGTAAAAATTTCGGCCATTTTAAGGCTATTGAAGGCTTCAATTATTATGCTGTCGTTTATGGTGACGTCTCTACTGAAACGGTGTACACGTTAGGTATTACGAGTGTTCCTCTTCCTGGGGCTTTAATTCTATTTGCTTCAATCATAATTCCATTTGGATTCTTTTCTGGCAAAAGACGATAGCCTAATAAGTCATTTAAGCGGTTGTAGTAAACTGCGCCTCTTTCGGCCTCAATTGCGTTATTTTAGAGTTGTTTAAATATTAATTTTTCTTTTCTGACAGTCCGCTTATGACCGAATTCGTGAGGTCACCTATGGCTGCTTTGTAGAATTACAATTCGCAGACTCAGGTTTGGTCGACCGGCCGGTTTGGAGAAGCGCGACCGTCAAAAAAGGGTCGGCTGGCGACCCTCCGCTCTACATATTGATCGCCATAAACCTGTCATTGAATTCCGATTCCTGAAAGCGGCCGCTCGTCGCTGAATCCAACCGACCCAAACCAGTCGGCCGACTCTCATTTCGAATGACTGATTTGTCAACTGGATCCGACATCCACTGGAAGAGGAAATCGTGGTGCATACTTCTTGATTGAAAATTACACTGAGAATTTCATCTCGCCAGATCTCATAACGATAATCGGTATTATCTCAAACAAAAATCTGAAACTCAGTAGCCACAGCAATTGGCCGAACTTGATTTTTCTCGCGTCGCATTTCCACTAACCCATAATTCGACATGGTTTTCAGGGTACGAGACAGATTGCTTGGTTTTCTTCCGGTGATTACCGCCAGAGATGAAATTGACTCCGGATGGGTTTCCTGAATGATTTTCAGCAACGCCCGATTGTCATCGCTCAAAACCTCAGCCAAAGAACGCATTGAGGTGAACCAAATTTTGGGCTCTGAAGGTTTTGGCTTGTATTCACCTTTGGCAATAGCCAGAACCCGTTCCCGCATTTTTTCCTGTGACAGAATGCCAATCATAACTTTACTCATAGTTTTCTAAGTTCCTCCAATACCCGATCAACCTCTGCGAAGAAGTCTATTAAAAGTTGATACGCATTTTGAAATTCATAAGGCACGCCTTGGTCGCTAATATGCCGGTGTTTGTGGTCATAGGGTAAACGTTGTCCAGCGAATTTGAATTTTTTCGGCGGCTTCACAGCATGAGCATTGTCATAGCCAAGTATCCGCTTGCCATAGGGTTCATGTAAGGTCAGCGAGTACCTTATACCATGCGGAATTTCCTTGGTTGACGTCACTCGTCTAGCCTCAATTTTGATCCAATAGCCATTTCCCTGCTCAAGAATCTGTTGATCAAGTTCCAAAAGCGTATCTATTCCTGACTCTTTGTGCATAGTTAATCATATCACCCGATGATAAGGTGCGTCTAAACATATGCTAGAGCTGCATTCTTAGCAAATAATCAAAATCGATGTTTTCAAGTAAGAACGGGGTCATGCAAGCGAGTATTCGGCCTGCATGACGCTCAGTCTTGATATGCTACAAATTAATAACTCAGATTATCGGGTCGCTCCTCCTTTTTTAGCGGTAAATGGATAGTCCGCTCTTGGCCTTAGTAGCGCGGTCATAATGTCGATTTGATTGCCAGAACGCTGCCATTCGTTGAACTTAGAGACGAACAATTTCGCCGACATCATCAGCGGCCGGTTGTGGCCGATCCAAGGCATTCAAAACCTGGCTGGGTTTTTAGAGGAATCGGTGACGGTTAGCGATCGGAATGCCTAGCGATTTTGATCGGAATACGCACGATAGACACATTATATTAAGATCTCGTGAAAAATAACTTCCTGGAGCTATGAGTTTTGTAGCGGGTTCGGTGACTCGCTTGACTGGCCCAGCACCTAAATTACCCAAGATAGTTAACCATGGCTAATGGGCTATGGAATTTAGGTACTGGGTGGATACGTCCGTGTAGGCTTGACGACAGCGACTGATTGCCATGGATGGCGTGTATTAGGGCAATGCAGGAGCAAAAAAATCCGCCCTGCCGCCGACACCTGTCAATCGAGTTACCGAACCTGCTTACCGTGCATTAAAAATAGGGAAGTTATTTATGACCGAATCCATAGCTACTATTGCCCATTCTCGCGCGAATCCTTAAGGTCAACCTATGCCACGCAAAAAGCGGGAACTGTGGAAAGGAGCCAACCTAGTCACGATAAAAACTTGAACAAAGCCTCTTGATTAGCAGCGGGGAATTCAACCAACAAATTGATCTGCTCGGAAAAATCCTGCTGTAAAATTCGCCCGTCCAATTTTTTGAGTTGATACTCGAACTGCTGCATTTGAGGATAGGCGAGCGTTAATCTGACTCTTGTCAGTTCCACATAATCTATGATTTCCGCCGATTCGATGACATGCTTCGCGGCGTTGCCGTAAGCCCGTGTCAACCCACCGGCACCGAGTTTCACGCCACCGAAATAACGAATCACCGCGATTAACACGTTGATGAGATCCTTACCCTCCAAGTGCTGAAAAATCGGTTTTCCGGCCGTGCCGGACGGTTCGCCGGCATCATGAAAACGGCAAATGAATGCTTGCTCCGTCCGAATTCGATAAGCGAAGGCGATATGACTGGCATCCGGATAGTCGACCGCCAACTGCCTGAGGTTTTGCAAAGCCTCCTGCTCATCGGCAACTGGTATAATGATTCCGATAAAACGCGATTTTTTGATAATGTCTTCAATCGTATGACGCGACTTGATGTACTGCATTTTTATTTTCGATTTCTTTAGGATTCAATAACGAATCGTCACCTGGCGATAAACCTAGAAAAAGTATTTTTGTCCACGAAATACACGAAAATATTCAATTAGGAATATGCACAAAATAATTTATACAAGTAGTAGGCTTTGCGGCAGTTCGGTGACTCGCTTGACAGGACGCCGTGAATACATCCATGTAGATACTCCGCGGTATAGGTGAATAGGGCGGGGGCCAATCTACATGACAGGCTCTGGTTTAATCCAGTCCTCAGGCTCAAGCGGCCTCCCAATGAACTCGGTACAGCTTAAAGTATTTCCTGGCTAAAATTCATTTAAATTAATCATACAAGGCTCTGTGACAGCATCCATGCTGTCACAGCCTTTGCCGAACACCCCTGCACCTCCTCTGGCTAATGCCGAAATTTGAAGTGCGAGAGGTATAGTTTAAAGAGCACCTTTACCTTTTTGGTTTCGTGCCAGCTTTTTCGCAGCCTTCTGCTCCCTGATCACGGCCAACTCGGCCAATTCTTGCTCCATCATCGCCGGCGTTTCCAGCGTGAGTCTGCCCAATATTCCCGAACGGAGTTCGGACAACAAGATCTTCGCGGTCTTGTCGATATCAACCCGGCCGCCTGAGCGCAAACAGCCTCGACTTTTTCCGATGGCAAGCATCAAGTCGTGCTCGTTGTTAGGAAGAGGATCTACTTTGAATCGATCAACTAGACAATTCGGATAAAGTCTAAGCAGAAATTCGGCGGCAAAATACGCAATATCGTCATGCTTGATCGCGGTATCCTTGATAGCGCCGGTCACCGCGAGCCGGTAGCCGGTGTTTTTATTTTCCAAATTCGGCCAAAGCATGCCGGGCGTATCGAGCAGAACGATATTGTTTCCGATTGCGATGCGCTGCTGGGCTTTAGTAACGGCCGGCTCATTGCCTGTCTTGGCGATGACTCGTCCGGCCAAAGCATTGATCAATGTGGATTTTCCGACATTCGGAATCCCCACGATCAACGCATGAATCAAGCGATTATCCGATTCATCGACAGCCAGCAATTTACGGCATAATTCTGTCAACTGCCTGATTTTTTCCGACTGCTCGATACTCAGAGCGAGCGTCTTCACGCCTTGTTCGCGCTCCAAATAACCTTGCCATTGCCGCGTTGCTTCGGGGTCGGCCAAATCGCTTTTATTCAATACCTTGATGCAAGGCTTAGAACCCCGAAGTTGCGCCAATAGCGGATTTTCACTGCTGAACGGAATGCGCGCATCAAGAATTTCAATGAACAAATCGACCTGAGGCGCAATCTCCCTGATTTCCTTCCCAGCCTTGTGCATGTGCCCCGGATACCATTGTATATGCATAATAAATCGTCAAATCCCAATAAAAATCATAAACCAAGCCCATCTTTAACCTTTCCAGCGACGACGGGTGTTATAAAACCGTTCGCAACGTTTCCATCCTCATTGTCACAAATGCATCTGAAGTTTATCGATGACAAAACCTCTGCTTCATCACGAATGATCCGATCATTCGTATCGCGGGCTTCTGCCTATCTTATTGTCGTTACTAGACGCTAGAGCGTGGCAACGAGAACTGTCGCAGTTCATGCGATGATACACGCACAGAACCCCCTCCATGACCTATATCGCGAAGCTAGAGCTTCGAGTATAGCTTTCCCAAGCAGGAACTCTCATCGTTATACATAAGTCAAAAATTACCCTTTTGCAATCTTAACCAATGAGACCTCGATACCATTTTTTGTCGCCCAACGTTCCCGACTTCGAAATCGCGATCTGGGGATCGCTCCCACAGAGCACCCTACTCCCTTGTGGGAGCGACGCCTTCGTCGCGATTTCGAAGCCACTGATGTTCAATATCCGCAGATTTATCAAACAGCACCGTTTCCAGGTATACGATGACCTCTGTTAAGCAAGTTTACCGATACTTGTGTATAACGGCGAGAGCAGGAACTTGGGAAACAGCGGTATCTTTCCCCTTTCACCTTTTCAAATCCCTTTGCTCCAAAACAATCAACCAAGGGCGCTCTTGGGTCGGCTTCGCAATACCGTTGTCATCCAATGCAACGCGCGTCATCGACACCGCATCGAGCACATTGCCGCCGATCACTTCGAGCGCATCGTTGCTTTTGGCAACGACTAAATCGCAATGATAAGGCCCTCGGCGTAATTGTTTGAATGCCTGGACTTGTTGCGTAAAAACTTCGCTACGCGGCGCGCATAACAGATCGCCGGGATTGGGACTGAAAAAATGCGCGTCGTGGGCGATATACCGGGCATTTTTTCCGGCCGACATTGCATGTTCGATATAGTCCCAATGCAGCACGGTCGAAGGCAAATCCTGTTCCGGCACACCGGCGCTACGCGCCAGCCAAACGATAAAGGCGGCCGACCATGGACGGACTTCGCCTTCGTGATTCAGTAACGGCAAATGCGTCGCGTTGTACCAATAAAGAATGACTCGGGAGAGATAAGGCCCTTGGGTTTCATGCGTCGTCTCCTTGTCTTCCGGAAAGATCAATTCGGGTTCGCCGCGGTTATAGTCGGCCATAGGACGCCCGAATAAGATCCATTCCTGTTGCGCCAAATAAATCATGCGCTCCCGAACCGAAGGAATCGTGAAAACCGGAGCGATACCGCTTTGATGTATGATTCGAAACGTCCCGTCCTTGAGTGGTGCGGTGCAAGCGGCTATCAACAATATCGGCACCCAAAATAGCAAGCGTAGAAAATAAACCACGCTCTCTTTCAAAATTAAGGAACGAGCATGAATCAACTTTTTCAAATGTCGGAAGGGGGTTCGGTGGCTCGATTGACAAGTGTCGGCGGCAGGGAAAGCCGCCGTCAAGCCTACACGGACGTATTTACGGCGTCCTGTCAAGCGAGTTACCGAACCTCCACAAAGCAGATTTATTTTGCGCATATTCCTAACCCTTGCAGCGCAATGCGAATCCTACAGGCTATCGATAGTCTACACATGGCTCTTCCGACAAAAGGCTCAACCCGACTCGGCAATATACCGTAACGCTCGGTCCAACGCTTTCGGATCGCCGCTGATCAAAGCTTGTGCCTCGATTTCACGGCGCAACCAAGTGAACTGCCGCTTCGCCAATTGCCTCGTAGCGGCAATGGCTTTTTCGATCATCGCGGCATGATCGTATTCGCCTTGTAAATACGACCACACTTGCCGGTAGCCCACCGCGCGTATCGACGGCATTTTTTCCGATAAATCTCCGCGTCGATAAAGCCTTTCCACCTCTTCGACCAGTCCTTTGTCCAACATCTGATGAAACCGTCTTGCGATAATTTCGTGCAGTAGTTTTCGGTCCGACGGCGCGATGACCAATTTGACCGCGCGAAAAGGAAGCGGTTGTACCTCGGCTTCGCTGAACAATTCGGTCAAGGTTTTGCCGGTCAATCGAAACACCTCGAGCGCACGTTGCACCCGCTGCGGATCGTTCGGATGAATACGCGCGGCGGATTCCGGATCGATTTGCGCCAGTCGCCGATGCATCGCTTCCTTGCCGATGCGTTCGAGTTCTATATCCAGTTCGGCCCTGAACTCTACGTCGGCGGACGGCAGTTGCGCCAAGCCGTGATTAAGCGCATTGAAATACAGCATCGTGCCGCCGGTCAGCAACGGCAGTTTGCCGCGAGCGCTGATATCCGCGATCAATTCCAGCGCTCGTGCTCTGAATTGCCCGGTCGAAAATGCCTCGCTCGGATCGAGAATATCGATCAAATGATGCACAATGCCGCCTCTTTCGGACTCCGTGGGCTTGGCGGTGCCGATATCCATACCGCGATAGACAAGCGCCGAATCGACACTGATAATCTCGGCATCGAGCGCTTCGGCGAGTTGCACCGATAAAGCGGTCTTGCCGGAAGCTGTCGGCCCCATCAAAAACACTGCCGTAGGCTTGGTTGATTGGGACACGATACACTTAGGAACGAGCATGAAATAACTTCGACAAATGCTGAAAGGGGGTTCGGTGGCTCGATTGACAGGCGTCGGCGGCAGGGCAGATTTTTGCTCCTCGGCAATTGCTCCTGCATTGCCCTAATACACGCCATCCATGGCGTAATGCAAAATCTGCATTCATGCCATCCATGGCAATCTGATAGCCTCCGTCGAGCCTACATGGATGTATTCACGGCGTCCTGTCAAGCGAGTCGCCGAACCACCACAATGCCTAAAACTTGTAGAAGTAAATTTGTGCATATTCCTTACCGTCCGCGCAGGAAAAATTTATCCAGTTCCTGAGTCGATAGCTCGATCCAAGTCGGACGTCCGTGATTACATTGCCCGATGCGTTCGGTCCGCTCCATGTCGCGCAGCAAAGCGTTCATCTCGTCGATCGACAAACGGCGGCGCGCACGGACCGAGCCGTGACAAGCGACCGTCGCGAGAATTTTATTGGCTTTTTCCTGAATCCGCGTGCTCAAGCCGTGCTCGATGATATCGGCCAACACGTCCCGAATCAACGCTTCGCTATCGCCGCCGGCCAACAATACCGGAACCGAGCGCAACACGATCGTTTCAGGACCCGAGCGGCTCAATTCAAATCCGAGCGCATTGAAAAATTCCTGGTGCTGTTCGGCCAAGTCGGCTTCACCGGCGCTGACCACGATCTTAATCGGCAACAGCAACGGCTGGCTAGACACGCTACCGTTGTTGAATTGTTGCTTCAAGCGTTCATAAGTGACGCGTTCATGCGCGGCATGCGTATCGACCAGAATGATGCCTTTCGGCGTTTCGGCAAGAATATAGATATTATGCAGATGCGCGACGGCATATCCCAAAGGATGGTATGACTCTTCGCCGGCTGTTGATGGCTCGGGGCTTTTGCTTTCAGGCTCCGGCTCGATCGCCGGATACAATGATGCGTAAGCGCGAATATCCTCCTCGACATGCAGCGGCAGCGTATTTTGCTTCGGCTTGGCTTGAAATTGGACTTGTGGCTTGATGGGTGGCTGCTCCGGAGTTTGCGGCGGCATCGGAACGAATTCTTCGATCGGATTGGACCGTTGTTCTTGACTCCCCGGCCGTAAGTCGGCCAACGACCGATGCAGCGCCCGATACAGAAAATCATGGACCAGACGGCCTTCCCTGAAACGAACCTCGAGCTTAGCAGGATGCGCATTGACATCGACCAAGGCCGGATCGAGATTCAAATACAGCACGAATACCGGATGGCGACCGTGATAAAGCACATCCTGATAAGCCTGTTTCACCGCATGCGAGACCAACTTGTCCTTGATCAAACGGCCGTTGACATAAAAAAACTGCATGTCCTGCTGGCTTCGCGAGAAAGTCGGCAAACCGACCCATCCGGTCAATTGCAAACCTGAAGCCTCGAAATCGATCTTGACCGAATTGTCGATAAACTCCGAACCGCAAATGCCGGCGATACGCTGTTCGCGCTGCACCTCGGTCGCGGCCGGTTTCAGATTCAACACTTCGCGTTGATTATGCACCAAGGCAAATCCGATATCGAAACGGCTCAACGCCATGCGTTTAATCAGCGTTTCGATATGACCGAATTCGGTTTTTTCGGTTTTGAGAAATTTTCGGCGAGCCGGCGTGTTGTAAAACAAATCGCGCACATCGACGGTCGTGCCTTGAGGATGAGGGTCAGGCTTCGGATCGAAATTTTGCTCGGAACCGTCCGCGTCAACTCGCCAGGCGCAATCGGCACCCTCGATTCTGGAAATCAACGTCAGCCGGGCGACCGAGCTGATGCTGGGCAAGGCCTCGCCGCGAAACCCCATCGTCGAGACATGCTCCAAATCGTCGAGCGTCGCGATTTTGCTGGTGGCATGGCGAGACAAGGCCAGCGGCAGGTCATCCTTGTCGATACCGCAGCCGTCGTCTCGGATTTTGATCCGGCGCATGCCGCCCTGCTCGATTTCGATGGCAACAGATGTAGCCCCGGCATCAAAGCAATTTTCGACCAACTCCTTAACGACCGAAGAAGGCCTTTCGACGACCTCGCCTGCGGCGATCTGATTGACGAGTTGAGTCGGAAGAGAATGAATACGCATTGAACAGTCTGAAACCAAATCGGCTATTTTAGCCGATCGGTCAAAGCCATGTCAGTTTGAATTACAAGGCTACTCAATTAATGCGGGACAATTTAAGGTTAATCCGTTCGTGGTGAGCCCTTCGGCTGCGCTCAGGAGAGCCCTGTCGAACCATGGGCGGATTAACCGTCCACTCTTAGGAGGGAAGCCAATTAAAACAAGCAAAAATCTGCGTGTTTCGTGAGAAAAATGCTTTTTATAGAAAAGATTTGCAAACCAAACCCCGATTCACCTTTCACCTTTAAAAATCACCCATCAACAGGAATACTCAAAACTTGGCCGATCCTAACCTGATTACCATTCATTGCATTAGTCGTTTTAATTTTCTGCATGCTGATTCCATATTGCTGCGCTATACCTGACAGAGTTTCGCCTCGGCTGATGACGTGTTGTCGGCCTTGTTCGGCAATATAGGTTCCGGCCGGCGCCGCTTGCTGAAAGTAACTGTCGATACCATTGAAAATAGCACGGGCCATTTTGCTCTGATGAGCAACACTACGCAATTTACTTTCTTCGTCCGGGTTCGAAATAAAGGCAGTTTCAACCAAAATTGCCGGTACATCGGGAGACTTAAGCACCAAAAAACCAGCTTTTTGCACCGACCGAGAGTGTAAATGACCAACTTGCTTCAGGCTTCCGAGCACCTTTGTCGCTGCATTTTGACTGGCTTCTTGAGTGGCGGTCATCGATAGATCGAGTAGCACGGACGCCAATACATCATCTTTATCGACTAAGCTGACGCCTCCAACCAGGTCGGCGGAATTTTCATGATTGGCCAACCATCGCGCCATTTCGGTCGTTGCGCCTTTGTTAGACAAGGTAAATACCGACGCACCTTTGACTCTTGGATTATCGTAGGCATCGGCATGGATCGATACAAATAAATCGGCTTTTGACTCTCGAGCGATTTTCATGCGTTTTTTCAGATTGATATAATAGTCGCCTTGACGCACCATCACGGCTCTCATTCCGGACTTTCTATCGATCAATGCCGCCAATTTTTTTGCGATCGCAAAAGTCACATCTTTTTCATGAGTGCCGTGCGGGCCTTTTGCTCCGGGGTCTTGGCCACCATGTCCGGCATCGATCGCTATTACAACGTCTTTGCTTCGTTGCGGCGCTTTTTTCATCGGCTTATTATGTGCTACAGCTAACGCTTCGGACCTCGCGGAAGGCCTTTTACCGGGATTAGGCGAAGGGTTTCGTTTTGAAACCAATGGATGCGATGCAACCGACAGTGTAACGGGAGGCTTGGCAGCAAGACCATCCTGTTTGGCAAAAAAATCAATCATTAATTGATAGCCACCGGATTGATTAGCCGGAATCGTCAAATTCTTAGCTATTCCGTTCTTTTTCAAATCGACGACAACTCGCAAATCTTTGTCATTACGAACCGCGCTTCGAATTTTTTTAAACAACGGATGATTGGAGGACGGTTGCTCAAGTTTTCCGTTTAAGCGAGCATCACTGATGTCGATAACTAAACGCGGGGGATTATCCAGTTGAAATACTCTGTGTGAAAATTTCGCCGACAGATCGAAAATCAACCGGGAGTGATCGGAAGAAATTTGATGCTTCAAGGAATTAACCGCCGTTTGTTGCGCAAACGCCGATCCTACCCAGAAATGCAACACCGCAATGAATAACATATTGATAAAACTACGCATGACCCAACCCAAGCTTGCTATTTTACCGACGGTAAATCCCCGTCATTGAATGTTTGCCGCTAAATTTCCGGACTTAACTACGCTTAGTATCCAGTTCAATTAAAATTAGCAGACAATATCATTTTTTAACTTTTCTATATCTTTAAGACTTGAACACCGAAATTAGACGCTAAGGAACGGGCATTTTATATCTTTCGCAACCAACAGGTCTTGTTGTCCTTTCCTAAACGATTGAAAATACAAGCACTTCGATGAATCGCTTAGTTATTTCTCAATTTTAAAAGTATTCAAGTTATAAATTTGTTTAAAGTATAGCAGTATGTCTTTGTTTTATCACGCTAGATAAAAAGTTTTTTTAAGCTTAAATTGCTAGTTTCCACTTTTAGGTTTCGCTCTTGCCCGACAACGCTCAAGGTCAAGACTAAATCAGGCTCCGGCAGAAAACCTTCGCCCATTTCCGGCCACTCGATTAGACAAACCGCATCTTGATCCAAATAATCATTAATCCCGATCCACTCCAGTTCTTCCGGGTCGGAGAGGCGATACAAATCAAAATGAATGACTGCTCGACCACTCGATATATACTCCTCAACGAGCGTATAAGTCGGACTTTTAACCGCACCCTGATGACCCAGCGCCCTCAACAAGCCCCGAACCAGCGTAGTTTTTCCGGCACCTAATTGGCCTTTTAAAAAGATCAAACATTTATGCGGTAACAGCCTAGACAGCTCGGCACCGAATGCTTCGGTAGCCTCGGTATTTTTCAGCTTTATTTGCATTAACCCAGCCTTAACATTATGGCGAGCATAAGAAATTGAAAATTAATGATAATATTTAATCTCATAAGCCATAGTCACTACTAATAGTTAAGGCTGGGTTAATTTACCAAACGTCTCAAATAAGGCATCAAATCGGTCGCTAAAAGGCCCCGCTCACCGCCATCGGCAGCGGCCGCATCGGCTGCCAAACCATGAATATAAACACCTTGTTCGGCGCTTTCCCAATTGCTGAACCCTTGAGCCAACAGCCCTGCAATCATCCCGGTCAGGACATCCCCCATGCCTCCGGTTGCCATGCCCGGATTACCGACATCGGCAACTGCGACATGATGGTGACTAGCAATCAATGTACCCGCCCCTTTCAGCACACAAATACCGCCATATTGCCGCCTGATCGAATTTACTGCCGCGAAGCGATCATGTTCGACTTCGGATACTGAGCATTTCAACAAACGCGAAGCCTCGCCCGGATGCGGCGTCAATATAAAATGGTCACCGTATTGGCTCGAATCCGCCAGCCAGTTCAAGCCGTCAGCATCGATCACCATCGGCTTAGCGGCTCGGATCGTGGCATCGAATAAACCTTTCGACCAATCGCTTCGTCCCAAGCCGGGTCCTAATACAAGAACATCTGCACTATCAATGATCGTCTCTATGCACTTCGGTTCGATGTCACCTCGACACATCAATTCCGGCCGCGAGCTATTGATCAATATGGCATGCTCAGGACGGGTCAACACGGTAACGAGCCCTGCACCAACCCGTAACGCGGCTTCGCCTGCCATACGAATCGCTCCCGAATAACCGAGATCACCGCCGATAACTATGACATGACCATTATGACCTTTGTGCGCACAGCGACTTCTTTGGGGTGGTTGCAAATAACGAATGCGTTGCGCTGCACAATCGACCTTGTCAAAAACCGCGTTAGGAATATCGAGCGATGCATAATAAATTTTTCCGCAATAATCAGGCGCATCTCCGGTAAACAAGCCTTTTTTCAACCCGATAAAAGACACGGTCAAATCCGCTTTGACCGCACAGCCCATAATTTTTCCTGTATCTGCATTCAATCCGCTTGGAACATCGACCGCAATGACGAAAGCCCGACTGGCATTGATCGCCGCTATAGCATCGGCATATAAACCTTCGACTTCACGATCCAAGCCGGTACCTAGTAGTGCATCGATGATCACTTCTTCGCCAAGTAAAGCTTTCGTATCATAGGCCGCAACTTTACAGCCGCTATCGATGCAATCTCGATATGCCGTGAGCGCATCGCCCTTAAGCTTAGAAACCTCGACAACAGAATAAACCGTTACCTCCATTCCGGCAGCAATCGCTAAACGCGCTATCACATAGCCATCTCCGGCATTGTTACCGCCGCCACAAAAAATCGCGCAACTTCTCGCCTCCGGACAGAACGCCTTGACCCGCTCAAATACCGATTGACCTGCCCTGCACATTAATTCATAACCGGGAATGCAAAATTCATCGATTGCCATTCGGTCCAGTTCTCTTACTTGATCGGCGGAATATAGTTCGAGTGGAAGATCTTGCCTGTTCATTGCTTCATCGAAAATAATTGTGTTCAGCTTAATAGCCCCAAAACTTATTGGCTTGATCAACGTTAAATCCCTTTGGCGCCGAACAAGGCTTGCTAATTTTATACAGTGCAATGCCGCAATCGCGTTTTTGAGGCTCTCGATAAAAGGCACCACGAGGGCTTACTAGAGCGAGCGCGTAAGGACCCGATGTTTTACTGCCCTTAACTGTGGCGCGCTTAGTAATCAAAGCAATTTCGCCGTTTTGCAAATCGACGAATGTACCTGGGGGATAGATACCGGTTTCGCGGATGAATTGATTGGCCAATTGCTCATCGATTTCATTGCCGCGTTTCGCAAATAGCGATTTGATCGCATCATGCGCCAAAATCGGAGCTCGATATTTACGGCCGGTGATCAACGATGTATAGATATCAGCCAAAGAGATGACTTTAGCCCCTTCGCTAATAGCACCTCCACTGAGCTTATTGGGATAACCGCTACCGTCGTTTTTTTCATGATGATGCAAAACCATCGCCAACCAATCTCTAGATTCTATACCGGCTTTTTTTAATAAAATGACGCTTTGTTTAGGGTGTTCTATGATTTGCTGACGCTGCTCACTTGTCAACGGAGAATCTTGTCGATAAAGCTGATCCTGTAATTTCAGCATGCCTACATTCATCGTCAGCGCCGCGCTAATGATCAGTTCGTTATCCTCATCGGATAACTGCCTGCGCCGACCAAGTAAGCCGGACAATACTGCAGTATATATTGAATGAATGACGGCATAATTATTAGCGCAGCCCAGTAAATGAATCGCCCCTAATGCGGCATTAGGATCGAATACGATTATAACCCGTAAAAGCTCGGCAATTTTCGCTAGTTGCGATTGTACATTCTCGGCTTTTTGATCTGCCAAATCTTGAAACAATGGATACAACTTCTGGTTGCAATAAGCGATAGCGGTAAACGGATTGGTTTGTAGTTTTTTTTGATCCGGCTCTTGCTTTAAAGCGTCTCTTAGCTCGATCTCTTGTTCCGTAAGATTCCTATAAACCCCTTTTTCAAGCAACACGTTAAGTTGCTTTTCAGTGGTAACAATCGTATTTTTCTTCAATAACAACGATTGCTCAAAGGTAAAAATGGAAAATGGCAGCGGCGTATTTAATTCGATATCGCTTGGCTGTACTTTGACTAACTCTATTTCCATGACACACCTAAAGCTTAGGAATTTTTCGTAACATTCAGTATAGCTTGAAGACTACAAATTTTGCGAAAAGCTGAACTTTAACGTTTCAACCTATCTTTCACGCTTACTCCCTTTATACTCAAAAAATGGCTAACATTATGAAGGTAGTAGTAATGCTCCTGAACGCTCAGCACTGATCGGAAAAATCAGCCGCGTTCGTATTTCAGTCTTTAATTCAGCTTTTCCAAATACTGAATCACAAATTGTAGGGCGCGATTGCCTCGGTATTCATTGATATCCAACTTGTAAGCAGCATGGATCGTTCGAATTCCCAGCCATTGTTCGGGCTTTTCGATAAAGAAAGCAATTGCGTCGATCAACTGCTTGTTTTCGGCCTGACGCAGCACCAATTTTAAATGATGCTGCCCGACGATACGTGCCTGAATTACTTCGAATACACCATCGAAAACCGGCTCCGGAAACTCCTGCCCCCAAGTGCCCGAACGTTGTAATAACTCGGCGAATTCCAATGTCAACTCGTTTTCCGACAATTCTCCGTCGGAATACACCTTCTGTTCCAGGTCCATATTCGCTATACGCCGAGCGACCATCTCATCGAAGGCTAACGCAAAAGGGGGATAATCGTGCATTTGTATGCTCATTCCGGCAGCCATCGCATGACCGCCGAACTTATTAAGTATATTGGGATGAGCTGCGGCTATGTCGCTCAGAACGTCGCGGATATGCACACCGGGAATCGATCGCGCCGAACCTTTGATTTCGCCGTTACCGGCCGGTGCGAAAGCTACGACCGGCCGATGAAGTCTATCCTTGATTCTCGATGCGAGAATACCGATTACACCTTGATGCCAATTTTCATCGAACAAGCAAACGCCGGCCGGCAGATGTTTTTCATCTAAGGCTTTCATTTCGTTCAACAAACTCATTGCTTCGATCTTCATCTGACCTTCGATGTCCCGGCGATCCCTATTCATTTCATCAAGCTGCTGTGCGATATCCTTGGCCAAAGGAACATCATCGGTTAGCAGGCATTGAATGCCCAGCGCCATATCGTCCATGCGCCCGGCAGCGTTGAGCCTTGGTCCCAACGCAAAGCCTAGGTCGGATGAGGATAGATACCGATGATTCCGCCCCGATACTTCGACCAAGGCCAATATTCCCGGATGACAACGGCCCGAACGAATTCGCTGCAAGCCTTGATGGATCAAGATTCGATTGGTCTGATCGAGCGGCACGACATCTGCGACCGTGCCCAAGGCAACCAAGTCCAGTAATTGCGCTAGATTCGGTTCGGGTATGGCTTGTTGTTGAAACCAATCGATTTCCCGAAGACGACTTCTTAATGCAGTCAGGACATAAAACATCACACCGACACCAGCCAATGCTTGGCTAGGAAAAGGTTCGTCCGGTAAATTAGGATTGACGATTGCATCGGCCTCAGGCAGTGATTCTCCGGGCAAATGATGATCGGTGACCAAAACTTTGATACCCAGCGCCTTAGCCGCGTCAACGCCGGCTATGCTCGATATGCCGTTATCGACGGTGATAATCAATTCGGGCTCTTGGCGTTTGACCAACTCGACAATCTCCGGCGTCAACCCGTATCCGTATTCAAAACGATTCGGCACGATGAAGTCGACATTGACCGCTCCGAGCATGCGCAAGCCTCTAATAGCAAGGGCGCAACTGGTCGCCCCGTCGGCATCGAAATCGGCCACAATAGTGATTCGCTGCTGCTGACTTAGCGCTTCAATCAAATGAGCAACCATGTCCTTCATCCCGGACAAAAGCCACGGCGAAGGCAATTCAGCCAACGAACGGTCTAATTCATCCGCGGATTTAATACCCCGGCTTAGAAATATGCGCTGCAAAACCGGGTGCATATCACCCAAATCCAGCTTTTTCTTACCCGGAGGACGGGGAATAATGGTTTTTTTAACGCCTTGGGAGTACATAGGGGTCAGGTGCAAGGGGAAAGGATCAAGGAACAAGGGGCGAGTGAAAATTGCCCAACCCAGTTTTGTTGGTATAACCGTCAGCCACATGACTGTCTTACCAGATGGCACGACATTATAGCCCTCAAACCCTCGTTTTTTCGCACTACTGGTCTATTGGTGCTTATGGATGACGGCGATCGCGGAGAATGGGAATCATACAATCCTCACCATTTATTGTGTCACATAACACTCGCGAATTACCTAACGCTAGGTGATCCGCGTAGGGTACGCTGTGCGTACCCTGGTAACCCCGCGATGTTCATGTGCCAACCGAACCGCCAAGGCACGGCTTTGGTACGCGCAGCGTACCCTACAATTTATGTATAACGATGAGACCTCTGCGTGGAAACGCCCGAGCACCGCTCCAGCGGTACGAGACGCTAGCGCGTCTCGGTCTGCATTCCCACGCTAGAGCGTGGGAACGATAAAAGGGAGTAACAAGCAGTTTTTATAGACTATCGAGTATCGCTTTCTTGACTGCGTCTAAATCGGCTTCGATCGTGACCGGATGCGCGTCTTTACATTGCTTGATCGCGATATCGGGATCTTTGATGCCGTTGCCGGTTAATGTGCAAACGATCGTGCTGCCTTCGGGAATATTACCCAGCTCGATGTCATGCAGCGCGCCGGCCAACGATGCTGCCGAAGCAGGCTCGCAAAAAACACCTTCGTTCGAGCTCAACAATTTTTGCGCGGCTAAAATTTGCTCGTCGGTCATCGCGTCAAACCAACCTTCCGATTCGCGTTGCGCGGCCCAAGCCAAATCCCAGGATTGCGGGCGTCCGATGCGTATCGCGGTTGCTACCGTTTCGGGATGATCGATCATTTCCCTAGCGATGAAAGGCGCGGCGCCGGCCGCTTGATAACCGCACATCACGGGACGCTTATTCGTCACGGCTTTCAGCGAACCGATATCGGTCGAATATTCCTTATAGCCTTTCCAATAGGCCGAAATATTGCCGGCATTGCCGACCGGCAGACAGTGATAATCGGGCGCGGTACCCAGTTCGTCGATAATTTCGAATGCTGCGGTTTTTTGTCCTTCGAGACGGAACGGATTGATCGAATTGACGATCGAAACCGGCGCATGATCGACGATTTCCTTAACCAAAGCCATGCCTTGATCGAAGTTACCGTTGATTTGAATGATCTTGGCTCCATACATCAAAGTTTGCGCCAATTTACCCAGCGCGATCTTGCCCTCCGGAATCAGCACGAAGGCTTTGATGCCGGCGCGTACCGCATAGGCCGCTGCGGAAGCCGAAGTATTGCCGGTCGATGCACAGATAATGGCTTGACTACCTTCATCGACGGCTTTGGTCACAGCCATTGTCATGCCGCGATCCTTAAACGAGCCGGTCGGATTCAAACCCTCGAATTTAACATAAATATCGACGTCCTTGCCGATCAATCTTGGAATATTTTGCAGCTGTATCAAAGGTGTATTACCTTCGCCTAGACTGATCAAGCGAGTGCCATCAGCGACCGGTAGGCGATCTCTATAAGTTTCGATTAAACCTGTATAGCGTTTACGAATTGTCATTATGTTTTATCCCAGAGTTTCCAGACGAATGCGACACACTTTTCCGGTTACGGTCGTCAATTGTTCGATCACGGTAATCGCTGCATTCATTTCTGATTCCAATGTATTTTGAGTCAACATGATAATCGGCACCGATTTTTCGTTTTCATGAGGTTCTTTTTGAATAATCGCTTCGATACTAATGTCGTGCAAAGCTAAGATGCGGGTAATGTCGGCTAACACACCCGGCCTATCTTCGGCATTGAGCCGTAAATAATAAGCCGTATGAATTTGCTCGGCCGAAAGCATCGGAATATCGGCCAGCGCGTTCGGTTGAAAGGCCAAGTGCGGCACGCGGTTTTCGGGGTCGCTCGTTAATGCGCGAACGACATCGATCACATCGGCAACGACTGATGAAGCCGTAGGCTCGGCGCCGGCGCCTGCGCCATAATACAGCGTCGGTCCTACCGCATCGCCTTTAACCAATACCGCATTCATTACACCATCGACATTGGCGATCAATCGACGTGCGGGAATCAAAGTCGGATGCACGCGCAGTTCGATGCCTTCGGAGGTTTTTCGCGCGATGCCCAGATGCTTGATGCGATACCCCAAGGTATCGGCATAATCGACATCGTCGCGCGTGATTTGCGTAATGCCCTCGGTATAAACCTTATCGAACTGCAAAGGGATACCGAATGCGATTGAAGCCAAAATCGTTAATTTATGCGCCGCATCGATCCCTTCAACGTCGAATGTCGGATCGGCCTCGGCATAACCTAAAGCCTGGGCCTCAGCCAAGACATCGGCGAAATCGCGGCCTTTGTCTCGCATTTCGGTCAAAATGAAATTGCCGGTACCGTTAATAATGCCCGCCACCCACTCGATTTGATTGCCGCTCAAGCCTTCACGAATCGCCTTGATAATAGGAATTCCGCCGGCAACGGCGGCTTCGAACGCAACCATGACACCTTTGCTGCTGGCTTTCGCAAAAATTTCATTCCCATGCAGCGCAATCAAGGCTTTATTCGCGGTCACAACATGCTTACCGTTTTCAATCGCTTTAAGCACTAAGTCTTTCGCAATCGTTTCACCGCCGATCAACTCCACAACGATTTCAATCTCGGGATCGTTGACGATCTCATAAGGATCAGTCGTCAACGCGATGCCTTGCGTATCGCAAATACGGCTTCGCTCAAGATCGCGAGCACTGGCGCGCGTTACGATAATTTCACGCCCTGCCCGGCGCGCAATTTCGGCGGCGTTGCGTTTCAAGACATTGACGGTGCCACCGCCGACGGTACCTAGACCTAAGACCCCTACTTTGACCGGCTTCAAATTCGACTCCTGCTAATTTCCCATAACCCGAACAAATCGAGCATTATACAACTTTGTCTTTCTTGAGCATATGTCGAATGCCGCGAATCGCTTGTCGGGTTCTGTGTTCGTTTTCGATCAAACCGAAACGAACGTGATCGTCTCCGTACTGTCCGAAACCGATCCCCGGAGACACGGCTACTTTCGCATCGGCGAGCAATTTTTTCGAAAACTCGAGCGAGCCCATTGCTTTATAAGGTTCAGGAATCGGCGCCCAAACGAACATCGTCGCTTTCGGCTTAGGCACCGGCCAACCGGCGGCCGTCAAGCCTTCGCATAATACGTCGCGTCTTTTCCGGTACATCTCGGCAATTTCGGCCACACAATCCTGAGGGCCTTCCAAAGCGCTAATCGCGGCAATCTGAATCGGTGTAAACGTACCGTAATCAAGATAAGATTTGATCCTCGCCAATGCCGCAACGAGTTCTTTATTGCCGCACATGAAACCGACCCGCCAACCGGGCATGTTGTAACTTTTCGATAGCGAAAAAAATTCGACCGCAATATCGGTCGCACCCTTGACCTGAAGAATCGACGGTGCTTTGTAACCGTCGAACACGATATCGGCATAAGCGACATCTTGAACAACCCAGATATTATGCTCTTTGGCCATTTCGACGATTTTTTCGAAAAATTCCAGATCGACGCATTGGGTGGTCGGGTTACCCGGAAAATTGAGAATCAACATTTTCGGCTTCGGCCATGAATCGACGATGGCTTTATGCAGTTCTTCGAAAAAATCCACACCAGCAACTAACGCCACATGACGAATGTCGGCACCGGCGATGACGACACCATACGGATGGATGGGATAGGCCGGATTCGGAACCAGCACGACATCGCCCGGCCCCAACGTAGCTAAAGCCAAATGCGCAAGCCCCTCCTTAGAACCGATCGTAACGATCGCCTCAGTATCCGGATCTAAATCTACGTCGAAGCGATGTTTATACCAATTGCATATTGCCCTTCGTAAACGAGGGATACCCTTGGAAACGGAATAACGGTGAGTGTCCTCTCGTTGAGCTGCCTCGACCAGCTTTTTGACAATATGATCGGGTGTCGGCTGATCGGGATTACCCATCCCGAAGTCGATGATATCTTCCCCGGCCGCTCGGGCTTTCGCTTTTAGCTCGTTGACAATATTGAAAACATAGGGAGGCAAGCGACTGATTCGATGAAATTGTTCCATTTGCGGCTCTGAAGAAAGATTTATTAGTCAGTAAGTTTAAAAAACCGTCTAAATTACTGTTAATCAAAGGCTCTGTCAATTATACATCAGAGGAAAGATGAAAGAAGAAAGAGGAAAGATGTAGGCTGTCGAAATAAAATATTAATCATTATAATTCAATTGTTTATTATTTTTTTGAGGTGAAAAACAGACAGTCAACCTACTTTTATTTGCTTCCTAGAGCTAAAAATCAACGACTTAGCAGGAGGCATCAAAATGAAAATTGAACTTATTAAAGAATTTATCAATACTTTTTTACCGGGTTATCGCCGGAACTGAAGGGTATGTTGCGCGTACCAAAGCCGTACCCGCCAATATTATCCAAAGTCCTTAGGGTTTAACCTGGGGTACCCAATCCTCTTTCACCCTAAAATCTTTTCCACGCGTTTTAAATCGTCCTCGGTATCGACACCGGCTTCCGGAGTTTTGGCGACGGTGTTAACGAGAATCGACTCGCCGTGCCACAGTATTCGAAGCTGCTCCAATGACTCGACCGCCTCAAGCGGTGAAGCTTCCCAGCCGCAATAACGCCGCAAGAAATCGACGCGGTACGCATACATGCCGATATGACGCAAATAATCGATTTTTCCGGAAAAGTCCCTGCCCTGCCGACTGAAATGATCTCGGTCCCACGGAATCGGCGCACGACTGAAATAAAGTGCATAACCGTCTTTGTTCAGCACCGTTTTGACGGAGTTGGGATTGAAGACTTCTTCCGGATCGGTAATGCGTGCCGCCAGAGTTGCGATACCTGCACGATGCTGACCCGCTAATGCTTCCGCGGCATCCCGGATATAATCCGGCGGAATCAACGGTTCGTCACCTTGCAGATTGACGATAATCGTATCATCGCTCCATCCGCATAACTCCGCTACTTCCGCAATACGCTCGGTCCCGCTTTGATGATCGTCGCGAGTCATCACCGCTTGAATACCGAGCTCCAACACTTTATCCAAAATCCGCGCATCGTCGGTTGCCACGACGATTTCTTCGGCATCGGCTTCCCTTGCTCGTTCGCAGACATGCGCGATCATCGGTTTTCCGGCGATGGTCAGCAACGGCTTGCCCGGCAGCCGAGTCGACCCATAGCGGGCCGGAATCACGACTTTGAACGGAATACTCATTTGCGCAGGGCTTCGGCTTCTTCTTGACTCAATTCTCGGGCTTCGTCTTCGAGCATGACCGGTATGCCATCGCGTATCGGGAACGCCAAGCGATCGGCAATAGAAATCAACTCCTGTTTGTCTTTGTCGTAAATCAATGGCCCTTTACTGACCGGACTGACCAGAATTTCAAGTAATTTTGTATCCATCATATTTTTCTCTCAATAAGGTTAAAAATCGATTCTTAAAAGCCGGCTCCAGTTGGGCCGTCACCGGCACATACCAATGCGTATCGTTAGCAAAATCGAAGCATTTGACCGCGTCTTTTTCGGTCATCAATACCGGACACTCTCCGAATTCAATATCGTCGGCGCGATACGAATAATGATCCGGGAATTTATGATTGATGCAATGCAGTCCGGCGGCATTCAACTTGTTGAAAAACCGGTCGGGATTGCCGATTCCGGCCAGCGCATGACAACTCAAACCGATAAAGTCTTGCAACGGCTTGGCAGAACCGGTCGTCAGATTGACAGCCATATCGCCGTTAAGTGTCATCGAAAAACGTTCGTCTTCGGTTTTTGTTCCATTCTCGATGATAAAGTCGACTTCCGACAAGCGCTCGACCGGTTCTCTCAACGGGCCGGCCGGCAGACAAAAACCATTACCGAACTGTCTTTCGCTGTCGACGACAGCAATTTCGATATCGCGGGCCAATTTGTAATGCTGCAAACCGTCGTCCGATAAAATGACATCGCAGCCGTCTTGCTCCAACAATAAACGTCCTGCTTCAAAACGATTGGCGCCGACCGCGACAGGGCAATCGGAGTGCTTGGACAATAACAAGGGCTCATCGCCAACAATCGCGGCATTGCCGGAATGATCGACTTTGACCGGTGCGCCCCGGACTTCCCCCCCGTAACCGCGGCTAATGACGCCAGGTTTATAACCGTTCTCTTTCAAAAGCTTGGTCAACGCGATAATTAACGGCGTTTTCCCGGTACCACCGACGCTGATATTTCCGACGATGATGACCGGAACCGGCAGACGCCTGTTTTTTATCCATCCTGCACGATAAAAAAACCGCCTGAGCTCGACGACTCCTCGGAAAACCCAACTAAGCGGTAATAAAAACTTAGCGGGAAATCGGCCTTGATACCAAACGGTATCGAGCGATATACTTCGCGCGGTCATGTTTTCGGCTTTTATGGCAATGCTATTTTGTTCGGTAGCAAGGCGCGAAAACAGGCGCATAGCAAGCTAGGTAACTGTTTTCGCAACGTAGCTACCGGACAAAGGAGCGCGTTAGAAAACCGAAAATGTGGCTGCTCGAAGTATAACTTCCCTGAGTCGTTCATTTATCCTCCATTGGGTTTTATTGCCGCAAAGGTAATATGTTTAAAACCGATTTGCCCGGCAATATCCAAAGCCATTACGACGGATTTATGCGGTGTTTCCCCGTCCGCATTGATGACGAAAGGGATAGATCGCGACGAACCTGCCAATTTGAGTAGCTCTTGTTTGAGCGTTTCTTTTTCTTGATTAACCAATTGACGAGGCAAACCGTCTTCGCCGGTCAAATAATAGACGCCGTCCGAATCGATGCTCAACTCGATCTGTCTCAGTTTTCTTTCAGGTTCGCTGCCTTCGGCTTCAGGTAAATCTATGTTCAATACGGTTTCCCGATTGAAGGTCGTCGTCACCATGAAGAAAATCAACAATAAAAAGACCACATCGATCATCGGCGTAATGCTGATTTCGAGCTTTTCTCTTTTTTTACGATGAAAATCCATCAGGCTTCCTCACGCTCTCCGTGCAACACATCGATCAAACGTAGCGCTTCCTCCTCCATATTCAAAACATATTCATCGATCAATCGCTCGAAATAACGGTGAAAAATCAGGCTCGGTATCGCAACGCTCAAGCCGGCCGCGGTCGTAATCAATGCCTCGGAAATACCCCCGGCCAATATCGTGGGATCGCCGACGCCATGCATCATGATAGCCGTGAATACTTTGATCATGCCAACCACGGTTCCTAAAAGACCCAACAACGGCGTGATCGAGGCAATCGTACCCAAAGTATTCAGAAATTTTTCCAATTCATGAACGATTTGCCGTCCCACCTCTTCGATGCTGGTGCGCATGATGTCCCGACCGTGGCGGCTATTGGCAAGCCCTGCGGCCAAAACCGCGCCTAACGGCGAACTCATTTTAAGGCTGCGCAACGCTGAAGCATCGAGTTTACCTTCGCGGGATAATTTCCAAATCTGAGGGACGAGATCGGGCGGCAAAATTTTATTTTTGCGTAGCGTCCAAAACCGCTCGCCAATGATCGCCATCGCACCGATGGAGCATAAAATAATCGGCAGCATTAACCAGCCGCCGCTTTTAATCAAATCGAACACTATTTTTACCTATGTTTATAAAACTTAAGACAAAATATACCGCTTCAGCCAAATCAGCCGGAATGACGCTTTCGATAACCCATGAGAATTGACCAAGGATTTCATGACAAATAACTTCCCGGAGCAATGATATTCCTGATTACTTAGAACGTTCAGCCAATTTGACTTAACTCAGGGCGCCCGCCTAGGTCCCGTTAGGCCGCGCCGAGCACTGGCGATTTTGCCGAGAATAGCCCGCTAGGGGAGCGGCAAGGATGCCGCTCGTTTTCGGAGGGCTAGGGATAGCCCTGCCGAAAACCCTCGGCAAAATCGTCAGCGCGCAGGATGCAGCGGCCTCCGGGTGTCTTTTCTTTTGGATACTTTTCTTTGGACAAGCAAAGAAAAGTATCGCGGTTGTCGGTCCGCGAACTGACTACACATAAGCGTCGCGATAGCGACACAAAACCTACTTCGGACTTCAAATAGGCTGAAACTTATACGTAATCAGGATGATATTTGTAGCTATAGAGCCGGTAGTTAATAAAGCTACATAAATTGCACTTCAGCTCAGGCTAGAAAGGTAATGCCATATTCTAATTAACTAAGGGCTCTATAATTTAAACAAATCCCGCTTGCTTAGCGTTATCACGGCCCACCCAAACAAATGCGATCAACAACGCCATACAACAACAAACCGCTGCAATGCTATAAACGAACCGGGCATCTTGCGAATCCCAAAAATAACCGCTGTACAGACTGCCTAGCACTCCACCCAGGCCGAAACTAACGCTGCTATAAAGCGCCTGCCCCTTGCCTTGGTGTCGATGGCCGAAATAATAATCGACTAGATGAATCGCCGTCACATGCGTGGCGCCGAAAGTCGCGGCATGAAGCACTTGAGCAAAAACCAGTAAAGCAAGATTATCCGCACACCAACCAATCAACAGCCAACGAAGGATACTCAATAAGATACTGACCAATAAAATATGTCTTAGCGAGTACTTTACCAATACCCTACGCATCAATACAAACAGCAAGATTTCGGCAAAAACCCCCAATGACCACAACATCCCGGTCGTCGTTCCTGAATAATCGTGTTGATTCAAAAAAATAGAATAAAACACATAATAGGGACCGTGCGCGACTTGCAAAAGCATGTAGACGAAAAAAAACGCCCACACTTCAGGCTTTTTTAAAATTCCACCGATGGCGATACCGTCAATGCCCTGCTGGGATGCATAAGCTTCGGGCGTCAATAACGCCATAAGCCAAATCGAGCCCAAAAGCCCGGTAATAATTTCCGGCATGAATGCCAAACCTTGCCAGTCGAGCAAGCGACCGATACCGCTAACGGTAACGATAAAACCGATCGACCCCCATAGCCGAATTTGACTGTAGCGTTGCGGTTCTTGCTTTAAATGAAACAAAGTTGCCGCTTCGAATTGCGGCAGCGCGGCATTCCAGAAAAAACTAAATGCTACCGTCAATAAGGCAAATGCTAAATAACCTTCAACGAACAAAAAACCGCTGAATAAAATAACCGCAAAAAAACACGCAATGCGGATAATCCGTAAACTTCGTCCACTTCGATCGGCAATCCAGCCCCAAATATTCGGCGCTATGATTTTCGTACCGACCAATAATGCCGAAAGCTCGCCGATTTCAATTGCATTGAAATCGACGCTTTCCAGATACAAGCTCCAGTAGGGTAAAAAACCTCCTAGGGTAGCAAAATAACAAAAGTAGAATCCCGACAGTCGCCAATAAGGAACGGACATACCGCGGCTTATCTAAGAATCGGCAAGCCGGAATCGACCTCGAAATTTTGAGCGCGGTGCCGTAAGAGATGGTCCATTAGCACGAGTGCGGTCATCGCTTCGGCGATCGGCGTCGCGCGAATGCCGACGCAGGGGTCGTGACGGCCCTGGGTGACCACTTCAATCGGTTCGCCTCTGACATTGATGCTTCTGCCGGGCAATCTCAAGCTCGAAGTCGGCTTCAGCGCGATACTGGCCCGAATGTTTTGCCCGGTACTGATGCCGCCCAAAACCCCTCCGGCATGATTGCTCAAGAAACCTTCCGGCGTGATTTCATCGCGAAATGCGGTACCCTTGGTATCGATACAGGCAAAACCGTCGCCGATTTCGACCCCCTTTACCGCATTGATGCTCATCAGGGCATAGGCCAGTTCGGCATCGAGCCGGTCGAAAATCGGCTCGCCTAAACCAGGCGGTACATTCGACGCGATCACTTCGATTCTGGCGCCGATCGATTCGCCTTCCTTGCGCAAGGCATCCATGTATTGCTCCATCTCCGCGATTTTATCGCTATCGGGACAGAAAAAAGGATTCATTTCGACCACGGGCCAATCGAATTTTTCGATCTTGATGGGGCCTAATTGCGACAGAAACCCGCGAATTTCAATACCGGCCGATTCCTTTAAATATTTTTTCGCGATTGCCCCGGCAGCCACGCGCATCGACGTCTCGCGAGCCGATGAACGCCCACCCCCGCGATAATCGCGAAAGCCGTATTTATGCTGATAGCTGTAATCGGCATGGCCGGGCCTGAAACTTTCGGCGATTTTCGAATAATCTTTCGAGCGCTGATCGGTATTTTCGATCAACAAACCGATCGGCGTGCCGGTGGTCTTGCCTTCGAAAACCCCGGATAGAATCCTGACCTGATCAGCTTCGCGGCGCTGCGTGGTGTGTCTCGAGGTACCAGGCTTGCGTCGGTCGAGATCGATTTGAATATCGTCTTCCGACAACGCCATGCCGGGAGGGCAACCATCGACGATACAACCTAATGCGGGTCCGTGACTTTCGCCGAACGAAGTCACGGTGAACAACTTTCCTATCGTATTTCCGGACATATTAATTTAATGCTTCGATGAATAAAGAATGAAATTGATCGACTTGTTCGGCGCTCAACAAAAACACGCCGTCGCCTCCTCGCTGAAAGTCCAACCAATAAAAAGGGATTTCGGGAAACCGGTTTTGCAGCGTTTCGGCGCTGCTGCCGACTTCGACGATCAATACGCCTTGTTTCGACAAATAATCATTGGCACTCGCCAAAATTTGCAGCACGATATCGAGACCCGACTCGCCGCCCTTGAAGCCCATCGCCGGTTCGGCATGATATTCGGGAGGCAGATTTTGCCATTCTTCGACGGCCACGTAGGGAGGGTTACTGACAATGATGTCGTAACGTTCGTGCGGTAATTGCGAAAACAAATCGGATTGAAACAGCGTGATTTGTTCAACTCTGTCATGTTTTTCGACATTGATCGCGGCCACGGCCAGCGCATCTTCGGATAAGTCGACCGCATCGATCTGAACGTCCGGAAAAGCATAGGCGCAGGCGATCGCGATGCAGCCGCTGCCGGTACACAAATCCAAAATTCGGTTGACCGAATCGGGATCGACCCAAGGGTTGAATTGATCCTCAATCAGCTCGGCGATCGGCGAGCGCGGTATCAATACGCGCTCATCGACAAAAAACGATAAACCGGCAAAAATCGCTTCATGGGTCAAATAGGCCGATGGCTTACGTTCATTTATCCGCCTCTCGAACATCGCAAGAATCGCCTCGCGCTCCAGCATCGTCAAGGTACTGTCTAAATAAACAGGCGATAAATCGTAGGGCTGATGCAAGGTATGTAAAACAATGGCGGCGGCTTCATCGATCGCCGACACGGTGCCGTGCCCGAAAAACACTCCGGCATCACGAAACCGACTGGCGCCGTAACGAATATAATCGCGAATGGTCGTTAATGTGGCGGATATATCGAAAAAATTGTCTGACATGGTTAATCACGGAAATCTCGACTCAACGGGCAATTTTAAACTAAACTCTTTTTGCTTGCCCGAATATTAAACAGAACATGAGCACATCACCGGATACTACCGCTATTGCTTCGAGCCTTGCCAAAAATCAACTGTACCTCGATTGTTATAAGTCGATGCAGAAGGATAAACTGCAACTGCCAACGATACCCGATGTCGCCTTCAAAATTCGACGCGCGATCAACGACCAGACGGCCAACAATGCCAAAATCGCTAGAGTCGTTCAGATCGACCCGGCCATTACCGCCCGTTTGATCAGAATTGCGAATAGCCCACTTTACCGGGGCCGAAGAAAAATTGAAAGCTGTCCGGAAGCCTTAACCCGCGTCGGTTTAAAAGCGGCTCAGGACATCATTACCTCATTCGCGATGAAAGCGGTTTTTCAAGCCAAAACGCCGGTGATTCGCAAAAAAATGACCGATCTTTGGGCTCACAGCAGCTATGTTGCCGCTATCAGCGCGGTATTGGCTCACAAAACCCCGGGGTTCGACCCGGACAAGGCGATGCTGGCCGGCCTCATTCACGACATCGGCGTCGTCCCGATATTGACGCATGCCGACAAACGCCCGGAAATTATCGACAATCCGAAAGACCTGGTCGAAACGGTACGAAAACTACGCGTCGATATCGGCCTGCAAATTCTGCGTAAATGGGATTTTCCGCAAGACTTCGAAGATGTCATTATCAACGCCGAGAACTGGTATCGCGACATCGACAGTCAAGCCGATTATGCCGATATCGTGATGATCTCACAATTGCATAGTTTTATCGGCAAGATAGACATCAAAAAAATGCCCAAAATCGATGAATTGCCGGCCTATAAAAAATTAGCGGCTAACGGTCTGGATGTCGATGCCAGTATCGGCATTTTGGACATGGCTAAAGAGGAAATCGAACAAATCCGTCTGATGCTGCATTGATCCTAAATTCGGCAACTCAACGATGAAGCACATGAAGCCTTTCAATAGAGCTTGCCCTAAATTTTTGAATAACCATGTAGGTGAGCAAAAATGATTTGAATAGGCAAAATAAGCTATTGTATTCACTTATTATTCTTCATGATCTTCGTGGTGAAATTTTTTTCTAGGTTGATGCATCGAATCAAAAGCGCCTCATCAACATCAGCAAGGTCAGCGAAGCAAACAGCGCTCCGCAATAGAATGTAAATTCGGCGCCGTAACGGTCCCACAGCCAACCGGCCAACACGCTGGCCAACAGCATGAAGACACCGCCGACAAAATTAAAAAAACCGTAGGCCGTGCCTTTCCAGCGAACCGGTGTGGTGTCGGCGACCATCGCTGCCAAAATGCCTTGACTGAAACCCATGTGAAAACCCCACAAGGCCAAACCCGCAAACAACATCGGCAAGGTCTCCGCTGTTGCCAGAATCAAATCGGCCAGAACCAGAAACGTCATACCCAAGGCCAGCAAGCCTCTTTTCTCGACCCGGTCGGACCAAAGCCCTGCAGGATAAGCCGACAAGGCATAAGCCAGACTCATCAACACCATCGCCAACGGTATCCAGGTCACCGCCAAGCCGATTTGCGCTGCGCGCAGTACCAAAAAAGCCTCGCTGAATCGGGCCATCGTAAACAATGCTCCCAACGCGACAACCCATCGATAGCGCCCGGAAAACTCATTCAGTATCTTGAAACTCAAAGGCGAGCGCGCAGGTTTGTGCCTTGACCGTGCCATCGGCTCTTCGATGCCGATGACGATCAACAACACGGCGAGCAAAGCCGGAACGACCGCCGCCCACAACACCAACTCGATATTGCCCTGATAAAGAAACAATAACAACACCGCCAGCAAAGGCCCTAAAAAAGCGCCGACCGTATCCATCGATTGCCTCAAACCGAAGCACGCGCCGCGAATTTCCGGCGGCGACACATCGGCGATCAAGGCATCACGCGGCGCACCGCGTATGCCCTTGCCGATCCTGTCGAGAAAACGCGCGGTAAACACCGTTTCGACGTTACCGGCCATCGGAAACAAAGGCTTCGACAAGGCCGCCATGCCGTAGCCGATAAAAATGAGGAATTTGCGCTTGCCGAAAAAATCGCTGATCGTTCCGGAAAAAACTCTGACCATCAAGGCAGTCGCCTCGGCCACGCCTTCGATCAAACCGACCGTCAATGCGGAAGCGCCGAGCGTTGTGACTAAAAAAATCGGTAACAGACTATGTATCAATTCCGACGATAAATCCATAAACAAGCTGACGAATCCAAGCGTCCAGATTGTTTTGGGTATGGGTATTCTATCGACCTTCATCACGCCCCTCCCGTAGAACGCATGGCTCATTTTCTCGTTATGCGGAGTGTAGACTATTTCGGGTTCCCTCGATCCTGAGGCCGCGAAAGTATTCCAAATCCAAGCGGTTCCCAGGATGCCCCGCGTTCGATCGGCAGTCGAGACCTCATGAACGGGTTCACGGCGACCCTAAACAGCGTAGCCCGGATGGAGCGTAGCGAAATCCGGGAAGTTCGGAGCCACGCTAATCCCGTATTCCGCTACGCTGCATACGGGCTACATGTTTTAATAGCAACTTGGGAAAAAGCGGATGTGGGTTGGCTGTTTTTAGCTTAATGCGTATGTCGCTAAGCCCCGACGGGCAATTTACATTTCTTTAAAAACTAAATCTGATAGTCTCACTGGTCAAACCAGTGGCTTACCTGTCAACGAGTCAGTTAACCCCTTGAATCACCCATTGGGTAACCAACTAGAACAGTATAACTAATTGAAAGCTTTCGTGCTTTTCGTGTGTCTCGTGGACAAAATGCTTTTTATAGGTTGAACGAATATCTCAATAAGAAGGGCATAGAGCCTGATCTATTGCGCTACCGTAACAAACGACAACTTTTCGATACCGGAGCGTTGCGCGCCGGCCATTACCTTGGCAACCGATTCGAACAACGCGGCCCGGTCGGCTTGTAGCTGAATGCTGATATCCGGATCACGTTCTTGCAAGGCTTTCAGTTCGCCTTCCAGATTCGGTAGCGGAATGGTTTTGTCATCCAGTTGTACTTCGCCGCCGGCGGTAACGGCCAGAATGGCGACATGCTTATCAGGCGCCGGTTCGGTCTGTTCGGTTTTGGGTAGCTTGACTTTGACGACTTGGGTTAATAACGGCGCGGTGACGATAAACACTACCAACAGTACCAGCATCACATCCACCAAAGGCGTGACATTGATTTCACTCATTTCTCCGCCTTCTTCTTCACTGGGCAATTGCATGGCCATGACTTAGATCTCCTGAGTTTGGCGTTGTGATTGGGTAGCAACTAAATCGGTTTCGATACAACTGCGCATGAAGTCGGTGGCGATATGTTCCAAACCGGCCATCACCTGGCGGTTTCGGCGTAGAAAAAAGTTGTAGCCGATCACTGCCGGAATGGCCACGGCTATTCCCAAAGCAGTAGCGATCAAGGCTTCGCCGATCGGCCCTGCGACGACCTCAAGACTGGCCGAACCTTGAACTCCGATGTCTTTTAAGGCGTGCATGATGCCCCACACCGTGCCGAATAGACCGATAAACGGCGCAGTGCTTCCGATGCTGGCCAACCAGCCCAATCCTGAGTCCAGCAAAGCCTTTTCCTTTTGTAATTGTTGGCGCAACGTCCGTTCGATCAGCTCATGCCAAGCGGCATGGTCGGCTTTTTCATAGCTGGGTTGGCTCTGAGCCCGTACGTAGGTTTGATGGCCGGCCGCCAATACCCTCCCGGCTTGAATAGCCGACGGCTTGCGCTGTTGCTTAGCCAGGGAAGAAACCGATTTCGGCGACACATCGCCTCTCAGGCTTTTAATCAATTGCCGATTGCGATAGCGATGCCAGACGATTTCGCCGGCCTTCAGCAAGATCACGCTCCAAGTCAGCAATGAAAAAAAGCCCAGCGTGTATAGCGTGCCGTCAACGATGGCGGTTTCGGAAAAGTTCATGATTTGCTCCTGAATAGTTATTAGTTTTTGTAAATAATTATTTCTTGCAGTTCCTTGTCATCTTGCCGAATCATGATCCGGTCGTAACTATTCGGTACCCGGCAATTATCGTTCCCACGCTCTGCGTGGGAACGCCTGAATACCGCTCCAGCGGTACGAGACACTAGAGCATCTCAGTCTTCATTCCCACGCGGGAGCGTGGGAACGATAAGGGGTTCTGAATAATTACATCCGGTCATGCCGACATCCGTGTGCATCTTGGCAAGGTAAGCCGCTCGGCATGACAGGGAGACTATTTCAATTGAAATACGATAGGTATTTTGACCCAACTGGCCTCGGCGACTTCTCCTCGCTTAGCCGGCACGAACCGCCATTTCTTTACGGCATCCATGGCCGATTCGTCGAGTATGTCATGGCCGCTGGAACGCTGAATGGTCACCCGTTGCGTATGGCCATCGGCACCGACATAGACGCGCAGCACGACGGTGCCTTCCCACCCCCGGCGCCGGGCAACCATGGGATAAACCGGCTTGGGGTTTTTCAGATAAGCAGCATTACTGTCGACAGGAACAAAGATGTCATTCCTTGGCGCGGCCATGGCATCGTGTTGTTGGCTTTGAAGTACCGCGGCCGCGGGCGGCGCACTTTCCTGTTCTTCTTTTTGGGCCTCGACTTGTTTCACTGCCGTTTCAGCGGGGCGTAATTTGGGTTTAGGTTTAACCTTCGGCTTCTCAGGCTTGGGCTTGGTAACTTTCTTCGGTGGGTTCGACTTGGGCGGCGCCAAGTCTTGATTCACGACAGGTGCCGGCGGCGCCGATAATTCCATCGAGATCATCGGCAGCGGCGCTGCCGCGGAAAACGGCAAGGGCGCGGGTCTTGTTGCATACCAGAACAACAGGTACCCATGCAGCAGCGTTGCAACTAGCGCGGCCAGCGTCACTGCGATTAGCCGGCGGCGGGATGGCGCCGGGATTTGTATGAGCTTGGGTGAAAAATCGTCCCGGCCATTCATTGCGGAATCCGCCAAAAAGCAATGCCGGCTTCCTCGATCGAGTCTATACCAATTGAACAGTTTGTCGCTCATCGCCGTCCAATCCTTTTTTCCGATATCCGCGGCGCTCGCGATAACGAATCCTGATGACCGGCCAGGGTTTGCAATGAGTTTGCAAAGCCCTCCTGCCTGGCTTTATCTTTCGCCATTTGCCGCTCAAGCTGCTGCATTCGCGTTTGCAAAGATTCCAGCATTCCCAAAGTCTGCTGAAACTGCTCATGCAGAAACTCGAAATGAACTTGAAAATAGCGCACCGACGGAAAAGAAGTGTCTGTGCATTGAACAGGTTCGGTTTTGGATTGTTCTATTTCGGATTGGCTATGCATGAAACTGGCTTCTCATAGTTGTTTATAAATTCAGTCAGACGACAGAGCGGCATGAGTACGGGGAACGACCGGCGATCTGCGACGATCCAAAATGGTATAACAGACCGGCGTCAGAATCAGGCTGGCCAACATACCGACCAGTAAGCCCGCGGACAGCGACAAGGTCATCGGAATCAGAAATTGCGCCTGCACACTGGTTTCCAGCAGCGTCGGTAAAAAGCCGGCAAAAGTGGTCAAAAATGCCAATAAAATAGGGCGAAAGCGTGAGGCGCACGCTTCAATGATTAACGCTTCCACAGGCGGGTCTCGGTCGTCGCCGGATTGGCGTATGCAATACAGCAATACCAAGCTGTCATTAATCACGATCCCGCTGGCGGCGATCATGCCGACCAAGGATTCCATCGATAACGGCAAACCGACGGCCCAATGCGCCAGCACCGCACCGCACCAAGCCACAGGGGCGGCCAACAAAAAAATGATAGGTTTGCTATAGGAACGAAACGGCACTGCGATCAGCGCATAAATCACCAACAGCGCAATCAGTGTGTTTTTGCTAAAAGCAGCCAGCAACGCTTTTTGTTCTTGACGCTGTTGACCGGTATGAATATTTAACTCGGGAAATTGGGTTTCCATGGCTTGAAAGACATCCTGCTCGAGTACAGCATAGAGTTCATTGACATCGGCTAGCGTCGGATCGACGCGTGCTTGTACCTTCAATACGCGTTGCCGGTCTTCCCGGTGGATACGGGAGTAACCTTGAATCAAATGGACGTCTGCTAAATTGGTTAACGGTGCGCTCGTTCCGTTCGGCAAGCGGATCGGTTGGGCTTTCAATCGATCCAGCGATCGCCGTTCGTGCAGCGGATAACGCACCATCACCTTGACTTCTTTACGACCGCGCATGAATCGATAGACCTCCGCGCCGTAATAGCCTTGACGGACTTGTTCGGCCAATTGCTCCAAACTCAATCCCAGCCGTTCCGCATCCGGTTTCAGCGTCAAATGAATTTCCGGTTTGCCAGGTTCGGCCGAGTCGATGACATCGTATACGCCCGGAAAAGCCTTGATTTGCTGCTTGAGTTGTTCGACAGCCGGAGCCAAAATATTCGGCTGATCGGAACCGAGCATCAACTCGATGTCATAAGGCTCGTCACCTTCCTTAAAAATAAAGTCCACTTTACCTCGGCCGATGTCGCCGATCCGTTGCCGCCAATCCCGGATAAAGTTTTCAACCTTGATTCGTTGCCGGCCTTCCGAAGAGAGCTCCAGCCAGATACCGGCGCCATGCTCCCAAATAATCGTTTCAATGCCGACGATAACGCTCCGTTCATACATCTGCGTTACGTTATCCCTGTTGTTTGCATCCCGGCCGGCCTGAGCAACGCCATCCAGTTCATCGCGCAATGCAAACAAAGCATTTTCAACGCGGGTAGCCAGCGCTTGGGCTTCGCTGTAGGGCGCGCTTTGCGGTAATTGTATCGATGCCCAGAAACTGTCCTTGGTCACATCGGGATTGATCGATTGCCGGACGCGATCGCTTGCGACCAGGCCGGAACATAAGATCAACAAGGCTGCGAATAAGGCTACCGTCAAATAGCGCCAACTCAAGGCAATTGTCAATAACGGCCGGTAAACCCGGTCGACGAAACGGTCCATGCCTTGATTGAGCCGGGTACGTAACTTCTGCAAACGGGTCGGATTGGCGTTCGATTCGACAGCGGCAACCAAATGCGAGGGTAATATCAATAATGCCTCGATCAGGGAAAAGACCAAGGTCAAAATCATGATCAGGCAAATAGGCCGCATCATCTGTCCGGCCCAGCCCGGAAGATATAAGCCGGGCAGAAAAGCCACCAGCACAATCAAGACCGATAACGTGACGGGCAAAGCAACGGCCTTTACGCCATTGACCGCAGCTTGTAGGGGCGTCTCACGCCCCTCCATTTGCCGGCTATGAACGCTTTCACCGATGATAATGGCGTCGTCCACCAGGACGCCCATTGCCAGCAAAAAACCGAACAGAGATAGCATATTCAAGGAAATATCCAGCATCGGCATCAGCCAAAAGGCGCCGAGTATCGAAGTAAAAATACCCGCACCTGCCCATAAGGCTACGCGCAATCGTAAGAACAGCGTCAACACCGAACAAACCAATAAAAATCCGATCAGGCCGTTTTCCAACAACGCTCCAATCCGCTCGTCATAGGCTTGCGAATCGTCCCACCAAGTAATCAAACGCAAGCCTTCCGGTAAATTGGCGCGCATGGCTTCAATCGTCGATTTCACCTGCCGCGCCACCGCGACGCTATCCTGTTCGGTGTGGATTTCCCAGCCTTGAGCCGTTTGACCGTTATGCCGCCAAGTGTATAAGCGCTCTTCCAAACCGTCCTTGATCGTAGCGATTTGATCCAATCGCAAACGGTTGCCGTCGGGTAAAGTTTTAATGATCAAACTACCGACCGCGTCGGCATCTTTTGCGCGACTGTCGACGCGTAACAACAATTCGCCGTCCGGGTTTTTGACCATGCCGCCCGGCAGTTCGACCGATGCTTGACGAATGGCCCCGGCAACGTCATCCAAAGTCAGCCGATATTTGCGCAGTTGCTCCGGCGCGACCTCAACGCTGATTTCGTAGCCGATTTCGCCGTAATTACGCACGCGGCTGACGCCGGGAATGGTAGCCAGTTGCTGTTGAATCCGGTCGCCGAATCGTTGTAGGCTGAACGCATCGGTTTCGCCATGCAGGGCCACCCAAATCACGCCGTCATCGTCTTTGCGGTCGGACGGCAAGACGTCGATATTTTCCAGTTGCTTCGGCAGTCGCCGAATCGACTGAATTCGGCTACGCAACAGTGCCATCATTTGTTCACGGTCGCGGTTCGGCAGTATCTCAACCCCTATGGTACAAGTATCGCCGCGGATTTCGCCGTGCAGATGTTTGATGCCCGATAAATCGTGCACCGCCTCTTCAATCGGGATACAGACGGACTGTTCGACTTCCGCCGGACCCGCGCCGGGAAAAATAGCCGTCACCTCGATCTGATGCGGACTGAAGCGAGGAAACACCTCTTTGTCGACATCGATCATGCCGAGCGCGCCTCCGGCGAGAATCACCAGCATCAACAGATTGGCGGCGACCGGGTTATCGGCAAACCAGGCGAGTAAACCGTCAAGTTTTACTTGATCCATCGGCCGACTCATGGATTTTCAGCCGCTTGCGTATTCGTAATCACGACTTGCATCCCCGCGACCTGCATCGGCATTTCGGAAATCACCACACTTTCGCCGGCGTGGAGACCGGACCTGACGATCACCCTGTCGGTTTCGTTACGCAATACGTCTATCTTGCGAAATTCCAGGCGCTGTTCTCCATTGACCACTTTCACCTGCTGCAAAGAATTGAGTGCCGCAGGCGGCAGCGTAAACACTTTTTCCCGTGTGACGCCTTCGATTTCGGCCTGTACGAACAAGCCGCTCAACAGGGGCGCACGCCCCGGACCCTCCCATTCCGGCTGGTCGACTTGCGCCACCAAAATTAATTGGCCGCTGCTGCCGTCCAGTGCCGCTTCGCTTCGAACAATACGGCCTTGCCAGTGCTGCAGTCGACCGCCCACTTCGGCGCGTAGCGTCACGTTAGGCCAACGGTGCTTGCTGCGATTATTCCGCGGCAAATCCAAAAACGCCAGTTGATCGATCCCGATAGGCAAGCGAATTTCGGCAACATCATTGGCATAAATACGGGCAACCGCACTACCGGCCGACAGGTACTGTCCGCGGCCGGCTTGTTTGCTCAACACGCGTCCGGAAAAAGGCGCCCTGAGCTCACAGCGGCTCCGGTTCAGCTTGGCCTTGGCCAGATCGGCTTCGGCAGCCGATAATTTTGCTTCGGCTTCGGCCAATTGAGGTTTGCGCAACGCAAGATCGCTCGCCTCGCCTTGCCCGAGTGCCAGCCATTCGCTTTGGGCCTGCTCGGCTAATGCCCTTTCGTTGATCAGTACCCGTTTCGCCTCGGCGATGTTAGCTTGGGCGGCCACGATGACGAAATCGTAATCGCGCGGATCGATCATCACTAATAAATCGCCTGCTTCGAAATAACCGCCGGATACCAACGCAGGATGCAACTCCACTATTTTGCCGCTCACTTCGGCGATTAAATCGATTTCCTCGCGCGGCGTTACAACGCCTTGCGACATCACATTGAGTCCGACAGTTTGCGGTTTAACCCGGACGATTTCCACCATGGGCAGCGTGGGTTGCTCGGCCTGCGGCAACATGCCGGGACGTAATTCGATCATTGCCCAGGCCGCACCCACGGCACCTAGTAACACAACTATCGGTAATAGTGCTTTCATCACATGTTTTTGTTGGTTCAAACGGCACCGCCTAATGCCAAGTACAGAGTGATTCGGTTGTTTAGCAATTGCCTTTGCACTTGTAGATGCGCGCTTTGCGCATTGAGCGTACTACGATAGCTATCGAGCAAGGTCAGAATTTCAATCAGCCCCTGCTGATAGGAATACACGGCCAGTTTCCGGCTGGCTTCGGTTTGGTCGACTGCTTCCCGTAAGGCCTTTTCTTGCGCACGCAACCGGGATTCGGCAGCCAGCGTCTGCTCTACCTCGCGAAAGGCATTGAGTGCCACACTTTGGTATTGATTGAAAACATCGCTTACCCTGGCTTCATTCAGGCGAATCTCGCCTTGTAGGCGACCGCCGGTGAACAACGGTTGAACCAGTCCGATCGCCACGTTCCAAGCCACCGCGCGCGGGTCGACCAATTCGGTTAGCGCCGGACTGCCGGTGCCGCCGGCAGCGGTTAACGTAATTCGCGGCAGCAGCGCTTTCTCGGCGCTTTCCAGTCGGGAGTCGGCAGCGCGTAAACGTTTGAAAGCAGCCATCACATCGGGGCGGCGCGCCAACAGTTCGGAGGGAAGGCCCGCCGTTAAAGCCATCGGCGGTTGCGGCAAGGCTCGATGCCGCATGAGTATACTGTCATCCGGATAGCGGGCCAGCAGCGCTTGCAACTGGCGCCCAAGACGCTGCACATCGTTACGGGCTTGCGCCAGTTGCGCTTCGGCATTGGCTACATCGGTCAATACCAGCCTTAGATCGAGGCCGCGGCTTAAGCCTTTATTGAAGCGGCCGCGTATCAGGCCGGCGATGATGCTTCTATCCTTGACCGACTGTTCCGCAACCTGCGTTTGTAATTGCGCTTCGAGCCATTCGAAATAAACCTGAGCAATTCGTGCCGCTAACGATAATTGCGCCGCCCGGAAATCGTCGGCGGCGGCCAAGGCCTCTTCCTCCGCCGCCTGTTGCCCTGCTTTGATTCGGCCCCAAGCGTCCAATTCCCAGTTGAAATTGAATAGAGCGCTAAACGCTCCGAATACCGAAGCGCCAATATTGCTATCGTTCTTGCTTCTTTGATAACCGGGCGAAAAAAATAATTCAGGCAAACGCTCCGAGCCGGCAATGACGGCTTGTTCTCGAGCCGCATCGATACGAGCTACGGCCGCTTTCAGATCAAAGTTGTTAACTAGGCCTTCGTGTACCATGGCAGTCAATAGCGGGTCGTTAAACGTCTCCACCCAGGAAGCGGCTAACGGCTCGACGATGGCATCGGCTTCACGCCATTGTTCGGCAACCGGAAAATCCAATGCCTGAGCATCGCGTTCTTGAGCTGTAGTGCAACCCGCCAACGCTACACAGATGGTTAGCGATAACTGGGCAAGCAGCCGCGAAGACACTTTCATTGTTTTGCGGCAGGACCTTGCGGAACAGCTAACGTTCGCTATTCTCGGCGAATTCATGGACAGATTCAGCACTGTTTTATCGCCGCGTCTTTAACCAAATCACGACACCGGTAACCGATGGCTTAGCAACGCCCCATCCTAACGGAAAAACGAATATCCGGCACGGCGAGCCGAAATCATGAGCTGTCAATCGGGTGTCCTCCTATTGCACAATGTCCGATACTCGAACCGCTTCGGCAAACAGAGTACCGATTCGATCGATTTCATCGGCCGTCACGATCAACGGCGGCAAAAAACGTACGACGCTGCCTTGGCGTCCTCCCAACTCCACGATCAGCCCCCGCTTCAGACATTCGGTCTGAATGCGGCAAGCTAACTTCCGATGGGGCGGATAGACGCCGAGCGCATCCGGCGGGTCAATCGGGTTGACTATCTCGGTGCCGATCATCAGCCCGCGCCCTCTCACATCGCCGATTTGCGGCTTATCTTTTTGAATAGTTCGAAGAATAGCCATCAACCGCTCGCCCATTTCATGGGCATGGCGATCCAACCTATGCTCTTTTACGTACTGAAGCGTCGCGGTACCGGCCGCCATCGCAAGCTGATTGCCGCGAAAAGTACCTGCATGAGCACCAGCTTGCCAACGGTCCAAATCCTTGTGATACACCACCGCGCTCAACGGCAATCCGCCGCCTATCGCTTTCGATAGCACCAGCACGTCCGGTAGGATGCCGGCATGCTCGAAAGCATACAGGCGTCCCGTCCGCCCGATACCGGTCTGTACTTCATCGATAATCAACGGAATGTCCCGCTCCCGGGTCAATCGGCGGATTTCCCGCAGCCATTCGTCCGGCGCGGGAATAACGCCGCCCTCCCCTTGCACCGCTTCCAAAATCATTGCGGCCGGCGACGTGATACCGCTATTGCTGTCATCCAAGAGCCGCTCGATATAGGCTAGCGATGAACGCCAGCCGACTTCGCCGCCCAAACCGAAAGGGCAGCGGTAAACATACGGGAAAGGCAGAAAATGCACGTCCGGCATCAACCCGGATATGTGCTGCTTAGGGCCGGTTTCGCCGGTCAAGCCCAATGCACCGTGCGTCATGCCATGGTAGGCGCCGTGAAACGCCAGGATCGAGCGCCGCCCGGTAGCCGTCTTCACCAGTTTGACGGCGGCCTCAATCGCATCGGCGCCGGAAGGGCCGCAAAACTGAATGCGGGCCTGTTCGGCGAAGGCCTTGGGCAAACCGGACAATAACGCCTCGACAAACCGGTCTTTAACCGGCGTCGTCAGATCCAGGGTTTGCAGAGGCACGCCATCCGCCAAAGTCCGTTGAATCGCTCCCGCGACTATCGGGTGGTGGTGACCTAACGCCAGCGCCCCCGCTCCGGCCAGGCAGTCGATATAACGGCGGCCGTCCATATCTTCCACATAGACACCTTGCGCCCGACGAATGGCGATAGGAAGACGGCGCGGGTAGCTTCGGGCGTTCGACTCGAACCCCGACTGCCGGTCCAGGTAATAGTCATTGCCTTGCGGTTGAATACCCGCCATTTCTTCATCGATGGCCGACTGTAATAAAGACACTGCACCGAAAGCCTCATCGATTTCAGGTTGAATAACTTCTTGCACCATAGCGACATCTCCGCATTATTTTTCATTTATCGCCCTTATGAACATCCGGGACCCGTATTACGCTATCGACAAATTCAGCCGAAAGCGTGTCTTCTTGGCTACTTCTTACCGTCCCGCACTCTGCGCTCATCGTTATACACATCTTTTCGCTCCTTCCCGAGCTCAGCTTGGGAAGGCAGCTCCGGAAGCTCCGCTTCCCGTGACGGCAAGCAGAGCTTGCTGAGTCGTTACCTAAGCAGAGCTTGGGAAACAGCAAAAGCGTGTCCTCCTGGCTACTTCTTATCGTTCCCATACTTTGCGTGGGAATGCATCCTGAACCGCTCCAGCGGTTCGGGACGCAGAGCTTGGGAACCATTTGCACCATTCGAAATTTCACAGAGCATCCCGTCCTCGATTTTCAAACACCGATCGGCCACATGGAAATACTGGTCATCGTGTGAAATCACCACCACGGTCTTGCCCTTGGCTTTCAGCGCGGGCAACAGCTCCGTGTAGAAAATTTTCTTGAATATCGGATCCTGATCGGCCGCCCACTCATCGAACAGATAAAAAGGCCGGTCCTCCAAATAGGCTACCAATAGCGCCAAGCGTTTGCGCTGGCCTTGCGACAAATCCAGCGTCGAAAATTTCCCGTTTTCGATTCGGACTTTATGATCCAACTGCAAACGCACCAAAAAGCCAAGCGCTTCGTCATCCAACTCTTTGCCGTGAAAACCGAGCAGGCTATCGAACAAATAGAAATCGGAAAAAACGGCCGAAAACTGCTGGCGGTAGCCTTCCCGATTGACATCGGTGACAAGCTGCTCTCCCAAGCGGATCTCTCCTTGCTCCGGCGCATAAAGACCGACCAATAACAGCGCCAGCGTCGTTTTGCCGCTGCCGTTGCCGCCGATAAAAAAAACCACCTCGCCGGGGTGCAAAGTCAGATCGAGGGGACCCAAAGTGAAAGGGCGATCCTCGCCTTCCCGTCTATAACTATGAGTCACACCGGTTAACTTCAAATCAGCCGACTGAAAAAACGGCAATGAAGACTCCGGTTTTTCGGATTCCGTTTCCCTGGAATCCCAACCCAAAGCCTCGATCTTTTTTAATGCGATATTGCCTCTGGCCAGAACTGGCAATCCATCCATTAAAACTGCTAAAGGAGACATCATATACAGAATGGTCAAACAATAACCTCGCACAATCTCAGGCTTCACTTCCAGCCGAATAGACAGTTCCAAAATTTCCAGTCCGACAGTCTGTGCCAATCCAGCAGCAGCCTCCTGGACGTTTGGCAACAAGAAAAGCACTGCACCGATCAGCAGATAAAACAAGCTGTTGCCCCAATTGCCGGCCAGAATATAAAAACCGGTACCCTTTAGATAATGCAGTCGATAACCTTTTGCGGCAGCTTCCAAGCATTCGGTTAGAAAAGCATCGCGCCGCGGTTCGTGCAGTTTAAGCTCCTTCATTCCTTGCGTCAGGCTGCGAAAGTGCTCGTACAAGGCATCGTCGGATTCGCGTACCATTCTTAACCCATGCAGCGCCCGGCTCTGGATCAGCCGAAAACTGCCCACGCCCGCGACTATCACGAATAAAACAAGAACCAGCAAAATGCCGGACAACCAGCCCAAATAGAGCAGGCAGCCCGTAACAATTGCTGCATTTACACAGAGCATCGGCAACCACCGGAATGCCTCAGACAAGGTAGCGACATCCTGAGTTAGACAGGACAGGATTCGCGCTGGTCCAAGGACCTGCATACGTGGAAAAGATGTTCGTAAAATCTGTTGGCTCAGCTTCAACCGCAGATCGAAAATGACATCCTGCCCAAGGCGCATCAACAAAAAAGCCGAGGTCATCCGAGCCAATAATAATAATGCACACAGTCCGGCAAAAATCCAGCCCAGTTGGGCCAAAGCATCTTGTTTGCTATCCAAAGCCATATTAATAACAGCAATCAAGCCAGCACCGGTCAATCCTCCGAGCAAACCGGCGAACACCGATAAAACCAGAAGCCAAACCGAGTTGCGCAGCAAAAAAAGGATCATACTTTTACCCATCGTCGGGTTTTGCCAGAATTCCGGCATGGGTAAAAAATTACAGACAAGGGCGTTCGCATAAGTTCAACCCTCTCTAATCCTGCTTTAACTGCGCAGGTGCCGGTACAAGTTCCAGCCGATAGACTGTTTCACCGGCCTCCAGCGGCAGCGCGGTTCCCTCCACCCAAGCCTGCTGTTGATCGCCATAATGAGGCGAGAGCGGATAACCGGATTGGCCGCCGGGCATATGCAGAATGCCATTACCTTCACGCCCCGGCGACACTACCAGCCGCTCACTGGCTCCGTAACCGGACGCATACATGCGTACGCACTGCACACAACCGGGCAAAGCAACCTGCGGCATATCCAGCCAGATCTTTAATAACGGCAACGAAGACGAAAAAGGATGGGCTATGGCTACCTGATTGACAGCCCCCCAAGCCGAACTTTCATGCCAAGCTGTCCTATCCGCCGCCCTAAGGGCGAATGCAAATTCGCTCCCGGCGAATATGTCTGGAAAATCGGTTGAATGATACGCCGACACATTATCCTCAGCCTGAATCAGCAAATTAAGCAAAAACGAATCCCAATCCCGATAACGGATCTTATCGGGCAGCAATGTCGGCAGTTTTGCCTCCAACAATTGTTGTAAAGGCTCATCTATCATGGGTGAGGAGAATCGAAACTCCGGATCGTATTCCCGGCATTTCGCCATGAATGGCGCAATTACAGCATCAAGCAACAGCTTACGAAACTCCACCAGAACAGCGAATCCCACCGAGTCCAACTCGGCAAAACCGTCCCAGTTTGCAAGATTCTGTTTAAGTCGTATTTGCACTTTATCGTTTCTCTCATGCAGAAGAGATAAAGCCAGTCGTTGATAAAAACGGTAAAACTCCACCTTTGTATCCAATTGCAAAGTAAACATATCCCGTTCGGTAAGATTCTTCGCATCAAGTAGACGTTCGGTAATTCGATAAGCGCGGTGCCCATGGCCGAAATAATGTCCGATTACATAGGGATAATCGTCACCCAGCATTCTCTGATTGGCGTTAACGATGAAACCGGACGAAGGATTCAGCAGACGCGGCAGTTCTTGCGGTGAAATATAGCCAGCCCAACCTCTTGATCCGTCTGCCCAGGAACGGCTCACAGAACCGTTCAGCCCGAAGCGTTTAGGGATTTTGCCAATGTAAGTCCAGCCGATGTTGCCTTGGTGGTCCGCCGCCAACGCGTTCAAGGGCGGCCCGCCGGCCCGGTTAAATATCGTTTGCGCCTCCTTTACATCGTTGACTACATCTAAATTAAGCAGGTGCAGATCTGTAGCATCGGGATCCAGGGCCGCCCAATGCACCGCCACCCGTTTGGAGAGCAAAGGTTCGGGTAGTACGGGACCCCATTCCGTGGTTTGTACCTTGAACGTAAAATCCGCCTCACCTTTAACGCGTACCGTTTCCTCGCGTTCGCTGAAACGAACAAAGCCTTTTGGAGTGCGATAGCTTTCAGGATCGTCAGGATTAAGCTCCAACGACACCAGATCCACGAAATCACCTTCAATATTGGTAAATCCCCAGGCCACTTTACCATTTGAGCCCACGACAATCAGTGGAACACCGGGCAAAGTGAGACCCGTAAGCCGCACATCCCCATAATGCATTTCGGCCCGATACCAAATATTCGGAACCCGTAGCGATAAATGCATATCGTTAGCTAGGATGGCCCGGCCGTCCCAAGTCTTTGACGGCCCAACCACCCAGCCGTTCGAGCCTTTAGGGGGCGGCGTATCCGTCACCAAACCGGCGTAATGTTTGGGTCGGCCATTATCATCCAACAAAGCGAACAGTTCATTCTCAGGGATAGAAGGTAATGGCGTTCCAGATGCTTTGCCGTTCAGTAGCTTGTCAGTGTATCGATCGATAGGCGGCATAAAAAAGCTCTTTACCGATTTCGGCAAGGCCGCTTCTATGATACTGGCTCTGCGTTCTGCGTCGCCGGTCCAGCCTAAATCCTCCTCCATACCCAACACCACCAGTAAGCTGTCCTCGGACCGCCAAGCGGAAGGACTATAACCCAACAACAAAAACTCGGGCGGCAAAACTGTTAAAGAGTCCATGGCTTGGTTGACGCCTTCCGCATAAGCTTCCAACACCTGCTTTTGATCCTGCGGAAGATGTTGAACAATAGCGCTCGCCACCTTCTCGAACCCCATCGCCCGATGCCGACGGTCGGACTCTTTCAATGCCGGACCCATCACTTCAGCCAAGCGCCCCGCCATATGCCGGCGTAGCAAATCCATCTGAAACAAACGGTCGCGTGCTGTTACAAAGCCTAACGCACGAAATGCGTCTTCACGGGATTTTGCCCATATCGTGGGGATGCCTTTTTCGTCGAATGCCACTGTCACTTGGGAATTAAGGCTTGATAGATGATATTCTCCGTCAATGGATGGCACAGACATCCACAATAAACTATATAGCGCTATATAACCGGCACTAAATAAAATAATAACCGTAACGGCTAACCTGAGCAGGAATTTACTTCTCATGGTTTCTCGCCTAAACACTGATATAATTTGATGACACCATTAAATAAGGCTCCAATAACGACCCAAAGTAAATCAATTGATAACCATCCGAGATAGCCGATGCACCTTATAATCACGGCAACATTCACACATAAGAGCGGTTTCTTCATAAACGCTTCGGAAATCGCGGATACATCCTTAGTCAAATTCACCAATACTTTTTCTGAACCCAATTCCTGCAGCTTTGCTAACGGCAATTCAAGTATTTCGTGACTTAACTTAAGCCGTAGATCACGGATCGCATTCTGTCCGAGATAGGTCAAAATGTATTCCGAACAGAGCTGGGCACTAAGGTAATAACTAATACATAAACCGGCGAATACGGACCCAAAAAAATTAATCGAAGCTTGATGTTGTACCACACTGTTGATTACAGCAAGCAGTGCTACACCGCTCAGGCCGCTAATCATCTCTGCAAAAACCGCGATGAATAATCGTAACTTGGAGCATCGCAAAAGATAACTAAATAAACTGACCATTTATAGGTAGGCCTTGCCTAAATGAAATGCTTAACTCGACACTGCGATCATTTAAAGGACTGATTGAAATAAACTCCCATTGAACCCTACCGGCCGCCCATGCACCTGACTGATCAGGGCCAAGCTCAACCTTTAAGATAATTCCGATTTGTCGACCTTGAATTGCCTTATTGTTGCAAAAATTTCCCAATGAATAAGCCATCAATTTTTGTCGCAAATTATTTTCATGAAGCACAATGGGCTGAGGACAATGCGAATGGTGCCCAATAACCATATCCCACTTCGACAATAACTCACGGCCTTGTTGTACCTGACGCAACTTAGGGTTCAATTGCATTTCATATCCCCAATGTGGATACAAAATATTAAACGCGGCATCATCAAGAAAATACCGGTCTGCCTCATCGATCGTCGCCACAAAGTTGCATTTTTGGTTAGACCAACTAGTACAACTTACAATATTTACTTTTCCATCAATCACAATAGAAGGTTCATCTCTTCGCCCTATCGTTATAAAACCATAATCTTGTATCAGTTGGTAAGATGAACAAAAGCCCGTCCACCCATAATCCCCTGAATGATTGTTGGCGCAGGACAGAACCGTTCTACTGGGTGGAAAGAAGCCGGACAGTATTTCTAAAATACTTTCGGCATGAACTTGCCCCATAAACACAGGCTTGCATGAATCCCTGAGAATGGTTCCTTCAAAGTTTCCAATTAGCAGATCCGTATCGGAAAAAAAACTTTTTATATTTTCTGAAATAATAAATTCCACCCCATTTAATTTCATGATATCACCGATAAAACCAATCCTGATCTGAGGAATTATTTGGTTTATATTAGTATTATTAAAATCGGATTTTTTATAGCAGCAATAATTTACTGGAGGATTAATTAAAACGTTATAAACCCATTCCATGCAATCGATAAACCCATATGGCTGGGAAAAGTAAGTCGTTGGAATCTCGTGGTCCCAACCGTCTTCATTTACTTCTAGTTTATGCTTTAACAACTGCATTCAAATAGCCTCGTAAAATTATTTATAAACCTTTCCGCACAAATAAAAAATTATTTTTATAACGTGCTAGTATCAATTCACTTCCTCCGATTTAGAAATGGAAAAGGCTCATCGGGAATAGGAAGATTTAAAAAGCCACATAATCTTTGCCATGGGTTTTCTTCATTAAGATCGATAAACAGAATATCCGACCGGCCGGAAAAATATTCTGATACTAATTTTTGATGTAATGTATATCTGTTGATAAAAACTTCCCTATCGATACTATTAATGCCATAGGCCCAACGAACTGCCGCGTGCATGCTTCCGGTCCGGTCAATACTATTTTCAATATCTGAAATGGCGCTATTAATCCAACTTTCGACAGGGCGAGTGGTAAAAATGAACTTACTTCCAGGGAAGGACATATCTAATTCTCGAAACAATACACAAATCGGAAGATCCGCCAAGGCATCATATTCGGCTATGGAATCAAAATTTAACGAAACCTTAGAAACGTCACTGCTAAAAGATGAGCAACCGATTACCCAAGGTGAAAAATGCCAAGAAAACAATCCGAGAATCCTAAGCGCCTGAGTTATACTAGTAGTACCCGTTTTTGGCCATCCGATACAAAAAACTTTCTGTGGAAAAAATTGGGTCTTATAATTAAACAAATCGGTTAGTTGTGCGGCAAGCCCATTAGCTAATTTATTAACTTCATCAAAATCCATATCAAACTTAGTGCTTAAGGACAAAATCAATTCATTATCGGCCATGCGCAATTCAGCGATATCAATCCATCTCGGCAAACTTGCCCATCCCGAGCACACAAAACCAGTTGAAGTTATTCGGGCAACTACTTTATCAAGGGACTCATAATTGATTGATCGGCATATGTCTCGAATGACGGCATTTGTTTGTTTTCGTGACAAACTATTTGGAATCAAGCGGGTAACAATCATTATTACTGCCCTTCTCTGACCAAATTGAAGCAGGAAAAATAGTTGTGCCATAACTCTTCATTAGGATCCGGGCATTGGATGTCTGATTTTGCAAGCCCTTCAAGCACGTGTCGGCAGTCAAAAAACCGCATTGCAGATGTTAAATTATCCGAAGATTTTTTCTCTTGTTCAAAAATTGCTATCAGAAGAAAAAAAGGATGGTTTATTGAATGACCGACCTCAGCGCGCAAAGCATTCAACCAAAGATCAAAGGAAATGGTTTCGATTGGGTATCCAGACTTTTTTACCCAGTCGATCAGATTACGACTCGACAGCAATGCCGGATTAGTCAAATGAAAGGTTTTACCGTAGGATTCAAGTTGGCCTGACAAATACACTAACGCACGACCGACATAATCAACAGGTACGGTATCCAGGAAGATTTCTTCCTCCGGTGCCTTACCTAGAAGCATACAAGCACTGATGATACGGCTTAAAAAGTCATCGCTATTCCAAATACCTGTCGAACTATCCCCGGTGATAAACGAGGGCCGGTAAATACATATCGGAAGCCCTCGAGAACCGGCAGTTCGCACCAGGCATTCCGCAACCCATTTGCTTTGGGCATATCCTCCCATATCACAGGAAATTTTCGGTGGGATTTCATTTTCCATCACTATTTCCCGGCTTAAATTCGAACGGTCTCCAAAGACCGATATCGTTGAAACATAGTGCACGGGCTTAGTTTTCCTTGTACACGCAAAACGCAAGACTTCTTTTGTCCCGAGCACATTGGCCGGTTTCAAAGTTTTATATGGGTAAACAAAATTGACAAAGGTGCCGTTATGATAGATGACATCGACTTCCTCAGAAAGTTGAGTTAGCAGATCTTCTTGAATGCCTAAACAAGGTTTTTCCAAGTCACCCAAAACCGGAATGATCCGACTATTCGATTGAAGCCCTGTAAAACCATACTTTATCCAATTTTTGTTTAGTTTGTTAAGAGCTTTCAGAGTATTAGCGGCCCGTACTAAACAATATATTTTTGCACGGGTCTGTTGAGCCAGTTCATGCACCAAAAACGTACCAAGAAATCCTGTGGCCCCTGTTACGAGTACTGCTTGAGGATTAATGCCAAGATTTGCCTTAGTGTCTTTTGGATAGATCGATAAATCTAATGCGGCTTCGGTTTCCCAGTCGATTTCATCTTTTTTCGCCAGTGGCCGATCAGTCTTCAGACTCTGTCTTAGAAACTCCAGTTGCTCGTTAGTAAGTTTAGCGATGCGTTCGGATAAGTTTGTCATAATCTATGTTCTCCCTGAAATTTCCATGTCTATACAATCAGATTCGTTTTGGTCGGACACATATGGATTTTCATCAAGTTACTCATTGGCTTGTCTTCTGGCTTCTTAAGCTTGCAATCTCATCCAATAACTGCAATGCATGTTTCTTCGGAATCTCTACAAGGTCATTGAATATAGCATCTACCTCGTCCATCTCCCGTTGTGTTAACTTTCGAAGAGAGATCAGATGGGACATTTCCGATACAGTGGGAGCATTGAATAAGTCCGTTACAGATAAATCTATTCCATGGAATTCCCGCATTCGTTTGATGATTTGTACTACGGACAACGAGTGGCCGCCCAGATCAAAGAAATTGTCATAAGTCCCGACTTGCTCTATACCCAACTGGCTAGCCCAAAGTTCGGCTAGCTGTGCTTCAAGAGATGTGCTTGGTGCAACATAGTGGCAAGAAATCTGTGCGGCGAGATCAGGTATTGGTAAAGCACTGGCATCTATTTTTCCATTAGAATTTAACGGCAGTTTATCCAAACCGATGAAGGCAGCCGGGACCATATAATTAGGAAGGGCGTTTTTCAGGAAATCGCGTAGCTCGTTAAAAAGCGTCTTGGATTCCCCGGCGGTCTGCTGCTCCCGCACTGCACAAGATGGCACAATATAGGCGGCCAGTTTGACGTCGGTTTGGTCTCCGTAGGCGATCACCACTGCATCCTTAACCTGGGGATGCCTAAGCAATCGAGTTTCAATCTCACTCAATTCAATGCGGAAACCACGAATCTTAACTTGATGGTCGACCCGTCCCAGAAATTCGATATTACCATCAGGAAGAAAACGGGCTTTATCGCCGGTACGATAGATACGAGCACCTGTCCCAGAAAACGGATTTGGTATAAACCGGTCGGCAGTCATGTCGGAACTGTAATAATATCCCCTTGCTATACCGGTACCGCCTATGTAAATTTCTCCCGGAACACCTGGAGGAACTCGATTAAGATAATCGTCCAAAATATATAACTGGATATTAGCTATCGGATGACCTATGGGAATACGCTGGTTATATAGGGTATCAATGGAATCAATTTCATAGACACTGCTCCAAACGGTTGCTTCCGTTGGCCCATATTCATTGTAAAGCCGTGTTGTTGGGAGGTGGCTCAAATGTGTTGCAGCCAAAGTTGGTGTGCATATCTCGCCGGCTACAATCGCTGTACGCAAGCTATTTAATTGCCCTTGCTTTGCATAATCCAATAAAAAGCTATAGAAAGAGGGTGAACAAAGTATATGACTCAGTTCTTCCCGATCAATTATCTTCACTAATGTATTAGGATCTTGATGATCGCCTTCGGGTGGAATGCACAGTCTGCCTCCCGAAGACAATGTCCAGAAAATACCTGCGATTGAGCTGTCGAAAGCGAAAGGGGACAATAATAAGAAACTGTCAGGCTGTTCTGGATAATAACTGAATCGGGCGTAGGTCGAAGCCACTGCATTTTTATGGCTTATGACGACGCCCTTCGGCTTACCCGTTGAACCGGATGTGTAAATAATATAGGCAGCATTTAAAGGATGAATGGCTACCTGCAGATCATCATCTATCCGCTCGGGATCCGTTAGCAAGTCACTGTCAATGCACATGACTTCCGGAATGTTTTCCGAAAATCTCGTTAACAATCGATCTTGGGTCAGTAATAATGAAGCATTACAATCGGCTAATAATTCGACGATTCGTTCCGCCGGGTGAGATGGATCCATGGGTACGTATACTCCCCCAGCTTTGAGGATACCGATTAGGCCAATCACTGCTTCGACTGATCGTTCCACACACAAAGCAACTTGTATTTCCGGCCCCACCCCACATTTCCTCAAATGTCTGGCCAAGCAATTTGCCCGCTCATTCAATTCAGCATATGATAGTTTTTTCCCACCGCAGGCCACTGCGGTGCGTTCCGGGTGTTTTAAAGCTTGTGCCTCGAATAGCGTGTGCAAGCATTGATCTTCCGGAAAAAACTCAGCCGTCGCATTCCACTCGGTTAACCTATAAACTTCAGATTCCGTCAACAAAGGTAAGTTACACAATCGCAAATCCGGAAGCGTTGGTATTGCTTCCAATAGCATTTCCAGGTGCTCGGCAATCCTGACAATAGAAGCCCGTTCAAATAATTCAGTGTTGTATTCAAAAGTCCCCTCAAGTCCTCCCCTTTCGGTAACGTGGAGAACTAGATCGAACTTAGAAATTTCATAATCCAATTCAATTTTTTCAAGCGTGAGAGAAGGCAATTCCAATGCGCGCATTGGAACATTGTGCATTACGAACATCACCTGAAAAAATGGATTACTACTTGAATTTCGCTGGGGTTGTAACTCCTCTACCAGCTTATCAAAAGGTATATCTTGATTCTCTTGGGCTTCCAGTGTCGACTCCATTATCTGTTTGATCAGATCTTTAACACAGGAGTTGTCATCAATTTTAGTTCGGATTACCACGGTATTGACAAAAAAACCTATCAAATTTTCTAACGCGGGTTTTGTTCGTCCTGCCATTGGCACGCCCACACAAATATCTTTTTCGCCACTATAGCGAAAGAGAAGAATCTTGAAGACCGCAAGTAATACAGTAAAGAGTGTTACATCATACAAGCGACTCAAATTATGCAACCGAGCAATTAATTCCGGTGACATGGCAAAGGTATAAGTCGCGCCTTGGAAGCTGCGTACAGAAGGGCGGGAATGGTCTGTCGGTAAATCGAGCAATCTTGGGCAATCCGCAAGTTGCTTTTTCCAGTAAGCCAATTGTTGATCCAGTCGCCGCCCTTGTATCCAATTGAGCTGCCAATAAGAAAAATCCGCATACTGGATAGGTAATTCCTGCAAAGGCGAAGGATCATTTCTTAAAAAGGATTGATAAATAACACCAAATTCTCTAAGCAATACTCCGGCAGACCAACCGTCGTAAGCGATATGGTGTACGGTAAACAGAAGCATCCATTCATTTTCTTGTTCCTGCTTACCTAGACGAATCAAAACAACCCTTAGCAAAGGCCCGTTCAATAAATCAAATGGTTTCTTCCCCTCTTCCTTAGCCAAACGAACAGACTCTGTCTCTTGGTGCGATTCAGGTAATTGGCTTAAGTCATAAATTTGAAAAGGAAGTGTGATCTCAGAAACAACAATCTGTGTCGGTTGTCCATTAATTTCGGCAATAGTGGTTCGAAGTACTTCGTGACGACGAATAATTTCATTAATACATTTCTTCAAAACAGGTACATTGAGTTTGCCGGTAAGACGCAATGCGGTTGAATAGTTATAGCTTGGACTGCCCGGGTCTAATTGGTATAACAACCACAATCTTTGCTGCGTCATTGACAATGGCGCGTAATGCATGCCTCTCTTTGAAATAACCGAATCTTCAGAGACAGAAAGGTTTCTCCCTCGTAGCCGGTTTTCCAAGAGCATTCTTTTGGCTTGGGAAAGTTCTGTTTTTTCCTGCGATAAGTTCGATCTACTGTCCACTCTCGATTCCTCCGATTTCCAAATTGATTCTCTTCATCATTTTTCGATGCTTTTCCAAAGATATGCGTCGTTTTTGCAACCAGCGGATGATGCCGCTGATATAAAGCACCAACGGTGCGAAACCCATTGCACACCATAAAATACGGCCTGCAAGCCCGAGGGCTTCGCCGTTATGAAGCGGCCACAGCACATTGAAAAACGTTTCGCCGGCGGTAAACTGATTAGGGTCTTGTACGGACAATACCTTGCCGCTATACTGGTCAACCCATACTTTGCTGCGCGCCCAACGGTGGTTGGCTTCTCCCGGTTGCCGCTTGGTAATAATGTAAACACCCTCCTCTCCGTCGGGCGTTTCCACTCGGCATAGTTTGGCTTCAGGGAATACTGTGTCGGCGATTGCAATGGCCTCCGCTATGGAAATTGACTGTGCATTAGTCATAACCTTAGATTTAAAGCCGGGATCTTTTAAATGTTTTTCCTTGACAGCGGAAAAACCGCGTATCAACGGCTTGATATAATCCGCATAACTAAACGAAAACCCGGTAAAGGCGATAATCAGCAAAATAATTGAACTGTAAAATCCCGTAGTTTTATGCAAATCATAATAAAACCGTTCAGGACTTGCGCCCCGTTTAATAGTCACTGCTTTTTTGAATTTCCCCCAGCGCGGCCACCACAAATAAAGCCCGGTCAATGCGGAAATAAATAAAAACAAACCAAGAAAACAGATCGTATCGTTTCCGATTTTCCCGATCTCGACACCTAATTTACCTGTCAACAAACTGGCATGGACTTCATAAATGAACGTCCACAAGGTTTGCCCCCAAAAGTACTCCGAAATTATTTTTCCGCTGTATGGATCAATCAGAACCTGGAGCGGTGCGAATAACTCATCAGCGGTTTCTTCAGGCTTTGGATAGCGCGCCCAAACGTAATCGTTGCCATAGCCTGGCACAAGAAGCACCCAGTTCCTTTGTCTTTGAGGATGAGCGGCTTTAACGATTTGTAGGATTTCATCAAGGGGAAGCGATCGCGCATTGGCTTCCTGATGCACAGGCGGCAAGCTGAACTCTTCCAGTTCAACATAGAAAACATTGCAAATCCCCGTTAGTCCGAGAATGACAAAGACAAAACCTATCGTAAGGGCGATATACAAATGCACCGTTAGCCAGAAATGACGGAAACGCCTCCATTGGAAGGGGGTATGAGAATGTTGATTCATTATTTTCGAAAGCCTCGGTGCAACGGAGTAATTGAAGTCTGCATATGACCTATCTGAACCAGTCTAATATTCCACTCGTATCGAACCAATTGCTGTCAACGGCGCCCCCGGATAGACTCCAAACCGTGGCGCTACATTGGCATTCGGGTCGGTTGATTCAAAATATTCCTTGTCGAGCAGGTTGCGAATATTGAACGATGTCGTCACTCGCGTTGGCCCCACTTTCAGTTTATAGGCCGCAAATGCATCCATCCTTACATACCCGGGGAGCTGGAATGTATTTTCAACATCGCCCTCCCGCTTGCTGGCTAGAACACCGCCTAAACCAACCGACCAGCCCTCTTGGGCGTCAAAGCCGTTGACATCGTATTTCAGCCATAGACTGCCGGAATGCTCAGGTACGTTGTTCAAGCGCTTACCTTCATAGCCGTTTAGCACGCCATTCAAGGTCCGGTTGTCCTTGGTAATCCGTGCATCTGTAAAGGCATAGCTGCTGATAATGCTAAGGTTATCATTAAGGTGACCAATTATATCCAACTCAATACCTTGGCTGCGTTGTTGACCGATTGCCGCACTATCGTTGGGATCAGGCGTTGTTAGATCGGGGGTGAGCAGATTATCCCTAGTCAAGTGATAGTAAGCCAGTGTTGTCAATAAGCGTTGATCGAAGAAGGCGGTTTTAATTCCGGCTTCGAATTGCTCGCCTATCTGCGGTTTGAAAGGTTGATTGTTGCTCGAAATTCCGTTATTCGCGGCTAGAGAGGTTGTCCAGTTGCCGTAAACCCCCAGCCACTGCCACGGTTGATAGAGAATACCAACTCGAGGATTGAAACCTTCATCTTTGCGAATCACGGAAGGTGTCGAGTTTTCCAAAGCATTATCAGACTCTGAAAAGGAACCGCCGCGGCCTCTGCCGGTTTCTATCCAATCGTAACGTCCACCGCCCATAATGTGCAGTTTATCCCACAAGGTGATGTGATCCTGAAAATAAACGCCATACCATTCGTCCTTGAATGTCGAGAAATTCCGGCCTATTTGTGTGGGTTCGACTGCCAATATTGCGTTACTGAAAACGGAGGGATCAATGCCGTAACTCGGACCCGGATTATGAATGTCAATGGCGAGTGCCGGATTGGCGGTGTTGAAAAATCCCTGAATGTTGTACTGGGTAAATGAACGCAGATAGTCAAATCCGAGCAAAATGTCGTGCTTAGTACCTGCAAGCTGAAACTTGCCGGTCAAATCGAGATTGGTGGTGTAAGCCTCGCTGTCGTAGCGCTGAGCAAAGACGTTGCGTTGCAGAATACCGGTAGCTTCATTTAGGGCATTGCCGAAAGCCGGTGCGGGATTAAGGAAGGTTTCTCTACCATCGCCCCAACTGGCCAGAAAACGGCTATGAATTGCCCAATCGTCGTTGAAACGGTGATTAAGCTCCGTACCCAATTGAACTTTAGAAATACTATCGATAGGATCGTTAGGATCACCGCCAACCGAACGATTGAGCGGAATGTTTGCAGGGCGATTGCCGACAACAGGAATACCGAAATCGGCCTGGTAATCTTGATCGACACCTTCGACATTGACGGTGAAATCCGTCGCATCGGTAAGCCGCCAGGTTAGGCTTGGAGCAATCAGCACGCGATCATTGCTTACGAAGTCCCGGAACGACTCGTTATTTTGATAGGAACCCGTGAAGCGATACAGCAAGGACTTGTCATCGGTAACCGGACCGCTAGCATCCCATTCAGTACGATACAAATCATAGGAACCGAAGCGCTGTTCAAGTGAATAATACGGTATATCCAAGGGTTTTTTGGTGGTGACATTAATCAAACCGCCGGGCTCGCTACGACCGAACAACACGGATGCAGGGCCTTTCAATACCTCAACACTTTCAAGATTGGCTGTGTCGAACTCGGAGCGAAAAGAGTTGGGAACAGCCATCAGGCCATTGCGATAGATTAAAGGGTTGCGAAAACCGCGAATAATGAAACCGGTGCCGGTGCCCAAGGAAGACTGGGCGCGAACGCCACTGACGTTTTCCAAGGCATCTGTGATGCGTACAGTTTTTTGATCGGACATGACGGCCCTAGGTACCACCTGAATCGACACCGGAGTATCCATGATCGGGGTGTCGGTTTTAGTGGCGGTAGCGCTGTTGGTGACAGTGTAGCTTTTATCATAAGGATCCTGAACCGCTTTCCCCACCACTGTCATCGACTCAAGTTCGGTCGTATCGGGCGTTTTGGAAACCAATATCGCCTCTTTGGCATTTTTAGTAGATGGCTTGTTATCATTTGATTCCTCGGCGGCTAGGCAAGAATCCGACATCAATACTGCGAGTATCAACGGCACTGGATGTAAAAGTTTGCGTTTGGTTTTTTTTCTTGTCATTTTTGCTCTACATGTAAGGTTTAATTTTCTCGGTTATTCATCAGTCACTTTTTTGCACGGTTCCCACAGTCTTCGTGGAACGAAGCTTTGGACGCTTCGCCTCGCACAAGGAATGCATTCCCACGCAGTGCGCTCGTCTTCATTTCAAATCCGTCATCCATGGTGCTAGTACCCACTTCCCGGCGAGGTTTGACGATACTTATCCATAAAGTTGAACGCAGAGCGCGGAAACGATGAACCGGTTCAATCACTCGGCTGTTTTAGATCCATCGAAATACCTTCTTCGTCTTCAATCAATAAGGCCTCCGCTTCTTCTTCCGATAGGGTGTCCAGATGTTCGATCAGAAGCTCCTCGACCAGTAGCGCCAATGCCTCGATGGTGGAAGCATTGAAAAGTCGGCGTAGCGGCACCTCGACGCCAAAGGCTCTGCGTATCCGAGACAGCACTTGTACGGCTAGCAGTGAATGTCCGCCCAATTCGAAAAAGTTATCCGCCACGCCAACTCGTTCGATACCCAGCACTTCTTTCCATATATCGGCTAATGCCTCCTCCGCAGGATTGCGCGGCTCTATGTAAGCACGGTCGCTTTGCCCGGTCATGTCCGGCTCCGGTAATGCTTTGCGGTCGATCTTGCCATTAGCGCCAAGCGGCATGGCATCCAGCCGGACGAAAGCCTGCGGCATCATTGCGTCAGGTAATCTGGCGAACAAATGTTCGCGCAGTTTTGCAAATAGCCCAGTATCGGTGTTGATGTCTTGTTCGCCGCACACCACATAAGCCACTAACCGCTTGCCGCCCTTGTCGTCTTCCCGAACTACGACAAGGGCCTGTTCTACCTTCGGATAAGTCAGAAGTTGCGCTTCGATCTCGCCCGGTTCGATGCGAACGCCGCGAATTTTGACCTGATGATCGATCCGTCCCAGAAATTCGATCGCGCCGTCCTCGCGATGACGACCGAGGTCGCCGGTGCGATACATGCGGCATCCGGTTTCATCGAAAGGATCCGGAATGAATTTTTCGGCGGTCAAATCCGGACGATCCAGATAGCCGCGCCCGACTTGAATACCGGCCACGCAGATTTCTCCGGGTACGCCGATGGGCACCGGTTCCAGCCATCTATTCAAAAGATATAGCCGTGTGTTATGAACCGGCCTGCCGACCGGAACGATGGTCTCGGCATCGCTTGGTATCACCGGGACTTCGTAGTAAGACACATCGTCCGAACATTCGGCGGGGCCGTAAGCGTTGAGCACCTTGACATGAGGCATTCGCTCCATCCAGCGGCGGCATAATTCCGGCGGAAATGCCTCGCCGCAGGCGATCAGCCATCGCAACTTGGGAAGCCCGAGCGTATCCACGCAATCCAGCAAGGCTTGGATCATCGACGGTACGGCTTCCAAAACAGTCACGCCGCTCTCGCCCAATCGCTCCAGCAGCCGGTAAGGCTCCTTGACGATTTCGTCCGGCAGGATTTCGACCCGCGCCCCGCATACCAATGCGGTCAGGTGCTGCCAAACGGAAATGTCGAAACACTGCCCGGCCGTTTGCGCGATGACATCCCTTTCGTTCAAGTCCAACGCCGGAACTTTGGTGATCAGGTTATTGAACATGCCTTTATATTCAACCATCGCGCCTTTCGGCTTGCCCGTCGAACCGGAGGTGAAAATGACGAAGGCTAGATTGTCGGGGCCATGGCGTTTCGGTGGATTTTCCGTGCTGTTTTCATCCGATTCCAATTCTTCCAAAACGAGGACATCGGGCCGAGACAGCAGTTGCAAACCCAGTGATCCGGGTGCTTGTTGAACCACTCCCGCCGTCTCTCCCGCCCGGTCCGCCAAATCCGACGCGCGGTCAAAATTCGATGCACCGGTCAATACCCAGGCGGCTCCGCTTTCTTTCAGCACTTGGGCGATCCTGCCGTCAGGGTGGCTCGGGTCGAGCGGCAGATAAGCCATGCCCGCTTTAAAGGCGCCCAGCATCATGACCAAATAATCGATGCCGCGCTCGCAAAACAGAGCGATCAAAGTCTCGGGATCCGCGCCTTCGGATATAAGCGCATGGGCGACCCGGTTGACGCGGTTATTGAGTTCGAAATAAGTCAGTTCTTGTCCTTGAAAAGCGACGGCGATAGCTTGAGGTGTCAGCGCCGCTTGCTTTTCGAAAAGGGCCACCATATCGCGCGGCTCCGAATATAAATGTTGCGTTTGGTTCCATTGCGTGCAAATGAGTTTTGACTCCCGCCCGGTCAGCATCGGCAACTCGCCGAGGCTGGCCTCAGGATGCCGGATGATGCCTTCCAATAATATCTTGAAATGTTCGAGCAGACGTTTGACAACATCCTCCTCGAAACGGGCCACGTCATAAGTGACCTGTAAATGGAAGCGGGACCCCGGCACGAGTACGGCATTGATCGGATAATTGGCATGGGTACGGTGTTTGTCATCAACGATATTCAAAACATCCGTCTCGCCCCGAAGCGTCGGATCGACGGGCGCATTTTCGAAGACGAACAGATGCTGGAACAACGCTTGCCCTTTTGCCAAATCACTCAACGCCTGAATGCGTACCAAGGGCATGTATTCATATTGGCGGAGTTCGAGATTGTGATAAAGCAAGTTCCGTAAAAACGCCAGCACCGTTTGTTCCGGTTGCACGACAACACGTAGCGGCAAGGTGTTGATGAACAGTCCCAAAGCCGTTTCCACACCGGGCAAATCCGTCGGACGACCCGCCACGGTCACGCCGAACAGCACTTCATTGTTCCCGGAATAGTGTGCCAGCATCAGCGCCCATGCCCCTTGCAGGAAACTGTTTGGGGTGAGCTGATAGCGTTGTGACAATGTATTAAGTCCCTGTGTGTCCGCTTCAGACAGCAATACCACCAAATCACGTACCTGGCTGGTTGCCTCAGCTTCGCCTGAAGTCGGTTTATCCACGATGAGCGGTGTAGGCTCAACGAATCCCTTTAGATAGTCACGCCAGAAATTTTCCGCCACTTTCCGATCCTGGTTTTCAAGCCAGGCAATATAATCTCGATAAGGGATGACGGCTTCCCTGAACGGTATCGCCTCGCCTTTTACCAACGCCTCATAATTCGCCCTGAATTCCAACAATACCGGCGATTTACACCAGGCATCCATAAGAATGTGATGGTGGCTGCGGATAAAACGGTAGCGCTTGTCGGCAAACCGAACCAGATGGATCCGCATTAAAGGGCCGGCAGTAAAATCGAAACCGGTTTTTACCTCAGCTCTGAGCAACTCGTCGAAGCGCCGCTCCTGGGCATGTAATGGTACTTCGCGCCAATCCTGATAGTTAAACGGCAACGCCACCTGCTTGTGGACAAATTGATGCGGTCTTGAATATTCCTCCCATAGAAACGAGGTGCGTAGAATCGGATGCCTATCCAATACCTCCTGCCATGCCGCCCTGAATGCGTCAACATCGACTGCGCCATCAATTTCATAGCGATCGAGCATATGATAGATACCTGATCCGGGATACATCAGCGCATAAAACAACATGCCTTCCTGCATCGGCCCCAATGGATAAATGTCCTCAATGTTTCTCAGCGAATAAGGCAGGCTATCAAGATGCACTTGTGTCAGCTTTGCCAATGGAAAATCACTAGGGGTTAATCCCGCCGAATCAGAGTCGAGACAATGCTCAATAAGTCTCGATAGTGTATTGAGCACGGCACTACCCAACTGCTCTATGCTCGCAGCGCAATAACGCGCTTTACTATAGACCCAGGCCAACTGTAGACGACCTTGACGTATTGCAGCATTAAGCGCCAATTCATGTGCGCGTTGATTAAGCGGGTCGCGGGTTATCCATGCCGGCATATCGCATTGCCGAAAATAGGCATGCGCGTCGGTACCTAAATCCAGATGCCCCAAATAATTAAACAAAAACGGTATTTCAGAAGAAAGCTCTTGTTCAAGACCGTCACCCAACCAGCGCCATACGGTATAGTCGAATCCGTGCGCGGCTTGCTGCCGGAACTGTTCCTTGAGGTCCTTGATAAGACTTGAGGACTCTTTTGTTGAGTCGTAATGAAAGAATACCGGATACGAGGTCGTAAACCGGCCTGCTGTACGCGTGAAATCGAAATCGCGGAACAACTCGCTGTCACGGTTGTGTACTTCGACTTCGACAGGCAAATGTTGTAAGCCAACATGGCTGGCTAAGCCCTTAACAACGGCAATAAGCAGTAATTCCTGTACGCTGGTTCGATACGCCGCGCCGGATTCTTGTACTAACGACCGCGTCAGCAGTTCCGAGAGCTCAAGCGTATAAAATACGGCATCTGCCTCGGTATTTGAGCCCTCAGGATAGTCAACCGGAAATGTTGTTTGTGCGTGTTCGGGCATGCCCATCGGCAACTTATCCGTTTCCGCAAGCGTTTGCGCATAGTCTGTTAAACGCTCGGCCCATTGCCGGTAAGAAGTGGTTTTGTTCGGCAATGCTGACTTGCTGTTAGTAGCAATCTGGTTATAGATAAACACCAGATCATCGAGCAAAATGCGCCAACTGGCTATATCCATCGCTAAATGGTGAATGACCATTAATAAGCGTGCGCCGCGCTTCTGCTCGAGTGCAAACCAGATAACCTGGATCATCGGGCCATTGCTCATATCTATTTGCCGTTGCCAGTATGCCGTGCGCTCAATCAAAACGGTTTCGAGCGAATCATCGGCGATATCGGAAAGATCTTCGCGATGAAATACCGGCTGCTGCTCTTCTGCTACATAATGAGCTTGCCAGACACCATCCTGACAGTTAAACCTCAGGCGCAATACATCATGATGAACATGCAACTTTTCCACGGCGCACTGCATTATTTCGGACTCGAATGGATACAGTACTTGCAACAACAATGCCTGATTCCAGTGATGAGGATTGGTCAAAGCCCGGGATAAAAACTTTTGCTGCACGGGTGTCAGGGGGGTTGAGCCGCTGACCACACCTTGTTCGGCCTCGAATTTGACCTCGCATTCTACGACGGGCGCCAGTTCCGCAACTGTTTGATGCTGAAAAATCTGCCTGGGCGATAAATTCAGTCCAGCCTGACGGGCGCGGCTGGCCATCTGAATGCTCAGAATGGAATCGCCACCGAGAGAGAAAAAGTTGTCGTGAATGCCAACCCGGGCAACGCGTAACACATCGGCCCAGATAGCAGCTAGCGCAACTTCGGCGTCATTCCTTGGGGCAACGTATTGATGGCGGACACTACTGCCTGGATCGGGCTTGGGTAAGGCCTTGCGATCCAGTTTTCCGTTCGCTGTCAGCGGCCATTTTGTAAGAAATACGAAAGCAGATGGGACCATATAATCCGGTAAGGCATTTCGGACATGAGCACGCAACGCTTCCTGGTCCGGCTCGACGCTAACCGGGACAATGTAGGCTACCAGCCGCTTGATGCCGGGGCTGTCCTCCCAAGTGCTGACGATGGCGCTGCTCACTTCAGATTGCGCGCATAAGTGCGCTTCAATTTCGCCGGGTTCGATGCGGAATCCGCGTATTTTCATCTGATGGTCGGCACGGCCAAGAAATTCGACAAGACCATCGCTTCTATACCGGGCCAAGTCACCTGTACGATACAACCTCACGCCATGCATGGACTTAGGCTTTAATATTGAGGAGTCTTCCCCAAGTTCCATGCCTGCAAACGGATCCGGAATAAAGCGTTCGGCTGTCAAATTCGGCCGGTTCAGATAACCTTGCGCCACTCCTTGCCCCCCGATATAGAGTTCTCCGGGAACGCCGACAGGTACAGGTTCCAGATTTTCATCGAGAATATAGGTTTGGCTGTTGGCAATGGGGCGACCGATTGGCACCTGTGCGTCCGAAGTATTTCCATGCGCATTCATAACCACTGGATAGATCAGCGCACCGATGGTAGCTTCAGTAGGGCCGTAGTGATTGAATATCCTGCACTTGGGATGTATAGACGCAACATGCGTAACCAAGGAATTTTGAAGCACATCGCCGCCAAAGATCAGCGTTCGCCGCGGTACGATATTTTTACCTTCGGCTGAATCGAGCAAGGCTGCAAAATGAGATGGGACAATCTTCAACACATCGATTGGATTGCGATTGATGTAGCCGGCCAATAATCGCCCGTCCGTAGTCGTGTCGTGATCAAGAATATGCAGGCAACCGCCTGAAACCAGCGAGGCAAACAGCACGGTATTGCCGAGATCCGCCGCGGGCGTAGATATCAATGCATACTGAAGACCGGCTTCGGCCTGGATTTGTCCGGCGATGGCTTGTGTGTAATTGACGAGGCTACGATGAGATACCGCGACCCCTTTGGATTGCCCGGTCGATCCCGACGTGTAAATGACATAAGCACCATGATCCGGCATGTTCCTGGAACGTTTATTAACTATCGGCGCTATTGCCGGCTCCTGCGCCTCGTCCATGTTGAGCCGGACGCTTACGGGCAATTTGGCGGTTTTGTATAAACCGCTTTGGCTCAATAAAACGTCAGCCCCGGCATCGCCAAGCATATGAGCGACTCGCTCTGCGGGAAAATCGGAATCGATAGGGACGTATGCCGCACCGGCTTTCAGTACGGCTAGAATCCCGATGATGAAATTCATGGAACGCTCGACGCATATACCTACCCTGGCGCCCGGCCCCACTCCAAGCCTAATCAGATGATGCTCCCAAACTTGGGCAGCTACGTTCAATTCTCCGTAAGTAAGGCGCTCTCCATTGCAGACGACAGCGTCGGCATTTGGTGTTCTCTCCGCTTGAGCCTCGAAAAGCTGGTGCATACAAGAATCTTCGGAAAATGGTTGATCGGATGCGTTCCAGTCATACAACAGTTTTTTCCGTTCTTTATCCCTTATCATCGGCAAACTGGCGATGCGGGCTTCGGGATTCGCCATCACTCCGTCCAAAAGATTGTGGAAATGAGCGGCGATACGATCGACCGTTTCTGCTGTAAACAAATCGCAACGGTATTGGAGAGACAGCAACAGGCCGTCTCCGCATTCGGCAGCCATCAGTTTCAAATCGAACCGTTCTATACGCTGACATAGAGTCAAGGGCTGCATCGTCCGCTCATCCCAAAGCGACGGTGAGCCGTCTTCTCCTAAAGCGAGTTGCGCCAAGTCCGTATCGAAACCGGACTGAGCCTGCTGCAACACGAACAATGTCTGGTAAATCGGCCAGTGATCGGCGACACGTTCGGGTTGCAGGCGCTCCATCATCGTCTGAAAAGGGAAATCCTGATATTCCAGCGCGTTTAACAAAGTCTCATTGACTTCCGCCAAATAGGCCGAAAAAGCTTTGTTACCGGAAGGGCTGCTGCGTAAGGGCAGCGGGTTGACAAAATTGCCGACGACCGAAGCGAAGCGTGCTTGAGGGCGTCCGGCGGCGGGAACGCCGACGATCAGATCCTGTTGGTGGGTATAGCGATGCAACAATACTTTGTAGGCGGTGAGCAGTAAGGCAAACAAAGTCACGCCCTGCTGTCCCGCCAGTTTTTTGAGTCGTTCGGTTTCATCACGGTCCAACCGGAACGCTACCGAAGCGCCGCGATGATCTGAAACCGCCGGCCTTGGATGGTCGGTCGGCACAGAAAACAACGGGAGTTCTCCGGTCAATTGCCGTTGCCAGTAAGTCCAGGCTTTATCACAGGCCGGGCTGTTCAGGTAATGCTTCTGCCAGGCGACAAAATCGGTATAGTCTGCTCTGCCCTCATCGTTCTCACGCTCTGCGTGAGAACCATAGTTCACTCCTGCCCAAGCTCTGCTTGGGCAGGCAGTCTTGGAAGCTCTGCTTCCCGAATCGGCAAGCAGAGCTTGCGAGTCAGGTTTCCCAAACAGAGTTTGGGAAACAGCGGATTGCGGTTCCATGCCGGTGGACAATTCGGCATAGATCGTTTTCAGTTCGCTGATCAGAATGAGCACCGACCACAGATCGACGGCGATATGGTGGGCGCAGATTAAGAGGGTATGGCGCGTGTATGAAATACATCCATGTATTTCACCCTTCGGGCCAGCCGTTGGCTGTTCAAATTCGCTCCAGACGAATTTGTCAGCGGATAAAGAGTGACCATCGGTACCTGGGTCATTTTGCAACCCCGGCTTTCCATGTGCATAACATGTGATACGGAATAGCGGCCCGACCGCCAGATCGAAAGGTTCTCTAGCCCGCCGGGCCATATCGTCTTGAAGCTGAGATTCCGGCCACGCGGATGCGTCGACGGTTGTAAAGAAATCCGGTAATTCGGAAACGGGCAGCACTTGCTGAATGACTCGGTCATTGCCGCCGGCGCGGTATATCGTGCGCAGCACGGCATGACGCTCTGCCAGATAACGGAAAGCTTGCCGCAGCCGTTCCCGGTCGATCGCTCCGGCAATGCGCAATGCCAAATGCAGGTTGTAGATAATGCTGTTCGGTTCTAGTTGCTGCATCGTCCACATGGAGAATTGCGTCGCAGATAGGTTTGAGTCGTAAAGAGCACTGTGCTCGAGACCGTCTGAAGAATGGGCGTGTACGACCTGTTCCAATGTAGCTTCGGTGGTTTCAGACAGTTTTTCGGCTATTTTTCCCAGCGAATCATCGGATAGAAACAACGACATAGGCGCATCGATGCCTAACAACTCATCTGCCTCGTGCTTAAGCTCAACTGCTTTGAGCGAGTAGAGTCCCAATGCGCGTAAGGATGAATCGGCGGACAGGGCCGATGCCTCGATTTTTAACAGCAGTGCGATTTTTTGCTTAAGAAAACGGGCGATCAATGGCGCACGCTCCGCTCGAGGAACGACCAATAGCGCTTGTTGCAGGAGTTGATATTCCGGACTGTTCTCTTCCCATGCTTTTGGCCTGGCTTGTTCGCCAATCAGAGAGCATTCGACAGGGGTTTGCTCCCCGGAACGATACAAAACGGGCAATGAATTTTCCAAATACCTTTGTTTGCAAGGTTGGCGGCGAACTTTACCGCTGGATGTTTTGAGGACCGTACCGGGTTGTACCAGGACCCATTCGGCGGCAGCGAGTTCAGAGATTTCGGCAAGAACTTTTCGCATTTCGGCGATAATCGACTCGTAGTCGCCCGAGCGCATTGCCGCGCGAGTCATTTCGGCGACGACGATCAGTTGCTCTTCGTCCTCATCGTTTATCGAAAACGCTACGCAACCGCCGGGGACAAGTGCCGGAATCTCCTCGGTCAGTGTTTGTTCGATGTCTTGCGGGTAGACATTCCGGCCGCGAATGATGATCAAATCCTTAATACGGCCGGTTATGTATAATTGGCCGTTGTCGAGAAAACCCAAGTCGCCGGTACGGAGAAATGCTTGCTCGCTGTTTGTTTCTGTATGGGGGCGAGTATCCGCCGTATCGGTCAATCGCGCTCGAAACGTGTGTTCCGATTCCTCGGGCCGGTTCCAATAACCTTGGGCTATACTGGGGCCGGCCAGCCAAGTTTCACCGACATGCCCTTCCCGGCAAAGCCTGCCAGTTTTGGGATCGACAATGCGAATTTCGTGATGATCGGCCGTTGCGCCGCAAGAAACCGGGCGGCTTCCAGACTTGTCTTCGTCGTGCTGCGCCTCTCCTTCGGAAGACATATGCGCGCCTGACACGAACAGCGTGGCTTCGGCCAAGCCATAGCAAGGGAAAAAACTTTCCCTGCGGAACCCCTTGTCGGCAAATTTTTCGGCAAAACGCTCCATGGTAGCGGTGCGCACCGGTTCCGAACCGTTGAAAGCCAGAGTCCATGTACTCAGATCCAACCCTTGCATTTGTTTCGCAGTCACTTTGCGAAAGCAAAGATCGTAAGCGAAATTCGGGCCGCCCGATGTGTTCGCCCGGTAATTTGAAATGGCCTTGAGCCAGCGGACGGGCTTTTCCAGGAACGCCATCGGCGGCATTAAAATAGCGGTGCTTCCTAGATAAAGCGGCTGCAACAAATTTCCGATCAAGCCCATGTCATGATAAAGGGGCAGCCAGCCGACGACCGTGGTGTGTTCGCTATGACCGAAACCTTGTTTGATGGCCTCCTGATTGGCTATCAGGTTGCCGTGACTGACCATCACCCCTTTGGGATCTCCGGTAGAACCGGAGGTGTATTGAAGGAATGCCAGGCTGTTGGCGTTGAGTGCGGGCTTGACCCAGCCTTTGGCAAGTCCGGCTTCCACGGTATCCGTGGCAAACCTTACGGGACTTGGACCCGTAAGGTCGTCCAGGAAATCGTTTTGAAATTTGGCTGCAAGCTCGGTCGTAGTCAGAATAACGGCTGGAGCGGCATCGTTAAGCACGGCCAAAAGCCGGGATTTCTGTCGACGCGAAGGAGGGTAGGCCGGTACCGCGACAACACCTGCATACAAACAACCGAAAAAGCCCTTGATGTAATCCAAACCCGGCGGATACAGCAGCAGAGCCCGTTCGCCGGACATGCCTTGGTTTTGAAGCCTTGCGGCGATAGCGCGGGCGCATCGATCCAGTTCGGCAAACGTCAACCGGCCGCTTTCGTTTTCACCATCCTGTAGAAAAACGTAGGCCGTCCGGTCGGGCTGTTCATTCGCCCTACGGCACGCCAACTCCACGAGGTTGGAAACAGGTGTTTGAATAGTTGTAGTGAGTCCGGGTTCATCGATGAAGCGCACAGTGACCTTCCTATGAGACGTAGTTCAGATATGACCGGTACCAGGGAAGCACGCGTCCGGCCGGTTGTCCGGTGCATTGCCCAAGGGCGATGACCGCATTGTAATAAACGTTCTTGAGGGGCATTCCCCGTTTCAATGCCAAAACTCCTTGAATGGCGCTGGCGCGCGTATGCCAGTCCACATTGAAGGATATCGAGCTCTCGAGACTGCGGACGTGGTGCAGCATTCCCGGCGGCATGTACAGCATGTCGCCGGGCTCCACGATACATTCTTGAATCTGCGCGTCCCGGTAAAGAGGATGGCTTATAAAATCGGGCGTTTCGGCATCCACCTCGCACCAGCGCCATTGGTAGCGGTAACAGAACGGCAATTGATCGTGATGCAATAAAATGAAGCGTTTGCGCCCTCTGACCTGAAAGAACAGGTTGTGAGTGAGCAGGCAATCGAAATGTAAGGGCGTCAGACTATGACTCGGCCCAAGGAAGAATTGGGCGAATTGAAGCCAATCGGTCCGGTACCACTGCGGAAAATAGCCGGACGGAAATCCGTCGAGATCATCCGCCGCATCCGGCAATACCGACAATAGCGGCAGATCGTGTAAATAGGGCGGTCTGTCTTTAGCTGAAACTTCGTTTCGTTCCAGCCGGGTTTCGAAAAGCGCCACACTATCCAGATAATCGCTCAATCGTGACATGATGGTTTTCAGGCCGCCGACGCCCTCCTCGTTCAAGCCTTGCTTGAGTATGACGGTACGGCGGCCGGCAACCTTGTGAAGATAATCGTCTGTCCAGCAGGAGAGCGCCCGGCAATGTTTTAACGCATTCGGAACCACCACGGGACGATTTTTCTCCACAAAGTCGTGAAAGAAATTTATCGATGATAAATTCTCTCTACGTTCTACCAGCGGATACCGTTTTTTTAACGGCATCGCTTTCGAAGGCTGTAACATCGGCAAACCTGCCCTGAGCATAGCCGAAGGGTCGGCAGTCGGTCGCATCGATTCCTGACCGGTTGCGACACTCTCGCCCCCCAGGGATGAGGAAAGTGCAGCAACCGGTCCGGAACCATTGCTGCCGCCATCCTTGGCGGTCGGTCGCATCGGTTCCCTACCGATTGCGACACTTCCACCATCCTTGGCGGTCGGATTCAATTTTATCGAATTTTCCATGCGCCCTCCTAAAGTGGATTTATCTCTGATTGCGCCGTAGGCATCGCACCTACGGATCGCTGAATTATTGTTGCAGTCGGACCCGCCGGCATCGGCTAATCGATATAGCGATCGACTACGATGCGTAACGGCGGCGCGCCGTTCACGGTTAGCGCCGCAACGAAATCCGCAATCGGATCGATCGGACATAGCCACCAGAGGTCAGCTGGTTTATTCGATAGCCAAACGAGACTCGGATTTTCGAGCCGCCCCAAAGGTACATCGAAGGCATTCAGGTCTAACGACAGACCTAAACCGCACCCTTTGACTAAAGCTTCCTTACGAGTCCATCCGCGTAACAAAGCTTCCGTTTTTTCATCTTCCGGAAATTCGGCCAGCTTCTCCTGCTCCCTTGCAGAAAACACGATCGGCGCCAATTGCCGCCAAGCTAGGCCCTTGCTTAGTGGCTCTATATCGATGCCTACTTGCGTCCGGTTGGCGAACGCATAGACCACTGAATCGGCCGCATGGGAAAGATTAAACTCCAGTCCGCTCCCGACCGATGACTCGGCTAAATAGGGCTTTCCGTTGAGTCCGAAAGAGAAACAAACCTGTTCAGGAGCCATGCCGAGGTAATACCCCAACAATTCCCGCAAGATCCCGCGCGCCATGATGAATCGGTTTCTGTCCCGCTCATGAACGAAGTTTTCCGCCCGTTTACGTTCATCCGTCGACAACGATCTATAAAAGACTTCAAATTTATTTTGTGTCGAAACCTGTCCTGAGCCTTGCCGAAGGGCCAGCCGGGCCGACCAAACATGAACCTCGCCGAACTTCGGGAACTTTTGGGTCTCCTCTTCAAACGACAAAGCTTTGGTGAAGTTGCGAATAGATTTCCCGACTCCTAACTGTCCGACAGCCTGGATGCCCGTTGCCATTAACAGCTCGCAGCCCCGATATCGCCAAACTCTGCGTTTTCCGCCATCGCCTTGCGCAAACTCAAAGGCCGCATATCCGTCCAAACGTCTTTAATGTAATTTAGGCATTCCTGTTTCGGGCCGGTTTTGCCGACAGTTTTCCATCCTTTGGGGACTTCCTTGTACTCCGGCCAAATGGAGTATTGCTCCTCGTGATTAACTACCACATGATAAATCGTCGTATCTTCGTCTTCGTCCCAAGCCATACTCCACCTACTTTCATTTGCATTTAAGACTGGCGCTAAATAGACCGCGCCAGGTTCCGTTGGACAAAATTTCCAAAAGGAGCAGCGGTGAGGTGCCGCCGCTTGGAAAAGATCTATGAACTCTATCGAAAGAGTCGGGAGAGATGTTAGGCAGTGAAAAGAGGAGATAAAATGCGACAAAATGCCGCACCATGGATTGCCGAATTTTGAAAAGTAATAATTATGTCATATGGCACATTCGCCAAAAATTTTTACGGCATATGCCACGATTTTTCAAAATCCGCTGTATTTTTGTTTGAAAAAATATTATTACAAACCGCAATCGTTGCCGTTAACAACTACCAGCGTGAATTCATCCTAACTTTCATGGCGGCCTTACAAAGCCCCAGCAAATTAAAGAGGGATCCTACGTGGGAATTCATAACTTGGCTGCCGAGACAAGTTCGGCATGCATTGCCATGCTGGTGCGGTTAGAACGAAGAATTTTCGTGTTTTTCCTGGCCAAAATGCATTTTTATTTTGCAGACATAGCGCACTGGGATTCGGGCTACGGCAATATTTGCTCAACAAAACTTTTGCCTTTTGAACTCGACCGGTCCGGGTTAGCAGAATGACATATTCCATTTGCACGGCTTTGATGGGTAACCTATAATCCGCAGCTTGTTTTACGGTTCCCGCACTGCGCGGGTGAAACTGGAAGCCGGTTAAAGGCCGGCGCTGCCCCCGCAACGGTAGGTGATTTTTCACGAGCCCGGAGACAGGCCCTAAAACTTAAAGAACAGTATTGCGGCGGGCGATCTGTCAAAATCTTTTTTGGTTTGTCTTCCCCTCCGTTTTTCCGTCAATCAGACTTGGGAAGGACAATCACCATGAAAACACTCGCCGGCTCTTCCGTCGTTTACTCCGCTAAATTTCTCCCGGGCTTCAGCGCCATCGTATTGGGCTTGACCGTGATTCTAGGCCTCGGCTTTATGCAAGACGCCAACAACTACATTCATAATGCCGCACACGACGGACGCCATAGCGCCGCATTGACAGCCGGAATCCTGTCCGGCCTGCTGCTCGGCGTCTTACAGTATTATCTGACGCAACCTCTGATTTTAGCCGCGGAACAATTCGAAGCGCCCGCAACCGGCTCCGAGCATGAGTGGCAACCGGAAGACGGCTGGCAACGCTTCGTAGTGATGTCCGCCTTCAGCAATGCCCTATTCTGGCTCAGCCTCGGCGCCTTGGCCGGATTTACCTTGACCAAACTCAAACTCTGATCATGAACACTAGCCCATCCGTTCGCCATTGTCCGGCCATGCTGATCAGCGCGCCCGCCTCCGGCCAAGGCAAGACGACCCTAACCGCCGCTTTGGCTGCCTATCACCGAAGTCAAAACCGCAAGGTCAGCATATTCAAAACCGGCCCGGATTTCATCGATCCGCAGATTTTGGCTCATGCCTCGGGACGGCCGGTCTATCAATTGGATTTGTGGATGATGGGCGAGGCGCATTGCCGCGACTTGCTCTATCGCGCCGCCGCCAAATCCGATGTCATCTTGATCGAAGGGGTAATGGGCCTCTACGATGGGGACAGCAGCAGCGCCGATCTGGCGCAAGCGCTGTCGGTCCCGGTCGCCGCTGTGATCGACGCGCAAGGCATGGCGCAAACCTTTGCCGCCGTCGCCTATGGTTTGGCTCATTACCGACCGAACCTAAGGCTTGCCGGCGTCATCGCCAACAAAGTCGGCAGTACAGGCCATGCCGGATTACTGCAAGAAGCGCTGCCCGAAGACATGCCCTTGCTGGCAGCCCTATCTAAAGACGCGGATATCGCTTTGCCGTCGCGGCATTTGGGTTTACTGCAAGCGGACGAGATCGGCGACTTGGACCGAAGACTGGCGCGAGCCGCAGAATTATTGACCGAATCCGCGCCATGCCGCTTGCCCGAACCGGTTGACTTTGCCCCGGCGGCAACGACGCCGACGCCGCGCCTTCTTGCCGGCAAACGTATCGGCATCGCCCGCGACGCGGCCTTTTCATTCATCTACCAGGCCAACCTCGATTGCTTGCAGGCCATGGGCGCCGAGCTGCGTTTCTTCTCGCCGTTGACCGACGCCAAATTGCCGGAGGTCGATAGCCTCTATCTGCCGGGCGGCTATCCCGAACTGCATCTAGCGGCCCTCGCCGATAATCGCGCGATGAAACAGGCCTTGCATGACTATCACCGCGCCGGCAAACCGATTTACGCCGAATGCGGCGGTTTTTTATATCTGTTGGAAACGCTGACCGACAAACAGGGGCAATCGGCCACGATGGCTGGCCTGTTGTCGGGCCGCGCGACAATGCAGAAACGACTGGTCAATCTGGGCATGCACAGTTTGCAACTGGAGCACGGAGAAATACGCGGCCATAGTTTTCATCATTCGCTTCTGGAAACCGATAAGGAAGCCTCGACCGTATCGATTCCGCAACGCAACCGCAGCCAAGGCGAAAAATTTTTCCGCGTGGGATCGTTGCAAGCCTCTTATCTGCACACTTATTTTCCGTTCAACCCGCAACAAGCCGCAGGATTTTTTCACTAACCGGATTAGCGAAAGTCTGGTTTGTCGGCGCCGGCGATCCTTTCATATTTAGCCGGGCGGCAAAGAAGTCGAAACCTTGATGCAATCGGGTATCTATTTTCAAATCGTCCCCGGCATTACCGCGGCGTCGGGTCGCGCAAGTTATATCCCCCCGCAAAGCGGGGGGCTTGACGGTCATTAGCAACCCCAAGGGCTGCCATAGTTAAGCCTTTCGGTTTATTAAAAATCACCGTTATCATCAGACCCATTGTCTTCGATATCGCACTTTTTCCTGTGATGTATCCGACCACGTCCACTACTAACCTCCGGCGATCTTAAACAGCGTAGCCCGGATGAAGCGTAGCGCAATCCGGGATATTCGGTGCCACGCCAGTCCCGTATTCCGCTACGCTACATACGGGCTACATGCTAATTTTATGAAGGTATGGGGTGCGGTTAGCGGGGATGTCGGCAGCAGGTGCAGATTTTTGCTCCTCGGCAATTGCTCCTGCATTGCCCTAATACACGCCATCCTTGGCGCTTAGCTGCCGTCAAGCCCCCATGGAAGGGTTTCAGCATCTGCCGAGGCAAAGTTTTTTCAAGCTCGAGCAATACTGGTTCGGCAACATCGTATCATTTTACTTATCTTTACCATTCAGACGGCCGATTTCGCGCAACGTATCGTTCAATAAAATCTGCAACTGTTGAATCGACTCATCTAACGTAGCTCCTTCTTCTAAAAGCTTAGACTCAATCTTTTCAGCCAACTTCCATACTTGTATCAGCGCCAAGTTTCCTGCCGTTCCTTTCAATTTATGCGCCAAGGCAAGAGCACTTTCACGCTCGCCTTGAGCCATCATTTTGGCGACTTCGTCTCCGTCATGTCCGTGCGATTCGGCAAACTTTTGTAAGTATTTATAATAAGTTGCGGCGTCGCCCCAATTATGTAGGCCTCTGTCTATATCTATCATGGGAAGCTGTGAGTCGGCTGTCTTAGCTGAAGCGACCGGCTCATTCTTTGAATCAGCCGTTACTCGTAATCCGGTAACGTATTGTTGCAGATAAGCGATTAATTCCTCGACATCGAACGGTTTGGCAATGAATCCATTCATCCCGGCATTGAGCGCTGCAGCCTGTTGATTCTTGAATGCGCCGGCGGTCAGCGCCACGATAGGCAACAGAGTCAAGCCAAGGACTTCACGAATTTGCCGGGTCGCTTCATAACCATCCATGAGCGGCATTTGTACATCCATCAGCACCACGTCGGCCAAATCCGGATTCAGTCTTAACCATTCTAAGGCCGCATGACCGTCGTCTGCCAAATAAACGGTAGCTCCTTCGGCTTCCAAAATACGCCTTGCCATATCACGGTTAATTTCACTATCATCGACCAATAACACCCTTAAGCCGTTGATTCGTTTTTCGGATGGCGTAGTTTTATTATGCTGTGTAGACCTTTCGCCTTGACGACGCAACTTGGCATCGGATACGGCATTATAGAGTGAAGAAGCAGTAATCGGTTTACGTAAGACGGCATCGGCTATTGCCACATCCGGTTCGCGTAGCAATGCATCGCGGTCATGAGCCGTGGCAATAACGATAATCGGAACATCGGCAATATCGCCAAGCTCTTGTCTTATGCGTATACCAGCTTCGAGCCCATTGACGCCGGGCATACACCAATCCAATAATAAAATATCGGGGAGTTTATTATTCCGTGCCCGTTCGATAACACGCTCCACAGCCTCTTCGCCCGACTCAACGACCTCGGGAGTCCAGCCTAAGCTACGCACCGTTGCCGCCAACATCTCTCTAGCCATGGGATGATCGTCGGCGATCAATACTTTTTGAAACGCGATGGACGGATGCACATACTCTTGCGGCTCGACCAGCTCTATCGGCAGCATCAACCAAAACTCGCTACCTTGCCCGAGTTCGCTGTTGACGCCGAGTTCTCCGCCCATCATTTGCGCCAAATGCCGGCATATCGTTAAACCCAACCCTGTTCCGCCGAAACGGCGTGTCGTCGACGTGTCTTCCTGAGAAAATGCATTAAAAATTTCCGCTTGTTTTTCAATAGGAATACCAATGCCGGTATCGCGGACGCTGAAACGTAGATAATCCTGGCCATCTTTAGGCGGCAATTTGATGACGGAGATCGTAACGCTTCCCTGCTTTGTGAATTTAAGCGCATTACTGGTCAAATTGAGCAATATTTGTTCGAGCCGAAGCGCATCGCCTCGCAGAAGCTCGATGCCTTCCGGCGCCGGCCCCATAATCAATTCGACTTTATTGCTGCATTCAATCGCCGACATCAGCGTGGCTACGTTGTCCAACACATCGCTCAACCGAAATGGCGCATGCTCGATTTCAAGACGCCCCGATTCTATTTTGGAAAAATCCAGAATATCGTTGATGATTCCAAGCAAGGACCGGCCGGCTATACGAATTTTCTTCACCAAATTAAGCTCATCGACTCCCAGATCGGCTTTTTCCAGTAAATAGGCCAATCCAAGTATCGCGTTCATTGGAGTCCGTATTTCATGGCTCATATTGGCCAAAAAGTTGCCTTTGACACTGGCAAGCCGCTCGGCCTCCTGTTTTGCCGCCTGTAATTCAGCCGTACGCTCGGCCACGCTTCGCTCCAAGGTTTCATTCATTTGAAGCAAGGCATCTTGGATTCGCTTGCGTTCGGATAAATCGACAATGGTTGCCACGACAAAGGTTTGGTTATCGCTCCGATAGGGACTCAAGCCGATTTCTATCGGAAATATTGAACCGTCCTTTCTAGTTCCATATAAGTCTCTTCCCTCACCCATCGCCCGAGTCGTTGGGTTTTGTAAATAATCTTTACGTTGCCTGGCATGGCGTGAACGAAACTTTTCGGGAAGCAATATTTCCACGGGTCTATTGACTACTTCCGATACTTGATAGCCGAATAGATTCTCGAAGGCCGGGTTAGCCATGACTATTTTTCCTTCAGTATCGACGACCAACAAACCGCTGGCGTTTGCTTCGAACAACATTCGAAAATACGCTTGAGCCTCTTGTAAACGCGTCGCTGACTCCGCTTCGCCCCGTGCCAAAGCTGCTGCCCTCTCTGCCAAAGCCCGCGCCGTTCTTGCCTGAATTAGACGTCCTATACCTATCGCAAACAATAGTAAGATCACCGAGGCACTGGCGACCTTAGCCGACCAAACGTTTTTTTCCAACACCGATAATTTTTCCATTGGTAAATGGCTAATCACTTTCCAATGTATGCTGTGCGATAGTCGGACATTTTGTTTGGGCGTTAACGAAACGGAACTCCATGTCCAAAGACCGTCGTCAAGTTTGATCTGGCCTTTTTTCTGCCGGGTTATCGCATCCCATACTCGAGGGTTTCGTGTAGCAAGAGTCGCTTTCCGCTGAAACATGAAACCCCATTCATCCTGTGCATTGGGGCTTTTGAGCCAATAGCCCTCGTCATTGACCAACATCAACCTGTCAATGGCGGGGCCGGCGCTTTGAACGAAAGCATCCAGCATTGATTTTGCCATGATGTTAATAATGAGAATGCCTCGAGGCTTACCTATCTCATCAAAAACAGGGCTTGAGACTCTTATTGTCGGCTTGAAAGGAGTCTCGATACGGTCGTTGTCCATATTCAAATCGAGTGGGGAAATATAAATCTCCCCTTGATTCAGCAGCATGGTATCGGTAAAAAAGTAACGCTCGTTTTTAGCTTGTAATTCATTGCGAGGAACGACGATCGGGCGCCCCCTTCTGTTATTGACTCGTACTTGCTCTATTCCCTGCTCGTCGATCCAGCGTACTTCGTCGTAAATCGGGTTACGCGACATCAACGAAAAAAATGCTTCTTGCATCGAGCTCGAGTCCGAGCCATTCGGGGCCTGATAGACCCTGCAAACCGGGTTTTCATTGATTAAACTCATCAAATGGCCTATCGGAACGGCCAGCTCTTGATCCAAGCGGCCTTGCCCCAACTCGACAAAAATTGTTTCGTCGGCCATCAGCATCGATAACTCGGCATCAATGCGCGATTCGCCCAACAACCAAGTGCCTGCCACGACTAAAAAGCAAACGGGTAGGAATAGCAGCATAAAATCCTTAAAAAATCGGCCTCGACCTACAGTCGTGAGATAAGGATCTGGATTGCTTGAACGATTGAGTTGTGTATTCAAAACGACAGGTATCCTCTAAATTACAAATAAATGACTTTCCAAAGGCGGTTGCCGTAGCACCCTAAATAAGTATTTCACCATGAAGATAATGAAGAATAACAATTTAATTCAATAACTTGCTATTCGTTTGTATAGAACTTTCGTTCAGCCAAAAGGTTAGCGTGGATATTTAGCTAATCTAATGAAATTAATTATGAATTTCATGATTTTCATATTTAAACTACCGAATTTAGGTTAATAAGCTTAAGCGGAAATTTTGCATGTTATGGATGATTTTTCGGATTTTCCAGTCTTGGAAAAGCTAACTTTTACCTTGAGATTTTATTGTTTTTAATTAACAGTAACTCTTTGTAATACCAATATTTTACCTAATTAATAAATAACTTCCCACATAGAGTGTAGACTAGATTTTATGCTCTAGCGGCTAAATTATGCAACCTAACATATCGCATTCAAGTCTTATTAACCCAATTTCCTCCCTTTATATTCAAAAATTAGCTAATTTTATGAAGGTATGGAGTGTGGCTAGCGAGGATGTCGGCAGTAGGGCAGATTTTTGCTCCTGCAAAATGTGCACTCACGCCATCCCTAACGTTCGAGCGCTGCCGTCAAGCCCCATGGATGGGTTTACGGCTGTCCTCGATAGACACACCCCATACCTTTGAATAGTTACAATTTAATAGCATTGAAGCCGCTAATACCTAGCACCTAATCTGAGCAAACAACGCTTAAAAGGAAAGGTACAGGGATTTTGCAAGTCTGAAATAAAACAATAAGGGAGAGAAGAAAATGATTATTCCGGTGCAATCTATTTCATGCATCGATTCAAAATTGCAAATTGGAGTACTTTTAGGAGAAAATAGGCGGTTTCGTATTGCTTGCACCATTCGTTCGATTACTGATTGCCCCTTATCTTAACGTTTATCTCAATCGAAAAAGCGTCTAATTCTCAGGAGCCGTGGGGTATGTTTAGCAAGGATATCGACAGCAGGGTAATGTCGTCAAGCCCCCCATCGATGATCTTACCCGGTACCGAATTTTGATCAAGGATGGGTATCAACGAGACAACCGGCTTTGGCCCTCATTATTCCAAATAATAATACGCATCGAAACCACAGGCGAAAATCATGTCAATAGAGTCAAGACACATTCAGTTGATGGACACTACCCTGCGTGACGGCGAGCAAACGCAAGGAGTCGCCTTTACTCCGACCGAAAAAGTCAGCATTGCCAAGGCCTTGTTGCAGTTTTTGCGCGTTGATCGAATCGAAGTCGCTTCGGCTCGAGTGTCGGAAGGTGAAAAAGAGGCCGTCAGCCAAATCAACCAATGGGCCCGGCAAGAAGGTTTCGCCGACCGCGTCGAAGTATTGGGTTTTGTCGATCATAAGCGCAGTGTCGATTGGATTCGATCTACGGGAGGATCGGTCATCAACCTGCTAGCCAAAGGCAGCGAGAAGCACTGCCGCGAACAACTCGGCAAGACGCTCGAACAACACAGCGCCGAAGTTCTGCAAACCATTGCGTATGCTCACGAACAAGGCCTAAAAATCAACATTTATCTGGAAGACTGGTCGAACGGCTACAAAGACAGTCCCGATTATGTCTATGGGCTCGTGGACCGCTTGCGGCATAGCCCGGTCAGTCACTTCATGCTGCCGGACACATTGGGAGTCATGTCTCCGGACGAAGTTTTCGACAGCTTCAGCGATATGTGCGGGCGCTATCCGGATTTATTGTTCGATTTTCATCCGCACAATGATTACGGTTTGGCGACAGCCAATGTCATGGCCGCAGTTAAGGCCGGCATTAGCGCCGTACATTGCACCATCAATTGCTTGGGAGAACGTGCCGGAAACGCTTCGCTGGCAGAAGTCGCCGTGGTCCTCCGCGATAAAATGAATATGCATTTATCGATCGACGAAAGTCATTTGGTACGCATCAGCAACATGGTGGAAAATTTTTCCGGCAAACGCGTTGCCGCAAATGCGCCGATCGTCGGTGCCGATGTCTTTACACAGACTGCGGGCATTCATGCCGACGGCGACCATAAAGGCGGCCTATACAAAACCCGGCTGGGACCCGAACGCTTTTCGCGCACTCATAGTTATGCCTTAGGCAAAATGAGCGGCAAGGCCTCGCTGAAAAAAAATCTCGAGCGGCTCGAAGTCGAACTTTCCGAAGAAGATCAGAAGAAAGTTCTCGCACGCATCGTTAGCCTAGGCGACTCCAAACAAACCATCACGACCGACGATCTACCGTTCATCATCGCCGATGTTCTCGAAAGCAAAAGCTATCAACATATTAAATTGCTGAATTGTTCCCTGAATAGCGGCTTGGACCTTCAATCCACGGTCAGCCTTCGCGTCGAAATCCAAGGTGAAAACCACCAAGCTACCGGTGCCGGTAGCGGCGGCTTCGATGCCTTCATCGACGCCATCAGCAAGGTGCTAAAAAAATATAACTATCAATTACCCGAACTGGCCGATTATGAAGTCCGCATACCGAAGGGAGGCCACGCCAATGCATTAACCGAATGCGTGATAACGTGGAATTGCGGCAACGAATTACGCAAAACTCGAGGCGTCCACGTCAATCAAGTATTTTCCGGAATCATGGCCACGATTAAACTGATCAACATTCAATTACATGAAATGAAATCCTCCGCTGAATAGCGGCAGACTCCGCGAACACAACCTCGGCAACAGTCTAATTCACGATGTATTGAGTTTTAAATTTTTCCATTCACTTAAAAACATAAAAAATGAAGCATTATAAAATCGCAGTATTGGCCGGCGACGGCATCGGCCCCGAAATCACCCACGAAGCCCTCAAGGTTCTCAAGGTCATCGAAGAACGTAACGATGTTACCTTCGAATTGATGCCCGCCTCGTTCGGAGCATGCGCCTACTTCGAAACCGGCGACGCCTTCCCGCAAGCGACTATCGATATATGCGACCAGGCCGATGCGATTCTGAAAGGCCCGATCGGCTTAAGCCATGAAGAAGCCAAAAAAATCCCCATCGACCAACAACCCGAGCGAGGCGCGTTACTACCGATGCGCCGTCGCTACAATACCTACGCAAATTTCCGCCCGGTTTCTCTACCGAAATCTCTGGCGCATTTTTCACCGCTCAAGCCTGAAATTATCGGCGAAGGCATCGATCTGATCATCGTACGCGAATTGGTCGGCGGCCTGTATTTCGGCGAAAAAGAAATGGGCGTCAACGACAAAGGCCTGCGTTATGTCCGTGAAACACTGGAATACGATGAGGAACAAATTCGCCGTATCATGCACGAAGCATTCAAATTAGCCAGTAAACGCCGCAAGTTGCTGCACAATATTCACAAAAGCAACGTACTGAAATCCAGTGTGTTATGGAACGAAGTCATGGAAGAAGTAGCCAAGGAATATCCGGACGTCAAGGTCGTTAATTTCCTGGTCGACGCTGCGGCAACAGCCTTATGCCTGAACCCGACCCAGTTCGATGTGATGGTCATGGAAAACATGTTCGGCGATATTCTCAGCGACCAAGGAGGAGGCATCCTAGGGTCTCTAGGCTTGATGCCTTCGGCCTGCATCGGTCCCGACAAAGCCTATTACGAACCGTCGCACGGTTCCGCGCCGGATATCGCCGGTAAAAACATCGCGAATCCTTATTCCATGATCGGTTCGGTCGCGATGATGCTGGAAAATAGCTTCGACATGACGGCTGAAGCTAAAAATATTTGGGATGCGATGCAAGGCGTTTTCGGCGACGGTTACTCCACCGCCGATTTGTCGAAACCCGGCAGCGGCGTGAAAATGATCAGTACCGAGCAATTCGGTGACAAAGTCGTGGAAAAATTACGGAATATGCCCAAAGCTTAATCCTATAAAAAGCCTTTTGTCCACGAAACACACGAAAATCACGAAAATATGCAAATAGTTATGATTTACAAGTTGCTCACCCAAAAAGTGATTTAAGAGGCTTATGTAACCGTATGATTACTTTCGTGTATTTCGTGATTTTCGTGGACTGTTGACTGCCGAACTTAAGATCAAGCTAAAAAAACGGCCAACCTGTATTCCCTCTTCGCTCTTTCCCAAGCTCCAGATCTCATCGTTATACATAAGTCAAAAATTACCGTTTTGCAATCTTAGCTAATGAGGCCTCGATACCATTTTTTGTCGCTGTAACGTTCCCGACTTTCCCTCACCTAGCCTTAGGTGAGGGACGATCTGGGGATCGCTCCCACAGAGCATCCGACCCCCTTGTGGGAGCGACGCCTTCGTCGCGATTTCGAAGCCACTGATGTTCAATATCCGCAGATTTATCAACCAGCACCGTTTCCAGGTATACGATGACCTCTGTTTAGCAAGTTTACCGATACTTGTATATATCGGCGAGAACTCCAGCTTGGGAAAGACACCTCGGAAGCCCCCCTTCGACAAGCTCCGGGCAAGAGCGTCCTGAACAGATTACCCAAGCTGGAGCTTGGGTAACAGCATATTTTAGTCTTTGTAACCTTGATACTATTTATTATAGCTTGGTATTCTCGGTCTCAACATCGCGATCTAGGGATCGCTCCCACAGTGAATCCACTACCTTCTGTGAGAGGGACGACCGTGAGCGTTAAACGCCAATAAATGATACGAAGAACATTTGCTAAGTATTTGTTTAATAACTGTTTCCAGGTTTTCTTGGGCACGTTACCCTAAACTTCGGTAAATAAATGATAGACAGTTAATTAGCGAAGATAAACCCCGGTCGAACCAATCTTCCCCGCCCCGTTCAACACATAAATACCTGCCGAATTGGCTGGCACATGAAAACTAAGGCAGCCGTTACCGACCGATATTTCCTTCCCGGTGATTGCTTCGCGATAAACGCCGTTACGGATATTTTCAACCGCAATATCCTGATCACTTCCGATAGCTAATCCGACAACGGCATAACTTGTTCCGTCACGATAGTCCCGTACAAATCGCATGCCGCTTCCCCACTCATGGATTTGGCTCATTTCGCCCTTTTGCAATGCGGGTATCGCTCGCCGGATCTGATTCAAGCGTTTGATATGTTGATATAACGGATGGCTTTGGGTCGTGCCGATGTTCTGATCGGTCAGATGATCGCCGAAATAAGCCCGGCCGGTTTGGTCGAGTGTGTCGTCGTTGCCGATAACATCCTGCGGCGCGCCCTTCATGAACTCGATTTCCTCACCGTAGTACAGGCAAGGTATGCCTCGAACTGTCCACAATAGGTTATAGGCGGCCGCCGCCATCCACTGCTCGCCTTTAAAACGGAAACGGAAGTCGTTGTCAGGCCCGACATCGTGATTCTGTAGAAATGTCACCAACGTAGAGGCATTGCCATAGATCCAATCCATTTCCAGCACCCTAGCCACACCTTCGAAGCTGCCGCGACTCAGATTGTCTCGAAAGGTTGAGAACAATCCGAAATCGAGTTGCGGAAAACCGGAATCACCGCCGGAATGAGGATTACGCGGATCGTGACCAAGGCGCGTGTACCACCACGGACGGATGAACGACGGCCCGTTGTCGCCGCCGCCGAGATCGCCCCAACCGTAGCCCTTGACCAAATTTTCCCCGAACACGAACAGCCCCGGCTTGTGCGCCTTCCAGGCATTGACGTATTCCAATAGATTGTCGCGCGGCACATGCTTGACGGTGTCGATGCGTAGCGCATCGACACCCATATCGAGATAACGGTTGACCGCGCCGATCAAATAATCCTTGACGTTTTGACGGTCGGTCGCGAGGTTGATGCAATCGCCGGCGATATGCTTCTTCTGAACGGCCTCGCTTTCCCAATCGCCGCCGCAGATAAACCCATGCTGCATGTACCATTCGGGGTCGAGAATTTGCGCATCGATGCCGAAAAAACGGCCGGGATCGTAACCGGGCTTCGGAATCGTTTCGCCGGTCTTGGGATCTTGCAGCGGCACCTTACCTTCGGGATCGCTATGATGCCTTTCACGATACCAGTCAGGAGCCACCGGGTTGTCAATGTCGTCGCGGTTCGGCCAAGTGTAATTGCCGAGATGGCCTTGATACGGGCCATGATCGACCCGGCCTTGCTCCGAACCTTGCGGCACATAATATTTGATCGGTAGATGATCGATATGCACCTTGCCGCGAATGCCATACTGGCAAGAATGATTGACGACGACATCCTGAATAATCTTGATACCTCGTTTATGGGCTTCGTCGATCAAATCCTGATAGGTCGCATCGGGCGATTCGAGCCGGGGATCGATCCGGGTCCAATCGTAGGCGTGATAACCATGATAATCTAAACCGCTACGGTTTTCGACCGGCGGCGTGATCCAGATCGCCGTGAATCCGAGATCGCGAATGTAGTCGAGACGTTCGATCAAACCTTTGAAATCGCCGCGCCAATGCGGGTCTTCCGGTTCGCCGGTTTCAGGATTGAACTTGATGCGGTCGCGGCAAAAAAAACTGATGCTCGGGTCGCCTTCATAGAAGCGGGCGGTCAATAAAAAATAGATTGTTTCATCGCGAAAATCGCCCAATGGCCCATTCGGATCAATCGACGCATGAACGCTATCCGACAAAAAGGTTTGGCTCGAGTTTTGAGCTAACAAATTCGAATTCGGGCCAGCCAAACGATGCACCAATCGACCTGGATCTTCAATCCAACGCCCGTTCGCATAATAGCCGCTACGGGCGCAATGTAAATCCTCAGTCTGCGAGCCGTTGCCGTCATTGAAGACCAGACTAGCAGACTTAGCGCCGTTGAAGCGGTAGACGAACCAACCATCGTCATCCGCTTCCATAGGCTGGCCTGGCCAACTCGTACTATGATCGTCAGGGTAAGTATTCCAGTAATGAACATGAACGGTATCCGCCCAACTGGCCGGTTTAAAAAAGCGTATAACGAGTTCGGGCATGTGATTTTGAAACGAACGGTGAATAAGAAAGGTATCAAGATAGTATGCTAGCCATGAAACCGAAAACTAACACTCTGCGCCGGGGATAATGGCAATTGAATACTCGACTGTCAAGTACCGGATGATTAATCCAACAATTCCCAAATTGAAAATCCGCAAGAGTGTGGAGCGAGCATGGAGAGGTAACGAATTTTGCTCCTGCAAAAATCCACAAGGGTAAAAAGGAACTCTTTCATCTCCTGCCTTCGAGCCGTCTTCAGTGAAGAAACCGAAGACTTCGTTGACATTTACAGGTATTGTATTTATTCCCATAGCGTTCCGCCGCACTCAAAGACCTCACGACAAAATTCCACGACACGCGCATCATAGATGGAACCCTTGCCCCGCTCAATCTCGTTCAAAGCCGTTTGCACTCCCAAAGCCGCCCGATAGGGGCGGTGCGAGGCCATCGCTTCTACAACATCTGAAACCGCGAGAATACGCGATTCCATTAAAATTTCGTCGCCTTTGAGTCCATGAGGATAGCCGCTGCCATCCAAACGTTCATGATGCTGAATAACCATTTCGGCTATCGGCCATGGAAATTCGATGCCTTTGACAATTTCATAGCCAATCAACGGATGGCTTTTAATGATAGTAAACAACATCGGTTCTAGTTTTCCGGGGCGATTGAGTATTTCAATCGGGACGGCGATCTTGCCGATATCGTGTATCGTCGCACCTAATCTCAACCCCTCCAAGCGATAAGTTTCGAAGCCCATGCGCCGGCCGATTTGCACCGCCAACTCGGCAACCCGCTCTTGGTGCCCGGAGGTATACGGGTCGCGCTTTTCAATCGTCATGGCGATCGCGCGAATAGTTTGTATCAATGATATTTGCAGTTTTTCGGCAAAACGCTGCTGTTCTTCCTCGGCATGTTTGCGCACCGAAATATCGATGATACTGGCCCGGTATTCGGCGACGCGGCCTGCTTCGTCTTTAATAGGATCGATGCTGAAACTAACCCAGAGCTCTCCCCCATCGGCGCGGTGCATATTGAGCTCGATATCACGAACGCTTTGCTCGCCGGAAAACAATTTCCCGATTCCTGCTTCTCCGAAAAGTTCGAAAATCGTTTTCGTTTCCAAAAAAGCCCTGTCATACCCCAACATCTCGCATAACGACTGATTGAACTGCAGCAAAATTCCGTTTTTGGGTGCAACCGATACATAAGCATTAGGTGCGTTTTCGTATAACTCCTCGTATCGATTCTCGGCAATTTTCAATACCGACTCGGCATGTTCGCGCTCTTGTCGAATACGCAATGCCCGGATACCGAACGCCAAGTCGCCGGCCATTTCTTCGAGTAATCTCAACTCGGCTTGATCGAAGGCATCCGGCTCCGCCGAATCGAGAGTGATCGCTCCCAAGGTTTCGCCATCCGAAATCAACGGCAGCGCGACCACCGACGCATAACCTTGTGTCAACGCGGCTTCGCGCCATGACGGAGCAAAATCATGAGAATTATTGACGATATCTTTCAGAATAAACGTTTCCTTGTTGCGAATGGCGTAGGCAGTTGGATTGCGTCCGCCTGCATCATCGGCCCAAGACAGCTCGACCGAAGTAATGAAGTCGATATCGCCCCCGGCAAAAGCCATCGGACGAATCGTTTTTCGATCGTCGTGCTCCGCATAGCCGACCCATGCAAAACGGTAACCGCCGCTGTCGATCAAGATGCGGCATATATCGTCCATCAGGGTTTGTTCTTGTTGCGCATGAACAAGCGTTGTATTGCACAGACTCAGCGTGCGTAATGCCCGGTTGAGCCTACGCATTTCATTCTCGGCCTGACGCAACTCGGTATCATCCTGTACCGTGCCTATCATGCGAACCGGTTCTCCCGCATTATTGACAATCACTTCTCCAATTTCGTGAAGCACTCGTTCGACACCATCGGCACGGCGAATACGGTGATCAAGCTCATACTCATCGCCTCGCGAGAAGGCATTTTGTACGGCATCGGCCACAAAGCCGCGATCCTCCGGCGATATCAACTCTAGAAACCGCCGATAGGTCGCTACGAATTGTTGTGGCTTGAAACCGAACATGCGGTACACTTCGTCAGACCACGACAGCTCGTCTGTGACCATATTCCATTCCCAACTACCTAGGTGGGCGATTTGTTGAGCCGCAGCCAAATTCGTTTCACTGACCCGCAAGTGGATCATCGTGTCGATGCGCCGGAGGGTGTTGATAATCATCTCTCCAGCCGTTTGCAGTAGACGTTTTTCTTCTTCGTTCCAGCGACGAAAACGTCTGACGGAATCGACGCCGATAAAACCCGAGAAAACCCCGCCGTAATTAAACGGCGCCAAAAGCAGCGAAAGTATATTTTCGCGTTCGAACTCCTCGCGCTCGGGTATAGCGCCGGAAGGCAAGCGGCTAACATCGTCTATTGTTACGATTCTTCCGTTCATCAGCTCTCCGAACAACCACGGAAAAGATTCCACCTTAAATTTGCACAGCGAATCGATTTGCGGCTCGATGCCTTCCACGCACCATTCGTGAGTATGTCCGAAAGTATCTCCGGCATCATCGTAATCGAAGATATACGCCCGGTCGACGTCTAAAAACCGGCCTAATTGTTCGAGCGTTTTCAAAACGGTTTGATTAATTTGTTCCGGTCTGGCGTTACTCAAATTCGAAGCGATTTTGGCAATCAAGGTCTCCAAACCGATGCGATAGGTCAGCGCCTGTTCGGCCCGTTTGACTTCGCTAAGATCCAGAACGGTCAAGACAAAACCTTCTCGCTCGTCGTGATCGTTTAAAATCCCCGCAACCGTAATGAAAACCGGTAAGCCAAAGCCGCTCGGCACATTCAATTCCATTTCGGCCGAAAAACCTTCCCCGTCTCGCTCGGCTTTATCGAATAGAGCTTGCAACTGCGGCATGAAATAAGCCGTGACCAGCAAACAATCACCTTTATTAAATAAGTGTTTATTACACTCGGGTTCGTGCGAATCGCACCCTAAAAGCGTTCTCAAACTCGGATTGCAAAAAATCACCCGGCGATCGCAATCCAATATCATAATCCCTTCGCCGGCCTGCTCTAGGGCTCGGTTCAAGATTCTTCGACGTGCCTCCGTCTTGCGCAACTCGGTTACGTCTTCCAAAATGTGAATCGCATTATTGCTGCTTCTGTCCGCATGCATGATCCCGAAGGAGCGCGAAACGAAAATATCGCCATTAGGCAACTGTAGTTCATTTGCTAAAGCGAATCTTGCTTCCGGAAAATTACGGCACGCAGGCATCGGTCCATTCAGTTTGGGAAACAATTCGAAATAGATGCGTCCGATGACTTGATCCAGCGTCATTCCGGCGCGGTCGCAATAAGCCGGGTTAGCTCTAACGACGCGCATTGCTGCATCATGAATGAAGATAGGATCGCCAATCGCATCGAAAGCATCGTTCCAGTCTTGACTAATGCGCGCCAATTGTCGTCGACTCTCTTCCAATTCGGCAGTTCTTTCCCTAACTCTATCCGCTAAATGATCACGCGCGTCGATCAATTCTATTTCGGTTTTGGCCAAACGTGCATTCAGCCGTATGAAATAAACGACAACAAGAGTTAATACCAGCGGCGTCAGTATCGACAATAGCAACCAATGCCAATAATGACGTAAAAAATCCTCGAAACTGATTCGGCCAACATCCTCATACGGACTCAGACGAAGCTCACGCAATAAGTCGTGTACGGTCCGGTAATTATAAGCAACGGTCCAACCGGCAATTCCCGCAGCTTGAGCTGCGGGACTGTCGCTTGTCATCAACATTAACGCCGAGGCAACCTCGAGACTCAAAGACTCAGAGGTATCGGCGAGTTTAGCGAATGGCCATTCGGGATAAAGGCGGGTGCTGCTTAAATAACCGAAATTTTCATGGTGCATGGGATTGATGATTTTCAGTTTATTCAGATCAATCGCACCTTCTTTATGCATTTGTTCCAAGGTATCGCTCCGCGCGGTCCCGGCATCGGCCACTCCATCTAAAACCGCACGAACGGTCGCATCGTGGGTATTAAGAAAACTCAATTGAGTATGCCTCTCCGGCGTCACGCCCTGAGCCTGCATTTCACGCCAAGCCGCCAAATATCCACCTAATGAAGACTGACTCACCGCAGCGAAACGCTTACCTTCCAAGTCGGCAATTTTATTTATGTCTTCCCGGTCCACGCGCGTGAATATCACGCCGCTAAAAAATGTATTGCCGCGCCCGCCATTACGCTTGCGCATTGTAGCGATACGCCCCGCGCCATAACGCGCCTCGAAATCGACATAGACTCCAGAATTCGCAAGAAAAAAATCGACTTTTCCCGTAGCGACGGCTTTATCGATTTCGTTAAAATCTAGCGGAACGATGGAGAAGTTTCGATTCGGTATTTCACCCGCCAAATACTCGGTCGTGGGTAACCATTCGGCCAAGGCACGATCCTTGCCCCGACTCGCCAATATGCCGATACGTACCGAATCGTCTGCAACAACAATCGCCGGGTTCGAGAGCGATATCAACAATAAAAACAGCAAGGGTAAGCGCAGCAGAGGCATATCAAACAATATAAAAGAGGAAGGTTATTCTTGGACTCTTAAGAATGAAATTTCGAGACCTTTCATAACCATTGTACCGGCTAAAATTCATTGTGCATCATAGCAGATAAAACTTAATTAACGATTCGACTTGACAGCATAAAACAATCGATGTTTCATCATAGCTATTTATACCCTTCGCTAGTCAAATTTCGGCGCCGGGGTACCCGCCAAAGGATGCCCTGAACGTCGTCCATGTTGTCATAGCCTTTGCAAGCGCCAAGGAAAGCGTGAATGCGGATGTTGCATACACCCTCTGAAAAGGCACTTCGGCACTGAATTTTGATCCGCGAAGAGTGTATACTTCGCACGAACACGTTTTCGTATTTCCGACGAGCTCTTTTGTCAGGTAGAGGCCTTTCTGCTATAACACTTGCTTAGCTTAACGTCTGGTTTCGCACCTTCTCCCGCACAAAATAGCATTGCTATATAAGCTGAAAACTTGACCGCGCGAAGTATATTTCTTATTCGTTTTTACTTATTTTTCGAAACTCGAGTAAAATTGATCAATAAAAAAGGAATATTTGTATGTTTGAATGGTCGATTCTAATTTTTTTACTTTTTATTGTTTATATCATTATGAAAAAATCTAACACCACCACTGAAAAAACCAAATCCGAGACTAAAAAGACCGTAACATCCGAAGCGGTCAAAGAAACGCCAAAAAAAGCAAGCCCTACTCGGCCATCACCTAAAAAGGTTAAAGCCACCGAAGAGCCAAAAGCGTCAACCGAACAACAGGACACACCTGAAACCGCTAAGGTAACTCCAAAAAAAACCGGATCCACTCGACCTTCCACTAAAAAAATAAGCAGCCCTCCTCCCGCTACGGTTGCCGAAACGCCTGAAATAAGCATCCGTGAACGCGTCGGTTTAACTGCAGGTAACATTTGGCAATACTTGGATAAAAACGGCGAAACCACAGTTGCAAAATTAACCAAGGAGCTTAAGGAAGAAGAAAAAATTATCCAACGCAGCATCGGTTGGTTAGCTCAGGAAGGTAAGATCACACTCGACATCGTCAATCGAGTAGAAACCGTCGCACTAAAAAGATAAAGGTAATTAGCCATTTAGACTAATCAAGTCGTCTAATGTGGATTTAACCGATCAGCAAATTACGTTCGTTAGATAAGTAAAAACTAACCTACCGATCATGAAGAAGCTGTCATCACCCCGGCAAATGAAAGTGCGAGGTGTGGCTAGGGTACGATCACTTGCCCGACAGCTCATAGCTCCAGGAAGTTATTTTTCGCGAAATCCCTAGGTGCTAGATGAATACGTCCATTTAGACCCTATGAATGTAAGTATTCAGCCCCCTTTTTCTAAGGGGGAGGCCATTAGTTACACTTGAATTGCCGTTATTTTTCAACGGGTTCTGAATACGAACCTATAAATGTCAAATAGTAGGTCACCAAAAATAGGCTCTTTAGGCGACGCAAGGCAGAAAAATGCTCCTACATTTTTCTGCCTTCATTACTTCCCAGTAATTCAGCAGGAGGCGAGGCGCAAATATTCGTCTAACAACACGACGCTTCCATACGCTAATGACGATATTTGATATGCGATAGGTATAACTCACGGCTATCGTGGTCTTTGATATCTCGGCGTGTCCCGCTTTCAATACTGGGGCAATCCGGTATCTTTGTGCTTCGATCAACTGATGTAGTAAGCCATCGCTTATCCATCTTTGGTTGAATTGAGAGGGGAGTCACTATAACAGTTGCCCTCTTCTTGATCACTTAAAATGAATTGCACTTGTTAGTTAAATCGGCGAAATGCAGTTGCTTTTTTATACTGAAAAACGTTACCGACAAAGTTACTGCTTAAAACGTTGAATGTTACTGTCCTTTATAAGATTCTTTGGACATAAAAAAACCCGCTAAGCCATGCGGCTTACGGGTTATGGTGTCGTATGTTACGACTTGGTTTTATAATTTGGTGCCGATGGCCGGACTTGAACCGGCACGACTTGCGTCACCACCCCCTCAAGATGGCGTGTCTACCAATTTCACCACATCGGCTGATAGTTTTTTTATTCGTTTATTTCGTCTGCCGGCTGCTGTTCTTTTGCCTCAACGGTTTTTGCTTCTTCCTCGATAGCAGGTGTTTCGGCTGATATGGAGGGGACGGCAACCGGTGCAGCTTCTTTACTCATTAACGGTATATCGAAAGCTTCTTCGGTTTCTGCGTCATCAAAAAAGTCTTTTACGGTTTTACTACCACCACTCAACATGGCAAGAGAAAGACTTGTCACAAAGAACAAAGTCGCTAAAACTGCAGTGGTTCTCGATAAAAACGAAGCCGAGCCTTGTGCACCGAATAAAGTTCCCGATGCACCGCTTCCGAATGCGGCACCGGCATCGGCACCTTTGCCTTGCTGCATTAATACTAGACCGATAACACCCAGTCCGAATAATACATGAATGACTATGATAACTTGATACATATTATTATGGTTATTTAGCTGTGATTATTTAGATGCGCTATATATTTTCAAAAAGCCTTCGGCATCCAATGATGCGCCGCCGATTAATCCGCCGTCGATATCAGGCATTGAAAATAAACCTTTAGCGTTGTCCGGCTTAACACTGCCGCCATACAAAATTTGCAGTTGGTCGGATATCGCTTGATTTTTAGCAGCAAACTTTTGGCGAATATACTGATGTACTTCTTGCGCTTGCTCGTCAGAGGCAGTTCTTCCTGTACCGATAGCCCATACCGGCTCATAGGCAATGACTGCTTTACTGAATGATTCGATGCCTGCGGCACTTAAAACCGCATCGAGTTGTTCATCGATGACGCTAAACGTTTGATCACTTTCACGTTGTTCTAATGTTTCGCCAACACACAATATAGGAATGATCCCTTGTTGTTGCGCTTGAGAATATCTTGAAGCGACTGACTCGTTGGTGTCGCCGTAATAAGTTCTACGCTCGGAGTGACCGACGATCGCATATTTGCAATTAAATTCATTCAGCATGGATGCTGAGATTTCTCCGGTAAATGCGCCTGAACTTTGATCGGCGACATTTTGTGCGCCAAGATCAAGAGGAGTACCTTCCGTTAATTTGGCCGCATCGGCTAAATAGACATAAGGAACACAAACTACGATTCCGGTATCGGATGAGTTAAGTCCGGCAATAATGGCTTTGCATAACGATTCTGTGGCCGCTTTAGAGCCATTCATTTTCCAGTTTCCAGCCACGAGTGTTTGACGCATAATTTCTCCCTCACCATCCAAAATTAAGCTGCGTATGATATATGCTTATCGAAACTTGTTCAAGCATCGATTGCTTTCTTGACCTCATCCGCTAATTGATTGGCGCATTTATTCACCAACGCCTCATCGACTCCTTCTACCATTACACGAATCAACGGCTCGGTTCCGGATGCCCTCAACAAGACTCGACCATTAGTACCCAATATTTTTTCGACATCCTTAACCGCTTTCTGTATTTTTTCGTGATTATCGGGATTGATTTTGATGTCGGTTCTCAGGTTAATTAGAACTTGAGGATACATGCGTACCCCGGACCTAAGCTCCTGCAGCGTCTTTCCGCTGGATTTCATTTCGGCCATGATTTGTAACGCCGCCACGATACCGTCGCCGGTAGTCGTTCTGTCTAAACAGATGATATGTCCCGAATTTTCGCCTCCTAAGATACCTTTCTTCTCTTCGAGCATTTCCATGACATAGCGGTCTCCAACCTTAGCTCGAAACAACTCGATGCCTAAGCTTTTTAGCGCATGTTCCATACCGAGATTAGTCATTAAGGTACCTATCACCGGACCTTTTAGGGCTCCTGCATTTAATCTCGATTTAGCGATGATATAAATTAATTCGTCGCCATCAACTATTTCTCCCTTATGATCGACCATGATCAACCGGTCTCCATCACCGTCGAGCGCAATACCGAAGTCGGCCCGATAGGCAAGAACCGTGGAAACCAATTTTTCAGTCTTCGTGGCCCCGCACTCTTCGTTGATATTCAGCCCATCCGGTTCGGCGCCGATCGTAACGACTTCAGCCCCTACTTCGCTGAAAACGTGCGGCGCGATATGATAGGTCGCGCCATTGGCACAATCGACCACGATTCTTAGACCGTTAAAGTCCATCCAAGTCGGAATCGTACTTTTACAAAATTCTATATACCGGCCTGCCGCATCTCCAACACGATTGGCTTTTCCCAACTTCGACGACTCGACCGTCGTCATCGGAGAATCAAGGTAATACTCTATTTTTTTCTCCATTGAATCGGGCAGTTTCGTTCCTTCAACCGAAAAAAACTTAATGCCGTTATCGTAGTATGGATTATGTGACGCACTGATGACGATACCCGCCTGGGCACGTAAAGTTCGCGTCAAATAGGCAACGCCCGGTGTCGGCATCGGCCCCAATAAACGCGTATCGACACCTGCCGCAGTCAATCCCGCTTCGAGCGCCGATTCGAACATGTATCCTGAAATTCGTGTATCTTTTCCGACCAATACGAAGCCGTGCCCTTCATTCGCGAAGACCCGACCGGTTGCCCAACCTAATTTGAGCAAAAAGTCAGCCGTTATTGGATATTCACCTACTTTTCCTCTGATACCATCGGTTCCAAAATATTTTTTTTCCTTCATCTTCAAGCCCGTTTATTATTTGTTGGTTAAAAAGCATGCTTGTTTCCAAAAAATAAAAAAGGAGAGTCGGCACCGGCTCTCCTTTTCAATTACTTCCGAGAAGATTATTGGCCTTGTTCGGCAGTATCCCCTAAAGGCGGTTCGGAATTTTTAGCATCGACTCGACTGTCTACTTTAGCACCGCCTTGCGGTGGCGATGGATCTTCCCAGCCTTGGGGTGGTCTAACCGGTTTCCTTGCCAACAAATCGTCGAGCTGTGCTTTATCGATCGTTTCATACTTCACCAAAGCGTCGGCCATCGCATGTAAAATATCTTCGTTTTCTTTTAGAATTTTTTCCGCACGCTCGTAGTTCTTATCAATGATCGAGCGAATTTCTTCGTCGATCGTGTGCGAAGTTTCCTCGGCAACCGACTTATGTTGTGTAACAGACCGACCAAGAAACACCTCGCCTTCTTCTTCGCTGTAAGCCAAAGGACCGAGACGTTGCGACAAGCCCCATTTCGTGACCATGTTTCTGGCTAACTCGGTCGCACGCTCGATATCATTGGATGCGCCAGTGCTGACTTCCTCCCAACCGAAAATCATTTCCTCGGCAATTCGTCCGCCATACAGACTCGAAATCATGCTGTCGAGTTTACGTTTACTAATGCTGTACTGATCAGCTTCGGGAAGAAACATCGTCACACCCAAGGCACGCCCACGAGGCATGATACTCACCTTGTAGACGGGATCGTGGTCAGGCACCAAACGACCGACAATGGCATGCCCGGCTTCATGATAAGCCGTCATTTTCTTCTCTTTTTCGCTCATCACCATCGAGCGACGTTCCGCGCCCATGATAATCTTGTCTTTCGCTTTTTCCAAGTCGACCATACTGATCAATCGCTTGTTGGCTCGAGCGGCACACAAGGCGGCTTCGTTAACCAGATTAGCCAAATCCGCACCGGAAAAACCGGGCGTCCCTTGCGCTATATATTTGATCACAACATCATCGGCAGCAGGAACTTTCTTCATGTGAACATTCAGAATTTGCTCCCTACCTTTCACATCGGGTAAACCGACCGTAACTTGGCGATCGAATCTTCCGGGACGTAACAAAGCTTTATCCAATACATCCGGACGGTTGGTCGCGGCGATCACAATAACCCCTTCGTTTCCTTCAAAACCGTCCATCTCAACCAACAACTGATTTAAGGTTTGTTCGCGTTCATCATGTCCGCCGCCTAATCCAGCGCCGCGTTGGCGGCCAACCGCATCGATCTCATCGATAAAGATAATGCAGGGCGCATGTTTTTTTGCCTGCTCGAACATATCACGCACTCGGGACGCGCCGACACCTACAAACATTTCGACAAAATCGGAACCGGAGATAGTGAAGAACGGCACTTTTGCTTCGCCGGCAATGGCCCTAGCCAATAACGTTTTACCGGTGCCGGGCGGACCTACCATCAATGCGCCTCGCGGAATTTTTCCGCCGAGTTTTTGATATTTAGCGGGATCCTTTAGAAAATCGACCATTTCGGCAACTTCATCCTTGGCTTCGTCACATCCTGCAACATCGGAGAATGTCACCTTAATCTGGTCTTCCTCAAGCATACGCGCCTTACTTTTACCAAAAGACATGGCTCCTCTGCCACCGGCGCCTCCGCCTTGCATTTGACGCATAAAAAAGACCCAAACCGCAATCAATAACAAAATAGGTCCAAATGAGACCAGAAGCTGCATCAAGAAGGAAGGTTGTTCGGGTGGCAGTGCTTTGATGTCGACTCCACCCTCGAGCAAGTCATCGACTAAATGCGGATCGTTCGGCGCATAGGTGCGAAATGTCTCGCCGGTTTGCATTTTTCCCTTGACGACATTGTCATCGATTGAAACCTGTTGAACCTGCCCCATTTTAACCGCTTGTATGAACTGCGTATAAGTCAGCGAAAGTTCGCCGCGGTCTCCACGCGGAGCGAAATTGTTGAATACCGACATCAATACGACAGCGATGACAACCCATAAAATTACATTTTTTAACATATCATTCAAGTTACTAGCCTCTGACCTTATCAGGCCCTCGGTTTAAAAACATTGCAATTGTATCAGGAATCTGGTTTCCTGATCGTTGTTATTGATCTTGGCCATACTCATTCATTAACATGGTGGCTCAATCAGCTTATTTAAACCCTTTCCCTAAAATATATACTTCATTGCTTCTTGGTCTGGAGGCTTTCGGCTTTCTGATCGCAACCGATGAAAAACTTTGCCGGACATCTTTAAGAAAACTTTCGTATCCTTCGCCCTGAAAAACCTTGACTAGAAATGAACCGCCGCCATTCAAAATCAAGCGCGCGGTATCAAGCGCAAGGTCGCATAAATACATCGAATTAGGCTGATCGACGCCTTTATTCCCGGTCATATTCGGCGCCATATCCGACAAGACCAAATCAACAGTGCCCCCGGCCAATACGATTTGCAATTGTTCCAATACGGCTAATTCCCGAAAATCGCCATGAATGAAATCGACATTTTCCATGGGTTCCATCGGCAAGATGTCCAGAGCCACAATCTTATTTTTTTTCCCGATAATACGCCGGGTATATTGAGACCACCCTCCAGGAGCGGCGCCCAAGTCGACGACATTCATTCCCGGCTTTATGATGCTGTCCTTTTCTTGTATTTCAATTAACTTGAACACAGCGCGAGAACGCCATCCTTGCGCTTGAGCCATTTTGACGTATTCGTCGTGAAAATGTTCCTGTAACCAGCGACTACTGCTTTTACTTCGTGCCATATCGTAAATCGTGTAAAATTCGCGTTTTATTTATAGTTAAGGAAACACAGAGTGACCCCTGCCGAAAGAAAACAACTCAAAGCCCAAGCCCACAGCCTGAAACCGGTTGTCATAATAGGTCATTCAGGCTTAACGCAAGGCGTTTTGGATGAAATGAATATTGCACTCAATAGCCATGAACTCATCAAAGTAAAAATACGCGCTGAACGCGACGACCGAAAAAGGATACAACAGGAAATTTGCACTCAAACCGGAGCCGACTTTGTTCAAAGTATAGGCCAGATTCTTGTGATTCATCGACTAAATCCGGACAAATGAGCGCATGGGCGGGCAACGCACAAACCGCCCACCGCTTCAAACGATTGTTAAATATACTGAATCGAAAGAATTTCGTATTCGATATCGCCGCCGGGCGCTTTAACGATGACCACATCCTCGGCTTCTTTACCTATCAAGGCTCTGGCTATTGGAGAACCAACTGAGATACGACCGGCTTTGATATCGGCTTCGTCTTCGCCGACGATTTGATAAGTGACGGTTTCACCGCTTTGAAGCTCTTCGATTTCAACGGTTGCACCGAATACGACTTTACCGTTTGCATCCAATTTAGTGACATCAATGATTTGGGCATTGGACAACTTGCCTTCAATCTCGGCGATGCGTCCCTCAGCAAAACTCTGCTGTTCGCGCGCAGCATGATATTCGGCATTTTCCTTCAAATCTCCGTGCTCCCTCGCTTCAGCAATGGCTTTGATAATTCTGGGACGCACCACCGATTTCAGCTCGTCTAACTCCTCTCGTAATTTCTTGGCTCCGGTGACTGTTAGAGGTACTTTATTCATGGATACAACTCCTTAAATTTATTTTAGTTCCCGGACAACAAGAATTTGCCCGGTAAAAAAGTCGGATTGAGTCAGCTTATGTCTGGTTACAATAAGCCAGTGTAGCGCTTAAGAACAATTGTCGGCTCAAGATGGAAACCGACAGATAGTCTTTCAGCTTACTGAGTGACGAGAGCGATTAATCGGCATCGATTAAGCTTTTGTGAAGTTCTTGCAAGCTAGTCACGGTTCCCGCCGCCAATTCTCCTAATGCATAACACGCGGCACGCGCACCAGCCATCGTGGTGTAATAAGTCACACGATGCTGCAATGCTTCTCTTCGCATCGTGAATGAATCGTGAATAGCTTTCTTGCCATCAGTGGTGTTGACGACTAATTGAATTTGGTCGTTTTTGATCATATCCACGGTATTCGGCCTACCTTCGTTGACTTTGAAGACTTCGTCGCAAGGAATACCCGCTTCTTTCAATACTCTAGCCGTCCCTCGAGTCGCGACGATTTGATAGTCTTTTGCAACCAGCATTTTAGCCAATTCTGGTAATTTAGCCTTATCCGCATCACGAATACTGATCAATACTTTTCCGCTTTGGCTCAAATCGATGCTGGCGGCACGTTGCGATTTAGCGAATGCTTCCCCAAAAGTTTTTCCAACCCCCATGACTTCGCCGGTCGATTTCATTTCCGGGCCTAATAAGGGATCGACACCAGGGAATTTAACAAACGGAAACACCGCTTCCTTGACCGAATAATACGAGGGTATACGCTCTTCGGTAATCCCTTGTTCAACCAAGGATTTGCCGACCATGCAGCGCGCAGCGATTTTGGCCAGTGGATAACCGGTTGCTTTGGAAACGAACGGCGCCGTTCTTGATGCCCGGGGATTCACTTCAAGCACATAAATATCATTACCTTGAATCGCAAATTGCGTGTTCATCAAGCCTCTTACACCGAGCGCTTCCGCCATTTTGGCAACTTGTTCACGCAGCTGGTTTTGAATAGCCGCCGGCAAATCGTACGGCGGGATCGAGCAAGCTGAATCACCTGAATGAACCCCCGCCTGTTCGATATGCTCCATCAACCCGCCGATCAATACCCGTTCGCCATCGTAAATCGCATCGACATCCATTTCAACCGCATCATCGAGAAAACGGTCCAACAAGACCGGAGAATCGTTCGAAACACTGACGGCCTCTTTCATGTAGCGCTGCAAACCTTCTTCATTGACAACGATTTCCATTGCTCGGCCACCTAGCACATAAGAAGGTCTGACCACCAACGGATAACCTAGTTCCCGCGCTGATATAATCGCCTGCTCGACCGAACGCGCCGTTGCGTTGGGTGGTTGTTTCAAGCCCAATCTTTCCAATAATTTTTGGAAGCGTTCTCTGTCCTCGGCCAAATCGATCGAATCGGGAGACGTTCCGATAATCGGCGCCCCGGCAGCTTCGAGTGCACGCGCCAATTTCAGCGGAGTCTGTCCACCATATTGAACGATCACGCCCTTCGGTTGCTCGAGGTGAATGATTTCCAAAACATCTTCCAAGGTCAACGACTCGAAATACAGCCGATCGGAGGTGTCGAAATCGGTCGAAACGGTTTCCGGGTTGCAATTGATCATGATCGTTTCATAACCGTCTTCACGCAAGGCCAGCGCAGCATGCACGCAGCAATAATCGAACTCGATGCCCTGTCCGATTCGATTCGGACCACCGCCCAGAATAATGATTTTATCCTTATCGCTTACCCGTGCCTCACACTCGTCATCATAGCTCGAATATAAATAAGCGGTATCGGATGAAAATTCGGCCGCGCACGAGTCTATGCGTTTATAAACCGGACGGATATTGTTTTTATGTCGAGCGTTTCTAATTTCAGATTCACTGGTATCGAGCAATTTTGCCAGCCGAGCATCGGAAAACCCTTTACGCTTCAAACGATAGAGCTCACCTTCTTCCAAAGTCGCCAATGTTTTGGTTGACAGCGATTTCTCTGCAATCAGCAAGTCTTCGATTTGCGCCAAAAACCAGGGGTCGATTTTGCAAATATCATGTATTTCTTCAAGCGACATACCGCTCCGGAAAGCATCGGCGACGTACCATATACGCTCCGCACCCGGGTGGCGCATTTCTCTAAGCAGAATTTCCTTCGCATCCTCGGCATTCAAATCGATAATTTCATCAAGACCAGTCTTGTCGACTTCAAGCCCTCGCAATGCTTTTTGCAGTGACTCCTGAAACGATCGACCGATCGCCATGACTTCGCCGACCGATTTCATTTGTGTCGTCAGTCGATCGTCGGCTTGCGGGAATTTTTCAAAGGTAAATCGAGGCACCTTGGTCACGACATAATCGATCGTGGGCTCAAACGAGGCCGGTGTCGCACCGCCGGTGATTTCGTTTTGCAGTTCGTCCAATGTGTAACCGACCGCGAGTTTCGCCGCGACCTTCGCAATCGGAAAACCGGTAGCTTTCGATGCCAAGGCGGACGATCGTGAGACGCGCGGATTCATTTCGATAATGACCATGCGTCCGTTTTCCGGATTGATTGCGACCTGCACGTTCGAACCGCCGGTATCGACGCCGATTTCGCGCAAGACGGCTAAAGAAACGTTACGCAATATTTGGTATTCTTTATCGGTCAAGGTTTGCGCCGGGGCGACAGTAATCGAGTCGCCGGTGTGAACGCCCATCGGGTCGAAGTTTTCGATCGAACAAACAATGATGCAATTGTCTTTCGAATCACGCACAACTTCCATTTCGAACTCTTTCCAGCCCAGCACGGACTCTTCGATTAACAACTCATTGGTCGGCGACAAATATAATCCGCGCTCGCAAATTTCAATGAATTCTTCCTTGTTATAGGCAATACCGCCTCCGCTACCGCCCATCGTGAAAGAAGGACGAATAATAGTCGGATAGCCGACTTCCTGTTGCGCCGCCAGCGCTTCTTCCATAGTATGTGCGGTTTTGGATTTCGCGACTTCCAGGCCAATCTTGCGCATCGCTTGGTTGAATAATTCCCGGTCTTCGGCTTTATTGATCGCCTCTTTGGTCGCACCGATCATTTCCACGCCGTATTTTTCCAAGACGCCGTGCTTGTCGAGCGCTAACGCACAATTCAATGCGGTCTGCCCGCCCATCGTCGGTAATATTGCGTCGGGACGCTCTTTTTCAATGATTTTTTCGACGGTTTGCCAGTCAATCGGTTCGATATAGACCGCATCGGCCATATCCGGATCGGTCATGATCGTCGCGGGGTTGGAATTGACCAGAATGACTCGGTAACCTTCCTCGCGCAATGCCTTGCACGCTTGCGTACCGGAATAATCGAATTCGCAAGCCTGTCCGATAACAATGGGGCCTGCACCCAATAATAAAATCGATTTTATGTCGCTTCTTTTTGGCATTTTTAACTAATCTGTGTCGGTGGCGGTTTAGTGCGTTTTGGCTTTATTCATCATGTCGACGAAACGATCGAATAAACTTTCGACGTCCTGCGGTCCCGGGCTGGCCTCGGGATGTCCTTGAAAGCCGAATGCGGGACAATCGGTTCGCTCTATGCCTTGTAGACTGCCATCGAAAAGCGAACGAAAAGTCGCGATTAAATGATCCGGCAAACTCGCTTCGTTGACCGCAAAGCCGTGATTTTGACTGCTGATCATTACGCGACCCGTCGTAAGTTCTTGAACGGGGTGATTCGCGCCATGATGCCCGAATTTCATTTTTTCGGTTATTGCGCCGCTGGCTAAAGCCAATAGCTGATGGCCGAGACAAATACCGAATACAGGAACTTTGGTCTCAAGAATCGTTTTTATCGCGTCGATCGCATATTCGCATGGCTCCGGATCGCCGGGGCCGTTTGATAAAAATACGCCGTCCGGATTCATTGCCAAGACTTCTTCTGCAGGTGTCTGTGCTGGAACGACGGTAACTCGGCATCCGCGATTGGCGAGCAGCCTCAGGATATTACGCTTGATTCCGAAATCAAAAGCGACGACATGCTTGGTTAAATTAGTAGCTGCTTTATGCCCCTTGTCGAGATCCCAAACGTCCTCCGTCCATTCATAAGGCTTCTCGACGGTCACGATTTTGGCCAAATCCATGCCTTTAAGGCCAGGAAAAGCGGCTATGGCTTTCTTGGCAATCTCGATATCGGGGTTATCGCCGGCAATAACGGCACCGCGCTGAGCACCCTTGTCGCGTAATAAACGAGTCAGTTTACGCGTATCGATCTCGGCAATCGCAACCACATCACGGTCGATCAAATATTCCTGCAAGGTTTTCTCACACCGCCAATTACTAGCCTGCAACGGTAAATTTCGAATAACCAAGCCGCTAGCATAAACGCTCGAAGACTCGTCATCCTCGGCATTGGTACCTACGTTGCCGATATGCGGATATGTCAATGTTACGATTTGACGCGCGTAAGATGGATCACTCAATATTTCCTGATATCCGGTCAATGAAGTGTTAAAAACGACTTCTCCAACGGAACAACCATCTACTCCGATGGATACGCCATTAAAAACCGATCCATCCTCCAATACCAGTAATGCGGGTTTACTCAAAATCTGCTACCTCAAATGTGCAAAACGGGAGGAGCCGCACAAGACTCATCCCGTTACAGAAAAGACAAAACTGTGCTAATTCTACGAAATTATCGCTATTTGGTCATTAACAATTTTTACTTACTGCAAAGCTATCGCTATACTCTTCGATCAAAATACCAGTCGAGTATTGGGATTATTTTAGTGACTCTGGCAAAGCGACTGAACTTTTGATAAAAAAATGCCTCTTTGCATAAATTTAAACAAAGAAGGGTTTAAAATCAGTTTTTGACAATTATCTCCCCTAAAGAATCGACCTATCCAATACTTGGACGCCCCCAATTCAACAAGACTTGACTGAGAAGGTAACCACAGAAGATGCGAAATGTTAAACTGAAAATTCGCCGGTTATTGGTATTGAGTTTTTGGACCGGCGCGGCTTGGTTAAGCTATTCCTTTGTCATCTTAGTCAAGGAGGAAATAGAAACCTCGCACTATCAAGCCCGCTATCTTTCCGATATTACCGAACGGTTGAGTTTCAAACTCGAGCCCGGCGCCAGCTCGTCGATTCGCTTTCCTTCTCAAGGTCCTTACGATCGGAGACTCGGATACACATCGTTACCCGACATAATCTCCCGCCTGGAAAGCAATGGTTTCAAGATTTCTGCCCAGGCAAGCTCGTCTGATGTGATGTTGCAGTTGAACGACTACGGGCTCAATCCCATCTATCAGGAAAAAATCCAAGCCGGGCTTCGCATCATCGATTACAAAGACCGCGACTTATTCAGCACCCAATATCCGACTTACGGATATGCACATTTTGATGCGATTCCTTCGCTTATTCTCAATACTTTGTTGTTTATTGAAAACCGCGAATTACTTAATGATAAATTCCCTACGGTTAATCCGGCTATCGAATGGAGTCGATTAGGATTCGCTGGCATGCAATTTATTGCCAAGCAATTCGGCTCAAACATCAACGTACCAGGCGGAAGCACCCTGGCGACTCAGTTAGAAAAATACCGTCATTCACCGGGCGGCTATACCCACTCAATAAAAGACAAACTTCAACAAATGGTCAGCGCTTCGATACGCGCTTATTTATTGGGACCCGACACTCGGGAAATGAGAAAACAAATCGCGCTTTCGTATCTAAACTCAATGCCGCTGGCAGCGACGCCTAAACTAGGTGAAATTCATGGCTTGGGCGATGGCTTGTCGGCCTGGTACGGAGCAAACTTTGAAGAAATCAACCGACTGCTCGCTTCAAATGCCTTCGACCCCGAACAAGCTATCAGCCCCGAACAAGGCAAAGCCTACCGGCAAGTGCTTAGCTTGCTTCTATCACAACGTAGGCCCTCTGATCTACTTGGTTCTAAGACCGGTTTCAAAGCATTACAAAATCTTACCGACAGCTATTTAAGGGTCATGACCGAACAAGGTCTCATTTCCACATCATTACGCGATGCTTCATTACACGCATCCGCCGCTCGCCAGCCCAGCGGAATCGTGGAGCCAGCCAAATTCATGACCGAAAAAAAGACTCAAGCCGTGCTCCGAACACGATTAGCTAGATCGTTAGGAGTTCATTCGATCTACGAATTAGACCGAATTGACTTGACAGCAAAATCGACGATCGATTTTGATACTCAGCAAGCGGTCGGCCATGCCCTCAGGCGTTTGAGCGAAATAGAAGGCGCCCGAGCCGCAGGCGCTATCGGATTCAGATTATTAAATGAAACCAACGATCCCTCGCCTATTATTTACAGCTTGATGCTATTCGAGCGAAGCCCAAAAGGGAACCTACTGCGCGTACAAACCGATAATTACGATCAACCGCTGGATATCAACGAAGGCATCAAGATCGACTTAGGTTCTACCGCCAAACTCAGAACGATGGTTCATTATCTTGAACTAGTCGCCAACGTATACGAGCTTTACAAACACACCCCGGTTTCCGAACTCAACAAAATCGAACTGCATTCACGCGACTACATTTCCGCCTGGGTAATCCATCAACTTCGCGCCAACCCTAATATACAATTGGAAGATTTATTGAACCGGGCCCTCGACAGGCGTTTCTCGGCAAGCCCAGGGGAAAGTTTTTACACTGGCGGCGGTATCCATCGTTTTAGCAATTTCAGCCGGGTAGACAACGATAAAATCTTATCGGTTCGTGATGCCTTGCGCGACTCGGTCAATTTAGTCTTCATTCGCCTCATGCGCGAAGTCGTATATCATCACCTTTACAAACCTGGAGGTGTTGCACGATGGCTGGAAATTCCGAACGACCCTCGCCGCCAGGAATATCTACAACGTTTTGCTGACCGTGAAGGACGTATATATTTGCGACGATTCTACGCAAAATATCAAGATAAGTCGGCCGAAGAGGCACTGGCTATGCTGACAAAACGCGTTTACGCCAAAGCATCCCGGTTTTCTATGCTATACCAATCGATTTATCCCGATTCTAGCATTGATGCGTTGGAACAGTTTCTGAAAAAAAACCTATCTGCCTCCACGCTCGGCAATGAAAAAATCGAAAACCTGCACGAAAAATACTCTCCGGCCAATTTCGACTTACAGGATCAAGGCTACATCACCAAAATCCATCCTCTCGAACTTTGGTTAGTCAGGTATTTAGCTCAACACCCTAACGCAACAAGAGAAGAAATCCTAGAAGCCAGCACGGAGCAACGCCAGGAAGTTTATCGCTGGTTATTTAGGAGCCGCCGTGCCAGTGCTCAACAACGGCGCATTATGACGCTGCTGGAAATCGAAGCATTTACCTCAATCCATCGTGCTTGGCAAAGAACGGGCTACCCTTTCAGTTATTTGACGCCTTCCTATGCTAGCGCAATCGGTGCGTCGGGAGACCGTCCGGCGGCATTGGCAGAGCTGATGGGTATTCTACAAAACGACGGTATTAGGCAACCGTTAGTTCGTTTTGAAAAACTTTATTTCGCAAAAGACACACCCTATGAAACCATCATGAGTCGACAACCCGCTCATGGCCAGCGAGTCTTTGCGCCCGAAATTGCAAAAGTAACCCGTGATGCTCTGATTGGCGTCGTCGAAGGAGGAACGGCAACGCGTTTAAGAAACGTTTACAAAGACCCCGATATCGAACCGATCGCAATAGGCGGAAAAACCGGAACCGGCGACCATCGGCGCCAAGTATGGGGCGAACGTGGACGATTGATCGAATCGAAATTCATCAGCCGCGCCGCGACCTTTGCGTTTTTCCTTGGCGATCGATTCTTTGGCGTTATTACCGCCTATGTTAAAGGACCTGACGCAGAAAACTACCGATTCACCAGTTCACTACCGGTACAAATTGTCAAATCGTTAGAGCCGACATTATCCCCTTTACTAAATCGAGAACCTGAGATGGAAGACGTTCGGCCGATTTCCGAAGTGACGATCGCTACAGCTGCGCAAAATAAATCATAACCCAGCTTTAACATTTTCCGGTAATAATGTGTTGAATAATATAATAAATATTATGGCACTATAATATCGAATTTGGCATGATTTTTAAATCATGCGATTCAATATCTTAGATCATACGCACTACATTTATTAAGGCTGGATTAAGAAAATCGATTGATAGATATGCGGCTAGAAATCACTTTTCGCTATCCCGTAGATTTTAATTTTGCCAGTGTCCGAGCTAAATTAACGCCCAAGTCGATGATGGCTTCTTGTTGAGCGGAATCGACTAATGAACCGTCATCGTTAAATGCTTTTGCGGCATTGGCTATCGCGTGTTGACCGGGCTGCACGGTTACACCGATATTGGACAATAACAACCTTAAAAACACTAAACCTCTCAAACCACCCAAAGCCCCAGGCGAAGCGGACATAATTGCCGCTAATTTTCCGCGATATGCCAGTAGAGGTAACTCATCGCCCTCCCGGCGTGACGCCCAGTCTATTGCATTTTTTAATAATGGACTAAATGCACTATTATATTCAGGCGATGCGATTAAAAAGCCGTCGTGTGCGATCAAAAGCGCCTTAAAATCCCGAGCCGTCCCCGGCATTCCCTCTTTTTTTTCAAGATCCTCATCGAAAATGGGCATTTCAAAATCTGCTAAATTGATAACAGTAACTTCCGCACTCGCACGTCGAGCTCCACCGGCGGCAATCTCAACTAATTTTTGGTTATAGGAATTTTTTCTAGCGCTACCGGAAAAGGCAAGAATTTTAACCATGACCCATTCCTCCTAGTCGCTTCAGCTAAATCGCATCCGGTTCGACATAGTCGTCGTTGAAATTGTTAAAATCAATATCGAGATCCCAATCGTTTTCGGGCACATTCCCGTCTAGAATTAAATATTCCCGTTGTTGTATATAGGCATTTTTAAAAAATTCGTATCGATCCAGAGCGGCTTCGGTCGCAATTCTCATCGTGCTCAGATTGTCGGCGCGAGTATCAACCGTATTCAATACAAATAGCCCGCCCCCAATAGCACCATAGGTTCCGGAAACGATACCCCCATCAATATAACTGATAGGATTCATCGCAGCATCGCCGACAAGGCCAAAAACACCTCTGACCGAACTCGGGCCAAAAAGCGGCAATACCAAATAAGGACCTGACGTCACCCCCCAAACTGCTAAAGTTTGATCGAAATCCTCATTATGCTTAGGCAAATCAATTTCTGTCGCGACATCAAACAAACCGCCGATACCTGCCACTGTATTCACAAGAAAACGAGCACCATCCGATCCGGTCTGAGCTAATTTAAATTGCAAAAAATCATTAATGGTAACACCGATATCGTTGATATTACTAAAAAAGTTTGTAACACCTCGGTCGACAAACGACGGCGTGATCCATTGATACCCTTTGGCGAGAGGCTTCATAGCATACTCGTCCAAATTATCGTTAAAGACCTGCATATTTCGGTTAAAGCCTGCCCACGGATCGCTTTCATCGATCCTAGCTGCGGGCGCCGACGCGCATCCAATCATAGAACTCAGCAATACCGGCATCGTCAAACGGACTACCATTGGTTTTAGATTCATATACAGCCTCGCAATACCTAAATTTTTATTATTCAGTGTTTTTCGCGTAACATAGCACAATATCCCTGCCCTTTCGAGCATTGGCAATAAACATGCCGCTACTCCTTTTTTCGAATTTTTTTCAATTTTTATGTATCGATGGAAAAAACCATAAACCCTTTGGGAAGTCGCTTCCGAGGCTACCTTCCTGTAATTATCGACATTGAAACCGGGGGCTTCAATCCCAAAAAAAATCCATTACTGGAAATTGCAGCGGTAATCGTGGAATTAGATAATTACGGCAACCTTGAAATCACCGAGCGTCACGCTTGCCATGTCACTCCTTTTCAAAACTCCGAATTAGACGAATCTGCTCTAAAATTCAATAAAATCGACCCGTATCACCCCTTTCGCATGGCTATTCAAGAAAAAGATGCACTGGACAAGCTGTTCAAGCCCATCAAAAAAGCCGTAAAAAGAAATGACTGCACCCGAGCGATACTGGTTGGCCACAATCCCGCTTTTGATATTAGTTTTTTAAATGCCGCAATCCAAAGAACTCAAATCAAACGTAGTCCATTTCATCCTTTCAGCACTTTCGATACTGCAACTTTAGGCGGTTTAGTCTATCAACAAACGGTACTGGCAAAAATTGCCGCAGCAGCAGGATTAAACTGGGATAGCGACCAAGCGCATTCGGCTTTATACGATGCCGAACAAACGGCCACACTGTTTTGCAAAATCGTCAACCGCTGGAAAAAACTGAAATCGTTAGAGTCTGACACCGAGACAAAATCAAGCTCGGACGAGGAAGCGATTAAGAATTTACCCGGTACATAAGGCTATGTTCGCGTTAATAGTTGATACCCATTTGAACTCAAAGTCAGCAGAAACCAAAGGATATAGCTCTAAATAACTTGCTTTTTTCAATATTGAGCGAATTGTTGAAAGGAGGGTACGGTTGCTCGATTGACAGGTGTCGACGGCAGGGCAGATTTTTGCTCCTGCAAAATCTGCATTCATGCCATCCTTGGCAATCAGTCGCCGCCGTCAAGCCTACATGGACGCATTTACGGCGTCCTCTCAGGCGAGTAATCGTACCTTCTTCCACGCTCAGTGCTTTGGAAAGCAATCTTGACTATTTCCTAAATGGTTTATTTAGTAGGAAAGAGAACCGTTTCAACTGCTAACGCGAACATAGCCAAATAAAAGCCACTTGCCATCCATGGCCGGCAAAAAAATCAAGCGCTAATGGCTTCAGCATCCTGCAATAACTTGACTAACTCACCCGTGTTATATAGATCGAGGATAATATCGCAACCGCCAATTAATTGGCCTTTGATATAAAGCTGAGGATAAGTCGGCCAACTGGAATATTCCTTCAACGCTTCCCTGAGTTCAGGGTCTTCGAAAATATTAACAAACGTGAAATCGGCCTTGCAGGCGCGCAATACTTGCACCGAGCGACCGGAAAATCCGCACTGTGGAAAATCGGGAGTCCCCTTCATGTAGAGTACTACCGGATTATTTTCAATCTGATCTTTAATTCTGCTTACTACATCCATAGAAATTACTCGTTAATTATAAAAACCTAGTAATACTATCAAGATTAGCCTTGATAAAAAAGCTTCTTTTTATAGCAATACTATTGATTAGCCCGATTATCAAACATATAATCATCGGTTTTCTTACAGGCGGCTTTTAGCCGCCTTTTTGCATTTTAGGTAAGGTATAATCAATGACCGGCCACATTATGCCAACTTACGGACGCTTAAGCATTTCCTTAGATAGAGGAGAAGGCGCTTGGCTTTGGGATCAACAAGGCAATCGTTATTTGGATGCTCTCTCTGGCATTGCGGTATGCAACCTGGGCCATGCCCATCCTTCTATACATAAAGCCATCTGCGAGCAAAGCGCGAAATTGGTTCACACTTCCAATTTATACCGAATCGATTTACAAGAAAAGCTCGCCGATCGGTTAACAGCCCTAAGCGGCATGGATAATGCCTTTTTCTGCAATTCGGGCGCCGAAGCCAATGAAGCGTCTATTAAAATTGCACGCCGATTCGGTCATCAAAAAGGCATAGAAAATCCCGCCATCATCGTCATGGAAAAAAGCTTTCACGGCAGAACCTTGGCGACACTTAGCGCTACCGGTAATACCAAGATCCAGCAAGGTTTCGCGCCACTAGTCGAGGGCTTCATTCGCGTCCCATATAACGACATTACCGCGATTGAAAACGCCTTGCAACAACATAGCAATGTTGTTGCCATTCTAATCGAACCGATTCAAGGCGAAGGCGGAGTTAATATACCTGCGTCCGACTATCTCAATGACATCCGCGCACTATGCGACCGATACAATTTATTGATGATGTTGGATGAAATTCAGACGGGTATTGGTCGTACAGGCAAGTTTTTAGCTTATCAGCATAACCACATTCTCCCCGATGTTTGCACACTCGCCAAGGCGCTCGCTAATGGCGTTCCGATCGGCGCCTGCCTTGCTAGAGGAAAGGCCGCGCAAATTTTAACGCCGGGCACTCACGGTTCGACTTTCGGCGGAAATCCGTTAGCTTGTAGCGCAGCCCTAGCCGTATTAAACGAACTGAATGACGGCCATTTAATCGAACAAGCCGTGACTAAAGGACGAATGATCGCATCCAAGCTCGATGATCTCTTGGTCGGCAACAATAAGATCCTAGAAATTCGTCACAAAGGATTGATGATCGGCATCGAATTATCGGTACCTTGCGGCGAGCTCGTCAGCAACGCATTGTCAAAAGGACTGTTGATCAACGTGACTAATGAGAAAACCATAAGGCTATTACCGCCGTTGATTATCGACGCACAACAAATCGAAAGACTGGTGAAAACACTAACCGCAGTCATCCAAGAATTCACGGAAAAACATCAAGCCAATGAACCCTAGACACTTTATTAGCCTAAATGATCTAACTTCGACCGAAGTTCGAACCTTAATCGATCGGGCAATCGAGTTAAAAAAATATCGTGATCCGAACTATCAACCTTTAAAAGGTAAAGTTCTTGCCATGATTTTTGAAAAATCCTCGACACGAACTCGTATCTCGTTCGAGACCGGCATGATCCACTTGGGCGGTTCGGCTTTATTTTTATCGCCGCGAGACACGCAACTCGGCCGCGGCGAACCATTGCAAGACAGCGCAAAAGTCATCTCAAGCATGGTCGACGGCATCATGTTGAGAACGTTTAAACATGAAACGGTTACCACGATCGCAAGATATTCCAGCGTTCCGGTTATCAACGGCCTTACTGATCTTCTGCACCCTTGCCAGCTACTTGCCGATATGCAGACTTATTTCGAATATCGCGGCGACATAGAAGACAAAACTGTTACCTGGATTGGGGACGGCAATAATATGTGTCACTCCTATATCAACGCAGCAAAGTTATTGAACTTTAAATTACATATTGCCTGCCCGCAGGGCTATGAACCGAACCCGGCAATAGTGGAAACCGGACGGTCGCACATTGAGTTTTTTAATACCCCCGAACAAGCGGCAAAAGCTTCGGACTTGATTGTCACCGATGTATGGGCCAGTATGGGCCACGAAGAACAGCAAAAACAGCGCGAAATAGCTTTCAAGAATTATCAAGTCAGCGAACGAGTCATGGATGCGGCAAACCAGGACGCGCTTTTCATGCATTGCCTCCCCGCACATCGAAACGAGGAAGTCACTGCCGAAGTCATCGACGGTCCTCAAAGCGTCGTCTTCCCCGAAGCGGAAAATCGTCTACACGCACAAAAGGCTTTGCTGGAATTATTAATGAGTGACAAGTAAAATTTGACCTACTCCTATACAATAATGCAACTATGCCTGCATCAAGGATACCCGTGAAAAAATTAGTATACGCTTTCATTCTCTCCGCAATTGTTATCAATGCTGCCCAAGCTAAAACCGTTTATGTCACTGACGACCTAGAATTAACACTCAGAGTCGCCGAGAACGAACGCAGTAAAATTTTGCGAATGCTTCGCTCCGGCACGCCGTTGACGCTGATCGAAGAGGGCAGTACCGGTTATTCATATGTCAAAACAAATAAAGGTACCGAAGGATACATTTTAACCCGTTTTTTAAAAACCTCGCCGCCCGACAGTCATCTACTTGAACAAGCAAATAAAAAAATCGAACAACTTCAAAATGATAACGCCGGACTGAAATCCGAGTTAACTTCATTACAAGAGACCGTTAAATCTAGCGAGATATTAATGGCCGAGCGCAACCAATTGATGATGGAACTTGCTGAAATCAAACAAATTTCTTCAAGCGCTATCGACATTAAAAACCAACGCGATCAATTTCAAGAACGCGTCGTTTCCGCCGAACGCGAGTTACAACAAATAAAACGAGAAAATCAAGCCTTACGCGATAACACCCATCAAGACTGGTTTCTCTATGGCGGAATACTTGCATTAGGAGGCGTTTTACTCGGTTTTATATTACCGAAACTAAGCCTAGGACGACGAACCAGCAGTTGGGATACGTTTTAAGATGGGTATACCTAAGCAACCGCTTTAGCTTGATACTCCAATCTACTATTAACAATTGAACACATCAGGAATTCAGATGGCAAATTCAGGTGACAAATCCACAAGACGCTTTTCATCACAAGTCGTTGATGGCATGGAGCGCGCGCCAAGCCGCGCAATGCTGCATGCAGTTGGCTTTAAAAATGAAGACTTCAAAAAACCGCAAATCGGCGTCGCTTCAACTTGGAGCATGGTAACTCCCTGTAACATGCATATTAATCGGCTCGCCGACGATGCAGCTCGAGGCGTCGATAAATCCGGCGGCAAAGCGGTTATTTTCAATACCATCACGATCTCCGACGGTATTTCGATGGGTACCGAAGGCATGAAATACTCGCTGGTTTCCCGTGAAGTCATTGCCGACTCGATTGAAACCGTGGTCGGCTGTCAAGGCTTCGACGGCGTCGTTGCGATCGGCGGCTGCGATAAAAACATGCCCGGCTGCATGATCGCCTTATCGCGCCTAAACCGCCCGGCTATTTTCGTTTACGGCGGTACAATTCTACCGGGATGCCATAAAGATAAAAAACTCGATGTCGTCTCGGTTTTCGAAGCCGTCGGCGCGCGCGCAAACAATAAAATCGACGACGAAGAACTCGCTCAAATCGAAGCGAAAGCAATACCCGGCGCGGGCTCCTGCGGCGGTATGTATACCGCGAACACGATGGCTTCGGCGATCGAAGCGTTGGGTATGAGCTTACCGAACAGCTCGGCGCAAGCCGCGGTTTCCGATGACAAACGCCTAGACTGCGAGCGCGCCGGCACGGCTGTACTCGAATTGCTCGCGAAAGACATCAAGCCGCGCGACATCATGACCAAAGAAGCCTTCGAAAATGCGATCACGATCGTTATCGCACTCGGCGGCTCGACCAATTCGGTGTTACATTTGATTGCGATGGCTAATGCAACCGGTGTCGATGTTACACTCGACGATTTCAGCCGCATCGGCAAAAACGTTCCGATGCTGGCCGACCTGAAGCCGAGCGGAAAATATCAAATGGCCGAGCTAATAGAAATCGGCGGCATTCAGCCGTTGATGAAGATTTTATTAGATCGCGGCTTACTGCACGGCAATTGCTTGACCGTCACCGGCAAAACGCTTGCCGAGAACCTTGCCGATGTCAAACCATATCCTGATGGTCAGGATATGATCCATTCCTTCAACAATCCGATTAAAAAAGACAGTCACTTGGTTATTTTATACGGCAATCTGGCTCCGGAAGGCGCGGTCGCGAAAATTACCGGCAAGGAAGGTCTTTTGTTTACCGGCAAAGCGAAAGTATTCGATGCCGAAGAGCAGGCATTGCAAAGCATTTTGAACGGCAATATCGTCAAAGGCGACATCATCGTGATTCGTTACGAAGGCCCGAAAGGCGGCCCCGGCATGCGCGAAATGTTGTCGCCGACTTCGGCTGTCATGGGTAAAGGCTTAGGCAAAGACGTCGCATTGATCACTGACGGCCGATTTTCAGGCGGCACACATGGCTTCGTGGTCGGACATATCACCCCTGAGGCCTACACCGGAGGCCCGTTAGCCATCGTACAGAACGGTGACTCCATTACTATCGATGCCGAAAACAACGAATTAACCTTACATATCAACGAGCACGAAATGAATCGTCGCATGGAAAAATGGCAACAACCCGCTCCAAAATACACGCGCGGCGTATTGGCGAAATTTGCCAAATTGGTCAGTTCGGCTTCGAAAGGTGCCGTCACCGACAATTTAGATTGATCGCGAAAAATTGACCGCGTCAATATTTTTGTGATCGATTCTAATTTACCGGCCTCGTCTCTGAGCCACGATTTTGTCAACTGGTTCAGAGACTCCTCTCCTTATATACATGCCCATCGGGGCCGTACCTTTGTCGTTTCATTCGGCGGCGAGGCAGTCCATGACTCGGGGTTCGCGCATCATGTTCATGATTTCGCGCTACTCAACAGCCTGGGGATACGACTAGTTCTGGTACATGGCATTCGCCCTCAAATCGATACCTGCCTACGCAAACAAAATGTCGCTCCTCGTTTTCATAGGGATCTCCGAGTCACCGACGAATTGGCGCTACAATGCGTCAAAGAAGCTGCCGGCCTCGTCCGAGTCGAAATCGAAACACTCTTATCGATGGGACTGGCCAACTCACCGATGGCCGGTGCCAAAATACGCGTCGTATCGGGTAATTTTGTCATTGCAAAGCCAATCGGCATCATAGACGGCGTCGATTACGGCCATACCGGCGAAGTACGCAGAATCGACAGCCAAGCCATCCATCAACAGTTGGACATGAATTCGGTTGTATTAATCTCCCCGGTCGGTTATTCGCCGAGCGGCGAAGCATTCAATTTGTCGGCAGAAAAAGTGGCCACTGAAATTGCGATCGCTTTAAAAGCGGAAAAACTGCTGTTATTAACCGAACAAAGCATTAATCATCCTGAAAGCAGCGAAAAGATTCGGCAAATGACAACCGCCGAAACCCAACAATTTATTGGTCGCTTTCCGGATTTAGAACAAAAGATCGGCCTGCCTTTACAGGCCGCGATCCATGGCTGTCAATCCGGCGTTGACCGTGTCCATCTTGTCAATCGCCATCAAGACGGCGGTCTGCTTTTAGAATTATTCAGTCGAGACGGCACGGGCACATTAATTAGCTCAACACCCTATGAAGAACTGCGCCAAGCAACATTAAACGACATCGGCGGCATCTTAGAGCTCATCATACCTCTGGAAGAACAAGGTATTCTAGTTAAACGTTCGCGGGAAAAACTGGAAATGGAGATCGGAGACTATATTATTATCGAACGGGACGGTCTAATTATCGGCTGTACCGCACTGCATTCGATCGAAAACGAACACGCCGGCATGATCGCCTGTCTGGCCGTACATCCCGATTACCGAGGCTCGGCTAGAGCCGGGCGATTATTGGAACATTTGCAACACAAAGCGAAAATGCTAGGCATGCAGCGAATTTTTGCGCTCACGACGCAAACCAGCCATTGGTTCTTAGAGCGCGGATTTGCGCCATCCGCAGTCGAAACGCTGCCCGAACAGCTAAAATCGGTCTACAATCCGCAGCGTAAGTCTAAAATATTGTGCAAACCCATCTGAATTAAGGCCCATGAGCACTCAAGGCACGTTATCGCTATTACAATTAACCGACCTACACATTCTACCGTGCCCCGGTGAAAAAATGCTGGGGGTCGACACCGAATTTTATTTCGAGGCCGTATTGCAACATGTGCGGCAAACTAACACGCATTATGATTTGGTATTAGTCACCGGCGACTTGACTCAAGACCCCTGCCCTGAAGCTTATCAAAGAATTTTCGATCGACTACAAACATTAGCAGTCGATACACTATGCCTTCCGGGCAATCACGACGATTATGCTTTAATGCAGCAACGGCTAAGCCAAGACAACATCAGCTGTAAGAAACAGATCAAATTCGAGCATTGGCAAGTGCTTTGCCTGAATAGCCAGATACCGGGAAAAGCCGAGGGAAGCCTCAGTCAAAACGAATTGAAGTTTATTGAAGGCGCGCTAAAAAAAAACCCGACTCTTTTTACGTTGATTGCGGTTCATCACCACTGTGTGCCAACCCGAAGTAGTTGGATGGACACGATGATCATCAAAAACAGTGATGAATTTTTAGAGATTACGGGCCGCTATCCGCAAATCAGGGGCATCACGACCGGGCATATTCATCAAGAAATGGATATTTACTTGAACTCGCTAAGAATATTGGGCACGCCATCGACTTGCTTCCAATTCAAACCATTATGCTCTCGGTTTACGTTAGACGACCTAATGCCGGGCTACCGAACCATTGAATTGCATTCGAACGGCGAGATCACGACCCAAGTTCACCGTCTGCCGGGCATTCTGCAAGAAATCGACCGGAGCTGTACGGAATATTAACCCAGCTTTAACATACGTAGTGCCGATGAACCAGGGCATCGAACATTATCATATATTTTTCGATACCTTATTCTCGCCAAATATAGCCGCGTAAAGTATAAATCACCGGGCTTTGTGTTGCTGCCACTTCTTGGCTAAAAAACCGTCCGCCTTGACCGGCACCGAATCGGCCAATAAAATTTCACCTAACTCGGACATTGCCCTGCGATAGACTTTACGTTTGAAATACACGACGTCCTTGAGCGGCTCCCAATAATCCACCCAACGCCAACCGTCGAATTCCGGCTTGGCCCCGCAATCGAATCGTACGTCCGAATCTTGCGTCAATAAACGAAGAATAAACCAAATTTGTTTTTGCCCTATGCATAATGGCCACGAGTTTTTGCGCATGTAGCGTTCCGGCAATTGATAGCGCAACCAATATCGAGTCCTGCCTAGCAATTGAACGTGTTCGGAACGCAAACCCGTCTCCTCCCACAACTCCCGATACATCGCCTGCTCCGGGTCCTCGCCTTCATTGATGCCCCCTTGCGGAAACTGCCATGAATTAGCGCCCGTACGCTTAGCCCAAAACACGCGACCCTCGTCATTGCAAAGGATGATGCCGACATTGGGCCGGTATCCTTTTGAGTCAATCATGTTAAAACCTGTCAATATAAGCCTGATGACTAAGGCTCCTACACTGGAGACGATCAACCGCACAAATCGCTACCTGACCCTATTTCTGCCCCCGAGTAAGTTGAGGACAAAATAATCGGATTGGAGAACTACAGCGTCATTTTCCTAAGTGTTAGAATGGCCCGGTAAACCAGGGATTTAAAATATTGCGTTATTGTTCCACAAAACAATCAACAAGGCTATAGCGCGATGCCCTTTAAAACTTTTCAATAGGTTACAACAGTGAGTTTAGCGATCTTCGATTTAGATAACACCTTAATCGCCGATGACAGCGATTATTTATGGGGGCAATTTTTAGTCGATAGAGGCATTGTCGACAAAGCCCAATATGAAGCGGCCAATGCCAAATTTTATGACGATTACAAACAAGGCTGTCTGGATATCGTGGAATTTCTTAACTTTTCATTAAGACCCTTATCTGAGCATACCCCTAGGCAACTGTTTGAATGGCGCGAACAATTTGTCGAAGAAATCATCAAACCGTTAATGCTCAAACCGGCCCAAACTTTGATCGACAAACACAAGGCCAAAGGCGATACGCTGATGGTTATTACAGCAACCAATCGCTTCGTCACCGAACCGATCGCCAAGCTTTACGGTATCGAACACTTGTTGGCGACCACCCCGGAATTCATCGACGGTCGATATACCGGCAATTTCAGCGGCACGCCTTGCTTCCAAGACGGCAAGGTCGCTTTACTGAAAGACTGGCTGACATCCTCGGAAGAAACGTTGGCAAACAGCTGGTTTTACAGCGATTCGCACAACGACTTGCCTCTGTTGAATCGAGTGCAAAATCCGGTGGCAGTCGATCCCGACGAAAAACTAAAAGCCTATGCGGAACAATCGAATTGGCCGATTATCAGTTTGCGTAACGCTCATTGCCCTACTCACCATTTTCAAAAATAGCAATTCGCTTTTTCCGGCGAGGGTAACTCATTACCCATGATATTAATTAACTATACCTTAATTTTAATAGTGACTAAGGAGGTGCCTGGATGTTAGGTCGATTTTTGCTCCTGCAAAATCGACATTCACGCCTTCCATGGCGATCGCAAATGCTTTGCCAGCATGGAGACGGCATAGAGTCTACAGAGACGTATCCACGGCGTCCTTTGACGGGCACCCCGGTGCCGAATTTTGATCTACGATGAGTATAAACAATCAGACCATTCTGATGAATTTTTTCCCTACGATTGAAATACGCTTTGTTAATGATTTTTTTGGCGATCCTTGAAATCGGCCCGATAGCGATCGCCGCGATCATTGTCCTATTCATCGTAATTTTTTTGCCGCGCTGGTTTAAGGATGCCGTAAATAAGATGTACGATACCCGAAATAATGAAACCTAACAGTAAGCCCCAAAAAGATTATCTATTCGTATACGGAACATTGAGAAGAAATCATGGACACCCTATGTCGCACTGGCTAAGTCAACGAAACGAGTGGATCGGGATCGGTTATTTTCAGGGTATACTATTCAACCTTGGGGAATATCCGGGCGCCGTAAAATCCAACAAAGCCAGTGAACGTGTGCTAGGCGATATATACCGAATCGATCATCCGAAAATGATCCTAGCCACGCTCGACCGTTACGAGCAGTGCTCCATCGGCGACCCTCGGCCCCACGAATATGCGAGGTCCATCGAACCGGTCATTCTCGGTAAAAATAGAACGCTGAATGCATGGATTTATCTCTATAACCGCCCGGCCAAGGATCTTGATTGTATTGTTTCCGGCGATTACATCGATTTTCTCGAATCAAGCGCCCAGTAGTAAGCACAGCTTACCGATTAGGACTAACATAGGCAAAGGGGTAAGTCCCAGACTATAGAGCATGAAAAAAAAACACCCGGTAACTCACCGAATGGGTCGCCATAAACAATCGCAGGGTCTCTGTAACCGTGACGATATCCGGCAAGCGCTGACACTTCGGCGGCTTAATCAAATGCAAATTACGTTCCATTTCATTGGCCGATGACATGGGATAGATGAGAGTGGATCGCTTGTGTTATGGCAGCAACCAAACGCAAAAACTGGGCTCAGCATCGTCTAGAAGGAACAAAAGCGGAGAGTCAAGAAGGACGCAAGGGAAATTACACGACTTTAATCGGCGATTTTTCATGAAGACTCAATTAGACGTTGATCCGAATGACCTTCCGTCAGCTCTTTGTTTGGTGCACATATCTCAAACAGTTTTCATAAGCTTCGGGATGATCCATTCGGACTCTCTGCTCGATATCCTGAGCGAGAGATTTGTTTTTCTTGGCATCTGCGACCAAATGCGTGTAGCCGGCCTCTTCGGCTTTTACGGGATCGAACGCATCGTCCAACGATTCGAAGAGATAGCTGACTTCGATTGGCCGATTCCATCCGTCTGAATGATTTTTATGATATTCGATGCAGGCGGACAGCAAGTATTGCTCAACCAGAATGTTTCTTTCGACCCGATCGTTCAAAATAGCCCATAAATTTGCATTGGCCCTGTGCTCAACCGTCTCGAACGCTTGTTTCGCATAGTGGTTGATAAATTCGGTATTGCTTCCGCCGAAAATACCGCAACTCTCCGCTCTCTGCGGCAGCCCGCTCGTTCGGTACCATGCCCACTCCTTCGGCAACCAGCCATTGAGCTTTCGTATTAACGATTCGACTTGCTCCGGCATGTAATACGACGCTCCGACCGTGAAATAATCCGGATTTTGCGCGAATAACGGCGTGTTCGAGTCGATCGGCAAGGGCTTCCACAAGAAGGCATCATTATCGATGTGAATGAAAGGTTCCTTTTGCGAAGCATAGGTATGAATCTTGCCCAATGCCCACCATTTTTGATCATAGTGATCGAGACCGTTCAAAGCGGTGCTCAAACAATCGAACTCCAAACGGAGACCGTCGACGAGCATTCGCGCACCGTAGTCGTCGGTGAACAAAACGGTTTTTTCAAAAAACTTCCTGGCCAGCTCCAATGACAAAATCCATGAGAGCAAATGTTGTTTTTCGCTGCACCAAATGGTCTTCCGTGAGGCCAAATAAGGCTTGCTCCAAAACGACCAGACGGCATTCATCGATCGTCTCGTGCTCGCGGACGAATCAAATCGGTGCCGATACCGATACGGCCGAAATAATTGTAATTGCAAGCACCTGACAACGGTTCGAAGCTGCAGCGGCAATCACTTGTTATCGTCACCGTTCCGTCGGTCGCGGCGATGATCGCCAACGGAGCATAGTGGTGCTCGATGCCTTGCGGCGGCAGTATTTGAGGTATCCGAGTGTTTTTATCGTGACCGGTCGACGGCCACTCGATATTGCCGGTTGCGACACGGGCCGGTATCAGCCAATAATCGCCCGGACGAATCGCTCCGGCGTCCTCCAAGGCGAATTTCACCTCGATGCCGTCTTCCAACGGAATCCACCCGCTTCCGTGAATCTCAATGACGCCCTCGGCATTGATCTCATTTTTTTTCGCTCGTTGATCCCAACGGCGAAGCAATGGATGCCGGCATTGATGAATCGCCATTCCTTCTCCGCCGGACAAGATGATTTTTCTATCGATGACGTCGATATCCAGAACCTGAAGCAACGGATTGATTTCGTTTTTTAGACTGATCCTGTCATCGATCAATTCCACCCAGTCATGAACCTTTAAACCCAATTTTTCGTCTCTGCCCAAATGCTCCAGAGTGGCGGTCGATGTAATTGAACCGGCATCGTAAACGAATTGACTGACGGGAAATATCGCCGACCCGTTTTCACGTGAGAATTTGAAAGTGGGCGTTTTTGCATTACCGGCTTCATCGACTGTGTTTCCGTCATGAATTTCAACCCGGTATAGTTGATTTTCCAGTCCGCGGTATTGCGCATCCGGCTCCGTCAAACACGGTTGCTTGTCTTTTCGAACCTGCTTGGCCCTGGCGCTCATACCGATCCGACTCAACGTTGATACTTCTTCGCCCAATAACGATGTCCCTTGCTGACAATAGGCATAGTTATAGGTAATCGGTTTGACTTTCACTTGCCAGACGACTTTCGAACGTGTCGCCGTATCGACGCCGTTGAGTGCTTTTTCCCGAATCGAGTCGTCTTCGACATAACTGACATGGCGCTCCCAAACATCGAGATAGACGACATAGTTGCCTACACCCAATGCGTCATCTTCTTTCGAAAGAGGATAATCGGTCTGGTTCAGATAGCCGGTCTCCTGCCCGTTCTCGCACAATAGGCCGTTCACGTAGTAGCGGCCTTCGCCTATCTTGAAGTCTCCTTGCGCATCGCCGGGCTTGATCTCAAAACCCAACTCCGATGCCGGCCCCGCATAAGGACCGATGATATCCGCGGCCAACGTTTGCAGATAATGCAGCAGGATAGCGGTTTGTTCATTCCAATCCGCATCGAGCTGAACTCTGCCTTGCTGCATCAGCACGCGTAAAAAATGTTTATTAGGGTCAAAAGTATTGCGTGTGAAATCGCCTTTCATGGTGTTCTCCTAGCTCGATAAAATTATCCCGACATCCATACGCGCCACGGTGTACTCGTCCAACCGAACCCGTAAATTGGCCATGCGCTGCGGCTGATATAAGTGATGAAACACACCGATTTCGGATCGATCGTCTGCGCCTTGCTTGATTTCTTCGGCGCATGCTCCGGCCAATTGACAGTAAGTCGGAGTACCGTAACGCATGCTATTGAAGAGCGGGCGAACCCGCACGGCTTCTCGGTATTGCTCCGCTTCGATTTCGGTCTTATCGGGTTCGACGTCATTTTTTTGAGCCTCCAAAATCATGTCTTCCGCAATCTTGCCGATGACCAAATCGGGTTGGCATTGATAACGGCGCGGCGTGCGGGAATCGGGCGGCACATAGCAAAAACGCATGCAGCCCGATTGCCGCCTCGCCACGGTCATCCGGCCGATAAAAATGGTATTTTCGGCCAGTTCGACGGCATGAACCTGAACCTGCCCGAATACGGTGCTGCGCAGAATAGTCAGGACCGCAAGCCCCACCGTGCAATCCGGCGTGCCTATTGCCTCGAGTTCCGGGCCGGTCGCATCGAGTATGCTGTCGTTGATGCAGATTCGAATCGGGTCCAGGCGAACCGCTTGCCGAAGACGTTGGCAACGAGTTTCGATCATGTCTTCAGGCGCCAGCTCCCGATCGCTTCCGATATCGATATCGGGGAGCATGGCGACGGACGGGTCCACTTCAATCGAGCCGATGATGCTGCGATCGATTTTGACGCATAGATGAGCCGTCCATAATCTCAAACTGGGCATCGTCGATTCCAACGGCCGGCAATCGGCATTGATCTCCCATCCGGGCACCAACGTAGAGTGCCGAATCATGATTTCGGCCAATTTAGGAACCGCCTCTGAATCCGGTGGCTGATCGGCATCCTCTTCCTCTTCATAATCGGCAATCTCGACCGGCCTTCCGACGATCAGCAAGCCGTCGAGCGTCAAACAACTGCCGCGCGCGAGTTGTACGGAAAACGATTCGGCCCGGCCTCTGTGTTTGTCCGACAAGGCGATGACGGGACGTTTACCGTTGGCGGCTCGAATCTGCAGACTTTCGCCGGTCTTCAAGGCGATCTCGAAGTCTTCCTCATACAAGCCGCTGTCGGTGATTTCTATGACGGCTCGATCGAATCGCGGTCGTTTTTCCTGTTCCTGCGGACGATTGAGTTGATCATTCCGCCACAACGAGATGGCTTCATTGATCGTTCGGATGCTTTCATCGTTTCCGACGCGATAAATTCTAAAATCCGCCGGCTGCCGCAACTGCCGCCGGTATTCGCCGCCTCCCAATTCGGAACTGAAGCCGTAATGATATTTCACCAATACATCGCTTTTGCCTGGCGGTTTTCTGGACGGGAATGCGATGCGTCCAAGCTCGGGATCGACGGCGACATAGCCTGACGGGGGCGTATAGCGCCAGGCGCTCAAATCGGCCGCGATGATACGCTCCGGCGGTATCGGGACGTCTTCCCGCACATCGTTTTCTTGACTGGTTCTCAGCCAGATTTGCAGACTCTTATCCACGCCGTAGAGCCGGTTTTTATGATCTTTAAGCAACCGCCTTCCCATGGGCACCGGCAGATTGAACCGATCGGCGATATGGGTCGGATCGGTTTCCGGCTCCGGTTTCAAATAAAGCGGACTGTCGTTGCCGAGCACGCTGAAAGTAAAGCAATGATTGCCCGTGGACTGCTGGCAATAGGCCGGCGTTTTCGTGACCGAGTAGGACTTCAACCGCCAAACGAAAACTCCGATGCTGGGAATGTTATACAAGCCTTGGCTTGTTCCGGAGTTGATGCGGCGAACATCGACCGAATGCGCAAAAGCATCGAAAGGCCCGCCGATAGCATCGAGCGCCGAAGAATTTCCGATATCGACGGTCTTTGCGCGATCCAAATGCTGGTAATTCAAGGCTTGAGTCCAAGCCAACAGTCGATAGAACTCGACAGCCCTGGCCGGCCAGCCCGCGACATCGTTGCTCAACAGCTCCAGCAATGCCAACGTTCCCTTCCGGCGCCTATAACGAATCGTATTCGCGACCTCGCGCCTCGGAATCAGTATTTTATTGCGGACAGGATCGGGGGATTCAAATTCTCGGGTTTCTTGCAAGGGCTGATAACCGATCAAATCGCCCAGATAAGAAACCACCCAGTCGTCGCAGGTTTCGATAAACCAATTTTCGTATGACTGCCGGATATCGTCCTCGACCAGATTGACCTGTTCGGCGACGATCTGCAGAAATGCCTTGAGGGGATAACCCTCTTCCGAATCCCGCATCCGGTAGATGACCGGCAGCAAGTCGTAGAGACGGTCTATTCTCGGATCTTTCATGGCAACCTCTCGATTTGATTCAATATCAATGTCGCCGGGACATCGGGAGTCAAAAAGGCAATCTGCGCGGGACGAATGACTCCATTTTCAAAATCCGCCAGATTGACCGACAGGCGCTGCCTGACGCCAAGCGTTTGCCCGAAACTTCCGTACTTTCGGCAATTTTGATACTTATCGCATTCCGAATGCGCGGTGAGTTCGGCGCATTTTGCGTCCATATCCACCGCGCTCCAGCGCGTTACCAGGCAAGCAACGGCCTCCGCTATCTCGTCGGGCGTCAGCAAACGCCTCTTGCCGTCTACTTCCGCTACTTTCTCCGGAATGCCGCCGAAGGCGTCGACATCGACATAGGCAACGCCCCGAACCGATTGCATGACGCCGAGGATTTCGCTCAACGAGACATCCTGCCCCAGCTCGCGCCGCTCGAAACCGAAAGCCTCCAGCATTTTTTTCCGGACTTCCGTTACGACCGTCTCCCAAAGATAACCGGGCAAAATCGCGATACCGGCCTCGATCACGATCATCAGCAATTCTCGCACGGCCAGGCTGATTGCCTGCAGCGGGTCGCCAAATCTGTGCAGCGCCCAACGCAGATTTCTGAATAAATCGGAATTTTCGTCGACCGGAATATCGCCGGCTCCCGCGATCGTGACATGCACGAGCGGTTGACGTCCGTCGCTCAATTCGACCGCGCGGGCCTTGCCGACTCCGGCGAAGACGCGCGCAAAATCCTCGTAATCCTGAACCGACACCAACCTATCCAAAGCCCTGACGCCCAGCGGCACATTCTTTCGGGCCTGATCGCGAGTCTCTCGATCGGCCCCGCCGGTCGCGCGCAAAGGATTGACGACTTCCTTGACGCCCAACGGTTTGGTCATCAACAAGGATATCTGTCGGGCCCGGACGTTACCCGCTCGGCCGATCCCGCTACGGTATCGAGCCCTCACGTTTTCGCTTCCGGACGGCAAACGCATCCCCTTTTCGCCATTGCCGAAAGTGACCGTGGTTTTATCTGCGTCGTCGGTCGCGCTGATGAACATTCGGTCGCCGGCTTCCAACGCGGCCAATGAATCGGCTTCCTCCCATTGCAGATCGTTGACGTATATTTTCAGAGTGCTTTCGGCGCCTTTGGCATTGGCTGAAGAAACATGCGTCAACGGCCACTGTTTGAGCGCGAACGATTGAAAAGGCATCGCGCCGTTTCCGCTGCCCAAGACTTCGTGCCGGGTTTCGCCGTGAGTGGCTTTGACGACATTGCCGTGGATAGTGACGGTGCCTCGTTTGAAACAGTAAGCCAGATTTTCGGCCAACGTGATGAAGGTATGAGGCGATTCGCCCGGAAGCTCCGTTCCTCCCGGAGACAGCGATATGCCGTGAGTGACGGAGGACAGCATCGCCGGTTCGCTGAATTTAACGCCGGCAAGATCGTCGCGTTCACCCGAGACAATTACCCAGCGTCCGGCCTTCAGGCCGTCGTAAAAACCGTCGAGTTCGATTCTGTCGTCCTTGCCTCCGCAGACCGATTCGTTTATCGGCTCGTCGGCCAGCTCGGGATGAGCGGTCTGAACGAAGACGGTCGTAGTTTTCAAAATTCGGTTATCGTTGGTATCGCGCCACGGATCCTCAAGAGTCAAAACAGTGACTTTTTGCTTGATCGGCTCCGAAACGCTTAATGTCGTTCTTCCCAAGCCTTCCGGTGTTGCAACTCCAATGGCGGTAATCGTCGGGCACGTAGAGAAAAAACTCAAAGCGCCGGACTGAGCTCCCCCCAGTGTTCTCGTCTCGACCGTTTTGATTTTGGAAAAAACCGTTGCTTTTTCTTCGAAGGTAATCGCGACGCTGTCGCCGACCGTGATATTGGCATATTCGGCATCCAATGCCAGCGTATCCAGTCCTTCCGAATTTTCGGCGGCAATCGTGATGATAGGCCCCTCATCCTCATCGTCGGGTAATTCCGGCCGGCAGTTTCCATTTTCATCGGGCAACGGCAAATTATGACCGAACAAATTTGCCTTGATTCCCAGCACAAAGACTTCGATCTTGTTTTCGCTGATTTTGTTATTCGCGTAAGCCGCAGCCAAATGGTCTTTAAATACCGGCGACACGGCGCCTAAGATCGAAAACCCGGCTTGAGCGACAGTGCCGAATGACGGCAAGCTTTGCAGATCCAACCGAATCCGGCTTAGGTCTCGAAAAACCGGCTGGATATTTTTTTGTAAGGCGAATTGACCGATCAGGTTTTGATTCAAACGCAAGCGGTTCGAAGGCTGTATCGAAGCCGGCTTCGACAGATTGTCGATGATCTTTTTAGGCGGCAAAGGTACTGTTTCAGGCTTTGAGCGTTCCGAAAATGTAACCAAGGTACGATTGCCGGCGGGATCCGGCAAGACATCGCGAATGAAGAACAACTCGCGCGTTTGATCGGCAAAGTCGATGCGGACCGCTTCGTTTTTCCTAAAGCTAAGGCCAGTTCCCTGCAAATAGACGCGAGGTTCGGATAGATTTTCCGAATGGTTCAGAATCGATTGCTTGGTTTGCGCTTGGGCCATTCTCGGCTTGAGATTGTTCCATTGCGCCCGCGCCTGTAAGTCCTCGCCGGTTTCGAACGATTGCGGCAACTCGTCAGGCCCTGAAATACTCTGAACCCGACTGCCGGCTGGAATGATGACTTCCTCTTCGAAATTGTCATCGAGCGTATAGGCGAGAAAAACGCCGGCCGCGACGCCGGGGCGCGGTTTGTAACCGACCAGACGCGCCAACTCGAGAACCGACCGTCTCTCGGTAGCGGTGCACAGATAGGCTTCATTGGCTATCCTTTCCTGATAAAAGGTCAAAACATCGCCGACCACGGCCCAAGCGTCGAGAAAGGCCAAAGCGGGATCGCCGCCATCGCGAGTGGTCAAACCTTTCAACGGGTAGATTCTCGAGACTTTTCCATCCTCTATTTGTTCTTCCCAATAAAAACCGGTCAACCGTGCCGTCATCGTCGCCAAAAAATCTCCATGGGTTCCTATGCGGTAGTCGATCTCAGGCAACCCCGGACGGTTATAAATCGATAAAGGCGTCACGATTTCAACGCCTTCGCAGCAGCCGCAGGCATCGGGATCGTCTAGCCCCGGATAGCAGCAATCGGAACAATGTGTTTTCATCGGCCACCTCTCAGTTCCAGAGTCAATTTTCCGTTTTCAGGAAAATTCGGGTCGTTATCCATACGGGCAATTTCCAGCGGTCCCAACGGCAGCACCCCGTTTTCGATTTCGTCGTTCGCGGGCTGACCGAAACGCTGCAGCCTGGTGACCTCGACACTTTCGACGCCGTTCACCGTTTGCGCCACGGCCACGATCCTGCTCAGATACACATCCTCGCCGAAGGTCAGATTATCGGGATGAAAAAAACCCATGCCGCCGTCAGGCAAGATTCTATTGCCGAAGGTTTTGAGCAGTTCATACTTGACTTGGGCTTTGACGAAACTCGGCAACACGCATACCAACATCGCAATATCCAACGGCACACGATGCGCGGATTTCACGATCAGATCATGGGCCATGCGCCGGTATCGATGCAGACATGCGGTGATTTCCGCCAACAACGAATGTTCCGCTTCCTCCCGCCCGAACGGATCGATCGCCAGCCAAACTTCGTGCCAGCTTCCGTTCCAACGCAAGGTCGCCACGGCATGCTGAACCTCGGTTTTGAACTCGCGCAAAACGATGGCCGCATAATCCTCGGCGATCACGGCCCGTTGCAGTTCGTTGCGAAAAGCGCCCGGGGCAAACAATTTGACTTCGGCAACCGGCTCGGCATCAGTTCCGCCTTGGGCCGGCAAAGGATTGCGTATTTCACGAATGCCGTCCACCCGGTTGTTTTTGAAGATGACATGCTTGATCGATTCGGCGCCGGCATTGCCCGCCGTACCGTTGCCGGTTCGGTAACGGGCTAAAAATTTCGTGCCGGCCTCGGGCGACTTGCCCATTTCACCGTCGCCGAAGCGCAACACGGCGCGTCCTCGCTCATCGATCTCCGCGACGAAATGACGGTCGTCGGTATGACTCGACAATAAATCGGTGCGAGACAGCCATTGCCTATTTTCGTCACTCTCCTCCCCTTCTATCAATGAAATGACGGGGAGCGCCTTGCGTGCATCTTGTTCGAGCCTGTTCACGGCCGGCTTGTCGAATGCCGGCGGTTCGCTGAAGGTGATCGGAGCCCATTGCAGGGCCGGATTAAAATGCCCCGCTTCAAGCGCTTGATCCGCCGGCATGCCTTCGGCCTTGCAGCATTCGCTCGAGCGGCCGTCCGGAACCGGTTCCAATGCCTCGGTGACGGTCTTGCCATGATCGGACAAGACCACATTACCGCACGCGATACTGATGTTTTCGATCAGTTCGCAATCGGGCGGTTGCCCCAATGCGGAAAGACAGAGCGGAAACGGAAGCGCGTCTTTTTCATGCCAGGCGATGTGGACGATGGCTTGACCGTTCAACGGATCGGTGTCGCCCGCAACCTCGACCAATCGCACCGCATGACGATGCTTGGGATCGGTATCCTCGGCATGTCCAGTTTTCGAGCCCTTGATTTCCTCGAAGACCACGATGTCGCCCGGTTTCAGACGAAGTTTGGGGGCCGCGGAGTCTTCCGCAACGGCCGCGTTGACTGAAGGGTTCGGTTGTCGTTCAGGCCCGCAATGCGGATATTCATCGCTGACCGGAGGAATCCATTGCCCCTTCAACGTTGCACGGGTGGCTCCCTTGGGAATGCAGCATTGCCTGTCGTTCCACGTATGGAATTCGATACGGTTATGGTCGGTGTACAGATCGATGACGCCTTCCGCTACCGGTTCATAAACCTCGTAGAGACTCGAGGGAAATTGCAAGAGATCATCATGGGATGCGGCGATCCCGATCGTCCGCAACGAATCGTCGAATCCCATGATGAAATAGATATCTTTGGGATCGATGGCCGAAATATCCTGATCGACATACGCACAAATCCAGGACCTGGCGTTGCAGCCTTCATGCATCGCATAATCGACCAAACGGGCGTGCCGCCGGACCGAAATGCGTCGACGCGCGGTCTCCAGATAGGCTTCGGTCGCGACCGCGTCCTGATAGTAGCTCAAATGATCGCCGGCATAGGCCAATACTTCCACCAAAGCGACGCCGATGTCAGGGACGTGCCGTTCGCGCCAATCGGGCATCGTCACCGCCAACCGGTCCAGAATCAGCTTCCGAAAACTCGCATAATCCTTGGCCAGGTAATCGATATCCGGCGCGTCGCTGTTGTCGGGCGGACACAAAGCCTGCTGCCGGCAATCCGAATCGTTTGGACAATCGATTTTGAAACTGAACTCGATGCGGTCGTAAAGCGGGTCGAAATGCCGGTGCCTGCGACATTGTCCTTGCTCGTCCCTTTCAACGATTCGTAAGGTATAGGTCGAAAAATCACCCGCCTGATTGACCGTGATGTCCATCCTGTCGTCGAATTCCGGCCGTTGATTGCGAATGACCTCGACGCTTTCGACCCGAATATCGCGAATACGCTGTCCGCCCTCGATCACGATATTGCTTTTATCCAATTGAACCGGCGCCTTGCCCAGAAAACAAACGGATAAACCGAGTTGATTCGGCGCGACTTCGAGATAATCCAAGCCGTTCAATTCCTTATGCCGTCTTACGCCCTCGCGTCTGCGCACATCCTTGCAAATGACAGTGTTCATGACACGGTACTCCGGGTAAAAGTGGCGGCAGTCAGCTCCTGGGTGCGCCTGACCTTATACTTGAGATCGACGCGCAAACGGGCGTCGTCGCTGGTGACTTCGAGTTCCTGCACTTCGATCACATCGGCCAGCCATTGCTGCAATCCGGCCTGCACGGTAAATTGCAGCGCCGCGGCCAGCTCCGGACTGTTCGGCGCGAAAATCAACTGGAGCAAGCCGCTGCCGAAATCGGGCCGGTTGACCCGTTCGCCGGGATTGGTAAACAGGAACTGCTCGATCAAGTCGCGAATATGCTCGTCATCATCGGCGACCGCCGTCTTGCCGCGATGATCGAAATGGAACGGAAAATCGATATTAAGCATCACGCCTCCTTAAATTGCACTGACGCGGGTTTGTGTCGCCGCGATGATCAAAGGGGTGCCCGACGGTGCGCAAACGGCCTGACTGCTTTGCACCAACAGTGGCTGTCCGTTCGAGAACACCCGTGTCGTGCCGCTGAACCATTGTGCCGTGACGCATGGACCATTAGCAGCCGGTGGTGTCGGTAAGGTACAGCCCGCAACCACATAGGGCGTAGTCATCACCACAGTCGGCTGACCGCCGACCGTTACCCGTGGATTCGGTACCGTGGGCATCGCTTGGCCGGCATGGCCGCAAAACACTTGCGCGCCGACATGAACTAAAAATCCCGGCATGATTCCACCTCCTCACATGACGACCAAGGCGCCGTTGTTGATCGTGACGGTCGGTCCGGCCATGACCAGACTGGCGCCCTTGCCGTTTTGAATATAAATACCCGAGTCGTTGACGACGATCGTCGCGCCACTGGTGCTTTTCAACACGATCCCGCCGCTGATCGGTGTAGGAGCGGAATCGCTGATGATCAGCGTGTTTTGAGCCGTAGTCTGCATGACGATGTTTTGTCCCGGCGGTATCGGCGGGGGCGCTAAAGCCAAGGCCGGAACCTCCGCCGCTACGCCCCAAAATCCGCCGACCCAGATCGGGTAATCCGGGTCGCCCTGCTCGAACTCGATCCAAACGCCCGCGCCGATTTGCGGCACCATGAACACGCCTTGCTGTTTTCCCGCCATCGGTACGCAAGGCATCGCCCAACTGGAAGGCGTCAATCCCAATACATCGGGCACCATCGCCATGATCCGCCCGCGTTGCTCCGGATCGATGTTGTTGATCACGGTACCCCGGTATTTACCGTAATAGCGAGCCTCCGTGCTTTGGTTTTGCTCGTTCATGGCATCACCTTCGGAATCGTGGAAATCAGGCCGTTACGGCTCAATTCAAAACTTTGCTTGTACTCGCCCCGCTTAATTTTATGTTTAACGCTAGTCACGTAATGCAAGCCGTCGAAAGCCGGTCCCGCGCCGCGCACGCCGACCAATTGCCGCGCCTTCAACACCCGTCCGTAACGCAAGACATTCAGTTCGCCGCTTCCGGTAACCGCCTCGGCCCATTTCGCGGCCGTCGCCAAGCCGATCATGATCGCCTGGGGAATCGAGCGTTTGGATAAATCGTCGCGTACCGGTTTCAAATCGCCGATGCTGGTCGGCAGCGGAGGAACGAGCCCCAGCGGCGGATTCAAAGGCGTGATCGGCGGCAGCGGAATCGGAAACACGACCTTGGTCAGTTCGTTATAGATGAACACCGTCGGAATCTTGTTTTTTTGATTATCGAATTGGAAACTCAGACTCTCGACGTTGGTATGCGCATCCATGTCCACATTCAGCGCCGGTTGCGGAATACCGATCTTGATTTGCGGCCCCCAGTAGGCAACGTTCATTCCGGGTTTCGGTCCGGGATCGATATAAAAGACATAGCCGACCCGATCCGCCAACGCGTTGATATAAGCCAGGTCGGTTCCGCGCTGGCCGGGTATGTTGCCGGTCGGCAACGGCACGTCGACCAAGATGCTGGGTATCACCATCGGCAAGACGCCCAAAATCGCATACTTGGCCAACAGCAAGAGCACACGGGCCTCAGCCGGAGTCGCAGGAAACGGAAAGCCGCTGAAATCCTGCTGATTCATCAAGGCCGTCAAATCCTCGCCGGTGATCGTCAGCGTCGATTGCGAACCGTTACTTCCCGGCTTGATTTGGTGATGAGTAATGACGCCGTCCATGATCACTTCGGACCTACCGCTCAATGTAACGACGATGACCACGCGCATGAACAACAGCGGTTTGCCTCCGCTCAGCAAAAACAGAATCTGCAACGGCGATTTATTGCTCAGGCCGAACGAAATTTGAAACGCGCTCGGGCCCTTGTCCTTGACGGTCACTTCGATGCTGTCCAAATGCTCCATCACGACTCGCGTAGCCGGAATCGGCACGATCGGCCCTATCATCAGCGACAAATGGACATCCTTAAGCATCGGGCACCCCCGGAATGCCTTCAGGCAGAGTAATACGCAGTCTTCGTCCGATTCTTTCGGTCAGTTCGTCGGGACGCATCGCCCGATTGGCGTCGCAGAGTTGCCAAAATTGCTCCGGATCGCCCAGATAATGCGCGGTGATGTTATCGAGCCGTTCGCCTTCGGTCACGACATGTTCCTGCAACAGCTCGAACCGTTCCGGTTGCGGCACGAATCGCCGCTGGAGATAAATGACCTTTTTACCGTCCGACGTTTCCCGTATTTTGGTCTGAATACCGTGATAGCGGCTGGTTGCGGGAAACAGAGCGTTACCGAAAACGCCGGCTTGCAACATGGCTGACAAAGGATCGTTCATGATATGCCCTCTATGCCGAAATGAGTGAGCGAGCCGCCCTGAAATTGCGCGGACAGTTGTTCCTTGTTTCGCAGATAAGTCATGAACAGACTGCCGCCTTTATGATCGAAACCGAGATCGTCGACGCTCAGTACCCGCATGCCCAGACTGACTTTCGCGCGAATCGGATTCAATGCCGGATCGAAGGCTTCTTCGGTAATGCTGAACTCGGTCAGCCGTACCGGCAGGATGCGGTTTTTACTCCAGACGAACAACAGTAACGGCGATTCCATCGGCGCGATTTCAAGAGTCCCGGAACTCGCCAGAGCGTTATTGCTGTTGAGCTTCGCGCTGGTCGGATAGACCGTGGTTTCCAGGGCGGCCAATTGGGCATGCAGGCCCAACCGGGCAACATTTTGATTCTGCTCGGGAAACTCCAACTGATCCGCCGCATCGATCTCGGCATCCAGCTTGATCGTTTCCACCGGCGGGCCTTTCAGACGCAGCGCTTCGGAACGGTCCCCGCCTTCGCCGCCGACCGCCTGCACCTGCAGACTGCGGGTCAGCGTATCCGGATTGTATTGCAACGCAATGATACGCAATACCGCACTGGTGCTAGGGTTGAGCAGCACGATACCGCCTTTGATCAATTTTGGGGAACCGGGAAACGTGGTCATTCGATGCACTCCGGTTACATTGCGGTCAAATGCAAGGCCCAGCGGTTAAGCTTGCCTTGATCGGCGCGGGCGCGGTCCATGACTTTGAGTTGCCAGTCTCCCTGTATCATCGTTCCCCGAAGCGCTTGTAAACCGGCGGTATTCGACAACGAATAAGTCTTGATAATATTATCCGCCGACCCACCGCTGCGGTTATGCAATAAGACCGATGTACCATCGGGCGCTTGCAGTTCGACGATCAAATCGCCGATATAGGTGTGCGTTATATCGATATCCACGTCGATAGTGTCCAGACGACCCGTTTCGACGACGTTCAAGGACCGTGAGATACCGGCAGCCGAATTATCGGGAATGATCATCCCCGGATTTTCGGAAACGCTAACCGAGACCTGTCGATGCCCATTTAATTGCAACGACCAACTCGTCAATCTGCCGCGATCGGCTCTCGCCAAATCCTGGACATGAAGGACCCAGCCGCCTTCGGACGATTGCCCGGACAGGCCATGTAATCCGGGGGTCGAAAGAACGGTGAATTCCCGATTCAAATCATTGGCGCTTCCGCCGGCCCGATCATGGAGTATGACTGCAATGCCGGAGGGAGATACCAGACTGACGCGCAGGTCGCCGATATAGGTATGGGCAATGGCCACGCGAATGCTGACATCGCGGATAGTGAAACTGTCCGTACAGGTAATTTTGTCCTTGATGCCGGTGGCATTATTGTCTGGAATACTTTTGTTCGGCGAGGACGTGTCTTGAAAACTCAGTTCGCCCGCGGGTTCCCTTAGGTTCAAAGCTTCGGCAACAGCCGCTTCGGCATCGACCCGGCCGTGACCGAACCATGGACTCCAGCTGCCGTCCGCATCGCCGTTATCGACAAAATCACCCTTGTCGAAAGGCGCAACCGGCGAGACATCCCAACCGGTATCGGGATCGAAATTGGCCGGCGGGGTTTTAGGATAAGCACTGAAATCGATGTCTTTCGAGGCGGTTCGTTTCAGAATCGAAATGACTTCAAGAGCACTCAAGCTAGGATTCGCCGATATGGTCAACGCCGCAATGCCGGCCACCAACGGTGTTGCGCTCGACGTACCGCCGAAGCCGGAGGTCACGCTACCGGCCTGACCGGTCGTCGTGGTGATTCCGAGACCTCGCACGGTCATTCTGTAATAGGTATGGACATTATTGGTAGGCGCGCAAAGCATAATCCCCGGACCGTAGTTGGAATAGTGGCTTCGCATCGCGTTACTGGCCAGAGCCGCCACATGCATGATGCCGGGAATGCCGACCAGATTGTTTCGGAAAAATCGGGTTTTCTTGACTCCCACCCAAACCAAGGCGCCGCCCTGAACCTCGACGCCATGATCGTAGGGAACGTCCTGATTGCCTGTATGGTTGATCGGGCAATTTTCGTTACCGGCCGCCCATAAAAAGACGATGCCTTTGCCTCGGCGCCCGCCGGTTTGAGCCAAGGTCTTGATGCGATTAATCACCGGTTGCGCCCATTCGCTCCTTGGCACGCCGCCCCAGGAATTGGACATCACGTCTGCCTTATCGGCGATGTAGTTCAGAACGGTCAGCAATTTGGAATCACTGATGAATAAGGACGGACCCGACGACTCCCATTGAATGGGCAGTAACCTGCAACCGGGCGCCGCGCCGACCGTCAACAAAGCGTCGACTTCCGCACCTATCACGCCGCAGCACGAAGTGCCGTGATTGGAACCCGATTTGTACATTTCACCCGGTACCGCATCGATGTCGGCAGAAGTGATCAGACGTTCCCCCCGCAGATAACCCCAACCGGCGAATTTCGTCTCTGAGTCGAAATCGACGTGATCCAGCTTGCATCCGTCGTCGGAAACCGCAATCACGACCTCTTCGTTTCCGAAATGGCTCAAGAGATTCCAGGCCTTTTCGCAGCGGCTCGAAGAACGGGAATCGAAGTCGGCATGGTTCAACCGGGTATGAAGATGCCATTGTTTCGGATATTCGGGGTCGGCAGGAATCGCTAATGCATAAGTCGTCATCCGTTGGTTCAAATCATGCTCCGCGGCTTCGACCAATGGTTCTTCCTCGGTCAATTTCACCACCAATTTTACCGGATTCATGCCGGTATGATTGGTCAGTTGAAAAAGATAATCCTTACCGCTGTAAGCCTCTTTTTTTATCAACCCGTAACGTCCGGCAAACGCATCGACCTGTTCGTCGGCAAGCGCTTCCTTGAAGGTCACGAAAACCCGGTCCGTAATCAAAAACTCATTCCCGGACTCGGCCTCGTAATAAGCATGATGGGTCGGCGCCACGGACCGGCTCCTTGCCATCAAAGATTCCAAATTCGTTTCGCTGGTATTGATACGGGTCGATGACGGGGAAACCTGTTCGGATGACACGATAGTTGCATCATCCAAATTTTCGGGTACCTCTCTGATGACCATTTGATCGGGGCTTTTTTCCAGCTCGACTTTATGGCCGCAGCGGTAGGTGTAGGTTTTTGATTTTTTGTTCATTTGATTACCCTCAATTCAACGGCTACATCACTCATATCTGTTTGCTCTGGCTCATGCTTATTCGCTGCATGTATTGCACGTTGGTTAGGATTTCGTGATAAATAACGTCCTGGAACTCTACGCATTGTTGAGGGTTCGGTAACTCGCTTGGCAGGGCGCCGTGAACCCAGCACCTAAATTATCCAAGGCAATTAATCATGGCCATTAAGTTATGGAATTTAGGTGCTGGGTGAATGCGTCCATGTAGGCTTGACGGCGGCGACCGATTGCCATGGATGGCGTGTATTAGGGCAATGCAGGAGCAATTGCCGAGGAGCAAAAATCTGCCCTGCCGACACCTGCCAATCGAGTTACCGAACCCTCCTTAAAATAGGGACGTTATTTACGACCAAATCCTTAGTCCATCCGACAAGAGACGAATATCGAAAAGCTACTGGATAACCAAGCCTTAGCCATTCATCCTTCTTATTTATTAAACGTGCCTAGTGAATACCCTTGGGTCAAAACCTGCCTTTGCCAGATGATGAGTCTAAAAAAGTATAAGGCTCATCGCTTTTTCAACTGCCATTTTCCCCCATTACTTGCTGAAGCGCCTATCCCCCAGGTACCGGCAAGATTTTGTTCATCTACGGACGACCATATTCCCTTGCCGGAACTTTTTCGCAATTCCCATTCGAAATCAATCTTGATACCACTGACGGGTGTGGCGGATACCGGTGTAGGCGGGGCACTTCTAGGATCGATTCCGGACACGGCCGTAGTTATATGGGTAATCTTCCCGTTTTTGATTTTTTCTTTGTTGGGTTTAGCGGCACCTGCAGGCCACTGATTGGTCCCGGTCAAGCTACCCCCGGCTGTGGCTTTGAGATCCAATTCAGCTTTGATCGGTGACGAAGTCCCCCCGCCGGACGTAAACTGTCCATCCCATAAGCCGGTCAAGAGATTGCTCCAAATGATGCTGCCTTCTCCAGATTCATAGAAGCTTGGGTTTGTAGTCTCGTTCCAATCTTTAGTGAGGTAGTTACTCACACTGAACTTGTACTTGCCGGGATCAGCCTCAAGGTCTTCATAGAACTTTTTTCCAGCAAGATTGGCAGCCTTATCGGCGTTGGAGAAAACACCCGTCACACCGAGCCCTTGAATTGGGCTTATTTCCAGAAAATTCCCCACATCATTCAACATTGCTGCAGTTGCTCCCGCTTTAGAAAGCTGGAAATAAACAAATCCTTCCTCAAAAAAATGTCCGAATTTATCCGCTCCGGTACAAATACCATTGACATTGGCGGCAGGACCAACGACTTTTACCGCGCCGAGAGTGTGAAGGTTATAGAACTTATTTACATTACTGACTCCCGCGAACTTCGTTCCCGAAAGATTCTGAGCCGGGTCGGTTCTTTTACTGGCAGGCAACCCTTGAATAAATTTCTCGATTGACCCCACCAACTTTCCACCCACGCGGCCAGCCACATCTTTCAGAAAATCCGCAACTACCAATGGGGTAGGAGCAGATGTCCTTGCAGCCGCAATCTCGGAATTCACCTTTGCATCGATGTCAGGCGCAATATCCGTAAGACCGGTACAAGAACGGTCATCCACTTCTGCACGTTGAATGATTTCAGAATGCTTGCTCCCGTTCTGCTGAATAACATGTGTGAGTTCATGTGAAAGTAATCGCCGTCCCTGGTAAGTCCCCGGTGAATACTGGCCAGAACCAAATATAATATTATTCCCCACCGTGTAGGCATGGGCATTAATTTCACGTGCGGATTGCTCGGCAACAGCACCCAAATGCACGCGTACCTGAGAAAAATCCTGACCAAAGCGCGATTCCATGTCTTGCCGTAACGCGGGTTGCAATTGCTCACCGGTACCGGCAAGCACACGATCGACACTGGCGGGCACGGTATACTCGGCCTCGGCTGCCTGCCCCGCCAAGCGTTGTATGCGTAGAGGCGAGCTGTTGAAAGCGGAATGCGCGGGCTTTGTCAGCACTCGCTCAGCAACCCGATCCGCTTCCTGTTCCAGCGGATCATGGCTTGCGCCGATGGCAAGCTTTAGTTGCAGGCGACGATTTTGCTTTGTACATTCGACACACTCTCCGCCTGCAACCGTATGATTGCCGCAAGCACACTTGCGCTGAAGTATTCCGTGTGCGGAAGGTAAAAAAATTGCTGCTCCGGCTTGCTGAGCAACTGTCGCTTTATTCATAACCGAGTCTCCCATACACCGATTGTGGGGTTTGCATCGAATTATTGCCGACCAATCGAATGACTTTGATCAAGTGCAACGTAAACGCCGTATATAACTAGCCGTTCTATATGCAAATTAAGTTTCATTTAGGCTCCGTCTCGCTTAAAACCAGTATTGACGTCAGTTTCGGGTCACTTTTCCAGTGCAATCCTTGCCGCTCTTTTTCAGTTCGAAGATGATCTCATGCTCTTCCGCAAGTTGCCCTCCCACCTCAATCTCCTGGTCGACAATCTCGGTACAGCCATTCCCCTGGAGATTACGGGTTGGTCCGCAGAGAGTGAGGGTATCCGTACACCCGCTTAACTTGCCGCCGGATCCGATCACACAAGGCTTGGGAGCCGGCCATACATAACCGGGAGGTGTGCAGCCCTGATCTCCCTTGACTACTTCGGATACCTTGAGTCCATCTAATTTGGGGCATTTTCTGCCAATAGCGCTTACCGAAGTGATGTCATAAACTAACGACACACCACAGAGAGGCTCGGGCGGGTTTTTCCCATGTTCGTTTTTATAAACCGTATCGCAATCCACGTTCCGTGGTTTTGAATAAACAACGGTATATGCACACCCTCTGCTATTCTCCATACTTTTTATACGCGGACTCTTGGCGCCGGCAGTCGCTCCGGTGAAGACCGGGCTCGTGGGAGCGGAGGGAACGGAAGTCTCCGGTATAATTTCCTCTCCCAACACCTCCCGACGGCAAAATTCAGCGCTTCCAGGCCCCATGATCCGAATGCAATCAAGCAAATTAGTAGCCTCACGGTAGGGCAGAGTACCACCAACGTCTTGAAATAATTGGTTGTCATAATTTGCGGGAGATCGTTGAACGGCAAGAGGCGACGAACCCCATCCGCCATATCTTTGCCCATCACGAATTCCCTCTACGCCCGACTGCTGCACCACATGGGTCAGTTCATGGGCCATTAGCTTCCGTCCCTCGTGCGTTCCGGGTACGTACCGGCCCGGACTGAATACAATATCGAGACCCACTGTATAGGCATCAGCATTCACCTCTTATGCGGATTGCCCGGCTAGCGCACCGGAATGAGTACGTACGCGGGAAAAATCGTAGCCAAACCGTTGTTCCATGTCATTCCTTAACCCTGATTCCAAAGGGCTTCCGGGTTCGGCAAGAGCCTGCCCCACGCTGACGGGCACTGTATCCATCCGGCCGGATGGTTGCCCCGTTAAGCGTTGAATACGCATTGCCGAGCTATTGGCAACTGAACGCACCAGTGTTGCCGATAGCTGATCGGAAACCCGGCTAGCTTCCTTTTCCAGCGGATCGTCACTAGATCTAATAGCAAAATTCCTTTGTAAACTGCTCTTTTGTTTCGCGTATTTCTCACATTCCCCGTTGACGATCGCACGATTACCACAAGCGCATTTCTGTTGCATCACGCCCCTTGAAACCGGCCTGGATAAGGGGTTGTCCTGCTTTAGCTGATGTTGCGCTTTCTCCCTCATCATCTAGAAATTTCCTATATTCAACTTCTGAGAGAACCCCGACTGCAATGGTGAATCAATCTGAAGTGGTGTACTAGAGAGACTGCTGATCGGCGGACAGAGTGAATTAAATTCAATTTCGACTCTTCGGTTCCGTGCGGAATATTTTTCGCCGGATTCCGTATCAACCGGATTGTTTTCTCCTTCCGAACGTGAAAAAAGTAGCGGTGGAAATCCATTGAAATTTATTTTTATTAGTTCGAGTTGCAGCAGAAACTTAACGTAATCGGCTCTTCTTTGTCCAAGATCAAAATTATGTTCTTCCGTCCCCGGTTTATCCGCGAATCCGATAATTGTTATCATGCTGGATGGACAGAATTCCAAATATTGAAGAATCCGCTTTTTGATTTTTTCGAAATGAAGGGTCTGCCGGCTATTGAGAACGGATTCATCTATGTTGTAATCATCAATCACGCCTAGAGAAAATTTAATGCTGAATGGCTGAGGAGGCGGTTTGGGTTTAGGCGGATTGACACACATTCCGTTGATCACATCTAAAGGGGGCATACAGCATTTTCCCAATGCGTCTTTTTTGCCGGGCGGCATGCAAATGGTGCTGAAATCAATTGCCGATGCTTTCTCGCATTTGAAATCAGTAGTTACATACTCATCACCTTTGCAGCAAACAGGTATATTGTTGGGAGCGAATTTATCCTTTGGACAACAGGTCATTTCACTTTCAATACTTCCTCTACAGCACATTCCTTTGTACGTGGAAGATGTGCCTTCATGATATCCGGACACGGCATCGCATTTGCTTACTGAAGGGGCTTTTCTGCCGGTAACCGCTGTAATGATTGCTTCGCCGGCCTTTTTCAAGCCTTCTTTATATTCGGAATCGATTGGCGCGAGATCAATTATCTTGTCAAGAACGGCTTTAGTGATCGTTTCGGGCGCTTTGTCAATTTCCTCCAGTATTTTATCGCGTGCTGCTTTTGGCAATTTTTGAAAGAGATCGTTTTTATCAAGTGCTTTGCCGATTTCACTAGATGGACCTTGATCTTTTTCCGGCTGCCTTTGAATTTTGGGTGAACTATTCCCGGTTTGCTGGACCACATGCGACAGTTCGTGGGCAAGTAAACGTCGTCCTGTGTGTGTTTGCGGTGCGAATTGACCGGCTCCGAAGACAATATTACGTCCGACCGTGTAAGCCTGGGCATTGACTTCTCGTGCCGATTGCTCGGCGTCGCCGCCAAGATGTACTCGTACCTGAGAAAAATCATGATCAAATCGTGATTCCATGTCTTTACGCAAAGCTGCATCCATGAGGCTTCCAGAGCAGCCTAGAACCTGATCTACACTGTCCGGAACGTCCTCCGTTTGTTCAAATGGCGGTCCTGTATAGCGTTGGATACTTGACGTTGCTCTACTTACGACGGGATTAGCGGGCGTATTCAATACCTGTTCGGCAATCTGATCGGCTTCCCTTTCCAGCGGGTCATTGATTGTACCCATGCGAAGCTTTCGTTGAAAACCGGTCCTTTTTTTCGCACACTCCTCACACTCTTCACCGGCAATACTTTGCTTTCCACAGGCGCATTTGCGCTGTAGTATGCCCTGAAAAGGTGCTAAAAAACGTTCCGATTTCGCCAAAGGTACAACGGCTGTTTTATTCATCACCGATGCCTCCATAGACCGATTGAGCGATTTGCTTGCCGAGTTGCGCGGGCTTGTTGCCCTCATTTATTTGAATGCCGTTTGCGGACACGCGCGACAAGTTAGTCCCCTGAGCCAGACTAGGCGAAAGTCCGCCTTCCGCAAGCATCCGGGCAAGTTCGCTCGCTACGATACTTTGTAACAAATGTTGCTGAGCGGGTACGATATCGACACCGTCCAAAATCAGCCGTTCGATATGCAAATTGATGTTCATTTGACCTCCGCCTGATCCAGCCAGCGGAAATCCGATTCTTTGGCGGGCTTTTCCATTTTTTTGAATTCGGTACGAGCCGCATTCAAGATTAACGGCATCGTCACCCGGGCATTCTCTTCTTGGGCAGCCAGGAATGCCGCGTTCAACGCCACGTTCTGGATGCTGCCGCCGGTCAAGTTGAGCGCGGCCAGGCGACGGTAGTCCAAAGCCGGGTCGACCGGCGTGGCGGGCGGAAACACTCTTTTCCAGATTTGCTTGCGTTCCTCGATGCCGGGAAACGGAAAATCGACGATGAACCGCAAGCGCCGCATGAAGGCCTTGTCCAGCGCGCCTTTCATATTGGTCGCCAGTATCGCCAGGCCCCGATAGGCCTCCATGCGCTGCAGTAAATAATTGATTTCGATGTTGGCGTAGCGATCGTGACTGTCCTTGACTTCGCTGCGTTTGCCGAACAGCGCGTCGGCTTCGTCGAAGAACAGGATCGCTCCGCTGTCTTCGGCGGAATCGAACAGCTTGCGCAGGTTCTTTTCGGTTTCGCCGATGTATTTGCTGACGACCGCCGAGAGATCGATGCGAAACAGGTCGAGTTGCAATTCATTGGCGATCACCTCGGCCGCCATCGTCTTGCCGGTACCGCTTTCCCCGGTAAAAAGCGCATTGATCCCCAAGCCTCGATTCAGTTTGCTTCGAAAGCCCCAATCGTCGTAAACTCGATTACGCCGGCTGACTTGCTCGGTAATTTGCCGAAGCAAGGACTTGAGATCCAACGGCAGGATTAAATCATCCCAAACGGCTTTGACATCAATGCGTTGCGCCAACTGCTCCATGCCTTCGCGCGCGGCGACGCGGCATGACTCCCATAGATTGAATTCCGAGGGTGCTCCGGCTTGTTCCGATGAGGCATGGGCTAGACTACGGATCTCATGTTGGTCGAATGAAAATTGTCCGGCCAACCGTTTGGAAAGATCTCCGGCCTGCGCCTGCAAGACTTCGTCCCACATCCTTTCCTGTTCGGCCGGCGTCGGTTTGCCGACTTCGATCGTGATCCGCTCGCGGAGAGTTTCGGTCTTGGCGTCTGCAAGATCGATGAAAACCAAACCGCTGCAGCGTTCGATGAAGCGCTTGAGCAGCGTTCGATCCGACTCGGCGGCGCCATCGATAGCGAGATACAAGGCCAGCGGCATCAGCAACGATTCACGTTGCCACAGCCGGATGAAGGTTTCGAAATCACCGGTTTGTCCAGGTATGCTTTTAAGGTCCATTGCTCGCAAATTCAAGCCCAGTAGCGTTGCCGATCGTGCGGCGATGAGCCGTTTACTCGCCGAATCGTGTCCCAACAGTTCGATTATCGGAGGAAACTCGTAACCGTTCGTCTGCTTCAATCGGGCGACGATGCGATCGACCGTTTGCTGCTGCGATGGCGGCAAATTGTCATCGATCGATTGCATACCGATCGGATCGAGTAACGGCGTCAACCGGTCGTCCAGATAATTGAGCCCTTTCAGATAATTGACGATACGTTCGTCGGCGATCAGCGCCGCGCCGGTCAAAGGCATCGCACCGGGTTGGTTGATTTCGAGCAACCTCCAGTAACGCAGCGGACCGTGAGGCGACAAGGCGTTCCAGTCCGGCTCGTCGAACAAGGCAAATGCCAGTGCAAATGTCGGATAAGGTCTGTTGAGATCACCCTGCGCTTTCGCGCACAGTCCAGGGATTCGCGTATCTAACGCCATTGCCGCGCAAAGCGCCAATACCGATCGGTCGAATTTCGACAATCCCAAATTATTGGCCAACAAAATCAACGCAGGCGGAGGGGCGTTGGTTTCCAAGTCGGTCATTTCCTGAAGAACCCGATCGATCGAATCTTTTTCCGACATCGATTCGTCGAGCGCCGTATTGCTCGAAGCCGTTTGCTTTGGAAGTCCGAACCATCCCGACTTTGCCCTGCTCGGCTCATCCGAAGAAACCGCTTTCGTTTTCCCTTCGGTGGATCGGGCTAGACGTTCCAAACGCAGGCGAAGCCACGCGACGGTCGCGGCTAAATGCTTGTCGTTGATTTCAACCCAGTCGGCTTGATCGTTCATGTGATGCTTACCTTTTGGTTATCGGCGAATTGCGGCGTAGCACCTGAAAAATCCACCGGAATGCTGTCGACGCCGTCGACTCTGAGACGAACGACATAAGGCGTTTCCCGTGAGGCGGCATTTTGGATCGTGAACGTCAGTTCGGTTCTAGCCTCCGGATCAACAGGCGTAACGATTGCATCGGGCGGTACGATGCGGTCGCTGAACAACAGCACGACTTGCTGACCGTCCAAAATTTGCGGCAGGCATTCTATCGTCAACTCGACATCCCCTGCCGGAGCGTTGGCCGGATCGATCGTCTCTATGCGTGGGGACAACGGTAAAAACAATGTATTGCTGGTCCACTGAGGCATGCCAGGTCTTTGCCGGACGAGCGAGACGACATAAAATCCCGCCGGCCATCTTGAACCCGCTTCGGCATCGTCCGTTATGGATGGTAGCCGAACCGTCATTTCGGTTTCCGTCGGAGTGGGCTCGGGTTGAAGCACGATCGGTTCATTCAACAAGGGATGCTGCAGACGCACCGTTGTGTTGTCGGCAGTCAAATGTTCACCCAGTAATACGATGCTATCGCCCAATTCGGCGCTCGGTTTTTGATTCGGAAACCGAAAGCCTGAAAGAGAGGCCGAAGGAGCCGCTATGATATGCCCGCCCCGGTCTTCCTCGCCTCGTTTCAGAACAGGCAAAGGCGCACGTCCGGTTCGTGTGCTTTCGATCAAGACCGCGGAAACCTCGTAACCGGTGGAAAGCCGGTATTCGGCCGATTGAAAACTGGTCCACAGCTTGGACATATCGTCCAGCGACAAAGTATCGTGCGTGATGCGGATTCGCTCGATTTGACGTTGTAAATCGGAATCCGGGCTGATGCCTTCGATGTCCCCCCGGCTCAGCAGCGGACGATCGTGAAAAAAGCTCATGGCCTGTCCCATCAATACTTGAGCCGAAATATCGTCATCGTTGTCGCCGTAGGCCGTTATCAAATATTTCAGGACCAGTGGCATCGGCGAATAGGCATGTTCGCCGTTCCTTGCCGAGCCCGGCAACGGCGCATTGCTGAAAGCCGAGTTGTAATGCACGCCGTATAGAAAAAGATTGAGTTGCGCGCCGGTTAAACCATTGCGAGCGGTGCTCGGCGGCTTCGTCGTCACGTTCGCGCCAAGCTCGTTGGTCAGTAGATAATGCATCGTTGCCGTGACGGTTGCCAACGCGGACGAACTGCTCATGCTAGCGCCTCCTTTCCCTGAGTTTCAGGTAATCGTCGAGACTCATCACGCCGCTCGGTTTGTTGGCTCTGACCTTAGACTGTTTCACCGAATCGGCTGGTAAGGCTTTCACTTCGATTCGGCCTATCGTGACATTTACGATCGGCTCGGTTTTCGCTTTACCGTTGATCGCCAACCAGCGCTCGTTAAAATCGGCACGCATTTCATTTAGCCAATCAGGAGTCTGTAATTGCCCTCCATGATGTATTTCCTCCTGCTCCGACCGCGCTCGTACGCCTTGCGTATTGCTCTCATTCTCCGGCGCCGACAGGGTCAGCGGCTCGGTCATTACCGGCAATTGTGAGTTACCGGGGAGAATAGCATTACCCTCGGCCGCTTCTCTTTGCCGGCCATGCGATCTTTGCAGTATCTCTTGGATGCGTTCGTTGATGTCTTCATTTGCCGACAATCGAAGGTTATTGAACCGACTACGGGGTTCGTAAGTTGCTTCGTTGGTTTCAAGCGGTTTGACGTCATGACGGTCTGAACCGACCGACGTTTCCCGACCGTACGATTGCCGTCCCAGCATTAATGTCACCGCTTCGATTCGCGAGTTCAATTCATTTAGGCGCGGATCGTAATCGGACGCTATTGTCGGTTTATCGTTGTTTGGCTGCACAGAATCTTGTGCCTGTCTGTCCATCTTCCGGATGTCCGTGGTCAATAAAGATTCCGCACTTGGATCATGCCGGTTCGTATCCGACCTAACGTCAGTATCCGACCGACGCGACACCGAAAATTCAGAACCCGTTTCGAGCGTACTCGATGCAAAAGTATCCGATCCCATGTCGTTCTCGAACCTCGCTTTCGGGCGCGGTTGTACCTTGTGCACGGACTCTCGGCCGGCGGTGCATTCCTGGTGACGATCGATCAAAGTTCGCAAAAAGGTGCTCATGTTCCCAACATCCCCAAATAGAGTTGCCGACGAACCGGGCTGAGTTCGAGAATGTCGCGCTCGCTCCAGCCATAACCCGAAGCCAACCGGTGCACCGTTTGCAGCATGTGTTCCGCCCAGTCATTGAGCTCAGACCAAAGCAAACCGGCAATGTCGAATAGCGCATCCCAACGATGCGCACACGCGGGACATTTCAAGTCGATCCGGATTTCCGCCTGCGGATCGAGCAATTCGATCTGTTGAATGACCACATCGATTATAGGATCGGGCAATCGTTCGACGGTTAAGCATTCGCCTGATCGCTCGACGTTAAGCACGCAGCGGGTCAATAATTGCCGCTGCGCGCTTTCGGTATCCGGATTACCGATGACGGCAGCGATATCCAGACTGTTCGGCAATCGAACGCAAAGCTTGTATTCGTCAACATCGATAGTAAACCGGTTGGCGCTTGCTTGATACAGATCTTGCGGAATCAGTAAGTCGGAAACCTGGTTTACCCATTCGATTCGTTCCGAACAAACCGGACATACCGAGGTATTGACCAGTTGAGGACCGAACAGTCTTTCGCGCAATCGCAATAAATGACGATCGCGCCGGCCTATACTCATGCCGGTAAGTTCTTCGGGTTCGCTTTCCGGCAACGCCACGGCCAATAAAATGAGCGCCCTTTGCAATAGCGGTTGACTCAAGCCTTGCTCCCAAACAGTCAATAATTCCATAGCATTCAGACTTCTCACGATATCAGCTCCGATTTTAGCCTTCCGGCTCGGTAAACTCAGGCTCGACCGGTTCGGCCACTTCGTAATCCCGCTCCCAGCCTTCGTTTTCGAGTTTCAATGTCTGAATCGCCACGGCATTCGCATTGGCATCCAAATCCGACAAGGCTTGAAATTCGGAAACCCAGCAGCGATAGACCTTATAGGCAATCGCCAATTGACCGGCTTCGTTATAAACCTCGATGATGACGTCTTTCCGGAAGTCCTTGAGCGAGACCTCCGCGCCTAAACCGGAACCGAAATTCCAAACTTTGTTGGCCCACTTTTCGAATTCGGTATCGTGGGTGACTCCGCGCTCCAACGTGATCGCTTCGTATTTAGTTCTTCCCGGCGACTTGCGCGAGGTACTCGGATCGCCGCCCTCTCGATGTTCGACCAACTCGGTACTGCGTTTGAGCGCGCCGACCTTGCTGACGCCGGCGACGAATTTGCCGTCCCATTTGACGCGGAATTTGAAGTTTTTATAAGGATCGAATCGTTGCGGATTGACGCTGAACTGTGCCATGACGGACCTCCTTTAAACTTCAAGTTCGCCAGCGATCTGCTGGAGTTTGATGATGACGAATTCGGCCGGTTTCAGCGGTGCGAAACCGACGACGATATTGACGATGCCGCGGTCGATATCGTTTTGCGTCGTCGTTTCGTTATCGCACTTGGCGAAGTAAGCCTGGCGGGGCGTCGTCCCTTGGAATGCACCCTGACGGAAAAGATTGTGCATGAATGCGCCGACATTCAGCCGAATCTGCGCCCATAGAGGCTCGTCGTTCGGTTCGAAAACCACCCATTGCGTGCCTCTGAAAAGAGTTTCCTCGATGAATAACGCGAGTCTGCGCACCGGAATGTACTTGTATTCGTCGGCGAGTATGTCCGCTCCGCGCAAGGTGCGCGCGCCCCATACGATTCGGCCGATGATAGGAAACGACCTGAGACAATTGATGCCCAACGGATTCAATTCGCCGTTTTCGGCATCGTTCAACTTGACGGACAGCTCGGGTACGCCGCGAAGTGTCGATTCGATCCCTGCCGGCGCTTTCCAGACGCCGCGCTGCGTATCGGTGCGCGCCATCACGCCGGCAACCGCGCCGCACGGTACGAACTCTTCGATTTGATTGTCGCGTAACGGGTTGGGTTGCTTGAGGCGTGGAAAGAACAGAGCCGCGTTTTTGCTTTTCGTGCCGACTTCATCGAGGCCGGATTTAGCGGCGTCCTTATCACTCCAATCGCTCGGTGAATCGATCAGTAACATCGCGCGTTCTTCCTCGCAGAGCGCAATCGCCGCATCGACCAGTCCTTCCGGGTAATCCGGAGTTTCACCCTCCGGCGGTAGACATAGCAGATTGAACAAATCGGCTTGCTTCAGTAGATAAAGCCCTTGCTTGGCATCGCTCATGCCAGCGCCGATGTAATCTCCGATTTCGAGTGGAGCGCTATTGGAAGCCTCGGTGGTTACCGCGTAATTCGTTTCCGGATCGTTATCGCCGAAAGGATCCTCGCCGGATTGCGGGGGATCGCTGGCCTCCGGCCGGCCTTCCGGCAAGTCGCCGCTGACTCGCACGAGCTTGGATTGATTGTCCAAAACCTTGTCGATTTGCCTGGGCCCAGGCTTTACAGAAACATTCAGATACTGCTCAGTGACGCCGGTTTTGGTGTCTCGAACTGTTAGATTGAAAAGGTCCTCTTCTTCCAAGCCCTGTGCCGTCGCCACTTCGGAAGAAACATTGTGATCGACCCGTGCCCGCAGATAATTTCCCCATGCGCCTTTATAAGCCGCTTCCAGTATTAAAGTATCGGCTGTCAGTATCGCATTCGAGGCAGCGTCGTCTTCCTCATGATACAAACGGCCAATAATGGCCTGACTACCGCCGTTGATAAAAAAATCTCTAACCGCAAAACTCATCGAACTATTGAGATCAAGCCCGCCGAAGATTCTTTCATAATCGGGAAAACTGTTGATGACTTTGGCCTCGTTATCGGGTCCGCGCTTCGCTCGTCCGATAAAAGCCGTGATCGATGTTGCGACACCGGTAATGGTTCTGACGCCGCTGGGTATTTCTTCAATGTAGACGCCGGGATAAGTAAGTGTTACAGGCATATCGATTCCCCTCTAAAAATATTATCTAGGACTTTTTTACTCGGCCACTTCGAAACATGCCGCTATTCAACCCTTTTCGCTTCATTGATCAGATATGACATTGATATTAAGGACGCCGATCAAGAGGCTGAAAAAACAATCGTTGAAAAAATTTGCGAATAGGAACTACAACGGTTTTTAAAAGCAATGCATGGAACATGCCACTTCCGCTCTACCGATAATAAATATAACCCATTGATATATTGATGTTATTAATTAGATGGGAATTGAGATTTGACTGACTGTAACAATAAGCTGTTACAGTCAGCGGCCTATGGATTTGCACAATTGTCAAATTAATACAATCAATTAGAAACAGTAAACAGCCAATGTTACAGTTTGTTACAGACTAGTCTTGGGTGTTACATTATCGAATGATAGCGATTATCATTTTGAAGATAACGAATAAGGTTAGATTGTATAAGCCCCCTGTGTCAGGGCGCTACTGTAGCGCCTTGTTGGGTCATTTGGAAAGAAGACGACTCCGTCAGAATTTACAGGCGCCACCATAGGCGACACCGGAAAGCTCGGCCATGTCCTTCTTCCACGTAGTCAGGTCATCCACGCAAAAGTCGGAAAGGCGCTCGTGGCCGCAAGCGCGAGCCATCACTTGCATCAATGCCACCGAACTGGTGAGGAAGCGTTGCAAACGTTGCGCCGCCACATCCACTTGCAACCGTGTGCGCAACTGCGGGTCTTGCGTCGCCACGCCACTGGGGCAGTGGTTGGTATGACAGATGCGCGCCGCGATGCAGCCGATCGCCTGCATCGCGCTGTTGGCAAGGGCGATGCCGTCGGCCCCCAGACACAAGGCCTTGATGAAGTCCGGCGGGGTACGCAGGCCGCCGGTAATGATCAAGGTGACATCCCCGCGCTCGCTGCGGTCAAGATGACGCCGCGCACGGGCCAGGGCGGGAATCGTCGGCACCGAAATATGGTCGCGGAACAGCAAAGGAGCCGCGCCCGTGCCGCCACCGCGACCATCCAGAATGATGTAGTCGGCGCCCGCCTCGAGCGCGAAGTCGATGTCTTTCTCGATGTGCTGTGCCGACATCTTGAAGCCAATCGGAATGCCGCCCGACACCTCGCGTACACGGGCCGCAAAATTGGCGAAGTCCGCCGGTGTCTTGAGGTTTTCGAAGGCCGCTGGTGAAATGGCATCCTGCCCTGCGGGCAGATGTCGAACCGCGGCGATCCGCTCGGTCACCTTGGCCGCCGGCAAGTGGCCGCCGGTGCCCGTCTTGGCCGCCTGACCCGCCTTGAAGTGAAACGCCTGAACCTTCGCCAGCAAGCTTTCTTCATAACCAAACTGGGCGGATGCCAACTCGAAGAAATAGCGAGAGTTGGCCTGTTGCGCTTCTTTCAACATGCCGCCCTCACCCGAGGCGATTCCGGTTCCGGCCAGCTCCGCGCCCTTGGCCAGCGACAACTTGGCCTCCTCGGATAGCGCGCCGAAACTCATGTCCGAGACAAACAGCGGCATCTTCAGGCGTAGCGGCTTGTTTGCATTCGGCCCGATCACGAGTTCCGTCGCCACGGGCGCATCATCCATCCGCGGCGTGCGGTCAAGCTGGGCAGTCAGAATCTGGATGTCGTCCCATGAAGGCAGGCGTTCACGCGGTACGCCCATCGCATCCACGGGGCCATCGCGCCCAACCACCTTGAGGCCACTCTTGGCCATCGCGTGGATGTACTCGAGTGTCGGCTCTTCCTCGGTGTTTTTCGGCGCCGGTTCCTTGTCCTTGTCGCTGCTGCGGTCGGGCACAGCCAGCTCGGTGACGTCCTTGGGCAGCGTCGCATGCGTACCATCACAAAACGGCGCACTACCCGTTTGCTTGCAGCGGCACAACCACGCGTCCTGTTCTTCCTCCACTACAAAAGAAATCGGAGTAATCCCTGTTCCGGCGTGGGAACCGTCACAAAAGGGTTGGTTTTTCGAGCGTCCACACTGACACCAGTGGTACTCCTTATCCGCCTCCAAGGTCACCTCAATGGATGATCGTGCCGCAATCTTAGCCTTATCCATACTACCCTCCGTACTCCACCGTCCTCAGTAATGCACGTTTACAGTGCTACTTACCTACCCAATGACCAAAATAACGAGCCACAAATGATAAGCGATGAGTTATCCAAGTGGCATTAATGTTAATAAAAAAATGACCATTAAAAAACATACCGCTTATTTGTGGTCGCTGTTGATTTTTTTGTTATGACGAAAATGTATCAATACTTTTTGACTCTTCGAAGCCACATGACGAGCACTTATGCTTTCTCAATTGAACGCCCATTTGCCCCATAATTGGATCAGGCTCTGTTGATATTAATTCAAAAGTTTCTTGCTTGCACTTTGGACACATGTCGCCTGTTGCCCCTCTGTGTCAGGATAGTTGTCGCCTCTAAAATTTTATAGAGGTAAAAAATGCAAACCCGTTATAGTGAAGAATTTAAAGCGAGTTCGAGCGCCATGTTAGACGGGCTTGACCACCAACATTTCATTGCCGTCCCGCTGAAACTCGTAAGGTACGCGCTTAATTTCAACCGCGAAGCCATGGTTTGCAAGATGTTTGGTCACAAAATGGAGATGGGTTGATGAAGCGCCGTCGAGGGTAAGCATTGGAAATACGCGCACTTCGCGAGCTACACGCAACATTTCTTGAAGCGCCTGAAGATGAAACTCTGCCGACAAATGCGCACTGTACAAAAACAAAAAATGGGACGACAAGGCGATGTCGAACTTTCCATTTTCAAAAGGTAGCGATGGTAACTCCCCTGGGATGTATCGACCTTCGTATTTTCCCGCATCGAAGTCTGCGAGGAATATTTCCATCGCAGACATGCGAAGACTACCAAGCTGCTCTATCGACGGAATGGCTTCCCAGACGTAATCGTCTTGGTTCTTGCGCATTTGTGCCATAACGGTTTCATACGTTTCGGAGATGCGTCCTCTGATCTGTTCTGCCTCAAAAACGTAGATTGGATCTACCGAGACGATATTCCCACCTTGTTTGGTCAGAACCGTATTGAATGCCGCTGGGCCATCACCACAGCCAAGAATGCGAAGTCCAAGATCGACCTCCGAAAGGCCAAACATGCTGACGTATTCTTCATAAGAACGTCCCCACGATACAACTTTTTCGAGCGTAAATCCCATTGATGGCCTGCCTGTCTAACGATAAGGGAAACTGCAGAGCGACAATAGGAGCGGCGCTTTTTGCGGTCAAGTTGATCCTTTGGTTAGGTTTTTGCCTATTTCCTGCCCAGCAATTTCCATTAGCAAGCGTAAGGCATGATTTACCGACTCAGAATCTTTAAAAACCTTGGCCACATCTTTATCTAAAAAAATTACATTACTACCCTGTCTATATGATTTATGATGCTTGCCCCGCACGCCTTTTGAAAAATCATATTCAGTACGCATTTCATCAGTTGTTGTATTCATAATGTTTCCGCTCATGATTTGTCGCTTGCCTAGCGCTTATGATACGAATAATATTTTCTCGCTTCTCAGTATACGAGACCACTAGAAGATTTCCCAGTTCTGATTTACCAATACTAAGAAATCGATATTCCCCATCTGAATGGTCAGGATCATCAATTGTGATTTCCAAAGGGTCACCAAAAACGGTTGATGCTTTAGAAAAACTTACACCATGCTTTTTCAGATTATTTTCTGCTTTATTTTGATCCCACTCGAATTCCATAAGCTATTAATTGCTCGAAAACTACTATTCAATTCTACCTGATACTTAAAACCGTATCCTTGCTAGAGGAGCCATTATTTTCATAATAAAAATCATCAATAGATTCGGCTGTCAATCCCTTCACATACGGGCCCTTCCAATTATTATAGCCATATGGTCTTGAAATTAATGCTTCTAAACCTTCTTCGGATGAAGGGTATCGTCCAGTCGGAACATATCTAATGCGTTTTGCAGATCTTCTTTCTGAATTTGTTTTGTTTTTAATTTAGTCTCATTAATTTTGGTCTGTATATTTTCATTTATGTCACCTAACACTTTTAAAGACATTAGAATTCCTTACGAAAATTTTTTTAAATGCTGGAGCGCATGTTTAAGCATGTAGCGCCTCAACGAATTCATCTGCGGAAATACCAGCCTGTTTCAGAACTCCGCTCAATGTGCCAGTTTTTAGTTCGGCGTGATTTGGCACGACGCAACCCGAGGGCCCGCGCCGCATCACGATATGGCTACCACGCTGCCGTGCAACCACGAATCCCAACCGCTGCATAACCCTTACAACCTCCGCTCCCGACACGACAGGGAGTTTAGGCATGTTCCGGTACTTGAAATGAGGTCAGCAAAGGGCGTCCCGCGACGATAAGAGGAAATTCTTCAAGATAAAGCTCGGTTGCCTCACGCAAATTGGTCAATGCTTCCTCAACGGTTTCCCCTTGTGTAGTTGTGCCGGTTTCCGGATTGAAGGCGACATACCCCCCTTCGGGGGTTGGCGTTAAAACTGCTGAGAGTTCCATAGATTTTCTCCGTTAATGATGCGGGGGGATTGAAGAGCCTAAAGGCAAGAAAAACTTACCTCAATGGCCAAGGTGAATTCGATTATAAATAACTGACGCTATTTTGCTCAATTTTTATATGCTTACGCTTTTCAAGTTCATGGATAATTGCGTCGATATCCGCCTCTGAAATGCCTCCCTGAAATTGAAACATTGACTTAATTGAATTGGCCAACGTCTTTTTCTTGCTCGGTCTCAATTTCAAAAGCCTTTCAACAACGTATCCTATAGTGTCAATTTCGTCAAACGCCTGTGTTGTAATGATTTTGGAATTCTTTGTAGTAATTTCTGATTCTGATCGATTTTGTGGGTTTGTATTCTCTTCTTCTTTTCTTGCCACCTGTATTAACAATTGAGCAAGGCGTAGTTTATCCCTATAACTAAGTTTTTCGCATGCAAGAGCTATTACATCGTATGTCATTTAATTTCTTTCCCTATTTGAAGCTTAAAGGGTCAGATAAGGAGCGCCTAAGCGCCTGCTTAATCTGAATTGATGGCGTTACGTTTGATACTGTAGGTCGTTTTGACATGCTCAAGCTCCTTATCTGACCCGATGGCTCCGCGATGCGGAGCCATCGCCGCAAATAACCGGACGCAAAAGCGAAGTGAATCGAAGCTTTTCGCGGTCCGAGTTAATTTGCCTTGTTATGCTAATGTCCATTGAGAAATCCTGTTCCGTTCCGAGTACCAAGAAGAAGGATGTGTTCTTCTCAAAATTTCGCCCTTATCGCTCGGTATTGACTGCTGAACCAATCGGCGCAATTCGTTGTTCTTCATGCTGCCTTTCGTGCAGCAATTTACTATTACATCGCCAGTCTGGAAGAGTGCGTTAAGCCTGCGGATTAAATCCTCTTTCGCCCCGTTTTGCCAAGCAGTAGCAAAAAGGTCATCTCGATAGCAAGCTGTTGAAAACCCGAGTGAGCATTGATTCTGAACCGCATTCATTAAGATTAGTCCATGATTCAGTTTTTCCTTTTGCCGGACCTAGACTGTTAGAGAATTCATTGATATGAGGCGACTCCAAAATCATGACCACGCACTTTATGTCAGGGGGGGCGACTTTCAACCGGAATACGCTCAGGAAAATCAACATCGGAGGAAAATTGATTAATTACTCCAACGTATTGGTCTGGACAGTGCCTTACTTCTATAGGCTTCGCGGCTTTTTCTAAAAGTACAGTTTTTGCGATCTCTTCAAAGCCCATGCAGCGCCTCAACTGGCAAAAATGGATCTGTTCTCGGCCATTCTCAGGGTGCGTGGCGCCGCACCCTGAGAACGCCTGAGTTCAGCGGCGTTTGAGGCGCAGGCCATTTTGCAGGAGGATAATGGGCAGCGAGTCAAACGTCCGTTGCACCGATTTGTTGGGCGCAATATCGAACACGGCGTGAGTGCCTAAAGTACTTTGTTCCACACTCATAGCCGCCCGGTTCGGCGTAGATAACCTTGATAATCTCGACCCATCTCTTCGATCACGTCGCGCTCGTACGTCTTGCGACGTTCAGCGCGGGCTTCAGTAAACAGTGCAATGACTCTCGCGGCCTCCGGGCAGGCGGTAAAGCCAGTATCGATGCGAGTATCGACGTCCATTCCACCATCGCCAGTGTACCAACGGACGACAAAGCCACCAAAAATCACGTCTCCGACACCGTCCTTGCGCAACCTGGCCAGCAATGGCTCTTCAACAGTGCCAAGCTCAACGAATTCCAGTTGCACATCGCCTGATATCTCACGGGCCGTCACTGCTCGATGATCCGTAAGCACATAGCTGCGGTTGCGGGCCTGGCGGATTGACAACCATGGATAGATGACCATCGACAAAAGTTGCCATGCAATCCACAGCATCACGGGCAGAAAGAGCAACAACCAGAAGATATCAGACGAACCGATCTTGCCCCTCTGCAGGTCCACGACAAATCCACCGATCACAATCAACAAGAAAATAGCGAGCAGGCCAAGCGAAACCGTGGCTAGAATGGTAAAAAATACTGCCCGAACCCACCGGCTTTCGACTGCTGCGGGCATCATGTCGCCCCAGGCTGCGCCCGGCATCGACTTGCCCGCCCACAACACACGCTCTTCCGGCTGAAGGATTCCCTGCAGCGCATGTTGTACAGAGCCCGACAGGGCCTTGAGGCTAGCTTGATTCGAGTTCACTGAATCTGGACGCACCGATCAAACTCCTTTCCTTGCCGCCCAACGACAAGGGTAACTTGACGCAAAAAGCAGAGCGACGATAGGAGCGGCGCTTTTTGGGGTCAAGTTGACCCGCTGGTTAAGTGACAATTTTAGGATAGCCATTGGTATAAACCTACTCCTACAAAAACAGGAGTAATTGCGATAATTAAAAAAATACCAAGGCAACCACCCGAACGGCTTAAATTGGACCGATCAACTTGAGTTGGGTTATCAATAAGCCATTGATGATGACATGAACGACAATAAAGTTTTAGAAAACCATTATTCCAAGCCTTGATTGTTCTGGCATCATGCTCTGTAATTTTGTTACAGCGCGAACAACTGAATTTTTTATCTTTTGGTTTTTTCTGCCTACCTAATAAAACGATTGCAACCAATGCTGGAATACCACTTGGTATTGCATCTTCAATACGTTGAGACTTTAAAAAAACTACTCCTGCGGCAGCTAAAGAAACTAACAGGATTACAATTAAAACATAATCAAAAATATTTTTCTTGGGTGGCTCAATTCTGTTGTATCTGGATTTATTCTGAGGCTTTGAGATTGTAGCTACGCCTTCAATACTAACAGCAAGAGCCTTTAGTCGATTTTGAGAATCACGAGTCGCGTCATAAATTACTACATCATCTACTTGCGGTCTTCTTGCTTTACTTTTAACAGTAGAAATATGAAAAAATACTTTTTCTGTTCCATCATCAGGAACAATAAAACCGAATCCTTTTTCATCTTTCCATTGATTGACTTTTCCTCTCATAAGTTTCCTATTAGCGACTTAGCTTAGTCACTTAACGACAAGGGTAACTTGACGGCAAAACTGTAGCAACGATAGGAGCGTAGCTTTTGCCGGTCAAGTTGACCCGCTGGTTAGGCTAGTTGATTTTTTTGCTACTTCCAGTAAATAACGAAGCGCTTTGTTTACCGCTTCATCATTAGGAAAAGCCTCTGCAATATCAGGATCAAGAAGTACAACATTGGTTTCTGCTTTGATCCGGTTTGCGTACTTGCCACGCACGATTTCACCGAAATCTGAGCGTTTGTATTCTGGTCTAAGTTCGTCCGTCATCTCTGATTTAACCTTCTTCATAAATTTGCCTCTCAATATTAGTTGCCGGTCGTGCCGATATGATGCGAATTGCATTACCTCTGTCGGTATGTGACACCGTAAGTAATCGCCCTTGAGAGGAAACACCAAAGGTTACAAATCGTTCCTCGTCATCTGAATGGTCAGGGTCATGCGCAGTAGCCGAAAATACATCGCGTAATGCACTACTCGCTTCTTCAAAGGTAACACCATGTTTGCGCCGGTTTGCTGTGGCTTTTTTCGGATCCCATTCAAAATGCATATTTCATGACTCTTTTTAGCTTCCATTCGGCGGAACGCCTTGCCGGCTTCCGCCTTACGGATTAGGCACCATGGTTGAAGATGCGAACCTGTTTTATTTTATATACAAACTCCGGTTCGTTGAAGTATTGCTCGGCCTTGTCCCACAGTGGATTTGTTCGGTCGTTAAGATTTTTTGCAAGAGCTTTTATCTCTGGTGGCGCATCGTCCCGAAAATAGTTCTTGTTGTTTCGATTTTTATCGTAGCTTACGCCTGTTATCTTGAATCTCGTCGCTGCCACGTTCTTTGACTTCTGTTGCTCGATGTCCTTGTGTGCGGTTTCCCACGTTATGGCTCGTGCCATCAAGTAATACTCGCGTTCATTAAATTTGCCATTAATGGTGTATGCAGATTTCGATGGATAGCGAGGTTGTATTTTTCGCTTATACAAGCCGCCTTCGACGAATCGGAAATGTAAATCATCCAGGTCGGACATCTCATATCGGTCGTAATCGACAATATCTACCCAATGCCCCTTTTGCTTTAATGAGATGTTTCTTTACAAAAAGAACTGCAAGCGCCTCTTCTGTGTTGGCGTATTCAAGGTATTTTTTAAGTAGGTTTTCGTCCATAGTTCAAAATGTTCTGGAATCTGCACATAGTGCCTAACGTCGCAATCACGCGCTTGTCGCGTGCATTGCCTGTTAAGTTTGAGCTCCATAGGCTGATAGACCAAACTTGCAGATTCGCCCACTTCACCATTGCATTCAAACCCATACTTCTCATAGGCGGGAACTGAAGATAGAGACGCACTGACGGTAACAGTTTCAACCTTCGCATGATTCAAGGCTGATAAAAGCAACTTCCTCCCAATGCCACTTTTCTGACGCTCAGGACGAATAAAAAGCATTGCAACATGACGACCTTCCTTTAACTCGATTACGCCTTCAACTTTTCCTTCATTTTCAGCAATCAGCATAAAGTTATCGCTATTCATTCTGTCAAGAAAAGCATCGCGCGCAGCAATATTCGAAAAAGTTGAAATCCCCTCATCAGACAATGTGCCCGCAAAAATATTTGGGGTCAGAGTAACATTTATTACAACTGTCGGTAAAATTATCATAGCAGCAAGATCAAAATGAAAGCTATGAATCATCAAGGTAGAACGGCCAGTTACCCGACTGCCCCCTCACAAATCCCGGCGTGCGGAATTACCGCACCGGGCTTTTCAAAATTGCTCGCTTTGCACTGACGCGATGTTTCCTTGATTCCTAGAGAGCATGGCATATGCGCGGTTTGGCAAGTCCAAAATACGTGATCAGTTCCTTAAATCCTATCCAGTTGTAGCTCTTGCGTTGACTACGCCGATTGAGCGCCCTAAATAGGAGTTGAGTCACGTAATACACAAACCGATTAAGACTTTCCGCATTGCCCGTGACACCATAGTAGTTGTAATAGCCGATGAGCTTTCTATTTAATTTTGCAAATAGAATTTTCTTCGGTAATCCACTCTGATTCCGAAGCCATAGTTTGACTTTCGCGAGTGATGCATTCAGTTTCGCCCGCGATGTGCGCCGCTTTAGGACGGGTTTGCCCCAGTAGTTCACACCCCAGAAAAACTCGAACCCCAGAAACTCGAATTTCGTCTTGCTCTTGGCTTTAACGTGACTAAACACCATTTTCCGGGTCTTGTCTTCCGCTATCTCCAAACCAAAACGCGCGAGTCTTTGGATCAGCGCGCGATAAAAGCGCTCCGCATCTTTCGCATCTTGAAACGCACAAACAAAGTCGTCCGCATAGCGGCATAGATAAATCCGCCCTCTGCAATGACTTCTTACCGTTTCTTCAAACCATTTGTCCAGCACGTTATGCAGATAGTTGTTCGCCAATATCGGGGAGATGATCCCACCCTGCGGCGTCCCCGTCGCGGGATGTATCACTTGCCCGTCGGTTTCCAATATCCCCGCTTTCAGCCATTTTTTGATCAGCTTCAATAACGGTCGGTCATCTATCCGCTGCCGTAGCATGTCCAGCAGTGCCTCATGTTGGATGGCGTTAAAGAAGGCTTTGATATCCACTTCCACTACCGTATGATATGCCCTGCTGTTGAGTTCTCCCGTTAATGCCTGGATGGCTTGGTGTGCACTCTTGCCCCGCCGGTAGCCATAACTGCACGGCAGAAAGTCTGCCTCGTATATGGCTTCCAGCAGCCTTGCTACGGCCCGCTGTAATAGCTTGTCCGCTATGGCTGGTATGCCCAGCGGGCGTTGTTTTCCATCTGCCTTCGGTATGTATCTCCTTAGGATTAACTTGGCCCGATAGGTTCCCTGCTTAACTTGTTCCGCTAACGCTTGGATATTGCCGAGTAAATTCTCCTCGTACGCCATCGCATCGATTTTATCGACACCCGCACTGGCTTTCCGGTTGAGACTCTCCCAACACCAGAACAAAAATCCAGCCGTCAACAGGCCAAACAGATTTCTAAATCGGTACGTTTTATCTTGTCGCGCTTTATTCGCTATCCCCTGCAGGGAGGTTTGCTTCATGTCTCCAGTCCTTCATGCCCGGTTAAAGTTTCCTTTGCAGGCTACGCAATTTTGTCAGCCCCTTTCCCATGTACGTGGCTTTCCCACGCTCGGAGTACTATGAGCGGATCTGACTCCCAATACGCCTTCAGCCATCCTTCTTTCGGTTGGGTAGGCTTACCTGGCCATCACACCAGGAGCTTATTGGGTCTCACAAGTTCTCAATCATTTCTCTCTATGCATGTCACGCTTTCGAACACCGGCAAATCCTCCAGAATCTTACCTTAGCGATTCCTTTGTGTAGGCTTCCGTCAGTCTAAAAACGTCGCCATTTGCTTTCTCGGTCTAACGATGCTAAATCAGCTTCAGGAAGGTGCAGCTCCCCTGTGACCTACATAGTACTCTGTGTACGCTTCGCCTGACCTTTGTTCACGTTTGCCTCAGTCGTAACCGTTGACAACGCTCCGCCGGTGACGCAACACTCGATACTGGTGGCTGGTTAGGCCTTACAAACTCAGTCCTTTGAATTTTCCAGACAGGGACTTTCACCCTGCAAGAAATGACAAGCTTCGCTTGTCGCACTAAACCTGACCTGCTGCTACTGCTGCTATGACCCTGCTGCTCAAAAATGAGATGCTGGATACTGTATCTTGAACAGTTTCTGGCATATAACACTACCGCTCACGCGCCGTGTGTAACGGTCGCGTGCAGCGGATTGTTCGGCGCCGCATACTCGTACTGTGCAAGCCATACAGTATGGCGCCCGCACTTCGGATCTTCGACCACATGACCCAGTACCTTGAACCCGTATGATGCAAGGTGCGTCCTGTACTCTTCAGGAGCCAGACTCGCGTGGTACAGCGATTCGCCCTCAAAAGAACCAATTGCTTCGCCGTGTTCAGTACCAGTCGTGAACAGCAATGGAGCGCCAGATGACGCATGCTCGCGGAATATGGCAAACATACCCCTTTGGTCCTTGTGCGAGAGGTGGAAGAAACTGTCCCAAGCGATTAATCCGTCAAACTTTTGGTTGATAAACAGCGTGCGCATATCAGCCACGACCCATTCCGCCTCCGGAAAGCGGTTCCGGCACTTGGCGATGAGGTTTGGCGAAGAATCGACGCCAACAACAGCGAACCCACTTTCAAGAAGATGGCGGGCAATGGGTTGGCCCGATCCGCATCCTAGGTCCAATACTGAGCCACCTGATGGCAGTAGTGCGACGAAGCGCTCCATCCACCCTCGCTCGAGAATAAGATCGGTACTGCGGTTTCGATCCCAAGCTTCCGCATGTCGGTCGTACAACCGAATGATTTCACCGGCCTTTGAAGGCATCGCGTTTCCTTTCCCTAGCCGAACGCCGAGCTTAGCCGAGGAAGGCCGCATCGCGGCCTGACGTCGGCTGGAGCGCCGGGTTAGATTGCCTGCCCACGCAAGAACTCGAACACTTCATTTGGGGAATGAACAACGAAACCATCAGCATTCCATGGATTATCAGAACCAGCTGCTATGCCCTTTATGGCAGGGACCAGCTTAACCATTACAGGGTAAATTTCTCTGCCCTTTAATTTCTCACTGGCTTCCAGTAACTCCACAAGAACGTCTTGGGCATTAGACTTGCTCAGAAAGAAGTGAATCGGATTTCGGCCTGGGTACTTCGGATGTGGGATTGTTACGTAGAAGCCGCTTGTTTTGTCTTGAAGCACCCAAGCATCAGTATCAGCTGAAAACTCCGAGAGTATCGTTTCTAATGAATATGGTTCTGCCATCTCTTTTCCCTTCATTATTGCAATCTAACGCCAAATTCAGTGGCCGCTGGCAGATGTACGATGAACCCTGCTAACACACTGAACTTTGATAAAAAATGACCTTTGAAAGTAAACTGCGCTGCCAGCGGTCGGTCGACTAGAATTTTTTGTTAGCAACTAAGCTATACAGTTAAATATTAATTTTCTTATCTTGCCTTAATTCAACTTGAAACCAATCTCCCAACATTTCAACAACATGAATTCTACAAGAGTTAAGAAGTTTCATTCTCAAATGTTCTTTAAATTGTCTAGCATTAATTGATGCTAATATACATGAAATGAACAACATAACATCAATAAAAAACATTAATGGAGATATATTTAAGTTAATTAATACTGAATATTGCATATACACAAGCGTTGCATTAATAATCACTATGAATGGGAATAATATTGCTGAAAGCCCTAAAATTGAAAATATTAAATACATCGAATAAAAATATTCAATTTGAGATGCTATTTCTGGGTGCTTTTCCCTACAACTAATTTCTAAGGCATGCAGAGTACTATGAATTTGACCTTGACTCAGGTCTTTCAATGATTTTCTATCGTCTAGATTATGGGGGTTATTACGATGATTTTTTCTTTCTTTAGGAACTAAGTCTTTACGAAGATTATCAAACCATTCATAAGTAGTTCCCGAAAAATGGCTATTCTTTGTTTTTAATATTGCATGCTTAAATTCAAAAAAACGATCAAATAATGAAAAAGATATTAACTGAGATACTGTAATGCCTCCAATTCCTAGAAAAGCAACACAGGCAGCTATTACGGATACCATTGGCCTCCCATCCTTATCAAATAAAACTGAAACAATAGATCGGTCATTGAAAATTAATAAAATCAGCAAAAGACTACCTAAAATAGGGATAGTAGGAAAGTCAAATTTCAAAATTCTAGAATATTCTTTTCTCATTTTATCCTCAAAGCCTACTTTTCTTTTGATTATACGCTGTGCTAACTATTGATTCTCAAGCAAATCTGCCCGATAAGTTGATATTGGCGATCTTTTCAAGCACTTTTGCTCTGATAACACCCAAACCGGGCATATTTGCCTTAATAACTTGATATTAGCCATAAACTCAGGCAAATTTGCCTATATAATAAATTCGCCTCACTATAGCCGCTAACCATTTTATGTCAAGCTCAAAATCTCCGACCTTGTTGGAAGATGTTCGCCGCGTCATGCGGCTCAAGCATTATTCGCTGCATACCGAACGCTCGTATTGCGAGTGGATTAAGCAGTTCGTGAAGTTTCATCATCTGAATGAGCGAGCTGGGTTATTTGAAAACTGCGAGGCCAAGATAGAAGACTTTTTAAGCTATCTGGCGACAGAACGTAAAGTGGCGTCTTCCACCCATTATGTGAAGTTTCCTTTTATGCACATTAATTTGGTGCCCAATGGTATATAGCTTGAAATTAGCGGCTTGAGCAGAGTATTTCGACTTAAAAGCTGGACATAAATTCTGCAGTTGTCTGAAGTGGACATTCCCTTGTCCATTTTTGGAGACTGCCATGAGCTTAACAACTATACACCTTTCACCTGCCACTCAGCGCTGGTTACGCAATAGCCCGGTCACACCCTATGTTTTGATTTATCTGGATTATCTGACCGAATGCCGCTACGCGGATGAAACCTCCGAACATCATCTTGCCGGTCTCGCACATCTGGGATTATGGATGGGGCTAAATCACTTTCGCATCGAGGAACTCGACGAAGCTTTAGTAACCCAATTCCTTGATGAACATTTGCCAAACTGCGATTGCCCGCGACCTATCATTCAAACGCGTGCCGATCTTAGCGCGGCCTGTGGTCATTTCTTACGCATTCTGCGTGATCGCGGTGTCATTCCGTCTCTGCCAAAACCCGTCGAACCCGTCTATGCCGAAGTTGATCGCTTTGACGATTACCTGAGAGACGTCCGAGGCTTGGCCAGTGAGACGCGGCGAAATTATCGGCGTATTGTGCTGAACTTTCTGCAGGTTTGCTTTGGTAGTGCCGAGATTGTTTTCACTGCCTTGCAACCTGATGATGTTCGGCATTTTATTGCCGAGCAGTTAACACCTCGCGCTACGTCGGCAAAAGCCAACTCGCTAGCTTCTGCTTTACGTGCTTACTTTCGTTATCGCGGCGCCGTCGGCGATGATGTTCACGCACTCAGTGGCGTGATCGCATTACCTGCCCAGTGGAATTTGGCCACATTACCGAAGGCGTTGACCGACGATGAGGTCAATCGCCTGCTCAATGCATTTCCCCCCGAGCTTCCTTCATGTCGACGCGGTTATGCGATGGTTCGCTGTGCTTTAGACCTGGGAATGCGTGTCAGCGAAATTGCCAAGCTTGCATTGGCCGACATTGACTGGCAAGCCGGTACGGTCACATTACGAAGTACCAAGTCGCGCCGCGAGGATATCCTGCCACTACCGATCTCTACCGGCCAGGCGATTGCCGATTACCTGCGCTACGAGCGGCCACGCACGACCAATCCGGCGGTTTTTGTACGGCGTCTTGCACCACACGATGTCCCGATTAGTGCCTATGCGGTTCACCGTCTCATTCGCGATGCGTATCGCCGCATTGGGCTTGATCATGGTAGAACCCACGCCCTCCGACATACCCTTGCACGCCGTTTATTGGAACAAGGGGGCTCGCTGAAGGAGGTGGCTGATATTCTTCGCCACCGCTCTCTCGACACGTCGCTGATCTATGCCAAACTCGACACCCAAAAACTGTCTGTCGTTGCACTACCTTGGCCCGGGAGTGCAGCATGAACACGCCGATTACATTGCAAGCACGCGTTCAGGATTACTTGGCCGAGCGGCGGCGCCTGGGGTTTCAATTGAAATACCCAGAACGGCTCTTGATGGATTTTGCCCGTTACGTGGATAGCCTGGAATGGGCTGGGCCGTTGACTTTGGATGTCATGAGCGATTGGGCTCAACTCGATAAACAAGGCCGTCATAAACCCGAGACGTGGGCGAGACGGTTCAAATCATTGCGCCCCTTTATCCGTTATCTGCGGCAATTTGAACCGGCAATCCCCATGCCTGACGAATCGGTTTTTGGTCCGGTTCCGGGGTGGCAAATGCCGCACATCTATCGGGAACAAGAGATCATTGATTTACTTGCAGCCGCACGCCAACTGGGTACTGATGGAAACCTGCGCGCGGCCACCTATGAAACACTGTTCGGACTATTGGCTTCGACTGGCCTACGAGTGTCCGAGGCCATTCGTCTTTTAGATGCGGACGTAGACTTGGCGCATGGCATGTTGACCGTGCGGCAAACCAAGTTTAACAAGTCTCGCCAGTTGCCATTGCATCCCAGTACGACAGCAGTTTTACTGGGTTACCGAACGCTCCGCCATGAACAGGTCCAGGAACACGCTGATTTACCGTTTTTTGTCGGGACGCGGGGCCAGCGGCTGGGTAAGCCACTGAGTTATCGCCAGGTCAATCGGGTTTTTGCATTGCTACGCAAACAACTGGGTTGGATCAACCGTGGCGCTCATGATGCGCCTCGAGTTCACGATCTGCGCCATACCTTCGCGGTGCGTCGCGTACTGCTCTGGCAAACACAGGGTACGGACATCGATCAGGCGATGCTGGCACTATCCACCTATATGGGCCATGCCAAGATATCCCACACCTATTGGTATTTGACGGCCATGCCGGAACTGATGGGCATAGCGGCAGGCAAGTTCGAGCAGTTTGCACAGCCCGAGGAGGTGGACTATGCCGACTAGAATCGCCAGCGCTGAAACGTCCATTTCGTTTCCTGCACTCGTCCAAGCCTTTTTCACCGATTACCTCGTCGAGCAACGGGCATTGAGTCCACAAACCGTTGCAGGCTACCGTGATGCGTTCACGCTATTCTTGTCATTCGCCCACCGATATCTCGGCAGATGGCCGGCGGCCATGCAGCTGTCCGACATCACGCCCGCATTGATCCTGGCTTTTCTGGATCATTTGGAACAGGAGCGACACAACAGCGTACGTAGCCGCAATATCCGATTAGCGGCATTACGCGCATTTCTAAAGTTCGCCTCACACCACGATTTATCAGCGTTGCAAACCATTGAGCAGGCTTTGGCCATACCGATGAAACGCTTCGAGTTACCTTTACCTGAATTCCTCTCGCGGGAAGAAATGTTCGCCATTATCGGCGATCCCGGCATGACTTGGATCAGTCGGCGTGACCATTTATTGCTCGGGTTACTTTACAACACCGGCGCGCGCGTATCGGAAATCATCAGCGTCAAGGTGCTAGATGTCACGTTGGACGGCGCGGCTTGTGTACACTTGCATGGAAAAGGCCGAAAGCAACGCGCGGTGCCGTTATGGAAATCGACGGTGAAGGAAATCCGGGCGTGGTTACGCTTGAATCCAACATTGGGAAATGAATCCGCGTTGCTGCCCAATCGCGACGGCCAACCGATGACACGAAACAATGTCACTCAGCGTCTTAGCTTGGCGGTAATCAAGGCTTCCAAAACCGTCAACAGCTTATTGGGGCGTCATGTTTCGCCACACTGCATTCGGCATTCAACGGCGATGCATTTATTGCAATCCGGTGTCGACATCAGTGTGATCGCTCTGTGGTTGGGTCACGAAAGCCCGAAAACAACCTACCAGTATGTTGAAGCTGATTTGGCCATGAAGGATCAAGCACTCGCTAAACTTCAGGAGCCCGACATGAAACCGCTTCGCTATACTGCTCCGGACTCTTTGCTTCAGTTCTTGAAAACGCTGTAATTATGTAAAGCTCGTGAGCGAGATAGTGGCTTCCAAGCCTGATTGCATCTCGCTCGCGACAACAACGCTATACATAAAAGGAAACTTCACATAATGGTCGTTATGCAAAGCTTTGCATAACGGCCAAAATCAGGCGATGAATGCTTTGGTGTTTTTATACAAGCATGTTCTGGATACGCCGCTGACCAAACGAATCGAGGCCATCCGCTCCAAAACCAGCCGCCATGTGCCGGTGGTGTTGTCGCTGGAGGAGATCAAGCAGGTTTTGCCGCGCGTTGAAGGCGTGGCGCAACTGGTGGTGAAGCTGTTGTACGGTAGCGGTTTGCGAATAACCGAAGCCGTACGCTTGCGGGTGCAGGATGTCGATTACGACTATAAGCAGATTACGGTGCGTTCCGGCAAGGGCGACAAAGATCGGGTGACGACATTTTCCGCCGCCATGATGCCATTGTTGCAAAATCATCTGGAGAAGGTGAAAGTAATACACCAACAGGATTTGGCTGACGGTTTCGGCGCGGTGTATTTGCCGTATGCCCTGGCGAAAAAATACCCCAATGCAGAGCGGGAATAGGGCTGGCAATACGTGTTTCCGGCACGGTCATTGTCGGTCGATCCGTTGACGGGCGTGACGCGACGGCATCATATAGATCAATCGCTGATCAATAAAGCCAGCAAGTCTGCAGTTCGACAAGTAGGTATTACCAAACGGGTTTCCTGGCATACTTAACAATGAGTGCTCTGCGTGGGAACCTGGACGGGGACGCTCTAGCGTCCCCGAGCCGCAGAGCGGCTCAGGATGCATTCCCACGCGAAGCGTGGGAACGATGCGCTCATTTTTTTTCACTGAGAGAGGGTTGGATGAGGGAATCAAAAGTCTAAGTTATTTCGTGCTTATTTCTAACAAAAAAAACGGAGCCCGAAGGCTCCGTTTGTTTGACTCATTCTTCCAAGGTCACATTGATTTTTTTCGGCTGTACCGCTTCTTGTTTCGGAATCGTGATTTCCAAGACGCCGTTTTTCGATTTTGCCGAAATCGCATCGGCATTGGCGGTATCGGGCAAACTGAAGCGGCGGTAGAACGAACCGTAAGTCCGCTCGACTCGCTTATAACCTTCTTTTTCGGTTTTCGCTTCGGTCTTCTTTTCGCCTTTGATCGTCAGGATGCCGTTTTCCATGCTGACTTCGATATCTTCAGGCTTGACGCCCGGAATATCGGCATGCAACACGAATTTATCGGTTTCTTCCTTGATGTCGACGGCAGGAGCCCATTCGGCGGTCGATATCGACCCTTCGCCGGTTCCGCCTTCGCTCGCGCGCTCCAACTCTCTTTGTAATTGACTCAATATGCCCCATGGTTCGTAACGTGTGATAGCCATAAACACCTCCGAGATAATTGTTATCGATCAAATACCGAACAAACATCGATCAGTATCTATTAAACAATATAGGGGTATTTAAAACTAATTCAAGCCGTCCATACCCGGGCATTTCTAAACATCCGCATCCAAGGACCGTATTCGCTCCAATCATCGGGATGCCACGAATTTTGTACGGCTCTGAAACATCTTTCCGGATGCGGCATCATGATCGTAAAGCGGCCGTCCCGATTGGTCAGACCGGTAATACCCAATTGCGAACCGTTCGGATTGGCCGGAAATTTCGTGGTTTTTTCACCGAAATTATCGACGTAACACAAAGAGACCGCTTCGGCTTTCATCGCTTCAAGCGGGCTGCCTGAAAACTCCGCCCGCCCCTCGCCGTGCGCGATCACGACCGGCATTCTCGAACCCGCCATGCCGGTCAACAGAATGGACGGCGATTCTTGAACCTCGACCAGTACGACGCGCGCCTCGAATTGCTCGGAATGGTTTCTCAAGAAACGAGGCCAGTGCTCGGCGCCCGGAATAATCTCCTTGAGCCCCGACATCATCTGACAACCGTTGCAAACGCCAAGGCTGAAGGTGTCTTCGCGTTCGAAAAATGCCGCGAATTCATCGCGGGCGCGCGGGTTGAACAGAATCGACTTGGCCCAACCGCCGCCGGCGCCGAGCACGTCGCCGTAAGAAAACCCACCGCAAGCCGCAAGCCCCCTGAAATCTTTCAGGCTAACCCGACCGGCAATGATATCCGTCATGTGCACATCGATCGCGGCGAATCCGGCCCTATCGAACGCGGCGGCCATTTCGACATGACCGTTGACGCCCTGCTCCCGCAAAATCGCCACCCTAGGCCTAGACTTACCGATAAATGGCGCGCAAATATCTTCGTTATTATCGAAAGTTAACACGGCATTAAGGCCGGGATCGTTATCGTCGCCGATCCGTTCGAATTGTTCGCTTGCGCAATCAGGATTATCCCTTAGCGCTTGCATTCGATAACTCAGTTCGGACCAGCAGCTTTGCAATTCGGCTCGAGAGGCCGAATAGAGCTCCTGCCCGGCAAAATGGATCGTCAAGTCCGTTTGTTTCGTAACCGAACCGAACCGATGCACACACGCATCCAAACCGGCTTGGGCCAACAAGTCCATGACTTCGGCGCCATCATTTTCCCTAACTTGTATAACCGCTCCAAGCTCTTCATTGAACAAGGCCGACAAAGCATCCTTCCCTAACCCGGACAAATCCAAATTCGCGCCAAGCCTTCCGGCGAACATCATTTCGGCGATCGTAGCCAATAGACCGCCATCGGAACGATCATGATAAGCCAACAACTTGCCGCGGCTATTCAAGTCCTGAATCGCGTTGAAGAAGGCTTTGAATAACGCAGGATCGTCCAGATCAGGACAACTATCGCCCATTTGTTTATAAACTTGCGCAAATACCGAAGCGCCTAAACGGTTTTTACCCTGCCCTAAATCAATCAAGATCAAGACCGAAGGTTCGTCGCGCAATTGCGGCGTCAAGGTTTTCGCTATATCGACCACCGGCGCGAACGCGGTTACGATCAACGATACCGGCGAGGTCATGGTTTTTTCGCGGCCGTCTTGTTGCCAAACAGTTTTCATCGACAACGAATCCTTGCCGACCGGAATCGCGATACCCAATGCCGGACAAAGCTCCTTTCCGACCGCCTTGACGGTATCGAACAACGCCGCATCCTGGCCGGAACTGCCGGCTGCCGCCATCCAATTCGCGGATAATTTAATATTGCCTAACGATCCGATACGCGCGGCGGCTAGATTGGTCAACGCTTCGCCGACCGCGATCCGGCCCGATGCCGGCGCGTCGATAACCGCCAACGGCGTTCTTTCGCCCATCGCCATCGCTTCGCCGGTCGACGCAAAAAAGCCCGAAGCGGTCACCGCGACATCGGCGACCGGCACTTGCCAGGGGCCGACCATTTGGTCGCGCGCAACTAAACCTGTGATCGAACGATCGCCGATATGGATCAAAAAGCTCTTATCGGCGACTGCCGGGAAGGACAATACGCGCTTGACCGCTTCGTCAAGCTCGATGCCGGCTAAGTTTAACGGCGACAAATCAGGTTTGACATGCTCGACCGTTCGATGCATTTTCGGCGGTTTGCCGAACAACACCGACATCGGTAAATCGACCGGTCTGTCGCCGAACAAACGGTCGTTCAGTTGTAAATGCTCTTCATCGGTTGCGGTGCCGATCACGGCATACAAGCAATGCTCGCGTTCGCAGAACGATTTGAACAATTCCAGCGACTCCGGCTTGATCGCGATCACATAACGCTCCTGCGCCTCGTTACACCATATCTGCATCGGCGACATGCCGCGATCGGCGATATTGACGTCGCGCAATTCGAAACGCCCGCCCCGAGCGCAGTCGTGAACGATCTCCGGCACGGCATTCGATAGGCCGCCAGCACCGATGTCGTGTATCGAAACGATCGGCGTATCTTCGCCCAAGGCATTGCAATGATTGATGACTTCCTGGCAACGGCGCTGCATTTCGGGATTTTCGCGCTGCACCGAGGCAAAGTCCAGTTCCTCGGCAGCCTCGCCCGAAGTCTGCGATGAAGCGGCGCCGCCGCCCAAGCCGATCAGCATCGCAGGCCCTCCTAGGATGATGATTAACGACCCCGCCGGTATCGGTTGTTTCTCGACCAACATCGGGCGAATATTGCCCATGCCTCCGGCAATCATGATCGGTTTATGATAACCGTGGAATGTGTTTTGATCACCGCCTGGTGCAGTTTGCTCGAAACTGCGGAAATAACCGGCCAGATTCGGACGCCCGAATTCATTATTGAATGCCGCACCGCCAATCGGACCCTCCAGCATGATATCCAACGCCGAAGCTAGGCGCCCCGGCTTACCGTTATCGTCTTCCCAAGGCTGCTCGAAACCCGGAACCCTTAGATGAGAAACGCTAAAACCGGTCAAACCGGCCTTGGTCGCAGAACCTCGACCAGTTGCACCCTCATCGCGAATCTCACCGCCCGAACCGGTCGCCGCGCCCGGATGCGGAGATATTGCAGTCGGGTGATTATGGGTCTCGACCTTCATCAGTATGTGCGCATCTTCATCGACATAGGAATATTCGCCAGTCAACGCGTTGCGGATTAAAACAGACGTATTAGCACCCTCTACGACAGAGGCGTTATCGCTGTATGCCGACAAAATACCTTCAGGGCTTTGTTCGGCGGTATGCCGAATCATCTTGAACAAAGTTTCTGCCTGTTCGGTACCGTCGATCGTCCAGGCGGCATTAAATATCTTGTGCCGGCAATGCTCCGAATTCGCTTGAGCGAACATCATCAATTCGACATCGGTCGGATTGCGTTCCAATGCTTGAAAACTTTCGGTCAAATAATCGATTTCATCGGGGCTTAACGCCAATCCGAGCTCGGTATTGGCTTTAACCAAGGCTTCGCTACCGGACTCAATTACCTGAACCGTCTGTAACGGTTTAGGCTCATGATGAGCAAATAAAATTTCTTCAGTCATAGACTCGCTTTTAACGACCGTTTGCGTCATGCGGTCATGCACTAGAGCCGAAATGCTTTTTTGCACCTGATCGTTTAGCTCACCTTCGGACAGTATCGTATATTCGACCCCTCTTTCGATGCGACAGACCGCTTCCAAGCCGCAACGCTGCGCGATTTCTGTTGCTTTACTGGACCAAGGAGAAATCGTGCCAGGCCGCGGAATTACTGTTAAACGTAATCCGTCAGGAGACGATCTGGCCATGCTGCTTCCATCGGCTAACAGACGGTTTAATAGCGTTTGCTCGCTAGCGCTAATAGCATGTTCGAGTTCGACAAAATGAACATAAGAAGCCGAAACACCATTAATGGCTGGCTCTATCTCTTGGAGACGGGCAAGTAATTTTTCGATGCGGAATGCGGATAGCGCGGATGTTCCTGGAATTTTTAACATGGGGAATCCGTTATGAAATAAAGTTCAAAACAAGGTAACGATATACTCATCGTAGATCAAAATTCGGCACCGGGGGCCCGTCAAAGGACGCCGTGGATACATCCATGTAGGCTCTATGCCAGCATCCATGCTGACAAAGCCTTTGCCGAGCACCCCGGCGCCTCCTTAGGCACTGCCGAAATTTGAAGTGTGAAAGGTATACAAAAAGTCAAGAAGATAATGCACAGGGCGTCTCGAAAAAGACTAAATCGCTTGAAAAGGAGAATGAAAAAAATGGATTAATTAACGTCGTAAGTTTCGCCGCGAAAGTTTGCGGCCTAACCAGTCATCAAAAGCCGCCTATTGATCGGCTAGATCGTCTTCAATCGCTTGCTGAATCGTCAGCAACAAAGTTAGGCCATCACCGCTCGATAGGGCTTTATTAGTCTCATCCCTCACCATGATATCGGTAAATTGTTCGTGCTCGATTAGCCTGATGCGGTATTCTTTTTCGTTGGATCCGTATAGACCGAAAACAAACAGGATCTCATCCCAAAAGGAATCGTCGGTCACTTTTTGTTCTTCAGGATCGTACTGCACAATATAGTTTGCCAACGATCTGTCACGCGCAACGATTTCAATCGACTGTCTTGCCATAGCCTTACCGACGATACGCCAGGCTTTTCCGACGGGTTCATTAATTCTGAGCACGACTGCATTGGCAGTGGCGACCCGCTCGACCTGGGTAACCTTGTCGACATCATCGACCACTTGAGTGGTATCGACATGCCTTAGATCGACTTTCGGATTTCTTACCGGTCTTTCTACTTTTTGAATAGCCAATTCCTTAGGCAACACCAATTCCGGTATTTCGGTTCTAAATTGGTAATCTTTTTCTTTATCGGGAAACCAGCTTTTGATCGTGCTACACCCGCTACCCGCCACGAAGGGTAGAACGATCAGGCATAGTAAAGCGGCACAGATGCGCTTCATGAATTTCAAAGTAACTCCGCTTGACGCATGGCTCCACGCACTGCGTCATAACATTCTTCGGTCAGCCAAGTTAACGGCAAACGGATGCCTTTTCGAATCAGACCCATTTCCTTTAATGCCCATTTAATCGGTATCGGATTCGATTGAATGAACAACTGTTTGTGCAATCCGGTTAGTTTTGCATCGATGGCCAGGGCGGTCTCGCGATCGCCGTCAATCGCGGCGGTTATCATTTCATGGACTAATCTCGGCGCAACATTACCGGTTACAGTGATCGTGCCATTGCCACCCAGTAAACAAAATTCACAGCTTGTCGCATCATCGCCGGTATACAAGGCAAATTTGTCGCCGCACAAGTCGCGTAATAGCTTAACCCTTTCCAATTTACCGGAAGCCTCCTTAATACCGACAATATTGTCGATAACAGACAAGCGAGCCACCGTTTCCGGCAGCATATCGCACGCCGTGCGTCCCGGGACATTATAAAGAATTTGCGGAATATCGACCGCCTCGGCTACGACTTTAAAATGTAAATACAAACCTTCTTGTGTAGGTTTGTTGTAGTAAGGCGTCACCAAAAGACATGCATCGGCACCGACTTCTTTCGCTCTATTCGTTAATTCGATCGCCTCTGTCGTCGAATTGGCGCCGGTCCCGGCAATGATTGGAATTCTGCCGCCGGCATAATCGACCACCGATTGAATAAAATCGCAATGCTCGTCTTCATCGAGCGTTGCCGACTCGCCTGTAGTACCGACTGCAACAATCGAGTCCGTACCTTGATCGATATGGAATTCGATCAATTTTTTTAAGCTGTCCTTATCAATCGAACCGTCTTCTGTCATCGGTGTAACCAGCGCTACGATACTGCCTTGAATCATCCCAATCTCTCGAACCTGTTAAGCAATTGTAAAAATACCGAGCATTATAACAAGCAAACAGACAAATCCCATCTTTTAAAATTAACACTCGCGCTTAATTAACTGCTGTAGTGTCTAGGCTTGAAGCCGTTGGGTTATTACTGCTATCTGATGGAAAGGGCATCTAATTTCTAGGAGGGGCAAGAATGTTTTTAGCGAGGATATCGGTTAATGGCCATGCTCTCCCCTTGCGACGATACAGGTCACCGCCGCATCGCCTGTTACATTAACGACCGTTCTAAGCATGTCCAAAAGCCGGTCCACGCCTAAAATCAGGGCAATGCCCTCGACCGGCAGTCCGACTTGGTTGAATACCATCGCCAGCATGATCAATCCGACGCCGGGGACACCGGCCGTGCCGATCGATGCCAATATCGACATGCCGATGACGGTTAGATATTGCATCAAACCCAATTCGATGCCATAGACATTGGCGATAAACACTGTCGCGACTCCCTGCATAATCGCGGTACCGTCCATGTTAATCGTCGCACCGAGCGGAATTGTAAACGCCGCAGTCGAATTCGGCACGCCCAAGTCGTGTTCGACGACGCGTAAATTTATTGGAATCGTCGCATTGGAACTCGCCGTACTAAAGGCGAAGATATGTACCGGACGCATTTTTTTCATGAATTCCCAAGGATTCATTCGCGTCATCAACCATAACAGCAAACATAGCGTCACCCAAGTATGGAGAAACAAGCTCGCAATAACCACCGAAAAATAACCCAGCATCGGCACAATCAAACCGATACCCTGTTCGGAAAAACTCTTCGCGATTAAACAAAAAACCCCGATCGGCGCAAACTGCATGACCAGCATAACAAGCTTCATCATGACTTCGTTCAGCTGTTCGGCAGATCTCAATAATTGCAAGCCGATTTCACCGGTCATCATCATCGCGATCGCAAAAAGGATCACGAAAAAAATGATTTGCAGCATATTGCCTTCGGCGAAAGCATTGACCGGATTACTCGGTACGATCCCGATCAGTACTTCGGCCAATCCGGGCGCTTCGGGCGCGCTGAACTCAGTGGTATCTCCGCTACGTTCGAAATCGCGTCCGGGACCGACCGAAACGGCAAGCAACAAGGCTAAGGCAATCGCAAGGCCGGTCGTCAACAAATACAAACCAAAGGCTTTAATGCCGATACGGCCTAACGCGGCAATATCGCCGATACCGCACACGCCGCAAATCAGCGAGAAACTGACCAGCGGCACGACCAACATTTTCAAGGCATTGATGAAAGAGGCGCCAACCACATGAAACAAGCCGTCGACCAGGTAATCCCGAATCGCCCCACTGTCATGCCCAAAAGCATTGATCGCGCTTCCTGCCAATAGCCCCAAGCACATCCCAATCAAAATTTTTGTCGTGATCGGCATTTTACTCCCTTTATACTCAAAAAATGGTTAACTTTATTGAAGGTATGGGGTGTGGCTAGCGAGGATGCCGGCAGCAGGGCAGATTTTTGCTCCATGCAAAATCTGCATTCACCATCATTGGCGTTCGATTGCTGCCGTCAAGCCCCGGAAGGGTTCACGGTGGTCCTCGATAGACACATCCCATACCTTTTATTCGTAGGCGATTTTTCGATCAAAAGTGAGTAATTTGCATGGTTTACGCTCGACCTACCCACTTCCGTCTAACCCTGCAAAAACGCTTTCTTGACCGCAAGTATCGCCTCATCATCCAAATGCGAGGTTCTATCGTGCCGCCTACACAAAGCGCCTCGAAAACCTAAATAATCGGGTTTATGGCGTAACAAATCCGGCACATCCTCAGCCCGGAGCGACCCGGCAAGTCCGCATAACAATTTGAGTTCATTGCATTTAGCTACAAATCCCATAATCGCATCATCAGCCAAAATATGAGGCAACGAACCCGAACTTTTGTCCATCGTATCCAACATCACACCCTTGAAACCGGCTTGCTTGAATGCGGCCACGGAATGTAATTCGAGTTCGCTATCGGCAAACATGACCCCGATTAACGCCAACTCGGCTTGAGCCAAAGGTGTCAATGCATCCAGCGTACCCTGCCAATCGCCGCCGGGAAAAAAACCGATCTTGATGTAATCGACGCCGGTAGCCGCCATATCCGCTACCGCACTCACGATGACTTCCGGAATCATCGGCAAATCGCCGACCGTCGCGCTGATTGGGCATTGTCCATTGATTGCCGTGACGATACGCGCAACCGTCAGGGTATCCAGCGCCCCCAAAGCGCCTTGGGAAGGCTGTTTCAAATCGATGATATCGACTTCGAAATTCAAAATCCTCAATGCTTCATTAAGCTTGCTGACACTGGCGAGCATCCCTGTCATGTATTTTTCTCTCGTATGTGCTGTTCGATGACCGCCATTAACCAGGACCAAGCCTCCAGCTCCTTGTATCCTGCGGTTTTTTCGAGTCCGATTTTCAGATAATCCAATTCGGCATCGATTTTTTCTTGCGGCAACATCTCCAGCCGGCTAACCAAGATCGCCGCTTCCAATACCGAATACTGGGCCCGGTTGAAACCCATGAACGGTGCATGGTTGGCCGTATGAATAATTTTGCAAAACAGCTTCGGCCTCAACGCATCTTCTTCGACACGGACCACTTCGACTTCGCTATGCGCCAATGCGCATGCTAAGACCTTGCCGGTAATCTTGTCGGCCTCGATCAAAGGCCAATCGTGCCGTCCCGTCAAACAGCCGGCAAACACCCTGACATCATCGCAATAATTGATTACGGCATGGCCGCCGGTCAAAAGATTGTCGAGCGTCGTCGAAGGCCGAAACGGCAAAATGATCAATTCATCATCGTGCCGATGAATGCCCATCGGCGCAATATGCGCCCTGCCTTCTGAATTTTGTGTGGTGACTATCGTTTCTAAAATCATCTGTTTAATTTTTTTTTAGCGTCGTGCCGGCCGGTTTAAAGCTGTGCAAATCGACCATGGCATCAGTCAACTCAGTCGCGCATCCCCAACCTAAGGCCTCGTCTTGATTGAAGCGCTTCCCAAGTTGCCAGGCGATTTCGGCACGTGCCAGTTCGACGCCTAAATAAAAGGCGTGACCGCCGTCGTTTTCGACGCCGAGTTTCGGATATAAATCGAACGGGTCGGTCGCCGAATGAAAACCGTCACGGTTAAAAATATGCAGACCTTCGCGACTGGTTTGAATGCGGTAGCTCGGATCGGTGATCTCGCCGGCCAATTCTTTGATTTCATCGAGCGTATAGGGAAACGGCGAGGTTTCATGCAGCGCCATCAACCCCGAGTCGATATGCTTGGGCAACATGTTATTTTGCTTGGCGGCATGCATGATGCGCCGCGCCAAATCGGCTTCCTTAACCGCCCGGCAAGCATGTTTGCTGACTTCGGTCGCGAGAATCGCATTGATATCGAGCTCCGAGCAAATGCCCAATAACAGCGCGTTCATGCCGACCGTATCGGCATGCGTCAATTCGGTGATATTACCGACGCCCATCATGATTTCGATATCGGGATACTTTTGCCGTACCTGATGATAACGCATTACCGATTGGGTGAAACCGTAATGCAACGGGTCCAAAATAGGGTCGACCAGGAATGGGCGGTTTTTAGCCTGCATGGCTTCGATCGCACGATCGAGCGACGCCAAGTCTTCATGAATTTCCGGAATCAAAATCGGCGTCGTTTCGACCTCATCGGCGACCCAGAGCGTTCCTTCGTGCAGGCTCAACATGAAATCGGCGCCGGCCTTGCCGCCTCTGAGCAAGTCGTCGGCTTCGAGCGAATCGATGCTGACCGTAAAGCCTTCCTGTTTTAATGTTCGGATAATGGCTTCCATGTGCGGAAACGGCGTTCCCGGCAAACAGCCGATATCGATCACATCGGCGCCGTTGCGTCTGTAATAACGCGCCCGCTCGACGACCTCATCGACAGAAACATTCGGCGCATCGACTATTTCGGCAAAAATTTTTACGCGATAATCGCTAAGATCGGGCTTGTGCGCTTCCTTGCCGAAAAATAGGGGCAAGTCTTTTAACTCATCGGGGCCGCGCTCGACCGGTAAACCGAATTGTTGCATCACCTTGTCCAGATCCCCCCGGCATCGTCCGGGTAGGATCATCCGGTCAGCTTGATAAGTTTCTTTGAGACGGCGGCAAATCATGTCCGTGGTCATCAACGCTGCGACTTTAATGCCCAGCTGATGCACCGTATAGGTAAACTCCGGCTGCATTTTTTCCAGAATCTGGTGTAATTGTTTTTCGGCCAATTTTCCGGTCAAAAACAAGATGTGCTCGCTCATACCAGGCCCAACGTTTTCAGGCGCCGATTGACCGCTTCGCTTAATTCGTCGACGCTTTCGACGACTTGCGTATACGGAAAGGCGCGTAGTTTATCGGTCGCGTCCAAATCGACCGGACGCGGATATACCATGACCTTCTTACCGCCCGGCGCGGTGGTTTCCATTTCGGGCGCGATGTCGCACGGATAGACGATGCTGGGGACGCGGCATTTGCCTGCTTGTGAATAAAGATTGGTCACCAGCGAGTCGGCAATGCCCAAGATGCATTTGGCTACGGTGTTCGAGGTCGTCGGCGCCATCACGAAACTATGATAATAGCCGGTATAAAAACGGCCGACCGGCGGCGACGAAGCGGCTTTATCACGAAAAACCGGCATTCGGGCGCGAACCTCGTCGAGTTTAATGCCGTACATCTTTAAAACCTCCTCGCCTGCTTGGCTCAGGTAAAGATCGACATCGTCCAATGTCATCAAAAACTCCAGGCATTCTTCGATATAATGCCCGGAGCCGGTGACGGCCCAAGCTAGACGCGGTTTATCCATTTATTCGATCAAAATTGAAATAGTCCGTTATTATACCCGATCATCAAAGACCACTTCGAATACAGCCGAAATTTTATTTATGTTTAACACGATAAAAAAACCGCTAATCATGGGCATTTTAAATGTCACGCCCGACAGTTTTTCCGACGGCGGGCGACATTACAGCCTAGATAACGCATTGGAACAATGCCGCAAGATGCTTGCCGAAGGCGCCGACATCATCGATATCGGCGGCGAATCCACCCGCCCCGGATCCGATCCGGTGAGCGCCGCGCAACAAATCGAACGCGTCGTGCCGGTCATCGAAGCCATCCGAAAACATCTTGCTTCGGATAGTCTGATCAGCATCGATACGACACAGAGCTCGGTCGCCGAAGCGGCACTGTCGGCCGGCGCCGATATGATCAACGACATTTCAGCCGGCGAAGACGACGCCATAATTTTTGAGCTGGCCGCAAAACATCGGGTTCCGCTCATCCTGATGCACAAACAAGGCCCCCCCAAAACGATGCAGAATAAGCCTCATTACCAAGATGTGGTAGGCGAAGTGCTGAATCATTTGATGCAGCGTATCAAGCAAGCGATCGAACGAGACGTTGACCGAAGCAATATCGCGATCGACCCCGGCATCGGTTTCGGTAAACGTAAACAGGACAATCTGGATTTATTGGCGCATTTGGACCGCTTCGTCGAAAGCGGTTATCCGGTTTTGCTGGGCACTAGCCGTAAACGCTTCATGGGTTCTATTCTTGAAGTCGCCGAACCCACCGAGTTGATCACAGCCACCGCCGTCACTACGGCCCTCGGCGTCATGGCTGGCGTCAAGCTATTCCGCGTCCACGATATCAAAGAAAATAGGCAAGCGGTCGACGTCGCCTGGGCAATCAAACAACGGCGATTCACAATCGAGCCATAAAGGCAATCGATAACTCTGGCAAGCAATCTCTTAGGATTCGGTCATAAATAACTTCCTGTGGAGTTATTTTTCGTGAAATCCTTAGGCTGCCGAGGCATGTTTTAAGAACTGGAAAACAAGCTGGAAATTAGCGCTCAGCATTAATTTTGCAATGACACCAAGAGCTCCGATTGGGCCTGAATAGCTTCTTCCTCTTCTCCCGGCGACAATTGAACATATTTTCCGTCCGGCTGTAACAGCCATGCTTGGCAATTATCCTTTAAATACAACTCCAGATCGCTTCTAACCCTTTGATGTAATCGTTTATTCTCTATCGGAAAGCCAGTCTCGACTCTTTTGAACATATTACGTCCCATCATATCGGCGCTGGCAACATAAACTTCCTGATTGCCGTCATTTTCAAATGCGTAAACACGGGTATGCTCAAGAAATCGGCCAATAATAGATCGGACTTCAATGTTTTCGGAAACCCCTTGAATACCGGGTTTTAGACAACAAATACCCCTGACAATCAAATTAATTTTCACACCGGCCTGCGAGGCCCGATACAAGGCTTTAGTCAACTGTTGTTCGACTATCGCGTTGACTTTAATAATAATTCCAGACGGCTTTCCCGCTTGAGCATGATTAATTTCGCGCTCGATTTTCTCGATCAAACCGCTATGTAGCGTAAAAGGCGATTGCAGCAGTTTATTCAATTTGGTCACTTTACCGAGACTGGTCAATTGCGCGAATACGCGGCGAACGTCTTCACCAAGCTCCTTGTCGCAGGAAAACAAACCGTAATCGGTATAAAGCAATGCTGTTTTCGGGTGATAGTTACCGCTACCGAGATGCACATAATTACGCAGTTTTTTGCCTTCCTTACGCAATACCAGACACATTTTGGCATGTGTTTTATATCCCACGACCCCATAAACGACATGCACGGCCGCTTCCTGAAGTTTTGCAGCCAAATTAATATTGGCTTTTTCATCGAACCGGGCGCGCAGTTCAATCACTACAGTAACCTCCTTACCGGCCCGAGCGGCTTTCACTAATGCGCCAACAATCGGCGAATCCGCACCGGTGCGATATAATGTTTGTTTGATCGCCAAGACATCGGGATCGGAGGCAGCTTGCTTCAGAAATTCGACGACCGGTAAAAACGATTCGAACGGGTGATGCAAAAGAATGTCTTGCTTGTCGATCGCAGCGAAAATATCTTTATTTCGAGCCAATTGCGACGGAATGGCCGGTTTAAAAGGCGTAAATTTCAGTTCAGGCCGCTCCACATGATTGATGATTGCCTGCAAGCGGTTTAGATTGACCGGGCCATCGACCAAATACAGTCGATCCGGCGTCAATTCGAAACGGGCCATGAGGAAATTGACGGTTTCTTCAGGACAATTTGCGGCAATCTCTAGCCTGACTTCATCGCCGTAATTACGCATCGCTAATTCGCCTTCGACCGCGAGCAACAAATCGTCTATCGCATCGTCATCGACAAAGAAATCGCTATTGCGGGTCACCCGAAACTGATAGCAGCCCTTGACATTCATGCCATTGAACAATTGATCGACAAAGGCATGAATAATCGACGACAAAAACACAAAATCGTGAGGTCCGCTGCCGGTCGCTTCGGCCGGCAATTGAATGATTCTTGGTAAAGCTCGTGGTGCTTGCAAAACCGCCCGGCCGCTATTGCGGCCGAAGGCATCCTTGCCGGTCAACGAAATGATGAAATTCAAACTCTTGTTGAGAATTCGCGGAAACGGATGCGCCGAATCCAAGCCGACCGGCGTTAAAATCGGCAGCAATTCTTCGTTAAAATAATTCTCCAACCATTTGAGCTGTTTAGCGGTCCATTCCGTACGCCGGATAAAATGAATATTTTCCTCTGCTAAGGCCGGCAACAAGATGTCATTCAAGACCCGATACTGATCCTCGACTAGATCATGCGCCTTGGCCGAAATCCTTTCGAGCTGTTCATGCGGCGACAAACCGTCGACGCCGATGGCCTTAGGGTCCATTTCAGCCATTTGCAAAAGACTCGCGACCCGGACTTCGAAAAACTCGTCGAGATTCGAGCAGGAAATGCATAAATAATTCAGTCGTTCCAGTAACGGTACACGGAAGTCTTTGGCTTGCGCCAAGACTCTTTGATTGAATTCGAGCAGACTAAGCTCGCGATTGAGATAGAGATCGTAACTGTCGAGGTTTATCACTTCACCGATTTCGTTTTCTTTTTCCATATTACTAATTTCCGTAACAGATTATTGTTAATTATTCACATCCCCTATCGTTCACACGCTCCAGCGTGGGAACGATAAGTACCGGGAGACTGAATAGCTACGATTTTTGATAATTTGCCTGACGATACTGGGTGCCGCTCGGGTTCTTAATTATTTAAAAATAATAGTCCCCGAAATAAAAACATGCCGATCACTGATGCGTGCGACATCAAAATTCAGACCGGCTTCGTGCAACTGTTTCTCGATTTCTTCGAGCGTCAATGCCGCCAATAACGAGTGATAGAAATCGCGCTGCAGAATTTCGGGTTCCGAAGCGGCATACATTTCGACGATGTCTTTGGCTTGCCGAACGCTTTGGGGACGGAATAAATCCATGATGGCAACCCGAGCTCCATTAGCGGCATAACGCTTGAGAAATTGCCATAAAGCTTGCGGTTCCGGCAAATGGTGTAAAAGGCTATTGCTGATAATCAAATCATAACGGCTTCGAGGTAAGGAAACCGTTGGTAATTTTCCGTGAATAAACCGGACGCGCACCTTCAAATCATTGGGTGTCGTGGATTCAGCATAGTCAAGCATCACCGCCGATCCATCCAAGGCATCGACATGAGCCGATGGATAACCCATCGCAAAGCGGCAACTGATGTCCCCCGGGCCGCAACCCAAATCCAATGCGTGGCTTATTAAGTCCTCTTTTCCAATCAATGTTCTCAGGTTTTGCATGAAACGTTCATTAGGCTCCGAAAAATCTGCTTGCGCATAGGCTTGCACCTGTTTGGGATCTTCCATCAATTCGGGCTCAAGTATGCGATGCAATAATCGGTGGCTATGATATCGATGCTCTAAGCTTATTTCGATTTTTTTCATCATGTTAAGCAAAAACCTCTGTTGCCTTGCAGGCCGCCGGTATGTATGACGACAATGCGCCGATCGGCAGGAAAAAAGCCTTTCCCGATTAGATCGTAAATACCGTAAAACATTTTCCCGGTATAAACGGGTTCCAGTCTAACCGAGGTTTCACTCGAGAATCGCTCGATAAATTCGATTAATTCGGGCTTGGTCCGCGCAAAACCGCCGAAATGATAATCCGTGATGATATCCCAATTATCTCGGGCTTGGGCCAACAAAGCCTCAACGTCACGCTTCAAAAAAGATCCGCCTTTTAACGCCGAAAACCCGATGACGCGGACATCGGGCTGAACCGCTTCGATAATGCCCGCCAAGGTTGTTCCGGTTCCGCAAGGACAACAAACGACATCATATTGAATGTCGATTTCCGAAACCATCTCGGCCACGCCTTGCAAAGCCAAATCGACCGATCCGCCCTCCGGCAGCCAATAAGCGTCGGTATCGATTCCCGGCAAGCTATTCCAGTCTTTGTATTGCCGGAGATTACGATAGTCTTCACGCGATACAAAATGCAAATGCATTCTCCATCGACGCAAATCGTTTAAGGTTGGATTCGACTGCGGCTCGCCGCGAATAAAACCTTCCGTTTGAATACCGAGCCGATGCCCGACATAGGCCAAGGCATATAAATGATTCGAATAGGCGCCGCCCATACTGACAATCTTAATCGCACCCAGCGATAAGGCATGGTTGAGTATGTATTTAAGTTTACGCCATTTGTTACCGGATACGATAGGATGTAGCAAATCGTCACGTTTGATCCATAACTCAACCTGCCTTCTGTCCAGGCAAGGGGCTGAAACCTTTGTTAAAATCGAACGTGCAAATTGATTTTCGAGTGCGATAAGTTTAGGGTGCATCTATGTGCGGACGGTTTAATTTAATCACGACGAGCGACACAATCATCGAACATTTTCGGTTGAAGCGTTTGCCGAATTACCGGGCCGATTACAATATACCGCCCGGTCAAAAAATTCTGAACATCGTGCAATTGGAGGACGGCAGCAACAAAAGCGTTTATTTACATTGGGGCTTGATTCCGTCCTGGAGCAAAGATGCCAAAATCGCCCACCGATTAATCAATGCCAGAGCCGAGACTTTGGCCGACAAGCCTTCGTTCAGAGCGGCATATTCTAAACGCCGTTGCCTGATACCCGCTACCGGCTTTTACGAATGGCAACAAACCGAAATCGGTAAACAACCTTATCATGTGCATTTTCCGGATAGTCGGCTCTTCGCGTTCGCGGGATTATGGGAGCATTGGGAAAGCGGCAACGAAACTGTTTATTCCTGCACGATCATCACCTGTCCTGCCTTGGCACCGGTATCCGCTATTCACGAACGTATGCCGATCATTATCCAACCGGAAAATTACAGCGATTGGTTGAATAAGCGAAAACTCGAAACCGACGTGCTTGCTTTCGATCAAGTCAATTCTTATCAACAAATGGAATTGACGCCGATTAGCCAGCATGTCAATAATCCGGTCCATAACGATGAAACTTGCATTCAACCCATTCAAATAGCGTATTGATTAACCGCAAATTCATTTTTTTGGAAACAAAATCGGTTAAAGACCTTGCTAAAGCTCACTAAAAAGGTGTAGGGTTATTTACGTCGGACTTAGGTTGTCAAATTAAAGTTCGACTCGATCTTAATAGGGATATTTGGCGTAACGGCTCAGTCCTAATTTGCCTCAAGGTACAGAGTCGTTATCCTTAAGCGGAAACATTCAGTTACCGAAAAATCTATGACTCACAACAAAGTCATTAAAACTAAATACATTGGAAAACTTCGTTTTCATAATGTCCACGATAAACAAATCATCATGGTATGCTTATCAACTAAGGGGGCGAAAACAACCTAAACCTCGGCTACTGATGGGAATGACCGTTAAGTAGAAAGTTGGTCTGCACAAGGAGTTTCAACCTAAGTTGCTCGACGACACAAGCACAATAAAATCAACATTCTATATGTTACAAATGCAATCAGTCGTTAAAAGCCATACAAATTTTGTTCCTTAAAATTTACTATAACAACATCATAAAGAGGATATTCATATGAAACTATTAAAAACAATGACCATAGGTTTATTGATGAGCGCTAGCCAATTGGTCATGGCAGAGGATCATTCTGCGGTGGCATTAGAACATGCGCATGCCGCGGTCGAACACGGCAAAATGGGCCATGCTTCGATTCTGGTCGAACATGCAGAAGCTGCTTTAGAACATGCGATAAAAGCATTAGAAACAGCGGAAGGCGAGGAAAAAGCGCATTTGGAAGCCGCCGTTAAAGTACTGGAATATTCCATCGAACACGGTAAGATGGATCATGCCGACATAGCGACACCACCGGCCGAAGAAGCCGTTGAACACATTCAACGATCAGCTCAATCCAAAGGATCGGCTGCCGCAGCAGAACTTGAGATTGAAGCTCCAAAATCGTCATCAGGCAAATGGCCTGTCACCGGCTATAAGAACATAAATCAATAAATCATTTATTGTCGAGTAGCCGAGACAGCAACAAAGCTAACAAAAGGGTTCGAGACAGACGTCCGTCTCGAACCCTTTTGATCAATTCACCAACGACAAGCGATTCCTTAATACTTCTACCGTTTCGTCGGTCAACGGTTGCCGCTGATCGTCCCACGGCACGCCATCCAACTCCTCGCTTAATATATCGATCGTTTCGATAAAATCGTCGAATACCGCCACAGGATCGTCGACTTCACGCGGTTGCATGAAAAACACCAAGCCCGGCGTCGTGAATTTTTCCAAATCCTGGTCGGGAAATATACCCGGCTCAACCATGCTGGCCACGCCGAAATCGACCAAGCCTCTACTATCCAAACGTTCGTAAATCTTAATATTGCCGTAGACCAATCCGACACTATCGAAAGCCAAAGTCAAATCGGTACCGTTAAATCCTTCATCTTCGGCGGCTATCAAACTAAATTGAATCAACGCAGGCAATTGTTCTTTCGACTTTTTGGCTTGATTCGGCCGAGTCGACGCCTCAGTTTCCGACTGCTTACCCGGCTCGTAGCCGTATCGCGTTTCAGTCGAATAATCCTTGAAATCAGCGGAATCATCCTCATCTTGCGCGGAGTCAAGCGGCACGATGTCGAATTCGTCGTGTTCAGGATGCAAGGCCAACGATGGGTCGATATTCCGCACCGATTTCTTATCATCGAAATAAAAACCATCCCGCCGGGATTTTTTACCTTTGAAATAAGACCACAGCAACATGACCGCGATCACAATCAATCCCATGACAATAATAACCATTCTTAAAATTTCTTTATCCATTAGCTTTCCGCCAGACTCATTGCTTCTTCGATATCCACCGCGACCATACGCGACACTCCGGGCTCTCTCATCGTAACACCTGCCAATTGTTTTGCAATCTCCATCGTCACCTTGTTATGCGATATAAATAAAAACTGCACGGCCGCAGACATTTCCTCGACCATTTTCGAAAAACGGCCCACGTTAGCGTCGTCTAGTGGCGCATCGACCTCGTCCAATAAACAGAACGGCGCCGGATTCAGCTCAAAGATAGAAAATACCAACGCAACCGCCGTTAATGCTTTTTCGCCACCCGATAACAAATGAATCGAACTGTTCCGCTTACCTGGCGGACGGGCAATGATATTGACACCCGCCTCCAATACATCAACCTCGGTCAATTCCAGGTAAGCCTGACCGCCGCCGAATAACTTTGGAAATTTTTCTTGCAGGCCGTTGTTTATTTTATCGAATGTTTCCCTAAAACGCTGCCGGCTTTCTTTGTCGATTTTATTGATCGCTTGCGTGAGAGTATCCAAGGCTTCGGTCAAATCGGCATGCTGATCGTCGAGAAACTTCAGACGTTCCGACTGAACTTGATATTCATCGATCGCGCTCAGGTTGATCGCACCCAATTTTTCAATTTGAGCGGCCAGTGTATCGACTTTCGATTTCCAGCCTTCTTCATTAGCGTCTTCCGGTATTTGCTGTAATACCTGCTCGGGCACGGCATCGATTTCATTTAACTGTTCGGTGATCGTTTGCCGCCGAACCTGACACTCTTGCTGCTCGAAACGAAGCTTGTCCAAGCTTGCTTTCCGTTTTTCCAAGTCGCGCTGAATTTGCGTATGTTTCTCGGTTAAACCGGCGATGGTTTGTTCGGTTTCCTCGAGCAATTTTCTCGCGGCCTTCAGATTCTTCTCAAGCCTTTCTTTATCGTTGCGGTATTGTTGCAATAATAGCTTTTCATCGTCAATCGGTGCAGCCGTGTCGACGAGCTTTTGTTCCAGTTCGGCGATACGCTCGCCGGCTTGTCGATTTTGCAGGCTTAAGCGTTCGATTTGCTTTATCGTCAAAGACTCCGAGGAGCGCAATGATTCGATCTTGGACTGGTAACTGAAAACCTGTTGCTTAATTTCCGAAGCAAGAGCTTCGGCGGTTTGCAGCTTGGCTTGCAAAACCCGGTTGGCTTCTTCCAGCGCTTGTTTTTGCTCATCAAGTCGATACAACTGCTGCTCGGCTTGTTGCAATTTCAGTTCGGCTTCGGCTTGCATCTCGGCCTGTTCGGCGGTTTCGGCAACGATTCCTTCGATTTCATGCCGAATCTGCGCCAAGCGCCGTTGTTGCTGCTCGTGCCGAGCCGATTCCGCGCTCAATTCGGCGCTTTTAGCCGATAGCTCCGAACCGAGTGCTTTTTCCTCGCGCTGCCAGTTTTCCCGGTGTGCTTCGATATCTTTCAAGGTTTGCTCGGCATATTCGAGTTGTTCCTCGAGTTGCTCAATTTGTTGTTGCAATTCCGATTGGCGAAGTTTTAACGACCGCAGTTCCTTTTCGCGCTGTAACACGCCGGTTTTGCTGTCTTTAGTCCGAATGATACTCAGCCAACCGCAACCGATCCAAGTGCCGTCGGGTAGAATAATCGATTCATAAGGCTTGAGCGAAGACGTCATCGCTTTTGCGGCGGCCAAATCGTTCGCGCAATAAATACCGGTCAACAAGCCATCCAAACTCCAAGGCGCCTTAACTTTGTCGATCAATGCCGGCAATGCGCCTTGTTGCAGCTCGCTGTTGTACTCCCGAGTTTGAAACAGTGTTACCGAATCTTCGGTCAGGTTTTGCAAGACGGGGAAGAACGTTTCGGCGTCCTCTACGCAAATCGATTCAAGATAAGCCCCCAGCACGGTTTCGAGCGCATGGTCCCAGCCGTTTTCGACTTCGAGCAACTCCGCCAGACGTTTATTGTCCGTTAAATGAGCTTGCGCCAACCATCCGGCCAAATGCTTGTTATCCTTGCCCATCGCATGTTGTTGCAATAATTCCAGTGAAGAAATCTTGCCGTTGACGCCATGCAATTCGGAACGCAAGCCGTGTAAATCCTGATTATATTGCTTGAGCTGCCGGCGTTGCTCCTGGATGCGCGTCAATAAATTCTCCAGTTGCCCATGCCTCTCATCGCGCTGCTCTTGAAGCAATTCGACCGTTGCGGACAAATCTTCGATCGCGGCTTGTAAATGGCTCGCGGTCAATTCGTTTTGTTCCGCTTGCAATTTATCCAAACGTGCTTGTAACTGTCGGTTCTGACTGTCCAGTTGCTTGATTTTCAGCCGTTCTATTTCGGCTTGCTCTCTACAGGCCGAACTTTCTGATAGAAAGACCTCCCATTTCCGTTGCCAAGCACTTTTTTCATCCTGCGATTGTTGGCGCACCGCGTCCGCATCCTCGGCGCGCTCCTGGCTCAGCGACAAAGCTTCCTCGGCTTCGAATAAGGTTTGCTTAATATCTTCCAATTGCAGTTGATCGGTTTCAAGTTCGTTAGCCGACAGTTCGAGCTGCCGCTTGAGCCGGTCAATCTCGACTACGATCTCTTCGTGGCTTTTTTGATTCAATTTGATCGTTTGTTCCAAACGACTGACTTCGGAAGACGCCTGATAATACTCGCCTTGAGTACGATTCATCGCCGCCTGGCGATCTTTATGCTCGGCGCGCGCGGTTTCGATAGCAGCGTCGGTTTCGCGTGCCGCAACAAACAGACGATTATGTTCTTCGGCGACCTCATGCAATTGCTTATCCAAAGCCTGCAAGGATTGATGATAACTATCCCAGCGCATTGCCAGTAATTCAAGTTTGAACAGGCGCTCTTGCTGCTTTAGTCCGGTATATTTTTCGGCTTTTTCGGCTTGTTTTTGTAGATGTTTCAATTGTTTTTCGACTTCATCGCGCAAGTCGGTCAAACGTTCCAAGTTTTCGCGCGTATGCCGCATGCGCGACTCGGTTTCCTGACGCCGTTCTTTGTACTTGGAAACTCCCGCCGCTTCTTCGATATGCACGCGAAGTTCTTCCGGCTTCGCCTCGACCATACGCGAAATTGTGCCCTGTTCGATGATCGCATAACTTCTCGAACCTAGTCCGGTACCTAGAAACAAGTCGGTAATATCCTTGCGTCGGCAGCGCGTATTATTTAAAACATATAACGATTGCCCGTCACGACTGACCTGACGTTTGATCGAAATCGTATTGTATTTCGCGAACTCGCCACCGGCCTTGCCTTCGCTGTTATCGAATATTAATTCGACCGATGCGGTGCCGACCGGTTTACGCGATGCCGAACCGTTAAATATCACATCGACCATGCTGCCGCCGCGCAAGTGCTTGGCCGAACTCTCCCCCATCACCCAACGAACCGCATCGATGATATTGGACTTGCCGCAACCATTGGGCCCGACGATCGCGGTTAAATTACCGGCAATCGGGATCACGGTCGGATCGACAAACGATTTAAATCCTGAAAGTTTGATTTTTTCCAGTTTCATTACTGGTACAATGCTGCTTGGTTTAAATGGAACTAACCGCGTATTATTAACGATATCCGAATTAACTTCGACTTTTTATTTTTGCTTTTTATCATCGATTCATGACGACACAACCCAGCACACAGCTCGAAACCTTTGACAACCCAAGACCCGGCAGGGATTTTACGATTCGCATCGACATCCCGGAATTCACCTGTCTGTGCCCTAAAACCGGCCAACCCGATTTCGCGACGTTAACAATCGAATATGTTCCGAGCCAACTCTGCGTCGAACTCAAATCGCTGAAACTCTATATGTGGTCTTTCCGCGAGCGAGGTGCGTTTCATGAAGCGGTCACGAATGAAATTCTCGATCACATCGCCGCGGCGATCCATCCCAACTTCATGCGTATCCGCGCGAATTTCAATGTGCGGGGCGGTATTTACACGAATGTGATCGCCGAACATAAAAACCCCGATTGGCAAGCGCCGGAACCGGTGCTTCTGCCCTAAATTTTTCGATGGCAAAGACCTATTACAATGCCGATATTGCCGTCGCGCTCAAATACGACGGCAAACATGCGCCGAAAGTCACCGCGAAAGGCGAAGGTCTTACCGCCGAACAGATAATGGCTATTGCCGAACAACACGGCATTCCGCTGCAGGCCGAACCCGAGTTGGCCCGAATTCTGGCTCAGGTACCGCTAGGCGAGGAAATCCCCCGAGAACTTTATATCGCGGTCGCGCAAGTGATCGCGTTCGCTTACTTTCTGAGCGGCAAAACTCCTGAAAATTTCACGAACCATGACGATTAAAGAAACCCTAACCACCCTGCCCCAATATGTTTTGCCTCATCATACGCTCTCGCAGTTGATGAGCAAACTGACCCATTGCGAAAACAAGCTTTGGAAAAACCTGTTCATCAAGCAAATCATTCGGCACTACGGCGTCGACATGAGCGAGGCGCTCGAGCCGAATATCGATGCCTATGCCAGCTTCAACGAGTTTTTTACGCGCCAATTGAAACCCGAAGCCAGACCGATCGCCAATGAATCCGGCGCGATCGTTTCACCGGCCGACGGCGTCGTCAGCCAGGCGGGTCAAATCAAGGACGGCGACATTTTCCAGGCCAAAGGCAAAAGCTTTACCGCAACTCAACTGCTCGGCGGCGATGTCGAACGCGCAGCCCCCTTCAAGAACGGCTCGTTCACGACCATTTATCTATCGCCTCGGGATTATCATCGACTGCACATGCCGCTGACCGGCACCTTGAAAGAAATGATACACATCCCCGGCCGTTTATTCAGCGTCAACGCTGCAACAACCAACAGCGTACCCGGGCTGTTCGCGCGCAACGAGCGCGTCGCGGCGATCTTCGATACCGAAGCGGGTCCGATGGCTTTGGTATTGGTCGGCGCGATCTTCGTATCGAGCGTCGAAACGGTTTGGCACGGCGTGGTCACGCCACCGACGATCGAAACAGTCAGAACCTGGCATTACGAAACCGATGCTCCGCAGTTGAATATCGGCGAGGAAATGGGTCGATTCAACATGGGCTCGACGATCATCGTATTATTCGGCAAGGACAATGCCGCTTGGCAAGCGGATTTTACGGCCGACAGCCCGGTGAAATTAGGCCAATTGATCGGAAAAACCCCACGCTAACCCCGAGGATACGGTTTTATTATCATCGTTCCTACCCTCTGCGTCACTGCATTAAGTTACCTGATTAGCAAGCTTCTTCAGCTAAAGCGCAAAAAGCCAGAGTATCCTTCTGCAGGACGGGGTTTGCAACCCCGTCCTGCAGAAGGGAATTTTTATCCTGTGGGAGCGATCCCCAGATCGCGATCGTCGAAGCCGAAAGCGCCAAGGCCTCGATAAAAGTCATTAGCTGCCAAGCCGCAAAGGCTCCGAAATCGCGACGAAGGCGTCGCTCCCACAGAGGACCCGTCCCGCAGAAGTGGCTGCGGCTGGGAATGGCCCCCGCTCGGACACTTGGCTTCGGCAAGCTGAAGCATCTTGCTAATCAGGTAACTTAATGGCAGTGACCCTCTGCGTGGGAATGCATACTGGAACGTTCTGCGTCCCCAGTAATCGATAAAACAAGCAAGAGCTAACGAATATATTTTACACTCTCAATCTACCTACCAGCCGCAGTCGACGCGGAGCGTCTACATGGACGTATTCACCCAATACCTAAATTCCATAGCCTATTGGCATAGTTAACTATCTTGAGTAATTTAGGTGCTGGGCCTTTCAAGCGAGTCACCGAATCGCCACAAAGCGTATTGCTTGTAGAAGTTATTTTGTGCATATTCCTACATAGGGTTTAAAATTGTTTCCCGACATGTTTGCGCTTACACTGTCGATCGCATGGATCTCAATCACGACCCAAAAGACGCTATCACCAAAATGATTACAGCAATAGCCTTACGCGAGTTCAAAAGCCTATTTTTATCGCCGTTGGCCTGGTCCATACTTGCGATTCTACAATTTATCCTAGCCTACTTGTTTCTCACCCAAGTCGAAACCTTCATCATCCTCCAACCTCAACTCGAAGGCTTGGATAATGCTCCCGGCTTGACCGATGTAATCGCCGTCCCGCTGTACGGTAATGCCGCGATTATCTTCATGCTGGTAACGCCGATGTTGACGATGCGCCTTATTTGCGAAGAACGGCGCAATAAAACCTTGGCCCTGTTGCTTTCGGCGCCGGTATCGAGCACCGAAATCGTCATCGGCAAATATCTGGGAATTTTAGGCTTAATGCTGACCGTGCTCTTGTTGATCACGCTAATGCCCCTATCGCTGCTCGCCGGCGGCACGCTCGATTTCGGCAAACTGCTGGCGAACGTGCTGGCGTTGCTGTTGTTGCTGGCCGCCTTCAGCTCGGTTGGCCTATTCATGTCGTGTCTCGCGGGACATCCGACCGTTGCAGCGATGGGCGCATTCGGGCTGTTAATGCTCTTATGGATTGTGGACTGGTCGGCCGGGCTTCGCGACAATAAAAGCGAATTATTCGAATACCTATCCTTGCTGAGGCATTTTCAAAACCTGCAAAGCGGGTTGATCAACACCGTCGACCTAATCTATTTCGCGTTATTTATCGCGACTTTCCTGATCCTCAGCATTCGTAACCTCGATAACGACCGGCTGCAAAAATGAAAATTTCGCGCCATATTCACCGGCAACTGCGCATCAAAAACCTGCTCCATACCACACTTTGGCTTAGCGTTCTTTTCGGTTTGGCATGGTTGAGCACGCTACGCCCGGTCCACTTTGACATCAGCGCCGGATCGCGCAATACCCTATCTTCGGTCAGTCAAAATGTCTTAAATTCGTTGTCCGATAAAATCGTCGTGACGGCTTATATCAAAAAAGATCCTGCGCTCAGATCCCAGATCAAGCAATTGATCGATCGCTTTAAGCTCCACAAGCCCGATATCGAATTGACTTTCATCGATCCCGACTCGACGCCGAAAAAAACGCGGCAACTGGAAATCGGCGCCTCGGGCGCTATCTTTGTCGATTATCAAGGCCGCACCGAACGTATCAATTTTCTGGACGAGTCGACACTTACCAATGCCTTGCAACAACTGTCCGGCTCTAATGTCCGTTGGATCAGTTTTTTGACCGGCCACGGCGAACGGTCGCCCGAAGGGCAAGCCAATTTCGACCTGAGTCGCTTCGGCGAAGAGCTGTTGCAACGCAATATCAAAGCGCAAACGCTCAACTGGGCCGACATTCTGACGATTCCGGATAATTCGGACTTATTGGTCATCGCCGGCCCGCGCGTCGACTTGTTGCCTGGAGAAGTCAGCATCTTGCATGACTATCTCGAACAAGGCGGCCATTTATTATGGCTGGCCGATCCCGACAGCCTGATTCCGAGCGGCTTGGATGAATACTTAGGAATCAAAAGATTACCCGGCACGATTGTTGATGTTAGCGCCAAACTTTATGGCATAGACGATCCGAGTTTCGTTGTAGTGCCTAAATACCCCGGTCATACGATCACGCAAAACCTACAGACTATGACGTTATTTCCCGCCGCAGCGGCGCTGCAAAGCCGCAAGGAAAGCTCATTCGACAGCGCGGTCTTAATAAAAAGCTCCGACAAATCATGGACGGAAACCGGCGCCACAGCTCAATACGATGCCGACTCGGAAGAACGCGAAGGCCCGCTAAACTTGGCTTACGCCCTAACCCACCAAATCGACGAAACGACAGAACAACGAATCATCGTGATCGGCGACGGCGACTTTCTCGCCAATGCCTACCTTGGCAACGTCGGCAACCTTGAGCTGGGTCTAAGAATGATCAATTGGCTGCTCCGCGACGACCGCTATGTCGCAATTCCGGTCAAATCCGCTCCGGATCGGCATCTACAGCTGACACCGTTATCGGTTACCCTGATGGGCTTCGGCTTCCTGTTGATTGTTCCGTTGGTATTGCTAATAATCGGTTGGTTGATTTGGTACCGGCGCAAGCGCCGTTGAAAAAATACCGGTTGCACTGCCAAACCTTACGGAATCGCTTAAATCCCAATCATGCCCGAATTACCTGAAGTCGAAACGACCTGCCGAGGCATTAAGCCTCATATCGAAGGCCAAACCATCAAAGAAACGGTGGTGCGCCAAACGAGCCTGCGCTGGCCGGTGCCGGACCATTTAGATCGACTATTGAATGGACTACACATCGAACGGGTCGACCGGCGAGCGAAATATTTATTGCTGCACACCGAAAAAGGGGTACTGCTCATTCACTTGGGCATGTCGGGGAGTCTGCGCATCGTCAACCGCGAGCAAGAAATCAAGAAGCACGATCATATCGACTGGGTATTTTCCGAAACGACGATACTGCGTTTCAACGACCCGAGACGCTTCGGCGCGGTACTGTGGACTTCCGAAGCGATTACGGAACATCCTTTATTGAAAGAACTGGGCCCCGAACCCCTGCTGACCGGCTTCAACGGCGACCATCTTTATCGGTTATCTAAAAAACGAAGCATTGCAGTCAAATCATTTATCATGGACAGCCATATCGTGGTCGGCGTCGGTAATATCTATGCCAACGAAGCCTTGTTCATGGCAGGCATCAAACCGACCCGCGCCGCAGGTCTCATATCGCCGGCTCGTTATCGAAAACTTGCCGAGTGCATCCGGTTAGTTTTGAGCAGCGCAATCGAACAAGGCGGCACGACGCTAAGAGACTTCGTCAACGAAACCGGAAAGCCGGGTTATTTCAAACAACAATTGCAAGTCTACGGAAGAGCCGGAGAGCCCTGCCGCACTTGCTTAACTCCGCTCACCGAAATACGCATTGCCAATAGAAGCACGGTTTTTTGCAGACGGTGTCAAAAATAAAACTCAAACTTACTCCCTTTATACTCAAAAAATAGTTTACTTTATAAAGGGTATGTATGGGGTGTGGCTAGCGAGGATGTCGGCAGCAGGGAGCTGCCGTCAAGCCCCCCCACGGACGGGTCCACGGCGGTCCTAGATAGACACATCCCATACCTTTTTATTCTGGGATGGTTTTTCAATCGAAAGGGAGTAGCAAGAATCCAGTGTGACATTTAAACTCAACACTGCATGGCGGTTATTACGTCAGCCGCTAAGAAAGGTATAATGACTGTCCTAAACTCAAATCGATCGGAAAAATCTTGTGGTCCAATTGAAATTAACCCGATTTATTTTTTTGCCGATTTTATCGGCGTTTTTAACTGGCTGCGTGAGCGCGTCTCTGCAAAACCTTTCCGATTCTTTGTCTGATGCTATTCTCAATCAAAACGACATCGAGATCGTGCGCGAAGGCTTGCCGGCTTACTTGTTGATGACCGACGGTTTGATCGAGCAACAACCGGAAAATACGGACCAGCTGGTTTCCGGCGCTAAACTCTATGCTTTTTATGCTTCGGCACTGGTGGAAGACCCTGTTCGTTCCGGCAAGCTTTCAGAAAAAGCGCGTGCTTATGCCGAGCGAGCGCTTTGTTTGGAACGACCATCTTTATGCCATATCGACCAATTACCACATGACGCCTTTGCACCGGCTTTGCAAAATGCCGATCGCGCGGTCTTGAATGAGCTCTATACCTACGGTTTGGCTTGGGCTGCGTGGTTGCAAGCTTACAGCCGAGATTGGAACGCGATTGCCGACCGCCCGAAAATCGAATCGTTGTTCGAGAGAGTCCTCGAATTGGACGAGTCCTTCGATTCCGGACGGGCACATTACTACCTAGGACTACTCCGCTCGCAGTTATCGCCGGCTTTGGGCGGCAATCCGGAAACCGCTAGAAGCCATTTCGAGCGCGCGATAGAACTGTCGCGCGGCAACGACCTGGCCGTCAAGGTCGCCTTGGCGCGCAATTATGCACGGATGCTGTATGACCGTGAAATGCACGACCGTTTGTTGCGCGAAGTGCTGCAGGCCGACCCCAATGTCCCGGGCTTGTTTCTTTCCAATACCATCGCGCAACAAGAAGCCCAACAATTATTTGACGAATCCGACAGCTATTTCCACGAGTAAACCATGCCTCATTTAATCGCGACCCTGTTTTTAACGTGCCTGATGGTTTTTTCGCCTCAGGCCCTATCGCAAATTCTCAAGATCGCAACGGCTTCGCCTGACGGTACGGTCTGGATGGAAAAAATGCGCGAGGCTGCCGACGAAATCAAACGGCGTACGAATGGCCGCGTCACCTTTCGTTTTTATCCGGGCGGCATCATGGGCAATGATGCCAGCGTGATGCGTAAAATCAATGTCAATCAATTACAAGGTGGTATTTTTCCCGGCGGCGGCTTGAAGAACATTTACCCGGATTCTCAGGTGTATAGCCTGCCGTTGATTTTTCGTTCTTTCGACGAAGTCGATTATGTGCGCTCGCGCATGGACGATTTGATCATCAAAGGTCTCGAGCAAAACGGCTTTATCAGCTTCGGCCTGAGCGAAGGCGGTTTTGCTTATTTGATGTCGGACAAACCGGTGTCGCGGGTCGACGACCTAAAAGGTCAAAAAATTTGGGTGCCCGAAGGCGATTACATCAGCCGGAGTGCCTTTCAAACCATCGGCGTATCGCCCATATCGCTGCCGTTAACCGATGTAATGACTGCATTGCAAACCGGCCTGATCAATACGGTCGCAACCTCGCCGATGGGCGCGATCGCGCTGCAATGGCACGCCCGCGTCAAATTCGTCACCGACGAACCGCTGGCTTATTTGTACGGTACGATGATCGTTCAAGCACGGGCCTTCTCGCGATTGAGACCGGACGATCAACGAATCGTTCGCGATGTAATCGGCGCGGTTTATAAAGAGTTCAACAGCATTAATCGCCGAGATAATACCGAAGCGCTCAGGGTTTTACGCAACCAAGGCATTCAATTCGTCGCAACCGATGAAAACGATCGAAAAAATTGGCAAGCGATGCTCGAAGATACTAAATCGAAAATGGAACGGGAAGGCATTCTCAGCCAATCGATCATCGAGACCTTAAGACGGCATCTGAACGATTTTCGCCAAGGCTCAGTCCGTTAAACCCATGTGTCGGCGTCTCATCAACGGCTTAAGGCGACTAGAAGACGGCATACTGGCGTTGGTACTCGCCGCGATGATTTTGCTGGCTATCGGCCAGGTTGTGCTCCGAAACGTTTGGGGCGCAGGCTTGGACTGGGCCGACCCGCTGCTGCGTATCCTGGTACTATGGATCGCGTTGCTCGGGGCGATGGCTGCAACCCGCGATAATAACCATATCAGTATCGATGTCCTTAGCAAATTCCTTCCTCGATTTCTAAAAATACCCGCTCAACTCCTCAGCCACTGGTTCACCGCAATCATTTGCGCTCTGCTGGCTTGGCAAGGCGCGCGATTGATGCTGATGGACTATCAATATGCGACCATGGCATTCGCCTCGGTTCCCGCCTGGATTTGCCAACTGGTCATTCCATTCGGCTTCGGCATCATGAGCCTGCGTTTTACATTACATGGGCTTTCGGTCTTGCTGAATAGAGAGGCGCCCTGATGCTCATCGCGATTGCGCTAATTATTCTGGCACTATTGGGCACTCCATTGTTCGCGATTATCGCCGCCAGTGCCCTACTCGGTTTTTATCATAACGAAATCGACTTAATGGTCGTGGCGATCGAGTTTTACCGACTGGCCGATATGTCGATATTGCTGGCGATTCCCCTGTTTACGTTTGCCGGTTATTTATTGAGCGAAAGCCAAGCACCGACAAGGCTGATGCGCCTGACACAAGCGGTGCTGGGCTGGTTGCCCGGCGGCCTGGCCATGGTTTCATTAACGGCTTGCGCATTGTTGACGGCGTTTACCGGCGCTTCGGGCGTCACGATCGTCGCATTGGGCGCCTTACTTTATCCGGCCTTGATCAAAGCCGGTTACCGTGAAAATTTCAGTCTCGGCTTGGTCACGACATCCGGTAGCCTCGGTTTGCTGTTCGCCCCTTCCTTACCGCTGATATTGTACGGCGTTATCGCACAACAAATGAGCGTTGGCCGGCCATTTACGATCGATGAATTGTTCTTGGCCGGCGTCATGCCGGGTCTGCTGATGTTGGTCATGTTATCGGGTTGGAGTTATTGGCATAACCGCGCTATTGGGCTGACGCGATTCACCGTAAACGAAGCTTGGCAGGCTTTACGCGAATCACGCTGGGAATTGCCGCTGCCGTTTATCGTGCTGGGCGGCATTTACAGCGGTTATTTCGCGGTATCGGAAGCTGCCGCCGTCACGACGGTCTATGTGCTGATTGTCGAAGTCTTGATTCACCGCGAAATCAGTCTCAACCAATTACCAGCCGTGATGCGGAGCGCAATGGTCATGGTCGGTGGCATTCTGGTGATTTTAGGTGTTTCGTTGGCTTCCACGAACGTGATGATCGATGCCGATGTACCCGGACGTTTGTTCGAATTCGTTCACGATCATATTTCGAGCCGATTGACCTTTCTCATCGCGCTGAACGTGTTTTTGCTGATCTTGGGCATGATGCTCGACATCTTCGCCGCGTTGGTCATCATGATTCCGTTGCTGCTGCCGATCGCGGTTGGTTACGGCGTAGACCCGGTGCATCTGGGTATTATTTTTCTAGCGAATATGCAAATCGGCTACTTCACGCCGCCGGTGGGCATGAACCTGTTTATCGCCAGCTACCGGTTTCAGCGCCCGCTAATGCAGCTATACCGAGCCACATTGCCTTTTTTCTTCATTCTGCTGCTAGCCGTGCTGATCATTACTTATTGGCCGGCGCTCACATTAGGCTTACCGGGTTGGCTAGGATCAAGTCGGACATAATCCTTTGGTATTGACCTTTCGCAGTTCGGCTTCGGTGACATCTTAAAGGAAATCACTCATTAACGGGCAATCTCACCGGCAGCAATGGAACATAGAAGAAATGCCGTTGTTGGTGAAATTTGTTATACGAGCACTTACTGCCCATTTGCAATTGCATGTTTGATAATTGGCGCTACCGAATTCGGGGTAATGCCACGTTCTTTGCAGTATTTGGATTGTAGCCACATAGAAGGAACCTTCCGCCCCTTGCTGGCATTACAACCACAACAACACAGAGCAATATTTTCTCTGGTGATGATTTGCTCATTATTGATGATGTGTTCCCAACTCGCAGATGATTTTTTAGAAATATGCGAAGATGTAAATTCAACGCCGCAATAAACACAAGCTTTGTCTCTTTCTCTAACTTCTTTTTCCATCCAGTCCGGAATATTCCAATTATTCGCCATACACTGACTCATTTCCACTAAATAGACCGCTGCCAAATAGACCGGCTAGGTTATCAAACGCCATTACCGATCTGATTGAACTAACTTTCAAATATTTCAGAAATACCATAAATTTTGTGAGTACAAATAGTCCTTACTTCAATTGGAATTTCATAATTAGCTCTCCCTCTTAAAGCCATTTCGCCATCTACAACAGAAAAGGCAGAAAAGAGGTCAGGTTTAATTTGCCCACTCCAACACCCTCCATTCAGCTAACAATTTACATAGGCGAATCAAAAACGCGCCTCTGCCTCTAAATTTTGATTTTCTTGTCGCTCGGTACTTAAACCTTTGTTTAGGAAAGATTGATTCGCAAGCTTTGGCTTGCCGGCCTCGGGAAACCGGAATTTCTGGCAAAAGCATTCCCAACACCAATAATTTAAAATGAAACGCCTTAAAATGTCGGGTTAGCTATCGCTAACCCGACCTACCCGACTTCATTCCTCGCTCGTTTTTTCGATCATCTTGTGGATTCGTTTAAGTCCTAATGCGACGGCGATCATCACGAACGGAATCGCCGCGCCGACCGCCAGCTCTGGATTGACCGGCCAACCGGCCGCACGTAGCGCCTTGGAGACCGAGCCGATCAGGCCGGTCGCGTAATAGGTGATCGCGACGATCGAAATGCTTTCGACGGTTTGTTGCATCTTGAATTGCATTTTCGCGCGGCGCGCCATCGAGGTTAGCAAGCCTTGATTTTGCCGTTCGATCACGATATCGACACGGGTTCGTAGTAATTGGCTCGCATTGCCGACTCTTTCGGACAGGGACGTGAAGCGTTTGGAGGTCGAATAGCAGGTACTCATCGCCGGTTCCATGCGCCGCCGAATGAATTCGCCGAGCGTCTGTATGCCTTGAATCCGGACTTCGCGCAAATCCTCCAGGCGCTGACCGACCAGTTGATAGTAAGCACTTGCGGCCGTGAAGCGGAACAGATGTGTCGAGATGTGGTTTTCGATTTCGGCAGCCAGCGACGTCAATTCGTCCAATAGTTTGGCGTCGTTGCTGTTGTCCGATTGCGCCATCGCATTCGTGATCGTGTAAAGCTTTTGGTTGGCCCGTTTCAGTTCCGGCGCGAGCTTTCTCGCGATCGGAAACGCCAGCAGGGCCATCACTCGGTAGACTTCGATTTCGAACAGTCGGTGCAGCAATCGCCCAGCCTGCGCCGAACGCAAATTATGGTCGACGATCAGAAAACGGCTGAAGCCGTCGACATGTACTCTAAAATCGGTAAATACTTGGGCGTCCCCGCCGGTCACGCTGGAACCTACGACCGGATTGTTCGCGAAACAGGCGGAAATCGCGGCCATATCGAGACCGTCGCCGTTCTTGACGACGGCCGCCGGTTGGATTACGGCATGCGCGGCGACCATCAACTGACCCGGCAATTCGGAAAGCCAATCGACCGGCACTTTCTTCAACGCAGAGTCGGAAAACGGATCGGCCGGCGTATTCGCTACGTAAAACGTGTAGGTGCTGAATTCGCCGTGCTGCTCCCAGCGGATTTCGAACGTATCGAAGGTTTCGCTCAAATGGCTAGCGTCTTTTTCTGGACAGGGCTTACCGTAACGTTCGCATAGCTTGCTCAGATGATCGCGTTCGCGCTGTTTTTCGTCACTCGTCAATAACAAGGCAAGATGACTGGCCCTGATCGGCAATTCCAGATTCAGCGATGCGCGGGCATGGACTTCGTTGTGCAATACGAAACGTTGCGGGTGATTTTGCGGCAAAGGAAATAAGATCGTCACATTATTATTGTCGGTGGTCATTTATCGAAGCATAAAGAGCCGGGGAGCTCTTGAAAACTGCATAGTTTAGCGATTGTTGATAATGATGAAATATATTTAATTGATTGTCAAAACGCGCCTTGTACTATGTGTAACTTAAATAGCTAACGCATAGCTCAGCGGTGGAGCGTTAACTAAGCCCGCTGGAGTGTTGGGTTGGACGAAGCCTCCTATTTAAAATGGCTGCGTTTTATTGGGATTTTTGCGATAAATACCATTACAATCCCTTTTGCCCGGAAAGCTTGCCTTGGTTTCTAAATAAACGAGCTGTATGCCGGCATTGTTGACCAAAATATCGAGACTGCCCCAAGTCTCGATGACTCGTTGAAACATCGCAATCACTTGATCTTCTTGGCTAACATCGGCCTGTACCGCAATCGCTTCGCCGCCAGAGGCTTGTATTTGATCCACTAACTTTCCCGCCTCTTCGGCATCGGACAGATAATTGATCGCCACGCGCGCTCCCGCTTCGGCCAGTGCGACGGCAATCGCAGCGCCAATGCCGGAGCTGCCGCCGGTCACCAGAGCACGCTGCCCAGTCAATGATTTCTCGATAATAAGCGGCATAATTGTCTCTCTTTTTTTCTGTTGTTTAACCTCAGTTCTGGATAAATCATGTATTCCAGAGAGTTAAGACAGCATCAGGTAGCGCTGGAAGAAGTGTGCGCAGCATGGATGCTGCGCACAAGCCTACACGGAAGTATTCACCCAGCACCTAAATTCCATAGCGCATTGGCTATGGTTAACTACCTTGGATAATTCATCCAGCACCTAAATAAGCCATGATTTTGAATCATTGCCAAAGACCTATGGAATTTAGGTGCTGGGTTCACGGCGTCTTCTGGAAGCGTTGCCTGATACTGGCTGGTTTGGTTAACCCGAACTCAGGTTATAGTTTAATGGGAAATCAGGGCAAACCCGCACCCGGCACATCAACTTCGACCATTTCGATGCGCCCCGATTTCAGGTTGTTGGCCTTGCCGGGATCGTCCGTTTCAGAGGTCGCGATGAATAATGTCCGGCGTTCGGGACCGCCTAACATGCATGCGTACGGTACGCCCAGCGGTTTGAACCGGGCCGAAATCTGGCCGCCCCGTTCGACTCTTATCACTTCACCGGTTCCGGGACTAGCGACCCAGATGCCGCCTTCGTCGTCGAGACAAATACCGTCCGGCGTTGCCTCGCCCAAATCGGCCCAAGTTCGAGCCTCTTTCAACAAGCCGTCGTCGCCGATCGTGAATGCGGTCAAGCGCGATGCGAATGTTTCGGCGACGATCAATATATTCGGCCAGCGCCTTGCCGACCGTCGATTTTCCGCAACCGGAAACGCCGCCGATAATTACGACGCGCGCGGTGCGATGCCCGCTATCGTTCGACGAGTTCATGTTTCGCTCGTCAGTCCGGCAACGTAAAAACACGATAACCCCACGCCGGAAAATCGAACCGGATGCCCTCTTCGTTGATTTCGACGCCCGGCTTCTGCGGCTGCGAACTCAACAGGAGTTGCGTGTTATTTTCGGTTTTCGGTATCTGCGCTCCTTCAAGACTGCACTCGCCCGGTTGCCCGGCATAGTTGACGACGACCCAAGCCGTTTCATCGACCGATCGCCAGCGATAAACGATGAAATTCCGCCAGGATTCGTTGCCGTCTTCAGTCGGTCGGCAATCTGCCAATGTCCATTCGCCGCTTCTAAACACCGGTCTTTGCAAAGTCTGCAACAAACCGCTGTAAAACTCTCTCAAGCGTCGGTCGGCGACCTCCTCGGGCCCACGGCACAGATGAATCGGAATGTGCACGCTGTTGCCGGTCAATTGACCGTCATGAAAAAAACGCAAACCCGGCGACAGAAAAGTCACGATCGCGGCGGCTTCGTGGACATCCTGCGGAAACGTCTCCGCGGCGCGCGGTTCGTCGTGATTTTCAAGAAAACGCGCCAGTTTGTTTTGAAAATCGAGACCCGCAACCAAATGATCGCGTACGGTTCGGCAGGCCTTATCTCTGAGCCGGTCGTAAAGGCGTTTGTCGTAGGTGTAATCGAAGCCTTGTTGCTGCAGTGTCCATTCGAGATCCCAATAGACTTCGGCCAGCAGCATGAAATCCGGAAAACGCTCGCGAACCGCCGTGATCGCTTTCGGCCAAAACGGCTCTATCGATTTTCCCCAGGTTCGTTCGAATACGTCCGGCAACATCAGCATCGCCATGTCGCAGCGCACGCCGTCGCAGCGTTCGGCAACGGCAAGCAATTCGGTGATCATCGATTCCTGTACTTTCGGATTGCTGTAGTCTAGTTGCAGCGTATCGGGCCAGCCGTCGAAATAAGGATCGCGGCCGTAAGCAAAGACTTGTTTACCATGCCGGCTTTCGAGCTCTATATAATTTTGCGGTTCGCGTTCGAGATCTTCTTTCGAGCCTTGAATATAAAATTCCGGGTATGTCCGAACCCAAGGGTGGTCCAATGCGGTGTGATTCGGCACGAAATCGAGCATCAGCTTCAGACCTCGCTCGTTCAGCTTTTTGCGCACACCGGCGAGGGCTTTATCTGTGCCGAGGCAGTCCGAAGTTCGATAAGCGGTAACAGCGAAGCAGGAACCGCAAATGTCGTCTTCGGCCAAATCGGCCAAACTCGCATGAAAACCTGCCTGCCACGGCTCATGATGCCGAGAAACTTGCGCTCCGGCTTGACCGGTTTGCCAAATGCCCAGTAACCATAGCCAATCGAAGCCTTGTTCAGCCATGCATTGCCATTCGCTATCCGGCCAGTCGTCGATACCGGCGGCCCGTCCCCGGTCGCGGCAAAACCGCCGATGCCGGACCCGTGTATTGATTTGATAAAGCGATGGATAATCAACGGTCGCCATAAAGTCACCTTGTTTGCCGGGTTGTTGTTTCGTCCATTCCCGCCAATGCTTCGACGATTTCCTGCATGCCGCCTTCCATCAATTCTTCATGATCGAGCGAACCGTATATCGTCAACAGCGTCGCCAGGGTTCCGGTCCAACCGGTTTGATGACTGGCCCCCAGCCCCGAACCGTCGTCGCCATGAAAATATTCATAGAACAACAGATGATCGCGAAAATGAGGATCGCTCTGAAACTTTTCGGCACCTCCGAAAACAGGCCGTCTGCCGTTTTGATCGGGCAGAAATATATCCATCAGCCGGCATGAAATTTCCTTGGCGATTTGAAACAGATTGAGCCGGTTGCCTGAACCGGTCGGGCATTCCATCTTAAAATCGTCGCTATAATAGGCATGCATTATCAATAAGGCTTGAATGATCAATAGATTAGCTGGCAGCCATACCGGCCCGCGCCAGTTCGAATTGCCGCCGAACATATAGGTATCGGACTCGCCAGGTATGTATGCGACGGTATGGGTTTGACCCTCCCAATGAAAATGATAAGGATGCTCCTGGTGATATTTAGACAGCGAGCGGATGCCGTAAGGACTTGGAAACTCTTGTTCGTCGAGCAAACGGGTCAACACGCGCCTTAATTTATCTTCATCCAGGATCGCCAGCAAGCGTCGATTTTCTCTGCCGGGCGTCACCGGACAGAAAATCGCCTCGGCCAGATGTTCCTTACGCTTAATCAAGTTTTCATAGCATTCTGCGAAGTCGGGTAATTTCGCCAAGGTATCGGCTTCGATTATCGTGATCGCGCATAACGGCAACAAGCCGACCAGCGAACGTACTTTTAAACGTGTCGAGCTACCATCCGGGAAACGTAGCACATCATAGAAAAAACCATCTACGTCGTCCCACATATCCCGGTGTTCGCTGCCGATATCATGCATCGCCGCGGCGATTTCCAAAAAATGATCGAGATAGGCAATGACCTTTTGCTGATAGCCGGGATCATGCTTGCTCAACTCCAGGCCGATCTGAATCATATTCTGCGCATAGAGCGCCATCCAGGCTGTGCCGTCCGACTGTTCGAGATGCCCGTCGGTCGGCAGATGTTCGCTGCGGTCGAATACGCCGATATTGTCCAAACCCAAAAAGCCGCCTTGATAAACATCGTCGTCGGGGACCTTACGCGTTTCCCACCAATGAAAATTGTGCTCCAAATCGGCAAAGGCATTTTTCAAAAAGCCAATATCGCCCTCGCCTCGGCGCTCGCGGTCGATATGATAGACCATGCGCACTGCCCAGGCATGGACCGGCGGATTGATATCGCTGAAGTTCCATTCGTAAGCCGGAATCTGGCCGTTCGGATGCAGATACCGTTCGTCAAGAAACAGGCTGAGCTGCCCTTTCGCGAAATCGGGATCAACCAGTACCAGCGCCAAGGTATGAAAAGCCGAATCCCAAACCGCAAACCACGGATATTCCCATTTGTCCGGCATCGAAATGATGTCGTGATTGCGCATGTGTCCCCAGTCGCCGTTGCGGGTAGCCTTACCGTGATGCTCTTCGAGCCAGCGGCCGACATCGAATTCGTAATATTGCTTGGTCCAAATCATGCCCGCCAGAGCCTGCCGCAACACCAGCCCTTGCCGGCGGTTTTTTCAAGCGCGTCATTTTTTGCCATGGTCGTCTCTCCGAAAAGTTTATGGGTCAGGAACGCTTTATAGCGTTGAGTCTAAGTCACAAAACTATTTCTTTATTCGAAAGCGAGGGTAAGACCGGCTCTCTTTCCCCTAAGGGATATGCACAAATTTACTTCTACAAGTTTTAGGCACTGTGGAGGTTCGGCGACTCGCTTGACAGGACGCCGTGAATACATCCATGTAGGCTCGACGGCGGCTATCCCTGCCGCCGACGCCTGTCAATCGAGCCACCGAACCCCCTTTCAGCATTTGTCGAATTTATTTCATGCTCGTTCCTAACCAAGCGACAAACCGTTGCCGATAACAGGAAGGAGTGGCCGAATAGTTATACTGCTCTTTTTAAGTTTATAATTCTGAAGGTGTATTAGGATCCAAAAGATTTTCACCTTTGTCTTCTATATTTTCCTTTGAAATCTGATTTTCGACAGTGCGATCGATTGTCATATCATGCACTTCTTCAGCTTGATTATCGATGTTTTGCAGATTTATTTTTAAAGCTTTCTTAACCGACTGTTGGTTTTTTTCGGGGGACGACTCTTGGTCATGCGTCATTCTAAGATCGTAAATCGGATTCGGCATCGTGATTAATGATTCGTCAAAAACTTGCTTGACGGATTTAATCGCCTCGCTACGCACTTTTAAAAAATCATGTTGTGTTTGGTTTACCCAACCGAAAATACGCATCACAACATTGGAATCACCTAACTCATGAATAATGGCTAAAGGTTTTGGTTCCTTTAAGATACCGGGTATAGTTTTGAGCATGGCCAAAGCTACAGCCTGAGCTCTTGACAAATCATCGGTGGTACCGACACCGATATCGAATTGGAACCGTCTCTCAGGGTTTCGAGTAAAGTTGGTTATCGTGGCTTTGTATACCGTCGAGTTTGGGATACGGATATGATTGCCATCCGGTGAAATTAATATAGTAGCTCGTGATGTCAGACGAGCGACATTGCCTTGTTGGCCTTCTATATCAATAAAATCATTGATTTCAAAGGGGTTTCGAATACTCAACAAGGTGCTTGCAATAAAATTTTCTACTGTATCTCGTATCGCAAAGCCGACGGCCAAGCCGAAAATACCGGCGGCACCGAGTATTGTGCTCAATAGTGCGACTGAATCCAATAGGTTTAGCGCCAGGACAATGCCTATTAGTATAAAAACAAAATGGGTGATCTTACCCAATAATTCGGCAATGAAATTGTTAACGCTAATACGACGAAAAAGTGATCTACGTTGAGAAAGCCAACCGCCCAATGTCCAGAATATCAAAAAAATTAGCAACGCCATTAGAATCAAGGGAAGCCCGGCGATCAACTGCTTACCGAACGTCAATATTTTATTGATCGTCTCTGGAAAACGCTTTGTGATACTTTGATCAAAAATTAACCGGCTCTCAACTTCGACAACGCTTTCGATTTGTTGGGCAAATTGAATAGCTTTTGTTTCCGCTGCTTTTGAAACAATTTCTCCTTCTAAGGTCACAACACCATTACTAACGGATACTTTTATGTTTTTTAAATTATCCAGTTCTGAGAAAATCTCCTGCAAACGTTTTTCTATTTTTTTATCATTTTGTTTCAAGTGCGTTACCGTAATGACTTTATCCGGTGCAGGAGCACTTTCATTAGTATCATTGCCGGTCAATAATTTCGATAAGTCCTGAGCTTGAGCGATATGAATTTCGGATAGAAAGCAGAGTAGCCAAACGATAATTACGAACAACTGTTTTATTACTGTTTTCATTTTATTTACCTTTCGACCCTAGCTCAGTCTTATGTTTCATTGTTTTAGCTCGTCAACGATGTATACTCCTGGCAACACCTTTGACGCACACACCGGCACCTCTCAGGCTCTGCCGAAATTTGAAGTGCGAAAGGTATAAGTCAGCCCGAAATCATCCGTTATTGCATCAACGATCGATCGTTGTTGTTTTAAATTATTGTCCTTTAATTCCAAACAAGCTCATGAAGTCTTTAAATGACTCTCTTCATGTTGAGTCAGACTTTCAAGACTACTTATTGAGCCCAAAATTGCCGGGAATTTAGAGCTCAATCTCGGCAATCAATGGCAAATGATCGGAAGCAACTACGCTTAGTTCCGATACATGAACTTTAAGCGAAATCATGCGTTCCGCCGGGTCGACCCAAATTCTATCCAGACTCAGTATTGGTCGATGAGCCGGAAATGTCGCCAATGCCGGCATTTTGTTAAAGCGACGCTTCAACCAGCGCATCGAACGCCCCCATAACAGCCATTCGTTGAAATCGCCCAGCACGATATTGACATCGGCGGTACTGCTTGCCAAAGCCGACAACACGCCTCGAACTTGCCGTCGCCGTTCTCCCGGGGACAAACCAAGATGAGTCGCCAGTATCGTCAGGTTCGTGTTGTCGAACGTCAACTTTGCATCGATCAAGCCGCGCGGTTCTCTGCCGGGTACGCTGATATCGATATGTTCCACGGCGCGAACAGGAATGCGAGACAGTAAGACGTTACCGAAGTGTCCCTGCTTCGCCAAATAAGTGAATCCGCTGATCGCATTTGCCACGGCGGCTTGTTCGAGCTCGGCCAGAACACTTTCGGGATGAGCAATCAATGTCTCCACTTCCTGCAACGCAATCAAGTCGGCATCGATTTCTTTTAACACTTGAGCGATACGGGTCGTATTTCTGTCGCCATCTCGACCAATGCAACTGTGAATGTTGTAAGTCGCGACTCTTAGCTTCATACGCTCCCGCTGCTCACACCTTTGCCGTATTTTTTTCGCAGACGCCCCAGGAAAAAGAACAAAGCAACTCCGAATAAAGCGATGACGACCATTAATCCGACGAAATAACTCGATCCTGAATCACGCATCGCTACGGAAATACCGTAAGCCACAATGACTAAAACGGATAAGGCAGGCAGCAAACCGATCATCGTTCCAAGCGCAAAGTCGTATAGGCATATTTTAGAAACCCCGGCGGTCAAATTGACGATTGAAAACGAAGCAACCGGAAAAATACGAAAGAATATGACCGATTTCAGCCCGGATTCGGAGAATTTCCGAGTCAGACTGTTCAATAAATCGCCGCTCAATCGGCTCACTTTATCGCGCCCCAGTCTTCGCCCAATCAAGAACAAGCTCACCGCGCTCAATTCGGCGCCGAACAGAGCATACAAGAAGCCTTGCCAGGGCCCGAATAACAGTACCGTGGCGATCAGCAACACCGTGACCGGAAAAAAACACAAGCCGCCAACGATGTAAAGAGCCGGAATCAAAAGAAATGTGTAATGCTGTTGTTGCACCCATAAAGCGGCCTCTTCAACTGTATCGAAAACCGAATATTCGCCCAAGTCGGCCCAGCGCCATGATGCCGCAAGCATCAGAAAAATAGCGATCAACAGTATGTTCTTCAACATATGCCTGAAAACAGGCAGTTGTTGTTTTGGGCCAATAAGATAGTCGAACAATTCGTCCGGCTCTACTGGCTTCTCAGGGTCCAATAATTCGGATTCGGGCACCCATTGATCGACTTCATCGGGTATTTTGCCGTCTAACGGCACGAGCATACGCTCTCCTTTGTTCAACGACTCGATCGCGCCGGCCAATGTTCCTATTTCATGATACGCTTTCGCTACTTGTTCGACTTCTGTGCCGAGATGTTCGGCCAGCAAACTATTACGAAATTCCGAGATTGCTTTGGACTCCGGAGAGCCTTCCTCCGCCGCGATCGCCAAATCGCATTCCGAATCGAAACCAAGCGAACGATTACTCAGGTTCGACGAACCAACCCGAACGTAACAATCGTCGATCACCATCACTTTCGCATGCACCATCAAATCCACCTCCGGATCGATGGAGATTCTAGGATAATACACATGCAGGCGCCGTTGACGGTCGGCCTCGCGTAATTTGAACAGGATCCGACCGCGCAACACGTCCATCGTATGCTGTTCGAGCCAACCGCCGGTTTTTTTTGGCTGCACAATGATTACTTCGGGCCCGTCCGTTTCTTGTAAATGTGCCGTCAATGCCTCGCCGATTCGAAAGGAACTCAAATACTGGTTTTCGATATAGATGAATTTCCGCGCCGCAGCAATCGTATCCAGATAGAGTCGCTCGATCTCGCGCACTTCGGCGTAATCGCGATACGCAGGCCAGGTGCGCGCGATCGCGATTCCGACATCGTGGAATTCCGCTTTAACGCTTTCCGGCCAGGGGTCGCCGATCTCGATCCGCTCGTCGATCATCGGCGCTTCTCCGTACGCTCTTCGCCAGCGTTCGCCGGCCAATTCGCCGAGCGCTCGAGCCGCCGGTCCGTCGACTAGCATCTGTATGTCGTGAAACGGCGGATAGGCTTCGCCGTCGGGGTCGACCCGTCGATTATCTTCCGGCAAATGCTTCGAGGTATCCCAACGCCATTTGCTCAAGTCCAAACCGCCCGCGAAGGCAACGGCATCGTCGATGACAACTATTTTCATATGCTGAGACGCGCCGACCGGATGCTTGCCGTCCAGGCAAAAGTGGACTCGTTTGCAGGTACTCCATAGCAGTTTATAGCGGGGGAAAAATTCGCGCTCCATTGCATAGATCATCGCAAAATCCCAACTCAACACATAAATTTGCAGCCCCGGATTCCGTTTAGCCAAAAAATCGAGCAGTTTTCCCAAATCTTCGGGGAGTTCGGAGGTTTCGCCGTTTCGAATCAAGCGCAATTCGCTATGCAAATCCCAACCGACGATCATGATCGACCGTCGTGCTTTCTGCAATGCTTCGTGCAAGGCTCGAAAGTAATTTTCGCCGTCTATGACAAAAGCAGCCCGATGCGCTTTTTCAATTCGCCAGCAGTTTTCGCTTTGAAAAATTGTTTTCACGCGCTTTGGCCTTCTTGCTTTCGGTTTAAATATTCTATCGCTATTTCAATTCCATAAATGTTAAACCAACTGGCAAGCAATCGCCAATACGACAAGCGTTCAATGAAAATTCAGATAGCCGAGATAATACGAAAATAAGGAAGAATATCTTGAAATGGGCCGGACTGGATTAAAATTTTCAAATTCAGTCCGGCCGAGATGATTGTAATTGAGTATTTTTTATGGATTTGAAATTTTTATTTGAATTTTGAAGCAGCCGATTTGAACGATTGACTCATCGAATCCCAAGCACTTTCCAAACCGCCTTTGAGGTCTTGCCAGGCACCTTCCCCGGCTGCTTTTAACTCCTCGAGCCTTGCCGAAGCTTCGTCGCGTTTCTTTTTTAAAGCGCTGATTTCTTCATTATATTGAATCTTGGCATCGGCTTCGGCCTGATTCGCCTTGGCCTGGAGCTTGTCAATCTCAGCATTCCATTCGTCGAGTTTGGCCTTCATTTTTTCTACATACGCGTCTTTTTCGCTCATAATCGTACTCCCGCCATTGTTGTATTGAATTGTTGTATAGAGTAGTGATCACGGTTCCTGTAACACGATTCACGGAAACCTTCGTGCAATATACGGGACTCCTACACCGGACGCAATCGACTATCGCTTTGCTTGTGCTTAAAATTAGTATCAGGTATTTTCTATCCTGGAATAAGCCTTTACACTGACGAGGCTCAAAATGAATTTTCGCTAGAACCGGTCAAACTTATTCTAAATTCGTTATACTTCGAACAGCTGCACTATCCCATTCATAAAGCGATAAGAGGAACGGGCCTTACCTATCATGAATAGCCAGCCAAACGAAAAAGCGGAAAAGCCCGAAGCGATTGCATTATGGGAATACGTGCCTATCAGCGATTTTGAGTGTCCCATTGTGTTAAGTGCGGATGTTGCGCGGCAAAAATGGCGATTGTTCAAGCGCCTTTTTACCAATACCGACCATTCATCGGAGCAAATAAAATCCGAAGAGGCATTACAGACTTTTTCAAGGGCACGCTTGGACGAGTTGGTTCCCGAGATTGATTGGCATGCGGCCGTAGATGCTCTCGATTGCGCACTTGATGATTGGATACAAAACCAACCGAACGATAGTCCGGTTAAATTCATCGTTGGCCATCCCTTTATGGGCAATGGCGAAATACTTGCCCGCTGGACCGGCCGGCATAATGCTCGACTGATCGCAAAACCCAAACAAGAACAGATACTCGAACACGGCCAATCTTGGCTAAATAACTGGCCCAATTCACAGGCCTGTTGGGTCTTGCCGAATCTGGACAAATGTTTTTTGCGCCATTCCGAAGGATTGGCACTGATACGACGTTTTTTAGCGCTGGCATTGAACGGCGATTTAGGAACCGGCCTTATCGGTTGCGATAGCTGGTCTTGGGCTTACCTACGCCGAGTTTGTTACATACCGAGCAATAATGCACTGACGCTTCGAGCTTTCGACGGCGAACGACTTTCAATCCTATTCTCGCAATTGGCGGATTCCGCACACAACAACCAACCGAAATTCCTCAACGCCAAAACCGGAGAAGCTGTCTTATCCGTCTCGCAAGAAGATAATAATGGCGCTAGCAAATACTTGAAGCAATTGGCTATGCGCTGCCGCGGCAATGCCGAAATCGCCAGACAATTTTGGCGCGAAAGCTTGAGAGATGAACCGAACAAAGAATCACTTGAAAAATCGACATCGGAACTTACGATTTGGGTCGGTCAATTCACCGAGGGCACTATCATACCGGACGCGAATGATGAAAATATTGCTCTGATCCTGCATGCGCTACTGGTTCACAACGGTTTGCCGGTATCCGCTTTAGCTGAAATTTTACCCTTTTCCGATTATCACATCATGGACTTATTATTGCGTTTGACGTCCTTAGGTGTCGTCGGTCTGCACCATGAAGACTGGCAAATCACGCCAATGGGCTATCTTGCCAGCCGGCAATATTTAAACGCGCAAAACTTTCTATTGGACGATTTTTAAAGGACGGCCATGGGTAACGACAAGCTTTCAGACATTTTCATCAAGCCCGACTTCGAAACCTTCCTGGAGGTGTCGTTAATTATTTTTGGCGCTCTTCTGCTCATTCAAGCGATTCAAAGATTGTTCCCGTGGGTTGCCAACCGTCTACATGGCTCCCCTCGGCTGTTCATCTTAGCGATGATACCTCTGTTACGGCTGATCTTGATTTTCACAGCGTTAATTTTGATCATTCCTCGCTTCATCGAGCCTTCTCTGCAGAACTTGATACCGCTATTGGGAACGCTTGGTATCGCGTTAGGCTTTGCCTTCAAAGACTATGTCAGCAGCCTGATTGCCGGCGTAGTCGCAGTCGGCGAAAGACCCTATCGTAACGGCGATTGGATAACGATCAACGGCATTTACGGCGAAGTCAAACATATCGGCATGCGCGCCGTACAGATCGTCACACCGGACGATACCGCCGCTTATATTCCGCATATCAAACTGTGGACCGAACCGATTCTGAATGCCAATAACGGGACGCCGGCTCTGCAATGCGTGGCCAATTTTTATCTGCACCCGAATCATGATGCCGCTCTGGTCAAACAATTACTGCACGATGTCGCATTGACCAGTCCTTATCTTAATTTCGAGAAACCCGTTGCCGTGGTCGTCCAGGATCAACCCTGGGGCACCCATTACCGAATCCGTGCTTATCCGATCGAACCCTACCAGCAGTTTCGTTTCATAAGCGACATGACTGTTAGAGCCAAGGCCGGTTTAAAAAACCTTGGTATTATTTTTGCCGTAGTGCCGGCACTTCCGAAAAATAAAGACATTTATTAACCTTGAAAAAGCATTTCACCATGAAGAATAAGATGTTAATTCAATAACTTGCCCAGCCTTAACAAATGAAGCACCCATGACCTAAAGACCGAAAAATGTTAAAGCTGGGCTTATCATTCGTCTGTATACAACTTTCGCTCACCCGAAAGGCTAGCTGGAATGTTTAGGTAATCTCTTGAAATACTTCATTAACTTCATGTGCTTCATAGTTGAACTGCCGAATTTAGGATTAACTTGATGGATTTGCTAGGCCCCTTTAACTTGCAGCGCAACGGAAAACGAATTGACTGTCATTTATTTTCTCCATGTTAGAATCATCCGGACACACATAATAACAATTGGGAGGCATCATGACGCCGACGGAAAAAACCTTATTGATTCACCAGCAGTCCGAAAACTCGGTTCGGCTCCGTAGCGCCTTGGAAGCCGCGATTCATTACGGCGGAGAATTGGAACCGGTATTGCTCGACGAGTTTATGAACGATCCTTCAGCCTTCTTGGGAGGCCGAAAACATGTCGTGAGTCTCTTGACCAACAGCGAATTGTCCCAACTATTACGCGAAGCCCATCGCTATCAATTCAGTGTCGGCTTACTGCCGGCCAAGGATAAGTCGATTATCTGCCGATTGTTCAACATTGCTGAACAAATCGAGGATGCGGTGCCGCGCGCGCTCGACCCCGACAAGGCCTATCCGGTGGATTTGCTGCTGTGTAACGATGAAGCGGTCATCTGGACGGTTTTGATCGGTGAAGCGCCTTTCATCACGATGCGCCAGCATGCCTACGAAAAAAATCCGCTACGGGAGCAGGTAAACGAATTTCTTGCCAGTATTCCCAATCTAACCAAACTCAAACCTTTCGAGCTGTCAGTCTCAACTGAAAAAGGTCAGCGTATAGAGACCGCCGTCACCGGTGTTTTGATCATAGAAAACGATATCGAAACGCTTGCCGCGAACCTGATTAACGAATCCATTTCGTCACAAGACGGCAAATTATCGGCAATTTTTTTGGCACCTTCATCGGTCATGGAGTTTCTTAATTTCTTGATAATCGCGATTTATTGCAAGCTTCGTACGGTCAGTCATTTACCGAAAGCGGTCGGGTATATCAAAAGCGCCACGTTAGAATTATCGAGTCCCAATACTCTTTCGTATGCGATTGACAGTCGGCAGCGCAAGGCCGAACGTATCTCGTTGAAAACCATTCCCCAAGGCATTGCGATCAATGTCGGCGAACGCTACAAAGCCGCGCATAAGGTCATTCATGACGACGCGAAGGACACGGCCAAAATCAAACCGCTCAGACATAGCGCGAAGCATGTTAACCGCTTAAAAAAGAGAATGCCTTTCTTCTCGACTGCGGTCGAGTCCGATTTCAAGGATTTGTTTTTGATGCTGCGCGACAACGCCAAGCTATCCGGGCCTTATATCAGCTTGATGGTCTTGAGCAGTATGCTGGCGACCTTCGGCCTGTATCTTAATAGTAGCCCTATCGTCGTCGGCGCAATGGTGTTGGCGCCGCTTATGGGTCCGATCGTATCGCTATCGATGGGCATTTTACGCAACGACAGCAAATTACTCAGAAGCGGCATGACGGTGTTCGGCATCGGCATCGCCTTGGGCCTGTTCGTGTCGGTCATTACCGCGCTACTGATTCCTTACGAACAATTAACCGCCGAAATCCGCTCCCGCTCGCAACCGAGCCTGCTGGATTTAGGCGTTGCGATCATCTCGGGCAGCGCTGCCGCCTATACGCATGCCAAGGCGACCCTGCTCAGAACGCTGCCGGGCGTCGCTATCGCGGTCGCCTTAGTGCCGCCGCTGTGTTCGATGGGCATAGGCATTGCCTGGTGGGACTGGAATATCGTCAGTGGCACCGGCTTGTTATTTTTGACCAACTTTGCCGGCATTGCGCTAGCCGCCGCGGTTACCTTTCTGTTTCTCGGTTATTCGACGATGTTTCGAGTCAACCGGGGGCTCGGTTTATCGCTGCTGCTGCTTTTCTTTGTCAGCGTTCCGCTCTATCACTCTTTCGCCAACACCGCGATACACAGCCGCATTACCAACGCAATCAATGCGAAAACCTATAAGGTGAACGATAAGACGATAGAAGTCGACGATGTCGAGGTTGTGTCGATTGGCGAAAAAGTGCGCTTATCGGTAAAGCTGCACAGTTCCGACCCGTTGGTATCAGAAGATGTCGCCGCCTTGCGCGATTACATCGGCAAACAAATAGATCGCCCTGTACTATTGGATGCGTCATTCAGTATTTTGCAATAGCTGGAAAAACCAAGCCGTTCATTTGCCTTGTTCTCAAGTCCGGGGAACAAGGCATAGACCAACAATCTTGAGCACAAAAAATACATCACCGCCGGACGGTTTTTTGAAAGCCGTCCGAAACGCCTTTATCTCGATCCTTAAGCCACTCTTTCAGCGCGTCGTTGATGCGCGTTTGCCAGCCGTTTCCGGAGGCTTTAAACGCGTCGACAATATCGGCATCGAGGCGAATGCTAACCGGAATTTTCGGACTATCGCTTTTCGGCCGCCCCATTGGCTTCAGCCTGGAAAATTCGGCATCGGTTAATTCATAGGTATCGGAATCGGCATCAATACCGGCATTGATTTGCCCTTCTTCCTCATCATTGGGCAGTTCGAAGACGCGGCCTGATTTAGACATGACTTGCATAACGTTTGACCTAGCGTTGATTGGCTTTGCGTAAACTGACGATTCGGCGAGAGTCGCCGCGATCGGTATAGACCACGCAATACAATCGGTTGCCGATGGGGGCGTAACCGATCCATCGTGTTTCCCCATAATCTTGGCGAGCATCCTGCAAAGCCCACAATAGCTCCCATTCAAGATGTTCGGCTTGAGCTAACGAAACACCGTGTTTCTGTTGGTTGCTCAGGTCTTTATTGGGATCGAACATCAGTTTCATATTTTTGGTTGTATATACATTAAGTAAAAAGGCAATCAAATAATTCCCAGTACCGCTTGTCCCCTGTAAAAATACACCAAAGTTTCCCAAACCGGTCAATACCCGTCCGAAGTAATCTCGGCGTTTTTTATGCCGTAGACAAAACCGGAACCCGCTCAGGCTTGCTTGATGCGGGATTTTTAATGCCTGAACACTACCGAGAGTTCAACGACCTGGACTAGCTCAACAACGATTTTAACCTCGCTCCCTAAAACCGTTCACTTATGAGCACAAGCCGGCAAGACCAAGGTCGTACAAACAATCATCAATAGCAAACCGATCGATAACAGCAAACCCATGCTGGCCAAGCCCAGATGCGGCGTAAATGCCATGCTGACCAAACTGCACAAGGTCGTCAGACTGCTGAAAATCACGCCCCGTGCCGTACTGGTTTGCAAGACACTACGCTGTTCGTCCGGCATACTTCGCAACCGGTTCATGATGTAAATACCGCTGTCGACGCCAAGCCCGAACAGCAGCGGAATCACAATGATATTCGCGAAATTAAAAGGATTATCCATGACGACCGTCGAGGCGGCGGTCAATATCGCGGTCATAAACAAGGGCAACAAAATTAGAAATGTATCTTTAATACTGCGATTGACCAGCAACAAAACGAACGTAATGGCAACAAGCGCGCCGATCAAGGCTTGTTGAAAGGCCTTGACTACAGCATTGCCCGACTCGATATAAATCACCGGCAAATCGGTGGCATTCGGCGCAATTCCCCTCACTTCGGCAACAAATTGCTTCAGGTTTTCGTGATCGCCAAGATTTTTACTCGGAAAGACTTGAATACGGTAAATGCCGTCCTTGCTGAGCCAACGTTCGGATAAATCCTTCGGCAAGCTGTCAAGCGTCACGATATCGGCATCGAGGGCTTGCAATAGCAGATTCATCGTATCCGGCAAGGTGCCTAGCAGATTGATTTGCAAGCGGTTCAACATGCTTTCTTGTTCGGGCAAGGATTTCGATTGCAATTGAAGCAAAAAACTCTCCAAAGCGTGACGCAGCCTCAATAAATTGCCAATCAATTCGCTATCGGGATGATCCTGTAAATGCTGTTCGATTCGATTTTTAAATTGTGTCAACGTCGTCAAATGATTGTCGACTCTGTCTTGCTGCAACGGCGGAAACGTAGCGAAACGAAAACCCATCAGCAAGGCCAGCTCGTGAATCGTATCGAGCTTGATTTCTTGATCCTCCGGAACGAAATCGAAGATCGTCAGCGCCGATTCGACCGATGGCAAGCGGCTCAATTGGCGCGCCTTGTCGAGAGCTTCCGATTCATTGTCCGCCAGTATCGTCAAGGTCATCGGCGAAGTCTGTTTGGTTTCCAATAACTCCAAAAAGGTGGCCACGGATTCGCTTTTCGGGTCGCGCAAGTTCAAGGGATTGAAATCGAATCGCACTTGCGTCAATAAGCCTAAACCGGCGAGCGTTAAAGCGAGCGCCATCAATTTAATCCGCATATGATGCCGCATCGGAATCTCGTAAACCCAATCCGGAAAGGTGCTTTGAGACAGCTTAGCACTCGGCTTAAGCGGAAACAGATGTAACAATGCCGGCAATACCGTTACCGACACGACTAAGGCAATAAACATACCCCCGCCGGCAATCACGCCGAGTTCGGAAACCCCGGTATACGCGGTCGGAATGAAGGAAAAAAAACCGACCGCAGTCGTCACGGCGCAAAGCATGATCGACGGGCCGACTTTGCGCACGGCTTGAATCAGCGCTTGTTGTTGCGGAATCTGTTGTCGCAAAAGCTCTTGGTAGCGCAAACTGAGCTGTATCGTATAATCGACGCCGATACCGATATAAAGCACCGCGAACGACACCGAAATCAGATTCAAATGCCCGACCGCCAAGGTGGCGAAACCTGCGGTCAACACCAAGCCCATCAACAACACGGTAAAAGTAATCAGCACCAATTTCATCGAGCGCAAGCCGATAAACAAGGCCGTACACACCAGAATCATCGAAAAAAACGAGGCGACCTGCGCACTGTGCTGAACGCTTTCCAATTCGTCATGTTCCAATACAACCTCGCCGGTCAAGCGTATCGAAACATCGGGAAGCGCCGATTTCGCATCCGCGACTATCGCGCGAACGCTTTGCAAGGCTTTTTCGCTCGGAATCAACTCAGTGTAGTCGAGCACGGGCTTCAACAAAATAAAGCGTTTCGCGCTCAATAGGTCCTGCTCATCGCTCAACATCAATTGTTGCCATGACAGGCCGATATCGCGACCATCGAGCAAGCCCTCGGTCACATGAGCGACGTTTTCCAATAAGGGATTCAAATCGACCGGCAACTCGCGGTTCTCGGCAATCAAGGCCAGTCCGATAATCTCCAAGAAGCTTTTTAGCGTGTTATCGCTCGATAAGGCGCCAATAAAGGGTTGCGCTTCGATCAAATTCGCGGCCAATTCATTGAGCGTTTCGAGATCCAAATAAAGCAAGCCGTGATGCTCGAAAAACGCACCCTCTCCCGGTGCATAAACCGACTCGACTCCTTCGGTTTCCCTTCTAAACCGCTCCCCTAAGTACGCAACCGCCTGTGCAGCCCTTTCCGGCGTCTCGGCATCAACTACCACAAGAATGGCCTGTTCGTCCTGGGGAAATGTTTCCAGAAAACGGGTCCGATCCTGCAAAAACGGCAACTCTTTCGACAATATCTCAGTCGTGTCGGTGTTTATGCCCAGATTGTGAACCGTGTAGTACAAACTGAATCCGCAAACGCTCAACAGCAGAGCGATGACCGTTTTCGGGAATTGAATCAAGAAAGTTTCTAATTTGACAAAGAATCTGCCAAATATTGCCAACAATTTGTTCATGCATCCACCTATGACTGTACTTTTTATTTAGTTTGCAACAGTTCATCGAGCTTGTCGAATGGATGCGGTTGAACAAATTTGTCGCTATGGTTTTGAAATGGAATTAAGTTATTATTTCGGGGTTTCGCATCTAGTGTCTACGAAATCCCGTAAGACTCGATTAACCGAAGTGTCGCGACCTCACCGCTATGCGAGATCTATAAACACGCATCTACCCTTTATCCTATGCATCGACGCAGATTTTATCTTGGATAATTATATTGCTGCTGGGGATAACTTGGCTGTTGAGGGTATTGTTGTGGATAACCGCCCTGCGGTTGCGGAGGATAGCTTTGTTGTTGAGGATAGCCTTGTTGCGGGTAACCTCCTTGCGGTTGCCTGGGATAGTTCTGTTCCTGCGGGTAATTTTGTTGTTGAGGGATACCCTGAGGTTGTTGAGGATTTGCAGGGGGTTGGTTAGCAACGATAGCCAACTCAACGCGTCGATTTTGAGCTCGATTTTCTTCGCTGGTATTAGGGACTTTCGGCATCGATTTACCCATCCCTTGCTGTGAAATCCGAGCATAATTCACTCCGCGCTGAATCAAATAATTCGAAACACTGCCAGCCCGTTGATCGGACAGTTTGAGATTATAACTTTCGCTGCCGATATCGTCGGTATGTCCGGTGACGGTAATGTTAGATTCGGGATACTGATTCAAAACATTAGCAACGGAATCCAATGCGGTCATCGCCTGAGGCGTCAATTGCGCGGAATCGAAACCGAACGTAATGCTACTCGGCATCGTCAAGTCATATCGCCCCCGCAAAGCGGGGGGCTTGACGGTTATTAGCAGCCCCAAGGGCTGCCATTGTTAAGCTTTTGTGGTTTTATTAAAACTCACCGTTATCATCAGACCCATTGCCTTCGAGTTGTTCTTGATTCCGGATGTATTTCCTAATTTGGGCCTCTTCAAATCCCACGGTGGACACCGCGTAGCCCCTTGCCCAAAAACTCTCTCCATTGAAATTTTTCTTCCTTCCCGAAAATTGCCGCGCCACCGCTATCGCACTTTTCCCTTTGATGTATCCGACCACTTCCGCTACCGAATACTTCGGCGGAATCTGTATCAGCATATGCACATGATCTTGTACCATATGCCCTTCCAATATCTTGCTCCGCCGCTGCCCCGCCAACTCATGAAACACCGGACCTAAAAACTTTCTGATTTTTCCATACAACACTTTTTTCCGGTACTTGGGGACAAACACCACATGATATTTGCAGTCCCATTTCGAATGACTTAAGCTTTCGTATGACATGTAATTGCTCCTCTTTCTGCGGACCGCCAAGCCCCGACGAGCAATTTACATGTCTTTAAAAACTAAATCTAAAGGCAAAGCCTTGATAGTCCCACTGGTCAAACCAGTGGCTTACCTTTCAACGAGTTAAGTGTATTTTCCGAACTTCTTTGTATTTCGATGCCCGTACCCTGCAAGGATTCGCGCATCTCTTGTTCTTGATTATCCATATACAGGCCGACCGCAGCACCGACCGCGCCTCCGGCCAGTGCACCCAGGCCCGCATTTTTCCAATCGTTACCACCAAATAGAGTACCGGCGCCTGCACCTACCGCCGCGCCTATGCCGGTTCCCATCGCAGTCTTGCTCATCCGGGATTGTCCGGAGTAAGGATCGGTCACACAAGCCGATAAAAGCACGGAACTAAAAGCCAGTATTAAACATTTATTTTTCATAAACATAGATTCTCACGGTAAATTTGAAGCTATTAAGAATTTTATATTGCTACAGATTAAAACACTAAATTAAAGCTGAGCTGAATAATCTTTAGCTACATGATTTTTGGGATACACCTATCGCATAAAATTTCGGCAATAGCGTATGCAAGGCACGGGAGGTGGTCGCCAAAGACTTTGACAGTCCCTCACCTAGCGTTTAGTTAAGGACTGTCAAAGACCCGGTCAATCGACCAACTGAACTTTCCAAAAATAGGGAAATTATTTACGACAAAACCCTATATCGTTTTATCTTCTTCCGTGTGATACTTCCCAACAACCCAATAAGTAACGCCTAAAGCCAGTATAACAACGCCTGATGCATAGACATACTGCGGATCGATCACTTTATAGTCGAAAATGATAATTTTCCGAGCAACCGCCATGACTGCGGTTGCAAGCACCAACCTGATAGGAATGACATCGGTACGTAGATACAGCGTAATATTGATAAAAATTTCGATGGCAATCAAAACCATCATAAACGATCCGAAAGTCGCCAAAATATCGCTGACTGTCAGCATTAGATAAGGCGGAGTAAATAATTTATCGAAAATAACGACAACGACATCCCAAACCCCGAATATGATCACCGCTACCATTAAAACAGCTAAAACGTTGACGGCTTTGATAATTGTTTTATGCAAACTTCCAATCAGAGGATTCACATCTTCCGTGGGTAATTCGGCGTGAGCCATTTGGGCTTGATATTTTTTTCTAAAATGCTGCATTAACAGCGAAACGATGTTTTGCTCGTGTATGAAATAATCCGACCCGGCATCATGCTCAAAAAACGAATTCAGCCCTTCTACGTTCGATAAATCCGCATCGGTAATTTTTTTAAACCCCATGCTCCAGTCGGGAAACTGTCTTTTATCGACAACCTTACGCTCAAGGATGTTGATTCCACTATGACGCGGATCTTTTTTAATACAGTTGTAAAGTGCCTCCACTTCTTTATTTTCACCTTCCAAAACTTGCACGAAGGTATCCTGGCAGTACAACAACATGCCGGTAATGTTACGAGCCGCATTATTAGCTCGGCACTTCTCAAGCAAATTCAACATATCCTCATCACTCATCGGACGAGTCGCCGAACTGATATAAAGCATACGGATTAACATGTTTACCCCTTCCTAAATTTATAATTATTATTGAGCGATTAATTATAAAACCCAATGAATCTCTGAAAATAGGATACCTCAATATTTACTTTCGACAATGAAATTGAATCATTCCTTGCGCATTGTGACTAGCCGAACTTGAGCGCTGACAAGCAAAAATAATGCGAGTGCCGTTTCCGAATAGACTGGAGGTGCTTGAGATACTCACTTTATACTCAAAAAATGGTTAACTTTATGAAGGTATGAGGTGTGGCTAGCGAGGATGTCGGCAGCAGGGCAGATTTTTGCTCCTGCAAAATCTGCATTCACGCCATCCATGGCGTTCGAACGCTGCCGTCAAGCCCCCATGGATGGGTTCACGGCGGTCCTCGATAGACACACTCCATACCTTTTATTCTTAGACGGTTTTTCAATCAAAAGGGAGTAGAATCCAAAATCACCAGCTAGGAAGTGGCTAACATCTATGTTAATCCATTCGGATTATCTTCGATATCTTGGTAATTAACATCTAAAAAACGAGGAGTGCAGATCGCCATAAAAATCAAATCTTCCGATCCGATATTGGCAATCCGTTGACGGCACGTCGGAGGGATCAACACAATGTCGCCTGGCTCGACTTCTTGCGGCGGTAAACTTCCAACTTCAACCCGTCCCAAGCCTTGTATGATGACATAACGCTCAACGGTTCCGACAAGACGATGCCAGCGTGTCGTGACGCCTGGTTCAACGCGGGCTCTTGCAATGGATACTTCCGGATCGTCGCCGGTATTGGACTGCTCGATAATGAAACACTGCTCGGGAGTGTAAAATTCATCATCGAGATTTAGTTTTTTGATCGATGCTTGCATTGATTTTTCCAGGCATTTGTTGAAGATTTAATCGAATGACACATAGCCAAAGGAATTATTCAGCTCCCTGTTTTCTATACCATTTGGTAACATGGCTTCCTCCTTAAAAAAGGGGTACTGACTTATCACATGCTGGAAACTAAAAAACGGTTGGCAGCTTCTGCTTTATACAACACACGTTCGGGAAAAACGAAATTTCTGCTATGTTAAACGATCTCCCTCAAGTATTCACTTTCAAATAATTTTCAAATAATTTCACGATGCCCCGCGCCAATTTAGTCAAAGCCTTCCGAAAACTCCTGCCGTCCGAATCGGTGCTGTTCGAACCCGAGGATCTCAGACCCTACGAATGCGACGGACTGTCGGCGTATCGGCAAATGCCGATGATCGCGGTTTTACCGAGCAACGAAGCCGAAATTATCGAAATCCTGAAAATCTGCACTGCCGAAAAAATCCCGGTCGTCGCGCGCGGGGCCGGCACCGGACTTTCCGGCGGCGCGTTGCCGCATGCCGACGGCGTGCTGCTGTCCCTCGCCAAACTGAACGAGATTCTCGAAATCGACCCCGATGCCTGCACCGCGCGCGTGCAACCCGGCGTGCGGAATCTTGCGATCAGCGAAGCGTCCGAAGCTTACGGGCTCTATTACGCGCCCGACCCGTCATCGCAAATCGCCTGCACGATCGGCGGTAACGTCGCCGAAAATTCCGGCGGCGTCCATTGCCTGAAATACGGGCTAACCGTGCACAACATCCTGAAATTGAGGGTGCTGACGATCGAGGGCGACAGTCTCGAAATTGGCTCGGAAGCGCTCGACAGCTCCGGTTTCGATTTGCTTGCCTTGATGACCGGCAGCGAGGGCATGCTCGGCATCATTACCGAAATCACCGTGAAACTGTTGCCGAAACCCGAAACGGCGCAATTGGTGATGGCCGCATTCGACGACGTCGAAAAGGCCGGCGCGGCAGTTGCCAATATAATTCAGGCCGGCATCGTTCCGGCCGGACTGGAAATGATGGATAGGATGACGATAGCGGCAGTCGAAGACTTCATTCACGCCGGCTACGATCCCGACGCCGCCGCGATCGTGTTATGCGAATCCGACGGCTCGAACGAAGAGGTCGCCGACGAAATCGAGAAGATACGGGACATCATGCACATGAGCGGCGCGGTCCGTATCGACACCGCGCGCAACGAAGCCGAACGCCGGCGCTTTTGGGCAGGGCGCAAAGCTGCCTTTCCGGCGGCCGGCCGGGTCTCGCCCGATTATTACTGCATGGACGGCACGATTCCCCGCAAGCATCTCGCCGAGGTTCTGCGCCGAATCGAAGACCTGTCTTCCGAATTCGGACTACGCTGCATGAACGTGTTTCATGCCGGCGACGGCAATTTGCATCCGCTGATCCTATACGACGCAAACCGGAGCGGCGAACTCGAAAAGGCCGAAGCCTTCGGCGCGCGCATCCTCGAAATCTGCATCGAAGCCGGCGGCTCTTTGACCGGCGAACACGGCGTCGGCATCGAAAAATTAAATCAAATGTGTCTGCAATTCGGCGAGGCCGAGCGCGACATCTTCCATGCCGTCAAGGCCGCATTCGATCCGGACGCGCTGCTGAATCCCGGCAAGGCGATTCCGTCGCTGCGCCGCTGCGCCGAATTCGGCGCGATGCATGTCCATCGCGGCGAAGAAAAGTTTCCGGATTTACCGAGATTCTGAACATGGAAGCGATAGTCGAACAACTCACAGAATGCGTCGTCAAAGCGAACAAGAACAAACAGGCGCTTTGCATTCGCGGCGGCGGCAGCAAGGATTTTTACGGTAACGCTCGAGCGCTCCGATATCCGAAGCTCGAAATCCGTCCGTATCAGGGAATAGTCGACTACGAACCGAGCGAACTGGTCGTCAGTGCCCGAGCCGGAACGCCGTTGAACGAACTGGAAAGCCTATTGAGCGAACACGGCCAGATGCTGGCCTTCGAACCGCCTGATTTCAACGGAGCAGCGACGCTGGGCGGTTGTATCGCGGCCGGACTTTCGGGACCGAGGCGCGGCTATGCCGGAGCGGCCAGAGATTTCGTGCTCGGCGTCAAACTGCTCGACGGCCGGGGCCGAATTTTAAACTTCGGCGGCCGGGTTATGAAGAACGTCGCCGGCTATGACGTCTCGCGCCTGATGACCGGCGCGATGGGCACGCTGGGCGTCATCCTTGAAGCCTCGCTCAAAGTGCTGCCGAAACCGGAATCCGAACGAACACTCTGTTTCGAACTGCCGGTCGAGGAGGCACTGGAAACGATGCGGCGCTGCGCCGGCCAAACGCTGCCGGTCTCGGCAACCTGTCATATCGACCGGCGTCTTTATATCCGGCTGTCCGGCATCGAGTCCGCCGTTGATGCCGCGCACGTCAAGCTGGGCGGCGACGAATTCGGCGACAATCTGAGCTTTTGGGAATCGATCAAAAATCAGACGCATCCCTTTTTTCGCGGCAACAAAAGGCTCTGGCGTTTATCAGTCAAGTCCACTGCCCCGCCGTTTTCGATCACCTGCGAACAAGCGATCGAATGGGGCGGCGCCCTGCGCTGGTTTGCGGCGGCCGAAGACTGTACTGCGACAGCGGTTCGCGCACAAGCAGAAAAGGCCGGCGGACATGCGATGTTGTTCCGCGGCAAGGACCCGAACATATCGGCCTTTCATCCGCTGCCGCCGGCTTTGTTGAAAATTCATCGGCGCCTGAAACGTCAATTCGACCCGGCCGGCATCTTCAATCCTCAGCGTCTGTTTCCGGAGTTTTAAACGATGCAGACCCGACTCAACGAACGATTTCAAAATACCCCGCAAGGCCGCGAAGCCGAAACGATACTGCGTAACTGCGTCCATTGCGGCTTCTGTCTTGCGACCTGCCCGACCTACCGGCTTTCGGGAAACGAACTCGACAGCCCGCGCGGACGGATTTATCTGATCAAACAACTGCTCGAAGGCCGGGAAGTCACGCGGAAGACGCAATTACACCTGGACCGTTGCCTGACTTGCCGCGCCTGCGAAAGCACTTGTCCTTCAGGCGTGGAGTACGCGCACTTGCTCGATATCGGCCGCAATCAAGTCGAACAAACGATAACTCGCGCTCCTATCGACCGGATGCTTCGTTTCGCGTTGCGCAAGGTACTGCCGAATCGTAATTTGTTTGCGTTTGTTTTGAAATCGGCTAGGTTGTGCCGGCCCTTGCTGCCTGAGCGATTGCAAAGAATGGTGCCGGCCCAACCGAAGATTCGGCAAAACCCGCCGCAGGCCAATCATCCACGTAGAATGCTGGTACTGCAAGGCTGCCTGCAACCCGCGTTAAACCCCGACATCAACCACGCTGCAGAGCGCGTGCTGGACAAGCTCGGCATAACGCTTCTCGAAGCGCAAAAAGCCTCTTGCTGCGGCGCTCTCGCCTATCATCTCGACGCACAACCCGAAGGACTGGATGCGATGCGCCGTCTGATCGATGCCTGGTGGCCCTACATTGCAAATCCCGATAAGCCGATTGAGGCGATCGTCGTCACGGCGAGCGGCTGCGGCGTTATGGTCAAGGATTACGGCCGTCTGCTGAAACACGACTCGGCTTACGCCGAAAAGGCAGCCCGCGTTTCGGAACTGGCCAAAGACATCGGCGAGATCGTCGCCGCGGAACGGCCCGAACTGACTCGCCTACTGGAAAACTGCCCGGCGTCCGAGGCCGAAGCCATCGCGTTTCACGCGCCTTGCACGCTGCAACACGGGCAACGACTCGACGGCGTCGTCGAAAACATTCTGAAAACGGCCGGATTTAGATTGACCCGCGTCGCCGATGCTCACCTCTGTTGCGGTTCGGCCGGCGCCTATTCGATAGTACAGCCGCACATCGCCCGGCAGCTACGCGACAACAAAATCGCCGCGTTGACCCGGGACGATCCGACTTTTCTCGTCACTGCGAACATCGGCTGTCAGATACATTTGCAAAACGGAACCCAACTACCGGTTCGGCATTGGATCGAAATCCTGGATCGGGTTTTATGCGGAGAAACGGGAGATCGTAATCCCTAAATTCGGCAATGAATCCACGAAAATCACGAAATTCATCATAGGCTACATCAAGCTCTTGAACCATCAATTGAGTGAGCGGCTTGAAAAGTATAAGCAATTGATTATTTGGGTGATTTTTGTGTGTTTCGTGGACAAAATGCTTTTTATAGGATAACAGCTTCGTACCAATTTTTCGCCGGTTCAAAAATCCCACTGCTCCCGCCAACTCGCGAACCACTCAGTCAAATCGCAGCTAGCGCCCAAATCCCTCAAACGCCGGTCAACAACATCCTGATTCCCCCACACCGCGCCATCCAAACAACCCTCTTCCATCTGAGCCTCGATGTCTTTGCAGTAAAGCCCTTGATCACGATCGACATAAAACCCGTAAGTCCGGCAGGCTACCGGGCGATAATCATAGACGCGGCAGGCTCCCGCAGAGCGGTCCAGTAATGGACAGACGTAGGGGCGTGACGGCTGCTCGGCTAACGCGGACATATCATGTCCGATATCCTGAAGCTGATCCGAAGGCAAAGCAGCCAAACCTTCCTGCAACAATTCCCATTCGGCCTCGGTCAGTCGAGGCACAGCCGCGAGCCGCCGGCAACAACCGTCGCAGCCCATACGGCATAACCAATCGGCATGATCCTGCCGGATAGAATCGACGCGCTCTTCGATATCGGCATGGAGCCGAAGCAGTGTTTCCATCGTTTGCATACTTTGCTTTTGAATAATGTCGTTAAAAATGCGCCTTTCTCTCAGCATTCCCGTTGCGAGGCTTGTTGAAGCTCACGCCTTCGTCGCGGCTACCGAAAGCCGCTAACGATCGAAAATCAACCGCTTTGGAATAAGACGGCCAATACTACCATCGAGGCTGTCATAATAAAAAAATGCACGACCCACTTTTTCCACGCTTTTTCCTTGATTTTATGCGGTAAAATGCTCTCGATAAACGTCCCGTTCTGAAATCCGCTAAATAAAAACTATGAAATCATCTTTATTGTTTTCGCTACGATTATCGTTATGTTGCATCCTAAGCCTATTGACCGCAGAGTTGCCGCATGCCGAAGAGACTTTATCCGTCGATAACGAAGCGGTGATCGAACAATTGCAACAAGAATTTCACGGTTCTTATCCGGAAACCGCCTCGCCTTCGAATAAAGTCCATAGCCAAGAACTGATTGCCGCCGAAGCCGAATGGGGAATCCTACCGCCTTACCAGACTACGGTTTGGGCTTATAACGGCAAAATTGCCCCCGTTATCCGCATCAACCTGGGCGAAACGCTCAAGCTGACGTTGCACAACAAGTTACCGCAAGCGACCTCGATTCATTGGCACGGAATAAGACTGCCGAATGCCATGGACGGCGTGCCGGGCGTCACCCAGCCGGCCATCGAACCCGGCGCAAGCTTCACCTATGAATTTACCCCGAAAGACGCCGGCACGTTCTGGTTTCATCCACATGCCAATTCTCCCGAACAAATCGAACGCGGCTTGCAAGGACTATTGATCGTCGAAAACCCGGACGAGCCGAAATATTCGCAAGATCTCGCCTGGATCTTGGATGACTGGCTATTGGAAAAAGGCGCGAAAATTCACGACCGCTTCGTCACCGGTCATGACTTGATGCATGATGGGCGCTGGGGCAACGTTGTGACGATCAACGGCCATTACCGACCGTCTATTCCGGTAAAACCCGGCGAACGCATTCGGATCAGAATGGTTAATTCCGCCAACGGCCGCGTGTTCGCGCCCACGGTGGAAGGCATCGAAGCCCAGATTATCGCCGTTGACGGTCTGCCGGCCCAAAGCCCCATAACGTTACAAAATTTTTATTTGGCTCCCGGCAATCGCATCGATCTGGACCTGACCATTCCTAAAAACGCCGCCGGAAAAACATTCGCTGTTTTGGATAGCTTCGGCAAAAAAGCCAACAACTTGGCCATGTTACAAGTGGAAGACACGGCAGCCGTAACTACGCCGACCTTCAAGCCCATCCAGGCCAAGCATTTTCCGGACTGGCGATCGGCAATCGATGCCCCCGTCACGCACGAGTTCATGCTGAACGCAATGCGCGGAGGCGAGCACGGCATTACCTGGACCATCGACGGCCACAGCGGTCACGACACTATCGCGCAAGAACTGCAAGCCCAACGCTTTTACCGCCTGCGCTTTACCAACCGTTCTTATCGCTTGCATCCGATGCATCTGCACGGCCAATTCTTCCAAGTCATCGCGGTCGACGGCCGGCCGGTACGGGAAGGCTTTTGGCGCGACACGGTATTGATTGGTCCCAAGCAATCGGTCGATATCGGCTTGGTACCGACCGACAAAGGACTGTGGGCGCTACATTGCCATATTCTCGAACACGCCGAAGCCGGAATGATGACTACGATACGCATTCAATAAACCGAAAATCTCGGTACGAATTATCACGGAATATTGCTAGCGAACAAAATCATTCGACTAAAATAACCGCGCTCTTCCCAAAAATACGGCTATAGGTTTTGAATATCAACTGACGTTCTTGTAGCTGAGGCCATGACTTGGTATTCGATGCTGAAATGTGTACTTTGCCAAGCCGGCCGCCACCATTAAACCTAAAATCGGCCCAAGGAGCGAGAGTGCCCTTGCCCGAGACATAGAAATCACGCACGCACCAAAACTAAGCCAAAGCTCCCGTGAATAACGGCGCAATTCCTAAGGGCTGAACAAGGCTAGTGGATCGCTTAGCCAAAGCCAATGTCACCGGAACGGCGAAAGCCACAACACCCGGCAATGCTAAAAAGGCCAACAACGCTTGAATGAACATATGGTAAAAAATTTAGAGAACATTAGATTCGGACGAATGGTCAAATACGTTTTGACCATTCGTCCGACTAAAAATAAGGTGAACATTCAATATATACCTTTTCGCACTTCAAATTTCGGCAGTGTATAAGGAGGCACCGGGGTGCTCGGTCCCTCACCTAACGCTAGGTGAGGGACCTGGATAAATGCTGGTATAGAGTCTACATGGACGTATTCATCCAGCACCTAAATTCCATAGCTATTGGCCATGGTTAATAGCCTTAGTAATTTAGGTGCTGGGCCTTTGACGGGCAGCCCGGGGCCGAATTTTCATCTACGATGGATATACCAACCGCAAATTTCGGCAGTGCTTCAGAAGGATCCGGAGTGTTCACATGATAGAGTCAGATATTGCAGTCATGCGTTTTTGCAAGACCTAATCTAAGTCCGATCAACTCCGTATCGTCGCTGCGCTTCGTTTTTCGTATCTGTAAAGTACACAAATATTCAATGTGTGGTTAAACAGAGATAACTTTCATTATAACCGGCTGTTGCGCTACAACTGCTCCAGTGCCTCTGTTCGGCACTTCGCATCATTTGCGCCCTTACCGGATTCAAAACGATATAACTTGCCAGTTTCAGCAAGTAAGATTCTTTTTCTACCAATATCGCATTGAACCTGCCTTGAAACACATGACCGACACGAAGATGTTGACGATTAACATATTGCGTGTAGGTGCAATTGAGATATTACTTTCGCTTGGGTAAAGTCGGTGCGCCGGTTTCAATCAACAAGAGGCAATGATTGTCCATTAAACAATACGCATGGCAATACTAGAGCGTAAAGATCAACGGTATCTGTGAAAACGCCAAAAGCTGCTCCCGACAGACATCGTTACGATAGATATTTTCTTGAGTGTTACTATGTGACCGCTCATGGTAACGCTCAAGAAAATTCAATGTATATAGACCTAGCCATTCTCGTATCCTGTTCATTTAAATGGAGCCTAAAATTGATCAACAAGGTCATTTTCTCTTCGCTTCCGGTACAGTAATCGTGTATGAAACCGTTCGACCGGCATGCCGTCCATTATCCATTGGAGGGTGGGGATTGCAAACGTAAATTAAAACTTTCGCGCTGAACCTTCAGCAACTTGATTTTACTCCATGCTTCGGTAACATCGATTGACGCTTCGGCAAGCCAAGGGGTTCCGGAAAGCTGATTTTTCCTTATTTGGGATACACTATGGAATCTTATGCCTAATTTTCGCATGTTAGTCGGGTTGGCGCGAACTTCGAATGAAACCGGAGCGGTGGAAATATGTCACTGCCGAGCTGCATGAATTTGCTATGTTCCGGTCAGCTTAGCGAATTAAACTATTTCTTTATTCTATCGTCGGAATACAAATTAATGAATACATTGAGAAATTTATTTATCAGAGCCTGCCGTCTACCAGCAAATGAGATGAAAAAATTCGCATCGAGTCTGATCGTCTTGCTGGTATTGTTATACTCGTCCGAAGCCATGGCGATTTCGGATCAAGCCGGTCAAGATTATGAAAAGGCGGTTGTTGCGTTTCGCAATGGTGAAGTCAAGAACGCCATCATTCATTTAAAAAACGCTCTTCAGTATCATCCTGATTACGTATCGGCGCATATTTTATTGGGCGAAGCTTATTTGCGGGAAAAGAATCTTGCTGGTGCCGAAGTCGCTTTATCCCGTGCAATGAAACTTGGAGCCGACAAATCGCTGCTTGTCCGACATCTAGCGCAATTGTATCTTTACCAGATCAAATACAGTCAACTAATCAATGAAATCGATCCCGAGCATTACAGTCAATCGGTTCAATCCGAACTTCACTTATTCCGCGGCGACGCCTATTTGCAACTCGGCCTGATCGACAATGCAATTGAAGAATATAATACGGCCGCACGGAAAAACCCTGCATCGGTTGCCCCATCAATAGGGAGAGCCAACGCGTTACTGCGCAAAAACGATTTTCAACAAGCATCGTTGTTTGCCGATCAGGCTACCTTAATGGAACCCGGTAATGCCGGCACTTGGTATATAAAAGCATCCATCAAACATGCCAAAGGCGAATTGAATGCTGCGGTCGCCGATTACGACAAAGCGTTGAGCATTGATCCCGAACATCTCGACGCCCGTTTGGCCCGTATCGGAATTTTCATAGACCAGAAAAAAGACGGACAAGCCGAGTCCGATCTTCTATTCGTTAGGAAAACGTATCCCTTCGACCCCAAAGCGGCCTATTTACTTTCCGTTGTATTGGCGCGTAACGGTAAAGTAGATGAAGCAGCTAAGTTTCTGGAGGAAGCCGACGATATTTTGAGTCAGATCAAACGGGAATTTTTACTACAGCACTCGCAAAGCTTACTACTTTCAGCCTTGGTCAATTACAGCCTAAACCGGTTCGAACAAGCGTCCGTTTTCGCAAAAAATTATATCGATCGTTTTCCGGATCATCCCGGCGTCTACAAATTGCTCGGAACGATGCTCCTGTCGAAAAACGCTCCGGACAAAGTCATCGAACTGCTGAATCCGGTGATACCGCACGCGCATAAAGATTTCCGGCTATCGTTGATCCTTGCCGAAGCCTATATGAAATTGGGCCGTTACGACAAAGCAACAGAGATGCTCAACCTAGCGTCCGAAAACACCTCGCACGTTGAGGGCGGACGGACTGATTTGGGGCTGGCATGGCTTGCTTTGGGTCAAGAAAACCAGGGTATTGAAGAACTGGAACGCGATTTCGCGGCTAACCCCGTGTCCGGTACAGCCGGTTTGCCTCTGCTAATTCTCTACGTCAAAAGGGGCGAAACCGGCAAAGGAATGGCTCTCGCACGACAGTTGCATCTCAAAGAACCCGAAAATCTCACGATATTGAACATGCTTGGCATCGTTCAGGCGGCTGCGGGACAATTGACCGAAGCCCGGAACAGTTTTGAAAAGGCCGCGGAGATTAACTCCCAATTCCTTCCCGCACAATTCAACCTAGGCAAATTGGACTCGGCTGAAAAAAAATTCGACAAAGCTGAACGTCGTTTGTCTGAATTGCACAGCAAATACCCGCAAAATCAAGCCGTCATGATTGAATTGGCCAGAGTACTCGGTAATACCTCGAATTATGACGAAGCGGAACGTGTGTTGACGGAAGCCAAAAAAATCAACGCCAAATCGGTGCCGGTTTTTTTAGCGCAAATCGATTTAAAATTAAAACAGCAGAAGTATTCCGAGGCGGTACAAGTTGCCAGGGGAGCTTTAGCTTTAGCACCTGAGGACGCAGGCATACTCGGTGCGCTTGGACAAGCATACCTGTCGTCGGGCAATAATAAACAGGCGGCCGTGATTTTCGAACGGATGGCCAGGAACGCCGGATTTCATGCGGAACGGCTCTATGACATCGCAAACCGCCAGATTGCCGCCGAAGATTATCTAAACGCCATCGAATCCCTTAAAAATGCCGTTTTGAGTGATGAAGCCCATGTACCCGCACGGATTAGACTGGCCGAATTGCAATTGAATTACGGTAATCCGCTTTTGGCTCTAAATTTGGCACAGGAATTGGTTGAAAAATATCCCGAAAAAGCCCACGGATACCGGTTAATGGGCGATATCCAAAGGCGCGAACAAAATTATACCGGTGCTTTGCAGCACTATCGAACGGCTTTCGGCAAAGAAAAAAATACCGATCATTTGATGAAACTGTACTTTGCTTACAAACAGACAGGGCAAAATAACGATGCATTCGAATTATTGAAAACTTGGTCAGGTAACCGACCGGACGACTATGCAGCGATTGCCGCCTTGGCTGAAGAGTTTTTATATAGAAACAATTGGCCCGAAGCACAACTGCATTTCGAACGGTTGTCGACGATTTACCCGAACGACGCGTCCTTAATGAATAACCTGGCTTACATTTATTTTCAGCAAAACGACAGCAATGCTTTACGCGTTGCCGAGCGCGCGCGCGAATTGGCGCCCGAGCTTGCCAGCGTCAACGATACGCTGGGATGGATCTTGGTCCACGAAGGACAAATCGAAAAAGGCTTGAATTATTTACGCAACGCGCACTCCCGGGCATCCGAGGATCCGGAAATCCGCTATCACATCGGCGTAGCGCTTTACCGTCTGGGCCGGCTCGACGAAGCCAAGGCGGAGTTTGAAGCTGCAATAAACACGGGGCAAACCTTCAACGGCATCGAAGACGCGAAAACATTATGGGATAAGATCGGCCGATAATTCATCACTCGGATTCAACAAATTTCGTACCATCGTACAATAGTAGTGACAACCGGTCCGTGATAAAAAGTATCCGAAATTAATAATTCGGCTCATCAAGGAGAAAAATATATGTTGAAAATTTATTCTGCGGCACTTTTGCTGTCCGTAGCGGCAACCTCACCGATAACGGCACAAGCTACGGCTTCTTTTAACATAACGTCCTCGCAGAGCCAATGCGGTAGCAGCGTTTGCTCGTTCAGCGGGGACGGTGTTTCGGCGAGCGTTACGGCTTTTTCATCGACAGGGACTAATACCACTTTCGGAGACGCAACAACGGCATACTGGAACGGTAGCGGTTTGGGAGTATACAGTTCGAATGACAGCGGATCGCCTAATCATTCGGTCGATAATTATAATGGCGTCGACGTCGCACTGTTTTCATTTAGCGAAAACGTAACGCTGCAATCCATTTCTATCGGCTGGAAATACTACGATGCCGATATCTCGGTACTGGCCTATACCGGAGGCGGGGCTCCGTCCAGTTTAATTGGTAACACAGCACAGGGTTTATTGTCTTCCGGATGGACGCTGATAGGTCATTACGCCAACTTAGCCACGAATACCGCCAAAGCGATCAACGAGGCGGCCGTTACTTCCAGCTATTGGTTGATCAGTGCCTACAACAGTTCTTTCGGTAGCGCCCCTTCGGGCAATAGTCCGGGCGGTTATCTCGGGATGGGTAACGATTATTTTAAAGTTGTCAATTTAAAGGGTGCAACGCCGCCGTCAACGGGCAACACTCAAAGCGTACCGGAACCATCGACTATCTTAATGTTGACATTGGGGCTTATTTTCTTCTGGAAAACAGCACTTAAATCGCGCCCGGAAGCTTCCCATGATACTTTGGCAACATAGGGTAGAATTAGGAAAAACCCATTAACCTGTAGCAGTCTATAAATATGTAAATTTCAAGACTTTGTATGCAGTAATAGTTGAAAACATCCGCTACTTTCAGAAGCAGTTAAAAACTCAGAGCGAATGGTAAGGTTCGCTACGCGAAAATAGACAATTTAAAGAGCTGTCCCCATCTCTCAAAAATTTAGCCCATGTTATTAGCCTAGTTTCAGCACATGAACTAAATAGTTGTGGTTGGGCATGCCTTCATAGGGGCGGTCGGGGCTTATCGTCATTTGGGTCTTGGCCCCCCAGTTATACATGTAGCCGGCTTCGTTAATGTAGACCCAATGACGTAGGCCAAGAAAGCCGTTATTTATGTTCGCGTTATCACCGACACCGCATACACAATTCTTGAAATTACTTAAGTTCTCTTTGCACCAGACACCATTGTGTGGGATCTCGGTCGCCTTGGCACCGATCCAGTCGATATATGCCATCAATGCGTTCTTTGTCATGGCAATACCCCAGCCGGCTTCGGTTGCCTTTGCTCCTTTAGTACCGCCACTCAACTTGATCGCATTGACTGATTTTTGGCACTCTAGGATAAGAGTGTCAATGGTCTTGTTGGCATGAACGCCTCCGAACGTCCGAGTGAACCTAACCAGTTCATCCGCAATCTCCGGTTTACTCAACTTAACATATTTTAGAAAAGCCAATATAGACAGCCCCAGGTTATATTCCAGTTCGTCCTGACTCAGTCCATTCAGAGCATCGCCGTCATTTTTCGATAGTAGTATTCCATGAATTACAGAGACGAACCCGCAAACACCACCCCAATAGTTTTGACCAAGAAGCTGCATGGTAAACCCTCTTTTTTCTAGCGTTATAATTAAGAAAACGACTCATCCAGAATAGCGATAAAAATGTTGAATTTATAGCTATGTATGCAGTAATAGTGTAAAAAAACATCGAAATCGTCATCCCGGCAGGGATTCCCGGGACCCAGGTCACAAGCACTTGAAAACCCTCACCATCCAAGCTCTCTGGGCCCCGGCGGTCCAAGTCGGGCAACGCCAACTTTTTACGCGAACATAGCCTAATTAATAGCCCATTCAACAAACGACGTCAATAAGTCGCAAATAAATCGGTAAATCGGGGTCAATTCTTATGGCACTCGCCCTTCACAGTTTCACCTATTTGACTAAGCGGATCACAGCAGAGGCTTTGATTTTGCATTATCTCGTTGGCTTCCGCGAAACCGGAGTTTCGACTAGAACAGGCACCCCAGCGCGGCAGGATCTCCCTGTGTCAAGATAGTTGTCATCGAACACTAAAAATTGAAGAACAAAGTCTGGATGTCAAATGTAAGGCCTGCCCCACAGCCTTTCTCCGTCCGGCCTACACCAATAAAAACCGGCCTCTAGTGCCCCGATGACTCAGAGCGGTCTCTCATTATTTTTTGTGCAGTCGGATATGATTGACAAAGCGCATAAATAGACATATTTTATAATTATGTCTATAAATAGATTAACAGGAAGAAACATGAGCAAGAGTGCTAAACATAATTTATCACTTGATAAATCTTCTATCGCAAAAGGCGCTTTAAACACATTCTTCAATATAACCGACGCATGGCGGCTTAATACGGAGCAGGCCATGAAGCTATTGGGATTAGACTCAAAAAGCACTTTCTTTAAATGGAAAAAGAAGCCCGAGGAAGCTAACTTGACTCAAGATAAGCTTGAGCGGCTTTCCTATATTTTTGGGATCTACAAAGCGCTGCAAATTCTTTTACCTAAACCTGAGGCCGCCGATACTTGGTTGAGTCGACCAAATTCAGCGAGTCCGTTTAACGGGCAGTCTGCTTTGGACAGAATGTTATCGGGACATGTAGCTGATCTTTATGTCGTCCGCCAATACTTGGATAGCCAACGTGGTTGGTCTTAGTGAGTTATTGCAGAACTCTTTAATCAACTGGAAATCATGTTGGCGACTCGTTCCAAGCAGGTTTCCACCAGTTGGTCTATTTGATCGAGTTGCAGACCCGGAGGATTTGGAAGTGGTTTTCTTTATTGAAAGCCTAACCAATGATCGTTTACGCGAAGAGGCTGGAGAGATTTCTCTTGTCCCGCCGGACGAGCGAATTTCAGGCCCGGGAACAACGCCAATCATGGCCGCATTCACGCATTTAAATCCGGAAGGCAGCCGCTTTACCGATGGCTCATATGGCGTACATTACGCGGCAAAGGATATTGATACCGCTATTGAGGAAACCAAGTTTCATAGGAAACGATTTCTTGAGGCAACCAATCAGCCGCCAATAGAAATAGACATGCGCAGCTATGCGTCGGACATAAACACAGAGTTTCACGATATCCGTGGCAAACACAGCGACATGCAGGATATTTATACTCCCAGTCCGGACCAATATTCTTATCCTCAGACGCTTGCGCATGAACTTCGCAATAATGGCTCAAACGGTATCGTTTACGATAGCGTCAGGCACCCGAGTGGAGAGTGTATCGCAATATTTAGACCTAAGGTTTTGTCACCCGTACGCCAAGGTAAACATTACTGTTATGTTTGGGATGGTTCTGATTTTTCAGACGTGTATGTAAAAACGGAATATAAGCCAAGCAAGAGAGGCATAACCCGGTAAAACAACCATTTATCGGCCGGACATTTGGCGCAAGCGCGTTGCAAACAGGATGAGGTAGACTCAACACTCGTGTCACCAGTGGCCATTCGAACCGATCGATTGGCCGCTGCTTCCAGCTCGCGTAGCTCCGATTAGCGAACGCGTAATCGGAAGAATGAAGGCTACATTCGTGCGATTACGCCATGCTAATCGCACCTACGGCCCTGGCAGCCATTTGGGGAAGTTATTTTTTTGCCGCCTATGATAGACTCAACAAGCGAAATCAATACCGGAGAATAAATCATGCAAGCCGTTGAATTTAGAGCAGCTATTGAAAATGGAAGGCTCGCTATTCCCGAAGAATTTAAACAACTCGAACACAAACTGGTGCGTGTTGTACTTCTGATTGAGGATGACCAAGACACCTTTGAAACCCGCGATCTATCCAATCATTCCGCAGGTTTAGTCGAAGAATGGCAAGGCGCCGCCGAGGATGACGTATGGACTTAAAAGCAGGCGATCTTCTGCTTCAATAGGCATAGGCCATACTTTCATTGCTGGTTTTATAACGCTCGGCATAATACGCCAATGGTTTCATAGGAGTTTGTTTCATTGAACGAGGCCGCGGCTAAACGATGACATTCGCGATATGGTACTATTCGGCGTTTAATTGACGACCCGCCACACGCATTGCCTTTGCAAAGCGATAGAAAGGACACTATGACCCAAACCACCAACAACCTAGCCGCTTATATTTGGTCGTTAGCCGATTTGTTACGCGGCGACTTCAAGCAGAGCCAATATGGCCGCATCATCCTGCCGTTTACCTTGTTGCGTCGTCTTGAATGCGTATTGGAAGACAGCAAAGCAGCCGTGTTAGCCCAAGTCGAAAAAGTGCAAGCGATGAACTTGCCGGAAGAGGCGCAAGAAAAACTGTTACTCAGAGCAACGAATGGCTTGTCGTTTTACAACACCTCCAAAATGGACCTGTCCAAACTGGGTGAAGCCTGTATCGCGGCCAATCTGGAAGCCTACATTCAAAGCTTCTCGAAAGATGCGCGTGAGATTTTTGAATACTTCAAGTTTATAGAATTCATTGGTCAACTGAACGATGCCAATCTGCTCTATAAGATTGTGCAAAAGGTGCGTCAAACGGATTTGAGTCCCAAGACAATTTCCAACCATGACATGGGCTTGGTTTTTGAAGAGCTGATTCGGCGTTTTGCCGAAAGCTCAAACGAAACCGCCGGCGAACATTTTACCCCGCGCGACATCATCCGCCTGACGACTTCATTGGTGTTCATGGAAGATGACGAAGCGTTGACCAGCCCGGCATCATTCGCACGCTCTACGACGCAACCGGAGGCACGGGCGGCTTTCTTTCCGCCGGCATGGAATATGTTCACGAACTCAATCCGCAAGCGGTGATACGCGCTTACGGCCAAGAACTCAATCCGGAAAGCTATGCCATCTGCAAAGCCGATATGTTGATCAAAGGCCAGGAAGTCAAAAACATCAAACTTGGCAATACCTTGTCCAACGACCAGCTCTATGCGGACAAATTTGACTACATGCTTTGCAATCCACCCTTTGGCGTTGACTGGAAAAAGATTGAAACCGACATCAAAGACGAACATAAATTGAAAGGCTTTGATGGCCGCTTTGGGCCTGGTTTACCGCGTGTATCCGATGGCTCATTGCTGTTCTTGCTGCATCTGATCAGCAAACTAAGACCGAATGACGGTGACGTACAGGGACGTACTAATGTCGCGGGAGGCACGATGCCGGCAGCGACCGGCTCTCGCATTGGTATCATTCTCAACGGCTCGCCGTTGTTTACGGGCGGCGCGGGTTCCGGCGAATCGGAAATTCGTCGTTATATCCTGGAAGCGGATTTATTGGAAGCGATTGTCGCCTTGCCAACCGATATGTTTTACAACACCGGTATCGCGACGTATATCTGGATACTGTCCAACAAAAAAACGGCGGAACGCAAAGGCAAGGTGCAGTTGATCAACGCGGTCAATTTATACGGAAAAATGCGCAAGTCATTGGGTAGCAAGCGCAACGTCATGGACGATGAAGACATTGCGACCATCACGCGTTGCTTTGGTGCGTTTGCCGCAGTAGAGCCCTACGAACTGAATAAAGCCAGCGAGCCAAAAAGCAATCGCGGCCGTCAAACGTCAAATGCCAAAAGCGAAGTAGTAAAAACCTTTGCCAGCAAAATTTTTCACACCTATCAGTTTGGCTATCGTCGCATCACCATAGAGCGCCCATTGCGCGAGTCCTACCAATTTAGCGATGAACGCATAGACACGCTGCGCTTTGACAACGGTGCGTTGAATGCGGCCATGCAATGGATTTACGCTGAATATGCAACAGACGATCACTGGTCCGACCATCCGGATTGCGAAAACTACGGCGATTTAAGCGCGCACGGCGAAGCGATACGGAAATATTGCAAACACCACTTTAGCGAACTCAAAGAAAAACATCTCAAAGACCTGCTGGATCGTCATCTTTGGCTGGAACGAAAAAAGCTGCTGCTGAAAGCGCTACAGCTGCAAGCCGTCATCGGGCGGGATCAGCATGACGACATGAACTTGTTTGATGACGCGCTGACTGCGGCCAGTAAAACAGCCGCTGTATTCCTGGATGCAAAAGACAAAAAGCATATCAAAGCCGCTGTCAGTTGGAAGAATCCAGCGGCGGAAAAAGTGATCAAGAAAATCCATAAAGGCAAAGCCAATACCATCTATGGCTTATTCGCAGTAGATGGTCAAATCATAGAATACCAAGCCGATAGCGAGCTGCGCGACTATGAGAATGTGCCGCTTGATCCTAGCCAATCAGTCTATGCCGTCAACGAAGCTTACTTTCTCAAAGAAGTCCATCCGCATGTACCCGATGCCTGGATAGATGCCGGTAAAAAAGATGACAAAGATCAAGAGATTGGTATCGTCGGTTATGAAATTCCGTTCAACCGGCATTTTTACCAATATCAACCGCCGCGTGACTTGGTCGAGATCGACGCGGATTTGGATGCAATCAGTGTCGAGATTATGCAGTTGCTGCAAGAAGTGCATTCGTGAAGAAGTCCGTCAGCAAGCCTATGCCCATTTTTTTGAAATACACAATAGCCGGATAACATGCAATATCGGCGACTATATCAACCCGGTGCGCGTTACTTCTTTACCGTAGTGACCGAAAATAGAGAACCGCTGTTAATTGAAAACATAGAACGCTTGCGTGCTGCCTTTCGCTTGTGTTTATCACGTTACCCATTCGAGATTGATGCAATAGTCGTGTTACCCGAGCATTTACATACGATATGGCGATTACCGGAAAATGATGCCGATTTTTCAAAACGCTGGATGGTCATTAAACGTAAATTTTCAGCAGGCTTGCCCAGCCGCGTGATCAGTGATTCCAAGACCCGAAAGCGTGAAAAAGGCATTTGGCAGCGACGGTTTTGGGAGCATTGCATTCGCGATGAAGACGATTGGCGGCGGCATGTGGATTACATCCATTTTAATCCGGTTAAACATGGGTACGTGTCCAAACCGCAAGATTGGCGGCATAGTTCATTCAACCAAGCCATCCGCAAAGGATGGTATGACCCGGAAATTGTGTTCAACGATAAATTCAACGCGTTGCATCATGAAAACATCGGCAATGAGTAGGATGGACCGTAGGGTACGTAGGATGGGCAAAGCAGGTAGGATGGGCAAAGCGATAGCGTGCCCATCGATTAACCACCGATTAAACACATTGGCGTTGATGGGCGCGTCGTTCTTTTTTGATGGGTCCGTCGTTCTGCCTTGTGATGGGCACGTCGTTCCTCCTTTGCCCATCCTACGCTGAGATTATGCATTTATTAAAAGAGGTACATTCGTAATGACGGGCCGTTATCAAGCGTATCCTGAATATAAGGATTCCGGAATTGAATGGTTAGGGAAAATTCCCGTTCATTGGGAATGCCTTAGACTCAAATATGTCGCAAAGTTAGATACTCTCAAAGTTGAACCTAACGCTGATCTTAATTATGTGGGAATGGAAAACATTCAATCCGGCAATGGAAAATATATCTCTAAAGAAGATATGCTGCCGGAAAGTTTATCCTTGTCTTTTTCTAAAGGAGACGTACTCTTTGGAAAACTAAGGCCATATTTGGCTAAATCATGGTTAGCAGAATTTTTAGGAATTTGCTCTTCTGAATTTCTTGTTTTAAAAGCCCTACTTACCAGCCCTAGATTCTTAAATTTTTACACTTTGACTGATGAGTTTATTAAGCAAGTTGATTCATCAACTTATGGCTCAAAAATGCCTAGAGCTAGTTGGGATTTTATAAGCTTAATGGCGATTCCTACGCCCTTATATTCTGAATCAGAAAAAATCGCCAACTTCCAACCGCCAAAATAGACACCCTGATTGAAAAACAACAACAGCTCATCCAACTGCTAAAAGAAAAACGTCAGGCAGTGATTAGTCATGCGGTGACAAAAGGTTTAAATCCTGATGCACCTATGCGTGATTCTGGGGTTGAGTGGTTGGGTGAGGTGCCTGAGCATTGGGATGTTGCGAAGTTGTCTTTTAGATACGATGTGCAATTAGGAAAGATGTTGGATGAAAAAAAGATTTCGGGAAATTATTTAGGCGCTTACCTTAGAAATACAGATGTTCAATGGAATAGCATAAATGATGAGAATCTCCCTTTCATGGATTTTCGCCCAAATGAACGAGATCGCTATTCAGTCAAAAAAGGTGACTTAGTTGTATGTGAAGGAGGTGAAATTGGAAGATGCGCTATTTGGACAAAAGAAGATTCTTGCTTTTATCAAAAAGCACTGCACAGATTAAGACCTCTCAACAACGCTAAAGACTCAACCCGATTTTTGTTTTATGTGTTATTTGATTCAGTCCACAGAGAAAGATTTATTAGCGGTGCAGGTAAAGCCACTATTGCACATTTGCCTGCCGAGGTTTTTCGTCAATTTCGTTTTTCCTTTCCACCGTATGATGAGCAAGTTGAAATCTCAAAATTTTTAGATAAGCAGAAAGTAAAGTTTGATTTAATTGAATCAAGAGCAGAGCAACAAATTTTACTGCTCCAAGAACGCCGCACCGCCCTAATCTCCGCCGCCGTCACCGGCAAAATTGACGTCAGAAACTGGCAAACCCCAGATTCTATGCTCAGCAATAACCAAACCGACAAGGAAGTCGCCGCATGAGTCAGCCGCCTTTAATCGATACTTCGCTCGTCGTTGAAGTGAAACAACTCATCCAATCGGCCAAGCAGCGCGCGGTAGTTGCGGTTAATGCCGAGCTGACTTTGTTGTATTGGCAGGTAGGCAAGCGCATAGCCGATGAGGTACTAAAGGGCGAACGGGCGGAATATGGCAAGCAGGTCATAGACCATCTGGCGCAGAATTTAACGCTGGCCTTTGGAAAGGGTTGGAACAAAAAACAACTGCATCATTGCCTGCGTTTTGCTGAGATTTTTCCTGATCCAGAAATTGTCTCCGCACTGCGGAGACAATTAAGCTGGACACATTTTAAATGTCTGATTTATTTGGATGATTCGTTAAAACGAGAGTTTTATATGGCTATGGCGCTTCAAGAACGCTGGTCTACCCGGACTTTGGCGGAGCGCATAGATAAGCAGTTATTTGAACGGACTGCCCTTTCCAGAAAACCAGAGGAAACCATCATCCACGAATTAGCCATGTTACATGAGCAAGGTTTTGTGAATGAAAACCTGATTTTAAAAGACCCGTACCTGTTGAATTTTCTTGATTTGAATGACAGTTATCTGGAGAAAGACCTAGAAGACGCCATTCTGCGGGAGTTGCAGCAATTTCTGCTGGAGCTGGGCAGCGGTTTTAGCTTTGTCGCCCGCCAATACCGCATGCAAATCGATAATGATGATTTTTATATCGATTTGTTGTTTTACAACCGCAAACTAAAACGCTTGGTGGCGATTGATTTAAAAGTCGGTAACTTTAAGGCGGAGTATAAAGGCCAAATGGAGCTGTATTTACGCTGGCTGGCAAAATATGAACAAGAAGCCGGCGAAAATCCGCCATTGGGCATTATTTTGTGTACCGGTAAAAAACAAGAACAAATCGAGTTGCTGGAGTTGGATGACACAGGTATTCATGTCGCCGAATACTTAACCGAATTGCCGCCGAAAGCAGTGCTTGAGCAACGCTTGCATCAGGCCATGCTCAATGCAAGACGACGGTTGGACAATAGGCAAATTGAATAAATGAATAGCAAAGTAAACGAAAGCGTCTTTCAAAACGACATCATTCAGCATCTGCTGGCTAACGGTTAGTTATTGGGCAAGCCCGAAAACTACAATCGCGAATTAGCGTTGTATCCGGAAGATTTACTGGGCTTTGTGCAAGAAACGCAGGATACGCAATGGCAAAAATTCTGTTCGCTGTACCCCAACAGTCCCGAGCAAAAGTTTTTAGAACGGGTTGCCAGTCAGTTGAATAAATCCGATCCCAATGCGGCCAATAAAGAGTTGCGCACCTTCGGCACCTTGGGCGTGTTGCGGCATGAATTGCGCGATAGGGGCACGCGCTTTAGCTTGTGTCAGTTCAAGCCGGAACATGAGCTAAATCCGGAGACTCTGGCGCGGTATCAAAAAAATCGTTGTCGTGTCGTTCCGGAATTGGTGTACAGCCCGTGGGCCACTGCGCAACAGTTGGCGGAAACCGGCGGCAAGGCCAAAGCCTGGCGCATTGACTTGGTGTTGTTCGTCAACGGTTTGCCGATTGCAACCTTGGAGTTGAAGTCGGAATTCAAGCAAGCGGTTCACAATGCAATCAAGCAATATAAAACCACCCGTCTGCCTGTCGATCCCATCACCAAAAAACCCGAGCCGTTATTGACCTTTAAGCGCGGTGCTTTGGTGCATTTTGCGGTCAGCCAGTATGAAGTTTACATGGCCACTCGCCTGGAAGGGGCCAACACGACTTTTCTGCCGTTCAACAAAGGCACTCAAGACGGCGGCGCGGGTAACGATAGTCCGGATGACGTTGACCGCTATGCGACGGATTACTTGTGGAATGAAGTGTTAGTGCCGGAAAATTTGCTCAACATTCTGGCGCGCTTCGTTCATTTGCAGATTGAAGACAAAGAAGATTGGGAAGGCCGCAAGTACAAGAAAGAGGCGCTGATCTTTCCGCGCTATCACCAATGGGATGTCGTCAAAAAACTGGTGAGCGCCGCGCGTAGCGAAGGTACTGGTCACAAATATCTGATTCAACACAGCGCCGGTTCCGGCAAATCCAATTCCATCGCCTGGACCGCCCATCAGCTGTCGTCGCTCTACGATGCTGACGGTCACAAGCAATTTGATTCGGTCATTATCGTGACCGATAGAACGGTGCTGGATGACCAGTTGCAAGACACCATTTATCAGTTTGAGCATGTGGATGGCGTGGTCGGACGCATCAACAACAAAGAAGGCGATGGCTCAAAGTCCGAAAAATTGGCGGCCGCGCTGGAAAAATCGCAACCGATTATCATCGTCACGATTCAAACTTTTCCTCATGTGCTGCGAGCGATAGAAAACAGCGTCAGTTTGAAAGAACGCTGCTATGCCATCATTGCCGATGAAGCGCATTCGTCGCAAAGCGGTTCTACCGCGCGTCAGTTAAAAGAAGTGTTGATGAACGAGGCGGCGGACGAAAACGAAGAGGAAGTGACGACGGAAGATATTTTGGATGCGACGGTCGCGTCTCGCCGCGCCTCCAAGAATGTCAGCTATTTTGCCTTTACGGCGACACCCAAAACCAAAACCTTGGAGTTATTTGGCCGTTGTCCTAATCCCAACGAAGCGCCTTCCAAGACCAATCTACCGGCCGCGTATCATGTTTACAGCATGCGGCAGGCCATAGAAGAAGGCTTCATTCTGGACGTATTAAAAAACTATACCAATTACAAGGTGGCTTATAACTTGGCGCTAAAAATCCAAGGGACGGATCAGGAAGTTGAGAGCAAGAAAGCCAGAGTCAAACTCAATCAGTGGGTTCGTCTACACGATTACAACATTTCGCAGAAAGTCCGGATTATCGTTGAACACTTCAAAGATAACGTCATGGGGCTTTTGGGCGGTCAGGCCAAGGCCATGGTCGTGACCAGTTCGCGTAAAGAAGCCGTGCGCTACAAGCTGAGTTTTGATAAGTACATCAAGGAGAAAGGCTATCAAAACATTCATGCGTTAGTCGCTTTTTCAGGTGAAGTGGAATTCAGCAAAAACGATCCGAACGTGGCCGGTTTGCTGGGCGAAAAGTTTAGCGAAAACTCGATGAATCCCAATCTCAAAGGCCGTGACATGCGTAAAGCCTTTGATACGGACGACTATCAGGTCATGCTGGTCGCCAACAAATACCAAACCGGCTTTGATCAACCCAAACTTTGCGCGATGTATGTGGATAAGAAATTGGCCGGCGTGGAATGCGTTCAGACGCTATGACGAATGAATCGGAATTATCCCGGCAAAGCGGAAACCGGCACGTTTATCTTGGATTTTTTTAATGATCCCGACGATATTCTGAAAGCCTTTCAGCCTTATTACCAAACTGCGGAACTCGCGGATGTCTCCGATCCGGATTTAATCTTTGATCTGAACGACAAGCTGAGAGCCGCCAATATTTTTACTTGGCAGGAAGTGGAACAATTTTGCGATGCGTTTTTTGTCAAAAGCAATGCGGCACTGGCCAATATTTGCAAACCGGCGGTTGATCGCTGGCAAAAACGTTACAAATCGGCGGTGGATGCTTACAAACAAGCGAAAGCCATTTTTGAACGCACGAAAAAAACGGCCGATGCGGTGTTGATCGCGAATGCGGAAAATTCTTTCAAACAATGCAAGCAGGAAAAGGATGCCTTGGAAATCTTTAAAAAGGACTTGGGCTCCTTCGTGCGTTTTTATGAGTTTATGTCGCAGATTGTCGATTATGACGATAAAGCGCTAGAAAAGCTCAGTCTGTATGCGCGTAATCTTCGCCCTATGTTGCGCGAAACCTTTATGGAAGAAGACAACTTAGATTTGGACAACGTGACCTTGAGTCATTACCGTCTTTCGATGATCCGCAAGCAAGACATCAAGCTTCAAGAAAATTCCGCCGATTATAAGCTGGTGCCTGGCGACGATGTCGGCACCGGAAAACCCAAGGACAGAAAAGAGGAATTTCTGTCGCAGATTATCAGCCGCTTGAACGAGCTATTTGTTACGGACAACCTGACAGAAAAAGACCTGGTCAATTACGCTTACACCATCCGAGATAAAGTCAGTGAAAACGAGATCGTCATGAAACAAATTGCCAATAACACCGCCGAGCAAGCGATGCTGGGCGATTTTGCCAAAGCGATTGACGATGCCATCATCGATAGCAGCGAAGCGCATCAGAACCAAATGCTGCAACTTTTATCCAATCCGGCAAAAGCCGCTGCCTTTGCGAAGGTGGTGTTTGATTTGTTGAAATCGTAGCGCTACGAACTCAATGAATTCCACCGTATATCGCCAGAGAATCTATTTCGGCAAAAAACTATCGAAGAAGTAGTCTCCTACACCCGCTTCTTGGCGATCTTAAAATTTACGAACCGCCGCGAGGTCTTCGACAGCGGAACAAAGAATTCGGATTTTCATTCAAAGCGGGATCGTAATTCTTTCTTGGCTTGTCGCCAATCTAGTATTTCGATGCTATCAGCTTGAAACCTTTCTTCGGTTTCTTTGAGTTCACTTTCATGCCAAGACAGATTTGGAAGGCTGGCTTCGTCATTTACCAAATCGCTCCAAAGTGCCTCAATTATCTTCAGTTTCTCAATGGCGGGTAATTTGTGAAGTTCGGTTATACTCATGGTGGAGAAATACCTGCTTGGATGATTGATATTTTTGAATTTGCCTCAGCACCGGGGCCGAGTAGCCAACTTAATTCAATAGACACGTTTAGTCAATTAATCCTCTTAATCATGACGATCGCGATCAATCCTTACATTTGTCATTAACAGGAAGGTAAGTTTCTCATTATCCTAAAGCTCGGGTCTCTCGTTGATAATACGCTCTCACGGCGGGCCGGATAACGGCAATAGCGCCCGGAACGACGAGCGCAGTTTAAGTTGATCCGGCTAAAAGCCTCTGTATACAGGTGTCTTTATTCACCATCAAGGACGTTCGAGCATGAAAATCCGGCCGTCGTAGCGCACGACTAGACCGTCCTGTTTAATTTCGACGATGCCGACTCCATCTTTAGTATCCTGCCCCGGTTTGTATTTGACCATATCGATCAAGACAAAACGCTCGGACGGATCACTGGCATAGACAAAAACATTGATGTTCATCTTAGGAACGGTCTGGCGGAATTCGAATGGCATTTCCCGCAGCCATGGGATATCGTTTGCCCGCTCCGGCTTAGGCTCGGGAGGCGCAATAGCAAACGGCTGCGGCACCACGACCGGTTCGGGAACGGGCGTTGTCACAAGCGGCGCCTTGGCGGCCGTTAGCGGCTTTTGTTCCTTAACAGGACGAACCGGCCGTAATGTATCGTTCGGTTTTATTTCCAGCTTGTACTTCGAAGGAGCTTGGCGTTTCGGCGAGACATTCGAATTGGTCAATTCGGCAATTGGAGTCGTTTTTCGCTCAAGCGATAATTTCGGTTTAGGTTCTTCAACACGCGTAAGCGAGTCGGACGATCGTTGTTCGGAAACGATCGAGGCCGGAGGTCGTTTCGGAATCTCCGTTGTTTCCGTATTTTCGATCGATTTGGTTACATACCAGAACAGACAGGCGATAGCGATCAAATTAACAATCACGATGACGCCTATCCATCGAAACATGCTTTGCCGCCGCTCCGGTTCCTGCTCTAATATTCTGTTCGTGACCTGCTGCGAGGCTTGTCGTTCCCTGTCTGACTTGCGTAATGCATTAAGGATATAGGACATAACGTTATTCGTTGGTTTGCAGGCGCATCGATCGACCCGCCTCATTCAAATTATCGAGATAAATAAGGGTCTGAGGTCCCGCAATTCCGTCTTCGGTCAGGTTGTAATGATGCTGGAATTTTTTTACGCGCGCGGTCAAAACGCTATCAAAAAACTGCGGCATCGTTTCTTCGTCGGTCACGCCATCGAATAACGCTAACTGTTGCCGCAACCAAAGCACGGCCTCGGACTGGGTTCCCGGACGAATCACGCGCAAGTCTGAAACCGGGGATTCCCATAGAATCAAGTAATAACCATTCCAATATCTGAGCACATCGCTCAAGGTGAATGCCGATTCCTCGTCGACTCGCATGACCGGTTGGCCTTTACGAAGACTCGCCAGTAATGCGTGACGTCTACTATCTGAATCCAACAAAAACTCGAGAACCACGGGTCTGTCCATTTCCAGAATGTCTTTCCAGCTGGCTTTACCGTGCAAACAGTTCAGACCGAGGGCCCGCACCGCCGAACAGTCGATGGGATCCGTTCCGTGATAGACTTTACCGAACAGATCGAGCGCATTAAGAATACCTCGCTCCAGCGTCAATTCAGGATTTTCCAACCATTGGTCGAATAGCATGACCGGATCGACCAAGTTTTCCGATTCGGAATTCTTCATGATCTCTTGTGTTGCCGATTGTACTGAAATCGATTGCAGCAAGCCGTCAACCGCCTGAGGAAGGTCTGTAATTGGATGTACCAATACTCTTGCTGGGTCTTCCTGCCCCTCCGCACCAACCAACCTATCACCATCATGATAGAAAAACCAAAGCGTTATGCTAAGCACTAACAGACTCGATAAGACCGTAAAGCGCACCCGACTCTGAACGGGTTGTGCAAGCGTCTCGCTGGCTGCCTTATCGACGATAGCAGAATTGATCATTTTTGAATCTTCCGCATATGCGCCAAGCAACGCACGATCGCAGATGATGTTGATGACTCTCGGAATACCCGACGATAATTTGAAGATTCTCTTGATCGCGCTTTCTTTGAATAAATTCGGATTGCCATTGCAAACGAACAGGCGGTGGCGAATATAGGCGCGTGTTTCCGCAAGCGATAACGGCAACAAATGATAGCGTGCGGTGATGCGCTGATTGAGCTGACGCAAATCCCGGCTCGATAAGAGCTGCTGCAGTTCCGGCTGACCGACCAGAATGATTTGCAGCAACTTGGTCTTACTGGTCTCGAGATTGGTCAACAGCCGAATCTGTTCCAACACTTCCCGACTCAGATTCTGCGCCTCGTCGATCAACAAAACGGTTCGCCTCCCGGCAGCATGTGCGCTGAGTAAATGCCGATTCAATGCATCGACCAAGTTCTTGAGCGATTGCCGTTCTTTGTCGTAGGAAATAGCCAATTCGTCGCAGATATTTGCCAATAATTCGGTCGCGTTGAGTTTGGGATTCAAGATCAATGCAATCTCGATATTGTCCGGCAGTTCCTGCAACAGACAATGACACAACGTGGTCTTTCCCGTCCCGACCTCTCCGGTCAAAGCCACAAAGCCCCCGCCGTCGGTGATGCCATACAAAAGATGAGCAAGGCCTTCTTTATGACGGGCGCTCATGTATATAAAGTGAGGATCGGGCGCGATCGAAAACGGCAATTCCGTGAAGTTGAAATAATGGGTATACAAAGCTTTATCCTAAGTACAGCGGTTTGACCATTAAGCTCATCGAGTATATCAAGAGATTAACAAAACATTTACTCTCAACCTTGGGGCATGAGTATCTTCACAAGTCGTAACCTGAGTAGGGAAGAGTCGCATAAGCGCCAACTTAAGAAAGGAACGCGTCATTCCGCCAGGGATTGGCGGAATCCAGGACCACGGATGGCAATGCGTAGCACCACATCCATGTAATCTGGATATCGACAACACATACCGATATGACGAATAAAACCATAAACGCACCATAGAATAGGCACTAAGTTGGCGCTTATGAGGAGGGGTGGCCCACATCTGGCCCGATGCTTTCCAGAGGAGTGTCTATGGGAGTTGCTCATATTGCTCAAAACGGTATATCGTCATCAAACGATTCCGCAGGCGATCGAACTGAAGCAGTCATATTCTCACTCGATTCTTCGACCGGAATCAGCTTCCACATTTCATTCTGATGGAGCCAAAGAGGATCGGCATTGGTCATGATGAATTCATCTACCGTCATGCCCTCCACCATCGGCGGACGCTTGATTCTGACTTGCTTGCCGTTTATAAAAACCGTCTCATATTGTTGCTAACGCACTTTTTTCGCCCGCTTTTGAGCCATTGTAAGTTTTTTCTTAACTTTTGCCATATCGGTAAATTGTTTTGTGGATGCTAAAGAACATGCACGAAATAGCTAACTTTATGAGTATAAAGGGAGTAGGGAGGCTCCCACAGCGCATGCGCCATCCTCTGAGGAATCAACGAATTTATCAATGAAACTTTGGCAATTCAGTAAGCTAATTTTAGCGAAATCCTTAGCTTAATGCGTATTGGGCTTATGCCAGCCTTACAAATTATCAATGCTCGTTAAAATAGCGTTCACAATATTTTTTCAGCAGATCGCGCGCATCATTGCTGCTTCCCAGCACCATGCCGGCCAACAAGGTTAGCGTGATGCTACGCCCCGGATTCTTCTTCACCCAGTCACGAATTTCCGGGTCCAGCGAGTCTTGCAGCGCGGCTTCCAGTGGATAATGGCGCTTTGTGCGGCGTAAAGACCTGCATCGACGTCTATCAAGTAGGCTGAATAAGCGCGCGAAGCTCAGAACGATCAACGCCAATATCAGATAGACAGCCGCCGTCAACAAAGCCGACACATCCGCTGAAAAATACTGAGAAAAGTTATAAAACAACGCCACAGAACTGAAGCCCAGTGCAATCAGAATAAAAACGAGCGCGATTGCAATAGCGATGCTTTGGATCTTCAGTCTGTAACGCAGGCTCATGATTACCCGATGTTATCAAGCATGGTTTTTTTATTCAACGATCCAGCAGTTTGCCGATCAACACCCCCACCCCAAATGAGATGGCCAGGCTGGTGAGTGGGTTAGCCTTGACTTCATCCTCCACTCTGCCGAACGAATCTTTCACTTGTTGTTGAGCTTGTTCGGCCGCGTGTTGAAAGCCTTGCTGCTTTTCTCCGACATAAGCCGATGACATCGTTTTGATTGTCTTAGCCAAATCGGCGAAATCTTCACGCAAAGCCTCGAGTTGTTTTTGCAATTCCTCATTGCTAGCTTGTTGTGTCGCCATAATGCTCATCTCCTGGGAGTAGTGGAATCGTCTTCAAATTTCAACATAACGACTTTGACCAAAATATGCAAGGATATTTCATCGGCCATTTAGTTAAATAGACTCTTCAAGACGCTGCGTGAAAAAGAGCGGGGGCAGGCCTTACATTTGACACTTACCTTGCACATTTTTTTCCGCCCGTTTCAATGCGCGGATCACTGTAGGAGCTTTGATTTTGCATTATCTCGTTGCTTTCCGCGTAGTTAGGCCATTCAAAATCGGCTTGGAGGTTTAGAGTCAAGTTAAGCGGTTGGCTGACTGGCTTTGTTCGTCCAATCGTTATCAACAGTCCATGACCGGCCAAGTGGCTTGAGATGATCAAACTCCTGTTTCTGGAGCCTGGCTCGGATCTCTTCAAAAGACCTAACAACATCCTCGGCATAAAATCGTTCTCCGCACTGTCGGCAAACTTCTGCTGTAACCCTCAGTGACACAGTGTTGCCACCACCTCGCAATAGTTTATCTACCGTTTTAGTTTCAAGCTCGCCCCGCATACGGGGCATTTTTCAAATAGAATCATTTCTTCACCCTCACCTTCCAATCATTCCAACGCGCGGAATCCTGTTTATAAACTGTGATCATTAACGCAAAATCCTCAGTCGCGATCTGGGGATAGCTCCCACATCTTTGCTTTTACTCCTCAGGCGTCAACTGCGCCAACAATGTCTCGATGAATTCCAGCTTCTCTTCCGTCGCCTTGAACGGCATGATGAAGCGCAATTTATCCGCACCGTCGAATTTGTAGACTTGCGCCTGGGTTTGTATCAATTCGATCAGACGGGCCGTGTCGATCTTCGGTTCGTGTGAGAACACGATGCGACCGCCGCTGGCGTTCGCTTCGATTTTCTTGATACCGAGTTTTTCGGCTTGCTGTTTCAGTTCGGCGACGCTGAACAGCGTCTTGACCGGTTCGGGCAGCAGGCCGAATCGATCGATCATTTCGATTTGCAAGGCTCTCAGGTCGTCATGTGTGTCGGCGCTGGCGATGCGTTTGTACAGCACCAGCCGGGCGTGGATGTCGGGCAGGTAATCTTCGGGAATCAATGCCGGGGCCTGCAGATCGACTTCGGGACCGGTTTCCATCGGCGCGTCGAGTTCGGGCTGGCGGCCCGATTTCAATGCATTGACCGCGCGTTCGAGCAGATCGGTGTAGAGCGTGAAGCCGATTTCCTGGATTTGCCCGCTTTGTTCGTCTCCGAGCAATTCGCCGGCGCCTCGGATTTCCATGTCGTGTGACGATAGCATGAAACCGGCGCCGAGGTCGCCCGACGCTTCGAGCGCTTCGAGCCGTTTCAATGCATCCTTGGTCATGATCGTTTTCGGCGGAATCACGAAATAGGCATAGGCCCGATGATGCGAGCGTCCTACCCGGCCGCGCAACTGGTGCAACTGCGCGAGGCCGAGCTTGTCGGCGCGGTTGATCACGATCGTGTTCGCGCTGGGTATGTCGATGCCGCTTTCGATGATCGTCGTGCTCAGCAACAGATTGAAGCGCTGGTGATAGAAATCGAGCATGATCTTTTCCAGCTCGCGCTCGGGCATCTGACCGTGCGCGATCTCGATGCGCGCCTCGGGCACCAGGTTTTCGAGCTGACGCGCCATTTTCTCCATCGACTTGACGTCGTTGTGCAAAAAGAACACCTGGCCGCCGCGCTTAATTTCACGCTGGCAGGCTTCCTTGATTTGCGAGTCGATCCATTCGCTGATGAAGGTCTTGATCGCATGGCGGTTCGGCGGCGGGCTCGCGATGATCGAGATTTCGCGCAGACCCGACATCGCCATGTTCAACGTTCTCGGAATCGGCGTCGCGGTCAGCGTCAGCATGTCGATCTCGTTGCGCAGCTTCTTGAAATGCTCCTTCTGGCGCACTCCGAAACGGTGTTCCTCGTCGATGACGACCAGGCCGAGCTCGCGGTATTTGATCTCGTTCGACAACAGTTTGTGCGTGCCGATCACGATATCGACCTTGCCCTGCTCCAGGTCTTCGAGAATCGCTTTTTGCTGTTTCGGCGTCACGAAACGCGACATCACTTCGATGCGCACCGGCCAGTCGGCGAAGCGATCCCGGAAATTCTGATAATGCTGCTGTGCCAACAGCGTGGTCGGCACCAGAACGGATACTTGCTTGCCGCTTTGCACAGCGATGAAGGCCGCGCGCATCGATACCTCGGTCTTGCCGAAGCCGACGTCGCCGCAGATCACGCGATCCATCGGCTGCGGACTGGCCATGTCTTCGAGAATCGCTTCGATCGCGGTTTGCTGATCCGGCGTTTCCTCGAACGGAAAAGCGGCCGCGAAGGCTTGGTATTCGGTGTTGTCGACATCGAAGGCGTGACCTTTCTTCATTGCGCGTTTGGCGTGGATGTCGAGCAATTCGGCCGCGACATCGCGAATACGCTCCATCGCCTTTTTCTTTGCCTTACTCCACTGGTCGCCGCCGAGCCGGTGCAGCGGCGCGTCTTCGGGGCTGATTCCGGTATAGCGGCCGATCAGGTTCAGCGACGAGACCGGCACGTAGAGTTTGTCGTTGTTCGCATATTCGAGCATCAGGAATTCCGCGGTCATGCCGCCGAGTTCGAGGGTTTGCAGTCCCAGATAGCGTCCGACGCCGTGCTCGACATGCACGACCGGCGAGCCGATCGTCAATTCGTTCAGATTATTGACAATGTTTTCGAGTTCTTTCGCGGCCGATTTGCGGCGACGGCGTCGCTGCTGGACTTTTTCGCCGCTCAACTGGCTCTCGGTGATCACGGCGATCGCCGGACTATCCAACCACAAGCCTTGATCGATCGACGCAACCAGCATACATGGCGATTGTTCGGACTTAAGGAAGGCGTCCCAGCTATTGACTTGATGAACCTTGATACCGAATTTGCTTAATTTACCGATCAAGTCCTCGCGGTGTCCGGCCGTTTCGGCGACGAACAACACCTTGCCGGGAAAGTCGTCGAGAAATTGCTTCAACGCGCGCGCAGGTTCCTTCAGCTTCGCGTCGATCGTCACATCGGGCAGCGGCTTGCAATGAAAGTCGATTTCGCTTGTACCGCCGAGTCTGGCTTGACTCAGCGTCACGCGCGCGAATTTTTCGGTACGCTCGTGCATTTCCTGCGGCGACAAAAACAACAGTTCGGGTTCGAGCAGCGGTCGCTCGACATCGTATTTACGCTGCTCGTAACGCTCCTCCGCCTCGACATGGAAAGCTTCCGCGGTTTGCGCAAACGATTCGGCTGTCACCAGTACAGCCGTATCGGGCAAATAATCGAACAGCGTTTCGGTGTTTTCGACGAAAAGCGGCAGATAATATTCGATGCCGCCGAACGCGACGCCTTTGCTGACGTCGAGATACAGACTGTTCTTCTGCGAGGCGTTCGGGAAGCGGGTTCTGAACGCCTGGCGGAAATGCTTGATCGCCTCGTCGGTAAACGGAAATTCGCGCGCCGGAAACAGTTGAATGCGGTCGATTTTTTCGACCGAAAGCTGGGTTTCGGGGTCGAAGGTGCGGATCGATTCGATGTCCTCGTCGAACAATTCGATACGGTAAGGCACCTTGCTGCCCATCGGAAACAGATCGACGATAGCGCCGCGCACCGCGAATTCGCCGTGCTGGTAAACCTGCGACACGCAATGATAGCCGACGCTTTCGAGTTTCGCGCGGTTCAGCTCCAGGTTGAATATATCGCCGACGCTTATCGAAAAACTGTTGGCCAGAACGTGCTCGCGCGGCGCGAGCCTGTGCATCAGGGTCGAGACCGGCACGATCAACGCGCCGCGCTTGACTGCCGGCAGCATCGCGAGCGCTTTCAGGCGCTCCGAGATGATATCGGGCAACGGCGAGAACACGTCGTATGGCAGTGTTTCCCAATCGGGAAAATGCAAAATCGGATGCTTATTTTGCAGAAAGAACGCCAGTTCATGCTCAAGACGCAGTGCAGTTTGACTATCCGGCGTAACAATCACGAACAAGCGCTTTTCTTGTTGTATCGCCGATGCTAGCGCGAGCGAATCGCCGCATCCGTTTAAACCGGTCCAAATGGAAATGGTATGGGGGTGCGATGGAATTTCGGTGGAAAAAATCAAATCTTGATGTTTGGACATGACTCGGCGTCAAAATTGAAAAATTTAAAATGGCTATTATATACTTTTCATAGACTGCTTCTCAGTAGATACATTTGAAATTTAGAATGGCGGATACGCTAATTCCTAACGATCTTAAAAATTGGCGGCTTCACCTTAGGACATGAAAGCACTGATTTCATGACTGCTAAATCCCAACCCAACCTTGCATGTATAAATTCGTCGGCGTATATTGATAACTAAGGATCGCAAGAATACGAACAGTCCTATAAGTGATTATTACGGTTTTCTCTTCCTAATTTTAAGAAGCCTGAAAACCTCTCCCCACGTTTGCACGGATCGTAATAGTTGCGGTCGATAAAGGTCGCGTTAGGTTAAAGCTTATGTCTATCGTACAACGTCTACACCCCATGCCGTTCGGCTCTCACATACTCGACGACGGACGCGTCAATTTCCGCTTATGGGCGCCCGGCGCGAAGCAAGTCGAACTTTGTTTACAAGGTTTGGCCCCGGAAACACGATTGCTGATGGCACCGGAAGATGATGGCTGGTTCGGCATTACCAGCGAATTGGCCAGCGCCGGATTTTATTACCAATACCGAATCGATAAAAAAATACAAGTTCCCGATCCTGCCTCCCGATATCAACCGCAGGATGTCCACGGTTCCAGTCAGGTCATCGATCCTACCGAATGGCAATGGCAAGACGATGATTGGATAGGCCTGCCTTGGGAAGATTCGGTCATTTACGAATTGCATGTCGGCACGTTCAGCAAGGAAGGCACGTTTGCAGGCGTTAAAAAACATCTGGATCACTTGGTCGATTTAGGCGTCACTGCGTTGCAATTGATGCCGATCGCCGATTTTCCCGGGCGCTGTAATTGGGGATACGACGGTGCGCTTTTATTTGCCCCGGACAGCCGCTACGGGACACCCGACGACTTAAAAGACTTGGTTGCCAGCGCACATACCAAAGGTCTGATGGTTTTCAACGATGTGGTTTACAATCACTTCGGACCGGAGGGCAATTATCTGCATCATTACGCACCGGATTTTTTCAGCGACCGAACCCATACGCCTTGGGGCGCGGCGATTAATTTCGACGGCGAACACAGTCACTGGGTTCGCCAGTTTTTTATCCATAACGCCTTGTATTGGCTCGAAGAATTTCATTTCGACGGACTACGCATGGATGCGGTCCATGCCATTTTTGACGAATCGGAACCGGATTTTTTGAGCTGTCTGGCGGAAGCCGTTCGTCGCGGTCCGGGCTTCAATCGACAAATTCATTTGATACTCGAAAACGACGCCAATGTTTCGCATTATTTGAAGCCGGATTCGGAGCACCCGGAACGTTATTTTACCGCGCAGTGGAATGACGACTTTCATCATACGCTACACGTTCAACTCACCGGCGAACACCAAGGTTATTATCAAGACTACGGTGAACAACCGATTCAACACCTAGGACGTTGCCTTGCCGAAGGCTTTGCCTACCAGGGAGAGATTTCCGGATACCGAGACGACAATCCACGCGGTGAACCCTCGAAGGATTTACCGCCGACCACTTTTGTCAATTTTCTCCAGACTCACGACCAAATCGGCAACCGAGCCTATGGCGAACGCCTATCGGTTTTATGCCCGCCCGAAGCGTTACGGGCCGCAACCGCGATATTGCTGCTAGCCCCTTCCCCGCCGTTGTTGTTCATGGGACAGGAATGGGCCTGCAGCCGTCCTTTCAACTACTTTGTCGATTTTTCCGACGACTTAAACCGGCAAATTGCCAAAGGCAGGCTCACCGAATTTGCTAAATTCCCCGATTTCAAACCGAACCCCAAAAAGCCGATTCCAACACCGAATGCGCAGGAAACCTTCGAATCGGCAAAGCTGGATTGGAACGAAATCGAGGCGACGCCGCATCTGCAATGGCTCGAATATCACCGAAAACTATTGCGTATTCGAAGCCGGTATATTCGACCAAGACTTTACGGATTGGCAGGAGGCCAAGCCGAATACCGAGTTCTCAATGAACATGCATTATGCGTGCAATGGCCGATGAATGATGGAACGATTTTAAAAATGATCGCCAACCTCGGCAACGAACCGGCCTGGGTCAACTGTTTCAGCGAAGGAGAAGTGTTATTTGCCGCCGAACCCGATGCGTCCGAGCGTGTCGAACAAGGCCGGCTGACGCCTTGGTCGGTGATTTTTCTATTGGCCGAAGCCGATGCCGAGTCTTAAGCTTTTTCTCAGCGCTAAAAACTAACTGCAATGGCCCTTTCCGGTAAGCCAGACACCGATGCCGTCATTCCGGATTCGACTTACCGGTTACAATTAAACAAGCATTTTAAGTTTGAGCAGGTCGCCTCCTGCATTCCCTATCTTCACCGCTTAGGCATTAGCCATTGTTATCTATCGCCTTTTCTGAAAGCCCGTCCGGGGAGTTCGCATGGCTACGATATCGTCGACCATAACACACTCAATCCGGAAATAGGCGGGGCTGAAGATTTCGACACCCTCATTAGTCGACTTCAACAACACGGCATGGGCTTGATCGCCGACATCGTGCCTAATCATATGGGCATCATGGGCGCCGACAACGATTGGTGGCTCGATGTCCTGGAAAACGGTCCATCATCGTCCCATGCCTCATTTTTCGATATCGATTGGCGTCCGGTCAAAAAAGTACTTGAAAACAAGATCTTGATTCCGGTATTGGGCGACCATTACGGAAATATTCTCGAAAAACAAAAACTGAAACTTAGCTTCGACAGCGAGCGCGGCGAGTTCAGCGTTTATTATTACGAACATCGCTTTCCGATCGATCCGCAAACGTATCCGTTGATCTTGAGTTCGCAACACGAACGCTTACATGAGTATTTCGAAGCAGACGACCCCGTCCTACACGAATATCAAACGCTTGATAACAGTTTCGGTAAATTACCCGCCTATACCGAAATAACGCCCGAATCGATCGATGAAAGAACCCGCGACAAGGAAGTTTTTAAAAAACAATTGGCGAGACTTTGTTTAGAGAATGCTCGGCTTAACCTATTTATCCGGTCTAGAATATCGGAAATCAATCGACACCCAGTAGACTGCGGCGAACTACATGCCTTATTGGAACGACAAGCCTATCGCCTGGCTTACTGGCATGTAGCCGGCGATGAAATCAATTATCGCCGTTTTTTCGACATCAACGATCTGGCCGGGCTCAGAGTCGAGGATGCTGAGGTTTTCGATGCCAGCCATCGGCTTGTTCTGAGTCTCGTCGAACAAGGCAAAATCCAGGGCCTGCGTATCGATCATGCCGACGGCTTATATGATCCGGTCGCCTATTACCGGCGCTTCCAATCGGAAAATATGTCTCTTTCCGATAAGGATGGTGCTTCGAAAATTGCGCCTCTTTATATCGTCGCCGAAAAAATCGTCGCGAATTATGAATATCTGAACAGCGACTGGCCCATTCACGGGACCACCGGCTATGAATTTGCCGCGATCGTCAACGGACTGTTTATCGACATGTCCGCCGAAAAAGCGTTGACCCGCACTTATACCCGCTTTGTCGGACATAAACGGGATTTCGACGAGATTCTCTATCAAGCCAAAAAGCATGTGATGGAAACGTCGCTGGCCAGCGAGCTAAACATGCTAGCGATACAACTCAGTAGAATCGCCGAGGCCAACGCTAAAACCCGCGACTACACGCTTAATGCCTTACACGATGCGCTAAAGGAAACCGTATCCTGTTTCCCCGTCTACAGAACTTATATCAACAGCCATAACGTACGCAAAGAAGACAGTCAATATATCGACTGGGCCGTTCAACAAGGACGCCAACGCAGTCGAGCATCCGATATAACGATATTCGGATTTATCCATGACGTCCTATTATTAAAGTTCGGAGACTCGACAATGTCGAGCAGCAGTTTATTGAAATTCGTCATGCGCTTTCAACAATATACCTCGCCGGTCATGGCCAAAGGCACGGAAGATACCGCTCTCTACGAATACAACCGACTGGTTTCGTTAAACGAGGTCGGTAGCGACCCTAGACATTTCGGCAACTCGGTCAATGCGTTCCATCATTTCAACCAGGAACGCGCTCGAAAATGGCCCCATAGCTTATTGTGCCTATCCAGTCACGACACTAAACGAAGCGCCGATGCGCGGGCACGCATCAATGTACTGAGCGAAATTCCGCAACAATGGCATAAAGTGGTTTTTCGTTGGCATCGAATCAACCGAACCAGGAAAGATAAAAACAAAGCTGTCATCGCGCGTAACGACGAATATCTGTTTTATCAAACCCTAGTCGGCACTTTTCCGCTGGGCGAATTAAACGAGTCTAAATTATCCACGTATCGAGAACGTATTGAAAATTACATGATCAAAGCCATACGCGAGTCCAAGCAGTTTACTTCTTGGATGAACCCGAACACGGCTTACGAACAAGCGGTTAGTCAATTTGTCAAACGCTGTCTGAACGAGACCCACACGACGCCTTTTTTGCCGGATTTTCTCGAATTCGAACGCGAAATTCGCCCGGCGGGCTTGTTTAACGCCATTTCACAAACACTGCTGTTATTAACTTCGCCCGGCGTGCCGGATATCTATCAAGGCAACGAGAACTGGCGATTCTCGCTGGTTGACCCGGATAATCGCCAACCGGTCGACTTCAATCGCATCGGCAATATCCTGACCGAGCTCGATAACCTAACAAGTCAAGATCGTGCCGATTTGCTGAAAACTTTACCGGAAACGATCGAAGACGGACGCATCAAATTATTTGTGGTCGCGCAAACGCTACGTTTCAGGCGAAGATATTCCGACCTGTTTCAAAATGGCGATTACATCAAGCTCGATTGCAGCGGAACACAGGCCGATCATATCGTCGCCTATGCCAGAAAAACGCAAGACCAATGGGCTCTAATCGTCGTACCCCGACTGACGATAAGCTTGTTGGGTAGCAAAACCTACCGTTTCCATCCGGAAATTTGGCAAGATACGGCGTTGACATTGCCGCAAGATTCGCCTTTGAGATTTTACGAGATTTTCAGCCGAAACGCTTTGACAGCAAACGATGTTAACGGAAATCGTCTGCTCAACTTAGGCGAAGTATTCGAATGCTTTCCATTCGCTTTATTGACCAATCTTGCGCCGGACTAAGGATTTCGCAAAAAATAACTTCCCTATTTTTGGAGGGTTCGGTTGCTCGATTGGCAGGTGTCGGCGGCAGGGCAGATTTTTGCTCCTCGGCAATTGCTCCTGCATTGCCCTAATACACGCCATCCATGGCGTAATGCAAAATCTGCATTCATGCCATCCATGGCAATCAGTCCGCCGTCAAGCTTACAAGGACGTATTCACCCAGCACCTAAATTCCATAGCCCTTTGGCTATAGTAACTATCTTGCATAATTTAGGTGCTGGGTTCACGGCGTCCTGCCAGGCGAGTTACCGAATCCTCGACAAAGCTCATAACTCCAGGAAGTTATTTTTCGCGAAATCCTAATCAGGTCTTACTACGCTCTTCACCAGTCCAATTTCCACACGATACCCATCAGAGGTTCAACGACTCCTCCAGACCATGTCATTTGAAGCACCAAAAGTATAGTCATCCCTATTAAATCAAGAACAATGCAATGCCCAAGCCGACCGAGCACAACATCGCGCCGCCAACCCTGAAGCCGAGCGCGCGGCCGCCGATGCTCAATGCCATGATGCTCTTGACGACCGAATTGACTGCCACCGCGATCAAAATGGCCAATACCGCGACATCGATCGCCAAACCTTCTTGACTCATGCGCGACATCGACAGCGTAATCGGATCGACATCGGTGATTCCGGAAATCGCCGCGACAAAATAGACTCCGGTATCGCCGAAATAAATCCGCAGCATCCTAGCGATGAATAAAATAGCGAGCAACAACGCCCCGAATTTCAGCGCCATAACTAATTGAAAAGGATTTTCCAGCTTGAGGTCAGTATCGGACTCATAGATATTTGTCGCAGTTCTCCAAAACAGAAATGCGAATAGATAACTGAGCAACCCCATCAAAAGAAGCGCCGGATACAAAGGCCTCAACAAAGCCGGATTAATGATTGAAGCCAAAAACAAAGTCCGAGGAAACATCGTTGCGCAGGCGGTCAGAATTCCGGCCGACAGCGCATTTTCGTCACCCGGAAATTGCCTTGAAAACCTCGCCAAATTAAGCGTGACCGCAGTCGACGAAGCCAAACCGCCAAATACGCCGGTCAAAACCGGACCGTGCCGGTTACCGGCAATCTTGATCGAAAAATATCCCAAATAAGATATCGTCGCAATCAAGACCACCATCAACCAAACATGATAGGGATTGAATACTTGCCAAGAGTCTAAATAACGGTCGGGTAAAATCGGCAGTATGACAATCGAAATCAGCAGCAACTTTAGTGTTGCGAATAATTCTCGGCGTTCGATTTTTTTTAACCAGCCATGTAGTAAAGGTTTAAATCCGAGTAAAAACGTAACGACGACAGCCGATGATGAAGCCAAGACGGTATAACCGAAAACGGCCAGCGCGCCGAATGCGAAAGTCAGCAACGAGGCGATGACACTGGTGACACCAAAGTCTTCGGTTCTCTCAAGGCTACTGTGATAAGCAACCATTAACACTAACGTCAATGCCAAAAAAGAAAAACCGATCAAAAGAGGATCGGCTTCCCGCGCAAGCAATGCCCAAACGCCGCCGAGCAAAGCGATCAAGCCGAAAGTACGCAACCCGGCCACGCGCGTTCCTTCTCCCCAATCGCGAGACTCCCAACCGCGCTCGAGACCGATTAGTAAACCGATGCCGAGGGCCGTGCCTAACAGTTTGAAGTTTTCCAAATCAGTCATGAACACCCCCTGACAAAATTATCGACTATGATCATCCGATTTACGATAATCCTAAAAAGTGCAGTTAGCATGTGTTGTAGACCATTCGTGCTGAGCCAAGTCGAAGCAAGAACGGTCTACAACACTTTCACCGGCTCACCCCCCATAAGCGCCAACTTAAGGAAAAACGCGTCATTCCGCCAGGGATTAGCGGAATCCAGGACCAGGGATGGCAACGCTTAGCTTCACCCCCCCTAACCTGAATATCGGCAATCCAGCCGATATGACGAATAAAGCCACAAATACACCATGTAATAGGCACTAAGTTGGCGCTTATGGCCTAACCCCATGACAAGGCTCTCCTGAGCGCAGCCGAAGGGATCAGGGCGAACGATACTCCCAAACCGTCTAAGAACAAAAGGAGTAGCTTGAAGCACTCAACTGCTCTTTTTACAATAATCGGAACGGCAGCTATTTCTTGCAGTCCAAACGATTAAAAGAATAAGATTCCAGCCAATGAAGCATTTCGGCTTAGAATATCACGAATTTTATCAATAATGCCTTCAGGGCGGCATCGTCTGTCACTTGGAAATTGATATGTCATTTTGTTATGTCGGTCGAGCCGAAGCGACGCCGACTCATCTAATCGGAGGTTATCAACATCATGATCAAGATCAAAAACATCGACCATGTCGTGATCCGGGCCCGAAACCCGGAAATCATGATCCGTTTCTATTGCGATGTGCTAGGTTGCCGTTTGGAAAAATCGTCGGAAAAAATCGGCTTGTATCAATTGAGAGCCGGAGCCTCATTGATCGATATCGTTTCGGTCCACGGTGAACTGGGTCGGCAAGGCGGACGGGCTCCGAGTGAAGAGGGTCGAAATATGCATCATTTTTGCCTGCGCATCGACCCGTTCGATGAACAAGAAATCAAACGGTACTTAGTAGAAAAAAGCGTTAGCTACAGTGATATCGAAACACATTATGGAGCCGAAGGCTACGGACCTTCGTTGTATATCGAGGATCCGGAAAATAATGTTATCGAGCTGAAGGGAGCGGCAAATATTAATTTATAAGTCGCATCAACGCGTCAAGAACATCGCATCGCCATAGCTGAAAAAGCGGTATTCTTGTTCTATGGCATGCCGATAAGCCTTCATAATATTGTCGTAACCGGCAAACGCCGAAACCAGCATCAATAAGGTCGACTCGGGTAAATGAAAATTGGTCAGCAAAACATCGACCGATACAAACCGGTAACCCGGCGTAATGAACAAATCGGTATCGCCAAGACCGGTCTCAAGCTTGCCGCTCTTCGAAGCCGATTCCAATGCCCTTACCGCCGTGGTACCTATCGCGATGACACGACTGCCTCGCGCCTTGGCTTGCTCGACTGCTTGAACCGTCTCAGGGGAAACCGCATAATATTCCTTATGCATTAGATGCTGAGACAAGTCCTCGACTCGCACCGGCTGAAATGTACCGCTTCCGACATGCAACGTCACAAACGTTTTATGCACACCCTTTGCCTCTAAACGATCGAGAATAGCCTGGCTAAAATGCAAGCCGGCGGTCGGCGCCGCCACGGCACCGGCTTCCCTGGCAAACACGGTTTGGTAGCGCTCCAAATCGACAGCATCGTCAGCGCGATCGATATAAGGCGGCAACGGAATGTGACCGATACTTTCCAGAATATCGAGCACGCCGGCGTCGCCATCGAAGCGAAGCCTAAACAAGTCATCTTCCCTGCCCTGCACTTCGCAGTGATAATCTAGATCCAGCCCGATAATCGTCCCGGCTTTGGGCGACTTACTCGCCCGCACATGCGCAATGGCTTCATGCCGATCGACGATACGCTCGATCAAAATTTCCACCTTACCGCCGGTTTGTTTTTGTCCGAATAGGCGCGCGGGAATCACCCTGGTATCATTAAATACCAATAAATCATCAGGCTCGACCAAATCGATAAAATCGCTGAACTGTCTATCGCACAGATGCCCACTAGCGCCATCCAAACACAACAACCGACTGCCAATGCGGTCAGGTAAGGGGTACTGAGCAATTAAATGCTCAGGCAAATGATAATTAAAGTCGCTTTTTTTCATGGCGCGCGATAATACCAGTTTGCGCCGAACATTGACACTTAAAAAAACATTGGACAATTGAAAAACTTTCATTATAATGTCCGTTCTTTGCCGGGGTGGCGAAACTGGTAGACGCGCTGGATTCAAAATCCAGTGGTAGCGATACCGTGCCGGTTCGATTCCGGCCCTCGGTACCAAAGAATAATCAAGGCCTTAGCGGATTTTCCGCTAAGGCCTTTTTTATTGCCTTATGAAAAATGCGATACTGCAACGACAAAAGCGATCCACTATTCTTTAATTGGGTTACCGGTTTTCTTTCACTCCCTCAACATTGCAATAAACAGGCTTGTTTACATCACTAACCCTATCAGTTTTATGTAATTGTCCTCGACGTCGCATTTCACTTGCTCTTCGTTGATTTTTGCCTATCGCACATCAAATTTCGGCGCTTCACTATATTCTCCCTCCGGGAGAAAGCTAGGATGAGGGGATAAAAAACCGAAATTTGATGTGCGAACACTATATGATTGAGTCGCTCGAAAAACATGCGGGCGCATTCAATCTTCGAATGCGCGATCATCCAATTCGGATTGTAGTCACCGACCGGCGTCGACATGAAAAAGCCTTTCGGCAGTTTGGCGTTGACCACTACTTCATCACGGGTGCCGAGTTCGGCTACAAAGTTCCGTTCATTTTGGGAATCGGCGGCTTACTCGACTGTTCGACAACGAGAGCGCTACAGCCAAAAGGCAATATATATGTTGCCTTTTATGCTGCTGGTGTGGCACCCCTCAAAAGCAACGGATAAGTTGCCTTTAGAGATGAAAGCAACTAATATGTTGCCATCCATCGTGAAAGCAACATATGTGTTTACTAAGATGAATTCTTTACTCCACCAGATAAAACAACGGCGACTGACACTCGGCCTCAAGCAGAACGACATGTTGTTGCGTGCAGGCGTATCTCGTCAGCAATATCAACGTTTGGAATCCAAAGGAAACCCTAGGCTAGACACCTTGGAGTTGATAGCGAAGGGCTTGAATAGCGAACTTATGCTCATACCAAAGGAAAAGCTTGGCGCTGTCATAGCGCTGCTTGAACAGGAGAGTTCCGAGCTAGGTAAGGAGCATATGTCCCAGGCGACAAAAACTGCAAAAGAAGAGGCAAAGAAAAGTCTTTCAGATGATCCATGGCAGGACTTGCTGGGGGATGATTCATGAGCGAAGCCCAAGTCGATGAGATAAACGTAATCAAGTTGAGCCTGCACGACAGGCTGGTTGGCTATTTGGCTGGCTTTCAAGGCGGTAGAAATGTACTGAGCTTTGCCGAGGAATTTAAGAGTGATGCAGGCCGCCCTACCTTTAGCTTGATTACCCACCCAGCGTTTCCTCGTTCTGAAAAAATAATGGCGGAACCGTGGGCAAGAAACCAAAGGCTGCACCCTACATTGTCCAATTTACTTCCGGAGGGATCACTGAGAGAGTTGATTGCTCAAGGACTCAAAGTTCATGTCGACAACGAGTTCCATATTCTTTACTATTTAGGTGCTGACCTGCCTGGCGCCTTGGTGGCCGAGCCGATGGAACCAGATGATGTTCCAGATAGTATTCTCAAGACTCACGGCAAAGCTCGAGCAATAAAGTTTGACAAAGTATCACCGGAAAACAAATTTTCATTGGCCGGCGTTCATATGAAATTTTCCATGAAGGAAAAGGACGGACGTTACAATCTTTCCAAAGGCGATGTCTTGGGCGATTGGATTGTAAAAACGCCTTCTACCAAGCATAAAGATGTGCCGGTAAACGAATATACCGCAATGAAACTTGCGGAATTGGTCGGAGTGGACATTCCGGAAATTAAGCTGGTTGAGCTAAATAAACTCGATAATCTTCCGCAGATAAATCTGCCCGATGAAAAGCTAGCCTTCGCAATCAAACGCTTTGATCGCGATAATGATGCGCGCATCCACATGGAAGACTTTGCCCAGGTGCTGGTTAAATACGCCCATGAAAAATACAACTCGGCAAACTACGAGCAAATAGGCCGAATTATTTACGGTTTTTCCGGTGATGGTTTGGCCGATGCACAACAATTCGCTAGGCGATTGCTTGTCAACATTCTTCTCGCAAATGGAGATGCACATCTAAAGAATTGGAGTTTGATTTATTCAGATAAAGTCACGCCAAGGCTTTCACCCGCATACGATATTGTTACCACGAGCGTATATATCGACGGTGAACGACATTTCGCACTGAATTTAGGCAAGACTAAAGAGTGGTATGACGTATCCTTGGCAAACTTTCAGTCATGGGCTAATCGTGCCGAGATTCCATGGAGAGTAATTAAACCCCACTTGGATGATGTCATGGAGAAGGCTCGAAATCTTTGGCGAGAGGCCATCAAAGATCTCCCCATGAATCAGGCGCACAAGCAGAAATTGAAGGACCATTGGAGTGATTTACACGAGGACTTTCGAATCAAATAGAGTTTGAAAATGTCACGATTGTTAAACCCAGGGTTTAACAATCGGCGAAATTTCAAACAAAGACCCTCCAAAGCAGCCCATGCGTCATCCAAAGTCTTTTGACCTACGACAAAACATTTAGGGGGACAACTATAGTTTGCGACTCCTTTGTCGGGCTGATATATGACAAGACTGTAAAACGCCTGAATCAGCTGTTCATTGCGATCATCTTCAAAATCCCTTCCAACCGTTTGTAGCACTCCAATTCCCGGTCGAGCCTGCAACGGAACCGGCATACCATTAGCCTCGAGTTCAGAATCCTCATGCAAAGAGAGATAGAGTTCACGATCACACTTTGTACGAAGAAACATCGACATGGTGCTTTTTGAGATTCTTTTTCTGACGGTCATTTGTACATCCTTGTTAGTAATGTTCTTCGATGTAGGCGTAAGCCTTATTAAACAGCTCTTTATCTTTACCCAGCCCAAACTGAGCAAGCGTCACCAGAAGCGCCTTTTGGATTTCACGCGGGCCACTATTGGAGTTCTGCCAGCCTTCAAAGCGGGTGGCTTTGACGATTTTGTCGATCTGCTCAACCACATCGCCTATTAACTTTGGTGTTGTTTCGGGCCGGGTTTCCAGGAAGAGCTTGGTTAAGGCCTGTTTGTTGTCCTCTTCGGTAACGACGCGGTCGCCCGTTTCGCGCTCGGCTTGCACGGTTTCCTTGGCTGCGTCTAACAGTCCTTTTAACCAGTCGATCGCTTTAATCACACCGGCTTCGTAGTCTTGGCGCAGCTTTTCCAGGCGCTCACCCAGCTCGATAAATTTCGGATCGGTGTGACCTCGCAGGCGCCCCATCAAATCAATCTCCAGTCGCTTCGCGCGCTGTTCTTGCTCTTTGTCGGTCAGGGTAAAAATGGCGTGTTCATCCATGATCAGCTCATCGATATCGTCGCGGATGCGGTTGATATCGGTATGCTCGTGGATCATCTTGATGGTTTCAGGGCCCAATGCCGCCCACACAAGAGCGCCGGTTTGGCCTACAGGGCGGACGGACTCATAGATTTGCGCCAGCCATTTATAATCCTTTCTGAAAGGACTTAAGAATGGGTCGGGATTAATAGCTGACCATAGCTTGGACAACACACCGAAACTGGCGGCGAACTCATCGCGCTTTTCATTGGTCGGCAAGCATTCTTGCGCTGCCATAATGCCTTCAAAACCTTCTAGCGTGCGGTCCACATCGAGGAAGAAGTCCAGGCACTTGTTTAGCTGAACAGGCAACAGTTCTTTAAAGGCCTCAATGCCTTCCACTACACCATCAATTTCTTCGGGATTGTAGGCCAGCGCGGTACGCAGGTTTTCAAATACGCCGAGGTAGTCAATGATCAGGCCCATGTCTTTGCGCACCTCGTCCGTTTCGTACAAGCGATTGGTGCGGCACATCGCCTGCAGCAGAGTGTGATCGCGCAGGGGCTTATCCAAGTACATGCAATAGCAAATCGGCGCATTAAATCCGGTGAGCAACTTGGCGGTCACGATAATCAGCTGTATCGGGTGCCTGGGATCTTTGTAGCTCTCGATTAAGTCCTTCTGAACCTGATCTTCGGCATCAATCTGCTGCCAGCGCTCAAAATCGGCTTGCTGAATCGGCAGTTCCAACTCGTCATGCCACTTGCGCCAGTCTTTGTTGAGCTTGTCTTTTTTACCGCCTTCTCCGGCTTTTACCGGTGCTTGGTCGACGTTCATCACCACTTCAACGGCATCAAAGCCGAGTTTTTCACCGAGCAAATAGTACATCTGCACGCAGGCATCGCGGTCGTAAACCACCACCATGCCTTTCATTTTTTTCGGCTTTACGTGGCTGGTAAAGTGTTCGGCTATATCAGCACTGACTGCTGCCATGCGTTTCGGCGCTTTGAGCATCACCGCTAATTTGCCAGCGCGTTTAGAGAGTGCGGCCTTTTCTTCTTCGTCCAGGTTGTTTTCTTGGGCGAGCTGTTCAAATTCTTGGTTAATGGCGTCACGGTCTACGCGCAGTTCAGCCAAGCGTGGCTCAAACTTAACCGGGTTGGTGGCGCCATCGCGGATGGATTGTTTGTAGCTATAGCGGTTCATATAGCGTCCGGGGTCCTCCTCGGCGCCGAATAGCTTGAAGGTGTTGCGGTCAATGCCCGAAATCGGTGTACCGGTTAACCCATAGAAATGCGCATTGGGAAGGGCCCAGCGCATCTTCTCGCCCAAGCCGCCCTCTTGGGTGCGGTGTGCTTCGTCTACGAGCACGATGATGTTGTCGCGGTTATTCAGGCCATTGGGGTTGCACTCGTCAATCTCGACCTCTTTAAACTTGAAGACGGTGGTAATTAAAATGCCACGGCTGTCTTGCTCGATATGTTCGCCGAGCTTCTTGCAGCTTCGCACCTTGATGAGATTCTTAACATCCGCACCGCCAAATGTTTCGTTGATTTGACTGTCCAGGTCGCGGCGGTCGACCACGATCAATACGGTGGGATTTTTAAGCGCATTTTCGGCGCGCAGCATTTTGGCGGCATAGAGCATTAACAAGGATTTACCCGAACCCTGGAAGTGCCAGATCAGGCCTTTTTTCGGATAACCTTTGCGCACACGCTCCACAATCTGCTTTGCAGCTTCAAACTGCGGGTAGCGCGGTAGAATTTTAATGCGCTTGGGTGGCGTGTTCTTGCCGGTTTTCACCGTTGAAAACAACGCGAAGGACTCGAGTAACTGCAACAACGTTTGCGGGTTTAACAAACCTTCGCAACTGTCGAGTACCGAAACCATGCCAGGCAGTATTTCATCACGCTGATCTGTGTTGTACCAAGGGCCCCAGTCTTTTACCCGGGCATTGATGGCGCCGTAAGCAAAAGTTTTGCCCTCACTGGCGAAACAGAGCAGGTTGGGCACAAAGAAGGGTTCAACGTTTTTCCAATAGTGTTTTTTGCCGCCCATAAAATCGGCAGCGCCGTCTTGCCAGGTGACGCTTGGGCGCGTTGCGGTTTTGACTTCGCCCACCACCAAGGGAATACCGTTTACATAGAGCACAATATCAAAATAGACTTCGGTAGCCGCGATATAGTGCACTTGCTGCGCGACCACAAAATGGTTGTTGTCGATATTGTCGAAATCAATCAGGTTGATGGTGATATGGTCGCCCTTCTCGCCAAAGGGTAAGGTCTTCTCAGCCATTAGCCATTCATGAAAATTCTCATTGGCTTTTACCAGGCCGGTATGACGCGCTTCCAACACCACGCCACGCAGTTTGTAAATTACTTCATCGGCGTAATCCGGCTGTTTGGCGATATCAGGGTTTAACGAACACAACGCATCTTTCAGCCACTCATCGACAAAGAGATCCTGCGCTTGTTTGGGCAGGCTCTCACCGTGGCAGTAAGTCCACTTTACGCCGCTTAAACCTTTTAAGCGGTCAATCATTCCATTTTCTGTGACGGTTTGTTCATTAAACATCTATTGTCCTCTCAAAAGAACATTTAAATAATTGGATTTCAACTGGCTTACTTTCAGAAATCTAGTTTTTGCTTCTCGATAGCCCATCTCCGCAGAAATCAAAGCTTCCACCTGCTTTTTGAGCAACTTTTCTGGCGGTACTACTATTTTCTGTGCTAATACGTCAGCATCTGTTACCGCTGGAAAGCTTGTACCAACAGCCAAATTTGTTAGTGAATGTGTAAACTGCTTCGATAAAGTAAAGTAATAGACAAGCTTAGAAAGACCTTTATTTACCCTTAAAACAGTAAAGCCTGTGGAAGCAATAGATTCTTTTAAATCATCTGTTACTAAAAACGTCGCTTTATGATTCGGCCTGACCGTGCTGATAACAACATCACCCTCTTTCAGGGTTCGCCTTGCTCTGCTTGGAGCTTCAGAAAAAATATATTCCTTCGGCGTATCTACAAAACCTGGGAAATTTACAGAAGATATATCTATATATTTAAGGACTTGATTCCCATCCGTCTTGTTGCTCAATAGCTTGCTACTTGTTTTAGCTATTTCTTTTAGACGAACTCGTTTGTAGCCTGGAGGAAGTATCTCAAGTCGATCAAATGTTGTTATCTTATCTATCAATCTTTGGAAAACGGTTAATGCTGTTTTTTCTGCTTCTGTTGAAGATTGCAATACCTCCTCAATTTTTTTGAGGGAATTTAGGATTTCCTTTTGCGGCCCCATGCTAGGTATGACCAATTTTTGTTCGCTTAGAACTTTCCATTTAATGGTTGGTGATAATGAACCTTCAGATATAGCTACCGCGCGATTCATAAACACATCGGATTGCATAATAAATGGCAAAAATTCTGGCATTACATTTTTAGGATTTGCCTCCAGCACCATGGCATGTGCTGAACATATACAGTCCCAATCTGCCACGGCCACTTTGCGCTGATAGGCACGGCGCTTGCCAAAAATGATTTGACCTTTATTTACTAACAATTTTTGCCCGGCTACATCACTAGGTACGCCGTGACGTTTTATTTTCAGGCTATCTGGGTCCAAATGTTCTAAGCCGACATAGATTTCTAGCTCGGTTTCACTGGGCTCGACACGCTTGGAAATATGTTTGGCTATATCGCCAAACTTCACCATTTGCCAGCCTTCGGGTAATTGTTGCTCAGTCATTTACTGCTCCACCTTGCTAACTTCAGTCTCAAATCCCAACTCAGCAAGGCTTTGGAATAACTTATTGGTTTGTTTTTTCAATTGCACACGGCTGATTTTCCATGCCTCGATGGCATGTTCAATATCGTGCGCTTCGCCATTGTTTTGCGCTTGCACATAGAGCGGGATCGACAGGTTGTAGAGGTTTTCTTTGATGGTGTCGATATCTACCAAAGCGGTAATGTCGCTTTGCTTCTCAGGCGCAAAGTAAGCCTCACAGAGCACGGCCAAATCATCATCCGATAAGCGGCTGTGGGCGCGCTCGCGGGTAACTTGTTCCACGCCATTAATAAACAACACCTTGTTTTTGCGCTCGGTGGGTTTATTGCAATTGAGAACCACCACGCAGGATTCCATCGGCGAGTTGTAAAACAGGTTTGGCCCAAGGCCAATCACCGCTTCGATAATGTCCGACTCAATCACCTGTTTACGAATGCTTTGCTCGGAATCGCGGAATAGTACGCCGTGCGGCCAGAGCATGGCGGCGCGACCGGATTCGGGATTCAGGCTAAGGATGATATGGGTATAAAACGCATAGTCGGCACAGCCTTGTGGTGGCACGCCATACAGATTACGGCCATAGGGGTCGGCGGCAAATTTATCGCGGTTCCACTTTTTGATGGAGTAAGGCGGGTTGGCGAAAATGACATCAAACTGCTTGAGCTGGTCGTTTTCAATAAACTTGGGTTCAGCCAGGGTGTCGCCGCGCAGCACATCGAATTCTTCAATGTCGTGCAGGAACATGTTCATACGGGCGATGGCTGAGGTGAGCAAATTTACTTCTTGGCCATACAAATGCACACTGCGCCATTCTTCACCGCGTTCGCGCAGATCCATCACCGCGTTAAGCAACATACCGCCGGTGCCGCAGGTGGGGTCGTAGGCGGTTTCACCGGGTTTCAAGCCCATGATGCGGGTCATCAAATGCACGACGGTGCGGTTGGTATAAAACTCGGCAGCGGTATGGCCGGAGTCGTCAGCAAACTTTTTGATCAGGTATTCGTAGGCTTCGCCAAGGTCATCTTGAGCAACGGATTTGATACCCAGCGGAATTTTACTGAAGTGCTCAATGAGGTCGGCCAGCAGGTGATCGGGCAGACGCTCTTTGTTGGTCCACTGGGCATCGCCAAACACCCCATGCAAGCGCGGATTGTTCGCTTCAATTAAGCGCAGCGCATTTTGAATGGCTTCACCAATGTTTTTGCTGGTGTTGCGCACCTTTTCCCAACGCGCTTCTTGTGGAATATCAAAACGGTGGAACATGGGCATGGCGGCGTATTCGGCATCGCCTTCGTGAATCTCCAACGCTTCGGCGTATTCTTCTAAGTACACGTCGGACAGGCGTTTATAAAACAGCAGAGGGAAGATGTACTGTTTGTAGTCTGAGGCGTCGATTTGGCCGCGTAAAAACTCGGCCGCGCCCCAAAGGAGGTTTTCTAAATCTGCTTTTTTCATATCTCAAAACCCTCTTGGATCAGTAGGGCTTCCAATTCGTCTTCGGCTTGTTCCAATGCGGCGAGCTTTTGTTGAAAATCTCTCAAAGCTTCTTCAACCGTTATGGTTTCTTCTTCCAGTGGCTTTTGGACATAGCGCGCAATGTTCAGGTTGAAGTCGTTTTCTTCGATTTCACTGATTGGTACCCAGCGGGCAACCCCTTCAATTTCTGCAGCTTTAGGGCCCTGTTGAACCTGGCTTTGGTAGATACCGTAGATTTCATCGGCTTGATCATTGCTTAGGGTGTTTTGCGCTCGACCTTTGGTGAAGATTTCTTCGGCATTAACGATCAGCACATGATCTGTATGAGTCTGCGGGCGTGATTTGCGCAGCACAAGGATGCTGGCTGGAATGCCTGTGCCATAAAAGAGGTTCGATGCCACACCGATAATGGCTTCAATGCGATTCTCTTGTAGTAGTTTGGTGCGGATGGCGCCTTCAGCTCCGCCACGGAACAGCACGCCATGTGGCAAAACGACGGCCATTCGGCCCTTGTCATTTAACGAGGCGAACATGTGCTGTACCCAGGCAAAATCGCCGTTAGTTTTGGGCGCCAGGCCATATTGTTTACGGCCGTAAGGGTCCGCCGACCAAAGATCATAACCCCATTCTTTGAGGCTGAATGGCGGGTTGGCGATTACACAATCAAAGGTTTCCAGCCGATCGCTGACCAAAAACTTAGGGTCACGCAATGTATCGCCGCGCACAATATCGAAGTCTTCCTGTCCATGGAGAAACAGATTCATGCGCGCAATGGCTTCGGTGGTTAGGTTCTTTTCCTGACCTTTGATTTTTAACAGGCGTGGATCACCGCCGTTTTCTTTAACGTGATGGATGGTTTCCAGCAGCATGCCGCCGGTACCGCATGCGGGGTCATAGACACTTTCACCGGCTTTGGGGTCAAGAATATTGACCATCAAGCGAACAATCGTGCGCGGGGTATAGAATTCGCCGGCCTTTTTGTTGGCCTTATCTGCAAAGCGTTTAATCAGGTATTCGTACGCACGACCCATATCGTCATCGCGTACGCTGGCGACACCGAGATTCACCTTATTGAAATGATTGAGCAGTGTACTCAGCAGCTCGTCTGATAAGCGATCTTTATTGGTCCAGCTGGCATCGCCAAAAATGCCATGGAGCTTTGGATTTGCCAGCTCGATGCCTCTGAACGCATCCTTCAGAGCCTGGCCGACGTCTTTCGTTCGATTGAATACATGGCTCCAGTGGCAGTTTTCTGGAATCTGTATGCGATGGAACATATCGCCCTTGGCAAGCTCTTCATCACCCACTTGCGCCAAGGCTTGATCAAACTCCTCGTCATACACATCGCATATCCGTTTGAAAAACAGAACCGGAAAAATGTACGTTTTGTAGTCAGAGGCGTCTATGGGGCCGGTGATGATATGAGCGGCGTGCCATAGATGGGCTTCGAGGTCTTTTAGGGATATCAACGTCATTAATGTTTGTTCTCTTGGGGTTCAGGCTCATAGCCTGGCGCGAGCTGCAGATTATCCACCCGTATACTGGCTCGTTACGTAGCCCAGACTTTTCGCTATCAGTGCTTGCGTATCAGCTTCCCCCTGTGTCAGGATAGTTGCCGCCATAGCGATATTTGGGATTGACGGTTAAGGTGATTTGCTCCAGTGGTTCATCGCGTGTCAGTTCGTCTTGCAAGCCATAGGCGTTGATGAACAAGCGGTTGTTTTCTTCCTCCAGCTGTTGCATTTCCATGATTGTCTGGTGGTTTTGTTGCTGCCATTTGTATCAAATAAAAATCCACCTTCAGAATATCTAACTCCTACTCCCTTTTGATTGAAAAACCGTCTAAGAATAAAAGGTATGGGATGTGTCTATCGAGGACCGCCGTGAACCCCTCCATGGGGGCTTGACGGCAGCAATCCCTGCTGCCGACATCCTCGCTAGCCACACCCCATACCTTCACAAAGATAGCTAATTTTTGAGTATAAAGGGAGTATTAAGCGGTCGTTGAACGCTTCGAAACTAAGTCCGGCAATATGTGCGGCACTGGCGAAACTGATTTTACCTGCATGGTACAAGCTTGCCGCCAGGAAAAATTCAATGGCATGCTGACCTAGTGGTTGCAAGACTTCTTCAAATTCGGGTTGTAATTCTACTAACATCATTGGCTCCCAATAGTGCTATCGATCAGCGGCCGGCATAGATTTCCTCTCTCGTACAAGGACTTTCATCAACGACGGGGCGACTAAAACGCTCGAAAAAAACATCCCATTCGCCGGCTGATTGAATAGGCTCTTCCTTACCAGCCGAAATAGAATAGGTCGCCGCCTTGCGCGCACGTTGTTTGATCGTGTCTGCAATCAATTCTTGCAACCATTCATCGGGCGTTTTTCCATTGGAAGGTGAAAGTCCGCGACGACCAAGTCCGCAACTCCTTGGCAAATAAGGCCTGTAGCGCGGGACACAGGCATAAAAAAAGGTGAACTGAGATCAGTTCACCTTCTTGAATTTGGTGGAGGCGGCGGGGATTGAACCCGCGTCCGCAAGCACTCCGCCACAAGCTCTACATGCTTATCCTGATCTTTTGATTTAACCGCCAGCTACCCGTCAGGCCAAGAAAACTGTCGGCGATTCCGTTAGGTTTTAGTGCGTCAGCTCCGGACAGGCATCGGCACGATCTTATGTGCTGTGACCCCTGAGTGATCCGAAGATCCTACCCGCATAAGCACAGATAGTCAGAGGAATGGTGGCTGTTTTTATGCAGCCAAAGCCATTGAGTAGTTTTCGTCGTTTGCGAATACTTTAGTTCAGTAGGTTTTACGAGCTGTACTGTGCTCGGCATGCACTCAAGGTTTTGCTACCCACGTCGAAGCCATGTCGCCCCCTTTAGTGTTGCGCGATATTATCAATTAAATTCAGCATTAGCAAATGTTAATTTATTATCGCGTTTCGAACTTGCATCTTTCCATTTTTGCATCGTTCGCTTATAAAGACCTTCTTAATGACCGACAGTTCCTTAAATTTAATTTTGGATAGGTTTGGGTCAGCGGTGGGGGCAAGGAGTCTTAGCCAATATGACTTCGATACCGTTTATTGTCGCCCAAGCTTGCCGACTTCGAAATCGCGATCTGGGGATCGCTCCCACAAAGACATCCATTCACCTTTCACCTTATTAATCAACCAACATTCTAGCTAAACGACTATCACTTCGTATCGTTTCGATACTTTTTTGACTGCTCTCGCATTGTCGTATTATCTGTTCGGCCTCTGCCGCAATTTCGCTACGTTGCTGACAAAGTCTTTCGATGGCATTGACGATTTCCGCTTCGATTTGTATCAGTCCTATCGCCGCGCCTTTTTTCAAACCTTTCAACGCCGCTTTTTCGAGCGAGGGTTTGAGTTTCTTCAGGATAAAAAACGGAATCAGCCAACTGAGTCCGACAAATAAGCTGCTATGGATCGCAAAGTTCGCCCCCAGAAAGTTGCGGTAATCCAAACTGCTATGATAGTACCCGGAAAAAACCTGGTAACCGACAAAACTCATCGCGCCGAGCGGCAGCACGATTTCGCAAAACCGCATGCTTTTTAAAAAAGCGCGATGCGCGGCATGCCCGGGATTGGCCAAGGCCTGCCTGACCGCGAGTTCGGTTTGGTCATGCATGATTTTTTCGGCCTTGCCGCGTAATTGCAATAATTCGCGTTTCAGCGCGGCTGTAGCCAACCCGTTGGCATCGGCATTAAGGATCAGGTCGTCGAGCGCATCCTCATAACGGCTTTGCGCCCAGGCATCCCATAACTCGCTTTGCTGCTGTTTCGACGCTTTATCATGTTCGGCATAATAGCCGGCCAATTGTTTGAGCGGCCATTCGAAACCTTGTTGCAAGGTTCGACCGGTATCCTGCCAACCCCGACGCCAGCGCTCGGACAGCTTTCGATAATCCCGGTCATTACCGACATGTTTTAAGCAATCGACCAAACTCATTTTCAATGCATCCTTTCGAGCCTGAGTATTTCGAGATTCTAATTGCTTGACTGTGGTTTCGGTCGCAAGCGTCGCAATCGTCCCAGCCAGGTTTTCAAATTCGTCGGAAAAATCGGGCTCGCCGCAGGCAGTCTTGAAAATAATCGGAGCGTCAAAACCGGCCACGCTTAACTGTTTTTTAAAGTCGTCGTACTGCACCGCCTGTCCGCGATCCCATTGATTCATCACAAACAACCAGGCATGACGTCCTCCTTCGGCCAGTAATAAACGCCAAGCCTTGTTATCCCGGTAACGTTCGGGACTGACGACATAAATCAACACATCGATATGCGGCAGCCATTGCAACACGATTTCCTGATTGTGCAAGGCGGTGCTATCGAAATCGGGCATATCGATCCAGATAACATTCTTGTTCGTTTCGTCATCGTGCTCGGCCTGACGGATTTCATCGAACGGTAGGTTTTCCGGCAGTTTCGATAAATGCACCGCTCGATGGCGGTACATCGTCACTTCTCGCGACGTCGGACGCTCTACGCCGGTTTTTGCGATCGTTTGGCCGGCCAAACGATTCAACAATGTGCTCTTGCCGACGCCGGTTCCGCCCATGAATGCAACGATCAGGGGCCGGGATGACGAACGATCGATCAGCGACTCCGGCGTTCTTGAGTCGATAGCATCGAGCTGTCTCGCCGTATGTTGGTCTATCCACCCGGCCGCTACTGCTCGTTCGGCCCAACGCTTGGTGTTTGCGACTAAATCAGAGTAATCGTAATCCATGTTTTTTATTCTTGAGTTGCTGCTCGGCTTGTTCTAATTGCTCCGGGGTGATATTGAAATAGCTGTCCGAGGACAATTGCTCGGGCAGTTTGAACAAGGCCTCTCGAAGGCATTCGATATAAAGTTTTTGTCTGACAATTTTTAATTGCCTCTGCTTGAGTTCCGCTTCGACCTTATTCAGATAACTCCCCATCGCGCTCTCGGTCAAAAACGAAGTCACCGATAACATCGCCGGGGCTATGATTAAATCATGCAATCCCAACCCGCCGGCCTGAAGTGAAATGGCAACGGCGGCCGCATCGGTGGTCGCCCGGGTGGCTCTAAGACCGTTCAATACATAAGGCTGTTCCTGTAATTTTGCGTAGAGCCGGAAGGCAGCGCTTTCGACTTCCTGTTGAAAATCATGGTGATAACGAAGCACGGCATCGTTGAATTCTGCCAATAAAGCCTGCCGCCGGTTACGCAACAATCCGATGCCACCCCGCCACCAAGCAATGTCGCCGTTTTGTTCGGTTTTTTCCAGCAAGGTATCCATGATGCTAATCAATAAATGTTCCGCTAGATGATTCAATAAAGCAACCTCATGACTACTACCGGTAATGCGCGATTTCCTCTCTCCCAGTTTCATTACCTGCCTAATCGGCCAGGTTAGCGCTTTACGAGTACCGACCAAAACTCTTGCAAACCCGGGTATCTCCAATAAACTCAATAATTTCGCCAAGGCGCTTTGAAAGGTTTCATAATAACGAGGATGATTCAAATAATCGTTTTGATACTGCGTTAACGATTGTTTAATCGACACATCGACAAGGCTTCGCCATTCTTGCAGCGCCATGTGTTCCGCACGGACAGGTTCCAACCATTCCTGCCAATGCTTAAGCAAAAACTCTTGAATCACCTCATTGTTACGGCGGCGATTGACTTGACGAAACAGTTGCCGAACCGCCGACCGCTTGTTTTCCGGCCATGTCGGTGCGGCTTGTTTTTGATAGAATAACGGCACGATAGACGGGCAATCGTCACTTCTCGATTGTCGCCATTTTTCGGTCAATGAACGGATTACGATATGCTCGCTACCTTCGGCCAGTTTATTCACACAAATTAAGGTCGGTTGACGCAATGTTTCAATCGAACTCATCAGCTCCCATACCGATTGGTCGGCATATTTCTCTTTGCTGACGACCAAAATCACGATATCGGCCAATGCAATCGAACGCATCAACGCCTCGCTGTAACCAACCGCATCGATCGAATCGAAATCGGGGGTATCCCAAACCAAGCACTCGGGCAATAAATCCGATGCTCCAATATTCTTGGTCAAGGCATAACATTCGAGCCTGTCTTTACTTAATTCGTCTTGGCCCACTTGTTGAAAACGTCCAAAAAAATGCTGCACGCCTTCGCAGTCTTCAAGCTTCACTGCATTGCAAAAACCTTGCGCATGCACGGTAAAGCCGGCCAACGGACTCACACCAGCCTGAGAGCTGTTCAGCAATAGATTGACCAAGGTACTTTTTCCGGCTTGCGTCGGGCCGACTACGGCCACTTGCAACGGTTGAAAATTAAAGCGTTTATGCATATCGGCCTTGCGAATCGATGCTTCGGCCAATATTTGCCGATCGATGCGTTGCTGATACACTGCCTTCACCGCATCGCTTGCGGTATGCGAAGCAACCGTTTGATAGCGTTGCTTTAGTAATTGAATAAATTCCAGCATATTGATGTGGCTTAGGTTTATAATCGCCAAGTAATTCGAGTGTTCGACGCTACATGGCGGATACCGAACAGGAAAATAAAGCTTCCGAAAATAAGCCTGCTAATTGCAGCCTTATCATTATTATAAGAATAGTACACCAGACACTATAACGATTGAGGTTAACTCTATGAGGATTCTATCAGCCCTTTTGCTCTCCGTTTTGGCTTTATCGCTAACCGCTTGCGGTAGATCGGAACAGATTAACGGGCGAAGCAGTAGCACCGCTTACCGGTCGGTTAAAATGCTAAAGGAACGCTTGCCCCCGGAAAAACGGATTGAATTCGAAATCTCGTTCTGGACCATTCGAGATGCCTACAAAGACACCAAAGAATTTCTGTCTCAAGTCGACGGCAAAAACCCGGACGAAGTCATCGAAACAGGCAGAGAGATTTACCAGCAACGGAAAAACCAAGGCTTCAGAGAATACCAGCAATACAGTTCCTGGGAAGAAATGATCGACAAATATGCAAGGGAACGCCGCGAACAAGACCGACACACTAAACCCGATAAAAGGGATAAAGCCAACGACGTACTTTACAAATTGTAAAAGGCCGGACAGGGAAACATGCAGGGCGAATTCGTACCACGGATCCGCCCTTGCGACTTATACTTAGCTGTTAAATGGTCGCAGCTCAAGTCGCTGACAAAGCTTTTTGCTCGACCAAACCGGCGATAAAGCGGTTCGCTTCGAAAATGGTCTGCTCCATCACTTGAACCAACTGCGTCATATCCATACTGATTTCTATGAACTCATGCTCGATCGCGGCAATCGCTTGCGCGTTGAGATTGTGCTTCAAAAACAATACTTGATCCTTGAATGCCGCCAATACAGGGCTGATTTTACTTTCGGCTCTGTGCATCGTTTTGATTAATTTAGCGTAATGCTGCTGGGATTGTCTTAATTGCTGCCGACTTTTGGTTTTCAACGAGCGATTACTATACTCGTCGAGTTCGGCTTCCCATTCTGTAAACAACGCACCGGTGACTTCCTCGATCGCACGAATGCGACAACCGACTTCATCCGCCTTTGCCTTACAAAAATCGTATTGTTGTTGCAATAAACGATATTTGTTTTCAAGCGTCGAATCGTCAACGACGACAATCGTTTTAAATCGGTCCAGAGCGCTTTCGAAATGAATTTTGGTTTCTTGCAAACTGCCGCAAGCTTGTTCGACATGTCTCACCACCATATCCCGCTTCGGATGCCCCATCGATTCCTTGGCCTGATAATAGGCTTGACGGGCTATCTTGCTCACTAAACGCCAGACGGAATTGAGCGTTTTTCGGGTTAAATTGTTATCTGCCATTAGAATTTATCTTTATTAACGACGCTTATTTTAAATCGGGCATTTTCGGTAAATCCGGGAAAAGCCCGGTCGACAATCCCCAATTCCGCGAGTTTGTTTACATCAGCGGTTTGCGGAATTTCCGCGGACTTGATCAAAATTAATTCATCGGCATCGAGTGTAACCGCGAGCCAAGCGGCAAGGCTATCGGAAGTCACTTCCCAGCTTGCGGGGATACCGGCTTCGTTCAGTTCATTGACATCGGGCGACCAAATGACCGGCTTTCCTAGATCGAGCTGCCGAACAATGTCGGCAGTCGAGCCCGCCAATACACAATCGCGATGCATCGAATGCATTAGCAAAGCCATCTGCCGCATCGCCAAAAGCGCCATTGCATGCGCGGTAATATCATCGAAGCGCCAACGCTGTTGAGCCTCCCGCACTTGCTCGGCAAAATCGCCGCCGCCAGAAACCCAAACGCTCCCTTCTCGGTAAAAACCGATCGCTTTCTCTAAACACGATTTTAAAGCACCGCTGCATTCAAGACTACCGCCGAATTTTATGACCCGCAACCCGACTTTCATGCAACCGTTAACTGACGCAAAACCGATATCATCGCCGAGGCTTTGTCGAAGCACTCCTGGTATTCCTCTTCCATCACCGAGTCATTGACGATGCCGCCGCCGGCCCAGAAACGTATCGTATCATCCGAATACACCAAGGTTCTGATCGCGATATTGGTATCCATATTTCCATCGAATCCCATGTAGCCGATCGCTCCGCAATAAACGCCCCGCCGATGCGGCTCCAACTCTTCGATGATCTGCATCGCTCTGATCTTTGGCGCACCGGTAATCGAACCTCCGGGAAAACAACTTTTCAGCAAATCCAGAGCATGCCGCCCCTCCGCTAGTTCGCCGGTGACCGTGCTAACCAAGTGATGCACGGTCGCATAACTTTCGATATCGAATAAACGAGGAACTTTAATGGTGCCTTTTTGGCATGTCTTGCTAAGATCGTTGCGCAATAAATCGACGATCATGACATTTTCGGCACGATCTTTCTTACTGCTTTCCAACTGACTGATTTGATCGAGGTCGTCGGCGTGACTAGATTTTCTCGGGCGCGTTCCTTTGATCGGTTTGGTTTCGACAAAGCTGTCCCTGAGCTTTAAAAAACGTTCCGGCGAAGAGCTCAACACGCTAGCCTCCTGGGTATTCAAATATGCGCTAAACGGCGCCGAATTTAATTCTCGCAGTTTCAAATAGGCCGTCCAAGGATCGCCATGGCAAGGCGCACTGAAACGCTGGGCAAGATTAATCTGGTAACAATCGCCTTCTTTCAAATATTTTTTGATACGGCCAAAGGCTTCGGCATAATCCGCCTGATCGAAATTGGCTGCGACAGACCCTGTGACACGAAACCCATTTTGCATTCCATCTTCCGACAATCGGCTGAACAATGCAGTCAAATGCGCCAATTGCGCCTCGTCGATATAACCGACCAAGCGGCTGCGGCGCAATTGATGATCGACAATCACCGCCCATTCGTAAATACCGACCGACATTTCGGCAATATTTTCGGCATCCCTCGCAATGACAGGTAGTTTTTCCAAGCGGCGGGCCAAATCGTAGGAAAAATAACCGATGGCTCCGCCATTAAAGGGCAAATCGTCGAATCCAGGCCGCTTCGGCAATAATTGCTGTTTGACCAGTTCAAACGGATCGTCCGTCGATTCGCTGACTACAAGACCCCGTTTGATCTTAGTGACCTTTCCATGCGTGACTAAGGTGCAAACCGGATCGGCGGCAATGATATCGAAACAGCCTTGGCGACTAACCGGGTATCCGCTATCTAAAAACACCGCCCAAGGTTTACCGGAAATCGGTGCAAACAAGCGAGCACTATCTTCGAAATAAGGAAGTGGTTGATTGATGATTTTAGATAACGACATTCAGTAGAAGAAAGGAGTTAACCGCACGGAATCGTCCAAGTTTCCGCAACGTTTGAGAGCACAGCATTAAATACCGATGAACAAGATTGCAATTTTATAACATCCTAGAGTATTTAAGAAACGCAAATGAAAACTTCTGTAATCATTCTATACGGGATATCCGGAGATAGGTCTACTACTCCCTTTTGATCGAAAAACCGTCTAAGAATAAAAGGAGTAACCTATTGTGCAAAAAGCAGCGATCGAGGGCTAAATTGGCGTGTCGTCCCTACCCGCCGGACGAGGTTTTTAAACGGCATCCGCAACGTTTTTCGGCCAGGATGGGTTTCCGCTTCGCTTCTACCCATCCTACTGCCTACCGGCTTGGTTAACGTCTGCAAGGGTTGCCATGGTACGCACAGCGTACCCTAGAGACCTCCGTGTTCTCTGTGGTTGAATAGTCCGAACGGTCATCGAAACGTTTAGCATCGGACGGCAGATTATCGAATACCGGATGCCTCGTAATGCCGTAACGTTCCGGATAATAAACCCCGCCCAAATACAAACCGTCGGGCGGAGCAGTCACCCCGCCCTGAACACGGTCCTTGATCAGCAATAACTCTTGCGTCCAATCGACAGATTGTTTATCCATGCCGATTTCCATTAATACGCCGGCAATGTTTCTGACCATGTGGTGCAAAAACGCATTGGCCGAAATATCCATAATAACCTTTTCCTGTTCGCGGTAAACATCGATAAAATGCATCATGCGGCAAGGACTTTTGGATTGACAGCCTTGCGCCCTGAACGAGGAAAAATCATGGTCGCCAATCAAATATTGTGCCGCTCGATGCATTTTATCGGCATCAAGCGGCTGATAGCACCATGTGACTTGGTTGCGCAGCAACGCCGATTTCATCGGCCTGTTCAAGATGACATAGCGATAAAACCGGGCAATAGCGCTATAACGAGCATGAAAATCGAAAGCCGCCTGTTGCGCCCAAATAATTCTGATGTCATCGGGTAAATGGGTATTCCCGCCCATCATCCAACCGTACATAGACCGTTCGGCTTGCGTGTCGAAATGCACCACCTGTTCGAGCGCATGCACGCCGGCATCGGTACGACCCGCACAAATAACGGTGATCGGCTCGTCAGCAATTTTAGACAGCGCGGTTTCCAGCTCGAATTGTACGGTTCTCCGCGCGGTTTGCCATTGCCAACCGAAAAAAGCGCTGCCGTCATATTCAATTCCTAAAACAATTCTGGGCATCACAATCTAATTATTTATTCATGAATATAAACTTCGGTATTGGTTGCAACGCGCTCGAATAAATCGATCAGATCGGCATTAAGCATGCGTATACAGCCGTGCGATTCGGGTTTGCCGTTCATCAGTTCGTCGGGGCAACCGTGAATATAAATATAACGCCAGGCCGTATCGACCGAACCGTAGCGGTTCTTTCCGGGCTCGAGGCCGCTCAACCAGAGAATTCGGGTCAAGATCCAATCGCGCGGGGGAAATTGATTGCCTAATTCCGGCGAATATATTTCACCGGTCGGCCTTCGTGCTTTGAAAACCGAATAAATCGGGAGATCCTCGCCGATTTTCGCGCGAATCTTATGCCAGCCGCGCGGCGTGCATTCGCTGCCTTTCAATTCGCCGGGGCCGTTTTTTGCCGTGGAAACGGGATACGACTTTACAACCCTGCCTTCATCGACAAGCATCAACCGTTGAGCGGGAATTGAAATGTCTATAAATGAGCTGGGTGTCATGAGTTTATTAGTGAATAGTGAATAGTGAATAGTGAATAGTGAATAGTGAATAGTGAATAGTGAATAGTGAAATGATGCAGCATTTCAATTGCTTGTCAAGCGCCGATTTCACCTTTCACCTTTCACCTTTCACCTTTCACCTTTCACCTTTCACCTTTCACCTTTCACCTTTCACCTTTCACCTTTCACCTTTCACCTTTCACCTTTCACCTTTCACCTTTCACCTTTCACCTTTCACCTTTCACCTTTCACCTTTCACCTTTCACCTTTCACCTTTCACCTTTCACCTTTCACCTTTCACCTTTCACCTTTCACCTTTCACCTTTCACCTTTCACCTTTCACCTTTCACCTTTCACCTTTCACCTTTCACCTTTCACCTTTCACCTTTCACCTTTCACCTTTTCACCTTTCACCTTTCACCTTTCACCTTTCACCTTTCACCTTTCACCTTTCACTTTTTTCAAACAATGCAATCGACTCGACATGCGCGGTTTGCGGGAACATGTTCATGACACCGGCCTTGATCAGCTTATAGCCTAAATCGTTCACCAAAATGCCGGCATCACGAGCCAAGGTCGAAGGATTACAGGAGACATAAACGATGCGTTCGGGCTGCCAGTGCTTGAAATGATGCAACACCTCCGATGCGCCGGCTCGCGACGGATCGAGCAAAATTTTGTTATAGCGCTGTTTCGCCCACGGTAATTCGGCAATCGCCTTACTCAAATCGGCTGCGTGAAACTCGACATTATCCAGATTGTTCAAGCGGGCATTCGCCCGTGCATGATTGACCAACGGCAGATCGCCTTCGATACCGACCACTTTCCCCGCGTAACGGGCCATCGGCAAGGTAAAGTTTCCGAGCCCGCAGAACAGATCCAGCACGACATCGTCCTTCGTCAAATCCAATGCTTCGATAACCCGGTTGACCATGAGCCGGTTGATTTCATAATTAACCTGCGTAAACATCGCCGGCCTGAATCGGAACACGATATCGTGCTCCGGCAAGGCGTAGGTTGGGGTTACCACAGGTTCGCCATCGATCGGCGCGATCGTATCGGGGCCTTTCGACTGCAGACACAAGGTCACATTATGTTTATGCGCGAAAGACCGCATCCGCTCCTTATCTTCGTCGGTCGGCGGCTCCAGCACGCGTACCGCAAGCACGCAATCCTCATCGCCGATCGCGACTTCGATTTGCGGAATTTTCTCTCTGATCGTCAAGCTGCCGATCAACTCAGACAAGGCCATCAACTGCGTGCCAACGACCGGATGCATGACCTTGCAGCTTTCGATCTCGGCCAAAAACGGCTGACGCTTTTCGCGGAAGCCGACCAACACCCGCCCCTTTTTCTCGACGTATTTGACGCCCATGCGCGCCTTGCGCCGATAACCCCAATGCGGTCCGTCCAAAGACGGCCAAATTTCAGAAATATCGAGCTTACCGATGCGCTTAAACTGCTCTTTCAGCAATTCCTCTTTAATATAGATTTGCTCGCTTGAAGCGACATGCTGAAAACTGCAACCGCCGCATACGTCATAATGAGGACATTCGGCCTCGACGCGGCACTCGGCCTTACTCATTAGTTTGACGACACGTCCTTCGGCGAAATCGCGGCGAATATCGGTATAGACGAATTCGAGTTCCTCGCCCGGCAAGGCCGCATCGATAAATACCGCCTTGTCATCGACATGGGCGACGCCTCGCCCGTCGTGCGTCAGCGAGTCGATGATGGTTTTAACGGGGGTGTCCGGTAATTTTTTACGTTCCCTTTTTCTGCGCGCCATGCTTATTTTTGTCTCCAACTGCCGTTCGGCATTTGATACCACCAGCCGGACTGCGCATTACTGACCCAACGCGCGGCAAACGTCGATTTGATTTGCGCGAACCAATTGGGTTGGCCGTTGGCATTGGCGATGGCCTGGTAGAGTTGATTACGATCGGCGTTCTCGGCGGCCACCAAGCGATTGACTTGAGTTCGGTCTCGCAAAGGCACGGCTGAAGGATCACGGACCACTAAAAGACCGTCCGAACCGATGCCTATGTCGCCTGCGTCGTAATACGGTTTCAGCGACGAAAAACGGTTTTGCATCGATGCGGTCAGGCGTCTGATTTCGGGCGAGTCGATCGACAGATCGGCTTGTTGCGCATGCGCCGGTGCAATCACGACATTCAATACCCCGTCGATCACTCGATAAAAAACTATCTTCAACGACTGTAAATCGCTCTGGGGCTTTTGGGTTGAATCAGTCGTTTGCTGTATATCTTTAATTATTTGATCCGCCGCTTTCTCCGCGGCAGCGGCGGGAAAATAGATATTAATAGTCACGCAAGCCGTTAGCAGCAAGGCCCCGATGATCGATATTTTTTTCATGTTTGACTCCGGTTACTCAATGACCATGTCGTCCGAGATAGTAATGCGCCTCAGACGCTCCAATAAAACGTTCCAATCAACGCGCAGATTATACCCCATCACATCGATTCTCGGCAGGCCGCCGCCTTTGACGATGTAATAACCCTGCTCGGCCGGCTCTACACCTGTCAACTGGCACACGCCATTATGCAAATAACAGCCGATGCCGAGACTCTCGTAACCGAAAGTCTCGAAAAAGCCAAAAAAGGTTCTCGAAATCAAGTCGGTGGCCCCGCCTCCGCCGATACTGGCTAAGTTTTCAACTGCGGTTTGGCTAATTCGATGACTCGAATCGTCATCATCCGGGGTGCCTAGCCATGCAAAAAAAGTTACCGGCTGCCAATTTTCCAGATAGAGATCGCGAACGAAACCGGACAAACGCCCTTCGATGCCGCCGAATTTAAATTTGCCCGTCAATTGTTCCAGATCTAGATTATCAATCTCGATTGAGCCATACACTTGAGAAAAATCACTGAATAAACCGGTAGAAGCAAGCTGACCGATCGTAATTCGGCCGTCAAATACATCGATTGTCAACTCGCCGTCCAAGACAAGTTTATTATCCCGGTAATCGACGCCGGGAATTTTGCCACTGATCGTTCCGCTCATCGGCGTCCAGTCCAAGGCCTGCGTCAGCCCTTCCAATGAAATATTTTCCAATTCACCGATAAAAAACAGATCGTGATCGTCGTTTTCGCGTGCAGTCCAGTCGAAACGTTCGATCGATAAAGCTCCGCCGAGTAACGGTAAGCGCGTCCTATTTAATAGACGAAACGAGGTCGCTTCAGTCAAAAACGAAATTTTAGCCGAATCAACCGGCACATTACCCAATTGCAGTCGTTGCCAAGCAAAGACCGAGGGCTTAGCGGGGCCTTCCCGAGCGGACCAATGCAGCGATCCGATACCTCCGGCTAAGGCCAGACGCGCTTTACTATCGCTTACTTTCAAATCGCTCACATCGACAACCAAATCGAGCGGCGCATGATTTTTTATCGAAGCGTCGGCGCTTAAACGCCCGGACAGACTCATGCCTTCTGCCGGCGTACCCAAGAGCATCGAATCGAGATAAATGTCGAATACAGACTTCAAATTTTCCGAATGGACAAAAAACCGTCCCTGCTCGAGACTCAAGGAAGGAATCGATTCGACCAGACCGCTACCCGATATCTCGAATACGCCAGGATGACGGAAATCGGCATGCGCGATATCCAAACGCCGCGAATCGACAGACCAAGTACCCGCGCTATTGATCGAGACAGTTTTAGGCGGTAGCTCGACAAACCAGGGCTCGATATACAAAGCGCCCTTAGCGAATTCGACGCGGCTCAGCCATTGCCAGTTGCCCGACGCCAAACTCGCTCGAATCGACCCATCCGCATCGATACTCTCGCCGGCTATACTTCCGTCAACCGTTTGTCCGGAAAAGTTTTTAAGCTTGACGTGGACCGACAACCGGTCTATTTCGATTCCGGGTCCCTCGGCAGTGACATCGATATCGGCACGCCCCGCGCCTATTTGAAAATCATCGGAATCGATAAACGGCTTAACCGCGTCGCTTTGCAATCCGCGCGATTTTACTTGAAGCACCCAGCGCTCGTCTTCGACCGAGGCATGCACGGTAATTTCGCCGCCACCGGCTTTGACACGCGCCAGGCGCATTTCGCTACGCCGAGGACCGATACTGAAACGAAAATCGAAAACCGGCGATTGTAACCATGCGCTATTAATTTCCGCACGGCCTTTGATACAATGGATTTCATCGTCGCGCCAACTGAAATCCGAGCATTCGATGCCGACGATTTCTATGTCATCGAAAGGCTCGGGAAGACTGAGAGATTGCACCGATAAAACGATATTTTGAGACGACGCCGCAAAATCGGACAACCGAATCTCAACTCCTTCAAGCTGCCAACCTTCCGCTTCGATCATAGCTATTCTCAAGCCGACCGAATCTAATGCCATGACCGTTGAAGACATCAACAAACACGAGGAAATTCCAAGCGTTTTCATGGCACATAGTAGCCAATAGCCGTAGCGATCAACCGGGAAAAACACCGGTCGATAAATAACGGTCGCCACGATCGCAGATAATCACGACAATCACCGAATTTTCAACTTCTGCAGACAACCTCAATGCAGCGGCAACGGCTCCGCCCGATGATACCCCTGCAAAAATACCCTCCTCGGTAGCCAGTGCCCGCATCGTGGTTTCAGCGGTTGCTTGATCGACTTCGATGATTCTATCGACGCGGCTTCGGTCATAGATTTTCGGTAAATATTCCTTCGGCCAACGCCGAATACCGGGAATTTTGGAATCGCCTTCCGGTTGCACACCGACGATTTGTATCGCGGGGTCTTGTTCTTTTAGATAGCGCGAAGTCCCCATAATCGTTCCGGTCGTACCCATCGAGCTGACGAAATGTGTAATGCGACCTTCGGTATCGCGCCAGATTTCAGGCCCGGTGCCTTCATAATGCGCGCGCGGATTGTCGGGATTGGCAAACTGGTCGAGAATGCGACCCTTGCCTTCATGCTCCATTTGACGGGCCAAATCGATCGCGCCTTCCATGCTCGATGCGGCCGGCGTCAAGATGATTTCTGCGCCGTAAGCCTTCATCGAAGCCCTGCGTTCCTCGCTCATGTTATCCGGCATTATCAAGGTCATTTTATAACCTTTGATCGCGGCAGCCATCGCCAGCGCGATACCCGTATTACCGCTAGTCGCCTCGATCAAGCGATCGCCCGGTTTGATTTCGCCGCGCGCTTCGGCATGTTTGATCATACTCAGCGCCGGTCGGTCCTTAACCGAACCGGCCGGGTTATTGCCTTCCAGTTTGGCTAAAATAATATTCGATGTCTGTCCGGGCAAGCGTTGTAATTTAACCAGCGGGGTGTTACCGATACAGGATTCTATCGTTTTAAATGTCATGACTCGATTGTCCCAAATAAAGTAATTGCGCTAAAGAAAATAACGCTCAAAAAAACACGAATAACGCTACGCTGCCGAAGGCGGCTCAAGCGGCATTTCAAATGCGAACAGACTGCCATAACCTTCGCCTTTCGATTCTGCCCAAATTCGTCCGCCATGGTGCTCAACAATGCGCCGGCATAAGGCTAAACCCATTCCGGTCCCCTCGAAGCGCGTTCGCGGTTGCAACCGGCTGAAGAAAGCGAACAAGCGATCGATCTGCGCCGGATCGATGCCGATTCCATTATCCTTGATACGCACTTGCCAATTGCTATAGTCTCGCTTTGAAGTTATTTCCAAATGCGGTTTATGACCCACACAATATTTAACCCCATTGCCGATCAAATTCTGAAACAAACGAATCATTTCATCCGGACTCGCATACACTTGCGGCCACTCGCCGTTGATATCGATGGTCGCCTTTAACTCGTTAATGATGGCCGCCAATCCGTCGAGCGACTCGTTGAGCACTTCGAGACTTTCTATCCGGCGCATTGCCTCGGTTTTACGCCCGACACGGGAGAATTCGAGTAATGACACAATCATCGCATCCATGCGTTTAGCCCCCTCAAGAGCGAAATTAAAATTAAGCTGACCGTCTTCGTCCAATTTATTCTTCAAGTCGTTCGCCAATAATTGCAAATGCCCGGTGATACTTCGCAAGGGCTGACGCATATCATGAGAAACGCTGTAAGCGAATTGTTCGAGATCGGCATTCGACTGCTGTAAAGCCTCAGTTTTCCGCTCGAGTTGCTCGGTCGCATGCCGCCGCTCCATTTCACTCGCGGCACGCGTTGCAAATACCTTCAATAGAGACAACATGAATTCGGGCTCATCGATCGGCTTGACATCCATCACCCCCATATGCCCCAAAAATTGTCCCTGAGTATCCGACAATGGTATCCCTACATAACTTTCTACGGCGTTTTGTTTTAGCCAAACATCATCCGGAAAATACTCGGAGACTTTTTCGGAAAACACGCTAATCCGTTTCTTAATGACATTTTCGCAAGGCGTGCCGCAAATATCGTAACTGAAATTTTCACCGACCATTTCCCCGTTCCAAAACGCGATAGTTCGAGCTTTAAAGTCATTGCCATCCATTTCGGCAACGAAAGCAAAACGCATGTTCAACAGGCTCGCCAAGCATTCAACCAACGACGCAAAAAAAGTATCCCCGACAACAGACGACGTTCCTTTAATAATCGCCTCCAGCGTATTACGCGTTTGCGTCAAAAGCTCGGTCTTCTGCAACACACGCCGACGTTCCGCCTTCAATTTCTTATTGACTCTCCATAGACTCAAACTCAATAACGAGATCAAAGCGGCAATGACTAGGGCGGCGAAAATTTGCAGCGAGTAACGCTGCCAAACATCCTCAAGCGTAAAACGGGGCGGCGAATCGAAAGGAGGTAAACGTAAGTCTCGTAACAAATCCGCCACGGCGGTGTAATCGGCCGGAATGGTAAAACCACGAATTGCTAATTGGCGTGTAACCTCGGGATTGTCGGTTAATAAGAATAAAGCGGCTACAACGCGACGAGCCAGCGTTTCGTTAATATGAGGCAAAGACGCAATAGGCCATTCGGGAAACAGGGATGTCGATATCATTGCGGGAAAATCGGGCAAATCTTGACGATTTAGTACATGCACTCGGGTCAAGTCGAGTTTTCCTTGCAGGGCCATCGACTCCAGCACACCGCTACGCACAAAACCGACTTCGGCATCGCTGTTCAATACGGCTTCTATGACCCGATCATGAGGCATCCCTGTAACTAATGATTTGAAATCCCGACCGAAAAAAAAACCGTATTTCATTAATTCATGAGCCTGCATTTGATAGCCGCCCAGAGACCGGGTCGTGGCGACGGCAACGGTTTTTCCTCGCAAACCGGACAGATGCCAAAGCTCTTTGCGTTCGGTCAATGTAAACATAACGCCGCCATATGCCGAAAGCGCTTGATCACCCTCGCTTTTAACCAAAGTTGCCAGAGGCGCCGACAAACCGCTTCGGTAAGCCATTAACCAATAATGCGATGGATTCGTCAAAATAAAATCGATTTGACGAGTTGCGACTGCTTGCTCCAACTCCGCAAAATTCATTGCCTCGATACTAAAGTCGCAATGCGGAATCGCCTGATTCAAAATATTCGCTAGCGGTTGGTATTGCTCCTGAATATAGGACTTTGAACGATAAGCCAAGACGCCGATTTTCAGAGACTCGGCCAAAACAGTTGACTCAAAAAGAATGCACAAAAAAGCTAGTCCGACACAACAAGAAGCGTTATTGTAAATCCCGGAAAATTTTCTCATCGGACCATCCTGCGTCCAGCAAACATCAGTCTTCGGCAATTCATACGCCTTCTTACTGATCTCTCAAGCGTTGCAACCAAATTTCCGCCGGCTGGGGTTTACCGTATAAGTATCCTTGATAAATCACTCGGCCACGCGCTTTCAAAAAATCGCTCTGTGCTTGAGTTTCCACACCTTCAGCCACCACTTGTAAGCTCAAGTGTTGAGCAACCGCCAAAATGGTTTCGACCAATGCGGCATCGTTCGGATCGTTAGGCGCATCTTGTATGAAACTTTTATCGATTTTTATTTCATGTATCGGCAAACGTTTTAAATAAGCCAAACTCGAATAGCCGGTGCCGAAATCATCCATTGAAAAATGAATACCCATGGTCGACAACGTAGTCATTTTAGCCACGACATCTTCGAGATTTCCAATCATCAACCCTTCGGTCACTTCCAAAACTAAATGCGTCGAGTCGGCGCCGCTCAACATTAATTGTCGCTTAATTTCCGCCACGAAATCCGAACGTTCGAAATGCCTCGGACTAATATTTACCGAAAGCCGAATCGAACGGCCTTCGCCATCAAGTTCGGCCAATATCCTGCAAACCGAACCGAGCATCCAACGATCGAGCGCCACGATCAAATCGGTCGCTTCGGCCAGGGGGATAAATACTCCGGGCATGATCAAGCCTCGTTCGGGATGTTGCCAACGTACCAGAGACTCCGCTCCGACTTGAACACCGTCGCTATCGACCTGAGGCTGCAAATAAAGTTTAAGTTGCCCTTCGGCGATCGCCGTACGCAGTTCGGCTTCAAGCTTGAAACGCTCCTTGACCGCATCCCCCATCGCGGTTTCGAAGAACACTACACGCCCTCCGCCTTCGGTTTTGGCGCGATGCATGGCCATATCAGCCTGGCGTAATATATCGATTGCAGTTTCACCGTTTACTTCGGAGCACAATGCGATGCCGACCGCGGCATCGAGATGCAATAACTCGCCGTCTACTTCGAAACCACGGCGCAATTCAGCTCGCAGCTTTTCCGCAAGCGCCAATGCTTCTCGTCCGAACGCTTCTTGGCTAAGGGCGAGGCGTGTCAGTAAGACGGCAAACTCGTCGGAATCCAATCTTGCCAATAAATCATCAGTACTCAATGCATCAAGCAACCGGGTAGCGACGGTTTTAAGTAATTCATCGCCGATCGCTAGTCCGCGTGCTTCATTGATATCCTTAAAACGGTCAAGATTTAATAAGAGCACACCGGCAAATCGACCTTCCCGATAAGCAACAATCGAAGTTTGCTCCAGTTCTTTCAAAAACAGAGCCCGGTTGCCTAGACCGGTCAACGGGTCGCGCCACGCCAATTTTTCGGCCGCCTCTTGTGCGCGCCTAATTTCGCTAAGATCGGCAAATACGGCGATATATTGCGTCACGTTCCCTCGCTCGTCCCTAACCGCGCTGATCGTTTCCCATTCCAGAAACATCTCTCCGTTCTTGCGTCGATTCCAGATTTCACCGGCCCATTCTCCTTTATTCTGCAATGATCGCCACATCGCAGCCCAAAACAATTTACTATATCGCCCGGAATTTAACAGGCGTGGATTTTTTCCTTGTACTTCAGCTTCGGTATAACCGGTAATGCGTGTAAAGGCCGGATTAACGGCAATAATGTTTGCATCGGGATCAGTTACCATAATGGCCTCGCCGGCCGTCTCAAAGACACGTGTGGAAAGTCTATGACGCGCCTCGGCTTGTTTACGCTCATTAATATCGCGTCCAACCACGACTAAGCCTTTACGGCGACCATCTTCATGAAACAAGGGAATCTTAACAATCTCAAAGGTTCGCGAAGATCCGTCGGGACGAGGAATTTCTTCTTCAACTCTGCTAATAACTCCGGCTTGCCAGGCTTTTTCGTCGCTGGCCTCACAGGACAAAAAAGCCTCTTTGTAAAAGTCTTGGTAAACAGCTAACTCGGAATCTTTTTTACCTCGATAATCGACATGCTCCAAACCAAACAATTTCAAATCGAAATCATTCGCTTCAAGCCAACGCCCTTCGCCATCCTTAAAACAAACGATATCCGGCATCGCATTGATTAACGTCCGTAAATGCATGCCGGTTTCGGCCAAACGCTGCTCAAGGCGTACGCGGCTAATCGCATAACGAATCGCACGCACCAATCCGTCGGTTTCGAAACAACCTTTGACTAAATAGTCCTGGGCTCCGCAATCCAATGCCCGCAAGGCGAATTGACTATCGTCATTACCGGTCAAGACAATCAACGGTAGAATCCCTGCGGCTTGACGAACCGCATCCACGGTAGCGAGTCCACTCGAGTCGGGCAACGTCAAATCGAGCAAAACCACATCGAGCAAACCGTCCCGCAACAGACGCTTAGCTTCGATCAAGGTCGTCGCCCAAATAATTTCGAAATGGACGTCCCGAGACGCGCGCAAAGCCTGACGCACCAAATTAGCATCGCCGGGATCGTCTTCCACCATTAATATCCGGTAAGATCCGGTGTTTGCCATCATTTTTTAAACGTTTGAAAGATAATAATCATTGGAAGTGAATTATAAAGGTATCCGAAAATTTTTGATTCATTGGTTATTTTTTTAACTGACATTTCCCCCTATCGCGTGTCATCGGCTGTCTTATAATTTCTCAATCCAGCCATCTAAGTCGCTTGTAAAATCAAATGAATAAACTAAGCTCATTTGTATAGAATCCTTCATAGTAATTGAACTCATAGCGCTCCGATTCCACTCACAACCAACCGATCTTTACAATTCGATACAAGACCCAAAACAACTGATTAGAAGAGACTTTTCCGACCCAAGGATGAACGGGAGCTTGTCTATTCATGATAACTTGACTACCTGGACATTCATCCCTATGCCGTTTAGAACCGACTACGACTATTCCCCTCAAGAAAACGTCCAATTCATGCACCGCATCGTTAAACTCATGATGCAGCATAAAATCACTCCGACCCCAATTAATTATGCCGTATTTTACGAGTATACAGCGAGTTACAATGACAGCCTCAAGGCCGCCGTTGACCAACTCATTGCCGAAAAAAACCCTTTCGACATGGAGACCGGCCTGGCTTTATATAAAAAACATATCTGTCACGCGGCATTGGTATCGTTCGACAAAATCAATCAGGATTTACAAAGAATCATCGATCAAACCGGGAGATCGGTTTATGAAACCCAGCAAAAAGCATCCGAAGCCAGCGATAGTTTTGAGGAAAAATCGATACGCCTGGAAAGCATAACAAATTTGGAAGAATTGAAAATCGTGCTAACCGAAATTGCCGGCGAAACGAAGAGTTTAATTGACACCAGCGATCATTTTAAAACACAACTGGAAGCTGCTAATATAGAAATGGAACAGTTGCGCAAGGAACTTTCAAAAGTCAAGGAAGCGGCGACTGTCGACGCGCTTACCGGACTATTGAATCGCGGAACATTTGATGAGACGCTAACCAACCTCCTCGAGGAATCGAGCGACAAAGACATTTGCCTCACACTACTGGATCTGGACCACTTTAAGCAGGTCAATGATAAATTCGGACATTTGATCGGCGACAATGTGTTGAAATTCACCGCATCGCTACTGAAAAAATATAGCGAAAAACATCATTATGTTGCTCGTTACGGAGGTGAGGAACTGGCCATCATTATGCCCGACACCTCATTATCCGCCGCACAGGATATTGCCGAAAAAATCAGAACCTCATTACAAAACAGCAGGTTGAAACGAAAAAATAGCAACGAATCAATCGGCACCATTACGTTATCGATCGGTATCGCGGCTAGAAAACAGAACGATACGATAGAAAGCTTAATCTTGCGCGCCGATCAGGCCCTATATAAAGCCAAAGAAACCGGACGTAACAAAGTTATTTGCGAATGGGCCATGGACGCAATCAGTCATTGTTGACAAGAATACCCCGAATCTCCTTATCGATAATCTAAAAATCGTCTGTACAATCAATATCCTAAATCCGGCAATTTAACCATGAACCAGATAAAGTTCATGAAGTCTTTCAATGGCTTGTCAAAAAATTTTGAATAACCCTTTAGGGAAGCAAAAATGATCTGCATAGGCAGAATAAGCTATTGAATTAACTTCTTATTTCTTCATGACCATCATGGTGAGATGCTTTTTCTAGGTTTACGGTAACGCACACATTTGGTGCCGTATTGCCCTAGGAATGACTATCCATGCACTAAATCATGCCATCGTTTGCCAAGAAAAAAACCTCGTCTCCTTCATTCTCAAATCTAAAAAAACCTATCCGATTGTTATTATTAAATTATTAATTACGATTACGTAACCATATCATTGTTGGCACTCCATTTGCTTGAATACTAATAAATCTCCGATGAAGGAGTAACTGACAAGCTCACTGTCGAGCAAACCGGACAAAGGCGTCTCTCATGCGATAACCCCTCATATCGCATGGCAGACGCCTTTTTATTTGCCTGAATTTTAGATAATTGCGGAACCGACCATGAAAACTACCCTAGTATCCGACGCTAAACAACGACCGACCGTATTGGCGGCTACTGCAGCCTTTTTGCTTATGGCAAGCACGAATGCCGCATCTGTAGAAAACATTGAAAAAGAAGACCTGAAATTGGGCTTCATTAAATTAACCGACATGGCGCCCTTGGCCATTGCCTATGAAAAAAGGTATTTCGAAGACGAAGGCCTTTATGTGCAATTAGAAGCCCAAGCCAATTGGAAAGTACTGCTTGACCGCGTCATTAACGGCGAGTTGGACGGTGCGCATATGCTGGCGGGACAACCCTTGGGCGCGACGATCGGTTTCGGCACGAAAGCCGATGTGATTACCGCGTTCAGCATGGACCTAAACGGCAATGCCGTGACGGTTTCGAACGATATATGGCAACAAATGAAAGCGCATGTGCCGATGCAAGACGGTAAGCCGGTACACCCAATCAAGGCCGATGCATTAAAACCAGTTATCGACAAATTCAAGACCGAAGGCAAACCATTCAAGATGGGCATGGTGTTTCCGGTTTCGACGCATAATTACGAACTGCGTTATTGGCTGGCAGCCGGCGGCGTTCAGCCCGGCTATTACGCGCCGCCGGGTGAAACGACCGGACAGCTCAATGCCGAAGTTCTGCTCTCGGTCACTCCGCCGCCACAAATGCCGGCCACGCTGGAAGCAGGCACGATTTACGGTTATTGCGTCGGCGAACCGTGGAACCAGCAAGCGGTATTCAAAGGCATCGGCGTACCGGTCGTGACCAACTATGAAATCTGGAAAAACAATCCGGAAAAAGTATTCGGTGTCAGTAAAGACTGGGCCGATAAAAATCCGAATACGCATTTGGCTGTCGTCAAAGCGCTGATTCGCGCGGCTATCTGGCTAGACGCCGATAACAATAAGAACCGCAAGGAAGCAGCCAAGATTATTTCCGACAGCCGTTATGTCGGCGCCGATTACGAAGTGATCGCCAACAGCATGACCGGCTCTTTCGAATATGAAAAAGGCGACACGCGCTCGCTACCCGACTTCAATGTGTTTTTCCGTTATCACGCCACTTACCCTTATTACAGCGATGCGATCTGGTTTCTGACGCAAATGCGCCGCTGGGGACAAATCAACGAATACAAATCCGACGAATGGTTCATCGAAACGGCTAAAAAGGTCTATCGCCCGGATATCTATATGGCTGCCGCAAAAGAATTGATTGCCGAAGGAAAAGCCAAAGCAAGCGACTTTCCGTCTGAATCCGAAACCGGATTCAAACCGTCGCAAGCCGAATTTATCGACGGCATCGTTTACGACGGCAGCAAACCGAACGAATACCTAACGAAATTCGCGATCGGTCTAAAAGGCAAAGAAATATTGAAAGACGGAAAAATCAGCCAATGACGGCGCATCGTTCCCGATAAAACAAGTACATAAAGGACAACCCCTTCCGATAGTGACATCGAATGTCGCCTAGGTGCAAGGATGCACCATTTTTTTAAACATTCAAGCCAAAACATGACCGTTGGTTAGACAAAGAGGTTCGCCATGTCAACTACATTAATCAAATTTTTCAACGTGACCGGGCTGACCTGGTTTGTACCGTTCGTCAAGCTTTGCGCCGGCGAAAATCCGCAGCAGCAAATGCGGCAAATCGGCTTGACGATCATCGTGCCGATACTGGCTTTTATCGTATTCCTAGGACTTTGGAATGCCTCGGCCGTAAAAATCCAAACCAGTTTGGGCGCGATTCCGGGGCCTGAAGCGGTATGGCAGGAAGCGCAGGGTCTGATCGACGCCCATCATGCAGAAAGAGAAAAAATGGCCGCATTCTACGAACGCCAAAAAGTTCGTAACCAACAAAAATTGGCGCGCGACCCGCAAGCCGAAATAAAAACACGGCCCTATACCGGCAAACCGACTTACTTCGATCAAATTTTGACCAGTCTTTATACCGTATTCACAGGCTTTATCATTGCCACGTTGATTGCTGTGCCGCTCGGTATTCTTTGCGGCATGAGCCCGGTCATCAATACCGCGATCAACCCGATGATTCAGATTTTCAAACCGGTTTCGCCGCTTGCTTGGTTGCCGATTGTGACGCTGGTTGTCAGCGCGGTCTACATCACGACGGACGACTCGTGGTTCGAAAAAGCGTTTTTGACTTCGGCAATTACCGTCACGCTCTGTTCGCTATGGCCGACGCTAATCAACACCGCAGTCGGCGTTTCATCGATCGACAAGGATTTGGTCAATGTCGGCAAAGTCCTTCGTCTTAACTGGAGCACGCAGATCAAGAAGATCGTACTGCCCTCGGCCTTACCTTATATCTTCACCGGCATGCGCATGTCGCTTGGGGTCGGCTGGATGGTACTGATCGCGGCCGAAATGCTCGCACAAAACCCCGGCCTCGGAAAGTTTATCTGGGACGAGTTCCAAAACGGCAGCTCGAATTCCTTAGGCCGAATCATGGTCGCGGTATTCACGATCGGCATCATTGGTTTCATGCTGGACCGCATCATGCATTCGTTACAACAAGCCTTCTCGTTCGGCAAAACTCTCTGACCCGGAGACCGACATGAAAACATCTCAACTTTTACGTATCAATGACGAATCAATCGATACGCCGGCATTCGCTGCACCGTTAGCCAACAAGGTCCATTCCTTGAAACCTTACTTACAACTCAAAAACGTTTGCAAATCCTACGGCGAAGGCAAAGATAAAACGCCGGTATTGAAAAACATCAATCTGAACATCGAGGCTGGCGAATTCATCGCGATCGTCGGCTTTTCCGGCAGCGGCAAGACTACGCTGATTTCAACGATCGCAGGATTGATCGAGGCGGATAGCGGCGAGGTACTTAAACAAGGCCGACCGATCAAAGGACCGGGACCTGACCGTTGCGTGGTTTTTCAAAATTACTCACTACTGCCTTGGCTAACTGTATTCGACAATGTCGCACTGGCTGTCGACCAACGATTCAAAGATTGGTCGGCCGACCGGCGTAAAGCGCATACCGAAAAATACGTGCGCATGGTCAATCTGGGCGCCTCAATGACCAAAAAACCGGCCGAATTATCGGGCGGCATGCGCCAGCGCGTCAATGTCGCGAGGGCCTTGGCCGCCAATCCGGATATCTTGTTGTTGGACGAACCTTTGAGCGCATTGGATGCACTGACTCGCGGCAAACTGCAGGACGAAATCCTCGCGATTTGGCAAGAAGAAAAGAAAACTGTCATTTTGATCACAAACGATGTCGACGAAGCCATTTACATGGCCGATCGCGTCATCGCGCTAAATCCCGGACCCGGCGCAACATTCGGCCCTAACTTCAAGATACCGTTGGCAAGACCGCGCGACCGGACCGCACTGAATCACGACGAAATCTTCAAGAAACTTCGCGCCGAAATCACGCGTTATTTGATGGGCGTCGGCATGCAAAAATCCGAATCCGGCAGCGATGCGGTCGTCTTGCCCGACGTACGGCCCAACACCAGCAACGATTGGAAATTAGATATTTCGGCCTTGAAGCCCAAGCAGAACGATCTAGGCAAGCCTCGTTATTTGGAATTCTCGCAACTCTCGAAAATCTATCCGACACCCGACGGTAAAGGCACGGTCAAGGTTGTAGACGGATTTAACATGTTAGTCAAAAAAGGCGAATTCATCTCGATCATCGGTCATTCGGGCTGCGGTAAATCGACCGTACTGTCGATGACCGCAGGTTTAACCGACGTCTCCGAAGGCGGCATCGTGCTCGACAACAAAGAAATCGACAGCGCCGGCCCGGATAAAGGCGTCGTGTTCCAGTCGCCCAGTCTGTTTCCCTGGCTGACCGCGTTCGAGAACGTCATGATCGGCGTCGACAACGTTTACCGGCATGCATCGCAATCCGAGCGCGACGATATCGTCGAATATTACCTAACCCGCGTCGGACTGGCCGATGCGATGGATAAAAAAGCGGCGGACCTCTCCAACGGAATGCGCCAACGGGTCGGTATTGCACGCGCTTTTGCTCTGTCGCCAAAACTGTTATTGCTCGACGAGCCGTTCGGCATGCTCGATTCACTGACTCGTTGGGAATTGCAAGAAGTTCTGATGGAAGTTTGGGAACGGACCCATGTGACCGCGATCGTCGTGACCCACGATGTCGACGAAGCCATCTTGCTCGCCGACCGGGTCGTGATGATGACCAACGGTCCGCACGCGAAGATCGGCAAGATCGAAACGATCGACCTGCCGAGGCCGCGCACGCGCCAAGCCTTGCTTGATCACCCGGATTATTACAAGTACCGAGAAAGCCTACTGACCTTTCTGACTGAATGCGACCATACGCATTGAGACTCTTGTAGACGGAACGCGATGCGTACTCGATGTTACCGCGTGTTGCCTAAGCCCGTTCTAATGGATCGCATGTGCGATCAAAACGATTTCATGTTCATTAAGGAGAATACGATGCTATTAGCTACCGCTTTACCGCTTAAAACCCGAAGGTCTTGGCATATCGCCTGTTCGGCAACATTAATCGCGATAACATCGTCAGCCCAGGCCGGCGAATTTGACGAAACGATCGAAAACGCACTTAAATTTGGACAAAGCGACGGTAAATACGGTCAAGTTACTTTCGATCTGAACTACCGCTACGAACATGCCAACACCGAAGGCACTCCGCCGGAACCGGCCAATGCCAATACCTTTCGCTTGCGTCTTGGCTATTTGAGTCCGAATGTATTCGGTTGGCAAGGCTTCGCCGAATACGAAAACATCTTTGCCGCGCAACGCGATTACAATGGCGTATCGACCGGCAACAGCCGTTACCATGTTGTCGCCGACCCGGCCGACCAACACGAATTGAATCAACTCTGGCTGAGTTTCAACGGTATTCCGGATACATTGATCAAGGGCGGCCGGCAACGCATCAAGCTGGATGACGACCGTTTCATCGGTAACGTCGGTTGGCGACAAATGGAGATGACCTACGATTCAGTGCTGGTAACCAATACGTCGATTCAGGATTTGACGATCCGCGCCGGCTATATCGGCCGAGTCCGCAATATTTTTTCGACGACCGACAATACCGAACTTCCGTTGCTCAATGTCAATTATAACTTCGGCTACTTGGGCAACGCCGTAGCTTACGGCTATTGGCTGAAATACACCAAGGATAGTGCCTTATTCGGGCACTCCAGCCAATCCTACGGCATTAGACTGATCGGTTCTCCGCAAATCAACGACGCCTTGACGCTGCATTACACGGCCGAATACAGCTATCAAGCCGATTATCAAAACAATCCTAACAATTTTGCTTTGGATCGTTACAACTTGATGGGCGGCTTGACTCTATTTGGCATCACCGCAAAAGCAGCTATGGAACAACTCAACGGCAACGGACGCAATGCATTTCAAACGCGGCTCGGCACCAATCATGCCTTTCAAGGCTGGGCCGACCGATTTCTAGCAACGCCGGCCGACGGTATTCGGGACGTCAATGTCACATTGGCAAGCGGCGTGCTCGGCGCCAATTTGATGTTCGTCTATCACAACTTCACCGATGACAGCGGCAATGTCAATTACGGAAATGAATACGATTTCCAAGTCACCAAAGCCTTCGGCAAGCACTATTCCGTATTGTTGAAATACGCGTATTACGACGCCGACACTAACGCCCCCGCTTTTGCCAAAAACGACACGCAAAAGGTTTGGGTACAGGGCAACATTTCATTTTAACCGGTTAAATAGTGCGTCTCGGCTATTCGCTACAAGGAAAGTCATCGAACCCATTCTTCCTGGGGAGAATAATCATGAAACAAAAACTGGTCGTTATCGGCAACGGCATGGCGGGCATGCGCACCGTCGAAGCCTTGATCGAATCGGCACCCGGCTTATACGACATCACCGTGTTCGGCGCCGAACCTTACGGTAATTACAACCGCATTCTGTTGACGCCGGTCTTATTCGGCGAAAAACGGATTGATGACATCATGATCCACGACTTTGCCTGGTACCGAAAACACCATATCACGCTGCATTGCGGCCCGGATAAAACTGTTATCGATGTCGACCGCAACCGCCGCTGCGTGATCGCAAAGGACGGCACGGAAGCCCTTTACGACCGATTATTGATCGCAACGGGTTCGCTGCCACTGATACTGCCGATTCCGGGCCGAAATACCGAAGGCGTAATGAGTTTCCGAGAAATCGCCGATGTCGAAGCGATGATCGCAAAAAGCCGAAGCAAACGGCACGCCATCGTACTCGGCGGCGGCTTGTTGGGTTTGGAAGCCGCCAACGGTCTCAAGCAACGCGGCATGCATGTGACCGTCATCAATCGCGCCGACCATTTATTGAATCGCCAACTCGATAACGAGGCCGGCGACCTCTTGAAATTGCAGCTCGAATCCAAGGGGCTTCATTTCAAGTTAGGTTGCACAATCGAAAACATCATCAGCCAAAACGGCCATATCGCTGAAGTCGAATTGAGCGACGGTAGTTTCTTACCCGCCGATCTTCTTATCATGGCAACCGGCATCAAACCGAATATCGAACTCGCAAAGACCATAGGACTCGACTGCGAACAAGGCATCGTCGTCGACGATACGTTGCAAACCAGCGATTCTTCGATCTACTCGGTCGGCGAATGCGTTCAGCATCGCGGCGAATTATTCGGCCTGGTCGCGCCGGTGTACGAGCAAGCCAAGGTCTGCGCCCGGCAATTGAGTCATCGAAGCAATTCGCGTTATCAAAGCCTGTTGCCGGCAACCCGGCTCAAGGTCACCGGAATCGACCTGTTTTCGGCAGGCGATTTCAATGGCGGAGAACAGTGCGAACAGATCGTTTTCAAGGATCCCGCCCTACATATCTATAAAAAATTGGTCATCAAGAATCGGCGTATCGCCGGCATCGTGCTCTACGGCGATACTGGCGATTCGGCTTGGTATCTCGATTGTTTGAAAAACCGGACCGATATTTCGCCGTACCGCGATTGTTTGATTTTCGGGCGCCCACCCTTGCCGGTTGCCGCATGACCGCCGCCATGAACGCAAAAACGATCATAACCACCTGTCCTTATTGCGGGGTCGGCTGCGGTATTCTAGCGACCGTCGACGATGCTATCGCCCACAAAGTGACGATACAAGGCGATCCGGATCATCCTTCCAATTTCGGTAAATTGTGTTCGAAAGGTTCGGCATTGGGCGACACCGTATCAATGGAAAACCGTCTGCTGCATCCCGAAGTCGATGGCATACCGTGCGACTGGAATACCGCGCTCGACACTGTTGCCGACAGTTTGACTTCTGTTATCCGGCAATACGGGCCCGACTCGGTAGCGTTCTATGTTTCGGGCCAGTTATTGACCGAAGACTATTATGTCGTCAATAAATTCATGAAAGGCTTTATCGGTTCGGCCAATATCGATACCAATTCCCGGCTGTGCATGTCCTCGGCCGTCACCGGCTTCAAAAGAGCGTTCGGAGCCGATGCCGTCCCGTGCAGCTATGAAGACTTGGAAGCCGCCGAATTGATCGTGCTGACCGGCTCGAACACAGCCTGGTGTCACCCGGTCGTGTTTCAGCGCATCCTCAGAGCCAAAGAAAACAATCCGGCGCTAAAAATCGTCGTCATCGATCCGCGCCAAACCGCGACATGCGACAGCGCGGATTTGCATTTAGCGATCAAACCGGGCATGGACAGCTTATTGTTCAACGGTTTGTTGGCCTATTTGGCACAAACCGATGCGCTCGATAATGATTATATCGCCGCGCATACTCAAGATTTCGAATGGGCGTTGCAGTCCGCCCGAAACACTGCAGGAAGTATTGAAGCTGTCGCGCAAGACTGCGGTTTGTCCTCGGCCGATGTCGAAAAGTTTTACGGTTGGTATGCGAATACCGCTAAAACCGTCACAGTCTATTCGCAAGGCGTCAATCAATCGGCTTCCGGCTCCGATAAATGCAATGCCATCATCAATTGTCATTTAGCGACCGGTAGAATCGGTAAACCGGGCATGGGACCTTTTTCGTTCACCGGCCAGCCGAATGCGATGGGCGGACGCGAAGTCGGCGGTTTGGCCAATACCTTGGCCGCGCATATGGAATTGGATAATCCCGAGCATATCGACCGCGTCGCCCGCTTTTGGCAAACCGATAGGATCGCGACCCGTCCCGGTCTGAAAGCGGTCGAACTGTTCGATGCGATTGATGCGGGCACCGTCAAGGCGGTTTGGATTATCGCAACCAATCCGGTCGTCACTCTGCCGGACGCGGACAAAGTTAAAAATGCGCTGAAACGCTGCGATCTCGTCATCGTATCGGATTGCATCAAGAATACCGATACGGTCGATTTAGCGCATGTCCGCCTACCGGCGGCCGGCTGGAGCGAAAAAAACGGTACCGTCACGAACATGGAAAGGCGCATATCGCGTCAGCGACCGCTATTCCCTTTTTCCGGAAGCGCTAGGCCGGATTGGTGGATCGTCAGTCAAGTCGCCGCCCGCATGGGCTTCAAACATGCCTTCGCCTACCGGTCCTGCGCCGACATTTTCCGCGAACATGCCGCGCTTTCCGGCTTTGAAAATAACCGGGAAGACCAACCGCGCGATTTCGATATTTCGGCCTTCGGAGATCTGACCGAAGACGCCTACGACCTTTTACAACCTGTGCAATGGCCGGTGACCAAGAAGAATCCTAACGGCACCGCGCGCCTGTTCACCGACGGTAAGTTTTATACCGCGTCCCAAAAAGCCCGATTCATTGCGATACGCCCACGCCCGCCGGTTAACAAACCCGATCCAAATTATCCTTTCACGTTGAATACCGGACGCCTGCGCGATCAATGGCATACAATGACCCGAACCGGCTTGTCGGCAAAACTCAATGCCCATAAACCGGAGCCTTTCGTCGAAATTCATCCGCTCGATGCGTCCCGGCACAATTTGCAAGCGCATGATCTGGCAACGATCTCGAGCCTATGGGGTAATATGATTGCCCGGGTTGTTATCACCGAAAACCAGCAACCCGGCAGCCTATTCGTGCCGATGCACTGGACGGCGCAACTCACTAGCCGAGGACGCGTCGGCGCATTAGTCAACCCGGTCGTAGACCCGCATTCCGGTCAACCGGAAAGCAAGCAAACGCCCGCGGCAATCACGCCTTATCGAGCGCTTTGGTACGCAATGCTATTATCGCGTTCGCCGTTGGTGCCCGGCGATATAGAATACCGCGTTACTATCAAGGGCGACGCTTTTACCCGCTACGAGCTAGCCGATCGTACCCCCTTCCCTTCTTGGCGCGATTGGTTAAGATCGTTATCCGGCGAACCGAACACCCCTCATTGCCTGGAATACAGCGATCCGGAACGTGGCATTTATCGAAGTGCGCTAATCATCGACGACCGATTGGAAGTTTGCTTATTCGTGTCCTCAACACCGCCATTGCCGGAAACCGGCTGGCTTGAATCGCTCTTCGCCCAACCGCAGATCAACAAAGAGGAACGCTTACGGCTACTGAGTGCTTTGCCGCCGGAAGGACAAGAGGATTGCGGCCGCTTAGTTTGTTCCTGTTTCAATGTCGGCGAAAAATCGATCGCCAAAGCGGTCCGGGAATTCAATTTAGCGAATACCGAACAAATCGGGCAGCGGTTAAGCGCAGGAACCGGTTGCGGCTCTTGCCTGCCGGAACTGAAACGATTCTTGCCGAAGCAATGACCATCCAAAAAAGCATTCCACCATGGAGATCAAGAAGAAGTTAATTCAATAACTTGTTATTCATAAAATGCATTTTGTCCACGAAATACACGAAAATATTTAAATAGTTATATTTTCCAAGTTGCTCACCCAATAAGTGATTCAAGAGATTTACGTAGCCGTACGATTAGTTTCGTGATTTTCTCGGACTGACTGACGAATTTAGGTTTATAAAAATTTGCAGCGTAGCCAGGATGAAGCGCAGCCCAATCCAGGAAGTTCGAGGCCGCGCCGTTCCCGTATTCCGCTACGCTGCATACGGGCTACAACGCGCGGGGGCGGGTTATTTAACCCGCCCCAAACGTTTTGGTTGACTCGGACCACAGCCGATATGTTACGCCCCAACCCCTTCCAACTTGGCATATGATAACATCAGCCATTTGATGCCCACTGCTTGGAAATTGATCTGAATTCGCTCCTGCGCGCCGCTTCCTTCCCTTTGCAACACCACACCTTCGCCGAATTTTTCATGGCGGACCCGCTGCCCCAATTTGTATGAACCCGGTTCATGACTATCCACGTTTCCGGTAAATGAAACCGGACGGCTGACCTGGGCGCGCATCCTGACTTCCTGAAGCGTTTCGGCCGGAATTTCTCGCAAAAACCGCGAAGGCTTCGGATAGGTTTCGCGCCCCCACAAGCGCCGGGATTCGGCATAAGTCAAACACAAGTTTTCCATTGCGCGGGTCATGCCGACATAACAAAGCCTACGCTCTTCTTCCAAGCGCCCCGGATCCTCGACCGATTGTTGCGACGGAAACAAACCTTCCTCAAAACCAACCAGAAATACCCGTTTAAATTCTAAGCCTTTGGCGGTATGCAAGGTCATCAGCTGTATACAATCTTTCCCGGTATCGCCTTGCATGTCGCCGGCCTCGAGCGCCGCATGCGTCAGGAACATATCGAGTTCGCTTAGGTTTTCTTCGTTATCCTGATCATACTCGTATAAACGAGCGGCATTGACCAATTCTTCCAAGTTTTCGACGCGGGCCTCGCCTTTATCACCTTTTTCTTTTTTATAGAATTCGATCAACCCGGACTTTTCGACGACGACCTTGACTTGCTCGAACAACGGTAAGCCTTGCGTCTGTTCGGCAAGATTCCGAACTAAAGCAATGAACCCGGATAAGGCATTTGCTGCCCTGGGTGTCATCAAACTCTGATCGATCGCAAATTTGGCCGCTTGCTGAAGCGACAGATTCTTATCGCGCGCCAGCACCCGAATGTCGTCCAATGATTTAGCACCGATGCCGCGCGTCGGCGTATTGATGACGCGTTCGAAAGAGGCATCGTCATCGGGATTGGCCATGACGCGCAAATAGGCCAAGGCATTCTTGATTTCTGCACGCTCGAAAAACCGCAAGCCGCCGTAGACACGATAAGGAATACTGGTCGCGATTAGCTTTTCCTCGAACTGGCGCGATTGCGCATTGGAGCGGTAAAGAATCGCGATATCGCTTCGCATTCCGCCTTCATGGACCCATTTCCGGATACGCTCGACAACATAATAAGCCTCGTCCTGCTCATTGAACGCGGCATAGACCGAAATCGGTTCGCCGTCGCCGCTTTCGGTCCAAAGTTCCTTGCCCATCCTACCTTCGTTATGCTCGATAACCCGATTGGCCGCTTTCAGTATATGGCCGGTCGAACGGTAGTTTCGTTCCAGTTTGACAACTTTATGATTCGGAAAATGCTTTTGAAAACGGAAGATATTTTCAATTTTCGCGCCGCGCCACCCGTAAATGGATTGATCGTCATCGCCGACCACGAACAGATTATCGCGGTCTTGCGTCAACAATTGTAACCAAGCATATTGAATCGTATTGGTATCTTGAAATTCGTCGACATGCACATGCCGGAAGCGTTGTTGATAAAAACTCAGAATTTCGGGATTATCACGCAGCAGTTCGTGCGCGCGTAACAACAGTTCGGCAAAATCGACCAAACCGGAGCGCTGACAGACCTCTTCATAAGCCTTATAAATCGCCAGCATTTGCCGTTGAAAAAAATCGCCGGTTTCCAGCATGTGCTTAGCTCGGATACCTTCGTCTTTTTGCCCGTTGATATACCATTGCGCTTGCTTGGGCGGCCACTTGGCCTCGTCCAGATTCAAGTTTTTGTAGAGGCGCTTGATCAGCCTCAACTGATCGTCCGAGTCCATGACTTGAAAGGTTTCGGGCAGTTGCGCATCTTTTGCGTGACGTCTGAGCAGGCGATGCGCAAGCCCATGAAAGGTACCTATCCACATCGAGCGTGCCGAAATATTAAGCAGATCTTCTACACGGGTGCGCATTTCCGTTGCGGCTTTATTAGTAAAGGTGACAGCCAAGATACTATGCGGCGAATGGCCTTCGATTTGAATCTGCCAGGCGATGCGATGCACCAAGACCCGGGTCTTGCCGCTGCCGGCGCCGGCTAAAACCAACATTGCGCGGGAAGGTGCCGATACCGCCTCGCGTTGAGCATCGTTGAGAGGATTAATAATTGAAGTAATATCCATTTGTTATCGTTGAAACATTTCTATAAGCTATGCGCGTTTAAGGAAAGCAATAATGACAGCCGGACCGGGCTTTAATAACCAACATTAATTAGCAGAGGGGACTTACAATGAGCTTCGATTTTAAACGCATGATAAAATTCGAACACAATCTTGGCGATAAGGATAAAAAATACCGCATGTTCGGAGGCGCGGCATTGGTATTAATATCATTATTTACCGCAAAAATCTTTTTATTACTGATAGGAACCGTATTGATCGGAACCTCTTTTTTCGGTTGGTGTCCTGTTTATTCCGGACTCAATAAGAACACTTGCACTAGCGGGGTCTCGGAAAGCAGCGAATAAGCGCTTAAATTCTACAGGGACGTAGATTAAGCAGGTAATAATATAAAGCCCTGTCATTCCTCCTTTTTATATTCGCCTTCCAAGACATTATTATCTTTAGATTGACCAGGATGAACCGCGCTACCAGCCTGTATCAGATGATTCTCAATCACATAACGGGCTATTTTTCCGCGCAGTTGGGGAATTAGACATGCAAAGCCAAGCACATCGGTAAAAAAACCGGGAGTCAATAACAATGCTCCACCAACCAACAATATCGGCCCTTCAATCATTTCGTAAGCGGGAACTACGCCCTGGTTCAAATTATCTTGAAAACGTCTTAAGGTCGCGAAACCTTGCTGTCTTAACAAAGCAGCACCCAATACGGCAGTAAATACCACCAAAAAAACCGTCGGAAAGACACCGATCAAGCCGCCGATGGTCAGCAGCAAATAAATCTCCAAAAAAGGAATAATCAAAAAACACAAAAAAACAACTTGAAAAACTTTCATTTAAAATTCCTAAACAAATTTCACATTGGAAACAGATAACCCCGGAAAGTTTCCCATTTGAAATCAATTATACCTACTCTAAGATCAAAATCCGGCACCGGGTGTCCTTGGGCACTACCGAAACTTGAAGTACGAAAGTTATAAACCCATTTTCACCCGCTCAAAATCAATGAACCAAGGTCGGCGAAAAATCGCACCGAGACCTTATCCCGAATTAAACGGTACAATATAGGGATTTTAAAACCGAAACTCCAGAACAAATTGACCGAGTCTCCAGTTATGTCGAATCACATTATCATCTTTTGCACCTGTCCTGATCAGAATACGGCAAGCTCAATCGCTCAAACATTAATCGGAGAAAATTTAGCCGCTTGCGCAAATATTTTTCCAGGATTGACTTCCGTTTATCGCTGGCAAGATCAAATCGAAACGAACCAGGAATGCCTGTTGCTAGTTAAGACACGACGCGATATTTACCCGCAAGTGGAACAGTGCATACAAGAGGCGCATCCCTATGAACTTCCCGAGATCGTCGCGGTCTCTGTCGAACACGCATTGCCTGAGTATCTGAAATGGATCGATTCATGCCTATCAAAATAATACTGCTTTGCCTCATTGCAACTTTTCATCAAGCCACCTTTGCCATCAGCGAAAGCGACTTACTGCCGCAAGAGCAAGCTTTCAAACTCACTGCCAAGGGCAATGGACAGAACAAAATTGTTTTAACCTGGCAGATCGCCGACGGCTACTATTTGTACCGTGACAAATTGGGCGTTGAAAACCAATCAGAACAGATTACATTCGGCGATGTCTCTTATCCCCCAGGAAAGACCAAGCATGACGAGTTTTTTGGCGATATGGTCATTTATCGGAACGAACTCGCCGTCAAGGTACCGTTCATCAAGCTAGGTGACGCGCCTAATACCTTGCAATTGACGGTTACACATCAGGGCTGCGCCGATATCGGCATTTGTTATCCCCCTCAGAAGACCACACTGACAGTCGACCTATCACCTCAAGCTTCTTCTGCAAAAACCGGTTCGATTTTCGGCTTAGCCCAGGAGGGCCTGAGCGACTTAAAGCTAAATCTGTTCCAGGATGAATTGCTTCCGGCGGAACAAGCCTTCCGTTTCTTCGCTTCGGTCAAGGACCCGAATACATTGACTGTCAATTGGCAAATTGCGGAAGGTTATTATTTGTATCGCGACAAATTTCAATTCGATATCCTAGATGCCGAAAAGGTAAAAATCGGCAACGTCACATTGCCCAGAGGCACACCCTACCATGACGAGGAATTCGGCGACGTTGAAATCTTCCGCAACGACCTAAGCTTCGACCTGCCGATTAACCGCTATCAAGCGGATCAACAAAATATTATCCTTCAAGCACGATTTCAAGGGTGCGCGGATCGAGGAGTATGCTATCCTCCGATGTCGCAAAGTACGCCATTGGTTCTACCGACGACCGCATCGGTATCGACGCCGATTATTTCCTCGACAAGCACTCGGATCGACCCACCGCAATCCGAACAAGACCGCATCGTACAATCGTTGCATCAAAACACGCTCTGGCTAACACTACTGTCCTTTCTCGGATTCGGGTTGTTACTGTCTTTCACGCCATGTATTTTCCCGATGATACCGATTTTATCCGGCATCATCGTCGGCCAACGCAAGCGGGTAACCACTAGCCGCGCCTTTCTTTTGTCACTGAGTTACGTCACCGCTTCTGCATTAACCTACACGATATTCGGCGTATTGGCCGCGTTATTTGGCAGCAATCTGCAAACGACCTTTCAACAACCTTGGATTATCGCGCTGTTCAGCGGTATTTTCGTCTTGTTGTCGCTGTCGATGTTTGGTTTTTACAACTTGGAAATGCCCGCGTCGATTCAAACGCGACTGCATAAATCCAGCGATAAACACCGTGACGGTTCCTTTTGGAGCGCGGCGATCATGGGCTCCTTGTCGTCGTTGATCGTAGGGCCCTGCGTCGCGGCTCCATTGGCCGGCGCATTGATCTATATCGGCCAAACCGGCGATGCGGTACTCGGCGGTATCGCATTATTCGCGATGGGTTTCGGCATGGGCTTACCGCTATTGGTTCTCGGCGCATCGGCCGGAAAATTATTACCAAAGGCCGGTCAATGGCTGAATGCGACCAAAGCAGTCTTCGGCGTGATCATGCTGGCTGTCGCCTTATGGATGCTGGACCGTATTTTGCCCCCCGATATCACGATGTTCTTATGGGCTTTATTACTGATCATACCGGCCATTTATTTGAATGCCATCGACCCGTTGAGCGAACATGCCGGCGGCTGGGAAAAACTTTGGAAAGGCACCGGCGTCGTGATGCTGGCCTATGGCGTCTTGTTATTAATCGGCTTGGGCATGGGTAACCAAAACCCGCTAAAACCCTTACAGGGGCTGAGCATGACAAGCACAGCCGAGGCCGACAATCCTCTATCCTTTGTCAAAGTCGCCTCGTTACAGGAACTCGAAAACCGGATAGAAACGGCAGCTCGCAACAATCAACCGGTCATGCTCGATTTTTATGCCGACTGGTGTGTCTCGTGCAAGGAAATGGATGCCTACACCTTTGCGCACCCTGAAGTCAAACAAGAGCTGAGTCGCTTCGTTTTATTGAAAGCGGATGTCACGGCAAACAATGCCGAACATCAAGCCTTGCTGAAAAAATTTAATTTAGTCGGTCCTCCGGCAACTTTATTTTTCGGAGCCGATCTAGCCGAAAAACAACATTTACGCGTGATAGGCTATCAGGATGCCAATTCTTTTTTAGACATTCTTCGGCAAGTTGATTTATGAAACAAACCACGGTACTTATCATCGCTGCTTTTGTCGCTTTAGCCGGCGGAATTTGGCTGCAAAACAAAACACAACCGGAAACGCCAAGAGATGCCATGGAACTGCCGGATTACCTACTACCCGACTTGACCGGCAACGAACGCAGCCTATCTGAATGGCGCGGTAAAATCGTCATCATGAACTTTTGGGCAACTTGGTGTCCGCCCTGCCGTGAAGAAATCCCCGAATTTGTTGCCTTGCAGCAAGAATACCAAGACCAGGGCTTACAATTTGTCGGCATCGCTATCGAAACTAAAGAATCGGTCGAAAAATATCTCGACTTTGTCGACATCAATTATCCGGTACTGATCGCCGGTGACCAAGGCATCATACTGACTCAGCAATGGGGAAATTCTGCCGGAATCCTTCCTTTCAGCCTTATCTTCAATCAACAAGGTCAAATGATTCATAGGCAATCCGGACAATTATCCCGCGCCAAAATTGTCGAAATCATCGAACCTCTGGTCGACTGAAAAAACGTTAAATCATTCTATAAATCAGGCAAAGTTCTTAAAAGATCCAGTTTTTACGGCGTATTTGTGTTAAATGACATAAATATGGACAAACGTGCTTAAATTAGGGAGAATTATCGGCACCGAATCTAAATTAGCACTTCAATTGCATGGCGAATCTTTGCGTTATTAACGGTCCGAACTTGAATCTGCTGGGTCTAAGAGAACCTACCCATTACGGTAGCAAAACCTTAGCCGATATACAGCTGGCGATGGAAAAATCTGCCTCGGCTCTTGGTCACGCGCTCCGTTTTCACCAGTACAATGCCGAACACCAAATCGTGGAACTGATTCATCGTTCATTTTCCGACGATGTCGATTTTATCATTATCAATCCAGCGGCTTTTACCCATACCAGCGTGGCGATACGCGACGCATTGCTGGCGACCAAGATTCCCTTTATTGAAGTGCATCTGTCGAACGTACATGCCCGGGAAGCGTTTAGAAGACATTCCTATTTTTCGGATATTGCCGTGGGAGTTGTTTGCGGACTGGGTGCCATCGGTTACGAATTGGCCTTGACGGCCGCTCACGAGATATTAGCCAAGAGAACATAACACAATGGATATTAGAAAAATAAAAAAACTGATTGAGCTCATCGAAGAATCGGACATTGCCGAATTAGAAATCAGTGAAGGGGAAGAATCCGTCCGAATTAGTCGTTATTCAAATGCCGCGCAAGTTAACTACGCACCGGCTCAATTCGCCCCGACTGCGACACCCCCGACTCCGGCGCCAAGCCCTGCAGAACCGGCCGAGAAGAAAATAACCGGCCACATCGTCAAATCGCCGATGGTCGGTACTTTCTACCGGTCCGCGACTCCTGGCGCCAAGCCGTTTATCGATATCGGACAAGCAGTACAAGCAGGTGACACGCTCTGTATCATCGAAGCGATGAAAATCCTCAACCAAATCGAAGCCGATAAAACCGGTACGGTGACGCAAATATTGGTTGAAAACAGCCAACCCGTCGAATATGACCAACCTTTGTTCGTCATTGAATAACAAACCAAAGGTATTTAATCATGTTCGATAAAATAGTCATCGCCAATCGAGGCGAAATAGCGTTGCGCATCTTACGCGCCTGCCGAGAATTGGGTATCAAGGTCGTTGCGGTGCATTCCGTGGCGGACCGGGATCTAAAACATGTCAGATTGGCCGACGAGTCGGTTTGCATAGGCCCTGCTCCATCAACCGATAGTTATCTGAATATCCCAGCTATCATCAGCGCGGCCGAAGTCACCGATGCCGAAGCCATTCATCCGGGATACGGCTTTCTATCGGAAAATGCCGATTTTTCGGAAAAAGTAAAGCAAAGCGGCTTTGTTTTCATCGGTCCGAATGCAGATACGATCCGCATAATGGGCGACAAAATCGCCGCAAAAAAGGCAATGATAACAGCCGGCATTCCCTGTGTACCGGGCAACGGCAATCCATTGACCGACAATAATAAGCAAAACCTGCAAATGGCCCAGGAGATCGGTTACCCGGTCATCATCAAAGCGGCTGGCGGCGGCGGTGGACGAGGAATGCGCACCGTACATACCGAGGCCGCATTGGTCAATGCCATTACCATGACGAAAGCAGAAGCGGCTGCCGCGTTCGGGAACGACACCGTGTACATGGAAAAATTCCTGGAAGATCCGCGCCATATCGAATTCCAGGTGATGGCCGATTCACACGGTAATGCAATCCATCTGGGCGAGCGCGATTGCTCAATGCAGCGCCGCCACCAAAAAGTCGTCGAGGAAGCGCCCGCACCCGGCATTACCGACGAAGAGCGCAACCGTATGGGCGAATTATGTGCCAAAGCTTGCCGCGATATCGGCTATTTGGGCGCCGGGACCTTTGAATTTCTCTACGAAAAGGGCGAATTCTTCTTCATAGAAATGAACACGCGGGTTCAAGTCGAGCATCCGGTTACCGAAATGGTCACCGGTTTCGATATCGTTAAGGAACAATTGCGTATCGCCTACGGCTTACCCTTATCGATTACTCAAGACCAAGTCAAAATTCAAGGTCATGCGATCGAGTGCCGACTGAATGCAGAAGACCCCAAGACCTTTATGCCCTGCCCCGGCACGATCCATCAATTCCATATGCCAGGAGGCCCCGGTATCCGATGCGAGACGCACATTTATAATGGTTACAAAGTCCCGCCTTATTACGACTCGATGATCGGTAAACTGATCGCGCACGGCGAAAATCGCAATAGTGCCATTGCAAGAATGACGACCGCATTGAACGAAATGGTGATCGACGGTATAAAAACCAATATACCGCTCCAAAAAGACATCATGACCGATTCGGGCTTCATTTCAGGGCAGCGCAACATTCATTACCTTGAAAAATTACTGGGCCTTTCCTAAACTTTTCGTTCAACCAAAGTCATAACTATTGCTAGGCTAGGCTGATGCCATACCTATCGCAGGTCAAATTTCGGCATCGGTGCCTAAATTTGGCTAGTGAAAAGCATAACTCGACTTTCGAAATTTCGAACGCTTTTAGAGAAAACGGCCTCTCGATCGGCGTTTTTCCTATTTGATCTGCGCTATTCATTGAACATTGACTAAATTATAACTTTCGCATATCAAATTCTATTGAGGCATTCATGGCCTCCATGTGCATCCTTCGGTGCCGAAATTAGCAAGCAAAGAAATAGTCACCGCTGACTCATTTTAATCCCATACCATTGAACCTAATGACCTGGCACCAGATAAGCGTTATCACTGACGAAGCGACTGCTCCCGAACTTTCGGATTATTTCAGCAACCTAAGCGCGGTTTCAGTTACCTACATGGATGCGGAAGACCAACCGGTTTATGAGCCGTTGCCCGGCGAAACCAAAATCTGGCCGAATACAAAAGTCATAGCGTTATTCGAACTCGATGCCCAACCGGAAGACATTAAAATACAAGTTTTCAACGCTTTTAATCATCACTCGCTCAAGGAATGGTCGGCAGAGATTCTGGAAGACCAAGCCTGGGAACGCGCCTGGATGGAACATTATCACCCGATGAAGTTTGCCGATCGACTTTGGGTTTGCCCGACCGGGCAAGAGCAACAAGAGCCCGGCACGGTTTGCCTGACTCTCGACCCTGGGCTTGCATTCGGCACCGGCACGCATCCGACCACCGCATTGTGCCTGGAATGGCTTGCCGAACATGATCTAAGCGACAAAACCGTCATCGACTACGGCTGCGGTTCGGGAATTTTGGCGGTTGCCGCCGTGTTGCTCGGTGCTCGAGAAGCCCATGCGATCGATATCGATCCGCAGGCACTAACGGCGACACACGACAATGCGATGAAAAACGGCATTGCCGATAAAATTCGATGCTATTTACCGGAACAATTCGCAGCTTGCACTGCCGACATAGTCATAGCAAATATATTGGCTCAACCGCTAATTGAGTTATCCGGCAAGATTGCCGCGCTAGTCGCTCCCACTGGCTCCTTGGTTTTATCCGGCATTTTGAATGAACAAGCCAAAGCCGTTAGCACGGCGTACCGGCCTTTTATTACACTCAATCCGCCGACAATCCAAGAAGACTGGTGCCGCCTTGATGGCCGAAAGGATACATAAGCGATGTTCACACAATGCCCCGAATGTCACCACACGCAAACATTGACAGTAGAGCAACTACGCACAACTCGAGGCATGATCCGCTGCACTCACTGCTCGACGCAATTCGATGCACTGCAACGACTCAGCGACACACCGACGAATGTTGCATTAGCCCCATCTGAAGAACACCTACCTTGGGTACAAGACCGCAAGCCCGCCAACCCGATTTTATGGAGTTTATCCGCAGCCGCCGGCATCATCCTATTATGCGGACAAATCATCTATTTCCAGGGACCTTCGGCATTACAACACGAAAAATTCAGACCCTGGTTCATTGAAGCTTGTTCTTATTTAGGTTGTAAATTACCCAGCTATAGAAACCTGACCGACTTTTCGGTTTTAGCGAGCTCACTGCTCTTGACCGCCGATCAACATTATTATTTCAGGGCCATCATCAACAATCAGGCCGAATTCGCCCAGCCGCATCCGGGCATCAAACTGACTTTACTGAAACTTTCCGGCGAACCTTTCGCGCAACGTGCATTTGCACCGGACAATTTAACCTTCCGCACCGACAAAATCGCGCCTCACGAAACCATTGAAATCGGTCTCGCCATCGCCGCACCCGGCACTTCGGTCGGCAGCTATACTTTTGAACTCATTTAATTCATGTCGCATCCTGCAATTTATTTAAAGAAAAACGAAGAACGACGCCTGCGTCAAGGCCATTTATGGGTTTTCAGTAATGAAATCGACACTAAACGAAGCGTGCTCAACGATTTCGAACCCGGACAACTGGTTAATGTCCTTGCTGCTAACGACAAACCGTTGGGAAGCGCCTATATCAATCCACATACCTTGGTTTGCGCGCGTTTACTATCCAGAAAATCCGACCTAAACTGTAGTATCAAATTTTTTAAAAAGCGACTAAGCACCGCATTGCAACTGCGTGAACAACTGTTCGGCAAACCTTATTATCGTCTTGTATTCGGAGAAAGCGACGGCCTACCCGGCTTGGTTGTGGACCGTTTCGGCGATGTTTTGTCGGTACAAATCACGACCGCCGGCATTGAACAGCGCAAAGACGACTTACTGACCGCTTTGATCGAACTGTTTGACCCGCAAGCCGTCGTATTGAAAAACGACAATAGTCAACGAGCATTGGAAGGCTTGCCTTTAGACAATGAAATCATCTACGGCAAGCTACCCGAAGCCCTGATCATTGAAGAAAACGGCTGCCGATACGAGGTCGACATTCGAGAAGGCCAAAAGACCGGCTGGTTTTACGACCATCGCGACAGCCGCAATCGTCTCGCGCAACTGTGTAAAGAACGAAGCGTATTGGATCTATTCTGCTATACCGGCGCGTGGAGTATTCTTGCGGCCGTCTCCGGAGCCTCCGAAGTCACTTGCGTCGACGCCTCCGAGAACTCACTGAAACTCGCGTCGAACAATGCGCAATTAAACGGCGTGGAAACAAAAATGAAGTTTCTGCACAGCGATGTTTTCGCTTTTTTGAAGACAGCCTGTCAAGATAATCGTCATTACGATATTATCGTCCTTGACCCGCCCGCATTGATTAAACGCAAAAAAGATTTTAAACAAGGCTATGAAGCCTACCGGCGTCTCAATCATTTAGCCTTGCAAATATTATCTCCGAACGGCATACTGGTTTCCGCGTCCTGTTCACACCATCTAGGACCCGATGCGCTCCACGAAATATTAAGATCTTCCGCGCGCCATATAGATCGACATTTAATTTTTTTTGCTGCCGGCGGACAGGGGCCCGATCACCCGATACACCCGGCAATACCGGAAACGGATTATTTAAAAACGTTTTTTTGCGCCGTTTCTCCAAGCTTATGACCTTTTCGTTATATGTCCACTGAAGCAACAAAACCACCGTGCGCATTGTGCGGACAACAGGTTGAAATAAAAGGCTTTACACTCGACACACCCACAAAACAATTACCCTTCTGCTGTGCCGGATGCTTAAGCATTTATCAACTGCTCAACGAAAATCAAAATACCGACGCCAATCAACCCGACGACCCAATCACACCACCTAATAAAGAGGTCTATTAACCATGAAAGCCTGCAATACCTGTGCTCACCGCGTTGCCATCGGCCGCAATTACCGAAACGTTCCTGTTTGGAAAAGAGCGATCGGTGTACCATTGATTTATTTACCGATACTGACGTTACCATTCGTATTTGCTAGCGCTTATCTAACCTATCTACATTTACGCTTGATCGGCGCCAAAGACCTCAAAACTTTATCCGATTTCTTGCCGGCCCGCTCGACCCACCGCTATAACTTAAAAAACCAAATTACAATGGACCCAACATTCAAATTGAGTCCTTCACAATCGAAACTTTACTGGTTATTCAACTGCACTTGGTATTGCCCACTCAGCGTCGGCTTATTCGAGTGGCATACTTACCTGGTCAAAATCGTCGAAAATTGGTGGTGCCCATTCGGTCACGAGAAAAAAGAAAACTATAAAGACGGCGCTATCGATAAATCGTTCTGGCATATTTATCAAAGTGACGAAGATAAGCTTAACCCGGAAGACCGCGTTAATCCCATCTGGAATGACGAAATTGAAAAAGAGAAAAGTAAATAGAGAATAGTGAATGGATAATGGATTAGCAGCTAAAAGTTTTGCGGGCGATTTAGCCTATATAGCGCATTCCACAACACGATATTAAAAGTCATATCCTCTGATCAAGGGACGCCCCAACGTCCCAAGCCACTATTCACTGCTAACCGCTAACTAAAACCATGCAAATAGGACCGCATACTCTCGAAAACAATCTAATTCTCGCCCCAATGGCCGGCATTACCGACCGCCCATTTAGGACGCTCTGCAAACGATTCGGCGCTGGGCTTACCGTATCCGAAATGGTCAGCTCCCTGCCGGCGCTACAAGGCAATAAACGTACCTTATTAAAAACCGACCACAGCGGCGAAACAGGCCTGCGTTCGGTGCAGATCGTCGGAACGAATCCGCGGCAAATGGCCGACGCCGCTAAACTTAACGCCGACCGGGGTGCCGACATTATCGATATCAACATGGGCTGTCCGGCCAAAAAAGTCTGTGCAATCGCCGCCGGCTCCGCCCTGATGAGGGACGAAGATATCGTTAAACGCATTCTCGAAGCCGTTGTCGACGCGGTTTCCGTTCCGGTCACGTTAAAAATCCGCACCGGTTGGAATCCACAAAATCGTAATGCGCCGGCTATCGCTCGCATAGCTGAGAACGCCGGCATTGCCGCACTCACTGTCCATGGCCGAACGCGCGCCTGTAAATTTAATGGCAGCGCCGAATACGAAACCATAAAGCAGATCAAAAAAAGCGTCTCTATCCCGGTCATCGCGAATGGAGACATCGACTCAGCCGAAAAAGCCCGTTATGTCTTGAAAATAACCGGTGCCGATGCACTAATGATAGGCCGCAGCGCACAAGGCAACCCGTGGATTTTTAGCGCCATAAATAGCTCATTACAGAACGAAGAGCCCTTAGAAACGCAAACTATCGACTCGGTCCGCGAAACTCTATTGAGCCATGTACAACAATTATATAGTTTCTACGGCAACCTAAGCGGTGTTAAAATAGCGCGCAAACATATCGGTTGGTATTTTGATAGGCTCGGCATCTTGCCTGTCGACATTCGCTGTGCTATCAACCGTGCTCAACAGCCGACCGAGCAAATTCAGCGTATCGAGTCGGCATTCAGGCATTTTTCATACCATCGTGCTGCATAATATGGAAGCAACTCAACAATCCGCTAAGGTGATTAATATTGACAATAAAATACCCACCGCAATACCGTTGTCTGCACAGGTAAAACAAGCCATTGAGCTCTATTTTTCGCAACTAAACGGTCATGATGCGGCAGAACTACACGCAATGGTCATCGGCGAAGTCGAAAAGCCGCTCCTGGAAGTCACTCTACAACATGCCGGTTATAATCAAACCAAGGCTGCCAAAGTACTCGGTTTGAGTCGTAGCACCTTACGTAAAAAACTGGACCAATACGGTATTTCTTAACCCAGCCTTAACATTTAGTAAAGATAGGATATTGAAAATAACAAATATTATGGAATTACATTTGTTAAAGCTGGGTTATTTATTACTAATACCGCTCTCGTTCAAGGATATTACTTTTCCGGGCTACCTAAAAAAAATTTAACCACGAAAGGAAAAAGGTATTAATCGAATTGTCGAAAAGTAAGTATTCAGTCCCCCGGCCATTCTCGTTCCCATGCTCTGCGTGGGAATGCCTGAGTACCGCTCCAGCGGTACGAGACGCTGGAGCGTCTCGGTCTTCATTCCCACGCTGGAGCGTGGGAATGATAGGGGGTATGAATAATTACGTCGAAAATCGATGAATACCTTTTCTATAACCCCCCTAAGGTCTTCATAAACTTTCTATTTTTTGTGGCTTGACTGCCCAGTGATACCCGAAACCCTTTCCGATATCGATCAACACCCCTTACCCGAGGCTCCACTCATGTACAAAAAAGTTACTCGCGCACTAGTCAGCGTTTCCGATAAATACGGCATCGTTGAATTTTGCCGAGCACTGAACGAATTAGGCATTGAAATTTTGTCCACCGGCGGCACAGCAAAAACTTTGGCCGAACAAGATATTCCCGTCATTGAAGTCTCCGACTATACCGGTTTTCCGGAAATGATGGACGGACGAGTCAAAACGTTGCATCCGAAGATACACGGAGGCATACTGGGCCGGCGAGGCGTCGACGACGATGTAATGGCAGACAACGGCATCGCCGCGATCGACATGGTCGTGGTCAACCTTTATCCGTTTGAACAAACCATCGCCAGGCCGGATTGTGACCTAGAAACCGCAATTGAAAACATCGATATTGGCGGACCGACGATGATTCGCGCGGCCGCCAAAAACCATGCCGACGTCGCGGTCGTCGTTGACCCCAGAGACTACAAAAGTATCTTGTCGGAGTTGAGAGAAAACAACATAGGCTTATCCCAAGAAACGCGCTTTAGCCTAGCTTTAAAATGTTTTCAGCATACCGCAAACTACGATACCGCGATTTCCGCCTATCTGGGTCGAATCAACAATCAAACATTTCCCGAAGTCCTGAATTTGCAGTTCAAACTCAAACAAACCATGCGTTATGGTGAAAACCCTCACCAATCGGCCGCTTTTTACCGGGAGCGTAACCCGGCTGCAGGAAGCATCGCCGCCGCGAATCAAATACAAGGTAAGGAACTTTCCTATAACAATATCGCCGACTCTGACGCCTCGCTTGAATGTGTCAAGTCCTTCGAAGAGCAACCCGCCTGTGTCATCGTCAAACATGCCAATCCCTGCGGCGTCGCAATCGCGGACACTATTCTAGAGGCTTACGACAGAGCCCATGCGACCGACCCAACCTCGGCATTCGGCGGCATCATCGCTTTCAACCGAGAACTCGATGAAGCAACCGCCTCGGCCATCATCGACCGCCAATTCGTCGAAGTCATTATCGCGCCTACAGTTAACAACGCCGCACGCGCCGTTCTCGCGAAAAAACAAAACATCAGAGTTCTGGAAACGGGTATCTGGACTAGCGGTAACGAGCCCAGCTTCGATTATAAAAAAGTGACTGGCGGATTATTGGTACAAGACCGCGATCACGGCACCGTGGCGCAAGCCGAACTAAAAGTTGTCAGCCGCCGCGCTCCGACTGCCCAGGAACTCGCCGACTTGATGTTTGCTTGGAAGGTCGCCAAGTTCGTCAAATCCAATGCGATCGTCTATTGCAAAAACGGCCAAACGATCGGCGTCGGCGCCGGACAAATGAGCCGCGTATATTCGGCTAAAATCGCCGGCATCAAAGCCGCCGACGAAGGCTTGTCCGTGCCGGGTTCGGTAATGGCATCGGACGCGTTCTTTCCGTTTCGCGACGGCATCGACTCCGCTGCAGAATGCGGCATCACCGCCGTGATCCAACCCGGCGGCTCGATGCGCGACAACGAAGTCATTGCTGCGGCCGACGAGCACAATATCGCAATGGTCTTTACCGGCATGCGCCATTTCCGGCACTAAAACTAGGCAATCAAATAAGACACGGAAGAAACCAATAACAAAGCAAGAAATGGTTTAATGAGATACCGGCAGTTGCAGAACGATACTCAAAGCTTCCATGACCAAGTTTTACAACAGGCTGATGTTAATTGTGTTTTTCACGGGGAGGGCTGCTCAATATATTCCTCGTTCCCAACGCTCCAGCGTGGGAATGCATACCGGTCTTGCCTCGGCAGCCAAGGTATGGGTTCCCACGGAGGACCGTGGGAACCAGAAAATAAGACACGGAAGATATGATTTGGTTGAACGAAAGTTCTATATAAACGGGAGCCGATTCCAAAAAATATCACTTATTTTTTACCATGAAGAGCATGAAGGACTTGAAGATACAGCGCTTTCAATTTAAATAAGTTACTAACCATTAACAACCTATGCCATCATTATTGCCAATGTTTTGAAATTTTTTAGTCATTAACTTGATTGGAAAACGCTGTATTACTGTATTTAGGTTTATCTATTGAGTGAGTTCATCTGTGATATTGGGACAGTTCATAAAACACTCAATACTCTTGGCTCTTCCGGATTTCCCGTGGTAGCTCGACAAATTAGCCATAAAACAATTTCTTAATGTAAATTTTATGTTTTTTATCAATTACTTAAAGACCACCTTCTTTTCTTATTTGGTATCGATATGCTATTACCACGGCAAGTACGGAAGAGCCATACTCTTCCCTTCATTATCTTCATGCCCTTCATGGTAATAAAAAACAAGTTATAAACGTTGTGTCGTATCAGCACCCATTCAAAATAGAAACCTACAACAAGTTATTGAATCAACCTATTACTCTTCATGGTGCAATGCTTTTTTAGGTTAATCCATGTGCTATAAATAAAACACCAATTTTGAGAAACCGAATGAAAATTCTTATTGTCGGCGGCGGCGGCCGCGAACATGCCTTGGCTTGGAAAGCCGCGCAATCTCCGAAAGCCGAAAAAGTCTTCGTTGCGCCCGGCAATGCCGGAACCGCATTAGAACCCAATCTTGAAAATGTCGACATTGCAGCTGACGACGTAAACGCATTACTAGCCTTTGCCAAACAACAACAAATCGACCTGACCATCGTCGGGCCCGAGGCTCCGTTGGTCAAAGGTATCGTCGACAGTTTTCTAGAAGCCGGCTTGAAATGCTTCGGACCCACCGCTCAAGCCGCGCAATTGGAGGGCTCCAAAGCGTTCTGTAAAGACTTCATGGCGCGCCACAATATACCGACGGCCGAATACCAAACCTTCACCGATACCGCCGAAGCGATTGCCTATATCGAAACCAAAGGGGCACCGATCGTCGTCAAAGCCGACGGACTCGCAGCAGGCAAAGGCGTGATTGTCGCACAAACCGTAGCTGAAGCGACTAACGCAGTCGAAGACATGTTATCCGGAAATGCCTTCGGAGCGGCCGGTAACCGCGTTGTAATCGAAGAATTTTTGGCCGGGGAGGAAGCCAGCTTCATCGTTATCGCCGACGGCAAACACGCCTTACCCATGGCCACTTCGCAAGACCACAAAGCCCGAGACAACGGCGACAAAGGACCGAACACCGGCGGCATGGGCGCCTACTCCCCCGCCCCTGTCGTGACAACGGAAATCCATGATCGAGTCATGCGCGAGGTTATAGAGCCGACGCTGCAAGGCATGATTGAAGACGGCAATCCTTACACAGGATTTTTATACGCAGGATTGATGATCGCGCCAAACGGTTCGCTCAAAGTTCTCGAGTACAATTGCCGGTTCGGCGACCCGGAGACGCAACCGATCATGATGCGCTTAAAAAGCGATTTGACCGAACTCTGCGAAGCCGCCCTAGACGGTAACCTGAATACAGTCGAAACCGACTGGGACGAACGCGCCGCTCTTGGCGTAGTCTTAGCCGCGGGCGGTTATCCGGGCGACTACCGAAAAGGCGACGTCATCACGGGATTACCCTCAACGGATCTAGCCGACCGAAAAGTGTTTCATGCCGGCACTCAGTTACAAGGCAATGACATCGCTACATCGGGGGGGCGTGTATTATGCGCTTGCGCTTTGGGTGAAACGATCAAGGATGCTCAACACAATGCCTATGCATTAACCGCCGAGATACAATGGGATGGCATCTATTATCGAACCGATATCGGCTTTAAGGCCATTCGATAGACATAACAATGTTAATATTCAGTCCCCCTCTTTGAAAAAGAGGGGCTAGGGGAGATTTTTTAAATAAATCCCCCTTTTTCTAAGGGGGAATATCAATAATGACGCATGAATTGCGGTAATTTGCCAACGGGATCTGAATACTTACATAACAACTTACCTCCCCAGACTTGAACGTTTTCTTCTCAAAACGGGCTAACGGCTATCAACTTAGGTCTTCCATTTTAAACGGGACAGATTGACTTTTCGGTGAGCGGATTAATCGATCTGTTGGCTGAACGGAGCTGTTGACTGAGCGTAGTCGAAGCCAACAATGCTCAAGCCGTCCCGCCTTAGTGGGTAGTCGGCAGGGATTCAATGAGCTGTCATTCAACGCCGCAGGTTGATAGCGTTGTTAAGATTTACCTGCTACACTTGTACGGCATTTCCGTACATATGGGGGGGGCAAATATGGAAACAGTTAGCGTAAACCAGTTTAGAGATAAACTTAAAATCCCTTGTAGAACATGTCGTTTCTAATCATGTCCCTCTAAAGGTAACTCGTAGGGCCGGCGAAGCTTTTGTGGTTATGAGTGCAGACGACTGGGAGCGAGAACAGGAAACTCTCTGCGTTCTTCAGAACAACAATCTAATGAAACAGATTGCCGATTCAATGGCAATTCACAAAAACAACACCGGCTATACCCCGACCAGCGACGAACTGAATGAGATCACTCGTATTTGAGGGTAGAACTGGGAAACCTACAAAGAGCTTCGTGAGAAAGATATAAAACTACAAAGAGCCCTTTGTAAACTCTTAAAAGAAATGCTACGTGATGACCCAAGCAAAGGCTTGGGTAAACCCGCAGCTTCGACACAACCTAACCGGATTTTGGTCGAGGCGAGTTTCTCAAAAAGATCAGAAAAAGGGGTCACGAAAAAGGCGAAAAAGGGGTCAGGTTACTTTTTTAGTCTTATCGCCGAAAAAGGGGTCAGGTTACTTTTTTAGTCTTATCGCTGGCTATAAAAAACATAAACTACTTCCCATTTTACCCTGCCCATCAACCCTGGATTTTTCTTTCAAGTTCTTCGCGACTCATGTGTCTAACATCTTCGCCTTTAACCATGTATATTACATGTTCGCAGATGTTACAGGCATGATCGCCGATCCTTTCTAAAGCCCTTGCCGTCCATAACACATCAAGCGTTCGCCTGACATTGCGCGGGTCTTCCATCATCCTTGCCACCATTTGCCGTATGATGCTGCCGTATTCGCGATCAACCATGGCATCCTGTGCGGTAATCGAAACAGCACTTTCGACATTCAAGCGCGCAAAAGCATCCAAGGCGCCGCGCAGCATTTTCATCACCAACTCGGCCAAATGCTGAATCTCGAAATATTCCTCATTTCGTGTTTTTCCTTCGGTATCGCTCAAATGAATCGCCATTTCTGCGATTTTAGTCGCCTCATCGCCGATCCGTTCCAAATCGTTGATCGCTCGAATCACCGACAACAACAAACGCAGATCGAACGCGGCCGGCTGGCGCTTGGCCAAAATTTCAGTGCAGGCCTGATCAATTTGCTTTTCGAGCCGGTTAACAAAATCGTCTTGTTGAATCACTTGCTCCGCAATTTCCATATCGTTGCCGGTGAACGACAACGCCGCCAATTCGATTTGTCTTTCGACAATACCGCCCATTTTCAAAACGCTGTTACGGATATCCTCGAGCTCCACGTTGTAATGGCTCGAAATATGATGTCCGATTTTATTGATATCCATTGCTTAGCCTCGTATGTAAGCGCTGTTAATGATTAAGCCTGAAATGGCGGTTTCGACGTTGCCTCGGCAGCCAAGGTAAGGATTCACACTGAGAACGGAAATTCTCCCGCAGAGGCGCAGAGAAAACGGAGTAATTACAGCCTGAACTGCTTTGAGGTTCAAGGACGACGAAACATCCCTCCCCCACCAAAGTTTCCTTGCAGTGTGGGAACTATTTGAACCTTTCTTTCCCCGCGTCTTTGCGCCTCTGCGCGAAATTAGCTCGTTCCTTAGCCGATGCGGCTTCGACATCGCGATCTAGAGATCGCTCCCACAGTGGAGCATCCAACCTATTGTTTGTGGGAGCGACGCCTTCGTTACGATAAACGCAGAGCCGGGGAACGATGAAAAATCTCATTCTATAACCTTTTTCTCCGCGCCTCTGCGCGGAATTAAACCTTCCGCTAGCCGTAACGCCCGGTAATGTAATCCTCGGTTTGTTTTTTCGACGGATTCGTAAACAAATGACTGGTATTGTCGAATTCGATCAATTTCCCCATATACATGAACGCCGTGTAATCGGATACGCGTGCCGCTTGTTGCATATTATGCGTGACAATCACGATCGTGTATTTCTCTTTCAATTCGTTGATCAGTTCCTCAATTTTCAAAGTCGAAATAGGATCCAGAGCCGATGCCGGTTCGTCCAATAACAAAACCTCGGGTTCGATCGCAATCGCCCGGGCAATCACTAGCCTTTGCTGTTGACCGCCCGACATGCCTAAAGCATTGTCACGCAGTCTATCTTTAACCTCATCCCAAAGCGCCGCGCCGCGCAAAGCCTCCTCGACGGTCTCGTCGAGTGTTCTGCGATCGTTGATACCTTGTATCCGCAAGCCGTAAGCGACGTTTTCATAGATCGACTTCGGAAACGGATTGGGCTTTTGAAACACCATTCCGACTCGTCTGCGTAACGCCGCGACATTGACTGATCTCGCGTAAATATTTTCATCATCGAGCAAGATAGTGCCGTCTATCCTAACATTGTCAACCAAATCGTTCATACGATTGATGCAACGCAGCAATGTCGATTTTCCGCAGCCGCTCGGACCGATGTAGGCAGTCACCTTTTGTCGCGGAATATGCATATCAATGCCAAATAAGGCTTGCTGATCGCCATAGAATAAATTCAGATTTTGTACCTTGATACACACTTCTTCTTGAGCCATGCCTTGCTGCTTCTTTTCTTGAGTCAATGCTTCCAAACCGAGCATGGGCTTCCGTATGGGTTGATTCGACATAGTGCTTAACCCAGCCTTAACATTTTATGATCGTAAAACATTGTAATTAGTATATAAATTGAAAACCAAACATTAACCTAAATTCGGCAGTTTAACCATGAAGCACATGAAGTTCATGAAATCTTCCACGGCTTGCCCTAAATTTTGAATAACCTTTTAGGGGAACAAAAATGATTTGCGTAAGCAGAATAAGTCATTGTATTAATTTCTTATTCTTCATGATCATCATGGTGAAATGCTTTTTTATAGGATTTAGGAACATACATTTTATAAGTTATGCTCGTTATTAAGGATTCTGTCATAAATAACTTCTCAATTTTTTTATGTACGGTAAGCAGATTCGGTTGCTCGATTGACAGGTGTCGGCGGCAGGGAAAGCCGCCGTCAAGCCTACATGGACGTATTCACCCAGCACCTAAATAAGCCATGATTTTGAATCATTGCCAATGACCTATGGGATTTAGGTGCTGGGTTCACGGCGTCCTGTCAAGCGAGTTAGCGAACCCGATACAAAACTCATAGAACCAGGAAGTTATTTTTCACGAAATCCTAAATAGCATAGTGACTACATGTGTTTAAAGCTGGGCTAACCTTCCAAAGCCCGGTATTTTTCGCGCAGATGATTTCTGATCGCGACCGCCGATAAATTCAAACCGACGATCACGACGACCAACAATAAGGATGTGGCATAGACCAAGGGCCTTGCCGCTTCAACGTTCGGACTTTGAAATCCGACATCGTAAATATGAAAACCCAAATGCATAAATTTTCTATCCAGATGCAAAAATGGAAAATTGCCATCCAGTGGCAACGATGGCGCCAACTTGACGACGCCGACCAACATCAAAGGCGCAACCTCGCCGGCCGCCCTGGCAACCGCCAAAATCAATCCGGTCATCATCGCGGGACTGGCCATCGGCAACACGGTGCGCCACAACGTTTCGGCCTTCGTCGCACCCAAGGCCAAGCTGCCTTCGCGGATCGATTTCGGAATACGCGACAAGCCTTCCTCGGTCGAAACGATCACGACCGGCAATGTCAATAAGGCTAACGTAATCGACGCCCACAATAACCCCGGCGTGCCGAAAACCGGTGCAGGAGCGGCTTCCGGAAAAAACAGCCGATCGATATTACCACCCAGGATGTACACGAAAAAACCCAAGCCGAACACGCCGTAGACGATCGACGGGACGCCGGCCAAATTATTGACTGCAATGCGAATCAGGCGTGTCGTAAAGCCCTGCTTCGCATATTCCCGCATATAAATCGCCGCGATCACGCCGAGCGGCGTCACGATCACCGACATAATGATGACCATCATCACGGTGCCGAAGATTGCCGGAAATATACCGCCTTCGGTATTAGCCTCGCGTGGATCGTCCAGCAAAAATTCGGCGATTTTATCAAGATAATGCCCGGTCTTAGCCCAGACGCTCATCATATTCGGCCGATAAATTCTGACTACCTTAGCCAAAGGCATATCGATTTCTCGCCCATCGGAAGCCTTCATCACCAAGGAATCGCGATTGATCGCTTTGTACAAAGCTTGCAGCTCGGTCTGATAGTCCCGGTATTGACGCTCGTACTCGTCGCGTTCGGCGGCAAGCGATTGTTTTGCCGGCTCATCCCATTGTTCGTTCAGTTCCAAGCGTCTTTTTTTGAGCCGCAGTCTTTCCAAACCGTAATTCACAGCGCCGATTTCCTTTCTTTCGAGCCGTTGAATTTGCTTATAGACCGACAAGGCATCACGTAATCGCTCCGACACGACCGAAAATACTTGCGGGCCTTCGGCAATCACTTGCCCTTCTTGCTTGAGTGCAACAGGATAACCGTAAAAATTACCCCATTCTCGCCGCTCCAATACGAGAATATCGTCCGGATACTGTCGACTCTGAATGTTACGGTCCAGAATCCAGCGAAAATCCATACCGGTCAAATCTCGGTTACCGATTTTGATCAGGTATTGCACCAGCAGATCGGCATCGTCCGCCATCGCATGACCCGAAGCACGCGCCATCAAAGCCGTTGTGGAGCTGGTATCGACGACCTCACCGATGATGGATTGCTTGCGCCCGTCTTCCATATAGATAAATTCAGCGACATCCGACGGCCAGAAATGCAAAGCCCCGCGAAACGTGATCAACGCCAATAAGCCGACCACCAAAATCAGACAAGTACTGACTGCCGCGGCATTGAGCCAAATCCACGGGGAACCGCTTTTAAACCATTGTGTGATCATAAGGAACTGTATTTTTCACGTAAGCGTTGGCGGATCAACTCGGCCAGGGTATTAACGACAAAAGTAAACAGAAACAACACCAAGGCAGCCAAAAACAGCACCCGGTAATGTGTGCTATCGACTTCGGACTCGGGCATCTCGACTGCGATATTGGCCGATAAGGTGCGCATTCCCTGGAATATACTCAAATCCATCACCGGCGTATTACCGGTCGCCATCAATACGATCATCGTTTCACCGACCGCCCGGCCGAGCCCGATCATGATCGCCGAAAAAATCCCAGGGCTGGCTGTCAACAACACAACGCGCGTCATCGTTTGCCAAGGCGTAGCGCCCAAAGCGAGCGAGCCGACCGTCAAATGTTTAGGAACCGAAAAAATCGCGTCCTCGGCGATCGAAAAAATCGTCGGGATGATCGCAAAGCCCATCGCCAACCCCACCACCAAGGCATTTCGTTGGTCATAGCCGATACCCCATTCGACATCGAGCCAATGTCGCAAGCTGCCTCCGAACAACACTGATTCCAAAGGCACGCTAATTAAAAACGCAAACCAGCCGCTCAACAAAATGATGGGGATCAACAAGGCGGCATCCCAGCCATCCGGAATCTTATGCCTCACCGATTCCGGCAATAATTGCCATAGGTAAGCGAAAACCAGCACCGCCGGCGGCATCGTCAGCAAAAGCGTGAAAATGCCGGCCAAATGCTCTTCGACAAACGGCGCGAGCCAAAGCCCGGCTAGAAAGCCCAAAATAACGGTCGGCAACGCTTCCATAATCTCGATACCGGGCTTAACCAGCGTGCGCATGCGCGGGGCCATGAAATATGCGGTATAAACCGCGCCCATCAAAGCCAGCGGTACCGCGATAAGCATTGCGTAAAATGCAGCTTTCAAGGTACCGAACACCAACGGCGTCAAACTGTATTTCGGTTCGAAATCGTTGCTCGCCGAGGACGACTGCCAAATATAGTCGGGCTTCGGATAGCTTTCATACCAGACTTTTTGCCATAACGATTTGACGGAAACCTCCGGATGATCGTTTTCGACCGACCAGAAATCCATGAAGCCCGACTCGGATTCGACGATAAACGCATTCGCTCGCGGTGACATCGAAACCATTTTCGGCATCCCATTCGACACCTGTGTTTCGATCAACTGCCGCTCGGCGGTCGTATGATAAATACCGGCGACGCCTGCGGTATCTACCGCGATAAAACCTTTGCGGCGCTGCTCGGCATTGATGCCGGCAATCGCCTGTTCCGACACCTTGAACGATCGTATTTTTTGCATCGCCGGATTATTCCGGGCGTCCCTGACCACGCTCCATTGTGAAACCAACCCGCCCGAATCGCCGATCAATAACGAAATACTACCGTTCAAAAAGACCATCGAGGTCAATTTACGACCGGCTTCAATTACATTCAGGTGCTGGCGAATCACCGGTTTCGACTTATCGACAATATCGAAGAAACTCAAACGACCTTCGCTATCGGCCAGATATAAATTGCGTTGATCCTTGTCCATCAAGATAAACGCAATGTCGAGAGCCGGCACATCGAGTATGCTGTCGGTCCGTTCGAAATCTTCATCATCATCGAACAACGAACGCCTCTTTTCGAAGCTCGTCAATATCACTCGTTTATCCGACGTTTTAGCGACCAGCGAGGTCTGATCGTCATCGACACGAATTGCAATCTTTTCGAGTGCTTGACCTGATTCATCCAAAACTAGCGGATCTCGTCCCAACGGATAATCGACAACAGGCGTTATGACCCGCTGGTTTTCCGGATATGACACGTTATATTTGTGTTTCAGTACGATCGCGCGACCGTCCGACAAGCCATACACGGCAACACCTTTCTCGGGACCGCCATCGGCAAAACTGCTAATCCGTGCGCTTTCCGGCAACACGATTGAATGAATCAATAGCGTTTTACCGGTCGGCGCGGCAAAGAAGATAATCCGGCCGTTTTCGGTGAAACGCACACCAACTTCATTTTGCTCCTCGACAGCCAACATAGCGGTGTCGCCAAGCGCCCGCTCCGGCACAGGGTAATGCGCGACAGATTCTGCGCTAGGCTCGATAAAAAGAGGCCAGACGACATACAATAAATAGAAAAAAATCAACATAATCGCGGCGATAATGCTCAAGCCGCCAACGATAACGCCGTAACGAGCCACACTGTCCTTGATGAGTCGCCAACGCGGATAAAAGCCCGTCATGGCATTCAGAGAGGCCGAAGCCCCGGAGTTCGGTTCTGTCATATGGATGGTTGAATGATCAATGCCGCTAGAAAATGGTTAATGCGTAATTATTGACACCCTCCTATCGTTCCCACGCTCCGGCATGGGAATGAAGACCGAGACGCTCTAGCGTCTCGTACCGCTGGAGCGGTACTCAGGCGTTCCCACGCAGAGCGTGGGAACGCTAATTTCCGGGGGACTGAATAGTTACGTTAATACTTCCCGATATAATGTGCTCGATTTAACTGTGCCGGAGAATAGTGAAATAATGCTGCTTTTAGACTACCTGTCAAGCGCCGATTTCATCTTTCATCTTTCATCTTTCATCTTTCATCTTTCATCTCATTTTATCAACCCCAGAACTTTATTGGCGATCTTCGCTGGCAACGGGATATAGCCGTCTTTAATGACGACTTGTTGACCGGTTTTGGATAAAACCATTTTAATGAATTCTTGCTCGAGCGGCGGTAGAGGTTTATTCGGGTGCTTGTTGACGTAAACATACAAGAAACGCGCTAACGGATAAGTACCGGCAATCGCGTTTTCCGGCGTCGCATCGACATAGGCCTGCCCTTCTTTTGACGCCAGCGCAACCGTTTTGACTCCGGAAGTCTTATAGCCTAAACCGGAATAACCGATTCCATTGAGCGAACTGGTTACCGATTGTACGACCGATGCCGAACCGGGTTGTTCGTTGACATTATTCTTAAAATCGCCTTTGCACAAGGCCTCATCCTTAAAATAACCGTATGTGCCGGATACTGAATTGCGTCCGTATAGTTGTATGCTTTGGTTTTGCCATGCACCGTCAAGCCCCGCCTGTCCCCAAGTCACGATATCGCTTGGATAACCGCACTTACGTGTCGACGACAAAATCGCATCGACCTGTGCCAAAGTTAAACCTTGGACCGGATTGTCCTTATTGACGAATACCGCTAGGGCATCTATTGCGACAGGAATCGCAGTCGGTTTATAGCCGTATCTACTTTCGAAAGCATCTAACTCGTTATCCTTCATTTTCCGGCTCATCGGCCCGAGATTGGCTTTACCTTCGGTCAACGCCGGCGGCGCGGTCGAAGAACCCGCAGCCTGCACTTGAATATTGACGCTCGGATAAATGCGCTTGAACTCCTCGGCCCACAGAGTCATTAAATTGGCGAGTGTATCGGAGCCTTCGCTCGATAGGTTGCCGGATACGCCGCTCACTTTTTGATAGTCGGTCAGTCCAGGTTCAATCGTCTGCACGGCTCCAGCGGGGCCGGCAACTAAAGAAGCCATAGAAAAACTCAATATCAGAGTTAATTTTTTTAAGTTAAATGAAAACATCATGAATCGACTCTCTAAGAAGGAAATGTCATTAACCCATTACGGGACGGTTATGTAAGAATATGACTTTTATATTACAGAATTATGACAGCGATGATGCGCGTGTAATCGAGACTAATTTCGCAGAGTGTTCGTCAAGCTTCGTCCAATCAGACGGCATCGTCAAAACCGCAAGCGTTGCGGTCGCAAGCAGCTTGCCGTCCGCGGGCGTTTCGATGCCGGCAACCAAATAATGCAATAAAGTTTCAAGACCGGGATTGTGCCCCACCAACAAAATTCGGCCGATATCGGCCGGACAGGCAGATAAAACGAACTTAAAATCGGCTAATTCGGCTTCATAGAGACGCTGGTCCCGAATAATCTCGGAGTCGACAAAACCTAACTCTTCACCTGTTATCTCGGCGGTTGTCAGCGCACGCACGGCAGGCGAAGTAACAATCAAGCCGGGGTTTAGTTTTTTCTTACGCATCCATTGCCCGATACGGACCGCGGCTTTTTTCCCGCGTTTTTTTAGAGGGCGATTAAAATCATCGACATCAACTTCCCAATCCGATTTACCATGCCGAAGTAACATTAAAGTTCTAGCCATCGTTCAAAAAATCCCCACGCTAAAAACGAACCACAACCCAAAAACCATCAAACCCACCCCATTCACCTTTCACCTTTCACCTTTCACCTACAGTATGCATTCCCACGCTGGGAACGAGGAATCTTGACCTGTGTGGCTCCGATACCGTTTATTGTCACCTAAGCTTTTCGGCTTTCCCTCACCTAACGCTAAGTGAGGGACGATCTGGGGATCGCGCCCAAAAAGGGCTCCATCCATCTTCCATCTTTCACTTTTCATCTTTCATCCTTCACCTAAAAAATTTGTAATTTACTTTTCATATTAACTTGTTAGTATTCCAAAAATATGACAGTTTATGGAAAAGCTATTCTTGATACATCTATTATGATATCCCGCCAATGACCACACCAACTTTGAATTTCGAATTCCCGGGGTATTTGACCGCTAACAAATTTTTAAGCCAATTGGCTGACAAGGCGATTTTAAAGCCAATTTCCGAACACTATACCTTAAAATCTTATTATGATAGTTTCGACTGGCGCCTTTATCGAGGCGGTATAATCTGCGAATTGAGTCGTTCCCAAACAGTTTCTATTTTAACATTGAAAAACCTTCATAACGGCCAACTGATCGCATCAGCCGACCTCGATTCTATTCCCAGGTTCGCGAAAGAATTTCCGTCGAAAAACATTCGTGATGCGCTCACTCCAATACTCGAAATGCGCGCACTACTGCCATTGACGACGCTGGAATGTACTCTACATCATGTCAATGTACTAAATAAGGATGAAAAGACAGTACTGAAACTAATGATCGAAACCTTCGAATTTATCCCTTGCCGGCTTCAATTAATCCCGGTAAAAGGCTACGATAAAGCCGCGCTCAGGGTCATCGAAGCATTGATTCGGATCGGTTTGGTCGAGTCCAATCAACCGCCGTTAATCGACGCACTTAAAACTCAAGGACGAAAACCAAAAGATTATACATCTAAGCTGAACATCAAGCTCGACCCGAACATGCGCTCGGATCTAGCGGTTAAACATATTTTCAGCAACTTATTAAAAGCCATCAAAATCAACGAGCAAGACACCATCGCTGCTACCGACAGCGAATTTTTACATGATTTCAGAGTCGCTGTTCGGAGAACTCGCGCCGGTCTCAATCAACTAAAAAATGTTTTACCCGAAGCCGAAACGTCACGTTTCAGTCATTTTTTTGCCTGGCTTGGTCAAATCACGACCCCGACACGCGATCTCGACGTTTATCTACTCGATTTCGATAATTATAAGAAAAGCGTTCCACCCGCACTTAGGGAAGACTTAAACCCGCTTTACGATTTTATCGACCGTAAACAAAAGCAAGCGCAAAAAAATCTCGCCAAAAAATTAAAATCGCCGGACTATATCGCGCCGCTAATCGAATGGGAAGAGTTTTTACGCTCGCCGGCCATCAAAAAACCGACTCAAGCCAATTCCTTGCTACCGATCAAGTCATTAGCCGACAAGCGCATCTTAAAAGTTTTCCGACGCATCATCAAAGATGGACAACGCATTACCGATCAATCGCCTCCGGGGGAACTGCACGACTTACGAAAAACCTGCAAAAAATTGAGATATCTTATGGAGTTTTTTCAAAATCTATATCCAAAAAGCGAGATCAAATCTTTGATTAAAAGCCTGAAACATTTCCAGGATATCTTAGGCGAATTCCAAGATCTCGAAGTACAAGAAATTACCTTGAAAAAATTTAGCGAAGAGATGATGAACGAAGGAGTCCCGGCCGACACGTTTCTGGCAATGGGCGTTTTGATTCAAACGATAGACAAGCGCCGACAACAAGCACGCGAAGCTTTCCAGGAAAAGTTCGACGCATTCGATCAACCTGATATTCAAGATGCGTTTCATTCGTTGTTCGGTCGTTAGCACCGTTCGGCCTCAAAACATAGAGCACAAGAAAACACTATGAAAATCATTGCAACATTCAACATTAAAGGCGGTGTAGGAAAAACGTCCACGGCCGTCAATCTTGCTTATTTGGCGGCACGAGGCGGTTCACGTACTTTAGTATGGGACCTCGACCCGCAAGGGGCAAGTAGCTACTATTTTAGAATCAAGCCCAAAATCAAGGGCGGCAGCAAAAAGTTGATCGAAGGCAAGCGTGAACTGGACGAGATAATTAAAGGCACCGATTTCGATAACCTCGACTTGTTGCCTTCGGACTTTTCTTTTAGAAACCTTGACTTAGTGCTGGAAAGCAAGAAAAAACCGACGCATCAGCTCGATAAACTATTGAAACCACTCGCTCAGGAGTACGATTTCATCTTCCTGGACTGTCCGCCGAGCATCTCATTGTTATCTGAAGCCGTTTTCAAAGCCGCCGACATATTGCTGTCACCGGTCATTCCGACGACGCTTTCGTTGAGAACGCTGGATCAACTGAAGAAGTTTCTCAAAGAAGAAAATAATAAAAAAATACGAATCATGCCGTTTTTTTCGATGGTCGACCGCCGCAAAAAAATGCACCTCGAAATCCTTGAAACAACGCCTAAACAATTCCCGGAATTGCTGAAATCGGCGATCCCTTATGCCAGCGACATCGAACGAATGGGCCTGGAACGCATGCCGCTAGGCGGCTTCGTCAAAAGCGGCCGTTCGATTCAGGCCTATAAAGATCTCTGGGAAGAAATCAATCGTAATTTGTAGGAGCTTGTTTAAAAAAAATATCGAATAGCAAGCAAATTCGGAAAACGGCTATTACATCGCCGATACGGCTCCCGGTAATACTATCAACAAAATCATGACACCGGAAAACATCGCCAATAATTTCAAAGGCCGATATTCTTTTGCATTACGGTGAAACAAATATTCGACCGCGTAGCCAAGACAGAATAATCGAAACAAAATACGCGGCAACAACTCAATATCGGCCAAGAACATCGCCGATAAAATGAACAAACCGACCAAAACATCCTGCGTCGTCAAAGAAAATACCGTTTTCCGCGTCACTTGAACCGCTAAAAACACCACTATCAGTAACACTGCCAAAAAAATATCCACTCCCCAAACCAGCCAATGATCGACACCATTGGAAGGATTTAATATCAAGCACGAAAATACGCCGGCTGCGTAGATACTCAACCGGGTCAACGTTTCCTTGAGGGGATTATTCAAAAACCAAAAAAGGCATAAAAAAGCGATCGCGAAAACCATTTCCAATTGCGTGAACATCATTGCTGGCCGGAGCATCGCAAAAATCATAACGCCGATAAAAATAGCCAACGAATACTCGATATAAAACTTGGAAAATTTATAGAGCCAATTGAAACGCCTAAAAAAGCTCCGACGTCTTTCGATCGGCTCCTGAACAGGATGCAACATCCACTCCAGCCTGGCCGTCCCATAAAAAAACAACAAGATGGTAAAACAAATACTCAAATAAAACCCTAATACGACCGAATCGCTCTTATAACGCAGAAAAAATGACGCTAATAAAAACAATGCCTGCAATATATAAATCGCACCAACCGCTTCGGCATGAGTAAACCCCAGTCTTAATAAGCGATGATGGATATGACGTTTATCGGGCGAAAACGGGGAAAGACCGGAACGTATTCTCTGCACCATCACGGTCAAGGTATCTAAAATAGGCAAACCCAGTATTAACAAAGGTAGAGCGGGATTAAGCGTTTGATGCACATCGATGACCAAATAAATCGTGAACGAGGCAGCCATGAAGCCAATAAACTGGCTCCCGGTATCGCCCATGAAAACAATGGCCGGATGAGTATTAAAACGTAAAAAACCGACTATCCCGCCCGCTAATGCCAGCGCCATGATTGCCAAGCTGCTAGAATCGACCAAAGCGCTATAAAATGCGATTGCCGATACAGTCATCAACATGATGCCTGCCGCCAGACCGTCCAAACCGTCGGAAAGATTAACGGCATTAGTCACGCCAACGACGAATAGGACCGTCAACGGGTAAGCAATCCATAAAGGCGCGGGGTCCAATCCGGCAAACGGTAAAAATTTCAAATAGATCCCGCCCGATACCATGACCAATACGGCCAGGAATTGCCCGAAAAATTTCCATTTATAATTCAGGTTGAACATATCGTCCAAAGCACCGAATAGAACAATAATACCGCCACCGATCAGTAAGCGCCCGATAGGTCCTTCAAAAGGCAGCAACAACAATATGACCGATAAAGCGGCAATCGCTAAACCCAAACCACCGCATCTTGGAATAGCCTTAGTATGCACTTTACGCTCATCCGGTTCATCAACCATGTTCAAGGCGGACGCCGATTTGATCAAAATCGGGATCAGCGCAATGCTGATGACCGACGACAATATAAAGCTAAGAAACAATTCCATAGTTTTCGACTCAAGAAACTTTAAATACCATGCCCATCCACTCGGCATGGCGATTAGTAAGGGCCAAGTATCAGCTGGATCGAGGTCTAACTGGAGTTCTCAGCACCGTATCAAGCCTCAACAAAAAAGGTAAAGGCAGCGCGATTAAACCAAACGAATCTTAGGTTAGTGTTACGAGGAAAAAATATTCCGTGAGAAACTCTACACTTTAATCGGATCGGTCATGATGTATTGGGGAAGTAGAAAGTAAACATCGGAGTACGGCAAAGGCCAATCATCGTTCTTCGCAAACCAGGATTGGCCTAATCAAACGTCTATCCCGATCAATTTCAATTCGGCACAAACGCCGATAAACGCGGATAAGCGGCCTGTAAAAATGCATCGAGTTTTTTATCGCCATCCGACGCATCTTCACCGCGATTCAATGAAATAACCAATCGCACTAGCGCTCCATCGGTGCGCTGTTTTGTTAACGCATCCCAGAACAAAAACCATTTCACGAGATATTCGTTCGTGATGACCCGGCCTCGTTGTTGAAACCAATAATAGACCAATTGTTGGCTTTCACCTTTGGAAATAACGGCACGATTAACTCGTAACGGATTGCCGCCCATGGCATCGACACCGGGAATGGCTCGCTGCGTGAAGTCGCCGATTCGCCAACCGTCACCCGGCATACATGACTTAGGCGAATGCGCGGAAGCTCCTTTGCGTTGTGAAGCATAATAAGCCACATAAAAATTGATGGGCTCGTGATGTTGATGGTTTGTGTAATTTGCAACAATATAATCGTCGAACTTTAGCGTATCGATATACTCCTGCCCCATACCGACTTCGATACCGCGCCAATCATCGATTTGTAAAGGAAAGGTAGTGAATCTAGAACGATCAGGGGTTAATTCTTCCCTATCACCGATGAACAACGATAATGGTACCGCTATCAATAAAAGCAATCCAGCCGCCAAGTAAGGCTTAGGCAAGGACTTGGGTAGACCGTCATTGCTCGATTCGATCCCGAAATTTTGCTCGGCTTCATCAAGCGGCATGGCCTTGATAACAAAGACCTCGGAAAATTTTTTATCCCGGTAAAACAACTTGACCATCAGCCACATTTCGACGAACAACACGCCTAAGCAGCCGATGAAAATAACCCATCCTTCGAAATCGTGTAAAAACCCTTCGGCCTGCTCGATACCCCAATTTTCAACAAGGACACCGATCACACCGATACGAAAACTGTTCATCAATACGGTTATCGGGAGCGTCGACAAAAAAATCACAACGCGCATCCACAACTTGGCCCTGAAAAAATAAGCGCATAAAAAACAGAAACTAGCCAATGGGAATAAATAGCGCAAACCGCTACACGCCTCGACGACTTGCAATTGATAATTACCCAAATCGATGACATTACCAGCCAAAAAAACACTAATTCCAAACAGTCGTATCACCGCTACGCCAAGCTGCGACGAAATCAACTGTAATTCCGACGACAGGTTGTTGTATAAAAAATTCGGCAAAGGGATCATAAAAATCAGATAAGTCAACGGAAACCAAAGCAATCGCATTCCACGCCAACCGGTATAGGCAAAACAAATACCGAATAAGACTATTAGGAATGCATATTGGGTAATGGTATACAGCGTCGCCAATTCACCTATCAAGCCTAATAACAAACCCGCCGCGACTAAAACAAAACCGGCCCAACTGCCTTGCCCGATAAGCCTGGTTAGCGCCGCTCTATTTTCCCAAATAAACCAAAATGAAATCAGCGGTATCAAATAACCGTGACTATACTCTTCTCGCTGCCAGTTTTTTTCCATGTAAATCAAGGCATCACTAAACACAAAACCCAAGAGCAAGATTATCGCCAGCAGCGACCCGACAAATTTGTAGTTAATTTTCATGAAATATCCGTCGTTTCGGTTGATTTCGGTATTCAAGGGACACCTTCATTGTTTCTAAATTTTACTTGAAGACAAAAAAAATCCGGTGACAGTTCCGAAACTGTTCGCCGGATGCGTTATTCGAACATCGTAGGCATGCGCCGCTATTTATAACAAATCTTGACTCAATAATGTATTTAAAAATACTTTAGTCAAAAATTAATTCCTTATTACTGTGACCTCGATGGCATTTATTTTTACCCAACCTTCATGGCCTCGAAATCGCGCTCAGGAGGCGCTCCCACAGAGCATTCAGACCCTTTTGTGGGGGCGGCCCCCTTCTCTCCTCGCCTAACGCTAGGTGAAGGGCAGCCATAATTTTTAACGAAGTCCGATGGGCAATGTTCGGTGACTTATCAAGCAGTAGAGTTCTTGGATATTTCGATAACCGCTTGTCAACACGCATAACGGTACTCGTTTATAACAATAAGCGTTAAAGCGCGGGAACGAAGCAAACCATTCATGCCCTACGGGTAACTCGTAACCGGCTTATCTCAATAACAACAGCGGCTTTTTGCTGTGCAGCAGCATTTTCGCGGTGAAACTGCCGAGCAAGAGATCGCGTAACTTGGTATGGCTAAACGCGCCCATCACGGTCATGTCGATTTTATGGGTTTCTTGATATTCGCAGAGCACCAAATCGGGTTTACCTGCCAATTTTTGTGCGACCACCTCGATGCCGCCGGCCTGCTTCAGCTTGTTTTCGGCAATTTCGAGCAACTTACCTTTATCGTCACCTTTGCTGACGCAAACCAAATGACAAATTAAACCTTTATATAACGGACTATTCGCAACGATGTCGAGCGCTTTGTCGGACGCCGTGCTGCCGTCGTAGGCGAGCATGATACGCTCCGGAGCTTTGAATCGCTCGTTGACGACCAATATCGGTTTGTGTAGAGAACGGATGATCGATTCCAGCTTAGCACCGATCTTATCGGGTTGATTTTCATGCACCTTACCGCGCAGACCGATTACCAAGACACGCGTCACATCCTCAAGTTCGATCAAGGCTTCGACCAGGCTGCCGTGCCGTTGCGTTAGAATCGGTTCGCTAATTCCGGATTGCATAACGCGTTGTTTGGCGGCTTCGAGCAACAGCTTGCCTTGCTGCAGACGCAATTTAATGCGCTGCTGATCCAATAGCGTAATTTCCTCCAACAATTCGTCGCGGCTGTCCAGACCGATATTGCCGGACAGATCGGACATTGTCGCGGTTTCGGGATGATGATCGATAGTATGCAACAGCTTCAGCGGCACATCGACGCGCTGGGCGATCCAAGCCGCGTAATCGCAAACCGCTTCGGTCAACGCCGAGCCGTCTATGCAGGTTAGCACTTTATTTTCGTTATTATTCATCAGTGTCCTCCCATGATTTTTTCGATTTCTTCCGGCTTGTCGTGTACGCCGAAACGGTCGACGATCGTCGTGGTCGCTTCGTTCATGCCAATAATTTCGACTTCAGCACCTTCGCGCCGGAACTTGATGACGACCTTGTCCAATGCCGTGACCGAGGTTATATCCCAAAAATGCGCGCGGTGTAAATCGATGACGACTTTTTCGACCGCTTCTTTGAAATCGAACGATTGAGTAAACTTTTCGGCTGAATTAAAGAATACCTGACCGACTACGTGATAAATCCTGACGCTTTGATCTTCGTCTATTTCCGATTCGACATACAGAAAATGACTGATCTTGTTAGCGAAAAACAGCGCCGCCAGCAACACGCCGACGAACACGCCGATCGCGAGATTATGCGTAAACACAACCACGATAACGGTCATTATCATCACCACGCTACTCGAAAGCGGATGTTTCTTCAAATCGAGCACCGAACGCCAACTGAAGGTTCCGATCGAAACCATGATCATTACGGCCACGAGCGCCGCCATCGGAATCTTCGAAATCCATTCGTCGAGAAAGACCACCATGATTAAAAGCAGGGTGCCTGCCATCAAAGTCGACAAACGACCACGACCGCCCGATTTGATGTTGATCACCGATTGTCCGATCATCGCGCAACCTGCCATACCGCCGAGCAGACCTGCGCCGATATTGGCGATTCCCTGACCTTTACATTCACGGTTCTTGTCGCTGCCGCTGTCGGTTAGATCGTCGATGATCGTCGCGGTCATCAATGACTCGAGCAAACCGACCAGGGCCAAAGATGCAGAATAAGGAAAAATGATTTGCAAGGTTTCAAGCGTCAACGGAACTTCCGGCCACAAAAAAATAGGTAAATCGTCGGGCAGCTCGCCCATGTCGCCAACAGTGCGGATGTCCAAACCCAAATAAATCGACAAGGCCGTCAATACGACGATACAGAGCAACGGCGACGGCACCGACTTACCGATCGCCGGGATCAACGGAAACAGATAAATGATCGCCAAGCCGCCCGCAGTCATCGCGTAGACATGCCAGGTTACATGAGTTAATTCCGGCAACTGTGCCATAAAGATTAGAATCGCCAAAGCGTTGACGAAACCGGTCACGACCGAACGCGACACGAAACTCATCAGACTACCGAACTTGATGTAGCCGGCGACGATCTGCAGCACGCCGGTCAAAAGCGTTGCCGCCAACAAATATTGCAGCCCGTGATCCCTGACCAAGGTCACCATCAACAGCGCCATCGCACCGGTCGCGGCCGAAATCATGCCAGGGCGGCCACCGGCGAACGCAGTCACGACAGCAATGCAAAACGACGCATAGAGGCCGACTTTCGGATCGACGCCGGCGATGATCGAGAATGCGATCGCCTCGGGAATCAGTGCGAGTGCAACGACGATGCCGGCCAGCAAATCCCCCCGGATGTTGCCGAGCCAATCTTGTTTTTTCGATAAAAAGAGCATGGTATTCCTGTCATTAAAAAACCGTCGACAGCCGGTCCGACCGCCGAATGAAAATTAAGAGAACAAAAACGGCTCCTCCCGTATCCTGTCCTGTTTACGAGACGAAAAGAGCCTTCGAAGTCTGTAATCAAATTGTAGAGCGGTTAAGGTGGAGTATGTTTGCGAGTCATCGTGAATTAACGTAATGATGTTGGAATCCGGTTTAACTTCATAGCGTCAGCCAAAACAGCAGCAGCGACAAGCCGGCCAGGTAAGCAGCCGTCAACTTGATCTTCTGGCCCGGCAATAACGTCCGCCAATAAGCTGATTTACGTCTTTTATATTTGAGCCAGGCTACGTCATAATTTCTTTTCAAGCGCCGGACAATACGCGGAATTGCGCGGACAAAACGATAAAATCCATACAGCCCGATCAACAACGCCGCATTGACAATGATCGTCTCGCTTTGATGGTGGTCGGTATGCAGCAGATGTTCCAAAATTTCTTCTACAAATCCTTCGAGTAACTCTATCAACAGGTGCAGAATCTCGAAAATCGAATGCACGATTTCAATTGCAAAATCCAGCAGATCTTCGAAAAACAGCAAAACGGTAAACAACCAAAAGAACTGCCAGACAACTCTTGCGAATAGCTGCCAGTCACTGTCGTCAGGCGTTGCCGGAGCGGGCTTTTTAAATAAAACGACAAGCCATCCGATCGCTTTCGATTTCTTCAGTTTTTTAATGATAGCAAACACAATTTGCCTTTGATGTTATTACCGCGCGCTATGGCACCGAAGATGAATTCTAGGGTATATCAGACTGGGTACCGCAAATAGCCCTCTTGACCCTGCACAACAGCCGGGTGACCAATGCTTGTTCATCCGGAGACAATACGCCGAACACCTCGGCTTCGACCTGGTCGGCAATATCCCATAATTTCTGCATGACCGGCAATGCATTTTCGGTCAACTCGAGCCGGTAGGCACGCCGATCATCGCTGTCTTTGAGACGGCTCACCAAGCTCAGCGCTTCGAGCTGGTCGAGTTGTTTGACCAGTGTGATCGGTTTGACATCGAGAATTTCTGCCAAATCGACTTGCCGGCAGTTCGGGTTTTCGGACAAATGTACCAAGACTCGCCATTGCGAATGAGTAATGCCGATGCTTTCGGCATTTTTATTAAACCGCTGACGAATGACGTGACTAATTTCATAACTGAGAAAGCCGAAACGAAAATGCATATAGAAGATCTTCAATATAGTAAGCCAGGGGTATTATATTAGATTTGCTTAAACGCAACAAGTGTAAATTCAGTTAAAAAAACCACTTCGATGAAGCCGAACACTCAATTTCCTTAAATCACCAAGCTATATCAATCGCTGAGAAGGTATAAATTCCAAACAAAAACCATGTATATGGCGTATCAAAAAACATATCTCCACATTTTCATCCATTCCTGTACCATTTAGCCTAAATACAACAATATTTTGCATAATGCCAACAGCATTACTATAATCAATGTCGAGCCTGGGCTTCATGGCTATGAACTTAGATAAATTTTCACCATGAAGGTCATGGAGAATAAGATGTGAATTCTAAAGCTTGCCATGCTTTTGCAAAACCGTTCCGCCCTCCTAAATTGTAAGTCTGCACTCTTAAACCGACACTCAACTAATTATCCGCCTTTAAAACCATGGCAAAACATACCGCAACGATACAAACCCGCTTGTTTGAAGCCATCACAAAACTTCCTTTGCGTTTTCCTTGGATTTTGTTGTCGTTCTTTGTTTTGTTATGCGCCCTGAGCCTGAACTACACGATCAAAAATCTCGGTATCAATAACAACACCACCGAGTTATTGTCTCAAGAACTGCCATTTCAAAAGGTCAGACTCAAACTAGATCAAGCTTTTCCGCTTGACGCCGCCACGATTATTGCCATTGTCGAATCGGACACCCCCGAAGAAACTTCTCTCGCCGCCGCATACCTAGAACAGGATTTGCAAACGAAGCATAACCTATTTGAATCGGTTTATATCGCAGACGATAATCCGTTTTTCCGGCAACAGGGTTTTTTATTTTTGGAATTAGACGAACTCGAAGCCTTATCGGAAAAACTGGTCGACGCACAACCGTTTATCGGCCATCTATCCAAAAACTATCATTTCGCGGGCTTTCTGGACATTCTTTCGCTGGCACTAACGGAAAGCGATCGCGAATTAACGATGCCGCTCGACCCGTTATTAAGCGCTTTCGATCAAACGGTGTCCGCAACCCAAGAAAACCGACATCATTATCTATCTTGGCAAAAAATGCTGACCGAAGACAGTTTCGGAAAAGACCAAACCCGCAGTCTCGTCATCGCAAAACCGCATCTCGATTTCAGCGATTTGATGCCGGCGGAAAAACCGATGGACTACCTCAGAGCGCTTTCCGAACAAATGCAATCGCGGTTTCCGGGCGTGCGTCTGAGCTTCACCGGCGAAGTCGCGTTGGAGCATGAAGAAATGGAAAGCGTGAACGAAAGCATGGTGATTTCCGGGATCGTTTCGTTGAGCTTGGTTTGTTCGGCGCTTTGGCTGGGACTGCGCTCGGTAAGGCTGGTTTTCTCAACCTTTATCGCATTGATCGCCGGACTCGTCCTAACCGCGGGCTTCGCAGCTGTCGCCATTGGCCACTTAAATCTAATCTCGGTCGCATTCGCGGTTTTGTATATCGGATTGGGCGTCGATTTCGCGACCCACCTATGCTTGCGATATCAAGAGTGCCGTCTGCATGCCATGCCGACCGACGCAGCCATTTCGGACAGTATTCATACGGTAGGCCCGTCATTGTTTTTATGCGCATTGACGACTGCGATCGGCTTTTTCGCATTCATACCCACCGACTTTAAAGGCGTTTCGGAACTGGGTATTATTTCCGGTGTCGGCATGTTTATAGGCTTGGCCATTTCACTCCTTCTGCTGCCCGCCTTGTTGAAATTGATGCGTTTTAAACCGTTAAGCGCGAAGCCGGCTACAACACTACCGAATTGGCTCTATCAGTTTCCATTCCGCCATTCCCGGTCCATCCGCAAGATCGCATTATTACTGGCGGTTGCTAGCGGCTTTATTTTGACACAATTGACTTTTGATTCGAACCCGATCCATTTGCGAGACCCGAAAGCCCCATCGGTTGTCGCTTTTAAAAAATTATTGCAAAGCAAAACCGAGTCGCCTTTCATCATTTCCGCACTCACCGACAGCTTGGAAGACGCTGACAAACTGGCCGCAAAATTCAGTACCTTATCGAGCGTTCACCAAGCGATCACCCTGAGTAATCTAGTCCCCGAACAGCAAAGCGAAAAACTCGACACCCTCGATATGCTTAATATTATTATGCCCGCGCAACTCGATCAATTCGATCGCGATTACGAAAAATCCGATGTCAAAAGCGCGTTGATTCAGTTCAACCAATCCTTGCAACAAACCTTAGAACAAAAGCCCACATCGGTATCGGTCGAATTGCTTGAACAACTTCACCGAAACATTCAAGCTTTCATCGACCATGCCGACAAGGCTGAGCAACCCGATTCGGTATATTCGCAGCTGGAAACCAATGTGATGATTTTATTACCGGAAACGATGCGCTTGTTGCGGGATGGCCTGACTGCTACCGAATTCGCAATCGACGACATTCCCGAAACTGTCAAAAGCCATTGGATCAGCCCTAACGGCATCGTACGACTATTGGTTCTACCCAAGCAAGACCTCAACGACCCCGGACATCTAAAAGTATTCGTCAATCAAGTACTTGACACCTATCCGCAAGTATTCGGCCTGCCGATTGGCGACGTCACTTCCGGGCAAGCTGTCGTCGACGCGTTCATCCAAGCCTTTTCGAGTGCACTGGTGTTCATTATAGCACTGCTACTCATTATCACACGCAGCATAAAATCGACATTATTGATGATCGTCCCGCTGATGCTTGCAGCGCTACTTACCGGCGCATTCAACGTCCTGTTGAACAATCCCTTTAATTTCGCGAATATCATCGTATTACCCTTGCTTCTGGGGATGGGTGTCGACAGCGCAATTCATATCGTGCATCGATTGCAACACAAGCAAAGCCAAACCAACTTGCTGCAATCGAGTTCCGCACGCGGCGTGTTTTTCAGCGCATTGACGACACTGTGCAGCTTTACGAGCCTGGCGTTTACCTCGCACCTGGGAATCGCCAGTATGGGTTTATTATTATCGGTTGGTATTACGATGACTCTAACCAGCAGCTTGATTGTTCTACCGGCGTTAATCAATCCAAATAGAACCTAAACTTCGCCACTAACGTTATTGACGATTAACTATCCTTCGTTATCTCTATTTATGTTAAAGATATGATTAAACATTATTTTCAACTTTTATTTGTAATACTATCGCTCAATGCGAGCCCTGTCTCAGCACATGCCGTTGTCACGGATACTTCCTTAAAGATCGACCCGATCAAGGCCGGTACCGGAAGAAAAGTATCGCTTACCTTTAATTCGAGAGTGGAATTGGCTTTATCTCATTTCGATCTGGTCAAAAAAGGTGATGTGCATGAGAGACTCCAAGTCAATCGAGGTGAAAACCGCGGAGAAGTCGTCATCGATATTCCTCCGTTAGAACCCGGAGAACATGCGATCCAGCTTAAGGTGTTCGCGGCCGACGGTCACTTGACCGAAGATATCATTCGTTTTTTTGTCATCGAATAAAGGCATTGGTAATGGGCGGATTAGCTGATTTTTTGGATTCTTTGGTCGGCGGAGTCGACCGCGTATTTTTTAGCGCGGCGATAGGCGGCTTGATCTGGGGCATGTTTATGCTGAAACCTTGGTCAAGGAGATACGATGAAAAACATTTATCGTCGACCGTCACATTGATTTACTATGGTGCATTCGGCCTCGCGTTAACGCAAGGCTTCGCGCTGATAATAAAAGTTTGGCTGATGAACGTGACCCTAGGCGTCTGGCCGTTCCCGGCCTTTACCGATACGATTCAGTTCAAGGCCGGAATGGTGCGTATGATCGTGATGGGCTGCCTGGCCTTTTATGTCGGGAGCAAGCTCAGTCTTCAACCGACGTCTAAGAACGCCTGGTATAACGCAACCGCCTTAGCGATTCCGGCACTAATCGCCGGCGCTTGGCTCGCTCACAGTGCGGGACGCTTCGATGGACGTATACAATTGATGACGATGACAGTCATTCACCAAATCGCCGCGGCAGCATGGGTTGGCGGTGTCTTTCAATTAATTAACATTTGGCGTTTAAGCACACGTAACGCAATCGATCCGATGTTGTGGCCCAACTTTTTGAAACAATTTGGGAAACTCGGTCTGGTTTCGCTCGCGGTCCTAATTGCGACCGGCCTTCCGATGGCGATCGGCTATATCGATAGTTGGAACGGATTCATCGGCACCGGCTACGGCAACTTGTTACTGGTCAAACTGCTCTTGCTAGCCATAGCTTTGTTTTTAGCTTATTTAAACAATCGCGGCACGCGCGAATTCTTCGAACAGAATCGCGAGACGCTGCTATTCCGCGAGATTCCAAGTTATATTCAAGCCGAAACATTCCTGTTGGTTAGCATTCTATTCACAGCCGTCAGCCTTGCAACCCAACCGCCGGCGATCGATATCCCGAAAACCACCGCAACCTGGCAGGAAACGCTCGCCACTTTCAAACCACGGATTCCACTAACAACATCTCCGACTCACGAAGAGTTAATGGCCGGCGAACCCGGTAGAACCGCAATCATAGGCCAAGTTCCGTCGCGCGCGAGTACCGACTGGTCGGACTACAACCACAATGTAGCCGGCATTTTCGTTACAACGATCGCAGTTTTAGCCATCATTGCATCACTTCGTCCGCCTCCGCCGCATCGCGGTCCTTACTGGCCGCTCGGCTTCGCTTTTCTCGGCCTTTTCCTGTTTATACGTAGCGACCCAGAAGCATGGCCACTCGGCCCCATCGGTTTTTGGGAAAGCACATTAGAGAGCGGCGAAATTCTGCAACACCGTATCGCGACTTTCATGGCGTTCATGATGGGAGTCATGGAATATAAGGCACGCCACCCCAATAACTCGAATAAGAAACTGATCTATATGTTTCCGCTGCTCGGAGCCTTCGGCGGTCTGATGTTGCTGACGCACTCGCATGTCGGCTTTCAACCTAAAACAGCTTTCTTAATTCAGGTAGGACATACGTTAATGGGTGTATTTGCGATCATCATCGCCAGTGCACGTTGGCTTGAAATACGACTCAATGACCCGAAACAACGACAAATAGCCGGGTTAATATCCGCTTTTGCGATGCTTCAGCTAGGTATGATTTTATTGTTTTATCAAGAACCGCTTTATTAATTGCTTTTACCCGATTCATTCAATGGATAATGAAGCACTCTCTCAGGAAAATACTATGAACCTTGCTAACGATTACCCGTTATTGAGTCTGATCGAAACGCCCGCGGATTTACGAAAACTGTCCAAAGCCAATCTAGTCCCGATTGCCAAAGAACTACGCGAGTTCCTGACTCACACGGTCAGTATTTCCGGCGGACATTTCTCGGCAGGCCTCGGCACCGTGGAGTTGACCGTGGCGCTGCATTACGTATTCGACACGCCGCGCGATCAATTGGTCTGGGATGTCGGCCATCAGGCCTATCCGCACAAAATCCTGACCGGACGCAAGGAGCGCATGACCACGATCCGCACCCGTGACGGTATCTGCGCGTTTCCGAACCGCTCTGAAAGCGAATACGATGCCTTCGGCGTCGGCCATTCGAGCACTTCGATCAGTGCGGCATTGGGCATGGCGATCGCATCCGGTTTACGCGGCGAGGATAAGCACTGTGTCGCAATCATCGGCGACGGCAGCATCACCGGCGGCATGGCCTTCGAGGCGATGAATCATGCCGGTGCGATCGACGCGAATTTGTTGGTGGTTCTGAACGATAACGATATGTCGATTTCGCCGAATGTCGGCGCGTTGAATAATTATCTGACTAAGATTCTGTCGAGTAAGATTTATTCTTCGGTACGCGAAGAAAGCAAGAAGGTCCTGAGCAGCATGCCGAGCGTCTGGGAACTGGCTCGTAAGACCGAGGAACACATGAAAGGCATGATCGTGCCGGGCACCTTGTTCGAGGAAATGGGGTTCAATTATATCGGTCCGATCGACGGCCACGACCTGGACATGCTGGTGTCGACACTGGAGAATTTGAAACAGATTTCCGGCCCGCGCTTTTTGCATATCGTCACCAAGAAAGGCAAAGGCTATGCGCCGGCCGAAAAGGACCCCTTGGCCTATCACGGTGTGCCGGCCTTCGATCCGAGCCGGGACTGCCTGCCGAAATCGGCCCCTTCTCCGCATCCGACTTATACGCAGGTGTTCGGACAATGGCTCTGCGACATGGCCGAACAGGACGAGCGCTTGTGCGGCATTACCCCGGCGATGCGCGAAGGCTCCGGATTGGTCGCGTTTTCCGAACGCTTTCCGAAGCGTTATTTCGACGTCGCGATCGCCGAACAGCATGCCGTGACGCTGGCGGCGGGCCTCGCCTGCGAAGGCGGCAAACCGGTCGTCGCGATTTATTCGACCTTTTTGCAGCGCGGCTACGATCAATTGATCCACGATGTGGTCTTGCAGGATCTGGACGTCTTGTTCGCATTGGACCGCGCCGGCCTAGTCGGCCCGGACGGCCCGACCCATGCCGGCAGCTTCGATTACACTTACATGCGCTGCTTGCCGAATATGTTGATCATGGCACCGGCCGACGAGAACGAATGCCGGCATATGCTCTATACCGGTTATATTCATAAAGGCCCGGCTTCGGTACGCTATCCGCGCGGCAAGGGACCGGGCGTACCGGTCGATTGCACCATGACCGCGCTACCGATCGGCAAGGCCGAGATTCGCCACCAAGGCGGACGCATCGCGATGCTCGCCTTCGGCAGCATGGTGACGTCGTCGGTCGAGGTCGGTAAGCAGCTCGGCGCGACCGTCGTCAACATGCGTTTCGTCAAGCCGCTCGATGAAGCGTTGATTCTGGAACTGGCGAAGAGTCACGATATCATCGTCACGGTCGAAGAAAACGTCGTCGCCGGCGGCGCCGGCAGCGCGGTCAACGAATTTCTGCAGGCACAAAGAATCGTGATGCCGGTCTTGAACATCGGCCTGCCCGATGCCTTCATCGAACAAGGCACGCGCGAGGAATTACTGAGTTTTTGCGGATTGGATACACAAGGCATATTGCAGAGCATCGAGCAATTTTGCGCGTGACCCCATTGGCGAAAGCCGGCTTTGCTCGATTGACCCTAGATAAAGCACTTCGCCTAGGGGCAAATTCATTGAATTCAGGGCAATTAGGACTTCGAAATAAACCGTGGAAGTTGAGCGTCGGTGGCTTCGAAAATCGCGACGAAGGCGTCGCTCCCACGGTGGGTGATTGATGCACCGTGGGAGCGATCCCCAGATCGCGATTTCGAGGTCGAAAATGTCAAGCTACAATAAATGGCATCAAGGCCGAATTGACCAAACAGTGTAGCCCGAATGGAGCGCAGCGCAAACGGGGAAGTTTGAAGCTACACCATTCCCGTATTTAGCTACGCTGCATACGGGCTACATGCTTTTAACCGTTTGCTGCGCATCGCACACCTAATGCTCTTACCCAACTTGGAGCTTGAGAAAGATCGGATGTGTGAGTTGGTCGTTTTAGCTTGATGTGCATGGCAAAGAGTAATTCGTTTAATTCGACAGTCATGGGTATTTCGTTTCCGAAAGCTAAAAGAAATGATTAGAATAGTCGGCTTGAAAAATTGCTAATTATCGCCTAATCGAACCGAAACTTCATGACTTATTCGCGTAGAAAATTTTTACGGCACGCTACGACATCGGGATGTTACGTTATTGCCGCTTGTGCAGGCCTGATGACTCCGGGACAAGTTTTCGCCGAATGGGCCGAAGACTATTTCTCGCCGGGAAAGCTCGAGCAAACGCTGGATCGTTTGTTTGCCGGAGCGGACATTGCCGATTCCGCTGCAATTTCGCTCAACCTACCGTTGATCGCCGAAGACGGCGCAGTCGTGCCGATCAAGGTTTCCAGCACGCTAAACGATGTCGAAAGCATCGCAATTCTGGTCGAAAAAAACCCGGTACCGCTGGCAGCGATTTTCACATTGTCCGAAAATGCCGATCATTTCGTATCGGCGCAACTAAAAATGGCCGAAACCTGCGATGTCATTGCCGTAATCAAAGCCGGTGATCAGCTCTATAGCGCACGTCAACAAGTCAAGGTCACGATCGGCGGCTGCGGAGGCTAACACATGACCAAAACCAAAATTCGCCTTAACCCCAAAAACGGTAAAACCGAATTGAAAATCTTGATCGCGCATCCGATGGAACACGGCCGCAATCGCGATCTGGAGACGCAAGAATTGATTCCGGCGCATTTCATCAAGACCTTGACGGTAAGTCAAAACGGGAAAACGGTTTTGAGTGCACAGATGGCTGGCAGCATCTCGAAAAACCCTTATTTTGCCTTTTGGTTGAAAGGCATTGAAAACGGCGACCTGATCCGTGTCAACTGGGTCGACAATCAAGGCCTAAGCGGCAGCGCCGAACAACGACTAGCCGAATTGTCATGAGCAAAGTCTTACGCTATGTTTATCTAGTGTTGTTGGGAATCCTGGCTGGATCGGCACTTGCCGACCCGGAACAGGACCGCAAAGCCTTGACCGAACATTACCGGGCATTATTCCCTAAATTGACGTTACAAGATTATGCCGACGGCGTTTATGCAATCGATTCCGGCGCGCGTGAATCTTGGCGGGCAATCGAAGAATTTCCGCCTTACGAATGGGCTTTGGAAGAAGGCAAAACCTTATTTGCGACGCCTTTCGGTAACGGCGCTCATTACGCAGACTGTCTGCCGAATCGCGGCATCGGCATCGCTCAACATTATCCGAAGTGGGATAGCGAAACCGGCGAAGTCGTCACGTTAGCAAAAGCTTTGAACGACTGCCGCGAACGAAACGGCGAGCCCCCTCTACCCTATCAAAAAGGCGAGATCGTATCTTTGCTCGCCTATCTAGCTTATACGAGTCGCGGCAAAGCCCTCGCAATCGAAATTCCCGATAGCGATCCGCGTGCCTTGGCCGCCTATCAAGCCGGGAAAGCTTTTTATTACGAACGGCGCGGCCAATTGAACTTCGCCTGTGCAACCTGCCATGTGCAAAATGCCGGCAAACAACTGCGCTCGGAAGTGTTAAGCCCGTCATTGGGCCATACCAGCCATTGGCCGGTCTATCGTTTGAAATGGGGTAAAACCGGCACGCTGCACCGGCGCTTTGCCGAATGCCTCAAACAAATCCGTGCGGAATCGCCAGGTGCGCAAAGTCCCCAATTCCGTAATTTGGAATATTTTTTAAGTTATATCGGCAACGGCATCCCGATAAACGGCCCGAGTATCCGCAAATGATCCAGACTCAACCTAGTTGTACAGACATATTCGAATCGGGACTGATGCCTTGCGAAGACGCGCTCTCCCGAATTTTAGCCAATCTGCCGACTATTAACGGCTATCAGCGTTTGCCGATTGAAAAATCCCGAGGACGCACCTTGTATGAAGCCGTCGTCTCGACCTTGAATGTACCCGCGCATACCAATTCGGCTGTCGACGGCTATGCGCTGCACAGCTCCGAGCTCCCGGCCGACGGAATCAAGCGACTTGCCGTAAAGGGCCTTGCCCTGGCCGGTACTCCTTATCAGGGCGTTGTCGAGCCGGACACTTGCCTGCGCATCATGACCGGCGCCGCTTTACCTGAACCGTTCGATACCGTGCTCATGCAAGAACATGTCGAAGCCGTGGACGGCTTTATCGCCATCGATAATCGGCATAAAGCCGGCGATAACGTTCGCCGCGCCGGAGAAGATATCAAACAAGGTGAAACCGTCTTGGCTCCGGGGCGATACCTCACGCCGCCGGATATCGGCTTACTCGCTTCACTCGGTGTTAGCGAAGTCAATGTCAAACGCCGATTGACCGTCGCGATCGCCTCGACCGGCAACGAGATCTTCGCCCCGTTTCAAATCCCCTGTAGCGGTGGCATCTATGATAGCAACCGTTATAGCCTGTTAGCGGCACTGGACAGGCCCGATATCGAAATCGTCGATCTCGGTATTATCGAAGACGACCCCGATACTTTATTGAAACGTTTTAATGAAGCGGGCCGTTATGCCGATCTCATCATTTCAACGGGCGGCGTTTCGGTTGGAGAAGCCGATTTCACAAAAACGGCCCTACTAAACTTGGGTCAAGTCGATTTCTGGAAAATTGCAATCAAACCGGGCCGACCCTTGGCATTCGGGCGCATCGGAAATACCGCGTTTTTCGGCTTACCGGGTAATCCGGTCGCGGTATTGGTAACCTTTTATTATTTCGTTTTACCGACCTTGGAAAAAATGCTCGGCATAGTCGATAAGCCGATGACTCCGACAATCATGGCACGTACCACCGAAAAACTGCGCAAAAAACCGGGACGCACTGAAATACAGCGAGGCATCCTCAGCCGCGATCAAAATGGCGACTGGATCGTCAGAACCACCGGCAAACAAGGCTCGGGCATTTTGATGTCGATGAGCAAATCCAATGCGTTTATTATTTTGAATCATCAAGATACATCTAAATCCGCCGGCGATTGGGTCACTGTACGGCCCTTTTGCGGCATGTTTTAACCCCCTCTAAATAAATCATTAGATATTTAATGTCAATTCTGTTAGATTTGCATTTGACTTTCATTTAAACGCATGCTAGGTCTCAGGATTTCATGACAACTCAGCTTTGCTGCCTGTCACGGCAAATGGACATAACCAAAAATTATTACAATAAAGGGGGTAGCTATGATTACCGACGAAATCATGATCACCATGGCCGCTACATTGTCGACCACATTGATTATTATGCTTCTGGCTATAAGGAACACCGTACATAAAAAACGACTCAGAAGAAGCCTTGATTGGCTCGAAACCGCCAAACATTCGAAATACGATGCCGCTCATTTCCAAGAATTAAAAAACGACATCGACCCTACTTACATCAATAGCAGCAATTCAAGTGTCGCAACTTTTAAGTTATCGCTGAAAATTTCCTTCGGCATTGCCGTATTATTGGGATTTTCTTGGTGGACTTTTCAGTTATTCACGAAAGGCATTTTGATCTGGGCTGCGCTTTCAGGTTTATTTGCCGTCATCGGCTTGATACTGCCGTTTCTCATATGGCGAGAAGCCAAGCAACGGGAAGAAATCAAAAGCCGGGCCGGACGGATATTCAAGCAAATTGAAAAAAATCTAAACGAGCCTCGTGTGGAAACATTCGAAAGAAACCGCAAATCCTCTATCGAATCCACGGTATCAATAACTGAAATTACTCCGGTTAAAGACACTACAACGCGGGTTGAACAAAAGATTCCGGTTCCCGAAGATTCGGTATTGAGACGTCACTTATTGGCGCAACTGCGCACCGAAATCGAAGCATCGTTATTTCCGCCTCCGACCGATTGCGTATTGCTGCGCCACTACGAGCAATTGGTCGAATCCGAAGTGGAAAATCGCTTACTTAATCCGGAAGCCTTACAACGTTTCAAATTTATCGATGGTATCGAAATAGCTGGCACAACCGATTCGGCGTCGATTATCGACGTAAAGGCAAAATCAAGCCCCATAGAACACGCAGTCGGCACGCCAAGCAAATCCGACTCTAAGCACGAAATCCCCGAGGATAGCGTATTGAGAAGACACTGGTTGACGCAACTTCGCACCGAAATCGAAGCGTCGTTGTTTCCGCGCCCGACCGATTGCGTATTGCAACGGCATTATGATCAATTGGTCGAATCCGAATTGGAAAACCGCCTAGTCAACCCGGAAGATTTAGCGCTGTATAAACTCATCGATGGCAGGGATCCGACTCTTGATTCTTCCGCCGCCCCGAAACCCGAACGAATCGATACGCTAATTAATAAGCCTGATTCCAAAGCAAAAAACGAATCTGAACAAATTACAATCCCCGAGGATTCCGTATTGCAACGACATTTTATAAGCCAATTACGAAGCGAAATCGAAACGGCAGTCTATCCGCGCCCGACAGAGGCAACTCTACAACGCCATTACGATCAACTAATCGAAGCGGAATTAGCCTCGCATTTAAAATGGAACACAAACTGGATCCGATAAGTCATCAGAATCGATTGGCAATCATAAATTTTTCGGTATCGCCATCCAGCAGCGTAGCCCGGATGAAGCACCGCACAATCCGGGGTGGACGAGGCCATGAATATCCCGTATTCCGCTGGCGCTGCATACGTCCTATGAATGTTAAAGCTGGATTGAGACCGGTAGAGACAGTCACCTCGTCTCTACCGGTATATCTGTCAAATTGATAACGAGAACCATCAAGACTCGCTCAAAGCGACCCGACTTTCATCGACAAATTTTTCGGTATCGTCATCCAACTGCCGACTAGTCCGCCCCAATGGCTCATGAACATACAACGACTTGGATAACACCTTGGCACTGGCAAACTTAGTGTCTTTAACCGGAGGCTTCATTTGATATTTAACCGACATTTGATGGTCAGCCAATTGCAATTCCGAATTGAATACTTTATCGAATTTAAACAGATTCTTCGCAAAGTTCGTTTGGCCGCGCATTAAATTACCGACCAAGGTTTTCGTCACATCGCGCATGGCCGCCCAGCCCATGTGCTTAGTAAACATCACACGCTGAGTCTCGACCAATTCCGCATAAAATTCCTCTATAGGTAAACGCGTCGGCAGCACCGCATGCTGAATATCGAACAAGCGATAATCGCGGGTCGTCAAGTTGCGCGATTCGGTCAGCCAGCTTTCGGTTCCCGGATAGGGGGTATTAACGCTGATATTAACGATTTCGGGCACTTCTTTACACCATTCTCTCACCACGCGGAAACGCTCGTGATCCCAATCGGTATCGGCGATGATATTGATCGCGACATTGATACCCAGGGTCCGAGCAAATTCCAAAGCGTCGAAATTATGGCTTAAATCAATACGTTTACGGTATTTTTCGAGCCCTTCCTCATCAATCGACTCGATACCCAAGAACATGTAACTCATCCCGAGTTCCTTCCAGAACTTGAATACGTCTTTGTTACGCAGCAACACGTCGCCGCGCGTCTCCAAATAATATTCTTTCTTGATGCCTTTCCGAGCCAAAGCCTCGCCGATCTCGAAGCCCATTTTTTCTTGAATAAATGCGACATCGTCGACGATAAAAACACCGGGCTCGCGAATTTTTTCCATTTCTTCGACGACTTTATCCGGGCTCATCACACGATAACTGCGTCCATAGAATGTCCAAGCGCTGCAGAACGAACAGTCCCACGGACAACCTCGGGAAAACTCGACCGATGCGCAAGGATCCAGCGTGCCGAGAAAATATTTATTACGATGTCGGACTAAGTCTCGGGCCGGCGCAAGATTGTCAAGATCAGGGATAAACGTCGGCTGTCCTCCCACTCCTTTCATTGTCACCACGCCGGGCACGCAATGAACGTTTTCCCTGTCTTCCTTGATGGCTTGAAACAACAAAGGAAGACCCGACTCGCCCTCCCCTTTGAGAATGGCATCGACACTGCCTTCGCCGTGTTCCAATAATTCTTCGGCGGTAAACGAGGCGCTATGTCCGCCGATAAAGACAAATCCTTTAGGCAAACGCTCTTTCACGGCTTTGACAAGATCGATCACCTCGGGAACATTGGCCAAATAATTCAACGAGAAACCAATGATATCGGGTTGCCAATCGTCCAGGATTCGAAATAAATCTTGATGAGATTCCACCTGCAAGTCGATCAAACGCGTATCGTAACCTTGTCGCCGGGCCGTTTCGGCAACTTGTTCCAGACCAAGAGGCTCAAGGCGTAAAAATACCTTGGTATACATCAGGGGGCTAGGATGAACAGCAAGAAATTTCATGTTTTCGACTCCTTATCAGGCCATAGTGTTCGTAACGAATTACACAAAACATCCAAAAACAGTGTCGAATCACTATAAAAAAACTTACTATAGCGGTCAAATTTAATTGCTTTAAACTAACTGGACCGGGTTCAAATATCCGATCTATACTTCGCGCGGTCATATTTGCGGATTTTATGTCAGGGCTATTTTGTTCGACGCTTACAGGGATGTAAGCGATAGACTGCGTCGGGAACTGGCAGTCAAGAGCAAGGCCCGAAAACAGGCGCATAGCAAGCTATGTAACTGTTTTTGCAAAGCTTCCGCTCCTGCTCACGCCCCTTACCTACATCCATGTAGGTAAGGCCGCTATCGAACAAAATAGCACGTCAGAAAGCCGCAAATGCGGCCGTACGAAGTTATATATAAAACCATAGGTCTAATGATAAAACTAATCGTATTTTCGATATTTGTTTTACTGCTTCTGTCTATCACCGCGCTAGTGTTAGTCGTGGAAGATGAACCCAAGCTAAGAGAAAGGCCCGATATCACCCCCGAGCAAATCGCCCGAGGAAAACAAATTTTTGAACAAAACGACCCGCGACGCCTAAGAACAGGCACGATAGCAAGGGTAAGCATTGAACAGAGGGATCTGGACTTAGCCATCAATTATTTCGTCAATCAATATACAGGCGGCGTTGCCGGCTTAACAATCAGACAAGGTCGGGCCATCATTAAAAGCACCTTAAAATTACCCTCAAACCCACTGGGCAATTATTTGAATTTAACACTCGAACTCAAGCAAACTCATAGCCTTCCTGAAATCGGCCACCTATCGCTGGGCCAATTAAAAATTCCGGGATTTATAGCAAATAACTTAAGCACAAGTATCTACAGACTTATGCTGCCGGATGCCGATTGGCAGGCGCTTCAAGCCATGATCAGAAAGGTCGGATTCATCAATAAACAAATGATCGTGACTTATAAATGGCATGAAAATTTACCGACTAAACTCAGCGGCGCTTTTTTACCTGAGCAAGAACAGCATCGAATTGAAGTTTATCAGCAACGCTTGGTAATGCTAACGCGCGCGTCCAAAAGGCACTTGAGCTTGACCGAACTCACGCAACCCTTGTTTCAATTGGCAAACGAACGCAGTCGCCAAGGCGACCCGGTCGCGGAAAATCGTGCCGTCATCTTGGTGCTAACGTTATATGCCAACCGTTTAACCCTGAATAAAATTATTCCTTCTTTGAAAAGCCAATATCGTCCGATTTGGCGGACCGTTACTCTCAATAAACGCAACGATTTAAGCAAACATTATTTAGTTTCGGCTACGCTTGCCGCCTATGCCGGCACGCCGTTGGCCGATGCCATAGGATTATATAAGGAACTAGAAGATTCAAAAGGCGGCAGCGGTTTTTCTTTCATCGATATGACCGCCAACCGGGTCGGCACGCTCATGGGCGAGCTCGCCGTGCAAAATCACTCGCAAGCCGGAAAAATTCAAACATTTATGACCATGGCCCAAGAACGCGACATTATTCCGAAAACGGCCGACTTACCCGAATATCTTACAGAACAGGAATTTAATCGACTCTACGGCGGTTTACAGGGCCCTGCCTATCAAAAAATGATGCACAAAATAGAGTATCGAATCGCCCAATTACCGATTAACAAACAATAAAGAGCACTCCAATTGTAATTATTCATACCCTTAAACATTTTCCTGGGAATGCGGCCATCCTGGCCGCATTCAGTGCGGGCGGGACGCCCTCGCTCCCAGGCTTTACCCTAAAATGGTAGTGGACGTCTTCACCCTTCGACAAGGCTCTCCTGAGCGCAGCCACAGGGCTCAGGGCGAACGGAAAAGTCCTTAACTTAATGGCATTGCGTTCGCCGTCACCCGAGCGCCGAATTTTGTTCCGCGATGGCTGTATAGCGAAATCCTTAGTAAATTTTCGGCACGATACGCCACGGTACCTTCTTCCGGTAGCGCAACCAGTCTTCGCCGTACTTCGCCAAGCACATCGCATCATCTCGCTTTTCCCTATGCAGAAGCAAAATGGTGAAATACACGATATGAAAATAAGGAATTGGACTACCGAAAGCCGCGGGCAAACACCACGAGAGAGCAATCATTAAATCGCCGAAATAATTCATGTGACGAGCCATGCCCCACCAACCGGAGGTCAGTAATAATGAACCTTGGGCAGTTTTTATATATTCTGCCGGCTTGCCCCACACAGACCGGTTTGGATCGCGCCGAAAATGGTGCTTCTGGATATTGGCGCCCCGAAAAATTGCATAACCGGCCAAGTTCAAAGCCACAATAGCAACAATCCCCCATGCGGGTAGGTCATGGGTATGATGAACCAAATACTGAGCCTGTAATGTGTAGGTAAAAGGCAGCCACACCAGATCACCCCAACAAAGCATCCAGCCAAATTTTTCGTGTTTGATATCCCAAGTGGTGAGAACGGCTTCCTCATGAATAAAGTAGTCGATCAGATAAAAACTCTGAAATCCCACCACGAGTAACATTGGAACCGTCACCGTACCATGCAATTCGTGCTGCTTAGCGGCCATGGAAAGATTCATCAGTAACCAAAAAATCATGCCGGGGCGAGCTTCGCAGAACAGCTTGAGATCAAGGGAACCAATCCTTGGGTTAAGCGCCGTCCCCATGAAATAGTCATAAAAAGGGCGCCCTGTCGGCCGCTCCCATTCCTCACCGTTCAAGCCCCAGAAATAGAGAAACCCCGCAAAAACAAAGGTAAAAATATTTACCAGACTAAGCAATGGACCAAGTTGATCATACAAAACCGTGGCGTCCAACCAACCCATCGTTACCAAACCGAACACCACGGCCAGGGTAAATAGGAAAGAAAATATTCCATTCATCCGATAATCGAGCCGACTGCCGTCAGGCAGTTTCATGCCTTGAACCGTCGAACCAGGCGCCCAAACCTGTAACGCGGCCTGACCTAAAAACCAAGCCGCGTACAGGCCTGCCGCTTGCCAGGTCGGCGGTTCAACATAAGACCAAAATCGCCGCCAAGCCACCGTGTCGCTGGGGAAGATCAGTTCGCCTTGGTAATAAGTGACGCAAATCCACAAATAATAGACAAGTGGCGGCAACGCTATCATGAGCACAAGCCAGGAAAAGCCGAAACCGTAGTTCTGACGAACCGTATCCACGGCCGTATTGTCGCTCGATTCTTGTTCACTCATAATCCGCTCTCTTTCAGCACTAGAACTTCTGATTGACAATCAGCTCCCGTAACGCCATTTTGCCATATATCCAAACCGTCTCGGTCAAGGTCGTCCCATCGAAAGCACTGAATACAACATCGCCTAAAATAAGCGAAAAAGCGGATGGAATGAATCCTCGACCATATTCCAACATCCAAGCCGATTCAGGGATTTTAAACCCGTTGACGCTACCCCGTTCCAGAATGGTATGATCGCCGGGCTCTGCGATTTCGCGCACGCCACAACGGTCTTTCCGGTAAGTCCAAACCTCACCGGCCATAAAAAAATCATGAATCTCCATGCGGTAGCGGCCGGAAAAGCCTTCAGTACCCACCGGCGTTCCGAAGATGATCAAATACTCGGTAAAAGATGCATGGAGTATCGTCATCACACCGGTCGCGCCCGCCGTCAAGCTGAATAGCCATCGGCGATTTGGATTGGAATCGATGTGTTTGGGATAGGCCCGGGCGGTTTCTTCCACTATTATTTTCACCATTTCGTCGTGGGACTTCCCGATTCCTTGCCGAGCGATGGCATGAAGACGATCGATATCGAATACATAACTCACTGACTTTCTCCTTAGTCGGGCATGGCGGATGTTTCATCGTTCCTACGCTCTGCGTGGGAATGCATCCCGGGACGCATAGAAACAATAGAACGAGTACGCTCCCTACAATTTCTCAATCCAACGACCAGGTGCTGTCGACGCGGAGCGTCTAAAGCTGCCGTTCCCACGCAGAGCATGGGAACGATAAGCTTGTGAGGGATGTGCGCAAGGCGTGAGAAAAATTTAGGTAAGTTATTTTTTTACCGTATCCTTATTTCCAAACACTCATGATGCTAGTGAAATCGTCCGTCCATGAACGAGCATCGGCGTAATGGGGTACTTTTTGCCAATTATTCTGCAAGTCGGCATTGACCAAAGGCATGAGATCCGCTTCTTTTCGAGCCAGAATGGCCCAATCTGAGCGATAAACAAAAGGAATATTTTGCTCAGGCCTGAATTCTTGCAGCAACAGAGTCAATCCTAACTTTTCCGCATGATCCGATAGTACCTTTTTTAATTCCAGATAACGATTGGAGATGTGAAAAACCAACAAGCCGTGATTTTCCAGTCTGGAAAAATACAACTCCAAAGCTTCCTTGGTGAGCAAATGGGTCGGTATCGAATCCGAAGTAAACGCGTCGATAACAAGTAAGTCGAAAGGATTCGGTTGATTTTCCAATGTTATTCTGGCATCCCCTATTTGAATATCGTAACCGCTGATACAATCCGTTAAGTAAGTAAAATACTCGGGATTGGTGGCAATCTGCACAACGGCCGGATCGAGCTCGAAAAATGTCCAGTGCTGTGATGCTTTGGCGTAACCGGCCATTTCTCCAGCCCCAAGACCGACAACGCCGATCTTCCAAGCGTTATTTCGGTTATTGTAATTCGCAAAAATGGAACCTAAAGGTCCTTGCGGGCTGTAATAGCCGTTCGGAGTGCATTGTCTATTGACATCGTTCAACAACTGCAAGCCATGCCGGGTTGTGCCGCTATAAATTTCATGCAATGTGTGCATATTATTGTCGACATTGAGACCCGAAATTTTCTTGACCGACAATACGCCATAAAAATTTCGGCTTTGATGCAAGAGCTGGTCTCCACCCTGATGTTTTTCCGGCGCCGCACAGGACAGCACCAACAGCCCAACCAAAGGAAAATATAAGGAATTTTTTTTAAACAAGAAGTAAGCTGCGCCCATTAAAGCTATGATCGCAAAACTGATGAGGAATGCATCGTCTAGCTGATTGACACTGATCGATAAAATGACCGCGAACGTGACGAAGTAAGCGCTAAAGATAATTTTCGCCAGATGCTCTTTAATATAGAGACCAATGCCATTGATCGGGTTCAACAGCAATGCGCAAACGATCATGAGTGGATATTCGTAAATCGAGCTGAATATAAATGGCGCGATAAAGCTATTGAAGATACCGCCGAGCATGCCGCCGAAGGACATGATCAAATAGTACTGAGTCAGATAGTCTGTCGAAGGGCGTTTCTTGGCTAACTCGCCATGACACACCATGATGGATAAAAAGAAAACTATTAAATGAATAACTAATTCGACTGAAAAATATGCAAGCTTTTGATTCGAAAAATAATAAATCAAAAAGGGGGCAACAACCCAAGGCTGTATCAATAATATTTTCTTATGAATTGCCGCACCGTAGCCGGAAAAGACCAGAATGAATGAGAACAAATACAAGGCTAAAGGAATAACCCATAACAATGGCACTGTGGCGATATCTATACTGATGAAATTAGTCGTCCCCAATAATAAACTGGATGGCACAAACGCCAACAATAACCATTGCAGTTGTAATTTCAGTTCGGGCCTTTCCACTAGATTGCCCCGTGATGCCTTATTGACTGCAGGATGAAAATGCTGCTGTTTTAGAATTAGCATACACAATGAAATCAAGCCTATTAGCACAAGAAATACCGCACTCCAATACTGCTGTTGCTGGCTAATACCGATGGAGGGTTCTAGTAAAAAAGGATAGCTCAGTAACGCGATCAAGCTACCGGTATTACTGGCAATCGAAAGATAGTAAGGATCGCTACTGGTTTGATGACCAATCTTTGAGAACCACTTTTGCAATAAAGGCGAGTTAGTCGATAATACGAAAAACGGCAACCCTATTGACACGAATAAGGTAGACAGCAACCAAATACTAGGATTTTCCGAACTGGGCGGTCTGCTACCCTCTGGTATGCTTACCGGAAGAAAATAAAGACTGATAAGTAGTATCGAAAGGTGGATGGCAAGATGCTTTCGATAACCAAAGCGAGTGGAGAGAAAATGGGCATAGAGATAACCCAGAAAAAGTATGCTCTGATAAAACACCATACAGGTATTCCATACGGATGCAGAGCCGCCTAATAAAGGCAAAAGCGCTTTCCCAAACATTGGTTGTAAAACAAACATTAAAGAAGCACTGCTGAATAACGTCAACGCGAACAATAAGATAGGAAAATTGTCGCGTCTGATTTCATTTTGATGTGTAATGTCCATACGCCCCCCTAAATAACTAATTTACGATGAAAATTTCGTTCTGACTTGGGTTAACCTCTATTTATAATGACTATCGACAGGCTTTTAGGCGTGCCGGACGGGTATTTCTTGACTGTAAGAGTAGGATACTATGACCGATTTCACATTTTTTCAAGCCCTCGATTAAAAAACTTATTCCTTTGCATACAATAAATTATAAACTATTGATTTTATATAATATTTTATAGCACCCAGTCCAGGCAGAACCCTGGTTCATACTTTGATTCTTTATAATAACCCTAACAAAATTGCGGATAGCGCTTGCATAAAAAAAGCTAAAGCGCTATTAATTTAAAAGCCCAATCGGCAATGATTTCAGATACCGACTGTATCGGCTACATGATCAAACTAAAATAATCACTCGATACCATCGGTATTTTGCACAATTAATTAGAACCCAATGGCTCAAAGTTATTAACCTAGAAAAAGCATATCACCATGAAGATCATGAAGAATAAGAAGTTAATTCAATAGGTTGCCGAGCCTTTGCAAAACAACTTTGCTCTCCGGAAAGGTGAATCAAAATTTATGGATAACCTCTTGAAAGGCATTATTAACTTCATGTACTTCATGGTTAAACTGCCGAATTTAGGATTAAGTTACGATCTGTACCATTACAAAAATAAGCAACACCTCTTCCATAATAAACCTAACAAATTAAGAGGTAGTATCCTATGAAAACTCCATTAGTACTGGCCGTAACCCTTATTATCGGCGTCATTACATTTTTAATTTATCAGCCAAGCACTCATGACGCCTCATCGGACTATACCGTTTACCAGCATGTCGAAGAATGCAAGGCTGAACTTGGCATTGCCCGTAAATTGCCGGTACTCTCATGCTTGGACGGCAAACAAGTCCCCATTTATGTCGATAAACAAGAAATTCAAGAAGATAACTGGGAAAAACTACTCTCAAACTCGAAAAAATGCGACAACCCTCATTGGCTCGGCGGCGATATGGGCTGCTGGACCTACTCGCATTTACAAATCAAGCAACTAGATGACGATAACATCATGGTGCTCAACTGTCGGCAAAAAGGGAATCAATTCGAAAAAGATTGGTTTCGAAAAACCAAAGCCAATCTCGGCATGAACCAGCAGCAAAGAAAAGAGCGCTTTGACAAAGCGTCTAGCTCCGACAAAACCGAACTTTATTATCTTTACAATACTTTTAACGATATCGGCATTATCCTGCGGAATACAAAAACAGGAAAAAGTTGTTATCTCACTCAATATGGCGAAGCAGTGGTCGGTTTTTTACCACCCCTCGATGAGCCCCTCCCTAGTAAAGACGACTATTTAAAACAATACAATCCGAAGCAATCAAGACCCCCGAAAGATTTTCCACAAGACCTTTGGTACCGGGATGTCAATCAGGCATTTAAATCGCCGGCGTTTACCGCAGAAGCCGGATGCATTGCCTGTCACAATGCGCACGGCGTTAAATATAGTCCATACATTAATTCAAAACACGGCCTACCGGATATCTATAGGATGGCACCTTTACCCTTTTTAGCGGTTGGCGAGCCTTTTCAGAACTTCTTCAATAACCATAATATTCTCCAGATTACAACCGATCCTATCGACGGTGAACAGCAACTATGTACTCAGTGCCACAAAATGACGACCTCCGGAACTTGCGGTTATAGTTTTGAATTTGCCACGGGCCATCCGGACAAAACGCTGAGCGCCTGGCTAACTTCGGGTCCGAACGAAAGAAACTGGATGCCGCCGATTGCCGCAACCCCGGCCCTGATAAAAAAACATGTCGCCGCAATGAAATGCTGTTGCGACAACCCTCAGTCTCAAGGATGCAAAACGCGCAAATTCGGTCCGACTCTTGCCGATCTTCCTAAAGGCTTCGATAAAGGGGAAGGCTGGATCAGCGGACGAGAACCCGGCCTATGCAAAGACATCATGGAGTCCTATCAATGGAATGCCGATAAATTTTGATATATACCGTTCGCACTTCAAATTTTAGCGATGCTGAGGCGCAGGTATACTCGGCAATGCTTTGCCAGCATGGATGCTGGCAAAGAGTCTACATGGGTGTATTCACAGCATCCTTTGACGGGCACCTCGGTGCCTAATTTTGATCTACGATAAGTATACTTCGCACGGTCATGTTTGCGGCTTTTATGGCAAGGCTATTTCTTCATTAACAAGGCGCGAAGTTTATGAACCTAAATTCGACATTTTAACCATGAAGCACATAAAGTATTTCAAAAAATTAACTAAACATTTCCGCTAATCTGCTGGGTGAACGAAAGTTCTATACAAACGCATAACATGTTATTGAGTTAACTTCTTATTCTTCAAGATCTTCATGGCGAAATGCTTTTTCTAGGATGAAAGCTTATCAAATAAAAAACCCGCTCGAAAGCGGGTTTTCATGTTCGAAACCGATGAAAAATATTCCTTAATTTTCCATCCAGATCAATTCTACACGGCGATTTTGAACCCGACCTGCCTCAGTTCTATTATCGGCAACAGGCTGATTGGGACCGTACCCTTTAGCGTGCATACTGTCGGTTACTCCCTTGGTCTTCAGGTAATCTACAACTGATTGCGAACGGCGTTCGGACAATCGCATATTGTAATTGTAACCACCTTCGCTACTGGTATGACCTTGAACTTCGATTTCTTTTTCTTGCGGATAAGCGATCAGTTTTTCAGCGACTCCGTCTAAGATCATCTTTGCTTGATCGGTCAGTTCGGCAGAATCGAATTTGAAGTTAACACCTCTAAGCTCGATACTAACAGGGCAACCTTGCGCATCAACCTTACTACCGGAAATAGTCCCAGGGCATTTATCCATACAATCGTTGACGCCGTCACCATCCGAGTCCATGGTCGAACAATCCGGGGCAGCTGGCTCTGGTTCAAATTTCACTGGCATGACAGCCGCTCTCGGTTTTTCTCCAAATGGAATCACAAAGCCGACATTGACGGTCATGTCATGATATTCCTCAGTACCGGGACGCAGATTGGCGTTGAAATTATTGTTGTAACGGTAACGCACATCACTTCGAAGCAAAAAGTTATCATGCAGTTCGTAGGTAAAACCCACACCGCCTTCGCCGGTAATCGAAGCGCCGCTATCACCAGGTACGCTTGTATTCATGCCGCCGATGCCAGCAACGATATAAGGTGAAAAGGTATCGCGAAAAAAGTAATATTGCAGATCCGCTGAACCGCCGGTTAAATCCCAACGCCCTTTGGTTTGGCCTGTTTCGGCGTTATTGTAGCCACTGAAACCTTGGTAAAAACCTCTCAACTCGACGTTGAAATGATCGTTGAGCATTTTTCCGAAGCCCATACCGCCACCCCAACCATCTTTAGCGCCCCGGTCGCCACCTGATTTAATAAAGGTACCGAATGGCGCCACATACCACCGGTTATCTTGCGGCTCCTCGGCCTCAGCGGTCGGGAGTGCAACCATTCCGGCCAATAAAGCGCTAGTCAGTAATTTTTTCTTACACATAAACGACCTCTTTTTGAATAAAAGCCTTCAAAAAACCGATTCTCGAATGGAGAGACTGGTATGAAATATTGATAAGTGATTGGGGATAAAAACAACTTACTCCCTTTTGATTAAAAAACCCTCTAAGAATAAAAGGTACGGAGTATTTATCGAGGACCGCCGAGAACCCTTCCTGGGGGCTTGACGGCAGCTTGAACGCCATGGATGGCGTGAATGCAGATTTTGCAGGAACACAAATTTGCCCTGCTGCCGACATCCTCGCTAGCCACACCCCATACCTTCATAAAGCTAACCTTTTTTTGAGCATAAAGGGAATAGATTCAATTTCAAATAAAACTGTTGTATTTTTACAACTGAAACATGTTGTATTTAAATAGCCCCAAGTTGTGTTAAGTTTACACCATTATTTTGTTATCGACATACTTTTCTATTTAATAGCTTGAAATTTTACTAATAACCCCCCTACCTTAAACGCTTTGTAATCCAATCAAATGCTTTTTTATCGCCTTCCCAAACTGTCTCTTTTACACAACAAGCGTGAATATGAATGTTTCGACTCGCTAACGAATAAATTGAGCACATCAAGACTCTGAAGCTCCTAATTCAGCGATCAGCGAGAGGCAAATAACGGCAGCCGAACGGCATCTATCGAGAGCTTAACTTCCTAGTCGTGCTGTAATTGCACAAATTGGAAAACACTGTATTCACACTCTGGAATGGTATTTTTTTTTATATTGGAATATAGTTGAACTCAAGCTCCTCCGTCATAACCCAATGCAGCAGAGAGACATCATGGAATCGTTCATTCAAAATCTCGTTGAAACCCACGCAAGGCGCCCAACTCGGCTTTTAGCAATATTGCGCGCCGTTCAAGCGCGATACTTTCACATTCCGGACCAAGCCATTCGATTCCTATCCAAGGAACTAAACATCCCGACCACACGAATTATCGGTGTTATCGAATTTTATAGCTTTCTTCATTTAACGCCGCGCGGACGTTACGATATATTAATCAGCGACTCGATTACCGATCACATGCTCGGCAAGCACAATTTGATGGACTATTTATCTAACAAGCTTTCCGTGTCGCCCGGTAACGTTCGTGAAGACGGCTTGATCAGCTTGGATAATACTTCATGTACCGGCATGTGCGATCAAGGTCCCGCCGGACTTATCAATGGCCACGCGATCACACGACTGGACCGATCGAGAATCGACGCGATCGCACAATTAATCGACGAACAAAAAGCACTTGAGGATTGGCCCAAGGAATTCTTTCAAGTCGCCGATAACATCTATCAATCCGACCTATTATTGAGTAGTCGCATTAGTGCCGGAGAGGGTCTGCAAGCGACCTTCGCACGCGGCCTTAAAGAAACACTATTGGAAGTCGATCAATCCGGACTCAGGGGACGAGGCGGCGCAGGTTTTAATACGGCAATGAAATGGAGATTTTGCTCCGAAGAATCAGAACAAGAACGCTATGTAGTCTGCAATGCCGACGAAGGTGAACCCGGCACATTCAAGGACCGCGTCTTGCTGAATAGCTATGCCGATCAAGTTTTCGAAGGCATGACTATTTGCGCCGCACTTATCGGCGCCCGGCAAGGTTTCCTATATTTGCGCGGCGAATACCTACACCTCTATCAAAAATTGGAAAACATACTTAACCAACGCCGTCAGACCGGCTTGCTCGGTAACAATATTCTCGGCAAAGGCTTGAATTTCGATATCGAGATCTGTCTCGGCGCCGGCGCCTATATTTGCGGTGAGGAATCGGCATTAATCGAATCGCTCGAAGGTAAATGTGGTATTCCGCGAAATCGTCCGCCCTATCCGGTTTCCCAAGGCTATTTAAACAAACCGACCGTCGTCAACAATGTTGAAACTTTCGTGGCCACTGCCAACATTGCCTTACACGGAGGCGCTTGGTTCGCGGCGAAAGGCACAGAAAAATCCCAAGGCACCAAGATTCTTAGCATTAGCGGCGATTGCCTACGTCCCGGCATTTACGAATATCCATTTGGCGTTACGGTCCGGCAAATTCTTGAGGATTGCGATGCCCATGATGTCCTCGGCGTTCAAATCGGCGGACCGTCCGGCACCTTCATTTCCAACCAGGAACTCGATCGCATACTAGGATTCGAGGATTTAGCCACGGGAGGCTCGTTCATCGTCTTCAATTCGACACGCAACATTCTCGACATCGTGCGTAATTTCACTGATTTCTTTGCGCATGAAAGTTGCGGTTTTTGCACGCCTTGCCGGGTCGGTACGTCGTTGCTGAAAAATCAACTCGACAAAATCGTCGACGGCCACGGTTCGGCCGGCGATGTAGTTGCACTTGAGGAACTAACTCGCCTGGTTAAAAACCATAGTCATTGCGGTTTAGGCCAAACGGCGGCCAATCCGATCATTCATACCTTAGAGAGGTATCCCGACTTATACCAGAGCCAATTGAAAAATATTAGTTACGAGCCAGGCTTCGATTTGAACGCTTCCCTTGAAACTGCCAGACGCATGGCAAACCGTAATGATGCAGGGGCACATCTAGCCCAGGTGGAGGAATAGCATGAGCAAAACATTTACCTTGGACGGCAAGCCCATTCCATTCGAAGATGGCCAAACCATCATGGAGGCCGCTACTGCGGCCGGCGTTTACATTCCGCATCTCTGTCATCACCCGGAATTCACGCCGCACGGTAGCTGTAAATTATGCAATGTCAATGTCAATGGCCGCACTTGCTCGGCTTGCACTTTCCCGGCAACCGAAGGTCAAGATGTATTGAGCGAAACGACCGAAATTAATCAGGACCGCCAAAAAATCACGCAAATGCTGTTCATCGAAGGCAATCACCTTTGTCCCGGCTGCGAAAAATCCGGAAACTGCCAATTGCAAGCCGTCGCCTATCATCTAAACATGCTCGACAATCACTTTCCGCATTTTTATCCGAAACGCGAAATGGACGCGAGCCACCCGGACGTGATGATCGATCACAACCGCTGTATTTTCTGCTCGCTCTGCGTCAGAGCGAGCCAGCAGGCCGATGGCAAGAACGTATTTGCGATTTCAGGCCGCGGCATTAACAAGCACTTGATCGTCAACTCCGAGTCCGGTCAATTGAAAGACAGCGACATTAATGCCGGCGACCGAGCCGCGCACATCTGTCCGACCGGCGCAATTCTGATCAAGCGTACCGGCTATACGGTCCCGATCGGAGAACGCATCTACGACCATAAACAAATCGATCAAGTCAGCTTAGAAACGGAGCACGAGAGCCATGACTAATAAAATCAGAGTCGCAACCACGTCGCTAGCCGGCTGTTTCGGTTGCCACATGTCGTTTCTCGACATCGACGAACGTATGCTGCAACTCGCCGAGGCGGTCGAATTCGACCGTTCGCCGATTACCGACATCGAACGTTGCACGAATTGCGACATCGGCTTGATCGAAGGCGGCGTCTGCAATTCGGAAAATGTGCATGTGCTGCGCGAATTTCGTAAAAACTGCAAAACACTGGTCGCGGTCGGCGCCTGCGCCATCAACGGCGGCTTGCCGGCAATGCGTAATTTCATTCCTTTGGAAGAATGCCTGGCCGAAGCGTACCTGGACGGCATCGGTGTCGAAAACCCGCAGATTCCGAGTGACCCGGAGTTACCTTTATTGTTGGACAAAGTGCGCCCGATTCATGAAATCGTCAAGATCGATTATTTTCTGCCCGGCTGCCCGCCGTCGGCCGATGTCTTCTGGAAGTTTTTGACCGACCTGCTAGAAGGCCGCGAACCGTCACTGCCTTACGAGTTGGTGCATTATGATTAATTTGGATTCTCGCGCTGAGTTAATTCGAAAGGATTATTTATTTCCCGCAGAGGCGCAAAGGCGCTGAGAATATAAACATTTGAAACATTTTCCGGTTTCCGCAAGTCAATGGACTTATGAGATTTAACCAACTAGAAAATTAAAAACTCTGCGCGAGAATCATTATGCTCAGGGGCTCTACGCGAACACTTTAGAATTCAGTTTATTATCGAGAACACTTATGTACGAACATTTAGAAACGGCTGCTAGCCCGGAAAATCTTAAACGCGTCGTGGTCGATCCGGTATCGCGGGTCGAAGGCCATGGCAAAGTCACATTATTGCTCGATGAAAACAACAAGGTCAAACAAGCCCGCTTGCATATCGTCGAGTTTCGAGGCTTCGAACGCTTCATTCAGGGTCGCCCTTATTGGGAGCTCCCGGTATTGGTACAACGACTATGCGGCATTTGCCCGGTCAGCCATCATCTGGCTGCAGCCAAGGCAATCGATCAACTCGTCGGTATCGACCCGGAAAACTTGCCTCCGGCCGCAACCAAATTAAGACGCTTGCTGCATTTCGGTCAAGTTATGCAGTCTCACGCATTACATTTTTTCCATTTGTCGAGCCCGGATTTATTGTTCGGCTTCGAAAGCGAGATCAGTAAACGCAACATCATCGCGGTACTGGCCGAGCACTCTGAAATCGGCGTACAGGGCGTCAAGCTTCGCAAATACGGCCAAGAAGTGATCCGTATGATTTCCGGCAAGCGCGTTCACGGCACAGGTGCAATCGCCGGCGGCATGAACAAACCGTTATCCCGTGAAGAGCGCGATTATTTGTTGACCGATATCGATCAAATGATCGAATGGGCGGCGGCAACCGTACAGCTGGTCAAAAGAGTCCATTGTTCGAATCTGCCTTATTACGACGACTTCGCGACGATACGCAGTAATTATCTTGGCCTGACTCGCCCGGACGGTGCGCTGGAGCTTTATCACGGCGGCCTGCGCGCCAAGAACGACAATGGCCAGACAATCATCGACCATGTCGATTATTGCCGCTACAACGATTATATTCACGAAGAAGTCCGCTCCTGGACTTACATGAAGTTTCCTTATTTGTTGTCGGAAGGAAAAGAAAACGGCTGGTACCGCGTCGGGCCGCTGGCCCGCGTCAATAACTGCGACTATATTGACACGCCTCTGGCCGAGGCGGCCCGAGTCGAATTCAAGCAACACGGCGGCGAAGCAATGGTTCATAGCACGCTAGCAACCCATTGGGCGCGCATGATAGAAACGCTACACTGCGCCGAAAGCATCAAAGCCTTGCTGAACGACCCGGAAATTATGAGCACCGAACTCGTCGCGCAAGGTGAGAGGCGATTCGAAGGGATCGGTGTGATCGAAGCCCCGCGCGGCACGCTATTCCACCATTACCAGGTCGATGAAAACGACATTGTCACCCGCGCCAATTTGATCGTTTCAACAACCAGCAATAACATGGGGATGAACGAATCGGTCCGCCAGGTCGCCGCCGAATATCTAAACGGTCGCGAATTGACCGAACCGCTATTAAACAATCTAGAAGTCGCAATCCGCGCCTACGACCCTTGTTTATCCTGCGCAACCCACGCGGTCGGAAAAATGCCTTTGCAATTGGAGCTAATCGACGCGGACGGGCAACTCATCGATAAGATGGTTAAACGTAGCGATGGCGTTATTAGCAACGAGTGCACTAATTAAGCATTCGGTCATAAATATACTTCCCTATTTTTGGAGGATTCGGTTGATCGATTGGCAGGTGTCGGCGGCACGGAAAGCCATCGTCAAGCCTACATGGACGTATTTACCCAGCACCTAAATTCCATAATCCATTGGTTATGATTAGCTCTCTTTGATAATTTAGGTGCTGGGTTCACGGCGTCCTGCTAGGCGAGTTACCGAACCCTCGACAAAGCTCATAGTTCCAGAACGTTATTTATCACGAAATCCTTACCATTATTACGAACTGCACCTGCTATTTTGGCGAAGAAGCAGGATCCGCTTATCCCGCATAACCTTTCCTTTAGACAAACCCTCGGCAAAGAGCTACACTCAATATGACAAAGGATTGTCGGCCATAATTGCACGGATGCGACAAACCGTTCCGACATATTGGTTAAGGAGTACAGTTTATGTATAGTAAATGGGTCGTGGTAGCAGATAGCAGTAGAGCGCGTTTCTTTTTCTACGAGGGCAAAAAAGAACCGCTACGAGAACTTGAAGACTTGGTCCATGCTGAAGGAAAGCTCAAAGCACAGGACGTCGTTTCCGACCAACAAGGCGGACGCGGCAACGGAGCACATTCATTTGAACCGGTTACCGATGTCAAGCAACAAGAAGCCATCCGCTTTGCCCAACAAATAGGCGATAAATTGGAACAGGGCCGTGTTAAGAACGAATACAACGATCTCGTATTAATTGCCCCTCCGGCCTTCCTCGGCACGCTACGCCAAACCCTGAACGACCAAATCAAGAAGCTAATCGGTCAATCGATCGACAAAAACCTTGTTGCTCAAGACGAATCCAGCATCCGAAGCTACCTTTGTTCGAATAACCATTTAACCCAGACTTAACAAAAGTTAAAGCTGGGGTAAGCCCATGACTAGGCCCCGATTTAAATTAACCGGGGCCTTCCGCTCATCAATAGGTTTTCATTTGAAACGAATATTTTGAAACTTCGCCCCCAGGGTCCGCGTTTCCATTTCAACAATTTCAGACAATTCAACTTTTTGCCTTTCCCCATTATCGATCACCAGAAATTCACATTTATCCTGATCTGTCACAACGTCGATCGCTTTGCCTTCGAAACTTCGATGTTCCGTCAGTGTCAATTTGACGAGGTAACCGTACATACAGGCGATTTCTATGTAGTCGTGAAGCTCGCAAGCTATTGGTTCAATCTTCATCACGCTCCCTTTTTTCAACCCATAAAAAAGCCCCGGACGAAATGACTCGGCCGGGGCTTTGCGTCAAGCGATGAGCTCGAACGGCAATTACATCATGCCGCCCATTCCGCCCATACCACCCATTCCACCCATGCCACCCATATCCGGCATGCCTGCGCCTTTATCGTCGCTTGGTGCGTCGGCGATCATCACTTCAGTGGTAATCATCAGACTCGCAACAGATGCAGCATTTTGCAGCGCGAAACGAGTCACTTTCGCTGGGTCCAAAATACCCATCTCGATCATGTCGCCGTATTCACCGGTTGCTGCATTGTAACCGAAGTTACCGGTGCCTTTTGCAACTTCATTTAAGACGACTGAAGACTCTTCGCCCGCGTTTTTAACAATTTGACGAAGAGGCTCTTCCATGGCACGACGAAGAATGTTGATACCGACGTCTTGATCGTGATTCGCGCCTTTCACTCCTTCCAGCGATTTCAAAGCGCGGACCAGGGCAGTACCGCCACCGGCAACCACACCTTCTTCAACCGCCGCACGGGTAGAGTGCAGCGCATCTTCGACGCGCGCTTTTTTCTCTTTCATTTCGACTTCAGTTGCCGCACCGACTTTGATGACCGCAACACCGCCGGCCAATTTAGCCAAACGCTCTTGCAATTTTTCTTTATCATAGTCGGAAGTCGCATCGTCGGCTTGTTTACGGATTTGTGAAACACGCGCTTTGATGCTTTCTTCTGTGCCCGCACCGTCGATAATCGTAGTATTATCTTTGTTGACTTGAACTTTTTTTGCTGTGCCCAAAAGATCCAATTCAGCTTTTTCCAAAGATAGACCGACTTCTTCCGAAATCACGGTACCGCCAGTCAGAATCGCGATATCTTCAAGCATCGCTTTACGACGATCACCGAAGCCAGGCGCTTTAACCGCAGCGACCTTAACAATGCCGCGCAGATTGTTGACAACCAGAGTCGCCAACGCTTCGCCTTCGACGTCTTCGGCAACGATCAACAACGGACGACCTGATTTGGCAACGCCTTCCAGTACCGGCAACAAATCACGGATGTTGGAGATTTTTTTGTCGTACAGCAGGATAAAGGGATTTTCCAATTCAGCGCTCATGCTGTCTTGATTGTTGATGAAGTATGGAGACAGGTAACCGCGATCGAACTGCATCCCTTCGACGACATCGAGTTGGTTGTCCAGACCTGAACCTTCTTCGACGGTGATGACACCTTCTTTACCGACTTTTTCCATTGCTTCGGCAATGATTTGACCCACCGACTCATCGGAATTGGCTGAGATCGTGCCGACTTGCGCAATCGCTTTGCTGTCTGTGCAAGGTGTCGCCGCCGCTTCGATGGATTTAACCGCTGTAGTCACAGCTAAGTCTATACCGCGCTTCAAGTCCATTGGGTTCATACCGGCTGCAACTGCTTTCAAGCCTTCGTTAACAATGGATTGAGCCAGAACGGTCGCAGTCGTGGTACCGTCACCGGCAACATCGGATGTATGAGACGCGACTTCTTTAACCATTTGCGCGCCCATGTTTTCGAATTTGTCCTTCAATTCGATTTCCTTCGCAACCGAGACGCCGTCTTTAGTGATGGTCGGTGCGCCGAAGCTTTTATCCAAAACTGCATTACGGCCTTTAGGACCCAAAGTAACTTTTACCGCATTCGCTAAAATATTGACACCTGCAACCATCAGGGTGCGTGCATCACTACCGAATTTAACTTCTTTTGCTGCCATGTTTATTCCTAGATTCTGTGGTTAATGTTAAATACTAATCAGTTAAAAAGAGACCGTTAGCTCAGAACAGCCATGATGTCTTCTTCGCGCATCACAACGACTTCTTCACCGTCGATTTTGACTTCGCTACCTGAATATTTACCAAATAACACTTTATCGCCGACTTTAACTTCTAACGCGCGAACTTCACCGTTATCGAGCGCTTTACCGCTTCCGACCGCTAAAACTTCACCTTGACTCGGTTTTTCGGCGGCAGAACCAGGCAGTACGATACCGCCGGCGGTTTTGGTTTCTTCTTCAACACGTTTGATAATAACTCTGTCGTGTAAAGGGCGTATTTTCATCAATATCTCCTAATCGATATAAACAATAAAGTGGATTATTAGCACTCGCTAGTAATGAGTGCTAATAATAATCAGCTTTTGCAGTCTGTCAAGTTCTTTGGCATCATTCGCACCTAAATTGATATTTATCCTCAAAATATGAACGACGACCAACTATTACGCTACAGCCGGCAAATCATGCTGCCGCAAATCGATATCGAAGGCCAGCAACAACTGCTTGGCGCACACGTCTTGATCGTCGGTGCGGGAGGCCTTGGCTCACCTGCTTCGATCTATCTCGCGGCAGCCGGTGTCGGACAAATCACTATTTACGATGACGACACAGTCGACCTTTCGAACCTACAGCGACAAATCGCTCACTACACCGACGATATTGGGACGGACAAAGTAATTTCAACCCAAAAGACCTTAAAAAAATTAAACCCGGATACTCAGGTTAATATTTTCAAGCAACGCTTGACCGGAATCGCACTCGATAAAACCGTAGAAAAAGCCGATATCGTCCTCGATTGTAGCGATAACTTTTCGACGCGATTCGCGATTAACAGTGCCTGCGTCAAACACCAAACACCATTGGTATCCGGAGCCGCGATAAGATTTGAAGGCCAAGTGTCGGTTTTTACACCGGGATTACATGACAGTCCGTGTTATAATTGTTTGTACTCGGACACGGGGGAAGAGATGCAGAATTGCGCAACCAACGGCGTTATTGCGCCAATTACCGGCATTATTGGCTGCATTCAAGCACTTGAGGCAATTAAGTTAATTACCGGCGCCGGCGAAACGCTAACCGGGCGATTATTATTACTAGATGGTTTAACGATGGAATGGAACAGCATGAAATTAAGAAAAAACCCGAACTGCCCTACTTGCGGAAAATTGATTAATCATAATCTTTGCTAGTTGCTAACAAGCGTACAAGCGTATGACCGATTTTCAGATGTTGTTCTTGATAGCTTTTGCAAAATGGGAGACTTAACCGTATTATTTCAGGAGATTATGACTTAGCGCCCTTCGACGCCATAGAAGGTAAGATACTGGTTGAAACTGTGTGTCTAGCCGAAACCGAGCGGACCGTCCTTGGGATTATGGGAGTTGTAACTGCGCTCGAAGACCAGGTCCAAGCCGCCCCGGCCCGGAATATGAATATCCCGTTCGTTGTGATAGAAATTACCGGTGACCAGGTTGACCGGATCGCCAGCGTAGACTTGGTTCCAGTTGAATCCGGCCGCCGCCGTCGTGGAGTTTTGCGGGATGCCTTGGTCGGCGATTTGGGTGTTTACTAGACTGGGCGTGATTGCCGAGCTGAGATAGCCGCTGTTGAGATTGGCGTTGTAGTGGACGGTGGGTTGGCTGGGGCGGACGGTATAGCCGCCGGCGTATCCTCCGCTGATGGCGTAGGTAGCTCCTAAGGTTCTCTGATTTATCGGTTTGGTAATATCGCATTTATTGCATTCGGCAACAAAAACAGCGCCTTTCCAGTTATCATAGTCGATTAAACTACGAGGAATTTTGACGGTATAGCCTTTGTCGATGTAGTTTTCTTTGATCTGATTTCGCTGTTGGGTACTGTAATTGAGAGCGCTATTACTGTTGCCGGTCAGTTTGGGGCTTTGCGCGGACCAATTGGCACTGGTTAAAGTCAATACTTCGATGCCGTGCTCGTTAGCGAATGCAGTCCGCGCACCGTCGAGATCGCATTGAGGGCCGCGTTCTCTTGCCAAATATAGGATTCGTAGGCGGACCCGGCATAGCCGGATAGCAAGAATTCGTCCCAATTGACATTGCCGGTAACAATGTCCGTCGACCGGGAGTGTCCACCCGGCATGTCGACCAGCATGCCTTCGCGATGCACCGCAAAGGGTAGATCGAATAAATATTCGACTTTCATCTGCGTCGAGGTGACGCCTAGGTGATGTCCGCTGTCGCCTGTCATGCCGCGCAGTTGTCCGATGCTGCGTCCCGCTTCGCTGATCTGGCGATGATACTGAAGGCCGACGATATGCAGGTATTCGCCCTCGGTGGCATCGTTATCGGTATTGGGATTGGCGGTGTTTTGCAGCGTTTGCAGCAGTTGCGCGGCCCGTTCCTCAAGCAGCCGGTCGCTCGCTTGAAAGCCGTAGGCTTGAATCGCTTGAAGATCTGCTGCCTTGATGTTTCCAAAGGTGATCGAATTGACGGTCGGTGTTGATAATTCCGGCAGACTTAGCGTGATTTCCAGCTTGCTTTGTTCGGCACAGAGATCGACTGCGCCGATACTTGATGCGATTTCCTGCCCTTCTTGTTTCAAACTAGGCATGACTTGTATTGTGCTGCACGGCAGTGCGCTGTCGAGATTGCCGTCGAGACGCCATAGATCCAGGGCATCTTGATCAGACGGGGTCGCGCCCTTGAAAGACAAGGTCAACCGCTTCAACAAGGTTTGGCTCATCAGAAGCGTTTGTTCCGCCAATATCTGGGTATCATCTTGTTTATCGGCCTTGATTTTCAAGCGATAACGGTGATTTTCGGGCAGCACGGCGGTTTCCGGACTACCGGTATTGGTCCAGAAATAAATTGGATTGAAGCTGGTCAAATACGGCAGCGTTGTCGGCAATACGTCGAAATTTAAACGCTTTTTTGAACCGGTATAAGGCACGCCTGCTAGCTCTTGGCTGTTCGGTAAGGTTTGCCGGATTTGTTGCTGATAATGCTCCTGCGGCAATACGTGGCTGCGCTCGGCCAGATAGCCGTCGTAATCGAAGGCGGTATTGAATTCGATACCGTCTTGGTAATCCCGGTCTTCGATGCTCGGGTCCAGCGGGATCCAATGGTAGCCGTGGCCGTCGGTACCGATACCCCGGTAATCGGTATAGGGGATACACGCTTCGACCCAGGTTTGTATCCATGCCAATGATGTGGCGGATCCACTTGCCGCATATTGTCCTGCCCACAAACGATTCCGTGCTGCAACATTGGTCTTCGTTCCCAGCCAGAGCGCGCCTTGATTGATTTGCTGCTGGCCGGCTTCGTTCTTACATTCAGCAATGCCCTTGACATAACGGGCCGGTATATTCGACGCGCGCAGTAAAGCGATCAATAACGAGGCCTAGTCGGTCGAGCCGCCCTTGGCGCTGTGCAAGGTGCCATGCGCGCCTTTCAAAGCGCCGTAATAAGGCTCGAATTCGATTTCTTCGCTGACATAGCGGAAGATGCGCGCCGGCGAGTATTTCAATTGTTTGGCCAGCGCCCGGATTTCGTCGGTCAGGACGACATCTATGCCGTCTTCGGCCAAGTCGGCCGCCGTGTAGTTGCAGCTTGCTGCTTCCTGTGGAAGATCGCCGGGCGCGGCATGGGCGCTCGGGATCAATGCGCGGGCGAGCCGTTCGCCCCACACGGGCGGGTTTTGTTCGTCCGGGGTCATTCGCCGATGGCTCAGGTAGGCGGGCAAGCGGTCTATATCGGCCGGTTCGATACTCAATTCCGGCATGAATTCCGGCAGCGGATCGGCCGTGAAGGTGGGCTGCGTCCGGTCGCCCAGCGTTTCCGCAGGTTTTGTACGCAATGCTTTTTCGAGTAAGGCTTCCAAACGCTGCCGAGCTTTCGCCTGCCGGTCCGGGTTGCCGGTTTCCAGATGCGCGAGCTCCCGGTCGGTTTGTTCGAAGCGATCTTCGATTTGCCGCGCGCGCAGGTCGAAGGCATCCAGTTGCGGGCTTAATCCGGAAACAGCGAGCATTTGCCGGAGGCGGGCCGAATCGGCCTCGTATTCGCTGCGCAAAGCCGCCATTTGCGCACGCAGCATCGCGTATTCCGCCGCTTCTTCCGTTCGCTCAGCGGATTGTTGCGACCTGACGGCGCGTTGGCCCTGCTGCCCCGGTTGGGGGCGCTCCGTTCGCTTGAGCGCTTGCCGGGTGTTCGTGAGCAGGTTGCTCAGGCGTTTGTACAGACGGCTTCCTTCCTCGCCGGTCATGGTTTCCACCAAGCGTTTTATCGCCGGCTCTTCGGTCAGTCTTGCGGTTTTTCGCTCTGCCTGCGCTGCACCGCTTATTAAGAAAAATAACAGGCAGATTCCGAGGTTTAAGAATATAGCGGTCCGAAAGTTTTGTAAGTTCATGTGCTTTCCCTGTCTGAATTTATCGTGTGGTGGGGCGTTGACGGTAGAATTGTCCGATCAGAAACAAGAGGAAGGCTAAGACCGCCAACATCCATTCCGGCATGAACGGAACTTGTACCGGCGGCGGCGCTTCGATTGCGATTTGCATCAACACGTCTTCGCTCCAGCCCTCGCTATCGGCTGCCCGGTAAACAAAGTTGAATTGTCCGACTTGCGTCGGGGTACCGCTTAGCCGGCCGGTTGCCGTATTCAGTGTCATGCCTTCGGGGAGGCTGCCGGATACCAGCGACCAAGCGTAGTTTCCATTGCCGCAGGAGGCCGCCAAATCGGTCTCGAAGGCTTGTTGGACCATGGCACCACCGGCGACTATTGCGGTGCTGGCCCCGGGCAGTGCTTCGCCGTTACCGACCGCGAATTGGCTGCTGTCGGCAATAGCGGGATTGCTGCCGAGTTCGATCTCGACGCTGTCGGGAATGCCGTCGCCGTCGGTGTCCGGAAGCTGACTTTGCGGCGCGATCTGTGCTGCGAGCAAAGTCGGTAGAAGTCCGTCTTGCCAGTTTCCGCCGCTTTGTTGACGAGCCAAGAGAAAATCGAGGGCGTTATTCAGTACATTTTGAAACGTGCTGTTTTGTGCGGTAGGGTTACCGGCGCTTTGCGCCAGCATGAGCGCTTTCACCACTTGCGCCGTCTCAAAGACACGACCGGCTTGCGCATTGCTGTCTTCGGCGAAACCGCCGTCAGGTTTTTGTCTGGCTTGCAGCCAGTTGAGGCTGTTATTGATATGGGTGTCTAAGGAGTGATTGTTGCGATAGCGGCTAAAAGCCATTAAGCTTTGCGAGGTGGCTAGTAGACTTCCCGATGAACGGAGGTACTGTTATTAGTCCACAAACATTGCAAGCTATTTAAGGAACTGTCGTAGTTACGGTTCGCGGCCGCCAAGGCTTCGGAAGCCAAGGCCGTGTCGATAGAACTGACATGGTAATTTTTATAGGGCCCCAGCATTTGTGTAAGGCGGTGTTACGCAGTGACAATAGTTGCTCGATCGCCTACGAAGGGCTAGCTCCTACCGAGACCAAAGCCTTGATACTATGCGCCAAGCTGTCGATGCTTTGCACGGAACGATTGACCAGCCAGCTTTTCGCTGCCTTCGCTGCATGACTTTGCGCCATGCCGTAACGGGCCAGCGTTTGCAACGCTTCCGAAGTGGTGCGTACTCGCAATTCGGTTTGCTTGCCGAAGCTCCCGTCGCCGTTTTGTTGCAAAATTAAATAAGCCAGCGCTTTGTCGCGCGCTGTTTCAAGCTGCGCAGTAGTTGCGGCGTAGTTCAGTGGCGAAAATGTCAGAAGAAAAAGAAGAACCGGCGAAAAGCATCGCATATAACCTCCTTGTTGCAGGATTTTTAATGATTGAGGAACTTATCACAAAAATAAGTCCGGCTCAATAATTTCTAACAAAAAAATTCATGGGATTATTTCCTGTTTGACCATTATCGGCGGTCGTGTGTAGTAGGCTGTCGAAAAAAGCCATTGTAGCTAATTTCTGTGTTCCCGCTTGTTAATCTCAAAATAACTCCTGATTAGCAAGTTTCTTCAGCTAAAGCGCAAAAAGCCAGAGTATCCTTAGCAGGACGGGGTTTGCAACCCCGTCCTGCAGAAGGGAATTTTTATCCTGTGGGAGCGATCCCCAGATCGCGATCGTCGAAGCCGAAAGCGCCAAGGCCTCGATGAAAGTCATTAGCTGCCAAGCCGCAAAGGCTCCGAAATCGCGACGAAGGCGTCGCTCCCACAGAGGGCCCGTCCCGCAGAAGTGGCTGCGGCTGGGAATGGCCCCCGTTCGGACACTTGGCTTCGGCAAGCTGAAGCATCTTGCTAATCAGGAAATAATTTGTGATTTGTTGGTGATCATAGGTTATTAAACGCCAGGTGTAGGGTGTGCATCGCGCACCTGGGTCGGGGCCTCTCGTCGGTTCGTCACCGTGGAAAGGTGCACGATGCGCACCCTACGGCGCTCAAACTATCTTGGAAATTGTTGATGAAGATAGAATATAAATCGACGGTTATTTTCTTAAAATCCATAAGGTAGTCGCTTTTTTAACTTGAAATTAGGTAAATTTCGACAGCTTATGTGTGTACATTACACAGCGATTTTCGGCACACCATAGTCCGGCGGCTTTATACTTGACCTTACACTTCTTGCTGAAAAAGAGGATAGTTTTATCCCGAATTTTCAACACGAAAATTACACAATTCACCGATGTAAAATTATCGGCATCGTCCCGCCATAATTGCGACAATGCACTAACATATCCAGATTATTTTGGGCTTGTTTTGCGACTTATGATAGTCTTTCCTAACGGGCTTACTTATTCATTGGTTCATTTGATCGATAGAGGGGGATAGTATTGTTTTTAAGCAAGCAGAGTGTCGATAGACGCCGCATTATCTTCAGTCTAGGCTTGCCTTTGGTCTTTTTGCTGGTCTATGTGCTGTTCGACATTCTCTATAGCGCGTTGCCGGACGCTACCCTTAACCGTTGGCTGTACGAGCCGTTCGTTTCCTTTTGTGTCGGCTTAATCCATTGGATTACGCCGGACCATAATGTTTGGGCGGTACAAAATAAAATTCTGTCGGCTGAGGGTAACTTAGAGATGGTCCGCACCTGCGATGGATCTTACTCTTTTATTTTGTTGGCCGCTGCCATGGCTGTCTTTAAAGCGACGATTCGGGCCAAATTATTCGGTATGGCCGGCGCCTTTCTATTGGTAGTATGTCTCAATCTGCTACGAATCGTTACGTTGTTTTTTGTGTTGATTCATTGCCCTACTTGGTTTGACTTCGTGCATTATTATTTTGCCCCCTATCTGAGTCTCGGAGCTTACGGGGTATTCTTTGCCGGGTGGGCGTTTCAAGACCGAAAGCCTGCTTCTCATGAACTTTGATTCGACAACGCTATTGCGCATGGCCTCTATATGGCTGGTTTTATCCGGGTTGCTGTGGTTTTACGGAAAGCCGCTGGCAGGGCTCGATAAGCGCTCTGTTTTCGGGTTTTTAGCTCGATTGCTTCCGATTTGGCTATTCGTCGTTTTCGTGCTCGCTCGCCATGGGCAGACGGCATTCGAATTGATATTGTCCTTTTTTATACCTTTGGCCGAACGGTTTCAAAGCGAATACACGATCACGCTGCAACCGCTTGGTGATTCATCCCATATCAGCTTGCTCTTTGCCCACCTCTACCGGGATATGCCTCCTATAAAAGCGCCGTCCGATTTTATAGCGCCAATCGACAACCTTTACCTTGTAATACCCCTAGCACTACTTACTGGTTTGTTATGCGCTTGGCCGGTCCGCCGTTTTAGGGAGCGGGCGCTACTTGTCGCGAGCGCAACTTTATTGATCGCGGTTTTTCTGCTTTTGACTTATCCTTTCCACCTAACGGCTCAATTCGAGCAAATTTTTCAAACTGTTGCTCACGCTACCGGTGTTGAACGGCCCCAACCCCTTGGTTACTTATGGTCCCGATTTCTTGATGAAGGCAGTCGTTGGCTACTTATATTATTTTTAGCCCTTTGTGCTAAAGCCTGTGTAATACGCATTGGAAAAAGTTATAGCTATTGAATATCTAACTTTCTATACCTTATCCGAGAATAAAGGAATAAATTTAAAACTACCGCCTGCAGTTTTTGGCAAAAGAAGCCTAGATACTTATGTCTAGAGGGAGATATACACACAATGAAGATATTTTTGAATCTTTCCAAACTTAGGTAAAACTACCCAAATTGCACCTTGTTGCAGGCCCTTGAAGTTTTTCCAGCATCAACGAGATAATTCGGCGGGATACCCAAGCCTCTCCTTCCCGAATCACCTTGACCGCCTTATTAAAAAATCTTGCCAAATCGGTAAACTGTAAATAACCTTGAGCCCCCGATACCAAACAATCGATGACTTCGCGATCGGTCAATTCAGGTGCGATCAAAATTATTTTGCTATCGGGACTTGCCGCATTCAATAACGCAATATATTCGGCGGTTTGCTGTTCACGAAGTTCATAGCGAAGCACAACGACAAGCGGCTTGTCTCTTTCAACCGCGATCAAGGCCTTTATTTCGTCATGATCGACTCGAATGTTTAAGCTCGGATCGTCGATAAACCGCAGAATGTCTTCGTCATTATCAATTATTTGCAAATCAATCATAAAGCTACCGACCGTTTAAGTTAAACTACTTTCAAAAGGCCAATCCCGGCCGCCATTATTTTTTTAGTCAAAAACACCTACGTATTCAACTTAGAACAGAGTCTAGTCGGTTTTGCGCAATTGTTAACTGTACTAAAGTACTAAAGAATTTGCACAAAATAACTTATACAAATAGTAGGCTTGGGGGCGGTTCGGTGGCTCGCTTGACAGGTGTCGGCGGCAGGGCAGATTTTTGCTCCTCGGCAATTGCTCCTGCATTGCCCTAATACACGCCATCCATGGCGTAATGCAAAACCTGCATTCATGCCATCCTTGGCAATCGAGCCGCCCCCCCTTCTAACAGTTGTCGAAGTTATTTCATGCTCGTTCCTAATCTATCAATCCGGTTCATTCTTCAACAATCTGCACTCGCTGAGTAATGCCACAAACCAGTGTATAGGGGATGGTCCCCGACCAAGACGCTACCTCTTCGATGGGCAACGCCCCTCCCCATAGCGTCACCGGATCACCCGGCTTGGCATCGTCTTGTCCGCTTAAATCAACCGTGATCATATCCATCGATACCCTGCCGATCATCGGGACACGCCTGCCGTTAACAAGAACCGGCGTGCCGGATCTAGCATGACGAGGATAACCGTCCCCGTAACCGATTGCGACAACACCCATTGTAATCGGTCGGTCGCAAGCCCAAGTAGCGCCGTACCCCACCGTATCGCCTTGCCGTACGGATTTAACGGCAATCAACCGGGAATGCAAAGCCATGACCGGCTTTAAATCGAAATCACCTCCAGTCGTTTCGGGAAAAGGAGAAATCCCATACAACATAATCCCGGGTCTTACCCAGTCGGTCAAAGCTTCCCGCCAACCTAAAATCCCGGCTGAATTCGCGATACTTCGCGGCCCTGCAAAACCCGATAATGTCCTGTTAAATAAGTCGATTTGTTTCAATGTCATTGGGTCGGATCTCAGGTCGGCATTTGCCAAATGGGTTATAAAACCAACCGGTTGCTTGATCAACGAGCTCGATCTCAAACGCTGATAAACTTTTTCGACCTCGTCAGCCGAAAACCCCAAACGATTCATGCCGGTATCGATTTTCAACCAAGCATTGATTCCGATAGAGCCGAATTTTCGATCAATGATATCCAACTGCCCGAACGAGTGAATTAAGGGATCTAAACCGAAATCGATCAAATCGTTCAATTCTTCAAAACACGTAAAACCTTCCATGACCGCGATTCGATGCGAAATACCGGCTTGGCGTAAGCGGATCCCCTCGTCGACGCGGGCAACGGCAAAGCCGTCCGCTTCGGTTAATCGTTCTGCGACGCGCAACAAACCGTGCCCGTAAGCATTGGCTTTAATCACCGCCATGACTTTCGAGTCTGGTGCGTAGCGTCTAACCACATGCAAATTATGACGTAACGCATCCAGGTTCAATTTGACATAAGCGGCCGGTCTCATTCGTAATCGTCTCCGCCGTAAGGATTTCCGGCAAAGTTTTCAAACCGAGTGTATTGTCCGAGGAAAGTCAACCTGACCGTGCCTATCGGACCGTTACGTTGCTTACCGATGATAATTTCAGCAACGCCTTTCTCCGGACTATCCGGATTGTAAACCTCATCCCGATAAACGAACACGATCACGTCGGCATCCTGTTCGATACCGCCCGATTCACGCAAATCGGACATCACCGGACGTTTGTTAGGCCGCTGCTCCAGGTTCCGATTAAGCTGCGATAACGCAATAACCGGGACATTGAGCTCCTTGGCCAAGGCTTTCAAGCCCCTGGAAATATCGGAGATCTGCTGGACCCGGTTATCACCGCTGGCCGGCGATTGCATCAATTGTAAATAATCCAGAACGATCAAGCCTAATTGACCATGCTCGCGCATCAAACGGCGGGCTCTGGACCTGACTTCGGTTGGCGTCAAAGCCGGCGTATCGTCGATAAAGAGTTTGGTTTCGGCCAATAAATTAATCGCCGAAGTCAAACGTGGCCATTCGTCATCGTCAAGTTTGCCGGTTCTGATTTTATGTTGATCGATACGCCCCAAAGAAGACATCATCCGCATCGCCAAGGAATCTCCAGGCATTTCCATACTGAACACCGCAACCGGTTTATCGCCTTTGATTGCAACATTTTCCGCCATGTTCATCGCGATCGTGGTTTTACCCATTGACGGTCGGCCCGCAACAATAATTAAATCGGACGGCTGTAAACCCGAGGTCATTTCGTCGAAATCATTGAATCCGGTGCTAGCACCGGTGATATTACCTTCCTGCTCGTAAAGCATTTCAATTTTATCGACCGCCTGCGCCAGCAACGACTTGATCGCCGTGAAACCGCCCTGCCCGCGTTGGCGTTGTTCGGCGATTTGAAATACTTGGCGCTCGGCATTTTCGAGCAACTCCGATGTATCGCGCCCTTCCGGATTAAAAGCCGAGTCGGATATATCGGTTCCGACATGGATCAACTGCCTTAAAACCGACTTATCGCGAACAATGGTCGCATAAGCGACGATATTCGCGGCACTCGGCGTATCCTTTGCCAAGGTACCTAAATAGGCCAGACCGCCGACTTCGTTCAATTGTCCGGCGGAAGCCAGTGCCTCGGACAAGGTAATGACATCGAAAGGATCTTGTTTTTCTGCTAATTTTTCGATGGCCCGAAAAATCATTCGATGATCCTTGCGGTAAAAATCGCCTTCGACAACCTTATCGACGATCGAATCCCAGGTTTGATTATCGAGCATCAAACCGCCGAGCACGGATTGCTCCGCTTGTATTGAATGCGGCGATACTTTTAAAGCTTCGGTTGCGTAATCGCGGTCGAATATATAATCTTCAGACATAATTTCGGTCAAGGGAAATACTGCAATATAAAATTTATATTTCGTTGAATGTATGGGGAAGTGCTTGCGGAACGCAACGAACCCATCCAGGGGAATAGAGCTTAGGAAATCCGGTGAGTTAAACCCGAAAACAATGCTCCAAGAGGTACTTTGTGAATCCGGCAACCAGGTAGTCGGCTTAAATTAGGAACGTACATTTTATAACTTTCACAACCGACAGGTTTTTTTGTTCGTCTTCTTCGTTACCTACATGGATGTAAGTAAGGAGCGTTAACAGGAGCCTTGCACAAACAGTTACATAGCCTGCCATGCCTGTTTGCGCGCTTTGAATACGAACAAAATTCCTGCGTCATGTGCGTAGTTTACTTCATGTCCATTCCCTAACAGAAGCGATCTTTCCTTGACAAAACCATTAAACACCAATACGAGAAATCCCAATTGTCTCTCGCAATTGTTTCATAAAAGGCACGCTAGTTTTGCGGGCCTTTCTAGCACCTTCCTGTAATTCGTTTTCAATATGCTCAGGCGCTTGTAATAAGGCCTCATAGCGTTCGCGGGCCGGTGCAATATGATCGTTGATATATTCGAACAATAGCTTTTTCATTTCACCCCAAGCGATACCTTCGGCATATAATTTACGGACATCATCGACTTCCGAAGGTCGGGCAAAAGCCTGATAAATTCCAAACAAGGTACAGCCATCGGGGTCTTTCGGTTCGCCCGGTTCCAAAGAATTGGTCTTGATCTTGTTTATCAGTTTTCTGAGTTTTTTCTCGGGTTCGAATAACGGAATCGTATTGTTGTAACTCTTACTCATTTTCCGCCCGTCCAAACCGGACAGCGTCGCGGCATTTTCGGTCACGACCGCATCCGGGATGACAAAATGTTCGCCATAAATATGATTGAAACGTCCGGCGATATCACGCGCCATTTCGATATGCTGAATCTGATCCTTACCCACAGGAACCTTGTGTGCATTGAATATCAAAATGTCGGCCGCCATCAGAATCGGATAACTGAACAAGCCCATCGTAATGCCTTTGTCGGGATCGTTTTCGCCGCCTTGTTCATTTTCGGCAACCGCTGCCTTGTAAGCATGCGCCCTATTCATGAGCCCCTTTGCCGTTACACACGTCAACATCCAAGCCAACTCGGTGATCTCCGGTACATCAGATTGCCGGTAAAACACCGCATTCGACGTATCCAAGCCGAGCGCCAACCAAGTCGCCGCGATTTCAAGGCTCGATTGTCTGACTTTTTCCGGATCCTGACATTTGATCAAGGCATGGTAATCGGCCAAAAAATAAAATGGACTCACGTTTGCATCCTTACTGGCTGCAATAGCAGGCCTGATCGCGCCTACATAATTTCCCAAATGAGGAGTACCGGTGGTCGTGATACCGGTTAAAACGGTCGCTTTTGTCATTATAAATTAATCCCCAAAACCCTGACGGGGTTCACATCGTTAAAATCCGCAAAATATTACATAATTTACAACCAATAGCCATAGTCTATCCGAAAACTTTTACGCACAACTCCGTTTATGCTCAAAAAATGGTTACCTTTATGAAGGTATGGAGGTGTAGCTAGCGCGCAACGATACCAAAATAAAATCCCATAATATGAAGTTACGCAACTTTCAAGGTGATTTTCATGAACAAGCATTTTATTTATAGTAAACTTCGCGCAAACAGTCTGAAAGCAAACACGGGCATTGCCATTAACGGAAAAAACAATTTACCAAATTTTAAAGAGAGTTGACATGCTGGAATACGATGAAAAACGTAATTACATCCGAATGAGCGTCGATTGCGAACTCACCTACAAGTTAGCCGATGCAAGCGAAAGTCATTCCGGAATTTGCACATCAATTAGCGGCTCTGGTGTCTCCTTCATTGCGGACCAATCCTTCGATCCCGGAAGCGCAATGGAGGTTAATATTACGCCAAAAAACACAATCACTCCGCCCATGACCGCATATATCGAAGTCGTTAGAACGACAAAACAAGATAATGGCCGCTACGAAATTGCCGCCGCAATCAAGAGCATTAAAGGTCATTAACTTTAAATTATTCCTACTCGGTCGAGATTGCTAACTCATGTATACAATTACTAAGGAAGTCTATTTTTGCTATGGACATAGACTGATGAACCACCCCGGCAAGTGCCGTCATCTTCACGGGCACAGCGTTAAGGCCGCTATCACGATTAAACAACAACATCTTAACGAACAAGGCATGGTTTGTGACTTTTCGGACATAAAAGCGTGTGTCGAACGCTATATCGACGAACATTTGGATCATAATTTTCTTTTGCATAAAAACGACCCGATCATCCCGTACCTAACCGAAACCCACGAGCGCTTCATGGCTTTGGACGAGCATCCAACCGCGGAAGTACTGAGTCAAATGATTTATCAACATACTAAAGAGCAAGGGTTCGATGTCGACCAAGTGACCTTATGGGAAACCGCAAGCGCTCATGCCTGCTACCGGGAAGACTGATCTTGCTATGAGCCGAATTCATCCTTACAACAAAGCGGCGTGTCTGGAAACCATCTGCGCCTCTAATTATCGAAAGTTGTTAAGCTTAATTCCTAACATCAAAAACCTTGCACAATCAGCGGTCGGAAAAGCGTCGCAAAAGCCCGATCTACAGTTAGAGGTGCTTGAACGCTCGGCACACACACTTACAGTTAAACTAAGCCATCGATTTAATCAATCACCCAACGATCTATGGATGCCGGATGTCACAGTACGCGTTTATCTGGATGCGGAACTCGTCGAAGTTTTGCGCGATCATGCCAGATCCGATGTTTCACGCGTCTATAAAGACCCCGGAAAGACTTCTGAAATCTTGAATTATAAATGGCAATTAAATTACTTTTTGCTGAAATGGCTGGATCACTGCCTGAGCATTAATTATCAATTCACCGACCGAAACGCCACTGAAGTTATAGCCTGATTCCCCCCACAGCCTCTATCAACCCATACACCCTTAGCGAGTCAAATTGCGGGATAAGAAAATCCTGTTTAATCCAGTCACGAATCTCCATAAAGCACGCTGTTTCGGGCATTACTGTGAAAGTAAGCGAACCGAAGCGGGTGCGGTTGCTCGACTGACAGGCGTCGGCGGCAGGGAGCCGCCGCCGAGCCTACATGGACGTATTTACGGCGTCCTGTCGGGCGAGTGACCGCACCCAGCCATCCCTCGCACTTTCATTTGCCGGGGCGATGGCTAGACCTTCATGAACGTTACGGTCAAAGTTCGTAGATCAAAACACTTGGGCCAGTCGCTCAGGTTCCTGCGTCACTGAACAAGACTGAAATTTGTCTAATGAATAATTTAAATGTATATTTGAAATTCGCTTTTGAATATCTAACCCGCGATGCCCGAACCTACAGCCAAACCGTTAAAAACTCGAATCCGCTTGATTATCGCGGCCAGCCGAATTTTTGCCGAAAAAGGCTTTCAAGAAGCAACGATTGCCGAAATCTGCGAACAAGCCCAAACGAATATCGCTTCGGTCAATTATCATTTTCGTGACAAAGAAAGCCTTTATCTCGAAGCCTGGCGCCATGCGTTTCTCAAGGACCTTGAAATTTATCCGTCGGATGGCGGCGTTGCGCCCAGTGCTTCCCCCGAAAAACGACTAGCGGGTCGTATTCGCTCTTTGATCGCCCGCATCGCCGACGACGATTCGCATTTTTTCGCGATCATCAACAAAGAAATGGCGCAACCGACCTCGTTGCTGCCGGAAATTCTCGAAAAAGAAATCAATCCGCAGCGCCAAGCCATGCTTGAACTCATTGCCGAATGCTTGGGACCTAGTGCGGATGAACGCACGATTCATTTTTGTCATGCCAGCGTCATCGGCCAATGTTTTCATCTTTTGAAAGTCAAACATATGCAAAGCCACTTTCCGGTACGAAGATACAATCCGGAATTAGAGAACCCGACAGCCTACGCAGATCATGTCGTACATTTCTCGTTGGCCGGAATTAAGGCACTGCGCGACCGTCTCGAACCAAGCCGTGGAGACGAGACATGCGAATCATAAATCCTTCGGTTTTACTCATCTTTGCTTTTCTCAGCGCATGCAGTATTGACATCAAGGAATTCAATCCGCCGGTTCCATTACCGGAAATGTTCTCGATGTCCGGCGGTAAATCCCTTCAAGACCGCTGGTGGCTTAACTTTAACGATCCTGCGTTGAATACTCTGATCGATACGGCGCTTCAGCAAAATCTCGATCTAACCGCGGCATTCGAAAGGCTCAAACAAGCCGAAGCCGAAGCTCGCAAGGCCGGGTCCGAATTGATCCCCGCCGTTAATGCTACGACTAACGCAAATCGCCTCATTGAGGATAACGCCAATACCGGTTCGCTGACTTTCGACAACTTTTCGCTGGGCTTAATCGCCAGTTACGAAGTCGACCTATGGGGCCGAATCCGCGCAGGCACTTACGCAGCCGAACAGGAAATCAAAGCCGCCGAACAAGATATCCATACCGCCGCGATTGCCTTGTCGGCCGAGATAGCGCGCATTTGGTATCAATTGACCGAACAAAAACTACAGCTCGACTTATTGAACGAACAAATCGAAGTCAATAAGCAATATGCGGACTTAGTCGAAGTCCGATTCAGAGGCGGCCAAGCAACCGCTGCCGACGTATTCCAACAGCGGCAATTACTTGAAGGCGTAGTCGGCGACCGCTATACAGTGCTCGCGAATATAGAGGTATTAAAAAATCAATTGGCGGTCTTAACCGGACAAGCACCCGGAACATTGGACATTGTTGCCGGCGATCGTTTTCCCGAGCTCGCAGGCCTTCCCGAAACCGGCTTGACCTCGGATTTGATACAACGACGCCCGGATGTCAAGAAGGCCTATTATCGCCTGCAAGCTGCCGATCTTCGTATTGCCGCGGCCGTGGCCGACCGCCTTCCAAAACTCGGCTTATCGGCCAGCCTCGATACCTCAGCACCGGACTTACAAGCCTTCTTCAATAATTGGATGGCAACGCTGGCCGGCAATCTGGTGCTGCCCTTGATCGACGGCGGACGCCGGGTGGCAGAAGTCCGGCGCACCGAAGCCGTGACCGAGGAAGCGCTCAATCTCTATGGTCAAAGCGTATTACAGTCCCTACAGGAAGTCGAAAACGCCTTGGCCCAAGAAACGCGTCAACACCAACGGCTGAATAGCCTGAAAGAACAACTCCATTATTTAAACGAAGCGAATAACAATATCCGCATCCGGTCCGCCTATGGGATTTTCGATTTTTTGCGGGTACTGTCGACATTGAACAGCTTACAAGCGATGCAACGCACACTCATTCGCGCCGAACGCGAATTGATCGATTACAGAATTCAACTCTACCGGTCGCTTGCAGGCGGTTGGCCGCTTACCGAACCGATTACGAACAGGAACAGGAACAATACCCATGACTAATCCCGTCAAGAAATTTGCCACGTTGCTGATTTCGCTGGCAATCATCGCATTTGCCGGGGCATTGTCTTATTATTGGCTTAGCAATAAACCCCGAGCTGTCCGCGCACCCGTTACGACCGTAGCGCCATTAGTCGAGATCATCACGCCGCAAGCCATCGACCATCAAATTACCGTCTTCGCGCTAGGTAATGTAATTCCGGCGCAAAGCGTCAACCTCAATTCGCGTGTCGACGGCATGGTCGTTTCAGTCAGCGATCAATTCATCGAAGGCGGCTTGTTGAAAAAAGACGAAGAAATCGTCCGGCTCGATCCGACCGATTATGAATTACGCGTACGCAGAGCGCAAAGCGATCTCACACAAGCCCGTTTCAACCTAAAAATGGAATTAGGCCAACAAGCCATCGCGCAACGCGAATATCAATTGCTCGGCCAGGAATTGGACGAGCTGGCTCAAGAACTGGTGCAACGCAAACCTCATCTGGAAGCGGCCAAGGCATCGCTAAACGCCGCTGAAGCGGCACTGGAACAGGCCAAGTTAGACCTCGAGCGCACCCGCACGATTGCACCGTTCAACGCCGTCGTCACGGCCCGCAATGCCAACATCGGCTCTTGGGTATCGACCTTTTCGACCGGTACACCACTCGTACAATTGGTCGCAACCGATTTTTTTTGGATCGACGTATCCCTGCCCCTCGACAAATTGCGCTGGATAACGATTCCTAGTTTCAAAGGCGAACGGGGCTCGGCAGTCACGATCAGCTATGAAAGAGCCTGGGGACCCGGTGCATTTAGAATCGGCACCGTCAAACGCCTGAAAGCCGAAGTCGAACCTGAAGGCCGCATGGCTAAATTATTGGTTGAAGTCGAGGATCCCCTCAGCCTAAAGCCGGCTAACCAACATGCACCTCGTATGATGCTAGGCACATTGGTTCGGGCGGCAATCGCGGGTAAAAACCTAACCGATGTATTACCCGTTCCGGAAACCGCATTGCATGACGGCAACCGGCTCTGGCTAATGAGCGAACAAGACACACTGGACATCGTCAAAATAATTCCCGTCTGGACCGAACAAGGCGTCATTTATTTGCACGCCTCGGAACTACCCGAGCGGCCGCGCATCATCGTTAGCGATCTTTCCACACCGGTTCAAGGCATGCGTATTCGCACCACCGAAACCGACCGTTCTTCATCCGCTAGGTAAGCAGCATGCAGTCACATCAAGACCCAAGCCACACCGGTCCCATTGCATGGATGGCAGGTCATTCGGTCGCGGCCAATCTCGCAATGGTCGTGTGTATCATCGGCGGACTGCTGTTTTTAAACAATATCCGCCAAGAAGTATTCCCCGACTTTGAAATCGACAGCGTCAGTATCAGTGTCGCTTATCCCGGCGCCAGCCCGGAAGAGATCGAACGCGGCATTGTCCTGGCGATCGAAGACGCTGTGGGCGGCTTGGACGGCATCAAACAAATCACTTCATCGGCAAAGGAAAATGCCGGCACGGTCACCGTCGAAGCACTCCGCGGCACCGACATGCAAAGGTTTACCCAAGACATTCAAAAAGAAGTCGACCGCATTACGACTTTCCCAATCGATGCCGAAAAACCGCAAATAACCTTGATCGCCAGCAAGCGCAGGGTCATCTCAGTTGCGTTATACGGAGACACAGAAGATGCCGTTTTATATGAATTGGCCGAACAACTCCGCGATCAACTATTGCAAGACCCGAGCATCACCCAAATCGATCTCGAAGGGGTCAAACCGCTCGAAATCGCCGTCGAAATCCCGCAGGACATGCTGAGGCGCTATCGCTTGTCGTTAGGCGACATCGCTCAACGAATCGCGTCGGCCAGCATCGACTTGCCGGCCGGTAGCGTTAAAACCGGCAGCGGCGAAATTTTAATCCGCATCAAAGAACGGCGCGATTACGGGCGTCAATTCAGTCAATTGCCTATCATTACCACGGCCGACGGCAGCCAGATCAAACTCGGCGATATCGCTCGTATAACAGACGGCTTCGATGAAAGCGATTATTATGCAACCTTCAACAGCCAGCCGGCCGTGATGCTGCAAGTCTACAGTGTCGGCGATCAAACGCCGATACAAGTGTCCGAAACGGTCCGGAATCATCTAGTTAAAATTGCCCCGGAATTACCCGAAGGCATCGCCACCGACGTCCGGCGCGATGCCTCGGAAGACTACGCGCAAAGGATTGATCTCTTGTTGCGCAACAGCGCCATGGGCTTATCGCTGGTATTCATTTTGCTGGCGCTGTTTCTCGAGCTACGCCTGGCATTTTGGGTCATGATGGGTATTCCTATTGCGTTTCTCGGGTCGTTTTTATTCCTGCCCAGTATCGGCGTCACGCTGAACATGATCTCATTATTCGCCTTTATCATCGCGATCGGCATCGTTGTCGACGATGCGATCATCATCGGCGAAAATATCTATCATCATCGACAAGAAGGCCTATCTCCGCTGCAGGCGGCAATCCAAGGCGCCCGCGAAATGGCGATGCCGGTTACCTTCAGCATTCTGACTAATATCGCAACCTTCATGCCGCTGTTGTTCATTCCCGGGTTTACCGGCAAAATCTTTTTTATGATTCCATTGGTCGTGATCACGGTTTTCCTGCTGTCTCTCGCCGAGAGCTTATTCATCCTGCCGAACCACCTCGGACACCTAAAACCATTGAAAAGCAAAGGCTTTCAAGCCCGAATCCATCATTATCAACAACGCTTCAGCGATGGCTTCCGGCGCTGGACACTGCACAGCTACGGCCCGTTTCTCGAAAACGTCCTCGAGCACCGCTATCTGACCGTCACCCTAGCATTCTCATTATTGATTGCAGCATTGGCCTATGCCGCTAGCGGACGCATGGGCATGACCTTATTTCCGAAGGTCGAGTCCGATTATGCACAAGTCACTTTAACGATGCCGTTTGGAACGCCGGTCGAAAAAACCGAAGCCATCGCCCGACACCTGTCGGAAGCGGCGCGTCGCGTTGCATCAAACGTTCCGAACGGCGACCTATTATTGAAAGGTCAATTTACCGAACTCGGCACAATCGACAGACAACAGACGCTCGGTAGCCATTTAGCTACCGTACGCACCTATCTGGCACCACCCGAAATTCGCGATGAGATTCTTAGTACCGAACAGTTTACCCGGCGCTGGCGCATTGAGGCCGGCGAGATTGCCGGCATCGAAGCGATTTTATTCGAATCGGACGCCGGCGGTCCCAGCCGGGGCCCGGCAATCACCGTCGAGCTTAATCACCGCGACATACAAGTCCTGGAAAAAGCAAGCAAACGCCTTGCGCAAATGCTTAGCGCCTACCCTATCGTCAATGACGTCGACAGCGGCTTGACCAGCGGCAAGGAACAACTGGACTTTACGCTGCTGCCCGAAGGAAGAAGCTTGGGATTAACGGCGCAAGATGTCGCGCGGCAAGTCAGAAATGCGTTTTTCGGCGCCGAAGTGCTCCGTCAGCAACGCGGCCGTAATGAGCTCAAAATCATGGTCAGGCTGCCCGAAAACGAGCGGATGTCGCTAAAAAACATCGAAAGTCTAATGTTGCGCACACCGGCAGGAATCGAGGTTCCGCTCACCGAAGCGGTGCATATCGAACGCGGCCGCGCCTACACCGAAATCAACCGTCGTAACGGGCGACGCAATATCCAAGTCAAATCGGGCGTCACGCCGCGCAGCCGCGCAGGTGAAATCATTAACGACCTCAAAGCCACCGAACTGCCTCGCCTGCAAGAAGAATTCCCGGGCTTGCAATATAGCTTTCAAGGAAGTCAAGCCGAAATGGCCGATAATCTCAGCAGTCTCAAAATCAGTTTTGTTTTTGCACTGCTGGCGATCTATGCCATGTTGGCGATTCCGTTTCGCAGCTACATTCTGCCGCTGATCGTCATCGTCAGCATTCCGTTCGGCATCATCGGCGCTATATTAGGGCATTTGTTGATGGGTTACGATCTGAGTATCCTTAGCATGCTGGGTATCGTCGCCCTATCCGGCATCGTCGTCAACGATTCGCTGGTATTGATCAATTATGCGAACGAACACCGTATCGGCAGTGCCAAAACACCTTTACAAGTCATCAAAGCCGCCGGAATTCAGCGCTTCAGGCCAATACTGCTAACTACGCTAACCACTTTTTTCGGCTTAATGCCGATGATACTGGAAACATCTAGGCAAGCGCGAATGTTGATCCCGATGGCGATTTCAATCGGCTTCGGCATTTTGTTTGCGACCTTGATTACACTCGTACTGATTCCGTCGTTATATCTGGTTGCCGAAGACGTTAGAGTCTTTTTTCACAAGTTGAAAATTGCATTTTCCGCCAAGGATTAGCGGGCCATAAAATAACCCAAACCATGCGCATCCAAGGCCGTATTTATCGAAGGCTTTAGCAGAACGGGGCTTACAACCCATACGCATCAAGCTACAAACGGCCAATACGCTTAACGCTCTTTCCTAAGCTCCAGCTCTCATCGTTATACATAAGTCATGAATTACCGTTTTGCAATCTCAGCCAATGAGACCTCGATACCATTTTTTGTTGCCCAACGTTCCCGACTTCGAAATCGCGATCTGGGGATCGCTCCCACAGAGTATCCGGCCCCTTGTGGGAGCGACGCCTTCGTCGCGATTTCGAAGCCGAGTACGTTAAGTAACATTAAATTGTATCGGGTCACACTTGCCAAGATGGCAAGACGGTATCTACGACTTATGTATAACGACGAGTGCTCTGCTTGGGCTAGAAGTCTTGGAAGCTCCGGCTTCCTGAACAGGTTACCCAAGCTGGAACTTGGGTAACAGCATATTTAAGTTTTTGTGACCTTGATGCCATTTAGTGTAACTTGACATTCTCGGCCTTCCTTCACCTAACGCTAGAAGAAGAAAAGACATTGCAACTTATTGAGTCAACTTTCTATTCTTCATGATCTTCATGGTGAAATGGTTTTTCTAGGTTTATAGAAAACAGCTAATTTCAGCTTATGCAACTAATAACACCGGACAACCGAGCCGATCGGCAAACAACGACGCGGCACTTTGTGACGTCTCAGGGTCGGATTTATCGGCGCGCAGCACCACGATACTGCAACCGCTCTGTAAGATATATTGCAAGATAGAATCGTAGCTTCGGCTTGATTGAACAAAGAAACGATGAGCGAGATTGTTACCCGAGAGCAAAGCTTTGGCTTGTTGCTCTAATTCGACAATGCCATTATCGGATTGTCTCTGTAAAATTATATTGAGTCCCGATTTTTGCGATTCGGCAATATCGATAGCCAATTTAAGTGCTCGTTCCGATCCTTCCGTACCATCATAAATTGCCCATACCGGAGGACTAAACTTTTTAACGGAAATTTTTTTAACCGCCAACGACCGGTTACCGCGCGGTCTATCCAAAAGCAATAAATCCATGGTAGCGGCTGCCGCCATTGCCTCGGCCAAATAATGACCGCGAACGACTGTCAACGACACCGTCAATTCGGATTGTTTCGCCAACTCCTCGAGCTGCTGACGAATTCGCTTGATCCGTCGGGCCGATGCCGAACCAATTCGGTCGACATCGAACTTAAGCTCCGCACTGGTCACCCTATCCACTTCGGTTGCAAAAGGAAGACCTGCCAAATGAAACAAATTAATGTCTTCGATAAACAAAGCGGTCAGCTGTGCTCCTTGCGACCTCGCCAAGCTTGCCGCCAACTCCAACAAGGATGAGTCTTGCAAAGCATCGACCGCAATCAACATTTTTTTTGGGATAACGTTAAGGTCAATCATGGCCGTTATTTTTCGACAAAAAGGCCTGACTGATTTCGGTAAACCGGGCTAATTGCACATCGACCTTACCGTTCACAGTATCCTGCGGAAACACGCCGTTTTCATCAGGATCGCCCGCTACCATTCCGGTCAACAACTCCAAAGCTTCATCGACATTTTTCACCGCATAGATATGAAACTGCCCGGATTGCGCGGCATGCACGACATCCCAACGCAACATCAAATGCTTGATATTCGCCGAAGGTATGATCACGCCTTGGGTGCCGGTCAAGCCCTGCTTTCTACAGATATCGAAAAAGCCTTCGATTTTTTCATTGACGCCCCCGATCGCTTGCACCCGTCCTAACTGATTGACCGAGCCGGTCATCGCCAAATCCTGACGCAACGGAATTTGCGTCAATGATGACAAAATCACGCACAGCTCAGCAAGCGAGGCGCTATCACCGTCGACACCGCCGTAGGACTGCTCGAATACCAACGTCGCCGACATCGAAAATGGCTTGCTTCGGGCATAACGGGATGCGATGAAGCCGGCCAGAATCAACACGCCTTTCGAGTGAATCGCGCCGCCCAATTCGGTTTCTCGTTCGATATCAACCAGCTTGCCGTTACCTAAACGCGTCGTCGCGGTAATCCGGGAGGGCTGACCGAAACTGAATTCGCCGATCTGCAACACCGACAAACCGTTGATCTGCCCTGCCACGCTGCCTTGCGTATCGATCAACACCGTACCGCGCTGAATATGCTCGTAGAGCCTTTCCCTGATCCGGTCCAAGCGATAGACCTTCTGATCGATTGCCTGCTGTACGTCGCCGGCATGAATGCATTCATGCCCGTTTTGTCCGGCCCAATAGTCGGCCTCGATCAACAAGTCTTTGATACTGCGCAGATGCGTAGAGAGCTTTTCGGCATCGCCGGTCATTCTGGCGCTGTGTTCGATCACGCGCGCGACAGCATCCCGACTCAAGGGCTGTAACTTTTCCTGACGTGCAATCGTCGCCAACACTTTGGAATATTCGATGGCCGCGTCTTCGCGACCTACTGAATCATCGAAATCGGCAGCGACTTTAAACAAGTCCTGAAACTCGGGGTCATAATAATTCAACAAATAGTAAATCAGCCTGTCGCCCAACAGAATCAACTTCAATTCGAGCGGAATCGGTTCCGGTTCGAGCGCCGATGTGCTGATTAGACTGAGACTGCGCTCCAGCGATTCGATACGGATTTCTCCGGATTGCAGTGTTCGTTTCAAACTTTCCCAGGCATAGGGTTGCATCAATAATTTACGCGCATCGAGTATCAAAAAACCGCCGTTCGCTTTGTGCAATGCGCCAGGCTTAATCATCGTGAAATCGGTAACCAGCGAGCCCATAACGGCTTCATGATCGCAGCGCCCCATCAAATTGGCGTAATTCGGATGATCCTCATAGACGACCGGCGCGGTTTTGTTATCGCTCAAGTCGACCATTAAATTCACTTGATAACGCTTGAAAGGATCGGATTGCTGCTGCATCTCCAAAAACGGCAACGCAGATTCGCGGTGCGGGATGAAGTCGCGTACATGACCGATAATATCGCGTTCGATCTCATCCAGATAATCGAGCACGGTCTGTTGGTCGCCGTAGGTCTCCTTGAGTTCATGAATCGAATGGCCGACTGCAAATTCGGCCACTTCGCGATTCAAGTCTTTAATCTTTCGCTTAGTTTCCTTACGCCAGGCCGGAAACTTCTTGAGCAGTTTTTGCAGACGTTGCTGCAATTCAATGATCGATTGCTGAATTCGCTGCTGCTCTTCCTTGGAAAGTTGATTGAAGCGTTCGGCATCGATCACCACATCTTTTTCGTCGACCGGCGCGAACGCATAGCCGGTCGGCGTTTCGGTCAGGATGATATGGGCATTCGCGGCTTCTTCACGCAATCGGTTAATTTCTCGAAACTCGCGATGCCGCGACTCCTCTTCGATCTCCTCGACTCGTGAGCGGTATTCGTCGCCTTCGAACGACGCCGGTAAGGCGATTCGCAGTTCATCGATCAATTGCTCCATGTCTTTTTGGAACAATTTGCCTTTACCTGCGGGCAAGGACAAAAGCCGAGGCTTGGCCGGTTGTTCAAAGTTGAACACATAACACCAATCCGAAGGAATTTTTCTATGAGCGGCTTCCTGTTCGACCAATTGCATAACGGTCGTCATCTTGCCGGTTCCCGAGGGTGCCAATGCGAAAATGTTATAGCCGGCTTTATCGACTCGTATTCCGAACCGAATCGATGCAATAGCCCGCTCCTGCCCGACGATGATTTCGACATCCTTAAGTTCGTCGGTAGTTTGAAAGTTCAAATCGCCGACTCTACAAGGTTTGTAAAGTAATGCCGTCTCCAGAGGTGCAATTTTCATTTTATCCCTGCCTTTTTATTTAACCAACAGCATTAGAACATATACTTATCGCAGCCACAATTGAGAGCTATCAGATGTCGTCCCGGTCTAACGGCTTACTAAAATAATACCCCTGAAAACCATCGCAACCGCATCTGAACAAATGCTCTAGCTGCTCCCGCGTTTCGACGCCTTCGGCAATCAAATCAAGCTTCAAATGTTTCGACATACCGATAATGGTCTCGACGATCACCGCATCGTTATCGTTGTTTCCTAAATTGACCACAAAAGTCTTATCGATTTTCAATTGGTCGATCGGCAATCGGGTTAGGTAAGATAACGAAGAATAACCGGTGCCGAAATCGTCGATTGAAAACCGCAAACCTAATTGTTTTAGCGCATGCATCTTTTCGATAATGCCCTTTACATTCTGAACGATCAATCCTTCGGTAATTTCCAGAATAATATGCCTGGGATCGACCCCGGTCGATCCGACGATATTGCTAACTAAATCGACAAAGCCCGGGGCGCTAAATTGTTTAGGACTGATATTGACTGAAATATGTGGAATATACTTACCTGCCTGGCGCCAAGCCATCCATTGCTCGCATGCCTTCGTCAGCACTTGACGACCGATTTCCGCAATCAAACCGGTCTCTTCGGCAAGCGGAATAAAATCCTGCGGCGAAATGATGCCTTGTTCGGGATGATGCCATCTAACCAAGGCCTCGTAACCGAGTAATTGTTGATGGTAATTAAATTGAGGTTGGTAAACCAATTTTAGGTGATCGTGAACCAATGCATTTCTAAGCTCCTTCTCCAGTTGCAGCCTTTGATTGACTTTATCCTGCATATCGGGATGAAAGAAACAATAGGTATTCTTCCCGCTGTTTTTAGCGGCATACATTGCCGTATCGGCTTGTCTCAGCAAATGATCGAAGGTATCTCCGTTATTCGGAAATAAGGTAATGCCGATACTCACCGAAACACGCAGCTCATGTCCTTCCAGTAAATAAGGCATCAACAATAGATCGAGGATTTTCTCGGCAACAACTTTAAGCTGATTCGATGCAATTGCCTTGTCATAAGAAAGATTGGACAGCACGATGACAAATTCGTCGCCGCCCAAACGGGCAATCATATCCTCATCTCTAAGATCCTTTCTAAGGCGGTCGGCTACTTGCCTGAGCAATAAATCCCCGACTTTATGCCCCAAGGAATCGTTGATGGTTTTGAAATTATCCAAATCCAAAAAAAATAATGCTCCGTAAATCTTGAAACGGATCGTGGTAGCCAACTCTTGCTTTATCCTCTCCTCGAGCAAACTACGGTTGGCGAGTCCGGTTAGCGAATCATAATGCGCCAAGGTCCACAGATCGGCCTGTGATTTTTTGATTTGAGAAATATCGCTGAACACTGAAATATAGTGCGCCGGCTTGCCTTCTTCGCCGATCACATTGATCGTTTGCCAGGCCGGAAAGATATCTCCGGATTTCTTCTTGTTCCAAATTTCCCCCTGCCAACGCTTATTGGTCGTGATACTTCGCCACATTCGGCGGTAAAAATGGATATCTTGTTTACCTGAAGAAAGAATCTTGGGGGTTTTACCCAGAACATCCTGTTCGGTATAACCGGTAATATTTGTGAATGCGGGGTTTACATAAAGAATACGCGTCGATTCGTCTGCAATCATCATCGCGTCTGAAGTCGCTTCAAACAATGTTTTATAGATTTCCAGCTTGATTTCCATTGACTCGGCATCCACGCTCGATAAGCTCTTTTTGTCTGCTGAGCGTCTATTCGCCGGAAATCGATGTTCTCGTTCTTGCATGAAGCCCTCTTAACCCAGCCTTAACAAATGTAGTGCCTGCGTTATAAGTTATTGAAATATAAGAATTAAAAAACGTGCCAAAAATGGCTTTGTAGTGCCATAATATTTTTATTTACTTAATATTCAATGACTTATGATCGGTAAATGTTAAAGCTGGGTTAAATTACCAGTGATTCGCAAGCATTAAAATCCAATAAAAACGGATCATGACTCTGAAAAAATTCGGCACGCCATTGGCCAGTACATTTAAATCTTTCAGAACAATCGACCATCAAACGGAAAGCGAGCAATGCTGTGATCCGGTTGCCTAACGCCCTTGAAAAGCGTTACTTGGCGGCACGGGGGCTGGGGGCCGCGGGTGTCAATAGTAAATGATTTTACCCGTTAGTAAAACAGAATTGTCCCTAATATCGCAAAGAGATTAATTTTAAAAGTATTAATTAATTCAAATAACTGAGTGCGTCACTTGGTTATAATTTTAACATTATTTTACTTGAAGGTCGGTTCGCAGCCGTATTAAATATCTGGAAGACCTATGACCGATTTCAATGATTTTGCCGCGTCAGGATTCTACTTTTCGACAATCCCGCTGAGCAGTTTTTTCGAAGCAGGGTACTTAACGATGCTAATTGCAGGCTTACCTATTTGGGGCTTTACGCATTATCACCGAAAATACCGCAACCTTCTCGTTGAGCATCATGACCAACAGCAAAAACTCAAACATCTAAAGCTTGCCACAAACAGTGTATTTTACGAATGGCATATCGAAACCGGAAGGATCGAAGGCTGCGAGGATTTCATCAGATTGTTCGGCTTTTCCGAACACGAAAATACCTTAAGCCACGATCTTTTTCTGACAAAACTTCATCCTGACGATCAAAACCGTATCAAACGAGCCTTTGAAGACGCATTAATCCATCTTGATACTTTTACCGTTCAGTATCGCTTACAACATCCGGAACACATAGTCATTCCTATTCGTCAACACGGCAAGATCACCAGGGACCCGAGCGGTAAGCCATTAAAAATACACAACATAATACAAAGAACCGATAAATTTTCCGATGAAACGTCAAGCAAAAACCAGACAATACAGCATATTTTTACGACATCGGGGTTGATCGGGGTTTTGACGATTTCTCCAGAAAGGAGGATTTTATCGGCTAACGATTATATTTATCGACTCTCAGGCTATGACGAAACCAAGTTAAAGAACGCCCCATTGAGGACTTTGCTCAGTTTTCGAGATACGAACGAGGACTTTCTTTTCACCCCAAACATCGACCATAGCGGTATCGTCAACAGTCAATTGATCCATAAAAACGGCACAGTCAGCAGCGTTAAACTGTCCGCCAACTCCGTTAGCAACGATTCCGGTACGGTCGATTATTTTGTCATATTAATATCCGACATTTGCGAACATATCGAGGAAGATCGTAAGCTGTTGGAGCGAGAACAACTGCATAAAAATACGCTAATCCGAGAAGTTCACCACCGAATCAAGAACAACTTACAAGGCATTTTCGGCTTATTGCAAAACAACGCATTAGAGCACCCCGAAGCCAAAGCGATTCTCGAACAAAGCATGTTGCAAATCAATTCACTGGCAATTACTTACGGATTGCAAAGTAAGGCAGAAAACGGCGAAATTTATTTGTGCGATATTGTTCATTCCTCAACAGAATTTTGTCAGCGTTTATTTTTTAGCACCAACGAAACCATCGATCTGCAAATACCTTTCGATCATCCGATTCGCGTCGATCGAGACAATGCCGTGTCGTTATCGTTAATCGTTAACGAACTATTGCATAATGCCATCAAACACAGCCCCGGAGGAAACAAAAAACTCTCGGTTTCTCTGGATTTTGATAAGCATCATGCGATCTTTACCGTCAAGAACGAACCGGCTTCGCTACCTCAAGGTTTCGATTTCGAACAATCGATGAAAATCGGCACGGGACTTTCGCTAGTGAAAACATTGATGCCGGAACAATCGCGATTGTACATTTATCAATCGAACTACACAGTTACCGCACAACTGACGATGATGCCGCCGTTGATTTTTCATAAAACTCAATCCAATCCGTTTTATAGATCAAGCAACAAGTAAGCCTATGATTACAAAATGCCGGTCCGATTCTTTACTTCCAATTGCTTTTCAATTAAATTACCGAATCAAATACAAACCCCAGCCCCCGCTTTGTATTATCTTTATCGAATTATTGGTGCATCTTGATCAAACCGATTATATTCGTCTAAAAGTAGTTAAACTTCAAACTTTTATATTCAGATTCGGTCCTACTTTTTTTCAACTTCACTACGCCGCCAAGACCCTAGCCTGATTCCGCTATTGCGCGGATATGACTTTAAAATAAGGTAGGAATAAGTTCGCTATATTAAATGCATGATTCGCCGTAATTATTTACATCCCCTATCGTTCCCACGCTCCAGCGTGGGAATAAAGTACGAGACACTCTAGCGTCTCGTACCGCTGGAGAGGTACTCAGGCGTTCCCACGCAGAGCGTGGGAACGCCAATTGCCGGGGGACTGAATAGTTACAGCCAATAACCTATCGAATTTAGTTTCTAGGTTCATCACGTCTTCCTTATTGAACAAAAAAACGAATCACTTACAAGCATATTTTGGAAACTATTTTTAGCGATAACCTAAGCGTTTAGGGCTCCATCGGCCTAACTTTAACTATTAATGACTAAAACAATACTTCTTGCCGACGACGACCGACTCATTCTTGGAACCATGAGCCGCGGACTCAGACTATCCGGTTATAATGTGTTGGAAGCCGCCTCGGGCGACAAGGCTATTCAACTTGCTCAAGACCGGAAGCCGGACATTGCGGTTTTAGATATCCGCATGCCGGAAATGACCGGTATAGACGTTGCCAAACATCTTGTACAAGTACTCGACGTTCCAGTCATTTTCTTGTCCGCCTATTCCGACGAGGATACGGTAAAAGCAGCCATCGCTTCCGGTTGCATGAATTATTTGGTTAAGCCTTGCAGTCTCGAACAACTGATTTTGACCATCGAAGCGGTGCTCGAAAGAAACAAAGAATTAATTAATCTGAAATACGAAAACAAACAGCTCGACAAAGCGCTATCCCAAAGCAGAAGCGTCTGCATAGCAGTCGGCCTGATCATGAAGAATCAACTCCTCACCGAAGAAGCCGCATTTGAATATTTGCGCAAAAGCGCTAGAGACCAGCGACGGAAAATAACTGAATTGGCAGAAGAAGTCATCCAAACCTTCGCCGATCAAGACAACCTTAGCCGAACCTATTAATAATCCGTACAATGCTTCGAAAAAATGAAAGGCGATTTTCAGAAAAGATGAAAACCATACTCGTGACCGGCGCCACCGGACAAATCGGATCGGAATTGACGCCCGCCCTCAGAAAGCGATACGGCAATGATTCCGTCATAGCCGCCGGCCACCGCAAACAACCTGATACCGAGTTCACGAACACCGGCCCCTATTGTCGGCTGAACATTGAAGATATCGCAGTATTGGATCGGATTGTCGAGGAATATCGCATCGATACGATCATTCACCTCGCTTCGCTATTGTCCGCGGTTGCCGAAGCGGACCCACAAAGGGCTTGGTCGGTCAATATCGATGGCTTGTTCAATATTTTGGAAATCGCACGTAAACACGCTTGCTCGGTGTTTTTTCCCAGTTCGATAGGCGCTTTCGGACCGAACACGCCGGCTTTCGATACGCCCCAGGAAACGATACAGCGCCCCAATACACTTTACGGCATCGGCAAGGTAACCGGCGAGTTACTGTGCGATTATTATCACAAGCGCTACGGCCTCGACACTCGGGGGCTTAGATTTCCGGGATTGATTTCCTACAAAACGCCGCCCGGTGGCGGCACGACCGATTACGCGGTCGAAATTTTCTACGCCACTATCCACCGGCAACGCTATACCTGCTATCTCAAACCTGATACGCAATTGGACATGATGTACATGCCCGATGCGATCGATGCGATTTGGCAATTAATGACAGCCGACCCCAAACGCTTGATCCACCGCAATGCCTATAATGTGACCGCGATGAGCTTCACGCCCGAGCAACTGGCAGCAGAAATTCGCCGACATATTCCCAATTTCAAAATGAGCTATAAAATCGACCCGCTTAGACAAGCCATAGCGGACTCTTGGCCACGCCACATGAATGATATCGCCGCCCGACAAGAATGGGGTTGGCAAGCGCGATACGACCTAGCAACGATGATCAAGGACATGCTAGAGCACATAACCGAATAAACCGATGATGAAGGTAGTGAAAAATCACTTCACTACTCACTATTCAAGGCTTCCCGCTTAAGGCGGGACAAAAGCACTAAGGATTAACCTTAAACTGTCACGCGTTAAGTCGGTAGTCCTGTTCACTATTCACTACTTACTGCTTACCACTAACCGCTTACTATTTTCCAATCACTACCCGCCAAAAGAGGTCATCATGACACTTACCAAACTCGACGCACTGTTAAGAGACAGACTCTCCGCGATGCAAGTTAGAGGTATCGCGAAAGGCAAGGAAAAAATCATCATCGGTTTCAAACCCGCCAACAACGGTTTCGGTCCTAGAGTATTGCTTCGTGATTATCCTGACCGGCTTTTTTTGAGAATGAATGCTAACGCTTACCTTGGCCTTTCGAGTCATCCCGCTGTCATTGCTGCCGAATTGAAAGCCGCCGAAACCTTCGGTACCGGTCCCGGCGCGGTGAGGTTTATCAGCGGGACCTATCAGCCTCATATCGACTTGGAAAACCGACTGGCCCAATTTCATGGTCGCAAGGCAGCCATGCTATTCAGCGCGGCCTATGCGGCGATGATCGGAATCTTGCCGGCATTGATCGACGAAGATACGCTCGTCGCCAGCGACGCGCTCAATCATAATTGCATCATCAATGCGATTCGGCTGGCCAAAACGGCGCGAAAAGCGGTTTATCCACATTTGAACTTAGCCGAGCTCGAACGAATACTGATCGATAACAAAGGCCAAGCGGAACGGGTAATCATTGTTACCGACGGCGTCTTCAGCATGCGCGGCGACCATGCGCCATTGGATAAGATCGAAGCCATCCGCCAAAAACATGAAGCCGATTACGAACAAGGCATTCTGACGGTGGTCGACGATTCGCACGGCATTGGCGCGCTCGGACCGTCCGGCCGAGGTACCGAGGAAATTACTGCAAGCCAAGCGGACATCTTGATTGCGACGCTGGGTAAAGCGCTCGGCGTCAACGGCGGCTATGTCGTTTCCAGCCAAACAGTTATCGACTTTTTGAAGGAAACGTCGGCGAGTTATATTTATTCCAATCCGATTACTTCGCCGGAAGCGACTGCAGCTTTGGCCGCATTGAACATATTAGATAGTTCCGAAGGCAAGGACTTGCTTAGCCATATTAAAACGCTAGCCTTAAGGCTCAGGAGCGAATTAACTCAATTGGGGTTCGAGACTTTACCCGGCGAACATCCGATCGTACCGATCATGGTTAGGAATACCGATAAAACAGGGGCCTTAGTGCAACATTGTTTCGAGCACGGCATCTTGGTAACCGGCTTGAATTACCCGGTCGTCGCCAAAGGCGAACAAGAAATCCGGCTGCAGATTTCCGCTGCTCACACAGAAAAAGACATCGATTATTTTTTGGATGTTCTAAGCCAATTTAAGCATTAACCTAGAAAATGCATTTCAGCATGAAGATAAGAAATAAAGAAGTTATTTCATGCTCGTTCCTAAAGATGGCGTGAATGTAAAAATCTGCCCTGCCGTCGACACCTGTCAATCGAGTCGAACCTTCACGAAATAGTGAAGTTATACCTTTCGCACTTCAAATTTCGGCAGTGTCTTAGGAGGCGCCAGGTGCCGAATTTTGATCTACGATGGGTATATTCTTGACCAAATCCTATGTAGGTACTTCCATGTACCCAGTCTGAACTTTTACGAGGTTCTATTTTTTTTTCTCTTTTTTGATAATGACTTTATCGTCGATGACCAAGTCGGAAATACCGCCGACCTCCATCCGCAACGTGCAAGAAGCGTTTTTGAATGCATCGGTTTCACCTTGATAGTTATAAGTTACGTAAGACTCCTTGTCGCTTTTCGTCTCGGATGGAAAAAATACCTGTTCGCCGGTTTCCTTCATGATCGCGGCCGGGCATTTTTTAGATGCCATCTCTTGCATCGCAACATAAGTTCTAATCATTGCCGCCGATTCTTTGTCCTGGACGGATTCTTGTTTGCTGACCCCCACGACAATAAATCCGGCGACAAAAACACCAATAACTGCAATTACAATTTTAGTTGTTTCAGACATAGTACCCTCTAGGTTGTTTATTTTTATAAGTATGATACCGAAAACTTTTCAAAACATCCGGCAATACCATATGGATTCTATGCTAATACGCTTATCTCGGCAATGATTAGAGCCGTTTAAAACTCAACTCCCTGCTCTGCCTTGATACCCTGGGTATACGCATGTTTAACCAGCGTCATATGGGTCACAGTATCGGCAACTTCAATGACCTCCGGCGCGGCATTGCGCCCAGTCAGCACTAAATGCATCCAGGACGGCTTCTCATTTTTAATGAACTCGGCGATTTCTTGTCCGGAAATCCATTGATAACCGCAGCAATAATTGATTTCATCGAGCAATACGAAATCATAGGCTTCAGACTTAATTTTTTCCTTACTGAACTCCCAAATCGAACGGCTGGTTTTAATATCCTGCTCGGGATTTTTCGTATCCCAAGTAAAGCCGTCGCCCAAAGCATGCCATTCGATATTGTCGAAACGCTCCGCGGCTTTGTGTTCGCCAGTTTTCCATTGGCCTTTAATATACTGAATCACGCAAACCTTCATGCCCCAGCCGGCGGCGCGAAACACCATGCCCAACGCACTCGAAGACTTGCCCTTCCCTTCGCCGGTATTGACCAACACCAAGCCACGACGATTATCTCTCGCTTTCATTCAATCTCCTTTACAAGTTATCAAATGTCGAGCAGAGTAACACCTTCATTCATGAACGCAAGTATTACCGGACCATCAACATCGACAAAATGACTTTGCTTCATATACTCATCGTATATCAAAATTCGGCGCAGGGGTGTTCGATCCCTCACCTAGCGTTAGGTGAGGGATCGAACACCCCTGCGCATCCTCTGGCATTGACGAAATTTGAAGTGCGAAAGGTATAAATGGCCTTTACCGTTTAATATCGACACGATGACAATCGATATTTCAAGATGCGGGACGTGGCGCTGTCTTGTAGCCATGCTAACTTTACTGAGTTGCTGCGGATGTTCCGGCCTATTGTTCTATCCGAGTGAACAGCACGTTCTCAAACCCGTATCGCTGGGCCTTCACTATCGAGACGTCTACCTGAAGACCCGGGACGAACTCACGATTCACGGTTGGTTTTTACCGGCGTTGGGTGAGCTCAAAGGCAGCGTTTATTTCTTGCACGGCAATGCGCAAAATATAAGCACGCATATCCTTAACGTCAAATGGCTGCCTGAGCACGGCTATCAGGTTTTGTTAATCGATTATCGCGGTTTCGGGAATTCCGAAGGCAAACCGAACCTGCCGGATATTTTTCTCGATATCGAGACAGGATTCGATTGGCTGATCGAAAAATCCGAATCGAGACCATTATTTCTTTTGGGCCAGAGCCTCGGCGCCAGTCTCGGCATCTATTTTGCCGCCCGGACCCCGTCGGCCCGGCAATACTTAGCCGGCATCATTAGCGATGCGGCCTTTACCGGCTATTTTCAAATTGCCCGCGATGTCGCGGCAAACCATTGGCTAACTTGGCCATTTCAATACCTGTTTGCCTGGTCGTTAAACTACTCCTATAACCCTATCGAAGTCGTCGAAAATCTCGCACCGATTCCATTGCTGTTCTTTCATAGTGTCGACGACAAACTCATTCCATACAATCATGGCAGACGACTTTATCGAACCGCTAAGCCGCCCAAACGATTTCACCCAACTCAAGGCGGTCATATACAGACGTTTGGATTCCGTCAAAACCAGGAAGTCCTCCTGGATTTTTTTGCTACGATAAGCGCCAAAAATCACTTGATTAACGCAACACCACGCGGATCGAAATAACATTTTTTATCGATAGGATTGCATGATGAATAAAACCTTACCCATTCTGATCTTCGGCTACGGCAACCTCAGCCGGGGCGACGATGCACTCGGCCCGTTACTGCTGGAAATAATTCAGAATCGAATAGAACCGGGTTCCGTCGAAATTTTGAACGACTTTCAATTGCAGGTCGAACATGCTCTCGATCTTGAAGACCGGAATCTGGTGTTGTTTATCGATGCCTCGGTCGCCTGCAAAGGCGCGTTCGATTTCAGGGAGCTCGAGCCCGCTCATGACAAGAGTTACACCACGCATGCGATGAGCCCTGCCGCCGTGTTGCACGTTTATCAAACCATCAAACACCGAGCCCCTCCGCCGTGTTTCTTGTTGAGCATTCAAGGCGAACAATTCGAATTAGGCAGCGATTTAAGCCCGAAAGCGCGAGAACATTTACAACGGGCCGGCCAATATGCGGAACGATTATTAAGACAGCCGGATGTCGATGTCTGGCGTGAACTGGCCAAAAAATCACTTCACCATGAAAATCATGAAGAATAAGAAGTTAATTCAATAACTTGTTACGCGTTTGTGCAAAACTCTCGCTCACCCGAGAGCTTAGCGAAGATACACAGGCAAGCTTTTGAATTACTTCATGTGCTTCATGGTTAATCTGCCGAATTTATAACCATCGTGGATCCAAATTCGGCATCGGGGATCCGTCAAAGGACGCCGTGGATACATGTAGGCTCTATGCCAGCACCCCGGCACCTCCTTAGACACTGCCGAAATTTGAAGGGTGAAAGGTATAAGATAACCTCTTGACGATGAATTCCATATCAAGTCGCAATCGTGCGCACACTGCTGCCGGTTTTGGAGCCGATGACATCGAGCCTGAGCGCCATTTGCTCCTTCAATTCGGTCACATGCGAGATGATACCGATCATCCTGCCTGAAGCCTGTAAATCGATCAGCGTTCTAATCGCCAAATCCAGCGACTCGAGATCGAGACTGCCGAAACCCTCGTCGATAAATAAGGTATCGAGCTTGATGCCGCCGGCATAGGACTGCACGACATCCGACAAGCCCAGCGCCAACGCTAGGGCCGCCATGAACGATTCGCCGCCCGACAAGGTCGCGACCGGACGGTTTTTACCGGTATAGGCATCTTCGACTTCCATCTCCAAGCCTGACGCTTTGTTGCCTTTGGCTCGGTCTTCCTTACGCACCATTCGGTAACGGCCTTTGCTCATCAGAGTCAAGCGTTCGGACGCCTGAATCAGCACATCGTCGAGCAACACGCTCAATACGAAACGCTGTAGGCTGATCTTATCGCCGGTCTGGCCATTGGCGACATCGCTAAGCGTGCCGAACACTTCGTAACGCGCCTCGAGTTCGGCTTGCGTAGCGCGGGCCTGGGTTAATTTGTCTTTGACGCGGGCCAACTGATTAACGCGTTCTTCGAGTTTACGCCAGCTTTCCTCGACTTTTCGGTACCGTGCGGTCTGTTCGGTCAGCTGCCCTTCGATCGCTTGCATGTCGGGTGGGGCATGGCCTGCCAAATCGGCTTGGAGTTGCTTGACAACTTCTTGCAAGCCGACCAGTTCGTCTCGATAGGCTTCGATTTCGGCTTTGAGGCTGTGCTGTTCGGGGTCGGCCATCAACGCTGAATGGGATGCGTCGGCATCGGCAAAAGTGCTGCGTGCGAGCGCATCGCGCCATTGCGCTTCGGCCTCGCTATACTGGCTTTCAAGCGCCTCGCGCTGCTGTTGTAAGGCCTCCAGTTTGCTGCTTGCCTTGTCTAGTTCCGAGTGTTTTGCGGCATAGTCGGCTTCCGCTTGAGTCAATGCATCGCTCAATGCCGTGATACGCCGATTCAACTGAGACAAAGTTTGTTCAAGCACTTTCGGCTCCCGATAGTCTTCAGGAATTAATTTTTCCAACTGTTCCGAGTTAGATCGGGCTTGAATGAACTGTTCGTTGACGCTAGCGGCACTTGCTTCAAGCTCGGCAAGCGTTTCAGTCGTGCTTGAGAGCAATCCTTTGATCGTATCGATTCGCGCGCCTAAGGTCTTTTGTTGCGCTTGCCGCTCAACGAGCCGATCGACAGTCTCGCTAACGTTAGCGAACGTATCGACAAGCGCTTGCAAGGGTTGTTCGGCCAGTTGTTCTAATTGCCGCGCCAATTGTTCGATATCTTTTCGATTGACGGTCAACTCATTCAACGCGGCATCCCATTTTTCCTTGGCGTTTTGCATGAGGTTACGCGCTTGATTTTCATCGGCGCGAGCCTGATCGACTTGGTGTTTGGTCACGAGCGCCTCGTCATTTGCCGCTACCGCCGGCTTCGGATGTTCTATACTGCCGCAAACCGGGCAAGGCTGCCCGCCTTGCAGTGCTTCGGCCAATAACGCGGCCTGTCCGAGATGCCAATGCATCTCGATTTGACGGGCTTCTTTTTCAAGCGCGTCGTAGGCGGCTTTTTGCGTTTCGAAGGCCGCGGCAAGCTTGCTCTCGTTGTGCCGTAAGCGCGTTTGCTCGTTACGCAGATCTTCCAACTGTTGACGCTGCTGGAGATTGCGGCGTTGCGCTTCCCATTCGATCCGCATCGTCGCGAGCGATTCCAATTCGCGACTGATTTCGACAAAAGCCTTGTCTTTGTCCGCCAATTCGTTAATCAGCGCTTGTTGTTCGAGTTTTCGAGCATCGAATGCTTTTCTCGCGGCGGTTAACTCTTTTTGGCGATTTTGAAGCGTCACCCTGGCCTCGGCCAGCTCCGCAATCCGGTCTCGATATTGCTGAAGTTCAATGCGCTTATGCTTCAATGCCTCGACCTCGGCGTAAGCCTGTTTAGCGGCATCGACGCTTTGTTTGGCTTCTAGTTCGTTTGCTGCAGCTAATTGAAGCGCTGTTTGGCATGCTTGAATCTGCTCGAGTAATTTTGCCTTCTCTTTCGTCTTGGCCTGATAATTATCGTAGAGATGCCGAATTTTTTCAGCTTGCAACGCGCTGTCGAGCCGATGCTGTTGCTTATCGACTTCCGGTTTTTGTGCGGCTTTGTCGGACAGCGCTTTTTGTTTGGTGTCGAGATTGTCGAAACGTTGCTTCACTGCTTGCGCTTGTTCTCTGACGCGCGCGGCCTGAAGCATTTTCTGATTGGCTTGTTCCTTCTCCTCCGAAGCGGCAGCAAGTTCGGGTTGCAGAGCCTCGAGCGCTTCATCGACTTCTGCTTCGGATGCCATTTCGGCGCCGTGCAAAATCCCTTTGATCTGGTTTCGATGCCGTTCGACTTCTTGGCGAATACCAGCCGCTTGATTTTTTAACGCTTCTTCGATGCGTTTGTAAATTCCGGTTCGAAATAGCTGCCCGAAAATTTGTTCCCGCTCTTTCGAATCGGCCATTAGCAATTCGCGGAATTTTCCTTGCGGCAATACCATGACTTGACGAAATTGTTCAACATCCAAACCGATCAATCGTTTGACTTCGTTCGTCGCATCGGTCACGCTTTTGGCAACGATGAGCTTGCCTTCATCGGTGCCGTCGAGTTGCCACAACTGGGCTTCGGCCTGTTGCGTCGTGGTACCTTCGCCCTTGCTCTTAGGCCGCTCTTGAACGGGAATGCGGCGAATACGGTAGTTTTCAGTCCCCAGATTGAAATCCAATATCGCTTCGGTCAGCATGTTAATATCGGCATGATCGCAACGCATCTGCGACGGCTCTCGCTCCGCGCCGGTACTTTGACCATACAACGCAAAACAAATCGCATCCAAGATCGAGCTTTTGCCGGAACCGGTCGGGCCGTTGATCAAAAACAAAGGATTGGGTCCGAGCAAGCCGAAATCGATACTTTCGTTACCGGCAAACGGCCCGAATGCCTGAATCGTCAGTTTTACCGGCTTCATGCACGATCACCGTCTTGTTTATGAATCAGCGAAATCGTATTCCGGATCGCCTTATCTTGTTCCGGCGTTAATGTTTCGCCGAAGACTTGCTCGAAGAAGTCCCGAAACATTTCCAACTCGCCCCGTTTGAGTTTATCGCGATTGACTTGTCGCTCGCCGGTTTCCAGCATGCCCGGTTTTTCCAAATGCAAGACATTCGGGTAGACTTCTCGCAATTTCCCGATAGGATCGAGAATCGCGTGCCGGTCTGTCAGTCTAATCAGTAAATAGTCGTCATTGTTCGGGTCGGTCTCGCCTTGTTCCAAAATCGTTTTCAATTCGCCTTCAATCGTCCGCATATCGCGTTGCGGCTGTAAAGATAGATGCGCGGTCGATTTTAGTCCGTCAACATCCAACTCGATCAAGGTCACCCCTTTCTGTTGCCTTTGTTCCGAAAAGCTATATTTGAGAATCGATCCGGAATAACGAATATGCTCCTTGCCTTTATACTGCGGACTGTGCAGATGCCCGAGCGCGACATAATCGAAATCTGCAAACGGCTCGTAATTAACGCGGTCCGCGCCGCCGATCGACAAAGGCCTTTCGGATTCGGAAGCTTCGGCGCCGTCGATGAAGCAATGGCTTATTAATACATTTGGAGTTTGATCCGATGCTGCCGCCTTGATTTGTTCGACCAGAAAAGCGTGCGTTTGGTCATGCGTGGATACGTCGACACCGAAGTGATTGCGCACCGACTCGGGATCGTTATAAGGGATTCCATAGAAGCAAACCGGGCCGGCCTTGCCATGCAAGACCACCGGTTCGGTGATTTGCGTCAATTCGCCGATGATATGAAGACCCGCTCGGCTCAGTTGCCTGGAACCGAATCGCAGCCGTTCGGCTCCATCATGATTACCCGGAATCATGATGACCGGAACCTCCAGATCGTTACAGATGGTATTGAGCACCTCATCAAGCAATTGCACGGCCGATGCCGGGGGAACCGAGCGGTCATAGATATCGCCGGCAATGATTAGCGCATCGACCGACTCGCGCCTAATATAATCGATCAGTTGTTCGAGAACATAACGTTGATCATCGAGCAACGAAACATTGTGAAACTGCCGGCCGATATGCCAATCCGATGTATGTATGAATTTCAAAAAATCTCCTGAGTTATTTCTCTCGGGCTAAGATTAGTTAGCAGGGAAATAATAAGCCGAACTTCTTGGTTATTCTAACTGATACGCTTACAACTTACCCTTAACGCTATCGGCAATGCTAAGCTATATTAACCTAATAAAAGATGCCTTAACCAACGACAGTCAATTTGCCCAGGATTCATTCTATGAACGACACGTCAGCGGATGCAAAAATCCAGCCCGTATTACTACTCGTCGACGATGAGCAGAATATACTCAAGGCGTTAAAGCGCTTACTCCGTTCCTGCAACTATACGATTCATACCGCTGAAAATGGATCGGAAGGCTTGGCGCTATTAAACCAAGAGCCGGTCGACTTGATCCTGTCCGACATGCGCATGCCGAAAATGGACGGCGCGGAATTTCTTGCCAAGGCGGCCGAGCAATGGCCGGAAACGGTGCGTATTTTGTTGACCGGTTATGCCGACATCGAATCGACGATCGCGGCTGTCAATAAAGGCAAGATATATAGCTACTGCAGTAAGCCTTGGGACGATAACGAGCTCAAGATACTGGTGCATAATGCGTTGGAGCAAAAATTCATTCGCGATGAACGTAACCGCTTATTCGCCATCGTTCAAGATCAAAACGAACAACTCAAGGAACTCAATGGGCACCTTGAAGACAAGGTTGAACAAAGAACCGAGCAATTGAAAAAATCGTTGGCTCAAATCGACAAAGCCAACAAAGCCTTAAAAAAACAATATGCCGACTCGATTAAAACTTTTGCCCGAATTATCGAAATGCGGCCCGGCATCAAAAGCGGTCATGCCAAATTTTTTGCGGAAAACGGCCGAAACATAGCGCGGCTCATGCAATTGACCGATGAAGACGTCAACAACGTGATGTATGCGGGACTGCTCTTGCAAATCGGCAAAATGAGCTTACCCGACGAGCTTTTGAAACAGCCGCTATTTTCACTTTCTTGGCACGATAAAAAGCGCTATTACAAACATGCCGAGGAAGGGCAAATGATGCTAAAAGACATCCGGCAACTGCAAGAAGCCGCTTCGATCATTTATCACCAGTATGAACATTACGATGGTTCAGGCATGCCGAAAGGCTTGGTCGGTACGGAAATACCGATCGGCTCGCGAATCCTCGCGGTAATCCGGGACTACATTTCCTATCTCGACGGCACGCTAACCGGCGAATCGTTACCGATCGTTCAAGTCAAAAAGCATATTGAACTGAAAAAAGGGAGTCTCTATGACCCCGATGTCAGCGATATCTTTCTGCAATACCTGCCTGAATCGGAAGAGGACGATAGGCCGGTAATCGAAATGTCCTGGACTCAATTGCAAGCAGGAATGGAAGTCGAGGAAGTGTTATGCAACGATCTACTGTATTTAAAAGACCGGATACTAACCGAAAAAAACGTGAACGATATTTTCAATTTACGAGAAAATGGGGGGCAGCTGTCAATAAAAGTTCGATTAGGCAACAAATAGGCTATCTCCGAGTTCCTCCCTTTTGATTGAAAAACCGTTTAAGAATAAAAGGTATGGAATGTGTCTATCGAGGACCGCCGTGAACCCCTCCATGGGGGCTTGACGGCAGCGATCCCTGCTGCCGACATCCTCGCTAGCCACACCCCATACCTTCAAAAAGTTAGCTAATTTTTGAGCATAAAGGGAGTAATAGCTGAAATTAATACGACGCCAATTTCGAAACATAAGGGTACGCTGTGCGTACCATCATCCTAGAAAAAGCATTTCACCATGAAGAATAAGAAGTTAATTCAATAACTTGTTATTCGTTTGTATAGAACTTTCGTTCACCTAAGAGATTAGCGGAAATATTTAGGCATTCTCTTGAAATACTTCATGAACTTCATGTGCTTCAGGGTTAAACGGCAGAATTTAGGATTAAGTTTAGGTAAACCCGTCATTCCGCCATGGATGGCAAGCTTTTGAGGCACACTGGAGCCTGAGTGCAAACACTCCTCGTTCCCACCGCTCCTGCGTGGGAATGCATACCGACCTTACCTCGGCAACCGAGGTATGGGTTCCCACGGAGGACCGTGGGAACCAGAAAAAAGCATTTCACTATGAAGATCATGAAGAATAAGAAGTTAACTCAATAACTTGTTATTCGTTTGCATAAAGCTTTCGCTCACCCAAGACGTTAGCAGAAATATTTAGGCATTCTCTTGAAATACTTCATGAACTTCATGTGCTTCAGGGTTAAACTGCCGAATTTAGAATCATTGCTGCCTTGCGCCGACTTAGGTACGCACAACATACCCTAGGATTCGCTTTAAGTTTTTTAACTCCGTTATTCATATTCATCTTCATTGATGATGATAGAACCGTCTGCGGCCCAATTGACCTTCGTAATACCGGGCTCTTCGGCTTCCAATGCTCTGAGTATAGTATCTTGGTCTTTCAAAAGCGCTTGCTGCCTTCGGACCTGATCGGCTAAGTCCTTATTTTCTTGCAATATTCGTTTATGTTCTAGCGCAACTGCAACCGCATTGCTTATTTCAAGATTGTTCCAAGGTTTATTTAGAAACCGGAATACGCCTGCTTCATTGATCGCATGCTGAGCGCTTTCAAGGTCTGCGAAACCGGTCAAAATCATCCGAATAGCATCCGGTTGCAACTTAATGAACTTCTTTAGAAACTCAACACCGTCCATGCCCGGCATTCGATAATCCGAAATCACTAAATCGAATTCGATTTCTTTGGCTAATAGTAATGATTCTTCGCCGCTTTGCGCAGTCACTAAATAATAATCCCGCAAAATCCTGGACAAAGCCTTGAGAACATTTTGTTCGTCATCCACCAATAAAATTTTTGCCATTTCTTCGTTCATAATCCGCCCTTCTCAATCATAGTTTGCCAAAATTAAGCATACTTAGGATTTCGCGATGAATAACGTCCCGGGGCTATGAAGCTTTGTCAAGGGTTCATAAAATAGGGACGTTATTTATAACCAAACACTTATATAAAAACCGTTGGATAAAGTAAACTTAGAAACCGAAGATCCGCTGATTAGCAATGACAGGACGGCTTCATATTGGAAACGCACATGACCGATCAAAACTTACATTTTCTCTATCGTTTTTTGTTCGCCGACAATAAAGTCATCGAGTTCGCAATTGAAATCGATCAAACAACGATGACCTTTACTCGTCCCCAGTTAACGGAACCGCCATTCTGGACCGAGCTCGAATACCATCAATGCAGCAATTGCACCTTGGCAAAGAAGGATTCACCGCAATGTCCCGTCGCGGTCAATTTGCAGCCGCTTATGGAGCTATGCAGCATGCTGGTTTCTTATGAATCGGTGATACTAGAGGTTATCACACCGGAACGAACAATCAGCGGAAAAACCACGATGCAGCGGGCATTAAGCTCGTTGCTGGGTTTAATCATGGCCACAAGTCCTTGCCCTCATACCGAACATTTAAAACCGATGGCGCGCTTTCATTTACCCTTGGCCAGCGACGACGAAACGATTTACCGCAGTACATCGATGTATTTGCTGGGTCAATATTTCAAGTATAAGCAAGGCCTTGAACATACCTTCGAATTGGATGAACTGATGCAACGTTATCAAAACTTGCAAATCATCAACAAAGCCCTTGCTAATCGTTTTAGAGCCGCAAGTACCGAGGATGCCACCGTTAACGCCATCATCCTACTCGACCTGCTATCACGTTCGGTAAGTTGGTCTATCGAAGATGGGCTCGAAGAAATTCGCTCTTTGTTTCAAGGCTACGGGATCAACATCGAAACAGATTAAATCAAAGCTTTTCCGGTTTCCCCGGTCATCCGTGGGAATTCATAGCTTGGCAGCCGGAGGCAAAATCGGTATGCGTTCCCACGCTGGAGCGGTGAGAACGAGGAAAATCCTGGCGTCAGTTGCCTAACTTATTTCATGCCCGCTCCTAAATTCGGGCCGCCAGATTTTTCAGATAATCGGCAAAATCACTTTTCAACTCTTCATGCAATAAACCATGCTCGACCGTCGCGATTAAAAAGCCGAGCTTAGAACCGCAATCGTAGCGCTGACCTTCAAACTCATACGCCAAAACCTGCTCGTCGGCCATCAATGCGGCGATCGCGTCGGTAAGTTGAATTTCTCCACCCGCGCCCTTTTTAGTCCGTTTGATTTTATCGAAAATAGCCGGCGTCAAAATATAGCGACCAACCACCGCCAAATTCGACGGAGCTTGCTCCGGCTTGGGCTTTTCGACAATCAATTTCACATCGCTTAGTTTCTCCGAAACCGGTTCGGTCTTAACGATGCCGTAACTACCTGTTTCCGACGGATCGACTCGCTCGACTCCCAAAACGCTACTGCGTTCCTGATTGAATACGCTAACCATTTGCCGCATACATCCACGGTCTTTGTCTTCGATCAAATCGTCGGCCAAAATAACCGCAAACGGTTCGTCGCCAACGATAGGCCTTGCGCAATATACAGCATGCCCCAAGCCTAATGCTTCGGACTGCCGAATATAAACGCATGACACATGCGGCGGTACGATATTTTGTATCATCCGTAAGGTTTGAATCTTGCCTTTCGCTTCAAGCTCGGTTTCAAGCTCGTAGGCTTTGTCGAAATGATCGACAATCGACGTTTTATTGCGGCCAATCACAAAAATCATCGTATCGATACCTGCGGCGACCGCCTCGTCGACCGCATATTGAATCAACGGTTTATCGACGACCGGCAACATTTCTTTCGGACTGGCTTTGGTGGCCGGCAAAAACCGGGTGCCTAAACCCGCGACCGGAAACACGGCTTTCGTGATAATTTGTTTCATCGATATCTCCTGTTAATGAAATTATGATCTGAAAATTTTGAATGGCTGGCTTTAGTCTATAACATCCACAACCGGCAAGTCGCTAGGCTGTCGAAAAAAAGCCATTTTAGCTAATTTCTGTGTTCCCGCTTTTTTAATCCAAAAATATTTTGGAAATTGTTTGTGATCATAGCTATAAAGCGCTAGGGGTAGGGTGCGCATCGCGCACCTGGGTCGGGAACTAATGGGTTCTGCGCCGTGAAAAGGTGCGCGATGCGCACCCTACGGCGATCAAAATATCTTGGAAATTGTTAATGATTACTATGTTATTTATAAAGCGCCTATTTATAATCTCAAAATCCATAAACCAGTTATTTTTCTAACCTGAAAATCGGTAAATTTCGACAGCCTAACAAGTTGGTCGCCCTTTAATCAAACCCTACCATATTGATCTTGAAAACGCACAATATCGTCCTCGCCTAGATAGCTACCCGATTGTACCTCGACCATTTCCAGAGGAATTACGCCGGGATTTTCCAAACAATGAACGGTCCCTAGCGGGATATAAATCGACTCGTTTTCGGCCAATAGAATCTGTTGATCCCCCTTGGTAACCAAAGCGGTGCCTTTGACAATGATCCAATGTTCGGCCCGGTGATGATGTTTTTGCAAGGATAACTTGGCTCCGGGCTTGACCAAAATCCGTTTGGTTTGATGCCGCTCTCCATTATCGACCGAATCATAATGCCCCCACGGACGATAAACCTTGCGATGTAAATCGGCTTCACTGCGTTTTTGGCTTTTCAAAAAATCGACGATCGCTTTGACTTCCTGCACTTTATCCTTTGACGCGACCAATAAGGCGTCATCGGTTTCGACAATGACCAGGTCCTGAACGCCGATGGCGGCAACCAATTTATCTTTGGAATACAAATAAGAATTTTCGGTATCGACCGCCAAAACATCGCCGAACACCGCATTGCCCGCGTCATCTTTCGGCGTCACCTCCCAAAGTGCGGTCCATGAACCGACATCGTTCCATCCGGCATCGAGCGGTATAACGGCGGCATTGGCGGTTTTTTCCATCACGGCATAGTCGATCGAATCGGCCGGACAGGTCGAAAAAATCTCCTTGCCGATACGGGTAAAGTCCAAATCCTGTTGTGCCGATTGCAGTGCTTCTCGACAGACCTGCAGCATCTCGGGATTGAATTTCGCCAATTCGTCGAGATAAACGCCGGCTTTGAAAGCGAACATGCCGCTGTTCCAATAAAAATCGCCGCTTTCGATATAACGCTGCGCGGTTTCCGCATCCGGTTTCTCGACGAACGCCGCGACCTTGAATGCCTCGCCTTGCTGCGACTGCGAGCGTTGTATGTAGCCATAACCGGTTTCGGGCTTTGTCGGCACAATACCGAAAGTCACCAATTGCCCTTGCCGGGCCAACGTATCGGCGGCGATGACGGCTCGATGAAACGCCGCACAATCGGCGATAACGTGATCGGCCGGCAAGATTAAAAGCACGTCATCGGAAGCAACCGATAAAGCTGCCATCGCGACAGCAGGCGCGGTGTTCTTGCCCACCGGCTCCAAAATGATGGAGGCCGGTTTGACGCCGATTTCCCACATTTGCTCGGCCAGCATGAAACGATGATCTTCATTACAAACCGCGATTGGAGGTTTGATATGTTTGAGTCCATTGAGCCTCAGCACGGTTTCCTGAATCATCGTTCGCTCGGAAACCAGCGGTAGAAATTGCTTAGGATATTGTCCGCGAGACAACGGCCACAACCGGGTGCCCGAACCGCCGGATAAAATAACAGGTATCATAGGAAAATCCTTGGTAATGATAAATTTTTACAGACAACGATAAAGATTATAGCGGGTTTATCTAACCTTTTCTTTTAGGCAGTTGGTATCGCGCCGGCTTTTGCCTATACTTTGCCTTCGATTGTTTATTATTTAAGGAAAAACGAATGCGATTCGATGTTTTCAATGGCGATGCCGACGGCATCTGCGCCTTAATTCAGCTTCGGCTTGCAGAGCCTGCAGACGCGCTACTGGTGACCGGAATTAAGCGCGACCTCAATTTGCTTGAGCGCGTCGACGCTCGAGCCGGCGACAAAGTCGTGGTGCTGGACATTTCATTGGAAAAGAATCTGCCCTCGCTCCAGCGCATTCTGGATCAAGGCGCCGAAGTATTCTATGTCGATCATCACCGGTCCGGGGACATACCCGATCATACCGCATTAACCGCTCTGATCGATACCGATGCCAATGTCTGCACCAGTTTACTCGTCGACCGTTATTTACAAGAACGCTACCGGGAATGGGCCATCACGGCCGCCTTCGGGGATAATCTAGATCAATCGGCCATGCAACTGGCCAACGGACTATCATTGTCCGAAGCTCAAACCGAACAGCTCAAACAACTTGGCGTGTGTATCAATTACAACGGTTACGGCAGTTGCATTGAGGATCTACATTTTCCTCCCGCCGAACTGTATTTAGAAATGGCCGGTTACCCGTCTCCGTTCGATTTTATCAATGACAAAGCCGTGATATATAATCGTCTTTCAGATGGTTATTACAATGATCTGGCGCACGCCAAAAGCATTGCGTCGGAATACAGCACGGCCTCAGTGGCGGTTTATATCCTGCCGGACGAAGCTTGGGCCAGACGCATTAGCGGCGTATTCGCCAACGAGTTAGCCAATACTCACCCCAACCGGGCTCATGCGATACTGAGCCATAACCGCACGGGCGGCTATTTGGTCAGCGTTAGGGCGCCGCATACTCATAAAACCGGCGCCGACGAACTTTGCGCAATGTTTCCTACCGGAGGCGGACGCAAAGCCGCAGCCGGCATCAATCATCTGCCGATAGAATCTCTCCCGCAATTTATCGAGCGCTTCGAAACACACTATTCATCTTTTTATTAACTCACCCTCATCCCATCGATATGACTCAAAAAAGCACCGATACCGTTTGGCATAACGCCACTATCACCCGTAGCGACAGAGAAAAACTACATAAACATAAAAGCGTGATATTGTGGTTTACCGGCTTGTCCGGTTCGGGAAAGTCGACATTGGCCCATGCCGTCGAAGACTATTTGCACCGTTATGGTTGTTCGACCTTTGTTTTGGACGGCGACAATGTCAGACATGGCCTTTGTAGCGATTTGGGCTTCAGCGATGAGGACCGGGTCGAAAACATCAGAAGAATCGGTGAAATGGCCAAATTAATGATTGAAGCCGGTGTGATTACATTGACGGCATTTATTTCGCCATTCCGCGCGGATCGAAGTTCAGCGCGGAAATTGGTCCCGCATGGCGATTTTATCGAAATCTATTGTCAATGTCCGCTAGAAACCTGTGAACAAAGAGACGTGAAAGGCTTGTATAAAAAAGCGCGTGCGGGCAAGATTCCTTTTTTTACCGGTATCGACTCGCCTTACGAGGAGCCCGAAAAACCCGAACTAGTAATCAATACGCATGCACTTTCGCTGGACGAAAGCGTTCAAGCCGTGATGAAACTGTTGTTGCAACGCAGCATAGTAAGGCCCGGCTAACGCCTAGGATTTCATGATAAATAACATCCTGGAGCTATGAGCTTTGTTGAAGGTTTGGCAACTCTTTGGCAGGACGGGATTTACAACCCCATCCTGCAGGAGGGTATAGTTGAAAGCAAATTCAAAAGGCCTTACAAAACGAATTGATTAGGCATAACCCTGCGGGTTTTTGCTTTGCCAGCGCCAAGTATCGGCCACCATGTCTTGCAGATTTTTTTCGCTATGCCATCCGAGTTGCTGCTGCGCAAAAGCCGGATCGGCATAGCATTCGGCGATATCGCCGGCACGTCTTGGAACGATTTTATAAGGCACTTTTTGACCGGTAACCCGCTCAAAAGCTTGGACCATATCGAGCACGCTGTAACCTTTCCCGGTACCCAGGTTAAACGCCGTGCAAGCGGCTTGATCGGCCGGGTAGGCAAACAAGGCTTCAAGCGCTTTCAAGTGGCCTTTTGCCAAATCGATGACATGGATATAGTCCCTAACCCCGGTACCATCGGGTGTTGGATAATCGTTACCGAATACTGACAACTCCGTCAATTTACCGATTGCCACTTGCGCAATGTAAGGCATTAGATTATTCGGAATGCCATTAGGGTCCTCGCCGATCAGGCCGCTTTCGTGCGCGCCGATCGGGTTGAAATAACGCAACAAGGCGATTTTCCAGGGGATACCGGAATCATGCAAGCGATCGGCTGCCGATAAATCCCTCAAAATTTCCTCGATAAACAGTTTGGTTCGTCCATAGGGATTAGTCGCCGACAACGGAAAGCTTTCATCGATCGGCACTTTATGCGGATCGCCGTAGACCGTCGCCGAAGAACTGAACACCAGATTCTTGACTCCGGCCTCCGCCATCGCTTCGGTCAATACCAAAGTGCCGTAAATATTATTGTGGTAATACTCCAGCGGCTTACTGCACGATTCCCCAACCGCCTTGAGTCCGGCAAAATGAATCACCGCATTGATGTTGTACTCATTGAAAACCCGGTCCATTCCGCTTCGATCTCTAATATCGACTTGATAAAACGCAAGGGGTTTACCGGTAATTGATTCGACTCGGTGCAACGCTTCCAATTTACTGTTCGATAAATTATCGACTACGACGACTTCAAAGCCGGCCTGAAGTAACTCCACACAAGTATGACTACCGATATAGCCGGCACCGCCAGTCACTAAAATACATTTTTTAGTCAAAACAACCTTCTCCAAACTTCTCACCCTTCATCTTTCATCTTTAACCATTCACTACTATTTATCACCTAGCCCCCTTCCCCCAAACGACAATTTCAATCGTATGTAGAATGATGCTGATATCTAGGAATAAACTGTAATTTTTTACGTAATAAAGATCGTATTCGAGCTTCCTGACCGTATCGTCTTCGCTAGCGCCGTACTGATAGGATATCTGCGCCCAGCCGGTAATACCCGGCTTAACGCGATGCCGTTCGGCATAATAATCGATCCGTTCGACAAATCCTTCAACGAATTCGGGCCGCTCGGGCCTAGGTCCGACGAAGCTCATATCGCCGGTCAAAACATTAAAGATTTGAGGCAATTCGTCGATACGGCATTTTCTGATGAAGGCGCCGACCTTAGTGATTCGATTATCCTTTTCTTGCGCGAATTGCGCGCCGTTCTTTTCGGCATCGACGACCATGCTGCGGAATTTGATGACTTCGAAATTGCGATTATTTTCGCCGACCCGGACTTGCCGATAAAAAATCGGCGCCTTGATTCCGCTTTCGATCAAGATCGCGATCGAAGTCACCAACATGATCGGCCAGGCCACCGCCAATAAAATCAAACTGACCACGATATCGAAAAATCTTTTGCCTATTGACCTGAACCCGCTGACCGCGAAACCATCCGAAAATAGAAACCAACTCGGATAAACATTCGCAAGGGAAATAAGCCCTTGCTCACGTTCGTAAAAAGTCACTAAGTCGATCACATCGAAACCCGACATTTTACAATCGAGCAAAGTGGTTAGCGGCATACCGCGACGTCGATCGTCGATCGCTAAAACAATCTCATCGATATTCAAATCTTGAGCAACCTCGTTAAGCGATTTATCTTGCTTGATCAACAGCGTTTCATCGATGCAACGCAATTCACCGGGCAAAGCCACGAAACCGGCAATATTGAAAGATTTATGCAAATAACCGGAATTCAATTCGACCAATTCCTTTGCCTTATTGCCGCTACCGACGACCAGCACTTGTTTTTTAATCCTATCGATTTTGGCATAACGATAAAAAAAATAGCGAATCAACATCATGCCCAAAAAGGCAAAAACGATAGAAACGCCCAATACGCTTCGTGCAATCAGAAAATTGGGGAAAATATAATAAATCGACACCACGACAAAGATGCCGACGCCGAAGCTAAAACTGACCCGCGCCAATAAATCGTATTCCTGGGAACCCAAATTCCGTCGATATAAACCGAGCGAGATATTGCATAGCGTAAAAATTGCCGCAAAAATCAGACTGGCATAAACGATATCGGATTCCGAATACCAGGAAGGCTGATATAGAAAACGTACCTGACTACCCAGATACATCGCGAAATAAAACATGACCGCTTCGAAAACGAGCAACCATAAAAACGCTCTAGAAATATAATGACGAAAAATCCTGATCATATCGATTGCCGATAGTCGGTTTCAAAACAGAGAATTATAGTGAATTTATTCACAAGCGTGAAAAGTTCAGCACCCATTTTGCCAAACTGTTGAATTAGAAATCATAGATAGAGCCAATCCTTTTGGACACATGTAAACAAAAGACTCGACGCAACAAGTGTAGCCCCATAAGCCGGCAACGCAAAATAACTTCCATATCTTTACCGGGATAGTGAGCGGTGAGCGGTGAGCGGTGAGCGGTGAGCGGTGAGCGGTGAGCGGTGAGCGGTGAGCGGTGAGCGGTGAGCGGTGAGCGGTGAGCGGTGAGCGGTGAGCGGTGAGCGGTGAGCGGTGAGCGGTGAGCGGTGAGCGGTGAGCGGTGAGCGGTGAGCGGTGAGCGGTGAAATAATGCGACATTTTAACCACTTGTCAAGCCCTAATTTCACCTTTCACCTTTCACCTTTCACCTTTCACCTTTCACCTTTCACCTTTCACCTTTCACCTTTCACCTTTCACCTTTCACCTTTCACCTTTCACCTTTCACCTTTCACCTTTCACCTTTCACCTTTCACCTTTCACCTTTCACCTTTCCCAACAACTGCCTCAAATAGACCACAGGTATCGCATAAGTAATGCCGCTAGGCTGGGACAGCACCTGTTCCTTGCTTTCCTTGACGAAAACCTTGTTAATAATACCGACTACCTCGCCGGAATCGGGATCATACAATGGACTGCCGCTATTTCCCGGATAAGCCGTTGCATCGAGTTGAAACACATTATAGGGATTACGTAAACGCTTGATCATTTTTGTATTCAATTGCCTGGACTGGATAACCGGAATCGCCATCGGCGTAATAGCCGACACGATACCTCGATGCGTCACCGGAAAAAGCCCCAGTACCATTCCAATCGGATAACCGGTAAATGCGTACAACTCTCCTTCCCTCACTTTAGTTGAATCGCCGAGTTTCATCGCAGGCAACCGGGCATTTCCGGCCAATTGGAGAATGGCTAAGTCGTGTTCCGGATCGGTAGCAACCCGCCTTACCTGAACCATTTGATCCTTACCGCCGCGACGAATAAAAATTGCTAAAGACTCCAAATGCCCTTCATCCAATTCCTTCGCTACCACATGTGCGTTTGTAACGACTAAACTTCCATCGCCGACGGCAAAACCGGTTCCTAAAAAAAGCCCTCTGGGGCTACGCGTCCGCTGAAACGTTCCGACAACGACAATACCGGGCTTGATTCTTTTTATCGTTGTCGGTAATGAATCGGACGCCAAACTTAAATCCGAACAAACCACACCGAAAAACACCGCTAAAATAAGCCCATAAAAACCATAATTTCGACGCTTACTATTCAAATCAATTCTCCAGTTCCACTCAATGTCCAATTTATCATTTTCGCCATATTAAAAGCAGCACTATTCACTGCTATACCCGTCATAGATCAAAATTCGGCACCTGGGTGTCCGCTAAAGGACGCCGTGAATACGTCCAAGGCTCTATGCCAGCTCCATGCTGGCAAAGCCTTTATCGGACACCCAGTCGCCTCCTCTGGCACTGCCTAAATTTGAAGTGCGAAAGGTATAACTTCTAAAATACTAACAGCGCTACCGCAAACGTTCACTAAAAAAGAATTATCGAACTGTGAAACTTATCCGAAGCTAATCCTTGGTAGCACTTCGATTATTCTGCTAGCATGTGCCACGCTTGGAACATCATGATAGGAACCCATCCATCGACCCGTTTACAAAATATGATCAGTTATCCACCTCATTTATCTAAATCGACTCATGCAACCGACACCCTCGTACTGAGAGAAACATCAATGCTTTGGCTTTGCGCCGGCTTGTTGACATTAGTTTTTGCGCCGACCATTTTCTGGCTTGTCGAACGCTGGACGATGAGCGTATGGCATAACGGACACGGTATCCTGGTCGCCCTATTGGTTATTTATCTAGTCTGGGGAGAATTAAAAAAACGCAAGAACTTGCCGAGAAGCGCCAATCCTTGGGGATTTGCGATACTACTTCCGGCGCTAGCGGCGCATATGCTGGATACCGGCATGCATACCCAACTATTGTCCGCCACTGCACTATTTTTGGCGCTACCGGGACTCGCGCTGCTTTTTTTGGGGACCGAACGCAGCAAAGCCATTATCTTTCCGTTGGCGACACTCTTCCTAACTTTGCCGATTCCATTGGTATTCACCGAATCGATACACATGACGTTGAGAATCATCGCCACTAAAAGTGTGGCATGGTTACTCAAATTATTCGGAATTCCGGTATATTCGCACGGAACGGTTCTGCAAGTCGAAAACGGCGTATTGCAAGTCGCCGACGCCTGTAGCGGCTTTTCTACGCTTTACGCGGCAATCACGATCGCGATTTTAACGGCGTATTTCTGCAACAGCATTCGCCGGCGAATCTTACTGCTACTCATTGTCGCGCCGCTGGCCGTTGGCGTTAATATTGTTAGAGTGCTGGTGCTGACTCTGCTTGTCAACTGGTTCGGCTTGGATGTATTAAAAACCTCGGCACATGAAATTTCCGGCTTAATGACTTTTATGATTGCATTACCGATTATTTTCATGATCGGCCAAAACACTCCCGAAACTCCGCAAGCAGAGAATTGACATGCTATCCCCCCGTTATGCATTGCCTGTCTCATTGATCCTTTCAATTGCCTTAATACCGACTATCATCCACAATTATTTCGGCTTAACGGATTTAGACAGTCGCTCGGTACAAGCCATAGAGCAGGAGTTGGGCCAGTTCAGTTCGCATCCGACCAAAAGAAATCCGAACTGGGGGAAATTGACCTTCGGTGCCAGCGAGTGGATCGAACGTGGTTACCAAGACGGCGTAAACCGACCGGTACGCCTATTTGCCGCACGGGCCTTCGATCATAAACGCCTCTATCATCATCCCGAACTGGCGTTGTCCTATGGCGGCGACTTCGAGAACCAGGGGCTAATCATTCTTACGGGAAAACCGCGCATTCCGGTTAGGATTCTTCGAAGCAGAAGCGGAAAAGGTCTGGTCGCTTATGCATTACATTATCAAGACCGCTTTATCGACAATCCGATTCTGCATCAGATTCAAGAATCATTGAAACTACTGATAAGCCCGAGAAAGCCGATCACACTGTTTTACGTCTCCGATACTCATACGCCTGTCGATAAGGATTTTCAAGACACACCGGCAGCCCTGTTGTTGCAAAAAACAATCGCCGACTTTCTAGCTCAGCCTGAATAGGATTGAGCTAGAAACCGTTTAAGGCTTGTTGTTTTGAATTATTGAATTAAAGATCGTGCCGTCCTTGGCATGATGAGGTGAGGTTGAGCCGGCATTCACGTTACGCCGGCCCAAAAAAAGAGCTTTACCTGTAAACTGGCTTTGATTGTTACACGCAAGTCTTCTAGGCCTACTTTGATTACTTAAAGGTTAAAAATCCAAATCAAAGTCATCGATATCGCCGAATTCCTCTTTCAACTTGCGTTTTTCCCAGTAAAGCTCAATTTTTCTGCGCGCATCTACTTTGTCATACGCCGATTTTGCTTTTTTACCGGCTATCAGTTCATCGGAATCATCGATGCCGCCAACTTCATCCTCATCTTCAAAATCCATATCATCCGACAAAACGTCCGACGTAGATCCAGCCATAAATAATACCCTCAAGAAAAAAATTGCTTTTTATCGCGATAATTTTCAAATGTAAAGTATTTTTTAACGCTTAAACCTTAAGATTTTACAGCATCGCAAACTTACGTCCTGCACGCTGTTGAAAAATGTTGCTGCGGTATATACCAAATTGCTCCGATCGGCAGACTCCGAAGAAAATACTCGATGCTGATTACCAACGTACAGGAGCATTATTTTTTAGGCGTACGGGCAGATTTTTAGAACAGTGTTAAAAATATAATTGTCCGCGCATCATGAAGGTATCCAGATTGTTCGGTTCGCTGCCGTCAGCTTTCGTCACAGGCGAATCACTGATATCCAACACCCTGTTGTAGTCGGCCATAAAGCGAATATTTTTGTTCACATACCAATTTAGAGCGATCGTCAAATTACTCATTTGACCGCCTTCGATATCGGCATCGTTCAAATCGGCCTCGGCGTAACGCGCGGCAAGCTCCCAAGCGCCGAGTCCGCCATTTTTGAAGCTGAAGTCTTGATTGGGATGAACATGATAGAACTTGCCTTTTTTATAGATGCGCGATTCGCCGGTCAGCGTCCATGACGCTTCTGTATACCAGCCGTCGAAATCCAGGTTACCGTCTTCCCCTTCTCTGTCCAACCACATATGCGTGTATTCGCCGCCGATCGTGAACGGCCCATATAAAGCATTGGCCTCCAAACCGACCATTTTGATGTTATTGATATGTTCAATATTGCCCGTGTCGAGCAATTTTAGATTGGACATGTGGCTGGTTTCATACGAAAACTTGACGGGATCGTCGTTGACTTCATCCTTGGCATCCGGCACGCGATAGTTACCGGCGACGCCCAAATGGATCAATTTATCCTTTTCCTGGATAGGCGCGTAGGTCAGGCGCGAGTTGACCGCCCAGCCTTCGTCGGCCTGATCGTTTTCCGCATTAGGATCGACGGTTTCACCGTAAATACCGACCTGAGCGGTATAGTTTTCGCCGAAGCGGGACAAATTGAGACCGATGGCCCGGTCGACCGTCGGTTCATTGAGCGTATTCATCAACGAGCGCTCCATGAACATCATGTCGTTCGAACTTTCCTGCAATTCGCGGCTGAACGCTTGTTTTTGCGAGCCCAGCGTCACTTCCATGAAGCCAAGTCCCTTGTAATTGACGAACATATCTTTGACGGCCACTTTATTGTCGGCAAAATCGACTTGGCTTTTGAAATTCCAATCCCTGAAGAAGGTACCTAGAAACTCCATGCGCGCCCGGCGAATCTCGGTTCCGTCGTTGGCCTCGACGTGGGTATCGGTTCCTCTTTTAACATAGCCGTCGCCGCTGCTGTACGAAGCATCGGCATGAATACGACCGGCCAGGTTGAATTTGAAATCTCCGTCGGCGGTTTCGAATTGAACGCCTTTGTGATCCAGCTTGACTTTGACATCGTTTGAAGCCAATTCTTGCTTGTCGGCTTCTGATATTTTTTCTTTTCCCAGGAGATAATCGTATTGTTCTTGGGTAATTTTTTCATTGGCCAATAGTATGTCAAGCAAGTCCTTGTCGGTGGCATTGGCCGATTGGCCGCCTAAAACCGTGAAAAGCAAAGCGCAGGTTGACGCTACGCCCTTTAAATTGTTTGCCATGAGTTTCTCTTTAATTCTTAAAATTAATATCGATCGAGGTTCGGTTCGTTCTACATATTCCCCGTAGACAAGAAAATCCTTGCCCCCCCCTATATGTAACGGTTACACCCGTGAAGGTGTATGACGGTTATTAAATGACATTTTTATGACATTTTTATGACAAACCCCGAAGATTGATTCGTAATACTTCTCCAGCATTGAAAATAAGCGCTGTGCGTCTTGAGGTATTGCCACTGAATTTCATAAGCCTGATAACAGCAAATAGAAGACAGACTTCTTAAAACTTTACGCAGTCTGAACACCTGCGTCTGTAAGCACCGCGTTGATAAGACCAAAGCACCCTAACTACCGACATACGCAGTAACCGAACGACATTCCTGGGCGCCTGATTGACAAGTCTGCGCGGCATTCAGTAAACTGCTTAAACATGCCATTTTCACAGCGTGTCGCAAGAAGGTCCTAGCCGTAACACGAGACCGTCGATCCGATTATTTTTCCGAATCCATCGTCCAGCGAAAATCACGTGAATCGCTTATGTCGACACCGACTCGAGAAACCTGCCGTAAAAGGAACTACCAAACATGACTCATCCGATCATCGAATCATTTTTGCGTCATTCGATCGAACGCAAGGACTATCAAGTCGTCAGGCAGTTTTTGGAGGAGTTTCAACCGGCAGATCTATGCGATCTGATTCAGCAAGAATCCTTGCCGACCGCGCTGGATATTCTGAAATTTTTATCTTACGAACGACGCGCCAGGGTATTCGGTTATCTACCTAATACGCTGCAGGAACAACTCGCCGCGGAAATGAGCGACGACGACGTATCGTTGCTGTTGAAACACATGGACGCCGACGAAGGTGCGGATTTATTAAATCTATTGCCTGAAGAACGCCATGACGGCGTGTTACGTTCGATCGCCAAAAAAGAACGCGAAGACTTGCGCCGTTTGGCCAGCCATTCCGAAGGCACCGCCGGCGCAATCATGACCAGCGACTATGCGGCGATCCCAGCCCATGTCAAAGTTAGCGAAGCGTTAAATATAGTCCGCACGACCGCCCCGGGCGCTGAAACGATTTATCAAATTTTCGTTACCGACGGGCAGCACCAACTTTTAGGCACGGTATCGCTACGCGAACTTATTTTGGCACCGCAAACGGCCAAAATCCAAGACATCATGATGACCGATATCGTCACGGTTTCGGTCGATGCCGCGCAAGAAGACGCGGCAAAAATCATTAGCCGCTACGATTTACTGGCCTTGCCGGTTATCGATAGCGAAAGCCGTTTAGTCGGCATTATTACTTATGACGACGCGATGGATGTCGCCGAGGCCGAAGCCACCGAAGACATGCATAAAAGCGCAACAATCGGTAATCTGGAAGGCAATTTTCGAGACGCTCGGCTACTCACGCTATATCGCAAACGCATCGTTTGGCTCATTTTGCTGGTATTCGGCAATCTATTTTCAGGCGCGGGAATCGCTTTTTTCGAAGACATGATCGCAGCGTACGTCGTGTTGGTATTTTTTCTACCGGTTCTAGTCGGGAGCGGCGGTAATGCCGGCTCTCAAGCGGCGACCTTAGTTATTCGCGGCTTGGCTACCGGTGACGTCGACCTTAAGGATTGGGGCCGTTTACTGGGAAGGGAGTTGGTTATCGCGTCCGGTTTGGGCTTGACCATGGCAATGGCTATTTCGATGGTCGGTCATTTCCGTGGGGGCGATGAAATTGCGCTGGTCGTCGGATTAAGCATGGTGTCAATCGTGATCGTAGGCAGTCTAGTCGGCATGTGTCTACCGTTTATACTGAATCGCTTAGGCTGGGACCCTGCCACAGCCAGCGCCCCCCTAGTCACAACAATTGCCGATTCGGCCGGCGTATTGATTTATTTCTCGATCGCAACGGTGATACTGGGGTTGCCGGTATAGAATTAAGTTAGCGGTTAGCAGTGAACGGTGAGCAGAAAGCGGTGAATGGTGAATTTGATAGGCCTAAATTATATTTGTCAAGTAACGTTCATGATGGTCTAGCCATCGCCCCGGCAAATGAAAGTTCTCTGGTGGCGGAGGGTGCGGTCACTCGCCCGAAAGGACACCCAGGCGCCGAATTTTGATCTACGACGGGTATAAATCACCCAACCACTCCAAAACACCGTGCCCTGCCGCAAAACCGCTCGCAAAACAAGCCGTCAATAAATAACCGCCGGTCGGCGCTTCCCAATCGAGCATTTCGCCGGCACAAAATACGCCTGGCATGTCTTTCAGCATCAAACAGTCGTCGAGCGCTTCGAACATCACGCCGCCTGCGCTACTAATAGCTTCGTCGAGCGGTCGGGTTGCCGTTAATCGAATCGGTAAAGCTTTGATTTTTGAAGCCAATCGATGCATATCGCGATAATCGTCCGCATCGGCTAATTCGCGCAGCAATGCGGCTTTAACACCTTTTATGCCGGCGGATTTTCTTAAGAAATTGGCCAGCGAATTTTTGCCTCGCGGCCGAGATAATTTCTTAATCAAGGCCTGTAATTCAGTTTCGGGTAGCAAATCCAACAGCATCAGCGCCTGACCGGTTACATCGATTTGCTCGCGCAATTGCGCCGAAAAAGCATATATCAAGCTGCCTTCAACACCGTATTGCGTAATAGTAAACTCTCCATTTGTAGGGTCCGAGATACCGCCTGCACTAACGCTAACCGCTACAGACTTGACCGCTTGCCCGGCAAAAGCCTCGCGAAATCGATCGCTCCAGGCCGTTTCAAAACCGCAATTCGACGGCCTAAGAGGCGCTACGGGAATATTACAATTAACCAGACAATCAACCCAAACACCATCCGAACCCAGTTTCGACCAACTACCGCCACCCAATGCCAAAACTGTGGCATCGGCACGAATCGATCTTTCGCCTTGAGGCGTTAGAAATATCAACTCGCCGGTTTCGGACCAACCTTGCCAACGGTGACGCATGTGAAAAATAACACCCGTTTCGCGCAGACGATGCAACCAGGCGCGCAGCAAGGGCGCTGCTTTCATGTCGGTTGGAAATACACGCCCGGAACTGCCGATAAAAGTTTCGACACCGAGATCGCGCAACCATTTTCTAAGTTGATCGGGACCGAACGCATCGAGCATCGGCTTGATGACGCCGCTTCGCTTACCGTAGCGCGATAAAAAAATATCGTAGGCTTCGGAATGTGTAATATTCATACCGCCTTTACCGGCCATCAAAAACTTACGACCGACCGACGGCATCGCATCGTAAACATCGACCCGAACGCCGCTTTGACTTAACGCTTCAGCAGCCATAAGCCCGGCAGGGCCTCCGCCTATGATTGCAACGAATGGCTGTATCAATCGACGGGAATTATGTCGAGTATACAGATGAGAATGATTGAGCACGAAAGGTTCCGAATGAAGACTTTTGCTACAAAAGAGTTGAAGCAAAATGAGGAGATTAGCCAAGACTGCCGAAAAAAAAGCGATTTTAGCTAAATTTCTACGTTCCCGCTTTTTAATCGCAAAATATCGTGGAAATTGTTAGTGATCATGGATTATAAAGCACTAGGTGTAGGGTGCGCATCGCGCACCCGGGTCGGGAGCTATGCCGGGTTCTGTACCGTGGAAAGGTGCGCGATGCGCACCCTACGGTACTACGGTACTCGCTTTGAATTTTCTATTTTTGGACAGGGATTCACACCGAAAAACTCTCGCCGCAACCGCACATGCCGGTGACATTCGGATTATTGAATTTGAATGCTTCGTTGATGCCCTCGCGGCGATAATCCAACTCGATTCCATCAATCACAGCGAGATCGTCTTGCGTCGTAATGACCTTAACCCCGTATTGTTCGAACACCCGATCGCCTTCATGAACTTCATCGGCATAATCGATCGTATAGGCGAAACCGGAACAACCGGATTTTTTGACGCCTAATTTCAAGCCAACACCGCTGCCGCGTTTGTCCAATTGTTTTTTAATTTGTTTTGCCGCGCTCTCGGTTAAAGAAATCGCCATTCAACACCTCTTAACGTTACTGTGAAAGTTCGTAGATTTAGACCCATTATCTAATTTTTCGATATACAAAACTCAGTTCTGGTAATGCCGGTTTCAGAGAGGGTGCGGTTGCTCGATCGACAGGCGTCGGCGGCAGGGAGCCGCCGTCGAGCCTACATGGACGTATTCACCCAGCACCTAAATTCCATAGCTCATTAGCTATGGTTAACTATCTTGGATAATTCATCCAGCACCTAAATAAGCCATGATTTTGAATCATTGCCAAAGACCTATGGAATTTAGGTGCTGGATTTAGGTGCTGGGTTCACGGCGTCCTGTCGGGCGAGTGACCGCACCCTCCGCCACCAGAGATCTTTCATTTGCCGGGGCGATGACCGGGCCTTCATGAACATTAGGTTCGATTCAAAATAGTTTTTAAACATTTCACAAAATCGGTAATATCCGCTTCGGTATTGGCTTTACCCAAACTGACGCGCAAAGCGCTTTTAGCTAAATCCCGGGTAACACCCATCGCCGTCAAGACCGGACTCGGCATGCCTCCGCCACTGGCACAAGCCGAACCGCTCGACACCGCAAAGCCTTTTTTATCGAGTTGCATCAACAACATCTCACCATCGACACCGTCAATCCCGAATTGCACGGTATTGGGTAATCGCTCTACCGCTTGACTAAAAATAGTCGCGTTCAACTCCGCCAATCCCTGCGCCAAAAATTGCCTTAAATCAAGCATTTGATTTCGCCATTGCGGCATTTCAGAAAGGGCCAATTCTGCCGCCTTACCGAAACCGACGATTGCCGCGACATTTTCGGTACCTGCTCGGAAACCTTGCTCTTGACCGCCGCCGAGTTGCAAAGGTTCCGGCACTATGCCTTTTTCGATGATTAACGCACCACTACCTTTGGGGCCGTAAATTTTGTGACCGGATATCGACATCAAATGAACATTGAGCGAATCGAACGCCAACGGCATTTTTCCGGCCGCCTGCACCGCATCGGTATGGACTATTGTTCCCTGTTCGCGCAACACGCCGGCCCACTCGGCGATAGACTGTATCACGCCGGTTTCATTATTAGCCAATATTAAAGAGGCAAAATTAGGTCTATTTGCACAGTATCGCGCAAAAGATTCGCGATCGATGATACCGTTTTTATCAACTGCCAGAACATCAACCGAGCAACTACGATTTCGCAAGCGTTCGACTGGCTCCGTAATGGATGGATGTTCAATACTGGAAATCAATAATCGCGAATGACTTTCGATCGAATTTAATGCCCAATTATTCGATTCGGTGCCTCCGCTGGTAAAAAGTACCTGACCGGGAGAGACTCCGACGAGCGCAGCGACTTGCTCCCTAGCCGTTTCAATCGCACTACGCGATAATCGACCGATCCGATACAGAGCCGACGGATTACCGTAAAAAGTTTTCAAAAACGGCAGCATCGCCTCTAAAACGCGCTCATCGAGCGGCGTCGTGGCATTATGATCGAGATAGACCATGCGTTTGAAAACTTAGGCGCCGACTCTTTGTTGCCGATGAATTTCGACCACTTTTGTATCTTGTTCTTGCCGCTTGGCAACTTCCTGAACATGATGTCTCGTCAATAAATCGCCGAGGCTGATGCCTTTTAAGTATCCCCGAATCTGATCGCTAAGCCCCATCCATAAATCATGTGTTAAACACGCTTTGTTGTTTTGGCAATTGCCTTCGCCGGCACATTTAGTGGTATCCAGCGGTTCATCGACGGCCTCAATGATTTCGGCAATATTGATCTCGCTCGCCGCACGGCTCAGACGATAACCCCCGCCGGGCCCGCGCACACCGGTAACCATGCCGGCTCTTCGTAAACGAGCGAACAGCTGTTCTAAATAAGATAACGAGATAGTCTGGCGGGTCGCAATATCGGTTAAAGTGACCGGATCTTGCTGACTGTGATAAGCCAGATCAAGCATGGCTGTTACTGCATAGCGGCCTTTTGTGGTTAATCGCACAACCTAATCCTCAAATAGCAAATCAATGCGCATTACTATACTTAACCAAGCAAATTAGTCAACTTTGAAAGAAACTCATTTGGATTATACCGATCATAGATCAAAATTCGGCACCGGGACGCCCGTCATATGTCAGATACTGGCAAAGCATTTGTCGGACACTCACCCCTACACCTCCTTGGACACTACCGAAATTTGAAGTGCCAAAGGTATAACGTCCCCCAAGAGCAAGAAAAACAGCAGATGTTCATCTTTCATCTTTCATCTTTCATCTTTCATCTTTCATCTTTCATCTTTCATCTTTCACCTTTCATCTTTCACCTTTCATCTTTCACCTTTCACCTTTCATCTTTCATCTTTCATCTTTCATCTTTCATCTTTCACCTTTCACCTTTCATCTTTCATCTTTCATCTTTCACCTTTCACCTTTCATCTTTCATCTTTCATCTTTCACCTTTCACCTTGCCCACCTTTCAAATCTCATCCAACTTATCGCTCTTATAATCATCTTCCGGAATCGACTGGTCAGGACAGGCGATACCGGCATCTTTTAGCGCGTTTTTCATTATTTCAAGCCGCCCGTCCACGGCTTGCATATGATCCAACATGTGATTGATAGCCTTGGCGACAGGATCCGTCATGTCGTCACTCGTGCCGTAAGCATCGAACCCCATTTTTGCGGCGATTTTTTTCCGCTCGGAATCGGATTTTTTGGTTTTAGGATCGATCACGTGCCCCGGTATCCCAACCACAGTCGCGCCCGCCGGAACCGATTTCAACACAACTGAATTCGAACCGATGCGCGCACCCTCGCCGATTTCGATCGGCCCCAGTACTTTGGCGCCGGCCCCCACTACCACACCGTCATGTAAAGTCGGATGACGCTTACCTTTGCTCCATGAGGTCCCGCCTAGCGTAACGCCATGGTAAAGCGTACAGTCGTCGCCGATCACTGCAGTTTCGCCGATTACAACCCCCATGCCGTGATCGATAAAAAACCGTCTGCCGATCGTCGCCCCCGGATGAATTTCGATTCCAGTCAACCAACGGCCGATATGCGATATAAAGCGCCCAAACCATCGAAAACCGGCTTGCCAACAGAAATGCGCGAATCTATGAATCAACAATGCATGAAAACCGGGATAAGCGGTAATCACTTCAAACACCGTTTGTGCGGCAGGGTCCCGCTCAAACACACAATCGATATTCTCTTTGATTTCTCGCCACATAATTAGCCCTTCTTTTTATTGCCTTGCGACATTCGTAAAATTCCGCGTAATAGGTCCACCTCTTTACTCTCCAGACGAGCCCGGTTATAGATTCTACGCAAACGGCGCATCACCGACTTCGATTTATCGGGATGCATGAAGCCGATATCGGATAGCGCTTCAATCATATGCTCATAAAACGCTTCCATCTGAGCGGCTGTCGCCAACAAGCCTTTGCCTTTATCACCGGCTGTGACTTCATAATCCTGACCTGAAGCTACGAATAATTCATAACTAACCACCTGTACGGCTGCGGCAAGATTTAATGAGCTGAAGTCTTTATTGCACGGGATTCGCAACAAATAACGACACAGGTCCAATTCATGATTTTTCAAACCGGAGTGTTCCCTGCCGAATACGATCGCAGCCTTATGATCGAGCGCTTCGATTTTCAAGAGATCCGCACATTCCCTAGGCGTCAACTCCGGCCAACTAATCGTTCGGCAACGAGCACTGGTTCCTACCACAATGGAACAATCGGCGACAGCCTCTTGCAAGCTGTCGCAAATCAAAGCGGAACTCAAAATATCGTCCGCCCCGGAAGCTCGGGCAGTAGCATCCGCGCAGGGAAATTGCTTCGGAGCAACCAAAACCAAATTTTTAAGATTCATATTCTTCATGGCCCGAGCAACTGCTCCAATATTACCGGGATGAGATGTTTCAACCAATACGATTTTAATATTCGACAGCAATGAGAGGCCCCGTCATTTGAAAAAACGGAAAATTTTAACAAAAGATTTGATATGCTATTGATATTTTCTAATTTAGCTTCGTATCTAATATCATGCATCCCATGCTCAATATTGCCGTGCGCGCCGCCAGAAACGCCGGTGAGATTATTTCCCGCTCGGCCGACAATGTCGGAAAACTTCAAATCAATCGTAAAGGCATTAATGATTTCGCGACCGAAGTCGACCGTATGGCCGAACAGGAAATCATTAAAATCATCAAAACCGCCTTTCCAGAACACGCAATTTTGGCTGAAGAAAGCGGCGAACACAAAGGCAACGATTTCGTTTGGATTATCGACCCGCTAGACGGCACGACCAACTTTCTGCACGGCTTTCCTGTCTATGCCGTATCGATAGCCCTGCAAATCAAAGGAAAATTGGAACTCGGCGTCGTTTACGATCCGTTACGCGATGAATTGTTTACCGCCGAACGTGGCGGCGGTGCCATGTTGAATAACCGCCGCATCCGCGTGACCAATCAAGCGGGACTCAAAGGCGCACTGATTGGCACAGGCTTTCCGTTTAAACACCCTCAACATCTCGACGCCTACTTGGGCATGTTCAAGTCGTTACATGCCGATTCCGCCGGCATTCGTCGCGCGGGAGCGGCGGCACTCGACTTGGCCTATGTCGCAATCGGTCGACTCGACGGTTTTTGGGAAATCGGATTACATCCTTGGGACATGGCGGCCGGCATCTTGCTGATCAAGGAAGCCGGCGGTGTTGCCACCGATTTTGCCTTTCAAGATAATTACTTGGAAACCGGCAACGTCATCGCCGGCAACCCCAAAATGCACCAAGTCATGTATAAAGCCATCGAACCTCATGTCACCGAAGCATTGACCCGGTTAAAAGCGAAATAAATCCGCCTTCGGTGGAGCGAGTATTTACTTCTCCTAATTTACAAATAAAGAGAGGAGTTAGCTGAAAACCAACTTGGCTTTGATTAATGGAAGGCCTTGTCTCGTCCCACGGCCCTCCATAGAGGATGGATACCGATCTTGCCTCGGCAGCCAACGTATGGATTCCCACGGAGGACCGCTCGCCGTTATACATAAGTCGTAGATACCGTCTTGCCACCTTGGCGAATAAGACCTCGATACCCTTTGTTGTTGCTTAACGTACCCGGCTTTCCCTCACCTAGCGTTAGGTGAGGGACGACGAAGGCGTCGCTCCCACAAGGGGGCCGGATGCTCTGTGGGAGCGATCCCAGATCGCGATTTCGAAGCCACTGATGTTCAATATCCGCAGATTTATCAAACAACACTGTTCCCAGGTATACGATGACCTCTGTTTAGCAAGTTTATCGATATTTGTGTATAACGATGAGCGGAGGACCGTGGGAACCAGAAAAATTCGGAGCGGGAATCACCGTCAAAGGATGCCCCTGCTCCTATAACCTCATCCCAACATCCGCCATCTGTAGGAGCGACAAACTCGACACCTTTCCTAGCAAGCACCGGTCGAACAAATAACAACTATTGCCGATAAGCCATTCATGGCGTAGACTCGAAATAGTCGCATCTGCTTGGAATATAATCAGGTAGCCATTCATGAAAAGACACATCGACCGCCGCACAGTCCTGCCGCTACTTTTTGTCATGGCTATGTTTATCAATTCCGTCTCGGCTGAAAATAATCAAGCTGCCATTCCCGCAACAAAGATTGTTCAATTAACCATTCAAGATGCTATTGGTCCTGCGACTTCAGACTATATCGAGCGTAGCATGGACAAGGCTTCCGAATCCGGGGCTAAAGCGATCTTGATCACGCTCGACACGCCGGGCGGCCTCGATACGTCGATGCGACAAATCATAAAAAAAATCATCGCCTCGCCGATCCCGGTGATCACTTATGTCACACCGGGCGGAGCACGAGCCGCCAGCGCCGGAACTTACATCCTTTACGCAAGCCATATCGCCGCAATGACGCCGGGAACCAATCTGGGTGCCGCAACACCCGTACAATTAATCGGTCCAACCGAAGCGCCGGGTGAACAATCCGACAAAAATCAATCCGCCGACCAACCCGCTTCCGGCAAATCCCCTAAAAACGCGATGGCGCAAAAAGCCATCAACGACGCAGTCGCCTACATCAGAAGCCTGGCCGAAATGCGCGGCAGAAACGCTGATTGGGGAGAGCTAGCCGTTCGGGAAGCCGCTAGCCTTTCGGCCGAAAAAGCCCTAGAACTCAGTGTAATCGATATCCTGGCCACCGATCGATACGATTTATTAAAACAACTCCATCAACGAAAAATCAACGTACTCGGGCGTGATATCGCCCTATCGACAGACAATACAGCGATTCAAGCCTTAGAACCTGACTGGCGTAGCGAATTACTGGCGGTTATAACCAATCCGAATATCGCCTATATCTTACTGATTGCCGGAATTTACGGACTTATATTCGAGTTCTCCAATCCCGGCGCCGTCGTTCCAGGCACAATTGGCGGCATTTGCTTGTTGCTAGCTCTTTTTGCGTTTCAAGTCTTACCGATTAACTATGCCGGATTCGCATTGATTCTTTTAGGCATTTCACTAATGATCGCCGAAGCCTTCGTACCTAGTATCGGCATACTCGGTTTCGGCGGCTTGACCGCGTTCGTGATCGGTTCCGTCATTCTAATGGATACCGATGCCCCCGGATTCGGCATCGACATTGCCTTAGTCGGCGCTTTCGCGCTTACCAGCGCAGCATTCTTGATTTTCGCCTTGGGCATGTTGTTAAAATCCAGGCAAAAGCCCATCGTAAGCGGCCGGGAAGAATTGCTTGGCGAAACCGGTATTGCACTTGCCGATTTTACCGACCTAGGCCCCGTCCGTATCCACAGCGAAATTTGGCAAGCCCGCACCCGCGAAACACTCAAAAAAAACCAGCGGGTTCGCGTAACCGGCCGGAACGGCCTTATCCTTGAGGTTAATTCCACGCCCAACCAGGAGCACAAAGATGTTTGAATATTTCGGTTTAATTTTCGGCAGTTTCGCGTTGCTGTTATTGATCAGCGCATTTAGAATTTTACGTGAATACGAACGCGGCGTGATTTTCACGCTTGGCCGCTTTTACAAAGTCAAAGGTCCCGGCTTCATAATCGTGATCCCGATCATTCAACAAATGGTCAGGGTCGACCTGCGTACCATCGTCATGGACGTACCGTCGCAAGATGTCATCTCGCGCGACAATGTCTCGGTCAAGGTCAATGCCGTGGTCTATTTCCGAGTCATCGACCCTGACAAGGCGATTATTCAGGTCGAAAATTTTTACGAAGCCACCAGCCAATTGGCGCAAACGACGCTTCGCTCGGTGCTGGGCCAACATGAGCTGGACGAAATGCTGGCCGAGCGCGACAAATTGAATATCGACATCCAAACCATTCTCGACCAGCAAACCGATGCCTGGGGCATCAAGGTCGCTAATGTGGAAATCAAGCATGTCGATCTTGACGAAAGCATGGTAAGGGCTATCGCCAAGCAAGCCGAAGCGGAACGTACCCGCCGAGCGAAAATCATTCATGCTGAAGGCGAAATGCAAGCTTCGGAAAAATTATTGCAGGCCGCTACGATACTCGCGCAACAGCCACAAGCCATACAACTTCGCTATCTGCAGACATTGACCGAGATCGCCGGAGAAAAATCGTCGACGATCGTATTTCCGCTGCCGATCGACATCGTCAGTAATATCATTAAAGGCCAAGCCACCAATGCGAATTCGTAATCCGATGTGAAGGATATTGCAGCGAATCAATCGATGAGAGCGAGTGCTTCCAATCATGCAACCTAACCAAGCCTGCCGGAACTGTTCAGCCTAAATTCGGTAGTTTAACCATGAAGTTCATGAAGTCTTTCAACGGCTTGTCCTAAAATCTCGAATAACTCTTTAGGGGGAGCAAAAATGACTTGCATAGGCAGAATAAGCCATTGAATTAACTTCTTATATTTCATTATCTTTATGGTGTAATGCTTTTTCTAGGTTCAAAAAAGAAGCAACTTGCGTGAGAGCCTAGCTAATTGTTTTTTTATTATACTTATTTATTTTTAAATTTAAAAACAATATATTAACGCTTGATAAAACTACAGAGGTCTATACATGAATACTCTGTATCCTCTTTGATTACGTCTTTTACAGGCTAAGCATTTTCAATCTTTGTCCGAAATCCAATTATCAAGACGAACTCTGTGCTATTTTTACAGCTATCGAATGCCCGACATTCAGAATCGCTTCATTTTCTCGAAACGTACAAAACCATGAATATACTTCACGCGGCCACATTTTCGGTTTTACGAAGGATTTCGTGACAATTAATATCCTGGAACTTTGAGCTTTGTAGATATTTGTATCATGCATGCGTTGCAATCTCAGCCACACTAAAATAATCGAAACCCTGTGAAACGACCTATCTACATGGATTTTGCGACCATCTTCGGCCCATTTGTCGCCTTATGTGCTATTGCCGTCGCTGTATTGCTGGATCACGGAAACCCTTTTTCCTTAATCAACGGACCGTCAATTATTTTGGTCATCGGCGGCACGCTAGGTGCGACAATGATGGCTTACCCGCTAAAAACCTTCGCCATGTTGCCCAGATATATTTGGCAAAGCTTCAGAATGGAAAAGCCGAATCCGCATGCGCAAATTAATTTATTCGTTAAATTAGCCGACCGAGCTCGCCGAGGGGGCTTGCTGGCATTGGAAGAAGATATGCTTAAGATTAAGGACCCTTTCATTCGTAATGCGTTGATGTTGGTCGTCGACGGCATCGCGCCGGATGAAGTGCGACGGGTCATGGAAAACGATAATGAAATGACTTCGCAGCGCCATCAAACAGGTATTGCAATGATGTCGACAATGGCCGGCGTGGCTCCGGCCATGGGCATGATAGGAACCGTTGTCGGTCTAATCGGCGTTATGGGCAATTTATCCGATCCTTCACAATTGGGCCCTTCGATCGCGGTAGCGTTTTTAACGACGCTCTACGGCTCTTTACTAGGCAACCTAGTATTCAGTCCGATGGGCAATAAACTCAAACAAAAAGATAAAGAAGAAATGCATATCCGAGAAATGATTATTGAAGGAATCTTAGCGGTGCAAGAAAGCGAAAATCCCCGTATCGTCCGGCAAAAACTCGAGTCTTTCCTACACCCGGCCCTCAGAACCCATCGATAAACCTAAAAAGAGCAGTTGAGAGTCTCAAACTACCGTTCGCCCTGAGCGCTTCGGATGCGCTCAGAAGAGCCCTGTCGATGGGTAAAGGGTAGTTTGAGGTTTCACTAAGCCGGTGAAAGTGTTGTAGACCCTTCATGCTTCGATTTTGCTCAGCACGAACACGGTCTACAACACATACCAAATGGAGCGTAGCGCACGTTTAATAAGAGCAGAACACCAAGCGCCCCTCTTGAGCCGCCCTTTCACCTTTCACCTTTCACCTTTCACCTTTCACCTTTCACCTTTCACCTTTCACCTTTCACCTTTCACCTTTCACCTTTCACCTTTCACCTTTCACCTTTCACCTTTCACCTTTCACCTTTCACCTTTCACCTTTCACCTTTCACCTTTCACCTTTCACCTTTCACCTTTCACCTTTCACCTTTCACCTTTCACCTTTCACCTTTCACCTTTCACCTTTCACCTTTCACCTTTCACCTTTCACCTTTCACCTTTCACCTTTCACCTTTCACCTTTCACCTTTCACCTTTCACCTTTCACCTTTCACCTTTCACCTTTCACCTTTCACCTTCCGAACCACATGCCAAAGCGAATGAACATCGGAGCGCGGATTTTTCAATAAAACGGTAATAAAGATCTCTTCAAAAGCCGCTAAGATACAAATAACCGCCGCGACGCGAAACGGCCAAACAGGCCCGCCCAGAAACATTAGATATAAACTCCCCCCCATCGAAACGGCGGCTAATTTAACGCCCCAGGTGTGATAACTGGTAAACCGACCGAATTTCATGAGCCCCGCCGCCGACGGCAACAAGCAACTAGCGACAATCAAGGCGACATAAAACCATTCGCGCGCCACGATCACAGGCCACAACCACCAACAACTCAACGCAATCGTCAAATAAGTAATTACATCCGCCCAACTGTCGAGTACCGCGCCGAATTCGGAAACCTGCCCGGTCAATCGAGCAGCCCAACCATCTAGCAAATCGGTCAAAAAAGCGACCGCCAATAAAATCATGAAGGCCACTGCATATCCGTTCCAGGCCAGCCACAATAAAAAAGGCGCGGCAACAAAACGAAAGCCGGTCAATAGATTCGGTAATGTCCATTTGGAGGAATCATTAGGATTGAGAAATTGCATCATATTTCGAATGTGGCCGCCAGCGGCGAATGATCGGATAATACATGCCAAGGCGCATGAGCTAAACGCTCGCAGGATACCGGCACTAAACCTCGAAAATAAATTCTATCCATCGGCAAGATAGGCAACCAAGCCGGAAAAGTTCGGGCATAACGGCCATGCGTGGTTCTGAACACTTCTCTCAGTTCCAAGTGCTCGTAAAAATAGCGCTCGGCTTGCCCCAGCCAATCGTTGAAATCTCCGGCCACGATCAATGGTGCATCGTGCGGAACATGCTCATCGATCCTTTCGCAAAGTTTGGCGACTTGAAGGCGGCGCTCCTTGCCGGTCAATCCGAAATGGATACATACGATGTGCAGCGGTTGAATCGCCGCTTTCAATCGAACCACACCATGCAGCAAACTTCGGCTAGCCCACGGAAACGGCGACACATTGATATTTTCGTAGCTCTCGAAAGGATATTTGCTCAAAATGGCATTGCCATGATGACCGGCACTGTAAATCGCATTTTTGCCGTAAGCATAATAAGGCCAGACACCTTCTGCGATGAACTCGAAGTGACTACGATCGGGCCAATCAGGAATGTTCTTTTCGCGGAGCATATGCTCGCCCTGCATTTCTTGCAAAAACAATAAATCGGCATCGGCGACAATTAAGGCCTCGCGGATTTGGTGTAGAACGAACCGCCGATTACCGGCATTGAAGCCCTTGTGAATGTTATAGGTCAAAACCCGCAAGTGATTGTCTTTCAAGCTCATAAGCATTTAGTAAGGACGTTTACGGATATGCAGGCGATATAAAATCGGCGAGACGCACTCTTCAAGCATAAAAAACAATAAGACAACCGCGGCGATATCAAGCCCGTTCAATGCCACCTGCGACTTCAATATCAATGCCGGTAAGAGCGACTCGGGCAAGGTATCGAGCCCTCTCGCCCGGCTACTTTCGGTCAAACCTTTCCTACGCTTAACAAAGCTGGCAAGCGCATCGCCGGTCATGGCCAAAGCGCCGAAAAGCGCACCGATCGCTAACCCGTACCCCATCAATAAGGATGCAACGGAAGCTAAACCTATCGAACTTAAAATGCCGCGCCATGTCTTTGAACGACCGAACAACGGCCGACCGTCGGACAATATAACACCTGCATCTACGGGCCAAGCAAAACGCCGACCGAACAGCTTGCGGGCAACGACCGGCGCGCCGTTGGCAACAAGCAATAGTAGCAATGCATAAATGATACTATGCCAATTGAATACCCATTCGATCATTGAAAACATTGTTTACTTGATATTAGCACACTGCCCTTAGACTCGATTATTAAAAAAAATTCAGGTAACGTATATCGCGAGCTTCAGACTTATGCGAGAAAATCTATGCCGAAACCGATGACGCCGCTATTGGCCGCCGATGCCTTAATCCAATTAATCGACCGTCCGGAACGCCCTTTCGTTCTGATCGAACGCGCTAACCCGCCGTTCGGCTGGGCCATTCCCGGCGGCTTTGTCGATATCGGCGAAACCGTTGAACATGCCGCCATCCGGGAAGCCCGCGAGGAAACCGGTCTCGATGTTTCCTTGACCGCTCTGCTAGGCATTTATTCGAACCCGCAACGCGACCCTCGCAATCATACCGTCACTGCGGTCTATATCGCCGAAGCAACAGGCACTCCGAAAGCCGATGACGACGCGAAAAACCTCGGTACCTTCACATTCGACACGCTACCGACAGAGTTGGTATTCGATCATGCACAAGTGTTGGCCGACTATAAACGCTATCTCGAAACCGGGAATCCGGCGCCACTTCGTATTTGATTCCGCCTCACTGTCCATCAAGCCCTAGACATAAATTTTCCGGTAACCGTATTGATCTTGATTATTTCGCCAGTCTTAAGATATTCCGGGACCTGCACTTCCAAACCGGTCGTCAATCGCGCCGGCTTGGTTCTGCCGGTTGCCGTGGCACCTTTGATTTCCGGTGCAGTCTCGACGATCTCCAAAGCCACAGAACTTGGCAACTCGATACCCAGCACAGTATCGTCGAACAGCAACGCAACAATATCCTCGAGCCCCTCGGTCAAGTAACCTTTCTGTTCTTCCAAATCGTCCGCGCCGACCGTGTATTGACTGTAGTCCTCCATGTTCATGAAGACGTAATTTTCGCCATCCATATAAGAAAACTGAACTTTCACGCGCACACAATCAGCATCCTTGAAAAAATCGTCTCCTTTCAAGGTTTCATCGAGTTTTTGACCGGTCTTGAGATTATTGAACCGGACTTTATACAAGGTAGTCGCGCCACGCGAGGACGGGCTTCTGACCTCGATTTGCTTAATCACATGCGGTACACCGTTAATCTCGACAACCATTCCACGCTTAAAATCACTGGCCTTTGCCACGCATTGCTCCTAACAATTATTAATAATAAGAAGGCGTATTTAACTGGCAATCGATCGATTTGACAATCTTCTGAATCTCACTATTCGCAGCAAATCATTCATCATCCAATTGCATTGCCGCTCGAACACAACGCAACACGCCATAACTATATTGCCCATTAAATGCTTCGAAAATCGGTTTCAAAGCATTTCTTTGCTCATCCGGCATACCTAATATGGCGTCCTGAATCGCATGGATTTCAGCTTCGGACAAAGCGACCACCTCGACCAATTCGACTATGCCTTGTTCCAAAGCCTGAGCCAAATGATTATAAATCGTATCTAGGGTCAAGCCGCGTTGCTTGGCAATTTTTTCGGCGTCATAACCCAACCGGAAAAGATCGACGGTCTCCAAGACCGAATCCGACAAAGAAACCAAGACTTCCGGAGCCGCTCCGAACTCTTGAATCACGGCTAGAAAATCGTCGCCGTACAGCTCCAATTTACGTTCGCCAACCCCCGAAATTAACCGGAATTGTTGATGATTCATCGGCCTTCGTTCGACCATCTCCATTAAAGTAGCATCATGAAAAATCTGATATGGAGGAATGTCTTGCTCATCGGCAAGCTCGCGGCGTTTAGTACGTAGCGCGTTCCAGAGCAAGGTATCCTGCTCTTTTTGAAATTGCCGAACCGCGCTTTTCGAGCGCTTGCCGGATTCGACGGACAAATCCCTCCGTAGCATCAATTGCTGCTCGCCGCGCAGCACCGTGCGGCAAGATTCGTCTAGGCGCAACGAACCGTGACCTTCGATATCGACCGTCACCAAACCTTTCGCGACCAATTGCCGAAACACCGAACGCCATTGTTTTTCGTCGATATCCTTACCGATTCCGAAGGTCGATTGCCGATCATGACCGAAATGCTTGAGCCGTTCGGTTTCCTTACCCAACAACACATCGATCAGATAATTAACGCCGAAGCGCTGGCCGGTCCGATAAATGCAGGACAAAGCTTGCTGAGCGGCGACCGTGCCGTCCCAAGTATTGACCGGTTCCAAACAGGTATCGCAATTACCGCAATCGTCAACCAATCGATCGCCGAAATAACTCAACAAAGCTCTACGGCGGCAACCGACTTCCTCACAAAGCGCTAACATTGCATCGAGTTTATGATATTCGAGACGTTTGTGGCTTTCGTCGGCATTGGAATTGGTCAACATTTGCTGCAACGTGATCACATCCTGCAGACCGTATGCCATCCAGGCATCGGCCGGCAGACCATCGCGCCCGGCGCGTCCGGTTTCCTGATAATAGGCTTCGATGCTTTTCGGTAAATCGAGATGCGCGACAAAACGCACATTGGGTTTGTCGATACCCATACCGAAGGCGATCGTCGCCACGATGACCAGACCCTCTTCCATCAAGAAGCGGTGTTGATGCTGCTGCCTCGCCGCGTTATCCATCCCGGCATGATAAGGCAGCGCTCGGATGCCTTTACTTTGCAGCCATTCGGCCGTCGATTCGACTTTCTTGCGCGACAAGCAATAAACGATGCCGGCATCGCCAAAATGTTCGCGTTGAATGAATTGCAACAATTGCTGCCGGGCATTTTGTTTTTGCACGATACGATAACGAATATTCGGTCGATCGAAACTACTGACAAACAGCCTCGCTTGGTCGAGTGCAAGCCGGCTGATGATTTCCTGACGGGTTCGTTCGTCGGCGGTCGCGGTCAACGCAATACGCGGAATACTCGGATATCGCTCATGCAACATCGACAATTGCAGATAGTCGGCGCGGAAATCGTGTCCCCATTGCGACACACAATGCGCCTCATCGATCGCAAACAGCGCGATATTCAGATTATCCAATAACGACAGCGTGCGTGCCGAATTCAAGCGCTCCGGCGCAATATAAAGTAAATCCAATTGATCGTCGCGCAGCCTGTTTTCGATAGAACGCGCCTCTTCGCCTGTCAGAGTCGAATTCAAAAAAGCCGCGTTGACACCCAATTGATGCAATGCGCTGACCTGATCTTGCATCAACGCGATCAGCGGCGAGATCACAATACCGACGCCCGATCGTAATAATGACGGTATCTGATAACACAACGACTTGCCGCCGCCGGTCGGCATCAACACCAAAGCATCGCGTCCGGCCAACAACTCATCGATTACGGCCTGTTGCTGACCCCTGAAACGGTCGTAGCCGAAAACCGTATTCAGCACATCGAGCGGCTTAGTCGACATGTAATACCCCCTGTCCACAGCAATTCCCAGTTTGCGCAGTTTCGCCAATCTTACTGTGAAAGTTCGTAGATTTGGACTCTTTATCTAATTTTTCGATATAAGAAGCTTGGCAGAGAATATGCCGGTTCCGGAGAGTGGGCGGTTGCTCGACCGACAGGCGTCGGCGGCAGGGAGCCGCCGTCGAGCCTACACGGATGTATTCACGGCGTCCTGTCGGGCGAGTGACCGCACCCTCCGCCACCAGAGAACTTTCATTTGCCGGGGCGATGGCTAGGCCTTCATGAACGTTACTGTGAAAGTTCGCAGATTTGCATTCCTTATCTAATTTTTCGATAGATAACACAATGCCGGTTCCGGAGAGGGGGCGGTTGCTCGACTGACAGGCGTCGGCGGCAGGGAAAGCCGCCGTCGAGCCTACATGGACGTATTCACGGCGTCCTGTCGGGCGAGTGACCGCCCCCTCCCCACGCCTCGAACGTTCATTTGCCGGGACAATGGCGAGGTCTTCATGATCGTTTGGGTGTGGGGTATGCCTGTCGAGGAACGCAGTAAACCCAGCACCTAAATTACCCAAAATAGTTAACCATAGCCAATGAACTATGGAATTTAGGTGCTGGGTAAACCCATCCATGGGGGCTTGACGGCAGATCCCTGCTGCCGACATCCTCGCCAAGCACACCCCACACCCTTTTTGGTCCACAAATTGGGAGTAACTACCCTGTCCACGATAATATTTATTCAATTCTGTTAAACCTTTATAATGGTCCGATTTTCTTCAGACTCACGGGCGATAAACGCCCCTACTATGACTCAATTGCACCATCATTTACCGGCGCGTTTTAATTTATTAGTCGACAACGGCTTTGAAAATTTATTAAAAAACGGCCTCAAAGGCATAGAAAAAGAAAGCCTCAGAATCGCCAAGAACGGCGTCATCGCGCACACGCCTCATCCGTCTTTTTTAGGATCGGCCCTAACGCATCCGTATATTACGACGGACTATTCCGAAGCTTTGCTCGAGTTCATCACGCCGCCGTTTAAGGATATCAAAGAAACGCTGAATTTTTTAAACACGATTCATCAATTCATTTACGATCATCTCGACGGCGAAATTCTGTTGGCCGCGAGCATGCCTTGCGGCATCGACGGCGACGAAAGCGTACCGATCGCCGAATACGGTAGCTCCAATATCGGCCGCATGAAACACATTTACCGCCGAGGACTTTGGTACCGCTACGGTCGGACCATGCAGGCCATTGCCGGTATTCATTTTAACTATTCGGTGCCGGAAATTTTGTGGAGCAAACTACACGACTTGGAAAACTCATCGTCGAGCCTCGATCAATTCATCGCGGACGGCTATTTCGGCATGATCAGAAACCTGCACCGCCAAGGTTGGTTAATCCTCTATTTATTCGGCGCATCGCCTGCAATATGTAAAAAATTCTTTAAAAGCCGTCCGCACATGATGGCCCAATTCGACGAATTCGACCGCCATACCTTATACCATCCTTACGCCACTTCGCTCAGAATGAGCGACATCGGCTATAAGAGCAAAAATCAAGCTTCCCTGCAAATCGACTACAACTCGCTAACCGGTTATGTCGACAGCCTAAGCCAAGCCATCAATACGCCCTACCCGGACTATGAAAAAATAGGCGTGAAGGTCGACGGCGAATACCGGCAGTTAAACAGCAACATTTTACAAATCGAAAACGAATTTTACAGCACCGTCAGACCCAAGCAAATCGCTAACTCCTGCGAAAAGCCGACTCTAGCGCTCAAACGGCGAGGAGTTCGTTATATCGAATTACGGTCGCTGGATCTGGACTTATTTAGCCCCCTTGGCATACAAGATGAAACCGCACATTTCATCGAGGCCTTCATGCTGACTTGCCTACTGCAAGACAGCCCGCCCAACGATTCGCGGCAGTTCATTCTCAATAACGCCAATCAACTTGCGGTTGCCCATCTCGGACGCCAACCCGGCCTCGTACTCGATAAACTCGACCGTCGGACACCCCTCAAAGACTGGGCCGAAGAAATCCTTGCCGACATGGAACCGGTTTGCACGCTTTTGGACGATGACAATTCCGAAAAACCTTATAGTGCTGCCTTATCAGCCCAAAGAAAAGCCATAGAAAATCCGGACTTGACGCCGTCCGCAAGAATTTTACGCGGCATGAGCGAAACACAAATGCCGTTTGCAACTTACGCACTGAAAACCTCGGTCAAACATGCCAAAAACTTTCGCAGCCAAAAGCTGGATGAGCAAAATACCCGTGCCTTCCAAGAAATGGCAAAAGAGTCTATCGCCAAGCAGCTCGAAAAGGAGCAAAGCGACGACTTATCTTTCGACGAGTTTTTAGCGCATTATTTTTCACAACACTAACCGGAATCTAACCAAAAAATCTATCATGACCTCATTCGATATTGCCGCCCTGCAGGCCGAACTGCAGGGACAAAAACCCCGAAAAATTCTTAAGGCCGCGCTGGAACAATTCGATAATATCGCGATTTCGTTCAGCGGCGCCGAAGATGTGGTTCTAATCGACATGGCCGTCAAAATACGCCCCGATATTCAAGTCTTCAGCTTGGATACCGGACGCCTGCATCCCGAAACTTATCGTTTTATTGAAAAAGTGCGCGAACATTACGACATTCAAATCGAATTATTGACGCCGGATCATGCCATCTTGGACGAGATGGTTAAGACCAAGGGCTTGTTCAGCTTTTATCGCGACGGTCATCAAGAATGCTGCGGCATCCGCAAAGTAGACTCATTGAGACGCAAACTCGCGGGTCTCGATGCCTGGATCACCGGACAGCGCAAGGATCAAAGCGTGGGTACGCGCCAAGACCTGCCCGAAATACAAATCGACACGGCTTTTTCAACTCCCGAACATCAATTGATCAAATTCAATCCGTTGGCTAACTGGAGCTCCGCGCAGGTTTGGGATCATATCGAAGCCTATCAAGTCCCCTACAACGAACTGCACGAAAAAGGCTTCACCAGCATCGGCTGCGAACCCTGCACAAGACCGGTACTGCCGAATCAACACGAACGCGCAGGACGCTGGTGGTGGGAAGACGCCACGAAGAAAGAATGCGGCTTGCACGCCGGAAACTTGACACATAGGAAAAACTAAGCAATCCGGGGCGGACGAGTTGCGCATTCAACGAACGTTACTCGTTCACTTCGCAGGGCAGTGAATAAATCACACAATTGGCGTGACTCGTTCACCGCCTTTTTCTCCGAAAATCGGGATACTGTACCCAAGTTCAACGAAACGCTTGAACGAACCGCACCAACAATAATCAAGGGGAAATCATCATGAAAACAGTATCTTTTGCAGCAGTCGTTTTAATGTCAATCGTAGCCGGCACAGCCATGGCCGAAGGCTCGAAAATCGAAAAATCAACATTAATCAATGCTTCTAAAAACACGTTGACAAACACGCAAGCGATAGGCCGCAACAGCGCCGCCAGCACCGGCTCGATCAGCGTCGTCGGCTCGAAAGTCGAGAAATCAACGCTGATCAATGCATCGAAAAACACATTGACTAACACGCAAGCGATAGGCAGGGATTCTGTAGCGACAACCGGTTCGATCGACATCCGCTAAAAAACGCAGAAAGCACAAGGATGTGCGCTATCGGGACAGCAGAACGCGCAGGAAAAGCAACGTTAGGTACCGGCGACCAAACACAAGAGAGTGAAAACTTCGGACGGCGATGACAAGGACGAATTGCGCTTACTCCCTTTTGATTGAAAAACCGGCTAAGAATTAAGGTATGGGATGTGTCTATCGAGGACCGCCGTGAACCCCTCCATGGGGGCTTGACGGCAGCGATCCCTGCTGCCAAACATCCTCGCTAGCCACACCCCATACCTTCATAAAGTTAACTAATTTTTGAGTATAAAGGGAGTAGCCAAACGATTGACGAGCCCTTGGGCTTGAAAGTACCAGCTTTCGGCCATTATGTGAAGTTTCCTTTTATGTATAGCGTTGTTGTCGCGAGCGAGATGCAATCAGGCTTGGAAGCCACTATCTCGCTCACGAGCTTTACATAATTACAGCGTTTTCAAGAACTGAAGCAAAGAGTCCGGAGCAGTATAGCGAAGCGGTTTCATGTCGGGCTCCTGAAGTTTAGCGAGTGCTTGATCCTTCATGGCCAAATCAGCTTCAACATACTGGTAGGTTGTTTTCGGGCTTTCGTGACCCAACCACAGAGCGATCACACTGATGTCGACACCGGATTGCAATAAATGCATCGCCGTTGAATGCCGAATGCAGTGTGGCGAAACATGACGCCCCAATAAGCTGTTGACGGTTTTGGAAGCCTTGATTACCGCCAAGCTAAGACGCTGAGTGACATTGTTTCGTGTCATCGGTTGGCCGTCGCGATTGGGCAGCAACGCGGATTCATTTCCCAATGTTGGATTCAAGCGTAACCACGCCCGGATTTCCTTCACCGTCGATTTCCATAACGGCACCGCGCGTTGCTTTCGGCCTTTTCCATGCAAGTGTACACAAGCCGCGCCGTCCAACGTGACATCTAGCACCTTGACGCTGATGATTTCCGATACGCGCGCGCCGGTGTTGTAAAGTAACCCGAGCAATAAATGGTCACGCCGACTGATCCAAGTCATGCCGGGATCGCCGATAATGGCGAACATTTCTTCCCGCGAGAGGAATTCAGGTAAAGGTAACTCGAAGCGTTTCATCGGTATGGCCAAAGCCTGCTCAATGGTTTGCAACGCTGATAAATCGTGGTGTGAGGCGAACTTTAGAAATGCGCGTAATGCCGCTAATCGGATATTGCGGCTACGTACGCTGTTGTGTCGCTCCTGTTCCAAATGATCCAGAAAAGCCAGGATCAATGCGGGCGTGATGTCGGACAGCTGCATGGCCGCCGGCCATCTGCCGAGATATCGGTGGGCGAATGACAAGAATAGCGTGAACGCATCACGGTAGCCTGCAACGGTTTGTGGACTCAATGCCCGTTGCTCGACGAGGTAATCGGTGAAAAAGGCTTGGACGAGTGCAGGAAACGAAATGGACGTTTCAGCGCTGGCGATTCTAGTCGGCATAGTCCACCTCCTCGGGCTGTGCAAACTGCTCGAACTTGCCTGCCGCTATGCCCATCAGTTCCGGCATGGCCGTCAAATACCAATAGGTGTGGGATATCTTGGCATGGCCCATATAGGTGGATAGTGCCAGCATCGCCTGATCGATGTCCGTACCCTGTGTTTGCCAGAGCAGTACGCGACGCACCGCGAAGGTATGGCGCAGATCGTGAACTCGAGGCGCATCATGAGCGCCACGGTTGATCCAACCCAGTTGTTTGCGTAGCAATGCAAAAACCCGATTGACCTGGCGATAACTCAGTGGCTTACCCAGCCGCTGGCCCCGCGTCCCGACAAAAAACGGTAAATCAGCGTGTTCCTGGACCTGTTCATGGCGGAGCGTTCGGTAACCCAGTAAAACTGCTGTCGTACTGGGATGCAATGGCAACTGGCGAGACTTGTTAAACTTGGTTTGCCGCACGGTCAACATGCCATGCGCCAAGTCTACGTCCGCATCTAAAAGACGAATGGCCTCGGACACTCGTAGGCCAGTCGAAGCCAATAGTCCGAACAGTGTTTCATAGGTGGCCGCGCGCAGGTTTCCATCAGTACCCAGTTGGCGTGCGGCTGCAAGTAAATCAATGATCTCTTGTTCCCGATAGATGTGCGGCATTTGCCACCCCGGAACCGGACCAAAAACCGATTCGTCAGGCATGGGGATTGCCGGTTCAAATTGCCGCAGATAACGGATAAAGGGGCGCAATGATTTGAACCGTCTCGCCCACGTCTCGGGTTTATGACGGCCTTGTTTATCGAGTTGAGCCCAATCGCTCATGACATCCAAAGTCAACGGCCCAGCCCATTCCAGGCTATCCACGTAACGGGCAAAATCCATCAAGAGCCGTTCTGGGTATTTCAATTGAAACCCCAGGCGCCGCCGCTCGGCCAAGTAATCCTGAACGCGTGCTTGCAATGTAATCGGCGTGTTCATGCTGCACTCCCGGGCCAAGGTAGTGCAACGACAGACAGTTTTTGGGTGTCGAGTTTGGCATAGATCAGCGACGTGTCGAGAGAGCGGTGGCGAAGAATATCAGCCACCTCCTTCAGCGAGCCCCCTTGTTCCAATAAACGGCGTGCAAGGGTATGTCGGAGGGCGTGGGTTCTACCATGATCAAGCCCAATGCGGCGATACGCATCGCGAATGAGACGGTGAACCGCATAGGCACTAATCGGGACATCGTGTGGTGCAAGACGCCGTACAAAAACCGCCGGATTGGTCGTGCGTGGCCGCTCGTAGCGCAGGTAATCGGCAATCGCCTGGCCGGTAGAGATCGGTAGTGGCAGGATATCCTCGCGGCGCGACTTGGTACTTCGTAATGTGACCGTACCGGCTTGCCAGTCAATGTCGGCCAATGCAAGCTTGGCAATTTCGCTGACACGCATTCCCAGGTCTAAAGCACAGCGAACCATCGCATAACCGCGTCGACATGAAGGAAGCTCGGGGGGAAATGCATTGAGCAGGCGATTGACCTCATCGTCGGTCAACGCCTTCGGTAATGTGGCCAAATTCCACTGGGCAGGTAATGCGATCACGCCACTGAGTGCGTGAACATCATCGCCGACGGCGCCGCGATAACGAAAGTAAGCACGTAAAGCAGAAGCTAGCGAGTTGGCTTTTGCCGACGTAGCGCGAGGTGTTAACTGCTCGGCAATAAAATGCCGAACATCATCAGGTTGCAAGGCAGTGAAAACAATCTCGGCACTACCAAAGCAAACCTGCAGAAAGTTCAGCACAATACGCCGATAATTTCGCCGCGTCTCACTGGCCAAGCCTCGGACGTCTCTCAGGTAATCGTCAAAGCGATCAACTTCGGCATAGACGGGTTCGACGGGTTTTGGCAGAGACGGAATGACACCGCGATCACGCAGAATGCGTAAGAAATGACCACAGGCCGCGCTAAGATCGGCACGCGTTTGAATGATAGGTCGCGGGCAATCGCAGTTTGGCAAATGTTCATCAAGGAATTGGGTTACTAAAGCTTCGTCGAGTTCCTCGATGCGAAAGTGATTTAGCCCCATCCATAATCCCAGATGTGCGAGACCGGCAAGATGATGTTCGGAGGTTTCATCCGCGTAGCGGCATTCGGTCAGATAATCCAGATAAATCAAAACATAGGGTGTGACCGGGCTATTGCGTAACCAGCGCTGAGTGGCAGGTGAAAGGTGTATAGTTGTTAAGCTCATGGCAGTCTCCAAAAATGGACAAGGGAATGTCCACTTCAGACAACTGCAGAATTTATGTCCAGCTTTTAAGTCGAAATACTCTGCTCAAGCCGCTAATTTCAAGCTATATACCATTGGGCACCAAATTAATGTGCATAAAAGGAAACTTCACATAATGGCCGTTATGCAAAGCTTTGCATAACGGCCAAAACCTGCCAGTCACGACAGTCCGCTTTGTGGCGGTGAACATAACCATCAGCCAGCAACTATATACCCTGATATAATTTTGTTGAGTCCGCAATTTCTTGCGTTAATCGTATTCGCTAAATTTTTTCAACTTGCCATTAATTTTATAAATCATTATGATCAATATGACTTTAATTGCATCAATAAGGGCGTTGTTATGATTAGTGAGGTAAACGCTGTTGCGTTCCGACAAAACTTGGGGGAAATGTTGAATCAAGTTCAATACCGGCATGATTCTATTTTAATCAAAAAAGACGGGAAACCCGTGGCGGCATTGGTCGACGCCCAATTATTCGATCGGATTCGTCGTTTCAAGGATCGGTTTGAGACGCTGAGCCAGCAAGTTGCCGATGCTTATGCAACCGTGCCGGAGGACGAAGGCTTGGACGAGATTAATGCTCTTGTCACAGAGACCAGGCATTCTCAACGCTAGCGATGCCGAAAATTTGCATTGTCCTTGATACCAACGTTTTGCTCTCCGGCACCGCTTATCCTGGCTCAATACCAGGCAAAATAGTCTCCGCATGGCGAAACGGAAGCCTGGAAGTTATTCTTTCCCAATATATCCTGGATGAATTGCAGCGGGTTTTACCGCGACTCAATCACCGTCTTGCCTGGTCCAGTATTGAAATTCGGGATTTTGTCGATAGCCTGACTTTCCTTGCCGATCTGGTCGAACCGGTTGAAACAGCCGAGCCAGCACTCCGCGATAGTGCCGACCAACCCGTACTCGGGACATTTCTAGCGACAAAGGCCAATTACCTCGTTACCGGCGACAAGGACTTGTTAGCCCTATCCGCACACTATCCCATCATTACCCCGGCCATTTTTTGGCAATTGCACGGCGGATGAACTCGCGGTTTGAACATGGCAGTCATTCAGTAGATAAGGATAAACTTTGAGTCTTGCAGGCGTTCGTTCCAATCGAGGTGATCATTACCAAACCCTGGTCGCGTTTGACTGGGCGTTAAGTATTTTGGCGGATAACGCATACCAATGGCTGGAAGTCGATTCAACTTCTTTTGACGCCAATGGAAAACCAATTTCCGTGGATGACGTCGTGATCGGTTGCGCCGACGGCAGCCTGATTGCCTGTCAATGCAAAAAGAATCAGCCCGATTTTAAGCCGTGGTCGATTGCCGATTTAGGCAATGAATTGACCAAAGCCGCGCGACTCCTGGCGGCGTACCCAAGCTCTCAGGTTAAATTTTACTCACGCAATAATTTTGGCGCCCTCGCCAAGTTGTGTGAACATGCACGAAATGTAACCGGAGATGCCTATCAACGAAGCCTGACCGCCGATCATCGAAAGACCGATGCCGCCTTGGCTAAACATCTCATTGGAACATCCGGTCTAACCACATACAATTGGCTCCTTCGGACGTCGTTTGAAGTTTCCAACGATTTTGAACGTGCACAAGAGCTTCTGAAAGAACGCTTACGTGCATTGGTTTCCAATGCCGATAGTGCATTCGATGCTCTCTGGGCCAAACTGGACAAACTGGGTTCCCGTGTCGGCGATGGAGGATCGTCGGCTTTACCCTCGCATCGACTGAACAAAGCCGATCTAATAACCGTATTGGAAAAATTCGGTGCAACGCTAGTCCCGCCAATCTCGCAACAACAAATGCAACAAGCACTTGCCGAAGTTTCGGCAGTCGGTCGATCATGGCGGCGGGATATTTTCGGTACTCGTCTGCATGTCGATACCGTGGATGAGTTAATGACAGCCATCGCATCGACCGACCGCTCAATACTACTCAGCGGCATTCCTGGTTCCGGCAAGACCTGCGCACTGTTGGAGTTACAGGAGGCATTGGAGCAACGTAACGATTTGGCCGCCGCATTTATCCAGACCCGCGAATACGCCAACTGCCTGACACCGGAGGCTCGTTCTGCACACGGCTTGCCCGCGGACTTGGTTGGCCTGGTTGCCCGGATGGCGGATAACAAACCCGTTGTGCTCATTATTGACTCGCTGGATGTATTGTCCTTGTCGCGCGAACATGTGGTTTTGGATTTTTTCCTCGCGCTGATAGACCGCTTGCTACTGATTCCGAAGGTCACCGTGATCGCGGCCTGCCGGGAGTTTGATCGAAAATACGACCGCCGTCTGGCCGAACGCAGTTGGGATAAGGTCGTCAACACCCAAGCTTTGAATTGGCAACATGCGGTTGCGCCTATCATCAACGCCTTTGGCATCGATCCTCAAACTTTGGACTCAACAACGCAAAGCTTGCTGCAAAACCCGCGTGAACTGGCGATGTTTGCCGATATTGCCCAGCAAACCGGCGGCTTTAATGTGGCGTCCAGCCAGGCGCTGAGCCGTAAGTACTTGGAAATAGTTGTTCAAAACGATTGGTTTCTGGGTGATGCAGCCATGGCGGCGCTCGAAAAAATCGCCGACAAGATGGTGAAATCTCGCAAGCTAGATATCGCCCCAGTGCAAGCCGCGCTACCGGACGAGATGCGCAAGCGTTTATTGAGCGCCAACGTGTTACATGAAAACCAGTCCGGCAATATCGAATTTGGCCATCAAACCTTGCTGGATGTTTTGGTGGTCAGCGGTGCTCAGCGCAACGAACTGACATTGAAGGCTTTTATCGAACAACTGCCTCCCGTGCCGTTTGTCCGGCCTACCATACGCGCCTATGTCACTTACTTGGCGGCAGGTGATAGAAGCACTTTGCGTAAACAACTGCGGGCGGTTTTCGATAGCGAAGCAGCATTTCATTTCCGCCGCTTGGTGGCCGAATCCCTGGCCGAGTTAGTCCCACAGAATGACGATTGGTCTTTGCTCAAACACTTGCATAGCCAGCATCGCGAACTGTTTACCCCGCTGTATTACCAATCTTCATCACTGGAATGGCATCGTTTTTGGCTCAACTTTCTCATTCCTCATCTGCTGCAACAACGTGATGCACAAAGTCTGACCCTGCATGTACAGCGTATCGGGCTTTGGAAAAATGCCGATCCTAAGGCTGTCGTGGCTTTCTGGACGTTTGCCTTGCAACAAGAATGGGCTGATCGTGAGCAGTTGGCGGACAACGTAAAGATTCAGTTGCACGATTTCGACTTTCAAAACGAAACTGCAACGGCAGCCTTGATCGAAACCCTGCTGACTTATCCAGGCCGAGATCACGATTTTCTCGGTCGAGCCATTGCCCGATGCGTGGAAGCGGGCGGTGCTGACGATACATTGCTGTGGCGTTATATCGCAGGGGAGATTCTGCCGGATGATGTGTTGGCAATTCATTTCAACCAAAAACTCCGATGCGACTCGCATGAATTTGACAATCAAGGTTTCTTTGAAAACCGCATGCAGCAATCCGAACGCCTGCTGGATTTAGCTATCGGCGCGGTTGAACAGTGGAGTGCGATAAAAACTGAACACTATAACGGCAATCGTGAATTAGCGGCGCATTTTCTGAATTTCACCTCATACGAACATACCCATAGCCAACACGATACTTATCATGTTTCCGCTGAAAATGTGCTGTTTGGCGCCATGGAAAAAGCCATTCTCCTGCATGCCAAACAGAACTCTAATTGGTGGCAGGTCAATCGACAAAAGCTTTGCCATAGCCGGGAAATGGTGTTGCGCTATCTAGCGCTGTTGGCATTGATCGAATCGCCCGAGGCAAACCTGACCGAAATAAGTGCCTTACTGACCAACCAAGGCATGCTGGCTTCAAATTTAAGCTACGAGTTGGGCAACTTGATCCATGCAGCATTCGTTTTTCTGCAACCGACCGTTCAAGATGCCGTTGAGAGTGCAATCCTGACGTTGTGGAACGATCATAACCTCGATGAAAACCATTGGATACTTGGGGCGAGAGTACAGCTCCTTGCGAGTATTCCGGTTTACCTTCGCTCGCCGACCGCGCAAACAACCCTGCTTGAATGGGAGAAGGCATTTGGCCCCTGCATCCGTCAGCCGCATATAGGTTCGCGTGGTGGCATTGTAGGCGCGCCATTTTCTTATCTGCGGTTTTTGGAGTTTTCCGACGCTGGGGTATTGCAGCTTTTGAAGCATTACAGAAATGACACAGGCCGTGATTGGGGAGACGATTTTCTAATCGGCGGAGCAGAACAAGTTGAATGGCAGTTACGCGAAGCCGCCTCACGCAGTCCACACCGATTCATGCGTTTCTTGGCCGAAAAGTGGGTCGATATACCCGAACGTTTTACCAATGACATTCTGGAGGGCGCGGCAAGCTTTCTGTTATATCGTTACGGCAATCATGGGCCAGCCGACAATCAATGGCAGCCCATCGAACAAGTCGATCCGCAACTATTGGCAACCCTAATACTTGATGAGATTGAAAGGCATCCATCCCATTGGCGCCATAGTCGGGCCGCTGCCGAGGGACTTGAAGCCTGCGCTAACGTAATCGAAAACGAGCGAGATGCCTTTCGGCTGGTATTTGCAGCGATAGGATTTTTTGATTTACACGAGCGTAGCTACAACGACGATAGAGATCTGATTGGTGCCGGAATCAACATGATACGCGGTAAAGTAGCGGAAGCCGTCATGATCGTGGCGACATGTTGGACGGAAAAACAACGGCCGTACCCGGAATTGCTGCTGCCCACCTTGAGACGTTTTGCCAGTGATTCGCAACCGGCTATCAGAGCATTGATATTGCGACGCTTACCCTATCTGCAAAGCCAAAGTCCGGAACTGGGTTGGGAATTATTCCATCTGGCGCTGGATGATGACGAGCCACGGCTTTGGAAAGAGGCAGAGCCTTGTCTGTATTACGCTTATCACCAACGTTTTGCTGAAGTAGCTAAGGTGTTGCAACGTCTGGTCTCCCAGTCAACCGGCGAACCACTGGAAACCTGGGGCCGAATATCAGCGCTGGCGGCATTTGTAGGTTATATCGATTTTCAGCCGTTCATTCACCAATTGGAAACTCTCGCCAGCACTGACGCCTGGAAAGGCGCGGCAACGGTTTGGACGCATAAAGACAACTACGCCAAGCATGCCCAACAATGTTTGGCTGGAATCCGTGCGGGTCTAAGCCAGTCGAATGAGGTCGCTACAACCATAGCCCGGGAATTGTCGTCGTTGTTTGATAAAGAGCAACCGCCCATCTGCATTTCTTGGGATATCGTCGATCTGTATTTCTCGGCTTACGAACAAGATCGGAGCGGCGAAGGTTTTCATCTTTACGGTTTCGATGAATGGCTCAATGCTCTTTCGCAAAGCAATCCCGATGAAAGTTTGGCGACCTGCGAACGGTTTGCTGCATTTATGCGTGGCGGTATTCATCCCGTATATGACTGTGAGCCACTTTCCCAGCTATTGACCCGATTATTCCGGGAAGCGGAAGAACGGGAAGAATCTGACGATGGTCAGATGCTAAGCCGGGTTATTGCATTGCAAGATGCGTTTTTGGCTATCGGCGTTAATGGTTTGCAAGACTGGCTCCGAGACGCGGAGAGACCTTAGGGCATTATTTCCATACGTTAAGATCGCTTACGATGTCAGCCATGTTAATTTTGCAACGGCCGGTATCGGCAAGCTTAAATCTTTATTCGAATGTCTCAAAAGGGTCGTAAATGGACCAGCAAAATATTTCTTGCTTTATCCCAACTCAATCATCAGCGGACGACGGCAGGCCGGATGCTCGTTATGCAATCCGGCCTTATCTAATCAACGACCTTGAAAAAACGCCTCCAAAGCCGCCGTCCTTTCCTGATTAACGCGTTGTGCATGCGGTCGGCTTTCAACCGACTGGATATAGGCTCCAAAATTAGGGATATGCTCTGCGACTAAATCCTGTCCGTAAATTTGTTGCGTAACGAATGACACTAATTGTAGATGGGGCCAAGCAACTACATCGGCGGCACTGAAACAGTCGCCAAAAGCATAGCTCGAAAAGTCAGTTAAACGGACCAAACCGGTCAAACCGGATTCGACTTTGACCAATACCTCATCCTTAGTTTCTTGCGATGCCTTACCGCCAAACAATGCTTCGCCATATAGAAGACGCGTAATCAGCTCCACATTCAGCTCGATATGCTGAATAAATTCCCGGCATTTCGCGCGCTCGAACGGTTTGACCGGATACAACGGCTTTTCGGGATAAGCATCTTCCAAATATTCCAAAATGGCTTGAGATTCCGATAAATATCCGTCCGGTGTTTTGATAAATGGGATTTTTCCTAATGGCGAACGCTTCAAAATCGCATCGCTTTGTCCAGGCCGCAGCGCTTCTTCAACGAAAGCAATCTCTTTTTCCAATAGCGCAAGTTTGATCTTGTTGTAGTAATTGCTGATAGCAATCCCATATAGCGTAATCATGGCGAGTCTCCAATGATGAACAAAAGAATGACAATACAGACCAGTCTGTATAAATATTAAAAATAGGTTAAGTTTAGCGATTAAAATTTAGCGCCCGGTGACTCCTATAAAAAACTGTATTACCTGCACGCCTAACTCACAAGCCAAGCCTTATCGAAACTGCCGCGTTCATATATTTCGTTAAGACTCAATCCAAAATCACCCGCACGCAAAACCCTTGAAATACGATAAGGCTCTTGGTTACCATTCTGTATCGAATCGTCCTTCAGGTCGATTACGGTTTCCTCGCAAGGCTGCTTATCGGCATTGAGCAACATTAACACCTTCGGCCTGGTTTTATTAGCGACATTGCTTTTAATTACCACGCCGACTTCGCCTGACTTCATCTCGACTAGATTACCGACCGGATAAATCCCGATACAGTCTATAAATTTTAGAACTAAGCCGGCGTCGAAGTGACTGTCCCGACATTTCATCAAAATATTGATGGCTTCCAAATGAAGACGCCCTTTACTGTAAACCCGATCGCTGGTAATCGCATCGTAAGTATCGACAATCGCGACTATGCGAACGAATGGAGAAAGCGCGGATTCCGTGATACCTCTCGGATAACCTTGGCCATCCAACCTCTCATGATGCGCATAGGCGGCATCGACGGCTCCGGGATAAATACCGCGAGCCGACATTAGAATATTGCGCCCATGCGTAGTATGAGACCTCATGGTTTCGAGCTCTTCCGGCGATAGCTTTCCCTCTTTGTTCAAGATATCCAAGGGCACTTTCATCTTACCCATATCATGCATCAAGCCGCAGACTCCGAGTTTATTCAGGTCGTCGATCGAATAATCCAAATGCCGGCCTAGAATGATCGACATTAAACAGACATTTAAAGAATGCTGCGAAGTATATTCATCTTTGTTCTTCAACTGCGTCAGCAACATCATTGCGTCGGAGTTTTTTAAGACCCTATCCACACAAGCTTCAACAGACTTCTTAACGGCTTCGACATTCAACTGATTTCCGAATCGAATATCGTCCATAACCGTTTTCACCAAATCGCTGGTTTGCCGGTACGTATCGTTTGCATAGGCAAAAACGACCATTTTTTCCTTGAGTTCCGTGGATAACGCACCATGCGTTTCTTTTTGCCTGGAAGGGTCGATAAAGACATAATCGCATACATTCTGAACGGCTTTGATGTCGGCATTCGATTTAATATCGAACCCTTGCAACATAAATGGCGACTTTTCCCAAGGAATATCTAACTCGCTGACAAACATCCCGATTTCCAGTTGGTAGACATGAATTCGTATCGTTTTGCCGCTTTCCCGCATGTAAGTATCCTGTTAATTACAATGACGCTTGAGTTTCTTCTAAATACTTCCGATATTTAATTGAAAGCTTAACTCCGGCAAAACGGCCTGCCATTCTAATTAATTCGTCCGTTTTTTTATCGAAAGTCAATTTCACGACGCTCAAGGCACGGTCTTCATAACCTTTTTTTATGCCCATCGTCTCGAGTAAAAAATGATAAAGATAGATCTCTTGCTCATCGCTCTCATCGATGATTTCTAACGGTTCGCCAAGTTCTGCTAGTACCGATTCTTTTTTCGGTAAAGATGCGGAAATTTTTTCGATATGGTCGGTATTCGCCCGCATTTGTCTAGCGCCTTCGTTTATTTCGGCACCGGCCAGCGATCGCAAGGAAACTTCTAAAAATTCCGCCGGAGCAATACGCAAAAACAACTCTGAAAACGTCCACGCAATCAGACGATTCTCTTTGTTGAAGTCGAGATTGAAAAAGAATTTGACTTCAGGAAGTATCGGTTTTTGATTCCGGTCGACTTTATGAAACAAATAACTCCAACGCCTACCCTCTCCTAATGGATCGGAATAACTCGGCCGCAAACCCGATAGCGAAACAAAGTCGTCGCTATACATGATTGGATTTTTGAATTGTAACGTGAAGTCATCGGTATTGACCACCGCGAAGTTTTTATCGAATTGATCCAATTGACGGTAGGTTTGAAAGGCCCGCCACCAAAATATACAACCCGTTAAAGAAAAACACAAAACCAGCACAAATGTTCGGCTGAACCATAATTTGACCGTTTTATTACTCATCATCAATGCCTCGTATCTGTTGCGTTAATCACTGCGATGTCGGCAAATAAACCTTCGACATCTATACGATCGAATGAGTAATTTCGTCCGCAAAATTCGCAATTGACCTCTATATCGCCCCGAGTCTGCAAAATATTCTCAAGATCGTCCCTTCCCAAGGAACGCAATGTGTTTTCGATTTTGCTTCGTGAACAAGCGCAACGAAACTCGACCGGTTCGGAGTCGAGTACTCTGACTTTTTCTTGGTTGAACAAACGATATAAGAGCGGCTCGCAATCCAGTTCCAATAATTCGTGATCCGTCACCGTTTGGGCCAACATTTCGATACGCGCCCAATCTTCCTTATCGCCCTTTTGGGTCGGCAATTCCTGCAACAATAAGCCTGCCGCTTGATTTTGATCCGCGACCAACCAAACTCGAGTATTCAATTGTTCGGACTGAGTGAAATAAGTCTCCAACGCTTCACCGAGATTACGTCCCGCTAATGGAACCACCCCTTGATAGGGCGAACTATTTTCACTCTCGATCGTTAATATTAATTGTCCTTGCCCATACATTTGCTCGAACGAAGCGTTATCGTTATCCTCGTTACAGCGAACCAAACCGCGAATGTTTCTTTGATCGGAGGATTGAGCCACCAACGTTCTGATAACACCGGCTCCTTGAGCCTGCAAAATCATCGAGCCTTTAAATTTTACAATGGCTGACAACATGGTCACGGCTGCCAACGCTTGACCCAACTGCTCGATGATAAACGGCGAAGCCTGCTGGTGTGCTATCGATTGACGCCAGCTTTCATTTAGCTTAACCCATTCGCCTCTAACACCCAGGTCTTCGAATATAAAACGACGTAATTGATCTTGTTCTTTCATGTTTTAATCATTTCATTAAATTAAAGGTTATTATAAGCCATAGTTTTACCTAAACTGATTTAAACAACCACTGAAGCCAACGGTGTTCGTAATGATCTTTAGCCATAAAAAAACCGTCATGGTCGACCCGTCACAAGCCTTGCCCGGCCGAGAGACACCCATTAGCGTGACTCCGAATCATTTTGTCACCGGCCACGCGATCATTCCGCCCTTTCCCGATCATTTGACTCTTGCACTATTCGGCATGGGCTGCTTTTGGGGAGCCGAACGAAAATTCTGGCAATGCCATGACGTATACAGCACTGCGGTCGGCTATAGCGGCGGCTATACGCCCAACCCTAGCTACGAGGAAGTCTGCACGGGCCAAACCGGTCACAGCGAAGTCGTTCGAGTGGTCTTCGATCCGAAACTCGTAACTTATGAGCACCTATTGAAACTATTTTGGGAATCTCATAATCCCACTCAAGGCATGCGTCAAGGTAACGATATCGGAACACAATATCGCTCGGGTATTTATTTCTACTCAAAGGAACAGGAAGAAGCCGCATGCCGTTCGAAAAAACACTATCAACAGCGATTATCAAACAACGGCCAAGGTCTGATTAGCACCGAAATATTACCGACCGGCATTTTTTATTATGCCGAAGATTATCATCAACAATATCTGGCCAAAAACCCCAGCGGTTATTGCGGATTAGGCGGTTTAGGAGTTAGCTACGGTTAGCATGGGATAGCAGGCAAAAAAAAGCGGTTTTAAAAAACCGCTTAAGAAGATATTTAGGAAGGATATATAACGCAACTTTCAGCTTTGAGATTTAAAGTAAAACCTCAAAAGTTAGATATATACTAGCAATATGAAATGCAAATAAAAATGTGACATATTGTCGCAGCCTAATATGTCATCGATTAATAGCTGCTAATATAGGGTTTTCGACTATCCTAATTTAACGCTTATCCGATCGAAAAAAGTTAATTGCTCACCATGCCGTTAATTTGAAACTTAAACGTTTTCCGTCCTAGATATTTTTTTTGGTTCCCACGGTCCTCCGTGGGAACCCATACCTTAGCTGCAGAAACCAAACCGGTATGCATTCCCACGCTTGAGCGGTGAGAACGAGGAAAATTTACCCCCGAAAAATTAACTTAACCAATTAAAGTATTTCATGTTTTCAGACATACTACCCAAAACCGAGTTATCGACAAAACAAAATCTGAAATGGCTTTTCATCTTGAGAAATCTGATGATTGCCAGTCAATCCGTGCTCATCCTGATATCCGTGCATGGACTGAACATCGTCCTACCTCAGGAGCAGCTTTGGCTGGTCGTGCTATCGATCGCATCGGTCAATCTCTACACTTGGATGCGTTTGAAAACCGACGACCCGGTAACCGAACTGGAAATTTTTTCTCATTTGGTCATCGACGTCTTGAGCATTGCGGCACTCCTCTATATGACGGGCGGCGCTTCCAACCCGATCATCTGGGTGTTTTTATTGCCGCTGATCATTACCGCAATCATGCTGCCGCCGTCTTATGCATGGTATATGGTGATTCTGACCACATCGACTTATACGGTATTGATCACCTACAACATCCCCTTGCCGGCCATAGAGCCTCATATACCGACCACGACTCCCGAGTTAACGATGATCGAAAAAATGACTGCTGACTCGCCGCATTCGGACATGGATCATTTCGAAATGCTGCGCCAAATGCACGAAATCGGCGATAAGCATTATTTCAATCTGCATATCTTCGGCATGTGGTTCGGTTTTGTATTCAGTGCAGGTTTGGTCGCATTTTTTGTTGTGGAACTGGCGAAAACCCTTAGAACTCAGGAACGATCCCTCGCCGAAGCGCGTGAAAATGCTTTGCGGGATGAGCGGGTTGTATCGCTTGGCACGCTGGCCGCAAGCGCCGCTCACGACATTAGCACGCCGCTGGCAACCATCGCGATCGTCGCCCATGAATTGGAAAACGAATATCCCGAGCACCGTTATCCCGATCTGCATGAAAAAGCCCAAATCATGGCTCAACAAATCAACCGTTGCAAACAAGCGTTATCGGTCATGTCCGCCAGCGCCGGTGAAATGCGTGCCGAGTCCGGAAAAATCCTATTACTGACCGAATATATCGATGAAGTGATCAGCCAATGGCGCACGCACAGACCGGAAACCAAACTCAATTTGTTTATCAATCCTTTGGTACCCATGAATGCCGGCATCATTGCCGAACGAACATTGACTCATTCGTTGATCAACATTTTGAACAATGCCGCCGAAGCAACTCAAGACGACCTCGGCATCGAATTTCATGCTTCATGGGACTTGGAACAAGCGCACATAAAAATTCGCGATTTCGGCCCCGGCATACGTTCAGACATATTGGAACTGATCGGTAAACAACCGGTCATTAGCAATACATCCGGCTTAGGGGTGGGACTTTTTCTGACGTGTAGCACGATTCGCCGACTAGGCGGCAAAATTGAATTTACTAATTTAGAATCCGGTGGGGCCTGTGTGGAGATTGCCCTGCCATTAATCGCTTTGGAGGAAGCAAATGACATCACAGGAACTGGATAAACCCCGGTTACTCTTAGTCGACGACGATGAAACCTTTTGTAGGGTGCTACAAAGCGCTTTGGAAAAACGCTCATACGAAGTCCTGGTCGCCAACAACGTCGAAAACGGTATCAAGCTCGCTGAACAATTCGAGCCGGAATATGCGGTGATCGACTTACGCATCGGTCATCAGTCGGGCCTGGAATTGGTCAAGAAGCTAATATCGCTCGACGATAACACGCGGATCGTGATGCTAACCGGTTTCGCCAGTATCGCCACAGCGGTCGAAGCAATCAAGCTAGGCGCAATCCATTATTTGACGAAACCGGCCAATGCCGATGAAATAGTCGCCGCACTGAATAAAAACGAAGGCGACGCTACCGTCAGCATCAATGAAAATCCGCTATCGGTCAAACGCTTGGAATGGGAGCATCTACAAAAAGTACTGATGCAACATGACGGCAATATCTCGGCCGCGGCGCGCGCATTAAACATGCACCGCCGAACCCTGCAACGCAAACTCGATAAGCGGCCCGTTAGAGAGTAATACCGCCGTATCGCTAACGACTCCCTTTATACTAAAAAAAATGACTAACTTTATGCAGGTATGGTGAGTGGCTAGCGAGGATGTATGTCGGCAGCAGGACAGATTTTTGCTCCTGCAAAATCTGCATTCACGCCATCCTTGGCGTTCGAACGCTGCCGTCAAACCCCCACGGATGGGTTTACCCAGACCTAAATTCCATAGGTCATTGGCAATGATTCAATATTATGGCTAATTTAGGTGCTGGATGAACGGCGGCCTCGATAGACATATCCCATACCTTTTATTCTTAAACGGTTTTTCGATTAAAAGGGAGTAAGGATCCCGTCAAAAATAACCTCAGTTATCTGCTTTTGCCCTCCGAAAGATGATCGGGGGTGAGGGATCACTGCCATTAAGTTAAGGATTTCGTAAAAATAACTTCCTGGTGCTATGAGTTTTGTAACGGGTTCGGTAACTCGCTTGACATGACACCGAGACAAATCGCTTACCGTATACAAACGCTCAAGATTCATGTGAAGCAGATTTGAATTTGGCCAACGAAACGAGCAAAATCTCTTTTGCAGAACCTAAGCGAACCATTGCCACAGTACCAATCTGACCGGTCTACCGACCGAATGGATCGCCAACCTCTATTTAATGAACACCCTCAACCGCAGCATATCGCAGGAACCCAAGAAGCCGCTTCGGGCCTATTCGAACTCTTGGCCGAACAATCGACGCCCGAGGAATGCGGCCGGATATTTCAAGACTATATGTGCGTCGTATTCGGCTTCTCGTCCGGGTGAGTCAATAAGGTTAAGAAACAATGATAAATGAGCCTTTACAGGAGAAAGCATTGGGTTCCTATCTCAGTTTTGCTTGCAGCGAGTTGCTCGGCGCGACGGTCGAGTTTATGCCTCTGAAACAAATCCAACGGCGTTATGGCGTGCATAACATTCCTAAAGCGTTGGTTGGACCGCTTGGATAGTGCGGTTGCCCACATAATACTTACTCAAACGCCTGCGCTGATCGAGATCGCACAATCGCGTTGAGCGTCCGTTCCTGAACATTTAGAATCGATTCATATGCCTTCATTCCAAACGAGCTAATTTTATCGCAACATCATGTAATACATCAACGAAACCGAAGGGTTGCTTGTGAATTACCAATTCTTTTGATATGACTTGCATCGATGCTTCAATTAATGCTTAATACAAACCCTAATAGCGCTGAAAAACTTAATTAGCCAATGCCACGTTGACAAAAATAACGATTACACACAGGAAAACTCATGAGAAGAATTTACTTTTTGTCCCCTGACCTTGAAACCACACATAAAATCGTCGACGAACTTCGTGTGGAAAGTATCGAAGATAGGCATATACATATACTGGCTAAACGCGACACGCCGCTCGATGACTTGCCCGAAGCTTCGGAATTTCAAAAAACCGACTTCGTTCCCGCAATGGAACGAGGTGCTGCGTTAGGCGGAGCAACGGGGCTACTAGCCGGACTCGTTGGTTTACGATTTGCCGGATTTGCCATTGCCGGAGGCCCGGTTCTCGGTGTCTTGCTGTACGGCGCGACCATTGGCACGATCATGAGCGGACTAGCCGGCCTCGAAGTTGGTAATTCGCGCGTCAAACAATACTCCGAAGCAATCGAAAACGGCGCGTTCTTGGTCATGATCGATATCCTGAATGAGTGCATCGATACCATCAGCCAATTAATCGTCAAACATCATCCGAGCGCGAAATTCGAAGGTATCGAACCGTTGCTACCGCCATCCTATTGATTTGGGAATGGCCATGAAAATTGCCGTCGCTAGTCAAAATCGCAAAGAAGTAACCGGCCACACCGGCCGGTGTAGAAAATTCTGGATATACCGCATCGAACACGACAGCATTACCGGAAAGGAGCTTTTAGAACTGAGCAAGGAGCAGTCTTTCCATGAAACATCCCGATTCGGGCCTACTCCGCTGGATGATGTAAACGTTCTGATCTGTGGCGGCATCGGCGACGGTCTCGCGCGTCGATTAGCGGAAAAAGACATCAAAGTCCTCGTCACTAAGGAGACCGGTCCCGATCTAGCCATTGAAGCCTTTTTAAAAGGCACATTAAAAACGGAACCGATCGAACATCACGAACACAAGCATCGATAAGCCAGTACTGTTTCAATAAAGTCAACTCGATACATTGGAGACATTATGAAAAACAGAAAGTTGTTCAGTTCAACCGCAGCCGTTTTTAGTTTCACGATTCTTGCCGACTCAGCCACGACAACCGCATTTGCCGACGAAAATTTGGATATCGGAAAACTGGAATACGAATCGGCATGCGCCGTTTGTCATGGACTTAACGGAAAAGGTGATGACGGCCCTTTAAAAGAACTTCTAGTAAAACCCGTGCCGAACTTGACTGTAGTTGCCAAAAACAATAACGGCGTATTCCCGTTCGACCGCGTCTATAAAATCATCGATGGGCGGGAAGAAGTCAAATCTCATGGACCTCGCGACATGCCTATTTGGGGACGAGCGTTTACCAACCAAACATCTCTTTACTTCAACAACTATCCTGAAACCGATACCGAATCAGCTGCTCGTAGCCGTATCCTCGCGTTAACCGAATACGTGTATCGCCTGCAGAAATAAATCCTTTTATTACATAACTATGCAAAACCCGCGGAGTCGATCAATGAAAAAAGCTCAATGGTTCATCATCTTTATTGTGGCAGCCATCCTGTTTCTGCCGATTTCGAACTTGATCGGCTTGTCTGGCGAAAACGAACCGATTGGAGTAATACCAGGCAAGTCGGATAATTTCGCGAAGGCTTCGCAGATATTGCAAAACAAATGCGTCGATTGCCATTCTCCCGGCATGACCCGTATGCCGATCTACTCAAGCTGGCCGATCGCGAAACAATTGATGGAACACGACATCGAAGAGGCCAGCGAACGATTAATGCTGACGAAAGAAGCCTATAGCGGCAACGAAACCCTGTCGCCACTAATGCTGGCCCGACTAGAAGGCGTTATCCGCAATAACAGCATGCCGCCGGCGCTATACCTTTTGATGCATTGGAACGGCAAGTTGAACCATGACGAAAAGGCAACGCTATTCGCCTGGATCGCCGAAGAACGCGCCAAACACCCGTGGAGCCGTGACGCCGCCACCCAATTCAAGGGCGAACCGGTGCAACCATTGCCGCTTACGGTCGATCTCGACCCTGAAATAGTCACACTCGGCGACAAACTCTTTCACGACCACCGCTTGTCCGGTGACGATACCTTGAACTGCGCGTCCTGCCACGACCTGACTCGGGGCGGCACCGATCAGGCAAAAGTCGCGACCGGCATTCGCGGCCAGTTAGGTCCGATTAATTCGCCAACCGTCTATGTCGCGATGTACAACCTCGCGCAATTCTGGGACGGACGTGCAAAAGACCTTCAGGAACAAGCGGCAGGACCGGTGGCGAATCCGGTTGAAATGGGCGCGGCCTGGGATGAAGTCGTCGAAAAGCTCAAGCAAGACGAAGATTACATCGAAGCCTTCGCAAAACTGTATCCGGAACAGGGACTGACCAAAACAACCGTCACGCACGCGATTGCGGTGTTCGAAGAATCGCTGGTTACGCCGAATTCCCGCTTCGACCGGTATCTTCGCGGCAACGCTACCGCGCTGACAAACGAAGAAAAAGCCGGCTACGAGCTGTTCAAGACGCATTGCGCATCTTGCCATTCCGGCCCCGCACTCGGCGGCTTGTCGTATGAAAAAATGGGAGTCGCGCGCGATTACTTCAAACAACGCGGCGGCGAATTGACCGAAGTCGACAACGGTAGATTCAACGTCACGAAACAAGAAAAAGACCGTCATTTCTTCAAAGTGCCAGTGCTTCGCAATATCGAATTGACGTTCCCTTACTTCCACGACGGTTCGGCCGAAACGCTTGCCGATGCGGTTCGCATCATGGGACAGGTTCAGTTGAATAAAGACTTCAGCGGCGATGAAATCGCCAATATGGTTGCTTTCCTGAAAACGCTAACCGGTGAATACAAAGGCAAGCCGCTTGGCGAATTGACTGCCGAGGATATTCGTTAATCAATAGCTTAAACACACGGCAGGTAAATAATTCAAATTATACCTGCCCTTTTACCGCAACAACTCAGTTGAAACAACTATGCTCGATATCGACCACGACATCAACGACCTTTCTCTGGCGGATCAAGGCAATGAACGCAATGAACGCATCGAATGGGCTTTTTCGGAAATGCCGGTGCTGCACGCGATTAAAGAACGTTTTGAGCAAGAACGACCATTGGCCGGGGCGCGCATCAGCGGTTGCCCGCATATCACCACCGAAACGGCCAACTTGGCCCGCACACTGAAAGCCGGCGGAGACGAGCTTGATTTATGCGCCAGCAATCCGCTCAGTACGCAAGATAATGTCCCAGCCGCATTTCTCTTTGGAAACATCTTTAGGATTTCGCAAAAAATAACTTCCTGGAGTTATGAGCTTTGTCGAGGGTTCGGTAACTCGCCTGGCAGGACACCGTGAATACGTCCTTGTAGGCTTGACGGTGGCGACTGATTGCCAAGGATGGCATGAATGCAGATTTTGCATTACGCCATGGATGGCGTGTATTAGGGCAATGCAGGAGCAATTGCCGAGGAGCAAAAATCTGCCCTGCCGCCGACACCTGCCAATCGGGTTACCGAACCCTCCAAAAATAGGGGAGTCATTTATGACCAAATCCTTAACACTGTGACCCAATCGGGTTTCAGTAGCGATATCGGCTTGCATCGATTAGTACATCTTTGAGAGAAACGTTATCAAAGACTTCACCGAGAATATCAAGAACACGCTCACCCAAGGTCAGGAAGCCAATAAAATCTAAACTTGAAACAGAAAACGCTTTGATTATTTCCGCATCGGGGTAATCAAGCCTCTCCTAATCTTCTTTTACAGCAATATCCAGAACATAAATAGTCGCCCCAATCACTGCGGCCGGCGCGACGATGATATTTACTATCGGGAAGGTTAAACCTAACATCGTGACGCCACCGAAACTCATCGAACCGAGACGAACGCTTTTGAGTATTTTTCGTTGCTCGGAAAATAACAAACCGGCATTCTCCAATGGATAGGCTATATATTCCAATGCCGCGCCCCAGGCGCCGAACAAGGCCCATAGAAAAGGCGCTGCGATGTTGATGCCGGGTATGATCGACAAAATCAATAACGGCAATGCCCTGCTACCCAAATAACCGAAGCGCTTGAATTCGGCCAGGATGATTTTGTTGACGGAGTGCTCGCCGGCATTAAGCTTTCGACCCGTAATGAGCGTCGCCGATTTTGCCGACAATGCGCCGTAAAACGGCGCTGCAATCAAATTCGCCAAAATGGTAAATGTAAAAAATCCGGCGATAAAAAAACTGAGAAAAAAAAGCGGCCATAAAACCCAGCTTAACCATGACAACCAGTCCGGGATAAAATGCGCTATCAGATCAGCCACATAATAATAACCGAGTACCAACACCGCGCTATACAGCACAAGATTGATCAATACCGGGATCACGATGAATTTGCGCAATTCCGGCTTAAGCGCCCAACGCAAGCCACGAAAGAAACAACTCACGGCCCACGCCGGATTATTGCCTTTTTTGGAAAACTTCATTATTTAAGTCCCTCCATACCATTTTCCGATGGATTCAATACCACGCCACGTTCGGTCACGATCGCCGCAATCAATTCGGCCGGCGTCACATCAAACACCGGGTTCCAAGCGCTGACCAAGGATTCTTGATTATAACTATCCGGTAACAACTCATTCGATGCGCGCTGTTCGATTTCAATACCGCTACCATCGGCAAGATTCCAATCGATCGTCGATAACGGAGCCGCTACCATTAACTTGACGCCATGCTGTTTAGCCAGCACCGCCAGCGAATAGGTACCGATTTTATTTGCGGTATCCCCATTCGCGGCAATCCGATCGGCACCGACGACGATCCAATCGACCGCGCCCGACTTCATCAACCAGGCGGCCGCCGAATCTGCTATCAAAGTCGCCGCAATACCGTCTTGAGCTAATTCCCAAACGGTTAGTCGAGCACCTTGTAGCCAAGGCCGGGTTTCTCCTGCAAAGACTTTATTTAAGCCTCGCCGGCAGGCGCTTCTAATCACGCCGAGCGCGGTACCGTAACCGCCTGTCGCCAAGGCGCCGGCATTACAATGCGTCAAAACGCCTTTAGTCCCACCGATAATTTCGGCGCCTAACTCGCCTATTCGATGATTCGCGGCAATATCATCCTGATGAATTTGTATAGCCAAAGCTTGTGATGCCGCAATCGGATCCTCCGGCTGGGAATTTAAAAGCGCTTTCATCCGGTCCAAAGCCCAAAATAAATTGACTGCGGTCGGACGCGATACCGCTAATCGTTCAATATCGGCAAACACCTTATCATGCCAATTCACCGAGCGATTATTACAATGTTGCTTCACCGATAACGCTACGCCATATGCCGCCGCTATACCGATCGCGGGCGCTCCGCGCACACGCATCGTTTTGATCGCTTCAGCGACTCCCAGGGCATCGCGGCAGTCTTCATAAATGATTGTTTCAGGAAGCAGCCTTTGATCCAGGACTTTTAACGAATCGCCTGTCCATTGCAGGGCTTGTACCGCTAATTGTTTGGGTTCAGTCATTGTTTATCGAATAGGTAGGAAAAAAAGTTATAATTCGGTTTTATCTTGCGATGCATGCTGTCGGCACACATTGCACGCAGGCTATTAATTTAATTTGGAAACCGTTCATGAAAGTCGATATTGCTATCAATGCCCGCTGGATTATACCCGTTGAGCCGGCATCCGTAACCTACGAGCATCATACGTTGATTATCGACAAAGGTCGTATCGTCGACCATTTGCCGACAACGGAAGCCTCGCAAAAATACCGGCCCGATTTGGTGGAGAATCTCGACCGTCACGCCCTCATTCCCGGTCTGATCAACTGCCACACTCATGCCGCGATGACGCTATTGCGCGGCATTGCCGACGATTTACATTTAATGGACTGGCTGCAAAATCATATCTGGCCGCTCGAACACCAGTGGGTCGGCGAGGCTTTCGTCCGGGACGGCACTGATCTCGCGATCGCCGAAATGATACGCGGCGGCACGACCTGTTTTAACGATATGTATTTTTTCCCGGAAATCACCGCGCAGCAGGCGATACATCACGGCATACGCGCCGGCATCGGCATGATTCTCATCGATTTTCCGTCCGCCTGGGCCGAGAATGCCGACCGTTATATCGAAAAAGGCCTGGAACTGCACGACCGTCTCCGCCACGAGCCATTGATCATAACACCGTTCGCGCCGCATGCGCCTTACACGGTCTCGGACGAACCGTTACAGAAAGTCAGAACTTTCGCAGACGAACTCGATGTGCCGGTACACATGCATGTTCACGAAACCCTGCACGAAGTCAATGATGCCTTTGAAAAAAACGGTAAACGCCCAATCGAAAGATTGAACGGTCTTGGCCTGATCAATCCCTCGTTTATCGCCGTGCATATGACTCAATTAACTGACAGTGAAATCGAGCTATTCGCCAAATCAGGAGCGCATATCGTGCATTGCCCGGAATCCAATTTAAAACTAGCCAGCGGATTCTGTCCGGTCGCAAAATGCCTCGATGCTGGAATCAATGTTGCGCTAGGTACAGACGGGGCGGCCAGCAATAACGACCTGGATATGTTCGGCGAAATGCGGAGCGCCGCACTGTTAGGGAAAGCCGTCGCGAACGACGCATCAGCGATACCGGCCATGACCGCGCTTAAAATGGCAACGATCAACGGCGCCAAAGCCTTGGGCCTCGACGACGAAATAGGATCGTTAGCTATCGGAAAATCGGCCGATATCGTAGCGATCGATTTGAGCGGCATCGAAACCCAACCCTTATATTGCCCGGTCTCACAAATCGTTTACGCGGCAAGCCGACAAAACGTTACCGACGTTTGGGTGACCGGCAAACGCGTATTGAAACAACGGCGTCTGACAACACTTGATCTTGCCGATTTAACAATCAAAATCGACGCATGGCGGCAGCGTTTGTCTCAATAACTAATATTGACATCAAATCCGCTGCTAGCAATAACCTAGTAATATAGTATACAATTATTCAACCTAACCGGTTCACTATCATGACAGTTACAGAAAACGTACATCTTCACGAAATCAATAAATTCGGCTCACTCGCGGAACGCTGGTGGGATACTACCGGCGAGTTCAAAACTTTACACGATATCAACCCGCTACGAATCCGTTTCATGCAAGAGCATGCTGAAATTAACAGCAAGCGCATCGTGGATGTCGGTTGCGGCGGCGGGATACTTTCCGAAGGACTGGCCAAAAACGGCGCCGATGTACTCGGCATTGACTTGAGCGAGGAATTGATTGATATCGCCGATCTGCACGGGCTGGAGTCCGGCGTCAACGCGCATTATCGCAAAATTAGCGCCGAAGCCTTGGCCGATGAACAACCCGAAGGTTTCGACCACGTAACTTGTATGGAAATGCTTGAGCACGTTCCCGACCCGGCATCTATCGTCAGAGCCTGTGCGAAGCTGGTTAAGCCCGGCGGCACGGTGTTTTTCTCGACGCTGAACCGTAAGCCGAAAGCCTATTTATTGGCCATCGTTGCAGCGGAGTATGTATTGAGAATGCTGCCTAAAGGCACACACGATTTCAAAACCTTTATTAAACCTTCGGAATTGAGCCGCTGGGCACGCGAAACCGGGCTCGAGTTACAGAGCATAGCAGGCATCGAATACAATCCGCTGACCAAACGCTTCCGTCTCGGCAAGGATATCGATGTCAATTATCTCGCCGCTTTCAAGCGGATCGATTAACTTATGACCTGCGATTTTAAACTTTCTTGTGTGTTGTTCGACCTCGACGGAACACTGGTCGATACCGCTCCGGACCTAATCGCCTGCCTGAATCATGCCTTGCTTGAACATGGCTTTGCAAAAGTTTCTAATGAATCGGTTAAGCCCTATATCTCACACGGCGCAGCGGCGATGGTTAAGGCCGGCATTAGCGAAACCGTCGAAGATAAAATTCGGCAAGCGATTCTGAAAACGATGCTCGACCGATATCAACACAATATCGCCGAGTTCACAGTTTTTTTCGACGGCATGCCCCAATTACTCGAAACCATTGAATCACAAGGCCTTAAATGGGGGGTCGTGACCAATAAGCTCAAACGCTACACCGATCCGTTGATGCAAGCGCTCGATCTGACGCGACGTGCGGCCTGTATCATTAGCGGCGATAGCACCGGCAACAGCAAGCCGCATCCCGAACCGATGCTAGAAGGCTGTCGACTGGCCGAAGTAACGCCACACGAATGCGTTTATATCGGCGACGCGAGCCACGACATCGAAGCCGGAAAAAATGTCGGCATGAAAACCCTGGCGGCCTTATACGGCTATCTTAAACCGGACGATGTTCCCGAGAACTGGGGCGCCGATGCCTTGATCGAACATCCCCGGCAAATCGATTCATGGATAAAATCAACACTATGCAATTAACAGGAAAGGTTATTTTGATCACCGGCGCGGGCGGCGGTCTTGGCGGTACGGCTGCCTTGGCTCTCGCCAAACAAGGCGCTCAGGTAATTTTACTGGACAAAATCATCGCCAAACTGGAAACGGTTTATGACAAAATCGTCGCAGCCGGCGCACCTGAACCGATCATGTATCCCTTTGACTTAGCCGGCGCAAACGAAAACGATTACCAGGAACTCACGGACCGGATCGAAGCCAAATACGGCTCACTGCAAGGCTTGCTGCATTCGGCTGTCGAATTCAGTGCATTCGAGCCTTTAGTATTGCATAAAACCAAGGACTGGGGACATTCGCTGAATGTCAACTTGAGTGCCCCTTTTCTATTATGCAGAGTGCTAATACCGATCATGCAAAAAAGCGATTTCGCTTCTATCGTATTCACGTCGGATTCCAAGGCGAGAACCGGCCAAGCCTATTCGGCGTCTTACGGCGTATCGAAAATCGCGCTGGAGGGCTTGGCTAAGATACTGGCTGAAGAATTAGAGTCGGAAGGAAAAATCAGGGTTAACACCTTAATTCCGGGGCCTATCGATTCGCCTTTTCGAAAAAAATCCTACCCGGCCGAGGATAAAAGCCTGTTACCGGCAATGTCCTCATTGAATGAGATTTATACCTATCTTTTCAGCGCCGACAGTATCGGTCTAACCGGCCGCATCATCGACGCGCAAACCTTTAAGCAACAACCAACGAATTAGCATGGCTGAAAGAGAAAGCATCGTTTTAACGCGGGATGTCAATATCGTCACGATTCCCGACGGCAATAACGGCACCTTAAGTAAAGGCACCGTCGTCACGATCCATCAATCCCTAGGTAACAACTACACGGTTGTCACCGACTATGGACACATGGTGCGCATCAACAGCGCCGATGCCGACGCCTTGGGCAAAGAACCTCACGAGCTCCATACCTTGGTCCGCGACACGGATCCTGACGCAGTCGAGAAAAACTGTTGGGAGGTCATGAAAACGGTCTATGACCCAGAGATCCCCGTCAACATCGTCGATTTGGGACTGGTTTATAACTGCGTGGTCACACCGACCGGGGAAGGCAAAAACAGGGTCGACATTCAAATGACGTTGACCGCACCCGGTTGCGGCATGGGCCCCGTCATTCAAAGCGATGTCGAAAAAGCGATACGCGCGCTGCCCGGCGTCGAAAGGGTCAATGTTGAAGTCGTACTCGATCCGCCCTGGTCGAGACACATGATGTCGGAAGTCGCCCAAGTGCAGTTGGGATTGTTTTGATCGGAATTCAGGCCAAATTCTCGCAGAGGCGCCGGATTTTCAAACTTAGGATTTCGTGATAAATAACGTCCTGGAACTATGAGCTTTGTTGAGAGTTCGGTAACTCGCTTGGCAGGACGCCGTGAACCCAGCACCTAAATTCCATAGTCCATTGGCTATGGTTAACTATCTTGAATAATTTAGGTGCTGGGTGAATACGTCCATGTAGATACTCTGTTTAAAATCAAGTTAAAAATAGGCATTTTTCTGCTATTCAGCGATTGACGGAATTGCATAAAAACGCGTGTTATCGAATGGTTTATCATGCTTGAGCATGCCGTGAATCGCATGTAACAATTTACGCATGACCGCACAACAGGCTTGCAACGGTAATTTACCCATATCAAGGAGATGTTGGTAATACGCCTTAATATGGCGATCATGCTGCACAGCGCTCCAGACAGGCATATACAGGGCGGCGCGAATCTGGCTGTTACCGGCCTTGGATATACGCGTTTTTTTGTGGACACTCGTGCCGGAATCAAAAGCTCTTGGATCGAGCCCCGCAAACTTGACCCACTCACGGTGCGACATATCCGCAGGCAAAATCAGTAGTTCTCCCATGAGGGCAATCGCACTGGTATTGGCAATACCCTTAATGGTCGTGAACAAAACTAATGCTCGACTGAGTTCCGGATGTTTTTCGATCAATGCCAAGGCGCCAGCCGTTAACTGATCGATACGCTTATCTAATTGATCGATGGCTGCTTGTGCATCTTTTAGCACGGCTTTGGGTGTTTCAACTGTTGCGCTTAAGGCATGCAACTGATTCTTTGCTGCTGTTTTTTGATCGGTTAGCGCATTAATACGGCGTGAGAAACAACGTAAAGCGATCTTTTCATTCGAAGGACGGGACCAAGGCACAAAATCCATCCGTTCGGCATACACCGCCAGAGTATTCGTGTCCACATCATCTGTTTTACTATTGTTCATCAACACTTTAGCAAAGTTATGAGAGACCTTGGGATTGATGACCATTACCTTGACGCCGGCATCATGGAGCGCAACGGCTAAATCGAAATGATAACTGCCGGTGGCTTCCATACACACGATAATGCCGGACAATTTGTTCAGTTTCTTGGCCATCCGGGCATGATCAGCTGGGGTATTGGAGAACTTCTGCGGATTGAAAGGTTTGCCATTTTTGCGCACCACCAAAACCAGTTCTTTAGATCCTACATCGACGCCAGCGAAGATACGGGTTTGTGTGTCAAGTGAAGCGCTGTTAATTTGTTGATCTGCCATGTTTAATTGTTATTCTGTGATAAGGAAAGTAAACTAGTCATTGGTTCCCGACCCTGCGTATGCACCTACCATCCTTGTGAATGCAGGCTCTAAGCCTCAGATACTCCGCGGTATAGGTGAATAGGGCGGGGGCCAATCTACATGACAGGCTCTGGTTTAATCCAGTCCTCAGGCTCAAGCGGCCTCCCAATGAACTCGGTACAGCTTAAAGTATTTCCTGGCTAAAATTCATTTAAATTAATCATACAAGGCTCTATGCCAGCCCCTCAACTAGCCGGCAAGCGAACCGAGCATCCCGGCACTGCCGAAATTTGAAGTGCGAAAGGTATAACCATTCTCGCGCAGAGGCGCTACGCGAGGTAATTTAAGTCAATCGCCGACGATAAACTGACCGAAGGCCCGGCTGCCGCCGCCCGTTTCAATCGTATCGATCACTTCAAGACTCAACGCATCGATGACCGATACATTGTCATCGAACCAATTCGCGACATAGACGAAGCGCCCGCCGGGCAGCGTGTCGATGCCTTCCGGTTTGTCGCCGACACTGATCACGGCCTTTTCTTGCAGCGTTTCGGTATCGATCACCGAAACCGTGCCATCGTCTTGGTTCGTTACCAACAATAAACGGTCTTCGAGCGCCAAAGCCGCCGCATAAGGCAGCATTTTAACCTTCACGGTCGCAATTCGCTTGAGGTGATCCCGACCTAACACCGTGACATCGTCGCTCTCGACATTGGCCACATAGATCCTTTTGCCTCTGCTGTCGACCGTCAAACCGAACGGATGTTCGCCGACCTTGGTCGTGTTGCGGATACGCAGAGTTTCCAGATCGATCTGAGACACCGAATTATCGAGCCGATTCGCAACATAGAGCCAACGGTTATCGGGGCTTACCGCAAGACCGGACGGCGATTGTCCGACCGGAATCGTTTTCTTAACTTCCAGGCTTTCGGCATCGACTACCGATACGATGTTTTTGTACCAGTCGGCGATGAAGATCGTCTTGCCGGTCCGGTCCGTCGTGATGCCCAATGCGCCCGCACTGACCGAAACCTGAGCGATCAGCTTGTTGTTGGCAGTATCGATCACGGCTAGTTCGCCCGATTCCGGCGTCGTGACATAGACACGGCTACCGTCCGGCGCAACTGCGATCCCTGCCGGTTTGCCGGGTACCGCGATCGTTTCGATAACCGTATTCGACGCAGTGTCAATAACCGATACGCTATCGCCGAGTTGATTGGTGATATAGGCGCGTGGCGCGGCGGTGGCCAATGGCAGGGATAAAAAAAACGCGGCGGCCAAAGCCGCCGCGTTTTTGACATGCGTTAAAAACACTGCAAACAACCTTATTTTTCGGCCAAGGCTTTCAGGTTTTCCAAACCTTCTTTAAAAATAGCGTTAACGGCAGTGTTGGCCGCTTCTTCGTTCATTTCAGCCGGCGGGTTGTTGTTCATGTATGCGCGGTAGTAACCGGCTTTCCAGATGACCTGCGTTTTATCGCCTTTGGCCTTGACGTCGATGCTCGCAGCATAGTTACTGACCGGCAATACCGGCACCTCTTCGTCTTGGCCGGAATGCGTTATGGTTTTTGCAGCACTCATATCTTTGATTTTATAAGCATAACTCATCTTTTTATCGTCATGCTTTTTCAATTCTTCTTTAATCGTGCCCCCGTCTTTTAGCGTTAAAACACGGGTTGCGCCTTTTTTGTTGCCGCCCTCACCTGTTGTGCTGGCCACTGCCGGCAACCATGACATATCGTCGAAATTTTTAATCAACGCCCAGACTTTATCAGCCGGTGCATTAATGGTGATATCCTGCTTTACTTTCTGACGCACCGGGCCATGAGCATGGGCGCCGGCTGCAAACAAAAACAAAGCTGAAACTAAGAGCGTGAATTTTTTCATTATTGACTTCCTATTGCGGAAAAGTGAAAAGATAGCTGGCTATTATATGCCAAAACACCGATCGCTAAAAACGAGTCGAGGGTTAATACTGCAAAAAAGCACCTGAATTTGTCCTGAATTCATGCGCCAAGGATTTGTTCATAAACTTATAAAAAGTATATTCTGTCCACGAAAACCACGAAAATATTCAATTAACTATACGTTCCAAGCCGCTCACCCAATGAGGGCTAAAAAAGATTTATGGAACCGCATGAATACTTTACTGTGAAAGTTCGTAGATTTGGACACTTTATCTAATTTTTCGATATACAAAACTCTGTGCTGGCAATACCGGTTCCAGAGAGGGTGCGGTTGCTCGATCGACAGGCGTCGGCGGCAGGGAGCCGCCGTCGAGCCTACATGGACGTATTCACGGCGTCCTGTCGGGCGAGTGACCGCACCCTCCGCCACCAGAGAACTTTCATTTGCCGGGGCGATGGCTAGGCCTTCATGAACGTTAGTGTATTTCTTGGAGCGAATGCCGAATTAAGGATAAATAATTTCTATATTGTGGGGGCAGCAGTGACCCGCTACAAAGCCATAACTCCGAAAAATGATTTGTTACGAAATCCTAAACAAAAGCATTCACTGCCGACAAATCTTTTTTGATGTCCTCGATGTCTTCGAGACCGACCGAAATACGCACCAAACCATCCTTGATTCCCGCAGCGTCCCGCGCCTCAGGCGACAGACGGCCATGTGTGGTGGTCGCAGGATGAGTGATTGTGCTTTTGACGTCACCCAGGTTTGCCGTAATCGAAATCATGCGCGTCGAATCGATTAAATTCCAGGACGGCTCTTTGCCGCCCTTCAATTCAAAACTCACGATGCCGCCGAATCCACTTTGTTGACGCTTTGCCAACTCATGTTGCGAATGCGATGCCAGCCCTGGATAATGAACCCTTTCAACTCCCGGTTGCCTTTCCAACCAACGAGCTAAATCCAAAGCATTGGCGCAATGTTTTTCCATGCGCAGTGCTAGCGTTTCGAGCCCCGACAGAAAAGTCCAGGCATTAAAGGGACTCATCGAAGCGCCGCCTGTGCGCAAATAAGGATAGATGGCCTTTTCGATGATTTCATCGGAAGCGACAACAGCGCCGCCGACACAGCGACCGTGGCCGTCGATATATTTGGTCGCCGAATGGACGATAATATCGGCGCCCAATTCGAGCGGTTTTTGCAGTGCCGGCGTACAGAAACAATTATCGACAATGAGCAAGCAATCATGCCGATGCGCTAAGTCGGCAAGCGCTTGAATATCGGCGATTTCAGTCAACGGATTAGACGGCGTCTCCAAAAACAAAAAACGGGTATTCGGTTTGATCGCCGCTTCCCAAGCGGCCAAATCGGTTAAGGCGACAAAATCACTCTCCACCCCGAACTTGGCAAAATAATTTTGAAACATCAACACAGTATTGCCGAATACACCCCGCGAAACCACCACATGGTCGCCCGATTTCAGCAAACCCATGCCCACCGCCATGATTGCGGCCATGCCCGACGCAAAAGCCAGGCAACGCTCACCATTTTCCATACCGGCTAGTCTTTCTTGAAATGCATTGACAGTCGGATTGGTAAAGCGGGAATAGATATTACCGGGAATTTGGCCGGTAAACTTCAATGAGGCTTCTTCGGCGCTGTCAAACACATAACTGGAAGTCATAAATATCGGAATGCTATGTTCTGCTTCGCCCGTGCGCCGATGCCCCGCTCTAATGGCCTGAGTTTCGAGCGAATAATCGTTCCAATCGGTATCTTTCATGTTGTTCCTGTTATCACCGGTGAGACGTTTCAATAGGTTTGCTCATAGTCTTTTCTTTACTTAGTCTGAATTCTGTATTTCTATAATAAAATTTTCCGAATTTCTTTTTGCCTGAGCATCATCGTTACGCAAGGCTTGAACATTCTCCAAATATGCATCGTCGATATCCCCGGTAATATATTCGCGGCTAAAGCACGATGTATCGAAATGCTGAATATCCCTATTTCCTTTCCTTACCGCCTCGATCAAATCCTCAAGATCCTGATAAATTAAACGATCCGCACCGATCGCTTCGCAAACCTCGTCTTCGGTACGGCCGTGCGCAATTAATTCTTCCACTACCGGCATATCGATACCATAAACATTAGGGTATCTGACCGGCGGCGCTGCCGATGCAAAATAAACTTTTTTAGCCCCGGCTTCACGGGCCATTTGTATGATTTGCTCCGAAGTCGTTCCTCTGACAACAGAGTCGTCGATTAGCAGAACATTTTTTCCGTCGAATTCCAAATCGATTGCATTGAGCTTTTGCTTAACCGATTTTTTGCGCTTTTGTTGCCCCGGCATGATGAACGTCCGTCCGATATAACGGTTTTTGATAAAACCTTCTCGGTATTTGACACGAAGCTTGTTAGCCAACTGCAATGCCGCGGTTCGACTGGTATCGGGAATCGGAATCACCACATCGATATCGTGATCCGACCAAATCCGCATAATTTTTTCTGCCAGTTTTTCACCCATTCTCAAGCGGGCCTTGTAAACTTGGATATCGTCGATGATCGAGTCGGGTCTAGCAAAATAGACATATTCGAACATACAAGGACAATGATCGACGAAATCGGAACATTGCCTGGTATGCAAGGCACCCGATTCCTCGATGAACACAGCCTCTCCGGGATCGATATCCCGAATCAGATCAAAGCCCAAGACATCCAGCGCGACGCTTTCGGAAGCGATCATGAATTCACTACCTTTATCGGATTTTCTTTCGCCGAATACGATAGGCCGGATACCGTGCGGGTCGCGAAAGCCTAGAATACCGAAGCCTGCTATCATTACGACAACCGCGTATGCGCCGCGTACACGCTGGTGAACCCTGGAAACCGCGGTAAACACATCGTCCACAGTCAATTTCAACTTACGTAGTTGCTGCAACTCGTGTGCAAACACATTGAGCAATACTTCGGAATCGGAGTCAGTATTGATATGACGTTGATCTTCTAAGAATAAGACGTGCTTCAATGCTTCGGTGTTGGTTAAATTACCGTTATGAGCCAGCGTCAGACCGAACGGCGAATTCACATAAAAAGGCTGTGCTTCGGCCGAGCTCGTACATCCGGCGGTCGGATAGCGCACATGACCAATGCCCATATTACCCTTGAGCTTTAACATTTGGCTGTTAGTAAAAACATCCCTAACTAAGCCGTTATCCTTACGCAAATGCAAGCGTCCATTTTCACAGGTCACGATACCGCTCGCATCTTGCCCCCTATGCTGCAATACGGTCAACGCATCGTACAGTTCTTGATTAACGTATTTATGAGCAACAATACCGGCAATACCACACATGCTTTAAACCTAAAAATTGAATCAACGATAATTAACGTAGCTCATCACGTCTGACGGGATATGTTCCCGTAGCCAGACGGCAAGCGATTGAAAAGGAGGAATCAAAGTCGACTCCTTCCACCAAGCATCCTCCGGAAGCGGAGTCAATCCGGCCAACATAATGCAAACCGTGACGACCAATAAGCCGCGAGCGATACCGAAAATCATTCCGGCAAAACGATCAGATCCGGTCAATCCGGTCTGCTTGACCAATTTTCGCAAAATTAAATTGATCAATGCACCGACAATTAATACCGAAAAAAACAATGCCGCAAAGGCTGCGACAATACGTGCCGAAGGCACGCTAAAAACCGGCTCCAAAAGCGCGGAAAACTCCCGACTAAACGTTAATCCGAGCCAAATGGCGACAATCCACAATACCAGCGAAAAAGCCTCTTCGACAAAGCCTCTAAACAAACCGATCACCAAGGAAATGGAGATCAACCCCAAAATGGCATAATCGACCCAGATCATATCCGCATCCCCTATAAAGCTCATTCGGAAACCAGAAAACCTTTCAGACTGTGTTGGCTGTCCAATTGCTTCAATTGTGTTTCAGCCCGTTTTTTATCGAGTTCGGGGCCGACACGTAGACGATACGCTTTACCTTGCGAGGTATCAACTTCGGTAACGGCGGCAGGAAAACCTTTTGCGCGCAGTTTATCACGGAGTGAATCGGCATTTTCCTGTTTACTGAAACTACCTAATTGGATATACCACTTAACCAAATCGTTACTTGCAGACGGGCCGCTCCGTTGAGACGCCGATTGGCTTATTTGAGTACTATCCGCTGCCGGTTCGATTGCCTTAGGTTTATTGACCGACAATAACAGACTCTTAATATCATTGGCGGCATCCAGTCGGGTTTTAAGCGCCTGAGCCTTGCTTTTATCGGTTTCAGGCCCCACTAAGACCCGATAGGATTTTCCGGCGCGGGTATCAAACTCCTCGACCGAAGTCGGAAAACCTTGCGAACGCAATTTATCGCGTAGCACAAATGCATTGTCCTTCTTACTAAAACTACCCGGCTGAATATACCAAGTCACGAGTTCCGCAATCGGCAACGATGCAGACGCCTCAGTTTTAGTTTCGGGCACTTTGGCAACCGGAACCGGAGTTGTCGCGTTTTTTTCAATCGTTGACGATTTAGCCGTTTCCGCTCCAGCCAAAGAGTCCGGCAGCGCTGTTTTATCAATAGGCTTAAGTTCCGATCCGTCATCGACAGGCCCCATGTAATCGAGTTCTTCCTGAGTTAATCCTTCGGCCTCGTCGGAAAGCTGTGCAGTTTCGTCAACTGTTTCTTCGCCCCATTGCGGATGACTGTCCTCCGGAAGACTTTCCGCACTCTTGGCAAAGTCCTCCACAGGCGGTTCGGGCAAGGTCAATTCGTTGACTATTTGACCGCTTTCTTCAATGGGATCGTCAAACAGCATCGGTACAAAAATAGCGGCCAACGCGGTAATGACAACCGCCCCGATCAATCTTTGTTTTAATTCCTGGTCCATCGTTAACCTCTAAGCTAAACCAGCCAAATATTCAGATACTAAAAAGAAAGAGCCGAAAACCAATAATAAATCGTTTTTTCCGGCTTTATTCTTGGCACTATTCAATGCGTCTTGTAATCCGGAAAAACCGAAATCGACACTCGTAATTTTGCACTGTTCAAAATACTCTTGCATCATTGTCTCGGAAGCGCACCGTGGATTTTCCTTTAACGGCGCAAAATACCATTGATGAACCAACGGTTTCATGATACTGATAACGCCCGGAATATCTTTATCCTTCATCATCGTAAAAACCGCATGAATGCGTTTGCCTGAAAAATTAGTACTCAGATAGTCGACCAAGGTCTGAACGGCTTGCGGATTATGCCCGACATCGAGCAAGATCGGAATCTCGTCATTAATAAATTGAAAACGTCCGGTCAGTTTAACGGATTCGATCCCCTTTCTTATCGAATCCACACTAATCGGCAGTCGTGAAGACAATAGAGTCACGGCCATTACCACAGCAGCCGCATTTCTATATTGATGCTCGCCTTTGAGATTAGGTTCCGGCAATGCGTCGATCTGCCGATCAGGGGTGTACCACACCCAACCTTTCGGATGCTTCCGATAAGCAAAATCACACCCGATAAAAAAAGCCGGTGCCTCGATTTCGTTTGCATAGTCGAATATCGATACGGGTGGCTCAGGATCGCTGATTATCGCAGGAACCTGCTTTCTGAAAATACCGGCTTTTTCACGTCCAATCAGCTCGCGCGTTTCACCGAGCCAATCCGCATGATCGATCCCGATACTGGAAATGATCGAAACCTCGGGGTCCACAATGTTGACGGCATCAAGGCGCCCGCCCAAACCTACCTCCAACAATTGCACATCGAGCTTGATCCTGGAAAAAATATCGAGGGCGGCCAAGGTGCCGAATTCAAAGTAACTTAACGACACACCGGCTCGCACCGATTCAATACGCTCGAAAGCCGAACAAATCAAATCGTCGCCAACCGGTTTACCGTCAATTTTTATACGTTCGTTATAGTTTAGAATATGCGGAGAAGTATAAGTGCCGACTCGGTAACCTTGAGCCCGATAAATGAATTCTAAGAAAGCCACGCACGAGCCTTTACCGTTAGTTCCGGCTACTGTGATCGTCGTCGGTTTATCGTAATGCGGCTGCAATGCGCGGAATACGCTCAGCACCCGCTCCAAGCCTAGATCGATCGTTTGCGGATGCAAACCTTCCTGCCACTTCAGCCAGCCCTCGAGCGTATCGAAATGCTTCATCTCAGAAAAATTATGGGTTCCACGAAAACACAAACAAACACGAAAGCATCAACGAGATAGCCAATCGTATATCGCCCCATCCAATAACTGCATACCCGAGCACTATCGCGGACCAATTTTGTTGTGTCTTTCGTACTTTTCGTGGTTTAACCGCAACAGTAGGATCATTCGGCCAATTATATATGCACTTAATCCTGAACGGCAGGCAAAGGTTCGGCTTCGGCCAAGATAATTGGCTCGACTACATTCGGACTTATTTTCGTCTCCATCCGTGAAGCCATCAACATCGCCAGCATTGCAGCAATCTTATCGCGCATTTCACGCCTATCGATGATCATGTCGATAGCGCCGTGCTCTTGCAGAAATTCGCTACGTTGAAAGCCTTCGGGCAATTTTTCTCGAACGGTTTGCTCGATGACGCGAGGCCCTGCAAAACCGATTAAGGCATTCGGTTCAGCGACATTGATATCGCCAAGCATCGCCAAACTCGCGGAAACACCGCCCATCGTCGGGTCGGTCATACACGAAATAAACGGCAATCCCGCTTCTGACAACCGGGTCAAGGCCGCGCTGGTTTTAGCCATTTGAAATAATGAAAACAACGATTCCTGCATGCGAGCACCACCGCTGGCGGTAAAAACAATGAACGGCGCACCGATTTCGAGGCTCTTGTTAACGCCTCGCACAAAACGCTCACCGACAACCGACCCCATCGAACCACCCATGAAACTAAAATCGAATGCAGCGGCCACGATATCCTTATTTTTGAGCTTACCCTTGATCACTACCAGTGCATCGCTTTCCTTGGTCTGCTTTTGCGCTTGGCTGATACGGTCTTTATATCGTTTGGAGTCCTTGAATCTAAGCGGATCTGTCGGTTTGATTTGTTGACCGATTTCTTCTTGACCCTGCTCATCAAGAAATAATTCCAAGCGGACTCTTGCCGATATCCGCATATGGTGATTGCATTTAGGGCATACGCTGGAATTACGTTCCAATTCGTTGTTATAGAGAATCGCGTTACAACTCGGGCATTTGGTCCATAAACCTTCGGGCACCGCACCTTTTTTCTTGTTAGTCCCGTCTGTTCTGATCGTTGAAGGGACCAATTTTTCAAACCAACTCATATTTTAAACTCCGAATTCGCTCATGTGATCGACGACTTATTCATCCATTGCGGCGCGCATGGCTTTAAGTAAATCGACTATTTCGGAACAGGCCTGCTCCGGATTATCCAAATTCGCTTCGATTTTACTGATCAAGGCACTTCCTACAACGACACCATCACCTAAATGAGCCACTGTCTTCGCCGTTTCGGCATCCTTAACACCGAAGCCAATACCGATCGGTAATTGAGTATTGGCACGGATTAATTTCAGTCTTTCTTCGACATCGGCGGTGTTTAAGTGCCCAGCACCGGTCACGCCTTTGAGTGAAACATAGTAAATATAACCGCTACCCGCCGCATCCATTTTACGAATGCGTTCTTCATTGCTATTAGGCGCCAACAAAAAAATCGGATCGATGCCTCGTTCTTTCAGCAACGAAACACAGAAATCGGCCTCTTCGGGCGGCAAATCAACCGTCAGCACGCCATCGATTTCGACGCGTTGCGCTGCATTGGCAAAATCCTCGTAACCCATTGCCTCGATCGGATTCAAATACCCCATCAACACGACCGGCGTTTGGTCATCCTTTCTTCTGAATTCGGCGACTGCATTGAGTACTTTTCTTAAACTCATTTTATGCGCCAAGGCGCGTTCGCTGGCTTTCTGAATAACCGGACCGTCCGCCATCGGATCGGAAAACGGTACGCCAAGCTCAATAATATCAACGCCCACTTCCACCATCGCATGCATCATCGGTACGGTAAAATCCGGATGCGGATCGCCGGCCGTCAAAAATGGAATTAAAGCCTTGCGGCCCGATTTGGAAAGCTCTTCGAATTTAGCGGCTAAACGGCTCACAGTTCTATTCCCTCGCGTTGCGCCAAGGTCATGATATCTTTATCGCCACGACCGGAAAGATTGATAATAATAATGCTGTCTTTGGGCATGGTCGGTGCCAGCTTTGTCGTATAAGCAATCGCATGACTCGATTCCAGCGCAGGAATAATGCCTTCCATTTCGGTTAAATCATGAAAACCCTTCAAGGCCTCATCATCGGTTATGTTGACATATTCGGCACGCCCGCTGTCTTTCAACCAAGCATGTTCGGGTCCGACGCCGGGATAATCCAAGCCGGCCGAGATTGAATGCGTTTCGATGATTTCACCATCATCATCCTCGATCAAATAAGTCCGATTGCCGTGTAAAACCCCCGGACGTCCCGCACAAAGCGGAGCAGAATGACGTCCTGTCTCGACGCCGTCTCCGGCCGCTTCGACGCCGTACATTTTGACCGACGCATCGTCGATAAAAGGATAAAATAAACCGATCGCGTTCGACCCTCCCCCGACACAAGCGACCAGCGCATCGGGTAGCCGCCCGGTCATGGTCAAACATTGTTCTTTGGCTTCACGGCCGATCACGGTTTGAAAATCGCGCACCATCGCAGGATAAGGATGAGGCCCTGCTACCGTTCCAATGATGTAGAATGTATTGTCGACATTGGTAACCCAATCACGGAGCGCTTCGTTTAACGCGTCTTTCAAAGTCTTCGAACCCGATTCGACCGCAACGACTTTTGCGCCAAGCAGTTTCATTCGGTAAACATTCAAGGACTGTCGCGCGACATCGACCGCCCCCATATAAACAACGCACTCGAGTCCCAGTCTGGCAGCGACCGTAGCTGTAGCCACGCCATGCTGACCCGCGCCGGTTTCAGCGATGATCCGGGTTTTTCCCATGCGCTTAGCCAATAGCGCCTGTCCGATCGTATTATTAACTTTATGCGCGCCGGTATGATTGAGGTCTTCTCGTTTTAAATAAAGCTGCGCTCCGCCTAAATGCCGACTCCAGCGTTCGGCATGGTAAAGCGGTGAAGGGCGCCCGACATAATGCTGCAAATCGGCATCCAATTCGGTTAAAAATTCAGGATCCTGCATATAGCGCAGATAAGCCTCTTCTAACTCTTGAATAGGCCCCATTAATGTTTCGGCAACGAATTTTCCGCCATAAGGACCGAAATGTCCGCGCTCGTCCGGCAAGTTATAATGCTGTGTCATGTTACTAACTTCTATTACCCTCGTTAATTATTCTTACGAATGCCGCCATTTTACCGGCATCCTTAATACCTTTTTCCGATTCTACGCCGCTGCTGACGTCCAATGCATAAGGGCCGACCGATTCCATTGCCTGCCTGACATTGCCGGGCTCCAAACCGCCGGCCAAAATAATCGGTTTCGGGCAAGATTGCGGAATCAAATCCCAATCGAAACGGTTTCCAGAACCGCCTTTCACTCCCGGATGATAGGCATCGAGTAACAAACCGGCGGCGCTGGAATACCGTTTAGTTAAATCAGCTATATCAACGCCCTGCCGCATACTGATTGCCTTGATGTATGGCTTGTTGTACAGTTCACAATTTTCTGGCGGTTCATCACCGTGAAATTGCAAACAGTCAATCGATACCCGACTCAACACTTCACGAATACGTGCCTCTTGCTCGTCTACGAACAAACCGACGACACTGGTAAAGGCCGGCAATGCCTCAACAATCGCAAGCGCTTGATCTATATCAATATTTCTCGGACTAGGAGGGTAAAAAACCAACCCGATCGCATCCACGCCTAGATGAGCCGCACGGACTGCGTCATCAACCTGGGTAAAGCCGCAAATTTTAACGCGAGTTCGCATAAAGAGATAAGATATTTAATAAAAAATTTAGCCGAATAGAATACCATAAAACAAAAGCCCTAACCTAAGGCTAAAATGGCCTACGGCAATTCCCAATTCAAAGACCTCAGCGCCCCTCACCTAACGCTAGGCGAAGGGCCGAGTTTTTATCTACGATGAGCAATACAACGGCTAATGAGTATGATTTGATTCGGAGTGCTTGAGATTGTCAGGATGTAGATGATTTTCACTAGGGTGATGGCTCTGAGATGAATCAGAGGGAGGGGGCTCACCACCGGAATCATGTCTATGCTCATTGACTTGCGGTTGCCCGTGCTCATGCACACTGGCTTCTTGAGGATCGATTGCTCCTTCGACCGCAACGCCGTAACGATAGACCATCAATCCGCCCAAATCGGCGCCCAAAACGACCAACACAGACAGACCCGCCGACAGCAATAGAAAAAAACCGTTAGCCGCACCTTTAAGCAAACTACCGGCCAACAAACGCCAAACCGATAACAACGCCGACAAACTCAACACCGTAATACCAATTTGCTCATGCCTTTCCATAATGTCATGAACATTACCGCCGTGCGCAACCGTTTCGCCGGCTTGCAAACCGGTATAAACAGTCACTGCTGCGCCAACCGTCCCAAAATAAAGCATCGCCGAAGCGGCACTGCGCCAAACCGGGTTACGAATCAAAGTCCCTAATAAGTCGAGAATAAAAAAACCGATTAATAAAGCGATTGGAAAATGTACTAGCAAAGGATGAATATTATCCAGTTCTGCGATTCCCGGAAATATGCTCGCAAATATGTCCGAAGGCTCTTGAGCCGCCAGACTTTCCAGAAATCCCAAAAAATGCCCGACAGACTCGGCTACCCCGCCACCATGATCGGCGCCGCCATGAATTTGAAAAGAATAAAAGTGATTCACATCATTTACGCTATGTTAGGTTTCGAATAAGCACAATGTACTCGAAATTGTCGGAATTGCAAACTGCTAGAAAGCGATAAAGCAGACTTGTAAGCCTTCACCCTCCCGAGCTTTGAAATCGACCCAATTTCGCCGTATATTAGCGGCCTGTTTCTTAGACCAAGATTTTATCAATGGACACCATTAGCATTCGCGGCGCGCGCACCCACAATTTAAAAAACATCGACCTGGATTTGCCCCGCGATTCCTTGATTGTCATTACCGGCCTCTCCGGTTCCGGCAAATCCTCACTGGCTTTCGACACGATTTATGCCGAAGGCCAACGGCGTTATGTCGAGTCCCTATCCGCCTACGCCCGGCAATTCCTGTCAATGATGGAAAAACCGGATGTCGATCATATCGAAGGGCTGTCCCCGGCGATTTCGATCGAACAAAAATCGACCTCCCACAATCCTCGCTCGACGGTCGGCACAATTACCGAAATCTATGATTACTTGCGTTTGCTGTATGCTCGTGCAGGCACGCCTCGCTGCCCTGACCATAACGTTTCATTAGCCGCACAAACTGTTAGTCAAATGGTCGATAGCGTGCTCGAACAACCGGAGGGCGGGCGCTGGATGTTATTGGCTCCCGTTATCAGCCAACGCAAAGGGGAATACCTACAATTACTCGAGGAGTTACGCGCGCAAGGTTTTATCAGGGCACGTATTGACGGTGCCGTATACGATCTCGACGAAACGCCGACGCTCGACCCCAAAAAAAAGCACACGATCGAAGTGATCGTCGATCGATTCAAAATTCGTAACGATATCGCATTGCGCCTTTCCGAGTCATTCGAAACGGCACTTCGAATCGCAGACGGTATTTCGCTAGCCGTTTCCATGGACGACAACAAGACCTTAATATTTTCCGAGCGCTACGCCTGCCCTCACTGCGGTTACAGTATCAGCGAATTGGAACCGCGCATTTTTTCGTTCAACAATCCGAAAGGCGCTTGCCCAACTTGCGATGGACTAGGCGTTCGCCAACACTTCGATCCGGAACTAGTGGTGCATAATCCCGACATCAGTCTGGCTGGTGGAGCGATTCGAGGCTGGGATCGGCGCAACGCTTATTATTTTCAAATTATCTGTTCGCTGGCCGAACACTATGGCTTCGATCCGGATACCCCTTATCAGGAACTACCTGACAACATCAAAAAGGTTTTATTGTTCGGCAGCGGCAACGAAACTATCGATTTCAAACTGCTAGGCGGTCCGCGCGCAGGCCAAACCAAGCGTTACAGCTTCGAAGGCATCATCGCGAACATGGATCGCCGTTACCATGAAACCGACTCTCCGATGGTCCGTGAAGAACTGGCCAAATATCTATCGCAAAAAAACTGCCCCGACTGCGGCGGAGCCCGCCTAAACAAGGCCGCCCGCCATGTTTTCGTCAACGAACGCCCCTTGCACGAACTTACCCGTTTTCCGATACGTAAATCTTTACAGTTTTTCGAAGAATTGGACTTACCTGGAAAACAGGGCGAAGTGGCTGCGAAAATCATCAAGGAAATCGTCGAACGACAAGAATTTTTGGTCAATGTCGGCCTGGACTATCTGACCCTCGATCGTAGCGCCGATACGTTGTCCGGCGGCGAAGCACAACGTATCCGATTGGCCAGCCAAATCGGCGCAGGCTTAGTCGGCGTGATGTATGTGCTCGACGAACCGTCAATCGGCCTGCATCAGCGTGATAACGACCGTTTGTTGAATACTCTGTTCCGGCTTAGAGATTTGGGCAATACCGTAATCGTCGTAGAACACGACGAAGATGCGATTCGCTCGGCCGATCATATCGTCGATATCGGCCCCGGGGCCGGTATTCACGGTGGCAGAATCGTCGCACAGGGATCGCCGCAAGACATCATCGACTCACCCGACTCGTTGACCGGCCAGTATTTATCGGGGAAACAAATGATTGCGATTCCGGAAAGCACGACGCCGGTCGATCCGGAAAAGCACATCGTGATCCGCAACGCCCAAGGCAACAACCTGAAAAACGTCGATATTGCTCTGCCGGTTGGCCTACTAACCTGTATTACCGGCGTATCCGGTTCAGGAAAATCGACGCTCATCAACGATACACTCTACCGCTATGTTGCACGCGCAATCAACCGAGCCGGCACCCTGCCCGCACCGTGCGATGAAATCGAAGGCATTGAATATTTCGATAAAGTCATTGATATTAATCAAAGCCCGATCGGCCGAACGCCCCGTTCGAATCCCGCCACTTATACCGGCATTTTTACGCCGATCCGGGAATTATTTGCGGCAACGCCCGAAGCCCGATCACGCGGCTACACGCCGGGGCGCTTCAGTTTCAACGTCAAAGGCGGTCGTTGCGAGGCCTGCAAAGGCGACGGCGTCATTAAAGTTGAAATGCATTTCTTGCCAGATATTTTCGTACAATGCGACGTCTGCGGCGGTAAACGATATAACCGAGAAACACTGGAAATCCGCTACAAAGGCAAGGCTATCAACGAAGTATTGAACATGACCGTCGAGGACGCCGCGCAATTTTTCAGCGCCGTCCCGGTGTTATCCAAAAAACTCCATACATTGACCGAAGTAGGGCTGAACTACATCACGCTAGGACAAAATGCCGTTACGCTTTCCGGCGGCGAGGCACAGCGCGTCAAACTGGCCAAGGAACTGTCTAAACGCGATACCGGCAAGACGCTCTATATTCTCGACGAACCCACAACCGGCCTGCATTTCCACGATATCAAACAATTATTGCGTGTATTGCATACACTACGCGATCACGGCAACACCGTGATCGTCATCGAGCATAACCTGGACGTGATCAAAACGGCGGATTGGATTATCGATATGGGGCCGGAAGGCGGCGACGGAGGAGGCAAACTGGTCGCCGAAGGTACACCGCAACAATTGAGTAAAAACAACGCCTCACATACCGGGCATTATCTAAAACGATTTTTTAGCTGATTTAACAAATTAACTCGAATGTTTAAGCGCTGGTTCAATCTTATTCGCTATCTTCATGTCCTTCATGGTAAATATTACAAAATAAGGATTGAAAACAAAAAAGGCCGGAAGAACCCTCTTTCCGGCCTTTTTTGTTTAGCGAAGCGGTTAAACTTTTTCCGATTCAGCTAGCGCATTGAACGCATCAATTTTAGCTTTGCCGGTATTGACCAATTCGACTCCGGTATCGATGATCATCTTGACAAGCCCCGGAATTCGATAGACTCTCAAGCCTAAATAAGCCACTATCGGAATCGCAATAAAAGCCGCAATAACTCCGTTCAAACCGAACAAGGTCATCAACTTGATCAATAACACGGCAGCATCCAGCGGCAATAAAACCATTGCGCCGAAATAAATCAATACCATGAATGTAAACAGAACGAATACGACGAACTGAAGAAGCCTAACTAATGCGACGTTAATATTTTTCATTGTAATTTTAAATTCCCGACATAACTTAAGAAGCCTCGAAGGACGAGTACCGCAGTCCTTTGACCATGAAGAAGCAAGCCTTTCAAAAGGCGCTTATTATACAGAAATGCGATTCAATTTCATTTTTTATTGCGCAGGCTCGTTGCGTAGAAAAAACCGATATGAGATCGCCCCCGCGATAAAACCACCTAAATGCGCCCACCAAGCCACATCAACCATTACGCCATCGAACATCACCGAAGTCGTGGCTTTTTGTAACTGAATAATGATCCAAAACCCCAAAAAAGCTATCGCCGGCACATGAAAAACCAATGGAAAAAATATGATTGGTATAAAAACAACGACGCGCTCAAACGGATATAGAAAAAAATAAGCACCCAATACTCCGGCGATCGCTCCCGATGCGCCAACGACCGGTATCGTTAAATAGGGGTCGAAATAAAATTGCAAGGCTTGAGCCGATAATCCGCAAACCACATAAAAAATCAAAAAACGTCCTCTGCCCATCAGGTCTTCGATATTATCGGCAAAAATCCACATGAATAACATGTTAGTGGCTAAATGCACCCAACCTCCATGCAAAAAAAGACTGGTCAAAAACGACAAATAATAATCGGGCGGCAAACCGAAATGAGCAGACCAAGCAGGGCTTGAATAACGCAACGGCACCATACCGAACAAATAAGTCAAACGGTATTTCAATTGATCGGGAATGATTTCCATCGCGATAAAGACTACGATACATAAAACCATTAAACTCCAGGAAACAATCGGCTTTGAATAACACGGTGCGGTATCTCTAATGGGAATCATGATCTTTCCGTTTATAGACGGCCTTTCTAAAATTTAAAAAAATATCTGTCATACCGAGAAAAGCCATGCCGACGATCGCATATTGCGGCATCACAAACAATAACAAATACGGCGGAAGCAAATAACTTTTACTACGCTCGGAAACTTCAACCGTACAATGTAAAACCGCCATACCATGGAAGAAAAACGGCATCGTAAAAACCAATAACAAATCATAAAGCAAGGCTTCGCTTAATAGCGCTGTCACGATCAACACTACACCCAAAACGCCCAATGCATAAATGGGATATCTAACTCGGTAAAATTCCTCGGCGAATCCTCCAGGGTTGTATAAAGCCGCCTGCATCCAACGTCCGATCAACAACGATGAAGTCACTGCGAAACCGAACATCATCGCCACCAATCCATTCATCAACCGTAAAGTACCATCGGCCTCGAAACCTTGATAAGTAGCGCCTTTAACGCCTTCAACAGCCCCTTCCAACCAATTAGCCCACCATTGCGCTGCATCACCCGACACCACTTGTATCGAAACCGCCAATATAGCTGCAAACACCGCCGCGACCATTATCGCCAAACTTTGCGATTGGGTAACACGCAATACTTTTGCCGAAGCCGCCAACGGCACCAACAAAAACAAAACTACCGGAGTCTCGAGGCCCGGCCTGCTTTCGACAAAAAGACTGCTGACATAAACAACCAAAGCCGTGCCGATCAAAACAATCAGCCAGTAGCTATCCGAACGCGACAATACGCATAATGCGATGATGCCGCAGCAGAATAGCGCCAACGGCAAAACAAATTGGGATAAAGCACCCAATACGCAAGCAGCGGCCAAGGCCTGATAGGGTCCCTGCATTACAAAATTCGCTAAAGCCCTCATAAATAACAATCCTCCTTAAAACCCAATCTTAAAGATAAAACCGGCGCATTTAATTTGATATTCCGTGCCCGGCGACTTTGCTGCTTAGCATATCAGCATGCTGAAAAAGATAAAATCAATGACGCTTCATACAGATCTCAACGACACTAAGAACTTTTATTCGAAGTTGCTTATATTTTAAACAAAACGTAACATTGTCGGATTTATCTTTACGGCGCTTCTGCTAAATTGGAAAACTGCCGGCTCAGCCAACTCATTCAAGGTTTTATGGAAACACAACCGGGACCAACGCCCTCTTTAACATTCGGCCAATTCGAGCTTGATTCACGTATCCAACAAGCCACGCAAGCCATGGGTTTCGATCGCCCAACCGAAGTACAGGCTGCCGTCATACCTTTGGCCACCGAATCCAAGGACCTTTGGGTTTGTGCAAAAACCGGAAGCGGTAAAACCGCAGCCTTTCTAATACCCGCTTTACAGTATCTGCTGAAAAATTGCCCCGAAAACAACGCGGCAAAAGTCTTGATACTCGCGCCTACAAGGGAACTGGCCAAGCAAACATATAAACAATGTCGGCAGTTGGCCGAGTTCACCTCGATCAAGTCCGGTATGATTATCGGCGGCGAAGACTTCAAGAAACAATCCGCTTTATTTGCGAAAAGTACCGCCATCATCATCGCAACTCCAGGACGCCTAATCGAAGTCATCAAGGAAGGCTCCGCCGATTTCAGCCGACTCGACCTACTCATTCTCGATGAAGCCGACCGTATGCTCGACATGGGCTTCAAAAACGATTTACTGAAAATCGCAAGCGTTTGCAAGCCGGAACGTCAAACCCTGTTATTTTCCGCGACACTTAATCCGACGATCAAAGGCATTGCTCTCACACTTCTTAAAGAGCCGGAAAAAGTCTATCTCGATGGCATACAGGCAGAACATGAAGACATCGAACAGCAAATGCTACTGGCCGACGATTTCGAACATAAGAAAAAATTATTGATCTGGCTACTGAGCCACGAAACTTACGAAAAAGCCTTGGTCTTTACCAACACCAAAATCCATACCGATCAATTGCGCGGCCCCTTGAGAGGGCAAAAACTGCGCGTAGGCTCTTTGCATGGCGACATGGATCAAAGCGAACGCAACAAGACCATGGGCTTTTTCCGAGACGGAACCATAGACATATTGGTCGCAACCGATGTTGCCGCGCGCGGTCTCGACATCGAAGGAGTGGACTTGGTCATTAATTTCGACCTGGCCCGTAACGGCAATGACTATCTTCACAGAATCGGCCGTACCGGACGAGCCGGCCGACCGGGACTTGCAATCGCATTGATCAACTCTACCGAATGGAACGTCTTGGCGGGTATCGAACGTTATCTACAACAGCGACTGATCCGGCGCACGATAAAGGAGTTGGAAGGTCGCTACAAAGGCCCCAAAAAGCTCAAAGCCTCGGGAAAAGCGGCCAGTAATAAAAACAAAAAAGCGGAACCGGAGAAGAAAGCGTCCAAAATCAAAGATCGCCATCGTGACCGCAAAAACATCGGTAAAAGACGCAAGCCAAGCGAACTAAAAACCAACGGTTAATCCTAAATTCGGCTGTTTAACCATGAAGTTCATGAAGGATTTCAAGAAATCACCTAAACATTCTCGCTAATCTTTTTGGTGAGCGAATGTTCTATACAAGCATATCAGGATTTCGTGAAAAATAACTTCCTGGAGCTATGAGTTTTGTAGCGAGTTACCGAACCTGCTTATCTTGCATTAAAAATAGGGAAGTTATTTATGACCGAATCCTAAGAAGTTATTGAATTAACTTCTTAGGATTCATGATCTTCATAGTGAAATGCTTTTTCTAGGTTAATCTCAAACTTTCAAGCGTTCGACAACTCGCCCATTCTGCAAATGTTCCTCGATAATCTCATCGATATCGGCTTGATTTTTATAACGATACCAAATGGCATCGGGATAGACGACCATTACCGGCCCTTCCTTGCAACGATCCAGACAACCGGCATTGTTGATGCGACATTTGCCGGGCCCACTCATTTTTAGCTTTTTCAATTGCACTTTCGCATAATCTCGAAAAAATTGGGCCTCATGATCCTGACAGCAAGCCGCGCCGTTCTCGCGTTGATTGGTACAGAAAAAAACATGGTGTTTATAGTAACTCATCGCAGTATTTTAAAATTTTGTAAGATTTCTGGTTTCCACAGTCCTCCGTGCAAATCCATCTCTTGGGCTGCCGAGACAAGATCGGTATGCATTCCCACGCTAGAGCGGTGGGAACGAAGAATATTTGGCAAATAATTACTTCAATCGCCATCTGCAGAGCCATCATCGACAAAATCCCGACTATCGATATCTTTCGAATCAAGCCTAGTTTCAGGACCTAATTCTTGAATGGCGCCATCAGCGCCTATCAATACCGAACTTGCCAAACCTCGAAATATACCGTGCTCGATAACGCCAGGCAGGGCGTTGAGCGCATCGTCGAGATCAACGATATCGATAGTGGTATCGAAAACGGTATCGAGCACCAAGCTTCCGTAGGACGTCATCACCAATCCGTCACCGTTTGCAGTCCGTCGTAGCGCCGGCCTGCCGCCTAGTTTTTCCAAACTGTCTTTAACCATTCGCCAGGCAAATGGCATAACCTCGATTGGGATCGGAAAACGCTCGCCGATACGCCCGACCAGCTTGCTTTTATCGATCAGAACGACGAATCGGTCGGCCGCCTTCGCCAACAATTTTTCCCGCACCAAATCGTAGCCCCGGCCTTTGAGCAGCGTCTTATCGAGAGTAACTTCATCGGCGCCATCGACATAGAGATCGATTCGCTCGGTTTGTTCGATCGACTGCAGAGGCAAACCCAATTCACGAGCCTTAATCGCGCTGACAACCGAACTGGCGATCACGATCACTTTTAAACCTTCATCTTTATGGAGGCGAGACAACTCTTTAATAAAACAGTCTGCCGTGGAACCGGTCCCGAGTCCGACCCGCATCCCGTCTTTAACAAGCTTTGCGGCATGGACTGCCACCAATTCTTTATCATTCATTGCGACTCCCAGAAGTAATCCATTCGTCAATTAAGTTTCTATATATACCTTTCGCACTTCAAATTTCGGCATTGTCGGAGGAGGCATTGGGGTGCTCGGTAAAGGCTTTGCCAGCATGGAGCTGGCATAGAGCCTACATGGACGTATTTACCCAGCACCTAAATAAGCCATGATTTTAAATCATTGCCAAAGACCTATGGAATTTAGGTGCTGGGTTTACGGCGTCCTTTGACGGGTACCCCAAGGCCGAATTTTCATCTACGATGGGTAGCAAGTGAAGTAGCGATAACAACAAACTATTGACCACCCGCCATCAACTTATAAGCAACTCCTCCAATAACTACCAGTGCAACCAAAGCCCAACCCAGACGATCCATATATTCACGTAGTTTCGCTTCCAGTTTTTCGCCACCTGCCGCGATTAGCAACGACACCAAAAAAAACCTCGCACCGCGCCCGACTGTCGATGCCAGCACAAATGGTAAAAAAACCATACTCATCACGCCGGCCGCTATCGTGAATACTTTATAAGGTATCGGCGAAAAACCAGCCACCAAGACTGCCCAGAACCCCCAATTGGTAAACCATTGTCGGGCCAATAGAAAGCCCTCCCAATAATGCGTGGTTTTTAACCAAGGCTCAAGCTGGTCGAACATAAAAAAACCGATCGCATAACCAAAGATGCCTCCCAAGACCGAAAATACCGTGGTCCATAGCGCAAATTGGAAAGCGTGTTGAGGACGACCGAGCGCCATCGGCGCCAACATAACATCGGGCGGAATCGGAAAAAAAGACGATTCTGCAAAGCTCAAAGCGCAAAGATACTTTAAGGCATGCCGATGCCGGGACCACGATAGCGTCTTATCGTATAGCGCTTGAAACATGCTTATTCCCTGCCCGACAAAAACGGCACGAAATTGACCGACTCTAGGATTTCGACTTCGAATCCTGATGCGTTTCGCGTAACCCGTTGTAGCTCCTGTCCGCCGGCATGACCGATCGGAATCACCATCACTCCACCGACAGCCAGTTGCCGCAGCAACATTTCGGGAATTTCGGGCGGCGCCGCCGTTACCAAAATCCCGTCGTACGGGGCATGATCGGGCCATCCCCAGCCGCCATCGCTGTGCAAATAGCTGATGTTTTTATGTTTCAAACTCCATACCAAATTTTTGGCTTTCTTTTGCAGCGGCTGAATCCTTTCGACCGTGTAAACGTAGTCGACCAATTGCGACAACACCGCCGTCTGATAGCCGCAACCGGTGCCGATTTCCAAGACCTTGGCAAGCGGACCGGATGCCAAAAGCAACTCGGTCATTTTAGCGACGATATAAGGTTGCGATATCGTCTGATTATAACCGATCGGCAAAGCGGTATCTTCGTAGGCCCGACTAGCGAGCGCTTCATCGACGAACAAATGACGCGGCGTATTACGCAACGCATCGAGAATTTTATGATTATTGATCCCCTGTTCCTTCAATCGCCCCACCATGCGCTCCCGAGTTCGCATGGAAGTCATGCCTATTCCTTTTACATTAAGCATCATCATTATTATATTTCTCCTAAGGCAACCAATTTTCTAAAGCGCCTATACGTTCATAGCGTGTCAAATCGACTTGCAAGGGGCTAACCGAAACATAACCCGATTTAATCGCGTAAAAGTCGGTTCCGGGTCCCGCATCTTGCTCCAGACCTGGCGGTCCTACCCAGTAAATAGGTCTTTCTCTTGGGTCGACGCTTTTGACCACCGGTTCGGCCTTATGACGCTGCCCCAAGCGAGTCGCCTGAAAACCTTTAAGCTCGCTAAAAGGAATATCAGGTACATTGACATTCAAAATACTATCTTGAGGCAAAGGCTCTTCTATCAATCTTTGTAGTAATATAACCGCAACTTGCGCCGCCGTATCGAAATACCTCGGATTATTGCCGAACAACGAAATCGCCACGGCCGGCAAACCTAAAAACCGGCCTTCGGTCGCCGCCGCCACAGTGCCGGAATAGAGTACGTCATCGCCCAAATTGGAACCGTGATTAATTCCGGCAAATACCATATCAGGCTCTTGCTCCAACAAACCGGTGATCGCCAAATGAACGCAATCGGTCGGTGTGCCGTCTACTCTAATAAAACCGTTAGAGGTTTGGTAAGCTCTGAGCGGTCTTTCCAGAGTCAGTGAATTACTGGCCGCGCTGCGGTTTCGGTCCGGCGCCACAACCGAAATTTCGGCATGAGCGCTTAATGCATCCGCCAATGCATTCAGGCCTTCCGCCAGATAGCCGTCATCATTGCTCAACAAAATATGCATTTTAAGTCGCCCCGTGCGCAAATAGTTTATAAAATCCCTAATATTAACAACTTATCGTATTTAAATCAGCTAACGTGAGAAAAAAAAGCCTAACACAGGAAGATCGGGATCTGTTTCGTCAAACAGTCGGGAAAGTCATATCGATAGACAGCGACAAACTGCACCTGAGCACCACGCCTAAACCCAAACCCATACCCGTTAAACGTTCAGTTGATAATGCTCAATCACTTGACGAATCAATATCGGTCACTGAATTGCTAAGTCTCGAGGATAGTCTGAGCTTTCTGAGCCCCGGCTTACAAAAAAACGTTTTGCGAAAAATGCGCAAAGGACATTACGGACTCGATGCCGAAATCGACTTACACGGACTGAGTAGCCACGAGGCAAAAAAGCAATTATTACGCTTTCTGCATAGCTGTGTGGAGGAAGGTTTCCGTTGCGTCTGTATCGTACATGGCAAGGGCTATCGCTCACCGGATAACCTACCGATTCTGAAAAACAGTCTCAATTTATGGCTTCGCCAACACCGCGACGTACAGGCCTTTTGTTCCGCACCGCACAGAGAAGGCGGCACGGGGGCGGTTTTTGTCCTGCTGCGCTTAACGGATAAATACGACGAACAAAACGATACCGAGCGCTAAACGATACCAAACGAAAGGAATCATGCCGATCCGATTCAGCAATTTCAAAAACCAACCGATTGTTAAGTAAGCAACGACACAGGAGACCGTCGCTCCGATCGCCATGAAGCCCCACATGACTTCGACATCGGACTTGAATAACTCAAAAGCCTTTAGCATGCCGGCCAATGCAATCACCGGAATCGACAATAGAAACGAAAAACGTGCAGCTTGCTCGCGCTGTAAACCGGAAAATAAGCCGGCTGTGATCGTGATGCCCGCACGGGAAGTGCCGGGAATCAATGCAATCGCCTGAAACACGCCAACCAGCAAAGCATCGAATAAAGTCACGACAGTCCGACGCTCTTTAGCGAATTTTTCTGAAGTCCACAGCAAGATCGCGAAAACGATAGTCGAACTCGCAATCACCAGAGGCGATCTCAATGACTCTTCAAGCGAGTGAGGCATCGATAAGCCCGCAAGGCCCACCGGAACCGTGCCCAACACCACATACCAGGCCAAACGGGAATCGTCCGAAGCCCCTTTGCCGGTGAACGAACCGAACCATGCCGCAATGATCGTCAATAAGTCCTTGCGGTAATAGGCTATGACAGCCGTTAAGGTACCGACATGCACCGCGACATCGAATGCAAGCCCCTGATCCTCCCAGCCCAAGATAACCGGCAACAATATCAAATGCGCGGAACTCGAAATCGGTAAGAACTCAGTCAACCCCTGCAGTAAGGCTAACAAGATAGCTTGAATAATATCCATGATTTAAATCTCTATTATTTCTCGAAGTAAAGCGGTCGCATAGCTTCCCGCCGGTAGGGTGAATTTTAGTTGCAATCGGTCCCGCGAAATAAAACGCCACTCTAAATCGGTCACACTCATTCTAAGCGCCCTGCGTGCGCTTTCCAGGCCGCAGTTGGACAAACCGCGAACTATAAAATCGAAACGTTCGATCACTGCTGATTCGATAACCCAGGCCTCAGCGCTTGCTTCGGAACCCCTCTGCCCGCAAAGCACAGCGCTTGGGTGAATTTCGCACGTATCGACCCTTTTAGAAATGTACGGACCGATTTGGTCAACTTTAAAAAAACCTCGGGATCCGTCAACTATGAATACATCGCCACCGACTGGTTTATTCCAATTATCCAGTCTGATTCTCTCGGCCAAAATATGATTGAACAAAAACGACCGAGCCGCCGATAGGTAAATACCGCGTTGTTCACGCTTAACCTTAGCGCCTTCGAATAGAGCTAGAGCTTTATTGACATTCTGCCCGAAATTCCCGAAGCGTTGCTCGCCGAAATAATTCGGCACACCGCAGCTCTTGATCCGACTCAACTGATCTTCAAGTCGCTTTTCGTCACCTTGCCAATCTCTAATCAATAGTTCGAAACGATTACCGGACGATATGCCGCGTTTCAATTTACGAGCATGACGTATTGACCGATGAACCGTAATCGTTTCCGATTCGAAATCGAACCATTGCGGTGCTTCCTTGCCCGGTAACCATACACTGAACCACTGCGTCGTAACGGCATGACGATCCTTCAAGCCGGCATATCCGATATCGCGCTGCCTAACGCCGGCAAAACGAGCCAGTTGTCTCGCCACAAACTCGGTATTTTCGCCTTTTTTCTCGATAAGCAAAAAAACATGCTCGCCTTCGCCCGAGGGTTCGAACGACAACACTTCTTTAACGATGAAATCTTCCGGCTCTGTGCGGATCTTTCCGGTTCCGGAGGGATCTCCGTAGGCATAAGGCCACTGTGGTATTTCGATGTTTTTCAAGACTAGGAAGTATTACTGTGAAAATTCGTAGATTCGGACACCTTAGCTAATTTTTCAATATACGAAGCTCAGCAGAGAAAATGCCGGCTCCAAGAGGGTGCGGTTGCTCGACCGGCAGGCGTCGGCGGCAGGGATAGCCGCCGTCGAGCCTACACGGACGTATTCACGGCGTCCTGTCGGGCGAGTGACCGCACCCTCCGCCACCAGAGAACTTTCATTTGCCGGGGCGATGGCCAGGCTTTCATGAACGTTACTGAGAAGCAGCAGGGTAGGTCGGGTTAGCGCTAGCGTAGCCCGACATTTGTCCATCGATTGTTGGGTTACGGCTCCGCCTAACCTGACCTGCCCGGCTGCATTGAGTTTATCTTTGATATTGGGAAAGTTAATAAAGCACTCAATTCTCTCCCCTTCATTATCTTCATGGTGAAATGCATTTTCTAGGTTTAAGGTTTGCCCTATAAGTTTGAATAACGGCTGCAGGGCGGGTTATTTAACCCGCCCTAAACGTTTCGATTTCTCCCAAACATTTCAGCATTCTTTGACCACGGTCAAAACATTTAGGACGGGGTTACAAATCCGGCTCTATCTGCGTCGCTCTACCTTTCAATCAATACGGCCGCCTGGACGGCAATGCCTTCTCCGCGGCCTTCGAAACCAAGCTTTTCAGTTGTGGTCGCCTTGACATTGATACAGTCGAGTTCGACGTTCAAATCTTCGGCAATATTACGGCACATTAACTCGATATGCGGCGCCATTTTCGGCGCTTGGGCAATAATCGTAATATCGGCATTGACGAGAAAATAACCTTTATTTTGCACGATCTGATAAACATGGCGAAGCAATACGCGGCTATCGGCTCCTTTGAAACTCGGATCGGAATCGGGAAAGTGCTTACCGATATCGCCCAACGCGGCCGCGCCCAAAAGCGCATCGGATAAGGCATGCAGCACAACGTCTCCGTCCGAATGCGCGTCGAGACCTTTTTCATAAGGAATCTTCACGCCGCCCAAAATAATGTCTCCGCCATCCTTGAAACGATGCACATCGTAACCTTGACCGACTTTGATCATTGTTGTTGCTCCAGATAAAATTGTGCTAAGGGTAAGTCTTCAGGTCTAGTAATCTTGATATTATCGGGACGTCCTTCGACGATCTTGGGTTGAAAGCCGAGCAATTCGAGCGCACTCGCCTCATCGGTAACGGCCGGATTGCCGGCCGACGCTTCAAGGGCCTGTTTCAACTGGCCGTAGCGAAACATCTGCGGCGTCAAAGCTCGCCAAATATGCACTCTATCCAGGGTTCCGACAATGCGGCCGCCTTCGACGTTTTTTAGCGTATCATGCGACGATAGCGCCAAAATGCCGCCTATCTCGTCATCTTGCAATGAGCCAATCAGAAGCCGAATATCGGCGGCGGTAATGCAAGGTCTCGCCGCATCGTGAACCAATACCCAGTCTTTTTCAGATGCTCGCCCTGATATCGCCTGTAACGCAGAAAACACTGAATCCGAACGCTCCTTGCCGCCCGGTGCGGTCAGCACATGCTCATTTTTCGAAATCGTCAGTTCCGACCAATACGGATCTTCGATAGAAATCGCAACCGAAATCGCAGTAAAAATTTCGGCTTGCAACAAACGTGTCAACGTATGTTCCAAGACAGTTTTGCCCGCTAATTCGAGATATTGCTTGGGACGTTCGGCCTGCATCCGTTTACCGACACCGGCCGCCGGAACTACCGCCCATATGGATCGGGTATTTGTCATCGATAAGGTAAAAAATATACGCTTGTGAATAGGACCTTACGGTGGAGCGCTCATCGTTATGAATAACTTGTAGCTATCATTATGGCATCTTGGCCAATGTGACCTCGATACCATAACTGTCACTTGGCAACCCGGGCTTCGACATCGCGATCAAGGGGTCGCTCCCACAGAATGTCGTAGGCTAGGTTGCGCATCAGCGATACCCAGCATTCCGGGCATTGCAGAGCCGGGGTTCACGTTGTTGATCCCATCCCAGCCTATCTACCCTACTCCAGGACCTGAAAAAAAGTCTCGTCTTCCTTGATCATCCCTAATTCATAGCGGGCTCTTTCCTCGATGGCCTCTTGTCCTTTTCTCAAATCGAGAACTTCACCATATAAAGCTGCATTGCGTTCCTTTTTTTCCTGAACTTGCATCGCGAGCTCATCCAATCGGCTTTGATATTGATTGATCTGAACAATGCCGCCGTCGCCGAACCAAAGGCGATACTGCAGATGCACGATGATCGCAATTAGCAACGCAACGATAGTTCTGAAATTGTTCATATAACGGCAAACCCTGAATCGGGGCGGCGAAAACGCCGCCCTTTACCCAGGTATAGATCAGAGCATTTTGAATGCACTGCGACCCGCGTATTTCGCTTTAGAACCCAATTCGTCCTCGATCTTCATCAAACGATTGTATTTGGCAACACGATCGGAACGACTTAAAGAACCTGTTTTGATCTGACCGGTTCCGGTCGCGACGACTAGATCGGCAATCGTCGTATCTTCGGTTTCACCGGAACGATGCGAAACGACGGCACTATAACCGGCGGCTTGCGCGGTATGAATCGCATCGAGCGTTTCGGTCAGCGTACCGATTTGATTGACCTTGATCAAAATCGAATTGGCGATGCCTTTCTCGATACCTTCTTTCAGGGTTTTAGGGTTGGTCACGAACAGATCGTCGCCGACTAATTGAATCATGCCGCCCAGTTTCTCGGTATGGATTTTCCAGCCGGCCCAATCGTTTTGATCCAAACCGTCTTCGATCGAGATAATCGGATATTTTTTGACCCATTCGACGAAGAAATCGGTCATTTCTTCCGACGTGAAGCTGCGGTTTTCCGCAGATAATACGTATTTGCCGTCTTTGTAGTATTCGGAGCTGGCCGCATCCATACCCAGATAGATGTCTTGACCCGCTTTGTAACCGGCTTTTTCGATCGCTTCGAGGATAACTTCGATCGCTTCTTCGTTCGAAGACAGATTCGGTGCAAAACCGCCTTCGTCACCGACTGTAGTTGCCAAACCTTTACCTTTCAGTACTTTCGCGAGGTTATGAAATACTTCCGCGCCGTAACGAATCGCTTCGCGGAAGTTCGGCGCGCCGACCGGTAGGATCATGAATTCTTGCAAATCGACGCTGTTGTCGGCATGCGAACCGCCGTTGATAATATTCATCATCGGCACCGGCATGATGAATTCACCGCTGGTATTCATGTAATTGTACAAAGGCAGGCCCGCGTCTTTCGCTTCGGCATGCGCGGCCGCCATCGAAACCGAAAGAATCGCATTGGCGCCTAAACGGCCTTTGTTCTCGGTACCATCCAACTCGATCATTTTTTTGTCGATCGCGGACTGATCGCCGGCATCCATACCGATAATCGCGGAACGAATTTCGGTGTTGACGTTTTTAACGGCATTCAAAACGCCTTTACCCAAATAGCGGGATTTATCGCCGTCGCGCAATTCGATTGCTTCACGTTCGCCGGTCGATGCGCCGGAAGGCACCATCGCGCTGCCAATGATACCCGAAGACAGAATTACATCTGTTTCAATCGTCGGGTTACCGCGTGAATCCAAAATTTCTCTTGCACGAATGTCTACTATTTCAGCCATTAGGGTTCCTTATAAAGTTGTTTCGATCAAACTGCTTGTTTTCACAGCCCGATCCAAGGTGATTAAAATTTCAAGTAATTCTTTGATGCGGTGCATAGGCCAAGAATTAGGGCCATCGCTAAGCGCCTCGGCTGGATTCGGGTGCGTTTCCATGAATAATCCGGCAACACCGACCGCTACCGCCGCTCTTGCCAGTACCGGAACGAATTCACGTTGCCCTCCGGAACAAGAGCCTTGCCCCCCCGGCAATTGCACCGAATGCGTCGCATCGAACACGACCGGACAGCCGGTATCGCGCATAACGGCCAGCGAGCGCATGTCCGAAACCAAGTTGTTATAGCCGAACGAGACACCGCGTTCGCAAACCATGATCTGCTGATTGCCGGTTGCTTTGGCTTTGATTGCGACATTGGCCATGTCCCAGGGCGCCAAAAACTGGCCTTTTTTAATATTGACCGGAATACCTAACTCGGCCACGCTTTGAATAAAATTAGTCTGCCTACATAAAAATGCCGGCGTCTGCACGACATCGACCACTTCGGCGACTTCCTTCAGTGGAGTGTCTTCGTGAACGTCAGTCAACACCGGGACACCGATTTGCTGCTTGACCTTTTGCAGAATGGCCAACCCTCGCTCGAAACCGAGGCCGCGAAAACTTTCCAGCGACGAACGATTCGCTTTATCGAAAGAGGACTTATAGATGAACGGAATACCCAATTCAGCCGTGATTTCTTTCAGGAAACCCGCAGTTTCCATAGCCAGTTCCTCACTTTCGATCACGCAAGGGCCTGCGATCAAAAACAATGGCTTATCGAGCCCTACTTCAAAGTTGCATAATTTCATTTCTCGGTTTCCTTTTTATGAAGAGCGGCCGCGGCAACAAAACCGGAAAATAACGGATGCCCTTTACGCGGCGCCGAATTAAATTCCGGATGAAATTGGCAAGCCAAAAACCAGGGGTGCCCTGGAATTTCGATGACTTCGACCAAGCGCCCGTCGATCGATTTGCCTGAGAAGCGCATGCCGTTTTGCTCAAGTCTTTCAAAATATTTATTATTAAACTCGTAACGGTGCCGATGCCGCTCTCTAATCACTTCCTTCTGATAAAGCCCGTAAGCTAACGAGTCAATTTGCAAACGGCATTTTTGCCCGCCCAAACGCATCGTGCCGCCCAAATCGGAATTTGCACTTCGAACTTCCACCTGTCCTTCCGCGTCCATCCATTCGGTAATTAAACCTATCACCGGGTGCGGCGAGTCAGGCAGAAATTCGGTGCTGTGCGCGCCCTCCAGGTTCGCGACATTGCGCGCAAACTCGATAACCGCCACTTGCATGCCTAAACAAATCCCTAAATAAGGAATCTTATTTTCCCGCGCATACCTTACTGTCGCAATCTTACCTTCGACACCCCGTTCCCCAAAACCGCCCGGAACCAGAATCGCATCGACGGGCTTCAAAGCCGAAACGCCTTCCTCCTCGATCATTTCCGAATCGATATATTCAATCCGTACCTTATTTCGGGTTTTAATGCCGGCATGAATCAATGCTTCATGCAATGATTTATAAGCATCGGAATGATCGACATATTTTCCGACGATCGCAATCGACACTTCATTGAGCGGATGAGTTAGACCCTCGATCACATTTTCCCATTCGGTCAAATCAGCTTTAGGAACATCCAACCGAAGTTTTTCGACAACAATATCGTCCAACCCCTGCTCATGCAGCAGCAAAGGAATACGATAAATCGAATCGGCATCGATCGCGGAAATAACGGCTCTTTCGGCAACATTCGTAAACAACGCAATTTTACGACGTTCGATTGCCGGAATCGGTTGTTCGGAACGACAAATCAAGATATCCGGCTGAATTCCGATTGTCCTAAGTTCTTTAACCGAATGTTGGGTCGGTTTGGTTTTGATCTCACCGGCCGACTTGATATAGGGAACTAACGTCAAGTGAATGAAAAGCGCGCGATCCCTACCCAATTCAACATACATTTGCCGGATCGCCTCCAGAAAAGGCAGCGATTCGATGTCGCCGACCGTGCCGCCAACTTCGATAATCGCGACATCCATGCCTATGGCACTGAGTTCGATTCGACGCTTGATTTCATCGGTAATATGCGGAATAACTTGAACGGTCGCGCCTAAATAATCGCCTTTGCGTTCTTTGCGCAATACATTTTCATAAATTTGACCGGTCGTGAAATTGTTCTTCTTGGTCATTGTGGTTTTAATAAACCGCTCGTAATGACCTAGGTCGAGATCGGTTTCAGCGCCATCCTCGGTGACGAATACCTCGCCATGTTGAAAAGGACTCATCGTTCCGGGATCGACGTTGATGTAAGGGTCCAGTTTTGTCATCGTCACTTTCAGCCCACGCGCTTCAAGAATGGCAGCCAACGACGATGCGGCAATGCCTTTACCCAACGAGGAAACAACACCACCGGTAATGAAAATAAATTTGGTCATGTAAGAAATAAAAATTTCGGGAGACGGCTTTGAAATAGCCAAGATTAAAATTTATCTATTTTAATCGACTAAGACACATTCGTCATGGCCTTTCCGGTTTTTATTTTTTTGCGACCGAATTAGCCGAATACATCCTGGCTTGTTTTTGCAATAAAATTCGGAACCGATCCAAAGATCGGCAATTGCCGCCAAGCGCCCGTCTAAATAGATTAATGGAATATAAGGCCTTTCCCAAGGCGGAATCCCTGCGTCCTGATAAAGATTTTTCAAGCGATGCCGCCCTTCTCGATTCGGCAAAGCAATTTTTTCCCCGCCGCTACGAAACCTAACGTCGATATGCGACCTAAGCCAAATCGATTGATCAATTCCGGAGTGGTCATAAGCAATTTTCAGTTCCGTACCGTCAGGCAAGTCAAGAGGGGCATCGCTATTCGACCATACAACGCCTTGTTCCGGTAAAATAACGGTTTGCTGCGGCACACAAAACAAGCTATTCCGGAAACGGCGTATCGTATGTTTTTGATTCGGCAACTGCGGATCGCTAAGCGGCGACTGAATCATGGACAAAATGCGCAACACAAAGGCACGGGGCGGCATTTTTAGCCCCAAACGCGCGAACCATTGCCGAACAATTAATGCTTGTTCCGTCACATCAAGCTTTACCAAAGCCGGTATCGATAGCGTTGCATCCTTTGTTTGATAGACCTGCTTGAATTGATCGCCAGCTAATTTACTCAACAGTTCAGAGGCTTCCGCGCAATGAACCGCTGAACGAGAGACTGTTTTATCAATGGACGGCCAACGTTGCTTGAGTAAAGGAACAATTTCATTGCGTAAAAAATTACGATCGAAGTCAATGCCTTGATTACTGGGATCTTCAATAAAATTGAAATCATGTTGCCGGGCGTATTGGTCGATTACTTGTTTTGGTGTATTCAATAAGGGCCTCAACAGCACTCCCTTACCAAAGACCATCATTTCAGGCATGCCCGAGAGCCCTTGCAAACCGGCACCTCGAAACAATTGCAATAAAACGGTTTCCAATTGATCCTCTCGGTGCTGAGCCACCATCAAAACGTCGTTTTCCGAAAGCAAAGCCTTTAAGGCGTCATACCGCGCATTCCTGGCCGCTTCCTCGGGGCTTTCGCGCCCGGCGCTTCGCGCATCGACATGAATTTCGACAAAATCAACACCCAATTGCTTAGCGACCGACCGGCAATGACTTGGCCAAGCATCGCCTACCGCTTGCAAACCGTGATGTATATGAACCGCGGTAATTTTATTTTGTAGAGAAGATATCGAAGCACAAAGATGTAACAACACATGCGAATCTACACCGCCGCTATAGGCAATATAAATTTGTTGCGGCGATTTTAATTTTTGCAGACCTAATTCAACGACTCGCGACTCTAATAGAAGCATTTAATACACCAAATTGTTAGCCAAATTTCGGCGCCGAGACATTTATCAAAGAGCCAGTACTAAAAAAAATATCCAAGCAGGATAGTTAATCACCGCCAATGAACGAGGAAATTCAACCACCCTTATAACTCAGCCAATGCCGAAATTTCATACATGAAAGGTCTTACTCCTTTTTGATTCAAAAAACCGTCTTAAAATAATAAGGCTTAAAATATGCCTATCGAGGACCGCCACTCACCCAGCACATAAATTATCCAAGATAGCCGCCCATAGTCAATGGACTGTAGAATTTAGGTGATTAGTAAAACCGTCCATGGGGGAACTTGACGGCAGCATGAAACCCATGGAAGGTGTGAATGCGGTTTTTTGCATGGAGCAAACATCCTCATTGCTGCCGACCCTCCTAACTAGACAAGCCTCACGCCCTCATAAAGGGTAAATAACGTTACGAGCGACATGCAATCAGCCTTAACAATTTGTAGTGACTATAGCTTATGACATTTACTATTATCATTAATTTTCAATTCCTTATGCTCGCCAAACGTTAATGCTGGGTTAAAAATCATGCCAATTTTTACCCTGCTATTATAAATAAGGCTAGATCATTATTTTAGCGTAAAAATCTATATTTTTCTTATCTTTCATATACTTATGATCAACAACCGGCAAAATTTGGTTAATAAAAATTTTGTCAAATAATTTTACAACCCCAGCAATACCAAACGCTTGAGCCTCGTTTCGGTTGAGCCTTAGCCTTACAGAAACAACAATCTGATCACATACTAAACAAAATAAATAATTTATATTTCAGCAAGTTAAAGCCTATAAAGGGATCTCATCAATTAATCGCGCATATTTAAAACAGAGACTTACCGCATGAGAAATGCGTTTAATTGTCAATAATTTTTACAAACCCAAGATTTTTACGTTTAAAAAACCGTCATGCGGCACACAACATAATGATAATAATAATTTTATATTAAATGGCATAATTTATGCTTTACTATGCTATAGTGCAATAATTTTAACTACCAAACGATGTGTAGCCATTGCGGTATAAATATTCAGCACCCCTCTTTGAAAAATAGGGAAGCCAAGCTGACAATTTGTTTTGTAGGCAGGGGACTGAATAAAAATACATTGCGGTAGATTGAAAAGTATTGAGAAGAGAATTTAGCTTTTCTTAATAGAAATGTAATATTGAAGTGATACCCTTAACACCGTGAAGTGGACGTTAGTTTTTTACTATTTAAATTAACTTAATCCATCTTTACGGCAAATTTTTTGGCGAAATTCTTTACAGCAGAACAAAAGAGACATTTTTAAGAGAAAGCCACACCCGTTGCGAAGCGGGGTCGGAAAGTCGCGGGTCTTTAGTATTTAAAGATGGCCGGACCACCTTAGATTGTTAGTGAGATTTTTAATGTCATGCATCTTAATTTTTTTGCAACGCATTTTTTAAAGGTCAATATTGCTTTTTGACTAATTGACTCAGCTTTTTCACCATATAATTTTTGACCTTATTCTTAAATTACAAGGAGTCTTTATTCATGCCTAAAATAACCAAGTTTGTATTAATATCATTTATTTATCTTTTTACGGGGAGCGCACAAGCAAGCCTAGTTACCTTATACGGCAATTCTGTTTCGTTTGAATTTGACAGTACGCTTACCGGTTTATTCGGTTCAGCAAATGTTTCCGGCGACACTTTATACTTTACTCCAACAGCATTCACCGCTACCTCGCTGAATACTGCTGGCGTCAGCATGACCAACGATACCGTTAACATCAAAGTCCAAGCATTGAACCCACAACATCAAATAAACACCGTTTCAGTTATTGAAAAAGGCGATTATTTTAGTTTTGGTGATTCAACACTTGTTGGAGTAGGCGGTCAAGTCCGTGCTTTCGATATCGGCAATCCATCCATAGATGCCACAGAAAATATCGTTGCAAATGGTGCACTTACTCAAACCGCCTTCTTGCAAACCAATAACTGGCAAGCAGATACCATTTTGGATACAACGTCTTTTAGTAGCGGATACCTGAATATCACAATCCAAAACCTTCTTGGCGCCATAAGCACAACGCTGGGAGAAGCCGCATTCATTGAAAAAAAATATGTTGGCCTAAACGTTACAGCAGTTCCATTACCGGCAAGCATCTGGTTACTGGGAGCCGCTCTGATCGGCCTTATTTCTACTACAAAACGTAGACAATCAGTCTAATTGCTCAAGCGGAAGCTAATTAGCTTCCGCTTTTCTCGAGACCCCTTCAAAATAAACCGCTTCCACCAACTCAATGCCGAAACCAACCTTCTGTTGGATTAGGCACCTCGTTAATCTAATCGACCATCGACAGCTAGAATACCTAACATCGCCAAAAAAAAATCGGCTCTTCCGTCCTTGCCGTGGTAATAGCGCATCGATACTAAGCTAGAATAATTGATGTATTTTAAATTATTGATAAATAATATATTTTTTATTATTAGCATCCTACCACAAGGTCTTTATGGCTAATAAAGACGAACTACCACGGGAAATCCGGAAGAGCCAAAAAATCTAATCCCCTTTAATTAAGAAACGTGACATAACGCCCGGACAAAACAACATAAAAGAGCTAGTATTTTTTGCAAGAGTAAAGCAATAAAGAAGCATAGAATTAATCTTAAAAGACTGATAGTAGTGTATATAATTCCACTAAGCGCACCTATTTCACGAGGGTTTGACTATGGACATTTCACCAACAAACAGCGCATTGAACCTCATCAACGGCGCACAACATAAATCAGCCGAAGCGGCTCACAAAATTGCTGCATTGCCGATAAAAAACGATGAAGTAGGCAGCTCCGAATTCAAGTCTGAAGACATTATTAAACCGGTACTCAGCTTAAAAGAAGCGGAATTTGAAACATCCGCAGCCGTCAAAATTCTCGAAACAGAGAAAAAAACGATAGGAAGTCTATTAGACATCAAGGCTTAAGCCCGACTTGAGAGCAAGAAACGGCTTAAAGCCGAGAGAGTCAGGCTTTAGTATACACCCTTCGTTCGGCCGCTTTGCTGGACTTATGACGCACCATTTTTCCGACAGCGACCGAGATTTTCCACGCACCCCTCATCCGGCATCATTCACCATTCACTGCTAACAATTTACCCCAAGTCATCGCCCCGGAACCAAGCAACTAACAATCTACCCGAACCTCGAAACCAAGCGCCCTGATCTCGTCCGCAAAATGTCGCATGACTTTCGGCGACAACGGCTTCATTTTAGTCGCTTCCGGCTGCATCGAGGCGCGCGCAATGGTATAGAGCATGATTTCACCAATCGCCACACCATCGCTCTTAATTCTTTTTAAAAATTGTAAATACGCGTTTTTTTCCACGTCAGTCAATCCCAAGCCGGAATAATCAATTAGGCAAGTTTGAATTTTAGTCTGACAGATTGCGGCCGAAATCTTTAGATTTCTTAATGCCGACTCCATCGCTTGCGCTGCGTTATTAATAAAATTCCGCCCCGTGTCGGTCGCGCTATCAAACTTGAACCAAACCTCCCCCCCATAGCGATGCAAAGACCGAAGCCCGGATTGAACCTTCTTCTGATGCATTAAACTGCCATTGCTGATCAGAACTAAACCGCTATTCGGCAACGCCCCCATTTCAGTGGCAATACTGCCGACCAAGTCGACCGCTTTATCGAAATCCTGAACGCTAGTCGGCTCACCATTTCCCGAAATCGCAATATCTTTGATTACTTGATTAAGGGGATCGACTTGAAACCGATCAAAAAAATCACCCTGCAAAACATCACTCAAAAACCGCCTCAATTCATTTTCCAATAATGTAAAATCGAGCGGCGGCGCTGCACCCAACTTTAAATCGGGTACTTGACAATAAATACATCGCCAATTGCAAGCATTGTTGATATTAAAATTGACGCCGATCGACAACCCTCCGGCGCGCCTTGAGAGAACGGGATAAATATAAGTTAACCCGGCTGAATCCCTACTATGATCGGTTATTGTTAATCGTGTTGAATTTGTCACTACCTTAAGAATGAGAGTCAAATGTGCTATTCTAGTCGTTCACAATCTTTCCCTGTAACATTTTTATTAAGGAGATCATTATGAGCGAAAGAATCATCATGCGTACCGGCGAAGCACTCGTAGCAGGGGGGCCTCCAGGAACTGCAGCCGAACCGGAAATCGTCATCGGCGAACTGGACGGACCGGTCGGCACGGCGCTTGCCACTCTGACAGGAGACCAAGTCAAAGGTCACAGCCGGGTTTTCGCAATTTTGAATACGGACATTCAAGTCCGCCCCGTCACTTTAATGGTCAGCAAGGTCACTGTTAACAATAGCCGCTACACCAATATATTGATGGGTACCGTTCAGGCCGCTATCGCTAATGGCGTGCTTGATGCGGTTCGCGCGGGAGATATTCCGAAAGAAAAAGCGAACGATTTGGGAATCATCTGCTCGGTATGGCTCAATCCAAGCGTCGCAACCGACGACAATCTCGATCACCAAATTTTGTTCGACATTCATCGTAAAGCGATGGCACAAGCCATCCATAAAGCCATGACCAATACGCCGGATATCGATTGGCTTCTGGAAAATCAAGAAAAAATCACTCACAAATATTTCCAGATGGGCCTTGACGGAAAGATTTAAATAGTTCGAGGATTTCCTCCGACATCAGCTTTAAAAACTTGATTTTTAGTTTGGCGGTTTCAGTCGTGATATTCGCGACTGAAACCACTACAAAATATACCTTTCGCACTTGAAATTTCGGCATTGCCTAAGGAGGCACCGGGGTGATCGGCCCTTCACCTAACGCTAGGTGAGGGGCTGGCATAGAGCCTACAGGGATGTATTCACCCAGCACCTAAATTCCATAGTCCATTGGCTATGGTTAACTATCTTGGATAATTTAGGTGCTGGGTTCACGGCGTCCTTTGACGGTCACCCCGGTGCCGAATTTTGATCTGCGATGGGTATAAACTAGATTTCCTCTAACAATCGATAAACTAATTCCTTTATATTTTTCGGCTCGAACGGCTTATCGCAGATCGCGGAAACTCCGGCCTGCTGAATTTTATTGAGCGTTGCTTGGCTCGACTCGCTGGTTACCATTAATATCGGAATCGAGCTATTTTCCATATTGGCTCGTATCGCCTCGATCAATTCCTGCCCGTCCATTTCCGGCATATTGTAATCAGTCACGATCAAGTCGAAAGCATCCGGCGACTCGGCGAATATCGCCAATGCTTCCGTCCCGTCGTTTGCCAACGTTACATGTTGTATCCCCATATTGTTGAGCACTTTGGTAATATGCTTACGTGCCGGCGCGCTGTCGTCGACCAACAAAACCCTGACAGCCTCGATATCATAAGAATCTAATTCCAATTCCTCCGGATCGACAAACTCGACCGAAGCGCGTAATGCCCTTTTCAAATCGGCATGATCGAACGGTTTGGGTAAAATTGCCACAACGCCGGCTTGACGTATCGGCTCCAGCGCCACTCGACTGGTCTCGCTGGAAATTAGCATGCATTGCATATCCTGAAAGTCGTCCGATTCCTTAATTCCGGTAAATAACTCGGTCGCCGTTGTATCGGGCAAATACATACTGCTAATCAGCAAGTCCGGTTGATAATTGTTGATAGCCTCCAATGCCTCCTCGCCCGACGAGACTCCATTGATGTACTTGACGCCTTCTTCCTGCAAATGCTTCACAATGAGTTTCAATTGTGGAACTGAAGGTTCGATCAGGACAATGGCCAAGTCCGAAATAGTTAATTTATGCATGATTTATTCGATTGATTAACAAAGCTTGAACCTAGAAAAAGCATTTCACCATGAAGAATAAGAAGTTAATCGAATGACTTATTTTGCAAATCATTTTTGCCCCCCTAAAAGGTTATTCAAAATTTCAGGGCAAGCCGTTAAAAGACATCATGAAAGTCATTTGCTTCATGGTTATACTTCGCACGGTCACCTTGGCGGTTTTCTTACGCGCTCTTTTGTCCGGTAGCTGCGTTGCGAAAACAGTTACATAGCTTGCTATGCGCCTGTTTTCGCGCCTAGCTACCGAACAAAATAGCCTTGCCATAAAATCCGCAAACATGACCGCGCGAAGTATAAACTTCCGAATTTAGGTAGGACATTAGAACTCGAATGATAAATCAAACTGGAAACGCTGATTCGCTGACCCATCATCTGGAATCTATTCCGGCCTAAGATAATCATCGGTCGGCCTGCCGATAACTATCGATAAACCCCTTCCGATTCGGCATAACCACAGCCGGCAACGATCGCGCATTCATTTCATCATCATGTTCGATGATAAGATTGAGAAAAAGCAAATAGGCTGTTACCGCATAGACTTGATCATCGGTCAGCGACCCCGGATTCGGTAACGGCATAGAGCGTCGCGTAAAATCGAAAATAGTCGTCGCATACGGCCAATAAGTTCCGATCGTTTTATCCGGCGGATCGCCGGTCAATGAATGTTCGGCGCCGGCCAGCTCCTCGGCGCTGCCGCCACGCCCTTCCGGACCATGACAACCGATGCAATTCGCCCGGTAAACAGCCTCACCTTCGCGAGCGGTCCCTCGCCCTAAGGGCAAACCCGTCCCATCGGGAAAAACATCTCTATTCCATTGTGTCAACATCGCCGGCGGCGTCTGAAGACCTAATCCGGGCCCAATCAGCTCTTCGGCTACAACCATATTTGCCGAGCCAAGGCTAAAGCATAGCAGACTCTTAAAGATAGACATGGCTAATCTCACCCGCTTCGGTAATGGCCCAACTCACAATGGCATTATAATGAAAATAACCATGCCGGCCGCGCTTGGCGATCAATTCGGAGCGTTCCGGCTGTACCGCACCGGTTTCGTCGAACGCACGGCTTTTGAGCACGACGTCTTGACCCTGCCATCGCCACGGAAGCCGGAATCGTGTGAAACACTGCGGCAATACCGGCTCTTGTAACTCGGCCTCGGCCCAACTCTTACCGCCATCGGCGGATACTTCGACCTTCGCAATTATGCCGTGACCGCTCCAAGCTAAACCGCTGATCGAGTACAAACCATGCCGGTCGAGTCGGTGGCCGAATGAAGGATGGGTAATCAACGACTTCGGCTCCATCACGAAACTAAATTGCCGAGCCTTACCCGAAGGCAACAATTCGGTATATTTAGCGGTTTCGTTACGCGCCATGACCGGCTTTGCGGCAAGATGCAACCGCCTGAGCCATTTGACATTGAGCACCCCTTCCCAACCCGGTACTAACAGCCGCAATGGATAACCGTTCTCGGGCCGCAGTCGTTCGCCGTTTTGATATAAGGCCAGCAAACAATCGTCGAACGCTTTGTCGAGCGGCAGACTAATATTCATCATCGACGCATCGCCCCCTTCAGCAATGATCCATTTAGCACGACCTTTAATGCCCACCTCCTGCAGGACAACACTCAACGGCACGCCGGTCCACTCGCTACAGGAAGCCATGCCATGAAAATAACCGACTTGAGTTTGTATCGGCTCTCTACGCCAACCGGCATTGCTATTGCCGCCGCATTCAATAAAGCATAAGCGGGATTGCATCGGATATTGCAATAAATCCGAAACCGAAAACGTCAGCGGCCGTTTGACCAAACCATGCACCAACAAGCGATGCCGTTCAGGATCGATTGCCGGCACACCGTTGTGATGACGCTCGAAATGCAAGCCGTTTGGAGTAACAATGCCCTCGAGTTCGTGCAAAGGAGTCCACGATACGCCGTTACCCGGCGCATCGTCGTTGGCCATAATCCAACGAATTACCTTTTTTTCATAGTCGGATGGCAACCCGTAATTAGAGAAAGGCTTACCCGGTTGTTTCGCCCACGATTCACGCTCGACTTCGGCCCTTGCGGTCTGCGAACTTACCCCACCCCAAGTCGCGGCGGTAAAAATCAAACCTTGCTTTAGAAACAAGCGTCGATCAAGCAAGCCGCCACCCGAAGCTTCGAATTTCGCATTGAGTTCCAAGGCTTTTAAAGGTTGCTCACTCATCGGCAGGTGCGAATTTTTTAAAACGTTTCCCGGCCAAAAAACCCTGTGCGACAAAGCCCAGATAAATCGATGCGACCATCACGAACGCTTCGGGATTGCCCAAACCCAAGCCCGCAACCGCAGGTCCCGGACAATAACCGCTCATCCCCCAACCGATACCGAAAATCATCGACCCGAACAAAAGCGGTTTGTCCACGGTCTTTTTCTTGGCGATGTGAAATTCCTCCGCCAATATAGGACTCGGGCGTTTTAAGATAAATCGAAACGCAATGCCGGCAACGGCCAGAGCCCCCATCATCACGAACGCCAAGCTCGGGTCCCAACGCCCGCTGACATCGAGAAAACCCAACACCTTGTTCGGATCGGTCATTTGCGATAACGATAAACCGAACCCGAACAGCGTACCGCTCAATAAAGCCGCTAAACAATGCTTCATGCGCCGACTCCCACAACATGACGGATACAGTAGACCGTGACGACACCGCTGGCCATGAAAATCAAAGTCGCCGTTATCGAACGCGGCGAACCGTTGGAGATTCCGCAGATACCATGGCCGCTCGTGCAGCCGCTACCCATCCGAGTACCGACACCAACCAAAAAACCGCCTGCCGCCAAAAGCCAATAGGGATAATCGGAACGCGGCGTGAAAAATCCTGGATTGAACCAATTAAACAACAAAGCGCCTAATACCAGGCCGATTAAAAAACTGAACCGCCAGAGCCATTCCGTTTTAGGCGAATGGAGCAAACTATGCATGATGCCGCTAACCCCGGCCATACGGCCATTTAGCCACAACAGTAACGTGGCCGCCAAACCGATCAATGTTCCGCCGAGAAAAGCCGAGAACGGTGTAAAATTTTCCACAAAGAATTCCTGAATAATTTTGAAATTTAAAAAATAACCCTTATATACACTTAGGAACGTGCATTTTATTTTTTTGAGAAAAGCCTTAAATGCTGCCCGCTAATATTAACGCTCGAGGATTCAGTCAACAAGGCAAAAACATATTGGCCAAAGAAACTTTCAACCCAAAAATAACAGTTGGCATGTGTTGTAGACCGTTCGTTCTGAGTAAAGTTGAAGCATGAACGGTCTACAACACTTTCACCGCATTGGTGAAGCCTCAACTGCTCTTTTTAGGTTTAAACTTTTACAAATTTCCTTACGCGCCCTGAGCAACAGAAAAGAAGGTTAAATTTATGAATAAAAAATATTTTTTACCGTTACTACTGTTAATTATCACGCTGTCCCCTCTCTCATTCGCGCAAACGGGCGGTATCGAAAATCTTAGGGAAACCAGTAAAGCGTTTGCGTCTGTCGCGCGGCAAACCTCCCCTTCGGTTGTCTTTATCCAAGTGGAAAGTTCACGTGAAGGCGTCGCGCAAGCCCCCTTTACGACGCCGTTCGGCGACGAATGGCCTTTCAGCGATGATTTTTTTCGGCGTTTTTTCGGCGATGAATTTCCCGCAACACCAAGGCGACCTAGTCCGGCGCCAGCCCCACAACAACGGCCGCCCGCGATAGGCCAAGGTTCCGGCTTCGTTTTCGCGTCGAAGCGAGGCTTATTGAGCGAAACCTCCTATATCATCACGAACAATCATGTCGTTGCGAATGCCGACAAAATTCGCGTGACGTTCCAAGATGGGCGGGAAATCGACGCCAAGATTACCGGCACCGATCCTAAATCGGATATAGCCGTCATTGAAATCAAGGCCGGAAACTTGCCGGCCTTGCCGCTGGGCGACTCGACAAAACTGGAAGTCGGCGAATGGGTCGTGGCTATCGGCAATCCGTTCGGCTTGAGCCACACGTTGACCGTCGGGGTCGTAAGCGCCAAGGGCAGAACCAGCCTAGGCATCAGCGATTATGAAGACTTCATTCAAACCGATGCCGCGATCAATCCGGGTAATTCCGGCGGCCCGCTCGTCAACCTGGATGGTGAAGCAGTCGGCATCAATACCGCAATTTTCAGCCGGAGCGGCGGTCACATGGGCGTTGGCTTCGCGATCCCGATCAATCTGGCAAGATCGATCGCCGACCAATTAATCGAACGAGGCGAAGTCACACGCGGCTATTTAGGCGTCGTAATTCAGCCGTTGACGCAGGAATTGGCCGAGTCCTTCAATTTGACAACGCATCAAGGAATTTTAATCGCACAGGTCACCGATGATTCGCCGGCAGCTAAGGCAGGCCTCAAAGCCGGCGACATCGTGACCCAATACCAAGGCCGGCCAGTCAACGATATCGGCGATTTCAGAAATCGCGTCGCGCTGACACCGCCCGGCAAAAGGGCCAAAGTCGAAATTTTGCGCGATGGAAAATCGCGAACAATCGACATAAAAATCGAAAAACTCGGCGATCAACAAATTGCAGCAGCACAAGCGCCCGCCCAAAGCACCGAAGAGTTAGGCTTGACCGTGCAGACCGTGACCCGAGAATTAGCACGGCAATTCAATGCAACTCCGGGCCAAGGCGTCATCGCCACCGAGGTCAAGCCGGGCTCGATTGCCGCAATAGCCGGCATACGCCCCGGGACTGTAATCCTGCAAGTCGACCGCAAATCGGTTAATTCAGCCAACGAATTCAATCGCGCCGTCAATCAAAGCAAGGATAATAAGCGGGTCTTGTTACTGCTCAGCGATCGCGGCATGTCCCGCTATGTCGTCTTGCAATGGCGTTAAACGCATTCGCATACTTCGCGGCCCAATTGCTTTTCTACTCCCTTTATACTCAAAAAATGGTTAACTTTATAGAGGTATGGGGTGTGGCTAGCGTGGATCCCATACCTTTTATTCTTAGACGGTTTTTCGATCAAAAGGGAGTAGGTTTAACCTAACAATCATGAAGAAGCCATTATCGCCTTGGCAAATGAAAGTTTGAGACGTGGGGAGGGTGCGGTCACTCGCCCGACAGGACGCCGTGAATACGTCCATGTAGGCTCGACGGCGGCTCCCTGCCGCCGACGCCTGTCGATCGAGCAACCGCACCCTCTTCGGAACCGACATTGTGTTGTCTATCGATAAATTAGATAAAGAGTCTAAATCTACGAACTTTCACAGTAAATTCGGCAGTTTAACCATGAAGCACATGAAGTTCATGAATTTTTTCAACGACTTGCTCTAAATTTTTGATTTTTGAATATCCTTTTAGAGAAGCGGAAATGATTTACATAGATAGAATAAGCCATTGAATTAACTTCTTATTCTTCATGATCTTCATGGTGAAATGCTTTTTTAGGTTTAATGATTTTCCTAACTCATTCCATTAAATGACTCAACAAAATAGACGACTGCAACTCGACCGCGATCATATCTGGCATCCCTACACATCAATGACAGCACCGACACCGGTTTATCATGTCGCCAGCGCCTCCGGCGTCATGCTTAAACTGGCCGACAGCCGCGAATTGATCGACGGGATGTCGTCTTGGTGGTCGGCAATACACGGTTACAATCATCCCAAACTCAATCAAGCGGCCACGGAACAATTACAATCGATGGCCCATGTAATGTTCGGCGGCATTACGCATACGCCGGCAATCGAATTGGTCGAGCGTCTATTGAAAATCACTCCAGCTAACTTGAGTAAAGTGTTTCTTTGCGACTCCGGCTCAGTTAGCGTCGAAGTCGCTTTGAAAATGGCCATTCAATATTGGCAAGCGCTCGGCAAACCCGAAAAAAATCGCTTTGTGGCGCTTCGGGGCGGCTATCACGGCGATACCTTCGGCGCAATGTCGGTCTGCGATCCGGTCACCGGCATGCATCATTTGTTTAACCTTGTGTTACCTCAACACCATTTCGCACCACGACCGGCTTGCCGCTTCGACGAATCTTGGGACCCGTCCGATATCGATTCGTTGGAAGCCTTTTTATCGAAGCATGGCCGCTCCTGTGCGGCAGTCATTCTCGAACCGATAGTCCAAGGCGCGGGCGGCATGTGGTTTTATCATCCCGACTATCTGAAATCGGTAAGCGCCTTATGCAAAAAATATGACGTATTACTGATCGCCGATGAAATTGCGACCGGCTTCGGCCGTACCGGCAAACTATTTGCCTGCGAACATGCCGGCATTTCGCCCGATATTTTATGCCTCGGCAAAGCCTTGACCGGCGGTTACCTGACACTGGCCGCAACATTGACGACCGGCAGAATCGCAAAAACGATTTCGGAAGGACCGGCCGGCTGTTTCATGCATGGCCCGACATTCATGGGTAATCCTCTGGCCTGCAGCATCGCATCGGCGAGCATCGACTTATTACTCGAGTCGGATTGGCAAAGCCAGGTCGCGACCATAGAAGCCGGGCTAAAAAAAGGCTTGGAACCTTGCCGCAACCTAGCTAGCGTTAACGATGTCAGGGTGCTCGGCGCGATCGGTGTCGTTGAAATGAAAGACCCTGTCTGCCTATCCGAGATTCAACACCGTCTGGTTAAACACGGCGTTTGGCTGAGGCCGTTCGGGCGTTTAATCTATACTATGCCGCCTTATATCATCGACGAAAACCAGTTACAAAAATTAACCGCGGCGATTTTTGAAACCCTACAACTAACGGATCATTAAGCGTTATACTTCGCGCGGTGTAGCGTAGGCCGGGTTAGCGCTAGCGTAACCCGACATTTTGCTCATCGATATGTCGGGTTACGGCTCCGCCAAACCCGACCTACCCGGCTAAATCGCTACCGACCTCTTCCGGCAAGCATAAACAGTGTAGCCCGAATGGAGCGCAGCGCAATCCGGGAAGTTCGAAGCCACGCCATTCCCCTATTCCGCTACGCTCCATTCGGGCTACATGCTTTAATAGCAACTTGGGAAAGAGCGGATGCGGGTTGGCCGTTTTTAGTTTGATGCGTATGGCAGATAGCCCCGTTATACCTTTCGCACTTCAAATTTCAGTAGTGCATGAGGAGGCGCCTGCGCCGAATTTTGGTCTCCGATAGGTATAAGCTACGCCGTGTAATTGTTTGTGCAACGAAGAAAACGTACAAAAAACCTTTCGGTTGCGAAAATTATAGAATGCACATTTCAATGTTTAAAACAATTTTGAGGTCTTGATGTCAAACGATGCCGCAAGCATTGAGCAGCGCCCTAGCATTCTGATAGTCGATGACGAGAGCGTCAATCTTTCGGTTTTCGGACAATGTTTGATGGCGGATTATGCGGTCTTGGTTGCAACATCGGGCGCTAAAGCCTTGGAAATAGCGAATAACACCTCCCTAGACCTAATCTTGTTGGACATTATGATGCCCGGCATGGACGGTTACGAAGTCATTAAAGCGTTGAAGGCTAATCCGAAGACGCAAGACATTCCAGTCATTTTCGTGACGGCCTTGACATCTGAACTAGACGAAGCGTTCGGTTTTTCATTGGGTGCGGCGGATTATCTCTATAAACCCTGCAACTTAGCGATATTATCGGTCAGGGTCAACTTACAGATAGAACTTAAAAAAGCGCGCGAGCGCCTACAAAATCAAAATATCCATCTCGAGGCGGAACTGCAAAAACGCTTGCAAGAACATCAATTAATTCAATCGGAATTGCTGCAATCGGAAAAACTCGCCGCGATCGGTCTATTGGCGGCCGGCATTGCACACGAAATTAATAATCCGTTGGGATTTATTTTTTCCAACCTTAATTCCTTTCAAAAGTACTCCCGCGAAATATTCGATTTAATCGACCAATACGATAATCAACTTTCCTCATGCAGGCCCCAACCGGACTTTATCGCGAAAATACAAGACTTGAAGCAGCAAAAAGACTGGAATTTTTTGCGCGAGGATATCGACGATCTGATTAGCGAATCCAAAGAAGGTTTAACTCGAGTGCGAAATATCGTCCGTGCCTTCAATCAATTCACCGAGGACAACGGACAAGACCGGCAACAATGCGATATTAAGCAGAGCTTGGATACGACCTTAAAGGTGTTCGTATGCAGTCAAAATATCCAATGCCGTATTCGCAAAGAATATGGCGACACGCCCGGGATCGAATGCATTCCTCAACTCATCAATCAAGTTTTTTTAAGTTTGCTGACTAATGCCTGGCAAGCCGTCGGCGAATCCGGTGAAATCATCATACGAACCGGTACCGACGACAAACAGATCTGGGTAGAAATTGCAGACGACGGCCCCGGGATTAATCCAGACCATCTGCATCGATTATTTGAACCGTTTTTCACGACGCGCCCCATTGGCAAAGGCATCGGCCTTGGCTTATCGACCGCGGATAATATCGTCCGAGCTCATCATGGTAGAATCGACGTCACGAGCCGAATCGCAGAAGGCGCCAGTTTTAAGATTTGGTTGCCTATTCATAAATCGCATGACTGAATGATTACTTTCGCGCCGGCATCGACTATCTATTGCTACCGGCATACTTGCCGATATACTCCACTTCCACTTCGGCAAGCCCTTTAACGCCAATCGCTTTAGCCGCGCCTTTCGATAGATCGATCAAACGATTTTTGGCGAAGGGGCCGCGATCGTTCACGACCAAAATAATCGACCGGCCATTTTGCAAGTTAGTCACTTTGACTCTGGAAGGTAAAGGTAGCGTTTTATGTGCGGCGCTTAGAGCATCGGGATTAAACCTGATACCCATCGCAGTCCGATTACCGGATTCGGCGCCATACCACGAAGCAATGCCTCTTTCGTTATATCCATTGGGATTGGTCAAAGGATAGTAGCGTTTTCCTTTAACTTGGTAAGGCCTATTATAAGGTGCATCCTTCTTGAATTCGATCACTCTATCGAAGCCGTCTTCCGGCACCGGTTGTTTGGCAGAACAACCGAATAACATCACAGCCGAAATCGCCAAAACGGTAGCGAATCCGAAATTGCGCCTAACGAGTAAATGATACGGTTTTTTTTGCAACAACTGAAAAGCCATAAGATACTTAAATTTCAATATATTGACGAATATTCTTAAAATAGCTCAATAAACTTAACGTCTGCTGAAGACTCAGCAACGAATCGATATGACCGCCAGGATATTTTCGCCTAAACCACAAAAGAGAAAATTGCCACCACCGGTATTCTAATCGCAGCAATTCCCAACTTGGGGATCAAAAAGGGTGTGGGGTGTTTGGCGAGGATGTCGGCAGCAGGGCAGATTTTTGCTTCATGCAAAATCTGCATTCAGTTCGATCTGCCCAAGCCCCCATAAATGGGCTTACGGCGGTCCTCGACAGGTATACCCCACACTCTAAGATTGTCGAAACTGCTCAAATTGAGTATTGCTGTTCTACTCGGCCGTGATTTGCAGTAAAACCTCAAATATTACATAATCCTTTATCAAAAGAGCGATTCATAAGCATTTTTCATTTATTGCACGAAATTCCAATTACCGCTGTCGCTCGTCCATCAAATTTAAATTCCGAATGAATCATACGCTATCGGCCATGACCGAGGCGCAGACACCAGTAAAATTTACCGACAACTCGGCTAGTGGAAGTTGCCTCCTCCTATCTGCATGTTTATTACAGCCAAGAATATTGTAATGACGCGACGTTTCAGTAAACAAGGCTTATGACCAAGTACGCTACGAAAACGACCTACTCTCAACACGAGGAATTAACATGAACATCAACGAAGCAATTTCATTGACCCGAAATCCAAGTCTCTGGCTATTGCTATTTTACTTGATGGCACCGTTTAATTTAGCCTGGTCTCAAGACGCTCAACAAGTTACGAAACCCGAGAATAGCAACACGCTCGACCAAACCATCGAAGCCATTACGAATCGCCGTAAAACCCTGGAAAATGAAAGAACTGAAATCAACCAGCGTTTGCAAAAAGCATCGGGCCAAGATGCCGAACTTTTACAAAAGCAACTCGCACTGCTGGAGCAAACAGCGGCAACCTTTACGGCACAAATCATCGAACTCAATCGAAGTCAGGAACTAGATGCTCAAAAAGCCGCCGACTTACAAGAAATTGCCCGACTAGAGAAAGAGAAAGAGCCTGAGCCTGAAAAATCTGTTTCAGTTTTGGATTTGGACCTCGCACGAGAACAATTTGCCATAGAGTCGGCCCGGGTTAAAGTGGTTCGCGCCAAAGTCGATTTGGCTAAAGAAGGTTTGGCGCAAGCGCAACTGGCATTCAAGCAAACCCAAGACAAACTGACTCAAATACAAAGCGCGAACGGAGAAACCGAACCCTTATTACTGAAAGCGGCGAAATTGGAACATAATCTCGCCGAACAACAACAAACGCTTCGCGAACTGGAACTGAAAAACGAAGAAAAAGCGTTTTCAGTTTATGACACCCACCTTAGTCTATTACGCCAAAAAGTCGACTTTTTACAGCAACATGCCCGCTTCGACAATTCTGCATTAACCAAGCAACACGAAAGCATCCGCAAACAACAATTCGAACTGAACCGCGATTTGTCTCGACTCAACGATCAGCAATCAAAGGCGCAAAGTCTGTTGAATCAAGCTAGGAAACGGCTGGAAGCGGCTACTTTCGAAGATGTGCAAGCCATTGAAGAAACGGAAGCGCGCCGCTTGGAGCTAGAAGCACTTAAATCAAAAACCGATGCTGCACAACGCAAATTAAAATTGATTTCGGAAAGTAAGGAGTTATGGCAAAAGCGCCATGCCTTATTCAATGAATCGGTCGAACTAAAGGAATTACCGAACTGGCGATCGCAAGCCAACTCAGAAATCACACAAATCGAACAAGAACAAGCCACCATCAAGCTTTGGCTCAGCGACTGGCAAAGCCGACTGAATGCGGTCGGCAGCAAAACGACACCTGACAAGCCCATTTGGCAATCCCGCCAAAGCGAACACATACAAAGCATCATCGACACATTGACCGATTTAAACGGTGCAATGGATGAAAGCCGCCGGCTTCATCAATACTTGATCGACGATATTAATGCCAGAACCTCGCAATACAACCTTCGCGACCGGATCAAAAGTTTAATCAACATGGAGATCAATCATAATTCGCTATGGGATTGGCTTTATGCCTTCGCCATCGCGTCGATGACCTTCATTTTATTATTCGTTTTGCGTTGGTTCCTAATGCGCGGTTTAAAGCATGCCGCCGAACGCAAGCATTTTTCCCAAGCGAATGAAATGCTAAGCACCGTCAAACGCGCCAATCTCATATTCTTTATTGTCATCGCTGTCTTTTTCGCATCATTATCGCTAACGCTAGACCCCGCCACCGACACGACGATCGCCAAAATCACAAAAGTCGTTATCGCGCTTCAGGTCGCGATTTGGCTGAGCGGTTTTATAAGAGCCTGGATTTTCCGTATCCTGTCGCGCAAAACTAAACGCGACGGCGCGAGCATGGGCGCTTTGGCCATCCTCAATTTCACGAGCCAAATAGTGTTATGGTCGGTAGCGGTATTGCTGATTCTGCAAAACCTCGGCATCGACATCACCGCGTTGATTGCCGGTCTCGGTATCGGCGGTATCGCGGTCGCCTTAGCGCTGCAGCGCATCCTCAGCGACTTATTCGCATCGCTATCAATCGTGCTCGACAAACCCTTCGTGATCGGCGATTTCGTCAATTTCGGCGATTATTTCGGCACCATAGAACATATCGGCATTAAAACTACTCGATTACGCAGCCTGACCGGCGAGCAGATCATTTGCGCCAACGGCGAACTGCTCGATACCCGCATCCGCAACTACAAGCGCATGCAAGAACGGCGCGTGGTTTTCAAGCTTGGCGTGGTCTATGATACGCCCTATAAAAAGCTGCAGAGCATTCCGGCAATGCTCAAATCGATCATTGAGAAGCAAGATAAAACTCGCTTCGATCGAGCTCACTTTTTTCAATACGGTGATTTCTCTCTCGATTTCGAAATCGTCTACTATGTACTGAGCCCTGACTACGCTTTATACATGGATGCGCAGCAAGCCATCAATCTGGACATTTACCGGCAGTTTCAACAGGAAGGCATCGAATTCGCTTATCCGACTCAGTCGCTGTATTTGCATAACAGGCCCGTTTCGCAGCCTAAATTATCTGAAATTGGATAATCGAGCCATCACAAAAACCCATTGGTCAACAAAGTGAGTTTAAATTTGGAGTAAGCAATATCAATCTTTTGGCGGCGGAGGTGCCAAAACTTCGCGCGAACCGTTAGATTCCGCCGGACTTACGACACCTGCGGCCTCCATATCTTCGATCATGCGGGCCGCACGATTATAACCGACTTTAAAACGGCGCTGCACACTGGATATCGACGCTTTACGCGTTTCGGTAACAAACTGAACCGCCTCGTCGTAAAGTGCATCGGTTTCACTATCGGTATCGGAAAGCCCGCCGAACCCATCGCTATTATCGCTTCGCTCCTGGGTAATTTCGTCCAAGTAATCGGCAGGCCCCGTTTCTTTCAGAAACTCGACAATACGATGCACTTCGTGATCGTCGACGAACGCACCGTGCGCGCGAATGGGAATACTGGTTCCCGAGGGCAAAAATAACATATCACCATTACCCAATAGCGTTTCCGCCCCGCCCTGATCCAAAATGGTCCGGGAATCGATGCGCGAAGACACCTGAAACGATATCCGAGTCGGCACGTTGGCCTTGATTAAACCGGTCAAGACATCGACCGACGGGCGTTGCGTCGCCAGAATCAAATGAATGCCGGCCGCCCGCGCTTTTTGTGCCAATCTTGCAATCAACTCCTCGACTTTTTTGCCGACGATCATCATCATGTCGGCCAGTTCGTCGATTACGATCACGATGCTCGGCAAGGTCGTCAACATCGGAAATTCCTCGCCTTCTTCAAGCGGCCTCTCCAACACAAAAAACGGGTCGCGTATGCTTTCGCCTTTCGCGTCGGCATCGTTGATCAATTGATTGAAACCGGCCAAATTTCTGACGCCCATCTTGGACATCAACTTGTATCGGCGCTCCATTTCGGCAACGGCCCAACGCAGGGCATTACTGGCCTCTTTCATGTCGGTCACGACCGGCGTCAATAAATGCGGAATGCCTTCATAAACCGACAATTCCAACATTTTCGGATCGATCATGATCATTCGAACCTCTTTCGGCGTGGCTCGGTATAGCAAACTCAAAATCATCGTATTGATCGCAACCGACTTACCGGAACCGGTCGTACCGGCCACCAAAGCATGCGGCATTTTGCCTAGGTCGGCGACGACCGGCGCACCGGAAATATCCTTGCCCATCGCCAAGGTCAGCGGCGATTTGGCTTTTTCGAAACCTTGCGAAGCCAATAGCTCACGAAGCGTAACCATTTCGCGTTCTTGATTCGGGATCTCCAGACCGATATAAGGCTTGCCGGGAATGACTTCGACGATACGAACGCTGGTTACCGATAACGCGCGCGCGAGATCTTTCGACAAAGAACTGACTCGACTGACTTTAACGCCGGCCGCCGGTTGCAATTCGAAACGAGTGATTACCGGGCCGGGATGGACACCAACCACTTCGGCCACGACATTGAAATCCTGCAGTATTTCCTCGACCAAACGCGACATATCCTCCAATTCGCTTGGCGAATAACCTTTGACTCGGATATTGCGTTCGTCAAGCAAAGATAAAGGCGGCAATTCGCCTTCTGAAACCTTACTAAAATCGATTTTCTTTTGCTTGGTTTTACTTGGTGGAATAAACGATTCTTCTTGCAAATCCACTACTGGAGCGGCTTTGGTTTTTTTCAGGATTTTTCCTTTCGTTTTTTCACGAGGCTTGGCCGAAACCGGAGACTCCGCGACCCGTCTTTCATATTGGTTTTGTAGCACCCCGAACAGTCCTTGGCCTAACCAACGAAAAAACAGTAAAGTGTATTTACCCACGCCATCCATCAATTTAAACCAAGACAAGCCCGTAAATAACGTCACACCAGCCAATAGAATCGCTAATAACATTAAGGTCGCACCGGAATCTCCCAACGCCAACACAAAAATATCCCCGGTTTCCTGGCCTAAAATACCACCGGTCGAACCGGGCAAATCCATACGAATTCTCAGAAAATGCAGATAGATCAATGAAGTACCAGCCATCAAGGTAGCGATAAACCCCAACCAACTAACCGCAATACTCAGTTTACCGGTTTCCCGGCTTTTTCCGACATACATCAAATAGGCTTGGCGAATTATCATGATCGGAAACAAATACGCCATCAATCCGAAAACGCTGAGTGTAAAATCGGCCAGCCAGGCACCAACCATGCCGCCGGCGTTATTGATGCCTTGCCCGGTGCCGCTATGGGTCCAGCCGGCATCTTCATTATTAAATGTGACGAGTGAAATTAAAAAGAACAATGCGCAGGCCGCCAAACCTAATAACGCAACCTCTCGCAAACCTCGAAATGTTTTTTCTTCAATCACTGCAGACATAAACAAGTTCTCTTAATTTATTCGATAAAACATCATTATAGATGATTAATTGAATATGTAACATGAATTAGCCCAAGACCAGGAAAATAGATGATCGCTAGCCTAACGGATATACGTCGATGTGGAGGCTAATATAAGCAGAGTTCCAAATTTCGCTGAAGATCCAGGAAGGGAAAGAATGCCTACACTAACCTTTCACGCCTTACCGCTCACTACTAACCGCTAATCTTACACAGCCTTCAAATCTCAACGACCTTATTCACATCAAAACCGTCAACCATTTTGCGCCCCATATAACCTCTTGGATTGCAGAGAATTCGAGCGCCGGCGATGCGATAATCGCTTATGCTGTGCACATGACCATGAAACCAAGCCGCTACCTCGTATTCATGCAAAAAGGCTTTTAAATCATTACAATAAGCAAACTTTTTCAACGCATAAGGCGAATCGTTCCAGCTCCATGAAGTAGGCGCATGATGTGTCACTATTACGGTTTTGCCGTCGAAGGGCCGTTGCAATTCGGCTTCAAGCCATTGCTTCGATCGCTGATGTAATTTATAAAAGCTTTCAATATCGAAAGCATGACCGTTGTAGGTAATTTTTCTAAAATCATTCAAGGTTTTGCCTAACGCCTCAGCAGTCTCTACTCCGTCTATCATTAAATCAGCCCATAGCGTGCACCCCAGAAACCTAACATTCTGATAAACGAAGAGGTTATTTTCCAAAAAATGAACTCGGCTGCCGGCGCATTCCATCCGTAACATTTTCAGCACTTCATGATATTCCCCGGTATAAAACTCGTGATTGCCGGCCACATAAATGACCGGTTTATTAAAGGTTTTCAGCCAATCCACTCCTTGTTTATTTACACCAATATCGCCTGCGGCAATGATGATGTCGGCATCATTGCTCGGTGTTTGTAAATTGCCGAATTCCAAATGAACATCAGAAAAATAATTAATCTTCACGATTTAACTCTTTTGAATTGTCCGTATAGAGTATAATTGCGATCATTCTTTCAGATAATGTCAACCATTTCCATAAAGATTTAAGTCTATGTCAATCAGCCCAAGAAAAATTACCCATCAAGTTCAAATCGGCGACATCAAAGTGGGCGGCGGCGCGCCAATTGTCGTTCAATCGATGACCAATACCGATACCGTCGATATCAAAGCAACAGTCAACCAAGTCATGGAATTGTCGAAGGCCGGATCGGAAATCGTTCGGATTACCGTCAACTCCGAAGACGCGGCTAAAGCCGTTCCCGAAATACGTAACCAACTCGACCAAAAAGGTTTTACCGTTCCGATCGTCGGCGATTTCCATTTTAACGGACATAAACTACTCGAAAAATACCCCGCCTGCGCCGAAGCCTTGGATAAATACCGCATCAATCCCGGAAATGTCGGACGCGGTAAAAACCGCGATCCGCAATTTCAACAAATGATCGAGTTCGCCTGCCGCTACGACAAGCCCGTTCGAATCGGCGTTAACGGCGGTAGTCTGGATCAATCGGTTTTGACGCGCCTTTTGGACGAAAACAGGCAAAAAGAAAATCCGGACGAACTACCGGCCGTTACTCGAGAAGCGATTATTGTTTCGGCAATCGAAAGCGCGACCCGCGCCGAGGAAATAGGCTTACCCGCCAACAAAATCCTATTGTCTTGTAAAATCAGCAACGTTCAGGAATTGATCAGTATTTATCAAGACCTGAGCAAGCGTTGCGATTATGCATTACACCTAGGGCTAACCGAAGCCGGCATGGGTTCGAAAGGTATCGTAGCCTCTTCGGCTGCCCTATCCGTCCTCATGCAACAGGGTATCGGCGACACGATTCGGATCTCGCTAACGCCTGAACCCGGCACCGCCAGAACTCAAGAAGTCGTCGTCGCACAGGAAATTTTGCAAACCATGGGCTTCCGTTCTTTTACACCCATGGTTATCGCTTGCCCAGGCTGCGGTCGCACGACCAGCGATTATTTCCAAAAGCTAGCGATGGAAATTCAAAATTATCTGCGCGTCAGCATGCCGTCTTGGCGCACTAAATATCCCGGCGTCGAAGAAATGGAAGTCGCGGTCATGGGTTGCGTCGTAAACGGCCCCGGAGAAAGCAAGAATGCCAACATCGGCATCAGCTTACCCGGCACTGGCGAAACCCCGGTTGCGCCGGTTTACGAAGACGGTGAAAAGACGGTCACCTTGAAAGGCGATCATATAGCCGAAGAGTTTCAAGCGCTGGTCGAACGCTATATTGAAACACACTACGGAACCGCATCTCGGTAGTTGGCGACCATAAGCCCTGGTTTTGATACCGGGGCTTTATTAATGGATCAGATACCATGACTTCAGAATTCGTTGAACTGCCAAGATTAGGCTGGAGAGAATGGCTGGCCTTGCCGGGTTTAAATATTCCCCGGATAAAAGCCAAAATCGATACCGGCGCTCGCACTTCGGCATTACACGCCTTTTATATCGACCCCTATAAAAAAGGCAAAGATCATTGGATCATGTTCAACATTCATCCCGACCAACATCGCATCGATACGGTCATCGAATGCCATGCCCAAATTAAAGATCTCCGCATGGTGACCGACTCCGGCGGACACAAAAGTCGCCGTTATGTGATTGAAACCGAACTTCTTCTTGGCACTTCACTGATCACTGCAGAACTGACTCTAACCAATCGCGACAACATGAAATTCCGTATGCTGCTAGGTAGAACCGCGATGCGCGGTCAATTTATTATCGACCCGGGAGCTTCGTATATCCAAGGCAAACCGGATCGAAAAACATTCGAAACTGCAAAAAATTCGACATCCGAGCAAAGTAACCTGAATAATTACGAAAAGGAATAATGACTAAAAGCGAATGAATAACAATAAATCTTATTTCGCCAATTCTATTCACTATTGACTGCTAACTGCTATGAATTCGGTCATAAATAACTTCCCTATTTTTAACGCAAGGTAAGCAGGTTCGGTTGCTCGATTGGCAGGTGTCGGCGGCAGGGCAGATTTTTGCTCCTGCAAAATCTGCATTCATGCCATCCTTGGCAATCAGTCACCGCCGTCAAGCCTACACGGACGTATTAACGGCGTCCTGTCAAGCGAGTTACCGAACCCGCTCAAAACTCATAGCACAAGGAAGTTATTTTTCACGAAATCCTAACTGCTAACAAAAAAGTCTATGCAATTGTTTATTGTCAGAACTTAAACGCATGCCCATACTGTATTACACACATCCGGCCTTTTTAGAGCATGATACCGGCCCCGGCCATCCTGAATGCGCCGCTAGGCTGCTGGCAATCGACAAAGCCTTAAACGCGCCGAATTTTAAGCGCTTAATCCGAGTGCAACCTAAATGGCGTGATGATCTTCAAGAAAAAGTTGCGTTGATTCATAGTCCAGCTATGATCGAGAGCATTCTCAACAGCATACCCAACCAGGGCTTGCATGTGCTCGATCACGACACCATTCTCTCTCCCGGCTCGGGAACCGCCGCCTTACTCGCGGTCGCGGCCGTTTGCGAAGCAGTCGACAAAATTTGCACTCAACAAGCGATCTCCGCTTTTTGCGCGGTTCGCCCGCCCGGACATCATGCAGAACCCGATCGGCCGATGGGTTTTTGCCTATTCAATAATATTGCCATCGCGGCGGAATACGCACGGTTGCATTATTCAATCGGCAAGATTGCAATCATCGATTTCGATGTCCATCACGGCAACGGAACGCAAGCTGCGTTTTATAAACAACCTCAAATACTCTACGCTTCTTCTCATGAAATGCCCCATTATCCCGGTACGGGGCACCCCAAGGAAACCGGTGTCGGCAACATCGTCAATGTACCGCTACACCCCGGAACCTCCGGTGCCGAATTCAGGCAATTGTACAGCTCGATTATTTTACCGGCGGTCCGGCATTTCAAACCCGATTTGATATTGATTTCGGCCGGATTCGACGCTCACCAAGACGACCCGCTAGCCGGCATTCGGCTAGTCACGGAAGACTACCAATGGGTCACCGAACATATAAAAGCCATTGCCGAAGAAAGCGCCAAGGGCCGGATTTTATCGGTATTGGAAGGCGGCTATCATATCAAAGCCTTGGCCGAGAGCGCTGCCGCTCATGTTAAATCGCTCATGAACCCTGTTAGAAACGCTTTTTAATTTATTGCGAATTACCGTATCCTAAAGGCACTCTAAGCCCCTCTCTTTTTTCCATCAGCTCAAATACGGATCTACCATGACTGAAAAATATATTTACTCGTTCCAAAAAGGCGACGGCAAAAACAAAATGCTGCTAGGCGGCAAAGGTGCGAATCTTTGCGAAATGACGCAAATCGGACTCAATGTTCCTCCAGGATTTGTAATCACCACGACCGCCTGCCTAGATTATATAAATAACCAGCGCTTACCCGACGGCTTAATGGACGAAGTCAAAGCTCACATTGTCGAAGTCGAAGCGCAAACCGAAAAACAATTCGGCGGACGCGACAACCCCTTACTGGTCTCGGTTCGTTCCGGCTCGGCGATATCGATGCCCGGTATGATGGATACGATTTTGAACCTTGGTCTCAACAAACAAACCCTAGCCGGCTTGATCGATCAAACCGGCGACCCGCGTTTTGCCTATGATGCGTATCGGCGCTTCATTCAACTGTTCGGCAAGGTCGCTTTGGGTATTGACGATGAAAAATTCGATCAGCATTTCGATGCCATCAAGAAACAAGCCGGCATTAAAGCCGATGTCGGTCTCGACGCCGAACATTTACGCCAAATCAGCGAACTGTTCCTGCAAGTGGTTCATGAAGAAACCGGCAAACCCTTCCCGGAAGATGTCTATGAACAACTGGAACTATCGATAAAAGCGGTCTTTAACTCATGGATGGGTAAACGCGCGGTCGATTACCGCCGGGAATTCCATATCACGCCGAAAATGGCCAACGGCACCGCAGTCAATGTCGTCACGATGGTATTCGGCAACATGGGCAATGATTGCGCGACCGGCGTCGGTTTTACGCGCAACCCGGGAACCGGCGCCAATGAGATGTACGGCGAATATTTGGTCAATGCGCAAGGCGAAGATGTCGTCGCCGGCATTCGCACTCCGAAACCGGTGCATGAACTCGCTAATGAAATGCCCGATCTTTACCGGCAACTGGTCGAATTACGCAATAAACTCGAAAACCATTACAAAGAAGTTCAGGATTACGAATACACGATCGAACGAGGCATACTCTATTGCCTGCAAACGCGTAACGGCAAAATGAATGCGGCCGCGATGGTTAGAACGTCGGTCGAAATGGTCGCGGAAGGCTTGATCGACAAAAAACGCGCATTATTGAGGATCAACCCGGAATTGCTTGAACAACTATTGCATCCGCAACTCGACCCTAATGCAACAGCCGAAGCGGTTGCACAAGGTTTACCAGCTTCGCCGGGCGCGGCCTGCGGAAAATGCGTATTCGAAGCCGACACGGCCGAACAACTAGGGCGTGCGGGCGAAGCGATCATTTTACTGAGAGAAGAAACCAAACCCGAGGATATTCACGGTTTTTTTGCCGCGCAAGGCATTCTGACCAGCCGAGGCGGGAAAACTTCGCATGCCGCGGTCGTGGCCAGAGGCATGGGCAAGGCTTGCGTAGCCGGCGCCGAGGATATCAAAATCGACGTCCGTTCGCGTCAAGCCATCATCGGCGAATTGCATATCCGTGAAGGCGATATGATCACAATTGACGGCAGCACCGGTTTGATCTTTTTAGGCCGAATCCCCACGATCGAGCCGTCATTTTCGGAAGAATTGAAAACCCTGTTATCTTGGGCCGATGAAGTTGCCGAATTGGAAGTGCATGCCAATGTCGATACCCCGGAACGCGCCCGCTTGGCCGCCAGCTATGGGGCTACCGGAGTCGGTTTATGCCGCACCGAACGCATGTTTAACGCCTCAGATCGTCTACCGCTCGTCATCGATATGATTCTTGCCAACAACAAGGAAGCGCGCCAGGAAGCCTTAGCCAAGCTATTCCCGATTCAACGAGACGATTTTCAGGAGCTTTTTGAGGCCATGTCGCCTTACCCGGTCACGGTCCGCCTGCTGGACCCGCCGATGCATGAGTTCCTGCCCGGCGAACATCAATTGGAGGACGAAATCCGGGCCTTGAATCACTATAAAATCATGATTCAAGGCCAACAAGTGACGCTCGACACCTTGGGGTCCCATGCCTTATTGCCGTCGCCGTTCAATCATCTGAACGAAGAGGTCATCAATAAAGCGATCGCGAAAAAGGAACTCATGCTGAGTAAAGTAAAAGAGCTCTACGAAGTCAACCCGATGCTCGGCCATCGCGGCGTCAGACTCGGCATGTCCTACCCTGAGATCTACCAAATGCAGATCCGATCGATTCTTGAAGCGGCAGCGTTATGTATTAAGCAACGCAAACCGATTTTGCCCGAAATCATGGTGCCTCAAGTCATTACCGTTCAGGAATTGATAAAAGTAAAGTCTTACGTCGATCAAATTCAAAAAGAGGTCGAAAAACAGTATGGCATAGACTTGGAATTCAAATTCGGCACAATGGTCGAAACCGTCAGGGCTTGCACGCGCGCGGCAAAACTGGCCGATGTCGCCGAATTTTTCTCGTTCGGTACCAACGATCTGACGCAGGCGACTTTTTCGTTTTCCAGAGAAGACGCCGAAAACAAATTCCTGCCCTTGTACAATGAATCCGGGCTACTAGCGGATAACCCGTTTGAAGTGCTCGACGCTAAGGGTGTCGGTCAATTGATGAAAATGACAGTTGAATTGGGACGACAAACCCGGCCCGATATCAAAGTGGGTATTTGTGGCGAACAAGGCGGACATCCGGAATCGATCCGCTTTTGCCATCATATCAAACTGGATTATGTATCCTGTTCGGCACCGCGAATCCCTATCGCAAGACTCGCGGCGGCTCATGCCAAGTTGCTTGAAAACGAATACAGCATCGAATTCTAATCGCCGCCCCAATCTCCGGAGACGAACGGACTCCGGAGGTTGGGTACTTCGAAGTCAAGTTGGGTACGCGGCGCCTGCCCAACGGCACTAACGAAGTTGAACGATTTCAGTCAGACTGGAGTAAAAACCGACTCTCAACCGATCAATTCGCTCAATCGGTCGGCTGATGTCTGCCAACTGAAATTATCCAGAACGAAACGCCTATTATTTTCGGAGCGATTGCCTCTTTTATCCTGGGCAAGCACCTCACACACTCGATCGACGAATGGACCTTCGTCGTCGGTAATCACGACATTCAAACTGTCGTCGACCGGAATGCCTTCAATCGCCATCGATGTCGCCACAACGGGCTTAGCCATTGCCATTGCTTCCAACACTTTGTTTTGAATGCCTCGAGCAATACGCAAAGGCGTCACGACCAAATCGGAATGCGCGATAAAGGGGCGGACATCGTCCACACTTCCGGTTACGACCACACCGTCTATTTGGGCGAGCAACAACACGTCCTTAGTCGGCTTGGAACCGACGATATAAAATTCGGTATCGGGGTGTTTTTTCCGAATGGCCGGAAATACCTTTTCGGCAAACCATTTAACCGCATCGACATTGGCCCAATAATCCATTGCGCCGGTAAAAGCCAATACTTGGCTTTCAGGGCGATACGGCGAGTCGAATGCATGATCCGGCGAAAAATAATCGGTATCGACGCCGTTATTGACCGAACCGATGCGCGCCTCGAATTCCGGAACCAAGGTTTTAAATAAATTGGCTTCTTGTTCAGAAACAAAAAAACCGGCTTTGGTTTGGGATATCAATTGCTTCTCAAATTCGAGCAAGCGTTCGGACTCGCGCCGATAGATCCAGCTTTCCGGCCAAGTCTTTTTCTCGGCGTATTGCCGCCATTTATCCGAATCGACGTCGACATAATCTGCAATCAACGTCAAATCTTCTCGATTAAGGACATATTGCCCCATGACCGACGAAAAAATCAGCACTTTGCGGATCCGATGACGCTCGATGACACCATTGACCCACTTGCGTAGCTCATGGTTTTTATAATAAGGCAGACTTAGCGCTTCGCCGGTTAATAGCCCTGTCAGGCTTTTGATTTTGGCTTGAACAGGATTTAACGATTGAATGCAGGTCTCTCGGCAATAGCCTTTGACCGTGTCGACATACTGCCAGTCGTTGGGGTCATCGATGAAAGTACCCAAATAAATCGTGTAGTGTTGCGATAGCGCCTTAAGAAAATGAAACGAGCGGATTTTATCGCCTTTATTCGGCGGATAGGGAATACGATGAACCAGAAACAATAAGTTTTCCATCAAGCATTACCCCAAATCTTTCGATAACCAAGGTCCGACGATCTGACTAACCGGCAACGGTAACCGTTTCCAGGCCTCGATAAACAATCGATATTTCGGATTCAACGGATTGATATCGGGCGAGCGATCGGCCTTGACTAAATGAAACTCGTAAAATAACGGCTCGGGTTCGAAGCCCCAATGTTTTTTAAAGCGGTATGAACCGGTGCCGATTTTACTTCGCCCGTAATCAAATGTCTTAACGCCTTTGTCGACGGCCCGGCGCATCACTTCCCAATACATGAAGTCGTTACCTTGCACCGATCTGGCTTGATCGTTACCGCCTCCGTAATAAGGCAGTATTTCGTCCTTGAAATAAAAACTCATAACGCTTGCGATCAACTGACCGTCCTTTTCGACCGTTAATATCTCGCATCGGTCTTTAAATATATCCAGCAAAATTTGAAAGTATTTTTTGGCAAAAACCGGCGTACCGAGATTTCTAACGCTTTCCGAATACGCCTGATAAAAACGTTCGACATTTTGATCGATCACACTCACCAAACCGGCATTGATGCCTTTTCGGATCATCGCTCGTTGTTTACGTGGGATCGCCAGCATGTTCTTTTCAGGATCCGGATCGAGCGTCTTCCGAAAAGTAACATAGAGTTCTTTATAAGGTCGATCCGTGCTCTGCTGAACACGGTTGCGCATTTCCAGATAATCGACATGTAATTGTTCGGCCAAACGGCAGGCTTCTTGATCGAGCAAAGCATGACTGTCCTCATCTTCGGCGACTATACCGCCGTAAACACAAAACGATAACGAACACAAGGCATGCCCGAACAGCGGACTTTTGATTTGGGCCAACGGTAATATGCCGGTGACATTCCCGTTTTTTTCGATGTAATAGAAATAAGTTTTATGGCCGAAGGCGCGTTCTATGACGTCTTTCCAACCGGACAGATGAAAAAAAGTGGCGTCCGGTTGCTGCTCTACGAAGGCGTCCCATTTGTTATAGTTGTCTGAGTCCAGTAATTTGAGCATTGTATAAGATATAAGAAAAATAAAACCGGTTCATCGGCGCGAATGGTTATTAAAAAAAACATTTGCCATCGTATCCCAGGAAAAATCGTTGAGCAGATTGACGATGCGCCCTTCCATTTTATCGAGATTCAAATAATGCCGGAATTTCGATTTGAAACTCACGTTTTTCTGTCTCGGTTGTTCGGGGTCGATTTCCCAAGGATGGCAATAAAAAATTCCGGGCTGATGTTCCTTTTGATTGATGACACGAAAAGCCCATTTGGATAAAAAATAAGGATAAAACCTGAAAAAACCGCCGCCGCCGCACGGCCAATTCTTACCGGCTAATGGTAACGTGGTAATCGGAATTTCCTTGAAATTATTATCCGCGATCGGTTCGTAGATAAACCGCGGCGCTTCCGGCATGCCGTATAAATCATGCTTGACCGGATAGACGCTGGAACTGTATCGGAATCCCGCTTCAGCGAGTATATTGTGCGCCCAAGGATTACTCGCGCCGATCGAATAACTCGGCGCTCGGTAACCGATCACCTCTCGGCCGCCGATATCTTCCAGTATTGTTTTGGTTTTGACGATATCGCTTCGAAACTGCTCGGGATCGAGCTCGGTGATTCGAATATGGTCATAACCGTGACAGGCCAGTTCATGGCCTTCCTTGACAATTCTTTGTATCAATGCCGGATGCCGTTCGGCAACCCAACCGAGAGTAAAAAAAGTTGCTTTGATATTGTGTTTTTCGAATAAATCCAAGAAACGATGCGTATTGTAATCCGCCCGTTGCGGCAATGTTTCCCAGTCGGATTTGGCAATTGTGTTCTCGAACGCGGAGACTTGAAAATAATCCTCCACATCGACGGTCATCGCATTCGTTATACTTTTTTTGTTCATTGAAAACCTAAGGATTTGGTCGTAAATAACTTCCCTATTTTACAGAGGGTTCGGTGGCTCGATTGACAGGTGTCGGCGGCAGGGAAAGCCGCCGTCAAGCCTACACGGACGTATTCACGGCGTCCTGTCAAGCGAGTTACCGAACCCTCAACAAAGCTCATAGTTCCTGGACGTTATTTATCACGAAATCCTAATTGCCGCAAAGAAAACCCTGCATGTATCGTTAAAATTAGAAAAACGCCATTAAATTCAGCGTAATGCGATTCTCGTCGAAGCTATTGATATTGCTATTTGAACTTTGATTGATATAACGGTATTCAATGTTACCGTTCAATTGCCGCAAAATGCTTCTTTGCACTCGAAAAGCCATGTCGAAACGGTTGTCCGTTGAAAAGTCGGTGTCGGTTACTTGGTAACCGGAGCTTAAAAAAGTATTGGTTCTGGGCATGAACCGCCACATCCAAGTTCCGTTGATACCGTAAACTTCGTCCTTGACTTGACTCTCTTGAAACGTTCTTCTTTCGGTGAAAACATTCGTACTAAGTATGCTTTTACCGGTTCGGTAGGAATACGATAACTCCCCTCTTCTTCTAACAAAAACGTCGTCGATTAAAGTAGGAACCAAACCAAAGTTAAAATTTGTATCTTGGCCAAAATTAGGGTCATCAGGCTCAAGTAAAGTACCATCAAAATCAAACTGATTTTCTAATAACACCTGCTGAACCGTGGTCGTATCCTCGTTATAAGTCAAATTAACCACCGACCGAGCGGTAAAATAACGCAGATTGGTTTGCCAAACATTGCCGGTATTGGTACCGACATCATTATTACGATAGGTCGTCGTCCATTGCAGACGCTGGAACGGCGAAATAAAAACGGTCACATAAGAATTGTTGCCATAACCCGCCGATACACTGAATCGTTGACTGGGCCTCCATTGCCCGCCGAAATTATAATAAAAGCCGTTTCGACTGAACCCGGTAGTCGACTGAAAATCGTTGTTTGCATACCCGCCTTGCGCGATCAAGCTAAATTTTCTATTCAAATTGTATCGGAGTAAAGCATTGGAATCTTGAAAGCGTATGTCCTCTCCGCTACTGTTTTGATTGATTCTATTATTAAAATTTAATCGCCAACCCACTTTTGAAAAATACCTGCCGCTATTCAGCATGACGTTTTGCGAAAAACTATCGGTATCGGACAAGGGGCCTTGGCTAGAACTCACCCTATCGTAACTGGCTCGAGCCATACCGTTGGCATAGCTTCCAAACCTGGGCGTCCACGTCGGAGCGATTCCAAACGTTGAAATGGTCGCGGTATTGCTTTGATCTCCGGTAAAGTTATCGCTGACAATCCGCGTATTGGAAATATTTTGCTGACTGATGGAACTACGGGACTGAACGAAAAATCGTCCCGGCGAAAGAATGTAGTTGCTGGTATATTGTAATTGATGATTTAAATCGATACCGGAATCGCCGCCGGCATTATATATACCTTGCAATCGATAATTCAGATTTAAATTATAACGTCCCGATTGACCGTTAACAAAAAAACCGGGCGTAATCGCGGTTACCCAAGCGCTTTGTTCCTCGCCTTTCGGTGCGAGTCTAATATTATCGGAATAAACTTCTTGTAAAAAAACACTGGGGCTAAACCTAAGGTTTAAAGCCCAAGCACTATTACAACATACCAAAATCAAGCAACCGCTGAGCGAAGCGACAATGAACCGCCTTAATATAAGGTGTTTCATAAAAAATCAATATTGCCCGTATCCGTAGTAGTTCATATCCATGCTTCTTTGCGTTTTGTTCAACAAAGCAAGAACCACATCGCAGGACTCCAATTTTTTGACCGCTTCCATCACAATGTTTTGAGCCGTTTTTTCGGCTTCGATCACCAAAATAACCTGACCGACCATGCTGGATAAAACTTCCGCTTGCGTGGCCGCCAATAACGGCGGCGAATCGAAAATCACGATACGATCGGCATAACGCTCGCTCAACTCTCTCGAAAGGTTGATCATTTTGTTACTTGCAAGCAATTCGGTCGAGAATTGATGCGCTTTTCCAGCCGGAACGATACGAAGTCCGGCGATCTCGGTCTGCAAAATAATATCCGAAAAATCAATCTTGTTACCTTCCAAATATTCAATGAGCCCGGGCGTTCTTTTGATACCCAATACCCTGGAAACCGATGGTTTTGCGACATCCGCGTCGATTAACAACACTTGCTTATCGCGCTCGGCCGCGATGCTGATAGCTAAATTAATAGCGGAAAAAGTTTTTCCTTCTCCCGGAACGCTACTGGTAACCAAAATAAGATTAGATCGCTCGATGCCTTTTTCAATGCCGCCCAGTGCATTGGACATGATCGGCCGCTTAATGCTTCTAAATTCTTCCGCAATCTTCATGTGCCCGACTGACGGATCGATAAAACCATGCTCGTGTAGAAACTCCCAATTAAACCGTTCGATGTTTTTTTCGCCGCCGTTTGAGGAGTGCGCTTTGGCATTGCCGTTAGTATCGTCAGTTAAGAAAAAAGCATCTAATGCATCATTGGTGTGCGTCGATTCTGTTTGATTATCAACAATGGAGTTGGATCTTTTCGCAGGACCGAGACTCTCGGCTAAGCTAGCTTTTTCTAAAGCTTTCTCAATACTCATTAATTACTCCAAAATTTCATCATTCCATGGCCTGTCAGATGTCCTTGGATCAATTTAATCATGCTTTTTCCATTAATATTACTCTGTTTTGACGACTATTCAGAATTATTTTACAAAGACATTTTATGCTGTTGATTTTGTTGAGTACTAACTTCACCTACACTTTAAAAACCATAATTCCGACATAAGCAGTTACCAACAGTCCGCAAGCCATCGCGTATTGAACAATTTGCATCCTCATTTTTCTCGTCTGCTCACGATTTCTAACAATAGAAACGCTGCCTAAAACAGGAATCCCCGTCATCGTTCTGATTTGATTGGAGGCAATGAAAGTCGGTTTAATTAATACCGCTAAAAAAGCGATCGCAACACCTAGGACTAACCCGCCCCCTAAAGCGGCGGAATAAAGAATGGCTCTTTTAGGCCCGGATGGCGACAGTGGTTTATTAGGCGGATCGGCCACTTTAAATCTTAATGATGTACCCTCGGCATCGACCTTTTCCGTTAAGTTCATTTGCTCCTTTCTTTGCAGCAGGGTATCGTAATTTTTTTTAATCGCGCCATAGTCTCTATTCAGATTCTGCATCTCCGTTTCAACATTCAATCGTTGATTGAATTGATCATCTAGCTTAACGATTTTTTGCTCATACGAATCTATTCTCGATTTAATCGAAGCAATTTGCGCATCGATTTCGTTCAGGGATGCCTTGATGGATTGAACGAACGGATTAGAATGCGCCGCAGCCGCACCCTCCGTTTCGAGCTCCTCTTTTTCTTGCGATTTGCGTTTCAAGATGGATCTAATTTGATCGTTAATAACCTTTACGCTTGGGTGCTTCCGGGTGTATTTCAGCAATAACTCATCTCGCTGAGATATCAGGGCCATTAACCTTGGATCTTCTGCTTTGTTGGAATTGAGCGACAAACCCCATTCATCTTCCGCACTTTCTTGAGCTTCCGCCAACTGTTCTTTTAAAACTTGTTTTCGCGAATCCAGTTCTTTTAAAGCTAATTTAGCCTCTTCAATGGTTCTATTCAATTCTTGTATTTGACCGACCTGATCGCCTCCTTCTCCGGGAAGCATCCCGACATTCGCGCGTTTAAAATTTTCCCGTGCTCTTTCAGCGTTTCGAAGTCGTTGTTCGTACTCTTGAATTTGAGCCAATAAGAAACGCTGTGTGGAATCGGCATCATCCAAGGCTGTTTTTTGCGCTTGTTCCGAAAAAACCGTAAGCACGGACTGAACAACATGTTTGGCTTCGAGCGGATCTGTTGCCTCATAGCTAATGGAAAAAATATCATTTTTTTCGCCATCTATTTTAATGCTTTCTTTCAGCTTATTAGTTAAGGCCAATTTCTCACCTTCCGTGTTTAGATCTGTATCCAAACCCGCCAGGTTCGCTATCTTTTCTAAATGATATCGTGTAAACATCAGCTGTTTCATGACCGCGACCATGCCCCTAACATCGGACTGTATCGCTAAGCCGCTCAACAATGGCCGCAGCATAGTTCTGGTATCAACCTGCACACGAGCCGTAGACGAGTATTTATCGGGCAGGTTCAATATATACCACCAAGCAGGAAGGCAAATGAGCCAGGCCGAAATAATAATAAACCACTTATATCGGAATGTTGCTTTTATATAATAAAGAATTTCAGCGAATTGCTCTTGCATATCTAAACACTACCTCTTAATAAATCCGCACTTAAACCATACTCCCCGCGAAGTATATATACGGAATACAACTATTAAAAATTATCCCCATTTAGAAAAAGGATTCCGGAATAATCAGAATATCGCCCGGCATGATCCTAACATTCGCCGACAAATCGCCATTGCTTAATAAATCATCTATTCGAACACCAAATTGATAATCATCATCATCGATTTTTCGAATAATACTTGCTCTATTACCATCCGAAAAGATACCTAGGCCACCAACTTGGATCATTAAATCGAGCAAGGTCATGCCTTTCTTATAGGGAAAAGCCCTAGCGGTTCCGCTTCCTCCCATACCGCCACCGCCACCGCCACCGCCCATACCGCCACCGCCACCGCCCATACCGCCACCGCCGCCTCCCATGCCACCGCCTCCCATGCCTCCTGCGCCTCCGCTGCCGGTCATGATAATTTTTACTTGTTGTTCATAGATGCCCTGAAAACCGCCCACAATGATGGCAACTTGAGGGTCTCTAACATATTCGCTCAAAATGACTTCCATTTCACGCGCCAATTCGGAAGGCGTTCTGCCAACTGCATCGACATCGTCGATTAATGGCGTGGTTATCTTGCCATCGGGTCGAACAGTAGCTGTTGTCGATATTTCCGGATAACCCCATACAAATATTTCTACACTGTCTCCCGGACCAATTCTATAGGTATAGTCCTGCGGTAATTCGGAATCATCGGTCAAGGGAGGATAGCCGCACCCGGACAAAAGTAAGAAGAACAGAGATAAGATAAATATTTTTTTTGTCATACCAATTAAACTCTAGATTTGAAAATAAATCTGACACACGCCTTTTCTAATGGTGCATCGAAAATATCTCGATTTTGTTTCATGCCGAAATAGGCTCTTACTCAAACTTCAAAAAAATGAAGACCATATCGATATAAAATTTATAACCATTTGATATCGAAAGAAAATATACTAATGAATTGCTAAAGAAGCTATAGCTCGCAAACTTACGATACACCGGCTTCTATTTGTGTCTTTCTTTTACAATTATAGGTGACTTACAGCATAATTTTAATTTATACATTATCCGCAGCAATTCCCAGCTTGAGCAGTTTCGCCGATCTTAGCCTGTCGAGGAACGGCGTCCTGTCAAGCGAGTTACCGAACCCGCTACAAAACTCATGGCACCCGAAAGTTATTTTTCACGAAATCCTTAGCATCTCCAATACTTAATGCGACTAAGCAAAACTCTTGCATGCATTTTTTGCCCGTTCATCTCATAAAATGACAATTGAAGATCATTATCGCTATTCGGATCTCTCAGATAATTGCTTCATCAGTTTCTTCGCATCATCAAGCTGATCGAATTGAATAAATTTTGCCAGTTCCATCACTTCCCTCAATTCCGACAATGCTGCGGCTTTATTTCCAAGAGCATGATAAACCGATGCCAAATGATACCTAAACACGGGTACATTGGGAGCCGCAACGATTACCTTTTGCAAAACCGACAAAGCCTGATTTAATCGTCCAGCCTTAAATTCAGCCCATGCGTAGGTATCGATAAAATAAGGCTGATCACTATACTTAAAATGCTGAATCATTTGCACAGCTTTATCGATATCATCCGCCTGTCCATAATGATCCAATAGGATAGCCGCCAAATTATTCCTAGCAATATCAAGTTGTGGATTTTTTTCCATGACTTGATAATAAATTGCAACCGCTTCATCGTATTTTTTTTGGTCAACATAAGTTGAAGCTAGTAACATAGAAAGCTCAAGATTTGCAGGATTGCGTTCCAAGCCAAGTTGATAAATTTTCAGTGCATCTTTTATTTGATTTTTCTGTAAATAAACCCTGGCTAATTCTGAATACAGCGAAACTGAATTCGGATAATCGTCTATCGCTTTTTTTAACAAGATAACGGCATTGTCAGATTGGCGATCCAACGTCAACAACTTACTTTTCAATACAATGGCGGAAATATTTGCCGGGCCATCCTTAATTAAATCATTCAAATAGGTAAGCATTTTTGGGCGCTGCTTCAGCATCTCGTGACAACGAGCCATTTCCGTTAAGCTATCGGCTTGAGCCGGATATCTTGCCAGGGTTTGTTTGAATAAAGGTATGGCTTTGCTACAGTCGCCTTGCTCTTGATATAACTTACCTCTTAAAAACTTAGCCAGAAATATAGACTTGGGTTGCGACTCCATCGCAGCAATCAACTTTTCGGCTGATTCCCAATCTCTTTGAACCATCTTGATCTGCACTAATTTATTTAATACCGAAACCTGGTTGGGCCTCCTAGCTAATGCTTTTGCAAGCAATTGTGCGGCATAATCGAGATGGTTTTCCTTGACAGCTTTTTCAACAACTGGAAATAAAGCCTGTAAATTAGCAGGGTTAATATCGAGTGCTTCTTTAAAGTTCTTTTGGGCTTTATCCAAATCGCCCTGCTGTAAAAAAATATTGCCCATCAGTACGATCGCCTCATCGGAATTCGGCATGTCCCAGAGCACTGTATTTATTAAAGCAGCAGCTTCCTCCAACTGACCTTCTTGAACCCAGACTTTCGCCTTAAGGATTTTTGCGCCGATTTGATTTGGGTTCTTATTTAAAATTGCCTGAACCGCTTCCGATGTGGCGGTATAATCTCCTTGCTCAAAATAAATATTCGCCAATAATAAATCGGCTTCAGTACGAACATCACCTTTAAACTTTTTATTATCGGCAATTTCTTTTAATTGCTGTTTCGCAGCATTTACGTTATTAACCATCAAAGTCCATTTTGCTAACTCCAGCAAGTGCTTGGGATTATCTTGACTGCTTTTTATAAAGTTCTGTAAAACTTCGTCCGTTCTGTTCCTGTCCGTTTGATATATAAAACCCAAAAAAACCAGCTTTTGTTGAACATCATTAGGACGTTGATCAACCAGTTCGGTCAGAACTTGTTCGGCCTCTTGATTTTTTTTAACAGCAGAATAGATCTTAGCCAATGCGTACTTTAGTTCGTCCTTTTCCGGAAAAATTCTGATGAGCTCTTGATAATCGGCTATGACTGCATCGATATCTTTATTTTTAGCGTCGATTTTGATTTTCAACAACCGCAATGAAAGGTTATCGCGATCCGATTCGATAGCCGGCTCGATCAACGAAAGCGCCTCGTCAAAATTTTGATCCTCCATCAATAAAGCCGCTTTCAGCGACAACGCATCATTATGCATTGGATCTTGTTTGAGCACCTCGTCCAGAATCGGCAATGCTTCCGACATTTTTTTTTGCCTGATAAGAATCGATGCCTCCAACGTTTTAGCATCCACATTATCGGCCTCTTGCTCTAAAATTTCCTTAACTTGAATCAGTGCATTTTCGGCTTCATTCAGCAGCAATGAAACCTTGCCTAAGCGTAGTTTGGCATCTAGGTTTTCAGGCTTTAACTTGATCGCTTCAATCAAGTTATCCTTCATACTTTTAAAATTCCTATTTTTTTCATTTACGAGGGCAAGATAGTAATAAGCATCGGCGACAGTAGCATCCTGCTGAATTGCGCTTTTCAACTCTAACTCGGCCTTGGCGTATTCACCCCGATTATACAGTTCAATTCCTTTCGCTTGACTATCCATCGCGATTTCTTCAGGCGAACTACAAGCCGTTAACAGTGAAAAACACATAACAACAGCAAAATTCTTAATATTTCTTATCAGCATTGTCGCTAAACCTTCATAGGAAATTTTAGTTACTTTGTTTGGTGGAAAAAAGTTTAGACTCTAATAGACATCACTGTCATTAAAGATTTTGTCGTATATAACTTCCCTATTTTATGGAGGGTTCGGTTGCTCGATTGGCAGGTGTCGGCGGCAGGGCAGATTTTTGCTCCTGCAAAATCTGCATTCATGCCATCCTTGGCAATCAGTCGCCGCCGTCAAGCCTACATGGACGTATTTACCCAGCACCTAAATTCCATAGCCCATTGGATGTGGTTAACTATCGTGGATAATTTAGGTGCTGGGTTCACGGCGCCCTGCCAAGCGAGTTTACGAACCCTCAACAAAACTCATAATTGCAGGACGTTATTTATCACGAAATCCTAAGTTAACGGAAACACGTCATTCCGACATGGATTGCCGGTATCCAATTGCAATGGTGGTAGACTTTTCCGGTTATCAAGGTCCTCCGCAGGAACCCAAACCTTCGCCGCCAAGACAAGATCGGTATGCATTCCCACGCTGAAGCGGTGGGAACGAGGAAATCTTTTGCACTTCAAATTTCGATAGCGCTTAAGGAGGACGGTGTGTTAGGTCGATTTTTGCTCCTGCAAAATCGACATTCACCAAGCACCTATTAATTTCGATTCCAAGCCTCTACCGGACATTCTTCCACCGCAATTTGGTTACAGATCTCTTTATCAACTACGTTTGATCTGTTGGTTATTAAAGCACAAACCCGTATCATTCAGTACCGACTTCATCTCAAACTTTACCATTGAAATTGAGATTTCGCCCATTTTACATCGGCTCTTAACCTTCTCTGACCGCTACGAATAACATGGACACTTTGGAACATTACAGCTTTTACAATTACCTTACCGCTACAACCAGTTATGCCTTGTTGATTCCTTTTGCATTAGTAAGCATAAAAAAAAGCCCTTATTTCCTACCTTTTTTTCTAGCAATTGTTCTTTCCTTGATTTGGTTAGGTTACACAACGTTTACCCTGCAAGATCAGTTCTATTTCAGTTCCGATGCACTGCCATTCGAAACTTTACGTAATGGGGCTTGGCTCATTTTCATTTGCTTTATAAGCTTCAAACAACGCAAGGGAGAACGCTTATCAATTTTTTTTAGATCAAAAAATGTCCTGTTAATCTTGCTTAGCACAACACTTGTGTTTCTTTACGAAGTCAACTCAGACTTACTACAAACTATTAACCAATTTCTACAAAGGGATTTGCGCTTATTTATCCATGTCATTTTTGCAATTGTCGGTCTAATGCTGATCGAGCAAATTTATCGCAACGCATTTTCCGACCAACGTTGGTCGATAAAATTCTTATGCGTAGGTCTCGGCGCTTTGTTTATAGTCGACTTTATTCTATACAGCAAATCATTACTGTTTTTTTCTTTGGATTCGGCGATATGGAGTTCACGGGGAATTATCAATGCCATAATCGCGCCTATGCTCGCGATTTCCATGCTGCGTTTACAAGAAAAAGACACCGAACTGACCGTTTCAAGAAAAATCGTTTTTCATACAACCGTTCTATTCGGATCCGGATTATACTTAGTCCTGATGTCAGTTGCCGGATTTTATATACGTGATTATGGCGGCAATTGGGGGGAAATCGCTCAATTTACCTTTATTTTTTTAGCGATTTTATTGCTAATCGTTCTTTTTATTTCCGGAAAAATCAGGGCGTTAGTCAAAGTTAATTTGAGCAAACATTTTCTTGAATATCGCTATGATTATCGAGAAGAATGGATCAAGCTCAGTAAAACCCTCGCGCAATTAAATTCGGTCAGTGAGTTGGCGGGGCTCATTATTAAAACCATGGCCGATTTAGTGGAGAGTTCCGGCGGTGGGCTCTGGCTAAAAAACGAACAGGGCGATTTTTATTTAGCCGAACACAAACATTTAGGGTTCGAACCGGAACAAATATTTGATAAAGACGAACCTTTTATTCGATTCTTAGCCGACAAGCAATGGGTCATCGATTTCGTGCAATACAATGACAACCCGGATCTGTACGATGATATTGATTTGTCTAAGTGGAACTTTGACGACAACAATATTTGGCTCATTATTCCGCTCTACAGGCTAAACTCATTAGAAGCCTTCGTAGTCCTTACCCAAGCGCGTGTACCTAGGGCTCTAAACTGGGAGGATCTCGACTTATTAAAGACTGTCGGATTCCAGCTGAGTAATGCCCTCGCCTTAAACCAAACTCTTGACGAATTGTCTCGTGTTCGACAATTCGAAGCCTACAGCAGACTATCCGCATTCGTAGTGCACGATTTAAAAAATTTGATCGCGCAAGTTGCGATGATTGTTAAAAATGCAGAGAAACATAAACATAATCCCGAATTTATTGAAGATTCCATCGATACGTTGCAAAATGTCGTGACAAAAATGCAACACATCATCGATCAATTGAAAAAAGGCAATATTCAATCTGAAACCCAAGCCGTACTGAGCCTAAATCACATCATCCAAGATGTCGCACAACAACAATCAAGCAACCGTCCGACCTTGGAAATTATCTCCGATCTTAACCAAGACTGCGAAATTCAAGGCGAACAAGCTAAAATAACAGCTGTTCTCGGGCACCTAATACAAAATGCTCAAGAAGCAACCGATGACGATGGTTTTGTTAAACTAGAGTTAACAAAAAACGCCGGCCGAGCAATCATCAAAATTATCGATAGCGGCACCGGAATGGATAACAAGTTTATTGCCGAAAGGTTGTTTAAACCTTTCGATACTACCAAGGGCAATGCGGGTATGGGTATCGGCGTTTACGAAGCTCGAGATTACATTTTAAAGCATTCGGGGACGATCGATGTTAAAAGCGCCCCCGGTACTGGAACAGTTTTTACGATCTCCTTGCCGCTTTATAATCGGCAAAATGAACCAACTCAACCCAGCGTCGAACCGAACGTTCAACTTGATATGACCCAAGCAATATTAAAAGGCGAGAAATGAGCGACGACAGTATTTTACTCATAGTGGAAGACGATCCCGGCTTGCAAAAACAATTCAAATGGGGCTTCGAAAAATACCAGATCGTCATAGCTGGCGACAGACCAGAGGCCATTACCGCATTGAGGCGTTATCAACCGAGTGTTATGACACTTGACTTGGGCCTGCCCCCCGATCCGACCAACGCTAGCGAAGGGCTCGAAACCTTAAAAGAAATCCTGCAACTGGCTCCAACGACTAAAGTCATCGTCGTGACCGGCAATGACGATAGAGACAACGCACTCCAAGCCATCGCATTGGGAGCCTACGATTTTTACCAGAAGCCGGTCGATCTCGATGTCTTGAACACAATCATTCAGCGCGCCTTTCATCTGACCTCGCTGGAAAATGAAAACTCAAAACTTCAGCAAAAAAACCATGAGCCGTTGAATGGCATTATCGCGGCCTGCAAAAAAATGCAGGAAATTTCCAGAACTGTGGAAAAAATCGCTCCGATGCAAATCACTACTTTATTACTCGGCGAGAGCGGAACCGGTAAAGAAGTTTTCGCCAGAGCAATTCACGACCTCAGCGACCGGGCTAAAAAGCCTTTCGTACCGGTCAATTGCGCGGCCATTCCCGAAAACCTACTGGAAAGTGAATTATTTGGTTACGAAAAAGGGGCATTCACCGGTGCTGTCAAACAAACCAAGGGTAAAATAGAATATGCCGATGGCGGTACTTTTTTTCTCGATGAAATAGGCGATCTACCCTTCAATCTACAATCAAAATTATTACGCTTCATTCAGGAACGAACCATTGAGCGCTTGGGCGGGCGCGGCGAAATACCGGTCGATGTTCGCATTATTTGCGCAACCCACCAAAATATACAAACCCTGATCCAACAAAATGCATTCAGAGAAGACTTGTATTATCGCATCAGTGAAATGACCATCAATATTCCTCCGCTCAGAGAACGCGAAGGAGACGCTATCATCATTGCAACCGCCTTATTGAGAAAATTTAACGACCAACATAAAAAATCGATTAGGGGCTTTACCAAGGAAGCCGCTCAAGCCATCGAAACTTATGAATGGCCGGGAAATATTCGCCAATTGGAAAATAAAATTAAACGCGCGGTCATCATGGCGGAGGAAGCGTTGATAACGCTAAACGACCTGGAAATGGACGGCGGTAACCATGACGCGCTACCGCTTAATTTAAAAGAAGTTCGGGAAGCGGCCGAAACACTTGCGATAAAAAGGGCACTGAATTTCTCGAACCATAACGTTTCTAATGCGGCAAAGCTATTAGGCATTACTCGCCCAACACTTTATTCCCTGCTCGGCAAATACAACATCGTTTTGGGCGATTAATCGCATTGAAAAACGATACAACCACCGGTAGCGGAACGTTTGCGTTCTCGCACGTTCTTCCTTATGCTTGCCGATAATATTTACAACATAAATAATTAAATCATGAGTGCAAAAATCATCGATGGTAAAGCGGTCGCATTGGACGTCCGCAAAAAATGGAAACAACGCGTAGCTCAACTCAAAGAAAAAGGCGTTCTTCCGGGCCTGGCTGTCATCATTGTCGGCGACAATCCTGCCTCGCAAGTGTATGTGCGCAATAAAATCAAAGCCTGTCACGAAGTCGGCATTTATTCCGAATTGATCGACCTGCCCGAAGATATCAGCGAAACGTTATTGCTATCGGCTATCGAACGCCTTAATGACAACCCGTCCATACACGGCATTTTGGTGCAACTCCCCCTCCCCGATCATATCGACGTCAATAAAGTTCTCGAAACCATCAATGCCGATAAAGACGTGGATGGCTTTCATTTGTATAATCTGGGCGCATTGATGGCCGGCAATACGATATTCCCACCCTGCACACCCTATGGCGTGCAATGTCTGCTTGAATATTGCGACATTCCGATCGAAGGCCAAAATGCCGTCATCGTCGGGCGCAGCAACATCGTCGGCAAACCGATGGCGCTGATGCTGTTGCAAAAAAATGCGACGGTCAGTATTTGCACCTCGAAAACTCGTGATCTGAAGCAATTCACTTCATTGGCCGACATTCTGGTCGTCGCGACCGGCAAACCTAATTTGATTACAGCGGACATGGTCAAACCCGGCGCCGCAGTCATCGATGTCGGCATCAACCGGCTCGAGGACGGAAAATTAGTCGGCGATGTCGATTTCGAAGGCGTCAAAGAAGTCGCCGGTTACATAACGCCGGTACCGGGCGGCGTCGGCCCAATGACAATCACGATGCTGGTCGCCAATACCGTCATCGCAGCTGAACAAGCGCATAGCTAAATCTTTCAATCTCGCGCTGGAGCGCGGAGATGATAGTTCGTTATCGCGGCTTTCTGGTTCCCATGGTCCTCCGTGGGACCCCATACCTTGGCTGCCGAGTCACGATCGGTATGCATTTCCACGCTGGAGCGATGGGAACGATGAATGAAACCCTGCGCCTCCGCGCGAGAAATAACTACTCGACTACAAAACTGTCGACTTTCTGAAAACCGCGCGGCAAATGTAAGCCCCGCTTCGCTCGGGCTCCGCTGTAATGGCCGATATCGGCTGCTTTAAGTGTCAGCGTGCGTTTTCCGGAGATGAGCTTCAATTCGCTTTGTTCGGAGATCACGGCCATTGCCATGACCGCATCACTTCCGTCGGCCAAGTCGTTCGGCGGAATTTGAATCAGTTTATTGCCCTTACCCCGCGTCAAAGCCGGCAACTCATTGACCGGAAAAATCAATAACCTGCCCTGAAGTGTCGCAATCGCCAGCAAGTCGCTATCGCGATGTACGCGAACAGGCAATAAAGCCTTTGCGCCCACCGGTAAAGAAACCACCGTTTTACCGGCTTTATTCTTGCTGAATAAATCCTTCAATTGCACTCTAAAACCGTAACCGGTGGATCCGGCCAGCACATACCAATCATCCGGGTTACCAGCTAGTAAACCAATGAATAACGAGCCTGCAGGCGGATTGAATCGACCGGTCAGCGGTTCGCCCTGACTGCGCGCCGAAGGTAAGTCGTGGCTCGCGGTTGCATATACGCGTCCGGTCGAGTCCAATACATAAACCGGCTGAGTCGTGCGGGTCTTGACCGCATGCAGAAAGCCGTCTCCGGAACGGTAACTCAAGCCTTCAACATCGATGTCATGACCTTTCGCAGCACGAATCCAGCCTTTTTGCGACAATATCACCGTGACCGGCTCATTCGCGATCAATTCCGTGCTGTCTAGGGCCTTTGCCAAACCTCTTTCAATAATCGGCGAACGCCGCTCGTCACCGAATTTTTCGGCATCGACTTGAATTTCTTTTTTGATCAATCGGTTAAGCAAAGCTTTCGAACCCAGGGTTTTCTCCAAGGCTTGCCGCTCTTTTTCGAGCTCTGCTTGCTCGCCTCTGATTTTCATTTCCTCCAGTTTTGCCAAATGCCGCAATTTCAATTCCAAGATCGCTTCGGCCTGAAGATCGCTGATACCGAAACGTTCCATCAGCACCGGTTTCGGCTTGTCCTCGTACCGAATAATCGCAATGACTTCGTCGATATTCAGATAGGCGATCAATAATCCCTCAAGGATATGCAAACGAGCCAAGACCTTATCTAACCGGTATTGCAACCTGCGTCTAACCGTTTCGGTTCGGAAGATCAGCCATTCGGTCAATATCGTTCTAAGATTTTTGACTTGCGGCCGACCGTCTAGGCCGATCATATTTAAATTTACGCGAAAATTTTTCTCTAAATCGGTCGTCGCGAACAAATGCGACATCACCGCTTCAACATCGATGCGTTTGGATTTCGGCATCACGACCAAACGCGTCGGATTTTCATGATCGGATTCATCACGCAAATCATCGATCATCGGCAATTTTTTCGCGTTCATTTGCGCTGCGATTTGTTCGAGCAATTTGGCTCCGGACACTTGATGCGGCAATGCGGTAATGACGATATTACCGTCTTCCAGTTCATAACGGGCACGCATTTTGACCGAACCGTTGCCGCAAGCGTACATCTTTCGTAACTCTTCGACGGGTGTAATAATCTCGGCGTGGGTTGGGTAATCAGGACCTTTGATATGGTCGAACAACCTTTCCAACGGCGTATCGGGGTCATCGAGCAATTGCACGCATGCCGCGGCCACTTCTCTAAGATTATGCGGCGGAATATCTGTCGCCATGCCTACCGCGATACCCATCGTGCCGTTCAACAATACATTCGGTAAACGCGCCGGTAACAATACCGGTTCTTTCAATGTACCGTCGAAGTTATCTGTCCAATCGACGGTCCCCTGCCCCAGTTCGCTCAGCAAGGTTTGTGCGTAAGGCGTCAAACGCGATTCGGTATAGCGCATCGCGGCAAACGATTTCGGATCGTCCGGCGAACCCCAGTTCCCCTGACCATCGATCAACGGATAACGATAGGAAAAATCCTGAGCCATCAACACCATCGCTTCATAACAGGCCGAGTCGCCATGCGGATGATATTTACCGAGCACGTCACCGACCGTTCGCGCCGATTTTTTGAATTTTGCCGCCGCGGTCAGCCCCAGCTCCGACATTGCATAAACGATGCGCCGCTGCACCGGCTTGAGACCATCGCCAATATGCGGTAAGGCGCGATCCAAAATCACATACATCGAATAATCGAGATATGCCTTTTCGGTAAATTCCTTTAACGGAAGTTGTTCGAAGTTTTCCTGAATACCCATAAATTAGAGATCATCCTTTGGTAAGTCGACATGTAGTGCCATATGTTTCTCCATGATTTCCTGTCGCATTTTTTTGCGCATCAACGCGGCATCGTATAGTTTTTGTTCCAATTCGCTTTCTATGGTCAATGGCGGAACAGGCACCGGTTTGCCATTCTCGTCGACCGCCACCATCGTAAAATAAGACGAATTGGTGTGTCTTTTTTCTTGCGTGCGCAAATTCTCGGCAACCACTTTGATGCCGATTTCCATTGAAGACCGCCCGACATAATTGACATGTGCGGATAAAGTCACCAATTCTCCAACCTGAATTTTTTCCTTAAAAAACACTTGATCTAACGATGCCGTTACAACGTAGTTTTTACTATATCGGGCCGCACAAGCATAAGCGGCCTGATCGAGCAACTTTAATAACGAACCGCCATGCACGACGCCGGAAAAGTTGGCCATATCCGGTGTCATCAAAACAGCCATCTGCAATGTTTTCTCTTGTTGTTTTTTTGATTGATTCACATGTTTCCCGGAGTGGTTTTATAACGCCTTTTCGACCAAACAAATCTTATCGATTCATATTCCAATTCGAATGAAAGGCTAACAAACGGCTTATTTTAACCGGTTTCAAGAATGATTGCGCCACGAGACGGATGAAAAGCTGCAGATTCGAGTGAAGCTCTTGGAAGGACGGAACGAGACCGGCGGATGCTCGCCGAGAAGAAAACTGTATAATTTTTTGATTATCTTAAATTCAGCAGATTAACCATGAATCTCATGAGGTATAACCTCTTATTCTTCATGATCTTCATGTTAAATTCTCTTTCTAGAATTATCGACAGTCGCGCCCATACCTACAAGAGTAAATCACATGAAAATTTTCATGAAGCATCCATTTTTTGCGGATATTCGCCTGGTATAGGATGCGATTTATTAGGATATTTCTTCAGTATCGTTTTAACGTAATTTTGGGTTTCGCGATAAGGAGGAATGCCTTTATAGCGCTCGACGGCGCCCTCGCCGGCATTGTAAGCCGCTAAAACCCACTCCACATTGCCATTAAAATGCCGCATTAGCCAATGTAGATACGCAGTACCGCCTTTGATATTCTGAATAGGATTGAAAGTATCTTTGACACCAAATCTTTCGGCAGTCGCCGGAATCAATTGCATCAAGCCTTGAGCATTTTTGTGCGACAAAGCGCCGGGGTTAAAAGCCGATTCGGCCTGGATGACCGCCATAATCAGCTCAGGATCGATACCGTAATTCGGAGCAATTTTTTCGACCCACGATTTGACAATTTGGCGATTGGGGCTTGCATGCTGCTCGGCCGTTATCGTTAATTCGGGCTCGGGGCGGCGGCAACCGGAATCCTTAGTCGGCTTGATATCTTTAAATTTGATAACCATGCGTCTGGCATATTTGTCGCCGCCTTTTGCAGCTAGCCTGAACCAGTAAAGCGCTACCGATAAATTTCTCGACACCCCGCGGCCGTTAAAATAAATAAAACCCAAGTGGTAAGCAGATTCGGCGTCCGACATTAACGCCGCCTTGCAATACAATTCGTAAGCTTTCCGGTAATTTTTTTTGACACCGCGGCCGTGTTCGTAAACCATCGCCATTTTACGAATTCCGCTAGGATGATTGTTCGCAGCTTCGGCTGCAAATAACGGTGAGGAAAAAAATAGAATTACGGCAAATAGCCTTAATAGCCAACTCATGTCAGTCTCTCGTTTCGCATAAGATTATTAAAAGCAATTTTAAAGCCATAAGATAATATTTATTATTTTTCTCTTACTTATAATAATCACACAACCTGTTTGGCTGATTAACTGTAAAAAAGTCCGACATTACTCTTAGTGCTAATGCCGAAATTTGAAATGCAACAAATATTTACCTTTCGCACTTCAAATTTCGGCAATGCTTAAGTAGGCACCGAGGTGCTCGGCAAAAGCCTTTGCCTACATGGACGTTTTCACCCAGCACCTAAATTCCATAGCCTATTGGCTATGTTTAACTGTCTTGGATAATTCAGGTGCTGGGTTCACGGCGTCCTTTGACGGCCCCTGATACCGAATTTTGATCTACGATGAGTATAATACCGAGAACACTCCAAAAACTTAGAACCGCTTCATGAATAACTCGAAAGTTGGCCGAATTATAAAATTGAAGCTAGACTTCAAAGGAACCCAGTTTAGCGCCTACCTAGGCTTGAATCGTCAATACAACATCATGAATAAAAACAATAGAATTGATCTCTCACGCCTAAATATTCAATGGCGGATCATATTGCTAAGCGCGTTACTATTCAACACCACGGCGTGCTCTACCAAGGACGAAGTGATTGCGCCGACACCCGATCCCACGATACTCGAACTCAAACTACAAGCCGGCAAACTTCTAAATCCCGATATTGAAGGCCGCGCATCGCCTTTGGTCGTTAGAATATACCAATTCGAGGCAATCGATAAATTCAATACCAGCGATTTTTTCGCAATTTACGATAATGACGTAGCACTGTTGGGCAAAGACATTATTTTTCGCAAGGAATTGGAGCTTCAGCCTGGTACAAGTCAGCATTTAAGCTTAGAAAGCAAACCTGAAGCTCGTTATTTGGCTATCTTCGCGGCATTTCGCAATCTGGACACCGCACAATGGAAATCTTCGATGAAGATCGTACCTAATAGAACTACAGAGGCTACTATTCATTTCGATCAATATACAGTAACGCTGAATACGAAAAATGGCGATTGAAAGAAATCAATAAAACTATTCATCACTTTGTTTAACAAAGGCGGAAAACATGTCAAGCAACATTCCAAAACCACCGACACAGTATAAACAGCTCAGCACCAAAAAAACTCTGTTTGTTGCGATATTGACATCATTGATATTATCCCTCGGCTGCCAAACAACCGACCCAACCAGCCCGGATGGACTCAAAGCGCTAGAAGGCTTTAAACCTCAAGACACCGACAAGCTATTCGTCGTCGATTGCCTGCTGCCCGGACAAGTCCGAAAGCTCGGTACGCAAATGACCTATTTAACAGCCAGACGCGCTATTAAAACGACTGCGGGCGAATGCGAAATTCGCGGCGGCGAATATGTCGCCTACGACAGAGCCAATTTAGCCAGCGCTTTAAAAATATGGTTACCGCTTGCACAACAAGGCGACGCCGAAGCGCAAATCAACGTCGGCGAAATCTACGAAAAAGGACTCGGCGCGCAAGCCGACCCTCGGTTAGCCGCCGAATGGTATCGAAAAGCCGCCGAAACGGGTCACTCGAGAGCGCAAATTAATCTCGGTTATTTATATGAAAAAGGGCTCGGCGTTGAAAAGGACCTAACCACCGCATTAAATTGGTACCGAAAGGCTTCAGGCTTAGAAAACACCGACTTGCAATTTGCCTCGGTTGTCGAGGCACAATTTTCCAGCGCCCATGAAGAAGAATTGGAAGCGTTACGGCAAGATGCTGCGCGACGCAAATTCGAGGCTGATCAATTACGAAGCCAACTAGCCGACACACAACGTCAACTCAGGCAACAGCAAGAAAATCTACGTTCGATACAAAGAAACTTAGACCAAAAAAAACAACAGCTCGAACAGGAAAAAAACAAATCCACCCGGAACGAATCACTACTGAAAGCACTGGAACAGGAATTAAAAACCGGTCAAAGCGAATTCGAAGCGCGACAAAATCAAATTTCAAAATTAGAACGCTCCCTGGAAACCAAACAGAAATCAATCAAGCATAAAACTCAAGCCGCCTTAGCTCAGGAACAAAAAATCGTCGCTAGCGCCCCACAACTACCGATCATCGACGACCAAGCCGCAAAAAAGCTGACCAACGCTCGTAGCGAACTACAAAAAAACGAAACCTTACTTCAAGAAAAAGAAAGTCATTACATAAGGATCTCTAATGAAATCAAACGATCCTTACAAGCGGTAGGTTCATCGGCCGAACAAAGCGGTTCGCCGGGGGAACAACTAAGGGCGAAGGAAATCAGGGCTAATTTGGACCGACAAAAACAATCGTTGCAAACGGTTGCACAGGAAATAAATACCTTAAAAAACCGAATTAATGAACAACGCAAAGCTGTGACAAAATTGGAAAACGGTCAATTGATACAATTAGCCTCTGCCGCACCAACAATAGAAATCATCGATCCGCCGATGGTGTTGACTCGAGGCGTCCCGAGCTTATTGTTAAGATCGATAGCCCCATCAAGAACCATTACCGGCAAAGTCGAGGCGCCGGCCGGACTTAAAACATTAAAGATCAATGATAAACCTGAAAATATCGATACGCAGGGTTTCTTTAAGATAAATATCACTGCCACAGAAGCGACAACACCGATCAAAATCGTCGCCGTCGATAAAAAAGACAAAAGAACCAGTCTCAATTTCAACATCGTAACCCAAGAGGAAAGCGCCACATCAAGCATCGACAGCCAACCGACGACACCCAGCAAACCCGGCCGATTTTATGATGTCGACTTCGGGCGTTATCATGCGCTCATCATCGGCAATAACGATTATACGGAGCTACCGACACTGAAAACCGCGATCAACGATGCCAAAGCGGTCGAGTCGATTTTGCGCCAACGCTATGGTTTCAAAACCACATTGCTGCAAAATGCCAATCGCCACCAAATCATGACGGCGCTGAATACTATTCGCAATTCATTAAAAGAAAACGACAATTTATTAATTTATTATGCGGGTCATGGAGAACGAGACAAAACCAGCCTTGCGGCTTACTGGCTACCTACCGATGCCGAGATCGACAATACCGCAAACTGGATTTCCAGCGACGATATCACCCGCTATCTAAACATCATCGCCGCACGACATATCCTAGTTGTAGCCGATTCTTGCTACTCGGGCGCGATGACCGGAACGGCGATCGCTAGACTACCGGACAGCATGCCCGAAAATAAACGTGAAAAATGGCTGAAATTCATGGCAACACGGAAAGCACGAACCGTCTTGACATCAGGAGGCGTCGCTCCGGTTCTCGACGAAGGAGACGGTGAGCATTCAATATTTGCCCGAGCCTTTATCGATGCTCTTCAAAGCAATCGGGGTTTAATCGAAGATTATGATATTTTTCGTTCGGTATCGAAACAAGTTCGAACTTCGGCATCCCGAGTGGGCTTTACTCAAGCCCCTCAATACGCGCCGCTTCAACATGCCGGTCACGAGGGTAGCCCGTTCTTTTTCGTTCCCGGTGCTTAACGACAACACCGTTAAGGAACGAGCATTAAATAACTTCGATAATTGTTGGAAGGAGGTTCGGTGGCTCGATTGACGGGTGTCGGCGGCACGGATAGACGCCGTCAAGCCTACATGGAAGTATTCACCCAGCACCTAAATTCCATAGCCCATTGGCTATGGTTAAATATCTTGGATAATTTAGGTGCTGGGTTCACGGCGCTCTGTCAAGCGAGTCGCCGAACCTCCTCAATGCGCAATACTTGTAGAAATTATTTTCTACATATTCCTAAGCTGTAAGAATGGGTTTACTTCGCTTCTCGACAAACAGCCCAGACGCCCTAAAAACGAAAACAAAACTTAAGCCGGGAATTGCCGGCTTAATCTTGTTGCTCTTACAGCTTAGCGGCTGCGCGACACCTTCAGAGCGTTTTGAATCTAGCGCCAAGAGCTTAGGGCTTACAAGCATTGAAATAATCGGCGAACCATTTCGTCATCGAATTTATCTGAATCGAAGAACCGCTACGCAATCCGACACTACCCCGGTAGTCCATGTTTATTTAGATGGCGACGGTACGCCATGGGAAATGAAGCGCTGGATTGCCGAAGACCCGACACCGAGAAACCCTTTGATATTGCGTTTAATGGCAGCGGATAAAGAACCGTCAATATTACTGGGCCGGCCTTGCTACTACGGCTTACATTCGACGGATAAGTGTCACAATTCATTATGGACGTCGAAACGTTATTCGACCGAAGTCGTCGAAAGCATGGCGACTGCCTTGCGAAAATGGCTAACAAACTCAAAAACAGCAAGCGTTGTTTTAATCGGTTATAGCGGCGGAGGAACACTCGCCACATTGCTCGCGCCTTACTTTGAACACACAAGCATCGTTGTTACTGTGGCTGCCAACCTAAACACAAGCGCCTGGAGCCTGCATCATGGCTATTTGCCGCTTGACGCATCTTTAAACCCGATTGACGCCCAACCTTTGCCGGCCAAAATAAAACAAATTCATCTAGCCGGCGTAAACGACGACAATGTTCCCGCTTTGATCATCCAATCTTTTAGCCGGCGGCAAGCCAATGCCGTTTACCTGCCGATCGACGGATTCGATCATGCGTGCTGTTGGGCCGACTTATGGCCCGATATTCTTAAAAGATATATCGCACCAATTGACTATCAGCCTGACCGTTAAAAACCGCTTAACCTACAAATACACTGAGAATATCGCGATAAATAACTTCCTGGAGCTATGATGGGATCGACCTTTGACGAACGACCTCATACAACATCGCACCGGTCGCGACCGATAAATTAAGACTGGATACATTTCCCTGCATCGGTAATTTGACCAACCAATCGCATTGCTCACGAGTCAAACGCCGCATGCCTTTACCCTCGGCACCGATCACCAAGGCCATCGGCAACTTAAAATCGCATTGATAAAGCGTTTGCTCGGCCTCGCCGGCCGCGCCGAAAATCCAAATCCCCTGATCTTTTAGCCAACGCAACGTTCGGGCCAGATTCGTGACTTGATAGACCGGCACGGTTTCCGCTGCACCGCTCGCAACCTTACAAACCGTCGGTGTAATACCGACCGAATTATCCTTCGTGATAATCACGCCATGCACGCCGGTGGCATCGGCCGTCCTTAAGCATGCTCCGAGGTTATGCGGGTCCTGAACATTATCCAAAACCAAAAACAACGGCATGCCGGTAAGACTGGAAACCGCCTGCTTCAATGCATCTTCCGATTGTACCGAAGGCAGTTCGATTTCAAGCACGATACTTTGATGATTATTACCGTCGGCGAGACGATCCAGTTTTTTTCGGTCGACTTTTTCGGGGTTAATACCGAGCTTTTTCAAGTCTTCGAGCAATTGACTTAAACGTCGGTCCTGACGGTGCGCGTCAACCCAAGCCTGATGAATATGCTGAGGCGAATAATCGAGTGCCGCCTGGACCGAATGAATGCCGTAGATATTGACTCGGCTCATTTTTTACGCCGTCTTTTTTTCGGGCGCTTTGCCAAGGCAGTAACCTTAACCAGTTCGAAATCGATTTTCTTGTCGTCAAGATTGACGCGTACGACTTGCACTTGCACAGTATCGCCAAGACGATAACGAATACCCGTACGTTCGCCGATTAATTGATGACTGGCCGCATCGAAATGAAAATAATCTTGGGCAAGATTACTGATATGCACGAGGCCCTCGACATAAATATCGGCAAGCTCAACAAAGAACCCGAACGACGTCACAGCCGAAATAATACCCGGAAACTCTTCGCCGACCTTGTCCATCATGTATTCGCACTTAAGCCAACTAACGACATCGCGTGTCGCATCATCGGCTCGACGCTCGTTCGTCGAGCAATGCTCGCCAAGCGTGACCATATCGGGAAATCCGTAATGATAACTTTCCGGCTTTTTGTCTTGTAAACAATGCCGGATGGCCCGATGCACCAACAAGTCCGGATATCGGCGAATCGGCGACGTAAAATGAGCATAGGCTTCGAGCGCCAAGCCGAAATGGCCTTTCAAATCGGGACTGTAAACCGCTTGCGACATCGAACGCAACAAAACCGTTTGAATCAAATGAGCATCCGGGCGCCCCTTAATACTATCGACTAGATGCATGTAGTCGAGCGGCGTCGGCTTCTCACCACCGCCCAAACTCAGACCCAATTCACCTAAAAAGGTCTTCAGCGCCAATAATTTTTCCGGTCCGGGCCCGTCATGAATTCTCAATAACTTGGGCATTTTTCGGCGATTGAGAAATTTAGCTGCCGCCATGTTCGCGGTAATCATAAACTCTTCAATCAGCTTATGTGCATCGTTACGCACAACCGGAACGATCTTTTCAATTTTACGTTCGGAACCAAAAATAATCCGCGTTTCCTGAGTATCGAAATCCATTGCGCCGCGTTTTTCTCGGCTTAAACGCATGGCTTTGTACAACGCATACAGTTCTTGTAAATGCGGCATTAAAGGCTTATATTTTTTAATTAAGGCCTTGTTGCCATCTACCAGCATGCTAGCGACTTCGGTATATGTCAGGCGTGCATGAGAACGCATCACAGCTTCGAAGAAACGCGAACGCGTCATCTGTCCTTCCGCATTGATCGTCATCTCGCAGACCATACATAAGCGGTCGACATTAGGATTGAGAGAACAGAGTCCATTCGAAAGAATTTCCGGCAACATCGGAATCACCTGTTCCGGAAAATAAACCGAGGTACTGCGGTTTTTGGCCTCAATATCCAACGCGCTATTGATCGCGACATAATGAGACACATCGGCGATCGCGACAAAAAGCTTCCAGCCCTTTCCAGTCTTACGGCAATACACGGCATCGTCGAAATCGCGCGCATCCTCGCCGTCTATCGTCACCAGCGGAACATCACGCAAATCGACACGACCTTCCTTAGCCGCTTCCGGCACTTCATCGCTGAATGCCTGAATTTCCTGTTCAACCTCTTCCGGCCAGACATGCGGCAAACCATGGCTGCGAATCGCCATCTCGATTTCCATGCCCGGAGCCAAATGCTTACCCAGAACCTCAGCGACACGTCCGATGGGCTGATTGGTCTTACTCGGTTGCTCCAGGATTTCGGCGACAACGATATCGCCTTTTTTTGCTCTACCGATTTCATCACCCGGTATCAACACATCTTGCGCCAGGTTTTTATTATCCGGCACGACGTAATTAACGCCTTTTTCGGTAAATAATCGGCCGACGACTTGTCTGGTATTGCGTTCCAGCACCTCGACGATAGCGCCTTCTCGGCGCCCTTTCCGGTCGAGACCGGCCAGTCGCGCAACGGCTCTATCGTTGTGTAAAACCGTACGCATTTCCCGGGGAGACAAAAATAAATCGTCCGACCCGTCATCCGGTTTTAAAAATCCGAAGCCATCGGCATGACCAATGATGCGCCCGGCAATCAAATCCTTGCTGTTAACCCGGCAATATTTTTGGCGGCGATTAAATAATAATTGTCCGTCGCGTTCCATCGCGCGAAGCCGTCTGCGCAAGGCTTCCAATTGGTCGGGGGACTCGAGTTGAAATTCCTGAGAAATTTGGTCGCGCGACAACGGTTTACCGACGTGGGCGAGCAGATCGAGGATCAACTCCCGACTAGGTATCGGGTTCTCGTATTTCGCCGCCTCGCGCGCCGCGTAAGGATCTCGAGTCGGAATAAAATTTGGTTTTTTATCTTTAGACTTCAATGTCGTCGTTTCCTAAATTAGAATGAATGTCATAGCTTAACTGATATACGCGTATTTTAACAATTCCCTATGCAAATCAAAATTCAACGTGATGCATCAAGCAGTTGATGGACGGCAAACAGACAGACCTCAGCAATTTTAGACGTTGATAGTATTGACAGTATATAGAGCAATCGGTATAGTGCGCGCTCACTTCGCTGATACAGCACACCTTTGCCGAGGTGGTGAAATTGGTAGACACGCTAGCTTCAGGTGCTAGTGCTCGCAAGGGCGTGGAGGTTCAAGTCCTCTCCTCGGCACCATTCATAATCCTTTCTTATCAATAACTTACCATTTTAAATGTATTCTAACCATCGATGGTGATTATACTATTTTTAGGTCTTTTTTATAGCTAAATGTATAAAAATTGTGGTCGATTGTGGTGAGGTTCGAGCCTAAGAGTATGGCGCGTGGTTAGGGCGGCTGAGGGCTAAGTAAGCTATAAAAATAATATAAAAAAGGTCGTATGTCATAATTTTTAACTTCAATGGTCATTGTATTATTTATATAAAATGTTAAAAATCTTGCAATTTTTATAGGTATAAATGGTAAGGGTTCGGTTCTTACTATCAACCATTACCATTAGTATTTTATAATATTATACAATACACCCGTTCCTTTTTAGGGGGTCTGCCCTAACATAATTATTAATAGGTAGCAACCATTATTATTGTATGGTTATTAGTTGCGCCTAACATAATTATTAATACTATTCAACCATTATAGTTGTATGGTTATTATAATGGTTCGGGCTTACCATAATTGTTAATAATATTCAAGCTATCATTTATAAAATTATTGATGGCTTGAATGATAATGGTTCGTATTAATATTATTGAATTTAGTAGGATTTTTATTGAATACGCCAATATTTAAAACACCCACCACCCCCAAAAATTTCGAGCCGCGCGTGTTCACTAAGTCATAAAAATATACGGCACCATTTTTTCATACCTAATATACAACTTTAAGTATAGAATCTAACTTATTAATTTATATAGGGTTTTTACCTAAAAAATATTCGAAAAAATGTCTGTATCGAGGCTGCGAAATCCCTTCGATAATAAGCCATAAGAAGTACCTTTTCCCTTTTAAAATAATAGTGCCACAACCCTAACACGTTTTAAGGCTGAACCCTTAATATTCGTAGCCTGTAGCGGTAGGGGTAGGTCAAAAATAGCAGAGTACGATTGTATAAATGATGTTGTTTTATAGGGAATAATAGGTTAATAGTATTTTACCATCAGGGTTATAATACTTGAAACATGATGGTTATAATGATTTATATCTGAAACATTAGGGTTATAATACTTGAAATATAATAATAATATCAGGTTAATGGTTATAATGTAGAACGTTGATTATTATTGAATATTAATAATGTCGCTAAAATACCTGAAATATAATACTAATATCAGGATAATGGTTAATATTATTGAATATTAATAATGTCGATAAAATACATTAACTTCGTCGAACGTGCTGGGATAATACGTTAACTTCGTCAAACGTGTTTAAATGAACAATGTTTAATTATATACACTTATATATCAATAACTTAGGTATATTGTCAACCCTATAATTATATAATATATTAGTTGATTATTATTATACATTGCACCATAATGGTGCAGTATAATGTATTATGTTAATATTGTATAATGTATATATAATAATACCCTCAAATGGCTGGAACCCTTATGGTTAGGGAGGTGTAAGGGTAATGAAGGTTAATAGGGTGAAGGTGTTTTAGGGAAGTGGCTTATCATCATTATTATATGTTGCACCATAATGGTGCATAGTATATTAGTGTTTTCTAATATTAGAATGTGGTTATATTGACCATTAGTTTTTATAATATAATAATATAATTATTAATACACCACTAGGTTTTTAGGGGGTCTCACCATTTAATACTTGATAATACCAGTAGGGTTTTATAGGTATTGATACCATAATGGTTTTATAATTATGATAATACTGAAATATTAAATAGGTATTGGTATGTATTAATGGTTTTATAGGTAAGTATAATATTATGATACTGCTTTATGTATTGGTTTATGTATTCATAGATAGACCCCTTTCCTTTATATAAGGGGGAGGGTCTCTCAGCCCTTATAAATCAACCCCTCATGTTTTAAAATCGTCGGGAGGGTGTCCACTCGCTACACCCCGCGCCGTTCGTAGCCTACAGCGATTTTAGCCCTAACATATAAACTCATCTGACCTCTGGAGGCCGCGTCATTCGGGGGGTGATGTTTTTGGCAAGTGGACACCCTATTGGATCTCACTATCATTTCATTTTTCCCCTTTTCATTTCAGCATCCATTTTAGTATTAATGATTTTTTTGATATTTTATTATAATGTATTGATAGTATTATAATGATAATACCTGATATAGTTTTTAGGTATTGGTATTACTGATTATAATACCTGATAAGACCTGATATAGTTTTTAGGGGGTTATAAATGAAATATTAATAAATCAAAAAACCAAAATGGGTTTATATGTGTTAGTATATATTTTAGTTAGATGAAAAAAGGGGGGGGGTGTTTATACTATATAAGACCCCCCCCTCTGTAAGTCATTGATATATAAGAAAAAAGTCGTTTTTCGTGTTAGGGACGTGCCGGCGCTACAGCCCGCGAAATACGCGGCCTCCCGTTTCCCACTATCCTCCACCCCGCGAAATACGCGGCCTCCGACGCCGGCACATGGGTATACAAAACTTTCATTTTTTTCTAACATATTTTTATCAACTCAGCGGCTTTTTAGTGTGATTTTCTGTTTTATTTCTAAAAATATCCCGCTTTTCTTTCAACTCATTAACAATATCTTTGGTTAAATAACAATAATATTTTCTATCTTTTTTTCCTTTTTTAGTGTTCACTTCAATCCCTAAATCCCTAATAATAGATATTTTAGTTCTAAAGCTCGCGGGCATATCGCCACTAAAAACATCATTAATACACACTAATGACGCTCCAAAAACATCACCATCTTCTACATCGTGTTTAAAATACTTATCTAATCCTTCAATCACCTCTTCTATTAAATATATTTTTTCCTTATACAATTTATTATATATTTCTTTAGCTCGTTTTCCTTCCTTTTTTATGTTATTAAGGGCTTGTATAATCCTTATTAACCCTTTGTTATAACTCTCAACTTTATCAAAATATAAATTATAATCATGGATACAATCACCTATAAATTTATCAACGGTATATCTACAATTACCTGGGTTAGCTACCCATTCCTCACCGGCACTATAACCATCCCCCTTTTTCGTCACCCATAAAAAAACCATTAGCTTTTTAAGGTTAATGGTTATTCTATATTATATATTATTAGTATTTTATAGGTATTGGCGCGTATAATACTCTATTAATACCTTCAAGTTTTAAAAGTTCATGGTTATGTGGTTGTCGTTCCAAACTTCTCATAATCTCCCCCATAATAATATGACGTTCATTATGTATTTCTGTTTTATTTTTATTAACTTTTTTAGGTGCTTTGTATTTACTAATACTTATACCATCAGCTTTAAAATATTGTTTTAATAATACTAACATACCATTATCATGGTCATCTATTACATTATTAGTAGTATTATATTGTTCGTCTGCTAATTTTCCTTTATATATTAGTTCTTTGATTTTATCTTTGTTCATTTGTTGCCTCTATAAATACTATTAGTTATACCATAATGGTTTAATTGCTTTTAAGTTTCATATTAAAATAATACCCCCTTTATTGGGGGATCTCCTCATCAATATATTGCTTAGTTAACTCATCACGTTTTATAAAATATTCGTCTTTTAAATCTTCTACTTTATTATATAAATGATTTATTTTTTCATCATAATTTTTTAATAATTCAAGTGGTATATTATCTCTATCAAATTTATCATATATTATATCGTTGTATAAAACCATATTACTAATAATATCCCGTATTTTACCAATATATAAAAGTATATTATTTTTCATTGTTAATAAATCATCAATATTAAAAAATTTATACCTACTGGTTTTTAGCTCCATTATTTCTATTTTTTTTACCAACCTATTATATTCATACAATAATTGTATCAGCTCTTTATCATCAATTTTCTGTATATCATAATAATTAAATACATAATCACCCATAACTATTCCCCCACCATCATCGCAAGCGCATAATAATCATCGGCTTCATCGGGGTTTAATTCGTCAATAGTATAATCAACCCAATCCTTGTAACCTCTTTCATTTTCTGCTAATAGTATTTTACAAGCTTTGTATTGCTCAAGGTCTTCAAGTACTAACATTTCTTTTTTATTAAAACTTAATACTTTTTTAGTTTTAGTATCACCATCACGGTTTAAATATGTTATTATGTATTCGTTGTAAGTATAAGCCTTACCTTTTTTATTAATACCTTCTTTATTATTAAAATCAATATTAACAATATATACCCATAAATTATTAGGTTTTTTTACTTGCTTACTTATTTCGCGTTTTAGTTCTCGGTAGTCCATGGTTATCCCCTTATATATTCTTCTTCGATTTTATTATGTAGTTGTTTTATATTACTACTTAATGTTGCATGTTTTAATTTAAAATTATTAATATGTTCGTTGGGTATACTATCTTCCTTTATATTATACCCTTCGACTATATCCACTAAGTCTTTAATATTATTAAATAAATCCTTGAAATTATCATCGGTTTTATTAGCTTTATACTTATTATAATTATATAAATGTAAGTTATAAAAGTAGTTTAACATTCGGTAGTTGTTAAGTATTGCTAAGTGTTCAGGTGTATATTCAGCCTCCCTTTTTTCGTCGGCTTTTAACATACTTGCGGTATATAATACCCCTTCATAATTATCTAATATTAATGCTTGTTGCTTTGTTGTTGCGCTTGTTATATTACTAATATTACTTATTAAGTTCATTATTTAATTCCCTTTTATATAAATGTTCAACGGCTTGTGCCACTACTTTTATAATCGGTATATTAAGTTTATAACTAAGTTCCCGCAATATATTATAAGTAGTTTTATATAACCTTACCGCTTTATATTCTTTCATTATTTTATACCTCCCATACTTATAATATATAATACTAATAAGTTAATTATAATACTTAATACCCCACCATATAAAACAATATTATTATATAGGTTATTAGTTAATATTATTTTAGTATCTAAAAATTCCTTAATTTTTTTCATACTGCTTGACCCTCCTTGTTATATTCCGTGCTTGTTTTTATCCCTTTTAAATTGCGTTCTACTATATAACTACCATTATGGTTATAAGTCCATTTAGCTGTTTCATTTTTATAGTTATTAAAAAATATAATATTACTATTATGGTCGTATATACTTACCGACCATGACCCGAGATTGTTATTATAATAAGTATTATTACCATTATTGTCGTATACCCATTCGCTCCATTGCCCATTATTGCTTTCTGCTTTTATCATATTTCCATTAGTATCATACTCATATATATTATAAGTATCGTCGCTATCCCCATATAATAATAAATTACCATTATCGTCATATTCCCGTTTACACCAATACCTGTTTACCGGTTCATAAAAAAATATAACATTGTCATTTTCGTCGAATAACTCTATTATATTGTTGTCGGCTATACGTATAAAACTATCATCATGATTTACTAATAAGGTTGCTTTATCAGTTCTTTGTATATCGTTAATACCTTCGCGACTATATTCTCTTAATACCTGCAAAACTTTCATTATACTTCCTCCGTGTTGTCGATCTCAGCCTCGTGGTATAGTTGATGAGCTAAAAATGATTGGCCGAAAAAATCAATAATATCGTTTTTATTTTTAAGTATTGCGGTGGTGCGTTGGGTTTTATCGCCTATATACATACTACAATCGTCTTTAACGCCTATATAATTATTTTTCGAGGTTTTATATAATGTTAGTTCCTGGTAAGATGTATTACTTCCGCTGTAAAACCTATCAGCACTAGTATCAGGGTATGTTCTTACCTCTGCTAATACTTCACCCATAAATTTATAATCTTTTTTACCTTCATTTTCTATAATATAAGTATTCATAATTTTAATCTCCTTTTTTGTTAAGCAATAAATTATTTTTATTACCTATATCTATTTATAATATTTGTTAACATGTAGTATATAAAATACTTATACAATACCTGTGCAAAACATGAAATATACATGTACAAAACCTGTATCCTAAAAAATAATTTATTATTGGTATAATAACAATTACCTTTTAATAATTATTAAGTATTATTAGTATTTTTAGGCCATAAAAAAAGGCCATAACCATTATAGTTATAGCCTTGATAGGGATTAGGTTGTAGGTATTAATTATTAAGCTTGGATAATAATGATGTGGGGTTAATATGTGTGTAACGCTTTAGGCTTGAAAGATCTTTATGACCGCTAATAGTGCTTACCTCAGCCATGTTCAGCCCTTTTTCGAACAACCGGCTTACTGCTTCATGTCGTAGGTCGTGTAAGCGTATATCATCAATGCCTATACCCTTACATAACTTTATAAAGTTTTCGGTTATACGGCGTTCAGGCCATATTATAAGGCGTTCTTCATTTATACTTTGGTTCATTAAATATAACAACGCGCCAATAGCCTTATTACTTAAAGGTATTAGTCGGTCATCGCCATTTTTAGTATTAATAAGATTTATAGTTTTATTAGCTAAGTCAATATTATACTTACATATTTTAACTAACTCGCCTCGTCGCATACCTGTTTCGACCAATAAAATTATGATGTTTTTAAGGTATGGGTCGGCTTTATTTAATAGTTCAGCGTATTGGTCAGGTGTTAGCCTTACTGACCGATTATTAGCAATGGTAGGCTGTTTAACGTATGGCGCGTTAGTTATATAACCAGCCTCAATACAATGTTTTAAGGCTCGATTTATTACGCCTAATTCATGTTTAACGCTTTGATTGCTAAGGGTCTTGAGCCTTTCATCGCGATAGTTAGCTAACATACAACTATCTATTTTTTCAATATTAACCTTACTAATATTATGGTTGTTAATATTGGCTATAATATACTTATACACCTTATAACTTTTAAGTTTTATTAAATGTTCATCGCGCCATTTCCCTAACGCCTGACTTAGGTTTATGGTTGCTTTCTTTCCTATTATTCCTTGTTCAATTCTAAGTTCTTCATCACGCGCCCATACCTTGGCATCTGCTTTAAGTATGAACGTTTTATAGCGCGTAACACCATTGCGCCTTACCATTGCTTCGTATCTACCGTTATCTTTTTTACGTATTGTAGCCATCATAATCACCATTTAAATGTATAAAAATTGTGGTCGATGGTTGAATACTATTGGTAACACCTTGATAAGGTTGAACAAATTCAGAATAACGCTAGCTTCAGGTGCTAGTGCTCGCAAGGGCGTGGAGGTTCAAGTCCTCTCCTCGGCACCAATATTCCTCGAAAACAAAGGGCACATGTTTTTTGTCACAAATTTGAACCACTGAATTTTAGTGGTCAATTTACCCGAAAACAACTCAGAATCCCTTCGTTTGATCGAATCTCAAAAAACCGTACTTACTGTGGTTTTTTTATGCCTCAAGCTTTTATCACTCCTTCAATGGGTCCGCATTCCGGGTTTTGGTCGGCGTTGTAAATGAAATTCCAGATGTGCTTAGTTATTTGGCTCAGATAACCGAAATTGATATCTTGAAGTCAATAACAAACAGTTTGTTTTATCGTCTGATGCGAATCAGACCGCTTACCGGCTTAGAACTTAAAAACTGTTTGTTTTGACCCAAGCTTTCAGAATCGTTGAAACAAGTATCGGGAGAAACTGAACATTCACCCGAATTTCAATATCAACTATGTTATTTAACCTAAATGCTGCTGCTCAACCTAAACTATTGGGTGATTTAACCTAAATTGTATTGTCACTATTATTCACTCATCCAAGTAAGATAACCCCGACAATTCGTAATAGAAGACTAAAATTTAGGGGAATTTTTCATTTTTTTGATTATAAATTACTCCTGGCATATTGCTTGCTTTTATTCAGACTGTGTTAATTAAACAAGCAAAGACCAGAATGAAAAAAATAATCAAAATGGGATTACTCGGCGCAATGTTTGCTCCGACAACTTACGCTAACCAAAATGCCCTGACCGACATGGATTTTCACAATTCCAGCTCGGAAAAAATCAAACTTGGACAACTCCTCTTTTATGACAAAATATTATCCGGAAACCTCAATATATCATGCGCGTCTTGCCACCATCCAATGGCTGGCACAGGCGACGGCTTGGCTTTGCCGGTCGGCGAAGGCGGCAAAGGATTAGGAGTCACGCGAGATACCGGTAGCGGCATCGACGCAATTCATGAGCGGGTGCCAAGAAATGCGCCTCATTTATTCAACCTGGGCGCAAAAGAATTCGTCACCATGTTTCATGACGGGCGTTTAACAGCAAACCCTAATCACCCCTCAGGCTTCGACTCCCCGGCCGGTGACGCTTTACCTACAGGCTTGGATCATTCTCTTGCAGCTCAAGCCATGTTTCCAGTGACTTCCACTACCGAGATGGCTGGACAAACCGGAGAAAACCCCGTGGCCGATGCCGCAGCAGTCGATAACCTTACGGAAGTATGGAGACTGTTGACGGCTCGGGTGATGGCAATCGACGAATATCGCGATTTAATTCATCAAGCCTATCCTGGCCTCACCGATCAGGATGTAACCTTCGTTCATATCGCCAATGCTATCGGTGCTTTCGAAGCGACTGCATTTCGTGCCGACAACAGCCGTTATGACCTCTACTTAAGAGGCGAATACAGCCCCTCCTCTTCGGAAAAAAAGGGGTATAAAATTTTCAAAGACAACTGCATGTCTTGTCACAGCGGCCCTCTACAAACCGATCACCAATTTCACGCTCTGGGAATTCCGCAGATTGGCCCGGGAAAAGGCGATGGATTATTCGGTTACGACGACTTCGGCCGCGAGCGCGTTACCGGCGATAATGACGATCGCTATCGCTTCCGAACCCCTACCCTGCGAAACGTAGCCATTACCGGACCTTGGGGGCATGATGGCGCCTATGACACATTAGAAGGCATGATTAGGCATCACCTTAACCCTGAACAAAGCCTGGATAACTTCGATATCAGCCAAGCCCGCCTACCGCCTCGGGACGACTTGAATGAAATCGACCGCATCATCCACAGCGATGAAATCAGCCGTGCAGAGTTAAAGGCCAAAATCGAACTTCAGCCGGTTAACCTGACCGACCAAGAAATCGACTATTTACTCGATTTCCTGAATGCACTAACTGACACTGCTAGTTTGGATATGCGCAATACAGTACCCTATCGAGTACCGAGCGGCTTACCAATAGCCGATTAATGACATGCCCCCGGAAAATCCAGTGTTAATGACTAAAATTGATTCAATTCTGTTGCTCATTGACAGAGCCGGGGGCTTATTTCTGCTATCCCCTCAATGGGCACTCTTTATGAATCGCCTAAAGGCGCGGTTAGCCTTTTAACCTAAAAAGAGCTATTGGCATGTGTTGTAGACTGTTCGTGCTGAGCCATGTCGAAGCATGAAGGGGCTACAACACTTTCACCGGCTTGGTGAAGCCTCAAGCTACCCTCCGCCACGCCTCGCACTTTCATTTGCCGGGGCGATGGACAAACCTTCATGATCGTTAGGTTTAACTAGAGCATCTGTTCGTGTCACTGAATAAATTGGTGTCAGAGTCAATTTAACTATCCACTATTCAATAGCGCATCAATTTGAAGCGTCACGGTCAATCGATAGCAAGTTTATCGAAGATGTATTCGATTCAAGCATCTCAGTCCTCACTACTTTATTCAACGGGCATTAAGGCAAATTGGGCCTGTATTCTTAAGCCGGTTAAAACTGCCGAATAACGTCGGCAAATCAAGGCCGATCAATCAGATCCTTGGCGTCTCCACGCTTCATAATGTCGTAAACGAGGTCGAAAAACGCGCCCATAGTTTGCTTATCTTTCAACAGCACCCTAGCCAAATCATTATGCGATTTCATCGCGTCAACCGTTGCCGCCCGAACAACCCGAGGCAAATCGCCCTGCAATGCCTGCTCTTTGGTGTTGTTTTCCACCTGCTCCGTCACGCGATTATTTCTCATCGCAATATCGACAATCTGGGAGGTAAAGTGCCGTTGCCCCACATCGCCGGAAATATCGCCGAACAGCTCATTCATCCGCGCAATGATTTGACTGATAAACTCTTTTTCCCTGTCGCTCGGCTCCGCTTCATTCGGCTTGATCGGTTTTAGCAGATATTTTTCGCCTTCCTCATCGACTTTTTGCTCGGCCCGGATTTGATAGTTCGCCAGCACCAGCCCGGTCAGATCGATCTGTTCGGGGGAGATGCCCGCCAGGCGTTTACTGTAAATCTTCGCGAACGCGGCGAAATTTTCCAGTTCCGCATCGCCGAGTTCGACCAATTGCGCAATGTAGTTGTAGATTCGCACGAAGCGGCCCAGATCGGTTTTGAAACGCATCAAACCTTCCCGCGCCTTCGCGAATTCGCTGCGCTGAGCTTCCGCGTATTCCCGCCCTTTTTTATCGCCTTCCGCTACCGCATTGTCGATCGCGGCATCCCATTTTTCGATCGCGTCCGACAGTATTTTCAATTTGCTGTTGAAGACGTCCGTAGGCCGCTGGGTCGCGCTATAGAGCTTTTTATGCAGGCTTTCGTCCGATTCCTTGCCGAGAACCGCTTTGCCTCTGGCCTTTTTGAAAGCTTCGAGGTCTTCGAATTGGTAGATGCCCGCATTGTCCAATAGCGCCTTCGCGTCATAGACGACATTGCAATCTTGAACGGACTCCAATTCCGCGCCGTCGTCGTATTGCTTGAAGGCATCCAGAATGGTTTTCGGGTCGTTGACGAAATCGATGATATAAGTCACGTCCTTGCCCGGATAGGTCCGGTTGAGGCGATTCAGCGTTTGCACCGCTTCGACGCCGCTGACTTTCTTATCCAAATACATGCCCACCAGCTTCGGTTGATTGAAACCGGTCTGGAATTTATTCGCGACGATCATCACGCGGTATTCGGAACGCTCGAATTCCTGACGCAAGTCTCCCGTGGCTTCGGGATTGAGATTGTATTCGGTGTATTCCTTTTCGATATCGATACCGAGGGAATCCTTCTCGTCGTCTTTGCCGAGCGATTGACCTTCCACCTTGCCGGAGAATGCGACCAAGGCTTTGATATGTTGGAGATTGTGTTTTTTAATGTATCGATCGAAAGCCAATTTATATTTGACCGCCTGAGCCCGCCCGCCGGTGACCACCATGGCTTTTGCCTCGCCGTTCAAAAGCCCCGCAATATTCCGGGTGAAATGATCGATGATGAACTCCACTTTCTGAGAAACGATCGTCGGATGCAGCGACTTCCAGCGCGCCAGCGATCGGCGGGCGAATTTTTTGTCCACGCGTTTATCGTTTAGCCCCTGATCGCCCAAACGAACGGCTTGCGAATACGGCGTATAGTTTCTAAGCACATCGAGAATAAAGCCCTCCTCAATCGCTTGCCGCTGTGTATAGCGATGAAAGGCTACCGGCTTGTTGTCGTCCGATACCGGCAAGTCCGGGTTTTCCGGTCTACCGAACAGCGTAAACGTGCTGTGTTTCGGCGTTGCGGTAAACGCAAAATGGCTGACATTGGCGGGCCGCACACGGGATTTCTGAATCTCCAACAACACCTCCTCCAGAGTCATCTCTTCGAGCTTTGTCTTGGAATCCAAGGACAGCGCCGCCCTCAAACCTTGGGCGGTAGAACCGGTTTGCGAGGTATGCGCCTCGTCGATGATCACCGCGAAATGACGGTTTTTCAGCGATTGCTCGGTCAAAATGGCTTCCATCGCAAACGGGAAGGTTTGAATGGTCACGACGATGATCGGGACGCCCTGCTTGAGGGCTTCAGCCAACCGGTGACTTTTGGACCGGCCTCCGCGCAGATTGGCATCAATGGTTTCGATCACGCCGAACTGGTGATCCAATTGTTTGACCGCATCTTGCAACTGAGCGTCCAACACAGTTCGGTCGGTCACGATAATCACCGAGTTGAAATAGGCATTGCCATCGGGATAGCGCAGTTTGATCAGATCGTGAGCCGTCCAGGCGATGGTGCTGGTTTTGCCGGACCCGGCAGAATGTTCGCACAAATACTGCTGACCCGGACCCAGCGCCTTGGCATCCGCGATCATCGCATTCACCGCTTCAAACTGGTGATACCGGGGGAAGATCAAGGTCTCGGCTTTGTAAGGCATGCCGAACTTGTCGACCGTATCCTTGGTTTCCACATACACGAAGCTGTGAAAGATGCGCAGCCAGGCATCGCGTTGACAAATTTCCTCCCAAAAGTAAGCCACTGGATATTCGCCGTCGTCGCGGGCCTTATTGCCCGCATGACCCTCATTGCCTTTGTTGAAGGGTAAAAAGAAAGTCTTCTCGCCGTCCAGCTTGGTGGTCATTGCAATCTCGCTGTCACTCATCGCAAAATGCACGACGGCGCCGCGTCTGAAGGTCAACAAGGGCTCTTTACGCCGGGTTATCGGATCTTGCGGCAAGCGGTCGCGCTTGTATTGCCAAATCGCATCCTCGATGGCCTGGGTAAAATCGGTTTTTAGTTCTACCGTCGCCACGGGAATCCCATTGATGAAAAAGCCCAAATCAATCGCCCACTCTCGCGTGGGGCAGTATTTCAATTGCCGCACCACGCGCAGAATGTTGTTTCGGTATTTCGCGACCTCCTTGCTGTTGCGGTCGTCCTCCGGGGCGGCCTGGCTCATCGCGACATTGCCCGCGCCCGCGATATCGAAACCTTGGCGAAGCACCTTGATGGTGCCGCCGGTTTTGGCCGCCAGCGCTTTCTCCAGCCTATCCAACACCGCTTTATCGGCATCGCCGCCATTCAATCGGGTGAGTTTTTCCCAGGTTTGAGGCTGAGAGGTTTTAATCCAGCTCACCACATCTTCGGGGTACAACGCCCGCACCGGGTCGTAATGACTATCGGCGCCCTCCACCCAGCCGTTTTCGACCAGTTTTTTGACGATGTAGGTTTCTAAGTGAACTTCGTGATGGGCTGCCATGCTCTGATCCGGATTGTTGTTTAATACCTTGCTAAGGAACGAGCATGAAATAACTTAGACAACTGTCGGAAGGGGGTTTGGTGGCTCGATTGACAGGTGTCGGCGGCAGGGATAGCCGCCGTCAAGCCTACATGGACGTATTCACGGCGTCCTGTCAAGCGAGTCACCAAACCGCCACAAAGCCTACTAATTGTATAAGTTATTTTGTGCATATTCCTAAATTGCCATTCGGCGGAATATCGATTAGCCCCGCCCCCTAAATGGATTGGAAGTCTCCGATCGTGCTTCGGTGAGGTCATCGGAGCCGTTCGCTTTTCACGTCAACATTGAATCACTGACCCGCTAAGTTAAAAAAAAGCCGTTTCCGTTAACTTAGCCCGCCCTTTAGTTAAACAAAACCCGGTTTCGTTAACTTAAAATTGCGTCGAGGCACGAATCCCTCTGTCGCATGGCTTCAGCCTGCCGCCGATGCTTCAAATCGATGAATGCGCGTCAACGCCTCGCCCAAGGCATCCTTGGCTTTTGCCGTATCGTAATCGGTTTGCAAACCCACCCAAAAACCCTCACTCATACCGAAAAAACGCGACAAACGCAGTCCTGTATCAGCGGTGATGGCGCGTTTACCGGCAACGATTTCACCGATACGCCGCTGCGGCACGTTAATTCCTTTGGCAAGCCGGTACTGAGTGATGCCTAGCGGCTTGAGAAACTCTTCCAGCAAGATTTCACCCGGGTGAACGGGCGGCAGCTTGCCACCGCTGATGTCAGTTACATCAGAAAAATCCACGGAATCAATCTCATCAATAGAAATGCTCATGGTCTACCTCTTTCAATGGTAATAAACCTAAAAAGAGCAGTTGGTATGTGTTGTAGACCGTTCGCGCTGAGCAAAGTCGAAGCGTGGACAGCCTACAACACGCTCACCCACCGGGTAATTGAAAAATCCCATCCATCCTTCGACAGGGCTCTCCTGAGCGTAGCCGAAGGGCTCAGGACGAACGGGATTTTTCAAGCCTTAACTGCTCTATTATAGGATGAAGAATTAAGTTATTGATATAAAGGTTTTTCTTCATGCTCTTCATGGTGAATAAATTTTTTATGATGTATTCGCCAATACTTTCACAGCCCCAGGAGCTTGGGAAACAGCAGACGCTGATCAAAGTAAATCCGTTCGTCCTGAGCCTGTCGAAGGATGAGCGGATTTACTCCGCGCAAGGCGGCTAACTTCTTCCCAATCACCGCGCATCATGGCTTCTTTCTTTTTTCGACTCCAACCATTTATTTGGCGCTCTGCCGCTAACGCTTCTTCTCGGGTATTGGTTTCCTGAGACCAGATGCACTGCACGGGAAGACGTGAAGCGGTATATCCGCAACATTCGCCTGCCTGATGTTGCGCCATTCGCCTGTCAATATCATCGGTATGGCCCGTGTAGTAACTGCCATCGGCGCAGCGAAGAATATAAACCCAAAACATTTTGCCTCCTTGTTATTCGTTGTTCTCTGGGGGTACAAGGATTTTCCCGTTAGTCCTGAGCCCTTCGGCTATGCTCAGGAGAGCCCTGTCGAAGGATGGACGGGGAAATCCGGCGCCCACCCCGCGCCAAACCGTTCATGCTTCGACAAGCTCAGCACGAACGGTTTGGCGGGCAACAGTTATTATGACGCACGTCGATTTTGCCGGTCACGGCGGCGCTGATTAGGGCTGTGCGGTGTTCTTTTAGAAAATCGATTGATTTCTGCGTTTCTAGCTCTAGCAGTGAAAGAACCTTAAATTTTTCATTCACAAATTCAACAATCTCTATTTGCTCATCACGAATCGGCGCAGTAAATACATAATTTTTAAAAGCATCTTGGGAAATATTTTGCATAGTAGAGCTTGTTCCATCACAAGATAATTTGACTTGATGCCTATAACTACTTGTCAAAGTCCAATAATGAATGAATTTAGTTTCTACAGCACCAGTGAACTCCACTTGCCACAATCGATCAGGTAAAAAAATGTTTGAAGGGGCCTCATCGACGAAACCGGCTGCACCTACTAATTCAGGTGTATTCATTCGACTAACAATTAAAGTTCCTTTTTTCAAAGGACAAGTAACGCGGTCAACTTCCTCAGTGATCACTGTTTTGTTTTTTCTGTAATTAAAATCTCCTCCATAGACTGCACTGGTTTTCAATACACCAATTTGATCATTATTTGCAGGATTGTCAGCCGCATTTACACTCGTGCCTGAAGTAACTGATTTCAAAACATGTTTAATTTTTGTATCATCCCAATGCACCGGCACCTCGCCGATCCACTCGATGCCGGAGTCTTTCATTTTAACGTTGGGATTCAGGCCTTTGGTGACGACGTGGCTGATCAGCGCTTGGCGCTTTTCTTTCAGCAGCTTGATAAAGTTTTGCTTTTCGGCAATCAGCTTGTCGATGCGGGCGGTTTCGCGGTCGAGGAAGTTGGCGATAGATTCCTGTTCTTTTTTAGGTGGGATAGTTATATGTAGTTGATAAGCCTTATCACGCGACAAGCCAGGCACGCCTGTATCCTGTGACAAAGAATCAAGTACGAGTATTTGCAACAAATAGTAAAGCCAACGGATATTTTGCGAGGTTTCAGAATTGTCAATTGCATATGCCGTATCGATAACAAATCCACCACTTTCAGCCCAAACAATTTTTCCATGGGATCCTTTTCTTCCTACAATTATGGCAGGTGCTCTTGTATTTGGGCGAGCATGAGTTCCAACTGGTCCATTTGATCCATAGACAGGAATATCACCACTTTTTCTGATATCGCTGGCCAATGCGTCTCCATATCGCATTCGCACATAATTTTTTAACCGACTTATTTGCCAATACTCAGGAACCATCCCAAGCCATTCAACCCCCGAATCCTTATATTCAGAATAAGCCGGAAAATTCACTCCGCCACCTCATCCAACAAAGCCTGAATCCTAGCCTCGCAAGCCTTCAAATCCGCGTCGATCTCATGCAACGGCCTGGGAGGCACGTATTTATAGAAGTAGCGGTTGAAGTTGATTTCGTTACCGACGATACCGACCTCGCCGTCTTTGGCGTCGCGCACGCTGTAGTCGATGAAGGCATCGGGCACATGCGGCAGCACTTCGGATTTGAAATAGTCTTCTACCGGCGTGCCGAAGGGAATGCTTTCACTGTCGTTGAGCGAAGTGTCGGGAATGACTTGGTCTTTGTCGTCCAGCACCGGCTCGGCGGCTTCGTCGCGCTCGATAAAGGCGGCAATGAAGGCATTGGCCAGCGCCTTGCCGGTTTTACCGAAACCTTCGGTTTTGTTTTTGGCGTTGACGATCTCGAAGGCCCATTGATATTCCTGTTCGCCAAGATGTTCCCTGAAGAAATCGATCCAGGCGCTTTGCTGCGCTTCGTCGAGCTTTTCGAAGGCCTTTTGCTCGAACAGGGTTTTGATCCTTTCTTTGCTGATCACCAGCTTGGCTTTGAGCGGACGCTTGATCGCGACCTTACGGTAGGCGAAGTCGGTGGTGTTGAAAATTTTGCTGCGTTCGGTTTCCGCGAAGGCCTCGTATTCGCGCACGACCTCGTCGATCTGTGCATCGCTCAGAAAGCGGCGCTTGGTACCTTCGGATTTGCGCATCGCGGTCCAGGTATCGCTCAGGTTGATCAATTGCACCTTGCCTTTGCGTTGTTTTTCTTTGTGGTTGGAGAGAATCCACACATAGGTGCCGATGCCGGTGTTGAAGAACATATCGGTCGGCAGTGCGACGATGGCTTCGACCAGATCCTGCTCCAGCAACCAGCGGCGTATTTCGCTCTCGCCGGAACCGGCGTCGCCGGTAAACAGCGGCGATCCGGACAGCACGATGCCGACCCGGCCGCCGCCGTGTTCCGGACGCTCCATTTTGCCGACCAAATTCAGCAAAAACAGCATCGAGCCGTCGCTGACGCGCGGCAGGCCCGGACCGAAACGTCCTGCGTAGCCCAGTTCCTTGTGTTCTTTCTCGACGGCGTCTTTGTCCTTGTCCCATTTGATGCCGAACGGCGGATTGGCCAGCCCGTAGTGGAAGCGTTTGTCGCGGTGCTTGTCGTTGGATAGCGTGCTGCCTTGGGCGATGTTTTCGGACTTGTAGCCGCGAATCAGCATGGCGGTGAGCGCCATGGCATGGGTTTTCGGGTCCAGTTCCTGACCGTAAGGCACGATGGTGGCGGTGGAGCCCAGTTGCTTGATCTGGTCGACGGCGTCGCTGATAAAACCGAGCAGGCCGCAGGCCGGGTCGTACACGGTGCGGATGACGCCTTTTTCCGAGAACACGGCTTCATCCGGAACCAGTACCAGTTTGGTCGCCAGGCGCACCACGTCTTTCGGGGTCATGAATTCCCCGGCCTTTTCGTTGATGCTGGCGGCAAACTGCCGGATCAGGTCTTCATAGGCATTGGACATCACCCGGTCGGAGACCATTTCCGGATGCAGGTCGATAGCCGCGAACTGCCGCGTCATACGGTACAGCAGGCGGGCTTTGTCCAATTCGTGTATCGTGTTGATGAAGCCGAATTCTTCAAAGATCACGCGCACATTGGCGCTGAACTTACTGATGTAGTCTTCCAGATTGGCGCGGGTGTTCGTACCACCGAGCGTATCCAGCGTATACCGGCTGATGTTGTAAAACGGCAAGCCGGAGAAGGACGGCAAGATCAGATCGAGATCGATGCCGGAGTCTTTTTCGTTGTCGTATTCTTTGAGCACGACGTCCTTGGTCGGCTCCAGCACGCATTCGAGGCGGCGCAGCAGCAGTAAGGGAATGATGATGCGGGCAAAGTCGGTGTGTTTGAAGTCGCCCCACAGGTCGTCGGCTATTTTCCAGATGAAGTTGGAAAGGGTCGTGCTGTCGCTGGTTTTAATACTATCCATTAGATCGTTATTTTTCTTAATCGCTCGATGTCGGTCGAATGCCGTTCACTATTTCCGGCACGCACAAAAAATGCTATCTCACCGAATTGCCGGTTTTTTAACGGACTGTCAAAAATGAGGTTTCCCACTTAAGGCGGGACAAAAGCACTAAGGATTAACCGTTCGCCCTGAGCCCTTCGGCTGCGCTCAGGAGAGCCCTGTCGAAGGGTGAACGGTTAATCCGCCCATGGTTCGACAGGCTCACCACGAACGGATTAACCTTAAACTGTCCCGCGTTAAGTGAGTAGCCAAAAATGAACCGGCTTTTTCAACCATGATGGGCGCAGCCTGCCGCTAGCGGCAGGCCTTCAAACCGGGTCGTCATTCTAACATCGCCGCGCTGGATCGTTACGGACTATCTTATACGCTGTTCAGATCTTCAAGAAAAAAGCGCTCACCGGTTGATATTATCAGAGCTTCGATTCGTTCAAATCGGCCCGTGACCGATTTTTCCACCCATCGGATCGTTATCGAGACGATTTACTTTCATACTTGACCGGCAATATTCAGTTCGTCGGCCGCGCGTGACTGCCGAAACCACGGTGCCCTATGCCCTCACTGTCTATCCATCTAGCATTGGCCGTTCATCTTTTTTAAGTTTTCTTGTAAGGGTTTTCGATCTCTCTCGACTAAACCCATGTCTGCGGTTGCTGTGGTGGTGATTCCGCTGACTACGGACCGGTACCCCTTGTTCCGGTCCGTATTTTTTTCAATTTTTTGGAGAGTTATTTCATGAACAAAAGCAAACTGATTTCTTCATTGAGCGGCGCGGTCGCGGTTTCTCTGTTGGCAGCGCCCCTGGCTCAAGCGTCCGAAAACCCGTTCGCGCTGCAAAAAGTGACCGCTTCGACGCAATTGGCTCAAGCCGGAGACAAATCCGGCGAAGGTAAATGCAGCGACGGCAAATGCGGGGACAAAATGAAAGAAGGCGGCTGTAGTGGCGCCTCGATGGGCAAAAGCAAGGAAGGAAAATGCGGCGATAAAATGAAGGAAGGCGGTTGCAGCGACAGTATGCCGCAGTCCGGCGAAGAATAAACCGGAGGCTCCCGTCATGAAAAGACTTCAGCTCGACGGGGCCGGACTGGGCCTTCGGCGGGAGCTCATGCTTCCGCTGATGGACGGCGTTCCTTCCTCTATCGATTTTTTCGAAATTTCACCGGAAAACTGGCTCGATCTGGGCGGCAAACGGGCCCGCGATTTCCGCTGGTTTACCGAGCGCTACCCTTTTGTCGCGCACGGCCTGTCGCTCTCTATAGGCGGCCCCGATCCGTTGGACTTCGATTTTTTGCGGCGTATCAAACAATTTTTGTTCGATCATCGAATCCGGCTTTACACCGAGCACCTAAGTTATTGTGCAAACAACGGTCATTTGTACGACCTGTTTCCGATTCCTTTTACCGAAGAAGCGGTCCATTACACCGCTGGTCGTATCCGGCAGGTGCAGGATGTTCTCGAACACCGCATCGCGATCGAAAACGCATCCTATTACGCCGCATCGCCGCTGTCCGAAATGGACGAGTCGACCTTCATTCGCGCCGTCGTCGAAGAAGCGGACTGTTGGCTGCATCTGGACGTGAATAATATCTATGTCAACAGCGTCAATCACGGCTACGATCCGGTCGATTTTTTATTGAGCCTGCCCGGAGAGCGAATCGTGTACGGCCATGTCGCGGGCCACGACCGCGACGGTCCCGATTTGATCATCGATTCGCATGGTCAGCCGGTGATCGATCCGGTTTGGGAATTACTGGACATTGCTTATTTGCGCTTCGGCTTGTTTCCGACGCTACTGGAGCGGGATTTCAATATTCCGCCATTGGCCGAGTTGCTCGTCGAAGTACGGCAAATTGAGTCGTTGCAAGACAAGTGGCGAAGCCGTTACATCAAACAAAGCGCGTAGGAGCCTATAATGACGCAGCATGTTCAGAGCACCCGTCCGAGTCACAACCCCGATATTTCGGCCTATCAACGTCAATTCACCGATTATCTAAGGGATCCGCTGAAAAACGAAACCATGCCTTCCAATCTTCCGCCCCGGATCGGCGTTTACGCGCGTTTACTCTTTAACAAGATTGATGGCAGCTTGCACCTTTGTTTTCCGATTTTCCGCCAGTTGCTCGATGAAGCCGACTGGCATAACCTGGTTCGCTCTTTCATCAGGGATCACAGGTGCCAAACTCCGCTATACCGCGAAATACCCGACGAATTCATCGATTACCTGATCAACGAAACCCCGATGCCTTCGATATCGGACTTCATGAAAAACCTGGCGCATTTCGAATGGATGGAATTGGTGCTGGAAACCTCCGATGACGGGCCGGCCTACAACCGTTTACGAGCCAATCCCGACTTGATGACGAGCATTCCGTTGTTGAATCCGGTTTTACACTTACTTCGCTACGCGTATCCGGTCCATAAAATTAATCCTATAAACGCCGATTGGTCAGGCTGGAAAAGATGGCGAAAAAGATTGCATAGAATCAAAGAACGGCCGGTTTATTTGGCTGGTCTCCGCGATAAGAATTACCGCGTTCAGTTTATCGAATTGAGTCCTGCATCGGCTAGGCTAATCGAATTGTTCCAGGATAACTTTCGGACCGGCGAACAAGCCGCTCTTCAATTGGCGATTGAAATGCAGATCGACGACCACCGCCCATTTCTGAACCATTGCCGCAACATCCTTGAAGATTTTAAGCATCAACAAATTATAATAGGAGCAACCAATGAAAAATGAGGTGCTATTTCAAACCGAAGCCGAATCGGCCCTTGACGGAAAACGAGGAGCATGCGGCGTTATTTTCGCCAGACTCGCGGGATTCCATCTAAAATCGACCGATTTTCTGAATCGCAATGCGGACGGGTTGCCTCCTTTTTTGTTGCGTCTGATCCTTGCCTACGAATTTTGGGAAGCCGGGGTGATGAAGTACCAGGGCGAAAACTGGTTCGACAATCTAGAGTTTCCTGTTCCGTTCAACCTATTATCCAATGATCTCCTCTGGTTCATGGGAACTTGGTTCGAAATTATCGGCACGATCGCGCTGGTATTAGGACTTGCGACCCGCTTTTTTTCGCTGTCGCTGATGATATTGACGGTCGTGGCGATCAACACCGTTCACTGGCCCGCTGAGTGGAATACTTTATCGGAACTCTGGCAAGGTTACAGCGTTAGCAATAAGGGTTTCGGAAATTACAAACTGCCCCTGCTGTATTTATTGATGTTCTTGCCGCTCTTGTTCGGCGGTGCCGGCAAATGGAGCCTGGATCATGCAATTAAGCGCGTTTTTTGCCGAACCGTTTGATGCCGCCGACAAGAGATTTACCGTTTATTCCTATCGCACTTCATATTTCGGCATTAAGGTATGGAGGCGTCAGGGTGTTCGACAAAGGCTTTGACAGCAGGAATGCTGTCATAGAGCCTACATGGACGTATTCACGGCGTCCTTTGACGGGCACCCCGGCGCCGAAATTTGATTAGCAAAGGGTCAAGATTCGAGCGCGCCGCCGCAACTCGAACCTTGACCCGCGGTACAGCCGAAACAATGTTCGGCCACTTGAATCGGCGCGTAATCATCCAGACCTTTCTCTAACAAATCGCCGATATGAACCGGTTGTTTACCGCCCAGCGGCAAATCCAACATTTGATTGAAATCGCAGTCATAGACGAAACCTTGCCAATCGATGCTCAACAAGCTTTTGCACATGACCTTGCTCAGGTTTTCCGGTTTATAGGCGTCCTTGAGCAATCGCAGATAATCGTCAAAGACTTGCCGGCTATCGGTTTCATGCTTGCCGCCCGCCATCAATACCGCACCGAAACGTTTGATCGGCATGTTGGTAATGGCTAACAAGCGGTTAAATACAATACCGAATTCACCGCCCAAATGGTCGCGATATTGCTGTTCGAGCGCTTGCTGCGGCGGCGGGAGCACCGGGCCCTGAGGGTTAAATACCAAATTCAGCGCCAAGCCGCTATCCGGCCGTCCGTAACCGAGTTCATTGAGTCGCTTTAGCGCGGCAATCGAGGACGAAAACACTCCTTTGCCGCGCTGCGCATCAACGTTATCACCGATATAGCACGGCAAGGACGCGATAATTTCGACCTGCTGTTCGGCCAGGAATTCGGCGGCCCATTCGTAACCCGGCTCGACCAAAATGGTCGGATTGCAGCGGTCGATGACGTGCAGACCTCGCCGCCTCGCGGTCTCGACCAGCCAGCGAAAATCCGGGTTCATTTCCGGCGATCCGCCGGTCAGGTCCAAAGTTTGTATGTCTTGCTTTTCGGCAAATTGCAACGCTTTTTCCATGACGTCGCGCGTCATCAATTCGGTGCGCTTCGGCCCCGCATTAACATGGCAATGGACGCAACTCAAATTACAAAGATAGCCCAGGTTCATCTGTAGCGTCGTCAACTGCGCTCTGTGCAGAGCGGGGAATTCGCTTTTGAGCAACAACGGCTTACTGTTATACATGAGGCCCCTCATCGAGTGTCGTAAACCCAGGCGTCAACCCATACAAAAAACGCATCAGTTGAACCTGTTCCGGTAACGGCGAAGACAGTTCATGCAAAGCTTTGTGCAAGGCAAATAAATCGGACAGTTCGTCGGCATCTTGCAGCACTCGTAGCGTTTGCACTTCGCCCCATTGTTTGACGGAATTGAGAAACTGCGCGCCGGTATCGGCGGTGCTGTATTCGACATCGGTCCACCAGGGCCCCAGCAGTGAGCAATTGCCGCCGAACAGCCAAAAGCCGCCGTCGAGACTCGGCCCGAAAGCAAATCGGGCTTGCTCGTCGTGCGCCAGCCAATTTGCTGCATGCTCTAAGTCGGCAACGGTCATTTGCGGAATATCGGCACCGACCAATACGACAAAATCATGATTTTGTATTAAATGCTCATAAACATGACGCATGCGCTCGCCCAAACTGCCCTCGCCTTGCCACAGACTAGGCATGCCTCGCCAAATTTCGTTCGTTGCCGCGATTTCTTCTGACACGGCATAATAGCCTAGAAGCTCGCATGATTGTTCCGCCTGTTTGATGACGGCAACCGTTGACCGAGCCGCCTGCCAATGAAATTGCTCTGCCCTGTCGGTTCCAAGCTTCACCGCCAAGCGAGTTTTGATCGGCGAGAGCCCCGGGGTTTTGACGAATAAGGCAATCGCGCCGCGTGCGGCCATCAGCAACACGCCGCGCCGGAAGTTAGATTCGCGCTGCTGTTTGGCGGTGCGCAGTCGAACAGACCGAAATGCACGCACTTGTCGCCCAAGAGTTCAAAATGACGGCCGAAGCGGCTGCCGCCGAGCATGTCGGCGGTATTGCCGCACACGCGCAAGGGCCTTCCGGTTTCGAAATGGTGATGATCGTCGAGATCGAAAAAATGCGGATGACCTGCGATCGTGCCCCGATAGGTCGCGACTTGCCCGAAATCCTCGCAGCGGTCTTCGAGCGGCAGCTTGAATGCCCGTATCGTGACCGAACGAAACCCGATCATGCCGATTTTGGCATGCACCTCGTCATCATCGATGTCGATCGGGCTTTCGCTGACGATACGAACATCGGGACAACCGAGATCCTGCAAGGCGCGGCGAAAATCCTCCCAATAAAACGCCCCGGCTAGACACTCGCCAAGCAATACCGGTTCCAGTTTGAGCGCTTCGGGGATGCGCCGGTCGGCATAGACATCGGAAAAATACAATTCGCCGCCGGGTTTGAGTACTCGGAAAATTTCCGACAGCACGCGCCGCTTGTCCGGCGACAAGTTGACGACGCAATTCGACACGACCACGTCGATCGAGTTGTCGGGGATATCCAACGCCGTCAAATCCTCGATATAACCCTGTCTGAACTCGACATTCGAACGTGCATAACCATAGCGTTTGGCATGCCAATCGCGATAGGTTCGCGCAATATCGAGCTGTTCATCGGTCATATCGACGCCGATAACCCGCCCGTTCCCGCCGACCAGCCGGGACAACAAATAACAATCGCGCCCGGTCCCGCAGCCCAAATCCAAAACCGTGCGGCCTTCCAATGCCGGGGGCAACGGCGAACCGCAGCCGTAAAAACGTTCGACAACTTCGGGATGGACATCTTTGAGCAAAGAACGCAAATGCTTTGGAAAAGCATCGGCCGTACAACATGCGCTGGTTTTCAAATCTTGGCTCGAGTTGAGCACTTTGCCGTAATAGTTTTTGACCGAATCGGTAATGGCTATTTCATTCATGTTTGTATCCGATTAAAGTTAATTCGTTTTCGTGACTGTCGAACAACGACGGAACGCCACACCCAGGCAAATCGTTTGGGCGCTATAGACCATCTGTCGAAAAACCGGGGCAAACCTTACAATCAACGTTTGGACCGGCGGCTGACTTATCCGGCATCCGCGAGCCATTGGCCGCCGGTCGATCATGGACATCCTTCCCAAGGACTCAACGACTCTCTTCCGAGTGCTCCTTCAGTATTCGCCCTATCCGCTCGCGCGATTTTGCAGACAGTCTGAACGATTCGGGCATCATCGGCGATACGATTGGACCGGCATTGCGTATCGCCTCGCGCAATCGTTTCATATCCCGAACATAGCGCCGGCACAAACCGCACATCATAATATGCAAGCGCAGGCCGCTCCGTTCCCGAAAAGTCAACTTGCCGTCCATCGCTTTTGTCGCCAGAACACTGGCTTCTTTACACGTCAACATAATTCCTCGGCCCTTTACGCATTAAACCAATTTAGATCCAGGCAATGTCGCAACTGCACCCTGGCCCGAGACATCATCACCCAAAAGTTGTTCGGGGTAATCGTCATCGCTCCGCAAATTTCTTCGGTATCGATGCCGTCGATCTCGCGAAGGACAAACAGTTGCGCCAACCTCGGAGGCAAGCAATCGATACAGCGTTGCAACACTTCGAAAAATTGCGTCTGTTCCAAAGACTTGTCCGGTTTCGACCAAGAGGAAACGTCGTGCTGCCAATTGCCTCGTTCGTCAAAAAACTCGTCTTCGTCAGCCCCGGCAAGACCGTCGTCGTATTCCTGGCTCGGTTCTTTCGCGGTTTTACGAAAATGATCGATGATTTTGTGCTTGAGAATTCCAATTAACCAAGTCCGCTCCGAGGCTTGGCCGGCATAGTTATCTTTGGCTTTCAACGCCGCGATCAGCGTTTCTTGGACCAAATCCTCGGCCGCGTCACGATCGCGAAGCCGCGCGTAACCGTAGCGGTAGAGAATATCGCCATACAGGCCGAGCCATTCGCTCGGCCTGGACAGTGAATGAGCCATTTGAGAATCCTGTTTATTGTTGTTATGAAGAGGCATTCTATACAAAAAACTCAACGGATAGTTCGAAACTTTACCACGCATCGATCGGCTTCCATAACGCGACCTTATTGCACTGCATTGACCACCCAATCATACGGAATGTTGGCCTTCAGACGGTAATCCGGCAAATCTGGACGGTAGCGTCTGACAAAAGCTTCGACACCGCCCTGTCCGCTAAAATCATTTTCGAACCAATCGAAAATTTTCGATACTCTTACGGTCTCTTTCGATACGCGCAAACCTTTGCCGGAATTGTTTAAAAACTTAGTCGTCTGATCGTTCAACTGCTCGTCGAGTTTTGCCGCAACGAACGGCTCGCTACGCAAATCCGGACAACTGACCGAGGCGCAAACGACCGCCATATGCACGCGCGGCTCACCCATCGGCCGCAATATTTCGTGCTCGACTTCATCCAGCGTGACCATTTTTCCGCCCAACTCGCCGGCCGGTCTCTTCCAGACCGGGCTGAACCAACTGCCGACATCCTTGATGCTCTTCAAAGGCCAATGGTCGGCGACCATTTTTAATGCCAGGATGTTGTACGCATTGATATAAAACGCCAGTTTCTCTTCGCGGCCCGCCAAATTCGAAACCGGAAATGCCGAAAACGCTTGGTATGCCCGGTCGAGACTGCCATTGTCACGAATGGTCTTATAATCGACTAGCATCAGCGAAACGCCGTTCTTATTGCCGGGACGAATATGCTCAAGCACGGCGTTATAATCGGTCCAATCCGGTTCGGTTCCATGAGCATAGGCAGTAATAAACACCAGAACCATGCCTAAAACATATCGACTAACTAAAGACATCATTTTTCTCCTTCTCCAATGGGTTTGACGATGAGTCGTCGGATACGGAGTTTCCTTACAGCAGAATCCATGATTTTGTTTGTGACCGGCCAGGAATAGTGTAAGGTTACCGGCTTGTCGACGACTCAATTGGGAACCAAACCAATATTTTCGCCGATTTGAATTCTATTAAACCAACCTGAGGGCACCATGCGTTTACCATTCGTCGACCGTTTTGACACTCAACGGAACCCTAGCCTTCTTTTGGCTCCACACGCTTTGGGGTTTTCTGTTATGGACACCAATATTCCTGTTAGGCATTTTCGACATGCGACAAACACGCCATTCGCTACTGCGTAATTTTCCGGTAATCTGCCGGTTCCGCAAAGGCATGGAAAACCTGAGGCCGATGATTAAACAGTATTTTATCGAATCCGACACCGACGGTGCGCCGATCAACCGGATTTTTCGATCGGTCGTTTACCAGCGCGCTAAAGGCGAAATGGATACCGTACCTTACGGAACCAAGTTCGATGTTTACCGGGTCGGCTATGAATGGCTGGCGCATGCCCTGGCCGCTTGGTGCGTAGCGACCAGCCAACCTGGGCGCTACCGATAAAACTGAAAAACGCGACTCTGGCATCCCGTCAAAGCCTCGGTGGTTTCCAGGCTATCGGTCAGTAATGGCAAACCCCAAGATTCCGGCAAACCTGCCTCTCGCAAAATATCGACTAGCATAAATGCCGATAACGGTGTTTTTTTGGCCGGTTTAACGATAACCGGACAACCGGACGCAATCGCCGGCCCGATCGGTTCTCGGTGCGTGAAGGCCAAGCGTCCGGCTGAGGCGTCGTTGATCCGCATTGGAATTTCCCTGCCGCTAGTCGAGCGAATACAGTCGCGGCAATTTTTGATTCCGTCGATCGCGCGAAGCAATTCCGCCTTGGTATCCCGATAAGGCTTGCCGCTTTCGTCGACCGCGACCGATATCAATCGCGACGCGATAACGTAGCGCTGTTTCGATTTCCTGGGAATTCATCATGAAACCGGCGTCGCCGGTGATGGTCAGCACCCTGCGGTGCGGATACACCAGCTTGGCGGCGATCGCGCCCGGCACGCCAATACCCACCGAAGCGAAACCGTTGGAAATGATGCAGGTATTCGGCGCTTCGCAGCGAAACAGCCGTGCGATCCAAATTTTGTGCGCACCAACATCGGAGATAAGAATATCCCGGTCGGCGAGTGCCTTACGCATATCGGACAGAATGCGTTGCGGTTTCAACGGAAAACCGTCGTCACGCGCATAAATATCGAGTTCGGCGGCGATCGTTCGCTTCAGCGCATCGGCACTGTAATAACTTTGCCAGGCCGCCTGTCCGGCGATGCCATGCAAACCGGCGGCGATATCGTCGATCACATCGGCAGTCACAGTGTAATACGCATCGATCTCAGCCGCTGTATTATGAATGTGAACGATTTTTTTCTCGCGTCTCGGATACCATATCCGAGGATGATACTCGGCCATGTCGAATCCGCACGCGGCATAATCGCGCGCCTGTAAACCGATTGTACCCAGCGACGGCACTGTAACCAAGCTCGCATATCCGATTCGGCGCGTTCCAGCAATACCATATATGCTGCAATGGCGCCTGTCGCATCCGGCGTCGTGGTTGGTTGCCGCCAATCGAAAATCCGTTGCGTTCGACGACGCTAATCCGCCGGTACACGCATGGGCTGCTTGGGAAGTCTACAAAACCGAATGCGACGCCAACGGCGGACAAGGAGACCTCGATTTTCTGGAACGGGTCCTGCACAAATTAATCGTCAATTTTACCTGGTGGGTCAATCGCAAGGATATCGACGACAATAACGTGTTTCAAGGCGGTTTCTTGGGCCTGGACAATATCGGCGTTTTCGACCGAAACAAGCCGCTACCGACCGGCGGTTATCTGAACCAATCCGACGCGACCAGTTGGATGGCGATGTATTGCCTGAACCTGATGCGAATCGCGCTGGAACTTGCGCTGCATAATCGCACTTATGAAGATATCGCTACTAAATTTTTCGAACATTTTCTGTATGTCGCCCAAGCCATGACCCATATCGGAGATGACGGCGTGGGCCTTTGGAACGACGAGGACGGTTTCTTTTATGATGTACTCCGTTTCCCCGACGGCCGATTGATGCCGCTAAAGCTCCGCTCGATGGTCGGCCTGATTCCGCTGAACGCGGTCGAAATTCTCGAACCGGAAATGCTGGAACGCTTACCCGATTTCAAGCGGCGCTTGGAATGGTTTCTCAACTACCGTCCGGACTTGGCCGGACTGGTATCGCACTGGAACGAACCGGGGCGCGGCAATCGCCGCTTGTTGTCGCTACTGCGCGGGCACCGCATGAAGTTATTACTCAAACGCATGCTGGATGAGACCGAGTTTCTGTCCGACTACGGCATCCGTTCGCTGTCGCGGGCGCATTTCGATGCCCCGTATGTATTCGACTGTTGCGGCGAACCGGTAAGGGTACGATACGAGCCCGGCGAATCCGAAACCGGCACCTTTGGCGGTAACTCCAACTGGCGCGGGCCGGTGTGGTTTCCTGTCAATTATCTATTGATCGTCTCGCTGAAGCGTTTTGCCAGTTATTACGGCGATGATTTTGAAATCGAATGCCCCTCCGGCTCCGGCCGTTTTCTGACTCTTCAGCAAGTCTCCAATGAACTGGCCCTCCGCTTGACCCGGTTATTCCGCCGTAATGACAAGGGCTTGAGGCCGGCGTTCGGTGATAACGCAAAACTGCAAGACGATCCGAATTTCCGGGATTATTTGTTGTTTCACGAATATTTCCAGGGCGACAACGGCCGTGGCATTGGCGCATCGCACCAGACCGGCTGGACAGGACTGGTGGCGAATTTATTGGATGCTATCAATCAGCCCGAGTCTTGATGGGCTTCACGCACCGTTTTTTTAATTCACAACGAGCGTACTCTTCCGGACTTCATCCAGCACAATGCCATGAAAGCTTTTTATATCGGTATTATTTGCCGCTTTTTTCTTGTTTTATCCACAGCGATGTTGGCGTATGCGCACCCCGCTTGGTCTGTCGAAACAGACTACGGCGACACTTGGTTGGCATCGGCGAAAGCCACGCTTGAATCCGCCAATGAGACGATACAGGCCGCCGCTAATCTGCAGCCGGATGTTATCCGTTTCGAGAACTTCAAAAACAAACTCAAAACCCTGCGCGAACAAGCACAGGACTGCGTCATCCAAACAGAAGCGGCCGCGCGTCAGCGGCGGCGGGATATTGAAGCGATAGGCCCGAAAATCAGCCAGGAGGCGGCCGATGTCGGTCTGGCGAGGCATAATCTGGATCAAGAACTCGAGATGCTCGACAAGCGGCTGGCCGCTTGTCAATTCATCCTGATTCAGACCAAAGATATCAAGGAAAAAGCCGCCGCCATCGAACAAGCTACGCTGACCCGAAAACTGTTGGTTAAAGGACCCGCCGCCGGAGCGTTGTTTCAGGATAATCTTAAGCATCCCGATTCCTGGTGGGGATTGATGCAACACTTTTTAATGATGCAGAGCGGTTTACAGTTATTGACCGGCACCGATCTGCTAAGCTTGCTATGTTTGGTGGCCCTGAGTATTTTAGTGGGACGGCGTTTTTATCATCTCTGGCTGTCATCAAAAAACCCGCCCTGCGTCGACAAATGTACCGGTTTTTTGCTGGCACTGAAAAGCTGCGGAGCCCGATTATTGCCGATAATCGGCGGAACCGCTTCGGCGGCTATCTATTTGAGCATTGCTCTTCCGCTTACACCGATGCCTTTTATCACCCAACTGGCTTATGCCCTATTGGGCTATGTGCTGCTGCTAGGCATGGTGCGGGCCATGCTGCATCCGGATTTTCCGGCGCGCCATTATCTGACCATGCCGGAATTGACGGCGCGGGCCTTTGCCAAACATTTGACCCGACTGTTGACGTTGGGTTTACTGGGCCTATTGTTTTTCGGTTCCGGTCTTTCGGCAGCCTTGCCGGAAACGCAATATGGATTGGCGCGTAGCGTTTACGGCACTATTCTATTTCTCAATCTGGCCTGGGTGCTTTGGTCGATTGGCCGCATCCCCACGTTGGGCGGTACCACCAAAATCCGTTTGCTGTTGCTGGCGGCACTGATTTTTTCCTTGGCCGCTGAGTGGCTGGGTTATCGTAATCTTGCGGATTTTACCTTGACCGGATTGCTGGGTTCTTTGCTGGGCTTGGGTGCCGCTTGGTTTATCAATACCTTAATGTCCGATTTGTTCGACGGCATGGATAACGGTTATCAACCCTGGCAAAAACGGCTACGCCGGCAGCTCGGTTTGCAGGATGCCGAGCATATTCCCGGTCTGATTTGGCTTCGGCTGATCTTCAGCACCACTTTGTGGGGCGGACTTGGTCTCTGGGTGCTTTGGGTATGGGGGATATCACATCAGGGTATCGACCTGATCATGACTTTTCTGCAAGAAGGCTTCTGGATGGGGTCTTTTCGAGTCGTCCCGCTGCAGCTTGCCAGTGGCCTGCTGGCGTTTTCCTTTCTGTTTGCCGTTTCCGGCTGGTTTAAACAAAAGGTAGTGCCGGGCTGGTTGAACAACGCCCGAATGGAACGCGGCGCCCGCGATGCTCTGGTTACCGTCATCGGTTATCTAGGGTTGATCGTTTCTCTATTGGTCGCGCTGTCCGTCGCCGGGGTGGAATTCGCGAATCTGGCCATTATCGCCGGTGCACTATCGGTGGGCATCGGCTTCGGTTTGCAAAATATCGTCAATAACTTTATCTCCGGGCTGATTTTGCTGATCGAGCGACCCGTCCGTACCGGCGACTGGATACTGGTCGGAGCGGTCGAAGGTTTTGTGCACCGAATCAGCATCCGCTCGACGCAATTGAGAACCTTCGACGGTTCGCATATCATCGTGCCCAATTCGGAGCTGATTTCCAGTCAAGTCACGAACTGGATGCTGCATGACTCGTCTGGACGCATCATCATCCCAGTAGGCGTCGCCTACGGAACCGATCTCGAAAAAGTTAGAGAGCTCTTGCTGGCCGCCGCCGATCAGCACGACATGGTCATTACCGAAAGCAAACGGGTCGCCGCTCCGGTGGTATTGATGACGGGGTTCGGAGACAGTGCGCTTAATCTGGAACTGCGCTGCTTTATCCGTTCCATCGATAACAGGGCGCAGGTTTTCAGCGATTTGTGCTTTGCCATCAATGCCGCCTTTCGGTCGGAAAATATCGAAATTCCTTTTCCGCAACGTGACGTGAATCTAAAAGAAGCATCCACAGCTATGAAATAAGTGAATCCACTAGCGCAAGCGCCGGTAACGCCAGATCAGTGCATTGGTCGAGCTGTCGTGCGCGAGTCGCGGTTCGGCTTCGGCCTGCAGTTCTTCGGCGGTGGTTTTCGCCAGCATCTTGCCCAGCTCCACCCCCCATTGATCGAAGGAATCGATATTCCAGATCGAGCCCTGGGTATACACGCTATGCTCGTAAAGCGCGACCAGCAAGCCCAGCGTTTTCGGCGTCAATTGTTCCAGTAGCAGGGTATTACTGGGCCGGTTGCCCTCGAAGGTGCGATGCGGCACCAGCCAATCGGAAATACCATCGGCCTTGACTTCGGACTCGGTTTTACCGAAGGCCAGCGCTTCGGTCTGGGCGAAGCAATTGGCCATCAACAAATCGTGCTGGTCGCCCAGCGGATTCAGGGCTTGTTGAAAACCGATGAAATCGCAGGGAATCAGTCGCGTGCCCTGGTGCAATAATTGAAAAAACGAGTGTTGGCCGTTGGTGCCCGGCTCGCCCCAATAGATCGGCGCGGTTTGATAATCGACGTTGGCACCTTCCAGCGTGACATGCTTGCCGTTGCTTTCCATGGTCAACTGCTGCAAATAGGCCGGGAAGCGCTTTAGATACTGACAATATGGAAACACCGCCACCGACTGCCCGGCGAAGAAATTGTTGTACCATAGCTTCAATAAAGCCATGATGACCGGCATGTTGCGCTCGAACGGCGTGTGGCGAAAATGCTCGTCCATCTCATGAAAGCCGTCCAACATGGCGCGGAAATGATCCGGGCCGACGGCGATCATGGTCGACAAGCCAATAGCCGAATCCATCGAGTAACGGCCGCCGTCCCAGTCCCAAAAGCCGAACATGTTGTCAGTATCGATGCCAAATTTGCTCACCTCGTTGGCATTGGTCGATACCGCCACGAAATGCCGGCTCACCGCGTGTTGGTCGCCCAGTTTTTGCAGGCACCAGTCCCGAGCGGCGCGGGCGTTGGTCAAAGTTTCCAGCGTGGTAAAGGTTTTCGAGCAAATGATGAATAAGGTTTGTTCGGGATCCAGATCGCGGGTGGCCTCGACGAAATCGGTGCCGTCGACATTGGAGACGAAACGCAAGGTCAGGTTGCGCTGGCTGTAATGGCGCAAGGCTTCGTACGCCATCACCGGCCCTAGGTCGGAACCGCCGATGCCGATGTTGACGATATTGAGAATGGGCTTGCCGGTATGGCCTAGCCATTGGCCATTGCGGACTTTTTCCGAAAAAAATGCCATTCTGTCCAGCACCGCATGCACGTCGGGTACCACGTTCACGCCATCCAGCAGGATGCTTTCCCCTCTTGGAGCCCGTAACGCAGTGTGCAGGGCTGCGCGCTGTTCGGTGACGTTGATGGTGTCGCCGTTGAACATGGCTTCAATCCGTTCGCGCAAGCCGCATGCGTTGGCGAGGTTTATCAGCAAACGGAGGGTTTCGTCGGTGATGCGGTTTTTGGAATAATCCAGATAAATGTCCGGCGTTTCGATTGTCAGCCGTTCGCCGCGAGTAGGATCGTCGGCAAACAATTGGCGTAGATGCAGGTCTTTAATTTCTTGGTAATGTCTTTGCAAGGCGAGCCAGTCGGGGCGCTGGGTCAGCGACCGGGGGTTGGAATCGGTAGTCATGGTCAGGTTTCCGTGGTGATTGACAAATGATCTTCGGTGGCTTTGTTTAACCGCCGCCAGCGGTGGCCGTTACGCGCCAACAAGGCATCGGCGGCTGCCGGGCCTTCGCTGCCAGCTGGGTAGTGGGATAAATCCGCGGACTGCTGCCGCCAAGCTTCCAGAATCGGATCGATCAAACGCCATTGCGCTTCGACGCCGTCGCTACGAGTAAACAAGGTGGCATCACCAATCAAGGCGTCCAGCAACAGGGTTTCGTAAGCTTCCGGAATACGTTGCTTGAAAGCCTGTTGATAGCTAAAGTCCATCCGTACATTGGCGGTTTGTAGGCCGGCGCCGGGTTGTTTCGCGACAAAACCGATGTCTATGCCTTCGTCCGGGTGAATGCGCAGGGCGATGACATTGGGTTCGATTTGGACGCTATGATCGGCCAACAAGGCTTGCGGCGGCCGCTTGAAATGCACGGCCAGTTCGGTGACGCCGCGCGCCAGCCGCTTGCCGGTGCGCAGATAAAACGGTACCCCGGCCCAGCGCCAATTATCGATGCGAAATTCGGCGGCCACATAGGTTTCCGTGCCTGAATCGGCTGCAATACCCGGTTCCCGCCGGTAAGCCGGCAGCGTCTCGCCGTTCATCGCCCCGTCCGCGTATTGGCCGCGCACGGTTCTTTCCGCCACTTCCGCCGCCGTCATCGGTTTGATCGAGCGCCAAACCTGGATTTTGGCGTCGCGCACCGCGTCGGCTTCGAAGGCGATGGGCGGTTCCATGGCGATCAAGGCCAACAATTGCATCAAGTGATTGGTGACCATATCGCGCAAGGCCCCGGCCTGCTCGTAATAACCGCCTCTATGTCCAACACCCAGAGTTTCTGCGGCGGTAATCTCGACATAATCGATATGCTGCCGATTCCAGACCGGTTCGAACAAGGCATTGCCGAAGCGGAAAAACAGCATGTTCTGCACCGTTTCCTTGCCCAGGTAATGGTCGATCCGATAGATTTGATGTTCCTGAAATACGTCGGCAACCACCTTACTGAGCGCTTGCGCCGAAGCCAGATCGTGGCCGAAGGGCTTTTCGATGATAATGCGCGCCCAACCGTCCGCCTCCTGATGCAGCCCGGCATGAGCCAAACCTTTGACGATATCGCTCACCAAGGCTGGCGGGGTGGCGCAATAATACAGGCGGTTGCCCAACGCACCGCCGTTCAGCTCCTGGATTCTCTCGGCCAAGGCGGTAAAACTGGCCGGGTCTTGCAAGTCGCCGGCAAAATAATGCATCTGATTGGCGAAGCGGCGCGATTCCTGGGTTTCGATGGCCGCTTTGCCCTTGGCCGCGCAGACTGCTTCTTGCATGGCCATTCTGAATGCGTCGTCGCTCATCGGCACACGGTCCACGCCCAGAATAATCGACGCTTCGGTCAGCGCGCCTTCCCTAGCCATATGGCATAAGGCCGGCATCAGTTTGCGTTTGGTCAAGTCGCCGGTGGCGCCAAAAATGACGATGATGCCGGCTTCCGCTGTTTCAACCGGGGTTTCCGCGCGTGTATCGGTCACGGCTTGGATGTTAATCGCCATATTCAACCCTCCTTGGCTGCTTCGATGTGGCCGCCGAATTGTTGCCGCATCGCCGACAGCATTTTTTCGCCGAAGGTATGCTCCTGGCGGGAACGGAAACGGGCAAACAATGCGGCGGTCAATACTTCCGCCGATACGGCTTCTTCGACCGCGGCCTGGACCGTCCAGCGGCCTTCGCCGGAATCGGTGACGTAACCGCTGTACTGTGACAGTTCCGGATCTTCCGCCAGTGCCTGCGCGGTTAAATCCAGCAGCCAGGAGCCGATCACACTACCGCGCCGCCAGACTTCAGCGACGTCGTCTACCTTGAAATCGTAGCGATAACCGTCCGCCAAAGCCTCGGAGGCCGCGCCGCGCAGAATGTCGAAGCCTTCCGCATAGGCCTGCATCAGACCGTATTCTATGCCGTTGTGTATCATTTTGACGAAATGGCCGGCACCGACCGGGCCGCAGTGTAAATACCCCTGCTCGGCGGTACTGTTGGAGTTGCGTCGGCTGGGTGTCGCGGGAATATCGCCGCGCCCCGGCGCCAGCGCCGCGAAGATGGGTTCCAACCGTTGCACCGGCTCTCGATCGCCGCCTATCATCAGCGAATAGCCTCGCTCCATGCCCCAGGTGCCGCCACTGGTGCCGACATCCAGATAATCGATACCTTGCGCTTTGAGTTTCGCGGCCCGTCTCACATCGTCTTTATAATAGGAGTTGCCGCCGTCGATGATGGCGTCTCCCGGTGACAACAGTGTGCCAAGTGCGGTTATGCTTTTATCGACAATTTCGCCGGCCGGTACCATCAGCCAGACCGCGCGCGGCGTTGGTAAAAGCTGCGCCAATTCCTGCAGCGATGCGGAGGCAATCGCGCCCTCGCCGGCAAGTTGCGTCACGTTATCAGGGTTGACATCGTAGACGACGACTTCGTGGCCGCGCTTCATTAAACGTCGGCTCATGTTGGCGCCCATTTTTCCAAGGCCTATCATGGCAATTTTCATAGTTTTGTTCTCCTGATATGTATCAATAAGGTCATCGCTAACATGTACCGCGATAACTGTTCGTCGCAGGATGAGTGAAATGCTTACAATTACCTGATTAGTAAGATTCTTCAGCTTTCCGAAAGTGTAAAAACTTGTCTGACAAGTTACTACTCCCTTTTGATTGAAAAACCGTCTAACAATAAAAGATATGGGATGTGTCTATCGAGGACCGCCGTGAACCCCTCCATGGGGGCTTGACGGCAGCGTTCCCTGCTGCCGACATCCTCGCTAGTCACACTCCATACCTTCATAAAGTTAACCATTTTTGAGTATAAAGGGAGTAAGTAACGTGCATTTTATAAATTAGGCAGCAGATGCAGGATTTTTACCTGTTCCTAACTTCCGGTTGAGCACCTGATAATCTCTTTGACCGTCGTATAGGTCGAATCGTTGAGAGCCCCGGGCATTGCCGGGGGTTTGCCTTTGATTAATTATCCGCCATCAGCAAAACCGGTAAATGGTTACTGGGAGCTTTACTGCTAATACTGGGTATTTTAATTCTGGCCGGCCTGGATAAAAGCTTCGAAGCCTGGTTATTGACCCATGCTCCCGAGTGGCTGACGAACCTAACGACTTCCATTTAAATTTATTTTCATACAATTGTAAGGAAAATTTTGCACCGACGACTAAATTGCAGATCCGCTTCGAATCGGCGGACGGTCATTGAAAACACGAAAAAAAATACACAATTTTAATTATTTAGAGGACTTAAACATGAACAAAAAAGCCTTACTTTCCGCTGCTATGGTTTCACTTTCACTCGGCACCGGCGGCTGCGCGATGATGTGCGGAGCTTGCTCGCCCAAATCTCGTTCCGCCCAGCAAAATCCTTGCTCTGCCCGCAATCCTTGCGCGGCTAGAAACCCCTGCGAAGCTAGAAATCCTTGCGCTGCAAGATGATTTACCCATCTGGCCGGTAAGGTTGACGATGGCTTTACCGGTTTTTTTGATCACTCATCATGTCCATAACGTCTTTCCCGGTTAAAGATAAAATGCCTGACATTCATCCGACGTTCGATTTCGCCAAGTTGGGCGATCATCGAATCGAAATCATGGCCGATGCCGGTTCCCGTATCCTCGAATGTTACCGTGTTCTGAGTAAAGGCGGACTCAATATCGTCGGGGAGCTGTTGAAAGATCAAGGCACCTTTTACGAATTGGAACACTACCCAAAAGACGACGTATTCGATGATGCGACACATAACCAATATTACTATCACGCTCATCGACGCGACAGTGGCGAACATGGCCATATACATACTTTCATTAGACAACCCGGCATGCCGGAAGGTATGTCCCCCATTTCTCATAACGGCGATATCGCCTGGCCGGCCGGCGAAAATGCGCTTACCCATCTAGTCGCCGTTTCAATGGACAGTTACGGCTTTCCTATCAGTCTGTTCACGACCAACCGTTGGGTCACGGGTGAAGCCTGGTACCGGGCGTCGGACATCATTTCCATGCTGGATATTTTTTGTATCGATCATGCCTATCCGTCCTGGCCGATAAACATTTGGCTCACCAATTTGTTGCTTTTGTTCAGGCCGCAAGTGGAATGGTTATTGATGCAACGTGACATGACGATTGAACACCGGCTAGGGGATCATCCCGGTATCGACGTTTACGAAGACCGCGATCTAGACATTACTTCTTACTTACCGATCGATGTCGAGATGCAAATCAAGCAAGTTCTTGCGGTTATGCCGGATTGAGCTGCCGGCACACACAGCTTTATGATCTTTGATTACGCTTTCGACTCGAATCCAAGTTATGATTTAAAACCGAACCGAACCTGAAGGAATTGTCAATGAAAAACACCGGTTTCAGCATACTTGTTCTAGCCACCCTGGCAGCAATCGGGTGGACCTTTTTGACACCCGATGCCTTACGAAACGGTCCAACAGTCGAAAAACTGACTCTGACGGGTTCAAGCACCATAGCGCCGCTGGCCGCCGAAATCGGCAAACGCTTCGAGATGCTGCATCCGGGCGCGCGAATCGACGTCCAATCCGGCGGTTCGTCACGCGGAATCGGCGACGCAAGAACCGGACTGGCGCATATCGGCTTGGCGTCCAGAGCATTGAAAGCCGATGAAAGCGATCTGCATGCGCATACCATCGCACTGGACGGCATCGCGCTCATCATCAATCAAAGCAATCCGGTTCCGGCGCTCGGCCGGAAGCAAATCGTCGAAATCTTTACCGGCAAAATAAACAATTGGCGCGATGTCGGCGGTACCGATGCACCGATTACCGTGGTCAACAAGGCCGAGGGGCGTTCGACGCTGGAACTGTTTTTACAATTTTTCGGCTTGCAAGGCACCGATGTCAAACCGCATGTGATCATCGGCGACAATCAGCAAGGCATCAAAACGGTCGCCGGCAACGCCAATGCAATCGGCTATGTGTCGATCGGCAGCGCAGCTTACGAGGCCGAACACGGCGCACCGATTAAATTGTTGCCTCTCGACGATGCCGAAGCTACTATCGACAATGTGCGTAACGGCTCATTTCCGCTGTCTCGTCCGTTGAACCTGGTGACCCATGGTAAAGCTTACGGTCTCGCCGAATCGTTCATCGAATTCGCTCAATCCGATCAAGTCCATGATCTCATCGAAGCGCAATACTTTGTCCCTATCTACCGCTGACCGCCGGCTAGGCGCTATCCTCGGTCTTCTAGCGGTTACCGCGGCCATGGTTGCGGTGTCGATCTTGTTTTTTTTAATCGATGAATCACGACCGCTGCTCAACCGCATTTCCCCTGCACGGCTCATCCTTGACGCTTCTTGGCACCCGACACAGGGCTTGTACGATTTGTCGCCGATGCTGTCGGCAACCCTGCTTGCCAGTTTGGGCGCATTGCTGTTGGCCGTGCCGGTCGGTATCGGCTCGGCGCTGTTCGGACGCTATTATGCGGCTGCCTGGCTTACGGCAGGATACCGCCGAATGATCGAATTGTTGGCCGGTATTCCTTCGGTGGTCTACGGATTTTGGGGACTCACTATGCTGGCGCCATGGATCGGACGCTTCGAGCCGCCGGGAGTGAGTTTGCTGACGGCAATCCTGGTGCTGGCTATCATGATACTTCCGACCGTTGCCCTGACTGCCGATGCGGCCTTGGCCGCCGTTCCCCAAAGCCGGCATCGATGCGCGGCGGCTTTAGGTTTGTCGCGTTGGACCGCGATTAGCGGTGTCCTGTTGCCGTCCGCACGTAAGGGCATCGTTTCCGGCATTTTACTGGCTGCGGCCAGGGCCGTCGGTGAAACGATGGCGGTACTGATGGTGGCCGGTAATGTCGTACAACATCCGCATGGATTATTCGACCCCGTTCGCACATTAGCTGCCAACATTGCCTTGGAAATGGCTTACGCAGGAGGCGATCACCGCGCCGCACTGTTCGCCTCGGGCCTGGTTTTGTTGTGTATCGTGCTGATTTTGGCCGGTACCGTTCAATGGTACAAAGCGCGTGACTTTTATGATCAAAAATAATGCCGCCACCATTTTGATTTATTGTAGCGCGATCTCGGTCACCAGCTTGTTTTTGTGGCTTTTGACCGATCTTTTAATCCAGGGACTGCCGAAACTATCGCCGGCTTTTTTATTCGAAGCGCCTCGCGATGCCGGCCGTGCCGGTGGCATCGGGCCGATCATCATTGCTACCGGCTGGATTGTCTTGGTCGCGATGAGCGCCGCCGCGCCGCTGGCATTGGCCACGGCGGTTTGGCTAGTCGAATTCACGCGTCCGGACGGTATTTTCAGCCGCTTTGTCGAATTCAGCATCGACGTGCTGGCGAGCGTTCCGTCGATCGTATTCGGCTTATTCGGCAACGCTTTCTTTTGCGTTTATCTGGGGCTCGGTTTTTCGATCGTTTCCGGCGGCTTGACGCTTGCCTGCATGACTTTGCCGATCTTGATCCGCACCGTTGCCGACGGTTTACGCGCGGTGCCGGACGGCTATCGAATGGTGGCCGCCGCGTTGGGCATGACGCGCGGCTCGGCGTTAGTGCATTTGCTGCTGCCATCCGCGGCACCCGCGTTGACAGCCGGTTTGCTGCTAAGCATCGGCCGTTCCGCCGCCGAAACCGCAGCGCTAATCTTCACCAGCGGTTACGTCGACCGCATGCCCGGATCGCTGTTCGATTCCGGAAGAGCGCTGTCGGTCCATATTTACGACTTGTCGATGAACGTGGCCGGCGGCGATGCCAATGCGCATGCAACGGCATTGGTTTTGATCATTTTTCTACTCATCATCAACAACGCCGCCATTGGCCTGCTCCGGCATTGGCGAAAGCAACACATTGCCGCATCATGAAGACCTCATTACCTTTCGCCGAGCGCTCTTCTCACAGCACCGGCTCAACCTGTCCGGACGCCGCCTATACGTTAGGGGAATTGCATGCCGGGGCTCCTTGTTGCGTTCCCGAGCCGGTCATCACCGTCGAAAATTTATCGCTGAATTACGGACGCAAGCCAGCGCTCGAAGCCGTCTCGATCGATATTTACCGAGGCTGTATTACCGCATTAATCGGGCCGTCAGGATGCGGCAAGACCAGTTTTCTTTCGGCGCTGAATCGTTTGACCGACATGATCGCCGGCTGCCGCATCAACGGTACGATTCGTTTCGAAGGACACGATATATATGAACCCGGGAACGATGTGAGGCAGCTTCGCCGCGATATCGGCATGATTTTTCAAAATCCCACGCCGTTTCCGCTTTCGATACGCCGTAATATCGAACTGCCATTGCGCGAACACGGCATACGCAAGCAGGCCGAGCTCGACGAAAGGATTTACCAGGTGTTGCGCGATGTCGGCTTATGGGACGAAGTCAAGGATCGTCTAAACGACCCCGCGATGGCGCTGTCCGGCGGTCAGCAGCAGCGGTTATGCATAGCCCGTGCGCTGGCTCTACGTCCTAAAGTATTGTTAATGGATGAACCGTGCAGCGCGCTCGATCCGATATCCTCCGGCATGGTCGAGGATTTGATTCAAAGCCTCGCCGGCCGCTATACGGTCGTCATCGTCACGCACAATCTGGCCCAGGCTCGGCGTATCGCCAATTATGCCGGTCTGTTCTGGGTCACGGAGCGCGCCGGCCAGTTGATCGAATTCGGCCGCTGCCGGCAAATTTTCGCGCAACCGGCGCATGAGTTGACCGCGGCCTACATCAGCGGAGCGCGAGGCTGACTGAGTAAGTTTTCGTTGGCTACTCACTTAACGGAAGACAGTTTAAGGTTAATCCGTTCGTGGTGAGCCCTTCGGCTGCGCTCAGAAGGGCTCAGGGTGAAGGGTTAATCCTTAGTGCTTTTGTCCCGCCTTAAGTGGGGAGCCCTTTCGCTGAACCTTTTGAACGCCATTTCCGCATCGCCCGAAGTGTTACGGTTTTGTTGACGGTTGCCCGTTAATTCAGCGCCAACTCCGCACGCAAACGCCCTGCCATCATATCGACGAATGAACGGATTTTGGCCGACGAATGGCGGCCCTCGCGGTGCAGAATATGGACGGGTACCGGCGGGCTTTCGAATTCGCCGAGCACGATCATCAATTTGCCGGTTTGTAACGACTCGGCGATTTGGTAATTCAGCAGGCGGGTGATGCCCAATCCGGCCATTGTGGCGCCGGCCGCCGAGTCGTTGTCGCTGACGCTCAATAACGGTTGCAACTTGACCGTCTGAGTTTGACCATCGTGCTGAAATCGCATTTCATTGTTCGGATTCAAGCCGCGCGCCAGGATGATGCGATGTTTGGCTAAATCGTCCGGCGTTTGCGGAATACCGTGTTCGGCCAGATATTCCGGCGATGCACACAATACTCGTCTTACCGATCCGACCCGTAGCGCCCGGTACGACGAATCCGGCAATTCGGCGATGCGAATTGCCACGTCCACGCCTTCTTCGAGCATATTGACCACCCGATCGACGAACAGCGCATTCACTTCCACTCCCGGATAGCGGCGTAAATACTCGACGATGCCCGGCATGACGAACAAGCGGCCGAACAATACCGAGGCAGTGACGGTGAGTTGGCCGCGCGGTTCGGCATTGATGCCCAGCGCCGCGTCGTCGGCTTCGTCGGCCAAGGCGATGATGCGCTTGGCGTCTTCGTAATACTTCTGACCGGCCTCGGTCATTCGCACATAGCGGGTAGTGCGGTTCAGCAGTTTAACACCCAAGCGTTCCTCCAATGCCGCCACCGCGCGTGTCACGGCGGGCGGCGACATGTGCAGCTTGCGCGCGCCGCCGGCAAAGCCCTCGGCTTCGACCACCGCGGCATACACGCTCATTAAATGCAACCTATCCATTGATAATTCCAGTTTACGTAATAGTAAATTGATAATTATAGGTATTCTTCTTTTTTGTGCAATAAGACACACTGTACTCGCCTGTTTAATTCTGCTCAGGCATACGACAGTCTCTTTACATTATTTGGAGAACACACATGAGCCGTATCACTACAGTAAACAACGAAACCGCCAATATCGAACAACGCGCACTGTTTGAAGCCATCCACAGCCAATTGGGCATGGTACCGAATTTCTTGCGGGTGTTCGCCCACTCACCGGATGCTTTGAAAGCCTTTCTCGGTTTGCACCACATCGCGGGCCACGGATCGTTGGACGCCGCTACCCGCGAACGCATCGCGCTGGCTCTGGCGCAACAGAACGAATGCGAATACTGCCTATCCGCCCACACTGCCATCGGCCGTAAATCCGGTTTGAACGGGGCGGAAATTGAAGCCAATCGAGCCGGTACCAGCCAGGACGCCAAAGCGGCGGTGGCGGTCCGCTTCGCCCGCGCCTTGGTCGAGCATAAAGGCGAGGTCACTAATGCCGAGTTGCAGTCCATGCGTGATGTAGGGTTCAGCGAGGCCGACCTCGTTGAGGTGATCACCCACGTCGGCATGAATTTCATGACCAATATCTTGGGCAAAGCCAGCCGGGTCGATGTCGACTTCCCGAAAGTGACGCTGAAACAGGCCGCTTAACCTCGAACCGGGCGAAACACAAGGACGAACTTACGCCCGGTTTATTACACCGAATGGAATATGTTATTGCAAATTAGGCCTATTCAACACATCAGATAATTGTGCCAGAGTACCATTAATGCCCCCCATCAGGAGGAAAAGCCATGGCCCGTGCATTCGCCAAAATCAGTTTCACACCCGATGTACAAGCAGTACAAGCCGAAATGGGCAGCCGTATGGCGTATAGAGCGACCGAACTCGGCGAAGCCGAAACGGTGGCGCTGAGCACCTTCGAACAAGCGTTCATTGCCGAGCGCGACAGCTTTTATCAAGCCACTGTGAGCCAGAGCGGCTGGCCCTATGTTCAGCACCGCGGGGGACCTGCGGGATTCTTGAAAGTATTGGACGAACGGAACATCGGTTACGCCGATTTCAGCGGCAACCGCCAGTACATTTCAGTCGGCAATTTACGCGGCGACGACCGGGTTAGCCTGCTGCTGATGGACTACCCAGGGCGGCAACGCCTGAAAATCTGGGGTCGGGCACGCGTTGTCGACGAACGCGCCGAGCCGGAATTGCTGGCCAAGCTGGAGTCGCCCGATTTTCGCGGCCCGGTCGAGCGCGGCATCGTGGTTCGAGTCGAGGCCTTCGATTGGAATTGCCCGAAATACATCACGCCACGCTACAATCAGAAACAAGTCGAAGCTCTGCTGGTTCAAGCCCGCAGCCAACCCGTAGCGGAGGAAAAGCCAATCCCTCGCACATTGGGCACCGGCGCATTGCCGTTGACCATTAGCGGAATTCGCCAATTGACGCTGCGAGTTCGCGCTTACGAACTGCGCCATGCCGACGGAGAGCCGCTGCCTGCCTACCGGGCCGGGGCGCATCTGCGCGTACCGATCGCTCTACCCGACGGCAGTTTGACCAGTCGAGCGTATTCATTGACCGACGCGCCGGGCGATCCGGATTGCTATCGTATCGCGGTATTGCGGCTGGAAGACGGCGACGGGGGATCGCGCGCATTACACGACGGTTGGCAGCTGGGAACGCGCATCAACATCGATGCGCACGAGAACTATTTCCCGCTGCACGACGATATCCGTCCTGCGCTGTTGATTGCGGGCGGTATCGGCATCACGCCGATCAAAGCGATGGCCGAAGCATTGGCCGTGAGAGGTATGGATTTTCAATTGCACTATACCGGCCGTACTCCGCACGAAATGGCCTTTGTCAAAGATTTGCAGCGGCGGTTTCCCGATCGTTGCCGGTTTTATTTCAGCCAATCGCAAAATCCGACCCGGCTGGACGTTTCTGCTTTGCTCGGTCGTCTATCCGACGAAACCGTCATTTACGTCTGCGGTCCAACCCGCCTGATCGAAAGCGTTCGCCAAAGCGCGCGGCAACTCGGTATCGCCGACGAACGGGTGCAATTTGAAAGTTTCATTTAACCGAAGGAGAATAGAATGATAACGCTACACGACACGTCACTATCCGGCAACTGTCATGAAGTCCGCTTAATGTTAAGCTTGCCGGGGTCAGTCTATCAAACCCAAGCAGCCTATCCAAGACTGTCCATACACCCATCAAACGGAGAAACATCATGACTCAAGAAATCAAAGCCCCCGTTCCGCCCTTTACCTTAAATAGCGCGACACAAAAAGTGCGTATGGCCGAAGACGCCTGGAACTCGCGCGATCCGGAGCGCGTGGTTCTGGTGTATACCGAAGACACGGTCTGGCGCAACCGCGCAGAATTTCCGCAAGGCCGAGAACAGGTGCGGCAATTTCTGCAACGCAAATGGGCGAGGGAATTGGATTATCGCTTGATCAAGGAACTCTGGGCGTTTACCGATAATCGTATTGCGGTGCGCTTTGCCTACGAATGGCACGACGATTCCGGTCATTGGTTCCGCAGTTACGGCAACGAGAATTGGGAATTCAATCCGCAAGGCTTCATGCAACGACGCTTTGCCAGCATCAACGATCTGCCGATCGAGGCGGAGCAACGCCTGTTCCATTGGCCACTGGGCCGCCGACCTGACGATCACGCCAGTCTGAGTGATTTGGGATTGTGAACGGTGACGGTTGACGCGACGGGGCTTCGATGACAACCATGGCTGCCGAGTGCCCGTGGCTTCGATAGTCGCGACGACGGCGTTGCTCCCACTAGAGTGTACTGCCATAAGTTAAGGACTTTTCCGTTCGCCCTGAGCCCTTCGGCTGCGCTCAGGAGAGCCTTGTCGAAGGGTGAATGGAGAAGTCCGAGTCGATAAGTTAAGCCGTCCATGGTTCGACAGGCTCACCACGAAGGGCTTAACTTAATGGCATTGCCCACTAGAGTGGCGAACCCTATGGACGAAAAACGCTATCAACATTGACACCGAGCCGGCAAATGCAACCTACCGGCGGACCTTTTTTCGTCGTCGATACTAGTCAGCCATTGGCTTTACCTTCCGTCGGTCAAAAGATCAGGACAGGCTCACCCGCGCCGCCAGTGATGGTAGCGACGCAGCCAATTCAAAACCGAAACCGGCGCATGCGCGCGCTTCCAAACGCCGGCTGCGTATTTGTTGGCTTCGGCGAGGGTCGGGTAGATATGGATCGTGCCGAGAATTTTGTTCAGACCGATGCCGTGTTTCATCGCCAAAACGAATTCGGCGATCAAATCGCCCGCATGCTCGCCGACTATCGTCACGCCCAAGATTTTGTCCTTGCCGGGCTCGGTCAGCACTTTGACGAAGCCGTGCGCCTCGCCGTCGGCGATCGCGCGGTCCAGTTCGTCGATACCGTAAGTCACGACTTCATAGGGAATGTTTTGCTGCTCGGCCTCTTGCTCGTTTAGGCCGACCCGCGCGACTTCGGGGTCCGTGAAGGTCGACCACGGAATCACCGAATAATCGGTGCGGAATTTCTTGAACGTGCCGAACAAGGCATTGACGGCGGCATACCAAGCCTGATGCGCGGCGGTATGCGTGAATTGATAAGGACCCGCAACATCGCCGACCGCATAGATGTTCGGATAATTGGTGGCCTGGAACGGATCGGTCGCTATGGTCTTGTGCGGCGACAGGACGATGCCCAGATCTTCGACGCCATAGCCTTGAACATTCGCGGCCCGGCCGATCGCGACCAGCACTTGGTCGAACGGGATGCGGACCGTGTTTCCTTCGTTTTCGGCGATCAGGATTTTTTCGCCGTTGTCGATGATGAATTCCTTCGCGGTATGCTCCAATCTCAAATCGACGCCATCCTGTCTAAAACTTGCCATCACCGCTTCCGACGCTTCCGGATCTTCGCGCACTAACAGGCGCGGCGCCATTTCCACCAGCGTCACCCGACTTCCAAAACGGGCGAAGCATTGCGCCAATTCGCAGCCGATCGGTCCGCCGCCGAGTACCAATAAGCGTTTAGGCAGTTCGCGCAAGTTCCACAAGTTGTCGGACGTCAGCGGTTCGATGCTGTCAATGCCGGGGATCGGCGGCACTAACGGTCGGGCGCCCGCGGCTATGACGATCGCTCGCGTCGTCAACGTTGTACTGCCTTCGGCCGTTTCGACCCGAACTTCCCAGGGCGAGATGATTTTCGCTTCGCCGGTCACGATCTCGACACCGAGTTCGGTATAACGTTCGATCGAATCGTGCGGTTCGACCTTTTCGATGACCGATTGCACACGCGCCATCACGTCGGCGAAATCGAACTCGGCGCTGCTGTGTTTGATACCGAATTCGTTGGCACGCTTGTTATGTGATAGCCACTTCGCCGATCGAATCAGCGCTTTCGACGGCACGCAACCGGTATTGAGGCAATCGCCGCCCATTTTGTGTTTTTCGACCAACGTGACCTTGGCTTTGACCGCCGCGGCGATGTAGGCGGTCACCAATCCGCCGGAACCGGCGCCGATCACGACGATATTGTTATCGAAACGCGCCGGCTTCGACCAATCGGCGAAGACTTTTCGTGCTTGTATATGCTCGACGATTTTCTTGGTCAGTAACGGAAAAAGGCCTAATAACGCGAACGAACCGAGCAAGGCCGGCGACAAAATATCCGCTAACGATTCGATCCCCGCAAGCTGAGTGCCGGCGTTGACGTAAACCAACGTGCCGGCCAACATGCCGACTTGACTGACCCAGTAAAATGTCGACAAGCGAATAGCGGTCAAGCCCATGGCCAGATTGATCATGAAAAAAGGAAACAACGGAATCAAGCGTAGCGTGAACAGATAAAACGGACCGTCCCGTTCGATTCCGGCATCGATCGTTCGTATCGCCGAACCGAAGCGGTCTTTGACGACATCGCGAAATAAAAAACGCGCGGCTAGAAAAGCCAGCGTCGCGCCGATCGTCGAGGCAAACGATACGATCACGGTACCCCAGAGTAAGCCGAACAGCGCGCCTCCGGCCAGGGTCATCACCGCCGCACCGGGCAAAGACAGGGCCGTGACCAGAACATAAATTAGTGCATAAACAAAGGCCGTGGCGACTGGTTGCTCGGTGATCCGGGCTTCGATCGCGACCTGGTGCGTTTTCAGCTCATGCAGGGTCAAAAAATCGGAATATCCGAAATAAAAAAAGGCGCCGATCAGCATCGCGATCACTGCAATCAATATTAACTTCGGGGCTTTCATCGTGTTTTCCTTGTCGTTTTCATGGCTTGAATCTCAATAGTTGGTGAGTATATTTTTCAGTCGGTTGCAACAGCGGTTTCCTTACAGAAAAAATGCAGAATGGCTTGACGCCGGCCGCTTAGAAATCGATCAGACCACCACTATAACTCACTCGCCGGGACCCTCTCGGCGATAGGCCCCCGGCGTTTTCCCGAAGGTCCGCTTGAAAGCCTTGCTGAAGGCCGGCACCGATTCGTAGCCGCAACGTTCGGCCACGCGTTCGATGGTCATGCCCGGCTCCCTCAGCCAATGCGACGCAATCTGCATGCGCCATTGACCAAGATATTCGATCGGCGATGCGCCGACCGACGCCGCGAATTTCTCGGAGAGCACGGTCTTCGACATGCCGGCGCGGCGGCAGAACTCGGCGATGGTCCAAGGCTTCCAAGGTTGTTCGTGAATCAGGTTCAGGACGGTAGCCAATCTCCGGTCTTGCATTGCCGAAAACACGCCTCGATCGACGAGCTCGTTCTCGATGCAATGCCTCATTGCCAAGATGAATATGCTATCGCATAAACGTTCGACGACAGAGCCGCTGCCGAATCGCGGCGCGGACGCTTCCATGTCGATCAGATCGATCAGTCTGGTCAACACGTCGCCGGCCTGGCTTCGTTTGATCACGATTTCCGGCGGTAAAGCGCGCCATATCAAGGATTCGGGCATTCCCAATTCGATCTCGCCGCACACGAATCCCGCCTCCCCGTCCGCCCAGGGTGTGAGCAGCGTATCGCTCATCGTATCCGGCAAATGGTCCTTGCTGTAGGACAAAAAATGTTCGTCCGAATGCGGTAAAAATAAAATCAGGTCGCCTTTTTCCAATAACAGCGGTGCGTCCCATTTCGAAGTATAAACCCAACCCTCGCCCTTGCTGAGCATATGAAAAAAAACGGATCGATCCGAATTATGATCCATCAGCCAATGCCCGCAAACGCCGCCGGAATAAATCAATTTTGCATGTAAATTCAAGCCATTGACGAGCGAAGTCAACACATCCATAAAAGTCTCCCGAACTAACGAACAAAAACACCGGAATTCCGGGCATGGCTTACACATTGCCGATTGCTTACTCTGTAGGCATCGGTATTGCAGCGCCGTGCGTTGCCACACCGGTATCGGCCGCTAAGCATTAACCGTATTGCTATCCGGCAGACGGTAAGCCAGCGGCCTGGTTTGTTAATCATTTTAATCCGGAGATCCCTAATGTCTTTATTCAAAATCCACACAATCGAACAAGCGCCAGCCGAATCCCGGCCCTTATTGACCGGCGCGCACCAAAAATTCGGCTTCGTTCCGAATTTATTGGGCGAATTGGCGGAAGCGCCGGCAACGCTAGAAGCTTATCTGACGCTGAATTCGATCTTCGACAAAACTTCGCTAAGCCCTGTGGAACGCCAGATCGTCTTGATCGCCGCCAGCATCGAAAACGACTGCACCTATTGCGTCGCCGCGCACTCGATCATGGCCAAGAATATGATCAAGGCCGACGCTCGAATCATCAATGCTTTACGCGAACAAAATCCCATCCCCGATGACAAACTGCAAACATTGGCAGAGTTTACCCGGAGCGTGGTCGAAAATCGCGGGTTTATCGACGAACAAGCCCTGAGCGCTTTTACCGCCGCGGGTTATTCGAACAGGCATGTTTTGGAAGTCATTCTCGGTGTTACGATGAAAACGCTCAGTAACTACGCTAATCATGTTATGGAAACACCGCTCGATGACGAATTCAAAGCGGAGGAATGGTCGAAAGACAATTGAGAAAACCGTATCGATATCATACAGGTATTGATCGCAAAATCGATAAACCAATAAAAAGCATTTTGTCCACGAAACACACGAAAATCACGAAAATATTCAAAAGTTATATTTTCCAGGATGCTTACCCAATGGGCGATTCAAGAGATCCTTGTAACTATATGAGTAATTCCGTGTATTTAGTAATTTTCGTGGACTGATGCTTTATAAGCGATGATCAACAACAATTTGCAAGATATTTTGAGATTAAAAAGCGGGAGCACTGTAATTATCATAAATGGTTTTTTCGACAGCTTAGCCAAGGGCCCATTCTTGCAGTTTACCCAAACAAATGGCTCTGAATGCAGTAAACATTTAAAACCTCCATCACTACTGGATGCACTTAAAAATTCAAAGTGAATTGTCGGGTACGCTACGCGTACCTAATGTCGGCGCAGAGCCACACTTGAGAGCACGTTAGACTACGGGGGTGGGATTGCTGTGGTACGCACAGCGTACCCTACAGTCTTCAAGTTTCGAGATTGGTGTAGAATTAATTTCAACTATTAACGCGAATATAGCCAAACAAATAGCCTTTCCGCAAAAGCTAAAAACATGGCCGCTGAGAATTTTTAAGGGTTAACAAAACCCAGTGCGCTCGGATAAGGGGAAAAATAATACGACGACTGAATATAGGGATCCGGCGATTTTCGAAAATGATGCTTCAACAAGATTATCGGTGCGATAAGAGGTACTTCGTAGTTCCGGTAGCTGTCGATCAATTCGCACAGTTCGGCTTTATCGTCGCGGCTGATGTCTTTTTTTAAATGCCCTTGAATATGCTGTAAAACATTGACGTGATTGGCCCGGGTCGGTAACGTCAACAACATGCTCATCAGCTGCAAGATATATTGCTCGGCAATTTCGGTTAAATTGTCTTTGCTCAGACCGGCCAATAATTGCCCTAGATCTCGATAGTCGCCGTGGCTCATGATGATTAATTTATGGCGAGCATGGAAATCAATCAAAGCACGGGCGCTAAGGCCTTCTTTCAACAACATTTGCCAACGATGCATAACATAAACCCGCTTGAAAAAAAGATCGCGTAAACAAGGATCTTGAAGCCGGATAGCTTCTTCGATAGGCACCAATGGAAAGCGATGCATGATTCTCAATGTTTCGATAGCCAAACCCTCGATAGCACCTCCCGTTTTTGTGACCGCTTGCTCCGGTCTTTTCATAATATAACCGCAGATTCCAACCATCTTGTCCGTGCCGGAATCGGAAATTGCTGAAACGTCTTGAGTCAACAGCGATTTTTCTTCCTTGATCGAAAATGGCTTCCATTCAAAAAAACTCTCGAGCACTTCGCTAATCAAACTCTCACGATTAGTTACTTCTTTTTCTCCAAGTTGGCCAAGCAAACAACCACTGATGCCCAATGGGATTTTATTCATAGCAGTCGATACCTAATTGAATCATGCTGGAAATTTCCGGTTTTCGCGGCAACCGTCAATTACCGGAATTTAATGGGTGAGCGCCGACAAGCGTTACGGGTGCCTAATTTTGATCTACGATGGGTATAGTTCGCTAAAACTTAAAAAAATCCTGAAACCAATCCTTCGCTTTTTCCTCCTCGGTTTGTACGCATGGCGAGCTGCTAGTGGGCGCCGATCCACGAATGAATGGAAATTGCCTAACATTTTCGCAGTCCTGATTAGCCAGTAACCCTGTATACGGGTCGATCCAAACCGTGTCGACATTATCCGGCGGTGTCAAAATTACCGGAATACTGGAGATCTGTTGCATCACGTCGGACCAAATTTTCAACGCACCGGTCGAGCCGGTTAATCCCGAAGGTTTATTATCGTCGCGCCCAACCCATACTACCGACAGATAATCGCCGCTGAAACCGGCGAACCAGCTATCTCGCAATTCATTGGTCGTCCCGGTTTTGCCGGCCAACCCGAAGTCTCTCGGCAAATAATTATAGGCTGATCTGCCGGTACCGTCAGTCATCACTTCCTGCAAAATGGTATTGGTAATATAAGTCGCCGCCGGATCGACCGATTGCCGCACGTTAAACGGGTAACTTTGTAAGCGCTTACCGTTGCCGTCGACCACGCCGCGAATCGCTCTAAGCGGCGTTACAAAGCCGTCTCCAGCTAGGGTTTGATACATTTGCGTGACGTCTAATGGCGACAACGGCGAGGCCCCCAATAACAGAGAAGGGTATAAATCGACAGGCCGATTCACGCCCAGATCCTTTAAGGTCTTTGCCACTCTCGCGATACCGACATCCATGCCGATTCGAACGGTCGCGAGATTGTAAGAATTCGTCAATGCCTTATGAAGCGGCACTTCGCCATGTTCGGTATTATCATAATTTTTCGGCGTCCAATTGCTTTTGCCGCTTTTGACGGTAATACGAGTGTCGCTGACCGGAGTCGTTATCGTGTATTTAGCCGGATATTCCAATGCGGTCAGATACACCACCGGCTTTATCAATGACCCAATCGGGCGCACCGCATCCAGAGCCCGATTGAAACCGGCCGAGGTTTTATCCCTGCCTCCCGCCATCGCAACAATTTCCGCGCCTTCCCGACGCGTCACGATAACTGCCGATTCCAATTCATTCGCGCGAGGATTTTTTTCGAGTTCGCGCATTTTTACGGCCAAGGATTTTTCCACGGCGTTTTGCACTCGGGGCTCGAGCGTCGTAAATATTCTCAAGCCTTCGGAAGTCAGGTCGTCATCTTTGTATTCTTGCTGCAATTGACGCTTGACCAAGTCCATAAAAGCCGGATAACGATTGACCGAACGATGGGTTTGCGGCATTACTTCCAGTGGCTGTTTTTTCGCTTCCTCAGCCTGTTTTAACGTGATAAAACCTTGCTCATGCATTTTATCGAGCACTAACTCCCGCCTTTTTAATGCACGTTCGGTGTGCCGACGCGGATCGTAATAAGAGGGGCCTCTAACCAATGCGACCAGAGTCGCCATCTGCGCCAAAGGTAAGTCTTTAAGGGTTCTGCCGAAATAGAATTCGCTCGCCAAGCCGAAACCATGGACAGCGCTGGCCCCATCCTGCCCTAGATAGACTTCATTGAGATAGGCTTCAAGAATTTCGTCTTTACCGTAGCGATACTCGATAATCAACGACATGAATACTTCGTTGATCTTTCGCCAAAAACTACGCTCGGACGTCAAATAAAAATTCTTGATCAATTGCTGGGTGATCGTGCTGCCGCCTTGCACAATGCCGCCCGCCCTGACATTCGCCAAAATCGCACGTAAAATCGCCTTGACCGAAATGCCGTAATGATTATAAAAATCCCGGTCTTCGGTCGCGAGCAAGCCTTGAATCAAGGTATCCGGAGTTTCCGATAGCTTGATCAAAACCCGGTCCTCCTTACGAGTCGGATAAAAGCTGCCTATCTGAATGGGGTCCAAACGAGCAACAGCAACCGGTCCCCTGCCCGATAGATCGGCGATTTCGGAAATTTCACCAGGGGAGAATCGAATCTGTAATGCACGACTATCCTGAGATTGGTCCCAGAAATCGAACGCATGGGTTTTAACATTGACAAACAATCCCGACCGGTAATAGGTCCCTTCGGAAGATAATTGAGAATCTTGACGATATCGCAGTTGCTGCAGAAGCTTTTCGAAATCGGCAATATTCATTCTATATCCGGCATAAAGCTCTTCCGGATTAGCATAGACACGCGCCGGGATCGCCCAACGCTTGCCTTCGAATTGCCTTCGAACGTTATAATCCAGGTAACCGATGTAACTGGATAATATAAATACGGCAAATACAAAACCTAATAACAGGATTTTTTTAAACCACCCGAAACGGCGCTTTTCCGGATGTCTTTTATTGCGAGACGCTCGGCTACGCGGCTTTCTGGTGGTTTTCTTGGGCGTTACGGATTTTCTGGGTTGTCTTGCCATGATGTTGCGGTGTTAATTACCAAATAGTCATTAAATATTGCGTCCACGCGAATAGTAAGCCAATGATTAACCAGTCTTTTTTGAAGAGAAGGAACTATCGACTATCCGAAAGACGCGAGTATTATGACTATAGTAGCGATGATTGCTTAAAGAAGCGTTATCCTAGAGCCTCTGCCGAACCTTTGTATGAACCGACAAGGTATATTATTTGAACTTAGAGGAACCTTAGGATTTAGTCGCAAATAACATCCCTATTTTACGGAGGGTTCGGTTGCTCGATTGGCAGGTGCGGCGGCAGGGCAGATTTTTGCTCCTCGGCAATTGCTCCTGCATTGCCCTAATACACGCCATCCATGGCGTAATGCAAAACCTGCATTCACGCCATCCTTGGCGATCAGATAGCCGCCGTCAAGCCTGCATGGATGTATTCACGGCGTCCTGCCAAGCGAGTTACCGAGCCCTCAACAAAGCGCATAGCTCCAGGACGTTATTTATCACGAAATCCTTAATTATATAGAAAACGCTTACTTTTATCGCCTTCTATTAATAGTTGTTGCACAGGAATATAACCTTGCTCGATCAATAACTGGCTTGGCTTACCGAAAATATAGCCTTGACCATAATCGATACCTAGATCAATCAGAATTTTAATCACCCGCGGACACTCGATAAATTCGGCAATCGTTTTTTTACCGAGTTGCTTGGCGATTTCGCTCATTGATCTGACCAGCACTTGATCGGTATCGTCATTGACTAAATTTCGAATAAATTGCCCATCGATTTTTACAAAATCGACAGGAAACTTCTTCAAATAATTGAACGAACAAAAACCCGCGCCAAAATCGTCCAACGCGAAATGACAACCCAAAGCTCTGATCTGATTAATCATCTGCCGAGTTTGCTCGAAGTTATCAACCGCCGCGGTCTCGGTGATTTCAAATGTAATCCGCTCGGCATTGACCCAAGACAACTCCAGTTTTCTCTTGATGGTCGGCAATAAAGTATCGTCTTGGAAAGCGACCCCCGATAAATTGATCGACAACGACACATTGGACAATTCTGGAGAAAGCGCCGCTAAAAAATCAATCGCATTCTCAACCACCCATAAGTCGACACTGTGTATTAAACCCATTCGCTCGGCAACCGGAATAAACTCGGAAGGGCTGATGACCTTGTTTTCATGACCCCGCATTCTAATCAATACCTCATAATGCGAGACCTCACCGGTTCTAAGATTCACCACCGGTTGAAACATCAGAAAGAAATTTTGCATTAACAAAGCATCCCTGATCAAAGGGACCCAATAAACATCGCGATGCCGTTCCTTGATGGCTTTATCTTCTTCATTATAAAACCAAACCATATTTCGGCCGTTTTGTTTTGCCAAGGAACAGGCTTGATGCGCTCTAGATATCAACTCTTCGGGGTGCTGAATAATTTTCGACGATTGCAACGTTGCGACGCCGATCGAAGCGGTAATACTGTAGCAAACATTGCCGGTTTGAAACCGGCTTTCATTGAGCCCTTTACGAATATCCTCGGCAACTTCGCGAGCCTGAAGACCGGATATATTATCGAAATATAGACAAAACTCGTCCGAGTCGATGCGAGCAAACCAAGCATCGAGCCTCACCAGCTTTCGAATCGTTGCCACGACATCGATTATCAATTTATCGGCCATATCAAAGCCTTCCAAATCGTTAATCAAGCCGAACCGATCCAAATCGATCAACAACAATGCTCCGTTTTGCTGCAGCTTTTGGTTCCGTGTCAAACTCAAACGAATATAGTTTTCTAATTGCGTTCTATTCATCAACCCTGTCAATTCATCATGAGCAACCAGATATTTTAATTTGGCATCGAGCAACCTCCGCGTAGCCAACTCGTTGATAAGGATTTCCTGCTGCTGATATCGCATAAACCGCTCAATTTTTAGCAGTAACAACATTTCTACTAAAATAACGAGCTCCGACTCACGAAGCGGCTTACATAGCTCGTAGATCAGCGACAGCGAAGCCGAAGCATTGGATGTTTCACTTGGACGTTCATTTTTAAGAATAATAAAAGGCAAAAAAACGCCCGCTTGTTCACCCGAAAGTGAATGACACATATCTCTAATATGTCCGCCAGGCAAGTCTTCATCGATGATAATCAAGCCTAACTCTTCGGCATTGTCTACATAGGGTCGAATGATGCGATAAATATCGCCGCATTCAGTGGCAATCGCAAAATTAGAAAACCCTTTGTGTATCAAAATCGTTTCAATTTGCGCGACAGTTTTCTGATCCATTCCGGCAATAATGATTTTACTTTGTCGCTGAGAGTTACTTAACATCGTATTCACTGGTTGAAGTGTTAAATGCTTGACGGTTTGCGATTCGGACTATTTCTCTATGAAGCCCTTGATTTATCGCAAGCCTCACCTAAGCTTGACTGCAATACACTATAAAATGTCAAAACTTTAACAAGTATAATGAAGAAATCCGTTTTGCCAATGCCGCATTCCGAACCGCCTAATTTAACCGCAGCCGATTTATTGAAAGGCGATCTTCAATTAACATCGCCGCCGGCGATTTATTTCGAGCTAAAAAAAACGCTTGAAGATCCGTATAAATCGATCATCGACGCCGGCAAAATTATCGAAAAGGACCCGGCTTTATCGATACGCTTATTGAAATTGGTCAATAGCGCTTTTTTCGGCTTCCCATCCCGCATCGTCACGATCAGCCATGCCATCACGTTGATCGGCACGCAAGAACTTCAGAACTTAGTCTTGAGCACATTGATCATAGACCGGTTCTCGATGCTACCGAACGGCATGCTGTCCATGCATGACTTTTGGGCGATGAGCCTAAGAAGCGCATTAACCGCTAAAGAACTAACAGCCTATTGGGACACTGACGAAAACGACGAAGCTATTTTTATTTGCGGATTACTACATGAAATCGGCAAACTGGTATTTTATCGACGCATTCCCGAATTAGCCCGAGAAGTCGGACTACTAGTCGAATCGACCAATGCCGATGCCGATGAAATCGAAACCGAACGAAGCCTAATCGGTTTCGATCATTATGAAACCGGAGCGGAACTCGCCAAATTATGGAAGTTACCTGAAATCATCAGCGAAACGATTGCCTTGCATGCCCACCCCGACCGCACCGGCCGTTATCAAACCGCGGCCGCTATTGTTAGATCGGCCAACCGGATCGCTAAAATGGCCTTTTTCGATACTGTAACCGACCTATCGGTAGTCGGTATTTCCGACGAGCAATTAAGCGATATTATCGACAAAGTCCACGATCAATTCGAGGAGATTTTCAACATATTTTACCCGCACCGGTAACGCGCCATTCCACCAGTTAAATTATTTCTAATACTATCTTGCCCTGCGTATGCCCTTCTCCGATCAAGCGATGCGCTTCTGCCGCTTGGTCTAGCGATAAGCAATGCGCGACAACCCCTCGCAAATGTCCGGATTCGATAAATTCGGCGCAACGATTGAGGATTTCGACATGCTTATCGCGCGCCGAATCCAAACCTCGCAACATCGGCGTCAACATCAATTCGAAACCGATTTTGAGATTGCGCATCCGCGCTTCCGACCAATTCAAGGCTCCGGGGTCAAGCAGCGTGACCAAACTTCCGAAATGCGCAGTGGCTTCGATGCTATCCTTGAACACTTCGGGTCCGACCGTATCCAAAACGACATCGGCCCCTCGCCCGCCGGTTAATTCATTAACTCTTTCGGCGAAGTTGCATTGACGATAATCGATTGCTTGATCCGCGCCTAGGCTTAAGACAAAATCAGCTTTCGATTCAGAACTTACCGTCGTTAGAACCTCGGCTCCTTCTAATTTAGCCAATTGTATCGCGACATGACCGACGCCGCCGGCCCCGGCATGAACCAAGGCGGTTTGGCCTGCCTGCAAACCGCCGCGATCGAATAACGCACCCCACGCGGTAATCAACACCAATGGCAAAGCCGCCGCCTCGACGAATGACAAAGACCTAGGCTTCAGCGCGACCCAACGGCTATCGAGCACGGTATATTCTGCATAATTGCCAGGCTCCCGCCCCAACCCTCCATTACAAAACCAAACTTCATCGCCGGGCTTGAAATTTTGTACCTCGGCGCCCACTTCGACAACAACGCCGGCACCGTCGCAACCTAGTACTGCCGGCAAGGCGTCCGGATAAAACAAACCGTTACTTCTAACCTTGGTATCGATCGGATTAATGCCGGCCGCCTTGAGCCTGACTTTCAATTCGGTCGGTTCAACGATATTCGGCTCTGCGATATCCGTCCATTGCAACACCTCGGGGCCGCCGGCTCCGGTCATTAAAACTGCCTTCATGTGATTTTTCTCCTGTCGATAGTTTAAGCCGGCACAAGCCCCGACCACTGATCGTAATAATGTTGATAGGTATGGCGCTTCAGCAAAAATACATTTCCCGAAGTCATGCCGTATATATCCGGTAGATTATAACCGTTGAAACGATGCGCTTTAACCAAGGCATAGGCGCCGGCATCCGAAAACACCAATCGATCGCCCTCTTTCAACGGTCGATCGAAACGATATTCTCCGAAAATGTCTCCGGCCAGACATGTCGATCCCGCCAAAATCGCCGAATACCGCCCATTAGGGCAATGCTCAAGCAACGGCGGATGCCATTGGTATTCGAAGACTTCGGGATGATGATTGACCGAGGTATCCAATACCGCGATGGATTTGCCGTCGCTGACGAAACAATCGACGACCGAAGTCGCCAAATAGCCGGCCCTTCCAACCAAGGCCTTGCCCGGCTCAATCAATACTTCGAGTCCGAATTCCTTGCGCAATTGCTTGACCGAATCGATAAAAATATCGAACTGCCCGATTTGATCGTATAAATAACCTCCGCCGAGATTCAACCATTCCAACCTAGAAAATACGTTGCCGAGCCGATTTCTTATCGCCGTCAAGGTTTGAATCAGCGGGTCGAAGTCCGATGCCGAAAAGATGTTATGGAAATGCAATCCTTTAATCCGACCGCTCAGGGCATTCATATCCAACCCCTCCAAATCGATGCCGAGTTTCGAATATGGCCGACATGGATCGTAGCGCCGATCATCCAAGAACGACAGCTTAGGATTCAAACGCAAACCGACCGAAGCACCTTGTTCCGAATTCTTTACAAATAAATCCAGCTGACGATAGGAATTGCAACTGACATGCGTGCAAATCCGCGCCAACTCTTCGACTTCGTTCGCTCGAATACCGGGCGTGGTTAAATGCACCGAACCTTTTTCTGCCAATACTTCAGAAGCCAACCTCGCTTCAAACAAAGAGCTCACCGAAAAGCCGTCGAGATGAGGCCGCATTTTTTGCAAAATCGGCAAAAAAGGCAAAGACTTAACAGAATATAAAACCTTACAACCTGATCGATCGCGAAGATTGCTCAGGGTCTGCAACGTTGTTTCGATCGCATCAAGGTCGTAAACATAGGCAGGAGTTTCAGCAAGCTGCCCCTTTAGTCGCGTCCATTGCATTGTCAAAACCTGCCCTTACCCTTATAAATTGCAGCTTCGGTTATTACAAAATCCATATAAATATCATGCGCCTCCATGACGATTTCAGGCATTATTTGCGCTTCGAAACAGACGCCGATTAACACTGTATCTTTTCTGACGCTTTTTAATAAACGATCGTAATAACCGGCGCCGTTGCCCAAGCGCCCACCTCTTTTATCGAAAGCAACACCCGGAACCATGACCAAATCCAAAGTTTCGGGCGCGATTTCCTTTCCGTGTTCCCCCCACCGTTCCTTCGGCGGTTCGAGTATGCCCCACGTCCCAGGCTGTAATTCTTGCAAGTCCTCGAGCCGCCAAAGACCCAACCGGTTTTGACCATCGGCATCTTTGGTGCAATAAGGTACAACCACCTGCTTATCGCCCGACAACTGTTCGCGAACCCTGTCGCGTGTCCTAACTTCGGATCGGCAATGTAAATAAAACATGACTGTCATGGCCTGCCGATAAGACGCATGCTCAAGAAATTTATCGACTATCCTCCGACTCACTGCGTCCTTATCGTTCTGAGCATTTCGAGCATCATATGCCTTTCGGCGTTGTTGGACTTTTTCAATATGCATCATGGTTCATCAGATTGATTTTCGATTCAACATCAATTATACCGGCTGTGACATTAAGAGGCATCGCCATTATCAACCCGGTCACGACAAAGCCTCCAATCACCCAAACTACACCAATGTTTTAAATACTCAGTCGCTATTCACCGTTCACAAAAAGCCAGCAATTCCCAATTTGAGAATAAAAAAGGGTGCGGAGTGTGCTTGGCGAGGATGTCGGCGGCAGGGAGCCGCCGCCAAGCCCCCATGGATAGGTTTACGGCGTTCCTCGACAGGCATACCCCGCACCCTGAACACGGAGAAATTTCTCAAACTGAGAATTGCTCACAAAAAGCGCTAGCCATTTTTAAAATGCTTTGTTTTCTTTTATACTGATGTGCTGAATTTTAAGGAGGGGGGAACCCGTGGAAAAACCATTTATTTTACATATGCTCACAACCGCTAAAAACCTAAGTCCGTTCGACGTCAATATGGCGCTCGACGCGGGCTGGGTTTCGGCAATACCTTACATCAATGTAGAACCCAGCGAAGTACGCGGCTTAGTCCAAGATGCTATTTTTTCACGCAGCCCTAAAAGCTTGAAAAAAACCGGCATTTTTATCGGCGGCAGGGATACCAAACAAGCGCTAGATATGCTTAAAACCGCCAAGAACTCAATGGTCCCACCTTTTGAAGTCTCCGTTTTCGCCGACCCGAGCGGAGCATTTACAACGGCAGCCGGCATGGTCGCAGCAGTCGAACACGAACTGCAAAAAACCTTCAACACCACCCTTGAAGGCAAAAACGTACTTGCCTTAGGCGGTACCGGACCGGTGGGTCAAGCAGCTGCCGTTATCGCCGCTCAGGCCGGCGCAAACGTCAGAATCATCGGGCGCCAACTCGATAAAGCCCAGCGTATTGCGGAACTTTGCAGCAACGAATTCGGCGAAGGCACCATACAAATTTCCGCAGGAGCAGATGCCGACAAAGCCGAATTAATGAAAACTGCCGATGTCGTCTTCGCGACAGGAGCCGCCGGCATCGAACTCCTAAGTGCAGAATTGATCGCTTCGGCGCCGCAATTAAAAGTCGCGGCCGATGTCAACGCCGTTCCGCCATCAGGAATCGCCGGACTCGACGCATTCCATAACGGCACACCTCTGCCCGGATCGAAAAGCGGCGCGGTCGGCATTGGCGCACTGGCTATCGGCAATGTCAAATACCAAGCGCAAAACAAACTGCTCAAGATCATGCTCGATGCCGAAAAACCGGTCTACTTGCATTTTACCCATGCATTCGAAGTTGCCCGGGACTTCATCAAAGCCAACGCTTAACGATTTATATTAAGAGGAAATCCTATGGAGAAGCGCAGCATCCTGCATATGCTGGACCCGATGCCCAATAATAGCCCTTTCGATGTCAATATGGCTTTGGACGCGGGATTCGATGTTTTAATACCTTACAGCAATGTCAAACTGGACGGCGTTCACGGATTGACGCAAGATGCCATTTTTTCCAGGGGTCCCAACGGTGTGAAGCGCACCGGTCTGTTTATCGGAGGACGGGATATCGGCCTGGCAATAGACATGCTGAGCGCCGCAGAACAAGCGATGGTTCCCCCTTTTGAAATTTCAGTGTTCGCCGATCCCAGCGGTGCATTCACAACCGCCGCAGCATTGGTAGGTTGCGTCGAGAAAGAACTCAAAACCAAGCATAACCTTGACTTGAAAGACGCCAAAGCATTGGTGTTCGGCGGCACCGGACCAGTCGGGATTGCCACCGGTGTTATTGCCTCCCTCGAAGGTGCCGAAACGATTTTGGTCGATCATCTTTCAGCCGAAACCGCCAATGATTTGGCTAAAGAATACAACAGACGCTTCAAATCCAATCTAAAAGGTGCCAGCGCTTCGTCCGACGAAGAAAAAGCCAAACTGATCGCCGATGCCGATGTCATCTTCTGTACAGCGAAAGCCGGAATACAAGTCATTAACAGTAAAGTACTGAGCCATGCTCAACGACTCAAAGTTGCCGGAGACGTCAATGCGGTACCACCGGCCGGAATCGAAGGCATAAAACTCAATGATTTTGGCAACCTTATGGAACACGCACCTAACGCAAGCGGCGTCGGCGCACTGGCCGTCGGTAATATTAAATATCAGTTACAACACCTGCTGTTAGAATCGATGCTGACTACCGATAAACCTTTATTTTTAGACTTCAGAAATGCCTTTGCCAAAGCCAGGGAAATTTTATAAATATACATTTCGCACTTCAAATTTCGGCGATGCTTAAGGAGGCGCCGGGGTGATCGGTAAAGGCTATGCCAGAATGAATGCTGGCATAGAGCATGGACGTATTTACCCAGCACCTAAATTCCATAGCCCATTGGACATGGTTAATTGTCTTGGATAATTTAGGTGCTGGGTTTACGGCGTCCTTTGACGGTCTCCCCGGTGCCGAATTTTGATCTACGATGAGTATAACCGTCCTCTTCCCCATGATTCCGTATCGCTCAAATCGATGCGGAATCAAAATAATCGAATTTGATGGCAAGGCGCGTTAATTCGACATCGTTCTTCACTTTTAATTTATCGTAAAGCCGATAGCGGTAAGTGTTAATCGTTTTATCGCTAAGCGTCAGCATACCCGACATTTCTTTTATCGTTTTGCCTTGCAGGATCAACGAAACCACTTCCGACTCCCTTTGGGAAAGCTTGGAGAAGGGCGAATCATTACCGGGCAACTTCATGAATGCTAAATTATTGGCCACCTCCGCGCACAAATAACGCTGCCCAGCCATAATTTTTCGAATCGCGGCGACCATTTCATCGACCGGCGAACTTTTGGAAATAAAGCCTAACACACCCATTTTCAACAACTGCAAGGGTATCGGCCCATCGTTACAAACAGACAGTACAATAATCTTCATATCCGGATTATCTTGTAGAATTCGCCGACAAGCTTCAATGCCACCAATACCCGGCATGCTGATATCCATGACCACTACATCGGGGTGCAATTTTGTCACCGCCACGACGCTCTCCTCACCGGTTTTTGCCACCGCCACGACCTGGATATCGCTAGCCTTGTTCAAAAGCGCTTCAACTCCGGAACGAACAATTTCATGATCATCAACAAGCAACACTTTTATCATATTAATAATTCGTTAAAAGTAATATAAAACCAAATAGGATGAGAAAACCCTAATTTTACCTACGCTCGTTCGATAGACATGTAAAAAAGAAATCTCCGATTTCTTTTTTACTCTAGTGTGCCAAAATCGGTATTATATTTCAATTCATATGACAATTGTCTTTACTGATTGCTTGCATAGTCCACAACCCTTATCAACAGGAATATTTCCTAACCAAGCGGTGCCAAAATTTAATAAGCGTAATTATCGAGTGTTTAATTAATATGCCGCAAAGGCCCTTTTTCCTTAAACCATTTACATAGCATTGCCTAAAATAAGCCGATGAAGAAAAGCAACTTGCTAAACCACACTTTTCAGAATACTAAAAAGAAACTAAATTACTCGACCGCTCTAGGTTTTTTATTCGGGATAGTGTTGTGCTTATTCATCGGCCTTTATGCAGCCAATGATTCCAAATCATTCATGAATTGGACAGGACTTTTTATTGTCATTGTCGGCACGATTGCTTCGGTGCTATTGAGCTATCCTTTAAGAGATATCATTAACGGATTAAAATCGGTCAAACTAATTTTTCTTTATGAAAGCCTGAACCCTCAACATGAGGCCGATGAAATCATCAATGTTTCGAAAATGTGGTTCACTCGAAACTTCATGGCCATTGAAAACATTATCGATACGATCAATAACCCTTATCTAAAAACCGGCTTTCAACTGGTTGTCGATCAAACACCGGTCGATGATATTTTATCGCTATTAAAATGGCGGATCGCGCGACTGAAAGCCAAAGAAAAAGCTGAAGCTAATATTTTCCACAGCATGGCGGCCTTTGCCCCGGCCTTCGGCATGCTGGGCACATTGATCGGCTTGATTAATATGTTGCAAATCATCGACATGAAGGATATTGGTGCTATTACCTTCAATATGGGAGTTTCGCTAATCACGACATTTTACGGTTTGATACTAGCCAATCTCGTTTTTACCCCGATCGCAATCAAACTAGAAAGACGCACCGAACATCGCGTCATGATTATGAGCATGGTCATGGAGGGCATCACCTTAATCGCCGACAATCGCAGCCCTTCGTTTGTTCGAGAAACGCTCAACTCATTTATTGCTCATTATGACAATGAACTGAAAATCGATGAATAAAGACCCTTTTTTCAAACTGCAGTCTTCGCAAACATTTGAAGAATTGATGGAAGACAGCCATAGGCCGGCCAATCAAAACTGGCTAATCAGCTATCTCGATGTATTCGTATTGATACTAATGTTCATCATTACGCTCATAGCACTCAGCGATTTTTCTATCGAGACCGAACCCAAGGCATTGGTCGCCACTCCGCAACCGATTAAAAAATCTAAACCGGCCTTACCCAAAGCCGAACGGATTATCAAAGAACCGCCTCCGGCAATCGAACCGAAGCCCGAGCCAACTGCCGCACCATTCATAGGGCCTCCCAAACCCAAGATTGAAAAACCGGATGCACCGATTGTTCTCGACAAAATAACGCCCGACATTGAGCCGGAAGAAAACTTTTTAACGCCCGAGCCGGAGACAACGCCGCAGGAAACACTACAGATAAAATTATCGAAAAAACTCGAACAAATGGGCTTGGATAAGTCGGTAGCGATCAAGGTGACAGAGGATTACGCGCAACTGGAAATCCAAGACAACATCTTATTCGAATCGTCGCAAGCCAACCTGACCAACCCGGGCAAACATTTACTCGACGATCTTGTGCCTCTGTTGCAACAGGCTGTCGGACTGATTTTCATCGAGGGTCATACCGATAATCGTCCGATCAAAACCGTTCAATTTCCGTCAAACTGGGAATTGGGCGCAGCGAGAGCCACCAGCGTATTGCATTACTTGACGACACTAGGTTTGGAAAGTACGCGCATGCGCGCAGTCACTTATGCCGACACCCAACCGGTCGCCGATAACGATACGCCGGAAGGCCGGGAAATGAATCGACGCGTGAATATATTGATTAAGGTTAAGGAGCAAATCACTCCATGACTTTAGGATTTGGTCATAAATAACTTCCCTATTCTTGGAGGGTTCTACAAAGCTCATAACTCCAGGAAGTTATTTTTCGCGAAGTCCTTATCAAAACATTCCTATTGCGAACCTTTAAACATAAACAATAGCTATAGATTGAAATCAGTGACTACCGCTAGGCTAGGCAAAGCATGTTATTGAGATGGATAGGCTTCGTTCTACTAAGCACCATGCAACTACTGGCATCGGCGCAAGAACCCGTGTTTACAGGCCTTTTCCAAAACAGTTTCTTCACATTATCCCAAGATTCCGAATTATTATGCACCACTAGCGAATCCGCCTACTTGCCGATCGCGCGCCTTAAAGAAGTCATTCACCATTACGAAAATGGTAATCCGGGGCTCAGACAAGCGGCAGTAGCTTTCCTAACCCAACACACCCACCCCGACCATCTCGACGACCTGAAGCAAATCAAGAAACATTGCCATGAAGAAGGACGTGATGACTTATGCATTCTCGAAGGATACTGGGACGATAGAAAAAACGCGCTTCGCGTTTTAGCGCTGTTTTACGACACCAAAACCGCTATCAAGCATAGTAACCATTATCACCTGCCGCGTTTTGAAGCCGATCATTTATATGCATTTGAAAAAGGCTTAAGAAAGATTCCGCCTTTTATGCGCGACTTCATCGTCAAAGCCAAGCCGATCAGGGATCTCGATAACGTATTCGTTAACGCTAAAATCCCGGAGAAAACGCGGCAGCTCATTCTCAACGCATTCCCGGACGACGTCGAAAGCCAAGTTTGGTTTGACGACACACATCCCCTGACTATCATGCCCGGCATCGGTTTTATAAACCAAGTCGTCGCCCAGGTTTACAGCGGCAGCAACCGCATCATATTTACGATCAAAAATTTTGATAAAGCCAAAGAGGGCCATTTTTACAAAGACATCGAGTTGAAATATCTGGTCGATTTCAGAATTCCGTTGATCGTGCATGAACTGGCCCATGTGATCGACAACTTTCATTTTTGGGACGGACGCGAAACGCTGTATTTTTTCCTTTGGTATCGCAAACTATCGACCGATATCGTCTATATGCATATGATCAAGGACGCTGATTTGGCATTATGGCCATCCCGCTGGTTCGATGCCTTCGAATTTCTATGGGAAGTCAATAACGGTCGTTACAACGGAAAAATCAACGAAAAACTGGCCGAACTGTTCAGTCAGTATATTTTGATTCCGGAACGCTTGAAAAATGAATCGCCGACAGCCTATGCCTGGTTACATAAAGAGATATTTAAAGGCATCGAATACAGCGGTTATGAAAGCTGTCAAAATCCGATCGTACGCGAATTAAATTGGTGGGAAGCGGCAGTAGCAAGGCCCTTGGGCCGGCGGGGACGATAAGCTCCATTAGCAGGACGGAGTTTGCAACCTCGTCCTAAGGGTTTCCAAAGCAAACCGAGACATTTGGGGCAAACCGAAACGATAAAGGGGTTAAATCGTCCGTCTCGCAGAGGATGCCTGAGTACCGCTCCGGCGATACGAGACGCTAGAGCGTCTCGGTCTTCATTCCCACGCTGGAGCATGGGAACGATAAGGGTGTGCATAATTACGACTCAAAGATCGGGTTCCAATGGATTAGCGTACTGCGGCATTAACGGCGGCAACTTCGCAAAGGCCTCACGCAAGGTATTTTCCCAGCTTTTTCTCAGATTAACCATATATGGGTTTTCCGCCTCGAAGCAATAATACTCATCCAGACTGAAACTATCTTTACGATAAATCAACATCTCGACCGGCGGGCCGACGCTGGCATTACTGCGTATCGTCGAATCCATCGAGACCAAACAACAGCGCGCGGCTTCGTCCAATGGCGTATCGAGTTTCAGAAAACGATCCAACACCGGTTTGCCGTATTTGATTTCGCCGATTTGCAGGAACGGTGTATGCGGAGAAGTAGTGATACTATTGCCTTCGGCATAGACCATATAAGCCGCCGCCGGATCGCTGCCGATTTGACCGGCAATAATAAACGTCGCGGACGGATTGAACGCCGATTGGCCTTCGGAATCGAGATGCTGTTTTTGTTTTTCGAGACTGACTTGACCGAGGTAATTGGCCGCATCCGACAGATAGTCCACCGAATTGATATTAATCTTCGCATCCTTGAGCTTATCGCGCTTCAACTGTTCTAAAACGGCTTGGGTCGTTGCCAAATTGCCCGCGCTCAACAAAACGATTTTGCGATCGGCATTCGTATCGAACGCATGCATTTTCCCATAAGTGCTGACATTATCGATCCCGGCATTGGTCCTTGAATCGGACACCAAAACGAGACCTTCATTGAGTGAAGCGGCGATACAGTAAGTCATAATCAAGATCTGAAAAAATAATCCGGTCAGTCTATCCTATAAATAAGGACGGGGTCCAGAAACGGATACCGGAAGCCTGCTTTCAAGAATCGTCGGTCTGCTCGGCCAGCTTTGCCAACGCCGCTATCCGCCCGGATAAAGCCTCCGGAGTATCCGATCTGACTGTGGCATGAGCCACTTTACGGCCTTTTCTTGGCGTCTTGTCGTACAAATGCATATGAACTTCGGACAAAGCCAACACATCTTTCAAGGCCGGCACGCCGCCGATAAAATTTTGCATCGCGGCAAAACCGCGTGTTTTGGTGTCGCCCAACGGTTGATCGAGTATCGCTCGCAAATGATTTTCAAATTGACTGGTTTCGGAGCCTTCAATCGTCCAATGACCCGAATTATGCACGCGCGGTGCAAATTCGTTAGCGACTAGATGTCCGTCGAGATCGAACAACTCCAGCGCCAGTACGCCAACATAACCCAAGGCTTCAAGCAACCTTGCAATCATCGATTCCGCTTGGGGCTGCAACGGATCGTTATCGCAACTCTTGGCCAAACGAAGAATTCCGCCTCGATGCTGATTTTCCGATAATGGATAATAAACGATAGCTCCTGAAACATTGCGCGCAGCGATGATAGAAACCTCTCGGCGAAACGGCACGAAACCTTCGACAATGACCGGCGAACCTTCCAGTTCCCGCCAAGCTTTCTGTAAATCGGCCGCGGAACGGGAAATGGCTTGACCTTTCCCGTCATAGCCTAGTCTTCGGGTCTTCAAAATCGCCGGCCAACCAATTTCCGGCATAACTTCCTGCAAGCGATCGAAACTATCGACAGCATAATAAGGCGCGGTCGGAATACCCAGCTCTCGAAAAAAATTCTTTTCGGTCAAGCGGTCCTGGCCTACCGCCAAGGCCTTAGCCGATGGGTAAACAGGTGTTTTTTTAGCGATAAAATCGATAATCTCGACAGGAACGTTTTCGAATTCGTAAGTCACCACATCGCAACATTCGGCCATTTGCGTCAACAGAGCACGATCCGTATAGTCACCTTGCAAATGCTCGCCTAATTCGCTCGCACAAGCCTCGTCCGCCGGATCCAAAAACATGAATTGCAAGCCTAAGGGTTTTCCCGCCAAAGCCAGCATTCTTGCCAACTGTCCACCACCCAAGATACCAATCATCATTATTCGACACTCCTAGGATCGGCATTTGACAGCACCGCCTCAGTCTGTTGCTGCCTAAAATGGTGCACCACTTTCCGATATTCGGGATATTTATTACCGACTATTGCCGCCGCCAGCAACGCCGCATTAATCGCTCCCGCCTTACCGATCGCCAGTGTTCCGACCGGAATACCGGCCGGCATTTGCACAATCGACAATAAAGAATCCATGCCGTTGAGCGCTTTGGATTGGATCGGCACACCCAATACCGGAACCGCCGTTTTTGCCGCGACCATGCCCGGCAAATGAGCTGCCCCGCCGGCGCCGGCGATGATCACTTCCAAACCTCTGCTTTCCGCAGCATCGGCATAAGCAAATAATTTATCCGGCGTTCGATGCGCGGAGACGACTTCAACTTCATGAGCAATACCGAATTGTTCCAGCTTCTCGGCCGCAAATTGCATCGTCTCCCAATCGGAAGTCGACCCCATAATGATTCCAACTAAAACAGTCATTTATGATTTCCTCTAAGCACCATTTCCGATACCGGATCAACAAAGGCCGGCAATTGTACCCGACATCGATAAAGTTTAAAATCTGTCATTCACGCAACCCCACCTGCCTAGCGCCATCCGGCACGCACGATTGGACGATTTTTGGCTATTTTGGTGCAAGTGCCGGTTTAGATGTATAATCGCAGCTTAAATTCGCCCTTCCAAAGATTCGGGTACAAGAGAACGCGAATAAAGAACACATAAAAAACAAATACTTACCAAAAAAAGATCCAGCGGTCCAATATTTGCTTAAGGTGATTGAACAATAGCTAATGCTCAATCGCCTTTTGCTAAATAACACTTTTACCTTATCGCCTATGCAATCGCAAAAAACTTTTAAGCAACGCGGCTTATTCTTATCCGGCACATTCATCGACGCCTACCAAACCCAGCCGACGCCATTCCCAAGACCCGATAACTTAACGGCAACCATCTCTCGAGCTTAGCAAGAGAGACTCTTTATTCATCGTTTACGTTATTTGCGATACATACGCGACCTCCACCAGAAGGAAGACTTGATGCATCCCATTCTTAATTCAGTTACCGAAGAAATTATTGAACGAAGCCGAGAAAGCCGCGCCTTATATTTGGCTAGAATTGATTCGGCGGTCAAAAAAGGCCCTCATCGCTCGGCACTCGGCTGCGGCAATCTCGCGCATGGCTTTGCCGCTTGCGCAGCTTCGGAAAAAGCAGACCTAACCGGAGGCCAAAAAGCCAATGTCGCAATCGTATCCGCATATAACGACATGCTTTCTGCCCACGAGCCCTATAAAGATTTTCCCCATCTAATCAAAGATGCGGCAAAAGAAGCCGGCGGCGTCGCGCAATTCGCAGGCGGCGTTCCTGCGATGTGCGATGGTGTCACGCAAGGCCAACCCGGCATGGAACTTTCATTATTCAGCCGTGACGTCATAGCAATGTCGACCGCAATTAGCTTAAGCCACAACATGTTCGACGCCGCCCTATATTTGGGGGTTTGCGATAAAATCGTACCCGGCTTACTAATGGGCGCATTGAGCTTCGGTCATTTGCCTGCCGTATTTGTGCCGGCCGGCCCGATGACCAGCGGCATTACCAACAAAGAAAAAGCACGCACTCGCCAAAAATACGCCGAAGGTAAAATCGGGCGCAAGGAACTGCTTGAATCCGAATCGAAAGCCTACCACGGCCCCGGCACTTGCACTTTTTACGGTACCGCGAACAGCAACCAGATGATGGTCGAAATCATGGGGCTGCATCTGCCCGGAAGCTCGTTCATCAACCCCTATACGCCGTTACGAGACGAACTGACTAAGGCAGCCGCCAAACAGGTATTGAAATTTACCGCACTGGGCAACGATTTCCGTCCAATCGGCCATGTCATCGACGAAAAAGCCATTGTCAATGCGATCGTCGGCCTGCTCGCAACCGGCGGTTCGACTAACCACACAATGCATTTGGTAGCCATCGCACGCACAGCAGGCATCGTCATTAACTGGGACGACTTCGATAATCTATCGAAAGTTGTGCCACTAATCGCTAAAATCTATCCGAACGGCCCCGCCGATGTGAATCATTTCCAGGCGGCCGGCGGTATGGGCGTGTTGATCGGAGAGCTATTACGCAACGGCTTGTTGCACGAAGACATCATAACTGTCGCCGACGAACGAGGTATGCAACACTATACTCAGGAACCCAAACTCATCGACGGCCAATTAACTTGGGAACCCTCCCCGGCTGCCTCCCTTGATCCCGAAGTATTGTCTACCGTGGAAAAACCTTTTGCCAAAAGCGGTGGATTACATGTCATGCACGGCAATTTGGGACGCGGCATATCGAAAGTTTCCGCCGTTAAAGAAGAACATCAAATCGTCGAAGCACCGGCCATTGTCTTCGATGATCAAGATGACTTAATGGTGGCCTTCAAGCGCGGCGAGCTGGAAAAGGATTTTATTGCGGTCATACGATTCCAAGGCCCAAAGTCCAACGGCATGCCGGAACTGCATAAACTAACCCCACCACTGGGTTTATTACAAGACAAAGGGTTTAAAGTAGCTCTGGTAACAGACGGACGCATGTCAGGCGCATCAGGCAAAGTCCCCTCTGCGATTCATATGTGCCCGGAATGCGCGGACGGCGGTCCACTGGCAAAAGTCCGCAATGGTGATATGATTCGTTTAAATGCGCAAACCGGCGAAATCAATGTACTGATCGATAATACCGAATTCAATGCCCGCCGCCCGGCCGCAAACCATGCTAAAGATCATCATCACGGCATGGGCCGTGAATTGTTTGCCGGCTTCCGTTTGAATGCCTCTTCAGCAGAAACCGGCGCAACCAATGTGTTCATCAATGACTGATGCACTTGCTAATCGATCATACAAAGTTAAAGCGTAAACTCATAGACAACAGAAACTCATTATAAATGACTCAAATTAATTGGAAACTTCAACCCTCCGCAGTGCTAAATGCGGGTCCGGTCATGCCCGTCATGGTCATCAAAAATCTCGAGGACGCCGTGCCTCTGGCGCAAGCATTGACCGAGGGTGGTATCAAAGTTCTTGAAATCACGTTACGTACACCGGTTGCGCTCGATGCCATCAGACTCATCAGCGAACAAGTCAAGGATGCCATCGTTGGCGTAGGCACAGTGACAAATCCGGAACAATTGCGGGCAGCCGAAGATGCCGGCGCGGTATTCGCGATCAGCCCAGGGCTCACACCGACATTGCTGAAAGCCGCCACACAAAGCGGAATCGCATTGATACCCGGCATATCGACCATTTCCGAACTAATGCTAGGCATGGAATACGGCCTGGATCACTTTAAATTCTTCCCTGCCGCCGCCGCAGGTGGAGTCGGTATGCTGAAAGGCATTGCCGGCCCTATTCCATCGGCGACTTTTTGCCCGACCGGCGGTATATCGGCCGATAACTATAACGATTATTTAAAATTACCTAATGTTGCCTGTGTTGGAGGTTCCTGGCTTGCTCCGGACGATGCCGTTGCAACAAAGGATTGGCCCCGTATTACCGGCTTAGCAAAAACCGCTATCGTTAATGCGATAAAAAAATGACGATATAAGCATCGCATGAACTTTACCGCCGATGTACGGCTTTTACCCGTACGCCTAAATTTGACTAGCAAAGGATATAGTTTGCTCGTAATATTGAAAAAGGCAGTCTGAGAATTCACGAACATTATATAGAAGGGTAATACCATGACTGACAACAACCAAGTAACGATACGAAATGAGGACGATCGGATTTCATGCGAACTACCTGTTCTACAAGGTACTATCGGTCCCGATGTCATCGATATCCGAACGCTCTACCGAGATACCGGCATATTCACATACGACCCGGGCTTCACATCCACCGCCAGTTGCAGCTCTAAAATCACATTCATCGACGGCGACAAGGGAGTTCTTCTTTATCGAGGCTACCCTATCGAACAACTTGCCGAAAAATGCGATTTCATGGAGGTTTGCTACTTACTGCTGCATGATGAATTGCCGAATGGTCGGCAAATGCAAGAGTTTGTCAATGACATCACATATCACACGATGGTTCACGATCAACTGACCGACTTTTATAAGGGATTCCGCCGCGACGCCCATCCGATGGCGACCATTGTGGCCGTTGTCGGAGCGCTATCCGCGTTTTATCACCATGAGCTGGACATTCGATGTCCGATAGATCGAAATTTGTCCGCCATCCGCCTCATTGCCAAAATGCCGACGATCGTTGCGATGAGCCACAAATATAGTAGCGGCATGCCATTCATGTACCCGCAAAACAAATTGGGTTATGTCGAAAACTTCATGTATATGATGCATGCGACACCTTGCGAAGACTATGTACAAAACCCTATTTTAGTCAGAGCAATGGACAGAATTTTGATTCTGCATGCCGATCATGAACAAAATGCATCAACCTCCACGGTCAGACTAGCCGGCTCTTCCGGCGCTAATCCTTATGCATGCATCACCTCCGGCATTGCTTGCCTGTGGGGGGCAGCTCACGGCGGTGCTAATGAGGCGGTACTCAGAATGCTGCTCGAAATAGGTGATGTCTCGAGAATCGGCGAATTCATAGACAAGGCCAAAGATAAAAACGATCCGTTTAGATTAATGGGCTTCGGGCATCGGGTTTATAAAAACTACGACCCGCGTGCCAAGCTCATGCGCGAAACCTGCCATGAAGTGCTTAACGAACTCGGACTCCATGACGATCCGTTATTCAAGCTGGCACTGGAACTGGAACGTATCGCTTTGGAAGACGAATACTTCATCGAGAAAAAACTCTATCCGAATGTCGATTTTTATTCCGGCATCGTAATGAGAGCACTGGGTATCCCGACAGTAATGTTCACGGCCATTTTCGCGATGGCGCGCTCAATCGGCTGGATTGCTCACTGGGATGAAATGATTTCCGACGACGAACAAAAAATCGGGCGTCCACGCCAGCTATACAAAGGTCACACGCAACGCGATGTCGTTTCAATCAGCGCGCGTTAATGTAGGATGGGTAGAGCGGAGCGAAACCCATCATGGAACTAGCTTTCAGACTCCTGCATTTAAAACAAGTTGGAACTTTGCCCCCTTTGAAAATGGGGATTGAGGGGGATTTATTTATACCTTTCGCACTTCAAATTTCGGCAGTGCCTAATGAGGCGCCGGGGTGCTCGGCCCCTCACCTAACGCTAGGTGAGGGGCCGGCATGGAGCTGGCAGAACCTACAGGGACGTATCTACGGCGCCCTTTGACGGGCACCCCACGGCGCCGAATTTTGATCTCCGATGAGTATAAATAACCTCCCCTAATCCCTTTTTTTCTGCGGGACGGGGTTGCAAACCCCGTCCCGCCAAGTTACAAGTTGGCAGGACTCCCTCTATTGTTGGAGAGGGTTGGGGTGGAGAGAGTAAAAACAACCACTTATACCCCCCCTTATCCTCAAGGGAGAAGGAGCAAGTACTTGTGTAGATACCTATGCCCTCAGAGAGGAGTTTACAATAGGAAAGTTATTTTTGACTATATCCTTATGCGACAACTACGTTGACATTTACCGCCCAAGAAGGTGCGCATCGCGCACCTTGTTATGCTTCAAACTCATCGAAACCATCCGAAATCTGTGCTTCCCCTAGGATAAGCTTATTAGATGCACGACAGCGCCGCAATTTGGTTAACAATCGGTATAATGAAAACCAAAAACGTCATCGGTCGACCCCTAATAACTTAGACAAACATGCGAATTACAAGACAAGCAACCCTTGGCCGTTATAAAATTCGCGTTCTAATCGTTACTAACGACGAATGATCAACAAACTAACAGCGATTCTCAGGTAGAAAAACCTACCTGATTAGTGGAGTTATAAATGAAAAACAATAAAAGTCCTGCGGTTGTCGAACAGGAAGATGTCGATCCTACCGAAACCCAGGAATGGATCGATGCACTGAAAGCAGTGATGGAAATCGAGGGCGAAACCCGTGCTCAGTTTCTAATTGAAAAACTGGTCGCCGTAGCCAGACAATCGGGTTCCGACATACCGTTTAGCGCGACCACCGACTACATCAATACGATACCCGTCGATCAGCAAATTCAATTCCCCGGCAACACCACTATCGAGCAAAAAATACGGTCCTATGTCCGTTGGAACGCCATGATGATGGTGCTTCGCGCCAACAGAAACACCAATGTCGGCGGCCATATCGCCAGTTTCGCTTCGGCGGCCACGCTCTACGATGTCGGTCAAAATCATTTCTGGCGCGCTACGTCAGAGCAACACGACGGCGACCTATTGTTCGTGCAAGGCCATTCGGCACCTGGCGATTATGCCCGGGCCTTTTTACTCGGCCGACTGACCGAAGAACAGATGGACAATTTTCGCCAAGAAGTCGACGGTAACGGACTTTCATCTTATCCGCACCCATGGCTGATGCCTCAATTCTGGCAATTCCCGACCGTATCAATGGGCCTAGGTCCCATTATGGCCATCTATCAAGCCCGCTTCATGCGCTATTTGCAAGGCCGAAGTCTAACAGACACCTCCGATCGCAAAGTGTGGTGCTTCCTTGGCGACGGCGAGACCGACGAACCGGAGTCACTCGGCGAAATCGGCATGGCTGGCCGCGAAAAATTGGACAACCTGATTTTTGTGGTTAACTGCAACCTGCAACGCCTGGATGGGCCGGTTCGCGGCAACGGCAAAATCATTCAAGAGCTGGAAGGCACCTTCCGGGGCGCCGGCTGGAATGTCATTAAACTGGTTTGGGGCCGCCATTGGGACAAACTGCTGGCCCGCGACCATCAAGGTTTACTGGTCAAACGCATGATGGAGTGCGTGGACGGCGATTATCAAACGTTCAAAGCCAAAGACGGCGCTTATGTTCGCGAACATTTCTTCAACACGCCGGAATTAAAAGAAATGGTCGCCGATTTGTCCGATTTGGACATTTGGTTACTCAACAGAGGCGGCCACGACCCTGCAAAAATTTATGCGGCCTTCCAGGCCGCAGTCAACCACAAAGGGCAACCGACCGTGGTTCTGGCCAAAACGATCAAAGGTTATTCGATGGGCGAGTCGGGCGAAGGCCAGAATATTTCGCACCAACAAAAGAAAATGAGCGTCACCTCTCTGACACGATTCAGAGACCGTTACGAACTGCCGGTAACCAACGAGCAGTTACACGAAATGCCTTATCTGAAGTTCCCCGAGGACTCGAAAGAACTGGCCTACATGAAAGAGCGCCGCGCCGAATTGGGCGGTTATCTACCGAACAGAAGAGCGAAATCCTATGCCTTGAATGTTCCGGTTCTGTCAGACTTCAAATCGCTCTTGGAAGCCACCGGTGAAGGACGCGAAATCTCGACGACAATGGCTTTCGTCAAAATGCTGAATATTTTGGTCAAGGACAAAAACATCGGTAAACGCATCGTACCGATCGTACCGGACGAGTCGCGCACTTTCGGCATGGAAGGCATGTTCCGCCAATTAGGCATTTGGTCGCAAGTCGGACAGCTCTATACCCCGCAGGATGCGGACCAATTAATGTTTTACAAAGAAGACAAACACGGCCAGGTACTACAGGAAGGCATCAACGAAGCGGGCGGCATGTGCGACTGGATCGCGGCCGGCACATCCTATTCGACTCACAACGTACCGATGATCCCGTTTTTCATCTTCTACTCGATGTTCGGCTTCCAACGCGTCGCCGATTTGATTTGGGCGGCTGCCGACCAACGTACACGCGGCTTCTTGCTTGGCGGAACGGCCGGAAGAACGACGCTGAACGGCGAGGGCTTACAGCACGAAGACGGACACAGCCATATTTTTGCCGGAACCGTCCCGAACTGCATTTCCTACGACCCGACCTTTTCGTACGAACTTGCGGTGATCATTCAAGACGGTTTGCGTCGAATGTACGTCGATCAAGAAGACATTTTCTATTACATCACCGTAATGAACGAGAATTACGAACATCCGGCAATGCCGAAAGGTATCGAGGAGTCGATCCTTAAAGGTATGTACTCGTTCAAGAAAGGCGACGGCCGCGCTAAAACGCGCGTGCAATTGCTGGGTTCCGGCACCATTTTCCGTGAAGCCATCGCCGCAGCCGAACTCTTGCAAAACGACTGGAACGTAACAGCCGATCTCTGGAGCTGCACAAGCTTTACCGAATTGGCACGCGACGGACAAAGTTGCGAGCGATGGAATCGGCTGCATCCGACCGAAACTCCTAAAAAGCCTCATGTCACCGAATGCCTTGAAAATGCCAAAGGGCCTATCATCGCCGCAACCGACTACGTTCGCCTGTATGCCGAACAAATTCGTCCTTACCTATCGGCGCCTTATACCGTCTTGGGCACCGACGGTTTTGGTCGTTCGGATACTCGCGAAGCCTTGCGCCGATTCTTCGAAGTCAACCGTTATCATATCGCTGTCGCGGCACTGAAAAGCCTTGCGGATATCGGCGAATTCGAACCCGCAAAAGTCGAAACGGCCATTGCCAAATACGGCATTAACCCGGAAACCGTTGCCCCGTGGCGGCTTTAATTAAAGGAATTGGCACATGAGTGAATTGATTGAGATTAAAGTACCCGACCTCGGCGGCTCCAGCGAAGTCGACGTGGTCGAAATCCTTGTTCAACCCGGCGATACGATAGAAATCGAACAGCCATTAGTCGTCTTGGAAAGCGACAAAGCTACAATGGATATGCCATCGACGATTGCCGGCACGGTTCGGGAACTCAAAATTAAAGTCGGCGACAAAGTATCCCAAGGGAATACCATCGCGACCGTTGAAGCTAGCGAGTCCACCGAACCCGAAGAAGCTCCGGCTGCAGAGCCGGAGTCGACTACCGAAGCTGCGGTTAAACAAGACGCATCGGCTGAGGAAAAACCTGCTGCAAGCGCTGCTCCGGCACCAGCCGCCTCCCCTGCTCCGACGCCGGCCGCCACGATCGATACCGAACTTAGCGGCCAACACCTTCCGCATGCAACGCCGGCCATTCGATTATTCGCCCGTGAATTGGGCGTCGACCTGAGTCTTATTAGACAAGGCAGCGGCCGAAAGGGACGAATTCTAAAAGAAGACGTCAAAGCCTATGTCAAGCAAACACTCAGCGAAGGCGTCAAATCTTCCGGAGCAGGCATCCCGGCGATCCCTGCCGTGGATTTCTCGCAATTCGGCGAAACCGAAGTCTTACCATTGAGTAAAATCAAACGTCTGACCGGACAAAACATGACCCGGGTTTGGCTGAATCTGCCAATGGTGACCCATCATGACGAAGCCGATATCACAGAATTGGAAGACTTTCGCAAACAGATCAATGCCGAAAACAGTCAAAACGGTAAGGTCACCGGCTTGATCTTCATCATCAAGGCATTGGCAAACGCGTTGAAGCGGTTTCCGAATTTTAATGCTTCGTTATCGCCGGACGGCGCAAGCCTGATCCTGAAAAAATACTGCCACATCGGCATCGCCGTCGACACGCCTAACGGCCTTGTCGTACCGGTACTACGCGACGTCGACCAAAAAAGCATTTATGAATTATCGGCGGAACTGGCAACATTGAGCGATAAAGCTCGTGCCGGCAAACTAATGCCGAACGAAATGCAAGGCGGTTCGATGACGATCTCCAGTCTCGGCGGCATTGGGGGCACCGCATTCACACCGATCGTTAACGCGCCGGAAGTCGCGATACTCGGTGTCACGCGCGCCAAAATGCAGCCGGTATGGGACGGCAAGGAATTCCAACCGCGTTTGATGTTACCGCTAGACATGACCTATGACCATCGAGTCATCGATGGTGCCGAAGCGGCGCGTTTTATGGTCAAATTAACAGATTTTTTGACCGATATCAGACGGTTGATACTTTAAAAAAGCGCCTAGACTCAAACGTCGAGCACCGTTCGCCGGATAAACACCGATTGACGAAAAGATGCTCGACGTCAAAACGCATACTTGATAAGGAATACTCATGACTGCAAATGCTGCTGCAAACGAATCCAATCTCCATGCCGAAGTCCTGGTCCTCGGCGGTGGCCCAGGCGGTTATACAGCCGCATTCCGTGCGGCCGACCTGGGCAAACAAGTCGTCATCGTCGAACGCTACCCGGTATTGGGCGGCGTATGCCTAAATGTCGGCTGCATTCCTTCCAAAGCGCTGCTGCACATGGCCCAAATCGTTCATGAAGCGCAGGAGTTCGCAAGCCATGGCGTCGATTTCGGCGCACCGAAATTTGACCTGGATAAAATCAGGAGCTGGAAAGAAAGCGTTACCGGAGGCCTGAACAAGGGGTTGGACGGCCTGGTAAAACAACGCAAAATCACGCGTATACAAGGAAACGGATCGTTCGTATCGGCCAATCAATTGCAAGTCGATAATGATAACGGCACCCAATTGATTAGCTTCGATCAAGCCATTATCGCGGCCGGGTCCGAGCCGACGAAAATTCCGGTTTTCCCGAATGACGACCCGCGCCTGTGGGATTCGACCGGAGCGCTCCAATTACGCGAAATTCCGAAAAAACTGCTGATAGTCGGGGGCGGCATCATCGGCCTGGAAATGGCAACGGTCTATCATGCCCTGGGCTCAAAAATCAGCGTGGTCGAATTAATGGATCAGATTATTCCCGGCTGCGACAAAGACCTGGTTCGGCCATTACACAACCGCATTAAAAAGCAATATGAAGCCATCTGGACAGAAACCCGCGTAACCGCGATCGAAGCCCTCAAAGAAGGCCTCAAGGTCTCGTTCGAAGGCGATAAAGCCCCCGAATCCGAGATTTTCGATGCAGTACTGGTTGCCGTGGGCCGTCGTCCTAACGGCAAAAAAATCGGCGCCGAGAATGCCGGAATTCAAGTCACCGAACAAGGCTTTATCGAAGTCGACAAACAACAGCGCACTAATATCCCGCACATCTTCGCGATCGGCGACATCGTCGGCAATCCGATGTTGGCGCATAAAGCCGCTTATGAGGGTAAAATTACCGCGGAAGTCATCGCCGGTCACAAAGCCGCATTCGATGCACTGACGATTCCGTCGGTTGCCTATACTGACCCTGAAATCGCCTGGATGGGACTGACCGAAAATCAAGCGAAGGAACAAGGCATCGAGGTCGACAAAGGCGTATTCCCATGGGCCGCGAGCGGACGCTCGTTGAGCATGGGCCGCAGCGAAGGCATGACCAAAGTCATTTGCGACAAGGAAACCGGCCGCATCCTCGGTGCCGGCATCGTCGGCCCGCATGCCGGCGATTTGATTTCCGAAGCCGTATTGGCGTTGGAAATGGGGGCCGAAGCCGAAGACGTCGCATTAACGATTCACCCGCACCCGACCTTATCGGAAACTTTTGCCTTCGCATCCGAAATCGTCGCCGGCACGATCACAGACCTGTATCTCGGCAAAAAACGTTGATTCCCTAACGTAATTGCGTAGCTTTAGGTTAGGCCTGAGCTACGCCCTTTAAATTCCGAACCGCGTACCCCCCTTACTCGAAGTCGCACTCGCTTATAAAACCTTTATAAAGACACGTGCCCCCTAAGACTCAATATTTATCATCATGCCCTATGAAAATAAGCTTTTTAGCTTCACACGGCGGCAGTTCCGCACGGAAAATTATCGAAACGATCGAACACGGGGAATTACCCGGTTTTGAAATCGGCATATTAATCACGAACAACAAAGATTCGGCAATTTATGACTGGTGCTTGACTCACAGCATCGAAGTTTTCCATATCAGCAGTAAAACGCACTCCGACAACGAAGACCAAGCCATCAAAAAAGCCTTACAGTCAGCCGGCACCGAATTGATCGTATTATCCGGCTACATGAAAAAAATCGGGCCGCAAACATTATCGGCCTATTCCGGGAAAATACTAAACATTCACCCGTCTCTCCTGCCGAAATTCGGAGGCCGAGGCATGTATGGCGATTTTGTGCATGCCGCCGTTATTGAAGCGGGTGAAACCGCCTCAGGCGCCACAGTACATTTCGTCACCGACGCCTATGACGAAGGGCCGTTGCTCTTACAAAAGGAAGTCCCTGTGCTATCCGGCGACACGGTCGAATCGCTCGGTCAAAGAGTCCGCGCGATCGAGGGTGATTTATATATAGATGCTCTCAAAAGACTCCTGACGACAGCCGATACTTAACGCAAACGCCGACATGGTAATTGTTCCGCCCTGTATTTAAAAACGTTAAAACTAGCCTCTATTACCCTCCCTAACCCATCGGCAACTGCGGCTGCTTTGCCCTACTGTACACCATTCGGCGTAATGCTAAACACCCAGAACACTTTCATTATCCGAAATAGAACAGTTGGAATGTATTATAGACCGTTCGTGCTGAGCCAAGTCAAAGCATGAAGGGTCTACAACACTTTCATCGGCTTGGTGAAAAAAAAATCTGAATTCTTACAATCGGGTAAATCGAGTGGCTTTCATTAACCGAAAAGTCGTAGTACTATCGCGGATATATCGAAAAGGAGACGCTTATGTACGTATTTCCTGAAATGGGGCGCATCATCATTGTCGCGCTAATGATTGTCATTCCCGTGATGTTGATTTACCGAAAAGCCGGCTTTCATCCTGCCTGGGCATTACTGGTTTTTTTACCGGGATTCGGCTTACTGCTGATTTTTTTACAATTAGCCTTATTGCCATGGCCTAATCAAAAAACAAATGATAGGAGTTCATGATGGAGGTTTTTCTAATCACGCTAATGGTGCTCTTGGTTATGTGGCTAGGCACGAAAATCATGGACAAAGCCGGACTACACAAAGCTTGGGTTTTATGTTTATTGGTGCCGGTCGTTAACATCTTCATGATATGGGTTTTTGCTTTCTGCCATTGGCCCAACCTAAAAGAAGATATTAAACAAGACCTATAGCCCTAAATCAAAAATCACTGCAAGCGATAAGTTGATTCGACGGCCGCTTCTCGCAAACCGATTTCCTCCTCAAAATCGGGCATATCCGGCAGTCGTTCAAAAATCGCCACAGGATCGCCATCGAGAACGGTAAGCGCTTTTTTCAAAACCGCTTCATTCAACTCAGGAATCACCCCGTTATTCGCTTTGGCAATGAGCTGCATTGCTATATCGAGGCGCTGTTCGAAAGTCGTTTCAACACCCTCTAAATCCGGATGCACCTCGATATAGAGCTGATTATCGAGCCAACCCGTTTTAATCTGTTGCTGCACGATTCGCACGGGCGTACCGACTGAAACCGAATGATATAATTGTTCGATATCTTCGGGATACATGCGAACACAACCGTGAGTAATTTGCATGCCGATACCATAAATTTTATCGATATCGGTACCGTGGATCCGATACTCCCCCTTTAAAGCCAAATGCAAGGCATAAGCACCCAAAGGATTATGCGGCCCCGGAGGCACCACGGTCGGCAGCGGATCGCCCATCGCCGCATGTTCCCGGCGAATCGACTCCGGAGGATACCAAGACGGATCTTTAACTTTTTTGACGACTTTGGTTAAACCCAACGGCGTCTGCCAATCCTGACGCCCGACGCCATGCGCAAACGACATTACCGTACGCGGCATACCTGCTTGAGCCGGCGGATAATAATACATGCGATATTCGGCAATATTCAGCACAATCCCTTCATGCGGCGTATCGGGTAGCACACGACGATTAGGCAAACGCACAACCTCATCTTGTTTGACCGACCAACGATCCACATCTTGATTTAGGCGCACAATTTCCACCTGACCCAACGAAAAGCGCCGCGCTATATCTAATAAAGTCTCATCCTGGTTAGCGCGAGTAAAAGGAAAATCGTCGGCATGCTCGGTAACCACATTATCGTTAGGATCTTCCGGCCAAGAATAAGTTACAGCATGAGCACTACCCAAGAACCCCACAACCAACAAAACGAATAATACGCGCGTATTCATCAAATTCAATATCTCAACAGCAAAAGTATATCTACAAAATTGCCGAATTAAGCACCCGGCGAAATAGCTCAATCATTACACCGAACGCTTTAAATAAATCTGTATTAAAACGCAAACGGCCTATCTAACTCAAAACGATAACGGCGCAAAGACGATCGGCGCGTATTCTATCAAAGGATTCAAAAAAATCATTTTATTTCAACTAGATTCGCGAACCAATATTGTCTATCCTACCCGTCTATATTGCCGGGGTCATTTACAGAAATGATTTTGGCGTTAAAACCCTAATTTCCAAACTCTAAATTGGGCGTATCCCATTTAGAAACACAAACATCATTCAAGATTGCGGGCAATTCGGCTGGATCTTTCACCACAACATATTGCCAAAGCCCAAAATTACCGGATTGATTGACTGCATCAACCCAACGCTCAGCGGCCTTGGCCTTAATATCAGCGTTGTCATTGTATTGGCCTTTAGTTTCAATAATCAAGGTTAGGCCAATATCCAACTCAACTATAAAATCCGGAATATAAGTCGATGGCACACCGTTTTTTCGGTAGGAGAACAGGTCATCCGTCGGTGATGCCACTCGGTTCAAAATCAACCATGCAGAAACATCCCCATGACAGTCGTTTTCCCGGTTCCTGTCGCCATTTTGCAGGCATAACAGATAAAACGCCAATAACTCTTTGGTCACTGCCGATGCACCATCATACGGAATGCCGGTTATGGCTCCGCTACGCCATTCCGTTATACGCTTGCGCAACCAATTCACAATGGATAAATCTTCCTGCTCGCCTACAGCCAAGTCGCCCTGCAGGCTCATCTGTTTCTTGTTTTTTTACCCCGACCTGAACTTTCCGGCACGCGATCATAATAACTAGCAGGTCGGCGGCCCTGGGCTTTTGAAGGCTATTTGCCATGCTCAATAAACTAATGCTGCTTAGGTTCGGTAAATGGCGAATTGATGATCGGGCTTTGGACTTCGTTGGTCATGGTCATTAATATATCAATGCGACGAGGCTAAAACAGCTTCTTGAAAGGGGCGATAAGCGATGATTTGGGTGCCATGAAACGGATTAAGAATAAGCAAATCCTCGTCCCCGGTCACTAAATAATCGGCACGGCCTGAAACCGCCAAATCCAGCAGAAAATTATCTTTCTTATCCCGGCAATCGTCAAAACGTCTACTGATTTCAACCCACTCCACGCGATCATAAAGCAAGGCAATCAGTTCTTCGATGGCAGCGTCCGAGAAATACTTTTTGAATTTAGGCCGGCGCAATACCCCAATTAGTTCAGCAAACAGCTGCTCGCTAAACAATATCGTGATACTGTTGGAAATGAGTGCATCCGTCAGACCAGCCAGTGATTTGCCAATTAAAAAGCTGATCCACAAATTGGTATCAATTATTACGCGCATCGAAATTTGCTTGTCTAACGGCTTCCACTTCGGCAGTTATCTCATCCAAGGTTAATTCATCGGTTTTGACCCGCGCTAAAAACTGCTTAAAACGGTTAGGAAAAGTTTCATTTTCCAACAGCCGAAATAGCTCCATTTTTTCGCTGACATCGCACTGCTCAATGGCATTTTTAAGTTGGGTAAAATCTATTGATACTGAAATGCTCATCGCTCACCTCGCATAATGTTAATTAGGTTTCTTATCATGCCACATCCCTGATGACCATCAACTCGTTGCTGCGTTCATCGATTACTTTCACGGCAATGCGTTTATGCGGACCCAATACGAAGGGTTCGCTTTCCACCCCGGCCAAATGCTCCCATACCGAATCGTTATACCGACCTTTCAGGGATTTTTGCAGATTGTCCCACGCAGAAGTTTTCGGAAAAAACACCTGACGCGCACAAAAGCTCATGCCGTTGTAGTCAGTGTCCAACATTATAATGGCCCCCAAAAACTGAACAACTAATTAAGGTAGTAACCTGCATGTATAAACCCGAAAAGTGTAGAGGAAAACCATGCAGAGAAAGAAACACAGTGCCGAATTTAAAGCCAAAAAGTGGCGCTAGAAGCCTTAAAAGGCGATAAGACCATCAATGAGATCGCCGGCGCGCACCAGGTCCACACCGAAACAGGTGTCGAACTGGAAAAAAGAAGCGCAAGCCGGGCTGGTCGAGTGCTTTACCGTTAAACGAGGCCAAAAGAACCGGCAACATGAAGCCGACCAGGAAGCGCTGTATAGCCAAACCGGGCGGTTGAAAGTCGAGTTGGACTGGCTTAAAAAAAGTCCGGGCTGTCCCTGTAAGCGAACGGCGCCAGTGGCTGGAACCGGTCCCGGAACCCTCATTGAGTTGTCAGTGCGCGTTAACCGGCGTATCGCGTAGTCGCTATTACTACCGGCTATCGTTCCTACGCTCCGGAGCTCGCCGTTATACACAAGTACCGGTAAAGGTGCTGAACAGAGTTTATCGAATACCTGGGAACGGTACTGTTTGAAAAATCAATGGATATTGAAAGTCAATGACTTCGAAAATCGCGACGAAGGCGTCGCTCCCACAAAGGGTCGGATGCTCTGTGGGAGCGATCCCCAGATCGCGATTTCGAAGCCTAGTGTGTTAAGCGACAATCAATGGTATCGAGGCCTCATTGGTTAAGATTGCAAAAGTGTAATTCAAGACTTATGTATAATGATGAGCGCAGAGCATGGGACCGAGAATGGCCGTGGGGCTGAAAGCTTACAAAGTATATCCACAAAATTGCCGAATTAAGCACCCAGCGAAATAACTCAATCATTACACAGAACGCTTTAAATGAACCTGTTTTAAAACGCAAACAGCCTATCTAACTCAAAAACAATTACGGCGCAAAGACGATCGGCGCGTATTCTACCAAAGGATTCAAAAAATCATTTTATTTCAACTAGATTCGCACTATTTTCTTCCATTTTTTATGTGGAATCGACTACTTTCGACAATTCTATGAAGAGCGTTTACTTAGCTGCGTAGAGGGGTGAAATGGTATGGACTTTGCCAGTCTTTTCTTTGGTTGCATTTCTAAGTTGTCTGTGCGGCAGTGAACGATAGATGCCCGCTTCTTCAGCTATATCCAAGTTTTTAAGCTGCCTGTGTGGCGGTGAACTGTTGATAATCCAGTTCAGTTCATCACTGATTTTTCTAAGCTGCCTATGCGGCAGTGAACATGAGCTGGCGACATCGATATTCTTAGTGCCATTTCTAAGCTGCCTGTGCGGCAGTGAACATCAACCATTTCAAGTCATAGCCGGTCATGTCTTTCTAAGCTGCCTGTGCGGCAGTGAACGCTGGCACGCTTAAAGAGCGAAACGGCAAAGATTTCTAAGCTGCCTGTGCGGCAGTGAACTTACAGCCGGAGATTGCCGATCGGCATACGCTTTTCTAAGCTGCCTGTGCGGCAGTGAACGTAAACTAGGAATCTCGGCCAATATGTCACCTTTTCTAAGCTGCCTGTGCGGCAGTGAACGAAACAGGAGCCGCCCGCCACGCCGCCAGCGTTTTCTAAGCTGCCTGTGCGGCAGTGAACCCGCCATTGGCGGTAGCTGGAGGCAGCGATGATTTCTAAGCTGCCTGTGCGGCAGTGAACGAAACAGGAGCCGCCCGCCACCCCGCCAGCGTTTTCTAAGCTGCCTGTGCGGCAGTGAACCCCTTCGTGATGCGTTTCCAGATGCGCTTAAATTTCTAAGCTGCCTGTGCGGCAGTGAACTGGCGGCATGACGATGATGTTCGGATGTTGAGTTTCTAAGCTGCCTGTGCGGCAGTGAACTTATAGGTCATGTGATAATCAATGATCTCATCTTTCTAAGCTGCCTGTGCGGCAGTGAACGCTGGGTTCAAGATCAAAAAGCCACCCTTGATTTTCTAAGCTGCCTGTGCGGCAGTGAACGTTGTCTGGTTTTTGGCAACTGGCGGCAGGTTTTTCTAAGCTGCCTGTGCGGCAGTGAACTGTTTTGAACCGCCAGAACAGGTTCTCTAGTATTTCTAAGCTGCCTGTGCGGCAGTGAACTTGAAACACATACCGGCAACCGACAAGCAAGCTTTCTAAGCTGCCTGTGCGGCAGTGAACGAACAATCACATCGTTAATAATTTTCTGAACATTTCTAAGCTGCCTGTGCGGCAGTGAACGTTTAACTCTTCAGTCAATTTGTAGAGCCGATTTTCTAAGCTGCCTGTGCGGCAGTGAACTCTTCAGCGCGTTTATTTGCCGTGTTGCTGCTTTTCTAAGCTGCCTGTGCGGCAGTGAACGATTGTCCCAGTCGAAGTTTGGCTTGACGACATTTCTAAGCTGCCTGTGCGGCAGTGAACATCCCGTTATTGGCATATATGCCTCGACGTTTTTTCTAAGCTGCCTGTGCGGCAGTGAACAACAGCGAGGCCTAAACCATCCTAACAGGAGATTTCTAAGCTGCCTGTGCGGCAGTGAACACCGCATTGCCGCCGATGCGGTTGTCCGAGTGTTTCTAAGCTGCCTGTGCGGCAGTGAACCCGCAGCATCAATCTCTAACACCTTCTCTTCATTTCTAAGCTGCCTGTGCGGCAGTGAACCATCAAAAGCCGAAACGATTCTATCTTTTCGGTTTCTAAGCTGCCTGTGCGGCAGTGAACACTTGTCGTCACAAAAAGCAGGACCAGGAATGTTTCTAAGCTGCCTGTGCGGCAGTGAACGCTTTCATTGGTAACACGCTGTGGCTCACCGTTTTCTAAGCTGCCTGTGCGGCAGTGAACAAGCCCGACTCCTTCGGGCTCTTTTTAAAGCCTTTCTAAGCTGCCTGTGCGGCAGTGAACAGTCACAATCACCCTAGACCTCGCCCAAATCGTTTCTAAGCTGCCTGTGCGGCAGTGAACGTGTTTGACAAACCAATAAGCTTCCGCGCTTCTTTCTAAGCTGCCTGTGCGGCAGTGAACCAACAGTTACAGTATCACCATCATAGCTAATCTTTCTAAGCTGCCTGTGCGGCAGTGAACAAACGGCGATCAATGTTGGAAGAACGGTTATTTTTCTAAGCTGCCTGTGCGGCAGTGAACTCGCAGATGGCGCCTTGATCTTCCATCCAGGCTTTCTAAGCTGCCTGTGCGGCAGTGAACTTGACCTCCCTGTAAATTTCGGCGCTTTCATTTTTCTAAGCTGCCTGTGCGGCAGTGAACGGAGATATTAACGAAGGAACTGATGAAGATCTTTTCTAAGCTGCCTGTGCGGCAGTGAACCCTTGGCGAGCTCGTTGCCGATTTCGCTGATTTTTCTAAGCTGCCTGTGCGGCAGTGAACGTGTTTTATGGTTCGTCGGTAAATATTTGTACTTTCTAAGCTGCCTGTGCGGCAGTGAACTGTTCATCAAAATCGATCTATTTGACTGGGTATTTCTAAGCTGCCTGTGCGGCAGTGAACATGTATTTGCTCAGTCGCCGCCGACTTGGAATTTTCTAAGCTGCCTGTGCGGCAGTGAACACCTAGGCGATATTATTGAGATGGTTCGAAACTTTCTAAGCTGCCTGTGCGGCAGTGAACGAATTCGATATGAACAGGTCCGGCTCGATCATTTTCTAAGCTGCCTGTGCGGCAGTGAACAAAGTGCGTTTTTGCACATAATTTAAAAAAAATTTCTAAGCTGCCTGTGCGGCAGTGAACCATGACAGCATTTTTGGGAATTGTTTTTGATCTTTCTAAGCTGCCTGTGCGGCAGTGAACTGCTGGGTGGCATCGTGAATACTCGATCAATTTTTCTAAGCTGCCTGTGCGGCAGTGAACAAAGTGCGTTTTTGCACATAATTTAAAAAAAATTTCTAAGCTGCCTGTGCGGCAGTGAACCATGACAGCATTTTTGGGAATTGTTTTTGATCTTTCTAAGCTGCCTGTGCGGCAGTGAACTGCTGGGTGGCATCGTGAATACTCGATCAATTTTTCTAAGCTGCCTGTGCGGCAGTGAACGTGGCTTAGTGGTGTCGATCCTCGTCGGCGATTTTCTAAGCTGCCTGTGCGGCAGTGAACAAAAGCCGAAATTAAATGGGCGCTTGGCGAAGTTTCTAAGCTGCCTGTGCGGCAGTGAACCGTTTTGCGGCTATCGGTCCCGCTTTTTGAAATTTCTAAGCTGCCTGTGCGGCAGTGAACAAAACAGAAGCTGAAAACCGAAAAGAACATGTTTTCTAAGCTGCCTGTGCGGCAGTGAACGCTGAGCGGGCATCGGCAACAGCCCGATTGTATTTCTAAGCTGCCTGTGCGGCAGTGAACCGGAAAACTCGGTTTAAAATATTGCTCATAGCTTTCTAAGCTGCCTGTGCGGCAGTGAACGCCGAGATCAACGGCGATGCCTCTGGTAGCCTTTTCTAAGCTGCCTGTGCGGCAGTGAACAAAGGACAGGAACGACACTATTGCCGCCGGACTTTCTAAGCTGCCTGTGCGGCAGTGAACCATCAAACCGACCTTTTCAGAACCCCTAAAACTTTCTAAGCTGCCTGTGCGGCAGTGAACACGGCGTTTTTTACGTGGGCACGGCGGTCTCGTTTCTAAGCTGCCTGTGCGGCAGTGAACGAATCCAATGCCCGGACCATCACCAAAGGCGCTTTCTAAGCTGCCTGTGCGGCAGTGAACGTCGGCAATGCCGCATCGACGGCCTCAGGCGCTTTCTAAGCTGCCTGTGCGGCAGTGAACTAAAACTGGCGAGTAGCAGCGCTGGGTTAGATTTTCTAAGCTGCCTGTGCGGCAGTGAACTGAAAATTGCTTTCATTTTTGTTCCTCCTGTTTTTCTAAGCTGCCTGTGCGGCAGTGAACTTCAATTCCAGCCTCTTTCGCTTTCGCGAAAATTTCTAAGCTGCCTGTGCGGCAGTGAACCCGGTAGCCGCTTATCTTGCTCGATGATTGTCTTTCTAAGCTGCCTGTGCGGCAGTGAACTTCATGATCTTCTCCGGTTAGCCCCGTCCGTGTTTCTAAGCTGCCTGTGCGGCAGTGAACCGTTATAATCAGTCCAAATTTCAGCAGATAATTTTCTAAGCTGCCTGTGCGGCAGTGAACGGTAGAGCTGATTACCGCCGGCGTTTGAGGAAGTTTCTAAGCTGCCTGTGCGGCAGTGAACATTGTGCCCCATTGGGATTTTATGCTCTGGGCTTTCTAAGCTGCCTGTGCGGCAGTGAACAGATGGGCGCAGAGGCCTGGTCGCTGGTAACATTTCTAAGCTGCCTGTGCGGCAGTGAACTTTGTAATACGGCTTGTGCTTGCTGAATGATCTTTCTAAGCTGCCTGTGCGGCAGTGAACCGGATGATGTCAGATATGCCGGTGATCTCGTATTTCTAAGCTGCCTGTGCGGCAGTGAACGGTTGTGGCGGCGGCTGCAATGCGTCTAGTTCTTTCTAAGCTGCCTGTGCGGCAGTGAACTTTGGGCATTTTTGCATATCGAGCTCCTTTATTTTCTAAGCTGCCTGTGCGGCAGTGAACGGTTTTTTTATGCCTAAAGTGCAGAGAATGCCTTTCTAAGCTGCCTGTGCGGCAGTGAACCTGGTTGTTTTGGTATGTCGGCTTTCATTGATTTTCTAAGCTGCCTGTGCGGCAGTGAACGCCGGAAGGCGACGATGTGCAGGTTTTCAATATTTCTAAGCTGCCTGTGCGGCAGTGAACTCGTAAGCCTAGCGGGCCGGTTGAAATAGATTTTTCTAAGCTGCCTGTGCGGCAGTGAACTGAGAATTCCTATTTTATTGATCCGGACTGGTTTTCTAAGCTGCCTGTGCGGCAGTGAACAGACCGTCGAGCGCGAAATAGAAAACATGAGCTTTCTAAGCTGCCTGTGCGGCAGTGAACTTCCGCCCGATTTCTTTTCGCCGACCATGTGGTTTCTAAGCTGCCTGTGCGGCAGTGAACGAGCCTCGATAGAAGTGCGCGTCCTTGCGCTATTTCTAAGCTGCCTGTGCGGCAGTGAACGCAGCCGAAAAACGGACTAAAGAGTTCCGAAATTTCTAAGCTGCCTGTGCGGCAGTGAACATTTTGCCCATACTAACATTTTGTACGGAGTTTTTCTAAGCTGCCTGTGCGGCAGTGAACGCATCGTAAACGCCTTTGACCTTGATCGCTTGTTTCTAAGCTGCCTGTGCGGCAGTGAACGCAGAATCCCGAGGTTGAAGCGATCATCGCAATTTCTAAGCTGCCTGTGCGGCAGTGAACTCTTGGAGCCAACGTTGCGCGAAGAGGGGGACTTTCTAAGCTGCCTGTGCGGCAGTGAACGTCGAAAATGCCATATGTCGCTGTCGAGGAGTTTTCTAAGCTGCCTGTGCGGCAGTGAACGACCACGCCGCGACAGTATCGGAGGTCGTGACTTTCTAAGCTGCCTGTGCGGCAGTGAACTGAGTCGTCAGTTTTTTGCCGCGAAGCGTTCCTTTCTAAGCTGCCTGTGCGGCAGTGAACACTTGTCGTCACAAAAGGCGGGTCCAGGAATGTTTCTAAGCTGCCTGTGCGGCAGTGAACGTCGAACAGCGGCACCCGATAACTCGAAATCTTTTCTAAGCTGCCTGTGCGGCAGTGAACGATATTAAAACCCCGAGTAACCTACTTCGACCTTTCTAAGCTGCCTGTGCGGCAGTGAACGTCCCGAAATAGGCGCGAAATATATCGGCGCTTTTCTAAGCTGCCTGTGCGGCAGTGAACGCTTTGTAAAGCCGGCTAGCGCCTGTTGTCTATTTTCTAAGCTGCCTGTGCGGCAGTGAACAGAGGTAAAGAAGCTCATTCAACGTCCTGCGTTTTCTAAGCTGCCTGTGCGGCAGTGAACCGGCACCCTGACTGCTCTTGATGATCGCTTTGTTTCTAAGCTGCCTGTGCGGCAGTGAACCTGGCTAAGAGAGATCGATGCAGCCGAAAAACTTTCTAAGCTGCCTGTGCGGCAGTGAACATTAGCTACACCGGCGTAAAAAATGGCTTTGTTTTCTAAGCTGCCTGTGCGGCAGTGAACCTGAAATGCAAATGCCAATAAACCTGGCGATTTTTCTAAGCTGCCTGTGCGGCAGTGAACAGGACGATAGCGTGGTTATCGAATGTGTCGCGTTTCTAAGCTGCCTGTGCGGCAGTGAACCACGCCCTTTGCCAGTGTTTGCGGCAACAAATTTTCTAAGCTGCCTGTGCGGCAGTGAACGTTGATTAGCGATCTTGGCTATACCCTGAACCTTTCTAAGCTGCCTGTGCGGCAGTGAACATGGCTTTCACCTCGTTAATAAGCCCTGGTTATTTCTAAGCTGCCTGTGCGGCAGTGAACGCAATGGGGCTTTAACATCTTCATTCCTAGATTTTCTAAGCTGCCTGTGCGGCAGTGAACGACATTACCGACCACGTGGCCACGATCACACCTTTCTAAGCTGCCTGTGCGGCAGTGAACCTTGAAATTGATCCGGAGTCGTTAATTGAACGGTTTCTAAGCTGCCTGTGCGGCAGTGAACAGCCGCTTACGAGTGTTTATCTAAACTACGATTTTCTAAGCTGCCTGTGCGGCAGTGAACACGATCGCATGAAACTTAACGCCGATGATATCTTTCTAAGCTGCCTGTGCGGCAGTGAACGCGTGACCGGCTCGCCGTACCGACTGGATCAATTTCTAAGCTGCCTGTGCGGCAGTGAACTTGACTAGAATTTATTAATTATTACAATAAGATTTCTAAGCTGCCTGTGCGGCAGTGAACCATTGTCTCGCCGAAAGCCGAAACCTCGATAATTTCTAAGCTGCCTGTGCGGCAGTGAACTGCCGGTCTATCAATACAAATGCACTGAACACTTTCTAAGCTGCCTGTGCGGCAGTGAACTTGCGGTTACTGGGACGATTCAATTTCGGGATTTTCTAAGCTGCCTGTGCGGCAGTGAACCACACGTCACCCGACCATCTGGACGACGCGCATTTCTAAGCTGCCTGTGCGGCAGTGAACTCCGAAAGCATCGAGAATGCCGATTTGGTACGTTTCTAAGCTGCCTGTGCGGCAGTGAACGGCCGGGCATGACGTATCCGCCGCACCTGAATTTTCTAAGCTGCCTGTGCGGCAGTGAACGCCGGGACAGACCGCTGTTTCGGTTGGATTATTTTCTAAGCTGCCTGTGCGGCAGTGAACATTTCCACGCCGAAAGTAATCACGAGAACAGATTTCTAAGCTGCCTGTGCGGCAGTGAACTTCATGAAAGAAGCGCTCCCGGCTGTGCAAATTTTCTAAGCTGCCTGTGCGGCAGTGAACACTAACTCAACGATCCTCCCAGAAGCGACCGATTTCTAAGCTGCCTGTGCGGCAGTGAACAAAAACTTGAAATGCAGCGTATTGTCGAGCAATTTCTAAGCTGCCTGTGCGGCAGTGAACTTTTTTAAGCCAACGCGCTTTGTCTTCGCTTCTTTCTAAGCTGCCTGTGCGGCAGTGAACCTGAAATACGACGGCGATAGCGGCTTGGATGCTTTCTAAGCTGCCTGTGCGGCAGTGAACGCGCCGAATGGCGTCGCGCTCATGGGCAGCGTTTTCTAAGCTGCCTGTGCGGCAGTGAACGTGAATCCAGCAAAACCATGACGATATTGATATTTCTAAGCTGCCTGTGCGGCAGTGAACTGCTCAATGCGCTCCTCGTTGCCCGCGGATCATTTCTAAGCTGCCTGTGCGGCAGTGAACTCGTTTCAGCATCGCTCAACAGGTTTCAGTTCTTTCTAAGCTGCCTGTGCGGCAGTGAACCTCATCCCCTAATTTTGTATTCCGTCTATCCGTTTCTAAGCTGCCTGTGCGGCAGTGAACGACTTGATGCTCTGGGCTGTTGCAGTCTCGCTTTTCTAAGCTGCCTGTGCGGCAGTGAACGTTACCGGGTTCATCCATATTGCTCGTTCGTATTTCTAAGCTGCCTGTGCGGCAGTGAACACGATCGCATGAAACTTAACGCCGATGATATCTTTCTAAGCTGCCTGTGCGGCAGTGAACGGAAGGCTATGTCGTCAATTAATCAGCTCAAATTTCTAAGCTGCCTGTGCGGCAGTGAACGCAAAAACGAAACGCACATATTCAGCTATCGCTTTCTAAGCTGCCTGTGCGGCAGTGAACGCCTTGGGTTGCGTTGATGCATGATAAAGCTGTTTCTAAGCTGCCTGTGCGGCAGTGAACCTTGGCGCAATTCATCTGCCGCACGATGCGTGTTTCTAAGCTGCCTGTGCGGCAGTGAACCACAGCAACCCTCCTGTGGTGATGCCTGCCAATTTCTAAGCTGCCTGTGCGGCAGTGAACGAAGCGACCGAGGACAAGCAAAATATCAATGATTTCTAAGCTGCCTGTGCGGCAGTGAACCATCGGGCATTTCGACGTAAACGCACCACTCCTTTCTAAGCTGCCTGTGCGGCAGTGAACTGATGATTGCTTCAACCTCGGGATTCTGCACATTTCTAAGCTGCCTGTGCGGCAGTGAACTTTTTGGAGGATACGATAACAGCGGAGGTGCGTTTCTAAGCTGCCTGTGCGGCAGTGAACTGTCGAGATCTGGATTCTGCACGGGCTGCGGTTTTCTAAGCTGCCTGTGCGGCAGTGAACATTTTCCCGATCATATTGATCCGGTTTTTGACTTTCTAAGCTGCCTGTGCGGCAGTGAACCATAAAATTCCCCTATTTTATGACGCTCTATGTTTCTAAGCTGCCTGTGCGGCAGTGAACTGTAGTATAAAGCGCAAAAAAATAATGGCAACAGTTACTTATCTGCAAATAACCGTTTTAACCATTATTTTTCGTTGCTTTATAACTATTTGATTTTTCTATATTGTTAAAGAGCCTAAATTTTTTGGGTCCAATTGCTTAATTTTTAGTATTAAGCAAATAATCTGCCAACAACACCCTCGCCCATTCCGGAATTGTGTCCCGTTTTAACACGGCTTTCCCGTTTCGAATAATTCCAACTTTTTTAAACGGGTTGTCCGCACTGGAATTATCCAACAGATAGCATTGATGGCTTCCCACTTAAAGAGGGACAAAAGCACTAAGGTTTAACCGTTCGCCCTAAGCCCTTCGGCTGCGCTCAGGATAGCCCTGTCGAAGGGTGAAGGTTAATCCGCTCATGGTTCGACAGGCTCACCACGAACGGATTAACCTTAAACTATCCCGCGTTAAGTGAGTAGCCGCATTGATCGCATAGCGGTAAGGTTTGCTTAATAAGCTTTAACAACCTGGGTACTCGGCTTCGTACTTTTTCTTCGGGAACGGAATGCCCTCCTTCGCTGACCCGCTGGGAAATTCGCGCTTGATTAAGCGATACGTTGTCTAAATGAATAAAGATCAAAATAATTTCGTAGCCCAATGCTTTTGAATGAGCGACAAAGTCGACCTTCGAGGGATGTGAGAATACGGTTTCAAAACAGAAACTGCGCCCTTCCAACAACATTTGTGAACGCAGTTGCGCGGCTATCCTTGCCGCATCATAGCTGTGCGCTTCCGGTGCAAGGGGATAAAGTTGTTTAGCCAAAATATCGGTATTAACGAATGGAATGCCGCGCTTTGCCAGCTGCGTATGATAAAACGTGCTTTTCCCGGCACCATTGCCGCCCTCAAGTAGCCAAAGCTGTTTCTTGGCCATTAAGACAAGGTTTTAGTGATTTCGACAAATTCGCCGTCAATAAACTTGCCGACCCTGATTCGACCAGTACTCTCGATTTGTTCCAGACAGCCGGGGTGATCGATAGACGCTTGATAGGTTACCGGACTGTTTGTAACACGCTGGGCCAAGCTTCCCGCAGCGCGTTCGTCCTCAAGCATTTGAAAAACCGAAGCCGGATCGACCGGTTTGCCGTATACCGAAACCAACTCGAGTTTTGTAACTCCTGCCGCGATAGCCACCAAATCGTCCGGGTCCAACATAGTTGAAACATTGCACCCCATTTTCGCCCGATATTCGATTTGTTCGGAAGTACTTCGATGAAAACGTTTTCCCGCTAATTCCGCCGCACTCTTCAATTCCTTCTGCAAACGAATCGGTGATGCTGCTTTAGCCATGATGCACCTCGTTAATCGAATCAAACGAACCAATTGTAGCCATTTGCTACAATTGGTTCACACCCTCATTCCTCAAAAAAACGGCACGGAACAGTCATTGCTTAACCATAAGAACTAAAGGTCGTTCTTGGTTCACATCGGTTTTTCCATAGCGATAAATAATGGGTGACGATGGCCGTTGGTTTGACTGTTGCTATCTCTCGTTCCCACGTAGATCTATGAATAATAATGAGCGTAGGACGAAATCATTACCCCTTCAAAACCAAGGGACGGTAGCGTTTTTGCTAAGGCCATAACAATTAAAAATCCCTGTTTGAGGCTTATCAAAAAGTTCAAGCGCCACAAACAGTTTAAAATTTCGAGGACTGCTGTTGTCCTCCATCGATAAACTGGTCATATTGATATAAGGCAACGCACTTTCTTTTTCATAATGAGCAAAATGCGCCAGTGCTTCTTCCAATGATTCACCCTTATATTGAGCCCTTCTTGCCGCCTCTTTCAGCAAATTACTTTTAAATTGTTTCCGTTTAAAACAAGCATACTGACTAATCGCTTCCGGCGTTGGCTTAATGGGCTTCACATGCGTGTAATCGGTTAAGCGGGACAGCCATTGGTTTATATTTATTTTCTCCAATTGAACCTGGGTATCAGCAAACAACCGCAGTTTATCCCCCAATGGAAATTGTTTAGCCCCGTAATCCGGAAAAGAAACAGCAATCGCCGACTGGTTCTCTGCGATTTTATTGTCCGCCAGCGCCAAATGGATTTGCTGATAAACCTTGTACCAGACGAAGCCAAGATTGGCTTCCGCATCGGGTAAAAGAGCGATGTCTAGGTAATACTTCATTTTGTGCTTTCCCCAAACACACCGCCACGTACCAAAACCGCCATGACATAATGTTCATCGTCTTTACTCGACAATGGTTCATCGCGTGCATATAAGTCGAATAGGGTGTAAAAATTAACTTTTTTATCTTTGCGATAAGCAACACCTAAATTTGTGACCGAACCATAGGTTTCAATCGCAATCGGCTTGTTGTTATTTTCGGAAAAATCAGGATACCAGGTATCAATAGTCCGAAGGGCATTGCCGATTTTTTGTGAGTGTATGGCGGCTTGTTTATTCACATGGTAAAGAATTTTGCTTTTTTTGCTCTGGCTGTTGTTCTTATCCAATACCATTTCTTCGCTGGGGTAAACATCCTGCGCTTTGCCAACTTTGGCATACGCAGTAATATCGAGCAATAAATAGTCTTTTTTACCGGATAATGCCAAGGCAATCTCATTAGCCAGTGCATTGATTTTGTCATTTTCAATAGTAAAGTCATTAAGCTGTATATTGTCATTAGCATCAAAAGTCCAGCTTGTTGATTCTTCTCCTATTGTTTTGACTTCAATTTCCAATGCTTCCACACCAACTCGATTTCGCCATAAAAATCGACCATTGGCGATATTAATCGCATAACGCTTGGCCAATGCGGTGAAGCCTTCTTTTTCAATATAGCGTTTAGCAACCGAGATATAGCTGTCTTTAAAAATTCTATTATCACAGGCGGATGGAGTTTCTACACCACTTAATACTTTTAACGTGAAATTGAGTTTTAAAGTATCTTGGTCCGCTTTCAGCGCACAATTATCAACCGCTTGAAGATTCGCCTTTTTGGTCTCTTCATCGGCATCCTGAGTAGGTTTTAGCCTGTTCGAAATTACCCCGCGGACTGATTTTTCAATTAACGTCAGAGGGGTTGCTTCTTCATGACGATTTTCCCAGGCCGTACCAAACATAAAGCCATCAGAAGGGACTAATTTTTTCTCAAAGGCTAATACGGATGGGGTATTTTCTTTGGTTTTTTTCATGGAATTACTCCTGTTCGTTTTGATAGGGTTGATTTTGTTGGCAAAGATATAAATTATTGCTGACATCGGCGTAATGCCAGAGAATGTTGTCAAGCTGATCTACGCGAGTCGGCATTATGAATTCACCTAAGGTCACAACAGTTTCAGCGAACCGGTGTGGATAGGCTGTATGGCGTTGATTTTCGACAGTGGACGGTTCACTAATCCCTTGAAAACCTGTGGCAATTGGAACAAGCCATCCCGAATGCTTGCGCGATTGTTTCCATTCGACTTTTGCTTTTTCATCCTCTGTATTTTCCTGCTCCTGACAGTGAGAGTTAATGCTTAAATACGCCAGCAGAGCATCCATGCCATCAAGGTTTTCATTTTGCATTGCCTCGATCATCAAGTCGCGTCTTTCTACTAACGTATAGCCCGGCATTAGTTTGGACATCAGCCGTTTGGTTTCTTGCTGATTGGTTATTTTTATTAATTCAGGCTTGAAGCTTACGTTCATGAGATCGCCCGATGCAATTTTCATTCGATGCAGCAATGCTGGAAGAGCTTCTTTCATTTCCAGCGCCTCATCCTGGTCAATACCTGAATATTCAATGACCAACGAGACCTTAAGGTGGCAACGGGCTTCCTCTATCGTAGAAGGGCGTTTGCCATCTTTTTTTAAAGGATTGCTGGTGGATATGATGGAATAGTTAAAATCACTTTCACCTTTGTAGGTTTGTAAATTAAATTCATGGCACACCACCGCGATGCTGTTAAATTGCAGATCTTCAAAATCTTCGTTAGCTTCATTTAATCGTCGTTGTAGTGCATGGGCAAATCCTAACCAAGCGGTTATTGCTGGAAAACCGAGGGTATAAGGGCTGGATAAGGCATTGGCATTATGGATTTTTAAACGTGACAGAATCAGTAATTTTTTCATTGCAACGCCTCCTGCATTTCATCAATGATTTTTTCGATATCGGGTTTATGGTCATCTCCTAGACGAGTGGTATTGTTATCAGCGGTTGTGTTATAGGCCGCTACCAACCAATTGGCACAATCTTTTCTGATGAGATCAAAATCAATGTTTTGTCTATTCTCGCGTTGTGCTTGATCCAGCCAGGTTTTTTGATAGGGTTTTAAGCGCTGATAGGTTTCAGATGCTGACCAGCCACCTTCTATGATGCGTATTTGCCAGATTTTTTCGACAACTTGATAAAGAATGTGCTTTATCCAATAGCGTCGCTGGTTTTTGATGATAAGTGTGTCGTTATCAGAAAATAAGGTATGTAATTTTTTAAATTCTTCTTGGTAATTATTGGCGTATAAACTATCGGTGAAAAAGTTCTGTTTGGGCGGTTGAATACGGCGTTTTTTGAGTGTTGGCGGCAGACAGGGCAGCAGAAAAAAATCACCACCATGCTTGTTATTTAAAACACTGATATTTTGTTTATTGGCCCCACCAAAACCGATTTTAGTCAGGTTATACAGATCGGCAATCGGTTCCGGATTATATTTATTTTCTTTACGGTCTTTCTTTGCTTGTTTGGCTGAGTCGCTGAATTGCAGATGGGTAATGCGCTTTCTCAATTCACTCATTTGTGCAGAAGGGTACACGATTGAAAGTAGGTGATATTCATCTTTAACTGGAAAATAGATTTGTTTAATCGCTTCGCTGGTTTTGTGGGCTGGTGCGTAGTCAATCATCAACAATAAGCGTTCGCGGATGGCTGCGAAATCATTACCTGTAATATTCAAGTCGCCAAAAATATGGTGAAGGGTCTGGTTAGATAGGGCATCAGGTGCTTGCAAATGCTCAATCAGCATTTTATCGTCATGGTAGGTGGTTAAAAATTCATAAACATAAATCAGCTCTTTGGTGTGGTCGCTTGCACCCGAGTTACTGAATATGTCAAAGCCTGGTTGGTGAACATTACCAGTGCGTAACAAACCATCGTTATCGAGGGGAGCTTGGTAAATAATGCCAGCCATTTTGATGCTGGGATTGCTGAATTTTGCAAGATGAGTTGCAAAATTCAGATTGCTGATGTTTTTGTTTTCAGCCAGGTTTTTGATAGCCCGTTCCAGAGAGGCGGTTGTATATAGTTCGTTGGCAGTTGTGTTCAGATTCTCCTTTTTGTTATCGGACATTCCGGGTTTAAGTTCTTTTACCAGCCATTCCTGTTTTTGAATGGTGAGAAAGTTTTGTATCAGTGGATGAGTCATTTTTTAATGCTCCTTTTCTAAACTGTCGCAAGTAGTATATAGCATTATTTATCCTATGTAATATTATTTTTTATAAAATATGCAAACAAGACCTATGTTATACTTTCCAAACTACTGCACAAGTAGCTTAGAAATATGTCATATTCTTTTTGATGTTTACTGCCGTACAGGTAGCTTACTGCCTACTCAAACCTAACTGGTTTGAGTAGGCAAATTGAAGGTTGCTTTCTTCTTTTCCATAAATTGGCAAGCTGATTTCGCCATAGATCAATGCTAGCTTTTCTAAATCATCGCCTTCATTCAGTTCAAGTAATAGCAGGGGATAATCCCGATACAGCCACAAGCGTTGTTGTTCCTTTTCTGTCAGTTCATAGCGCGTTATATAGGATTCATTGCGTACAAAACCGCCTTGTTGGTCTTTTTCAACAAATTTCCAATCATCAGCAAAATTGCTATCGGGTATAAGGTAACGGATAGCCTGAGGGCTGCTGCTTCTAAAGCGTGTGTAAAATTGCGGTTGACCGGTAAACCACCAATTGCCATTAAGCCAGCCTGGTAGGGATTCCGGCCCTTCCTGATTCGGATTGTTGAGCCATTGCTCAATGCAATGGTGTTCTAAATCCGCCAATCTTTTTGTTGGCTGCAAAGTTGATGCACGACTGATTCTGGCTTGGGAGTCAAGCCGCTCGGCTAAATTTTCGATGTCAATAAGTTGCTGATTTAAGTCATGCGTTGTTAATGGATTTTCTGTGGATTCATAGCCTGGATAACAAAAAGCCACTTTTTTATTTCTTAAAGCGCGTAAATTATGTTGCATTAACGCAATATTAGGCTGTGTGATGATCTTATTACGATGCCGCAACACACGACCGGCTAATTGAATAAACGAACGGTAAGAAGAAGGTTCGACGACCGCCCAATCAAAATCATGATCTCGTCCGACTTCTTCAACCGGAGTGGCAATAACAATGAAAATGATATGTTTGGCTGAACTTTGAGCTAAATGCTGCCTGATAATCGAGTTCTGTAAGATTTTTTTTCCGTCTTCATCATTTTTGCGTTTTAACACTTTATCCAAATACTTTTCCTGTGCGTTACGCAGAATCAGCAATTGCGCTGAATGGTAAGCCATGACGCGAATATCAACGTCATTGAGCTGGTCTTGATAAGCGGATAAATCTACATTGAGCAAGAAACGGGTTAGATTGATACAAGGCGGGATGTTTGCCATTCGCACTACGCCAAAACTGACCTGTTTTTGCGTGATGGAATCTTCCAAATAATGGCGCTTGTGTTTATCCAGCACCGCATTGAGGATATTGTGATAGAAACTTTCCTCAATAGTTTTGTTTTCGTTTAATAGACAATGTGCAATATCGGCTTTCCGTTTAGGGGGTTCTGCTTGAAGGTTTTCCAGCCGTCTGCTGATGAAGCTGTTATGGTGTTGCGAGTAGTCTTCGGCACTTAAACAACTGGCGATATTTTTTTGCGTAATCTTGAACTCATCCAGCCAGGCACAACCAATGACTGGACTTTTAGCACGCATTTTGGCATAAATTATCCAGCCTGCCTGATAGGCTTTAAAATAGCCTTCGGATAAGTCGGGCGGAATCGTTGCCGATGAAATCATCACTTTTCGACCCAGCATCCCTGCCAAATGAATCAACCGTCCAATGGCGATCAAATCGTCACCATCAAAATCATCAATTTCATCAATGACCAAATCGGATGACATCATGCGCAAAGTCGGCAGAATATAACGTCCGCCGCGTCTGCATTCTGTCGCATCCATTAAATGGTCGATTGTGCAACTTAAAACCGGTGCATAAAGAAATTTTCGGTCTTTTGAGTCCTGTACAACAGTTTTTAAATCCGCTTCAGGAATGTCTGTCTCAAAAATGACTTCATTATCCAGTAACTTTTCTTCTGATTCTGAACCGGACTCCGAAGCATTCTGCAAAACTTCTTGTGTGTTTTTATGATGTAAATTTGATATGGCGCGAGACCCGATTAATACCGCAAGCTCTTCTTTATCCAGTCCAATGCGGTCACGGTATTCATCTCCGGTTTGCAGAGTGAGCGTTCTTAACCCTAAGGCCAAAATATAGCGTAAACTGTCTCCTGTCGGCGACAAGGCTTGCATGATTTTCGCATTGGCGATGGTTTTACCTTTGCCCGTTGATGCCATGTTGACGGCAAAAAAACCAAAATGGTTTGCATCTAAGTTTGATTGTTCTAAACGCCATTGCTTAACGGCACGTACCGCTTGCTCTTGCCATTCAAAACCTGAAGAGCTGCGTTTTTTAAGTTTGGAAACATCTTGAGCATAGGGCAACTCCTGTTCATTGGCTTCAAAGCAAGGCAATAAATGCACCGTGCGTACCGCTTGTTGCATTACACCGATTAAATGCTCATCCAGGGTTTGTTTTCGTTGTATTTCATGAGTTTTAGGGTCTTTGCCAGTATTAGCATACAGTGGTAAGTCTCGGTAATTGAGACGTTTTTTATCATCAAAATCCAGTGAAGAATAATAATGATCACCTAGCATCATCGCGAGTCTGGCGTGATTGGCAATAGGTCTGATGAAATTGTCTTTTTCAGCCTGTTCTAATAAGTTAAGCGCGTTTTTTAATTTAGTTGCGTATTTTTTAGCCGCTTTTTGCCAATGGGGTGATTGATACGGCAAACCGTTGCTATAGGTAAAACAGCGTGATAAATGCGCCTTAAAATCATCGGTGTCGTATTGGTTTTCATAGCCCCATTGGCAGGTAATTCTTTGCAGACATTTATTAAGGCTTCCAGAAGCTTCGCCTTTCCATCCCCCATCATCATGATTTTGTGGCAAACGGTGATGAGATAGAACCAACCAGGCAACCAGACTGGCTGCCAGAGGTAGATCCTTCATTGGTTTTTTGTTTTTGTTTGCAACTTTGGCAATTAAATCTTCGGCATCAAAGTCGCCAGCGATTAAACGATCCAGCCATTGCTCATCGCTTTGCTGATTAAAAAAAGCCCGTAAGAACAATAATGATAACCATTCATGGCGCAATGGGTCGCCTTTAGGTAAGTTCTTTTCACCCAACAATCGCGCCTGAAAGAAATCAGAAGATTTTCCCCAATCATGAAACAAGGCAGAAAGGCCAGTTAATGCCTTGATAAGTGGTAGATAGTGCCAATTATTTTCCCATTTCATGTTCATTATATCTTTTTGCGTACTATTCACCGGCACAACCCCTTGCGCATTAAACTTACTCCTATTCCCCACCACCCAAACCAACTCGCTCCGGCTCCTACTCCGTATCCAATGACACGCCACCGCCGTATTCTTGGTCGCGCTTTTTCTGAGCAGCTTTTTCACCGCTTGTAAGCCTTCTTCGGTAATCACGGTTTGCCAGGTGCGGCTGCCGATGCGGTTGGCGAAGGCGTCGAGGACGCGGCGGGTGCGGGTGAGTGCTTTTTTCTCGCATTCGGAAATGAAGGTGACCATCATGATGGGATCTCCAAATAATTGTGTCTATACCGGCTTAGTGCTAATGTAAACACATATGATATATACATGAGGTGTTTTATGACGACAACGCGCGTTTTTAAAAGCGGCAATTCGCAAGCGGTGCGGATTCCCAAAGAGTTCCAGTTTGATGCTGATGAGATAGAAATTTTTCGACGCGGAGATGAGGTAGTATTACGAAAAAAACCGGATAATCTTGCGGATGTGATGGACATTTTCGCCGGCTTCTCAGATGATTTTATGGCGGAAAAACGGATTGACCCTCCACCACAGGATCGGGATTTTGAATGATGCCGGCTCGTTTCATGCTGGATACGGATATTTGTATTTATCTTAAAAAACGCCGTCCGGCTTGCATAGCAGAGAGGTTCAGGCAATTGCGGCATGGCGAGGTAGTGATTTCGATGATTACCTATGGTGAATTGTTTTCGGGGGCATTGAAAAGCCGAGAAAAAGAAGCGGCCATCATGAATGTCCAACTGCTGGCTGCTCGTTTGCCGGTGCAACCTATGCTGGTTGAGGTTGCGGAGGTTTATGCCTCTATTCGCAGTGACTTGGAAAAAAAAGGTTGTCTGATTGGGGGCAATGACCTTTGGATTGCCGCTCACGCAGTTGCTTTGGATTTGACATTGGTCACTAATAACACAAGGGAGTTTAGACGTATTGATGGCTTGCGGCTTGAAAATTGGGTTGAGTGATTTTAAGCTTTGAGCGTTTTCACACGGACGCGTAGGAATGATTCGACCCGCTAAACTCATGCCTTATCTCCCTGCAAGGCGATATCCTTAACAGTGTCAAACATAAATTCCAGCGCTTTATGTTCGGTAAATTTTTGCAGGATTTGCTGGCGGAATTCCTGTTCGGTTGTTTTTTCCTTGGCGCTGATGAAGGCCCACGGCAAGATCAACGTATCTTTGACCAGATCGGCGACGTCGAATACCAATGCGCCGCGCCGGGTTTTGCCGTGCATCACCGCGAAACCGTGCGGTATGCCGAGCACCCACAGAGTCGTGGCGCCCAAGCCGTAGGCCAGGTAGTTGCCGTGGTTTAAAAAGATATTGGCGTCGTCGACGCTTTCGGAATTGCGGCTAAAATCGCCGAGTTGGGTGCGTTTGACAGCGGCTTTGTACAGGCTTTTGGTCAGTTGCGCCTCACCGACCAATAATTCGGTGACGTTTTTCGCGACATCGATTTTCGCGGCGCAATTGGCTAATGCGCCTGCTATGTCCTCGTCTTCGCTATCGAAGCCTTCGGCTTTGAGGTCCTTGTCTTTACCCCAGACGCGGCGTAAATAGTCGATGCGTCCGTGTTGAAACTGCTTGGCCACTTGCAGCCTTTTTTGTTCGTCGAACCAAAAGGAAAGCCAACCTTGTATATATTCCGTGGGCCGATATTCGCTTTGTGGCGTCAGCCATTCGATTTCGTGGCCCATCAACAGCGGTGTTCCGCCGCCTCCGCAAAATCCGATTAACACGCCGGCCGATGCCAGCATTCTGACCGCCGCCTGGGTGATCGAGGTACCGGTACCGAGCAGAATCACCGTAGTATTGGCAATCGGTATATTCCAGTACTGTTTTTCTTCCTTGGCTTCTGTCAGATAGAGTACGCGGCCATCCTTTTGCATGACCCGGCATTTCTCCAGGTAGTAGATATTAGCGCGTTTGGAATGCAATATCGCTTTTAGATCGGTGAGTTGTTCCATTGTTAAGTGCCTGCTATGCCGTCAAATTCGTATCTATAAACATGCTATCGCCTATCGAATATCATTGTTAATAACCATTACTTGTATTCGAAAAGAAATTTTTTATCTCTTCTCCTCTCTAAAGTTTGTTTACTGCTAAGCTACTGATAGAATTCTTGACCATTCAATAAAAAAATATATAAATTTTGTTTTCATGACTCTAGCATCATGGGTAATCTCTTGCAACCGAATTTAAAGTGGGAACAGCGTCATCGACTAACTTTGTTGGAAGCAACGGTGTTTTGGAGCGGCGAAATTTCGACCGGTACGTTGATTAATTATTTCGGCATCAGTCGGGTACAGGCATCGAAGGATTTGACGCTTTATCAATCGCTATGTCCGGGAAATATTCGCTACGATAAGTATTTGAAACGCTATGTGGTCGACGATTCGTTTAAACCGGGTTTCATGGATGGAACGACCGGCGAATTGTTGCAGGTTTTAAAATTACAGCAACAAAACGGTTACGAAACCTTGATCGCATTAGTCGGTAACCTTCCAACCGTTGAAATCGTCAATCCTTTGGTACGGCAAATCGATACGCGAGTTTTGCGCGGCGTTGTGCAGGCGGTGCGTTTTAAATTCGGGCTGGAGATTTCGTATCAATCGTTGTCCAGCCCTGAGCCTAAGACTTTGCAAATCAACCCTCATACTTTGGTGTTCGACGGTTTGCGTTGGCACGTTCGATCTTTCAGCGTAACTCACAACGACTACCGCGATTTCGTTCTTGCACGTATTCATAGCGTCTCTATTTTGGGTAAGGCTGACGAACCTCCTTTTACCGACACCTTGTGGAACAAGTGGTTGACTATCGAAATCGGTCCGCATCCGGGATTGAACGAAGCGCAAAAAAGCGTGATCGAGCGCGATTTCGGGATGGTCGATGGTAGATGCGTCACTCAAATTCGGGCTGCCTTGTTGTCGTATTTTCTTTTGAGTATGCGAATCGGCAAGGACGATCTGCATCGGGAAGCGATGGAGCAGCAAATCGTGCTTTTGAATCGCGATGAGATCAAGGACTTTATCTTTTTTTAACGCACGGTATCCTTCCTAGAAATCTAAGTAATATGCACAAAATAACTGCTACAATCAGTAGGCTTTGCGGCGATTCGGTGACTCGCTTGACAGGACGCCATGAATACATCCATGTAGGCTCGACGTCGGCTATCCCTGCCGCCGACGCCTGTCAATCGAGCCACCGAACCCCTTCCCAGAAGTTGTCGAAGTTATTTCATGCTCGTTCCTAAGCATATCTTTCAATTGACATGAACAAATGCCGATGGGCTTTGTCCAGCCCGCTTGAAGAGGACTATCACGATCGCGAGTGGGGTGTGCCGGTGCATGACGATCGTCTGCTGTTCGAGTTTTTGGTTTTGGAAGGAGCACAAGCGGGTTTGAGCTGGTCGACGATTTTAAAAAAACGCGATCATTTCAGGGCGGCGTTCGACAATTTCGATCCGGTATCGGTGGCCGGCTATGATGACGAAAAAATCGCGGCATTGTTGGAGAATCCGGGCATCATACGCAACCGGCTCAAATTGAATGCCGCAGTGACTAATGCTCGCGCTTTTTTGAATGTCAAAGAAGAAGCCGGGAGTTTCGATGCGTTTCTATGGGATTTTGTCGACGGCCAGCCGATCCAAAACGCGTGGAGGACGCACGCCGAGTTGCCGGCGAATACGCCTTTATCGGATCGGCTCAGCAAGGAATTGAAAAGGCGCGGTTTTAAATTCGTCGGCTCGACGATTTGTTATGCGTTCATGCAGGCGGTCGGCATGGTTAACGATCATACCGTCGATTGTTTTCGTTATGGGGAGATTGCGCGGATTTCGGATTGATCTTTTTCCGGTTACGAGCGAGTAATCATTTCCTACTCTTATGAACTTCCACGGAGGCCCACTCGTCGTTATACATAAATCGTAGTACTGTCTTGCTATCTTAGCTAATGTGACCTCGACACCCTTTATTGTCACCTAACGCTCCCGGCTTCGAAATCGCGATCAGGGGATCGCTCCCACAAGGGATTTCAAGCGTGTGGGAGCGACGCCTTCGTCGTCCCTCACCTAGCGTTAGGTTAGGGAAAGCCGCTAACGCTTAAATACCTATAGTCTTGTCGGACGACACGGCAATTTAGCGTTCAGTCGCTACTTTTTGCACGATAGGTAATTTGTACTTGTGTATAACGGCTAGCTGAAAAGAACCTTGGGAGCCAGAAAAAAGCGACTAACCGCTTTGTTTAGGATTTCAATCTCACCGTAGATCGGTTTATTTTGGTGGGGGATTGCCTTCCTTGGCTTTAGTATCCGGTCAGTAGGTGTCCGGACTATTATGCTTCCAGCACGAATGCGGCTTTCAGCTTGTTCATGGCGTTTTTTTCCAACTGCCGGATGCGCTCGGCTGAAACGTTGTAGCGTTCGGCCAAATCATGCAAAGTCGCTTTTTCTTCGCTTAGCCAGCGGCTATTGAGAATATCGAGACTACGCTCGTCGAGTTCCGCCATTGCTTCGCTGAGCATGTTTTCTTCATAACCTTGCCATTGCTCGTTTTCCAGCAAATCCGCAGGATCCGAGTTATGTTGCTCTAAGTAACTGACCGGCGAGGCGTAAGTGCTTTCGTCGGACGGCTCATCATGCGGCATGTCAAAAGCCATATCCGAACCATCCATACGTTTTTCCATTTCATAAACGGTTTTGAGATCAACGCCTAAATCGTTGGCGACAGCTTTCGCCTCGTCGTGCGACAACCACCCTAGGTTGTTTTTCGATTTGCGTAAATTAAAAAACAGTTTACGCTGAGCTTTGGTTGTAGCGATTTTGACGATACGCCAGTTTTTGATGACGTATTCATGTATTTCCGCTCTGATCCAATGCACGGCAAAGGTCACTAAGCGAACCCCGACATCGGGGTCGAAGCGTTTGACGGCTTTCATTAGGCCGACGTTGCCTTCTTGAATGATGTCGGGCAATGGCAGTCCGTAACCGCTGTATCCACGCGCGACATGAACAACAAAACGAAGGTTTGACATGACTAGCTCCTTCGCTGCTTCCAAGTCGCCTTCATCGCGATAGCGAAGCGCTAGTTTGCGCTCATGTTCGTGAGACAAGGTCGGCATTTGCGCGACCGCATTCAAATAAGCGTCGAATGTTCCTACGGAAAGATTAGTTGGTAAGGCAAAGGCTAATGCGTTACTCATGATTTCCCCTTATTTTTAAGTTTGCCCGATTTTAGCACTCTCGCGTTATGAGTGCTAAAATTTTTATAAGTTCCGCATTATTTTTTGAGTGAATTCATAATCGATAGGGCTCGGGGCGATTCTGATTCATTGGGGATCTCGCTATAAAAACCTTATTGGAGTCAAGGACTTAAACTGACTTTCGGTTTATTCGGGCTTGGTTAGTCTTAATTGATAGCAAAGCACCCCCCAGGCAGCGGCTACTCCAAGCAGTGCAGAAATCGCAATTAACGACATTATTTCGCCGAAATTCAAATAACGCATCGAAAATACGCCGTCATAAAGCCCCGACAATCGATCGATCGGTTGTTGCAGAATGAATAGCATGATCGTCACAGTAATCCAAGCCAAAATGCCGGAACAAAAACCCAACCAAAAACCGGTATACAAAAACGGTCTTTGAATAAAACGATGGGTCGCGCCAACCAGTTTAGCGATAATGACTTCATCACGCCGGTTGTGTAATTCCAGTCTTATCGTATTACCGGTAATGAACAATACGGCTAGGGCCAATATAAAACTGAGCAGCGTAACGCCACGACCTGCCAACTCCATGATCGAATACAAGCGTTTGATCCATTGCATATCCAATTGTGCAAAATCGACTTCTTGCAGATTCGTCAGGTTTTTAAACAACTCGTCCATTTGCGGTCCTTCTTCGAGGCTATGTTCCGGCATAACCTGAATGACGGTCGGCAAGGGGTTTTTATCCAACGCCTTCAGTGCATCGCCGAAACCGCTATATTCGCGAAATTCGGCCAGCCCTTGAGTTTTTGTAATGACCTTGACATCCTGCACATGAACGAATGTTTTAATTTTTTCGGCTAACTTTTCGCCGGCGGCATCGGTTATTTGATCTTTTAAAAACAAAGAAATTTGATTGCTATCTTCGAGCCCGCCGGTTAATTGTTGAATATTGGCGACCAACAGGTAAAACCCGGCGGCCAGCGAAATTGCGATGGACAATACGCTGACGGTCATCAGCGATGTCACCGGCGCACGTACCAAACGCCCTAAGCTGGAAAACAAGGCTTGCGCATGAATATCAAGGTAAGCCTGCAGCATAACGCTTAACTTACCGGAAACAACTTTTCGTCGGACTTCCTTTTTCTGTCGGGGTTGCGGTCTTCTTTGGCTAATATTCGGCTTTTTCATCTGTTAACTTGCGATAAGGCGACCATGATCCAATTGCAATACACGATGTCCCATTCGCTCAACCAAGGCGATATCATGTGTGGCAATCAACACCGTTACGCCGACTTGTTGAAAATCCTCAAATAATTTCATAATCTCGGACGACAGTTCCGGATCCAAATTACCGGTAGGCTCGTCGGCAAGAATCAACGGCGGTTTGTTTATGACGGCGCGGGCAATACCGACACGCTGCTGTTCGCCGCCGGACAAAGTCTGCGGCAGTTTTTTTTCCTTACCCAGCAAACCGACCTTATCGAGCGCAGCTCGAACACGCCGACCAATCTCAAAATGGCTGTAACCCGCTACCACCAACGGTAATGCAACATTGTCGAACACGGTTCTATCTTGCAACAATTTATAATCCTGAAATATTAAGCCCAGCTTCCTTCGAATATAGGGTATTTGTCGCTCGGACGCTTTGTTCAGATTCTGTCCGTCCAACAAAACTTGACCGCGCGAACATCTTTCCATAACTGCAATCAACTTCAGCAAAGTGCTTTTACCGGCTCCGGAATGACCGGTCAAAAAAGCGAATTCGCCGCGCTGTAAATGGAATGTGACATCCTGCAAGGCATCGCCGGCATCGGGATACCGTTTACTGACATGATCGAATTTGAGCATAATCCTATTGATCTTTGGCAAATAAGGCGTCGACAAACTGCTCCGCATCGAAATCCTGCAAATCGTCGATCCCTTCACCGATACCGATAAAACGAATCGGAACATCGAATTGCTTGGCCAACGCAAAAATAACACCACCCTTCGCGGTGCCATCCAACTTGGTCAAGGCAATACCGGTCAACGCCACGGTTTCGTTGAACTGCTTCGCCTGAGATAACGCGTTCTGGCCGGTTCCCGCATCCAAAACCAACAAGACCTCGTGCGGCGCGGTTTCATCGAGCTTGCCGATGATGCGCTTAACCTTTTTCAGTTCGTCCATCAGATTGGACTTGGTGTGTAAACGTCCCGCGGTATCGGCAATCAATACGTCGACGCCTTTAGCTTGCGCCGATTGTACACCGTCATAAATCACCGAGGCCGAGTCGGCGCCGGTGTGTTGAGCGACGACGTGAATGTTGTTACGCTCGCCCCAGGTTTGCAACTGTTCGACTGCCGCCGCCCTGAAGGTGTCGCCCGCTGCCAGCATCACGCTATGGCCTTGCAATTGAAAGCGTTTGGCCATTTTACCGATCGTCGTGGTTTTACCGGCACCGTTGACGCCGACGACCAGTATCACGAAAGGCTTATCTTGCTCGGGAATATGTAAGGGCTGACTACAGGGTTTAAGAATAGCCAATAATTCTTGTTTCAGCGCATTTTCCAATGCCTCTCCGTCTTTGAGTTGATGCCGTTCAAGACCATCGGTCAAGTGCCTAATGATCGCTGACGTCGCTTCGATACCGATATCGGCCATCAATAATCGAGCTTCGATTTCCTCCAGCAAATCGTCATCAATGGCTTTTTGACCAATGGGAATCGTTGCCATCAATCCGCTAAGACCGGACCGGGTTTTTTGCAGCTGTGACTTGAGACGTCGCGCCAGCGATTCCGGCTCCGGCTCAACGTAGCCGACTTCGATTACCGATTCGGCCGCTTCGACTTCGGCGACCGGACGCTCGACCGTTTCGCCAGGCAATACTTCATCTGCATATCCGTAACGACTATAGACGGCGATCGAGAGCAACGGCAGCATCAGCAATGCCGAGGCAAAATTATGCACAATGGCCGACCATGCCGGTAGTCCGTATTTTGCCGCGATAACACTAAAGCCGATTTGCACGAATAATAAAATACTTAGCAACATGCCGGCTTTTCTGAGCGGTTTGGCGCAGTTAGCCGCCGTGGCTCGCAGCACCAGCCAAGTCAAAATAACAAAAATCGGCAGGGCGAAGCCTCTATGCAACCAATGAGCCGCGACCTGCGCATCGTAGGATAAAATCCCTTGATAACCGGTGACCAAGCCATTGAATATATTTAACGCGGCACGGTAATCGGCTTGCGGCCACCATTGCCCGTTACACTGCGGAAAACCGCTGCAGACTTGGCCTGCATGATTAGCGCTAACCCATAAACCGGCTAGGGTTTGCAATAACACCAACAAACCAGCGAATCCGGCAAGCCAGATCGGACCGCTTATGCGATCCAGCTTATTTAAGGCAGGATTTAATCGTAAAAATAGCCAACTCAATAGCCAAAATTGGATAAATCCAAGCAATGCCTGAGCGCTGACGATAATCGGCATCGCATTCAATTCGACCGCCTTGACGGACGTATAAACTTGCGCTGCCGCCACGACAAGCAGGACAGCCGCTCCAGCTGTCGCCACGGAACGTTGATATTGCTGGCGCCATGCGATCAATGCCAGCAGCAAGACGGTCAACATCGATAAGCCTAAAACATAGCGTCGCGCCATTTCTTGCCAAGCTTTACCTACATCGACCGCTTTTCCCGGATAAAGCTGTTCGGCCGAAGCTTTAAACTCGGCATTATCGGCGATAAACCATTGACCGTAGCATTCAGGCCAGTCCGGGCATGCCAAATCCGCTCCGGTCAACTTGACGACGGAACCGGCAACGATAAGCAATAAAGCCAAAAAGGCGGAAACAAAGGTAATTTTTCTAAACATGGTTTATCCGATTTGCGAAACACTAAGTAATTTTTTGAGATCGCTCTTTACATCATAAGGATTAAATCCGGGCTGATAACGCATCATGATATTGCCCAATGGATCCATGATCAACAGCATACCGTTCGCGATCCCGGGTCCGTTGAGCATAGACAGTTGTTTCAACAAATCCGCACTGGGGCGAGTCTTCAGCAGTCGATCGTCGTCTTGCCACCATGTCTTCATATACTGTTCGGCATCGGGATTCAGTAGCAGCACAGTTCGACGGATACGGGTTAATTCCTTGCCCATCATCAATAAGAGTTGTCTGGACTTATAAACGGCATCAAGGCAGGTTTGATCGCAATCCGCATCAGGCATAACATTGATTAAAACCCAGCGGCCTTTTAATTCGTCAATATTTTCGGCCGAGAACGAATCGATACCGATTAGATCCGACCGCTCGGTCAGTAACGGCGGAATAATCAATTCGCCATGATTGGTTGCGCCTTTAAGTAGATTGGGATGTTCTTGTAAATACCACGCAAAAAGAAACGGGATGATCGACATTCCGAAAATAATCAGAATTAGGTTGCGATTTTTTTTCTGTTGATTATTCATATTTTGTTTTGCACGTGTACCATAAAAATAAAACCGTTAAGGTTAAAGCCAAGCCATACCATTGCACCGCATATGCCACATGCTTTTCAGGCGGTATGACAGTCGCGATATGCCATTCCCGCAAATAACCTTCATCTCCGGCTTGGTCTAGTTCAATTTGATAATCTGCCAACGGATAACCTAGTTTCTCAGCAATAACGTTGCTGTCGATCAGTTGTACGAGAGACGGCCAAGTATCGGTCGGAATTTCCGCACCTTCCAGATGATAACCGACATCCGGAAAAGTATTGATTCGCCCTTGGACGGTAACCTGGCTTTTTTGCAAGGTAATGTCCGGCAGTGTTTGTCGATCAAGACCCGCTTCAAGCCAACCTCGATTAACCAAGACTGCCGTGTTGGAGTTTTCCGGCAGCAATGGCGTCATCACGAAATATCCGGCCTTACCGTGTCTAATTTGATTATCCAGCAAAAATTGTCGCTCGGCATCGTAGTGCCCCGTTAATTCGACAGCTCGATAACGAATATTCGCGGCATCGGCCGGCAACTCCGATGTTAACGAAAGCGGCGGCAATTGGCTCTGTTTCTCCTGTTCGGCCAGATAGGCGGCTTTTTCCGAAGATCTGGATAATTGCCAATTTCCTAGCGAAATCAGCAGCACCATCAACAGCACATAGGTGAGTGATGGAATTAAAGTGAATCTAAGATTACAAATACCTATTCTGATCGTCATGGTTTTTGGGTTGTCCTATTGGCAAGCGTCGATTAATCATCGAGAATACCCGAATATCATCGTTCACTTTCAGACTTTTTATGCTTATCAAAACTATCTTCATTATTGCGTTTGTTGCAATCCTTATCAGCCTGGGCTCCGCGCTTTATCATATCGTTGTCCGCAAACCGGAAGACCGGTCGGATAAAGCCGTCAAAGCATTAACAGTCCGAATTTCGCTATCCATCGTGTTATTCATTTTATTGTTTCTGGCGATGGCCTTCGGCTTATTAAAACCTCACGGCATCGGCTCGGCCATTCATGCAAAAAAAACGCCTCAAGCGGAACAAAGCCGATAAAACCAACCCTCATGCAGGACGGGGTTTGTAGCCCCGTCCTGAGCGTTTCGACCGCAGCTAAACCTTTCGCACTTCAAATTTCGGCAGTTCCCGAGGCCAAATTTCATCTACGGGTATAAACCAATTCGAAAGTAATTATTCACATTCCCCTATCATTTCCACGCTCCAGCGTGGAAATAAAGCTCGAGACTCTCTAGCGTCTCGTACCGCTGGAGCGGTACTCAGGCATTCCCACGCAGAGCGCTCGGCGTTATACATAAGTCATTTATTATCCTTATGCAATCTTAGCCAATGAGTCCTCGATACCATTTATTGCTGCTTAACACTCTCGGCCCCGAAATCGCGATCAGGGGATCGCTCCCACATAGCGTCCGCCGCTCTCTGTGGGAGCGATGCCTTCGTCGCGACTATCGAAGCCAATAACTCTCAAACACCAATAACCATTCCGGACAACACAGCAATTTAGAACTCGGTCGCTACTTTTTGCACAATAGGTATATTTATACTTGTGTATAACGACGAGCGCAGCGAAACAAATCGAAACGTTGAGGACGGGTTAAATAACCCGTCCCGCAGTTCATCTTTCATCTTGCCCCTTTCACCTTTCACCTTTCACCTTTTTCAAATCGAACGACAAAAAAAAAGCGCTACCTTGGCAGGCAGCGCTTTAATTTGATGCCCTGTTATCGACTTACATCATGTAAACGAAGACAAATAAACCTAACCAAACAACATCGACAAAATGCCAATACCAGGCAGCCGCTTCGAATGCGAAATGATTTTCCGGTTTAAAATGACCTTTCCAGCTACGGAACAATATCACAGAAAGAATAATCGCACCGACACAAACGTGGAAACCATGGAAGCCGGTTAACATAAAGAATGTCGACCCGTAAATACCTGACCCCAATGTCAAGCCCATTTCGGTATAAGCTTCGTGATATTCCAGTGCTTGAAAACCGACGAACAGGAAACCCAACGTAACCGTAGCAATCAAGCCTTTAATGAGCTGATCGCGGTTTTTTGCCAACAAACCATGGTGCGCCCAAGTACAAGTGACACCGCTGGTCAACAGAATCAATGTGTTTAAAAACGGTAAGCCCCAAGTCCCCATCGGTTCGAATTCGCCACCGATTTCACCAGGCCCGTTAGTCGGCCACATCGCTTCGAATACCGGCCACAAGGTTTCATGAGTCGCACGTCCGGGACCGTCGCCGAAACCGCCAAGCCAAGGCACTGAAAGGTTTCGCGTATACCATAAGGTACCGAAGAATACCGCAAAGAACATGACTTCCGAAAAAATGAACCACATCATGCCCATACGATAGGAAATACCGACTTGAGTGCTGTACATTCCCGATTCGCTTTCGACGGCCTGAAGCGTAAACCAGCCGGCCAACATGATAATAAACACGACGAAGCCCATAATCATCATCGCCGAACCGATCGAGGAGCCATTTAACACATTGGCAAAACCCGCCAACGTCAGCATAAGTCCTCCGGTTCCAATAATCGGCCAGGTCGCCTTATGCGGAATGTAATAAGCGTTTGTAGACATAACCTTCCCCTATTTTTACTTTTTTACTGATATTTCAGTGTTATCGAAAAATGTGTATGCAAGCGTGATTGTTTTGTACTTTTCAGGCAGTTTCTGATCTACGACGAAACGAACCGGCATCGTTTTAGATTCATGGGCTTCGAAACTTTGTTCGTCAAAACAAAAACATTGCGTCTTTGTGAAAAATTCCGCAGCCTGACCCGGCGTAATGCTGGGAATCGCCCGGGCAATCATCGGCTTATCGGTGAGATTTTCGGCATAAAAGTTGACCGTGTAATATTGTCCGGGGTGCACTTTCATTTTGTACGTCTCGGCACGAAATGTCATCGGCGCTGCTTGGTTCAACGAAGTGACAAACTCTACGGTCACTTCACGGCTTTCATCGACGTCGCGTGCCGTTTCTGCGGCCGCAACCGAGGCCGTTTTGCCGTTCAGCCCCGTTATGTCACAAAATACGTCATAAATCGGGACTAGCACATAACCGAAACCGAACATAGCCACCGCAATGAATACTAGGTTGCGAACCAACTTTCTGTTTTTTTGCTTTGTATCTTCATTCATCATTGCGAAATAGCTCTTAAAACCGCAAACACGTATATCGCAATAGCGACAGCGATCAGAACAACTGCTGTCAAAATATTCTTTGTTTTCGTATTCATAACACCACCGCTTTACCCGCCAGCAGGCGGGTAAAGTTTCTGAGAAAAGTCAATCCTTGTACCAAAACGGTTGCACCGCAGTCCGATTAGAAATGCTCGGTTGGAATTTCTTTCGGCGGCGTTGTGAACGTATGGTATGGCAATGGAGAAGGTAAAGTCCATTCCAAGCTGTGTTTAGACGCATCTTCCCAGACTTCACCGGTCACTTCTTCGCCGGTTCCGCCTCTGATCGTTTTGATCACGATGTACAGGAACAGCAATTGACTGAATCCGAACACGAAAGCACCGATACTCGATACCATGTTCCAGTCGGCGAATTGCACCGCATAATCCGGAATCCGGCGCGGCATGCCGGCCAAGCCTAAGAAATGCTGCGGGAAAAACAACACGTTGACCGAAATCGCAGACAACCAGAAATGCAGTTGTCCCAATTTTTCGTCATACATATTCCCGGTCCATTTAGGCAACCAGAAATAACCTGCAGCCATTATGATGAAGATCGAGGCCGGAACCAGCGTGTAATGGAAATGCGCGACGATGAAATAGGTGTCGTGATATTGGAAATCCGAAGGCGCGACCGACATCATCAAGCCGGTGAAACCGCCCATCGTGAACAATACGACGAACGCAATCGAAAACAGCATCGGCGTTTCGAAAGTCATCGAGCCTTTCCACATCGTGGCGGTCCAGTTGAAGACCTTGACGCCGGTCGGAATCGCAATCAGCATCGTCGCATACATGAAGTAAAGCTCTCCGGCGACCGGCATGCCGACCGTGAACATGTGGTGAGCCCAGACGATGAACGACAGGAACGCGATCGAAGCGGTCGCATAAACCATCGAGCTGTAACCGAACAAAGGTTTACGCGCGAAGACCGGGATGATCGTCGAAGCGACACCGAAAGTCGGCAGAATCATCACATAAACTTCCGGATGACCGAAGAACCAGAAAATGTGTTGATACAGAACCGGATCGCCGCCGCCGGCTGCATCGAAGAAACTGGTATCGAAGAAGCGGTCGGTCAGCAACATCGTCACCGCACCGGCGAAAACCGGCATGATCGCGATCAATAGGAATGCTGTGATCAACCAGGTCCAGACGAACAACGGCATTTTCATCAAGGTCATGCCGGGAGCCCGCATGTTGAAGATAGTTGCGATAATGTTGATCGCACCCATGATCGATGAAATACCGAGCAAATGGACCGAGAAGATCGCGAACGGCAGCGCGGCGCCGGTTTGCAGCACCAGAGGCGGATAGAGCGTCCAGCCCGAAGCCGGAGCGCCGCCTTCCATGAACAAGGTACTTGCCAATAGCAACGCGCCTGCCACTAACAGCCAGAAACTCATGTTGTTCATACGCGGTAAAGCCATATCGGGCGCGCCGATCATTAATGGGATCATCCAGTTAGCCAAACCGACGAATGCCGGCATAACTGCGCCGAACACCATGATCAACGCATGCATTGTCGTCATTGAATTGAAGAACTGGGGCTCAACGAACTGCAACCCCGGTTCGAACAACTCGGCACGGATAACCAAAGCCATCGCGCCGCCAAGAAAAAACATCGCTAAAGCGAACACCAAATACAATGTACCGATGTCCTTGTGATTGGTGGTAATGATCCATCTTAACAGCCCCTTTTCCGGACCGTGGTCGTGATGATCGCCATGATCGTCATGTTCAGCTACTACCGCAGACATATTGTTACCTCTATTAAATTTTGAAAAGATTAGAATTTGAATAAAGTTAAGAATTACTCTTCATCATCCTCATCTTCCTCTTCATCCGCCGGTGCGGATGATTTTAATGACTTAATCGCAGCGGGTTGAACCGAATCACCCACCGAGTTACCTAATGCATTGCGGGTATAGGTGACGACCGCAGCAAATTCGGTCTCGCTTAGCATTTGCCCGAATGCAGGCATCATCCCTTTTCCGTTATACATCAACTCGATTTGAGCATCGATATCGCCCGTCACGACAGAACTGTCGGTCAAAGCCGGAAATGCGCCCTCCATACCCGCGCCGTCGGCCATGTGACAGGAAGCGCAATTATTGGCATATACGGTTTCGCCCTTGGCCATCAACTCATCAGTCGTCCATTCCTTAGCGGCCAATTGTTCATCTGCTTCAGTTCCTGCTTTCTGAGTTTCGATCCAAGCGTTATAATCGTTTTCTTCCATTGCGATTACGACAATCGGCATGAAGCCGTGATCCTTTCCGCACAACTCGGCGCATTGTCCGCGATAAGTTCCCGGTTTTTCTATATAAGTCCATGATTCATTGATGAAGCCGGGAACCGTATCTTTTTTCCAACCTAGATCAGGCACCCACCAAGAATGCAATACGTCGGCAGCGGTAAACAGAAAACGGATTTTCTTTTTGGTTGGCACAACCAATGGGTGATCGACGTTTAATAGATAGTGAGGAACGGATCTTGGATCGATACCGGAACCCAGCTGGCGCGCTCTGTTGCTAGCCTCATCCAAGCTGCTGAAAAAGTGTATACCGTTATCCAGGTATTCATATTCCCATTTCCATTGCCAACCGGTCACCTTAATCGACATTTCCGCGTCTTGAACATCGTCCAAATCAAGCATCGTTTTTGTAGCCGGAATCGCCATACCGATCAAAATCAAAGTCGGTATGATCGTCCAGACAATTTCGACCTTGGTGCTCTCATGAAATTGAGAGGCTACATGTCCTTTTGATTTGCGGTGGTGATAAATCGAATAAAACATCGTGCCAAAAACGGCCACACCGATTAACACGCATATCCACAAGATCAGCATATGCAAATCATAAACATCTTGACTTATCTGGGTTACGCCTTGCCTCAGATTCAGGGTATATTCGGCCTGTGCAGTCCCTAGTCCCAAGGACATCAAGAACAGGCTTGCGAACAGTTGCTTGGTTTTCTTCACGGAGCAGCCTCCCGGTGGTAGTTAGAAACTCTTGTATGCAATTGGTAAATTTTTAGTAACGTCATCAGCGCCAGTTAGTTTTAAAATCAGAACGTATACCGTTTGGCTTTCTAACGGCTAGCACCCTATCCTGGGTCAATGAAATAGAGATAAAAGTTTCTCTCGCTGATCAGCTACTTTTAGCCGGGGTTCAAAGCAAATCAACATTCACTAATTTCCCTGTTGTTATAATAGCTATTCTAAAAAAACGAGGATTTTAACCCATGATGCGACGGTAAGCCAGAAGTGCTTTGCCAACGCCTTAAAACAAACACGCACAAAAAAGCCCGTGACTCCCCCTTCACGGGCTTCAATAGTCTGCATTTTCACAAGTGGCCGAGCTAACAGTCTTCATCGACCGTTACCTCAACCGTCAATTTAAGCTACAACCGTATCGAAAATCTTTGAAAAAATGCCAACTCTATGTTGAAAAAGCATCCATTCATTTTTTCATCAATTAACTTAAAACGGTAGCATAGCTTCTATCGAAAGTTGGAATGTGACTTTCCAACCAACTCTTAACCATTTGTCCCACTTCATCGGTCACATCGGCTTCGCCGGCATGGAATTTTTTTTGTAGATCGGCGCATGTCCCCACTAAAGCCTCGTGTTCGGTTTTATGTGCCGCTAAACCGGCAAAACCGGCCGCTTCCATTTCTTTTTCTTCATGCGCGAAGTGATCTACGACATAGGCAATCAAATCATCGAGTTGTGCACCGATTGCGGACCTTTCCGCCCCACCTGTCGCTAAATCGTAAAGTTTGTTGAGTTTGTCGAACAAAACTTTATGTTCGTCGTCGGCAAAACCGACATTGGTACCGAATTGATCGGCCGTCCAAGTAATTAAAGCCATAATTTCCTCTCTTGTGTTGATTAATTACCTTGTCCGAGACTTCCCTGCTCGTCAAAGCTTTGAATTATGAGAATGCGGCGCATTCGCCCCCCATCGCATTGCAAACTGTTTTGCATGTCGAAATAACCGCAAAAGAATTATGGTTTATCTGTGGTTTTATTTCAATATCTTTTATAAGGTTTTTTAAGTACTGCCGACAACTCATCGAAGTCGGGTTCGGACATAAAAGGAAATACTCCTAACAACGGTACGTCGATCATTGCCTGAATCGAAGCAATATTTTCCTCGCGCAGCAGCATGTTATTATCGGAGCAAACGGCTATCCAACCGGCGCAGGTTTGCCCGGACTGTACAATCGACTCATAAGTCAATCTCGCATGATTGATGCAACCCAATTTTATCGCCACCACCATGACGACCGGCAAGCCCAGTACGCGCGCCAAATCGGAAACATCGGACTCCGTGTTCAACGGTACCCGCCAACCGCCGACGCCTTCAACCAAAACGATATCGGCATTTTTTTGCAGCGTTTGAAAAATCGAACGAATATTATCCAAAACCGGCGGATGCTCATCTGCGGCCAAATGCGGCGAGACCGGCAGCCGATAGGCGTAAGGGTTAACCCATTCGTATTGCACCGGTATCGAGGCGTTTTGCTGTAATAACAGCGCATCTTCGTTTCTCAGTTTACCGTCGATTTCGAGACAACCCGAAGCGATCGGCTTCATACCGATAACCGTATGCCCTTGATTTTTAAAATGACGCATCAACGCGACCGTCGCCCATGTTTTTCCGACACCTGTGTCTGTGCCGGTAATAAATAGCCCTTTAGTCATTGTTCTCTACTCTCGCCGAAACGATAAAAACCTCAAATGTCGCCTCAATATTGGCATCATTAAGCGGATAAGCCTCGATCATGCTTGTCATTTCCTGTTTTGTCGTTAGCCTTTTATTACGTCCGGAAGATACATTATGCGCGCCCATCGATTTAAGCTCCTTCATCAAATCCAATACTGACCCGTAAGCCGGCCGATAAATTTCGGAATGCACCACAATTTCCTTAAACCCGGCATCGGCCAAACAACGCCTGATTTCCGTTTCGTGGTAAAACTCGTTGACATGATGATAGTCATCAACTTCTGCCCAGGCCTGTTTTAACTCGCAGAGCGTTTGCGGACCGAATGTTGAAAAAAACAATTCTCCGTCCGCCTTGAGAATACGATGCAGACCACAGAAAACCGCCGTTAAATCGCGGCACCATTGCAAGGCTAGATTGGAAACCACCGTATCGACCGAGTTCGTATGCAACGGCGGGCTTTCCGCATCGCCGCAAACATAATGCAAACGGCCAGCATCGCCGAGTTTTTGTCTGGCGGCATGCAGCATCGGCAAGGCAATATCCAATGCAACAATGCGCTCGATATCTTCGGCATTAAGTAATGCTTTAGTCAAAAAACCGGTGCCGCAGCCCATGTCTACAACGATTCCCGACAATTTTGCCGGTACCGCCTGTTGCAACATGCTCAAACCGACTTGTCTTTGCAAAACGGCAACGCGATCATAAGATAGACTCGCCGATCCGAACGATTGTCTGAGCTTGGTTTTATCTAGTTCAAATATCGCGCTCATGGTTGTGCCAAAAACTCGTTAAGACTATCGATCAATTCCGAACGATGCGACAAAAACGGCGCATGTCCGGCATTTTTAATCACGCTCAAATACAGATCCGGGTTGATTGCCTGCATTGCTTCACCGATTCCAACCGGAACCAAGGTATCTTTTTCGCCCAACATCGCCGCGACCGGCACGCGAAGCTCGGCAAGCGCCGGCCTTAAATCGGCCTGCTTTAAAACAGCCAAGCCGTCCTGCAGCGTTTTTGCCGTCGGCATGCGGGATTCTCGAAGCGCGGCAGAGAGTTTTCTCGATAATTTCTTAAACTCGGGCACCCCATTGATTTGCAATGACAAAAAACGTAATAGCGTCGATTCGCAATCGGCGCTGAGATTCTCGGCGAATAGATCGAGTTGATTTTCCGGCATGCCCGGCCAGTCCATATTTTCGACAAAACAAGGATTGCTGGCCAGGAGAACGACCGACGCGACGGCTTCCGGAAACAGCCGGGCCATTGCCAAAGATACCGACCCGCCCAATGACCAACCGATCCAGCAAGCTTTACAATCGACGATTCGGCTCAACTGCTCGCATACTAATTCGAGTGTAAACTCGGGCATTTCGGCGCTTAAACCGTGCCCCGGCAAATCGACGCAAACAACGCGACGAGTTTGCGCCAATTGCTCGGCAAAGTCGCGCCAAATACCTGAATGCATCGCCCAGCCGTGAACCAAGACGATAGGCTCACCCTCGCCGTAAACTTGATAATGAATAGTCATTACGCTATGGATTTTGCTAAGGAACGAGCATGAAATACGACAACTGTTGGAAAGGGGGCTGGTGCCTTGATTGACAGGTGTCGGCGGCAGGGATAGCCGCCGTCAAGCACATGGATGTATTCACGGCGTCCTGTCAAGCAAGTCACCGAGTCGCCGCAAAGCCTATTACTTGTAGAAGTTATTTTGTGCATATTCCTAAGGATTCGAGCAAACGATCGATTTGCTGCGCTTCGTGGAGCGCTGAAAAAGTCACGCGCAGTCGAGCGCTGCCTTGCGGAACGGTCGGCGGCCGAATTGCGCCGACCCAAAAACCGTCATCGAGCAAACGCTTGCCGATTTCGACCGCCCTTCGACTGTCGCCGATCAAGATAGGCTGAATCGCCGAATTCGACGGCATCAACGGAAAACCGAGCTGTTCGGCGCCTCGGCGAAATCTCTGCACCAAATCGTTTAATTTTTCCCGGCGCCACTGCTCTTCGATAACGATCTTCAAAGCCGCGCGGGTTGCTTCGGCGACGGCTGGCGGCAGCGCGGTCGTGTAGATATAGGTTCTAGCCTTTTGAATCAAGGTCTCGATCAGCGTTTCGGAGCCTGCGACAAAGGCGCCGAAGGTACCGAAAGCCTTGCCGAGCGTTCCGACCAATATCGGCACCTGCTGTTGCGTCAAGCCGAAATGCTCGACGATCCCCCGCCCTTTATCGCCGATCACGCCCAAGCCGTGCGCATCGTCGACCATCAACCAGGCATCCCGTTCGCTTGCGACTTTCGACAAGACATTCAGCGGCGCCAAATCTCCATCCATGCTGAACACGCCGTCAGTCACGATCATCGTCTGCCCTTCGGTTCGACTCAAACTGTCAAGCAACCCGTCCGTATCGGCATGTCGGTAACGTTTGAAGCGCGCGCCCGATAACAAACCGCCGTCCAGTAACGAGGCATGATTCAAGCGGTCTTCGAAAACCGTATCCCCCTTGCCCGTCAGCGCCGAGATCGCGCCGATATTGGCCATGTACCCGGTCGAAAACAACAGCGCACGGTCGCGGCCGGTAAACTCCGCAAGTTCTTCTTCCAAGGCATGATGGGCGCGGCTATGTCCGCAAATCAAATGCGCGGAGCCGCTGCCGACGCCGTAACGATCGGCACCGTCTTGAAAAGCCTTGACGACCGACGGATGATTAGCCAAGCCGAGATAATCGTTGCTGCAAAAATTGATCAGCTTTCGTTCGCCGCACTGCAATTCGACGCCTTGAGCGGATTCGACGACTCGTCGCGACCGGTATAAACCTTCGCGCGCCAGGCGCTCGAGCTCGGCCTCCAAACCGGAATCGATACCAATCATTGAACGTGGCAAGACCCGCCGGAACGCACGCCCAAGCGTTCGAATAACGCTAGATCTTGATTGGTCATCGGATTGTCGGTCGTTAACAGTTTTTCACCGTAGAAAATCGAATTGGCGCCGGCGAGAAAACATAGAGCCTGCATTTCGTCGCTCATAGCGTTACGGCCGGCAGACAAACGCACGCGGGAAGTCGGCATTAGGATACGCGCGACCGCAATCGTTCTAATGAATACGATAGGATCCAATTTTTCGGTACCGTTCAATGGCGTACCTTCGACTTGGACTAGCATGTTGATCGGTACGCTTTCAGGATGCTTGGGCAAATTAGCCAATTCGATCAAAAGCTTAGCCCTGTCTTGTTCGCTCTCGCCCATGCCGACAATGCCGCCGCAACAGACATTGATACCGGCATCCCGGACCCGCGCCAAAGTATCGAGACGGTCTTGATAACTTCGGGTCGTGATGATTTCCGAATAATAGTCTTCGGAAGTGTCCAGATTATGGTTGTAATAATCAAGACCTGCTTCTTTGAGCGTCGCGGTTTGAGTATCTGTCAACATACCCAGTGTCACGCAAGTTTCCATGCCTAATGTTTTAACGCCTTGAATCATTTCGACGACGCGCGCGACATCTTTGTCTTTCGGTTGACGCCAAGCTGCTCCCATGCAAAAACGAGAAGCGCCTTCGTCTTTCGCACGCCGAGCCGCTTTCAACACTTCTTCGACCGGCATCAATGCTTCCGGCTGCAAATCCGCATCATATCGCGCGCTTTGCGGGCAATAAGCGCAATCTTCCGAACACGATCCGGTTTTAATGCTCAATAAGCTGCTAATCTGAATTTCATTCGGATCGAAATGTTCGCGATGAATCGATTGGGCGCGAAATATCAAATCGTTGAAAGGCAGTGCGAATAAAGCTTGGACCTCTTCAGGGCGCCAGTCGTGGCGAATTGTGCTTATTGCTGGGTTTGCTGACATTCTGTTAATCTCCGAATTTAAAAGTAAGCGATACCAATCAGGCATTTGTCGAGTTCCGCAAGTATCAAGCGCCAACTTACTTTCCCAACGACCTCTACTTGTCAACCTGATTATCTTAAAATGGTAAACAACTGGTTCGATATTATACAGAATTACTTATTGCCGCCCACCTGCATTTTATGCGGCAATCCGGGACAGGCTTCGAGGGATATTTGTCAATCTTGCATGGAATTACTGGTCACTAACCCTTATTGCTGTTACCGCTGCGGCCTTCCATTCGAACACGCGCCGACCGGGCCGATATTATGCGGCGATTGTCAAAAACGCATGCCCGGCTTCGACGAAACGCATGCGCCTTTCAAACACCAAAGCGCTATCCGTTTTTTAATATCGGGATTGAAATTTCGCCGCCAATTCAAAAATGCGCGGCTGCTGGGATTGTTGATGGCGGACTACTTGAAAATATCCGCCGAAATGCCCGACTGCCTGGTACCGGTACCGTTGCACCCTCGCCGCTATCGGGAACGCGGTTTTAATCAGTCGATCGAAATTGCCCGCACGCTAAGCCGTGAACTAGCGATACCGATCGATCTCGACTGTTGCATTCGCAGTCGCAACACGCCGCACCAAATCGATTTGCCAGCCAAAGAACGGCGTAAAAACATGAGAAACGCATTTACCGTCAATGGACCGCTAAGATTCGATCATATTGCAATCGTCGATGACGTAATGACCACCGGCACGACCGTTTCCGAACTGGCACGAGCGCTAAAAAAAGCCGGTGCGACACGAGTCGACGTTTGGGTCTGCGCGCGGGCATGAGAAAACGCGACTTTTCAGAAGACAAAAGGATTAACACATTATCGTTTTTGCGAAAACGGTTCGAAAAACATTCAAATACCCGTTTTCATCCAAAGCAGATGCTCTCTCATTCACTATTTGCATTGTAAAACTGCTTCGCGGTTCGGCCGCTTTTCGATGCCCTGAGCTTGGCAAACTCCAGGGCTTTTTGATGTAATTGTTCGCGGTTACCCTCGAAACCGGTAAACAGACTATCGACGATTTCCAGAAAGGTTTCGGTATTCGGCGGGTAAAACGATAGCCACACGCCGAAGCGGTCGGAGAGCGATATTTTTTGTTCGACCGCATCGGAATAATGAACCTCGCCGTCGACTAAGCGGGTATCGAGATTGTCGCGCAACTGCTCCGGCATCAAATGACGCCGGTTCGATGTGGCGTAGAGCAATACATTTTCCGGCGGCAATTCGATGGAACCTTCCATGACGCTCTTCAGCGCGGTATACAAGCTGTTATCGGCTTCGAAGGAAAGATCGTCGCAATAGACGATGAACCGCTGCTCTTGTTCGCGAATGTCGTCGACGATTTCGGGCAGATCGATCAAATCTTGTTTGTCCACTTCAATGACGCGCAGACCGCGGCCCATGTATTCATTGAGCAAGGCTTTGATCAATGACGATTTACCGGTGCCTCGCGCACCCCAGAGCAAGGCGTTATTGGCCGGTTTCCCCGCTAAAAAGCGCTCGGTATTGTCGATCAAACATTGCTTTTGCCGATCGATACCAAGCAAATCGCCGAGCCGAATCGCATCCAGTTGTTTGACCGGCCGCAGGCATTCTTTCCGGGGCCGCCAAATAGCGGCATGAGTTTGATTCCAATCGATCATAAACGTCCCCCTTCAATTAGCGCTTAATTCGCCGGTTGACACAACAATTCCAAACGAATCTTTCGCTCGTTGATATGCCGGGTCAATTGCCTGGCCAAGTCGCCGAGCGGGTCTTCGCCGTTCGCTTCGGCCTCGCCGACCGTAGCCATCAATTCGTATAATTCCGTTTTCTTTTGTTCGCTTAGTTCCTGTTCGGCTTCGGACAAACGCCGGCGCAATTGTGCGATACGGCGAATCACTTTAACCAAGCGTGCGCCGGTATCGCTGCCTTCGACGGCTTCCGAATCTTGGCCGAAGTTTATAATCAATTGTTCGATTGCCGCCAAGTCGCCGGTTTCGTAGGCACGATTGACGCGGGCCATCATGATCGTGCGACGTTCTCGCTCGATCTCGTTAGTGGCGCGGTCGGGGTGCATCAGCTTGGTCGCTTTACGGTAGGCTTGTTTGATTTCCGGCGTGATTTCGGTGGGTGGCACTTGGCTTTCGGTTAAACCGGCTTCTTCAGCCGATCGCCGCGCTTGCTGCTCGGCGTCATGAACCTGCTTTTGCAACTCGATATTGTGGGGATAGCGCTCGGCCTCTTCGGATACAATTCGAACATCCAACTCATCCATTTCGACATACAAATAACCCACCAGTCGGTAATAGCGATAATGAAATTGCGACATTTCGGTTTTTAACGTTTCCAGCGCTAACTCAACGGATGCGACCTGTTCTTCGAGCTCGGCTTCTTCGGTCTCCAAGCGGTTGAGTTCTTGTTCTTCCGGTAGCATTATCAATTCTTCCAATTGATGCCGAATCTCGACAGAAATTCTTGCGTTTTCACATGCCCTCGCCTGGCAATTTTACGATACCAATACAAGGCTTGCTGGTCGATGGATTCAATTGCCGGACCGTTCGGATAAACTCGACGCAGCATATCTTGCGCCCTCGGCGCGCCTTGCTCGGCGGCTTGTCGATACCAAAAAACGGCCTGTTCATAATCTTGCGCCATACCAAAGCCGGCCCAATACAATTCGCCTAAAAAATCTTGCCCATAAGGATGACCTTGCTCGGCCGCTTTTCGATACCAAAACGCTGTTTGCTCGCCGTCTTGCGCCACACCGACACCGAACTCATAGAGTGCCCCCAATTCGATTTGCGCATAAGCGTAGCCTTGCTCGGCTGCGCGGCGGTACCAGAATGCCGCCTGCACTGGATCTTTCTCGACCCCGTAACCGCATTCGTAATTCAGACCAAGGTTGCATTGTGCCCCGGCATAGCCTTGATCGGCCGCCTTGTGGTACCAAAAAACGGCCTGAATCGCATCCTGCTTGATGCCTAATCCGTATTCGATTTTTAAACCCAAATTATATTGAGCACCGGCTAGGCCTGCTTCAGCAGCCTTGCGGCACCATGACAATGACTGAACCGGATTCTGTTCAATGCCAAAACCGTTGCCGTACATCTCGGCCAAATCCATCCAAATTTCCGGATCGGCAAGCGTTTGATGGGCTGTACACCAGTTGAACGCCATGCGCATATAATATTCGGCTTTATCGGCATTTCGAGGAATTCCTTGTCCGCCCAAATACATTCTCGCAAGCGGAAAATAGGCCTTGCCGTAACCTTGATCGGCTAATTCTTGGAACGTCGAGAAATCTTGTTTCAGCTGCTGCCTCATCGAAAACAAGGGTCGGAACGATTCACTTTCTTTGCCGTGAATGACGTTAGTCGTCGCATCGCAGTTAAATCGGATCTCATTGCCGTCATCGGTAATTCGATTATAACTGCCGCGGGCTAAGCGGTAACGCTCGTCCATATTGACCTCAGGCTCATTGGCTGGAGCGTTACGGATGGCCTCCAATCCGCGCCCGACCATGCTTGTCGATAACGAAAAAGGGGATGAGAGATTGCGCTGTACATTGACAGAGGGCAATCGTTCAGCCATGTCTATTTCCTCGGTCATACTTCATGTTTGGAAAAAATTAAGTCGTTTCGTAAAGTAGGTAGCTCCGGAATACTCCGAGCTTAAAAATATGCGTAGTCGTTTTTCTGCTGGGGAGGATTATTTAACCTAACGTTCATGAAGGCCTTGCCATCGCCCTGGCAAATGAAAGTTCTTGGGTGGCGGAGGGCGCGGTCACTCGCCCGACAGGACGCCGTGAACCCAGCACCTAAATTATCCAAGATAGTTAACCATAGCCAATGGGCTATGGAATTTAGGTGCTGGGTGAATACGTCCCTGTAGGCTCGACGTCGGAATCTGATTGCCATGGATGGCATGAATGCAGATTTTGCAGGAGCAAAAATCTGCCCTGCCGCCGACGCCTGTCGATCGAGCAACCGCGCCCTCTTCGGAACCGACATGCTCTCTATCGAGCTTCGACTATCAAAAAATTAGAAGAGTCCAAATCTACGAACTTTCACAGTAAGAGCAGTTGGCAAGTGTTGTAGACCGTTCGTGCTGAGCCCAGTCGAAGCATGAAGGGTCTACAACACTTACACCGGCTTGGGGAAGCCTCAAACTGCTCTTTTTAGGTTCATGTGCTTCATGGTTAAACTGCCAAATCTAGAATTAATCTTTAGCAAAATCAAAGATTCTGCAGTCCCAGTCTCTCGCCCCGGTAACTGCCGTCCAATACATTGGCCCACCAGGCTTTATTATCGAGATACCATTGCACGGTTTTTCGCAGACCGGTTTCGAAGGTTTCTTGCGGCTCCCAACCCAATTCGCGTTTGATTTTACCGGCATCGATCGCATAACGCAGATCATGTCCGGGACGATCCTGAACGAATTGCATCAAATTTCTATGCGGCCTGAAATTCGAATCCGGTATTAATTCGTCGAGCACGGCGCAAATCGTTTCGACGACTTCCAGGTTGGTTTTTTCATTGTTGCCACCGATATTGTAAACCTCACCGATACGGCCTTTTTCGAGCACGGTCTGGATCGCGCGGCAATGATCCTCGACATACAACCAATCGCGCACATTCAGTCCGGCCCCGTAAATCGGCAAGGACTTTCCGCTAAGCGCGTTCAAGATCATTAACGGAATCAATTTTTCCGGAAATTGATAAGGTCCGTAGTTGTTCGAGCAATTGGTCGTCAGTACTGGAAAATCGTATGTGTGATGATAAGCTCTGACCAAATGATCGGAGGCGGCCTTCGACGCCGAATACGGCGAGTTCGGTTGATAAGGCGTTTGCTCGGTAAATTTGCCCTCCGCGCCCAGTGACCCGTAGACTTCATCGGTCGAGACATGGAGAAACCGAAAATTTTGCCGGTCTTCGCTATCGAGTTGCCGCCAATAATTCTTGGCCGATTCAAGCAAGCCATAAGTACCGACCACATTGGTCTGAATAAACGCACCGGGGCTGTCGATAGATCGGTCGACATGGCTTTCGGCCGCGAAATTGACGATGGCATCGGGTTGATAACGCACCAACAAATAATCGACCAGGCTTTTGTCGCCGATCGACCCGAGCACGAAACGATGATTGTCGTTACCATCCAAATCCGCCAGGGTTTCCAAATTACCGGCGTAGGTCAAGGCATCCAGATTGATGACTTTGCTACCGCCTTTTTCCACTAAGCGGCGGACGAAATTGCCGCCGATGAAACCGGCACCGCCGGTTACCAAAATTGTTTTGTGTTGCATTAGGCGCCCCCTCCTTTTCGAGTCATCATGCCTTTCGATGGGTTATAACCGAGTATGGCCGCCGTCATGAAGATGACAAAGGCCGATAGTGTGTAGATAAAAGCCTCTTGATTGAATTGGTTGTACAACGCAAAACGAATCAATTCCACCGCTTGCGAAAACGGATTGTACTGGGCGATATCATGCAGCAATTCGCTGGACTCCTTAATTTTCCAAAGTGGATATAGCGCAGTCGACATGAAAAACATCGGAAAAATAACGAAATTCATCACGCCGGCAAAATTTTCCAACTGTTTGATGAACGACGACAGCAACAAGCCCAACGCACCGAGCATCATCCCGGACAACAACAAGGCCGGCAATACCCACAGATAGCCTTCAAGCGGCGCCTCGATCTCATACAGCCAGGCAACGCCGAGAAAGACATAGACTTGCAAGACCGAAACGGCGGTTCCGGCAATCAGCTTACAAAACAGCAGAAACCAGCGCGGCAGCGGCGCGACCATCAGAATCCGCATACTGCCCATTTCGCGGTCGTAAACCATCGACAACGAACTTTGCATGCCGTTGAATAATTGAATCATGCCGATCAGACCGGGCGTGATATACACCTCGTACAGAATATAGGTTTCGTAGGGAGGCGCAATCGCGATACCGAGCGCCGCGCGAAACCCCGCCGCGAACACGAACAACCAGAGCAAGGGCCGAACCAAGGCGGAAATAAAACGTTCGCGCTGCTTAACGAAGCGCAACAATTCGCGGCCGATAATGCCCCACATCGCCCGCCAATAATGCAATATCCTCATGCTCGTCCTCCTTGAGTCAGTGCAAAAAACGCCTCGTCAATCGACTCTTTGCCGGTCTGTTGTAAAACTTTGGGAATCGCGCCGTTCGCCTTGACTTGGCCTTGATGCAACACGACCAAATGATCGTCCGGATAAATTTCGTCGATAAGATGCGTCGCCCACAGCACCGATAATTGCCCGTCCTTGACCAATTGATGAACGTGTTCGACGATCGCCTTGCGGCTCGGCACATCGAGTCCGACCGTCGGTTCGTCGAGCAACAGCAGCGACGGCTTATGCAACAGCGCCCGGGCAATTTCGACACGCCGCCGGTGCCCGCCGTTGAGTTGCCGTATTTTTTCGAAACGGCGCTCGTACATATCGAATCGCTCTAACTCTTCCTGTATACGCTGTTTCGCCACTTTACGCCTCATGCCGTGTAGGGCAGTGTGGTAACGCAAATTCTGCATCACCGTCAGATCCATATCGAGCGTGGTTTGCTGAAAAACCACGCCCAACATCGCCAAGGCCTTGCGCGTTTGTTTCTTGACATCGAAGCCGGACAGCTCAATACGCCCGGAACGCGTATCGTAAAGCCTTGTAATTAACGCAAACAAGGTACTTTTTCCGGCGCCGTTCGGTCCGAGCAGAATCGTACATTCACCGGGATGTATCGAAAAGCCGACCTTATCCAGCGCTTTTTTGCCGCTGTAGGAAAAACTTAAATCTTCGACGGACAACGCGATCGAATTCATGGCTTCGCGACCACTCCCCAGGGATAACGCCCTACTCCGACCGATTTGGTGACTTTATGGCTAGCCAAGTCGATGATCGAAATATCGTTGCTGACGCCGTTGGTCGTATAAAGCCGTTTTTGATCGGGGGAGAACGCCAGATTCCAGACTCTTTCTCCAACCAGCAGAAATTTTTCGATCTCGTAAGTCTTGGCGTCGATCACCGCGACCCGGTTCGCCGGTCCCAGTGCGACATAGCCCCAACGATTATCCTTGTCGATCGCGACGCCGACCGGCTGAATCTTATCGAAAGTCACGCCCGGAACTTCCAGTTTAATATTCTTGATGATTTGCCGAGTCTCCGCATCGAGTATCGTCAAAGTCCCTGCCATTTCGGATGTCGCCCAAACGAATTTGCTGTCTGCGGTAAAACTCAACGCCCGCGGGCGCGGGTCGACTAGCGTGTTATCGACGATAGCAAGGCTCTCCGTATCGATCCAGTGCAGCATATTGGTCGTTTCCGAGGCGCTGATAACCCAGCGACCGTCGGGACTGGCCGCGATGCCTTCCGGCTCTACGCCGACCTTGATTTCCTTAATCGCTTTGCATTCTTGCACATCGATCACGGTAACTTGACTGTCGTCCTCGTTCGATACAAACATACGGCTGCCGTCGGGACTGAGCGCAAAGGTTTCGGGATCCTCGCCGGACGGCAATCGTCCGACTTCTTCAAGGGTTTCGGCATCGATGATTTTAATCGTATCGTCGTCGCTGGTCGCTATGTAAAGGAACTTATTATCGGGGCCGATTGCAATACCACGAGGTCTTTGTCCAACCGGAACCGTTTTAGTTAAAGTTCCGGCAATCGGATCGACGATGGCCAAGGCATTGTCTTTTTCCAGTGTGACATAAACCGTTTCGGCTTGGGCCGTAACGGCAGCGCATAGCGCGACAATCCATAAAATATTTTTCATAGTCTCTACCTTTTACTTACATTTGGTTTCGGGTTGATCAAAACCCAGCGTATCCAATTCGGTTTTCGGATGTAAAAAACCTTCGATCGGAGCGACTGCAACCAAGGATCGTGGCGCCGCGAGTAACACCGGCTGTCTCAACTGACCATTCCAAGCCCGGAACGACAATGGCCTGCCTTTATAACCTTGCAACACGAATTTGTCGCTCAATAAATAAGGCTTGATATCGTTTAGTTGGCTCGATTGGGTCCGGGTCGCGGCCTCCCCGACGGCACGAATCGCCAGATAAGCACCGTAATCCGCCTCTTCCATCCAGCGACCCTTTTGTTCTTTGAAACGGTTTTGAATTTGCACCGCGCCCCATTGTTCATGCGTCCGATGCCATGAAGTCGGGATCAAGCCTTGCGTTCCGACAACAGGTCTCGGAATCCAGGTCCGGTAATCCAGATATTCGCCGAACAAACCTTGTTCGTCGGCAACAACCAATATATCGTAGTCGACGCCCTGCGTGAACACCGGCACATCCGATTGAGCGGTTCGTCGTGCATCATAGGTATGATCCCAGGCTTTCTCGGCTACGATTTTCATGCCGAAACGCTTCGCCGATCGCTTGATCGCGGCGGCGAATAATTTATCTTCATCGCTCGCACCGGTCACCAAAAACCACTTGGTCCAGCGCTTTTTCAACAGATATTGAGCCAAGGCATCGGCTCGCATTGCGCGGCTCGGCAAGATATGCAGCACATCGCTAGCGCAACGCTGCCGTAGACTGTCGTCCGTCGTTCCCGCATCGAAAATCAAGGTATGCTCCGGCTTATTCGCATTGATGATTTTCAGTAAATCATCGGCCGGCAAATTGGCGACAACAAAGGAAAATTTCCCGGCTATTTTGTCGTTAAATTCCCGTGCGACATCGCCGTCGATCGGCACGATAACTTTGTTCAGTTTGTATAATTGACCGGTAAACTGTCCGGTAGTGTTGTTATCCTCGATCGCCAGTTCGGCTCCGAGTTCGCCCTTGTCCCGAATAAACGGATCAAGATTCGATAGGGCCGGCGGAGCCGTTTTTTCTTGGGTGAAGTAGACGATTTCAATTTCCTGTTTTTGTTCGGCTTGTGCAACAAAGACAGTCAACGACAGCATACTAATACCTACCAATAAAGATCGGACGATCATTTTCCTACTCCATTCTAATGCTGTAGCAGAGATTAAAATAAAGAAAGCAAAATGGAGACTCGACAGAATCAATCCATCTACCATTCTCTGTTTAACTTAACGAATACCTGGCGCTTGAGGTATTACTCAATCGAGCATTATAAACATAACTGCGTAGAGTTTCCTTATGCATCGACACCGCTAATAATAAACCGGCCACTATCACAAGCGAAAACACACTATAATTTAAAAAATAGCACCACATTATTCGATAACCCAATATTACTCCTGATTTCGTAATCTCCATGGCCGACATCAATCCTCCTTCAGAAGATCATCGTGATATTTTCGATTTAGATACCGATGATACGGTTCAAGATAATGGCCGAAGATCGGTTCGCTATGTCAGAAACGATATCAAAGTCGTGTTGATTACTAAAAACCTACTCGGAATCGATAAAAAGATACAAGCCCGACTTCAAGACATCAGCAGTAAAGGCTTACGCGTAACCACCGAAGAAAAATTGGGCATTAATAAAAAAATTACTGTGGCACTTAAATTCAAGGACGGCAGACGATTTAATATGAAAGCCAAAGTCGTCCGCCAGTCCAGCAACAATAAGTTTGACTACGGTATCAAGTTCGAAGAACGACAAAACGGTCTTGGCGATCATTTACTTGAAACTCAAACGGATTTACTGTTTAAATGACCTATCTGGAAAAATCTATTGCCCGGATCAATATACCTATCGCACTTCAAATTTCGGTATTAAGGTATGGAGGTGTCGGGGTGTACGGCAAAGGCTTTGACAGCCGGGATGCTGTCATAGAGCCTACATGAACGTATTCACGGCGTCCTTTGACGGGCACCCCGGCGCCGAAATTTGACTAGCAAAGGGTATAGACAACTGATTTCAACGAGGAGTCCAAAATGGAAATCCAAGCCATAGCACCACGCATCGATAATACCGTACCGAACGTTCCCGCTCAGCCGGAGCAAAATCGCGGACTGACCGAAGAGCCAAATCGAGACGTCGCCGCACCAAGAGCGCCTAGCGTCAACGACGAACAAAATCTCGAATTATCGGATAACGCACTGCAACTTTCCGAATCGTTTCGTAACCGTGAAGCACAAAATGTCAATACAGCATCACCGGTCACCGAACCGGAACAGGCCAATGAGATAGCCCGGCAAACCGCCGACTTGATTAAACAATTCCCGTCGGACGGGCTAGTCGCTCAGAGCAACCTGACTTCGAGTGTCGTTAAAGGCCTACTCGGCTAAATGATGCCGTCACCGTTCTTAAGCGGAATTTATATCTATCCAGTAAAATCGTTGACGGGTATTGCAGTCGACCGCTGGCCAGTGACCGAAAAAGGACTGCGCTATGATAGACAATGGATGTTGGTTGATAAAAACACAAAATTTTTATCCCAGCGGCGCCTGCCTAAGATGGCATTGATTCGCACCGCATTGACCGAAAGTTGCCTGACTTTATCGGCGCCGAGTATGGACGATTTAGTGCTCCCCCTCGAGACGACAAGCGGTGAAACGCTTGAATGCGAAATCTGGCATGACCGCTGCTTGGCATACGAGGTTTCAACACAAGCAAACCGATGGTTCAGTGTTTTTTTAAATATCGACTGCAAACTGGTTTACCAAGCGGAAGAAACGATTCGACCGGTCGATCCGACTTACGCCCGACCCGACGATAAAGTTTATTTTTCGGACGGCTTTCCGTTCTTGATCCTTTCGGAAAACTCTCTGGTCTCACTCAACAGGGCCATGAATCTAAATTATCCAATGAGCCGTTTCCGGCCTAACTTGGTCCTATCCGGTTGCGATAGCTACGCCGAAGACTCTTGGCGCACGATAAGCATCGGCGAAATCAACTTCAGATTACCTAAACCATGCGCGCGATGCTCCGTACCGACCATCGATCCGGAAACGGCAGAATCCGGACAAGAGCCGCTGCTCACACTAAGCAGAATCCGCAAATGGAATCAAAAAGTATATTTCGGACAAAATGCCTTGCATGACAATACCGGGACATTAAACATCGGCGATCAAGTGAGCATCCATAAAACCGGACCTAAACAACCACCGATAGTCTAATGCGAAATATTGATGTTGCCATGATCACGCTCAATAGAATGGCAAAACTATTAAAATTAAGACGTCGCGATTCACCGAAATTTCCTAAGCCTACTTAATAATTTTTTAGTTCTTATCTTAAAAGCACGATGCAAAAAATTTTCCTGATCCTGGGCATTCCCTTATTGAGTATCGGCTTTTGGCTTAGCGAAGAATTCAAAGGCATCGCGGCCGGCGTTGCTATTTTTTTGTTCGGCATGATGTCGCTCGAACAAGGCTTCAAGGCATTTACCGGCGGCACGCTAGAACGCATTCTGCAAAAAACCACCGATACGCGACTCAAAAGCTTGACCTTCGGCATCGTCGCCACAACCTTGATGCAATCGAGCTCGCTGGTTTCGATCATCACGATATCCTTTCTAAGCGCAGGTTTGCTCGATTTGGCCACGGGTATCGGAATAATCTTCGGTGCAAACCTCGGCACTTCGACCGGTGCCTGGCTAATTGCCGGTTTCGGGCTTAAAGTCGATATCGCCGCATACGCGCTGCCTATACTGGTTTTCGGTATATTATTTATTTTTCAAGCCCGGAAAAAAGTCAAAGGCATAGGTTTCATTCTGACCGGACTCGGCTTTCTGTTTCTGGGCATCGACTATATGAAGGATAATTTCGAGCGCATCAAGGAAACCATCGATCTCGTCGAATTCGCGATGCCGGGCATCAAGGGCTTGTTAGTTTATACGGCGGTCGGCGTTGCCGCCACGGTCGTCATGCAATCGAGCCATGCTACGATGGTCTTGATTATCACGGCGCTAGCGGCACAACAAATCACTTACGAGAATGCCTTAGCATTGGCGGTCGGCTCTAACATCGGCACGACGATCACGGCCATTATCGGCGCACTCGGCGCCAATATCGACGGCAAACGTTTAGCCTGGGCGCATTTAATTTTCAATTTTTTGACCGGCATCGTCACGCTTATATTTATTCCTTATTTTGTCGTCTCCGTGGATTGGCTTAGCGATAAGATCGGAATAAACCCCAGCGACTACACATTAAAACTCGCCGTCTTTCATACCTTATTCAATTTTGCGGGAATCGCGCTATTATTCCCGTTTATCGGATACATGGTCGAGTTTTTACAACGCTTCATCAAGGAAAGAAAAATCAGTATTTTCATGCCGAAATATTTAAATAGCTCGGCGGTCGAATTTCCTGAAACCATGAACGAATCGATACGACTGGAGACGCTGCATCTATACGACAATGCCGTTTATGTCATTCTAAGAACTTTCGGATTAAACCGCCGGGATCTTCAGGATAATGAACAATTACTTCAAACATTGATGAAGCAAGAAAATCCGGCCGAATACGATATCGAAAATGCCTACGAAAAACGCATTAAAGGTATTTATAGTGCCATTATCGCCTTCATCAGTCGCGCTTCTTTTTCGCCGGAACATAAACCCACCGCAAAACTTTATTGGCTGCGCGATGCGAATCGGCATATCGTCGAGGCGATCAAAGATACCAAGCATTTGCAAAACAACTGGCTACATTTCGCGACTTCGCGTTATCGCTACGCCCGCGATGAATATCAAAAAATCGCTTATCAAATCGCATTATTGATTAAGCAAATCGATGAATTCATGAAAAACATCGAGGCCAATGAGCTCCCTTTCGTTTCGCTCGACGCACTCAAGGCTAAGATCGAGGACGACGACCAACAGATCACACGTAGCATCGAGACATTGATTCGCGAAAATAAAATCACCGCCGAAACCGGCTCGTCGTTGATCAATGACAGCGCTTACATGTTCAGTATCAAAACCAATCTGGTCAAAGCCGTCGAAACCTTGTTTTTGCATAACATGCAACAACTTGAGCCCGAACCTAATCTGGCATTGAATGAAGCGGAAATCAAAACGGTAGTAGAAACAGTCAATCCATAAATAAAAGGTACCGGATCATGAAAATAACATTTTTGACCCAATTGGAACATTTCTTCGATCCGGAGCATAAAAAAACCAAACGCTACGCCAAGGAACTAAAAACCGTTCTCCGCAAACTGAAAAAGAAGGAACGCAAATTGACCGAAGCGCTCGAACAAACCACCGATCAGGAACTGACGAAGTTGTATCAAACCGAATTGGAAATCATCCGGATTCAACGCAAAAAAGGACTGGATATTTTGCAGGCGATCCGTAAGGATCGGCAGAAAAACCGCTAGCCTAGGCAATGTCGGATGACTTGAAGCCACTGACCGAATAACGCATTTTCAGCCAACATCGCAGTATGACGGGCAAAAAAAAGCGGACAGAAACTGTCCGCTTGAGAAACTCTTAAAATCCTTTAGGAGGAAAGCCTGCATAACGCAATCAATCAAGAGTTGCATGCATTATACTGAGTGCAGAAATCCTTGAAAATGTGACGAATTGACGCGCGACAGCTTGTCGCAGCGAGAAAGTCAATGATCTACATCTCATTAATAAAACCGCTACACTTTAAAAGATCTTAATGAAGGCCGTCCAATAATCAAAAGCGAAGAGGCATGATTCACTGCCGTCAAAATTACGTTAGGGTGCCCTTAATTGAAGATCCGATGATTGTAAGTAAAGACCCCGTAGACAAAAAACGTCATCACCTATGCAGGACGGGGTTTGCAACTCCGTCCTAAACGTTTCGACCATGCTTAAACGTTCGGAGCAGGTTGAATAACCTCGCCCCGCACATGAATTGTAGGGTACGCACAGCGCACCCTATAGTCTTCAAGTTTCGAAATTAGTGTAGTATTAATTGAACTATTAACGCGAACATTGCCTTAAATAAGGGGATTGAGGGGGAATCTGTTTTTAAAAATTTCCCCTAGCCCCTCTTTTTCAAAGAGGGCACTGAATAGTTACCCTATGATTAGCCCGCTTTACGGAAAACAGGAATTGCAGTAGTATTGCCCACCATTCTGTGCCTATTTATTTCGTTTATACTCCTAATCAGTACGAAAAATGCCTAATTTTGAGAGGTCCAGGATTTATTTAGAAAGAATATCGGCAGTAAAGAGCTATATAAAGCCCTCATGGATGGGATTATCCATCCTCCCTAAATTCCATCCGTCTTCCTTGTCGGATAGCATTTCGCTGAATTTAGAAGCTGGATTTCTCGACACACACCACTAACCTTAAACGAAGCTAATCGATTTTTCAGTTCGAAATACAAAAATTGGCCATTAACCGCGATATTTTCAATTCCGAATCCGGCATTACTATTACCCTTCACTTATTTGACCGCCCATGTCATCAAACGAAACGTCACCCTCCCATTTCATCCGCCAGATCATCAATAACGATCTGAAACAAAACAAAAACAACGGCAAAGTCGCGACACGCTTTCCGCCGGAACCGAACGGCTATTTGCATATCGGCCATGCTAAATCGATTTGCTTGAATTTCGGAATCGCGGCTGAATACCAGGGTACTTGCAACCTGCGTTTCGACGATACGAATCCCGAAAAAGAAAGCGTCGAATACATGGAAGCGATCGAACGCGACGTAAGCTGGCTGGGCTTTCAATGGCACGAACTGCGTCATGCCTCCGATTATTTCGAACAACTTTACGATTACGCCATCGAGCTAATTCAAAAAGGTTTGGCCTATGTCGATAGCTCGACACCCGAACAAATGCGCCAAAATCGCGGTACGCTGACCGAACCCGGCAAGGCAAGCCCGGACCGCAACCGATCCATCGAAGCAAACCTGGATTTGTTCACTCGCATGCGCGCCGGCGAATTCGCCGACGGTCAATATGTATTGCGGGCGAAAATCGATATGGCTTCGTCAAACATCAACATGCGCGACCCGGTCATTTACCGGATTCGCCGCGTGCATCATCACCGCACCGGCGATAAGTGGTGCGTCTATCCGATGTATGACTACACACATTGCATTTCCGATGCAATTGAAGGCATTACACATTCGCTATGCACGCTGGAATTTGAGGATCACCGGCCGCTTTACGACTGGGTGCTGGACAACATCACGATAGCTTGCCATCCGCAACAAATCGAATTCGCACGACTGCAGCTCGAATACAGCATCGTCAGCAAGCGCAAACTGAATCAATTGGTCACCGAAAAACATGTCGGAGGTTGGGACGACCCGCGTATGCCGACGCTTGCCGGCTTGCGCCGCGCCGGCGTCACACCCGCTGCGATCCGCGATTTTTGCGAGCGCATCGGCATAACCAAAAAAGACTCGTGGATTGAAATGGCCGTTCTGGAAAACTGTATCCGCGAAGACTTGAATGAAAACGCCCCGCGCGCGATGGCGGTGCTACGTCCGTTGAAGCTGGTCATCGATAACTATCCGGACGACAAAGTCGAAGCACTCAAGCTCGGCAATCATCCGCAAAGACCGGAACTCGGCACCCGCAAAGTTGAATTCAGTAAGGTTTTGTATATCGAACAGGACGATTTCGCCGAAAATCCGCCACCCAAGTACAAACGCCTAGTCGAAGGCGGCGAAGTCCGTCTACGCGGCGCCTACGTGATCCGCTGCGACCGCATCGTCAAAGACGAAAACGGCTCAATTATAGAACTGCGTTGCAGTTACGATCCGGACACATTAGGTAAAAATCCGGAAGGCCGTAAAGTCAAAGGGGTGATCCATTGGGTCAGCGAGCGCCATTCCGTACCTGCCGAAATACGCTTGTACGATAGGCTATTCAGCCAGTCGAATCCCGATTCGCTCGAAAACTTCTTAGACGCATTAAACCCGGATTCGCTGGAAATCCTGACCGAATCACGCGTAGAATCGAGCCTTGCCGATGCACCGCCTGAAAGCCGTTTTCAATTTGAGCGTATGGGTTATTTCTGCCTCGATGCGACAGACAGCAGCCCCAGTAAACCGGTCTTCAACCGCACCGTCACGCTACGGGACACTTGGGGAAAATAGATTCGGCAGTTCAACCGTTGAAGGATATTTATCGTACGTCAAATTTCGGCATTGGCGTATCGAAGCACCGGAGTACTCGGCCGATTGCTGCTCCTGCAAAATCCACATTTCCCCCGCACCTAAATTCCATAAGCTATTGGGCTCGATCAATAATCTTCGTTAATTTAGGTGCTGGGCCTTTGACTGACACCCCAGCGCCTAAATTTGAAGTCCGAAAGGTATAACTTTATTGCGTTTTCCTACCTGAAATAATAATCACTTAAATCTTTCTATAAAATTCTTTAAGATATACACCTGCATATGTCTGTAAAATCCAATTCCAGCCCTCAATTCCCATCCTAATATCGGGGTACGTTTAACCTATGTTACGTAAAATACTGATTGCCAACCGCGGCGAAATCGCCGTGCGCATCATTCGCGCCTGCGCCGAAATGGGCATTCGCTCCGTCGCGATTTATTCGGAAGCCGACCGTTTCGCCCTTCACGTTAAAAAAGCCGACGAATCCTATTGTATCGGCAGCGAACCGATGTCCGGTTATCTCAATATTTATGCTTTGGTCAATCTGGCTGCAGCGACCGGATGCGATGCCATTCACCCGGGCTACGGTTTTTTGTCCGAAAATGCCTTATTCGCGAAAGCCTGCAAGGAACGTGGCTTGATCTTCATCGGTCCCGAGGCGGAAGTCATACATCGTATGGGTGATAAAACCGAAGCACGCAAAGCGATGGTTGCAGCCGGCATTCCGGTCACCCCTGGCTCGGAAGGAAATCTCGAATCGGTTGAAGAAGCCTTAGAAGTGGCCGAATCGATTGGTTATCCGATTATGCTGAAAGCGACTTCCGGCGGCGGCGGCCGTGGCATTCGCCGCTGCGACAATGCCGAGGAACTGCAACGTAATTACAGCCGCGTAATCTCAGAGGCGACCAAAGCCTTCGGCAGCGCCGATGTTTTTCTTGAAAAATGCATCGTTAACCCGAAGCATATCGAAGTACAAGTTCTGGCCGATCACCACGGCAATGCGATTCACCTCTACGAACGCGATTGCTCGATTCAACGCCGCAATCAAAAACTGATCGAAATTGCGCCTTCACCTCAACTCGACGAAGCGCAGCGCCAATACATCGGCGGCTTGGCCGTGATCGCGGCAAAATCGGTCGGCTATACCAATGCCGGCACCGTCGAATTTCTGCTCGACGATAACGACCGATTCTACTTTATGGAAATGAATACGCGCGTTCAGGTCGAACACACGATCACCGAAACCGTGACCGGCGTCGATATCGTCGAAGAACAGATCCGCATCGCAGCGGGCTTACCGCTTCGCTTCAAGCAACACGAAATCGTTCGTCGCGGTTATGCCATCCAATTTCGTGTCAATGCCGAAGACCCGAAGAACAGCTTTCTACCAAGTTTCGGTAAGATTACGCGTTATTACGCCCCGGGCGGACCGGGCGTTCGTACCGACACCGCAATTTACACCGGCTACGAAATTCCACCGTTTTATGATTCGATGGTCGCAAAAGTCATCGTCAATGCATTAACCTGGGAAGATGCCATTCAGCGCGGCGAACGTGCGCTAAAAGACATGGGCTTGTTCGGCATCAAAACGACGATTCCGTATTATCTACAAATCCTGAAACACCCCGAATTCCGCACGGCTTGTTTCAATACCGGCTTTGTCGAAAAACATAGTGAATTAATTAATTATTCGAATAAGCCTCGCCCGGAAGTGCTAGCAAGTGTCATCGCCGCTGCGATGGCTTCACATACCGGATTGTAGAACTCGTATTCTCGGTTCCCATGCGCCAGCGTTGGGAACGTCTATTTATCCACTGACAGCCGATAAGGTTTTATAGGAAAAAAGATGCCAAAAGTTTTTATTACCGATGTGATATTGCGCGACGCTCATCAATCGCTGATCGCCACGCGACTGCGTACCGAAGACATGCTCCCTGCATGTGAAATGCTCGACAATATCGGCTACTGGTCTCTTGAATGTTGGGGCGGTGCGACTTTCGACGCATGCCTTAGATTCCTTAAAGAAGATCCATGGGAGCGTCTGAGTCAACTGAAAACCGCATTACCGAACACGCGCCTGCAAATGCTGCTGCGGGGACAAAACCTGCTCGGTTACCGTCATTATTCGGACGATGTCGTCAAGACCTTCATCGAACGGGCCGCTGCGAACGGTATGGACGTCTTTCGCATCTTCGACGCGCTGAACGATGTGCGCAACCTGCAAACCGCGATCGAAGCCGCCAAGGCAACCGGCAAACATGCTCAGGGTACGTTATGCTATACAACCAGTCCGGCTCATAATGTCGATTGCTTCGTTACTTTGGCGAAGGAATTGGAAAAATTGGGTTGCGACTCGATCGCGATCAAGGATATGGCCGGCTTGCTGACTCCCTATGCGGCCTCGGAACTGGTCAAGGCGCTGAAAGACACGATCGATTTGCCGTTGCACCTGCACACACACGCCACTTCGGGGCTCGCCGAAATGTGCCAAATCAAAGCAATCGAAGCCGGTTGCGAACATATCGACACCGCACTGTCGTCGTGGTCGGGCGGCACTAGTCATCCTCCGACCGAAAGCTTAGTAACGGCACTGCAAGGGACCGACTACGACACCGGCTTGGATTTAGACAAACTCCAAGCCGTCAACGCCTATTTCACCGAAATCCGTAAGAAATACCGCCGTTTCGAAAGCGAATTTACCGGCATCGACACGCGCGTGCATGTCTATCAAGTTCCGGGCGGCATGATCTCCAATCTCGCCAACCAATTACGCGAACGCAATGCGTTGGACCGCATTGAGGAAGTTTACAAAGAAATTCCCGAAGTTCGTAAAGATTTGGGCTATCCGCCGCTGGTCACGCCGACCTCGCAAATTGTCGGCACACAAGCCGTATTGAATGTATTGACCGGCAAACGCTATGAAACGATCACCAACGAGGTCAAGCGTTACCTGCAAGGCGGCTACGGCAAGGCCCCGGCCCCGGTCAACGAGAGTCTACAAAATAGAGCCATCGGCAAGGAAGAGCCGATCGACTGCCGCCCGGCCGACCTACTCAAGCCCGAGTTCGAACATTTACGCTCGGAAATCGGCCATTTGGCGTTGAATGACGAAGACGTGCTCAGCTATGCAATGTTCCCGGAAGTTGGTAAACAATTTCTCGAGCAACGCTCGAACGATAATTTGGTTCCCGAACCGTTGGAAATCGAAACTCAGGCAATCGACGCCGTGCAAAAAGCGGCGACCGAATTCAATGTTGCGCTGCACGGCGAGTCTTATCATGTCAAAGTGACCGGAGCCGGCCCCAAAAATCAAAGTCTGCGCCATTTTTACTTCATGGTCGACGGGGTACCGGAAGAAATTGTCGTGGAAACGCTCGACGAAATCGTTCTGGACGGCGGCACGCATGGCGCGGTAAAAAGCACGATTTCGAGTAAACGCCGACGTCCATCATCGGAAGGCGATGTCACAGTCAGTATGCCCTGCAACATTCTCGAAGTCTTGGTTAAAATCGGCCAAACGGTCGCAGCCGGTCAAGCCGTTTTGATCACCGAGGCCATGAAAATGGAAACGGAAATCACCGCACCGATCTCAGGTACCGTGAAAGCCGTTCATGTCGTCAAAGGCGAACCGGCCAATCCGGATGAAGTGTTGGTGGAAATCGAGGCCGCATAAAAACATGACCGAAACGGTTTTTGCCGACGATACCGCGATCGCCAAAGCGGTTGAACTGCTTCATCAAGGCCGTTTAGTCGCCTTCCCGACCGAGACGGTTTACGGTCTTGGCACCGACGCCGGCAATGCCGAGGCCGTAACAGGCATATTCAGGGCCAAAGGACGTCCGGTCGATCATCCGTTGATCGTCCATATCGCAAGCTCGGCGCAGCTATCGGACTGGGCGAGTCAGGTCCCGGATGCAGCCCAACGCTTGGCAAAACTCTTCTGGCCGGGACCGCTAACCTTAATTTTAAAGAAACGTCCCGAAGTACCGGATGAAGTCACCGGCGGACAAGATACGGTCGGCCTGAGAATTCCCGATAACCCGGTTGCCTTGCGTCTATTGCGGGCATTCGGCGGAGGCATCGCCGCACCTTCAGCCAATCGATACAAGCGTGTCAGCCCGACTCAAGCCTCGCATGTCGCCGAAGAACTTGACGGGTTGATCGATTTGATTCTGGACGGTGGACCTTGCCGAGTCGGAGTCGAATCGACCATCATCGATTTAAGCGGAGCAAGCCCCCTGTTGTTAAGACCCGGCCGCATCAGCAAAGCCGAAATAGAACAGGAGCTACAATGCGAATTAACCGTGATAAGCGCTACGAACAACGATACGCCCCGTGCGCCCGGACAAATGACCGTGCATTACGCACCATTGACTTCGACACGGTTATGTCCGCCCGAACGACTCAGCGAAACGATACGACAATTGAACGATCAAGGGAAAAAAATCGGTTTACTGGCTTATCGCTTCGAATCGAAATCGAGCTCATCGGTTACTATCTATTATTTACCTGAAACTGCCGACGATTATGCACAAGGTTTGTACGCGGCGCTACGCGATCTGGATCGCCTAGGATTGGACGCCATCCTAGTCGAACAACCACCCGAGTCCAATGAATGGCATGCAGTCAACGACCGATTGAAAAAAGCGGCTGCAGCATTTTAGTCTTGGCCACACTGCTATAGATATCCAAATGCTATTGAATCGGTCCTTCCGGTTCCGTTTTTCAATCGTTCCCACGCAAATCACTCATCGTTATCGATAAATTGTAGGGTACGCTGCGCGTACCTCTATGTCGTTAAGCACCGAATTCCTGCCCGGATTAAACCATAAGGGCTTGAATAGCATTGGCGGGGTTGTCATGGTACGCACAGCGCACCCTTCAAGGTTTAGCTAGTGACCCCGTTACCGCTTACTGTCACCTAAGGCTCCCGGCTTCGAAATCGCGATCAGGAGATCGCTCCCACAAAGGGTTACAAGAAGCGCTGTGGGAGCAACGCCTTCGTCGTCCCTCACCTAGCGTTAGGTGAGGGAAAGCCGCTAACGCTCAAACACCAACAGCCTTTCCGGACGGCTCGGCATTCTGGCGCTCGGCCGCTGCTTTTTGCACGATAGGCATTACTTGTTTATAACGACGAGTGAGAGCGGTTGCGAAAGTTATTTTACGTATCCTAGGCCACCGGTTTTCTTTCAGTTTCTTGTGCCTGTATCGCCGTGATCACAACGGTATTGACGATATCGTTCACCGTACAGCCTCGGCTTAAGTCGTTGACCGGTTTATTCAAGCCTTGCAAAATAGGCCCGATGGCAATCGCTCCGGACGAGCGCTGAACCGCTTTATAAGTATTGTTGCCGGTATTCAAATCGGGAAAAATAAACACGTTCGCTTGCCCCGCCACTTCGCTTTCCGGCATTTTAGTCTTGGCTACACGGCTATCGATTGCCGCATCGTATTGTATAGGCCCTTCCAGTTTCAGCTCCGGTTTCAATCGTTTAGCTAATTCCACTGCCGACCTAACCTTGTCGACCGCCTCGCCTTTTCCGGACGCACCGGTTGAATAAGACAGCATCGCGATGCGTGGCGATATATTAAACATAGCGGCTGTTTGTGCGGAACTGATCGCAATATCGGCCAATTGCCTGGAATTAGGATTCGGGTTGACCGCGCAATCCCCATAAACCAATACCCTGTCTTCCAAGCACATAAAGAACACACTGGAAACGATCGACGTTCCCGGTTTGGTTTTGATGATTTCAAAGGCCGGCCTGATCGTATGCTGTGTCGTATGTATCGATCCGGAAACCATGCCGTCGGCAAGATTATGATGTACCATCATCGTCCCGAAAAAACTGACATCGGTCATGAGATCAAACGCCAATTCGTAATGAACGCCCTTATGCTTGCGTAACTCAAAATAAGTTTCGGCAAATTTCTGACGCAGTTCGGAATTTATCGGGTCGATAATCTCGATGTCTTCCAATTGCAAAGCCATCGCAGCGATTTTTTGCTTGATCGTTTCTTCATTACCTAGCAGCGTTAATTTGACGGCACCCCTAAGGAAAAGAATTTCGGCCGCTCTTAAAATGCGTTCTTCCTCGCCTTCCGGCAATACAATGTGCTGCGGATTGGCTTTGGCGCGCTGTAAAATTTCATATTCGAACATGATCGGCGTCACGCGCGGCGTTTTACGTGTAAACAACCGCTGCTGCAGCTCCTGCATGTTGATATTGTCTTCGACCAAACTCAAGGCCGTGGCGATTTTGCGTTCATTATTGGAATTTACACGTGCATGTACACGGGTAACGTTCATGGCTGTCGTGAAGGTGTCGGTGGCGACACCTAAAACGGCAAACGGCAAAGCCCCTAATCCCTCGATTAGATATTTCACCTGCGGCGCGAGTTCTTGCTCTCCGGTCAACAGCAAGCCGGCAATTTGCGGATAACTTTTCGAGTGATAAGCCATCAGACAGGCTAGAATGATATCCGAACGATCCCCAGGCGTAATGATCAAATCGCCTTTCTCAATGTAGTCGAGAAAATCCGAAACCAACATCGCCGCTACTTTGTAGTTATAAACTTCAAGATTAAGTGTTTCGAAATCATGAGATAAAAACTTTGCATTCAATGATCTGGCAATATCGCCCATGCTGGGTTTTTCCAGTGACGGTTCGGAGGGTACGACATAAACAGGAAAGTTGGATTGCGGATCGTGTCCGAATTGATCTCTAAGTCCATTGACTTGGGCCGCCGACACACTGTTGATCACCGTTGCCAACAAGGCTGCATTTTTTTCCTGAACATCATGTCTGAGACCGGCCAAAGTATCGATTATTTGTTCATCGGATCGGTTGCCGCCTTGAACGATCGGCATCAAAAGACAATCCAGATTATTCGCGACGTCGGCATTGAAATCGAATTCAAAAATCGACTCGCCACTTTTATAGTCGGAACCGACACAAATCACATAATCCGATTGAATTTTTAAGCTTCGGTATTTAGCGAGTATCAGTTTGATCAAATCGTCATAACGATCATGAGCCAACAGGCGCCGAGCTTCCTCATCGGTGCATCCGTACATCGCTTCGTAAGGCCATTCGAGCTGATAACGATAGGTTACCAATTCAATCAAGTCGTCCTTTTCTTCTCCGGCATGAATAATAGGCCTAAAAAAACCGATCTTATGGGCAAGTCCGGAAAACATTTCGATCATGGCCAACATGATCACCGATTTACCGCTGCCCTGCTCGGCACCGGTTATATAAATATTTTTTGAAACTTGGGACATTTTTGTTTAAGCAATCAATTATGGAGAAAGAATTATTTCTGGTTCCCACGGTCTTCCGTGGGAACCCATACCTTGACTGCCGAGGCAAGATCGGTATGCATTCGCTGGGGCGCTGGGAACGAGGAAGAGCCTGAATGTCGGCAGTCTTTAAGGATTTCGCGATAAATAATTTCCTAGGGCTATGAGCTTTGTAGCGGGTTCGGTAACCCGCTCAAGACTTTATCGTTTTGTCATATTTTGCAAGCGATTGCTTTTTTGGGCTCCGACGTGCCCGGATTGATTATAAGACTAATGCGACAGTAGCGAATTGATATATTCCAAATCATTTTCGCTCAGACTGCTGGCCGCTTGTTTCAGGCGTATACTGTTGATCAGATAATCGTAACGCGAGCGCGCATAATCGCGTTTTGCTCGATAAAGGTTTCTTTGTTCGGCTAACATTTCAACCATGGTTCGAGTCCCAATATCTAAACCAGCCTCGGTTGCTTCCAGCGCGCTCTCAGCCGACTTAACAGCCGATTGCAATGCGTCGACTCGGCTGATACTGGCATTCACACCTCGGTAGGCATTGTTCACTTGTCGTATGGCGGCGCGCTTTGCCGCGATCAGGTTTTGTTTGGCCGCCTCAAACTCTTGCCTTGCTTGCCGGGTACGCGAATTCACCGCACCGCCCTCGAATAGCGGCACATTCAATTGCAAACCGATGCTTTGCGTATCGCCGCGAAAACCGAAAGTACTGGTATTATCCGACACGCCATAGGAACCGACGATATCTAATTGCGGCAGATGACCGCTGTTTTGCAAATCGACGGCCTTCCTGGCAAACTCGGCCTGATTGAATGCCGAAATGATCGTAAGGTTGCTATTTAGCGCCGCATCGCTCCATGCCCTCATTTCATTGGGCTCTGGGACGATCAGCGGCAACTCCTTTCCTATGGGATTGAGCTCCCCGTCAAATTCCCCGATGATTTCACGTAAAGCTTCCTTTTGATTATCGAGATTATTATCCGCTTCGATTTCATTGGCCAAGGCTAAATCACGAGCAGCCTTCGCTTCATAAACATCGGTAATCGCGATCAAACCGACTTCGAAACGCTGCTGGGCTTGTTCCAGTTGCCGAGCAATCGCATTTTTTTCGGCAACCGCAAAGTCTAAACCGTCCTGCGCAGACAGCACGTTGAAATAAGCCTCGGTAATTTTAACCATCAAGTTCTGCAACTCGGCTAAATATTCGGCTTCGCTCTGAGCAATTTGATTATCCGACTGGCTTAATTGTATCCAGTGATCCCAATGAAAAACCGGCTGCACAAAATTCAGACTAAAAGTGTTATTCCAAAACTCTTGATTTGTCTGCGAACCGCGAAAATCGGAGCCGGCTTTTTTGTTGTGGAGCCATTCCCGACTACTGGCGCCGGTCGCCGAAAGACTGGGCAACAACCGCGCAATACCTTGGTCCTTGAATTCCGCGTTGGCATTTTGCCGAGCAAGCGCTTGTTTTAATATCGGATCATTTTTCAGGGCTTGCGTATAAACCTCAACAAGATCTTGCGCAAAGGACTCATTTTGAGTAAGTAAAGCAAATAGCCCTACGACAACGCTTTTAAAAAAATAAAGCCTGCTACTATTCATTTGTGGATGAACTCGGTTTTAAACATAGTAAAATCGACTCATGTCTCCATCTTGGAACACATAAAGCGTTAATTCTAGCATCTACACCTTAAAAAATTCGTTTCTATTTTATTTTCTCAAAGACCCATTACAGACTCGATAATAAAAATAAAATTAGAAGTTTAAATAGCTTATTTAAAGTAGACTTTGTTTTACAATTTTTTCTTAATGTTCTTCAAAAACTGATGTCATGAAAAAAATCGAACCTCTTCTCATTATTGTAATTTTCAGTATGCTTTCAAGTGGTTGCACTAGTTTCGGACGAGGTATTGCCGAAGCTTATTTCGAAAAACAAGAAGCCGCCGATACCCGATTATGCGAAGTTACCGGCAGTCCTTTTGAAGGTATCAAACCGCATCTAAATAATCCGGACGGCAAAATGAAAGTGCTGATGGTCCATGGTGTAGGCGATAGACTGCCGGGCTATTCAACGCAATTTCTCGAAAAGCTCGCCAAATCACTGAATCTAACTGTCAGAGCTAAACGTAACAAAGACATTTTTCTGCGCGATCCTTTGGACGAATCGAAAAAACTCGGCAATTTGAGAATTCATCGTTTGCTCAATAAGGCGCGCGATCAGGAATTATTGTTTTACGAGCTGACCTGGTCCGAAATTACCGCTCAACAAAAAGCGATTCTGGCTTATGACAACTCCGGCGAGTACTCTTTTCGCCGCGCCGAAGTCAACGATTTATTAAAACGTTTTTCCAACGATACCGGCCCCGACCCGATTATCTATCTCGGCGATAGCCGTGAAGACATCTTGATCTCGTTTACGCAATCGTTTTGCTGGATGACCAAAGGCCTATGGGACAATTTACCCGACCAACAAGCGAAAAGCTGCACTTTCGACGATTTAGCGGCGGTTGAAAATTTAAAAAACGACCAATACGCAGTCGTATCGCATAGCCTGGGAAGCCGGATCACGATCGACGGATTGCAACGGCTTGCCCGATTTTTTAGCGATAGCACTTTTAGACCCGAGCTCGACCGTCCGAAAGAGTTGGTTCAAGCCCTACAACAGAAAGTCATTCCGATTTACATGATGTCGAATCAATTGCCGATGCTACAAATGGGCCGGCAAATACCGGAAATCAATAGCCAACAGAGCGCCTATTGCAACCCCGAAGGCGAACATTACGATAAAAGAATTCTAAGCCAAACGCCGATCATCGCCTTCAGCGATCCGAACGATTTATTGAGCTATGCCATACAGCAGAATTTTGTCGATAAATATATTGACTCGAGACTGTGCGCCGATGTCACTAATATCAACATCAACGTTGCGAAAATTTTTGATGCTTTCGGTTTAGGCAAATTTGCCAATCCGCTCGATGCACACATCGGCTATAACACCGACAAAAGAGTCGTTGCATTGATCGCTAAAGGCATCGGCAACACCAATACATCTAAACTTATCAAAAAACGTTGCCAATGGACCGAAACAATCGATTGAAAGACGAAACCAGCTATGTTATAAAGTAGTATATTAGCAATTATTAATATTGATCTAAATTGGCCACTCCTTCTGAACAACACAATCACCTGTTAGACCGCCTGGTCGCCTATTCGCTTCAGGGCGGACTACCGGTACTCTTTTTTACGCTGTCTTTAGCGCTGGGCGCGATTGCGCTGACGTTTACACCTCGCGAGGAAGAGCCCCAAATCGTCGTGCCGATGGCCAATGTCCTCGTTTCCGCTCCGGGTCTGTCCGCCGGACAAGTCGAAAAACAGATTACCTTGCGCTTGGAAAAACTGCTGACTCAAATCACCGGCGTCGAACACGTTTATTCCCGCTCGAGCAACGGCCAGGCCGTCGTGACTTTACGGTTTTTTGTCGGGGAGGACCGTGAAGATTCCTTACTGAATACCTATAACAAACTTTATTCGAATCAGGATCAGATTCCGCCAGCGGTGACCGAATGGCAAGTCAAACCGGCCGAAGTCGATGATGTGCCCATTGTATTGGCTTCGCTTTGGAGTCGTGCCCCGGATTTATACAGCGATTATGAATTACGCCGCTTTGCCGACGAAATCACCGTACAATTGCAACAAATCGCCGACACCAATCAAATCAACGTCGTCGGGGGGCGTGCACGAACGGTTATTGTCATGCTTAATCCGCAAAGCATGGCGGCCCGAAAAACCACGGCGATAGAAGTGGCAAGCGCCATTCGACAAGCCAATCAATTGCATAATGCCGGACTCGTTTCGGTTAATAATCGTTCGATTCAATTGCAAGCCGGCGACTTCGTCAGAACGGTCGAGCAATTAAGCGCGCTGGTCGTCAATACTGTCGACGGTATTCCGATTTACCTGCGCGATGTCGCCGAAATTACCGACGGACCGGAAGAACCTGACAACTACAGTTGGATACAATTTGCAGAGGGCCATCCGTTGTCGAGCGACTTCAAGGATGATTACCCGATGATTACGATCGCGGTCGCGAAAAAACGCGGCGCCAATGCGGTCGCGGTTGCCGAAAATGTACATCGTAAATTGGCGCAACTGCAACAAGAACTGCTGCCTCCCGAAATCGGACTCGAAATCTTGCGCGATTACGGACAAACCGCCGACGAAAAAGTCAACAACCTAACCACGAGCTTGGCGTTTGCTGTTGTTACGGTGGTGTTATTCATTGGTATCTTTCTCGGTTGGCGTCCAGCCCTCGTTGTCGGCCTGGCGATTCCGGTCTGTTATGGCGCAGCGCTGGCATTGGATATGTTTTTCGGCTACACAATCAACCGCGTAACTCTATTTGCGCTGATCTTGGCGCTCGGGCTACTGGTCGACGATCCGATCACCGGTGTCGACAACATCGAACGTTACATGCGCCTCGGCCAGGGTAGTTTGAATGAACGTATCGTCGCGGCCATGGCTGAAATTCGCCCCGCACTGCTAATGTCGACAATCACGATCATCCTGGCCTTTATTCCCCTGGCTTTCATTACCGGCATGATGGGGCCTTACATGGCGCCGATGGCCTTCAACGTGCCGGCCGCGGTCATCTTATCGACGGTCACAGCCTTCATCTTGACGCCGTGGCTGGCCGGCAAGGCATTGAAACCGACCGAGGAAAACCTTGAAACGACGAACGAGCCTAGTCGTTACGACAAGTTGATCGAACCTTGCATCGCCAACCGTAAGGCGGCTTGGGTCGTCATTATCGCGATGCTGATTTTGTTCGTGCTGACCGCGATGCTGCCGGTACTACGCTTGGTACCCTTAAAACTTTTGCCTTTCGACAATAAAAACGAAATGCAGATTATCGTCGACATGCCGGAAGATACTACGCTGGAACAAACCGCGGCCGTTACCCGCGCCGCTGCCGCAATTGCGGCTCGACTGCCCGAAGTCAATGCAATCGCGGCTTTCGTCGGCACCCCATCGCCAATCGACTTCAACGGTTTGGTCCGGCAATACGATTACCGCACCGCGCCGTATTTGGCCGATATCCGTTTGACCTTGGCGCCAAAAGAAGAACGCGAACATCAATCGCATGCCGTGCTATTAAGACTCAGAGCCTTGCTGGCGCCGCTCAATATCGACGGCATTTCAATTAAGGTTGTCGAAGTCCCGCCCGGACCGCCGGTCATTAGCACGCTGGTTACCGAAATTTACGGCGGCACGCTGACACCTTACGAACGGCAACGCCAAGCCGCTCAAGTCGTCATGGATAGATTGGCGAAGGAACCGTTTGTCGTCGACATCGATTCGAGCGTTGAAGACAGCCAACCTCGCTGGCGCTTTGAAACCGATAAGGAAAAAGCCGCGCTGGCCGGTATTTCCAACGAAAACCTGGCAATGAACTTAGGCTTGGCAAATCGAGGCCATATTCCCGGCTATTTTCATCTCGAACGCGAAGTCCGTCCGGTCCCGATTAAACTCAGGCTTCCGAAAAGCGCTCGCAGTAGCCGGCGCGACTTGGGCATATTACCGATCAAACCCGATCGAAATCCGGCCGCCGAAGCGTTGATGCTAGCCGAACTGGGCTCCTTTGTCGAATCCGAAGCCGAAAAATCGATCTATCACAAAGACTTGAAACCGGTTGTCTATGTCATGGCCGAACTGGAAGGCCGAACGCCCGCCGAAGTGATCGCGGACATCAGCGCCGATCTAAACGGTTCGAAAACCTCGGCTTCGGATTGGGATAGCCGCACGTTTTTAAATTCCGGCGGCGGCATTCCCTGGCAATTACCCAACGACATCACGATCGATTGGGGCGGCGAAGGCGAATGGAAAATCACGGTCGATGTATTTCGCGACATGGGCATCGCCTTCGCGTTCGCGCTGGTCGGTATCTTCTTCGTATTGCGCATACAAACCGCCTCGACCACCTTGTCGCTGATCATCATGTCTTCGATTCCGCTAACCGTAATCGGCATCATGCCCGGCTTCTGGATGCTGAATCAATTCGGCGAACGCTTTATCAACGGGAGTCCGGACCCGGTGTTGTTCACTGCGACCGCGATGATCGGCATGATCGCACTGGCAGGAATCGTGGTTAGGAACTCGTTGATTTTGGTCGAATTCATCACGCAAGCCAGAAACGAAGGACGGGGATTGAAGGACGCTCTGCGGCAAGCCGGTACGGTAAGAATGCGTCCGGTGTTATTGACCGCCGGAACGACCATGCTCGGTAATCTCGTTATCGTGCTCGATCCGGTATTCAGCGGCTTGGCGATAGCGATTATCTTCGGCATCATCGCCTCGACATTGTTTACGCTATTCGTGATACCTGCCGTTTATTATTTGATCTATGCCGAAAGCGAGAATGCCACAACATGACTAGCCACAATCTAACTGCATCGAATAATCTAAAAACGCTGGCTCTTTCGGGTGTTACCCTACTGATCTTGTTACTGATGATTCTCTGGATGGCAGGTGCCTTTCAAAGCAAAATCAAACCCGAAACCTTAGCGAGCAGTCCGGCTTATCAAGGCCCGAGTCTAACAGTCGAAAGAGTCACGGTACCGGTTTTCGAAAAGGCCACCGGCACACTAGAGTCGAAGCAGTCCGGTGACATCAGCGCCCAAGTTCAGGCTCGCATCAAAGCGATTCATGTCAAATCGGGCGATAGTGTCAAGCCGGGCGATTTACTGATTACGCTCGACGATGAAGCCATTGCCGCACGAACCGCTCAGGCGAGGCAAAATATCAATGCGTTAAAAGCCCGCCTGGCCGGAGCCGAGGCGCATTATTTGCGCACCCGAAAACTGTTCGCACAGGAAAGCGCAACCCAAGCAGCGCTGGATGCGGCCAAGAGCGATTATGAGAGCCTCAAATCGCAACGCGCGGCGGCCGGATCGCAGTTACAGGAAACCAGTTCCATACAGGATTTCAGTAAAATCCGTGCGACCTTTCCGGCCCGAGTCATAGACCGGCACGCCGAGCCCGGCGAAGTCGCCTATCCGGGCAAAAAACTGCTGACGCTTTACGATCCGGCCGCGCTTCGCGTCGAAGCCTATATCCGCGAATCGGTCGCAATCGGCCTACAAACCGGGCAATCACTCGAAATCGGAATTGAAGCATTAAAACTGACCCTCCCCGCGACCATCGAGGAAATCGTACCGGCCGCCAACCCCGGCGCGCGTAACTTTCTGATCAAAATGCGCATCGACAGCCGTCCCGGCTTGTACCCCGGTCTGTTTGTCCGTATCCGCATTCCGCAAGGCGAAGAGCAACTGCTTTCGATTCCGCAAGACTATGTGCATCAAGTCGGCCAACTCGATGTTGCCTGGATACTGAATAACGGCCAAATCGAGCGCCGATTCGTCCGCCTGGGTCGCACCTTGTCTAACGGTCGAATCAAAGTCGTGTCCGGCTTATCAGGCGGCGAACAATTGGTGCTGCCGGAACATGCGTTGGCCGAAGGCGCTTAAACCGAACCGATGTTTATTGCAACAAAGTCTTAAACACGCAACGCTGACAGGCCAATTGTTGATGAAAACAAGCTGGGGAGAGAATATCAAAAGCCCAAGGAAATGGTTCTTTCGCACATCGAATTTCGGTTTGTGAGCCTCTCATCCTAGCCCTCATTGCCAGTTACAATCGAGTCACGCGCCACTTTATACACGTCGAAAGATTCATGGCGACAAGCGATGTCTACGCTTCGATATGTCGAGCGGGAGGACGATGGATTGATTTTTCATTAAACGAAATTCAACTGTTAGTCAAATATCTCATCGCCGGACGGCTCAACGTGATTTACCCGATTCATCTCCTGTCGAAACTTGGACAACTCGTGATAAAGCCTGAACCGTGCCCGATTGAGATTGCCTAACGGCCGGTGTTCAGGAAGACAGTGCCAAGGGTTCATTTTCAAACGCTTGGTGAATTCAATCAATGCTTCGGATTCTATGTGCTGTCTTGGTATATGCACAGTGGCGGCGGGAATAAACGGGGACAATTTCTCCGGCCAGCGCACCGCGCCGTTTTCGACCGGCATCAAATGCGGGTCGGTTTGCAACTGTATCATCAGATCGAATTCCACATCCTTTTCATTCAGGGTCTTGATCATGTTTTCCCGTAAATAATTGAAAGGCACCTTACCAAAAGGTAATCCCGGTATATGGGTTTCGACCTTGGTTTTCGGGACGAACGAATACATCATGGACTGACCTTCGCCCAACAAGCAAGGGGTACAACTCCAATAACGCGCACCGAGCGGATTGTATTGGGTTTCATTAAACAGGCTTTGCATCGCCATATCCAGAAGATGAGTATCGAATGGATTAATGAAATAAAAGAGCGGCATGTCCAACAAGCTCCAGTACTGCAGCTTAGCATTTTCCCGGGTATCGGGTGTCACGAAGGTCGGTCCGCCGCTGGTGGTAATGAAATCCTGGGTAAACTTTTCCTCATCCATCAATTTTTTCCCGGGCACACCCATAATCTTTAGGGCCATACTCATAAACCCGACGTCCTCTATGTCTGCAGGCACATTCGGCCCTGGCCCTGAGTAACGTACATAAGCAGGGTAACTGCCCGGCACGGCAAAAATGCCTTTGCGGCAATATTCCGGCAAGTCGTCGCGAATCGTGACCGTGGCGCGTACCACGCCATGAGTTTTGGTGTTGCCGCCGCGTTCATAGCCGCCCGGCTTGAATCGTCCGCGCATCTGGTCGGCCATAAGATCGATGATTTTATTCAGGCTTTCTTCTTCATCCGGGTAGAATTTTTCCTCGGACAATTTCAGGCCTTCGTCCTTGCGGCGTAGATTGATTAGAAACTGGACAAGCCTGACGGAAGGTTCTCTGAAAAGGGTGTTCCATTGCGGGCGAAACCACGGTTCAAACCGGCGCTCGATGTGAAGCAGTTGCAACAAAAACCAGTGTATGGCCTTCAGTATACGGTTCTTGATCGTCATAGCGAATCATCCTTACCTGTACCGGGCAAAGCCCCGATATACCTGAGCGTACTCAGCCCAGGCATAAAAAAATAAGCGCCGCCCCGTACGGTTATGAATTGCGGCAGATGGCAAGTTTTCCGTCTCGTTCCGTCCGGGTCGGGACGGTGAAATTGGTCGGTTTCAACACCGCTGTGCAAGGGCTCGCGGTGGGCCAGCAAAGGATCCCGTTCCTGATCCAGGCCGGCGAACTTGCTGTTCACAACCCAGGCATTCTGTACAAATTCAAATTGCCTGGAAATATTGGCCACCAGACAAATAAAATGCAAACCGCGTTCAGCCTCCGGTGCGTCTTGCTTGACGGCATTCTCCGGAGCCAGCCATGGGCCGTACGTTCGCCCCCTCCGCAATAAACGATGAAACCGTGAAGATGACACCAAATCATCATTCGGACGTTCCAAGCCGAATCCTAAAATTTTGATCAGCCGGCAAAAAAAACCTTTTCCGCCGGGCGGTAAATCGCCCGTGCGGGGATTGCTCCTGCGGATATGCGCGCCGATCGGACAGCGGGTTCCGTTCGGATCCGATACGAAATTAAAACGATTGCGTCGATCGCCGGCAGGAATGCCCGGAATATCCTCGTCGACCAACGGGACCAGCGGCGTTCCGTCGCGCTCCCTTCCCACCATCGCGGCCGCCAGTTGTTCGCGTTGTTCGGGTACGGAACCGGCTTCTTTGTCCAGAAATTGCCAGAATCCGGGCACGTCTTGACTCAATTGCCTCAGCACCAGAAAACTGCCGTTGCGGGCAAAATCTTTGAGCGAAGGCTGATCTTCCGCATTCGGCAGGCTCTTTGCCAGCGGGTCTTGGTTCGAATCGATCAGAGGCCTTTCCGTATATTGTCCGTATTCGTTGGGATAACCTAAGACCACTTCGCCAATGGCCAACCGATTGGAATAGCGATCGCGTCGGTGCATGTCGATGGATTGTTCGCGCTTCCAATCGATATTGGGCTGACTGATGTTGTCGACAAAACCGAAAGGCTCCCTATTGCCGATGTCCTGAGTCGGGAGCTGGCGCAGTAGCTTGAATGCCGTCGAAAACAGCTTGTCCTCAATTTTTTTCCGCCATTCCGGAATGCCGTTTTTTTCCGCATAAAGCAGTAACAGGACATGCGGAACCTGTTTGTCATTGCCGCCCCAAATCCAGCGTTTCGGCTCGTCATCGCCGATGTCGCCCAAACGACGAGACCTACTTTCATCGCCCGTCATGCCGACAATGAATTCATCGGAAAAGTTATCGATAATGTCGTCACCGACTCCCAAAGCGCGAAGGCCTGCAACAGAAAAGGCTATCTGCAGAGCTGTTCGCGGGGGAGGATCGGAAAAAGCCGCGCTGCTGACCGGTGCGCCGATAAGCCATTGCTTGGCGGCATCCGTATCCGCAACATTCAATAACAGGAAACAGGTATCGGTTAATTTTCCGTAACCGAAACGCAGCAGTCCTTGAAGGTCATCGAATTGAAAATCGCTTGATTTTTTCATTGCTTTGTATCCCTGCTTAAATTTCGCTAAGCCACTCGCGGATTGCCAGGTCATTCGGCTGGCGGACTTCGACACCCTGCCGAATGCGTGTGTTGCGCGCCAAATCGACCGCACTCAAGTCCGGATAGGCCTTGTACCAGACCTGCGAAGCAATTTGATGGCGTCTTTGCGTATATTTGAAGGGTTGCTCCAGTTCCGCCCCGTCTTTGATCAACCATCGCGTCTTTGGATAGCCCACGGCATTGCCGAAGGCAATATTCAACGCCCAGCCTGCCTTGTTGATGAAATCGTCCATGTAACTTTCATGACTGCCGTCGTAATTGCTGGCGAAAAAAGCGCGGCGATCGTCATCCATCAGGACCCAGCGTGCGAAATGAATCGTTCTTATCCGAGTGAGAAAACCGCGTTTGTAGATATGTCTTGCGACATAGTTCGTCAGGAAAAGTATGAGTTTAAATAACAACTTGCGAAACAATCCCGGTTTCACGTCGCCGAATACGTTGTACTGGTTGGTGACGTCAAAGTCTTCAAGCTTCGCGAGCTCACGTATGTACTCGTCATCCGGTCGAATGAAAAGCGCGGGATCGGAACGCTCCAACATCCGCAAGCGTATCGCGAAGAAAGGCAAAACGACCAGAAGCAATGGGAGGAAAAGTAAAAGGATCAGCGGCACCCCGATCATGTGCAGACAATTTCGGATTCTCCATAAGCAAGGCGTCGGCGCCGGGGGCGTCAAAGTCAGCCTGCCCTGATGTTTTTCCATTTCAACGTGCGATAAGAGCTTTTGCCGTAAAACGCGAACATTTTCCCTGCCGACATCGTCGACGATTTTTTGCAAGTATTCCGAAAGACTCCGATGCAGGGCGTCTTCCTCTCGCGCTTGTTTGACCGTGCGGCCCAGCCAGTTAATGTAATTGGCCTTGGGCACAATGTTATGCATTTTCATCCAATGCAGCAGGGTATTACTGTTGGCATCGGGAAAGCCGATACAATATGAAAATATTTTGCTCAACCCCGGTTCGGCTTGCGACGCGAGTTCCGCCAGGAATGAGTCTCTATCGCCGTCACAATCGCCGATAAAAGCCAAGACCGGTTTCCAAGGTCTTGGCTTCACGTCGAACTCCCTGATTTCATCGGTAATCTTGGGATCGATGTCGATGATCGTAAACCGCGCAAAGTGTAAACGGTCGAATCGGCCGAACGGCACCAACGTGTTTTCGGGATCGGCAAGGCCAATGCTTTTGTTCATGCTTGCCAACAAGCTTCGCAGGCTTTCGAGTTGCCCGGCGCGTATCGTGGCAACGATCATGAAATTGGACTGAGGTGTCATGGTGTCTGCCTTGAGCTAAGCATAAACGCTTCGATGAATCGCTTTATTTTCGGGTTAGCGCAAAATCCAGAATGCGCCTCTTTCCCCACCATACCTTGCCGAGATAAACACCGGGTTCGATCTCTCGAATCTCATCGCGTATCGCCTTGGCAAAGAATGAAGTTTTCGAATAATCGATCACGATCGTATCCTTGCCGTCCAGCCAACTCTTGTCTCGATAGACCTTGGCAACGATAAAGGACAGACTGAAAGGGGTAATCTTGTTGACCAAAACGCCCGCCTTACCGCCCTGGCAAAACAAATCGAATACCTTTCCCTGCCAGGCATAAAGTCCCGCGAAGAAGGCGACGCATTTGGCAAAGAGCGATCCGGCCAGAATCGCGGTGCCTTGGGTATCGCCACTGGGAATCTCGCCCGGTTTGGCGCTGCGATAAATGTCATCGAGTTCTTCACGCGATTTGCTCAACCAAGTTTTGACGGTGTCGTTCATTGTTTTACTCCTTATTGCGCAATGCGGCGGCTCTGGCATAAACTTCACGGCGAACCCGATTCATCCGCCCAAGCGGTTCGTGCGCCGCGAGGCTTTGCCAGGGATTGAAACTACAACGTTCGCAGGCGGCTAACGATTCAGGATTATCGAAATCCTGGTTTTCGATCGTGATAGTGGCCACGGTTTGGAACGGCGAAACGTCTTCATCCCAAACGACCGAGGCATCTTCGATCGGCATCGAAAACGGATCGGACTGTTTTTGTATGGCGAAATGAAACGACGCCGGACCTTGTTGCAAATGAGCTTTGATCGCGGCGCGCAGTTGATTTTCGCCGGGTTCGACAGCCTGCTCGGTTCTATGGCCCGAGCAGGGAATCACCGAATATTTGACTACCTGTTCGTCCGATTCTCCGAGACGAAAAGGCACGGTGCTCCAGAAACGAATATCGAGCGGACTCAGATGTTTTTTACTGGCTTTGAATACTATCCAGAGTGATTTCAAATGTGGCGCGAGAGGATTCAGAAAAAACCATAACTTTTTATCCTCCTGCCGAGCGCGGGTAAACGCTAAAAAATCCTTCGGCGTTGCAACGAACAGCGCCGGATAGCTGTTCAAGATAAAATCCTGGAAACCCGGCTCTCCCCAGAGCACTCGGCCTTTCACATCGGACAAGCGGATCGATAGGCCCCGAAGATCTTTTTTGGAATCGTCCCGTTGGGTCGCATTGGCAAAGCGAAGCTTGGCGGGATAACTGCGCGGCTGTGCAAAAATGCCCTGTTTGAACTCATCGGGAATATCGTCATGGACGCGAAATTCAGCATCGACGCAAGCAATGGTCTTCAGTTGATTGAATCTCGGAATGATGTTGTTTTCAGCCTCCGCCAAGGTAATCGCTTCAATACGCCGACTGAACTCGTCGACCAGTTGTTCGATATTGGTATCATTTTCCATTGCTTGCTCCTGCCGATCGTTTCGATGCCGTTAACGGAAGCTTTCGTCCGAAGCAGCCTCTTTGATTGGTTTCCATTGCAATGAATAATACTCGCCCCTATCCCTTGCCCACGGATCGAAAGCATTGACCACATTGGCCAGTTGTCCGGAAAGCTCGGGCATCGTCCTCAGCAGGATTCTTTTCAGCGGCGATACCTCGACTTTATGCCCGTTCGACGGTTTCGGCTCCCATCGCTTGCCGGTCGGACCGTTATCCATGACCCATTGCCAACCGAGCGTCGAATAGAATTCCGGCCGGAAACTGGAAGTAAAGAAGCGATCGCTAAACAAACGCCGGGACGCATTGAGAATGAACACATGGAACTGCGTCTCCGAAATCGCGAAACCGTGTGGACGCGTGAATTCCGACAACCAGCCGACGACGGTATCGACATCCTCGATATTGTCGACCATCGTGCCGTCGGGATGACCCAAACAATCGTTGATCGGCGAACCGTCATCATTCAATTGCGCATCGGTGATGACCTTGCCGGCGTCGCATTGATGCTGTCCATAGACTTCGCGTAGTATTCCAACCAAGCGTTTTTGCTCTTTGTATTCATCGCTATTTTTGTCCAAACGCCAATCGACGAAGTCATCGAAGCTGGTCAGCTGTTTCAAGCCGTATTGCCGCCTGAACTCGTTGAAGCGCGGAACGCCCCGTTCTCTGTCGCGAATCAAGTCCAGCGCCGCGATATCGATTTTATTGGTCTCGCTTTGCAAGCGCGGTAGATCTAAGTTTTGCAGAAACTGCGCATGATTCTGCAAGGTCAGCAAGCCGAGACGCTGCCGCCCCATGCTCAATGCCCAGTTACTCAAGCCTCCGTCGGTCATGGCTTGAGTCGCTTTGCCTCTGAAGGTACTGACAATAGGTACCTTTTTAGCGATGGCGTTTGGTGCATTCAACTCACGGAATTCGAGCAGATCGGGCAGCAATGGATGCAGACGATAAACCGTGGGGAATTCTTCCGGAAAACTGAACGGCGACCCGAAGTGATTGATGCCGCCGTTGACATGGTCGAGATTGGCTAAATCCCAGATATCTTTTTTACCCTTTAGAATCCCGAGAAAACCGGGACGATCTTCATATCGATGACTGCCCAGACCGAAAATGCCGGCGCCTGATGCGAAGACCGAATAGAATTGATTGGCTTTTTTCTCATTCGGCGAATTGGCCAAACGGTTGACGGTTATTTTTTCCAAAATCTTCGAGACCGGATTGTCTTTTTCCAGTAAACCGCCCCAGTTGGAATTCATACCCATGAACAGCGGTTCGCCGTAGAGGAGTTGCGTGGTCCATTCGATCGTATGAATTTTGGCAATTTCGGCCGCGACCACCAGACGCGCGACTTGAAACAACTCTTCGTCGGTGACATCTTTGTAAGCTATGAGCTGTTTGGGCTTGTCCGGGTTGCGCAGCCCGGAATCGGCCTGCGGCGATGCAGCCGCTTTCGCCCGGAATGCGTCGACAAATAGGTTATGCTCCCGCACAAACAAATTGTGGTAAAAGCTCATGCCGACGGTCCAGTTGTCGGCGAACGCAGCCGCCTCCTGTCCTGCCCAAGCTGGGTTAATCGGATCGGCCGCGCAATCGGAATCCGTATCCGCACAACTATTGAACAACGGCAAATATCCGAATTTTTCGCCGGAACCTTTGTGCGTTCCGCGCGGCACCATCAATAATTTTGCCGCATCCTTCGGATCGCGTTTCACGCGTTTCACCGAAATATCATCGAAGCCGTAAATTTGCGAGGCATCCCACCAATGCGTCACGGTGTTTTCAGTAGTGCGGTGAGAGCGCTGCAGATAGGTTTTGCCGTCATGAACAAAAGTCGGAGCGGGTTCGGTTTGAGCCACTAAAGCCACATCGACCCGGTCTTTGGGTCTGCAGCCGAGCTGAGCCGCTTGTTCTTCAGTGAGGGGCTGTTCCTCGTTATCGACCTTTTGACTGGTACAACCGACCGGCATTTTAGCGGCTGAATTTTGTCCCTCTCGCAAATGATAAAACCAGTCATGCGTCATGAACTGAATCCAATAGGCGGCCAGAACATTGAAAAAAGGGGCTTCTTTATAATCGCATTGCGCATCTTTTGAATAATCGGGCAGCCCTTGACCGAGATTACATGCCTCCGGCTTTTCCTGGTGACGGGTGAACAGTTTACGCGAAATAACCTGCGGGTCCGGTTTCAATAAACCGAGCCGGTCGTCATGGCGATTACGGACCAATTCGTTATCGCGTAATTCCGGAAAGGTCGATTCGAAACTCATATTGCGCGCAAAGATTTGATTGGTTGCACCCATTGCCGGATTGTAAACATCGTTACAGATGCCGGTTAAAGTCCGGTGGCGAATGAGTTCGCCCGTGCAAACCTGCTCGCCTTTTTCGTTCGTCACTTGCCGATAGTCCGGATGAGTCTGAGGCAAACGCATGGCTTCCCATTTTTTTAAAACAGGGCCGGGTGTATTTCCCTCGCCTTTGATATAACTTTCGAAGGTTTTATTGTCGTAAAGGTTGAACATCAATAGCTCCATCCGTTGGTATTCCAAATCCATTAAAGCCCCATCAATGCCCCGTCCATTCGGATTCAGATGCTTAGCGGCTTTAGTAAAGGACTCCCACCCTTCCGCTTTACTGGCGATATCTCCGGTGGCCCAATAATTCGGCCAATCGACCCAAGGAACATCGCGTCCGGCCAGCGCTTTTTCTCCGCCTCTGCAATAAGCGGCATCGACGCTGACCTTACCTAAAAATCGCTCGGTTTGTTGACTGGCGAGGGGGCGTAAACCCTTCGCGGCTAATGCCAGGCAAGCCTTATTCGAACGGAGCCTTTCTTTGCTTGAAAGAGAGATGCCGTAGCTTTCTGCAACTATTAACCACAGCATTACAAACAGCGTGAGTGAACTGAGTTTACTATTCATTTCCCGGCCTCCTGTGATCCGCTAGCTTGGATGTATTGCCATTTAAGCAATTGTTAAGGTCAGCTTAGTTCAACTGTTGTAATATCGTCATGACCCAAATAGGTCATTTAAAATCGGTCTAAAGCAGAGGTTAAGCAGTGATTTCGTAATTATTCAGTCCCTCTCTTCGGAAAAGAGGGACGCTATTTTGGAGATATTCTATCTCCCATACTTGAAGGCTAAATTTAAAATCTCGGCATATTCAGGCATCGGGGACTCTGACGGACACACTACCCGTGTCTTTAACAAAATCATTCGATCATACAGTACCTACGGACGATCGCGATGAAGCGGTTCTCTCGTAGCCGAACCTAATTTACCGCAATAGCCTTCTAAAACTTGAGGTTACGGAGTTTGCGGCTAAGGCTATTCCCGCAACATCGTAAATGAGGAACGAAACGGTATTTCGTGCGTGTCCGGCGCTTAACTAAATCCGACCGCCGCTAAATAATAATTAAAAAACAATACGAGGGGGGGCAATGCATCAATTCTCAGAAAGTGTAGTCTTGAACGATCTACTGGCTCATGCGCCAGGACAGCCTTTAATGTGGAGCCGTTTTCTCAACGGACTCATTTGTCTGCTGCCGTGCGACTACGGTGTGTTACTAGTTAACGATCTGATAGATAGTAGAAAAACACACATTCTTTTCAGTGCTCAGCATGATTCGATCAATCCGGAGCCGTCCGAAAATAAATTAAAGCGGCTCTATCGCTTTAATCATTTTCTCTGCAAACACCCTAATCGTATTTATTACAATCATAACGTTACAAATCTCCACACAATCGATGATACCGGAAATGTTCCTGAGCCACTTGAGGGTCAGCTTCATTGTTTCGGCGTATCCATTCCCTGCTCCCGCAAATATGCACTAAACTTGCTAATCGCCCGCAGAGCCCCTTTCACCGAAGCGATGGAGCAACACCTGATCACCCGGATTTTACAAAACATCATTTCCCCATTGACGGACGCGATACAAGCCGATCAAAGAATCAAAATAAACAGCCAACTGTTCCACTACTTGGGCGGCCATTTCTATGGCTATATTATTGTCGATCATGAATTGAGAATCATCTTTTCCGATCCGATTTTTGAATCGCTCATTGAAGAGTTGGATTGCATAACCGTCACTGAAAACCGGTTTAGCATGAAAACCCGGGAAATCGAGCAGAAATTGTTGTTTCATATTGAAAGAAACCAAGAGGCAACCATTCATAATCAATGCCATGCCTGCCATATCAGACTCATTCCGATCGCCTCATTGAAAAACCTTTATCAATGGGAGTGTTATAAGGACGGTTTTATTCTCACATTTACTTTCGACAAAGATAAAAAAAGGGTAATCGACCGGCTAACCGGAATATATGGCCTGTCCAGATGCGAAGCCGTTTGTGCGCTTCAATTCATGAATTCACCGTCGATTTCGGATATTGCTGCCAATACTTTCCGGTCACAGGAGACAGTCCGAAATCACATTAAACACGGGATGCAAAAGATGGATGTCCACAGCCAGGCCGAGTTGATGAAGAAGTTGATCACGCTGGCTTCGCTTTGATTGATAACGAATTCAACTCAGGATGTGGGATGTAAGCTGGAAATATACCTTTTCGCACTTCAAATATCGGACATTCGCTCCTTCGCCCATCGGAACAAAGCCGTCCGGAACGGATTTGCACCCACCCTCGGAGTATCGGGCAGAAAAGCTCGAAAGGACTGGGCCGGGATAAGGGAAACCAAAAACCGAAATCTGAATTACGATGACTATATCTCCCGGAAATGATACTGGATTCAAAGTCCGGACTTAGGATTTGGTCGTAAATAACTTCCCAATTTTATGGAGGGTTCGGTTGCTTGATTGGCAGGTGTCGGCGGCAAGGAAAGCCGCCGTCAGACCTACAAGGACGTATTCACGGCGTCCTGTCAAGCAAGTTACCGACTCCTCAACAAAGCTCATAGTTCCTGGACGTTATTTATCACGAAATCCTTAACAAAAGAAACGGAAAATTGGAAGCTCCTAACCAAGCATAATCAATCAATTCAAAAACTAATGAATGATTGGATTGTTCGAATTTTGACCCATTTGGGTTTTTGCACCAATACGAAAAGTTGATACCTTAACAAAGTCTATTGACTTGACGTAGCCTTGATGATCGAAATTCGGCCAATTAATTAACCCAAAACCACATTACTTTTTTTGATAAGAACTAGCCTATTTTGCAAAAAAATTTGTAAACCGGCTTGTTAAACAAACATTTCGGGTCCGTTCGGCGCACGAATTCGGTCTACTGTTTTTTGACCGGCAAACCCGACGTGAGAAATTATCGCAAATAGACCGGAAAATATGCACCCGGCTAACTTATCCGGATCGGCGCCGAAGAATCCGGTGAACCCACTCGCGTAAACCGAACCGATGTAATCAAAAACGTTTTAATCATTTTTTGGAGGGGAGCGAGATGACAACCTTCGACAAACAACTCGCCAGACTGTTATTGGAAATATGCCGTTACACTTACGCTGCTTCATTTCGAAATTTTGACGATCAGGACGACGCATTCAATTGGATCAATCAACAGGAGGAGAAGCCATCATCACCCTACTTAGTGAATGACGGTAGAATCCTATCCACATCTGTGGCGTGCGTTTTTTCCTACCCCGATAAGAATATCGTTGCCTATATGGGAACCAAGACTAACTTCAGCACCGTAGGCAACTCCGTGGGCTCGATCAAAGATTGGTATAAAAATATTAGAGCACAACAAGTACCCTTCAGGCTTACGACATCGCAACTCGGTACGGAACAAGACGTGGAGCTGGAAGGTAATGTACATGAAGGATTTTTAACAGAACTCAAAGCAGTACAGGCGGAAGTCGTCAGGATACTACTACAAAACGGCGGAAAGGAAAGACCTTTGTACGTGACAGGGCACAGTCAAGGCGGAGCCGAAGCGACACTGGCAACCAAAGCCTTCCTCGCCGGAGGTTTTAAAGTCATCGCAACTTATACGTTCGCCGCCCCCCGCTCCGGCGACAAAATATTCGCGGCATCGATACCTCCGGATTATCCGTTCCACAGAATCGAATTCGGCGACGATATCGTTCCGCATGTTCCTCCGGCGTTGTTAAGCAAGGCTGCTCCTAAAATCACCTCATCTTTTTTGGGACCGTTCTTGCCTGGATATATACGCGATTTGTTAGACGTTTTATCCGATGATTGGGTCTATGCCGGGGTTGGCGCACTGTGCTACGGCAGCCATCGAACCCAAAAACTGGAAATCGGCTTGAGCGCAAAACAAGAAACCGATTTGTTTAAGGAGCGCATCGTCAATTTAATCAGAAATCCGAAGAACTGGTCGCGGCATCATCGACTTGCCGGAACCAAAGAAGAAACCCAAGCGGGGCGCAAAGGTAATTACACAGCGCTGGTTAGTGAATATGACTGAGCACTGAGGATAATTTTTATCCTAAAAGAGCAGTTGACATGTGTAGTAGAACGTTCGTGCAGAGACAAATAGGAACATGGACGGGCTTCATACCCACTATCCTGACACAGGGAGACTGTCTGAAAAGACACGATGGTAAATACAGGGAATTAACCTTCTTGCGGCAACGGGGTCTGGTTGTTATCCTCCTGCCTACCCACTCATACCGGTTTTGTTTCGGCAGCCAAAGTATGGGTTCCCACGGAAAACCGCTCGTCGTTATACATAAATTGTAGGGTACGCTGCGCGTACCATGGTAACCCCACCAATGCGAAGACAAGCCCTTAGGTTCAATCGGGGCAGGGATTCGGTGCTTAACGGCATAGAGGTATGCGTAGCGTACCTTACGGAGCTGTTTTTTTTCGTTCCCACCGCTCCAGCGCAAGAACCAGACAAAACTAACCCTCACTGGATTGGCCAATTTGATAGAATCCAGACAATTGAATCATCAACCGAATCCTAGAATAACTTGAATACCCCAATTTATCTCGATTATGCCGCTACCACACCGACGGCGCCTGAAGCGGTGGAAGCCATGCTGCCCTATTTAACGCAATCGAGCCTCTTCGCCAACCCCGCCTCAACTCAACACTGCTTAGGAGAAGCGGCGGAATCCGCTGTTGAACGCGCACGCACTCAAATCGCCGAATTAATCGGTGCCCATGCCAAAGATTTTATTTTCACTTCCGGCGCTACGGAATCTAATAACCTTGCCATCAAAGGGATTGCAGTAACCTATCGCGACCGGGGCCGGCACATTATTACATCGGCAATTGAACATAAATCGGTCTTAGACACTTGCAAATATCTGGAAAGCGAAGGTTTTTCGGTGACATATCTATCCACCAATAGGGAAGGCATGATTAACACGAAAGACTTGCTGAACGCGGTCACGGACGAGACGATTATGGTATCGGTCATGCACGTCAACAACGAAACCGGCGTCATACAACCAATCGAACAAATCGCAGACGCCCTCGCCGACACAAACTTATTCTTTCATGTCGATGCCGCCCAAAGCGCAGGTAAACTAGCGATAGACTTATCAAAAACGCCGATTGATTTACTGTCTATCTCGGCGCATAAATTTTACGGACCTAAAGGCATCGGCGACTTGTATGTTCGCAACCGCAAAAAAACCCGACTCACACCGATCATGCATGGCGGCGGACAAGAACACAACCTACGCCCAGGCACCTTAGCAAGCCATCAAATTGCCGGCATGGCAAGCGCCTTCAAGATCGCCCACGAAAACTTATCGAACGATTTTGAACATTGCCGGCAGTTAAAACGAACACTGATAAATAGCTTGCATCGAATCGAAGGCGTTACCCTCAACGGCGGACAAACGCATACGCTTCCGAATATCCTCAATGTCAGCTTCGACAACGTCGGTTCCGACTCGCTAATTATCGCCTTAAGAGATCGCCTCGCGATTGCATCGGGTTCCGCTTGTAATAGAGGCGCCATCGAAGCCTCTCATGTCCTGCGGGCAATGGCGATTGAAGGCGATAGACTTTACGGCGCGGTCAGAATAAGCTTCGGACGCTATACAACCGAGGCGGAAATCCAACTCGCGGGACTCGCCCTTATCGAGGAAGTTACACGTTTGCGAGCGCTGGCCCTAACCTAAGCGGTAATAATCCGTTATATGATCGGCAAAAAAGTCCTCAACCATGTTTATTGGCATTTCAGCTTAACCGGCGAACAATCCCTCGAAGTTCAACTCTGACCTACCTTGCCTTGCAGACTTTTTCCAAGCACAAACCTTATAAACACTTGGAAAGCGGCTTACAGCGGGACATTAAAGCCTTTTTCGGCGACTATAAAAATGCCGTTGCCAACGCTCGCTCGGTTCTATTTCAAATCAGCAATGCCGAATCGATCGAAACAACATGCCGCCAATCCACAGAACAAGGTTTAGGCTATTTCGATGACGAACACGCTTTGTACCTGCATACCAGCCTAGTCGACCGCCTACCGGCGCTACTGCGCATTTACATCGGCTGCGCAACGGTATTGTATGGCGACATCGACCAAACGGATCTAATCAAGATTCATAGTCAATCCGGAAAGCTGAGTCTGATGCGCTACGACGACTTTACCGAGCAACCTCTGCCGCGTTTGCTCGAGCGCGTCAAAATCAATCTGCGCGAACAAACTTTCGATCTGTATCAATACGGCGAAGAATTCGAGCCGACTAATTTGTATTTGAAATCGCGCTTCATCAATGAAGAATTTCCGAACTACGCGCAGCAATTACACTTCGACGAACAACTGCAAGCACTCGATCTATTCGACCTGAGCAGATACGGCCCGAAGCCTGACGAATTTCGCGAAACCTTGGCCAAGCATCGCTGGGAAATCGACGGCTTCGACTTGATCCGCAGCCGAAGCCTTCCGAATCTCGACGACAACTGCGGCGGTTATTTGACCTATCGGCACTTGATCGAATCCGGCGAAACGCAACAAAACACCAGCCTACCGAATCTGCCCAAAGTGCCGGACAGCTGTAACGCGCTTTACGACTTGGCCATCAACATACTCGATCCTGTCATCGACTATTTCGGCATGATTCGCCTGACCTACGACTTTTGCTCGCATGAGCTGGGCAAACTGATCAAAAAGCGCGTCGCGCCGAAACTAGACCAACATGCCGCACACGAACGCAACACGCGAAACAATTTGATCTGCCCTCGTCTCGGCGCTGCAGTCGACTTTATCGTCGAGGACGAAAACATGCGCGAAGTCGCCGACTGGATCGCCGAAAACACACCGTTCGACCGGCTGTATTTTTACGGCGAAAACCGGCCGATTCATGTCAGCTACGGGCCGGAACAAAAAAGAGAATACATCGACATGGTCACGACCGAATCGGGCAAACAAGTGCCGAGGAAAAGGCGATTAGCCTAGATGAAGCAGGATGTTTTTCTGGTTCCCACGGTCCTCCGTCACTGCCATTAAGTTAAGGATTTTTCCGTTCGCCCTGAGCCTGTCGAAGGGTGAATGGAAAAGCCTGGATCGATAAGTTAAGCCGTCCATGGTTCGACAGGCTCACCACGAACGGCTTAACTTAATGGCAGTGACGGTCCTCCGTGGGAACCCATACCTTGGCTGCCGCAACAAGATCGGTATGCATTCCCACGCTGGAGCAGTGGGAACGAGGAAAATGTCATAGCCTTCGTGACCTCGATACCTTAATGTTATTACCCAGCTTCTCAACCTCGAAATCGCGATCAGGGGATCGCTCCCACAGAGCATCCGGCCCCGCCCGGGATCAAACCCAACATTTCAACTAAAACCGCTCATGATCCTTTTTGTACTCGGGATGATAAGGCCCCGCCGGCAATCCCTTTGGAGGCGCAAATGCCATGAAATTGGCTTGCCTCGCCAACGGTAGATAATCGGTAACCAATGCATTGATCGCGGCCGCCACCGCCATCGCAATCGGATGACCACCGCCGCCGGAATCGTGCGTGTAAGTCTGCTGGTTTTCCCACAAAACCAAGCCCGTTTTGGTATCTTTCAGAACGTATTCCATCGAGACCACGACCGACGAGGCCACCACCAAATATTTAGTACTCCAATCTTTGATCGTCACAAACAAGACCGCATCGGCACCGAACAACTCAAAAAACCGGTCCACCGGCATTTGATGAATATGCCCGGCTTCCACGAGACCGAAATCACGCAGTATCATATCCGTTAGATAAACCGGAAAAACATAATAGCCCCGCTCAGCTAAAGGCCGGCTTATGGTGCTGATAAAAACCGATTGCGCAGTAACCTCGGGAGACTCGTTAACGACCGGCACGACTAAAATCGACCTCGGCTGATGCGCATAAAACGTATCGAGATCGAGCCGTTGACGCGGCGCGCAACCAGCCATAAGCAAAGCCCCTAAAATAATCGCACCCCATTTCATCGCTCTTCTCCAGCTAATTCCTTGGTTGGCAACTCCGCCGCACCCGACTTATCTTGCTGTTCGATTCGTTCTATCAATTTGTTCATCAAGGCCGTAGATTCGGGATAAAGCTCGCGTTCACGACGAAAATAGTCGATTGCGCCCGCCTTGTCTCCGCGTTGATACAACACAAAACCATAATCCGCATATAAACCCGGCGGCACAGGCATGCGATTAGCCTCCGCCTCGGTCATCGATTGCCGTAAATAAGCTTCGACTTGTTCGCCGCTGTTTTCGACATAACGATCATAAAGCCCGTCTTCATAAGCCCCCCAATAATACAATCCCTGAGGAGCGCAGCCGGCCAAAACAAAGACCGACATCACGCACCAACCAACAAGCCGTAATAAAGACATGGTTAACGAGGCCGGCTTTGGCGCCGTGCATCCAGCGTCGAAACCACATTATTGATCATATTGACAATCGCGGCATCGATAGCCTTGCCTTCCAGAGTCGAATCGAATCCGGCCGTGCCGCCGAAACCCAAAGTACTGGTGGCCGACATCGTCGCATCGCCGCTGCCTTCTTGGCTGTAAAACACTTGACCGGTTTTCGGATCGACCAAACGCAATACGACACGAGCGCGAGCGCGCTGGGTTTTTTCTTTACCCAACAACCAAACGCCGCCGGTGGTATCGCGACCTAATTCCACGACCGAACCCATGATCAAGGCATCGACCCCGAGCAAATTTTGCTTGAACTGCTGTTCTGTCGCGCCCATCAACTCAGCCTCCGACTTGAGCCTTCCGATGTCTTGTCTTTCCACGACGTTGAAACGCTGCGTCGCCATCAAATGACGCGACAACATATCCGCGGCTTGTTTGCCGATCCTATCGCCGGAAGCATCTGTAAACAAACCGCTGCCGTAAATCGATTCATTGGTAAAACGAGACACGGCAATGGTCATCCGTTCTTCCGGCGCCAATGGAGCAACCACGACTTGCGGCCCCTTGTCGACGACATCTTCACTAATACCGCGACTGACACAGGCAGCCAAACTCACCGCCGACAATGCAACTGCATATATAACAATTTTTTTCATCAATTTACGCGAGAGCCCCGGAACTTCAGCCGGTTGGGATAGCGCCCGCCCTCAGGCGGCCTGTCTCGCTTTCTCCTTTGGATTCAATGCTATCTTTATTTCAAATAATCATATTCGCGCAACCCGAAACGCGTGCTTTTAAAAATAAAAAGTCACCAAATCAAGTTTACCGGATAGTTGGCAAACACCCGATCAGCACTGACGAAATGCATTTGCTCTTTGACGCTTTGAGCGATCAATAGGCGGTCGAATGGGTCTCGATGCGGGGATGGTAAATGACCAAGAGCCTTGATATGCTCCAATTCGATAGGGAGTAATTGCAATCCATTGTAACTTTCTTGAGTGTTAATCAGGGTTTGCAAACTTTCGCTAAGCTCAAGCTTCCCGAGTTGTTGTTTGATCTGGATTTCCCAGGCGGATACCAGACTAAGAAACAGAGCATTATTTTCGTCCTGACAGGCATTCAATGCCGCGTGGGACAGATTTTCCGGCGTATCGTTCAGCCAAAGAAAAACATGAGTATCTAGCAACAGGTTCATACGTCATTGCCCAACCAGAAGTCGTCCGGCAATTCGTTTTCGAAATCCTCGCTGATTTTTATTTTGCCGCGAAATTGTCCAAACACCCGCTTTTTCTTTGGCTGTGGCTCGGTAACATCCTCCAGCAATACAATTACCTTAGCTTTACCTGCTCTAATTGAATCCGGCAATTGTAAATGGATTTGATGCTTTTCGTTAATTTCAGTTGATAGTTCTAAAGCCTGCATAGTCATGTGCTCATATTTTGATTGCGTCCAGTCTATTCTTTCTGCATAAAATAGTTTCAATATCTCAAACAGGTCATCGGTCTAATCAAATATTATAGCCTGCTTTATGTGGCAGTCGAAAAGAAGCGGTGATTGACCAGGCATTACATAGCGCCCCCAAGTGGATTTAGTACGCTGGGAGAAGACGAATATCCCGTATACGGTAAGAAAAAAGCGCCAAGAATTTTTTAAATAAGGAAAGCCAAAAAGCGGCGAAAATAATAACGGACTAAATCATTTTCGACAGACTAGGGTTATCCTAAAAAGAGCAGTTGAGAGTCTCAAACTCCCGTTCGCCCTGAGCCTGTCGAAGGGTGAACGGGAGTTTGAGGCTTCACCAGGTCGGTGAAAGTGTTGTAGACCCTTCATGCTTCGACTTTACTCAGCACGAACGGTCTACAGCACATGCCAACTGCTCTTTCTAGGGTTATGCTTATCTGGTGCCCTTTGTAGAATCGGAAGATGAGATTTTTTGAAAACAATCATTCCGAGCAGGAAAGCAACCAAAGCTTATTTGGGAGGTCCGAAATGAACAGACTGGATAAAGAAGAGCAAGAAATTCTGGATGCATTCGATGCTGGCGAGTTGCAGCGAACTCCAGATTTTGAAGAACAGAAAGCGCGGCATCAGCAATACGCAGAAGCCATGTTCAAGAAAGATGCCCGTATCAACATCAGGCTTTCATCGAAGGATCTTCGTGGACTCCAGAAGAAAGCCTTGGCGGAAGGCATCCCTTACCAGACGCTTGTTGCCAGCATCCTCCACAAATATGTAGAAGGTCGTTTGCATGAAGATCGGTAGGAGGTAATTCATGCGCAACATTGACCCTGTAACACCCGGCGAGTTATTGAAAGAAGAGTTTCTTGAGCCCATGGATATTTCTCAAAACCGCCTAGCAAAAGAAATTGGAGTCCCTGCGCAGCGAATCAGTCAAATTATTGCTGGAAAGCGTTCGATAACCGCAGATACTGATCTACGACTCTGCCGTTTCTTTGGCTTGTCCAACGGGTATTGGCTGCGGGCTCAGGCAAGCTATGATACCGAAATTACGGAAGATGCTCTTGAGGACCAGTTAAAAAACATTCGTCCTTGGAATTCCGGGCCACTGATAAGATACGGGACATAACCAACGGCTGCACAGCGACCGCTATCAATCCTAAGCTTTGGCCGAAATAGTAACAAATATCAATTAAACCGCTTCCCACTCAAAATGAACAATATTTCGCTCAGATTTATCAAACTCGATACCGATTAACATCACCTGAAACTCACCGGTAGCGTATTTTTGCCAATATTTTCTTGCCTTGATCTGCGCCAATGCTCGCCCCGACTCGCGCTTTCCCTCCAGTACTTTAAATTCAATAATAAAAATCTTTTCAGCCAACTTGACGGTCAAATCGACCCTACCGTGGTTGGTCATATCTTCCGCGATCACATTCAACCCCAAGGCCGCCAGACAACAATAAACGATAGACGCATAATAACCCTCATATCGAGCCAATTGATTTTGTCGATACCAATCATGAGGAATCGCGGCAAACAAAGCAGTCAAAGCCTGTTGCAATTGTTCCGGATCGGCCTGTTCCAAAGCCTTATAAATGCGCATCTGCTGACGCGTCGCCTGCCCGGATTGCACCAACTCCCGCAATAAATGACTATTCAGACCTGCCTTGACCTCGCGGTTTGGGTAGGTCAGATGATAAAAACGCTCCCCGCCCAAATCCTCCACCCGTTCAATCGTCAAATAGCCGGTCTGAAACAACAGGTTTTCAAGCGTAATGTCATCGATATCAAAACGGCTGAGCATCGCCTCATCGACAACCACATTCTCTAAATCGGGAATGGCATATTGCCGCTCTCTAACCAAACGAATCAAAAAATCCGGGCTACCGCTCTCGAACCAATACTTCTTGAACAAACGCTGTTCCAGATACAGCAACACATCAAACGGGTTATAGACCCTCTCACCCAAAAAGTTATAACCGTTATACCACTCGGCCAACTGACTGAAATCCACGCCGGACAAACGTTCGCTAAACACCGATTGAATTTCCGCCAAGGTATAACCGCATAATGTGGCATAGCGGCCATCCAACGAAATATCCCGTAAATTGTTCAAGCCACTAAACAAACTGACTTTGCTGAATCTACTAACTCCGGTGAGCAACGCGAACTTGATAAAAGCATCCCTGTCTTTAATTACCGAATAAATGTTGCGCAAGCCTTCCCTAATCGCAACAGCCCGCGCCGAATGCTCAATATTGTCCAAAATCGGCTTGTCGTATTCATCGACCAACACAACGACCCGCTGTTGAAATTGATCCGCCAGCTTTTTGATCAGCTCGGCAAAACGATTCGCCAAATCATCATGATGTAAATCAACCCGATAGAACTCAGCCGTCTCGTCTAAAATAGCCCGAAAACGTTCATCCAACATAGCAGCGGAATTCACGACACCTCCGCCGAAACTGATATGGATCACCGGATATTTCACCGACCAATCCCAATGATTCTGCAAAAATAAACCGTCAAATAGCGCTTTCTCACCGGCAAAGAGCGATTTCAGCGTGCTAACTAATAACGACTTGCCGAATCTTCGCGGGCGCGCCAAAAAATAATATTTGCCCGAATCAATCAGCTCAGCAATCAGGGCCGTTTTATCGACATAATAATAATTGCCCTCGATCAGTTTCGAGAACGTTTGAATACCGATTGGCAGCTTTTTCATGGTATGGGTAAGGAGGTTTGAAATACGTTTACACTCAATCACTTGCCGCTTGCTTGCTTAAAAACTCAAGCATCTCTTCGTTATGCACCCGTGCGTAAATCGCCTCGACCGGCAAAGTGAGATCAATGGATTCAAAAGTAATTTCATCCCCCAAAAAATAATGCCTCGGCAACCATGACTCATTCCGGCGAATGACCTGGATATCGACAAAATCCTGCTCGATCAACACATACTCTTGCAAGCTCGGAATATTGATGTAAGAAAGCAATTTAACCGTTTCATCCATCTTGCGTGTTGCCTTGGACAACACCTCGACAATGATGATCGGCGACTGCACATAATAAGGCTGGGATTCATCGAAATGGCAATCGACACTGACATCGGGATAAAAAAAATTCGAACCCGCTTTGACCTTCATATCCGACCCGAAAGGTTCGCAAGACGAGCCCTCCAAATGATTGCCGAACTTTCTATAAACATTCCCAGCAATTCGCTCATGGTTTGCGCTGGCGCCGGCCATTGCATAGACACAACCATCAATCAGCTCGTGTTTTACATCGCTGGTTAGCTCGCTTTGCAAATAGTCGTCTTCGGTAATTAAACCTGTATGATTCGGTATTAACATACCATGCCAGTCCCAAGCATATCGACCTAAGTCATTAAAGTGAAAAGAAAATTCCACCGGTCAAACATCATAGTATATTCTCCAATTGGAAAGTGGCCACAAAGGCATGTTTCGGGTTCCTCTGCTTCGTAAATCTCGTTCAGCTTCCATTCGAGTTTTGCCATGTCCCAGACATTGGATTGGGATCGCTTGAGTATCTCTTCTGTCAGCTTGTATTCGGACATGCTCGCTCCTTGACGGCTAACGCCGAACTTTGCGGCAAATGTGGAGCGAGCAGCGGAAAATTTGCCCGATAGCAGCGCCTTGTTATGTTTTTATTCGTGCATCGCGTCAATAATTGCTTTGGGGTTATGCTTAACTACCTTAAGCAATACTCGCGCAGGACCTCTAGGCACACGCAACCCTTGCTCCCAGTGACGCAATGTGCCAAGAGAAATACCGAACGCAGCGCAAAATTTTTGCTGTGTCATGCCTGTAGTTTCTCGGATGGCTTTGACGTCAATAGGCTCCGGTTTATGCTCAACAACCTTTGTTGATTTACCTTTTGCGTGATCAATTGCATCACTAAGGCCAGCAAATATTTCAGTGAATGCCTTGCCCATTTTTACGCCTCCAATAGGTTACTAACTCTTTTACTGCCTTCGACAAAATGTTCCTCTCTTCAGCAGTGATGTTTGCCTTTTCGTTTTTAGTGAAAACAGCCAATAGATAAAGTGGCATCATGTCACTATGAAAATAATAGATAACCCTGACGCCTCCGCTTTTGCCTTTGTCTGCCTTTGCCCATCTGAGCTTTCTAATGCCCCCGGTTCCTTGAATTAAATCTCCGGCGCTCGGATGTTCCGACAAATATGCAATCAACTCATCCTTTTCTTCCTTAGAAAGTAACTTATTGATTTTGCTTTGAAATGGCTCGGTTTCGGCAACGGTAATCATGCCTTAAGAATATACTCCATTGGAGTGCTTTGCAAGATAGTGACTAAATGTTTGATTTGAAGACATAACTACAATTAGATATCCCAATAGACACAAAAAAACAGGACAACAGGGTTAGGTCTAGATGAGTAGTGTTGTTTGCTACTCATCATGGTAGAACAGCGATTTACCCAACTGCCCCTTTCACAAATCCAAATAACTGAGGTCAGGTACTGAGGTATCCCCACGAAATAGCCAAATAAAACAATTTTCTATGGCTGAAAATTGATAGATTTATTGATTTTTTATCGTTCCTACGCTCTGCGTCACTGCCATTAAGTTAAGGTCCTTGGAGTTTTACTCCCCCCTTTGAAAAAGAGTGGCTGGGGGAGATTTTCCTCGTTCCCATCGCTCCAGCGTGGGAACGCATACCGATCTGGTTTCGACAGCCAAGGTACGGATTCCCACGGAGGACCGTGGGAACCAGAAAAGGCTTAACTTAATGGCAGTGACGCTCTGCGTGGGAATGCATCCCGGGACGCTCTGCGTCCCCAGAGGTCGATAATCCCGACAAGAGCAACCGGACATTCTCTACAGTTTCTTAATCCAATTGCCCGCGGCAGTCGACGCAGAGCGTCTAAAGCGGCATTCCCACGCAGAGCACTCGCCGTTATACATAAGTCGTAGATATACCGTCTTGCCATCTTGGCGAATGTGACCTCGATACCCTTTATTGTTGCTTAACGTAACCGACTTTCCCTCACCTAGCGTTCACTGCCATTAAGTTAAGGATTTTTCCGTTCGCCCTGAGCCTGTCGAAGGGTGAATGGAAAAATCCTGGGTCGATAAGTTAAGCCGTCCATGGTTCGACAGGCACACCACGAACGGCTTAACTTAATGGCAGTGCACCTAGCGTTAGGTGAGGGACGACGAAGGCGTCGCTCCCACAAGGGGCTGGATGCTCTGTGGGAGCGATCCCCAGATCGCGATCTCGGAGCCACTGATATCCAATATCCGCAGATTTATCAAACAGCACCGTTTCCAGTTATACGATGACCTCTGTTTAGCAAGTTTACCGATATTTGTGTATAACGGTGAGCGCAGAGCATGGGAACGAGCGTTTTGTGGGGATACATTAGGGTCAGGTACCAATTAAACGTAGGCCAATTCAGTATCATTTAGCTCGTGTTTTACATCGTTAATTAGCTCGCCTTGCAAGCAGTCTTCTTCGGTAATTAATTCTGTAACTTTCGGCTTTAACATGGCATATTTTTTTTAGGATAGCGATTTTTTTCGTTTTTTAAAACATAATGGCCGGCTCTGCGGCAGGCAAAAATGAAGGCCGTTTTTTGGCCGGAGCTTTTGTCTGTCCGAAAGAAGCCGATTGTTAACAGTTCACTGCCACTCAATCTTAAGATCCTTATGTGACTGGGCGCAGTCACGCAGATAGAGGTTGATAAGGCTCTGATACGGTAGGTCTTTTTCCTCCGCAAGATTCTTGAAGTACGCCACCGTATCTTCATCCAACCGGATCGTAACCTGCTTCTTGAGCTTCTTGGCGTATGGATTTTTAACGGAGTCGGAAAAGTCGTAATTATCACGCATGTCTGTACCCTTCATAAGTTTTTCGTTCTCGCCTATTCGCCTTACGGGCAGAGATAATTCGGATAACCTCACCATCTCTTATGCAGTGGCACACCACCAGCAAGCGAGAATGTATGCTAGTGCCGAGGAGAATGAACCGGTCCTCCTCTTCAGAATGGTCGGGGTCAGCTATAAGACGTGCGAACTCATCTGTAAATGCAGTTTTGGCCTCCTGGAACGAGACGTCGTGCTTCTTGCGATTAGCGGCATCCTTACGAGGATCCCAGCCAAAAGAATAATGGCTCATCGTTACATTGTAGTTACATTATAATTATTATCAAGACGCCGAGTCGGATACTGTTAACGATAAGGGTAACTTGACGGCGAAAGCGTAGCTACGATAGGCGCGTAACTTTTGCCGGTCAAGTTGACCCGCTGGTTGAACTCATCTGTAAAGGCAGTTTTGGCCTCCTGGAACGAGACGTCGTGCTTCTTGCGATTAGCGGCATCCTTACGAGGATCCCAGCCAAAAGAATAATGGCTCATCATTACATTTAGGTTGTTCCGCCAACAAGATTTCAACACCAAAGTCCTTAAGCGCTTGGCCGATGATTTCCAGATTGCGAATCACTGCATCCTGAGTTTTTCTATCGGCCAAAAACCCAGTTAAATCGTAGCCTTCGATATAAGACCGAATTAACTCGATGCTTTCCAATGCCGCAGCAATGAAGATAAATCGATCTTTCATAACGCTACAGCTTCTTGCAAAACCCGCTGGCGTAAGTATTTGTTCAATGCGCGCTCGCTGACTATATCGACCTTGCGGCCCAGTGTCGTCGATAGCGCATCAATCAGGCCAACCTGATCCAATAGAGTTGAGCCAGGCAGAAAATCGACCAATAAATCAATGTCGCTGTCATCATGCGCTTCGCCGCGTACCACGGAGCCAAACACGCGGATGTTGGTTGCGTGGTAATGCTTGGCAATTTCCAGAATACTGGCTTTTTGCTGCTGTAACAATTCATATAATTCAGTCAAGTCATATCCTCTTGGTTATGACGGTTTGCTGGTGCAAAACCATCTTACAGCGTTAGGCATGGCAATTAAAGTCCACGATAAAAGACGGAATGCCTAGAGGCGAGTAGCCACGAAGGGTACACAAAACCAAAAGAAACCAAATGGCCGCAAACGTGATACCAACCCAAATAGGTATGCGACTAACTGAATAGTGGCGCATGATTAAGCTTTCAATTCTACCGCTGATTCCTCGCTTGCTGAGCCGCCCCTTTACAGTGTTGTTGTACCTGCAATCGTCTTCGTGAAATAAATTGGGTTCAAATTTAGAGAGCTTGGCCTGCCAATACTTTGCACCAGAAACCATACCAACTTGAAATAACGAAATGGAAAAGCCTGCGATACAAACCTAAAAAACTTACCGCAGGTATTGAGTGGGCGGACTGAATAACCCCAGCAAGCAACACCCCTTGAAATATCATAAAAAAATTGTTTCGTTGAGCGAGTTGAGTAATCTCAAACTCACGCATTTGCAGTGCAACCTCAAAATCACTTCATTTTTTCAGTCATGTCATATCCAATTCAGAGGTAAGTATTCAGTCCCCTCTTTGAAAAAGAGGGGCTAGGGGAGATTTTTTAAATAACCCCCTCAATCCCCCCTTTTTCAAAGGGGGGATGCCAACAATACGCCTGGATTGCGGTAATTTGCCAACGGGGTCTGAATACTTACTCTGCGCGAGTACCAGCCATGGTTATGAATCCAAGAAGCTTAATACTATCTGTTTCTCCCTAAATTACACCTTTATCAATTATCAAAACCAATCGTTCAGAAAGCGCATCGTATAGTTGACGTTGAATCATTACAGGAAGCCTCTCTATACGACTCAAAATGTCATCCATGTTCATCTGATCAATATGCGATATTAGCTTGCTCTCCATTAATTGCAGCGACTGCCGCTCTGCTTCTTTCAGCTCGACGGGCGGGCTATTTATTGCTTTTATCAATTTTTCAGTCTCGAATTTCGTTAGAGCATCTATATTTTCCAACGAGAAAAACTGCTGTTGCCAACTTTCGACTTTTGATCGCCTAAGCGCCTCGTTCAATTGAGCATATCGAACATGCACCGAATCCAAATGACGCTCTACTTTCATTCGATCATCGTTTGATAGATAACTAGGGGTTCATATTCTGACCCAGTTATTCCGGGATGCTTCCCTTTGTTTGTCCCGAAACCGCAATCCTTTATGTGCTTGTGTTTAATGACTTGATCTTTCAGGCTAGAAACGGTTTCGCTATTTTGATACTACCTTTTATTTACTTGGAAGCACTATCCTGAGAATTTAGCATAAAATATAGACCCTGATCGTGCAGCAAACTCCGAAAAGATATTTTCTTATATAAAGCCAGCTCTTCGACCACCGGGCTTGTACAACAAACGGTTCAGATGGTGGCTTCGCGCGCGTCGCTCGCACCATCTAACCTTATTCGTTAGATTGAGCAACACAATATTTTGCTAACTAGTATCCAGCCTTCATCAAATGCCTTTTAAAGATGCTGGGAAGTATTTCTTTGTTGATGGAAGCGAGTGCTTTTTCAGCAGAAGTATCCATCTTCTTGACCTTGCTAGAGATTGAAAGGGCTACAGATCTGTTTATTCCGCAGCTCATCAGCTCTAAAACAGCGGGGTCGTAGCTCCCCATTTCGAGCATAGAAGGAAGGTTGAGGATATAGGCATTCTCTTCAATTTCTTTTTCGCTAAGGAAGTACGAAATCATATCAGACCAAAGCATGAGGTACTTAACTGCAATGAAAGTTAAGTTAGTACTGATGTGACTAGTAACTCTCCGCGCAGCCTTATCGACTTCTGCTTCATCATGATTGTTTTCACCAATGAGATCAAGAATGAAAAATTTATGTTTTTTTCCAGACATCCAGCGGTGGGCATCCCTTACAAGTCTTCCTATGTTGATGTAATTATCTTTTTTATAACCATTATTATTGAGTTCATATTCGATATTGAAGATTGCATTGAGCCTGTTGAAAATACTCCATAATTGAAAGTAATAGCTTTTTTCTTGAAACGGCAAATTATCTAAATCACTGCCACCGTTGGTCATGGGCTTCTTACTGATCAGCCAATTTTCTATACCTTCGGATTGAATCGCTTCGAAAAGCTCGTTTTGCAAGATAGGATCAATAAATGGATTTTTGGCAATAAGTTCTTGAGGTATAGTCATACCGTTGTACATGGACTCTAACTTTTTAGAAAACGCTTCGACGTTTTCTGAGGTAATCCCTGAGTTTGATAGAATCCTGTCGAAGTGATTTCTGTCTGTTTTAAAGATTGACCTCAAGTATGATAAGTTGCCGTAAATATCTTTATCACCCGTCATATCGCGGATCTGTTCGTCTGACATATCCGCAATGACTGATAGATGATCTTCATTTTTCTGAAGGAAAAGGTTTGAAGATGTATCAACGGTTTTGTTTACCTCAGTTTCAAGCTTCTTGCTTCCCCATTCATCATCAATAACATCAATACAGTAGATTTCACCATAAAGTTTGGTATTGGCTCTGCCTGCACGACCAAGAAGATTAAGAAAATCAAAGGCAGGCATATCGTGTGAGTTCACTTTAGGGCTTATGACAATGAGTCTGTCTGCCGGCAAGTTCACACCTTGTAGCAAAGTGGATGTGCAAACAATATTCTTGATAATGGACTCTGAATAGAGTTCCTCTACTTCTTGCCTTGCAATATCTGGAAGCCCTGCATGGTGATATGCAACTCCAAGTCTGAGGGTTCGTATGAGTGAGTAATCTGGATGCACTTCTTCAGATAAGAAATCGATAAGATCCTTAACCCTAGAATCGGCTGCTTCGATAATTTTTGGGTTCTTTGAGGCGATAACAGGAGCAATTTTACTTGCCCATGTCTCTGCAAGGTTTTTCTTCGGAGCATAATAAATATTATGATCCTCAGGAGAAAACATATCTGCAATAACTTCTAGCGCTTCCCCTTTGTTGGTTTTTATCTTCGAATACAGGGATTTTTTCAGCTTAATCTCACCTGAGATAGTTCTTTGAGTAGGGCTTGATATTTTGTATCTGGCTATTTTCTTACTCGGAAAAAAAGTAAGCGCTGATCGAACCTGAAACACTGGAGAAGAGAGTGTTTGGTGATCAACAATAGAGATATTACAGATTTTCTTAATGCTGTCTGAAAGTGAGCTAATAAATGGCCCTGCAACGACCAGCTGGGTAGAAGCCCAAGTGGAGATCACTCGATATAAGATGTTCTCAAATATAACCCCTCTAGAACCAGCTTCAATATTATGTACTTCATCCATGAATATCAGTTCTGGTGGGGCAACATTTTTATCTTGTAGAAGTTTTAGAGATCTCTCTGGTGTCAGTACATAGATAGTGGCTAGATCATCTTCTTCATTATCTGTGTAGGTTGTATATACATGCGCCTTTTCGTGGAGCTGGCTCTTTAGCACGTTGCTCACTTGGTTTATCAGTGCTTTTGTGGGCACAATGAAAACTATATTCTTCGCGCCATCTTCTACCAGTTCCAGAATATATTTTTTAATGATAAAAGATTTACCCGCTGATGTTGGGGCTGAGATAGCGATGTTCTCGCCAGAGTTAAGAGACTCCCAAAGCTTTTTCTGAAACTCAGTGAAGAAGATCTTTGTATTGTCGGAGAATTCGTGCTCTAGCAGTGCTCTGTGTGCTGCAAGCTCAAAATTTAGGAGCGTTCCATAATCACTGAGAGTGTTTTCATTATGGAAGAGTTTGGGTATATGGTTGCTGGTAATCAGGTTTCCAGTTCTTGACTGTAGGATATAGCACGCACGTTTGTATATTTCATTTTCTTTGTCGGTCAGATGAAGCAGTGCTCCAAACGCATTTGCCATATTGCGTTCTTTGTCATCGTCACTGAGAGCAGCTATCGAAGCGAGCCAGGTGGCTTTTTTTATCTCTTCTTTATCAAGATCAACTTGTACGTTATCTGTTACTTTGTCTTCGAGAAATAGCTTTTCCAATAGTTTGTCAAATACTCGAACAAAGTCTTCATGATTTGCTGCTTGAGAATATATCTGCGTTATGTTATTCATTTTTTATGTGATATATAGTCTACACCGTGAATTTCCCTGTAGAGCGCGTGTTTGAACTTGGATACATCAGTCAACGGCATAAGAAATACGTCAATGTATACCTTCTTGAGCTCTGAGAAGTTATCTAACTTTTTACCTAGAAGTTTTTGTATCTCTTTTGACCTGCCAGTAAGCCAGTCGCTGAACATCTGTTCTGCTTCGTCTTTATTCTTTGCCTTCTCTTCGATCTTGCTAATTTTGCTTGATTCGAAAACAAGAAGAACGGGGTGCGCTTTGACGCAACCTTTGTACTGTTCAGTCCCTGGGGTGAACGCGTGATAAAGGCTCTCGGCGTCATCTAATGATGTGAAATTCTCTGAAATATTTGATCGAGCGATGAACATCTCATGCCCTAGTTGGCCGGAACTATAGTTATCGTAAAATCGATCCAGTGACTCTAGCGCGTCTTCCATAGCTCCAGCAGCTTCTTGGTGAATCTTGGACTCCCCAATCAAAATAGCTAGTTCATCTTTATAATTACCAAAGAAAATGCCATCCCCGCCTTTGACTTGATCGTTCGTATTTGTAATGAGAGATAGTTTGTGGCTCACAAGAGGTGTCTGGAGAAATTTTTCTGTCAGAAGATACAGGAGAAGTTCTCCGTACTTCCCATCCATATCTGGGTTTGTCTTTCCAAAAAACTTCATTGCCTTTTGGAATGGAACTTTTCCTTCTTTGCGAAAGCTCGCTAGCTGCTTCTCATCGAAGACATAGTGTTCGATTGATTCAGCCATTGACTCTGTTAGAGAGAGTATCTCTTGCTGAGTGCCTGAAAAGTCCAGAGAGAAGAATCGACAGACGGTTTTCCTGTCCTCAAGAACGGAGTGGACTTTGAAATGATCATCAATCCATGAGTGCTTGCCAGTTACGAGGCTTGGCCAATTAATTGCCTTCAATTTATCCATATTGATCGCTTTTGATATTTGTACCTATTGGATTCCGCCTCGTTAATACGCATAATCTAACTATTGATTCTCAGGCAAACCTGCCTGATAAGTTAATATTTTCGGGTCCTTTTGCCTGCATAATGGGTAAATAGGGCATATTCACCTTGATAACTTGATATTAGCCGGTAAATAGGGCAAATATGCCGGCGTACTCATAATTGCCACTCAGTATAATTGGTAATTATACTGTGCCAAGCAAACAGCCTAGGCAAAAAGAGATTAAATTAATAATAAAGGTTCTGGTATAGATTATTAATTCAAACCGCCTCTTTATTACACCATTGCATAAACGCAACCGCCGCTCAACTAATGTTCTATCACACCGGCCAATTCGCCTTGCAAATAGTCTACTTGGCTAATCCAATCGTTCATTTCTTTCGATAAAGCTATTCATCAATTTCCAAATCATTTGGATCTATGACACCTTTGAACCGCGCAAAAGTTCGCATCTCTTCCGTCGCCCGCATGGGCTTATAATCCTGATTGTTCGCGATCAACTCATACTCGCCTTGGCCTAATTTTCGAATATATCTCAATAAATACTGATCATCGCCTGATACATCCTGTCTTTCAATTGCAACGATTTGATGACTAATGCTTCCCGCGCGGTCGGGCGTGATCGCCTCGAGCAGAAGATAATCGCCGTCCTTGATCGGATTTTTTCCGCCATCCATCGAATTGCCGGTTGCGCGGGCAATGAAATGCCGTTCCGAATCCAATCGACCATAGCGTTCCGGCAAAGCGACCTTATGAACACTATCTTCATCATGTTGGCTGGTTTTGAAAAATCCGCATGCGATTTTTAAATCCTGAAAGTACGGTATTCTTTGTTTTCTGACGCTGTTAATGTCGATAACGTCCGCTTTCGGCCTACTTTGCACCGGCGGCACTTTTCGGAGCCTTTCTTCGTATTGCATATAACGATAGTCGATCAGCTCCCCGATTAATGCGAGAAAGATGTCGATTTCGTTCTCTGGAACATCGCCAATAAATTGAAATCGCTCGTCATCAATTTTAAAAAAAGCTTGATCGGTCGCCTTATTGCCGCCCGTCCACGCTTTGATGGGATTGGATTTCCAGTAGCTGCGCCAGCTGTTAACTGCCCTGCCCTCTAATCGATCGACTGCCCTAAACTCATCGGGCATATCGGCAAGCAAGGCACGACGACGCTGGATGATGCCGAAACAATGCATGGACAAATCCTTGATATCGATTGACTGTCGAAAACCGTCGAGCTCCAAGAGCGCTTCCAAAAGGACGATTTTGTAGGATTTGGTCAGGTTGGTGACTTCAATTTCTTTGAAGAAACCTTCAAAACGGCTCAAGCATTCGCTTTCATCTACCGAAAGGTCCTGCTCGGAAACAATAAAACTCAGCCACTGTCCATATTGTTGACGAATGACTTGTACCTCGCCGCCCGCGTTATAAAACTCCGCCAATGTTGGCCGGCGGTCTTTCGATGCCTTCAACGAACGATAAATCTCCTCTTGGGTATCGATATTCGTCGCGATTAATTTTGCAAGAAAATCGATGGCTTGAAGATCAAAGTTCACATAACAGCCGTCAGGCAACTTGAGCGTGTTTGATTGAATTTGCTTGATGAACTCGCTGCGTTCACGTTTGGAAACGCCCACATTGAAAAGCGCTTCGGGCTTGCGAAAAAAACTCAGGTGATTTCCGATAAAATCCAACACGACCAAGCTATCTTTCAGAAGATGTCTTCGTAATCCGCGCCCTAATTGTTGAAGAAAAATAATTTTCGATTCGGTCGGTCTGAGCAATAAAACGGTATCGATGAGCGGTAAATCAATACCCTCATTGAACAGATCGACCGAAAATATGATATCGATTTCAGCGTTTTCTAATTTCGATAAGGCATCGTTTCGTCGAATGGAAGAATCGCTATGCACGGATACCGCTTTGTAGCCCTGCTGCTGAAAGTAATCAGCCATATAATCCGCATGTTTTTTTGACACGCAAAATGCCAGCGTCCTGACTTGTTTCAACTCCACCCAGCGCTTGAGCGCATGTTTAGCCCGTGCTTGGGTAGCCAGCTTGTTCTGTAATTGATCCGGGTCAAATTTGCCGTTGCGCCAGGGTATGCTTTGGTAATCGACTTCCTGATCGGCAATCCCGTAATAATTAAACGGACTTAAAAGACCGGAGTTAATGCCGTCGAACATATCGCGGCGATAAACCAAGTTATCATCACAAAGCGACAGAATGTCCGCCTGATCGGTACGCTCCGGCGTCGCCGTCAAGCCCAATAAAAAACGGGGCTTGAAGTGGTTGAGTAATTGCCGATAAGTGCGAGCGGATGCATGATGAAATTCATCGACGACGATGTAATCGAAATGATCCGGCGCGAATTTGTTTAAGTGATGCTGTTTGCCCAAGGTTTGGATCGAAGCAAACAGCATATCGACGTCCAGTTGATGATTCTGCCCGGTAAATTTCGCAACCTTGGCTTTAGAGCGAATACAGACAAAGGTATATTCGGCTTGGCTCAGGATTTCTTCTCGGTGCGCGACAAACAACACTTTCTCGCTATTCAATTGCAGGCTATCGAACGCGGCTAGCCAGGTTTTACCCAACCCCGTCGCCATGACAACCAAGCCGCGTCGATAACCCGTTTCACGAGACTGCTTTAGCGCTTTTAAAGCTTCTTGTTGAATGGCATTGGGTTCCGGCGGGAGTGTCGCTTCTTCTTTTTCCCATCCCGAAAAAAAAACGACAGGCTGATTTTCGAATCTTTTCTGATAATCCTCTATCCAATGATTCGACAATCGCTTAGTACTGGAATGAGTATAAATTTGTTCGAATTTACGACAAATTTCATCAAACCTGGCCGTATTTTCTTCAAGCGCCACTCTGAGATTCCATTCCAAGCCATGCTTCAACGCAGAACTCGAAATATTACTGGACCCAACATAGGCATGACCGCCGCTCTTACCTTGCTCACTCGAAAAGGCGAAGATATAGGCTTTCATATGAAAGCTTTGACCATTGTGCGTTTCGAATACCCGGACATCGGCCCCGGATTCTTGCAACAAAAGTAAATGACGCAAAGCCGCCGGTTCAGTAACACATAGATAATCCCCGGTTAAAATGCGAATATCAACGCCTCGTTCAAGTGCATCGGTCAAGGCGTCAAGGATCAATCGTAGACCGCTTTGCCGAATGAAAGACACCGTGATATCGATCCTGTCGGCAGAATTTATATCGTTCTTTAGCTTAGGCAGAAAAGGATCATCTCCCCCCGTGATTAAGTGTTGGATTACGTTAGACGTCATTGTCCGCTTGTTTTTTTGCGTATAAATTCAACCAAGTCTGGAGTCCGCCTCTAAGTGGTTTTGATTCGGTAAACAGGTCGATAATTTCTAAATCCGAATGGGCGGCTAGCAATTCAGACAAGTCGTCTTCCGTATAATCATTGAAAAAACGTCCCCGCTCGTCAACTCGTTCGCCGGCTCCAAACTTAAAAGACATATAAGCGATACCGTGCGGTTTCAAAGCCTTTGTTATTTTCAGTATGACGGAGTCCATCTCTGCTTTTGGACAATGCAACAAACTAGCGCAAGCCCAGATACCGTCGAAAGTCTCAAAATATTCAAGCTCTTGAAAATCTAGGACATCAACCGTTATGCCAATAAATTCGCCAGCTAATTTGGCAATGACTTCAGATGCATCGACAGCCGTCACCGAATAACCTCGGTCGATAAAAAAGCGACTGTCACGGCCTGAACCGCAGCCTAAATCTAATATCTGCCCGCCGTCAGGGATGAAATTCAGGAAACGATTTCGATGGTCTGAAACATCTAAATTGGAGGTTTCGGCAACATACTGTTCAGCATTGGCATTATAGAAATCGATTGTTTGCTTTTTATTATTAGTTTGGGGCATGCCGAAGAATGTCTAAATTTCAAATCTTATAATTTTTAATGGCGGCTTTTAATGCTTTCAGAGACAAGCCTACCAGACGTGCTGTGCTTGCAATACTAATTTCTGTCATTGCAATCGCACCCCAGTCTGTTTAGCTATCCGGTAGATCGGCAAATCGACTGTCGTACCGGCTCTGCGCAATCTGCGCAAGACGATATCGATTTTTTGTTCACCGATTTTTTTGTGGAGTTCGCGTAAAAACTGTAATTTGGCCGTTATCAATTCCTCGGCATTTTGTATTGGTGTTTCGATATACAAATCAATATCGCCGCCTTTGCGTGTATCGTCAACTCTCGATCCGAATAACCAAACCTGCGCTTCCTTGCCGAAGTGGCGTAACGCACTTTCACAGATGGCTTGCTTTTGTATGGGGCTTAGACGCATGATTCGTCCTCGTTTCTGATTGGGCGCATCTACCTGATTTGTTTCAGCATTGGGATTGCCATAATGCCCAGAAGGCAGCATCTCACCCGCCGCGCTCATCCAGCCATGTTTGTAGATCACTCAATTCCTGGAAATCCAACAACGCATCGGCCAAGTCTTCAAGAGCTTCGAGAGAGAGTGCGGGCAACTTTGACAGCAGTTGTTCGAGCGTTGGTTGCAATCCGAGTTTTCGGCGCAATTGACGGTTTATTAGCGCCATGCATTCGCTTTTACGACCTTCTTCGCGGCCTTCTTCGCGACCTTCTTGTCTCAGTAATTGTGCTATACCCATGGTTTCACCTGCTTCTGATAGATAACGCTCACGATAGTTTTGTGTTTCTTGCTAGGTAAGATCCGCATAGTAATCAATAAATTCCACATATTTCAATTGCTTTTCCGGATTGCTTTCCAAGGTTGCCAAGCCTATTTGCGCATCGGAGTAGATGTCCAGCTTGTCCTCCGGCGCATACTGCATATTCGGCAGATTCAGCCGGGTAAGTCGGGTTTGGCGATAGCCGTAACCCGACCATCAATGGCTACCCTGTCGGGTTACGCTCACGCTAACCCAACCTACATTACTACTTTCTTATTCAAATAAACGACTTAATAGTCCGTCTCGGGTTAGATTAAAATGCGATGCAACATCGTTCAATATGGCTGATAACACACCCGTTCTTAACGGATTATGTGCTGGAATTGTTATGTAGCGAGGAATATTCCTGTTAGATCTCGCGGCAACTTCATGCTGCAATCACTTCGTCACGGACAAAATGCAAACGAATAATGCTCGGCTTGTCTTCCGACTCGAAGTGGCAGGCGACCGCATCTCGAACATTAGCATGCAGTTGTTCTATATCATCCGCCTCGGTATATATTGAACAGCCAAGCGCTTTAGCGATAAAACCGCCCTCCGCGGCTTCTTCTACAACAAAAATTATTTCGTTCATTTGCGCATTATCTCAGTTGTTTTTAATAAATATCGTTTCACGATCATAACCCGAACATCGATAGAGTAACTATTCAGTCCCCGGCAATTATCGTTCCCACGCTCTACACCTGCCATTAAGTTAAGCCGTCACAGAGATAAGTAATGCTTGCATTCAGGCTCTAATGTGCCTCAAAAGCTTGCCATCCATGGCACTGGATTCCACCACAAATCCGTACGGAACGGATTTGCATTTACCCGAAGGGTTCCGGGCAGGATAGCCCGGAGTGAATCCATGGCGGAATGACGGGTTTCCCTTAACATAATGGCAGTGACGTTCTCCCGCTCATCGTTATACATAAGTCAAAAATTACTCTTTTGCAATCTTAGCCAATGAGGGCTCGATACCTTTATTGTTATTTAACACACTCGGCTATCCTTCACCTAGCGCTAGGCGATCCGCGTAGGGTACGCTGTGCGTACCATGGTAACCCCGCAATGTTCATGTGCCAATCGAACCGTCAGGGCACGGCTTTGGTACGCGCAGCGTACCCTACAATTTATGTATAACGATGATCGCTCTGCGTAAGAACGATAGTGGGATACGAATAATTACTCGATTGACACCCTTATTCAAGATGACCACTGCTTTATCAATCGCGCAAGAATAGCCTGTTTCAATGCCTGGCTTCCTTGATCCAGCTTCAGTTCCGCTATTTTGGCGTCGGCCTGTTCTTTTAATTCTTCGGTCAAATAGGCCACTTGTTTGTATTCGCCATTTTCGCTCACGATACGGATCAGCGTCGCTTCACTAACGGCTTCTGCTTTTTGTTGCTCGGCGCGGACGATCGCAAGCTCTTTCAGTCTTCCGCTTAATTCGATTAAACGATAAGCGGCTTCGGTGGTGTTGTTTGGCTTCCATTTATCGGGCGGCGCTTTGCCTAAAAATGCGGCGACCGATTCCAACCAAGCCGTATCGGTGTCTTTGTCGTTCTGCAATCGGATGATGAATGCCTTCAAGCCTACGCCATCGATTGTATAGTTTTCCAGGCCGGAATAGCGTTGGGCGAATTCAACTCATAAATGCAACCACCCAGCAAATTATCGGTATTAAGTCCCGCCATTTTACAAAACACTCGTTCCCATGCTCTGCGCGGGAATGCCGCTTTAGACGCTCTGCGTCGACTGCCGCGGGCAATTGGATTAAGAAACTATAGAGAATCTATCGTTGCTCTTGTCGGGATTATCGACCCCCTGGGGACGCAGAGCGTAGGAATGATGTAAGGCATTGGGCCGACATATCGATTTGACGTTGGCTTGACGGCAGTCCGAGTAATTTGCCTTGATATGTGTCTTGTACCATAATCAGGTATAAATAGGTATAAGCGAGGTGCAGAATGGCTAAAAACACGAGTATTACGTTGGGTGATCATTTTGATGGATTTATTGCTAGTCAAATCAAAAGCGGTAGGTTTGGTTCGGCCAGTGAAGTAGTAAGAGCAGGACTTAGGCTGCTTGAAAATAATGAAACAAGATTGCAAGCCTTGAGAAAAGCCCTAGATGAAGGTGAGCGAAGCGGTATTGCGGATTACAACTACGATACTTTTATGGCCGAACTTGATAAAGAAATGGATGAATGAAGGCATTTAAGTTAACTCAGGCAGCAAAGAAAGATCTTAGGGAAATAGCTAAATTTACTGAAATTCGCTGGGGTAGAAACCAGCGGTATTTGTATCTAAAGCAATTTGACGATGTTTTTCATTTTTTAGTCGACAACCCATCTGTTGGAAAGAAATGCGACCACATAAAAATTGGATATAAAAAGTTCCCGCAAGGAAGCCATGTTATATTTTTTCGTGAAGGTACGAATAGCAAGATTACAATAATTCGCGTACTTCATAAAAGCATGGATGTAGAGTCTCAGATTCTAGACACATAAAGGGCGTACCCCTTTTTCTGGTTCCCACGGTCCTCCGTGGGAACCCATACCTTGGCTGCCGAGTCAAGATCGGCATGCATTCCTACGCTGGAGCGGAGGGAGCGAGGAACTCCCGTTTAATATCCGCAGTTTTATCAAACAGCACCGCTCCCAGATATTCGATAAGCTCTTTTCGGCAAGTATGCCGATATTTGTGTATAACGACGAGGGTTCCGCTTGGGAAACCGGGCCGGGAAGCTCCAGCTTTCCGAAAATTCATCAGTCTCGAACGACATCGTTTAAACCCTCCTACCCAGAAAATCATGACTGCACAGGAAATGTAGGCATAGATTGGTCAGCACACGGTAACGGCTTCTGGCATTTCGATTCTCCATCAAACTCTAAAGATACGGAAAGCTAGAGCTTGGGGAACAGCGAATAAAAATTTGATATCGTCCGTCCGACAGGAAACTTCGAACGATTGACGCTCTTGAATACAACCCGGATCGCAGATTACCGCGGTCATCGCCAGCGCGGCCTACTCGAAAGCTTCGGAGGGTGTCGTCGCGATGCCGCGTATACCGATATCGGCTTTGTGCTCGAAATACTCCCAATGCAAAATCTGTGTTTTATTTTTCACGGAAAGACGGTCTGTTGAGGATCGCTTTGTGAACAATGTCGAAAATTATGGACATTTGGTCAAAATAGTATTCAAATCAAATTGCCTGAACCTAAAAAGAGCAGTTGAGTACCTCAAACTACCGTTCGCCCTGAGCCCTTCGGCTACGCTCAGGAGAGCCCTGTCGAAGGGTGAGGGGTAGTTTGAGGCTTCGCCAATCCGGTGAAAGTGTTGTAGCCCCTTCATGCTTCGACTTGGCTCAGCACGAACGGTCTACAACACATGCCAACTGCTCTTTTTAGGCTGAATGAAGTCATCCGGTTTTCACGATACTAACCGCAAAAAATGTTACTCGAACCAACACCAAGAGCAAAATCGATACCAATCCGGACGGCTTTTTCGGCCTGTGGTAATGAGGCGTGATGACTCAACAACTTGACGGTCCACGGAAATATTGCCGCGCAAGCGCTTGATAGGCCGGAGAAACAAATTTAAAGATCAACAACTCTCTTGAGGCAAGTGCTCAACGGACTCGACGCAGCAGTCTTTTTATCTTCATGACTTAACGGAGGTACGAAAATGATTCGTATGGTGTTGGAAATTACGATGGTACTGGCGATTGTAATTGGAATAATGGTGGTGATGAAAGTTTCAGCTAAAGAACATAAAGACGACGAAGACAATCAAGGCGGCAGCGAATAGATTATCCAATGCCGAATGTTGACATCAGGTTTGCGTTAATATGTAAAAATTCAGGCTTGTCAAAATCCGGTTCAGATTTTGGACTCGTTAGCTCCCTATCCCTTAAAGACAAATCCGTCTGGAACGGGTTAGGAATATGCACAAATTTACTTCTACAAGTTTTAGGCACTGTGGAGGTTCGGCGACTCGCTTGACAGGACGCCGTGAACCCAGCACCTAAATTCCATAGGTCTTTGGCAATGATTCAAAATCATGGCTTAATTTAGGTGCTGGATGAATTATCCAAGATAGTTACCATAGCTACTCCCTTTATACTCAAAAAATGGTTAACTTCATGAAGGTATGGGGTGTGGTTAGCGAGGATGTCGGCAGCAGGGATCGCTGCCGTCAAGCCCCCATGGAGGGGTTCACGGCGGTCCTTGATAGACACATCTCATACCTTTTATTCTTAGACGGTTTTTCGATCAAAAGGGAGTAAAGGGCTATGGAATTTAGGTGCTGGGTGAATACATCCATGTAGGCTCGACGGCGGAATCTGATTGCCATGGATGGCATGAATGCAGATTTTGCAGGAGCAAAAATCTGCCCTGCCGCCGACGCCTGTCAATCGAGCCACCGAACCCCCTTTCAGCATTTGTCGAAGTTATTTCATGCTCGTTCCTTAGCACTCGCCCGCAGGGTGTCGGGCAGGAAAGCCCGACATGATTGGGTTGGGGTGAGGGAATAAAAAAAACCGAAATTTGAATTGCGATGACTATAAAACTTCAGAATTTATCAAACAATATATTCTTCGAATCGACGCCGAGATCGATCAACATATCGACCACGGCATCGATCATCACCGGCGGACCGCATAGATAATATTCGCAGTCTTCGGGGGCCGGATGGTCTTTTAGATATTCGTCATACAGGATTTGGTGTATGAAACCTGTAGGTCCCGTCCAGTCGTCTTCGGGTAGCGGGCTCGACAAGCCGACGATCCATCGAAAATTGTCGTGCTCCTGCGCCAGCCGGTCGAAGTCTTCGGCGTAAAATACTTCGCCGAGACTGCGGGCGCCGTACCAGTAGGATATTTTCCGTTCGCTATTCAGCCGTTTCAATTGATCGAAGATATGCGAACGCATCGGCGCCATGCCGGAGCCGCCGCCGACGAAGATCATTTCGTTGTCGGTTTCCCGCGCGAAGAATTCGCCGTAAGGCCCCGATATGCTGACCTTGTCGCCCGGTTTCAGACTGAAGATATAGGACGAGACCTTGCCGGGCGGTACGTCGGGATCGGAGGGAGGCGGCGAGGATATGCGGACATTCAACATGATGATGCCTTTTTCTTCCGGATAGTTGGCCATCGAATAGGCGCGCATGACCGGTTCGTCGACTTTGGAAACGTATTGCCACAGTTTGTATTTATCCCAATCCGGCCGAAACCGTTCTTCGATTTCGAAATCGCTGTAGTTAACGGTATGGGGCGGCACATTGATCTGAACATAGCCACCGGCCCTGAATTCCATGTCTTCGCCGGGCGGCAGCTCCAATACCAGTTCTTTGATGAACGTAGCGACGCTGCGATTGGAACGCACCGTGCATTGCCAGTTGCGGATCGAGAACAGTTCCGGCGGCAAATCGAGGCCCATATCGCGCTTGACGGAAACCTGGCACGACAATCGGTAGCCGGCTTTGATCTGCTGCCGGTTGAGTTTGGCCCGCTCGGTGCCCAGGATAGCGCCGCCCCCTTTTTTGATCACGACCTTACATTGGCCGCAGGTGCCCTGGCCGCCGCAAGCTGAAGGGACATAGATAGCATTGTCGGCTAGGGCGCCCAGCAATTTGCCGCCCATCGGCACGGACAGGCTATGATCCGGATCGTCGTTAATCGTGAGAGTAGCATCGCCTTTTTCTACCAGCCGGGCTTTGGCGAACATCACGACCAGCGTTAGCAGTAGAACGATGACTGTAAACAAGGCCATGCTAATGATGATTAAGCTAGTATCGCTCATGCCGGTCTCCGTTCGGTCGTCAGGAACGAGCATGAAGTGACTTCTTCAACAATCGGAAAGGGGATTCGGTGGCTCGATTGACAGGTGTCGGCGGCAGGGAAAGCCGCCGTCAAGCCTACATGGACGTATTCACGGCGTCCTGTCAAGCGAGTCACCGAACCTCCACAAAGTTTACTATTTCGAGAAGTTGATTTGTGCATATTCCTTAATGTCATCATTGTGGGAGGCCGCATCGCTAGAGCTCTATGCCCGAAAACAACATGAAGGCCATCGCCATCAAGCCGGCCGTGATGAAGGTAATGCCGAGACCTCGCAGACCTTCGGGTACGTTGCTGTATTTCATTCTTTCGCGAATACCCGCCAACCCGACGATGGCTAACGCCCATCCCGTTCCGGTACCGAAGCCGAACACGATGCTCTCGGTAAAATTATAATTACGCTCGACCATAAACAGGCTGCCGCCGAGGATGGCGCAATTGACCGTGATCAGCGGCAGGAAGATGCCGAGCGCAATATAGAGCCGGGGAATATATTTATCCAAAAACATCTCGAGAATCTGCACGACGGCGGCTATGACGCCGATATAGCATAAAAGCCCCAGAAAAGTCAGGTCTATGCCTTGTAGTCCGAGCCAGGCGAGCGCGTTTTCCTTGAGGACATGCTGATAAATCAAGTTGTTGATCGGCACGGTGATCGACTGAACGACGATGACGGCAATGCCGAGGCCGGTAGCCGTAGACAGTCGATCGGATACGGCCAGAAACGTGCACATGCCAAGAAAGAAAGCCAAGGCCAGGTTTTCGATAAAAACCGCGGTCAAAAAAAGACTCAGGTAATGTTCCAGCATGGATTTACTCCGGTCCGTTATTATCGGTTAGATTCTTTTGTTTACGCGCTTGTTCGAGAGCGTTTAGGTAGGGTCCGTAGCCGTGTTCGCCCAGCCAGTATCTGACCAGATTGTTGACTCCGCGACTGGTTATCGTCGCACCGGAGAGCCCTGAGACTTGATGATCCGCATCGCCGGAATCGGGTTCGACTTCACCCCTCACGACTTCGATCACGACCCGACCTTGATCGTCAAACGCTTGCTTGCCTTTCCAGCTATTTTTCCATTGCGGATTGTCGACTTCGCCTCCGAGGCCCGGCGTTTCTTTGTGCTCGTAAAAGGTGATGCCGGTAATCGTTTGTAGGTCTTTATCCAACGCTATAAATCCGTAAAGAGTCGACCACAATCCACGGCCGTAGATAGGCAGTATTAGTTTTTGCAGGCGCCGTTCCGTCTCGACTCGATAGACCGCCATGTATTGTGGGCGCTGTTTGATTTTTGCCTTGTCGTACTGAGGCGGAACGGATGCGCTATAGCGAGGATCCGAAGTCAGCGTTTGAATATCGAAGGCTTCGATATTCAGAGTCTCATCGAATTTTTCCGGTGCTACGACGTCTCCTGAATCCAACGCTATCATCTGCGGTACGATGTTTTGTCGGTAGACGGCTTCAATATCGATCCCGGGTTCATAGAGATCCGCAACGGTTAGGATATTTCCGATCTTGTCCAGTCGCTGGTTTTGCTTTTGCTTCGGTTGCAGCAATATCGCGGTCGCGGACACCAATAAAGAACAGATCAGGCTCACGCCCAATACGATCCGGAGGGTATTTTTGAAGCTATTTTTCCGCATCGACAGTTTGCCTCCTCAACCGTTTTCGGATATGACGGCTGACGAACAGCCTGTCTATGGTCGGCGCAAAGACATTGCCGAATAAAATGGCCAGCATGATGCCTTCCGGAAAGCCCGGATTAATGACTCGGACCAGCACTGTCAAGGCGCCGACCAGAAATCCGTAGACGTATTGACCGGGCCGAGAATGCGCGGCCGATACCGGATCGGTGGCCATATAGACAGTGCCGAAAGCAAACCCGCCCAACACGATATGCCATTGTGGCGTGACCTGAAACATCGGGTTCGATAAGCTGCCGGCATAATTAAACAGCAAGGATAGGCCGACCATGCCTAGAACCACGCCGGCCATGATACGCCACGATCCGACCCGGCTAACAATAAGAATCAACGCGCCGATCAGGCAGGCCAGCGTCGAGGTTTCGCCCATGGAGCCCGGCATGAACCCGAAGAAGGCATCCTGCCAAGAAACGCTCAGTTCAAGCTCGGGGGCTGGTAATTCCGCCAAGGGCGTGGCCCGGCTGTAACCGTCGACCGGCACCCAAATCGAATTGCCGGTCATTTCTCTCGGATAAGAGAAAAACAAAAAGCTACGTCCGACCAGGGCCGGATTGAGTATGTTCATGCCGACGCCGCCGAAAATTTCCTTACCGATCACCACGCCGAACGATATGCCGAGCATGACCTGCCACAAAGGAATGTCGGGCGGCAGAATCAGCGCGAACAGCAGACTGGTGACCAAAAATCCTTCGCTGATGGCGTGTTGTCTGACGCTTGCGAACAGCACTTCCCAAAAGCCTCCCGTGACAACGGTAACGATATAGACCGGTAAAAAATACAGCGCGCCCAGCAGCATGTTATCCAGCATTCGGTTCGGATCATGACCGACACCCAGCAAAGATAGTAGAGCGCCGCGCCACCCCGTAGCGTGTTCGATACTTTGTTGCTGCAACGCCAGGTTGATTTGCAGGCCGGTATTGTAAAAAGCCATGACGACGGTCGGCAGCAACGCGACGATGACGGTGACCATCATGCGTTTCATGTCCATCGCGTCGCGCACATGCGGGGCGCCTCGGGTAACCGTACCCGGCGTATAGAGAAAAGTACCCGCGGCCTCATAGAGCGGGTCGAGTATCCGCCGTGCTTCGTCTTTTTTAGTTTGAGAGCTTTTTTTTCCGGAATCTTCGCTCATAAGGATTCATGCTCCAGGGTTTCTTCCTCGATCATATCCAGATTTCGGCGCAGCAACGGCGCGAAATCCAGTTTCGATGGGCACACAAAGGTACATAAGGCCAAGTCTTCTTCAGCCAGTTCGAGACAGCCGAGATTTTCGGCTTCTTCAATATCTTCGACGGCCAGCGCTCGCAGCAAGAACAACGGCATCAAATCCATGGGCATGACGCGTTCGTAATTACCGTTGGGAATGATGGCCCTGATATCGCCGTGCATCGAGGTCGTGAAATCATAAGTGCAGCCGGGAATGAACTTGGATAGTACGACATTCTTGACCGAATAGAGCCTAAGACCGGGATTCAACCAGCCTAATAATTTGCGTTGTCGGTCTTCCGGCAACACCGAAATCTGCTGATGATAGCGGCCCAGAAACGCCGTGGCGCCTTGGGCGTGGTGACCGGACAATACAGAGCCGGAAATGATGCGATTCTCGCCGTCGATCAGCGCGTCGCGGCAATGGTCGTCCAAACAGGCGCCGATTCGGGTCTTGATCAGGCAGGGATGCAGCACGGACGGGCCGGCTAAGGCCGCGATGCGGTCTACATAAAGCCGGCCGGTAGTGAATAACTTCCCGACTGCGATCACATCCTGCAGCCCGATATGCCACACCGTCTTGCCGAGATGGACGGGGTCGAGAAAATGGATATGCGTGCCGACATTGCCGGCCGGATGAGGGCCTGAAAAATCCGTAATAGTCAGATTTTCGATAGCCAGGTCGGGCAGCGTCGTTTTGGGATGTTTGCAAAGAAAGACGCGGCCTTCGGTTAAGCGAGCGACGATTCGCACACCGTTGATGAAATCCCGCTCATGGCCGTCTAAGATCGGCTCGATGGCCGGCGCCAACGGGTTGGTATCCATGGCCGTGATAAATAGAGAGTGCGGCATCGTGTCGGGATCGGCCGTCTTGTTGAACGGTCGCGTGCGCAACGCCGTCCATAATCCCGAAGCCAGCAATTGGTCGATTATTTGGCGGCGGTTCAGAGAGTTCAGCCGGTCTTCGGAATAGGCCTCGAAATGAACTTCTTCGTCGCTTTCGGTCAGCTCGATCACGACCGACAGCAGAGCGCGCCTTTCGCCGCGATTGACCGCTTTGACAAAACCGGTTCCGGGCGAGGTGTAACGTACCGCCGGCATTCTTTTATCGGTGAACAACAATTGGCCTTTAATGACCGGATCGGACTCTTTGACCGCCATCTGCGGCTTTAATCCGGCGGAGTCGAAGCCGAGTACCGCAACGGTTTTCGGTGGGGGTACGGTCTTGATAATCTGTTCGGGCTTGCCTTTGATAGGCAGATCCAGTCCTTTTCTGATATTAATCATCATCGATGCCCGCTTCTGAAAAAATTGCTAAGGGATCTTAAAATACCTCAACTCATCTTCGGCTTTCAACTCAAGCCGCCGACTTCAAAACGCATAAATCCTAAAAAGAGCAGTTGGCATGTGTTGTAGACCGTTCGTGCTGAGCCAAGTCGAAGCATGAAGGGTCTACAACACTTTCACTAGCTTGGTGAAGCCTCAAACCACCCCTCATCCTTCGGCAGGGCTCTCCTGAGCGTAGCCGAAGGGGCTCAGGGCGAACGGTAGTTAGAGGCACTCAACTGCTCTTTTTAGGATAATGTTTTTGAAAAAGCAGAAACGAAACGGCTGTTGATGGATTGTCTTGTATCGATCATTCAGAACAATGACTGAACACTCGGCCAAAAAACCGCCTGATCAATTTCCGACAATCCGATACCCGTAAAGCGGTTTCGGTCAGCCCGCCTTGGGCTCATGAGCGGTAGCGTATGCGCCGAATGAATAGAACCCGACATGCGGCGCAATACGGCTATCGCCTATTGATGCCCTATAGATTGCACTTTACTGCCTATTAGTCGTGTGCCGCAAGCGGATGATGCATGACATCTTCCTGAGCAATAACTTCTGCCGGCTTCGGCTCCCCAGCGATTGCTCGCTTGATTGCCAGCTTGACGGCCTCATAATTCCAGTCCTGGATTTTATTGTCATCCTGCGCATCCCAATGGATATAAACGCCCACGCAAATAAATACATCTCCAGCTTCATCCAGGGGTATTACACCTTCTTTGACGCTATCGGCCACGGCTTTGGCTACGCCGCGCTCCGCTGGCCCAAACATTTGGTTCACTTGTTTTTCGTTTTTGATTTCGACTTTGTTGAATATTACGGTATTAGGTTTAGCCATAAGATTGGGAGCTACCAATGCCAATAGCGCATTGTCACCTCGTTTCTGGTTGGTCAACGTAATACAAAATGCGACTTCAGCAGCACTGCCGCGAGGCCCCATCAACAAATCAATGTGAGCCATCTCGTTGCCTTTTCCTACCAAGGCTTCACCGACCAATACTTTATCGATTTTTGGCATGTTCATGATGATCTCTCCACTTAAGCATTCAAAAATTTATCTATAATCTTGACAAGATCCAGCCGATTTCAGTATTTCCTATACAAAAAACTTCACAACTGACTCGTAAACATAAATGGGTCAATGGTTATAGACGTTTTGCTTTAATCCATTACTTAGGAACGTACATTTTATAACTTACGCAACCGACAGGTCTTTCTGTCCGTCTTCATCGTTGCACAAACAGTTACATAGCCTGCTATGCGCCTGTTTGAGCGCCTTGAATACGAACAAAAATCCTGCGTCGGTTGCGTAACTTATTTCATGCCCGTTCCTTAGCGAACCTCCGCTAAAAGCGAGAGGAGACGAATAACGGATTGAAAGTGCGAATACGCGTCGTATCAACGATGCAACTTAGGACATGGTCAAAAAAAACCTCCCTGTCCATACCCCACACCCCAACCGGAAGAAGGAAGGAGGTAAAATGCGGAAGTTATTTTTGACGAAATCCTTAATCAGAATCCGGTTGAATTAACGCTCTGACGTAAAGATTTCATGTTTTTAGTTCTTCGGCCTTTTGGCCAGCATAATAGCGGGTATATAGATACACGGGTATATCAATAGTCCCCAGGCTGTTTTCGATCACCGGCCGGACGTCGTCCCAATCCAAATCGCCCGACCCCGTTCCGAGTTTCGGTAAAGCAATCGACGTTATTCTCTTATGTAAAATAATTTTTACCAGCGCATCCAAGGCATGCTTAAGATTGTTTAAAGTGGCTTTGCCGAAATGATACTCATGAGTATCAATAGAATCCTGAATAATCAGATTAATAATTTTAATATTATTTGGACCGGTCCAAAGCCAGGCTTCTCCGGGTTTTGTATTGTATTGATGGCACCAGCGATTGAAATCTTTGCGCATTTCAGGATATCGATTATGCAGCGTCAAGGCCAACCCTTTATCCATCGGATCGTTTATTCCCACTCCTTGCACGATGGCGCTTGCGCTGCTTAATAAAATGTCACCTTCAACTTTATGAATCATAAAATGCTTCCTTTTGCGGTTTTATCCCCAATTGAGAAGCTCATAAACTGACAAAGGAATAAATTCATTTCAAAAAGCTTCCCTTCAGGTCCCGAATATCAATAGGACCGGGTTCGGCAATGAGCTTGCGAGCCGCGTCAACACACTCCCAGACATTCCATAACAGCACGCCGCGTACTCGGTCCTCTTTTAGGTAATAAACCACGCCTTTTTTATAAGGCTCGACCCAATCCTCCATTGTTTCTAACCGGGAGTCCGTGCGGCCGACGGCTTCGTAGCCCAAATCAAATAGATCGGAATAAAAATAGGGAAGGTGATGATAAGGGACCGACTCGCCTGCCATATTCCGGCCGGCATGCTTTCCCATAGAGAGTGCATTGTCTTCGTGCTCCAACCGAATACGAGCATCCAAACTTGGGTTATAAAAGTTGGCGACATCGCCGGCGGCGTATATGTCGGGGTTTCCCGCGCGCAGGAACTCATCGACGACAATGCCGTTATCGACGGGTAATCCAGCTTGCTCGGCGAGTCTAACATTGGGGCGGATGCCGATTCCGGCGACTACCGCATCGACCTTGATATCTTGCTCATTCGTTCCATCGGCGCTTCGGACATTCAAAATCAATCGATCCTGTTGCCGCGTGAGTCCGGTGACACTATGCCCCGGCAATACTTCGACCCCCTTGTCGGTGTAATATTTATTCAGGAATTGATTCAGATCGTTAGGAAACAAGCGCGCTCCGATACCTTCCTCGGGAAAGACCATGACGACTTGTTTGTCGTTCATAGCTAACGCCGCGGCTATCTCCGAGCCTATGAAACCGCCCCCTATCACGGCAAAACGCTGTTTTCCATCGGCGATGGCGCGAAGTTTCAGATAATCGTGCAGGTCGCGGAAGTAGATGATGTCATCGCCGCCAAAGGGAAGACACACGGGGCTTCCGCCCGTTGCCAAAAGCAGCTTTTCGAAATGGTAAACGCTTCCTTGGTCATCGATGACTCGTTTGTCGCTTAGCTCCAAAGTTTGAACGGTACGACCCAAATGCATCGTCGCATTGTATTCTTCGTCGTTGTACCAGATTTTTTCCAGGGGCTTGCCTTGCCATAAACCTTTGGAAAGGGGGGGACGTTTGTAGGGAGGATGAGTTTCCGAACCGATCAATCCTATTGAACCGGTAGGATCTACGGTCCGTATGCCGCGTATCGCGCCGTGAGCGGTCATCCCTCCACCAATAATGAGATATTGATAACTTAACATGTCACCCCCCTTGCCATTTGATGAAAGATCTCAACCCAGCTTTAACATTTCATGATCATAAATTATTGAACAATATGCATAAAATAAGTTAATGGCACTACAAAGTTAAATTTAGAATTATTTTTATTCCTATTATTTCAATAACATAGACCGTAGCCACTACATTTATAAAAGCTGGGTTAATTTTAAAGAGAAACTCTAATTTTTTTGAGACTAACAAATTCCTAATCGGTTCCTAATTTTTCTATTCTTCTCCGACGGGTCGGCCCCAAGCTGTGCTTGGAAAACTGAGTATACTCACCCGAAAACAAGCGCAGACAGCACCAGCCACCCGCAACAAGATAAGGCAGACCGCCGGGTACCCACATGATCAAACCGGCCAATTGTTGATCTTGAATATTGAGCAAGTCGTTGTAGAACGGGATTTGCGCGAAGGCCAGCAAGGCTCCGAGCATGCCGGTGCACATTAGCGTCAATAATAAAGCCGGCAGGACGGTTAAGGTGCGCCTTATCAAAACCGACCACCAAAATAAGCCGGAGACGAGTGCGAAGCTGATATGTTCGGCAAGATGCCACCAGGGATTCGCCAACGCCAGATTATAAAAAACCGGCGTATGCCAGAACCCAATCACGAAAATTTGCAGGATGCCTGTCCGCAACGGATGACGGCTCAGCCTTAAAAAAGGCCTCCACAGCCGTATGCCCGTGGCTCCGCTTGCGGCAAGCCATTGCGGTAAAGGGCGAGCCAGTACATAAAGCGGGGCGATAACGACCAGTATCAGCATGTGTTGAACCATGTGTAGGGCCGAGCTTTTATCAAGCCACCCGCCCGTACTGCCGAACATCGTCATGGCGGCGATAAGACTAGCTCCATGAAACTTCATCCGGCGGTTATTTGTAGGCCGGATGCGGTTGGCTCCTACGACATAGATCAACCAAAGAGCGGAGGGCACAAGCCCACCGAGCATGGCCGATAACCGTGCTTCGGTAGCATCCTCGCCCCAGCCATGCGCCTCTGCGGGATGGATTAGCAAAGAAAAAACCGCCACCATCGCAAGCCTTACAAACATGGAGGTAATAGCAGCGACATGAGTCCTTGGCTGAGCGTCACAACGGCACCCAACAGATTGATACCGGCGCCTAGCCAGGCGATAAACAGGTTTGTTTCAGCATCGGCCTGATTGTTACCGGCTCGCGCCCCGCGCCAACAATTATTTGCCCAAAACAACAGCAGACCGGTTACGGCTACGGAACCGATTAACAGCGTCGTATTGATCCAAGTGAAAGCTCCTTGTTCGATAGGAGGCGGCACTTGTTCGCAGAAAAATGCTAAGGCCCCGTACTTCACTATAAACCAGACGATCCAGACCGTGAGTCCGAAAGCCAGTTGAATTGGATGATATACTTCGCGCGGCCACATCAGGCGCTTCTCCAAGCAATAGGCAATAGGATGACGGTGAGGAAGCTTAGCCAATATACGGCGGTCGTATACAGCCACCAGGGTTTCACGACTGCTATTTCATATGGCGCCCCCTTACCGACATAGCCATAAGCAACGCGCATAGCCTGCAACGCTGTCATGATCACGGCGAGTCCGCTGTGAAATAATTGATACATCAGTATCACCGCGATCACGGCATCATGAGCTGTTTGTGTGGTAACCAGAGACGAGGACGACCAGGCCCAGATCAATGCACAACAATGAGCCAAGCCGACCGCCGCTATCGACCACAATTGTCCTTGCAGATGATCATCCCTACCCTCGCGTAAGCGTCGAACGATAAAATGATGCCAAAATGTTGCGATTGTGAGCAATACACCGCTAATCAGCAACGGCTGCCAAGCCAGCGGCACCGTTTCAGGTGCCTGCCAGTTCGGCGCTACGATCCGCAAATAGAGCCAACCGAAAAGTATGGACAAAAATAGCGCACCGTCGGCCAGCAGCGTTACGACCATGCCCCACAAACCGGGACCGTCGAAAGTGCGCGAATGCAATTGCGGATAGCCGGATTTCGCGGCAGAATCGGAATCCGCTTCAAGAAAAGCGCCGTTTTTCCATGACCAACGGAGTAGCAATACCAGACTGGCTATGACTGCGATCAAAGCCATACTATAAGTGCGTATCAAAAGACTGATACATAACCCGGACAACGCCAAGGCCGAGAAAAAAGGCAGCCAGGAATTTCCGGGCAAATGAATGATTTCTCGAATAGCGCCGGAAACCGGGTCCGACCCCCAGGTTTCGCGCCTACCGTGATCGATTTCGGATAAGCCGTGACGCCCATCGGCTATCGTTGCTTGCAGATCGGGGCTATCCCACATCGGGTGCCGCATCGGACAGTCCGGCAAGCTGATGAAATTGTAGGGTTGGGGAGGCGTATCGGTCGCCCATTCGAGCGTATCGGCCTGCCACGGATTGGCACCGGCAGGGCGTCCGAAGCGAAAATGCAATACGATATCGAGTAAAACCATCGAGATACCCATTGCCATGATAAAACCGCCCATCGACGACACGCTGTTAGGTAGTTCCCAGCCTAATCCAGCCGGATATGTATAAACGCGTCTTGGCATACCGAGCAGCCCGGTCAGATGCATCACCAAAAATGTCGTGTTAAAGCCGACAAACGTCATCCAGAAGCCCCAGCGCGCCAATTTGTCGGACGGCATTCGTCCGGAGAAATGTGGCAACCAGTAATAAAGACCCGCAATCAAAGGAAAGAGCATGCCGCCGACCATCACATAATGCAAATGCGCGACGACGAAGTGCGTGTCGTGTACCTGCCAGTTAAACGGCACCAAGGCCAACATGACGCCGGTCAATCCGCCTATCATGAAAATAAATAAAAAGCCGACCAGCCATAGCATCGGCACATGATAAACGGGTCTCCCCGTCCACAACGTCGCCAGCCAAGCGAACAATTGAATGCCGGTTGGAATCGCCACTAGCATGCTGGCCATCGAGAAAAACGCCTGCGCCAATTGAGGAATTCCGATCGTAAACATGTGATGCACCCACAAACCGAAACTGATGAATCCCGTCGAGATAATGGCCAGCACGATCCATCGATAACCGACGATGGGTTGGCGCGAGAATACCGGCAACAGGGTCGAGACAATACCCGCGGCAGGTAAGAAAATAATATAGACTTCGGGATGGCCGAACAGCCAGAACAGATGTTGCCAGAGAATCGGGTCGCCGCCCCGTGCGACATCGAAGAACGGCATGCCGGCAGCGCGCTCCAGTTCCAACAGGATGCTGCCTAGTATCAGCGGCGGAAAGCCGAATACAATCATCAGCGCCATGATCAAAATGTACCAGCACAAGAGAGGCATATGCAACAATGCCATGCCCGAAGTGCGCGTACGTAAAATCGACACGGTTAGCTCGATGCCGGCCGATACCGCCGAGATTTCGATAAATGTAACGCCGAGCAGCCAGAAGTCGACGTTCGGCCCCGGCGAGTAAACGTCATTGGTCAACGGCGTGTACATGAACCAGCCGGCCGCCGGCGCAATGCCCAATACTAGGCTCGACATCAGAATTAAACTGCCGAACAGGTAGCACCAATAACCGAAAGCGCTGAGACGCGGGAAAACCAAATCGCGTGCGCCGATCATTTTCGGGATCAAATACATCGCCAGTCCTTCGAGCACGGGCACCGCGAATAGGAACATCATGACCGTTCCATGCATCGTAAACAGCTGATCATAGAGTTTCGGTTCGATGATGTCCTGTTCGGGCAATGCCAGTTGCGTGCGCATCAGCATCGCGATCAATCCGCCGATCAGAAAGAAGATGCCGCCCGTGACCATGAAGCGAATGCCGACCGTCGTATGGTTGACAATAGTCAATGCGCGCCAGCCGCTCGGATTGCCCCAGACCTGGAGAAATTCGTCTTGCAGAACGGCTCCAGCCTTTCGGATTTCGTTATTCGTATTCATATTCCTCCAGCCACGACTCAAAATCTTCAGGCGTGTGAACCTGAACCTCCAGCATCATATGGGCGTGGCCCACTCCGCAAAATTCCGCGCACTTCCCTAAGAATTGCCCCGGCGCATCTGCTTCGATCCGCAAGACGTTGGTGCGGTCCGGAATCATATCGATCTTACCGGCCAACCTCGGCACCCAAAACGAATGAATGACATCGGAGCTGGTCACATGGATATCGACCGGCGTCCCGGCCGGCAAGTGCAGTTCGTTTATCAGCACGATATCGGTATCGGGATAGCGAACCTCCCACCACCATTGGTGTCCGATAACATCGATACGCGGCACCGACTGTCCGGCAACAGGCAACGGCAGCATGCGATAACCCATCGGAATGCCGAAGCTTAGCAGCGCTACGATGCCGATGATAGGCAGCACCAGTCCGCCGCCGATGATCCAGTTTCGATTGATTCTATCGGCTTGCGCTTCGGTAAGCGATCGCGGGTTGCGCCGCATCGCATAAATCCATAAAGCCATGACGGCCAGCAATACCGCAACTGAAAAACCGAACATACCCCACCACAATCTGCTTACGGCAAGAGCCGAAGGGCCGGCGGGATTTAATATGGATTGAGGGCCGCTGCAGCCGCTCAGTAAACTCAGCGTGATAATTAACGAGGGTAAGGTTAAACTTGGCATCATCGTTGATAATTCCGACTTTAACCGCGAGAGGAGAGCGTTATGGCGCGAGACCCCATCATCAGCCGCATGTCTATCGGCGGACATCCGATCCACCCGATGTTGATTCATTTCCCGGTAGCCTTTTTGCTCGGCTTGGTAGGCGCCGATTTGGCGTATCTTTATACGGCCGACCCATTCTGGATTCGAGTCGGTTTGTGGTTGTCGGGTCTTGGCAGTCTCGGCGGCTGGTTTGCCGGGCTGGCGGGCTTCATCGACCTGGTGCTCGTTCCGCGCATCCGAAATTTGCCGATCGCATGGATCCATGCGCTGCTGGCCGTCATGACGCTGGCGCTGGCTTCGTTCAATTGGGCATTGCGCTTTCATGACGAAAGCGGCTTCGATCCTTGGTATTTGTATATTTCGCTGCTGACGGCTGCGCTGATTGCCGTTACCAGCATGTTGGGCGGGCAACTGGTTTATGGACATGGCGTCGGAGTTCATTCCGAACCTTGATACAGTCACCTTGAGATATCTCACTGTTAACTCCTAAAAAGGCTTGGTTAGCACAATCCAAACGATTGCCGGAATCGATATCGCCGCCGTAATTCCGATCGCTATGCACGGCAGGGTTAAGTTTTTATCGGGCGCGTGCTCTGTGCGAATTAAAATCCAGCCGGAAAGAGCATGACACAATACTAATGTCAGGACTAGCGTAAGCTTTAAAATGAGCCACCGGTCGATAATGCCGCCCGTCAGAAATAAGGCCGTACCGGAAACGATTGCGGTCAAAGCGGCTGGCGTCGCTACCCCAGTAAAGATCTGGAACGTCAAGGCCTGATGACTTTGTGCTTCATGATCGGAAAAAACACCTGTAATCAGCGCGGGCAGATAAAGCAATGAACCGCACCAACAGATCACAGCCGCTATGTGTAACAGCAAAAGCCAAAGCATATTGTTCTCCTTCGAGTTTTCAAATTTTTCCTAACGCCTTCATAAAGTTAGTCAATTTTCGAGCATCAAGGGAGTAAATTCAAAGTCCATTGACCCCTAGCGGGACGGGTTAAATAACCCGTCCCGCAAAAGGTAACTATTCAGCCCCCGGCAATTATCGTTCCCACGCTCTGCGTGGGAATGCCTAAGTACCGCTCCAGCGGTACGAGACGCTAGAGCGTCTCGATCTTCATTCTCACGCTGGTGCGTAAGAACGATAGGGGGGATGTGAATAATTACGCAAGAGATATGCAATTAGTTTCGCGTATAGCGATGTTTCACGCCTGTGGGAAAATAGTCGGGATCGGCAAAGGCATGTAAAGTCAGTTTGGGCAGTTGTCTTTCGGCCGGCGTGTAATGGGCGAACTCGCTGTTCAGGCGTAATAATTCCCGGCGAATCGATTCCGCGATCGCCGGCGCCATGGCTTCGGTCGCATTGATGCCGGGTAATAATTCAACGGCAATATGCAAAACCTTATTTCCCTCGTCGGTTTCCTGTGTTTCCAAAACGAATTTACCGGTGACCCAGCGCATGATGTCGGGTTTTTCCAAACCGACCGACACATTTTCGGGATAAATATTAGCGCCATAATAAGATACGGTAAAGTCGGCACGGCCGAACACAAAGGCGAATGGCAATTTTCGCGGTTGAAAATCCTTCGGCAGCCCCAACCCGCTTGAAGAACTTATTCCTTGCGATTCGAGGAATTCCCACATCGTATTGTATGGTATTAATCCACCTTTGTCGGCGATGTGATAGCGTATTAGAGGAACGCTGTTTTCACCGGATACGACCAAAGTCCCTTCGTGCATTTCGAAAAACCGGCTGATTGGATCATACTGTACCAGCGTCGGTAAGCGCGATTCGCCGAATAATTGACGCGCGGCACTAGGATGCTTGGCCAACCAGCGACGAATCGCTATGCTCAACGGCGTTTCGTTACCCAGTACGCCTCCATCCGCGGTACCGTACAAGGAAGCCGAATCGAAACACGGTACAGTCGAACCGGTGCGCTTGCCGATCAATTCACGCCATTCCTCGCTGAACACTTCACCGGCAAATACCAATTTAGGTTGGTAGGTGTGCCAGTTTATACCTTCGGCACTGCCGGCATCGATTACGTCTTTGACGAATGGCGGATAACCCAACAGAACCGTTTGCTCGAAATGCGGCGCTAACTCTCGGACCACTCGAAAAATCTCGGCTTTATTATTGCCCGGGGTCGCTACCATCAACGGATAACCTTTTCGGGCTAGGTGCCAGCAACAAGAGGTCGTAAACAAACCGCCGACCCAATTGCCCAGGGCAAAACAAACAATTGCCAAGGTACGTTGTTCGTGCGCGCGGAAACTGTCGCGAAAAACTTGCTCGAAGCGTAGCGCCACATCCAGTTCGTAAGCGGTGGACCGAGGCCAAAAAGTCGGCCGACCGGTAGAACCGGAAGATACCGCCACACGGTCAGCCCCCGCCAGAGTTCCTCCCAAGCAGCGATCCGGTAAAGGGTACGACTGCATATAATCGCTTTTGCCCATCAGCGGCAAATCGCTGAATTGTTGATAAGTCGTTATATTGTCCGGATTGATTTGCCGCGAGTCGAGAAAATGACGATAAGCAGGGACTTCAGCCGCACAGCGTTGGAACAATTTCAGTACACGATCTTGTGCGTCGATATCTTTATGATCCGCCAGTAATTCATCCAAAGAGGTATTGAAAAAGCGATTAAACAGGGCTTCGTTGACAGGCTTTAATGGATTGAACATGGCGATTTCCTCCAATAGTGAGTTTAAGGGCGCTTAATAACTTCCCGAAACAATGAACCTAAAAAGAGCAATTGGCATGTGTTGTAGACCGTTCGTGCTGAGCCAAGTCGAAGCATGAACGGTCTACAACACTTTCACCGGGTTGGTGAAGCCTCAAATTACCCTTCGACAGGGCTCTCCTGAGCGCAGCCGAAGGGGCTCTCCTGAGCGCAGCCGAAGGGGCTCTTCTGAGCGCAGCCGAAGGGGCTCTTCTGAGCGCAGCCGAAGGGGCTCTTCTGAGCGCAGCCGAAGGGGCTCGGGCGAACGCTAGATTGAGGTACTCAACTGTTTTTTAGGTTGATGCAGGGTTTCGCCGTCTTTAATCGAGCTCGTTTTGACGGACGTATAACGCATCGAAAATGGCTTCTAACTGAGGATGAATACCGCGCAATCCGCCGATCACATCGTTGGCCCAGTCGAAATAGTCCCGTTTACGGTCGCGCGACCAACCTGCGGGCGGCGCCGTCAGAATATCGCGCAGATTACAAATCTTATCGGCCAACTTCACCAATTTGGCTGCTTCGGACAGCTCCGGCGCATGGTCGACCTGAAGTTGTTTACGCACCGTTTTGTTCAGCATTTTATCGTCCGTGACTTCCAACACCACCGAAGCGACCTGTGGGCCGAACACGGCTTCGAGCTCGGCTGAGGTGGTTTGCGTGTCTTCGATCGTGTCATGCAAGACCGCCGCGCATAATACGACGATCCGATCGACGCCGCCCTCGTGACACAGCACATTGGCCAATTCAATCGGATGATTGATATAAGGCGAGGCTTCAACATCCTTACGCCGTTGATGTCGGTGTTTGTCGGCGGCAAAGGCCACGGCCTTGATGAATTCCGCCAGGGGCTTGTCTTGCGTTTTCATAGTTACTCCTGATCGCGATTTTGCTTGTGTCGAGCCCTAAGAATAGCGGACTCCGGAACTCTTTCGAATAACATTTGGTTGTCGGGCATTAAAAACTAAGCCTACACCGATGTTGTCGATAACGGAATATCGATAGGATGGCCTTATACATTGAGTACCAACCCGAAGCAGATACTCAACGTTTCCAATGCCAAGGCAATGTGTATTGCTCCCAAATGACTTCGTACGAAGAAGCGGTTTTTTACCTTCGCAATTGCCCAAATACCAAGCTAGACGGTGACCATGACGGCATTCCTTGCGAACAACAATTTTATCGATAGTTAACAATTGTTGTGAGCCTGTCTTTTAGCATGGCGTCTCCGGTTCCTCAAGAAATAATCCTATGCACAAACACAAGGCTTTATTATGTGTCTCCGTTCGTTAAGCTCAAACCATGCTGCTTGCCCAATAATTGGATAAATTCTTTCCTTCAGGCATGACAGTGCTGCACTGAATTTGTCATAGTGAGACTAAATGCCCAGGTTTGTTTAATCCGTCAGGAAAGATTGTGGCAAAATATGCCGGAGAACACTTTGAGAGAACCGCTAAATGAACGAAATGTACAGCCAACAGCACCGGCAACTGCAAGACCGGCATGACACGCGCAATCTGGCCGACCGGGTCCAAGAGCTCATCGTCGACAATCAAATCAACGAACAACACCAGCCTTTCATTGAAAGCCGGGATTTTTTCTTCCTGACCACGATCGACCACCGGGGCTATCCAACCTGCTCCTACAAAGGCGGCAATCCAGGCTTGGTTCGCGTAGTCGATCCACAAACCTTGGCCTTCCCCAGTTATGACGGCAACGGCATGTTTCTGTCGATGGGCAATATTCAAGGCAATCCCAAGATCGGGATGCTGTTCATCGACTTCGAAACGCCGCACCGTATTCGTGTTCATGGCGAAGCATCGATTCAAGAAGGCGACTCATTACTATCGGAATATCCAGGCGCGGACATGATCGTCAGAGTCAGGATCGGCGAGATTTTCATCAACTGCCCACGCTATATCCACCGCATGCAGCGCATCGAAACATCAAAATATGTCCCTCAACCTGGTAAAGCAACACCTATTCCGCAATGGAAACGCATCGATGCGGTACAGGATGCGCTCCCCGCTTCAGAACAAGGTCTTGCGGAAAAACTGGGCGGCGCCATTACGCCGGAAGAATACGGCGAGAAGGTGCTGAAGGGCGAAGGGTGATTTTTACAATTGAAGAATAGGAAAAAGCTATTTTTGGAAAATCATCCCTGATTATGGGAAAACAGGATCAGTGTAGCGGAGTCACTCATTAGCCTTGGCTTATTGACTACGACTGGCTAATAGGTGATCCCGTTCGTTCTATATCAAATTGACTAATCATTTTTTAACTGACTGAAGAGCTGTCATTATTCCAAGCGTTTTTCTATTCCGGCATCTGTCATGGCCGATCTAATTCGCGCGTCCCGCGACAGCGGCCAAGTCATAGACTTTTCGCAAAGAAAGCGCCGTCTCAATGCCTAATCTTGTAACCCGTCTTGAACACCCACCATACAAAAATCAGGCATGTCATGAGAAAACCAAACGTCATGCCGATACTGACGGCGACATCCACGTCAGCTATGCCGTAAAAACTCCAGCGAAAACCGCTTATCAAATATACCACCGGGTTGAACAGCGTGATCTTCTGCCACAATGGCGGCAACATATCGATCGAATAGAACGCGCCGCCTAGAAAGGTCAGCGGCGTAACGATCAACAACGGGACCGCCTGCAGTTTCTGGAAGCTATCGGCCCACAGGCCGATAATGAAGCCGAATAGACTGAAAGTCACCGCAGTCAGCAAAAGAAAGGCAACCATCCACACAGGATGGGCGATCTCGTAGGGAACGAAAATGCGCGCGGTACCCAGAATGAGCAGGCCCAACATGACCGATTTGGTTGCCGCCGCCCCCACATAACCGATCAGCACTTCGAACCATGAAACCGGTGCCGATAATAACTCGTAAATAGTCCCCGCCCACTTGGGCATGTAGATGCCGAAAGAAGCATTGGAAATGCTTTCGTTCAGTAAATTCAGCATTACCAGCCCTGGGATGATGAAGGCGCCGTAGCTGACATTGTCGATGTCGCCCATACGCGAACCGATGGCTTTGCCGAATACGATGAAATACAGCGAGGTGGTCAGCACCGGCGCTACGATGCTTTCCCACAGCGTACGAAAAGTGCGCGCCATTTCAAAATGGTAAATGGCGCGAATGCCATAAATATTCATTCCTGTGTTCCTTTGGGCCGATGTACCAGGCTGACGAAAATGTCCTCCAGTGAACTCTCCCTGGAGCGTAAATCTTTGAATTCGATGCCGTGCTCGGCGAGCGTGCGCAACAGCTCGGCAATCCCGGTTTCTTCTTCCTGGGCGTCGAAGCTATAAACCAGGACATGTCCATCGTCGGAGAGCACTAACGGCCAAGCGCTCAATCCGGCCGGGATGCCGGTCATCGGCCGTCGCAAAGTCAGGGTGAGCTGCTTTTTGCCGAGCTTGCGCATGAGCACCGCTTTGTCTTCAACGACGATCAGTTCACCCTTGCTGATCACTCCGATGCGGTCTGCCATGTCTTCGGCTTCCTCGATGTAATGAGTGGTCAGAATGATCGTAGTACCCTGCGCACGAAGGGTTCGAACCATTCGCCACATGTCGTGCCGTAATTCCACATCCACGCCGGCGCTCGGCTCGTCGAGAAACAATATCGTTGGTTCATGCGCGAGCGCCTTGGCAATCAGAACCCGGCGTTTCATACCGCCCGAGAGCGTCATGATTTTTGCGTTCCGCTTGTCCCACAAGGACAGGTCGCGCAGGACTTTTTCCAAGTAGGCTGCATCGGGCGCCTTGCCGAACAGTCCCCGGCTGAATTTAACCGTCGCCCAAACCGATTCAAACGCATCCGTATGCAGTTCCTGCGGCACCAAACCGATGGTTGCCCTCGCCGCACGGTAGTCTCGCATGATGTCGTGCCCGTCGGCGATGATGGTTCCGGAAGTGGCCTTGACGATGCCGCAGATGAGGCCAATCAACGTCGTCTTGCCCGCACCGTTGGGTCCGAGCAAGGCGAATATCTCGCCGCGTTTGATGTCCAGGTCGATTTTTTTGAGCGCCTGGAAACCGCCGGCATAGGTCTTGTTGACGCCGCGCACGGAAATGATGGGGGTAGAGCTATTGGCGGTCATCGCCGCCGTGGCTGTTTTCATAGACGAATATGATATAGAAAGTGGATTTTGACTTCGGTTGCCGAATTCATGCGCAATCGTTTCATGACTCTGGTTTACAATCAAGCCGGCCGTGGAATTGAGTTCGTTTTTTCATCGCGCGGATCCGACTCCCATCAAACGGTTATATGGTGTTGGACGATACGATGGGCGGCAACGGCAACCGCTCATACCAGTTGCCCATTCCTATAGTCGGCCATGGCCTGCTCGATTTCTTCTCGCGTGTTCATCACGAAAGGCCCGTACTGTGCGATCGGCTCTCCTAACGGCCGGCCGGCCAACAGCAAGAATGCCGCGGCTTGCTCTTCAGCCAAGATTTCAACCCGGTCGCCATCGGAAAGAACCCCGGCACTGTGCGATGCCAGGATACGTCTATTTGCCGCGGGTCCTATCGCCAATGTGCCCTCATAGGGATAAACAAAGGCATTGTGACCTTTAGTTATCGCGAGGTTAAAATTTTCGCCCGCAGGTAGCCTGACATCCAAAAACAAGACCTCGGTGCTTATTCCCTGAATCGGCCCGGCGATGGGAGTGCCGGCGATATCGGCAATCCCCGCAATAATTTTGATTTGCCCCCCGCCCGGCAATTTTTGCAACGGAATTTCTTCAGGCCGGACATCCTGATAGCCGGCCGGTTTCATTTTCTCCTTCGCAGGCAAGTTGACCCAAAGTTGAAAGCCTCGCATGCGGCCGCTTTCTTGTTGGGGCATTTCAGAATGAATAACGCCGCGGCCGGCGGTCATCCACTGCGCGCCGCCGCTTTTTAAATCGCCCCGATTGCCGAGATGGTCCTGGTGCAGCATGTGACCCTCCAGCATATAAGTAACGGTCTCGAAGCCGCGATGCGGGTGATCCGGAAAACCGGCGATGTAGTCGTCGGCATGCTCGGAAGAAAATTCATCCAGCATCAAAAAAGGATCGACCCGTAGTGCTTGCTTTTGTCCAAGGCTACGACGCAGTTTAACGCCGCCGCCGTCCGAAGTCGCAATGGCTGGAATGATTTGTTGAAGCGTGCGTGTGCTCATGTCAGTTTCCTCATGTTAACGACCTCCGATTTACAGCGGTCGAATGATTCGAAGCTTATTCCTTGACGGCTTCGACCGGGATGGTAAGGGTCACCTCGTCGCTTACCTGTGGTGCGTATTTGCCCATGTTGAAGTCGGACCGCTTGACGACGGCGGTAGCGTTAGCGCCGCATGCGTCTTTTTCCAACATCGGGTGCGGCATGCACTGGAACGATGTTACGGTCAACGTCACGGGTTTGGCGATCCCTTTCAGCGTCAACGTACCATCCACCGCCACCAACGTATCACCTTCGAATAGGAGTTTGTCGGAAGCGAAGGACATTGTGGGGTGCTTGGCGGTATCCAGAAAGTCTTCACCCTGGATGTGTTCGTTGAATAACGGGAAGCCGGTATTGACCGAGGTCGTATCGACCGTGACTTCCACTGAGCCTGTTTTTGTCTGGCGATCGAGTACGATTTTGCCGGACGTCTTGTCGAAACGGCTCATTTGGGTCGAATACCCGAGATGACTGTAAGAAAAGCCGGGGAAGGTATGGCTGTCGTCGATGACGAAGGTTTCGGGCGCGGCTAGGGTCGCCGCCGAAAAAGTCGCCGCTAACGATAATAATGTGACGCGTTTCATAATGAAGCTCCTCGGTGGGTTGGATAAACATAAAATGTTATTTTCCGGCGTAGATTGGAAGGCGATACCGAGTCTAACTTTTGTTGAAGACAGTCTTAAAGTTTTCGGCTCGCGATTCAGGCGGCTAATTCTGCAAGCCGTCGATGGGCTCCGGCCAGCGCCTGATCCTTGGCCTGTTCACCCATATTCAGCCCTTCCGCGTAGACAAATTCAATATCGGTGATGCCCAGAAAATTGAGAAAATCGCGCACATAATTCGTTTGGCTATCCAGAGCCGTTCCCGCATACATCCCGCCTCTGGCCGCAAAAAAGTAGACTTTTTTACCCGGCAGCAATCCTTCGGGGCCGTTCTCGGTATAACGGAAAGTCAACCCGGCACGGGCTATCCTGTCAAAATAGGCTTTCAGCGTCGAGGGAATACCGAAATTGTACATCGGCAAACCGATGACGATGACATCCGACTGCTTGATCTCGTTGATCAGTGTCTCCGATTCGTCGGCAAAAGACTGCTGTTCCGGCGTCCGGGCACCGGGCTGCGCGAAGTAGGCCGAAACCCGCTGCGCATCCAGGTGAGGCAATGGTTCATTGGCCAAATCACGCACGACCACCTTTGTTTCCGGGTTCTTTACCCGCCATTTAGCGACAAACGCGTTGGCTAATTGGCTGGACTGGCCGCCATTCGAAAAGATGCTTGAATTGATTTGCAACAGGGTTGTCATCGTCTTTTCCTCTATTCAGTGAATGTGATGCTATTTAACCCCTTACTGAAACGATAAAAAAGCATAATAATTAGCCTATATCCATCTATTTATTCGATAAGTTATCATGAATCCACATATTACACTGGAACAATGGCGGTCTTTGATTGAAGTCGTGGACGCCGGGGGTTACGCCCAAGCCGCCGAAAAACTGTGCAAAAGCCAATCGGCCGTCAGTTACGCCGTACAAAAAATTGAATCCTTGCTGGGCGTTAAAGCCTTTGAGATTCAAGGGCGCAAAGCCATACTCACCCCGACCGGACAAATGCTCTACCGGCGCGCCTTGGCTCTGGTGAATGAAGCCGGCGATTTAGAGCGCGCGGCGCATAAACTTTCGGCCGGCTGGGAAGCCGTTATCACTCTCGTCGCTGAAATCCTGTTTCCCTCCGAGCTGTTATTGACGTGCCTGGCGCGTTTTGGCCAGGAGAGCCCCGGGACGCGAGTCGAATTGATCGAGTCGGTATTGGGGGGAACCTCGGATGCGCTGCTCAGCGGGCATGTGGATTTGGCCATTTCACCGCAGTTGCCCCCGGGTTTTCTGGGTAATCTGTTGATGCGGATTCGCTTGCTGGCCGTCGCTCATGCCGATCATCCCCTTCATCGACTAGGCCGTGAGTTGAGTTATCGGGACTTGCGCGCGCATCGGCACGTTGTGATTCGGGATTCTGGCGCAAAGCGCGATAATCGCTCGGTATCGGTCGAGGTTGATCAGCGTTGGACGGTGAGCCAGGTGGCCACATCCATTCAAGCCGTCAGTATGGGGCATGGCTTTGCCTGGCTACCCGTAGAACATATTCGTGAACAGTTGCGAACGGGGATTCTAAAGCCATTGCCTTTGAGAGATGGTAATACACGAGAAGTACCGCTCTACCTAATCCTGGCGAACCCCGACTTTGCGGGCCCCGGCGTCAGGCGCTTGGCCGATATTTTAACGGAATCGGTCATTGCTAAAGCACAAGGCTAGACGATACAAATGACGGCTATCGTTACAGCGCTACTCCCTTTTGATTGAAAAACCGTCTAAGGATAAAAGGTATGGGATGCGTCTATCGAGGACCGCCGTTCACCCAGCACCTAAATTATCCCAGATAGTTAACATAGCCAATGGACTATGGAATTTAGGTGCTGGGTGAACCCATCCATGGAGGCTTGACGGCAGCGTTCGAACGCCATGGATGGCGTGAATGCAGATTTTGCAGGAGCAAAAATCTGCCCTGCTGCCGACATCCTCGCTAGCCACACCCCATACCTTCATAAAGTTAACCATTTTTTGAGTATAAAGGGAGTAGATTGACCGCTCGAACCTGCGCCCTCCTGCGCTATTTACGTTTCTTGTGATTGTTTATTCAGCGAAGACGGTTGCTATGATGCGTAGCGGGCCGCCGCTCCCTTTTGCTATTTTCATGGGTAAGGCCACGATATAAATTCCCTTCGCCGGCAATCGGCCCAAATGGGTAAGGTTTTCGAATCCCGGTTTATCTCGGCCCAGTAAAATCCGATGGGTTTTAAATTCTTTAGACTGTCCGTAATCCAAGCTTGGGGTGTCGAGTCCTAACGCCTTGATACTACGTTTCTCGATCAACCATTGAGCCGTTGCCGGCGAAATTCCGGGGAAATGCAATTCGGGTATCGCTTCCGGACCGGTTTTTGATGTACCGAAATACTGTTCACGATTGGGGTAAAATTGTTCATAACCCGTCCTGAAAAGCACGATGGTATCATCCGGGATACTACCGTTTTCTTTTTCCCAATTTTCGATATCTTCTACACTCACCTGATAGTCCCTGTCGGCCAAGGCTTTTCGGGAAACATCGATCATGACGGCATGGCCCGTTAAGCGGCTCAAAGGTATTTGATCGAGCGTCGATTTATTTTTTGCAAAGTGAATGGGCGCATCCAGATGAGTGCCGCCATGCTCGGGAGTGCAAATGCTGTAGGAGGAATAATAATAACCCAGCGCCGTTTCACCTTCCGCTTCGGTGAAATGCTCAAATCCTTTAGTATTGTTGGGCCAATACAAGGTGGAAGCATCAAAGCTATAACTCAGATCGATCCAATCGAGATCATTGGATAAAACCGCCGGATCATAGTGTTGGGAACATGCCGTCAGTGCGGCAACTAACAGCCAAGCAGGGTACGCATTGCGTACCTTTTTAAGCATTGCGATTGAATCAAACATCGAGAAGGTATGCGGTGCATACCCTACATGGCTTCGGCTCACGGTTGAAAAATTTCATCGTCAGCCACAACCCCATACATTGCTTTGATCCGCGGAAATTTAGCAATTGAGAGAGCCAAAATTTTCAGAGTTGCTTGGTCATTCTGACTAACCTGCGTGAAAACATTTCGGCTGATATGAAAGTCTGAAAACCCATCAGGTGTATCATAATATTGAAACCCGTTATCTGCTTCATTTTGATGAAACACTTCTTGTAAAGCTTTTTGTCCCGTCTTAATCAAGCCAGAGGTATCATGTTCAGGTCCAGCATTCATAATGCTATATGACCATGATTCAACAACCTTTTCCCTTCCTACGTTATTCGCAATATCATGTGCCTGGGTGATGTGACCATTTAAAAAGAGTATTTGATTGTTTTGTCCTACTAGTTTGGTTTTAGGCTGCCCGTTCACATCCGACGATGGTGAAAAAAAATACACAGTTGGATTATTTTGAAGATCTCCCGTATATCCTATGATATTCTCCGATCTATAGAGTCTGTCCATGTATCCCATTCGGTTTCTCCTTATTCAGCAAACAAAATTAAAGTGTCAGATGGATAGGAATTATAACGCCACTTTCCAACCACCCATCTTCTGACAAACCGTACCCGATACTGATTTGTTTGACAAGATTTTTATTGTGCCCCTAGTATCGGGATCTAAAGTCCAAAGGTAAGAAAACGTACGATAGCGCCCATGTTAAGGCGCATTTTAATAAATAATATAACCGAAACTATTCAGACCCCCAGGCCACCGAAGGCAATTTTGGAACCGGGCGTCCTGTACGCTGATGGCCAATGACGGCAGCCAAATAAAGCCAAGGGAATTGTTGTCTTTTGCGGCAGGTTTCGATCACACTGATTAATATGGCAAATACCCGAGAGCCTTGCTCGGTGCGAGCGCCATAGCTGATGAGTCTTAAAATCACCCAGTGCCGCAAGGCCCGCTCGGCTTCGTTATTGGTCAACGGCAAATGATAAGACGACACGACCTGAAAGATCGCATCCCAATACTACATAGCTGATGGCAGTTTTACTCGTACCATTGGCACCAAAAATAAAGTTGATGCGACGAAGGTCGCCAAGCGTTGCGGGTGATTGGTAAGTTGCTACTGAATTAATCTGAATCTCGCCGATCATACTCCCTCCTTAGAGTTCGCCTTTAAAGGCTTTCTGGCTAAGTGATTCAAAAATAGACTCATCCTCAAAATCAAGAAATAGTTTTTTGGTGTCCATAATTTTAGTTTTAATCGCTGAGAATTTATCAAGTGCTGTGTCAGTAGGTACTGGTATTCTGATATTCTCTATAATCGTTTTATTCAAATTTGGCATCGTTGCACCTTGAGATTCTGACTCTAGATGATTTTTTATAGCGTTACTTGAAAGCAATTTATTGAGGTATTCAGAGTACACGCGTGTTTTCTCAGGCCTGATCGGAAGTTGACCGGCGGCATTGTCAGTGTTTATTTCCTTAACCACAGAGAGCGCAGAGTTCACAGAGGTTTTTTGATTCTACTCTGTGTTTCTCTGTGTCCTCTGTGGTTTTATCAAGTTAAAAAAGATACAAACAAACTAATCCCGTTTTTGTTCCATTTGTGGCGCATCTTCTCCCCTGCAAATGACTTTGCCGTCCTCCCAAAACACGGCATATTGGCCGAGTCGCCGTTTTTTCTCCAGCGCGTTGGCAACAGCTTCTTTTAATGAAGCCAAAATGATTCTGCTTTTTTCAGAAGGTTGTTTCTTGACGGCATTCATAAACCGGCCTCTTTTAAAAAATGTCCTGATTAGCAAGATGCTTCAGCTTACCGAAGCCAAGTGTCCGAGCAGTGGCTAGTCGTAGTCGCAAAAACTAAAATATGCTGTTACCCAAGATCCAGCTTGGGTAACCTGTTCGGGAAGCTCTAGCTTCCCGACAATCAAGAAAGATTGAACGAGCGAGTCGGGGTTGATTGAGAATGTGCGGAGGTTGTTTCGGTCACAGGAAGCTGGAGCTCTCGCCGTTATACACAAGTATCGGTAAACTTGCTAAACAGAGGTCGCCGTATACTTGGAAGCGGTGCTGTTTGATAAATCTGCGGATATTGAACATCAGTGGCTTCGAAATCGCGACGAAGGCGTCGCTCCCACAAGGGGCGGATGCTCAGTGGGAGCGATCCCCAGATCGCGATTTCGAAGTCGGGAACGTTGGGCGACAAAAAATGGTATCGCGGCCTCATTGGCTAAGATTGCAAAACGGTAATTTTTGACTTTCATAGACGATATCGCGGGACGTCCCCGACAAAATTTAACGTCATTCGGATCGTTTGAGGCCTGGTCGGATTGGATACGCGGTACAATTGTTTGGGCTGGTCTAGATGATCCATGCGCAGGTCTATCCCGGTGGGATACCATCGACCCCATCCGATCTGAATTGGCGGGGGTTCTGGAATGTTGGCACGCCGCGATCGGTTCGGAATCGGTGACAGTGAACGAACTGGTCAAATATGCAATGACCTCGTGCGAATCACTTTCCCAGGCGCTATTTGATGTGGCCGATAGCCCTAGTGGCATTAATCGGCCGCGACTGGGCAAATTTCTAATGAAATACATCGACAGGATAGAATCCGGATATCGATTGACAATCGCCGGCACTTCCGGGACGAGGAAAAAATATAGGGTTGAAAAAATAATTTAATCACTGCTCTGCAGGGTGTGCAGGTTATGCAGTGTTTTTTTACCATAATTCATTTTTTTATGGATGTATAAGAAATAAACTGCAAATCCTGCGCAATCTGCGCGGCAATGCTATCGATAAATCGTTTTTCCGTTATCGACCCCTAATTGACATTCGAAGCTTTGTACTTAATGTCGGCAGGGGTTCAATTAGTTGCCATTCAACGTTAAGGTAAGGGACGCGCCGCTCACTGAACTTTAGCGAAGCCACCGAACCTTGAAAAAACCAAGCTTCAAAACAGCCAATGGCGGACGCGTCCCTTTGACCGACTTGTTATGCCGGCAAACAAGCCCCAAGGCTAAAAAGCTACCCGCCAAAACAACAATTTAGGGTTTTCACTCTGTGCCCAATTCTTAATGAAAAATGTAAGACCTGACCCTGAGACTTTTGTTACACCGCTCATGCTTTTGCTTCGATAATGGCATGAATATCGGTCGCCTCCAGCGTCTCACTCTCCAGCAGGGCGACCGCTAAAGCCTCCAGTTTCGGCCGGTGTTGCTTTAATAATTCGGCGACTTTCTTTTCAATATCGCGTACCAGGGCAGCGATTTCTTCGTCGATGATTTGAGCGGTATATTCGCTGAAATCCCGCTGCTGAGCCAATTCCCGGCCCAGAAAAATATGTTCTTCGCCACGGCGAAAAACGACTGGGCCGATTTTGTCGCTCATGCCCCAATGCGTCACCATATGGCGAGCCAGGCTCGTCACCTGTTTGAGATCGCTTTCGGCGCCGGAACTGATTTCACCGAAGATCAGCTTTTCGGAAACACGGCCGCCCAACATCACGCCGATGCGGTCTCGCAAATAACTCTCCTTTAGGTTATGTCGCTCTTCTTCCGGAATTTGTTCGGTTACGCCCAGAGCTCGCCCGCGTGGAATGATGGTCACTTTGTCGAGCGGGTCGGCGTTCGGCAATAGGCTGGCAACCAAGGCATGCCCCGCTTCATGGTAAGCGACCAACTTTTTTTCCTCGTCACTCAAGATCATTTCCCGTTTACCGCCGAGCACGACCTTATCCCGCGCGTTGAGTAACGATACCATACCGACCTGATCTTTGTTATCGCGTCCGGCCATCAATGCGGCTTCGTTGATCAGGTTTTCAAGATCGGCTCCGGAAAATCCAACGGTCAGACCGGACAGACGGTTCAGATCGACATCGTCGGCCAAGGGAACTTTTTTGCTATGTATTTTCAGAATCTGAGTGCGCGCTTTTTTATCCGGCAGATCCAGAGTAATCTTACGGTCGAAACGGCCAGGACGAAGCAATGCGGCATCCAGCACATCGGGGCGGTTAGTGGCGGCAAGCACGACTAAGGCTTCATGAGGGGAAAAACCGTCCATTTCGCCCAGTATCTGGTTCAGGGTCTGTTCCCGTTCATCATGGCCGCCGCCAAGTCCCGTACCGCGCGCTCTGCCTACCGAGTCGATTTCATCGATGAAGATAATGGCGGGCGCTTCCTTTTTGGCGCTTTCAAACATGTCGCGAACCCGGGATGCCCCAACGCCGACAAACATCTCGATGAACTCGGAACCGCTAATGGTGAAGAACGACACGCCAGCTTCCCCGGCCACCGCTCTGGCCATGAGTGTCTTGCCTGTCCCCGGGGGCCCCATCAGCAGGATGCCTTTCGGGATATAGGCGCCTAATTTCCGGTACTGCTCAGGATTGCTCAGATAACCGGTAATTTCCCGCATGTCGCGTTTGGCGTTTTCCAAGCCGGCGACATCGTCGAAGCTGACGTTGGATACTCCGTGTCTAAAACGTTTGGCCTTGGATTTGCCGAAGCTGAAGATGCCTCCCGGACCTTCCTTGCCGGTCAGACGCTCCTGCATTTGACGCCCGGAGTACCAGAATAAGCCTATGATCAGCAACCAGGGAGCTATTCCGATCAAAGCCTGCAACCACCATTGGGCCTGTTCCGATTGGGCATGCACCTCAACTTTGTGTTTTTCGAGCAATGCTATGAGTTCGGGATCGTCAATCGGCGGGCGGGTAGTCATGAAGCGAACCGGAATTTGCTGTTGCTCGGGTTTTTGTTCGATAGGCCTTTTCTTGAGATCGCCAACGATCCGGTCACCCTGAAAGGTTATCGTGGCGACATCATCGGCTCTTACCTTCGCTTTAAATTCCGAATAAGAAAGAGTCAGCTGTTGTTGTTTTTCAATGTCGGCCCATTGCCAGACTAAAAATAAAATGATCAAGAGCCAAAAAAAATTGCGCCACCAGGATACTCCCTGTTTTTGCGGATTTTTTATGCGGGAAATGTTGCTACCAGGCTTTGTGTCGTTCATATCGACTTACTCCTTTCATAAAATTTGTCAGCCGTATAGTCCAAAAGCAACGGCATTCAGTGAAGGCGGACAAGGGCTTTGTCTTTATGCCGAACTCAGCCCTTTCTGTTTAACCAGATTGATCAGGCTGCCCGCCAGCACCATTTCCACTTCATGCGGCGACATCCGGTGCTCGGCTTCGTAGGTTTCATCCTTGCTCAGATTGACCACGCGAACGCTTTTGCCTTTCCGGATGGCGGAGCGCACATCGGGAAGGGAAAGACAGTCGCCCTGCTCGATCCTGTTCCAATCCTCAGGATCGGCAAAAATCAACGGCAGAATGCCGAAATTGCTCAGATTCTGCAAATGTATCCGGGAAAAACCTTTGGCGATGACCGCCTTGACGCCCAAATAGCGTGGGGCTAAAGCGGCGTGTTCGCGGCTCGATCCTTGGCCGTAATTGGCACCGCCGACAACAAACGATCCCTGTTTCTGAAAACTCATCGCCCTGTCGTAATAGGTTTCATCGATCTGGCTGAACACAAAGCGGCTGATGGCCGGAATATTGCTGCGGTAGGGCAATACTTTGGCGCCGGCAGGCATGATTTCATCGGTGGAAATGTCATCCCCCACTCTCAACAGGACCGGCCCTTCCAGCGAATCGGGCAGCGCTTCCAAATCGGGCAGCGGTTTGATGTTGGGGCCTTTTTCCAGCGCAAACGGCTCCCCTTCCGGTAGCGGTTCGATCAGCATCTCCGTGTTGAGGATCACCGTGTCAGGCTCCGTAAATCGGAGATAGTACATGCCTAGCTCGCGGGGATCGGTGATTACGCCGGTTAACGCCGAAGCCGTTGCCGTTTCAGGACTGCATAAATACACTTGGTCTTCTTTCGTACCCGAACGGCCTGGAAAATTTCGGGGCACGGTACGCAGGCTGATGCGGTCCGTAGCCGGCGCCTGTCCCATGCCGATGCAACCTCCGCAGCCTGCCTGATGAAGGCGGGCTCCGGCATGGATAAGCTTTCCCAGAACCCCCATATCCATCATATTTTCCAGAATCTGTCGGGAAGTCGGATTGACGTCGAAGGAAACCCTATCATGAACCTGTTTGCCGTCGACGATCATGGCCGCTACGAAAAAGTCGCGCAGGCCCGGATTGGCGGACGAGCCGATATAGGCCTGGTAGATTTCCCGGCCCGCTACCTCGCGCACGGGAACGACGCGTCCCGGGCTGCTGGGCAGCGCAATCAGAGGCTCCAAAGCCGATAAATCGATCTCTTCGTATTCGTCGTATTCGGCTTCCTCGTCCGCTAGAATCTCGCGAAAGTCCCGCTCGCGCCCCTGACTTTTCAGGAAATGCCGCACCGCGTCATCCGCCGGGAAAACGCTTGTGGTCGCGCCGAGTTCGGCGCCCATGTTGGCGATGACATGGCGGTCCATGGCGGTCAACGATTGCAATCCCGGCCCGTAGTATTCGGCGATCTTGCCTGCCCCACCGTCAACGCCGTGGCGGCGCAGCATTTCCAGAATCACGTCCTTGGCGCTGACCCAGTCGGGAAGTTTTCCCGTGAGTTTGACTCCCCATACTTTGGGTTTTTTAATGAAAAACGGCTCGCCGGCCATCGCCATGGCTACTTCCAGGCCGCCGGCGCCGATCGCCAGCATGCCCAAGGAACCGGCCGCGCAACTATGGCTGTCCGAACCCAGCAGGGTTTTGCCGGGGATGCCGAAGCGTTCCATGTGTACCGGATGGCTGACCCCGTTGCCGGGCCGGCTGAACCAGAGACCGAATTTCTTGCAGGCGCTGCGCAAAAAAAGATGGTCGTCGGGGTTTTTGGAATCCTCCTGGAGCAGGTTATGGTCCACATACTGGACGGAGAGTTCGGTCCGCACACGCGGAATCCCCAATGCTTCGAATTCCAGCATGACCAGAGTGCCGGTGGCATCCTGCGTGAGCGTTTGATCGATTTTCAAGCCGATCTCATCGCCGGAAAGTGTGATTTTTTCGACGGCATGACTTTCGATCAGCTTCTGCGTTACGTTTTTACCCATGGCGTTGTCCTCCGGCGTTGAATGAATTCGGAACTTTCGGATTAATTTGTAAGGTTAGAATGCCGGGAAGTGTTTCGGTTCCTAATGATTGGATTATGTGGATTTTCGGTGCCGCCCGATAAGCCGAAAGAATGGGGCGCGGGACAGGAGGTTTCCCGGCCGAAAAGCGCCAAAAGGGCTAACCGCTACATTAAGGCAATCCAGCGCACTTATGCCGAACTTCAAACATTGCGGCCCGGGTAACATCGGTTGGTAAGGAGAATGAGGCAGCGGTATGCGCCGAGACGAAGCAGACGAGAAAGCTTAACCCGGAAAAGCGGATTCTCGGATACGCAATCCGCCGCTGCTTTGAAGAATATCGGCGTTTTGCTGTCGCGAAAACGCCTTACTACGCAAGCTTTCGCAATGGCGGCCTGATAGCCATTTATTGCTTTTTTTACCTATTACCGATGACTCTCAGCACCAATTCGGGCAACCCAGGTCGATAAGCCAGTAGACACCTTTCAGAAACGTTAGCCACTCAGGATGGCTTAAGCTCAACAGAACGGGGTAAAACCCCTCGGGAATTTCATCTTTTCGGCGTTTTTACAAAATCTGGACCTATTCCAGTCTATCGTTTCCTATTCTTAAAGGGCGGTCGATGTATATTCAACTGCATATTGTGCAGGATGAAAAATCTGCCCATCATGCGCTCTTATGCATTTTATTTGTGGCACCGAATTAAGACGACTGCTACTGGAACAGCCCCAAATCTGACGAGATTTCCAGCTCAAGTCTGACGTCTGGCTGAAGTATACTCCAACCTGACACGTCCCGCATTGCGTAAGGGTTGCAGCTGGTCGGCTACGACTCACTCCCTTTTGATTGAAAAATCGTTCAGGAATAAAAGGTAGTAGAGTACGATTTTTTCCGAATTCTGCAATTTCCCCAAGCATGCGTAGTTAGCATTGAATAAGTATTTATACTTATTTCCTTTTTTTTGGGGGCTTGGGATAATCGAGAGCAATACATTTTTTGAGCATGAGTTGCTAGACCATGCAAATCGTTCAACCCTAGCTGAAGTTGAAAATAGCTTCCAATTTAAAAAATAACCCCGAATTCGCTTCGGATCCAGGACAATCCATCAATACGCTAAATTGCTCGGATCGTGACTTCGGGATTGTTTATTACAAGGCTAAAAAGCGAGAATTTGAGTCAGGCGGCAAACTTGATGACTGGCTTGATGCGGTCTGTCGCGGCTTGGATCGATAATTTGTTGGCGGATATCATTACGGAGGTCATTATGTCAGTACGAAATGCATCAGCAATCTGGGAAGGCGATCTACAAGAGGGAAATGGGAATATGCGATTGGGCAGCGGCGCCTTCGCGGGAGATTATTCGTTCTCCTCCCGATTTAAAGATGGAAAGGGGACGAATCCTGAAGAACTCATCGGTGCAGCTCATGCAGGGTGTTTTTCCATGGCGCTCGCTCATGGCCTTTCGCAGTCGGGGCATAAGCCCAATCGAATCGAAACGACGGCGAACGTTCATCTCGAAAAGGCCGGTGAGGGATTTAAGATTACTGCGATTGACCTGAATACGGAAGGTGATGTTCCCGGGGTGGATTCAGCGACCTTTCAGAAATTCGCCGAGGACGCGAAAACCAATTGCCCGGTATCGCAACTCCTCACCGGCGCTGAAATAACACTCCGGGCCAAGCTCATTTAACGGCTGGCCAGGGTCTCGGGCTAGCAGCGGGTCATTCGGCAATGGCCTTTGGTATCCGTTGCGCATCCGCCGTGGAGCCTTCGTGCTGACCGCCACACAGCGTTTCACCCCGTGTCGGCCAGCCCAGTCCGGGGAGCTGGCGCAGGATCCCTGCCGGTTGCCCATTCGGAAGCCGGAGATGTCATTTGCCGCAGCCCTATGTAGTGCCTCCCAACCAGCACATGCATATCGGCAATCCAGATCGACTGTCTACGGGACCGTGTGAAAACGGCTTCCGGGCCGCCATCGATCCCTCATTCCGCTCGGCGGCGCACATCTATGGTGCCGAGTCATCGGCATGATTCTGTCGGCAACGCTTGACGATCGTTAGGCGTATGCTTATCCAGGCTGGATGAAAGACTGCGAAGAAGCCGATTTCCTTGGATAAGGAGCTTGTTCTATAGGCCTTGACATGCTAGCCGCCAGCTTTTGCCAGCGCAAAGTCGCAGCACGTTTTTCTCAATCTAAGGAACGGGCATGAAATAAGTAAGGCAACCGACGTAGGATTTTTGTTCGTATTCAAGGCGCGCAAACAGGCGCATAGCAGGCTATGAAACTTTTTGCACAAAGCTTCCGCCCCTGCTTACGCCCCTTACCCATATCCATATAGGTAACGCAGAAGACGGACAAAAGACCTACGTCGGTTGCATAACTTAAAAAATACACGTTCCTAATCAATATCCACCTAATTTCTTTTGGAGGACAAAAACATGAAACTGGCAGGTAAGAAAATCGCACTGTTCCTGGCGGAATATTATGAGGATTTGGAATTTTGGTATCCGCGTTACCGGATGATGGAAGAAGGCGCTGAAATAGTCGTCATCAGTGTGGAAATAAAGACCTATCGTAGCAAGCATGGTCTGCCAGCGAAAGCGGATCGTGTAATCTGCGACGTGACACCCGAAGAATTTGACGCCTTAATCATACCAGGAGGCTATGCCCCTGATCATATGCGGCGCAGTCCGGAAATGCTCAGATTCACTTATGCCATTCACCAACAGGAAAAACTTGTCGCGGCAATTTGTCATGGACCTTGGCTGCTTGTCTCCGCTGGCATACTCAAGAACAAAAAAGCCACTAGCTTTTATTCGATCAAGGACGACCTGACAAATGCTGGGGCCGAGTGGGTGGATGAACCGGTCGTTCGCGACGGCATGCTGATAACCTCGCGTCGTCCTGGCGATCTGCCGGATTTTTGCCGCACCATTATCGATACATTGGCATCCCGTTGAGCGCCCTATGTTACTGTTGCTTATTTTTTCTCCTGTTTTAATCGCCGCTTCTAATTGGAGAAGCTGGTGCCGCGTGTAGTGATTGCATCGGTTCATACGCCACCGATGCCCGGACGCCTGCTGAAATTGGCTGAAGCTTATTGGTAATCGGGTATGCTTGTGATGCTTGACATGGGTCGTCTCATTTTCGATCTCCATCATCGGCACGACGTAGGACGAGGAGCCGGTATCGCACGGTGCTCTGACTGAACATCTAAGCTGGTCGCCTAAAATAAGTCTGAGCGTGTTCACCGGATTAGTTTATGAAGCATGAACGGGACAAGGCGTCGAATACCCTGATCGAACTTGGAAAAAGCGAAATATTTTAACCGTGATAACTGCGTTTCAGTGATAATCCTTAGCCGCCGCGAGTCTGCATCATCCGGCGGCCGATTCCTGCGGGAATCGTACAGACGTTTTTATCAACCCGGTCGGGTGGACCTTAAGGGTTCCTTCGTAAATAAGTAACAATCAGGTATGCTTCAAATGAATAGAATGCAGACCAATGTTTACACCTTGCGAATGTAGAAAACGCCAAATTGCCGCCATTGGATTACATCGAGTGGCAGGCAGCAACGGGCCGTTTTAAGCCTAAAACTATACCCATGTCCGCACAAAGTTCACATGGGCTCCAACTCTATTTTTACTTTTTTACCCAGTCCGGTAGCGGCGCTCACTAAGGTGGTCAAGGTTAAACTGGTATCCTCTTCATCCAGCAACCGATTGAGCGAAGCTCTGCTGGTGTGCATTTTTTTTGCCATGGCCGTTTTGCTGAGCTTATTTGCACTCATGCCTTCTGCAATTTGCCAGGCAATGACCCGTTTGGCTGCTGCCGCTGTAATTTCATCAAGAATGGTTTCTTCGCTCAGGAAGTCATCGAAGTCATTGCCGATGTGAGGATTCTCTTTGTGCTGACGTTCATTGTTTACCTCGTAATGCTTTCAATCTTTGTTTTGCCAAATCGAGTTCTTGCTTCGGTGTTTTTTGACTTTTTTGATAAAGCCATGCAGCAAAATCATCGTTTGTTTATCGATGACAAATAGAAAGCGCGCAATCCGGTTTTCAAGCTTAATTCGAACTTCCCAAATATCGCCTTCGAGATGATCGTCTAACGGCATGCCGAGAGGCCAACCAAATTGTACCTTTTAATATCTTCGCCAATCGTTTTTTTATCTTGGGCAGATAATCCTTTCAACCATTCCCTTACAGGCTCTCTACCGGCTTCAGTGGCAAAAAATCTAATAGAGAGGATTGGATTCATTTATGCAGCGCACCAAAATAGATATACAACCCCGTTTCCATATTCCCCTCGGTCAGCGAGCCTGAGCTCTCGAATAAGAGATCAGACTTACGTCCACGGAAAGGGTAATACCCATCAGTTAAACCATGGCAAAAACCCGTAACTTCACTACCAGAATCTGGTCATCTCGAATTGAGCTTAACCGCGAACATCAACACTTGGGAGATGTTGGCTTCTCGGATTAGTGTCTGAGTTCTTCCTTCACTTCCGAGCAAGCTAATTTTATGCACGGTGATAGTTACGTTATTATTTAACATGATAGTTCCATATTTATTGATTGGATAAAAATTCGACACTGCTATCTAACCAAGTAGGCCCATCTCATATCAAAAGCGTGGTTAAGGCAGATCTTAAATGCATACATAAAATACCGAGCCCCTTTTAATCGCTATCTTTTTAATAAATTAACTGCCCTGATCTATGAAAATGAATCCATTAGAGCACAAAGATTTTCCTATTGTGGGTATTGGCGCTTCAGCGGGTGGCCTGGAAGCACTGCAACAGTTTTTTAAAGCCATGCCCCCAGACCAAGAACTCGCCTTTATTGTCGTGGTGCATTTGGATCCTAGCCACGTCAGTCTATTGCCTGAGTTACTGCAAAAGCAGACGGAGATTAAAGTCGTTCAGATTACTGACGGTATGCGGGTTGAGCCGAACACCATTTATGTCATTCCACCCAACAATAGTTTATCCATCGTTGATAAGAAACTGCAGCTGACGGAACTGGAGCTGCCGCGTGCCAGTCACTTGCCCATTGATTTTTTTCTTCGTTCACTTGCCCAGGATCAAGGCGAAAAAGCCGTCGGTATTATTTTGTCCGGCACCGGTTCCGATGGTAGCTTGGGGTTGAAAGAGATAAAAGCCGCAAACGGGTTGGTGATAGTGCAGGAAGAAGCCTCTGCCAAATACAATGGTATGCCTAAAAATGCAATTAATACCGGTGTTGCTGATTACATCCTGTCACCTGGCGAGATGCCAGCCAAGTTAATTCGTTATATCCAGTACCCAAGAAGTATTAAAGTGCCGGCTATCAACCATCAAGAAAATACAGAAGGTTTGTTGCAAAAAATATTTATTCTTATCCGCAATCAGACTGGACATGATTTTTCGTTTTATAAAAGAAATACGATCTATCGACGGATCCAGAGACGGATGCAGTTGCATCGCATTGAAGCCATGGCGGATTATTTAATTTTTTTACAGAAAAATGATCAGGAAGTGGCCTCGCTAGCAAAAGAATTGCTGATTGGCGTGACTTGTTTTTTTAGAGACGCCGAAGCTTACGATATTCTCCAGCACAAGATTTTACCGCCATTACTGAATGAAAAACCTAACGATTATACGCTACGCGTATGGGTACCGGGATGCAGCACTGGTGAAGAAGCGTATTCCATGGCCATCATTGTTCAGGAATGTCTGGATAATATAAAACATCATATCAATGTCCAGATTTTCGGCACCGATATTAATGAATCGGCGATTGAAGCGGCAAGACGAGGGCTGTATTTATCCGGTATCACTTTTGATGTTTCAGCTGAACGGCTCAAGCGTTTTTTTATCAAGGAAGATGAAAGTTACAGAATCAAGAAGTCAATCCGGGAAACGCTGGTTTTCGCTACCCAGAATGTTATTAAAGATCCGTCTTTTACCAAGCTGGATATCATCAGTTGCAGAAATCTATTGATTTACTTCGGACCGGAATTGCAAAAAAAAATCCTGCCGGTCTTTCATTACAGCCTAAACGAGGGTGGCATTATGTTTCTGGGGCCTTCAGAAACTACCGGCCAGACTGATCGTTTTTTCACCGTATTGGACAAAAAATGGAAAATATTTCGAAAAAAACTTTCGACAGATGCTGCTGCCAGAATGCTGCATCTTCATGAAACGACTCATCCGTTCATCAACGATGACGTAAAAAAAATCAGCGTCATCCAAAAAGCAGAAGAATTGAGTATGATGCAACTAGTTGAAGCCATTCTCAGGCACAGTTCGGCACCGCCCTGCGTCATTATTGATGCCAACAGTAACATCATCTATGTGCATGGCCGATTAGGTCGGTATCTGGAACCCGCGGAAGGAAAAATCAGTGTAAATATCGTAGAAATGGCTCGTCATGGACTCAAAGTTGAGCTGATTTCGGCGATACGCCAAGCCGCTCTAAGCAAGAAAAAAGTGCATAAAAAGGTGTATTCCATTCAACAGGATGGCAGCCAAATCAGCTTAAAAATGACGGTCAGCCCCATTCTGGAGCAGGTTTCCACCCCCGGATTACTCATGGTGACCTTTGAAGATACGCCGCCGGAAACCGTGCTAAAACAGAAAAAATCAAGGCACATTCCGTCAACGACAGAAGAAATCGAGATCTTGCAACAGCAACTGGATTTCACAAAAGAAAATCTGCAAACAACTATCGAAGAACTGGAAACCTCCAACGAAGAGCTCAAATCGACCAACGAAGAGCTTCAGTCCACCAATGAAGAATTGCAAAGCACCAATGAAGAGCTGGAAACTTCGAAAGAAGAGTTGCAGTCACTGAACGAAGAAGCGATGACCGTTAATACAGAGCTGCAAAGCCGAATCGATGAATTACAGTCTGCTAATGACGACATGAAAAATCTGTTTGACAGCACCCTGGTCGCAACTCTTTTTCTGGACACCTATTTCTGTATCCGTCGCTATACACCTAAAGTAAAGGACATTATTAACCTAGAAGCCACTGATATCGGTCGCCCGCTTGCTCATTTCACCTCCGCTTTGCAAAGCATGGATTTAACGGCCATGTCCAGTCAGGTACTTAAAACTCTCGAAAAGCATGAGTCAGAGTTTATCGATACTAAAGGCCGCTGTTTTTTTATCCGTATCCTGCCCTTTCGCACCACCAACAATGTCATTGATGGCGTAGTCATTAGTTTTGAAGATATCACCCTGCGAAAAAAAGCCGAACAGATGGTCATCAGCAGTGAAAAACGCTACAAGCGCTTATTCGATTTTAGTCCTGTACCGATGTGGGAGCAGGACTTTTCCAAGGTTGAACTGGCTTTGCAGAAACTTCGTCAGCTAGGCGTAACCGATCTTACAGACTATCTGCTTAAGCATCCACAAGAACTAGAAAAGCTGTCTAGCTCTGTGCGGGTGCTGTATATCAATAATGCGGCCATGGCCCTATTTAAAGCGGACGACAAAGAAAAGCTGGCATTCAGCCTTCCGGAATTGCTGGTCAAACGCTCACTCGATTCTTTTATAACGCAATTGCAGGCCATTTGGGATCGGCGGAATAAGATCAGCGTTGAGTGTCCTTGTGAAGATCTGGAAGGTGGGGCGATGGCTGTTCGTATAGAATGGGTGACGACCGATGAGAAGGAGCCGTTAAATTACAGCAACGTGATTGTTGTTGTGACCAAGTTAATTTAATAGAACACTTTATTGTGAACGCAGTTTTCGTATGATATGAAAAAAAAATCAGGCAAATTTAATGCGCTTAGAAAGCGCGCAGAAGCTTTATTATCTGCGCCTTACGTAGCGTCAGTCGGCCATTCGATGGAAGAGTTCTGTGAATTGCTGCACGAACTGGATACCTATCGCATTGAATTGGAGCTGCAAAACGATGAACTGCTTGAAACTCAAAAACAACTCCAGGATACCACTCAGGAATATATCGATTTTTATAACTTTTCCCCGGTGGGTTACGTCACCCTCAACAGTGAAGGCACTATTCTTAAAGCCAACAGGACCTTAGCCAGCCTATTCGGCTTGAAAAAACAGGCCGTTATCAACAAACCCTTTTCTGATTTTGTGCTGGATAGTGATCAGGATATCTTCTATCTCTATCGCCAGAATTTAATCAACACTCAGCACAGCAGCTGCGAATTACGCCTACGCAGCAAGAATGGCCAAACTGTATGGGTTAAATTGGATGGCCCGTTTCAAACCGCTCAGAAAGGTCGTGTCATTAGTCTGGCGCTGACTGAAATTAATCACCTGAAAGAAATAGAAGCCTTATTGAGTAACAGTGAAACAAGTTTACGTGCTATTTTCGATAGCGTGCTCGAAGGCATCATCAGAGTTAATGAACACGGCATTATTGAATCGGTCAATGCAGCCACCGAAAGTCTTTTCGGCCATTCTCCTGAGGCAGTGTTGGGCAGCAATATTAATCAATTATTGCCCAAACTCGACTGGTGCGGGTATAAAGACAAATTAGCAAACTGCCGGCTCAGCGGTGAGTCCAAAATCGTCGGTATCAAACAAGAATTGGAAGGACTCAAAAAAGACGGCTCCGTGTTTCCAATAGTTCTGGGTATCAGTGAAATTAGCACGACACAGCCGTGTTTCTTTATTATCACTATCCACGATATAACAGAGCGCAAGCAAACGGAAATAGCGCTTCAAGAGGCGGATCGACGGAAAAATGAATTTTTGGCCCTGTTGGGACACGAGCTTAGAAACCCTCTGGTGCCCATCCGTAATGCCGTACACATGTTAAAAACGCAGAGCGCCTCCGACTCAACTCTGGAATGGTGCAGCAAGATTATCGATCGGCAGGTAAGTCACATGTCGCAATTGCTCGATGACTTGCTGGATGTCGCTCGTATCATGCAGGACAAAATCACACTTAAGATGGATTGTTTTGATTTCGCCGAGATTGTCGACAATGCCATAGAGACCAGCTACCCATTAATTGAAGCGCGTAAACAGGAATTGGTCATTGTCCGCCCTAAGACTTCTCTATGGATCAAAGGCGACCGTGTCCGCTTAACGCAAGTGCTTGCTAACCTGCTTAACAACGCCGCAAAATTCACTGCTGTGGGCGGCAAGATCACATTGAAGCTGAGCCAGGAAGCTGAACATTTAGTGATTAAGGTACAGGATACCGGCATTGGTATGTCGGCAGAGATGCTGCCTTACATTTTTGATATATTTACCCAGGCCAACCCGCCTCTAGCCCGTTCTCAAGGCGGTTTGGGTGTTGGCCTGACGTTGGCGCGCAGACTGGTCGAGCTCCATGGCGGTACAATCAGTGCAACCAGTACAGGCAAGTCACAGGGTAGCGAGTTTACTGTGTACTTGCCATTGGCCAATGCACCTTCTGCTAAAAAAACACCACAACCTAAATCTGTTCAAGCGGTAGCAAAGTTGCGCATTCTGGTGGTGGACGACTATGCCGATAATGTAGAAAGTCTTTCTTTATTGTTGCAAATAGGGGGGCATGACGTCGAGACCGCAGACTGTGGATTAAAGGCTATAGAGCAAGCGAGGATTTTCCGACCTCAGGTTGTCCTGCTGGATATCGGTCTGCCCGATATCAGTGGTTACGAGGTGGCTAAACGGTTACGCGAATTACCAGAAACACGGCAGGCGTTTTTGATCGCCATAAGCGGGTATGGTGGGTCAGAATACCTTGAACAATCAGAGTCCGCCGGCTTCGATGAGCACGTGCTTAAACCCATAGATTACTTGAAGCTTGCTGCTTTGCTGGCGACTGCGGCAACCAGATTGGCGGCTGCAGGGTGCAAGTAGTTAAATTAAAATTAGAAAAGGACGTTTAAATAAAACCATTTTGATTTTGGTTGCCACTGGATATTTCAACCGTAAATTACTTTCCTGTGCCAAATGTCATTGAGCAACAAGGAAAACCGTCTAAACAATGTACTGAATATTCTTCATACTGATATGGATGACTAACCCCAATGGGTAAGTGGCTGCTGATCACTGGCCGCCTCCGGGTGACCGCTTTACGACCAAAACCTGCCTTGCTAGTACGCTCCCCGAACGGCAGTAGTTGGCCGTTATGCAAAGCTTTGCATAACGGCCATTATGTGAAGTTTCCTTTTATGCACATTAATTTGGTGCCCAATGGTATATAGCTTGAAATTAGCGGCTTGAGCAGAGTATTTCGACTTAAAAGCTGGACATAAATTCTGCAGTTGTCTGAAGTGGACATTCCCTTGTCCATTTTTGGAGACTGCCATGAGCTTAACAACTATACACCTTTCACCTGCCACTCAGCGCTGGTTACGCAATAGCCCGGTCACACCCTATGTTTTGATTTATCTGGATTATCTGACCGAATGCCGCTACGCGGATGAAACCTCCGAACATCATCTTGCCGGTCTCGCACATCTGGGATTATGGATGGGGCTAAATCACTTTCGCATCGAGGAACTCGACGAAGCTTTAGTAACCCAATTCCTTGATGAACATTTGCCAAACTGCGATTGCCCGCGACCTATCATTCAAACGCGTGCCGATCTTAGCGCGGCCTGTGGTCATTTCTTACGCATTCTGCGTGATCGCGGTGTCATTCCGTCTCTGCCAAAACCCGTCGAACCCGTCTATGCCGAAGTTGATCGCTTTGACGATTACCTGAGAGACGTCCGAGGCTTGGCCAGTGAGACGCGGCGAAATTATCGGCGTATTGTGCTGAACTTTCTGCAGGTTTGCTTTGGTAGTGCCGAGATTGTTTTCACTGCCTTGCAACCTGATGATGTTCGGCATTTTATTGCCGAGCAGTTAACACCTCGCGCTACGTCGGCAAAAGCCAACTCGCTAGCTTCTGCTTTACGTGCTTACTTTCGTTATCGCGGCGCCGTCGGCGATGATGTTCACGCACTCAGTGGCGTGATCGCATTACCTGCCCAGTGGAATTTGGCCACATTACCGAAGGCGTTGACCGACGATGAGGTCAATCGCCTGCTCAATGCATTTCCCCCCGAGCTTCCTTCATGTCGACGCGGTTATGCGATGGTTCGCTGTGCTTTAGACCTGGGAATGCGTGTCAGCGAAATTGCCAAGCTTGCATTGGCCGACATTGACTGGCAAGCCGGTACGGTCACATTACGAAGTACCAAGTCGCGCCGCGAGGATATCCTGCCACTACCGATCTCTACCGGCCAGGCGATTGCCGATTACCTGCGCTACGAGCGGCCACGCACGACCAATCCGGCGGTTTTTGTACGGCGTCTTGCACCACACGATGTCCCGATTAGTGCCTATGCGGTTCACCGTCTCATTCGCGATGCGTATCGCCGCATTGGGCTTGATCATGGTAGAACCCACGCCCTCCGACATACCCTTGCACGCCGTTTATTGGAACAAGGGGGCTCGCTGAAGGAGGTGGCTGATATTCTTCGCCACCGCTCTCTCGACACGTCGCTGATCTATGCCAAACTCGACACCCAAAAACTGTCTGTCGTTGCACTACCTTGGCCCGGGAGTGCAGCATGAACACGCCGATTACATTGCAAGCACGCGTTCAGGATTACTTGGCCGAGCGGCGGCGCCTGGGGTTTCAATTGAAATACCCAGAACGGCTCTTGATGGATTTTGCCCGTTACGTGGATAGCCTGGAATGGGCTGGGCCGTTGACTTTGGATGTCATGAGCGATTGGGCTCAACTCGATAAACAAGGCCGTCATAAACCCGAGACGTGGGCGAGACGGTTCAAATCATTGCGCCCCTTTATCCGTTATCTGCGGCAATTTGAACCGGCAATCCCCATGCCTGACGAATCGGTTTTTGGTCCGGTTCCGGGGTGGCAAATGCCGCACATCTATCGGGAACAAGAGATCATTGATTTACTTGCAGCCGCACGCCAACTGGGTACTGATGGAAACCTGCGCGCGGCCACCTATGAAACACTGTTCGGACTATTGGCTTCGACTGGCCTACGAGTGTCCGAGGCCATTCGTCTTTTAGATGCGGACGTAGACTTGGCGCATGGCATGTTGACCGTGCGGCAAACCAAGTTTAACAAGTCTCGCCAGTTGCCATTGCATCCCAGTACGACAGCAGTTTTACTGGGTTACCGAACGCTCCGCCATGAACAGGTCCAGGAACACGCTGATTTACCGTTTTTTGTCGGGACGCGGGGCCAGCGGCTGGGTAAGCCACTGAGTTATCGCCAGGTCAATCGGGTTTTTGCATTGCTACGCAAACAACTGGGTTGGATCAACCGTGGCGCTCATGATGCGCCTCGAGTTCACGATCTGCGCCATACCTTCGCGGTGCGTCGCGTACTGCTCTGGCAAACACAGGGTACGGACATCGATCAGGCGATGCTGGCACTATCCACCTATATGGGCCATGCCAAGATATCCCACACCTATTGGTATTTGACGGCCATGCCGGAACTGATGGGCATAGCGGCAGGCAAGTTCGAGCAGTTTGCACAGCCCGAGGAGGTGGACTATGCCGACTAGAATCGCCAGCGCTGAAACGTCCATTTCGTTTCCTGCACTCGTCCAAGCCTTTTTCACCGATTACCTCGTCGAGCAACGGGCATTGAGTCCACAAACCGTTGCAGGCTACCGTGATGCGTTCACGCTATTCTTGTCATTCGCCCACCGATATCTCGGCAGATGGCCGGCGGCCATGCAGCTGTCCGACATCACGCCCGCATTGATCCTGGCTTTTCTGGATCATTTGGAACAGGAGCGACACAACAGCGTACGTAGCCGCAATATCCGATTAGCGGCATTACGCGCATTTCTAAAGTTCGCCTCACACCACGATTTATCAGCGTTGCAAACCATTGAGCAGGCTTTGGCCATACCGATGAAACGCTTCGAGTTACCTTTACCTGAATTCCTCTCGCGGGAAGAAATGTTCGCCATTATCGGCGATCCCGGCATGACTTGGATCAGTCGGCGTGACCATTTATTGCTCGGGTTACTTTACAACACCGGCGCGCGCGTATCGGAAATCATCAGCGTCAAGGTGCTAGATGTCACGTTGGACGGCGCGGCTTGTGTACACTTGCATGGAAAAGGCCGAAAGCAACGCGCGGTGCCGTTATGGAAATCGACGGTGAAGGAAATCCGGGCGTGGTTACGCTTGAATCCAACATTGGGAAATGAATCCGCGTTGCTGCCCAATCGCGACGGCCAACCGATGACACGAAACAATGTCACTCAGCGTCTTAGCTTGGCGGTAATCAAGGCTTCCAAAACCGTCAACAGCTTATTGGGGCGTCATGTTTCGCCACACTGCATTCGGCATTCAACGGCGATGCATTTATTGCAATCCGGTGTCGACATCAGTGTGATCGCTCTGTGGTTGGGTCACGAAAGCCCGAAAACAACCTACCAGTATGTTGAAGCTGATTTGGCCATGAAGGATCAAGCACTCGCTAAACTTCAGGAGCCCGACATGAAACCGCTTCGCTATACTGCTCCGGACTCTTTGCTTCAGTTCTTGAAAACGCTGTAATTATGTAAAGCTCGTGAGCGAGATAGTGGCTTCCAAGCCTGATTGCATCTCGCTCGCGACAACAACGCTATACATAAAAGGAAACTTCACATAATGGCCGATCCTTCATAAATGGTTGATATGAGCCACAGTCAGCTACGAAGAAGCTAATTTCGACTTTTACTCACATAGTGTGTAAAACCCAGAAAATCGAAGGTTGATGGACGCTTGCGACCGTCAAGTAGACGATCCTTTACGGCTCTACTGCCGAAACGGAATAAGGCAGTTTTGCCGGGCTCAACTTCCAACTGGAGTTGAGCCAGACGTTCATGAGTGACGATTTCGCTAAGCCGTGCCAATGCCTGGTGTGCATTGCGGTTTGGCCGGAATCCGTACGAACAGTCCCGAAATTCCGGTTCCCAAATTGCTGTTGCACGATCCTATCTTCAAAGCAAGGGATGCCTAACGCCCTGAACTTGCCATGGCCTTTGGGAATATAGACCCGCCGCGACGGTTTCGATCGATAGCTCAGCCTGCGTAAGTTGGCGGATAGGGCTTCAATTCGCTCTTCAACACCTTCATCATAGTCAGATTTTCTTTGCTTATCGGTTCCGCACGCTTTATTACCGGGTTGGTTTTCAAAGCATTCCAGTAATTCGACTGGATTACTCACCATCCCCATCAGCGCGGTGTAAGATTGCCGATGCAATCAAGCCCCTCGTGTGAAACGTTCAATTATTGTCCTGATTAGCAAGATGCTTCAGCTTGCCGAAGCCAAGTGTCCGAGCGGGGGTCATTCCCAGCCGCAGCCACTTCTGCGGGACGGGCCCTCTGTGGGAGCGACGCCTTCGTCGCGATTTCGGAGCCTTTGCGGCTAGGCAGCTAATGACTTTCATCGAGGCCTTGGCGCTTTCGGCTTCGACGATCGCGATCTGGGGATCGCTCCCACAGGATAAAAATTCCCTTCTGCAGGACGGGGTTGCAAACCCCGTCCTGCTAAGGATACTCTGGCTTTTTGCGCTTTAGCTGAAGAAACTTGCTAATCAGGATTATTGTTGTCATGCGCATAGTCCGTTCGGTATCGGGGCATGTTTCCCTTGACCGTTATCTTAAACCGGTACCCCTTCACTCCCGCAGCATTACCCGCGGTCATCGCTACTATAGGTGTCTCCGACCTCCCAGTATCACCGCTTCCGTTCTCGCTGTTTAGACTTGTCGGGAAGTGCGCTTGTAAAATTAAACGCCGGTACTGGGATCTCCTGGGTTACCACAAATTCTCATTTCAGACTCGAAACGGCCTTACGATCCCGGGTGGACACCACTCATTTGCCATTAACTTGAGCAGTATTGTTACTTGCTGGCGTCTTGAAACCATCAGCCCTTGTCAAAGCGGTCATTTTGGGACTCAAGACCTTCACGGTCGGCTTTATCCGTTACCATTGCTCCTCGCTTGTTCTCGTGCCTACGCTTCAAGCAAGCTGTTACCAGCTGACCTGCAAGACTCGATATCCGGTCTGTGGTTTGCAGTTACCGGGACAGGACTCCCACCCGCTAGAATTGCCCATCCGCAACCAAGACCTGACCACCGTTTTTCCCGTTTTCCTGTCAAAGACTTGGCTTTGTTGACATTAACCAAGAATCGCAATTAGACTTAAGCAAGGTTGTAAAAATCATCGACCATTTACCAGGTTTTCCGACTAATATCAACTTAACAAGGAAAATTTTCCCGTTATTAATAACAGGGCAAAACTGCCTGATTTGCCGGTCAATATCAGGTTATCCGCGAGTTGAGCCTCAATGGCTAGCTAGGCTGATCATTGGCGAAAATTAGCGGCTCAACTCGCGGTTGGCATGTGGAGGGGTCATGGCCCCGGGCGCGAGGGATGTCGCGGTTAACGACATGGTCCTTAGTCAACGATACTACACCAAGAAAAACAGGAAAAAAATATGAAAACCTACAGTCGAGTCCTGGGAGGTTTCCTTCCAACATTATGTCTTGCATCTTCCTTCTCTTTATTGACGACCGATTCAGCAATCGCCGCGGGACGAACAGATGCCTTCGATGCACATCATGGCGCGCAATGCGTAAAGAACGAAGGCGTCTATAGCCTGGGCGTTCTCTGGTATCATCACGACGAGATCTGGAGGAAGGACGGCGTTTTCCATATCCGTCTGAAGGACGTCAAAAGCGGTGCCGCAAAGAAGGGCAGCGAACCGGTCGAGGCCAAGCAGGAAGACACCGTTCTTGCAGGACAGACTGCCTGTTGGCGGGGTCGGGGACCAGCTCATGCGGTGCTCCGCGTCAATGGTGCGGAAGGATTGAAGGTCGGCACGATCGTGGCTGTAGACGTCATCGTGGATGCCACCATCGCGGGGGCTGGTGCGACGACCTGTGTCTTACTTGGCCTCGAATCCGGAGGAACGGCTTGTTTGGGAGCCGCTGTCGGAACTGCTGCTTCTATCGTAGTCGCGAACGCCGCAATCGATACGACGCTCGCGTTCTCTATTCCAAATCCTGAGCAATTGGCCGACTTCAAGGACTATCCCGAGTTCAGTGGCGTTTTTGCCGTCGCGAGCCCGGGGGCGTTCGGCATCTTGCACGACGACAATCTGAATCTTCAGACCTGGAGCAAACCAGGAACACTTGTCACGACCATCGGCGACGCCTTCCATCCCGACACTAAGGAGCTATCCAAGTCAGAGGAGCTTCCCGTTGCGGATTGGAACGAATTCAAGGCGCACAAGAAGTCGGACTGTGGTGCGGATCACAGAATCGAGTATCATGTTCGATGCGAGAACATCAATGATCCCAACGACCCGCGCGACTATTGCGCAAAATACAAAGTGGGGCACTTCTTCGCGGCAGAGTATTTTGATGAGGCGCCTTACAGCCCGAAGAGAAGAGAGATCAAGGAAGTCGTCGCGGAGGAAGACGATAATTTGTTCGACACATGGGACAAGATATACGTCGATTGCACGCCAAAATACAATTGGCGTTTCGCGGACAAGAGTGGGAATCTCAAGGCTCACTGGAAGCCCTGGTGCCTAAAGAACACTAGCGACAACAAATACTATCGTGCCTACCACGCACGTTGCGAGGACGAGTTTGGCAATGAAGCCCCTGGCATGTGCTCATCTTCTCTTGACGTGACGTTGCCTAAGAAGTACGGACGGCCCTTCGGCTACGACAAGAAGAACGACTTATGGCTCGAGCTCGGTGTCACAGGTGAGGCCTGCTGACGCGGCGCAGGCCTCCAGGTGCCCCCTCAGACAGGGGTCACCCATTAGCCAGCCGGTGTCAATAAGCCAAAGAAATCCTGCAGATAATCGTTGGATTTTTCAGTATCTTTTCTTTGTTATTGAAACTCTGGTCGTCGTGGGCGCGAGGTCCGAGAGTATGGTGTAGGTAAATGGTGGGCAACAGGGAGGTTATCCAGGATTTATCCACACGGCTTTAGCTCGAGCCGTTCCGAAGGACACCTCCACATGTCTATAGGTTGTCATTTCGATACCTTTCTCCTGATTACCTTTTGTCTGCCGCTCTGTTCCGGGCGGAGTCAAGTTGCCTGCGGTTTCCACCCTCGCAGGCATCGAATTCGCACCCATTATTTCTCTTCTCTGGTGTCGGATGAATCATCCGCACCGGTCACCCATCTGGATCAAGGTCGTTGATCGCGGTTAATTTAACCGTCTGAGTCAACAACCCTGGCGCTTGAGCGCCCCACTGGAGGCGTGGGCAGGTCTTTCGTAAGCGTCCATCCGAGCCACCTATTCATCATACTCGACTGAGCATGATTTAATCCAGATGTTCGAAAGGCAACAGCTCGTCGATCCGGCTATTGGGCCAGGTGGGTAGTTTTTCCAGGGTTTCATTTAACCAAGCAGCCGGATCAAGGCCATTGAGTTTGGCGGTACCGAGCAGGGTTTGAATGACGGCGGCCCGTTGGCCGGCACGTTCGGATCCCGCGAACAGCCAGTTTTTTTTGCCCAGGGCAATGGGTCGGATGGCGTTTTCTACCGGATTGTTGTCGATCGGTAAAGCGCCGGTTTCGGCGTAACGCGTCAGGGCTGGCCAGCGTTTTAACGCGTGCTCGATGGCTTTGGCGGTCGCGGTATTCGGTGCGCAACCGGGGTTTCGTCGGCATGCAAGCTATGGCGTTGCCTTAGATGCCAAGCCAGGCGTTCCGCCAAGGGCTCCAGGGCGACGCCGAGGCGTCCGACCCAATCGGCCAATGTCGAGCGGGACAAGATCACACCGCTGCGGGCGGCGATCTGTTCCAGTCGGTACAGCGGCAAGTGATCGAGGAATTTGCCGATCAGCACCCAGGTCAGCAAGCCGACTGCCGCCATACCGCCGTCGATCACGGCCGGAGGAATCGGCGCCGCCGTGACGGTTTCGCAAGTCCGGCAGGCATATTGCGGGCGGATATGACGATGAACGAAGAATTTGGCCGGCTCGACGTCCAGTTGTTCGGTGACGTCTTCGCCGATCTTGACCAAGTCCTTGCCGCATTGACCGCAAGTGCAAGATTCGGGTTCGTGACGGTGCTCGATGCGGGGCAAATGATTCGGTAAGGGCTGGCGACAAACCACAGGGAGGTGGTGAATGCAGAAAATGCAGGAGCAATTTTCTGCCTGCGCGCGGACGTTTGGGGCGAGGCGCAGTATCACACGCCGGGTCGTCTTGAAGCTGCTCGACCTCGGCTTGGATAGCGGCAATGTCGGTATCGCAGGCTTCCTCGAATACGTCGCGTTGCAGCGGTGCCAGCGCTTCGCTAAGCCACAGGGATGTGGTGAATGCAGAAAATGCAGGAGCATTTTTCTGCCTTGGTGCTGAAGCGGATACGCTTGTAATAGGCCAATTCGTAGGTCAGGGCGCCGATTTTGAGGTCTTTAGCCTCAATGGTTTTGGCGTCCTGAGCGGCTTGATCAAGAAGCGCCTGCAGCAACGCCGCGACATGATTTTTCGCGGCGGGCGCAAGGTTCAATTGATCAAGTTCAGCGAGTGGATTCATGGGGTTTATTATACCTTATTAAGCCCTCTGAAGCACTTGATTCAACTGGGTTTCTACGATTTTTTTACGTGTTTTTTTCAGGTCTTTTAGACTTGCCAATCGGCTGACGATGACGCCGATAAGCGCTGCCAATCGACCCCGGCAATCAACCATTGCCACTGCGCCTGACTCAGGGCAAATACGGTTTCGGAGGCCTTGGGCCAGGTAAACGAGCCTCGATGCAGACGCCGTTGACACAGCCAAACGCCATTGCCGTCCCACAGCAACACTTTCAAACGATTGCCGGCGCGATTACGAAAAATAAACGCCGCCCCGGCGCACGGCGCATAACCTAAGCGCTGTTGCACGAGCGCCGACAAGCCATCGATGCCCCGCCTCATATCGACCGGCTCGACCGCCAGCCAGATTTGCGCCGGACTCTCAATCAAGCCAGACATTGCAGCAACTCCCCGAGCCAATGCGGCGATCCACTGCCCGGTATTTCCAAAACGTGGCTTTGCGGCCAACGCAACGACAACGAACCCGAGACCGTCGACTCCGGTTGCAACCGGACCGGTATCAATGCAGGCGCATCGGAGTCCGCCGCTTGCCGAGCCAATCGGCACCAGCGGCCAAAGGTTTTGACGTTCAAACCCGCCTGACGGCAATACGCTGATTTCGTCAATCCGCTGGCTTGCCAGGCTTCGATGTGATGTTTTTGTTTGTCCGATGTAAAAACCAGCCCAAATCCGCAGTTATTTGCCGAATATTAAAATCCCCCCACGTTATCCCCCAGCCTCAAATAGCCTGCTGAAAAAATCGTGATGGAAGGTATTTTCCGAACGCAATTCATCAATAATCAAGCAAAGCATCACGGTCAGCGGTATAAAGAGCGGTGTCGTTGAGAGAAGGTATGACGCCACCAAGATTTGACGGTCAACGCTGACGCCATACCCCCAAAACCGTGCCGAAGCACGATCCTCAGTGTGACATATCTGGGGAATAAATCCAGCCCTCATCGGCCTTTTTGTCGATGTGCCGATCCGCCCGCCTTTATCATTGTCACCGTTGTCATACCCAGGTCATCATCTGCTCAAGTTGTGATCGTGGTCAGCGTTATTGCACCCGCGGATGCGCCGCGTCCGCTCGTTTAGACTCCCGCAGGCGCGCCGGGAAAAAATATCAGTGCACCCGCTCAGGACGCTTCCATAATGCCAGCCGTCAACAACGGTTTCGGGAACGACAGAAACAAAAAGTAACGCATCAGGGTTCCTTACCGGTGACCGCTCATGATGTACTGAAACGTAAGCGCACCGGGCTCGAAAAAACCGAAACCATCGAACTCATGGGCGGTGATTTGCGTTGTCACCATTGCGGTGCTCTGTGTGCGCCTTGGTTACGCCGGGATTTTGTCCATGCCGGCCGGATTTTACCTGTATTCCGGAACCGCTTCGCGGGCGAGGGGGGATGATGACCCTAAATAAAGACATTGAAGCGAAAATACTGCGTTATCATTTTGTGGAGCAGTGGCGAGTCGGCACGATTGCCACCCAGTTAGGCATCCATCATTCCGTTGTTGATCGCGTGTTATCGCAAGCCGGCCTGCCGAAGGTTGAACGCTCGCCGCGGCCATCGATCATCGATCCGTATTTGCCGTTTATCCGGGAGACCTTGGCGCAGTTTCCGACCCTGACGGCCGCCAGGCTGTATGAGATGGCGAAACAACGGGGTTATCCCGGCGGCCCCAGCCAGTTCCGCCAGCGCATCAGTCAACTGCGGCCGCGCCGACAGCCGGAAGCCTATTTGCGCTTAAAAACCTTACCCGGTGAACAGGCCCAAGTGGATTGGGGCTTATGCCGAGCTCGGCATAAGCCCCACTATGCGGAGTTCCGGACTATGCCGAGGAAATGTTGAATAGGCTTGCCCGCGCAGATATCTAGGTTCTACGACTCGGCATAGTATGACTCCTTCCATAAGCCTGTAAATTGGAAGGAGAGTCAAAATGAAAGAGATAGTAGACAATGATAGATTGTGGAATTTATTGCATGAGCCGGAAGGTCCGTTGGTGCCTTACCTTGATTCCTTCGCGACACTACTGGCTGAGCAGGGCTTTAAACGCCATTTGATTGGTCGGCAAATTCGTGTGGTGGCGTATTTCAGCAAATGGCTCCAGAAAAAATCCATCACGATAAACTTTCTAACCGAAGAGCATGTCTCCAGTTTTTTTAATGCGTATTCTTTAAAGAGCGCTGTGAAATCCGGTGAAAAGGCCGCTATGAGCCGGTTTATGGATTTCCTGTGCCAGTTAGAGGTGGTACGAAAATCAACCGCACCCGAGAAGTTAACGCCCATTCAACAAGCCGTAAAGACATACGCTCACTATTTGCGGGAAGAACGGGAGCTATCCGAAAAATCAATCATCAAATATAGCCCGGTTATCGGGCGATTTCTGTTCGAACGTTTCGGGAATGAGCCTTTGGTTTTTGCTTCTCTTTGTGCTCAGGATGTCATCGGAATTATCAAACGCGAGGCGTTACGGCAAAGTTCCTCCGTAGCGAAATCCGCAACAACTGCCTTACGATCGTTTCTGAACTACCTCCGATATCGCGGTGCTATTTATTCCAATCTGGCTGCCGCCGTTCCAAAGGTGCCGAACTGGTCGATGAGCGGAATTCCCAGGGCAATCGCCCCCGAACATATTCAAGCCGTTTTGGCGCATTGCCCTCGCGAGACCTCCATCGGGAAAAGAGATTATGCCATTCTGATGTTGTTGGTGCATTTAGGCCTGCGCGCAGGCGAAATTGTTTCGTTGACACTGGATAGCATCAATTGGGAATCGGGAAGCATTCGTGTGGTCGGCAAAGGCAATAAAATTGCGTCCTTGCCTCTGCCGTCCGAAGTTGGCGAAGCAATTGTCCAATACCTTAAGAACGGTCGACCGGCAAGCCATGATCGAGCACTATTCTTGCGGGATCATGCTCCCATCCGTGGGCTTGGGGGAGAAGCGACCATAGGCACGATTGTGAATACTGCACTCACACGAGCCAAAATTGCAACGCTTCACCGCGGTGCTCATCAGTTCCGTCATGCATTGGCTGTCAAGTTGTTACAACAAGGTGCAACCCTTAACGAAATCGGTAGCCTATTACGGCATCAGCACCCAAAAACAACCGGCATTTATGCGAAAGTTGATTTCACATCACTTCGTCCACTCAGTCTTCCTTGGCCGGGAGGTGCGGCATGAGTACTCTGCGAACATTATTGCAGGAGTACCTGACCCTGCGACGTGCCTTGGGATACAAATTACGGAGTGACGGCGCCAGTCTGTCATCGTTTGTCTCCTTTATGGAACAACAGCAAGCCGACTTTATTACCATAAGCCAGGCGCTCGCTTGGGCAACCCAGCCAAAATCGGTGCAAAAAGGCCGATGGTCGGCCCGTTTGTGCTATGTTCGCGGTTTTGCAAGCTATTGTCGCGCGTTCGATCCCCGCACGGAAATTCCGCCCACAGGATTATTACCCATCCAGTATCAACGGCCTACACCGTTCTTCTTCTCGGATGAGCATATTCATCAACTGTTGCAAGCTTCCTTACAAATTTGTCCAAGCCGCCCTTTTGTGGGTAAAACCTACTATTGCCTGTTTGGCCTGTTAAGCGTGTCCGGTCTGCGCATTAGCGAAGCTCTGGGACTTACCTTGGATAAGGTCGATCTGGAAGAGGGTATTTTGTCCATCGACTCGACCAAGTTTGGCAAATCTCGCCTAATCCCCCTGCATTCCAGCACGGTGGAAGTCTTGGCCGATTATCGTCTATGTCGAGAACAGTTTTTAGCCGGACAGCAAATTTCCTATTGGTTTGTCAATTGCAAAGGTAGACGCTTGGGTTATGATACTGTCAGTGATACATTTGATAGCTTGCTGGAAAAGATTAAATGGTGCGGTCTTCTTGGAAACCGTAAACCCCATCTGCATGACCTTCGTCACCGATTTGCAGTGGTATCACGCCAAAGAAAATATAGAGCAAAAACTGCCTATTCTGTCGACTTACCTCGGTCACGTTGAAATCAGAGACACCTATTGGTACCTCTCGGCATTTCCGGAATTGATGGAGATAGCCGCCGCCCGATTAGATCAACGTTGGGAGCAGGCATCATGACAACCAGCACCCATTTTCCGAGTTTGCTAACGCGCTTTTTTACCCAGCGGTTGACTCAACAGCAGCACGTAAGCCCCCATACGCTAAGTTCCTACCGTGACACTTTTCGGCTCTTGTTACAATTTTCTAAAACTCGACTTGGCAAAGAGCCCTCCAATTTAACTTGGGAAGACATTGATGCGCCATTGATCTGCGATTTTCTAGACGATCTTCAGAAAAGCAGAGGTAGTTCAGCGCGCAGTCGCAATCTTCGGCTCACGGCCATCCGCTCTTTTTTTCGGTTTGCTGCGTTCGAGTTGCCCGCCCAGTCAGAACAGATCCAGCGCATCTTGGCCATTCCAAGCAAGTGCTTTACCCATCGGCAGATTAATTTTCTAAATCGAGCGGAAATCGATGCCTTACTGGCCGCTCCTGATAGCAGCACATGGTCTGGCTGTCGTGATCGCGCTTGGTTATTGCTGGCAACGCAAACCGGGTTGCGTTTGTTGGAATTGACAGGTTTGACTCGCCAAGATGTTCATCTGGATGCGGGTGCGTATGTTCATGTCATCGGCAAAGGCCGAAAAGAACGTTGTACGCCATTGACCAAGCAGACTACGGCGGTATTGCGAGCTTGGTTGACAAGGCTGCCTCCCGGCGATGGGCAGCTGGTGTTTCCTAATCGGAACGGCAGTCGATTAAGCAATGATGGTGTCGAATACTTACTCAAAAAGCATGTGGAAACCGCCAGCAGCCTCTGTCCGTCACTCAAAAACAAGCATATATCGCCTCATGTACTGAGGCATACGGCGGCCATGGAGCTTCTACAAGCGGGTGTCGACACCACAGTAATCGCGCTTTGGCTTGGTCATGAATCGGTTGAAACGACACAGATTTATTTGGAAGCTGATTTAGCCATGAAAGAGAAAATACTTGCTAAGGTTGCGCCACATGAGGGAAGTGTCGACGTTTACCAGCCTGATGATGCGTTGCTTGCCTTTCTCAAGTCGCTTTAAAAAACGGATAATGCCGAGTATTTTGAGGCATGGAATGCGTCATAGCTTTCTATTCAAGGCCTGAGCGCAGTGGTGTTTTATTCCTCGGCATAGTCCGGAACTCCGCATAGTGGGGCCACTTTGGTTCGCTTCAAATAGGCAAAGCCAAACGGCCGTTAATGGCGTTTGTGATGGTGTTAAGTTGGTCGCGGCAAATCTATTTGCAGTTTTACCTCAATCAACAAATGGAAAACTTTTTACGCGGTCATGTGGCGGCGTTCGAGGCCTGGAATGGCTTACCCAAGGTGCTGCTCTATGACAATCTCAAGTCGGCCGTGCTGGAACGCCAAGGCGACGCCATCCGTTTTCATCCCACGTTGCTGGCCTTATCCGCGCATTATCGCTTTGAGCCACGCCCGGTCGCCGTCGCGCGCGGCAATGAAAAAGGCCGTGTGGAGCGGGCGATTCGTTATATCCGGGATAACTTTTTTGCCGCGCGACATTTTCAAACACTCGAAGAACTGAATCATCAGGCCGATCACTGGTGTCAGGGCATTAGCGGCGAGCGGCGCTGCCCGGAAAATACCGAACTGACGGTGAAGGAGGCTTTTCATCAGGAGCAGCCGAGTTTGCTCAGTCTGCCGGACAACCCGTTTGATACCCGTGAAAGGAAACCGGTCATAGCCCGAAAGACGCCTTATATCCGCTTTGACTTGAATGATTACTCGATTCCGCATCAGCACGTACAAAAACCGCTGACGGTGATCGCCGATCTCAAGCGGCTCTGCATCCTAGATGGCGAACACATGATTGCCGAACATCGACGCAGTTTCGATAAGGCTAAGCAAATCGAAGATGAAAACCATATTAATGCCTTATGGCTGCAAAAAACCAACGCCAAGCAGCACCGCGGGCAAGACCGCTTAAGCGCCGCTTCCGCGCATATTCCCCTTTTTCTGCAGCAAGCCATCCAACGGGGCCATGTGTTAACCACCACCCTCCGCTTACTGAACCAGCTATTGGATGACTATGGCCGGGACGAATTGCACAGCGCGCTCGACGAAGCGCTCAAACAGCAATCGCCCTACCCGCAAGCGGTGCAACAAATCCTGGAACGCCGGCGTGATGAAAAACGGCAACCGCCGCCCCTGGCTGTCGCGGTACCCGATAAAGTCAAGCCGTACTGCGTCAAAGCGGTCAACCTGGCTGACTATGACCAACTCAATCCCAGTCATGAGGACGGCCCAGTCAATGACAGCGAAACAGAGCAGGACAAGGAGAAGGAGAAGAAGAAAAAGAAAGCGCAAAAGAAAGAACCAGAGCCAGAGAACGCTATAACAGCGATAACCAAGGAGGAAAACCATGATTGATGCCGACCAACTCAAGCAACAAGCGATTGAGCTCAAGCTTCATGGCGTGCAGGCGCATTGGCATGAACTGACGCAAGCACAGTATCCCTGGCTGGAAACCCTATTAAACTGGGAACGGCAAGAGCGAAAACAACGTTCACTGGAGCGCCGTTTAAGTCACGCTAAACTGGGACGCTTTAAACCCTTAACCGAATTCGATTGGCAGTGGCCGGATAAAATAGATCAAAACGCGATCCATGCGTTAATGCACTTGGATTTTTTAACCGGCGCCAATAATATCATCCTACTGGGCGGTAACGGCGTGGGCAAATCAACCCTGGCGCAAAACCTCGGTTATCAAGCGGTGATGCACGGCCATACGGTCTTGTTCACAACGGCCGCCAACATGCTCAATGACCTGGCCGCCCTGGACAGCGACAACGCACTGCGGCGAAGAATCAAGCACTACGCCAAACCGGCTTTGTTAATCATCGATGAAGTCGGCTATCTCTCCTACAGCAACCGCCACGCGGATCTGCTGTTTGAAATCGTCAATCAACGCTATGAACAACGTTCAACGCTGGTCACTACCAATCGCCCGTTCGCCGAATGGAACGACGTCTTTCCCAATGCCGCTTGTGTCGTCTCTCTGGTTGACCGGTTGGTTCATCACAGTGAGATCATCGCGATCGAGGGACAATCGTATCGCATGAAAGAGGCCAAAGAACAAGCGACGGAACGACGCAGCAGACAACAAGGGGCCGCCAAATGAAAATACTGAAAATCACCACACATTGGACACCGGAAGAGGCCGATTGCGTCTATCAGTTCCTCGATGATTTGAAAGAAGCCATTTGGCAACGTTATGGTGAGGATATCCTGGACATGTACAAAACAATACAGGATGAACAACAGGCGGAATATGAGGAGTGCGATTTCAATGATGAGATCCCGTTTTAGCGGGGCGTTTTATAATGCTTTGAAGATGTGCCGTCCGCCGTATTTTTTTGATTTTATCCTGCGGCAAATAGTTGCGGGTTTATGTCGGCGTTAACATCCGATAATGCCATGTGCTCTCCTCGTGGAAAAATCCTGAGGATAACAGTGGCTGCAAGGGATTTTTAGATGGTGGCGTTGGACGCTTACTTATTTCAATGGATAGCATAGAATTCATTAGGCAAAGTATGCCCAAGCTTCATGACATCTGTAAGAAAAGGCACCCGGAGGCCGCTGTATCCTGCGTGGCCTAACGGGGCCCAGGGAGGGGTGTCATAAGTTAAACCAAATTGACTAAGCGTTCTAAGAAATAGGATAACATATTGATTATTCTAATGCGTTTGCCCTGGACCGGGGGGATATTTACTTTCAGTTTTGTAAAACCATGAATCAAGCTGGTCGCGCCCTTGAGCTTTTTCGACGTAAGTATTCAGTCCCCCTCTTTAGATATAGGGGAGAGGGGAGATATTTTAAATTAATCCCCCTTTTTCCAAGGGGTATATGAATTTATAAGTAATTATTCACCCCCTATCGTTCCCACGCTCTAGCGTGGGAATGAAGACCGAGACGCTCTAGCGTCTCGTACCGCTGGAGCGGTACTCAGGCATTCCCACGCAGAGCGTGGGAACGATAATTGCGGGGGACTGAATAGTTACTTTTCGACCGTTTCTAGTGGGCGTTGTCATGATACCATTTCGGCATCATGACAATACTGTTTGGATTTAGGCCTTGATTTTTAAATGTATCAATCGTCATTTTTACGGTCGATTTTTGCAAATCAACTACCGTAATAGAACCATCGCTCATATTTGGTAAATTTAAAAGGTTATTTTGCACAAAGGCATATCGTTCATCAGGAGAAAAGACAACATGATGCGAGCCCTCCGCAGTTGCAATCGATTTTTCAAGTATCGGTTTAGCTGGATTTTTAATATTGAAAATATTTAAATAACCTGGGCTTGCTGTCGTAATATACATTTTGTCAAGCTTATGGTTAAAGTAAATTTCTAAAGGGACTCCTTGTTTTAAAGGTTTAAAATCAAAAACTTGTGAAAAGCTAAAGTTTTGACTCATGCTATTCCAAACGCCTGTCCACAAGGTATTGCCAAACATGGTATTGATATAAAGCCGTGCTGGATTTGATTTAGGTAAAAATACCGCCTCAACAGGGGCTGAACCTGAAGGTGATGCTTTTTCAGACATTTTATGTGTAGAGAGTATTTTGCCACTGCGGGCTGTGATGATCGTTACTGTTTCATCCGCATCGCTGAAATCAGTCGGGTGCACCGTGTTAGCAATTACAATTCGATTGATTTCATCGTTTATTCCAATACCGTGCGGATGGCTAATAAATTTTTTGCTTGTCGCCGTTTTGGCTGCGGCAATGACTTTAATCTGCTTATCTGTTTGTGCATCACCCATAATGACATTGCTAGAACCCATACAGGTGACATACCATCTTTTTTTATCGCCTGAAAAGACCAAGTCTTCCGCAACCTGACACTCAGGAATAGAAATGGTCTTAAGCTCATAAGGTTGTTTTGTCATATCGATTACTTGCAAGGGGTTACTGCCTAAGGAAGCGACATAGGCCTTAGTTACATCTTTATTATAAAAAATATGATGCGCCACTAAGTCTGTGGGCAATGGAATATCCGTTACAATTTTTCCAAAGTTCTCAGAGTTGAAATCAAGATCAATAATCGCCAACCCTTCCCTCTTTGGGGTTTGATCGGGTTTACTTTGATAATTAACTAACGCTAAAATTTCAGCTTGCGCCAGCATTGGATAAAGTAAAGTTAAAATAATAAGTGACTTTTTTAAAGTGTACGTTATTTTCATAATATTTTTAAAATAGAGTGGATGTTGAGTTAATAATTTATTATTAAGGGGATAAATATCTACCCAACAGCGTAACATTGTGAGGCGTGAGGGGGAAACTTAGTCTGCATAACGTTGATAATAGTTGTCACCTATTTAAGTAAGCAGGCCACCTAAAATTGAATGATTAATCATTTTTCATCTGCCTGCCAATAATACGCATGGTCCCGATAAAAAAATGTAATGAACGGCGGACATCTGGGTCGTTTAGGGCGCTGGTTAGTTGAAACAAACCGGGTGGCTTTTCTAATGCTTCCGTTTGAGCATGCGCCATACGCACGGCATTACCGGCTGTCCAGCCCAAGGCTAAAATTTCTTCGCCTACTTTAGTGGTTTTTTCCAGTGCCGCTTCATCAAGAAATTCGATATTGTCCGATATGACTGACAATAAATCGATGATGTTATTAAAGCGTTCGGCTTGTACTAAGGGGGTTGCTTTATCGATTAAATTCTTAATGCCAGCAATGGTTGCCGGGTCATTAAGAACCGTATCCGACATAAGTTTTTCTACGTTTTGTATTTCTTCAGACATAAGTAATTCCTCTGTAATCAAACTATTCCACGCGCAACAGCCCAATAAATGCCGCGATTAAACGTTTTACGCATTAAGCCCCCGAGCTTGGTAGGTGGGGCGACCTGTACATCATGTTTATAGTCGTACCACAGCGGCATGCCGGCTTCCAATCCCATTTGAGCGATGGCCTGTACTTTGCCATCATAGATAGCAGAGGTGTAACCGCGACGAATTTCCGAAGCGATATTCTCCACGATGACAGGTGACTGGTTATGACAAGTGCCGCCGGCTTTACTCACTGGTAAATCAACGGTATCTCCCATCACATAAACATTATCGGTGCCGTACATTTTCAAGGTTTCAAAGTCGGTAGGTAACCAGCCTTCATTATTTTGGGCTTGTGACTTTCCTGAATTAATGACGGCATCTACCGCACGAATAGGTGGAGTGGCCATTAAAATATCGAATTCTTGAGAATTTCCTTCTTCCGAATAAGCTATTTTTGCTTCAGGATCGACTTTATCTAAAGTAAAACCGCGTTGATATTTAATGTTTTTACTATCGAAAATGGTAGGCAACACATCGCAGGTTGGTTTCTGCAAAAATAAACAATTACGCAATAATTGAGAGACGGTTGGATAGCTGTAAATAATCTCTACACGGTCACGCACGCCGCGTTTACGTAAATATTCATCAAGCATTAACGTGGTTTCGATAGGGGCAATGCCGCATTGATGAGGTACGTTCGGGGTCTTGGGAAAATTGACAGTGATAAATATACGGCCCTCTTCGATGGTGCGTAATTTATGAGCGAGTTGTTGTGCCGCTTTAGTCTGATAAAAATGATCGCCTGCCTCTTTCAATCCTTCAATACGTTCCGGTGCCGGAATACAGCCGGTAGAAATAACCAGATACTCATAATCGTAGCGCTTGCCGCTTTCACAGAGGACACGATTTTGCTCAAATTCGAAACTTTCAACGCCATCGACATGAAAAATAATTTCCGGGCGTAACAACGAACGTTGTTTACGCACCAGTTCATGCGGATGATAGGCATTGAAAGCCACATACATATTGGCCGGCTTGTAAATATGGTTAGGGGAATTTGAGAGCATCATGATCTCAATTTCGCCTTTTAGGATTTCCGGATAAAATTTAGCGACTAAATTATTGGCGGTCATTGTGCCGCCAATCCCACCGCCAACGACGATAATGCGTTTTGTCGAGCTTGTCATAATGACTCCTTTACTTGATTATTTAGTGAAGGGGCAACGTGTTAGGCGCATCAATAATGAATATCGTGCGCCATGTACAAGAATACCCGTTTTTTTAGTCAGTCGACGCGTTTAAGCGCGCCGGAAGGGCATTGATTGATAACTTTAACGACTTCAGCATCAGTCGCTTTGTCCGGTTCGATCACAAATTGTCCGTCGACCACTTTGAATACTTCGGGCAGTGATTTGACACAGTTGCCGGAATGAGAGCATGTTTGTTTATCCCATTGTATTTTCATGATGCTTAGCCTCTGTTATTTTCAGCTGTTGTTGGGTTAATCATGGTTTTTACTTCGGCAATCGAATTGGCCGGAAACTCACCACGCTCCGCATGGGTTTTAATGCTTTGTTTATCGGGGGCAATGTAAATGCAATAGATTTTGTCGTCTGTCACATAACTTTCCACCCACTGAATTTGCGGCCCCATGTCGTTCAGAATACAGCAGGACTTTTGTGAAATTTGTTGCAGTTCTGCGGAGTTTAATTGGCCTGCATTAGGGATTTCTCGTTCAATAATATATTTAGGCATATTGTCTCCTATACTGTTATATGACCAGTCGTCTGAGATTGGTTGTTTAAAAAACGATATAAGCCATCATGGCCATATCGTTTGAATGTTTGTTCGTTAAACGCTCTTGTTAAATGCGTGATACTTAAGTTTGTGGTGGAATTTTCACGGCTAATTCGGCCGCTTTCCAGGCTGTAATACCGCCATTAATATTCCTGATATTTTTAAAGCCCATTTGTTGCATCACAGCCGCCGCCATGGCAGAGCGTCCCGAACTAGCACAAAGTAGTAGCCATTTTTTATCGCGATCCATTAATTCTTCACGACGACCTGCGTATTGGCGGTCTGCCGCCGCTTCCAGTATGCCACGTGGAATATTTAATGCGCCCTCAATAGTACCTGACATAAATTCGGCAGGTTCGCGCACATCCAATACCTGATAACCTTCATCCAATAGAGATTTAACATTTAATACCTCTATTTCGTGTATTTGTGATTTTGCTAGTTTAACAAAATCCATTAAGGTTTTTTCTTCGCTCATATCAAATCCCCATAGTTAATAGTTGACCGGTCGTCTTGCTGTTAGGCAAAAAAAAGATCTAAGCAACCGGCGTTTGTGTCGACTTACCTTGCTCCTAATCTAAATTGGACTTGGCAACAAAATAATCATTCAGTAAGGTATCGCAAAACTCTTGCAAAGGTTGCACGGATTGTTCAATTTTCATCCGTAACAACGCACCTTGCCAGTTATTTACCAACAAGTTAGCCATAATTTCAGCGTTCCGATCAGTACGTACCGTGCCTTCTTTTTGTGCTTGCAGTAATGCTTTATGTTGCAGCACTTTGTAGCGTTCAACGGCAGATTTTAGCGCCTGATTGCACCGTTCACTGGTATCGCCAATTTCACCCATCAGGTTACCCAATAAGCATCCACCTTTGTATCCATTCTTTTCCACTGCAACAATAAGCTCCGCATAGTAGTTTTTTAAAGCAGAGAGCGGGTCAACCTGTGAATGTTGTAGGTGCTTCGTTAATAGCTGTATAAATGGCTCCATATAATGGGTAATGGCTTGAGCAGCAAATTCTTCTTTGCTATCAAAGTAGCTATAAAATGAACCCTTGGGCACCTGTACGGCATTTACAATTTCGTTAATACCGGTTGCATGATAGCCCTGGTTCATCAGCAGGTAAACACCCTGATCTAGTAATTTTGTGCGTTTGGAGAGTTTGCTGTTCATAGTGGGTATAAATATACGACCGGTCGTATATGTTGTCAATAATTTTTTTCCGACAAGGGTTAGTCGCAGAGGAAATTCAGTACTGATTAATGGTATATAAAGTATGTTTTACCAAACAGACGCTCAGGGTTACTTTACCCAGACGCCAAAGAAGCGCACAGTCTGACATCAGGATAGGGTATAGTCTTAACTGGAGCCTCCGCCCATGGCTTGGTACAGAGCCGCACTATCGACGAGGCGCTGCGCCTGAGCCGCGATCAAGTTCATTCTGGTTTGTTGCGCCGCTTGTTGTGCGATCAGTTGCTGAACGTAGCTGGCCGCGCCCAGTGCATATTGTCTCTGCACGGATTGCAAAGAGCCCTGTGCCGCAGTATCGGCGGCAGCCAATGCCGCCAATGCCTGGGCATCGTTCTCCAGGGCGCGCAGGACATCGGCCACATTGCGTAGGGATTCGAGCACGACGCTTTGGTAATTGGCCGCAGCGGCATCGAACGCGGCCAATGCCGCTCGTTTTTCGGCGGGCAGTGCGGGATTAAAGAGCGGCTGGGTCAGTTGTCCAAGGACATTCCATATTGCCGAACCGGGGCCGAACAATGCGCCTGCAACCAAGGTTTGCGTAGCGAGATCGGCGCTGAGATTCAGTTGCGGATACAGCTTGGCGATTGCGCTGCCGTATTCCGCGTTGGCAGCGTACAACAGCGCTTCTGCGCCCAGGATGTCGGGGCGGCGGCGCACCAACTCGGAAGGTACGATTAAGGGTAAATCGGACGGCAAGGTGAATTCTTCCAGCGTAAAAGTAGGTAATCGCCCATCTCCCGGGGCACGGCCGCTGAGTGCGGCCAACAAATGCTTATTCTGCTGACTCTGTTTGCGCAACTCAGGAAGTCCGGCGCGAGTCTGTTCCACTTGGGTTTGCAGCGCCAACACTTCATCCGGTGCGCCCTGGCCAAGACGCACGCGTTCTTGGGTAAGGTGCAATTGTTCATCTTGAGTGCGAAGAATAGCCTCCGTAGATTGTATTTGTGCCGCAAGCCTGGCTTGGGTGATCGCAGCGGTAACGATATTGCCCGCCAAGGTTAGCTGCGCACCTTCCAATTCGTGACGACGATACTCGGTTTGCGCGGCTAAAGCCTCCAAGGCGCGGCGGTTACCGCCGGCAAGATCGAGTTGGTAATTGACGTTAACACCGGCGTTAAACAAACTGAATTCCCTCGCCTGGCCATCTTGCCCCAATACGATGGGATTAAAGCGTTGTCGTTGCGCGCTGAAACCGGCATCGACTTGAGGATACATCATCGCCCCCTCTTGCGCCGAATGGATTTCCTGCGCCTGGCGTAACGTGGCTCTTGCAGAAGTCAGCGTTGGACTGGCCTGAAAAGCCTGCTCTATCAGCGCGTCGAGTTTGGAGGATCCCAGATCACGCCACCACTGTGCGCTCACGTTTGCGCCTATCCTAAAGTGTTGTGCATCCCCCAAAGCCGTGGCTGCGGATGCCGTTTGAGTCGACAAAGGGGTTGCGGTGTAGGCTGGCGTATCGGGGGCGGCAGGCCGTTTGAAATCGGGACCTACGGTACAACCCGCCATTAATCCGGCAAAAATGATGGCTGTATATGTCCGAACCGTCATGTGATCGGTCTTCGATCGATCAATACTGTGACGGTGTATTCTTTCAACGTTGCCCATAAAAATGTTCCACGAACGATTGACGGAAACTCTTATGGCAAGCCAGGCAACTGCTTTGTAGATTCGCAAAGGCTGTGATTACGCCTTGTCTATCGTTCCGAGCGGCAACTTGTTCCAGCGCCCGCGCAGCTCGATGCGTTAATTCATCCTGACTTTCGAACGTGCCCATATCGGCGCCAATGAACGTCAGGATACGCATCTTCTCGATAACTGGCGGCTCTGGATGCTCGGCGATCTGTGGTGCAACTTTGGCGACCAAAGCCCAATCTTCACGGGAAATGGCATCAGTGATGGTCTGCATAGTCTTACCGAGTTCTTGCATGATTCTGTGTAGTTCTAATGGCTTAACTTCGTTATCGTCATCGGCCCAAGCTTGCAAACAGATGCCGGCTAGAAATGCGCTAATTGCAATCGCTGTAAAGATTTTTCCAGGGAAGTTTTGGTGTGTCATAAAATGCGCCTTAAATTTAATTGTTTGCTCACTCGAATCCTCGTCCTTCGCCGGTTTCCTCATGGGCCACGCCGTCGCGGATATGGTAGATGCGTTTGAAGGTGGGAATAATTTTTTCATCGTGGGTGACAACGATGATGGCGGTCTCGAACTGACGTGCCATGTCGTTGAGGATACGGATAACGGCCATGGCCCGTTCACTGTCGAGCGGCGCGGTAGGCTCGTCGGCAAGAATCACAGGCGGGCGATTGACCAGCCCGCGGGCAATAGCCACGCGCTGCTGTTCGCCACCGGATAGCTGCGACGGCATAGCACGGGCGCGGTGTTGTATATCCAGCGCAGTGAGAAGCTCCAGTGCTTTCGCACGCGCTTTACTATTGGGAATCCCTGCCAACATCGGCAGCAGTGCAACGTTGTCGGTCACATCGAGAAACGGAATCAGATAGGGTGCCTGGAATACAAAGCCGATCTTATCGCGCCGCAAGGCTTGTAAGTCATGTACTTTCCAGTCGTTGTCAAAGATCACTTCATCACCGAGAACCATGCGGCCGGCAGTCGGATCGATCACCGCCCCTAAACACTTGAGCAGGGTGCTCTTGCCGGAACCGGACGGCCCGATAAGCCCTACCACTTCACCCGGAGCAACCTGCATGTCCACGCCCTTCAAGGCATGGACAGCGGTATCACCCTCGCCGTAGCGTTTTTTTAAGCCTTCAATGTGAATGCCTTTGCCGCTCATCTTAGCCTCCTATGGCTTCGGCCGGATCGACCTTAAGCGCCATACGAATAGCAACAAGGCTGGCCAATGCGCAGATGGCCAGCACAGCGAAAAAACCTGCGACGGAATCAAGTGGCTCCAACAGCACATACTTGGGGAAAATCGGCACCCAAAAGGTAGCGGTGATTTTCCCCACCACAAAACCGATAACGCCAAGCGCAAGCGACTGCTGCATGATCATGCCGGCAATGGTGCGGTTCTTGGTGCCGATCAGTTTAAGAACCGCGATTTCCCGGATTTTTCCCAAGGTCAAGGTATAAATGATAAAGGCGACAATGGCCGCGCTGACGATGCTCAGAATCACCAAAAACAAGGCGATTTGCCTGGCTGATTTATCGATTACCTTGTCTATCAAAATTGATTCCATCTGGATACGGGTATAAACTTGCAGGCGCATCCAGCGACGTATCGGCTCGGCTGCATCCTCAGGGAGTGTGCCGGGTTTGAGCTTAACAAGTATTGCATTAACATAAGTGTTAGTACTTTGCGATGCGTTCACCACAGCGATTAGATCGGGAATGCCTGGGCGATTGAAGTCCGGGTTCTCAGCATTGCGGCGGCGCTGCTGAACCAGGGCATCGTTGTCTTTCAGAAATTGCGCTTCTTGTGCGTCTTTGAGCGGTATGAAGACCATCGGATCACCGTTATAAGATACCGTGCGTTTAGACAATCCGACGACCGTGTAAAAATTACGGCGGATTCGGATGCGCTCACCGAGCTTGAATCCGCTGGAAATATCGGCAACGACTTCATAATGGCTACGGGTGATATGTCGTCCAGCGACGAGATACTGGGGCTGTCCTGGCGTACCCGGTGTGCCGGCCGTGACGCCAACCACCATGGCGCTAACATCCTGCTCGCCGTGACCTACCTGCATAATCAGATAGGTGACATTGGCTGCGTATTCCACACCCGGCATATTCAGAAGACTGCGATAAAGATCGTCGTACAGACTGGACGACTCGGCATAAGGCCCCTGAGTGTCCTGCTGCACTACCCACAGATCCGCGACTGTGTTGTCCAGCATCACCTGTGCGTCGTCGACCATGCCCCGATAGATGCCAGCCATGCTCAGCGTCACGCCGATCAACAATCCCAGACCGACGCCGGTGAACACGAACTTACCCCAAGAATGAAGAATATCGCGGCCCGCCAAACTGATCATCGCGCTGCACCGGGAATGTGTTCAACCACATGAATTCGGCTGCGTGCAGTCAGCGCCTTTTCGCTGTAAACCACTACCCGGTCGCCGTTCTTGAGTCCATCGCGTATTTGTACTTGGCCATCGAGATCAGCAATGCCTAATTTAACGGGGGTAAAGTGCAGGTCGCCGTCCATAGCTTGCCAGACTCCCACTTGGCCATTCTCGCGATGGATGGCGGCATTGGGAATCACCGGGGCGGCAGGTTGCGCAGGCAAGTCGACCGTGACTTCGGCCAGTTCACCCAGCGGCGGCAATGGATCGGGGGGCAGATCGAAACTCACCTTGGCAAGCGTTTCTTCGGTCACGGCGTCAGCCTTGGGTTCCACCCGCAGTAAGCGGCCGGCCAGCACATGGCCATTGCGCGAACGCAACACAATGCGGGCCGGCAGTCCAGCGGCAAGCCCCGCTGCACTGATCTGGTCGAAGCGTACGTTCAGCCATAAACTTTCGGGGTCGATTACTTCCACCACAGCTTGACCAGCAACGACAGTTGTACCGGGATCGGCATCGCGGGAGCTAACCAAGCCGTCAGCCGGCGCGATCAAGCGCAGGTTATCCCCCTGCGTAATTAGTGCTTCCCGGTCAGACCGGGCACGGGCGACGTCTTCACGGGCGACTGTAAGTACGGCATCCGCAATCTGCAATTCCTGTCGCTTGGTGGCGACTATTTCTTCGCTGGTCGAGCGTACCGCAAACAATTGTTCATATCGATGCAACTGGGCCTTCGCATACGCTTGCCGTGCCTTCGCTTCGCGCAATGCCGCTTCGGCACGCTTGAATGCCGATTCCTGCGAGCGGACACGATCATCGAGATCGACCGGATCCATCTCGCCTAACACTTGACCGCCCTTCACCCGATCACCCACATGAACCTCCAGACGTTGCACGCGACCGGCAACCGTGGGACCAATTTTGTAGGTGTAGCGCGCCTCGACCGTGCCGATACCGAATAGCGCAGGGGCAATTGACTTTGACTTTACCTCCGCGACCGTCACGGTTACCGGTGCTAGCGGACCGGATCGTAAGGCGACGTAGACGAAAAGCACAAGCAACGGCATAATCACTGCCAGCAGCGCCAAGGTTCGTTTTTGTAGAGGCATGCGATTCATTGCGTACTCCGGATGCCACGCTGATAAATGGCAAAGACGCGTGGCGCATCGTCGCGGATACGCTCCACATTGCCGGCCAGCAGCGATTGCATGACCAGGCCTTGGATCGTGCCGATGAACAGGGTGGCCGCCGCTTCGGTATCGAGGGTGGCGGACAGCTCGCCGCACTCCTTGCCCGCCTCGATCAGTCGGTGCAGTCGTTCTCCATAACGCAGGATCAGGACTTGCACTATGCGCTTGGGCGCTGTCTGCTTGGTACGTTGCAATTCTCCAAACATCATTCGGGGAACCCCTGGATGCTCGGCCACGAACTCGACGTGGCTCATGAATATCGCCTGCATCGCAGCTAGAGGCGATTCAATACCTTGCGAGGCACAATCAATCCGGGCCATGAGGCGCTCCGCCACCCACTCCATGACGGCCTGCCAAATGGCATCCTTGGTCGGAAAATGACGAAACAACGCGCCCTGGGTCAGGTTCATATGTTTGGCGATAGCCGCCGTTGTGATTTCGCTGGGGTTTTGCGAGCCCGCCAACTCAACCACAGCTTCGACTGTTACGGCTCGTCGTTCATCCGCAGGAAGATGTTTTACAGGGGTATTCACGATTGCTCTCAAAAAGATAGTAATTAATTACTATCTTAGTGTAATAAACAAATTATGCAAGCGGAAAATTATTCTGTGAGAGATTGGGATGGCTTAATTGTTGATCTAAGCGTACGGATTTTTCTAAAGAAAAATGTGCGCTCCAGCAATGACGATTACCCCTTTTCGGCATAACACATCAATATATGTTTGGACTAACTAGGTGCTAACACGCGGTCTTATCAACTTGATGCATTAATTGCTTTTACAACGCTTAAACTCTTACCATAAAAGCTTAGCGTACTATTTTTTCCGAATTCTGCGGCCGTCCCTTATGAGTCGTTCGACAGGTCTCGAAGTTTAGCAGTCGCTCAGATGGCGGTTTATGGAAGTGCCGTACGACAGCAATTGGCCGTAACCAGCTTAATCATAACATCCCCTCCAAAACCCCTGGCGTCTCAACCTTCCCCGCCCCGCCGTCAAACCGCATCTCCACCATCGCATCCCCAGGCCTCAGCCAAAACTGCACCACGACCTCGCCCCGGATCGCGGTCAGGTTCAGGTAATCGGCCAGATCCCCCGCCTTCGCGTAATGCAGCTTGACCTTCGCCCCGCTCCAGCTAACCGGATGGTAAACCCAGTTATTCAAGAATCGGTTAAGTTCCACTGGCCATTTAGCATTATTCGCCAACCAGTTTTTTTATACTGTCCTTACTGATTGAGGATATGGTTATTTTCTTGATTTCTTTGGCTTTGAGTTGTAGTGGCGCAATCTTACTCAAATTCATTAGCGTAGTAATCATAAGCTGGTCGATTTTCAAAAGGAATTCTTTCAAGGCAATTTTTTTGACCGTGATGAACGTGTTTGATGAGGTGGTTTCGGTATGTACCAAATCCAGTTTAATAAAAAAGTGAAACGCTTGATTGACATTTTTTTTGGTAAGCGTCGGCTCTATTGCCTGACACTCCTTGAAAACGATCTCCTTGAGTTTCGTAACTTCAGAACAGACTATTTTGTTGGCTGTTGCTTGTTTGTAAATCAGTTTTAAAGCCTTCACATCCATCAGGATGAAATTGTATTTTTTCAATAATCTGCGATAGTCCTCGGCAATATTTTGACCGGATGCTTGGGAAATAGGTTTAGACAAACGCATCTGTGCAGAGTTAACGGTACCGACTTTACTCAAAATGATACCGTCAATAGTCTTCAAAAGGTCTGTGAAATTTTTGAAACCAAATGTTTTCTCGTTAAAACTAGGTTTTTGCTGCAATAAATACGATTTGACTTTTGAAATATTGATGGCTTCGCCGGTTTCGCTCAAATAGTGCTTGATGATTACCCTAACAGCATTTAATTCGTTATCTTGTGCAATGCTAGAAGGTTGAGTTGGGGGTACAACAGGGATAACCTGATCAGAGATTTTGGCTTTCGGTTGGGAATCGGTATAGATAAAGCGCGTACATGAGGTTTTTACGCATTCGCTCAAGGCCGAATGCCGACCGACGCCGATAACCTCTTTATCCATTTCCCGTAACCGGCGAAAGACTGGACTAAAATCCGAATCGCCGGTAACCAATACGAAGCAATTGATGTTAGGCAATTGCCAGGCACACTCAATGGCATCGACCGTCATTTGAATATCGGCTGTATTTTTGCCCGTTACCGGATGGTAGCAATGGATCAGTTCGAAGCCTTGTTTATTGATGGCGGCTTGATGCATGGCCAATTGCGGCCGACTCCAAACGCCATAAGCACGACGAATAACAATTTGCCCGCAGGATTTCAGTTCTTCAAGCAATTGGCTGATACCTTCTTGTTTGATCCATTCTCCGACATTTTCGGCATCAATGAATACGGCGATTCTCTTGGTTTTCGTTGTCATACTTTAATAAGCCTGCACCCCAAACTTCAACAACAATCGCGGCAAGATGTCATCCAGATTAAGCACTTCGTCGTCGGTCAGCTCGATCAGGTTGAAGTTGTATTTCTTGTAAATGGCCTGTTTTTCTTCTTTACGAGCCAGGTATTTAGAATCGTTATCGTAGCCCCAGAACTCAATGTAGACCTTGCCCGTCGGAATATAGAAATCGCAATACATTTCCTCTTCGATCGGCAGCTTGCGCTCATAGGCATGAACGATCTCGGCCATGTACAGCCAATTGTCTATAAGCATTTCCGCTTTCGACCGGACAAAGTGGCCGTCGGTCGCACGGTGCGTCGCCTCGAACTTGTGCCGGAAGCTATCCATCTTGTCGCTTTCGGTTTTCGGCTTATCGACGCCTTTAATGTTATCGATGCTGTCTTTCAACGCTTTAACGTTCAGTATTTTTTCCGGCCAACGGACATAAGGAATACCGGAGCGTGAATCCTCGCCTTGCAGTGCGCCAAGCTTGGCGCCTTGGTCGGTGATCAGCCAGCCTTTCAGGCCTTTCTTGATCCAGCCCAATTCAGATAGGATGTAATTCATTTTATTGGCCGACAGCTCGAAATGCCTGCCGATCGCTGTCGCGGTAATGAGCTTGTCGTTCGACTTGCCCGTTAACGGTACCGCACCGGCCGATTGGCCAAAATCGACATCTTCAGGCCATGCCGCATACTGGCCGTATTTTCCGTTCAAATGCACGCCGCCCAAACGTTCGCCTGCCTCGGTCAATACCCATTGTTCGTTATCCTTTTTGAGTAACCCCCGCTCGCTCAATTGAGCGAACAATTCGTTCGAGGTCATTCCGCGTTTTTTGGCTAGTTTGGTCGTAGAGATCTTATTGACTTCGGTCATCCTCGCCGCTCCTTTTTATCCGTTGGAAAATAATACTAATGTGTGAAATTGAAAATCAGGTGATGTAATCTTCGTCCGTTAGGCTGCTGTATTTAGCAGCTTTCAGATCAATAAATTTCTCGGTATGGTTGCATGAGAATTCTGCGCCCTTCCGGAAGTGCGAACAGCCCCAGAATTGCCCGTAAGGCCCTGTCCTCAGACTCAATTTGCCTCCGCATTGAGGGCAAATCGGTTCGACGTAATCACAGCGCGGGTTCTCGCAAACCCGGAACCGGCCCTTTTCGCGCAATCCGCCGCCGCACCGTTGGCACGCCGACTCGGTATGCGTGCATAGCGGGTATTGGCTGCAGTCGAAAAAGCCGCCGTGCTGGCTGTCCCTGGGCACCATGTAGCCGGCGCCGCATTCGTTGCACGGAATGTCGGCGATCTTGTCTTGAAAACCCTCGCCGGTAAATTCGTCAACGCGGATCTCATAGCGCTGTGCGACCAGCTCCCGGACAAAATCGGAAGCTTTGTTGGCGTCGCAAATCAGGTAAACATGATGCCGGGCGCGGGTCATCGCCACATAGAACAAGCGCCTCTCTTCGGCATGAGCGAAGGCCTCTGCCGGCGGCAACAGTAGCTCTAAAACCGGATGAGTAGCTTTCTCCGACGGGAAGCCGTGCTTGCCTTTCTCCAATCCTAACACGACCACATAATCCGCTTCCTTGCCTTTCGATGCGTGCACCGACATGAATTGCAGTTTCACCTTGGAATAACGCCGCTTGAATTGGGCCAAATCCGGTTTTCTGAAGTTGAACCGGGCCAGGATCAACACGCTGGCGTTTTCCGAAGCCTTGGCGTTTATCGCCGATAATGACGCATTCAAGCCAACCGGATCGCTGTGGGTTTTAACCAATGAAACGGCCGCTTGCTTGATGACCGCATGGCTTTGAATCCGTTTAGCGATCTGCGTGGAATTCTGCATGACGAACCGGGACGCCAAGTCCCCGATTTTATTGTTAAAGCGAAATGTCAGATCAAGAACGCTGATGGCGGTGTCGCCGTAATGCCGCTCGAATTCCTTGGTAATGGTGACATCGCTCCCGGTGAAACGGTAAATCGACTGCCAGTCGTCGCCAACGCAAAACAATCCGCTGTCCGGATTTTTCGCCAACAAGCCTTTGACTAACCTCGCGCGGTTCACCGATATGTCCTGGAACTCGTCCACGAGAACATAGCTGTACGGCGATCGGAACCGACCTTTCTCCACGTATTCGATCGCCCGACCGATCATATCGTCAAAATCGATCGTATCCGCGTCGCGCAAATGCTGTTGGTAGGCCTCATAAACAGGATAGAACAAAAACGCCGCCGCCTGCATCCGCTCATGGTCTTCGTGCTGCCTGCCTAAGACAACCAAGCGTTTGATGTCGAGGCCTGCGGCTTTGAATAGACCGAGCATTTGCGCCAGCAATTGCCCGAGCAGGGACACCTGTCCGAGCTGGTTCAGTTTTTGGAGCAATTCATTGTTCGGCAATGGCCGGAAAACTACGCACGCTATCTGGAGTTGCTGTTCGAGCGATTGCGACAATATGCCTTGCTGCTTTTGGTAACTGTAGGTTTCGATCAGTCGGGTTTTGTATTTTTGGTGCAAGGTTCGTTTCCAGGCCATTCCTTCAAGATAGCTTTCCCGGTCGATAAACGGCGGCGTTTGGTTGTGTTCGTCGACGGCGAAATGCTCGATGTAAATGCCGTAATCGGGCAAATAAAAATCCGGCTGATACACGCGGTAATCCGGCCCGGAGGTGTTCACCTGGTAATTGGCCTCGTATTCATAGGCGATGCCCTGCCGGTACAAAAAATTGGCGATTTCGCACTCCTCGTAGCTTTTCACCAGCTCGCCCTGCAGCGTGCGGATGTCGTTTTCCTGAATATAGTTGTTGTACTCGCCCAGGCTTTTGAACTTGAACGCGCTACGGTATGGAAAGCTGTAATACAAGAAGTAAGCGATAAGGCGCGATTTGTATTGTTCGTCCTGTATCAAGCGCTGAATTTGTTGGTCAACGAATTTGGCCCGCAAATGCTCGTCTTCCGCCATTTTGTCTATCGCCGGTGCGACGCCTTCGGCTTGGGCGATGATATGCTTGCCGAGACTGTGAAAGGTTTTCACGGTCAGCGTCTCGATGCCGAGCTTCGAGCGGATACGCTCGTCCATTTCCTCGGCGGCCTTGCGCGCAAATGCCAGCATCAGGATTTGTTCGGGCTTGGCGTGTCCCGCTTTGATCAAGTAGCCGGCCCGCCCGATCATCGTACTGGTTTTGCCGGTTCCTGCGCCGGCTAACACTAGATTGTGCTGTTCGTCGATCACGCAAGCTCGGCGCTGGTTAGCCGTCAGCGGATTGCTTTCGACGCTATCGAAAAAAACCTCGAATGCCTCAATTTGTCGATCGACATAGGACTCGTTCAGACGGTCGATCGCTGCGTAGCCGTGGTTCAGCAGCGGGCGGATAAACTGAAGATCTTTGGACGCATCGTCCGGCAAAAAACGCTGTATGTCCTTGCGTTGAATGGCTTTCGCCAAATTATCGAAAGACCTTAGCCATTGCCTGGCCGCCGCTTTGCGGATATAGCGGTCCCCGAAAAATAGCACGCGCGCTTGCCGGGAAGCATTATGGATTTCCGGAACCATGCGATGGTAAAAGTCGGTCAGGAAACTTCGAGCCTCCCGGTTCAAGCCGGCTTGTAGTGAACTGGATTGCTTTTTACCTATCCCGCCGACGCGGATAATTTCGCCGTCTTCGAGATGAATCGCCAAAACATCCCAGAACAATCCTGGTTCTAAAGCGACGCCTTTACCAATGGACAAATGAGAAATGCGTTGCTGCGATTTGCCGCTATATAGCAGAACACCATCTTTTACAGATGAAAAGGAATCATAATTGGAATACGCGGCAAACAGAGCGGCTAACCGGCCGATACGGTAATTTAATGGAGAAGTTGATGGTTTTTTCAAGGACAGTCCTTTGTGTGTATTTACTGCCCTAAAGTATAGCAAACATCAAAACCACCGGCGTCTCCACCCTCCCCGCTTTGCCAGAAAAACTCAACCCCACCATCGCATCTCCGATCTTACCCAATATGGCCACGCAATTCGATCGGAGTTGGCAACCGAAGGCGGAACGGATTTAGAATCGCTATACTACGGATTGGCGGGAGTTGGTGGTGGTTTGGTAAGCTATGAGCAGCACTGGATTCGAACCGGATCATGCAATTCACCGTAGCGCCGTTTGTGGTGTTTTTGCCGGGTGAGGTGAATGATGGGTAGGTTGGTAACCGCCAATACCCGCCGGTTGGGGCAGCTATCCAATTTCAATAGTTAAGGCAACCTGTGACCCAGTTGACTGTCCAGTATTCGGCGGGCAAATTGGCATAATCACTGAGTCGCTTCGGCCAATTTGCGACATTCAATTAGCTGAAAATATCAATTGTGAACGGCAGGTTTGAATTAGGGGGCGGACAGCGATGGATTTATATTTTTTATCTTTGTCTTTACAACTTGTTACCAATGAGTCTGTTAGCAACCTTATCAGCAAGAGCAGCAACACCATGCTGAGTGACTCTTGCATGATTACCCTTTAACTCGATTTCAAATCTCGAGAGCAGTTTTTGAGATTTAACTTCCACCAAATTTGCTATCAAATAGGAATACAGAAAGCTGGGTTTGCTATGTTGACCCACGATTACCCAGTCAACGCCGAACCGCTCACCTAGTTTTGCGGATAATTCATGATGACTAAATAAGTAGCCGAAACCGGCGTTGGCGGTTGTTTCAGCATTGGTACTGATCTCGATGATTTCAAAGCTATCAGTCAGCAAAAGTGCCTGCTCCAACAAGGGCTGAATACTTGCCGTTCGTTGTTGTTCCTGTATTGTGTTGGGTAGTGAAGTAATGTCATGGAGTTCGAAATTTAATATCGCAATGCGCGGTTTGGCGACACCAGGATGACTGATTAGCAGGAGAGTCAGAGCGATGCATGAAATGATCTGCTGTTTCATTGTTATACCTGTTGAATTTGTGTTTGGGCGGCATACAGGTCGATTAAATCCTGCCATCTCAATTCGCCGATGATATTCTGCGCATTATCTAGAATCTCATACAAAACGCCATCGCCACCGCGTATGCTGAACAGCACAATAGCATCCACTTCACCGCCGCCTTCCCGATGAGGTTCATCGCTGGCTGGACTAGACGTGTATTGGCCAACAGGTCTGATTTCCTTGATGCTACCATCCGCGTGATATAAGCGATGCTCGCCCTGGATGACAAAGGTTTTATTTAAGGCTTTGTGCCTGTGTAAAACAATTTGCTGGTTAGCGGCAAATTTAAACAACACATCGGTGATGTGGCGTTGCTCGTCAATATCCAGAATCGAATACTGTAAATACTCGAAATCGGCCAGGGTTTGCCAGTGGATATGGCTGTCGTTGAAAAGAAAGTGGCTCATGGGTCATCCTCGTCTTGAAGGGAATAACAAAAACATTGTTGCACTGATTGATCGATTGCCGTTCAGGCGACTATAGCTTATGCAATGCTGTACTGACCGTAAGCCGATATTTGCCCACTAAAACCGGGCAATTTGCCCGTGTATTCTGAGAATGCTTTGCAGTCATCTTATAGGCTCGTAGAATGTAGGAACGCCAGACAATTCCATTCAATCATGCCATGAGTTTACAACGACATCTGATTACCCTAATCACATGGGTGGCGTTAGCCTGCTTGCTGGCAATCGCAGCTTTTGTGCTGTATCAAAGTCATGGCGTTGCCAAACAAACCACCGAGCAAATGGCCGAGTCACTCGGCAAGCAATTGAAGTCTCAGTTGTTGCTGATCAATGCCGGGCTGGGTCAAACCAATCCTTTTCCGGATTTTGGGCCCTGGAAAAAGTCCGTTAATCAGCCGGGTATCTGTCTGCGTTATGCCCCTGCCGATAGCTCATTGCCACGTAGTCTTTGTATTGGAAGTAAGCTAAGCCAGGCAGAATGGCCTGCTCTATTTGAAACAGGCTATCGGCAGATTTTTAATCCCGGTTTACCGGCGATACGGCCGATTGCGCTCAAAGGCCGGGTCTACGGCTCCCTGACGATTACACCTAGCGCAGAACTGGAAATTGCCGAAGCTTGGCATACGGTGCTAAATTTGATGACCTTATCCAGCGTTACAGTCTTTGCCGTCTGCCTGCTGGTGTATTGGCGTATCAGCCGCGTCCTAAAACCGGCAACAACCATCGTTGCAGGCGTTAAAGAATTGGAGTCCGGGTATCTTGATTGCCGCTTACCAACGTTTGAGTTAACTGAATGGCGGCATATTGCTGCGGCTATCAACCAACTGGCGGACAGTCAGCAACAATTGCTGGACGAGCGCCAAAAGCTAGTGTTGAAGTTAATCAACATACAGGAAGGTGAGCGTCGCTATTTGGCAAGGGAGCTACATGATGAGTTCGGCCAATGTCTGGCGGCCATCAATGCTGTTACTGCTTCAATCAAACAAACTGCGTTACAACAATGCCCGGGACTCGTCGCCGAAACCGATCACATTAGTCGAATTACTGCCCACATGTTGTTGAACGTACACGGCTTGCTGGGGCGTTTGCGTCCGGCCGAATTTGAGGAATTAGGATTAGCTGCCAGCCTCAATAGTCTAGTTGCCGGCTGGAATGCGCGTAGCGGCGACAAGACTCACTTTCAATTAGACATAAGCGGCGATTGCTCATCGTTGGCGGAAGTTCCGGCCATGACCTTATTTCGGATTACCCAGGAATGTCTGACCAATATCGCCAAACATGCTACTGCTTCCAATGTCAGCATTAGTCTGATCATCGGTTTAGAGTCTGCATTTTTGACGGTCGCGGACAATGGCGTAGCCAAGACGTTGCCGTTTGCCGATACCGCCGGAATCGGCTTATTAGGCATCCGAGAACGCGTCACTGCTTTGCAGGGGCGATTGCAATTGGCCATTGCCAACCCACACGGTTTGATCGTTGAGGTATGCTTACCGATAGCGGCCAATATCGAGCACACGGCATGATCGGCATTTTATTGGTTGACGATCACGCCATTGTCCGTGAAGGCTACCGAGCATTATTGAGCAAACAGCCTTGTATGCGAGTGGTTGCCGAAGCTGGCGACGGTACACAAGCGTACCAATTGTTTAAGGAATACGAACCTGATCTAGTGATTACCGATATTTCGCTGCCGAGTAGCAGCGGATTGGAGTTGATTGCCAAGATCAAACAGCGCCGAGCTGACGCCAGAATACTGGTCTTCAGCATGCACCAAAACCCTGCCTTTGCCGAGCAAGCCGTGCATGCTGGAGCCTTGGGCTATGTAAGCAAAAGCAGCGAACCTGAGGTATTGTTGCGTGCCATTCATGATGTATATTCAGGACGCCATGTATTAAGTCCTGACATCGCTCAAATACTGGCACTGGAAAAACTGGGCAGCGAACGAATTGCTCTACAAACCTTGACAGTACGCGAGTTTGAAATTTTGCGTTTACTAATGGAAGGGCAAAGCCACGATGACATTGCACGTGTACTGAACATCAGCGCCAAAACCGTCGGCAATTGTCATTATTTGATCAAAAGTAAGCTCGGTGTTGCCAGCGATATTGAATTGACAAAACTGGCCATTAAATTAAACGTACTTGATCCATTGGAGTTATCTCGAATTGTTGAGTGATGATGTGCATTATTAACAGTATCGAATGTCGGTTAATCGAATTACAGCAGACACAGCCTCTAAAAAATCGACCGTCGCTTATGGGTCGTTTGCAGTACGTCACGACTGACCGGTTTACGAAGCGCAAAATCATAGTCGACAGGATGCTATGGGTCGAAACCGTAAGCTTCTGTTCACATGCTCTCGCTAGTCCTAATTAGTAACCCGCTTCATTCTGGTGTCGAAAGGCAAGCACATAAAGAGCATTATCATCCGGTTCATAGCGATAGAGTGCAACAAAACCGGAATCGCCGAATGGAATGAGTATTTCACGCAACTGTGGAAGTTCTTCCCACGGCCTGCCGATTTCTGGTTCTGTTTCTAGGAGCTCAAAATGCTGTGCAATTGCCCGCGCGGCTCTTGCCGCAGCCAAAGGATTTTTTTCGGCCAAAAATAAGCGACAGCGTTCCAAACCTTGAACTGCCCCTTCAGTAATAATTATTCGTGGCACTCGGGGCTCACTTGCTCATGCTCTGTACCCCAGCTACTCAGCCAGTCGCGCACTTCTTGGCCCGTTAGATGTTTGCCCGTTTCTTGATAGGCCTGCCAAGCCGACAAGGCTTCTTGTTTGAAACTATCTCGGGCTTCTTCACGTTCAACATAATCGCGAATGGCTTCGCGCATAATCCAATGCGATGATCGGTGTCGCAGATCAGCCAGATGCTGAACTCGATTTTTCAAGTCCGCATCGAGTTTAACGGATGTTGCCATAGTGATAGCCTCGTTATTAAAAGGTAGTACCTTTAGATACTCTAGCATAAGGAGGTGACATTTTTCCAATGAAATGTCAGTGCAGCTTTAACTTGGGTTCCGCCCTCTTTACGTCCTATAATCTATCCTATAGGACGTAAAAGGTATGGTCGCAGAATTCGGAAAAAATCGTACGCTAAGCTTTTTTCCAACCCTCATTTTACCCTCACCAACTCCGCCCAATCGGTCGTATAACGCTGTGAAATCCGCTCCGCCTTCGGCTTCCAGCTTTTATCAAATCCAGTTGCTACGATCGAAACGGCACTCGGAAATCGCCGGTTGATCTGGTCAATGGCTTTCATCAAGTGGCGGTTTTCAGTAGATTGGCCGTCAACCGTCAAGTCGAATACATCCATTTGCCCTGGCGTGGTTTCCGGCTGGACATGGCTCAGCTGGACGCCGCATTTCTGATAGTTATAGCCTGGCCTATATAGCTCTTTGAGCATCCGGTTAGCGGTAGCAATGTTGGATCGCGTGTCTTGCGTAGCCGCATTCAGCTTACTACTGGCCGCCCGTTGATATTGCGGCTCATCCGGATTGAATGGACTGGTCCGTATAAATATCGTAATGCAGCCGGTCACCGAGTCTTGATTCCGGAGTTTTTCGGCGGCCCGGCTGCAGAATTCGGCCATGGCTTGCGACAGCTCGGCGTATTCGGTTAAGCGGCGGCTAAAACTTCTGGAGCAGACAATTTGCTGTTTATCCGGAGCGATTTCTTCCAGTGCCAGGCAAGGCGTGCCATTCAACTCCATCACGGTTCTGGCCACCACAACATTGAACTGGGCTTGAATGCGCTTGCTGGATTGGGACGCCAAATCCCCAACGGTATGGATGCCAAGCCGGTTCAGCTTGGCCGCCGTGCGCGGGCCTATGCCCCACACCTCGCCGACCGGCACAATGCGCATCAGTTTTTCCCGGCGCACCGGGTCGGAAAGATCCAGAACACCGCCGGTTTGCGGCCATTTTTTGGCGGCGAAGTTCGCCAGTTTAGCGAGCGTTTTGGTCGGTCCTAGCCCCACGCAAACCGGAATGCCGGTGGTTCGTATCACCGTTTTTCTGATCTGTTGGCCGTAAGCAACCGGATCTTTGCCGCAAGCGTAAACGCCGGTTAAGTCCAGAAAGCCTTCATCAATGGAATACACCTCAAGATTGGGGGCGAATTCCTCCAAAGTGGCCATGACTCTCGCCGAGATATCGGCATACAGCGTGTAGTTTGATGAGAAAAGGTTGATTTGGTGCTGGTTGACCAGTTGCTGAATCTGGAACAACGGCACACCCATTTTAATGCCCAATTTCTTGACTTCGGCACTGCGGGCGACAACGCAGCCGTCATTATTGCTGAGTACGGCAACCGGCTTGCCGATCAGGTCAGGCCTGAACACGCGTTCGCAACTCACATAGAAGTTGTTGCAGTCGACCAGGGCGATCAGCCGTTGCGGTAACATTACAGCGGGTGAATGACATTCGTCACCACGCCCCAAATCACCGTATCCATCTCTTCACGAAGCACGATATCTTTATAAGCCGGGTTTTCCGATCCTAACAGCCACTGGCCGCCCAGGCGCTTCAAGCGCTTGACGACCAACTCCCCATTCAGCGCACAAATCACGATCCTGCCCGGTACCGGTTCCAGCGAGTGATCGACGACCAGAATATCGTTCGGGTGAATACCGGCGCCGAGCATCGATTCGCCTTGCGCGCGGACGAAGAACGTCGCGGCGGGCTTTTGCACCAGCAGTTCGTTCAGGTCCAGGGTTTTCTCGATGTAATCGTCGGCCGGCGAGGGGAAGCCGGCCGAGACTTTGCCGGAAAATAGCGGCAGGTTCACCGTTTTTGGGTTTGAAGCAGCGTATAAAACAGTCGTTGGCATAATGAGCATAGCGGGTTGAGAGCGAAGAAAAGCCGAAAGGCATTTATTATGTTCTCTTTTAGTTCTCTTTTAAATTCGTTTTTGCTAAGCTGTCAAAAAATTCAAAAAAACATCGAGGAGAACCGTCATGCAATGCAAAATTCACATGCAGGATCAGGTCAGGAACAGGGTTGCCGAGATTATGGGCGATCGTCGATGTGATTATGCGGCCGCTTTGGGCATGAAGGTGCTGGTGGTTTCGGCGTTTTTGTTGGTGGGGGTGGTTTGGTGAGTTTTATGCTGTAGTCGAGTGGACACAAACAGGCCTCTTCAGAAAGACGCTCAGTTAAGCCGATTTGCGATTCGGGTTAACAGATCCATTCTTTCACGCAAGACCGCGATAATCCGGGGCGGTTTGCTTTCCGGATGAACATCAAAAATGTAGTGATGCTTACAGCGGCTTACCTGAATTTGTGGAAATCGCTCTGAGAGGGGTCGGGAATGGACGGCTCTTTCAGCGATTGCGCAGAATTTATTTTGCAACGCGTTTTTATAGCGAAGGGCTTGCTTTTCGCCATGCCGCTCCACGGTATAACGAATAATGTCCCGGATATCGGATTCCGCCTGTAAGGTAAGCTCGTAAATCGGCATTCCTTTACCGTGTTTCCTGCAAGACTTCTTCGTAAATTTGATCCATCGATTTATTCGAGAATACCCCGTTTTCTGCTTCCGCGAGGCGGGGTTGCAAGAACGCCTCTAGTTGGCGTAGCGCTTCGTCATCTTCAGCCGGCAATACGCGTTCCAAGACATAATCCTTGATGCTCTGCCCATGCAAGGCGGCGACGGCTTTTAACCGTTGATGTTGTTCCGGGGTAACTTCAATGGACAAACGCATGACCGTATCCTCCAAGTTATGACTTCAAAAAACATCCTAGCATCTAAAACCACATTGGTACAAATGTACATTTGTTGTATTTCTTCGTCTATTAAAAACAGTCGTTTTTGGGAGATCAGGAAGGAACCGGTATATTTAGGTGTTTTTTATTACCCGCTAAAATTCGATAAACACTGGCTTCACCGATGTTAAGCTGCCGGGCAATCTGCGTTTTTGTTACGCCATTGGACGCGAGTTCAACGACTTCCTGGCGCAATTCAGTGGCCAAGGGCTTTCGGCCTTTATACTTGCCTGCGGCTTTTGCCTTGGCAACGACGAACTCGTTGTTTTTCGGATCGGCAAAATCGATTAACCAGACCAAATCGTCGCGATCCTACCCGTCTTGGTTGTAACTGACTTTGACGCCTTCGGTCAGCATGCGATGAAAGCTTTCGTTATCGGCCAACAGATCCGGCGAATGGATGCGTTCGACTTCCTTAATCGCATCCTGCAAAACGGCAGCCGGAAGATGCGGATTGATGCGCTGAACCGCAGCGGTCAAGCGATCCTTCAGGATCACCTCGTCATAACGGCTGCGTTCCGGATTGTCGCCGTCCGGCGCAATGTCGGGGGCGTAAACGTAACGGTAGCCAAGCCCCTCAAACAGCTTGATCGCGAAATCTTCGATGGCGGATTCGGTGAGTTTGGTCATCCGTTGTTACCGTTGATTAAATTGATAATGACCTTGACGATGGTATCTTTTTCTTCCGGTTTGCTTTCGGCGATCAGTAACGTAAAGGCCACCAAGGCGTTATCGGCAATGCGTTTTTCTCCGTTTGCGTTATACAGATAATCATGGCGCTGTAAAAACCAGGCAAAAATCGCCGCCGCGATGCGTTTGTGTTGCCATCGCTGAAAGAATGGTTTTTGACGATAAAATACAACAGATTCGCCGCTTTTTCCTCGATGCTCGGATACAGCTCTTCGCCGCCGAAGGTTTGATAAATCGTGGCCAGCGAACTTTTGAACGAGTCGTCTTTCTCGTTGCCGAACAAGCCGCTTAATTGTTCCTGTTCACGCCATAGCCGGGTTTGAGCGATGGCTTCTTCATAGCCAATCGGCGTTTGCGTGGCTTTTTGCGTGCCCGCGATGACCAAGCGTTGATGGTCGTAATCATCCAGCACCGTCAAGGCGTGGCTGTATTGTTCCAGAATCGCCAAAATGCCTTGCGACTCGCTGGCTGACAAGGCTTTGTTATGCACCAGGCGCGACGATAAGGCGATGGCCTGTTGCAGATCGGCCAGCTTTTCCTGGCTGGCTCGCAGTTTTTGTTCGTTGAGCGCGTAGCCTTGCAGTAGGTATTGCTTGAGGATAGTGTTGGCCCAGATGCGGAATTGAGTGCCACGTCGTGATTTAACCCGATAACCTACGGAGATGATCACGTCGAGGTTATATCGATTGACTTCATAGGTTTTGCCATCGGATGCAGTTGTCCGGAATTTCCGGACAACTGCAATTTCTTGCAACTCGCCTTCCTTGAAAATATTACGGATATGCTCGGAAATTGTGCGCTTGTTTTTATCGAATAATTCGCACATTTGCGCTTGGCTAAGCCAAACGGTATCTTGTTCCAAGTGAACATCAATATGAATGCTGCCGTCTTCATTTTGGTAGATGGCGATTTGTTGGGGTTGGTTTGTTAAAGTCATGCGCTGATGCTTAGGGTTGATAGCTCATAGTGAGCTGCGTAGCAACGGCCAATAGGCGTTTATCGCGTGTCCATAAGATGGCGTTAAGCGCCAATTTTACAGAGGCTAACAGATGCACATCGACAAAACCGATGCCTAAACCAAACAAGGCATTCGCTTCGATAAAACGGTTGATTTCCTCACCGAACGCAACCGGCGCTTGCGGCAAGTTATCCAATAGCCCCAAAAGGGTATGCCGTTGCGGTAAATGACCTAACGCGAGTTCACCCCGGACAAACGGATGGCCTAAAACGTGACCGTTTTCCAATAAACCGACTAACGCCGGTTCTTTTTTCCTAAAGTGGTCGATCCATACCGAGGTATCCACTAATACCGGCATTGTTACAACTCGGTTTGCCGGCGCGGAATGGGCTGCAAATCGGGGGCAATACCGCCCAGGCTGGCCAGGCGCTTGGCGCTCTCGCGTTCAATCAGAGCCTTCAAGGCTTCTTTGATAAGGCTGGATTTTTCTTTTAAGTTGGTTAAGGCTTGAGCTTTTTCGAGTAATTCATCATCTAAAACAACCGTCGTGCGCATAATGGCCTCCATAAAATGTCATCGAATGATGCGCTTTTTTGTGCAATTAGGCAATTTTCACCCGTATTTCGCCGCTCATTAGCTTTGGGAGCAGGGTGTCGCGGAGTTTTTCGAGGGTGCGGATTTGAGCTTTATTGAAATTTATTTTTTCAAATAATTGCTCGGTAGTGTTATTGAATTCAATAACCAATTCTTCTGGATATTTTGGAAAATCTAAGGACTTCAGATTTCCTTGATTTATCTTTGGTTGAACCGCACCAGTAACGATTTCATCAATATTTTTCTTGGACAAATAGTTCCATAGGAAAAAGTTATTATATGGTGGTTTGGCTTTTAGGACATGGGTGTGGTTATTAACCCAAAATTTCCCCGTTACATATTGCAATACAGGGTAGCCATCATCCGTTCTAACTGTTCTATCCTCCCCAAGCAAAATATACTCACCATCAAAAATGTAATCGTTTATGTAATCCATTATTTGAGCAGCACCATAGTATGGGTACAATACACCTTCCTTTTTTTTGTCTCTTTCCATTTTTGACAGAGGTATTCTCTGCCCATCAAAGATTTCTATTACATCACCTAATACTCCATCTTCCCAATCCTCCTGCGCTTCCTCAATAAACCACTGCCGGAACAGCGTTTCGGCCATCGCTTCGAGTGTCTTGTTCTGACGGTGCAGCAGGTCGATTTTATCGTCGAGGCTGGACAGGACGGCGGCAATGGATTTTTGTTCATTAATATCTGATGGTAAATTGAGTTCTAATCTTTCTATGTCTGAAGGCTTTAATGATGGATATGCAGAAGTGGACGCTTCAGCAATAATATCCAACTCTTCAACAATTTGGTCAGACGTTAAATAGTAATAAAGGTATTTTGGGTTCAGTTCGCTTTGATTACATGTGATAACTACAAAGCCAGTTGATACGACCAAATTTTCTTCCGGTGAACTGATAAATCCAAAATGTCTCTGAATTGGACGGACCGACGAATATATTATGTCTTTTTCTTGAACTAGCCTTTTTGCTCGACTTGGAGCATCTTTTAAGTTAAAGAATTGGTATCCACCAATTTTCCCTCTAGTGATTGAACCTGTGTCTAGGTACGCAATTTCTCGGAATGGATAGTCCTTCCCTATTGAAGAAAGATTTGTTTTTATCAATTTTCCTAATTCTTTGGTTGCCCACTCGCTCATAGCTTCACCTTATCCAGATTTTCAGCAATGGCTTTATTCAGCGCCGCTTCTTCCAGCAACTGTGCTTCAAACTCCGCCTTGAGCTGGGTGAAGCGTTCATTGAAATCGAAATCATCTTCTTCATCCGGCAGGCCGACATAACGCCCCGGCGTCAGCACATAATCCAGTTCTTTGACACGCTCGATTGGCGTGGATGCACAAAACCCCTTGATGTCCTCATATTCGCCTTCACCGATACGCCAAGCATGGTAGGTATCGGCGATTTTTTGAATGTCCTCGTGCGAGAGTTCGCGGGTACGGCGGTTAATCAAATGCCCCATGTTGCGGGCATCAATGAACAGGATTTCGTTTTTGCGTGGTGACCGTTGTTCCTTGCCTGGTTCATAAACCACAGCGCTGCCGGAATCTGGGTGTTCAAAAACAGTTTGGCGGGTAGGTTGACGATGCAATCAATCAGATTGCCATCGGCGACCAAAGCCTTGCGGATACCGCCTTCTCCGCTGGATTTGCTGGTAAGAGCGCCTTTTGCCAGTACAATCCCCGCCTTGCCGGTTGGCGAAAGGTGATAGATGAAGTGCTGGAGCCATGCAAAATTGGCACTGCCGGAAGGTGGCGTACCGTATTGCCAACGGCCATCATTACGCAATAAATCCCCACTCCAGTCACTATCGTTGAACGGCGGATTGGCAATCACATAATCGGCTTTTAGGTCTTTATGAGCATCGTTTAGGAATGAGCCTTCGTTGTTCCATTTGACTTGCGAACTATCGATGCCGCGAATGGCCAAGTTCATTTTTGCCAGCCGCCATGTGGTTTGATTGCTTTCCTGTCCATAGATTGAAATATCGTTGATCTTGCCTTGGTGTTCTTCGACAAACTTTTCCGATTGCACGAACATGCCGCCGGAGCCTCAACACGGATCGAACACGCGGCCTTTGTAGGGTTCAAGCATCTTCACCAGCAATTCCACGATGCTGCGCGGCGTGTAAAACTGTCCGCCTTGTTTGCCTTCAGCCAAAGCGAACTCACCGAGAAAATACTCGAACACATGGCCCAAAACATCGGCGCTACGGGCCTTGGCATCGCCCAGTGCGTAGTGCCAACCAGATCGATCAGGCCGCCCAGATTGGTCGGATCGAGGTTTTGCCGGGCATAGACTTTCGGCAAAACGCCTTTCAATGAGGGGTTTTCCTTTTCAATGGCATCCATCGCGGCGTCGATGAATTTGCCAATTTCAGGCTGCTTGGCCTTGGCCAGCAAGAATGACCAACGTGCTTCCGGTGGCACGAAAAAGACATTTTCGGCTTTGTATTCGTCCTTGTCTTCAGGGTCCGCACCGGCATATTCGCCTTCGCCCGCTTGGAGTTTGGCAAACAGTTCTTCAAATGAATCGGAAATGTATTTAAGGAAGATCAAGCCCAATACGACGTGCTTATATTCGGCGGCATCGATGTTCTTGCGGAGTTTATCGGCCGCTTTCCAGAGTTGTTTTTCTAAAGGCTCTTGTTTTTCTTCTTTTTTGACTTTCGCCATGTCATTCTTTCCATAATTGAAATTGATCCGGCCATTCTCTTCGGCCATGTAACACCGCCAAAACCTGAATCTGCTGCCCTTGCGATACGGCAAAATGTATTGGGTCCCGGTCAAAACTAACTCGCGTGTTCCTTCCACTCTACCTTCGCGGCCTAACTGCGGTTAATCGTTTAACACGCCGACACGCGCTTTGATCTCAGCCAAAAGAGTACGGGCAACTTTAGGGTTTCCGGTGGCGATGTATTCGAAGATATCCCGTAAATCCTGCCGGGCGGGTTCGGTCCAGACGATCCTCACGCTTTGCCTTGGGCTTTCCGTTCGATCAGCTCTTCCATTTCGCGCATGACATCATCGTGTTCGACGACTTTGCCTCGATCGGCGGCCGCAATGCCTTGGTTGATCTTCTCGATCTGCCAAGCGTGATGCTGGAGATATTCTTTCAACGCCTGATTAACGATGTAATTGCGTGACCGGTCCAGCGATTCGGCCATGTGGTCGAGTTGGTGGACAATATCGGGTTCGGTTCGGACGGTGAATGCTTCTGTGGAGGCCATAATAGTGATTCGGTTCAGTTCGATTCGGTTGTAATCTTAGCCCACACCTTATATATGTACCATCAGATTCTCGATGATAGTCCTGTAACCCTTTTTCTTCTTGGCATCGAAAACTTTCCCAGCGGCTTCCAACGCTTCCGGTTCGGTATCGAACCAATCCTTCCGCACGGTTCCGGGCGATCCCGCTCTGCCCATTCCCGGACCAACGGCCAATCGCCCTCTAAACCGGATGAAACAAACATCTGATAGGATCGGTGCATGTTTTGGCCGGGATCGTGGCGTCCAGGTAGATGCGGTTCATGACTTGTATTGAATTAGCTCATCCTACCCATTTGCCGGTAGCGCTGATGACACCGTTACATGGCGCTCTGAGCCTGTCTCGGTTATCGCATAATCGGCGACTACCCGATTATCGTTGGGGTATAACTCATCTTTGCGTTGAATTAACCCACTCAACACTTGAAAAAACACAATAGAATCCGGAGGATTCTCGGGGTTTGGATTGCTCATATACTCATCAAGCTCATCTTCAAAATTTTTTTGAGTTGAAGGCAAGTTATTCAGTGCGTCCAATAACATCTCATGGCGTTTTTCCTTCGGTTGAAGCGTGATATTCCAAGTCATCGCTGCCATCAGGTTTTTGTATGCATGCAAAGGCAAATCGTGATCGTAAGGCTCGCATAGATCGATCAACGCTTCGGACAATTTAACCCCACTGTATTTTTGAAGCGTGGCTGCTTGTTGTCTTTATAATTGTTTTTTACGGCTCGCTTTACCCATAGTTATTTCCTAATCAAATATCCGCCACCAACTTAGATAACCGCTCCTGCCCCGCATGGGTATAGATTTGCGTAGTGGCAATGCTTTCATGTCCCAAGAGCGCCTGAATGTCCACACGCTGCACATCCTTTTCCAATAGCCTCGTAGCATAAGTATGCCGGAGCTTGTGCGGCGTGACCTTCTTTTCAATGCCGGCCGAAAGATTCCGGAAGCGGCACTTGCCGTTCTTTGTCGCCCTTCCCGATCACCCGCACCGATTTAGCCACGCCATCGACCACTCGGATATCGGAGACTTTCAGGCTCAACGCTTCGCTGATGCGTAGGCCGGATTTCTGTATCAATTCGAACAGCGTTTCATAGCGTTGGCGGATCTTGATCGCCGATGGCTTACTGCGGCCGTAAATGTTGTCCGGAATATCGTCGTAATTGAGGACGGCTTTCGTGAACGCATCTTGTTCTTCGGTTTCCAACCAAACCGGCATCCTTCTTGGAAGCTTCGGCTTTTCAATCTGGTAGATCGGGTCTTCTTCGGCGTGATTGTTCCGTTTCGCCCATTTATAAAAGGTGGCCAGGCAGGAAACCTTTCGCGCGATCGCGTGGGGGCCGACGTTCTTTTTCGCCAGGTACGAAACGAAATGCTCTGTGTCGATCGGCTGGCATTTTCGCCAGTCCTTACCCTCTTCGGTCAGCCAGGCGATCCAGATATTCAAATCGGAGCTGTAGTTGTAGCAGGTCGTATCCGAATGGTCCTTGGTAAACTTTAATAACTCAAAAAAACTCTTTTTGGATTTTCTTGAACTTCATTTCAATCGAATTTGCCATCTCTCCTCCATCCGCTCGTTCGAAACCTGTTGGCTGTTTTCGGCGGCTTTGCGGTTATTTCGGCCGGAAACAGAATTTACTAAAATTACTATTTTGTAGCATTAGACTTAAAATACCAAAACGTAAAATTCCAGGTTTCATGCAAAAAAGCCTATTAGGGAACACGAAAACAAAATTTCGGGAGTGCCTGGGAATAAAAAATTACTAAAATTTTTGTTTTAGGAATTTTACCCTCAGTTTCCCCTATTCCCACCCAAAATTGGCAAAACTGATTGGGTCGGCTAACATTCGAATTTATACGCACAGCAAGTTAGTGCTAACCCTTCCTTAGCTACCGATAACCCTAAATACCGAACATGGCCATTTCAAATCGAGAGAAGCAAAAACGGTTTCAACCGGCTATGCCGACGTGATCGGCGAGGCCCTGAAGACGTTGAAAATCGAAATGACTCCGCCCGGCGCCAAAGACATGGTCCGGTATGGCTTGCTCTATCTGAACAACCAGACGAAAATCGAGCGATTATACTCATGACAAGCCGGTGCGATCTATGAGCCTCAAAGCGGAACGTAATAGGAAAAAACTTGCCAAGAAAGCGCGCAAGGGCTTTACAGACTACCCTGTCGCGACCATTGCTTTTTATGGACCAACCGATAAACAAGCGACCAAAGTCACGGTTAGCATTATTCCTTATGAAGACTCTCCGCCTGTTCGCTTATCCAGCTGGTATTCCGAGCATGACGTCAGGCGTGATGAAGAGATCGGTCAAATGTTACTGGACTATTTGGCGGAACATGACATCAAATCCGTCGTGATGACCGATCGCATTATTGGCTGTCCTCATCAGGAAGGTATCGATTATCCCGAAGGCGAAACGTGCCAAGTGTGTACGTTTTGGAAAGGGCGAGACCGATGGACCGGCGAAAAAATGCATTAATGCAGAACTATATTATCGAAAACTGTTATCCCCAAAATCTGTGGATAAACTTGTCAATAAACAGTCATATTTCCTCCGAGCCCCCCTTTACTACTGGGTTTGAATCGAATTGAACAAAAATTGGACAGCCCTTTTTGATCATGGCTTTGAGCCCCCGATGACAGTCGGAGAGGCTGTCGATCGACTCATGGCAATACTGAGCGGCGAGGAAAAGCTGATGATTGCGTTAATGCCCGAAGATGACCTGATCGATCTGCACTTCGGCCTTGGCCTGGCGATCCGGAATGCGTTTGGCTTGCACGAGCCCGGAAGCAAATTATTGGCTTCGTGCGGCACTTCTCACCCGAACGATGCTTCCGGTGTGATAATTAGCGCATTATGGCGTGCGTTACAGGCTTAGGACAACTACCGGGTTTCATGGGGGAAAAATGGGCATACAGGATCGCGATTACTACAGGGACAGATACCGTTATCAGAAACCTCCCAAAAAAGGCGGAGGAAGCCTGAAATACCTTATTATTCCCGCACTAATGCTGGCCTCGCTTTGGTATGGTGCCGATGCTTTTTTTAAATATCAAGCTTCCGGGAAGGTCCATGCCTTTTCGCCGGGGTTGTCCTCGACTTCCCCGGCCCCATCTTCTCCAACAACACCGGCAAAGAAACATGGCATGAATCCCATTTCCGGCGGCATTGTCTTGAAAACCGATCGGCATGGGCATTTCAGAGGCACAGCTCTGGTTAACGGCATTCCCATGCCATTTCTGATCGACACCGGTGCAACAAAAACCGTGATTCCGGAAAAAATGGCAGCCTCGGCAGGCTTGCCTTTCGGCCGCTACATTCAGGCAAGCACGGCTGGCGGAAAAATATCTGAACGTGAAACCCGGATAAGCAGCCTGAGAATCGGCACTGCGGTAATAAGAAATCTCGACGCTCATATCAATGGCCATTTGGATGAAGCGCTGATTGGAATGAACACCTTAAGATATTTCCACATGACACAACACGGCGATACTTTGACGTTGGCAGCAAACAATCAGGTCTCAAACAAAAATACCACTCAACCGGCTGTTAGCTTTGATAGTATCCCGGCGCAACAGCCGCTTATAAGAAAGCCAGTGACTATTAAAAAGACGGTAACCTGCGACAAACACAACAACTGCAAAACGACTTACAGCGACCGATAAGGAAACGCATGAAAACATTCAAAATCATTTTCAGCCTGATGGCCTTTGGCCTGGCAAGCCTGTCAATGGCCGATATCGAAACCGAGCATCACCCGGTCGACCTCAAATACGAGGCCTGCCTGGAAAAGACAAACGATTGTCCGGCGATGATGGCTTACGTTGAAACAGCGAATTCGGAATGGCAAAGTAAGCGTCTAACCGAGCCACCTATTCGTCCTCGGCAGAACATGATTTAATCCCCGCGATCGAACGGCAACAATTCGTCGATACGGCTATTGGGCCAGACAGGAAGTTTTTCCAGGGTTTCGTGTAACCAAGCGGCCGGATCAAGTCCATTGAGTTTGGCGGTGCCGAGCAGGGTTTGAATGACGGCGGCCCGTTGGCCGGCACGTTCGGATCCCGCGAACAGCCAGTTTTTTTTGCCCAGGGCAATGGGTCGGATGGCGTTTTCTACCGGATTGTTGTCGATCGGTAAATCGCCGGTTTCGGCGTAACGCGTCAGGGCTGGCCAGCGTTTTAACGCGTGCTCGATGGCTTTGGCGGTCGCGGTATTCGGTGCGCAACCGGGGTTTCGTCGGCATGCAAGCTATGGCGTTGCCTTAGATGCCAAGCCAGGCGTTCCGCCAAGGGCTCCAGGGCGACGCCGAGGCGTCCGACCCAATCGGCAAGTGTCGAGCGGGACAAGATCACACCGCTGCGGGCGGCGATCTGTTCCAGTCGGTACAACGGCAAGTGATCGAGGAATTTGCCGATCAGCACCCAGGTCAGCAAGCCGACTGCCGCCATACCGCCGTCGATCACGGCCGGAGGAATCGGCGCCGCCGTGACGGTTTCGCAAGTCCGGCAGGCATATTGCGGGCGGATATGACGATGAACGAAGAATTTGGCCGGCTCGACGTCCAGTTGTTCGGTGACGTCTTCGCCGATCTTGACCAAGTCCTTGCCGCATTGGCCGCAAGTGCAAGATTCGGGTTCGTGACGGTGCTCGATGCGGGGCAAATGATCCGGTAAGGGTTGGCGACAAACCACAGGGAGGTGGTGAATGCAGATAATGCAGGAGCAATTTTCTGCCTGCGCGCGGACGTTTGGGGTGAGGCGCAGTATCACACGCCGGGTCGTCTTGAAGCTGCTCGACCTCGGCTTGGATAGCGGCAATGCCGGTATCGAAGGCTTCCTCGAATACGTCGCGTTGCAGCGGTGCCAGCGCTTCGCTAAGCCACAGGGATGTGGTGAATGCAGAAAATGCAGGAGCATTTTTCTGCCTTGGTGCTGAAGCGGATACGCTTGTAATAGGCCAATTCGTAGGTCAGGGCGCCGATTTTGAGGTCTTTAGCCTCAATGGTTTTGGCGTCCTGAGCGGCTTGATCAAGAAGCGCCTGAAGCAACGCCGCGACATGATTTTTCGCGGCGGGCTCTAGGTTCAATTGATCAAGTTCAGCCCATGGATTCATGGGGTTTATTATACCCTATTAAGCCATCTTAAGCACTTGATTCAACTGGGTTTCTACGATTTTTTTACGTTTTTTTTTCAGGCCTTTTAGACTTGCCAATCGGCTGACGATGACGCCGATAAGCGCTGCCAATCGACCCCGGCAATCAACCATTGCCACTGCGCCTGACTCAGGGCAAATACGGTTTCGGAGGCCTTGGGCCAGGTAAACGAGCCTCGATGCAGACGCCGTTGACACAGCCAAACGCCATTGCCGTCCCACAGCAACACTTTCAAACGATTGCCGGGGCGATTACGAAAAATAAACGCCGCCCCGGCGCACGGCGCATAACCTAAGCGCTGTTGCACGAGCGCCGACAAGCCATCGATGCCCCGCCTCATATCGACCGGCTCGACCGCCAGCCAGATTTGCGCCGGACTCTCAATCAAGCCAGACATTGCAGCAACTCCCCGAGCCAATGCGGCGATACACTGCCCGGTATTTCCAAAACGTGGCCGTGCGGCCAACGTAACGACAACGAACCCGAGGCCGTCGACTCCGGTTGCAGCCGGACCGGTATCAATGCAGGCGCATCGGAGTCCGCCGCTTGCCGAGCCAATCGACACCAGCGGCCAAAGGTTTTGACGTTCAAACCCGTCTGACGGCAATACGCTGATTTCGTCAGTCCGCTGGCTTGCCAGGCTTCGATGTGATGTTTCTGTTTGTCCGATAATGCCATGTGCTCTCCTCGTGGAAAAATCCTGAGGATAACAGTGGCTGCAAGGGATTTTTAGATGGTGGCGTTGGACGCTTACCATGCATGCTGGTAATCTACGGAACGAGCTTGTATTTAGCGCTTGGTAACCGGTTCTGCTCTAACAAAATGCTGCACGCGTATAAATTGCTCGCTGCGCTCCCAATTTACCGGTGAGCGCCGCGATTATGCAGCTTGACACTGTTGCGCAACGCGCTACACTATGTGCCATGATCAAGACATTCAACCACAAGGGATTGAGGCTGTACTACGAGACAGGTAGTACCCGTGGCATCCAGAGCAAACATGCCAGCCGACTGCGAATGCAACTCGCTGCTATGGATAGTGCAATGGAAGTCTCAGATCTCGACATTCCTGGATACAAACTGCATCCACTCAAAGGTGACCGCAAAGGCATTTGGGCTATATCTGTCAGCGGCAACTGGCGGCTAACCTTTGAGTTCCGTGATGGACATGTGTATCTGCTTGATTATGAGGATTACCACTAATGACTATGTACAACCCGCCCCATCCTGGTGAATTCATCTGGGCAACTTACATGGAGCCATTTGGCCTTAGCTGCCGATATCTGGCTGACAAGTTGGATGTCTCTCCATCTACATTGAATAGAATACTTAAGCTCCAAAGCGGAGTAAGCCCGGAGATGGCTCTTCGTCTTTCCAAGGCGCTCGGACGCAGTCCCGAGAGTTGGCTTGCCATGCAGGATGCTTATGATCTGTGGCATGCGGGCAGAAGCCTCAAACTGGATAGAGTGCAGAAAGTTGAACTTACAGCTGCATAACAATCAATTGCACGCAACCAGCAAAGCTGGCGCGTAAATATAAGCGTTATCCTACTATTTAAAAGGCCCCGAAAAGGGGCCTTGTATCGCTAAGATTTAAAACGGATATTTGAGTTCGATTCGCTCGCCTCGTCGAAGCTCGTCTTTCAGAGATTCCACCAGAATACCGAAATAATATCGGTATTCTGGTTTTCGTTATCTAACCTATCAGATTTGTCGCTAACCTCATCTAAAAATGACGAATGCTTTACCGCAAGCTTAGTCATTGATTTGATGAACGGCCAAGCTTGTCTTGTGCCTAGCTCCTAATATTCACTGGGTAACAGCATCACGCGAAGATCGCCATCCTCGATCAAGTAAAACTGCCATTCACCAACCTGCATGTCGGTGAAATCGAGAGTATAGGTCGCAATAAGGCCGTCGTTGCCGTCCGTGACCGTGATAACGGCTGTTTTGTCATCGGCTACTTTCATCACTACCGATCCAAAATATTCCTTGCGTTTGTCCAGTTCCGGACACGCTACCAGCGCCATTTTGTCCAGAAACCAGTAAGCACCGTGTTCTCCGCCGTTTTCAGCGAAAAACTTGACGCCATCGGTGTAGATCATCCGCTTGTTGAATGGATGGCGATACCATTGCTCAGTGCCGGTAAAATGAGCCAGCGCCGAGGCAAATTCACTGGCATCAAGACGTGTGTTGTTTGCGGTCTTTGTGTTCATGGTCTTCATGGTTTTCTCCAGTTGCATTAAAAAACCGGAGAAACACGAATCCCACCGGGGGTCTGGTTTCCCCGGTTGGGTTAAAAAGAGTCAAACTGTCGTCTAAAAATGACGTCTGCACGATTCCCGCAGGAACCGGCCTCCGGATGATGCAGACTCGCGGCGGCTAAAGGCTGTCACTGAAACGCAGTGATCACGGTAAAAGTCGTCAGCATCGCCAAGACAGATGCTTTTTCCAATACCGGCGAGACCGGCACTCGAAAAAGCCCCTGAGTAGGAGCGAATATCAGAAGCGGTTACTTGTTGTCGTTATCAAGTTTCGCTTTTCTGAACTTGTTCAGGTCGTCATTGTTGACGCGATCGTCACTGTTATGAAAAAGCGCCGGGAATACAAACCCCAACCGGGATGATGTTTCCCGGCCGGGCGAGTGAAATACTATCGGTTAAGCGGCTGCCACTTTAGCGACTTTACCTGTTGGGTCGAGACGGATCCGAAACGACTTTCCGTACAACAGCGGACAGCCGGAAAAATCCGGCAATAACGAGGCCACCGCATCCGTCGGATCGGTCGTCGTGTGGCGATACAAAACCGCGATAACGCTTCGACATCGGCTTCGTGTAAAGCCTTTCCTGATTAGCAAGATGCTTCAGCTTGCCGAAGCCAAGTGTCCGAGCGGGGGCCATTCCCAGCCGCAGCCACTTCTGCGGGACGGGCCCTCTGTGGGAGCGACGCCTTCGTCGCGATTTCGGAGCCTTTGCGGCTTGGCAGCTAATGACTTTCATCGAGGCCTTGGCGCTTTCGGCTTCGACGATCGCGATCTGGGGATCGCTCCCACAGGATAAAATTCCCTTCTGCAGGACGGGGTTGCAAACCCCGTCCTGCTAAGGATACTCTGGCTTTTTGCGCTTTAGCTGAAGAAACTTGCTAATCAGGAAGCCTTTTGAAAGTCGTCATATTCGTTTTCGTATCGTCCGACCTGTTTCAACACGAACCCGGAAGCATCCTGCTTCGGTATGATCGCTTCGCAATCGTTATCGCTCCCCAGGTAAACGGCATCATCGTGAATTTCAATCGTTTCGTCGTCCAGATGGATTCGGTAGCAATCGCAAAACCGTATATTGATCGAAGTCCAATCACCCTCGAAAACGTAACGATCGGTCTCATTGACCGGCTCGATCCGCAGTTCCTGGGTTTGAAGATCGTCAATCAAATCGTGTAGCCAATGGCCGCTATCGAGGTATCGCTTGTCATAGACAAGATACCCTTTTTTCCATGCAAACAAATAACGCCCGGCACCATCCTGCTCGATCACGTCATCGATCATCACAATCCCTCGCGCCTCGATCTCATCACGCGTTACCGGTTTGTATCGCGGATATTCCAAAAAATCGCCATATTGGCAGCTACACACCGGATAACTCACGATTTCTTTCAACACTTGCCAAGGTACGACCGGAACGTCGTTGAGTAAATGGAGTAATTGCCAGTCGCGCATCATTTGATAAAACATAGCGAATTCTTCGGCTGCCAGCGTCATCTTCATCGAGCGCAAGCGCTTTTCGATTGCTTGTCTCAACACTGCCGTGATCCGCTCTATTGCGCCCTCCTCGTCGATCAATTTGTCTCGATCCGGCAATCTGGCGTCGAAACACGATGAATTCAGATGAATGACATGATGTCGATCCGAGTAAAAGCTGGGTGTACGGTATATCGGCAAACCCTGATGATAAACCTCGTAGCTGGAATTTCTGAGGGACGGTTTAACCAATCCGTGTAAATACACCTTGCCGATTTCCGTATCGATAAAAACCAAATAATCGGAATCTTCGGCCGCCGGACGCTCCAGGCATTCTCCGTTGAAACAAACCGGAATCGGAAAGCCTCTGGCCAAGATCCTCAAGGTGTTGAGGATAGTTTCTCCATCCAGTTCCATACCGACCAGCACGATATCGGTGGTGCCTTTCCATTCGCAGGGGGTCACCGGTATCTTCTTGAATGCCAGAATATCCTGCGTATTCGCTGAGATTTCTTTGCCATTGCTGGTCACCAAGATATGGCGACAGGCGAACAAAGCGGATAAGAATCCGATCCCGAACGGATGCTCCTGGTTAACAAGTTCCGTCTTCCATCCTGATTCTGCGACAGAGAGCAGTTTTTCCATAGACTCGATGCCGCAGCCGTCGTCCGAAACCACCAAGGTGTTGGAATCCGTGGGGGAATCTGTCGTGTAATTGAATCTCACAGACGATGCTCCCGCCCGCCTGGCGTTCTGCATCAGTTCACTCAGGACGGTCGTTTTGTTGGTGAAACTGTACTTCAAGCTTTCGACCCATTTTTGTGGATTCACTTTCATCGCGACTTCTTGTTTGTGTGTCATGGTATTGCTCCAGTAGATGAATATAAAAAAACAGGAGAAACACGCATCCCACCAGGGAATCAGTTTCCCCAGTGGGTTAATAACGGTTGGGTTTTTCAAAAGGCGTCGTTACGCTACTTCGTCAAAATCAGCTTCGAATTCGTCGTCAAGCGCTTTGGCCGATCGAACGGTGTACCATTCGTTGCCGGTCGGCGCATCGTGATGAAAATTCTGAATCCTGATGAGGTCCTGCTCCAGAAAGACCTTAAACGTGCAATCGGTTTTCGGCAGAATGTTCTTCAAAAACGTCTTGCCGTCGTCGGCCTCGAAGTCCGCGTAACCGTTCAGGTTTCGCCAACCGAACTTTTCGACTTCGGCATGCCAATAGCCGTCCGGATTGATTGCTTGCAAGGTTTCGGTCAGGCAGTCGGTGAACGACTCCCATTCGAAGTCCAATAAATCCTGATCTTCGCAGGCCATACGAAAAGCGTCGTCTTCATCATCGGCCTCGCCGTTTTCGACCAGGAATTTTGCTTGTTGTATGGCGATATCGCAGGTATCCCATACCAGAAATGGAAGAGATTCGTTCTGCTTGGTTTGAATTTGATGGGTCATCGTGTTTCTCCGGTAAAAAGATCGGGGAAACACGCATCCCGCCGGGGAATTGGTTTCCCCGGTCGGGTTGAAAGATAACAGACTCAATCAGGCGGCCGCCCGATGCGTTTTAATGGCTTTCATTTCTTCGGCCAATGTCCATAACGCTTTGTTGAGTTGAACATTGCCGTCGATCCCGTTAATGCGGCGAGTATTGACCACTTTCCGTTGCCCCTTGGCATTCGTTCGCCTGACCGGAATTCCACCTCTGATCAGATTTTCCTGAATCACGTTAAACGTCGTCCAAAGATCGTCATTGAAATCGGCATTACGCCGGCGTTTCAATACCTGATCCGGCGCCGGTTTATCCGCCCCTTCCTGGAAGCGCAATGGCAACGAGGACTTGGCGAATGCGCGTTGCTCGTCGGGCGTCAATTCGATCGCAGCCATCTCCTCTCTGGATTCGGAAACACGCTCGAAGTTAAGCAGCACCTCGTAAGCGCCTTCGATGACGTTACCGACGACATCGCCGCGATGTTGAACGCGAACATCCTGAAAGGTATCGCCGCACACCATGCCGTTTTGGCAAACGAACCGGTAACAGCCGGCGAGCATTTGATAACTGGACGATCCGTCATGCGAATTGAGCAGGATGATTTCGTTGGTCTCGCCCTGCCCTTCGATTTGACTGGCATGACGCAAGCGCAGCATGTGCTTGGCAAAGCCTTCGCGGGAATCGTCGCGCACCCGTGCTTGGCAGGCCATGAACGGTTGAAAACCTTCCTTTCTCAATGCAGCCAAAACTTGGATCGTCGGGATGCAGGCATACCGGTCCGAACGCGAATCATGCGCGGTATCGGCAAAGATCGAAGGCACGGACAAACGTAATGCATCGTCCGTTAACGGATAGTCGGACCGGATCATAGGCGAGCCGGAACTGAAACGTGAACTTAAGGTTGACATGGTGTTTCTCCTGATTAATGAATAAAAAACCGAAGAAACACGAATCCCGCCGGGGAATTGGTTTCCCCGGTTGGGTTGATAAAGCGTCTGCACGATTCCCGCAGGAACCGGCCGCCGGATGATGCAGACTCGCGGCGGCTAAGGGTTATCACTGAAACGCAGTGAACACGTATGCCGAAAACCTATTTTTTTCCAAAGCCTCTTTATTTCGCCTGATATCGCCTTGCTGTCATCGAAACTCTCGAAAAAAACCGGCGTTTATACTCGCCATTGCTCCATGCACACCGTCTTTGTGGTGAAATTTGTCGCTGTTAAATCGAGTCGATAACATGCACCGGCATCTTTAACGGCCCGTTTATCGCGATTACCTTCGCTCCCACTCATTACCAAACGTAAGCCTGTTCATGAGCGTTAGGTTAATTTTGAATTGAGACTGCCGTTAATCACGACAGCGATTCTGACACGGTAAGCCGGCAACACAAGAGAAAACCCTGATTGAAATAGCTGTGGTTTTGGTTTCAATTGATTTCAATTGGTTTGTTATTCCTTTCGCACTTCAAATTTCGGCAGTGCCGGAGGAGGCCTCGGGGTGCTCGGTAAAGGCTTTGCCAGCATGGAGCTGGCATAGAGCCATGGACGTATTTACCCAGCACCTAAATTATCTATGTAATCAATCATGGCCAATAGGCTATGGAATTTAGGTGCTGGGTTTACGGCGTCCTTTGACGGGCACCCCGAGGTCGAATTTTCATCTACGATGAGTATATTTATCTTTTCGAACAATAGAATCAACCGGCCGCCTGCTTGCTCCGGACGGTGAGCCGCTCAGTCAAATGACCCTGTCGGGCCTATGGCCGACATCGTGCGTCATTAGATGGAGAAACGGCTGAAGTTTCGTCCAGGCATCGATTATTCGTAGCCTGGGTTATTAGACAGGTCACCGGTTTGTGATCGCTCAAGTGCAGCCCCGAGGGCAGTTGCGCGGTGATTCGATCGAAGCACTCGTGTTCGACTTTGCCGGCGTGGGCTTCGACGCAAAGCGGCATGCGGCTTTTGATGAAAGCTTGCGTAAACAGAATGTGGTCCAATAGGATGTGCGGATCGCGGTTCGGTTCGATCCGGTCGTTGAACCGTACCGACCATCTGAGTTCGGCCGGATAATCGAACAACGCATGATTCAGGTATTTCTCGGCTGCGAAGACGTCGCCCTGAAGATTGTCGAGCAAATCGAAGAATAAATATTGCCGTTCGAACAGTTCTTTGCCGGGACCGTCGTTGAAATCGCCCATGAGTATAATCAAAGGATCGGCTTCCTGTCGAAACCGGTGATCGAGATAATAACGCACGTTCTGCGCTTCGGTTGCCAGTTTAATCCGGTTTTCCAAGGTCGCTTCGATGTATTTTCGGCGCGTTTCGGCGACTTCGCTGTGGTAGTTGCCGACCGTGGTCAATTTGCTCTTGAAATGGCCGCCGATCATTTCGACTTTCGTGTCGCACAGGGTCACGGTCAATACCTGCGGGTGCCGGTAATGGTTATGGGTCGTGGTATCGATACTGCCCCAACGATGCACCGGCCAATTGGCCTTGTGTTCGGCTTCCGGCGAGGCTTGTTCCGTGTAATCGCGCCAGACCGTGATCGGCAGCAGCGAGGCCGATGCCGCCAAAGAGTCTTTGACCAAAAACCAAATCCATTGCTGACCGCGTTGGTGATAGGGCTCGCCGGGCGGACGTTTGACTGCAGTATATCCCGGCATGCCGTCGACGAATCGGTCGATAGCCGTATCGCCGGCCGGCCCTTCGGTAATGCACAGCACATCGGGCGCAATCTCGGCAATGGCGACGTAAAGCGCCAGTAACCTTTGCTGCAGCCGTGCGCGTTGATTGTCCGACTTTCGGTCGTCATCGATATCGCGCAGCAAGCGACCCAGCCATTCGATATTCCAAGTGGTGACTTTGTAGCGATTTTGCATTTATGAAACCTCATCGATTGTATTGTCTATTCGTCCGTTATATGTGATTTCGGCATCGTCATAAAAGTCTCATGTTGTTTAACGGATGACATGTGGATCTTTCGGCGATGAAAGACGGTGTTTCACACAAAGCTGTTTAGCTTGTCGTAACCGGAATCGATAAAAAAACGGAAGCCTAAACCTTAGTGCAAGTAAAAAGCACTGTATAACGAACTGGTTGGATTGGGTTAATGCTAAGTCATCTTGGTGCTGATAACCGTTTTTGACTAACTTGCGGAGGATACCCTTAAATCGTCACTGACAGCATTTTGAATGAATACGTGCCGAAGGTAGCTGGGAAGGCTCATTGCCGGACGTGGTACCGTTTTATTCATTAAAATCTAGGAGCTTTGCCATGCCGATAGTTGGCGTGTCTGCAGGGGCGGTGTCTCAGGTATATTGACACAGAGGGTTATTCCATGATGAGTCACGGGGAATTGTCTGATATCCGCCATGACCAGGATCAATTATTATTCTAGCCATCATTTTCTCCTATTTCTTATTGTTACAGTTGACTAGGCTCAGCTCTGTCAAAAGCACATTAAGACCACATTTGATATAAAGCCAAATAAACTTTTATCAGGTTGCCCAAACTTGTTAATGTCTCGTTAGTTTTTATTAAAGTGTTAAGGCTTAATCACGGACGATCTAATTATTTATATTTCGGATTCGTGTCGTAAAATTTGCCGCGCGGTTCGTAGGTATAGAGTTCTTTTCTGTTGATCACTCCGCGAAACTTGTACAAGAGCTTCTTCTTTAACAATTCTCTAATCACATCGTTGACAACGGCAATGGCAAGGCCGGTGTCTTCCGCGATGCCGTTCGGCGTCAGATAGTCGTATGACGGATTCATGCAGGCCGCCAGCACTTTGCGCTGCGGGTCGGTTAGGTCTTTGAAATCGGTGCATTGGTCGCGTCGGGTCAGGTCCGCCAAGCAGGCGTAATACACCGTATCTTTTATGTTTGCCAATGCAAATAAAGAACGTACCGCAAACCATTTCGGTCCGTTCAGGTGTTTCGACAAGAGCTTGGGAACCAATTTTTTTAGGCGTAGCTCGGCCATCTCGGCAATGTCCCGCACTTTGCGTTTGGATATTCTCGGCCACGGTCTGACTGCAACCGGATCTCGGGCCTTGCCGTATAAGGGGATAATCGGCGCTTTGCCCTCGTTGGATGGGAGTCCGCTTTGCAATTGAGGCAATGTTATGTTTTTAGTGGAAACATGCTTATTTCCGGAGTCGACGCCGAACCATCGCGATAGAAAATCCTGGCAATTTTTTCGTCCTAACTCGTAATCGTGTTCTCTGAATGCCCGGTCGACAAATCCTCCGAAACCGCCGAGTAAACCGCATGCGATGCCATGTTTTTGCAACGCCTCGCCAACATATCTGCGCGGCGAAATAAGCCAGCGGCTCGCGGTTTCGTCATCTAACGCTAAAACCATTTCTTCGAATTTGAATCGGTTTTGATTGAGCAGGGTCGGAAATAAGCGGAGCAATATGGTCAACAAATCATATTTTTTCGCTTCTTGATCCGATGCGAAATCGGGCGGCTCCGGAAACGGGTTGACCATGATGACGGTACGGTCGGCATACTCCGGATTCCGTTCATTGCGCTCCGGATAATCTTTCATCAAACTGTATCGCGTGTATTCGAAAGGATGATTGTTGATCACCCCGCCATCAATCGCCGTATAGGAATAATTGTTATCGCCGGTCGATGCGTCTGGCCAATCCGGTTGGACTTTATCCAGATAGTCGGCTTCGATGGACGACGGCCATCTGCGTTTTTCGTAATGATCCTTACTTACATCGAAAAATCGGGCTTTCAGGCCGATCGGAAAGGCGCCGGAAGCGAGCGTATGTTGGCTGTAGTCTTTCCATACCGAAGGTAATGTTCCGCCGACCGTCGGCGTTTTCAGAGCATCGGCATTGAGCGGAAGAAAGGCTTGATCCGCATCGGCCCATTTGCTGACGAACGATGCGGTACCCAACCCTTCAATCACATAATGCGCTCTATCGGCATGGCAGAGCATGTGGTATCCGCTATCCTTGCCGCCGTCGAACTTGATCCGATAAGGGACGCCCCGGGTATTGGTTTGGGTCATGTAAAGGTGGACGCGTTGCGGAAAATAAGCGGGGGCTTCCCGTTTAAGACCCGCCAGGTCCTTGAATGCCTGTTCGGCAATGTCATCCAACAATCGGCTATTGAGCAGCGAAAAGACCTCGTCGTCCTCCAAATCGGACAGACTCAACAAGGTGCCGGCAACATACCCCGATACGTTCAGGTCCGGCCCGGAGACCCAGCAATCGTAGAGGGTTTGTAGGTAATGCTCCGCTTCTCCCGGTTTGAGATTCGGTTTCTTTTCCCGCGCTGCCGCTAGCATCCCGATCGCGGAAGTTATCGATCCTGCGGATGCACCGGAAAATACCGGTATCACGACCTGATGGTCATCTTCTTTCCGTTCCTTCGCCCATTCGTCGAGAGCCAAGATCAAAAAATCCAGTACACCGGCCGAATAAGCACCCGCCGAGATCGCACCGGCAGACGCAAAGCCGATGTAGAAATTTTTTTCTGCCATACGTCCTCCCTCATTCGAAGAACACAGAAAGGGTTAAATTTAAGACTTTATTTTTTGTGAACAATAGTTCAATTTTTTGTCAAGTGCAATTAAATAATTTGTGACCCGATTCCTCTTCTTATCGAACCGGAATCAGCACGATGAGCCTAGTTGTTTACGAGATATAGGTCATTGCATCCCTGTATCACTTCATTCACGATAACTACTGTGTAGTAAACTTCAGGAATTCAATGATCCGGCATGGATGAGGAATTGTGCTTTATCTTTTAGCCGCCGATGGCATGAAAGATCGCGCACTGTTTGCCGATAATCAAGAGAAATAAGCACGGAGAATGGACCGAAAAGATTGAGACTCTCTAACATCTTGGCAATGGATTTTCCCCATCGCCTTTCATGTGCCCCATAACGTGGCGATGGGCGCTGCCCATAAACCGTCCCCCAGAGGCAGGGTTTCCGTGCCGTCGTATAATAGGATGCCCCGTTTGAACGCGTTCGGCGCGGCATTGGCCAGTTTTTTCAAACCGCGCAGGTCGCTTTCTTTGACGGTCGCGGAAGCCTTGACTTCGACGCCTACCAGTTGGCCGTCTGCATTTTCGATGACGACGTCGACCTCGAACTTGTCCTGATCGCGGTAATACAATATTCGATATTCCCCTTCGGCTGTCGCGGCATGCTTGAGCAATTCCCCATAAACAAAGGTTTCCAGCACCTTGCCGAAGCGGCTTCGTTCCTGATGCACGCCGGTCGCATCCAAATTCAGCAGCGTGGACAGCAAGCCGGAGTCTATGAACTGTAGTTTCGGTGTCTTCACGACTCGATTGAGCCGATTTTTGGCCCAAACTTCGACCCGTTGTAACAGGTACATGTGTTCGAGAACGCCGATATAACGGGCCGCTGTCTTGCTATCGAGACCTACCTGCCCGCCGAGTTGTGTGTAATTACACATCTGACCTGCAACCTGTGCCAGGCAACGAAGAAAACGCGGCAACTGGTCCAACTTGTCGATGCCCGCTACCTCTCGGACATCGCGCTGGATGATGGCATCGATATACTGTCTGGCCCAGACCGTGCGGCGCCTCACGGTAGTACGCGAGAGCGCTTCGGGATAGCCGCCTTTCAATACGGTCTCGATCAGATCGTCCGCTACCTCGGGGGCTTCGGCTTTCAAGATCGTTCCTGAAAAAATCGCGTCCAGCCAATTCGCCGAACGCCGGTGTAACTCGCTTTGCGACAAGGGCAGCAGCGACAATGTCTCCATGCGTCCGGCCAGTGAATCGGCCACGGTGGGTAGCGCCATCACATTGGCCGAACCAGTCAGCAAAAAACGCCCCGAGCGCCTGTCCTCGTCGACGCTTTTTTTGATGGCCAGCAGTAACTGCGGCGCGCGTTGTATTTCGTCGATGACGGCTCGGTCCAGACTGCGAATCATACCGACCGGATCTTCTCGTGCGGCCAGCAGGGTCAATTCATCGTCTAAGGTTAGATATCGCAATCGGTTTTCGGAGATTTGCCGTACTAAAGTGGTTTTACCGGCTTGGCGTGGCCCGGCAAGCATGACCACGGGGGTGTCGGCCATGGCTTCGGCAATGCGTGCTGTAATCAATCGTGGATAAATAGCGGTCGAATTCATGCCGAGGACTGTATCGTAAAATACGGATAATAACAACGAAAAATACGGAAAATAGAGACGTGAAATATGGAATAACATCCCGTGAAATACGGAATCTATGAATACCGAATGGCCCCTTTTCGTCCCGGCACGAGATCTTTGCACTACGTAATTCTTGAGAACAATAACCCCAGTCGCAGACTTGCTTTTTCTTGATTCGCGACCTAACCTCGTCCGGTAATCCCCTCGACAGCCGAAGTTTTCGACTTCGGCTGTCGAGGGGATTAATCGATGTCAGGGTTTCCGTCAGGCAGTCGGTAAAGAACTTTCATTCGAATACGAACAGGCCGCTGTCCGCACTAGCTTTGGCGAAGCCTTCGCGCGAATCGTCGCGCACCCGTGCCTGGCGAGGCATGAACGGTTGAAAGCCTTCCTTTCTCAAGGCTTTCAAAACTTGGACCATGGAGGAAATGTTGGCATATCCAACCTGGCCGAGCAAACATCGCCTTCAGTATAAATCCTGCTGAAACCCCACAAACACCTCTCGAATGTGCTTTACCTCGCCCAGTTCGTTAACGGCATCGTGGAGGCTGTGGTATTTCAGTTCGATCAGCTGCGGCAGTTTTTCCAGATCCAATTCACCGACACCGCGTTCAACATAGTGGCCGAGCACAAACTGAAGAAATTCCTGTTGCGGATAATCCTTGTAATGGCTAAAAATAGTCGCGCGGTGTGATTCGACACGCTCGGCGCGGCTGAGCGGTGGCTGATTAAACGCAATATAGGCAAGCACATCATAGAGATCGCTCTTCTCGGCATGGATCATGTTGCCGATTTCCCGCAACTGCTCCATACCGTAGCCACGTTCTTGCAGCCCTTCAAGCAGTTTCTTCCGGGTTTGTGGCTGGCCCCAAAGTTTGCGCAGTTCATCTTCGTTTTTGAATAATTCCGGCAGTTGGCCAAACAAGCGCTCGACAAATTGCGCGGCTGACAGGGGTTTTCCATCCGGCCCCCAGAAGCTGGTGGAACTCATGTGTTGAATCAATCGTTCTTTGCCATCGGCCAGCTTGATCTTCACTTTAACCGTCTTCTCACAGACACAAGGGGATTCACCGCAATCCGGACAAGGTTCCGGCTCCGGCTGATCGCACTCACACGGGGTCCGTCCGCATATTTTGCAGGGCTCGGGCGGTGTTACCGCGCAGGTACAGGGGATATTGCCGCAGCGTTTGCAGACTTCCGGCTCCAACGGCTCGCCGTCCCATTCCGGGTCGTTGAAGTGCTCATAAGCCTTTACAAAATCATAGATGGTGAAATAGTCCTTGCCGTCAAACAGGCGCGTGCCGCGACCGATAATCTGCTTGAACTCGATCATCGAGTTTACCGGGCGCAACAGCACAATATTGCGGATATTGCGCGCATCCACCCCGGTGGAGAGCTTCTGCGATGTCGTCAGAATGGTGGGAACGGTCTTTTCATTATCCTGAAACAGGCGCAGAAAACGCTCGCCCTCGGCGCCGTCATTGGCGGTCACTCGCACGCAGTAATTCGGATCGCTACCGGTTTTATACTGGTTAATCAAATCCCGCACGGCCAGAGCATGTTCCTGAGTGGCGCAGAACACCAGCGTCTTCTGGTTCGGGTCAATCATGTCCATAAACAGTTTCACCCAGTAGGCTTCGCGCTCTTTAATCTCGATTACCCGATTAAAGTCATCTTCGGTATAGCGCTTGCCTTCCTCTATTTCGCCTTCAATGACGGTGTCATCCGGCGTGTACACATAATCGTCCAGCGTGGTGGCAATCTGCTGTACCCGAAACGGGGTAAGGAAACCGTCGTTAATGCCCTGTTTCAATGAATAGACATACACCGGCTCGCCAAAATAGGCATAGGTATCGGCATTGTGTTTGCGTTTGGGCGTGGCGGTTAAACCCAACTGCACGGCAGGCGAGAAATACTCCAGAATGCCGCGCCAGTTGCTCTCGTCATTGGCACCGCCCCGGTGACATTCATCGATAATAATCAAATCAAAGAAATCCGGCGGATACTCGCCAAAACTGGGCAGCGAATTGCCTTGGCTATCCTGGCCCGACATAAAGGTCTGGAAAATGGTAAAAAAGAGGCTTCCGTTTTTCGGCACCTGGCCTTTCTTGCGAATGGTTTCCGGATCAATGCGGACCAGCGCATCTTCCGGAAAGGCGGAAAAGCTGTTGTAAGCCTGATCGGCCAGAATGTTGCGATCCGCCAGAAACAGAATACGCGGCCGTCGATTGGGTTCCCGGCTTAAATTCCAGCGGCTGTGAAACAGTTTCCAGGCCAGTTGAAAGGCAATCGCGGTTTTACCGGTGCCGGTGGCCAGTGTCAGTAATATGCGTTGCTCGCCTTCGGCGATGGCTTCCAGGGCGTTATTGATGGCATTGTGCTGGTAATAACGCGGCTGCCAGAAACCGCCCTTGTCTTCAAACGGCACTTCGCCGAAACGCTCACGCCAGGGGTTCGGTTTGGCGAAGGTCAGCGCCCATAGCTCATCGGGCGTGGGGTAGCGATCGACATAGCCTTCCTTGCCGGTGTGCATGTCAATCTGATAAATGCCGACGCCATTGGTGGAATAGGTAAAACGGGTTTGCAGGCGCTCGGCGTAGCGTTTGGCCTGTGCCACGCCTTCGGTATCGGCCAGGCTTTGCTTTTTCGCCTCGATAACGCCGAGCTTCTGGCCTTTGTAGAACAGCACATAATCGGCAATGTCCTGCTTGCCGCGCTTACCCGCACCTTGCAAACGACCCAGGGTAATCACCTCACGCCGCACCCGGCTGCCTTCCACCACGCCCAACCGGCGGCTTTTAACGCGGGGTCGATCAGTTCGGAACGCGTCTCTGCTTCATTAAGGCCAACTTTGTTCATCAGGTGTTTTCCTATCGCAATCAAAACTCAGTCAAGACCGTATCCTATACGATATCAAATGACGAAGTTCCGCTTTCTCGTCATGAGAAGGACAGACCGCCCAACGCTTGCCATAAACGGCGCGAGGAACGAGCGACCTGCAAGCGGACGGTGTGTATTTAATGGCTTGTTTATGTGCGGCTGGACCAAGATGTAGGATCTTTACGCACATGAAAAACCGCCGTGATAATTATTCTTTTACCTTGAACGAAGTAGAAAGCACGATAAGGGAACCTGCGTATTGGAATCCGTCTTAATTCTTTGTGAACTTTACGGTAAATAAGTGGGTTTCTTTGAACCTTATCTAAAGCCTCTTCAACACATAGGAGAAAATCGTAGCCAAGACCCTCTCTCTTCTCTTCATAGAAACGGAAATGCTCGCCAATATCAAATTCGGCTTCTTTCCGAAGTGTAAGCGCGTAATTCATTTACTTTGAAAGTATTCGCGCTTTCACACTTGACCACGGAGAACCTATATCTTGGTCGATTTCGAACGTTTTCAATCGCCGGTCTAGCTCCTCCTTCTGGGACTCAGTGAGTTCAATTTTCGCATCTTCCGCGATTACGCTGTCCCACAAAGCTTCGGCTAGAATAATTCGCTCAGATATTGTAAGTGACTGTATTTCCAAAGTATTTACCTCAGACAGAAAATATATTGCATGATTTTATCACAAGTCAGCGCTGAGACTGCTAGGCAATGAGGACATAACGTTTGGGTTAACCGGCACCGGACTCACCCCGCTTTGGCCTATCCGGCGCGAGGGTGATCGGGATCGGCAATTTTAATCAAACCGGCATCAAGTGTTTTTTTGATGACAAGCGAAACTTCACAAGCATTTACTAGCAGTGTCATTTGCGGCAGTTGTTGCAACAACTGCGGAACTCAGCAATGAGCCGGTCAGGTACAGCGACTTGATCGACATTTCTATATAATCTCATAAATAACGGGACGATATTTTGGAGAAGGAATTTGCTTTCCGTTTGCTTTTGCAGCGGCTAACCAATTCTCTTTGGCTACCAACACTTCTGCCAAGGCTTGAGCCGGTGTTTCAGCAAAAGCTGAGCACGCCTTAACCCATGTTTGACACCTAACTTTAAAACTCTTTATGAATCAATATTTTATTGGATCATAAATGACCGTAAGGCACTACATAGGCGTTTTTTAAGCGTAATTCGATCTATAGTAGAGTTTTTTGTACACCTCCAGGAAGCGGGTCAAGGCCCAATGTGTGGTAAATCCGTGCTAATTCCGCTTCCGGTTGTGTGCTTTTGCGGATGTGCAGAATACCGCCGTCGGCGCGCCGGAAGGAGGCGGTGACGCGCTGCTGAACGGACAAGATGTCGCGCAGTGTGGACCAGCGGTCGTGAATGCCGTGTTCTTTCAGTTGCCGGCGGATGATTTGCACGAACTGATAGGCCAGGACGGTGATGAACAAATGGCCGTCGACGCGGACTTCTTTGTGATGGTAGACCGGACGAAGCCCGAGTTCGGATTTAAGGCTACGAAACACCGCTTCCAGGTCGGTGAGCATGATATAGGTGCGCCACAGTTTTTCAGCATCCCATTGCGTTTCGTTACTGCGGAGGCAATAGACGCCGGGATGGCTCAGGCGGCTGCCGGCTTTGGGCTGTTTCGACCAGGTCAGGCCGATGACTTTTTCGCCGGTCTCATCCGGGGTCAGTTCGATCGTGTAATGCTGGCCGATACCTTGGTATTTTTCTTGGAGCCGACCGATGCGCTGTTGCAGTTTGTCGAGGCGCTTTTCGGCGCGAGGCTTGTGGAGGCCGTCGGCGATTTTTTGTAATCCGGCTTCGAAGCGCTCGCACAGGCGTTGATTGATGCCGCGCTCTTTTTGTTCGCGCTGTTCGGAGTAGCAATACAAGCGCACGTCTTGGTGTTCGCTGTCGTCGACGCGCTGGATGTGGACGGCGGAGCCGGCGGCGGTTTCGATCGGAATGGCGGTTTCGGCTTCGAATTGCCGAGTGCGTTCGCGGCTGACGACCAGATAGCGGTAACCCTGTTCGCGCAGCCAAGTCAGATTGGCTTCCGTGGCGATGCCGGCATCCATAATCACCAAGGCCCCGGCCGGTGCGCCGAGGTCTTTGAGCATCCCGGCCAAGGTCTTGCCTTCCGAGACATTGCCGTCGAAGGTCTGGGAACGGCGGACAAAACCGCTGCCGTCGAGCACCAAGCCCAGCGTGACCAGTGGACAGTCGCGGCGCTTTTCTTTGGAGCGGCCCCGTTGCGCTTTCGGATTGGCGGCCGCCGTGCCTTCGAAATACGTATTGGTCAAGTCGTATAAGGTAACCGTGGTCTCGAAACCGAACAGATCGTGCACCCGGTTGAACAGCGTGCGTTCGATGACGTCCCGGTGCTTCATCAAAGCGTCTGAAGCCCGATACAACGTGATCGGCTTCATGCGTTCGAAATCGACGTCCAACAGCTCGCCCAAACCGCTGCGCTGACCTAGCCAACGGTGCGTGGCGGCCTCAGAAGCCGGCGCTGCCATGCGCCCGATGATCGAACCCACAACCGCCGCCCGTAGCGGCCCGGACAGACCCAATCCCATCAGCAGCGAGGTAAAATTGACCAAGTCCATCGCCGCCAAACCGACCTGCTCGACACCGATCGAACGGGGCCGCGCTAATTCCAGCGAGTTCGCATCAATGGTATATATTTCAGCCGGAGTCCGGGACTCCGGTGGCTCCGACGAAACCGATTCCGAAGCCGCCTGTGCGGCGTCATTGACGACAGGCATGGCTGGGGTCGGGATCAACGAAAGTCTCACGAGCAATGGCGCGCTTTCCGCCAACAAGCGCGCGGCGATATGTTCCGCGGCCAAGGCCACCGTCTGAGGTAAGTCCGGATCGAATAAACTCGTTTGCAACGATAACAACTCCAGGACACGGCGACATAAGGCCGGCCAAAAAGTGGGCTGGATCGAAAAATGCCGGCCTAGATTCAGCAGTGTGACCTGTTTAACTTGGTGACCGATGCGTTCGGAATGAACCAGTCGATAAGTTACATGAGGTTCGCCGGTGGCTCTGCAGCGGGTTTGAGTGCGTCGAATAAACATGCCGTCAACTTAGCGCAAACCGCGAGGCGGCGCAAGAGACCAGAGGCATTTTATGGCACTACATTAGCCATTTTCGAGGAAGTCGATTTTTATCGTCCAATGATATCAATTAGTTAAAAAATTAATAATTTTTGCGAATGATAGATATTTACTAGAAAATGTTAAAGGTGGGTTAAGATCCGGTATATCAGCGATATATCCCTCGTCATCTTCGCTATAAAAGATATTGATATGATAGTTTTTCATCATTCTTCTCCAATTTGGAGGTTGTGTGCTTCAATCAATTGCAGCATCTGCTTCCGAAATTGGAGGCGCTTCTGCTTTTTCATCATTTTCCCTGACTATTCTTTGATCCGCCTCTGATAAGACATGACCTGGACTTTTTGCCGTGGAACAATTCCCATAGATTCGCAAATTTCTCTAGGAATGACAATCGGATACTTCGGAGACACAGCGACAACAATCATGCCACCGCCTCATTGATGAGTGTGTCAGGTTTTGCGGTGAGTTCGCCGGAGAAGGCTTTTTGGAGTAGGGATTGTTTGAGTTCGGCGAGGGAGTTGAGTTTTTGTTGATAAATAGACTCGAGACGCCTAGTTTCAGCGGACAACCCATCTAACAAAACTACTAATTCTTTTTGTTTTTCCACTGACGGTAAAGGCACTTTAAATTTCCGCATAGATTTCAAAGAGACGTTTTTGATAGTTGCACCAGTAGCTTCACGATGAGCATAACTCAGAAAATACGGGCTCTGTATCACATATTTAACAAACGCCTTTTCGACGCCATTTATAAGATTAAAATAGCAAGCGCTTTTTCCTAAGATAACTTTCTCATTATTATAAAATGCCACATTACCCAAAGTACCGTTAATGGAGACCAATACTGTTCTTTCATTAAGCTCTTTTTTGTATTTCTCAAATTCTTCAAAAGAAACTTTTTTCGTTCTTTCTTTAAACTCGATCACCCCATCATTTAAGTTATTGCCATTAATAAAGTGATATTCACCATCTGGCGTATATTTTGGAGTTCCATGCAAGCCATCGCCAAGTTTGCTGGTTATTTCTTCTAACTTTTTATCTTCCCAGCCATCACCCCGCTGGCTAAAAACCGAATTCAAATAGCTTTCAAACAACTCACGGGCATTGGCGAGGTTTTTTTCGGTGTTGGCTATCGCGGTGTCGATGCCGGCAAAGGCTTCATCGAGAATGGCGACGATGCGTTTTTGTTCTTCGAGACTTGGAAAAGGAATCACCCAATCCTTAAGTACTTTGGTATTTACAACTTGCTGGGCAGATCCAACACGACGATCCATGAGATACTGTTGCGCATAGGATGAGTTAATTAAATAGCGTAGAAACTGACTATCAAGGTCAGGCCCCGGACGTAACAAGATAATGTTTGCGCAGTTTGCAGGTTCAAATTCAGATGGAACAATTCCACACCTCATTTCATCTGTTACTACACGAGAAATCAGCACATCACCAGCTTTTAATTGTGATTTTTTTAATGAATTATGAAATTCATGCGTAATATACCTAACATCATTAAGATTAAGTCCATTTTTACCAACGTTTTGGGTGCGTATAAATATAATGGACCCCAAAAACTGAACAACTAATTAAGGTGGTAACCTGCATGTATAAACCCGAGAAAGTGTAGAGGAAAAATCATGCAGAGAAAGAAGCACAGCGCCGAATTTAAAGCCAAAGTGGCGCTAGAAGCCTTAAAGGGCGATAAGACCATCAATGAGATCGCCGGCGCGCACCAGGTGCATCCGAATCAGGTTTCGAACTGGAAAAAGGAAGCGCAAGCCGGGCTGGTCGAGTGTTTTTCCGTCAAACGAGGCCGAAAGAACCAGCAACATGAAGCCGACCAGGAAGCGCTGTATAGCCAAATCGGGCGGTTGAAAGTCGAGTTGGACTGGCTCAAAAAAAAGTCCGGGCTGTCCCTGTAAGCGAACGGCGCCAGTGGCTGGAACCGGCCCCGGAGCTCTCGTTGAGTCGTCAGTGCGTATTAGCCGGCGTGTCGCGGGGTAGCTACTACTACCGAAGCGCACCGGAAGACGCGCTCACGATCGACCTGATGCATCGGATCGACGCGCTCTATACCGACTATCCCTTTTACGGGAGTCGGCGGATGACGGCGGCGCTGAGACGGTTAGGCTATCGGATCAATCGTAAGCGCATCCGGGGCCTGATGGCGAAGATGGGCTTGGAAGCCATTTATCCCAAGCCCAATACCAGCCAAAGTCACCCGGAACACCGGATCTATCCGTATTTGTTAAACGACTTGGCGATCGAGCGGCCGAATCAGGTCTGGAGTACCGATATTACTTATGTACGGCTCGCGCAAGGCTTTGCCTACCTGGTGGCCGTGATCGATTGGTATAGCCGCAAAGTCTTGGCTTGGCTTTTGTCCAATACGATGGATACCGGGTTTTGCCTGGATTGCCTGGAAGCCGCGTTACGACACGGGCAACCTGAGGTTTTCAATACCGACCAAGGCAGCCAGTTTACCAGTCGCGAATTTACCGGACGCTTGCTGGACGCGGGCATACAGATCAGCATGGACGGCCGTGGACGAGCTTTGGACAATGTCTTTGTGGAACGCTTATGGCGGAGCGTCAAGTATGAAAACATCTATGTCAAAGGCTATGAAACGATGACCGAAGCCAAAACCGGACTGACCGAGTATTTTCTGTTTTACAACGAAATGAGGCCTCATCAAGGCTTGAATTACGCGACACCGCATGAAGTTGCATGGCGGTTAGCAGCCATGGCGCGTGGCGGGCCTGTGGACAAAGCGTGGATGTCCTTCGGACCGTGTGGATAAGCTGATGGAAAACTGCCGTAGCAGTTTCCCACGAGCTTAACCACACTCATTCACCCTTTGCCCACAGTCCGCCATGAACCGAAAGTGAATGATTAAAACGCCTGCGGCGCAAAAATAACAAGTGATATTTTTTTAAAGAGCAGGTTCCACCTTAAATTAGGCCATTTTCTGTATTGACGTTGGGGTCCACTTTAGATATTGGTACTCGTACTTTTATAATGTCGTAGAGCCTGATGTTTCTCTTTGAGAGTAGCCTAGTGGATTTTTATTCATTCTTTTAACTCACTCTCTATGCTTCCATGAGGTTATAACGGGTCGAATAAGGAGCGCGTCAGCGTCTGTCTTGATTCGATTGATGGCGATGCGTTAAGTGTAGTATTAGGTTTATCAATCTGTACGCTCCTTATTAGACCCGATGGCTCCGCTTCGCGGAACCATCCAGTTATTATCCAGGTCGGTATTAATACGCCGTAACCGAATCTTCTGCAAGTTCAATTTCAAAAAATATCCTGAAACGCTTGAACTCTAAGCGGGATAACACTCATTTTCGCCATGCTAAACAGGTCGGGATAATTACATCTCCACTTTTTGAATGACTGAAATATTGATATGAACTGACATTTGGAAGACCGGGTGAATAAACTGGTTAGGGCCGTTATGCAAAGCTTTGCATAACGGCCCTTATGTGAGTTTCCTTTTATGTGCAGCGGTTTTGCGCAACCACGATAAAAGCTGGCTTTAAAGCCTCTATCTCGCTCGCAATCTTTGCATAATAATTTCCATGAATTGAAACAAGCATTCAAATACACCAAAAGGGAGCAATATCAGCGTTTATTCCAGTCGATGTCATCAGACCCTTTCGAATTATCACTTTTATCGACATGACGGATAAATCCCGCATGATTGTTTTCCTGTTGGGAACTAATTTAAGTAGAAAAAAGCTATCTGTTGTACTAAGGGTTGTTTTCTGAATTGATCAACAGAAAATCCACTCCTGAAGTTTGCAAAAATTATAACCAGCTTTTTCTCTGGCTGCCTTGCTCAATCCGATTGATTCCTGATGTCAGCTATTCGAAGCTAAGACACTGTGCATAAAAGGAAACTTCACATAATGGTCGATGATGGTCTTTCGGTATCCGATTTGATTGCGATTAAATTGTATCAGTGTCAGATTGAGTTTAAGTCAGTACAGTTTATACCGTCTTCCCGTCCGGCGTCCTTGACCATCGAGCTCTTCACCGTCCTTCAAGCGAATATAGCCTTTCTCATAAAGAACTCTGCCCTGACGATCCAAACGATAAACATTCCCCTGTCTGATAACGAGATCCCGCTCCGGATCCCTTCGGCCTTTTGCATCGAAGGCCTCAATCCTTTTATCTCTTGCAACAGCATCGTTGACGGGTAACAATGCGCTCATCAGTAAAGCGGCAATAAAAGTCTTTAAAAACTGCATACTCCATCTCCCGTGAATAGTCTATTGTTGTTGATTCGCGACCTAGCAATGTATGAATAATCTACACCTAGTTACTCCTGTGGTGAATTTACTCATTTCTTCCCACAGAACGACAGCATTCCCGAAACCTTAAGCCGAGCGGCGCTTTCTGTGTGGAGGGCCTTTCTAGGCCGCAATTATTCGTTTTTCTTTAGGCCCGTAGATTTGCTCTTCACCCAGATTGCCCTCACCGCTGTGTCACAAGCACATAGACCAACCATGGCTTTTACGTCCACGTTGGTTTATTTGAACGCCGATAATTCAGTGGTAATATGCAGGCGCATTGAAATTAGTTTACCGTGATGTGCTCACCACTAAAATTTTGGAGAAATCAATGATTGTGAGAGGCGTTAACTTAGAAACTGGCCAAGAATTTGAAAAAGTTGCCGATCAATTGGATGCTAACTTCCTCAAGTCGATGGCAATCTTCGATCTTGCAGAGCATGAAATTCAGAGTGTCATCAACAATCTGACTGTGTCCGCCGATGTCAAAGCGTTACTATTCAAAATGTCTAAAGTAACGATAAAGGTTGGAGATTTTGTATTGAAAATCGGTCTGAAAATCTTGGAGTTTGTTTGTACCATTTATAAGCAGTACCCAAACGCGACTTTTGGATTGATATTTGGCGCTATTGCAGGCCTTTTGATAAGCAGCATACCCATTATCGGTTTTATTCTCGGGGCTATAGTGACACCGATCGCTATGGCCTTGGGATTATTATTGGGTGCCAATGAAGATTTGCGTGATAGAGAATTGGAAAGAAAAATCGCACTGGTAAACGCAAAGTTTGTTCCGTTGAAAACTGTAAGTGTTTAAGTAAGGAAATTTATTATGGAAGGTAATGATGAGCTAAATACTATCAGGCAAGTTATTTCGAATGAGATGAAATTTAAAGCCAAACTAGCGATCGGAGAAGATGCTTACACTTCGTTGAAAACTCTCAGAATCACGAAAGAAGTTTGGGATGTGTTAGGTGCAGCCTCAACAGGCGCTGCTGTCGCAAGTTCTTCCGCTGTGGCAACCACTTTTTTTGCCTCTAATTCGCTTTTCGCAGCATTAGCCCATGTTTGACACCTAACTTTAAAACTCTTTATGAATCAATATTTTATTGGATCATAAATGACCGTAAGGCACTACATAGGCGTTTTTTAAGCGTAATTCGATCTATAGTAGAGTTTTTTGTACACCTCCAGGAAGCGGGTCAAGGCCCAATGTGTGGTAAATCCGTGCTAATTCCGCTTCCGGTTGTGTGCTTTTGCGGATGTGCAGAATACCGCCGTCGGCGCGCCGGAAGGAGGCGGTGACGCGCTGCTGAACGGACAAGATGTCGCGCAGTGTGGACCAGCGGTCGTGAATGCCGTGTTCTTTCAGTTGCCGGCGGATGATTTGCACGAACTGATAGGCCAGGACGGTGATGAACAAATGGCCGTCGACGCGGACTTCTTTGTGATGGTAGACCGGACGAAGCCCGAGTTCGGATTTAAGGCTACGAAACACCGCTTCCAGGTCGGTGAGCATGATATAGGTGCGCCACAGTTTTTCAGCATCCCATTGCGTTTCGTTACTGCGGAGGCAATAGACGCCGGGATGGCTCAGGCGGCTGCCGGCTTTGGGCTGTTTCGACCAGGTCAGGCCGATGACTTTTTCGCCGGTCTCATCCGGGGTCAGTTCGATCGTGTAATGCTGGCCGATACCTTGGTATTTTTCTTGGAGCCGACCGATGCGCTGTTGCAGTTTGTCGAGGCGCTTTTCGGCGCGAGGCTTGTGGAGGCCGTCGGCGATTTTTTGTAATCCGGCTTCGAAGCGCTCGCACAGGCGTTGATTGATGCCGCGCTCTTTTTGTTCGCGCTGTTCGGAGTAGCAATACAAGCGCACTTCTTGGTGTTCGCTGTCGTCGACGCGCTGGATGTGGACGGCGGAGCCGGCGGCGGTTTCGATCGGAATGGCGGTTTCGGCTTCGAATTGCCGAGTGCGTTCGCGGCTGACGACCAGATAGCGGTAACCCTGTTCGCGCAGCCAAGTCAGATTGGCTTCCGTGGCGATGCCGGCATCCATAATCACCAAGGCCCCGGCCGGTGCGCCGAGGTCTTTGAGCATCCCGGCCAAGGTCTTGCCTTCCGAGACATTGCCGTCGAAGGTCTGGGAACGGCGGACAAAACCGCTGCCGTCGAGCACCAAGCCCAGCGTGACCAGTGGACAGTCGCGGCGCTTTTCTTTGGAGCGGCCCCGTTGCGCTTTCGGATTGGCGGCCGCCGTGCCTTCGAAATACGTATTGGTCAAGTCGTATAAGGTAACCGTGGTCTCGAAACCGAACAGATCGTGCACCCGGTTGAACAGCGTGCGTTCGATGACGTCCCGGTGCTTCATCAAAGCGTCTGAAGCCCGATACAACGTGATCGGCTTCATGCGTTCGAAATCGACGTCCAACAGCTCGCCCAAACCGCTGCGCTGACCTAGCCAACGGTGCGTGGCGGCCTCAGAAGCCGGCGCTGCCATGCGCCCGATGATCGAACCCACAACCGCCGCCCGTAGCGGCCCGGACAGACCCAATCCCATCAGCAGCGAGGTAAAATTGACCAAGTCCATCGCCGCCAAACCGACCTGCTCGACACCGATCGAACGGGGCCGCGCTAATTCCAGCGAGTTCGCATCAATGGTATATATTTCAGCCGGAGTCCGGGACTCCGGTGGCTCCGACGAAACCGATTCCGAAGCCGCCTGTGCGGCGTCATTGACGACAGGCATGGCTGGGGTCGGGATCAACGAAAGTCTCACGAGCAATGGCGCGCTTTCCGCCAACAAGCGCGCGGCGATATGTTCCGCGGCCAAGGCCACCGTCTGAGGTAAGTCCGGATCGAATAAACTCGTTTGCAACGATAACAACTCCAGGACACGGCGACATAAGGCCGGCCAAAAAGTGGGCTGGATCGAAAAATGCCGGCCTAGATTCAGCAGTGTGACCTGTTTAACTTGGTGACCGATGCGTTCGGAATGAACCAGTCGATAAGTTACATGAGGTTCGCCGGTGGCTCTGCAGCGGGTTTGAGTGCGTCGAATAAACATGCCGTCAACTTAGCGCAAACCGCGAGGCGGCGCAAGAGACCAGAGGCATTTTATGGCACTACATTAGCCATTTTCGAGGAAGTCGATTTTTATCGTCCAATGATATCAATTAGTTAAAAAATTAATAATTTTTGCGAATGATAGATATTTACTAGAAAATGTTAAAGGTGGGTTAGGATTGGCGACGACGCCAATAGGCTGGGTTGTTGCGGCCGGGATTGCTTCTGGAGCTCTTTGGTATGGTGGTGTCAAGTTCTTCGAGAAAGAAGGGACTGATCGGGTGGATGTGGTTCCAAAGTTTTTGAATTCAGGTATTGATCTACTGGCGAATTCTCTTTTTTGCCTCATCACGCCGCTAGCAGTGAAAGTTGCAGATGCTGATGGGAGCGTTGATCAATGTGAGATTGATGTGATTGAGCGATACTTCATCGACCAGTGGGGGTTTGATAGTGAATATGTAAAACACCAACTTCCTAATTTCATTGCCGACAAATCAAAAGATAAGGTAAAGACATTAGCAGCGGCTTTGGCCAACTATAAACGAAAAAATCCGGATTGCAACTACGATAAAATGTCGGTAGATATAAAAAGATTTCTTTTAGATATTGCGCAAGCAGATGGTGAATATCATAAACGTGAGAAAAATGTTTTAGAAATAGTTGACAAGGTTTTTGGGAGTTATTCAAAGCCAGTTTTTTCCGCCAGGAATTTGTATGCTAAAAATAAATAACAAGCCCGCGTAGCCCTAAATTGATCTCTGGTTTTACATTTCACATATATAGCGGTTGTAAAATACAATGCCTGAACCTAATCTTTCCTTAATTATAAACCTGACGGCTTTTTTGTAGCGGGTAACGGCCAAAAGCCGCAGGTCGGAGTAACTATCCAATTCCATAAGTTAAGGCATCCAGTAACCCAATCGGATGACAGGTATTCGGCAAGCAAATTGACATTATGACCGCATCACTAGGGCCATTTTGAGACATTCAAAGATTTTTGCGTATGACGGCAAAATTCCGAAAGCAGTCGCTTAACGCCTCTATCAGACACGCGTCAGCGGTCGACTGGATAACTTGTTAGGGTTCCTCGATTAGTAAGTCTGCTTTATATTTTGCATACCCTTCTACCGTACCGCCTGGATTGTCTTTTTTCCACTCATCATATTCATCATATTCATCTTTGCCTGTCCCAAAAAGCATAGCTGTGCCAATAATTGGTATTGAAGCAAACCATCGCTTACTACGTTCCTTCATTTTAGTTTTTGCTAAATCTTTTTTATGTTTGGCTTTTAAACGAGCCATATCTTTTTCATGTTTAATTGTATTTGCAACAATTGAGGCTTGTGCTGTTTTTTCAATTTTATTAATAATACCATCAACTACTACCAATGATATAATGAAGACACTAATGAGTATAAGTATTAACATTTTACCTGTTTGTTTCTTAAACAACTCGCTCATCATTATCATACCCTAACAAGTGATTAAATAGTTTCTGTATATCATCTCTGATCCGTGCCTACTGAGTAATAAACTAATCGGACATCCTCGAAACTCTAACTGTATATATTCCCATACCGGATGATATAGGCTTCTTTTTATCTAACGAACGTCTGTTACCTGCCACTAACCAGCCTATCAGACAGCTTCTGTCAAAGGCGGCTTTGGGTCCAGTGACGGCTGACCGCTTTCCGGCAATGAATCTAATCCGATTTGATTGCGATTAAATTGTATCAGTGTCAAATTGAGTTTAAGTCAGTACAGTTTATAGCGTCTTCCCGTCCGGCGTCCTTGACCATCGAGCTCCTCACCGTCCTTCAAGCGAATATAGCCTTTCTCATAAAGAACTCTGCCCTGACGATCCAAACGATAAGCATTTCCCTGTCTGATAACAAGATCCCGCTCCGGATCCCTTCGGCCTTTTGCATCGAAGGCCTCAATCCTTTTATCTCTTGCAACAACATCGTTGACGGGTAACAATGCGCTCATCAGTAAAGCGGCAATAAAAGTCTTTAAAAACTGCATACTCCATCTCCCGTGAATGGCTTAGAATTATAGTCAACTGCATAATTCACTATAAAGCTGTTACAACTTTTTGTCTTACCTTTACACACTGGCTTAAAACTTTTAAGACGGGAATACATAGCTTGCCACGCACAAGGATGTTAAATGGTCGAGATAGAAATGTGGCGCACGCCTGTTTTAGGTCGACAACTTCCTTTGTTTCCATCGTTTCCGACTTCGTGGCAAATGGTTATCAGACCATGCAGCATGTTTCCACAAGCCCCCTGCAATCCCGGACGGCCAGATTTCCCGGGTCCGGTTTTGACCTTGATTTACCTTCGGTTGTCTTTCCATACAATATGAAGCTTAAGTGCTGACTCACATACACCCCTCTACTCTATGGTTTACTTCCAAGGCCGCTCCTAGAGTTTATCTACCAGTCCTTCATGCCCGGTTACTGTAGAGCTATCAAGTGCCCAGAGCCCCTTTGCACACTCAAGGTGTTACCTTTGGTGTCGAAGTGTCACGCACTTCGTCGGCAAACATTACTCTGCCTTCATCGCTCATACGAACTCATGCGTCAATCCTAAATTCTCCCCGCACCTTGGAATAACCTCAGTAGTGGGTCTTTGCAGGTTGCTGTCAGCCCCTGCTGAAAGTAGGACCTTCCCAGCGTTATCTCTACGAATCTTTCTCTACGTGCTTAAATCCCTACCCCGGCTGCTCCTGTGGTGCATTTACCCATTTCTTCCCACAGAACAACGGCCTTCCCGAAACCTTAAGCCGGTCGGCGCTTAGCTAAGCCACACGGCAATTTCTGTGTGGGGGGTCTTTCGAGGCTGCAATTATTCGTTTATCTTTAGGCCCGTAGATTTGCTCGCCACCCAGATTGCTCCCACCGCTGTGTCACTAGCACACAGGGCAGCCATGGCTTTTACGTCCCCGCATATCTCGGTCTGTTACCTCGCCGAGCAGGGGATATGCTAACCGTCCGTTTTGGGCAACTGACGGTAGAGGGACTTTCACTCTCCGAGATTCGCAGCCTTGCTGGCTGCTCCCAAGGCTAAAACCCACTAGGCTTCTGAATGCGCATGCGCAACTTGCAAGCGGTCGGCTATGCCGCCGAAATACAGCGTCAAGACAGTCTTTGAATGACCGAACAATCGCCTTAGTGACCTGTTTCGCTGGCAATTGCACCGCCCGAATAGTCCCCATGCCATCGACCGAGACAAAAATCTTCGACGATTTGTTCTCAAACATGGCGAAATACTCTTGTTTTTCGCTGCGTCCACCGAGTGTTTGGCCGTTACCGACAGAGTTAATGTGTAAGACTGGAATTCCTGTGTTCTGCTTGATGGGTTAGTTCAACAGGGAAAGCGTTTTTGTCTGTTCGTCTTGAATTAAAAAACCAAAAATCACTGTCCGCCGCGCACCAAACGAACGTGGTGGCTGCCGGACTTAAAGGTCTCGTAGAAATTGCCATTGAAGAAAGCCACGCTCCACGCGTCGTAAGTATAGCCGGCATTCGGCGACGAAGACCAAACATACGAAATCGAAGCGGGTGTATTAAGAAAAGCGCTCTGTTGGATCGTGGGTCTTTGGTAATCACCTTTGCATGCATTCCCAGTGTCATTCCAGGTTTTAGGCGAACCACTAGAACAATAAATCAAGGTTTTTAGTTCATCAATCGTCGGCACGCGCCAATCGCGATGGCCGGCAAACACTGTTTGTCGCCCCGCATTGATAACGTCATCGTAACTGTATTCTTTCGCCATTCCCACACAGGTTTGATTTTGCCAGGTTTGGCCAAGACTGCAGCGCATCCATTGGAGTCCTGTGGTCATATCGGTTAATGTACCGTCCCCATTATCCCGGTAGCGATCGGCTATCAGACTGGGTTGTTGAGATTGAAGCAGATCACTTCCAAGTTCATCAAAATCAGCCTGCCACAATTGTAACCCCACCCCGAGAAACATCAGTATCAGTAATGGTAGTAATGCAACGACTATTAAAATTCGATGGTTGGGTTTGTTATTCATTTCTCCGATTAAGCGCTTGTTGGTTAAATTTGAATCTGATCCATCGAAACTTACAGTCAAAGTATAAATTATATCTTTTTTTAAATCATTAATATCATTTAGGCCGATAATATCTGCATAACTATCCAATAAAACAATATTTTTTTTATATGATTCTAGTGTTGAAAAATCTAACTCTTTTTTATAATCTATTAAAATTGAATATTTTATTTCATTTAAATCATCTATACCTAAATCTATTGCATAATTTTCTAACAACTTAATATTTTTCTCACAAGCATCTAATGAGGAAAAATCCAATTTTTCCTTGTATAATCGTAAAATTTTATATTTATACCCATTAATTTCCTCCCTTAATCCAAAATAATCGGAAATATACTCTATATATTTATTTTCATCCTGAAACTTGTCTAACCATTTAAAATAAACATTTTTATCGTAAGGGTTTAACTTAATCGATTCGATGAGTTGATTTTCCATATCTGACTCTTTGATACGGTCTTTACTAATATTATTTAGAATTCCCTTAGATTTATTGAAATCGTTCTGTGATATATTACCTATTTTTAGATCAGGAAATCTTTTCTTAATAGCATCTATAAAAGCAATGTGTACATTAAATACCATGCTATATATTGATTCCGCGAGTTGATTTATGGTTTCCGAATCATTAAATAATTGATGTTTTTTTGCCGTATCGCCTATCTTTCCTGCCCCCTCGGCTAAAAGGTCAACAAAGCCTTTCGTTATGCCTATCGCAACATTAGCCGCACCGGCAATTAACATACCCTGTGCAGCCCCCTCCATGCCAAAGCCTCCACCCATAATTGATGGAGTATTGTCTGAGCCCGTTTTTCTTCGGATCTCTCTTTCTTTCGAATCCAGTTCTATTTTTGAATATTTTTCGTTTATTTCATTAAAATTACTATCCCAATTAAAATGATGTAACAAATAGTCTCTCATGAATTGTTCATCATCAATATCCATGATGCTATAGCTTATTAAGTCTCTAACTGCACAATCGACTGCCGGCATCAAGTAATTCATAGCCACTTGATGCGCTGTTTGATGCAGCTGTTCCATATCTTTAAATAATAAATGGTATTGGGTAATTAATTGATTTTTTGCATCATCGGCCAATTTCTGATATTTCAGCCTTATCTTGTTATATTCTACTCGATCGTCACTTATTTGAAAGCCGCTACTACCTAGCTTAAATTTTTTCATTTTTTCTCTCTTTAGAAATTATAAGTTATGATCTCTATTTAAATAACGATAATCTATATATTTGATATAGCGCGGGCATAGTAGAGCTATTGGATTTATGCTGCGATATGCTCTAACAGCAATAGCGGATGCTGTTTCTCGTTACGCAAGCTCATAATGTAATCTCGACCGTTTATTTTTTGTTCCATCAGACTTTCAATCAATAACGGTTTGGTTAAGGCGGCTTCCGTCACATCCCTGAGTCCTTGTACCAAATATTTCATTTTCGGTTGCTCTTCTCGCAACCGACTATAGCTCGTTTTGTTCTGTTCATTGGGCCGGGCAATTTGTTTAGTGGCTAAGTATGTAGGAACCAAGTCATCAAACAAATCCCGATAATGACGACCTATCATATCCGCTGCACAATGCGCTGCCGTCAGTTCGTTCGCTAACAGGAGGCATTCCACGCGCCCGGCATTACATAGCGCTAACGATCTGACTAACGAGGTAAACAAATCGGCATCGAATTGTTTCTGTTCCAATAAATGAATAATCTCATTTCGAAAAAATCCACTTTCGTCGGTCAACTGAGAAGCTACGCTGACCAGTTCGTTCGTTGGGTTTGATAAAGCGCCGGCCGTTTCCGCTTTTTCGAATAGCACGTAAACATGAGAAAAGTGCGATCTTAACTCCCTATCAAATAAATCCTGGAAAGACTGCCTCATCGACTCGGCCAAATGCGTAATTTGTCCTTCGATACCTTTCAATCGTGAAGTTATCATAGCGAAACCCGCTACACTCACGCCTATACCGGCAATCGCCACGCCCAGGTTGGCATATTGCAGTATCTGTAATCCTTCAACCATGATTTTTAATTGATTGAGTTGTACGTTGGTATAGGCGGTCGAGGCTAAATTTAAAGTATTCAGAGGTGAAAAAGGAAATCCCATTAGTCCACTGAGAACCTGCTGCGCCATACCGGTTTCTTGGACGTGGGCAACAATTTTTCCAGTGCCTTGTTCTTTCAATAACGCGCCTATGCGATATACAGCACCATTAGCCATATCTGCTGAGAATTTAGCGGGGACGGCAAAAGGAATGCCATGAATCATGTTTTTATCTCATCGAGTAGGGTTTTTGCAACGCCGATAATTTTTGCCTGCAAAACTTGGCATACGGAATTTTCTTTTTCATTGGGTAGTACTGATTCACGAATAGCTTGGTGTATTTTGTCTTTGAAGCGCTTTTCGGCATTGAATTTGAGCCTGACTGCCTTACTGACGCCAAAACCGCTCAACCCCAACACAATCGCGCCCCCTGATAATGCGACCGGCCAACTTATCACTGTCGTTGTCACTCCCAAAAAACCAAGTACTCCTCCTGCCGATATGGTAGTTGTTGATAAGGATAAAATTGTGGGTATGGCAGCAACGGCAACACCTGTGGATAAAACGGCTGTTGTTGTTTCCAAAATATTTTTCTTATCGTCCTTATGATTCAGTTCATTATCGGGCCGTTCATATTCCAATCGATGTTCGTAGATTACATTAAGTTCGTATTGGGCAGATTCAATCAAAAACGTCACTTCATTTTCTAGCCATCGGCTATAGATGGGTTCTACATGTTTTTTTACGTAGGCGCTGTTTTGGAAGGTTTGCCGCAAAGTCATTTTATCGATTTCTGCGTCCAGCTCTTGAAATAACAAGACAAGCTCACGATTCAGGTGATGTTGAATGGCTTCGACGTGTTTATCCCGCCAATCCAACAACTGTCTTCTCAGAAAGATATAATCTGCTCTATCAATTGTTGATTGTTTTTTCTGTTGGAGCATTTTGGATACTCTCTTTGGGAGTTAGCAAATAATACCGTCGGCCTAGGATTTTAAACCATTAGCTCGAACCTGCCACCAATCATAGATGTAAAAGGCAAATAATTGCCAAGTTTTGATTGGTTAGTTCGTCTCTTTGAAAATTATGTGTGGTTTTATCGCAACTGACAACTCAACCGACTCGATACCCAGGCTTCACAATGCAATTGATTGAGCCCCTGTCACGCTTTGCGGAATGCTGTTGTCGCCCGATGCCGATCGGGAGACCATCAGAAATTCGGTCAATAAAAAAGGGCCTACGCACTAACGTAAGCCCTTGCTTTGGACGGGATAGTGTCTGTCTTTGATTGTTTAAATCGACCTATGCCCAAAATTGGAGGTTTTATCCAGTTCGAAAGTCGCAGAAAAGATCGCTTTTGCCAGCTTAGCGCCGTTTGCCGGTTTGTTCAGATAATGACTCAACTCATTATCATCAATCCGGTCAATTATCCGTTTGACCTGCTCCGCTTGGAAGATTTCTTTGCTGAGTAAAACGGTTCCACCTGTTTGAATCCAAAAGCCATCAAAATCGATCAGATGCCCAGCCAGAATCATTCCCTGACGAGCGGTTTTAGCCAATTGATGATCGACCAGCCGGTAAATCACCTTACTGAATACATCCACAACTTTCAAAGAATCGGTGCCGTTCGTTTCTTCAACCTGATAAATCGCATAATGCGCTTGGCTCATACGGCGCAGCAATTCCAATTCATATGCATCGGCCTCTTTACTGAATAGACGCAAGAATTTCTCCGCCATATTGAAGCCGTGTGGGCGATAAGCGAACATTGCATAATCGGTAAACAAGTCCATTTCGGTTTCGTTTTGGACCATCAATGTCTTTTGATGCCAAATCCCCAAATGCTTACCGCAGGTTTTAATGTCGTCCTTCGTGAGCTTTCTGAAAATTTTGCTGTGCAAATCCATCATACGATGACGAATCTCGGGATAATCGGCTGGAGTAAACGTAAAATCGGCCATGAGCTATGTTGAATGATGATGCGAAGTTTGTTCTTAACAGGTCGTGCAGATTTTTTCCGACCCGATACCGCCCCCACCGGGAGACTGTTGGAATTTTGGTCAAAAAAAAGGGCCTACGCGTAACGTAAGCCCTTGATTTATTTGGCTCCCCCGGACGGGCTCGAACCGCCGACCTAGTGATTAACAGTCGATAAAATGCCCAATTCAACTGTTTTCAAGCCATGCTACGTTAGCTCATTTTAGTTCGATCTTATTGATATAAACAAGAAAAATATTTTTCTTGTTGTTTTCAAGGTTCCATTTTTCTCATTTCATTGCACTACCAAAGGCACTAAAAAAGCACTATGGAATTTGCCATATTCGCCAAAGACAATTTGCTATCAATCGGGCGAATCACTTTTGATGCCGGTGCGATCTTGTTGGAAGATACGGCAGATGACTTTGCACGAGAAACCTCGTTGTTATGATCGCATTTTCCAACACCCCACCGGTCATTGCATTGAGTAGCATCCAGACATTTGAATTATTACCAATAATAATTTAGATTCGGCGAATTTCATTTGGTTCTTGACATTATTACTTGCAACCATTGACCGGCGACACCAAAGACGTCGTAAAAAACATTCCTCGTGTAAACCTATAGCTCAAGTGTTAAAAGAAACCAGAATCGAGTTTAGCAGTCACGACCTGAAACGCACTTTCTTGACAATCGGCGATGCGATCATGATACCCTTTTCGTTGTTCAAGGCATTAGCGAACCATAAACCGACAATGACATAACCGGCGGCTATATCAATTTTGAAGCCAAGACCATGAAGGCGGCACCCGTTAAGGATCATCACGATGACAGACTTAGATTACCATTCGATTATCACCATTGAACCCGGCAAACGGAGCGGCAAACCGTGTATCCGAGGGTTAAGAATCACCGTTTATGACATTCTTGAATATTTGGCTTCCGGCATGACCGAAGCGGAAATATTGGAGGATTTCGATTATTTGACGCAAGCCGATATTCGAGCTTGCCTAGCTTATGCTGCTGACCGTGAAAAGCATTTGATGGTTATCAATTCATGAAGCTGTTGTTTGATGAGAATCTTTCGCCCAAGCTGGTAGCCGCGTTAATTGACGCGTTCCCCGGCTCCGCTCATGTCGATCGAATCGGCTTAGGCGGCGAATCTGATCATGTCGTCTGGGAATATGCAAAGCACCACGGCTACACACTGGTAAGCAAAGATTCAGACTTTTACGACAAAAGCACTTTATTAGGTTATCCGCCAAAAGTCATTTGGATAAGGCGCGGAAATTGTAGCAATCGACATATTCAGCTTTTGCTGAGAAACAAAGTGGATGGCATACGCGAATTTCACGACAATCCTGAGCTTTCCTTTTTGCAGATACTGTAAGCTCCCTCAAAATTCCTGGACAAAATCAGCCAGCACTAAGAATACCCATTAGCGTATAAATGCTTGTTTTAAATGTAGCAAGTTGAAGTAAGTGATATCCCAAATTCAAGATCGAACGCATCCCATTGAGAAACACAAAAATCATTCAAGATTTTGGGCAATTCGGTTGGATCTTTCGCCACAACATATTGCCACAACCCGAAACTACCGGCTTGATTAAGTGCATCAACCCAGCGTTCAGCGACTTTGGCCTTAAGATTGCGTTGTCGTTGTATTGGCCTTTAGTTTCAACGATCAAGGTGAGACCAATATCCAACTCAACGATAACGTCCGGAATATAAATGGAATTTCCGCCAAAGACAATTTGACTAACAATCAGGCGAATCACTGTTTACGTTAATGGTGTTCACCTTTGAGCATCGTGAGATTATCAGCAAGCTGTGCCAAATAATTGAACTGGGCTGAGTCCTTTATAAAGTACAGGATTTTGGCTAACTGAAAAAATAAGCCGCCGCACAACAAACCATTACCATCGAATGCCCGCCGACATTTCTTCTGGAGCTTCATTTAAACGCTAAAGACTTCACCGATTATTTGAAAAAATCACGGTTAATGTGGGAGAGCCATTTTACAGCAGAAAAACCCTTCGAAATTGATAAACGGTTTTTTGCTGTTTTTATTGGCGATCTCTGAAATGATAATGTCAATTTGACGCAAACCATTCTTTGTTTCAATCGTTTGCGTAAAATTTCGTTTTGTTGAAATTGAAAAACACAACGGCATGACATCATGAAATTTACAGACAACCTCATCAAAGGGTTAAAGCCCAAAAACAAACCTTATCGGCTGTACGAAAAAGGGGTCGATAAAGGCTTTGGTATCCAAGTAACGCCTTCCGGTTCGAAGTCTTTTTTTCTTCAATATGCCCTCAATGGCAAAAGAAAATTCTTGAACCTTGGGCGCTATCCGTCAATTGGACTTTCCGAGGCTCGCGACAATGCCAGAATAAATCGTGAACAGTTATTACAGGGCTCGCATACCAGTCTAACTCCCGAAGTGCTTCATGGCAGCCTTGAGAATCTGATCAGCAATTATATTGAACAGATGCGTCTTGAAGGCAAACGCTCGTGGGAAAAAGTTCAAGCCGACATCGTATACAACGTCTTTACGATGATCGATAAAAATACGCCGGCCAAAGACATTGAACCTCCTCATATCCGAAAAGTATTACACGCGATCATTCAACGCGGAGCTACCGTTCAAGCCAACCGGGTGCGCTCTTATCTTCATCGGGCTTTCGAACTTGGAATTTTTCACGACAACGATCCCAAAAGCTTGAACGACGACTATGTTTTTAATATTGCCGCCAATCCGGTGTCAGCCGTCCCTAAAAATGCAGCCGCAGAAAAAGTTGGGGAACGCACGCTTTCATTTGAGGAAATTGCCGTTGTTTGGCACTCTAAAATCTTTAACATCCCTACCCCAACGCTATTGGCGATAAAACTTCTCCTGATTTATGGTCTTCGTCCCATTGAATTAACCGGAGCCAAAAAATCAGAATTCGATTTTCAAAGCCAAGTCTGGTCTATTCCACCCGAACGGATTAAAAATAAGCGCTGGCATTTGCTACCGATCGTCCCATTGGCTCAAAAGCTGTTAGAAGAGCTTATGTTATTTTCCGGCAACTCCGATTTTTTAATGCCGGGACGATACAATCCGGAAGTTTCAATCAACAAAACGTCACTTGGTCATACCCTGACACAAATACAAAAAAACTCTCCACACTTTCCTGTTTTTACCCCGCGTGATTTAAGACGAACCGTTAAGACCCGGATGGGGGAAATAGGCATCCATAAATCCATTCGCGACATCATTCAAAATCATGCGATGAACGATGTGAGTTCAAAACACTATGACCGCTGGGATTATTTACCGGAAAAAAGAGAAGCGCTTGAAAAATGGTGCTATCACCTGGAGAATCATCTACCGAAATAAAAAATCATCACTCTAAAGCGCATGATTATTATCAATTAAATCCGTAATGTTACCTGTAAATGCCAGTCAAAATCCGCATAAAAATGCCGAAGCGGAGCACCCTGCCGCTTTATCTTCACACAAATAATCCGGTGCTATTCAACTTTCGTGAGGCAACGGCAATGTACTGAATCTACTATCTGGATTTGTAGATTCTGGAAAAATAATTGGGATAGCAATGCATACCTGTATATCAACCGTGAAATCCAATAGTACAAAGTTAAGCAATTTCCGCTAACAAACTCTCATATGGAATATGAAGACCATCATGCAAGCGCTTTATCATTTTCAAGCTCAATGGACGTTTATGATTGAGCACTTCGGAAACTCTTCCGCTGCTCCCAATAAAAACTTGTAGATCTTTAGGAGTCAAGCCCTGCTGATCCATTCTGAATTTGATGGCTTCAATCGGGTCTGGCGGAGTAATCGGGTAATGCTTGTTTTCATAGGCTTCAATCAAAGTTACCAGAATTTCCATTTCATCGGCTTCCGGCGACCCTTCTTCGGCTTGAAAAATGAGTTCAAGGCGTTCAAAAGCCTCATGTAAATCTTCGGCATTTCGGATAGGCTTAATATTCATTGATATTCTCGACATTAATCTTATCGTATTGAGCATGTGTGCCAATGAATTTCACCCAGGCAATACCCGCTCGATACTGCATTTCTACAACTAATCGGTATTTATTACCGCCGATGTTGAAAACTACGCGATTGTTATTACAGATACTCGCATTACCGTAGTGTAATTTGACCGCTTGCGGCGAAGTCCAATTAGCTTTAACGGCTTCCTCGTACCAGCTTTCAAGAGGACCTTGGGCATCATGGTAAGCGGGTTGCTCCCAAAACTTTTTTAAAGTACTTTTTGCAATGACCCGCATAGGCCCTTCTTACTCCCATATTGGGAGTAATTATAAGTAAAATCCCACGACACATCAAGCTCAACATCAGAAAAGAAAATACCCCTATTACGGGCACCAATCACGCTTCGCTTTAATCCTCCTTTTATTCAAACCGGCACGATTGATTAAAGAAGTAGTCATCCCGAGTTTTGACGTATATATTAAGGATGTACATTTTAGTTAACAGTGGAGAGTGCCATGCAAACCGCGCGAATTTTTACAAACGGCAACAGCCAAGCTGTCAGATTACCAAAGGATTTTCGGTTTGATGAAGATGAAGTTGTCATCAAAAAACTGGGCGACATGGTTGTGCTTTTACCCAAACGCTACCGAGCCGAAAGCTTGTTAGCCATGTTACAGGAAATTGGCCCAATGGACATTGAGCGTCAACAGCCGGCCGAACTTCAGGAACGGGATTTTTGAATGAATTTTTATTTGCTCGATACCAATATATGCATCTTCCTGCTCAATCAGCGAGGCGGCTTTGAAAACATCGTCCAGCGTATGGATGGCATGAGCCGCGAAAACATTGGGATTTCCGCTATCAGCGTGGCGGAACTGGAATTTGGTATCGCGGCCAGTAAAAAACAAAACGATAACGCCAAACGGCTGGAACGCTTTTTACTCGATTTCGAAGTGATCGACTTTAACCGCGCATCAGCCGCAGCATACGGCCCTATCCGATCAACCTTACAGGCACAAGGGACGCCGATTGGCCCCATGGATTTTTTAATTGCCGCACATGCACTAGCCATCAAAGCAACGCTAGTGACCAATAACACATCAGAGTTTCAAAGAGTTCCTGGCCTCCGACTGGAAGATTGGTCTATACCCGTCTAACCCATATTAAGGACAAACAATACCGTGAACTGGATAGTCACCAGCAACGAAAACGAGTTTTACAGCCCGCATTATTTTTCGGAAATAATTTCCGGCGATGTACGCGGAGTCCTGAAAGCTTGGACCGAACAGGAAACTCAAGCCCGTGAAACCGCCCGCGCCCATAATCAAAAGAACCAGACAATCGTGCGCTATATTTCCGGCTAAACAGCATCAGCGGAAAGCACTCAACCAACTTGACAGCCTGCACCGCCCGCAGCCACCCAGTGAACGGGTTGCCAAAGGTCGCGCGGTTATCCGTAGATCGTCATGCTTTGTATGGCAAAGCAGAATCCCCACTGTGGGTTTTTCATCATCCAGTTTCACATAGCGGTCGAAGTAATTCACATACATCTGCATCTGGCCGAGATCCTGATGAGCCAAGCGTCCCACTTTAAATCACTAATGACATAACAACGCAGCAAGCAGTTGTAGAAAACCAAATCGATATAGAAGTGATCATCATCAAAAGTGAAGCGTTTTTGCCGGGCTTCAAACAAAAAACCTTTGCCAAGCTCCAGTAGAAAATGCTCGATTTTATCAATGATGGCTGTCTCAAGGCCATGCTCTGAATAATTCGGTATTTCCTGCAAGCCCAGAAATTCCAGGACATAAGGACTTTTTAATACATCCGACGGGTGAGCAACTAACTACCCTTTCATCGGCTTCCGGCGTACCTGCTTCGGCTTGAACAATGAGTTCAAGGCGCTCAAAGGCTTCATGTAAATCTTCGTCATTTCGGATAGGCTTAATATTCATTGATATTCTCGACATTAATCTTGTCGTATTGAGCATGTGTGCCAATGAATTTCACCCAGGCAATACCCGCTCGATACTGCATTTCTACAATTAATCTAAACACAATACTTCCAAAAGAACATCTGTCGACCATCTCTCACCATTTATTGCCTTCGCACTTCCGCATGAATCAGACATGGAAACCAATTGGTAATCTACGCTATTGCCAAAGTCAAAGTAGCTTTCGGCAGGTTTTGCAAATCGTATATTCCAGTATGCGACACCCTGATCAAACCGAATTTTTATTGCCTTACTTGAGTCGAATTTTATGATTAGTTTCCTGTGGTGCGGTATATCTTTTTTACTATCGAAAACATTCAACACGACAGCGGTATTAAGCTTTTTATTGATCCACTCCTGAGCAAATGTTTCAAATTCATCTCGCTTTGCCCAATCATGATGAGTCCGATTTCCATTTCGGTCTCGTGCCTTAAACAGCGTATTCACCGTAAAGTTATTTATATTTGGGTTCTTTTCAAAAACGGGCTTACATAAGGCAGTCAAAAGCGATACAGCGGCAGGATTTTGGATATATCGGTCGGAATAAACAACTTCAGTTACCTTGCCACTTTCCCATAAGGCGCTCAACTCTTCATGTTGACCAATGATAAGCTCCCAAAATTTAGAGCCGAAACTGTTTAAATCACCGTTAAGTTCCGAGCAGATTTCAATATCAAAAACCAATGATTCAGTTTTCTCTATCCAGCGAGATGTATCGAGCTCCGCCACTTCGGCTGAAACATTGGCTAGTGTTTCAACTACGATTTCTCCTCGTTGATGCCATGAAGGACCTGGAACCAATGCATTTGAAAATTTAGAAGCAATGGTGAAGACAGCTTCGCCTTTTACGACTTGTGCAACGATAGGATTATCGTCACCGACTGCACTTTTGAAAAAACGTGCTCCAACAGTGGACAGGCGATAGAGATCGTGTTGCAGATCCGGGTCTTGCGGATCAACCCCTAGAACCAAATCAACCTTCACATCATCTTGCAGAAGATAATTGTGAATTGCTTTTCGAAACGCTGGAGCGAGAAGATCCCATTCATTTTCATTTCCCTTGAGCCAAAGAGTAAGACGTTCAGCGCCTTCATTGATATGCCTACGCAACACTTCTTCAATTGAGCCGGGGCAGTATTTGGCATCCGTGATCAATTGTTCCTCTTCAGGTAACCTTGCATAGTTCGCAAAGTTAGCTCCAAGCCAATCTAAAGCTAATTTACGATCCAATGACTCATGGTCATGACGGGTTTGGGAATCAAGTAAACATTCGCTACATGCAGTCTCGCAGTGGCTACACTCCAAATGTTTAACCATTTTCGCTAGCAATGTTTCGATATGAATCGGGGCACTAGATGCGAATCCTGCTCCCCCACTTATTATGTCGTACAGTTGAATCACGCGAATGGCAGCACCGTTTTCTAGCCTCGCAGGACGAGTTGCGTAACCTAGCTCGGAAGGGGAAATACCAAGAATGCCGGAAAGGGTAGCGCGTAACGCAACGGCTAAAGTTATCGCTATTGACTTGGCTTCTTCCGAACCATCGGCGAGAAACTCTCCCGACACAGGGTGACGAAGAATCAATTCAAAGACATCGGTGTAAGCGTAGGCGCCCAAAACGACATTTGGAACCAGGCTCGCCCCCCCTGAACATGATAAACGTTTGTTGTTATTATCCTTATCTTCTTTGCTTGGCCTTGGGGGAAAATGGCTGCCTGATGGCGATAATGCGGAAGGATAATCTTTAGCGGTAACCATGGACTCTGCCCTTCCACAGGATAAGCAAAGTGCATAGCCATATCCGAACTCCCCAGAGCTATGGTGGAAGACTTTTCCATTGACACCATAGGACATATAGCCAAGCACAGGATTTGGAAGAGGTACCTTATTTGCTTCCACGAAAACCCAAGATGGTTCGACGGGAATAAATTTTTGATGCTCGATATTATTGGATACACCAGCATATGCATCCGTCACGAAACCTGCCGGCTGCATAACCTTTTTAATATTGTCGGTCTTTATCGGTTTCCTACAATCACTATTGGAACAAAGCAGTTCCGAATTTCTAAGAACACCTTCATCGTAGCCAAGTGCACCACAGCTGTCACAGCGCCATGCGATATCAAATTTTTGAGCTTCGTTGGCGTCACTATTAAGATTATGCCAATGCAACGACACGCCGGCCGAACGAAACACTCTTCCATCCAAGACAACTTCGGCTCCCGGAGCATATTCACGAATGGCGATAGCAAGGTTGCGCGATGGCAATCCTTTATATCTGGTAACATTATCATCACGGTCTTTCTTAGAATTTTTTTTGTTTTCTTTCTCTCGAATGTAATCTTCAATAGAGAAATTATCGAAATTTACAACATCGGTAGGAAAACCATACCCCGGTAAAAAAGTACGAGCGGCCAGATCCCGCAAAAGATATTCTTCTGAATGACGGCGCTTTTCTATTCGAATACGCATTAAGTAGGGACTGTCAGGTTTTGCGTTGCTTTCTTCGGCGACAAGATAACGGTAATCGTCTAACCAGCGCGATTGAAGTTGTTTAATCTTGACAATAGTCTCAGTACGCAACTGGAATGACTCGAGACCTTGTAACGCAGTGCCTTTAGCCAAATCGTTTACAGCTGTATCTATATCTAATACTGCTTTGCCAAGCCAACTAATAAAACGATTGCAAAGGGACTCTCCATGTTCTTCGTTAAAAAACCATTGTGTATCGAGCCGGGTCCTTTCGGTTTTTGTTACGCCTATCTCGTGGCATAAAAAATTCGCCAACATCAACGAATTAACGTGTCTTTGAACTAATCTAGCGGAATTAAGCGCGACGGCAGGTGCTGGTATGACAGTTTCAAAAGGCCAAGAAGGGTTTGCAAAAACCTGTTGATCATGCGGGTTACCCTTACACAAGGTATAAGCGAGTGCTCTCGCTTCCTTACTGCGCCCAGCCCGCCCTGCTCGCTGCAAATAGTTAGCCGGGTGTGGGGGCACGTTATTCATTACAACGGCAGCAATCCCGCCAATATCGACCCCCATTTCCATGGTGGTTGAACAATTGAGTACGTTAATTTGACCTTTTTTGAACATTTCTTCATAGTCTTCCAATCGCTCAGAAGACTGCTGTGCCGAGTGCTCAGCAGTGCGATAGTAAAACCCTCCTTCGACGGCTTTATCGTTAAGATTCGTCCACAGATTTTGCGACCTTAAATTTTTAATCGCCTCATTACCGCCAACCAACTTTCTCACTTTTTCCAATCCAAGAACATAGTCTTCCTGCGAATGATCAAACTCCCAAACCTTTGGCAACATGACCTCTGTAACCTTAAAGCGGTTACGTTCTTCATCTGTCAAACGATTGAACTTGATATGGGTGGGCAAGTAAGGGGTTAAACCTTTAAAAGCGGTATCCAACAATTTATTGGTGACAGGACAAACAAAGGCTCTATCGGCTAACGAAAACGTCATTTGTTCTTTTGCCAGATAGAAACGATTCCCATCGGACTTCAATACCGGATTGATCTTGGTCAATTGCAACCACGCTTTTCGCAACCAAAGATTCACCCGGTCAATATCGTCCTTTTTGGCTGGATCCAGATTGGCTGCCAAAAACAGCATTTTGATCAATCGCTGGCTGTAATTTCCATTACGAATGTTTGGCCAGCGCTTTACTTGATTATCGTCGGCTTCTTCGGAATCAGGGTTTCGCAGCACCTTAGGCGAAAAGCGAGTACCAATCCATGAACGCCAATCTTCCTCAAGTTGGATAAAGCTCCCTTCTCTGACATAAAAATCGAGCGCAACTTTTAGGAAGTCTTTCCAATCCGTTAGAGAAAGTCCGCTCTCTTGCCAATAATCCGGCAAAGTACTTATCTCTTTTAGACCTGCATAACCGACCTCAACCAGCCCTTGGGTTTCAAGACTGTTTTTAAATTTAGGTCTACGCCTAAACTCGCGAAACAACAGCATTTCCGCTAATTTTAACGGCCCATCATTTTGCTTAAAAATTTCCGGCTTATGGTATTGGTTATAAAGCAACATCGACGTTTTAATGTCAGTCTTTTGCCTAAGCTCATTGGCCATTTCACCCCAAGTGAGCTCAGCCAACGCTGTTATAGCACCTGATGCCATAGCTCTTGCCTTCTCTTCGAGATCATTGGCCATCGCAACCATTCCCATAGCCCTAAGATTATTGGCTTGATCCAACAAATCCTGTGCGGTAACGCCCTCGGCAGGCATGGATTGATTTGACAGAGTCCTTTGGTGCGATGAAAGCACTTCTACGATAAGGCCACGCACGCGATTTCGCTCCGCTTCTTGCTGCATGCTCACCGCCATACGTGCAGTCCCTTGGCGACTATCGGTAAACGTAATCAGTCTGCGACCACGGCCGGGTAGTGATTGTGGTCCATGCCCTTTTTGCCCATCTTCATTTTTGAAATCAGGACAATATTCCAACACGGTGGGTACCGCATTCGCTACATAAAACGGGGAACCCAATAATGATCGCCGAAAAGGCAACATCCCCTTGCTACCCGAATATTCACAGCCAACTTTACTACAAACCACATCACCATCATTGAGACCAAGACGCACAGTATCTCCTGATTTAACGTGAAATTCAGCACTATTCCTATCCAGCTCAATGGGAATAAACCCTAGATCTTCATTAGGACTAGAAGACAAAATAAGCGGATTTTTGGCGGAACGCTGAGGCGACTCCCTATCGGATGGTGTTGCGTCGTCGCTATCTACCTCGCTCAACAAAGAAAATTCATCGCCTCCCGATTCATTCCATTGCACCAATTTGCCACGTTTATCGCGTGCCAATAAATGCGGTTCATTGCATTCATTACAGAAGCCCACTTCAAAAACAGGACTCCCACAGCTACAGGTTTGGCGCTGGCTCACATAGACATAGCCGAAAGGCCAGTTTTCATGTAAAGGCGAGTTTTTTTTCGCTTCACAATCTCTATTAAAACACGACCAGAGCCCTTGAATGGTCCGCTGAAAAAAATGCGCTCTAAGTTTCAAAAACGCGGGTTCATCTTCAGACGGCTGAGTACCAGTACAAATATCCAACCAACGTAGAAGCTCGTATTGAGAAAGACCATGACCTATTCGTCGATTAAACTGGCCTGAGATTTCTGTCAATTTTAGCGGCTTAGGCGTAGTCACTAATATATCCCTAAGCAGTCTGGCTTCCGGCGAATGGACAAGCATTTGGTAGCGTTCGGGATGAATATGAGGCACCTTGGTATTCGCACTCTGTATCCCTTCCAAATCATCCAATTTGACGGAAATATTCTTGCTACTCGGTAGGCTCGGAATGACCCGACTTCCACCCCAAACATCAATTTGTTCGATTGGAACTCCCGACAGGTCGGAAAGAAACTTTTTCAACTGCTGTTCAGTATCATCGCCTGCGATGGTTGCGGAAGTCGCCACAAAGCGAACCTGCTTGGGGCTCACACCAAACGCGTGCATCACTCGGCGCAACTGCATGGCCAATTCCGCTGCCTGTGAGCCGGCATAGGTATGCGCTTCGTCCAATACTATCCAGCGAAGAGACTGTTGTTTCCGGGACTGTTGTAAGATCGGTGCATCAATCTGGCGCACAAGCATATATTCCAGCATAGTGCCATTGGTGACGAGGATAGGCGCAGGCTCTTCCCGCATCAGTTCACGAGATAAGATCTCATTCGGCTTCAGGGCCTGCTCACTCCGGACTTTCGCGCGAAGCTCTTCTGTTTTACCGTTGTAAAGGCAATACCGAATTCCTTTATCAAAGGATTGAGTCCAGGCGTTTAAACGTTCTCTTTGAGAATTGATCAGTGCATTGAGAGGGTAGAGAAATAATGCTCGAACGCCAATCAAAGGTTTGCTGCCGTTATCCTTATATTCCCGGTAAAGATCTTCCAGCACCGGAACCATAAAACATTCGGTTTTACCAGAGCCGGTACCGCTAGTCACGACGACGGAATGTTTATCCTCAAGTAGCGATTTCCAACTCGCAAGCTGATGCGTAAAAGGATGCCAGTTCGTACCAAAACGGTAACGACCGTTTTGCTTGCCATCAAGCGATTCGACCACTTCCTTGCTTAAAAGCCTCCTTTTGAATGCCAAATCATGCATTGTGATGTCTGATTCTTGCCAGCCAAACATTTGCTCAAAAATAGGTGGCGCTAGAAAAGAACCTTCCTTTCCGCATTCAGACTTCATTAAAGAGCTTAAGTGCTCACGCAATGCAGGATTAGTAATTCCTAACACGCCCAGTGTTGCTTCGGTTGAGCGCGATAAAGACTGCTCTACAAGAGAAGAAAAATATTTCGTCATGGAAACCCGATTCCTTATTTATTGTTAGCGGTATAGCGAAGCAGAGAATACTGATACATGTCGGAAAACCACTGGGTATCGAAATCTCTTACTTGCCTTAAAAAAAATACTGCATCTGTTGAGTTTACAAAAACATCGTCAAACTTATTTTTTCCTGCCGCTACGGCAGCGGCAAACACGGGTAGATATACAACCGCGTTGCGGTAATCCATTTCCGGTTCGAATGAAATCGGATTATCTGGTTGAGATAAGCACCAGCGTTTCAAACGACTGCCACCAAACTCTGGCCAGCTATCGTCGCTTCTAGTCCGTATCAGTTCCTGATACCAAGTGGAGACGGCATGTTGCATCACAGCTTCTGGCATTTGCGTTTCTTGGGGAATATATCCATCACTTAGCCTCTTTCTTATATTCCCGTTGTACGACGGAACTGCCTCACTGAGACGTTCGTACATTTTATTGATAAGCTCCGGTACAAATTCTTCTCTGATACCTTTCTGCAAGAGGTCGTGCTTTAACCTTTCAGCTGCGTTTCTTATTTCTACGATTGGAAACAACTCCCATATAAAAGGGAACTCCGTTTCAATGCGGGATATAAAGTCCATAGACATTTCAAACTTAAACATCGCCATCGCTAGAGCAGCAGGAATTCTTACCAAGGTTTGCCAAACTTCAAAAGTGGACAATGGTAAGTAGCCATAATTGTCGTATAAATTCCTCAAGAATTGCCAACTGCTATGCGCTGGATTAGACGCCATAGCATTCAAGACTGGCTCGAATGAATTCAAAGGCGATGTCGGGTCAAATTTCAAAACCGCTCTCTGCAAGTTGCGTATCTCACTTAGATACTCAAGCGGTTTTGAATTTCCAGGTAAGAATTTCGGACGAAATGTAATGGATGAACTTTTTGCAGGAACGATCAGCCAAGGACCTGCTTTATCAATAATCGCCGGCAATTCGAATTCGCCGGTAGCAATGCCTTGGCTCATACGAGAACGTAATTCGACAGGATGACGCTCAGGCTCACTCAACAGCATCAGCATAGGTTTGGGTACTTTGCTGATATTGGCTAATGAAATCAATGTACGACCGCTGGGGTCGAGCTGCATACCAACAGCGTACCTGCCAATTCGACAAACGATATTGCTATCAATCGTCAGCTCTACAGCTTGGTCAATACCGGTTTGCAAAGAAAGCAAGCCCTCTATCTGGTCTTTCAGATTATATAGATTCACTTCGACCGGTTTATCACGAACCTGTACGCGCCACGCATAGAAGGCATGTGCGGCTGAATTTCCCTTTAAACTTAATTCCATCCGGTAGTGAGTTATCGATTGCTCGGCACGTCCAAACAAATAAACACGAGCCCCCAAAAGATCCGAAACGGGCAATGATTTTGGCAAAGGCTGTTCATCTTTATCGAACGCCAGATAACCCGAACCAGGGAACGGCAGTTCTATGCCGATTGGGTCGCTTTCGAGGTTTGGAGTAACCAGTACCTTAACATGGGCAGGCGGAATTCCTTCTACTTCGAGAAATAATTCGGTATGGTCATCATGACGCACACGTCGGGCTTTAACTTGAGATGTTTCCAGTTGATAAAGGCAAGTAATGTTTGAATAAAAATGAATACTTCCTTGATTGGAGTGCTGGCCGCTTTTTAGCTCGATTTTAAAATCAACCGGAAGGAGGCCAATACGTTTTCGAAGCAGCGTTTCATTATCATTATTGCGAACCGACAAATAGTGACGCCCCAGTTGCTGTTGCAGCGAGCATGTATCAATCTGGCGCCCGGAAAGATAAATACCCGCCCCTTTCGTACCGAGTTCCTCCGGTTCAGACTTGCCCCATTCCACGCTAGGCACGCCTAAGAATGTTAGGCTGGGCACACAAGGCCATTTCAAAAGATTACCTTTTAAATCAAGATCAAGATTTGCCGAGGTCGAATCCCCTATCCGAATTCGAAACCTTTCCTCGGCCAATACCCCGACAACACAAGTACCTTGTACATTGACGGTATGACAACCAAGACACTGTTCGCGCTCGGTAAAAACGCCCTTATCAATCTCTAATTCCGAACCACTGGGTAGCAAAAGCAAAACGTCGGCACATTTGGTTTTGAAGCTAGCTTGCCCACAGAGTTGCCAATGGTCGTCAACAAGCTCAAAACCAAGCGGCACTTCTCCAGCTGCGACGGCAGTATTTTGAATGGGTATTTCAGCCAGTTTGGCGCCCCCGTATAAAGCAGCGAGAGTCAGTGCATCACCCGGCGACTGCCGTTTACATCTTACAAGCTTATGTTTCAGGCGGACTCTAGCTCTCATATCATCTAAAACTGCGTAACCTACTCCTAAGCTGACCAACTGCTTTTCAGCTTCAAAAATTGCCAGTTCCAAACGGCATGAAGACGGCTCGGCATCCAGATTGAAAGTAACTTCTTTCGGGAAGCTAATTTCTGTTTGAAGGGAATCACTGTTTTGGTCAGTGAAGAAGTGAGTGCAATTCCACTGCCTATCAGCACCACGTCGCGTACGCGTTTCATTTGAAGCCGATTGGAGTAGCCCATTAAGAAATTCAGTGCCCGTTTCTTCGTCAAGAGGTATCGGGAAGCGTTCGCGCCATTTTGGGCAGGCCGCATCAAGCTTATTCAATGGCTCTTCTTTTTTTGAGTCGAGATCATACAAATTAACAATAGCCACTAGCTCGTCAGCCATCTGCGCAATCAGCTCTACCGACGTCTCTTCCGAAAAAACCTGAGGAAGGCCTGATTGTTCAATTAGACTAGTCACGAGCTGCCGTGTGGTTTGCCCCAAAAGCTCGGCATTTTCGTATTGTTTTAAGATCTTTCCGAATACCGTTTGAAAACGGCTGTCGGATTGTTTAAGCAGACGAAATGGCAATCCGCCTTCACTAAATAACGAACCCAGGAAATTTCGTCTTTCCGATTCGTAATACCGAATAGGTCGCCCCCAGCTCCCCTCAAGGCCTTCTGGCACAACCCGTCTTAGCTCAATGGCAGACAATGAAAAACCCAACACTGACCAAATCGGTTCCCAGCTCCAACCACAATCACGCTGGTATTCACGCCGATACCACTCAGCACAAAACAAGGTAAAGCAAGCGTTTGCACTTTTATCCTGAGTAAAGTTAGCCTTATTACCAAACTCTGAAAGCAAACGCTTTAAATCACCGTACTCCTCATTACTGACGTGATATTCATATAGCGGTCGCTGATCAGACTGCTTCAACGATCTTCGAGCTAAAAAGGCAGTGAGCCAAAAAGAAAATTGAAAGACCGTAGCCCCTCTAACTGTTTGCATACTTACTTCCATATATTTCAACCTCGTTTTTACTGATTCTTTTTATTTTCATAAATTAGAATTTCCCCTATGCTGAACCAATAACCTTTAAATCAGCCATCGTGGTCTTTTTAATATATAAAGCGGTGCTCCCCAATAACTTCAGTCCTTCATCAGTAACCTGATGCACGCTCAAGCCAGGCTGAACAATAACCACGTGGAAATTTAAGGCGGTCGTTCTGGCCCTATCTCTTATCGCAGCCAAATCTTCTATGCCACCCTTGAGAAACCGTGAATATCCTCGAGTTCGCCATTGTTCCTGACGGCGTTTTACATGAAGGTACAGGTAGTTGAGATTGAGGTGTTTCCAGCGAATACTGCGTTGAGCTTGCCCGCAAACCTCGTAAAGATCTTTAAGTCTTGCTCCGGGATTATCTTCAGCTGAAAATTTGCAGTGGACTAGCGTTAAAACTATTGCATCCTCTAAAATCTTTAAGGCAACTAAATCTGCCGATTCTCCAGAGCCATCATCATTGACGATCACATCGTAATCGTTTTGGATATGCTGAAAGTAAGCCCATTGGATCGAATTAGAAACTCTCTCATATCGCATCGACTCACTTCTTATATCAACTCCAGACCAATCAAAAACCGATATATCGCCTTTTGGATAAAGCCCGACGTTTTCGTTAACGGATACGAGGTGTGCGTTGTAAGAGAAGGAGCTGTCCGCGTAATAGATAGTAACTGGATCTGAAACCATATACTCCGGTAAAGGTATTGGCTCCGAACTCCCTCTTTGAATGGAGAGTTCGATACCATCCACCAAACGATATTGGTATCCCTTTCCTGATTCGTCTCCACCAATTACCAATATATATATCGAGAAAAAATCGTCGCTAGCAAAAACAATGCGTACACTCCCATCGTTTTCTTTGCCATCAACCTTCAAATCCACCAAGTAAAACGGTACGGCTTCTTTACCAAAGTAAAAATCTACCTTGTCTTCAAATGCGGTTAATAATTGCTCGCCCCATTGTGCAGATAATGGATGACCATCATATGGCTTCTGCATACGCGAGGGTCTAAGGAAATGCCGGGTAATGTTTTCTCCGCCAGGCGCATCGGTAATGACCTTATCCCATGCTTTTTTGACCCAATCGCACCAATCGGCAATCGAACCTCCTTTTTGTGGCGACCAGACTTTTCCCTTGCGCTGCGAACATCCCCAAATAACTCGATCGCCCGACTCATACCCTAGAGCGGCGATATTACTCAAGCTGGATTGTGATGCTTCGATTAATGACAAGCCTTCTGTTACATTTGGACCGAAATACTGGGTAAAACTAATTGCACCGATTTGCGCTGCACCCAGATTTCTCGCTAATGGATACTCAATACCATCGAAAATATTGAAAATCCGGTCTCCGCTTATCAGCTCGCATCGACCATCACAAATGGCTTCCACCAAGTTTCCGACACGGAAAGCTTTGTAATCATTAGAGAAGACAAAAAGCGCCTTACGCTCTTTATCCCAGTGTGCAATGAGCAGCTTGTAATTACTATCCCTTAGCTCTTTATAAGAGCCCCACTTGACTGGGGTTGTTTGAATGGCGAGTACGACCAGTAGATTTTCATCATCTGCAATGGCATGCCAATACTCGTCAAATTTAGGAAGATTCTCGGTAAAACGCTCAGGAGCCCATTGTTCACAAGAGGCATGAAACAGTATAGCAGTATACGAAGGCTCCAAATTCCATAGCGATATTTGGTTATGTAAATTCCCCTTGTTCTTCAAAGCATCAACAACTTCCTGAAGCCGTATTTCCCTCTCAATCCTGCCTTCGGATAGTCTGCGCAAGACACTATCCCAATCGGCGCCGAGCGCATACAAATTCTGCAACGCACCTTCGACTGCAGGATCAGCAACGTTCATAACCACACTTGCCTGACCGAACTGCTGGAAATAACTTACTCGGGTAAAACGCCCGATAAACTGCAAAGTTACGGCAAGGCTTTTGTGATAATCATGCAGAGCAGCAATTTTCAAATTCGGTAAGTCGTAGCCCTCTCCGAGCATATCAACGCAGATCACAATTTTGGTTTGCCTCGACAGTAAACCGTCGAGTCGCTTTTTAGTTTCGGACTGTCCAATTCCAGAATGTACGACGATCGGATTTAAATCGGAAGCGATCGCCAAATATAAGCCCCAAAGGGATTCTGCTCGTTTCTTACTATCAGTTCGGGCCATCATCAAGTGATCGAAACCTTTGCTCAGGTCGTTTCTTAATTGATTAACAGCCTTCTCAGCAATGGCACGATCGACACTATCCGCATAGTATTCTTCAACTGGCAATAAATTGACCTGGGTAAAGTAACCGGCACGTTGCGCTTCGCCCATGGTGTAGTTATAGATAATTCGCCCGCCTAAAGCTTTTTTGTCATTTCGAAACGGTGTCGCAGTAAATTGAATGACCTTTTTGCCTTTAAAACGCTCACGGATCGCCAACCAGGAATTGGCAGAAATATGATGCGCTTCATCAACGAACAGGTGAGAACATCTCTGGCAAAGCTCATCGACTGCTTCAGAGTTACTTGCGCTTAAAACATTGGTCGTCGCGATGACCACATTTGACGCATTCGCTAAATTTGCGGCCTCCACCCTGTTTCCGAGAGCCGATTTCACCACAGCGACATAGGGGTACTGAATATCGGGCGGTATGACGCCCAGTTCCGGCAGGTATCCCAGTGAAAGAAATTTGTTCGCTATCTGACTTCTCAAGGAATCTGACGGTACGATCACCAGAATTTTTAGGCATTGCTGGTATACCAGGGTGGCCAGCATGGTTTCCGTCTTTCCTGTGCCCGTTGGCAAAACAACCGTGGCCGGCTCTAACTCCCTGTCTGTAGCGACATAAGCCGATATCGCATGCAGTGCCCCTAACTGAGGTCGCCGCAAGCCAAGAATATTGTGTTCAATGTTTTCTTCGTTAAACTGAAACAGCCCTCGCCATGACTGAGTAATGTTATCTGGCACTTGATCCGGTCTTATTGTCGGTGGCAGCTCCCACTGTAATGGAGTATCTTTCGATAGCCCGATAAGATCAAAGGATTCCTTAGCTTTCAGCGATAAAGTACCTTCCAGATACCGTCCCCTGCCGTTCGATTTTTTCAGGTAAATTTTGTCAAATGGCGATTTGAGCTTGCTCGTCAGTTCGAAATAGCCGGAAACCTCTGCATCGGCTACACAAAACTCGACAACCATCGATCGACAAAGACAACGTCGAATTCGATTACTTCCGATTTTAATATTGGGAGCAATCCAAGCGGGAAGAGTAATTTCTTTCTTGAGCGGCTCAAACAAATCCATCTGTTTTCAAACTCCTACAGTTGACCAGCGAAGGCTTTTTGGCTAATTGACGAACAAAGGGCGGTACTGGCTAATTTGCTCGTATTTGTCGCACTGATTGTATTAATGAATTTATTCCGAATTCTAACGAAGTTACTTTGTTGCTCTATGTCAGGCAAGATCACCTTTAAGGAAAGAATGTGCTCCATTTCAAATCTTTTTGTTCCGTGCGCAGCAGTAGATACTTTAGAGAGAAGGTAATCATGTTGGGATTTTAGACACCAGAGAAAGAACTCAGGCAGGATTTTTTCACCACAGACAAACGCCTTGATATCTTGGTTAATTGATACCTTTGTCGTCGTAATTCCGATTGGAACCGTGTGCGCTAGTATCATTCCTCTGACGACAATTAAGATTGACCGTGCAGGCAATTTCTTTAAATTTGTTAGTTCAAAAACTTTTTCTGATATATGATCAATCGATTCGGATATTTCTACCGTTTTCATGTCTTTAGGGGAAATCCAAGGAAAATTCCCTATCCAGAAACTTTCATTTTCTTTGGAAGGAGTCGCACCGCTAACAACATTTACTAATTCTGACAACACATGTGTATTTAGCTTTTTTGGATTCGTCACCGGATCGCCGAACATGTCCAGAAACACGGAACGCAGGAATTCGTCGGCAAGTTGGATGGCTTGCTGGCGTTTGCGGCGGATGGCATCGGCTTTGTCGAGTATCGCGGCGATGCGTTTTTGTTCGGGTAGTGGTGGGAGGGGGATTTCTATGCGCTCCACTTCGGCTGGACGTGCTCGCATTAAAGACCCTCCAACTCCAGCTGTCGTATTCATAAATTGCTTATGAAAAACATCCGAAGTCAAAAAGTGTTTTAAATAAGGTGAATAAATTTTGTCACTTCTAAAAATAATCCATTCCCCAGAACCAATTTGCCTGTAATCGCCAGAAGGTGACGGCACAATCCAGCATCTTCTGATATGAGGAACAATTTTTGAAAGCAGTACATCATCAGGCTGAACGCAGCATTTTGAAGAGCCTATTTCATTACCTTTAAGTATTTCCGGTTGCTCTTTATCACATGCAGGAATACTGAGGAGCTCGAATGTTTCTTCAGGAAACTTCGCAGGGTTAATAGAACCTCCTCGTTTAAGCATCAAGTCTTTAACGGGTATTTTCGGCCAACTCACAACACCCCCTCCAACATTCTCACCGCAACCGCAACCGAAACCCTACCAACCCAGATCAATAACGCTTCATTCATCATTTCCTCCTAGCTCTCCCGCCAATTCCGCCTCGATCATTTCAATACTGGGCAGGCTGGCTTTCAGGTTGTCCGGCAATGATTGGGTCAGGTGATATTCCGATACGCCCATCGGCTTATTAATGTCGCTTAGGGCATATTCCGCCACTAATTTATCCTTTTGTTTACAGAGCAAAATGCCGATGGTCGGTTGGTCACCGGGACGTTTCACTTGTTCATCCACCGCTTTGATATAAAAGTTCAGCTTACCGGCATGTTCGGGTTCGAAGTCGCCGGTTTTCAGCTCGATCACCACATAGCAATGCAAGTGAGTGTGATAGAAAAGTAAATCCAGAAAGAAATCCCGTTCACCAACCTGCAAAGGCACTTGTTTGCCGACATATGCGAAACCGGCTCCCAGCTCCAGTAGAAAATGGGTAATATGAGCCACCAGCGCCTGCTCCAGCTCGCGTTCGCTGTGATCTTTTTCCAGGCTCAGAAAGTCGAACAGGTATGGGTCTTTCAGGGTTTGGCGGGCCAAGTCCGATTGCGGTGCGGGTAAGGTCTGCGCAAAGTTATTGAGCGACTGGCCTTCGCGTTGCCACAGCCCGCTTTCGATTTGATGAATCAATACATTGCGGCTCCAGCCGTGTTGCAGAGTTCTATCCACATAATACAGTGCTTCCTCGCGGCTTCGGCTTTTACTGATGATGGCGATATGATGGCCCCAAGGTATCTGAAACAATTGCGAAACAGGCTGCTGCGCAATTGCGTTGTCTGTTGACCAGTATCGGTACCACTTGCGAATTTGTTCCAAATTGCGTTTGGAAAAGCCTTTCATATCCGGAAAGGCCGTCATTAAGTCTCGGCTTAACTGGCTGAGTAATCCGTCTCCCCACTGGCTATTTTTCTGCTTGGCTACGATTTCGCCACCCAAATGCCAATAAAACTCCAACAATGCCGTATTGACCGTCACGGCGGCTTTTAATTGGCGCTGCCTAAAAGTTTCTTTTAGAACACGAAGCCATTGCTGGTAATCGCTGTCTTGGCTCAATATATCCAATTCGGTCACAGCATGGCCTCCAGTTCATCCAAATCCTGGAGAATATCGTTTTCCAATGCTTTCAATTTCTGCAAAATCACCTTGGGCGCTTCATATTGTTCTTCCTGATACACCGTTTCTTTGTAGCGGTTGATGGACAGGTCATATTTGTTATCGGCAACGACTTTGGCATGGACGACAAAGGCCTTTTGCGTTTTATCACCAAAAACTGTTTCAATCTCGGCTGCTGGTGCATTCGCTTCCACTAAGGCCCGGTATTTTCTCCACTGCGCAATGGCGTCCGGAAGGTCATTACTCCCCTCGCCTTTCAGTGGTGTGCGCTTATCATCTAAGGAATAACCATCCGCTTGCAGGTCGTAGAACCAGACGCGTTCGGTGGTTCCGCCTTTGGTGAATATCAAAATGGCGGTACTGACTCCGGCATAGGGTTTGAATACGCCGCTGGGCAGACTGACAATGCCTTCGAGTTGGTTGTTGTCGATTAGCTCTTGGCGTAATTGCTGGTGGGCTTTGGACGAACCAAACAGCACGCCATCGGGTACGATCACCGCCGCCCGGCCACCGAGTTTCAGCGCCCTTAAAATATGAGCGACGAACAGCAATTCGGTTTTCTTGGTTTTGACCAGGCCCAACACATCGGGATTGGTGTTGGTTTCGTCCAGGCTGCCTTTGAATGGTGGGTTCGCTAGCACCACATCAAAGAAATTTTCTTCCTGTCTGGGATAGTGTTCTTTAATGGATTTGCTTAAAGAATCTTGATACAAAATGTTCGCACCGTTGACGCCATGCAGCGCCATGTTCATGCTGGAGACGCGTAGCATGGTGGTGTCGAAATCGAAGCCCCAAAACATCTGTGTGTTGATATGGGCACGGTAGGGTTCCAACAAGTCGCCGGTGTAATGCTTGTTGCCGTCTTCGTCTTCAAATGTACCGGCGCCGCTGGAATGCTGTCGGTTTAAGTATTCCATGGTCCGCGCTAGAAACCCTGCGGTACCACAAGCCGGATCGCCGATCACCTCGCTCGGCTGCGGGTCGATCAACTCGATCATTGTATCGATAATATGACGCGGCGTGCGGAACTGCCCGTTAATGCCGGCAGTGGTCAGTTTACTGAGTAGGTATTCGTAGATATCGCCTTTGACATCGCTTTGCATCAACGGCAGTTCGTCGACCATTTCGATGGCGGACACCAAGACCGACTCGTTTTTGATTTCCAGGTCGGCATCCTGCATGTATTCGCCAATATGACCCAATGCTTCCAGTGCGTCGCCTTCGTTACCCAAACCGTCTTCGTCATTAGGGTTTTGGCCTAGTTTGGCGAAGTTAGGGTAAACGTTATTTTTAAGGTGTTTGTGCAGCTCTGTACCGCTGAGGTTCTTAAAGTTCTTCCAACGCAAAAGTTGGCCTTCATGTGTGTTGGGGAATAGCCGGTCAAAGTCTTTACCCGTGCGCGCGGCTTTACGTTCCGCCACATCTTCCTGCATGTCCAGCATGCGGGCAAACATCAGGTAGCTGATTTGTTCGATCACGGTTAAGGGGTTGGTGATTCCCCCGGTCCAGAATTTTTCCCAGAGTTTGTCGATGTTGTTTCTTAATTGGCCGGTTAGCATGTGTGTTTGTTAATCCGTGTTAGTACGTAATAGTGTGCCTAGCTTAATTCGAGAGACAGTGTCTCCCGAATTGGAAAGGTCAGATTTCTCCAAGCAGAGCTTGACGGTAGGCATTCCCAAGCAGAGCTTGGGAATGAGCTACGAGCTAAATACAACGAGTATAAAGGTTTTCCGGGATCGAGTGCTTGCCCATCATGCTTGTGCCTCCTGCTTTAAGAAAGGTGTCAGCACAGTAATCAGATCATTGACATCATCCGGTTTAAATACCCCATCGATGCCCTCGTGCGAGACGCTGTCGAAGGGCGGTTCGTAGAGCTTTTCCACCACGATGGAGCCGTGCTGGGCAATGTAGTTTTTCAGCAAGTTCAAAAATCGCACTTGCTGCGCGGTGAGACTGGGATGATCGTGCAGAAAGCCTTTGAAGTGGTCTTCTATCGCTTCTGGATCGAGTCCAATTAACTCGCGCACCGTCAACTGCAATTGTTCTGCGGTGCGCCCATAAAATTCGTTAAGGTTCTCCAGACTGACACCCGGATGGCTGGTGAGTATAGTCGATGTCAGTGACTTCAGTTCCGATTCGGCGATGACTTCGCCCTTATGTATTTTTTGCAGGGTTGGATTTGCAGCGATCATGTTATCCAAAATGCTTTTCAATCGGCGACGGTAGATCATTGCTTCGTTGGCGCCCGCTATTTTAACATCGCGATCTGTCTCCATTACCCCGGTATCATTGGCTTTAGTCGTATTCGTAGTATAAGGTGGGTCAATATGTGATTGCCGGTATTTCATAATGCCGCGCAATTCTTTACGGGCGGTTTCGAGCTTATCGATGCGGGGTTGCTGCCAGAATTCAGCACTACGCACCTCGGCAATGACCGCGTCTTTTTGACGCACGGCCTGAATGTTGACTGCAAGTTTGTCGAGTTCGGCCAGCAATTGATCGCGACCATCATCAAAGCAAGTGGCTTGTTCAACCAGGCAGCGTTCAATGTTAGCGATAAGTTTATCCAGCGCGGTAGCGTGCTTGTCTCGTAAGACCCGGGCCGACATTAACGGCGCTATCGTATTCGCCAACAGGTGCTGAGTTTTTGCATCCAACGTCGTTAACAGATCGGTTTGCTGGAGCTGATGCACCGCACGCAGTTCTCGCTTTACCGCGATACTGGTGTCAGGCAAATCGTTGATATCGGCGCGGAGCAATTCAATTGCAGTATCAAAAGCTGATGTATGATTTTGCTTGAGCGCCGCCTGAGCGAGTTCCAAGCGCGCTTCGAAGGTGGTTTGCAATAGCGACTTGCCTCCCGTGTCTTCCGGTTCCTGGTATTCTTGTTCGAAAAAATCGAAATTACCGTAATGATCGAAGATTAAAAACTCGGTTTTGTGTTTTCCCGGTCCGAACAGGTTTGGGCGCAAGCGAGTACCACGGCCAATCATCTGCCAGAATTTGACCCAGGATTTAACCGGTTTGGCAAAGACCAGATTAACCACTTCGGGTACATCGATACCGGTATCGACCATATCGACCGATATGGCGATGCGAAAATCATTGTCGGGCTTTTTGAATTCTTTAATCAGGCTTTCCACATGGGGAATGGCATTATGAATCACCTTGCAAACTTTACTGCCGTATTGCGGGTAAAGTTTGCAAAATAGCTTTTCCAGGTGCTCGGCATGATCTTGGCGCTGGGCAAAGATGATGGTCTTACCCACTAAAGAACCGGTTTCGTCTTTAATGCCGTTGTTGATGAGATTTTCCAGAATGATACGGTCGGTATCTTCACTAAAGATTTTGCGGCCGATGTCTTTGCCGGCAATGGTGGTGTTTCGGGCTTCTTCTTCGCCCAGATCTTCTTCCAGCTGACGTTGTTGCGCTTCAGTTAGGTCGTTGTAATGAATCCCGTCGCGTAAGAAATCCGTGGTGAGATCCTTGACGCGAAACGGCACCAAATAAGGCGGCTCGTTATTGATCGCTGCATCGAGGCCAAACTCGAAGGTGGGATCGGTGGTTTCGCAGTCGAATAGTTCGAAGGTGTTACGGCTGATGAACTTCACCGGCGTGGCGGTGAGTCCCACTTGCAATGCGTCGAAGTAATCGAACAAATCTCGGTATTTGTTATAGATGCTGCGATGGCTTTCATCGGCAATGATGAGGTCGAAAAAACCGACATCGAGCTGAGTGAAACGGTTCATCATGCCCGGATAGGTCGCGATATAAACGCGCGCGGTTCGATCAATGATATTGGTGTCACCAATGATGCAACGTGGTTCGCTGGGCAGGTTCTGCTTAAAGGCTTCGTCGGCTTGGATACGCAGTTCTTTGCGATCGCATAAGAACAAGACGCGCTTGGCCCAGCCTGTACGTAATAGGAGTTCGTCCAAGGCAATAGCGACACGGGTTTTGCCGGTACCTGTTGCCTGAATGATCAATGCTTTGCGGCGTTGGTTCTGGAAGTGTGCAGCGACCGTTTTAACCGCTTCGATCTGATAGGGGCGATCGACGATACTGAGTTTAGGATTGAATTTTTCCAATTCAGCGGCGCGATAATGGCGCTGGTAAATCAGGTAGTCCAGGCTTTCTTTGCTGTAAAAGCCATAAACCGGGCGGTATGTGTTGTATTGATGATCATCCCAGATAAATGTCTCGTAACCGTTGCCGTAGAAAATGACCGGTCGCTGGTAACCCATGTATTCAAACGAATCTGCATAAAGCCGAGCTTGTTCTCGCCCAGCTTGCAAGTTGGTTTGCCCGGATTTTTTCGCTTCGATCACCGCCAAGGGCTGGCCGTTATCGCTCCAAAGCACGTAATCCACATATCCTTTGCCCGATTTGTTATCAGGATATAGCACTTCAAATTCTTGTCCTACCTGTTCAGGATTTTTAATGTCCCAGCCGGCTTGCAACAACATGGCGTCGATTAGTAAGGTTCTGGTATTGGCTTCGTTCCATTGTAAACTGTCGGCCACCTGCTGGCTTTGTTGTTTACGTTTTTGCTGGTCCGGCTTGGCGGGCGGCTCCAATCGATCGATATTTTTGGTACGCTCACGTTCAAGCGCATCCATGACCCGCTGCAGTTCGTCTTGTTGTTTTTGCAGCTCCTTTTCGTAACTGGAAACCGATTTTTGCAGCTGGTTGAGGGTAGCAGTCGGATTTTTTACGTCCTGAAAAGAGGGAATGTTATCTTTTGGTTTGCCGTAGTATTTGACCCCCATATACATGGCGAGCTGATGCGCCGTGCCAAGGGCTATTTGCGCGTCACGAATTTCGCCTTCACCGCCATGGGCAGTATCGTTGCCTTGAATCCGTAGAAAATTGATCTGGTGAATGAGCGATTGACTGACGCAATCTTTAAACACCGGATTCTTGATTAGCTCATAAAAGCTGGATTGCGGCAGTCGTGGTAATCGCTCTTCCTTGTAGATCGTTTTGGTGAGTTCTTCCGCAAAGTTTCGTAAACGCGTTAAGGCACTACCTGGATCAATATGCAGGACAGCCTCGGCCAATCCGCCTAAATTGGCCAGCACCTCATTCTGTGGTCTGAGAAATTCAAAATTGATAGATTTCATAAAGATTATTCTGTCCATAACGGCTTTATAGCGAAAGCCGTGCCAATGTTTATTTCACATCGTATTTTTCGATCCAATTATTCAATGTCTGATAATTTTTCAACCCTAGCATGGCTGAGGCTTTTCTTTTATTTCCATGACTTTCCTTGAGTGCACGTTCGATGTAATGCGCACTGACCTCCTTTATTATTTCATTTATATCAATACCTTGAGATATATCCCTACCTAATATCCTGTCTTGACTCGGCCGGCTTTCAAGCAATGCATCGCGAATATCGTCCGCTGACAAAAGTTCACTCGGTTGCCATAAAGATGCACGGAGTATGGTCGCTTGAAGCTCTCTCACATTACCAGGCCAGCCGTAGTGAGATATAAATTTTATTGCGTTAGCAGAAAATTTTTTATGAATATAACCAGGAACATTAGCGGCATCTTGGTTAACTTTTTCCAATAACTTTTTTGCAAGCAAAGGCAAATCACCTTGTCGCTCACGAAGCGATGGAAGGGTAATCATGCCTACTGCCACTCGATAGAATAAATCTTCTCGAAATTTGCCCTCGGCAATATCGTCAATCAGGTTACGGTTAGTGGCAGCAATAATGCGCACATCGACCAGTTTCTCAGTTGTAGAACCTACCGGAGTCAACGTTCCTTGTTGAAGTACCCGTAAAAGCCTTACCTGTGATTCCAACGGCAATTCGCCAAACTCGTCCAAGAACAAGGTGCCGCCATCAGCCTGCTCAAAATATCCTTTCTTTGATACATTCGCTCCGGTAAACGCACCTTTAGTATGGCCAAATAGCGTCGTATCTATTAGATCTTTTGGAATTGCACCACAATTTAATGTCAATAATGGCTTGTCAGCCCGGCGACTCGCATTGTGAATTGCCCTGGCGAATAACTCTTTTCCCGTTCCGGTTTCGCCATGAATCAACACCGGAACATCTCGTTGGGCAATAGTCGCCGCTTTCTGTTTCAAGGTTTCCATTATGCCAGATTGCGTCAATATGTCGGCAAATGCCGCCGTATCAGGCGCTTGTCCTGAAAACAAGTTTGAAAACTTCGCATCAGTCCTTTTTGCTAACGCAGGTAAAAAGTCGGCAACGATATCAAATGGCAAGTCCGGCTCAGATACTCCTTGTTCGATGGAGGACTGCACGAACTTCGTCGAGTACTTGGCTTTACCCAATAGTATCGAAACAGCCGTCATAGCCGGAGTGCCCGACGTTATTTGGATTGTATATTCGGCTTTTGGATAAGTGCTTTGGGCTTTATCCAGCATCGAATCAAAGGCGCGATAGATATCTCCAAAATGCGTTGGATCGGATAATGAAACCGGATTTTTTGTGATGGTTACATCGAAGCGCTCCTCAATATGGCGGAGAAACGAAGCAACCTCAGTTTCAGGTTTATCATATATTAGGTATAGGACATCATATCGCGAAGCCTCCAAAATACTTTCTAACGGTCCTGAACGCTTCGGATTCGCTGCCACACGAATATCCGTGTTTCCAATCCACGAAAAAAGTAATCTATTTTTCATCAATAATTTTATCAATTTAATAAAATAAATTATGCTTAAGTATCCGCGAAAATGAAGTACTGTCAATCCTGTAATCTTACCTTGAATGCTATCCTGGTGATGCATTTTCATCGATCTGGTTGAGGAAGTTACTCATCTGCTAACTTATTTCGGGAAGCCGAGAATGAGAAAAAGCATATAACGGCGCATTACTTAATCTTGTTGTCGCATTGCAAGATGCTTTTTAGCGAGGGAGTTTACTGGTTTTCAGGATTGGCTAAAGAGTGCGGGAAGAACTAATTTTTAAACCTAAAAAGAATTAATTTAGCACAAGCGACTAAAAGTAATGCCGTCAAGAATGAATCTTAGTCAAATGCGGATTAGCCGTTGGCGGCTCTTTTCCTCTGAATACCAGCGATTCGTCATTAAAAAGTATCACATTGATCGTGGCCGATTTTTTGCCGCCTTCGACTTGGTATTTGATCACGTTCAAGCCTTGGACATCGCGCACATGCCAATTTTTCTTCAATACTTTTTTCTGAATGGACGCCCAATCGGTGCGGCCGTTAATTTGTGCCGACGCATAATCTTGAAAGATGCCAGGCGTCATGAGCGCGACGCCTTCGCCGACTACATGAACACGAGCTTTGGGCCGATTGGTTTTTATTTCGCCGCTTTGTATGCCGTTGCGTAGCCAGGCAAAAAACGCATCGGCCGGATCGTCCGTTTCATCATTGACCTGTACAGCCGATTCCGATTGTGCATTAAGATGGTTTATCGGTCCCGTTTTGATGGCATCCAGATCGGGATTTGCCGGCCTTCTTGCATCGAAGGCCATATCCTCTGAGGGTAAGCAATTTAGCAAATCGAACTCGTCCTGAAGTTGTTGCTGAATTGAGGCCGGTGATTCTTCTTGGGATTCCACAGCCAAACTTGGCTCTTTTGCCCGATTATATTCCGGTACTTGGAAAGGTTCTTGATCCGAAACGGTCTTCATTGGCGTTGTTTCATGACGTGGCCGACTTTTTTTGTTGTCCGTCGATGGGTCTAACTTCTCCGATACCTCCACTTCGACCGGGATGATGCGCCCCTCAAATGCCTTCGGTCGACTGTCGAGGTTTGGCCAGATTTTCGCGATTGCAATGCGGATCATCGTCAATTCGTTGCGCCACCCTTCCCCTTCGACAACGCAGGGCCAGATGGCTTTGTCGCCATACGGGATTAATACGCCATGCTCCTGAAGAATATCGAAAAGTCGGCCGTTTTTCGTGGGTATACCGGTATGACCTTCCTGGGTTAATTGATCTCTGATCGCATCCACTGTACGCTTGCTCACCAACCAACAGTCATCTCCGCTGATCCAGCCGGCGGCTCCGTTTCTATTTAACGGCAATTCCCCTTCGTTCAATAAATAGCGTAAAGCCGTCAGCATTTTTTCATGCATCGACTTAGTCTTGACCACCGGCATCCGACTGGCGTCTGCACCTAAATTGGTGGCCACCGATTTGCCATCGGCGATCCCGATAATTTCCCCGATGGATGACACATTGTCGATGTCGCCCGATACGCACGCTAACCATTGAGCAAATATGTATCGATCACCTGAGATCCAATTTAATGCGTAGGCAGGAATAATCCGATGGATTAATAATAATGACGCTTTTTCGTGTAACCGGTATTGCCGGCCATGCTGGAATTCCGTGCTGTACCATGCGCCCTGCTCGTCCAAAAACGACTCCCAAGGCGACCACGACTTTGATTGATGGTTAAGATCGTAAACGGTCACGGTTTGATCGACGGCGACCTTGGCCACGTCATGACAGAGCGCGGCCAAGAAAACGGTGTAGGTCCATAAGTCTTGTTTGGCTGCGATTTCTTCGGCACCGCCGGTTTCCGATAAAAGATACGAGCGTCGTATCTTCAACGCATTGACACAAACTTCCAGGGTATGGGTCAGCATGCCTCCTGGGCCGGCATGATGATGTACTTCCGAGGCCGGCAACAGTTGTACGAATCGCGCGAAATTGCGCAGCGCATGGAGATAATAGCGGTTGAAATTGCGTTCCGACAATCCGGCCAATTCATTGATTTGTACAATCAGTCCCTTGTGGCGAGCCAACAGATCGTCGACTTTCAGAACGGTCAGAATACCGGGAACATTGGGCGGAGCCGGCGTGGTTGCTTCGGCTTTATTCCGGTATTTTTTCAACCAGTTAAAATGCAACATGGGCTTATTCATCTCATAGAACTTTCTTGCCGTAGTCTTGCAGTAACCCACCCGGAGCGACATAGCGATGCGGCGCCGATGGCCTGCGACTCCGCATCAAACCCATTTTTGCGCACGGTTCCGAATGAACCTGTCCCGCCCCACTCCCGCATACCAACGACCAATCGCCGAATAACGCTGGGGCAACAAACCTCTGATTAAAAGCGATGCAGGTTTTGGAGTCGTCGTGTCGCTCAAGATAAATGTATTCTCTATTTTATAAGACTTTGTGGTGGATACAATTTCCGGTTCGACTGCGAGGTGCGTTATGTGTAGATGCCTGAAAATATCAACCGCAAGACCTGCAATAGTCATATCTAAAGTGAGCTCTAACGTCAATACAGAAAATGGTCTAATTTAAGGTGAAACCTGCTCTTTAAAAAAATATCACTTGTCATTATTGCGCCGCAGACCTTTCGGTTCATGGCTGACTGCGGGCAAAGGGTGAATCAGTTTAACAACACGGCCCGAAGGACATTCACGCTTTGTCCATAGGCCTGTCACTCAGCATGTCTGCTAGCCGCGACTTCATGTGGTGCCGCGTAATTCAGGCTTTGATATAGATGTTTTCATACTTAACGCTCCATAAGCGTTCCATAAAGACATTGGCGGCCTCACCGAACGGCCAAAAAGAGATGAACAGGGACTGGTTTTCAAAGACGAGTATGAGACATAAATCGGTCGTCTAACACAAAGTAATTAAATCAAAAAACACAACACTATGTAAAAATCAATAACCGATAGACCGTGTTCGCGATAGCAAAACACCAATATTCTTCAAAGACACGCCGGATTTCAGGTTGGCGAATCCGCCTTACCAGGTTAGTCTTTCTTAAGTAATTCTAAGCCTCGCGCCAAGTTTCCACGGCCTCTTTCCGCTCTAATTAAAAAACGAGTTTCAGCATCCAGCTCGGCGAGCATCAAAGTGGCCATTTCGTCGATCAAACGGTTGACGCTGATGCCACGCTGATGAGCCACCTCTTTAAGGCGACGGTACTTGTCGTCGGGTAGTCTTACGGTCAGTGCTGTCATGTTGCTATTTCCTTCAAAAATGCTTCAGGTGTCAGTACAGTCAAATGCGGAAAATTCAATTCCATTCCGGATAGATCACGAAGATTACGAGTTACTATAAATTGCGCATTACCGGCAACCGCTAGCTCGACCAAATGGTTATCACCCTCGTCAGGTAGATTCGGCCTCCAGCCATAATAGATCCGTGTCCACTGACAAACCGAGAGGAAAATATCCAGAAGCTCATTACGTTCTTCAGCACTCAGACGACTACGTTGAAATAAAGTTGTCCGGGCCATTACATCTTCGTACTCGTTAAACAATGCCGTGCCCATTAAATGCCGTGCCCATTAAAGGAATGGCCTGACCTCGTAAACAAGCAGCAATCACCGCGTTAGCAGAGCCTTGGCTTAAACAGGCCGCCAAAAAAATATTGGTATCTACGACAATTTTCATAAGTATGCGGTAGCATAGCTGCAACCACTAAACTTAGCAATGACATGATTCAATGCCGGAGGACAGCCACCTATCAGTCACGTAAAAAGGTGAATTTCGATATTGACTGTCAGCTTAGCTGATTGACTGACAACACTCAAAAGTCGAAAAGATTAGGAGATAATATCGATATTTGACCGGTTCTAGCAAGGAAGCGAAACATGAAACAAAGCACGCCTTTATACGATAGCATCTTGAAATTATTGCACCATGCGCCATGGCGCGATAGACGGCACCTGTATACCGTGGCTTGGATGGTGTTGGGTTTATTGTCCAGTGGTTGGATCAGTCTAAGTAAGTGGTCGCCTTATGTCGTTAGCCGTGCGGAAATGGCGCAAAGCGTCGAGAGACGTTTCAAGCGTTGGCTGACGAATGGGCGTATCGATGTGTTGCGTTTGTATGCGGCATTATTGCGGGAGGCTCTGAAGGACGTGGCGGAAGAGCCGTTGCTGGTCGCCTTAGATACTTCGATGCTCTGGGACACGTTCTGCGTGATCCAGTTGGCGCTAGTTTATCGTGGGAGGTCGATTCCATTAGTTTGGAAAGTGATGAAACATCCCAGTGCGAGCGTGGCGTTCAAAGACTACCGAGGCGTATTGGGGTTTGCGGCGCGACTGTTTCCGGAACGAGAGATCATCTTGCTGGCGGATCGTGGCTTGTTACATGGCGAATTGCTGAATTGGATTCGCAAGACGGCCGGCTGGCACGCGCGTATTCGCTGCAAGCGTTCCGTCGGGTTTTACCAAAAAACGGGCAGTGGCTACCGCAAGTTGACCTTACGATTGCTAGCCGGGGAAGTTTGTTATTACCACCATGTCGGGGTGACCGGTGCGCATATCCCGGCGCACTTGGTGGTCGGCTGGCAAAAAGGGGCGAAAGAACCATGGATCATCGTCAGCGACCAGCCCACCAATGGCGATACGCTCTATGAATATGGGCGGCGCTTCAACATCGAAGAGGGCTTTTTGGATCACAAATCCAACGGTTTTCAGTGGGAGTCTTCGCAATTGCGCGAAACCGAGGTACTTCAAAGGCTCTGTTTCATCATGGCTGTCGCCACCTTGGTGTTGGTTTGCCAAGGGGGTGCGGTCGTTGCCTCAGGCAAGCGGCGGTGTGTCGATCCGCATTGGTTTCGCGGTTATAGCTATGCCCGTATCGGCTGGGATTGGATCCGGCGAGCTTGCGCTCGCGGTGATGCCATCATTGACAGCCTAGTTCTGCACGCTTTGCACGACCCCGAGCCCGCTCGGGCGAGTAAACGGCAACCCGATCGATCCCGCTGGATGGAAGGTTTGCCCTGCCGCATTTTTATTTTTGCTATGCCATTAAGGAGTTAAGAGTTTTGTCAGTCAATCAGGCTCATTCAAACCAATTTTCTAAGGCCAAATTCTGAAAGTTGTCGAAGTCTTTAGTGTTTCGGGTCACCAGCGTTAAATTTTGGCTAACGGCAATCGCTGCGATTTCACCGTCAGCATAAGCACAGGTAAGTCCCTGGCGTTGTAATCTGGCCCGCTCTTTTGCGTACCAATCTGCGGCGGCTTGGTCATACGGCAAAACCATCAAGCCATTAGCCGATAACATCGCTAAATAGGATTGTAATTGTTTTTTCCTTTTAGACGCTGCCAGTAACTCACAACCATAGACCAGCTCATGCCAGACAATCGCCGCAGTTGCATACTCACCGTCGTGATCGGCAAGCTGTTGTAAAACGTTGTCATCGGGCTTTAAGCGAGCGGGTTCTGAGAGGATATTGCTATCCAGCAAATAATTTATTCGTCCCATGAAAATTCCCGTTCCTGGCTGGCTTCACGTATTTTTTTGAGTTCGGTATCAGTCAAGGCGCTATCCGCGTCCAATTGACAACGCCATTGTTGGATGGCCTGAAATAAGCCTGTATTCTTTTGGGTCAGTCGTTGATAGTTAGCCTCTGATAACATCACGGCAACAGGCTTGCCATGACGGGTAAGATGAATCGCTTCATTCGATTCAAGCTGATGGATCAATTGTGACAGGTTGTTTTTTGCCTCGGCTATGGTACTGGTTTTCATCGGAGACACCTCTAATATAGCTATATTTATGGCCATAATAAGTCTTTCGATAACCGTTATCAAGCCTGCCGTTACGGAAAATATTTATAAACGTCTTTTCTATGTAAAAAACGAGTAAAAATCAATTCATCGTTTAATACTTCCAATCCCGCTCACTATTCACCTATTCGTATACGGTAAAAAATATCATAACCCTTTATTTTATTAGATTTTTTTAGTTCGGTTAAACTTTCCGCTGCCTTGCATTCTTCAATCATTTCTTTGATTTTAGCTAACAGTTAAATGCTGCGTAAGTCTTTGGCGAACTTGGACTCAAATCTGACTTTCACTTCAGCTCGCCATCCGTTGGGAGAGAGAAAATAAAAAATTCAACTTATTGCGTATGTTCCTAAGCTGGCACATCCCTGTGTTTCTTGTGCAATCCCTTGCTAATGACGTCCTCAAAATACCGCCCCATCTTCCAATGGTTTAGCGGATGTCGATCGAACCGGTTGTCGCCACCGAATCCCTGCCTATCGCTTGCGTGTTGGTCAATGTGTTTTTCGAGGCGTTGATCAGCGTCGATTTCTCGACTTTCGAACCGACGACGCTGATCGAGCCGGTGCTGGCGGCGCTGTTGCGACCGATCGCTTGAGTATTGGTCAACGTGTTTTTGGATGCGTTGATCAATGTGGATTTTTCGATTCTGGAGCCTTCGGCCATAGCTGTGCCGGCAACGACTGACATTAATACGACTGCTGATAAAGATACTGTTTTCATGATGATTTCCCCTTAGGTTTTGTTGGATTGGTTCGTTCAAGCGTTTCGTTGAACTTGGGTACAGTATCCCGATTTCCTGAAGAAAAGGCGGTGATCGAGTCACGCTGTTTGTGTGATTTATTCACCGGTTGGCGAAGATAACGGGAATCGTTCATAGAACGGCAAGCCGAAGCATCTTGCTAATCAGAAACCCTTATGGCCTAAAAACGATAAAGGTCAAATCGATTAAAAAATAGACACCTTTGTCTAGCCATTGATATGATCAGCAAGAAGGTTGCTTGTACACAGACTTTTCCACAGACTTTGTGGATAACTCAATGGCTCCGAGACTTTGTCAGGGTACATAATACCGATTTTGCTGCATAAATTAATTCCGAAATCCTAATCGATTCGGTGTGGAGGTAATTATGGAAGCATTTTTGCTGGCGGCCGCATTGGTCGCCTCATTTGGCACGCTGGTGATATTTTACCGGGCAAATAGACTGGCCGCCCTACCGGCTGACAAAGCTACTGTTTCCGGAAAAGTCACTTCTCTCATGGTCTCTGCTGGTAAATGGCTGACCGTTGCCGGCGGTATCGGCACGCTGCCTTTGGTCGCGTTGTTGGTCTTTGCGCCCAATGCTTCGACTTCGGGGTTTCAATGGGTTTATTCCAGCGGGTTCGCCGGCTGCTTGGCTTTTGTTCTGGCGGCATTGTTATTGGTTACGGCCGGTTTGATCAATGGTATTGGCCATTCGGACAAGATCAAGCGCCTGGTCGTCGGCGGCGCTCGTTTCGTCCTGGATAAAGGTCTGAGCCTGGCTCGCAAAAAAGCTTTCTGGCTGAGCCTGGCCGCTATAACGGTCGTTGTTGCTTTCCTGCCCTGGATCATCGATTTGTTGACCTTTGCGGGTTATGCTGCGCTATTGGTCTTAGCAGGTAAGTTTGGGTTGATAAATCACAAAACACAAGAAGATGAAATCAGTGGTGCTCCTCAAGGTGGTGTATACAATTATGCCACTGGAGATGTCGATAGTGGATTTGAAATTGGCGGACTTTATGATGACTAATACTAAAAACAGAACAGTTACAATTTGCCGCCAGTAGTTTTGTTTTTAGCCAAATTGCCGCCTTTTTCTCCAGATGCTTTCGGCCCTCCTCTCATGTCACGAGTCACACTGCTTAATTCATTTCCGATCTTAAACCCCGCCCAAGTCAACAACCCCGACCAAAACAACGGCATCACAACAAACAGCCCGCCGATCACGAAATCGATGATCATTTCGACGAGCAGGTTGTTCGTCAATTGTAAGTTGTACCAGGACGGTTTGATCGCCTCGATCAAGTTGTTGTCCAGCCAATTGGCAATCGCCCATAGCACTGTCCAGAACTTGACCGATAAAACGACGACCGACATAAATATGATCTTGCCGGGCTCGTAGGACGAAAACCAAAAGTAAAACGGCATCAAGGCGTAAATCAGCATAAGGACAATGGCCTGGATGATCGGAGCCGCCGCTTTCATTGCGTATAGCGCCGGATAAAACGACATGGCTTCCATGAAGGAGCCCAGCGTAGCGCCTGCCGAGCTGGCGGCGTTGGCAAAGCTCGCTTCGTTATAGCTATTCAAATTCCTCAGTCCGTTGAATGCCGTTTCCTCACGGCTGATCAATGTTTTGATCGCGATGTTTTCAACCTCTTCCTGAGGCTTACCCGTTGTATTCGCGACATGCTGCTTGAACGTCGTCAACGCTCCGGCATCGATCTGGTCTGCTAAGGCTTCGCGCAGCCCGATGCCATTGGCGTGTCCGTTTCCAGTCCACCATTGAGCGCAGGTCGGTTTGCCGTCGACGGGGATATACACATTCGGATCGTATTCCATGTCCCGGTTCGGGTCGTAAGTAAAGCCCGGGACAGTCGCGCTGGCCCGTGCGGTCTGGTAAGTCCCGTTCAGAAAAAAATGCGATCCCAACCAGTTCAAATCTTCCTTCGGCAAGTTGTTGGGATAAGGCTGGTTATGGTCCAGGAACATCGCCATCGCATGCCGGTAGCAATCCTTGTAAAATAGCTGGACCTGACGGCGCAATTGCGGGTCTTTGACACGGGCGTTATCGATGCTGAACGACATCAGGCGGATATTGGAGGTACAGGGAATACCCAGGATCGCCGCATCGTTAATGCCGCCGGTCACCGCCAGAACCGCGTACCACCAGATAGGAACCTGGGCGTTATTGCCGCCTAGCGTCACCGCCGTAAACGTTGTGTCGTAGGTTTTTCCGGTATTGCCGCCAACCGCTGCGTTGCCGACCGGACTGCACGCCTTGGTATAACTCAAGTTGTTGTAACTGACGGTCATGTACGGTTGGACAGCGATCACCAATACCGCGAACATTTTGACGGTATCGGTTTCGATGCGGCGCAATGATACAGACGACGCGTCCTTGGCTTCCTGGCTGGTAATCGGTTCGACGATATTGCGCAAAAACATTCCGATGAACGGCAGATAGGCCAGACCGGTATCGACGAGAACCTCCCAAAATACGTCGTACATCGTCCAGCCGAATTGCGTGAGATAGATTTCAAGATACGAAGAAACGCCCATGACTTTGCCTATAACCTAGAAAGATTGTCGATAAATTGCACGACGACACCGTGCGATAACACCGCTTCCATGACCAACAGCCACAACGCCATGCGCCACCGGTAATTCAACAGGAACGCCCATTGTTCGCCGCTCAAGCCGGCCCAGGCAGCATAGATCGCCGACCAGCGAGGCCAGCCGCCGATCATCACCAAAAACAAACCGATCCGCCAAACCGCCAAGGGCCATTCGGCGGACTCGACCGCCCGCTTAATTGTCTCGATCGGATAATAATGACTGGCGACCATCAGCCCGACGGCAATGGCGAGTGAAAGAACCGCGGTTAGCCATAACGACCCGGTAAAGACTTGCCGGCTACGTTTTCTGGCCCATGCCATTTGATCCTGCTCGGAAGGTTTCCCGTCTGTTGGTTGTCGACTCGTCATGGCTTTATCGCTCCATCCTCTATGAGTGAGTCCTCGGACCCTGCTGCGGGAGGGGTTGATTGAGAACGATTGTCGTGCTCCGCTTTCAACCCTAAAATCGCGGCCGGCGTTTGCGATGCCAACTCGTTATGAATCCGGCGCTCGTACATGATGTCGTTGATTTCTCTGTCCAGGCGCGATATGGAGTGCTCGATTTGCGTCGGGGCCGGCGAGTTGGCAACATTCGGTTCGCGGCTGGCGGTGATCAGCATGCGCCGGATAATCAATGCCTTTTCGACGACTTTGGCCATCGCCACCTCGGACGCCAGCTTGCTGACCGCAATCGATTGCTCGCCCGGCTTGAGCGACCGGATCGCACTGATCACATCCTGGTTGATCAGTGCGGCGTTGCTCGATAAGTCGCCCAGATTCTCGAGGGTGGTTTGTGCGTTGCCGGTAACCAGATCAATCAATTTTTGCATCGCGTCCGTCATTTCGCCGGCGATTTTCGGCAGTAACCCGTGTCCCGGTACCGTTTCGACAGGACGCTGGTCATGGGTGTAGATATGCACGTCCCCCAATACGTCGACAGCCCATTCCGACGCTTTATTCGGGGACTCGAATACCTCCACTAGCCTCTGTGACTTGTCGGCAGGTTGAGTCGTGTTATCGGGATTTCGATTCAGGGTGATGTTGTAGCCCGCTTTCACCACGTCGTAGGTCGCCTTGATGGCATCCATATTCTTGCCGCCGGCTTTTTTGCCGCCAATCCAGGGCACGCCGTTGTCGCCATTACTGCGCTCGACATTCTCCTTGGCTTGTACCACATCGACATTGGAACCGCCGTAGCCGTTCGAACCCATTTGCACTTTCCAGTCGACGATCTTCGACAAGTCGGTCCATTCGGCATAGGGATTGAGTCCTTGCTTGATTTCCTGCTCATATTGCTCGCACGATTTATTCGCCAGCGATAAGATCGCTTCCACGCGGATCAAGGCATTCTGAAACAAATCGTACAATCCTGGATCGATACGTTGCATAATCAATGCCGGAAGCCCGCCGATCGCCGCTTGCACTGCGCCGATAGCACCGTTGACGAGATTATTGCCGGTATTCTGCAGATCGTTGAGTAAATTGGTCAGCCCCAGCATGGGGTCGAAATTGCCGCAACTGTAACCGAGGCCATACTCTAACGAACCATTGAGCGCATGGGTTTGCACATTGACGTTGGGCGGCACCGATATCGATCGAGCACCGCCGATTTTGTAATAAAAATCGCTGTTGTCGCCGTTCGACCAGGGGATCGCCAGGCAAGTGTTAACGGCCAGCAACAGCAGCAGACCGGTAATGACAAACATTCGTTGGTTCATAACGCCCTCCATGTAATCGCGTGTTTAGTGAGTAATGACCGGTGTCGGAAACGGCATGAAATCAATGACGACCAACGCTCCGTCGTCGATTTCGCAACAGGTGTAAGGTCGCCACAAGGCATGGACGTAATCGCCCGTCTTCGACGCTCGTCCGCCGCCCCAGCCTCGGAGCGCCAGCGTGTCGTTCTCGCCGAACAGCAGACATTGCTCCGTTTTTGGCGCGGTGGGTTGCCACCAACCCTCTTCATTGCTGTTTTCGATCAGACTGCCCGGCGACCAGGTCAGCTTGTTGTCTTCGACGAAAACCGGCTCGCCCAGAATGCTCCGGTAAACATGCGGCTGACCGTCACGGGTGATGATGTCGCCGACCCGATGCGCAACGACGGCAGCGGCTTTCGGCTGCGAATGCTGAATGGTCCAGCCGGTTCGCGGATATATATTGCCCCATTTGTTTAACGGCCAACGACCGATTTCCCGTAAGCCCGGCACCCAAGAGGCCGGATGCAAGGCATCCAATCCGCCCCACCGCCAGGACGGTTTATCCAGTTGTGCGGAAAAATAAGGGCTGGCCGCCGTGGTGTTGGATGGACAATAGATAAGCCCGGTCAGCGGATGACCGACCGCAAGCGCATCCTGATGAATCAGGTTATTGTGATTCCGATTGAGCGTATCGATACGTTTGGGATCTTCGACCCGATCCACGCCTTGCGGATTCATCACGGTGACCATGACATCGGGATTGAAGTGGCCGATCTTGAGCGTCACGTCGATATCGCAGCCGAACGGCGTACAGACGATCCAGATACACACACCGACGACCCGGAGTTGAATGCAGTCGTATTGCTTGGCCCATGATTGCGCGGCGACCAGGTTCGCGCAGAGAAAAGCGATTAACAACAGTCTACGGATCGTCGCTTTCATGGATTGTTCCTCCGCCAGTCGCGGTAGATCGCCACCGCACGGTTCAAGTCGGTCACGCCGTAAACCACGGCCTTACCGTGGTCGAATACGATGGCAGGATAACGGTCGATCTCGTATTGCACCCCTACGATTCGCCCTTGAAATGCCTGCGTGAACTGTTCCTGGACGGCCTCCATGCCTTGTTCCTTGAAGCGCCGTTCCAATGCGGCTTTGGCCTGCTCTTGATTGAGCGGCAACCCGATTGCCAGATTGGCCGTCAAGCGTTCGGCATCGTCGAGATTGTAGGTTTTGATCTCGATACCCTGCCCGGCCAAAGCGTCGACGCCGGTCAACGGGAATGCATCGCTGTGAATCGCTTCGACAACGATTTCTTGCCCGTCGGCCCGCATAGGTAACGGCATGACGGCCGTCATGACGCTCACCGCCAAACCAATGATGATAATCTTGGGGATGATGATCATGGATTTAATGCTGGTCATCGATTTCCCCCCGGCGCTTGAAACTGATCTCTCTAGCCACCTGCTCGACCGCCTCGATCTCGCTGCAACCGGTCTGCTTCATGATTCGTGCCCGGTTCGCCTTCTCGTCTTTCTCGGTCATCGCCAAGGCCAGCGCCAACGGCGGCGGGACGATGCGGAACAGCATCGCTTGTTCGTCGGTCAACACCACGCCTTCGGTAAACTGCTTCGGTGATTTTCTGGCCGCCAACAGCATGTTTTTCTCTTCGTCGCGCAAGTCGCGAAAGCGGGCGATGTGCTCGACCTCCTCTTTCGGCATGACCAGGCAAAACCACCATTCCAACATATTGAGCATCTTTTTACTGGCATCGGGAAAATCTTCCAGATTTTGCGTCGCGATCCAAAACCAGGCGCCCAGTTTCCGCCACATCTTGACGATCTTGATGACATACGGAGCCAACAGCGGATTGGTGGTGATGATATGCCCCTCGTCGGTGATCACGATCGTGGGCCTGGCATCGTTCTGGTGCCGCTCCACCAGATCGTGAATATGGTTCATCAAACCGATGTAGGCGACGGTCAATTGATCTTCATAGCCTTCCCTGGCCAGGATGCCCATATCGACCCAGGTAAAATCGACATCCGGCCAGCGCACGCCGGGCCGATTGAAAAAATGCCCGGCCAGTCCGGAACAAAACAGCTCCATGCCGTCGGCCATGTCCTGGACACGTTCCCGGCGGCGGTCGGCCAAACCGTCCAGATTACGCAACGCCTGCACGACATCCTCGGTCAATACTTGGTTGCGCCCGGCCTCCTTGACGTTCTTCGCGGCCTCGTGAATCGCCCGGCGAATCAGCAGCCGATCCGCGCGGGTCATGCGATTGTCCTCGCGTACGTCGCCGCCGGTGATCATGATACGGGCGGCGATCTCCATTTCACCGAGTAAATCCCGGTTGTCGTCCTCGATGTCTTCGTTATCGAAATCGTTGTACGGATCGTCATCGAGGTCGTTATCCTCTTGCAGATCGAAATCCAGATCCAGGCGTTTCTCATCCAGCAGTTTCAAGGCTTCGCTGAACGGCGGCAAGCTGACATCGGCGCCCGGCAGCATCGACACACGATTGGTCGTGACGCCCTGGCTTTCTAAATACTGACCCAGCAAGCCGAACGAATTGCCGGCCTCGATGATGAAGATACGGGGCCGATACACCGCCATCATTTGCAGGATCATATACACCAGCGTGGCCGATTTACCGGCGCCGGTCGGCCCGATGATCAGGGCGTGGGCGTTCTTCTTGCGGTCCAGCGGATTCAACGGGTCCACCATCAAAGGTTCGGCGCCGCGATTGAAGAACAACAAGCCGGGATGACCGGAACCGGTGGATCGGCCGTAAACCGGCATGAGATTGGCGCAGTGTTTGGAAAACACCAAGCGGGAGCGCCGCGCTTCGCGCTTGTCGTGGTCGTATTGATAGCCCATCGGCAGGTTGCGCAGATAACTGTCCAGCGGAATCAAATCGTCACGCTCCATGATCGGTTGCAATCCGTTCGACAACAGCAAGGAATTGACCTTGTTGATTTTGCGGTGTAAATCGGGTTCGTTGTCGCCGCGCACATACAGCGCCAACTGGACTGGAAACAGTTTGTTGCCTTTGGCGATTTCCATCACCGCTTTCTCGGCGTCTTGCGCCGCCAGTTTCGCTTCCGGATAATCGCCCACCGCGCCGTGCTGGACCAACCCGAGATGGTTGCGCACGAGATCCTGAGCCGCGACGACAATGGTCATCGCCAGGACGGTTTCTTCCGGCATTCGGTCAAACATCGCGTAAATGTGATCGCCGCTGCTGCGTTCGGCCCCAAACAAGCCGATATCCGGAATCTTTCGAAGCCCCTGCACGGTGACGGTTTTGTGCGGCATCCCGTCGAACCACCAAATGCCTCGATCCGCGTCCGAATGCGGCATGCCCAGCATCAGGGTTTCGGCGAATGCGTAACCGAACGGCATCTCGTCATCGCCGGGGTACGGCGCGACGTCCCGTAAAACGGCTTCGCTATCGCCCTCCTCGACCGCCGGTTTCGGATTGAACCAGCGGAACATCCATTCATACAATTCCTTGCCGCCCAGCCGGGTCAGGCGAATGCCGGCCGTCATCATCGCCGTGGTCAACTTGGCGGCCGCATCGTTTAATTCGTCCTCGGGCGGCAGGTGATAATAGTCGTGTGTGCCGGCATTCCTGCCCGGCTTGCGGCGGCGGTAGAGCGTCGCCCGGATGCGCCGGCGCTGACCACGCCACGGCCCGCCCGTGACCAGTTTGTCGTCAAACGCGCCGCCGGTTTGGGAAATGGTCTGCAAATGATCGTGCAAGATCGTCAAGTAGTTTTCGCTCAATTCGCTTTGTTGCGCGCGCGGGTCGAGATAGCGCTCGACCTCATCGACGACGCCGAGCAGACTGGGCTCGTCTTGCAGGAACACTTGAAAAATCCACGGTGAGTCCAGCTCCTCGGTGATCGAGGTCAATACGGTTTGCACTTTGTCGCGCAGTTCGGCGATGTATTGCGCCGTTCGGCCTTCGGTGCCGATGCCGCCGATCTCGAACAACGCAGCGACACTGTAGCCGTCATCAAGCAAGAAACAGCGCGTCTTTGGACAATAGTCCAGCCACGGCAACAAATTGGTAAACGAGGCCGGCCGTTCATACATCTGTCGTATCCGCCTTTCGGTTGGCGCTTTATCGGTGGCCCTACGGCGAAACCGGGTGACATCGTCCTGCGGTTGAGTTTTAGCGGACGATTGAGTTGTAAAGGAAAAAAACGCCATCAATAACCCTCCTCGCGCTCGCCCGGCAATGCGTATTCGGGTTTCTTGTAGAATTGAAACGCCGTCGAATAGCCGGGCACTGGATGCCGCTCGCCACCGCTCAAATGCGGGAACACATACAGGATCAAGGTCTTGTTAGTCAACCGTGGAAAGATTTGCCGAATCTCTGACTCGGCGTCCCGTGTATAAGCGAACAGTTCCGAAGTCTGTTCCGGCTCGCGGCGCACCACTTCCCATTCAAGGCGCGCCGCTTCCCGCTCAAGCAATTCGCCGCGCGTCGCGTCGAGTTCGTCCTGACCGTGCTCGGTACCGGAAAAATGTCTGCGGTAAACTTCTTTCATGGTCGGGCCGTCCTGGGGCAAGATCGATTCTTTGTCGCCGGTTGCGCAGCCCGCCGTGATCAAGGCCAGGCTCAGGGCGCACAGCGCGTTAATCCAGCACTTCGTCGTCAGTCGTTTGATTGGAGGCATAATGGGTTCTTCTCCCGTCCGGTTCATAATCGATCGGTAGTTCGATGTCGACGTGGACGGCCAATTCGGCGCCGGTATCCACGTAGACCGCATCGAACGATTGCGCCGCGCGTTCGCGCAAGTATTGACTCACCTCGTTCGCGCCGCCGGCCAAGGCCTGACCGGCCGCAAATTGACCGGCATCGCCGGTGATCACCGAGGTGGCCACGCCTTGCCCGAGTGAGACGGCATTCGTGGTTTGGGTCTGGCTGAACGCGCCGGCGGCGGCTTCGGCGGCGGAGGCCAGAATGCGCCCCGCCAAATAGTCCGGCGCGTTACTGATACGGGTTCCGGTCACGCAAGGAATGCCGCGCCGGTCCGATATCCAGCCCATTTTCTGTTGTTGGCCGCCTTGTTGTTGGCCTTGCTGCGAGGCCTGCAAGTTCTTGGTCGTATCGGCGGAAAGTTCCCGAATGGTGCCGTCGGCAAATACATAAGTCACTGAGACGATGTCGCCCCGAACGCAAGAGAGCGTCCAATCGCCGGTCGCTTTACCGCTGAACACCATGCCGTCAAGTCCTGGCACTTCGATGCCGTTGGCGGCCAGGTTGTCGCGGCCGACGATGACCTTGAACGGAAACGGGTCTTCGACCACGCCCTTGAACGGAATCCGTCCGATCAGCGCGGTCATGCCGGTCGAACCGATGAGTGTGGCGTTTCGCGGCACCGTATAGACCGGTTCGTCCGGTTCGGTTATGGTTTCCAGTTTGGCGTTCAAATAGTTTTCGGTTTTGGTGCCCAGCAATCCGCCGCTGTCATCCATCGGGTCCGGGTCGTCGCCGCTTTTCGATAACGAGGGATAAACCCACTTGCCCTGACGGTCTTTGCTCGCGCCTAGCGGTTCGATCCAAACGATTTCCTTCGCATTGGGCAGGGTAATACCGTCGCCGCTACCGATGCCGAAGCCGACCGGGATATCGCTGCCCGGTGCTTGTTGCGATGCGCCGTTTTGCGCATGGGTCAATTCGTCCAGTTGGTTTTTGAAAAAATCCAGTTTCTCAGTCAGTTGGCCGACTGCGGTGGTATCTTCCTTGTTCTTCATGTTGCGCATTTCGGTGAGCAGCTCTGCCCTGACTTTGCTTTCTATCTCCTGGCGCTGACGCAACAATTCCTGATTTTGCATCTGGAGCTTTTCGGATTCGTTTTTGATCGAGGCCACTTGCGCCGTCAGGGTACGAATCGTATCCGCCGGCGAATCCGCATCGGGCGTGCCGGCGACCGGCACCTGGTCGAGTTGAATATCATTGCCGCCGCTATCGATCGATTTGATGCCGACAAAGACCAGCATCACTAATACCAAGCCTGCGATAATCGGCAATAATTTGTTCGATGGCATCTAAATCCCCCGGATCATTTCATGAAAGGGACGATCGGAGACCAGATAGACGGCCGTCGTATCCGCTTCGGAACCGGCGGGATGCAGCCGGCCATGTTGAAACGTCGCCGCTTTCCAGCGTCCACGAATGCGCCGAGGGTCGAGCTCGACCGGCGCTGTCCCGGTATTGCGCAGTTGCACGGCGGTGATATACAATTCGCCGCCCTGCCAGCTCGCGACCGGCAACGCTTCGATCGACTCGCCCCGGATCAGGCTGTGCAGCGCGCGCCGAGTCACCACAACCCGATGAATAATCGGCGAGGCTTTCAGCATCCTGGACGGCGCATATAATTGTTGGGCCGCGAAGCGGGTTAAGGTAACCAAGCCCGGTGCTTTTTGCGCTTTGCGGGGTGTACGGGGATTGTTGCGTTTGCTGTCGCTGCCGGTTTTCTCGACCCTCGGCGCTTGCCTGTTCAGTACCTCGATCGGATTGACCGCTAGGTTCGCTTCCTTGCTTGCGCTCAGGTCGACCAAATAGATGCCGCTGCCGTCGGTCTCGTGAATTTCGATACGCTGCGCCTCGAACGATTCGTTCGCCAACCAGTACACGGTACCGTTATGGCTTTGCGTCCGCACCTTGCCGGACAGCTCGGACGGCATGCCCACGCGCACATCGCCTAGAAACGTTACCAGTCGCTCCCGGCCGACCGGCAGGGTGATACTCATCGGAAACTTGTCCCAAAACAGACGTTCGATCTCGGCCGATGCGGCCACGGACGAAAGCAGGCAATAGAGAATCGCTACCAGAAACAAGTCGTTTAGAAATACCGAACCCCCTGTTTTGCGATCTTTGTCAATCCTATCGACATTTTCACCACTTTGATTCATCACGATCCCCCTGCTTTTTCTTCGTTGTTCAACCGCTGCGGCCCTTCGCCTCCGAAGCCGTCCAGAGCCAAGCCCCACGGGTTGATTTCCGGATCGACATCGTAGCGCACGACGCGAATCGGATAGCGAATGTCCAGGCTTTTTACGTCCATGCCGCGCACCGTTTCCTCGATACGAAAATCGAGCCATACCAACCAGGTATTGCGATCGAGCACGTCCACCCGGCGCTCTTCATAGCCGTGACCGGGGATTAGCTGAATGCCCCGAACGCGTCCGCTCAATTCCCCCCGCTTGCCGCGCAGTTCCAGATCATGGGTTAAAAACTGCCGAAACTCCGGGGTCAAATACGCCGCCATGCGAAACACTTGCTTGCCGTAATCGGTTTCGCCGTTTTCCTCCCAGTGGTTGAGTTGCTGAAAGATATAATTGGCGAAGGCATAGACGTTCGGCGGCGGGACTTCATCGAGCGTTAACAAGGCTCCGGAGCGTAAATCCGGCGGAATGTGCAAGCGAATGTCGCTCCGCGACTGGTGCCAGCCGTACCACAAGCCCACGATCAGTAACAGCTGAAAACCGATCACGATACGCAAAGAATTGATGTGCGATTGGAGCGTACTGTTTTCGTCCCGATAGCGCATGACGGCCTCTTATCGATGAGAGTGAAACGAACGCGGCAGGGTGCGTCCCAAGTCCCACGGCCCTTGCCGGGCAATCAACGAGGATGAGCGCAGGCCGAGTTTGTTCAACTTGAGTATTAGAACATGCTGGTAATAAAAGTCGGGGCGGCCGCGCTTGATCCGTTGGAACCACGTCGATCCGAAATAGATCGTCGCCAGCACGCCCAGTGTGGCGATTCCGAGCCCCATCACGGGGGCTCCGAACAGCCCGGCGAGCAAAAGCCCTGTGGGCAACCAGAATACGGTGGCGACTAACAAAATCATGCCCAGCTCCGAGTTGGTGCTGCCGCGGAAGATGACCGGCTCTTGGTTGAGCCGGTCAGCCAGTGTTTCCGTGCGGCTATCGTGCTCGTCCATCGGTTAGATGACGTTCGACGCTTCGGTCAGTAAGAAGCTGATGAAAATCATCACCCCCGCTGCGACGACCGCAGTTAAGCCGACTTCACCCCATTCGGCCCGCCCTGCTCTGGCCTCGTTGAATTTGGCGATCGTAATCCAACCGATCCATAAAAACGCCACGACCGCGATGATCAGTCCGATGACGAGCCCTGCGTCCTTGGCATAGCCCTTGATCAACTCCAGCCAGTTGCCCGCCGCCGGGGCGTTACTCGGAGCGACCGGCGCCGGCAAGGCCGCTTGCACGTGGTCACTTGCCATCGCCAAGGACATGACGACGAAAGCGGTGAGTCGATGAGCGGATTGGCCCATCTTATTACGTAATTTCTTCATGTTTGATTTCTCCGTTTTGAAAAAGAGAATGAGACCAGCGAAATAGATTCAGTTTAAGGTTGGGTCAACGGATGAAGTAGCCCACGAGCAAGACCACAACGATTGCTCTGAGCACGGAAGAGGTCATGTCATAAAAGTCTCCTTTCCTGGTTTGCCAGGCGTGATATTGCGATTTCGTGATCCAGACCAACCACAGCAAATAAATCACCGCGAATATCATGGCGATCCCTAACAACAGTTGTCCCGGATTGGCGATATTACCGGTGGCCTGCGTGAAAGCGGCGGTTTGCTGATTCGTCATGTCAGTGCCGGTAGTCGCCTTTCAAGGGCGGAAAACTGCGCGGCTGCGTCGATGGGGCCGATAAATGCTCTTGAATCCCCAAAACCATGCGATCGAGGTCTAATGCCAACCAGTCATATTGAAATTGCACCCTGGCGTCGCTGTCTGCCTGGGCTTTGGCTTCGGCGATCAACGGCTTCAAGGATTCAATTTCATGTTTGATTTTGGCTAACGCGGTACGCTCGGCGTCGCTGTCGGCAGAGGCCGAAAAAGAACAAGCCAACAGAAGCAAAAGCTGAAAAATAAATGCGATACTTTGGACTCTTCGGGTCATGGCGTTCTCTGTGCGATGAAATCGTTGGGGTGCTTACTTGCCGGTTATTGTTTACTTCAGAATCCCCAAAAAGCCATAAAAAACCCTAACTCAAGTTCCGATGGGTTTTTTGATGGCCGATAGTCCGGCGTTTGTTCATTACCTTACAAATATTTTTTAAACGTCGACGACATCACCAAAAGCGATACCGCGAACAGCACGGCGAACGGCAGCACGACCAAATTGGGATGCACGCTCACGGGCATTGCGAGATAGACGATCCAAGGCAAAATCAATGACGGATAGAGCGCTTTTTTGGCCCAGTGATAGACGAACGACGATTCTCTCCCGCCACTCCAGCGGCGAATGTCGCGTTGCACCAGTCCATCGACCAAGCCCGTCGCACCCAACAGGACGAAGGCCGGCATTGCCAAGGTCAATACCGCCAGACGCACCCCGAATATCTGCGTCACGGTCATGGCAGCCAGAACGTAGGCCTCGACCATTTGAAACAGTCGATGCAGATTTTTTCTGACATTACCGGAACTGGCTTGGGTCGGGGTGGCCAGCCAAATGATCGCTGATTGAATGCCCGTTTTTTTGAAGGTCAGATCGTAGAAATTTTGGGAAAATCGCTCGGCAAAGCGCATCGGGCTCTCGACGATCGCGCTTTGCCGAAAATCACGGTTCAAATACTGCAATTCCTGTTGCAGCATGCGTTCGCTGTGCTCCGCTCCCGGCTCGTCCCACCAGCCGATCGCCATGCCTACCCACTCGATCACGATCGAAAACACCAGCGTCAGGATCAAGTACATCACGATCTGGAGTACGCGGATCAGTGTCGTCGCAATAATGCCTTGCTCTGCGCTTTGCTGCGCCGACGCAGGCCGTCGTTTGGTCTGTTCCGCCATGTCAGCCGGCCCACCAATGGTCGCTGGTCAAATAACGGCGCTGCATTTCGGCGGCCACTTCACGTAGGTTCTTCGGCATCATGTCGTCGTCGCTTTTGGAGGGCAGCGGCATGCGGATTTTCCACAGATTGCCGCCTTCGAGCAGCGCGAATGCCTGACCTTTCGGCAACGCCATCACGTTGGCCGGTGTGATCAACGGGACTTCGGTGACCGCTATCCGGTCTTGGTTGGTCGAGGTGAAATCGACCTTGGAAGTCGGGTCGGCGGTGTCGTTGACGCCGGAGACTTCGGTCACGGTGGTCACGTTACAGCTATCGACTTGGCTGGTCAGCATTTCCGCCGTGGCCAATTCCTTGACTCTGAGCATGATCAGCGTATTGAAGTTGCCGGCTACCTGTCCGGCTTTGGCTTTGCTGCCGATTCGCGCTTCCACGTCGGACCAGGTTTGTGTGTAGGCCGTCACCTGAAACCCGGACCCGCCGGCCTTGTTCAGCAGCGGAATGAACTCGTCGCCGATCAGTTCGTTGAACTCGTCGGCATGCAGCGATATCGTCGGCATGTCCGGCGCTTGTTCCGTTTCCGGCATGCCGCGATCGGTGCCGTGTTTGTAAATTTCCCCCGATACCGACACCAGGTCGGCGAACATGGAATTGCCGACCGCCGAGGCGACCGCCGTGTCGGATAGCGCATCCAATCCGATATAGACCACGCCCTTGCGGCGGATGATCTGGCGCCAATCGATGATCGGGCGATTGTCTTCCATGTCCGAATAATCCGGCGAGATCAATGACGCGGTTTTGCCGGAGATCAGTTTTTCCATCAGCGGCAGCAGCGAGGCGACGATCTTGTCGAAATAGGTTTTGTCGTACTCGAAGGCGGAGCGCAGGCCGTCGGCCACCGGATCGTATAAGCCGTTCTCCTTGGCATAACGCACCAAAGCAATTGCCTCGTGCGACCTGCCTTTCAACGCGAACGGCAAATCCCGTTCATTAATAGATTCCGCCATGCGCTGGACTTCCTGGACCCACTCGATCGGCGCGACATCCGGCAGCCATTGCCGGTAGTATTCGATCAGCAAGGGCTCGATATGGGTAATGTAGCGCGTGACTTGCCGGTAATCCGGACGCCGGCCCATTTTGACCAGGGCCACTGCGATCATGTTAGTGAACCGCCAGGCGAATTCCCGGAAGGTGGCGGAATTGCCTTCGCTGGGCAAGGCGTTAGTCAGTCGGGTGGCGACTTCCGTGATTCGGGAAAAGTTGCCGATTGCATTGTAACGGCATGAGATATCGGGATACCCCAAATGGAAAATGTAGGTCTCGTCGCTACGACCGGCCCGTTTGGCTTCGGCGACCACTCGCTTCATCAGGTCGGCGTCGCCCTTCGGATCGAACACGATCACGGTATCGCCTCGGGCGATATCCTGCGTAATCAGAATTTCCGCCAATCGTGTTTTGCCGACGCGGGTGGTCCCGAGCACCAAGGTATGACCGACCCGTTCGCGTAGATCCATCGTGACATCCTGCTCCCGCATTTCGACGGCGTGAATGTGCGGTTTGCCGCCGACCGGCGGCAAGGGTCTGACCGGGTTCCATGGCGATTGGCTGCGCAACAGTTTGGCAGCTTTGTTGAGCAGAAATGTATTCTCCCATTGCGATTCCCTGCGTCGGGCCCAGCGATACAATGAAGACGGCTCGATGTAATGCCGGACTTTGGGATTCAGGGTATCGCGCAAGCGTTGCGTATGTTGTTGCCGCCACAGGAAGCCCTTGCCTAGAAACAGTCGTCGGCGGCTGACCGGAATGCGCTTCGGCTCGACGACATATTCCGGCATCCGCCGCATGTTTCGTTGATAACGCAGGATAACCAGCGCGTCAAACAGTCGATAGAGCCCGAACCCGGTTAACAGCACCGCCGACAGATAACCGACCGCCGGCGTCATCATGATCGCCCAAGGCGCCAGGGCGGAGATCAGCGCGATACCGAACGCGCAAAAGGCGGACCACAGTTCGATCGGAGGACGCAACAGCGCTTCGACGGGATAATGCTTGTTCATTGCTCGATGCGGTATTTTGAAATCAACACGGGGTAATGCGTCAGTTCCAATTGCCGGGCGATCTTATCGCCCGGCACCGGGTTGACTTCCAATCCATCGGCGGCTTGCCTTATTTGACGCAGTTGGTCCGGATTCTCCACGTTGACGACGATGCCGGTCGCACGATGCCGTTTTAGCTGTTCCAGGTTATGCCGAAGCCAGTTGAGCGACAACTCGTCATATCCGACGATGAACACCGGGCGATCGAGTCCGGGCCGATCGATTACGCGCGATTGAACGAGACCCGGCGTCAGCGCCTGGCTGCGGACCGGCAGCGGATCGAAGTTTTTTGGAAAATCCGGTAAAGATAGGGATTGTTGATAATTCGGGTGTTTTATTTGCAAACCGGACGGCATTGGCCGCGTGTTGCCGGCGTCGAATAGGACCACCGGCGCGCTGTTTGCTGCCGTGCCGAATAGAGCGATGAGGATGAAACAGTCAGTGACGCAACGCATAACGGACTCCTTTTGCTGGAGTCGTCATTGTTGATAAGCGGGATGAAGTTGACAATAAAAAACCCTGAATCCAATTTGGAAGGGTTTTTTATAGTTGCTTTGACGGCACTCTGTGCGGTGTACTATTTTTTTAACATCAGCACTAGCGACACCGTTTGAATCGAGCCCTGGATTAAGATAGCGTTTAATGAGATAACTATTCTAAAGCGGACACAAAGAAATAGTTTATTTTAAATCGGCTGAACATCTGGTTCCGACCCACAAAAGTCAGTCATTGCTTTTTACTCAACGACTGATGATTAATCAAAGGCAGACATTCAGTCTCAAAAATTATTGTTTGGATTGTGTCATATCGTATGCTCATTTTCAATGCTGTGTGATGTGGTGGTAGCGGTCTCTTGTAATGCAGCCTCCTGAGCTTATAGCGATACACCGCATCGTCTCCAGATCAGCATTGGTGATTTCCTGGGCTAGCATCACTATGTCATTGCAAAATTTCAACTTGACCCTATTTTAGCTTTCGGTTTATTGTGCGGGTCGGTTAGATAATAATGTTGGATATCTAGCTGACTATGCTGACACAAAATTCTGAACGTCCTCTCAATCTCTTTTAATGGCGTTCCTTCAGTAACCTTATGACTGATAGGTGCTAGCTCGGTGGACAATTCGATCGTCGACTATCTAAAAGCCCGAAAGCAGGCCTCCAACTTCCAGTCTCGTCAAGTGTTGTGGGGGCAATTCGATCCTGGAGAACGGTACGTGGGATCAGCAGAGCAAAACGATCGCCTGCTCGCCGCGCTCAAGTTAGGAGAGGTTGCACCGGAATTGGAATTTGTTAGCCAGGTAATTCCTATTGATGGCGAAATACACGCCAGAATTCTAAGCGACTCCAGCGTGTTGATAGAAAACGGCCTTAGCCTGACTTCGTCTAATTCTGAACCCCTAGAGACCGTAGTGCTTGGAACAGCAAATCGCTTTGGGCTTATTCCCCTCCACATTCGGAATCAGCATGCGTCATCACTAGGTCAGTTGGTTTTATTGCCGCACAATGGCCAAGTCCGGGTCGATTGGTGGGCTGTTCCGACCGAGACGACAGAAGAGTCGTTCATCATTAAAGTGGACGATCCATCCCTGGCTGAACTTGTAGAACAATTTTTCAACCATTTTGGTGATGTGTCAGTTGAGGCGGCAAAGCGTGCCAGCGAGGAGTTTTTGGAGGCGGCCAGTGTCTCCGGGATGCTGTTCGATGTATTCATGGGTGCCGCAGTTGTTTTGATATCTGGTGGCGGAGCGTCAGTGGTCATAGTACCGCAGGTGGCTCAATACGGTTTGGACTTTTCCGCAAAGTTTATAGAGCACGCAGTACAACTTGCGTCGCAGCCAAGCGATCAGTCGGACAAAGATACACTTAAAGCTTTGTTGACTGCACCATTGACAGTTGCACGAGTGGGGTTATCAATCGTGAATGCCCGAAGGGCTGGGAAGGAAATTAACAGTACGATTCTTAAGAAGAATCATCGATTATGCCAATCCATCGTTGAGCTCAATTCGCTTGGAGGCTGGTCGGTCGATCACTACGACGTCCCTGCTGATGATGAAAAGCAACTTCGAGCAGCTGGGAATGTGTTGAGGAGTGGGATCGGAAATTTGATATCTGTTGTGTGTGCTGCACAGCCAAAGAAATAGGGAGCAACTATACATGGCAAAGAGAATCATTAACTGTTCGGATGCTACGATGGAAGTTCTCGTTGCAACAGCTATGGGAGACCGGATCATTCGGATCGAACCAGGTCAGCAGAACAAAGCCACCGTTACACCGAAAGCTTTAAAGCCTGCATCGGATTCCGACCTGTTGATGGGTTGTAACGAATGGATAGAGATCCTGACTGATACTGCAGTTGTCTATGAATGGGGATCAATAATACCGTTTATTTCGAAAGCGTCATTACACTGTGTCCCATTTATTCCAGCAGGTACGGGGCCGTACAGTTCGGGATATCAAGTACTGGAGACTGAAGTTATCGCCAAAGAATATACGGGTCCGTCGCTTGTAGAAGACGCCCCTGCCGCAGACGCTGCGGATGGGGAATTTGATATGCCAGAGTGGTTTTTTGGTAAGTACGTACGGACCAAAGTCGATAACACCACGTACATTACCGTTCGGCTGAATCTGAGGCGTTTGGACGTCAGTGAAGCTCAGCTAAAAAGTATCAAGCCAATTTGGAAGAAAGAGATCGAGAAAGTCTGGAACAGCGGGCCAAAAAGCTCCAGTGAACAGATGTTTCGATTTGAAGTCGACTGGACAGATAGGATTCCTCACTCGTCGGTTTTTGTCTGGGACAAATCAGAAAGGCCATCGATGTTCACTTGGTCTTTGGATATGGGGACGGGGACGCTTGTCACTGCCGTTGCTGCCCACGAATACGGACACCATCTTGGGCTTAGCGATGGTTACCATTATCAAGGTGAGATTCCTCATCTTGCCGAGGTAATGACAAATCGAATGGCGATATACAAGGGAAAGATCATCGTTCCCACATTTGAGACCTACTTTTGGTATTCATTCGGACTCAATCCGGTGACGTCCGATCGTGCTGCTATACGTATTCGAAATGGTCCTTTGCCGCATGAACCAAATCTGATGGTCGGTAGTTCCCGTGTAGGTCCGAGAAGAAATAGCACACATCGAAGAAAGTGCTATGGAAAGGATGAGATGCGTGATGGTGTCTCAGCCGTGACACTGATAGATGTTGAATTGATTGATGCAATTGAGCAGCAGAAGTTACAGCCTTTGTTCCTTGATGAAGTGGATTTCCTGAAAAGGCAAAGTTATTTCGACCCGGATAATCCTGATCCGAAATGCAAAAAAGACGGGTATTTCTCGGCGCGCAAAAAATGAAGCTGATTCAATTAAACACTCGGCCGCTCCCGGAATATCCAGACCATAGCTGTGTATTCCCATATTTACTCGAAGACGATCGAAATGGATCCATTTGTTATCGGCTAACGTTTCTCGCTGATAAATCGAACTTGTTGCTTGCTGCATGTCTGGAACAACTAGATTTTGTTCCTCTGCCGGATGGCGAAGTAATCAATGCACCGAATGATATCGGACTAGGTGCGCCCTTAGATTGGTGTTTTTTTGTTTGCGGAGATGCCGGCTCATTTGTGCCGCTTACGGATGACTCAGGCGGCGATATCGAACTGAGGCTGAGTCGTTACTTGATTTTTGAAGGACTCACTAACGATCCTGTGACGGTCCCCACAAAAATCACGGTCGTTAAGAACACGCTACATAAAAGTGCGTTTCGGACTGAAGGGCCATGGAAGATACGGGGGCAACTGCCGAAGGGAGCGACTACATGGATGTTTCAGTGGGCTGAAGCGGATAACACTGAAAACGACACTCGAGTGTCATTTCGCCTTCCTATCGAGGCGACTGGTGATTTGTCTGGTGTAGGTCTTGGGTTTGATTTTGTGTTTTCTGGTATGGGAGGCGCAGCAGAAGAAAACTGGCATTCTGGAACACTGCGAGCTCGTGATGTCCCAATCGTAGGAGGGCTTGGTGACCGACTTTATCTCGGGAACGCGGCACTTGAGTTGCACAAAAGCGGACTTCGATATGAGGCGGATCCAAATGCAAGGCTCGACTTAAAGGGGATTTACGGGCTGCAGATGACTCTTGGAGTCGATATTTTATACGTTCGTTTTGCCGAGGAATCGGTAACTATTCACTCCTACGCCAGTTCACTGGGCACGCCCCTGATCTTATCGCTGCAGTTGGAATTTCCACTGGTGATGGGACCTATAACCGGTGGAGCTCCCGAAGCGCTCGCGCTGATGATTCCGCTACTGGATGATATTGCGAAGCCATTCTTGTTCCGCATGGAGCTGTCGATTGGTGGCGAATGGGAAGCCGATGAGACGAGTATTGCGTTCTACGATAGCTCCGGTCGCTGGAAAATTAGTGAGAAATTCTGGGAGGCCGCATCCGGTTCATCCGATGAAAAAATCGAACCATGGCCTATTGTCGTGGAGCAACTCAACGATGCTTTGGAATTGGGTGGCTTTGAGTGGAGTCTGAGTGATCTTTTCGGTGACGCATTGGGGCCCGCGAAATTTCACATCGGACCAGATCCTTACAGCAGTATTACGCCGACAAAGCTGCTGGATGGGGTACTGGAGGTTCCTACGCTACTGAGCCTTTCGGTTGGAGGCAACCGTGTTCAGTTCACGTTTTCCCTATTGATCAACCTGCGCACGTTACGTTTATCAGTCAATAAGTTCGAATTTCACATGCCGCCGTCACTGAAGGGCGGGGACATGCAAGTCATTGATCTGGGCGTCTTGGCTTTGTTTTTGCCGAACAAACAAGATGTTGGAGGAGATTTTGATTTTGAAACCCGTGAATTTGTGCTCAAGTCAGACAAACCGGATCCATACCACCCAGTTAAACCGATCATGGCAATTCCTGGTGGGCTCGGCGGGAGTCTGTCTCAGCGATTGTTGTTCGAGTTGCAACCGTTCTCTCCCGATGCGTGGCCCGCCGGCGATTCAGATACTGCGATTTTTCTGCGAATCAATTCGGACGGATTGAGCCTGAATGCTCGGGTAATAACGGAACACCAGCCCAACGTGCTGCGCGGCACGGACAGTCGGCGCGCTTTGGGTATCACGCCACTGGCTGAGCGCGAGGATCGCCGCAGCGAAATTGTTATCATTGACAATGTCATCCGCAAAGCTGTTTTCTTTGGGGAACTGGAAGTCCCTAGTGTGGATGATCTGGTCGCCAAAGTCGAAGTTGGTATGCGACAGGAACGCCGTGGTCGCCCGCCAACCATTTATGCGGAAGTTGATCTCGACAAGACGAACGGAAAACCGATTGCCGGCATCTCGGCCGGTTATCTACAAATGCAGATCGATGATCTCCGCGCCCGGCTGGAATGGAATCTGGACAACGATGAGTGGGATCTCGATGTGTTCGCGGATGCGTCTCTGTTCCTGTCATCGGAAGTCAGCAACACGGGCGGACTGGACGACTTAAAAGATTCCGACCGCCTGCAAGTCAAAAATTGCAACCTGCTGGAACTGCATAACGGGGTTGGCGAGATTGCCCTATCGTTGGCAAGGCCGCTGGAATTCAAATGTCTGGACGAAAAGTTCCTGGTCACGTTCAACGGCCTCAGTTTTCGCTGGGGTGACACATTTGTCTTGATGTGTGACGAAGCCATGTTCGCGTGGCTGGATCCTGGGGCACTGGAAGTCTCGGTGGAGGTGGGCGGTGTCCACCTCGAGTTTTTCGGTGGTGCTCGCTTGAAGATGCGGAACCCAGACCGGATTGGAATCGATGTAACTGTCAGTGATTCCGTGCGATATCGGGGAGAAGTGGCCTGGGTCGACAATGGTCGAGAACGCTATTTTGCTGCAGCCGGGACGCTAGCGATTTCTGGATTGCCGGAAGCGGCGACTCTTCTGAAACTGGGCACTGGGCGTAAGCAGAACGGCCAGATCGTGCCCAACATCGTGCTGTACGGATCACTGGACTACGAGGTTCAGTTATTTTCAGGGGTGGTTGCAAAGAACTTTGGCGCCGGGATTGGCATCAACAATCGGTTGAACGGTATCCCCGAACGGCCGACCGCAGAGGCGATGCTGCCGAATATTGATCGCATTGATCCCTCTAAGATCGCCGGTTGGTCGTTTGTCGAACGGAATGGCTTCTATCTCTCTATTGTCGGTACAACGATCATTGCATCGAATAAAGGCGGCAATTCGCAGACCAATGCTTATGTCGCTTATCTCCTCCTGAGTATCGACGTCGATCTGAACATCGTTGCAGCGGGAAAGGTGTGGCTGGCATCGAGCGTTGACTTTGTACGTCAACGGAGAAACTGGAATCAGCCGGCACTGGTTGGTGCTGTGGCGATTCTCCCACGCGACCGGCTGCTCACTGCAGCTATAGAATCGCGTCCAAGACCAGCTATCGAGACGAGCAAACAGCTGCAGGAGATCCTGAACAAAGGCCACGTAAAATTATCTTTCACGCTGTCGCCGAGCCTAGTTGACTTTTTTCTACAGGACATCTCGTATCGCGACGAGTTTCTTGGCGTCCAAATGCTCTATCGAGGCAGCTTTCGACTTGCGTATTTTGATAGCACGCTGTTGGTTCGGGCGCAACAGATGATCACTGGCTCGTTCTCGAAGGAGCTTTCTGCTGGTCCCGGAGGATTCAATTGCCGCGGGGATGTTGCTATCGGCATTGAATATGGTGGCTTGCTGACTCAGCAAGGGATTGCCGCTTATGGTTTGATTGCGGTACAAATCACGCTAGATGTAAGTGCCTGGATCAGAATAGAATTCAGTAGGACAATCGGTTTGGGGCGATGGAAGAAGCGGATATCCTTCGGTGAGACATTCGAGTTGCCTTCGACGCAATTGGATCTGGGACTACGTGGGGCCGTGGCTTTTGATGAACACGGACAATTTGGTTTTGCCGGTGAGATTTCCATTAATGTGCCAATCTGTGGATATCGACTTTCAATTTCTCCATCGTTAGCCATTAACGATGGCATTATTAAGGATGTCCGGCAACGTGTTGCAGTCTACGAAGGCAGGTTAGAAGCCTATCGGCAACAACTATTGACTGGTGAACAAAGTGCAACAGCGGTACCGAAAATGGCATTATTCGCCGCAGAAGAGGGGATGGCCGAATGGCTACATTACCAAACCAAGACCAAGACTGGCGACTACTGGCATTTGATTATACCTCCGGCTGACGAAACCTGGTTTACGCCCGATATCGCAGACAACGTTGATCCTGATAAGCCAATACCTTTCCTAGAACACGTTAAATCGATTTGCGTCAAATATATCGAAGATAATCAACAAAAAACGCTGACTCTCCTAATGCCATGGGATCAGGAAAACCAAAAGGAGGCAAAACAGCAATCCGCCCAGTATGTTGTGCCAAATCCAGAGGCACTTGAAGATGTTGAATTGATGATGGCGGAAACTGTGTTTCACACGCCAGCACCGTTTCAAGGTGTTTGGGATTCGCAGGCCACCTACGATCAGGGTGACTGGGTGCGGGCATCTGATCAGACGTATTGGCAATCGAAAGTCAGTAAGAACGTTGACAATGATCCGTTGAGTGGCGGTGTTTCATGGGGCAACCGCAAGGAAGCTGTGATTCCATTGAAGAACTACAAGCCGGTATCCGATCCGCGAGTCGAGTCTGCAGATCGCGAATATTGGTTGGACATCGATCAGGTCATGCTGCCCGAGGGTGTTTTGCCGGTCCGCATGAAGACGGCCGAACAGATACTGCAATCGGGTGAAGTGCCGCAGGATTTCAATTCCACATACGGTCGGCTGGCTGAATACGCGTGGTGGTCTCAGCGGGCGATTGTACAACGAAGACACCAGGGAGCTGACATTTCTGAGATTGATGACCTAGAACACCGTCGTGCAGTAATTCTGTTTCAATTGCTTACCGAACTGCGAGAACTCTCAACGCTGGATTCTGGCGAGGTTCGCGACCGTGCTGAGGGGTCGGCGTGGCAAGCGCGTAAGATCGCGCCAGGAGAAGACGGTGAAAAGCGCTTGTTCGGTTTGGTATTCAAGCACAAGGGAGAACTGCCGCTACAAGTAAGGGTAACACGGAGCAACGGAGAAAATAAGCCTTATAGTACTACTGTCAGGCTCCGAAATATCGGTGATAAAGTTGACGATGCTCGCAGCAAAGTTCACCTGCTTCCACTGCGACAGGAATTTGTTGTTGATGACGACAGTCGTGGCAGACTGCGCGTCCGTCTACCGGTTCGATACGAAGACGAATTCCTTAAGAACTATCTGCCAGTGACATCCCACTTCCAGGTCTGGCGGCGCGTTCGCGGCGAGATTCCAGTCCTGATTGCAGACCAGCAACTCCCCCCTGTGACATTTCTTAGGCCGGAAGAGAACGAGGGCCAGGCGATCGCCGTCGTGGATCCTTATCTGGCAACAGATGAATTTCAGGTTGATCTTAATAGCCGAACGAGTCCGACCGGTTCAACTAATGTTGAATATGCCATCAAGCTAATACCGATAGGTGATTTCGATTCGCCGAGTCCGCCATTGAATGCCGTCTGGCAACGACTCGCTCCCTACCTACCGGAGGACGACGATTTCCCCGTCGATCTGGCCATGGCAATGGACGTTGAATCATTGTATCGGCCAAATCCTGCGCATGCTGGTTCGAAAACGGGCAAAGCATGGACGCAATTCCGTTTTGTTTCCATCTCCGGCGAAAAAGTTACTCCGGCGCTTATGGATCATTGGGAAGAGTTTGAGAAGGAAGATCCGAAACCGAAATTTGAGATCTGGGTGGAAGAACGACCGATTTCCGATTCCGGTTTTTATGCCGGTGCCGCTGAAGAACCCGGCTTAGCACCACAGAAGCAAGACGCCGATGTGCGTCAGGTGTCCTCGGAAGATGTGCTGATTTCCCTTGACGACAAATTCCGCATTGATGTTGTTCGGCATTCATCCCCCGGTCTGTGGTCGATTTCAGACCAGTCCCGTGAACGGTTCCGCGAAGGGTTTGCCTATCTGTTCTATGTTCGATCTAAGTACGAGAGTGCGTTCGGTGAGGCCTTCGGCCGAGTCCGTCCGTTGCGGCACTTCCTGAGCCGCCGGCTGTCGGTGATCGAGAGAAACACCGGTGAGCTAACAGGAGAAAAGTATATCTGGACAGAGCCACCACGACTGCGGGCGGTTGGACGCCTCGAATGGATTGATGCCAAAGTCGTTGACGAAGTGAAATCGTTGCACAGGCTATCTCCGGGCAGCGAGACACCCAACCCATGGCAACTCGGTGTGTCCGCGAGCGTCCGGCCGTTTGATGACGATATCGATGGTGTCCCTGAAGAAGCACAGGCGAATCAGAGACGACGCATTGGCATCCGCTGGAATCATCCTGGCTGGCAGTACGGTGGCGTGGATCTGAGCATCCGTGACACAGATGATTCGAAGGTGGTCTCGTCCCGTGTCTGTGAGACTTGTGATGCTGATATTTATCAGCAGGCAATTCGCGACTTTTCCAATGACTCGGCATGGCGACTGACTCGCCGAGAACGTTCCGCTAGGTTGAGTCTGGCGGACTTGAAACACACCTCTTCGAGGCAGGAATATAACCCCCAAAAATACCGCGTCAATCAGACGTTATATCTGAAAGCAGAAAATCCGGCATTGCGCGAATTGTCTCTTCGTACTGACGAGTTTCGAGGGCTGCTCGAAACGGCAGAGGACTGGGCTCCTGTTTCGGTCAACGTTGCCCAGTGGGTTCGTGCTCTGAATGTATACGATCGCTCCCCGCTGAACCTGAACGATCCGTTCTTGGAAGCACTGCGGATGCAGGCACGGGCATTGATCAGATATCTTTTTCTGGGTCTGAGGCCGCCGTCCGGCGTGAATGTGGATCCACTTACATCGGAAGTTGCTGAGTTGATAGACCAGGCGCTCAACGACGTGTTGGTGTCGATCGACGAATATCAGCCGGATGCAGCCGATTTCGACAACACGGAAGACGGTCGCAATGAGGCGCGGGCAGCGTTTCTGGACGCCGATTTTGCGCGCAAATTGGCCGCCATCGTGCGTCGGCGTCGCATCATAGGCGAAGATGTACTGGCTACCGTTGACGACCCATTGCCAAGGGCTAACACTGAGATCGGTGCCGATGAGTTTTGGTTACCGCGCGGAGCAGGATTCGAAGCACTCCGTCGCCAGCAGGGGCAGGCAAACAACGAACTGCTTAAAACCTTTCCCTTCCGTCATGTTCAGTCTCTGCTGGATTGGTTACCTGACACCGAGATTAGGCGACCGGTCAATACCTGGGCTGGCGAACTACTTATAAAGACACTCAATGAACTGAAGCAAGCGATCCAATACAACCGTAAACTAGAACCAGACTGGGAGCGCCGCGAGAAGGCATCCAAAGTTGTGGGTAAAGCAGCTGGATTGACCATTGCGGTGAAGCAACTGGAACGTCAGTTGGCTGCGAAAGGACTTGTCATGGAACGGCGACCGCATCACCGAGTCATCGTACGAACTGATAACGATGGAACGAAGGTGCCTGAGACGCTTCGTTTGAAAACACTGCTGAGCAGTGCCGACCGGGCCACGGATACAGTTGGCGAAGAAACGGGCAGCGCAGAGTCGTCAATCGTAGCCCTGTTCAACCTATACGAACGTATGGGCTTTGCAGTTGATATTGCAGCTACGGACGGTTTGGGGCAAACAGTCACACAACGAGGACTATTGGATCAAATCCGTGACACAGCTCTGGAAAAAGTGTTTGAGTACGGTCAGTCGATAGATGGTGAATCTCCCATTGATTCTCACTATGTTTACGTGCTGCTCCCCCGTGAACCGGATTCCGAATATCGCGGACCATTTCCGGACGCTGTTACTCGTGACAAAGATTATGCGTGGGTTGGGTCAGCTTTTGTACGGTTGGCCGTTGTGCCGAAGAGGTTTCATGATCTGGTTCTGGTGTATCTCGATGGAGAGGAGGAACAGAATACCGACGAATCCACCGGTGAAAAATCCACCGATCTAAGAGATTGGCTGACCATGCGTGGCATCGAAACGGCGAATTCTGACGAGATATCAAAGCACATCGCTTCCTTTGCCCGAACGCTGGCTTTCGTGCATCCAAGGGATCCATTTGAACCCAAAAAACTTCTTCCGATGGGGCATCTGTTGCAGATTCGTCTGACGCCACTTGAGTTGCACTATATGGCCATTCCCCATCTGGATGGTTTTGCCCACGTTGATTGGGAGTTGCCCGACCGCCACGGACATCGTTTCGAAGTCTCCGCTCGGAAGATGTCACGGTATGAGCTGTTGTTGCGCTGGGCCGACAACGCAGTTCGACCGCGTTTGCAGCACGCCGGAGCAAAAGTGTCTGTCCGCCGTGTAATGACGCGCAACGACGGCATCGATTTGCCGATTCCCCAACCAGTTTCGGTCATCCCGCATCCGACGGTAGTCCAATTTGCCCTCACGTTGGCTCCAGCCGGAATTCGCTCGATTCTGAACGGTATTTCTGCCGTAAGAACAGGCTACCAGGGGTACTCCTTGAGCTTCCGTTCGAAGCTCGTGGATCATCGGGACGAAAATCTGCAGTGGAAGCAGATCCGCAAAGCCATGGTTGTGGAGGATGAAGAACTAGAGCCTCCTCCACCGATCCTGATTGCAACCCCAAGAAATAATGCGTTTGACACACGGTTATACCGACACGAACGATTGGTGCAACTCGACGACGTACCATATTTCTATGAAGTATCAATGGATACGCATAGTCTGTTTGAAGGTGATTTGCGTGGCCAGAAGCCTAGCGCTGAATTTGGTCTGTCATCCATCCCGCAAGTAGATCCCGCACGGAGGCTCCCGTCGATAATTGCCTACCGGCAGCCGGTTGTTCGCAGAGAGGATTCAGTCTATGAAATCAACGTGATCCTCAGTCGAATGGGTGAGCTTGCCCGACCGCAGGAACTCAACGGAGGAATTCCCATTGAGAAGCGGGAATATGAACTTGTTGATTTAACCGGAAGTACTGTGAAACATCAACTGTGGGACGAAATGTTGCCCGATCCAGCGTTGGGTTACCACTTCTATAATCGGGTGGATGATGAGGGTGAAGCTGAAACCAGTAAGAGTGTGTATCGCAGCGTCGTCGATCTGCTGATGCCTTGGCATCCTGGATATTCGCCACCACCACCGGGACCGAACACTCTTTCCCCGGCATACCCACTGGTTCGTTCACTGGAGTCCGATGTCAATATCAAAGAACAAGATCAGTATCCGCCGATCCGGCTGAGACACGTCCCAAGTCTCGGTACGACCGTTCCGGTTGTCACGGTGAGATTCACTAGCGAAAAGATGTTTGGGAACCCGGAATTCCGTAGGGTGCAAGTATCCTGTCGTGGCCGATTGACTCCAGCCACAAATCTATTGGAGGACAACTAATGGCAACCACGCTAGAAATTTATGGCGGCAGAAAGGGTGTTACACAAGCCTCATTCAAAACTCGTGTTGAAAATGAGATGGAAAATTGGCTGAAAAAACAAGCTCGTAACCCTTTCGAAATTGTAGAATTGGTGATTAGACGAGACGATGTAATAGAGTGGAAAACTATTTTCCATAAGCCTATTATCCAATGCTTTGGCGACGATATAGAGATTGATGTCAAGGAAATAGAAGATAATCCGTCGATTAAAATTTCAGCTGCTGTGACTGGGCGAATTGAAAAAATTAGTCCAAAAGAATTTCGAATGAAAATTCATTCCGGCTCCGTGCAATTAACTACTACAAATAGCTTTGAAAGAAATGAAGACTTATTTGCTACACGTAAATTAAAAGATTGGCTAAAAAAACTCTGGAGCAAGGATAACCGGAAGGTCGCCGGAATCATCTTCGGCAATGAGCAATTTGAGTTGGAGCTTCTTGAAACGAATGATTCAGATACTAAGCATGTAAGGCATCGTGAATCGCTTACTGAAAATGGCCATCATTCGAGATTGCTAAAGGCAACCACACTAGAAATTCATAGTCAAAATGAAATGTCACCCGCCTCCTTTGAAATTAGCGTCAATGATAAAATGGCCGCGTGGCTAGAGACCGCATCACTGACACCTAATGAAGTCGTGCCAGTGGTAATTGGTCAAAAAGAAGTAACCGAGTGGGGAAATGAACTAGCAGAACCGTTACTGATTATCCATGTTTTTGGCCATAACGTGAAGCTGTTGCAGCGAAATATCAAAGACGATGTCCAGGTCTCAGCATCTGTTACTGGAAAGATAAATAAATTAGGTGAACGAAGGTTCAGTACGAAAATCGAGTCCGGATCTGTGCGTATAGTAAAAAAAGACAGTTTTTCCAAGCAATATGGAAAGATGTTCTGGAAGCCCTTTTGTATGCCTTGGGAGAATAATGAGTGCGAAGAGCACAAAGCCAAGTTTGAGCACTGGCTCAGCGACCTATGGAATGAAAAGGATAGGGTTGTTACTGGAATTTTCTTCGGTCGTAAAGATTTTGAACTGGAGCTTGTTGATACTAAAGATCCTCTTCCGGAGCGCTTCCGGCGTCGCGTGTCGCTTATTATAAAGGATGTTTATTCGGAACTTTGGCAGTTGTCGTCCTGCAACACGAGTCCAGAACATCTGGCGCCACAGAACGTTCTAGACGATTTCAGCAAGAGAGTGGTTGATCATCTTAGCTCTTTTGGATTCGGGGAAACCATCCAGAGGGTTGCTCGTCGCGGCCGCACTGAGCAGAATCCTGGCGTATTCTACCGAAGGCCTCTGCAGGGCAACACATCTGTGCAGACTCTGGTTCGCCCGGATTTCGGCCTATTGTTTACCGATGGGAGAAAGGGGGAGCTGACGAAGACCTGGTATCCGGAAACGCTCCGGGACGATGGTGAAAAGCTGGTTCTTCACCAGCACGATGAGGTGCAACCCGGATATGCCCTCCGATTGATATCCGTTGCTACGGATGAAGATCTTATTGATACGGGCAAATCGCTGGTGGTCGTCGCCTTCGTTGGTCCCGCGTTGCATGTTCGCATCTTTGACACCAGCGGAAAAATGGCTGTAGATAAAACAGAGAGCCAGTTGGTTTCTGGGAAAGTCCTAGTAACCTTAAAGGAACAGCTAACTCGATTACCCGACGAGGCGAACTTATCGCAGCAAACCAAGCATGAAATCATCTGCAACGCAGCATTAATCGCAGGTCACTCCATGAACCCCTCTGCGCAGAAAGGGGCGCCAATCGATCTAAGAACTTGTAAAGACGTCGCTCCGGATGCGCGTATACAGTTTACCGGTAGCAACATGATGATCACTGAGATCAAGACACCGGAGTTGCAGTGCGCAGGCATTCGCACGGGACGACTGCAGGATGGGAAGCTCTGGCAGTTCGGAACGGTCACTCCAAAGCCATCGTGTTTACCAGAACCGATGGCGGTTTGGACGCGGTTTGAGATCCCGGATCGAACTGCAGTTCGACCACCCAGCGACGCGGTGCTATTGCCCCTGCCGTTAATGAAATCTCTCAAAGGTTGGCAGCTAAATCTAGGTATTGACGCCAGCGATACAGAACAGGAGTTGTCGCCACTGCTGAGGATGACGCTGACACTTGGCGCTGTGCCGAGTCTTGAGTTGGAACTGTTCGACGGCCCCGTCACTCTGTTCTCACCGGAATTGCAGACCTACGCCAGCCGTCTGCAGGATCCGACTTCACCTCCCAATGCTAAGCAACTTAAGGAGTCACTTCGGGCAACACGACTGGTCTTCAGTGAGACCAACGCTACAGATGTCGAATCTGAAGACGATCGGCAGCCGACAATCACGATCCCCGCTCAGGACCAAAACGAACCGCCGGTTTTTCAACTGCAAGCCGAGAACGACGCCCTTGTAAGTTACCCGCCGCACGCCCGAGATGCCGGAATCAATTACCTCTCTGCTGGCGCAAAAAACCTTCGACAGTGCGTCGATACCGTCACCCTTCGCACGATTGTGGAGCGAGATACCACCCATCTGCTTACACCGTTTCCGATTACATCCTGCAGGCTGGCGGCCGGGAAGGTCGCCAGTCTTCAGGAAGTGAAGTGGAAATGGACGGAGAACAAAGATCAGGCCCCACATATCGCGGCCGCAATGGCGCTCGCGCCCTGGGTTTCGATGCAAGATTCCGTGGCCGCCGACATCGACGATCCGACAACCCGGGTGCGCTCACTGCATCACCGCAATCTCGCACTTGAACATGGCGAGTTCGCTGCGGCCAGTCTTGACCGTGCCGCAGACGGCATGCCACACGGGCTGGCAGAATCAGTAGAAGACTTCGTGAAAGCCACACGCGACGAATACACGATCGCTGTGGAGTCACTACCCGATTCCAAGAGTGCTGCTGAGGAAGTTGGCAACTGGCTGCCGGGGGCGGAACTGACCAACACGCCCAAAGTCTGGATCGACTATCGAGACGCGACCGATGGCGTCGACCGGGCACCGATCGTTCATTCCGACGCCGTATTCAGTCAGAAATTGCATATTCGTACAGACCAGTCAAAGAGAACACTTGGCGAACGCTGGTTGACCGATTTGGCAGATGGAACGCACATGGACTGGCTGACCTGCAACGCCAAGCTTACTGAGATTAGAACAGAAGTGGATAACCGCCCACGCCCGGTTGTCCAACTGGAGCCGGTGGACACAAACAGTCAGCAGTCCGTCACCCGCGGTTTTGTACGAGCACGCAACGGCAGCGTTCCCTGCCTGTTTGACGGCAAAGATTTCTCTGCGGTAGCTCTGGATTCCTCCTCGCAGCCGTCCGGTACACCCCTGGGTTGGTATGTTGCCGGCAGCGGGTCCGGCGTGGCTGTGCATAATCGGGGCACGGGAATCGTCGAAGAAGTATTGGCCGGCGCTAGTATCAACCCCGTCCGCGTCGGGACAGGGCAAACGACTGGTGCGGACTGGGTAGTTGCTCTTCAGCCAAACGGCGCCTTGCAAAGTTGGCAGCGACAATCGGGAACTGACATATGGAAACTGTTGCTGAATACAACCACGGCTGGCTTCTCCGTGACAGCAAGTGCGGTAGCGTCCAGTGGCACCTCAGTAGCTGTGCTGGCCACCGATTCCAGTTCCAACCAGTTGCGACTCTGGATCTGGCGACCGAATCCCGCCTCCGACACGCCCGACTTCGAGTTGGTGGAATCCGTTGCAGCGCTAGACCCGGCTTCAGTAGTCGATTTGTCGCTGCTTTTTGTTGATGACGAGCTCTTTGTCGCTGCAGCTACGGAGGCCCCCTCACCGAGTGCGTATCGTGGCACGCGTGATAATGACGGAAGCTGGACCTTCGCCCTTTTACAGATCAAGGGTGCTGATGTCGAAAGGCCTACCCGCAGTATTGCCCTAGCTTATTTCAACCCACAACACGACACCTGGATTCGCGCAGCTGAGCCTTGGCATTCGAAGACGGAATACACGGCAAACGACCAATTTGCCATTTGGATTTCGCCAACCGATGGCCCCTTCATTGATAAAAATGGACGAATGGCGACAGAAGGATCTTGGAATGCCGCTTACCCCTCAGCCAGCATGAGCGGTGAGGTATTTGACAAAGCAGAGGCAAAAGAAGTTGAGTTTCTAGAATCAACTCCTAGGCTAATGTTGGCTACAGTTGCCGATTCGGGCAGACAATGGTGTCTTGCAGAGTTTGCTACGCATTTGGGATCCGGAGAGTTTCATCAAATCGATGCAGTTCCGATACCAGACTCGGTTGAAGCTACCGACATCTGCCTCGCCACGCGACCGGATTCGAATCAGGGCCTTCCGCCCGGCTGTCGGCCCGGTTGGGTGATTGTCGCAAACGACTCCGGCAGTATTGATCTTTGGCTTTCCACGTCAGAACCATCCTTGCGGTCCGTCGACCCCAACCTTTCTGCCCAGTTATCTAAACACTCTGCCAAGCAACCTCTACTCCGACTTAACGGTCATCCGGGAATGGTCAAGAGCCTCGATTCCTCATTCGTTAATGTTGACGGACCAATGAATCTGCGGAGCGGCCTGCTGTCGTGCGGAGGCGATGGCGCCATTCGGCTCTGGAATGTCGATACTGCATCCATGCTGCATCAGGTGAGGGCTGATGCAGTCTGGATGGACAACCTGAGCACTCTCCGTGCTCCGCAGGTCGACCGACGTGGAAACCACTCGTGGACCCAGCAAGTCAACCGCCCATTGGGCGTGTCTATGTCTCGCTCTGAACCCTATCAATATGCGCCGCAGTGCAGCAGCATTTCCCTCAGTATCGGGCACTCGGACGATTCCCTGCTGGTTCGCACTGGTCAGGGTACCAGCCGACTGACAGAGATCTTCTTTTCCTGCGAGAGCCTGAGACTTTTGCTCGACAATTCATCCGGAACAGATGTGTGGAAGCCCGAACCGGTACAGGGCGACAAAGCGGAAACATTTTTTGCCGCTAGTCGCGGTTACGCGGGGGTCTTTGGGTTTTATTCGAACGTGAAGGGATCTGCTGTGGAGGCCGCTGACTATCTGCCTCGGGTCGCAGGTGTTCCTATGTTTTTCAGGGACATTGATTCGATCATATTCTGGGGCCAAAGTGATAAATGCAAGAGAGGTGAAGACCCCTGGAGATTTATGTCGATCTCCGTGACGGCTGTCCTGATTAATCCATTACTACTAGACGGCTCCGGAGCTACCCTAGAAGATATTCGACAGGGAGACGCACCGTCGTTCCTGAATGCTTCGGTGCAGGATCAGTCCCTTGTCACAGTTGAAATGGTGCGCTGCGCATACAACGACATCATGCATATTGCAGACGTCCGTTCCTTGACCGGTAAAAATATCACCTGGAATATGTTGGTCGGTGACGAACCAACAGCTGCCTCAACCGACGGCTTCCGCGGTCGGATGGAGCAACTCTCTTTTACGGTGGAGTTCGACCGGCCAACACACCGAATCCTGTTGACGGTTATACCGGAAAACAGCGAAGCCCGTCTTCTCGAAGGCAGCCAGCCGCTGGATGGAGCTGCTAATGCACAGTTGGTGCTGGAAGGCTACGAGGGGGTCGAAGCATGTGGCAGGTTGCTATACGGCTTCGAAACACTCCGAGCACCCAAGGCTGACGATGCAGGCTCGTTGCCGCTGAAGGTGTGCCGACCATACCACCGATTTAAAGACGTTCCTGCGATCGCTCACCTCGCGGCGGACGCTATCGGGCGATTCGGAGACATCGTCACCAGTCACGGGGACAAAGGCAAAGCCCATGAGATTCGCTGGTGGGATGCATCTACCGGATTGCATCGGAATCAATTTTTAACTGAAGCAGCAGTTTCTTCGCTGGCTTATGGTCGATGCTTGACGGCACTCGGGTTGTTCCCAAATCGGGACGAAGACTCTAATGACCCCCTCGGAGTCGCACTACATGAAGTGCTGACTTCGGGTACTGAACAGCTCAAAGCTTTGCGTATACCGAATTCTTCTACACCGGTATCTGTCGCCTGTGTGGTCTCGGATAATAGCCAATCCTTGCTTGTTGTTGGCGACGAAGCAGGGCGCATTCACCTAATGGATGCAGTGACTCGAAAACTGCACGGCGTTGTGGAACTGGCTGCGGACGCCGTGGAAGCGTTGGTTGTTGCTGCGAATGGAGACAAATTGATCGCTGCGGCTCTGTGTGACGGAAAGGTCTGGCTGCTGGATGCAAAAAAGAGGCGGGTCCTGGAAGAGCTATCGCTGGAAGGTGCTCCGGCGAAACTGGTTTCCCAGGTGAAAGTTGGCGACAGCCTTTGGATTTTTGCCGCGTCTGATAAGAAAATCCGGGGCTGGAAATGGGATGGTAGCATCGACGAAAGTCACAGCATCAGCGAAGATGTCTCGACTCATACGGTCCAGTCCATCGCTATCGGCCATAGTGGTGATATCCCGGTTCTGTTTTATACAGCCAGTGACGGGATACTACGGAAAATCGACACCACAGGGACAACCTCTAGGATTGGAAACAGCCTCCTCGGTACAACGGCCATCGATTTCTTCGTGGCTGACGATGATACGCATCTACTAGCCGCGGCGACAGCGGGTGCGCAGCTAAAAGTTTTTTTGCAGAAGAAAACAGCCGACACGTGGAGTGACTGGAAAGTAGCCGTCACCGGTAACGACTTGTTGCCAGTATCCACCGGGCAGGTTCGATTCGTACGTTCGGCCGACTCACTGTTGATCGTGGCAAGTCCTGCAAATCATCAGGTTGACGTGGAAACCACATATGACGTTCATATTTATGAAGTTTCTATTGGGTCCGCATCCTCGGTAAATAGAATATTAGCGGATGCCTCCAAACGTATGCCTGCCGGGAGTCGCTGGTTCTCAGCTGTCGAAGCGGGCTGGATGCCGCACTGTGCCACCTGTAACGGCACGGATATCGACCTCTACAACCTGGTCAGCGGCAGTCGTACCCACTGGTTTACTGTAAACGGCGATGGACCCGTTCAGCAGCTTGCGTTCGCTGCCACCGAATCAGACACATGGTTGATCGCAGCCTGCGCCACCACGGCCCACTCTCTACGGCTGTCTGGCGCTCCGGAACAACCCAGAACACTCTCTCATCAAGGCGATATTAACGATCTTGGCGTGAGCGGACCGTATGCCGTCGTGGCTGGCAATGGGATAACGTTTTGGGAGATCGGCATTGGCGAATCCGACGCTAATCACCGGCTCAAGTTTGCGGAAGGAGAAGCTCTGCAACATGTAGCCGTAACTCACCCGGAATGCTCGGAAACGAAGGCGAAAGTCGCCGCGGGAGGTGATGGCCTATGCATCAGTTGGGAACTGAATTTTGACTCCAACTGGAGTCAGACGGAGCGGCACCGCTTCACAAGCCCATCATTCAGCACGCTCGACTACATCCGGATTCTGTCGAAAGATCATCTGTGCCTCAGCAGGAATGACTCGGGCCAGATAGATATCCTGTTACCGGACGAAGCACCCGGTACCCAAGCGGTTACGCGATGGCAGCTGTCGGCTTCAGCGCCTGCACCGCGAGTTGCGGTCAACCGTCACTCGACACTGGCGTTGTTTGTAGGTGGCGGCACGGATCTGTCCATCTGGAGCCCAAACCAACTGCTGTCCTTCGACGAACAGGGCCACGTCACCGCGCAGCTTGATGTGGATCTGAAACTGAATTCGGCGGATACCGGCTTTGGCGTCGCCGCCCAGATACTGGAAACGGGCCAGGCCCGGTTCCTCAAGCACAACGACAGCTTTACGGAGATCAATCCGCTCCTTGCCGGTCTTTCGCGTCATGGCATGTTCTGCCTCATCGGTGACTGCAACCAGCCGGACAAGGTCTCCGGCTCCACCGCCCTTGTTTTCCACCGAGAGGTCACGGGAATTGCCGGTACGGCGATTCAGTCCACGTTTATTAGCAGTGAAATTTCCGTGACCGTTGAAGGTAGCAGTTACACATTTAATCACATCGCCGAGCTCACGCAACAAATGACTCGCACCTTCGTTGGACAGAAATCGCGCACAGACAGGTTGATCAGTGGTCGCCTGAGGCCTGCAAGAGCAGATCAATCACGGTTTGAGATTCATTTTGCAGATCAGGTTGTGAGGTCCATTGGAGAGTCGAAGTCCATGTTGGGCATGCTGTGGCTAGAGCACAGAGGACGTCTACTGCAGGGGCCGGTTCTCTGCGGAATGGGGATGTTGGATGACAAGGAGCAGGTGGAAGTCAAAGCCGGTGTATTTCGTGTGGTACCGTCTCGATTTGAATCTGACTCGCTACCTTGGGACTACGCCTTCCCTGCCTGCGGTGATCTTCAGTATCTCGATTTCGCCATACCGGTTCCTGCTAACACTTCAGCCGACGGCAGAATCGCCGAATTTGTGCAGTTTTCCGGCACCGAAGCTGGAATTCAGTTGCGGAAGATCGGGCAAGATCGCATCCCGCTCAATCTGTGCATGGACAGTGCCCAGCGTCCGATTTCGGTTGTCAACAGTGTGATTACTCAACTGGCGCATCGCCGGGGACTCGGACGCCGCATCCGCTTCGCCCAGGATGCGAGGAGGTTGTTCCAAAGTGAATCGACCACTGAATGGGGCGCGGCGCGGCAGGACGGCATCATCTGGCAGATGATGCCGTTGCTGAGCGGAGACGGTGGCCTGCAACTGATGGATGCTGGCGTGATCATGCAGGACAGCTTAGCCACCCCAAAAACCGTCGCAACAGAAAATGTGCTGGCTGTGCTGCGTCCGGCTGCAGCAGACGAGCCTACCGTTGTGTGTCTAGGATCGGAAACCGGCGTGCCGGACGAAAGCGAGGATCTGGTACGGGCGGATTCATTCGTCGACGCGGTCAATCGCCGCATTTTGCTGAGACAGACGCTACGGGATGATGGCTTGCCGGTATATAGCGTCGTCGCCGGCCAGTCTGTCGCGACCGCCGGCTTACGGGTTCCTCAGCGCCTGAGTGCCGGTGCGACGCTGCCCGGCGCGGATTCCCGGCTGTTGCTGCACGCCGCCGCCCGACGCGTCCTCCTGGACGGTCGGCTCGAACGGCAACTCTTGCCGGGAACGAGCAATCCGAAGTTGGACAATGGGCTCACGGCTGTTCGTGAATTGCAATTGCAGTTGGAAGATCAGCACCGAAGCGTGGAACGAGTAAAAGTAAAAGAAACCCTCAGCCGATCCATGTGGGTGCAGGAAGCCACCGCGTTTCGTGACATGAAACGTCCGTGGTACCAACCGGAATCCCTTAATCCTTGGGTCGAGTCTCTCCCATGCGCCATAGGGAATATAGCTGAAGGAGTCACCAACTACAGAATTTTTCCTGGCGGTTTCTTTATTTATTTTAATGGCGGGGTGCCTGTATTTGGAAGTATCCAAAAGGCAATTACGGTTGACGGAAACTGGAAATCTAGCAGGCAAGGTGTGAATGCTAAACCTTTTGAGGATATGGCACTGAAGTTCGATGGGCGAAACCTCCGTCTGATGTCAGTAACTACGACTGATGATCTCTCGAAAGAGGGGCACTCCTTGGTAATAGTCGCCTACGTTAATACGGAACTGTATATCCGTATCTTTGACGCTAGTGGAAAAGTCGTTGATAAGAACGAATTACCTGATAAAGATAAAAATGCTTTAACAAGACTGTTAAATAGACTAGATGCTTTCTCAGACGAGTCGAACCTATCATTGGAAAACAAGTATGAAATCATAAAACACGCGACATCAATTGCAAGTCACACCCAGTTCGATAAAGAGAACACGGGTATTCTAATGAAAGTTGAGGGTGGCATACCGCACGAGATGATTGATGGGGAAGTCGTTACAGTGAATACCGTGTTCCAACAGACTTTGAAGGAGTATTCGTGGACGATAAAACGAAGCGCCGGTAACTACCATGTCACGCTTAAAGAGAACGAGAGCAAGTTTCACCCATCATCTTTTCGATTTCATTTGGCGCCTGACAAACCGGGGGCCATGATACACCACCGGCTACAGTTGGCCCAGGAGCAGCCATCAAAAGAATCAAGTTCAGTTGACATTTTTTGTGGTCCCCAGTTGTCGTTTGCCATGCGGGAACCGATGCAGCTGAACCCGCCGGTCGGTTCCTCTTTTGAAATCACCGGCTCACCAACTCTGAGCAAACCGGACGAAGGTCCTTGGCATCATCTGGAATTTAAATGGAAAGAGATCTTAGGCACAATTCCAGTTCGGGTATCTGGTGATGTGATGATTGCACAAGTCAGCTCTCAGTCCGATGGCGTACTGGCGAAGGACGTAAAAATTGAACTCAAAAAGGATACCTCCGACTGTCTCCAACTGATTGTGCAATTGAACGATCAACTGATCGACATGGATCGCAGTCAGCCGCTGTTTCCGGTTTACGATGCTCGCCGTGCAGCCTTAGCCACACTACAGATTAACGAAGACCACGATAGATTGCTTTTAGACGAGCTGAACCTTGAAACCAAAGTCCTTGACATTGATGTACTGCCTCTCGCTGGAGAGCAACTCATCGCTGCATCCGGTGACAAGAAAACGAGAGTTTGGAGCTCTCATGACGTCGACAACCCGATCATAAAATGGGATGAAAAAACAATTTTGCGGTTAGGCTGGTGGGCCGGACAGCCAGTCGCGCTCACTGGACGCGGTAGCTGTACACGTTTATTCGATCCGTTCCAGAACAATGCAGAACTCGACAATGTAGAGCTGAAAGAACTGAAAGCAGACTCATCCTCGGTCGATCCACTGGCTCTCGAAATAACGCGGATAAACTTGAGCAATGAAAAACACCAGTTCGACGTTGCAGTGGCTCTTGCTTCTGACCGGTTGCATGTTTGGGTTGTAGCGGCCAATCAAGACACCATCGAAATGGAGCCGAAACATGGTACTCGGACACAAGGAGGTTTCGAACGACTAGTGTCGGTTGAATCCGCAGACCGGCAAACGTTGATGCTGGTATTGTGGAGTCCTGGCAAGGAAGATGTGGCATTCTACAATCTTACAATTGACGGCAGCAGCGTACCGGTTCTCAGCGATCCAATATCAGTGGAGATCGGTCAGAACTTGACAGCCCTTGCGGTAACACTCGGTACTGACGGTTCAGCTCTACCGTCATTCTACGTGGGTCGGAATAATGGTAGTTTGGCCGTATTTGACGGCAGTGGAACCCTGCAAAGAGAGATAACGCTGACTACCGAACCCCTTCTTTATCTGCATGCGATATCAGAAGGTGGACGACCACTTGTGGTGGTTACGACGGGTAATAATACTGTTTCGGTGCTTGATGGCCGCACTCTAAGCACGCTAAGATATTTTGTACAGGATGAACATGGGGTCGGATATCCGCGTAGCTCTGGAAAACTAGTGCATCTTGGCGAACCGGTACTTGTCTGTACAGGCGGTGTTGACCTCCAAACAGTGCAACTATACCGAGTAGGTCTATCAACCATCCGGCCAGGCAATATCTTTCTTCTAACTAAAGCCTATCCGACACGGGAGGAAGCCAAGCAAAACGTGTTTGAACCAGTAATAAAGGTTAGAGTGAAAGACGTGGACGACGCAGACGCGGAATACAGGGATGTTCCGCTAAAGGCCAAGTTGGTTTTGCTAGACATTCACGGTATGCCGATAAGTGGTGATGGAGTCGAACTGTCAAAATGTTTTACAGAACAGAGTAGCAACAAAAAAGCTACTTTATATGAATTTGACCCGAAATCAAAAGGGCTCTCATTTAATGGTGCGGCGGCAGTTCGGTTGGAATGGGCCGGGAAAATTGAGAAAACAAACGTCACAATCTATGCAAAGTTTGATCGTGACCACGGTTTACGCTTGTTACCATTTTCGGCCACTGCCTCAAAGATGTCCGCAGTCATATCCCTCGACAAGCCTGATGAAATCAAGCCCAAAAGGTTCAATCAGATTATGCAACGGAATCTTCTTTTCGGAGACTCTGCGACTCCATCAAAAGGAAAAGGAGTTCTGCAAAGTCAGTTTATTGAGGGCCAGGAAGTGGTATCATTCGCGTTCGAAGTGGAAGAGCATGAAAAAATAGACACGCCACTTCCGGTATCTTTTACCGATGACTGGCGGATGATTTTAACCTGTGCGAAATACCACATTGATGGCCAACTCACAGGGCATTCGAAGATTGTTAAAGTGAATGGAAATAACACCACGATATAGACGTCCTTTGAGGCTAGCATCAACGATACTTCTTCAGAAGAAGTTGGCAATATGAACGGAGCTTGTTGAGATGTTGAATATTTCTGCCAGATAGTTATTCTGCAAAGCTGTCTTAACACGGATGGTGAATGTATTTGTCATGCCAAACTAGCACCAGAACTCAATGGTCGATCAAAGTCGCTTAACTTTTTTGAACCCTAAAAAGCAAATACTTCTTATTTCAATAAGCTGTTAATATTGAACTGAAAGGCAGCTATCCATTCAACAGCTGCCAATAGTAATCATTACGCATTCGTCTGCTAATGGCCGTTATGCAAAGCTTTGCATAACGGCCATTATGTGAAGTTTCCTTTTATGTATAGCGTTGTTGTCGCGAGCGAGATGCAATCAGGCTTGGAAGCCACTATCTCGCTCACGAGCTTTACATAATTACAGCGTTTTCAAGAACTGAAGCAAAGAGTCCGGAGCAGTATAGCGAAGCGGTTTCATGTCGGGCTCCTGAAGTTTAGCGAGTGCTTGATCCTTCATGGCCAAATCAGCTTCAACATACTGGTAGGTTGTTTTCGGGCTTTCGTGACCCAACCACAGAGCGATCACACTGATGTCGACACCGGATTGCAATAAATGCATCGCCGTTGAATGCCGAATGCAGTGTGGCGAAACATGACGCCCCAATAAGCTGTTGACGGTTTTGGAAGCCTTGATTACCGCCAAGCTAAGACGCTGAGTGACATTGTTTCGTGTCATCGGTTGGCCGTCGCGATTGGGCAGCAACGCGGATTCATTTCCCAATGTTGGATTCAAGCGTAACCACGCCCGGATTTCCTTCACCGTCGATTTCCATAACGGCACCGCGCGTTGCTTTCGGCCTTTTCCATGCAAGTGTACACAAGCCGCGCCGTCCAACGTGACATCTAGCACCTTGACGCTGATGATTTCCGATACGCGCGCGCCGGTGTTGTAAAGTAACCCGAGCAATAAATGGTCACGCCGACTGATCCAAGTCATGCCGGGATCGCCGATAATGGCGAACATTTCTTCCCGCGAGAGGAATTCAGGTAAAGGTAACTCGAAGCGTTTCATCGGTATGGCCAAAGCCTGCTCAATGGTTTGCAACGCTGATAAATCGTGGTGTGAGGCGAACTTTAGAAATGCGCGTAATGCCGCTAATCGGATATTGCGGCTACGTACGCTGTTGTGTCGCTCCTGTTCCAAATGATCCAGAAAAGCCAGGATCAATGCGGGCGTGATGTCGGACAGCTGCATGGCCGCCGGCCATCTGCCGAGATATCGGTGGGCGAATGACAAGAATAGCGTGAACGCATCACGGTAGCCTGCAACGGTTTGTGGACTCAATGCCCGTTGCTCGACGAGGTAATCGGTGAAAAAGGCTTGGACGAGTGCAGGAAACGAAATGGACGTTTCAGCGCTGGCGATTCTAGTCGGCATAGTCCACCTCCTCGGGCTGTGCAAACTGCTCGAACTTGCCTGCCGCTATGCCCATCAGTTCCGGCATGGCCGTCAAATACCAATAGGTGTGGGATATCTTGGCATGGCCCATATAGGTGGATAGTGCCAGCATCGCCTGATCGATGTCCGTACCCTGTGTTTGCCAGAGCAGTACGCGACGCACCGCGAAGGTATGGCGCAGATCGTGAACTCGAGGCGCATCATGAGCGCCACGGTTGATCCAACCCAGTTGTTTGCGTAGCAATGCAAAAACCCGATTGACCTGGCGATAACTCAGTGGCTTACCCAGCCGCTGGCCCCGCGTCCCGACAAAAAACGGTAAATCAGCGTGTTCCTGGACCTGTTCATGGCGGAGCGTTCGGTAACCCAGTAAAACTGCTGTCGTACTGGGATGCAATGGCAACTGGCGAGACTTGTTAAACTTGGTTTGCCGCACGGTCAACATGCCATGCGCCAAGTCTACGTCCGCATCTAAAAGACGAATGGCCTCGGACACTCGTAGGCCAGTCGAAGCCAATAGTCCGAACAGTGTTTCATAGGTGGCCGCGCGCAGGTTTCCATCAGTACCCAGTTGGCGTGCGGCTGCAAGTAAATCAATGATCTCTTGTTCCCGATAGATGTGCGGCATTTGCCACCCCGGAACCGGACCAAAAACCGATTCGTCAGGCATGGGGATTGCCGGTTCAAATTGCCGCAGATAACGGATAAAGGGGCGCAATGATTTGAACCGTCTCGCCCACGTCTCGGGTTTATGACGGCCTTGTTTATCGAGTTGAGCCCAATCGCTCATGACATCCAAAGTCAACGGCCCAGCCCATTCCAGGCTATCCACGTAACGGGCAAAATCCATCAAGAGCCGTTCTGGGTATTTCAATTGAAACCCCAGGCGCCGCCGCTCGGCCAAGTAATCCTGAACGCGTGCTTGCAATGTAATCGGCGTGTTCATGCTGCACTCCCGGGCCAAGGTAGTGCAACGACAGACAGTTTTTGGGTGTCGAGTTTGGCATAGATCAGCGACGTGTCGAGAGAGCGGTGGCGAAGAATATCAGCCACCTCCTTCAGCGAGCCCCCTTGTTCCAATAAACGGCGTGCAAGGGTATGTCGGAGGGCGTGGGTTCTACCATGATCAAGCCCAATGCGGCGATACGCATCGCGAATGAGACGGTGAACCGCATAGGCACTAATCGGGACATCGTGTGGTGCAAGACGCCGTACAAAAACCGCCGGATTGGTCGTGCGTGGCCGCTCGTAGCGCAGGTAATCGGCAATCGCCTGGCCGGTAGAGATCGGTAGTGGCAGGATATCCTCGCGGCGCGACTTGGTACTTCGTAATGTGACCGTACCGGCTTGCCAGTCAATGTCGGCCAATGCAAGCTTGGCAATTTCGCTGACACGCATTCCCAGGTCTAAAGCACAGCGAACCATCGCATAACCGCGTCGACATGAAGGAAGCTCGGGGGGAAATGCATTGAGCAGGCGATTGACCTCATCGTCGGTCAACGCCTTCGGTAATGTGGCCAAATTCCACTGGGCAGGTAATGCGATCACGCCACTGAGTGCGTGAACATCATCGCCGACGGCGCCGCGATAACGAAAGTAAGCACGTAAAGCAGAAGCTAGCGAGTTGGCTTTTGCCGACGTAGCGCGAGGTGTTAACTGCTCGGCAATAAAATGCCGAACATCATCAGGTTGCAAGGCAGTGAAAACAATCTCGGCACTACCAAAGCAAACCTGCAGAAAGTTCAGCACAATACGCCGATAATTTCGCCGCGTCTCACTGGCCAAGCCTCGGACGTCTCTCAGGTAATCGTCAAAGCGATCAACTTCGGCATAGACGGGTTCGACGGGTTTTGGCAGAGACGGAATGACACCGCGATCACGCAGAATGCGTAAGAAATGACCACAGGCCGCGCTAAGATCGGCACGCGTTTGAATGATAGGTCGCGGGCAATCGCAGTTTGGCAAATGTTCATCAAGGAATTGGGTTACTAAAGCTTCGTCGAGTTCCTCGATGCGAAAGTGATTTAGCCCCATCCATAATCCCAGATGTGCGAGACCGGCAAGATGATGTTCGGAGGTTTCATCCGCGTAGCGGCATTCGGTCAGATAATCCAGATAAATCAAAACATAGGGTGTGACCGGGCTATTGCGTAACCAGCGCTGAGTGGCAGGTGAAAGGTGTATAGTTGTTAAGCTCATGGCAGTCTCCAAAAATGGACAAGGGAATGTCCACTTCAGACAACTGCAGAATTTATGTCCAGCTTTTAAGTCGAAATACTCTGCTCAAGCCGCTAATTTCAAGCTATATACCATTGGGCACCAAATTAATGTGCATAAAAGGAAACTTCACATAATGGCCGTAACCGGATAACCAGAAACATCCATTTTTCACTTTACCAGTGGCTGCTTTGGGGGGTTTTACCAACGCTGAGTAATAGTGTTATGAGCTGAAGATGGGCTTGTCTACAATTATGCCACTGGCAAATGGGGATCATGGATACAGCATGGGGAGGACGATATAATTTTGATGAATACATCTTTGAATTTTATTTCGCCGGCTTTATTTGATTTTTCGTAAGCGTCCAACGCCACCATCAAAAAAATTTTCCCCGCCGTTGTTATCCTCATTATTTTTTCACGAGGAGAGCACATGGCATTATCGGACAAACAAAAACATCACATCGAAGCCTGGCAAGCCAGCGGATTGACGAAATCAGCGTATTGCCGTCAGGCGGGTTTGAACGTCAAAACCTTTGGCCGCTGGTGCCGATTGGCTCGGCAAGCGGCGGACTCCGATGCGCCTGCATTGATACCGGTCCGGCTGCAACCGGAGTCGACGGCCTCGAGTTCGTTGTCGTTACGTTGGCCGCACGGCCACGTTTTGGAAATACCGGGCAGTGTATCGCCGCATTGGCTCGGGGAGTTGTTGCAATGTCTAGCTTGATTGAGAGTCCGGCGCAAATCTGGCTGGCGGTCGAGCCGGTCGATATGAGGCGGGGCATCGATGGCTTGTCGGCGATTGTCCAACAGCGCTTAGGTTATGCGCCGTGCGCCGGGGCAGCGTTTATTTTCCGCAATCGCGCCGGCAATCGTTTGAAAGTGTTGCTGTGGGACGGCAATGGTGTCTGGCTGTGTCAACGGCGTCTGCATCGAGGCTCGTTTACCTGGCCCAAGGCCTCCGAAACCGTATTTGCCCTGAGTCAGGCACAGTGGCAATGGCTGATTGCCGGTGTCGATTGGCGGCGCTTATCGGCATCATCGTCAGCCGATTGGCAAGTCTAAAAGGCCTGAAAAAAACACGTAAAAAATCGTAGAAACCCAGTTGAATCAAGTGCTTCAGAGGGCTTAATAGGGTATAATAAACCCCATGAATCCACTGGCTGAACTTGATCAATTGAACCTAGAGCCCGCCGCGAAAAATCATGTCGCGGCGTTGCTTCAGGCGCTTCTTGATCAAGCCGCTCAGGACGCCAAAACCATTGAGGCTAAAGACCTCAAAATCGGCGCCCTGACCTACGAATTGGCCTATTACAAGCGTATCCGCTTCAGCACCAAGAGCGAAGCGCTGGCACCGCTGCAACGCGACGTATTCGAGGAAGCCTTGGATACCGACATTGCCGCTATCCAAGCCGAGGTCGAGCAGTTTCAAGACGACCCGGCGGGTGATACTGCGGTTCGCCCCAAACGTCCGCGCGCCGGCCGCCAACCCTTACCGGATCATTTGCCCCGCATCGAGCACCGTCACGAACCCGAATCCTGCACTTGCGGTCAATGCGGCAAGGACTTGGTCAAGATCGGCGAAGACGTCACCGAACAACTGGATGTCGAGCCGGCCAAATTCTTTGTCCATCGCCATATCCGCCCGCAATATGCCTGCCGAGTCTGTGAAACCGTCACGGCGGCGCCGATTCCTCCGGCCGTGATCGACGGCGGTATGGCGGCAGTCGGCTTGCTGACCTGGGTGCTGATCGGCAAATTCCTCGACCACTTGCCGTTGTACCGACTGGAACAGATCGCCGCCCGCAGCGGTGTGATCTTGTCCCGCTCGACACTGGCCGATTGGGTCGGACGCCTCGGCGTTGCCCTGGAGCCCTTGGCCGATCGGTTAACCTGGCACTTATTGCAACGCGATAGCTTACATGCCGACGAAACCCCCGTTTCGCAACTGGATCCCGGCAACGGCAAAACCAAGAAAGCCTATTTATGGGCTTATCGCAGCAACGACTTGCAACCCGGCCCCAAGCTCCTCGTCTTCGACTACCAAGCCGGCCGGAGTGGTCGGCATGCTGCACTGTTTCTGCAAGACTGGCACGGTCACCTGCTGGTCGATGACTACAGTGGCTACAAAGCCCTGTTTGCGACGGCGCGTGCGCATCCCGAATCGTCTTGCCTACTTGAGCCGTGCGTCGAACTGGCGTGCTGGGCGCATGTGCGCCGAAAATTCTTCGATCTGTATCAGGCCAATCAGAGCCCGATCGCGCAGGAGGCGTTAAATCGTATCGCGGTCTTATATGCGGTAGAAGCCGACGCGCGGGAACTGACGTCCCTAGGACGCCAAACCCTTCGGGCCGAAAAAAGCCTGCCGGCACTCACGGACTTACACGACTGGCTGCACCAAACCCGGTTGCGCACCGCACCGAATACCGCGACCGCCAAAGCCATCGATCACGCGTTAAAACGCTGGCCAGCCCTGACGCGTTACGCCGAAACCGGCGATTTACCGATCGACAACAATCCGGTAGAAAACGCCATCCGACCCATTGCCCTGGGCAAAAAAAACTGGCTGTTCGCAGGATCCGAACGTGCCGGCCAACGGGCCGCCGTCATTCAAACCCTGCTCGGCACCGCCAAACTCAATGGACTTGATCCGGCCGCTTGGTTAAATGAAACCCTGGAAAAACTACCCACCTGGCCCAATAGCCGGATCGACGAATTGTTGCCGTTCGACCGCGGGGATTAAATCATGTTCTGTCGAGCACGAATAGGTGGCTCGGTTGGACGCTTACGATTTTTCTATTTTTTCGCCGCTCTCATTAACCACGGATTGTTGATTTCAATGCGTCTCACAGCATAAAAACATACAATAACAGCATCATCACCGCAGTGGCACGAATGATATTGGACTTCATCGCCATGATCGAGATACTGTTTTCGCCCCACATTTTGAATTGGCTCCAGGTTACAAAGGCGATCCATAAAAACAGTAGGCTTGCGATAATCGACTGTATCGCAGTTTTAAGTTCTTGATAGCTGACGCCGCCTGCGCTGTTTGTGAATGCAGCCGATGGATTTATCAACGGTTGCCAGACAGTAGTAACTGGAGACTGAACGCCATTATTTCCATTACCCACCGTACTGACGGAACCGGTACTGCCTCCGGTGGTAATATTGCCGGTAATCGGTGCCAGGTTATAACCATTAAAAACCGAAATGTAATGGGTAATGGCGGTGTTATTGCCATCACTGGGGATTTGGGCACCGTTGGATTGTAAAAACGTTTTAAGCCCTCCGACACCGACCAGGTGAGCGCCGGCCAATAAACCCGATTCGGTCATGACGATACCGGCTATCGTTTGGCCTACATAGTGATCCAACCCTAAATTGCTTATATACCCCCACTGCTTGATGTTGTAATCTTTGATCGCTTGGGTTTGCACTGCCGCGTTCGCTAAAAAGTCGGCTTTGTTGTGTATCCCGTTCTTCCCGGTCCAGGTCCCTGTCCAGTCATTGGTATTCGGCGTGTCATCTTTGAGATAATACCCGGCATCGATCAACGCGCTCTCCCCCATCTGATAACTGCCTAAATAACCGTATTTGTTGACGCTGGTGGGATTGCTGCTGGATTCTCTGGCACTGAGCGCCGCCAAGTAATCGTTGTATTCGGAAGCCGCCCACGCCACTCCTGAAATGAACAAGCCGATAATCAGTTGCCTGGTTTGCTTCATAACGCTTTACTCTGAGCCGGGTGCTAATTCTTGTAACTGCTCTGCCCGATAACGAAAGTAAAGCACTTGGGTCTGCGTTGGACAGCATAAAGGATCGCTCGGACCCTGGACTTTCGTTTCGACCGGGAGCGTTCCTTTCGATTGAGCGGGACCAAATCCGTCCACCATGCCGATAACCGGTACCGTCGCCAGATTCTGCCAGTGATTCTGTTGTTTTGACACAATACTTAACTGGTTCCGCCAATAGGTCGGCCCGATGATCGTCCACAAGACCGCCTGTTCTTAACCGGGTTTACCGGCGTCTAATTCGACCGGCATGCTCTGTTGGATCTGCGCTTCTTCTCGGGTATCCAACTGTTGTTTGAACAGCAAGTTTAATGCTGAACCGATCGTTTCTGCCTGTCCGGTGTGCATACCCATGCCCAACATAACAATGACGGACAGTCTCTTTCTGATCATTGAATCCTCCTCACGGGCTTAAATTATTTGAAATGCGCACGACTGAGCTTGCGTATTGCTTTGCTCTGCGTTTGTGCCGGACACTGGGACCTGGAGAGTGATAACGCCCGATCGCCTTGAACCAGTCTTGGGTTTCACGGTATTCCGTCGCCAGTATTTTCGCCCCGGTACGGACATTGTGGTATGGATCGAGTGCCTGCCACGGAGTGCCTAGCTTGTCTTGGTGATAGCGCCAATTGACCTGCATCAGTCCGACATCGATCGACCGGATACCGCGTTCTAAATAAAAGGTCAGTCCTTTATAGGCCGCGATGCGGGTTGGGTATCTTCTCGGGACACCCGCAACGTTCAGCGTCCAAGGCCAGGGACGGGTCTGCCGGCTACGCAATCGCATTCGGCTTTCTTGCAGCGCTACGCTGTATAGCACGCCAGGCGGTATGTCGTACTCGTGAGCAATCTGTTGGTAACTCGATGGTATGGGCTCCGCATGTAGCGGACTACCCGCGAATGACAGACCCATACCAAGAACGACTACCCATGGTTTTGCGATCATCGTTTGTTACTTGTGATCCGGCTTGTTCTCAGATAATTGACCGATGACTTCAGGAATGACGCTGTTCAACAACTTGTCGACAACCCATTTTCGGGCTTCGCTTTCTTCGGTAAAGTGAATGACCAAGGTAAACACGCCGAGAGTTGAGCACGGCATGATTTTCCATCCATCGCGCATGCTGAGAACCTGGACGATATCGCGCGTGGTGCAATCGACTATTCGCTCTAATTCAAAAAAAACGGCCCGCTGCAAATCGTTCAGTCGGCGTCCGGTGCTGAGGTATTGACTCAAGAGCTGATTGAAACAAAAATCCCACACCAGATATTGTCCCGCGCGCCGTTCCAGAATATGCCCCCAGGAGAATTCATAACCTTCGGCGTTTTCATATTGGTTTATGGGTGGATAATCCTTCATGGCATTTCCTAAACGAATTTCTTCAAGTATCGATTTCGATATCGTCAGGCGTTGTTTTTCGCGAATTATGAATCGGTTGCTACTGGCGGTATCGATGGACAGTGTTTTTTGTTGCGGCATTGTTGGCTTATAGTTTTAGTGCGGTGAGTGAATCAGCATTCATTTTGAAGACTACAGGTATTGCTTGATCGATTTTATGAGTGATTTTTAAAAGGTTGCCACGATCATGGTTCAATGTGATCTTGCCGCTTTTCAACCGTGATGGGTCAATACCCAGGTCGATTACCCATTTTTTGATCTTTTCATCATCCCGCCCCGGCTTTGTGTCGACGAAATACACATCGATCTGATTTTTGTTCAGCGAACGAGTGTCCAGCACTCGCCGAACCAATTGTTTGCATTCATAGCACTTATCGACTTTGAGAAAAACCAACAGGCGGCTGTCCGCTGTGATCGATGATATTGTTTGGGCGCTATTGTGTGGACGTATTTTATTGATGTCGATCAGCTGAACATCACCGTACAGTTTTCTGAATGCCTCGTTATAGGCCGCTTGAAACGCTAGAATGCGCTCCGCATCCTCGAAGCGCATTTGCGCCCACAATTCAGCGTATTTTTTTCGCTCCTGATCGTTTCTAGCATGGGTTCCGAGGACTTCGATCGGCGAGATATTGGCCGGGCTTATGCTGCCGCGTATGCCTTTCATCAGTGTTTGATAGCGGCTCCATTCCGCAGTGGATAACGACCACTGCTTGCGTTGCACGTCATCCGTTTCGACCGGTTTGATTTGGGTATCTCGATACTCGGTAGTTTGCTCCGCGACGGATGGAATGTTCGGCAACGTAATCAGCGCTGCTATTGAAATCACAACACCCACAACCGATTTGTTCGGCATAACCATATTTACACCTTTATACGCCTTGCGTTAGGACTGTATTGAGAGCACCTTGCGCTCTCCGGACCGATTCTTGATTGTTACGGTCCCCATTACCCTATTCATATCTTCGACAGTCCATTGATCGATCGCCTGCCCTATCGTCAGTTCTACCAACTGTCCTTGATAGCGAAACACTGCATATGACTCGCTGCCCCATTGATCAACGCTGACCAAGGAAAAAGGCGCGATTACAGGACGAGGTTTGGGCTTGAATTGCTTTACTGGTTTCCGGATTGGTTTTTTAGGTTTTAGCCGATCTAAGACTTGATCGATTTGCAGTTGTTGAGACATAAGGCCGTCTTGCAAATCCTTGATGAGCGCGTCCTGTTGGTTTTGCCGGCTGTCGTTGGCTATCTCAAATTCGCTCAAATCGGTTTGTAGCTGTTCCAGTTTTTTTAAGGTTTCGCTCGTATCCGACGCAAAAGGCAGGCTGTGCTCTGGATCGGCGTTGTGGGCTTCGGCCAATTTTTCCGTCTCGATTTCAGGCGTCTGTTCCAATTCTTTTGCTGCGCCTATCGGCTGTCCATCGATATTTTCAGACGGTGGCGAAAAAGAAGATCGACTTTCGCTTTCCAAATCCACCAGATGGGTTGCCGGCTCATCATCGCCTGTTATTGTAAATAACAGTAGAATTATGACGACGACGGCGGCCAGCGCCGCTCCACCGTATTTCACCCAGTCCGGAATCGGTTGCAAGGTTATCGTTTCGTCGTTCTCTGGCATGGTTATTCTCCATTAGCGGCAATACTCGTGCTGGCATTGCGATTGTCCGGTTCTGCGGCGTGCACGTAATTAATCCTTCGACTGATGGGATCGATGACGGGCACAAGCTCGGGCGTGACCAAGACCGTCAGTGCATCCTGCAAGGTCATGGGTCCAAGACTCCGTTGCACGTCGGGCAACGGATTCAGGAACATTCGAACGGCATGCGGGTTCAGTTTTGGCGGGCTTTCCACGCTATAGCCGCTCCGTCTCAGAAGATAATGGACGGTTTCCCCAACAGTTTGCAGGTCGTTGGGAATTGTGACGGTGATGATGACCTGCAAGGGTTCCCGTTGCGGAAGCGTTGGGATTGCTGGAACAAACGAGTATCGACCGGTCTGGACGACTGCGGCAGGTTTGAATTTTTCGCTGATTAATGAATAACGGGCTTCGTTGATTTCCGGAGCGGGCGGTTCCGCCGGAGCAACCGTTTTAAGTTCGTTGTTCGGTGCTTTGCCGCCTTGCGTGGCACAGCCGGCGACCAGCGATAGTGCGAAGTACTGGAACAGGATTTTTATGGAAGTTTTCATCATGTCGACTCTGTGATAGCTGGCTTTTGTTACACAGAAGTCTGCGGGTTTGCAGGGATTTCAACAATAAAAAACCCTTTTTACGATTTCATAGGGTTTTAGCTTTTCCGGATAGGCCCCTTTCCTTTAGGGCTCCCTTCCCTTCGTCCCTTTGTCCTTTTTCCATTCCTTTTGAAACCATTTCCCGTAGTTCTTCCCTTTCTGTCTTTTGCCTTTTCCAGCCCTTTCCCATTATTATCGGCCGATCCTATTGAATGGATGTGTATATGGATGGTCGTAAGGAATTGTGAGTAAAACTAGCAATATTGTCCGGGTTCATTCCATTTGACCTTCGTTTTGTCGACTTTCCGGCGGGGATGACCACGATGACTGGGGTTTTGGAATGGATGTTTTAAGACTCGGAGTAAAGTCGCTCGTCGACTCACAAGAACCACTCAACCCATATTTCCGAATGGCTAAGTAGAACCCTTAGCAGTCATCGATAAACTACTTCTAAAAGGAGTAACATGAAAATCACCGGCTCATCCGATGATTTATTGGTTAAATTTCAGGCTTTAGGTAATTTTTAACCATGAATACCTATTGTCAACTTGTTCCGACCCCATGCTCTGGCACTTGAAAGCTATTTAATTATTGGAATTAAGTTGTCCACATGCGGCTAATACGTCATCGCCTTTAGCGCTTCTTATTAAAGTAGGGATTTTAAAAGTATCTAAAACTTCTCCTGATTAGCAAGATGCTTCAGCTTGCCGAAGCCAAGTGTCCGAGCGGGGTCCGGTCGTGGCCGCAGCCACGATAAGGCGCGTAGTGATGGTATCGAGTTGGAAGCGTCGGTTAAAGCGGTACGCGAACGCACCTAAGTAACGGGTACCGTATTTTGCGAAATCGAAAGCATGGTAGGCACCGCCTAGACTGGTTTTGAGATTGCCTAGCACCGTATTGATCCAGCTGAACTCCGGCAGGTCCTTGGGTTTGCGGCCACCGGCGATGATCACCTGGTGTTGACAATCGGCCTCGGTCACGCCGGCAAAACAGGCCAAGCCATCGGACCGCACGACACAGCCGGAGCTGAGATTATCTTGTGCCCAATTGGCAATGGCTTTGCGGGTAAAACCGGGAATCGGCGCCATTTTGATAAACCTCGGTTGTCCCTCGGGGTTGAGTGAGAGTGCCGCGACAAATGGCACCTTATTCTCCGAACCGCGCCCGGCCTTGCCGCCAGCCAATTCGCCACCGAGATAGGCATCGTCCACCTGGACATCGCCGTCCAAGGTGTATCGGGTATCCCGTTCGACCATCGCTTGCATCAGTTTCTGCTGGATCAACCATGCGGTGGGGTAACTGACACCCAATTGCCGTTTCAAAGCCAGGGCGGACAAGCCGGTCTTAGCCTGGCTGATCAAGTAGATCGCCAGAAACCAGACCGTCAGTTTAAGGTGGGTGCCCTGGAATAAAGTGCCCGCAATCAGCGACGTCTGTAAACGGCAGGACCGGCATTGGAAGGTTTTGCGCTCGCCTGATTTAAGCACATAGTGTTCGGCATGGCTGCAGCCGGGGCAGCGAAAGCCTTGGGGCCAACGGGACTGTTCCAGGCTGGCTTCACATTCCGCTTCGGTGCCGAATTGCGCTAAAAAGGCAGGTAGTGACAGGCCTGCTTGAAACTGAGTTTTATTCATGGCCATGAGCTGGACTCCTTGGTAATTAAGTGGCCAGTATGCGCCTTCTGGCCGTGAATATCCTGGTTTTTGGGCTTTAGCTGAAGAAACTTGCTAATCAGGACTGATAATGTACCGCGCGATGAGCATGATCGCACCGTACCGCTGGCCGTCGCTGGCCGATGATGGGGAGCGTACGGCTCGTGTCAACGTGACAGTTGCGTACTCCGGCGAAGACTTATGTCGACTGTTATTGGATGACGGGGCCGCTCGTGGCAGCCTGCCAAAATCAATGAATGCGCTGTGGGATTACACCGCCGCAGACATGCGCTCGGGGCAGTACCCGTTTTACGCGGCTGAAAAGCGAGTTATCGAAGAAGTCCTCGCAGACAACTCGTCTTCGAATTGGCCGATCGGCGGGCTACATCCCATCGTCAACATGGAGGCGTTCAGTCGGTTGGCAATGTGCTTCATTCGCGAAGCCGTCGCGCAGAAAACCGAAAGTACGTTTGCTGAGCGTGCTTTTTTTGCCGGTGAGACCTGCGGCGCTTACCGCAATCTTGGACAATTCGCCCTTGCGAGGGCGGCTTTGGCCAGGGCGCAGGAACTGATCGCTCAAGCTGAGAGTAATCCGGAGCGCGAACTCGCAGACTGGACGTTACGTTTCGAGGAAAGCGAACTCGCGGCTATCACTGGCGGTACCAACGCAACCAGCCGCTTGTTCGAGGAAATGCTTGAAAAGATCAATCCTGGCATTCGCGATACGACGTCCCGTCTGGCCGAACTTAATCTTATGTCTTTGCAGGCACTGGAGCTTAAACAGCGTGAGCGGTACTGTGAGTCGATCCCTCGCCTGATCGAAACCATCGTCGGTTGGGAGGCGCTTCTCGAAGACTTCGCCTCGGGCGTCGGCACTGAGCAAATGCGGGCGCAACTGCACTATGCTCTGAGCGCCGACCTTGCCAACCTTGGAGGAACCTTTCAAGACCTGACCCGATATTTGCGGGTCATACGAATCATGACTGCGATGGCGCAAGGTGAGGAGGTTACTTCGAGTGACGCCCGGTTTCTGGAGCTGAGTGACCTTCATCCGAAGCACGTTTTGAACGTTATGGACGATAGCCTGCTCGCTGTACTCGAGGTGTTCTTTCCCAGTGGCGTTTCTGAACAAGCGCTGTTCCTGGCTGCGACGGGCCTACTGGAACGGGCACTGAGCCTCTCCGTGCCAATCGCAGCTTGGGACTTCGTGGCAATCCAGGGGCATCGCCTAGCACAACTCTATCTCCAGGGCGGCAATCAGGCGGCAGCTCGGAAAGCGATGCAATCGGCGATGAAGGCGGCCGCGAGAATCAGCGATTACGACCGACTCGTGGGAGGCTATATATTTCTCGCCGAGATGGCTCTGAATGATGGTGACGGATTAGTCGGGCTCGCGCACCTTCGCGAAGCCACTCGTCAGCATTTGCGCCAACTCATCAGCCGCGGTCATGAAGCACACAGCGATGCGCAGACGCTTGCTTTGATCCGTTTCTTCGCTCACCGGGCTCTTGACCGTGAGGGCGATGCTGGGGAAGCTGCACTCATCGTTGAGAGCCTCAAGGCCGTCACGACGGCCTCGTCAATGATCACGGGCAGGCCTGATCAAGCTAGTGCAGCGATCACAGAAGACGTTTCGCCCATGGCGGCGAAAATGTGCAAGCGCGAGGAACTGCGCCTGCGTGCAATTTGGCAGACCGACGCGAAAGACCAGATCGACGAACAGATCAAAGTACTCAACGCTGAGATCACTCGTGACTCCGCGAGCGCGAGCCGTTTCGACGAGCGTTTCGGTCGTTGGGTTAGCGCCGTCGAGTTCGACCTCGCAGACATCGACAGCTTTGCCCAGCGTCTTGCACGGCTCGGACCGCAAGCAACGTTTCTCGGCGCTTGTCCGCTCGGAAACAAGCTCTGGATCTACGCGATCTGGCCGGGTGGCTCGGACACGGCAGTCGTTGACTTGCCAGAGCCAACCTTGCTAACGGCCGCGTGGAGCGAACAAGACATGGGCCGCCTTGTACAGGTCGCGCGGTTGTTGGTGCTTCCTATCGACGAACGTCTGCGCGAGCTGTGTCCAGAGGATGTGCTCGTCATATCACTGTCGGAGGAGTTTTCTCATCTGCCGATCAGCGCGCTGCCCTATGGAGACGGCGTATTGTGCGAGAGCGTCACCCTTTGCTTTGTTCACGGGATCGGGATGCTCGAGGCTTGTCTTGATCGGCCGCGCCTAACCTATCGTTCGATCTTGTCGCTCGGCGCACCGTCTCGTCCCGAACTCCCCGATTTGCCTGCGGCCTTAAGGGAAGCTGAAGCGATCGCCGGGCTATTTAACGCCAGCGATCTTGAAGCGAATTGTCTTACCGGAGAAAGCGCAACTCCTCGTGGCCTCGTAAACTCAAGTGACGGCTATGATGTCTTGCATGTCGCATGTCATGCCGAACGGGTCAGTTCTGATGGCGATCGTCTTGCGCTGATGCTGACGCCGGACCTGCGTCACAAGGACAGCGGTATTCTGACCGAGCAGCGGATTCTAGCTGAAGTCGCTCTGCGAAACGGATCGTTCGTCAACCTTTCCGGTTGCGCCACGGGATTGCAGGGAGACACGGGAGCCGCGCTTATGTCCGGCCTGGTTCCGGTTTTCCTCATTGCCGGCGCCGGGTGCGTCATGGCGAGCCTATGGCGGATAGAGGACGACAGAGCGGCAAGATTCCAACTGCATTTCTATTCGGAAATCTTGATCAATGCTGATCCTCTCAAGAGTCTTGCACATACCCAGCGCAGTTGTTTGTCCGGAGAACTTGGAGACGATATGAAATCCCCGGAAGTCTGGGCTGCCTTTCAACTTTTCGGATCGGGCGGCGGGATTCGAGAGTAACCTAAAATGTATGACCACAAAGATCTTCTTATCTCACGCCAGTAGCGAAACCGAGCAAGCAACCAAAGTTGCGGACCTCCTGCGCGAGGCTGGTCTTGAGCCAGTTATCGACGCAGACGAGATACGAACAGGCGACAGCTTTATCAGCTTCATGGATGAAGCAATCACCGATTGCGACTACTGCCTGCTGCTTTGGTCTCGTGCCGCCTCCGAGGGTCGCTGGGTTAAACAAGAGTGGCAAAGCGCTTATTACCGATCGGTCACGAAAAACCAAAGTTTCCTTGTGATCGGACGCTTGGAGGCGCTGGATCCCCCGCCCATGCTCAGGCCGCGTAGCTGGATAGAGCTCTTTCCGATGCTCGAGCCGGGTGTCGAAAAGCTCGTAGCGATGTGGCGAGACGACGAAGCCGCGGCCGACGCGAGCAATCGCCCGGTCCGACCGCCACAGTGCCCCTTGTCCGAGGACCGTACAGGGCAAACCGTCTACATTTCATCCAAGGTCTTTGGCAAGACATTCCCGATCGAGGTTGATTTCGAGGCGCCGACCGCTGTCGTCACCGATCGTATCGTTGGTTACCTCGATGCGCCACGACAGCAAGATCACAAAGGGATACTCGGATGTCGTTTCGAATACAGCTTGAGCGGCAGCCGCAAGTCCCTGGATCCGGCGCGATCGCTCAGAGCGCAGAACATCGCGGAAAAGTCGCTGCTCTGGCTGCAAATCAAGATAACACCGTTCGCTGCCGGCGAAAGCGTCGGCCAGGAACCCACAGGCGCAATCTTCCGTGGTGACCTCGAAGAAGCCACGCGCGATGCCAATGCGGCGTTGCTGGCGTGGAGCCAGCTGCTAGGCCTTGGATACTGAATCGGCATAAGTTTGGCAAAATGGGAGCGAGACCTATCCGCGTCGACATACAGTCCGTCATGGAAACGGTGGACTGGAATGTCGCGCGCCTTGCGCCAGCTGCTTCGACAAGGAACTCAAAGCCGATTGCAGTCTGGCACAGCGCGGCATTTGCAGTGATATTGCATTCCTCGCAATTGGCAGCTTTCGTCGGTATTACCGACTTTCAGGGCACGAACCGTAACTTCCGCTGTGGGTCACCAAGCGACCGTCTCCTCTTCAGATTCATCGCCGGAAAGCTGCCATTGAATTCCGATACCTTATAGCGGCCGTTCGTCACTGAGTCCAACCGACCCCTTTGAGACCTTCGGATATGAATTTTTGCTTCCCCATACTGGTCATTGGGAAATCTCCATTACGACCCCTATGTATAGTACTCAACTATGTATAGTGAACAAATGGTTACAGGCTGCGAGGCTCTATCTCATTGGTTTACAGAAAATTTGGAAGCCTAATAGCTTGACATAGTTTCGCTGGTGTTCTGAAGTATAAAATTCACCACTTCAATACATCGAGACCAAATTTGACAATGAAAAGCAAGGAAGTGCCAAGATTACAATGGTCCGATACAAAAATATACCGCATACACCGCACTGATGCAGTTCATTCAGGTACTGAAACTATGTATAGGGCGCTACCACCAATACCAGGTAGCGCATAGGGCAGAGCGCAATATAGAACAACTATACATAGTTAGGTTCTATACATAGCGACCCATTCCCGCCGGTCGGGGTAACTGTTAATCGGCGTCGAAATTTTGCCAGTTTTTGAACTAAATGGGCGTCCAATTTTTTCCAGTCAGTGGCTCAAGCAACTGTTCTAAATTGATTTTCGAAAATTACCAGCACGCCGATTACTGGGAAAACTCAACGCCATTTAACAGCCACGACAACCCATAGACCGGCCCATGCACCATAAAGCACGACTACTCGCTTCGTTGTGCGGCTCATCTTGGAACCTAACGAACCAGGTCGCTGGCGGCGCGTTTGTTTGCGCCGTCCGGTACAGCGTCTTGTTGGGCCAAGGTGCGCGAGTTCCGCGGCACCGTAGCCTCGCAAATACGCGGATAATGATGCGGCACGCGGCCGAGATCCAACGGCGAGATCTAGCCTTTCACGACCCAGAAATCAGCTTTTCAGTGAGATCGCTCTCGCGTCAGAGACAATAAATCAAGCAGCCGACGAGCGCCGCCACCGCAGAAATGCGAGAACCACGAGGAAAGCGATGACGGCGAGAGCCAAAGCGATGCCGTAAGGGAACGTCTTGACAGGTTCAGGGACGGGCAAAACCGTTTCACTGATTCCAACTTCGGCACTATTGGGGAGATCCAGCTGGTTGCCCTGGGCACCTAGTTTAACCGTCAAGTCTCCCCTGAGCGTCCGCGGGGGCCCTCCGGCGAACTGCGCAGGAAGGGTGCTTTGCCCGAAAGACATCTGCGGAACACCAGGGGCAACTGCCGGTGAGTTTACTGTTATTCCCGCCGGTGAGATCGCGGCGTTGTTTACAAATCCCTGAAAGGTGACCGTGTCCCCGAACACCCCCACAGGCTGAATGTTTTGGAAGTCACCACCGATGGATTCTGCGGCCATGATTTGATTAACATTCGGCATTTGAAAAGTGTGCTCGAAAGAGACATTTAAGATTCCGTTCCCTGCGCCAGCAAGCTGCGTTGCGACGAAATCAGTCAAAGACAATATTTGCGCCGGGGCACCGAGAATCTGAACAAGGCCTCCCGCGGCCCCTACGAGATTCACCTGGCCAACGACCGTAGACACTGAACTTCCGGCTGGAAGCGCGAACCCCGCCGGAGCCGGCGCGGTGCTGTCGAAGGCGATCGCGTTTGGTGCAAGGTCTAAATCTTGTGGCCCATTATCGGTGATCGGCACATTCCCTACGGTAATCTGGACGGCATGCACAGAACCAACTCCGAAAACAAGCACACTCAGCGCTATGCTTAGCCAAAGAGAAAGAACAAAACTGAAGTTTTTGGCGCTTCCCCGCGGAGAAGAAGAAACGTGAGTGTGGCTAGGGACTGTCAGATTTAGAGAATTCATATTTGTGCTCCTATTTTCTTTAACCGATTGTGTTATCAGAAATAATCATGCTTGCCCCTGAAAGCCCAACGTAAAATTCAGCGGTGAGTGAAGCGAGTCTGCTGGAATGCCGTGTTGGACGAAGCCGCTAACGCGGAGAAGATCCCCGGTGCCTAGTAGTTTATAAAATGTAACCTCAAGCCCTCAATGCGAGGGACCATTCCACGACGAATCATGAGGTTACGTGTCAATGACATCATCATATGAATCCAATTTCAAGCAGAACTATCAAACCCGTCTTAAACATCTAAAACTCAAAGGGCTTCAGCCCAAAACGATAGAGGCTTACGCCCGTGCCATTCGCCGCGTCGGCGAGTATTTCGATGAACACATCGACGACCTGTCCGAGTTGGAGTTGGCCGATTATTTCACCGATTTGCTGGCGTCTCACTCCTGGAGTTCGGTCAAACTCGATCTGTACGGCCTCAAGTTTTATTATACCCATGTGCTGCGCAAACCCTGGGTGTGGCGCCCCATCTTATCAAGCCGCCGAAAGCCCAGCGTTTGCCGGATATCGTCACCGTCGAGTTAGCCCAACGTTTGTTCCTGACAACCCGCACGCTCAGTTATCGGGTGTTCTTTTTTACCGTCTATAGCTTGGGCCTGGGCCTCGGCGAGGGCTTGAGGCTGCAGGTCGGTGATATCGACGCCGAACGCCAGCGCGTGCATATCCGCGATGCCAAAGGCAACAAGGATCGCCTGGTGTCGTTGCCGGCGGCGACGTTGAGCTTGCTGCGTCGCTTCTGGCAGTTGCATCGTAACCCGGTGCTGCTGTTTCCTAATCGTCACGGCGGTTTGAAGGCGGCACATCGGGCTACCACGCCACTGGATCGCGGCGGGGTACAAACGACTCTGCGCCAGGTGGCCCAAGACTGCGGCTTAAAAAAAAGATTTCCCCACACAGTCTGCGGCATTATTCGGTACTCCGGATTATGCCTATAATGCCGAGCTCGGCATTAGCGCCACAGCTTTGCCAGTCATCTGCTGCAAGCCAGCGTCGATATTCGCACCATTCAAGAGCTATTGGGACACAGGGATTTGAGAACGACAATGATCTACATGCATACCGTGCCCACTCGGACGATCAAGGAAGCGAAAAGTCCGCTGGATTTATTAAGCAAAATCACCGGCGGCAATAAAATACCCGTTTGCCGTCATTCCTCAATGAGTGTTCTGAAGCTGGTTTTGGCCATTATGCAAAGCTTTGCATAATGGCCGTAGTGACGCGGTCATAATGTCAATTTGCTCACCGAATACCGGACAGTCAACTGGGTCAAAGGATGCCTTAACTATTGAAATTGGATTGTGACCCCGACCTACAGCTTTTGGCCGTAATGACTCAGTGATAATGTCAAATTTTTCGCCTAAAACCGGACAGTCAACTGGGTCACAGGTTGCCTTAACTATTGAAATTGGAAGAGACCCCGACGGTCGGGTATTGGCCGGGTCGAGCCAAAGAGGTCAAAAGGTTGCTTGCCGATAAGCTGCCATTCGCAAAACTTAGAGATGGAAAATTTCGCCAGTATCCTCAATGGCCGGTTTTGACCGTTGCCAGTCAATTCCACACTAAACCCCATTACCCCGAAACATTTGGTGATAGAAAATTGGAGAAACACCGCATCTAAAAGAGTCAGTGTTTTTCTCCAATTAATTAAAATGATCTTACGACTTCGATCTGTTTGACTCGGCGAAGCTCCTCTCGCAAAGAGTCAGTTAGAATGCCGAAATGATTCCGGTATTTTCGCTTTCCCTGTCCAGACTTCCTGCCTTATTCTTGATTTCATCCAAACTGACAAATGCTACAGTATGGTTCGTCATCGATTTGATGAGCGGCCAGGTTTGTCATTTGTCTATCGGCTAATATTCGCTGGGTAACAGCATCATGCGAAGATCACCATCCTCGATCAAGTAAAACCGCCAGTCTCCAACCTGCATGTCGGTGAAATCGATAGTATAGGTCGCAATCAGGCCGTCGTTGCCGTCCGTGACCGTGATAACGGCTGTTTTGTCATCGGCTACTTTCATCGTAACCGATCCAAAATACACCTTGCGTTTGTCCAGTTCCGGACACGCTTGCAGCGCCATTTTGTCCAGAAACCAGTAAGCGCCGTTTTCTCCGCCGTTTTCAGCGAAAAACTTGACGCCGTCGGTGTAGATCATCCGCTTGATGAACGGATGGCGATACCATTGCTCAGTGCCGGTAAAATGAGCCAGCGCCGAAGCAAATTCACTGGCATCAAGACGTGTGTTGTTTGCGGTCTGTGTGTTCATGGTTTTCATGTTTTTCTCCAGTTGCATTAAAAACCGGAGAAACACGAATCCCACCGGGAAAGTATTTCCCCGGTTGGGTTGAAAAAATGTCTGCGCGGCTCCCAAGGGAACCGGCCGCCGGCATGGCAGACTCGCGGCGGCTAAAGGCTGTCACTGAAACGCAGTGACCACGAAAAAAGTCGTCAGCATTGCCAAGTCAGATGCTTTTTCCAATACCGGCCAGACCGGCACTCGAAAAAGCCCCTGAGTAGGGGCGAATATCAGAAGCGGTTACTTGTTGTCGTTATCAAGTTTCGCCTGTTTTAACTTGTACAGGTCGTCATTGTCGACGCGATCGTCACTGTTATGAAAAAGCGACGGGAAAACAAGCCCCAGCCGGGATGATGTTTCCTGGCTGGTTGGGTGAAATACTATCGGTTAAGCGGCTTCCACTTTAACGACTTTACCTGTCGGGTCGAGACGGACCCGAAACGACTTTCCGTACAACAGCGGACAGCCGGAAAAATCCGGCAATAACGAGGCCACCGCATCCGACGGTTCGGTCGTCGTGTTGGCGATACAAAACCGCGATAACGCTTCGACATCGGCTTCGTGTAAAGCCTTTTGAAAGTCGTCATATTCGTTTTCGTATCGTCCGACCTGTTTCAACACGAACCCGGAAGCATCCTGCTTCGGTATGATCGCTTCGCAATCGTTATCGCTCCCCAGGTAAACGGCATCATCGTGAATTTCAATCGTTTCGTCGTCCAGATGGATTCGGTAGCAATCGCAAAACCGTATATTGATCGAAGTCCAATCACCCTCGAAAACGTAACGATCGGTCTCATTGACCGGCTCGATCCGCAGTTCCTGGGTTTGAAGATCGTCAATCAAATCGTGTAGCCAATGGCCGCTATCGAGGTATCGCTTGTCATAGACAAGATACCCTTTTTTCCATGCAAACAAATAACGCCCGGCACCATCCTGCTCGATCACGTCATCGATCATCACAATCCCTCGCGCCTCGATCTCATCACGCGTTACCGGTTTGTATCGCGGATATTCCAAAAAATCGCCATATTGGCAGCTACACACCGGATAACTCACGATTTCTTTCAACACTTGCCAAGGTACGACCGGAACGTCGTTGAGTAAATGGAGTAATTGCCAGTCGCGCATCATTTGATAAAACATAGCGAATTCTTCGGCTGCCAGCGTCATCTTCATCGAGCGCAAGCGCTTTTCGATTGCTTGTCTCAACACTGCCGTGATCCGCTCTATTGCGCCCTCCTCGTCGATCAATTTGTCTCGATCCGGCAATCTGGCGTCGAAACACGATGAATTCAGATGAATGACATGATGTCGATCCGAGTAAAAGCTGGGTGTACGGTATATCGGCAAACCCTGATGATAAACCTCGTAGCTGGAATTTCTGAGGGACGGTTTAACCAATCCGTGTAAATACACCTTGCCGATTTCCGTATCGATAAAAACCAAATAATCGGAATCTTCGGCCGCCGGACGCTCCAGGCATTCTCCGTTGAAACAAACCGGAATCGGAAAGCCTCTGGCCAAGATCCTCAAGGTGTTGAGGATAGTTTCTCCATCCAGTTCCATACCGACCAGCACGATATCGGTGGTGCCTTTCCATTCGCAGGGGGTCACCGGTATCTTCTTGAATGCCAGAATATCCTGCGTATTCGCTGAGATTTCTTTGCCATTGCTGGTCACCAAGATATGGCGACAGGCGAACAAAGCGGATAAGAATCCGATCCCGAACGGATGCTCCTGGTTAACAAGTTCCGTCTTCCATCCTGATTCTGCGACAGAGAGCAGTTTTTCCATAGACTCGATGCCGCAGCCGTCGTCCGAAACCACCAAGGTGTTGGAATCCGTGGGGGAATCTGTCGTGTAATTGAATCTCACAGACGATGCTCCCGCCCGCCTGGCGTTCTGCATCAGTTCACTCAGGACGGTCGTTTTGTTGGTGAAACTGTACTTCAAGCTTTCGACCCATTTTTGTGGATTCACTTTCATCGCGACTTCTTGTTTGTGTGTCATGGTATTGCTCCAGTAGATGAATATAAAAAAACAGGAGAAACACGCATCCCACCAGGGAATCAGTTTCCCCAGATGGGTTGTAAACGGTTGGATTTTTAAAAAAGGCGTAGTTACGCTACTTCGTCAAAATCAGCTTCGAATTCGTCGTCAAGCGCTTTGGCCGGGCGAACGGTGTACCATTCGTTGCCGATCGGCGAATCGTGATGAAAATTCTGAATCCTGATGATGTCCTGTCCCAAAAAGACGTTAAACGTGCAATCGGTTTTCGGCAGAATGTTCGCTAAAAACGTTTTGCCGTCGTCGGCTTCGAAGTCTGCGTAACCGTTCAGGTTTCGCCAGCCGAAGCTTTCGACTTCGGCGTGCCAATAGCCGTCCGGATTGATTGCTTGCAAGGTTTCGGTCAGGCAGCCGGTCAACGACTCCCACTCGAAGCCCAGTAAATCCTGATCTTCGCAGGCGATATGAAAAGCTTCGTCTTCATCATCGGCCTCGCCGTTTTCGACCAGGAATTTTGCTTGTTGTATGGCGATATCGCAGGTATCCCATACCAGAAATGGAAGAGATTCGTTCTGCTTGGTTTGAATTTGATGGGTCATCGTGTTTCTCCGGTAAAAAGATCGGGGAAACACGCATCCCGCCGGGGAATTGGTTTCCCCCGTCGGGTTGAAAGATAACAGACTCAATCAGGCGGCCGCCCGATGCGTTTTAATGGCTTTCATTTCTTCGGCCAATGTCCATAACGCTTTGTTGAGTTGAACATTGCCGTCGATCCCGTTAATGCGGCGAGTATTGACCACTTTCCGTTGCCCCTTGGCATTCGTTCGCCTGACCGGAATTCCACCTCTGATCAGATTTTCCTGAATCACGTTAAACGTCGTCCAAAGATCGTCATTGAAATCGGCATTACGCCGGCGTTTCAATACCTGATCCGGCGCCGGTTTATCCGCCCCTTCCTGGAAGCGCAATGGCAACGAGGACTTGGCGAATGCGCGTTGCTCGTCGGGCGTCAATTCGATCGCAGCCATCTCCTCTCTGGATTCGGAAACACGCTCGAAGTTAAGCAGCACCTCGTAAGCGCCTTCGATGACGTTACCGACGACATCGCCGCGATGTTGAACGCGAACGTCCTGAAAGGTATCGCCGCAGACCATGCCGTTTTGGCAAACGAACCGGTAACAGCCGGCGAGCATTTGATAACTGGACGATCCGTCATGCGAATTGAGCAGAATGATTTCGTTGGTCTCGCCCTGGCCTTCGATTTGACTGGCATGACGCAAGCGCAGCATGTGCTTGGCGAAGCCTTCGCGGGAATCGTCGCGCACCCGTGCCTGGCAGGCCATAAACGGTTGAAAACCTTCCTTTCTCAAGGCTGCCAAAACTTGGATCGTCGGGATGTAGGCATAGCGGTCCGAACGCGAATTATGCGCGGTGTCGGCAAAGATCGAAGGCACGGATAAACGTAATGCATCGTCCGTTAACGGATAGTCGGACCGGATCATAGGCGAGCCGGAACTGAAACGTGAACTTAAGGTTGACATGGTGTTTCTCCTGATTAATGAATAAAAAACCGAAGAAACACGAATCCCGCCGGGGAATTGGTTTCCCCGGTTGGGTTAATGACTAATGACTAAGGCGTCTGCACGATTCCCGCAGGAACCGGCCGCCGGATGATGCAGACTCGCGACGGCTAAGGGTTATCACTGAAACGCAGTGAACACGTATGCCGAAAACCTATTTTTTTCCAAAGCCTCTTTATTTCGCCTGATATCGCCTTGCTGTCATCGAAACTCTCGAAAAAAACCGGCGTTTATACTCGCCATTGCTCCATGCACACCGTCTTTGTGGTGAAATTTGTCGCTGTTAAATCGAGTCGATAACATGCACCGGCATCTTTAACGGCCCGTTTATCGCGATTACCTTCGCTCCCACTCATTACAAAACATAAGCCTGTTCATGAGCGTTAGGTTAATTTTGAATTGAGACTGCCGTTAATCACGACAGCGATTCTGACACGGTAAGCCGGCAACACAAGAAAAAACCCTGAATGAAATAGCTGGGGTTTTGGTTTCAATTGATTTGTTATTTATCTTAAAGAATCTTTGACTAAAAACTAAATCCATTGCTGGCCGCGCTGATGATAGGGCTCGCCAGCCTGGCGTTTGATTGCAGTATAACCCGACATGCCGTCGACGAATCGGTCGATAGCCGTATCGCCGGCCGGCCCTTCGGTAATGCACAGCACATCGGGCGCAATATCGGCAATGGCTTCGTAAATCGCCAGTAACCTTTACTACAGCAGCGCGCTTTGATTGTCCGACTTTCGGTCGTCATCGATATCGCGCAGCAAGTGACCCAGCCATTAAATATTCCAAGTGGTGACTTTGTAGCGATTTTGCATTTATGAAACATCATCGATTGTATTGCCTAATCGTTCTTTACATGTGATTTCGGCATCGTCATAAAAAACCCTATATTGGGCGAACGGCTGACATGAGGGCCTTTAGGCATTGAAAGCCGGCGTTTGACACAAAGCCGTTTACTTGCCGCCCCTTTCTTGTCAGTCGCGTTTATCTAAAGCGGCCAGTCAGCCAAATCCGGATTCTGCGAACTTAAAGGCTACAAAGCAGCCATTGGCGACACACCCAACGGCCATTACCTGCTGGTCACGACTGGCAGCTTTTTGGAGATAAAATGAAAGAAGTTCGGAAATTGTCGTTTTAGGGACAATGGGCTGTCGCCTTTTGGCGTAAACTAAATCGCCAGTATGAATCAAGTCCGGAACATTTTCGACCCAATCCCGCCGCAGCTGATATATCCGGTGTTCGTGGAAATTAGCCAGGGACTCCATCAAAACGATTTTTTGATTCTTTCCGCCGAGTCGGCAGCACGCTGTTCATCGCACTGAATGGTAGCAACTTTTTTTCTCGGAGAAAATAACCGGCCCGCAACGCACAGAGCAACCAATGAAGAATGGCAAAACCTTACATTGGCATAACACCTGTCATCGTGGCACCGAGGCAAACGCAGATTGTGCTCTGTCTCATGTGGTTGTCCGCGGTCTTCAACACATGCCAACTGCTCTTTTTAGGATTACATTAAGAGTGGCGCTCAGATTACCTAATGCTTTCAACTCTATAACGCCCCATGCCGCAATTGGCATCCGAACCCGCATGCACCAAAGCGCCTACCTTCAGAATTTTGGCTCCAATTTCGGATAACTCATCAACGACTAACTCGCCCGTATAGGTCTTGATTTTTCCGGCTCTATTATTCAATTGCAATTTTCGAGAAATCAAGCGTTGATCGATTACCGTCCATGGCGCATGGTCAACTGCGATATCGCCTTTCCCGTACTCTGCGCACAAGCGCCGTAAACGTGTCCTCAATGCCGGGAAGAAAATCTCGTGCTGGTCGTGTTTCGTGATCAATGGCGTTTCCAACACAATTCGACAGCGAGTCGAAAACTCGGAAACCAAAGAAATGGGAGTTATCATTTTTCTGGATGACAATCGGGTTAAACGTTGATCACTCCCCAAATCGCGAATGTCTATAATCCGACCGTCTCCAGCGCGGTCGAGCTGAATGGAGCCGTTCATTGCTTGTAAAGCTTCCAGCCACGTTTCTAAATAATGGGCCGAGGTACCCAATAGGATCAATTTGAATCGAAGGCCATAGCCCGATTCATCGACGCGCCAATCATGAATCACATAACCGGGTAATCGAGCATGGGTAATTTCGGAAGGCTTAAATACCTGAGGATAAGCGCATCCTGTCCGTAAAGCACAGACGGCGCAGCGAGCGGAGTCATAAATACAGACCTGCCGGAACAAAGCCCTTCCCAATAGCCCCCGAAGCGCGTAACCCGTCACTATCGACGACCGAATCGGAGCTGAAAACTGGAGATAGAGTTGCACACCATAACACGGTAATTCAAATGCCGTTGCCTGTCCGTTCACCATGCTAACACCGTTCCCAACAACCGAGTCCCTTATCGTTCATGGCCGGCATAAAACATCCCGTTCTTTCGACTTTCGCATCGAATGCCACGAAAACAGGCTCGGACAGTCTTCGACCAAATCCTTTCCGACGATCATACAAACGCCCCATCCAAGGATATATCGCGGCGTTCGAAACACCTTGCAGACTGACGCCCGGCAACAATTCTCCCGATTCGAGATGCAATCCATCCCCATCGACCCGACCGATACCGGCATACTGAGCCGCAGACTCCGACCACTCCACTTTTGCTATTCGCCCTAAGCCGGTTTTCAACTCGCCTCCGAGCAAACAGTCGCCCAGCCAATCACACACTGAACGCCCCGACAAGCGGTGATCGCCAAACCACAAGCCTCCCACCAACCGGGTTGATCGCCCTTTATTCGCGCCCCGGACAACGTTGGCGGCAATCGCTTCCACTTCAAACAGCGCGCCGTTCACGCCGGAACGGCTCGCATAATCTAACGTCACATGATTCGAAGCGATCAAAAATTGCTGCTCGATCGTTTCGGAATGCAGTGTTGGCCACAACGCTTGTTCGGGCTGCGCGGGATTGAGAAAAAATAAGGGCCCGCAACGCAGAGTTTGCCGTACCCGCTCCAGCGCCTCGACAAACTGAGGATAACCGCCGCCGGTTTGCTTGCCGATGGCTGCGGCCAGAGCATAGGTCAACACATGGCCCGGCACAAAACGATGCGTTTTAGCCAACATGCCGGCACGCCCCGAACCGATATGCAGATCGCTCGCCAAGGTCAAAATAATCTGGGCATAATGCATCAACCCCCTCCCATCTGTCTTGCGGCTTTGGCTTGGTAACGACCATAGGTCAATGCAGTTTCCATCAGTTGTTTGGTGAGCAATAAACGTTGCAGCGCGCTCAAGTCGGATTCGCCGGCCTGCACTTGGGTCAGACTTTTATAGTCTTCAACCTGAATAATATTCTGAAATTGACCGAGACCGGACTCGCCTAACAGATTGCGGATTGCCAAATGAATCGCCGCACTAACCACTTGATCCTGAGCACGAGTACGACTGGCCAAAAACAACGCGAATGCCGTAACGCCCTGCTCGGCCAACACCATCAAGGCTTTATTGATCATATTTTCAGCATCTCTCGGGTCCTGACCGCCGACCATGGTAACGGCGGCTCTAACAGCCAACGGCTCTAAATTAATCATCACCATTCTCCCAACAGGCTTGCATGCGTCCGAACCCACGCGTGGTCATGCCGCCGAAGCCCAATTGTGTCGCCAGAATCATCGCCCGCTTGACCAGTGCGATACCCGATTCGGCCTCTTCAGGATAGCGGTCATCGTCAAAACACACGATCGATTGATACAAGGTACCCCGAGGAACCGCTTCGTAGGTAAATAAGGCGCCGTCTTTACCGGCACCGGTTTCAAAATCAATCGAAACCGATGTCCGAACCTCCAAGTTCGCATTGACAATCGAAGCAAACAAATTCTCGTCCACGACGATAAGTTGCCGTTGAATCTGATTCATCGGATCATGCCGCAACAATTTTTCCGGAAAGGGAATGCCCACCGCTCGCGTATTCAACAACAACCACCCCAAATTGAGACGAGAACCGGTGTTTGCTTTTTCTTGCACCAAAATCTGCATTTCGTTATCGGGACGAGGAACATCACGGCAACCCGCCTCCTGTAAAAGTGGCGCGGTAGTCACCCAGCGCGGCCCATTCATTGTACTGACAGGAAACGCAAAAATATGCGCATCTCGGAACGACACCATGCCGATGCGCGATGAACCCTCGTCATCCCCCTCGGCAAAGCCGAAAATGCGCGCCACCGGATCCTCTTTTCCTCTATGGCCGCGTTCTTTGACTTGTTGGTTGGTTTCCCGAGCATAGCGGATCGCACGTTCACGTTCGGCTTCCGGCAACGAATAAATCGCCGCCGAACGGCAGGCGCCGCTGATCGAACTGCCCGGTATTTTCGGCAACTGACTTCCGGCATCGCGCAACACCGTATTATCGACTCGCCCCAAGCGGTAACCTCCTGCGCCGATATGGGTCGGATCCAAGGCATAGAAAAAAATGGTTTCTTGTTTCATAGTGTAAGAGTCCTTATTAAATCATGCGTTTTTGGGCTTTCTCGACAAAACCGGCCCATTCGAACGCATCGAAAAACAAACCGTCATCCAACGATGACATGATCAGCTCTGTTTCCGGAGACGACAACGGCGGCGTCACCCGAGTCAGCAAAGCCCTAACATGCAGATGCCAGGCCTCTCTGCCGGAATCCTGTAATGATGCAGGCGCATCGCGCACCCATTTTTCGTAACACTCGATGATTTGCCCGATCAACCCTTTAGATTGACTTGGACTCCAGCCGGCAATCAGCGCGGGCAACTCATCCAGCACAACAGGCAGATGCTCCCATAAATAAGCCGAACGACCCGATTGCCCCAAAATAAAATGCGGCCTGCAACCCTGTTCGTCATAGGCGATTTCATAGCGGCGAACCGTGCCATCGAGCACCACAAAATCGAAATCGGCTACCGGCAGATTGACTTGCATGCCGGGTCTAAGATCTTTTAACAACACCAAGCGCTGCGGCCCCGCATCGACCGAGGTTACAATCACATGTGGATGCCAAATATCATCCTGATTCGAATCGCCGGTCGAGCAATTCACGACCCAATCGACGTTGCCGTGCGGCGTCGACCAGCTCAGGCTCACAGTTTGTTGCGCGACTTCCTGACTGAGTACCGTCCAAGTCTGTCTTCGTCTCGGACGACGCTCCATCCGGCGCAAGGCATCCATGGCCACATACAACGGAAACTTGTCGCGAAAGACCAGGGCGGACAACTGCGGCGCGATACCGCCGCGTACTTTTTGTAAGCGCTCATCGAGACACGTCTTGATCGTCGCGATGACATGACGGGCATCTTGAGCCGAGACGATCAGGCGAAAACCGTGCGCATCCAGCGACAAGGGCATCGCGTAATGATCGGTACACTCGGCCACTTTGCGCATGATATCGAGCCACAGTTCCCGAAAGTCGTCCCACAAACGCGCCAAACGTGCAGGCGAGGCGTGTTTCCTAATACCGAATAGCAGTAGGCGATCACCGGTATGACGATACAAGCCCAAACCTTCCGGCAAGGCTTCATGCAAAAAAAACTGCTCGGCCAACGCGGCGCCTTGTTTGGCCACGCTGTCATAATCCGGCATGCGGCCATCCGATGTTTTCAACCAATAGCCATCGCCCATCAAATTTTCAATCAACCCGCGTTTCGGATTCAGTTGCTGTTCCAGCTCGGCGTCATCGGGTTGTGTCAGCAACCATTGCCAAATGTCTTCTAAATAATCCCCCGCCGCTTGGATATCTTGCGGCAACGGTTCGGATTTTTTACCCTCCGGCAGAGTTATATCGCGATAAGGCCGAGCCAATTCGGTCATCAGCGCTTCACCGCTGGCGATTGCCTTCGCGTTGATTTGAACCGAAAGCAAAACCACGCGCGCATTATCGGCATGATTTCGTTGTTCGCGGATGCGTTGTAAATTGAAAGTTTCTGGGGCGAAACCGAATAGCTGTTCGGCATGACGGCGTCGTTTTTCCCTTTGCAGATCGCTGGCCAACGCCTCGCAATGCAAACACCAGCCCTGCGGATTCTGATCGTCGTCATCCAATCCGGACTGATAGACTTCCAATTCCCGAGCCAGCCCCGGGCGCAAGCCGCATTGCGGACAAATGTGAGCTTGTCCGGCTTTGTTAGCCCAGTCGGCTTGCAGCTCCGTCAATCCGATTTGCAACCAGCGCTCATGGTCATATTGTGCATCCACTGCCAAAACCTGATGGTAATCGGATAAATACAGATTAGGCCGTGTCCAAGCCACTCGAACCGGCGTACCGGCGCCTAACGGCACCAAACTATTCAATATCGCGTCCTGCAAGGCATCTAAAATATGGTCGCGAAACAAATGGTCCGATGCGGCTTGCGCGGTCTCCGACTCGCCCTGATAAAATCCAGGCACAACGAAAACAGCGCCGTTATCATCTTGATAAATACAATTACCGACCGGCTGCGCCACTTCCAATAACTCGCGCAAGGCTTGAATCGCTTCCTGCTTTTGCTGCGCCAATGCCGAATAAACCACCGGTTTCAACGCGCCTTGGGTCAGCTTCGACCAATCCCAACGAATGCCCAACAAACGATAGCGGACCCGTCCTTGTAACTTAAAATCGAAAAACCCATCCCGATCTTGCCAAGCGCTAAAATCCTGTTTCAACACGCCTTCCGCCACCGCTGACTTGAATAACGACGCGGTGGAAAAACAATGATGCCACAAGGTCACATCATTGGTCGGCCTGCGCGTCTCACCCAACGCGGCACTAAACAAAGGGGCTAGGCCGACAAACAAACGCGCTCTCGCCTTAGCCGGCTGCCACCAAGGTTGTGCCGACTCATCAAACAGCATCGCCGGTAACATCGCCGCCACATCCGCCCACACATCACGCAAAAGTTCCGGGCCGTAGGGTTTACTTTCTTGACCGAAACTGTCGGCGATAAAACCGTATCCCAAGCGCTGCTTGCTTGATCGAGTTTTGCCCGATCCTTTGTCCAACGCCGAATCCCTGACATCGGCGCCCAGCATATACAAGTCGCCCAACAAACTGAGCTCATCAGCCGGAAAGTGCTTGTTGGCGTGATGTTGACGCAAGGGTTCGCCAAGACCTTGCGCTTGACAACTCCCCGCTTCGATCCATGCGTCAGGAATCTGCAATACCTCGCGCCAGCCCGGATGCGCTTTTAAGTGTTGCAGCCAAAGATGGCTGCCGGGCTCCGGATAAGCGCGTCGCTCGTCTTCCAAGATCGCACCATGCGCCGCGCCGAATCCCGCAGCTTTCACTTTGTCGGCTCGATTGACGCCGCCTTGCATACCCTCTTCGGCAAATTCCGCGAGCAATTTCCCCAAATCATGCAAAAAACCGGCGATTTCCGACGCCAGTATCAAATTTCTACAGGCCTCATTCATGATTTTCCCCTGCCATCCAATAAGCCATCTGTAACCAACTCTCGGGCCCGGTCAACTTTTTTTCATCAATCCGATAGTCCGGGAATACCAAGGTTGGCACCTCGTCTTCACCATCCGGCTTAACCGACTCCGTATGCCCCGACGATTGCCAATACTCGCAGGCCCTGCGATAACCGGCTGCAAATTGCTTCAATTGGCTTTCCTTCTTCTTTTTTTCCTTTTCCCAGGCTTTGACCGCCTTGCTTTGCGCTTTACCTGTGGCATAGCGACGTTGCTGGTCGAGCGCGGCAATTTTCGCATCCCATTCGAGCATTTGCTGCTCGACTCGATGTTGATAGTCCTGTTCGGATATCAATTGACCCTCGACAGTCAGATAGCGATCGTAATCCGCCGGCGGATCGAGCTTAGAGGGAGCCGCTTCTTTTACAGATGTCGAACGCGGTTCATCCGACTCGATGCCCAACCAATCAACCGCTTGCAACGTCACGGATTCGATCGCGATATGCCCATAACCGGCCAAGCGTTTACCGCCCAAACCCAACACCGGCCACCAACTGGCGACCGCCGCCAACCAACGCGCCAAATCTTGACGGACAGTCGTTTCATCGCTGTCCGCGACACCGCGTGGATTGAAATAAACCACCTCGATACAGCCGGTTTGCCCGGCCGCGACCGCTTCGAACTGAATCGGGGCCGTTCCTCTGGCGGTTAGCGGATCTTGCGGATTCATCACCAAAAATTGCAATTGCCGGAACCAAACCGGGGCAAAACGCAAGCGCCCGCGCTGATGCTGCGTTTCCATTTCTGGGTTCGGCGCGCCATCGTCGGCAATGCCGAACAAACGAACGGCATAAACGTCCTGATTACGATAAGCGCGTAGACAATCTTGTTGGGTGTCTGGGTCTTGTCGTCGGCCATGAGGAAAGGCGCGTTGATAGGCATCGAACGACAATCCTTTGATCGAAGCCGCCGACAAATAAGGGCTTTTGAAAATATGATCTTTACGCGCCGGATTGTCGAACAAATAAAACGGTTCGTCATCGCGGGTCAACAAGGGTGAAATCACTTTGAACTTCAGCAACAAACGAGCGCTAAACTGAGGATACCCTTTTAAGGCGTCTTCTTTAGTTGATTGACTGGAATTGAGGCTAAAGTTATTGACCTTCATCGGGACATCCAACGTTTGACTCTCGCCTTGTCCTCGATGCGCGTCGACGATGGCATGGGTTTGCACAAAACGGCTTCTTGCATCGGTCAGTATCGCTGAATTGTACGCGTGTTTACGCGCCAACGCCGCTTGCTCCATCCAATCATTGCGCCCGGCCTCGAACGTTTCATCGGCCATATAATCGAAACTAGGCATCTTTAACTCCCGCTAACTGGTTGAGCCAAGCGCATAACGCCGGCCCGCTCGGACTGAACAACAGCTCTCGGTCCCGTGGCTCACCAAAACTGTCCGGCGCCGAATGGAGGGCGGCTTCGAGCCGGGGTTTGACGTTTTCGACGATTCCAGCCACTGGACAATCGATGGTATGCGGCACAAGCCCCCAAATCCGGATGGCATAAAGATCATTATCGACTGGATAAGCGGCGGAAACATTGACCGCGCTGCCGTATAAATCGGCGCCTTTCATATTACCGAACAGATAATGACGCAAGGTCTTGTCGGCGGCATTTTCATTCGGCGCACGAAAACAACCGCGCAAATACGCCCGCCACGTTAAACCTTCCTGCAAGCGCTGTTCGTCGCTCAACTCCGAACGCGCAAAAACAATTCGAGCAAAAAAACTACGCTGCAAACCGGGTAACGCGTCCAACGGCTGAACGCTCGATAACGGCCGCACGTCCGGCAAGCCATCGGAAGTCAAAACGCCCAAACCGAATTGATCTTTAGCGCCGAAAGACGCTCTCAGAATTTGCATGCGCAGCGCCAATAACAATAAGTTCCAATGCGCGTCGCTGATCCCGCGCCGCGTCAAAACCAAAGTCAGTTCGCCCTGTTGGGCGCTGTTGAAATACCATGTGCTGTTACCGCCGATTTCTTTCGGCACGCTGACTTGTCTCGGCAAGCTCTCTTTTGTCAAACCGTCCGTATCCCAGCGCAAGGCGACTTGTTTGGCATGCGCCGCACCGGCCTGGGTACTGCCCCACACCTTCTCGGTAAAGGTCGAATCACCGACCGCATTGGCCAATGCGCTCGAAAAGGCCCGAACACTGCCCAATAAACCGGAGGGATGAATGTGCTCGCCATGCTGACCTATGCCGCCGGTATACAACCAGTTCAACGTATGCAATGAAATGCGAATACTGTGATTATTTCGCCACGGCGTTTGCAGTGCGCTTAAAACCATGAATGCTCCTTACTTTTTTTCCAGTCAACTGAGTCTAAATGAAAAGCCAAGCAGCGCAAAGCCATTCATTCAGTTCGGACATGGTGAAGAAAACGACAAAAAACCGGCGATTTTTAAAAAACGCTTGAATTTTATCGTTATAGCCATTGGATGACCCTGCTCCATCCACTGATTTCACTGGAGAATAAATATGCCATTTTTCGCCCCACCCCGAACCGTCGTGATCGTTTACGACATCAGTCAACCGAAAAAACGCAGGCAATTGCACCGGCAGTTAAAAGGCTATGGCCGCCCGATTCAAGAATCGGTATTCCTGTGTGAACTGAATCCACGCCAAAGCTTAAAACTGGCCGAGGAATTAAAACAAATACCGCTGGAAGACGAAGAAAAGCTGCACTGCTTTCCGGTCGATCGTGAGCAAGCCGGTATCTTATCGCCTTCCCCGTTAACTACCATGACCTGGGTCGCCTAATGAATCAACTCAATCATCTTTATATCAATCACACCGGCTGTCAGATCGGCATCAAACAAAACCAACTGACCATCAAAAAAACCGACGGTGAAACGCTCAGTTATCCGTTACGGCAAATCGAACGCATCACCATCGCGACAGTCGCACATTTCACCGGCGCCGCATTGAAAACCTTGTTCAAAGAAAATATCCCCACCTTATTTTGCAGCCCGGACGGTTATTTTCGCGGCCGTTTGACAGCTGGTCGTTGCAGTTCGGCTCAAGTCCATCGACGGGCCAGGCAATATCAAATCTTGGCCGATGACACTCAGCAAACCGCCCTGGCCGCCGCGCAAGCGATCATTCGCGCCAAAATCCAAAACCAGCAACGGGTTCTCAGCCAAGGCCATGCGCAGGTCGCCCCGATGCTGTCGGATTTCGCCGAGAAAGTCAGCGTGTCGCGGGATCTGGATACGTTGAGAGGTTATGAAGGCTGTGCCGCGAAGCTTTATTTCAGCCACTTCGGCACGCTTCTGGAAAAGACGCCTTTTAGCTTTTGTCGTCGGATTCGACCCGCGCGTGACCCGGTCAATGCCCTATTATCATTGGGCTACGCCTTGCTGCAAAATGAAGTGGAAATGGCGATCGATTGGCACGGCCTCGATCGTTTCGTCGGTTTCCTGCACCGTAGCGATGGTAGCCAACCTTCGCTGATACTGGATTTGATGGAGCCATTTCGTCCGCTCGCCGACCGCTTGGCGCTGAAATTTTTAAGACAAACCTTGACCTTGGAGGATTTTGCGCAACAAGCGGACAAGTGTCGTTTGAAGGACCAAGCACGGGCGGCTTATTTAAAAATGTGGGAAGACCAAATGAACGAGCGTAAAATGTGGCTGGGCGAAACCAGCACCTACCGGCGTTTGATCGAACGCCAAGTGCTGGCCTGGGTTCATCTGTTGGACCAGACATCGAATAAACTCGATGCGTGGACCCTGCATGGTTAGCGGTCGGCGCAGTTTTACATTCAAGCCGAGCGGCCAGGCTCCAGCCCTGAATTTATCAGCCAAATCCGCGCCCGCCACGCCTGGCGCGGACTAGCGCGTGTTACCCCTTGTCGTGACGTTTTTTTTATGAAAGAATCCACCTCGTCCGGACCGAAAATATCTCCGTTGCGCCCGACAGCGGCTGCAAGCCACGTCCTTTCTGGGATGCCAAGGCCGCTGTCCGGACGACCTGCCCGTTGAAAGGGCTTTGTGACAATAATATCCAGAGTCGTTAAAAACAGGGCTTATGTGTCCGGACGACCTGCCCGTTGAAAGGGCTTTGTGACTCTGCTCCACTTCATCCGAGAGCCGCAGCAACAACGGTCCGGACGACCTGCCCGTTGAAAGGGCTTTGTGACCTTGCAACTGGACTTACTCGGTGAAGGCATGTCGAGTCCGGACGACCTGCCCGTTGAAAGGGCTTTGTGACTTCACAAAACTCTGGCCATAAGTACATACCTTGCTTGTCCGGACGACCTGCCCGTTGAAAGGGCTTTGTGACCCCTCATCTGGTACCGTGGTCTTGACAGGGAGCTTGGTCCGGACGACCTGCCCGTTGAAAGGGCTTTGTGACTCTATCTCCAATGATTTTAATAAAAAGGCATCCACGGTCCGGACGACCTGCCCGTTGAAAGGGCTTTGTGACTGTTCTGAATCTGGTCACCGGAGCGGGACAACCCGCGTCCGGACGACCTGCCCGTTGAAAGGGCTTTGTGACAGGTCTTGTGTTGCTCAAGTTTGGGAATGCCTTGGGGTCCGGACGACCTGCCCGTTGAAAGGGCTTTGTGACGCTGTAAACACCGGCCCAACCGCACCCGCAGGCACAGTCCGGACGACCTGCCCGTTGAAAGGGCTTTGTGACATCGTCAATGACCGCTCGTTGCTCCAGGACAATTGGTCCGGACGACCTGCCCGTTGAAAGGGCTTTGTGACCTCCTGTAGTTGAGTACTTGGGAGAACAGCAAGGTAGTCCGGACGACCTGCCCGTTGAAAGGGCTTTGTGACCATTTTCTTTTCTCCAATGATTGTTGTTTTGAATCGTCCGGACGACCTGCCCGTTGAAAGGGCTTTGTGACGCCCACAGAGTGAACCCGACGGCCACCAGATTTGTGGTCCGGACGACCTGCCCGTTGAAAGGGCTTTGTGACATCCGTAGGGGCAAATGATTATTTGCCCCTACTTTGTTTCGAAAAATAATTTTCGATTTTTTTAAAATCCGCTCCGTTTTTCTCGTTTATCTCGTTGTAACCACTCAAAACAGTCAACGAGGATTCATCATGACTTACCCCCTTCCCGCCCGTTATTCCGATTTGATCGAGAACCCATCGCCGCGTTGCGCCTGCATGTTGGTCTTGGACGACTCGTTTTCGATGAGCGGTGGTTTGCTTACGTTCAAGAACCGCCCAATCGACGAATTGAATGCCGGTCTCGCGCAATTCCTGCAGGAAATTCAAGACGACGAGTTTGCATCCTATTCGGTGGAAATCGGCGTCGTTACGACCAGCTCTCCTGACGTCGAAATGCTGTCATTGACGCCTTCGCATCAAATCGAAGGCTTCGACACCTTGAAACCCAATGGCTGCACCCCGCTAGGCAGGGCCGTCGATACCGCGCTCTGCGCGCTGGAACAACGCAAGACCGAATACAAAAAGAACGGCGTCGCGTATTACCAACCGTGGCTGGTTTTGATCAGCGACGGCGCGCCCACCGATCACTGGCAAGAGAGCGCACGAAAAGCCAAAGCACTGGCCGAAGAGCGCAAACTCGTGGTTTTACCTGTCGCGGTGCAAGGCGCGGACATAAACATTCTGTCGCAATTTTCCAATCGCCCGGCCAAACAGCTCCAAGGACTCAAGTTTAAGGATTTCTTCGCTTGGCTGTCGGCCAGCATGGCTCAGGTGTCGCGTTCCGCTTCAACGGCTTCGGCCATCGACTTGCCCTCCACCACCGGCTGGGACAGCATCTGATACCCTTAGCCGTTACCACCCGCATGGGGCGGGTAACGGCTTTACCGATTGCCGATTTATCGAGGAAACTGCCATGTCTGTAACCGTATTCGATCATACTCAAACCCCTCAGTTATTGGATGCCGAGCTTGCGCGCGGCGGCGAAGGCGCCGTTTACCCGCTGGCTCATCGCCACGATATTTTGGTAAAGCTCTATCATCCGAATAAACTAAGCCTGGATGGTGCGGAGCTTCAAGCCAAAATCGAGGCGATGATCGCCGTCAAACAAGATTTTATCGACGACGCCTTGAGCTGGCCGCTTCTGAGCGTTTTCGACGACAAACGTCAATGGCAAGGCTACGCGATGAAGCGCGCCAATGGCGTACCGATGACTAATCTGGCGCATGCCTGTTTGTATACCAAATATTTTCCCCAGTTGGACCGGTCTGGCTTGGTCAAAATACTGTTGAACTACCTGGATGCGGTGGAACGCTTGCACAGCAAAGGGATTTTCATCGGCGATTTCAATTTGAACAATGCGATGTGCCATCCTGCCGATCTTTCGGTGACGCTGATCGACTGCGACAGCGTGCAATTTAGCGCCAAAGGCCGTGTATTTCCTTGCTGTGTCGGCAGTCCCGATTTGACGCCGGTCGAACACTTGGGAAGGGCGTTCAAAGACATTCAACGCAACCGGGAAAGCGATTGCTTTTCGCTGGCCATCATTTTATTCAAATGCTTGATGCTGGGCCGCCATCCTTATGACATCGTCGGCGGCGCCGATCCGGTGGGTAACATGAGGCAAGGCAATTTTCCCTATGGTAGAGGCGCCCGGGGACTGCCGCCCGGTCATTGGTACAACATCTGGAGCCACATGCCTTTTCGCTTGAAAAATCTGTTCATTCAGGTATTTACCGAGGGCGTGCGCACACCTGCGGCGCGTCCAGACTTGCCAGATTGGCGAGACGCGCTGCAGGTGTACCTGAAAGAAATGCGCAAAGGTTGGCACGAAACGGCGATCAAACCGGCCCACCCCAAATCGTCGGAACACCGCGGCAACAGCAAAAGCCAAGTCTCTGTCGCATTCAGTCATTGATATTTTAATAGGGTTTTTTTCATGTCTCGCTCAAATAGCTTATCCGATGTTTCCGCCCCCCCTGTCGAGGCTGAAGTTTCCCCGGCAACCCTCCAATCAAACACCGATCCCGTGCGCGAAGACTCATCTCTCGAACGGACGGTAATCGAGAACGAAGCCGACACCGAAGCCACGTTTCGCCACTCGGCCGAGATGCACGAAAATTCGGCATGTGAGGAAACCGCGCCAAACGCTGACGACCCAACTTCCTTGCGTCACTGGCAAGCGGCCGCCGAGTCTGTCGTCGGTTTGGCACATCGCCGTTGCCAGCCGCCGCTGCCCTGTCAAGACGCCAGCGATGTTTACACTCAACCGCGTTTGGGCTTGTTCGTGGCCGATGGCGCGGGCAGCGCGCCGTTATCCGATGTCGGCTCTCGAACAGCGGTGCGTTCGTTGCGTCGATTATGTCTGTCGTTGGACGACCAGATTGTCGAGTGGTTGGATTTTCCATCAGAGCCGGATACGACCGTGCTGCATCGGTTTGCATTGCGCTGCGCCTGGCATGTCTTGGGTTCTCTGGAAGACGAAGCTCAAGCCTTGCGACGCCCGCTCCGCGATTTTCGTTGCACCTTATTGATGATGCTCGCCGGCAAGGAACGCATTTTTTGGCTCAAGGTCGGTGACGGCGCGTTGGTGATCGAGCAAGCCGGGAGCTTGGCGGTGGTCGGCTCTCTACAAAAAGGCGAATTCGCCAATCAAACGCGCTTTATCGATGACCACCTGACTCCGAACGATGTAGAATTCGGCAGCCTACCGGCCAACGATGTCAGTGGTCTGGCGTTGATGACCGACGGCGCGGCCGATCGTCTGGTCGCGCAAGACGGCAGCCGAGCCTCTGGATTACTCGCTCGATTTATTGGCGATTTGCGCGACGGGCGTTTGAAACGAACCGATTTGACCGAGTTTTTTTATGATCATCACGCCTGGCTCGGTACTTCCGGTGACGACAAGACTTTGGCATTGGCCGCTCGTTAGGTTTCGAGCTTCATTATTTAGCCTTTTTTCCTTCGCGCTCGAAGGCGCCAAAAGTCAAGATGCGGCATCGCTCCCATAGCGCAGGTACTCTTTGTGGGTGCGATCCCCAGATCGCGATTTCGAGGCCGAGAATGTTAAGCAACAATAAAAGGTATCGAAGTCACGCTTAGCAAAAACGCAGGCTTTTTGTTCAGCTACAAAAACCGGAAAGGGGGCGCATAGTTGCGCGCAGTAGATGGACAAAAAGATCTGTTAGTTGGTGATGTTTTTCGCCGAAAATCGCCTAAGGATTTGGCCGTAAATAACTTCCTTATTTTAGGGAGGGTTCGGTTGCTCGATTGGCAGGTGTCGGCGGCAGGGAAAGCCGCCGCCAAGCCTACAAGGACGTATTCACGGCGTCCTGCCAAGCGAGTTACCGAACCCTCAACAACGCTCATAGTTCCAGGACGTTATTTATTACGAAATCCTAAGTTGGCGTAATACGGAATTCGCTCCGAACCCATTCATTCCCCAAGAATTTGAAAATAAAAAAGGGGGTGAAGACGAAATGATTGCTGCCTTTTGCCCAAACAATTGACCTGGTTGACTGATTTAGATTAAGTTTACAGCTTTTTTCACCTATCGCCTTTCAGATTTCGGCGTTGCGCGACCTCATCCAAACGAGTGAGTGTTAGAAAGAAGCGAAATTTGATCCGCGAACACCCCCATCTTGGAGATGCCGATGTTCAGACATAAACCGACTTCACCGCCGACTCCGGCAGAACCTGTCGAACCCATTAACGGCCTATTTTTCAACACCGATCAAACGCAGTTGACGTTCGGTTCGGACCGGGCCGTACCGATCAATAAACGGCCGACGCTGTGTCTGCGTAAAGAAGATCCCTTCGTGATCGCGCTACCGGCAACCAGCAAGAAACCTTATGGCTCAAACCGTGATGCCTTTTATCCGTTGGATCCGGCCAAAAACGAGGTGATGTGGAATAGAAAAGAAGAGCGTAAAACCTATGTGCATTACCGATACGAAACATTGAACATAATAGCTCTAGGCGAAAAAATCGGCGTGGTGCCACAGCCTGTCCGCATTGCGATTGCGCGTTGGCAAAATGACTTTTCGCAACCGAAACAAGGAATCGAAGCATGACTCAGCCCAATGAACGCCTCAGTGAGCTTTTCAATCGACGCCCCGATTTAAGCGCCGTGGAATGGAGTGAATTGTACGGCCTGATTAAACAAATTTTAAACGCCTACAAAGGATGGCATTTTGACAATCCCGAAGACAAGGAAGATCGTATTCATGATTTTTTTCTCAATAAAATTCTCGCTCCAACCTCAAAAGATCACTCGCACTATGATTGCCGGCCGGCGCTGATCATCACCATGTTCAAAAACTTTGAATCGGATTATGGAAAAAAGCCGAGTCAGAAACTCAACACCGTGTCGCTGGATATCGAAGAAAATGACGACACATCCAACCCACAAGACAAATGTCTCGAGGACGGCCATCGATTCGATTTTTCGCCGGACCAACTGGAAGAAACCTTGTGTCAATACGGCCTGACGCGCGACCAAATCACCCGATCGGCCAGCGATTTTTTCAAAGGTCTCGAGGCTTACGCCCAATATTCCGTATCGCACCATTTATGCGCGGATGCCGATCGAGCCGTACCGATCACCACGATACAACAACGTTATCCGCAAAGTGCGACCTACTACAAAATCAATAAATTAGGGATTTTACACAAACGCAACCCCATGCCGGCCGATTATGACCGTACCGCTATCGGACAATGGTTGAAAAACACGCTGAATAGTGAAATCGATTCAGCGCATATATCAATCATCTCGATTGCATTGCAAATTCTATGTGTCGTGGCCTTAGAGGCTCTCGACGTTTAACTTTTAGGAATTCATGATGTCTACGTTTACGCTTTCTCCGCCTCTCGAGAGCATTCGACAACGCCTGTTCGGCTTGCCGGATGCCTATTTGCTGGCCTTGGCCGAAGATCGCCCGGATATTCCCGAGTCGATCCGCGCCGCAGCAATGAACGACACAATCATTGTCGAACGGGTCATGGCGATGCGCGCGACCCTCGCGCAAACCGAAACCAGCTTGGTATCGGGCGCTCCGCTACCGCAACCGCCCGATTTCATCAAAGCGTTGATTGCGGAAAAAGTCGCGGCACGCTCGACCTATTCCGAATTGACGCCGACGCCCGGCCTGATCGTACAGACCGATAGGCTTTTCCAGCCCGACGGTAAAATCGTCGATCTGGTGTTCGCATCACCGTTTGCGATGCTGCTCGATCGACAGGACGAGAGTCAACGCTGTTGGCACGGCTGGCTGGTCGCGCCGGACTTGCAATATGCAAGCTATTGGGACTTTGTGCTGCAAGAAGTAGACGCACCATTCGATCCGGTTTGCGCGCTCGTGCAGCTTTGGAACCCGGTGCAAATCCATTTGCCGAAAAATTTTACCAGCGCGGTGTTAGGCCGTTTAAATCCCGAACGCTTGCAGGCTTTACGGGCGATGGCGGTCGAGTATGTGCAGGGCGGCGCCGACAAACCCAGCCCTCGCCCCGGCCATATCGCGATGCGCTCAACCTACCAAGGCTATCAGGTTGTAACCGGCACGCCGCTGGGCGATGAAAACGATCCGCGTTACGCCTACCAGCTCGACTATCATCATGCCGCGCAAGTGCTAAATGCGCCGGTTAGGGCTTGGTTGAGCCAATCCGTTGCATCATTTGCCAACTGGTTTTCGGCTGTCGTCGAACGCCTGCGCGAGGCTTGGCATGAATCGACCGGTGATTGGGTACAAGCTCAACCGGCAGTCGCGAATGCAATGACCGCCGAGGACGACAACACGCATCAAGTGCTGGAATTGGCGAGCGATCTGCGCCTGGAATTGGTCTGTCGCGATGACGATTTGAACGTCATCGTCACCTATTTGGGCGACGAAACGCTGAAAGTGCGTTTTCTGGAACAAGGCGAGACTGCCAAGGTGGCTACCTTGACGGCGAATTTCCGTTCTCTGGCATATGCTATCGACGACAGCGGGGAGTCTCACCACCTGCATATCGAGCGGGCTGACGGCGAGGTGATCGAATTGCCGTTGTCAGTGGAATGAGCATGCCACGTTATCTTTCTTTATGGGTCGATGAGTCCGGGCAATTATCAATGCTCGGTCCCCGTGATTTTCGGCAAACCCCATTACCCGAACGGGCTGATGCCGACTTCGCTCGAATCGCGCAAAACCCAGCCGGGATTGAACTGAAGGCGGTCTTGCCGGAACCGGTTTGGCGGCGCTTGTTGGAATCTGACTTCGATACTTTGTTATTGGGCCAAAACCTGTCCGAGGCTTGGCAGGTCTTTCCGTGGGAACAGCTCACCGAACGCGGCCAACGGCTGGACGAGCGTTTTCAAGTCATCCGCTATGCCACGGTGCTCGAGGCACCGCAGGAAACCATTCAAGGGACACTATGTTGGCATCAATGGCCGGATGCTGATTTCGATTGGTTGGAGGACCAGCCGAACGTCGAGCTAATACGTCAGTTGAAAGGGATCACACGAAGCGTTCAATCCGGCGAGGACCTGGGACACTACGCCAGACTCGTGATCCTGGCGCATGGCGGCGAACGGTCTGATTTGCCGCTCAAGGCCCGAGACGGTAACGACTGGCCCATTCAATGGCCGAAAACGTTGCCGCCCGAAGTATGGATCGTGGCATGCGCCTCTGATCAAGGCAACATGCACCCCTTGGCAATTGACTGTCTGCAACGCGGTGCTGCGCGGGTTGTTTGCGGACATGACCGCTTGGATGCCCGTTTGATCGGAGCAATACTGAAGGCTCGCCTGGAGCAGCCAGAGACGCCGTTAAACCATTTTCTTGAAGAACAACGTAAGGCGCAGTCGCGCCACCCCGGCAGCGTGCATCAGTTGCGTTATTACGGCGAAGCGCCGTTGGACCGTTATGAACGCATGACGCAGGCGTTTTATCAAGTGGTCGATCGCCCCGACCCGACTCCTGGTTTATTGGCCGAAAAGCCCGACAATGCGCGGCTTATGTTAACCGAAATCCATGCGCATCCTGAACGTTGGAGTCCCTTGACGTTAAGCTGGCTGTTGCCTTGCGCGTTGTATCTGGCCGAAAAGCACCGACACGATTTATTGCCTGAATTGCAATCCCGCTATCGCCAATTGCCGTCCGTGCATTCGGACCTGGTCGCGGTGTGCAAATATGCGCTGGCTTCCACCCATCGGCGAGACGGTCATTATCCGAAAGCGATAGCCGCGTTGGCCGATGGCTTGGAGCATGCCCAGCGTGACGCACAAAAAATCCAATTACTCGGCGCGCTACTCAATGATTTAATCGATTTGGCGTTGCCGGAAGCCGGTCAACAGATTTTGGACGAGCTGAAGCGGCTGTTGTCTCGGACCGACCACAGCGAGCAAGCGTTCCGTTTGCTGGATCGTCAAGCTAGACTGTCTCTCAGGCAAGGCAACGCCGCCGTGGCTGCGATGGTGTTGTCTGAAAAACGACAGTTGGCAGAACAGCGTGGCGATGGCGGACATCGAGAATTGGCCGCGTTACTTTATGTGACGGCCTGGGCCAAGAACGATAAAGCAGAGATTTATGCCAAATCCGCATTGTCGGCGCTCGAGAGTCGGCCGATTAACGAAGCCAACGGCGGTAACGACGATAGGGCTTACTTGCTGCGCGCCTTGGCGGTTTACGAATGGCGTTTCGGCATCGAAAATCAGATTTCTGAAGGCTGGTTGCAGCAATGCCGAGCCCGGCTCGATACGCCACAGGACAAGGGCCCGTGGGCGTCGGTATTGCTGTATCGGCAACTGAGCCAAAGAGCATTTCAACACCAGGATTGGGAAATCGCGGAAGCAGCACTCGAACAGGGACAATACTGGCTGGAACTAGCGGCGTTTCATGCTCTTGCTCATCAACCAGAAAAGACGATCTCACGAGTTCTGGACCAATTTCAGCGTCTGCGCGCCGACGCCATCGAGTCGCTCTCGCTCCCGTCCGATATCCTGACCGATTTTATCGGCCACGAAGAAGTGCAACAACGCGCGCAGCTGGAACGTGAACTCCTGCTGTCTCCAGCGACAACAGCGGAATCGCTTTTAGAGAAGGGTTTACTCCCGCTGTAAAGAGTCCCAGCAATTCTAAATTTAAAACCTTAGCTTGTATGTAACTACTCACTCCACAAAATAAAAAACTTGACAGGTTTTTAGCGTCTAAAAAGCGAAATTATGCAGCCCTGATTTAATTGTAACCTTATTGGCAACTCAGTGAACGCAGCGTGGATTTCGCGCGGGGCTCAAGGAGTTTAGCTCAAAAATTCGGTTTACAGCGCTCATACACGGCCAGCACCAGCAGAGGCCGAAAAACCCCATGATATGACCTGATTAGCAAGATGCTTCAGCTTGCCGAGGCCAAGTGTCCGAGCAAGGACCAGTCGTAGTCGCAAAAACTAAAATATGCTGTTACCCAAGCTCCAGCTTGGGTAACCTGTTCAGGAAGCTCTAGCTTCCCGAAAATCAAGAAAGATTGAACGATCGAGCGAGTCGGGTTTGATTCAGAATGTGCGGAGGTTGTGTCGGTCTCAGGAAGCTGGAGCTTCCGGGGTGTCTTTCCCAAGCTGGAGCTTGGGAAATAGCGTGATGTGGGTTGGCCGTTTTTAGCTTGACGCGCATGGCTTGCGAACCCCGTCCTGCAGGGGATATGCTGATCTTTGGGCTTTAGCTGAAGAAACTTGCTAATCAGGTGATATGATGAGTTTATCGCAAACTTACCCTATCAATGTGGATGGCCAACCTCGATAAAGCCTCGGTTCGATCTGAAGTCAGTCGCGTAAAAGCGGACTTCGAGAAGCTGTGCGCCGAAGGCAAAATCACATGTGAACGCCAGGTTATTATGACTAGCCTGTTCCTGGTGGTTGAATTGATACTGGCTATTTTTCTGATGCGCACCACGAAGAAGGATACGACTAATTCCAGCAAGCCTTCGTCGCAAACCGGCAAAGATGATTCGGCTTTAGGGCGGGCCGGCAGTCACGGTAAAGGCAAAGCCGATAACAAGGGAGCCGCGCAAAATTGGCGTACCGTGGAAACTGTGACGCTGTCCAAGGTCCAGACCTGTGATGTCTGCGGCGAAGATTTGACCGGCGTCCCGTGTTCGCGCGTTGAAAGGCGTACCCAGAACGATATCGTGTTCGAAAAAGTGGTTGAGCACGTCGATGCCGAGATTAAGCAATGCCCAACCTGCGAGGCCACGGTTAAAGGTCGGTTTCCAGCCAGTGATACTCAGCACCTAATAGAAGTTATTTCTAACTATTCATAAATGTCATGAAGAAAATCTTTACAGCTCTAGTGCTAGCCGCTCAACTTACAGGTTGTGCAACCCCTTCGTATCCCTACTTACAAGGGAACGGCTTTTATTCAGGCAAGTATTCTGAAGCTTATATTCAAAAACAAATAAATATTGGTAAAGTGCAGCATTTGGGCAGATTTGAAACCAGCGCAGGAGGTTGCTGGAATTACAGTAAGAGCGCGATGGACCAGAATATTATAATCCCTGCCATTAGTCAGCAATTAGCGCTTAAGGGCGCCGACGCAGTATACAATGTGTCTGCCCGCAAGCGGTGGTTGTTAGATTTGAGTTCAATAATCCTTGTGCTGCCGATGCTTAGCGGCTGTGGAAATTGGGCGATTGACGGCGATGCACTAAAAATTCAGCACTGAGGTTGTTTCAAGCTGCGGAAGCCCGGCTAGCAGGCTTCCCCCTTTGTTACTTGGCGGGTGGATTAACTCCGGCCGGGACGCACTTATACGTCTCCTGAATTATGCCAACCATTAGACCAGGCATCCCTGAGTCCGTCTGCTGGGCAAGTTTGTTATATTTTTTACAGTGTTCATTGGCAATAGCGGTCATTTCCGTCGTATTGGCTAAGGCGTGATCATATTGGAGAACTATTCCGCTCTGGTCGGACTTGTCGACATTATATGACTTACCCCAGAGGGCCACGCAGCCCCCCAATGACAATGTGGGAATCATTGCTAACATCAATACACGATTACTTGTCATTTTCATTTTAGTCACCATTTATACAATTAATAAGGGGTAGTCAGTTAGCGCCTCCACCCACTATATGCTGTGTTACTGCCAATTAAAGCCATGAGCAATTTCGGTCACAATTATAAGGCCTGTAAAGACAGCCTTTTCAAGCAGTCTCCGAAAAACCAGTCCTCGACTACGTGATGAATGGCGGTTAAATCGAAAAGTAAAATCTTCCAAATACGATTTCAGGTGTTCTGCTCTGACCTATCGCTGGTGTGTACCAAGAATCCACCGTTTGTGCAGGCACGCAATCCGGTGAACGCTCTGCATAGAAACGTGCGCAGTACTATCGCTTGATGATATTAGCTTCTTTTGGCTTGCATAGCCATTCTTTTGCAACTCATTGTAGCCACCCCAGCCATCTGTTTGTACATTCGCTCCCGGAAACACCAAATCACAGACAAATGAAGGATAGGAATTTCAAAGCCACTTTCCAACCTATCCTTGGAAAAACGCTATTCCAAGCTGGACTTGTTGGCAATATTTTTTGATCGTTTCCTCGGCTTCTGAGGATCTAGAGTCCACTCTTGTGAACCAATAAAGTCAGACTCGATTAAAGAATTTCAATGCAATAAAATCAAGAACTCATGCCTTATAAAATGAAAAAACTTCTGGTATTGCCTGTTTTCGAAATTGTAAACAATGACGGATTGGACGTCTGCTTTAGAGAAAAATTTTTAATTTTCATTGAATTTCCAACGGTCTGTTTATGGCCTGATCATGCAGAATCGCGGCGCCTAAGGATTATCACTGAAACGCAGTGATCACGGTTAAAATGTTCCGCTTTTTCCAAGTTCGATGCCTTCGTTGTTTGACATCAAACCTGGAAAAAGCCCCCATAACGGGGGCAAGTTAATAATATCAGTCCGCAATCAATTGCTTGGCCAAGGCCACTTCGACGCTATCGCCATCGGAGTTGAGCACATCCAGACCCGTATCCGGCATATCGCCCGAAGTAGATTGGCTGACGGCGATTTTCTTCGCCATCAGGGTCAAACAGGCGATTTGTGCAGTGTTTTCGTAGCCGAGGTAATGCACTTTTACCGGCTGTTTCTGACCGATCCGCCAGGAACGTCGGGCGGCTTGTTGGACGGTATAAACGTTATACCCTGACTGCATAAAACAGATCGTCGGAAAATCCAGCAAATCCAAGCCGGTCTTGACCAGTTCCGGATTGCAGACCAGCACATCGATGCCCCGGTCTACTTGATCCGTAATCCAGTCCTCGCGCCGGTCGGTGCTGACGCTCGACCGCAACACGGCGGTTTTGAGGCCGGCGCTTTCCAGCGTCTTCTTCAAACGGGTTGCGGTATCGCGTTTACCCGTATAAACGGTATATACCAACACCCGCCGGTTTTGAGCTTTCTCCTGTTTACACAGCTCGATCAACGCGGCTTCCTTCGGGCTGGGCTCGTCTCCCAACACCGGCGGCATCGTCAACAATAACTGCTGGGTCCTCGGATGACGGACTTCTTCCAACCGAAAACAGGTATCCGGCCACGACAGCAACACCGTCAACACCAAGCCCAGCAGCGTTTTATCGCCCCTGGCCAACGCCTTGCGCATTTCGGTTGTCAAGAAACCGCTCAAGAGGTTGTAAGCCTCTCTCTGCTCCGGACCCATCGCGATCTCGTCAAACGATTCGTGATAAGGCGGCAGCACGTTCCCGCCGATGTCTTTGAGTTTCAAAAACGCAGTATAAGGCAACACATAACGCAACACGCCCTTCGGCCCGAATCCCGGCGCTTTCGAGGTATGCACCGTCATTTTCTTGCCTTTGGCGGTGCGATGGTTACCGTCGTTGGTCTCCTTGAATACGTCTTTGAGTACCCCGTGCTGACGCATGAAGCTCATTGCAGCCGGCCCCAAATTGTTCCGGCCGTTATAGCGAAACCCGTCCTCGAGCATTCGCGCCGGCATGATTCGCCACAACAAATAAAACAGGTCATCGGCATAGCCGCCCATCAAAGTACCGGTCAACAATACGGTTTTCCGCGCTTTGTCGGCCAACACGCCCATCGCCTGCCCCTGTGCCGACCCCGAGTTTTTGTACTCATGGCCTTCGTCGACCAGCAACAGATCGAAGAATCCATCGGGCAGATAGCGCTTGATGAACTCTGAAGGTTGATAGCCGCCTTGGCCGAAACCGATCTCTTGCTTGGCCAGCGATCGCTCCATCCGTCTTGCCTGACGATCGGAGAACACCAGGTCGCCGTTTTCGTCCATCAGATTGATGAACTCGAACACGTTATCCGACAACATGACCGACAACGTGTCGGTGCCGAAGTTTTGCAGCAGCTTTTGCGCTGTTATCGGACCGATCGTTGGAATTTGGCACAGTGCATCATGAACGATTTCACGAAAATCCTTGGGCGGATTATTGCGCTTCAAGGTCCATAATGGCGAACCGCAGTGCAAACAAGCATGGCGATTGTTGTCTCCGCGTTTAAATCGCGCCGCGCTGATCCGTTCGCCTTCGTCATCGACCACAAAGCTTCCGCATGCCGGACAAGCGGCGAATTCAAAGCTGGCCGTATAGGTCCGCCCGGGTTGCGTCTCCGTTTCCGGTACGACGACCCGTTCATGAACTCGTCTGACCATCGCCGCCGGGCGCCAATCGAAGCCCATTCTCATGCGGACGCGGCCGATCACGTAAAACTCAGGCGCCGACGGCGCAACGCTGCGATTCGCCCGGATAGTCAACAGTTGCCGAACGGTATCCGGTCCATTGAGCACCCAAACCTTGGCATCCGGAACGGTCTCCAGGATTTCCCGACGCCATTTGTAGACCAAATGCGGCGGGGAAATCACCAAGGTTCGGCGATAGCCTTCGGAATACAGTACTGCAGCCGCTGCAATCCCCATCATGGTCTTGCCGCAGCCCATTTCACCGTTCAGAACGGCTGCCGGTTCGCCTTGTTCAACCAACAGTTGACAGACCGCATGTACCCGTTCCCGCTGAGCGTCAAACGGACGGCGTTGCAAGCTATCCATGATTTCGTCCCAATGCGGATTGGGTCGGACAGGATCGTACACCGGCGGCAATTGTCTGGATACCGATGCCATCAAACCGTCTCCGAATTCGGTCAGGAAATCGTTTAAGGGAATGATGTTGGATTCCTGTTCCCTATTGGACTCCTGTTCTAGGTTGGATTCCAGTTCTATGTCGGATTCCTGTGCGTCGACGTCCACCGAGTCAACCACTGCTGTTTCAAGCGTTACTGTGCTTTCATGGTTTGTGTCAATCATCGTTGTTCACCTCAAAATAACGCCTGGGGAAACAACACCCACCCGGGAAGTTGATTCCCCGGCGGGTTAAATGTCAAAAAAATACCACTCGATAAATATTGACCACTCTACAAATCTTGAATTGTCGTCGATTAAATTAATCCCTGTTCGGCAAACGAATACACCGTTTCCCCGGCAATAAAATGGTCGAGCACGCGAACGTCAATCAAGCCCAAGGCTTGCTTCAGCTTTTCGGTAATCGCCTTATCCGCAACGCTCGGTTCCGCAACGCCGGAGGGATGATTGTGCGCGACTATCAACGCTGCCGCGTTATGCTGCAATGCGGCCTTGACGACTTCGCGGGGATACACACTGGCACTATCGATCGTGCCTCTAAACAGCTCCTCACAGGCAATCACCTTATGCTGATTGTCCAGAAACAGACACAGAAAAACTTCGTATTCATAAGGTGCCAGTTTCAACTTGATCAAATCCCGCGCTTTATCGGGTGAATCTACTTTTTCGCCTCTGGCAAAATAACGGTTATAGATGGCGAGGGCTTCGTAAATGACATCGTCCTCGTCCGCTACGGCGAATTCGCCATTGGCTTTTTGGATATACAGCATGGTGTTTCTCCTGATGAGTGAATAAAAAACCGGAGAAACACGCATCCCGCCGGGGAATTGGTTTCCCCGGTTGGGTTGAAAAGAGTCAAACTGTCGTCTAACAATGGCGTCTGCACGACTCCCGCAGGAACCGGCCACCGGATGATGCAGACTCGCGGCGGCTAAGGGTTATCACTGAAACGCAGTGATCACGTCAAGCTCATGAAAGCTCTTTTACCTTATTCATGGCCGGCTACAGCGCAGGCCTTCGAGCTCTTTCCAGCCGCCTTGCATTCAAGCGGCTCAAAAGAACTCCCGATAATTCGGAAGTTCCAGGCTTTCGCCTTGGTTATTGAATCGTCAACACTTCGCCGAAGGTCGGGCTGTCCGGCGTAAAGTCGATCGCTTTGATTTGCGGGACGAATACATCCAATGCGATTCGGATTTCCCGAAACTCGCCGTTTCCTTGCTCCTCGACCTGGACCGTATGTTTTTTGTCCTTGAAGGTATCGCCTTTCACGACGTAGGTTTTACCACCGTCGTTGGAGCGCACCACACCGGACACATGCCCTGCGGCCAAGGCCAGCGCCAAGTGCCAATCGGATAAAGACATCAACGGACGCCGTTGCGCGTTGCCCAACTGCCGAGCCATGGTCACGCTAAACTGCGGCCACAGGCAAGGATACTTGTTAATTTCCTCGCGCAGTTGCGTCTCGTCGATCCGGGCGGCATTGAAGCGAATTTCCCCCGTCGACGGCGGCACCCGGTAACAATCGTCGTCAGGCCATTCACGGCTCGGCAATACCGGCTTATCTGCGACGTCAAGCTGAGCGAATGCCTCCAATTGTGCGAGGGACTCCCGGTAAACCGGATCGGATGACGTTGTGCGCTTCCTAACCCCCAGCACAACGGCCTGTTTGAACCGTTGCTCCGGAGCCAGATACACCTGCACCCGGTCGAAACCGGCCGCGATCCATTTCCGGAACTCGTGATCAAGCACGTAATGCGGCACGATCAACACCATCACACCACCGTACTGCAACAGCCTGGCCGCCAGCTGAAAAAATATTTTTTCCAGACGCTTTTTACCGCTACGTTTGCTATCCCCTGTCTGCCCGTTATCGGAGACCAAATCGCCGTAAGGCGGATTCAACCACACTAAACCGAAACTTCGCGGCGTGATCAGAGTGTCCTGAAAATCGCCGTGCAGGCAACGCGTCAACAATTGCTTGGCCTGGTGAGCGCGATCGACGTGGTATTCCACACCGTAGGACTCGACGGTGATGGATTCAACGTTTCTGTCCGCTTCCGGATCTTGTAAATGCTGCCCACATTCGGCGAGCGCCGCCCCTTCGCCGGCGCAGGGATCGATGATCCGCATACGGCCGCTTTTACAGGCCTTGAGTAACGACAACACCCGTTCGATGGTATCGCTGTCGGTCGGAAAATACCCGTCTTTAACATAGTTACGGGCAATTCGTTGAAACATGAGAGCCATGGTGTTTCTCCTGATTGATTAATGAATAAAAAACCGGAGAAACACGCCCCATCGGGGAAGTTTTTCCCCGGTTGGGTTGATAAATACGCGTATTGTTAAAAATCGGGATAGCGATACGCTTTCGCCATCGTCCAATTGTCATCGCTATCTAGTTCCAACAATCCTTGCCTGATCATGTCGCCGAGTTGTGCTCCGAATTCCTCATCGGGGAGATCGATGCTAACCGCATTGATACGATAGCCTTTGATTCCCCGCAGCCAACCGTGCCGGCGGCAGACATTGACGACAGCTTCCTGCCAATAATCCAGCAACGGCAGTGGGCAAACCGATTTAATCAAGGCCCAGGTTGCCGCGTAGTCATCCTGGTCCGGCAACAACAGCAAATAAGCCCGCCGATTGACGAAATCGGGCGTTACCGCCTTCTTGTCGAACAACCATAAATGGACGATATCGCCGAACAAATTCGCTTTCGGCATTCTGCCGGTCATCTTGTCCAGCCGGTCCGGATTGCCGATACCTACCGTACGATTCATCGCATCGTCCAGAAAGGTCAGCGAGCTTAATCCGCCTTCGCTGCTCGGCAAGGTCAGCCGAGCCAATAACTCCTGGATGGCGGTATCGCGTCCCCAACAGGACGCGAAAACCAACCAGCCGTCTTCATCAACCAGGGCGTCGCAGAACACATCGTGTAGTTCATTTATCACTAACATCACTATTCTCCTCGACCCGAACAGGACGCATCCCCGAACGGGAGAGCGCTCCCTGCTCGGGTCCGTATTAGATTAAAACACTATCCAGCCATTATCCTTTCAGCCAAACCTGGCCGACCGGTTTGAACTGATAGCCCAGTTCCTTCAGCCGGTCGCGTTGACGCCGAAACCGGCCGCGATCCACGGTCGGATCGAGCTTTACCGAATCCTGAAGCGGCCAAAGCAAACCGAACAACTGGGCGTCCGGGTCGGTATTCGCCTCGTCGCCTTGTCCGGATTCTGCTTCCTGCTCTTCCGGCAAGGACGACTCGCTAGTCTGAGCCGTTTCAGTCGAATGGGGCTCTTTCCGTGGTTCATCCTCATCGATCGGGTCTTGCTCGATCGGTTCGGATTCCTCCGCTGACAATGTATTGACATTGGCCAGCGCGATGGTTTCCAGCACCACTCGGGTTTCGATCACGATTCGGCTGGTGGCGGTATAGGAGGATGAAAATACCCGGCTGATGCCGAACACCCCCTCATAACAGCCTTCATCGTATTGATCCAATACCGGATCTTTGACCGCGAAGTCGCCGATCTCGGTATGCAGAGACCCGACTCGGAATTCGCCGTTGCGGCCAGTGATGATCCTGACGGTCAGCGTGCCCGATAAACTGATCATGACGCCACCTCTACTTCGGTCAATGGCGCTTGTGGATCGGCAGTCGGCGCCATGCGAACTGCGAGTGTTGAATGTTTCATTGCGGTTTCTCCGATTGATGTTAAAAAAACCGGATAAACCACGTCCCAACCGGGAAATCGTTTCCCGGTTGGGTTTAAAAAATGTCTGCGCGATTCCCGCAGGAACCGGCCGCCGGTTAGGCAGACGCGCGGCGGCTAAAGGCTGTCACTGAAACGCAGTGACCACGGTGAACTGATTTTTTTCCAATGCCTCTCGGTATCGATTGCAAGACGTTCGAAAAAAATCAGGTGCGCAAAGATATTTCTTTGCGCACGCTCTTTGTATAATTCATAGCCCATCTTGAGAGTCATGAGACACCCAAATAAGCCACTGTCAAAACGTGTCAATGACGACCACCCATCCGATCAATGTTCGATCGATAGTATTCAACACACTCATTACAAAACTACAGCCTGTTTCCCATTAAAAAACCGACTATTAGGCTTGCCTGACTTGCCTTCGAGTGTTCAAAGCCATACGATTGCGCACGGTCTACCGCACAAAAGGCTCCATCATTTCCCGGCGATGGCGGCCGGTGTAGTCACGCAAAAACGCCTATCGCGCTTTCGCAGAATGCCCCTATTTTCAAGACATTCTGCGAAAACCGAACCATGAGAGTTGAAAACCAAACGATGAGAGCAGATAAAGAGTGAAAAAATAAAGGGGTCGAAGATCCTCCCTGATCCTCAACAGGTCAATGACCGACCGATTGCTTCAATCGAGGGTAGATGAGCAACGCCCATTCACAGTTGGCGTTTGATCGGACAACAGCCAACATTCGGGGTAAAACAACCACCGCCCCAGTGTCTGGTTCCGTCGTCCGTGTTAAGGACGGCCGTTGTTTTAATCCCGACTGTTTCCGTAAAACCTGCTAGAGCCTGACGATTCAGACTATCGACCGGGAATCGCAGGCACACCGGTCAAAGAGCACGAACCGCAGTCCGCTAAAGGCGCGGCTTTACCGAAGCCGCCACGGGTGAAAAAAGTCTTCGATCCATTATCCTAAAAATAGAGCTGAGAGTCTCAAACTACCATTCGCCCTGAGCCCTTCGGCTGCGCTCAGGAGAGCCCTGTCGAAGGGTGAATGGTAGTTTGAAGCTTCACCAAGCCGGTGAAAGTGTAGTAGACCCTTCATGCTTCGACTTGGCTCAGCACGAACGGTCTACTACACATGTCAACTGCTCTTCTTAGGATTAGTAAGTCGCACGATTTCAGAAAGGTATCTCCAGCTCCCAAGGGACGTAGCAAAACGGCCCTAGAAAAATATCGTCCTTATTTGCCGTCCGGCCCAACCAATCAGTGTCGATTTTCATCAGCGTCAAGATATCATCCTGGAAATACCGGTCGGAATCTGCGATATCCCGCCCCCACATTCTTATCACTACTTCGGCTTTCTGCGTCACACACATCGTTAAGTCCTCTTTTTTCACGATCAAAAAATGAACCACAGGCCGAAGGCGGTCTGTGGTTCGTGTGAAAGATAGGTTAATGATGAGAGATTAGGCGCTTGTGGAAGCTTCCGTTGCTAGGGAATCTTCTTGTTTCGGCGGAGCGATATAGACGCTCTCGCCATCCACTTTGATCCAGGAGATAGTCAGCAACCGGGCTTTCAGGCTGACGCCGGTCTGGCCGGCTTTATCGCCTTTCTCGTAGACGAAAGTCTCAGCGTAAAGATCGCCCAGTTTGAATCCGATCAGGATTTTTTTCTTGTCTCGGCACGCTTTGTCCAGGCGTTTGATCAGTTTGGCCGCTTCCGAACCGCTCACGCGGCAATCGAAACGGGTGTATTCGATCGCATCTTCGGCGCCGTGGAGTGCCGCGATATCGCAGGCCCAAAAGTGTTCACCCCGTTTCACAGGCACTTCGCGGATACGATTGACGTAGCCGACGCCAGTGATGTGAAGGTCGAAGTAGTTGGTTTGGTTTTGAGTTGATTCAGTCATGATGTTTCTCCGATTAAAGGACAAAAAAAACCGGAAAAACACAGTTCGACCCCACGGGGAACTGGTTCCCCGGCGGGTAAAAATTGAAAGGTCCGGACGGGTTAAAGCACCTCTGTCCGGATAGTATCTTGATAGTCTGCACGATCCCCGCAGGAACCGGCCGCCGGATACGCAGACTCGCGGCGGCAAAAGGACTCACCGACAGGCGGTGAGGTCGAGAAAGACTTTCAGGTAGAAATCAATCTTAGGTTTTGATCCTAGTGAAAAGTTCGCTTACCGTCAACACACTAATTTTGCGTATTACCATCACCTGAAATCTTTTGAAAAAGATCCTCCGGATCAACTTCGTAGTGTTTCGCGTAATCCGAAAAGTCCGCCCAATTCGCCGCGATATAATCGCTCACAATACTCAAGCAAAAGCGATCCGGCGAGCTATTCGGGCGACCCTTATTCGTTTCGATAGATGACATATCATTCACTCCTGTTCTTGCATTGCAAAAAAAAGCCGCTGATCGTTAGCACAACGGTCGCATGAACGAAGCCGCACCCGCTAACCTTCGGTATAACTGCATTCAGGATACCTGCTGCAGCCTATAAAACTTTTCCCTTTCGCTTTCCCGTTACGAACGGTCCGCTGCACCAATTTCCCTTCCCCGCATTCAGGACAGTTCTGTCCGGTCGGCTTCGCTTTTTCCTTGGGTTTGCCCGGTTTACCGTTGTCGTCGGGCAGTACCGTTTTACATTCCGGATACTGGCGGCAGCCCCAAAAGAATCCCTTTTTCGCGTTCCGCCTGACCAACGGATGACCGCACTCGGGACATTCATAGGCAGGCGTGTTTGCCACCAACGCTTTAAATTCCGATGGTACGCTTTGTCTCACCAGCTCGACCAGCCGGGTCACCATCCTGGCCTGGTCGTCGACAAAACGGTCGGGATTCCCGTTTCCTTGTGCGATATCCTCTAATGCCTGTTCCCACACCGCTGTCGTCGCCGGATCTTTCACCGGTTCCGGCAAGGCGTCGATCAGACTGCGGGCTTTGTCCGAACTAACCAGATAATTCTTTTTTTGCTTGCCGATGAATCCGCGCTTTAACAGCAGTTCGATGATCGACGCGCGGGTGGCCTCGGTGCCGATGCCGGAGGTGTCTTTCAAGCGCTTTTTCAGGGCCGGATGTTCGACGAACTTGCCAACAGTCTTCATCGCTTGGATCAAGGTGCCTTCGGTGTACCGCGCCGGCGGCTTGGTTTGTTTATCGTCAACCCGACAATCGACAACGCTGACTCCATCACCCTTGCTCAGTTTCGGCAGTTCCGTATTTTGGTCATTCATGTCCTGTTGATCGTTCTTGTGGAGTTGATCGCTCGTTTGCAGTGCGAGTTTCCAGCCGGCTTCAATAACCCGTCTGCCTGTCGACTTGAATCGATCATCACCCACGGCGAGCTCGATCGTAGTCTGATCATATTCATGATCCGGATAGAACTGGGCCAGATAACGCCGAACGATCAAGCCATACAGTTGGCTTTCGTTCGAATTGAGCGCCCTGTTGCGTTTCACGCCAGTCGGTATGATGGCGTGGTGCGCAGTGATCTTGTCATCGTTCCATGCTTTCGAGCGAATCGAGGAATCGGCGCATTCCGCGATCGTTCGGAATTCGTCGTCGTCTTTCAATACCTCGATAATGTCCGCCGCCGACTCGTATTGCGCTTGCGGCAGGTAATCGCAGTCCGTCCGTGGATAGGTCGTCAGTTTATGGGTTTCGTACAATGCCTGGGCGGTATCGAGCACTTGCTGAGCGCCCATGCCCAATCGGTGAGAGGCCTCTTGCTGCAGGGCCGACAGCGAATACGACAAAGGCGCGGACTCTTTCATCCGTTTTGTGACGACGCTGTTTATCACTGCCGTCTTACCCCGGCACCGATCTGCCACAGCCTGGGCCGCCGCACGCTTGAGACAGCGGCCCTCGTCGTCGGCCAGGTCATCGGGAACTCGCCATTGACCGGTCAAACTTTCCCGGTCACGGGTTTGGAACGTCGCCATGACGTCGTAATACGGTACCGGCTTGAAGTTTTCGATCGCGCGATCGCGATCCACCACCAGTTTCAAGGTTGGCGTCTGTACCCGGCCGACCGACATCACCCCGCCTTCGTATCCGGATTGCCGGGCCGATAGCGTATAGAGCCGAGACAACGACATGCCCACCAGCCAATCGGCCTTGGAACGCGACACGGCCGCCGCGTACAGAGCTGCCGTTCGTTCACCGGGTAGGCGATTGGCCAAGGCCTTGCGTATGCTTTGATCGTCCAGAGCGGACAGCCATAAGCGCGAGACCGGGCCTTTCCACCCGCCCCTATCCATGACTTCCCGCGCGATCGATTCGCCCTCGCGGTCGGCGTCGGTCGAAATGACGATTTCATCGGCTTGCTTGAATAAGCCGACGATGATGTTGTACTGTTTTTTTGCATCCTTGCGCACTTTCCATATCCATTGACTCGGGATGATCGGCAAGGTCTCGAATCGCCAGGTTTTCAGTTCCGGATCGTAATCTTCGGGCGCCGCCATTTCCAACAAATGCCCGAAACACCAGGTCACGATCGTTTGCGGCCCCTCGAAATAACCGTCCCGCCGCTGGTTCGCGCCCAAGACCCGTGCGATATCCTTGGCCTGACTGGGTTTTTCGCAGAGATACAAGGCGGTCATCGCTTTATTTCTCCTGGGTCATCACGCTAAATTCAATCCTGCCCATAAAACTTCCTACGCATTCACTTCAATCCTTTCCTCGATTTCCGCCCTGACCCGCGCAGGGTTGGCGATGCCGATAAAGCGGATATCGACATCATCGGTTCCCGAGGACGCAAATTCCAAAATGCCGGTATTCAACAAGCGGTCCAGCAGCCCCTGGCGTAAACCGACCCTGCGAATTTCATTGAAACGAACGTGAGTCACGTCTCTTACCAAAATCCCGCGTCGATACGTGATTCCCCGTTCGTCGACGGTCAAGGTTGTGCCGTAATAGGCCGTCAACACGCCAATCACCAGCCATGCTAGCCAAAGTAGACCGATCCAAGCGGTTACATCGATCAACAACGACGCATCGATCCACGCAGGCAATCGCGTCACGCCCATTGCCGTCAAAATGAATACCCACAACTGTTTCGCGAAGAGATACATCGCCGTGCTTGCCAAAAACCACGGCAACGAAAAGAGATAGACACGCAAGGCCTGATGGTAAATTTTTGTTGCTCCAGGTTGCTCGCCGGCATAATCCCTGATTTCGGCTCGTGCAGCGCGTGGCTTAGATTTCGCCGTTCTAGCTCTAACCACGACGAATTTAGGAATGGTGTTTTCATCTGCCGTTTCATCGACCCGATAACGGTTCCCTTCTTGAAAACGAGAGGACTCCCGATTCAACAGGTCCCGCATTTGCTCAGCGGTCTCCATTCTTTCGAACGGTTTGCCGTCGAGATTGAGAATAGTCTGTCTATTCATGCGATAACCTTCGACCGGCGGTCATACCCATTCCCAACGCCCTGTGCTCGGGTTGATACACGCATCGCCTTTCAACAAGTGCTGTACTTGTAAACGACTGGCGTGTTGTTGTCCGTCATGCCGCCACATCGCTCTCCACCTGCTGTTTTTTCTCGCGATAGATGACATTTTCGACACACATCGAATCAATGAAAAAATAATCCGCCGACAGGCGCATTTCCGAACGAATCTCGCCGCTTTCTTCATCGGTCCATTCCTCCATCCGCATTGTTCCGGAAAAATACGCCCTGGCGCCTTTTTTCAACACACGAATGGCTTCCTCCGCGCGAAAGCCCCAGATATCGACATTCAACCAAAATCCGCCTTTGTCCTTGAAATCGTCGCCGACTGGTCGGTCGAAATACACCCGCAGGTTGGCGACTTTCCTGGATTCACCGTCGACGACGACAGGCGTCAACGTGGGATTTTTACCGAGATTGCCGATACCGCTAAACTCATTGATCATGTCGATCTCCTAATTACATTTAAGACAAGCGAAGGCGCTAACGGTGAAGCACTGCCGTCTATGCTAACGGTGACCTTAGCGATTTTTTTCAGCAAAGACCAGTCGAAACCGTGTTTACCATTTCAAGGGTTTTATTCCGTCATCTCATGACGCCGGGCGGTATGCTGAAGATAGGTTTTCAGCCGCTTGATCTCGTTCAGCCGCAAGGAGTGGGCCAGATTCAAATCCAAGGCCCATCGATCGAATCGCCGGTAACAGTGCCGAACGGCTTCCGATTGGCGCAGTAAAAACGCTTTGCCGGCTTCGCTATCGAGTAACTGATAACCCTGCCGCCCCCGCACGCCCTTGCGTCGCCAGCGGATATACACCGTCAACGATCGGACTTGCTGCACCGTTAGGTAGATTTCTCGCGGCTCGGCAATGACTTGTCTGAACGCCTGTGCACAGTCGAGCATCAGATTTCGGATTTGCTCGTTTTCAGTCTCAAGTTGCTGAATTCTGCGCCAGGCTCCGGCTTCCGTTGTAAACGGCAAATAGGAAGGGATTATTTGCTTGAATGGAAGGTCCAGTGTCGAACACATGGCTCGCCCCTTACCCTTAAAAGGTAAAACCTTTTGTAAGCGCTGTTATCTACCCGGAATCGAATCGGATTCCGGTTCTTCGAACTTAGGGTCGATACCGATAGCCTCGACCGCCCGATCATCGATCGACTCTGTTACCGGGATCGCTACGGCAGGATCGCTCTGTTTAACCTGAACGGTCACCGGTTTGCTCGGCGTTCTCACTCTGATTTCCGGAGCCAATGCCGCGCGAAGTCTTGTCGATACGATCGGTTCGGGGCATTCGCCGAAGATTTCGACCGCGCGCACGGCATTGGGATTTTGCGCTCGCATATCCTCGCGCGTAACGCCGGTGAATTTCCATTGACCGGCCAGATTGAAGGTACGGCGAATGGCTTTTCCGGTCGCCTGCAGCAATTGCTCGGACAACGCTCGGTCTATCAAAGCGATATGCCTGGCCGTGAAAACGCTGCGGGCCAAATCGTCGTAATCGGCAACCAAGTATGCGCCCATATAGCCATAGGGGTTCTGGAAAAATATCGGCACATGGAGCGGTTCCAGCGAATTGGCGACCTGGATGTCGAAACCTTGGAGTTCGGTCATGCGCTTGTTTAACCAAGCGGTCTTTTCCTGGATCAGCTTTTTGCTTTCCTCCAGGGATTGCTCGATTCGCAATAAAAACCAATCGGCAAAAGGATCGTCGGCTTCCGCCGACAGCCAGATCAATTTCATACGGCGGCCGAAGTCCAAAAGGCCGATGATCGGTTCGACCTGCGGACCGCGCTTTCGCCCGACGACTAACTTTTGGGCTTGCCGGGTTTGTATTGTCATCCGGGTCTGACTCCGAAGGCCGCCCGGTTGCTCGAAAATCGAACGCGGCGATCGGGCCGTTTCGGCTTGTGTCGATTCAGTTTCAAAGAAAGCATTCATCATTCCGTCCTCTTGCTGTTGTGATAGACCTGTGCGACCCGCACAGGTCCAAATAACGAATCAGGGTGTGCGGGTCGCACAGGGGTAAAATCTCATTCTCCGAACACGCCCAGCCCTGACCGATTGCATACGATTCGACGTATTGCAATCATGGCCGGATTGTTCGGTCTTGGTGCTGGGTGTGCGACCCGCACAGGGTAAAAAGTCAATCCTCACCTCGTTGGCCGGCATCCATTCGTTTCATTTTCGGTTTGTGTCGATTCAGTTTCAAAGAAAGCATTCATCATTCCGTCCTCATGCTGTTGTGATAGACCTGTGCGACCCGCACAGGTCCAAAAAGCGATTCAGGGTGTGCGGGTGGCACAGGTCTTTTTCGTTTGGTTTGAGGGTGTGCGGGTCGCACACCCTCATTTCGGTTTTCCCCGCCGGTTCAATGCGTCGCGCAGTCGTTGCGTGGGATTAGTGTTCCTGGATTGGCCGGATGTCGTCTTACCGTCTGCGCCCCCTTCCTGTTCAGCCGGGCTCATCTGGGCGAGCGCCTTTTGTTTTTGCCTGACTTGCGCTTCTGCGTTACGTTTTCGTTCGCGGTTTTCCCGATAACGAATGCTCAGACTGGTCAGCAAGGTGTTCCCCTTCGCCTGTTCGTTGCAGAGCCAGGCCAGATAAGCCAGGGGATTACGGATCGGTTTAGTACTTTGGCGTTTGGCTTCGATCTGCGCGGCGGTTTCATCGAGGAAGCTCTGCCGATGTTCCGGATCGATGGCTTTCAGGTACAGGCAAGCCAGTTCCCGTTCGCTGGCGTTGAAGTCGGGTGGAAAAATCAGCGCGCTCGTTTGCACATCGTCTGTTCGATTTTTCGATTCCGGCGAATTTGTAGTAGTAGTTTTTTTAATAAAACTACTACAACTACTACTTGTAGTAGTTGTAGTAGTATATAGGCGAGCGCGGTCAATTTGCTTAACCGCGCTCTTATCCGATTGATTTTCCTGTGTTTCTTTTTGTTCTCGAGCCGGGTTAATCGTATTGACCCGGGTCGTTTGAACCAGGTCAATTAAATTGACCCGGTGTCCCGAGTTAATTAGATTAACCCGGTCTTGGCCGTTGACTCGACGAAAAAAGTCATCAATGGCAGATGTCGAACCGGGTTGGTCGTCGATAAAACTGTGTTGATTGGCGATCGAATCATGGATACCTTGCCAGATCGCACTGGCAATACGTCTGATTTGCTTGTGTTGATGCTCACGTTGTTGTTTCACGAAGGTTATGTAATCGGTATCCAGATACATTGCATCGGTGATGGAAATGGGGCTGTCGTGGATCGCATAGATATGTCCCTTGAACCGCCCTGTCTCGTGACGCAGTTCCGAACACATCGAAATCCAGCGGGTCAAGCGCAGGACGAACAGCACTTTCGATACGGTCGGCTTGGAGTAGCCCAATTGCGCTTTTAATAACCGGTGCAATGACAAGATGACGGCCGAACCGGCCATCGCTTGAGTTCGAATGATGCCCCAACAGCGGACATCGATCGCATCCAAGTCGGGATCCACCCAGATGGATCGCGGTATCGCGTCTTGCCAGTGACCGAGATAGAGCAGCGAATCGGTCGACGACTGCTCCGAAGTCGCCGGCTTGATCGATTCGAGTTCACCGGCAATCCGCTGCGCAAGTCACCTGACCGATTCGGAAATGGAAGCCGTGGGAACAACCGTCATGCCGCATGCCACCGAACATCAATTCGGTCCGCCGTTATAGGCGCCTTCGAGGCAGCCGGCGAACCATTCCTGGATCAATGGCCAAATCGCGCTGATTTTGATTTGGGTTTGCTGGTGGACATATAACAGCCGCTCGGCGATGGAGAGCGATGCCTGTTCGGTCTCCCGCCAATGCTCCCAAATTCGGGCTTGTTCGTCTTCCGAAGGGATACTCGGTCGGCCGTCAGCTTTGGGCAGGTTCAGATATTTCCGGTAACCGGCGGTATCGGTGCTGGTCAAGCCGAACAAGGCGCGCATCACCGGCAAGGAAGCGCCTGCCGTCAACAGTTGCAGGATCAATTCGCGCTGCCGGATGCGCCGGCCGCACAACATCATTGCGGCATCCAAGGCGTCGGAATCGAAGCGGATCTGCATGTAGGCGGCCTTGGTGGTTGCCGCCATTTCATGGATTTCCTGCGCACTGAGTGCCAGGATCTTTTCGATTTGATCGTTGCGCAGTCCCAAGCGGTGGGGCGTTTCATAATCTCCTTCCGCCGCCATACGGGATACGCACATCAATGTATGCAAGGCTAATTCGGCTTGTAAGTTCATAGTGACCTCGATGCTATGCTGAACGCCGGGTGGGCCATAGCCGTGTGGATGAGAAACGATGACGGATCAGACGGCAAGTTTCCATCAATCTAAAGATATCGTTGAAAACCGAGTCCCCGATCACCTCCGGATTCTGAAGCACTTCATGTGGATACATGGCCAGACTCGGCGCCGGTCCGACCAATTGTTGCAATTGTTCCGCCTTATCGGCGGTAAAGAGACGGTACAAGGCGGTATGCTCCCAAAGCGACATGCGCTCTTCACTGACGCTCTGTTCGGCGATCCCCAGCAATAACCACCAAAGCCCCCAACTGTCATGGGATGTAAAAGCCTGGTCGGGTTTTTCGATGACGAACCCCATGCCCTGTTCGATCGGCAAGACCAGGTGTTCCTTATCGATGGATTTGGCGATACGCTTGGCCAATGCATAAGAACGGTCCTGCAGCGATTCTAATCCGGCATCGTCGCGCATTGAATCGGCTTCGCTCAAATCGGGAACCAGGAAATCATCGAGTCGTTCGGCCTCTTCCGCCCTAGCCTCCAGAGGATCGGTTGTCTCGTCATTCGCATCGTGTTTCGGTGTGATGTCGGGTTTATGCGTCGGCTTTGGCGTTTGACTATCGGCGGAATTCGTTGGCGGATTGTCGGACGTCGAATTTGCATTGGCGATAGCTGCATCCGGGTGCTTGGCGTCACCTGTATCGACTGGCTGTTGCATTGGATTAGGCTGGTATTCAGCGTCAGCGGCTGATTGCTTGAACAACAGCGCATCGACTTCCAATCGCAAGCGCTGGGCGGTGGTATTTAGATAACCTGCCAGTTTTTTATCCAATGCCCGGCGTACCGCATCAAAATCCCAATGTTCGCCGTCATGCGCCGACATGACATTGGCAAACAACGGCGCAAAGTGATCGGTCTTATCCTGACAGTATTGTCGGTACGCCTTTTCGGTATTCTTGATTGCATCGATTCGGTTGGCCCCGAGTCCGTTACGTAACGCAATGGGAATCGATTGATCCAACTCCAGCGCATAATCGAAACGGATTAGATGCCGCCGCGATAAGGCATAGCCCTTTGCTTTGATGCGTTGACAAAATTCACTGCGCGAAAAGGTCGTTCCGGCTTCCGCTTCCATCTGGTTTTGTAACTCCCTGATCGCATAGACCTTGTCGATCAAGGCCATGTCTCCGCGTATTTCATTTTCTATGAGATGGGAACACAACACCGAGGATTCCGATTGCCAGGGGACGAACAGACAATGCACCCGATTGAAGCTTTCATCGCCCGTCTCTCGGTACAGTTCATTGAGAATGGCCAAGCGGGTATTACCGCCCGACTGCACCATGTAACGAGTTTCGCCCGGACGGCGAGTCACATTGAAAGGATTGTTCAAACCGCGCTGTTCGCGGATTGACGCTTTGATATCCTCATAGGCGGGATTGCGCTCGCGCCTGGGATTACGATCGTAGGCTTTGATTTCGTTCAATGCCAATACCAGTTGTACCGGTGTGATCGGGTCGGAAGCCGGCAGCGCCTCCTCGGAGTCGTTCGAACCGAAATGGCCCTCCAGCAACAAGCCTTGGACTTCATCTTGGGAAAGACGTTTCTGCCGGGAAGCCATTACTCATCCTCCAAACTGTCAGCCAAGTTGGGCAGATTGGGGATCAATTCGCGGGCCAGCGCTTGCATTGTGTCAAAAGCACTGACGGTTGGACCTTTGCGCGTTCGTTCAAACCGATGCACAGGCATTTTACGCGTTGCGGCTTCCCTATAGGCGACCGCATTCGGAACGACCGTATCGAGAATCGTGATCGCTCCTTTGCTCGGCAAAAATGAGGCTTTCCGCAATTCATCGGCGATCGTGCGTGCATCGATGGTTCGGTCTTGTCGGTAGATGACGCCGCGTAAAGGACCGATCGGAGCGCCCAATCGAGCCATCGGTTCCAGACGTTGAATCATCGCAACGGTGCCCCGAACGAATTCACGGGCCGATAAAATTTCCGGCGGAATCGGCGAGAGCATGAAATCGGCGGCAGCGACAGCGGCATCTTGTAAAGGGCCGACAGCACCTTGCGTATCGATCAACACGAAATCATAATGCGCATCGCATTTACTCAAAATATATTTGAGTCGTACCCGGCCATCGACCGTATCCCGAATCCAATCGCGCAACTTCCCTTGAGGATCGTCGGACAGTACGATGTCGAGCTGTTCGACGTCGGTTTGACTTATCACCGACTCGATCGACGAGTTGACGAGCAGATGAGTTAAGCCGTGATTTGCCCGGTATTTTATCTTATAGTAACTGGACAAAGTCGGCTGAGGGTCCGCGTCGATCAGCAGCACGCGATAACCGGAATCGGCCAGGATGCCGCCTAGATTGGCGGTCAGTGTCGTTTTACCGACGCCGCCCTTGGTGCTGACGATGGTGATTTTTATCATATTTTATTGTTAATAAATATTAAAAGTATAGGTAGTTAATCCATTTACTAACAATTGTTTATGATCATAGTTTATATTTTATAAAAAAACAACAATGAATCACACGAAGGACTCAATTTCTGGTAATGTCGAGCGCATCACCCTTCCGTTCGAGCAATGGCTGAAGATTGAAGAGCCTCTGTTTTTTTCACAAGCAGACGCTGCCATTCCGAAGCATTGGGAGATCATCGATACCCTTGCCTCGCTATCGCCTTTTCTCCGCTCGGTCGCCTTGCTCCGGATAGACGGTGATCGGCTGTGTAAATTAAACGGCAGGCAACGCTTGCAGTTATGGAAATCGGGCGCAATCCAAAAACCCGAGACAGTCACGGCGGATATCTACGACGTCTCCCAAGCGGAATTCGACAAACTGCGCCAGCGCCTATACAACGAACGGCTAGAGTTATTACCGCCACATGAGCTGGTGATTGCGACCTATAAGGAATTAGACCTGGACTTTAGCTCGGAACGCCTCAATCAAGGCTTCATCACGGAAGCGTTGAATATCGCGTTGCGCGGCAAGCCGCGTGCACAACAAGACAAACGGTCGGTTCGGGAAAAACAGGAAATCGACATCAAAAAGGCGATCGCCGCCTTGAAAGAGGAATTGACGGCCTTGGACAGCTTAAATTTAAAACCGGAATTGTTTGTGACCGGCGTATTGGCGGCCGCGCTGATCATGGTCGCGAACGATCCTAACACCCTTGAATTTTTTCGGCGACTGAATACGCTTGAAGGTAAGGTCTCCGCCGATGGATCATTCGATCCTGTAGAAGCATTACTGACTGTCATCGATAGCTATAAAAATAAGCGCATACCCCAGGCACGCATGCAAGTCGAGCTCTGCGGCAAAACCGTCAAAGCGGTCATGCTTTGGAACCACGGCGTAGACTCTCCCAAGTATTGGACCAAGAACACCTTGCGCGTCGCCGACTATCAGCCTCTCATCAGGGAACTGAAAAGGATCAAAGCGATTCATGAGGCCAGAGATCTCTAGGCGTGTCATCGCTGTCGCCTTGATGATTTTGCCGATCATTGCTTCCGTTTGCCAGGCGGAACCCACCCGTACGCTCATCGTCCTTCCCCAAGCGAAAGCACCGACTCAACGGATTTTCGACGCCATCATCGAAGGCATCGGGCAGATGCTACCGGACAGTACGCCCTTAATCGTCGATCACCGTATGCAACCGGAGCAGCTCGATAGCGTACTGAACGCATCGAATCCCGAACGCATTATCGTCCTGGGTCGAACGACTGCCGACAGAATCGCCTCGAGCCCCCATCGCGACAAAATGATCGTGGCCGGCGCCTTATTCGAACCCGATGAATTCACGGGTATCACTCTTGCCATCGATAGCCGTAGACTGCTCCAAGAAATCAAAACCATCCTCCCTTCCCTACGACGGGTATTTGTCGTTGGCTCACCTCGGCAATTGCATATCAGGATTTACCCCGAGAGCCTAAACAGCCAACCGTCTATCGTCCCAGAGCTTCATCAAGACCCGTTGACCCATTCCCGTCGATTATGGCAGTTGCTGGAACAAGCCGATCCAAAAACCGATGCCATCCTTGTTCCGAGCCAACTGGATCGAGATATTCTGTACGAATTGGCGCAATTGGCCTGGCAAAAAAAAGTCATCCTTTTATCCACCAACCTAGCCCACTTGAATCAAGGTGTGCTGATGGTTTTTTATCCTGACAACATCGGGATGGGCCGGCAAATCGGCGATTTCACGATCCAACACCCAGGTTCGGGCTTTGAAAGCCTGACCCATATCCACATCGCCTTGAATCCCAACGTCGCCAAGCATCTAGGGCTCTCCTTTGCGCCCGAGGTCATAAGCCGCATCCAGCTGCAGGTCAAATAACGTGATCCGGTCATTCAACCTTCGCCAACGCTTCAGTCTAACGGTTTTGTTCGCGATTGCGTTGGCTTCGACGGTCATGTTGCTCTCCATATACTGGGCCGTCTCGAACTATACTCGCCAATACACTATTCATTATTGGCAGGAATACGCAGAAACTTTCGCCCATTCGGCCAAATTCAGCGTCACGCTCGCCTCCTCCGTCAAAGCAAACGAAATCGTCGATCATTTCAAAAAGGATCCGGTAATCGAAAAAACCGGCATCTATTTACGCTCCGGCGAGCGCTTGGCTTCGACCGAAGGAACCATCGAATGCCCGATTACTGCGACTAACCGCTTCGACGCGAATCGCGTCGAACATCCCTTCGTCTTCGAATTGCCCCGAACCTGGTGCTTTTATGCACCAATCCATTATTTACCCGAGACTCATGATTTTCTCGATCCCGAGCCCAGCGGAAATATCGACAAAACGCTGATCGGTTTCGTCGAGCTGGCGGTTTCAAAACGCGGAATGGAAAACGTTATCCACCAGATACTCTGGCTCAGCATCGCCAGCGTGATTGTATTCGAGCTGTTGCTTTTCGTCTCCGTCCAACATTTTTCAGACGTCTGGACCCGAGCCTTATTGGAGCTAGCCGACATCATGAAAAAAACCGGCGAAGGAAGTCGCGGCGTTCGCGCATCGCTCGAAGGTCCCGCAGAAATCGTTGAACTGAAGCAGCGTCTGAATCGGATGCTGGATCAGATCGAAGCGCAGGAAGAGGAACTCGAAGACAAAGTCACTACTCGCACCGCCGAATTACAAACGGCGCTGAACAGCGCGCTGTCGGCTTCGCGCTATAAATCCACGATCATCTCGACAGTCTCGCATGAGATGAAGTCGCCGCTGCACGCCTTCATGGGCTATTCGCAGCTTGCGCTAGAAGCGTTGAACGGATCGAGCCGACTCACTGCTGAAGATTGTTTGCAGATGGGTTTGGACTGTGCTCGGAATCTCGAACATCAGATCAATCAAATCCTCGATTACGCCCGGCTCGAGTCGGGTAAAGCCCAACTTGATATCGCGAAGTTCAATTTTCGAAACCTGGTACTGCGATGCGTCGAAAAAATCGAACCGCTGACGAAAGACAGCGGCAACCGCATCCGGATAATCGGCGAGGCGTGCGAGATCGAAACCGATCAAGACAAGTTGACGCACATCCTGATGAATCTATTGAGCAACGCCAATAAATTCACCCAACAAGGAGGCATTGAGATCGCTTGGTCGATTCACCAAGAGCATCTGATCATTCGGGTCAACGATACCGGCTGCGGCATCGCCGAAGCCGACCGCGATAAAATCTTCGAGCCTTTCTGGCAGGCGGACATGAGTCTCAGCCGCCCGGCCGGCGGCACCGGCCTGGGACTGGCCATCACCAAACTGTATTGCGAATTGCTGTCGGGTGAAATCGACGTTACGAGCAACAAGCCAGGGAGCATCTTTACCGTGACGCTACCGATTGCAAAAGCTTGAATTGCTCGTCGTCGCTCGGCGAGAGGGCCGGAATGATCGCTTGCATGCGTTGTATGACGCGATGACTATTGACATGATCGTTTTTGGCTAGACAATGATCCAACAGCCAGAGCTGATGGCCGATCAGTTTGAATTGGTCTTCCCGGTAATGAATTTCCGAGACCAAGCGCGCTCGATGATGGACCGTTCGGCACATGTGACGCAGCTCGATCAACGAATACGGCTTGCCGAGAAACTCGCTGGCGCCATTGATCATTAGGTTCTTGTGATTTTCCAGGCCGGAAAAGGCGGTCACGATGATGACCGGCTGCTCGCAGTCGACCGCCAGTATTTCGGTCAGCAAGCGGTCGCCGGAAAGCCCCGGTAACATCAAATCCAACAGAATCAGATCATGCCGTTGCTGTAGCCACAGCTCAAAACCTTGCCGTCCCTCTTTCGCCACATCGATCCGATAATGATCCGCCAATGCATGAAAAGCGATATTGGCGGCATCCGGCTCGTCTTCGATGATCAACACGGTCGGCTTGAACTCTTCGAGGTCCGGCGGGGTTTTGAGCATCCGCGTCAATTGATCCAAAGCCACGACCTTGAATCGGTATTCATTAGCCAAGATTCGAGGGATTTCGGTCTCGCAGCTTTCTTGAATCAGATAGATCGGCACCGCTGGATCGGCGAATCGGCCGGAACGAACCAGGGTCGACAGTTTCCAGATATCGATGTCGTGGAGCGTATAATCGGCTATCAAGCCGTCGAAGCGCTGTTCCAACAAGGCCTCCACCAACTCATCGGCCGATTGGGCTGACGTCAGGTCGGCGGCAATTCCGTCAGTGCGGAGCTGTCGTTCGAGTTGCCCCGTGAGGTCACCGAAAGCGGAGGCTACCAGGAGATTCATGTTCTTTTCGAGTTTTGGATCGTGATGCCCTTTCGGGCCTTCAGTGTCATGTGCGGAACGAACTTCACCGAGTAGTTTTCCGGCAAGGTCCATTGAAAATGCTGCAGAAACAAAGCTACCACAATCAGGATTTCCACGCGCGCCAGGTTCATGCCTAGACAGGTGCGCATGCCGCCGCCGTAGGGCACAAAGGCGAATCGTTCCTGCGCGGCGCTGCTCATGAAGCGTTCCGGGTCGAAGCGCTCGGGATCCGGCCAGAATTCCGGGTGGCGATGGGTCAGATAGGGCGAGAATACGACCAGTGACCGGTCGTGAATACGCACACCCCTCAGTTGCCGGTCGCCGATGACATCGCGGTAGGCGGCATAGGCCGGCGGCGCCAATCGCATCGATTCATAGATGACGCTGTCGGTATAGGGAATTCGTTTCAAATCCCGATAGGCCAATTGCCCTGCTTCTCCGAGAACGGACTCGACCTCGGCCGCAGCCCGTTGCTGTATCATCGGATGCTTACCCAAATAATAGAGCGTAAAGGCGATGGCGTTAACAGTGGTGTCCTGTCCGCCGAAAAACAACGTGAATAAATGATCGCGCAGTTCCTGAGCATCGAAATGCGGTGCCAATTGGGCGATCAAACTGCTGTCATCGCCGGCCTGCTCGGCCTTGACCCGTAAATTCGTCAGGGTCCGATCGATGTCATCGAGCGCTTGGTGAAATTTTCGATTACCGGGCGTGGGCAGGCGGTTGAATACGCCGTTCAGAATGAATGCCGATATCGAGCGGGTCACGTTGTAGCGGCTGACCGTATTGATCGCTTCCACGGCGCGGCGCGAATCGTCGTCATCCAATGGTCTGCCGAACAGTATCCGGCACATGATCGATTGCACCAGCGGCAAGATCTCCCGTTCCACATCAATGTGCGGTTGTTGCCGCGTTGTCAAACGCTGTATCGTTAGCTCTGTTTCCTCGCGCAGGATCGGAAACCAGGCTTCGATTGCCCGCTTCTGGAAGTAGGGCTGCAGGATCTGGCGCTGTTTTTGCCAGGTTTCACCGTAACTGTTAAAAATACCGTTGCCGAACGACGGCTTGTAGGCCTCATGAAAAAATTGCCGGCTGTAGCCCCCTTTTCTTTCATCGGCGAACAGCGTCGCCAAGTCTTTCGGGTGACTGATCAGATAGACCTTCTTTCGGCCCAATGTGAATAAGGCGATGTCGCCATGCTTGGCCGTCACGCGTTCAAAAAACCGCAAGATATTCGAGGCCAGCATCGGCAACGAACCGGTTACCGGGCAGCCTCGCGGTCCCGGCGCCTCACGCGGACGGTTTTGCGGGTCGCTTGTGCGGTTCAAAAGCTTAACTCCGCTTGCCCGAGAAAGGCGATCCCTGCGATCGGATAATCGTATGGGACCGCCTGGCCGTTGATGCTCGGATGCCGCGCTTTGACATCGAATAGGTTATCGACCTTGAAGCTGAGCTCCAGGCCGTCCATGAACTGCTCGCGGCGCAGATTAAATCCGACCAGGACATAATCGCCGATCGCATCACGTTCGTCACCCGCCGCCCGCTGCCGGCCAATGATCCAATCGGAACGCACATTGACATGCCAATCCTTCACGAATTGCCAGTTGATCTGCGCAAAGATATCGTGCTGCGGTGCGCCGATGATGAAACTGTCATTGGCGCTGTTCTTCGGCTCGAGTCGCAGATAGGTGTAATTGAGATCGAACGTCAGACTTTCATTGTATCGGTATTGACCGAGCCACTCGAAGCCATAACCAATCGCTCCGGCGGAATTTTCGAAGGTGCGTAGCGTGCTACTCGTCTCGGCAATCAGATCGGCGCTGGAATACCCGAAGAGATTGATACCGGTGGAGAGGCCGTATTTCCATTTTTTAGCGAGCGACAACTCCACGGTATCGATGGTTTCAGGCTTTAAGTTCGGGTTGCCCCGTAATTGCAGCCCCTCATTGCTGTAGAGTTCGATGAAAGACGGCGCCCTGAAGGCGCGCCCAACCATCAGTTTGGCCGACAATGCGGGGCCGACTTGCCAAACCAGACTGGCTCTGGGATTGGCCGTCAAACCGAAATCGGAATAATGATCGAGCCTGAGCCCGGTGGTCAAGGTCCAGTCATTGGCAATGTTCCATTCATCCTGGACGAGGCCGAATACGATGTGTCGGTCCGCGTCGTCGGATAAGGCTTCGACCCCGAGGCTGTCGGTGCTTTGCAGCCGCCCTGCGGGCACGATAAGGTTATTCGGCAGGATCAAGAAATTGCGGTTTTCCGTGAGATCGTGTGCTACCGCATATTTATAGCCCGCCCCGACAGTGACTCGGTGATGCTTGAACCCGTCATAGAGTGTCTTGAAGGTCGCATCGACGGTATGAGAAAAATATTGATATGTCGAGGTCACCGGGTCGGAAAAAGTTCCGCCGAAGGCACCGGCCGGAAAATGATGATTGAGACCGGTGGCTTTGTAGAAAAAATAGTTAAGATTGAACTGCGGTTCGAAATTGCCAAACCGTTGTTTGAGATCGAGCCCAGAAGTCCAGGATTGATAGCGGATTGATCCGTCAGGATCCAACGCCAAGGTTGTGCCTACACCATTGGCGGATTCGAAATCCTGATATCGCAGATGCAGTTTGACCGTGTCACGATAGCGTAGCGACGCACCCACATCGATGTCGTTACGCGCGACATTGATCGGCCCCGGCGCAAATGATGCCTGCGTATTGAACAGCCGATCCATTCGGGTTTGCGCATCGGCTTTGACGGTCTCCCGCTGACCTTTGGTGGTTCGGCCTTGAGCCGAAAAAGCCAGATCAAAATCGCCGAACTGCTTACCCAGCAATGCCCAACCGCCATAGCTGTCGAAACTGCCGGCCAACGCACCGACTTCGCCGCCGCTGATTTCCCGACCGGTTTTGGTGATGATATTGATGACGCCGGCAAAGGCATCCGCACCGTAGAGCGCGGACCCCGGGCCTCGAATGATTTCGATTCTTGAGATATTTTTGGTCAGATGCGTGTAACTGAACAGCTTACCCGAATTGACCGGATCGTTGACCGGCACGCCATCCTGCATCACTAAAACATGAGAACTCAGTGGCGAAAAAATCCCTCGAACGACATAGGCCGGAACAAAACCGTTGGCCGAAGACACATGGAATCCCGGCACGGTTTCCAGTAACTCTTCAAACGATACCGCGCCACTTTTTCTGATGTCGTCTGCCGTGATGACCGTGACGACCGACGGGGATTCGGCCAAGGGTCGGGCATAGCCGGTCGCGATGCCTACCGTTTGTTCATCGCCATAGAAATGACGAAAATCATCGAGTTCATCGGAATAAACGAAATGCGGCAAGGCCAGTGAAAATGATAAGGCTGCCTTAAGCGTTGTCGTCATGATAGTAAGCTCCTAATGAAAGTTCGGAACTGATACCACTCACATAGGCCTATTCAACAGACAAACCATTCACACAAACGGCAATGACCGAGTCAACATAGCAGTAGGCCATGGATTTGCAAAGCAATAACTGCTCAAAAACAATTGCTTTTTTTGGATTATAGCCAGTCATTTTAAAAAAGCAACTTAGTTTAGATGAAAGCGTTGGATTTTTCAGACTTCATCCAGCGAATTGCTTCCGCACGCACTACAGAACTTGGTAAACGAAGGGAACTCACGATTCAAAGGTTCCTCGGATTCATGAGGACCAAAAGTACACGACAGTAAAAAACCATCGAGGAAAGAAGCAAGAAGTTCGGCGGTTACCCATTGGCAAAAGTTAAATGCATTAAGTAGTCGGATTAGCCAATTCCCTGCTAACCGACTCAATACCAAAATTTTAATGGGAGCGAAGCAATAGATTGAGCACCCGACAAACTTTGCGGAATGTTTTTGAAGGGATATTTCCGCCCGATGCCGATCGGGAGACCATCAGAAACGCAGCCAATAAAAAAGGGCCTAAGCGTTAACGTAAGCCCTTGCTTTTTTATTGACCCCGGACGAGATATACGACCGATTGAGCGTCTATCTTTGACTGTTTAAATCGGCCTATGACCAAAATTGGAGGTTTTATCTAATTGGAAAGTCGCAGAAAAGATCGCTTTTGCCATCTTGGCGCCGTTTGCCGGTTTGTTCAGAAAATGACTCAACTCATTATCATCGATCCGGTCAATTATCCGTTTGACCTGCTCCACCTGGAGGATTTCTTTGCTGAGAAAAACGGTTCCTCCTGTTTGAATCGAAAAACCATCGAAATCGACCAAATAGCCCGCCAGAACCACTCCTAAACTAGTTGCTTTCGCCATGTTGTAATCGATAATCTGAAAAGTCGCTTTGCTTAATACATTTTCCGCTTTGATGGTATCTTTGCGATTCGTTTCATCCAGTCGGTAAATCGCATAATGCGCGTTGCTCATGCGACGCAGCAATTCCAATTCATATTCGTCGGCTTCTTTGCTGAATAGACGCAAGAACTTCTCCGCCATGTTGAAGTCGTTCGGACGATAGCCGTAAATCGCATAATCGGTAAACAAGTCCATTTCGTTTTCTTTTTTGACCATCAATGTCTTTTGATGCCAAATCCCTAAATGCTTGCCGCAGGTTTTAATATCGTCCTTCGTGAGCTTTCTGAAAATCTTGCTGTTCAAATCCATCATTCGATGACGAATCTCGGGATAATCGGCTGGAGTAAAGGTAAAATCGGCCATGAGCTATATTGAATGATGATGCGAAGCTTGTTCTTAACAGGTCGTGCAGATTTTTCCGACCCGATACCGCCCCCACCGGGAGACTGTAGGAATTTTGGTCAAAAAAAAGGGCCTAAATGCTTTTCTATCTCATACAACAAAAACCCTTAGTTTGCTGACTAGGGTTTTATGTAGCATTCATCAAATAAATAACAAAAGATACTTGCCAACATCGCTTGACGATTTGTGATATCCACACTGACATTGTTATTTAAGAGGAGAAAACGTCATGAACGAGCCGCCTTTAGTTTATTTTCGACCCAAAACTGCTGCTGAATATTTGGGCATTAGTATCGCAACCTTTTGGCGACTAGTCGCCGCAGGCAAAATTCCTACTGCGAAGATAAGTCCGAGAGCAACCGTATGTAAAAAAGAAGATCTTGACGCTTTAGTTAATTTTGAACTTTAACAGTTCTAAAACGGAAAAATAAATCCTCAATCAATCACATCTCAACGTGATCAGTTTGAGAGAAAAGGACTTGCCTGCGAATTTCTGAGTTTCGTTATGATGCCACTTAAATTCATCCCGGCTTGATTTTGCCTAACTTACAATTATTCTGCACAAAGCGACATTTAACGCGACATTATTGAATGTTTTTGGCAAAAAAAAGGCTTAGTATTTCTACTAAGCCTTTGATTTATATGGCTCCCCCGGACGGGCTCGAACCGCCGACCTAGTGATTAACAGTCACCCGCTCTACCGACTGAGCTACAGGGGATTAATTCGGTATGTTCAAATGGCGCGCCCGGAGAGATTCGAACTCCCGACCGCTCGGTTCGTAGCCGAGTACTCTATCCAGCTGAGCTACGGGCGCCTTATTGAGCCGTTTATTCTCTTTTTTTTCTCTTACTTTGTCAACTTTTTATTTCAAAAAATAATCGATTTTTGAAATCGATGGCGGAGAGTGAGGGATTCGAACCCTCGATGGGAGATAAAGCCCATACTCCCTTAGCAGGGGAGCGCCTTCAGCCTCTCGGCCAACTCTCCGGAACTGCGTTAGGCTATTCGGATTCGCTTTTGTCTGAAGATTCCGATTGTTCCTTTTTAATTCTTTCGTAAATCTCTTCTCGATGAACCGAGACTTCTTTTGGCGCATTTACACCGATGCGAACCTGATTTCCTTTGACTCCAAGAACAGTGACAGTTACCTCGTCACCAATCATCAAAGTCTCCCCTACCCGACGAGTCAAGATAAGCATGGCTTCTCCCTATATTGTATGTAATTTCTACTGCTTTGCATGCAGTAACCAACCAAGAGCGATATTCTACCAGGTTTTATTGATAAATAAAACTAACTTTCTACCGGCTCTCTATCCAGCTCGAAGGCCGAGTGCAGAGCTCTAACCGCCAATTCCAGATATTTTTCATCAACCACGACCGAAATCTTAATTTCCGAGGTCGAGATCATTCTAATATTAATACCTTCGTCTGCCAAGGCTTTAAACATCGTGCTGGCGATTCCCGCATGCGAACGCATGCCGACGCCGACGATCGATATTTTGACGATTTTGACATCTCCGGTAACGGCCTTGGCTCCTAATTCGGCGCAAATCGAATCAAGCAGCCCTTTGGCTTTTTCGTAATCGTTGCGATGCACCGTGAAGGTAAAGTCGGTCGTCTCGTCGCCGGCGATATTTTGAATGATCATGTCGACTTCGATATTGGCATCGGCGATCGGTCCCAAAATTTTATAGGCGATACCAGGCAAATCGGGCACACCGGTAATCGTTAGCTTCGCTTCGTCCCGATTAAATGCAATTCCTGAAATTAAAGCTTGTTCCATTTGATCGTCCTCATAGGTAATTAACGTACCCTTGCCCTCTGTAAATGATGATAAAACTCTCAGCGGCACATTGTATTTACCGGCAAACTCGACCGATCGGATTTGCAAGACCTTCGAGCCCAGGCTTGCCATTTCAAGCATTTCCTCGAAAGTAATTTTTTCCAATCGCCTAGCATTCGGCTCGACCCGTGGATCGGTCGTGTAAACGCCGTCGACGTCGGTAAAAATACAACACTCATCGGCCTTCAAGGCCGCCGCCAAAGCCACTGCCGTCGTATCCGAACCGCCGCGCCCCAAGGTCGTGATATTACCCTTCTCGTCGACACCTTGGAAGCCGGCAACGACAACCACGCGTCCCGCCGTCAAGTCCGCGCGCATTCTTTTATCGTCGATATGGATGATTCTGGCCTTGGTATGACTGCTATCGGTCAGTATTTTGACTTGACCGCCGGTATAGGAGCAAGCTGGGCAACCCAGCTCATGCAAGGCCATGCTCAATAAGGATGTCGTCACCTGCTCGCCGGTCGACAATAAGACATCCATCTCTCGGGTATTCGGGTATTTCTGGATTTCATTCGCCAGAGCAACCAACCGATTCGTTTCGCCGCTCATTGCGGAGACGACGATAACCAATTGTTCCCCTTGGTCATGAACTTTTTTTACTTTTTCCGCTACCGCTTTGATTCGCTCGACTGAGCCAACCGATGTTCCACCAAATTTATATACGAATAATCCCATTATTCAATAACCTTTAAAATAAGCGCCGAGTTGTTCTCGAACCCATTGCGCAACTGAGTTGAGCGCCTCCGGCAATGCCGCCGGGTTATTACCTCCCGCTTGAGCCATATCGGGTCGGCCGCCGCCTTTACCACCGACTTGCGTAGCTACTACATTGACCAAATCACCGGCTTTGATTTTAGAAACCAGATCTTTCGATACTCCCGCAATCAGACTGACTTTATCGTCTTTGACGGTCGCAAGCACAACTGCGGAACTGCCAAGCTTATTGCGCAATTGATCAAGCATGTCGCGGAGCGCTTTCGGATCGCTATCATCGATTTTAGCCGCCAAGACTTTTATGCCCTCGATCTCGACCGCCTGACTGCTCAGTTCGCTGCCGGCAGAACTGGCTAACTTCGCTTTCAAACGTTCCAATTCTTTTTCTAATTGCTTATTTTTTTCCAGCAATTGCTCGACCTTATCGGCCGCCTTTTCCGGCGCGCTTTTCAAGCACCCCGCAATGATCGCCAAGGCCTTATCGCGACTGTCGATCCAATCCAATGCGGCACTTCCGGTAACGGCTTCGATCCTTCTGACGCCCGCTGCAACACCGGTTTCGCCGATGATCTTGAACAAGCCGATATCGCCGGCCCGATCGACATGCGTGCCGCCGCACAGTTCGGTCGAAAAGCCACCGATTCTAAGCACTCTGACTTCGTCGCCGTATTTTTCGCCGAACAAAGCCATTGCCCCGGCTTGCATCGCCTCTTCCTTGGCCATGACTTCTGCCAATACCGGCTCGTTCAAACGGATCTGTTCGTTGACCAAGCGCTCGATCACGGCGATTTGCTCGGACGTCACCGGCTCAAAATGAGAAAAGTCGAAACGCAGGCGTTCGGCATTCACTAAGGATCCTTTCTGCGTGACATGATCGCCTAAGACTTCACGCAAGGCCGCATGCAATAGATGTGTCGCAGAATGGTTCAACTCGGTCGCTTTTCTTTTGATCTTATCGACGCTCGCGGTGCAGCTTTCTCCGACCGACAAACGTCCCGACAACAGCATGCCGCGATGCAAAAACAAGTCGCCGCCTTGCTTATGCGTGTTGACGACTTCGAATACGCCTTGATCGGTCGAAATGCGCCCGCAGTCGCCGACTTGTCCCCCTGATTCGCCATAAAACGGCGTTTTTTCCAAGACGACAATGCCTTCATCGCCTTCATTTAAGCTTTCTACCGCTTCGCTTTCTTTAAACAAGCCGATGATCTTGGTGCTGTCCTCAAGATATTGATAGCCGGTGAATTCGGTTTGACCGTCCAGTTTTAATGTCTGGTTGTAATCGGCGCCGAAACTGCTTGCCGCCCGCGCCCGATTGCGCTGCTCGGCCATTTCGGTCTCGAAGCCGGCATGATCGATCGTCAACTGATGTTCGCGCGCGAAATCGGCAGTCAAATCGACTGGGAATCCGTAGGTGTCGTATAACTGAAACACGATGTTTCCGGGTATCGTCGAACCTTCCAGCTTGGCCACGCAAGCCTCCAGAATCTTCATACCTTGCTCGAGCGTTTCGGCAAAGCGCTCTTCTTCTTTTTTTAGTACACGCTCGACTTGGTCTTGAGCATTTTTCAATTCAGGATAGGCCTCGCCCATTTGCTCGACCAGCGGCGCTACCAGTTGATAAAAAAATACTTCCCGGATACCTAAGCGGTAACCGTGGCGAATGGCCCTTCGGATAATCCGGCGTAGCACATAGCCCCGCCCTTCGTTAGACGGCAAAACCCCATCCACGATCAAAAACGCGCAAGAGCGTATATGATCGGCGATCACACGTAACGAACTCTTGTTCAGGTCCTCGATGCCGGCCAGTTTTGCGGCCGCTTTTAGCAAGCCTTGAAACAAATCGATTTCATAATTGCTATGCACGCCCTGCATGACTGCAGCGATTCTCTCCAGACCCATGCCGGTATCGACCGACGGCTTCGGCAATGCATGCAGATTGCCTTCGCTATCGCGATCATATTGCATGAACACCAGATTCCAGATTTCGATGAAGCGATCACCATCCTCGTCCGGCGATCCCGGCGGCCCACCAGGAATCGATTCACCGTGGTCATAGAAAATTTCGCTACACGGACCGCAAGGTCCAATATCGCCCATCGCCCAAAAGTTGTCTTTGGAGCCGATACGGGAAAAACGCTTCGGATCGGCACCGACGTCTTCCAGCCAGATTTTTTCGGCTTCTGAATCTTCATCGAAAACCGTCACCCATAATTTTTCAGCCGGAATGCCTAATTCTTTGGTCAAAAAATCCCAAGCCAAGTGTATTGCATCCTGTTTGAAATAATCGCCGAAACTGAAGTTGCCGAGCATTTCAAAAAATGTATGATGCCTCGCCGTATAACCGACATTTTCCAAGTCGTTATGCTTGCCGCCGGCACGAACGCAACGCTGACTGGTCGCGGCACGCGTGTAGTCGCGATGCTCTCGGCCGAGGAACACATCTTTGAATTGCACCATACCGGCATTGGTAAACAATAATGTCGGGTCGTTACCCGGAACCAGCGAACTGGAGGGTTGGATGGAATGTCCGCGTTGGCGAAAAAAATCCAGGAATGCGGAACGCAATTCCGAACTGCTCATGTTTTTCATCATCTTCGAATACTAAATGTTCTTAGAATTACTTAACCCAGCTTTAACAAATGTAGTGACTAGGACTATAGAGTTGAATAGTATCATTTATTTTTCAATGCCTTACCATCTCCGAATGTTAAAGCTGGGTTAATTTTAATGTTCAAGTGTTCGGGCAAAACCGCGATCATGCCACCAGAAAACCCTCGTTGCAATAAAAACCGGCTTCGTTTACTCCATTCAGACAACGTTATCGCATCTTCTTGCCGATATTTTTTTCGATACACCTCTAGCAAAACATTTAACCAACTACCCGCTGTTTCCGTAACGGTTTCTTGCAAATCAAAGTTTTCTATTCCTAATTGTCGAAGCTCGTAATCGATACGATTCGGGCCGAAGCCTTTTTCGATTCGTTGACGCGCGTAACATTCGGCGAAACGGCTATCGCTCAGCCAATCTTTCTCGACCAAATTGTCTAGCACGCGGTCAATCCTATCTTTATCGAATCCTCTCGATAATAATTTGTTTTTCAATTCCAGACGACTGTGTTCACGACGCGCCAACAATCGTAAACATACATCTTTAATCGATTTAAGATCGGCGTCCATGCTACTCCCTTTATACTGAAAAAATGGCTGACTTTATGAAGATATAGGGTATGACTGCCGACAAGCACCCTTCAGTAATTCGCCCAATTTTATTTTTCCGGAAGAACCTCTTCATCGGCTTTTTCAGCCGGCACACGCAACGCGGCAAAAGCTTCGGCTCTGATTTTCGCTTCGATATCCGCCGCTTTTTCGGGATGCTCTTTCAAAAACTGTTTGACATTGTCCTTGCCTTGCCCGATTTTTTCATCGTTGTAGCTGTACCATGAGCCGGCTTTTTGTATAAAACCGTAAGACACGCCTAGGTCTACTAATTCTCCATAAAAGGACACGCCTTCACCATAAAGAATCTCGAATTCAGCCTGCTTAAAAGGCGGCGCGACTTTGTTTTTAACGACCTTGACGCGGGTTTCGTTGCCGATCACTTCGTCTCCTTTTTTTACCGAGCCGATGCGTCGAATATCCAAGCGCACCGAAGCATAGAATTTTAAGGCATTGCCGCCGGTCGTCGTTTCCGGACTGCCAAACATGACGCCGATTTTCATGCGAATCTGATTGATGAATATCACCAAGGTATTCGAACGCTTGATATTAGCGGTCAATTTTCTAAGCGCCTGAGACATTAAGCGGGCTTGCAAGCCCATGTGCGAATCGCCCATATCGCCTTCGATTTCGGCTTTCGGGGTGAGTGCCGCAACCGAATCGACGACGACGATATCGACTGCTCCAGAACGAACCAGCATATCGGTGATTTCGAGCGCCTGCTCACCGGTGTCGGGTTGAGAAACTAATAAATCGTCGACGTTGACGCCGATCTTTTCGGCATAACCGGGATCGAGTGCATGCTCGGCATCGACGAACGCGGCGGTTCCGCCCAGTTTTTGCATTTGCGCGATAACCGATAAAGTCAATGTGGTTTTTCCTGACGACTCCGGGCCGTAAATTTCAATCACCCTTCCACGCGGTAAACCTCCGCATCCTAAAGCAATATCCAAGGATAAAGAACCGGTCGAGACAACCTGGATATCTCGAGAAGCGGCCACATCGCCCATCCGCATCACCGAGCCTTTGCCGAATTGTTTTTCGATCTGCATCAAGGCAGCGCCAAGTGCTTTTTTCTTGTTCTCATCCATTTATATTGCCCTCATTTAAACTGGTTTCTATTTCGAAAACACTCTGCGCCAAAATGTCTTCTGTTAGGGGTTCGCTGTTTCTTTCCAAAAGTACAATTCATACTAAGGCTTTCGTGACAAATAACTTCCTGGAATCATGAGCTTTCTAGCGGGTTCGGTAACTCGCTTGACAGGACGCCGTAAACCCAGCACCTAAATTCCATAGCCTATTGGCCATGATTGATTACATAGATAATTTAGGTGCTGGGTAAATACATCCGTGTAGGCTTGACGGCGGCTTTCCCTGCCGCCGACACCTGTCAATCGAGTTACCGAACCTGCCTACCCTGAATCAAAAAATAGGGAAGTTATTTATGACCAAATCCTAAATTTAAAAAAACCACCTATCCGATCTCTGCCATTGGAAGAATCGGCATTGCTAGTCATCGCCTTTCGATTAAGCGGTAACAGCCATCGCTTAAAAGGGCTTATTATGACATAGCGTATTTTATTTGGCACAGCTAATGTGTCTCGTTCAATTTAAACGACTTACTAACTAATTACTTGGTTATGGCAATGCTGTTTTGTTCGACGTTTACACGAAATGTGAGCGGTAGACTGCGTCTGGAATTGGCAGTCGACACATACAACAATGTAAGTTTGGGTATCGAAAAAAGCCATGTTAGCTAATTGCTGTGTTCGCGCTTATAAACTGAAATATTTTTGAAATTGTTGGTGTTCATAGGCTTTTAAGCGCCAGATGCAAGGTGCTGGCAGTCGAGAGCAAGGCGCTAAACGACACCTTATAACTAACGCCTTTTATAGGCCGTTTCTCACCCAACCCACTCGCCACTGCCTCGCATCAATGACATCACTCCAACCCATTACAGCCTCCTCCCAACAATGAATCAATCAGGATTAATATCCGATTTATCTTTTGACTTTTCAATCAATTGATCCATTTCTTCTCTAGGCAAATAATCCAAATCCCAATGACTGGTATAGTTTTCCTTTAACCGCCTTCTTCCCGGATGTAATGCCTTCGACTCAGCGCGACAAGTCACCGCGGCGGTTTGTGACGACTCTTCGGATAACTCATTATCTTTGTCATCGTCATTATGGTTTAATCGCGCACAAACCATTTGTTTGATGCTGTCGAACAGATGACTCATATCCTCTACTCCTAGCCTTTTACCGAATTTAACGCAGTAGTTATACTTCGCACGGCCACATTTTCGGCTTTCTGACGCGCTCTTTTGTCCGGTAGCTGCGTTTTGCAAAAACAGTTACATAGCTTGCTATGCGCCTGTTTTCGCGCCTTGCTACCGAACAAAATAGCATTGCCATAAAATCCGCAAACATGACCGCGCGAAGTATATGAAAACTAAAATTTATCTTTTAGTTTATCGCGCACTGCGTTATAAGCAAACCCTAGTAATTTACTAGGAAGTCCAGACTGTATTCTTTGTCCGGTAGTTAAAACCGAACCGTCTTTCTTATTTTTCGGTCAACATTTCTAAAGCCAGGATCGCCATATTTTTCGACCCTTCTCCGCTGCCTAGCGTATTTTTAATTGCAATCAAATCGAACTTTACCGCATCGTAATAAGCTCGATCGCTCAATAGCTTGACGATTTCATCGGCAATATTTTTCGCGTTAGCTTGGTGTTGTATCAATTCTTTTACCACCGCCTTACCCGCAACGATATTGGGCAAACCGATAAAAGGAGTTTTCACTAACAACCTTCCGAGCCAGTAAGTCAATTCGGATAGTTTGTAAACGATGACCATCGGTACCTGTAATAACGCAATTTCCAACGTAGCGGTTCCTGAACTCGTCATAATCGCAGTACAACATTGAACCGCATCATAGGTTTCGTTTTTAATAACCTTGATTGCCAACTCGGAACAATCGAGATGTGACCGAAGCAGTTCGTCGCTGACACTTTGGGCTTGCGGCAAAATGAATTGCGCACCGGGCACACGGAAAAGCACAATCGACGCGGCGTCCAGCATCACCGGCAGCAATCGTTCAATTTCTTGTTTTCTGCTGCCGGGCACCAACCCAATGACGGGGCGTTCGCCGTCTAGGCCGAAACGCTCCAAATCATCATGTTTCGTGTACCGAGGGTGCACTTTGTCGATCGAAGGATGTCCGACATAACTTACCGGCACGTTCTCCGTTTCATAATAGGTTGTTTCGAATGGAAAAATCACAGCCATCCTATCGATCACTCGACCGTATTGCTTAACTCGCCCAGGGCGCCAAGCCCACACTTGAGGACTTACATAAAACAACACTTTAACACCGATGCTTTTTGCAAATTTGGCCAATTTAAAATTGAATTCCTTATAATCGACGCAAACCAGCAAATCGGGTCGTTCGTCAACCAATAAACGTTGCATTTGCTTTAAGGCTTGCCGGATTTCCCGGTAATGCTTAAGCACTTCGACAACGCCGATCACCCCGATATTCGACGAATCGAAACGGATATCGATGCCGGCTTCGCGCATCTCCGCACCGCCCATGCCAAGTCCTTCGATGCCGGGATGCAGGCTCTTCAATTCGAGAAACATATGCGCGGCATGACGGTCGCCGGAGGATTCGCCGGCGCTGAACATGACCTTAAAAGGCTGGGTAGTTGTCAAAAGCAAGTCTCTCGGCGATTGATCAAGACGTTAGCACGGAACGAATCACGCCGACGATGGTTTCGATGTTTTCGTCCGTTAAATTCGGACAAATCGGCAGCGCCATGCAGTTCGCGGCAACCGATTCGGTTACCGGCAGCGACACATCGGCATAGGCTTCTTTGAAGACATTTTGCCGGTGCAAGGGCACCGGATAATAGATCGCACAGCCGATTTGCTTATCTTGCAAAGCCTTCAATACGTCATCGCGCCGGTCGCATAATAATGTGTATTGATGGTAGACATGCTCGCCCAAGCCATCTTCATAAGGCACGGTCAACGGTAAATCGGCCATCAACTTCGAATACAAGTGCGCGGCGCGGCGGCGACCTTGATTGTATTGTTCGATGCGTTTCAATTTGACGCGCAGAACCACGGCCTGCATGTCGTCGAGCCGGCTGTTATAGCCGATCACATCGTGATAATAGCGTACATCGGAGCCGTGATTGCGCAACATTTTGACTTTCGCGGCAGTCTCGTCCGAATTCGTCGTGACCAGGCCGCCGTCGCCGAACGCGCCGAGATTTTTACTTGGAAAAAAGCTAAACCCGGCCGCATTACCGATACTGCCGGTTTGTTTGTCGTCAATTCGAGCGCCGAACGATTGCGCGCAATCCTCGATCAATTTCAGATGATGTTTGGCGCAAATTTCTTTGATTCTTGCCATATCGGCCGGCTGTCCGAACAAATGTACCGGCATCACGGCCTTGGTTTTCGGCGTGATCGCCCGCTCGATCGCTTCCGGGTCGATATTGAACGTGCGCGGATCGATATCGACGAAGACCGGTTTTGCGCCGACATAGCAGATCGCCTCGGCTGTGGCAATGAATGTGAAAGCCGTCGTAATGACTTCATCGCCGGCACCGATGCCTTCGGCGGCCAGCGCCAAATGCAGCGCATCGGTTCCTGAAGCCACGCCGATGGCATGCTTGACCCCTAAATAATCGGCCGCTTCCTTTTCGAAGCCTTGAACGTTCGGTCCCAATATGAAGGAACAATTTTCAATCGTTTGCGCAAGACCCTGCTCGATTTCATCTTTGATTTCGGCATATTGGGCCTGCAAATTTACCATAGGGATCATGTCGATTAACGCCTCTTTGTAGTACTATAAATTTTTTTAACTTGAATCGCTCAGGCCGAATAGACCGGACAAAAATCTGCGCGGCCATCTTGCGTAACTATTCAGTCCCCCGGAAATTATCGTTCCCACGCTCTGCGTGGGAACGCCTGAGTACCGCTCCAGCGGTACGAGACGCTAGAGCGTCTCGGTCTTCATTCCCACGCCGGAGCGTGGGAATGATAGGGGGATGTGAATAATTACCATCTTGCTGTTATTTATTCAGCGCCTTGGAAATTTCCAATGCTGTCGCCAATGCGCGTCTACCGGCCTCACCCGGTACCAACGGGTTGCTTCCCGAACGAATACAATTGACGAAATGTTTGATTTCTTCAAGCAGCGCATCGCCGTTTTCGAACACCGACTCTTCGGTCAATATCTCAGGGATTCCGGGGAACATTTCTTTCGGTCCCGTTTTGTGCTTGGTCAGCACCCGATTTTGGAAATCGACCGAGATATAAGAACTCGGCCTGAACATACGCATTTTGCGTTCCATTTTCATACTGATCCGGCTGGCCGTGACATTCGCGACACAACCGCTCTTAAATACCAACCGAGCATTGGCGATATCGATATCGGCAGTCAAGACCGACGTACCGCTCGCATCGATTCGCTCGACTTCGGAATCGACCAAAGCCAAAATGATATCGATGTCGTGAATCATCAGATCCAGTACGACGCTAACATCGTTGGCACGCGGATTGAATGGAGACAAGCGGTGCGATTCGATAAATAGCGGTTTTTCCTCCGCTTGGCCAAGACCCAGTACAGCCGGATTGAATCGTTCCAGATGACCGACTTGCAGAATGACTTTGTTGCGCTCGGCAATGGCGATTAAGTCATCGGCTTCATCGACCGTCACGGTAATCGGCTTTTCGACCAACACATGCGCGCCGGATTCGAGAAAATCTTTAGCAACTCGATGATGCAAGGTCGTCGGCACAACGATACTGACAGCATCGACCTGACCCAACAAAGACTGATATTCGGTCAAGGCCCTTGCTCCATGTTTTTCAGCGACATTGCGCGCGGCCGTTTCGTTAATGTCGACGACTGCCGTCAATTCGCAATCGGGCAGTGATGCATATTTCTCGGCATGAAACTTACCGAGATAACCGGTTCCAATAACCGCACATTTTAATTTTTTCATAGTGCCAACTAAAATTCTCATCAAACAGCAACGCTACCGCATACGTCGCGTTCCTGTGAATTATGTAAATGATGCATTGTAGACTATTCCATTTAATCCATGAAACGGACTTTTACAAAGCATCGAGCAGGATGCTTCAGACAGAAGATTCATAGCGAACATTCGACGCACGATACATCAAAACGGTCACATTGCGGTCATATCTGCGTTATATTGTAGCCGTGAACCTGAAAGTTGCGCTGGATCTCAGTTTCAAGGAATTTTCGGACAACCCAAAATCTTAGGAGATACCCTATGAGCACTGATGAATCATTATCCGTTTCCGGCCCTCTCGATGCCGAAGAATTAAGAAAAATCGATGCTTGGTGGCGTGCTTGCAATTATTTGTCGGTCGGCATGATTTATCTCCGTGCCAACCCTCTCCTGAAAGAACCCTTGTCAACCGAACACGTCAAACATCGTTTATTAGGCCACTGGGGAGCCAGTCCCGCGTTGTCGTTTGCCTGGGCGCATCTCAATCGTTTGATCAAACGTGACGACCTCGATGTGATTTTTATCGCCGGTCCCGGTCATGGAGCCCCCGGCGTTTTAGGGCCAAGTTACTTGGAAGGCACTTATTCCGAGGTCTATCCCGATAAAAGCGAAGACACGGAAGGCATGCGTAAATTCTTCAAACAATTTTCCTTCCCGGGCCAGATCGGCTCGCATGTCACGCCGGAAACGCCCGGTTCGATTCATGAAGGCGGCGAATTGGGCTACAGTCTCGCACATGCCTACGGCGCGGCGTTCGACAATCCGGATTTGATCGTCGCCTGTGTGGTCGGCGACGGCGAGGCGGAAACAGGGCCATTGGCGACTGCTTGGCATTCGAATAAATTCTTGAACCCAATACGCGACGGCGCGGTCTTGCCCATCCTCAATCTGAATGGCTACAAAATCGCCAATCCGACAATCCTTGCCCGCATCAGTCACGAAGAACTGGAGGCCATGTTTATCGGTTATGGTTACCGGCCCTATTTCGTCGAAGGAAGCGATCCGGCCGAAATGCATCAAAAAATGGCTTCCGTTGTTGATGAAGCCATCGCCGAAATCAAAACTATTCAAAAGTCCGCCCGAGAAAGCGGAATCGCAAAGCGCCCACGTTGGCCGATGATCGTGTTACGGTCTCCGAAAGGCTGGACCGGACCGAAAACAATCAACGGCCATAAATCCGAAGGCTCGTGGCGATCTCATCAAGTGCCCTTTGCCGACGCAGGCACCAGTTCGTCCGGCTTGCGCTTACTGAAGGAATGGCTGCAAAGCTATCGACCGGAAGAGCTATTCGACGACAACGGCCGCCTAGCGGAAGAACTCAGAGAACTTTCTCCACAAGGCCAGCGCCGAATGAGCGCCAATCTTCACGCCAACGGCGGCTTATTGCGCAAGGCGCTCAAATTACCCGACTTTCGAGACTATGCGGTCGAAGTCAACCGGCTCGGCCAAACCGAACACGAAAACACCAAGCCTCTGGGCGAATTTTTACGGGACGTTCTCAAGAACAACATGAACAATTTCCGGATTTTCGGTCCGGACGAAACCGCATCGAACCGCTTGCAAGCGGTCTATGGCGCTTCTAAAAAGACTTGGATGGCGGATTTTTTACCCGAAGACGAAGACGGCGGCGAATTGAGCCGGGACGGGCGCGTCATGGAAATGCTCTCCGAACATACCCTGGTCGGATGGCTCGAAGGCTACTTGCTGACCGGACGGCACGGCTTTTTCCATACTTACGAAGCCTTCGCCCATGTCGTCGATTCGATGTTCAACCAACATGCAAAATGGCTCGACACCAGCAAAAACCATGTGCCATGGCGAGCGAAGGTGTCTTCGCAAAATATCTTGTTGTCCTCGACCGTCTGGCGCCAGGATCATAACGGGTTCTCGCATCAAGACCCCGGCTTCATCGATCTAGTCACGAACAAAAGCCCGTCGGTAACCCGCGTTTATTTGCCGCCCGATGCAAACACCCTGCTGTCGGTCGCCGATCATTGCCTGCGCTCAACCGACTATATCAACGTCATTGTCGCAGACAAGCAAAAACATCTTCAGTTTTTGACGATCGAAGAAGCCGTTGTCCATTGCACCAAGGGCGTCGGTCTATGGGAACGCGCCAGCAACGACCAGGGTGAAGTACCGGACGTAGTCATGGCTTGCTGCGGCGATGTCGCAACCCTAGAAGCGCTGGCGGCCACGGCCATTTTGCGCGAACACTTGCCCGATCTTAAAGTCCGCTTTGTCAACGTGGTCGATTTATTCAAATTGCAACCGAATACCGAGCACCCCCACGGCTTGAGTCATCGCGAATTCGATAGCCTCTTCACGGTCGACAAGCCGGTCATTTTCAATTTCCACGGTTATCCCTGGTTGATCCATAAACTGGCCTATCGCTTCAAAAATCATGAAAATCTGCATGTGCGCGGCTATAAGGAGCGCGGCAATATCAATACACCGATGGAGCTTGCAATTCTGAACGAAGTCGATCGCTTCAATTTAGTCATCGATGTCATCGACCGGGTTCCGAAATTGCAAATCAGGGCCGCCCATCTCAAGGAGCGTATGAAAAACGAAATCATCGAGAATCTTCGTTACGCGCATCAACACGGCACCGATAAACCCGAAATCACCGGTTGGCAATGGCCGTTTTAACAGTTATGGCAAATGTCTATTTTTGATTTTTATTTGTAAAACGGCGTTTACCAAAATCATTTTAACCCAGCCTTAACACTTTTCGTAAGCAAGTTATTGATAAATATGTAATAATTAAATTTTATAACACTACAAAGTTAAATTTGGCATGATTTTTAATTATTTTATTTCAATCGCATAGGCGATAGGCACTACACTTGTTAAAGCTGGGTTAAGGATATGAAGATACCAAACGGCAACATTCTCATTATCAACAGCGGCAGTTCCTCAATTAAGTATCGATTGATTGCTCTGCCGCAAGAACAGGTACTGGCAGACGGCTTGCTGGAACGCATCGGAGAACAGGAAAGCAAGATCATTCATAGAGCCGACGATTCGGGTCGTTTAAATGAAATCAAGCAGTCGGTCGCCGCTGCCGATCATCACCAAGCCTTCAAGGCAGTCTTCGAGATTTTGGGCGAAAATTGCCCGGTCGATGCAATAGGCCACCGCGTCGTGCATGGCGGCGATCGGTTCCCCAGCCCCGCCTTGATCGATGACGATACGATAGCGTCGATACGCGCACTCTGCCGAATAGCGCCGCTGCATAATCCGGTTAACTTACTCGGCATTGAAAGTTGCTTATCTCATTTTCCAGGCGTACCGCAAGTGGCCGTATTCGATACGGCATTTCACCAAACGATGCCGCCTCACGCCTATCGTTATGCGATTCCGGAGGCATGGTATAACGAATACGGAATACGCCGATTCGGTTTTCACGGCACCTCTCATCATTATGTGGCAAGACGGGCCGCCGAATTTATCGGTAAACCTTTCGATCGCAGCCATCTGATTACTTTGCATTTGGGCAATGGCGCGAGTGCAACGGCGATTGCAAACGGCCGCTCCGTCGATACGTCGATGGGGTTTACGCCGCTGGAAGGTTTGGTGATGGGCACGCGTAGCGGCGATTTGGACCCGGCAATACCGCTATTTGTCGAACAAACCGAAAATACCGACACGAACGCAATCGACCGGGCCTTGAACCGCGAATCCGGATTAAAAGGCGTATGCGGCACCAACGACCTAAGAACCGTGCTCGAACAAACAAATGCAGGCGATGAACGAGCCCGCTTGGCTCTCGATCTGTATTGCTATCGAATCAAGAAATATATCGGCGCTTACTACGCGGTACTCGGCGAAGTCGACGCTCTGGTTTTTACCGGCGGCGTCGGCGAAAACGCGGCCGAAGTCCGGCGTTTAGCCTGCGAAGGACTGTCGCGTCTCGGCATCGCCATTGATGAAGCGGCCAATAGCGACGTAACCGGAGATATCGCCGAAATCGGGCATGCCGAAAGTCGAACGCGTATTTTAGTCATTAAAACTGACGAAGAATTGCAAATTGCCCGGGAAACTATGACTGTGCTTGATAAAGATCACGCATGGAAATAATACCAAAAATTCGACAATATATACCTTTCGTACTTCAAATTTCGGCATTAGCGTATGGAGGCATCGGGACACTGCCATTAAGTTAAGCCGTTCGGGGTAAGCCCTTCGGCTAAGCTCAGGAGAGCCGAAGGGCTCAGGACGAAAGGAAAAGCCCTTAACTTGATGGCAAGTGAATCTTAGTCAATGAGTCTTCGATACCATTTATTGCTGCTTAACACGCTCGACTTCGAAATCGCGATCAGGGGATCGCTCCCACAAAGGAACCCTTTCACCTTTCACCTTTAACCTTTAACCTTAATTAAACATCTCCCCATAACCCTCCCGATAAGTCGGGTACTTAAATCGGAATCCCAGTGCTTTTAATCGAGTATTCCGGCATTGTTTGTTTTGATCCGGAAAATTATCGACCAGTTTTGCGACCGGCGGTGGGCTGTTCATTTGTTGAGCGAGCCATGAAATCACGTCCCACATCGGCGCGGGATTGTCGTCGCTGGCCAAATAAAGATTGTCGATACGCTCTCCTTCAACGTGCTTTTTCATTAAAAAAGCCAACACAGCTGCGCAATCATCTTGGTGGATTCGGTTCGTGTAATAAGGCGGGTCGGCTTGAATGGCGGCTTGCCGCGACGCCATTTGTAAAAGGCGTTCTCTACCCGGGCCGTAAATACCGGAAAACCGCACGACGACCGCGCTGGGATCATGCTCCAATAGCGTTTGCTCGGCCTTACGGATGATTTGCCCGGTTACGGTATTCGGTTGGGCATCCGAAGATTCATCCACCCATTCCCCGGCTGTTTGCCCGTAAACGCCGGTGGATGAAACAAAAAACCATTGCGGCATGCGGCCGCCGGCTTTAAATCGTTGTATTAGGTTATGTAATGCCGTATCGAAAACAGCACGATAGGCTTCGGCATCGCGTCCGCCGGGCGTCGGCAAGTAAAGTACCTGATCGAAATCGAAATCGAGTCGTTCGAGATCCTCCGGCCGAGTCAAGTCGGCTTTGACAAAACGCGTTCCGCCATCCTCACTTGAAGGCGGATTTCTTTTAAGACCGAAAACCTGATAATGGTTTCGCTCGAGAATCGAAGCGAGCCTAGTGCCGATATCGCCGTAACCGGCAATGAGTAATTTTGTCATCGTTTCAAGAAAGGTTGTCGTTCCGTAATGAATGCAGAAAAAGCCAAAGCCGGTAGAGGAGCATAATAGCTATCATTGCCAACCCGCCAAATAAAAAATCTTGGTGTTTTTCGGCTAGCTGACGGATTTGCTCAATCAAAGCCATATCCGTTTCACGATAAAGGATAAAACTGCCCAGTCCCAAAACGAACAAACCAAAGACCGGTTTTAAATATCGGCCGTCGATTTTGCTGGAAGCAAAGCTACCGATTAGACTACCGAGTATTGCAAAACCAGCGAACAATGCAGTTAATTCCACATCGATATGCATGTGATCGGCATGCCCTGCCAACGCTGCGCCGGCTTGCAGCACGATGATGAATAGGGAAGTGCCGATCGCGGCGTGCATCGGCAGACCGGCCAAAAAGTTCAATGCCGGGACCAGCAAAAAGCCGCCGCCGACGCCAACCAAGCCGGTTACGAACCCAACCAAAAATCCGTCGAACAAAATCGCCATGACCGGCAAATGAATTGGGCAAAGGTTTTTTGTTGCACCGCTTTCCACTTCGGCGGCTTCGGATGTACCCCGCTTTCCCCTTAACATTGAAAACGAAGCAGCGATCATCACGACAGCAAACAGCACCAACAAAATCGGATCGGGAATAAAAGCGGAACTGCGCCCGCCCAAAAAAGCGCCGGCCATACCGGCCGCACCGAACGTGAAACCGGTTTTCCAGCACACGAACCCATGCCGAGCATGATTGATTACCGCAATGATGCTAGTCAAACCGACCACGACCAAAGAAGTGACGATCGCGTCTTTTGCCTCCAAACCGGCAAAATAAACCAGCACCGGCACGGTCAAAATCGAACCGCCGCCGCCCAACAAACCGAGCAGAATACCGATCAGTGTCGCCAGCGCGATCAGCAAATACATGACTAGCCCTGCCGAATCAAAGTATCCCTGCCCGGTTGACCGCAGGCCTGATTGGCCGGTAGCGCTTCATCGATATACTTAGGGTACGGTAAATCCAGATTATGCATAATTGTGATGAACTCGGCCTTGCTTTTGCCTGCGCCGAGCCGGGCATTCGAATCGATCTCCTGGCGTATCGTCGAAATGGTTTTACCGTTGTAATCATGACCGGGAAATACCAGCGTGTCGGGCGGCAACGAAAACAATTTTTTAGTAATACTGTCGTACAGGGTAGCGGCATCGCCTTCCTGAAAATCCGTGCGTCCGCAGCCGTTGATAAGCAAGGCATCGCCGGTAAAAACCCGGTCGCCGATAACGTAACTGACGCAACCTGAAGTATGGCCGGGCGTATGCAGAACTATGATTTCGATATCGCCGACCTGCAGTTCCACACCGTCGGTAACAAGTAAATCTGCGCACATCGCTCCGGCATCGCGATGTACGATGCTTTTGCTGCCTAGCCTATCTCTCAACAAGCCGGCCGCGGTAATGTGGTCGGCATGAACGTGCGTTTCCAGGGTATTGATCAGCGTTAAATCCAAATCGTCCAATGACTCCATGTACATATCGGCTTCGCTTTCGACCGAATCGATAATAATGGCTTTTCGGGTACGTTCGCAACCCAACAGATAGCTGTAGGTAAAGGTATCGGGTTCAAAAAGTTGTCTAAAAATCATGGCGAGTCTCCGAAGCAATGAGTCTATTTATAATTAAATGCTAATATTGATTGTACGGAATGCGCTACTGAAAGTGAAGCATTGTTAAGCAGTAGATGCGCTGATACCATCAGTGCTTCATACAATGTGCCGATGCTAAACCGATGAAACATGTACATTTCTGAGCGTAAAAAAACCTATTCGCATCAATGCTGCCATAAATAGCCTTTTCATATCCCTAAAATAGAGCACGACAACCATTAACGCACAATGATAGTGCGCATAATGTGCCATTTTATTTGTTTGATCGCAGGCATGAAAACTGCTTTATAGCTTATGAGCAACGATTATTTTTAAACTGGGTTAGGAACGGGCATGAAATAAGTTAGGCAACTATACTTATCGGGGATAAAAATTCGGCACCGGGTTGTTCGTCAAAGGACGCCGTGAACCCAGCACCTAAATTATCCAAGACAATTAACCATAGCCAATGGGCTATGGAATTTAGGTGCTGGGTGAATACGTCCATGGCTCTATGCCAGCATCCATGCTGGCCCCTCACCTAGCGTTAGGTGAGAGGCCGAACACCCCTGCGCCTCCTTAAGCAATGCCGATATTTGAAGTGCGAAAGGTATAACCTTGGCGAGACGGGATTTGCAACCCCAGCCTGAACATTTCGACCGTGGACAAAGCAAGCCCAGATGTTTGAGTCAAACTGAAAGTAATTGTTCAGACCTCCCTATCAGAAATCGGCATTTTCCCTGAAGAATCGCGGCAATCCTTTGATAGCTCGCTCTGTGGTCGCGAAAAAAACCAGTAAAATTCTGGTGGGGGTCTGAACGCTTACAACCGAAATATTAGGGACGGGCTAAATAACCCGTCCCGCAGAGACCGAAAGATAGTTAACAGAATATAGGTGAAAGCGTGGCGAAATCTCAATCCATCATTCAAGAATTCCCTTTTTGGTTCACGCAACGCGCGGAATCACGACTTATATTTCTTTACGGCGAAGAGCGTACGAAAGACTTAATGAACCGCTTACTCGACCGTATGCAGCATTTTTCGGTCCCGAAGGCGCAACCTCTTCCCGAATATTGGAACGAGCAGGATGTCATTCTGATCACCTACGGCGATAACATCCGGCAAACCGATGCCAAACCCTTAGCAACGCTCTACGAATTTTCATTACTTCATCTAAAAGATTGCATCAATAGCATTCATGTTTTGCCTTATTTTCCGTTCAGCTCCGACGACGGCTTTGCAGTGATCGACTACAAAACGGTCGATCCGCAATTAGGCGACTGGCGCGACATCGAGCGTATTGCACAAGACTTTAGCTTAATGACCGACTTGGTGATCAATCACGTTTCCCGCGAAAATCTTTGGTTTATCGATTATCTGAGTCATAAAAAACCGGCCTGCGATTATTTTATCGAATTGCCGGAAAATACCGATGTAAGTTCGGTCGTACGCCCGCGCAGCACGCCGGTACTAGTACCCGCGCATACCCACCAAGGCGTACGCTATGTTTGGGCGACATTCGGCGAAGACCAAATCGACGTCAACTTCGCTAACCCCGACGTGTTGTTCGAGTTTATCGACATATTACTGCTGTATATTGAAAAAGGTTCTCGATTTATTCGACTGGATGCGGTCGCATTTCTGTGGAAAAAATTGGACACCCGCTGTATCAACTTGCGCGAAACGCACGAAGCCGTCAAATTATTACGCGACATTGTCGACCTTATTGCGCCCGGCACGGTTCTTATAACCGAAACCAATGTACCGAACGGCGAAAACCTAAGCTATTTCGGCAACAGCGACGAAGCGCACATGGTCTATCAATTCACACTACCGCCGCTGTTATTGCATGCTCTGTATCAGGGGAACTCGCATTACTTGACCCGTTGGGCCAAGGATATGCCACGTCCGCAGAAAAATTGTACCTATTTGAATTTTATCGCATCTCACGATGGCATCGGCCTGCGTCCGGCGGAAGGCATATTGCCTGAGCAGGAAGTCAAGGTTTTGGTCGATGCGATGCACGAATACGGCGGTTATGTCAGCACGCGCACCGGTTTGGATGGGCGTCCCGCACCTTACGAAATCAATATCGCGTTGTTCGACGCCCTTAAAGGTACGTCTTTGGGCCTCGATCAATGGCAGATTCAACGATTTATTTGCGCACATACCATCATGATATCGTTGCAGGGCATTCCGGCCATTTACATCAATAGCCTGATCGCAACCGCTAATGATTATCATGGCGTCGAGCAATCGGGCAAAACGCGATCGATCAACCGGCATAAATGGGAATATAGCGAATTGATGGACTTGTTGAATAACCCTCATAGCCCGAATGCGATTATATTCCATGAATTCAAACGATTACTTAGCATTCGAAGAAGGCAAGCCGCCTTTCATCCGGACTCGGCTCAGGAAACGCTAAGCGCCAGCCCAGCCTTGTTTTCATTTTGGCGCACTAGCCCGGATCATCGCCAACGCATCCTGGTCATAAGCAATATTACGCCGCAACGACAAACCATGACCTTGCCGAATCACCCCCGCCCCGAAGGGTCGGGATTGTGGCGAGATTTGATCGAGCGCACCGCCATCAACAAAAACACTGCCGAGTTGATTTTGTATCCTTACCAAACCGCCTGGCTTGAAGCCTTGGATTAGCAATTGTTTCAGCAATTCCCAATTTGGGTATCTAAAAGGTTGTGGGCTATGCTTGGCGAGGATGTCGGCAGCGGGACCGATACATGGCGTCCTTTGAAAGGCACCCCATTGCCGAATTTTAATTTACGAAAGGTATCACGAAATCCTTACGGGCTTTAACCCTACTCAAATAGAGACCAAAAGAACATGACCAAAAATGTTACCCTAACCCGATTTATCATCGAGCAACAACGCGAATTCCCTGGTGTTTCAGGAACGTTTACATTATTGCTGAACGATATCGTCAAAGCTTGCAAACAAATATCGCATCTAGTTAATCGAGGAGACTTAATCGGCGTTCTGGGCAGCGCAGATTCGGAAAACATACAGGGCGAGGTACAGAAAAAACTGGACATCATCACCAATGACATCATGGTGGATTCGCTGATTTGGACGGGACACTTATCAGGCATGGCTTCAGAAGAAGTCGACGACATCATCCGAATTCCCGATCATTATCCGCGCGGTAAATACCTAGCGCTATTCGATCCACTGGACGGATCTTCCAACATCGACGTAAATTTGACTGTCGGAACCATTTTTTCCATTTTGCGCTATAACGGAACCGATGAACCGCAACTCAAAAACTTTTTACAAAAAGGCAGTGAGCAAATCTGCGCCGGTTTCGTCCTTTATGGGCCGTCGACGATGATGATCTTGACGACCGGTCATGGCGTCAACGGTTTTACACTGGACCAGGACATCGGCGAGTTCATCCTCACACACCCGAACATGACCATTCCAAGCGAAACCTCCGAATTCGCAATCAATATGTCGAACCAACAGTTTTGGGAAGCGCCGGTCAAACGTTATATCGACGAATGTGTGGCAGGCGAACAAGGCCCGCGCGGCAAAAACTTCAACATGCGCTGGGTGGCATCCTTGGTGGCCGAGGTTTTCCGGATTTTGACCCGCGGCGGCGTATTTTTATATCCCTATGATTTGCGCGATCCGGCTAAGCCTTGTAAATTGCGTCTGATGTATGAAGCGAATCCGGTCGCCTTTATCGTCGAACAAGCCGGCGGCGCCTGTTCAACAGGTCGGGAGCGCATGCTCGACGTTCAACCGAAGGGCCTCCATCAACGCGTTCCGTTAATTCTGGGTTCGAAAAGCGAAGTTGACCGGATTATCGAGTATCATCAGTCGTAGGATGCCAATGCGCATCCTAGTTGGACGCTTAATCCGCGCGAAGCGATTTGTACACAGCACGCGATGCGTATTCTACAAGACTAAAATACAGGGGTAACTCATGTTAGAAGCACAGCAAAAAGCACCGGATTTTCAATCGGTCAATCAATACGATCAACCTGTCAGTCTGTCCGATTATCTGGGCAAAAAAAACGTGGTCCTTTATTTTTATCCAAAGGACGATACACCCGGCTGCACGATAGAAGCCAATGAATTCACTCAAAAGGCATCGGAATTCGCCGAATTCGACACGGTCGTCATCGGCGTCAGCAAGGATAACTGCGAAAGCCATCGAGCATTTATCGACAAATTCGGTCTCAAGGTCGATTTACTGGCCGACACCAGCGGAGAACTCTGCGAAAGTTACGGCGTCTGGCGCGAAAGAGAAAAAAACGGTGTCAAGAGCATGGCAATTTTCAGATCGACGTTTATTATCGACAAGCAAGGCAATTTGACCGATGTCGAATATGGGGTCAGCCCCGAAGGGCATGCGCAAGCGGTGCTGGAGAAGGTTAAAAAACTTTAATCCTAGAAAAAGCACTGCTCCAGCCGAGATATAAAGAACCACCAGTCTTCCTTCGAATTCGTTCTGCGGGACGGGTTATTTAACCCGTCTCCAACGTTTCATTTCGCCCTAAACATTTCGGCTTACTTCGGCCATGGTCGAAACGTTTAGGTCGCGGTTGCAAACCCCATCCTGCCAAGAATGCGACGCTATACATTGCCATCCCTGGCCCTGGTTTCCGCCACAAATCCGTATGGAGCGGATTTGCATTTACCCGAAGGGCTCCGGGCAGGATAGCCCGGAGTGAATCCAATGGCGGAATGACGCGTTTTTTCCTTAAGTTGGCGCCCATTCCAATTGTGCCCCCTCTTTCCTCTTGAACCTTAAACCTTTCCCCTCACCCCAATAAAACGCGCCAAACGCACCATCGCTTCACCCATTCTTTCAATCGACGTCGTATAAGCAAAGCGGATGAAACGTTCCGCTTGGTTAACACCAAAATCCTTGCCTGGCGTCACGGCAAGGCCCTCTGCATCAAGTAAATCCAAGGCAAACCGATAACTATCATCGGTAAATGGCGAACAATCGGCATAGAGATAAAACGCGCCGTCCGGCTTAGCCGGAAGCTTAAAACCCAGCGCCTGCAAATGGCCGTAAAGAAAGTCGCGTCGTTTTTGAAACTCTGCTCGGCGCCCCTCCAATTCATGCAGTGTGGACGCATCAAAAGCCGCCAATGCAGCATGTTGAGAATGACTGGCAGTCGCGATAAAAATATTTTGCGCAAGCTTTTCGACAACCTCGGCATAAGCTTCGGACACGATCAACCAACCGACCCGCCAACCGGTCATGCCGAAATATTTCGAGAAACTGTTGATCACAAAAACATCGGAACTATACTGTAATGCGCTAACGGCATCTTTCCCATCGTAAACCAGACCGTGATAAATTTCATCGGAATAAAACATGCCGTTACGCTCATGGACCGTTTCGATCGCTTGCCGCAAAACATCCGGATCAATCAAGGTGCCGGTCGGATTCGACGGCGAGGCAATAACCGCACCTTTGCAATCGTTCGACCAATGTTTTTCGATCAACGCAGAATTCAATTGAAAATCGCTGCCCGCGCCGACAAGAATCGTTTGCGCCCGGCCTCCCAAAAACTTAACGAAATTGCTGTTGCACGGATAACAAGGATCGGCCATCAGCAATTTTTCGCCGGCATTGAGACTCGCACCCAAGGCCAGCAAAAAGGCGCCAGACGCTCCCGGCGTAATAAAAATTCTTCCCTCATCGACAGTCACGCCGTAGCGATCGCGATAGAATTTTGCAATGTTTGCCCGAAGTTCTGAAAGTCCGGCCGCAGGCGTGTATTTAATATTCCCCGCTTCAAGGTAAGCAATCGATGCATCGATGATCGTTCGCGGCGTCAAAAAATCGGGCTCGCCAATCTCCATATGAATCACATCCCTACCCTGCCGCTCTAATTCCTTGGCGCGCTCTAAAATCGCCATGACATAAAAAGCGCTAATGGTTTCGGTTCGATCCGCCGGTTGTTTATTCATTTTTTCTTGGTTTGGTACAAACCAGCAAATAATATCAATAATTCTTGCTATGCGCTTCCCGTTCTGATAAAAATGCGCAGTTTTTTAATTGAATCTTCCCGGGAGTTAACGGATGAGCGATAGCAATAAAACTGATTCCTCACCTTTCAGTTTTAAACCTTATCAAGAAAAAGAGGGCGAAGAGTATATGAACGAAGCCCAGCTTCGTCATTTCGAAAGCATTCTTAATAAATGGAAAGCCAATCTAATGGAGGAAGTCGATCGAACCGTGCATCATATGCAAGACGATGCCGCGAATTTTCCCGATCCTAACGATAGAGCGACGCAAGAGTCCGAGTTTAGCCTGGAATTGAGGACCCGCGACCGCGAACGCAAGCTGATTAGAAAAATCGATCAGGCGTTAAAGGACATTGAATCGGGCGATTACGGTTTTTGCGAATCTTGCGGCATTGAAATCGGTATCCGCCGATTGGAGGCCCGCCCCACCGCAACGATGTGCATCGACTGTAAAACACTCGACGAAATTCGGGAAAAGCAAATGGGATAACCCCAGCGCCCCCCCTTCACACCCGCTATATCGGCCGGTTCGCACCCTCGCCTTCCGGCCCCCTTCATCTTGGCTCTCTTTATGCAGCCTTGGCAAGCTTTCTCGACGCTCGAAATCAACGAGGTCAATGGCTGGTCAGAATCGACGACATCGATACGCCGCGCAATGTCGCAGGCGCCGCCGACTCGATTCTCAAGACACTGGAAACATTTGGCCTGACCTGGGACGGCGGTATTCATTACCAAAGCCGTCATCATGAACACTACCGACACTATCTCGATGTGTTAAAAGACCAAGAATTGCTTTATCCGTGCCTCTGCAGCCGAAAGTCGCTCGTTGAATTAAAGAATTCCGCAATTTACCCCGGACTGTGCCGACGCAGAACTTTCCCGGAAAAATCACTTCATGCCGTGCGCATCCGGATCGATGATATCGATGTGGCATTCAACGATCGCTTACAAGGCAAACAATCCGAAAATCTCGCCACCCGGCACGGCGACTTCATCTTAAAAAGAAAAGACTCAATCTTTTCCTATCAATTCGCGGTCGTCATCGACGATCATCTACAAGGCGTTACCAATATCGTTCGCGGCGTCGATCTACTGGATTCGACGATCAAACAAATTTATCTGCAACAAAAACTGGACATTAAGCAACCGAGCTATATGCATGTACCGCTGATCACCGATTCGCTCGGCATCAAGCTCAGCAAGCAAACGTTCGCCGAACCGGTTGCTACCGATCATCCTTCCCATGTTATATTTAGTTTACTGGAATTACTGAAGCAAGCGCCGCCAAAAGAACTGGACGATGCGTCTTTAACCGAAATATTGGATTGGGCCATTAGCCATTGGAAACCCGGGCATTTAACAACAATGACTGCTATTTTCCCCGCTGCCGCCCTCAATGACTCTTGTACGTTTAAACATAAGGACTCATCATGACTGTAGTGAAAACCTATCCTGTCGATCCCGAACTGTCAGCCCATGCTCACATTACACCGGAACGCTATGAAAAACTTTATCGACAATCGATCGATGAACCGGAAACCTTTTGGGCCGAACAAGCCGAACACTTTCTGGACTGGTTCAAGCCTTGGGATAACGTCATGGATTACGACTATACGAAAGGCTACATCCGCTGGTTCGAAGGCGGCGAACTCAATGTTAGCTACAATTGTCTGGACCGGCATTTAGCCACGCGTGGCGATCAAACCGCGATTATCTGGGAAAGCGACGATCCCGCTCAGGACAAAAAAATCAGTTACCGTGAATTGCACCGAGAAGTCTGCAAATTCGCCAATGTTCTGAAAAGCCAAGGCGTCAAGAAAGGCGACCGGGTCTGTATTTACCTGCCGATGATTGTCGAAGCGGCCGTCGTCACACTGGCCTGTGCACGAATAGGTGCAGTCCACTCGATCGTGTTCGGCGGTTTTTCGGCCGAATCTTTACGCGATCGAATCCAAAACGCCGACTGTCACACTGTTGTCTGTGCCGATGAAGGGCTTCGCGGCGGCAAAAAGGTACCGCTCAAAACCAGTGTCGACCAAGCGGTATCGCATTGCCCAAATGTCAAAAACGTCATCGTTATTAGAAACACCGGCAATGATATTCCGTGGACGCCGAAACGCGATATTTGGTATCACGAAGCGATGCAAACCGCAACGGACAACTGCCCGCCCGAAACCCTATCTGCCGAAGATCCGTTATTCATTCTTTACACATCGGGTTCTACCGGTAAACCGAAAGGCCTCCTGCACACCACGGGCGGATATTTATTATTCGCCGCGATGACGCATAAATACGTATTCGATTATCACGACGGCGATATTTATTGGTGCACCGCCGATATCGGCTGGGTCACCGGCCATTCTTACATCATTTACGGACCGCTCTGCAACGGTGCAACGACTTTGATGTTCGAAGGTATTCCGACCTACCCCGAGCCCGACCGATTTTGGCGCATCGTCGATAAACACCAAGTCAATATTTTCTATACCGCGCCAACTGCAATTCGCGCCTTGATGGCGCAAGGCAACGACTTTGTCAATCGCACCGACCGCAGCAGTTTAAGAATCCTCGGCACGGTCGGCGAACCGATCAATCCCGAAGCGTGGGAATGGTATTATCACATCGTCGGCAACGACCGCTGCCCTATCATGGATACCTGGTGGCAAACCGAAACCGGCGGCATTTTGATCACGCCGCTGCCTGGCGCCATCCCATTGAAGCCGGGCTCGGCGACACTGCCGTTCTTTGGCGTTGAGCCGGAAATCCTCGATAATTCAGGCAATATTCTCGAAGGCGAAGCGGAGGGGATTCTGGTATTGAGCCGCCCGTGGCCGGGCCAGGCCAGAACTATTTACGGCGATCACAACCGCTTTATCGACACATATTTCAAAAATTTTCCGGGCTATTATTTTGCCGGCGACGGCGCGCGCCGCGACCGGGACGGTTATTACTGGATCACCGGCCGCGTCGATGACGTGATCAATGTTTCGGGCCATCGCATGGGTACCGCCGAAGTCGAAAGTGCGCTGGTCTTGCATGAAGACGTCGCTGAAGCCGCCGTGGTGGGCTACCCGCATCCTATCAAGGGCCAGGGTATTTATGCTTATGTCACACTCAATGCCGGAGTCGAACCGAGCGAAACCCTCAGACAGGAATTAATCGATCTGGTCAGAAAAGAAATTGGAGCCATCGCCCACCCCGATATCATTCAATGGGCACCGGGCCTTCCGAAAACGCGCTCAGGAAAAATCATGCGGCGTATTTTAAGAAAAGTCGCCTCGAACGAAATCGACAGCCTAGGCGATACCTCGACGCTGGCAGATCCATCGGTTGTAGATGAAATCATCGATCATAGAGCAAATAAATAACGACGACTTTTCCATCGAGAAACTGTAAATGAATAAAAGGTGGAGTCAATTTTTTAGCATAAGGAAACACTGCCGTTAAGTGGCGTTAAGGAGTAGAAACAAACTATCGGCGTTTTTCTTAATTCACAACTACTATGGCAAATTGCCCGCTTTCAACATAAAATGTAAATTATTTTCGCATTGACTCTTCACGGACAATCCGTGGAATTTAATATAACGGATCATTGATGACTGACTATAAACTTACCCACCTCAAGCAGCTCGAAGCTGAAAGTATTCACATCATCCGTGAAGTCGCGGCCGAATTCGAACGACCTGTCATGCTGTATTCGATCGGCAAGGATTCGGCCGTCATGCTGCAATTGGCGTTAAAAGCCTTTTATCCCGGCAAACCGCCTTTTCCATTGATGCATATCGACACGACCTGGAAATTCCGAGAAATGATCGAGTTTCGCGACAAATTAGCGAAAGATTTAGGCCTGGAATTGCTGGTTCACATCAACCAGGACGGCGTCGAACAAGGCATCGGCCCTTTCACACATGGCAGTAAGAAGCACACTGAAGTAATGAAAACCGATTCGCTCAAACAAGCACTCAATAAATACAAATTTGATGCGGCATTCGGAGGCGCTCGTCGCGACGAAGAAAAATCCCGCGCCAAGGAACGCGTCTATTCGTTCCGCGACAAGAACCATAGTTGGGATCCGAAAAATCAAAGACCCGAGCTTTGGAACATTTATAACGGCAGAATCGACAAAGGCGAAAGCATCCGGGTATTCCCACTGTCCAACTGGACCGAACTCGATGTTTGGCAATACATTCATCTCGAGAACATCCCGATCGTACCGCTCTATTTCGCCAAGGAACGCCCTGTCGTCAACAAAGACGGCATGCTAATCATGGTCGATGACAACCGCATGCCGATAGGACCTGAAGACAAAGTCGAAATGAAAATGGTTCGGTTTAGAACTTTGGGCTGCTATCCCTTGACCGGTGCGGTCGAATCAACCGCGACAACGCTGCCCGAAATCATTCAGGAAATGTTGTTGACGACCAGTTCCGAACGTCAAGGAAGGCTGATAGACTTCGACCAAGCCGGCTCGATGGAGCAAAAAAAGCGCGAGGGGTATTTCTAAGGGGCAAGGAGAAAGGAGCAAGGTGGAACTTAAACCTTCAACTTAAACCTTGCCCCTTAAACCTTGCTCCTTGAACCTTGCCCATGAGCTTTGAAGATTTAGTTGTATGGAAACGCGCGTGTAGGTTGTGTATTAATGTTTATCGGCACCTCAAAGAATGTACAGACCTCGGTTTTAAAGACCAAATAACCCGTAGCGCGTTATCCATACCCAGTAACATAGCCGAAGGTTATGAACGAAACGCCAACAAAGATGCTATAAAGTTCTTTTATTATGCAAAAGGCTCTGCCGGCGAATTACGCACCCAGATTTATATTGGCATGGAAATCGGCTACATTCACAAACAAACCGGATCAAGTTGGTTAGAAGAAGCCCAAGAAATATCTATGATGCTATCCGGCCTAATCAAAGCCCGCTCGGCTTAACGCACGCACCCCGAACCTTATTCCTTGAACCTTGAACCTTGAACCTAACCCATGTCCCACCAATCAGAACTCATCAGCACCGATATCAACGCCTATTTGGCTCAACACGAGCGCAAGGAGTTATTGCGCTTTTTAACTTGCGGCAATGTCGATGACGGCAAAAGCACGCTGATCGGCCGCTTGCTGCACGACTCGAAAATGATCTACGAAGATCAACTGGCCGCGGTCAAAGCCGACAGCGTCAAATCCGGCACCACCGGCGCAGGACAGATCGATTTAGCCTTGTTAGTCGACGGGTTACAAGCCGAACGCGAACAAGGCATCACGATCGATGTCGCGTACCGTTATTTCTCCACTTCGACGCGCAAATTCATCATCGCCGATACACCGGGCCACGAGCAATACACGCGCAACATGGCGACAGGCGCATCGACCTGCGAATTGGCAATTATTTTGATCGATGCCCGCTATGGCGTACAAACGCAAACCAAACGTCACAGTTTCATCGTTTCGTTGCTCGGCATCAAACGGATTATCGTCGCTGTCAACAAAATGGACCTGGTCGAATTCAGCGAAGAGAAATTCAATCAAATCAAAGAAGATTATCTGAATTTCGTCAAAGCCCTGGATTTGCACGATATTCGCTTCATCCCAATTTCGGCACTGAACGGCGACAATGTCGTCAACCCGAGCGAAAGCATGCCGTGGTATACCGGCAAGCCAATGATGGAAACATTGAATACGATCGAAATCGCCTCCGATCGCAACTTCAGCGACGCGCGTTTTCCGGTGCAATACGTCAACCGACCCAACCTAGATTTCCGAGGCTTCTGCGGCACTGTTGCATCAGGAATTTTCCGCAAAGGCGAGCGCATTACTGCTCTTCCCTCCGGAAAATCAAGCACAATCAAATCCATCGTAACTTACGACGGCGAACTGGAACAAGTCTACCCACCGATGGCTGTTACCTTGACGCTTGAGGATGAAATCGACATTAGTCGGGGCGACATGATCATTGGCAAACAGACGGCCTCCCCGACCGTCGCCGATAAATTTAAAGCGATGATCGTCTGGATGACCGAAAAAGCTCTGACACCGGGCCGACAATACATTATCAAGCTCGCGACGCGAACCGCTTCGGGATCGATATCGATGATTCATCATCGAGTCGATGTCAATACGCTCGAACATCACGATGCAAGCGAGCTCAACCTCAATGAAATCGGTCTATGCACGGTCAACCTGAACGCACCGGTCGTCTTCGATCCTTATAAACGCAGCAAAGGCACCGGCTCGTTCATCGTTATCGACCGGCTAAGCAATGTCACGGTCGGCGCGGGCATGATCACCGATAATGCCGATGAATTCAATCTGCAGCCGGTTTCACCGGAAGACCGCGCGGCACGATTCGGACAAAAAGCCACAGTCATTTTATTGAAAGGCCATAAAGCAGATGAAACGGCTTATTTGTTGGAAAGAAAGCTATTCGACAATGGTCATGCCGCAACGGTCGTCGAAACACTGTTCAGCGAACCGGACGAATTCGCTCAACTCATTAGAAATGCCGGTTTGATTGCCCTATGCGTCGGTTTGAATTACGAAGCTGCCGACATTGAGTTCGATAGCGAGGCCGACTCGATCGATGATATTTATGCTGCATTAAAATCTGAAAAAGTTATATTTTAATGCGTCAATAAACGCATGATGACTATCAACCTATCAGTAGAACAAGTGTTTGCCTGGGCTGCTTCGCTAACCGAGCAGCCCGATTATCAGGCGCTGACACACCAATTTCTAGACATTCTGCTTGAAATACCCGGCGTAAAAAAGGCCGCTGCTTATGAGATTTACAACCGGAGCCGAAAGAAAACCGGCGAAGCCGTCGCACCCAGCGAGCAATTAGTGAGACGCTTCCCATTGGATTTTACTCATGACGAAAGCAACGATCATAACGACTTAATTAACATTCTTGACAACCAATCAAACGTTATTCCGAAAATGTCCGATGCCAACGGGCGTTTTCGCCAAATCTATCTCTCGATCAAAGAGACAAAAGGCCCCGATCGCGCGATTGCTTTAGACGGCCTTTTCGACCGACAAACGATAGCATTATTCCGTCAACTCCTTGCGATATTTAAAAACCAAGTTATATTGCACGACAGCAAAGAACGCGACGTATTGACCAAATTGCCTAACCGCCAATCATTTGAAAACCGCCTATTGCAAGTTTGCGAACATTACCAGAAACACCCGGTTACCGATAAAAATCATCAAAAAAGTTCCTGGATTGCCTTGCTCGACATAGATCACTTCAAGCGAGTCAACGACGATTTCGGTCATCTATACGGCGACGAAGTGCTATTGATTTTCAGCCAGCTAATGGAAAAATGTTTTCGCTTTAACGATTTTTTATTTCGTTTCGGCGGCGAAGAATTCGTCGTTATTCTCAATCTCACCGATATAACCGGTGCCGAACAGACGTTTAACCGATTTCGGGAAACTGTCGCCAACTATCACTTTCCGACAGTAGGACGTATTACAGTCAGCATCGGCATTACGCATATAGACAGTATGTGCATGCCGACAACGCTGCTCGATCGCGCCGACAAAGCACTGTATTACGCTAAGGAAAACGGAAGAAATAAAGCCGTGATCTACGAAAATACCGATACCCTTATCAAGAACACCGGCGAAAACGAAGACATTGAGCTATTTTAATAGCTAAACGCCTTATCAAACTCAGCACAAAAAACGTGACAGAAATCGCATTTCTTGCTGATAATCAACAAGAACCGATGATAAGTTAATCGTTTTCCAAACAAAAGGCGCTAAAATGCCGGAAAACTTTATCCAATTAAGAAAGCTATGTATGCGGTAATAGTTGAAAATACCCACCACCATCGGAAGCACTTATAAATCCAAATTGAATTGTAGGGTACGCTGCGCGTACCTAATGTCGGCACAAGGCAACAACCTGAGGGCACGTTAAACTCAGGTGGTACTGCTAAGATACGCGTAGCGTACCCTACATACAGCCTTCAAGTTTCGAGACGGGTGTCGTATTAATTTCAACTATTAACGCGAACATAGCCATTAAGAATGGGTAATAGGTATAAAAACCCGAGCGCCTTACCCATCTCACGTCCAACAAGACCTTGTAGACATCATCATGAAATAAACTACCTCGTTTTTAGTTATTATTAGTCAATTGCTTAAGCTATATATTAATTCATCAAAGACTAGGGATCCCTACTTTTCCTTAGCCCAATCAGATCCGACTACTACACTTTAGGAGAACATCATGGCGAGTATTCTTGCAGTCGACGATTCCGCATCGATGAGACAAATGGTCTCGTTTACATTAAAAGGGGCAGGCTATGACGTAGTCGAAGCCGTCGATGGTGTCGATGCTTTAAATAAGGCAAAAAGCAAAAAATTCGACTGTGTCGTGACCGATGTCAACATGCCGAATAAAGACGGCATTACCTTGATCAAAGACTTGAGAGCCTTGCCCGATTACAAATTCGTGCCTATGCTTATGTTAACAACCGAATCGGGCACCGACAAAAAACAACAAGGCAAGGAAGCGGGAGCAACCGGCTGGATCGTCAAACCCTTCAATCCGGATCAATTACTGAAAACGATCCAAAAAGTACTAGGTTAAACGGCCTAGATTCAACCATTAATCATCAACACACCGTTGACCATTGTTAACGAGTGAAATTCGTGTTTTTTATTGTTACCGTCTAATCCGTTTCAATCAACAACCCTTTGTAATAGCAATCTTCACGCACGGATCACTCAATGTCTATTGATATGGCGCAATTCCACCAGATCTTCTTCGAAGAAAGCTTCGAAGGACTCGATATCATGGAATCCGGCCTATTGAACCTAGACATGGGGGATGTCGACGCCGAAACCATCAATACGATTTTCAGAGCCGCGCATTCGATCAAGGGGGGGAGTGGAACATTCGGTTTTTCCTCGGTTGCCGACTTCACCCATGCAATGGAAACACTGCTCGATGAAATGCGCGACGGCCGCCGAAAAGTCTCTCAGTCGGCCGTCGATGTTTTGCTAGGATCGGTCGATTGCCTCCGAGAAATGCTATCCGCGATTCAAGACGAAAAGATCTTAGATGAAGAAAAAGTCACGGAGCATAAAAAAGCGCTCGACACCGAATTAGACGGTACCGACAATGCCGCATCGCTTCCCGTACAACCATCGCAAGCTATCGTACTCAACAACGGTAACGCAGGATGGCGTATCGCATTCAGCCCTCATACGGATTTGCTTAAAACCGGCAACGACCCGGTCAGAATGTTTCGTGAATTGGCCGAACTGGGAAAAATCGATATCGCCGTAGACCTACAGGGCGTACCCGGACTTTATGAACTCGACCCCGAGGAATGCCATCTTTCCTGGCAAATAACCGTCCATGGCGACATCCCGCGTTCGGAAATCGACGATATTTTCGACTGGGTCGAGGAACATTGCGACCTTGCCGTGCAAGGCATCGAACAAACGACACAGGCTTCCTCGCAGGCATTCGATGAACAGCCTCAATCCGCTGCAATCGAAGCAACGCCCACCGCCTCGGCAATCCCCCCTCCCATTACCAATGAATCTCACCAAAACGAAAAAGTAAACGCTGACAAAACCCCAAGCGTCGGTAAAAGCTCCGCCTCGATCCGTGTCGATACCGCCAAAATCGATACACTGATTAATATGGTCGGCGAACTGGTCATTACGCAATCAATGCTGAGCTTAATCGGCGAACATTTCGACCTGAATAAACTGGATCAACTCAAAAACGGCCTCGCTCAGCTAGAACGGCATACGCGCGAACTGCAAGAAAGCGTCATGAATATCAGAATGCTGCCGATCAGTTTCGTGTTCAGCCGTTTTCCTCGACTGGTTCATGATTTGAGCTCGAAACTGGACAAAAAAATTGAGTTACAACTGATCGGCGAGCATACCGAAGTCGATAAAACCGTCGTCGAACTCATTAGCGACCCCCTGGTACATTTAGTTCGAAACAGCCTCGACCACGGCATCGAAACACCGGATGAACGCATTTCGGCAGGCAAACAAGAAACCGGCACCGTCACACTCGAAGCCTATCATCGAGGAGGTAATATCGTCATCGAAGTCAGTGACGACGGCCGCGGACTGGACAAAGACAAATTGCGGGCCAAAGCGCTGGAAAAGGGACTGATTCAGGACGATGCCGTGTTAAGCGACAAACAGACCTACGAACTCATCTTCATGCCCGGATTTTCGACTGCCGAACAACTCACCGACGTATCCGGGCGCGGCGTAGGCATGGACGTGGTTAGGCGGAATATTCAATCGCTCGGCGGCAATATCGATATCGTTTCGCAGTTGGGCCAAGGCTCTACCATGGCGATCTATTTACCGTTGACGCTGGCGATCCTGGACGGCCAATCGGTCGCCGTCGGCGATGAAACCTATATCATCCCGCTCGGCTCCATCATCGAATCGATCAATGTCACCGAGCGCATGATCAATCGCGTGGCGGGCAAAGGCGAAACCTTTCGGCTACGCCAAGAATATTTGCCCATCATTCGCATGCATGAAATTTTTTCGGTCCCGAATGCGAAAGCGACCAAATTAACCGAAGGCTTGCTGGTAGTCGTCGAAGGCCAAGGCATCCGCTGCGGCCTGTTCGTCGACGACCTTTTAACGCAACAACAAGTCGTCGTTAAATCGCTCGAAGCCAATTACCGACAAGTCGAAGGCATATCGGGCGCGACCATTCTCGGCGACGGCTCGGTTGCATTAATTTTGGATATTCCAGGACTCGTCCGTTTATCCAACCATTGACCGAATAAATACTGAAATAATGGCAAACACAGACGATCAGTCCCAACAACAGCTCGATAGCAAAAAGCCGTCCGATATGGCTCAATATTTGAGTTTTACACTCGGCAAAGAGGAATACGGCGTCGATATTTTGCGGGTACAAGAAATCCGCAGCTGGGAACCGGTATCCAGGATTCCGAATGTCCCCTCTTATGAAAAAGGTGTCGTCAATCTACGCGGCGCGATCGTACCGATCATCGATTTGCGCGAACGTTTCAACCTAGGCCACTCCCACTACACGCCGTTGACCGTCGTTGTTGTCTTGCAAGCCTTCATCGGCGGTAAACCCCGGGTAATGGGCGTGGTCGTCGATTCGGTTTCTAACGTAATCGACATTGAAAAATCCAGTATTCAAAGCGCCCCCGATTTCGGCGCCAAAGTCAGCACCGAATTCATCAACGGCCTCGCATCGTTCAACGAACGCATGGTGATGCTGCTGGATGTCAACAAATTACTAAAGTTAGAAGGCGTGGATAACGATGAAAATTAACCGCTTTCGATTGCATACCACAGTTTACGGGGAAACCTTACAATGAAAATGAACATGCCTGTAACCGATCGTGAAATCATGATGAAACAAGGCACGATCCTGGTCACTAAAACCGACTTGAAAGGCTGCATCATCTATGCGAACGATGCTTTCGTCGAAATCAGCGGTTTTAGCCGTGACGAACTCGTCGGCTCGAATCATAATATCGTTCGTCATCCCGACATGCCCCCAGCCGCGTTCAAGGATTTATGGGACACAATCAAAGCCGGGCGTCCGTGGATAGGCATCATTAAGAACCGCACCAAAACGGGCGATTATTATTGGGTCGAAGCCAACGTCACGCCGTATTACGAAAATAAACGGATTGCCGGCTATTTATCGGTTCGCCAAGCGCCTTCTCGCGCTCAAATCGATCACGCCGAGGAGCTTTATCAAAAGATCGCCGCAGATCGAGCCACCATCAGACCGACCGGAATTGCGGCTAAGCTGGCCGCGATCAAACAAGGCGCATTGTCTAAAAAAGCCGGCCTCACCTTTTTGCTGCTGTTATTGCCGTCACTTCATGCCGGCTATCAAGCCATGACCGACGGCAATATTCTCGCCCTTGCCGGCTATTCGCTATCGGCATTGTTGGGTTTGATATTAGGCATTCATACCTTCCGCTTGATGCTGGACTCAATCGAGCAGTCGATCGTATTTTGCCATAATGCCGCGAGCGGTTACTTCCGTAATAAGGTCGACATCGACCGCTTGGATCAAATCGGCGACCTAAATCGAGCACTGCAATCGATGCAAGTCAAACTGAATACCGATTTATCCGCGACGCTCGAGGCCGGAGCCGCCACCGAGAGACTCAAGCAGGCGCTGGATCAAGTAACCGGCAATGTCATGATGGCCGATGCGGACTGCAACATTATCTATATGAATCATGCCGCGAAACGCCTATTCAAACGTAATGAAAATGATTTCCGACGGGATTTGCCCGACTTCAATGCCGACACATTAATCGGCTCGAATATCGATAGTTTTCATAAAAACCCGGCCCACCAACGCGGTTTGCTGGCAAAGTTGACGCAAACCTACAAAGCCGAATTGATGATTGGCGGCCGTACGATGGTGGTCATCGCAACACCGGTATTCGCCGGCGAAACCCGGCTCGGCACGGTCGTCGAATGGATCGATCGTAGCGACGAAGTCAGCATTCAGCATGAAATCGCCGAAATCGTGCAACAGGTCAAATCAGGCGAACTCGGCGGACGCGTAAAAATGGACGGCAAGGAAGGCTTTTTCGAAACCTTAAGTGCGGGCATCAATGAACTGACCGATGTCATCGAACGCGCCTTCAGCGATGTCGCACGCGTCATGCAAAGCATGTCGGCCGGCGATTTGACGCAACGCATCACGAACGATTATGAAGGCGTTTATGCTCAATGTAAAAACGATATCAACGAAACGCTTGATAAACTCAGCGAAATATTCGAACAAATCAGAAGCTCGGCCGACTTCATTAGCAACACCTCTCAACAGATCGCGAGCGGCAACAATAACCTATCGCAACGGGTAGAAACTCAGGCGGCCAGTCTCGAAGAAACCGCATCAAGCATGGAACAACTGACCGGCACCGTCAAAAACAATGCGGACAATGCACAACAAGCCAATTTGGTTTCCGGAAATGCCCGGCAACTCGCGGAAAAAGGCGGAACCGTGGTCGCTTCAGCCGTCTCTGCAATGGCCGAAATCAACGACAGCAGCAATAAAATCGCTGAAATCATCGGCGTCATCGATGAAATCGCTTTTCAAACCAACCTATTAGCCTTGAACGCTTCGGTCGAAGCGGCAAGAGCCGGCGAACAAGGACGCGGCTTTTCGGTCGTTGCCACCGAAGTGCGGAACCTGGCCCAAAGAAGTGCCGTCGCTGCAAAAGAAAGCAAAGAGCTGATTCAAAATAGCGTACAAAAAGTAAGAACCGGCACCGAGTTCGTCAATGAAACCGGCTCCGCATTGCAAGAGATCGTGCAAGGCGTAAAAAAAGTCGGCGATATCGTTTCGGAAATCGCCGCCGCCAGCATTGAACAATCGCAAGGCATCCTGCAAGTCAATCAAGCGGTTTCCGAAATGGACGAGATCACACAACAAAATGCCGCACTAGCCGAACAGGCATCTGCCGCCAGCATGTCGATGACCGATCAAGCCACTCAGATGGCGAATTTATTGAGTTTTTTCAAGCTGGGGCAAAACATAAACAGATCTGAACAGACTTTCGAAACGATAACGGATAAGCCGAAACCCGCAATTGGGAAAACAACAGCATCTGCGCCGTCGAAACAAGATTCAACACAAGCAAAACCGGCGCCCAAGTTCAATACACCGATACAAGACGACGATGAATGGGAAGAATTTTAAACCTTTAACAGATGACGGATCAATTTGAGCTTCGCGACGCTTATTGAATAGCTCTTTACCTAATCATTTCGACACACTCGGTTCGTGTTGCATAAAATCAGGAAGGTTTTGACAAAGGATCAACTACTTATGACGAACAACCAAACCATCGCGAACAACACACCCGCCTCCGAACAGTTTTTGACTTTTGAACTGGCCGGCGAAATGTATGGCGTTGAAATACTAAAAGTCCAAGAAATCAGGGGCTGGGAGCCGATACGCAAAATCCCTAAAACGCCTGGTTATATAAAAGGCGCGCTGAATCTTCGCGGCGCCATCGTGCCGATTCTCGATTTGCGCGAACGCTTCGATATCGCCACCGTGGACTATTCGCCGACGACCGTCGTCATCGTCATCAATGTTACTACGCCCTCCGGACAAATGGTCATGGGGGTCGTCGCCGATGCTGTGTCCGACGTACTGGATATTCCCCATGCCGACATCAAAAAAGCACCCGACTTGGGCGCTAACATCGATACTCGTTACATGCGCGGGATGTATGTCGCCAAGCAAGGCATGATCATGCTGCTCGACGCCGACAAACTGTTGAACCCGCATGAGCTCGATCAAATCGGCCATTTGTTATGAGCGATATGTTTAAAAACGCCTCCACATGGAAAAGCCAGCCATGAACCATGACACAAACACGACCGATACAGCGGATTTAACAATGACCGGAGGTCCGATAACGCTGGATGCCGTATTAAATATCCGTCACATCAACGAACTGCACGAGTCTCTACTCAAGGCCTTTGAATCCCGTGACACACTGGAAATCGATGCTTCGGCGGTTACGGCTGTCGATACCGCAACCTTGCAATTGCTCACCGTATTAAAACAGGAAGCCGTCAAATCGGGAAAACACGTTGCTTTCGACTTTCCATCGAAAAAATTCATCAATAGTGCTCGCTTACTCGGCTTGGCCGAACTGCTCGAAATCGACCACCCCGCATCCGGTTTATTCTAAAAATGAGCGTGCCGCCGCGACAAGAGCCGTCCTCGCTACAACAATTTCGAGAGTTCGAATACACTCGTGCGGACTTCGATCGCTTAAGGGCTTTGTCGAACAAGCATTCCGGTATTTTAGTTCCGGACGACAAGTTCGACATGTTTTATTCACGCCTTACCAAGCGCATCAGAGCACTGAGACTAAACAGTTTCAAGGAGTATTGCCGACTACTGGAGGACGATTCGACGCAGGAATTCACGAACTTCATCAACTCGATCACAACCAATCTGACCGCATTTTTCAGAGAAAACCATCATTTCGACTATTTGAAAAAAACCGTAATCCCGCAATTAATCGAAAAAAATCAAACCTCTCGGCAAATCATAGCCTGGTCGGCGGGTTGTTCGACCGGCGAGGAAGCGTATTCGATAGCCATGACGTTACTGGAAAATTTGCCTGCCGGTTGGACCGCCAAGATTTTGGCAACAGACATCGACACCCAAGTTTTGGATTTTGCGGCCAACGGCATATATGAATTGAACCGCGTCAACGGTATTCCCGAGGAACGTCTGAAACGTTGGTTCAAAAAAGGCACCGGCTCGCAAATTAACAAAGTTAAAATTAAACCGGAACTGCGGCAAAAGATTGCCTTCAAACAACTGAATCTGATGCAGGATTGGCCGATTAAAACTCCTTTCGACTTTATTTTTTGCCGTAACGTTTTTATTTATTTCGACCGTGAAACCAAAAAAACATTGGCCTCGAAATACTCGAACTTATTAGCGATCGACTCCTGTTTGTTCATCGGTCATTCGGAATCGTTGCAACAAGTTGCCGATCAATTCGAATTAATCGGTAACACGATTTATCGTAAGATTAGATGACCATGTCTAGCGAGATAAAACCGCCTGCCCTGCCCGGCTTCGCATCGATCAACCGTTATTGGGACCGTGAAAACAACATCATCGCGGCAAAACTACTCCCCGGCGAATACTACGTGACCAACGAGGACGAAATGATTACCACAGTGCTCGGATCCTGCATCGCGGCTTGTATTCGGGATAGCGTCAGCGGTATCGGCGGAATGAATCATTTCATGTTGCCGGAAATTTCGACCGAACAAGCGAAAAACGCCGGTTACTCGCTGCTCGGTAGCGCAACACGTTATGGCAACTACGCGATGGAGCACCTGATCAACACCATACTAGCCTCCGGCGGTAAACGTAAAAACCTCGAACTCAAGGTATTCGGCGGCGGAAAAATCATCCCGAGCTTGAGTGACGTCGGATTGCGCAACATCGGTTTCGTGCTCGATTATATCGACACCGAAGCGTTGAACTTACTGGCCCAGGATCTCGGCGATATTTATCCTCGCAAAGTCAACTTTTATCCGAAAACAGGGAAGGTCCGCATGAAAAAAATCAAACACCTACACAACGATACGATCGCATTACGCGAAAACAACTACCGAAGCCAGATTAAAAACGCTGCGGTTGAAGGCGAAATCGAGTTGTTTTAGAAAAAAGCATGAAAAAAATACGCTTACTAATAATCGACGATTCGGCCTTGATCAGAGCACTGTTGACCGAAATATTCAACAGCTCACCGAATATCGAAGTGGTTGGAACCGCCGCGGATCCTTACATAGCCCGTGAAAAAATCAAACAACTCGCCCCCGATGTCTTGACGCTGGATATTGAAATGCCGCGCATGGATGGCTTGACATTTTTGCGCAATTTGATGCGTCTTCGCCCCATGCCGGTCGTGATGATTTCCACATTGACCGAACAGGGCGCCGAAGTCACGCTTGAAGCATTGAAACTCGGCGCGGTCGACTTCGTCGCAAAACCCAAACTGGATCTGGCACACACACTGAAAGAATACACCGAAGAAATGATCGGCAAAGTAACCATGGCGGCCGGCGCGCGAATCCAGGATAATGCGCCCAATTCCGCACCGATTAAAACCGCCGTTATCAATCGAAACCGTAAAGGCGTTCGACAAGAACCGCTGATTGCACTCGGCGCATCCACCGGCGGCACCGAAGCGATCAAACGGATAGCCGGCCTTCTCCCTGCAAACACCCCGCCCATCGTCATTTCGCAGCATTTGCCTGCCGCGTTTAGCGCCTCGTTTGCCAGGCATGTCGACGAGGTATCGGCGATGACGGTCACACTTGTCCAAACCGGGCTAGAAATAGTGTCCGGACATATCTATATTGCACCGGGCGATAAGCATTTAAAGATCACTCGGGAGCACAGGGCTTATTTCTGCCAACTCGATGACTCCGAACCGGTCAACCGGCACAAACCGTCGGTCGACGTGATGTTTCACTCGGTCGCGCAACAAGTCGGCGATCAAGCCATCGGCGTCATGCTGACCGGCATGGGCGTCGATGGCGCGGCCGGCATGAAGGCCATGCACGAGGCCGGTGCTTTCAATATCGTGCAAGACGAAGCCAGCAGCGTCGTTTGGGGAATGCCCGGCGAAGCTTATAAAATCGGAGCCGCCGATGTCGTTCTGCCGATCGATCGAGTCGCGGAACAAATTGTGGCTTTAATCCAATAGGAGATAAACAATGCATAATTTGCTGAAAACACCCGCCTTACCTATCGTATTGGCCATCGTCGCGGGAATTTCTCCGGCTCTATTTGCCGTAACGACTCTGTATTGGATATTCCTACCCATCCTATCAATCGGTTGGTTATTAACGATCTATGCGATCAAAGTTTCGGCAAAAATCGATGACTCGAACTCTCGACAATTGGATAACAACGAGGTCGGTCGATTGCTCGAACGCTACATCAACGATCTGCAAGCCTGCGCCGCGCAAGAACTCAGTACTTTTAACGAAGAATTGCAACAAGTCAAATCGGTCGTATCGGACGCGGTCGTGACTATGTCCGACAGCTTTAACGGCATGCACACACTCGCCTCTCGGCAAAATGAAGCCATGTTATCGCTGATAAAAAACCTGGGCGAATCGGGTGATCAACAAGAGTCGGACACCCTGAGTTTTAAGCAATTCGCCAAGGAAACCGATATCGTACTGAGCGATTTTATCAACCATATTCTCGCGGTTAGCAAACAAAGCATCGAAATGGTCAATGTCGTCAACGATGTCGAATCGCACATGGAAGTCATCGGCAAATTACTGACCGATGTCCAAGGCATTGCCGACCAAACCAATCTACTGGCGCTAAATGCCGCGATCGAGGCGGCAAGAGCTGGAGAAGCCGGGCGCGGTTTCGCGGTAGTCGCCGACGAAGTGCGTAAATTATCTAAAAGCTCGGATAAATTCAGCGAGGAAATCAAAACCGTCGTCAGCGATTCGAAAACCAATATCGGTCAAGCCAAGCGCATGATCGAATCGATGGCATCGAATGACATGACGGCAACGATACATTCGAAAGCCCATATCGATGAAATGATGACTGAGATTGCCAAACTCAATACCTTGATCGATCGAAAAGTCAAGGATGTTTCAGAGCTTACCCAGCAGATAGAAAACAATGTCAACCACGCGGTCAGAGCCCTTCAATTTGAAGACATGACACGACAATTGATCGAATACATGCAAGCCAATACGCAGCATTTTCTGGCGCTGATTGATGAAATGCGCATCGGTTTTGACATATTGACATCGAGCGATCAAGAAAACATCGCTAATGAGCTCAATCATGGCATCAAGCGTCTCAACGATATGAAGCAACAATGGAGCACAAAAAACCATAAGGCCGTTATGCAAGGCTCAATGAACGAAGGCGACATCGAGTTATTTTAATCGAGAGTACTCAATCAATTTTAACGATGGTTATATAGGAAGCAAGCAATGGCATTAGAAATCATTCATCATCCGGAAAAAAAAGAATTGACCGTCCGTATTTCAGGGCGCTTCGATTTCAGCGTCCATCAAGACTTTAGAAAAGCAACCGAATGGGATCGAGATACCGTCAAAACCATCACTGTGGATTTAAAGAATACCGAATACATGGATAGCTCCGCATTAGGTATGCTTTTGATATTGAGAGATAAGATGAATAACGACCCATCAGCTATTCGTTTGCTAAATGCCAACCCGGAAGTCAAAAAAATCCTGGAAATTGCTAATTTCCAGAAACTGTTTAGGTTAGTATAAAACCGATAACGCCTCATTTAATTGGACGCTTCTTCGATGATACACAATCAACTTGCTCCGGTTTCCGTATCCGCAAGAATTCTCATAGCATCCCTGAACCGAGCTTTTACCGAAACCCTGCAAAAAGTTTTGGTCAAACACGGATACCAAGCCTATATCGCACACAATCATCAAGAAGCCATTACAATCATTGATGCACAAAACCTCGATCTGATCGTCACCGCCCCATTGTTTCCTCATTGCTCCGACAGTAGCGCCGACGAACCGATTATTTCGACATTAACACCGGCTATCGCACAAGTTATCTTCATTGTCGAGCCGGTCGGCTCGCAAGCGATACTGGATCGCTGCCTAAAAAACGATAACCAAAAGACTGACGTCCTGTCGTTCGATCCCGAATTTATCGAAAATCAAATAGCCAGATTGCTCCGCCATCGGATCAGGCAAACAGCAAATTCGCCTACCGAGCTTCGCAATTGCCAATGGGCCATCGCGATGCAATTTGATATCGAAGTATTGCGCCTAATGAATCCGATTCCGGCTATTGTCGACGGATTGACGGACTTACAGGGATTGCAGGGGCAACGAGAAATGATCTTCACTATTGTCAGCGAGTTATTTACCAATGCCCTGGACCATGGATTACTCCGAATGGATTCCCTGCAAAAACAAACGCCCGAAGACTTTTTACATTTCTACGAGCTTCGCCAGGAACGGTTGAACAGCACTACGTCCGGCACGATAGAAATAGCGATCGACTATATTCCTAAATCGGACGGCGGCCAATTAACCGTTGACATCCAAGATAGCGGTGAAGGATTCAATATAGACGACATCCTTTCCGATCTCGATAACAACCAAAGTTTTTTCGGCCGGGGTATTCAATTAGTCACGCAGTTGTGCAGCAACATCGAATTTAACGCTTGCGGCAATCGAGTCAAAGCAGTCTATGATTGGTATCATAAGAAAAAAATCCAAGGCAACTTATGTGCTTGATTATTCGATTTATACCCGTCGTAGATCAAAATTCGGCGCCTGGGTGTCCGTTAAAGGACGCCGTGAATACGTCCATGTAGGCTCTATGCCAGCTCCATGCTGGCAAAGCCTTTATCGGACACCCAGGCTCCTCCTTTGGCACTGCCGAAATTTGAAGTGCGAAAGGTATATTATCGCTAAAACAACGAGTGTGCGACCGTCGTAAAACAAAACCGATTTCTTTTCATTCCCAATACCATCAATCAGTTCAAGCGCCATGACCGATACAGTTCAACAAACCAAATCCCAATTCGTTGCCGTTGCATCCATTGCCGCTGAATTGAGTGCTGTGATGGAAGTCGCCAAGGAAATTTCGCTGGCCGCCGCAAACGCCAAGGCCATCGCCTTCCGAGCCGGAGAAAAAGCCAGAGGATTTCAGCCAATCACCGATTTCATCAACGAATTGGCCAAGGAAACGATTACATTGGTCAATGCCATCAATGAACACGCCCTATTGCTTTATCGTTTGACCGTCAATGAATATCGGACTTCGACCGCATTCGACAAATTCCAAACCGCGACAAAAATGGCAGAAGGCGCACAGTATCAATCCTCACTGCAAACTTCAACCGAAGCTGTCGAACAAAGAATGCGGGAATGTCGAAAACAATTCAAGCGGCATGTTGGGCAATTGCTCGATCAATTGCAAGAAGTCATGCATCCGGCCCGAGCCGCGCGCGTCATTGCCGCCAATTCTCGAATCGAGGCGTCGCAAGCGGGGGAATACCTACTTAGCTTACAGGCGGTTGCCGAAAGCGTCGATCGCGCCGCGCAAATCATTCATAATAACGTACAGCGTTGCCGCAGTGCGTTGAATGTCATCAATATTACCGAATAACCGCATAAAATTAAGGCGAGCAAACCATGAAGATGACCCCAATATACGAAGGATCGCACCGCTGGATCATGTTCGGCCGGGATACCAATAAACCCTCCAACATTATCGATACCAATCAATATATTGTGCGAACGGCGAACCGTTGTTTATTGATGGACCCCGGTGGTATCGAACTGTTCGCACCGATGTTGGCGGCCGTCTTGCATCATGCGCCGGTCGAGGAAATCACCGACCTATTCGCTTCCCACCAAGATCCGGATATCATTTCCTCGCTGGGATTGTGGGACCAAGCCCTGCCGAAAGCCAAACTACATGCCTCGTCGCTTTGGGAAGGTTTCATCCGTCATTTCGGTTGTGAATCGATCGACTATGTCGGCATTCCCGATAACGGCGGCAAGATCAAGCTGGAGTCAACCGAACTGAAAATCATCCCGGCTCATTACCTGCATTCATCGGCCAATTTTCATATTTACGACGCGGAAGCAAAAATCCTGATGTCCGGCGATGTCGGCGCGGCACTCGAAGCGTCCGGCGCACCGATTTATGTCGATAATTTCGATAGCCACATCGATCACATGCGATTCTTTCATCAACGTTGGATGCCATCGAATCAAGCTAAGAGAGACTGGATCGAACGCATTCGCAAACTCGACATCGACATGATGGCGCCACAACACGGACGTATTTTTAAAGGCGATAACGTTAAACGCTTTTTAGACTGGTTCGAAGGCTTGGAAGTCGGCATAGCCGTTTAAGCCAAAAACACAGTAGGGTGCGCATTGCTCACCTTTCCATGGCACCTAACCCGACGACAGGTCCCGACCCAGGTGCGCGATGCGCACCCTACACCAGACGCTTTATAGCCTTTGATCACCAACAATTTCCAAGATATTTTGAGATTAGGCAAAATGGCTTTTTTTTCGACAATCTAGGATATGGTTCAAAATAACTTCCCTTTTTAAATGTCGTATAAGTGTACAAACCTAAATTCGGCAGTTTAATCATGAAGTACATGAAGATCATAAAGTCTTTCAACGGCTTATCCTAAAATATTGAATAACCTTTTAGGGAGCAAAAATGATTTACATATACAGAATAAACCATTGAACTCGCCTTCTTATTCTTCATGATCTTCATGGTGAAATGCTATCTAAGGTGAAGGAGGTTTCGGTTACTCGACAGACACACTCCGCACCATAAAAAGTTGAGCCGTTTTTTAAAAGTATATCTAAAACCAAGCCATGCAATCCCAATTTTCCGACGCCCTGCACGAATTGCGAGCCGAATTCATCGACCGACTGCCGGAACGAATCGGCGCTATCCGTTCGCAATTTCAGCAGATAGATACTTCAGCATGGCTCCCCGAAGAAGCCGAAATCTTACACCGGTTGATTCATGGTCTAACCGGCTCGACCGGTACTTTCGGTATGCAGTCGCTTTCGGATGCCGCACGCGATATGGAATTACGCTTAGCGGATTTACTTAGATCAGGCATCCCCCCAGCCGAAACGGAATGGCAAGCCATCGGCCTAGCTCTCGATAGTTTAAGCCGTCTCGCCAGCATACGATTTCCAACCAACGCACCCACTCTTACCCAGCCGCCAACACCGAAACGCGCCAATCGCTCGCCTTTGATCGACTTGATTGAAGACGATGCAGGCCAAGCGCTACATTTGCAAAACGTTTTACGGCAAAATGGTTTTCGTACACGCGTATCTTCCGAACCGGCGCAGTTTAAAACTACATTAATGGATACGGGCGCGGAGCCGCCGGCCGCCGTGATCATGGATCTGATATTCCCTGATGGGGATCTTGCTAGCGCGGAAGCCATCATCAATCTAAATCTGGGCAAAGATTCCGAAATCCCGGTCATTATCGTCTCGGTACGTGACGATATTGCAGGGCGCCTCGCCGCATTTCGTGCTGGCGCATCCCGCTATCTTGTAAAACCGGTCAATCCCGAACGCATCATCGATATTTTGGATGCACTGACCGGACGCCAACCGTCCAAGCCTTACCGGGTATTATTAATGGATGACGATCCGCTCATGCTCGAAGTCCAAGCGATTGAATTGCAAGCGGCCGGAATGGAAGTCAAAACCTCGACCCAACCGCTCGACATCTTGAATATACTGGACAATTTTTCGCCTGATGTCGCGGTACTCGATGTTTATATGCCCGAAGCGAGCGGTCCGGAATTAGCGGCGATCATACGCGAGCGCGACGAATATCTGCATTTGCCGATTCTATTTCTATCCGTCGAAACCGATATGACTCAACAATTGTTAGCGCTCAGCCTGGGCGGCGACGATTTTCTAGTGAAACCCGTACAGCCTCGGCATCTGGTCGCCGCCGTTTTGGCCAGGGCACGCCGGGCTCGGCAAAACAGCGCATTGCGTCAACGGCTAGAAACCACACTCTACGAACGAGAGCGAGAACATCTGGCGATCAATCATCACGCGATCGTCAGCATTGCCGACCGCTCCGGCACGATTACCTACGTCAACGACAGGTTTTGCCAAATCAGCGGCTACCGGCGTGAAGAGTTGATCGGACAAGATCATCGCATTGTCAAATCCGACGAACATCCGCCCGAGTTTTATCAAGACTTATGGCAAACCATCGCCAGCGGCCAGGTCTGGCAGGGCGAAATTTGCAACCGGCGCAAGGACGGTAGTCTATATTGGGTCGAGTCCACGATTACTCCCTTTCTCGGCAGCAACGGAAAACCTTATCAATACGTCTCGATCCGCACCGACATCAGTCATGTCAAAAAGTCGATACAACAATTAAAACTATTGGAGCGTGCGGTCGAAGCCAGCACCAGCGGTATCGTAATCGCCGATGCCAACCAATACGATATGCCTCTCATCTTCACTAATAAGGCGTTCGAGCGTATTACAGGCTATTCGCGAGAGGAAATATTGGGCAAGAACTGTCGATTTCTCAATAGCAATGACCGCCATCAACCCGGACTGGATCATGTGCGCTCGGCTTTATCAAAGGGCGAAAAAGTCGAAGGCGTATTACGCAATTACCGCAAAGACGGATCGATGTTTTGGAACGAGTTACGGATTGCGCCGGTCCATGACGAGCGAGGCAATCTGACGCATTTTATCGGTATTATCAAAGATGTTAGCGAACGCGTGCGTAGCAACGAAGCGCTAAAAAAAGGAGAACAAAAACTACGCGCGACGCTCGAATCGACTCTGGACGGTATTTTGGCCGTCGACGATGCCGGCTTGATCCTTTTCGCCAACCGGCAATTTATCGATTTGTGGTGCGTACCGGAAGAACTCGCTTTACCCGGACAAGCGGACAGACGCCTACTGGATTTTGTTCACCCTCAGTTAGCCAATCCCACCGAGTTTCTCAAGGCGGTACAAGCCATTTATCGATCCGGCCAAGATTCGCAAGACCTACTTGAATTTGCGGACGGCAGAATAGTCGAGCGTCACTCGAAACCGCTCGCCTCGAAAGGAATGATTGGCGGACGGGTATGGAGCTTTCACGACATCACCGAAATAAAACGCGCCGAGCGCGCCGTGGAATACCACAAAGAGAGACTGCGTCGAGGACAAATTTTCGCGAACATCGGCACCTGGGAATGGAATATAGAAACCGGCGACCTCTTTTGGTCCGAACGCATCGCGCCGCTGTTCGGCTATCCGGATGGGGATCTCGAAACCTCCTATGAAAACTTCCTTACCGCGGTGCACCCCGACGACCGGCAAGCGGTTATCGATGCCGTCGACGCCTGTCTTGAACGCGATGTTACCTACAACATCGAACACCGCGTTATCTGGCCGGACGGCACCGAGCGCTGGCTGCTCGAACGCGGAGACGTAGTACGCGACGACGAGGGCAAACCCACGCAAATGCTTGGCGTGGTACAAGACATCGACGACCGCAAACGCGCGGAACTCGCACTGGCCGAGCGCGAAAAGTATTTGCGCATTTTCCAGCATATTGTCGATTCGGTCGTCGACGGTGTTATCACGATCGGCGCCGACGGTATCATTCGCTCATTCAACCCGGCAGCGTGCGCGACTTTCGGCTATCGAGAACAAGATATCGTCGGTCGTAAAATTAACGTTCTGATACCGGAACCCTATCGATCTAAGTATGATGCTTATATCGAGCGTTACCTTACGATAGACCGAAGCAAAATATTCAATCAGCAACATGAACTGGCCGGAATCAAAGCAGATACGAGCATTTTTCCACTCGAGATTGCCGTAAGCGAAATCCAATTGCCCGACGACTTACTCTTTGTCTGCCTTACGCGAGACATTACCAAACGCAAACGAGCCGAACAGGAATTGATTACCGCCCGAGTCATCGCAGACCGCGCCAACCAGACTAAATCGGACTTTCTCTCGAACATGAGCCACGAGTTGCGCACGCCGATGAACGCAATCCTTGGTTTCGGCCAACTGATGCAATACGACGAAACCTTGAGCAATACACAAAAAGAGGATGTAGAGGAAATTCTCAAGGCCGGTCGGCATTTGCTCGATTTAATCAACGAAATATTGGATTTAGCCAAGATCGAGTCCGGCCGGATTTCGCTATCCATAGAGCCCGTAAGGATCGCACCGATTATCGAGGAATGTCTGAGCCTGGTATCCGCACAAGCGGATAAACGCCGAATAAGCCTCCGCAGCCATACGCAAGAAGACTTTACTGTCCAGGCCGACCAAACTCGGCTCAAACAAACGCTACTCAATTTGATTTCCAATGCGATCAAATATAACCGCGAAGGCGGCTTAGTAACCGTAGGGGCCCAGCCTAAAGACAGCGAATACTTGTCAATACAAATAACCGATACCGGACGAGGTATCCCGAAGGAACGTTTACATGAACTCTTTCAACCGTTCAACCGTCTCGACGCCGAATACAGCGCTATCGAAGGCACCGGCATCGGACTGACTATCACTCGCCGTATCGTCGAAATGATGGGCGGCACAATCGAAGTCGAAAGCGAAGTCGGCATGGGCAGCCGTTTCCTGATCACTCTTCCGTCAGCATCGAACACGGCCTTCTTAGAACCGCCTAAAACATCCGCAACCATCGAAACACCGACATTCCAGAGTCGCTCGAGGCAACAGCTCGTGCTCTATATCGAAGACAATCCTTCCAATATACGGCTCATCTCTCAAATACTCGAAAGACAACAGCACATTCGTCTCATCACGGCTCATACGCCGGAACTGGGCATCGAATTAGCCCGAGCGCACCGCCCCGACCTCATTCTACTGGACATCAACATGCCGAATTTGAACGGTTTTCAGGTATTATCCATATTTCAAAACGACTCTATCGTTAAGTCCGCACCTGTCGTCGCAATCACCGCCAATGCGATGCCGCACGATATCGAACGGGGCAAAGCGGCAGGATTCGCCGACTATTTAACCAAGCCGTTTGACATCGCGCAATTCAACTCCGTTTTGGACGATTTGCTTAACCGCATTAAAAAGAATCTGGATTCATCATGAACGCGTGGAGCGAAACCTATCTCGGTCTGATCTTTCAAATTTACGCTTTAGCTTTTATTTGCTTGGGCGCGGCAGTTTCCGTATTACCGAAACCAAACAAAGCATTGTTTGGTTTCCGGCATTTAAATTGGTTGGCGGGATTCGGTTTTTTGCACGGTTTTCGCGATAATCAAGCCTATGAGGACCAATTCGGCGTTACCCTCCGAATAACGCAACGCGATGACGCGTTGCTTGTCAATGTCGATGCCCAGCGCCTTCAACAAATCTTCGCCAATTTGTTATCGAACGCGGCCAAGTTTTCACCGAAAGGCGGAACCGTGAATATCGCCGTTCTGAGTACCGGCAATCTGGCTAGAATCGAAGTCAGCGACCGAGGACCCGGCATACCGGCGACATTCCGCAAACACATCTTCCAAAAATTCGCTCAAGCCGACGCCTCCGATTCCCGAAAAAAAGGCGGGACAGGGCTCGGACTGGCGATTACCAAAGAATTGGTCGAACGCATGGGAGGTCGAATCGGTTTCGAGTCGGCCGAAGGCGAAGGCGCAAGTTTCTATTTCGAAATGCCGATACGAAAAGTGTAAAATTCCCGTTTTCGATTGAACAAACGTATAAAATTAAAACGCCTTCGCTATACCTATACAACCCATTCCATCCAAGAAATTCTTTTATGAGCATATTTCAACGCATACTCTATGTAGAAGACGAACCCGACATTCAAACCGCGGCGAAACTGGCATTGGAAATGGTAGGCGGCTTCACGGTAAAAATCTGCTCTTCCGGCGAGGAAGCCTTGGCCGAAACGGCCGATTTCATGCCGGATTTAATCCTACTCGATGTTATGATGCCCGGCATGGACGGCCCGACGACTTTCAATCGTTTACGCGAACAACCTATCATCGCTGAAATTCCGATTGTCTTCATGACCGCCAAGATTCAACCGTCCGAAATTGCGTATTACAAATCGTTAGGCGCAGTCGATGTCATCGCCAAACCGTTCGACCCGATGACCTTGGCCGACCAAATCCGTAAAATTTGGGAAAAACGAGAACAAGATGCCCCAATCCAACCCGTGTGATGCCCAGGAACAACTATCGCGATTACGCTCTCAGTTTTTAAAGCGTTTACCGATCGAATTAAACAGTTTAAAGACCATCGCCGAAAACCTGAATGAACGCGGTTTCGATGTCGCCGCTCTAACTTGTCATGGTTTTGTATAACAGTTTTGCTCTCCTGAAGGGTTACGCAAAGTATATGAACATTCTCTTGAAACACTTCAAGAACTTCATGTGCTTCATGGTTAAACTGCCGAATTTAAGATTATGCTGCGAATTCATTTAACTCCTTGCCAATGACGTTAAAAATGAAACAATCATCCGATCTTACCGAACCGAAATCTGCCCCGATAGCCCCCGAATTCGATAGCCATTCCCCGGAATGGTACCTAAACCGCGAATTGACTTGGCTCGAGTTCAATAAACGTGTCTTGCACGAAGCCGAGGACGAGCGAACGCCGCTCCTGGAAAGAGTCAAATTTATCGCGATCGTCAGCTCCAATCTCGACGAATTTTTCATGAAGCGCATCGGCGGACTTAAACAACAGCTCGGCGCCGGCATCAGCGAATTAAGCGTGGACGGTCGAAGCCCGCAACAACAAATCGCCGAATGCTATGTAGTCGTACGCGAAATCGAAGCGAAAAAACAGCTACTGTTCGCCGAATTAATGAGGCAACTCGAGTCGCAAGATATCCGGATCGTTCCTTTCGTCGAATTAACGCGTGATCGACAAAAACAAATGCGCGAATACTACATACAAAATATTTTCCCGCTGGTAACGCCTCAAGCGATCGATCCGGCGCATCCGTTTCCGTTCATTTCGAATCTGGCGTTGAATTTATTGGCCGGCGTCTATTGCACGGACCCCGAACTCATCACGCTCGTCAGGATCAAAGTCCCGGTCGGCCCCAGGCTACCGCGTTTCATTCAGGTCAGTGACGAACTTATTTACGTCGCACTGGGCGATTTGATCGCGAACAATTTGGATTTACTGTTTCCGGGCATGAATATCGCTTTTGCGGATTTGTTCCGCGTGACACGCAACGCCATCACCGAAAAAGACGAGGACCAGGCCGACGACTTGCTGCAAATGATCGAGTCGGAATTGCGCGAACGCAAATTCGCCTCGGTCGTTAGACTCGAAGTCGCATCAACGATGGGCGAATTGCAACGCGGCATGCTGACCGCCGAACTTAATTTGAATGAGCATGATCTATTCATCGTCGATCAAAGACTGGCGATGTCCGATTTATTTCAAATTTCCGCAATCGACCGGCCGGACTTGCTCGACGTCCCGCATCACCCCTGCGACCACCCAAGATTAGCCGGTGCGCCGAATATTTTCCATGCCATTCGCGAACAAGAGACGATACTGCTGCAACACCCCTATGAGTCATTCGTCACGACGGTCGAGCGCTTCGTCAAGGAGGCCAGCCGCGACCCGAATGTTCGGGCCATTAAAATGACTTTGTACCGCACATCGGCCGGCACTAAAATCGTCCAATATTTGATCGATGCCGCATTAAACGGCAAACAAGTTACCGTATCGGTGGAATTGAAAGCGCGTTTCGACGAATCGGCCAATATCCAATGGGCGCAACGTATGGAGCGTGCCGGCATTCATGTCACTTACGGCGTGGTCGGACTCAAAACACACAGCAAAGTGATTTATGTCGTTCGCCAGGACTATAACGGTCTACGCAGATACGCGCATATCGGCACAGGAAATTATCATGCCGGAACCGCCAGGCTTTATACCGACTTGGGTATTTTGACCTGCGACCCGGACATAGGCCAAGACCTTACCGAATTGTTCAATTATATGACGACGGGCCTAGTTCCGAAACGTCAATACAACAGCTTACTCACGTCGCCGAAATACTTGAAACCCGCCTTAATAGAAAAAATCGAACGCGAAATCACCAAGCATTCACCAAAAGCACCCGGCTTGATTCAATTCAAAATGAATGCCTTAGAGGATGCCGATATCACGGCAGCACTTTATCGAGCCGCTCAAGCCGGCGTCAAAATCGATTTGATCGTCCGCGATACCTGCCGGCTGCGCCCCGGCATTCCGGTAATTTCCGACTCGGTACGCGTTATCAGCATTGTCGGTCGTTTTCTTGAGCATTCACGGATTTTTTATTTCCAAAACGGCGGAGACGAAGAATATTTCATCGGCTCGGCCGACTGCATGAAACGCAACCTGGAAAGCCGAGTGGAAGTCGTCACGCCGGTCAAGAAACCCGAATTACAAGCCGCTCTACGGGAAATATTGAACGTACAATTGAACAACCAGAGGAGCGTTTGGGATATGCAGCCCGACGGCAGCTATATTCAGCGCCAACCGAAAAACGAACAAGATACCGTTGGCGCCCAAGAAATGCTGATTAACTTAGCCCAGACACGCCTTAAACAAGCCGGATCTGAAAAAAAACTCAAGAAATCGAAAAAAAGCCGATCCGGTTCGCGTGCAAACTAGGCAAATCACGATAAATCACTACCTTTTTCTGGTTCTCACGGTCCTCCGTGGGAACCCATACCTTGACTGCCTAGGCAAGATCAGTATGCATTCCCACGCTGGAGCGCGGGAACGAGGCAAAGCCGATCCGGTTCGCGCAAAAACTAAACAAGTCACGATAAATCACCAGCTTTTCCTGGTCCCCACGGTCCTACGTGGGAATCCATACCTTGGCTGTAGAAGCAAGACCGGTAAGCTTAAACCCGCCGCTGCAATATCGCTTCGATCTCGGTATCGGTCAGCACGATCGGATTGGTTTTCATACTGCTGCCCCGGCTATTCGCAACGATTTTTGCAAAATCGGCCTCTCTGATGCCGTAATTGCCAAGGCGCGGTAATTGCAAAGTGTCGCTCCATTCGGCAAGCAATGCAATCAATAAATCGCGCGCAACCGAATCGCCGATGTCGTTACGTCCGGTCAGCAAACGCCCGACTTGTGCGTATTTAGCCAACGCCGGATTATCGGGTTCTCGCGTTTCAATCGCTTGAATATTGATTTCGGTGGCGGCGGCAACCATCGTTCCGCAAACCACGCCATGCGGTATCGGGAAAAAGGCGCCCAACGGCGAAGCCAAGCCGTGAACCGAACCCAATCCCACTTGCGCCAACGTGATACCGGAAAGCAAGGATGCATACGCCATCGCGGCGCGGCCGTTAGCGGCTTCCGGTTCCCGGCCTTCCCAAGCGGCAAAAAAGCCTTCCTTGAAAGCGGTCATGCCGCTCCAAGCCAACGCATCGATGAACGGATTGGCCTTCAGCGAGACATAGGACTCCAACAATTGCGTGAAGGAGTCCATACCATCGGCCGCGATCAATTCGCGCGGGCAGCTTTCCAGCAAGTCGGGATCAATCACTGCATATTCGGGAATCAAACATTCGTCACGAAAAGACTTCTTGAAACCCTCCGGACCTTGCACGCTCAACACCGAGTTTTTGGTTGCTTCGCTGCCGGTTCCGGCCGTGGTCGGAACGGCGATGAACGGAGTACTAGGCCCCCGGTAAGGAATATTCCTGCCGACGCCTTCCAAGTGATCCATGACCGAATTACCGTGCGGCAAAAGCCCTGCTATCGCTTTCGCAGCATCGAGCACGCTGCCGCCGCCGATGCCGACAACGACCGCTATCGACTCGCCGCGAAACCGGCTAACCGTTAGATCGACAAGATCCGGAGACGGTTCGCCCGAAACAGTGACATGCAACCAGCGTACGCCTTGCATTTCCAAGGACTCGATAAACGACGGCCAACGTTCCGTACCGCAAAAAGATTGCTTCCCGGTAACCAACAAGGCTTTGCCGCCGTAACTAGCCGTCAAGGCCGGCACTTCGTTGAGACGTCCCCTGCCGTAGCTAATGCGCGGCAAGCGTGAAATCGAAAATGGCTTGAATTGCATCGCTTACCCCTGCGGAAAAAGTCCTTCGTAACGAATCCCTTGACGGGGCTCGGCCATCCAATCGGCAACAGTATCGCGCCAAGCCAAATAATGCACAGTTTGTTTATGAGCTGCGGCATCTTCGGCGGAAACATAGGCTTCGTATAAAACAAATTGCCCCGGATTTTCGGGCGATTGCAATACATCGAAGCGGCGATTGCCGGCCTCCCGAATCGACGCTTCATGATTGCGTTTCGTGGCGGCGATAAAATCGTCGATATGATCGGGCTTAACTTGAACATGAACCAAAGTGACGTGCATAAAAATTCCTTGATACGTTTTTTAAAGATAAATGCATTCTGTGGAAACTGAATCGGATTCTGGTTCCCACGGTCCTCCGTGGGAACCCATACCTTGGCTGCAAAAGCAAAATCGGTATGCATTCCCACGCTGGAGCATGGGAACGAGGAACGCATTGCGTATCCTACGAGGTTTAGCTAATTTGACCTCGATACCGTTTGTTGTCACCTACGCTCCCGGCTTCGAAATCGCGATCTGGGGATCGCTCCCACAGAGCAACAGCCTCTTGTGGGAGCGACGCCTTCGTCGCGATTTCGAAGCCGATAGTGTTAAGCATCAATAAATGATATCGAAGACTCATTGGCCAAAATTGCAAAAGGGTAATACATAACTTGTGTATATACTTCGCGTGGAAACGAGGAAAAATAGCGAATTTCTCGCTAATGCTCTTCTTTGCCAAGCAATTTCCGGTAGTTCGCCATGACTTGCTCGGCCTCTTTGAGCCGGCCCTGATAGCGAAACCATTGCGCCTTTTGCAAGTTAAAACCGGCTTGCGGCCATTGCCTCCAAGGCTCCGGCACATCGATTATATACTCCGAAACGCTGGGTTGCAGCACCTTCATTAATTCGATCAACTCGGCGCCGACCAGCCATTCTTGCCGTCCGGTTTTAATCGAGCGTTGACTCACCGGCGCGGAAAATTCAATGATAGGCCTGTCGTCGGTATTCAGCCGCGCCTGTTCGAAACGGCTGCTTATCGAAACCAAATCGCCGGCAAAATGCAACAGTAGTTTTTGATAACGCCCCGCCGACAATGCCGCAAGATCTTGTTCGGACTTGCTGCCCAACAAACCCAAAACCGGCCTCAATGCGCCGAAATCGGCGCGCCACACCGTCGCGTAAGGAAAAACTTCCAAAAAGGTTCTGGCGATCACATCGAATTCGACTTGCGACAATTGATAAGCCGGCAGCCATTGCATGAACAAACCGTTTTTATTCAAGCGTTCGGCGACCGTCCTAAAATGCTCGAGCGAATAAAGGCTTCCGGTACCGGCTTCCCAGGGTACGAACAAATCGCCGATCATCACATCGAATTTTTCACGCGCGCCGCGCAAATAATTACGGCCGTCCTCATGCAAGACACGCACTCTCGGGTCGTAAAACAAACCGTTGGTGTAGGCGCCGAAATATTTATCCGATGCCGCGACGACATCGTCCAGCAACTCGGTTACAGTCAGTCTCTGAATCGGGTGTTTCAATACGCCGCCCGCCGTGATGCCGGTACCGAGCCCCAATACATAAACCGAACGCGGCTCACGATGCAAGGCAACCGGCAACGAGCCGGTCAATTGCTCGAGCTCGAAAGAACCTGTTCCGCCCAATGTATAATGATTATTGACCTTGATTTTCAAATGTTCGCCGCGCCGGATCACCGCGACCGTACCTGCGCTGCTTTCCCAAAATTCCAGCAGGCTTTCTTCTTCATTGACCGGATCGACTTTAACCAAGGGCAACTTGCCGGTGTCGAATGCCGAAACCGCCAAAAAAATGCCGATTGCCGGTAAATACAACCCTCCCCGCCGACGCCAGTCCGATTCAAATGATTTCTGAATATCGGAACGGCTAGGCTGTCGATGGTTAGAAGTCGTCTCCGTGGTCCGACTGAACCAATAAGTAGCCGTCAAAAAATACAGCACCGCAATCAGTCTAATTCCGGCCCATAGCCCCATCCATTCCAATATCAAGAAACCGGCGATGATGGAACCGGCTATCGCGCCCAAGGTATTGATCCCGACCAATTGCCCGACCAGCGTTCCACCACTTGGTCCGTGATTTTGCGCCAAACGAATCGACAGCGGCAAGGCCATACCCAACAGCAGCAATGGCGGCCCCATGATAAACGCCGCCGGCGCTGCGATTTGCAGCAAATAAGCATACCAACCGACATCCGAACCGATATAGTGCAGTTCGTCAGTCCACGCCAAAAACACAAAAGGCCCGAGGTTAACCAAAAGGCCGCCGGCAATCAGCGACCCGAACAACAGCTTTCCGGCATCGAAACGAACAGCAATCAACCAGCGCGCCAGAAACCCCGACAAAGCTAGGCAAACCAGAAACATCGATAGAATCAACGCGAAGGTGTAGACCGAATTTTGCAATACCTGCGCGAACATCCTCCCCCACAATACTTGCAGGGCCAGCATCGAAAGCCCCGACATGAACGCAATGACGGCGAGCGGACGAAAAGCGATGCCGTCGCTTTCAATCGGCGCTCGGCTTTGCTCAGTGTGCGGTTTCGATAAGACATAAGCGCCCGCCGCGACCGTCAACGAAATCGCCATCGCCAATCCGTAACTGGCCTTGAAACCTAGCCAAACCGGCAAATAAAACCCTGCCAACAGCGCACCGGCCACCGCACCCAAGGTATTGACGCCGTATAACAAGGCCGTGTTACGACCTAAATCGTTACGATTCGGCGCCGCGAAATGACTCAGTACCGGCAGCGTGCCGCCCATGAAAAAAGCCGGGGGAAACAATATCGTCAACGACAAGGCGAATTTGAGGCCGGTGAAGAATCCGGCATGATTGCCGCAGCAATCGAATACCCACGGATAGAGCCGGCCATAGGCCGCAAGCAATAGGAAATAACCTGCCGCGCAAACGGCAACCGCGACCTCGAGCCCGGCGTACACTTTTAGCGGCTCACGGTAAGCAGCAACTTTCCGTCCCCAATAATGGCTGCCGGCGGCTAGTCCCAAAAAAAATGCGGCCAATGTTGTCGCCATGGCTTGACTCGTATTGCCGAACAACAAACCCAGCTCTTTCAGCCAAAGCACCTCATAAATCAACGCCGCCATGCCGGTCAGGAAAAACAGCATAGCGACAGACGCGAGCGGCCGACTTGACGATCTCATCTCGGAATCTTTCAAGTTCAAAACCAAGCAGCCAGCCAAAGCCTAAAACGCAAGCCCCATTCGGTACTGTAGCCGACCGACGTAAAAACAATCTCGCCTTCAGGATTTAAAATGAAAACCGACGGTACACCACGAATCCCGAAGCGATCACCGATCAAACCGTCTTCGTCGTTGATCGCAGGCCAATTTAAGGCTTTCTTATGGAGATATTCCTTCACCTCATCCGCATCTCCCGATCTCAAAGCCACAGTCACGCCCGGAAAGTCGTTCAGTACCGCACTAACCGGCGCCTGCATCTTCGCGCATATTCGGCACCATTCGGCCCAGAAATAAATCAAGCCGGGGCCGGCCGCGATTCGGTCGGAAACACGCTCGCCCTGAATTGTCGTTTGCGCCAATTCAGGCTGTTTTCCGGTCGCCAGCCCCCGGCTGTATAAAAACTGCCCGGCAAATAAAATGCAGGCAATTACGCCGTAAAACAAAATTTTTTTGATCGTCATCGGTGTTTATAGGCCCATCATCAGCCGACTGCCCTGCTCTTTGAGCCAATTCCGTCGCTGCCGGTAATCGGGTAAATGGTCGGCGACCAACTGCCAAAACCGGCTTGAATGATTTCTGACTTTAATATGACATAATTCATGCACGACGACATATTCGAATACTTCGGGCGGAGCCAGAATCAACAGCCAATTGAGATGTATATCGTTATGAATGCCGCAACTACCCCAGCGGCTTTTTTGCGAGCGGATCGAGATCGACCGGGGCGACAACCAGTATTTGTGCGCATGTTTTTCGACATAATATTCGGTCTTGAGCTTGGCGTCGACCTTCATCCAACGAATCAAAGCATCCCGAATCGCTTCGCTATGATCGCCTGAAGGCAAGGTTTCCGGTATATGTGCAATGAAACGATCGGAAAATTCGAGTTTGATTCGCTTCAAACGAGTCGGCATGACGTTGAGCCGATAGCGCTCGCCTTGGTATGGAATCTCGGCACCGTCTATATAAAATTCCGGCGCCAAACTTTCCAACTGTTGAACGCGTGCTTCCAAGCGGTTCAGCGCTTGAACAACCCACTGCTGTTTTTGCTCGACGAAACGATGCAACGTTCGCTCGGCAATCCCGGCCGGCGCGACGACTTGCACCTTTCCGGGCGCCACCGTAATCCGCGCTTTAGTCGCCCTAGAACTACGGCGAATTTGATAAGTAAAAGGTAAGTTGGAAATGATTGTGTCTCGGGTTGGCACAGGGGAGTGAATAGTGAATAGTGAATAGTGAATAGTGAATAGTGAATAGTGAATAGTGAATAGTGAATAGTGAAATGATGCGGCTTTTCCACCATTTGTCAAGCCCCATTTCACCTTTCACCTTTCACCTTTCACCTTTCACCTTTCACCTTTCACCTTTCACCTTTCACCTTTCACCTTTCACCTTTCACCTTTCACCTTTCACCTTTCACCTTTCACCTTTCACCTTTCACCTTTCACCTTTCACCTTTCACCTTTCACCTTTCACCTTTCACCTTTCACCTTTCACCTTTCACCTTTCACCTTTCACATTAATCATATGAGTCGCCAACTGCTGAAGCGCTTCGCTTAATTCGGCTCTGAGCCGAGCATCCATCGGCAGTTCGCTTAAAGCTTTGTTCATACAAAGTATCCATTGATCGCGCTCCGACTCGCCGATCGCAAACGGAAAATGCCGGGCACGCAGTCTTGGGTGTCCGTACTCGCGAATGAACAAATCCGGCCCCCCAAGCCAACCGGACAAAAACTTGAACAGTTTGTCGCGCGCGCCGGACAAATCCGGTTGATGCATCGCACGAATACCTTCGGCCTCGGGCAAGGTATCCATAAAAAAATAAAATCGGTCGACCAAGCTCAACAAGCCTTTTTCTCCGCCTATCAACTTATAAGACGTTAATTCGGTAGATTCTGACATGGAATTGAAGGTTTAATGGAAAACCGCATATTTTACTGTAATCCTGTATTTTAAAAAGGTTAATGCGTTGCCGTTGATAATGAACCGCCTGCATATTTCATTGCAAATGACTTACAAACTCAATGAAACTCTTGTACTATTGGCTGGTCTGTATTATCCGTAAGTTATTAATTGACACAGGAGTCATTAAACATGAGATTGAATACCGCAGTTTCACGCCCGGAAGCCAGCATTCTGGCAACCAACAAGATGCTGAAAAACACTTATATGCTGTTGTCGATGACCTTATTGTTCAGCGCGCTGACAGCCGGTCTGGCAATGACGCTGAATTTGCCTCACCCGGGAATGATCGTCTCGATGATCGGCTACTTCGGTTTGTTGTTCTTGACAACTAAATTCAGTAACAGCAGCCTTGGCCTGGTCTTTGTCTTTGCATTGACCGGCTTCATGGGGCTGACCTTAGGGCCTATTTTAAGCATGTATATCAATGCGTTCAGCAACGGCCATGAATTGATCCTGACGGCACTAGGCGGCACCGGCGTAATTTTTCTGGGCCTTTCCGCCTACGCACTGACGACCCGCAAGGATTTCAGCTTCATGGGGGGATTCTTGATGGTCGGCATTCTCGTTGCGTTTTTGGCCGGAATCGGCGCGGTCGTATTTTCGATGCCTGCACTGTCCTTGGCCGTATCGGCGATGTTCATTCTGCTGATGTCGGGCATGATTTTGTTCCAAACCAGCGCCATCGTAAACGGCGGCGAAAGCAATTACATTCTGGCGACGGTCTCGTTGTATGTATCGATCTACAATTTGTTCCTGAGCTTGCTGCAATTGCTCGGCGTCTTCGGCGGCGATGATTGATCGAAACACACTGCGCGCCAAAAGCCCGGTATTCGCCGGGCTTTTGTTTATTTTATTCGCATTGAGCGGCTGCGAAAGCGCAAAAACACCCGACCAAGTCACCCGCTCTTTCTGGACCGCTCTAATCGAAAACGACTTGACTACCGCCGAAAGCTACGTAAGCGATGACAGCCGAACTTTACTTGCTGCCTCCTCACATGATTATTCGCACATCACCTCGTTAGAAACCGGTAAAGTGATCATCGACGGCAATGTTGCTTCCGTCGAAACGACCCTTAAATCCGAAGATACAAACTTTACGCTTCGACCATTTGAAACGGCGCTAGTCATCGAAAACGAATTGTGGCGAATCGACTACCGCCAAACTCGACAAAACATGGCAGGCACCGTATTCGACGGTTTTTTCAAAAGCCTGCAAAACCTCGGCGAAAAATTCCAAAACCAATTCGAAAAACAACTGCCCTTGCTTGAAAAAGAGATCGAATCGTTCGGCGAGCAACTGGAAAAACAACTGGAAGAATTCGGGCGTCAGCTCGAAAAAAAGCTGCCTTCAAAACAACCTGAACCGCAACCCGATACGATTTAGCAAAATCACACTTCAAAACCCTGTTCACCCTTAGCTTTGGCGAAGGTTTTGGCAACATAGATGCTGACATAGTGCCATTCTCCCAACACCTAAATTATCTGATTACTCAATTAGAGCAAGCAGCCTATGGACTTTAGTCGCTGGGTTCATAATGCTTCCTCGACAGAAATACCTCTCACTCCAAATACGGCGACAAATGCTCAAACAGGGAATTTGCTGATCAACCCCTGCACCGAAATTTAAATCGCAAAAATGTATATAATAGCGCCTCACTAAATATACTTTTCGCACTTCAAATTTCGGCAGTGCCTAAGGAGGTGCCGGGGTGCTGGCATAGAGCCTACAGGGACGTATCTACGGCGTCCTTTGACGGGCACCTCGGCGCCGAATTTTGATCTCCGATGAGTATAAACAGTACTCCCGCTTTTTTCACAACTTATTTTTACAATGACAGGAATCAAACTATTTGTCGGCCTTGGCAACCCGGGCAAGCAATACGAAGACACCCGACATAATGCCGGTTTTTGGTGGATAGACCATATCGGTCGACTCAATAATACTCGAATGAATGCCGAAGCCAAGTTCTTCGGAAATGCCGGCAAATTAAACACCTCGGGGCATGAGGCATGGCTTTTGAAACCCGCAACCTTCATGAACCTCAGCGGCCGTTCGGTTAGCGCGCTGGCAAAATTTTACAAAATCCCCCCCGAAGCAATCCTAGTCATTCATGACGAGCTTGACCTCCCCCCCGGCACTTGCAAGTTGAAAAAAGGCGGCGGACACGGCGGTCATAACGGACTGAAAGACATCAATGCGCAATTAGGCAGCAACGAATACTGGCGATTAAGACTCGGCATTGGTCATCCGGGCGATAGAAATGCCGTAGTCAATTACGTGCTGCACTCGCCTTCTAAAAACGAACTGCAAGCCATCGAGCAATCGATAGAAGAAAGCGCTTCAGTCTTATCATTATTGCTTCAAGGGCAATTCGATCAAGCCATGCAAACGCTACATAGCAAATCAGCGTAATCCACGGTCGTGGGGCAGCCCTGCAATACCCAATTTGGAAATCAACAAGAGCGAGAAGTGTGCTTGGCGAAAAATAATCGTTGTAATGAGCCGGAAACAGACAGACGAAACCAAAGTGTGCCAAAATGAGCCTTAAACTAGACTGTCCAACACAGGTATCAATATGAATGATTGTTTTATGATTGAAATTACAGCTAACGAAGCGCGTAGGCTCGTTAGACGGGGGATAGTGTGCTCTATTAGGATCAATAACGATTCAAACCGCATTCGGGTATTCATCGTTATTGGAAGCGAAGCCGGACATGTATTAAACACATCCTATCCAACAATCGAGTCGGCTCAAAGAGCGATCGACGAACTCAATTGGACCGGACCTGTCGTCATTGACTGACGATCGATAATCTGAGGAAAACATTAAAATTGAAGCGCCTATAATTGGCACCTCGAAGTGATAGCATTATGATTTAATCGAAAATCACAAGTTTTTGAATCAATTGGTCGGGGCGAAAGGATTTGAACCTTCGACCCCTTGCACCCCATGCAAGTGCGCTACCAAGCTGCGCTACGCCCCGACAATATAAAGAAATGAATGATACTGGATATTCAATAAAAAGTGAATACAAACTTAACCATTCAGGCCTATCTATTGAATAATTTAAGCTTGCTAATTATTTAAGAATTTCCAGTATATCTTCTAACTCGCCGATCATTTGATGAATCAACTGCTTGGTCCTAGTTGAGTCTTCCTTGGCATCGTCGCTTGATAAGTGCGCCCTCGCGCCGCCTATCGTATAGCCTTGCTCATAAAGGAGCGATCGAATCTGACGAATCATCAATACATCGTGCCGTTGATAGTAACGACGGTTACCTCGCCGTTTTACAGGGGCTAGTTCTGAAAACTCCTGCTCCCAATACCTTAGTACGTGCGGCTTGACCGCACATAATTCGCTGACTTCACCTATCGTAAAATAGCGTTTCGCCGGTATCGGCGGCAGTTCATTATTATTACTCGGTTCCAGCATAAGCTTCTACTCGGGCTTTTAGTTTTTGACCGGACCTAAATGTTACCACACGACGGGCGGTAATCGGTATCTCTTCACCTGTTTTCGGATTTCTACCCGGACGACTGTTTTTGTCCCGAAGTTCGAATTTGCCGAATCCCGATAATTTGACCTGCTCTCCGTTTTCCAAGGATCCTTTAATTTCTTCGAAAAACAAATCCACCATGTCTTTCGCTTCGCGCTTGTTTAATCCAAGCTCGTCAAACAGCCTCTCGGCAAAATCAGCTTTCGTTAATGCCATAAATTTAATCCCTCAGTTTTGCATTGGTCTTATCGGCTAAAGCCGCTAACAGTCTGCTAAATATAGCATCTATTTGCGAATCGGTAAGAGTTTGTGAAAAATCTTGAAAAACCAGCCCTAAGGCAATACTTTTGTAGCCGGTTTCTACACCTGGCCCGCGATACACATCGAAAATCAGAACGTCTTGAACAACCGATTCATTGCAGCTTTTTATCGCATCGACGATTTGACCGGCCGTCACTTTTTCATCGACGATCAAGGCCATATCACGGCGTACCGAAGGGAATTTCGATAAAGGCTTGAACGAAGGAATGGCCTTGTTCAATAATAAATTTTGATCCAATTCGAACAAGAAAACTCTCGAATCGAAATCTAATTGTTTTTCCAGCGACGGGTGCAACATACCCATCCACCCTATAATTTCCCCTGATGCAGAGAGAATTTGCGCCGACTGGCCGGGGTGTAATGCAGGATGAATTGCCGCCTCAAACCGAATAGTGATACCGGTTAAGGCAAACAGCGCCTCTAGATCGGCCTTAACATCGAAAAAGTCGATTGCGCGGCCTTTATCACCCCATTGCTCGGCATAAACATCGCCGATTGCGAGACCTGCCAGCATTTTTTGCTGATGAATCGCATCATCCCGACGCACGAAACGCAAGCCGGTTTCGAATAATCGGACCCGAGTATGCTGCCGATTGACATTATGCAAGGCGGCACGTAGCAAGCCGCACCATAATGTGGTTCTCATTACGGCCAATTCCGATGAAATCGGATTCTGCAATGGAATAAACTCATCATCCGGCGCGATGATTTTTTGTATCGCCTCATCGACGAAACTATAGGTAATCGCTTCTTGGTAGCCTCTATCGACTAAAAAATCTTTAACTCTATCGAGTTCGAGCATCGCTTCCGGCGCCTTGCCCAACTCCGAACGCATGAATAATTCACTTTGCGGCAAATTGTTGTAACCTACAATACGAGCGACTTCCTCGATTAAATCAGCCTCTATGGCGATATCAAAGCGGAATCCGGGCGGGGTAACTTGCCAACCCTCTTCCATTGTTTCGACCGACATGCCCAGACGCTCGAAAATATCGGAAATCAATTCATCTTCAAGCTCGACACAAAGAATATCCAAAACCTGTTGTTTGCGTAATAAAACCGGCAAGCGCTTCGGCAAGGCCGCCTCGCTTTTGACTTCCGTAACCGGACCGGCGCTGCCGCCTACAATCGAAAGAATCAGTTGCGTCGCTCTTTCCAGAGCTCGATCTTGTAAATACGGGTCGACACCACGTTCGAAACGATGCGAGGAATCGGTATGTAAACCGTATCGCCGAGCTTTACCCATGATGGTATCCGGCGAGAAAAAAGCGCACTCCAAAAAGATATTGTTTGATGTATCGCCGACTGCGCTTTCGCTGCCGCCCATTACGCCAGCCAAGGCCAACGCACGGCTATCATCGGCGATGACCAGCGTTTCGTTATCGAGCACGATTTCTTGGTCATTCAACAAGCTCAGCTTTTCTCCGGTTTCGGCTAAACGCACCCGAATTCCTCCGGTCAACTTATCGGCATCGAAGGCATGTAAAGGCTGCCCCATCTCCAACAACACATAGTTGGTGACATCGACCAAAGGCCCGAGACTACGCAGTCCGGATCTTCGCAGACGTTCCTGCATCCATAACGGGGTTTCAGCGTCCGGATTGACATTTTTAATCAATCGACCGGTATAACGAGGGCAATATTCGGCTGCCGACACCACGACCGCTAATGTCTCCTGATGAACCGCAGAAGCCGGTGTCACATGTTCCGGTTTAAAATCCAAGCGATTCAACACTGCCACTTCACGGGCAATACCTTCGACGCTCAGGCAGTCGGCCCGGTTAGGCGTCAAATCAACCTCGATCATATTATCGTTTAGCGACAAGTAATCTCGAATATCGGCACCCACCGGCGCGTCGACCGACAATTCCATCAAGCCTTCGGCATCTTTTGCCAAACCCAGCTCTTTTTCGGAACACAGCATACCGAACGATTCGACGCCGCGCAGTTTCGACTTTTTGATTTTGAAATCGCCGGGCAATACCGCACCGAGTAATGCGGCCGGAATTTTCAAACCGACGCGAACATTTGCAGCCCCGCAAACGATTTGCAACGGTTCGGCCTCACCAACCTCGACTCTGCAGACTCGCAATCGATCGGCATCCGGATGCGGCTCCATCGCCATCACTTCGCCAACCACAACTCCGCTAAAATCGGCCGCCGCAGGCGTCACCGAATCGACTTCGAGACCGGCCATTGTCAATTGCTCGACCAGTTCCGCCGTCGAAATCGGCGGATTGACCAGTTCCCTTAACCAAGCTTCACTTAATTGCATTATCCGACCTTAACCTACCTAAATTGCTGCAAAAATTTCAGATCGTTTTCGAAAAACAATCTTAAATCGTTGATCCCATAGCGCAGCATCGCCAGGCGCTCGACTCCCATGCCGAATGCGAAGCCCGAATACAGCTCGCCGTTAATACCCACCGATTTGAATACTTCGGGATGTATCATGCCGCAACCCATCACTTCGAGCCAGCCGGTATGTCCGCAAACGCGGCAGCCTTTTCCTCCACACATCACGCACTCGATATCGACTTCTGCGGACGGTTCGGTAAACGGAAAATAGGAAGGCCGAAAACGTACCTGAATATCTTTTTCGAAAAAAGCACGCAAAAATTCATAAACGACGCCTTTCAAATCGGCAAAGCTCACGCCGCTATCGACCAAAAACCCTTCGACTTGATGAAACATCGGAGTATGCGTGATATCCGAATCGCAACGATACACACGCCCCGGCGCGATCACTTTCAACGGCGGCTGTTCGGATTCCATCACGCGGATCTGTACCGGCGACGTATGCGTGCGCAGCACCGTATGGGCATCGAAATAAAAGGTATCGTGCATTGCACGCGCAGGATGATGATCGGGAATATTCAAGGCACCGAAGTTATGATAATCGTCTTCGATTTCAGGCCCTTCGACGACATCGAAGCCGACGCCGGCGAATATTTTGGCGATGCGGCGCAAGGTTCGGCTAACCGGGTGTAAACCTGCGACCTGCTGCCCTCGTCCCGGCAATGTCACATCGATAGATTCACTCGCTAAGCGCTGTTGCAGTGCTGCTGCTTCTAACGCTTGCTTCTTCGCTTCAAGCGCTTCTTGAAACTGGTTTTTTGCTTGATTGATGACCTGCCCGGCTTCCCGTCGTTGCTGCGGATCGAGCTTGCCCAATTCTTTCATCTGCAGCGTAAATAGGCCTTTTTTGCCTAGATAATGAACGCGCACCTGATCCAACTGATTGAGGTCTTGAGAATTCGCAAGTTCTTGTAAAGCTTGCGCCAGGAGATCTTCGAGAGTAGCCGACACTGCTCAACTCGCTATTAGAAATGAATGGGAAATATCGAAAAAGTGCAGCCGCTTCATTACTAAAGCGGCCGTACTAAGAAACGCGCACTTTAAAGAAAAACGCTTGGGGATCGGTTGTCATTGAGGAAGGTGCGCGATGCGCACCCTGCGTCATAGCCATTTCGAAAAATCGCGAAAAGCTACAATGAACCAACCCGACCGGTTTTTCTGTTTTTAGGGCTTACTGCAGTTGGCTTGTGCAATTTTTGCCAATTCCGCGAAAGCTTCCATGTCACGCACGGCCAAATCGGCTAACACTTTACGATCGACCGCAACATTGGCTTTGTTCAAACCATTGATGAAACGACTGTAGGACATTCCGCACAGACGCGCAGCGGCGTTGATACGAACAATCCATAATGCGCGGAATTGACGTTTTTTCTGTTTGCGGTCACGGTAAGCATATTGGCCCGCCTTGATCACTGCTTGCTTAGCAACGCGATAAACCCGGCTACGCGCGCCGTAGTATCCTTTCGCTTGCTTTAAAATCTTTTTATGTCTTGCTCTGGCTGTTACGCCACGTTTAACTCTTGCCACTTTTCTTCTCCTGTCGTCTTAACTGTAAGGCATCATACGTGCCGCCATGCGCACGTCGGACGGGTGAAGATGAGTCGCTTTACGCAACTGTCTTTTTCTTTTAGTGGACTTTTTTGTCAAAATATGACGACGATGCGACTGTCCGCACTTAAATCCGCCTGCGGTTTTTTTGAAACGCTTTGCCGCACCGCGATTAGTTTTAATTTTTGGCATTTGTTTGCTCCGATTAAAATAGTAAGTTTCCTTGAGATTTAAACCCGACAAGGCAAAATGCAAGGCCCTGAAGAATTTGTGTCGCATTACCCTAGGCAATGCTTTCTGCTGCCTTCCTAGCAACAAGGACGCATCAAACGACGCCCTTTTATTTTTTCTTTTTCGGCCCCATGACCATAACCATTTGGCGGCCTTCCATTTTAGGGAACTGCTCAACCAAGGCCAGCTCTTCCAAATCCTTTTCGATACGCTTCAATAAATCCATACCTAGCTCTTTATGAGCCATTTCACGACCGCGAAAACGGAGTGTAATTTTGGTTTTATTGCCTTCTTCGAGGAACTTAGTCAGGTTTTTCAATTTAACCTGATAGTCACCTTCTTCGGTCCCTGGACGAAACTTGACTTCCTTAACCTGTATCTGTTTTTGCTTTTTCTTGGCGGCCTGCTGTTTCTTGTTTTGTTCGAACTGAAACTTGCCGTAATCCATGACCTTGCAAACCGGCGGATCCGCATTCGGTGAAATCTCCACCAGATCCAGGTCGTTATCATAAGCCAGCTGCTTTGCTTCATCGATCGATATAATGCCGAGCGCTTCGCCATCCGCACCAACGACTCTCACCTTTCTCGAGGTGATCGTATCATTTATGCGCACTTCGTCTTTTTTCGCTGAGATACCCTAATCCTCCAAACAATGATTATTTTTTGTCTTCAATCTCGCTGTTCAGCCGTTCGGTCAATTGATCGATTGAAAGACTGCCTAAATCTTCACCCTTTTGCGTCCTAACCGTAACTAACTGATTGTCCATTTCTTTATCACCGATAATCAGAAGATACGGCACCCGTTGCATAGAGTGTTCGCGAATTTTAAAGCCTATCTTCTCATTTCTCAAGTCAATTATCGTTCTGAAGCCCTGTTTTTCCAGCTTCCGTACGACTTGTTCGGCATATTCGGCTTGTCTGTCGGCAATATTCAATACGGCAACCTGTACCGGAGAGAGCCAGAGCGGGAAGGTACCGGCATGCTGTTCGATCAGGATACCGATGAAACGTTCGAGCGAACCGAGTATTGCTCTATGCAACATCACAGGTACTTGTTTAGAACCGTCTTCGGCAATATAACTCGCACCGAGTCGACCAGGCATTGAAAAGTCGACTTGTATCGTACCGCATTGCCAGACTCTGCCGATACAATCCTTTAACGAAAACTCGATTTTAGGTCCGTAGAAAGCGCCTTCACCGGGCTGCAACTGCCAGTCCAGACCTTTGTTGTTCAATGCGACTTCCAGCGCTTCCTCAGCCTTATCCCAGACCGAATCGTCACCTACCCTATTTTCCGGCCGGGTCGATAATTTGATGATAACTTCGCGGAAGCCGAAATCTTTGTAAACTTCAAATAACAAGTCGATAAATATCGAGACTTCCTGCTGAATTTGATCCTCGGTACAGAAAATATGCGCATCGTCCTGCACAAAGTTTCTAACCCGCATCAAGCCATGCAAGGTCCCTGAAGGCTCGTTACGATGACAGGAACCGAATTCGGCCATGCGAATCGGTAAATCGCGGTAACTTTTTAGTCCGTGATTATAAATTTGCACATGGCAAGGACAGTTCATCGGCTTGATCGCATAATCGCGATTTTCCGAATGCGTCGTGAAAATCATATCGCCGAACTTATCCCAATGCCCGGATTTTTCCCACAACGATCGATCGACGACTTGCGGCGTCTTGACTTCCTGGTAGCCGTTAATACGTAGTTTATTGCGGATGTACTGTTCGACCTGCTGATAAAGCGTCCAGCCCTTGCTATGCCAAAACACCATACCCGGCGCTTCTTCTTGAGCATGAAACAAATCGAGAGATTTGGCTAACTTACGGTGATCGCGCTTCTCGGCTTCTTCCAGACGATGCAGATAGGCCTTCAGCTCTTTGCTATCGCCCCAGGCTGTACCGTAAATACGCTGCAGCATTTCGTTATTGGAATCGCCGCGCCAATACGCGCCGGCAATCTTCATTAATTTGAAGGCTTTTAATTTACCGGTGCTCGGCACATGAGGTCCGCGGCATAAATCGGTAAATTCACCTTGGGCATACAAAGACAAATCTTCATTAGCCGGAATCGACTCGATAATCTCGGCCTTATAAGCTTCGCCTTGATCCTTAAAAAACTTAACCGCATCGTCGCGCGACAGAAGAAAGCGTTTGATTGCGATATCTTCGCCGACGATTTGCTGCATCATTTTTTCGATCGCCGCAAGGTCGTCCGGCGTAAAGGGTCTTTTATAGGAAAAGTCGTAATAAAATCCGTTTTCGACGACCGGACCGATCGTTACCTGCGCATCGGGAAACAAGCGCTTAACCGCTTGCGCCAACAAATGCGCAGACGAATGACGAATTACGTCGACGCCTTCTTCATCTTTAGCGGTTACAATCTGCAAATGGGCATCTTGTTCGATGACCGTTTCAGCATCGACCAATTTATCGTCAACACGACCGGCCAATGTAGCTTTTGCCAATCCGGAACCGATAGAACGAGCCACATCCATAACCGTGACGGAATGATCGAATTCACGCTGTGATCCATCGGGAAGTGTGATTACCGGCATGTTAATTTAAGCTTATCTAAGGTTCACTAACAAAAAAGCACCGATATACGGTGCTTTGAAATTTGGTAGGCGCGATTGGATTCGAACCAACGACCCCCACCATGTCAAGGTGGTGCTCTAACCAACTGAGCTACGCGCCTAAGGTCTTTGTGTTCAGGCCCGCTATTATAGCGAAGCATTTATTTTTTGCAACGATTAAAATTAAATTTATTTGAGGCACCATCCGAACAGAAACCACCGCAATGCCTCGCTACACAATACTCAAAGCGCGGAATTAATGAACGATCAATAATTAAACCGTAAATTGACGGTACCGACACACCAAGTTACGCTTATATTAAATGTTTTAGCCATTCCCGCACCATCGAACAAAATCGTGATAATAGGACATAGAAAATGACAACGATACGCTTGAAGTGCGTTTTTGCATTGATTCTGATCGTAATCGCAAGCATCGGACCGATTCCGATCGCCTCACCGATTGGTGCGTTCGTTGCCTTATTCCGCCCTCGCTGGTTTAAGACCCTTGTCGATAATATCTATCGAAATTCGCGGCAAAATCCAACTTTGCCGAATAACTCCGGTGCATCCGATGGCAATCCGGGGCGAAAAAAAAACCTTGCGTCAGCCGTCGCCCGGCTTAAACTGCTATCGGCGATGATCGTGTTCATGGTGCTCGATATCGGACCCATCCCAACTGTCAGTCTAATTGCGCTGTTCATCGTCATCTTCCGCCCGCAATGGTTCCTGACGCTGATAAAAAAGGTTTATGGCGAGCAATAAGACCAAACAACTCGCTTTTTCTGAAAATCCCGGCAAAATTCAACCTCATAAAATCGCAATGGCCTCGGTCGTCGGCTCCGGAATTCCGGGGCAATCCGGATCCGGAACATGCTCGATAAAAATACGCATATCGTTCATTGAAACATTTCCGAAGATTGTGGCTATCGAAACATCGGCCGCGTCGCGTCCCGTGCCGATACGCACGATACCGTTCTGTGGCGCCAGACGGGTAGCGTCGAACAAATACCATCGATTATCCAAATAGGCTTCGAAACAGGCATGAAAATCGGGTGTCGCCAACCCATAGGCATAACTGGAGACAAACCGCGCCGGAATATTCAATGCCCTGCAAAATGCAATGCCCAAATGCGCGAAATCCCGGCAAACCCCGATTCGTTCCGTAGCGGTATCGAATGCGGAAGTATGCGAGCTGCTGGCACCGTATTGATAATAAACTTTATCAAAAATCCAATTACAGATAGCCGTGACTCTGGAATAACCCATCAGCTCTCCACCAAACTCCGAAAGCGCAAGGTTAATTAACCGGTCCGATTGACAGAAGCGACTGGGGTAGAGATAAGGCCAGGTTTCTTTCGGTAAATCCGCAGGCTGAATCTCCATAATCCGATTCGGATCGCCGTAAAAATGCGACATTTCAACTTCTGCTCGATACGAAACATGCAAATTCGTTCCTGCCGATACATTGACTCTGAAATATCGATTTTCTAGAACGGGCACCGCAAACTCATCAACCGGAATAGCAGGATTCAGTTGCAGATGTTCGCTAATAATCTTTTGGCAGTCGATCTGCGCGATTCGAAAATTAAAAATAAACGTACTAAAGGAATCAACCTGATATTCGAGATCGCAACCTAATTTAAACCTCATTGCCTACCCTCCCAAAAACACAACAAATAAACCATCACCCACTAAACCCAATGCCTTTAAGTACCTTCACAGAATAAGTAATGCTGGCATTCAGGATCGAATGCGCCTCAAAAGCCTGCCATCCATGGCGGAACGACGAGTTTCCCTTAACTTAACACTCTTTCCTCTTTCCTCTTGCCCCTTTCACCTTTCACCTTTCACCTTTCACCTTTCAAATCATTCAATCACATAAATCTCCTGCAACAATTTAATCTCATCCCTAAGACGCGCTGCTTCTTCAAACTCCAGATTCCGAGCATGTTTATACATTTGCTCTTCCATCTGTTTGAGCTTCTTGCTTTTTTGTTTCGGGGTCATCGCTTTATAGTCCGCATCGGGCTCGGTCAAGGCCGCAGCCTTCGCGGCCGGTTGGAATCCCGCTCCTGGAATCGCAATCTCGAGAATATCCTTAACCGACTTTAATACCGTCGCCGGCGTGATATGGTTGAGCTCGTTAAACCGACTTTGCTTTTCACGGCGACGCTCGGTTTCGTCGATCGCTTGCTGCATCGAGCGCGTGATCTTATCGCCGTACAAGATCGCCTTACCGCGTACATTGCGCGCCGCGCGGCCTATCGTTTGCACCAAAGACACGGTCGAACGCAAGAAACCCTCCTTGTCGGCATCCAAAATCGCGATCAACGAAACTTCGGGGATGTCCAATCCTTCGCGCAGTAGATTGATACCGACCAGCACATCGAATTTGCCAAGCCGCAAATCGCGAATAATTTCGACGCGCTCAACCGTATCGATATCCGAATGCAGATAACGCACGCGAACGTCGTGATCGGCCAGATATTCGGTCAAGTCTTCGGACATGCGCTTGGTCAACGTTGTGACCAAGACGCGCTCGTTGACCTTAACCCGCTTAGTGATTTCCGACAACAAATCATCGACCTGAGTCGTTGCGGGTCGAACTTCGATTTCCGGATCGAGCAAGCCGGTCGGCCTGACAACCTGCTCGACAAAGACCCCGGAATGCGCTTTTTCATAAGGTCCGGGCGTCGCCGAAACATAAATTCGCTGTCTGGATTTTGCTTCGAACTCTTCGAAGGTCAACGGTCGATTATCGAGCGCCGACGGCAATCTGAACCCGTATTCGACCAAAGTTTCTTTACGCGAGCGGTCGCCTTTATACATCGCACCGATCTGCGGAATCGTCACATGGCTTTCATCGACAATGACCAAGGCATTATCCGGCAAGTAATCGAACATCGTCGGGGGCGGCTCTCCCGGGCCGCGACCGGACAGGTAACGTGAATAATTTTCGATGCCGGAACAATAGCCAACTTCCAAAATCATTTCGAGATCGAACAAGGTCCGCTGCTCCAAGCGCTGCGCTTCAACCAATTTATTCAGCGAATACAAATGCTCGAGACGCTCTTTCAATTCGATCTTGATCGCGTCAACTGCTGCCAACAGTTGATCCCTTGGCGTAACGTAATGATTCTTCGGGTAGACCGTGTAACGCGCGATCCGCTGCTTGATTTCGCCGGTCAACGGGTCGAACAGCGACAGCCGTTCGATTTCATCGTCGAACAACTCGATGCGTAGCGCCTCCTGCTCGGATTCCGCCGGAAATATATCTATGACTTCGCCGCGCACACGATAGGTCGCGCGGCGCAATTCGGTTTCGTTGCGCGTATATTGCATTTCAGCCAAACGACGGACGATCGCGCGCTGATCGATTAAATCGCCGCGCACCAAATGCAAGACCATTTGAAAATACGATTCCGGTTCGCCCAAGCCGTAAATCGCCGACACGGTCGCGACGACGATTGTATCCTCGCGTTCGATCAGCGCCTTGGTCGCCGACAAACGCATTTGTTCGATATGCTCATTTAGCGAAGCATCTTTATCGATGAAAGTATCCGAGGCCGGCACATAGGCTTCCGGCTGGTAATAGTCGTAATACGACACGAAATACTCGACGCTATTTTCCGGAAAAAACTCCTTCATTTCTCCGTACAATTGGGCAGCTAATGTCTTATTCGGCGCCAAAATCATCGCCGGACGCTGCACCCGATCGATCACATTCGCAATCGTAAAAGTCTTGCCCGAGCCGGTCACGCCGAGCAAGGTTTGATGCACTTCGCCGTCATTCAAACCTTCGACCAATTGGTTGATTGCCCCCGGCTGGTCGCCTGCCGGTTGAAATCGGCCTTGAATATTAAATGCCTTTTTCACACACTCACTCTCTAATGGAATTTCAACAGCTATTATACATAGAGTATAATCATGACTACTTTTACATTGATTTGACAGGTACTTATGAGCATAAAACTTTCCGGCAGAGTTCAATCCGTTAAACCATCACCGACACTGGCGATCACAGCAAGAGCCGCCGCAATGCGCGCCGCCGGCAAGGACATTATCGGCCTCGGCGCCGGCGAACCGGACTTCGACACACCGGATCATATCAAAGCCGCCGCAATCGAAGCGATGAACAAAGGCTTTACGAAATACACTCCGGTCGGCGGCACGCCAAGCCTGAAACAAGCAATCATCGACAAATTTAAAAAAGACAACGGCCTCGATTACCAAGCCAAGCAAATACTGGTTTCGTGCGGCGGCAAGCAGAGCTCTTACAACCTGACGCAAGCACTGTTGAACGAAGGCGACGAGGTGATCATTCCTGCGCCGTACTGGGTCTCTTATCCCGACATGGTGCTGCTGGCCGGCGGCGTACCGGTCGTCATCGAAACGACACAGGCGCAGCACTTTAAAATATCGCCGGAACAACTGCGCGCGGCGATTAACGACAAGACCCGGCTAATTTTCCTCAACAGCCCGTCGAATCCGACCGGCGTCGCCTATTCGCTCGACGAGCTAAAAGCGCTCGGCACTGTACTGAAAGAATTCCCGGACATTATGATCGCGACCGACGATATGTATGAACATATCCTTTGGCAAAAAGGCAGCTTCGTCAATATTCTGAACGCTTGCCCGGAACTTTACGACCGCACCCTAGTGATGAACGGCGTCTCTAAAGCCTATTCGATGACCGGATGGCGCATTGGCTATGCGGCAGGGCCAGCCGACCTAATCGAAGCAATGAGCACAATTCAATCTCAAAGCACCTCGAATCCGACCTCGATTTCGCAATATGCCGCCGAAGCCGCACTCACCGGCGATCAAGGCTTCATCGACATGATGATGACCGAATTCAAGAAACGCCATGATTTCGTCGTCTCGGAATTGAACAAAATCGACGGCATCGATTGCCTTGAAACCGACGGCACATTCTACGTATTCCCGAATGTCGAACAAGCAATCGCCAAAATGGACAACATCAAAGATGACTTGGATTTTTCAGAATACCTGATCGAAAATGCCGGCGTCGCGCTGGTGCCTGGCTCTGCCTTCGGCTGCCCCGGCCACGTCCGAATCTCGATCGCGACCAGCATGAAAAACTTGGAAAATGCGCTGGAGAGAATTAAAAAGGCGGTTTGAGAAACGAACCGGTCATTACTCCAGGTATCGAACGCTTTACCCATCGTAGAATCCAAATTCGGCACCGGGTTGCCCGTCAAAGGACACCCGGTGCCGAATTTGGGCTAGCAAACGGTATAAATAACTTCCTGTAAAAGGATGTTCAAACTTTATTTTCTGACAAAGCCAATCAACAACGCCCCATCCTTATCGAGTAGTTTTAGTCGATCGCCATCGATTTCATAACGGACGACCCGAGCCATAACATTCAAAAAATTCGCTTCGAGCTCCATGACGCCATTCTCTGCGCAAAACATTCGAGTCGTCTGCGCGGAATCGATTCTGAGTTCTTCATCTTGCTTTGTGTAAGCCGCCGAATACCGATTACAACCCGCTTTGCCTTGGACAGTGCCATCGGCAAAATACGCATTCGCTAAAGCGGTATTTTTATCCGACACGACACCACCCTTGCCGTTGTTGATGCCGGATACCTGCCATTGGTTTTTTTCCAACGTTGGCTGGGTTTTTGTTTTGAACACCAATAATGGATTTCCTTCTTGGTCCGAAAGCGTCAGTAATCGAGCTTCTTCATCGTAGCGATAGCCGCCAACTTTAGCGAGCAAATCGAAATAACGGCGCTCTTGTTCGTTGACAATCTCTGAACAAGCCATCATCGTTGAGCCAACTGGGCTGACCATTAATTTAGATTCTTCTGATATCTCAAATTTCCCAAAATAACGATTACATCCGCCACTTCCGGATAATTGACCTTTCGTAAACAAGGCATCGATAATCGTACCATCTTTGACACTTGTCGTTTCGCCGTTCGGCTCGATAAAGTGTTCTAATTGCCAGGCAATATTGTCCCACTTGAATTGTTGCTCGTCGTCGCTTTCCTCTCGGCTAGCATCAGTTGCGCACCCTATCAGCACACTGCATAACGCAAAAGTAATCCATCGTCTCATCATACTTTTCTCTCAAGTTTGCTAGGATTTGTTGAAGGTTTTACCCACTATAACCGGTATTTTGCATATAAACCCGCTAGAAGGGCAATGAAAATATTATAGTATAGCTATCGTACTAAAAATTTAGGCATGTGCGTATAGAGGCTGAGGGGCATTCTTTTCTATCGAGATGACTGTCGCCCTATCCATTCACAACTAGAGATTCATTATGAGTAAAATTCTTTTCGTGATCAGTTTTACCGTATTACTGACGGCTTGTGCACAACAAATTAAGCGGGATTCCTTAGATCCCTTACATTTTGACGGCACACCGGTTACAACCAGTATCATCGAAGGTAGCGGCTGGCGAAGCAAAATAGTCGTTTATCATTGCCATCCCGACACCGAATTACAGGTCGCATATTTAAACTTACAATCCGGGAAATCGTTCGCCGCCCTTTATTACCGGGGCTTGCTAAGTTTAATGCAAATTCGGAAAGCAGCTTCCGGCGCGCTGTATATTGCATTGGACGAGCAAAAAAGCCTTCGTTGGCATACGAAAGGCGATTCCGGAATTTTGAAATTCCTTGCCGCCGACGATACCGCGACAGAACAAATTTTGTTAAGCGATTGCAAGGCTGTATAGCCGGATAAAAAACGGTTTTTGAGGTTTAACAAGTTTTAAGAAATCAAAAGGTCAGAGTTGTCGATCTTTACTTCTTCAGCTTTAACTAATGGAACTAATGCATTACTTAGCCTAATTGGCGAAGGTATTCTGGCTACAACAACTCTGCCCACTTGATTAACGCCGAACGGCCTCTCTTCTAGCCCGCACGAGGTCAAGTTTTAAATTTATTACATCAAGTCTCGTTTATGGAGGCACGTATTTGCAAAATTCAAGACCTGACCCCATAGCTCCTGACCCCATAGCTCCCTGTTCGATATCCCTTCTAATCTGTATACGACTGTGTATTTATAGTCCATGTGAATCTTTTACGCTTAACCTTGAGCTAACCGGGCGCGGCACAGAAAGCTGAAAAATAAAACCGCATTATAGCCGCGCTCCGGTTGAGTGCCATGTTAGGAGTGCCATGTTAGCGGTTTTTGGGCCAACGTTTCGGATTACGAGCATCATGTAACACAGCCAAAATATGTATGAGATTGCCCCGTACTGCATAAAACAAACCGTAAGGGAATCGCGGTAAAAGAGCTCGGCGAACATTAGGAATTACCTCAGCATAAAGCAGAGGCGCTTGCTCTAACCGCTTTAGCTGTAACTCGATTGCGGCGATGAACTCTTCACCAAGACCAGGGCTTTGCAATTCATACCACTCTTGAGCTTCGCCAATTTCGCGCAACGCTCGCGAAGAGAATTTTAAGCGGAACGCCATGAGCCATCTTTAAGGCAGGATTTCACCTGCTCCCAAGAATAACCAGCTTCCGGGTTTGCCTCAAACTCTGCCATTCGTGCTTCGAGCTCAATCTTTAGCTCAGGTGATATTTTCACGGCTTCAGGCACCGCTGCAACGCTGTCCCAAATAAGCTCAACAAGGCGAATACGCTCCTGTATAGGAAGCTCAAGAATATCGGAAATAGAAATATTGTTCATGTTGGACATTTTACCCCTTTTCAGAAAATACGCTAACGTAGGTAACCGCTAATGGCCGAGTTGACAGGGTGCGTAGCGCAGCAGAGCACCCTGAGAACGCCGCCATAATTTGCCGCCTGAAGCGCAGCGTAAGGCGGTCAAATTGATGGCATTGTTGGACGAAGCCGCTAACGCGGAGAAAAGCCGTGCCGCTTGATTGACGATAAAATGTAACCTCACGCCCTCATTATACGAGGGAACATTCTACGACGAATCATGAGGTTACACAGCTATGACAGCATCATCCGCGTTCGATTTCAAGCAAAACTATCAAACTCATCTCAAACACCTGAAACTCAAAGGGCTTCAGCCGAAGACGGTCGAGGCCTATTCCCGGGCCATTCGGCGCATCGGCGCGTATTTCGATGGACAAATCCATGATTTATCTGAAGCACAATTGCTCGAGTATTTCTCCGATTTGCTGGCATCCCATTCTTGGAGCTCCGTGAAGCTGGATCTCTACGGGCTCAAGTTCTATTATCAACATGTGCTGCGCAAGCCTTGGGCGCATTTGGATTTGATCAAGCCGCCGAAGGGTCAAAGCTTGCCGGATATCGTCACGGTTGCAGAGGCGCAGCGTTTGTTTATGGCGACCCGCTCGGTAAGTTACCGGGTGTTTTTTTTCACGCTCTATAGTCTGGGATTGCGCCTCGGTGAAGGCTTGCGGCTTCAGGTAGGCGATATTACCTACATGGATGTAGGTAAGGGGCGTGAGCAGGAGCGGAAGCTTCGATGCTGAGCGGCAGCGTGTCCATATTCGGGATGCCAAAGGCAACAAGGACCGCCTGGTGTCGCTACCGGAAACGACATTGATTTTACTGCGCCGCTTTTGGCAAGTGCACCGCAATCCGGTGTTGCTGTTTCCCAGTCGCCAAGGCGGTCCGAAGTCGGCGCATGCAGCCACTACCCCTCTCGATCGTGGCGGCGTGCAAGTGACTTTGCGTAAAGTCGCCGAGGAATGCGGTCTAAAAAAAAGATCACTCCGCACTGTTTACGTCACAGCTATGCCACACATCTGATTGAAGCCGGTGTCGCCTAAAGCGCCTACTGTTGGCGACCTGCTCGAAGTCCAAAAAATTCTCGGTCATCACAGTATTCTGACTACCGCACGTTATACGCACTTGACCGACGATACCGACCGCAATGCCGGCCAACTCATCAATGCCTTGATGGACGGCTTTGTTATCGACTGGGGGAAAGTCCAATGATTCTTCTCTCATCCATTATTTCGACCTTCGAAGCCGAGTTGCGGCAACAGTACGCGGATTCGCTCTTACCCAGCCATTTGAATGCGCTGGCCGCCATGAAACAGTGCCGCACCACGCACAGCCCCGTGATGCAAGCGCAATGCGAGGACTGCGTTCACCAAGACCTCATCCCGCACTCCTGCGGTCATCGCCACTGCCCGCATTGCCAACAGGAAGGCAGCTCTCGACCATCCCTGGTCTACGCTGCATTCAGACTCCTGTCTATCAGAGCCAACAATGGCTGGAGCGGCAACTCAAAAAACAGGTGCCGGACGAGTATTTCCTCATCACCTTCACCCTACCGAAGGAGTTCAGAGTTCTGGCCTGGCAACAGCAACGCACCCTGTACGATTTGATGATGCGCTGTAGTTGGGAGACGTTGAATACGTTTGCTCAAAACGATGCGCAATTAAAGGGTCGCGCCGGGGCGATCTCGGTGCTGCACACTCATTCCAGCCGGCTCGACTACCACCCGCATGTGCACATCATCATGCCGGCCGCCGCCATCGATACCGAACGGCGGCTGTGGCGAACCAAGACCGGTAAGGGCCAAAGCAAAAAGCCCAACCCAAGTCAAAGCGGCACCGGCTACTTGTTCAATCACAAAGCCCTGGCCAAAGTGTTCCGCGCAAAACTGCTCGACGCCATCAATAATGAAGACTTGGCACTGCCGGAACGGTATCCCGAAACCTGGGTCGTCGACGTCAAGTCGGTCGGTAACGGCGACAAGGCGCTGGTTTACCTGGGTCGTTATCTCTACAAAGGCGTCATCCAGGAAAAGGACATCATCGCCTGCAAAGACGGCCAGGTGACCTTTCGTTACCAAGACAGCAAGACGAAACAGACACAAAGCCGAACCCTACCCGGTGCCGAGTTCCTGTGGTTGATGCTGCGTCATATTTTACCGAAAGGCTTTCGGCGGACGCGCAACTTCGTTTTTTTGCATCCCAACAGCAAACGCTTGATCAGCTTGTTGCAACTGCTACTCGGTGTGAATCCGAATCAGGACTTGGCTTGGCTGAAAAAACGCCCGGCACTCAAGTGCCCATGCTGCGGCGGCGACATGCGTATCGTGAAAACGCGCATACCGAAGGTCTACGCTATCCCGTTAAGTCGATCAGACCATAATCCACAGGTCGCTTCGGTTATGTAGCCGACCCGCACATTCTTCGGATGGGTCAGCATCGGCATTCGGTTGCCGAGGACATCGCTCGGCCCAAAATCAGGCTATAATGCGCCTAAAAGCGTTGTCTTTGAGCTTTTGTAGCGGCAACCGCAACGGTTTCAGGCTTATTAAGGTGTTGCTGCTCGTAAAAAGCCGGGACACCTAATAAAACACCAAAAGCTATTTTCATATATAAAGCATCCAACCTACTCTGCGTCAACCGGGCCGGGCTTGTCCAACAAACGGTTAGATTTTGGTTCGCGTTGCTCACAAAATCTAACCTTATTCGTTAGCTGGCCTGACGAATCCCAAGCCTCAGGCCGATTCATTATGCTAGGGCACTTGCTTCACCGGCGGAGGGTTCCATTTGCCGGTGAGCGCCTCGGGCGTCGGGGCGTAGAGACGCATGGTCAGGTTGAACGGCTCTTTGGGCGCGGGAAGCCAATTGGCCTCCAGATCCTTGCCGGGACTTTCGTTCTGGAAATACAGATCGAGCGAACCATCGGCATTGGTCTTGAACGGCATGTAACTGCTGAGCGCGAAGCGATTCAGCGCGTTGCCGACCTGGAAGCCCTCTGCGTCATAGAGCGTGATCGACCAGAAGGCGTTCACGGGCGGTGTTGCACCCTTGGCGAAGTGAATGGTGTACTTGTTCGCGCCATTCAGCGGCTTGCCGGCTTCATCGCCGAGGTTCAGCGGATAGATCGCATCCTCGGGGAGATTCGCGCCGAGGCCCACCTGAGCAACGATGGCGCGTTTTAGGTAGTAGTTGCCGTACACGCCCATTGTGTCGGTGTTCATCGACCAGCCGTTGGCGACCCGGGCCAACGTCGGCAGTTTCCACGCCATGAGTTTCTGGCCTTCAGCCGGGGCGGCTTCGAGGGCGCCTCGAATCACCGTGTCAACGTTGTTCATATCGAAACTCTTGCCAGGTTCGATTCCAAGGCGCTTCATCTGCGCAATGATCGGTTGGTCGGTGACATGAGGCGGATGCAGTTTCATCAGTTCCGCTGCATAGGCGAAGTACTCGCCCGCGGGCATGGTGTCGACCTGGGTCTTGGGCGCGGTCTTCATGTCCACACTCGGATCGATCTTTGCAGTCACTTGGACGGGCGGCTTGCCCCAACCCGAGAGCGGGGTGACTTTGTAGCCCGCCTGGATCTTGTGAACAGCAGGGTAATCGGCGGCGCCATCGGTCTTGGTGCGGCCGATTACCCAGACATAGGGTGTCGGTGCGGGAATGTGCGAGAAGCCGCTCGGCACCTCGCCCGTCCAGCCGGGAGGCGTGACAAGGAAGTTGCCGGCCTGAGTGCCGGTAGTTCGCCAACCCGGCGAAGCGAAAACGTCAGTCCACATGTCGAGCATGGGCAGCAGGTAGTATCGGCCATCGGTATCCGGTGCGGAGACGATCAGCGGTTCCTTCGTCAAGTCCAACCAGGCGACGGAATAGAGCGTGTCGAAGTTGACGCGCACGACGATTTTCAGATCGGCAGGCGGGTACTCCGGGACGCTGACGAACATGTTCATCGGTCCCTTGGCGAGCTCTTTGCCGAGTTCGACGTTCGTGCTTTGCAGACGGGTAATGTCCATCGACACCAGCGGATAGAAGTAGATATAGGCGTCCACGGCGATGGCACGCGCCTCCGCTGCGCCGATCTTGTCTTGGGCCTGAGCTTGGATCTTTGGAAGCGTAAGCAGCGCTATGATGCACCCCAGCGCGATGAGTCTTGTGCGTTTTATCATTTTGTGTCTCCTTTGGTATTGAACCGGATGAAAAGTTGGGTAGCTAACGATAAGCTCACCCGACCAAAAACCGCATCGAGGTTTTTGGTCGGGTGAAGCGCCTGGTTATGCCCTATGCCCAAACTCTGAAACAGAATTCCAGGGACGAATATTCTTTAACTGGTCCTCAAGGGCATCTTCCGCAATCTCAGTGTCATAGGCGGCCTGAGCACGCAACCAATAGCCATTGGACAAACCAAAGAACCGGCAGAGTCGCAGGTCAGTGTCTGCGGTTATCGAACGCTTTCCGGCAATAATCTGGCCGATTCTCTGAGCGGGAACCCCAATTTCTTTAGCAAGGCGGTATTGAGAAATACCCATCGGCTCAAGAAACTCCTCCTTCAGTAACTCGCCTGGCGTTACGGCATCAATGTTTCGCACGACTTAACTCCTAGTGGTAATCAACAATTTCGACGTCTTCCGCACCCGCTTTGGTCCAGCGGAAGCACACCCGGAACTGTTTATTGATTCGAATGCTGTACTGGCCTCGACGATCACCAGACAACGACTCCAACATATTGCCGGGCGGAACCTTAAGATCATCTAGCTGACTTGCGACCTGAAGCTGTCGGATTTTCCTTAAAGCAATCCGCTCAAAATTGACGAACCGTCTGACTTTATGACCGCTTGCCAGCTTCTCGGTATCCTTACACTTGAATGATATGATCATGATTTAATGATGACGCAACACGATAATAACGTCAAGCGTTAATAACTGACAAGCTGTTTTGAAAGAAGGGCATAATGGCCGAGTTGACAGGCGATTTTGCTTGATAATGGATACGGAGTATCGGGTTATCAGGCATAAATCGCCCTGTCGAACGATTGGTTCTCAGGGAGCGAAGCGGACTGAGGGCCATTCGTTCGACAGGTTTCCTGTCAACTCGGCCATTCTCAGGGTGCGTAGCGTAGCGGAGCACCCTGAGAACGCTGAAGCTGTGCGGCGCAGACGAAGCGCAGCGTAGTTTGCGTCCGAACGAGCGCCTTGTTATGTGCTTTATTTGACTTCACATTTCCCATAATACTGGGACGGTAGTATTTCACCGAACATTACTGAATTTCTACTATGAACAGAATTAAGCTTGCTATCGATTGCTGTGGTCATGATGTTTCCAGTTGCGGTTACCTCTATAAATGCAAGCTGATCACTTGATTCGACTAACTTAACTTCAGTGCTGCCATTGTTACCAAGCATATAGCTTTTCCTCGCCGCCTTATCAACAATGAAATTTAGCTCAAATTTCTTTTCTGCCTTGTGGTTGCCATCTTGGTCACTATAGGTGGTGTAATTGCATGAGTATGTTGTTGTATCTGCATAGGCCAATACTGGGAGCAAAAAAAACAGTGTAGCGATTAATTTCATTCTATTGTCCTTTAGCACATAATGGCCGAGTTGACAGGCGATTTTGCTTGATAATGGATACGGAGTATCGGGTTATCAGGCATAAATCGTCCTGTCAACTCGGCCATTCTCAGGGTGCGTAGCGCAGCGGAGCACCCTGAGAACGATTAAACTCAGCCGCGCCGCTTTTTTGGCGTCGGCTGGAGCGCCTTGTTAGGCGAATTACATGTCACTTTCACTTCAACCTTAAGAAAAATGACGCTGGATACTTGGTTTGAAATGATTTTCTTTCTACTCTCGTCGCCGTCAATGTGACAGCACCAGCTGACGCAACAGCTGCCGCTAGAAACGCGCCATAGCCAGATGCGATCAATGGGCCCGCGGCTAACAGGCCCGCACTAAGCTCAGCGCCAAACCATTTAATGAGGTTTCTGTCAATTTGCTTCCACTCTTCTTCCGCCTTCCTAACTTCCTCATGTAGCTCATCGGCAAGTAGTTGCGCATTTGCTTCACTAAAAGGATTTGTTGACCGCGCATCATTCCAGACCTTTCTCAGAAATACGCGAAGACTCTCTAATCGCTCTTCTTGTCGCAGGATAAGCGCATGCTCTAAACTAAGGTTGTTTAAATACTTTAGTTCTAGATCTTGGAACGCTTTTGCAAATGGGCTCCATTCTTCATTCTTGGCATTGTTGCTATCTCTATCAATTTCAATCTCTTTCCATTTTGAATAGACATCTGTCACCAGATAGGAGTCAGTTAGATTTGACGTTAGCATCGCTATGTCATAACTAGCTCCAGTAGTAAACATATGTAGCTGACCCGATACATCAGGTCCTAGCTGCTCAAGAAAATCTGGATCTTCATCCCTGCGCTGTTGGATATATGCAAGAAATTGCTGTGGCGTCAGACTTTCCTTTTCCAATCCTAATTCATCGAATGTTCGCTCTAGATAATCATCTGGTGCTGATAAAATTAGATGACGGAACGCTTCTTCTTCTTTATGCCGCGCTCCAAGCTCATGAGCAGATACTTCAGCAGCTTTTTGTAGTTTTTCGTTCTCTTCGAATTTCTTCTGCTGCCTCTTAAGTGAGTCCCAATTTAACTTATGGTCAAAGTCCGCAGGGGTCCGAATAACCTCAACAATCCCTTCCTCAATCCAGGGAAGAAGGGAAAACCAAAAGTTAACATTCTTAAGTGTTTGGGTTCGGTATTGTTCAGGAGTGAGAATGGGGTTGTATTTATCTCTCACGCTTATTGGGTACACGAAGGGGTCGACTACAAGCAATTTTTGAGAATATGTGGAGTGTCTGACAAGCCCTTTCTGTATATATTGTGTTTTATAGTCACCTATATATAGACCTGATAAATCAGTAGCGCTATTTCTAAGCACATTGTGAATATCAATATTGGGAGGCCATACTTCCATCAGCGCCTCATGGATTTTTACCACGGCATCAGCAGTGAAAGCGGCTTTGCAGTCCTTTAAGGATCTGGGTCCGGGCCCCGAATCCATCTGTAATGCTTCTGCTATTTTATTAACGAAGAGAATGTTTCTACCGCGAATAGACAAATAGGGCACCCAATCTCTCCCCTCCCTAATTATCTGGTTCCAATCAGTAGTTCCTTCGCAGCAATGTTTGTATTTGTTGCCACTACCGCATGGACAAGAGTCGTTTCTACCAATCTTTGGCTTTCTGACCATAGTTTGTCTTATTCACCTAACGCTTACATAACCGGCAAAAAGGTGCGCGGCCCGATTTTTGGCCGTGCATCCTTTTTGTCGGGGTTGATGTGATTGTTAGCTATTTTCATATATAACCTCAACAGTTTTTCCCATGAACCATATTCTTTTATAACCATGCTGAATAGATCCACAAATTGGTCTAATTGAGGGGATGATTACATTTTCTGGTGTAACAATTGGATTTTCTCTATATAACAATAATTCTACAGGAAATGAAACCTGATATTCTCTAGTTAGCTTTTTACGAGTAATTTTACCGCTATGATCTTTTGTGCGTATGTATTTTCCGTTTTCTGGCTCCCATGCATTTACCTCGGCAGACAATATTGGATCGGTTAATCTGCCGAGCTCGAATCCTACGGTTCCGCCCTTAATATATTTACATAAAATATCGGGTTCCTGTTTGTTAGGATTGCCGCTTGTTATTGAATCGGTTGCTATTTCAAGATTAGATAAGGATAGAAAATGTAGAAATATAGCTTTCTCGTATTCTTTTTTTGTGCGCTCTCTATTCATGCTTTATATAGTTTATAGTTATATTGATTAGCCTAGTATTTATAATTTATCAAAATTAATATAGTCACATTCGCCGCGCATTAATGATGCTTTGTTTATCAGCATGGCATCACTTCCGCGGCTAGTTATATGTATATATTCATTTACGCCAGAGTTGTTTTTTAGGAAAGTATATATTTCAGTAGTTGCTCCAGGGTAAATAATTATAAAAGACGCAATATTCTTACCACCGCTGACCATTAAAACTTTGCCACCATCTTCAGTAGATGAAATTATTTGGTTTCTTGTGTCAACAAAAAGAATATCGTATGTGTTTTCGCCTGTCTTGGTTAATTTTGTAATTCCTGAACTGATCTTTTCATCATCTACCCATCCAGAATCTTTTTTACTTACTAGGCCATATTCATAATAGTAAGCTTTACCTTGAGGGCTGGAACAGGAGGCAATATCAACCCCAAATGAAATTGAACTATATGACAACATAAATACATATATAATGAATCTCATAGTGTCTCCTATATAGCTAACTATTGATTATCAGGCAAATCTACCCGATAAGTTGATATTGGCGATCTTTTCAGGCACATTTGCCCTGATAACTCCTAAACCGGGCAAATGTGCCTTGATAACCTGATATTAGCCATAAATTCGGGCAGATTTGCCTTTAGCCTGACCACAGCAGCTAACAATTTTATGTCTAGCTCAAAATCGCCGACCTTGTTGGAAAATGTTCGCCGCGTCATGCGGCCCAAGCATTACTCGCAACTTACCTAAAATGACCTAAAACCTATATGGGACGAGGCTTGCAGCCCTGCTCTTACGTTACCTACGTGGATGTAGGTAACGTAAGAGCAGGAGCGGAAGCTTTTCGACCATGCCCAAAGCAAACCCTAACGTTCGGAGCGGGTTAAATAACCCGCCTATTCTCCCTCTTCTTCGAGCAATTTCAATTTTAGCCAATGAATTCGGCGGCTGTCCGCTCGGACCACTTCGAACCTGAGCTTGCCTTCGATTACTTTTTCGCCTTTTTGCGGCAGGTGTCCGAGCTTGGTCACGATAAAGCCGCCGACCGTATCGTATTCCTCGCTGGATAGATCGCAAGAAAAATATTCGTCGAAATCCTCCATCGGTGTCAACGCCTTGACCATATATTCGTTTTCGTTGCGCTGCACGATATAACCCTCATCGGGTTCCTGGTCGTGCTCGTCCTCGATATCGCCGACGATTTCTTCGAGAATATCCTCAATCGTCACCAATCCTGCTGCGGTTCCGTACTCGTCTACGACGATGGCCAGATGATTACGATTGGTACGAAATTCCTTCAACAACACATTCAGACGTTTACTTTCCGGCACGATACTGACCGGACGCATCAATTCCTCGATTTTGACATCATGATCGGTCAACGCATAAGGCAGCAAATCTTTTGCCAACAAAACGCCGACAACTTTACTACGGTCTTCTTCGATCACCGGAAAACGGGAATGGCCATGTTCGAGCACCAACGGAAAAATGGTTTTCAGGTCGGCGTCTCTCGGCACGACCACCATTTGCACTCTCGGAATCATTATATCCCGAGCCCGCATTTCCGAAACCTGGAGCACACCTTCAATCATCGACAGCGCATCAGGGCCTAGCAAATGTTTTTCCTGGGCTTCCCGTAAAATTTCAAGAAGATCTTCCTGATCCTGGGGTTCGCCGCTCAAAAGTTGTCCCAGTCTGCCGATCCAACTTTTTTGCGGCGTCTGACTCGGATAAGGTTCTTCGTTCATACCTCGTATGCCTCGTTATACGGATTATCGATGTTTAATTGTGCCAATATTTCGATTTCTTTCGCTTCCATTAATTCGGCTTCGTTTTCTTCGATATGATCGTAGCCCAGCAAGTGCAGAACACCATGCACGACAATATGCGCCCAATGATGCTCCAAGCGCTTGCATTGTGCGAGCGCTTCCTCGACCAAGACCGGCGCGCAAACGACCAAATCTCCCAATAGATTGGAGTCGATATAGTCCGGCGCTTCGAAAGGAAAACTCAAAATATTGGTTGGACCCGGCTTAGCTCTATAGTGTTCGTTGAGTTGACCGATCTCTAGCTTATCCACGATACGGATCACCAGCTCGGTATCGTCTGGATAATCCTTTAGCGCGGCGTCTACCCAGGTTTGTAATAGACCACTATCCGGCACATCGTCCGAAGTGGTCTCTTGTTGAATTTCAATGCTGTTCATCAAGGGTTCGGGGTTGTTTTTTCATAGGCCTCATAGGCAAGAACAATTCGCTGAACCAAAGGATGCCTAACGACATCCTTCGCGCCGAAAAACGTAAAACTGATGCCTTCGACATTCTCTAATACCTTCAATACATGGCGCAATCCCGACATTTTTTCGGAAGGCAAATCGATTTGCGTGATGTCGCCGGTAATGACGGCGGTCGAACCGAAGCCGACCCGCGTCAAAAACATCTTGATTTGTTCGATGGTCGTGTTTTGCGCTTCATCGAGAATAATGAAGGAATCGTTCAAGGTTCTGCCGCGCATGAAGGCTAACGGCGCTACTTCAATGACATCGCGGTCGATCAATTTCTCGACGCGTTCGAAGCCGAGCATTTCATACAAAGCGTCGTACAGCGGACGTAAGTAAGGATCGACTTTTTGCGCCATGTCGCCGGGCAAAAAGCCGAGTTTCTCGCCGGCTTCCACGGCTGGACGAACCAGAATGATTCGACGGACTTTTTCGTTTTGCAAGGCTTCTACCGCGCAAGCGACCGCTAGATAAGTCTTCCCGGTTCCTGCGGGACCGACGCCGAAATTGATATCGTTAGTTGTGATTTTTTTTAAATAATTCTGTTGATTAGCGCCCCTGCCTTTGATCACGCCGCGCTTAGTTTTGACCGTCACCTGATATTGAGCCGCCGTTTCCGCCTTGACCGCCTCAAGGGCTTCGTCGATGCTGGCATCCTGCATCGATAGATGCACCTGCTCGGGAGTCAATAATTCCAGTTCGGTGCTGGCAAATAGCTTATGCATCACCGCGCAAGCCGCTTTAACCGCCTGCTCTTCACCGCTGACTTTGAAATGATTACCTCGATTGGCGATTTCCACCAGCATGCGCTGCTCGATCTGACGCAGATGGCAATCGAATTGGCCGCAAAAATTGGAGAGTCTGCTGTTATCGGCCGGCAACAGCGTAATTTCTTGAGATGACATCAATTGTTTAAGCCACCGCAGTTATTTTTACGGTCGAAGATTCGACCATACGCCCGCGTAGAGAATTAGGCAAGGCCTCGGCTATGTAGACGTCGACGAATTGCCCCGCTAATCGGGGATGACCAATGAAATTGACGACGCGATTATTTTCGGTTCGACCCTGCATTTGTAACGGATTCTTTTTTGACGGACCTTCAACCAAGACCGTTTGCACGGTATCGACCATGCTCGCCGAAATTTGGGCCGCCATTTCATTGATGCGGTTTTGCAAACGTTGCAAACGCTGCTTCTTGACTTCGAGAGGCACATCGTCCGGCAAATCGGCAGCAGGCGTACCGGGCCTTTGACTGTATATAAAACTATAGGAAAGATCGAATCCGATCGTCTCGATCAAATCCATCGTATCGTCGAAGTCCCGATCGGTTTCGCCCGGAAAACCGATGATGAAATCGGAAGATAGAGAAATATTCGGGCGAACCTCGCGCAATTTGCGAATAATCTCGAAATAGTCGTCGCGCACATGGCCGCGCTTCATTTTTTTCAAAATCGCATCGCTGCCGCTTTGAACCGGTAGATGCAGATGATCGACCAATTGCGGAATTTCGGCATAGGCTTCAATCAGGCTATCGCTGAATTCGACCGGATTCGACGTCGTAAAACGAATCCGGTCGATGCCGTCGATCGCCGCCACATGGTGTAGTAAAAGCGCGAAATCGGCGATATCGCCGTCCGCCATCAACCCCCGATAAGCATTGACGTTTTGCCCAAGCAGATTGACTTCGCGAACGCCCTGCTTCGCCAAGACCGTGATCTCGGCAATCACATCGTCGAGCGGACGGCTGATTTCCTCGCCTCGTGTATAAGGAACGACGCAAAACGTGCAATATTTGCTGCAGCCTTCCATCACCGATACGAAAGCTTTAGGGCCTTCGGCACGCGGTTCCGGCAAGGCGTCGAATTTTTCGATTTCGGGAAAGCTGATGTCGATGACACGCTTATGCTTGTTGCGAGCTTCGTCAAGCAATTGCGGCAATCGGTGCAAGGTTTGCGGACCAAAGACAATATCGACGAACGGTGCGCGCTTTTGTATCGCATCGCCTTCTTGACTCGCCACGCAACCGCCAACGCCGATGATGACATCGGGTTTCAGCTCCTTGAATGGCCGCCATACGCCCAAAGCCGAAAAGACTTTTTCTTGAGCTTTTTCGCGCACCGAGCAAGTGTTGAGTAATAAAACATCGGCCTCGTCGGGTTTGTCGGTCAACTCCAGACCGTGAGATGCTTTCAATACATCCCGCATTTTGTCGGAATCGTACTCGTTCATCTGACAACCGTTGGTCTGAATATATAATTTTTGCGTCATCGTATGTACATCTAAAAAAACACCCCATCATTACAACGGAGAAAAGTGGCAGCTATTTAATCACCAAATCGAAAACAAAAAAAGCCCTCAATCGACTGACGAGAGCTTGCAAAGGTCGCGTATATACTTCGCCTATTCCCTATAGGCATGCAAAATCCGGTTTATTCATAGCGAACGCGGCTCGATTCCAAAACTTAGAACTGTATTATGGAGATTATTTTTTATTCTTCAAGCCCAAACACAAGCGGTGAATAGCGAAATGATGTGAATTTTCTACCATTTGTCAAGCACAAACTTGCCCCTTGCCCCTTGCCCCTTGCCCCTTGCCCCTTGCCCCTTGCCCCTTTCACCTTTCACCTTTCACCTTTCATCTTAACCTTCAAAATCGCGCCGAATTTCGGATGATCGAAATAATGATCTTCATCAAACTTAATTCGCCTCGCTTCGGACAATCTAAAAAATCGCTCGGGATCGGGCTGATACTCAAGATCTAAGGTCACGGTCAAAAAATCGCCTCGTTCGAGCTGAAAAAAACCGTCCAACACATTAGCGGCATCCTGAATTCGAACCGCATCGCCGGCACTGTCTACATCGATGGCTTGAATCCATGCATAGTGGGCGATCGGCTGATACGTTGAATAACGCGAAAGCGTAGCGTAGACATGGGATAACGATTTTTGTTCCGTGGCGGCCTGAGCCAATGCCGACACTTCGACGACCCGACTCGGCCATTGTATCCCGCTGCGGGTTTGATCGAACAATTCGGTCGTCGGCATGTCTTGCCCGAATATAATCAATTCAATTTGAAAACGATCCTGCGCCGAAACCCATGAGACTCGTATTATCAACAACATAAACAAGACCATGCGAAATGCACTTTTATTATTGGTCATTATCATCTCTTCGCTATTTCAAACACCTTTGTAACCGGACGTAATCGGATAACGCCGATCGCGGCCGAAGGCTCGAGGGGTTATCCGGATACCGGGCGGCGATTGCCGACGCTTGTATTCGTTGCGATCGACCAGCGTAATCGCCCTAACGACATGCTCCGCGGCAAATCCTGCGGCAATAATCTCTTCCGCCGATTGATCGAACTCGACATAACGCTCCAGAATCGGATCCAGAACTTCATAAGGCGGCAATGAATCCTGATCGACCTGATCCGGCGCCAATTCAGCCGATGGCGGTCGCGTTATCACTCGCTCAGGAATGACTTTCGAAATCGAATTACGATAACGCGCCAACGCATAGACTAATAGCTTCGGCACATCCTTGATCGGCGCGAATCCGCCGGCCATGTCGCCATAAAGCGTCGCATAGCCGACACTCATCTCGCTTTTATTGCCGGTGGTCAGCAACAATTTACCTTGCTTATTCGACAAAGCCATCAGCAAGACGCAGCGACAACGAGCCTGAATATTTTCCTCGGTCGTATCCTTGGCACTGCCGGCAAACACCGGGGCCAACATCTCGTTAAATGCTGTAACAGCCGGTTCGATAGGAATAATGTGATAGTTCACACCCAGCGCATTAGCTTCCGATTCAGCATCTTCGTTGCTCATCGCTTGCGTATAACACGAAGGCATCAATACCGCTTCAACTTTATCGGCGCCGAGCGCATCGACAGCCAATGCCAGTACCAGCGCCGAATCGATGCCTCCGGACAAACCCAATAAAGCTCCGTTAAAGCCGTTTTTACTGACATAATCGCGAATCCCCAAGACCAGAGCCTGATATTCGCTCGACACCGGCCGATAAATCGGGGCGCATATCGATTTAATCGGTTGCTTGCCGGCAAACTCGACGACACTGAGCTGCTCCCGGAATTCCTCGGCGCGAAACGCGACTGCACCGTCGCTATCGACAACAAATGACGCACCATCGAAAACCAATTCGTCTTGTCCGCCGATTAAATTGACATAAACCAAAGGAACTCCGGCAGCTTTGACTTGATCGCAAACGACCTGCTCGCGCTGATGAATCTTGCCGGCATGGAAGGGCGACGCGTTTAAGGTCAAAACGATATCCGCGCCGGCCTGACGGTTTTTGGCAATCAAGCCCGACTGCCAAACATCCTCGCAAATCGTCAATGCCAGAGTCAAACCTTTCAGGTTGAATAACATGTTTTCGGAACCGGCCGTGAAATAACGCTGTTCGTCGAACACACCGTAATTCGGTAAAACATTCTTATGGTAGCGCGCAATAATTTCTCCGGACCTGCACACTACCGCCGAGTTAAACAACTTGCCGCCGGACTGTTCGGGGTATCCGAAAACCACATCGATGCCTTGCACCTGTTCGGCGATCGAAGCCGCGGCTTGCTGCGCTCGGGCAATAAAATCCGGTCTCAGCAACAAATCCTCCGGCGGGTAACCAGTTACCGAGAGTTCCGGAAAGATGACAATATCGGCTTTTAGCCGGTCGCGGCTATCTTGTGCCTGGGCGATGATTTTTTCGGTATTGGCTTTGATATCGCCAACCCGAAAATTGCTTTGTGCAATGGCTATCCTTAGAGTCGTGGCACTCATAAAAAATAATTTTCCTCTCTAAAATTCCTGTATCGCGTCTAGGCATGATCGAAGGCAAAAAAACAATCGAGTATCCTGATTACTGTCCTGCCATTATTCGGAGTGATTTTACAGGAACCGGAAAAATAGTTCGCGATTGGTATAAACCTAATACCCGTCGTAGATTAAAATTCGGCGCCTGGGTGTCCGCCAAAGGACGCCGTGAATACGTCCATGTAGGCTCTATGCCAGCTCCATGCTGGTCCCTCACCTAGCGTTAGGTGAGGGACGACGAAGGCGTCGCTCCCACAAGGCGCCGGATGCTCTGTGGGAGCGATCCCCAGATCGCGATCTCGGAGCCACTGATATCCAATATCCGCAGATTTATCAAACAGCACCGTTTCCAGGCATACGATGACCTCTGTTTAGCAAGATTACCGATACTTGTGTATAACGGCGAGCGCATAGCGTGGGAACGAGAAATATGAAAAACAATGTCGGTTCCGAAGCGGGTGCGGTTGCTCGATCGACAGGCGTCGGCGGCAGGGCAGATTTTTGCTCCATGCAAAATCTGCATTCACGCCGTCCTTGGCGTTCGAGCCGCCGTCGAGCCTACATGGGACGTATTTACGGCGTCCTGTCGGGCGAGTGACCGCACTCTCCACGCCTCGATTTTCAATTGCGGGAGCAATAACCGGGCTTTCATGAGCGTTAGGATTTAAGTATACTTTGTCGCAACCGGGCGATTTTTATTGCGTATCCATTCGCTCCAAGAACCGGCATAAAGCTTGGAACCGGCAAAACCCGCAATGTCCATCGCCAATAAATTATGACAAGCGGTCACGCCGGAACCGCACATATGTACAACTTGTTCGGCCGGCGTAACACCGATCAGCGCAGACCATTCATCGCGCAACTCTTGCGCCGCCTTAAAGCGTCCGTCCGCTTGCAGATTGTATTGAAACGGCCGATTCAGCGCACCGGGCACATGCCCCGCAACCGGATCGATAGGCTCTTGACCCCCCGAAAAACGTTCCGGCGTCCTGGCATCGATCAATTTGATCGATTTTTGTGCCAACCCGTTTTGCACTTGCTCTGCAATGAGCCAATTCGAATCGTTTAGGTAAGGCCTAAATAATGCGGGTTGAATCGAAGGCAATGCCGTCGTGATCGGATAAGCACCTTTTCTCCACTGTTGAATCCCGCCATCGAGCACCGCGACACTATCGTGCCCTAAACAATGCAACAGCCACCACAAGCGGCCGGCAAAAGCGCCGCCGGCATCATCGTAAACCACGACCTGACTGGCGTTTGATACGCCCCAGTCCCCAAGCTTTTTACATAACGAGTTAAAATCCGGCAACGGATGGCGGCCGGTTAAATCCGTGATTCCGGACGATAAATCCCGATCGAGATGAACATAACGGGCGCCTGGAATATGGCCTTGCCGGTAAACTTTGCCGCCGGCTTCGGTATCGGCCAACGAAAACCGGCAATCGAAAACGACCCACCCGGGAACCCCAATATGCTCGGCTAATTGATCGACGGAAATTAAATTTGCATAAGTCATTGTTGTTTATACCGTAAGAATAATTTTTCCAATATGCCGGCTACTTTCCATCAATGCATGCGCCCCCGCCGCTTCGACCAACGGTAATACCGTATCGATAACCGGATGAATGTCACCCGACTCCAAGAGCGGCCAAATATGCTCGTGCAGCTTTCCGGCGATCGCCGCCTTAAAGACATTATCGCGGGCTCTCAGGGTCGAACCGGTAATCGCCAATCTTTTCAAAAATACTTGCAATAGATTGATTTCGGCTTTCGGTCCGCCTTGAACCGCGATTTGCACCAGCCTGGCATCGAATGCCATGCATTTGAGATTGCGCGGAAAATAATCGCCGCCGATCATGTCCAAAATCACATCGACGCCTTTACCGCCTGTCAACGCCGAGACTTCTTCGACGAAGTCCTGCTCGCGGTAATTGATCGCCGCATCGGCGCCCAGTTCTCGGCAAAACGCGCATTTACGCAGCGATCCCGCAGTGACGAACACACGAGCACCGAAGGCCTTGGCCATTTGTATCGCCGTGACGCCGATTCCGCTGCCGCCGCCATGCACCAACAAAGTTTCGCCGGACTGAAGTCCGACGCGATCGAATAGATTGCTCCAAACCGTAAAAAAAGTTTCCGGCAGTCCGGCCGCCTGAATCGCCGTCATACCTTTCGGAAGGGGCAAGCATAACTCGGCTGCGGCAGTGCAATACTGCGCATAACCGCCGCCGGTCACCAAGGCGCAGACACGGTCGCCTAATTGCAAATGCCGCACCTCATCACCCAAAGCCGCGATGGTTCCGGCCACTTCCAGCCCGGGAATATCGGACGCGCCGGGCGGCGGAGGATATAAACCTTGGCGCTGCATGACATCGGGACGATTGACGCCGGCCGCCTCAACGCGTATCAGCACCTCATCGGCTAAAGGCATCGGCAGTGGCCGGCGCGTCGCTACTAACTTACCCGGAGCGACGATTTCTATCGCTTGCATGTCTTGCGGCATTTTCAATAGCCCTCAAATTTGCCTAAACCGTGCGTGTTTTGAACGAGGTAATGAATTCGTAACAAATCTTGGCATCCTCGGCGAGTTCCTCGAAACCAATTACCCGTTTGCGCCAAAGACTAAAGTCAGGCTCGTCAAGCACTTGACCTATTTCGTGATAGCCCATACTCCATTCCGGAAAAAGACGTCTCCGCTCCGGCCCCTGAATAACCACCTGCATATGCTTGTGTCTCGAATCCAGTCTAATTTTTTCGGCCAAAGCTAGCACCTTTTCAGGAGAGCCTTCTATGAGCTGCATGAACCAACCATCCCGATGCAGCAAACAACCGGTAATACCGTTTAATTTGTTAAATTGCCGAGTCTGTTCCAATAAAGCTTCGATTTCATTTTCCGGCATCGGCCGGACAGCTTGGCTAATATACAACACAAAAAACAACGGCAACGGCGCATCGGGCGTTTCGGTTTCGATTTCGCGCTCGACGGTTTCGACAAAGGTATCCCAATCCAGCGGCCGATAAAAATAATAGCCTTGAATAAAATCACAACCGAGCGCGCGCAGTTCTCTCAACTGCAATTCATTTTCAACACCCTCGGCAACCATTTTCAGCCCCAAACCGCGCCCCAAGCCGATAATAGCCTGTGTCACCAAACGGTGTTCTTGCTGATTCTCCAAGCCGTCGATGAAGGCCCTATCGATTTTAAGCACGCTAACCGGCAACTTAATTAATTGCGCCAATGAGGAATAACCGGTTCCGAAATCGTCGACCGCCACACGCAAGCCCTGATCGACAAGACGACGTAACATGCGTAGATTCGTTTCAACATCGGCCATCAAAGACGTTTCGGTTATTTCGAGCAAAATCCTCGAAGGATCGGCGCCGGTTTCACGAATGATTTCGGCAAATTGATCGGAAAGCGATTCCTCATCCAACTGCCTTGCCGAAACATTGACCGAAATATAAGCGGGCGCATTATCGCCCCATCGTCTACGCCATTCGGCTTCAGCCCGGCAAGCCTCCCGAAATACCCAGTTGCCGATCGCGAGGATAGGGCCGGTCATTTCGGCAATGGGTATAAAAACAGCCGGAGAAACTTCACCGGTCGATGGAAACCAGCGCAACAGCAATTCAGCCGCTATGATGCGCCCGGTTGCGGCGCAGATAATCGGCTGAAAACGGGGAGAAAATTCATCGCGCTCGATCGCCAACCGCAAACCCTGCGTAATCGACAACCTCAAGCGTACTTTTTCCTGCAAGCTGTCGTTAAAAAAATACCAGCTATCCTTACCCAGCATTTTAACTTCAGACATCGCCGTATCCGCGGAACGCAACAAATCATCGGCCGAATGTGTGCTGCCTTGGCCTACCGCGATACCGACACTGGCTGTTACCGATACCTGAGAACCAGTGAGGTCTATTGGCTGCCTCAAGGTATCGTTGATGCGCTCAGCGAGCGTCGAAATCATCGTCGGGTTCTCTAGTTGCTCGCAAAGCACGACAAATTCATCGGCGGATAAATGAGCCACGCTATCGCCGGGCCTGACAATTTCCATCAGACGTCTTGCCGTCGTTTGCAACACCTGATCGCCAACCTTATGATCATGTATATTATTAATTAGCCCGAAATTATCGAGATCGACAAATAACAAGGCAACATTGGTGCCTTGCCTGCGCGAACGTTGTAAAGCATCCGTCAGCCTTTCGCGAATAAGCCTTCGGTTCGGCAATTCGGTCAGGGAGTCGTGAGTCGCACGCCACAAAATTTCGTCTTCCACTCGTTTGTTTTCGGTAATATCGCGCATCGTGGCGACTAACAGCCAATGCCCGTCCTGACGAAATTTAGCGATCGATGCTTCCAAAGGAAAAAAAGTGCCGTCCTTGCGATAGCCCGTAACCGGACTACGCCCGCTCATGCGCCTCTCGGTTTCTTCGCCCTCGACGAATAAGCGAAACATCTCGACATGCCTTTCGCGCAAATGCGGCGGCAATAACAGATGAACCGAAAGACCAATTAATTCTTTGCTGGAATACCCGAAGATCTGGCAAGCATTCGCGTTGGCTTCGACGATAATACCAAATCCGTCGGTTGCCAAAATCGCCATATCGGCGATCGACAAGATATCCCAAGCAGTACTCAGTTTTTGCATTAATTGCTTAGCATCGTCGGTAATTAATTGCGAGACCGAATCGAACTTACCCGCTTCGGCCGATTGTTGTGTTTGCATTCGATAACGCTCAGGGATCACTGGAGGTATGAGGCCGAAACTTTCGATAATTCTAAATGAACCCTCAGCGGTACACCGTGATAGATAGGTATTGACATAGGCATGGTGAGTATTCGCATCCATTTGCACGCGTCCTTGCGGGCCTTTAATGGACACGCTTTCCAGTGCCGCAACCAAGGCTTCGGGATACACCGATCCGGCAACCTCTGCAGCTTTGGCGAATGCCTGCACGCATAAATAGGTCGCCTCGCCGAAATTGGTCAGCATACCGTTACCGTAGGGCCAAAGACCATCGATGTCAGGCATTTGCTCAAGCCTCGCCAAATAATTACGGCTTTCCGGCGTATCCACGCTCATGAAATAGGTATTCGATGAATAAAAGCCCTCGCGCACATTGGCCGGCAACCGTGAAGCCATGATCTCGTCGAAATGCCCCATAACAACCGTCATACGGTTTTTTAAACCTAATTCCGAAAAGCGGTTTAATAACTTCACTTGATCGATGCCGGCAAAAAATGGTGCAAAAACATCAGCTCCCGAGTGAGCAACTTGTTTTAACAAATCGTCGATTTCGCGGTATGAAACGCCGATCGACAAATATTCCTCTCCGACCACCGCTCCGCCCAGTTCCGTCAAAGCGCGTTTCGCGGCATCGATCGAGCCTCGAGGCCATTCATAATTATTACCTGCGAAAAACATTTTCTGACCGTAATATTTGGCCATGCAAGCAATCATTTTATCGATTTGCTGATTAGGCAAAGCCGCAAAATGAAAGAAATACCTTCCGGATATACTACCTTCGTAAAACGAGAAGTTGAGATAAGGCATTCTTCTCGGTTCGGCGACTTGAGTCGCGACCAGAATCCGGGAGTTCGACAGCAGATTACCGATGATCGCCGAACAACGATGCTCGTCGACAAGCTTGATAGCTGCTTTCACCGCTGTTTCCGGCAAACTGCCATCATCCTCGACGATCAATTGCAAAGGCCGCCCAAGCACTCCGCCCCGCTCGTTGATTTCGCCGCAAGCAATCGTTGCGGCACGAACTATTTCGTCACCGTAGATCCCGACTAATCCTGTCAACGGAGGCATGAGCCCTAGTCGTATCGGTTCATTACAATCGTTATTACTCACTGTGTTGCTCTAAAATTTAGTAACCATTCGGCACATATCTGCTGACTTAAACATAATTAATTTCCTGATTAGCAAGATGCTTCAGCTTGCCGAAGCCAACTGTCCGAGCAGTGGCCAGTCGTAGCCACTTCTGCGGGACGGGGTTGCAAACCCCGTCCTGCTAGGGATATGCTGGTTTTTGGGCTTTAGCTGAAGAAACTTGCTAATCAGGATTAATTTTATAGGGAATGATGCAGCTAATACTTAAATTTAATTCGAAGTGTATTTACAAGTCGGATCATTAAATTCCGCTCATCCCTTTATAAAGTGAAAGGCTAACAAAAGTACGTTGAATCCATCAATGCTGTCAAATAGCAATCACTAATTACATCCATGAACTGACTCGATTTACCCGGATACCGGCAGATATCGATAATTGACTTTATATCATTTAACTGTTAATAAGTTCCGCTGGCCGAAAAAACCACTTAATTAATAAAAATAGGCCATTCATTCCAAGAGGGGAAAACAATGTCATCGAAACCGAATAACGAGCATAGCGAATTGCTCGGCCAGTTAGCACACCTTGAACAGCAAGTCTCGATTTTAACACAAGCTTTACAAACGAAATCCGAAACAGTGGCATCGCTGGAAAAATCCTTATCGGAAAGCCAAAGCCGTCTAGCCGAATTGGAGGCGGCTCTTAATATTGCTCAGCATTCCTTGCTTAGCTTAATATGGATGAAGATCGCCGAATACCGACGCCTTTTACAGGGCGGCACGCTCGGCGCATCGACGGTAGTGAAACTCGCACAAATCAAAGATCTGATCGAAGTCGCTCGTTCATTGCCCGTAACCGCAAAAGACTATTTCGCGATGAATGTACTGGAGACCGGCACACAGAAGCTTCGCGGCGCCAAAGCCGATGCGTTGAATTATTATCAAAACATCTTAAACTCACTGGCAATCCGCCACAGCAAGATGCTTGGCCAATTTAACGGCAATTACCGTCACTTGACCGACGAAATTCTTCATACGCTCGATCAAAAAGTGTTGTGGCCAATTAAAAACGCTCGCGACGACCTCAAGGAGATTTGGCAAGCAGCGCCTGGAGAACTCAAGTTTTTTTGGCGAGGCAAAATTGTCAGCCCGCTCCAACAACGAGCCGGTTCCATCTTTATCGAAATTCACAAATTACAGGTAGAGGCACAAGTTTTGCTGTCTCGGTTCGCACGCTACCTAAAACAATTATTCAACGAGGTGCAAACCTTGATTACCGACAAGATCAATGGCGTTAAGGAAAAAAGTAACGAAGGGAGTATCGGTCGGGATATGACCGGAAGCTATGCCTAATCATTGATTATTCTGGTTCCCACGATCCTCCGTGGGACCCCATATCTTGGCTGCCGAGGCAACATTGGTATGCGTTCCCACGCAGGAGCGTGGGAACGAGGAAAGTACTGCGGGAGCGACGCCTTCGTCGCGACTATCGAAGTTACTAACGTTCAATATACACAGAGTGATCAAACAGCACCGTTCCCAGAAATCCAATCCGATAAGCTCTGTTATGCGAGTTTAAAGATTTTTTCGGGTTCCCACGATCCTCCGTGGGAACCCATATCTTGGCTGCCGAGGCAACATTGGTATGCATCCCCACGCAGGAGCGTGGGGATGAGGAAAAAATCATGCCCGTTCCTTTATGGATTCGATCAACTTTGCATGGCTCCATTATTTTTGAGGCCTAGCTTCAACAAAGCCCCCACATCAAACTGGAACCGTTTTTTGATGGCATTTCCGGCATATACATTCCGTACGACTTCGCGTTCCGCCTCCAACCAATCAAGCATTTCATTACCCGGCTCAAAACCGCGCTTTTCGGCTCTGAAATAAGCCGCTTCGGCAATCATCGGCATGGCCTCGGGCATCTCATCGACTGGAGTCGTCTTAGGTTCCTGCGTCACACCAAACTTTAACAATTTGAAAAAAGTCAGCGGCACTTGACCATTCAGCCCAATTTGTTTAGGTTCCAACTCGATCAAAGTTCCAAACAGACGATCCCAAATCGAAAACACCGCGCCATAATTTCTGTCATGCTCGGCTCGAACCGTCGAGTGATGAACCCGATGCAGATAGGGGGTAATAAATAAATACCCTAGGTCTTTTTCTCGAGAAAATGCAATATTTGCGTGATGAAACATAACAAACAACATCATCAACAATTCGTAAGCCAATACACTGGCCTTATCGAAACCGAAAAACACGATACTCACTGCTTTAATGAATGTAGCGGCCAATATCTCCAAAATATGCACACGATATGCGGTCGAGGCATTCAGATACGGCTCACTATGGTGGACTTTATGAAATAGCCATAAAACATCGAAGTCATGACAAGCCTTGTGCCAAAGATAAAATACCAAATCCAGCAAAAGTAACGACAACACGGCCTTCATTAATGAATCCGACATGCCGCTCAAAATACCCGCACCGGAAAAATTCTCGGCCACGACCAGCAACGATGAGACCGACAATAACGACAACACCAAACTATTAAACAAAAACGAAGCAATATTAATCTGATAAGAGTTTTTTAAATTACTTTTCGGCAATTTCTTTCGAGGGCGATGCGCCTCAATAGCGGACAAAATGATAAAAAACATCAATAATGTAAATCCAGCCAGGTCGAATGAAGTGATCATCGGCCAACTAGCTACCGCCTCAAAAAAACTCATGGAAGTATTCATTGTTAAAGTCATGGACTTATCCTCGCAGAAGTATCAAAAAATAGTCAAAAACCGGCTAGAGCTGCAACCATCACCCCGCCACTTTTTTTCATAGTCACTTTGTTCGAAGCAAAGCACTTGCCAAAATCCATATATTTTGGTAAACACTTAATCCATCTATTAACAACAAGCTATTTAATCCTTAGATTTCATCATATTAAAAACGTTTCCCAGGCTTTTAATAAAACCCGTTGCCGCTAGGCAAGCAATGATCGCTGTTGCAATAAAACAACTATTTGTACCAACCATGTGCAATTGTTTCTTAATTGCGCACCAAAGTTGCACTTTAAACAGCATTATTCACAGAAGCGGTCAAATTATCGCGCCGCACTAACCCGCCAACGTCATTAAGTTAAGCCGTCATATAAATTAAGTAATCCTGGCATTCAGGCCCGAATTCGCTTAAAAATCCAGCCATCCATGGCGGAATGAAGGGCTTCTCTTAACTTAATGGCAGTGACTCTTAGGGCCCTATAACCAAAATTTGTTTTTTTTCGACTAACCTGTATCCTAAGCGCTAATTGATAAAAACAAACTCGCATAACTACCATCAGCGTCAATAACAACCTTAGGATTTGGTCGAAAATAACTTCCCTATTTTATGGAGGGTTCGGTAACTCGATTGGCAGGTGTCGGCGGCAGGGAAAGCCGCCGTCAAGCCTACAAGGACATATTCACCCAGCACCTAAATTCCATAGCCCATTGACTATGGTTAACTATCTTGGATAATTTAGGTGCTGGGTTCACGGCGTCCTGCCAAGCGAGTTACCGAACCCTCAACAAAGCTCATAGTTCCAGGAGGTTATTTATCAGGAAATCCTTAGTCAACGCCGACTTTATGAGCTCACTATAGGAACATGACAGTGCGCCAACGACTTTCAAAAGCAGCCATCATTGCATTCCTGTATTTGGCTTTCGCCGGCTTTTGGATATTGACTTCGGATTGGCTGGTCGACTTACTCATCACCGACCGAACTCTGCTGGTGCGCATTCAAGCTTGGAAAGGCACGGCCTTCGTATTAATGACCGCGCTAATCCTTTATGCTTTATTGAGGCTTAAGCTACCATCCCTGCATGAAGCAAGCTCCGGAGTTTTCGGATTCCGTGCCAGCTTACTGATTGCCGTTTACATTTTGATGACAGTCGTGATTGGCGGCTTCGGCTACTTGGTTTATCGCCAACAGGCTGAAGAGTTTACCGCACAGCAATTTTCCGTACAGTCGACCATAGTCAAATTCAAAGCCCGCCATATAGAAAACTGGTTAACCGAACGCCGCCAGGACGTCAAACTGATACAATCCCATCCGGTACATCTAGACATCGATGCACACGTTTCCAGTCAATTAGATAAAACACTTGAAGCAAAACTGCAAAGCTATTTCGACGCCCTGCTCGAAACCAAAGAATGGGTCGGCGTAACGCTCTATACCAAGCAAGGGCATCCTTTATTCGCAACCGGAGAAGCCATCGAAACTACAGACGCACTGCGACAAGCTATTATCGACTCGTCACAATCCCAGCGATTGACGATCAACGACATTCATCGCCTCAGATCCGATCCCGACCAATATCGCCTCGAATTCATCGCACCGATAATCGTCAACGAGCCGCAAAAAACCTTTGTCATGATGGTATTGAGCACCAATCCGACTATACAGCTTTACAAATCCCTCAATGAATGGTCGGCCATTTCCGTCGATTCGGAATTATTTTTAGTACGCCGAGAAGGCGATGAAGTGGCCTATCTCAACAAAACCGAAGGGATAGCCAGCTCTCCGCTCACACTCCGCAAACCGTTAAGCCAAACAAACTTATCCGCTACCCGAGCGGTACTTGACGGCACCGGTTTCTGCGTATGCATCAATGACCGCAACATGGAAGTAATGGCGACATTTCAACCGATTTCCGGCATGCCTTGGCATGTCTTATTAGAAAATAACGCCGATGCAATATTGAAACCGCTGAAACTACGGGCAAGATTGATACTCCTAGTGGTCATATTTGCAGTTGGAGCCGGAGGTCTTGCCGTTTTGCTGCTCTGGCGCAGTCAACAAATGCGCTTTGCCTTGTTCCGGCAACGGCAACTGGAAGATCGAGCGGCAATTGTCGGGCATTATGACAGGTTGGTTAAACTGGCGCGCGATATCTTTTTACTAACCGATCTCGAAGGACGCATCGTCGAAGCCAACGAAGCCGCCTCATCGGCATACGGTTACGAGATCGACGAATTGTGCTCGATGACTATCCGCGACTTGACGCCGTCGCACCTCCAGGCAGCTATCCAAAACATTTGGCCACCCGCCGAAACGAAGGTCGGGGCACTGTTCGAAACCTTACAATTGCGCAAGAACGGCGATATCTTTCCGGTCGAAATCAGTTGCAGTACCTTAGAGATCGACGACAATCATTACCGACAAAGTTTTATTCGTGACATTAGCTCTCGACAAGCCGCAGAAGAGCAAATACAGCGACTCAACAAAGCTTATGCAACACTCAGCGAAACCAATCAGGCAATCGTAAGAACTCGCGATCCTGACAAGCTTTTTCAGCGCCTCTGCCGTATCGCTGTCGAATACGGCGGTTACCTTGGCGCTTGGATTGGTCGCATCGACGACTTTTCCGGTCGAATCGATCCGGTAGCCAGCTACGGTGCGCTCGATGAATACATCCGTCAAACCGAAATCGTGATCGCCCCCGATTCATTGAAAGGCAGGGGGCCGACCGCCAACGTCATACGCAATGGACGCCCCTATTATTGCGAGGACTTTCTTAACGACCCCGCAACCGGGCCATGGCATGACCTGGCCCGGCAACACGGCATCGGCGCATCGGTTGCACTACCCTTGCGCAGCGATAACCGCTTGGTCGCAGTATTCAACCTTTATGCCGCAGAAACGCATATTTTCGACCGGCAAATGCGCACTTTGTTGGAAGAAATGGCACAGGATATTTCTTTTGCACTGGATAATTTCGAACGCGAAACCGCGCGCAAGCAAGCCGAATATAGATTAAAAACACTCTTCGAGACGATACCCGATTTTGTATGGCTAAAAGATCATAGCGGCACCTTCCTGGCCTGCAATCCGGCTATCGAAGGATTATTCGGAGTCCCTGCATCCGAAATTATCGGCAAAACCGATTACGACTTTGTCGATTCGAAAACAGCGGACGCCTTCCGTGCGAACGACCTAGCCGCGGCAGCCGCTGGAAAGCCGGTCACGAACGAAGAAACACTGACTTTTTCGGGTGACGGGCGCAGCATTCGGGTGCAAACCACGAAAACGCCGATGTACGATGCTACCGGAAAACTCATCGGCGTTCTAGGCATCGCCCGAGACATAAGCGAACTCAAACAACAGCAAGCTTTGCTCGCCGCAGCAAACAATACCTTGGAGAAAATCGCCGAAGGACGGCCGTTAACGACAATACTGAAACATATCACCCGCAACATAGAGCAGCACAGCCCCGACATGCGGTGCTCGATCTTGTTAATGGATGCGGACGGCTTACATCTTCGGCACGGATCGGCACCGAGCCTGCCCGATGCATACAACCAAGCTGTGGACGGCATTGAAATCGGGCCTTCCGTCGGTTCCTGCGGCACCGCGGCTTTTACTAAGCAACCGGTATTCGTCGACGATATCGCCGAAAGCCCGCTATGGAAAAAATATAGTCACCTAGCTCTCGACCAGGGTTTACGCGCCTGCTGGTCTACACCGATTCTTTCCGGGACCGGCGAGGTACTCGGTACTTTCGCGGCTTATTACCGAACGCCGCGCCATGCAACTGAAAGCGACCGACAGTTGATCAATAACTTTGCACATTTAGCGGCGATTGCGATCGAAAGAGAACAGGATACTCAAAAACTTAACCGGCAATTAGACGAACTGCGCCGCTGGCACACAGTCACCTTAGACAGGGAGTCGAGAATCATGGACTTGAAACAAGAAGTTAACGCCCTACTAACCCGGCTCGGCGAACCGACGCGCTACTCCACTTCAGTACCGGAACTCAAACCATGATTGTCTCGGGAGCGCTAGCAATACTCCAAAATGCCGCATTACTGCTGACGATCGCGCTAGCCTTCGATATGACAGCCGGGCGCTTCTTATTTAAACCGAAGTTAGCCGGACAAATTGTAATCGGCCTGGGGATTGCTTTGATCGGCATGGTCATCATGCTGACGCCTTGGTATTATCAACCCGGCATCATCTTCGATACTCGGTCAGTGCTGTTAAGTATTTCAGGCCTGTTCTTCGGCGCCATACCGACAGCCGTTGCAATGGCCGGCACTGCGGCATTTCGTCTCTATCAAGGCGGCATTGCAACATGGACCGGAGTTTCAGTCATTATCTTATCGGGGCTCGCCGGCATAAACTGGCGGCAATTTAGGCCATCGCCGCTCGTCGAAATATCGTGGCGCGAACTTTGGCTATTCGGGCTTTTCGTGCATATTTTGATGCTAGCCCTGATGCTGATTCTTCCTTATCCCACCGCAGTACGGGTTCTGTCTGATATCGCCTTACCAGTTTTGACTATCTACCCTTTAGCGGTTGTTATGCTCGGATCGCTAATGATAATAAGGCTTCGCCGCGACCGCGACACTGCGATGCTTCGCGAAAGCGAGACGCGATTTCGCACCTTATTCGAGCAAGCCGCGGCAGGCGTTGCTCAGATCGACATACGCACCGGCCGCTTCATGCGAATCAATCGACGATTTTGCGATATCGTCGGATATACCCGCAATGAAATGGAACACCGGACCTATCAAAGCATCACGCATTCCGAAGACCTAGCGGCAGACAACGAAAAAACGCAGCGACTTCTAGCCGGCGAAATTCGCGAATTTTCGATGGAAAAACGCTATATCCATAAAAATGGCGATAGCGTTTGGGTCAACTTGACTGTTTCGCCATTATGGGAAACGGGGCAAACACCCGACTGGACGGTCGCGATCGTGATCGATATCACCAAACGAAAACAAGCCGAACAAGCCACCCATGCGGCAAGAACCGAAACCGAACAACTGTTAAAGGAATCGGACCGGCAGCGCTTGGTATTACTAAGCTTGATCGAAGATCAAAAAACGGCCGAAATAGCGTTAAAAGAAAGCGAAACGCGCTACCGTTCACTTGCCAATAACGGGCGCATGCTCATTTGGTCGGCGCATCTCGACAAACTGTGCGACTATTTCAATAAACCCTGGCTGAACTTTACCGGTCGTACTTTGGAACAAGAACAGGGATTCGGCTGGGCCGAAGGCGTGCATCCCGATGACTACGATCGATGCGTGCAAGTCTATAATGAGGCTTTCGACAAGCGCGAAAAATTCTCTATCGTTTACCGGTTGCGTCGTCACGACGGCGAATACCGTTGGATTATCGACGACGGCGTGCCTCGTTACGATCACAAAGGCGATTTTGTCGGCTATCTGGGCTATTGTTTGGACATCACCGAACGAATCGAAGCGGAACAGGAAGTACTCAGACTGAATGCCTATTTGGAACGACGGGTTAGCGAGCGCACGGCCGAGCTGGAGCAAGCCAATAAAGAACTTGAATCATTTTCTTATTCGGTTTCGCACGATCTACGCGCACCGCTTCGCGCCATTAACGGTTTTGCGCAAATCCTGGAACGCAGGCATGGCGGCACACTCAATGACGAGGGACGCCATTATCTCGATAACGTCATCGAAGCCGGAAACCGCATGAGTCAATTGATCGAGGACCTTCTCGACTATTCCCGCACCGGACGGCGTGCCGTACAAACGAGCCCGATAGCTTTGTCGCCACTACTAAAACAACTGAAGGCTACATTTGCCGAACGTATTACCGCTACCCAAGCAGGGCTCGAAATCGTCGAACCTCTGGCCACTCCGCTTGGCGACGAAACGCTAATAGGACAAATCCTTTCCAACTTACTCGATAATGCGTTGATTTACCGTAAACCGGGCATTCCGCCCAAAATCACAATTTTGTCGCGCAATGACAACGATCAAGTCATTATTCAAGTAACCGATAACGGCATAGGTATCGAACCCGAGTATTATGATAAAATTTTTCAGGTTTTTCAGCGCCTGCACAATGAAGACGAATACCCGGGAACGGGGATAGGTCTCGCCATCGTCGCCAAATCGGCGCGCATGATGGGTGGTTCGGTAGAAGTCGAATCTACCCCCGGCAACGGCAGTACCTTTCGCATTCGGCTTCCCGCCGCCAATTAAAGCATGAGAATCGTTATGAATAATGAGGCCTTTATATTGTTAGTGGACGATAACCGCATGGATATCGAATTAGCACTGGACGCCTTCCATGAAGCCCGACTGATCAACCGGATCGAAACAGCCTCAAGCGGTCGCGAAGCGCTCGATTATTTATTCGGACGAGGCGACTACGGCGACCGTAAGCGTTATCCGTTACCCAACCTGATACTGCTTGACCTAAAAATGCCGGGTATCGACGGCTTCGATGTACTCAAGCAAATCAAAACCGCTCCGTTGATCAAACGCATTCCGGTCGTTATTTTGACTTCATCACGCGAGGAAGGTGACCGAGCATTATCTTACGATATCGGCGCTAATTCCTATCTCGTCAAACCCGTTTCGTTCTCCGGCTTTATCGAAGTCATCAAGCAAATCGAAAACTATTGGTTAAGTCTAAATATCGGGCCGCCGCTCGGAGCTATCTCTAAACCTGAGACTGACGATGATTAAATCATTCACGGAACGTAACGAGGTATTGCGCATTCTGATCGTCGAGGATGTGCCGGTCGATGCCGAACTGATGGTATTACAATTGAAAGATGACGGATTAAATTTCGATTGGCAACGGGTACAAAACGAACAGGACTTTCTGCAAGCACTCGACGCCCGACCTGATTTGATCTTAACCGACTGGTGTCTACCGCAATTCAGCGGTCTCAAAGTCCTGGAACTTCTCAATGATCGCGACAACGACATTCCTGTCGTCGTTGTGTCCGGCAGTATCGGCGAGGAAATCGCGATCGATGCCTTGCAAAAAGGCGCTTTCGATTATGTACTAAAAGATCGTCCTGCTCGCTTGGGCGCCGCAATCCGGCATGCGCTGGAGGAAAAAGAGCTTCGCGACGAACGCAAACGCTATCTCGAAAAGCTGCGTCTGGCCGACCAGGTCTTTGAATCGACCGGCGAAGGCATCATCGTTACCGACATCGATGCCAATATCGTAGCCGTCAATCCGTCCTTCGAGCAAATCACCGGTTACACCAAGGTTGAGGTGCTAGGTAAAAACCCCCGCATCCTGAAGTCCAATCACCAAGACAGGTCTTTTTTTTTCGAGATGTGGAATACACTATTAGGCACTGGTCATTGGCGCGGCGAAGTCTGGAATCGACGTAAAAACGGCGAAGTTTATCCGGAATGGTTGACCATCAGTGCGGTCAAAAACAGTGAAGGCATCACCACCCATTTTGTCGGCGTGTTCAACGATATTAGCTCGGTCAAGGAAGCCCAGGCGCAACTAGACTTTCTCGCTCATCACGATGCATTAACACGTCTACCCAATCGTACCTTATTTAGAGACCGTCTCGGGCATGCCTTGATCCATGCGCAACGAGAAAACAATAATCTGGCCGTATTATTTCTTGATCTGGACCGATTCAAAACGATTAACGATACACTAGGGCATCCGGTCGGCGACGACCTATTGAAACAAGCCGCCGAGCGGATGCAGCAAGCGATTCGAGCCGACGATACACTAGCCCGCCTAGGCGGCGACGAATTCGTTCTGCTGTTGGAAGACGATTCCACCGCGCATCACGCGGTCATCGTCGCACATAAATTATTGCAAATTTTTAACCGGCCAATGTTCATCGAAGATCACGCGTTAACCGTGACCGCCAGCATAGGCATCGCACTGTTTCCCCACGACGGCAAGGACGTCGACACGCTACTCAAACATGCCGACTTGGCCATGTATCAAGCCAAACAACAAGGTCGCAATACGTATCAGTTCTTTTCGTCTGGCCTAACTACCGGCGCTTTCGAGCGCTTGATCATGGAAAACGCTCTGCGCGGTGCGGTCGCCCGAAACGAGCTTTTACTTTATTATCAGCCCCAAATTAATTTGATCGACCGTACGCTTGCGGGAGTCGAAGCATTGGTGCGTTGGCAACACGCCGAATTAGGCATGGTCTCACCGGGGCAATTCATTCCGTTAGCCGAGGATATGGGCATCATTGGTGATATCGGCGAGTGGGTTTTAAATGAAGCCGTCAGACAAATGGCCGAGTGGCAGGCGCAGGGCTTTGACGTTTCTCGCGTTTCTGTCAATTTATCGATGCAACAAATCGACCGGGAGGATCTCGCGGGTCAAGTATCGGCAGCGTTGGAGAGAGTGAGCGTCCCTGCCAAGCATCTCGAATTGGAAGTGACTGAATCGATGATCATGCGCCAACCGGAGCAAGCCATGCGCATTTTGGATAATTTGCGTCAACAAGGTATCTCATTATCTATTGACGATTTCGGCACCGGTTATTCCAGCCTAGCTTATCTAAAAAACCTCCCCTTGGACCGGTTAAAAATCGATCAATCTTTCGTGCAGGACATCGGCCGCGATGAACACGGCGAAGCCATCGTTCGGGTTATCATCTCGCTGGCTCGAAACCTAGGGTTGGAAGCCGTCGCGGAAGGCGTGGAGTCCGAGGAGCAAGCTCAATTTCTTGAACGCGAAGGTTGCAATATCGCTCAAGGTTATTTATTCGCGCGCCCCATGCCGGCGGATGAATTGACCCGACAAAGCGATCAATATCAATGCCCCGGGGGGAAAGCGATTTAGCCGACAATACACTGCATTAATCCTGAAAAGAGCAGCTGGCATGTGTTGTAGACCGTTCGTGCTGAGCCAAGTCGAAGCATGAAGGGTCTACAACACTTTCACCGGCCTGGTGAAGCCCCAAACTACCGCTCACCCTTCGACAGGGCTCTCCTGCGACAGGACGCCGTAAACCCAGCACTTAAATTCCATAGATTATTGGCCATGATTGATTACATATATAATTTAGGTGCTGGGTAAATACTTCCGTGTAGGCTCGACGGCGGTTCGAACGCCAAGGATGGCGTGAATGCAGATTTTGCAGGAGCAAAAATCTGCCCTGCCGCCGACGCCTGTCGATCGTGCAACCGCCCCTCTTCGGAGCCGGCATTGTGTTGAATATCGAAAAATTAGATAAAGAACCTTAATTCACGAACGTTCACAGTAAATATTTCGGCTTGCTTTGGTCACTTTCGAAATGTTTAGAACGGGGTTTCAACCGCCGTCCTGCCAGGCATTGAATCGGCTTTACTCGATTTAGCTTTCGATTCGAGTTTTAGTGTATCCTAAGGTTCTTTATCAAAGCTTTACGGCCTATTGCTCAATGAAACTTAAAACTCGATTATTTAAGCATTTTTTACAGATTCTTTGCATTGTCGCCTTGTCTTTACAAACCGCAGTAGCTCAGGATTTCCACACATGGAGTTACCACCGTGACTGGGACCGCTTAACCAACCTGGAATACAGCCTAGCACGATCGCCAATGCCGAAACGTGGACTTTATGATTCGATTAGACTCGAAATCGTTTGCAAAGCCAACCGATTGCAACTAATAGTCGATTCCAACAGCCTGATCACATCGCAAAACCAACCGTTCGACTTCGATTATCGAATCGATAATCAAGCAGCACCCGTTACGATAGAAATGCGCACTTTTTCGGATTCGAGACGAAGAGCCTATAACGACGAGCATGCACAAGCATTTGCCGAGGCGTTACTAAACGGAACATCGGTTTTCGTGCGCATTCATACCATGCTCAAAAAAATATTGTCGGGGGCGATGCCGCTAGATGATGCACGCGAGCCCATCACTCGCGTTCTCGCCGATTGTGGCATACAACTATCCGATTCGAGTAATGACACGGCGAATTACGGTCTTACTGAATTCGAACGCGACCTAAAGCGATTGCCGACGACGCAACAACGACAATTGCTAAATCGGATCCGGCAAATGATAAAGGAACTTGATAACCGCTAGTTGTCGTGGTTTTTATACCCTTTGCTAGTCAAATTTCGACACTGGAGTGCCCATTAAAAGACGCCGTGAAACCAGCACCTAAATTTTCCGGTTCCCACGGTCCTCCGTGGGAACCCATATCTTGGCTACCGAGGCAAAATCGGTATGCATTCCCACGCTAGAACGGTGAGAACGAGGAAAATTTCAGTGCTAAGGAGCTAGGCCGATTATTGCTTCTAAAAAATCCGCATTCACCCAGCACCTAAATTCATAATCCATTGGCTATAATCAATCATCTCGGATAATTTTCCTGGTTCCAACGGTCCTCCGTGGGAACCGATACCTTGGCTGCCGAAGCAAGATCAGTATGCATTCCCACGCAGGAGCGTCGGGAACGAGGAAATCTTCATTAATTTAGGTGCAGGGATCAATCCAACAATTCCATCGACTCGGTATTTTAAACCTCACATGCTCAAACGTTTTCTTATTTTAATACTATTTTCCGTGTTGATTTTTGGCGGCATTTTCGGACTGAAGTTTTACCAACTTCAACGAGAAGCCGGCCGATTTCAACCTCCGCCACCGGCCGTCGTTGCAGCCACCGAAGTCACCCAAGAAAACTGGCCTTCAACATTGTCCGCGGTGGGAAGCTTAACCGCCATTGCCGGCGTCGACGTCAGCAACGAAGTGGCCGGCAAAGTCGAAGCGATTCATTTCGATTCCGGCCAATTGGTTAAAAAAGGACAATTGCTGTTGGAACTGGATGCTTCGACCGATCGCGCAGAATTACAAGGACTCGAAGCCGAAATGCGGCTCGCCAAGATCCGCTTCGAGCGTAGCAAAAAACTGATCGGCAACAATTTCATTTCCAAATCCGATTACGATCAGAACCATGCCCTACTCGACGAAACCGTAGCGGCTGTGCATGCCAAACGTACCTTGATTGACAAAAAACGTATTCGCGCGCCTTTCACCGGTGAACTCGGCATTCGTCTAGTCAACCTCGGCCAGTACTTAACGGAAGGTTCGGCAATCGTGTCACTGCAACAACTGGCCCCGATTTATTTGGACTTTACCGTTCCCGAACGCCATTTGAATCAAATAGGTAGAGGCCACCGCGTCGTTGCGACCGTACAAGCTTACCCAGGCCGAGAGTTCAACGGCGAAATCAGTGCCGTGAGTCCGCTGATCGACCAAGGCACGCGATCCGCACAAGTTCGCGCCACGCTAAACAACAGCGAAAAACTGCTGCATCCGGGCATGTTCGCACAAATCAACATTTTATCGGACCAAGCACTCAAGGTACTGACACTACCGGATACCGCGATCACCTATAACCCTTACGGCAATTCGGTATTCGTGATCGAACCGGGCGAACAAGGTCTGATCGTGCAAAACCGGCAAATCGAAACCGGGCAAACCCGCGACGGCCGCATCGAAATCATTAGCGGTTTAAAATTTGGCGAGCGCGTCGTGAGCGCCGGCCAAGTCAAACTGCGTAACGACATGCAGGTCACTTTGGATGATAAACCCGCCCCCGGCGAACGAGGGATTTCACAGTGAAATTCACCGATCTTTTCATCGAACGGCCGGTCCTTGCCAGCGTTGTCAGCCTATTGATCTTAGTCCTCGGCTTGAGAGCCATCACGGCGCTGGAGCTCAGGCAATATCCCGAAACCGAAAATACCGTCGTCACGGTCACCACGTCCTATCCCGGCGCCAGCAGCGATTTAGTGCAAGGTTTCATTACCACGCCTCTACAGCAGGCCATCGCCGAGGCCGACGGCATCGATTATCTGTCCTCGAACAGCCGCCAAGGCGTTTCGACCATCGAAGCGCACATGCGCCTCAATTACGACCCGAATGCCGCAGTCGCCGAAATTCAAGCAAAAGTGGCAAGTCAGCGTAATGTCTTGCCTGCCGAGTCGGAAGACCCGGTCATTACATCGCAAGTCGGCGATACGACTGCGTTGATGTATGTCGCATTATATAGCGATACGATGAAGCCTTCGCAAATCAGCGATTACATGCTGCGCGTCGTCAAACCGAAAATCCAATCGATACCGGGAGTCGGCAAAGCCAATGTACTCGGTAACAAAACCTTTGCGATGCGTATCTGGCTCGACCCCAAGCGCATGTCGGCACTCGGCGTAACAGCCGAGGATGTTGCGAATGTGCTGCGCTCCAATAATTACTTGTCGGGGGCCGGTCAAACCAAAGGGAATTTCGTTACAATCGATTTGAGCGCGACGACCGATGTCGTCAGCGAACAGGAATTTCGTAATCTGGTCATCGGCAATCGCGGCGGGACACTGGTCAGGCTATCCGATGTTTCCGATACCGAATTGGGCAGCGAAGATTACGACATGGTCAACTGGTATAAAGGGAAAACCGCGATATTCATGGGCATCGAACAAGCACCCGGCGCCAACCCGCTGACGGTTGCCTATGCAGTCCGCGATATGTTGAACGAAATTGAAAAAGACTTACCCGAAGCCATGCATATCCTGCTGCCTTACGATGCGAGCCGTTTTATCCAAGATTCAATCAATGAAGTCTTTTTCACCTTGGCAGAAGCATTAGTTATCGTCTTACTGATTATTTATCTATCATTAGGCTCGTTTCGCGCCGCATTGGTGCCTTCGATCACCGTTCCCTTATCATTAATCGGCGGCACTTTTTTGATGCTACTGCTGGGGTTTTCGGTGAATCTTCTCACAATGCTGGCGATGGTACTGGGTATCGGCCTGGTCGTCGATGACGCGATCATTGTCGTCGAAAACGTGCATCGTCATATCGAATTGGGCAAATCCAAATTCGAAGCGGCCATCGAAGGCACGCGCGAATTGGTTCTTCCGGTAATCGCGACCACGGTGGCGCTGGTTGCGGTCTATTTGCCGGTCGGCTTCATGGGCGGACTGGTAGGCACGTTGTTTACCGAATTCGCTTTTACCTTAGCCGGCGCGGTAGTCATTTCGAGCATCGTTGCGCTCACTTTAGCGCCGATGTTGAGCTCGAAAATCCTGAAAGACCAAGGCAAGGCCGGCCGTTTCGAACATGCGGTCGAAGCAATCTTTAACGATTGGTCCGAACGTTACCGAAAATTGCTGCATCCGCTCCTAGAAACGCCATCTTTAGTACTGGCATTTGCCCTGATGGTCTTGGTCAGCATTTATTTCATGTTCAGTCTATCGCAAAAAGAACTGGCGCCGACAGAAGATCAAAGCATACTGTTCGTCATGGCGACCGGCCCGCAAACTGCAACCTTAAACTACAACGAAACCTATGCCGAAGAGCTGATCAAACAGTTCGAATCGATACCGGAATATAACGAAAGCTTTATGTTGCTCGGCTTCGGCGGCAGCAACAATACTGTGTTCGGCGGCTTTAAAATGCCTTCGACCACATTGCGCAAACGTTCGCAAATGACGATACAGCCGGAATTGCAGGCCAAGGTCAACACCATTGCCGGCTTTCAAACCGCTGTCATTCCACGGCCAAGCTTACCGGGCTCGGGAGGCGGCCTACCGCTGCAATTCGTAATCATCACCGATGCCGATTACGCATCGCTTAACCAAGTGACAGACCTTCTGGTCGATCGTGCGACACAAAGCGGGCGCTTCAATTTTTTGATGAAGGAGGTCAATTTCGACCGACCGAAAGCGACTCTAGTTATAGACCGCGATAGAGCGGCCGATATGGGACTGACGATGCAAGACATCGGCAGCAACCTAGCGTCTTTACTCGGCGGGCAATATGTCAACCACTTTAGCCTGCAGGGACGAAGTTATAAAGTGATACCGCAAGTCGACGATTTATCGCGCCTAGACACCAGTAAGTTCGATCATTATTATTTGCGTACCGCATCGGGCGGCCAAGTACCCTTGTCATCGCTGGTGCATATCGAACAATCGGTCGAACCCAGCAAACGAACGCAATTTCAACAACTCAACAGTCTGACCGTATCGGGCATGATGGCGCCCGGTGTAACCCTCGGCGATGCCATGGACTATTTGGAACAACAAGCCGATGAATTATTTCCGCGCGGTTATAGTTACGACTATACCGGCAGTTCCCGTCAATACGCGCAACAAGGCAGCGCCCTAGTCGTGACCTTTTTCATGTCACTGTTGATCATTTATTTAATGTTGGCTGCGCAATTCGAAAGTTGGCGCGACCCGCTGATCATTCTAGTTTCGGTGCCGCTATCGATCGCCAGCGCCCTAGCTTTCATCATGCTCGGCTTTGCATCGATCAATATTTATACGCAGGTCGGCTTGATTACGCTAATCGGTTTAATTGCGAAGAACGGTATTTTGATCGTTGAATTCGCGAATCAACTGCAGATCCACGAAGGCTTAACTAAACGTGAAGCGGTCGAACAAGCAGCGAAAATTCGGCTCCGGCCGATTTTAATGACCACCGTATCGATGATCGTCGCAATGGTGCCGCTGCTGATCGCCTCCGGCCCGGGCGCCGCCAGCCGTTTCGATATCGGCTTGGTCATCGCTAGCGGTCTCGGTGTTGGAACGCTATTTACGCTTTTCGTCGTCCCTTCTTTTTATCTGTTACTGGCAAGAGACCGCTACACCGAGCGTGAAGATCAAACTTGGATTCGAAACGATTGAGCCGACATTTTTTGCGAAAGTATTTTGTTGAGCTTGCCTACGGGTTATACTTCCGAAAGTGATTTTTCGGCAGTTAAAAATCAGGCCTGGAATTGCCCGGATTCAAGACTGCCGAAGACACGGGATTGTGGTATATCAAAACCGAAGCTAGATTAACGAAACTGAAATACGGTAAGACCTAACATTCATTAGACGGGCCAAAACATATAAAACTAAATTCTTATCTATAGGCTGTCAAAACAAAATGGATGCAGTTATGGAAGCGTTTAGGATATGGCCGAAAATCATTCCCGATTTCCATCGTTCCCACGCTCTGCGTGGGAACGCATCCTGAACCGCTCTGCGGTTCGGGGACGCTGGAGCGTCCCTATCTAGGCTCCCACGCAGAGCGTAGGAACCATTTGGGAAAGTAATTTTCCCCTCGTTCCCACGGTCCTCCGTGGGAACGCATACCGATCTAGTTTCTGCAACCAACGTGTGGATTCGCACGGAGGACCGTGGGAACCAGAAAAGTTGTACCTTGACCATCCTTTTAATTGTTTTTGTAAAGAGAGAGCTTTCAACCTAAATTCAGCAGTTTAATCATGACGCACATGAAGTCTCTCAACGGCTTGTCCTAAAATCTTAAATAACCTTTTAGGGGGAAATTGATTTGCATAGGCAAAATAAGCCATTGAATTAATTTCTTATTCTTCATGATCTTCATAGTGAAGTGCTTTTACTAGGTTCAAAGCACGTTTTTTAACCCAACCGAAAAGAAAAATAACTATGTCTAAATTTCCAATCGATCTTGGCGCCTATCAGCGCATTTCACTCGATCCAAGCAGCAATAAACTGACCGCCGAACAAAAATCGGCTCTGCAGGCCAATATTCAATTATGCCGCGATGCGATCGTATTTTTCACAGCAACCGGCGCAGCAAGAGGCGTTGGCGGACATACCGGCGGACCGTTCGATACGGTCCCGGAAGTCATGATTCTGGACGCCCTGTTTCGCGGCAACGACGACAAATTCGTTCCTGTCTTTTTCGATGAAGCAGGACACCGCGTTGCCACACAATACTTGATGTCCACGCTAAACGGCGATTTACCGGCCGAAAAGCTGATGCATTACCGCGAAGCGCATTCTCATCTACCGGGCCATCCTGAACTGGGCTTTACGCCCGGCGTAAAATTCAGCTCCGGCCGTTTAGGTCACATGTGGCCCTATGTGAACGGAGTCGCGATGGCCAATCCACGTAAAACCTTATTCTGCTTGGGCTCCGACGGCTCGCAACAAGAAGGTAACGATGCGGAAGCTGCGCGCCTTGCCGTTGCTCAACAATTGAATGTCAAACTCATTATCGACGATAACGATGTCACGATCGCCGGTCACCCTTCCCATTACTTGGGCGGATGCAGCACGGCTAAAACACTGGAAGGCCATGGCGTTAAAGTGCTGGAAGGCGACGGCGAAGATCTGGACGACTTGTATCACCGCATCGTCACCGCGATCAACACACAAGGCCCTGTCGCGGTCATCAACCACCGACCGATGTGCCCGGGTATCAAAGGCTTGGAAGGCTCGACCCACGGTCACGATGTCATCTCGGTGAAACTTGCGCTGGAATATTTGGAAGCCAACGGTCAGCAAGCCGCTGTCGAACATCTGAAGTCCATCCAAGCACCGAAGCAGGATTATACCTTCCTGGGTTCGAGCGACAAATGGGATGCCAACCGGAACGTCTTTGGTGATGCGTCGGTCTCGATATTAGGCCGATTATCCGAAGCGGAGCGTCTGGAAAAAGTCCGCGTGATCGACAGCGACCTTGAAGGTTCTTGCGGTCTAAAGAAAATTCATGATGCTTACCCCGAGGTTTTCATCTCTTCCGGGATCATGGAACGCGGCAACTTTTCCGCAGCGGCCGGCTTCGGGATGGAAGCCGGTAAACAAGGTATCTTCGGCACATTCAGCGCTTTCCTGGAGATGTGTATTTCCGAAATTACGATGGCACGCTTGAACAATTCCAACGTGCTCTGTCATTTCTCGCATTCCGGCATCGACGATATGGCCGACAACACCTGCCATTTCGGCTTAAACAACATGTTTGCCGATAACGGCTTGAGCGACGGTTACGACACCAATCTGTACTTCCCGGCCGACCCGAACCAAATGAAAGCCTGTTTGGAAACTATTTTCTTCAACCCGGGGCTGCGTTTCGTCTTCTCTACCCGCTCCAAGGTACCCACGATCCTGGATAGCGACGGAAACGATTTCTTCGGCGGCAATTACAAATTCGTTTCCGGCAAGGACGAAGTCATCCGCGAAGGCACGCAAGGCTATGTCGTCAGCTTCGGCGAATCGTTATACCGCGCGTTGGATGCGGTTGAACGTTTGAAAAAAGAAGGTATCGATGTCGGCTTGATCAACAAACCGACATTAAACGTCATCGACGAAGACATGCTGGCCAAAGTCGGAAAATCGCCGATGGTATTGGTCGTCGAATCGTTCAACCGCAAAACCGGCCTGGGTAGCCGCTATGGCTCTTGGTTGCTGGAACGCGGTTACACGCCTAAATTTGCCCATATTGCCACGCATAAAGAAGGCTGCGGCGGCTTGTGGGAGCAATTCCCGCACCAAGGCATCGATCCGACAGGAATCATGGCTAAAGTCAAAGACTTGCTCAAAGGCTAAAACCTTATAGGCAATCACACCGGATTGAGGGCTTTCTTCCTTGAAAGCCCTCTTCTCGAGCCATAAGGATTTCGTGACGGCCATGTGTATATACTTAGTAGATCAAAATTCGGCGCCGGGCTTACGATCATTCCTCGATATCCAATTCCTTGATCTTACGGGTCAGGGTATTCCTGCCGTAACCCAGAAGCTTAGCCGCTTCGTGGCGTTTTCCGCCGGTATAATCTAACGCCGACTTAATTAAAATGGCTTCGACTACCGGTATCGTATGCTTAGCGATCTCCTGATCGCCGTTATGCAATTGGTAGTCTATATTTTTCTTCAACACCCCTTGCCAGTTCTCATCCGCCCCGCCCGACTCTTCACGACTATGCAACAACTCCGGCGGTAATTCATTCTTATGAATTTCCCGGCCTGAAGCCATTACGGTCAGCCAACGACACAGGTTCTCGAGCTGGCGTACATTGCCCGGCCACTCCAGAGCCTTCAAGAATTGTTCGGCATCCGGCTTAAGCACCTTTAATTCGGTATTCAACTCGGCCGCGGCTTTACTCAAAAAATACTGCATCAGCAACGGAATATCTTCTCGGCGATCGCGAAGCGGCGGAATATGAATACGAATAACATTCAAGCGGTGAAATAAATCCTCGCGAAACCGGCCTTGAGCGACTAAGGCTTCAAGATTTTGGTGTGTTGCGGCAATGATCCGAACATCGACTTTGACCGATGAATGCGCACCGACCGGATAAAACTCTCCGTCGGCCAGCACCCTCAGCAATCGCGTTTGCAGCTCCGCAGGCATATCGCCGATCTCATCGAGGAACAGCGTTCCATGATTGGCTTGCTCGAATCGCCCCGACCGTCGTGCTTGAGCACCGGTAAACGCGCCTTTTTCGTGTCCGAATAATTCGGATTCCATCAAATCCTTAGGGATCGCGGCCATGTTCAATGCAATAAAAGGATTATTCGCTCTCGGGCTATGGCGATGTAAAGCCTTGGCCACCAATTCCTTACCGGTTCCGGACTCGCCATTGATCATCACGGTAATATGGGAGCGGGCCAATCGACCTATCGCCCTAAATACTTCTTGCATCGCCGGTGCGGCACCGATAATTTCCGGGGTCGATTCAACGACATGGTTATTCTGTATCGATTCCTGTCGTTGCTTGGAATGCTCGCATGCGCGACGAACAACCTCTACGACCTCCTTGATATCAAACGGCTTGGGCAAATATTCGAAGGCGCCGCCGTGAAATGCCGATACCGCGCTTTCCAAATCGGAATGTGCGGTCATCACAATCACCGGCAAATCCGGATGACTGCTTTGCACGCTCTTCAACAACTGCAGGCCATCGATACCGGGCATGCGAATATCGGTGATCAACGCGTCCGGTTCCTCGGATTTTAAAGCCTCGAGCAACACATTACCATTCGCGAACGAACGGGTTTCGATCGCGGCTTTTTGCAGGGCTTTCTCTAATACCCAGCGGATGGATTTATCGTCGTCGACGATCCAAACTATGCCCGAATTACTCATGGTGATTCTCCAGGGGCAAATAAATAGAAAAAACGGTACGACCAGGCTGACTATCGCATTCGATCATACCGTCATGTTGATTGATCAAAGACTGTGCGATGGACAAACCAAGCCCCGTACCGCTGGCACGTCCAGTAATCATCGGATAAAAAACCTTGCTCATCATCTCTTTATCGATTCCGGGACCGTTATCGATAATATCGATTTTCGCGGCCAACTTGTTTCTCTTGCGACCGATCGTCATTTGCCGGCAGACTCTGGTTTTTAAAGTCAGTATTCCGCTGCCTTCCATCGCCTGAACAGCATTTCGGACAATATTCAATACTGCCTGAATCAATTGATTCTTATCCGCAAAAACGTCTGGAATACTAGGATCGTAATCCTGAATAACGCTCAGTTTTCCATTCGCTTCGATGAGCACCAATTGTCTGACCCGCTCGACAACTTCATGAATATTTAATAACGCTTTATTCGGCAGTTTATTAGGACCGAGCATTTTATCCATTAAGCCTTGCAACCGGTCGGACTCGGCAATAATGATTTGAGTGTATTCCTTCAGCTCAGGATCATCCAATTCAAGATCCAGCAATTGCGCAGCGCCTCTTAGCCCCCCAAGAGGATTTTTTATTTCATGGGCCAATCCTCTGACCAACATCCGAACGGTTGTTTGCTGAGCTATCAGTTGCTCTTCCTTCGAAATGCGTAAATGCCTATCCAATTGTTGCAACTCGACAATGACCTCCGTAACCTGATCATCATTGATCACAGGCGTCGCACTAAAGTTGACAGTAATGCTCTGATTCATGATGTCCAGGGTCAATTCACGATCGACTAAGGGCTCATCCATACCTAGACACTGTTCCAAATCCAACCGTTGCTCCGTATCGACCGTCTTGAATAACTCCATGGCACTATTGCCCAACAAATGTCGAGCACTATCGGCAAAAAGCACCTCGCCGGCGGTATTGATGTAAATCAGTTTAAGCTGCCGATCAAATAGCAAAACCGCTTCATTCAAGTGTTCGAGAATCTTTTTATACACGGTTTTTTAAAGTCATGAGTTTATCGATTAATCGAGAAAGAAATATCCATACAGAGAAAACGATCGTCTTACTAACATATAAGCAAATATTAGACCAAAATATTTTAGGTATTTACCGAAGACTTCCGGGGGGCCATGTCTTGCCATAGGCTCTCACGTCCTTGTGACCTGAGTCCCAATAATCACTGCCGGGATGACGGTTTTTTCCTTGTTCCCACGCTCCAGTGTGGGAATGCATACCGATCTTGCCTCGGCAGCTACGGTATGGGGTTCCCACGGAGGAGTGTGGGAACCAGAAAAATACTAGACCAAAAAACCAGTTTTCCTATGACGATCTTTTTTTCTAAAAGGGTGCGATTAAACCTATGCAGACGGGGTTTGCAACCCCGTCCCACAGAAGGATCTACGATGGGTATATATGGGGTTGTCATAATACGCGAAGCGTACCCTACTGAGCCTCCAGCGTCCTCGAACCGCAGAGCGGTTTGGGCTGCATTCCCACGCAGAGCGTGGGAATGCAATGCTCTTGCTGAGATCACCCTGCTCCTTAACCCTTAACCCTTGCCCCTTGCCCCTTTCCTCTTTCACCATCATTTCCGGTGCAAAACGAGATTAGAGAAAATCATTGGCCGGCATTTATGGTGCGCCCAAACAAAAAACGCCCCAGAATGGGGCGTTTTTTGTTTGATTTTTCGCTTCGTTATTACAAACTGTAATACATATCGAATTCAACCGGGTGCGTGCTCATCCGCAAACGAGTCACTTCATCCATTTTCAACGCAATATAACCGTTGATGGCATCATCGGTAAACACGCCGCCTTGTTTCAAGAATTCGCGGTCGTTATCCAACGCTTGCAAAGCTTGATCGAAGGCATGACAGACTTGCGGAATCGCCTTTTCTTCTTCCGGCGGTAAATCGTACAAATCTTTATCCATCGCATCGCCAGGATGAATTTTATTTTGAATACCGTCGAGACCTGCCATTAGCATTGCCGAGAACGCTAAATAAGGATTCGCAGTCGAGTCAGGGAAGCGCACTTCGATACGACGACCTTTCGGATTGTTAATAAAAGGAATACGAATCGATGCCGAACGGTTACGTGCAGAATAAGCCAACATTACCGGCGCCTCAAAGCCTGGAACCAGGCGTTTGTAGCTGTTCGTCGAGGCATTGGTAAAAGCGTTCAAGGCTTTGGCGTGCTTGATGATACCACCGATGTAGTACAACGCGGTTTCTGATAAGCCGCCATATAAATCGCCGGAAAATAGATTAACGCCGTTTTTAGCCAAGGATTGATGAACATGCATACCGCTACCGTTATCGCCTACGAGAGGCTTCGGCATGAATGTCGCGGTTTTACCGTAAGCATGCGCAATATTGGTCACGACATATTTCAAATCCAACACTTCATCGGCTTTTTTAACCAACGTGCCGAATTTAACACCGATTTCACATTGACCTGCTGTTGCAACCTCGTGGTGATGCACCTCGGTAACCATGCCCATTTCTTCGAGAATCAAACACATCGCAGAACGCATATCCTGCAATGAGTCGACCGGAGGAACAGGGAAATAACCACCCTTCACGCTTGGACGGTGTCCCATGTTCCCGTCTTCATAAGCTTTTTCGGAATTCCAGCCAGCCTCCGAAGAATCGATCTTGTATGAAGCACCTGAAATATTCGCTGACCAACGCACATCGTCAAATACGAAAAACTCGTTTTCAGGACCGAAGAAAGCCGCATCGGCAATACCGGTGCTGGCCAAATAAGCTTCGGCGCGTTTCGCGATAGACCGCGGATCGCGTTCGTAGCCTTGCATGTCGTTCGGCTCGATGATGTCGCAACGCAGAATCAGCGTGTTATCGTCATAAAACGGATCCATCACCGCCGTGCTTGGATCAGGCATCAGAATCATATCCGACTCGTTGATACCTTTCCAGCCCGCAACCGAGGAGCCATCAAACATCTTGCCTTCTTCAAAAAGGTCTTCATCCACATCATGAGCAGGAAAAGTCACATGCTGTTCTTTGCCGCGCGTATCGCAAAAGCGAAAGTCGACAAATTTAACATCGTGCTCCTGAATCATTTTAAGTACATTTTCTACAGACATGTAAGTTGTCTCCTAGGTTGATTGTCATATATATATTGCTAAGAATATTTCGCGATAACGATATCATTTTTTTAAGTCGCAATATAGCCGCCCGGAAAAGTTTTATAAACCAAACTGCTCATTGTTATACTTCGCGCGGTCATGTTTGCGGATTTTATGGCAATGCTGTTTTGTTCGGTAGCAAGGCGCGGAAACAGGCGCATAGCAAGCTATGTAACTGTTTTCGCAAAGCTTCCGCTCCTGCTCACGTCCCTTACCTACATCCATGTAGGTAACGCAGCTACCGGACAAAAGAGCGCGTCAGAAAACCGCAAATGTGGCCGTGCGATGTATATATCTTAAAGCTAGAGCCTCATTGCCATTAAGTTAAGCCGTTCGTGGTTCGACAAAACTCTCCTGAGCGTAGCCGAAGGGCCCAGGGCGAACGGAAAAGTCCTTGACTTAATAGCAGTGAGTTAGAACCTGGAGTCATCACCTTGCAGCAACGCAGATAAAAACCTAGATTCCATGTGCTATGTTCGAATGAAAACGACTTTCTTTCGAAATCGCTACACACTATTTATTAGCACTTCACATGCCATATAAGCAACTAATTGATCTCAATTATAAAAAACAGCGTCAATCACCGACCGGCCACGCTGCTTAGCATCATTTTGGTGCATAGTTTAAAGCAAGCCGCACCACATTGATACAAATCAATATCTCCGGTTAATGCGAATGCCCAAACCTTGGGTTAAAAACATCCTTGGCTTTTATGGCACGCTCCGTGCTTTAACAAATTCGAGTTTGTAACTTAACAAGAGGCATAGATATGAAATTAATAACAGCAATTGTTAAGCCCTTTAAGCTGGACGATGTACGCGAAGCGTTATCCGAAATAGGGGTTTCAGGAGTCACCGTAACGGAAGTCAAAGGTTTTGGTCGCCAAAAAGGCCATACGGAACTGTATCGCGGCGCGGAATATGTCGTGGACTTTCTACCGAAGGCCAAGGTCGAGGTAGCCATCGGAGACGACCAGCTCGAAGCGGCTGTAGAAGCCATTTCCAAAGCAGCCAATACCGGCAAGATTGGCGACGGCAAAATTTTTGTCAGCAATCTCGAGCAAGTCGTCCGCATCCGAACCGGTGAAACCGGCGAAGAAGCTCTATAACATCGTTAACGAGGAGATCGAAAGTGGATAAATTAGTTGAATTAAGTTACGCGCTCGATACATTTTATTTTTTGATGAGCGGCGCACTGGTCATGTGGATGGCGGCCGGGTTTGCGATGCTCGAGGCCGGTTTGGTTAGAGCCAAAAACACCACCGAAATTCTAACCAAAAATATCGCCTTGTTTGCGATCGCCTGCATCATGTACATGCTGGTCGGTTACAACATCATGTACCCGGACGAAGCGGTCAACAGTGTATGGCCCGGTATCAGCTTCCTGCTCGGAGATGACCATACGAACGAGGCTGTAATAAGCAGCGGAGGAGAAACCTATTACTCGAAAATGGCCGACTTTTTCTTTCAAGTCGTGTTCGTAGCCACAGCGATGTCAATCGTCTCCGGCGCCGTTGCCGAACGTATGAAACTCTGGTCATTCTTGGTATTCGCAATTGTAATGACCGGATTCATCTACCCGCTGCAAGGTTATTGGAAATGGGGCACAGGCTTTCTCGATGGCCTCGGCTTTCTCGATTTTGCCGGTTCCGGCGTGGTTCACATGTGCGGCGCGAGCGCGGCATTGGCCGGCGTTCTCTTGCTGGGCGCGAGAAAGGGCAAATACGGCGCGGACGGCTCGATCAATCCGATTCCGGGCTGTAATATGCCGTTGGCAACTCTTGGAACTTTCATTCTTTGGATGGGTTGGTTCGGATTTAACGGTGGTTCCGAATTAAAAATTTCGGACATCGGCGAAGCCAACTCGGTTGCTATGGTATTCGTCAACACCAACACGGCGGCTGCGGGAGGACTTGTTGCTGCTTTATTAACCGCACACTTCATGTTCGGCAAGGCCGATCTTTCGATGACGCTGAACGGCGCTTTGGCAGGATTGGTCGCAATCACCGCTGAGCCGTTGACGCCATCTCCATTATTGGCCACTGTCATTGGTGCCGTGGGCGGCATCATCGTCGTTTTCTCGATCCTGACTTGGGACAAACTCAAAATCGACGATCCGGTCGGCGCGATTTCAGTCCACGGCGTCGTCGGCATGTGGGGATTGATCGCAGTCTGTTTCTCCAATGAAGAAGCCAGTTTTACGGCTCAATTGATCGGCATTGTAACGATCTTCGGTTTTGTTTTCTTCAGCAGCCTACTGACTTGGTACTTGATCAAGTTGACAATGGGCATCCGAGTCAGCGAAGAGGAGGAATACAAAGGCGTCGATTTCTCCGAGTGCGGTATGGAAGCTTATCCCGAGTTTACGACTGAAGGCAGCAAACGCTAACGGTCGGCTCGATAAAAACGGGCGCGCCGTGCGCCCGTTTTTTTTCGGAAAAAGTAACGCCCCGCATTGGATTAGCTTATGAAATTGTAACTATAAGGATATTTAACTATGATTGCGGCTTAAACCGAACCCCGAAAGGGATACGATAGCAACTCAACCACTCTGGAAAATCAATATGAAATTAATTACTGCGATTATCAAACCATTCAAAATGGATGACGTCAGAGAAGCCTTATCGGAAATCGGCGTTGCGGGAGTTACTGCCACCGAAGTCAAAGGATTCGGACGCCAAAAAGGGCATACCGAACTTTATCGCGGCGCGGAATATGTCGTGGACTTTTTACCCAAGGTAAAATTGGAAATTGCCGTTTCCGATGAAATTCTGGATCAAGCCATCGAAACCATTGTCAAAGCTGCTAATACCGGAAAGATTGGCGACGGCAAGATTTTTGTGACGAGTCTGGAGCAAGTGATTCGCATCCGAACCGGTGAAACCGGCAGCGACGCCATTTAATAAGCTCACGAACAAGCCTCAACCCAATTCGGTACCCGGATGCGATTTATTCCTGGTACCGACAATTCCGCGCGCGTCCATCAAAAACTTATAATAATTAACGAGGACAGCATGACCTTTAACAAACTGAACAGCTTCATCATACTGTTCGGCCTACCGCAACTTGCCGCGGCCGACGAACTCAATCAAAGCAATACCGCATGGGTATTAACCTCCACCGCATTGGTGCTTTTTATGACCCTGCCGGGACTTTCTTTATTCTATGGCGGACTCGTTAGAAGCAAAAACGTGCTATCGGTGCTAACGCAATGTTTCGCAATCACCTGCATCGTTTCGCTGCTATGGCTTGCCGGCGTGTATAGCCTAATTTTCGACGACGGCGGAGATTTGCAGCAAGTCCTGGGCGGCACCCACAAATTTTTCATGCCCAGCCTGGTCACGGATTCTCTAACCGGCGACATACCGGAAACGGTCTTTTTCATGTTTCAAATGACTTTTGCAATCATTACGCCGGCGCTGATCGTCGGCGGATTTGCGGAGCGCATGAAATTTTCCGCCATTCTCTGGTTCAGCTCTTTGTGGTTGTTGCTGGTTTATGTGCCGATTTGTCATTGGATCTGGGGGGGCGGCTGGCTCGCCGACTTGGGCGTTATGGATTTCGCCGGCGGCATAGTGATTCACGTCAATGCCGGCGTTGCAGCCCTGGTATCGGCCTTGGTTCTCGGTAATCGAAGAGGTTTCCCAACCACGCCGATGCCTCCGCATAACATGACGATGGTATTAACCGGCGCAGGCATGCTGTGGGTTGGCTGGTTCGGCTTCAATGGCGGCAGTGCATTGACCGCCGACGGTTCTGCCGGCATGGCGATTCTGGTAACGCACACCGGTGCGGCAGCGGGCTCTTTAACATGGATGTTCATCGAATGGGTTAAATTCGGCAAACCCAGCGCATTGGGCATCGTGACCGGCATGGTCGCTGGACTAGGCACCATAACGCCAGCTTCCGGCTTTGTCGGCCCCGCAGGCGCATTGGTGATCGGCGTTACTGCAGGCGCCCTCTGCTTTGCTGCCACTCAATTCATGAAGCGAAAACTAAAAATCGACGACTCGCTCGACGTATTTCCTGTTCATGGCGTCGGCGGCATCGTCGGATCGCTTTTGACCGGCGTTTTCGCTGCCACCAGTTTAGGTGGACTGGGATTGGACGAGGGGATTTCGATCTTGGATCAAGTCGGCGTGCAAGCGCTGGCGGTCGGCGTCACGATTCTCTGGAGCGGTTTTTTTAGTTATTTGATCTTGAAAGTCCTGGATCTACTGATCGGCTTGAGAGTCACCAAAGACCAGGAACAACAAGGCCTGGATATCGCAACCCACGAAGAAACCGGTTACCACAATCTAACCTAATCTTCCCTCCCGGAAAGGATGGACGGTTTCGTCCATCCGCATTATGGCGGTGAATAGTGAAATGATGCGGCTTTCCCGCCATCTGTCAAGCGCCTCTTTCCTCTTTCCCCTTTCCCCTTATTTAGAGTATAAAATAACGACAAGCACTAAATTTTTCATGGCGACGCGGAGGCCGAATGAATACCGCTGCTTTATTCGAACGGATACAAAATGGATTACGACACCGGACCAAAACCATCGCAATCCTCTCGATCTTGTTTGCATTGTATGCCCTCGCCGGCTTTTGGATCGTGCCGGCCGTTCTGAAAAACCAACTCCCTAAAATCATCTACCAGGAAATCGGACGCGAGTCCGCCGTCGAAAAACTATCAATCAATCCATTCACGCTGGAAATAGCAATCAATGGCTTCGAATTGAAAGAAACCGACGGACAAACATTCGCGGCATTCAAAGACCTTTACATCGATATCGCCGGGTTTAACTCGATCACTCATTTTAAGCCTATCATCGAGAAAATTACCTTGATCGAACCGTTCGTCAGAATCGCCAAAGACTCTGAAGGCATATTCAATTTCGCCGATTTGACCGAAGCAGACCCGGAAGAACAAACTATCGAAGAAGATACTGGAATATTTGCGTTTCGACTCCGCGGCCTAGCCGTTTTGGAAGGATCTGTCCTTTGGGACGACCTTCAACTGGCCGAACCGCAAAAAGAAACTTTCGGCTCGATTAACCTATCGCTTAGCGAACTCAATTCGGTCGATTCCGAACCTGCCCCGCTGCAATTTTCTTTTATTTCGGACTCGAGTACTACGCTCGATTGGCAAGGCTCGATCACACTCAAGCCGCTGCAATCGCAAGGCTCGATTAAACTGGAAAAAGTCGCATTACCTCGAATCGGACAGCTTTTTTTACAGGAAATCGACGATATTAAAGTCGACGACGGCGAACTGAATCTTTCGATCGACTATAAGCTGAATACCGAAGAGGACGGTATAACCGCTGCAATTAAACCTATCCGGTTCGGCGTCGATAATCTCAAACTCAATATTGCCTCAGAACCCGGCCAACGCTCCGACATCGAGGCTAAATCACTCAAGTTCGATGCCAATTACGAGCTAACGATGTCCAATGACGAGTTAATGTTCAAAACTACGACACCGAACCAGCTCAGTGTCGATCATCTCAATCTAAATATCTTTACGGAACCGGGACAAAGAGCCGATATTACCGTTAAATCCGTCGGATTAGGCACCGACTTCACACTGACAACGGCCAATGGCGAATTAAAAGTCAACACCGATACCGCTAAACTGGCACTCGATACGTTCAACCTGAAACCTTCCAAGCCTTCCGCCGACATCCCGGAACTATCGGCGCGTAACATGGCTTTCGATGCCGTCTATACAGCCGTAAGCAACGACCAAGGTCTCAAACTGAGCATGGATCAAAGCCGATTCGACCTAAATAAACTAAAAATGGCTTTCAAGCCGCATACCGAACTGCTCGAAGCCGAATTGAGCCGTTTAACGATTGCTGCTGATGTGACGGTAGCCCCTAACATGACCGTCCAAATCGTAAAAGGCAAAATAGACCTGAGCGAACTCCATTTCGGGGCTGACGGACAAGATATCGAACTCATCAACATTCCGACAATAGCGGCTAGCGGCATCAAGGCCGATACCGCTAAACAGCGCATCCATATCACGTCGCTAACATCGAAAGGCGCGAAGCTGAAAACCTGGCTCAACCCGGACGGTCAATTCAACTATTTAACTCTATTCGGTGACGAAAGCACCGAAAAAACCGATCCACTACCGACACCCGATAGTAAACCCTGGCAATTCGCGCTCGACTCGTTCACTATCGACGGCTATCAAATCGCGTTTACCGATAAAACTCAAAAAACACCGATTCCGCTCACCTTGTCCGATCTTACCGTCGGCATCGAGCATCTAACGGATCAAACCGATCAAAAATCACCGGTTCGTTTACAGTCAAAAATCAACGAAACCGGCTCAATCAATATCAAAGGTCAACTAGCCCCTACCCCGCTATCGGCCGACCTCGAACTCAAAGTCGATGCGATCGCGCTAAAAACTTTCCAACCCTACTTGGAAAGTCATGTTCGTTTGGACCTCATAGAAGGCGATTTTTCCGCTCGGGGTCAGGCTTTATTGGCAATCGATGAACAGGACGAACTGGACTTGAAATTTCGGGGCGATGCTCATATAGAAGGACTCTTAACCCGAGATCAAGTCCAACGCAGGGACTTTGTCAAATGGCGCAAGCTTGACCTCGGCAGTATCTCAATTGACCTAGCAGCTAATCAGTTTGTTCTTGATGACATCCGCTTCGACCGACCTTACATTCGCGTGTTGATAAAAAAAGACGGCACAACGAACTTTAACGATATTGTCGTGGCAACCGAAACACCGGAAACCGAACAGCCTGAAACCGAATCCGACAACCCAATCCATTACTATATCGGCCGAATCGAAGTCACAAGGGGGCTGTCCGACTTCGCCGATTACTCGCTGATACTACCTTTCGTCACGCAAATGAATAATCTTGACGGCGTATTATCCGGCATTTCGTCCAAGCCCGGCGCTACCGCCGAACTGTCGCTTCAAGGCAAGGTTTATAATTTGGCCAGTGTCGGCATTGCCGGTAATTATCAAATGGACAGCGGCGATTCAGCGATCGAACTCAACTTCAAGGACATGCCGTTGCCGCTGGTCACGCCTTACATGGCTCAATTTGCCGGTTATAAAATCGAAAGAGGCCAAATGTCGCTGGATCTCAAATACACGATCGACCAAGGCAAACTCAACGCTCAAAATAACCTGTTCATCGATCAATTCACGCTCGGCGAGAGAGTCGAAAACCCCGATGCGGTATCGCTACCGTTGAATTTAGCGATTGCACTACTGAAAGACTCCAAAGGGCAAATCAATATCGACTTGCCTATTACCGGAAGTCTCGACGATCCGGAATTCAGCGTCGGCTCGTTAGTGATGAGAGCACTCGGCAACCTCATAAGAAACATCGCCACATCACCGTTCAGAGCCATCGCATCGATGTTCGACGCGGAACAGGATTTAAGCGCTATCACTTTCGAACCGGGCAGCACCAAAATCACAGAGACCGAAAAAGCCAAGCTCGACGCATTGGCTAAGGCATTGAAAGACAGACTGGCCCTCAGATTGGAAATCAAAGGCGCCGCTTTCGAGGCTCTGGACTGGCCGGCGTTGCGCTCGGAAGCGCTTAACGATCAACTGAAATCAATGAGAGCGAAAGAACTCAGAGCGGAAGGTAGAAGAATTCGCGCGGAATATGTCACGCTATCCGAAGACGAGGAACAGCGTTTGCTAGCGCAACTCTTCATCGAAAAATTTCCGATGCTGGCCGACTACACGCTCTTCGGCAGACCGAGATTGAAAAATCCCGAACAAGGCGACTTTTATGAAATCGCTCGGAAAACACTCGAGGCAGCCTTGGAACCCGATCAACAACGACTAAACGACTTAGCAGTACGCCGAGCCGGAGCAATACAAAACTATCTGATTGCCAAAGGCGGTATCCCCGGAAACCGGATCTTCCTACTCGCGACAGAACTGAATCCGGTTAGGAAAGAGCCGGGCATCACGGCGACGCTGAGTTTAGGTACGCGGTAAGCGAACGAAAAATAATCCGCCCTACAAAGGAAAAAACGCGTCATTCCGACAGGACGGTTTATCCTGAAATGAGCACTTGGCATGTGTTGTAGACCGTTCGTACTGAGCTAAGTCGAAGCATGAAGGGTCTACAACACTTTCACCGTCTTGGTGAAGCCTCAAACTACCATTCACCCTTCGACGAGGCTCTCCTGAGCGCAGCCGAAGGGCTCAGGGCGAACGGTAGTTTGAGGCTATCAACTGCTCTTTTTACTGTGAAAGATCGTAAATTTGGATTCATTATCTAATTTTTCGATATGCAAAACTCCGTTCTGGCAATGCCGGTTCCGGAGAGGGTGCGGTTGCTCGATCGACAGGCGTCGGCGGCAGGGACAGCCGCCGTCGAGCCTACATGGACGTATTCACCCAGCACCTAAATTCCATAGTCCATTGTCTATGGTTAACTATCTTGGATAATTTAGGTGCTGGGTTCACGGCGTCCTGTCGGGCGAGTGGCCGCACCCTCCGCCACCCTTTGCCGGGGCGATGGCCGGGCCTTCATGAACGTTAGGTTTATTTGTCATAAATCCTAAGTAAAGATTTAGCGCCGAATAAATGCCTAAAACTCGACGCATTTTTTATTGCCTCGCATCAAAATGATATCATTCCGCAACATACTTCATTATCGGAAAAAATCATGCAAGCACTGACAGACCGAGAGCTTTATCAAGCCCTCGAATACGCCAAAAGCATCGACGAGACAACCGGCAGAAAAATCATGGCCGACTTCCAAACCGACCAGACGATGCTCGCGCAGATGCTGTTCGGTATTTTTCCCGGCATCATTGCCGAGCAAAACCAAGACATGGCGTATTTATTCATGGATTTGTGCTTCGACTTGCTCTGCGTATTTCAAAATGCCTTCGGCCCCCTACCCGCCCAAAACGAACTCGATATCGACTGGCTTCAAAAACAAGCGATGCTACTCGATACTGAACTGCAAGCCGTGAAGAAAAATCAAGACATGGACGAAAAAATCCGGAACTCGTTGCAAGAAAGAATGATTTCAAGAACACACGATGAAACTCCGCAATCCGGACTCATTGCGTTTATGAACGCAGCGGTCGATGATTTTGCCTCGGAAAAGCCAAGCCGGGTGCCTGCCGCACAAATCACGCAAGCGCTGATTCTGGTTGCAATCCGTTTATTCAACAACCTCTACACACATGCGCGGAAATCCTGATATGTCGGATATTATGAAATTAACGGTCGGCGAACGGTTCGATCACAATTTGCCTGACGAAGGCATGAGCGTAATTCTGGTCAACGGCACCCCGATGCTGACCTTTAATTTTTCGCTGAATCGACAACAAATCGATGCCTTTTTGAATGGCTCGTGTTCGTTCGGCCTGTTTACCGAGAACGATGCGCTGTTTTTTTTGTTTAAGATCGATAATTTTCTGGAATGGTCGGACCTAGCCTTCACAATTCACTTAGCCGGCGATGAAACTGTCGCAACCGGCCCCGGCTATCTGCCGTTCAATCTCGTATTGGTCGATTCGGCCACAAGCATCGTCAAAGGCTTGCGCGTCGTTACCACTACGCCGGAATTCGGCGCCATACTGGCAGACATCACCGAACGGCAGACCAAGCAGCCATTCGATACGATTAATTATTACAAAACGATTGGAGACATTTACGAAAAATACCCGTCGGCTAGCGACATGCTGAAAAAAGCGCTGATTGTCGAGGAAGGCGGAATTACATTACCGAAGCACTAATACTTAACCGAATATCGGACAGTTCTCGATTTTTTTTGAATGAGAGGGGGGCCGTCCATGGCGTCGGACTTACTATGCCCTTCCTTGTGCATTATCCTTCGAGTCAATGCAAACCGGCTATCCTGCCGATTTGTCCGGTCATCCCGACCGGAAACGGTCAACTTATTCCTTAACCCAGCTTTAACACATTTTCCAGCCATAAGATATTGAATGATTAGCAGAAACAAATAATCTTGCACGACTATATCGATTCAGCCCTATTTAAAAACCCGGAAAACTATCCAGTCCCCGGCAATTATCGTTCCCACGCTGGAGCATGGGAACGACAGGGTAAATGAATAATTACAATCCGGGCAACAATCGGAATATTTTTTACCCATATAATTCAATATCTTAAGAAAGATGCACTACATTTGTTAAGGCTGGGTTAATTTGCCGCAAATGGATGTGTCGCAGTCGCTTTCCCGGAGACCACTTCCTGAGCGGTTGGAGATCCGGCAACCGCACGCTCGATAGCTTCTTTAGTCGCTTCGTAGTTGTATTGTTGGATTTTCGCGTCGTCTTCAGCCATCCAATGAATGAAAACACCCACAGAAATGAACAGATTGTCGGCTTCGTCGGCAGGGATAGTGCCGTTTTCGACCGAATCGGCAACCGCCATCGCTACGCCGCGTTGAGCGGGTCCGAACATTTGTACAGCTTGCTTGGAACCTTTGATCGTAACTTTATTGAACATCACGGTCGCGGGTTTTACCATTAAGTTAGGGGCAACAACAGCCAGCAAGCTGGAGAAACCGTCTTTGTTGTTGGTCAGGCAATTTGCGAAAGCGGTTTCGGCAGCCGAACCGCGTGGGCCTATGATCAGATCGATGTGCGCGACTTCGTTGCCGTCGCCTACCAATGATTCGCCTACGCGTAAGTTACTGATTTTTGCCATGCTTGTTGACTCCTTAAAAATAAAGATGAACAGAGTTTGAAAATTTAACTGAAACCTAATACGGCATATTCCGTTTAAGTTGTGGGGCATTGTAATGCCGATTCCTTTCAGACACCTTTCATGGAGTTTTTAGCACCGTAGTCCGGATGGGGCGTAGCGCAATCCGGGATGGGCGAGACCACGAATGTCCCATATTCCGCTGGTGCTGCATACGGACTACTCCGCTTGGGGCGGGTTATTCAACCAGCCCCAAGCGTTTCGGCTTGCTTCGCATTAAAATTCGGCCAACATTTGCCCGATCATCGCTTCGGCCCGGCTCAAGTAACCTGAACCGAATAAATTAAGATGATTCAAAATATGATAAAGATTATAAAAAGTCTTTCGAACCCTATAACCCGGATCTTCCGGCAAAACCTCGCGATAAGCCTCATAAAAATCCCGGCTAAACCCGCCGAAAAGCTCGGTCATCGCCAAGTCTGCTTCGCTGTCCCCGTAATAACAGGCCGGATCGAAAATTACCGGCGCCCCGCCGGCCTCGACAGCGGCATTGCCGCCCCATAAATCGCCATGCAACAAAGAAGGCTTGGGTCGGTAATCGTCGAACAAGGCCCCCGTATCCGCCAAAAGCCGCTCTCCTTGGCTTTGCAACCGGCCTCGATAACCGTTTTGCGCCGCCAATCGTAACTGAAAGCCCAATCGCTGCTCGCGCCAAAAACCCGGCCAATCGTCGTAACGGCCGTTCGGTTGCGGCGTGCTGCCGATCGTATTGTCTCGATGCCATCCGAAATAAGGCCGCTCAGCACTATGCAGCATCGCCAATTGCCGCCCTAATTGGCGCTCGGAACGAGAATTCGAAGAAGCGAACTCGATATGTTCTAAAACCAAAAACGACCGCTGTTCGGTTTGACCGCACACGACCGGATCGGGCACTCTTATCGTCCGCGTGCCAGCTATTTCTCTCAAGCCTTCGGCTTCGGCCTCGAACATATCGACCGAAGACAGACGATTCAATTTTACGAAATAAGTTCGTTCTTCACTCCTCAAACGGTAAGCTTCATTGATATCGCCGCCGCCGACCGGACGGGCTTCCGTTACCGAAAAAGGCCGCCCGGTCGCCTGTTCGATTTCCTCGGCGATTGCTTGCCAATTCATTGTCATTGTCGCACCTCCGGTTTAATGAATCGCGAAAGTTTAAAAATAGAACTGCTTGCCTTGGCATCCAAGATATGGATTCCCACGGAACCCGTTATTCCGCCGGGGATGGCAAGCTTTTAAAACACTTTGCGGGACGAGTTATTTAACCCATTCTACGGCGCCAAAAGTTTGATCGTTAATGTAGGGAGGAGCGGAAACGGTTTAGCGGTTTTTTGCTTGATGCGTATGAGTTGCAACCCCCGTACTCCCATGAAAAAGAAAATAGAGAAGCGCGCGCATAACGCCGGATTCATGCGTCAACTTTCAAACGACAACTGATTACCAAACACATTGCACCAATCCAAATCGAATTGCGCGACCGCAGGATTCACCGCCGGATGCCCGAGCATTTGTTCGGCAATCTCGATCGGCAGAGTAATAGCACTCACCCCCGCACTTAACACATCGAGTACTTGCCGAGTGTTCTTGAAACTTGCCGGCAACAATTTACACGGCAATTTTTGGCGATCGAGCAAATTTTGTAAATCGGCAACCACTTGCGGACCATTCTCGCCCATCGCATCGATTCTATTGACATAGGGCGCCAGATAATCCGCTCCGCACAAAGCCGCTAAAAAGCCTTGCTGAACGCTATAGATAGCCGTGGCCAGAACCGCTATCTCATCGGCTTTGATTTTTTTGATTGCGGCTAAACCGGTTTCGTTGGCCGGCACTTTCACGACAATATCGTAAGGTAAATCCTGTAAGCGTTTCGCTTCCTCGACCATGCCGTCGACGGTCGAACTGACGACCTGAACATGATAACGAGCTTCGGGACCGATCAATTCGGCCAAATTCAATAATAATTGATTCAAACCGACCCCGGACTTAGCAAGGATCGATGGATTAGTCGTCACGCCTTTGACCGGTAAGCAGTCATGAAAGCGAGCAATTTGCGCGGTATCGGCGCTATCGAGATAGAGTTCGAACATAAATTTAAAAATCGGGTTAAAAAAATGACTGCTCGGCAGTCGTTAGATTAAATTGCTCGCTTTGACCACTGTCAAAACGTTTAAGAAGGGGTTACAAACCTATACGCATCAAGCTAAGCAAAAATCCTCGCGGCTAAATCGCAACGAACCTCTTCCGGCGATTCTAAACAGCGTAGCCCGGATAGAGCGTAGCGCAATCCGGGCTACGCGCTAGGCGTAGGGTGCGCATCGCGCACCTGGGTCGGGAACTAATGGGTTTGGCGCCGTGAAAAGGTGCGCGATGCGCACCCTACAATTCGTTTTGAGTTTTTAAGTGTTTCCTGTAGCGGGGCAACTATTACTCTGCGGGACGGTTGCAAACCCCGTCTTGCCAAAGTTACAGGACAAGACCGGTATGCATTCCCACGCTGGAGAGGTGGGAACCAGGAAACTCAAACCGCTCAATTTTTCATCAAGCCCAAAATCACCGCGATGTGCGCTAGTTCCGCCAGCGTCGAAACTTTGAGCTTATTTCTAATTTGCGTGCCGTAATTGGCGACCGTTTTGTAGCCCAAACAAAGCTCTTCGGAAACTTTGTGCACCGTCATGCCTTTCGCAAGTAAGCGGAATACATCAAATTCCCGGGCCGAAAACGCCTCGATAATTGCATGGTAATCCATCACATCCGACTTTCCGGCCTGATCCTTGAGCAACCCCTCCTCGATGTAAATTTCGCCATTGGCGATATGCTCTATAGCCATCGCAAGATTGGCCGCCGCACTGTTTTTACTGATATAGCCTTTGGCTCCGGCCGCAATGGCTCGATTAACGTAAACCTGTTCATCATGCACGCTAAACACCAAAATCTTAGCCTTACTGTCGCGCTGACAAATACGCCGTATCGTTTCCAGCCCGCCTAAGCCGGGCATCGATAGATCCATCACGGCGACATCGACTGCATGTTCCTGCATCAATTGAATCGCCTGCTCGCCTCGATCAGCCTCGGCAACGATTTCGATCGTATCATGCGTCCCGAGCAACATTCGAAACCCCGCACGTACAACCGCATGATCGTCGACTAAGATAATTTTGATTTTGCTTTTCATAGAATGGGTATCGTTGCGCTAACTGCCATGCCCCGACCGGGTTGCGAGCGGACGCTCAGCTCGCCATCGAGCGACTTAATCCTTTCTTGAATGCCTCTGAGCCCGAACCCTGACGATATCCGATTAATATCGCAACCGCGCCCATCATCGGCCACCTCCAAATGCAAACAATCACGATTTTCGCCTAAAATTTCCAGTACTATTTTAACGTGTTTGGCCTCGGCGTGACGTATTGTGTTGGTCAAACATTCCTGAATGACACGAAATATCTGTATCGCGACATTTTGATCAAGCGAATCCAACTCATCCGGGCACTCGATCTTCAAATTCAACCGAGGGTTTCTTTCCGACCAATGATTGACCATATCTTCGAGCGTGGCTTTCAAGCCTAACTCGGTCAAAATCAATGGATGCAATTGATGCATCATCGAGCGTACGATAGCCATCAAATGATCGCAGATGTGGCTTATCGACTCGGTGATTTTACGGGTATCGGCTTTTTCATGCGCCGCTGTGACCGCCATGACCTTAATTGCCGTCAACGATTGACCCAATTCGTCATGTAATTCCTGCGATAAACGTCGGCGCTCCTCTTCCTGAATTTTCAGCGAATGCTTCGTTAAGGCACGATTTTCCTCACGAGTCTTATCGAGCACACCAGCCATATGATTGATCGCTCCGGCGATACTATCGTATTCCTGAATCGAAAATCTCGGCAACATTTCCCGGTATTGTCCGGTCTCGATGCGCCTGAGACCGTCGACAATCGTATCGATAAAACGCAGGGTTTTATGCAAGGTTTGATGAACCGCTAAAAATATCAATATAATCAATAGACACAGCGTAATAAAAAAGGCAACCGTTTCGTGCCAAACCTCGACCGTCTCATCCATCGGATTCGGCTGAATAATCAACATGAATGCTTTGCCGTCGTCCATTAGGATCGGATAGTGCGTTTCGGCGTAATCGGCGGTAACCAAGCCCACAAACCAATCCGGAGGCATATCGTGCTCCTCTTCCCGCGTCTGCGAACGGGTTACCTGTATCATTTCGCCAGTCGGCTGTTTAAGACGGATATCCAAATGGCGCGTTTCTCTTAAAGCGCTAAGCCAATAAATCCAATCCGATTCCTTCATGGTTGCAGAGGCCGGTTTCGAAAATCCGAATTTAACCAATTGCAATGCCAGGTTCAGAGAAGAACCGACTTCTTCATTGACCGCCTCTCGAGCCCGCCAAATCGCGATCGAACCGCCCAGTATTAATATACAGACGAATAAAAACAAAATTCTGGCAATTAGTTGGAAACGTAAGCTCATCTTGGCCGAAACTGGGTTAAAACATATCATTATCAAGTCGTATAACCCGCTACACTATAGGAAAAATTCATTTTTTCAGTCTATTCTGAATTCATCCTGCATCAGACATTATACCTTTCGTACTTCAAATATCGGCAGTACCTAAGGAGGCACCGGGGTGTGCGGTCCCTCACCTAACGCTAGGTGAGGGACCAGCATGGATGTATTTACCCAACACCTAAATTCCATAGCCCTTGGCCATGGTTAATTGTCTTGGATAATTTAGGTGCTGGGTTTACAGCGTCCTTTGACGGGCACCCCGGTGCCGAATTTTGATCTACGATGGATATAACTCCAATTGCGCGGAGCCCGTCACTATGCCCGACTTTTCATTAAGCACCACTTGGCTTATCCCGTCGCCGATCGAATCCGTCTGGTTCTACCTGATTCGCCCCGAAACCTGGCCCGATTGGTGGCGGTATGTCGATTCGGTCGAAAACATCTCGTCCGGCGCATCGAAGCTTCCTAATAATAAACGGCGTATATATTGGCGAACAAAACTACCCTACCGATTAGTCATTGAATTAACCGTCACACGCGCCATTGAGCATCGCTACCTCGCGGTGAAGGTTCAAGGCGACTTGTCCGGCTCGGGACATTGCCGAATTTCGGGCAATGCTGAATCGACTCGGCTCGAATTCGATTGGCAAGTCACAACCTGCAAACCCTGGATGAACCGCTTTGCCTTTATTTGCCGGCCGATATTCGAATGGAACCATGCACAAGTCATGAAAGAAGGCGAACGTGGATTAGTCTATTTAACGACACTTAAAAATTCAGCGATAACGTGAAATAATAAGGAACGATCAATTCCATTGTAATTGCTCAGTCCCTTCGTAAGTATTCAGTCCCCCCTCTTTGAAAAAGAGGGCTAGGGGAGATTTCCCCCTCAATCCCCCTTTTTCAAAGGGGAGGCTAACAATTACACATGAATTGAAGTATACCTATCGCACTTCAAATTTCGGCATTAAGGTATGGAGGCGTCGGGGTGTTCGTCAAAGGCTTTGATAGCAGGGATGCTGTCATAGAGCCTTGTATGATTAATTTAAATGAATTTTAGCCAGGAAATACTTTAAGCTGTACCGAGTTCATTGGGAGGCCGCTTGAGCCTGAGGACTGGATTAAACCAGAGCCTGTCATGTAGATTGGCCCCCGCCCTATTCACCTATACCGCGGAGTATCTGAGGCTTAGAGCCTGCATTCACAAGGATGGTAGGTGCATACGCAGGGTCGGGAACCAATGACTAGTTTACTTTCCTTATCACAGAATAACAATTAAACATGGCAGATCAACAAATTAACAGCGCTTCACTTGACACACAAACCCGTATCTTCGCTGGCGTCGATGTAGGATCTAAAGAACTGGTTTTGGTGGTGCGCAAAAATGGCAAACCTTTCAATCCGCAGAAGTTCTCCAATACCCCAGCTGATCATGCCCGGATGGCCAAGAAACTGAACAAATTGTCCGGCATTATCGTGTGTATGGAAGCCACCGGCAGTTATCATTTCGATTTAGCCGTTGCGCTCCATGATGCCGGCGTCAAGGTAATGGTCATCAATCCCAAGGTCTCTCATAACTTTGCTAAAGTGTTGATGAACAATAGTAAAACAGATGATGTGGACACGAATACTCTGGCGGTGTATGCCGAACGGATGGATTTTGTGCCTTGGTCCCGTCCTTCGAATGAAAAGATCGCTTTACGTTGTTTCTCACGCCGTATTAATGCGCTAACCGATCAAAAAACAGCAGCAAAGAATCAGTTGCATGCCTTAAGCGCAACAGTTGAAACACCCAAAGCCGTGCTAAAAGATGCACAAGCAGCCATCGATCAATTAGATAAGCGTATCGATCAGTTAACGGCTGGCGCCTTGGCATTGATCGAAAAACATCCGGAACTCAGTCGAGCATTAGTTTTGTTCACGACCATTAAGGGTATTGCCAATACCAGTGCGATTGCCCTCATGGGAGAACTACTGATTTTGCCTGCGGATATGTCGCACCGTGAGTGGGTCAAGTTTGCGGGGCTCGATCCAAGAGCTTTTGATTCCGGCACGAGTGTCCACAAAAAAACGCGTATATCCAAGGCCGGTAACAGCCAGATTCGCGCCGCCCTGTATATGCCTGTCTGGAGCGCTGTGCAGCATGATCGCCATATTAAGGCGTATTACCAACATCTCCTTGATATGGGTAAATTACCGTTGCAAGCCTGTTGTGCGGTCATGCGTAAATTGTTACATGCGATTCACGGCATGCTCAAGCATGATAAACCATTCGATAACACGCGTTTTTATGCAATTCCGTCAATCGCTGAATAGCAGAAAAATGCCTATTTTTAACTTGATTTTAAACAGAGTATCTACATGGAAGTATTTACGGCGTCCTTTGACGGGCACCCCGGCGCCGAAATTTGATTAGCAAAGGGTATAATTTGCCAGCGGGCTCTGAATACTTACATTCCACTCACTCACCGGAAATCCATCACACAATGGCTCAATACATTTATTCAATGAACCGGGTGGGCAAAATTGTCCCACCCAAAAAATATATCCTAAAGGATATTTCATTATCCTTCTTCCCCGGCGCCAAAATCGGCGTGCTGGGTTTGAACGGCTCGGGGAAATCGACGCTATTACGAATCATGGCCGGAATCGACAAGGATATCGAAGGTGAAGCGATCCCGCAAAAAGGCATACATATCGGTTACTTGCCGCAAGAACCGCAACTCGACCCGAACAAAACCGTGCGCGGCAACGTCGAAGAAGCCGTAGCGGGACTCAAAGCGATACTGACCCGATTCGACGAAGTCAGCAACGCCTTCGCCGACCCCGACGCCGACTTCGATGCACTGTTGGCCGAACAAGCCGAACTACAAGATAAAATAGAAGCCGCCGGCGCGTGGGAATTGGACCGTAAATTGGAAATAGCTGCCGATGCGCTACGCCTGCCGGATTGGGATACCGATGTCACGAAACTATCGGGCGGTGAAAAACGCCGCGTCGCATTGTGCCGACTCTTGCTGTCCAACCCCGACATGCTGCTGCTAGACGAGCCGACCAACCATTTGGACGCCGAATCGGTCGCTTGGCTCGAACGCTTTCTGCACGATTACCCCGGCACCGTCGTCGCGGTCACGCATGACCGTTACTTCCTCGACAATGTCGCAGGATGGATTCTCGAACTGGACCGCGGCCAAGGTATCCCATGGGAAGGCAATTATTCGAGCTGGCTCGAACAAAAAGAAAAACGCCTGGAATTGGAAGAACGCCAGGAAACGTCCCGAATGAAATCGATGAAGGCCGAGTTGGAATGGGTACGTTCCAACCCGAAGGGCCGACATGCGAAAAGCAAGGCTCGCTTAGCGCGCTTTGAAGAGCTGTCTTCGCAAGAAGCACAAAAACGTAACGAAACCCAAGAAATTTATATTCCACCCGGCCCACGCCTCGGCGATATCGTGATTCACGCCGATAACATCAACAAGGGCTTCGACGATAGATTACTGATCAACGACTTGAGCTTCAAACTCCCGCCGGGCGGCATCGTCGGCATCATCGGCCCGAATGGCGCAGGTAAGACGACATTGTTTCGTATGATGGCCGGATTCGAAAAGCCCGACTCCGGCACCGTGACAATCGGTCAAACCGTACAACTGGCCTATGTCGATCAAATGCGCGACAACCTAGACCCGAACAAAACGGTTTGGGAAGAAATTTCGGACGGTCTCGACATCATCACGGTCGGTAAATACGAAACGCCGTCGCGCGCCTATGTCGGCCGCTTCAACTTTAAAGGCGGCGACCAGCAAAAACGCATCGGCGATTTGTCCGGCGGCGAACGCAACCGCGTGCACTTGGCCAAGCTATTGAAAAGCGGCGGTAATGTCCTGCTGCTCGACGAACCGACTAACGATCTCGACGTCGAAACCCTACGGGCACTTGAAGAAGCGCTTCTAGCCTTCCCCGGCTGCGCGGTGGTCATTTCGCATGACAGATGGTTTCTAGACAGGATCGCAACGCATATGCTGGCCTTCGAAGGCAACAGTCAAGTGGTCTGGTTTGAAGGCAATTACGCCGACTACGAAGCCGACCGCCATCGCCGTTTAGGCACCGATGCCGATAATCCGCACCGGATCAAATACAAGAAATTGACTTAGGATTAAGTTAAGAGAAACCCGCATTCCGCCATGGACTGGCGGAATGCAGTGCCACGGATGGCAATGCGCAGCTTCACATCCAAGTATCCACAAATGCACCACAAAACAGGTAATAAGTCTTTCGCGAAATCCTAAGTATAATTGAGCTTAAGCGGCGCGTTGCTTTAGAATGACGCTCTCTTCTGCCGAGTAGCATTTGTAGTGGGATTGAAACCCTTTAACCCATATTGGATTTTGCAAAATCTCATTCATATGAATTCTATAAGGGAAACGCTCCCCATTTAGTTCACACGAATCGCCGATTTGATCCATTTTAAAATTTTCTTTAGTGATCAAGCGATATAACATCTTTGTCGTTAAAAAATACCAGTTGTGAATTCGATTTTCAGCACAATACAAAGATGCGGCACGAAACATGCCCCATATGATACTACGGTTCAAACGACGTTGATTACACAAGTAATCAACGCCATCATTCCCGTCATGTTTTTCAGTTAATCCTGTCGGTGGCTCGCCATCACTGGAACGCCGCCGAATTTCTTTAATTACGCACAACCGGGATATCTCCACCGATCTATGTAAATCCGACTTGATAACCCCATTGCTAAGCCTACAATGTTTTTCCAGCGGCAAATAACCTAGCTCCGGTAAGATTAATCGCATAGCACCGACAAAGTGACCGGTTAATTTATTTTTCACTATGAAATGAACTGCATGCTTATCCCAATCATCCATTTCCAATTGGGCACCGTTTGATGTTTTTTCAAACCCCATCTCCTCACAATAAACTTGATAACGGATATTGTAATGGATCTGAATCGACTCATCGTTATCGGCAAGATAAACGTCAAAATAATCATCGAACATCATAAAATACACCTTACAGCAATACCGGGCTTTAAAAAATAAATCTTTGAGACCATCTTGAAATTAGTTCGAAGAGTCAAACCTTACGCCTAAACGAAACGCAAGAAACAAAGTATTTGCTAATATTAAAACTAGATTGAACTACCAACAACTTTCAAAATCTATAAACAGCGACGAAAGCGTAGACTTTTCCGACTAGCGCACTCTAAATTAACAAAATGTAGGAACTAAGCTTCCAGAGATGAGCCCCTATGTGCATATCAACACGCTCCGCTCGCCCGATATCATTGACTATGTCAATCTATTTTGCTCATTGCAAAACCAGAACAATCCTTTTCGCTAGAATACAAGCTTAATAGCGTCTTACAAAGAAGTTTCCAACTTAAACATCCTAAAGGCCTCGCATATCAGGCATGAGAACAGCTTCGACCGGTAATTCATACATAGCCTAAATTTTAGAATATACGATAAACCCATCTTATTAAGCCCAGCTTAAAAAACAAAAAAATTGCTAAGTCCTCTACACTAAATAGATAAAAGCTAGAACTTTTAGATATTTGTATATAATCAAGCAAGATCAAACAAAAAAGTTAATACAAATCACTCAATCGGCGCTACAAGCAAACAGCTAGAAACAAGCCTGAGCATAAAAACAAACGGAAAATACCGTTAATTCCTCCTCCAAACCAACTTAAAGCTTACGTGCTTTTCAAAATAAACGATAATAATGACATTTCCGTGACTTAAGCAAACACAATGACAATCAGGAAATTTTATTTAATGACGCCTCTCTCTAAGCGGAGACTGTAAATGGATAATAACTCAAAACAATCCATAGTAGACAACTTCGAGCGCTACTTTTCAGTCGAGCTGGCGGAGACTCAAGTACAAAAAAACTTGGCATACGGAATCCGCTACCGGGTTTACTGCCAAGAATTTCATTATGAAAAACCGAATTCGGAAGAACTCGAATATGACGAATTCGACGAACGCTCGAAACACTGCCTAATCATTCATCAAAATAGCGGTTTACCTGCCGGTTGCGTGCGTTTGGTGCCAACTTTCGGCAACCGCAAAAAAGACCCTCTACCTTTTGAAAAACATTGTCTGAATAGTCTAGACGAAAGCTTTATTGAACGATTAGCGCTCAACCGGCAACATGTCTGTGAAATATCAAGACTCGCTGTCGACGGAATATTCAGACGCCGTCCGGGCGAACATTCAACCCGATTCGGCGAACCAAACTCGCTTGATTTTTCTCGGCAAGAACAAAGAACTTTTTCCCTGATTGCCGTAGCCTGCTTTTTAGCGGCTACCGTACTCACCGAAACGACTGCGCGGACCAGCGTATTCGCGATGATGGAACCGTTCCTACCGCGCTTGATGAACAGATCCGGCATCATGTTTCAGCGAGCCGGACAAGATATCGACTACCATGGAACAAGAGCCCCTTACTTTATCACCACTCAATCGGCTTTGACGCACATGCACCCCGACTTGAAAGAATTGTATCAATGGATCAGAGCAAGCATCGTATCCGACTAAAACTGCCCAATAAAAAATCCTTAAAGCTCAAAGACTCACGTACCGATGCTCTTCAAGATACTATCCAACGATGTCAGTCCGATCAATCCTCTAAATAAGATAAGCCCACCCTCGACCAAACCATAACATTCGTAAGTCTGAACAGACTCCGCATCAGCCGGTTGAGCTGTTTTATCGAAGTAATCAACACGCCTAACCAAAATATTCAATACATCATTACTCGAAATAGCCGACAATACCTTACGGTCAATACTGATTTTATGTGTGGTATAAACCATCGGCTCGTTTTCAAAATCCAGCGATTCCATTTTTGCTTTCTCCAATAGAGCGCATGAAATCAAACTGCATGGAAAAATTTCAGGGAAAATCGCTGTGTCCGTAAGATCATCAAAATAAAGACGTTGATCCGCCAAAGAGCCGCACAGAAAATTTTTCGCATTACTGACATTCATAAACTTACGCTTCAGAAAAAAACCGCCGGGCGACAAAAAACTGCGGTCCCGATAACGATTTAAGTCATCGAATTGTGCAGACTCCGGGTTATTTAAAAACAACGGAGCGGACGATTCTTTCTTATAGCCCACCAAAGCCAATTGACCGTCGGCTTTCACGCTGACGCGGTGACTGAGAATGCAGTCACCCTCCGGGTTGAATTGAGGCTTCTTGATATCAATGTCAACCGCCTGTCCGGGCTTAACCGCATTAACGAAGGAAAATTGATAATTACTAAAACGTAAATGGTAGGCGTCGATCAATTCATTCTCGTTAGTACTTAGCCGGTAGCGCACAAACTCGTGCTCGATCATCGATTCCAATTGAAACCCCAAAGCGATCGGCCCTTTAAACGGATTATTCCGAATCCGCCGCCAATATTCCGCATCGTGAAATAAATTAAAATCGTCGGTAGCATTACGAACGACATCGATATGAATCTGTTGAAAGACCTTGGGGTTAGCGGCAGTATGTAACATTGAGAATAGTTTTCCCTTATCTGTCTGTAAATCAGCGTAAGACGAACAACTCGTAATCGCAAGCAACGATCAATTTACTTCCTATCCAGACCCATTAAAATAGGCGGGAGCAATAACAAATCCATGAACAAAGCAATTCCTATTGTAATTGCAGTTAATAAGCCCATGTCCGAATTCACTGTAAAATGTGAAAAACTCAACACAAGAAATCCACTAATTAAAACCACCGAAGTGACCCACATAGCACTGCCTACCGTTGAAAAAGCATAACGCACCGCATCATCACAGGAGGTCTCTCGCTCAACCCTAGCATGGCGATATTTACTAATGAAATGTACAGTATCATCGACGACAATTCCCAACGTCATTCCCGTCACAATCGACAAACCGAGCCCAACATTTCCATCTATCAAAGCCCAAACGCCAAATGCAACACCGGCAGGCGCTAAGTTTGGCACTAAGCTCAACAGACCTAATTTAAACGACCGAAAAGCGCCAACCAAAATGAAGGAAATCAACACCAATGCCAGCAAAGTCCCTCCCATCATGCTGACAATATTCCGCTTGCCAATATGAGAAAACATTAAAACCGGGCTAGCGACTTCGGCATCAATATCCGGCATATTAGTTTTTAACCAATTATGCAAACGCGATTCCACGACTAACATTTCATTTGAGCTCAGGCTTTTCAATGTTGCGATCATCCGAGTTCCGGATTTATCGATGTTAACCTGGTCATTTAAATCTAAACCGTACGGCAAAGACATTTCATACATAAGCAAATATTGTGCCGACAAATCTCGTGCAGCCGGCAACTTATATTTATCCTGATCACCATCGTGCATATTCTGATTCAAACGCTTAAAGGTATCGGTGATACTATTTACATGCAACACTTCAGGCTGTTGCTGTAACCATTGACTCAATTGTTCAACTTTTTCCAAAACTAGGGGTTCATTTAAGCCGCCTTCTTCACTGACCGATAAAGCAATCTCGATAGTATAAAATCCACCCATCTGCTGATCGAGAAAATCGGTAGCGCGCCTAAATTCGACCGTTTCATCGAAATACTTGACGAACTCGTCATTCAACTCATTCAGCGTCACCATTGACGTCAATATCAGCACCAATCCACCGTTGACTACCAAAAGAAATTTGCGCCGTCGAATAACCCATAGAGCCAATTTATCCATCCAATTTTGTTTAGAGGCATCACAGAGCTTTACTCGCACAGGCAAAATCATCATTATTGCAGGCAAGATAGTCATTGTTAACAAGAAGGCAACAAGTACCCCGCATGCCACAATATTACCCAAATCCCTGAAAGGCGGCGCATCGCTAAAATTCATGCTTAAAAACCCGATCGCAGTTGTGACGCTCGTTAACAACATGGGCTTAAAATTGATTTTCAAACTATCTAACAGTGCTTCTTTTTTAGCCTGACCCTGCCTCATATTCTGAAGCATCGCCACTAAGAGATGAACACAATCGGCCACAGCCATTGTCATGATAATGGTAGGTGCCGTTACCGATACCGGTGTAATTGGCCAACGCAACCATCCGAAAAACCCCATAACCCCTAATAGGGAAAAGATGATAAGCAAAATCGAGCCGAAGGTTGCACTGAAAGAGCGCAAGGAAAATAGCAATACCAAAATAATCATGCCGTACATAATCGGCGTCATCGTTTGACTATCAGCCAATGTCGACTCGACAAACGCATTATTCATCATTACCATGCCAGTCAAATGAATTTCAAGCGTCGGGTATAAAGACTTAATATCTTCAGCAATGACTCGTGCTGCCGCCGCGACCTCGGTGACTTCCATCGGGTCTAATTCGGGTAACTGAACAGTCACATTCACACCCGCTACCTGCCCTTGTCGAGACACCAAACGATTCACTAACAATGGTTCATTGAGTGCGATCTTTTTAATTTCGCTCAAGTCGCTAGTACTTACAGCACTGGGATCCAACACTAAATCAGCAACGACCAACTCACCATCAGAGATGCTCGTGTGTTGAAAATTAGTAATCGAATCGACTCGACTCGAAAATGGTAATTGCCATGCTTTTTCGGTTAATAGCACAATTGCCGACAACACCTCCGGAGTAAATACATCTTTACCGGACGGCGCGATTACAAACAACACATTATCGCTTTTGTTGTAAGTCGACTGGATTTTATCGAACGCCAGCAATTGAGGATTGTCTTCGCCAAATAAAGACCGATAGTCGTTATCGAACGTCAACCGAGGTATCCCTAGCGACGAAATAAGCACGATAACAAAACAAAGCCCTACCGTTATCCAAGGATGTCCGATAACAAACAACATCGACCGCGATACGCTCGTGTCATTGCGCATGATCAACTTCTCCTAAATAATCAAAAATGATCTAATGGCCACTTCCACTTAAGAAGTTCTAATATTTACAGGGGAACGGACTTTAGAGCCATGGACAGCTTAACTTAACCCTAGCATTTATCTTCATTGGGTTTAGAGTAATATTCCAACGATGCACAATAGACTATGCTGAATTACCCCCAAGTACCCTCGCATCACTCCACCCCAAGCAATTGTTTTAGACGCCAAAACATCAAGCGTTGCAACGGGTTGCGATTGCCGCCGGGTCGCCAAGTTTTTTTCAACTGATTACGATAAGCATCAAAATGCAAACCCCAAGGCGCACAAATGACATCGCCTCGATTCAACAGAATCTTCAATACATTCGTACAAGCCACGCCAGCGGCCAATTCAATACCCATCGGCGTCGACGGCACTTTTTTCTTCAAAAAATTGACCGAAGTCCGCTCTACTAGGTATTTCCTTTGCATCACAGTCGGCGATACGCCGATTACAAAACGCATGATTTGCTCTTCAAACGAATAACCATCCAGCGCAAAATATTGCTCGAAACTCATTTTCCCCGGCATAAACACCAGCATCGCCGTCCCCATACCCATCGGCGCGGCGGTAATCGTCGGAATCCCCAGCTCATAACAACGCGCGAATACGGCACGCCGAATTTCCAACGCGAAGATATCCAAACTATCGACGTAAATATCGACATCCTTTAAAAAGTCGTCCAGATTTTCAAGCGTAATGCCTTGCTTGAAATTGACGATTTCAGCCTCCGGGTTGATATCTCGAATCGTCCGTTCCATGATTTCCGATTTCGGTTGACCCAAAGTACTCATGGACGCGCCGTATTGGCGATTGAAATTGGCAAGCTCGAAGGTATCCAAATCGGAAATGTGGAAACGGCCTATCCCCATCCTCGCCAATACAATCAAATGACTCCCACCGACACCGCCTAAACCGCCGACAGCAATTTTTTTATTTATTAGAAGCTTGAATTCTTCTCGCGTCACCCATCCGATATTGCGGGAAAAAGCCTCATCGTAATCAAATATACTCATAATAAGCCTCTGTTAATATTATTGCGTCGGACATTTAACACCGAACAGCGGATCTGAACCAGTCTCACCCTATTGCGATAGATGAGCAGTTAAATAATTGAATTCAATAACACATTTCGGCGATCCATTTTTCTAGCAAGACATTGAAATGACCTGAATTATAGCTAATTTGTAGCTGAATATTTGATATCTTGTCTTGGTGAATTGGAATCGTAAGACATTATGCTCACGTTTGCGTAGTTTGGGGTGAATGAAATAAAGCCCAACATACGAAAGTCTTGAGTATTACAGACAGCATATAATCAAGCCTAGAAGCAATGTTAATTCTACTTTAACAGATTAAGACTCTACACGATCAAAGTAGTCATCGTTGACTCTGGTGTACAGTCGGACTTGAAGCTAGGTGACGTCATCTACTGAAAGAGATTGGCAGATCGAATGTCAACGACCTGAGAGGGGCATATTTACAGCGAACGCGGAGAACAAGAAAAACGGCTACCCTCCAAGAAAAAAGGGTAACCGTTAGTGTGTCAATTAACTATATTAGACTTTTCTACGGCGTACAGCACCGAAAGCGAACAAAGTGCTACCTAACAGAGCGAGGATACTTGGCTCAGGCACATTATTAAACTGAAGAGAGCCATTATGATCGCCCGCGATAAGAGCTGTGCCGTCGACACCAACGTTAGAAAAATCTACTTGCACCTCGTCTAAATTCTGATCAAGTTTGAATGTTACTTCTACTGGAGGAACGCAAGTGGCTAAAGCATGAAAGCTATCGTCGCCAGCACAAAAGGCGTTATCCAAATGGAACATATCCGTATGCGACTCGTCGCCACTGAAACTAACAAGGCCGTTAACAATAAAATTAGAGGCGTTGTCAAAAGAACTGCCGGTGACCGTCAAATCAAAAATATTTGTCGCAGTAATGTCGTCAGAGCCGGTAGCGAATTCGATAAGAAATATTTCTATCAAACCACTGCTATATGAAACCTCCGAAACTAGACCTCCGCTCGTTGCGGCAATTTCACCAATTAGATTGAAGCTAAATGACAACCCCCAAGTTCCCAAATTAGCGCTATCCGCGAAAACCGAAGTTCTGTCATTGAGAAATCCCTCACTATCAGAAGAAGGTAAGAAGGCTGAAAAATGGTTGTCATCATATGAATCATTAAGGGTCGTTTGGTTAGTGAAAACCAGGCCACCCGTAGTTACTATGGCGTCACCGACATTTACAGCAGGTGTAATGGTGTCAGTCAGAGTAATAACAGTCCGGGAGTCATAATTGAAAGACAGTTGATCCTTAAGACCTGTTATCGAATCATTTGTGCCTAAACCTGGGCCTGTCAAGTCGACATAGAATTGATCGGCATTTGCTGACATGCTAATAGCTAGAACGCTACCAGCCCAAAATGTTTTATGTAAAAAATTCATTGTTAGATCTCCTAAGCAATTAATATAGTGAAGTAGAAAAAAGCTCGCCATGGAAAAAGAAGCTCGCAATAAAGAAAGCAACAATCAGACCATAATAATTAATCAACTGAAATTACTACACTTTATTTATTTTTGATTTATTATAACTTTGCAATGTGTAAAATATTTCGACAGCTTTAAGCTTTCACGACATTAGACTTTTTATATTTTCTTGAGATACGTTACTATGTGGCCACTTTATCGACTATAACGCTTAACGTCGGCATGAGCCCCAAAAGCAAATCGGCAGACTGGGCACTCATGGTCAAAATCATATTCTGAGCCCTTTTGTTTACCTTTCCTTTTAGTCGAGAATCAGAGAATCTTATTGACCGCCGTATTGATCAACCGAACCTTTGAGCCCCCAGCATAGTCAGGGATTTTACATTTATTTAGTTACTTTTCAATTGCCCCAGCATTTCAATCGCTCGATTTTTCGACTCGAATGATTCATTATCTTGCGTTATCGTTTCCAGCAATTCGATAGCCCGTTTCTTGTCGCCTTTTGCGGCATGGACTTCGGCTAGATGATATTTAATATTGGGGTTATTAGGTTTTAGATTCACTGCTTTTTCTAAAATATCAATCGCTTTTTGAAGCTCTCCGTGTTTAAACAACACCACGCCAAGCGTATCGGCAATTTCCCCGGAATTAGGCGCGACTTCAAAAGCGCGTTCCGCCATATTAAGAGCCTCCGGCTTGTTTTGCTGTTGATAAAGCCAAGCCAAGTTATTCAATACAAAAGGGTTTTTCGGCTGTATCGCTAAAATGGCTTCAAAGTGCTTTTCCGCCTGCAACAAGTCATTTTGTTGCTGAAAAAGAGTGGCTAAACCAAAATGAGCCAAGACATTTTTATCATCTTTTTTCAACTCGTCATTCAACAGCTTTATTGCGTCGGCTTGTTTTCCCTGAGAACTTAATACCGTAACCATCAATTCGAGCAATTTCGGGTTAGGTCGCGCTTGATATGCTTCGCGGTATGCTGTATAGGCTTGATCGAATTTCTTTTGGGACAGAAAAATATCCCCTTCAATCGCTTTGTGCAATTTTGTTTCGGGCGATAAAGCGGCAACGTTTTTGGCGACCTTCAGCGCTTCTTCATGATGCTCGACCCTAATTAACAAATTCGCTTTTTGAACCATCAACTGCAAATTATCAGGCGCCGCCGTTGAAGCCTGATTCAACAGGGCTAAAACATCATCCGCTTTATCCGGTTGTCTCGACAAATAATTCGCCAACATTATCCGGTGCTGAACGTCTCGTTCGTTTTGTGCGATGATTTTACGTAGCGTCTGCTCCGCCTCAACAGTCTGATTATTTAAGATATACGCGCCTGCCAACAATGACAAAGCGGTGGGGTGATCCGGATAACGAACATTCATCTCCTGAACCAACTTCAATACTTTTTCTGGCTGCTTCTGTATTCCATACAATCGTGCCAAGCTCGACAGCAATCTAGCTTCATCTCCAATTTTACCTTTAACGTTTTGTAAACCATCGAGAAGTACTTTTTCCGCTTCAGCCAAGTTTTTTTCTTTATTCGCTATTTCGGCTAGTAATAGATAAGGCGAAACGGTTTTTTTGTTTACGGCCATTACTTGACGAATCCGTTCTTTGGCTTGCTGCGGCCTTCCTTCGTCAAAGTCTATCGAAGCAATACCCAGCAATGCCGCTTGATTTTTTGGGTCGATACTCAAAGCCTTGTTAAAACTTGCCGATGCCGCTTTGCGGTCTTTTTGATGAAGCTTTATCGTTGCCCTGAGAATATAGGCTGGCACGATATCCGGTTGACGCTTGATGAGCTCTTCTACCTGGCTATGAGCGCTATCGAATTGTTTTTGCCTGATTTTTTCTAAAATTTCGGCAAACTCTTCTTTGATGTTTTGTTGCTCTGTTTTTTCAAAGTCCTCCGGGTTTAACATTAAACTGCTTGGCTCGTCAAACATGGTCTTTTTATCAAGAACCGTCAGAGGATCTTTTTCTAGTTCATTGAGGTCGTAAGTGGCCGCAATACTATTTGAACTTGCTATTAAAATGGCAATATTCAAGCAATGCTTTGCTTTAGTTAAAACCAATTGTTGTTGACTCATAAATATATTCCTTCTCAATTTTAGGGAACCGTAAATTATTTTATAGCAAGAAACAGGGGAGCTTGATATCAAGCAAAAACCAAGACCCCCCTTTGTTGCTGGCCTTGGCCCGCTTGGAGTGATTTTTTGATTTTCTTCCCCTTATCCTCGACTGAACAGATCTGAAGCGCTGTAAAATTTTCTGACAACAAAAAAGGGGGTCCAAAAAAGGAGGTCAGGTTTATTTAATAATCTACCACTTGCCAAGGATCCGCTCTAAACGTTTCGAGTATAACCAAAGTATACCGGAACATTTAGAACATACCGAAACGTTGGGAACGGGTTAAAAACCCGTTCCGCCGAAGTCTTGTGATACAGACAACGCTAACAAGAGCGCCGACCGCTTTTCACTTCGGTTCTTTACAAACGTTTTCAAGACTCGTTGCATCGAAAACCCGCTCAAACCACACTTCAATCTCTGTTAAAGAGACCTGATTGATTTTAGCTTGCAATGCTGTATCCATTCGATTGCCAAAGCGCTTATGCAAAGCCCGTTGTAATAGCATTTTAGCTTCATTCTCCGAACCTTTTTCCATGCCCTTTTCCAAAACTTTTCCCTCTGCCGAGGCGATTTTACTCTCGACGTCCGCCAGGGCTTGCATGCGTGTTTCGTAGATCATTCGTTCGTCTTCGTCGAACATTCGGTCGACTGCCGTGATCGCTTTTACGATCGCCGAGTCGCCGCGCAGTTGTTCCGGTACATCGTGTTTGCCCAGTTGATGCACTTTGGTCGAAAGGCACTCCAGCGATCCAGCGCAGTCGTGATTTCTCGGTAAGGTTTGATAAATTTGCGCAGTTCGATGTAAGTGCAGCTCGAATACGTTATGCAGTTTGTCGTCCCTTGCCGGTGGCGGTGTTGATGATTTTGTAGCAATTGTGGTGTGGAACTCCGGCGTGTTTGGGATGAAGTTGAAGTCCTGAATATGCATGCTGATCGTTTTTTTTTCAGTTCACGGACATCATGCCTTCGCTGAACTGTTCCGTCACTAGCTTCGCCCAGTAGCAGAACGCGCGCTTGTCAAAGTTGTAGTCTTCGCTGATTTGCATTTCCATAAAAAAGGTAAAAAAGGGGTCAGGTTTATTTAATAATTTATCCTGACCCTTTTTCTGCCTTTTTCTCTAATCAAGTTTAAATCTTGATAATTGTGTCGTTATAGAGCGCTACCAAGGGATCGGGAGTCATTAAACGCATCGGCTCTACGAGCGCCTGAGCGACAAGTATGCGGTCGAACGGGTCTTAGTGATGTAAAGGCAGTTCTTCGACCTCTATCGTATGCTCCGCCTCAACAGCGAGGAAGCGATATCCGGATTCCTGAAAATAGCGCATCGCGTCTCGGCTAGAAACCGGCATGTCGCCTCGACCTAGCGAGTGCTTGATTGCAATTCCCAGACATTCGCCGCGCTGACCCAAACGGTTGCTTTGGGCGATGCAATCAAATCACGCGCCTTTTGTGACAGTTTTGAGTTATCCGTGATAGCCCATAGTGCAACGTAAGCATCCAGCAGCAAATTCAATTCTGCACCTCGCCCATGAACAACCGAGCCACTTCGTCGTTATATGTATCAATGCTGTCCGACACCACGAACAAGCCTTTTGCTACTCCAATCCGCTTCCCGGATGGCGCAGTATCTATCGGAACAAGCTTAGCAACTGGGCGGCCATTCCTGGCAATCACGATTTCACGCTCTTGCCCTTGCTCAATGGCCTCTACTAAGCGGGACAGAGAAGACTTAGCTTGTAACATATTTACAGTTTGCATTACATTCTCCTTAAAAAATCTAGCCTAGTCTAGCTAATCGCGCAAATCAATCAGATTTTAAGAGGGTCCGGAAAAGGGGTTTATTTAATAATTTAACCCTTGCCAAGGACTCGCTATAAATGCTTCGAGTATAACCAAAGCAAACCGGAATAGATTGGGCCATACCGAATCGTTGGGGACGGTTTAAATAACCCGTCCCGCCGAGGTATTGTGATACGGGCAACGCATAAAAAACCCAGCGGAAGATGCTTGGCCAAATTTCCCCATCGTGCAAAACATCAAAAAATGTTAATCGTTTAGAGACTTGTTAAAGTGTTGTAAAATTTCCTGACAACAATAAAAAAATTTGCATTATCACGAACCGGTATCTTCGTCCGCCTGAGAAGAAAAGAGCTCAGACCCTGAGGTATTCCCACAAAACGCTCGTTCCCATGCTCTGCTTGGGAATGCCGCTTTAGATGCTCTGCGTCGACTGCGGCGGGCAATTGGATTAAGAAACTGTAGAAAATGTATCGTTGCTCTTGTCGGGATTATCGACCTCTGGGGACGCAGAGCGTCCCGGGATGCATTCCCACGCAAAGCGTAGGAACGATGAAAAAAATCAATATACCTATCAATTTTCAGCCATAGCAAATTGTTTTATTTGGCTATTTCGTAGGAATACCTCAGGGTCAGAACCCTTTGCATTTAAGCAAACGCCAACATAGAGTACCGCCCGGCTTTTCAATCCGGTTCTTTAAAAACGTCTTCAATAAACGTTGCATCGAAAACCCGATCAAACCACACTTCAATCTCTGTTAAAGAGGCCTGATTGATTTTAGCTTGCAGTGTTGACTCCATTTGATTGCCAAAGCGCTTGTGCAACACGCGTTACAATAACATTGTAGCTTCATTCTCCGAACCTTTTTCCATACCCTTCTCCATGCCTTTTACATAGCTCGGCAAGCGTTCAATATTGATTTGTAACATATCGTATACCTCTTGGATGTCGATATTTAATTGGCGATTGTCCGCCAATATTTCCAACATTTCTAAATATTCTCAACGCGCTTTGTCGTTCGTGCCAGTCAATGCTTCCAGCTTTTGCAGAATATACCGCACTATCTGAGCGGCCGATTCACTTTGGAAGTCGCACAGGATCGACAATACCAATGCCTCCGGCATTCCTTGGTCGAACAACATGCGATAGCCGATGCTGCGCATGTCGACGAGTTGATAGCGGTAATTCAACTGCTTGCCCGTTTGACCCCTTTTCTCGCGGTTGATGCGCTTGGGTCAAAAAGGTACTCCAGCGATCCAGCGCGGTCGTGATTTCCCGATACGGGTTGATAAATTTTCGCAGTTCGATGTAGTGCCGCTCGAATACGTCATGCAATTTGTCGTCCTTGCCGGTGGCGGGATTGATGATTTTGTAGCAATTGTGGAAGTATGGCGTGTCCGGGATGAAATTGAATTCCACTATGTTAATGCTGACGGTTTTATTCAGTTCGCGGAACATCATGCCTTCGCTGGGCTGTTCTGTCACTAGCTTTGCACCGTAATAAATCGCCAGTTTGTCGAAGTTGTGGTCTTCGCCGATTTGCATTTCCACATTAAACCAACGCCCTAGTTTGTTTTTCCCCTTGGGAACGGTCAGCAATTCCCAGTTTGAGAAGTTTCGTTGTGTTCAGGGTGCGGGGTATGCCTGGCGAGGATGTCGGCGGCAGGGAACCGCCGCCAAGCCCCCATGGATGGGTTTACGGCGTTCCTCGCCAGGCATACCCCGCACCATTTTTTTTATCCTCTAATTGGGAATTGCTGGGACATTAGTTTGAGGCACTCTACTGCTCTTTTTTATGGTTCATGGTTAAATTGCCGAATTTAGGCTTATGTGTGATATGACTCATCTTTGAGTCATATCACACACCCAAGCCAACCTATCGATCAACTTGTCCTCAACAAAACATAAGTAACAGACTAAATCAACCCGGATGATCGCAATTAAAACGACCAGCATATAACTAATATAAATCAACAAGATAAGATCGCATCACTTAAATTGCTCGTAAAGAATAAATAAATGCCACTTAGAGCACCCATAATCGTAAGAATGGCACCTATTTTGCCTTACCATTCTGTGCTAGCCAAATTTCGGCATTAGCATATGAGGGACACCGAAGGATTAAACGATCCAACTATTTAGTTAAGCCGTCATGTAGCTAAAGATTACCGACATTCGGAATCTAATCGTGTGTTCAAGCCTGTCAGTCATGGAAACCGGATTCCGACAATCCATGCCTAGGAATAACGAGTTTCCGTTAATTTAATGATAGTGAGCGTTAGACTAGAAATCATAGAGTCAGGACGTATTTACTAAGAAGCACTTGGTAGACGTTTACCCCAAAATAGCCGAAACAGCACAATCAACCACATTAAAACATAACTTCGCGCCTTAAGTTTCGACAGCGGTTTATGAAAACATTGTCGAAACTTAAAGCGGGGAAAAATATATAAAACCAAGCAAGGAGTTCAATCGATGAAAAAAACACAATTAGCTAAAGCAGTAGCTATGACCATTACCAGCGCCGCAATGACTGTTGGCGCCATGCCGAATGCCTCTGCTCATGTTATGTACAATACTTACATCGCTTCATCCGGTACCGATGGATGGACCCGAGTAGACGGTTCCGGAAATTCCGGCGCACCGATCCCTTGGGTCGGCACAACGGGCGGCGAAAGCCCATTCGGCTATGTCGGCAAACAGGCGATGAACTGGGCGGTAGCCATTCACTCAGCCAATGAAAGTCATGAGGTTTCACAGGCACATGCCCTTTCGGCTTACGGCGCCAATGTTGATATAGATACCGCTGACGGCGCCTGGGGCTCCTGGCCGGTCAACGAGTCCAACCCGGGGTTTACGCAAGGTTGGGCGCATCACACGGATTACGGATTATTGAAATCTCATGTAACCGCGGTGATCACTATTAGCCCTGAATCGTTAGGCCCTTTGATCAATAACTTCGGAATAAGTGTTTTCAAAGGAATGGATGACGGAACGGCCGGTTATAGCCGTCATGCAGCATGGAATATCGGCTATATATCCGGCGTCTATGAAGACCCTGCCAAAGCGAACAACCCTCACGGAACGAACAACGTTAATTATGAAACACATTCCGATTCCGGAGATATCACCTTTACCGCATTAGCCGGGCAAATTTATTCGATCTATTTGGGCGGTAATGTGGTCAATGGACAAAATTTCGGTCCTGTGGAAAATTATCAATTAACCATTAGCGCATCACCGGTGCCAATTCCCGCTGCAGCCTGGTTATTGGGCAGTGGTTTAATCGGTTTGGTCTCTTTCGGCCGAAAAAGAAACCGTATAAATCCGGAATCCGCCTGTTATTAATCACTTCTCAAGCGGGTTGGGGTTTATATAGAGGTAATAACACGTCATTCCTCCAGGGATTGGCGGAAACCAGTTGCCATGGATGGCAGGCTTGTCTGACTTCCATTTCCCACACCTCCGCGGGAAACCACACCTTAAGCCGAACCAAGATCGGTATGCATTCCCACGCAGGAGCATGGGAACGAGGAAACACTCGCGGATCACCTAGTGCTAGGCGATCCGCGTAGGGTACGCTGTGCGTACCATGGTAACCCCGCAATTTTCATGTGCCAACCGAGCCGCCAGGGCCACGGCTTTGGTACGCGCAGCGTACCCTACAATCTATGTATAACGATGAGCGCAGGAGCGTGGGAATGAGGAAAAGCGATAGAGCCTAACAATTGGCTTGTTTTCTAAGGCCGTTAGCAACTAACCCGAACAATGCAGAACCGAACAACCAAATAGCGGCCGGTAACGGAACGGCAGATGCTGTTCCGAATTGATTAACATCCGCCAAAATCAACTGGTCTTCAAATGCTCCAAGCGTAAATAAAAACTTATGCGACCCCGTCAATTGATCGGTCCCTGTTTCAAACATGGAAAGATCCTCAGAAAAATACTCATTAGTCAATTCTTCCCCATAATCAAGGAACATTTCAGCAAATACATCTTCGCCAACCGTCTTAACCGAGAGGTCATAAGCAAAATCGACATCGATAGCGAAACTATCATTCGAAGCATTGATAAACTCCAAGTCGAAGAAAACCAAATAATTTGAGGTTACATCACCATTACCGACGGAACCGCTCAATGAAAAGGTTTTAGAAAACACATTACCGTCGACCGGGCCATAGTACCAATCGGAATGACTAATTGAGCTTGTTCCATTGCCCGTATATTCCGTGTAAGTTTGGGAATCTTCCAATTCAAACGATCCGTTGACCGTCAAACCGGCAAGATCGCCCGGATTGTCGAGATTGACAATACTATTGATAGTATAGGTAAGCGTAGCGCTACTCTCAAAACTGCTAACCGCATGAGCGGTTGACGCATTCGCCATAAGAAAGAAAGAAGCAATTGATAAGATTGATAAACTTTTAATCGATTTCATTTCTGAATATCCAAAACTCGATGAGCATAAAACTCAATACATAAAATTCATTAGCAGCGGCACTGCCCTAACCGAAGAGCAATACCGCCCTACCCATATTAATCGTCGAGCAACGCTTCAAACGGAAGGAGCGGCTCAATTGAACCGTTGGCACCGACCGCCGGAATCACGAGAAACTCGTCCTTAGCCCATTCAGCATGTAATGGATGCCTAGCCGTAACAAAATCTCTATCCCCGGCATGACCATTTGGAATCATTATTTCGGGATGATCAAACGGAGCTTTTTCGTATCGCACTCTTTCGTCGGTAAATGTTTTCAATAACGCAATCAGATCTTCTCGAGCTTGGACATTGGTTGCCAATGGAAGCGCAACTTGTAAACCGTGCAATTGAGGATTGTCGAAGTTGCCGCCCCTAGAGTAAAACTCCACGACCTCTTCCAACGTTGCCATACTGCCGTTGTGCATGTAAGGTCCGGTTAACTCAATATTTCGCAGAGTCGGCACCTTAAACGCAGCCTTAGTCGCAAGACCCAATTTAGGTCCGTTTTTATGAGCCTGAGCCGTTTGAACCTTAGGAATATAATTTCTTGTTTCTATTAAACAACCTTCAGCTCCGTTCGGATCCGGAATCAAGCCGTCCAGCGCAGTAAACATATCTCCAAAGTTAATGGGGATATTCAATGACAATGGAGCGATAAAATCACAAGCTCTATTGGTTGTTACTCCCTCATCCAAAACTTTATCCGTTTCACCGGCCAAATAATCCACATATTGAGCGGCAAGCGATAGCGGGTTACCAAAATCATCCAAACCGCCTACCCCGGGATCTCCATCCGGGTCCGCAACACCGGTATTAAAGTAGCCGAAGTCCATCAATTTAGGACTACTTAGACCGCCTTGAGTCGTATCGCGGGTAACCGTGTTGCCGTATTTATTAATCCCGGCAGAGGCGGCGCCGCTGAAAGGCCCCATGCCGTTAGGCCCGAGCCTATCGATAATCATTGCATTCGTCGTTACCGCCGCTGCCGACAATGTCGGGCCGGCATGACAGAGATTGCAATGCGCCAACTCCATCACCGCAATACCTCGTTTAGCGGATTCGCCAATACACTCGGCCAACGGCTCGAAAGTCGCCGGATCACGCGGGCAAGTATCGATGGGCGCCTGATCGGAAATCAAAGTCGCTTGATAGAGCTGTAAGGCAATGCCGAAAAACATCGAAAAATTGGCTTCGGCTTGATCGTAAGCCTGTTGACCACCGGGCCGACTGCCAAACGGTCCGGTGCGCGAGTAAGACCAATATTTTTGGTTAAACGACTTTTTAACCATATCCTTATAGGTAGTATTGAGGCCGGGCTGCAGGCTCTCCGAAGAACTCAGCGTCAAATTGAGCGGTGCGAAAACGCTATCTTCATGATGAACCTTTTGATACTGCAAAGGCTTTCTTGACAACAATTTTCTGCCGATATCCGGCCATGTTCTATTACGGCAACTCATCTCTACTGAATTCAAAGGCGGCGCTAACGCCTGCGAAGCCAATGATGAGTTTTCAAGGCTTAACCGCTGTTTTTCTACTTTTCTTGCACTCACCTTCACCCAAATACCGGCATCGGGGTCTCGATTTCCCCAAGGACTGCTGCCATTGAAGATATTATTAGCACGACCGTCCCAGAAGTTTCTATGATTGAAAACCGCATTGATGACGGTAGGCGCATTCCTCGGCACGACGCGTCGAGTGCCGACATTGTTGACATGAAACACCGGATCGGCTTCTCGACTACATTCGTCGTTCATACCCCTCAATCTGGAAACGCCGGTAAACTCTCCGCTAAACGTACCGGACGATCCAACGACATCGTCACTGCTAAAAGCTACACCACTATTGCGATCGAAAGGATTGTTAAAACGATGAAAGGGAAAATCATCCCGATTCAATGTATGATTAGCCCCACCCAAACCGGATGCAGTAACATTAAAAATTTGCCCTGTCGGTTTACTGCTATTGTCGCCGGGATTCAGCTGGTGTTTTACTCTCACATCCGCTCCGGCATGAAAATGACACGAACCACAAGCCATACCGTCACTGCCGACATTGACGTCCCAAAACAACGCCTTACCCAAAGCAATTGCCATGTCTTTATCAACGACTATCGGGTCGGGACCGTCCACCAAACCAGGAACCGGAGGTACAACCGCATCGGTCAGCGGGGACGGAACCGGACCATGGGCAAAGGCTATTTGTGCCGCCACCAATAAATAGCCCGGTATCAGTTTATTCATAAATCTCATTTGAAAATCACCGTTTTTAATATCCGTCAAATCTTAAAAAACTCGCCCCCCGTAAATCTTAGGGAGACTTGCTCAACATATACTTCGCACGCAATCCTTATTAAGCAGCATTGCGATTAAGCCAAGCATTGCTCAAAAACGTATATTCAGTCCCCCGGCAATTATCGTTCCCACGCTCTGCGTGGGAACGATAAGGGGATGTGAATAATTATTCAAAAACAACAACCCTTTATCGAACAAGGTTAAAAGCAAAAACCTAGCCATAACCTCATTTAACTAACAATTCATACGGTTATTAAAACAATTCCGCCTGGAGCCCTTTCAAACCTTAATCAAAAAGTAAGCGATATGCCCTCATTATCAAAAAATTGTGTGATATGGCACACATTAAAACAAGCTGATGGCCTATTCCTGCCGTAACTTATAATCAAACGCCTTGATGTAAGGCTCAAGCACTCCAATGATCGAGTCGAACTCGGACTCATAGGCTTTCCAACGCGCCAGTGACGATTGATAAAGGGGGCGAGATACTTGATTAAAACTCGGGCTAACAATTATTTTTTTCGACGCATTTTTATGAAAATCAATAGCCTTCTCCTCCCAGCTCAACCCTAAAAAATCAAAGACCGACCTAAATGTCGCCTGAAACTGCAATACCGCATCTTCATAGCGAAATTCAAGCCATTCGAGCGTTAACGATTGCTTGATAGATATCCACCAATCCATGACTACCGAATAAAATCCGGCTGTCGATCGCCAATCAAGCAAATGCACAGTCGCCGGCGTAGGGATCATGATCTGCATAAAGCAACTCAAGCAAACATCGCGAGGATCGCGCATTACAAATATCACTTTTGCATCGGGAAACACGCAGTTAATCAAACCGATGTCGATCGTGTTCATGGTTGTTTTATCTAGAAACACTTTGCTACCGATATCATCGCCAAATCGACCTTGCGCTCGTGTCCAATAAAACGCTCGCAATTGTTTTATTGCCGGCAAATCCAACGCTTTAAGTTGTTCCGGCGTCGTACCCTGATATCCCGATAGACGATTGAGTTCATTTCTCATCGCGACAATTAAATCAGGCTCGTCCGCCACCAAAACATCGGCGTGCGTACCGATAACCTCTTGACTCAGCGTAGTTCCCGAACGCATAAAGCCCATCAAAAATACCGGCGCCCGCAACTCTTGTTCAAAATCTTCTGCCGACCAACGCCCTAAAAGCTCTCGATCAAATCCCGCTTTATTTGCTTCCAGCATGTTCGGAACCAAAAGGTCATCTTGCTTGATTATTTCAGGCAATCGTTTCGACAAACCGGCCGCTATGTGCAAATGCTCAAAGACTTGATCATATTGCCCCACTTTATCCAACAACTTGGCCAACTCTTTATGGGCCCGGTATTTTTCTTCAGAACTAAACGACGCGCGCAAAACTTTTTCAAGACGCATCTTCGCCGAATCCACCTGCCCTTCCGCAGCTTCTAAAGTCGCTAACAAGATATTCAACACTGTGCTTTCAGGTGCTAATTTTAGGGCGCGTTTTCCCGCAATCAACGCTTCCCCCCCCTTATTGAGTCTCGAATAGGCTAACGAAAGCAACTGAAAGCTTCTTACCTCAGTTGGCTTAATTTGTACTGCGCTTTTGAGCAGATCAAGAGAGCCTTCGTAATCGTTCCAAAACTGCAATTGCTCAGCTAACATCACCAATTCCTTAGTATCCTTTTTCTTTCTGGCCTTTTTTTCTAAAAAACGACCGGCCAAACGTAGATAAGCCAAGCCATCCCTGACCCGCCCATGCCAACATTGAGCCTGTCCTAAGCAAGCAAGCGACTGAGCATCTTTCGGATTGTCTTTAGCCGCCAATTCAAACCATTTAATCGCCTCTTCAGTATTCCGCGCCTGGATTGCGGCTTGACCGCGATTTAAATAATCGTTCATAACATTCTCTATTCCTTACCATGGCTGCCGTTACAGTTAGGATTTAATGACAAAATCAAAAAAATATGCATTTTTCACGCCATAAGCAAGCAATGTAAGAACGCTGTTATATTACTTAGGATTTCGCGATAAATAACTTCCTGAAGCTATTAGCTTTGTCGGGGATTCTATTACTCACTGGCACACGCACACCTTATTGAAAGTCGTCAATTTTTGATTTACCAGGATGCACCATTCATCGTAAATCATCCTACCAAGAGCAGTTGGCATGTGTTGTAGACCGTTCGTGCCGGGCCAAGTCGAAGCATGAAGGATCTACAACACCTTCACCGGCTTGGTGAAGCCTAAAACGACTTCCTTTTAATTGAAAAACCGTCTAAGAATAAAAGGTATGGGATGTGTCTATCGAGGACCGCCGTGAACCCGTCCATGCCGGGGCTTGATACCGATAATTTACTGGGTGTTGCATTTATGGGTTGAATTCGCCACTATTGTTTGTTACAGACAACGGAAAAGGGCGGTTTTTTGGAAACATGCAACGCTAACCATTGCCGCCTTTAATACACAAAGCCTATTAATTAAACTATGTTATTTAACAAATCATGCGTTTTTCCCTCACTATTAATCACCTAAAATTCGTACCTCAATTTCGGCATGAATTTATCGAAACAGCGATGCTGTTCCACATAAGCAATGACTTACGGATTTACGTATAGTTTTGGCCTTAACTTTGCTTATTCAATTAGCTAAACTTCATGCCTCGCTAATTTCGTGACCGTAAACCTGTCGAAATTACTACTCAATCTTTACCTAAAGCCAAATGAACAAGCTCCATAACCTCAGCAAAAGCGCTATAGTTCCAAGATTCGTTTTGCCCTACACTTTTGCAGATTGCTTTTAATGTTTCGTAACGGCAAACACATCATATCCCTACTCTTTTGAAACCCATCGTACAAAGCCTATTGCAAAACATTTGTAACAATTACAATTAACAATAGCCCTACTTATCGTCGATCACACCATGATTTAATTAGAACTCTATCTTTATAGTTCTTGTCCTTAGCTATACTTTCAATCATTTCTTTACCCAATAATGCAACGGAAACTTTAAATGAAACTACGCAAACCTACTCGATTGTTACTGCTAATGAGCGTGCTGCTCCTTGCCGCGTGCGGGAGTGCCGAAGATCGCGAACAAAAGTACCTGGAAAAAGCCCAATCTTTTTACGGCCAAGATAACTTCGATAAAGCGCGAGTCGAATTAAAAAACGTGCTGCAAATCAACCCCAAAAACTCGGACGCCGCTTATCTTCTTGCCAAGGTCGAAGAAAAGGACCAAAACTGGCAAAAGGTATTCGGCCTGTTATCATCGGTCGTCGAATCGAACCCGGACCACTACGAAGCGCAATTGCTGCTTGGCAAGCTATTTCTGGTTAGCGGGAGCGCAGAACAAGCCGATGAAAAAGCCGACCTGGTTTTGGCGAAACAACCGGAACATGCCGACGCTCTCGCATTAAAAGCGGCAATTTTTTTACGAAAAAACGATAACGCACAAGCCAAGGAACTCTTGAACAAGGCACTGACCTTAGACCCCGGCCATCAAGAAGCAACGATGCTGATGGTTAAAATTTACGGTGATGAAAAAAAATTACCCGAAGCGCTCGAAGCCATCGACGCAGCTTTAGTTCAGCACCCCAAGGCAATCAGCCTGTCTTTAATCAAGATCAACATTCTCAATGCCCAGGGTAATAAGGACTTGGCCGAAAAGGAAATGGTTTCTCTAGTCGATCGCTTTCCGGATAAAAAAGAACTCTATATTGGCCTAGCCAAATTTTATGTTGTCGAAAAACGTCCCGACGAAGCCGAACAAGTATTACATAAATTAATTACTCAATTTCCTGACGAGGAGTCGCCAAAACTGGCACTGGTCGATTTTTTGATCGCGCAACGAGGTAAAGAAACCGCCGAGCAAACGCTACAAGAAATGATCCAACAAAACCCGGAAAACTTTAGCTATCGTTTCGCAATGCTGAAGATTTACCAAGACCAACCGGATAAAGTTAAGGAAATTCTAAATAAAATCGTCGCCGACGATCCGATCGGTAAAGATGGACTCGAAGCTAAAAACCGCTTGGCCGCACTTGCATTGAAAGACCAGGACTTAGCAACGGCCCGCAAACTGGTCGATGAAGTTATCGAGGCCGATCAACGTAACGGCGCTGCCTTGTTAATGCGTGCCGGTTTGCTTTTGAATGAAAAAAATCTCGATGCGGCAACGGCCGATTTACGAACCATTTTAAGGGATGCCCCCGACTCGGAGCGGGCATTATTGCTTCTCGCCAGCACGCATCTGCAAAACGGCAAGATCGATCTCGCGAAAGAATCGTTAGAAAAGGTACTGACCGTCAATCCGAAAAACCTAGGCGCGGCTAAAGACTTGGCGCGATTAATGGTCCGTAACAACCAAAACGATGCTGCGATCGATTTATTGGAAAAAACACGAGCCCAATTCGATAAAGATGCCGAATTAGCGGTCATGTTGACCGATTTATACGGTAAGCAAAAAAAGTGGGATAAAGCCGAAAATACCGCACGGGTTTTACTCGATATCGACGGAAAGCAAGATCTCGGCCATTTTAAACTGGGTCAGATTTATATGGCACAAGGCAAAACCGAAGATGCGACCGAGGCGTTCAAAAAGACTCTTGAAATCAAGCCATTGGCAATGGATGCCGTCAGCGGCCTGGTATCGAGCTACATGGCTCGCAAAGAAATTAAGCAAGCCGAAAAACTACTTGACGAGGTTATCGCGCAACAACCTGAAAACGGCGCGTTTTTGGCGATGCGCGGCGAATTGTATTTGCAAAACAAACAATTCGAGCAAGGCGAAAAACTTTTCGAAAAAGTTGTCGAACTCTATCCGAAATTCGAACAAGGCTACCATGATTTGGCTTCGGCTTACATGAGACGCCAACAAACCGACAAGGCTACCAAAGTCTATGAAGGTGGATTGAAGGCGCTTCCGGAAAGCTTACCGTTATTGATGGGCAATGCTGCAATTAACGAAGTCGCCAAAAACTTCGACGCAGCGATCGCGTCTTATGAAAAAGTCTTGACTATCAAGCCCGATGCTTTATTAGCCATCAATAATCTGGCCGCTTTGTTATCTCATAAAGAGGACGACGCAAGCGTCAATCGCGCATTTGAACTAGCTCAAGCCTTGAAAGATTCCAAAGTCGCCTCATTTTTGGATACTTACGGTTGGTTGCATTATCTGAAAGGCAATTACGATGAGGCACTGACCGCATTGGAAAAAGCGGTCGAGAAGGAAACTCGGATTCCGGATCTTTATTATCATTTAGGCATGATTTATTTAAAAAAGGATCGAACCACCGAAGCTAAGCAAGCGTTGGAAAAAGCTCTGGAAAAAGGAGCCACTTTCGAAGGCAGCGAAGAAGCTAAAGACGAACTGGAAAAACTGAAAGCGCAATAGGGGGTTGAGAGTTAGCAGTTAACGGTAAGCGGTTAGCAGGACTATCGGGAAGCCTTGTATGGACTGTTTGCGCTCTTCTCGAAGCTTCGGACGGGGAATAAGCGCAGGCTTTGCGCGCCTTCCCAAGCTCTAGCTTGGGAAGGCGGAAACCGGAAGCTCTAGCTTCCCGAGACTTGTCCGGCCAATTGAATTTGGCTCAGTTGTTAACACTGCAAACGATGGAGCATTAAATACATCGGCTTCTTCTTTTCCTTTGTACCGCGAAGCTAGAGCTTCACGCATCGGTTTCCCAAGCTGGAGCTTGGGAAACAGCAATGTATTTATTTTTTTAAAGAGCAGGTTCCACCTTAAATTAGACTATTTTCTGTATTGACGTTGGAGTCCACTTTAACCTTTCCTCTTTCCCCTTTACCATTACCACTTAATCTTTACCAAACCCATTGATCAAACCCCATGACTCCCGCAAACAATTTCATAGAACTCGACGGGTTAACAAAAAACTACCGCGAATCGGGACGATCCGTTACCATCTTCGAAAACCTGCAATTGTCGGTAAAACGCGGCGAACTGTTGGTCTTGCTGGGACGAAGCGGCTCGGGGAAATCGACTTTGTTGAACCTGCTTGGCGGCATCGACAGGCCCGATAGCGGCCATATCTTCATCAACGGTATCGATCTAACCACGCTCTCGGAGCATCGGCGCACCTTGTTTCGCCGGCATCATATCGGTTTCGTGTTTCAATCCTATCAACTGATACCGACTTTGACGGTGTTGGAAAATCTATTGTTGCCGCTCGAATTGATCCGGCGCATCCGCCTAGAAGACCGAGACAAGGCCGCCGCTTTGTTGAACGAACTGGAATTAACCAGCCGGCTCGATACCTATCCCGACCGACTTTCCGGCGGCGAACAACAACGTGTCTCAATCGCACGCGCGCTGATTCACGATCCACTTCTGGTTCTGGCCGACGAACCGACCGGCAACTTGGACTTACAAACAGGTCAACAAGTCATGTCTTTATTGGACAAATTAGTCCGGCAAAGCGGCAAAACGCTAATACTTGCCACGCATAGCCGTGAAGTCATGGGCATTGCCGACCATATTTTTACGATCCGCGATCATGCCTTGATCGAAACCGGCGATTAAACCATGAATCTAAAAATAATCAATTGGGGCGCGTGGAATCCGTTCGTACCGAGCCCACCCTTCGACAGCGCTCAGGCCGAACGGGAATTAGAATACTCAACTGATTTTTTTTAATGAATACAATACTCAACCGTGCCGGCCGTAATTTTCTCTTGCGACATCCTTGGCAACTGGCGCTTGCCTTGCTAGGCATCACGCTCGGCGTCGCGGTCGTGATCGCTATCGACCTGGCACTCGATAGCGCGTTACAGTCATTTAAACAAGCCGAACGAACCGTCTCGGGAAATGCCACGCACCGCATTATTGGCGGCGAAGGCGGACTGAATGAGGCGCTTTACCGCAAACTGCGAGTCGAACACGGCATGCGCAATCTCGCACCGGTGCTGCAAACCTACCTTCCTATCAGGCAAAATCCGGAGCTTAAACTCCGTGCGATCGGCATCGACCCATTCACCGAAAATGCCTTTCGTTCCGGCTGGCAAAGCGGCCAAAACGGCGCGCAAGCAGCGATCCGCTTGGTCACCGAAGCGAATAGCGCGATGCTCGGCCGGCAGACCGCAGAAGCATTGGGATTGACTATCGGCGATGAGTTGATCGTCACGACAGGCACCGGAGACCACCGATTGCATATCGTCGACCTAATCACCCCCGGTAGCGCTGCCGCAACGGAAGCGCTTCGCAACATCGTAATCGCCGATATCTCGACGCTTCAAGAAATCACTGGTTGGTTCGGCAAACTCAGTTATATCGATACCATTATTCCCGAAACCGACCCGCGAACGACTCGGACTCGACTCGCCGACCTTTTGCCGGGTGATGTTTCGTTGATCTCGATCGAAACGCAATTCGAATCGATGCAGCAAATGACCGAGGCCTTTTCCATCAATCTCTCCGCAATGGGCCTTTTGTCGCTGTTGGTCGGTATGTTTTTGATCTATAACACAATGACGTTTTTGGTATTGCAAAGACGCGGCTTAATCGGCAATTTGCGCTTGATCGGCGTAACGCGGCGGCAAATCGGCCGAATGATTGTGACCGAAGCGCTACTGCTGGCCGTCATCGGCACGGCGCTCGGCACCGGGCTCGGGCTGCTGCTCGGACAACTCATGCTGCAACCCATTTCGGCCACGGTCGACACGCTTTATTTCAAAATCGACGCCTTGTCATTGTCGGTTTCGCCGCTGCAAATCGGCAAGGCTGTTTTGCTCGGCATCGGCGCCACAATCCTGGCCGTGATTCCGCCGTTACGCGAAGCGAACCGTTTCTCGCCGAAACACGCGCTGACTCGCTCGCAATTGGAATCCGGAACCCGGCGGTTAACCCGGTCGATCTTGCTTTTAGGCTTGCTATTGATCGCGGTAGGATTCGCCGTCGGCTTCATGTCTGAAACCAGCATACAACTGGGACTCGCTAGCGTTTTTTTACTGCTGTTCGGTTTTGCATTGCTGACACCGTCGGTAACTTTGTCCGTCATGTCCGCGGTTGAAACGCTGAGCGGACGGCAGTTCGGCATTCTCGGCAAATTGCCGCCGCGCATGATCGGTGCCGAAATCAGCCGCACCGGCGTCGCGATCGCGGCGCTGATGATCGCGGTTGCCGCGACGATCGGCATGAATTTGATGATCGACAGTTTTCGCGTAACCGTTGAACAGTGGCTCAACACGACCTTGCAAGCCGATATCTATGTCTCGCTAGCTGGCGACAAACCGGCCCGTGACAAAGCCGCCAAGGACTCGCAATTGAAAGCGGCCATCACTGAACTTGCCGAAGTCGAAGAAGTCAGCACCGTTTTGCATACGCAAGTCGCCGCCGGCGGCATGCCGGTCAAGGTGTCTGCGTTCGAATTGACCGAAGCCTCAAAAAACGGCTTCGTGTTCAAACAAGCATTCGATGCCGAATTATGGCGGGCTTTCGAGGAACAACAAACCGTCATCGTGACCGAACCTTATGCTTATCACAACAAAGTTAAAGCCGGCGATACGATCGCACTGCAAACGGCTGAAGGACTGCAAGATTTCAAAATACTCGGCATTTATTACGATTACAGCGGCGATCGGGGACGGCTTGCGATGAGCCGTACACAATACCTTCATTATTGGCCCGACTTGGGTTATACCGGCATCGGTGTTTACAGCATAGCCGGAAGCGATTTGAACGCGCTGGAAAGCCGTCTGCGCGATCGGCTTCCGCAAGGCTTGGAACTCAAATCCAACCGGGCGATTTTCGACGCTTCGATGCAAGTATTCGACGAAACCTTCTTGATTACCGAAACACTGCGTTGGCTCGCGGCCGGCATTGCTTTCGTCGGCGTATTCGGCGCACTGATGGCACTGCAATTCGAGCGTACCCGGCAACTCGGCATTCTGCGCGCAATCGGTATGACGCCCGGTCAATTGACCGGTTTGATTTGCACAGAAACCGGTTTGATGGGATTAACGGCCGGTTTGATCGCCATTCCGGTCGGCCTGCTCGTCGCTTACGTGCTGATCTACATCGTTTACCTGCGCTCATTCGGCTGGACGATGGCCTTTCATCTTAACTCGGCCGTATTGATACAAGGTTTACTGTTGGCTATTTTCGCAGCGCTGTTGGCCGGCATTTTGCCTGCCTATCGAATGGCCCGCACTCAGCCGGCCGATGCACTGCGAGCCGAATAATGAAAAAAATCGTTCTTTTCCTCACGTTTTGCCTTATCGGCCTAATGGCGGCGTGGATGCATTTCAGTCCGGTTGGGGAAAACCAAGCCTTTGAGGAATCCTCATTCAGCAGCCCGTTGACGGCCGATAGCGAGGGCTTCGCTAAAGTACTTGAGCCGCGCCCATTCCGGTTTCCGGAAGATCATGGCGCGCATAACGACTACCGTAGCGAGTGGTGGTATTTTACCGGCAATCTGGGAGCTCCAAACGGGCGCCGTTTCGGCTATCAATTGACTTTCTTTCGCTTTGCGCTGGCGCCCGATGTGATTGAGTCGGAATCGGCTTGGCGCGGCAGGCAATTGTACATGGCGCATTTTACCGTTACCGATGTGGAAAAACAGCAGTTTCACAGCACCGAGCGCTTCAGCCGAACCGCGTTGAATCTGGCCGGCGCACGCAACAACCGATTCCAAATCTGGTTGCATGACTGGTCGGCGGTAAGCATGAACGGCGACGTTTTTCCGATGCGTCTGAAAGCCGAACACCAGGATATCGCGATCGACCTATTGCTGAACACGCAAAAACCGATGGTCTTACAGGGCGATCGCGGTTTCAGCCGAAAAAGCGACACGCTGGGAAACGCGTCTTACTATTATTCCTATACCCGGCTTGAGACCGAGGGAAGCATCAGCATCGACGGGCAGGATTTTCCGGTGTCCGGCAATAGTTGGATGGACCGGGAATGGAGTACCAGCGCCTTATCGGATGATCAAGCCGGATGGGACTGGTTTTCGCTACAGTTATCGGACGATACCGAGCTGATGGTATACCAACTCCGACTCAAGGACGGCGGCATTGATCCGCATAGCTCCGGCACGCTCGTCCCGGCCCGATCCGACCCGGTCGCATTGCAGGTCGACGAAGTGAATATCGAAGTACTCGACGAATGGACAAGTCCGCATTCCAAACGAACTTATCCGTCCCTCTGGCGCTTGACGATTCCGAAACAGCAATTGCAACTCGACGTCGAACCGCTGCTCAACAATCAGGAATTGAATTTGGCTTTCCGTTATTGGGAAGGCGCGGCTCGGGTAACGGGCACGCATCGCGGGCAATCCGTAACAGGATTCGGCTATGTGGAGTTGACGGGGTATTAATGGTGGTAAGTGGAAAGTAGTTAGCAGTGAGTGGATAGGGTCTTCTGGCTTCTTCACAAGCTCCAACTTGGGAAACAGCGAAAGCGAAATAACACTGTACCTGTACCGGCAAACCGAAAGCCCCGCCGGCATAGAATTCGAAGCCTTCACCCAGCTGCCTCAGCTGCAACGAATTTATCTGGAAAACTACCAAGAGACGCCCACCAATAGCCCGGTACAATCCTTTGCAGCAATAGAAATACCCGCCAAAGTCAAAAACCACCTCGGCTTAGATGGCGAACGTTCATGAATCATTCTCAATGACTTTAATGAATTTCTCTGGGCGGGATTTGATCTTCGGGCTGTAGCGGGAAAGATAGGAACTTACGAATATGGATTTTTGCCCCCGCCTTTATTTAAACAAGTCGTCAGAAAAATCCTTGAACTTCGGCACAAGCTAAAAAATGTCACGCTACGTAAGTAAAATTCGCGCCTGAAAAGCGAAAAGGGGGTTGGTTACTTTTCCGGTATCCTTGTCGCCTATCTTTTACCATAATAAATAACCTCTTATTTCCCAAAATGCCACACCAAGCGCCATACAGACCCGATGAAAAATGCAAGCAAGAGACTGATAGTCAATGACTTAAATAAAACTGGATAAACTTTGTATGAAACGACAATTGGCCAATAGCAAGATTTCATGTTGACGTAATCTTTGTTCGAAATCTTGATGTGAAACAATGAAGATGAAGTTTAGGAAATGCTATATAGCTAGACCTGCCCCCAACGCCTTGTTCGTTTTTTTTCAAGCTTCAGAAGAACCCGACATCTTAACCGTTGTTCCGATTCAACCACGTTCGAGAGTTGGCTTGCAACCAACGAAGGGGCCATATATGTGGCTTGAAAAACAGAAATTAACTGTACGACGGGTATATAATATCGATTGAGACGAATACTAATGGAAGTGATCGAATCATGTTAGCTGCAGAAGATATTGAATACATCAAAACACATTTAACCGTTTGGCTTGCCGAACAATCGCTCGGCAAACCCCCGGTAGTTTATGAAATCGAATTGCGCGAGCGCATGGTGCGGGTTGAAGAAGCGCTAAAAAACCAGGGCGAAGAGCTCAAGGCGCTACGCGAAACCATGCACATGATCATGCAGCAGATGGATAAGCGGTTCGAACAGGTCGACAAGCGTCTCGAGCTCATGCAACAAGAAACCAATAAGCGTTTCGAACAGGTCGACAAGCGCTCCGAACAAATGCAGCAAGGCACCAACAAGCGTTTTGAGCAAGTTCATCAGGAAATACTACAACTCCACCGCGACATGCGGCAACTAACCATGTGGGCGATGGGTATATTTCTATCAGTCGCCGGCCTGGCTGTCGCCGTGTTCCGGTTGTTATAGCGGCTATCTCCATGCAGAACGGAAATTTACTAGGACGAGGCCTACAAAAACGTCTGCGATGTCACTACGGTGGGAGTGATTCCCAGATCGCCCTTCACCTAACGTTAGATGAGGGGAAGTCGAACAGCCGAACACACCCAAAAATCCCTCGAAGCCTGAAGGCTAAGCCGCGCATTTCTTCCTCGTTCCCTCGGTCTCCCGTGGGAATGGTGTGAGTCGCAGGTACCAACGGATCAGTCTTAAACGGTGCGACCTATCGTGACAGGAACGTTGCGACGTGTCTAATCCTACCTGTGCGAATCCGTATTTGTACAGAAATGCTTGCTCGAACTCGTCTTATAACGCGGTACGCAGCTAGGGTCACTCAGGTAACTGGCGGCGTTGAAGGAGCCAGGCAAGCATAGCCCCCCTGTGTCAGGCTAGTTGTCGCACTCAAAGCGGTCGCGCATAAACTGGCCCGCTGGTCATGCATCAGCGCTGATGGGTGACTGACGCGCATCAGTTCGATGAGCGAATCACACGAGCGAGAAGACGGGCGCATAGACAGCGAACTGAACGGGGTAACGATCATGAAACACAGGCACAGCGGCATGAGAAAAGACTGTCGGAACAACGATTAAACCGGGAACCGGTAGATTTGTGGACGCGTCTTGCGGACCGGTCCGAGCAGAGCCGTGTGGGTAAGCCATGGACATCGCGACCACGAAACCCACCGGTTCAATAACAGGTTGAAGATTGATCTTAAAGACAGTAAATTCGAAAAAAAAGCCAAAATTTGCTTGAGGGGTTGTTTTGGCTTATTGACTACGACAGGCTAATGGGTGACCTTGAAGTACTCCCGCCTTGTAAACGAACAGTTGCAAAACTCTTACGCTTACGCCAATGACCTTATCCATAAATCTTACGAAACCACGGTAGCTCTCTAATCGCTAAACCGCGAACAAACGCTCAGACTGCCTTATGCTTCCAATAATTTCAAAATCCAGTGATAAGTTCTAATGCAATAAACAGAAACATGCTTAAGTCCTTCTCTTATCGGCTCAAAACAAGAACAAATTGAGAACAATACCCGTTTTGATGTACTATGCGCTTACTATCCGATGCGTTTGGAGTTTGTTCACGATGGTTGTCATTTCTTTGTCGCGGTATCAACACCGTAACGCTATGCCTTGCAAAACTTCGTTCGTGCGGTCCGATAATTTGGCATTGCCTTTTCTCGGCTTGACTTCACGGCCCTCGGCGCTGGAACTGCCGCTCTTCACATCGAAAGTGTCGGCAGGCTTTCCGTCGCCCGCCGATGATCACTTGGAAGCGTCGATCGATTTGAACCAGCTATGCATTCACAATCCGCCCGCGACGTTTTTTGTGCGCGTCGAGGGACATTCGATGACAGGGGCCGGTATCAACGACGGCGATATGTTGGTCGTGGATCGTTCACTGCCGGCCAAGCATAATTCGATCGTGGTCGCCGTCGTCGACGGCGAAGTGACGGTCAAGTGTCTGGACTTGTCGCACGGCGTCGTTTGCCTGCGCGCCAAAAATCCCGACTATCCGGACTTGCCGATCAAGGAAGGCATGGATCTGCATATTTGGGGCGTGGTCGCGCATGTCGTCCGCTCGTTACCGACCTGATACGCCGGACAAGGTCTTCGCGATCGCCGACTGCAATAATTTTTACGCATCGTGCGAGCGGGTTTTTCGGCCCGAGCTGAATGACAAACCGGTCGTCGTGTTGTCCAACAACGACGGCTGCGTCATCGCGCGGAGCAACGAAGCGAAAGCAATCGGCATCAAAATGGGCGCGCCCTACTTTCAAATCGAACGTTTCGCGAAGCAACACGGCGTAGCCGTGCTGTCGTCGAACTATGCCTTGTACGGCGATATGTCCCGGCGCGTCATGCAAATTTTGGCCGGATTTGCGCCGCGTATCGAAGTGTATTCCATCGACGAATGCTTTTTTGATTTGACCGGATTGAAAACCGACTTGACCGACTATTGCCTGAAAATTTGCGCCGTCGTCAAACAATGGACCGGCATTCCTATTTCGATCGGTATTGCACCGACCAAGACGCTGGCCAAGCTGGCCAATCGTTTAGCGAAAAGCGGCCGTTTTCGACAATGCCCAGTTCTCGATTGGCATACCCTGGACGATACCGATGCCGTTTTGGCGGAAACCGCGTTGAACGATTTATGGGGCATCGCCGCAAGCTGGCAATCGCAGCTTGCCCTTTTACAGATCGCCGATGCATTGGCGCTGAAACAAGCCGATCCGAAGCGGCTGCGGCAGCATTTCAGCGTAGTCATGGAACGCATCGTGCATGAACTGCGCGGGCTGTCTTGCATTGATCTCGAAGAAATCCCTTCTCCGAGAAAACAAATTCTGACCTCGCGCAGCTTCGGCGAAAAACTGACCGGCTACGACGATCTATGCGCCGCCGTGACTTATTTCGCCACTCGCTCGGCGGAAAAATGCCGGCAACACCGGCTCGCGGCGCAAGCCTTGACGGTATTCGTCGAAACCAGTCCGTTCGATACACGGCAGCCATTCTATGCGAACAGCGCCACGTTCGAATTTCAACTGCCCACTCACGATTCGGCGCAATTACAACGAGCCGCACAACGGGGGCTGGCGAGAATCTACCACCCAGGGCTTTCCTATCGGCGCGCCGGCGTGCTGTTACCGGAACTGTTGCCGGACCATGTGGCGCAACTGTCGTTATTGAGCGGCGAACGATCGAACCGTTCGGCCGATTTAATGCAAACTCTCGACGCTATCAATCAGCGCTACGGCAAAAGCAGCATTCGCTATGCCAGAGAAATCCTCAGTCAACGCTGGCGAATGCGGCAGCAATTTAAATCGCCGTCGTACACGACGAATATTCGCGAGTTGCTGACGATCCGGATTTAGGCGAAGTCTGTCTCGGAGAAAATGTTAACGCTTATCCCGCTCGATCAATGCATAAGCCGAGTGATTATGAATCGATTCGAAGTTTTCCGACTCGACGATATAGGCTCCGATTCGCGGTTCGGCTTCCAGCCGACTAGCAACGTCACGCACCATGTCCTCGACGAATTTGGGATTGTCGTAAGCGTATTCGGTAACATATTTTTCGTCGGGGCGTTTCAGCAATCCGTAAATTTGGCATGAGGCTTCTTGTTCGGCCAGCTCGATCAATTCTTCGATCCAGATGAAGTCATTGATCAGTACCGTCAACGTCACATGAGACCGCTGATTGTGCGCGCCCCGGTCCGAAATAGTCTTGGAACACGGGCAAAGACTGGTGACCGGGACGACGACTTTGATACGCGTTTGCACCTCGCCATCGACGATTTCGCCGATCAAGCTTACTTGATAATCGAGCAGGCTACGCACGCCACTGACCGGCGCGGCTTTGTCGATAAAAAACGGAAACTGCATTTCGATATAGCCCGACTGTGCATCCAGGCGCTGCACCATTTCCTTGAGCATCACCGCAAACGATTCGACGCTGATTTCGCGGTCGTGTCGATTCAGGATCTCGACGAAACGCGACATATGCGTGCCTTTGAAGTCGTGCGGCAAGTTTACATACATATCGAATAAACCGATCGTATGCTGTTCGCCGACCGAACGATCCTTGACCCTTATCGGATGGCGAATCGCCTTGATGCCGACCTTGTCGATCGCGATACGCCGCGAGTCGGCAATACCTTGCACGTCGACGATGGCATTTTCCGAAGTTGGTGTGTTTGATTGATTGTTCATCGATGAATTCCTTGAAATAAATATTGATAGCCCGGATCGGTTAAACTTTCGACATCTCATTGCCGCAACGCGTTCATTACGGTTTCGGCCAGGGTTTTGATATCGCCGCCGGCGATAAAGACCAGGCGCCCTCGGTTATCGACATTCTCCCGCAGCGGCATCGGCGACGGCGGAAACAAATGACCGGCAATGCCATGTACCGCCATCGGGCCGTCGTGTTCTTCGGTAAAGATCACGCCCTTCAGTCTGACGATAGTACTTTGCGGACCGCTCAGCAGTTCTTCGAGCACCGCTTGCAAGCGAGCCCAAGCAACCGGCTGTTCCAGTTGCAACGACACGCTATTGAAACCGTGCTCGGGTAAATCTTCCGACCGAGGTTGAGCGACCCTGCGGAACATGCCGCCGAAATCGAGCAGCGCCTCCGCTAAACCTGCGTCTTGTGCAGATTCGAGATGTGCAATCGACGGAGCCAATTCGTGCAGGCGATTTTGCACCCGCTCGACTTGCGCAGCCTCGGCCAAATCGGCTTGGGTTAGTACGAGCTTATCGGCCCAGGCAATCTGCGCTTGCGCTTCGGGAAAACGCGCTAGATACGTTTCGGCGGCCAGCGCCGAGACGGTCGTGATCATGCCTTGATAACGATAGCGCGGCGCCAACCAGCGTTCGTTCAACAGCGTATCGAGAATCGGTTCCGGGCTCGCCACGCCGCTGGTTTCGATAAAAATACGGCTAAACGGTTTGTCCGGTTTGGCATCGTAGGTCATGCGCAGATTTTTCAATATCGGCGCCAATGAGCCGCGCACTTGGCAGCACAAACAACCGCCAGACAACGTTGTCAACGGGATCTTATGCTCCGCGAGCAGTTCTTGATCGATCGGCGTCGAGCCGAATTCGTTGATGATCACGGCCGAATGCGGTTCGGCGCGGAGTAAGCGATTTAATAGCGTTGTTTTGCCGCTGCCGAGAAAACCGCTCAGCACGATCACCGGTATCCGCTTAATCGTTTTCGAAGAAGCCCGATTCACCGGGCATTCTCCGCCAAATAAGGACGGCCACAGGCATGCGCACGGAAACGTTCGCTATCGGTCTGCCCCGCATCGACGTCGCCGACCGTAAAATTGGCTAGGCCGAGGTTGTAGAAGCGGTCGTAATAATTTTGCAAATCGCGTTCGATACGGTGATCGAAAAGCGGCTGAACGACTTGTGCCGTCCCGCTGCACCGTTCGACGACCGTACTATTTTGCACGGCCAGCCGGCCGTTTTTGAACAGCAGCTCGGCATCGGCGAACATCGCCGCCTTATCGGCTTGTTCGCGGTAAACGGCAATATCGGCCGCCGCACCGGGCCGCAAATGTCCTCTATCCGGCAAGCCCAGCAAACGGGCGGCGGCGGTTCGGGTCATCACGGCGATGTCATAGAGCGAAAATTCTTTGTCGAGATCCTTCAGCAGTGTCATCGACACCGCTTCATGATTCAGTTGCTCAAGGCATTGCAAGCGGTAATCGCGGTCCATCAACAGGCGGATCAGGTAAGGATACATCGTAAACGGCGCGCCGTTCGGATGGTCGGTCGTGAAGAACAAGCGCCACGGATCCTCGGCCAACAAGAAGATTTCCAAGCCGATTAGCCATTGCAGACTGTTGACGAAACTCGTTTCTTTGTAGCGGTAAGGCACGACGCCGCCGCTACCTTCGCATTCGGCGTCCCAGGCGATCCATTTATTCGGCGAAGCATCGTTCCTGCGGCTGTATTGCGCGATCACATCGCCGGATATCGTGACGGTTTGCCCGAACAAAACCTGTCCGACGTCCATCGTGATGTTCGGGTGTTTCTTGAAGCCGTCGATCAGTTTCGCGGCCGCCGACGAAAAGCCTCGGTCTTCTTCGTTGCCGTAGCCGTAGAATTGAATGTGCGCCAAATGCATCGGCAGGCCCTGAGCCGCTTCCATCGTCGCCAATGCGGTATCGACATTGCCGGGTATGCCCAGATTGTTGCAGTGCACATGCACCGGATGCGGAATTTCGACCTCGCAAGCGGCGCGCTGTAAAGTTTGCAAAATATGACGCGAGCTGACGCCGTATTCGGGAACGACATCGTCCAGATCGAAGCTACGGGCATTGGACTTAAACGCATTCGCTCCGCCGGCATTGATGACTTTCAAACCGAGGCATCGTGTCGCGTGCAGAGTCCAGGCAACATAATCGTTGATTTGCGCCTGAGGCGCGCCGCTACGCATCAAGCGCAGCAAATAATCGTCGTTACCGAGAATCGCGAGCCCCGCCGTGTCGATAATCGGAATGTCGGCCATCTGCAAATGCGCATCCAAGGCATTGATCGGCAGTATGGCCGGTTCGACGACGGTAGTATAGCCCATGCGAGCATAACGGTAACCGGTTTCGGTCGCCGACCAGCGGGAGGTGCTGAACCGATGACCGAGTTTGCGCGCCACGAAATTGCGGTGCTGTTCCGGCAGCAGCAAACGCGCGGTATTGACGTTACCTCCGGCGATATGGCTGTGAATATCGATCGCGCCGGCCATGACCACGCAGCCGGCGATGTCGTAATCGGCATCGATCACGGCTCCGGCTTCCGGGGTATCGACGATGACGCCGTCCCGGAAATAAATATCCCGAATCTCGCCATTGAGATGTTGCGCAGGATCGTAAACCCTCCCGCCATTGAGTCGAATCAGCATTGTTGTAAGTTTTTGATTAATTTATCGGATTCAGCGTTGACATTAATCGAAGCATAACGGAATCCGGTAATTTCGTAGATTCAACTGAGCCGAGTAGCGCTTCGCACCATTCGGACTACCAGCCCGGAATACCGTTAGCAAATTTCACCAGGCAAAATCCAATGTCAATAACAACCGCCGCGGGCAATCTTCGCTCGGTTTCGGCGAACGGTGCACCGCGCCGTGCTGTTCATTCCCGGCCCAATTGCTGCCTTTTAGCAGACCGACCGAAAAAGCGGGCATTCGATGAATCGAGGATTCGTCCAAAATCATGCCGGCTTGCCTATCGTTTAAGCCATGCGTATTGATGCCCAATTTGGCGCGGTCGACCGCTCGGTCTTCGAGCCATTCGGTACCGATGCCACCGTAAGTCGAGACCATGCGGCACGGCACATGATCGACATGGAATTTCGGGCACATCGGTCGGTCAAGCGTCCGCAAACGCAAGCCGACGCGCTCGAGCTCGAATAAATCGCAAAACAGCGTCGTCAGCATCGCCGCGTCGCGATAAAATTCAAGATAGCCGTCGATAGTCGGTGCATGAGGAATCAAACCGCTGAAATCGAAATCGGCGATCGAAAGATTATGAATTTCGCTAATTTCTTGAGGACTTGCGAGCAATGCGTCTATGAACGACTCGATACGCGGATCGATGCTTCGCTCGATCACGCATAGGTTGACTTCATCCTGATAGATTCGGCTCAAATCGGCCAAATCGTCGGACTGCACCGATTCCGAATAAGGCGCGCGAAATAGATGTTGGGCTAAGGCGGACATGATTTACCTCGTTCAATACATGATTTCTTCGACTTCCGATGCGGCCGTATCCAACCAGGGCGGAAAATCGTCTTGATAGTGCAGCCAGACTTCGGCTCCCGTCTCGAGCTCTTCATCGGTCAATAAACAGGCATCGAGCTCGCGCCGAGTTTGTTCGGCATCGACATTCTGGCCGATGAATACCAATTCCTGGCGACAATCGCCGAACGGCGGCTGCCACTGCGTTTCGATATCGGCTTTATAGGCTTCGGGCCATTCGCTTTTCGGCACCGACGCCCACCAGCGGCCCGCACAGCCGTGCTGCATGATGCCGCCGGCTTGCGACCAAGTACCGACCCATTCGGGCCTGGACGCCAGCCAAAAGAAACCTTTCGAGCGCAACAGCGTGCCGTTATTCCAATCGCCGTAGTGGAGATAATCATAGAAACGCCCCGGATGAAACGGGCGACGGGCATGATAGACAAAACTGGCGATGCCGTACTCTTCGGTTTCGGGCGTATGCGACCCGCGCATTTCCTGTAGCCAGCCGGGTGCCTGCGACGCTTTGTCGAAGTCGAATCGGCCGGTATTCAAAATTTTGGCGAGCGGGGCTTGCCCCATGATCATCGGGATTATTTCCGCATCGGGATTCAAATGAGTCAGTATTCCGGTCAAATTGGCCAGTTCGTCTCGGCTGATCAGGTCGACCTTGGAAATCAGAATGACATTGCTGAACTCGATTTGATCGACCAAGAGATCGGCGATGTTACGTTCGTCGTCATCGCCCAATTCGGCTTCGATTTCCTTCAACGATTGAGCTTCCATGTAATCGCGCATGAAATTGACCGCATCGACCACGGTCACCAACGTGTCGAGCCGTGCGATATCGGATAGGCTACGACCTTCTTCATCGCGAAACGTGAAAGTTTCGGCGATCGGCATCGGCTCGGCGATACCGGTCGATTCGATCAACAAATAATCGAAACGGCCTTCGCGAGCCATTTGTCCGACTTCGACAAGCAAATCCTCGCGCAGCGTGCAACAGATGCAGCCGTTGCTCATTTCGACCAATTTTTCCTCGGAACGGTTGAGTTCGATCTCGTTCTTGACCGTCGCGGCATCGATATTGACTTCGCTCATATCGTTGACGATCACAGCGATCTTAAGATTGTCCCGATTAGTCAGAATATGATTGAGCAAGGTGGTTTTACCGGCCCCTAAAAAACCGGACAGAACCGTAACAGGCAGTTTGGATGGGGTATGTTTACTTAACATTGAAAGAATCTTCACTTTAAATAATTTGTTACAATATAACATATCTCTAAGATATGGCAATTTCGTCCTTTTTATTACACCCTTTTCGCGCTTCGATAGCTGATATCAGGTAACTATCCAGCCCCCGGCAATTCACGCTCTCACGCTCTGCGCTCATCGTTATACATAAACTGTAGGGTACGCTGCGCGTACCTAAGGTTCGAAACCCTACCCAAGTCAAACCAAAGGGCTTAGGTTAACATTGGCGGGGTCGCCATGGTACGCACAGCGTACCCTACAGAGTTCCGGCGATTGCGTGATTTGACCATCGCGCTGGATGGCCAGCAGGGTATCTCAAAGAGATGTGTATAACAGCAAGCGCTGGAGAGTAGGAACGATAGGGGGAAAATAATTACGATATCAGTGCTCGGTTTCCGGCTTGAAAGCGCCGCTCTCCCAAAAGCTAAGTCCTTTGAAAGCATGGATCGCGACAAAAGGCTCTTGTGCCGCCTTGACCAGCCACTCGGCAGGAATCGCATAAAAATGGAAATCTTTAACGTCCTTTCCGATAAACGTCATCAAGCCGACCAATTCGCCCGCTTCATTAAAAATTCCGCCGCCGCTGGCTCCTTGCATGAAACCGGCATCGATTTCGAACACATGCCCGGCATGATAAGGATGAAAGGCAACAACCGAGGTCGGTCTGGAGCGCATTCCCAAGGCAAAAGGATATCCGTACATATAGACCGGCATTCCGACTGCGGTGTCTTCGGATAAGGCCAGTTGCGCAGCCGGTAAAGGCATGGAACCGGTTTCGAGAATACAGGCATTCAATTCCGTCAGGGCAGCCTGTTTTAAAACCGGATAAGCATGACCCGATTTAAACAAGACGATTTGCTCCGCATCCCGCGTGACATGACAATTGGTCGCGACTCTGCCCGGAGCGATGATAACGCCGGACCCCATATAACTTTTACCGGCCGCATTTCGGGCAATCACTTTGACGACGCTGAGCGACAGTTGCATGTCGAGCTCTATCGCCCAAGCCTGAGACAAGCAAAAAAGCCCGATTGAAAACCAAAATAATCCGACACTTCGAATCCGGCTCATTTTTCCTCCCGGCTAGCATACACGAATAGAACTCGGGCATATTGTTTCGATCTATCCGATACTTTTACCGCAAGAACGCTTAAAGTCAATTAGATAAAGTTATATACTTCGCGGGTTTTTATCGTTTTTCTGGTTCCCACAGTTCTCCGCTCGCCGTTATACACAAGTATAGATATACCTACTTGTGTATAACGTAGCGACCGAGCAGCAATTCCCAGTTTGAGCATTCTCACTGGATTTAGGGTGTGGGGTATCCCTGTCGAGGAACGCCGTGAACCCATCCATGGGGGCTTGACGGCAGCTAAGCGCCAAAGATGGCGTGAATGCAGATTTTGCAGGAGCAAAAATCTGCCCCTGCTGCCGACATCCTCGCCAAGCATATCCCACACCCTGTTTGATCCCCAAATTGGGAATTGCTGGCGACCGAGCGCTAGATTGCCGTGTCGTCCGAAAAGGCTATTGGTGTTTGAGCGATAGCGGCTTCGATAGTCGCGACGTAGGCGTCGCTCCCACAAGAGAGGGCCTGATGCTCTGTGGGAGCGATCCCCAGATCGCGATTTCGAAGCCACTAATGTTCAATATCCGCAGATTTATCAAACAACACCGTTCCCAGGTATACGATGACCTCTGTTTAGCAAGTGTACCGATATTTATGTATAACGACGAGCGATCCTCCGTGGGGATCCATACTTTCGCTACCGAAACAGAATCGGTAACATTCCCACGCTGGAGCGGTGGGAACGAGGAAGAAGTGCGCAGTTTGTTTAGAACCCAGATCCGAAGCGTATTCGGCATACCGTCTAAAATACGACGCGAATACCCAACTCCACGGCACGCCCGGCTTCGGGTGCGATATTGCGCAGATAAGACACCGAATTACGGATATCCTGATTCAGTAGGTTACTGGTTTTAACAAACAGCAATACATCGGTTTCGTCTCCGGCATCCACTCGGTAATTCGCGGTACTATTCAAAAGCCAATAACTGGGGGTTTCGGTTTCGTTGTCGCCCGGGTTTTCCTGTCTTTCGGCGCGCGTAATGCGCACATTCGCGGCCCAAGCCGTATGCTCCCACGAAAGTTGCATGCCGTAACGTAAAGGCGGCATGCGGGGAATATCGCTGCCGTCGGTGAATTGTCCGCGCACGTAATCGCCGAAAAACTGACTGTCCAAATGTCCGTAACGCGTTTCCAGCAACGGAAAGGTCACTTGCGCTTCGAAACCTTTCAAGATCGCATCGCGCTGTTGCGCCCGAAAAACCGGCAAACACTCGTGATCATGATCGCATTCATCCTCGATCTCGGCATGATCTTCGTCGAAAACCTCGCCGGTCCTGATTTGCGCGATGTAATTGTTGACCCAGTTATGATACAAATTGAAGTCGGCATGAACCCAGTCGCGCTCGAAATGCAGCCCCAATTCCAGATTATTCGCAGCCTCGACCGTAAGTCCCGCATTCCCGATATCGAAACTGTTGGTCGCTAAATGCGGACCGTTGGAAAACAATTCCTGTACGTCCGGCGCGCGCTGCGCATGGGTAAACGACAATCGAACCGAGTCTTGATCGGTAAAATGCCAGAGCGCCGATGCCGAACCGCTGACTGGCGTATGCGAGCTTTGCTTTTGGCCTTCCGGATCGATGAATTGCTGCTCGACGCGTGCGCCGAATTCATAAGTCATTGGTCCTGCATGAATGTCCTGTATCGTAAAAAAACCGAACGAGTCGATCTTTGAGCGCGGCACGACCGCTTCATCGCCCTTTGCTTCGAATTCGCTGTTTTTGGTTTGCACGCCGACCACTCCGTGATCGAACAGCAACCAAGGTTTTTGAATCAATTCGAGTCGGCTATCGAATCCGGTATTGGTATAGACCGTACCTTTTTCGCCGTTTTCCAATTCGGTATGCTGGTAATCGTTATAACCCAGCCGAATCCGCAAACTGTCAGCAAACCACACAGGGTCCTTGATCTCGCCTTTCATATCGTAGCGGGTTTGCTTGAGATCGATACGCACGCTTTCAGGCATGGCATCTTCGTCTCCCTCATCCTCATGATGCGCATGCGCACCGAGCGGCACCCCGTAATTGTTGTCGAGATGGTTGATCGAAAATCCGATAAACCCGGGATCGCCGACAAAGGAAAAGCCTACGGTTCCTGTGCGCGCTCGCGTGTTCGAATTCAACAAACGCCCCCGACTATTGAAAGTATCTTCTTCATCGTCATGGCTTTGCGCTTCCGCAGCTTCGTCGACCGCCAAACCGGGAATCTGCATATCGATGCTTTCGCGGAACATGCCGTCCAGATGCCATGCGAAGAAATCCTTGCCGCCTTCCAGTTTGAAAGCCGTGGTCTTGCCTTCGTTGACGAAGTTATAACGCTGCTCGGCCGCGCCTTCGATCAATTTGTCCGGCACACGATCGGGTATACGGTTATCGATGACATTGACCACGCCGCCAATCGCGCCGCCGCCGTAAAGTAGCGTGGCGGGGCCTTTCAATACCTCGATCCGTTCGGCCCAAAAGCCCTCGGTGCTGTTCGCGTGATCCGGACTGATCGAGGCCGCATCGAGACTGCCCAAGCCGTTTTGCAGGACTTGCGCCCGAGATCCGGATTGACCGCGAATGACCGGTTGTCCGACACCGGGACCGAAGGATTGACTATGAATGCCCGGCTCGTTCTTCAAGGTATCGCCGATCGTGCTGCCCGCCTTCAGACGTAATTCTTCGCCGCTCAGAATAGTCACGGGCAAAGCGGTATCGGAAGCCGATTGCGGCAATGGTGAGCTGACGACGATTTTATCCAACATAATGGATTTCGAAGCTTTGTTTTCATCGGCGGCATGACCCACCGAAGCGAAAGGAACCAACAATAATATAGATGATTTGTGCATGAGCTCAGACTGACCGGCAATTTATCACGATTGTTTCGAAATTTTCTCTGCAAAGCAGCAAACAGATTAATAAAAAAACATTAAGATACGTTATATTGTAACAATCATCAAGTAGATTTTTATTTCGCCATCCGGGCTCAAATCCAAAAACGCTTTCGAATCATCCCCCCACCTTCGAATCAATCACCCTCCTTAAACCCGCTAATTCCTTAATTACGTTATAATGCCGGTTCGTTTTTTCCAATCAAAAGGCCCAGTCATGTCAAAAACCAAATTATCGATCCTATTGCCGGTATTTTCGGTATTCGCTACCCAAATGACCGGTTGCAACACTCCCGCACCGAGCAAAGGCGATCTGATGATTAAACAAGGCGGTCCATTCATCGAAGCCGGCATTAAATGGAATGAAGGCAACCGCCTGGTCAAGGACGGCAATAAAAGAATTGCCGAAGGCCGCGATACGATTAACGAAGGCAAGAAACTGGTCGCGCAAGGCGAGCTTCAAGTCAAAGATGGCCAAAACATGATCGAACAAGGCAAAAAACTACTCGAAGAAGGCGAAAGGCTTTACCAAACCGGTCGGCCTCAAGAAAGCGCTTATCCGTCTTACCCGGCGCCCCAACCCGCCGAGACGATCGAAGTCTTTCCGTTGTCCGATTAATAAATCCTTGACAGCATGGGCCGAAATTTTTGGCCTTCACTTTTATGACATACTTCGCGCGGTCATGTTTGCGGATTTTATGGCAAGGCTATTTTGTTCGGTAGCTAGGCGCGAAAACAGGCGCATAGCAAGCTATGTAACTGTTTTCGCAACGCAGCTACTGGACAAAAGAGCGCGTAAGAAAACCGCAAATGTGACCGTGCGAAGTATAAGCATCTTCAAGTGCCGAAAAAGCCTCTGTCTCCCGGCATTGTTGCTTGTTTCTTGCAACGGCATCGCCGCTACGACACCTGAAAGCGAAAGCGGCTTTCAAGCCATGCTGCGCCGCCTGCTGCCGTTCGACGCTTTCGAGCCCGATACGCCGGACATCGTCATTTCAGGCGTCAGCAGCGGACAAAAAGCCAATGTGCGCGCCTTCTTGAGTCTAACTAAGGAAGCCTGCGATGCACCGCAATGGCGCCTTAATCGCTTGTTCGCGCAAGCCGACACCGAAATCGACGAAGCGATGCGGGCGCTAGGCTATTATCACACCCGCGTCGAAAAAAAACTGGACTTTAACGAAGACTGCTGGCACGCCGAATTCAAAATCACCCGCGGCCCGCCGGTGCGCATCGAAGAACTTGCCATAAGCGTCTCGGGAGAAGCGGAGTTCGATACGGCGTATAAGCAATTGCTCACCGGAAATCCGATCAAGACCGGCAACATTCTGCACCATGGACGCTACGAATCGTTCAAGAGCAGTTTCCAATCGCTCGCCCAGGAACGCGGCTATTTCGACGCCCGCTTTCTGAAAAGCGCGATCAAAGTCGATACCGAACGCAACAGCGCCAAAATCATTCTCGATTTCGTATCCGGACAGCGTTATTTCTTCGGCGAAGTCAAGATTGATCAAGACATTCTGAATCCGGACTTCGTTCAACGCTTTATCCCGTTTGAAGAAGACGAGTCTTATTCGAGCCGAAAACTGGCCGACACCTACAACAATCTAACCGCAGGCGGTTATTTCAGGACTATAGAAATCCGGCCTCGTATCGACGACGCGGTCGATTTAAAAGTGCCGGTCGACATCGCACTGTATCCTCAAAAAAAACACAGTTACGAAGTCGGCGTCGGTTACGACACGAATTTCGGCCCGCTGTTCAGCTTAGGTTATACCAACCGGCGGCTAAATAAGCGCGGACACACCTTCAACGCGGCTCTAGACCTGTCGCCGGTGCTGTCGACCGCGGAAAGCCGCTATAACATTCCGCTACAACGGCCGACCAGCGACTTTTTCAGTTTCGGCGCGGGCTTCAAACGAGAAGAACCGGATACATTCACTTCGAATATGTTCAAAGTATCGGCACAACGGCAACGCATAGCTCCGAGCGGCTGGCAGCAAATCGGCTTCCTGGATCTCGTTTACGAATCGTTCCAATCGGCCGATGTCGATAGCAGCGCCTTGTTATTGATACCCGGCGTTCGCCTGCAATATACGCGCAGTAACTCGCCGATCCGACCCACCGAAGGTTATCACTTGAATTTCTCCCTGGCCGGCGCGCACGAATCGGTCGTCTCGTCGCTGAGTTTCGTGCAAGCCGGCGCCGGCGCGCGGTTGATTACCGGCGTACCTTGGTCCGGGCGCTTCATCATGCGCGGCGATGTCGGCGCAAGCCTGGTCAGTAATTTCGACGATTTACCGACGACATACCGTTATTATGCCGGCGGCGCGCAATCGATACGAGGCTACGAATACAAGGAACTCGGTCCGACCAATGCGGCCGGACAGGTGATCGGCGGCAAGATGCTGTCCGTGTTGAGCCTCGAATACGAACAATTCATCGGCGATCAATGGGGCGTCGCGGCCTTTGTCGACGGCGGCAACGCGCATAACGATTTCGGCGATATCGACGTAAAAATCGGCGCGGGACTCGGCGTGCGCTGGATATCGCCGGTCGGTCCGGTGCGGATCGATTTCGCGGTGCCTTTTCATGAATCCGGCTCGTCGTTTCAGGTGCATTTCTCGGCAGGTTCGCAGCTGTGACCGCAAAAGCTTTTTTCAAGGCGCTCGTGCTGACGCTGATCGGTGTGCTGTTTAGTCTACCGATCGCACTGTTGGCGATACTCGGCACTGAACCCGGCAGCCGCTGGCTAATACAGACTGGGATAAGCGTCACCGAACTCGATGCCGAAATCGAGCGCATCGACGGCACGCTGCTTGGCGAGCTAACCCTGAACAAACTCGTCTATCGTAGCGAAACCGAACAAGTCACGCTGGACACATTCGTTTTCGGCTGGAAGCCTTCGGCATTATTGGGCGGCACGCTGCATATAGACAAGCTTACGGCGAACGTCTTATCGGTCGAGATAACGGGCGAGACGCCCGAGTCCGACGATGACGAGCCTTTTTCGATGCCGAACATCCCTTTGGCTATCCTAATCGATGATATCGACTTACAAGCGACGCGTTTTCGAAGCGGCGAGCAAGACATCATGATCGACCGCTTTCGTCTGCGCGCCGCCTTGATCGATAATACGTTGCGCCTGAAAGGCCTCGCGCTGGAAATGCCGAAGGCAGTCATTTACGGACACGCGGAAGTCGAACTGCAAGCAGATTTTCCGTTATCGGCGCAATTGACTTGGCAATTGAATCTTCCGGAAACACCGGCGATTAGCGGCGAAATCACCGCGATTGGCACGCTAAACGAACTCTTGCTAAAGGGTCATGCCGAAGGGCCTTTTCGCTTTCATCACGAAGCCCGTCTCAATTTGGCCGACAGCGTACCGGTCTTTTCGGTCTCCGGCCGTTGGCAACGATTGCAATGGCCGCTGGACGGCAAAGCCGATATCGCAAGCCCTAAGGGTGAGTTCAAGATCGACGGCAACGTGGATGATTACCGCATCGATCTGGCCGCACAACTGTCGGCCGAGCAGGAATCGTTCGAATTGCAATTGGCAGGCTATGGCGATAGCGATTCGTTGACGCTCGAACGGCTGGAAATGGCGCCCAAACAAGGCCATTTGACCGTTGCCGGCCGTGTTGTGTGGTCGAACGAACCGATCAGCGTCGATTTAACCGGCGATTGGAAAAAGCTGCAATGGCCGCTATCAGGCCCGCCCCAGGTCGAAACCGAACAAGGCCGTTTCGACTTGAGCGGAACCTTGGACGATTACCGGATTGAATTGAATACCAAGCTGGCAATGGAACAATTGCCGCCGTTCGACCTAATTTTCAACGGACAAGGCAGTACCGAAGCGATCGATATACATCAATTGTCTCTACGTCCGAAACAAGGACGGTTGGACCTGAAAGGCCAAGTTTCGTGGCGCGACGCGATAGATTTCGCGCTGGACCTGAATGCCCAACGGCTCGATCCGGGCGATTTTACGCCCGACATCAGCGGTTCGCTGAATCTTCAAGCCGCCGCATCCGGACGCTTTGCCGAAGAACAATTGACCGGCATACTCACGATCGAAAAACTGCATGGCACGCTTTTCGATAGCCCGATTCAAGGTCAAGGCAAACTCGCTTTCGCCGAGCAGCGCCTGACAATCGACAAACTACAGCTGCAATCGTCCGCTAATCGCCTAACGGTCGACGGCATTCTGGCCGAAGCCCGCTCCAATCTCGATTTTTCGATCGATGCGCCCAATCTCGCGGCGGTTTGGCCCGGACTTTCCGGCTCGATTAAAGGCAGCGGCACCGTACGCGGCAATTATTTAGACCCTGCCGTCAAAGCTCAATTGAATGCCAACAAACTCAGTTACCAAGATTTTAGATTCAGCCATTTAACGCTGAATCTCGACTATGCCGAAGCCTTGGGTCAACGCTCGCAACTCGACCTAGTTCTGCAAGGCTTAGAGCTGGACGGGCAAACGATCGATGAATTGACGCTGCAAGGCTCGGGATCGTTGAGCGCTCACCGGTTCGACGCGAAGCTGATATCGGACATCGTACAGCTTCAAACCGAGCTGACGGGCAACTTTAGCAAGCAACGCTGGCTTGCCACACTGGAAAGACTCGACATCGACCCAGCGCAACTCAAGCAATGGCAACTCGAACGGCCTTGGCCGATTCGGCTGGATTTCGCCGGCGACGATCTCGGTGTCAACCTGCCGCAAAATTGTCTCGTTCAAGCCGACGCGGCGATCTGCCTTAGCGCTGACGGTTCGATCGAGCGCCGCCTGAGCGCCACTGCCGAATTACGCAATATCGATTTGGCCACGGCTAAACCGTGGTTGCCCGAAAACTTGAGCCTTGCCGGTGCGCTCAATGCCAACGCCAATTTCCTGAAACGAGGCGAACGCCTGACGGCCGATGCCGAAGCTGGAGTCGCCAACGGATCGCTGCAACTTTCCAGAGACGGCGAAAAGCCACTTATTTTTGCTTTATCCGAAACTCGGCTAAAAGCACAATACGGCGACGAGCGGCTCGATGCCGAGTTGCGTATCGGTTTGACCGGCGAGGATTTTATCAGTGCGCAAGTCAAAACCGCACCGCTCGCCGCAACAAACGCACAGTCTTTGACAGGCAACTTGCAAGCATCGATTGCCGACTTAAACCTAGTCGATCAACTCGTGCAGGATATCGAAAACCTCAAAGGCCGGATCACGGCCGACCTGACCCTTGCCGGCGACACCGAACGACCGGCAATCAGCGGTCTGCTGCAACTCAGCAATGCCGAACTCGATGTACCTGAAATCGGCATTCATCCGCACAACATCAACCTAAGGTTGTCGGGGCAACCGGGACAGCCCGAACAGTTGGCCTTGTCCGGACGCATCGATTCCGGTAAAGGTTCGCTCTACCTCGACGGCGCCTTCGAGCTGAATCCGGAAACAGGTTTTCCGGCGGAACTGTCGATCACCGGCAGCGAATTCGAAATAGCCCGAATTCCCGAAGCCGAAATCAGCGTCTCACCGCGCCTGACGGTCAAACAAAGTGAAGCGGCAATCCGAGTCGCCGGCGACGTCACGGTCGATAACGCCGAGTTGAAACTGGTCGAATTACCGGAAACCGCGATCGCGCCCAGTGCCGATGAAATCATCATCGGCCGGGAAATTATCGAGAAAGAAAAAACCGTTTTAAATCTGCAAACCGATATCGGCATCTTGCTCGGCGAACAGGTGCGCTTCTCCGGCTACGGCATGGCTACCCGGCTAACCGGCAACCTGCGTTATACTTCCTCGCCCGGTACGCAACGCATGCTCGGACGGGTCGCGATGAAAGATGCGAGATATAAGGCTTACGGCCAGGACTTGACGATCGCAAAAGGGGAGTTTTTATTTAACGGACCGGTGGATAACCCGTGGTTAAACTTCGAAGCCACACGCAAAGCCATCGGCGAAGACGTGACCGCGGTATTGACCGTGACCGGGCCGGCCAAATCGCCGCAAACCAAAGTATCGAGCCGGCCGCCGATGCCGGAATCCGATGCACTCGCCTATCTGCTTACCGGCCGGTCGTTACAACGCACCGGCGAATCGCAAGCCAACATGCTGGCTAAGGCCGCAATTAACTATGGAGCCGGAGAACTTTCGTGGCTCAGCAATCAGTTAGGCTTCGACCAGTTCGAGGTTGAAGAAGCCAAGAGCCTCGAAGATACCGCCGTGCGTTTAGGCAAATACATCAATCCCGATTTATATCTGGGTTTTTCGTTAGGACTGTTTTCCAATACCTATGCCGTCATTTTGGAACAAAAATTGACTCAACATTTTAGTCTGCAGACCCGAGCCGGGGAGTCGCAAAGGATCGATTTGAAATACCGGTTGGAAAAAGACTGATTACTACTTGAAGGTACTGTTATGAAAAAGAAGCTACACGCTTTGTTCATCCCGCTATTCGTCCAACTGCCGGTTCACGATACCGACCTGACCAGCAAGCCGGTTAGCGTCTGGGAAGACATCCGCGAAAAAGGCAAGCTGATCGTTTTGACCCGTCACGCGCCGACGACGTATTACCATGACGACGCCACGCAACAAGGCTTCGAATACGAACTGACACAACAATTGGCGCAGTCGTTGAATATCGACGTCGAATACAAGGTCTACGACAACACCTCCGATATCATGGCCGCGCTGGCGGCCGGCGAAGGTCATATCGCCGCGGCCGGATTGACCCCTAGCGAATACGGCGCGAAACATTTCCAGTACGGACCGAGTTACAAAACGGTCGAACAACAGGTCGTCTGCAACAAACGCAGCAAACTGCCGAAGACCCACGAAGACCTACTGAATCATTCGCTACTGGTCATTGCCGACAGCCGTAGCGATGAAAAACTATCCGAAATCCATCAACATTATCCCGAACTGTCATGGCAAAACACCACGACGCTATCGACCGAACAAGTTCTTGAACAAGTCTCCAACGGCTTGGTCGATTGCACGGTCGTCGAGTCGAACATCGTTGCTGTCAACCGCCTACATTATCCTAATCTAATCAACGCCTACACATTGTCCGAAGAAAAACTTGCCTGGGCATTGCCGCACAATTCCTCAAGCCTCAAGCAATACATCGAAAGTTGGCTCGCGCGAATACAAAACGACTCAACTTTAAAAGCGATCAACGAACGCTATTACGGCTATGCCGAATTGTTTGACTACCATGACGCAGCGGTCTTTTTGCAACGCGTCAAAAAACGTCTGCCCAAATATAAATCTTATTTCAAACAAGTCGCGGCCGACTACAACATTCCGTGGACGCTACTGGCAACCCAGGCTTACGGCGAATCGGAATGGAACCCCGACGCGGAAAGCCCGACCGGCGTACGCGGCCTGATGATGCTGACCAATAGAACCGCCAAATCGCTGGGCGTCAACGACCGACTCAATCCTAGGCAAAGCATCCGCGGCGGGGCGAAATACATGCAACAACTGCTGAAAAGAATTCCTCAGGAAGTCGCCGAGGAAGACCGCATCTGGTTCGCGATGGCCGCTTACAATATCGGCATCGCCCACCTGTACGATGCGCGCGAACTAGCTAGAAAAATGGGCAAAAACCCGAATGTCTGGGCCGATATCAAACAAGTATTGCCACTGCTGTCGGAAAGGCGACATTTCAAAAACCTGAAATACGGCTATGCGGCAGGCAAGGATTCGGTCAAATACATCGACCGTATCCGGCTCTACCACGACCTGCTACGCAAATCGGAAACATCGACAACGATTTAAGGAATTGTCAATAATTACTTTCCAATACCCTGCCCTGGATAGAGAGTTCGGTTGCACACCGACATTCTTATCAAACACACCCCACACCTACTGATTATTGGGCAGTTTTTTACTCAGAAAGTAGAATTTATTGTTACGGTGAAAGTTGGCGAACCGAAGAGGGTGCGGTTGCTAGACCGACCGGCGTCGGCGGCAGAGAGCCGCCGTCGAGACTACATGGACGTATTTACGGCGTCCTGTCGGGCGAGTGATCGTACCCTAGCCACCCCTCGCACTTTCATTTGCCGGGGTGATGACAGCTTCTTCATGATCGTTAGAGAAAAAATATCGCGATGGTTAAAGCACCCCTTTTGACGCTTTTCTATCAAATAGCGCATTATGATGGTGCAAAAAAATGACAACTCGGATCAACTTACTTACTCGGCATTCCCAATCAATGTTGCGATCAGGCCGTTACAATAAGACATAAATCGCCAACCCACAGCCTTGCATCATATTTATAAAACTGGCAGTGATATTGCATAATTCAAATTGAATTTGGAATTGTGGGATTACGAGGTAATCTCTTTTAGATTCCTTTTCAAAGGGTCATGTTATTTTCGATTTACTCTTGTTCAAGGGGATTATCATGAAAAAAGTTGCCGTTCGACAAATGACAAAAAGCGAAGACCGAAGCGGTTTGATCAAGATGGTGGTGTTACAGCTTGTTTCCGTCACTGTATTGGTTGCCATTCAATTGATGTAGCTTTTTGTTTGGCCTATGGCGCAACAAATCTGTATTAGCCGAAAATAATGATTTTTGGCTAATTAACCTGATCGAAGCGCTTAACTTTAAACTTTCAAGCCCTTCCCACATGCCTCTAAAATAGGCATCCACAGCCATGGACGGCTTGCCAAGCGGTTCAATTGCCTTGAGCATCGGCTTCGTTTTTAGCAGATTCTTTTTCGGCAGCTTCGTCGCCATTCTCGGCTGATGCAAGCGTTTCCATTGTGCGCCTTAGCCAACTATATACTCGCTTGACCATCATGGCTTCATCATCGTTAATGCTAACTTGCCGGTAATGCGTATTGTCTTTAGCCGCCAAACGCCTTTTCGCAGAGCTAACGGCCATATTCGGTATCTTTCGACTAACCAATAGATCGAGTAACGGAAGTTCGGCCTCCCTAATCCATTCCATTGTTCTAGCGGCTGTATTACGAGTTACCGGAACATCGATTATCACCGATGCTTTAATATCGTCTTGCAAAGCGTTTTGAGCCTGCAAAGCCATCAATGCCCCCATACCATGACCGACGATCACGATATTTTCGTATTCCTTTGCTTCCAAAAAACTTACCGCCGCACGCATACGTGCCGTTGCTTCGACAAACAAGTCAAAATAATCTTCAGCCTCGGCCCCCGTCTCTCTTAACGGCATTTGTAGCGCTAATGTCGACCAACGATGTTTCGGTAATTCGGTTCTGAGGTCATAAATCAATGGCTTTCTGTCCGGATGCGCGCCTTTATCGTGCAATATAATTGCCGCTTCTTTAATGTCAGGATATTCGGTCTCCGTATAGATACTTAAGAATTTGCGCTTATTCGCTTGTAGCCAAACGATTTCGCCGACACTCAAAGTTTTGGTAATTCGAGCAGCATAATCAGCCTCGCGGGCGATATCGGTTGCACCACAAGCAAAGCTCCAGAAGCCGCTCATGAATACCAACCAATATTTCAGCCTATTCACCTACCAACGACTCATTTGCCAATCATCGGGAAACCATTTGCGTTTTCCGGTAACGCGATTTGATCGCCATCGCCAAATCGTGAACCGCCATCGCATAATAAGAACTTTGGTTATAGCGAGTTATGACATAGAAGTTGGGATGACCAATCCAATAGTCATCGCCAATGGATTTTCTCAGCAATACTAAATGAAGCGGACCCTCGCATTGGCAATGGCGCGCCGGAATGACTCCTGCTTGCTTGAATTGAGGCAACGTATATTGATGATTGACTCCGGTTTCAAGCGCATGAGCTTGCGCACCGTTGAGTTTTGCGGGTGTCACAACCGGCTGCCCCGATTGCCAACCGTGTTGAGCGAAATAATTGGCCACGCTGCCGATAGCATCTTCAGGGCTCCATAAATCCTTGCGACCATTCCCGTTAAAATCGACAGCCCATTTTAGAAAACTGGTCGGCATGAATTGCCCCAAGCCCATCGCGCCGGCAAACGAACCGACCGGCTTGGACGGATCGAAACCTTCCTTGCCAGCCATGATCAGAAAGTTTTCGAGTTCGCCACGAAAATAGTCGCCGCGCCGCTTATAATCGAACGCTAATGTCGTCAATGCATCGATGATACGGTGATTGCCGATATAACCGCCATAAGATGTTTCAACGCCTAGAATACCTAGAATATATTCTGCCGGAACGCCGTATTTATCTTCCGCACGTCGTAAAGTCTCGCTATGTTTCATCCAAAATGAAACACCACTGTTGATATGGAGTTTGTCCAAAAATTTCGCGCGATAACGCGTCCAACCACCTGGCGCCGGCTTCGCCCTCGTTTTTGCGGCTTGATCCGATTTATGTAAGTAGTCCAAGGTCCATTGTTTTCGTTTAGCCTGTGAAAATAAGCCGTTTAAATAGTCGCGGCTGAAGCCGTGTTTTAAAACCATGTTATCGATAAAGCGTTGCAAGTCAACATACCCCCCATATTCTCCGGAAATTGACGAGGCACGATAGGGCCCAATTTGTTTTGGCGGCACGGATTTCGAGACCTGTCTATTCAATACTGGAGCGGACGACTTATCGGCAGCTTTTTGAAACGGCGGGTGCTGCTGAGCTGTTGAGGAACATCCGGTTAGCATTAAAATAACGACGGCTAGTTTTTTATACATCTAGGTTACCTGGCAGAAAAACTCGATACGGATTTCCATTATATGTTCCTTAAATTCAAATTAAGAGTTAAAAATTTTATTCCAACCCTGAGGTATCCCAACGAAATAGCCAAATAAAACGATTTGCTATGGCTAAAAGTTGATAGATATATTGATTTTTTCATCGTTCCTACGCTCTGCGTCCTCAGAGGTCGATAATCCCGACAAGAGCAACGATACATTCTCTACAGTTTCTTAATCCAATTGCCCGCCGCAGTCGACGCAGAGCGTCTAAAGCGGCATTCCCACGCAGAGCATGGGAACGAGCGTTTTGTGGGCATACCTCAGATTCCAACCCCTAATAGTGTGCTTAGCCCAAGTTCATTAAAACAACCGTTGCCTTTCTGCGATTTGCCGAAGAAAAACATAACACCCTAATGCCGCGAGTAAATGTTTAAGAGTATGCCCACTAATACCATATAACCTATGGTAGACAGGACTATCCGCAACTTCAAAAACCTTCGCCAGCCCATACAAGCCGAAAAAAATCCAATAGGCCCACCCATGGGTAAAACGGGGTTTATACATCACTAATATCAACGGCAGCAACAGTAACGGCAAGAATTGAACTAGTCCGTATAAACGTAAATCGCCACAGCCTTGCAACTCGCTATAATGCCAGTAAAGAACGGAAGTCAACCCGGTTAACAGTAGCGGATACAGTAATTTCGACGCGACCTTTTCAGAAATATACTCGCCGACAATCACCGAAAAAAAAGACATAAAGGCCATGGCCATCGGCAGTCTATCCCAAATCAACGTGCGATTATTCGGGTCCAGGTGATAATAAACCGAACCAATTCCCACCAAGGCTACGCTGCTAAAAAACAGTATGTAAGACGGTAAAATGACATCGACGATTTTAGAACGATCAACGGAAAAAAGAGTCTTGACACCGACCAACCCTACCAAGATAAAAAACAAGTTGGACGCCGCATTGAAAAAATGTTTAATACCGAGCATTTCTCTTTGATCGGCAAACTCATGATAAAACCGATCTTGGGGAATTGCCGGAAAAAAAAACATCAAGATCACAAAAATCAACGCGATGGCTATCAATATCGAAGCCCGGTAGTCGAGATTATTTGGCATCATCAAGCATCCTTCGAAAATTGCGAAAAAACTCACAATCATTCATTTTTTGAACACCATATCGATTACTCATACAGATTCCTGATAAATAACCACCCGATTACGTCCGCTATGCTTGGCTCGATACATAGCTTTATCGGCCGCTTCGATCATCGCAGGATAGCTTTTATACTCCGACGAATACACGGCCAATCCAACACTGACCGTCAGTTCATGATCATGAAACCGCTCGCTCATTACTTTGCCGCGCCGCTCGATTTCACCTCGTATTCTCTCGGCGTAACCCAATGCGCCGGCTTGATCGGTATTACGCAACACAAATAAAAATTCTTCGCCGCCGTAGCGGCCGATCAAATCGCCTGGGCGCGTCATGCTCCGTAAGATATCCGCGACGATCTTCAAAACATCGTCACCCGCCTGATGACCGCAGACATCATTAAAGTGCTTAAACCGGTCCACATCGATAAATCCTACCGCGATTTTGGTTAATACCTGCGGTTCGCTCTCGAAAAGACGCGCCAAAAACTCGTTTATTACACGCTTGTTAAATAATTGCGTCAACGGGTCGATCTGAGACTCCTTTCTAGCTAGGGTATACTGCTTAGCATTCATCAACGCGATACCCAGTTCATTAACGATCGGCAACATTTCACCGAGAACTTTTTCATCCATTCCTCGATCGCTCAACGAATTATCGGCATAGAGAACACCGACCAACTTGTTATGCCGCAAGACAGGCAGTGCGATAAACTCGTCGACATTGATCCTATGAAGCATTTGCCGATCGAGATTATCTTCCTTTCTTATCAAGACCGGTTTTTTATTGCGTAAACAGTCCAATAGCTTACCGGTGACTTCACCGATTGGAATTTCAAACGGTTGCAATTCGTCTTCAAGAATCGACTCCGGCCACCAATGCGCGGCAATCAAGCCTCGGCGTTTCGGATCGATATTCAGCATAATAACTCGATCGAAACCGAAATCGCTTTGAATCGCCTCTAAAGTCCAAGGTAAAAATTCTTCCGGATCGAGACTCCGGTGAGGGATCGTTAAAATTGAACCGTTCGAGGCCACCCCAGCATTGCCTCCATTCGATTTTTCATTCCGAGTTTTGTTGCCGATGACGCTTAGTTTAATCGTCGCCTGTACCAATGTCGCTCTCAGTTTATGAATATTCGGAAATGAAATACCGTAAAACTCCCGGGTATTGGCCATTTCCCGATCGACATGTTCAAGTAACTGCTCCAAATTTAACTTATCGATATCGATAATTTTTAAGACTTCTTCTTGTAAATCCGGACTACAAATTTTTTCGCTGGACCCTACTCCTTGAACCCAAGCAATATAATTGGCAAACGAAATAATCGCGGTCTCGGTTTTAAATTGAGTATACGGGGAATCGGCGGGGGGCATTTCGTGATGAAAGCCGATCATTGCGGTAATCGCAGGCGGTAAATTCCAAGTCGCGCAGAAAACCAAACCGATTTCGGTATGCGTTAAGCCAAAAAAAGTTTTCTCGCTTTCCATCAACGATCTATCGCTTTTATCGTATGCCGTTAAATAATCGCTATACGACACACGTCCATAACTTTCCAACACGACTTTGCCGACATCGTGCAATAAACCGCCTGTGTATATCATATCCGGATCGGGATGTTTCAAGGTTACGGCAATCGCCTTACTCATCGATGCGACAAACAAACAATGCTGCCAAAAAAACATCTGATTGAACGATTGCTTAGATTTATGCCGGATTAACCGATTATAAAATAACTGATCCAAAGCGGCCTGCCTAACGGCTGAAAACCCCAGCATATTGACCGCATGTTTGATCGAAGTGATTTTTTTAGGCAGACAAAATGCCGCCGAATTAACGATCCTTAGTACTTTAGCCGCCAACGCCGGCTCCGTCTCGATCACCTTCGATAAATCTTTTACCCGGGTGTTTTCATCATTGGTCAGTTTAAGTAATTTGATCGCAGCAGCCGGAATCAACTGCAAATGCCTAACTTCCTTTTTTAAAACCGCGCGCGCCGCCTTAGCAATCCCGGCGGGATAGCCAAGCAAATCTTCGTTTGCTGAAGCGGTATTGTTATCCATGATAGTGGCTGATGATATCGATTATCGTTGAAAATTGCAGAGTGCACAGTTAGATTATGTGAAAAACGCCAAGCCGGCAATGCTCAATTAAACATAACCTCTGCACTAGAGCATAAAGTTTCAATCGTTTAAACATCTGCTGTTCGCTCTAAGCTTGTTGAAATGCGGTTTGAACCAGCATTAACACTCATACATTTCTCAAACTCATTGTGCCTTGATTTAAGCCCGTCACGAACTGCGATCTCTTGAACGACTCGAAGAACCCATTCGGATCCAACCGACAGAAACCGGAATAAAGGTTATATGATTTTTAAGCAGATATTTGAGAACTATGAAACGTAACCAGTAAAAGACATCCAATATAAAGCAACTGTCTAGTGATATTTCACCCTCCTTACTAATTTTCGCGACGTCCAAATTACATTCGCTTACTTATTTTGGGCAACTTCTGTTATATTCACTCGCCAACAACCAATATAAGGATTTCGTGAAAAATAACTTCCTTGTACTATGAGTTTTGTATCGGGTTCGGTAACTCGCTCGACAGGACGCCCTGAATACGTCCTTGTAGGCTTGACGGCGGCTTTTCCTGCCGCCGACACCTGCCAATCGAGCAACCGAACCTGCTTACCTTGCATTAACAATAGGGAAGTTATTTATGACCGAATCCTAATAGAGCATACCGAATGATCATTTTCAGACAGAAAATTACAAGAACAATCAATACTATCAGGACGCAAATATGTCAGAATTTATTTATGTGTTAACCGTTATTTATTTTATTTTTGTGGTTAAAGAGGCCGAGGGGGAGAACATCGCTGCATTTTGTCTTCGTGTTTTACCGGGCATTTGGTCGCCTTTACAAAAATCGTATGTTAACCTACGCAATCGTTTTTTTAATTTAATCAACAGCAAATCTGCTAGCTTCGCATAAAGTAGTGCATTGGGCACTTACCACTAGAAGAAATGGCTGAATCAAAAACTTATCTGAATGTGCCGTATGCGCAAAAAGATGCGGCTAAAGCGCTAGGAGCAAGATGGGATCCCGCCCAAAAGAAATGGTATGTTCCAAGCAATAAGGACATATCACTTTTTGCACAATGGCAAACACAAGACGCCGGGCCAAAGTCGTTCGCAGCTTCCGGCTTTAAATCAGCCTCATCCATCAAAAAAAGTCCTTCAACCAATAACGCCGGTAACGCCGGCTCGGGCGTCATTACCTATGCAACGGATAAAGACTTTGTAGCCTACAGTGGTGATGAGCCGCCATGGGAATAACCTTAGTTTTTAAGCCTTTATAATACAGCAGCATGAGATGCGCCCGATAAACTATCTGACCGGCTACCCCGTAACCGTTACCGATCAAATCCAACGACTGATCAATGACGATAAATTAGCCGAGCTACTACTGAATAAATACCCGACTCCCCATCAGATCCGAACCGATAGAGCACTCTATGCCTATGCGATTGAGCTAAAAAATCAATTTCTTCGGCAATCCGGTCCGATAAGCAAGATCGTTTACGACGATAAAATTGATGTCGTTCATCAAGCGCTTGGCTTACATTCAGGGGTAGCCCGAGTGCAAGGTAATCAATTAAAAGCAAAAAATGAAATCCGCATAGGTTCCGTTTTTAAAAAAACACCACTTGAATTCTTAAAGATGATCGTCGTACATGAACTGGCTCATTTGCGGGAAAAACAGCACAACAAGGCATTCTATAAATTGTGCGAACACATGGAGCCCAACTACCACCAGCTGGAATTTGATATGCGGCTTTATCTGACTTGCCTTGCTCAAGGAGCACAACTTTATTAGTCATACTTCGCGCGCTCCCCAAGCTCCCGACCGTTCTGATTATGATCGCGATAGGACGCTAAGGAACGAGCATGAAATAACTTCGACAGCTGTTAGAAGGGGGTTCGGTGGCTCGATTGACAGGTGTCGGCGGCAGGGATAGTCGCCGTCAAGCCTACATGGACGTATTCACGGCGTCCTGTCAAGAGAGTCACCGAACCGCCCCAAAGCCTACTACTTGTATAAGTTATTTTGTGCATATTCCTAAGCCTTAATCAACCTAATCAACTGCTCGAATTTTGTGCCACTCTTAATTTACTGCTAACCTTCAGGCTTTCAAAATAACTATGGATCCATTGTGAGTAGCCGTTCCGTTCAAGTCATTGCCAAACAGAGCCGTCTTGCGGCACGTCAATTATCATCGACATCCGAGTCATTGCGTAATCTTGCGCTTTCAAAAATGGTCGACTCGCTTCAATCAATCAAAAACCGGGTTCTGGACGTCAATGCCGAAGAAGTCGAAAAAGCTCGGCAGGCTGGACAATCGAATGCACTGGTCAAACGTTTGACGATCGACGACAAGGTTTTTCAATACATGATATCAAGGCTAAATGAAGTCGCTCGGCGGCCGGACCCGTTGAATCGCGTACTCGAAGGCCATACCAATCCCGCCGGGCTTCAGGTTTTTAAAAAATCGGTGCCGCTTGGCGTCATCGGTATCATTTACGAATCACGGCCTAATGTCACCACTGATGCCGCCGGGGTTTGTATCAAAAGCGGTAATGCCGTCATCTTGCGAGGCGGATCGGAAGCGCTGCAAACCAACATGCTCTTGACCGATGCGATGATTGAAGGCGCTGTAGACGCAGGACTTCCGGAACATGCTATACAGATTATCCGCACGCCGGGCCATGAAGCCGTTGGCGAACTGCTTAAGATGGATGACTATGTGGACGTTTTGATTCCGCGCGGCGGCAAGGACTTGATCAAACGTATTGCCGAAGGTACACGAATTCCTGTCATCAAACATTACGACGGCATCTGTCATCTCTATATCGCAGCAGACGCGCCCCCTGCTCAAGCGATCAATCTCGCGATCAACTCGAAATGCCAAAGCGTTCAGGTCTGTAACGCGCTCGAAACGCTATTAGTCGATAAACAGTGCGCCAAAGAAATGCTACCCTTACTCCAAACGGCATTTGACGCAAACAATATCGAACTGCGCGGCTGCGAAAAGACACAAAAGCTCTTGCCGGGCATCGCCCCGGCAACAGAAGAAGATTGGCATAGCGAATATCTGGCGCCGATACTGTCAATAAAAATCGTCAACGGTATCGATGAGGCGATCGATCATATCAATCGCTATGGGTCGGGACATACCGATGCCATTGTCACGCAAAGCCTGAACATGGCTCAACAATTCGAGCATCAGGTTGATTCGGCCTCGGTATTGATCAATGCTTCTACAAGATTATCAGGAGGCGGCGATTACGGTTTGGGATCGGTAATCGGCATCAGCACCGACAAACTCCACGCCCGCGGCCCGGTCGGACCGGATGAATTGACAACCTACAAGTGGGTGGCCTATGGCAATGGCCATTTGAGGAATTAAAGTAATCTCGTATTCAGTCAACTTTATGTCGGTCAAAGTAAATTTAAACGACCACGGTGTACGAGGCTACAACCGGAATCGAGCGCTAAACATTTGGGTTTGAGCCTGGCCGACTCCGAAAGTATATTCGTACCCAGAAGGTAAGGATTTGGTCGTAAATAACTTCCTTATTTTACGGAAAGTTCGGTTGCTCGATTGGAAGGTGTCGGCGGCAGAGAAAGCCGCCGTCGAGCCTACACGGACGTATTCACGGCGTCCTGCCGGGCGAGTGACCGCACCCTCCCTCCATCCCGCACTTTCATTTGTCGGGGCGATGGCCGGGGCCTTCATGAACGTTAGGCGTAATCAGCTTATTATTTTGCGCTTCGGACATCATAACGGGTCGGATGTATAAGGTTCGTCATTCTCAAGTTGATGGATGAGGTGTGATAAATGACTTTTTGCATCTGCAATGGTTGCTGTTTTCATAATGCAAACCTCACCTCAGTAGCTGATAGTCGACATTAAAGCCATAGCTATTGTGCTTCTAACGATTCTATACAGATTGAGGTATATGCCACATGCATAACTACCAGCGTTATTTCAGTGCTAAAGCAAAGCAGCGCAACCTCATTGACCAAACAGCAAGGTCTCAAGCCGGGATAACTTGCTTGATGTGCGCATGCCCATCGAAGAACAGAATGGACAACCCTGTCAGTTATCGCCTTCCCGAAAAATCCAAATTTCTATAGACGTCAATCAGCTACCTGCAACCATTCATCTGATACAGCTGTAATTCCCAACTTGGGGATTAAAGAGGGTGTGAAGGGTCCTTGGCGAGGATGTCGGCGCAGGGAGCTGCCGTCAAGCCCCCATGGATGGGTTCACAGCGTTCCTCGATAGGCATACTCCGCACCCTAAGTTCGGCGAAAATGCTCAAACTTGGAATAGCTGTTGATACATGTTACAGGCCAATTAACTTTATATCGAAAAAGCCGACTAAAAGGTCTGTGTAGAAATGTCCCGTAAACTTCCCATACTGGTTTTCCAAAAAGAAAGGCTCTGTATGCGGTAAGTGTTGAAATCATCCAGCACTGCCGGAAACACTTAAAAATTCAAAGAAAATTGTACTCTGTCAATCTTCATGATCTTGATGGTGAGAGTCTTTTTCTGGGATAATTGGTTTACGTCGATAGCATTAAAGCAGCACCGCCCCACTCACGATTAACCGCCGACCGCGCAAGAAAACAACGACGCATGAAATCCACCGATCATCTACATTGTCCGCTCTGCGCGGAGTCGAAGATTGAACATTTCCATAGCGATAAACAACGAGACTATTTTCTTTGCTCGACCTGCGCTTTGGTCTTTGTTCCGCCCGCCCAGCAACTCAATTGGCAACAACAAAAAGCGGTTTACGACCATCATCAAAACAATTTGCATGATCATGGTTATCGGAAATTTTTGTCGAGGCTCGCAATCCCGCTTTCCGCTCGCCTATTACCGGGAGCAAGCGGGCTCGATTTCGGCTGCGGCCCCGGTCCGGCACTAAGTTTAATGCTAAAAGAACAAGGCTTCCCGACGGCTATTTACGATCCGATTTATGCCAATGACCCTGAGGTTTTGCAAGACCGATACGATTTCATTAGCTGCACCGAAGTAGCGGAACACTTTACCGCACCGGGCCTTGAATTCAGCCGGCTTTTTTCCATGATCAAACCCCAAGGCATTCTCGCCATCATGACCAAGCGCGTAATCGACCGAAAAGCATTCGCACAATGGCATTATAAAATCGACCCGACACACGTTTGTTTCTTTTCCGACAGGACTTTTCTCTGGCTTGCATACCGTTACCGGTGCCAAACCGAATTTATCGACAGAGATGTCGCTATACTGAGACGGTTGATTTGAACGTTAATTCGATAACGGCCAAATTATCGGAATCAGCCCGATCGAGGTAATCGCAATGATGATATTCATCGGCACCCCGACTTTCAAAAAGTCCCTGAAATAATAGCCACCGGGCCCATAAACCATCAAATTTGTCTGATAACCGATCGGCGTCGCGAAACTGGCCGACGCTGCCACCATCGTGGCAAACACGAAAGGCTCCGGATTCAGGCCAAGGTTGCCGGTAATCGCCAAAACGATCGGCAGCATCAGCAATGCTGCTGCGTTATTGGTAATCACCTCGGTCATGATCGAAACGATGATGTAAGTCAAGCCCAACAATAACCAGGCATTACCATCGGCAATAGACAACACATGGTGGGCTATGAAGTCGGCGGCCCCACTGATTTGTAACGCATTACCCAGAGCAAAACTCGCTGCAATGGTCACAATAACGGTCAAATCGAGGCTTCTTCGCGCTTCGTTGATGCTGCAACAACCGGTCGCGACCATCGCTCCGGCACCGATCAAAGCTGCGTTCAACATACTGGTTAAGCCGCTCGTAGCCAGGATAATTACGCCTAGCAATAAGGCCCAGGATAGATTCGCTCGACTGTGATTAGGACGTGTTTCCGCCAAATCGTTGATCATCAAAAAATCGCGCTGTACGCGTTGACGTGTAACAAAAGCCGGCCGCGCTTCCAGTAACAGCACATCGCCGGCCTGCAACTCGATCGACCCTAGGTTACCTTGAATAGGCTCGCCGTTACGAGCTACGGCCAACACGACGGCGCCGTATCTATCTCTAAATTGGGAATCCCGAATCGTCGTGCCGATGCTATCGCAATGCGGCGAAACCACCGCTTCAACCAAACACCGCTCCGGCGCATCTTTTTCTATGACCGGATGTTGATTATCGGAAGGCACTAAGCCATTGGTTCTAAGAATATCGAAAATAGCACTGGTTTCGCCGACGAATACCAACCGGTCGCCGCCTTGCAATTTTTCTTCCGAAGATACGGCCGTCACGATACTGCCGTTACGTTCCACTTCGGCCAAATAGATTTTGTGGAGGTTTCTTAAGCCGGCTTCGGCAATAGTCACGCCTTCTAAAGGACCATTGAATGCCACGGCCACTTCGAAAGTAAACTTTTTCCTATCCGCGAATTGTTCGGAAGCGCTCTGCCGTTGCGGCAATAATAGCGGCAACATGAAAACGATAAACAGAATACCGACCAGGGCTACCGGCAACCCTATCATAGTGATATCAAACAATCCAAAACCGCTTTTGCCGGTCAAGACTTGATACTGGCCGTTAATGACCAAATTCGTACTAGTCCCGATTAGCGTTAGCGTTCCGCCTAATATGGCAGCATAACTCAATGGAATCATGAGCTTCGACGGACTGACCCCGATACGTTTGGACCAGCGAGTCACTGCCGGAATCATCGTTGCGACAACCGGGGTGTTGTTGAGAAAAGCGCTGAGCGGAATGATAGGCAAAACTAGGCGAAACAAGGCGCTACGAAGGCTTTTTGGATTACCCAACATGAGATTGACGATCAATTCGACACCGCCGGATGCTCTTATGCCGGCAGCGATAATAAACATGGCGGCAACCGTGACCAGCCCTTCGTTACTGAATCCTGACAACGCTTGTTTGGCATCGAGAACCCCGCAAACGCTCAGTACGGTCAACGCGGCCATCAATACGATATCGGGGGTTAGGCGGGAAAAAACCAGGGTAATCAAGACCCCAAGCGTCAAAAAGATAGTAAGCCAGCCTTGCCAGTCCATTATTTCCTCTAGAATTGATTGAAGGCGGTTTATACGCCTGGGACAGGAGGCTTATTATAGAACAAATACCCAACGTTCAGCACTTCCCTGTGCTTGTGCGCGATGTTGCGCGAATCAACCTTTACCAGGCAACATGCCTACACTGCCAGGTTTGATACGCTTACATTGCACAACGACATCTTCCATATGACAGGTTACGCCGGTTTTAGACGTATCGGGACAAGCTTCGCAAACTGCTTTCCCGGTATCTTTGACTTCATCGACGTGCCAACCGTAACCTTGAGTTTGACAAAACTTCTTACTGAACCGCTTGATATTATAATCTCTCGAAGCGTGCGCGATGGCGTCTTCTTCGACCATGCATTTCGGCGAAGACAATGTATTGGCCATCAGATCTCGATAAATATATTCCGTGGCCATCGACCCTCCTGCGTAGAAGGACAATGTCATCAATAAGCTTATCAACTTTAGTTTCATAACTTTATTCTCTGCTTTTTCTTAAATATTGGGGCAAATAAACGTTTTGTTCGTCTTGAATGTTTAATCAATTGTTGATGTTTAGTTCAAGACACGAATATTCATCAACGCTTCTTCTTCCTTGAGTTGCTCTTTGATAGGCGCGAATTTTTCATCCTCGTTCATTTTGACCAATAGCAGAGTAATGACTAAAGCTGATGTCAGGCAACCGACATAAAGCCAAAATCTATCTTTTTTAGGTTCTTCAATCGTCATGGTTCTTTACCTCTCTTATAATTATGTTAAGTTGTCGATCGATGCGTTTCGCTGGAATGTATCAGATCGCGTTGATCTCAAAGAGCGTTAAAATCCAGCCATCATTGTTCCATGAATGCTCGAATCGCCGATCTAACAACCATCCCTTTATCTGCATTAGTTGCCTTAGCCAGGCTCTTGTCAACCTATGCAAGCCGTTTGAATTTTTATCATCGTCGACAGACAATCGCTACTAAAACGGCAAGTCGTTATCAACCCAACCATTTAGTAGTGATTCGAAACTATAAGAATGATAGAGAAAAAAGTCAATTAATTATCGATTCGATACCAATTAACTTTCCGAATGCCTCGCGAAAGTCGAAGCCGATATGGGGTGAAACACTTGTTGTCGACGCTTACCCTTCGGCAATGATTGCCGCAAAATCGTCCGAAAATGAAGGTGTCTGGTGTAGATTAATGGCAGTGGCGGATAAGGATATGATTATTTCGCCGCCGGACGGGTTTTGTAATCTCATCCACAACGTTTCTACCGAGTGTTTTTTCCCGTTTCTGCTCTAGCATGGGAATACGGATTATGAAGCACCAATAATGATCTCTTGTGCCGGCACAGGAAAACCCATCGGAAAATTATTTTTTGCCAAGTCCTCAAGGGACGGTATGTTCCTGACAGATTTTTTCGCTATCGGATTTTGTGAGCGGTTCGCCGGTCAAACCGCAAAAGAAGCCTTCGGGTTTGGTCGTAAAATATTTGCATGTTCCGCAAAGCCCGAAAGAATGTGACTTGTGTGCTTTTTGCAACGCGGCCAAAGCTTCGACGAAGGGTGTATCACCGACCTCCGGACAATTTTTTTCAAAAAATTCCGCCGCTTTATTGAACAAGTCGGTCGGATAAGCTTGACGCAATACATCCCATCCTTCCGCAACCAATTGCAGATGAACCATGCGTTTGTCGGCAAGATCGGGAACTTTCCGAATAAATCCTTTTCTTTCCAATAACAATAAAGTCTGTGAAACGGTTCCTTTGGTCATACCCAAATAATGGGTCAATGCCGCCGGCGTATCACTATACTTATTGCATCGAGACAAATAATCCAAAACTTGCAAATGAACGATCTGAATTCCGAGTTCTGTGCATCTTTTGCGCTCTTCGGACCTAATCAAGGCCGCCATGCGCTCAATGACTTTGTAAATATCGGCTGTTTCCATGGCAATCGGCTAATTAAGTATTAACTCTGTTGACAACTGCAGAGATATTATCATACATTAACACTTGTTTCGATTCGAAACAAATAATGACTTTCTGTCATGCTTTTTTTACATCCAGGAAGGACATTGCTATCCCTCGTATGAGAACTTTAATACCGGCGGATAAACCGCCGGTTTTTTTAGAGGACTTAATCATTATGCCTATATCCCACGTATACGATACCTATGCTAAAACCGCCAAAGGAAAAATATTGCACTTTGACGTAGTACTCGATGAAAAAGACCAGAATAAAGCCATGACTTACGCAAAAGAATGGCTTACCGATATCGGCGAACCCGATGCCATTGTTAACCAAACAAATTGCATGTTTTGCCATAGCACCGAAGCGCCGCCGGAATTAAGAAAACAAATCGACAAGCAAGGGTACGCAATTTACAAATTAGAAGGATGCCCGGTTTAAAGCGAATCCGGCAATCAACCATTTCGTTCACGAATGCACGGACTGGCTACGGATTATAACATCAACTGATTGTTGTAAATAACAGCGATATTCCGACTCGAAAGGGGTACGCCACATTATAGAAAGACGAGGATTAGGGATATTTTGTAGATATTTAAAGACTTTTGCTTCTTTTTTCACTTGTACTGCGAAGTTAGAACTTCCCCTGTGTCAATATACCTGAGACACCGCCCCATGCTTTAATTAGGGAACATTTTCGGAGATAAGTTCATGACTGACACAACCGTACAATCTATTCCTCAGGCCGCGGCGAACGCGGAGTACACTTCCCGCATCACCAACGAAGTGCTTGAAAAGGCCGCCCGCCATTTGAAACCCTCATCCTAACGATCATGAAGAAGCTGTCATCACCCCGACAAATGAAACTGTGAGGGGTTGGCTAGGGTACGATCACTCGCCCGACAGGACGCCGTAAATACGTCCATGTAGTCTCGACGGCGGCTCCCTGCCGCCGACGCCGGTCGGTTCGAGCAACCGTACCCTCTTCGGTCCGCCAACTTTCACAGTAACCTCCTCCCAAAGAGAGAAAGAAATTTAGGTGTAGTCTGAGTCTGACTAATGAAGGATACTCTTGTAACGGCTTCCGCCCATCGTTAAGCTCCGTACGCATTCCCACACTGGAGCTCGGGAACGAGAAAAATACTCCAACCGACTTGCGTTATCCGGCAACTAAATTCCGTAAATTATGGACTATGATTAATAATCTTAGTAATTTAGGTACCGGGTCTTTGACGAGCACCCCTGCGCCGAAATTTGACGAGCAAAGGGTGTATATCCTGGAATTATTCAAACACTCACCTTGGCATTAAAAATGAAAAACATACTTTTACTACTTGGTCTTTTCTTCATTACATCACCGTGCCTAGCACAAAGCGATCAAGAAAAAGGCTTGCAAATCATCGAAGAAATGGTCAAACGCGATAAAGGCTGGCAAGATAGCCAAGCCGAAATGAAAATGATCCTGAGAACCCGAAGCGGGAGCCAAGCCGTTCGTTTACTCAGAATCAACACGTTAGAAGTCACCGGTGACGGAGACAAAAGCCTGACTATTTTCGATAGCCCCGGCGATGTCAAGGGCACGGCTTTTTTAAGTTATACCCATGCACTCGAACCGGACGATCAATGGCTTTATTTACCCGCATTGAGAAGGGTTAGACGTATTTCGTCAAACAACAAATCGGGCCCCTTCCTCGGCAGCGAATTTGCATTCGAAGATTTAACTTCATTTGAAATTCCGAAATATGAGTACCGCTACCTTCATGACGAAGCAGTAGACGGCATTGATTGCTTTGTTGTCGAGCTTGACCCTCAGTATGAACATTCCGGATATACCCGACAGATATCGTGGATAGACAAGGAGCGCTATATTCCAATAAAAGTCGAATATTACGACAGAAGAAATGCCCTATTGAAGACACTCGAAAACAAAGACTATCGTCAATACCTAAATCAATACTGGCGGGCGCATGATATGTTGATGACCAATCATCAGAACGGCAAAAGCACCAGCTTATTGATTGAGAGCATCGAATTTCGCACGGGACTCACCGAACGCGATTTCGATCAAAATACTTTAAGGCGCGCACGCTAGATTTCAATTATACTTCATAGAGAATATTTGGAAATTTCATAAAATTAACGAATTAGCGCCATTATTTAACTCATTGTCGTATATTTATCCATCGTTTCCACGCCCATCGTGTTATATAAAGTACAAATAGACCGTAATTATTCTGCCCCCAACCATTTTCGGACAATAAGCCTGGGAGCGCGAGCGTCACTCCCACATAGGGAAGGCGAGTGCTATGTGGGAGCGATCCCCTGATCGCGATTTCGAAGCCGGGAGAGCTGGGTAACAACAAAAGGTATCGAGGTCAAAATAACTAAGATATTAAGGATTTGGTCATAAATAACTTCCCTATTTTTGGAGGGTTCGGTTGCTCGATTGGCAGGTATCGGCGGCAGAGAACGCCGCCGTCAAGCCTACAAGGACGTATTCACCCAGCACCTAAATTCCATAGCTCGTTGGCTATGGTTAACTATCTTGGATAATTTAGGTGCTGGGCCTGCCAGGCGAGTTACCGAATCCTAGACAAAGCCCATAACTCCAGGAAGTTATTTTTCGCGAAATCCTATGCATTGCAAAGTATGCAACACTTACCTTTATCAAGGTTTTGTTGCAGCCATAAGCTGTATGAAAATGGTATGTGATGCGTAACGTATGGTTTATATATAACGATGAGCGCTCTGTGTGGGAATGCATACCGACCTTACCTCGACAACCAAGGTATGGGTTCCCACGCAGAGCCGCGGGAACCAGAGAAATACAGGGAGGGCTAAACAAATACTATACATGCGAACGCAAGAAGTCTATCAGGTAATAACACGTAAAAACTTATGCGTAACACCCGACTTAAATATATCAGCTTGGCAACTTGCTTGGCATTTTCGGAAGCTGATGCACAACAAGTAGTGTTGGATTCGATCGCCTACCAATCAACGCCCCGTCAAGCCGTGATAGATCTTAGCATCGTTCCCACGGAGACCCCTGAAAATCGGAAAACGCCCGAATTCAAGGCATTCCTAATCGACAACCCGCCGCGCCTTGTACTCGATTTAAAAAACTTGAAACCTTCGGAACCACTTAGCCAGCCATCAGCCGATCATCCGTATTTTCAGCGCTTACGCAGCTCGCTTCGCAATAAAAACGATCTCCGGCTTGTATTCGATTTAAAAAATCAAACCGGTACGCACGGATACACTCTCGATACTGATTCAAACGCCCGCGGCTCGTATCTGGTCACCCTAACAGACACAGCGGCTTTAGCCCGGGAACAAAACCCGATTACATTCGCGCCATCGAATTATGCGGTCTCAAGCGGCGAACCCAAAAAATACGATTTAACCGCGCCCCAACAGTCTACAAACGATTCATATCCTAGGAATTTCGAAGAAAACCGGATCGGCGCATCGGGTGACGAATCATTTTACAATGACTTGATATCCGATTGGGAATTTTCCGGGTATGCCGAAGTGGAAAGCTTGGGCTTTTTTCAAACTCCGCAAGACAACCAGCAACATAGTCACTATATTTCCGGCGCAATAAACCCCGAACTCTATCGCAGCTGGGATAACGGATCGCAAAGCTTTACCTTCTCGCCCTTTTATCGCTACTCACAACACGACAGCCGCCGCACCCATTTCGACATCCGCGAATTAACGTGGCTAAAAGCCGCCTACGACTGGGAGCTGCGGGTTGGCTTCCGTCAAGTATTTTGGGGCGTTACCGAAGGCTTTCATCTGATCGACATTATCAATCAAGCCGACTTTGTCGAAAACATCGACGGCGAACAAAAACTCGGCCAACCGATGATTAACCTAGCCTTGATTCAAGACTGGGGCACCATCGATTTGTTTTTACTGACCGGTTTTCGCGAAAGAACCTTTGCCGGACACGAAGGCCGCTTAAGAACGCATCCGGTAACCTCAGTCGGAGATGCGCAATTTGAAAGGGAAGGCGTCGAAAAACATTTGGCTTACGCAGGTAGATATTCTCATTCCTTCGGCGATTGGGATGTCGGACTGGCCCATTTTTACGGCACCGCCCGCCAACCGACGATGCTGCCTCGTTTTAATCAATTAGGCGAGATCGAACGAATCATCCCGCTTTATGAAAACATCAATCAAACCAGTCTCGATGTACAAACGATCAAAGGCAGCTGGTTATGGAAACTCGAAGCGTTAATGCGCTCGGGACAAGGAGACCGATTCTACGCGGCAACCGGAGGCGTCGAATATACATTCTTCGACCTCTTCGAATCGGGCATCGACCTAGGCCTGATAACCGAATATATGTACGACAGCCGTGGTTACAATAATTTTCAGGCATTGACCCAGCAAGCCCTATTTCAAGACGACTTTTTAGCCGCAGTCCGCCTGGGCTTTAACGATATTCAAAACACTCAACTGCTTGCCGGCATCATATTCGACCGCACCCAAAACTCCAAAATATACAACATCGAAGCCAGTAGGCGCATCGGCAACGACTGGACCGCGGACCTTCAAGTCCGCCTGTTTCGAGGTATTCCAGTCACCGACCCGTTAATCATGTTCAGGGCCGACGACCACGTACGCTTTCAGCTTAAATATCATTTTTAGTCATTGTTCAGCATCCTGCATGAAAACAAATGGGATGCCATTCTTTCGCCTAACAAGTTTTGCAAAACGCATCGCAACGTTTTTCCCGAAGAAGACGCGCGGTGCGTACCCTAGATCGATGCATAACGAAAAACACTCCGCGTAGCAACCCATTCTAGATGCTCCAGCGTCTCGGCGCATATCCATGTTACTTTATACGCGGGTTTCGCAACGCTGGAGCGTTGGACCGATGACATTAGCCCGCAAGAATCACATCGAATTCTTTCATATACGCAGCCACATCTTTGCGGTAGATTTCTCGCACCGGCAGGCATAAATCGCGAGGCTTCAAGCCGCGCTCCTGCAACGATTCAACTTCGCCTCGGATATCGTGAATATCGTAAATTTCTAACGCGCCAAACACAGCCGCGGTATCCTTCATGCCAAAGTGTTCCGGCTGCTGCCCATTCTTCAGTTGAAAAACGCCGTCGTCCAGCAACAATAGGCTAACCGCTTGATCGAATGCCGCAATCGTCAATATGCTATCCAATGCCTCTTGCACCAAAACTCCATTGAACGGAGGTTTACGCAAGACAAACAAAAATTTCTTATGCATAAACTACCCGAACACGATGCAACGGTCCGCTTCGAGGGTTGCTTCGACCCATTGTCCTAGACCGGAAATACGAAAACCGTCGGCTAAATCGTCATCCTGTTTGCCGACTCGGCTAGCTTCGTCGGCATGTAGCAACCCACGCCTTTGCGCAGCGGAAATGCAAACCACCAGATCGATAGCGTATTGTTTTGCCAACGCACTCCACAGTTTCGGATAATTAAGTTCGTCGTCGGGAGGCATCGCATAATTGAAGGCATGGTAAATCCCTTCATGATAAAAAAATACGCGAAATACCGAATGCCCTTCGGTCAACACTGAGCAAACAAATCGGTAAGCATGATAGGCACTGCCTGACTCGGTCGGGCTACTGTTGATTTGAATGGCGAATTTCATATCTTGTCTTCAACCAAATCCCAAGCGACATCAAAGCTCTCGCGTTGCACTAAACTTAATATCCGGCCAACGCTCCTCGGTCAATTGCAAATTGACGCGGCTACTGGCAACGTAAACCAAAAAACCGCCGCCGTCTTCGGCGAGGTTCTCGAAGGCTTTTTTCTTGAATTCCTCGAGCTTGGCCGGCTTGTCGGAACTGATCCAGCGCACTGTCGAAATAGGCGCGTTATCGTAGACGCATTCGACATTGTATTCGGTTTTCAAGCGGTGTGCCGTTACATCAAACTGCAGCACGCCGACCGCGCCGAGTATCAAGTCGTTGTTCTTGAGCGGTTTGAACAACTGCGTCGCGCCCTCTTCGGTCAATTGGATCAGGCCTTTTTGTAAAGCCTTTGCGCGTAGCGGATCTTTCAGTACGACGCGTCTAAAGAGCTCCGGCGCGAAATATGGAATGCCTCCGTATTTGAGCGTTTCGCCCTGCGTGAAGGTATCGCCGACTTGTATCGTGCCGTGATTGTGCAAGCCGATGATATCGCCCGGATAGGCTTCTTCGACGTTTTTACGGCTATCGGCCTGGAAGGTCAGCGCATTGGCGACCTGGACGTTTTTACCGGTGCGGACATGATAGATCTTCATGCCTTTGTCGAACTTACCGGAACAAACGCGTAAAAACGCGATCCGGTCGCGATGCGCGGGGTCCATATTGGCCTGAACCTTGAAAACGAAACCGGTGAATTTATCCTCGTCGGGACGCACTTCCCGTTGTTCGGTTTCGCGCGGCAAAGGCGCCGGCGCGTACTCGGCGAACGCGTCGAGCAATTCGAGAATTCCGAAATTGTTGATCGCCGAACCGAAAAAAACCGGCGTCTGTTCGCCCTTCAGATATTTGTCCATGTCGAATTCGTGGCTGGCGCCCTTGACCAGCTCGATTTCCTCGCGCAATTCGTCGGCCTGATCTTTCAGCAAATCGTCCAGATGAAAGTTATTGAGCCCTTTGATCACTTCGGACTTGGCGATCTTGCCGCCATGCTGCGGGCTGAACAAATGAATTTCATCCTTGTACAGATGATAAACGCCTTTAAACCTTTTCCCCATGCCGATCGGCCAAGTCATCGGTGCGCATTCGATTTGCAAGACGCTTTCGACTTCGTCGAGCAATTCGATCGGCTCGCGCCCTTCCCTGTCCAGCTTATTGATAAAGGTCAAAATCGGCGTCGTGCGCAGGCGGCAGACTTCCATCAGTTTGATCGTTCTGTCCTCGACGCCTTTCGCGACGTCGATCACCATCAACGCCGAATCGACCGCGGTCAAGGTACGATAGGTATCCTCGGAAAAGTCTTCGTGTCCTGGCGTATCGAGTAGATTGATAATGCTGCTTTTATGCTCGAACTGCATCACCGAGGTCGTGACCGAGATGCCCCGCTCTTTCTCCATTTCCATCCAGTCCGAAGTCGCATGACGCGCCGCTTTGCGCCCCTTGACGGAACCGGCCAACTGAATCGCGCCCCCGAACAGCAGTAGTTTTTCGGTGATCGTGGTTTTACCTGCGTCGGGATGGGAAATAATCGCGAAGGTACGTCTGCGGCTCAGTTCTGAAAGTAACTCTGACATGGATGTTCAATAAATAAAGATGGGATAAAAACGGCAAATTATACCGTATTATCAATTCCTTTGTATTTTCAATATAATGGCGCGGGTTAGTTCCATTTATTGGTGGACGAAGCTCTCTATGAAGTTTCATTACCGGATAAAAACTCATTAATGGAGATAGTTATGATCGTTTTATATCGCTTGATTGCCGCAATGGTATTCATGAGCCTGTCGGCTTGCTCGAGCCTGTATTACAGCGGCCTCGAAAAAATCGGCATTCCAAAACGGGAAGTTATGGTGCACCGCGTCGAGAAAGCCCGCGATACACAGGAAGAAACCAAGGAGCAATTTAAAACCGCGTTGGAGCAATTTACCGCATTGACCGATTTCAAGGGCGGCGATCTCGAATCAACCTATAACAAGCTTAACGGCGAATACGAAGCTAGCGTAAAAAAGGCCAAAGAGGTCAACAAACGTATCCACGACATCGAGGACGTATCCGGCGCGCTATTCCGCGAATGGGAGCAGGAGATCGGAGAATATAGTAGCGCTGCTCTGAAACGAAACAGCCAGCAAAAACTCGATGCGACGAAAGTGCATTATCAGCAGCTTATCAATGCGATGAAACAAGCCGAATCCCGAATCGAGCCGGTCTTGTCGGTGTTCAAGGACCAGGTGCTGTACCTAAAGCATAACTTGAACGCACAGGCAATCGCCTCGCTCAAAGGCGAATTGGGATCGATTCAATCGGACGTTTCGGCGCTGATTACCGCAATGGAAAAATCGATCAATGAAGCAAACGCCTTCATCAGGACAATGGAAAGCAAATAACCGGCAATATACTATTCACTATTCACTATTCACTATTCACTGCTTACTGCTAACAAAATGATAAGCCATTGAATTTTAAGCCCCCGAATACGCTCTTCATTGCGATTACAGACAGAAATCATTCGGACGGCTATAATCGTGCCAATTCCGATAAAGCTGAACTCCAGGAGAAATTTTAATGACCGATACTAAACATTGCCGCCTTTTGATTTTGGGTTCCGGCCCCGCCGGTTATACTGCAGCCGTCTATGCGGCACGCGCCAATCTTAATCCGGTTATGATCACAGGCCTTGAACAAGGCGGCCAATTGACGACAACCACCGACGTCGACAATTGGCCCGGCGATGTCGAAGGCTTGCAAGGCCCCGAATTAATGGAAAGAATGCTCAAGCATGCCGAGCGTTTCAATACCGAAATCGTTTTCGACCATATCCATACTGCCGACTTGTCGGCGCGCCCTTATAAACTGACCGGCGATTCAGGCGTTTATACCTGCGACGCATTGATCATAGCCACCGGCGCTTCGGCGAAATATTTAGGCATGGAATCCGAAGAAGCCTTCAAAGGAAAAGGAGTGTCCGCCTGCGCAACCTGCGACGGCTTCTTCTATAAAAACAAACCCGTTGCAGTGATCGGCGGCGGCAATACCGCGGTCGAAGAGGCGCTATACTTGTCCAACATCGCCTCGCAAGTCACGATCGTACATCGCCGCGACAAATTCCGTTCGGAAAAAATCCTGTCCGACAAACTGATCGAAAAATCGAAAAAAGGCAATGTCGTGATCGAATGGGATCATACGCTCGACGAAGTACTCGGCGACGACATGGGCGTGACCGGTATCCGAATCAAAAGCACCAAGACAGAAGAAACCAAGAATGTGGATGTACACGGCGTATTCATCGCGATCGGTCACACGCCCAATACCGACATCTTTCAAGGCCAACTCGAGATGGATCACGGCTACATCAAGGTCAAAAGCGGCCTGCAAGGCAATGCCACCGCGACCAGCGTACCGGGCGTATTCGCGGCCGGCGACGTAATGGATGCGGTTTACAAACAGGCCATTACCTCGGCTGGCGCGGGCTGTATGGCGGCGCTGGATGCCGAGAAATACTTGGATGAAATGGAGTAATACGGCGCACTTGGATTTCATTCGACTAATGAGCACCCCCGTCATTTCGCCATTGACGGCAAACTTTTTTGGCACATTAGAGCCCCGCAGGGTACGCTATTTTCTGGTTCCCACGGTCCTCCGTGGGAACCCATACCTTGCCTGCCGAATCATGATCGGTATGCATTCCCACGCTGGAGCGATGGGAACGAGGATGTTTGATAAAATTTGCGGTTCTTGAACGTCAGTGGCTTTCCCTCACCGAACCTTAGGAGAGGGATAACGAAGAAGTCATTCCCACACAGAGCAAAGCTCTCTGTGGGAGCGATCCCCAGATCGTCCCTCACCTAACGCTAGGTGAGGGAAAGCCGGGTGCGTTAGTCGACAATAACATGGTATCGAGGTCACATTAGCTAAGATGGCAAGACTGTATCTACGATTTATGTATAAGGATGAGCGCAGAACATGGGAACAATGCAAAATCGGCGGAACCCTAAGGACAATCATTCGATAAAGCCATGAAACCATGCAATTGACCGTACTCGACCCGTTTCGTCCGAATCAGCCGTTTCCCCCGCTATACAAAGCCCTCGAAGAACCTAACGGCTTACTGGCGCTAGGCGGGTGTTTGTCTACCGAACGTCTGCTCAATGCTTATCGAAACGGAATATTTCCATGGTACAACCCCGGCGAACCAATCCTTTGGTGGTCGCCCGACCCGAGATTGGTTTTATTTCCGGACCGAGTCAATATCTCTCGCAGCCTTGCCAAAACCTTGCGTAAAGGACTTTTTACCGTTACATTCGACCGTGCCTTCGATCAAGTCATGGCCTGCTGCGCCGAACCGCGCCAAGCGTCTTCAGGGACTTGGATCACCGATGAAATGATGCAAGCCTATCAAGACTTACATCATCAAGGCTTGGCTCATTCGGTAGAGGCTTGGTTCGACGGCGAGCTAGTCGGCGGATTGTATGGCGTCGCGATCGGTCAGGTTTTTTTCGGCGAATCGATGTTTCACAAACAAACCGATGCGTCCAAAGTCGCCTTCGTGACCTTGGCCAGACAATTAAAACAATGGAATTATCGGCTCGTCGACTGCCAAGTACAAACTCAACATTTGCTGAGCCTGGGCGCCGAGGAAATCGCCCGTACCGACTTTTCCGGCTTGCTTAAACGCTATTGCCCGGCAAAACCTTCGACAGACGCATGGCAAAACTGACGACCACGATCCCATTGTTTTTATCAGAACCGCATGCGTGCAGTTATCTGGACGATCGGGTTGCTTGTTCGGCATTCGTGCATCCCTCCTTCGAGCTCAATAGCGCATTCTATTCGCGTTTGCTCGAGCGTGGCTTTCGCCGTAGCGGCGACTATGTTTACGCCCCTCGCTGCCCGCAGTGCCAAGCCTGCACCCCTGCCCGGCTTCCTATAGCCGAATTCAAACCCAAACGCAATCAACAGCGCTGCTTAAAGAAAAACCAAGACACGCGAACCGTCATCAAACCGGCCCGATTCGAACAAGCGCATTACGATCTGTATTTACGCTACCAAAACAGCCGCCATTGCGACGGCAGCATGGCGAAATCAAGCCCGGAGGAATATTTAAATTTTTTAGGCAGTCGCTGGTGCAATACTTTTTTTGTGGAATTCTTGATTGACGACAAATTGATCGCGGTCGCGACCGTCGACCGGCTCGACAATGCCCTGTCGGCGGTATATACCTTTTTTGACCCGGACTTCTCGCATTTAAGCCCCGGTATGTATGCCGTGCTCTGGCAGATAGAATGGGCCAAGCAATTGAAACTGAATTGGCTGTATCTGGGCTTTTGGATCAAAGATTGCCGAAAAATGGCCTACAAGATCGAATACCAACCGATAGAACTGCTGATCGATAATGTTTGGCAGGCGTTCGATTTAAGACGCTGAGTTCAAATATAAAGAGGCGAAGTCAAGTCCGGAATAGGCTGTCGAAAAAAGCCATTTTGGCTAATTTCTATTTACTGTGAAAGTTCGCAGTATTGCATTCCTTACCTAATTTTTCGATATGCAAAACGCTACTGGCTGCGAAGCGAGTGCGGTTGCTCGACCGGCAGGCGGTCGGCGGCAGGGACGTATTCATGGCGTCCTGTCGAGCGAGTAACCGCACCCTCCGCCACGCCTCTCACTTTCATTTGCCGGGCCGAGGGCTAGACCTTCAATGATCGTTACTATGACGGGACGGGTTAAATTACACGTCCCGTAGAAGAAGAAATCGTTTGTGGGAGCGACGCCTTCGTCGCGATATCGAAGCCCGCATCGTTTAAGTTGTCTTTGTCTTTTTCGAAACCTACAACGGTTAGCCGCCTTTTTTCAAAGCTTTGGCATTACGGCTTCGACTCCGTTGAGCGTTTTTTAGCAATATGGACCTCGATGATCGCGATCTGGGGATCGCTCCCACAGTACTATTTACCCTTTGCGGTAGCGCCCTCATGGCAAGACGGGGCTTGCCACTCCGTCCTATACGTTTCGACCGAGGTCAAAGCAAGCCGAAACGTTGAGGACGGGTTGAATAACCCGTTCCGCGGAAGCGACTGCCATCAGCTCCCTACTAACCGCTAACCATAATCAAACCAAAACCCGTTCAATCCCGCCCTTGGCCGCTTGCTTGATATAGCTTTTCATCCAATTCTCGCCGAGAACATGCCGGGCGATTTCGACGACGATGTAATCGACTTCGAGCTGATCGACGTCGCCCTTGTAACGCTGCAAGCCTTGCAGGCAGGATGGGCACGAGGTCAACATCTTCACCGGCCCGTCATAATCGTCGGCGCGGAGTTTCGCGGTGTCGCGGTGCAGTTCGACAGATTTGCGGTAACGCACCTGTGTCGAAATATCGGGGCGCGCGACCGCCAAGGTTCCGGATTCGCCGCAGCAACGCTCGGATTTATTGACCGGCGCGCCGAGCAATCCGTTGACGGTCTTCATCGCATCCTGTTGTTGCATCGGACTGTGACATGGGTCGTGGTATAAATAACGACGGCCGTTGACGCCCTCCAGTTTCACGCCTTTCTCGAGCAGATATTCGTGAATGTCGATCATGCGGCAGCCGGGAAAAATCTTTTCGAATTCGTAATCGACCAACTGATCCAGGCAGGTGCCGCAACTGACCACGACGGTCTTGATATCGAGATAATTGAGCGTGGTCGCGACCCGATGAAACAACACGCGGTTGTCGGTCGTGATTTGTTGCGCCTTGTCGAATTGACCGGCCGCGCGCTGAGGAAAACCGCAGCATAAATAGCCCGGCGGCAGCACGGTTTGCACGCCGATTTCATAGAGCATCGCCTGCGTCGCCAGACCCACCTGCGAAAACAAGCGTTCGGAGCCGCAGCCCGGGAAATAAAAGACCGCTTCAGAATCGGTCCGGGTCTTGTTCGGGTCGCGAATGATCGGCACGATTTGATCGCTTTCGATGCCGAGCAGAGCTCTGGACGTTTTCGACGGCAACTTGCCGGGCATTTTCCGGTTGGTGAAATGAATCACATACTCTTTCATTTCCGGCTTGCCTGTCGACGACGGCGGTCGCTTGAGCTGCGCCTTGCCCCAAGGCCTGAGGAAGAAGTTACCCAAGCGCTGCGCTTTATAAGACCATTCGATCAATAGTTTACGCATCAACTTGACGCTGCTCGGCCGGCCGGTCGACAAAAACGCGATCGCCGCGGTCTTGACCGGGTTGAAACTTTGCTTGCCCATTTTGCGCAAAAGATTGCGCATGTTCATCGATACATCGCCGAAATCGATATCGACCGGGCACGGGTTGAAGCACTTATGACAGACTGTGCAATGATCGGAGACGTCTTCGAATTCCTTCCAGTGCGTGATCGAAATGCCGCGCCGGGTCTGCTCTTCGTACAAAAAAGCCTCGATCAACAGCGAGGTTGCCAAAATTTTGTTACGCGGCGAGTACAATAGATTCGCCCGCGGCACATGCGTCGAGCAAACCGGCTTGCATTTACCGCAACGCAAACAATCCTTAACCGAATCGGAGATCGCGCCGATGTCGCTTTGTTGCATGATCAACGACTCGAAACCCATCAGATTGAACGAAGTCGTATAGGCAGAGCTCAGATCGGAACCGGGCATCAACTTGCCGCGATTGAAGCGGCCTTCCGGGTCGATGCGTTGCTTGTAATCGTGGAATCCGGCCAGCTCCTCGTCGGTCAGAAATTCGTATTTGGTGATACCAATGCCGTGTTCGCCGGAAATCACGCCGCCCAAAGAGCGCGCCAAAGCCATGATGCGCGCCACCGCCGCGTTGGCTTCCTGGAGCATTTCATAATTATCGGAGTTGACCGGCAGATTGGTATGCACGTTGCCGTCGCCGGCATGCATGTGCAACGCCACGAATACCCTTCCGCGCAACACCTCTTTATGCGCCGCCTCGATGCGTTCGACAACCGGTCGAAAATTGTCGCCGACGAATATTTCTTTCAGGCGCGGTAACAATTCCTGTTTCCAGGACACTCGCAACGAATAATCCTGCAGGCGGTGAAACAAGGTCGGCTGCTCGGTCAGGTTGGTCAATTCGCCGGCAACGATACCGTATTGGGCAAATAAGGCCTCGGCCTGCGGCAACGACAAGTCCAAATTATCATAGAGCCATTGCCAACGCTCGCGAACTTCGGCAACCACCATCAAGGCATGGCCGCGCCGTTCGCCGATCAAATCGGTTTTATCGACGCCGTCCTCATAGGAACGCAACGGCAGATCGCCTTCGAACAAATCAATCAAGGCATCGCACAAGCGCAGTTTGTTATGCAACGACAATTCGATATTGATGCGTTCGATGCCGTCGCAATAATCGCCCATGCGCGGCAGCGGTATCACGACGTCTTCATTGATTTTAAAAGCGTTGGTATGTTTCGCGATCGCCGCGGTGCGCGCCCGGTCGAGCCAGAAGGTCCGGCGCGACTCGGGACTGACCGCAACGAAGCCTTCGGCGCCGCGCGCATTGCATAATCTGACGACTTCCGAGGCGGCCAAGGCGACTTGATGATCGTCGTCGCCGACGATGTCGCCGATCAACACCATTTTCGGCCGACCGCGATGCTTGGCCTTGCCGGCATAGCCGACCGCCTTGACATAACGCTCGTCCAAATGTTCGAGCCCGGCCAGCATTACCCTGTCGTTGCCGCTTTTCGGCAAGGCCGCCAGAAAATCCCGAATCTCGACGATGGCCGGCACCGAATCGCGGACCTGGCCGAAAAACTCCAGGCAAAACGTGCGCGTAAAGGCCGGCATTTTATGCAATATCCAGCGCGCCGACGTGATGATGCCATCGCAGCCTTCTTTTTGTATGCCAGGCAGGCCGCCGAGAAACTTATCGGTCACATCCTTGCCCAAGCCGTCCCGGCGAAATTTCGCGCCGGGAATCTCGAGTCGCTCTTCGGACAACAACTCCTTGGCTTTGGCATCGAAACGCTTCAAGGTAAAGGTAACAAGTTCCTGGTCGTGAATCTTACCGAAATTGTGATGGATACGCTCGACTTCGAGCCAATTGCCGTCCGGCGTCACCATGCGCCAGGATACCAAGTTATCCAGCGCGGTCCCCCACAGCACGGCCTTTTTACCACCGGCGTTCATCGCGACATTGCCGCCGATGCACGAAGCATCGGCCGAAGTCGGGTCGCAGGCGAACACCAAGCCGGCGTTTTCGGCCATGTCCATTACGCGCCGAGTTACGACGCCCGCGCCGGTATGTATCGTCGCATAAGTCTGCTCGACGCCCGGTAATTGGGATTGCGGTTCGATCGGCCCCATGTCCAGCAATTTTTCGGTATTGATTACGGCCGAGTAAGGGGTCAGCGGCACCGCACCGCCGGTGTAGCCGGTACCGCCGCCGCGCGGAATGATGGTCAGGCCGAGTTTGATGCAATCGCGCACTAATTGGCCGACTTCTTTTTCGCTGGTCGGATACAACACGACGAACGGATATTCGACCCGCCAGTCGGTCGCATCGGTCACATGAGACACGCGGGCAAAACCGTCGAAACCGATGTTGTCTTTGTGCGTATGCTTCGAAAACAAGGCAAGCGCTTTGCGGCGCATTTCTCGGGTGCGGTCGAAATGCGCCTCGAATTCGTTCACGGCCTGATGCGTCGCTTCGATCAGCAACGCCACGCGTCGGGCCCGGTCCGGATATTCGTTTTCGTATTCGGCATGGCGCATTTCCATTTGCCGCAGACGGTGGCGCAAGGCGTCGAGCAAAGCCTTACGGCGTTTGCGGTTGTTCAGCAAATCGTCCTCGAGATAGGGATTTCGCTGAACCGCCCAAATATCGCCGAGCACTTCAAACAGCATCCGCGCGGAACGGCCGGTCATGCGTTCGCCGCGTAGCGACTCGATGATCTGCCAGTTCTCTTCGCCGAGCAATCGAATGACGATCTCGCGGTCGGAAAAAGAAGTATAGTTATAGGGAATTTCGCGCAGCCGCTCGGGCGACGCTTCGGCAACAAAGGGGGAGAGTTCGGAATCCACTGACATCCTGGGTAATGGCGTGGTTGGAAAGTTGTATTGTATCACTGGCGGGCAGGGTCTAAAAACTCAAAATCCGCATGGCTTTTAATTATTCCCGTCCGGCAATCTTTTGTTGAAATCTTTTGTGCGAGCGACGCCGTCGTTTGAGTTTCCTCGTTCCCACCGCTCCAGCGCGGGAATGCATACCGATCTTGCCTCGGCTGCCAAGGTATGGGTGGAGGACCGTGGGAACCAGAAAAACAGCAACCGGGCACGTTAGGATAAAGATGTGCGTGCTAAACTCTCATTAACCGTATTGAGCCGAAGCGCCGGCTGTTTTATATTTACCGGTAAGCGTCGGGACGTTGGTATTGCCCCCTTTCACTACTGCAGAAAAAGGCCATGACTAAAACAGAAAGCAGTAAATTTGAACAACCGTTCAACGGCGACAAACCGGACTGGGAAAACGACCCGTTGTGGTTCAAAGATGCCGTCATTTACGAACTGCACATCAAGGCTTTTTTCGACAGCGACAATAACGGCATGGGCGATTTCGAAGGATTGATACAGAAGCTCGATTACCTGCAAGATCTCGGGGTAAACACGCTCTGGTTACTGCCTTTTTACCCTTCGCCGCTGCGCGACGACGGATACGACATAGCCGACTATCGCAACATTCATCCGGATTACGGCTGTATGGACGATTTCAAGCGTTTCATGAAAGAAGCCCACCGCAGGGGCTTTAAGGTCATCACGGAACTGGTCATCAATCACACATCGGATCAGCATCCGTGGTTTCAAGCTGCGAAAAAAGCGCCGCCGGGCTCCGGCAAGCGCGACTTTTATATCTGGAGCGAAACCAACCAAAAATTCCCCGAAACGCGAATTATTTTCGAGGATACCGAAAAATCGAATTGGACTTGGGACGATGAGGCTCATGCCTATTACTGGCATCGCTTTTTTTCTCACCAACCGGATCTCAATTTCAACAACCCCCAGGTCGTCAAAGCGGTGATCAAATTGATGCGTTTCTGGTTGGATCAAGGCGTTGACGGCATGCGCCTAGACGCCATTCCCTATCTATGCGTTCGAGAGGGAACCAACAACGAAAATTTACCGGAAACGCATGACGTGATCAAACAAATGCGTGCGATTGTCGATGAACACTATCCGCATTGCGTGTTTCTCGCCGAAGTCAATCAATGGCCGGAAAATGTCCGGGATTATTTCAGTGATGGCGACGAGTGCCACATGGCCTATCATTTCCCGCTCATGCCTCGAATTTACATGGCTATCGCGCAAGAAGACCGTCATCCTGTTGTCGATATCATGCGGCAGACTCCAACTATTCCCGAAAACTGTCAATGGGCCATATTCCTGCGCAATCATGACGAATTGACCCTGGAGATGGTCACCGACAAAGAGCGCGATTATATGTATCAAATCTATGTCAGCGACCCTCGCGCGCGCCTGAATGTCGGAATTCGGCGTCGGCTGGCCCCGCTGATGGATAACGAGCTGGATAAAATCAAGCTGATGAACAGCTTACTGCTATCCATGCCGGGCTCGCCCATCATTTATTACGGCGACGAAATCGGCATGGGCGACAATATTTTTCTAGGCGACCGCAATGGCGTCAGGACCCCCATGCAATGGAGCCCCGATCGTAACGGCGGTTTCTCCCGCGCCGACCCGCAGCGACTGTATCTGCCTCCGATCATGGACCCGATCTATGGCTATGGGGCGGTCAATGTCGAGGCGCAGTTGCGCGACCGCTCTTCGTTGCTCAATTGGATGAAGCATGTTTTGACATTGCGAAAAAATCACCAGGCATTCGGGCGCGGCGAACTGGTTTTTTTACACCCCGGCAATCGCAAGATTCTCGCCTATCTGAGGTTATACGAAGACGACATTATCCTATGCGTCAGCAACTTGTCGCGAGCCGCGCAGGCGGTCGAATTGGATCTTTCGTCCTATAAAGGATGCGTGCCGGTGGAAATGCTCGGACACACGGCTTTTCCGCCTATCGGCGAATTACCTTACCTACTTACCCTGCCCGGCTATAATTACTATTGGTTCAGGCTGGCCCGTAGCGAAGACGTGCCGGCTTGGCACGAGGAACACTTATTACCCGAGGAGTTACCGACGCTAGTGCTATTCGATGGCTGGCACAGTTTTTTTCGAAACCAAGACGAATCCTGGCGTATTGCCATGTCGAAAAAAGCGCGCACTCAACTCGAAGAAAACGCGTTACCGGGCTTTGTCGCCGCGCAAAACTGGCATGGTGAAATCAGCAGCGAATCGCTCGACCGTGTGCATATTAGCGATTATTCCGAATGGGGACCGGAAGACAATACGTGGTTACTCACCCTGGCCCGTGTCGAACACAAGTCCGGAGAGCCTTTTCATTGTTTTTTACCGCTCGCGCTGGCATGGGAAAATCACGACCTGAAACGGCTGCATGACTTAACGCCTTTCACCGTGGCTAAAGTACGCCAGCAATCTCAAGTAGGCATTTTAGGCGATGCATTTGCCGACGAGGCATTTTGCCAAGCACTTGTCCAGGCCATTGGCGCCGACCGAACAATCACCTGCGAACAAGGAGTCATTTACTGTTCACCGACCGACGCATTTGACGAATGCGCAGGAAAAGAGACGGGCAAACTAGCCGCACAACCGCCTCATACGAAAGATAATAAAACGACCGTCGCCCTGAACAATCGGTTATTTTTGAAAGGGTATCGACGTCTTCAAATCGGACGCCATCCGGAAATTGAAATAGGATGCTTTTTAAGCAATACGGTAAAATTCCGTAATACGCCGCCCATCGCCGGTTTCATAGAGTATCAGGCCGAGAATGGTGATGCTATGACCCTTGCCGTGTTGCAAGGCTATGTCAAAAACCAGGGCGACGGTTGGAGCTACACACTCGATTATTTGGAAAGATTCCTGGAAGAATGTCTCACGACGGAACCTGTGCCTTGTCTTGCCGCAGAGAAGCATAGCGCCTATCTCATGCTCATTCAAACGCTCGGTCGACGCACAGGCGAACTGCATCATGCATTGGGCACGGTAACAGATACTCCCGCTTTCGATCCCGAACCAATCAGCGACGAAGACCTATCGGACTGGGTGCGTCAAGCGCAAACCGAAGCGGCATCAACGCTGGATTTACTCGAACATCGCCTGAACGAGCTCGATGAATCGGTTCAAACAGCGCTACGCCCTTTACTCGAACAACGCGGGGCGCTGATTGAGCGAATGAAAGCTAGTATTTCCGGACCGGTAAAAGGAGTTAAAATCCGCTATCATGGAAATCTTCATCTGGGGCATGTGCTGCTGACCGAAAACGATTTCTTATTTACCGACTTCGAGAGCGATCCGGCGCAATTACGCGGCGGCCGACATCGAAAACATTCGCCGTTAAGAGATGTGGCGGATGTGCTAAGATCCTTGAACCGTGCGGCCCATAAAGCCATGACGCTCGCCAGCATTGAACGGCCCAATGATATCGCCAAACTAGAACCCATGATGCGGGACTGGAAAGCAGAGGTTAAACGCACTTTCCTCGCTGCCTATGATGAAGCGGTAAGCGGTAGCGACTTGTTCGCAAAAAATACAGTTCCGCGCGGTCTGATCGACCTATTTCTACTCGAAAAGGCGTTTTACGAATTACGCGATGATTTTAGCGACTCTCCGGAAAAAATAGTTATTGATATTAATAATATCCTACCCCCTTTTGAGTGAAAAAACCGTCTAAGAATAAAAAGGTATGGGATGTGTCTATTGAGGACCGCCGTTCACTCAGCACCTAAATTATCCCAGATAGTTAACCATAGCTAATGAACTATGGAATTTAGGTGCTGGGTTTACGGCGTCCTTTACGGGCACGCCGAGGCCGAATTTTCATCTACGATGAGTATAATTCTTGAGTATAAAGGGAGTAGTTATCGTTCCCACGCTCTGCGTGGGAACGCCTGAGTACCGCTCCAGCGGTACGAGACGCTAGAGCGTCTCGGGCTGCATTCCCACGCTGGAGCGTGGGAACGATAGGGGATGTAAATAAATACGTTTACGATGCGGTATTATCGACTCGATTCTAAAACCTATTTAATATTAGTATTTTCTTATATACTATCCGTCATGATACACACTAGCTCAACGGAAAGCCATTATGCTTGAATTGACCAAAACAGCCGTTCTGGCTTGCTTACTGATACTGCCGCAAACGCATGCTTACGCGCAATCCTTGGAACTCGAACGCCGGCCGACTTATACCTTAGAAGACGCCATATCGCTTGCATTGCAAAACAATCCGGATTTACAAATCGCTCATGAGCGTATCGGACAGGCTCAAGCGCAATTGGGCGAAGCATTCGCCGCGTTTTACCCGCAAGCTCAAATACGCATGTCTTACGAGCATACCGACAATCCCTCGCGCGCGTTCGGTATGATCATATCTCAGCGGCGGCTTAATCTCGACGGTACTACCAATTTCAATCAACCGGGCGGAACCGATAATTACCGGCCCGAAGTCGTCGCGACCTATTCGCTGTTTCGCGGCGGCCAGGATTATCAAGCGGCCAAGGCCGCCGAACTCGGCGTCGAAGCGGCGGAATTGCAAGAGTCGGCGGTCCGCAATCAATTGATCGAAGCGGTGACCTCGACCTATTATGGCCTGCTGGCAAGCTTCGAGGCGCATAAAGTCGCTTTGAATTCGATCAAGGCGGTCGACAGCGAACTACGGCAAAGTAAAAACCAATACGAAGCCGGCGCGCTATTGAAATCCGATGTCTTATCGTTGGAAGTGCAATTGGCCGAAACCCAAGACGCCGAGATTCAAGCCGCGAATGCGATCGAACTGACTCGGACCGGACTTAAAACGCTGCTCGGTCTCAATGCCGACGAATCATTCGAATTTGAGCAGATCTCGGCGGCGCTGCAAATTCCGGAGAATCATGAATCGTTCGACAATTTACTCAACCGCGCCATCAAGGAGCGTCCGGAAATCGCCGCGGCTTACAAGCGGGTCGAAATCGCCGAACGCAAATTGAGCGCGGCCAAAGGCGCGCATCTGCCTCGCGCGAATGCTTATGTCAGCTACGGATCGGACAGCAAGAATATCGATTTTTCGACCAACCGCGACAATGTCACGGCCGGCGTCATGGTCGAAATGGATTTGTTTAACGGTTTCGGTACCAGCGAAGCCGTCAAAAAAGCCGAGCATCAATTGAACGAAGCGCAAAAAGCGCATACCCAGACCAAGCTCGCGATCGAAAACGAAGTCAAAACCGCGCATTTGAAATTTCGGGAAGCGCTGGCACGCCTCAATGTGACGCGAGCAGCCATCGAATCGGCCGAGGAAGCCTTGCGCTTGGTCAATCAACAACGGCAAGCCGGCGCCGCCACGGTCACGCGTTATATCGAGGCCGAAGTCGCGCGCGACAAAGCGCATTCGCGCGATATCGCGGCACGTTTCGACGCACTACGCGCCGAAGCCGAGCTCAAAAAAGCGCTGGGGAGTTGGAGGTGAATTGGTGAGCGGTGAGCGGTGAGCGGTGAGCGGTGAGCGGTGAGCGGTGAGCGGTGAGCGGTGAGCGGTGAGCGGTGAGCGGTGAGCGGTGAGCGGTGAGCGGTGAGCGGTGAGCGGTGAGCGGTGAGCGGTGAGCGGTGAGCGGTGAGCGGTGAGCGGTGAGCGGTGAGCGGTGAGCGGTGAGCGGTGAGCGGTGAGCGGTGAGCGGTGAGCGGTGAAATGATGCGGAATTTAACCTATTTGTCAAGCCCTAATTTCCTCTTTCCTCTTTCCTCTTTCCTCTTTCCTCTTTCCTCTTTCCTCTTTCCTCTTTCCTCTTTCCTCTTTCCTCTTTCCTCTTTCCTCTTTCCTCTTTCCTCTTTCCTCTTTCCTCTTTCCTCTTTCCTCTTTCCTCTTTCCTCTTTCCTCTTTCCTCTTTCCTCTTTCCTCGCTTCCCGCTTACTGCTCACCGCTAACTAACGCCCCCTCATTCAAACGCCAACCCCGCTTGCCGCCAAGCCTTAGCGCCGCCTTCAAGATTGTACAAATTACGATAACCTAGTTCATAGAGAGACCGCGCGGCCGCATTGCCCATAGGTCCGCCTTCGCAATACAAGTAAAGAGCGGTATTTTTATCGGCAGGCAATTTATCTTGGTACTGCTCAACCTCGTTGTAAGGAATGAAAAGATTAGTCCCCTTGATATGCTGCTGTTCGGGGATGTGAACATCAATTAAAACAATAGACTCATTTTGCATGATTCGATCGAGTTCATCAGCACTGATCATGGTCAAATAATCAGGTTTTTGAAACGCACAACCGGCGACGATAGCGATAACTATGATCGAAAATAACAGCGGCTTCTTAGCCAAGATTCGGAGTTTCATAAACAATGACCTAATTAAAAAAGTAAAACGGCATTTAATCATAAAAACCAAGATGGGTGCGAAGCGGTTTCAAATAGTGGGTATTATTGATATGCCTCAGCCGCCCCCGCGTTATCGCCCCTATTATCTATCGTTCCAAATTATCGTTCCAACGCTCTGCGTTGGAATGCAGCCCGCAACTCTCCAGCGTTGCGAAACCGGATGTTCCGCTTGAGTTGGAACAAGTAACGAGGATGGTTAGTGTTGTGGGAGCGATCCCCAGATCGCGATCATTGAGGTCTATAATGCTAAAAACGCACCACGGTATCGAAGTCGCTACGCTATGGCGAAAACGATTTCCGCTTTGGCTCCGAGCTAGTCCGGGTTAGGATTATGCATTGCGTAACGCCTCACTCATCGATAATGAACTTATGAATACAAATTTGAATCGCCAATGGCAAAACTGGCTAGACCGCAATGTTTACGATCTGGCTCGACAAATGCGCCTTAGTTATGTTCCGCCGTTAATGGTCTATCTGGCAGCCGGCGTATCGGGCCTGACCGGCATCGTCGGAACTTTTTTTGTCAAGGAATACCTCGGTTTGTCGGCCGAATTTCTGGCCATGTTGGGTTTCTGGGTGATGCTGCCGTGGGCGCTGAAAATGCCGGTCGGCCATCTGGTCGATTTACTGTGGCGGCACAAAGCCAAGTTGATCTATCTCGGCGCGGCGCTGATCGCGGCCAGCTTGCTGATCATGATCAATCTCTTGGCTGACCGGGAATTCATGACGCATATCCTGCCCGCCGAAACCTGGTTTGTCTTATCAGTATTGCTGGCGCCGATCGGTTATGTCGTACAAGATACCGTAGCCGATGCGATGACGGTCGAAGCAGTGCCGCGTTTCGACGAACAAGGCAACCCGCTACCCGAAGCGCACATCAAATTGGCGCACACGACGATGCAAACCTTGGGCCGAGTCGCCATTATCGGCGGATCGATGCTGGTCGCGGCCGCCAATGTCATTCTGTTCGATGACGTACACTTGATGGACGACGCCGAAAAAGCGGCGGTGTATTTGGCGGTTTATCGTTGGGCGTTGGTCATACCCTTGGTTTCGATAGCCGGGGTATTGCTGTCCGCCTATCTGCGATCTCAACAAGAATGGCGCTTGGCGGCGCAAGGTTATGAACTCGAAGACATTAACCGATTACTGGCCCGACCCGAAGATGAATTGCCCGAAATCAACTGGTGGATTCTCGGCGGTGGACTCGGTTTCGTGTTGTTCGCGGTCTTAATGGGCTTGAGCGATATTCCGAATAGCGATGCAATCGTCTTCATCGGTTCGCTGGCTATCGTCATGTTTTTGATTTGGCGCCTGACGCTGGACTTGGAACCCACCCAGCGCAATCAGCTGTACGGCATCGCCTTCGTGATATTCGCCTTTCGGGCCGTGCCGACGACCGGCGCAGGCGAAACGTGGTGGATGATCGATGTGCTCGCCTTCGATCAACAGTTTCTTGCGCAACTATCGTTAGTCACTAGCGGACTGACTCTGTTCGGCATGTTTCTATTCCGGCGCTTCATGGCCGAACGCCCGATCACCCATGTGATTGCGGTCTTGACGATAGCGTTGAGTGCGCTGTATTTACCGAATATCGCGCTGTTTTACGGCTTTCATGAATGGACCCAGGCCCATACCGGCGGCGTGGTCGATGCGCGCTTCATTGCCTTGATCGATACCGCGCTGGAATCTCCCCTCGGACAGATCGCGATGATTCCGATGCTGGCTTGGATCGCCAACTCCGCACCGCCTAGACTCAAGGCGACCTATTTTGCGGTCATGGCCGCTTTCACCAATCTGGCCCTTTCGCTGTCCCAATTACTAACCAAGGCGCTCAATCAATTTTTCGTGATCAGCCGCGAAATCAAAGATCCTACAACCGGTTCGGTCATCACCGCCGCCGATTACAGCCAATTAGGCAGCTTATTTTTCATCGTGATGTTCCTAGGATTGGCGATGCCATTGTCGGCGATTTTTATCGCTCGGCGCACGTTCTTGAAGGATAGCAGGTGATTTGGCACCCGTACCCTACATTTATAATGTTTTGGCGTGTTGTCTCGCTTCCGCTGATTTTTGGGTATTTTATTCACTGCCTCATGTTCTTCATGGTGAGTAAATATACTTCGCGGGATTACCAGCGCCCGTTTGAGTCTTCCGCGAGTCCGGTTGCGGCTTGCCTCCTCTCCGCCGATATTCTCACCCCCCGGCGCCCCGTTTGGTTTAAAATAGCCGGCTTTTGACTTCGTACAACACGCATTGCTGAATGAATCACGGCGGTAATATTTACAGTTTTGCCGAACGCATCGGCTGCCTGCCCGAACAGGTCTTGGACTTTTCAGCCAATATCAATCCCGTTCAGGCCATCGACTGGCGCACGTTACAATTCGACCCGTCGCCTTACTCCGATCCGGATTACAGCGCCTTGAAAGAGGCGCTTCGTCATCGCTACCCGTTGCCGGATCCTGCCGACCTGGAACCCTTCAACGGCGCAAGCGCGGCTATTTTTGCGTTATTGTGCAGACTCAATCCCGAAGAAGTCATACTTTATACGCCGATCTACGTCGAATATGCACGCATCGCCCGGCACTTAGGCTGCCGCATTCACTGCATCGACCGTTTCGGTCGTTTTGAACAGACGGAAATTCCGCCCTACAGCACCGTCATTTTCGTCAATCCGGCCACGCCCGACGGCACGCTTTACGATTTGCACGATCTGCTGGCCCAATGGCAGGCCGCTCGATGCACGATCATTATCGACGAGTCTTTTCTGGATTTTTGCCCTAGCACCGACACAGCAAGTATCGTTGATAAGATCGGCCAAATCCCACGCCTTTATCTGATCAAGTCCTTGAGCAAATTTTACGGTAGCGCCGGCATTCGCATCGGTTTTATCGCCACCGAGAGAGCTGCGATCACGGTATTGAAGCAACTCGAACCGGCGTGGAAATTATCGAGCTTCGATATCGCCTATATGCAGCAAGCCCTTTATAACGACGCCTTCGTTGGAAACACGCGGAGACAAACGACCGAGCTTCGCGAATCCTTGATGCGAACCCTACAGCATTCCAATCTGTTCGACCGGGTGTATCCGAGCCAAGCCAATTTTATCCTCGCCCGATTGGCGAAAATCGACGGCCGTGCCTTGCAGCGTCATTTGGAAAAAGCGCGGATGTTGATTCGCGTTTGCGACAATTTCGAAGGCCTGGATAAGCGCTATGTGCGCTTTGCAGTCAAGGATGCCGAATCGATCGCCCGGCTTGCCGAATGTTTGCAACATGTTTGAATTGGCGGCTTTGGCTTATTTGATCGACCTGCGTTTCGGCGAATTTCGCACTACTCACCCGGTCGTGCTGATGGGCCGCTTTATCGAAGGGTATGAACGCCGCTATTACCGAAACAACATTCTATCGGGCGCGATACTGGTCGTCAGTCTATTGACCTTAACCTTGGCCTTAAGCCTCTTGATCGTTTATGCCTGTCAATGGCTACCCTATTGGCTCGCCCTACCCGTTTTAGCTGTCATCGCATCGACGGGCCTGGCGATGCACATGCTGCATGAAAGCGTCACGGAAATATCAACCGCCGAACGGCCCAGACAAGCCTTGCGTTATCTGGTGAGCCGCGATACCGAAGCGATGATCGATAAAGACGTCTATAAGGCAGCGATTGAAACCTGGGCCGAAAACCTCAGCGACGGCGTCATCGCTCCGCTGTTTTATTTGGTTGGGTTCGGCTTGCCGGGCTTGGCCGTTTACAAAGCGATTAACACATTAGACTCGATGATTGCCTATAAAACCGATCGCTATCTTCATTTCGGCCGAGTCGCCGCCAAACTCGACGATCTCGCCAATTTCATCCCGGCCCGTTTGACGGCCTTATTGATTATTTTAGTGTCGGCTAATAAAAAACGGGCCTGGCAATGCTTATGGCGGGACGCCGATAAACTGGAAAGCCCCAATGCCGGCCGGCCGATTGCCGCGATGGCGGGTGCCTTGGGCGTGGCATTGGGCGGCGATGCGATGTACCATGGCCGGCTAAAAACCAAACCGGCGCTCGGCGATGCCATCATGCCGGTCACTAAAACCACGCTATCGAAAGCATTGTCCATGAAAACACCCATTGATTTCACGATCCTCGGCCTATTGGCCGTTGGTTTCTTGCTGTCTTGATCAAGCAATGTCCGTTTATACCTCAGTCACAGCCGCACAACTGGACGCCTTTTTCGGCGCTTACGATCTCGGCCAGGTAGTCGATTCTGCCGGCATTCCCGACGGCATCGCGAACAGTCATTATGCGGTCGCAACCACGCAAGGCGACTATGTCTTGACCTTGTTCGAAGCACAGAATGACGAGGAACTGAATCCGGTGATCGAACTGCTGCAACGCTTAGGTGCACGCAACCCGCTGTATCCGAATCCGCAGGCCGACAGACAAAACCGGCTATTGCGCAACCTCAACGGCAAGCCGGCACTGGTCTGTAAACGCTTGGCCGGCCGATCCATCGTTTCGCCCACGCTAGATCAATGCCGGCAAATCGGCTCAGAACTGGCCAGGCTGCATCTCGACACGCGGGATTATTCCTTTCCGATCGCAAGCCATCATGACGTCAATTCGATCAAAGCCTTGTTCGAGCAAGTCGAGAGTCAACTGTCCGACGCGGATCTCGAATTGATTCTCGGCGAACTGCAATTTCAGTCCGAACACGAACAACAAACGCTGCCCGGCGGCGTGATTCACGGCGACTTATTTCGGGATAATGCCTTATTCGCCGACGGGCAAATCAGCGGCATACTCGATTTCTACAGCGCCTGCAGCGACCACTGGCTACGCGATATAGCGGTCAGCGCGAACGACTGGTGCTGCGACAAGGGTATTTTCAACACGCAAAAATTAACCGCGCTGCTCTCAGGCTATGAAACCCTAAGGCCGTTATCGGCAACCGAACATCAGCATTGCAACCGCATGCTCAGAGCCGCCGCTTTGCGTTTTTGGCTGTCGCGCCTCGTACACCGCTACAGCAATCGCCCGGCTGCCCTGAGCCAACCCAAAGACCCGTTCGTTTTTAAAGACCTGCTCGTACAACATCGAAACGCCGCCCATGCCTGATCATCGCTATTCCGACGCCGAACGCGCCGCCATTTACCGCGCCATTTACGAGCGCCGCGATATGCGCCATTTTTTGCCCGACCCGGTCGAACCCGACAGATTAGCACGCATCATCGCGGCGGCGCACCACGCCCCAAGCGTCGGCTTCATGCAGCCCTGGCGTTTCATACGCATCACCCGTCCGGATTTACGCCAAGCCATACACGGCCAGGTCGAGCAGGAACGCCTGCAAACCGCCCGCGCCTTACAGGAGCGCGAAGACGAATTCATGCGCATCAAGGTCGAAGGCATCATGGAATGCGCCGAAATTATCATCGCCTCATTAAGCGACCGCCGAGACGAGCATATCTTCGGCCGGCGCACCCTGCCGGAAATGGATCTGGCCTCGTTATCCTGCGCGATCCAGAATATGTGGCTGGCCGCCCGGGCCGAAGGTCTGGGTTTGGGCTGGGTTTCGATGTTCGAGCCGGAAGCGCTGAAACGATTATTGGCGATGCCCGACGACAGCCAACCGTTCGCGATTTTATGTCTGGGCCATGTCGAGCGCTTTTATGACGAGCCGCTCTTGCAACAAGAACGGTGGGCATCGCGCTTGGAATTGAACGATTGTTTATTTGAAAACGCCTGGAACAACCCATGCAAACTCACTTTTTGATCAATCCGCTAGACCACACCCTTACCGCCGCGCTACAAGACAAAATCGACCAAAAGACCAAGCCTTTGGGTTCGCTGGGCCGATTGGAAGCACTGGCGCTGCGCATCGGGCTAATACAAAACACGTTATCGCCGACGCTGACAAACCCGGCTATCGTGATTTTTGCCGGCGATCACGGCATTGCCGCGTCCGGCGTCAGCGCCTATCCGCAAAGCGTCACCGCGCAAATGGTCGCCAATTTTTTGGCGGGCGGGGCCGCCATCAGCGTTATTGCCAAGCACAACGGCCTCGACCTGTGGATCGTCGATGCCGGCGTCAATGCCGATCTAAACCGGCACCCTAAATTGATCGAAGCTAAAATCGGCAAAGGCACGCGTAATTTTTTAGATGCGCCGGCAATAACCGAGAGCGAATGCGCCCAAGCCATGCAAGCCGGCGCCGATATCGTACAGGAACGTCATCGGGCCGGATGCAATTGTATCGGCTTCGGCGAAATGGGCATCGGCAATACCTCTTCCGCCTCGCTGTTGATGCATTGCTTGACCGGTATACCGCTAGCGCAATGCGTCGGACGCGGCACCGGACTAAGCGATGCGCAACTGAGCCATAAATTGTCGCTATTGAATCAAGCCTTGGCACGGCACCCCGGCCAACGCGATCCATTGGCGGCATTAGGCATCTTCGGCGGCTTTGAAATCGCGATGATGACCGGCGCTTATTTGAAAGCCGCCGAACTGGGCATGTTGATCGTCGTCGACGGCTTTATCGCCGGCAGCGCATTGTTGGTTGCGGCGAAGTGCCATCCCGAAGTTTTGGATTATTGCGTATTCAGCCATGTCTCGGACGAACAAGGCCATCGCGCACTGCTCGATCACTTCGGCGCAAAAGCCTTGCTCGATCTTGAACTGCGCCTCGGCGAAGGCTCGGGCGCGGCACTGGCCTATCCCTTAATAGTCTCGGCGGTTGCGATGCTGAACGAAATGGCCAGCTTTGCCGAAGCCGGTGTGGATGCGGGTTGAAATTGCAGCAATTCCCAGTTTGAGCAGTTTCGCCGATTTTAGGGTGTGGGGTATGCCTGTCGAGGAACGCCGTAAACCCATCCATGGGGGCTTGGCGGCAACTAAGCGCCAAGGATGGCGTGTATTAGGGCAATGCAGGAGCAATTGCCGAGGAGCAAAAATCTGTCCCGCTGCCGACATCCTCGCCAAGCACACCCCACACCCTTTTTGATCTCCAAATTGGGAATTGCTGTTGAAATTGCCGAGGTTTGTTTTTGATGAGACGCGGTGTTACTCTTTCACGGTTTAAAACCCTATTGAGATATTTTGAGGGCTTTTCGATGCATAGATACGAATCAGACATTGTTGCATGGGCGAACGAACAGGCCGCGCTTCTCCGTGCGGGCCAATTCAACATGCTCGACCTTGAACATATTGCGGATGAGATTGAAGACGTGGGCAAAAGCGAACGAAGAGAATTGAGAAGTAGAATGGCTGTTTTGCTAGCCCATCTTCTGAAATGGCAATATCAGGCGGGCTTTCGCAGTAAAAGCTGGCAGCGGACAATCAAGGAGCAACGTCGAGGGATTGCAGGTTGCTTAAAAGAAACCCCCAGTCTTAAAACCGATTTGACTCAACCCGATTGGTGGGAATGGGTGTGGTCCGATGCCGTCAGTCTTGCGGTAAAGGAAACAGGACTCGATTGCTTCCCCGAGTCCTGTCCGTGGGACATTGAACAGGTTATGAATTCCGAGTTTTGGCCGGAATAAGAAAAAAGACTTTACAGTTCAACACGATGTCTTTTTCACACTATCGTATTTATACCCGCAAAATGTAGCCCTTATACAGCGTAAGCGGATACGGGAAAAACCTTTTTTCGCCCCCCATAGGTGCCAACTTAAGGAAAAACGAGTCATTCCGCCAGGGATTGGCGGAATCCAGAGCCAGGGATGGCAATGCTTGGTTTCACACCCATGTAACCCGGACATCAGCAATCCATGCCGATATGACGAATAAAGACAAATACACCATAGAATAGACACTAAGTTGGCGCTTATGCCCCCCCCGGATTCCGCGTTACTCCATCCGGGCTACTTGCGGCATCGTTTCGCTAGCGCCCAAGTCACGCGATGGCGTTTGCAAAAATGCAGAATATAGCATTTAATCCAGTCCTTTTAAGCTTGTTCGGTACGATTGCTACAGTGCTTGTACGAATCTTAACACGTACTTATTCCAATACTATCGTTGAATTCTCCGAAGTCGGCACCGACGTATTTTAAATTTTTATTAGGAAAGGTTGTTTTTTGCAAATCACTGTAAACTATATGATTTTAATTTTCAAAAATGAAATAGGCAGCTCTATGACGCAATATTTTGCGTCATTTAGGATGTCTAATTATAGTTATGTGTAATTGAAGATCGTATTATGGATGATTTAATCGGAGAGATAGTGAAAGGATTTTTTCGGGGTATTGGTTATATTCTCGCTGAAATATTCTTCGGCACTATCTGTTATTGGATTGGCTGGCCTCTCTGTAAATTCATAACGGCTGGTAAGTACCCATCATCAAAACAAGTTGTTTACCTTGAAGACTATAGTGGTCGAAATGGGTTTTGGTGTAGTGCCATTGGCTTTTCGGTATTAGTTGTTATCGGGCTGTATTTGGCAGGCCAGTTCTAGCAATGTACAAAACACATAACAAGCGCATAAACTCGGACCACAAAAAGCTACGCGATGCTTCGTTTTTTGTGTCCGGTTATGCTTTACGCTAGCCCCAAACTAGACAGGTCGAAACAAAAATGCAGAGAAGACCAGGCCGCTTCAATACGAAAAGGAAGATTCAAGCTTTCTCGGAGAATAGCCTGTCAGATGTTTTGGTAAAGAACGTGAAATACGGAGGCAATCCTGAGCATAAGAAAAATCCCGGTGATTTCGAATTAACACCACCATCATCGCCAAGGACTGCAAAATCACTTTGTGATACAGTCGAAATCTTTACTAAAAAGGTTGCTATTGCCCACATAAAGGCCGGATTACGTAAAGGTATGATTAGCGAACAAATGAAAGGAAAGTGGCCCCAGAATATATGGGCAGTTACTCGTGACGGAACCCCTTTGGAAGCTCAATTAGAGAATCCTGAGACTGGGATGTATCATGGTTATCCAATGCCGGAATCCGATCCGTTCTCCCATGAAGTCATTAAAGAGTGGAAAATTCGTGATAAAAAAGATTGATTTTCGACAAAGCTGGTCTAGTGTCGGCTCCGGAACACCTGAGCTAGCAAACACATTGGCTCAGTTGGAAATTCATGTTGGAGATTACAATCTCACAAGAAACGAGAATATTTTTTCTCAATCCATACAAAATCATGTGATTGTATCGTCCTACCCACTAGCTTTTTGGATGCTACAGAATTGGTGGAGACTGCTTTACGAGCCATTACCGGCGCCTAATAAGCCTGATGTTAGCTGGCGAATGGCGCACGAATTAGGGGCGGCAGATCATGGGTTTGTTTGGCCAAAAATACTATTTGCAAGTGACAGCCTAAATGTGCAAGTTTGGTCTTCTCCTTCAGAGGTAAATTGTCAGCAGTCTGTTAGATATATTAATGGGTTAAATCTTCCTGTATCTATTAGTATTACCGAGTTTCGACAAGCACTTTTTGACTTTATCTCCACGGTCGAAAATAGATTAGAAGCCTTTGGGTTGGGGGCTAGTGATCTTTCAGCATTATTTTCTATAGTAAAAGAAGAAGAGCAAATCGAAGATAGCAGCATTTACCGTAAACTGGAGGCTCTTATGGGGTTTGATCCAGATGAATGCTCGCCCGATGCAATGGAATATGCAATCAAGCTTTATAGTGAGTATGGAGAGGGTACATTATTGGAGTTAGCCCCAGTCTACGGAAAAATGGGGCAAGAAGAACTATTGAAACCTATTGAAAAATTTATTAGTGCTCCAGGGGTATACGGAAAACCTACATTCTCTACAAAACAAATAGCAAATAGTACTTGCGCAGATTCAGCGCCTTGGAGAGTAGCGGTAGATAATGCGCAAAAATTAAGAAGTGAAATCGGAAACACAAACAGTCCAATTGATACGAAAACTCTCTTTGAGCTATTGGGAATTGCTTCATCGGCAATAGACAAGTGGGAGCCTATGGGTAGATCCAGTGTTTCAGTAGGAATACCAACCGACGATCAGACCATTAAATTCGTACCTCGCAAGAAGCACCCTATTAGCAAGCGGTTTGAGTTATCACGCTATGTTGGTGATTTTATTCAAACCGGCAGCAATCAATGGCTGACTAATACGGACTTAAGCACTTCCAGACAAAAGTATCAAAGGGCTTTTGCCGCCGAGTTTTTGTGTCCAATTAATGGCCTAATCAATTTTTTAGAGAGCGATTTTTCCAATGAGGCCATTGAGGATGCGGCAGAACACTTTGATGTGAGCGAGCAAACAATTTCCTCTCTGCTAGCGAACAATAATTATATTGAATACCAATCAATAAATGAGTCGCCATATCATATTGGATACAATGGCTTCCCACTTAAGGCGGGACAAAAGCACTAAGGATTAACCGTTCGCCCTGAGCCCTTCGGCTGCGCTCAGGAGAGCCCTGTCGAAGGGTGGACGGTTAATCCGCCCATGGTTCGACAGGCTCACCACGAACGGATTAACCTTAAACTGTCCCGCGTTAAGCGAGTAGCCGATACAATTAACTACTCCCTTTTGATCGAAAAAACGTCTAAGAATATAAGCGGCGCGCCTTTCGCTATGCTTTGGTGGGGCGGTTACGCTTGGCGTTATGTGCGCAATACTCGTATTGATAGCGGAGCTGAGCGATAAAGATATGGTCTTCAACAACTTTATAGACAAGCCGATGTTCATCATTAATGCGTCGAGACCAATAGCCGGACAAACCGTGTTTCAACGGCTCAGGTTTACCGATACCTTCAAAAGGTTTGCGCTGAATAGCCTTAATCAAAGTATTTATTCGTTTAAGCATGGCCTTATCGGTTTTTTGCCGGTACAAGTAGTTTTCCCAAGCTCCGCTGGAAAAAGTCAGATTCATTCTATCAACTCGTGCTCGGTACCGTTCCCAGCCTCAAGTTCTGCAATCGACTCTAGTAGAGTGGCGAGCATTTGCAGGGGATCGGAGCAGGGTAAGCTGTTTCTTCCATGGACTGAAAGTCTTCTAAAGAAATCATGACTACAGGCGCTTCTCTCTTTCGGGTAATAATAACGGGATCGAGGTCATTACAAACCTTTTCCATAGTTTTCGCTAGGTTAGCTCGTGCAGTGGTATAGCTTATGGCGTCCATCGGGGCCTCTCTAAAATTATCATGTACGTGAAATTGTACAGGTATCTAGCGGCACATACCAAGGCCGTCAACCCGGACGCATTTTTCGTTCGCTAAGGTCTCTACAAATGTGCTAGTTACGGCTGCCCGTTAACATAACCTTACTTTAGAATAAAAATCATCCTGGTTTGGAGTACGAAATATGACTCAGGCCCTCGATAATGCAGTTGCAGAAGCTACAATGCTTCCACCCGACTAGCAGGACACCCTCGCAACCATTCTGCTTGGAGAATTTGCATCTGAGAAACGTTGGTCTCAATCATTTGCGAAATCATAAACAGAATTTAGGTCAATTTTTAGTGGGATATAAATATGAAACGTGCATTTACTCTCGAGTATTGGTTAGATGATGGATGGTATATTGGCAAACTTAAGGAAATCCCTGGGGTTTTTAGCCAGGGTGAGACACTAGAGGAGTTGGAAGAAAATATTGAAGATGCTTATAAACTTTTAATGGCAGAGGAGGTGCAAACCAACCACCCTGCATCACAAATAAAAGAAGTCTTCGTCGAAGTAGCGTGAAACGAGGAAACTTTATTAGAGAATTGGTTGAAGCAGGCTGTTACCTTAAACGTCATGGCAATAAGCACGATATTTATGCAAATCCTGCCAATGGTAAACAAACTCCGGTTCCAAGACATTCCGAAATAAAAGAGTCTTTGTCGGCTTATCAAGGGGCAATTAGGGATATGAAGCCGTCTACGCCTAACCTGGCATTCCAGTGGACTCCGCTAACATTCCGCCTCTGAGCTTTGCCCTAGCCCCAAACTAGACAGATCGAAACAAAACTGCAAATAAAGGGTATCGGGGTTATTTTATAATTCAACCGCCCCCTTTTTCCGGCATTTGCCATACGCCGCAAGGCTTACATCGTGTTGCTTGTGTTCATAATCAGCCGCCCGGTTTGTCATATTCTTAAGCAATCGATTTTATAAATTGTCGCAAGACAAAGTAGAATTAGACATGCCAAGGACATATCCCGCCTAATTCAAGCAAAACTTTCCATGCCTTCATTACACGATTTCCTTCTGGCCGTCGGCTTTTATACCCGGCTGCCCTGTCCTACCAAGCTCGATTATCGACGCTTGCCCTTTGCTTGTGCTTACCTACCGTTGATCGGTTGGATGGTCGGCGGATTTTCGGCATCGGTTTTCTGGATCGCTTTGCAAATCTGGCCGCAAGACATCGCGATCGTTATCGCCTTAATCGCCGGCATCTTGCTTACCGGGGCTTTTCACGAAGACGGTTTTGCCGATGTCTGCGACGGTTTCGGCGGGGGCTACGATAAACAGCGCATTCTGGACATCATGAAAGACTCGCAGATCGGTGCCTATGGCGCGCTCGGTTTGCTGTTGCTGCTGCTGTTGAAATTCAAGCTTTTGGCCGGTTTACCTGCGCATCTTCCGCCGTTTGCCTTGCTGGCGGGGCACAGTATCAGCCGCTGGTTTCCGTTGTATTTGATGTTCCGCTACGACTACGCCCGCACGCAGCCTAGCAAGTCGTCCGGCGCGGTATTCAAGCCCGATGCGAAAACCTTAGCCTTAGTAGGCATTCCGGCGTTGTTGCCCTTTGCCTTGCTGCCGCCACAGGCCTTGATTTCGCTGATACCGATGATGCTGATCACGCTGGGGCTCGGCCGCTATTTCCATCGTCATATCGGCGGCTATACCGGCGACTGTTTGGGAGCCGGGCAGCAAGTCGCCGAAGTCGTTTTTTATCTTTTCCTAAGCGCGATATGGACTTGGTCGTAAATAACTTCCCTATTTTACGGAGGGTTCGGTTGCTCGATTGGCAGGTGTCGGCGGCAGGGAAAGCCGCCGTCAAGCCTACACGGACGTATTTACGGCGTCCTGCCAAGCGAGTTACCGAACCCTCAACAACGCCCATAGTTCCTGGACATTATTTATCACGAAATCCTATGGACATTTATTTGATTCGCCACACCCAAACCGCTGCCGAAAAAGGCTTGTGTTACGGGCGATCCGACATTGCCTTGGCGGACAGCTTTGCCCAGGAGGCCGAAGCGCTTCGGCAAAAATTGCCTGAACTGTCCGAAGACTGCCGGTTTTATAGCAGCGCGCTCAGCCGCTGCAAACGCTTGGCCGACTCCCTATGCGATGAGGTCGTCACCGACGAACGGCTCTTGGAGCTGGATTTCGGCGACTGGGAAGGCGTGTTCTTCGACGACATCGACACAAAAGCCCTAAACCATTGGACGCAAAATTTCGTCGACGTCCCGCCGCCGAACGGCGAAAGTTTTACCGATTTATGCCGCCGTGCCGGCAGTTTTTGGGAAGAGCTCATCGAGACCGAGCTTTCGCAAGCCGTCGTCGTGACCCATGCCGGCGTAATTCGCGCCCTACTGACCCATATATTGAAGCTGTCGCCCGCCGCCGCCTTTCAATTCCGCGTCGATCATGGCTCTTTGCATAAATTTCAATACAGCCATCAATACACTTACATTCACTATCTCAACCTATGAAACCTTTAGCGATCTTCGGCACCAGCTCGGACGCCGGCAAAACCACGATAGCGATGGCCTTGTGCCGGATTTTTGCGGACCAGGGACTCAGCGTCGCGCCGTTCAAGGCTCAAAACGTCTCGAATAATTCGGCGGTGACCCCGGACGGCCGCGAAATCTCCCGCGCGCAATGCCTGCAAGCCGAGGCCGCGCGGGTCGAACCGAATCATTTGTTCAATCCGGTGCTGCTGAAATCGCACGGCAACGGTTCGGTGCAAGTGATCGTCAACGGCTTGGTTCATCAAAATCAAACCATCTCAGACTATTACGATTCGATAGGCGGGCTTAAATTGCAGGTCGAAAAAGCCTTTACATCGCTCCGGCAGACTCATGACTTGGTCATCGCCGAAGGCGCGGGTTCTCCGGTCGAACTCAATCTATTGCATAAAGACTTATCGAACAGCTTTGTCGCCAATACCTTCGGCACGAAAAACATTCTGGTCGCCGACATCGAACGCGGCGGCGTCTTCGCGTCGATTTACGGCACGCTGGAATTGATGCATCCTGTCATGCGCAAAAATTTGATCGGCGTCGTGATCAATAAATTCCGGGGCGATCGGCGTTTTTTCGATGAAGGCGAAACGATCATCAAAGAACGTTTCGGCGTACCGGTGCTCGGCGTATTGCCGTTCGAACCGCTCAATATCGACATGGAAGATTCGCAATCGCTCAATAATTACCGGCAACGCCTGAACGGCGTCAAGATTCGCATTGCCGCGATCGCCTATCCTGGCTTGAGCAATTATAACGACCTGGATGTTTTGATGGCCGACGAAGAGCTGCATGTCGAATTGATTCAAGCCTACCGCCCCTTGAGCGGCTTCGATATGGTGCTATTGCCGGGCAGTAAAACCGTACTGCGCGATTTGAGATGGCTGAAGCAACAAGGCTTGTTCGCCGAAATCGAGCGTTTCGACAAAGCGGTGTTCGGCATTTGCGGCGGTTACCAGATGTTGTGCCGAATGTTGCATGACCCAGACGCTATCGAGCATGACCGGCCCGGCAGCGAATCCGGATTCGGTTATATCGATGACGAGGTGCTTTATCAACACCCCAAGATCGTCCGGCGAGGAAGCTATGACCTGTTCGACTATCCGGCGTTGAATGGCTATGAAATTCATTGCGGGCGCATGGCTCAATACCCGCTTTATTATCGGCAAGGCGCGGTCGCCGGCACGCATGTACACGGCGTTTTCGACAACGACGTATTTCGAACCGCTTATTTCAAAACCCTGACCCCCGATTATCGGGGTTATGCCTACGCCGTCTACCGGGATGCTCAAATTCAGGGTTTCGCAGACCGGGTCGCGGCCAATCTGGATTTATCGTTAATCCTAGCAGCCTTACAGGAGCCAGCATGAAGACCCTATTCATCGGCGGCGTCAAAAGCGGTAAATCGCGCTTGGCGGAAGACTATATTTTGCAGCGAAACGGGGGTGAAAAACCCTATTACCTGGCGACGACCGAGTTTTTCGATGACGAAATGAAGGCCCGGGTGGCCGCTCATAAACAGCGCCGCCAGGATTCGTTCATCACAGTCGAGGAACCGATTAAGCTGCTCACCGCACTGCAAGGTTCCGACCGCCCGGTGCTGGTCGAGTGTGTGTCGATGTGGCTGAACAATGCCTTGTACCACCAAATTCCCGAATCCGACATCCTGCGGGAATTGGACGCCGTGTTACAGCTTCCCGTGGAACTGGTCTTGATTCATAACGAGGTGGGCCTCGGCGTCATTCCCGACAATCGCTTGGCCCGACAATTCATCGATTTATCAGGCAAGGCCGCGCAATTGATGGGCCAGCACTGTGAGCGAGTCTTTTTTTGCAGCGCCGGGTTGAAATTGCAGATGAAATAAACCTAAGTGCGGCCCTGAGAGCCGGCAAAGAAGCGCCCTTGTATCGAATTGTCGCGTCGTCCTGTAACTAGTGGTTTTTGAGCGGCAGCGGCTCCCCCTCACCTAGCGTTCACTGCCATTAAGTTAAGACGGAAAATTTAAAATAAGCGATAATCACATAATTTATCAATGATTTTTTAAAAGAAAACGAGCGGTAACCGTCAGTCGCAATTTAATTGATGATGAGACATTCAAGGAACGTCATCGCCGAGGGTCAAAAGACTTTACCCGTCAGCGTGTCTTATCGTTTGGCTTAGTTTTAGTCTTAGTCTTACGGAACAGCGTTAAATCACTCCAACTGGTCGTCAATGAAGTCATGAATCAACTCAATCAAGACCCGGTGACTGGGAGTGCTTACTCGCAAGCAAGGTATAAATTAAAGCACACGGCTTTTATCGAATTAAACCAAAAGGCAGTCGTTGAAACGCTCTATGCCGATACGGAATATCAGCGTTTTTGGGGCTATCGAATATTAGCCGTGGACGGTTCGAAAATCCGCCTGCCGGATAACGAAGCGGCGCGCGATACTTTCGGCACGATTGCCTATTCCAACGGCAAAGAGAGCGAACTTCAGGGCGAGCATCCGTATGCCGTCGCATAGGTGTTATATGACGTGCTCAACCGGGTGGCCTTGACCGCAGAATTGGGTCGAGAGGATGCTTACGAAGTGGATTTAGCCCTAGCTCATTTGGCGCATACCAAGCCTTTGGATTTACTGACCCTGGACCGGAATTACCCGTCCTATCGTTTGTTGGCGGCGCTGCATCAAGCGGAACGCGCTTATGTGATTCGCTGTTCAGCCGCCTCGTTTAGCATCGCTCGGCAAATGCTGAAAGGGGAAGACGAAGCTAGTCAAATCATCACCTTGACACCCTGCACCAAACAAAAGCCTGTGATGCAACGTTTGGACTTGCCGATGACACTGACCGTCCGGTTTGTGCGTGTTCGGCTCAGTACCGGCGAATGGGAAGTCTTAGTCACTTCGCTTTTAAACGAGGTCGCATACCCCACGGAAGGCTTTCGTGAGCTGTATTATTTTCGCTGGGGAATCGGAACGTTTTACGGGTTATTAAAAACGCGCTTAGAGCTGGAGAATTTTACCGGTATTGGCGCTGAAGCGGGACGGCAAGATTTTTTCGCCACCGTTTATTTGTGCGGGTTGGAATCGTTGTTAACCGCAGATGCGCAACATCAACTCGATCAAAAGCAGACAAATCACCCTTTAAAAGTCAACCGAGCTGTCTCGTTTAATGCAATTAAGGATCAAGCTTTGTACTTGTTGTTATTGAGCGATCTGAGTGAAGAGACTTTAACGCAGCGCTTGACGGCGTTGTTTTTAACCAATCCCTGCAGTGAACGAAAGCGAAATCCGCCCCGGACTAAGATATCGGATAGGGCTTCATTGGATTTTCATAAACGCAGGGAAAAACGTTGTTATTGAAAATAAGCTTAACTTAATGGCAGTGACGGAGGACCGTGGGAGCGAGGAATGTTTTCAACGTATTTTTAATGCGTTTGTCCTGGTTTTAAGCGCCTTTCTCATAGAACCGGGAAGATACGCTCAGCGAAAATCAGAGGACGATGTCGGGTTAATCTAAAGCATGAAAAAACCGAGCAATAGATATGCTAAACTCCACCATGACATCCCGTATGAAGTTCAAACCGTGCCGTGAAAGAAAAATATATCAACCTGTTTACCGACTTCGGTTTCAAAAAAGCGTTTGGCGAAGAAGCCAGTAAAGTACACTTGATCAGCTTTTTAAATACCCTGCTGCCGGAAAAACACCAAATTCAAGAGTTGCAATTTAATCAAAATGAGCGACAGGGTGCGACGGCTTTAGACCGCAAAGCGATTTTCGACCTCAGCTGTGTCAGTTCGACCGGCGAATACTTCATTGTAGAATTGCAAAAAGCTAAGCAGAACTTCTTTAAAGATCGTAGTGTATTTTATTCCACTTTTCCGATTCAACAGCAAGCCGAGCGAGGTGACTGGAATTTTAAGCTGGCTGCGGTTTATACGATTGGCATCCTGGATTTTGTTTTTGACGAAGACGAAAACCAAGGCCGTCACGAAGTCGTGCATCGGGTCCAATTGAAAAATCAGCATCATCAGGTTTTTTACGATAAATTGACCTTTATTTATTTGACCCTCCCCAATTTCACCAAAACCGAGGATGAACTGGACACGCTGCAAGATAAATGGTTTTACGTGTTCCGCCACCTGCATGAACTGGACGAAATTCCGCCAAGGCTTCGCGAAAAGGTCTTTTTAAGCTTATTCGAAAAAGCCCGGATCGCCCGCTTTCAGCCGGAAGAACGCGACGCCTATGAATCCAGTCTGAAATACTACCGCGATCTAAAAAACGTGATCGACACAGCGAGGGATGAAGGTAGGGAAGAAGGTAGAGAAGAAGGAAGGACAGAGGGTAAAAAAGAAGGAAAAGAAGAAGGTCGGCTTGATGAAAAACGCAACTTAGCGATCAGAATGATCCGCCGGGAAATGAACGATGAAGACATAGCAGAATTGACTGGGCTCAGCATCGATGCCATTGCCGAAATACGTGCGATCCCTGCGCATTTCATTTCAGATGAACCCTTATAAAGTCGTGGTCAAACGCATTAAAATAACTACCAATTAAAAAGGGGGTCGATAAAAGGGGTCAGGTTACATTTCTTGTATGCTAACATTGCCCGACCATAAATAGGTACGTAGCTTGCTGCGCATAGCCATCGCGGCCGTTTTTGTAGACTCGTCCTAGTAAATCCCCGTTCTGCTTGGAGATAACCGCTATAACAACCGGAACACGGCGACAGCCGGGCCGGCGACTGATAGAAATATACCCATCGCCCACATGGTTAGCTGCCGCATGCCGCGGTGGAGTTGTACTATTTCCTGATGAACTTGCTTAAAACGCTTGTTGGTGTCTTGCTGCATTTGTTCGGAGCGCTTGTCGACCTGTTCGAAGCGTTTATCCATCTGCTGCATGATCATGTGCATGGTTTCGCGCAGCGCTTTGAGCTCTTCGCCCTGGTTTTTCAGCGCTTCTTCAACCCGCACCATGCGTTCGCGCAATTCGATTTCATAAACTACCGGCGGTTTGCCGAGCGATTGTTCGGCAAGCCAAACGGCTAAATGTGTTTTGATGTATTTAATATCTTCTGCAGCTAACATGATTCGATCACTTATTTGGTATTCGTCTCAGCCAGCCTTTCAGTGTAAAAACGCCGATATTCAATTTATCGGCAATCGATTGAATGCTTTTATCACCGCGTTGCAATACTTTACTCAGGGCTTGCTCTTTAAATTCTTCACTATAACGGGTTTGCATTTTTTTACCTCTATAAAATTTTAGAGGCGACAACTAGTCTGACACAGGGGGCCTTTTAAAAGTGTGCGATGAGCACCCTACTACTTGGTTTCTATTCGTTTAAAATAGAACCTTGCATCTTCTACTCCCGTCTTACTGAAGAATCGGTCAACTTTGTTTGGGTATGGGGGCATGCCCCACACCTTCTCGTTCTTAAACGCTTTTTCGGTCAAAAGGGAGTAATTTCAAGACGCATCGAGCAATGTTTGAACGATTTTTTCACAGGCATGGCCGTCGCCGTAAGGATTGTGCGCCTTGGACATGCGTGCGTAAATATTGCCGTCCAGTAGTACCTTTTCGACGCCGCTGACGATTTTTTCTTTATCGGTTCCGACCAACAAAACGGTGCCGGCATCGACCGCTTCGGGTCTTTCGGTCACTTCGCGCATCACCAATACCGGTTTCCCTAGGGAGGGGCCTTCTTCTTGAATGCCGCCGGAATCGGTCAGAATCAAGTCGCTTCGGTTCATGATCCAGACGAACGGTTCGTAATCGAGCGGAGCGATCAGGTAGACGTTATCGAGTTTGTCGAGGATTTCGTAGACCGGTTTTTGCACATTCGGGTTGAGATGAACGGGATAGATCAAATCCCAATCCGGATGTTTTTGAGCCAATTCTTTGATCGCATTGCAAAGGTCGATGAACCCTTGACCGAAATTTTCGCGGCGGTGCCCGGTAATCAGTATAAGTTTTCGGCTTGAGTCGCAAATGGTCTTAAACACTTTTTCGCCGAATTTTTCCTGCCATACGCTATCCGGTTCGCCGATGACTTTGTCCCGGACGATCAATAATGCGTCGATCACGGTATTGCCGGTTACGACGATATTTTGCTCCGGAACGCCTTCGGCGAGTAGGTTGTTTTTCGAGGATTGCGTCGGCGCGAAGTGATAATCGGTTAAGCGTCCGACCAAGGTCCGATTCGCTTCTTCGGGAAACGGTGCTTTAAGGTTGCCGGTTCTTAGCCCCGCTTCGACGTGGCCCAGTTTGATGTTTTGGTAGAACGCGGCAAGTCCCGCAGCAAAACAGGTGGTGGTGTCGCCGTGTACCAATACGATGTCCGGCTGCGCTTCACGTAATACATCGCGTAGACCTAACAGCACTTTCGAGGTGATATCGAATAAGTCTTGATTCGGCGCCATCAGGTTCAAATCGAAATCGGGTTTAATGTCGAACAAGTTGAGTACTTGATCGAGCATCTGCCGATGCTGGGCGGTCACGCATACGAGAGATTCCAAACCTTCGGTTTGTTGCAAAGCCAATACGACAGGCGCCATTTTAATCGCTTCCGGCCGGGTGCCGAAAACGGTCAGGATCTTTTTGGTCATAAAATATTTATGTGATGGGTTTGCTGTGATTGATTGAGAACTTGCTTTTCATTTTAAAGGGTGCTAATTCCAAAAAATGTCACTTATTTTTTTACCATGAAGAGCATGAAGGACTTGAAGATACAATGTTTTTAATTTAATTGAGTGACAGCCTGTGTCATCAATATTACCACTGGAGTGCAGGCGAAGCCTGCACTCCAGTCCCGCCATCGTTTTGATATTTTTTAGTCATTAACTGGTTTTAAAAACGCTGTGTGACTACATTGAATTTATCTATTGAGTTCATCCGTGATGTCTGAACGGTTCATAAAGCGCTCAATACTCTTTCCTTCATTATCTTCATGCCCTTCATGGTAATAAAAACAAACTATAAACATGGTGCGGCATCAGCACCCGTTTTAAAAGGCGACTTCTTGATCGGGTACGCTTTTCAGAATACTCATGCCATTCGGCTTTTTGGCCATTTGCAATTGGGCTTTGATGCGCTTTTGCACCCCTTCGACATGCGATATGACGCCGACCTTTTTGCCGTGCTTCTGCAAGCTTTCCAGGGTCGAAATGACGACATACAGAGTTTCGGCATCCAAGGTACCGAAGCCTTCGTCGAGAAATAGCGAATCGACCGAACGTCCGTTGCCGGCCAGTTCGGAAAGCCCCAGCGCCAAGGCCAAACTCACGACAAAGCTTTCGCCGCCGGACAAGGATTTCGGCAATCGACGGTTGTTGTTTTGATAGGTATCTTCAATTTCGAGCGCCAAGCCTTGCTCGCTCGGCATCTGCCGTAAATAATAGCGGCCGCTGATTCTTTCGAGCACTTGATTGGCCTGTGCCAATAATTTATCGGCCATTTTAATTTGTACGCGCCGACGGAATACGGCGCCGTTTTCTTCATCGATGCGCTTAACTTCTAGCAGACATTCATCGACGATTTCTTGCTGCGCAATCAGTTTAGTCGACAACACGTCGAATTGTTGCCGCATCGCCAGGTTTTTGCCGAGCATCGCTTCCAAGCGGGCGGCTTCTTGTCGGCTAATGTCGATTTTTTCGTCGATACCTCGTATGCGAATGACGATATCTTCGACGGCCTGGGTGGTCAATGCCAATGCTTGTTCGGCCGCTAATTCGGCCTGGGTATTTTCCAACCGGGTTGCAAGATCAGCCAATTCGCTTTGCAGGACCGACAAGCGCTGCTCGAATTCCGGCCCTCGCGCAATCAAGTGCAGCAATTCGATGACTTCGTCGACTCGCATGGCCTCATATTTAGTGCTGACGAGTCTTGCCCGGAAGGCTTCGCGCATGCGCGCCGCTTCGGCGGTCTGCTGGCCGATCAGGTTTTCTTTGTCGGCAATTAGTTTTTGTTTTTCAATCAATGCCAGATGCAATCCGGCGGTTTCTTCTTGTTGCAATAGTGTGCCGGCGGTAACGATTTTTTCGGATAGTTGCGTAATTTTTCGATTGCTGGCGTCGATCTTTTCGGTAATCGCGGCGATTTCGTCGTTCAAGCCCTTGCGTCGTAATTGGTAGGTTTGATATTCCTGGCGGCGTTGGTTCAAGCGATCATAAAAGGCATCCTCCTTTCCTTTACTAGGCATTTTTTCGCCAACCAAGTCCAATTGATGCAACACCTTCGCGGTTAACTCCTGCTCATCCTTTTGGCAATTTTCGAGGGTTTGTTCCAGCTCTTTCAGTTCTTGAGGACGACTTTGCCACTCTTGATCGAGTTGCTTGGCATTTTCCTGCAAGCGGCCGATCATCGCTTCGTGCCGGGTCATCAATTCTTTGATTTTATCGATACGCTTGGCTTGCACGCGGTATTGTTGCGCCAGCTTGGTGATATTTTTCAATTCGATCGTTTCAGTTTTCAAAAAGCGCTTGATCGCCCGCGAATTGTTGATTTCCATATCGTCGTTGACCGCATTCAGCCGGTTACACAAGGTCAACCATTGCGAGCGTAATAATTCGATGCGCTGACGTTTGGCCTTGCTGCCTTCAAGCCGTTTTTCGGTCAATTTGGTTTCTTGTTCGATACGCTCGGATGCCGCGACCAAGGATTGAATTTTTGCACGCTGATCGGCCAGCGCGCGCTTGGAATCGCCGATTTTCGGCGGCCGAATGACATACGGGTGATTCAGCGCGCCGCATAACGGGCAAGGCTTGCCGTCTTCAAGATGGACACGCTCGTCCGCCAGCCGGGCTAATATTGTCTCGTTCGCCACCGCTTTTTCGAGCGTCAGTCTGATATTGTCTTCGCGCATGATATCATCTTTGTACTGCACCAATTCAGCTTGTAAGTCGTCCAGCGTTTTTTCTTCTTTCGCTTTGCCGAAGCCGAAAAAACTAAAGCGTCCGCCGGTTAGGCGCGCATGTTCGCGGCTTAGGTTGTAGAGGGACTGAAAGTCGGCCACACGCTCTTTTTGATCTTTTAAAAGCTCGTCGATTTCGGCCGCATCTCGTCCCATCGCCACGCCTTCGAGTTTTTGCTCATTGATCTGCAGCTTAAGCTTCAGACGACCGATGGTTTTTTGGGATTTCCGGATTCTGGCTTGATGCCCGCTAATCGAGGCTCCGGCCGCCTGTACCGATTTGGCGGAACGCTTATGCTGTTCGGTCAAAGAAGCCAGTTCGGCGCGTAATTTTTTTAATTTTGCCGTTTCGGGAAAATTTTCGAGCAAATTTTCATCGCGCGCGTTAAGTTCCAGCCATTCATCGACCGTCGTCAGAACACCCTGTTTTTGTTCGCGTTGGATTTCCAGTGCGCGCGACGCTTCGGTTTCCAGATGCTTTTCTTGCGTGTGTTGCGAAATTCTGGCTTTTTGCGTTTCTATGGCGCGCTGCTGGTCTTCAATCGACTTAGTCGGCGCCGCGCCAAGCGATTCGGATGCCACGCCCGATATCGCCAGTTTGTCCTGCAGTCGCTTGAGTTCATTCCGATAAGCATTTAACGTTTGCTTGCCTTGCTCGATTTCTTTTTCAAGCGTCTCGAGTTCGTCCGCGGCTTCTTTAAAAGCTAGGGCCTCTTGATTTTCGGCAATTTGCGTTAATTGTTGCTGGGCTTGATCAACTTGGGTCTGCGCTTTTTGTTGTTGCTGGGTTAACGCGGCAATCCGTTTTTTCAGCGTATCGATATTTTGCAACCAAACTTGCTTTTGCTTGAGTTCGTCGCGTTGACCGCGAAATTCGCTTATTTGGTCTTTAAAATCGTCCAAGTCATGCTCGGAGGCTTCTTGTTTGGCGGGGTCGAGCATATCCAGCGCGTCGATGTCTTGTTTCAGCGAGGCCAGCAATGTCTGTTCTTCATCCGCTTTGGCGATCACGGCATTTTTGTAATCGGCGTAGATATCGCTGCTGATGATTTTTTCGAGGATATCGAGGCGCTCGTTGTCCAACGCATTCAAAAACGCCGAAAAATCGCCTTGCGGGAGCATGATCGAACGGGTGAAATTGCGGAAATTCATGCCGGTGATTTCGGCGATTTTTTGACAAACCGCATTGGGCATTTCGGCCAGCAATTGTTCGCGGTCGTCTTCGATTTTAATCAACAGCATTTGCGGCGATTGCAAACGGCCATTCGGATCTTGCCGTTCGCGCATCAATTTCCAAGTCGAACGGTACAAGTTTTCGCCGACCGAAAAATCGACTTCGGAAAAGCTTTCCGCCGTGCGTTTGGTCATGACGTGCACAGCCGGCCGATCGAAACGAAAAGTCTCTCCATAGAGGCCCAAGGTAATCGCATCGAGAATACTGGTCTTACCCGACCCGTTCGGCCCTGTGATCGCAAATAAGCCGGAATCGCTGAACGGAGCCCTCCTGAAATCGACCTGATTATCGCCTTCCAACGAATTGATATTTCTAAATTTTATTTTGAGTATTTTCATTGACGAAAGACTGAGACCGGCAAATGATTTTTCATCGGGCCATTATAGCGCCGTCGGTTTGTTTTTTCTCATGTTTGAATCGATCGTAGAATTTAGGATACGGTAAAAAAATAACTTTCCGATGGTTCCCACGGTCCTCCGTAGGAACCCATACCTTGGCGGCCGAAACAAGATCGGTATGCATTCCCACGCTGGAGCGGTGGGAACGAGGAAAGTGGGAAACCAAGTCGCCGTCTTGTTTTTGATGCATGAAGTATCAATTACAGTCAATAAGGCCTGAATACTTATCTTGGTACAATCCCGAATACTTCGATGGGACAATATGCTATTTTTATAGTCTATTAAAAAAATAATAATGCTTGAGGAAGCGCATCATGTTGAAACCCTTTTTACATCGGCTACTGACTTTTATCTTTAAAGTCGAACTCAATGGCCTCGAAAACTATCATAAGGCCGGCTCCCGCGTAATGATCATTTCCAATCACACGTCGTTTCTCGACCCGCTATTGCTCGGTGTTTTTTTACCGGACGATATTACTTTCGCAATCAATACGCAAATATCGGAACGCTGGTGGCTAAAACCGTTCTTGAAGTTATCGAAAGTGTTTCCTATGGACCCGACCCACCCGATGTCGCTAAAAGAGCTGATCAATCATTTGAAGAGTCCGACCAAAACGGTGATTTTTCCCGAAGGCCGCATCACAGTGACCGGCTCGGTCATGAAGATATACGACGGCCCGGGCATGGTCGCCGACAAATCGCAGGCCACCGTTTTACCGATTCGGATTAAAGGCGCCGAATACACGCATTTCTCGAAATTGCGTAATATCGTGAGGCTGCGACTTTTCCCGAAGATTACGATACAAATTCTTCCGCCGACCACTATCAAAGCACCTGACGACTTGCGAGGCCGCCATCGTCGTCATTTTTGCGGCCAAATTCTTGCCGATATCATGACCGATATGATGTTCGCGACGAGCCATTATCAGCAAAGCATTTTTGCCGCTTTGCTCGAAGCCCGCAGTATTCACGGCGGCAAACACACGGTTGCCGAGGATCTCGAACGCAAGCCGTTATCCTACGACCGATTGATCACGGCGACGCTGTGCCTTGGCCGCGTCTTTAAAAAAATCACCGTAACCGGGGAAAATGTCGGAGTCATGCTGCCGAATTCGACTAAAACATTATGCACGGTTTTAAGTCTTCAGCTTTACGGCCGTACGCCGGCCATGCTGAATTTCTCGACTGGTTCGGCCGGCATGCTTTCGGCCTGCTCCACAGCAAAAATTAAGACCGTGCTGACTTCGCGCCGCTTTATTGAGCTGGCAAAATTGCAAGATGAAGCTGATCGATTAAGCCAACAGGTCGATCTGCTTTATCTCGAAGACTTAGCTAATCAAATCACCCCGTTAAGTAAGCTGGTCGGCTTGGTTAAATGCAAAACCGCCAATATTTGGTATAAACACACCGAGTTCAGCTACGACGATCCTGCAGTGATTTTATTTACCTCCGGTTCGGAAGGCACACCGAAAGGTGTCGTGTTATCGCATGCCAACATTCTAGCCAATCACAAGCAATTGGAGGCGAGGATCAATTTTAACGCGCAAGATGTCGTACTTAATTTTCTGCCGATGTTCCATTCGTTCGGCTTTACCGTCGGCACGATGCTGCCGATATTGAACGGCATGACTACGTTCTTTTATCCGTCGCCTTTGCATTATGCAATCGTTCCTGAGATGGCTTACGAACTCAATGCGACAATCATGTTCGGCACCAATACGTTTTTAGCCGCTTATGCGAAAAAAGCCCATGCCTACGATTTTTACAACATGCGTTATGTCGTAGCCGGCGCCGAAAAATTGCAGGATGGCACACGGCAAATTTGGTCGGAAAAGTTCGGCATTCGTATTCTCGAAGGTTACGGCGCCACTGAAACCGCTCCGGTAACTTCGGTCAATACGCCGATGGAATTTAAGGCCGGCACGGTAGGACGTTTCATGCCGAAAATGGAATACAAGCTGGAGCCGATACCGGGTATCGAACAAGGCGGACAACTGCATGTTAAAGGTCCTAACATCATGCAAGGTTATTTGCTGGCGAAAAACCCGGGACAACTGGTGCCGCCTAAGTCGGTTTACGGCGAAGGCTGGTACGATACCGGCGATATCGTCGATGTCGACGATGAGGGTTTCATTACGATCAAAGGCCGCAGTAAACGCTTCGCCAAAATAGCCGGAGAAATGGTTTCGTTGACTGTCGTCGAACAGTTAGCTACCAAGGCTTGGCCGGATGCGACTCATGCTGCAGTCACTCTGCCCGACGAGAAAAAAGGCGAGCAGATTATTTTGCTGACCACGCAAAAATCGGCATCGACCCACGATTTGGAAGCGGTCGCCGAAGGCGTCTCTAAAATTGTTCTACCGAAAAAGATAATGATTGTCGATAAGGTGCCGGTTTTGGCGAGCGGTAAGATCGATTATCCTGCGGCTACAGAGTTGGCTAAGGGCGGTTAGCGGTTAGCGGTTAGCGGTTAGCGGTTAGCGGTTAGCGGTTAGCGGTTAGCGGTTAGCGGTTAGCGGTTAGCGAAATGATGATGCATTTAAAGCACTCGTCAAGTCCTAAATTTCCCCTTTCCCCTTCCCTATTCACTGCTTATTAATAACCGTTCACCGCTCCCCGCCAACAAAAGCCCAAACCAGAGCCCGCAAAGTTTCCTCTGCTTCTTGTAAAGACTCCTTATCCGGCTTGCCGTTTATCGACAATAAACAAACGCCGTGGACACCGCCCCATAATGCATTCCCGATGCGTTGGTTTTGTTGCGAGTTATTTTCCGGATGTAGCCGAGCTATTTGCTTTGCTATTATCTCCCCCAACCGAGCCGATTTTGTCCGATACCAGTCCGGAAAGTGCCCGCTATCGACAAATCGATTGCCGAATAACATCGACCATCGATTAAAGTTTAAATGGGCAAACATTAAATAAGCTTTGGCTATTTCTTCCAAATCTCGAGAAGTCGAACCCGTCGCAACTGTATTCAGCACATCGGCGATCTCATCCAAGGTTTCGGCATTAACATGAAGAACCAAATCGGCCATGTTTTCAAAAACCATATAGATGCTACCGACGGTATAGCCGATATCCATCGCGATTTTACGAACATTTAAAGCCGCCCCGCCCTGTTCGACAATAATTTGATTCGCCGCATGCATAACCATTGCTTTGATCTCTTCCTGGCTATGTTCATATCGTCTTGCCATAATGACTCTGATTTAAAAATTATAGACGCTCGATCATTCCCAGGCAGAGCGTCACTACCGTAGTGTACCCTATAGAGTTCCGGCGATTGCGTGATGTTGCCATCGCGCTGGACGGCCCACAGCGTATCTCAAAGAGATGTGTATAACGGCAAGCGCAGAGCGTGGGAACGATGTAACACAAAAACCATAAGGATCTGTTAGCCATCCAGCGCGATGGAAAATCACGCAAATGTTAGAGTGTCGTAAGGTACCCTACGACACTCCAGCCTCCCTCTTTTTTGTTCTAACCGCCCCGGCATTCATTTGCCAATCAAAATATCGGCTCAAAAAATTCACGAATGTGGATATTTTCGCCGGAATAAATCTTCTCTGCATATAAGTGGCATAAATAGACAGCGAGGGAATCCGGTAATCTTTTAATATTTCCACTAACTTTCCCTGCTCCAAGTAATTGGCAACTGAAATTTCGGGCGCCTGGGTAATACCCATGCCCAACGACGCGGCCTGACACAATGCCCTGCCGTTATTCGATGCGAAGTGCCAAGTGGTGCGTAATTTTTTTTCCTCGCCATCGACATTAAAAACCCAATAATCCTCATGGGGCGTATCGATATAATGCAAGCAATGATGACGACTCAAATCTTCTATGCGTCTCGGCTCGCCATATTTGGCTATATAGCCTGGCGAAGCGAATGTACATAACCGAGTTTCCGCGATCTTTCTGGCCACGACACCTAGTTCAAGTGAGTTTGAAACCAATATCGATAAATCATAAATGCCCTCGCTCAAATTAATATGCGCGTTTTGCAACGACATCATGACTTTAACATTCGGGTGTTCGCTTTGATAGGCATTGATCGCCGGCACCATATAAATACCGCCGAAATCGATCGGTGCGGCAATCTTTAAAACGCCTTTGACATTTTGCCCCAATTCGGCCATATCTTCATCCAGCTCGGCGAATTCGTCTAGTAAAGGCTTGCTTCTCGCGTAATAACTCTCCCCGGCTTCGGTCAAACTAATCTTGCGGGTCGTTCTATTCAACAAGGCCACGCCGAGTGATTCCTCGAGTTGTGCCATGTATTTGCTCACCATCATTGCCGATACTTTCATTTCGCGTGCGACGGCTGCAAATGTGCCCAATTCTACAATTCTGCAAAACACTTTTATATTATTTAATTTATCCATATTGTTGCCACTATAAACCTATGCTTTATAGTTTATAAACTTTTTTTGCTATTTTAAATAAGATTAGTCCTGATAGACTCTTAACCGGAGATAGTTGGACCACCCGGTTTTATGCTTAGTCATTGACCGGGAGGTTCAGTTCTATAATTTCCAATTCTTCGCGGTAAAAGCCAAGCCTTACCGCTATTTAAAATCAGCATCGAACGCCTGATTCATCTATCCCTTCCCTCATTCCCCTTCAAGCAGACGCGTGCTTCTATTGACTTATTAACGTGAAAAAGGCTTTATACGGGCTTTTGCCAAAATCCATTTTCGCCATGCATCAAGAACCCTTATCTATCGTAGACGAAAACGACCGCGTGATCGGTAGCGCGCTGCGAAGTATCATTCATCGTGACCGACTACTTCATAGGGCCGTGCATATTTTAGTCTTTAACAATTCGAATTTATTATTTTTACAAAAACGCTCTCTAACCAAGGACATCAATCCCGGATTATGGGATAGCTCGGCTGCCGGGCACGTCGATGTCGGCGAAGATTACGACGAATGCGCTTTAAGGGAGCTTCATGAAGAACTCGGAGTTCAAGTCGATAGACTTAGCCTGTTATTTAAGTTATCTGCGACCCCCGTCACCGGCATGGAATTCATTAAAGTCTACCGTTGCGATCATAACGGGCCGTTTTCGCTAGCCGCCGAGGAAATCGAAGAAGGACGATGGTTTGATACGAAGGAGATCGACACTCGGGTTAACGACGAAGACGCTACGTTAACCGAGACTTTTAAAACGCTTTGGCGTCGCTATGAAAAATGAATAAGGACTAAACGATGATCAGCCGCCAACAATTGAACGATTTTTACCATACCCTGCTGACTCCTGATGCTTATAAAGATTACGGCCCGAATGGATTGCAGATCGAAGGTACCGACACTATCGATAAAATTGCCTTTGCCGTGTCGGCAACACGCGATTCGATTTTCCAAGCCATCGAGCAACAAGCCAAGGCCTTAGTTGTTCATCACGGCCTATTTTGGGACTTTCACGGCGCACGCACGCTGACGGGCCCTTTTGCCAATCGCGTATTGCCTTTAGTTCGAAACGATATGAACCTGTTCGCTTATCATTTGCCTTTGGACGGCCATCCTGAAGTCGGTAATGCAGCGGTGTTAGGCAGACTAATCGGTTGCATGCGGCAAGAACCTTTCGGCGATTATAAGGGCTGCGCGACCGGCATCAAGGGAACTTACGACAAGCCGCTTTCGGCGTCGCAACTACGGCAAATATTGGAATCCGTACTGAACCATCCGGTTATTCTGGCTTCGCCCAATGAAAAACAATCGATTCATTCGATCGGCATCATTACCGGCGGCGCGAATCGCGAATGGAAGTTGGCGGCAAATGAAGGACTCGATGCCTATATAACCGGAGAAATCAGCGAGCATGACTGGCATGACAGCCAAGAACACGGCATTCATATGTTCGCAGGCGGACACCATGCAACCGAGAGATTTGGAATCAAGGAATTGATGAGGAAAACAGAACTGCATTTCGAAATAAAATGCAGTTATATCGACAGCGATAACCCTGCCTGAGGAAATGTTGGCGGAGCGGACGGGACTCGAACCCGCGACCCCCGGCGTGACAGGCCGGTATTCTAACCAACTGAACTACCGCTCCGTTGAAGAGCGAGCATTGTATAGGATTTCACGGATACGTCAAGTTTATTAACGCCGATGGTAAAAAATGTTCTTCTCGCTCCCACCGCTCCAGCGCGTGATAACTGTCGCTTATACAGATTCTTTTCGTCTAAAACGGGATGCTTGGTACGTAGTGAGGGCTAAACGATTACCCTTTTTGCGAGTCAAAATCTTTTATTCAAATCAAAATAGATTCTCTTATCAGACCTTATGTCAGAATATTTAACACTTATTCCGGAGCAGATCATTTAGCCTTGCAAGACATCCAAAAATACCCGGTCATCCCTATACATTTGTTTTTCCATACATTAATTTATTAAAGATTAAGCAAAAAACAAGCCGACTAACACCCTTCATAATTCTTTTACAAGAAAAAAGACGATTTTTCTTAACGTTAATTCGATTTATTGCATCATTTGTCAAAATTTTTTACATCAAATTTTTCATCCAATCCTTCGGCAAACCTAAACACCCCAAAGAACAAAATGGCCTGTTATAACGGACCACACTTCCATTGTATTTCATGTGTTTACAAACAATAATCTTAGAAACGCTACCAGTTCTCATTATCAATGCATATTTTCATTTCTTGGCGCTTAGCGGATTTAATCGTTTTAAGCTTTTGTTAAGACAAGAAACTGTCAATAATTTTTACATCAAGAAAATCAGCCACATAAAAAACATGCTTTCCGTCACAAAATGCATTTTATTTAATTGACAATTCAATGCCTTGCAATAACAAAATCAACTGATGGCACGCCCTATGCATTGGATTTATGCGAAAACAACAAAAATGCTTTGCCAATTACACACAACGATATATGGCAAGCTAAAGCGCATTTAACGTATGAAATGCTTTCTACCTTAAGCGCGTTTTAACGGAACTAACGAATAATTTATGAGGCATTTGGGATGATGCCTAGATTATGGACGGTTCGGCGATACTCACATTTAATTGCTCGAGCCAGACAACTTGAAACATTAGGGATTTTTTAGCTCGATTAAGTTAAAAGCCTTACCCGTCGCGAGGCGGGGGCGGAAAGCCAAGAATCTGATACCTTCCATGTTGCATCAGATAGTCTGGCCGCACTTAATTTCAAACATATTTAGAGGTAATTATGTTGAAAATTAAAGCACCGTTAAAAAAATTAAGCGCTGCCGTTGCACTGGGCCTTTTTGCCGGCACCGCTTCTGCGTCAGTTTCTATCTACAATACTTTCCCCTTTGGATATTTCGGCGGCGAAGGGCTTAATGCGCCCTTTTTTGAGGGCGACGAACCTGAATGGGCGGCCGGCCGATTTACGGTAGATCCTTTTAATTGTCCAAATGGCTGCACATTAGACAGCGTCCGCCTATCTTTAGCGTCAGGCAGTCACTTTTCGGGCGACTTAGTCTCTCTTAAGGATTCATCCGGAAACGACGGCATATCGCTAGCTGTTTATAGCAACAACTTTTTGGGAGGGGATTCTCACATTCCCGGAGACAAGCTGTTCGACTTATCAATACCCGACAGCTTTGTGAACCTGGAGCATTTTGGCGGAAATGACGTCTGGTTCGACGCACCGTCGCAAGATCCCAATGAAGCGGCGCTTTTACAACCAAACACAGCCTATTGGCTCTTTCTCACCAATGAAAGCCTGTCGCATTCCATAGAATGGTCTTATAACGGAGCCAACCATGATGGTCAGTATTATGCCGCTTATTGGAATCCACTCGGAGCACACGGATCGCCATATCTTTTTGAAGTAATGGGCTCTAGTTGCACTACATGTTCGGCACCAGTTAGCCATGTACCTGTTCCAGGGGCTATTTGGCTGATGGGAACAGCAATGATCGGCCTGGCGACTTCCTGGCGCAGAAAGTTAGTGTAATGTAAACGATGAAATCGAAGATTTTCAAGCGTGACACAGATTATCAACCCGCTTAAGTCGAGAATTTAATCTGAGAAAAAATAATTAATAAAATTGAGCAATTAGCTCTTTTAATCACCGCATTTGCCATGGATGCGGCGATTACCATAACAACCATGGCAACCATACTTTAAATTTAAAGTAAAGGAGTTTTTATGAAAACTAAAATCACCACCACAGCAGCCGCCGTATTGCTCGGCATTTCAACCCTGGCTAGCGCCAACCCTCCAGGCGCTCCTGCCATATACGACAATGGACCTGCAGCTCCTCTGTTGAACATGACCAATATGAGAGACACTGAAAGAGCGGCTTTCGCTCTTTACGAGGGCCTCATGCAAGCCACCGAAGCGCTTGTTTATGTAAAAGGATGCACGCCTTTTTCGGTGCCTGTATCAGCCTACTCTGACGGCATCGGCATTAATCAACTCGAAGTTCAAACATTCAATGGCGTTAGGCTTGAAGCAACCCTACAAGCACCGGTTCCCGGTTTTGGTCAAAACATCGACGTTGTGCAAGCTCCAGTCGCCGGGGTCTTGAACAACGTTGGCGTAGATAGCCTGCGCGGCAGATACACTTACAACCACCTCAACAACTTGATGGTCAACGAAAGAACCTCATTAAGAGTTGCGGGCCAAAACGGAAGACCTGACCTGTTTTACAGCGCCGCCATCAAAGATTTTTATCATGGCAATACTTACGGCCCAGGCCAATTCTATGAAATCTATGATTATGGCTTGCAAGTCCTGTCAAAATCCGGCTATCCGGTCAACAAATGGTGGCAAAAATCCAAAGCGGTTCGCGACAACGGCCAACAAGGCTGTACCGTATTCCAAAAAGACCGTTTAGTGGGTGTCGGCGCATGCCGCATCACGTTGTCAACCGTTGGTTACAGCCAACCCGGCTTGTTCTGGCAAGACGGCAATTTGACAGTTTCCCAGGTGACTCCAAGCGCGCCTGATACCGAACTGAATGGCTGCAGCTTGATCCAGGTACCATAACCAAGCACTATGTACCGCCCGATTAAATCCCGGGCGGTATTTTCTACCTTATCGAGTTTTATGGGTATTAAATTACAAAATGATTGACCGATACTTGTTATTTAATATTCATTTTTTGAATAAAACCCGTGCTCGTTATAACCAAAACAATTGCCATACATACAATAATTACTCTAACAACCATGGCAAAACAATACTTTAAAATAAAGTAAAGGAGTTTCTTATGAAAACTAAAATCACCACCACAGCCGCCGCCGTATTGCTCGGCATTTCAACCCTGGCTAGCGCCAACCCTCCAGGCGCTCCTGCCATATACGACAATGGACCTGCAGCGCCTCTGTTGAACATGACCAATATGAGAGACACTGAAAGAGCGGCTTTCGCTCTTTACGAGGGCCTCATGCAAGCCACCGAAGCGCTTGTTTACGTGAAAGGATGCACGCCTTTTTCGGTACCGGTCAGCGCTTATGTCGACGGCCACACTTTCAATCAACTCGAAGTTCAAACATTCAATGGCGTTAGGCTTGAAGCAACCCTACAGCCACCGGTTCCCGGTTTTGGCCAAAACATCGACGTTGTGCAAGCTCCAGTCGCCGGCATTTTAAACAACGTTGCAGTAGATAGCCTGCGCGGCAGATACACTTACAACCATCTCAATAACCTGATGCTCAACGAAAGAACCTCTCTAAGAGTTGCAGGCCAAAACGGAAGACCCGACCTCTTTTACAGCGCAGCCATCAAAGACTTTTTCCATGGCAACACTTACGGCCCGGGACAATTCTATGAAATCTACGATTACGGCTTACAAACGCTGTCGAAAAACGGCTACCCGGTCAACAAATGGTGGCAAAAATCCAAAGCGGTTCGCGACAACGGCCAACAAGGCTGTACCGTATTCCAAAAAGACCGTTTAGTGGGTGTCGGCGCATGCCGCATCACGCTGTCAACCCTCGGCTACAGTCAACCCGGCCTGTTCTGGCAAGACGGCAATTTGACAGTTTCTCAGGTGACTCCAAGCGCGCCTGATACCGAACTAAATGGCTGCAGCTTGGTCACTACTGCTGCTAATTAATTATCAACTTAACGGCTGGATTAAAACCACTCGGTACTAAATCGAGTGGTTTTAATAAAAACAAGCCTCAATAGTCATATCTATTAGCATAAATATTAAATTACACACTTAAACTATAACCAACCGAATAAGCTTGTAATTTACTATTTATTTTTTAATTCGCTTCAGTATATACCTTTCACACATAAAATATCGGCATTGGAATATTGAGGCCATATGGTGCTCGGCCATGGATTTATGTCGAGATCCAGGCACCGGAACTTAGCCAATAAGCAAGAATAATTTAATACTTTTCTCTATAAAATAATTGTACTTCTCTTACCGGATAAACTAGCACTATTTATTGACTAAACACTGTGTTTGCCTACCGATATATCGGTTGTTAATACCGAGAATGAGACCGCCCTAGGACCCGTTGCAATTTATAAAACCAGAAATTTTATAGATTGACTAAAACAATAATATTTTGGGACATTTATGAAACGTTACGCTATTCTCCTGGCTAGCTTTGCTTTTTTACTTGGCTTATCTAATCTTGCCTATACGGAGGAACTTGACCCAACTCCCGACGACGAAATTGTACCTGAGCATAACTTAATGCCTGGCGAAGCTACTGTCGATGAGTCCGAGCCTACTTCCGAAGACACTATTACCGACGATCTCGATTTGACAACGCCGGTGGTACTATCGCCACAGGAAAAAACCGCTGTTTCTTTGTATGAAGGCATAATGGACATCGTGAACGCCAAAATAAATGCAAGCAGCTGTTTTATTATGAAGGGTAAATATCAAATTACCTTATTTGCGACGGGAGCTGACGACCAACGAAAGCAAAACAACATGGTATCAGCCAAACTTCCCGGCAATACGACCTATCTATTAGCTGGCCCAAACTATGTAAATATGCCTGATGCGTCAAGTGTTTATGTCGTTAGCACCAGAGGCCCGACTTCGTATGAATTCACTCCAATCGATACTTACCGGGCTATATATACATTTGACGGAGCTGGCGAAACGATGTCAATGACCGGCAATTTGGAATTAAGAGATTTCATTTCGGTAACTCATCGGTTTAGTACGCTAGCCATAACCAATTTTAGCAACAGCTCTTCTAATGAAATACAAGAGGAGTACGTCACTAACATTGGATGGGGGATGAGTTCGCTTTCAAATCAAAAATTCCCCCACTCAAAATATTGGGAACGGATTAAATTTCAACGCCATAGTAACGATCAAGGACGAACAATCTTAGTTAGGGATTTATTGACCCTCCCCGCATCATGCCGAATTACAATCGATACAATCGGTTATAACAACACTGATTATATTTCTCAACAAGGCCATGTTACTGTCGGAACAGCAATCCCCGGCGATCCGGTCGATGAGTTTAATCAGTAGCTTTACGTAAGCTTATGCCCTCTTTGAAAAGTAAGAGGGCATAATATGATTTTTAACCAAGAACCCCTCCTAACCCACCGACTTCCTACTCTCCAAGATGTAAATTTTAAGCGGGAAATTGAATATTCTCCCTTTTATTGATATCTGATCAAATTTAAGAAAAGCCTGATGAGAAGGCGGCTGAATCAACATCGTCATAATGAAACTCAATACAGCTAAAGTAAAGCAAGCTCTCACTTTTCCCTGTAAAAAAACGGAACAACGAATTGATACTTTATTTCATACATACCGATCTTTATTCGCATTAATCGATAGGCCCGAACCATGAAGATTTCACCCCTCATCTTATTCGCAACAACTTTAGGCTACAGTCTAATAAGCCAGGCAGACGAGGAGACTCTAAAAGCACCGAGCCTATTTGAGAAAGGTCCTGCAGCAATGACCGCCATAAATCTTAAGACTGAGGAATTAACAAGCCTAATGCTCTTGGATAGCGCCATAGATCTTGCCAAATCCGCCGCTCTCGCTACCGGCTGCGAATCGGTCGAAGGGGACTATTCGATAGAGGTTAGTGCCGATGGTGCAATCAACAAACCGGAAACCAATGTTATCAAAATCGTTTCTCCCGGAAAAACGGAACCGCTTATTCTCAATGCAATAGCGGAAGAACCCGATTCCTTTCATGGGCAAGTCTTCACGATTCATCAAGCAAAAATCAGCAAACTAAAAGAAACGCTCATATCGGAATTCTCCGGGTCTGCCCATATTAACCGCGAATTGACTCTTTTATCGATACAAGGCAGTGCAATTGTCTTAGGGCAAAATAACACTCCTAGCCCCTATCTAAACTTACGATTAAAGCACTTCTATGAAGAACCGAAATCAGTCAACAACCAGTATTTATCGGGCTGGGGGTTCGCGTCATTATCGAAAGAAGGTTTCCCTGTAAATAAATTCTGGGTCCGTTCAAAAGCATTGAAAACTGACGGACAGCTTAAGCGGGTCGTTTTACAGGAAGATCTGTTAATTGGATTTTCCGCGTGCCGTATCGTTATCGATATCGCCACCGATATAAAAAAGAAGTCGGACGAACAAGAAAAACAGAAAAGTTTTGCTTTCAAAGGAACGATGACCATCTCGAAATCGCAACCCAACGAAAAACTTCCCAAAGCAAACGACTTTTAACTTATTCCGGCTGACCGACGCACCTTATACTTGAGCATTAACGGCAGCCACAGTACACTTCGGGCAAAAGCTGCCGATCGAAACGATAACGGCGTTCGATAATTATAATTAGCCCCTTCATGTCGAATAAAAAAATCACGGTAATCCAAGTTTTACCCGCATTAAACAGCGGCGGCGTCGAAAAAGGCACGCTCGAAATAGGCCATTATTTGGTAGAACAAAATTACGAATCAATCGTCGTTTCTGCCGGCGGACGCATGGTTCCACAACTCATCGGCGAAGGCAGTCGGCACATCGAAGCCGATATCGGCGCGAAAAGGCTGTCGACGCTAAAATATATTCCATGGTTCAAAAAACTCATGCGCGAAATTCGTCCGGACATCGTTCATGTGCGGTCGAGGCTGCCTGCATGGATGGTTTACCTGGCTTGGAAAGGTTTGCCGGCACATGAAAGACCGAAACTGGTCTCGACTTTTCACGGACAACATTCGGTTAACCGTTATAGTGCAATCATGACTAAGAGCGAGCGCATCATTACGGTTTCTAACATGATGCGCGATTATATTTTGCATTCCTATCCCGATGTCGATCCTGGCAAGATCACGGTAATTTATCGCGGTGTCGATACATCCCTTTATAATCCGGATTACCGACCGAACAAGTCTTGGATAAAGGAATGGTTTAGCGCTTATCCGCAAACCGAAGTGAAGCCTCTATTAACGTTCGCGGGACGATTATCAAGCCGCAAAGGCATCGAAGACTTCATTGCCATCCTTTCCGAATTAAAGCAAATGAACTTACGCTTTCACGGATTGATCGTCGGTGAAACCGATCCGAAGAAAACCGAATACAGGCAAACACTCGAGCAATTGATCTACGAAAAGCAACTTGGCGATGACATCACGCTTACCGGTCATCGCAGCGATTTACAAAACATCATTGCCATCTCGAATGCCGTTTTTTCTCTATCGAAAGAACCGGAATCCTTCGGTCGCACCGTTACTGAAGCTTTAAGTCTCGGCGTTCCCGTCATTGCTTATAGTCATGGAGGCGTCAAAGAGCAACTGGATCTTTTATTTCCGCAAGGCAATATTGAAGTAGGGAATATTCAACAAGCCGCCGACACCACAAAAAAATGGCTCCACGACGGACCGCCTACGATTCAGCCTAATTCGCTCTTCACGCTGGATAAAATGTGTTCGGAAACACTGAAGGTGTATCAAGAACTATTGGATCCGGGATTCGTGATATCGCAGTAACTTAGTGCATACCTTTGCTAATCAAATTTCGGCGACGGGGTGCCCGTCAAAAGACGCCGTGAATACGTCCATGTAGGCTCTATGACAGCATCCCGCTGTCAAAGCCTTTGCAAGCGCCATGGATGGCGTTCGGTCGATTTTGCAGGAGCAAAAATCGACCGAACGCCCCGACGCCTCCATACCTAAATGCCGAAATTTTAAGTGCGAAAGGTATAATTGCCGACAACTTGTATGGATACAGGGGTAGTAGGGCACCAACAGAAGGCGCTCTAGGCAACGCAGGGCAGAAAAATGCTCCTGCATTTTCTGCATTCATTACATCCATGTAACTCAGCAGTTGCCGAGGAGCATAAACCCACCAAATCCCCACCAGCACCTCGATAAGCTAATGTCGAAATATTTTACATTTTTTTAATTTACGCGGATTCAACTAACAAGTGTAATTCACATTTTAAATGATCAAGAAGCTGTCAATTACTTCGCATAATGAAAGTTAGGCGATGGGTGAATATGCCCATATCCTTATGCCTCTCGACACTCCATCAGTGGCTTAGTTTGATTTTTATGGTTTTTAAACATAAACCTTATCTCGGTTTTGGCGCTTAGAATTTCAATAAAACCCCTTTAATTCCGTCAGGATTTTTTACACCCCCATGAGAACTCTATTTTCATTGTAAAACATACGCCTACATATCAAGTACTTATTTTTTTAGGCCTGAAACTTGCCTCATTATATCCATGGGAAGATTTTTAGGCCTTTATCTAAAGATACGGTAAAAAATAACTTCTCCAATATGGGTTCCCGATCCGCAAAGCGGTTTAGGCTACGTTCCCACGCAGAGCGTCACTGCCATTAAATTAACGGAAAAACGTCATTCCCGGCAGGAATTGCCGAAATCCAGTTGCCATGAATAACAGGCTTTTCTGGTTCCCACACTCCTTCGTAAGAGTCCATACCTTGACTGCCTAAGCAAGATCGGTATGCATTACCACGCTGGAGCGGTGGGAACGAGGAAGAGTCTAAATGTCGGCAGTCTTTAACCGCATGCCGACTTAATTTAATGACTGTGACGCGGAACTTGGGAACGATGGATACACTTACATATGAAGCACTTAATTTTTTAGGCCTGATTATAATTGACTTTTTCTTAGTAGGGTTTTTGGCCTTCACCTAAATGATATCAAGTTGAGGATTTTATGAAATTTTCAATATTTTTAAGTAATGTATTTTCCAATATGCGGAAAAGCCTGCTATTACTGCTTTTCTTTATCCCCATCAATGTTGCTAACGCGACATCAACCATCGTAAAAGTTGAAGATATGGGTCTTCCCAATTGGACGATTATTGAGCGAGAGGCACCGGGTTTCGGCAGCAACGGGCCTGTAACATTAGACTGGGATCCGTTCAACGATTTCTTTACAGAGCTTATCGCTTGGAATCATGGCTATTCCGGCAAAGGCGCCGCATTTTGTTGGCACGGTGAAAACTGTGCTTTGAAGCTTTCGGTAACCGAAGAAAACACTACCCTAATGCTGGAGAGTTTTTTTCTTGGATTTTACGGCAGCGGTGAAGGCAGTATTGAATTTAGCGTGTTCGATTTAGAAACCGATACCAGCATTTTGGCCGGAACACCGCTAGTCACCGGAAGCGATGGCCTGGACATTTTTGTCAATGCCACATCGTCTGTCGGATTTCTTATTTTATTCGGGCCGGATGGATATAGCATAGGCATTAACGAAATTGCTTATAATTATCAATCTTCGAATATTATCGTTCACCCCGTACCCATTCCCGCAGCAAGCTGGCTTTTTGTTAGCGGGCTGATCGGTTTGCTCTGTTTTACGCGACGGAACTCTCGCGAAACTTAAAGCAAGCACTCAATCAAAAAAGACTAGAGTCATGAAAAATAACATTAACTTGTCAGTAATACCCAGTTAGAGCATTTACCGTCGGATTTAGGGTGAGAAGTATGCCTGTCGAGGAAGCCAGCCCCTAAATTATCGTAATCCAATCCAGAACCCAAATTCCACGACCCATTGGCCATGATTTGCTATCTATGACCATTTAGGTGTTGGGGTTACGGCATCCTGTCAAGCGAGTAATTGAACCCGTTACAAAACTCATAGTTCCAGGAAGTTATTTGTTACGAAATCCTTAGTCAATTTTTGAGTTGGTTTTTACGTTCATTCGCCGACCGATTTCCTGTGCCGCATTACCAATGTCGTCAAGCGGCGGATATGTCCAATTTTCGAGCTTTCCGATAAAAGGCCGGGTATAACCTTCCGATTGCATGCTTCGATGAAATCGATTGAATTTATCCGAACCTCCCTCAAGCTCAATCACGTAAACCGGCTTTCCGGTCGTACAAGCTTCGGAAACCATGTTGACCGAATCGGCGGTCACCAGAATCGCATCTGCCAAGCTTAGAAAACCCAAATACGGATTCTCCCCGGAACCGTCCCAAATAAACGAAGGCGTATCGCTAAGTTCTTCACGCAAAACGGCTTCGACGTCGGCGCCGGTACGCCGGGAAGTCGTCAATAAAATGCCCGCCCCGGTATCCTTTGACAAGTCCGCTAGTCTCGCACCGAGCTGCCTGCCAATTTGCGCCGTCATTCGATAACATTTATTAGATCCCCCTACCATTACGGCAACTAAAGGACGCGGAAAGCCGGCAAATTGCGGCGCAAAATGCTCGGCGGCAATTTTGAGACGAGTCGGTGTAATTGTATGGAGTCCGCCGATGCTGTTCACGATATTGGGACCCGACAAGCCGTCATGTCTGGGGGTAACAATGACATCAAATTTATCGTAAGCGTAGTAGGGATCTTGTATGCGAATATTGAAGGTTTTTCCTCCACTGGCTTTTTTTATCGCCAGAGCCACGGCTACCGTACGTCGACCGGTCCCGATCACAACATCGGGCCAGGGCGGGATGAAGTCCGAGCTGCCCGGCCCTAAAAAACGCAATGGCGCGAAACAAAAACGCGACGGCAAATGCCGCCAAGGCCAGGTCAAATAAATCCGCTTTTGCTCGATTCCCAAACCTAGTGCTTGGGCTAAGCCGAGCGATTGATTGTCCATTCCGGGTATTCCCAAAGTTAATACCCAACAAGTTTTAACCTGTGTGTTCAAAATCATTATTCCTAATCGTTCTAAATTAAACCTACTGAGATCAATTATCTTTATGCGGCAAAAGATTCGAATTTTGTGGAGAGTAAGTATAATAAAACATTTGTTAATTCGATAATTTATAGAGCAATCTTCCCCACATAATCTCTATTCCATTCCATTTGTAATAAGCCAACCCTTCCATAAATATAGAATCTAGCTATCATGAGACCAACTAGCCCGCAACCCCCCATTGTCGTTAAGCTTCTAACCAAGGCAGAACACCGCATGTTCATCAGGCAATTACCTGGAAATTCTTTTTTTTGGGGACGTTGCCAGTTTAATTTCGACCCTGATTTGCAAGATTATGATTGGCTTGTCGTCTATGACGACTTGCCTAAAGTCGGCGGCGAACGTTTTTCGTCACGCGAAGAAAAGCTCCGCTGTCCTAAGCAAAACACGCTGTTGATAACGACCGAACCTTCGACGATCAAAGTATACGGTAGCCCCTATACGGCTCAATTCGGCCATATCCTAACCAGTCAGGAAAATTTTGCGCTTCCGCACCATAATAGAATTTTTTCTCAACCGGCCTTGATTTGGTTTTACGGCATCGGCAAACAAACTGAAATTTCTTATGACCGAATCGCGGCCATGCAACCGAACAAAAGCCTTACGATTTCGACAGTCTGCTCCAGTAAACAGCAAAAACATACCCTACATAACCAACGTTATCAATTTACTCAGGCGCTAAAAAAACGCCTGCCCGAGCTGGAAATATTCGGCCACGGCGTTCGTAATATGGATGATAAGGCTATTGCACTCGATGCTTACCGCTATCATATCGCGATAGAAAATTTCGTCGGCGACCATCATTGGACAGAAAAATTGGCCGATGCATTTTTGGGCTTCACGCTGCCTTTTTACTTCGGCTGCACCAATGTCGAGGATTATTTTCCGAAGGAAAGTTTCATTTATATCGATATTTTCGATGTTGAAAAATCCTATCGCATCATTAGGGACGCCATTGAGAACAACGAATACGAAAAACGTCTACCCTACATACTTGAAGCCCGGCGCCGGGTTTTGGAGGACTATAATTTATTTTCGGTTCTCAGCCAGCACATCGAACGGCATCATGAACCGATAAAGTCATTAACGTATGACAACATGATCCGCTCCCGTAAAGCGATCAATAAACGATCGCTGCTCAGCTCTGTTCGATATTTACATGAAAAATATCGGGTCAACCGCTATCGGAAACGGCATTTAAAGAATTCTTCTTAGAAATATGTTTGTCGCTTCGCGAAGCTTAAGCTTTCGTCGTTATACATAAATTGTGTATTTATTCATATCCCCCTATCGTTCCCACGATCCAGCGTGGGAACGGAGACCGAGACGCTCTAGCGTCTCGTACCGCTGGAGCGGTACTCAGGCGTTCCCACGCAGAGCGTGGGAACGATAATTGCCGGGGGACTGAACAGTTACTAAATTGTAGATACGCTACGCGTACCTCCATGCCGTTAAGCACCGACGACTTCCAGCAATTCCCAAATCAAACCATAAGAGCTTGCGTTAACATGATCGGGGCTATTATGGTAAGCACAGCGTACGAAGCTAAGATGCTTGAAAATCTTGCCATCCACGGCACTGGATTCCGCCACAAATCCGTATGGAACGGATTTGCATTTACCCGAAGGGCTCCGGGCAAGATAGCCCGGAGTGAATCCATGGCGGAATGACGGGCTTCCCTTAACTTAATGGCAGCACAAGCAAGCGATGGCTTGAGAAACAGCACAACAATAGCGCAAACTTAGGCCTTCCAAAATTGACTGATCCATGGACAATGACGTATCCACCGCTACTCTTTTTACCGCGAGCCCCCCCCTGGTAGAGCCTCTAAAGGCTTCGGATGCCCATGAAATATCAATATCCGGCGAGCAGGCGGCAATTTTGCCGGAATGAAAAGTTGTAACACCCGGTTGGGTATGGCATGCACCTTAAAACTGCGGCACCATTGTTCAGGTCACCATTCGACCGTCGGTTTTAGCGAACGACTGAGTCAAAAAAACTTGTTTGTTAGAATCGGTTTTGTAAATTTCTTCATAGCGCGATTCGAAACCGAGAACGGCCCGGCAGGGAGCTATCGCCGAATTCGGTCATTCGTACCGGTGTTTCGTGCCGACTCTCGCTGCCGCATATCGGTATAGTCGCGTGACCTTTGGCTTTCTTCCGAACGTTCATCTCGGCGGTTCAAGCCTCTATCGGTTTTGCTTTTTTTGCCGCGCTCACCGGAAACTTGCTCTGATCTGAACGCTTGACGCGGACGCTGGGATTCCGGTCGATCATAAGATACCCGCCTCGTTGGCTCGGTTTTTGAATTATAGTTAACCGCTTTTTCCGGCCTTGACCTATTTCCTGCTTTATAAGCCGGGCGGGCGACACGAGGCTCGGCAGTGCGCGCACGAACAACCTGTCGAGAACGTGCCTGCGGTTTTTGATACACTTTAGGCACGGGCCTGTGACTTGGAACATATTTTCCCGACTTGTTGACCGTTCGATAATCGATCGTCTTGACGACCGTCCGTCTTGGTTGTACATAAACCGGATAGGGACGCTCGACCACATAACTCACAGACCGTCCTGTTTCGGCGACCACCGGACCGTCATACTGCCGATAAGAGCCATGCCGCGCGCAAGCCGAAACGCCGAACAACAAAACCGACAAAAAAAACAATCTTTTAATAACGTTCATATCGAATCCTTCCCTATCGTTTAAATGGTGAATCAATCATGCATCGGAATGGCTGAATGACAAATGAACTCCACTATTCGACATACTTCATGCTATTTTTTGGCTATCCACTTAACGCGGGACAGTTTAAGGTTAATCCTTAGTGCTGTTGTCCAGCCTTAAGTGGGAAGCCTATTTTTTGACTCATGACTCCGATGAAAGCCATTCAGCTCGACAGTCTTACTCAAATCGATCGAAACCAATGGAATAGTTTGGCTGGCACAAACTACCCTTTTTTGCGCCATGAATTTTTATCGGCTTTGGAACGCTGCCGTTCGGCTAGCCCTGAAACCGGCTGGCAGCCCCGGCATTTGTTGATTTACGAACAAAACGAGCCGGTCGCATTAATGCCTTTGTACCTTAAATTTCATTCGCGAGGAGAGTACGTCTTCGACTATCAGTGGGCCGAAGCCTATCATAACCACCACTTGGCTTATTACCCGAAGTTGCTAACAGCTATCCCATTCACACCCTGTCAAGGACCGCGTATCGCGATCAAAACCAGCGCGGACCAACGGCGCATCGTCTCATTCATTGCTTCTTACATAAAAGAAACGATCGCCGATACCGGCGCTTCTTCCTGGCATTGTCTGTTTCCCGATTTACCCACCGCCGAACAACTTGAGTCCGAGGGCTTGAGTCTTAGAACCGGCATTCAATTCCAATGGTTTAATAAAGGCTATAGGGATTTTAACGACTACCTCGATGGCTTTTCAGCAGGCAAGCGCAAACAAGTCAAACGCGAACGCCGGCGCATTGCGGAACAATCCGTTCAATTTCGGCAAATTTCCGGAAAAGATATATCGGTGCAGGACTGGGAGGCTTTTTATCGCTTCTATCAAATGACTTATTTCAAGCGCGGCATGCAGCCTTATCTGAACATCGGCTTTTTTCTGGAAATCGCCGAAACGATGCCGCAAAATTTACTATTGATCGTTGCCGTCAAAGACGGCGACTATATAGGCGCAGCGCTCAGTTTTATCGGAAACGATACGCTTTACGGACGCTATTGGGGATGTAACGAGGAATACCATAGCTTGCATTTTGAAGCTTGCTACTACCAAGGACTGGACTATTGCCTGGCTAATAATCTAAAGCGCTTCGATTCCGGCGCGCAAGGCGAGCATAAAATCGCCCGTGGTTTCGAGCCGGTTTACACCTATTCGGCACACTGGATCAAAGACCGGCGCTTTGCCGCCGCCATCGACGATTTTCTTGAACGGGAAACCGCTGAAATAGAAAAGTATCGCTTGCTGGCCGAAAAGCATCTGCCGTTTAAGCAGCAAACCTAAGCATTAAACGATATTCTCCCAAAGAGCATAAAGCTTCATGAAAAACGATCATGCGATTTCAAGACTCTAGTTTCTTCATTAACTTCATGCCTTTCATGGTAACAAACAAGCTAAAACTTTTCGAAATCCTTGAAATCGGGATCAGTGCTCGCCCCTCCTCCCGAAGACCGAGACGAGGTCGGTGTATTGGCTTTTGCAGCAGGCCTTGATACCGAAGGCTTATTCGGCATCGAAGTTTTTCTGACATGAACGCTATTCGTCGCCACATTATCGACCTTGAAGAACGCCACGGCTTGCTGTAATTGTTCCGCTTGACCGCTCATTTCCTCCGCCGTCGCGGCCAACTCTTCCGAAGAAGAGGCGTTTTGTTGCGTGGCTTGATCCAACTGGCTCATCGCATCGTTGATTTGGCTGATACCTTGCGCTTGCTCTTCCGATGATGCCGTGATTTCCTCGACCAAATCCGCCGTTTTTTGAATATTCGGCACGACGTCTTCAAGCGATTTACCGGCTTCTTCCGCGATGCTCACACTCTTGGTCGCCAGCTCGTTGATTTCGAGTGCGGTCACGCGGCTGTTTTCGGCCAGTTTACGCACTTCGGCCGCAACGACGGTAAAGCCTTTACCGTGTTCTCCGGCTCGCGCAGCTTCGATCGCCGCGTTCAACGATAATAGATTGGTCTTGTAGGCTATGTCCTCGATCAAACCGATTTTGTTGGCAATTTCCTTCATCGCGGAAACGGTCCGCTTGACCGCTTCGCCGCCGGACGCGGCATCGCGCGCCGAAGAATTCGCCATGTCATTGGTCACCTTGGCGTTTTCGACGTTTTGCTGAACCGATGCATTGAGTTGTTCGACCGAGGACGTCGTTTGCTCGACGCTAGAAGCCTGCTCCATCGCCGACTGACTCAAGGTTTGTGCGGTCGCGCTGATTTCATGAGAGGCGCTAGCTAAACTGTCGGCATTCAAACGCACGCCTTGCACGACCTCCTTGAATTGGCGACTCATCGATTTCAAGGCATCCGCCAAAATACCGATCTCATCTTTTTGGTCGATATATAGCGTCGTGGTCAAATCGCCTTCCGCCAACGATTGCGCGAAAGTAACCCCTTTAATAATCGGTTTCGTGATCAGCGAGGCGAGGAACAAGGCAATCATCACACCTAAAATTACCGCGATAACAATCGTACCCACAATGATCATATTAGCTTCCTTGACTAAAGTATCGGCTTGGCCGCGGGCCACAGCTAGTTGCGCAACACCCGCACTTTCTGCATCCTGGGCTTGTTGTATCACGGTATTCCCCAGTTCTTCCATACGCTGCAGAATCTGCTTCAATTCGTCGTCGTTTTTGATCCAACTTTCCGCCGCTTGCCGATACTCTGTCGTCGCGCGGCGGGCATCCTCGATCAAGCGTAATTCTGCTTGCGCGGTGGTTATTTGTTGTAAATCGTCATACAGGCGCATCAATTGCGGCAACAACACAGTCATTTGATTCCAGCCTTTTCGATCCTTGTAATTCACCTCTTCTTTTTCAAAGCGAATGATTTGGTTAGCCACTATCCGAATATTTGTAGTTAAGATATAGCGCTGCACGTATTGATCCAGGGTTCGAGCATCGGCGCCTTGTCCCATCGCATCGGTATAGGCATTGCGTTGCATGTCCATGAATTGTCCGGCGGCATTAATAACGATTTCGCCTCGATCAACCATCTGCCGAACCGCATCGCGGTTGTTTTTCAGCGCCGCCACCCCTCTTCGATATTCCTCGGCATAACGGCTCGTATCCCGGCGAGCGACTTGGGATTGCTCCAGTAAACGGTTATTGTTGAATTGTTTGGCGACTTCATCCACTTTATCCAAATACCCGAACAATTGCTTCACATTGTCTTCGGCACGTTGATGAATCTCGTCCCGCTCGAACAACAAATAATTTTTTTCTTCCATGATCGTCAACAGAGCCATTCGTTCGACACCGGTCGCATATTCAACCGCTTTGGCATCATGGTCGGTAATGCCGAACAACGCGCTGGACACACGCCCCATGTACAGCTGAGCCAAGCCGCCGAAAACAACTGTTATCGCCACTAACAACATGGCACCGCTTAGGATTTTTGTTTTTACTTTTAGATCATTGATAGCCATGAGATGAATCCCTGTTCGTGAAAGTTATGCCAATTCCGAGGTATCGGTTTGCGAGGCGCTGTTTTGCGACTTAACGACATGCTGTAATTGCGACAGTTCGTCGATCGAGAGAATTCGGTTGATGGCCAGCAAGATAATAAAATTATCGTCCACCCGGCCCATCGCCTGGATAAATTCGGTTCTGATATCGGCGCCGAAATCGGGAGGCGGCTGAATATTGGCTTGCGGAATATCGAGAATTTCATTGACCTGATCAACCAGCATGCCGATGACCTGGGCTTCGCCATGCGTTTCGACCTCGACCAACACGATGCAACTGCGTTTGGTAATTTCACTCGGATGACGATCCAAACGCGCCGACAAATCGATCACCGGCACGACATTACCGCGCAGATTGATCACGCCTCTGATGTAATCAGGCGTCATCGGCACGCGGGTAATATTGCTGATTTCAATAATCTCCTTGACGTCCAGAATGCCGATCGCAAAATTGTCCTTACCGACCAAAAAAGTCAAATATTGTTGAAATTGATCGGCCGACCCTTCCGCTAACTCCTGACCGCTTTTTCCCTTGACGACTAAATTACTCATAAATCAGCTCCTTTACTGATGATATACCTTTCGCACTTCAAATTTCGGCAGTTCCCGAGGAGGCACCGGGGTGTTCGAATTTTGATCTACGATGGGTATACATTGGCGGGGCATTCCTCAACCGGCTAAACCGATTGATGCACGACTCTTATCTCTTGTCGCGAACTGCACCAAGCCTTGCACGTCCAAAATCAATGCCACATCGCCGCTACCCAATACCGTCGCGCCGCTGATACCTTTTAATTGCTCGAAGACCTTACCAAGCGGTTTGATGACCGTTTGATGCTCGCCATGCAGCTTATCGACCACAAATCCGACTTTAGTCTGGCCGAAACGTACCACGACCATGCTTTCCCGGTGAATATTGCTATGCTGCTTGCGTTTATTGAAATAATCGCCAATCCTCAAATAAGGCATCACTTCGCCTCGCAAATTGACATAATGCTGAATCTCGTCGACTTCGCATTCTTCGGGGCTCATTTCAACGCATTCCTCGACCATGCTGAGCGGGATGATGTAACACTCTTGTTCGGCTTCAACCATGAAACCGTCGATAATCGCCAAGGTCAGCGGCAAATTAATCGTGACCGTCGTACCCTGACCCGGTTCACTATCAAGACTCACCGAGCCTCTTAGCGCTTCGATGTTACGACGCACGACATCCATGCCGACGCCGCGTCCCGATAAATTACTCGCCTCATCCTTCGTGCTCAAACCCGCCTCGAAAATCAAGTCAAAAACTTCCTGCTTGGTCAATACTTGATCTGGCGTTATCAAGCCATTGGCAATGGCTTTAGTCCTAATTTTTTCGTCATTCAATCCGGCACCGTCATCGGCGATTTGAATGACGATATGTCCCGAATCGTGATAGGCATTGAGATGTACGGTGCCTTGTTCCGGCTTGCCGGCCGCCCTACGCTGTTCCGGCATTTCAATGCCGTGATCGAGCGAATTGCGAATTAGGTGAGTCAACGGATCGTTGATCTTCTCGACAACGGTTTTATCGAGTTCGGTTTCGCCGCCGGTAATTCTAAGTTCAATCTGCTTATTCAACTCGTTACTGACATCACGTACCACGCGCCGAAATCGTGAGAACGTTTCGCCGATCGCGACCATTCTGAGTTCGAGCGCGGTATCGCGAATTTCGCTGACCAGATCGTTCATACTGACCGCGACTTCTTCGACATCGCTCAAGCCGTGCCGGTCGACCATCATGCGCATTGCCGCGCCGGAAATCACCAATTCGCCAACCAAGTTGATCAATTTACCGAGTTTTTCCGAATCGACTCGAATATAGTTGGCTTCGGCCGCTATTTTTTGTTTGACACTTTGCTGTTTTTTGAGAGCTTGCTCTACAACCGGCTGCTCTGCCGATTGCTGCTCGACCAGAATCTCGCCAATCGGTTTCGCTTGTTCCGGCGATTCGGCTTTATCTTCGCTTTGCCGCTGTAAAGCTTTGGCGACTTCCTTAGGTGTCAATGCGCCGATGTTTATCAACATTTCACCCAAGCGTTCGACCTGGGCGCCGTCTTCGTCGGACGGTTCGGCCAACAAACTTAGGTAATGCTCGATTTGCGAATGAGGCGGGATAATTCTAATTTCGCAGTCGTCCTCGGCAAACTCGAAAACGCTTTCAATTGCCTGTTTATCGGTGTTACCCCGAAATACGATTTTAAAATGCAGATAACAGCTCTCCGGATCCATGACTTCGCCGGCCGGTAAATCCGGCGTCGAAGTCAAGATATCGACGATGTCTCCCAGCGTTTTTAAGTATCGAATAAAGGATAACGGATCCATGCCATTACGCAAGGCATCGGGCCCGAATTCCAGAAGAATCACCCAATCGCTATCGTTCTTATCGTCCTCGGCGTTAGACGTTTCGGAAGTCTCGCGCTTCGAGTCCGCTTCAACCGGCATGCTTTCTTGCCTTGTCGTAGCGCCGCCTAATTGCTTGATTAAAGACTCGCCCGTCACTTTCAATTCTTGCGGTAATTCTTGTTCCGCCTCCATTAAACAATGTTCGATCAGCTTAGATGTATGATCCTTGCAATTCAGTAATGTCGAGATCAACGCGCCGTCAATCGCTCGTTGGCCTCGCCTGACTTGATCCAGCACCGTTTCGGCTTCGTGAGCGAATGCGACGATAGAATCGAATCCGAACAGGCCCGAGCTGCCTTTGATCGTATGCATCGCCCTGAATACGCTATTGATGCTTTCGCTATCGTCCGGGTTATCTTCCAGACCAAGTAACGCCAATTCCATTTCGGCCAACAGTTCGTCGGCCTCTTGTACGAAAGTCTGTATTGCCGCGTCTAATTCGCTCATGATGCGTTCCAATTCGCCGAAATAACCACCGGATCGCCGAAGTGCCCTGTCAAATTCAACAACTCCAACACTTCGACAACTGCCTGACTATGCCTAACCAGACTCAATTTAATCGCATGCCGGCTCGCTTCCTGCTTGAGCCATAACAAAAGCTGTAAGCCTGCACTGTCCATTTCGGAAACGCCAGCCAGATTAATCTGCAGCTCACGGCCAGAATGTAAGTATTTTAAGAGCTGGGCTTTTTGTTCACTTGCGGTATAGATGGTCATATCGTCTTGTATCGCGATAATCGTTATACCGTTTTTTTCGCTGACTTGTATGGCCAAAGGCATGCTCCCGGTAACTGGCAGTGAAAAGCGGATGTTTGTATTGGCTAATAATAAAGATAGCGTAAATATTCAGCCTCCCTCTTTGAAAAAGAGGGAGGCAAAGTTCCAACTTGTTTTAAATGCAGGGGTCTGAACAATTACAAGATAGCAATCATTCAACTGTTTAACATACCCATACTCTGATTAAGGTAAAACCAGTTTCGATACAGCCGTCATTAAGGTCTGCGGTTGAAACGGCTTGGTCAACCACGCCTTGGCACCCGCCGCCTTCCCTGCCTGTTTTTTGTCTTCGGCGGCTTCGGTGGTCAACATCATCATCGGCGTAAACTTATAATCCGGTAATTTTTTGACTTCTTGCACAAACGTAATACCGTCCATATTCGGCATGTTGACATCGGTGATGATCAGATGAATTTTTTGGCCTTTCAATTTATTCAGCGCTTCTTTACCGTCGCACGCCTCTAAAACGTCGTAACCGCCGCCTTTCAACGCAATGCTGACGACCTGCCGGATAGAAGCGGAATCATCGACAATCATGATCGTTTTTGCCATGTTAGGGTTTCTCCTTGAATTAGAAAAAAGTAAGATCGTCTGAATAGGTCGACCGGTCATGAGAAGCCGTAGCCGAAGCATGATTAATCAGCTCTTCAGGCATCGTATAACTCAACTCCATTGTCGACAGGGTTTGTTCAACGCTAATCATATCGGCATGACGCATATCCCCGGCTCCTTGCGTTTTTTCGACGGCTTTTTGCAGGTGCTCTAAATTATGTTCGACATGATCGAGCATCTGAGTCACTCGATCCTGAAATTGAAGCGCTGTTAAAACCGAATAAATTTGATCGCGGATTTGTGCGCTATTATCCATCAATTCAACCGCGTCATCCTTGAAAGCCGTTAAAGTCGCTTTGATATCGGACAAGACTTGGTTGATCGCGTGATCGGCGGAATATATATTTTGTTCGTCGCTTTCGGTCGAAGACTCGGCCGTTCTCAACGTTGCATTCATCGCTGCAATAATTTCATTGACCGTCCGACTGATTCTTTCGCCGGTCGTCGATGAAAAGCCAGCCAGTTTTCTGACCTCGTCGGCAACGACCGCAAAACCGCGCCCATGCTCCCCGGCTCTGGCCGCTTCGATCGCCGCATTCAAAGCCAGCAGATTGATTTGCTCGGCGACTTTACGAACTTCTTGCGCCATACTATCGAGACTGTTGGTGTACGTCGATAGCTCTCTAACCTGATCGATCATGACCCGTTCGGCCTGATTGATCTGATTAAGGTTTTGGATTACGCCTTCCAAAGTCGTGCGGCTTCCGCTAAGCAAGGCATCGATATGATCTTCTTGATGGCCTTGTTGCGTCCGGCCGCTCAACGCGTCGATTTGCGAAACCATGTTTGAAAATTGAACCGATAACGTGGTAATTTCCTGCTCGGTATGAGCACGGGAGGTCCCGACTTGACGAATAACGATCGGTACAACCTCCATAATCAGCTTTTCCAACTCGATCGAATATGCATTTGCGTCGTTCAGCTTGGCGCTTTCATCGTTTTTCCACTGGGCATCCAAACGCTTCAAACTCTCTTGTTGACGCTTAAACAATGTCAACCCAATAGCGAAACCGGTTGCCGTAAGTATTCCCATTGCGATAAAGCCGACGAGATTGAATGCGCCTTGCCAGACAGCCATCCCACCCCCAAGCAAACCCAAACCTGTCGGCATGCTATAGAAGGCGAATTTTCCGTTTGCGGCAATACTTGGCGTGTTATCGGAAAAAGACATGAAATACTTCCTTTTTTGGCGCTGTTGAGTTGTCAATTATAGTAAGGTTTTACGGCACACAACACAATCAACGATCTTTTTTGGCGGTGAAATGGCCGAGTACCGCATGACTCAAGGATACAACGATTACTATTTCACTCATTACCAATAAAGAGTTCGATTGCTTCCAGCGCTTGATTTACGAACACGCCGGCATCTATTTAGCACCCGAAAAAAAAGTCATGGTTGCCGGACGGCTCGCCAAACGTCTGCATTTCCATGGCTTGACGAGCTACGGGCAATATTATGGTCTACTGAGCAAGCCCGAATTTGCCGATGAATTTCAAATCATGGTTAATTTTTTAACCACCAATGAAACCTATTTTTTTCGCGAACCGAAACACTTCGAATTTTTGCGGACAACTGTCTTAAAGTCCTGGCAAGGAGAACACTTTAAAGCCTGGAGCGCGGCCTGTTCATCAGGGGAAGAAGCTTACTCGTTGGCGATGATTCTGGCGGAAACATTGGGTCTAAAGAAATGGGAAATACTAGGGTCCGATTTGAGCACGCGCGTACTCGACACCGCTAGAAACGGTATCTACCCGATGGCCCGCTTGGAACAAATGGATCCTGCCCTGCTAAAAAAATACTGTTTACGGGGCGTACGCTCGCAAGAAGGATTTTTCCGGGTCGACGAATCGTTGATCAACCGAACGCACTTCGAGCAAATCAACTTGATGCAATCGCTACCTAACAAGCTTATCAAACACTTCGATGTGATTTTCTTACGCAATGTGTTGATCTATTTCGATCAAAACACCAAAAAAACGGTTGTCGAGCGCATCGTCAACGCATTGAAACCGGGCGGGTATTTTTTAATCAGCCACTCTGAAAGCCTGCATCGGATAACCTGCGATCTGGAAATGATCAAACCGTCGATTTTCAGAAAAAAATGATCGTTCTACCTTATCAAAATACTCGCCGCGTGATTATCGAACCCGGCGAATACTATGTCAGCACCAGCGGTGAGTTAATATCGACCCTGCTAGGTTCTTGCGTAGCCGCATGTCTCTTCGATCCGGTCAACAAAGTCGCGGGCATGAATCACTTTTTACTCGCCTATCAGCATCATTCCCGAAGCCGTCCGATTATCGAAACCGAGGAAGGCCGTTACGGACTTTATGCCATGGAGCTGCTAATCAACGATATGATGAAAAAGGGGGCAAAAAAATCGCAAATCAAAGCCAAATGTTTCGGCGGCGGCAATGTACTACACTTACGTAGCGACAAAACCGACAAACTCTCCGTCGGAGAAGTCAATATCGAATTTATCAAAACATTCTTGGCACAAGAAAAAATACCGATACTGGCGGCGAGCTTCGGAGGCACAGTAGGCCGTAGTATTCATTTCGTCAGTAGGGATTTTTCGGTATACGTCAAAACCATCGAAACCGCGCTCACACATCAGCTAGAAAAACAAGAGCGCTCTTTTTGGAAAAAACGCATCGATGCACAAGAAAAACTCAAATCCGACGTGGAGTTTTGGTAAGGCGGCTCAACCGATTTTTGCCTAACCCCTTAATATAAAAATCCAGAGCATGAATATCATCAAAGTTTTCATCGTAGACGACTCGGCAGTCGTTAGACAGGTCCTCACACAATTGTTCGACAGCACCGCCGGCATCAAAGTGATCGGATCGGCGCCAGATCCGATTTTTGCCCTGCAAAAAATGGAAAAAGAGTGGCCGGACGTAATCGTGTTGGATATCGAAATGCCGCGTATGGATGGCGTAACCTTTCTCAAGAAAATCATGCTCGAACACCCGACTCCGGTCGTCATTTGCTCGACGCTAACCGAAAATGGCGCCGAAGTGACCATGCAGGCGATGAGTGCCGGAGCGATCGACATCATCACCAAGCCCAAGGTCAACCTACGCCACTTCCTTGAGGAATCCAACACACTGATTATCGATGCCGTGAAAGCCGCAGCCCATGCCCGGGTCGGTAAAATAAAAACCATGCCGTCAAGTACCGAACCCAAACCGAAGCAAAATGCCGATGCGGTCATCGCCCCTTCGCATTTAAAGCCCCTATCGGAAACGACCGACAGAGTGATTGCCATAGGCACTTCGACGGGCGGGACTCAAGCCTTGGAGTTCGTATTGACCAAACTCCCTAGAACCACGCCGGGACTGGTGGTCGTGCAGCATATGCCTGAGGCATTTACCGCAGCGTTCGCAAAGCGGCTTGACGGCCTTTCTCAAGTATCCGTCAAGGAAGCCGAAACCAACGACCGGGTTATTCCCGGACAGGTTCTGATCGCTCCGGGCGGCAAACACATGCTGCTGCGCCGAAGCGGCGCGCAATATCGCGTCGAAGTCAAAGACGGACCGCTAGTCAGCCGGCACAGGCCGTCCGTGGACGTTTTATTCCGCTCCTGCGCTCAATCGGCAGGCGCGAACGCCGTCGGTATTATCATGACCGGCATGGGCGACGACGGCGCGAAGGGCATGAAAGAAATGTTCGATGCCGGCGCTTTCACTGTCGCGCAAGACGAAGCCTCCTGCATCGTTTACGGCATGCCCAAGGAAGCGGTGAAACTCGGCGGCGTCTCTAAAACTCTGCCTTTAAATTCAATACCTGAACTCATCGTCAATTCGTCGTCTGGAACGCCTTTGGGCAGAGCTTCGAATACGACCGAATGAGTATCGGCAAATCAGCCTTAATTTAGGCTATGTTCGCGTTAATAGTTGAAATCAATACTACGCCAATGTCGAAACTTGAAGACTGTATGGTACGCTGTTCGTACTGCAGGAGGCTCACCCGCAGATTAACGTAACCTCAGTTGCTCTGCGCCGACATTAGGTATGCGTAGCGTGCCTACAATTCACTTTGAATTTTTAAGTGTTTCCGGAAGTGGTGGGAGTTTTCAACTTTTACCGCATACAGGGCCTTAATTTATCGCCCGGGATTTTCCTAGTTCCCATGCTCCGGAGACTATAAAAGTATTGCTGAATACATCATAAAAAAATTTATTCACCATGAAGAAAAAGAATATAAAACCAAAAATCTAATTCTTCATGTTACTTCATGCTCTTCATGGTTATTTCGCAATATTGAATACTTTCACAGTCTCTCCGGCGTGGTAACCCATACGAATGCTAAGGAACGAGCATGAAATAACTTCGACAACTGTTGGAAGGGCGTTCGGTGGCTCGATTGACAGGTATCGGCGGCAGGGAAAGCCGCCGTCAAGCCTACATGGAGGTATTCACGGCGTCCTGTCAAGCGAGTCACCGAACCGCCGCAAAGCATACTACTTGTAGCAGTTATTTTGTGCATATTCCTAAACAACCGACAAAGGCCGGTATACATTCCAAAGCTAGAGCATGGTAACGACAAAACGCTAAAATTAACCGAGGAGCCTAATGATGAATAAAATCAGCACTATTCAGATCATCGATAGTCTAGCCGAAATGACTCGGCATCACGACCGGGAAATCCTCGAAAAAAGCTTATTGAAGACATTGGACGAACTGACAACGGGGCAAGAATTCAAGCTGTACAGAGTCATCGAAACAAAACCCAAAATTGTGCTTGGCTTGCTCGCCTATTCGGTCAACGGCGTGATCGATACCGGCGGCAAACATGCTAAAACACACGCCATCTCCGAACGATTGAACAAAGCCGTCGAAACCTCGGTATCGCTCGGCAGTTTAGAGCAAATCCAAAACAAAGCCGGAAAGGTAACGCATTACATCTACCCGGCAATCGATCATGACAACGATGTCTTTGCCGTCTTGATCCAAGAATGCAAGAAAATGCCCGATTTGGATATTCTTCGTTATGCTCACGGCCTGCTCAAGGTCTATGCCAATTATCTGGAATTGATCGACAACAATGAACGGGACAAATTGACTCAGTTACTCAACCGGGAAACCCTCGACAAAGAACTCATCAGTATCCTGATCCGAAACAATGAAAAAAACCGCCGGCGCCGGATCAAACGCGAAAAAAACCCGCTTGGCTTTTGGCTAGGCGTTGTCGACATCGATCATTTTAAAGCCGTAAACGACCGGTTCGGGCATTTATTCGGCGATGAAGTGTTGATCTTAGTGGCCAGGCAAATGAAAAGCGACATTCGCGGCGACGAAGATCTGATATACCGCTTTGGCGGTGAAGAATTCGTGATTTTGCTACAAGCTTATGAAATGAAAGAGGCCAAATCAGTATTCGAACGTTTGCGAAAAAACATCGAGAACCAAGAGTTTCCGCAACTCGGGCATGTGACAGTAAGCATCGGCATCATGCAAGTCACGAATCAAGACAGCCCGTCCGAAGCGATCGCCTGTGCCGACCAGGCCTTGTACTATGCTAAGGAGCACGGCAGAAACCAAATCCACGTCTATGAAGAACTACTTGAGCAAGGATTAATTGAAAAAGCGCCGCAAAGCCCTGAGTCGGGCGATGTGGAGTTTTTTTAATGCAGCGGCCATGACCTTAGGATTGGAAAATGATAAAGCTGGGCTTGCCATGCTTTTACAATACAGTTTCGCTCTCCTGAAAGGTCATTCAAAGCTTTAGGACAAAGCCATTGAAAGACCGCATGGACTTCATGGTTAAATTGCCGAATTTAGGATGATAGGATCAATCGAAATACGTTAGCGTCAAGGAATGGGATCGGCATTCATTTGCCCGGCGCGTTACGTTCTACCGGTAACACAATCCGAAACGTGGTGCCTCCGCCTACTCGGCTGTCCAATCGAATTTCTCCGTCATGTTTTTTGATGATGTTGTACGAAACCGAAAGCCCTAAACCGGTTCCTTTACCGACCGGTTTGGTCGTAAAAAACGGATCGAAAATTTTAGTAATGTGCTCCTGCGCAATGCCTTTGCCGGTATCCGCAATCTCTATCCATACCCGTCCGCCGTCTTCGGTTCCGCTACGAATGGTGATGGTACCTTTGTCTTCAATGGCATGCGCGGCGTTAACCAATAAATTCATGAACACCTGATTCAGTTGATGCGGCAAACACCAGACCCGAGGAAGATTGCCGTATTCCTTTATAATGTCCGCTTTGTATTTGGTCTCGTTATGCACGATATTCAAGGTACTATCCAAACAAGCCTGTAAATCCGCCCATTGCCAGTCATCGTCTCCGCCGACATGAGAAAAATCCTTGAGATCCTGCACGATTTTTTTGACCCGATCCGCACCTTCTCGCGATTCGTTCAACAAGTCGAGCACGTCTTCTTTCAAGAAAGGCAAGTCGATCTGCCGTTTAAATGCCTGTAACGGACCGACCCGTTCCGCATCGCTGCAAATCGAATCGAGATTTTCATACATTTCCACCAGCTCGAGTAAATCCTCTATATAGTTTTTCAAAGCTGTCAGATTGGAATTGATGTAGCCGATCGGGTTGTTGATTTCATGAGCGACGCCGGCCGCCAACTGACCGATTGACGACATTTTTTCCGATTGCATCAATTGCTGCTGCAGCTCTTGAAGTTGTGTCAATGCTTGCTGTAATTCCGTATTACGCTGTTTAAGCAAGTCCTCGGCCTTTTTATGCTCGGTAATATCGGCCGTGATACCGTCGATACGTAGCGGCTCTCCGTTTTCATCGCGAACATAACGCATCGATTGGTACAGCCAGCGCTGTTCGCCGTCGGGACGTATGATTCGGTAGGCGAGCTTATGGGAACCGGTCACGGGTAAATCGGCTAACCGGTTTTCGACGTTTTGTCTGTCCTTAGGATCAACGATGGACAACCATAAATCCGGACTTTCGAAAAAATCCCGGACCGGTCTGCCGGAAATGTCCTCGGCCGCATCGTTCAAATAGAGGAGTTTCAATGTTCCGGGCTCCATCGACCAAACCACACTGTCCAATGAATTTAGGATATCATGCAAACGTTTTTCGGACTGTTCATAGCGTCGCCGGATAATCTGCAACTGGCGGTTAGTACCGGCCAGTTCTTGAATGTGCTTGCGTCGATCAATGTTCAGCAGCATATTGTCGATCGCCAGTGCAATCGCATTGGCCATTAATTGCCCGCTTTCCAGATCCGCTTCGGTATATGCCGATGGTTCATTTAATTTATTTACGCAAATCGTACCGATCGAGCGTTGTCCCGAAATCAGAGGCCAACAGAGGGCCGCCGCCGGAATGCGCGAACCGGATCTCGGACCGCGATTCTTGAAGCGGGGATCTTCATCAATTTTACCTTTGAGCAATAAAGCGCGCCGATTCTGCAATACCCAGCGAATGACGCCGCTTTGATCCGATATCGGCCGTTCGATACATTCTTCGGGCAATCCGACTCCGGCTTTGATGACATAGCGTTCATTGTCAAGCATGGTCAACGAACCGGTATCGGCTTCGAACCCTTCCAAAATAAAGCGAAGGATATCCCGGTAAACTTGACCGGGATTTTCTTGGAATGAATCGGATTGACCTAATTGATACAATTCGTTGATCCATTGCAATTGCTTATTTTCATTGAACAGCATAGCGTCTCCAAAACTTACTTTAGCCTCTTATACCTCAATTCTTTACATCACCTGACAAGAATTTATTGATTTTAATGGTTTAACAAACATCCCGGTGAGAGGTAGGCTATTTAACCGATATGCATTCTTGATTACATACGATCTTCAATATCAATTCGAACCGCCTAGGCACGGCTTTGGTACGCGTAGCGTACCTTACGATTTTTTAATTTGCAGGCGTTCCCATACAAATCGCGGTTTGAAGCACAGCTCTACCGGCGATATCGGCTCAATCTCGGAATCGGTAACCGAATTTATGGAAGATCCTTCGTTCATGACTTAACCCTGATTTAACACATTAGACTGAGCCATTACAATAATGACGCCTCCTGCGCCGCTGGAAAAACCCATCGGCCGCACCGAGACCGTCATCTCGACGCTTCCTACGACTAAGATCCGTGCGGCATTATTATCGGACAAACCGCCGCCGAAACATTGATCTACCCATTCCATGACCACAAACGGCAGTACTTCTTTTGCTTGCAAGCCGACCAGTCCGCCGAGGGACAAACCGCGAAGCAATCTGTTCGATTCGCGGTTCGAGACGGCTATCATGCCTTGTTCATCAATACCGAGCACAGCTACCGGCAAATGCTCAAGGATCTCTTGCGAGACCTGCAATAGATTGACATTGCGTATAATTTCTCGTGTCTTTTCTTTGACCTGGCGCTCCAATTCCCGGTTGAATTGCTGGAGTTCCTCGTTGGCATGTTGCAACTCGGCGGTCAGACGCCGATTGTCTAAGGCCATTTCATAATGTTCAAACGCTATGCGAATATTGTCCCGCAACAAATCGTCTTCCCACGGCTTGGTCAAAAATTTATAAATCGCTCCTTCATTGATCGCATTGGTGACCGACTCCAAATCGGTGTAACCGGACAACATGATACGCATCGTGTCGGGGTAAAGAACTTTAACTTCACTCAAAAACTCGGCGCCGGTCATGTTCGGCATGCGCTGATCGGAAACGATAACTCCTACGCGTTGTCGGCCCAATAATTTCAATCCTTCAGCACCGCTGTTGGCCGTCAAAATTTGATAGCCATCTCTACGCAAGGACCGTTTCAAAGCTTTGACGATATTGATTTCGTCGTCGACGAGTAACAGCACACGCTCCGATGACGATTCGGGTTCAATCATAAATAAACTCCCATAAACCTAAACTCGGCAATTCAACCATGAAGCATATGAAGTTCGTGAGATATTTCAAGAAGACATGCATAATCTTTTATTCCCTTTATACTCAAAAAATGGCTAACATCATGAAGGTATGGGGTGTGGCTAGCGAGGATGTCGGCGGCCGGGAAAGCCGCCGTCAAGCCTACATGGACGTATTCACGGCGCCTTGCCAAGCGAGTTACCGAACCTTCAACAAAGCTCATAATTGCAGGACGTTATTTATCACGAAATCCTAAGGGAGAGGGCGCATAATGCGGAAGTTATTTTTTAAGGGAATCCTAACTTCTTATTCTTCATGATCTTCATGGTGAAATGCTTTTTCTTAGGTTGATGATTATCGCAATCCATTCTATCGACGCACGACTCAGGATAAGCTCTGCGGACCAAGAACGCGCAATATTTCCTCACAGGTCGTCGTACCCGCAACAACCTTATCGAACGCGTCTTCAATCAACGTTCGATAGCCGTTTTCAACCGCCAAGGTTCTCAAATCGCTGAAACTAGCCTGTGCGGTTATCAAATCGCGCATGGCTTCGTTGAGTGCCAAAATCTCCATCAAGCAAATCCGGCCCTTATAGCCGGTATTGCTGCAGTGTTCGCACCCTTTGCCTCGGTATACGTCGATAGCGTTCGTATTGAATAACGGACCGAGCATGCTCATGGTTTCAGGGTCGGGAGGGCAGGCTTCCCGGCACTGCGTACAAAGCTTGCGCACTAACCGCTGAGAAATCACGCCTTCCAGTCCGCTGGCGACGATGAACGGTTTCAAGCCTATATCGATCAACCTTGCCACCGTCGCCAATGCGGAATTGGTATGTAGTGTCGAAAACACCAAATGACCGGTTAAAGCCGCCTGAAACGCCACTTCGGCGGTTTCGAGATCGCGGATTTCTCCTAACAAAATCACATCGGGATCTTGCCGTAAAATGGCCCGCAATATCATCGGAAAAGTCAATCCGATCTTTTCACGCACATTGACTTGACCGGCCGAATCAAGAAAATATTCGACCGGCTCTTCGATCGTGAGATAGTTTTTAGTCGGCGTCACACCGTGCTGCAGTAAAGCATAGAGCGTAGTCGTCTTGCCGCTGCCGGTCGGCCCGGTCGCGAGTACGATACCTTGCGGTTTGTTGATCAGATGCAGTAATTTCTCTCGTTCGGAATTCGCGACGTCAAGATTATCGATACTTTGAATCTGTGCGTTCCTGTCCAGAATTCGCATCACGACCTTTTCGCCGTTGATGACCGGCAGTGTCGAAATTCTAAGGTCGACGATACGCATCGGTGTTTTGACGGTTATACGCCCGTCCTGAGGCCTACGGCGTTCGGTGATGTCCATCTCCGCCATGACTTTGATACGCGAAACCAGTTGATTGTGCAGTTGATTCGGGATGTATATCTTATCGAACAATATACCGTCTATCCGGTAACGAACGACAATGCTTTTCGTTCGCGGTTGAATGTGAATATCGCTGGCTTTTAGACGAATCGCTTCGATGATGATCGAATTGACCAAGCGTATTGCCGGCGGTTCGGCCGTTTCCTGCAGCAATTGTTCGAGCGAAATATCGTCTTCGTGATCGATGACGACTTCGATCGTTTCGAACGGATCGAGGGCAGAAACAATGGTTTCGATATCGCCAAAGCTCGGTTCGTCGCCATAAACGGCATTGATTTTTTTCTTGATCGCGGCAATGTCGGCCATCACGGTTTCAATCGTCAAGCCGGTCATGAAGCGTAATTCCGCTTGCAAGCCCATATCAAGCGGGTCAGCCATGACCATTAACAATTGGCGTTGATCGACTTTCAACGGCAATACGCAATGCTGCTCGCATACCGAACGCGGCAGCAGCTCGACCGCTTCGGGATTGACCTGAAATTCCGGCAGCGAGACTTCTTCGATGAGTAGTTCCTTACGTAAAATGCTGCGAATCGTTTTCTCGGCCACCCAGTCGCGCTCCAATATTAATTTGAGCATCGGATCTTTGCGAGTTTGCTTGATTTTATATAACTCTTGAAGTTGCCGGTCGCTGAGCAACTGTTTTTTATGCAGCATGATCGCAATTTGGGCGCTATCGGACACTGCCAGCTTGCTGAGTCGCTTAATCTCCTTGGTTTTATCGACATTGTCGTGCTGGAGCTTTTTATTTTTTTCGATCAGGTCGTACTGTTCCAGCGCCAAGCCGACCGTGATACGCAAGTCGTCATTATTCCAGGGTTTGAGAATGAACTTATAAACCGCGCCTTCGTTGATCGCACCGAGTACCGCGCCGGTATCGGCCTCGCCGGTTAGCATGATACGAATAATGTCGGGATGAAGCATTTTGACGCGCCGTAGCAATTCGGCGCCATTCATACCCGGCATTTTATAGTCGGAAATAACGAGTTGAAATTGACCGTTCGCGAGCGTATGTAAAGCTTCGTCGCCGGACATGGCGACTTCGACGCGGTAGTTTTCCTGACGGAACACGCGCCGTAACGCACTGAGTACGTTGGCTTCGTCGTCGACCAGTAATATACCGTATGCCTTGGACGTTTGCTGTGTATCGTTTTGTTCGTCCGTGGCGTCGGTATTTTGGCCGCCGGTAAATAACGAGGCATAAAACGACATTGTTAAGACTCTTTAGAATGCTGAATAGCGTTCTGCACAGGTAAGTTAACCGTTACCCGAGTTCCCTTACCGATCTGGCTCACGATATCGATCGTGCCACCGTGCTCTTTGACTATATCGTGACAAACGGTCAAGCCCAACCCCGTCCCCTGGCCAACCTCCTTAGTCGTGAAAAACGGTTCGAACACATGTGGCAAAACCGTCTCCGAAATGCCCCGTCCGTTATCTTGAACTTCGAGCACGACAACCCCGTTTCGAACAGAGGTTCGGATACGAATAATGCCGGTTTTTTCGATCGCATCCACCGCATTACCTAGCAATCCGTATACGACCTGGCCTAATTGCGCGGATTGACATTGAATCGGCGTTTCCGAAGACAGATCCAAAACGAGTTTCGCCTTTTGTTGCCATTGCGATTCGGCAACCTGGCAGATTTGCCGAACGATCGTATCGATATCGGCTCGTTCGGTTTCGGTTTGATCGATACGAGAAAAACCCTTCAATGCAATAACGATCTTCGCGATACGATCGAGACCTTCGAGGCTTTCATTCATCAAATCCTTGAAATCGTCGAGCAATAAGGGCAATTCCCGCCCTTCCCAGACTTTGCGTAATTCCTCCGATGAGGCCCCGTTATCGATCAAGGTATTGAATTCGTAAAACGATTCCAGATAGGATACGGCGGTAGCGACATTGCTGCGAATGAAGCCGAGAGGATTATTAACCTCATGAGCGACACCGGCCGCCAACCGACCTACCGAAGCCTGCTTTTCATTCCGGTAAAGCTTCAAATGCGCCTTTTCGATCGTTTTAACCTGCTCTTTGACGCGTATTTCCAAACTTTCGGAAAGATTTTTGTAGCGCGCTTCGGACGCTTGCAAGGCGACATTTCTGCGCTGTAATTCCTCGAAATCGTCGCGCTGGGTTTGTAGATGAATATCGGATGACAACAAATAGCGCGCATTGCAGCGCAAAATCAACTGCATCATATCGGCTGCGGCACGCAACCGTTCGGGCGGGACGGCGGTTCGTGTCTGCAAGAAACCGACAGGTTCCAACTCGCCATGCAACGGCACCTTGTCAACCGTCTTCGAGTCGTTGTCGCCGATTAAGCTTGCGCCTGTATCGTCCATGATGTCGACCATCGTGTCTAATAAGACATTCAATGCCGAAACCAAGCGGCTCTTGTCGATGCCTTTCAAGAGCTCGTCAAGATTCAAATCGCGCTCGAAATCGGCCTCGGATTGAAAATCGGACATCGTATCAACCTCTTGCCGATGATAATGAACCGCCCAACGTTTGCGCGATAAAACTATCGCAATCAAGGCCATGATCCGATTGCAAACGGTACAGCCGGTCGCAGGTTAGATATACGGCTGTCAACAAAGTCTTAAAGGTCTCGATGATGCCCTCGCCGGTCAACGCCGAACTAAACAATACCGGCCAAGGGGCTTTTTCCCAACGTTCCAGTATTTCCTGTTCGGTCAAAATTGCCGGTAAATCGCGCTTGTTGAACTGCACGACCAACGGCAATTGCTGAAAATCGAGCCCGACGCGCGCCGCATTCGCGGCTAAATTTTCAAACGACTCGCCGTTATTGACGCTTTGCGTCCGCTGCGAATCGGCAACGAACACGACGCCGTCGGCCCGGGACAGCACCGCCTTGCGCGTACTGTCGTGGATGACTTGTCCCGGCACCGTGTAAACCTTGAACTTGATCAATAAACCTGACGGCGCGCGAAAACCCAACGGCAATAAATCGAAAAACAAGGTTCGATCGTCGGCGGTTTCCATGATCATCAACTCGCCTTTCATATCGGGCGTCAAAATATCGTGCAGACGCATCAAATTAGTCGTCTTGCCGCTGAGTGCAGGACCGTAATAGACCAGCTTGATCGTCAGTTTTTGACTGCTTTCGTCGTATTGAGCCATGACCTTAAAAAGAAATCAACCGATGAATAAACCTAAAAAGAGCAGTTGAGAGCCTCAAACTACCCCATCCTTCGGCTGCGCTCAGGGCGAACGGTCTATAACACATGCCAACTGCTCTTTTTAGGATAAAACGTCCAGTATAGCCACCATTCACAAAACGAATCGGTACCGATACACTTTCGCCAGTCTACGCCAAACGAACGAAATAATTCAACTTTAGGTTATACTTCAAAAAAGCCGAAGCGACATATAGCTCGCACGACATATTTTGCAGCAATCCTAGCGTTCGAATTGTCCTCGTTCCCACCGCTCTAGAGACTGTGAAAGTATTCAAAATTACGAAATCACCATGGAGCGCATGAAGTGACATGAAGAATTAGATCGTTGATTTTTTTTGCTTTTTTCTTCATTACTTCATGTTCTTCGTGGTGAATAAATTTTTTACGATGTATTCTCCAATACTTCCATAGCCTCTCTAGCGTGTGAATGCATACCGATCTTACCTCGGTAAACAAGGTATCACTGCCTTTTAAGTTAAGCCGTTCGTGGTGATCCAAGGCATGGGTTCCCCACGGCGGGACCAGGGGAACCGGAAAATACGGCCTATACGCTAATGAGAGAATACTAATAGGCCCCTTCTCAATAACTTTCCCGATTCAACTAATATGGACAACATTTTAACTTGGAACGATAGTCTTAAATTAGGCATCGCCACTGTAGACGACCAGCACCGACGTCTTTTAGAGCTGATCAACCGTCTCGACGAAGCCGTAGCTTTAGGCCATGCCCCCGATACAATCACCGAACTTCTCGACGATTTGATCGATTACACACGCTATCATTTCGACGAAGAAGAGAAATTGATGCAACAATCGGGCTTCGAGGAAACATTGTTCGCATCGCATAAGAACGAACATCGACAATTTGTCGAAACCATCGTCGAAGCGCGCAATCAGAAACCGGATAACGCATCTTTTCTACTGCATCACTTACTCGATTTTCTATTCGATTGGCTATACCGGCACATACTAGGCACCGATAAAAAAATGGCCGATTGCATGCTCGGCAAGCCGATTGCCGATGCGGCCAAGATCGACCAAGCCGGCATTATCATGCAAAGCAATCTCTATTCGGCCTTACGGGAAAGCGAAGACCGCTTCAAGGAGATGGCCGATAATTTACCGGCATTGATATGGATTTCCAATGCCAAGAACATTCCAGTCTTCTGCAATCGTTATTGGTATAAAAAGTTCAATATTCCCCTAGGCTCCGGCAACCATTCGCAATGGCTGGGATCTATTCATCCCGACGACCGGGATAAAGTTCTGAGCACTTATACTCATGCCGCATCCGACTTAAAAAAATTCAAAATTCAATACCGCTTGCGTCGAGAAGATGACAGTATTGTTTGGATCCTGGAAACCGCTGTCCCGCGAATCAGAAGAAACGGCAGTTTTGCAGGACTCATGGGCTGCGGCATGGATATTACCAATCAAAAAAATGCCGAAATTACAATTGCCCGCATCAATCAGTTATTGATGGAAAAAGTCGAGGAACGAACGCAGCAGTTGCTCGATGCCAACAAAACCTTGGAAGCGGAAAAAAATGAACAAGTCCGGCTGAATTCACGCCTAAAAGAAACCCAAGCCCATCTGATTCAATCCGAAAAAATGGCCTCGATCGGGCAACTAGCAGCCGGTGTCGCTCATGAAATCAACAATCCGTTAGGTTATATTTTTTCCAACCTGAATAGCCTGAAACAATACCTGAACGATATCCTGCAGTTTTCGGAAACCGCCGAAAAGCTTGCTCGAGAACTGCCCGCCGATAACAGCGAAGCTCTCGCTTACCATCGGCTCAAGAAAAAAATCGATATCGATTATCTTAAAACCGACTTGTCGGATCTGGTCGATGAATCGATCGAAGGGGCAACGCGCGCGCGTAAAATCGTTCAAGATCTTAGAGATTTCTCTCGAATCGACAAGCAGGAAATGGGACGATTCGACATCGAGGCCGGCATCGACGCGACTTTGAATATTATTCAAAACGAACTCAAATACAAAGCGAAAATCGTCAAGGAATATACCGGATTAGAACCTTATCTATGCATTGGCGCACAGTTAAATCAGGTCTTCATGAACTTATTGGTCAACGCCGCTCACGCCATCGAAACATTCGGTACTATTTATATCAGAACCGGGACCGAAAAAGACCACATTTGGATTGAAATCGAAGACACCGGCAAAGGTATTCCGAAAGAAATCCGCTCTAAACTTTTCGACCCGTTTTTTACGACGAAGCCGGTTGGCCAAGGAACCGGATTGGGCTTATCGCTATCCTATAAAATCATCCAAAACCACAACGGTAAGATTGAGGTAGAATCCAATATCGGCAAAGGCAGCACTTTCAGAATAAGCTTACCGCTTACTACCAATGGGTGCTAATGCAGTACAATGTTTATAACTTGTTTTTTATTACCATGAAGAGCATGAAGATAATGAAGGGAAGAGAATTGAGTGCTTTATGAACTGTTCCAATGGCACAGATGCACTTAATGGATAAACTCAATGCAATAATACAGCGTTTTCAGATCCAATTAATGACTAAAAAACATCAAAACAATGGCGGGACTGAGTGCAGGCAAAGCCAGTACTCCAGCGGCAATAATGATGACATAGGCTGGTAATGATTAGTAACGCATTTAAATTGAAAACACTGCGTCTTCAAGTCCTTCATGCTCTTCATGGTGAAATACATTTTAGGATCATCAAATATTAACCGACAGGAAGCCCATCAGCTTCAGTTAACGTGAAGAGGAAATAATCCATGAAATACACATTACCATTACGACTGTGTTCAACGATCGCCATCAGCCTGTCGATATCTTTCGGCGTTTATGCCGAAACCAAACAGCCGGCACCCGCACCAAACGGCATCGAAATGCCGAAAAAATACCAAAACTGGCAATTCATCGGTGTCGCGCACCGGACCGACAACAATTCCCTGCGCGGAATCCTCGGTAACAGCATCGCAGTCAAGGCCGCTCGTAGCGGCAATACCAAACCTTGGCCGGACGGTACGATACTGGCCAAACTGGTCTGGAAAGACAGACAGCACCCGTTGTGGGAAGCCGCGACGGTTCCAGGCGATGTGCAACATTTCGAATTTATGATCAAGGACGCCAAAAAATTCCAAGCGACCCAAGGTTGGGGCTATGCGCGCTGGGTCGGCAAGGACCTGAAACCTTACGGTGATAACGCCGATTTCGCGCAGGAATGCGCCGGTTGTCACGCCAAAGCCGAAAAAACCGATTACGTGTTTACCCGCCCGGCCGAGATGCCTTGATTCCATTGAGAGCAACGCCCGCCCTTTTAACAGAAAACATCAAGGAATGAAAAGTACCTAGCGAGGATGCCGGCAGTAGGAATGCTGCCGGCAATCCTTCATCTCTTGAATTTAGCATTAAAAATTCTTCGTCAAATCCATACCCGCATATAAAGACGCAACAGCTTCGCCATACCCGTTGAATAACTCGGTTTTGCGTTTCGGTGTGAAAATACTTGCGCCGAGTATGCGTTCGCGGCTTTGGCTCCAGCGCGGGTGCGATACGTCCGGATTGACGTTGGCAAAAAATCCGTATTCATGCGGTGCACTTTTATTCCAGGCCGTTTTCGGCATGTCCTCTTGAAAGCGAATCTTGACGATCGCTTTGATGCTCTTGAATCCGTATTTCCAAGGAACGACCAAACGTAACGGGGCGCCGTTTTGGTTGGGCAAATCGTCGTCGTACATACCGGTTGCGATGAAGGCTAGGGGGTGCATTGCTTCGTCGATACGCAAACCCTCGACATAAGGCCATTCCAATACATTACTTTTCTGACCGACCATGATCGAGGGTTTATATAATGTCGTAAATTCGACATATTTAGCTTTCGAGGTCGGTTTGAACTGTTTCAGCATTTCCCCCAAAGGAAAGCCGATCCACGGCACAACCATGGACCAAGCCTCGACACATCTGAATCGGTAAATTCGCTGTTCCAAGGGATTGGCTTTGAGAATATCCTCCAAATCGAATACGCCGGGAGCTTCGACTTCGCCTTCGACTGCGACCGACCAAGGCCTTGTTACCAAGCGCCGCGCCAGGACTGTCGAGTCGGTCTTATTGGTCGAAAATTCATAATAATTGGTGTAGTTGGCGACATCTTCAAATTTATTCGGCTCAAGATCCGCCGAATAGGGGCCGACCGGAACCTCGGTATATATTTTGTTTTTAGCTTCCGAAACACCCGGTAATGCTCCCGCCAAAGGTAACGTCAGCGCGGCTTTAATAATGCTTCTTCGTGCTTCGAAAATCGTCCGGTCGGTTACGTCGTTTTCCGAAACGACCGTTTTGGATTTAATCAACATAGCTATTCCTCTGAGTATTTTGCCGCCAGCCAATAATCGAGGCTGACATAACGTCCGGCGCCGATAAAAAACAATACCAACAGCATAATAAAGTAAGTTGCGGCAAATTCGACTCCGTTATTCAATACGACGAAGGCCCCGTTTTCAGTCAGCCAGTCGTAATTGCCGTATTGCTGTAAGATCGATTTGGCCTGTTCCAGTCGCTCTACCGCACCGATCGTACGGTCCGTTGCCAATAATCCGGAACCGGTCGCAATCGCGAGCCAACCGTTCTTGAGATGCACCAAAACTCCCGCCACCGCCATCACGATCATCAACGGTAGTGAAATCAACCTGACTCCGAATCCGATCAACAAAAAAACCGATCCCAATACTTCGATCAATGCTACCAGGAATACCAGCAAATAAGGTAATGGCAAGCCCAGTCCCCACTGCTCGTCACCAAACCATGCCGCCGTATCGGAAAAATTGGCGAATTTTTTCGACCCAGCCATCCACAGTACCGGAACGAGATAAAGCCGTAACAACAAAGGCGCGATAAAGTCGATACACTTAAGCTTATCCAGGCCTCTTAAAGCCCATCGCATTCCGACAACACTCTTATCAAATCCCGCTTGCCAATCAATATCTTTTAAATTCATGATGCTACCTCTCTGTGTTGGTTGACGATCCTCGTAACTTCAAATTAGCGACAATAATTAACGTTCAGTCTTCCACCTAAGCCATATCGACGGTTAGATAATGAGCAAAATATACACTTTTCGCGTAACTATTCAGCCCATAAGCGCCAACTTAGTGCTTACCCTATGGTGCATTTGCAGGCTTATTCGTCATTTCGGGGCATGGATTACCGATATTCCGGTTACATAAATGTGAAGCTAAGCATTGCCGTCCGTGGCACTGGATTCCGCCACAAATCCGTATGGAACGGATTTGCATTTACCCGAAGGGCTCCGGGCAGGGTAGCCCGGAGTGAATCCCTGGCGGAATGACGTGTTTTTACTTAAGTTGGCGCCAATGACTATTCAGCCCCCCGGCAATTCACGTTCCCACACTATGCACTCATCGTTATACATAAATTGTTGTTTACACAATCCCTCAATAACATTTACACCGCGAAGCTAGAGCTTCGCGCAAGTATTTCCCAAGCTGGAGCTTGAAATCTTTCACCTTTCATCTTTCCCCTTCCACCTTTGCTATAGTTATCGCTTTTTGATTCGAATCATATTAACGATGTCCATAAGCTATTCCAATATTTTTGCAAATATTCCAGACCGATTATCCGAAGAACTCTTCGAAACCGTGTTAAAAACCGATCATGTCCGCATCGAGCGGATTGTCTCTAGGAATCACTCGACAAAAGCCGGCCATTGGTACAATCAAGACTGGGACGAGTGGGTACTGCTTCTTCAAGGGCAAGCGAAATTACGTTATAAAAACCGTCCCGAAGATATTGTTTTAAATCCCGGAGATTATTTATTAATCCCGGCGCATGCTTTACATCGGGTAGAATGGACCGATCGAAACAGCGATACGATTTGGCTTGCTATCCACATGACCGATAGAGTAAAGACCGATAAGTTGTGAAACTTTTATAACAAATATAAATCTCCCGATTATTCATGTTCTTTGTAAATGAACTTGGCACAGACATGAAGATCAACCCAAAATGAACGATCTGCTAACTACTAAGGATTTCGTGATAAATAACGCCTTGGAACTATGCGCTTTGTTGAGGGTTCGGTAACTCGCTTGGCAGGACGTCGTGAATACGTCCTTGTAAGCTTGACGGCGGCTTTCCCTGCCGCCGACACCTGCCAATCGAGCAACCGAACTCTCCGTAAAATAGGGAAGGTATTTACGACCAAATCCTAACTGCTAACTGCTAACTGCTAACTGCTAACTATAATTATGAACCATTGACTTACAGGGACCATTCCCATCCAATATTGATATTCACTTCCGCCATTTAACCGTCAGCATACCAACATAATGATATTGGAAACCTTTTCCGTCGCTAGGGATTTCGGACGCGTTCATGAAATCACTTCGATTTTGATCCGCTATGGCTTCGGCGATATTGTCCGCCGACTCGGCATTGTTGGTCTTGTTGAACGCGCAGGGCATGTTTTGCACTGGCATGAAATCGACGAATTGACCAGTATGGAACCACCGGAGCGCATTCGTCGAGTTCTGGAAGAAATGGGGCCTACTTTCGTGAAACTGGGCCAGATTTTCGCTACTCGCCCCGACTTGTTCAGCCCTACCTGGATTGCCGAGTTCGAAAAACTTCAGGATCAAGCCCGTCCGGCACCGATCGATAAAATCTTGGCGCAGCTGGAGGAAGATCTGGGCGCCCCGCCGCACGAAGTCTTTGCAACTTTCGACAAAACGCCGATAGCAGCCGCTTCGATTGGTCAAGTTCATAAAGCTTCGCTGGAGGATGGCACTCAGGTTATTGTCAAAATCCGCCGTCCCGGCATCCGACCTACCGTCGAAGCGGATTTGCGCCTACTCAACCAGATGACCGAGGTTGCAGCTCGGGAAATCAAGGATTTGCGTCGTTATAATCCACAGGAAATCGTACGCCAATTCACATTATCGATGCGTCGAGAATTGGATTTGGCCATCGAAGGACGCAATAGCGAACGCATGCGTGCCAACTTTAAAAAAAGCCGCACTATCATCATTCCCAAAGTGTATTGGCAATGGACCAGTGAGCGCGTCAATGTTCAAGAATATATCGATGGCATTTCGGGTCATGATATCGACCGAATCGAATACTCAACTTTGGATCGGAAAAAACTGGCTAAAACCGGTGCCGATGCAGTGCTTAAAATGATTTTAGAAGACGGTTTTTTTCATGCCGACCCTCACCCCGGCAATTGTTTCTTTCTATCCGGCAATCGCATCTCGTTTATCGATTTTGGTATGGTCGGCAGACTTACCGACGAGCGGAGGAATCAAGTCGTCAATCTGTTGCACGGTTTAGTAGAGCGCGACCCGGATATCGTCGTCAAAATTCTTTTGAAATGGGCTGATAAATCGACGGCAAATAAAGATGCATTGACACTGGAAATCGACAATTTTATTGATCAATACCACGATATCCCATTGAAGGACCTGCACATAGGAGAGTTACTGTTTAACTTAACGAATTTACTACGCGATCATCAGCTCAATTTGCCGGCCGATCTCACATTATTGATTAAAACATTCATTACGTTGGAAGGCTTGGGTCGGCAACTCGATCCGTCGTTTAATTTGGTCGTGACGGCAACACCGTTACTCAAACGAGCGTTTCTACTCCGGTACAATCCCGAAGCCATGGCTCGACGCGGTTTTAAATCGGCAGCAGGACTCGTTGAAATGCTAAGCGAGTTACCGGAAGATATGCACCGAATTATGGAGGATTTGCGACGAGGAGCGTTGAGCGTTCGATTAGACATCACGCGACCGGAATGGCTGGGCAAGGAGCTCGACCGTGTGGTCAATCGAATTTCTATCAGCTTAGTTACTGCGGCAATGATTATCGGCAGCTCTATTGTCTCGACCGTTGAAGGCGGCGCATCATCGTTGATCGGTTTGACCGCTTTCGTCGGCGCATTATTCGGCGGAATTTGGTTACTCTTTTCTATTTGGCGTAGCGGTTAAAATATGAGTCCATTTAATCACAGTAACCGTGCCGATTATGCTGTGAACGTCGACTGCCTGCTCCCTAAGCAGTCTACCGATGGTTTTCTTATAAGCATCGGTAGACCTGACCACGTGAAGTATAAGAACGGAAAAGTCATGCCCGCTTAAGAGAAGTAATCGCTGCTCTAATAAATTCTCTTTCCGGTCTTGGTTGGTTTAAAAACTGATTGAATAACATTAAAATGCCATGTGTATTGATATGGACATGTGCACCGTAACCCGTCATAACTAAAAATTCCTGATGCACCCGATCAATAAATTGTGCGCGCTGTTGTGTTTGAAGTTGAGAATCCATCTAAATACCCTCTTGAAATTGAATAAGTCTTTTTTATTTCCGATAAATACATTACCTGATTTCTTGAATAATTTCCGAGCAATCGAGTGCAAAAATTGAAAATTTATTTATTTCCTTAACACGGTTGATAAATTATCTTGAAAGAACGGATAAGCACCCCAAAAACCTTTCGCGCTGAGCCGAGTCGAAGCATGAAATATCTATGCAGGACGGGTTATAACCCCGTCCGAAACGTTTTGACCGTGGCTTAAACAAGCCGGAACGTTGGGAACGGGTGGACGCTCTGTGGGAGCAATCCGCTGATCGTCCCTCACTTAGCGTTAGGTGAGGAAAGGTCGAGGCGGTTGGGTAACAATAAATGGTATCGATCCGAAATGTTACCTACATGGATGTAGGTAAGGGGCGTGAGCCCCTGCCGGCAGGCAGGGGAGCGGAAGCTTTTCGACCGTGGCGAAACCAATTCGACACGTTGGGGACGGTTTGTATAACCCGTCCCGCACAGGTGCTCTTTAGGGTTAACAGATTACTCACCCATCATGCAAAAATATTCAATATTCCTGAACTGACAATCGCATTTACGTTATCGACATCTTCGCTTGTATTAGCCGCACTGTCCGAATTTTCAAACGCATTGGTTCCACGACCGTTTTTCTGTCCGCCTTCGTTTTGCTGTTGAGTGGTTTGACCAAATCCAGGTAACTTTGCTTGTTGTTCGCTATGCGAGGCTTGAGTCACGCTAATTTCAGCTACATTCAACTGTTGAGTCCCCATCATTTCTCGTAACTTCGGGATCGCAGCCTCTATGGCTTCTTTAACCGCAGCTTGTTGGGCGGAAAATGCAATTGTAGTTTGATCCTGATTCATATCGATACGAATTGAAATGGGCCCAAGATGCTGAGGATTGAGTCTAAGTTCGGCAAAAGGCATGGCCCGATTATTCATCCAAACAATCCGTTCGCCTAGCTCCTGGTTCCATTCGGGATGCATCATCGGCTTACTCATTGCCGGAACTTCTATTTTTGTTTGACCGGCAATTTGCCGGTGTAGTTGAGCCATATCCAATGCCATTTTCGGAACCGGTTTCTCAACAACCGTAGCTGGCGCTAATTTTTTTTCTATACTTGCGGTTTTTGACTCGGTCTTGGCATGCAGGTCAACAACCTTTCCGTCAGTCGATACTTTGCTTTCCCCGGCAAGACGCTGTTCTTCGATCAGTGTCTTGCCATTGCTCAGTTCCTCACCGTTTTGCAATATATTTTTGATTAACTTAGGAATATTTCCTTCACCATCAGTAATCCCGGTATCGTCCTGATCCTCAAGCGGCAACTTAGCATTTGCATCGACCGCCCGTATGGTCTCATCCGGATTTTTGATAATGTTTAGAGGCATCGTTGTTATTGGCATGGCAGTGGGGACTTCTTCAGCAGAAAGATCGAGTAGCCTCGCCTCATCCGTTTCGGCCCGCTCGACATTGCCGGACATACCAGTCGAATTAGTCAAAGACTCGGTCGCAGCCTCAATATGAGCAAGCACTTCGCTCAACGTCTTCATGGTTTTCTCTAGATCGATTTCTTGATCGAAATGCCCCGAGGCCGGCAATTCATTGCCTAATAAACTGGCAATTTCTTGCATAGTCGAACTCATTTGTTCGGAATCAAAACTTGTCAACTGCGTTAATTGTTCGGATATTTCCGCAAAATCAGTTATTGGCAACGTTAAATTTTCCTGAGATTCGGGTTGTGCGAGCAAACCGATCTGAGCCATCAAGGTTTCGGCAAAGTCACCGGATGCTTTATCTTCTCCCTGAAAAAGCCGGCTTAAATTTTCTTTGCCGATCGAACCGGATAACATCGTCAATAAATTTAAAGCGCTCATATACTTTTCCTCTTAACTGTTACGGATTTATCCAGCATTTTTCGTGCCGCCGCGCCGCCCTGAAGCGACTCTATCATCCTGTTCGTTCTGCTCGCGTCTATCTAACTGCTTAACTTCATCGGCTTGCGCCGCGTCAAATAATTTCGACAGGCTCTTAGTTCGATTATGCAGTCCTATCCAATTTCCGCGCACCCGACTTAGTTCCGTATCCAATGACTGCAGCGCTTGCTCCTGTCCGTTAATCGCTTGATCGAGTTTATCCAAGAAAGACTTAAACTCCAGCAATTGCCCGACCCTAGCGCCGGTTTTACAGAAAGCGTCGAATTTTTCCTGGTATTCCTGACGATAATTAACCAAATGATCGAGCTGCATTTGCAATTGAACTTGTTTTTTTTGCACTTGCCCGAATGTTTCCAAGGCTTTTTTTTCCTGGGCAACATTCAACTCGACAATCGTTTTCAGGCGTTCGGATTTTTTCATTTTATTGATAACTACCGTAGCTGAGAATCCCGCATGAAATAATTTGAGCAACTATCCTGACACAGGGGGTGTTAGCGGTGAATAGTAAAATGGTGCGACATTTTAACCACTTGTCTAGCCCTAAATTTCCCCTTTCACCTTTCACCCTCATTCCCAAGCAAATCGGACAACTCCAAGATACTTCGACTTAAATCCACCGGCTCATTCATATCTTGTTGCAAAAAATTCCTAATCGCCGGTATTTTCTCAATCGCCAAATCGACATTCGGATTTGAGCCGGGTTTGTAGGCGCCAACGCTGATGAGGTCTCTGTTTTGCTGATACAGCGAATACAGTCCTCTCAATTTGCGCACCATTCGTAAATGATCGTCATCGACGATATCCGGCAAAACCCTACTGACCGATGCCTCGATATCGATCGCAGGAAAGTGCCCGGATTCCGCCAGCTCTCGAGTTAGCACGATGTGCCCATCCAATACACCGCGAGCCGAGTCGGCAACCGGATCGTTGGGATCGTCGCCTTCGGTCAGTACGGTATAAAAAGCCGTAATCGAACCGCCGCCTTCATCGCCGTTTCCGGCCCGCTCAACTAAACGAGGCAACTTGGCAAATACCGAGGGCGGGTAACCTTTAGTGGCAGGCGGCTCATCGATTGCGAGTGCGATTTCTCGATGGGCTTGAGCATAACGAGTCAATGAATCCATCAGCAGTAAAACATCCAAGCCCTGATCGCGGAAATACTCGGCAATACTGGTCGCAAGTAACGCTCCATTCGCCCGCATCAATGGCGGATAGTCTGCCGGCGTCGCGACAACGACCGAGCGGCTAAGCCCTTCGGCACCCAGAATTTTTTGTACGAATTCGTTAACCTCACGCCCCCGTTCACCAATAAGCCCCACCACGACGACGTCGGCATTGGTAAACTTAGTCATCATCCCCAGCAAAACGCTCTTGCCGACGCCGGTTCCGGCAAATAAGCCCATCCTTTGCCCTCGTCCGACACACAACAAGGCATTGATCGCTCTAACACCGACATCGAGCACTTCACGGATCGGCTTTCGACTAAGCGGATTGACCGGAACGCCGGTTAATGAAACCTGCGCATCGGTCTTCAAAGGTCCCTTACCATCCAGAGCATTACCCCCTCCATCCAATACCCGGCCCAGCAAGCTAAAACCGACTCTGGCCAAATATTCCTTACTCATTGGAATGACTCGGCAGTCCGGTTCCAAACCATAAGGGTCACCGGTAGGCATTAGAAACAAGCGATCGCCGGAAAAACCGACAACTTCGGCCTCGATAACCCTACCTGTTTTGGTTTGCACTTGACAACGAGAGCCGATGGGCGCCCTACAACCGATAGCCTCGAGTGTCAAACCGACCATTCTGGATAATTTACCTTCTACGATCAGTTCCGGAGGATGAACCAATCGTTTGGCATAAGGCTTTAATTTACCGAGCCAAATCTCGTTTCGATCTAGCGAAGATTTCATGATGTTTCGTCCCTAATCCGTTCATCGCCAAGTACTTGAGCAATAACTGCCGCCAGCCGTCTTTCGACCGAGGCATCCACATGAGAGTGTTCCGCATCCACATGACAACCGCCGCGACTGAGTAGCGGATCCTCTTTGATCTCCCAAGGCGCCGGACGTTCGTTCAACAAAAACACCGATCGTACTAATTCCGCATCTTCAGGGTGTAAAGTCAGCATTATTTCCCGGGTTGCGATAGGCAGTATATTGACCGCCTCTCTAACCGTCGCCACGATTTGCCCCGGGTCCGATTTGATTTCTCGGCGAACCAGCTGCTTGGCTATCGCTATCGACAAATCCACTAACTCTTTTTCGATTTCTTCATCCAGTGCATTCAAAGGCTCACTAAGCGTCTCCAATATTTCGGCCAATTGCAAACCTTGTTCGCGCAGTCGATGCACGTTTTCATCATATCCCTTTTTCAAACCTTCCTCGTAACCTTGCGACCGCCCTTCTTCGTAACCTTGCGTAAAACCCTCTTCTTTGCCTTTGGCGAAAGCTTCCTCATAGGCTTGCCGTTGCATCGCTTCAATATCTTGAACGGTCAGCAGCGGACTACGTGCTCTATCCGCTTCGCTTGATTTCGAGCGTTCACGTCCCGACACATTGGGCATATCCCAAAGACGTAATGCCTCGAGTTCGTCATCGGTAAAACCCGGCTGTTTAGACGAGCTCATCGCCACTGCCGCTACCTAACATGATTTCTCCGGCATCGGCCAATTTCTTCGCGATTCCTAGTATTTCTTTCTGCGCCGATTCGACCTCGCTGAGTCTCGCCGGCGGCGCCGCCTCTAGATCGTCTTTGAGCATTTCGGCGGCGCGGCGTGACATATTGCCGAAAATTTTGGCTTTCAGGCTGTCATCGACACCGCGTAATGCCAGTAGCAAACGATCGGTCGATATTTCTCGCAATAGCGTCTGAATGCCTCTGTCATCGACAGTCGATAGATCTTCGAAGACAAACATCTTATCCATAATTTCCTGCCCCAACACGGCGTTATTATCATTGATATCTTCCATGATCTGCTCGCTAACCGAGCCTTCCATGAAGTTCAGAATATTAGCCACGGTATCGACACCACCGACCGATGATGATTTCATGCCATCACTACCCGTCAATTGTTTTTCCATGATCTCATCCAGTTCCTTCAATGCTGCCGGCTGTATACCTTCCATCGTCGCAATGCGCATCAAAATATCCGAACGCATGTTTTCCGGTAATAAGGCTAAAACATCGGCGGCCTGATCACTATCCAATAGCGATAAAATGATCGCGACAATCTGAGGATGCTCCAAACGTATCAGATCGGCAATCGACCGCGTATCCAACCATTTCAATTGCTCAATCCCTTTGCTGTTCGCACCCAGCAATATTCTATCGATGATGCTTCCCGCCTTATCTGCGCCCAAGGCCCCCGTCAGCATGTTGCGAATAAATTCGTCCGAATTAATACCTAAGCCGGTTTCATCCTTGATTCGAGTAATGAATTCTTCAAGTACGGCATCCACCATTTCCGGTGAAATAGCGCCAAGTCCCGCCATCGTTGACCCGATCAATTGCACTTCTTTAGGCCCCATGTGCTTCAATACCGCGGATGCGCGATCCTGCCCCACCGCCAAAAGTAGCAGCGCGGCCCTTTGCGGTTGAGTTAAATCGAGTTCTTTCTCAGACATCTTGCTTGGCCCAATTCTTAATGATTTGTGCAACTAATTGAGGATCTTCGTCAACCAATTTTTGTACATACTCCAGTCGTTTCTCGTAACTTTGCGGTGCTTCCAGCAACAATAGATCTTCGGTCTCCGAAGACATGCCTAGTTGCTGTCTTGCCGCTTCATCGGCAGGTACCGCATACGGCACACCATTTTCGTCGAACGCAACACCTCCGCCCATGGCTTCGGCTTCCGCTTTAGCCAACGCCAATGCCGCTGCTTTTCGCTCTTCCTCGGTACGCCCTATCAGCCCTTGCATGGTCGGCTTTAACACGCCGAAAATCAAAAACAAAATAACTGCCGCAGCCGCCAACTGTTTCAAGGCGTCGATAAACCAAGTCTGTTCCCAAAGCGGCGCATCGGGCAATGCTTCGAGTTCATCCACCACTCTAAACGCAACATTGGAGACGGTCACTTGATCGCCGCGACTACTGTCAAAACCAACCGCTTGCCTGACCAAGTCGCTCAGACGAATGATATCCTCTTGCGGATAGGGTTCGCTGGTGATGCTCCCATCCTCGCGAACGACAGTGCGATTATCGACAACTACGGCCACGGACAACCGCTTGAGTACACCGCTAGCAAGACGCGTGTGCGTAATGGTTTTATCGAGTTCGAAATTCCGCGTGGCGCTCTTACTAGAAGATCCTGACGATCCTGCCTGCGTTTCGGCACCTTCACCGGTTGCGACTTCAGGTGCTATGCCTGCAGGTGGCGGCTGGTTAGTCAATGCCCCCGGCACACCCTGAATTGCCCCCATGGAACTAAAATCCTCCTGAGTCTGTTCACTACGCAATGCAGGCAGGTCGGGGTTAAACATTTCTTGGGTTCTTTCAGTCACGGAGAAATCGACATCGGCCGATATTTGCGTACGCAAACCATTAGCGCCGACCAACGGCGTCAAAATATTTTCGATGCGGGCCATTAAATGTTCTTCGATATTTTTCTTGTATTCGAACTGCTTCGAGGTCAATGAAATATCGGAATCGGTTCCTTTGGCGTTGAGCAAACGCCCGGTTTGATCGACGACCGTCACTTGCCCCGCTTCCATTAAGGGAACGCTGGAAGCCACTAAGTGAATAATCGATTCGATTTGCCCTTTATCCAAGGTTCTGCCCGGATATAGATTAACCATGACCGAAGCACTGGGTTTTTTCTGCTGCCTGACGAATACCGACTGCTTTGGCATCGCCAATATAACCCTTGCCGCCTTAACGCTTTGAATAGTCATGATCGTGCGAGCAATTTCACCTTCCAAGGCCCGCTGAAACCGCATTTGTTCAATATTTTTGCTGGTGCCGAAGCCTTGCTCTTGATCGAGCAGTTCATAACCTAAGCTGGTACTACGCGGCAAGCCTTGAGCAGCTAGCTTTAATTTCAATTCGCGAACATCGGAACCCGGCACCATGATCGCTCCCGATCCGGATTCAACTTTGTACTTAATGCCTTCTTTATCCAAGGCCTCGATAATTTCCGCCGCATCTTTTTCGGCAATACCGGCGAATAATAAATTGTAAGAGGGCTCCTGCGACCACAGCACGATCGCCACGGCCACCGCAACGCTGAAAGCGAACCCGAGCATTAGGCCTATCTGACGAGCCATCGTCAGTCCCGCCAAGCCTTTCAATAACGGATTACCGGTGTCAACTGCCCTTGTCTGGGGAGTGGACGTTCCGACTAATTCATTTGCACCTTGCTCGCTCATCTTAATTCGCCGCCTGCCTACATCGGCATGTTCATGACATCTTTATAGGCGTCAACCAGTTTATTTCTGACCTGAACCATGGCCTGAAAAGACACGCTGGCTTTTTGCATGGCCACCATCACTTCGGCCAAGCTGGTATCCGATTCACCGGTTTCGAATGCCGTTGACATTGCACTGGCTGTCGCTTGTTGCGTATTAACCGAGTCGATCGATTGTTTCAACACCGAAGCGAAGTTAGCCTGTTCGCTACTTTCTAGCGCTTGCGGCTTTACATCTGCCCCGGCCTCGATAGACATCCGGCGCATTTGCGCCAGCACTTGATTGACATTCATTTCACTCATGATCATTCTCAATAATTCCGATACTACTCACTAAACAAGCATTATTCGGGCCATCAGGCCGAACAAGGAATAGCAATGCCGGATTCTTTCATTCTGGCAATTTTATAGCGTAGTGTTCTAGGACTGATACCTAATTTTTCAGCCGTGATTTTACGACTACCGTTTTCGGTCAGTAACGTTTGCAGGATCATTTTTTCCTCTGCCGAGCGTACTTGATCACCCAAGGAAGATGTATCCTCGGAGTTCTCGATGCAAGCGTTTTCAATGACGCTCCCAGCCATGGCATACGGGTCTACGTGTTCCTCGAAAATCAAATCTTCTACTACGATTCGCTTACCGCTTTTTAAAATCAACGCTCGCTGCATCACATTTTCCAGTTCTCTCACATTACCCGGCCACGAATAGGCTTGCATCTTATCTAATGCCTCAGGATCGAAAACGGCATCGCACGCCGAGTCGAAACCATGACGCCGCAATAACTCGACCGCCAATGGCACGATATCGCCGGGGCGCTCGCGCAATGCCGGTATTCTCAGCGGAAAAACACTCAAACGATAATATAAATCTTCCCTAAATAAACCCCGCTCGACAAATTGCTTCAATTTTCGATTGGTTGCCGCCAAAATTCTGACGTTCAATTCAACCTTTCTATGACTACCGATGCGTTCCACTTCTTTTTCCTGTAAGACGCGCAGTAATTTAGCCTGCAAACCCAAATCCATCTCGGCGATTTCATCCAGCATCAGTGTTCCATCCTGAGCCAGCTCGAATTTCCCCGGCATCGATTGCACCGCACCGGTAAAAGCGCCTTTTTCGTAGCCGAACAACATCGCTTCCAACATATTGTCCGGAATTGCGGCACAATTGACCGCGACAAAAGGCCCGCCGCGATACGGCGATTGTTCGTGTATGGAGCGAGCAACAACCTCCTTACCGGTACCGCTCTCTCCCTGCAACAGCACTGTGACATGGGTTTGCGCGACGCGCTCGATCAAGCGATAAAGCTTTTGCATCGTAGGATCCGGCCCTATCGCAAAACCTGCCGCAGGCACGTCGGCCACGGCAAATGCGGCTACTTTATCGATTAAAGCCGAAGCCTCGAAAGGCTTGACCAAATAATCGACCGCGCCTTCCTGCATTGCCTTAACCGCTTTAGGCACGGTTCCATAAGCCGTCATCAACACTACCGGAAGACCCGGATGAAGAACGTGTATGTTGCGCAATAACTCGAAGCCGTCCATCACCGGCATTTGCACGTCGCTAACAACCAACTTTACCTCGTTTCGCACGAGTTTTGCCAATGCTTCCGTTCCATTATGCGCCGCTAATACCCGGTATCCTTCAAGCTCTAGCGTATCCGCAAGCGCCTCGCATAGATCGGGATCGTCTTCGACAATCAATACGTCATATTGCTTCATCATATAACTCCTCGAACTTAGCTTGCCTTCCCGAAAACCCGCCGGGTAGTGCCGGTTTTGCCCTCCCGGCAATCGGCAATTCCAATTCAAACACAGTATCTATGCCCGGCTCCGAGTCGCAACTCACCTTGCCGTGATGCGCTCTGACGACGCTGTCGACAACGGCAAGCCCTAAACCGGTGCCGCTGCTTTTTGTGGTATAAAAAGGCTCAAAGACTCTCTGATACAGAGCCTTTTCAATGCCCGGGCCGGTATCTCGAACGGTAAAGATAAGTTTTTGCCGAGAGGACCGAGCCACCGTCAACGTGACAACACCTTGTCCGGCACAGGCATCAAGGGCATTGTTCAATAAATTCATAATCGCACCGCGTAACGCCGGCTCGTTACCTGTCAATATCTCGAAACCCGCCTCATTGTTGATGCTAAATTCAACCGAGTTGCATGCCAAGCGGTCCGCCATTGAGTCTTCGATATTGCCGAGCAAGTCATGCAGCGCGAAAGTCGCCATCGACAAACGCCCTCCCTTCGCGAAAATCAACATATCGTTCACCTGTCTTTCTAGATAATGCAGGCGTTTGAGAATCTTGCTTGAAAATTGTTGCCGTTTGTTCTCGCATAAACCGGGCTTAGACATTTGCGAAGCATACAAAATAGCGGTCGATAACGGCGTTCTGACTTGATGGGCCAAGCTCGCGATCATTTCCCCCATGGCCGATAAATTATTTTGCCGATCGACCAAATCTTGCAGGGCCCGCATTTCGCTTACGTCGGATAACAAGACCAGTTGTCCCGCTCCTTCAGTCAATGCGTTATAACTCAAGCCGACACGCTTACCGCTCGGCAATTGTCGCTCGTGGGGATTCTCGGAAACCGATTTAAGACTGCGCCCGGCGACTTCAGACCAAGGCCTTTGCAATAATGGTTCACCTAAATAGTCGAGCGCTGTCGGGTTGCAATCGGCGATTTTGCCGGTCGAATCGATAATCAGAATGCCGGCCGGCAAAGCGGCGAGTATTTGCCGTAAACGAGCCGCGATTTTTTCGTTTTCCAATAGCGTTTTTAGTCTCTCGCTACGTGCGGTAGCCAACTCGTCGTTCAGCTTCGCGACTTGCCGTTCCAAATTTTGATAGGAAACCGTTAAATTTTGAGACAACTCATTGAATAGTCGAAAGGCATCGGCGAGTTGTTCGGTTTTGTTGTGGGATTGTGAAATCGTTGATGAAGACATAAACTGATCGCTCCGGATGGGTCAATCAGATTAAAGCAAAATACGGACCACTTTCTTTCAACTGTACATTCAACGACTTACCGCCAGGCTCCCATTCCCTTCGTCAAAAAGCTGTCGGCGTTATCGCTGCAGGTCGTATTTTCGAAGCTTTTCGACTAGCGTCGTTCTCTGCATCTTCAAGCGCTTGGCGGCATGCGCAACCACGCCGTTGCATTCTTCCAGAGCCTGACGGATTAAATCGCTTTCCATGTCACTTAAATATTCCTTCAAATCGATACCTTGCTTCGGTAATTGAAGGACTCCCGAGGAGGAGCCTCCTCCCGGATCGTTACTCCTACGAACGGACTCCGGTTCGAATGACTCTTCCGTGACGATTTTTATGTTCTCCGGTACGACATAATGTTGAAACTTTTCCGGTAAATCCTCTGCGTCAACTAAACCATTTGGCTTGATAATCGCGAGTCTTTCAATCAAATTGGCCAGTTCCCTCACATTACCCGGCCATTGATGTTGCATTAATAGCGCTATCGCCGTATCGGTCAACCGCACGGAGCCGCGATTCTCGGATGCCATTCTCTCAATCAAATCCTTTGCCAACAAAGGTATATCCTCGGCTCTATCTCTCAATGCCGGCATTTCGATCGGAAAAACATTCAACCGGTAAAACAAATCTTCCCGAAACCGATTTTCTTTGATTTCGTCGTCCAATTTTCGATGCGTCGCGGCGATGATGCGAACGTTACAATGCATTGTTTTATTGCTACCGACCCGTTCGAATGTCCGCTCTTGCAGAACTCGCAATAGCTTGACCTGCATCGCCATCGGCATATCTCCGATCTCGTCCAGAAACAGCGTACCGCCCTCGGCCAATTCAAAACGGCCTTGCCGGGTCGACAAGGCGCCGGTAAAAGCGCCTTTTTCATGCCCGAATAGCTCGCTCTCCAACAGTTCGCCCGGAATCGCGCCGCAATTAATCGGTACGAACGGCTGATTGCTGCGTAGTGACCAGTCATGTACAGTCCTAGCAACGACTTCTTTACCGGTACCAGACTCGCCCAGAATTAATACTGTTGCATCGGACTCGGCGACTTGATCAATAAGTTTACACACATTAACAATCGCCTTGCTATTGCCTTTGAGACGTTGCTTCGACGATAAACGTCGCTCGTAAACTCGTCTATCAAGAGCATGGCGAGGTATTTGTCCGTTATAGATCGAAGCCAATATTTCATCTAGTAATTTCTTCAATGCGGCGTGTGTGGTCGGCCATTCCAATTGTTGAAACAGCATCTCTTCGACTGCCGTAGGTAGCGTAGCGACAACATCTTTATTTTTCAACAAAATCACCGGCGCCCGTTCGGTTCTTTCCAAGACGGATTTTATAACCGAAGCTTGCTTATCGATCGAATCGCCAATAAATACGGCAATTAAATCTTCGCCGCAACGTTCGATACACTCGCTAATAGCGGATGGAAGAGCCATTTCCACCCGATGCTCCATAAATTCTAATACCGCTTTGAATTGAAGCGTTCTGGTTTGATTATCATCAATCAATACAATACACGGCCAAGCCATAATTCTTTTTTACCTGAAATATCCGTCTATCTTTGCGCGAGCATCATCCCGCGCTTTAAAATCCGGACTAGAAAATACATCGAATGAAGAGTCTTATCGAATGATGCCAAAAAAAATCGGCATGCGGTAAGAGATTAGCCTATTTTGATAAAAAATCCTTAGCAATTCATGGCAAACGATATGAATTGCACCATCCAAACCCAGGTCCATTGCAAAAAGATCCTATGCATTTTTTGCGAATGGGATAACTGCCGTTTAAGCCTCCCCCATGAATGCCTCGAGAACCCCAGCCTCTCACCATCAACAAAATTAACCGATTTTTCAGTACCAACGGAAACGGTATCGTCAAAATTTCAAGCCAATCGGCGCAAAAAACAAAAACATCGGCTTCAGACTTGACAAAATTCCCTCATTAGAGAAACTAATGTGGTTTTTCAAAATTAGAGCCCCCCCTTGAACGATATTCCCCTTAGTATACTTTTCGGCACACTGGCACTTCTTCTTTTACTCTCGGCCTTTTTTTCCGGATCGGAAACAGCCCTAATGACCATCAACCGTTATCGGTTGAAACATTTGGTAAAAAAACACCATCGCGGTGCAACTAAAGCTCACAAACTTCTCAAACGTCCCGACCGCCTGATCGGGCTGATATTATTAGGTAACAATTTCGTTAACGTCCTAGCTTCTTCTATCGTTACCGTCATTTCCATTCGCTTGGGCGGCGAGTCGGCCATCGCCATCGGCGCCGGTGCGCTCACACTCGCCATTCTCATCTTTTCCGAGGTAACTCCAAAAACTTTAGCCGCAATCAAACCCGAATCCTTGGCTTTTATATCCGCTTGGATTTACGTACCTTTATTAAAAATATTTTACCCGATCGTTTGGATTGTCAATCTTATCTGCAATCTATTGCTTAGAATGTTCGGCATCCATGTCTCAATAAATAGACAAGAAACCATTAATAAAGAAGAACTTAGGAGCATCGTATCGGAAGCCGATAGCCTAATGCCCACCCGTTATCGCAACATGATGCTGAGTATTTTGAACCTGGAGTCCGCTACGATTGAAGACGTTATGACGCCGCGTAATGAAATCATCGGCGTCGATTTAGAAGAACCCATTGAAACGATTATCGAGGCCATTCAAAATAGCAAACATACACGTCTACCCGTCTATAAAAAAAGTATCGATAGAGTACTCGGCTTTCTGCATTTACGTACGGCGCTGTCGTTCACCAATCAGCCCGAATTCGACAAGCAACATATAACCAAAAACCTTATCAAGCCCTATTTCATTCCTGAAAACACGCCTTTACACACACAAATGCAGTATTTCAAGAACGAAAGAATCCGTATCGGACTGGTTGTCGATGAGTACGGTGATGTTTTAGGGCTGGTTACACTAGAAGATTTATTGCAAGAAATCGTTGGTGAATTGGTCAACGAGGATTTGGGCGTCTTCAAACAACCTGACGGCAGTTACCTGGTCGATGCCAGCTTGACCGTACGCGAATTAAACCGCATCGCCAATTGGGAACTCCCTACCGAAGGCCCGAAAACAATCAACGGATTGATTATCGAGTTCATGGAAACCATCCCGGAACCGGGAACCAGCTTAAAATTGCACGGTTATCCGGTGGAGATCATCAAACGCAACAAAAACTCAGTGACACAAGTCAAATTTCTTCCGTTCAAGACGGCCCATCATTAGCACTATTTTTTGTATGTGTTATTGCAGGATTTTTTGGGCAACTGAATTAATACGGTCTATACTTTATATCTGATAGTTAAGTACTCGCGGATACCATGGCAAAATTCACCGTTTTTTTCAAAGATAAGGCGATCGATTCGGTATTGTTTGAATCGGGCGTCATGCATATCGGTCGCGACGAAAGTAATGATCTAACACTCAACAGCTTGGCGGTAGCCCCGGCACATGCTGCCGCGATCATTAAGCAAAACGGTTGCCTGATCAAACAACTCAACGATGATTTTCCATTGATTGTCAATGGCGAAAAGCTTAAAGAATGCCTTCTTAACAACAACGACCGCATCATACTAGGAAAATATTCACTGCTGTACAATACCACGGAATCGGTGGCCGAAATACCCAAGCACGAAAGCCCCGAGGTTAGCCTGCTCAATCAGGAAATCGAGCACAACCTGAACTTACCCGAAGCTAACCTCCAGGTCATGGACGGGCAGCATATCGGACGGATTATTCCAATGAAAAAGGCCATGACTCGGCTAGGACGAAACGGTGGAGGAATTGCCGTTATCGCCCGACGAAAAGAAGGTTACTTTATTTCTTCGCTGGAAAATAATTCGAGCATGACGATCAACAAACAGCCTTTGGGCGATAAAACCTTAAAATTGAATAACAACGACCTAATCGTCATCGATAACACGACTCTACAGTTTTTTCAAAATACACATAAATGAAGACCTCCTTACCTACCGACAAACGCCGTTATCATCGTATTTTTTACGACACTCCCGCACAATTGAGCTGCGACGAAATAAACCAGCCGTGCAAACTGGTCGACCTTTCACTGAAAGGCTGCCTGCTTCGTTTCGATGCTCCGTGGCAAGGCGACTTGGAAAAGATTTATATACTCACATTCAGCCTTTCCGAGGACTACACCATTGCAATGGCGCTAAGCATATCGCATATCGTCGATGACACCGCCGGTTTTAAATGTGAACACATCGACATTGATAGCATCACACACCTGAGACGCCTGGTTGAATTAAATCTTGGCGATAGTGAATTATTGGAACGAGACTTACTTGCGTTGACCGAGCTTGAGCTTTGAGCAACCTCCACGCTATAAGTATAAGCGCGTGGAACAAGCCATTAGCATTCAACCTCGCCCAATACATCCAATGCCTCGGCCAAATTAGCAACCGGGTAAATCCTTAAGCCTTCAATAGCTTTTTTAGGGGCATTACTCTTAGGAATCACCGCCTTCTTAAAGCCGTGCTTAGCCGCATCGTTGATTCGCGCCAAACCGTTCGCAACCGGTCTAATTTCGCCATTCAAGCCCAGTTCTCCGAAAAAAAACGTATCATGCGGAATGATTTTATCTTTCAAGCTTGATACGATGCCGACCACAATCGCCAAATCGGAACTGGTTTCGGTAACCTTGATGCCGCCGACCACATTCGCATAAATTTCATCATTGGCGGTAAATATACCTCCGTGTCTCGACAATATCGCCAACAACATCGCTAACCGGTTCTGATCGAAGCCCACTGCCAAGCGCCGCGGATTACCGTATTGACACTCGGTAACCAATGCTTGGATTTCAACCAACAATGGCCGGGTACCTTCCCATAGCACAGTCACGACACTACCCGAGGACGGCTTTTCGGCCCGGTTTAGAAACATCGCGGACGGATTTTTAACCTCTTTGAGCCCGGTACCGTCCATCGCAAAAAAACCCAATTCGCCAATACTACCAAAACGATTCTTATCGGCTCGGAGCACCCTGAACCGAGCATCGTTAGTCGACGACAGCACCACTTGGGTATCAACAATATGACTGAGCGTCATCGGCCCCGCCAACGACTGATCCTTCGTGACATGCCCGACCATGAACACCGAGACATTATGCCGCTTGGCATATTGAGTCAGGTAACTTGCCGACTCCCTAACTTGAGACACCGAGCCAGGGGCCGAGTCGGTATCTTGGGTATACATTACCTGTATCGAATCAATCACTAAAACCTGCGGATTGATGTCGTCCAGCACATCGCACACGTTCTGCACTGAAGTTTCCGCGAGCATGTTGATCCGTCCGCCTGACACATTCAGCCGATGAGCCCGCTCGGCGATTTGCTGCAAGGACTCTTCGCCTGAAACATAGAGGACATCGATCCCGCGTCGGGCCATGTCGGCAATCGCTTGGAGCAATATGGTACTCTTTCCGGCTCCCGGCGCGCCGCCGATCAGCGTTACGCTACCTCTGACGACACCGCCTCCCAAAACTCGATCGAACTCGGAAATCCCGGTCGACAGCCGTTCCGCATGAGCCAAATCAACATCGGACAATGCTTGCACGGACGACCTAATCCCGGAATAGCCCTCCGTTCTTTTATTCCGCTCGGATTTTCCCGCACCCAGCCTCACTTCCTTAATTGAATTCCAGGCTCCACAGGCCGTGCATTGCCCGTTCCAGCGAGGGTAATCCGCACCGCATTCCTCGCAAACGAAAGCTGTTTTCGTTTTTTTACTCATACTGGATGAAAAATTATGTAAACAACAGCCTGCTTATCCCTACTCTTGCGGGATACGATAACCACGCCCTCGCAACGTTTCGATCGGCTTGCTTGTCCCGTCGGGATCAAGCTTTTTTCTTAAACGACCAATAAAGACCTCGATCACATTGCTATCCCGATCAAAATCCTCTTCATAGATATGTTCGGTCAATACCGACTTTGATATGACTTCGCCTTTACGAAACATCAGATACTCAAGTACTTTGTATTCAAACGCGGTCAATTCGAGTCTCTCGCCGGATACTCTGACCTCCTGTGCGGCGGTATCCAACTCGATGTTCGCGTGCTTTAAAACAGGATGCGCCTTGCCTCCGGAGCGCCTAATCAAGGCATTGAGACGAGCTAACAATTCTTCGTAATGAAAAGGCTTGACTAAATAATCATCGGCGCCGGCTTCAAGACCTTCCACCTTTTCCTGCCAGCGGCTTCTTGCGGTCAAGATCAATATTGGAATAACCACTTCATCTTTACGCAAACGTTTAATCAATTCGATACCTGAAAAATCGGGAAGGCCTATATCGACAATGGCCGCATCAATCGGATATTCCTTACCCAAATAATAACCGTCACTACCTTTATTAGCCGTATCGACGGCAAAGCCCTTATCGGTCAGAAATTTTTTGATTTGTTCACACAGAATTAATTCGTCTTCAACGACTAAAATACGCATCGGTCACTCCCTTTTACCTATCTCTACCTAATAATCGCCCTGTTTCAGCATCGATACGCTGATATTGTATTCTGCCGTCGGGTGTCAGGATTTTTATGACATGAACCTTTCGGTCTTCAATCGATTCGGTTTTAGCCCCCAGTACTTTGACTCTGCTATCTTGACGAACTTGTTTGGTCGCTTCATCCAAACTTACCATCGCGACCATAAATTCGCTCCCGAATGAAACCGAGACAGGTAATAATGCGGTCATCAATACCACTTTGATTAAATTTGTCATTGCTAATCCAGCACCTTAATTAATATTCACATTTTGCCTTAAAAGCGACCAAAACTAATGATGTATACCCATCATCAAATTCGTCATTAGTGTATGGAGGCGCCAGGGTCCTCAACAAAGGCTTTGACCGCGCCTCACCTAGAATTAGGCGAGGGATCATAGATCCTATATGGACGTATTCACCCAGCACCTAAATTTCATAGGTCATTGGCTATGTTTTAAAACCATAACCAATTTAGGTGCATGGCCTTTGACGGGCACCCCGGTACCAATACTTGACTACCAAAGGGTATAGACCAGCTTAAAGGGCTCATCTGAACCCTTACTGAATAAAAGGTTATTGAATCAGCATTTTTTCGCCTAAGACGCCTAACGACTTGCCGAATGACGCACCGATTCTACCCGCCAACTTATCGAGTAAGCGCTCGGGCGGCGTAAAATTAACCAATTTTTCGGCGCCGATAACATGCTTGGCAACATAACTAGCACTTCCGAAATCGTCGGCTAAGCCCAATTCAACTCCCTCTTTCCCGGTCCAAACCATACCGGAAAATATCAAGTTAGTCTCTTTTAAACGTGTTCCTCGTCCTTCTTTCACCGCATCGATAAATTGCTGATGCACTTGGCCGAGCAACTTCTGCATGTGTTGAGTTTCTTCTTCATCTACCGGTAAAAACGGATCGAGCATGCCTTTGTGGTCCCCGGACGTCAGTAGACGTCGCTCCACCCCCAGCTTATCGAGCGTATCGACGAAGCCGAAACCGTTCATCAACACGCCAATCGAACCGATCAAGCTGGCTTGATTCACATAAATTGTATCGGCGGCCGAAGCGACATAATAGCCACCGGACGCGCAGATATCCCCCACAACCGAAATAATCGGCAAATCGGGATACTCTTTCTTCAATTGTCTGATTTCATGAAAGATATAATCCGATTGCACAGGACTTCCGCCAGGCGAGTTGACTTTCAGAATGATGCCGCGAGTGCCCTGGTCTTTCGCGGCTTCACGCAGACCTTTGATGATGCGGTCTGCATTGGCGTCCTTATCCTCGGCAATCATACCGATCACATCGATCACCGCAGTATGTCCCTTTATTTCCAAACCCATTCCGAAGTCGTCCTTCCACTTTGGAAACATAATTGCCGCAAAAACAGCAATCAAATACAAAAAAGTCAGCATTTTGAAAAAAATGCCCCAGCGCCTAGCTCTTCTTTGTTCCGCTACCGCAGCAAAAGCCAATTTTTCTATCGTTTCCCGTTCCCAACCATCGTTCCGTTCCGATTTAGAAACGGCCTGGCTGTCATTATTGCTTTCCACTTGTTAACCTCAAATAAATTCCAGTAATTGTGATGTTTGTGCCAAATTAAATAGCGGGTCATATTGCCGCAACAGTTCCGGGCTATGCGCACCGCAAGCAACGGCTGCCGAAACAATACCCGCATTACGAGCCATTTGCAGATCATGAATCGAATCGCCGACCATCAACGCTCGTTCGGCCCGAATATCGAGATGATCGATGATTTCTTGCAACATAACAGGGGCCGGTTTGGACGCGGTTTCGTCGGCACAACGAGTAATGTCGAATAAATGCTCGGTACCGGTTTGCGTCAGAGCCTTCCGCAAACCTTTCCGCCCTTTTCCGGTAGCCACCGCCAACCGATAGCCACTCGCCTTCAGGCAGTTCAGCATATCGAACACACCCCTAAACAAATCGGATCGGCTAAGCTGCTTGGCAAAAAACGCCCGGCCGTAATACTCGATAAACTCATTCCTGGCAACCTTATCCGCTTCAGGAAACAGTTGGCAAACGGCATTATCGATACTCAAGCCGATCACATCCTTGGCCGCCTGATCCTCAGGCACCTCAAAACGGCATCGAACAGCGGCCTCCTGCAAACAATGGACGATCCAGTCGATCGTATTGACTAGTGTTCCATCCCAATCAAAAATAATCAAATCAAAGCGTTTACTCATCATTATCGTTAATCAATGCTTCCATTGGCTTCGGCACAGGCGCGGTAATCCGCAATAGTCGGCCGGTAACAGGGTGGACGAATTCCAATCGGTAAGCATGCAAAAACATTCGCTTAAAACCCATTTTTTTGAACGCCTTATTAACCTCGAAGTCTCCATAACGCTCGTCGCCGATGATGGGATGGCCTAGCCAAGCGGCATGAACACGAATCTGATGCGTTCGTCCGGTCTTAGGTGACGCTTCGACCAAAGTCGCATTCGGCAATAGCTTGATACGTCGGAAAAAAGTTTCGGCTTCCTTTCCCGCACGACTCACTTCGACCATACGCTCGCCGCCTTTGTTAACATTTTTTTGCAACGGGGCTGTAACCACCAATTTTTTTCGCGCCCAACGACCCGCTAACACGGCCAAATAGGTTTTTTGAATATCGTCGCCGCGAAACAGTTCATGCAGTTTTCGCAAAGCACTCCTTTTCTTCGCCATCAATAAACAACCGGAAGTATCCCTATCCAAACGGTGTACCAATTCTAGAAACGGCGCAGCAGGCCTTAATTGCCTGAGCCCTTCGATGACCGCAGAATCCAGTCCGCTACCGCCATGCACGGCAAAACCGGACGGTTTATTAAGCACCAACAGCACATCGTCTTCATACAAAATGTCATGTTCTAGACTATGCCTTAATGATTGCGGCACAAATGCGTCGTTTTGGGTCTCGGCAACGCGTATCGGCGGAATTCTAACGACATCGCCCTCCTTCAAGCGATATTTTACATCCACGCGCCCCTTATTGACGCGCACTTCGCCTTTTCGAACAATCCGATAAATCCGACTTTTAGGCACGCCTTTCAGCTTGGCGATCAAAAAGTTATCAAGCCGCTGATCGAAATTTTCTTCATATATTTCAATAAATTGAACGCCCGAATGCGTTTCTTGCTGTACTGGTTTCATTGAATAATGATACCAGTATATTTAATGACATGATTCTTTAAATTGATGAGTGCCGTTAACATTGATATATTAGGCCAGTTTATACAACAAAAATAAATATACTTCACGCGGTGATGTTTTGGCTTTTAGGGCAATGCTATTTTGTTCGGAAGTAAAGAGCGAAAACAGGCGCATGGCTAATGTTTTCGTAAAGCTTCCGCTCTGCTCGCGCCTCTTACCTACATCCATGTAGGAACGCTGCTACCGGACAAAAGAGCGCCTCATAAAACCGAAAATTCGGTCGCGCGAAGTATAATAAACGCTCCATTCGCCTTATGCGACTAGGAGCCATAAAAAATTATTCACTGAATAGTTAATAAACGACTGTTCAGACATTGGAATTTTGGGTTTTATCGTTCGACCCGTGATGAGCGAAATATAATAATTCCTGTTTAGGAAAGATTTTACAAGAAGACAGGCTTGCGCACACCTATTCACGTTGAATAAATCATACTGAATAAACAATGCAAATTCTTTTGCTTTTCATAACTTAAACGAATGAACGAAAGCAAGCGAGACCGCCAATCATAGGACGGCACAAACACCCGTCCCGGCCCTAAGGCCGCGGCATCGTAACAGCCCATACGAAGGTCTAACGCCTATGCGCAACCTGAATGTCTTAAAAAAATTCTAACCATGGGACAGGAATAATCAAGGATACCTTAAATGAAAAGAATGCTTATCAATGCCACGCAACCTGAAGAACTGCGTGTCGCTTTGGTAGATGGTCAAAAACTTTATGATTTTGACATTGAAGTCCCTTCAAAAGAACAAAAAAAGTCAAATATTTACAAAGGCATTATTACCCGCATCGAACCCAGCCTAGAAGCCGCCTTTGTGAATTACGGCTCCGAAAAACATGGCTTTTTACCGTTTAAGGAAATTGCTCCGAACTTCCGGCAGCGCGCGGAAGGCGACACCTCCGAAGGCGGACGCGTATCTATCAAGGATCAAATCAAGGAAGGCCAAGAAATCGTCGTTCAAATCGAAAAAGAAGAACGCGGTAACAAAGGCGCGGCGTTAACCACCTACATCAGCCTCGCCGGAACCTACTTGGTATTGATGCCGAACAACCCGAAAGCCGGCGGCATTTCCAGACGCATTGAAGGCGATACGCGAAACGAATTGCGTGAAGTCATGACAGCTTTGGAAATTCCCGACACCATGGGTTTGATCGTCCGTACCGCCGGGTGCGGTAAGAGCGCCGAGGAACTGCAATGGGACTTGAATTATCTATTGCAACTCTGGGAAGCGATCGAACGTTCGGCTAGCGAGCACTCGGCCCCTTTTTTGATATTCCAAGAAAGCAATGTCATCATCAGAGCCCTACGTGACCATCTGCGCGGTAACATTGATGAAATCCTGATAGATAAGGAAGAGGCATTTAACCTGGTGCAAAAGTTTTTGAAACAGGTCATGCCGCACTTTTTGTCTAAAGCGAAACTCTATCAGGATTCGGTGCCGTTGTTTAGTCGCTATCAAATCGAATCGCAAATCGAAATCGCCTACGGCCGCGAAGTATCGCTGCCATCCGGCGGATCGATCGTGATCGACCATACCGAAGCACTGACTTCAATCGACATTAACTCGGCACGCGCAACCAAAGGCAGCGACATAGAAGAAACCGCGTTGAACACTAACCTTGAAGCCGCCGATGAAATCGCGCGCCAATTACGTCTGCGCGATTTGGGCGGTTTGTTCGTGATCGACTTCATCGACATGATGGCAAATAAAAATCAACGCGCGGTCGAAAACCGATTACGCGATGCATTAAAAATCGATCGAGCTCGCATACAAACTAGCCGTATTTCGCGATTCGGCTTGCTGGAAATGTCCAGACAACGCCTTCGACCTTCGCTAGGAGAATCCACCCAATTGATTTGCCCGCGCTGCAAAGGCCAAGGCACAATTCGTAACGTGGAATCGGTTGCACTGGCGGTTCTGCGCGTGTTGGAAGAAGAAGCAATGAAACCCGGCACGGAAAAAGTCATCGCCCATCTACCGATAGAGAGTGCGACTTTCTTGCTCAATGAAAAACGGCCAGCTATCGAATTGATCGAGTCTCGATTAAAAGTCGGCATTGTGATTCTACCGAGTAAACACTTGGAAACGCCAGCCTATACGATAGACCGAATCAAGACCAAGGATGTCGTCGAGGAAAAACCTAGCTATCTACAAATCAAGGAAGAAGATATTCCGCTTCCTGAATTCGCGCAACAAATAAAACCCAAAGCCGAACAAGCGGCTATTAAGGAATTTCTCCCCGATGCGCCGGCTCCGGTACAAAATCGTAATACCTCGGCCAGCCTAATCAAGCGCTTTTGGCAAAAATTGGTCGGCAGTAAAGAAGAAGCGCCAGCCATTCCCCAGCAAGCCAGAAAACAGGAACAAAAAGATGGCGAAGAAAGAACCCCAAGCAAAAAACGCGAGAACAAACGTGGACCTGGAAGTCGAAGCAACCGACCTAAAAGGCCCGCCAATAAGCGTGAAGCAAAACCTGCCGAACAGCAAGAGACCATTCCTGAAGAAGTCGCTCAACAACCGATTGAGTCGGATAAAACCACGAATGAAGCCGTCGAACAACCGGTAAAAAAATCGCCATCCAGAAATGGAAGAAGAGGCCCGAATCGACGCCGCCCTCGGAACCCGAATTACAAAAAACCGGAATCCTCACAACAGAGCGAAACCAGCGGACCGAATGTTCCGACTCAAGCCGATGAAAGCCCGAAATCGGCAGAAGTGGTTAAAACACAAGACGAGAAGCCTCGCCGTGAACAGGACGCTACCGCCGCTAAACCGGACAACAATACCGACAGCAAACCCGTTGTTAAATCTGAAAGCGAATCGGATGCCTAAACTTTAATCCCTTTTAAACTCACGGTTGCCGGGCCAAAAAACCCTTGGCAACCGTGATTGCTATACCGCAGCTTAAATTTCGTAATTATTCACCCCCCTATCATTCCCACGCTCTAGCGTCTCGTACCGCTGGAGCGGTACTCAGGCATTCCCACGCAGAGCGTGGGAACGATAATTGCCGGGGGACTGAATAGTTACTAAATTTCAGCATTAGCGCATGAAGGCACCGGGCCCACGGCAGACCCTACCGTCAATGGACCTGAACGATTTCCAGTATAATCCCCAAACATCCAGGAAAAGGCGCCCCTTTTCCCCTTTTCCCCTTTTCCCCTTTTCCCCTTTTCCCCTTTTCCCCTTTTCCCCTTTTCCCCTTTTCCCCTTTTCCCCTTTTCCCCTTTTCCCCTTTTCCCCTTTTCCCCTTTTCCCCTTTTCCCCTTTTCCCCTTTCACCGATACTTAACCTCAACGGCGCCCACCCCCAACAAACGCTTTAATCGCACGACCAATTCATCCGAAGGATGTACGCGCCATTCATCGCCGAATTGTAGCGATGACTTGGCCGTTGTGGAACGATAACCAAGCACAATAGGGCAAGAACCGCCCTTGAACGGTTGCAGCGTCTCATCGAGCTTATCGACGAACGACTTTGCATCGCTCTGTTCATTCGTATTCGCCCACTGTAATGCAAGACATCGGGCATATTGATTCCGTGCGTCTTCGATACTGTATAGTTTATCGACCGTCAATCTCAGCATGCCGCTAAAATCGTCAATCGCAACACCGCCCTCTGCGACCAGCAACGCATCCTTAGACAATAAATCGCGGTATCTTTCGTAACTGTCGCCGAAGATAGCCAATTCAAGACGGCCGGACCGGTCATCCAAGGTCGCAAACCCCATCGTCTTGCCGTTTTTATTTTGCCGCGTCCGTAATTCCACGACTAATCCTGCGGTGCGCGCCTCCATTTTTCCTCGCGTGCGCTCGACATCACCCAAGATCTTAGCAATCTTGCCGTGCACGATATGCTTCAATTCCGATTCATATTGCGTAATCGGATGACCGGTCAAAAACAAACCCAAGGTTTGCTTTTCCGCAGCCAATCGTTCCGATTCGGTCCAAGGCTCGGCTTGAGTCGTATAGATGTCCTCCTGTATCTTATCGTCCTCATCGGGCATGCCCAATCCGAACAAGTCGTTTTGACCGGTTTGGGCCATTTTGACGTGCTGTTCGGCCACCCGTAAAGCAATTGGCAATTCCGCCAAATGCGCCGCTCGATTGGCATCAATTCGATCGAACGCACCCGCCCTAATCAATGCTTCAAGCACACGACGATTGACCTTCCTCAAATCGACGCGCTTGCATAAATCGTACAGCCCCGCAAAAGGGCCGTTTGCTTCGCGCTCCTTTAATAAATCCTCGATCGCGGATTCGCCGACCCCTTTGATTGCACCGATTCCATATACGATTTGCCCTTTGTCGTTGACCGTGAAAGGATAATTCGATTCGTTGAGATCGGGCGGGCAAATAACCAACTTCATTTCGCGACATTCTTCGATCAACACCACGACCTTATCGGTATTGTCCATATCGGAAGACAGCACCGCAGCCATAAACTCGGCAGGATAATGCGCCTTCAGCCAGGCGGTTTGATAAGCGACTAGGGCATAGGCTGCCGAATGCGATTTGTTGAAACCGTAGCCGGCGAATTTTTCCATCAAGTCAAAGATATACGTCGCGACGCTTTCCTCGATGTTATTCGCAACCGCGCCTTGCGTGAAAATTTCACGCTGCTTGGCCATCTCCTCGGGTTTTTTCTTACCCATCGCGCGGCGCAGCATGTCCGCACCGCCGAGGGTATAGCCGGCCAGTTCCCGGGCGATCTGCATGACCTGCTCTTGATACAGAATGACGCCGTTAGTCGATTTAAGAATCGGCTCCAACATGGGATGCGCATATTCGGCTTTCGCACCGTGCTTGACGTTGATGTAATCGTCGACCATGCCCGACTCGAGCGGACCGGGTCGAAACAAAGCCACCAAGGCAATGATATCGTCGAAACAATCGGGCTTGAGTTTTTTGATCAACTCTTTCATGCCGCGCGATTCCAATTGGAATACCGCGGTCGTCTGCGCTTTTTTCAATAATTCGTAGGAGGCCGGATCCTCGCGTGGAATCGTGCTAATATCGACGATAGCCTCGCCTATTTGCTGCTTTTTGCGATTGATCGTCTCGAGCGCCCAATCGATGATCGTCAGCGTCCGAAGCCCCAAAAAGTCGAACTTGACCAGACCGACCGCCTCGACATCGTCCTTGTCGAATTGCGTGACCAGATTGCCGCCGCCCTGCTCGCAATAAAGCGGCGTAAAATCGGTCAACTTGGTCGGCGAAATGACTACCCCCCCGGCATGTTTACCGGCATTACGCGAAATCCCCTCGAGCGATTTCGCCATATCGATCAGCGCTTTGACTTCCTCTTCGTTCTCGTACAACTGTTTGAGATCGAGGCTATCCTGCAGCGCCTTGGCCAGCGTCATGCCGATTTCGAACGGAATCAGCTTTGCCAAGCGGTCGACAAAGCCGTAGGAAAAGCCAAGCACCCGGCCGACATCGCGCACCACCGCTTTTGCCGCCATCGAACCGTAGGTGATGATCTGCGCAACATGGTCGCGGCCGTAATGCCGCGCAACATAGTCGATGACTTCATCGCGCCGGTCCATGCAGAAATCGACGTCGAAGTCGGGCATCGAAACCCGTTCCGGATTCAAGAAGCGTTCGAACAATAAGTCGAATTCGATCGGATCGAGGTCGGTGATTTTCAATACATAGGCGACCAGCGAGCCCGCGCCCGAACCCCTGCCCGGCCCAACCGGAATCGTATTGTTCTTGGCCCATTGGATGAAGTCGGCAACGATCAGAAAGTAGCCAGGAAATCCCATCTGCGTAATCACTTTCAGCTCGGTCTCGAGCCTGTCGTAATAAACCCGGCGGTTTTCTTCTTCGCTACCGGAGCCGAAAGCCGAATGTTGTTGAAAGCGTTCTTCGAGCCCCTGGCGGGACACTTCGATTAGATAGTCATCGATTGTCATACCTTCCGGAACCGGAAAGTCGGGTAAATAATTTTCGCCGAGCGTCAACTCCAGATTACATCGCTTGGCGATTTCGACCGAATTTTCCAAGGCTTCGGGAATATCGGCGAACAGCTCCTGCATTTCTTCACTGCTACGCAGATATTGCTGGTTGGTGTAGTCTTTCGGCCGCCGATTGTCGTCTAGAACTCGACCTTGATGAATACAGACCCTGACTTCATGCGCATCGAAATCCTCCGGACGAATAAACCGGACATCATTGGTCGCGACGACCGGAAGATCCATTTGTTGAGCCAAATCGACAGCCGCCGCGACATAGCGTTCTTCCTCGGCTTTACCGACACGTTGCAACTCGAGATAAAAAGAATCCTCGAATAAATGACTCCATCCCTCGGCCAGCCGCTTGGCCTCTTCTATATTTTCCGCTAGCAAGGCCTTACCGATATCGCCGCTCATCGCACCGGATAAGGCGATCAACCCATTATGATTATCGGCGATCCATTCACGCTGCACCATAGGCACCCCTTGGTGCTGGCCTTCCTGGTAGGACTTTGAAATCAATTCGGTCAGCGTCGTATAGCCATTAAGGTTTTTGACCAACAGCGTTAGACAATAAGGAGATGATGGATCGTCGGGATTGAAAATGTGCACATCGGCGCCGGAAACGGGCTTTATCCCTTGTCCAAGCGCGGCGCGGTAGAACTTGACCAGCGAAAAAAGATTGGATTGTTCGGTGACCGCGACGGCCGGCATGTTCATGTCGGCCAAGGCTTTAATCAGCGGCTTGATTCGAACGATGCCGTCGACCAATGAAAATTCGGTATGAAGTCTAAGATGAACGAATGAAGGTTGCATGCGGGATCTACGGTTATCGCGCGGAGGCGCAGAGGCGCGGAGATTTGAAGAAACTTAAGCTCTGCTAGCCATGAACTTAGGATTCGGTCATAAATAACTTCCTGGAGTTATGAGCTTTGTCGAGGGTTCGGTAACTCGCCAGGCAGGACGCCGTGAATACGTCCATGTAGGCTTGACAACGGCTTTCCTTGCCGCCGACACCTGCCAATCGAGCAACCGCCCCCCCCCCAAAATAGGGAAGTTATTTTTCACGAAATCCTTAATAACGCGAAAATAGATTTTATATCCTATTTCGGAGCCGGGTGAATACGCCCATGGAGGCTCTATGACAGCACCAATATGCTAATGCCGAAATTTGAGTGCGATAGCTATAACTTAATCTCCGCGCCCCTGCGCCTCTGCGCGAGACTAAAATTATTTAATCAAGGTCTTTACCGGAGCGAAAGATTTTCTGTGAAACGGCGTAATACCCAACTGCATTAATTGTTGCCGATGCAATTGGGTCGGATAGCCTTTATGCAAATTGAAACCATAGCCCGGATAAAGCCGCTCCAAAAACAGCATTTCTCTGTCTCTGGCCACCTTGGCCAATATCGACGCCGCGGAAACTTCCGGCATCTGCGAATCGGCCTTGACCATGGCCTCTCCAGGCAAATCAATCGGCGGATACCGATTGCCGTCAACGATAATCCAATCGGGAACCGGATCAATCATCGCGACCGCCCTAGCCATCGCCAACAGCGCCGCGTGCAGAATATTGATGCGATCGATTTCGCTCGGTTCCGCCCGCGCCACGGCCCAACATAGCGCATCCCTCTTGATGGTCAACGCCAGTGCTTCACGTTGCTTTTCGGAAATCTTCTTCGAATCCTTCAAGCCTGCAATCGGCTTGTCCGGGTCTAAAACGACAGCCGCTGCGAATACAGCACCGGCAAGACACCCTCGACCGACTTCATCGACTCCGGCAATCCTTCGCACGGTTATCGTAGAATGCCTCGAGTCACGTTCCGCAGGAAACTGACCATCGTCGACAACTCGTCGCTGTCGCCGGCCATGCCTTCCATTTCCTCGATCGCATCCTCGAGCTTTAGGTTCATTTTATAAAGAATTTTATAGGCTTTTCTGATTTGCCGAACGGCTTCCGGCGACACGCCATTGCGTTCCATACCTACCGAATTGATGCCGTGCGGTCGGGTCGGACGACCGCCGACCATCACGAAAGGCGGTATGTCCTGCGTAATCGCGCTACCCATCGCCGAAAAACTGTATTGTCCGATTTGGGTAAATTGATGAACCAGCGTAAAACCGCCTAGTATTGCGTGGTCGCATAAATGCACATGGCCGGCCAGCGACGCGCCGTTGGCCATGATCACGTGATCGCCGATCACACAATCGTGAGCGACATGCGTATACGCCATAAACAGGTTATCGGAACCGATCTGCGTTACGCTGCGGTCCTGCAAAGTCCCTCGATGCATCGTCACGAATTCTCGAATGACATTCCTATCGCCTATTTCAAGCCGGGTTACCTCGGAAGCATATTTTCTATCTTGAGGATCTTCACCTATCGAGGAAAATTGATAAATCCGATTACTCTTGCCTATACTGGTCGGGCCATTGACGACCACATGAGGCCCTATAACCGTACCTGCGCCAATCGTGACATCCGGGCCTATGATCGAATACGGACCGACACTAACATCATCGGCCAATTGGGCACGTTCGTGTATGACTGCTCTTGAATCTATCAAAATCAATCCACCGCTGCGGCACACATGATGTTGGCACTGGCGACAAATTCGCCTTCCACTTCGGCTCGACAATCAAACGACCAAATATTACGTTTGCTTTTGACGAATTTAGCTTCCAGCATCAATTGATCGCCGGGACTCACCGGCCTCTTAAATCTTGCGTTATCGATGCCCACCAAATAATAAGTCATACCCTTTCCCAAATTGGGATCGGTTTCCGATGCCAACAAGCCGGTCGCCTGTGCCAACGCTTCCAAAATAAGCACACCGGGCATTATCGGCAAATGCGGAAAATGCCCTTGAAAGAAAGGCTCATTGTAAGTCACGTTTTTAACGGCCAACAATCTGACGCCGGGTTCACATTCGACCACTTTATCGACCAATAAAAAGGGATAGCGATGCGGTAAAAACTCTTGAATTTGTAAAATATCTAGCTTGATAGACATGGATGATAAAGTGTTATTATTTTATTGTTTGGTAAGTGATTCCGGCAACTTTAGCTTTTTCCTTTCATTACGTCTGAGTTAATCGGGCATTGCAGACAGTTTTTGCTGAATTTGATTGGTGACATCGACCGTTTCGCTCGCATAAATAACCCCTTCGGTCAGCAATAAATCAAAACTTTGGCTCTTGGCCAAATCGCGGATCGCTTCGACAATTTTGCGCTGCAATTTGCCCAGCTCTTCATTACGGCGAATATTGAAATCTTCGCTGAATTCTTGCTGGCTTCTTTTAAATTCGCGTTGTTTATTAAGAATGTCTTTTTCCAGGTTTCTTCTTTCGGAATCGCCCATCACAGCCGCATCCCTGTTCAATCTTTCCTCAAGATTCTTGATATCGTTTTGCTGAGCAACAAGCTGCTTGTCCCTCGGAGAAAATTCTTGCTCCAAACGTTTTTTGGCTTTTTCGGCCTGAGGCGCCTTTTCCAAAACTGCCGGAATATTGACAAAACCGATCTTCAAATCCGCCCAAGCCATATTGGCGCTCAGCAGTAAACCCAAAAATAAAACAAATCTATTTTTCATTATCGAACTCGTAATTTAAATTAAAAATAGTGTCCATAAACGGACAAACCTGCGATGTAACTGCCGAATTATAGGTGATAATCCGCTTAAACCAAAAATATACTTCCGTTAAAATCCGGAACCGAAAGAAAACTGGAAGATTCTTTCGTCGTCTCCGTCTTCAAGATTCAGTGGCTTACCGGCACTAACCGCGATCGCGCCGAACGGCGACAACCATTCGCCGGATATGCCGACCGAGTAACGCATGTCTCCTCCGACATTGCTAGGACTGTCGGAAACCGTACCCACATCGAGAAAGGTGCCGAGCCGAACCGACTTGAGATCCTTCATGAACGGAATCGGAAAAAACACTTCGGCGCTGCCGGTTACTTTGGTCGATCCACCGAATGGTCGTCCTTGCGAGTCTCTCGGACCCAAGGTGTTGTCGTTAAAGCCGCGCACCGAACGCACGCCGCCGGCAAAATAATGCTCGAAAAACGGTAAGTCGTCGGTCTTGCCGTAGCCGTCGCCGTAAGCCAATTCGGCACTTAAACTAAACGTTAAATCCTTCGCGATCGGAAAATATTGCTGCTGTTTATAACTGACTTTGTAATATTCCAAATCGCTGCCCGGCACCGTGCCTAACGCGGATAGTCGGTACTGACCGCCGTCGGTCGGAAAAATCGCGCGGTTCAGCGTGTCGTAGGTCCAGCCGATCGACGGCGCCAGCGTAAGATAGGACTCGCTATCCTTACAGTCTCTATTCTCATCAACGCATCCCGGATCCAGGAAATTTTTGACTTGATCCGCAGAGAAAGACGTCGATTTGAGCTTGGTATGCCTCAGATCGATATTGAAATTCAACCTATTAAATTCGCTCAATGGAATGCCGAAATTCACGCCGGCGTTCGCCACATCGGTCAGATAGCTGGAGATGTTCGCCTGCTGCGCATCGGTTGTCCGGTAACCGATATCGTAGCCTAGACTAACGCCATCCAACGTAAAATAAGGGTTGTAAAAACCGAAGCGATAATTGGTCGAAATATCACTGTTGTTAAACGCTAAATTAAGCCGCTTACCGGAACCGAAAACATTATCCTGGGAAACGTTAGCATTGACGATAATCCCTTGTACTTGTGAGAAACCGATACCGGCCGTCAGGTTACCAGCCGGTCTTTCGGTGACCGAATAATTGACGTCGATCTGATCGGCAGTGCCGGAAACAGGCGGCGTTTCGACATTTACCTCTTCGAAATACCCCAAACGCTCGAGACGCACCTTCGACCGTTCGATCTTGCTCGTCGACGCCCAACTCGACTCCATTTGCCGCATTTCTCGGCGCAGCACTTCATCGCGCGTCTTGGTATTACCCTTGAAATTAATCCGGTTGACATAGACGCGTTTACCCGGATCGACATAAAAAGTCATCGCAACCGTTTTATCGACATCGTTGATTTCAGGCACCATGTTGACATTCGCAAACACATAACCTTCATCGCCCAAGCGATCGGAAATCGCTTTCGAGGTTTCGGTCGCATTCTTCCGGGAGAAAATTTCGCCCGGTCCCACTCGTACCAACTTGACCACTTCCTCGGGATCGATAATGAGATTACCGGCGACCTTGACTTGCTCGAGCATAAACACATCGCCTTCCTTGACATTGACGGTGATATAGATTTCTTTTTTATCGGGAGTAATCGCAACTTGCGTCGATTCGATCGAAAAATTGATATAGCCGCGATCAAGATAATAGGAGCGTAGCCTCTCGAGATCCGCCGATAATTTTTGTTTAGAATATTGATCGTCTTTGGTATAAAACGACAATAAATTGCCGGTGCTCAATTCGAAATTATCGAGCAAATCGTCGTTGTCGAAGGAGCGATTGCCGACAACATTGATTTCCTTGATTTTCGCAACTCGGCCTTCGGAAATATCGATGCGAATACCCACCCGGTTGCGGGTCAGCGGCGATACTTCGGTATCGATTTTAAGGCCGTACTTACCGTGACTAAAATACTGGCGACTCAATTCTTGCTCGACCTTCTCGAGCATTTGTTGGTTGAACACCTTGCCTTCGGCAAGCCCAATATTATTCAATGCCTTGAGCAAGTCCTCGGAGCTGATATCTTTGTTGCCTTCGAAGATGATTTTAGCGATCGATGGCCGCTCCGTAACATTGACGATCAACGTCGAACCTTCCCTCGCCAGTGAAACATCCTTGAAAAAGCCGGTTTTAAATAAGGCCCTAACCGCGTCAGGAATTCGATCCTCCGATAAGAACTCGCCGACATTGACCGGTAGATAATTGTACACGGTACCCGCAGAAATTCGCTGCAAGCCATTAACCTGAATATTATCGACCACAAACCCATCGTCGCCTTTAACCGCTTGGGAAACAACCAGAAACAGTATAAAAAGGCACGTAAAAGTCTTTAAATTCATGAAGAGGAATGGAAGCATCGATACGATTTAGCTAAAGCGCGATTATATCACAGGAGTTTGAACATCCATATTGCCGAAAAGTCATCATTTTTTCTGTAAATTTAATGACTTGATGCGCTGAATCGCCACCGATAGAGATAAATTTCCTTATATTCCAATGAGTCATTAACTAAAGTTATTGTAAGATGGGAGCTTAAATTAGCGGTTAGCGATGAATAGTGAATAGTGAATAGTGAATAGTGAATAGTGAATAGTGAAATAATGTGACTTTTCTATCATTTGTCAAGAACAAATTTCCTCTTTCCTCTTTCACCTTAAATAATAATCCGACTGCATTTCGATCAATCGCGAAACAGTGCGTTTCAGGAAAAATGCGCGTATGTTTTCGTCATAGAGTTCCCTTGCCGGAACCTCGGCACTGCAAATCAGAATGACTTTATGAAAATACAAAGCATCGATCAATGTTGAAAAACGCTTGGCTTCGTCGTGATTATCAAAACCGAATCTCGGTATGTCGGATAAAACCACAACTCTGAAGGCTTGAACGATTTTTAAATAATCGGCAGGCCCTAACGGTTGCCTGCACATTTCATCGAAGGTGGTCAACGCCACGTCGCCATGAGCGGCTCTCAGTACGACATTTCTACCCAGCACCTTAAGACTGTAAGGCTTTAGCGGTGCCGAATGGGTCAGTTCCCGGTAACACTGCTCTAAAACCGAAGCCGTATGTTCGTCGAGCGGGTAAAAATAGGTTTTTTCAGCGCCGTGGAGACGGGTCAAGCGATAATCGTGTTTGGCAACGAGTTCAACGACATCTGCCGAAGCCTTCAACAGCTCGATGAATTTTAAAAACAGCTCCGGAACCAATCCGCCTTGATATAAATCATCGGGATGCCGGTTGGAAGTAGTAACGACTACGGTACCGAGCTCGAATAAACGGCTGAACAAACGATCCAAAATAACGGCATTGGCGACATCGATCACATGAAACTCGTCGAAACAAAGCAGTTTTGTCGAGGCATTGATTTCAGCGGCCAGCGAATGAATGATGTCCTGTTTTTTTTTCCTGACGCCAACGATGGGAGAACTCATGAACTTCCAGCATGAACGTATGGAAATGAACCCGGCGTTTTTCCTGAATCGGACAATGGTCGTAGAATAAATCCATTAACATCGACTTGCCCCGTCCGACTCCGCCGTAGATATATATACTTTTGGACGATTTGGCGCGTGACGAAGACAACTTGAAATAGCCCGGCCGTTTTTCGGCGATCAACTTATCCTGCAATTCCTGCAGATAATGTAATGCTTCAACCTGGGCCGGATCATAATCGATAAGACCTTGTTCTACCCGCCATCGGTATTCAATGAGCAACGATTCACCGACATCGTGCTTAGCTTGAGCCGGAGTCATTTTACTTAGGATTTTTTTAAACATGGTACGACTTTTAAAAACCGACTGGGTTTTCTCGACAAGATGAACCGATTATCCTAAATTCGGCAGTTTAACCATGAAGCTCATGAAGTATTTCAAGCAATTGCCTTACCGAACAAAAAAGCGCTTTCGCAACATCACAAAGCAAGGACGGTAATGCCGAAACTTGAAGAGCGATAGAGACAGCCGGGCTCTGTCAACTTGTAAAGCAGTCTGCGTGAAATTATTTACCACCCCTATCGTTCCCTATCTCCAGCACTTGCCGTTATACACATCTCTTTGAGGTACGCTGTTGGCTATCCAGCGCGATGGTCAAATCACGCAATCACCGGAACTCTGTAGGGTACGCTGTGCGTTACTGCTTTCCTTTCAACAAACTCTCGAGATTCGCGAAAGGGCTGAAAGTCGCGGTTTTACCGCTGTCTTTAGCTGTACCGGTATTGTAATGCGCATGTTCATAGCGGGCATGTTCGTTGTCATGGCAATACAGACATAATAATTCCCAATTACTACCGTCCGCCGGATTATTGTCATGATTGTGATCCCGATGATGCACGGTCAATTCCCTGACATTGCTATGATCGAATTCTCTCGCGCAACGTCCGCAAATCCACGGATACATTTTCAGCGCTTTTTCACGGTAGCCCTTTTCCCGTTCGGCCTGACTGCGGCGTGCATCGAGAACGATTTGATCGAGCTTGGCTTTATCCAATGATTTTTTAGTAGGCATGAAATTACCTTATTATTAATGCCGTTGTGGCTATAAAATCGACCGGACCGCGTCACTTAGCAGCGAGTCCAGCCAAATGCAAGATGTCGGATGCTCGATACTGTCCGTACTCCAAATTTCTTTGACGCCCGCAGCCCGAATATGCGCCTCGGCGTCACCGCAAAACAACGGATGCGTGATCGCTGCATAAACGGTGGAGGCACCGGCATTTTGCAACAAACCGATCGTCCTGGCTAGTGTTCTTCCGGTACTCGCCATATCGTCGATAATGACGACAGGTTTATCCTTAAACACCTTATCGGGTAAGGTAATTTCGACTTCTCGGTCGCCGCGCCTGATTTTATCGGCTACCGCATAATCGAAACCGATTTGCGCGGCAATACCGGACACCCATTGTTCGGATTCGATGTCCGGTCCGAGCAGAATCGCATCATCGAACCGTTTGCCCAAAAAATCGCCAATTGCGCCAGCCGCTGACAAACAGACCGCATTTGCGAGCGGAATCGCCTGCTGTAAATGAGAAATTCGGTGAAGATGGGGGTCGACCGTCAGCACATCGTCAAACAATTCGGCCAACCATTGGCCGACAATGCGTTGACTGACGGCCTCGCCGGGGCGGTTGGCGATGTCTTGTCGCATATAACAAAGATATGGTGCCACTAAGGTAACGCGTTTGGCGCCCAACTCCCTAGCCGTTCGGGCAAACAGCATTAATTCGACCAGCTTGTCGTTCGGCCGATCGAGACTTCGACAAACGATAACATGATCGAGCAACATTGACGGAAGCCTAACCAAACTTTCGCCGTCGGGAAAGCGGTGCAACTCAATGAGCCCGAACGGCGCGCCAAGCCTACAAGCCAATCTTTCGGCTTGTGCGCAATAATCGGGAAAGGCCAATATCTGCATATGATTTAGAATGCCACCAACGGTTTCAAGACATGCTCCTCGACGCCGATACGATAACCATTATCATCGGCCGTTAGCGTTTTCGCGAATTTGAAATCCGCCGAAAACCCTGCATAGACACGATAAATCGGCTCATCTTTCTGTACCCTATCGCCGATTTTTTTCAACAGATCGACGCCGGCTTTTTTATCCATCGGCGCGCCGGCTATCCGGGCAATCTTGGCCATTTGAAAATTATCGATATGGGTCACGATACCCTCCTGATCCGCGCAGACTACATGACATAAAATGCCGGGCGTAAAGTCTATGGTTTTGGCGCCTTGAGCTTGTATCAAATCGTTCATTTTGGCGATTGCCCGACCCGAATCGAGAATATCCCGAGCAATCGCATAGCCCTGCCCGCCCCTGACATCGGGATCGAATTCAATGATTCTTCCGGCTAATTGCAGTGATTTTTGGCGTAAATCGAACGGCGCGTCGGGATTGTTTTCCAACACTTGCATAATATCACGCGCCTCGAGTACCGGACCAATGCCGCGCCCGACCGGTTGGCGACCGTCGGTAATCATAACTTCCAAATGAATATTGAGCTGATCGCCGACAAACTCGAATAACTTGCGTAAAGCAAGCGCCTGACGCATGTGCCGAACTTTTGCGGTCGGCCCGACCGGGATATCGACGATCAAATGCGTAGAACCCGCCGCCAACTTTTTCGATAGAATCGAGGCCACCATTTGCCCTTGCGAATCGATCCCGAGCGGGCGCTCGACCGAAATCAACAGATCATCGACCGGAGCCAGCTTCGCGGTGCCGCCCCACGCTAGACAGCCGCGTTCCTGGCGCACAATATCATGTAAGCGTTCAGGCGATAAATTAACTTCAGCTAAAACTTCCATCGTATCGGCGGTACCGGCCGGCGACGTGATCGCCCGGCTCGACGTTTTCGGGATCAACATGCCGTGCGCGGCGACGATCGGCACGACCAGCATCGAAGTTCGATTACCCGGTATGCCGCCGATACAATGCTTATCGGCCACCAACGATTCGTGCCAATTCATTCGCTCGCCCGAATCCATCATTGCGCGAGTCAAATATAATAGCTCGTCTCGGTCGAGATTGTTTTGACCGGTCGCGACCAAAAAAGCCGCCATCTCCATTTTCGAATAGCGTGTCTCGGCAATATCCTTAGCAATACTAGTAAAATCATCCTGACTCAAGCGTTCGCCGTTAATCTTTCGGCGAACCGCATCCATCGACACGGGCGGCTCGGCATGTTCCACCGTAACTAATGCGCCTTCGTCAATATTGAGTTTTTGAAAAGCTTGCTCGGAAAGCCCCAGCTCGCCGGAATGAACGATGGAACTGTCATCCACGACATTGAGCACCGCTAACAATTTGCTACCGTTCGCGCAAACCTTGATTTTCGACAACGCCTGAAAACCCTCGGCTCGGTAAAACGCGCATTCCCGGTTTAAATAGGCGACGTTTTCATGATACGTATCGATACCGATACGACGAATTTGTAACGTGTCGTTACTCATGTGAGTCTAAACTAAAATTAATTCGACTGATAATGCTTGTTGCAACAAATAATGTCAACCGAAGCCAATCAATCCCAGCAATTTTCAGTTTGAGCAGTTTCATCGATCTTAAGGTGTGGGGTATGTCTGTCGCCAATCCCACTCCACACCCTTTTGGATCTCCAAATTGGGAATTGCTGCAATCAATCCAGCAATTCCTAACTGGGGATCGAAAGCTGAAAGACTTCATCAACTTCATGTGCTTCATGATTAAACTGCCAAATCCAAGATTTAATCTTGGACTTTTTTCGATCAAAAAAATGAGTAGAAAAACACATTTGCCCCGAGTAAACATTCATCTCGAACAAACCCTTGACTATGCATTGGAAAAAACAAAGGATTGTCCTACTAGATATAAACGTTATCATACAGAAAAAACCGTTTCAGGCTTACCCCATGAATTCGAAAACCATCGACACTGGCTTAATCTCCTCGCTTCTGGACAACCGCGCCTATCCTCACGAAACCGGAACGATTAAATTATTGGAAACGCATATCTCTTGGATTCTACTGACCGGGGATTTTGCTTACAAAATCAAAAAACCGGTCGACTTCGGATTCTTGGATTTTTCGACCCTTGAAAAACGGCGCTTTTGTTGCCAAGAAGAATTACATCTTAACCGCCGTTTTGCTTCAGCGCTTTATCTGGACGTCGTTCCAATAACGGGGAGCCCTGAAAAACCCGAGATGGGCGGGGCAGGAATGGCAATCGAATATGCTGTAAAAATGCGGCAATTTGATCAGCAAGGACTCATGAGCATGCGCGCCGAAAATGGTCTGCTTTCAACCGACGATATCGACGGCATCGCCCGAATCGTCAGTCGGTTTCATAACAACACCGAGACAGCAAGCCCAGAATCGCCTTATGGTGAGCCGAACGATATCAAACATTGGAGTGAAGAAAATTTTCAACATATCAAACCGCTGCTAGACGACGCATCGGAAATTCATCGATTGGAAAACCTGCATACCTGGACCCGGAACGAATGGCAACAAAAGGCTGAACTCATGCAGCAACGTAAACAACAAGGCTATATTAGGGAATGCCACGGCGACTTGCATTTGGACAATATTGCGCTGATCGACGGTCAGGTGACGCCCTTCGACTGCATAGAGTTTAACCCGATGCTGCGCTGGATCGATGTCGCTAGCGAAACGGCCTTTATCTTCATGGACTTGATTCACCGCCAATTCGACTCATTTGCATGGCGACTACTCAACCGTTATCTGCAACAAACCGGCGATTATCAAGGACTGGCTTTGCTGCGTTATTATTTGGTTTACCGAGCCTTGGTTCGCGCCAAAGTGGCATTGCTGAAAATGCAACAAGATTCCGAGCCAAGCAACCGCAATAGAATCCACGCCGAATACCTAGCATATGCGGACTTGGCCGACCGCCATACCCAAACGACGCCCCCAATGCTGTTAATCACGCATGGCTTCTCGGGATCCGGCAAATCCTTTTTTGCTGAAAAATTGGCCGCTCAACTAGGCGCAATCCACTTGCGCTCGGATATCGAACGCAAGCGCCTGTATGGTTTCGCCCCGCGAGAATCCACAAATTCCGAAGCAGAAAGCGGCATTTATAACGCCGAAGCCGGCCGCATTACCTATCGGCATTTGGCCGATACGGCTCTCGCCATCCTGAATGAAGGATTCAGCGTCATTGTCGACGCGACCTTTATTAATCACACCCAACGCGCGGACTTTATTGCATTAGCCGAAAAAGCGCACGTATCGCTACTCATCTTGGATTTTAAAGCCAGCCATCAAACCTTGATCGAACGCATCGAATCCAGGCACCGACAAGGCCACGACCCTTCCGAAGCCACACCGGCCATTCTGCAACACCAAATAGACTCAGACGAACCTTTAACGGAACAAGAAAAGAACCTAAGCATTATGGTCGATACCGAAAACGAAACCGCTTTTGAAGATTTAATAGCGAAGATAAAGACTATAATACCCTTCGTAAACCAAAATTCAGCACCGGACCTCGCCTAAGAGCTACGTTAGAATTTCACGATAAATATACCCATCGTAAAACAAAATTCGGCGCCGGGGTGCTCATCAAAGATCGCCCCTCCTTTTCAAAGGGGGAGTGAAAATTTACTGGAAATCCTTTAAGGGACCAAATAACTTTCAAACGGTAATAGCGGGGATACGTTGCCTTCGGCACCGACCGCGTCGATAACGAGAAACTCATCTTGTGCTAATTCGGGCGAGAGAGGGTTTCCACCATTGACGGCTAACTCGTCGCCGACATGACCGTGAGGAATCTTGATTTCGGGATGATCGAACGGAGCTTTCTCGTAACGAACCCGTTCGTCCGTCAAAGTTTTTAGGAAAGCGACGAGATCAGCCCGGTTTTGCTCGGAAAACTGCAGATTCCCAAGTGGAAAAACCTTGTCGATTTGTTTGGCGTGATGATGAAAGTTACCTCCACGCGTATAAAACTCGATCACTTCTTCCAAAGTTGCCATGCTGCCGTTATGCATATATGGACCAGTCAATTCAACATTATGGAGGCCGGGAATTTTAAATGCGCCCTTGACAGCGGCAACCATTTTTACAGTATCCGCTTTACTTAATTCGGCTTGCGCTGCTTCTGGAGATGGTAAATAAGCATGCGTCAACGGAAGAAAACAAGCCTCAGTCGATTGCGGTTGCGGTATTACGCCATCAATCGGTGTAAAAAGGCTGGTTAGATAAGGGGGAATAGAGTTCATCGCAAGCGGCAATTGAAAGTCACATGCACGACTTAATTTAACTTCATTATCCACGACCGCATCGTCGTTTCCGGCCAAATATTGCATATACTGCAAACTGAACGACAATGGATGTCCGAATAGATCTACACCGCCGACACCGACATCATTATTTTCTTCGGCAACCCCCGTTGAAGCGAATCCACTGTCGAAGAATGCAGCAGAAGTGGTAATCAAAATACGATTAACAACATTTTTTGAAGCACTCATATGAAACGCATCGTCTCCGAACACTTCAGGATGCGTTTTATTCAACTCAGCGTTCGAATTGATTGCAGCCGCGGTAAAGTTTGGACCAATATGACAGAGATTACATTCGCTTTCTCTAAACAAATCCAGCCCTCGCCGCTCGGAGGCGGTCAAATCAATAGGTTGTTGATTACTATCTCTAGCACTTCGATCAAAGAGCGATTCATCCGAAATCAAAGTGGATTGATAAAGCTGTAAGGCCAATCCGAAAAACATTGCGAAATTCGCTTCCATTTGAGCATAAGGCAATTCACCAGAAGGTCCACCAAATTCGCCTCTTCGAGAATACGACCAATATTTGTTGTTAAAAGCCTGTTTAATTAAATTCGAATAAGTTGTATTCAACCCATTTTTTAAATTACCGGGTTTACTAAAACTCAGCCCTCCCAAAACACTGTCGTTCCAATGGACTTTTTGAGCTTCTAAAGGCCGACGTGCCAACAATTTCCTTCCGACGTCCATCATCGTTCGGTTTCTACAGCCCATTTCCGTATCGCTGAGGGGTGGAACCACGGCCAGTGATGCCAACGAGGAATTGATTAAATGCAACCTTTGTTTGGCAACATTGCGAGCATTCATTTTTACCCAAACACCTGCATCAGGATCACGATCTCCCCATGAACTACTTCCATTGAAAACATTATTTGCGCGTCCATCCCAAAAATTTCGATGATTGAAAACCGAATTAATCACAGTCGGCGCATTGCGGGGTTCGACTCTCCTAGTATTGCTTCCATTAACTTGGAAAACCGGGTCCGCATCGCGGTCACAAGCATCATTAGCATTACCTGTTCGACTTGCGTTGATAAATTCGCCACTAAAAGTACCCGATGACGAAACCACATCATCTGAATCAAAAACAACCGGTGATGCATGACTCAAAGGATTGAATCGACGATGAAAAGGGAAATCACGGCGGCTAAGCGTATAGTTGGGTCCCATTTCATCATTGGATGATGACGGATCGAATACTTGTTCATCTAAAGGTTTGGACTTAGCTCCCGGATTCAATTGATTTTTGACTCGACGATCTGCACCGGCGTGAAAATGGCATGAACCGCAAGCCATTCCGTCACTTCCGACATTCGTGTCCCAAAACAACGCTTTTCCTAGCGCGATGGCAGCATTTTTGTTAACCACAATTGGATCGGCACCATCTAACATTCCTGGTACTTCAGGCACTTGCAAATGCTTAAGACTAATCGGCATTGGGCCAACGCCCGTTGCTGAAACGGAATGGCTTGTCAATACAGTAACCAGCCCAAAAACATAAAAATGCACATGACGAAAATTTGTCATCTATCGACTCCGAAGGTTCATGTATTAGGATCCTTCATTATTTTAATTCTAAAAAAATTTAAACTTGAGCGACCATGCCATTAAAACTGGCAGTACTAAATAAAAGGTAGATTTCTTTTACAACCCTATATTTAATCCAAGCTCAGTTAGACACAGACTTAGCCAAAAGTAAGTTTGCGCTTCCGTGCGCTTCGATATCTCCTTGAAACTTCCCTTTATGCTTGAGCTTTTCTTCGTGCGCCCCCAATCAAGCCGACCAATGCAGTGCCGAACAACCAAACAGCGGCAGGTACCGGAACGCTGGATACGGCCATAGTCATCGGCGAACCACCCAATGCCCCATCAGCGCCCCCCACATAGACCGCGTACCAACCAGCCGCCAGATCGTTTAGCATCAAACTGGCAGATTCGCCCGGTACAATAGAACCACTCACCAAACCATTGCCGTCATAAGCGCCAATTTGTAACTCCGCGCCCCAGGCTGTTGTTCCGGAAGCTGGGCCTGAATTCGCGTAGCCCATCGTTTCCAATGCTCCGTTAGCACTGTTGCCGACTGTTTTGTTGTCAACACCATAAGCGGGAGTCGTAATACTGTCATCGGTCATCCAATAGGTTCCGTAAGTTCCAATCGCTCCGACTTGGTTGAAAGAGTGTGGAACACCTTGTGGGCCGCTAGCGATACCAGGTACTTCACCGGTACCGCCAGTTCCGCCGTCGAACTCGCCGTCAGTCCGCCACACTGTAAAGCCCGGTGACATATCACCGGCATTGACTGCTGCAACGGTGACCGTAGTTGTCGCGGACTCTGTCAAAAAAAATGTAAACCATTTGTTGCCTGCATGGGCCCAAGCAGCATTCCCCAATGCGGCGTTGCTCGCGTAACCATTCACGCTGGTTGTAAAGGCGTTGGTTGCAATAGAACCGCCTGCACTTGAAATCACATTGCCGTCGACCCAGAACGAATTGCCTTGACCTGATCCATTAGGATTGACAGCACCGGCTGCCACCGCGACGTTAGTAGCTAAAGCCAAAGCAGTTACGGCAAAAGTGGTCTTCAATACTGATTGCACAGATAAATTCATAATTAAATTCCCCAAACCGCATCACGTTTTTTTAAACCGGATGTGGTAGATTTAAGTTGTCGTTAAATTTTGGAATTGTTTGATGTTTTTAAGGCTGTCCGCCGAAATAAACAACTCCGGATTAGCGAGCTTGTATTGCGGGACTGCCGTATCGATAACCCCATTATCGATATGCTTTCCCGCTCTCCCAATAGCTCCTAGGAGGTAACCCGGCCGTCTGAATCAGACCCGTGGTTTTCCGGCCCCGCCTTGCAACGAGTGTGGCAACTCAATAGCTGCAAAAATGCAACTTTTAAACTAATAGCAAAATACGGACCACACTTAATATCAAAACAACTATTTTTAATTCCCAGAATCGGAACGCGTTTAGATACGCTTCTATTTGCCTGTTTTTATTTATTTTTAAACGCTAGATCAGTCACCGGAAGAGTTTAATGCTCATGATCCTCCAACACTGATTTGATAATCGGATACTCGATAGCCATAATGAAAACAGGTGAAATCACGCAGAAGCGTGTCATATCCCTCACTTTCCGGACCAATGCCCCACTTTTCAAATATACTCATCGTCGTTCAAAAAAAAGCGAGAACACAGACATTACTTTTTTCGACAGTCTAGTCGCGAGGTGTGTTTGACGAGGCTCGCTACGGCCAAGTCCCCATGGCTGGATTCCTCGACAAACACACACCTCGTACCTTCTCAATCAAGTCGAACGATTTTTTCAGTATAAAAGGAGTAAAATAGTGCGATGCATCACTTGGTTGCGTTTTTTGTTTTAAATTTAACAGTAAATACTATACTTAACGCATTAAAATTATTGACGCTTCGAACAGATCGGCCATGCTGTCATGATGTTGATCCCCAATAAATAATAACCGTGACACTATCTTTCTATTTTCAATGCAAACGATGATTCGGCTAAGTTCAGACCACATTTATGATCGGATCATGGACCGCTCGGCACCTCTCACTAAGCAGTTGAGCGAACAGTCCGCATCATGACCATCAACCGGAACAAACGACACTGCCGTTCGGGTAAAAGAACCTCCGGAATACCGCCTCGCAACTGGATTTCAGCGCCCGCCTGGTTTTCCGGGGCCTCTAGAAGAACTTCGACTCCAGCGATCGATCGAACTGTCTTTACCGCGATAGCGAATCTTAACCCTCTCGCAGTAAAACGCCTTCAAGAATACAGATGAATTTCCGCTTGTCCCCACAATATCTTGAGAACTGGAAACATCCGCCTTTCTTTTCTCGTTTTGGAAGGTTTGTCAATGCACGTGCGAGGCTATTCGCACTGATGTTACTTACGAGCGCAGGCGCCTTTGCCGACTCGGACAATGACCTCGACGACGCCGACTTGACCGGCATGTCGCTCAAGGAATTGATGGATATTGAGGTGTTCAATGCCGCGTCGCTGTTACCGACTGAATATTCAAAGGCGCCGGGCACCGTTTACAGCTTCAACCGCGATTCCTTCGTCCGACTCGGTGTCCGGCGGCTCGACGACCTCCTTGCCTTCGTCCCTGGAATGCAACTTAATCAGCATCGCAAACGTCACCGAGCGATCTGGGCTCGGGGCCTGCTAGACCGCTTTAACGACAAACTAGTGCTGATGGTCGACGGCATCCGCAGACAGCATGTCTATTACGGAAATTTCTCGCTCGGCGATAATTTTCCGTTGGAAAAAATCGAAAAGGTCGAAATCATTCTAGGACCTGCTTCGACGCTCTATGGGGCCAATGCTTACGGCGGCATCATTTCGGTCACGACGCGCAAGTTCACCAAGGATTTACGTATCGAAGCGACCGCCGAAGGCGGCAGTAATGGGCGCGGCAAAGGCACGCTGCTTTACAACAGCGAACAGCTACAGGTCTTCGGCAGTTATTTGGATCAGGACGCTCCGTTCAGAAGCGACCGCAAAAGTTTCATAGGCGGCGAGACATTGCAACCCCTCGACGAAGATTATGCAAACCTGTTTTTCAAGGCGACTCCATTCGAAGGCTTGACGCTGACCGCCGATTATTATCGTAACAACACGCCGTTCCTGTTCATTCCCGATACGCAGAACGCCTTTATCGAAGAAGACTCTCTGACACTGGCTGCGCTGTATGAAGCCGGAGATCTCGATGGCGGCAAAATACAGGCTAACTTTTTCTACAACTGGGATAAGGCTCGGGAATTCGAAAAAGAACAGCAGACACAACGACTCGGCTACGAAGAGCACCAAAATTCGGCGATGGCCGGCGCTACCTTAACCGGCTTCAAACGCTTGTACGACGATCATGTGTTCGCTCTCGGATTCAATTGGCTGCGCACCGAAGCAACCAACATGGACTTCGAGCGTCGTTTCCGTTTCGATCGCGGATTTTTCGATACGCCGAAAACCGGAAGCCTGTTGACCAACCCGGATGTCACTAATGACGACTTTGCGGTATACGTACAGGACGTCTGGAGCATCGCACCGCAACTCGATTTGACGCTCGGCGGACGCTACGACCGCTTCGACGAATTCGGCGATTTCTTTAATTACCGCGCGGCGCTCGTATATACGCCGACCGACCGACAAACCTTGAAACTGCTCTATGGTACGGCGATCCGTACACCGACTTTTCGCGAATATCTGAAGGTGTTGGAAGGCACCGATTTCGTCGCGCCGGTCCCCGATCCTGAACGCATCCGATCGCTGGAACTCGGTTATCTCTATCAATGGGAGCAGGCCAACATCAACGTCACGCTGTTCTATAACGAGGTTGATGATTACATTCATGAAACACCTACTCCGAACGGTGCGGACGAATATTTTCGCAATAGCTCCGACACATGGCAGCAACACGGTGTCGAAGCGGTTTTCCACATGCAACCGATCGATGCTCTGAATCTGCGTTTAAGTGGTTCCTATCTGCATGCCGAGGACAGGGGAACAGGCAATGTGCCCTATCTAGCCTCATGGAACGGCAATTTCAACCTAAATTACAACTACTACGAGCACCATAATCTTGGCTTTTCGCTGTTCTATACCAGCAAACGTCCGGACACCAACGCCTTCAGCGGAGACGACTCGAGAGAATTTTTGATCGCCAATGTCTTCGGCTCAGGCCGTATTACGCGAAACCTTTCGTATGCCTTCGGAATCGACAATGTACTCGATACCCGGGTCTTCGATCCGGCAGCCGATTTCGGGATGCAGCATAACACCGAGCGAAGCGAGCGCGAAATCTGGGGACAGCTTAAATGGAGTTTCGATCCTTGACTGAACAGCCGATCAGAAAGGGTATCAAGACCCGATTCGACGATTTTAAGACGTGCCCTCGCTTTTTTCGGCCTCGTATCGAGCTGATTGCCGCGCTCGCGTGGCTCTTGTTCACTGTCAATGCCGCTGCGGGATCACAAGCCGATCGGGTCGATCGCATCAAAGCTGCATTCATCCTGAATATTGCACGTTTCGTCTCATGGCCGCCCGAAACATTCGAAAGCAAGGACGAACAGCTATTGCTTTGTCTCTATCGCAGCAATCCGATCCATCAAGCAGTCGGTTTGATTCAAGGAGAAATGGTTAGCGGACGCCATGTTTCGATAACCCGAGTCGACAACCTAACCGAAAGCGACTCTTGTCACATCCTGCTGATCGCTCAAAATGAACTCCGGAGCTACCTCAAAGAAGCCCGTTCCGGTCCGATCGCTCCACTCTTAACGATCGCCGATCTGACCGAACCCGACGCATCAACGCACTCGGGAAGCGACATCATGATCAGCCTAGTACGAAACGACACGCGCATCGGATTTGAGATCAATCTCACCCGATCGCGCCAAGCCGGCCTGAAAATGAGTTCACAATTATTGAAATTGGCGACAATAGTCGACGACACCCCCTGAAGCCATGACGCTCTTCGGTAAAAACTCAATCAGAAAAAAACTAATGCTGATGTTACTGCTGACCAGCAGTTGCGCATTGCTGTTGTCGGCCGTCGGTTTCGCTATAAACGACTGGCTATCGATGCGTAGCGCGATATTCGAGCGTTTGCAGGCTCAAGCCGGTGTGATCGGCCACAACTCGATTGCGGCATTAACATTCGGCGACCCGGAATCGGCCGACAAGACGCTCGCGAGTCTCAAGAATGAAGCGGACATTGTTTCTGCAGTATTGTTTTCGAGCGATGGCAACATGTTCGCTCACTTCGAGCGCGACGAGCACAGCATTCCCCCCGCCTTTCCCGCCGAAGAAACCGGCAACATTGAAGGGAATTTTTTCGTCGTTTCGCCGATACTGCTCGAAGGTCATCAGATCGGCAACATCCTGCTAATTTCGGACCTGAGTCATTGGGAACAGCGCCAGACATTCCATCTAATCATCGCCTTCGGCGTATTATTGCTGTCGTTGTTGACGGCCCTCCTGCTGTCGAGCCGCCTACAACGACTGGTTTCGGAGCCGATCCTAAAACTCGCCGAGACCGCCCGCCGCGTCTCGGAGGGCCAGGATTACGGATTGCGTGCGGAAAAAATATCATCGGACGAAATCGGAACGCTGGTCGACGACTTCAACGATATGCTAAAACAAATACAGTTGCGTGACCGCGAACTAAAGAAGGCGCGCGATGAATTGGAGGAAAGAATCGAAGCACGCACGCTCGAACTGACCGAATTGACCCGTCAATTGGAGCATCAAGCCTATCACGACATCCTGACCGGCTTGGCCAATCGCATCACTCTCGACGACCACCTGAAGCTCGCTATCGACCAAGCCAGACGCCACGGCCAGCGGCTCGCAGTAATGTTTCTCGATCTCGATCGGTTCAAAACGATCAACGACACATTGGGACATGCGATCGGCGATAAATTACTCGTACAAGTTTCGCAACGACTTCTGGCCTGTATTCGAGACTGCGATACACTGGCCCGTCTCGGCGGCGACGAGTTCGCGGTTTTACTCACGCAAATTCGCCAAGGCACCGATGCCGCCGAAGTGGCGAGCAAACTGATCGCTGCGATCGCCGAACCGATACCGATCGAGGGATACAGTTTGCACATCACGACCAGCATCGGCATCAGCCTCTTTCCGGAAGACGGCGACCACGCCGAAACTATAATCAAAAATGCCGATACCGCGATGTATCGTTCGAAAGACCGGGGCCGCAATCAGTTTACATTCTTCTCGTCCGACATGAACGATCGGGCGGTACGCCGTCTGGCGCTCGAAAACAAATTACGCAAAGCGATAGCGGAGGGCGCCTTCAACATCCATTACCAACCCAGACGAGACACGCTCAGTCTTGAGATCGTCAGCGTCGAGGCGCTCGCGCGCTGGAACGATCCCGAAGAAGGTCCGATCGCTCCTTCAGAATTCATCCCGCTGGCCGAAGAGTGTGGTCTGATCGCTTCGATCGACGAATGGATGCTCGAAAACGCCTGCCGCGAAATGCTCGCGTGCTGCACCGGCGGCGAAGCCGATTTACGGCTCGCGGTCAACCTATCTCCGGCCCAGTTCATTCGCGAAGACCTTGTCGAAGTGATCTCCGGAATCTTGCAACGAACAGGCTTTCCCGGCGACAAATTGGAACTGGAAATCACCGAAAGCCTATTTGGCCCCGGCAGCATAGACGCCTGTACAATTTTGGAGCAGCTTTGTACACTGGGCATCGAGCTGAGCATCGACGATTTCGGCACCGCTTATTCATCACTGAGCCGTTTGAAACAACTTCCGCTACATACATTGAAAATCGACCGTTCATTCGTACGCGACCTGGGACAGGACGCCAATGACGAAACGCTCGTGCGAACCATTATCTCAATGGCGCACAATCTGAATTTGAAGGTCGTAGCCGAAGGCGTCGAGACCGAAATTCAATACGCCTATGTCAAACAATACGGCTGCGACACTGTACAAGGCTTTTTGTTCGGCAAGCCGGTTCCTTTCCATCAGTTGAAACAATTATTGTAAATTTTCGGCGATGGCTACTATACTTTTTATTAGTCAAAATTCGGTGCCGGGGTGCCGAATTTTGATCTCCGATATAAAGTACCGATGCTAACCTGCAGCTCCATTCGGCTTTTCCGAACGTAACGAACAATAGCCTTTAGATTTTACGGACCGTTCGTTTGGGATTCCGCCAATAAAATCAATGTAACATTATCGTCGGCTGCGTTCGCCAACGCTTCCTTCAAGAGCTGCTCGGCCTTATTATCCAAGCTGCCTTCCCCGGAAAGTATGGTCGCGATAGTTGAATCGGGCACTTGACCGGTCAAGCCGTCGCTGCAAAGTAATACAATATCCTTCTTCTCACGTTTTTCCTCGACTATATCCACTTGCACGACTTCTTTGTCGGAACTGCCGATTGCTTGTGTAATAACATTTTTATAAGGATGAGTCTTGGCGCATTCTTCATCGATTAAGCCTTGATCCATCAGCATTTGTACATAGCTATGATCCTTGGTCAATTGCCTTAATCCATTATTCCGCCAGAGATAGGCGCGGCTATCACCGACCCAGGCAATTTGATAACGCCCCTCTTCTATTTGTACCGCGACCAAGGTCATTCCCATCCCTTGGGCTTCTGCATCTTTGAAAGCTTGCTCCTTGATTTCGAGATGCGCGCGTTGAATAGCTTCGATCAATTTTGCTCCGGAAGCCAGCTCGCGATGCAAGGTCATTAACCCGACCGCACTGGCAACTTCTCCGCAATTATGTCCACCCATGCCGTCTGCAACGGCCCAAATACCCATTTCAGGCAGCATTAAAAAGCTGTCTTCGTTATTGTTTCTGACCTTGCCCGGATGAGAAAGACAACTGAATTGAATACTCGGTCTCTCGGTTTTTTGGGTTTGGTTATAAACAAGCCGTTTGAATAGATCGAATTTCATGCTCGTTCCCTAATCGGATAATAATCGCTTGATCCGAAAAAACTCTGCGGAACTAAAAAAATCATCAGTAACTCCCGGTTCCAATCGCTTCAATAGTTTATTTAGCCGAGCTCGATGCTGCTGTGCGTCGCCTTTTACCGGCAAGCGATCAATAACATTCAGCAAAACGTCAGGCGGAAAACCGGCGGCCTGCAAGATATCCAATGCAATCGCATCCGCTTCGATCTCTCTATCGATATCGATGATTTGCACTAGCGTGCCTATTTGCCTATGCTCTTTGACAGATCGACCTGGCCGGAGACAAAAATGACCGGCTAACTGGTGTCCCATTTCATGAGCCAATATCGCAGCGAGTTCGGCTTCGCTCTTGACGAAATGAAAGCTGCCTTCGGTGATATAAGTACGTCCGTCGCCAATTGAAAACGCGTTGACCGAGCTATCCCTGACTGTGAAAAAGCGCCATCCTGAAGCCGGCCAATCGATTGGCTTAAACCGTGTTAGCCAAGGCCCGCTTCGGGGAACAAGACGCTCCCCGAGGGTTTGCAAATATCGGTTGACAATGTCCTGGCTCGGCCGTAACGGCCATTCCTGTTCTATGCGATAGGCGGCATTCGCGGAATGCTGCTTTTCACCGGAACAATTTGCCCAAGCGGACTTCGATATCACGCAGCAGCAAAGAAACATCCCGGCAATCGTCCTTGGATTGCACTTATGATTTGAATCCAAGCTTCTTTTGATTACCCGCAAGCGAAGCATTAGTGATTATTGAACGATAAATACGGCCTGATTGATATCGCTGCTGGTTCCGGCTTGCACTTTGGTTTCGACGACATAAGTACCGGTCGATGCATTCTTGGGTATCGGAATCGTCGCATTGACGGCATAACCGCCGGCGGAACGCTGCACATTTTGGGGTGGAGCCTCGAAAATCACCTTCCCGTCTTTTTTCAAGGTCCAAGTTTCCTCGACCGAGGCTATGCTTTGATTTTGCGGTACCGATAATGAATAATCGCTGGCAACCATGACTTGTTGCCCTGGCGTCACAGTATTCGGCGAAGCCGTGCCTTTATTCAAACGGACCAAAACGGTATTGGCAGCAGGCGTAAACCCGTATAGAGATTGGTCCTCGGCAGGGCTGCGGACCTGCTGCGAACTGTATTGCGCCAATTTGACAGCACCCCAACCGAGAGCGGCGCCGCCGGCCGCCGCCGCTAAACCGTAGCCGACATTACCGGTCAACAGACCGGTCGTCAAACCGGCTGCCACCGCGCCTAAACCCGCACCAATCGCTTGTTGATTTTCCGGGGTAGTCGCACATCCCGTGATCAGACTGGCGCATACAACCGCACTTAGGGCTGTTTTAGGGAACGCATGATTCATGATGAAATCCTCATTAGATTAGCGCAGCTACTGAACGGACGGCCTTTTATAAAAAGGATCGTTATCCGGCAGAAGTGGAATTTTTTGATTTAATAGGTTGAGATAGTTATCAATCGCTTGGATAGGCGGCGGCTCTATCGCTTCGAATTGGCCATTGTCGTAATAATATTTACCGCTACCTGTCGGATATTCGATACCGACCTTGAACGAGTGCTGCTCGCCGTCAACCGGAATATAAGAGCGGAAGGTCACTACATAGTCACTTTGGAGAATGTTTTGAATTTCTTCGACGATGCGCTGCATCCTGTCATAGGTTTCGCCCAATGAATAATAAATGCCGAACGAGTTTTTCGATATGGACTCGAGATTTCTAAAATAGTCCACCGAACTCTTGCCGTAAGCAAGCGAATACACCGGAATGGGAATCCGCATCGAAGTAATTCGACCATTCAGCTCTTCGCGAGAAAGCGCACTGCCCTCGTCCCGTCCGTCGGAAAAAACGACCACCGAACACGAGGCAATGACATTATCGGCCGAAGGGTCAACCGACGAGCCTTGCGCCGACATGCCGCACATCTGAATCGCAGCCCCGATGCTGTCGTAAATTCGGCTTTTCATACCATCGATTCGAATATCCGCCAGCCTTCTGGCAAGCGCGCCCGCATCCCTTTCGAATTGAGATACCAAATCATAGCCTTCTTTGGTATCGCGTATCGCCAAGACAGCCACTTCATCCTGGGGCCGTTTACTGTCGATAAAGCGGGCAGCGGCTCTGAGCGCGGTTTCCGATGCCGTTCCCGCCATCGACTTGCTGGCATCGATCACTAAAACGGAACGGGTTGCCTCACTTCGATTGCGTATGCTTTGAATACCGTATTGGCGTTTCATCGGATCGTAGCTCTTGCCTTTGATCATCAAGCCGATATTCATTTCGTTGAGATTCACCAAAGGCTGCATGTTTTGATCGAAGGTACGAATATATAATTGTACAAACGGATATAAGGCATAATTTACCCGATAGACTTTAACGCCGTAACCGCCGGGCGCTGCAAATCCATAACCGCCGGCATTCGCAGACCCCGCAAGAAACAAGGCTTGCATTAAAACCAATACAGGTACTATAAAGCTTCCCGCCCCGTTAAACCGTTTTTTGCCGGTCTGTTGCGTTTGTCTTGAGATTTTCATCATGACGTTGATTCCTCTTTATAAAGTAGTGTTTTACTCACCGGACCCAATGTCCGATTCCCCATAAACAACGATTAACCTTTGTATACCTTACTTATTCTTTGACGGCTTAACTTAATGCTAGTGACACGAACTCTGCGAAAAATTGCTAAGGAACGAGCATGAAATAACTTCGACAAATGCTGAAAGGGGGTTCGGTCAGCAATTCCCAGTTTGAGCATTTTCGCCGATCTTAGGGTGTGGGGTATGCCTGACGAGGAACGCCGTAAACCCATCCATGGGGGCTTGGCGGCAGCTCCCTGCTGCCAACATCCTCGCCAAGCACACCCCACACCCTTTTTGATCCCCAAATTGGGAATTGCTGGGGTTCGGTGGCTCGATTGACAGGCGTCGGCGGCAGGGATAGCCGCCGTCGAGCCTACATGGATGTATTCACGGCGTCCTGTCAAGCGAGTCGCCGAACCTCCACAGTGCCTAAAACTTGTAGAAGTAAATTTGTGCATATTCCTAACTTATCTCATGCTCGTTCCTAACGTATTTTTTGTGTTTGTCCCGGAATAATAACCCAGCCGGAATTATCTTCCTTTGGCTCGGTTTTGGCTATCGGTTTAGGTTGCGGTTTCGGCTTCGGTTTGGGCCGTGCGACCGGTCTCGGAGGCAGGCTTGGTTGCTGCTGAACAACGCGATTCGAATCGAGTGTTTGCGCGGCTTTATTGACCGAAGACTTGCTATCCGATTCCGGTTGAACGGGCCTGCGTTTATTCAATATTTCCAGTGCCGACAACCCGGAGTCGGCCGGTTGCTTCGTTGCCGAAGGCGCGACAGGCTCCGAAACAACGGCGGGAGCGGAAAACGGCGAATCCATTGCCGCAGGAGCTGCCCCATCGGCGATTTCGGTCTCGCGTGGTAAGGACTCGGATTCGGGCCCGACACTTGCAATCGGCGCTTCATTCGATGCGTCTTTGAAAAACAGCCAATAGGCACCGCTCGCAAACGCAGAAAACAGCACTACGACAACGACTAGCACAAGTGCCAGTTTTTTAACGGAACTATTGTCGGCTTCTGTATAGTGAGTCGTTGAACTTGAGATCGGCTGTGAGCGATTCCCTTGGGTCTTAATAACCGGCCCGAATTGCAAATCGGAAATTTGCACCGTTTTACCGGACAGCAAAGCATCGTCGTCAACTGGGCTACCGGCTGAAAATACGCCGATGAATTCCGCCACGGTCTGCGGGCGCTCGTTGACATTGAGACTCAACCCTTTGAGAATCATGTTGTTGATAGCATCCGGCAATTCGGACGCAATTTGTTTGGGAGGCGCCAAGGTTTTACCGGACACCCTTTCGTGCGCCGCGACCGGCGTTTGACCGGTCACGGCAAAATAAACTGTGGCCGCCAACGAATAAATATCGGATCGAATGTCGGTACCGGTGCCCATGACCTGTTCGGGCGGACTGAAACCGAACGAGGCGGCTCTTCCCAAAGTGCGGGTCATTTCGTTGGGTGACGACTCCTTGGCGATGCCGAAATCAATCAGCATGATTCTGTTTTCATCGTCCAGCAACACGTTTTCCGGCTTCAAATCTCGGTGGATAATCGGCGGATTTCGCGAATGCAGATATTCGAGCACCTGTCCGACTTGAACGATCCAGTCTTTAAGGTCCGTAAAGACAATTCTGCCGAACCGCTTGCATTCGGTGGCCAACGTTCGGCTTCCGCCGAATTTCAACACCAAATAAACCATGCCTTTCTCATTGAAACGGTCGACAATGATCGGGATGGAGGGATGATCCAAGTTACTCAATAACGAGACTTCATATTCATCGAACAGCATCTCTGGAATTTCCTTGAGTGCCCAACGTTTTCCTTTCACACGTTGGTCTTCGACCAGATAAGTCGCGCCAAAACCGCCTTTTCCCAGCACTGTTTGGATGATATAGCGATCACCAATCAAATCGCCGACGCCTTTCAGCCAACCGAAAATACCGCGTATCGAGCCGTTAGGCGCGGTATCGATATGCGCTATTTCGTATTGACATTGCGTACACCGGTATTTATTTTGCGCGATCGCATCGGCCGAATCCGGGTGATCGCATTTGGGACAGGTACGGGGCTGTTCTTGTGCTGTTTCATTCATATGTGTTCAAATCGGCTTCGGTTATTTTTTTGTATCCTTGAGTTTCAGACCTATTGCCGTCGCGATCAGAAAAAACAAACCCAATCCGGCAATCGCCACCAAATCGCTCCCTGTGCTTCCTGCGATCGATACGACCGTGGTTCCGGTTAAATCCTTGACAGCCCTAATCTCCTCGCCGAGCGTCAATTTCATCGCATCGAAAGACCAATAAGAAATCATCGACGTTTTGGCTATCCAGAGCCCGGCGCCTTCGAGTTTAACCACTGCGCCGGACAAAATGACCTGCGGAATCAATAGAATCGGCACCGTCGCAACCGCTTTATCGTTGGAGTTGACAAAGGCGCTCACGCAAAGACCCATCGTGGTCGCCGCCATACCCGATGCGAATAAAATCAAAAACCGTTGCATCAGATCGCCCGGCACCGATATCGATAACGCGATAACGCCTAATAGCAAGAAACATTGCACAAAACAAAGCAACGATAACGGAATCAATTTACTGACGATATAAGGACCCAAGCCTAAATTTACCGAACGTTCGCGAATATAAATCGGCAGCTCCTTTACCAATTCACGTGCGGAATTGAGACAGCCGAACCAAATCGCGGACAACACCATGATAAACAAAATTTGGCTTTGCTTGGCCGCTCGCAGAGTTATCTGATCGTCCATCTCGAATACCAAACTGACGATCAATGCGATCAACGGCGCCTGTAAGATTAAAATCAACAGATTTTTTCGATCCGACAGAATCAATTCACTATAACGCAGCATTAATGTTTTAGTTTGGCGCCAACTCTGCAACCATTTGTTATTCGTCGGTCGCGTGTTTGATTTTAGAACATCTTTATTGTCGCGTTGCTCCGATAGTTTCAAACGTTTTTCAACATAAGTATCGTGAAAATTCGAGGCTTGGTATTTATCGGCCCAATACGAAGCCGATCGACTTTCGAGCAGTTCATAGACATCGGATAAGCGATCGATCCCGAAATAACCGATTACGGCTTGAGGCGGTCCATAGAAAACCAGACGCCCCTGATGCAGCAATAAAACCAGATGACAGGTATCGATATTTTCCAGTGTATGTGTCACGCAAACGACGGTTTTTTTGTCCTCGGCCAAACTCCGAAACAATTGCATCATTTTTTTATCGGTACCGGCATCCAGTCCGCTAGTCACTTCGTCCAGAAACAACACATTCGGATTGGCGACCAATTCCACCGCCAGACTGACGCGTTTCAGTTGACCGCCGCTCAACGGTGTCGGCGTATCGACAGCCAATCCAGCCTTCTCGGACAACCCGACCTTTTCAAGCACCTTCAGGACATTTTCATCCATTTCAAAATCCGAGGTATCGGGAGGCAGACGCAGTTTAGCGGTAAATTTCAACGCATGCTGCATGACAATTTTGCGATGCACGATATCCTGTTGAGGCACATAGCCGATCGCCGCACGAAACAAATCGAACGCGCCGTACAAATCGATTTCGTTATATAAAATTTCACCGCTAGTGGCAGGCCGTCGCCCGTTCAGCGCATCCAACAACGTCGATTTACCCGAGCCGCTGGTGCCGAAAATGCCGACAAATTCGCCCGGATGAATGGCAAAACTCAGACTATCCAACAAACGTTTAACCTGACCCGACGAATCCTTGACCTCTTTGGTCAACCGATACACCTCTATCTTGACTTGACCGTCTTGGTTCGATGGAAAAATAGCATGTCCGTCAAACCGATAGTCGAACGCGGCGAAACTCAACCAGTCGTTGACCATCACCGGTTGTTTTCCGGTGATGCGCACCGCATTGACAAAGGTTCCGTTGGTGCTACCGCAATCCTCGATAACCCACCCCGTAGACTCCCTGGTTAATTTCGCGTGTTCACGGGACACAAGCGGCGAAGGTATCGTAATATCGCATTGTGGTAATCGGCCTATCGTCAGCACCGACTTTCCGGTGAGTTCAATGCCGTCGGCTGAATCGTCGATGGCGGACGAAGCGACATTAGCGGCTTGACTGGATTGAAACTTGATTTGAAAAGGCGTGGAACCGAATAAAAGCCAATCTCCGTTATTCAGCATCAATGGTTTATCTGCAAGTGTGCCATTAACGGTGATCGGCGCATCGTCGATCGCTACAATGAATAATGCGCCATCTTCACTAACAAAAATTTTGGCGTGCCGAAGTAAAACGCCGTCCCCAGTTAACAGAACATCGTTGCCGGTATCGCTACCGAGCCGGCACTCCTTGCTGAATTCACAAGGTATCACTTGCCTTGTCTTTGCCGCAAGGAGTTCGAGTTGAAACGGAGTTTCGCTGACTGTGCGACCGATGGATACATGATTCATTGTTATTATTGAACTCGGCGCTCTTTCACCCAATAGATTTAAATTAAATTAACCTTAAAACATGATAAAGATTGTAATCGCAACCCTCATTTAACGCAAAACTGTTTGCCTAATTCCAAAAAGCCCGTGTCGTGGGGATGTCTATAGCATTAACGTCCGGGAGTAAGAAGATAATCGACTCGGTAATAAGGCGCGACATCATAATTGCTTTGCTGAATGTTCTGTAGCATGCCGCTGGCATCGAGATAATAATAAATACCGGCAACCGTCAATAGCGCGGCCAACAGCGCAAAGCCGATTTTCCACCCGCTATAAGGCCGCTCGCCTTGTACTTTGCCGGTACGACCGTTGATCACGAAACGATAAGATTTATCCCGATAGCGAAACGCAGCCGACCAAACCGGAAGTAAACAATGCTTATAAGTCGTTTTGTCGTGTCTGGTTCGTGCCCGATGGATGCGCTGATGATCGCCGCCGATGTTGCGCTCGATATCCCGGTAAATCACGCTATCCATGATTTGTTTAGCCGCATCGAAGCCCTCATCGAGTTCGACCTGATAATATTCGCTACGAAAACCGCTCAAATATTTTTCGTCATAAGACATCAGATTGTAGAGATCCCAAGGCTGCAAAGCATCCAGAATCTTACGCGGCAGCGATTTGCTCGCGCCTACCAACAGATCGTCGAAAAAACGCCTTACGCGACCCGAAACCGGCGTCCAGCGTATCTTCGGCACGCGCCGCATAACGGTGACCGTGCGATTATTACGCACCACTTGCACCGGCACCGTGACGTAATAGACATCGCCTCGCTCGCCGACATAATCGGTCTCGGTATCGCTATCAAAGGTCCAATAAGGCAAATAGACGCCGGTCAACTTGGTGTCGCTGCGCGCAAATTTTTTGACTGCATTAGGCGCGAACCAGAGTCCGGCAATCCAGCGCTGAAACTGCTGCTTGGCTTCCGCTTCGACGATATTAAACGGCAGTAGCGATTTAGGCTGAATCGGCTTGGCTTGCGTAGTCGTCGTCACGATCGGCGTGCCGCAAAACGGGCATTCGCCAGCATGGATGTGACTGTCGAATTGAAATCCGGCGCCGCATTCGTCGCAATGAATCAGCGGTTTCACCGTCTCGTTTTGCGGCTCCGCCAATTGATGTATAGCCTGTTGCAGGTCGTACTCCTGGATCGGTGCGACGCTCGGCTCGATATGATTTTCGAATCCGCAGTACTCGCAAACCTGATGCTCGGTACCGGGCGCATATTTCAAAATCGCGCCGCACTGCCCACACGGAAACCGTTCAATACCGGATTTTAAAGATGTTTTGAATTTAGGCACGGCAACTATTCATAGCAATCCAATGTTAGGCGGTGAATAGCGAATGATTCAGCTATTAGACTACTTGTCAAGCCCCACCTTTCACCTTTCACCTTTCACCTTTCACCTTTCACCTTTCACCTTTCACCTTTCACCTTTCACCTTTCACCTTTCACCTTTCACCTTTCACCTTTCACCTTTCACCTTTCACCTTTCACCTTTCACCTTTCACCTTTCACCTTTCACCTTTCACCTTTCACCTTTCACCTTTCACCTTTCACCTTTCACCTTTCACCTTTCACCTTTCACCTTTCACCTTTCACTGCCGACTACTCACGAATCACCCCGGCAACGGGGGCGGCATATGCACAAACGCAGCGGATAACTCAGGCACCTGGCCGGCCTGCGTCCATTCCGCCATCCCAGCGCTCCAAACCAAGGTGTCGCGATTGATTTCGCCACTACGGACTTTTTGCTCGATAACGTTTAACTCGTAGGGGCCTTCTTGATGTCCGGCTATCGCGACGAAATAGACCGTCGAGGTCGGAATCGGCGGCGGGGTAGCTTGCTGAGGAGAAGATTGTTCGGAGAGCGATTTACCCAATTCGCGCGCGACCGCAAAACCCATGCCCAGGCCGATGCCTTCGGAAGCGCCTCCGGCCGGATTCTGCGCGACCGCAGCCATGGCTTCGGCAGCCTGAAATTGCGTATAACGGTGAAGATCGCCGATAATACCCATGCTGGTTCGCTTGTCGAGCGTTTTTTCGACTTCGGGCGGCAATGAGATGTTTTCCACCAACAACTGCAACACTTCGAGGCCGTATTCGGAAAATTCCGGCGCGATGCGTTCGGTGATATATACGCCGAGTTCGTCGTAATTTGCGGCCAGATCCAAGGCTGGAATACCCGATTCGCCGATGATATCCGAAAAGCGCGAAACAATCAGATTGCGCAATTGCGCGCTGATGTCGTCGGTGCGGAAATGGCCACCTGTGCCGACAATTTCCTTGATGAAAGCCAAAGGTTCCTTGATCCTGACCGAATAGGTGCCGAACGCGCGCAGGCGGATCGGGCCGAATTCCTTGTCGCGCAACATGATCGGATTCTTCGTGCCCCATTTCAAATCGGCGAAGCGGCGCATGTTGAAAAAATAAACCTCGGCCCTGAACGGGCTCTTGAATCCGTGCGGCCAGCTTTCGAGCGTGGTCAAAATCGGCATGTTGCGGGTTTCGAGCTGATACAAACCCGGCTCGTAAAAATCGGCGACGCGCCCTTCGCTAACCAATATCGCGGTCTGCGACTCGCGAACGGTCAGCATCGCGCCGTATTTGATTTCATTGCCGTAGCGTTCGAAGCGATATACCATCGTACCACTGGAGCTGTCGGTCCATTCGATCACATCGACGAATTCGCCGAACAGCTTGTTCCAAAAACCCATGTCGGTGCTCCTGTCTATTTTGAATTCAGTGTCTATCCGGATATTTTACTCCCGTAGCGGCTCAAGGTTCCTCGTTCCCACCGCTCCAGCGTGGGAATGCATACCGTTCTTACACCGGCAACCAACGTATGGATTCCCACGGAGGACCGCTCGTCGTTATACATAAGTTATTTATTATCCTTTTGCAATCTTAGCCAATGAGTCCTCAATACCATTTATTGTCACTTAACAATCTGGGCTCCGAAATCGCGATCAGGGGATCGCTCCCACAAAGTGTCCGCCGATCTCTGTGGGAGCGACGCCTTCGTCGCGACTATCGAAGCCAATAACGCTCAAACACCAACAGCCTTTCCGGACAACACAGCAATTTAGAACTCGGTCGCTACTTTTTGCACAATAGGTATATTTATACTTGTGTATAACGACGAGCGGAGGACCGTAGGGGAACCAGAAAACTCAGCGCCTCTGCTCGAAATTATTTCTTGAATCAACCAATCAACTTTAAACCCGGCGGCAGGGCTTCGCCGAAGATTTGTTTTTCTTCTCTTTCGTCGAGTTCCTTCAGCGTTTCGACCATCGTAATCCACGACGTCGGCGCCTTGACCGCTTTCAATTGCTCGACGATTTCGAAGCGTATCGCATCGTCGATATCGCGACTTCTATCGCCGCTCATGCGCGCGATCAGTGTCGCGGCGAATCCGGCCTGCGGCGTTTTTTTCCAATCGGCTTGCATGACCTGTCTAAGCCAATCGGAAGCCGTCTCCGGCAGAACAACATTGTGACTGCTACCGTGAAACGGAATCCTCGCACCAATTCGGCCGACCGCCCACCAGGTTTGCTCGGATTCGCTCGGACTTTGCAAACGTTTCAATAGCCATTCGCCGAGTTGCATTTTTTTATCGACCGGCAGGCGTTCAAGTACGGCGGCAAGACGCACGATGTCGTCGTAAGCGCGTGTCTTGAGCTGTTTCGCGACGGCCGGTTGCCGCGCCGACGCCGGATTCAGATATTTGCCGATGTCGTCGAAAATTTTTTCCTGCGCAACCGCATCGAGGCCGCCGGCGACTCGCCGCCAGAGCGTCCACCATTCGCTCCAGATTTGCGCTTCGTTGACATACTGAATCGATTGCTCGTAAATCTTCCACAATTGTTCGACGCGCCAATCATCGAGCGGATAGCCGTAACCGGGGCGCAGACAAAAACCGGTCAGGCTCAACCAAACCCGTTCATGATTTTCGGATCGCTTGCGGTATTTGATGCCGTCGAGCAACGCGCCGAACAAGCCTCGCAACAACGGCGTTTCCCAGTCGGAGCGGGGGCCGAGCAGCTTTTCGAGATCGGCGCGCAGGCTTTTGACTGCTTTCGGATTGATTTGTTTGGACTTAGAACCGAACACGGCCTGAACCGACTCGACCGCATTGTCGAATTGAGCCGGCAATTCGGTCGAGATACCAGCCAAACCCGCTTTTTTGCGGATTTGGAATTCGACGTCCCAGCGTTTGCTCGAATCTTGCGTCGAAACGCATTGAATCTTCAGCGTGCCGACTTCGGTTTGCGTCACGGCCAATTGCACGGTCACTTCCGAAGTCGGCGGTTTTGCCGGCTTGGTTTCAGACGTAGCGTCGTCGCCGGTCAACGCGACCGCCAGCGGGGGCAACGAATGGAAACGCTCGTCATCGATCACGGTCAGTTCGCCGGGTTGATATTCGCTGTCACCCGTCGTCGAAGCCAGATGGAAACGCACCGGTTGTCCTAATCGCAATGCGAATTGCCGGTCTTGTAAGACGATCTCGTACCCCTCCTCGCTGCCGCGCGGCAAGATACAGACACCTTTCTGTTCGCCGCGTTCGGTGTCGACAATCAAGAAATAACTACGCGCCGCACCGCCACCGATACGAATTTGTTTATTTTGCCTTGCCTGCGCATAACTAACCGCACCCAATGCGACCGACAATTCCGGGTGCTTGTTTTCGAGCTGCTTCGGCGCATCGCCTCGCCAGGATGTGATCAAATCGAGCATCCGTTGAGTCAGCGGGCGGCTACGAAACACGCCACCGTTCAACAGCACGGCATCCGGCACGGCGCCCTCGCCGTTCAACGCATCGAGCGCGGCTTGGCTATGCAGTTTCAAAAACGCTGCGATATGCTTACTGACCGCCGGCTCGGCCGCATAAGGCAGGCCGAATTCGACTACGCCGCTGCGCTTGCGGTCCGGCAAATCGTTCAAGCCGGACAATGGAAAGAAACCGTCCAGTGCGATGCTCCGCACTTCGTCGCGCGACAACATCGCCGAGCGCGTGCCGCCGATCAGTTTCGAACCGCCACCCAGCAACGTGACGCCGAGCTGCTCCGGCGCCTCGTCGGCCAAGAGCTTTTCCTTGACGATGCGGCATTGCTCGATCAATTGCGACATATCGGCCGCCGACAGGCGCTTGTCGCCGCCCGTGATGCGTTGTTCGGCTAGATGCGCGAGCGCCAGATCGATGTTGTCGCCGCCGAGCATCAAATGGTCGCCGACGCCGATCCGCGTCAGTTTCGGTTCCGGTTCGGCCGGCTCGACTTTGATCAACGTCAAGTCGGTCGTGCCTCCGCCGACATCGCAAACCAACAGCAAACGCACGTCGGCTAATTCCTGCTTGATGCCGCCGGCATGACGCCGGAGCCAGTCGTAACAGACCGCTTGCGGCTCCTCGAGCAATTTGACTCGCTTGAGCCCGGCCAATTTGGCGGCCTCGATCGTCAGAGACCTTGCGCCTTCGTCGAACGAAGCCGGGACGGTTATGACGATATCCTGATCTTCGAGCGGCGCATCCGGAAATTTGTACCGCCAGACGTTGCGGATATGCGCCAAATAACTCGCGCTTGCCTCGAGCGGAGACACTTTCGAAACATCGTCACTACCGCCCCACGGCAAAACGTCCGCGGTATGATCGATCGACGGGTGAGACAGCCAGCTTTTCGCGCTGGTCACGAAGCGGCCCTGCGTTTTCGCACCGAGCACCCGCGCCGCCTCGCCGATCACAGCCTTGTCTTCGGTCGGCAGGAAGGCTACATCGACCGCGGACAATTCGCCCTCGGCCGGATGGTAACGCACCGACGGCAGCAAAGGTCGTGCCGCGACTTCGCCCGGCGCAACCAACTGTTCGATGTCGAATATTTGTATTTCAGCGGCGGCTTGATCGACACGCGCGAAGGCTACGACCGTATGCGTCGTGCCGAGATCGATACCGACCAGAAATTGAGGATTTTGTTTTTGCACGTTCTCGTTATTTGTTAAAGCGTTATAAATGGCTTAACTTCGTTTCTCGCGCAGAGGCGCAAGGGCGCAGAGAGTTGAAGCTTGTTCCTTGCTACTAGGCCTCTGCCGCCAAAGGGCATTGAGGCAAATTTATCCATTACATTGGGTGAGATACTTTCTCGGCGCCCCTGCGCCTCTGTGCGAGATAATTTTCTGGTTCCCGGAGTCCTCCACTCATCGTTATACATAAGTCAAAAATTACCCTTTTGCATTCTTAGCCAATGAGACCTCGATATCATTTATCCTAAAAAGAGCAGTTAAGTGACTTCATGAATTGTTGAAGCCCAATAAAATCAACTTCTACAGAGATTTAAATCCAACTGCAGAGCAGTTACTTTTGGGTGAATCTTCGAGGTTGTTTTTGTTTAACCAGGGCAATTACTTACATAATTTTTTCTCGATCAACTGCTCTTTTTAGGTTTATTGTTACTTAACACTCTCGGCCTCGAAATCGCGATCAGGGGATCGCTCCCACAGAGCGTCCGCCTTCATCGTACCTCACTGAGGGAAAGACAGTGACGTTCAATATTCACAGCTTTATCATCCATACCCGAATCAAGCCTCTTCGCCGGCGCGAACGTCGAACTCGACCTTCCAACGCTTGTCGTCCTGGCGCGAAACCGCATGCAATTCGAGGGTACCGACTTCGGTCACGGCCGAAGTGAGATGCACCGGAACAACCTCCCCGACTCGTCTTCCTTCCTCAGGCAAGGTGATCTCGATTTCATCCAGTTCTTCGAGCTCTTCATCGGTCCAATATTCCAACCGGGTACCGACCTGGTCCTCGCGACGGGTATTCGAGCTGAAAAAGCGGAAACGTACCGGTTCGCCGATGACCAATCCGAATTCGTCATCGGGCAGTGCGGCTTCAGTGCCTTCTTCCATGCCGAACGGAGCGATGCACAGCGCTTCGATTTCGGGCGGCATACCGGGCACCGCAGGCATTGCGCTTTCGATACCGACATAATAAGAAGCCGCCGTGCCGCCTTTAATCCGGACGCCTTTACCTTTGCGCACAAAACCGTAATAGGCCGCACCGCGCGCGACCGCCAGATCGAGGTCGGCGCCCTCGAGTAAGCGCGCTTCGGGCGCTTGCTCGCCAACCAACCATCTATTTAGGACTACCATTAAGCGCTCGGCCAGCGGCGCGGCTTTCAATACGCCGCCATTGAACAACACAGCAGTCGGATGCAAAAACGATGCATGCTCTGGCAGATTGATATCTTTTAAGTCGTCGGTTGCGTTAAGTTGTTTGGCCAAAAACGCCGCCAAATGCCGTGTGATACCGGCATCCTGCGCATAAGGTAAGCCCGCCGTACGCAAACCTCCGCGAGGACGGCTAATCGGTCGGTCGGCCGCCGATACTCGCGGAAAGAAACCTTCTACCAACACCTTATTGATTTCATCGCGCGTCAATTCGGTACGCAACGAACCGCCAATCAACGACGAACCCCGGTTCGGAACGACCAGCGGTATCACATCCAACGAGGGGTCGTTGAAAATCTTTTCTTTCGCTTCGCGGCAGCCATGGGTCAAGGCTTGAATTTGCCAGGATTCCAGGCGCTTACTATCCTTTTCGAGCTTGGCTTTGACCGTATAAGCCAAGGCCAGATCCATATTATCGCCGCCGAGTAAGATATGATCGCCGACCGCAACGCGCGTGAGCTCCAAATTACCGTCCCGCTCGGTAACCGCAATCAACGACAAGTCGGTCGTACCGCCGCCGATATCGATGACTAACAGAATATCACCGACTTCGGTTTGCTTTCGCCATTCTCCGTTACTTCTTTCTATCCAGCTATACAATGCCGACTGCGGTTCTTCAAGCAAGAGCGCTTGTTCCAAACCGACGAAACGCGCCGCTTCGACAGTCAATTCGCGTGCCGCAGGATCGAACGACGCCGGCACCGTAATCGTAAGATCCTGACTTGCCAACGGCGCATCGGGATGCAGTTGCGTCCAGGCATCGCGTATGTGCTGTAAATAGGCGACGGTCGCTTGAAACGGCGAAACCCGCTCGACTTCTTCGGGCGCCTCAGCCGGCAAAATTGGTGCCTTACAATCGACGCCTGCATGACACAGCCAACTTTTCGCACTGGAAACCAGTCGAATCGGGGCTTTACTTCCTAAGCCGCGAGCGATCTCACCGACTAAAAATTCAGGCTTCGCTGACCAAGGCAAAGCCGTCGAACCTTCCGCTAATTCGGAGTGATGCGCCTGATATAAAAATGACGGCAACTGCATCAATTCCTCGACCGCACCCGGCGAAGTCAATTGCGGTATCGCCATGACTTCCTGAACATGACCGTCCTCATCGCTTTGACTCAAATCGACATAGGACAACACGCAATGCGTCGTGCCCAAGTCGATTCCAACCGAAAAACGAGGCCCGGAATGTTCGACCGGGACTTGCTCGACATTGCTGTCCTCCAGTGGATTATCTTCGTTCGATTCACTTTTAGTCACGTCCGCGTTAAGCGCACCTTCTCCGGGATTTTCCGAGCGTAAATGTCCGAACAAACCTTTCATAACTCTACCTCAGCCGGAGCGATAATCTTGGCATTATGCCCCGCAGTCAATTTAGGGAGGCGAATATCGGTCACTTGCCAACCACTATGAATCAATGTTCCGGTAAACGGCGCTTCGCCGACGATGTTGCCGGTTAGTCTAATCGATGCGGCATCGAAACCTTTCGGCACAGTCACTTTAGCCCCTTCCTGACCTTCATGGACGACCACGAGTTTAAAGTGTTCGTTGATCGCTTTATTGCAACCTTCATGAACAACCCTTGCGGCCACACCGATATCGGCATCATTGTAAGCGGTAATATCTTCTTTGATGAAGTCGATGAAGCGCGCTTCTTTTTGTAGCAAACTCAGCAATTGCAAAGCCGCATCCGGCGTCGCTTCTTTTAGTACGACCGGTTCCGGCGCCGGCGCTTGAACGATTTTTTCGACTTCGACGATCTTCTCGACGACTTTGACTTCAGGCTCGGGTATCTTGACGGTTTCGGCCAGCGAGGCGGCAGACTCGCGCAAGGCTTCTTCGAGCAGTTTTTTTCTGCCTCTGGATATTCCGATTAACATGACTATTAACAACACGATCAGCAAAATCGCTAATAAAGCCACCGTTCCCGCCAAACAAACATGCCATAAATCGAAGGTAGACGGCTTTAGGGTTAAATCTATCGTATAGGTCGTATTCATAACATCCGTACTAATTTGATTATTGTTGTCCGGCTTTTCGCGCGGATTCGATGAACATCATTTCTCTGAGCACATCGCGCGTGGTTTGAATGCGCATTTGCTTTAAATGCCGGTCGGCAATCACTTCAGGTACTTTTTCCTGGAGATACACATTTCTCATATCGGCCAGAACATTCTCGCATTTCTTAACGATGGCTTCGGTACCTTTTCTAACATCTTGCGGCCTTGCCGAAGCAACTTGCAATTCGTTGGCGATACATTTTTTATAATGATATTGCGACTCTTGAATTTTCTTGATCGTCGCGTCGGATAGAGTGGTGTTATGCCATTCGTTTTTGGCATCGTCCGCTTGCGCGGACAAGGAAATTAAAAAGAACGCCATTATTAAAACCTGTTTCATCGTATTTCCCGCTCAATTGAATTGTTATGGGAAGATTTTACGCGAACAGACAGCAAATGAACAACAAAGCAGGAGCGGAGTTAATTTTGCGATTGTGGCTTGTTGCTATCGGAACACAAAACCGATCGTTTAAAGCAACGTATCGGATTTAATATGGATTCATATAACCCAACCATTGTTTTTATCAATCCACCGTAAACATAACCAATACCAAACAGACATCGGTAACATCATCGCCACCCAACTCCAATCATCGATCAAAAATAGAGTTTCGACCCATTCATTGCCTTCCAAGAGAGTTACCCAGGGTATGCAGTAAACGGTAAACAACAGCGAGCTCCATAGTAAAATCAATGCTCCTCGACGCGTTTCTATACTGGAAAAGGCCAAAAATACCCAAAGAGGCGTTTTATCGGTTTTTTGCATAATGACTGATCCTTATTTTATGTCTTGTAATGAAAAATATTCTTTTTGTCGGAATAGTGCGGTTCGCATAAAATTTAGCTAAACGTTTCAAGACCTAGTCGAAGCCTATTACCCTCGTTGCCGAACTACCCATAATCAAATGAAAAGTTTTTTTGGTCTTGTATTTTCTTCAAATTGAACTATACAAGCAATTAATTTAATCTTCTTCTCAAAAAAGAGCACGACATGGCAACCGAAAGACGCATGCATCACCGAATCAAACCTGCAGGATTGAGTGCAGGAGTCATTTTAAATAACGGGGTCGATCCGGAATTTCCGGTAAGCGCCGACATTATTAATATCAGCCGAAGGGGGATAAGAATCAAACTTACAAAACCACTAGCACCAGATATCAGCGAAAAAATAAAAATCACTATGCATCTCCCCGAATCGGGTGAGCCCTTCACCGTTCACGGTATGTTAAAACATCAATTCAGCGCTGATGAATGCGGGCTCCAATACACGGATCAATGCGAAAAGTCGGTCGACAACTTGTTGTTTGAATGCATCAAACTTAATGAAATGACTTTGTTGATCAAGACATCTTAGGACAAGGTCAAAATTAACTTCCGCAAATTGCTCCATCGCCCTTCGGGAAAGAATTGGCATGAGGAGGGGGCGCACAGGGAAGTTATTCTTGACCACGCCCTAACAGTCAGCAATTCCCAGTTTGAGCGGTTTCGACGATCTTAGGGTGTGGGGTATGCCCGCCGAGGACCGCCGTAAACCCATCCATGGGGCTTGACGGCAGCTCGAACGCCAAAGGATGGCGTGAATGCAGATTTTGCATGGAGCAAAAATCTGCCCTGCTGCCGACATTCTCGCCAAGCACACTCCACATCCTTTTTGACTCCCAAATTGGGAATTGCTGCCTAACAGTACATGGCCGCGCGAAATATAAACGATTACGGTAGAATGACCGTTTTTCTCAAAATACCCCATGGACGCAACCCATAGATTGAAGCGCATCGCCATCACTCCCGGCGAACCGGCCGGTATCGGCCCGGATCTTTGCATCATGCTCGCGCAACAAGCCCATCCTTGCGAACTCGTTGCGGTCGCCGACCCCGATTTACTAATGAGTCGTGCGGAATCGCTGGGTCTTAAACTTGAGATCAAGTCATTCGATCCGGCATCGGAATCCGTCGAGCAAAGCGCAGGTTCTATCAGCGTCTTACCGGTTAAAATGAACGCCCCCGCGCAAAGCGGGCAACTTAACATGGAAAATAGCCGCTATGTCCTCAAAACGATCACGCGCGCGGCAAAAGGCTGCATCGAAGGCTCGTTCGATGCGATGGTCACAGGTCCTGTGCATAAGGGCGTCATCAACGATGCGGGCATTGTTTTCAGCGGTCACACCGAATATATTGCCGGCATTACCGGCGGGCATCCGGTCATGATGTTGGCGACACCGGGACTCCGAGTCGCGCTAGTCACGACCCATCTCCCGCTTGCCGATGTCGCCGCGGCGATTACGCATAACCGGCTAAGAAGCGTTCTACGCATCCTGGCCCAAGATCTGCAGACGCGCTTCAATCTGGCTAACCCGAAGATACTGGTCTGCGGCTTGAACCCCCATGCCGGCGAAAACGGCCATTTGGGATTGGAAGAAAAAGAGATTATCGAACCGGTATTGGAAAATCTACGCGAACAAGGTCTCGACCTAATTGGCCCGTTGCCGGCCGATACGTTATTTACGCCGAAATATCTCGACATGGCCGATGCCGTATTGGCGATGTATCACGACCAGGGATTGCCGGTGTTGAAATATAAAGGCTTCGGCAACGCCGTAAACATCACACTGGGTTTACCGATTGTACGCACCTCGGTCGACCACGGCACCGCGCTCGATCTGGCCGGCACTGGCGCAATCGACACGGGAAGCATCGAATATGCCTTGGCAACGGCACTGGCAATGTCCTCATCTTCCCCAGACCGCACTACCCATGACGCATAAAGCCCGCAAACGTTTCGGCCAGAATTTTTTAACCGATTATTCAATCATCGAAGAGATTCTTGGCAATATACAAGTCCGTCCGGGCGAACACTGGGTTGAGATCGGCCCCGGGCAAGGTGCATTGACGGCGCCGTTATTGAACCATGCCATCCGGCTCGACATCGTTGAACTAGACCGCGACCTAGTGAGTCTGTTGAAAAAGAAATTCGGCGACACTGAACGCTTAACGATTCATAGCGCCGATGCATTGAGTTTCAATTTCCAAGCGCTGGCGACGGACGGCAAACCGCTTAGAGTCATCGGTAACCTCCCCTACAATATTTCCACGCCATTGTTGTTTCATTTATTGGAAAGCACATCCTGCATCGCCGATATGCATTTCATGCTGCAGAAAGAAGTCGTGGATCGGATTTGTGCCGAGCCCGGCAGCAAAAAATACGGGCGATTGAGCGTGATGGCGCACTATTATTGCGCAGCGGAACATTTATTCGACGTCCCGCCGGAAAGTTTCGACCCCGCGCCGCAAGTAACCTCATCGATTATCCGTCTGATTCCTCATGACAAGCCCCCGGTTTCGGTCAATTCGGTCGAAGACTTGAATCAGGTTGTCGTTCATGCCTTCTCTCAACGCCGGAAAACGATTCGTAATTCATTAAGGAATCTGCTTGACGAACAACAAATAGCAGAACTCGGCATAGACCCGAGCGCGCGCGCCGAAACTTTGTCGCTGGAAGACTTCGCGGCCTTGAGTCGCAACCTAAAAAAAGACACCGAATAAACTGCGACAATTTGCCACATTTTTAAAATCGGATATCTTGCATAAACAATGCACACCCCTTGAGATGCAAACTTTCAAATACTGCTATTTTTTAAGAGCTTATATCCTTCTAATATCCTTTATGCGGCTTTTTAGCCGCATTTTTTTTGCCCGAGCCTTTTTCGAAAGACAGTATGCGCAGCTTACAGCTCAAACAAGCCTAAATGGGTCCACTTCCGGAACATCGATCGGTACCGATTCCACCTTCCAAATCTCGCGGCAATACTCGGCAATCGTTCGATCCGATGAAAACTTACCGGACCTCGCCGTATTCAGCACCGACATCTTATTCCAACGCGTTCTGTCGCGGTAAACCGTATCGATGGAATCCTGGCACTCCCGATACGCATTGAAGTCGGCCAACACCAAATAAGGATCGCTGTAGATCAGATTATCGGTCAAATCACGGAACAAACCGGTATCGCCGTGCGAAAAAAAACCGTTTCGAATCAGATCGATGGCATCTTTCAAAATCGCATCTTGCTGATACGCGTCATTCGGAGCATAACCTCGCTCATAAGTTAAGCGCACCTCTTCCGCGGTCATGCCGAATAAAAAGAAATTCTCTTCGCCGACTTCCTCGCGAATTTCGATATTCGCTCCATCCAACGTTCCGATAGTTAATGCCCCATTCATCGCAAACTTCATGTTGCCGGTTCCGGAAGCTTCTTTTCCGGCCGTGGAAATTTGCTCCGACACCTCGGTTGCGGCATAAATCTGCTGACCGTTCGTGACATTAAAATTCGGCAAAAACACAACCTTGAGACGGTCTTTCGTCGCCGGGTCGTGATTGACGACCCGGCCCACCTCATTGATCAGCTTAATAATAAGCTTAGCCAAATGGTAACCGGGCGCGGCCTTGCCGGCGAATATGAAGGTGCGCGGATGAATATCGAAATGCGGATCGGTTTTCAGCTTCCGGTAGAGTGCAATTACATAAAGAATATTCAAATGCTGCCTTTTGTATTCATGAATGCGCTTGGCCTGCACATCGAAAATCGATTCCGGATCGACGCTGACGCCGGTACGTTTATAGAGATTCAGCGCGAAATCATGCTTGTTGAGCCTTTTAGCATCGTCCCAACGATTTAAAAATACCGCATCGTCCGAAAAGCGCTGAAGATCTTGCAGTTTCCCCAACTTTCTCACCCAAGCATCTCCGATCGCTTCGCTAATGACCTTGCTGAGCCTCGGATTGCATAATGCCAACCAACGCCTTGGCGTCACACCGTTGGTTTTATTGCTGAATTTCTCAGGCCAAAGACTATAAAAATCCTTCAGCACATCGCGCTTGAGCAGTTCGGTATGCAGCGCCGCGACACCATTGACCGCATGACTGCCGGCACAAGCCAGGTGCGCCATGCGCACCATTCTTGCCCCGTTTTCGTCGATCATCGACATGCGGATGACTTTAGCGGTATCGCCGAGACATTGCGCCCTAACTTGTTCGAGAAAGCGGCTATTGATCTCATAGATGATCTCCATCAATCTCGGCAGCAAGCTTTCCATCAATTCCACCGGCCAGCATTCCAACGCCTCCGGCAACAGCGTGTGATTGGTATAGGCGAAAGTCCGTCTCGTCACGTTCCACGCCGTTTCCCAAGGCATATCATGTTCATCGACCAACAGCCGCATCAGCTCGGCTATCGCAATGGCGGGATGAGTATCATTCAACTGCACGGCAAACTTTTCATGAAATTGCTCCAAGCGGATGCGCTGGGTCTTCATGATGCGCAGCATGTCTTGCAATGAGCACGAAACGAAGAAATATTGCTGCTCCAAACGCAACTGCTTGCCCTGCAATGGTCCATCGTTCGGATACAAAATCTTGGTTAGGTTTTCCGAAGAGACTTTTTCTTCAACCGCGCCGTAATAATCGCCTTGATTGAAACGCCCGAAATTGAACGACTCCGGCGCAACAGCTTGCCACAAACGCAAGGTATTCGCGGTATTGTTGCGGTACCCCAAAATCGGTGTGTCGTAAGGCACACCCTTGACCGACCAACCGGGAATCCAATTGACGCGCGCTTCTCCGTTTTCGGCAACATAGCGTTCGGTATGCCCGCCCAACTTGATTTCGACGGCCCACTCCGGCCGAACGATCTCCCAGGGATTGCCGCGAAACAACCATTTATCGGTCTTTTCCACCTGCCAACCGTCGAAAATGACCTGCTCAAAAATTCCGAATTCATAACGGATTCCATAACCGACCGAAGGAATGTTCATCGTCGCCATCGAATCGAGAAAACAGGCCGCCAAACGTCCCAAACCCCCGTTCCCCAAACCCGGCTCCGGCTCTTCCCTTAGCAAATCGTCCAATTTCAGCCCCAGTTCCGCCATGGCCTGAGTGACCAGTTCGGCCATGCCCAGATTCAATAAATTCGATGCCAGATGCGGACCCATCAAAAACTCGGCCGACAAATAAGCCACGGTGCGCGATTTTTTTTCGACATATTCGGTCGCGGTACCGACCCAGCGAGCCATCAACATATCCCGCACGGTATAGGACAAGGCCATGTAATAGTCAAAGGTGCTGGCCAATGCAGGAAATTTGCCTTGCACATTGGCTAAATTGCGAAAGAAGTTTCGTTTAATGTCGTCGGTGGTCAATGGGTAATGATTTTGTTTCATAGTTGTCGTTCTCGTATATGGTGAACAGTCTATCGAATAAAATGCAATACTAATGCCATGACAGGACTATACCGATTGTTAGTCAGAATTCGACACGGGGACGCCGAAACTTGAGTCGTTAAGAGTATAATCATGCTGTAATAGGCACGTAATAACTTGGACACTCATGCCCGGAGGGCATGTGTAACTTGTTCAAATTATTTCGCGCATGTTACATTCAAAGCCAGGTTGACTAAGGAAACTTCCGTTATGACAGCAATGTCGAAAACTCCTCTTTATATCCCTTACGCAGGCCCCGCTCTACTGGAAATGCCTTTACTGAATAAAGGCTGTGCGTTCAGTAAAGAAGAACGGCAAACATTTAATTTAACCGGATTGCTCCCGCCTCGATACGAAACGATCGAAGAACAGGTTCAGCGCGCTTATCTCCAGTATTCGAGCTTTAGAAACGCAATCAACAAACATATTTATTTGCGTTCGATACAAGACAATAACGAAACGTTGTTTTATCGACTCCTGCAGGATCATCTGCCGGAGATGTTGCCGATTATTTATACGCCGACCGTCGGCGATGCCTGCGAGCAATTTTCGGATATTTATCGTAGCAGCCGAGGCTTGTTTATTTCTTACGTGGAGCGTCAACAAATAGACGACATTTTGCGTAATACCACCAAACGCAATGTCAAAATTATTGTCGTCACTGATGGCGAAAGAGTCTTAGGTCTGGGCGATCAAGGAATCGGCGGCATGGGCATTTCGATCGGCAAATTGTCGCTCTATACCGCTTGCGGCGGAATCAGCCCGGCTTATACCTTGCCGGTTGTGTTGGATGTCGGCACCAATAACGAAAAATTATTGCAAGACCCGATGTATATGGGCGAGCGTCATAGAAGAATTCCTCAAGCGGAATACGACGCTTTCATCGACCTTTTTTTGCAAGCCGTCAAACGCCGCTGGCCGGATGTGATTGTGCAATTCGAAGACTTCGCGCAACCGAATGCGATGCCGATATTACAACGCTACCGAGACCAACTATGCTGCTTCAATGACGACATTCAAGGCACTGCCGCAGTCACGGTCGGCACGCTGTTGGCTGCTTGCCGAGTTAAAAACCGGAAGTTGTCCGAGCAACGCGTGGTCTTTGTCGGAGCCGGTTCGGCCGGTTGCGGCATTGCCGAGCAGGTGATCGCGCAAATGCGGACCGAGGGACTGTCCGACCGCGAAGCCCGTCATCGCGTTTACATGGTAGACCGTTTCGGTTTACTCACCGAAAACATGACAGGACTTAGGGACTTTCAACAAAAACTGGTTCAAGTATCAAACCGACTAGAGGATTGGTCAATTGAAGGCGACTATCCGTCATTGCTTGAGGTCATTCAATTCGCCAAATCGACCGTTTTGATCGGCGTTTCCGGCCAGCACGGCATTTTTACCGAAACCGTGATTCGGACTATGATTCAAGGTTGCGATTGGCCGATCATTTTTCCGCTCAGCAACCCGCCGCGCCAAGTAGAGGCTACGCCCGAACAAATTATCGAGTGGACCGAAGGACGGGCTCTATTAGCCGCGGGCAGCCCCTTTCCCCCCGTCGAATACGGCGGTAAGCGCTATGATGTCACGCAGTGCAACAATAGCTATATTTTTCCGGGAATCGGTCTCGGCGTTATTGCCGTGCAAGCCAGACGAATCTCAGACGAAATGTTGATCGCCGCCAGCGAAACTCTGGCCGCGGCATCGCCCTTGGCCAACACCGGACAAGGCGAATTATTACCGCCATTGACGGAATTGCCCGAACTCAGCAAACGCATCGCTTTCGCGGTAGGCAAAGTCGCGCTTAAGCAAAACTTGGCGCTTGAAATTAGCGATGAGCAATTACTAGAACGCATCGAAGAAAATTTCTGGCAACCGGTCTATCGGCACTATAAGCGGATTTGTTTTTAAGTCCGCATAGCATCCGATAAATACGTAAAAAAATAAGGCTCTGTATGCGGTAATAGTTAAAAAACACCCACCACTACCGGAAGTACTTAAAAATTCAAAGTGAATTGTAGGGTACGCTGCGCGTACCTAATGTCGGCACAAGGCAACACATGAGGGCACGTTCAGCTAGGGGTCACCACAAACGGCTTAACTTAATGGCAGTGTAAGCTAGAGGTGGGACTGCTGCGGTACGCACAACGTACCCTACAGCATTCAAGCTTCGAGATTAATGTAGTATTAATTTCAACTATCAACGCGAACATAGCCAAAAATAATCTACGGTTTGCTCTTTGATCAATGAAAGGTGTTATTCCGATAGGGATTGCCGGAATTCAGTAACCCTGGATAATGACTTACCATAAGGCTTAACTCCATAACTGTTCCGTTTAATCGCTATTGATTTCTTCGGCACCTAATTGCCAACGATCAGCCGGTTTATCAAGATTATTTTGTTCGATATATTCGTTGTATTTTCGGTGCCGTTCGCGTTTTTGTTCGAAGTCTTCGTATCGGTTCATTGGACGTTCCGCATTATCCTTGCTCCTACGATAGACTCGACGCTCGGGAAGCGCAGCATCGTCGAGATAGCGCCGCCGCGTATTTTCGAAGCGCTCTTGTTTAGCTTTCTTCTGCTCACGATCTTGTTCATTTCGCCGGTTCGTTTCGCCTACCTGTCTAACACGGCTTTCCACAGGGACGGATTCAGGCTGTTTAGCGACGGCAAAACCCGGTAGAAAAATCGAAAGCAAAACAGCGAATACTAGGAGATCATATTTATTAATCACCAAAGCCTCCCGGGATCGTTGAGTTTGAGTTATAAAGAACCGAGATACGCCGCCAAAACCTCAATATCTTCTTCGCTTAAGTTTTTTGCGATAGCATTCATCGGACTACCTTTACGGGTGCCGGACTTGAATGCTTTCAATTGTTTGGCTATGTAATCGGGATGTTGTCCTGCAAGCCTTGGAAATTGCATCCTCCCTGTTGCGCCTTTGCCATGGCAGCCGAGGCACATCGCCGATTGTTTTTCGCCTAACTCGGCTAATTTTGGATCGACAGCAGCACTTCTAGGTTGTTGGCTTGAAAAATAAGCAGCAAGATCGGCCATGTCTTCATCGCTAAGCCCCTGGGCCATATTCTTCATTATGGGGCCTTCGCGCGAACCGCTCTTGAAGGCTTTTAGTTGTTTGACTATATATTCGGGCCGTTGGCCGGCTAGTATAGGGAATTGAGCATCGACACTTATGCCGTTCAGGCCATGACAATTAGTACAAGTCGACGCTTTTTTCTCGCCGGCCTTTACATCAGCGGCGACTGCACTAGCATCGAAAATCAAAGTGCCTAATAGACAAACGGATGACAGCATGATCGAATGGTAAAAATTACTATTTTTCATCGTTTCCTCCTATTGCATCGGTAAACGTGATCGAATTTTTGAGTTATACCCATCGTAAAACAAAATTCGGCACCGGGGCGCCCGTCAAAGGACGCCGTGAACCCAGCACCTAAATTATCCAAGACAATTAACCATGGCCAATGGGCTATGGAATTTAGGTGCTGGGTGAATACGTCCATATAGGCTCTATGCCAGCACCCCGGCGCCTCCTAAGGCACTGCCGAAATTTGAAGTGCGAAAGGTACAGCAAAATTCCGAATCAGTGTTGGTCACTATAACGCGTCATCGGTCCTACTGTCAGTAACTTGTTATTATTATGCTTGATCAATCATTAAAATCCTTACCCATTCCTATGATCGGCGTAAGCGGCATCGCTTTCAACCGCTATCGAGAAGTCTTGTTAATCCGGCGAAATCAAGCGCCAGCGCAAGGCCTATGGTCGATTCCCGGCGGCAAGTTGGAACCGGGCGAAACGCTGGTCGAGGCTTGCCGACGCGAAATCGAGGAGGAAACCGGACTTAAAAATACCCGAGTGCTCAGCCTAGTAGCAATTGTCGAACGCAATATCGAAAGTTTTCATTATGTCATTGCCGATTTTTTAGTCGAGATTCTCGACGGAGAAAGCCGAACTCCCATCGCAAATTCCGACGTATCGGACGCTTGCTGGATTGCATTGGATCGACTCGATCATTACGAACTGGTACCCGGTCTACAAGACATCATCGAAAACACCCATCGCCTTTGGCAGGCTGGTACTTTACCCGGCTTGATCGACCCAAACGGAAAAACCGGTGATTTTATCTGTACATAATCGATCTTTTGCCGATCGAAACCCTGTTCTCTTTGTACGGTATATTTAAAGTGTCATGCTCTAAACGACCTCCGCTTTGCGCTTTATGTGCTTTAGGTTACACTTCAAGAAGAGCGAAATCATAGGCCTGAGCCTAATTCTCCGGAGAGGGGTACACACATGAGCACGACCAGAACGACCATCGATGGTAACGAAGCAGCTGCCCATATCGCCTATTTAACCAATGAAGTAATCGCGATTTATCCGATCACACCGGCTTCGCCGATGGGCGAGTTGTCCGACAAATGGGCTTCCGATCAGCTTAAAAACATTTGGGGCACGATCCCGAGCGTGATCGAAATGCAAAGCGAAGGCGGCGCGGCCGGAACGATACATGGCGCCCTACAAAACGGCGCATTGGCAACCACCTTTACCGCCTCACAAGGCTTGCTGCTAATGATCCCGAACATGTATAAAATCGCCGGCGAACTGACGCCGACAGTCTTCCATATCGCGGCGCGTTCACTGGCAAGCCAGGCGCTATCGATCTTCGGCGATCACAGCGACGTGATGTCGGCCCGCGCCACCGGCTTTGCATTTCTGGCTTCGAATTCGGTTCAAGAAGTCATGGATCTGGCCTTGATCGCTCAAGCCGCCACCTTGGAATCGCGCATTCCGATTCTGCATTTTTTCGATGGCTTCAGGACCTCGCACGAAGTCGCCTCGATCGAGATGATCGATCGCGATACAGTTCGTGCGATGATCGACGATAAACTAGTCGAAACACACCGGCAACGCGCGCTGTCTCCCGAAAATCCGGTCTTGCGCGGCAGCACGCAAAACCCCGATATCTACTTCCAGGCGCGCGAGACGGTCAACCCTTATTATCAAGCCATGCCGGCCATCGTCCAACAAACCATGGACCATTTCGCTGAATTGACCGGCCGCCGTTATCGCCTGTTCGATTATATCGGCCCTGACGATGCCGAGCGAATCATTGTATTGATGGGCTCGGGTGCCGAGACCGTCGAGGAAACAATCGCTCATTTGAATGCCCGAGGCGGCAAGAACGGCTTGCTCAAAGTCCGGTTGTATCGCCCGTTCGACCCGGAAGCCTTGCTAGCCGCAATACCCAAAACCGCACGCGCCATTGCTGTGCTGGATAGAACCAAGGAACCCGGCGCAGACGGCGAACCGCTTTATAAAGACGTACTAACCGCACTGGCGCAGAACGCAATGAGCGAGCAACCGCACTTCGAGCGCATGCCGCGCGTAGCCGGCGGCCGTTACGGCCTATCCTCGAAAGAATTCACGCCGGGCATGATCAAGGCCGTATTCGATGAATTAGCGAAACAACACCCGAAAAATCAATTCACGATCGGCATTAACGACGATGTCGGCCATAACAGCCTGGCATGGGATCCTGAATTCCGTAGCGATGCCTCGCAAGAAAACTTCAGCGCGGTATTTTACGGACTGGGCAGCGACGGCACGGTTAGCGCCAACAAGAACTCGATCAAAATCATCGGCGATAAAACCGATCGACACGCCCAGGGTTATTTCGTTTATGATTCCAAAAAATCCGGGGCAGTCACAGTCTCGCATTTGCGCTTCGGCAAGGAAAAAATCCGCTCGAGTTATTTGATCGAGGATAATGAGGCCCGTTTCGTCGCATGCCATCAACCGGTGTTTCTGGAACGCTATCCAATGCTCGATAAGTCCGCGCCGAACAGCTTATTTTTGCTCAATTCGGCGCTACCGGCAGATGATGTTTGGTCTTCGCTGCCGCACAGCATGCAGCAGACGATCATCGACAAAAACATCGACTTTTATATGATCGACGCTTATGCCATCGCGCAGGCCAGCGGCATGGGGCGTCTGATTAATACCGTGATGCAAAGCTGTTTTTTCGCGCTGGTCGACATCATTCCGAAAGACGAAGCCATTACCGCAATCAAAGAGGCGGTGCAAAAAACCTACGCAAAAGCCGGCAAACGCATTTTAGAAGCCAACCTTAAAGCGATCGACTCGGCCTTGGCCGGTCTGCAACAAGTCAAAATCCCCGATCAAGTCGACAGCACATTCGAAATTCCATCATCGGTACCGAACAATTCGGCCTCCTTCATTCGCGAAGTCACCGCCGAAATCATGGCCGGTCGCGGCGATGCGGTCCCGGTCAGCCGTTTATCGGCCGACGGTACCTTCCCTACCGGCACTGCACGTCTGGACAAACGCAATCTGGCCTTGCAAATTCCGGTATGGGAATCGGATATCTGCACACAATGCGGCAAATGCGTCTTTGTTTGCCCCCACTCGGTGATACGCAGCAAAGTTTTCAGCGATGCACAAATCGCCGACGCTCCGTCTAGCTTCAAACATGTGCCCATCTTGAGCAAAGCCTTCGGTGAAGGCTTGCAAATCAGCTACCAGGTGGCTCCGGAAGACTGTACCGGCTGTAATCTGTGCGTCGAAGTCTGCCCGATCCGCGACCGGGAAAATCCCGAACGCAAAGCGGTAAACATGGCGCCGCAACCGCCGTTGCGTGAACAAGAAAAAATCAATTGGGACTTTTTCGAACAATTGCCCGATTATGCCCGCTCCGAATTACATCCGAACAAAATTCCCGAAGCGATGCACCTGCAGCCGCTATTCGAGTTTTCAAGCGCCTGTGTCGGTTGTGGCGAGACGCCTTATATCCGGCTCGCTACACAATTGTTCGGCGACCGCATGGTTGTAGCGAACGCGACCGGCTGCTCGTCGATTTACGGCGGCAATCTGCCGACCACGCCGTGGGCGAAAAATGCCGACGGCCGCGGGCCTGCCTGGTCGAACTCGTTATTCGAGGATAATGCCGAATTCGGACTCGGGATGCGCGTTGCGATCGACAAGCAGCAAGAATATGCTGCCGAATTGCTGCAAGCGCTCCGAGACGCCGTCGGCAGCGGACTAACCGATGCCATCCTGAACGCCGATCAACAGGATGAGGCTGGCATTTACGATCAGCGCGAACGCGTCGCCGAGTTGAAAAACAAACTGGCCGAATTAACCGACAGTGCCGCGAAACATCTTTTGGGCGTCGCCGACACATTAGTCAAACGCAGCGTTTGGATCATCGGCGGGGACGGCTGGGGCTACGACATCGGGTTCGGAGGTCTCGATCATGTCATGGCGGCCGGTCGCGATGTCAATATTCTGCTGCTGGACACCGAGGTGTATTCAAATACCGGCGGGCAAACCTCGAAAGCCACACCTCGCGGCGCGATCGCGAAATTTTCGGCCGCCGGCAAGAGCACGCCGAAAAAAGACCTGGCCCGTCTCGCGATCGACTACGAGCAAGTCTATGTCGCGCAAGTGGCCTTCGGCGCCAAGGATACGCAAACGTTACGCGCCTTTCTCGAAGCCGAATCCTACTCCGGCACGTCCTTGATCATCGCCTACAGCCCTTGCATCGCACATGGCGTCGATTTGTCGAACAATCTGCGCCAGCAAGATTTGGCGGTCCGCTCCGGCCATTGGCCACTATTGCGTTACGATCCGCGTCTGGCCGATTCCGGTCATAATCCGCTGCAATTGGACAGTAAGAAACCGTCGATTCCGTTCCGCGATTATGCGATGACAGAAGCGCGCTTTAGCATGCTGGGCCGCACCCATCCGGACGAATCCGAGCGCTTCTTGAACCAATCGCAAAAAGACGTTAACGCCCGTTACCGGCATTACCGGGAACTGGCCGACAAAGTCTTCGATAAACCGGCCGAGAAATCGGGAGAAAAAGCATGAGCGGTATCGATCTGAGTACAACCTATCTGGGCTTGAAACTCAACAGCCCTTTGGTCGCATCGGCTTCGCCGCTATCTCGCAGCCTGGATTCATCGAGGCAATTGGAGGATGCCGGCGCCTCGGCGATTGTCATGTATTCGCTGTTCGAAGAGGAACTGCGTCAGCAGGAAGAGGAAACGGCCCGCTTCATGATCAATCAGGGCATCGGTTTCGGCGAAGCGGATAGTTTTTTACCGTTCGACAGCCGCTATCAACATGGGCTGGATCAATACTTGGAACAACTCGCCGAATTGAAAAAAGCGCTGCATATCCCGGTCATCGCAAGCTTGAACGGCACATCGCTGGACGGTTGGGTCGAGCACGGCAAATTATTGCAAGATGCCGGCGCCGATGCATTGGAACTGAATGTCTATTATCTGAGCGCCGACATCAACGAGTCCGGCGCCGCCGTCGAAGCCCGCTACCTAGAATTACTGAAAGCCTTGCGCGGCTCGGTCGACATACCGATCGCAATGAAGCTATCGCCTTATTTCAGCGGCCTGGCGCATTTCGTCAAATCGCTCGAGCAAGTCGGCGCCGACGGTGTCGTGCTATTTAACCGATTTTATCAGCCCGATATCGACTTGGACGATCTGCAAGTCACTTCGCAACTGCAATGGTCGCGTTCGGCCGACGCCCAACTGCCGCTACGTTGGGTCGCGCTGCTTTACGGAAAGGTCAAACTATCGCTGGCGACAACCAGCGGCGTGCGTAGCTCCGACGACGTACTGAAAATGATTCTGGCCGGCGCCGATGTCAGCCAAATGTGCTCGATATTGCTGGAAAAAGGCCCGGCTTATCTGGAGAGCATCAAAAACGAATTGATCAATTGGCTTAAAGAACACGAATACGAAGCTATCGACGATATCAAAGGCCAATTAAGTAAACAGCGCTGTGCCAACCCGAATGTATTCGAACGTTCCAATTATATTCATTTACTGGACGGCTATAGTCCGTCGCAAGGGGTTCGCGGCTGATCAACGCCTGCATCCACGGTTTTTTTTCACAGGAGCGCGAATGGACAATCAGCAAATGGAAACCCTAATCGATACCACATTGTCCGCGCATTCCGCAGATAATGCATCGCTCGAACCCTATCTGGTATTACTTTCAGGCAAGCATACAGGCAAGCAATTTAAGCTTTTTCGCCCCAAAAACGTGTTCGGTCGGGGACATGATGCGGATATTGTCATCGCCGATCCCAAAATATCCAGGCGTCACGGCGCCTTTATCGTCAAATCCGGCGTCGTTATGGTAGAGGATTACGGCTCGACCAATGGCACCTATATCGATGAAAGGCGCATCGACAATGAAAAGATTACCTTACTCTCGCGCATCCGTGCCGGCGGCACTTACATGCGCATCGATTATAAAAAACCGAGCGAAGCCCAATCCGAACAAGCTCTATATCAAGCCGCCAATACCGATGTACTGACCCAAATCCCCAACCGAAGGGCTTTTGTCATTCGCGGACAAGAAGAACTTTCATTTTGTAAGCGCAATCGCACCTCATTAACCGTCATCATGTGCGATGTCGATCACTTTAAAAAAATCAACGATACATTCGGCCATCCCGCCGGCGACCAGGTTTTGAAGGACCTAGCCGAAATGCTGAATAAGGAAATGCGCATCGAAGACACGCTTGCGCGATACGGCGGCGAAGAATTCATTATGTTGCTGAGGGGGAGCTCGGAAAACCAGGCGCTGATTTTAGCCGAACGCATCCGTGAAAAAGTAGCGCGTCAGGCGTTCGAATATCAGCATCTGAAAATACCGGCAACACTCTCGATCGGCATTTGCAGTCGCCAAAGCGCTTATATCGACTCGCTCGAATCGATGATCCGGGCCGCAGACCGAGCCCTCTATCAGGCCAAAACAAACGGCCGCAACCAGATCGCGGTCGATCGAGTTTGAGAAGAATTATCCTAGAAAAAGCATTTCAACATGAAACACATGAAGATAAAAAGTTAGTTCACTTACTTGCCATGCTTTTGCAAAACAGTTTTGCTCTCCTGAATGGTCGCTCATAGTATATGAATATCCTATTGAAATACTTTAATAAATTCATGTGCCTCATGGTTACATTGCTTTTTCTAGAATCATTTCATTTTGGCCTAGCCGCGTTCAATATAAAAAATGGAAAGAAATAGAAATACATACGCATTCGCTTTTCATCCTAAAAAGAGCAGTTGAGAGCCTCAAATTACCGTTCACCCTTCGACGAGGCTCTCCTGAGCGCAGCCGAAGGGCTCAGGGCGAACGGTAGTTTGAGGCTTCACCAAGACGGTGAAAGTGTTGTAGACCCTTCATGCTTCGACTTAGCTCAGCACGAACGGTCTACAACACGTGTCAACTGCTCTTTTTAGATTCATTGCGAAGCTCGAGCTTCGCGTATCGGTTTCCCAAGCTTGAGCTTGGGAAACAGAGGAACACCCTTCTTTCCTCTCTCCTCATCCCCCTTCCACCTTTCATCTTTCACCTTCTTTAATCCACCCCAATTAGCTAAAATCAATAAATCTTTATTTTATAGTGCCCAAGGCCGCCGCCGACAGATATGCCGCTTTCCGAGACCTTATTCATCATCCTGCTGCTGTTGATACTGGCCTTACTGCTTTCCGGCTTGTGTCGCCATTTGCCGCTCCCTTATACCATCATGCTGGTCGTAACCGGGGTATCGATTAATTTATTGGCTACGGTCACGCCTTTCGCGCTGATTCCAAGCGGCTTTCATCTTAGCGACGAACTGGTTCTATTCATCTTTCATCCGGCGCTCATCTTCTTCTCCGCACTGAGCTTGGATGCACGCACGCTTATCAAGGACTTAGTTCCGATTTTGGTCATGGCCATACCGGGTATGCTGATCTCTGCGTTGTTGGTCGCGACAGGCCTCAATACGTTCTTTTATCTCGACTTCATATTGGCCTTCTTGTTCGGCGCGATTATCTCCGCTACCGACCCTGTTGCAGTTATTGCGCTGTTCAAGGAGTTGGGCGTTTCGAAACGACTCACTGTTCTGGTCGAAGGCGAATCCTTATTCAATGACGCGACCGCGATCGTACTTTTCAACATTGTGCTTGGCGCCGTGATTCACGGGGAATCGGCGCTGATGGACGCGCCAACGATGATTTATTATTTCACTGAACACTTCCTGCTCGGCGCGCTGATAGGCACTTTGATCGGCTTGGTCATCAGCGAAATGATGGTCAGGATGTATCATGGTCAACAGAGTTTCGTCGTAGTCGCATCGATCATCGCGGCCTACTTGAGTTTCATCGTCGCGGAACATAACTTCCATGCCTCGGGCATCATGTCGGTGCTGGCTACCGCACTTTGCATCAAAGGCGTGGCGATGCCTCGGCTCTCCGGAGAATCGACCCACCATATCGAAGCCGGTTGGGATATCATCGCGCTGGTTTTGAATTCGTTATTATTTTTATTGATCGGCTTGACCGTCGATATCCTAGCATTCGCGATACATTGGCAACAATTGATCTGGGTACTCCTGGCGATATTCGCGGCGCGCATGATCAGCGTCTATGGCTTGATCCCAATGACTACGAGCCTATTCAGCTTACCGGCAATCAACCTGAATAGCCGCCATATGATGTGGTGGGGTTGTTCAAAGGGAACCATTGCGATCGCGATGGCGCTTGCGATCCCCGATACTGTCGTCGATAGAGGCCTGCTTTTGGAACTGACGCTAGGCATGGTATTGATCAGCCTGGTAATGAGCGGTCCGACACTCAAGCCATTGATGCGCGCACTCAAAATCGATCGCTTGAACGATGACGAATGGCTCGAATTACAAGAAGGCATGGAGCAAATAACCACATCGGTCAACGACTGCCTGCACTCGTTTTCGAGACTGCATTTGCTCGAGAGCGATATGCAAGATTCGGTGTTGCAATCGCTGAACAGAAAAATCGCACCGATGCATGCGACGCTGACGGAAGCGCAGCAACTCAGACAAATCCATCTACATGCACTCAATGTCGAAGAAAGGGAGTTGCAACGACTCCATGAGATCGGCTTGGTCAATTATTATACTTATTTGAATTTCAAGGACATTCTCCGCAAAGACAAAGCCAAAAGCATTGACGAGATGATTCGTTTCAATATAAACCAGGATAGCGTGAATCCGTTCTTGCGTTTTGAAATGTCGATAATCAAATTTTTAAGCGAATACGAATGGACGCTCAACTGGTTAATTCGCTATCAAAAAATCCGTTTTTCCAACTTAATACGCCACGATCTGGCCGGCGTTTTGATGGCTCACGAAGCGTTGTTGGCGCTGAAGCAAGTGGAGCCCCATTTTCATAGCGACAAGCTCAATATCATCAGAAAAATTTATCGGCAACGTTTGGAAAGAAGGCAAGGACGGCTCAAAAAACTGGGCAAGCAATTCCACGACTTTTATTATCAATTCGAATACCGACTATTTCAAGAAGTCGCGCTCCGTTATTCGTTGAAGCTGATTACGGAAGACTTCGAGCATGGCAAGTTATCCGAAAAGATTTATCGGCGCCTTGAAAAACGTTTGGATGAAGCCTTGAAACAATTACCGGACCTAGCGCCGGAATTAAGCCTTGCCAAACGCGACAATTGGCTGGATAGCGTACCGATTTTTAGCGGCTTGCCTCGCGACGTGCTAAAAAAACTCGCGAAAAACGCACATTACGTCAGTTTTCTTCCGAACGATACGATTTTCAATGAAAACGATCGGGGCGATTCGGTCTATATCTTGGTTAACGGAGAGGTCAACGTTTTTCAAAATACCGGCCCCGATCAGCGTGTCCATATCGCCGAACTGCGTAAAGGCAGTTTCATCGGCCGGCACGCCTTGTTCGAAAGCGCCGTTAGAACCGCGACGGTCAGAGCCAAGACATACGTCACGCTGCTCCGGCTCACGACCCAAGACATCAAGACCTTATCCAAAGCCCTGCCGGAACTTAACCAACGCCTACAAGAAACCGATATCAACCGTTATCCGGACAACGAATAACCCAAACGAAACCGCTCCCATTCACTCCTGTCTTTCATCTTTCATCTTTCATCTTTCATCTTTCCGCTTAAGTATGCATTCCCACGCTGGAGCGGTGGGAACGAGGAATCTTGCCCCATGTGACTTCGATTCCGTTTATTGTCACTCAAGCTTACCGACTCTCCCTCACCTAGCGTTAGGTGAGGGACGATCTGGGGATCGCTCCCACAAAGGCCACCTTTCCTCTTTCCTCTGTCCTCTTTCACCTTTCACCTTTATCACCTTTCTTAATCTTTTTAACGCGATCAACAGCAATCCGCCCCGCATTAGCCAATTGCTTGCGCAGCATAACCCATTTCTCCTTATCCTTGGCTGCTACCAGGCATCGTAAATACTGTGCCCGAAGACTTTCCGGCAACTTATCGGCAATGCCCGTCCAAACCGCTTCGACGTTGTAAACGGAACGCTCCTTTAAACAAACCGGAAGACAATCTTCGAGTGGAATCATTAATGTCTCGCTAATATATGCCAGCGCCTGGCGAATCGATTGCTCCTTGGCATTTTGCGGATGACTTACGTCATAAGGCGGTTGCCATTCGAGTAACGGACGCAACTGATCGATGTGCGAAACGATCAACAATATCGGCGGCTGCCTTCGTTCTAGGCGTTCGTCGAACCAAGTTCGCATCGCACTTAGGAACTCGGCATCGGCTTCGTGCCCCGCCTGGGTTGCCGAACATACCAATACAATTAAATCGAATTCGCCAAAAGCCTGCTCGGGATTTTCCTCGAACCAGCGCTCTTGATCCCCATAGCCCGGGCTGTCGACGATAACGACATCGCCGGTACCTTCATGCTGCAAACGGTAAACGGTCAACGCGCCAGTCAACGGCAAAACATCGGTCGGTGCCCTTAATTCGCCGAATAAGGCATTGACCAGACTCGATTTACCGGTTTTGAGCTGGCCGGCAACCAAAATTCTTAGCGGCCGTTTCGTCATTTCCATCGACTCAAGCGTGGGTTCCGATTCGGCAAAATCTATCTGCGGCGGAATCGCTTGCCCGCTATACATCGCGATCGCGTAATAACCGATTTTTTTAATCAATGTTTGCAGCAACCAGCGCTCGATCATGCCTTTCGGGTATGCCGAAGCCTTACCGGCAAAAAATTGACCCAATTCGCGCGGAATTGAAGCAATCGGACTCAATAACAATTTACCGACGCGATAGGCTATGTGCCCGCTTGCCAAACGATCCTTCCAGCGCCAAAGTTCCAGACCGTTACCGACCGTCAATAAATGACTGAACGGTACTTTTTCGTCGAGCATTTGCCGCATGTCCCGGCACACCTGCTCGGCAATGTAGAGAATGTTTCGCAATGGCACATCGAGTTCGGCCCGCTCGTGTTTCGGCGAATAATGACGCGCCACCTCGACCGTGACGCGTTTGGCCAGTTCCAGTATGCGCAAACTGTCGGTCAACGGATATTCCTTCGGGTCGATTTGTTCGGCCATTTTATCGAGCTTGGCCCAAATCTCGGTCGCGGCCGGCGGCCAAGCATCATCGGGTTTTACGACCGGCAATGCCAACAGCCCCTGACGTTTGCGCAAACCTCGAATCATCAACCACGCCAACGCATACACAACACAAAGCCCGGCAACCGCTTCAGTCAAATAAGCGCTTTGCCAAAGCCCATAAATACCCGCGGCAACGAGCGCCAACCATGGCAGAACCAGCAGAAAAGCCGATATTGACAGCAACGCTTTACGCATAATCAACCTTCCCGTTTCATTGTTTCGCGCAACATTTCACGGCCGCGCGCGAATTCGGTCTTGAATACTTCGCGTAAGGATTCCGGAGTCAGCGCTTTGCCCCGTTTGGTTTGCGCGAAATAAAAACACAACGTCTGACCGAGAGCATAGGTCACCGCCGCGGTATAAAGACCCGAAACGCCTAGCGCGACGGTTTGCCCATAAACGGGAATCAATTTCAAAAGCTCGCGTCCGCCCATGCCGGCCATGACGCCAATGCCGATCGCACTTCCGATTTCGCTGAGACTTTGTTTACTCAACTCCAGCCCATAAACATTGGCGATACTATGAAACAATTTCGCCTGAATCGCGATCACGGTCGCAATACTCGCGGCCGGCACCGGAATGGCGGCGGCGATACCGGCCGACAGCGAATAACTGACGATATGCGGATGCGCCGCGTGCCGGTATACATCGCTGATCATGCCGATTTCTTGATGCTGCTCGAGCATGTCGCGCAAACCGAGCGGCAAGGCTTCTTCTAAAGCCAGCCATAAAGCCTCGGCACCGTAATCAATAGGCTCGAAACCGTCTTCCGGTAAGGTGAAATCGATCGGAACGAACACGGCATCGATACCGGCAAACGTGTCGCGTTGTTTCAGTAACGAAGTGCGCAAATCGGGCGGTATCGAACCGGCAATTTTGCCGTCGCTAAACGGGTAAGGGTGAATATGCGGCATCGCGGGATTCGGATAACCTTCATGAAGCGAAGTTTGTGCCACAATGATAGGCCAGCGAGGATGCGCCTGATGAATTTGTTTGACCGCGCTGACAACGCTTTGCTGTTGGTGATCCATTGCCTTTACCACGACGATCAGTAAATGAGCCTGACTTGCGCTCCAATGCATATCCTCGGTAGGATCGTAACCGACCTCCGACAAGCCGCGCGTGTCGAGAAATCGAACAAACGCGGTTTCCGGATCGGGAAAATCATAAAGCATGGCCGTGCGCGTACAAGGCCGAAAGCCGTTACCGATTTCGGCAGAAGTCGAGCCGGTCAGCACTCGAATTATCGAGCTTTTGCCGCTTTGCGTTTTGCCGAGCAACCAAATCACCGGCGGCGGCAAACGCTGCCGAATCTCTTGAAGCTTTTCTTGCAGTAAGGCATCGGGAATTTGCGGATCGAAGATTTGTTCGATCCAGCTTTTCCAATTGGCAAAAGGATTAGACAATCCAGGCATGACAACCTCGTCGTCGGTGGCGGTCTACCTAGATTAGTGGATTTATTAGATAATTGGCAAACCCAAATTAACCTTAGGATTTCGTGATAAATAACGTCTTGGCGCTATGCGCTTTGTTAAGGGTTCGGTAACTCGCTTGGCAGGACGCCGTGAACCCAGCACCTAAATTAATCCAAGAGAACTAACCATAGCCAATGGATTATGGAATTTAGGTGCTGGGTGAATACGTCCTTGTAGGCTTGACGGCGGCTTCCCCTGCCGCCGACACCTGCCAATCGAGTTACCGAACCCTCCATAAAATAGGGAAGTTATTTACGGCCCAATCCTTAACAAAAACTGAGTTAACTATCGGCTTGGTCATTGGGCAAATCCGATTCCGGCTCGACCGGACGAATTTGAACTAATGAACCATCATCGGTTGAAAAATACAACAACTCATCAGGACCTTGCCTAACAGCGCGGACTCGTTTATTTAAGGCGCTTAATAAACGTTCTTCCTTGATTACGGCATGGTTGTCGACAACCAGCCGATTTAGATGAGTCAGCACCAACGACCCGGAAAACAAGCTTCCTTGCCAATGTGGAATTTTTTTACCGTCATAAAAGGTAAGCCCGCTCGGTGCGATCGATGGCACCCAATAATGAATCGGCGATTTCATGCCTTTTTTTTCAACACCCTCGCCGATTGTAGGCCCCCAATATTCACGCCCATGGGTTACGACCGGCCAACCGTAATTCCGGCCCTTTTTGATAAGATTGATTTCATCGCCGCCGCGAGGTCCATGCTCTTGCGACCATATTTCCCCGGTCCGTGGATGTATCGTCAAACCTTGGACATTACGATGCCCATAACTCCAGATTTCAGGTTTGGCGCCCGGCTCTGTTAGAAAGGGATTGTCGTCCGGAACGCTACCGTCCTGTTTCAGACGTAATATTTTTCCGTAATGAGAGCCCAGGTTTTGGGCTTGATCCCTTTCGCCGCGATCGCCAACACTCAAGTATAAATTGCCGGCTCGACTCATCACGACACGGGAGCCGAAGTGATGATCGTTATTGTTCGGAGGCTCCGCGCTAAACAGAACGGTCAGATTCACCAAGGTATCGGCATCGAGTTCCGCGCGGGCCAGTCGAGTGGTCATACCCTCGCCGACATCGGCCGAATAAGTCAAATAAACAATCCGGTTCTCGGAAAACCGGGGATGCAAATAGACGTCCAGCAAACCGCCTTGGTTGCGCGCGGCAACATTAGGCACCCCGCTCACTTCAACGGCATTCAATGTTTTGGGATCAAGAAGCCTTAACCGTCCTTCTCTTTCGGTAAAGATGATTTTACCGTCAGGCAAAAAATCGAAGCTCCAGATGGAATCCTTGCCTTGATATATCGCAACGGCCTCCAATTCGACATCATCGGACTGAAATAAATAAGGTTCCTTGGCAATGGTATCCGAGAGCGGTTTACAGGATGCCAGTAAAATACCTAATGCGATTATCCAGCATTTCATAGACGACGCCTCATTATAAACTTCGACCCGCAACATTGACTTGCTCTCGACTGCCGGCCCTGTTCCTTAGTCTAGGATTGATCATAAATAACTTCCCTATTTTAAATTTAGGGTAAGCTAGTGCTCAGTCATTTTTACAATATCGTGAAAAATCGTTTAGCTCAGCATAAACCCGCTCATCCTTCGACAGGGCTCTCCTGAGCGTAGCCGAAGGGGCTCGGAACGAACGGATTTACTTTTACCCGTCAAGACAAGATTGACTGAGTACTCGTTCGGTTGCACGACAAAACTCATAACTCCAGGAAATTATTTATCCTGAAATCTTAAGCGTCAATTTCGCAAATCGGCTTCGCGGTCATTTTATGTTTCGAGCTAACCAATACGGAATTTTTTAGAAAATTCCGTCCTACCAATACGGGATAAGTCATTCTGCTGCGGTCGGCCAGCGTAAATAGATTTTTTTCATAATGTTCACCGACGCACAAGCCGATTTCGACGACATAGCGCTCTTGTCTGCCGTTAGCCTGTTTGATCCCGATTGTTTCGACCAAAGGCAGCGTCATCGGATATTGATTACCGTTACGATCATCAAAGATAAAACTCACCATCGGTTGCTCGTCCGATTCAATCAACTCGATCTCTTGAGCGTTCAACGAGCTTCTCGACGCACCAGTATCGAGACGCGCTTCGATTTCAATGTCGCCCGGTATCAACGCCACTTCTTCAACATGTCCGTAAACGGTGTAGTTGTTCATATTTGCGGCTAAGACCGATGCTTTTTGTTCGGCAACAGCCGTAGTCATGTACATCATAAAAGCAAGGGCGAAAGGGTAAATACGCATAAACGACTAAATTCTCCTCAAATAAAAATAAAGTTTCATTTATTTTAAAAACTCATACTTCGATTGATAACCAAAAAGACATAATGAGTCCTTCGAAGTACATTAACTGCCCAATCAAACTAACAAAATTTGTAAGGCATTGCAAAAAGCAACAATTATTAAAAACAAAGCCACGAGTTAATTAATTATTCAGCCCCCTGCATTAAAACAAGTTGGAACTTTGCCTCCTCCCTTTGAAAAAGAAGGGGACTGAATATTTACCGAGATAGTGATGCTTATTTGGCCTTAAGAAAATCCTCGATACACAATAGTTCAATACCATTGTGTACGGCTTCTTGTCTATCCTTAGCAGTGTTATAGCCCCAGTCGGCCAATTGCAATTTTATTAGCGTCTGAAGCTTTGGATTGGCCATCACATTCAACAATGCAGGCAAACGATCCTCGACAAAATAAATTTGTTCATTAGGATGGCCATCCATAATTTCAATTAGGGTATCGGCTTTGCTTCTGTTTCTTTCGAGGCCGAATATGTTGTCGCCGGATAGTTCAATCTCATTAGCGCTCAAAATTTGCTTGACGAAACGCTCTTGTTTCGTAGTCACCACATACCAAGTAGCCTGCTCATTCAGCTGCTTAAGCTTATCGGCAACGCTGAGAAACAATGGGTTCACTCCGATCCAACCCGACAAATCAGCCGCAATCCAGTTATCGCGCGTGTCGCCGAATAGTTTCTTCAGAAAATCGACATCGACATTCACTTCATCGAGTAGTTTCTGTTTATTCCGTTCGAATCCGGTTAAAACGGCGTGGTTGTCGTCTTCCAGAGCGATCAAACGCATCACCAAAATCGCTTCGTAGCCGGTTTCAATCGCGGGTCGAACCCGTCGGAAACGATCGATCAATTGCTCCGAAAGCCGGTCCTCGGTCAAATCCGGCCAAAGCCGTCCGGCGGCCTTCCAACCGGTTATCGCGGTTTCGACGGCGCTATCGCAAATAACGCCGTCGAAATCCAAGGCATATATCATCGGTTGTTTCATGAAGCGTGATTAATCCTTTCGTAAAAAACAAAACCACAGGAAATCTACTAAGACTCCGCTGTGGCATTATGAGTTATGAGCGGCAGCTTTCCGATAAGCAATTATCGATGACGAAACGGCCTGACTTCGAAAAATGCTGACTGACATCGAACAGAAACGGCTTCCCCTCACCTAGCGTTAGGTGAGGGGCGACGAATGCGTCACTCCCACAAGCGCCCGCTCTCCGCTCTCCGCTCTCCGCTTTCCGTTTACTGTTTACCGTTCACTAGGTTTACGCCGCTATTATGACAATTTGGCTAAAACCGCAGCAACCGTCTCCCCCATCGCCGAAGGTGTCGGCGCGATTGTAACGCCCAAATCCTTCAACATCGCGACTTTTTCGGCCGCGCTTTCGCCTGCCGTCGAGATGATCGCACCCGCATGGCCCATTCTACGTCCTTCCGGAGCGGTTAAACCGGCGATATAAGAAACCAGGGGCTTGGTCATTTGTTCTTTCGCGAAAATACCGGCTTCGACTTCTTGCGGCCCGCCGATTTCGCCAATCATTAAGACCACTTTAGTTTCCGGGTCTCGCTCGAAATGTTCGAGAATATCGCGATGCGAACTCCCGTTAATCGGATCGCCGCCGATGCCCACCGAAGTCGACACACCGATGCCGAGCCGTTTTAATTGATCGGCCGCCTCATAACCCAATGTACCCGAACGTCCAACGATGCCGACATTACCCTGTATGTAAATATGACCCGGCATGATGCCCAGCATCGAACGCCCGGGACTGATTGTACCGGCGCAGTTAGGACCGGTCAGAATCATGCGCTCGTCTTCAGGAAAACGACGCAGAAAGTTTTTGACCTTCATCATATCTTGAGTCGGAATGCCGTCGGTAATCGCGACACAATATTTGATGCCGGCATCGGCCGCTTCCATGATCGAATCCGCCGCAAACGCGGGCGGCACGAAGACGATACTCGCTTCGGCGCCGACTTGATCGACCGCCTGCTTAACAGTATTAAACACCGGCAAACCCAGATGCGATTGACCGCCTTTCCCCGGAGTAATGCCGCCGACGACTTTAGCGCCGTAGTTGATCATGTCCTGGGCATGAAACGTGCCGATTTTACCGGTAAAACCTTGAACGATAATGCGTGTATTTTCGTTGATTAAAATTGCCATGTGTCTTCTCTCAGCCCTCTCTCGCCACTACTTCATTACGTGCCAGCACGGCTTTTTCGGCCGCTTCCGCCAAAGTTTCGGCGGTAATGATCGGCAAGCCGCTCTCGGCGATGATCCTGCGTCCTTCTTCGACATTGGTACCGGACAAACGCACGATCAAAGGAATCTTCATATCGATTTTTTTGACCGCATGAACGACACCTTCAGCAATCCAATCGCAACGGTTGATACCGGCAAAGATATTGACCAGCATCGCCTTAACGTTTTTGTCGGCCAAGACCAAACGGAACGCTTTCTCGGTACGCTCCGGCGAAGCGCCGCCACCGACATCGAGAAAGTTCGCCGGCTCGCCGCCGGCCAATTTGATCATGTCCATCGTCGCCATCGCGAGACCTGCACCGTTGATCATACAGCCGATATCGCCATCCAGGCCCACATAGCTCAGGCCGCGATCGGCAGCCGCCATTTCACGGGGATCTTCTTGAGTTTTATCGCGCAATTCGGCGATTCGGTGGCGGCGAAACAAGGCATTGTCGTCGAAACCCATTTTACAGTCCAAGGCCAGCAAATCTTCTTTTCCGGTCACAACTAACGGATTGATTTCGAGCATATTCGCGTCATTATCACGTAGCGCCCGGTAACAGCCGTTGATAGTTTTAACGGCGGTATTGATCATCGACACCGGCAAGCCCAATGCAAAAGCCATTGCTCGCGCTTGAAAATCCTGCAAGCCGACTGAAGGTTCGATGTAAATTTTGGTAATCGCTTCAGGTCTGGTTTGCGCTAACTCCTCGATTTCCATACCGCCTTGGGCTGAACCGACCATGACGATGCGTTCGGAGCTACGGTCCACAAGTAGGCAAAAATACAATTCTTTCGCGATATCGGTGCCGGCCTCTACATAAAGCCTTCCGCAGACTTTACCGGCAGGTCCGGTTTGGTGGGTCACGAGCCGTTTACCCAATAACTCCTCGGCGGCCTTCGCGACATCGTCATGCGACCGGCACAGTTTGATACCGCCGGCTTTACCGCGCGCGCCGGAATGAATTTGCGCCTTCACCGCCCAAATACTGCCGCCGATTTCTCGCGCACGCTGCACGGCATCTTCCGGACTGTAAGCCAGGCCGCCATCGGCGATCTTGACGCCGTATTCCGTTAAAATTTCTTTTGCCTGATACTCATGGATATCCACAGCATAACCTCTTTCTATTTTAAAAAAGTAAAGAAAGGCCCGCGCCGAAAATCGGCGCGGGCCTATTCCAATTGCTTAGGAACGAGCATGAAATAACTTAGACAACTGTTGGAAGGGGGTTTGGTGGCTCGATTGACAGGTGTCGGGGGCAAGGATAGCCGCCGTCAAGCCTACATGGACGTATTCACGGCGTCCTGTCAAGCGAGTCACTAAACCGCCACAAAGCCTACTACTTGTAGAAGTTATTTTGTGCATATTCCTTACTGGCCTTTTGCGGCAATTGCTTCGGCGGCCTTGACGACATTGTTGGCCATCTTTTCGGACGCGGCATCGATCAAGCGCCCGTCCAGCGCAGCGGCGCCCTTACCTTGCGCGGCGGCTTCTTTCAAGGCAGCCAAAATACGCTCGGCCTTTTCGATTTCAGCCACCGGCGGCGTAAAGACTTCGTTAGCCAATTCGATTTGAGACGGATGTATCGCCCACTTGCCTTCGCAGCCCAATGCAGCAGCGCGCCTTGCAGCGGCTTTATAACCGTCCTTATCGTTGATATCTCCGAACGGCCCGTCGATCGGACGGAGACCGAAGGCGCGGCACGCGACCGTCATGCGACTGATCGCGGCATGCCATTGATCGCCCGGATAATCGGGGTTCAAACCGCCGATATTAGTCGTTCTTGCACGGTTGCTGGCCGCATAATCGGCGACGCCGAAATGCAACGCCTCCAAACGACCCGATGCGCCGTTGCGGGCGATGTCTTCGACGTTCGCCATACCCAATGCCGTTTCGATCAAGGCTTCGATACCGATGCGGTTTTTCAAGCCTTGTTGCATTTCAAGTTGATTAACCATCGCCTCGACCATGTAGACATCGGCATAGACGCCGACTTTCGGGATCAGAATCGTATCGAGTTTATGACCGGCTTGTTCAACCAGATCGACGACATCGCGGACCATGTATTGCGTATCCAAGCCGTTAATGCGTACCGAAATCGTGATACCGTGCCCTTTCCAATCCAAATCGTTGATCGCTTCAATGACATTTTTGCGGGCTTGCAGTTTATCGTCAGGCGCCACGGCGTCCTCGAGGTCCAAAAATATGAAATCCGCACCGCTTTTCAACGCTTTTTCGAACATACCGGGATTCGACCCCGGAACAGCAAGCTCGCAGCGCTGAACGCGTTGCACGGACGCTTCATACAAGGTGTGGCTCATTGTATCTTCCTATTTCAATATGTTAATTTTTTGCTGGGCGAAGTCACCCTCGATTCGGTTAAATTCGACTCGAACCGGGCGCAAAATAAATCCGACATTGTACTTTTGGCAACGATATTGTCAATTTTAACTTTCTCAACTCGCCGCTGCAGCCCGCAACATCCAACAACCGGCGCTTGCCGATTAACTGCAAATATGGCAATATTGCCCGCTTTAGCATTCATTTTCCGGGTAACGAATCGGTATCGAAATACTCATCCATCGTTCTTTAAGTCAATGCAATTGCCGGCTTCCCACTTAAGGCGGGGCAAAAGCACTAAGAATTAAGCGCTCACCCTGAGTCCTTCTGCTGTGCTCAGGAGAGCCCTGTCGAAGGGTAGATGGTTAATCCGCCCATGGTTCGACAGGCTCACCACGAACGGATTAAACTTAATCTGTCCCACGTTAAGTGAGCAGCCCAATTGCCTTAGCGAAAATGGGCAAATTTGCAATACTCGAATGCAATCCCGGCAATTCCCGGAACAACGCTACCCGAAACGAATCAACCCACTTTCTTCACCATTCATTATTAAATGAGGCAATAAACAATGGCAGGCCGTAATCATTTGTATGTTCCAGGTCCAACAAATATTCCCGACGAAGTTCTCAGTGCGATGCATGTCCCCAGCGAAGATCATCGTTCACCGATCTTCCCTGAGCTTTTCAAACCCTTGCTCGAAGACCTAAAAAAAGTCTTCAAAACCGAAACCGGACATAGCTTCATTTTTCCGGCAACCGGAACCGCCGGCTGGGAAATCGCCCTAACCAATACCTTGAGCCCTGGCGATAAAGTCCTGATTTACCGCTTCGGTCAATTCAGCCATCTCTGGGCCGCAATGGCTAAACGCCTAGGCTTCGAAGTCATTGTCATCGAAAGACCTTGGGGCGAAGGCATTCCGCTTGACGATCTCGAGGCGCGCCTAAAAGAAGACAGCAAACATGAAATCAAAGCCATTCTAGCCACGCACAACGAAACCGCGACCGGCGTCACCAGCGACATCGGCGGCGTTCGCAAAGTCATGGACGTAGCCGGACACCCGGCATTATTGTTCGTCGACGGCGTCAGCTCGATCGCCAGCATCGATTTCCGCATGGACGAATGGGGCGTCGACGGCGCGATCAGCGGCTCGCAAAAAGGCTTCATGCTACCGGCCGGCGCCGCCCTGGTCGCATTCAGCCAAAAAGCGATAGCCGCGTGCGATACTGCACAAAGCAGACGCGCCTTTCTCGACCTTAAAGACCAACTAGCCAGCAACAAAGACGGTTACACGCCTTACACGCCATCGATCCCGATGCTGTACGGACTACGCAAAGCCCTGGACCTGCTGCTCGAAGAAGGTCTCGAAAACGTTTATGCGCGCCATTACCGCCTGGCTGAAGGTACACGAAAAGCGATTGCCGCATGGGGCCTGGAACTGTGCGCCAAACCCGGCTTCGAATCGAATACCGTTTCGGCGGTCGTCGTTCCGGCAGGCAAAGATGCGCGCGATGTCATCAATACCGCCTTCAGCAAATATAATATTTCTCTGGGTGCGGGCTTGAACGAAGTGGCCGGCAAAGTGTTCCGCATCGGTCATGTCGGCGACATGAACGATGTCTCAATGCTCGGCGCCATCGCCGGCGTCGAAATGGCGCTGCTCGATAACGGCTTCGATATCAAAGCCGGTAGCGGCGTTGCGGCAGCGATCGAATACTATCGCACCACTGCATAATCAGAATACGCTAATTCAGCCAAACCAAAAGGTATTCCGATTAACGTCGGGATGCCTTTTTTGCGTTTAGGGGAATAGCCTATACCGAACATCGGTTTCTCATCAACAAACCGATTTATGCTTAAGTTCACAGACATTTCGCAAGAAATAGACTAGTTTTAATATCAACATTTCATCAGGCAAGCATTCTAACTATTGCCGGTTATTGGCGAACAATTAATGAAACACAAAGGATTTACTCTAATCGAACTCATGATGACCATCGCGATCGGAGCGATTATATTGACGCTGGGGATTCCGAGTTTCATGGAAACGATTCGAAGTAACCGGTTGACGACACGTACCAATGAATTATTGACCTCGTTAAATTTAGCACGAAGTGAAGCCATAAAGCGAAGCACCCGTATCACGGCATGTAAAAGCTCAAATGGGAATTCTTGTGTAACTACGAATGCTATCGATTGGTCGAGCGGATGGTTGGTTTTTGTCGATCAAAACAATAACGGTGAATATGACAGCGCAAGTGAACTTCTTTTAAAGACTCAAACAAATCAAGTAAGCAATATTTCTATGGTTGGCAATGGAAGCGTTGCTAATTATATATCTTATATTGCGACCGGGCAGAGTCGTCAAGTTAATGGAGCATTTCAAGCTGGAACGATTAAGGTGTGTGACGACAGGATAGGCAATGTGGGAATAAATCTAGTACTTAATAATGTTGGTAGAGTCTATACGCAACGAGATATCGCTTGCCCATAACAGAATTTATTAGAGCACTTACACTTGAAATGTTTAAAAAAAACGGTTTTACATTACTCGAAGTTCTTATCGCCATGGTCGTTTTAGCAATTGGATTATTAGGACTTGCAGGCATACAGGCAATCGGTCTTCGGAACAACCAAAGCGCCTATCATCGCAGTCAAGCAACACAATTGGCATACGACATGGCGGACCGCATGCGGGTTAACCGGGTCGCTTTAACCAACGGCGAATACAACAACGGAGCGGCCACTGCAAACGATTGCGAAGCAAACTCCTGTACGCCGGCCCAAATGGCGGGCTATGACATCGCACAATGGAATACCGCGTTAGCCGATCAGTTGCCTGGGGGAGTCGGCGTGGCCTGTATCGATAGCACCTCCGAAGACGGAACATCGGCAGCTCCGGCTTGCGACGGCAACGGGACGACCTATGCAGTCAAGGTTTGGTGGGACGACAACAGGTCGGGCGCATCGGATCAACGCTTCGTGATGACATTGCGGCCCTGAATCGCAGCGTCTCTGTCGTACAGTGCAATAGAAGCGCGTAGCCCGTATGTAGTGAAACGAAATACGGGAACTCCCTTGCCTCGCCTTCCCGGATTTCGTTTCACTACATTCGGGCTACACCGGTATAACGGTCTCGATGCGGAACTTAAACCCGGTCTTGATAAATGTCGTGACCATGAAGTATGAAATTGATTATTGTCTTTTATTATCACTAGACCATGATCGATAAACGATAAAGTCCGGTTGAACCATTCAGTACGAAAACCGAGTTAATTTTATGAATAAAACGAATCTACTTCGGCCTGTGGGCAATCGATCATGTTCTCAATACGCATGGTTTCCTGTTTGCAATCTTGCCGTTAAGCATCATGAACGTTAAAACATTTGTACCGAAATCCGGCTTTAAAGCATCGCAAACCGGCATGACGCTGGTCGAAATCATGATTTCGTTGTTGATCGGCGCGTTTTTATTGGGCGGGGTACTACAGATTTTCGTCAATACCAAACAAACCTATCGCATGCAGGAAGGACTTTCCAGGCTTCAGGAAAACGGGAGGTTTGCGTTGGAATTTTTAACGCATGATATTCGCATGGCGGGATATTTGGGATGTATAAGCCGTTCGACTACTATCACGAATACGTTGAATAATCCAAGTAACTATCTCTATGACTTCACGATTCCCGTCCAAGGTTCGGAATGGGATGATGCGAATACAACATGGACACCTGCGGTTGATGCCAGTATCACATCGCCGCTTGATGGCTCCGATATCATTACAATTCGCAAAGTAGATCCAAATGGAGCGACTGTCTCTCAACACCCGGGCGGTAATCCGCCAGGATCTGCCGACTTAAAATTGAGCTCCAACCCTGGCCTGAACGATTGCGATATTGTGATCGTTTCCGATTGCGAGGCTGCCGCGGTATTTCAGATAACGAACTTCAATGCCGCCAATAACAATAATGTAGTACATAACACAGGAGCTGTTTGCCCCGCGCCAGGGCCGGGCAATGCTACTCAGGCACTGGGAAAGAGTTATGAAGGCGGCGAGCTTTTTCTTGCTCAATCAATCAGTTATTACATTAGAACGAATCCTAATAATCAACCTGCCCTCTATCGCAGAATCAATTCGGAGGATGCGCAAGAACTCGTGGAAGGTATCGAGGAAATGCATATTAGCTATGGCGTTGACACCAATGGCGATGGAACGGTAAACCAATATATTACAGCCGATGCGGTAGATGCGGCAGGAATGTGGAATACGGTTGCCAGTGTTCGCATCAGTCTATTGGCCCTATCCATTGATGATAACCTAACCGCGCAACCGGTAGACTACACGTATAACGGCGCAACCGTGACACCTGCGGACCGGCGCTTGAGGCGGGTTTTTAACAGCACGATAGCGGTGCGTAACCGCTTGCCTTGAGGGATGAAGCCATGAGCACGATAATTCACTCGACCGACAAACGCTTGCTGTCGAAGCGGCAAACGAGGCTGCAATCGAATAGAACCGTCCGGCCCGAGTTAGTTAGTCATAAATGGAATCATCCAAGTCGGTTATCCGTCATGCAGGACACGAATCGGCCGGGCAAGCAATCCGGGGCGGTGCTCGCAATCAGCTTAATCATGCTCTTGTTGCTGACGATCGTCGGCGTAACCGCGATGCAAACTACCGGCCTCGAGGAAAAAATGGCCGGTAACATGCGCGATAGAAATATAGCCTTTCAAGCGGCGGAATCGGCGCTGAGAGCGGGCGAAAATATTTTAACGCAAGCAACACTACCTGATTTTACGGCGACCGGTACGAACGGCTTATATGACATCAACGGCAATCCGCCCGGAACTTACGATAGCTGGGCCAACAATACCGCAACTTATGCCGCCGCTTCGGATCAAGCCGCCGAAGACCCACGTTACGTTATCCAACGCATGGCCAATGTCGCCAGCGGCGATAGCCTCGATGCCGGCGCATACGGGCAAAGCGAGATGTACCGCGTCACCGCGCGCGGCGTCGGTGGGACCGCCACGGCTGTGGCGGTTGTGCAGTCGACTTACAAACGTTGAACGTTGGATTGGGTAAGCAGTTAGCGGAAAGCCGGAATAGGGGAACGTGGATTTGCATGTTATAGGCCATGGGTCTATTGATACTCTGTAGAGCAGGCATCGCGTACCTTGTTGGGGGGTCTATAACACGCAACCTCTGGGAAACGGTACGCGATGCGTACCCTATGAAATTTTTATTTAGACAGGCCTTGTCTTAACAAGGCAGGGAAAAGCATCATGAACGTTACGATTGGTATTTATAAAAGATCGTTGTTGTATTGGGCATTGAGGCTATTATTCGGCTTACTTTTATCGATGCCGATCCGAGCGGATTTAAACATTGCGCAAACGCCTTTGTTTCTGATGTCCAGCGTCGATCCGAATATCATGTTTACCATAGACGATTCTGGGTCAATGCAGTTTGAGACCATGCCGGATGGGCTAACAAACATTTTTGATGTGGGTTGCTGTGAAGACTACATGCTATGGGTATACCCGAGAAGGGCTGGTCTTCATGGCGGTGGTGATTACTCTAATGGAACTCGAGTTCCTTCATTTACAAGTGACTCTATAATGGGGCGGGCCTACAGATCGTCGTTGGTCAATACCCTATACTATAATCCGGCAATAACCTATCGTCCTTGGGTCAATGCCGACGGCAGTCAAATGGCCAATGCCGACCCAAGCGCTGCGCCGAATCGGCCTTTATTTACGGAACATGGTACGCGTAACTTAACAACAAACAATACTCAATCTGCTCGATGGGTTGATGATAGAGTTGATGATCATGATAGCGAGTCACGAACTTTTTATCCGGCGGTTTACTCGACTTATACCGGTCCGGCTATTGCCGACTTAAGCGCCGCCATTGCCGACAGCAATAGTACTTTATGGAACGACATCAATAATTACACCTTAACCGAAATCAAATCAGCCAATGCGCCATTTACTGGGGAAGGACGCGAAAACCGAACCGACTGTGTTGCCAAACCAAGCTGCACTTATGATGAAGAAATTCAAAATTTTGCCAACTGGTATAGCTATCATAGAAACCGAATTTTCGCCGCGCGTTTTGGAATAGGTAAAGCTTTTTCAACACAAACCGATTCGATACGAGTCGGCTATGGCGCGATAAACAAAGGAAGTACGACTATTGACGACCAAGCTACCGAAACAGTCATCAACGGCGTTCGTCCGTTTTCAGGCAGCAGCCGGGATGCTTTTTATAATGAGTTGTATACCAGCACTATTCCGCCCCAAGGTACGCCGCTACGTAAAGCTTTACAGGGCGCCGGCCAATATTTCTCGCGAACAGACTCCAGCGGGCCATGGAGTACGACCCCCGGTCAGTCTGGCGGAGAGGATTTAGAATGCCGGCACAGTTATACAATCCTGATGTCCGATGGCAATGCATCGGGAGGAAGCAGCAATGCCGCGAGTGGGGCAAGGGCGGATAACAATGACGGTTCGACAGAAAATTCCGCCACGAATATCAATCCGGATGGGCCCGATTTTTCTTATACACCAACCGATCCCTTTCAAGATGACCTAAGCAACACCCTGGCAGATGTCGCGATGTATTATTGGAAACGCGATCTGCGTACCGATCTCGACAACTTAGTACCGATTACTTCAATAAATGAGGCTTTTTGGCAACATATGGTGACTTTTTCGGTTGGCCTAGGCGTTTCAGGTTCAATCGATCCCGTGACAGCATTCGACGCAATAGCTTCAGGCACTGCCATCGACTGGGGGAACCCGGAATACAATGATGCAAATTGTTTGGGGGATAATTGCATTGCTCGACAAAACGATTTTTTGCATACTGCGATCAATTCCCGCGGCGGTTATTTTAGCGCGGCCGACCCAGACACCTTTGCCACCGAACTCAGTAATACCTTAAATAGCATCGTCGCCAGAACCGAAGGGTCCTCGGCCTCGGTTGCAACTAACTCGACCCGCCTGGACACCAACACCGTCGTCTATCAAGCCAAATTCGATAGCCGCGATTGGAGCGGCCAGTTTTTGGCCTTCAAGATCAATCCGAACGGTAGCGTAAATTCGACTCCCGAGTGGGATGCCGGCCAACAAGTGACCGCTCAAGGCTCGGTCGGACGATCGATATTTAGCTACAATCCGAGTACTCCAGGAGGGGTTGGTTTTTTTCATGTGAACTTGAACGCAACCCAGCAGGCCCAATTAAGTGAGCTGCAAGTCAATTACCTGCGCGGAGATCAAAGCCAGGAATTACAAAACGGCGGCACGTTTCGAAACCGTATCGGAACGAATCGCTTGTTGGGTGATCTGGTCAATTCCGATCCTTGGTTCATCGGCGATATCAATTTCGGTTACAACTTATTAACCGGTACCGAAGGAGAGGCTTATCTGACTTATCGAGGCAGCGCCGCGTACAGGGCCAGAACGCCGCTAGTTGCAATCGGCGGCAACGCCGGTATGCTACATGTCTTCAACGCCAATGTCATAGGTACCAATGCCGGCAATGAAGTCTTCGCATATGTACCGTATACGTTGTTTTCGGACAACAAGTTGGCTTCATTAACCGACCCGAACTACAACCACCAATATTTTGTCGACGGTTCGCCTATCGCCGGCGATGCCTATTTCGATGCCGACAATAACGGTTCCAAGGAATGGCGCAATGTGTTGGTCGGTACCTTGGGTGCGGGCGGCAAAGGAGTTTTTGCTTTGGATGTGACGTTCTTGAGTCCATCCGACAGCACTTACGAGACCGCCGAAGCCAATTTTTCGGCGAATCGCGTCCTCTGGGAAATTAACGCCACCACGACCGGTTTTGCCGATCTCGGCTTTACCTTAGGACAAGCCTCGATCGTCAGAATGGCCAACGGCGAGTTTGCGGCGGTTTTCGGCAACGGCTACAACAGCGCGAACCATAGAGCCGTTTTGTATATCGTCGATATCAAAACCGGAGCCTTGATCAAGTCATTCGACACCGGTGTCGGTAGCGAAGCCAATCCGAACGGCTTATCGACACCGATCGCGATCGATGTGAACGGCGATCGTATCGTCGATGCCATTTATGCTGGCGATTTGCATGGCAATGTATGGAAATTCGACGTCAGTAACAACAGTCCGAATAATTGGGACTATGGATTCAAGCAAGGCAACACGCCCAAGCCTCTTTTTGTTGCGAAAGATGCCGGCGGCGCGGTGCAACCGATCACCGCTAAACCACAAGCCGGGTTGCATCCGAACGGCGGAACTATGATTTATTTCGGTACCGGTAAATATTTTGAAACAGGTGACAATTCGGTTGTGAACCCTCAAATGCAGACGTTTTATGGAATAAGGGACTCGTGTGTCAAGGCGGCGGGGGCTACCGGTAATTGCACCAATAATCCGGTCTCTGGACGAGCCGATCTGCAACAGCAAGAAATCATCGTCGAAGGCGTTTTCGGTGATTTCGATGTCCGAGTGACCACGAAAAATGTCACCGATCTGACAAACTATCTAAGCACTAAACAAGGGTGGTATATGGATTTGGCCTTTCCGCTGAATACCCCAGCAGGCGAACGTGTCGTCAGTCAAGCCTTGTTGCGAGCCGGACGCATTATTTTCGTTACGTTGATTCCCGATGAATCGCCGTGCGGGTCTGGCGGCGATAGTTGGTTGATGGAATTAGAGGCATTAACCGGTAACCGCCTGGATACGACCCCGTTCGATATCAGCGGCGACGGTTATATCAACTTGGACGACATGGTGACTTTGTTGGATACCAATGAGGATGGAGAAATCGATGGAGACGATGAGGCATTATCCGCCTCGGGTAAAAAATCGAAGGTCGGCATCATCAAGTCGCCTGGCGTGGTCAGTGCCGGTGAAGTCGAGTATAAATACACCAGCGGTTCGACCAGTGAGTTGGAAACGACCTTGGAGTCGGTCGAAGGGGGTGCGGGAAGGCAATCCTGGAGGCAATTACGTTGAACTCCCCACAGGCCGAGTACGGCTTTAGCCCTCCCGGCCTGAGTTGCTTTAACGGCATCAATCGAGTCTAAATTCTGAGAAAGAAGCTATGAAGAAAACCACAAAAGGCTTTACGCTAATCGAATTAATGATCACTGTTGCCGTGATCGGTATTTTGGCCGGAATTGCTTATCCGAGCTATCAAGATAGTGTCAGAAAATCGCGGAGGGCCGATGCAAAAGCTGCTTTGTTAGGCTTGGCTAATGCAATGGAGCGACATTTTACTGAGACGAACAGCTATTGTGACGCCGGCGGACCAGGCGGCGCCAACAGTTGTGGCAGTGCCATCAATGATACCGGCACTTCCGGAATCTATAACATCCCCAACCAAACCGCGAACTTTTATAACATAACCATTAGCGCCGCTACCGCGGCGACTTACACACTTCAAGCAGAACCGACCGGCACCCAAACCGATCCGCGTTGCGGGAACTTAACGCTTACGCATACGGGCGCAAGGGGAGAGACGGGAACCGGTACGGTGGCGGAATGCTGGTAACAGGAGCAATTCGGAATCCCTTTTTTTCTGGTTCCCATAGTCATCCGCACGCCATTATACACAAGTATAAATATACCTATTCTGCAAAAAGTAGCGACCGAGCGCTAAATTGTTGTGTTGTCCGAAAAGGCTATTGGTGTTTGAGCGTTAACGGCTTCGATAGTCGCGACGAAGGCGTCGCTCCCACAGACAGCGGCGGAGTCTATGTGGGGGCGATCCCCTGATCGCGATCTCGAGGCCGAGAGTGTTAAGTAACAATAAATGGTATCGAGGTCTCATTGGTTAAGATTGCGATAGGGTAATTTTTGACTTATGTATAACGATGAGCGGTCACCCCGTGGGAACCCATACCTTGGCTGACGAGGCAAGATCGGTATGCATTCCCACGCTGGAGCGGTGGGAACGAGGAAACTCAGTACTGCAAAAATCTCTCGTCGTCCCATACTTTTCGCTTCAACACTTTGGCCAATTGACGGTTAGCGCCTAATCCGAACTAACGTCTATGTATAAACTGTCTTTTGTTATAATCAGCTCATCGTGATGGTTTAGGAGCCGAACAATGGCTTTAGCGGAAAGTGACATCGAATTTATCAAAAGCCACCTTGGTGAATGGCTGGCCGAACAAAGCCTCGGCAAGCCGCTGGTGGTTTATGAAATAGAGTTGCGCGAACGGATCGTGCGGGTGGAAGAAGAGCTAAAGCATCAACGCGAACTGATGATGCAAGGCTTTGAGCAAATGGATAAACGCTTTGAAGCCATGCAGCAGCAGATGGATAAGCGCTTTGAACAAGTCGATAAGCGTTTCGAACAAGTCGATAAACGGTTCGAGCAGATCGATAAACGTTTCGACGAAATGCTCAAGCGTCATGCCCACCACTTTTTATGGCTGATCGGTTTTATAGTTAGCTGCACAGGGCTTACGATCGCTGCGGTACGCTTTCTTTAGGATAACGTTACGCTGTTTCCAAAGTCAGAGTTTGGGAACCCCTACGCAAAGCTCTAACTTCTCGAAGCAAAAAAGCAGAGGTATTCCATTTTTCTATTATTTGGCGGGTCTCGGCGAATCGTTCTGCCTCTGTAATCGACGGATTGCTTTCGCATTTTTCGCGGTTAAATTACCTTTTTTAATTTCAATCGTTTTACTATGGCACATAGGTAAAAATGGGACAGGCTCAATCAAAACCAGCGACTTATGAAGACTTATTGGCCATTCCGGAACACTTGGTCGCGGAAATTATCGGCGGAACGCTGTATTCGCAACCTCGCACCGCTCCTCGACATGCCCGGGCCTCGTCTTCGTTGGGAGATGAGATCGTCAGTCCTTTCGATAAGGGGAGAGGGGGACCGGGCGGCTGGTGGATTCTCGATAAGCCGGAATGCCATTTGGGCTTCGATATTGTGGTGCCCGATTTGGCTGGCTGGCGGCGCGAATGTTTACCGGCTCTGCCGGAGGGCGCTTATTTCGAATTGGCGCCGGCTTGGGTTTGCGCGGTTCTTTCGCCAAGTACCGCGCGAGTCGACTGCGTCGAAAAAATGCCGATTTACGCCCGGGAGGGTGTTTGTCATATTTGGCTAATCGATCCCTTATTGCGTACGTTGGAGGTCTTTGAAAATACGACGGCCGGCTGGTTATTACTGGGTGCATTCGAAAATGACGATGCGATATCTATTGCACCCTTCGACGCGATCACATTCAATTTGAGTGTTTTGTGGGTCGATTAGGATCCTTTCACAATCTGGCACTGTCTCCAACCCTATAGAAACAAACCGATGAACAAACCCAAAGTTTTGATTACCCGTAAATGGCCAGCCTCGGTCGAGGCAAGGCTTAAAGAACTCTATGAGGTCGCGCTTAATGAAGACGATCTTCCCTTAACGCCCGACGAATTGAAATCGGCTTTACAAAACTACGACGCAGTCTGTCCTACGGTATGCGACTCACTACCCGCCGAGGTATTGAATGCGCCTAACAAACGCTGCAAAATTCTCGGCAATTTCGGGGTCGGCTACAACCACATCGACATCACTGCCGCAAAAACGAACGGTCTCGTCGTCACCAATACACCGGGCGTATTGACGCAGAGCACCGCCGATATCGCAATGACTTTATTATTGATGTCCGCACGGCGCGGCGCGGAGGGCGACCGCCTCGTCCGCACCGGCAAATGGCAAGGCTGGTGTCCGACGCATATGTTAAGCAGCGACGTGACCGGCGCAACGTTAGGATTAATCGGCTTCGGTCGCATCGCAATCGCAACCGCGCGTAAAGCTCATCACGGCTTCGGCATGAGGATCGTCTTTTTCAATCCGAGCGCCCCAGACCCCGTCGTGATGGAAGAACTCGAAGCGACGCGCTACGACTCGGTCGAAGAAGTGATGCAAGTTGCCGATTATATTTCATTGCACTGCCCCGGCGGCCCTACGACGAAACATCTGATCGACGAAAAGATGATCCGCTTGATGAAACCGACCGCTCACTTAATCAACACTGCGCGCGGCGATGTCGTCGATAGCAAGGCTTTGATCGCTGCATTACGAGAAAAGAGAATTGCCGGAGCCGGCCTGGATGTCTATGAAGGGGAGCCGAATATCGACCCCGGATTTTTGACGCTTGAAAACGCCACGCTGTTGCCGCATTTGGGTAGCGCAACGCTTAGCACACGAACCGCAATGGGAGAAAAAGTGCTAGCTAATTTGGCAGCGTTTTTCGAAGGACGCGAACCTGAAGACAGGGTTATTTAACCCGTCCCCAACGTTTCGGTTTGCCCCAAATATCTCGACTTACTTTGGTCATGGTCTAAACGTTGTCGCACGGGTTACAATTCCCGTCCTGCCATGTACTCTGTACATACCATGGCAATCCCACCGATGTTAACCAAGCCCATATGAATCCTCCTCGCTCCCACCGCTCCAGGGTGGGAATGCATACCGATCTTGCCTCGGCAGCCAAGGTATGGATTCCCACGGAGGACCGCTTGCCGTTATACATATCTCTTGGAGATAATCTGTTGACCATCCAGCGCGATGGCAAAATCACGCAATCGCTGGAGCTTCGTAGGGTACGCTGTGCGTACCATGGTGATCCTGCCAATTTCAACCCAAGACCTTATGGTTTGATCCTAGGCAGGGTTTCGGTGCTTAGGTACGCGCAGCGTACCTTACAATTTATGTATAACGATGAGCGGAGGGCCATGGGAACCAGAAAGCCACCGCATTAGAGCAAATGCTTGACCGCTTCGCGCTCTTCTTTCAATTCGGCTTCTGACTTGCGCATTTTTTCCCGGCTGAAATCACTAATCTCCAAACCTTGGACGATACTGATTTCTCCGTTTTTAATCCGGACCGGAAACGAATAAACCAAACCCTTTTCAATTCCGTAGCTGCCGTCCGATGGAACCGCCATGCTAATCCAGTTATCATCTTCGGTTCCAAAAACCCATGTGCGCATCAAATTTAACGCGGCATTGGCCGCAGAAGCCGCACTGGATCGACCAACCGCCTGAATGACCACCGCTCCGCGCTGCTGTACGGTTGGAATAAATTCGTCGACAAACCAATCCCACTCGACCAGCGACAAAGCATCCAGCCCTTTGACTTTGGCATGATGAAGATCCGGATATTGGCCCGCCGAGTGATTGCCCCAAATGATAATATTTTTGATGTTGTTCGCCAATACGCCGCATTTATCGGCAAGTTGAAAAGTCGCACGCTTATGATCGAGCATCATCATCGCCGAAAAATTCTGCGGTCTAAGATCGGGCGCGTTACTGATCGCGATCAATGCATTGGTATTGGCCGGATTACCCGTCACCAGTACTTTGACATCCCGGCTGGCAACCTTACTGAGTGCTTGACCCTGCACGGAAAAAATCTGGGCATTGATTGCCAACAAATCCTTACGCTCCATCCCCGGCTTACGCGGACTCGCGCCGATCAAAAATGCGTAATCAACATCTTTGAAAGCGACTTCGGGATCATCGGTTTTGACAATTTTATGCAGCAAGGGATAGGCGCAATCATTAAGCTCCATAACCACGCCATTCAATGCGCCTAATGCTAATGCCTGCGGGGTTTCCAACAAATGAAAAATCATTGGCTGATCGGAACCTAATAGTTCTCCGCTAGCCACGCGAAACAATAAGGAATAACTGATCTGTCCCGCGGCCCCTGTAACGGCAATTTTAACTGGCGTTTTCATTTGTTTTCCTAATTATTTATTATTGTCTGAATGCGGAGTTCAAATGGCAAGCCTTTGAAACACAGCGAAAATAGCATGCTTTTAATCCGAATCGTTCGCCTGTAATGATTGATGGGCAGTATCTAAACCCACTTTTCCTAATTTCCTCGTCCCCACCGCTCCAGCGTGGCAATGCATACCGATCTTGCCTCGGCAACCAAAGCATGGGTTCCCACGGAGGACTGTGGGAACCGGAAAGACACCTTAGACACTACATTTGTTAAGGCTGGGTTAAGCGAAATATCGATGACGCACACAGGCTGTCCCGAATAATAACGAATAACCGCCCCCCCCTGCAAGCTTGGGAAAATCGCCTCGGAGCAATGGAAAGACAGCGAATCCTTAAATAAGGTATACTATGCCGTTTTGTATACGCTAATCGCTATCGCCACTATCGATCTTACGTGACTCATGAAAAAATTGTTATTTCAATTCGACACCGATCCTCGCCCTTCAACTTTCGATACGATTGTCGCTTATGACGGCGGTGCCGATCATGTCATCGGACATGGCGGATTAACACCCGGCACTATAGCACCTTTGGTCGAAGGTACGATTTTCACCCGAGCACCCAAAGACAAAAAAAATACCGCCATTTTCATCGGCGGCAGCGATATGCAGGCCGGTCAACAATTATTTATTGCCGTACAAAAACATTTTTTTCCCGGCTTTCAAGTCTCGATCATGCTCGATAGCAACGGCAGCAACACTACCGCCGCCGCCGGTGTCGCGAAACTGGCTTCAAGCAATGAACTCAACGGCAAAAAAGCCGTTGTTTTGGCTGGCACCGGTCCAGTCGGGCAACGCGTCGCGGTCATGCTGGCTCAAGAAGGTTGCGAAGTCACGTTGACCTCCCGCCGGTTGTCGCGCGCGGAGTTAGCCTGCCGGTCCATGCGCGAACGCTTCGGTGTCGAACTGACCCCTATCGAAGCTGTCGATCAAGACGCGCGCGGCAAGGCGATTGAAAACGCTCAAATCGTATTTGCAGCGGGCGCGGCAGGCATCGAATTACTCAAAGCCGAACATTGGCAAAACAACGAACAACTTGAATTGTTGGCCGATGCGAATGCCACGCCCCCAATCGGCATCGGCGGCATCGATATGATGGATAAAGGCAACGAACGCCACGGCAAAATCGTCTGGGGAGCCATCGGTTTCGGCGCATTCAAACTCGCTTTGCACCGTGCCTGCATCGCCAAACTGTTCGAAAGTAATACACAAGTACTGGATGCCGAACAAATTTTCGCATTCGCCAAGGAAATGGCTTAAACGCCCCTTGCATCGCTAAATACATGAGCCAACCCGCCACTCAACAAGCGCTCAGAAAAGAGGCCGCAGGACTATTCCAAGCCGGCATCAATGCCGCCGATCCGTACCTTGCGGTTCAACGCAACCTATCTATGGATGGGCTTCGACTTGAAATCGCTTTATCACTGAACGACAACGCGCAAAAACGCACGGGGCATTGGCCGAAGATCCATGTGATCGCGTTCGGCAAAGCCGCGTGCAACATGGCAAAAGCCGCCCGAGATATCATTCCCGAGCCACTATTGCCTGGTGATGGCATCATTGTTACCAATTATGAGAATGCCGCACAAGTACCCGGCTTTAACGTCATAGGTGCCGGCCATCCGATTCCCGACGAATCGGGACTGCAAGGCGCACGGCTAATCGCCGACAGAATAACCAACGCTCAATCGGGCGAGTTGGTGTTAGTCTTGATTAGCGGCGGAGGATCCGCCCTCCTCCCCTATCCTCGCCCTCCGATAACGCTCGAAGAAAAGGCGCAAACGACAGCATTACTGCTTGCCTGCGGGGCGACAATCAATCAAATTAATTGCGTACGCAAACACCTTTCCGTCACCAAAGGCGGCGGTTTGGCACGCTTATCGGCTCCGGCCGATATGCACGCCCTGATTCTTTCCGACGTGTTGGGCGACGATCTAAGCGCTATCGCAAGCGGGCCGACCGTGCCGGACGACACACGCTTCGACGACGCCATCGCTATTTTACGCAACAAAGGTATTTGGGAAAGCATTCCGGATTCGGTCAAATACGTTTTGCAACAAGGTGTCGCTGGCAATATCCCGGAAACGCCGAAAACCGGCGACGCGCTTTTCAAAAACACCGGCTATACGCTCATCGGCAGTAACCCGATCAGCTTGAAAGCCGTCGTTGAGGCCGCATCGAAACTGGATTACGACGTTCGAGTCTATTCGGAACATCTCAGCGGCGAAGCGAAAGACGAAGCCGTCCAGCTGGCCTCTTACGCGAAATCCCTGCTCGATAGCGGCTTAAACAGACCCACCGCACTTATTGCTGGCGGCGAAACCACGGTAACTTTAACGGGGCAAGGCCTCGGCGGCCGCAATCAAGAGATAGGACTAGCGTTCGCGTTGGCCGCCGAACGATTAGAATTACTCGGTAATTGGGCATTTTTGAGCGGCGGCACCGACGGCCGCGACGGCCCGACCGATGCGGCCGGCGCGCTGATCGATCCGCAATCGCTCGCGCGCATGCGCGCTGCCGGAATCGCTCCCGGTGCAAGACTGCAAGACAACGACTCTTACCGCGCGCTTCAGGCTTCAAACGATTTATTGATAACCGGAGCAACCGGCACCAATGTTGCCGATTTACAAATATTACTGCTCCGGCCTTAACTTCGTACTGTGAAAGTTCGTAGATTGGGACTTCGTTGACCGAAACTCTTTATCATATCTTTAAGATATGAAAAACAATGTAGGTTCCGAGGAGAGTACGGTTGCTCGACCGACAGGCGTCGACGGTAGGGCAGATTTTTGCTCCTTCAAAATCTGCATTAATGCCATCCTTGGCAATCAGTCGGCGCCGCCGAGCCCACAGGGGCCTATTCACGGCGTCCTGCCGGGCGAGTGACCGTACCCTAACCACCCCTCGCACTTTCATTTGCCGGGGTGATGATAGCTTCTTCATGATCGTTACTCTATACTCACCAAAAATAACTGACGGCATTTTGACCTTCTCCTCTCGGGATCGCCGATAAAACCGTTGTTGAAATACAAAAATAAAATAAATTTTTAGGAGATATTGATGTTTACTAAATCGCAAACGATTGCAGGTTACGATAATGAATTGTTTCAGGCCCTTGAAGAAGAGCGCCGCCGTCAGGAAGACCATATAGAGCTGATCGCCTCGGAAAACTACACCAGTCCGCGCGTTATGGAGGCCCAAGGCACGCTACTGACCAATAAATACGCGGAAGGCTATCCCGGCAAACGCTATTACGGCGGTTGCGAATATGTCGATAAGGTCGAGCAACTCGCGATCGACCGCGCTAAAGAACTATTCGGCGCCGATTATGCGAATGTACAGGCGCATTCCGGGTCGCAGGCCAATATGGCGGTATTCATGGCGCTGATACAGCCGGGCGATACGATACTGGGCCTAAGTCTGGCCGACGGAGGGCATTTAACGCACGGCGCCAAACCGAATTTCTCCGGCAAAATCTACAATGCGGTGCAATACGGACTACACCCGAAAACCGGCTTGATCGATTACGACCAAGTCGAAGCCTTAGCGATCGAGCATAAACCGAAAATCATCGTCGCCGGCTTCTCGGCCTATTCGCGCATCTGGGATTGGCAGCGCTTCCGCGAGATCGCCGATAAAGTCGGCGCTTATTTACTGGTCGATATGGCTCATGTCGCCGGATTGGTCGCGGCCGACTTATACCCGAATCCGGTGCCAATCGCTGACGTCGTCACCAGCACGACGCACAAGTCCTTGCGCGGCCCTCGCGGCGGGTTGATTCTGTGCAAAAGCAATCCGGAAATCGAGAAAAAATTCGACTCTAGTATATTTCCCGGCATTCAAGGCGGCCCGGCTATGCATATCATCGCTGCCAAAGCCGTCGCATTCAAAGAAGCGATGGAAACCGAATTCAAGACCTATCAGCAACAAGTCATCAACAATGCAAAGGCGATGGCCGAAGTCTTCATCGATCGTGGATTCGACGTCGTTTCCGGTGGTACCGACAATCATTTGATGCTGGTTTCATTAATCCCGAAAGGCATCACCGGCAAAGCCGCCGATGCGGCGCTGGGACGTGCGCATATCACGGTAAATAAAAACGCCGTGCCTAACGATCCCGAGTCGCCGTTCGTGACCAGCGGTATCCGTGTCGGCACCCCGGCCCCGACCACGCGCGGCTTCAAAGAAGCGCAAATGACCGAAATCGCGCATTTGATGTGCGACGTGATGGAAAATATCGATAACGAATCGGTCATTTCAGCGGTGCGCGACAAAGTTTCCATCTTGTGCTCGCGCTTTCCGGTTTATGGCTAATAGAGGACACATTAAAAACAGGAAAACATTCATGTCAGACATAGCAATCGCCCAACAAGCCCAAATGCGGCCGATCATCGACCTGGCCGGCGAAAAACTCGGCATCGCGGCCGAACATTTAGATCCATACGGTCACTATAAGGCTAAATTATCGCTCGAATACGTCAATAACTTGACCGACCGCGAAGACGGCAAATTGATTCTCGTCACCGCGATCAGCCCGACTCCGGCCGGCGAAGGCAAGACTACGACCACGGTAGGCTTAGGCGATGCAATCAACAGGCTCGGCAATTCGGCGATCATGTGCCTGCGAGAACCGTCGCTCGGGCCTTGTTTCGGCGTTAAAGGCGGCGCGGCCGGCGGTGGCTTCTCGCAAGTTGTACCGATGGAAGACATCAACCTGCATTTCACCGGCGACTTTCATGCGATCGGCGTCGCACACAATCTATTGTCGGCGTTGATCGACAACCATATCAATCACGGCAATGCGCTCGATATCGATTCGCGTCGGATTCAATGGAAACGCGTCGTCGACATGAATGACCGCGCGTTGCGCAAGATTACGGTCGGCATGGGCGGTCCGGCTAACGGCTATCTGCGCGAGGACGGCTACGACATCGTCGTCGCATCCGAAATCATGGCAATTTTGTGCCTGGCAACGAGCCGCGTCGATCTAAAAGAACGCCTCGGCCGCATCGTCATCGGCTACAAATCCGACCGAGTCACACCGGTTTACGCGAGCGATCTCAATGCACAAGGCGCAATGGCCGCATTATTGAAAGAGGCCATCAAGCCGAATCTGGTGCAAACGCTTGAAAACAATATCGCGATCATTCATGGCGGCCCGTTCGCGAATATCGCGCACGGTTGCAACACCGTCACCGCGACCAAGACCGCGTTGAAACTGGCCGATTATGTCGTCACCGAAGCCGGCTTCGGCGCCGATTTAGGCGCCGAGAAGTTTATCGACATTAAATGCCGCATGTCCGGCCTGAAACCGTCGGCGGTCGTATTGGTCGCGACGGTCCGCGCGTTAAAATTCCACGGCGGCGTCCCGAAAGAAGAGTTGAACCAAGAAAACATAAACGCTCTGCAAAAAGGCTTTATCAACCTGGAGCGCCATCTCGACAATATCCAACGCCATTACGGCTTGCCTTGCGTAATCTGCATCAATCATTTCACCTTCGACACCGACGCCGAAATCGCGCTGCTCAAAGACAAATGCGAGGCGCTCGGCGCGAAATGCGTGGTCTCGAAACATTGGGCGCAAGGCGGCGCCGGCGCGGAAGAATTGGCGCAAGAAGTGCTTGCAATCGTCGATAACCGCGAACCCGGCTTCACTTACGTCTATGACGAGGATATGCCAATCTGGGACAAGATCGAGACAATCGCGACCAAACTGTACGGCGCAATCGGCATCACCGCGAGCCCGAAAGTCAAAGCCGAAATCAACGCATTGCAACAAAACTACGGCAAATTTCCGGTATGCATGGCCAAGACGCAAATGTCGTTCTCGACCAACCCGAACGAGAGAGGCGCGCCTTCCGGACACACGGTCGAGATCAGTGAAGTCAGACTTGCCAACGGTGCGGGCTTCATCGTCGCGATCGCCGGCGACATGATGACAATGCCGGGCTTGCCAAAAGTTCCGGCCGCCGAACGCATCGACATCACCGACGACGGCGTGATTACCGGATTGTTTTAATTTGAATCGTCAGGCGTATGACGTGCCCCCTCATACGCCTGCGTTCACATTCTCAAGCAAGCTTTTACCTTAAAAAAACATTTCACCATGAAGAATAAGAAGTTAATTCAATAACTTCTTATACGTTTGTATAGAACTTGCACTCACCTAAGAGGTTAACCCAGCAGCGTAGCCCGGATGGAGCGCAGCGCAATCCGGGGAGTTCGGAGCCACGCCATTCCCGTATTCCGCTTCGCTGCATACGGGCTACATGCTTGTGCTATTACCCAAGCTCCAGCTCTCATCGTTATTCATAAGTCAAAAAATGACCCTTTTGCAACCTTAACCAATGAGACCTCGATACCATTTATTGTTACTTAACACTTTCGGCCTCGAGATCGCGATCAGGGGATCGCTCCCACAGAGCGTCCGCCGCTCTTTGTGGGAGCGACGCCTTCGTCGCGACTATCGAAGCCAATAACGCTCAAACACCAATAGCCTTTCCGGACAACACAACAATTTAGGCCTCGGTCGCTACTTTTGCACAATAGGTATTTATACTTGTGTATAAAGACGAGAGCTCCAGCTTGGGAAAGAGAGTAATACGGGGCCTCGGGAGAGCCGCCTACTCCGATTTAGCCGCCAAAAACGCCAGCATGTCCTCGTTACGAACCCGCTGGTAAATGACCTCGACCGGCAGCGTCAAATCGATCGCCGTAAAGGTTACGTCGTCACCCAAATAATAATGTTTCGAAACCCACCCGTCGGACCTTCTCAGCACTTCGACGTCGACATAATTCTGCTCGATCATCACATATTCTTGCAGAGTCGGTAGCTTCAAGTAATTGGCTAATTTGACAGTCTTGTCGTTTCGCCGTGTCGTCTTCGACAACACTTCGACGATGATGATCGGCGTTTCGGTATAGTAAGGCTCCGACTCATCGAAATGACAGTCGACGATAATATCGGGATAGAAAAAATTCGAACCGACCCGAACCTTCATATCCGAACCGAACGGTTCGCAGGGAAGATTTTTTAAATGACTCCTGAACTCCGCCAGAACATTGATCGCTATACGCTGGTGATTCCCGCTCGTACCAACCATCGCATAGACAGCGCCATCGATCAGCTCATGCTTGGTTTCGGCGATTAACTCGCCTTCTAAATAATCCTCGACACTGATTAAATAATCCGGCTTCTTTGCGATAATGTTCATAAACATTCCCCATTATTCTCGCCCCAATAGTTCCAAAAGCGCCTCGGTTTTTTGCCGCATCAACGCAATATCCCCGCGCGACTCGACATTGAGCCGGACGACCGGCTCGGTGTTTGAGGATCGCAAATTAAAACGCCAGTTGTCAAACTCCAGACTGATCCCATCGGTTTCATCGACAGCAAGCGCGTCGGCTTCATAAGCAGCTCTAACCCGTGCGATCGCGCCGGCCGGGTCGGCCAGTTTCGAATTGATCTCGCCGGAAGACGGATACGCTTCGATGCGCCGCGAGACCGCTTCGGAAAGTCGGATTTTTTTGACGCACAACAATTCCGATACCAATAACCATGGAATCATGCCGCTATCGCAATAGGCGAAATCGCGAAAATAATGATGCGCGCTCATTTCGCCGCCGTACACGGCGTCTTCGAGGCGCATGCGTTCCTTGATGAAGGCATGACCGGTCTTCGACAAAACCGGAATGCCACCGGTCGCGTTGACGACATCGACCGTGTTCCAGGTCAAACGCGGGTCGTGAATGATTTTCGCGCCGGGCATTTTTTGCAAAAAAGCCTCGGCCAATAGCCCGACGATGTAATATCCCTCGACGAATTGCCCCTTTTCGTCGAACAAAAAGCAACGGTCGAAATCGCCGTCCCATGCGATACCGATATTGGCCCCGTGTTCGATGACGGCATTCGCGGTATCAGCGCGGCACTCGGGCAAGAGCGGATTCGGAATGCCGTTCGGAAAACGGCCGTCCGGTTCGTTATGGATCTTGACGAACTCGACCGGCGCGCCGGCAGCTTTGAATCGCTCTTCCAACGCATCGACCACATGCCCGGCCGCACCGTTGCCGGCATTGACCACAAGCTTGATCGGCGTCAGATTCTGCAAATTGATGTAAGTCATCAGATGATCGACATAGCCCGACAGTATCGAACGGCGAGTCATTGAGCCTTTCTTGACGACCGGCCCGAAACGGTTTTCTTCGGCGAGGCGTTGGATTTCTTTCAGTCCGGTATCGCCGCTGATCGGTTTGGCATGCTCGCGCACCAATTTCATGCCGTTATAATCCATCGGATTATGGCTCGCGGTCACTTCAATCGCGCCTTGTACGTCGAGCACCTGCGCCGCGTAATAAATCTCCTCGGTGCCACTCATGCCAATATCGATCACATCGACGCCGGCATCCATCAAGCCTTCGGCCAATGCGGCCTTGAGCGATTCGGAAGTCAACCGCACGTCGCCGCCGACCGCGATGGTCTTGGCCTTCAGATAGTCGCCGCAGGCGCGGCCGATCCGGTAGGCGATATCTTCGTTGAGCTCGGTACCCAGTTGACCGCGTATATCGTAAGCTTTAAAACAAGTGAGTTTTTCCATAATGACTTGATTGGCTGATTTAAATTAAAGTGAATACCCCTGAAACGACATATGCTATACCTTTCGCACTTCAAATTTCGGCGATTATAATGGAGGCGCCGGGATGTGGGGTGTTCGGCAAAGGATTTGCCTAAATGGACGCATTCACCCAGCACCTAAACTCCATAGCCCATTGGCCATGGTTAATTGTCTTGGATATTTTAGGTGCTGGGCCTGACGGGCCCCGGCGCCTAATTTTGATCTACAATGGGTATATTTTATCGGCCTAGCTCGAAGTCTTCAAAAACCGAAGAAGGCGGACTATCGATGAAAATCGTTTCTTTCAATACTTCGGTCAATGCTACATTCAAAATAACTTCTTCATAAAGCCAGTAGAACCAACCATCGCGATGCATACGATAACGCCAATTGTATCGGCATTGCAGCCAATCGCCGTCCGCCGGTTTTCCGAGCAACTGCGGCGGACAATTTTGATTCGGCGTACCCAAATAAACGGCACTGCCATCATTCGAATTCAACAATAAGCGGTCGCAAATCAAAGACTGATCATCAAAGCGCGAACAATCGATTTTTCGGTATTCATCCCCGCCATGCCGATCCAATAACAAACGCTGCCGTCCCATATCGACGATTTTCGGTGACACCACCGGATAACGGTCCGGCATCGCGGCCCGTTCCAGAAAATCCATCTCGCTTAGTCGGCTCTTATCCCACTGCTTTATGACGGCTTGTACAATATATGACGATTTCATTCACCGGTTTCATCATGACCTAATTCGCAGCCTTCACTGTAGAAATATAATGACGGAAGAAAAGGCAGTATATCGATCGTGAGCGTGGTTTTTTGTTGAAAATCATCGATCGCGCTCTCTATCGTGTCCGCGAATTGCAATTCGAATTCATTAAGCATATTTTGCTGACTGGTCGGGCTGTCGGGAAATATCGAATCGCCGCCAAGATAGATACCTTTGACCGTTTCTTGTAAGGCCATCGCCGAGATCGTTTCTATTTCACGTTCGAAATCGCCGAAAATCTGCGCGCCTTCCGTCAATTTGATGCGTTCCACATCGTCGGTATCGGCATAAAGCAAAAACAGCCCTTCCACGCCTTCCCGCTCGTTTTTACAGACACCGCCTTCCATGACTCTAACCAAACGCAGCTCCCGGCCTTCTTTGACATGCGTCGGCGAAGGCACCTCTTCGGACACTTCCATCGGGTCGGCTTGATAAACAGTAAACGCATCAATTTCCTCATCGACCGCCTCCCGCACCGGTTCGGCCGTACATGCCGCCAAGCTAGCGGACACGATCACCATGACAGCAAGTACTTTAGGATTCATCGATCACTCCGAATTAACATCAGTTTATGGCTTAGGATTTCGCGATAAAGAACTTTCTGGAGCTATGAGCTTTGTCGAGGATTCGGTCACTTGAGCAACCGAACTTGCCTATCCTGCATTAAAAATAGGGAAGTTATTTATGACCGAAACCTTAGTCTATTTCATGCATCGCAGCTAGTGCCGACTCGTAATCGGGCTCCTCGGCCAATTCCGGCACTAGCTCGGTATAGACGACCCGATCCTGCTCGTCGATGACTACGATCGCTCGGGCGGTCAAACCGGCCAGCACGCTATCGATCAGCTCCACGCCGTAATCGCGCGCGAAACTCGAACGAAATGTCGATAACGGCACAATATCCCGGGTACCTTCAACCTGACAAAAACGCGCTTGTGCAAACGGCAGATCGGCCGAAACGACCAACACCACGCCGTTTTCTAAACTCGCCGCTTTATGGTTGAATTTTCTTGCGGACGCGGCGCAAGTCGGCGTATCGAGGCTGGGCACGATATTCAAGCATTTCTTCTTGCCCGAATAGCTCGCCAAGGTCACTTCCGCGAGTTTACCATTGACCAGAGTAAAATCCGGCGCCTTGGATCCTATCGCGGGAAGCTCGCCGCAAGTGTTGATCGGTTTTCCTTGAAATTTAATCGTAGCCATTGTTTAAGTCCTGATTTTAAAATTTACTTGATTACGTATAAGCTTCAGCTCATATGCATTCCCACGCTGGAACGGTGGGAACGAGGAAATATAAGGCTCAAAGGACATGATAAGCCGGGCTGAACTCACGCACTGCGTCAACCATCGCTTTGACATGCTCCGGATTGATATCCGGCAAAATACCGTGACCGAGATTGAACACATGTCCGGAACCGCGACCGTAACGCTCCAGTACGTTTTTGACTTTCGCGCGGATCACATCCGGATTGGCATATAGGCTTACGGGATCCATATTGCCCTGCAAGGCCACCTTATCGCCGACGCGCGCTCTGGCCAACCCGATATCGGTTTGCCAATCCAGCCCTAAGGCATCGTAACCGGTATCGGCCATCGCTTCGAGCCAAAGCCCGCCGCCTTTCGTGAATAAAACCGTCGGAACTCGACGTCCGTCCGCTTCGATTTGCAATTGCTCGCGCACCCGGCTGGCATATTGTAACGAAAATTCCAGATAATCCTCGGAAGTCAACATTCCACCCCAAGTATCGAACAACATCACCGCCTGAGCGCCGGCCGCAATTTGCGCGTTTAAATACAAAGCCACCGATTTTGCCAATTTGTCCAGCATACGATGCACAACACCGGGCTGCTCATACATCATCGCCTTGATTTTCTGAAAGTTTTTACTACTACCGCCTTCGACCATGTAAGTCGCCAAGGTCCAAGGGCTACCGGAAAAACCGATCAACGGCACGCGGCCTTGCAACGAAGTTCTAATTAAACGAACCGCATCGATCACATAACGCAATTCCTGCTCGGGGTCGGGTATCGGCAATTTGTCGACATCGGCAGCCGAACGAATCGGATTGCTAAACCTAGGACCTTCGCCTTCAGCAAAACTTAGGCCTAACCCCATTGCATCGGGTATCGTCAGAATATCGGAAAACAAAATTGCCGCATCGAAGGCATAACGATCCAACGGCTGCAGCGTGACTTCGCAAGCCAATTCCGGATTGGTGCATAGATTCATGAAACTGCCGGCCTTTTCCCGGACTTTACGATACTCCGGCAAATAGCGCCCTGCCTGACGCATCATCCAGACCGGCGTTCTGTCGACGGGTTGTTTTAATAGAGTTCTGAGCAAGGTGTCGTTTTGTAATATCGTCATTATGTTTTATTTTCTTGTTTAAGGAATAAGCGCGAATCGACTTGAAATTTACTTTCGGCCCTATCCTGAGTTTTTCTGGCACACATGGCCCTGCGTTACTGCCATTTAACGGAAAGAGTCACTTTAACTCCTTCCCGAGACCTACACGACCGATTCAACTTGGCTCAGCTATAATCGCTGTACGCGAAGGAACATTAGCTTCTTTTTCACTGGTATCGTGAAGCTAGAGCTTCACATATCGGTTTCCCAAGCAGGAGCTTGGGAAACAGCAGAACAGCAGAATACTTATTTTTTCTGGTTCCCACGGTCCTCCGTGGGAACCCGTACCTTGGCTACCGAGGCAAGACCGGCATGCATTCCCGCGCTGGAGCGGAAACGAGACGGGTCGCTGTTTATCAAGTTATTTCATGCGCGTTACTTAGTTTGCATTTTTGATATCGTTTTGTAAAACCGCAAAACGCCTAACCCAAGCTCCTTTGAATTCCGCCGGCAATTTTCCGGTAGCCCTTTTGGCATCGGCATGACTGCTATACGAGCCGTACAGCAAAATAAATTTCTCTTTACCGCCGATGCGAGTCTCAAGATACTTCAAGTCTTGTTTAAGGTGCCGATATTTGTTCAGCACATTGACAATCGACTGTCGGCTCGATAATACCATTAATTGCAAAGTGAAATGATCCGAGGATTGATTAAATAACCAGGACCGATTATCTTCCGAGCGCTCGTAACCAATAGTTTCCTTCGGCTTTGTCTCAATGTTTTTTTCTTCGATCGTCGGGGCTAAAGGCTCGGCATTAATGATACTCGGAGCGACAATTGATCTCTCAGGCTTGCTGTTTTCAACAGATTCAAAAACCGCCGCGGAATTATTCATCGCTTCATTTTTCAAAGTGGTATCGATTTTTCGGTTTTGTACAGCAGCGATCGGGGCCGCGACAACGCTTGTCATCTTAGATTTTTGCTCGGCGACCTCGGTAACGACGCTGTCATTTACCACCTGTTTGCCGGCAAATTTTTCAACCGGCAACGGAACCGACAAGGCCTGTTGCTGAGAACCCGGTAAAGAAGTCGCTAAACCATGACCGGATTCCGGAACCAAGGCCTCCCAGCCGACGAAGGCGATACCTGCGATCGCAAGAAGCGCAAACAGCCCAATCGAAAACCGGACGGGTGCGCCCAACCGCTCGAAATCGGACAAACGCGGCAATTCAGCAACAATTTTCCCCGGAATACCATGCGTTTCGCGGTAGACATACTCCACCATGTTATCGCTGACCGCATTGAACGAAATCGGTGCATCCGGCTTCCCGGAAAGATTTTGCAAAAAATCCCGGCATTGTTTTTCCGACAGCGGCAACATTTCGATAAAATGACAATCCTCGACAGACCGGTCCGAACGACTTTTGATATACAGTTCGTCCTGAGTTAGCGAAAAAATAACTCTTAGTGCCGGGTTAGCTAAGGCATATTCCGATAAAGCATCAATCAAGCCGGGTATCAATTCGCCGGCATTATCGATCATCAAGATTAACTTGAGTTTTTTCTGCTCAATTAAAGCGATCGCATCATCCAGGGAAAAGCCTTTGCAAGACGGCTGTTCGATTTCCAAGAAACGGCGCAACCGCTCTTGAATCGCCGCAAAATCCAACTGATGATCGCCGGCCATGAAACAATAATGCCCTTCGACCGGACGTTGCTCGCGCAAGACCGTCAGCAATGTCGACTTACCGATACCGGTCGGTCCGTTAACGATCAACGGACGATTAAAATTGATTATCAGATGAATCAATAACTCGAACTTTTGAGCACGCTCGGCAGTAATTAACGATTTAATCGCCGGCTTTGCCAAGCAATACGGCCTATTCGCAGCCTGATTAGCCTTTTCGACCATATCCGTTTAACGTCGCTACCAATAATGCATTTTCCACACCGACCGGCAAGGTTGCCTCGCCGATGCTCTTCAACAAAATCAAACGAATATTGCCGTCGACATTTTTTTTATCCACGGCCATCAATTCGATAAAACGATTAGCATCGAGCGCTGCCGGAGGCTCGACCGGCAACCTGGCGCGCTTAAACAATCTAATAATGCGTTCAACGTCGGCATCGGTCAGCCAGCCTTTGCGTCTTGATAAATCGGCCGCCTGGCAAGTACCGATCGCAACCGCCTCGCCGTGCAAATAGCTGCCGTAGCCCATGCCGGTTTCAATCGCATGACCGAAAGTATGGCCTAAATTCAAGGTCGCCCTAACATCGGCTTCTTTTTCATCGGCGGCAACGACTTCGGCTTTATTGCGACACGAGCGTTCGACCGCATACGCGAGCGCTTCGGCATCCCTGGCGAGCAAAGATTCGATATTGTTCTCGAGCCATGAAAAAAAATCGGGATCGCGTATCAAGCCGTATTTGATCACTTCGGCGATGCCGGCCGACAATTGCCTTTCATCCAATGTCGACAAGACCGACATATCGGCAATCACACATTGCGGTTGATAAAACGCACCAATCATATTTTTACCGAGCGGATGATTAACGCCGGTCTTGCCGCCGACCGAAGAATCGACTTGCGCCAACAGCGTGGTCGGAATTTGTAAAAATGCAATACCTCGTTGGTAGCAAGCCGCGGCAAAACCGCCCATATCGCCGATGACGCCGCCGCCCAAGGCAATTAAACTGGCGTTTCGACTGAATTTGTGGGTCAACAAAGTATCGAAAATCCGATTCAAATAGTCGAGCGTCTTATATTGCTCGCCATCCGGCAAAATAACGGTTTCGACGACAAAATCCGACAGGTTATCGAGTGCCTGTTGCAAATATAAAGGCGCCACCGTTTCGTTTGTCACAATCAATACTTGTTTTGAACGAATATGCCGAGTCAATAAATCGGCTTTTTCCAGCAAACGAGAGCCTATATAAATCGGATAACTACGTTGCCCTAAATCGACTTGTAATGTTTTCATTTGTTTCTGTTATACATCTAATTTTCTGTGTCGCTAAAGCGCTTTTCAATCCGTAGGGTGCGCATCGCGCACCTGGGTCGGGACTTGCATTTGGTTCGGTACCGTGGAAAGGTGCGCGATGCGCACCCTACAGCGCTTTCACTTCAGCTTCGGTATGCATTCCCACGCTGGAGCGGTGGGAACGAGGAATCTTGACCCATGTGACTGCGATAACATTTATTGTCACCCAAGCTTACCGGCTTTCCCTCACCTAGCGTTAGGTGAGGGACGATCTAGGGATCGCTCCCACAAAGACCCCCCCTTTCACCTTTCACCTTTCACCTTTCACCTTTCCTCTTTCACCTCATAAATCCCTATAACGCTGCAAAATATTTTTAACCGCGGCCTTACTCTGTAATGTGCCGCTATCGACGACATAGTCCGCACATGACAAATATAACGGCTCGCGTTCGATTAGCAATTGCTCTAACTTGGCTCTCGGATTATCGGTTTGCAGTAACGGGCGCTGCGTATCGCGCTTGGTTCTTTCCAAAATCCTGTCCACCGAACATTGCAAATAAACCACAAAACCGTTTTCCTTGAGGCATTCCCGATTTTCTTCGCGGATAACCGCACCGCCGCCGGTCGCCAACACGACATGAGTCAATTTTGTCAAACCTGCTAACGCTTTTTGTTCACGATCCCGGAATCCTGCCTCACCCTCGAATTCGAAGATCGTCGGTATATCGACGCCGGTCAAGTCTTCGATAATCTTGTCGCTATCGTAAAACGGCATTTTTAACGATTTGGCCAACAGCCTACCGATTGTCGTTTTGCCGGCCCCCATTAGACCGATGAGATAAATGTTCTCCGATTTAGCCATGCGATTTCTATTGATGTTTTCGCGCGCATAAAAAAGGGGGCATTATGCCCCCTTTTTGGCCGAAGTAGAAGCAGTTCACCTTACAGATTCAACATTATCTTTAAAAATTTTGGGGGTAACAAAAATCAAAAGTTCTGTTTTATCATCTTGTCTTTCGTTACGTTGAAATAAAAACCCAATCCCGGGCAAATCACCAAAAAAAGGAATTTTACCAACATCATCTCGTTGAGTTCCTTCAAATACTCCACCTAATACTACTGTCTCACCATCCATGACCTGAACATTCGTTTGAATTTCTCTTTTATCAATACCTACTAAACCGGCAAAAACTCGTCCCGGCGCATCTTTTGATATTTTCAAATCCATTATGACACTTCCGCTTGGGGTAATTTGAGGCAATACCTCAAGTTCTAATACAGCATCAATTAATTCTGTTTGTGTTCCATTTTGGCTAACCGTCTGATAAGGAATTTGTTCTCCTAGCTTTATATTTGCAGGACAGCGGTCCGACGTCATTACTCTAGGATTGGAAAGCAACTCAGCTTTACCCTCGTCTTGCAACGCCGATATTTCGAGGTTCAAAACATAGTCGGCCGTTCTAGCTAATGTCATAGCCAATGCCCCATAAGGGTTTGTTGCACTGAGATCGACTAATAAATCGTTAACTGCGGTCACTCCATTAATGTTACTTTCCGTCCCGGCTCCACCAATAGCAAAAGTCTTACCACTACCAACCTGGGCTGCTTTAGCTACCCCAAACCGAACACCTAAATCCCTTGCGAAGGTGTTGGTCGCTATAACTACCCTAGACTCAATCATAACCTGCTTGACCGGTATATCGAGCCGAGCTATTAGTTTTTTCACTTCTTCTAATCGTGCAGCGGTCTCTCTAACAATTAAAGTATTTGTTCTCGAATCTACTATTGCCGTTCCTCTTGGTGACAGAAGGGCAAATGCATCATCTTTTGAGGTTAAATATTCATCCGATACTATAGTTTGCCTTCTACCACTAATACTACCTGCTAAGTTAGTACGCCCCCCCTGCTGCCCACTCATCTGTGCACTTCCTTGCCCCATTCCTTGAGTTACAGCACCAATTGCCCCGCCCCCTTGCTGAAACCCACAGGCTCCGAATGCTCCGGTGTCCAGACCATTCAGGAGGTTTCTAAAGTTTTCCGCTCTAGCAAAATTTATCTTTAAATACTCGGTACGCAAAGGCTCCATTTGTGCGACAATAACCTCCGTTTCACGCTGTTTCTCTTTATATTCCTTGATCTTACCCACCGGCGCGATCAATGTCACATTACCGGTTTGGTATTTTTCCAAGTCCTTCGTCATCATTATGAAATCCAGCGCTTCGTCCCACGGCACGTCGTCGAGTTTCAAGGTTATCCGTCCCGTTACTTCGTCGCCGGCGACAACGTTCTGTCCGGTAAATTCGGACAGCAAGGTAATCACGCTACGGATTTCGATGTCTTGAAAGTTCAGCGATAATCGATCGCCGGTATAGCGGTCTTTCTGACTTTCTTTCAAGTCTTTTTCCGCTTGCGTCAACGGGCGAAACTCGACCGTCAACATGCCTTCCGACTGGAACTGAGAATATTCGTAAAGCGGACTCTGTAAATCGACGGTGATTTTGGTTTCTTGACGGCTACTGACCGCATCGAATGATTTGACCGGTGTCGCGAATTCGGATACGTCGTAACGTTTCGAAAGCCGCTCCGGTAGGCGGGTATTGACAAAATAAATCTCAACCTTACCGCCGACTTCACGGGTATTGACCATCGTATTCGGCTCGCTCAACGAAACCAAAATACGCCCTTCGCCACGCGGTCCGCGCCTGAAATCCACGCCCTTGATGCCTTGTTCCGGAATAAACTGCGCGATCACATCGCTTCTCGCTTGTTGAACAGATGTAGCCACGACAGATGTTTCCGTACGAATGACCGGTGCCTCAACTTGGGCGGCTCCCGCCAGCGTGACGAATACTTTGTTACCCTCCACGCTTGTTTCATAAGGTACCGAAGAAATCAAATTAATGACGACACGTAGCCTGTCTCGGGATTCGGCGACATACACGCTGTCAGCCATATCCAAATTAATCGGAAATTTTTTCTTGGACAAACCGCTTTTAACACCGCTAAAGTCCAGCGCAATTCTGGCGGGGTTATCGGTATGAAAAACCCGAGGAGCCGGCGCCGGCCCATCCAGTTCCAATTGCAACTGCAAGCGCCCTCCCGACAATCGAGTAAAATCTAGATTCTGAATTTGTACTTCACTCGCTTGAACGGCAAACTGAAAAACGCACAGGAATATTCCCGCGAAGATTGTTTTCCATAGAGGCTCGGTCACTCTGCTCATGTTATTGCTGCCTTGAATACTCATTGTTTAATCCCCAACATCATTCGGACAATGCCAATGAAGTTTGCTGTTCTCGCCATGTTCCCGGTCTATCGGGAACGATTTCCATCAATTCAATCTTGTCTTCAACAATACGAATGATCTTACCGTGATTCTTACCCATATAATTGCCTTCTCGAACTCGATGAATCGTCCCGTCGCCGGCCCTAATCAAGCCCCATAGCACTGCATCCTTAGTGACGGTTCCAACCATTCTTAAACTGTCCAGCGAATAGGACTCCAGTTGCTCCTTACGCCTGGCAGGATCAGGCTTAATCCCACTCCCCGTTCCGGCATCGATAAGTTCGGCTTCTACTACTTTTTCTATAGGCCGAAACGGATCGCGTAAACCGCTCGGTTTATAAATGAACGGCTCGATTACTTTGATTTCCGGCAACGACTCGATTTGCGTTTTCGGCCGAGCTTTGACTTGATTAATATATTGAACCAAATCGGACTTATCATCGCCCGAACAAGCCGTCAATAACAACAGATTCAGCAAACCTAAGGCCGCGATTGCACCATGTTGAAACCACCCGCGTTCGTCATGCCGACTTTGCAGAGGCCTCGAACCTGTTGCCGATAATATACTCGACTTCATCTTCTACCTCTTCTTTGCTGAGGCTTTGCCGGTGCGGGGCCTTGCCCACCTTCGTTATAGGTCTTGATCGTGGCGTCCATGACCATCTTATCGGACGGCTCGCCTTTAATTTGTTGTGAAATTGGAGTTATTTTAACGTTATGCACGGTCACGATTCTCGGCAATGAAGCCAGACCGCTAACAAATACAGCTAACTCCTCGTATCGCCCGATGACTTGTATGTTAATCGGGAGTTCCCAGTAAAAATCGCGACGCACCGGTTCCGCCGGCTTAAACAGTCTAAATTCCAAGCCACTCGCCAAGCCGGTCTGGGAAATATCGACCAACAAATTCGCCACTTCTGAGCGGGTCGGCATTTGTTTGATGATTTCAATCAACGAATCTTCGATCTGTTCCAACTGCGCCTTATAGTCCGGCAGATTGATCGCTTTTTTTTGTTTCACCTCGAAGCTGCTCTTCAAATCCCGCTCTGTCTGTTCCAATCGTTCCAACGCTTCCAATTGATCGGCGGTATCGTAATAATAGCCGCCGACCGCAACGAGCATGCAAACGATCATGATAACCACGGCTTTTATCGGTGTCGGCCAAGTCCCGGCCTCATTAAAATCCCAATTAATTTCAGACAGATTCATCAGTTTTTCTCATCTTCGGGAGCCGTGCCCAGTTGCGCGATAAGAATAAAATCACTGAGCTGATCGACTGTGGTTTTTTGTTGAGACTGAATAATGTTCAACTTAGGACTGTGCAACCACTCGGAAGCCTCTATCGCCCGCATAAACGCCGACACACGGGCATTCGACTCGGTCTTGCCGTTAAACGTCAATGCCATATCAGACTGCACAAACTTTGTTAGAAACACGCCGTCAGGCGTCCTTCTGGCGACTTCATCGAAAAGACGCACAATCAGAGGCCTACTTTCCTGCAACTTTTGAATTACATCGATCTTGGTCAGTAATTCGTTTTTCTTTTCTTCAATGTTTTTTATTTCGGCAATCTTCTTGTCGACCACAGCAATTTCATTCCTTAGCATTTGGTTCCGGCTTTCCTGATAAGACATTACGCCGTCGTAGTGCATGTGAACCGCAAAAATCAACACTAAGGTCAAAAACATCGACAACAGCGCAACAGTCAAAAATTGCTGTTGCTGTTGTTTTTTAAGATCGGCTCGCCAAGGGAGCAGGTTAATTCGGGCCATTAGTCGAAACTCCTTAGTGCAAGCCCGCAGGCGATCATCATCGCCGGCGCATCGCTGCTTAAACTTTGCGGTTTCACTCGATTCGATAAAGCCATGTTGATAAACGGATTGGCAATAAAACAGGGTATGCTTAAGTTCTGCTCGACCAGCTTATCGACACCGGGAATCGACGAACAACCGCCCGCCAAAATAATCGAATCGATCGTTCGGTTGGCGCTCGATGAAACGAAAAACTGGAGCGATCGAGCGATTTGTTGAATCATCGCCTTCTTGAACGGCTCCAATACGTCATTGATATAATTATCGGGAAGACCACCGTGCCGCTTGGCAAGACCGGCTTCTTCGTAGGACAAACCGTAACGGCGTTGAATTTCATCGGTCAACTGCCTTCCGCCGAAGCCTTGTTCGCGCGTATAAATGGTTCTACCATCCGCAATGACGTTCAAAGTCGCCATCGTCGAACCGATGTCCGAGATGGCAATAGTCTGCCCTTCGGTGGAACCGGGCAATTGATCGGCGATAAGCGCAAAGGCGTTTTCCATCGCAAACGCTTCGACATCGATGATTTTGGCTTTTAAACCCGCTTTGTCCAAAGCCTCGATGCGGTCCTCGACATTTTCACGACGGGAAGCGACCAAGAGCACATCGACCATTTCGGAGTTTTTAGCGTTTTTCCCCTGAACTTCAAAATCCAGGTTGACCTCATCCAACGCATAAGGCACATATTGATCGGCCTCGACCATGATTTGCTCGTAGACTTCTTCGTCCGAAAAATTAGCGGGCATCGTAATGATTTTGGTCATGACCGCCGAACCCGCGACTGCGACGCAGGCATGTTTGACTTTCGTTCCCGATTGTTTGATAGCTTGTTTGATGGCGTCAGAGATTACATCGACATTCGCGAAATTTTTATCGATGACGGCATCCTGCGGTAATGGCGCGACGGCATAACTTTCGACTCGATAACGAGGACCGTTTTTCGATAATTCCAATAACTTAACGGCTGCCGTGCTAATGTCGATACCGACTACAGGCACATTTTTGCGACTAAACCAGTTCATCGTGGAACCCTTGTAAAACATTGAATTGTTGTTGCATCGAATACACTGCTGCCTATCTAGTTATCGATGATGCATCATTAAGAAGCACATAAGTGATTAAAACGAGAGCACATCCTTGTGTCAGGTTAGAGTACCGATAACACTGGCACTCACATCAATACGCCCGATCAAACTGCACAGTCACCAGTATAGTAGTGTTTTTAAATTACATAAAAAAATATTCATTCCGCTTTGATTTCGATCGCTTTTTCAAACCGAATCACAATTTCCCCATAGCCGACGACAACGAATTTTCAGTATCGAAAATCAAATATTTAGTCTCCGTCCATGAATATATCCATTGTTTTCCAAACTCAAATGTTATCCGATATATCCATCCATATGGGTGACCGTCATTCCATGGCAAGACGGGGCTTGCAACCCATACGCATTAGGCTAAGCATAGCTCCCCACTGCCAGATCGCTATCGACCGCTTCCTGCGAATCTAAAAAGCGTAGCCCGTATTCCGCTAAGCTCCATACGGGCTACGTGCTTTCAGCATTAGGTGCGCAATGCGCCCTTACGCAACAAAGTAGTCTCTATTCTGCGGCTACAACAAAATAGCATGATTTTCGAGCAGTCATTAAAGTTTGTGTTGCTCAAATGTCAAATCAAGTATATTTTTAGCAACAGCCGATGTCAGATATCTTTTTATTCAATCCGTTAAAAATCAATCGAACCTGACGATATAATTAAAACCAAGCCACCAACTTGTTTGTCAGACAATAACATCGGCGCAATTACTTTAGTGGTACAAACCGGAATATTTCGTGATAATTAAATTACTGACCACCTTTTTTAAATGGCTAAGCGTGCTTTTTCTAATCGGCCTGATATCAGCGGCGATCTACGGCTATCTGTTATTAGAGCAACTCTCCGAAGAATTGCCCGATGTTAACCAATTAAAGGATGTTCATTATCAAACGCCGCTACAAATTTATAGCAAAGACAATCTTTTAATCGCTGAATTCGGCGAAAAAAAACGCAACCCCATCACGATCGACCAGGCGCCGAAAGAGTTAATTCATGCTTTCCTAGCCGCCGAAGACAAACACTTTTACGAACACCAAGGCGTCGATTTTGTAGGCCTATTTCGTGCCGCGTTGAAACTAGCCACCACCGGCAAAAAAGAGCAAGGCGGCAGCACGATCACGATGCAAGTCACGCGAAACTTTTTACTGAGCCGAGAAAAAACCTACACCCGTAAATTAAAAGAAATCCTTCTATCGCTCAAGATAGAAGAGAGTTTCTCAAAAGACGCCATTCTCGAACTGTATCTTAATAAAATCTATCTAGGCCAACGCTCCTACGGCGTTGCCGCCGCCGCTCAAACCTACTACGGTAAATCCTTAAACGAGCTCACGCTGGCGGAATCCGCAATGATAGCCGGCCTACCGAAAGCGCCTTCGGCCTATAACCCTATCGTCAACCCTGCGCGAGCCATGGAAAGGCGCGACTATGTGTTATACCGAATGCAACAAATCGGCTATATCGACCAACAAACTTATCAAGCCGCTCTCGCCGAAGCCAATACGGCAAGAGTGATCCATCGCGGCATCGAGTTATCGGCACCTTTTATCGCCGAAATGGCCCGGCAAAAAGTTCTTGAACTTTATGGACCGCAAGCATACGGGTCGGGAATGAAGGTCTACACGACGATTACCCGCCCCTTGCAAAACGCAGCCACCCGGGCTTTAAGAAACGCCTTGCATAGCTATGACGAACGCCACGGCTACCGTTTTAAATTGCCCAATGCCCCCGATCAAAAAGCCAACATCAACAAACTGCCGATCATCGGCGACAGCTATCCAGCGTTGATCAAACGAATCGATAACGACAAGGCTACCGTCCAATTTCGCGGAGGAAAAACCGTTGAAGTGCCATGGAGCAACATGAAATGGGCGCGCAAGTTTATTTCACGAAACGCACGAGGGGCGGCACCGCAATCAATCCCTGATCTATTCAAAACCGGTGACGCCATTTTTGTCAGACAACTGAACGATAAAACCTGGGCTTTAGCACAAATACCGGAAGCCGAGGGCGCCTTTGTCGCCATCGACACGATCGACGGAGCGATATTGGCATTGGCCGGCGGTTACGACTTCAACCACAACAAATTCAATCGAGTGACACAGTCGAACCGGCAACCGGGATCGGGCTTTAAACCGATTATCTATACAACAGCCTTGGAAAACGGCTATACGGCCGCATCGCTAATCAACGACGCACCGATCGTATTGGAAGGTTCAAGACCCGGTCATGAATGGCGTCCGGAGAATTACAATCGAAGATTTTCCGGCCCGACCAGCCTAAGAGTCGCTCTTCGAAAATCCAAAAACCTGATTTCGGTACGCTTGCTGCTTAATTTAGGTATCAAGCCTGTCGTTAAGACCGCCATGCGTTTCGGATTTCAAAAGGATCAACTGCCCAATAGCTATACGCTTGCGCTGGGCAGCGGCCAAGCCACTCCACTGCAGATGGCGCGAGCTTATGCAGTCTTCGCGAACGGCGGTTTTTTGATCGAGCCTTATTTGATCGACCGGATTGAATCCGGCGACGGCAATTTACTGTACCAGGCTAACCCTCAAGTCGCCTGCCTGGACTGCACCAGCGAATCGCCGGCATTCATCAATCAAGCACCGCGCATCATCACACCACAAATTAGTTTTTTAATGAATTCCCTGCTACGCGATGTCGTACAAAGAGGCACCGCCATCAAAGCGAAGCGACTCGGACGCGCCGATCTTGCCGGAAAAACCGGCACGACCAATGATCACCGCGACGCATGGTTCAACGGTTATAGCGCCACCGTATCCGCTACGGCATGGGTGGGATTCGACAATTTCAACAGCCTGGGCTACAAAGAAACCGGGGGTGCCGCCGCCTTGCCGATGTGGATGGAATTCATGCAAACCGCTTTACGAGACAAGCCGGAAATCCCTTTGACGCCGCCGGAGGGTATTGTAAAAATGTATGTCGACACCGAAAGCGGGATGATGATCTCGGCAGAAATACCGGGAGGCATTTGGGAATTTTTCGACACTACGCAGCAAGCACACATGCATTCGCACACGAATTTCGAATTCACGGAACCGGGAGAAGCCCATATCAGCGAAAGACATCCTATTGAAACGCTGTTTTAGGTCCCTAAGAACATGCAACTAATCATGAGCATTGTCTTTCGACTTAGGAGGGTAAAAAATAACCTCCATAAATAACCCCCACGCTCTGCGCTTATCGTTATACAAAAACCGAGTACGTTGCGCGCACCTCTTTGTCTTCTTCAAATTTCGGAAAGGGGTTCGGTGGTTCGATTGACGGGTGTCGTCAGCAGGGATAGCCGCCGTCAAACCAAGGATGTATTTACCTAACACCTAAATTCCATAGCCCATGATTAGCTGCCTAAGAGGGGGGCATTCGGCAGGCTATGTCGTTTTTGACTTCACTGGAAACCTTGACGGACAAACGTAAACTGAAAATAGACATTGAAGAGACATGCGATAAATTACAACCCAACCCAATAATATTATCGATCTATTAAAAATGAAAATATGGATACCTTACATCGCCGCAGGTAGTGGGTCGGATATTTCAACTCACTATCTAACAGCCGGCTTAAAAAAATTTGGGTGTGAGGTAATAAAGCAGTCATTCAATCGATATTTTGAATTCGCGCCGGGGTTACTCAAGCGAGTAACGCCACCAGCCGATACCGATATTATCTTAACAAACAGCTGGAATGGGTTCGCTTTTATACGCCCCGGTGCCCGCATGGTAACAGTGGATAGACTATTTGTACTTGATCCAGCTTTAGAACCCTATAAAAGTAAGCCGCAGCGTATTTATCACCACTCCCTCGTGCGGCATTTCGTACGCCAGAGTTTAAAACATGCTGATGCAGTTGTAGCAGTTAGCCATTACACGGCGGATATTTTAGCTCGCACTCTGCATTGCTCCAGACCACATGTCATCGTTAATGCGGTAGACACCGATTTTTTTTCTCCTCCGTTCTCAAATAAAGAACCTTTGCTTAATCGCCCGGTTCGCTTGATTTACGTGGGCAACTTATCCGCGCGTAAAGGGACAGATCTACTGGCTCCGATCGCCAGAGAGCTCGGCAGCAGGTACGAGCTTCGTTATACATCCGGGCTACGTCCTGCTAAAAACTTTACCAACAGCCCGCCTAACTTGCTACCTATCGGGCGCCTTAACCAAGAACAGGTACGCGGGGCTTACCGACAAGCAGATTTATTGATTTTTCCGTCGCGCGGCGAAGGTTTGCCTAGAGCAGTCATGGAAGCGATGGCTTGCGGCACGCCTGTGGTAGCTGCCAATGTCTCGTCACTACCTGAGGCAGTATCGGATCATGTCGGTCGTCTTTGCCCTGTTGATGATGTTATGAGTTTTGTGAACGCAATACATGAATTGACTCAAGACCCGATTGCTTTACATAATATGAGCATGAATGCACGTTCTCATGCAGAGCGGCACTTTAATCTGAATAGAATGATAGAAGAGTATGTTGTTTTGTTTGAGCAGGTCTTACAAAAGTCGAAAAATTCTTGACCGTTTTCATGTGTCGTCCAAATAATCAAGGGGGCATTTTGAGCATTAAGCACCAAAATTACATACAAAACATTTTTTCCATTCTTGATGATATTGGCCGTAAAGCAAGTTTCGATAATGCAATTATCGATTTTGGATGCGGCTCAGGCCAAACAGTAAAATTGTTACTTCAGAAAGGCTACCGTAACACTGTTGGTTTCGATATAGATCCTGAGAGAATCGAAATAGCGAAAAAAAGTGTCGCTCCCGAGCATCAGAGCTGTTTTCATACCATTAATAAATCTCCCTATCATTTGCCGATACAAGACGACTCTGTAGACTTTTTATTCAGCAGCCAAGTTCTAGAACATGTAGAAGTTCTTGATGAAGTTTTTTCCGAATTGTCTCGAATAATGAAATCGGACGCAATTAGTGTGCATATTTTTCCTCCCAAGTTCAGACTACTGGAAACCCATACCCATGTTCCCTTTGGAAACACTTTTAGATCAACAGGATGGCATCGACTATGGGTTTTACTTGGGTTTAGACAAGCACTAACGGAACACCTGTCCTCTACACAATGCGCACAAGCCCATTTAGCCTATCTCCGTAAAAGAACATTTTACCGCACTGAAAAAGAAATTATCGCCATTGCAAACCGTCATGGTCTAAAGGCGTATTTTCTAAACGGATTAAAATATTCGAATAAGCTAAGAGCGTTACAGCCCATGGCCCCATTCAAGTTAACCAAGTTCTTTTATAGTTCATTTATATCCAAACTTTTAGTACTAGAGCCCGACAACAATAACCAGAATTCGTCATTGCACGCTGATTATGGCTCATAGATATTCGGTATGTTCCCAAATTTTCGTAAGAAACGACTCCATTTACCAACCGACAGCCAATAAAAAATCAATTTGATTCAAGTTATTTTTAACACGGTAATTTATGAGTAATGCGCATAATCCAGTCGTTTGTTCAGACGGACTTTGAATTGGACTACAAATGACTCGGTACCGACAGCAACAAATCCAAATATGCATTTGCCGCTTTATCGACCGTAAAATCCTCGGCGCGGGCTTTTAATTGCTCGGGAGGTACAAGAAATTCCCCTTTCAAACTCTTTACGATGGCATTACCAAGCGCATCGATATCGCCTACCGGCACCAATTGCCCATAACGCCCTTCTTCCAATATTTCGGCGGGTCCGCTTGGGCAGTCGGTTGCGACTATCTGAGTTCCGGCCGCCATCGCCTCAATCAACACTCCGGGTAAACCTTCGGTCCTGGAAGATAAAACAAAGACAGCTGCTTTATTCATCCAAGGCAAAGGATTAGTCTGAAAGCCCGGACAATGAACACATGCATGCAAGTCATAATCGCTAATCATCTTATCAATGACTGATATTAACGGCCCGTCTCCCAAAAGCACCAAGCGCGCTTGTACCTGCTTGACTACCTGAGCGAATGCAGGAAGCAAAATGTCCAAGCCTTTTAATTTTACGAATCGCCCGGCAAAAACGACCCAGGGACGATCTTCGGGTATGTCATGAATGGGCAGATCTTCAGCTAAAAGCCCCTGCGTCCGCGGCGTTACGACAGGATTGTAAACAACATGAAGACGTTCCCGCGAAACCGGCAAATACCGGCTAAAATCCTGCGCGACGCCTTCGGAAACGGCGATTACGGCTCGTAAATCAGCACAGTATCGGCGTAAAAGAGACATCACAAAACGTTCTTTCAAGCGCTTGAAAATGCCAATCAATTGTCGCTGCGTGGATACATGATTATGCACGCTCATCACAATCGGCGTCGTCAAACGCAACCGGCGAGTCGCCCATAACGCGACCAAAGCCACATCACTTGGCGCCGCCAAAATGTGCGTCGGTTTGCGCTGCCTGAGATAACGCCAAAGTCCGACCGGCAACCAATAACTACTATGTCGCGCCAATTCGAATACGTCGACTGAATCCGGCAGATCCCGACATAGCGGGCCTTTGAATTGACACACCAATAAATCGACCTCAATCCCTTTTTGCCTAAATGCCTCAATCAAATAAATATGCACGCGCTCCATTCCCCCGCCGGCCAAGGTCGGTATCATTACGGCAAGTCTTATATTTGTTTGTTCAACGGACATTGAATTTAAATCTATCATTGAATTATTGTTGATCGAAATCGGTGTAGCCCGAATGTAGCCAAACGGAATCCGAAAATTTCGGGGCGCGGAACTTCCCGTATTCCGCTTCGCTGCATACGGGCTACGCGGAACGCTTTAACCTATTAAACGACCGGGTTTTGGCTTGTTCGGGTTCGTCTCTTGCGGATTCAAGAGCTCTTCATACACCCATGTCTTTACCGAAAAATCGAGATAATGCCGGGCGAACTCGTGCGCACGACTCGGAGCAAAGCCGTTCTTTCGTAAATCGACATACCATGTCAGCATGTCTTGAATAGACAACGACGAATCATCCGCGGCGGCTTTAAATATAAAGTCCTCGCCTTCATCGATATCGACGTCCGTATAAGAAAAAATCACAGGCAAGCCCATTGCCAGATATTCCCTGGTTTTTAAAGGCGAAGCCATCATCAAATTTTGACGGTGCAACCCCAGCGAAGAAACAGCAATATCCGAAGCTTCATACGATTGATTCAGCTCATCACCGACTTGAAAACCTTTGAATTTAACACAATCAGTTACAGCCAAATCATCGACCAACGCTTCCAACTTCGCTTTTTCCGGCCCAGCCCCGACGATCCAAAAAACGACATTCGGACCGAAATGCAGACCCGCTTGTCGGTCCGCCTCGTAGGCGGCAATACCTTGAATGACGCGATCGAAGCCATGCCAAAAAAAAAGTTTGGCGACGCCAATCAGAACTAACTCATCGCCGACATAATTATCGACATGATTTTTAACGCAAACCGCTTGTGTATTGAAACCGTTGCCCACCAAGACTGTTTTATCTTTTACACCCATCATAAACCAAGGATGCTCGCGGCCGTACTGAATAATCCGATGTGCGACCCAATGCGACCATGGCAGGCTTGAAACCAATAAGAACATACGCGTCAAAGCGCCTCGGAGACTCGTTTTTTGTCCCCAAATCTCGATGAGTCCATTCACAACAGGCGTAGGGATATCGATGACAATTTTCGCGCCTTTTTTCCGTGCGGCAATGAGCGCCGGCACTAATAAAGGTGAGTAATAACCGCAACTACGCAAAATGATCAAATCCACATCCGGACGCAGTAATTTTTCTCGAAGCTGCATGACACCGCGCCAACCGTCTTCAGTTCCCCAAAAAATCTCGCAATGGTAACCTTTCCCCGTCAAAGCCTGCATCGTGGACTCGATTTTATTAACAACCCCAACATCCTTGCGCCGATCGATAGCCGCGAGATAACAAATCTTAAGACTCATTCGGCTTTTTCCTTTAACAAAGCTTCAACAACACTCAGCGCACTGTCGCCCCGTCCATAACAATCCAACACGGGCAATGTTTCGACGGCACATTGTTCGCAGACCAACAAATCGCGACTGATCGTCTTCGGATTCGTGACATCCGTCAAACGATTCCAACCGCCGGCCACCAATTCCACCCACTCGGTCTCATCTCTTAGCGTGAGGCAAGGCACCCGATGAAAAAAAGCCTCTTTTTGCACGCCGCCCGAATCGGTGGCAATTACGGCAGCCTGTCGTTCCAACATAACCATATCCAAATAACCGACCGGGTCGATAACCGAAATATTGCCGGGGATAGCCAAGGCAAAATCTTCCAGACGCTGCCGGGTTCGAGGATGCATCGGCCAAACCACTCGCCGGCCGGATGCGGCAAAACCGTTCAAAATAACCTGCAGGCGTTGTTGGTCGTCGGTATTTTCGGCACGATGCACGGTCGCGAGAACATAGCCTTTGTCGGATAAATTTAGGGCCGTCAGAATTCGACTGCAGCGCGCGGCCTTTTCGCCGTAATACAATGCCGCATCGTACATCACGTCACCGACTTGCCGGACCCGGTTGCCTGTAATCCCCTCTTTAGCCAAATTAGCCATCGCTGCATGCGTCGGCGTAAACAGCAAATCGGCGATATGATCGGTCAACACCCGATTAATCTCTTCCGGCATCCGGCGATTGAAAGAGCGCAACCCGGCTTCGACATGCGCGACCGCGATATGCAGCTTCGAAGCCGCCAAAGCGCCAGCCAGCGTGGAATCGGTATCGCCATAAACCAACACCCAATCGGGCTGTTCCCGCAATAAAACGGCTTCAATTTTTTCAATCATACGGCCCGTGTTTTGGCCATGCGTGCCGCCGCCAATACCTAAATGATAATCGGGTTTGGGTATACCGAGTTCGGCAAAAAACACATCGGACATATTCGTATCGTAATGTTGACCGGTATGAACGATGATCTCCCGAACCGACGAACCCCGCTCCCGAAACGTCTTTGAAACAACGGCCGCTTTGATGAATTGAGGTCGGGCGCCGATAATGGTAATAATTTTTATCATTGAATCAGAGTCTCATAAAAAACCCGGTCACGATCATTCGCTAAATGGCTGTTGTGCCACAATAACGTAAATTCTCCGCCGAATTGCAAAGCACGATTTTTAAAGCGTAACATCAGCGCCAAGGCTTCATCACTATAACCCAACCCCATATAACGATCGGCGATGACGGAACACTCCATTACGATCAATGGGCGCTGGCGCAAAGTCAAAGGCCGGCGTTCCTGCAAATCGTACATAGGGTATTCGCGGCTGGTGCCGCAACGAAAGCCGGTACGATCGGCATAGCAAAGCGTGGAATCATACTGCATGCCTGCCGCCTCCCAATTACGGGCGGTCACGGATGTTTGCCAACGCAAAAAGTGCTGGCGTCCGCCCAATAACTCGGCCTTAATACCCTCCTCCGCCAATGCGTTACGGAGCATTGCTGCCTCGCGGCAGGTCTGCTCGGCATCCAAATAACTGTTATAACTGGCATGCAAACCGATTTCATGGCCTCGTGCATGGATATTCCGCAACAAACCGCGAATACGCGGCTCGGACAATCGGTAACGGCCATCCAGACGCGGGTGAAACCTGTCCGGAATGAAATAAAATGCCATTTGCCGTCCCGCCTTTTCATTGACATCCATCATCCACTGTATCGCGGCATAATGCGGATCGGCATGATAATCGCCGCGCCATATTCGCCATCGCGCCGCCAAATGACTAGCTGCTCTGCCGGGAGAACGATGCTCTATCAAATCCGATGCAAGCATACGGGCAGGCGCGGTAATGGATGGGTAAAAAAAATAAGGACTATCCACATCGCAGGTTACCCGAACCTTTCGCTGTTGCGGCTTACGTTGCAAGCCGGGCCATAGCCGCTTCATGGCCGCCCAAAGAATTTCCACATATTCATCAATGATCGGACGATCGAGAAAACCGGCGCGATAAGCCAACGATGCGGACGACGGAAAACGTCCGTGAATGTCGCGGTCCGGCAATACCGCTTCTTCATAGCGTGACAACATGAAGAACGCGGAACCGAAGATGTCGATGGGTAGCTCGATGCATTGCTCATCCACACAAGCAGTTGCATTAGGGTTACCATAAATAATTGGAATATTGACATCCACAAGCGGGATGTCCGCCATTAATTCACGGCTATTCCATTGAGCTAGCGACTGTGCTGGCAAACAGTCATCCTTGAGCCATTGTGTTTCAAGTTCCCGAAAAAACGCATCTGGCATTCGGATCTCACCGGGTTGACCATCGAAGCGGATACGGATGGAATCAATATCAGCTACTTTATGACGCCATTGCAGGCCAAGGAAATGATCAAAAATAATTGCCAGAATATAATCACGTTCATGGAAATGTTGATTATTTGGCATTAAAACGTTAACCATCATTTCCATAAATTATTATTTGTTATTTCTTTTTGGCAATGAATACTGAGTGATAGGAAATTTCGCTTTTAATTTTTCCCAGAATAGGATTCTTAGTGATGTATGCACTTTTCTCAGGGAACTTGATACCAGAAAACTTTTTTAGCACCGAGGCGATCAGTCGGTAAGTAGGGTAAAGGAAAAATGAAAACCTCCAACCATCCCTCAGTAACACTTCAAAATTGGATGCCAACAATGCATCTTGATAATAGTTCGCAGAATAGAATTTAACCCCCGAAAGGTACGACATGTTCGATCTATTGAGTAAGTCACGCTTGATTACTCGCAAAAAGGTAAAAAGTGACCATTTAGTGTGTGCAGTGATCATCAAAATCCCGTTGGACTTCAAGATACGGTTAAACTCTATTAATGCTTTGATAGGTGGTTCAACATAATAGATGACTGAGTTAGAAAAAATAAAATCAACGGAGTTGTCAACAAAAGGTAGCGCATCAACACTTGCAGTCTGATACTCAACCGCCATATTAGAGCATCGTTCGAATAAATCCACGGCACAAATATTAACATAGCCTTTTTTTTTCAGATAATCACTATAACGTCCATCACCACAACCTGCATCCAAGATATGAATATTTTTATCTTCAGGAAAATAATTTAATAAATACAGCAATTGTGGATCATTAAGGGAAAGGTTAGATGGGCTGACAAAACAATTCTGATAAATTTTTTTGATTTTCTCTTGGTCTATAACATTATCATTCATGTATATCTACTTGCTAAAATAGTAGCGAGAAATAAGTCTGCTAAGCTGCCTATAAATATTTTATAAACGTATTAATAATCGATTATTTAGTACAATTATAACTATATATATTTTCTATATTTCTTAATAGCTTTTTCTCAAAAATTTCTTGACTATAATGCGTTTTGTAATAATTTGTGCAATTAATCGATAGCTTTTGATAAAAATTATTATCCGTCAAAATCTTTTCAACATTACATAAATCATCAATAAATACACCGCAACCTGATTTAATTTTATCAGCTGTTGGTTTTCTATGGTTTGCAATTATAGGAATACCCATGGACAAATAATCGATATCTTTATTAGCTTCTTGCGACTCGTAACTATAATGAACACTGTGTATTAAGCTAAAACCTAATAATTTATATTTACATAATAACTGCTCTAATTCTTCATATAACATATTGCTGGACATTCTTGATTTAAATTGCGCATTAGAAAGCTTATATATTTCTTTTAATAAAACATCGCTTGCATCACCATAAATAAAAATGTTGTAATTATATTTTTTAATAAAACTTAATATTTCATCTGCTCCTTTATCTTTAGTAAAAGCTCCAAGATATAAAAAAGCTATCTTATTGTTGCAGATTTTTTTCAAGTTAATTTCGAAAGGTGATGTATAAAAAATTAAGTTTGTTTTAATGGGGGCAAAGTAATCAACTAAAGCGTTTGAATTTACAATAATTGCATCGCAAAAAAATTTAGAAAAAAATTTTTCAATATTGGAAAAAGCCGCTTTAATAAACGCCAATTTACATAAGAAATTAAGCTTGTTTGACAGATAGTAAAACTTTAAAGATACATTATTATCTAATGTTTCATAAATTACCTTTTTTTTGAATATTTTTGCAACAATAGAAATATGCAAATACTGCAAATCCTGAATAAAAACTATTTCTATTTCTTTTGCATGTTTCTTAATAACTGAAATAGATTTAAAGAAGGCTGATATTTGAAAAAAACCTAAAGATAGAAAATTTAATTTTTTAAAAAATTTATTTTTACTGTTCAAATTATACTTATTAACGATATAGCCATGTCTTGTCAAATATTTTTCAATATATTCTAGTCTTGGATGAAGTGGATTCATAGAGTACGGTGTTAATATTAAGATCATAATTTAGACCTTAATACAAACATGAAATTTGGAGAAAAATTACTACTTTTATTCTCTAAAAACTTTTTAAAATAGAAAAGTACTTTTTGTTTCCAGTTCATTTTTTGATTTTGGCTATATTGGCTTAACCAATAAAAATTAATTGGCTCTATGAAGCCAACTCTTTCGACCACTTCTAAAAAAGTCTTAGGACAAAACCAGAAAGTATGCTCATAATTCAGTGGGTACTCATTTTTAAAAAAAATACTTAAAAAATTTATTGCTCTATTTGAATTCGGTGTAGTAACAATAATAAAACCATCATCTTTTAAATACTTTTGATAGTTTAGCAAAAATTCGACAGGATCATTAACATGCTCAATGACATCTAACATCAATATCACATCAAACTTATTATTTATATTAAGCTCTCTGAAATGTAAAATTTCATACCCAAAACCTTTTAAATATTCAATACCTTCTTTATTTACGTCTACACCAACTGTACTATTTGAAACTTTTTTTACCTGGTTATGAATCCACTCTGAACTAGTGTAATCTACATCCTGACCAATACATCCTACATCTAAGACATCTTTTCCTTCGCATAATTTTTTAATTAAAGTATTTTTATAGTAAATATTTTTACTTTTATTTACTTTTTCAAACCAAATTCTTTTCATCTCTGTTATTTTAATACTCATCATATATCCGACTGCATAATAATTTCATAATTCACTGCTGTTAATAAACAAAAAACAACCATTCTATATTGATTTACAGTTTTTTTGAAATTATTACTTATGATTCTATCAACAGTGTAAGCTAAAAATACTTGGGTTACCGCATCAAAAATAGAGTATACAAACAAAAACCATAACAAACCATAATTTATATAATAATACGAAATAAAAAAACATATTAATATTAATGCTTTAAACGAATGCAGAGTCATTGAGATTTCTTGTCTGTTTACAATTTTTAACACATGCCCATAAGGTGCTAACAATAAACTCATATATACTGGCATTGAAAAAATAATTATATAGATATACAACTCTCTCCACTCATCTCCAAACACAAATTCCACATAAAGAGGGGAGCTATATATAACAATAACAAAAGGTATGAATGTGAATTTTAAAATTTTTATTGAAAAATAATTTATCTCTTTAGTAATTTCTTTCTTATTTTTGCTTTTGGATAATTTTTGGTAAAATACCTCTGAAAATGATATTAAAAAAAAACTAAAAGGTATTTTTATTAGTCTATTTGCAAAAAAATACATCCCTGCAATTGAGGATTCAAAAAAGTTTGTAAAAAATATAATCGACATATTTGTATAAAACGCATACATAATAGAAGAAGGCAAGTCAAACATTGGAAACTTACTATATTTTTTAAATAACGCAATTACTTTTAACTTATTTATTTTTTTTATTAAATTCCTATAATTTTTCCAAAAATTTACTCCTAAAATAATTACAGTTGAGCATTGCCCTAAAATTTGTCCAAATATTAACCCACTACTTTCGAATCCACTAAGACCTAAGCCAACACCACTAGTGGAGATCGTTCCGCTTTGTACTACTTTACAAATTGCAAGTGTTTTGTACTTTTCTTTTCTATTTGTCCAGTAGTTAAAACTTTGATAAATACCTGTAAGTAAGACAGTAGAAGGTATAAAATAAAGCCAACTTGATATATCATGATTTCCTAGTAAAGCTGAAACTTTTTGATTGAAAATAAAAACTAATATATAAGACATAAAACATACAAAAAAAGATATAACAATTGAAAGCACTAATATATTTATAGCTTCTTCATCTTTTTTTGGAAGCATTATCGATAATTCATATCTGCCAGTGGCCATAACCGACATTATTGAGGTAATGCTCATATATAGTGCAAAGATTCCTAAATATTCTGGCGTATAAATCCTAGTTAGAATTGGACTGATTACAATTGGAATTGCTTGGGCAATGGTTGTACCTGTCATTATGGTTAAAACATTGCGAGCAAACGCTGTTTTTGGCTTTAATAGTTTAATCATTATATTAGAGAGCACAGGAATCGGTATTTTGCAATCAAAGCAGAAGTATCGGCAATCAAAATCATGGCTTAACACCGTCTAAGAGATTGATGGTTTCGCCGCACATCAACGAGAAAAAACGGCTTACAGGCCGTTCTTTAAATGATTTTCAGGTTTCCACGACAACAACCCGGTCGGCCGTCAATCGATAGCATTGACCGCTGTGCGGACAAACCGCCGTTGCTTCCCCGTACAAGGGTAAATCGAGTCTTTCGCCGTATTTGCCGGGCTGGCACGCCGACCATCAACGCATAGGGTTTAACACCCCGGTTGATTACTGCGCCGGCACCGATAAAGGCAAACTCTCCGATAGTCACGCCGCAGACGATGGTGCAATTAGCGCCCAAGGTGGCGCCGCGTTTAACGAGGGTGGAACGGTATTCGTCTTTACGCGGGACGGCAGAGCGAGGGTTGTAAACATTAGTAAACACCATGCTTGGTCCGCAGAAGACTTCGTCTTCCAAGGTCACCGCATCGTAAACGCTGACGTTGTTTTGAATTTTGACATGATCGCCGATAAGAACCCGATTGCCGATATAAACATTTTGCCCCAGCGAACAGTGTTTTCCGATTCGGGCGCCGGCGCAAACATGCACCCAATGCCAAATGCGGGTTTGTTCGCCGATTTGCGCGCTTTCATCGATAATGGCGCTGGAATGTGCGTTATAGCTCATCTGATTTGTTTGCTCTCGATCCGATTACAGAAAGGATGATAGTCGTTTTGCAAGTCGGCCGGTTTTGCATTACGAATCCGATAGACCATTTCCACCGCAGTACGCGCCGCATCCAAACCATAGCCTTGACCAGCCAAAATTGCCTGATAACTCAACTTGTGCAGGTCGGTAAAACCGTCGGAAAATTCAACAGCTAGGTCGTTGACGGTAATCGACCGGTAGGTTCGTTGTCGCGTGTCTTGTTGCGCCGGGGGGAGATCTTGCGCGTTAACAGACAGGAACCAGCGTACTCGTGCGTTTTTCATTTCCAAATAGCCGGCGGCACGCTCGTGTTGATTAATGTGTACCGTGCTATTGATGCAATCGCCGAATACCCAAGCCAGCATGTCGAAAAAATGGACGCCGATATTGGTGGCGATGCCGCCCGATTTTTCGACTTGTCCTTTCCAGCTCCGATGATACCAGTTGCCGCGCGAGGTAATGTAGGTAATTTCGACGTCGTGTATCCGGTCGTCCGCTTGCTGAATGTGTTCTTTGAGTTGAATGATCGCCGGGTGAAGACGCAATTGTAATATGTTGAATACTTTTTTCCCGGTTTCTTGCTCCATTTCTTGAAGTCCGTCGATGTTCCAGGGATTGAGCACCAAGGGTTTTTCGCAAATGGCGTGCGCTTGGCTGCGGAGGGCAAAGCGAGTATGAGCGTCATGCAGATAATTGGGCGAACAAATGCTGATGTAATCGACTGGACGCCCCTGCCGGCGCAATTTGTCGATATGACGGTCGAAACGTTCGAATTCGGTAAAAAAGTCGGCTTCCGGAAAATAACTGTCGATGATACCGACACTATCGCTCGGGTCAAGCGCGGCGACTAGCCGGTTATCGGTGTCATGAATGGCTTTCATATGGCGTGGTGCAACAAAGCCCGCCGCACCGATCAGAGCGAAAGTGTTTGGGTTCATAGATACTGTCGAATTCAAAGAATACGAAACATCCCGCTCAAGATCCGGAATTCGTTTTTGCGCAACTATCCGGATTTATCGTACCTGCGGAATTAAACGAGGAGGAAATCGTCGATACCGTAAAGCATAGACCGTTTCAGCGAGCGGCAGAATTTTTTGCTGACGATTTCGACTTTGATGACGGTCGTCATAAGAAATAAATCATAGCTAAGGATTCGGTCATAAATAACTCCCCTATTTTTGGAGGGTTCGGTTGCTCGATTGTTCGCCTAAAATCATCCAGCGAATTATCCGGGATCTGTGCTGTTTGATAAGTCACCGAACATACACTACGGAGCTTTGATAAAAACCATGGCTGCCGAGCATCAGTGGCTTCGATAGTCGCGACGAAGGCGTCGCTCCCACAAGGGTTCCGAATGCTCTGTGGGAGCGATCCCCAGATCGTCCCTCACCTAGCGTTAGGTGCGGGAAAGCCGGGAAAGTTAGGAGACAATATAATGGTATCGAGGTCACATTGACTATGATGGCATGACGGTAATACACGATTTATGTATAACAACGAGCGGTCCTCCGTAGAAATCCATACCTTGGCTGCATAAGCAAGATCGGTATGCATTCTCACGCTGGAGCGAGGAAACGAGAATAGAAAACGTATATTAACCACAAAACCTGTGGATAACTTTGTGCGTATCTTGAAGACTGATACCATAAAGCCGTATGTTTATTACAACTTTGTTAAATTGTCCAATTTTTATACAAAATGCGTTCAAATTTTAATATCAATGACTTACATGAGTAATTGAGTCTTTTTTGGAACTCAATAGCCGCCTTACCGGCCAATCAAAGCCATGAACAAGTAATGTGCATAAAAGCCCATGCCAACGCTTCCCGCCTAAGCTTATTGAAGACTAAAACACTTCAAAGAAAAACGAATACTGCACCAGGCTCGAGCTCGAGGTCCTAGACGAAAACGAAGCAGAGACACTCTCTCTTTCCATTACTCGCATCGATTGCAATCGGGCCCAATTCAAATCGCTTGGCGGGTCGCGGGGAAGCTAGAGTTTCCGATTCCGACACTCCCAAGCTTAGAGCCCACTACCATTAAGTTAAGTCGTCGCAGAATAAGTAACACTGGCATTCAGGCTCGAATGTGCTTCAATAGCCTGCCAGTCCATGGCGGAATGACGGGTTTCCTTTAACTCAATGACAGTGAAGCTTAGAGCCTAGGAATGAGCAAATTCTTCACCTTTCACCTTTAACCTTATTCTCCAAATATTCGGTAACAATTTCCCAAACCGGTTTTCCAGGAGATGGTGCATCGACTCCAGCCCAGCCGGCGACTTTATAATTTTTTTCGGCTTCGAGAGACTTTCCGTCCAACATTTTGAGACCGGAGATACGACGACCGATTTCCGCAATCGGATTGCAGTCGAAACGAAGACCGCCAACGCGGACCATGTCGCCGCCTTGGCGATAATATGGGTCTTTGTTGAATAGATTGTCCGCAACATCTTCGAGAATCGCTTTGACTTCTCGCCCTAATAGGGAACTCACGTAAGTTTGGGGATAAGTGATCGCCGTATGATTCATCACGTCTTCCAGCGTAATCGTTTGCCCCGGCAGTAGCGTATTTCCCCAGCGGAATCCCGGAGACAAGGCGATGTCAGCATCTAAGACATCGAGTAAGGCGTCGAGAATCAATTGATCGAAGGTGCCGTGAAAACGATCGCGCCGATACAGTAGCCGGTCGGCAATCCCCAACGGTTTATTCAGTTGTTCGGCATAGGGATTCCTGATAGTTTCAATCAACTTTTGCATCTTTGGATCAGGCTTCAGCATATTCGCGAATACCGGCAGCAACCGGTAATTCAGGCTTTTCAGCCGACCATTGCCTACCGCCAAATCCAAAACCGCCAAGAACTTGCCATGACTGCCGGCATTACTCACCCAAGTCTTGCCGCCCGGATTATCGATCAAGACAGGTTTCGGCAAGGCATCGTGCGTATGACCGCCTAAAATAACGTCCAACCCGCCGATTCTCGACGCCAATTTCAAATCGACATCGAGGCCGTTATGAGACAGTAGCACGATCACATCGGCAGCTTTACGGGTTTTGATCTGATTGATGACGGCTTGCAGATTCTGTTCTTGAATGCCGAATTGCCAGTCCGGGATAAAGTGCCTGGGATTAGCTATCGGCGTGTAAGGAAACGCCTGGCCGATGACGGCAATTCGCGCGCTTTGCAAGGTTTTAATGACATAGGGGTTGAACACAGTAGCGGTATCGTCATCACTGTCGAATCGGGCCGCATCGGTCAACGCGATATTTTGCGCGGCGAACTCCCCGTTAAACTGTTTGAGATTTTCCAATACGCGCTTACTGCCGTAAGTAAACTCCCAGTGTCCGGTCATCACGTCGACGCCCAAGAGATTGCAGGCCGCGACCATATCCCGCCCTTGCGTCCATAATGCCGTCGCCGAACCTTGCCAACTATCACCGCCGTCGAGCAATAAGGTGTTGCCCGGACCGCTTTCTCCCCGAAGCCGCTCGATCAATGTCGCCAAGTGCGCGAAACCGCCCATTTTTCCGTAAATTTCGGCCAATTCGATAAAGTGTAAATGCGTGAAGGCATGGGCTTCAGGGCTGCCGAATTTTAGCCGGTAATAATCGAGTAATACCTGTCCGCTTAAAGGAACCGCGCGCCCATGCCTTTCGCCGGTGGCAAGATTATTCGAAGGCTCCCGATAATAAACAGGAAGCAATTGCGCGTGGCAATCGGTAAAATGCAGCAATCTGACATTGCCGAAGGGCTGTGCCGAATATAGGCCTTCGATATCGAAATCGCCGAAACGCCTTTGTGTCGAACAATTCGAGGATAACAGCGCAATCGATAGCGCTTGTAAGAATTCACGGCGACTTAAATTCATCGTTTGGATTTTCTCCGATGGATGGACATACGACAAATGCGGTTTATATTCAATAGTTACTGTGAAAGTTCGTAGATTTTGGCTCTTTATCTAATTTTTCGATATAAGAAGCTCGGCAGAGAAAATGCCGGTTCCGGAGAGGGTGCGGTTGCTCGATCGACAGGCGTCGGCGGCAGGGACAGCCGCCGTCGAGCCTACATGGACGTATTCACCCAGCACCTAAATTCCATAGTCCATTGGCTATGGTTAACTATCTTGAATAATTTAGGTGCTGGGTTCACGGCGTCCTGTCGGGCGAGTGACCGCACCCTCCGCCACCAGAGAACTTTCATTTGCCGGGGCGATGGCCAGACCTTCATGAACGTTATTGTAAAGAATGAACATGCCGGAAACCGTTTTCAATCACAATCTAAGCGCTTTTATCAAAGGACTTTACGGCGACTTACTCGCGCCTGCCGCCGGTATTGCAATGGCGCTGGCTTTCGCGCCTTTCGACTATGCCTACCTAGCCTTCGTCGCCTTGGCTTTTATGTTTACGTCTTGGGAGGTTTTGACTCCCTGCCGCGCCGCCTTAAGAGGATTCTTATTCGGCATGGGCTTGTTCGGCTTCGGCGTTTCATGGGTATTTGTCAGCATTCGAATTTATGGCGGAGCCGATTTGTCGAGTTCCGTGTTGATCACGCTGTTATTTGTGTCGGTCTGGTCCCTCTTTCCGGCACTAACCGGCTACTTGGCGAGCGTAATCGTTCGTCGTTCGGACCACACTATTAATAGCTTGATTCTGCCCGGCATCTGGATTTTAGTGGAATATATCCGAGGCAATTGGTTTCTCAACGGGTTTCCGTGGCTACAAATCGCTTACTCGCAACTGAACACCCCTTTTTCGGGCTATGTTCCTATCATCGGTGTGTACGGTACCGGTTTTATAATGGCCATGGCGGCCAGCCTCGCGCTGCAATGCCGTCATGGCAAACGTCACATCGTGACGAATCTAACCCTAATTGCCGTGCTTCTCACGAGCGGCGTCCTATTCAAAAATATCGCATGGACCCATTCAATCGGAGAGAGCATTCGCGTCAGCTTATTGCAAGGCAATATTCCGCAGGAACAAAAATGGGCACCGAAAAACCGCGATGCAACGTTACGAAAATACCGCGACTTAACGGAAAAACACTGGGATTCCGACATCATCGTCTGGCCGGAAACATCGATTCCGGCTTATTATTCCGAAGTTAACGAAAGTTTTATCGAACCGCTGGAGCGCGAAGCCGTCGAACGCGACAGCGACATTATCGTCAGCCTTCCTATGAAAGGCGATCAACCGCACGTAAAATACAACTCGGTATTGGTGCTCGGTAAACAGCGAAGTATTTATCATAAAAACCATTTACTGCCTTTCGGAGAATATTTGCCCTTGCAACCCTTGTCCGGAAAAATTCTCGATTTTTTAAACATGCGTCTCGGACAATTCACACCGGGGGGAGACGATCAAACGTTACCAATCGCGGCAGGATATCGGTTTGCGGCTTCAATCTGCTATGAAGACGCCATTAGCAGCGAAGCGCGAACGAAATTGCCGGATGCCGCTTTTTTAGTGAACGTTACTAACGATGCCTGGTTCGGACAATCGATAGAGCCTTTTCAACACTTGCAAATTGCCAGAATGCGCGCGCTCGAAACGGGCCGTTATCTATTGAGGGTTACTAATACCGGCGTTACGGCCATTGTTTCGCCTAAGGGCGGCACCGTTAAACAAGCAATACCTTTCGAAACGGCGGCGATCAGCGGCATAATAGAGCCGATGGGCGGGCTGACGCCCTATGCCATAACCGGAGACACTCCGGCGGTCTCAATACTCATTGCACTATTAATAACAAGTATGTCGACTCAAATAAAATTCAACCGCCGCACGCAAAACCGTCAGCGGGATCAATACGAAAGAGGAAGCTATGATGACTGACAGGAGCCGCAACGAATTCGCCTCGTCAATCGACTTATTTAAGATAGATGCCAAGGACTTGCGCGTCGGCATGTATGTCTCGAAGCTCGATCGCCCCTGGCTGGAAACGAATTTTTTGTTTCAAGGTTTCGAACTGAAAAACGAAAACGACATCGAAGCCGTCCAGCAGCAATGCGAATATGTCTACATCGATGTCACGAAACAATCGAAAGCACCGCAAATCTATGCCAAAAGCACCGCTTACTCTAAGGATTTTCTGGAAAAACACACGCCGCCCGAAAAACGCTCGACATTCGCCAAAGAAATCAAGAACGCCGAATATGTTCATCATAAAACGAGCAACTTAATCAAAAGCTTCATGGAGGAAGTTCGCCTCGGTAAGACCATTAATACCGAACTCGCTAAAAAAGCCGTCGCCGAATGCGTCGAGAGCATCATCAATACTCCCGATGCGCTGATGTGGATGACGCAACTGAAAAAACGCGACGAATATACCGCTCAGCACAGCATGAATGTTTGTATTTATTCAATCGCCTTAGGCAGGCATATCAATTTACCGATAGCCGAATTGCACCATGTAGGTTTATGCGGAATGATGCACGATATGGGAAAAATAAAAATACCGCTGGAAATTTTAAATAAGCCCGGAAAATTTACGCCCGAGGAACTGAAAATCATGCAAGGTCATACGACGCTGGGCTGGAAATTATTGATGGCCTCCCCTGGTATGTATGCGGGCGCCATCGACGTTGCGCATACCCACCATGAAAAGCTCGACGGCACCGGTTATCCGCGCCGATTAAAAGCCGAACAAATCACGCCTTACGCGCGCATCGTAGCCATTGCCGATATGTACGACGCGATCACCAGCGATAGGGTTTACCAAAACGGACGCGCGCATCTCGAAGCAATCGGCTTATTAACCAAAAACTCCGGTTCGCATCTCGATGATTCTCTGACAATTAAGTTTATCGAATGTCTGGGTATCTACCCGCCCGGAAGCATCGTCGAATTGAACAACGGAGAAGTCGGAATCGTTGTCGAGGTGAATCCGAAAGCCAAGATCCGTCCGAAAATTATCTTGTTATTGGATGAAAATAAACAACCGCGTCCGGAAAGAATGATCGATCTCTCCAAGTTAGATTTAGACGCCAGCGGACATGACTATACCATTCGAAAAATCGAACGCCCCGATACCTACGATATCGATGTAATCAAATATTACCAAAAAGGCATGCTGAACGCGGTAAGTGCAGCCTAACGCTCAGTCGCTCGAAATATAAAACCGGGCAATTATCTTGCATCCTTTGAAACACCAGCGTGATTTTGTTCGGTTGGCACATCAACCGAACATGGTTTCGATCATACCTTCCCGGTAATTTCGATATGAAGTGCCCGGAACTCATCGGTCAGTTTATGATAAGGGGCATAATAAACCAAAGGTTTCGATTCGCTGTGCGATTCCCTAATTTTTACCGACGGTGAAATTTTTGCGTCGAGCACCGGATGGCCTTCGGTAATCAAATCCTCGACCAATTGCCGCGGCAGATTGGCTTGTTTTTGGTATTGGTTGACGACAATGCCTTCGATTTCCAACCCTTGGTTATGATCGACCTTGACTTCCGCCAAGGCTTGCATCAACGTATACAAAGCCTCGCGGGAAAATGCATCGCAATCGAAAGGTATCAAGCACTTATGCGCCGCAATCAATGCCGACTGGCTGTAAAAGTTTAAAATAGGCGGAGTATCCATGTAAACCGCATCGAATCCTTCCAGCTTTTCCAGGGCTTCTTTCAATTTGAAAATCTTGTACCGGGATTCCAGCCTGGCTTGTAAAGGCTCAAGTTCAGGGTGCGAAGGAATCACAAAAAGATTCGGAAAAGGCGTTTCATGAATCACGTCCTCAAGCCCCGGATTATTACTGCCGAACAAACCGAGACCTAAACAATCCTTGAAAAACTTGGCAATGGTTTTATCCGAATTAGCGACTTTTCCGCCCAGTAGATACTGAGTCGCATTGCCTTGCATATCCAGATCCACGACTAGCGTTTTTTTGCCTTCGACCGCACTGATTGCCGCCAAATTGCAAGAAATTGTGGACTTACCGACTCCGCCTTTCTGGTTGAAAATGACCCTGCGCATGCTATGCTCCATAAAATCAGATAGTTAGTAACGAGCATTATAAGGTTTGACAGGATAATATCAACACCGAACGAAAGTATCGGCTCCGCAGGCCGGACATTTTGGAATCTCGCTGATCGTTTTAAACGAAATTTCCTTATTGCATTGATCGCAAACAAACGTGCCGGGGCTGGAAATTTCTCCGCTATGATACGTATTGACTTCGGCAATCGCCCTGAATTTGGCTAATTCGACGCTAGTTTTATCGGCCAAACTCATAAATTCCTCCAGAGCAAAATTTTCGAGTAAATCGATATCGAATTTCAGCCATTCGGACAAATCTTCATCATCCTCACTTTCATTTCGCGAATGCGCCGCGTGCATGACATCGCGCTTGACGTAGTCGGAAACTTTATTGATTTCCTCTTGCGTTAAACCGCCGAGTTGACTGGTTTTTTCCTTGGCTTGTTCGAGCGCATGAGCCAAAGAATGTATACCGTCGTCCATCACCTCATAAAGGTGTTCCATCAAATTATTATAGGCTTCGATTAATTTATTGTCACTCATACGATGAACTCCTTAAAATGAGGCTTTAGATTTAAACAAGTGTACTGTATTCTAATATATTTGACCGGAAAAGATGAGAAGGATGGAAGAAAGTTACAAGCCGTTAGAAATCGAGCAAGCGATTCAACAATCCTGGGAAGACACCAACGCCTTCGCGGCCCATGAAGATTCGAACCGCGAAAAATATTACTGCCTATCGATGTTCCCCTACCCCAGCGGCAAACTGCATATGGGCCATGTTCGGAATTATACGATAGGCGATGTGATCAGTCGATTTCAGCGCATGCAAGGCAAGAACGTCCTACAACCGATGGGCTGGGATGCTTTCGGTTTGCCGGCCGAAAATGCCGCGATGCAGCACGGCGTTCACCCGGCCGACTGGACCTACGAAAACATCGAATACATGCGCGACCAGTTGAAGCGTCTCGGTTTCGGTTACGACTGGAACCGAGAACTGGCGACTTGCGATCCCGATTACTACCGCTGGGAGCAATGGTTCTTTCTGAAACTGTTCGAAAAAGGCTTGGTTTACAAAAAAACCGCACCGGTCAATTGGTGCCCGAACGACCTGACCGTGCTCGCCAACGAACAGGTTATCGACGGCTGCTGCTGGCGCTGCGACACGCCAGTCGAACGCAAAGAAATTTCGCAGTGGTTCCTGAAAATCACCGCCTATGCCGATGAATTGCTGCAGGCCCTGGAAACTCTAGACGGCTGGCCGGAACAGGTCAGAACGATGCAAGCCAACTGGATCGGTCGCTCCGAAGGCGTCGAAATGGATTTTGCGGTCTCCGGCGAAAACGCAGCGCTACGAATCTACACGACACGCCCCGACACCTTGATGGGCGTAACTTACTTGGCCGTTGCCGCCGAACATCCCTTGGCTCTGAAAGCCGCCGAAACCAATGCCGAAATCGCGCGCTTCGTAGAGGAATGCAAAGTCATGGAAACCTCGGAAGCGGCAATGGAAACGGTGGAAAAGAAAGGCATCGATTCCGGCATTAAGGCCGTGCATCCGATCAGCGGCGAACAAGTACCGGTTTGGATCGCTAATTTTGTGTTGATGGGTTACGGAACCGGCGCGGTCATGGCGGTTCCGGCGCACGATCAACGCGACTTCGAATTCGCGCACAAATACGGCATTGCTATCAAGCAGGTCATTCATTCGCTCGACGATTCAGACGACAACTGCGCCGAACAAGCCTTTACCGACAAAGGAATACTGCGCAACTCAGGTGAATTCGACGGTTTGACCTCCGAGCAAGCTTTCATCGCGATCGCCGAAAAACTCGAAAAAGAAAATCGCGGTACCCGCAAGACTAATTTTAGACTACGCGACTGGGGCGTTTCGAGACAGCGCTATTGGGGCGCACCGGTTCCGATTATCTATTGCGACGACTGCGGCACGGTACCGGTACCGGAAGATCAACTGCCGGTAACATTACCGCGCGATATCGTACTCGACGGCTCGCAATCGCCGTTGGTCGCGCATCCGACCTTCTCGCATGTCGATTGCCCGAAATGCGGCAAACCGGCACGACGCGAAACCGACACCTTCGACACCTTCATGGAATCGTCTTGGTATTTCGCGCGCTTCGCGAGCCCGAAAGCCGATTCAATGGTCGACGAAGCGGCGAAATACTGGTTACCGGTCGATCAATACATCGGCGGCATCGAACACGCGATCCTGCATCTCCTGTACGCCCGTTTCTTCACTAAATTGATGCGCGACGAGGGCATGCCGGTGCCCGACGAGCCGTTCAAGAATCTGCTGACCCAAGGCATGGTCCTAAAAGACGGCAGCAAGATGTCGAAATCGAAAGGCAACACGGTCGACCCGCAGGCCTTAATCGACCAATACGGTGCCGACACGGTGCGCTTGTTCATCATGTTTGCATCGCCGCCCGAACAATCGCTCGAATGGTCCGACAGCGGCGTCGAAGGAGCGTTCCGTTTTCTGCGCCGGCTTTGGAAGCAGGTCCATCAGCACGTTCATAACGATCTACCGGCTCCCGGGCTCAATCGCAATGCATTGACCGACGATGAAAAAAACCTTCGCCGGCAACTGCATCAAACCATCGAAAAAGTCACCGACGACCTGGGCAGGCGGCATACCTTCAATACCGCGATCGCGGCGAACATGGAACTTTTAAACGCCATTGCCAAATTTACCGCCGACTCGGACAACGCCAAGACTATACGTCAAGAAGCGCTCGGCGCGATCGTACTGATGCTGTCGCCTATCGTTCCGCATATCTGTCAGCGGCTTTGGGAACATTTAGAACAAAGCGGCAGTCTTCTGGATACCGAATGGCCCAAAGCCGATTCGAGCGCAATGCAGCTCGACACGCTCGAAATCGTCGTGCAGGTCAACGGCAAGCTACGCGGTAAAATTTCAGTGGCCGCCGGCGCTTCGAAGGAGCAAATTGAAGCCATTGCACTTGGCGATGATAATGTCATACGCTTTATCGAAGACAAACCGGTCAAAAAAGTCATTGTCGTACCGAATAAATTGGTCAATATAGTCGTATGAAACGAGGTCGTGCATGAGATTGAAAGTAACCCTGCTGATTTTACTGACATTGACGTTAAACGCCTGCGGATACCGATTACAGGGAACCGTCGACCTCCCCGACAATATCAACAAGGTCTATCTGCAAGGGGCTTCGAACAGCCTGCGCGATCAATTTACCCGGACATTGAGATCGTCTCCCGTGCGCATCGCCGAGTCGGCCGGCCAAGCCGAATTGGTAATCAATACGCTGAATGAAAAACTGGATAGGCGAGTATTGTCATTAAGCTCCATCGGCAAAGCAAACGAGTTCGAATTAAATTACAAATTGGAATACGAACTTTTGGATAATCAAGGCGCCGTTCTAGCCCGTAACCAGTCGGTCGAAATTATCCGGGAATATTACAACGACCAGGAAGCGATCATTGCTCAAGCCAACGAGGAACAAGTGATTATTACCGAAATGTACAAACAAGCTGTACGGTCAATTCTCGACCTCGCACGAACCCAACTTCACAAATAGTAAGCCTTGCGTTTAAAAGCGGAACAACTCGAAGCGGCGCTAAACAAAAATTTGGCGCAGGTCTATTTGATTGCAGGCGACGAACCGTTGCAATTGGGCGAAGCCGCCGATGCCGTCCGGCGCGCCGCGAAAAAAGCCGGATTCGAAAATCGCGAAGTATTGACCGTCGACGCTCATTTTGAATGGGCTTCGCTCGGCGAATCCGCCGATTCATTCAGTATTTTTGCCGATAAAAAAATCATCGATTTACGCCTACCCTCCGGCAAGCCCGGCGCGGAAGGCTCAAAAGCATTGACCGAATATTGCTCGCGCCTGCCCGAGGACACCTTGCTGCTCATTACATCCGGCAAACTCGACAGCGCTTCATTAAAATCCAAATGGGCTCAAGCCTTGGATAAAGCCGGCGTCATCATCCAAATATGGCCTCCATCAGGACAAGACCTCATCAACTGGTTGCAAAAACGAATGGCGACCAAAGGATTATCCGGCGATCGAGAGGGGTTGCGCCTATTGGCCGGCCGGGTCGAGGGAAATTTGCTGGCTGCCGCACAGGAAATCGAAAAGCTTTTTGTGTTGTACGGCCCCAAACAACTAAGCCGACACGATATCGAATCGGCCGTCGCGGATAGCTCGCGTTATGATGTCTTTAATCTTTGCGATGTGATGCTGGCCGGAAAAACCGGACGCATACTGAAAATGCTGCAAGGCTTGAAGTCGGAAGGTACGGCGGAACCGGTTGTGTTATGGGCATTGACCCGGGACATCCGTTTACTGATCTCGGTCAAAACCGCCCGATATCAAGGCTTTTCCAAAGATCAGGCGCTCAGAAACGCTCGAGTATGGGAAAACCGAAAAGGACTGGTTCTCGGTGCCGAACAACGCCTTAAACTAGCGCAATTGGATAAAGCCCTGCTGATGAGTACGGAAGCGGACCGGCGAATCAAAGGGGCTTCCAAGGGCAATGCGTGGGATACACTGACGCAAATCTGCCTACTGATCGGAGGCGCCGAAGTCATGGCAGAAACAATCTGAACCGAGCCCCCTTAAAACGACTCTCGTTATCGATTCGCACTCTACCGTTTTTCGTTCCATTGCCATGCAACTCGGCAATCGTTGCCGCAAAAAACAATCCAAGGCCGGTATTACCTGGCCCATTCGCAACCGGATGCGATAAATCCGCTATCAATTCCGCTGGATAACCCTCGCCGTCGTCCTCGACCTGAAAACAAACCGAATCGCCGGATTGATAAGCCGACAACACAATCGTTTTGCGGCAATAGCGCTGGGCGTTATTAATGATCGAATTCAGCAAGGTATTAATTAATCCGCTATCGCAATAACAATACAGGTCGTCAGCACATTCAACGGTCAAGCCTATACCGCCTAAAGCCAGCACCCCCTTCTGTTGAGCAACCACATCATCAAGTATATCCTTGACCTGATACTCATCGATTACCGGACTAAACAGCGACGAATCGATTTTGTACAATATCAACAATTGCATCAGACTGCTATTCATGCGAGTTGCTTCAAACTCCAACTGCCGAAATTCAGGAGTTTCTGCAACACCATCAAGCTTAGCTAATTGTGCAATCAATTCGCGGGCGGTCGACAACGAATTTTTGATGTCATGAATCGACGCGGCCAAAATTGTCGGAAAATTATTGATGGGGGATGTAGACATTAGACCTTGGATTCGTTCACGGCAGACATTTTTTCCAATTGCATCAACATATTCCCGATTTTATCCGGATTAACGCCATATTTGGCGGCTTTTTTGATCAAGTCTTGAGCCTTTGCAAATTTGTGTTGATTAAATCCCGACTTTTTCAAATCATAAATCAAAATCTTGATCATATTGATCATTATCGTTTTATTTTCGGGCATGATCTCGGCCGCTTCTTCAAAAACCCGCATCGCTTCCAATAGCTTCCCTCGCTTAAATAAATCCACACCTTTGTTATTGATTTCGATCAATGCCTGCTTAATCGGTGCAATCAATGCATCCGCATGGTGCTCGCTGCCGATACTACCCAACATTGACTTGACGTTGCCGATAAAATGTTCGTCATCGATATTATTCTTGATCAATTGATCCAGTATCGCGTTCGCTGACTCATCGTTTCCCTTTAAATAATGCGCTTTAACGACATCCATGCGCAAGTCATTCGGAATTTTATCACCCAACTTTTCGCACAACTCCTGTGCTGTCCGATAAGCCTGCTCCGACATTTCTTCATCACCGATTTGTTGGTAGACTTCGGTCTCCAATGCCGCCGCTCGAAGTTCGGCTTCAGGGTCATTGACATACTGTTTGCGCATGTCTTTCAGAGTATTCAGCGCAGCGGCGCTATTATTAGTCTTCGAATAGACTTTGGCCAACCCGGAAAAATCTCCGGAAGACTTGTGAACGGAGTTTTTGCCTAAATTGACCGCCGATCGATAAGCCTTTTCGGCGATTTCCAGATGCCCGGTTTTATCGGCTAAAGTCGCTAATTTCTTATGTCGCAAAATGGCCTGCGGGGAAATATTGGTCGCCTTATCTAACGCGGCTTGGGCAGTTAGATAATCCCCGCTTGCTTCATGAGCCTTGGCCAACCAATCATAAGCTTCCAACATCATCGGCTGACTGTCGATTAACTTCTGAAAAACATCAATCGCCGATTCATAATCGTTCTGCAAATAAGCGATAACGCCCAATCCCAAACGTGCCCAATTAAGCTCTCGCGCGGCCAACACTTCGCGGTAAATACTGTCCGCTTTTTTAAAATCGCCGGTATTAACAGCCAATTCGGCACGAATTTTCTGCAAATGCAAATGCATTTTCCGGTTGTCTTCTTGGAGCTTGCTATCGCAATACTGGATCGCCAGACTATAATTTTCGGCCTCGATTGCCTGTTCTATATCGGCGAAAAACTCTTTTTTAGTTTGATTTCGTTCCAGCCGCATCAGTAATTGTTGACCGTTAAAAGGCTTAGTCAAATACTCGTCAGGCTTGCTCTCCATAGCACCCAAGACCATACTTTGATTTTGTTCCGCCGTTACCATGATAAAGATGGCATTGTAAGGTAACAATTTACGAAACCTGGCTTCCTCCAATACTTGCTGTCCGTTCTTCCCCTCGCCCAAATTGTAATCGCACAAAACGACATCGAAACGATCCCTTTTCATCGCGGCAATCGCAGTTAGACCATTGGCTGCTTCGACGATATGTTGCACATCGAGCGTATACAACAATTCGCGTATCGCTTTACGCATATTAGCCAGATCTTCGACGATCAGAAATTTTTTGGACTTTAGATTCAGATTCATAAAAGCAATTTTAACCATAGTTTCTAAAGTGTCTAGCTCATGACTTGAAAAAAATCCAAGTGCCCCCACATCAATTGCAAATTTCTTTTGAATCGATAAGAGGATAATCAAGCATGACCGTTGAAGCAAAAAAAGAAACCCGAGGCTTTGAAACCGAAGTCAAACACTTGCTACACCTAATGATCCATTCCTTGTACAGCAATAAGGAAATCTTTTTACGCGAACTCATCTCCAACGCCTCCGACGCCGCCGACAAACTGCGCTTCGAAGCCTTATCCAACGACGGACTCTACGAAGGCGACAGCGAATTGAAAATTCGGCTCGAATTCGACAAGGATAAACGCACGATCACCGTCATCGATAACGGTATCGGCATGAATCGTCAAGAAGTTCAAGAACATATCGGCACGATAGCCAAATCCGGCACCAAACAATTCTTCGAATCATTGACCGGCGACCAAGCCAAAGACAGCGAGCTAATCGGCCAATTCGGCGTCGGCTTTTATTCGTCGTTCATCGTCGCGGACAAAGTCACGTTGAAAACCCGCAAGGCCGGTGCATCTCATGAAGAGGGCGTGCTTTGGGAATCCTCCGGCGAAGGCGAATACACGCTGGAATCGATCGACAAACCACAACGCGGCACCGAAATCGTTCTGCATCTGAAAGAGAGCGAAGACGAATTTCTCGACGATTGGCGCCTGCGATCTATCGTGCGTAAATACTCCGATCATATCTCATTACCGATCGTAATGGACAAGGAAATTCCGGCAGAAAACGACGACGAAGGCAACGAAACAGCTCCTGCTCGCATAGAACAAGAAACAGTCAACAGCGCATCGGCCTTATGGACCAAAGCACGCCAGGATATTTCCGAACAGGACTACAACGAATTCTACAAGCACGTCGGGCATGATTTTCAGGACCCGCTTGCTCATATTCACAGCAAAGTCGAAGGCACCAACGAATATACGCTATTGCTCTATATTCCTTCGCGCGCGCCGTTCGATTTATGGGACCGCGACGCCAAACACGGCGTGAAACTGTATATCAAAAAAGTCTTCATCACCGATGACGCCGAACAATTGATGCCACGGTACCTGCGCTTCATCCGCGGCGTGATCGACGCGAATTCACTGCCGCTAAACGTTTCGCGCGAAATCTTGCAGCAAAGTAAACAAATCAGCACAATTAAATCCGGCGCGGTCAAAAAAATGCTGGGACTGATCGAAGGCCTGGCTAAAAACGAAGCCGAAAAATACGAAACCTTCTGGTCAAATTTCGGCAATGTCATCAAAGAAGGCATCATTGAAGACTTCAGCAACAAAGACCGCATCGCAAAATTGCTGCGTTTTTCTTCAACCCACACCGATAGCGAAAAACAAGACGTATCGCTCGAGGACTATGTTGGCCGCATGAAAGAAGGCCAAGAAAAAATCTATTTCATCACGGCTGACAGCTTCGCGGCCGCGAAAAACAGCCCGCACTTGGAAATCTTCCGCAAAAAAGGCATCGAAGTGCTGCTGCTGTCCGATCGTATCGACGAATGGCTGGTATCGAGCCTGACCGAATTCGACGACAAACCTATGCAATCGGTCGCGAAAGGCGATCTGGACTTAGGCAAACTGGAAGACGAAGAAGAGAAAAAACAGCAAGAAGAAGTCAACAAAGACTTCGAGTCGGTCATCAACCAAATCAAGGAAGCCCTGAAGGACAAAGTCAGCGAAGTGCGTCTGTCGCACCGCCTGACCGACTCTCCTTCATGTCTGGTCAGCGATGTTTATGGCATGAGCCTGAACATGGAACGGATCATGAAGGAAGCCGGCCAAAAAATGCCGGGCAGCAAGCCGATCTTCGAGCTGAATCCGACTCACGCTTTGGTCACGCGCCTGAAAGAAGAACAAGACGACCAACGTTTCGCAGACCTGACAAACATCTTGTTTGACCAGGCGATCCTGAGCGAAGGCGGGCAACTGGACGACCCATCGGCATTCGTACATAAATTGAACGAACTACTGCAAGGACTGTTGAAATAAACGAAGAAAAAAAGGCCGGGTAACCGGCCTTTTTTTAGCTATGTTCGCGTTAAGAAGGCTGTAGGGTACAGTGCGTACCACGGCAGTATCAGCCGTAGTTTAACTTGCACTCATGTGTGCCTTGTGCCGACATTAGGTACGCGCAGCGTACCCTACGATTCACTTTGGATTTATAAGTGCTTCCGACAATGGCGGGTGTTTTCGACTATTACCGCATACATAGCTTTTTTTGAACCACCGATCAAATCAAATCCGGCGCGCATTGTTCCAGTAAAGTATTTAGTGCCGGCTACCGCCTGGGCTTTTATGCCGTTAAATGCCGGAAATGATGAAGTCCAATGCGGCAATAATTTCAGAGCGATACTGCGAAAGGTCGCAAATTTCTTTACCAAGATATTTTCGATCTATGCCAGCAATTTGCTGGGTGAGCACAATAAAAGATCTGCCATCAATTTTTAAGATTGGACATAGCTTTGTAATTGCAGCTTTACCTGCAAGGTTAGTAGGGCAAAGCGGAATGACGACTGTGCTCCGTAACTCGTCAAGCAAGTTGGATTGGATATCCAAAAGGTAAGGGTAGGCTTTCATGGTTGCTTTGTTTGAATTCTCGTAAGCCCTGAACTGAGCCACTAAAATCTCCTCAAATCGTCGCTAAAGTTTCCATGATCCTCTACCAATTGATTGTACGCTTCGATGGCACTCTTGTTTTCGCACATCCAAAGTTCTCTTTGCCGAGCGTTTACTAATTCGGTTAGAGCTGTTTCCAAGGTTGCCGACAAATTGATCTTTAGTTCTTTCGCTTTAACAAGTAAATCACTGTTGATACTGACGTTTGTTGGTTTTTTTGGGGCGTGAGTGTCAAAGACCTGGGGCATGCGCATATCTCCTCGATAACTAATGCGCATATAATATGCACATTAGTTATGAGACGCAAGACACATACAGGACAAACGCATTAAAACACTATAGAAAATCAAATAGTTAAAATATTCCTTTTTTCCTGGTTAACTATAAAGATTTAGTTTATTTGAAACCTAAATAAGGCTTTGTGTCGCTATCGCGACGCTTGTGAGTAGTCGGTTCGCGGACCGACAACCGCGATACTTTTCTTTGCTTGTCCAAAGAAAAGTATCCAAAAGAAAAGACACCCGGAGGCCGCTGCATCCTGCGCGCTGACGATTTTGCCGAGGGTTTTCGGAAGGGCTATCCCTAGCCCTCCGAAAACGAGCGGCATCCCTGCCGCTCCCCTAACGGGCTATTCTCGGCAAAATCGCCAGTGCTCGGCGCGGCCTAACGGGGCCCAGGGAGGGGTACCATAAGTTAAGCCGAATTGACTAAGCGTTCTAAGCAACAGGATAACATATTGATATGTTGATTATTTTAATGCGTTTGCCCTGAAGACACATAACGAAAGGGAATAAGTTAGGCAACCGACACCGCGATTTTTGTTCGTATTCATTGTTAGTATTGAAGACGGACAACTGTATTGCCCGACTTGCCTTGCATACATCAACCGCCGAACGCCCGTTTGACAAACTCAGGCTGCGCCAATGCCGCGCGGTGGATGTCGACGTTGTAATATTCGGTCGTAAACGGTTTATTCGCCGAATCCTCTTGCCTGAAACCGTTCAATGCCTTCTTGCCGGCGATTGTCGCGCTCCACCAGCCGGACGGGTAAATACATTGCGGGAAAAACAGCGTTTGCAAATGATCGAAGCCGGCCGCGCTCATGGCATTGCGCATGGCTTGCATCAGATTCAAATGATAAAGAGCAGACTCGGATTGTTGTATGACCATGCCGTTTTCGGACAGGCAATTCAAACAATCTCGGTAAAACGCTTCGCCGAACAAGCCTTCGGCCGGCCCTACCGGATCGGTGCTGTCGACGATGATGATGTCGACCGAACCGGGCGCAGCATCTTTGACCCATTTAATGCCGTCGATGAACTTCAGCTCGGCGCGGGGATCGCCGTTCGACTCGCATAGTTCCGGGAAATACATTTCGGCCAAACGCGTCACGCGCTCGTCGATGTCGATCTGCACGACTTCTTCTACGCCCGGATGCTTCAAGACTTCTCTCAGAGTTCCACAGTCGCCGCCGCCGATAATCCAGACCCGTTTCGGATCGGGATGCGTGAACAACACAGGATGGCTCATCATTTCGTGATAGAAGAAGTTGTCGCGGGTCGAGACCATCGTGCAGCCGTCGATCACCATCAGATTACCGAAATCCTCGGTTTCATAGATTTCAAGGAATTGAAAATCGGAATGTTCTTCGTGTAACTTGCGTTTAATTTTTAACGAAAACGCCGATCCTGCGCCGGGAGCTTGTTCGGTAAACCATTCAGTGGGGTTCATTATTGGGTAATCCTGTTGGAAACGTTTAAAATGGCGTCATTATATTAGAAATTCGCTCATGACTCAGTAGCTAGAAAAAATAGACGTTCGAATAAGGCTGATTTATCGCATGAAAACCGATAACTAGGGCCTGCCGCCTAGTTTTTTCTATGACATCAACGCGAGTCGATTCAATAACTTTGCAAAGCCTAAGCCTTTACGAGTACACGGCATTAGAAAATCGACGTAAATCCGTATTATTCGTACCCATTTCCAATTCTGAATCAATACTTAAAATCGAGGAAGCCCTAGTGCAAGCCAAGCCTGAACAACCCTGGACCATCGAACAATCGGCGCAAACTTACGGCATCGCCAATTGGGGCGAAGGCTTTTTTTCGATCAACGAAGCCGGACGAATAACCGTTAAACCCTGTCCCGATAAAAATGTCGAGCTGGATTTATACGAAATCGCACAGACCTTAAACGAAAAAAATCTATCGTTACCGGTGTTGGTGCGTTTTACCGACATTCTTAAAAACCGGGTCAAGCAATTGCATTCCGCATTCGACAAGGCGCGCGAGACTCATCGATATAACGGTAATTACACGCCGGTGTATCCTATTAAGGTGAATCAACAGCGAAAAGTCATCGAAGGCATTTTATCCGGTGGCAATGTAGGCCTTGAAGCCGGCAGTAAGCCGGAATTGCTGGCGATCCTGGCCTTGTCGCCCGGACTGATTGTCTGCAACGGCTATAAAGACCGCGCTTATATTCGCCTCGCTTTGATCGGCTTGCGCATGGGATTGAAGGTTTATATCGTCATAGAAAAACCATCCGAGCTGGAAATGATTCTGCAGGAATCGCAAAAACTGGGCATCAAGCCGCTGCTCGGAGTCAGAGTCCGGCTTTCGAGCATCAGCGCCGGAAAATGGCAAAACAGCGGCGGCGAAAAATCCAAATTCGGCTTTCACGCCGGAGAAGTCCTGCAATTAGTCGAGCGTCTCGACAAGGAAGGCCTGCTGGACACGCTGAAACTGATGCATTTCCACATGGGATCGCAAATCGCGAATATTCACGATATCAAAACCGCGCTCAAGGAGGCCGGACAGTTTTATGCCGCATTCCACCAACTCGGTGCGATCATCGATACGGTCGATGCGGGCGGCGGTCTCGGAGTCGATTACGACGGCAGCCGTTCGCGCCGCGACTGCTCGATCAATTACAGCGTCGACGAATATGCGCAAAACATCGTGCGAGGTTTCGCCGAAGCCTGCGCCGGACACGGTTTAACGCAACCGAACATCATCACCGAATCCGGCAGGGCATTAACCGCGCATCATGCCGTGCTAATCAGCAATGTCACCGATATCGAATCGATCGATACCGAACTTGACGCACACGACACGCCGATTTCTTCGCACAACATCGCCGAACACTATCACGACGCCCAATTCAATCTAAGCGAAGCACGAAGCGCCTTCGTGCAGGGTAAACTCGGGTTAATCGAACTTGCCGATGCCGAGTGCGATTACGTTCGGCTATTCCGTCAAATAAAATCGCACCTGAACCCGAACAACCACAGCGAGGCATTGATTCTGCAAGAGCTTAATGAAAAGCTCGCCGACAAAGTATTTTGCAATTTCTCTTTATTTCAGTCGTTGCCTGACATTTGGGGTATCGATCAAATATTCCCGATCATGCCGATTCACCGTCTCGGCGAGCAACCCTCCCGCCGTGCGGTACTGCAAGATTTAACCTGTGATTCAGACGGCCGTATCGATCGCTACGTCGACGGGCCGAATATCGAAAATACGATGCCGCTTCACAAAATCGACTTGAACGAACCCTATCTTATCGGCTTTTTCATGGTCGGGGCTTATCAGGAAATTCTCGGCGATATGCATAACCTGTTCGGCGACACGCATTCGATAAATATCGAACTCGATGCTAACGGTTATCATTTTTCGGATTTACAAGAAGGCGAGCATGTCTCCGATTTACTCGACTATGTCCATATCAATCCCGAAGAATTGAAGGAAGCCTATCATAACAAGCTAACGCAAAGCGGTATCGGCGAACTGGAGCGCTACGAATATGAAAAAGAACTCGAAGCAGGGCTTCGGGCTTATACTTATTTGGAAAAATAAAGAAATAGATCATGACTAGTACAGGACTCATAGGACTCGGCGCAATGGGCTCCGGCATGGCGAGAAATCTCGCGAAGGTAGGTTTCTTAGCCGGCGTCTATAACCGCACTGCTAGCAAGGCGCAATCGTTGGCCGACGAACTCGGTGTCGTCGCTTTCGAAACACTGTCCGAACTCGCGGTCGTGTGCGAGGTCATTTTGATTTGCGTCTCGCGCGACGAAGACGTGCTGGAAATGGTTACTGCCGTCGCGCAGACGGTTAAACCGGGCGCGGTCGTCGTCGATATGTCAACGGTCAGCAGCTCAACTGCACAACAAGCTGCCGCAATACTCGCCGAAAAACAAGCGCAATTTCTCGATGCGCCGGTCTCGGGCGGCGTCGAAGGCGCGAAAAAAGGCACATTGGCAATGATGGTAGGCGGGAGTAGCGAAGCTTTGGAAAAAATCCGGCCTATTCTTGCCGCGATCGCCGCGCGCATTCTGCACATGGGACCGGTCGGCAGCGGGCAGGCCACGAAAGCGGTCAACCAAATCATGGCCGCCGGCATTAACCAAGCCGTGACCGAAGCACTGGCATTCGGCAAAGCGCAAGGCCTGCCGATGGATAAAGTCATCGCAGTCGTCTCGGGGGGCGCAGCCGGCAATTGGTTTCTCGAACATAGAGGCCCAACAATGATGCAGAATACATTCGCACCGGGCTTCAAATTGGCATTGCATCACAAAGATTTGGAAATCTGCCGTAAGATGGCCGAAAACGCCGACACGCCTATTCCTTTGGCCGAAATGACATTACTCAATTACGAACAGTTAATGGATCAAGGCTTTGGTGACGAGGACATTTCGGCATTGTACCGCTTGAAAAAGCCTCGCAAATTCAGCTAAGGCCCGCTCAACTCATCGGACCAAACCGAAGCTCAGCAATTCATCCGCAAACTATTGGTGCCGATTGGCCAAAAACAACTGCCTTCGGCAAACCTTTACCTCACAAAATACAACGCTATTCCTTAACAAACCATGAATTTATTTATTTGCCACGACCGTTAAAAACTTCTTTTCTTTACAGGCAATTTCAGCTAGCTTTGATGGTAACGGCGAGCATGATTTTTTACAACCGGCCGGCTTGCAAACGATTGCCGGTTAGATAACCAGCCGATAACAATCTGTCAATCAGGTTATGAAGGTTTATACGGAATACCCTAATTTTTTGAGGAATTTAACATGACTACAATAGCAGACCCCGTCATCGACAGATGGTACAAAGATGTCGAAAATAATTTAACGTTCAAAATCATTACGATCGATGAAAACGATGATTCGATCGAAGTACAATATTTGAATGGAGAGATTGGCGAATACGACAACGACAGTTGGTATAATTCGACCTTCGACTATATTGAGGAACCCGAGGATTGGAGTGCGCCTTTCGAACTGGACGACGAAGACCTCGGTTACAGCGACCCGGACGAACACCGTCGCAATATGGACAATTTAAACTTTGACGATTACATCGATTAACGGAAACACTTCGCATGAAAATGAGTGCACCGGAATTCCTGGATTGGGAATCCAAAAGCATTACACTAATGGCCATGTCTGGCGCGGGTAAAACCACACTGGCCAATAAGCTACCTAGACAAAAATGGTTTCATTATTCCGGCGATTACCGGATCGGCACCAAATATCTGGATGAACCCATCCTGGACAACATCAAGCGCCGAGCGATGGATGTACCGTTTTTGCGAGAGTTACTGCTCTCCGACTCTATCTATATATGCAACAACGTTACCGTCGACAACCTAACTCCGGTATCGAGTTTTCTCGGTAAAATCGGCAACCCCGAACTGGGCGGATTGTCTTTAAAGGAATTCAAGCGCCGCCAACAATTGCATCATCAAGCCGAAATTTCAGCAATGCTTGATGTTCCCGATTTCATAAAAAAATCCGAGGACATCTACGGCTACAAACACTTCATTAACGATGCCGGCGGCAGTTTATGCGAGCTGGACAACCCAACAGTACTGGATACACTCGCCAAGCATACGCTAATCCTCTATATCAAGATTCCGCCGGATCTCGAAAAAACCATTATCGAGCGCGCCAAAACCGACCCGAAACCGCTGTATTACCGTGAAGACTTTTTGGATGAAAAACTGGCCGAATTCATGGACAAACGCTACTTTTCGGCCCCCGAAATGATTCCGCCTGACGAATTCGTCACATGGGTCTTCCCGGAATTATTCAGGTCGCGCTTACCTCGCTATGAAGCGATAGCCCGGCAGTACGGCTATACTATCGACGCCAACGATGCCGCACAGGTTAACAACGAAGACGATTTCATTCGGTTGATCGCAGACGCGATCGCCGAGCAACAGGCTTAAATTAGGTTTGAATTAATGCCCTTAGTCGCACACACCGATTTACCGACATTCCAGCGTCTGCGTGAAGAAGGCGAAGAAATTCTGAAGCCGGAGCGCGCCCGTCACCAAGATATTCGAGAAATGCATATCGGCTTGCTGAATATGATGCCGGATTCCGCGCTTGAAGCCACCGAGCGCCAATTTTTTCGACTGGTCGGTGCGTGTAACCAAATCACGCAGTTTCATGTTCATCCTTTTACCGTCGACGGATTGCCCCGAAACTCGGAAGCAAAAGCACACATAGAGCGTTATTACGAATCGTTCGAAACCATTAAGCGAGACGGGCTGGACGCCTTGATCATCAGCGGAGCCAATGTCACAAAACCGAAACTAGACCAAGAAGATTTTTGGCAACCGTTGACCGAAGTGTTCTTGTGGGCCAAACAGAATGTTCCGTCCGTTTTATGTTCGTGTCTGGCAACGCACGCCGTTATCCAGTTTTGCTACGGCATCGAAAGAACCCGTTTACCTGCTAAACGCTGGGGAGTGTTTCCGCATAAAGTCCTGGATCGAAAACATCCTTTGGTCTCGGAAATCAATACCCGTTTCGATGTCCCGCATTCGCGTTTTAACGAAATCTTTCGCGAAGACATAGAACAAAAAGGCTTGAAAGTATTGGTTGCGAGCAAGGAGGCAGGCGTCCATCTGGCGGTTAGCCCGGACGGTTTCCGAATCGTATTCTTTCAAGGTCACCCGGAGTACGACGACATCAGCCTGCTAAAAGAATACAAGCGTGAGGTGAATCGTTACTATAACGGCGACATAGAAGACTATCCGCCTTTTCCGGAGCATTATTTCAGCCCCAAAGTCCAGCGCGTTTTCACGGACTACCGTGATCACGTCATAGCGTCGCGACGAGGCAATAAACCGACCGAACCTTTTCCGGAAGCCGCCGTTCTCGATTACATCGACAATACTTGGCGAGATACGGCTCGAGCGGTTTTTAACAACTGGCTCGGAAAAATTTATCAGATCACCGATCAGGACCGGCGTATTCCGTTTATGCCGGGCATCGACCCCAACAACCCTTTAGGCTTATGAGCACGCACTCGGACTATTTACAACAAGCAATCGATCTCGCTACTGAAAACGTCGAATCCGGACAAGGCGGGCCTTACGGCGCACTGATCGTCAAAGAAAATAAAATCATTGCCGCCAGCGGCAACCAAGTCACCAGCCGGCTCGACCCGACGGCTCATGCTGAAGTCATGGCCATTCGATCAGCCTGCCAAGTACTGAACAACTTTCAATTGACCGGCTGTATTTTGTACACCAGCTGCGAACCTTGCCCGATGTGCCTAGGAGCGATTTATTGGGCCCGTCTCGACAAGGTCTATTATGCCTGTAGCCGAGAAGATGCCGCATCGGCAGGATTCGACGACAGCTTCATTTATGATGAAATTCCGCTGCCGCCGGCCGAAAGACGCATCGCCATGCTAAACCTCAAACAAAACAACGATCTCAAGCCTTTTGAGCGATGGAATGCTAAACCCGATAAGATCCTTTATTAGCCAACGCAATGACCAGCGGATTATTCGCCCGCTTTCTCGATTACAGCCTCGGCCTTCTCTTCTTCAACTGTGTCGACAACAGGCTTGCCAACATTTTCTTCGGCTTCGGGCTCGGAGGCCAAAATTTGAGGGCTATCGGCAATCTTAATCAACCACCCGTCCATGCCTTTACAGCCAAGAACGGCATCGGCTCTTACGTTGATTCGAGCAAATTTTCCGTTTAAAGAAGCCGGTAATTTTGCGCTGACTCTAAAAAAACTGTTTTTATTTTCGACCTCCACCTTCAGAGGAATACCTTTTGCCGTTACACTAACAGATTCCGGCGCTATCCAATTGGAAATCGTAAACATCAGTTCGGATTCGGGCGCGACCTCGGCTTTGTTTTCCGCACTATAAACCGGCAGATTAAAATCCCTGAATTTTGGTGTTTTGCATGCGGGCTTGTCCATATCTTCGGAATAAGCAAAAGCCCCATTTGTCATTGATGCTGCAATCGAAAAAACAGTCACTTTCAATAATTTCTTTGTCGTCATAACCTTCTCACATTTATAGTTATTTTAATTGGTAAATCCAAAAGCGTTATCCTTGCTTACCCTTAACCCAGCCTTAACATTTGCCTATTATAAACTACTGAAAATTAAGACAATTAAAATATTATGCCGCTACAAAGCTATTATTAGCACGTTTTTTTTATTCTTATGCTTCAATAACTTAGACGTAGGCACTACATTTGTAAAGGCTGGGTTAAATAGTTTTTAAATTGAATACAACACTCAAGAATATATCACGACTTTACCGCATGGGAAGCAGTCTAAAACTCAACTCATCGGAACTTAATTCATCAGAGCCCAATCCGACTGATCCCATCGACTCTAAGACGCCACCGGAACCAAGCGTATGCCGAAACACGCTGAAATCACCTTCGTAATTGATTCTATAGCGATTAAAGCCGTCTTTGACACTGAGCCAAGCCACCGATTTGACCATCGGCAGCGATTCAATATGACGCGTAACTCGAGACATATCGTTCATACCGGCAATTCCGGCGATATTGAGCGTCATCATGCCTCGCTCAAGTATATCCGGCTTAACGCCATAATAATGAGACAAGCGCGTATACACACCCCGCATACCACTCAACAACGCTTCATGTAATGTGCCGCAGGAATTTGACCACTGCTGCACGTCTCCGTCGAAATAAAAAGCCCAATCCGCCTGCCAACAATCGGCTTGTCGCGCCACCCTACCCGCCAGTATCGATACCACATCGTAACGTCCGGAAATATTCAATAGTTGTTCAGGGTAAGCGCTCAGAACATCATGCACGGCAATTTGGGTGCGCTCTTCAAGATCAAGCAAAGGAAAAATCAGCGGTAATCCCTGCTGTTTCGCGGCGCGACTGATAGCATGCTCCAAAGACGGCCTCAATTCGGGTTTAAAAAAACTCCGTTTCCCGTGTTCGTCGACGACCAACCAAAGCAGTGTTTCCGGCCTTATCTCGCTCCAAATCCCCAATCGTCCGGTACTGAGCAAATTCAGTAGCCGCGTCTCGTCGAACAAAACCCGCATGACTCGCGCCTGACCGGAGGCATCGCTCGGCTTCTCAACCAACGAGTATTGGTGCTGCTTGACGTAAAAACGCGCCTGGGCCACGGCAGTCTTAGCAACAGGATCATCGAGAACACCGTTGCCGGATAATACCCGTTGCAAGACAATGGTCATCGCCTCCTTGATCGCGGCCTCAATATCTTCCGGCCGCTGGCTTTTCGCAATGACCTCCGTTTCGAACAAGCCTTTGACTTCGGCGGCCCAGCTAAATGAACCGCACAAATAAGCGATAACCACAAGAACCCTAAATAGTGACTTCATATCCCTCACACAAATCCGACGATGTCTTGTACAATATCGGTCAATAAAATTTTTACTTTAAGAGAACATCACATTGAGCGCACAAAATCAAGATGGCTTGAATTATAAGAGTGCCGGCGTGGATATCGAAGCCGGCAATGCACTGGTCGAACGGATCAAACCGATCGCGGCCAGAACCCGAATACCCGGCGTATTAGCGGGGCTCGGCGGTTTCGGATCGATGTTCGAACTCCCTCTCGACCGCTACCGCCAACCGATACTGGTTTCTGGGACCGACGGAGTGGGCACCAAGCTCAAACTGGCGATCGATCTCGGCATCCATAACACGGTCGGGATCGACTTAGTCGCAATGTGCGTCAACGATATCATTGTTCAAGGCGCGGAACCTTTATTCTTTCTCGATTATTTCGCCACCGGAAAACTCGATGTCGACACGGCAGCCGCAGTCGTCGAAGGCATCGGTAAAGGCTGCGAATTGGCCGGAGCCGCATTGGTCGGCGGCGAAACGGCCGAAATGCCCGGCATGTACGCAGACGGCGAATACGATTTAGCCGGATTCTGCGTCGGCATCGTCGAAAAAAACAACATCATCGACGGCAGCAAGGTCAAAGCCGGCGATAAACTGATCGGTATTGCATCCAGCGGACCGCATTCGAACGGCTATTCGCTGATCCGTAAGATTCTTGAGCACAGCTGCACACCGCTGTCGGAACCGTTCGACGGCAAAACACTCGGCGAAGCGCTGTTGGAGCCGACTCGCATCTATGTCAAACCGCTGTTGAAATTACTGGAATCCATACCGGTGCATGCGCTGGCTCACATCACCGGCGGCGGCATCACCGAAAATCTGCCGCGCGTTCTACCGGAAGGCACAGCCGCACACATCAAATTAGGATCGTGGAAACGCCCGGAAGTTTTCGACTGGCTGCAACAACAAGGCAAGGTTTCCGATGCAGACATGCTGACCACTTTCAATTGCGGCATCGGCATGATCGTTTGCGTCGCCGAAGAAGACGAAGCGGCAACGCTGCAAATTTTGACGGAAGCCGGCGAATCAGCGTTTTCGATAGGGACATGCGAATCATCGGAAGGCAAGCCGAAGGTTGAATACTGTTAAACGAAAGCGGCTATGGACTCTCGAACCGAGATTAGCGCTCGGTATCTAAAGAGATATCGATTTAAAAAGTGAAACAATAGCACGGACGGCGTTGCAAAACCCGTCCGGCGTTAGACGCTTTGACCTGAAATAGGCGATTTTTTTGGATTGCATTTTTTAACGCGAGTGGAATCGGTAAAAAACCATAAATCGAAGACTTGACCTCGTTTTTTTGGAAGCCGCCACTTTGCCGTTGACCGCAAAATGCATCAAAACAGCCCCACCTCGCTAGCGCCCAAGTCACGCGGATGGCGCTTGCCGAAATGCAAAATATAGCGTTTAATCCACTCCGTATAGGCCTGTTCGGTACGAATGCTATAATGCTTCAAACGAATCTTAGCCCGTACTTGATCCAATAATTTCGGTGAATTTTCCGAATTCGACACTGACGTATTTTGCATTTTTATTAGGAAAGGTTGTTTTTTCAACTCACTGAAAGTTTTATGATTTTAATTTTCAAAACCGGATTAGGCAACTGTTTGACGCAATATTTTGCGTCATTTAGGATGTCTAATTATAGTTAGCCAATAAAAACGGAGAAAAAGCCTAGTGAGTCACGGATACATAACCTGCACAGTTTGTAAGCAGTTCTTTGCTCGCCATGATTCTGAGCTTGGTTTCGAACGCTGGGGGCATGGAGAGCCAATTCAGCTAATTAATAATCCTGCTAGCTGGGGTTCCGCCGACCCAGAGTATCGATTGTTGGGCTTTTCCAAGGGAGCCACTCAAAATAAAGCAATGGCTGAGGAAAGGAAGGGCAGAGCAACTTACGAATCCATACCTTTCAAAGGAATGCGTAAGCGTTTTCCATGGCTATTTCAGGGCCTCGGTCTGCGAGTATTGTCAAATCCAGATGAATTGTTTCTTCCTACTGAAAAACAGTGCCAGTCAGGTTCAATAATCAAATGCTCTATCAGTGCTCGAAAAGCCGATGGTAGCTATTCCTACAAATTGAAAGATATTCTTGATGCCGATGCTTCATCTGGGGGCATGGTTCGGAAAGTCTTGAATAACTGCATTCACACCCATCTCTCAAAAGAGCGCTCGGGTCGCAGTTTTATATTGTTCGGCCTCGATAAGGATTTCATAGCTTGGTGCAAAAGCGCTTTTTCAGAATCCTACCAAGGCGTAAAGCAAGTAAAAGCAACCACCTATCGAAATGAGAATCTTAGTTGGGTACACGTTGCTCATCCCTCGGGGAATCAAACCGACCCTCAGTATCTGGCTTGGTGCGAAGAAAAAACGTCAGTACCGAAAGTGCGTTGGGCTCGGGAAGAATTGGCGCACAGAAAAAAGCAAAGCGATGGCTAACAAGGCCATAACCAGACTCAAAAAGCTGCGCTGCGCTCCGCTTTTTGAGTCTGGTTATGGCTGGCGTTATGCAATAGAACGAATGGTGCTCTGATATGTCCTTGTTGCAACAAATCCAAGAATCCGTAGTTCAGGAAGGATCAGATCTTGGCTCTATTCTTTTAAAGGTACGTCTTCTCGCTGCAAGGTTGGGTAGCGACATCCTTGGAGAATGGGTGAAGCATGAATCAGAGGGCTATCCGAAAGATGCTGAAGTCCCTTCCTATCGCATTGTTGGCGTTACCTACCGAGGCACATTCTCAGGTTCTTTTGGCTCAGGAATAAACAACGCGCAGATACCGCCGTACTTAATCGAAAAACATGCCGGCACAAGCTGGACAAAGTACGAGGTTAGAGAAAGCATTGCCGCTGTAGATGAGATGGTCAAGAAAAGTTCTGATGGCGGTACTTTAGGTATTGATGCATCAAACCTCATTCTACTACTTCAAGGAAAAATATATGAAGGCTATGCGTGTAATGATGTATCAGGAACAATATCGCTGACAGCTTTCTACGAAATCCAACAAACAGTAAGAAGCCGAATTCTTGAACTTACCTTGGAGCTGGAAAAATCAGTTCCTGGAGCAATGCACGTGGCATTCGGCGAATCCACGAAAAACAAGGCAGAAACCGAGCAGGTTCAACAGATTTCGCAACAGATAATCTACGGAAATGTATCTACTGCTGTTGCTGGCGGTGCCGGTGCTCAAATTGCCGTAGGCATTAACGAAAGAGATAACGTTTCTTTCATAGAACACCTTGTAAAAAATGGCATACCGCAAGGAGATGCAACAGAGCTTGCCGAGTTAATGGCAGCGGAAGAACCAGCTAGTGCAGATGAACCGTTTGGAGAAAAAGCAAAGAACTGGGTTGCAGGTAATCTGAAAAAGGCTGCCGAAGGCGCTTGGGGTGTTGGGTTGTCTGTGGCAACAAAAGTCCTAACTGAAGCCGCAATGAAGTATTACGGGCTCAAATAATCAATGCATAACGAATAAGGTTAGATTTTGTGAGCAACGCGAACCAAAATCTAACCTTATTCGTTATGCACCTTTTTCAACCAAACGACCGGTTACATATTTGTGTAGAATACTTGACATAAGAACTTGATAAGGCAATCCCTCAATTAATGCCCTTTCTTGTAAAAGCTCAAGATCCATTTCCGTCATTCGTATATTTACACGCTTGTCTTTTCTGAATGTGTTTTTTGCTGCTGCTGTATATTCTGCAATATCTGATGGATTCATAACTGAAACCCATTCATCATTTTCATATGATTCAAGCAGATCTTTCTCTTCTTGATCGAGTTTGCTAGCCATTATTCACCTCAAGATACTGTTTTGTAGCTTTACGACTTGGGATTATGGTTTTCAAAAATATCTGTTTTTCATCTTCAACGAATGGAATCAAATATGCGTAATTTTCAATATTTATGATGAACATGCGCTGGTTAGGGTATTTTGAAGGGTTCGGATGTTTGATCACATCCAAAACACCCTCGATGAACGACTCGTTCGAATGACATTCCCCGCTCTGCAATCAACTGAGCGTTCTTTTCGAAATTCCAAACAAAGTGCTTCATACTGAGCATTTAGTACATTGCCTGTCTTTTGCAATCTTTCCAGGTCGCCCGATTAGCTTTACGTTATGCGGCTTTAAGCCGTGATTCAAACATAACCAACTACTCCTAATCTGATCGAAAAAGCGTCTAATTTCCTGGAGGAGAGGAGTGTGCTTGGCGAGGATGTCGGCTTACGCTAATCCGGCCTTCGATTCATGAGTTCGATCAAACCTTTTTTACAAATTCCGATTTCAATTTCATCGCGCCTATGCCGTCGATTTTACAATCGATGTCGTGATCGCCATCGACCAACCGGATATTTTTGACCTTTGTGCCGACCTTAACGACTAGGGACGAGCCTTTTACCTTGAGGTCCTTGATCACCGAAATCGTATCGCCATCTTGCAATACGTTGCCATTGGCGTCTTTGATTATACGGTCTTCGTTTCCGCTGCCGCCCTCCGAGTCTTGCGACCATTCATGCCCGCACTCCGGACAAATGTACATGCTTCCATCGATATAAGTGTATTCAGAGTTGCACTGCGGACAATAAGGTAAGTCGTTCATCTTTTTATTGATATTTTATATTGTTAATCGAAATATTAGGTTTGTATTAGTATTACCCTTGGCACCGGACGGACGTAATCCCCTCATATTTTTCCAAAAGTCGCGATATTCATTAAAAAATATTTGACATTTTTCGCATTCCGTATTAACTATGGAACCATTCAAGGGACTGATGGGCGGCCTATCGGTCATCCGATGCTTCTTATTGTTTTCTCGCTCATTTTAGGAGAAAAGCCATGAATAAAATCACACCGAAAAAACTCAGAGAACTCGACGATTCGCTTCCAAAAGGGGCTGAGTGCTATCTTTGTAACACAGTGCGAAACGCGTTAGCGAAATACCGTAAAGGTAAACTTTCATCGATCTTTATGAGCAAAGATCATGCATTGCCCCTATTGGCGAAAAACCTGGGGCGCGGATTAAAACGCTTTTTGCAGGACGACATCCGTTCGGCATTGACTCATACTCACAACAAACCGAACAGAGCGATGTAACTTTTAATCCATTCTAATTTGATACAACAAACTCAACCCCTTTAGAACAAAGGGGTTATTTTTCGAGACATCTCTAACTTCCCGCTAACTCGGTCCTAGTACATCATCGGGATCGCCTTCATACGGCGTGGCATAGCTACATTCCTTTTGCGGGCACACTTTTTCGGTACCCCGGCGCTTAGTGGTTTTTAGCGTCAAAATAGGCCAATTACATTCCGGGCAATTTTCCTGAACCGGGGCATTCCAGATTGCATAGCTGCATTTCGGATACTCTGAACAGGAATAAAAAATCTTGCCGTTTCTGGATTTACGCTTAAGCAAATTGCCTTTTTTGCATTGCGGGCACTCGACACCGGTATCGACCGGTTTTTCGAGCGGCTCGATGTGTTTGCATTTCGGATACGCGCTGCAGCCGATGAATTTACCGTAGCGCCCGGTTTTAATCACCAACGGCGCTTCGCACTTCGGACAAACGCGCCCTTCGACGACTTCCGGCTCGGACACATTACTGGCGTCTTCGTTCAAATTACGCGTATAAGAACACTCCGGATAATTGGTACACCCGATAAAGCGCCCATTCCGCCCCAGCCTGATCGACAAAGGACTGCCGCATTCCGGACATTTTTCATCGATCGCCTCTTGCGTGACATCCTTGCGCTGTACGCTTTCTTCTTTTTCATGAATCAGCGTATTGAATGGCACCCAGAACGAGCGCATCAATGGAATCCAGTCTTTTTCACCTCGCGAAACCGCATCGAGCTCATCTTCGAGGTTCGCGGTGAAATCATAGTCGACGTATTTATTGAAATGCTCGGTCAAAAATTTATTGACGATGCGGCCAACATCGGTAGGATAAAAGCGCTTGCTTTCCAACGTGACATAATCGCGGTTTTGCAATGTCGAGATGATCGATGCATAAGTAGAAGGTCGACCGATACCGAATTCTTCGAGCGCCTTGACCAAGCTGGCCTCGCTGTAGCGCGGCGGCGGTTCGGTAAAATGCTGGCCGGCGATGATATCATTGAGCGGTACTGGGCGCCCTTCTTCGAGTGACGGTAAAAAATTCTCCTTGTCGTCGCCTTCCGCACTATCGTCCTTGCCTTCCAGGTACACGGCCATGAAGCCCGGATCGGCGATCGCCGATCCGGTTGCCCGAAATACATTACGTTCATTGCCACAATGCAGATCGACTGCAACGGTGTTAATCGTCGCATGAATCATTTGGCTCGAGATCGTACGTTTCCAAATCAAGTCGTAAAGCTTGAATTGTTCGGGGCTCAAAAATTTTTGCAGATCGGCCGGAATACGTCTCGCCGAAGTCGGACGTATCGCTTCGTGCGCTTCTTGGGCGTTTTTGGATTTAGTCTTGTACTCGCGCGGGCTCTTCGGCACATTTTTAGCGCCGTATTTTTCGGCGATCAATTCGCGGATTTCGGCGATGGCTTCGGCAGCAAGATTAACCGAATCGGTACGCATATAGGTGATTAAACCAACCGTCTCACCACCGATATCGATGCCTTCGTACAACTGCTGCGCGACCATCATCGTGCGCTTAGTCGTAAAACCGAGTTTACGCGCGGCTTCTTGTTGTAACGTCGAAGTAATGAACGGCGGCGCAGGATTACGTTTACGCTGCTTTTTTTCGACCTTCGCGACCAGCAGTTTACCATCGGCAGCATCGAGCAAGGTTTGCTTGACCTGTAGCGCACGCTGCTCATTGTCGATAGTAAACTGCTCGACTTTTTCACCGTCGAACTGCGTCAATTTGGCCTTAAAGGCTTGAGCATCCGCGCTCAGATCGGCGTCGATCGACCAGTATTCCCGGCTCTTGAATGCCTCGATTTCCAGTTCGCGTTCGACGATCAAACGCAATGCAGGGCTCTGCACGCGTCCTGCCGATAAACCCCTGCGGATTTTTTTCCACAATAGCGGCGACAGATTAAAGCCTACCAAGTAATCCAGGGCACGACGCGCCTGCTGCGCATTAATCAAATCGATCGACAGTTCGGACGGATGCGCAATCGCCTCGGTGACCGCTTTTTTGGTGATCTCATGAAAAACGACGCGATGAACCGGCTTATCCTTGAGCAGTTTTTTATCCTTGAGCAATTCGTATAAATGCCAGGAGATCGCCTCACCTTCCCTGTCCGGGTCGGTTGCAAGATAAAGCGCTTGAGCTTGCTTGACAGCCTTTGTTATCGCTTGAACATGGCGCTGATTCCGATCGATGATTTCATATTTCATCGCGAAGTCATGCTCGGGATCGACTGCGCCTTCTTTCGGGATCAGGTCGCGAACATGGCCGTAAGAGGCCAGCACGTGAAAATCCTTGCCGAGATATTTTTCAATGGTTTTGGCTTTTGCAGGAGATTCTACAATAACGAGATTATTACTCATTCAGTTAGGAAAATGCGATTAGTGTAAGTAAGCCGGGATGAGATCATAGACAATGTCCTCCATTCTTGAAAATGCGATTTCCTCGTCGGGCTGACTGAGCAACACCATCAGTACGATCCATTTCAATTTTTCCAGTGAAATTTCTTCATTTTCTAATGCCATCGCGCGATCGATTACGATTTCCCGGTTGGCATGCGATAAGATGCCGCTGTGTTCAATGAACATCAGAAAATTACGGCACTCCAAATCCAGTTTTTCTTGTTCCTGACTGGAAAAAATCCGAAATGCGGTCGGTACCGTCGGCGTAATCTGCCCTTGCAGGCTAAGCGATTCGAGCCAATCAAAAGCCTTGACCACTTCGATTTGATCGAATCCCGCTTCTTCCAACTCTGTTTTTATCAACTCGTTATCCGGTAAGATATCGATCTCATCTTCCATATAGTTTTCAAACAGATACATAATTACATCAAAAATATTTTCTTTCATAGCGGGTCTTCTTTAAAAAAGTTTCTATACGGAACCCCTTCACTCCGTGAGGAGGTTCCTTTTTGGAATCGATCCGATTCCTCCGTTTTCTAAGCCGGTATCGGCAAAAAACGGCAGCACTTCCTGTACTGCGCCATCATGCGGCGTTTATTTGATTCGGGTATAACAGCCTCCCGAAACGGATTCTACGTAACCTTGCAATTCCAAAACCAGCAACATCGACGATATGACTTCGACCGGTAATTCGGTATTTTCCACCAGACTATCAATGGAAGTGGGGCTGAACATAATTAGATTCAATAATGTTTGCTGCTCGAGGTCAAGCGTTGTTTGTCTCAATTCCGTAAAAATATTTTCATCCTTCTGATTATACTGATTTAATTCTTCAAGAATATCGCGCGCGGTTTCAACGAGTTTTGCACCCTCCCGAATCAAAGCATTACATCCTCTTGCCAAGGGGTTATGAATCGAGCCCGGAATCGCGAACACTTCGCGGTTCTGCTCCAAAGCCATGCGCGCAGTAATCAAAGAACCGCTTTGCTTGGCCGCCTCCACTACCAGTAGTCCGATACACAAACCGCTGATAATTCGGTTACGCCTAGGAAAATGATCGGCTTTCGCCCCAGTCCCGGGAGGAAATTCTGAAATCATTGCGCCATGATTAACAATTTCAGTCGCCAATGCTCTATGACGCGCAGGATACACTCTATCTAAGCCGGTTCCCGCTACGGCAATCGTGTAACCTTGAGCTTGCAAGGCGCCTTGATGCCCGGCGGCATCGATACCCAAAGCCAATCCGCTGGTGATCACAAAGCCTTCTCTTGCCAAGGCTTTAGCAAATTCGGTGGCAGTCTCGACACCTAAATGAGAAGGATTTCGGCTACCTACGATCGCGATTTGCGGAAGCGCCAAAATATCCGGATTTCCTCTAATAAACAATAGTGGCGGCGGATCGGCGATTTCCTTTAACTGCGTCGGATAACAAGAATCGACTAAAGTCACGGCCAAATGCCCAGGCTGCTCCAACCAACGCAAATCCTGCTCTACCGTTGTCCAATCGGGATTGCGAATCGCTTGAACGACCGAATTCTTTAGCCCGAGAGCGGCTAATCCACTGCTTGACTCGGAAAACAATTGCTGAGGAGTATGGCTATCGAGCGTTTTAAGAAACGACCGACAGCCGAAACCCGGCGTGCGCAATAAGGCAAGCCAGTATTTGATATCGGAGGAAATTTGAAAATTTTTCAGGGGGTTTGAACTTTATCTAGTACGTGAATCGCTTGGCGCGCGTCCATTACCAACGCATAACTTATCCGATCGAAGGTTCGGAAAATCATCAAGGTTCCGGCCAACTCATTGGGTAATTGAATCGTATCGTTCCTTATTTTACTAAAAGGATCTCGAACGGACTTCCCTTTCTTGTAAATATCGAGCACATGCCCTACCTCCAGGCCATCCGACGCACCCTTATCGATGGCAACAACATTATATCGACCAACTTGGGTAACGCCATCCAGCACACTAATAATACTACCTTGTATTTCGGTTTCCGGCGGATTAGGAAAGTAATGCAGGGTAAAATCGCCTTCTTGGTGCGGCATAAGCCTGTCACCCATACGAATCTCGCTGGTCGAACGCGTAACGAGCAGCGTTGCAGGATCGCCGGGCGCTTGTAGTGTCGTATTTGCGACAAACTTCGCTTCATAGCCGAGAATTTCTTGGGTCTCGGCACTGATGAACGTGTCGCCTTTGCGATAAATCGTATATGTCAAACTTTCCGGCTTTTCGATCGCGCGAACATAAACACGATCGCCCAGGCCTGCAACTAGATGTTCGCCGGCAAAATCGATGACATAAGGCGAATTTTCCAAATCATCCTGCCCAACCACGCGCGGCGAAGCCAAATATTTGGCAATTTTTTCGGAAGGAATTAACTCGATCGCATCGTCGAGATCCATTTCACGGATACGAGGATAGAGCTTAACTTCTCTTGACGAACCTAAATCACCGGCGAATCTTGACGAGGATAAACTTAAGCGAGGCTTACCATCGACTTCGGAAAAATAAATGGTATCGCCCGGATAAATCAAATGCGGATTATCGATTTGCGGATTGCTCTCCCAGATTAAAGGCCATTGATGAGGTCTACGCAAAAATCTTCCCGAGATATCCCACAGCGTATCACCCCTAACTACGGTATATTGCTCCGGGTGAGAAGGATTGACTTCTATTTCCTGCGCCCAACCGGTTACGCTGACTGCCAACGAAACGATCAATCCAAAAATTTGTCGAAAAGCCATAGAGAGTTCCTGAGACGATAGATCCGGTAATCTGAATATTATGTGGTCTGAATTCAAAGTTTAGATGAATTCATATAAAATTCCAGAATTGTAAAATTGTAATATGATAGTGGAGAAATTGTTGAGCATTCTAACTATACTCGAGTTCCCGGATGAACGCTTGCGTAAAAAGGCGGCCCCGGTCGAAACGGTCGATGCCGATATCGGAAAACTCGTCGACGATATGTTCGAAACCATGTACGAAGCTCGCGGCGTCGGCTTGGCCGCGACTCAAGTCAACGTTCACAAGCGAGTCATTGTAATTGACGTCAGCGAGGAGAAGAAATCTCCGCTGTGTCTAATCAATCCGGAAATCCTTGCCAAGGACGGCATTGAGGAAACCGAAGAAGGCTGTTTGTCGGTCCCTGGTTTTTTCGAAACAGTCAAACGCGCCGAACACATCAAAGTACGCGCCCTCAATCGCGACGGAGAATTCTTTGAATTCGAAGCCGACGATCTATTGGCGGTCTGCGTACAACACGAAATAGATCACTTAGAAGGCAAGTTGTTCGTCGATTATATTTCGCCGCTGAAACGCCAAATGATTAAAAAGAAACTGAATAAAATTCATCGATTGGAACAAAAAGCCTCATGAAAATCGTTTTCGCCGGCACCCCTGAATTTGCCGTGCCTACGCTACGCATGCTGATTGCCTCGGGCCATCCGGTTTGCGCGGTATATACTCAGCCCGACCGCCCCGCAGGGCGCGGACGACAATTGAAGCCCAGCCCGGTCAAGGAACTGGCTATGCAATCAGGCATTCCGGTTTTACAACCTGAATCTCTGAAATCCGACCATCACTTTCAACAACTGGCGGCGTTCGAACCGGATTTGCTGATCGTGGTCGCCTACGGCATGCTTTTGCCGCAGCGTGTACTGGATTTGCCGAGATTCGGCTGCATCAATGTACACGCTTCATTACTACCGCGTTGGCGCGGCGCAGCGCCGATTCAAAGAGCCTTGATCGCCGGCGATGAAAAAACCGGCGTGACAATCATGCGCATGGCGCTCAAATTGGATGCCGGTGACATGCTGCACAAAGAGGAATATCGTATTACCCCCAAAGACACGGCGGGCGATCTGCACGACAAATTAGCCGAACTCGGCGCAATCGGCATAAGCAAAATACTGCCGCATATCGAAGACAACACCCTGGCTCCCGAAGTGCAGGATGAAAGCCAAGTCACTTATGCCGCAAAGCTGGAAAAAAGCGAAGCGAATTTAGATTGGAGCGAACCTGCCGAACAATTGGATCTAAAAATCAGAGGCTTCAATCCGTGGCCGGTCGCGCAAACGCGCTATAAGGATCAAGTTTTACGAATCTGGTTAGCCGAACCCTTCAACGGTCAAATCGATGCGGAACCCGGCACACTGCTCAAAAACGGCAAGCACCTTGAAGTCGCCACCGGCGACGGATTGCTGCGCCTGCTTGAAGTCCAACTGCCCGGCGGCAAACGTATATCTGCCTCCGCCTTCATGAATGCGCACGATGTGACTGCGCAAAGCCTGGGTTAATCCTCTGTGAACCTAAGAAACCTCTCGGCCCGGATCGTGAGCCGGGTATTGCATGAAGGCCAATCGCTAACCGCAGCCCTCGAACAATCGCTGGGCATGATCGAATCCGCCAATGACAAGGCTTTCGTTCAAGCGCTATGCTATGGCGTCATTCGCGAATTTTATCGGCTCGACTTTCTGCTCGGGCTATTAGTGAGTAAACCGATCAAAGACGATGAAATCAAAGCCTTAGCTTTGACCGGTCTTTATCAGCTCGAATACATGCGCGTTAAAGCCCATGCCGCGGTTTCGGAGACCGTTTCGGCCGCTCCCCGAAAAAAGGCTTGGGCAAAACCGCTGCTCAACGCCATCATGAGAAACTATCAGAGACGCAGAGATGAATTACAATCGCTAGCCGACAGCGACCCGGTAGCGGCAAGCAATCACCCGCAATGGCTGATCGAAGCGATCCTCTCAAATTGGCCTGAACAAACCGAGCAATTATTGTCCGAAAACAACCGTCAGGCACCAATGACCCTGCGCGTTAATTCAGCACGCATCAGTCGAACCGACTACAAAGAGCAGCTAGCAACCGCCCAACTCGGTGCAATCGAGGCTTTCGAATGCCCTTCCGCGCTGATCCTTGAACGGCCGGTTCCGGTCGAACAATTGCCTGGGTTTTCCGAAGGCTTGGTTTCGGTACAAGACCTTGCCGCGCAATTTTCAGCCGAATTACTGGACCTAAAACCGAATCAACGGGTGCTCGATGTCTGTGCGGCCCCCGGCGGCAAATCGGCGCATATTATGGAAATGCAAGCGCATTTATCAAGGCTCACGGCAGTTGATATCGACGCCAATCGCATGCAAAAAGTCCGTGATACTTTACAGCGCCTAAGGCTCGATGCCGAATGCATTGTCGCGGACGCTTCGCAACCTAACGACTGGTGGGACGGTGTTCCGTATGACCGCATCCTACTCGATGCGCCGTGCTCGGCACTTGGGGTAATCCGTCGGCATCCGGACATTAAATTACTGCGTAAACCCGGCGACATAGCCCCATTACAACAACTTCAGCAAAAAATCCTCGAAGCCATATGGCCTTTGTTAGCCCCGGGCGGCTTACTGGTTTATGCGACATGTTCGATTTTAAAACAAGAGAATGAGCTACAAATCCAAAAGTTTTTAGATCATCATCAAGATGCGACGGAATGGCCTATCGATTGCAACTGGGGCATAGTAAGAACCCATGGCCGGCAAATTTTGACCGGCAGTCAGGCAATGGACGGATTTTATTATGCGCGTATTCGTAAGCACTAACCGCCTACTATCAATAGGCATATGGATCGCGCTACTCGCCGGACTGCTGGCTCGACCGGCTTTTCTCCATGCGGACGAATCGAAAATCGAAGTCCGGAGCATCGACTTCGCATTGAGGGACGGCCAATATTACTTATCCGCTGATATCCACTATCAATTGACTCAAACCGCTCGCGAGGCACTGCAAAAAGGGATTCCTTTATTCTGGGACGTGCTGATTAAAGTGGTTCGCGAACGCACTTGGATTTGGAACAAAACCCTGGTAGATTTCAAAATTCGTTACCGCATTCAATATCACGCCTTATTAAACCACTACCGAGTCACTAATATCACTTCCTCGGACAGCACGAGTTATGCATCGCTTTCCGCGGCATTAGTCGGCATGTCGGCGATACGTAACATTGCCGTACTCAATGAAAACGACATCGCTGAGGACGAGAGCTATCAGGTCGGTGTCAAGACTCGTTTCGACCGCGAAGCACTACCCTTGCCGCTCCGCCCCGCCACATACATCAACCCGCAGTGGTATTTATCGAGCGATTGGTTACAATGGCCCGTACAAAAATGAGATTTCCCCTTGCCCCGTTAATTGCGGTGCTATTCGGACTGGTTTTGTTGTCTTTGCAATTAATGAGTTCGGCAACCCAAGAATCATCGCAACTCAACGAGATGTATTCATCGTTGCTGATCATCAATGCACTGGGCTCGATCGTCTTGCTAGGGTTGATCGGCGTCAACATCGTCTCGCTTACTCAACAACTCAAAAAACGCGAAGCAGGATCTAAGCTGACGATACGCATGGTCTCCCTGTTCGTGCTATTGGCGCTGGCGCCCGCCGGCATCGTTTTTTTCTTTTCGATGCAATTTTTACATCAGGGTATCGATAGTTGGTTCAATGTCGAAATCGACCGGGCGATGGAAGACTCGCTCGAACTCAGCCAAGCTTCCCTTGACCAACGGATGCGCTGGCATTTACGGCAGACTCAGCAACTCGTCGACCAACTGTACGAAACCAAGTCCGAAACGCAACGTATGGACGATCTGGAAAAACTACGCGCACAAGCCGGCGCGGCAGAAATGACCTTGTTTTCCAAACAAGGTCGCATCATCGCCTCCAGCAGCATCAATCCCGGAGATATTATCCCTCATCTTCCCGACGAACATGCCTGGCTGAACGTGCGCCGCAACGACCATTACGTCGAGCTCGACTCGACCAAGGAAGGACAGCTGCGGGTACACGTCATCGTCGCTGTCAGTACTCAAGACATTCAATATCTTCAGGCATTGTACCCGATCCCGCTTAGAATCATGGACCTGGCCGATTCGGTCGAATTCGCGTTCGTGCGCTATCAAGAGATGAATTTTCTACGGAATTCGTTGAAACTGAGCTTTTCGCTTGCCTTATCGCTGGTATTGTTGATGAGTTTATTGGCGGCAATCTGGGTCGCATTTATTAGTATCAGAAACATCGTCGCGCCGGTTAAGGAGCTGGTCAAAGGCACGCAAGCTATCGCGGCGGGCCATTACAACCAACAGCTTCCGGTACTAGCCCAGGACGACTTGGGGTTTCTAGTTATCTCGTTCAACGACATGGCCCAACGCATCGCCAAGGCCCGTGACGAAACCCGACTGGCCGGCATCGAAGTGGAGAATCAACGCGCTTATCTGGAAACGATTCTAGCCAACTTGACGGCAGGCGTGATAAGTTTTGACAAGGATTTTAGAATCCGCACGGCCAACCAGGCTGCCTACCGTATCTTTCATCTACAAGTCAGCGGATTTTACGGGCAATCTTTATCGGATTTGTCAAAAGAGCATCCGAATTTAGCCGACCCTTTGCGGAAAATTCAACATTTGCTTGAAAATGCCGAAGATATTTGGGAGCAACGCATCGCCTTCCTGGGTCCCAACGGCCTGCAAGAACTGTTATGCAGAGGAACCCCGCTCTACTCGCCTGAAGGCCGTAGCATTGGTGCTGTCGTCGTATTCGATGATGTCACCGACCTGATACAAGCGCAAAAAAATGCCGCTTGGGGTGAAGTAGCACGGCGTCTGGCTCACGAAATCAAAAATCCGCTAACGCCTATACAACTGTCGGCCGAACGTCTGCAACACAAAATCGCCAATGAACTGCAGCCAAAATCGCTTGCGATATTACAGCGCTCCACCGAAACCATCGTCCAACAAGTCGAAGCGATGAAAGAAATGGTGGACGATTTTTCCGAGTATGCCAGAGTCTCTAAAAAACAAACCGAGCACATCAACCTGCCCTCGCTAATCCAGGAAGTGCTAACTCTTTACGCCTCACAGGGGGGTGCAAAATTTTCCACTTCGGTCGAAGAAGAGATTATGATGATCAACGGTGACCGGATCAGTATTCGACAGGTTCTACACAACCTAATAAAAAACGCCCTAGAAGCCACTGAAAAAAACGGAAACATAAAAATCACAGTGTCTAACCGGTTAAAAAATAATGCCCGGTTCGTCGAAATGGCTTTTCATGATGACGGCCCGGGCATTAAAGAGGAGCATTTGGATAAAATATTCGAACCTTATGTGACAACCAAGGCAAAAGGTACCGGTTTAGGACTAGCCATCGTCAAAAAAATTATCGAGGAACACGGCGGAGCCATTTGGATCGACACCGGCTATAAAACCGGAGCGGGCTTCATGATCCAACTTCCAGCCGTCTAACGCTATTACTTACTTAATTATGAATGCAAAAGCAGCACACATCTTAGTGGTCGACGACGAACCGGATATTCGTCGACTGGTTCATGAAATCCTGGAAGACGAAGGCTACGAAGTCAGCACCGCTGAAAACGCAAGCCAAGCCAGACAATTAAAGAACGAACAAAACCCGGACTTGATTCTACTGGATATCTGGATGCCCGACACAGACGGGATAACGCTCCTCAAGGAATGGATCGCCGAAGGCGGTTTTGCCTCCCCGGTGGTCATGATGTCCGGCCACGGCTCAGTCGAATCCGCCGTTGAAGCTACGCGACTAGGCGCTTATGACTACCTTGAAAAGCCGTTGTCTCTGGCCAAGTTATTGTTGATCGTCGAAAGGGCGCTTGAATCGCGTCAATTGCAAATCGAACTGCCCATTCCGAAGGCATACCAAACATTGGATTTCGAACCGGTCGGAAAAAGTGCAACGGTTGCCCGAATTAAAGAACAACTTAAGCGTCTCGCGCAACACGATACCCGCGTTCTATTCGTCGGCGATGCCGGCGTCGGTAAAGAACTCTATGCCCGTTATCTACATAACAATAGCGTACGACGGGATCGGCCGTTTGTCGACGTCGCGGTCGGTAGCCTTTCGCCGGAAAACTCGGTGATCGAATTTTTCGGCAAGGAAGAAAACGGCAAAGCGATGCCGGGCTTGCTGGAACAGGCTCACGGTGGAACCTTGTTCCTTTCGGAAATCGCCGGCATGGACAAAGAGTCTCAATTAAGACTACTTAGCGCCTTGGAATCTCGATCCTTTTTGCGTAGCGGCGGAGTCAAATCGGTCAGCGTCGACGTTAGGATCGTTACTTCGACCCGAGTCTCGCTCGAAGAAGAAGTCAAGGCCGGTCGGTTTCGGCGGGATTTGTATTATTTGCTCAACGAAGTCACGATGGAAATTCCGCCGCTACGCGAACATAGCGAGGATGTGCCGGCTCTGCTCGGGTTTTATGTCGATTATTTCATGAATCAAGAAAAACTGCCGTTCCGAAAGTTTTCGATGGCGGCCCAAAATTATTTAAGGAATTTCAGTTGGCCCGGTAATGTGCGCGAACTGAAAAACCTGGTTCAACGCCTGATGATTCTCGGCGTCGGGGACGATATGGAACTCGACGAAGTCAAAGGCGCATTGGGCGCAGTAGTCGAACAAACCAGCGGCAGCTCGTCGGTACCGGAGTTTTATAACTTACCGTTGAAAGAGGCACGGGAACACTTCGAAAAAGCTTATCTCGAATACCATTTCGAAAAATCCGGCGGCAGTGTCGCCAAACTCGCCTCGATCATCGGCATGGAACGAACGCATTTATACCGTAAATTACACGCATTGAATATCAAGCTTTAGAAAAACAAAAGCCTAAAGCATGACCGCGCATAGGTTAACGTTCAGAAAAGATAAATAAACTTGAAAAAGCCTTGCGACTCTAGTAACATTCCCAGTCTTTTATTGGGTCCTAACAGAATAAACAGTAACGATGAAAACTTTTAGTGCAAAGCCAGCAGAAGTTAAGCGCGATTGGTACGTAGTTGATGCAGAAGGGAAGACGCTAGGTCGCCTTGCCACTGAAATTGCACGCCGTCTGCGCGGGAAACATAAACCCGAATACACACCGCACGTCGATACCGGCGACTATATTATTGTCGTTAACGCTGAAAAAATCGCAGTGACCGGCAATAAAGAAAAAGACAAGATGTATTACCGCCACACAGGCTATATCGGTAATATGAAAGCCGTTAACTTAGGCAAACTCAGACAAACCTTCCCGGACCGTATTATCAATACAGCCGTGCAAGGCATGTTACCAAAAAATCCATTGGGCCGCGCAATGTTCAAGAAATTGAAAGTTTATGCGGGTCCTGAACACGATCATCAGGCTCAACAGCCGAAAGTTTTAGAAATTTAAGCGGGTAGATCATGGCAGCAGCTCAGTATTATGGAACAGGCCGTCGTAAAAGCGCTATAGCGCGCGTTTACGCAACCTCCGGAACCGGTAAAATCACTATCAACAGTCAAAGCATCGAGCAATATTTCGGACGGAAAACCGACCAAATGATTTCTCGTCAACCGCTGGAATGCGTTGATATGACCGACAAATTCGATGTCAACGTCATCGTCAAAGGCGGCGGACCTTCCGGTCAAGCTGGCGCAATACGTCATGGACTAGCCCGAGCGTTGATGGAATACGACGAAGCGCTACGTCCTTCCCTTAGAAAAGCAGGATACGTCACTCGCGACGCACGCATAGTAGAACGTAAAAAAGTCGGCTTGCATAAAGCCAGAAAACGTCCTCAATACTCCAAACGTTAATCGCTCACCCGATTACCGAACCAAAAAAGGCCGTATTCATCGAATACGGCTTTTTTTATGCCCAAACCGCCGGTACCATGCACGGTAAGCGGTGAATAGTGAATAGTGAATAGTGAATAGTGAATAGTGAATAGTGAATAGTGAATAGTGAATAGTGAATAGTGAATAGTGAAATGTTGCGACATTTTAACCTCTTGTCAAGCCCTAATTTCCCCTTTCCCCTTTCCCCTTTCCCCTTTCCCCTTTCCCCTTTCCCCTTTCCCCTTTCCCCTTTCCCCTTTCCCCTTTCCCCTTTCCCCTTTCACCTTTTCCCTTCCCCACCGCCGGCAAACAAATCGTAAGCCGGATTAGCGGTTTGTTCCGCATACTCGAACCCTAAACAACCCAGGCATGCCTCAAACGCGTAGCGTTCGGTATTCGGCATTTGCAACCCGATCAACACCCGCCCGAATGCCGCACCATGATTACGGTAATGAAACAAACTGATATTCCAGCGACCGCCCAAAGCCGTTAAAAACTTCAACAAGGCACCCGGACGTTCGGGAAATTGCAAACTGTAGACCACCTCGTTCAGCGCACGCGGCGCATGACCGCCGACCATATAGCGGATATGCTCCTTAGCCAAATCGTTCGCAGTCATATCGACGACAAAAAAACCTTCAGCTTCGAGACAACTAATTAAATCCGTTTTATCGAAATCGTCGCCGCTCGTCGAAAGGCCGACGAATACATTAGCTTTCTTCGCATCAAAATAACGGTAATTAAATTCTGTGACATTGCGACTGCCGAGCATTTTACAAAAACGCAAAAAACTACCTGGCACTTCGGGAATTTCGACGGCCAACAAAATCTCCCGATGCTCGCCGACCTGAGCCCGCTCGGCGACATAGCGCAACCGGTCGAAATTGATGTTCGCGCCGCTTTCGATCGCAATCAGCGTTTGATCGACGATTTTTCGGGTTTCGGCATATTTTTTCAAGCCGGCCAAGGCCAACGCACCAGCAGGCTCGGCAACCGAACGGGTATCGTCGAAAATATCTTTGATCGCCGCGCAGATTTCATCGGTATTGACCGTAACGACCTCATCGACTGTATGCCGCAAGACCCGAAACGGCTCCTCGCCGATTTGCTTGACCGCAACGCCGTCGGTAAACAAACCGACCTGTTTGAGCACGACCCGCTCGTTCGCCTTCAAAGCCTGATTCAAACAATCGGCATCGTCCGGCTCGACACCGATCAGCTTGACCTCGGGGCGTACGAATTTAATATAGGCCGCGATGCCGGCAAATAAACCGCCACCGCCGACCGGTACGAACACCGCATCGAGCGCACCGGTTTTCTGCCGTAAAATCTCCATTCCGATCGTACCCTGCCCGGCAATCACCTCGATATCGTCATACGGATGAATAAAGGCCATATTTTTCTCGGTGGCGATTTCCCGTGCCCGCCCATAGGCTTCATCATAGGAATCGCCGAATAAGACGATCCGGGCGCCTCGTGCTCGCACCGAATTAACCTTGATTTCGGGGGTCGTTTGCGGCATTACGATCAACGCATCGATGCCAAGCATCTGCGCCGACAGAGCCACGCCTTGCGCATGGTTGCCGGCCGATGCCGCAATCACACCATTGGCCTTGGCTTGCTCGTCCAGGGTTGTGATCTTGTTATAGGCCCCACGCAATTTAAATGAAAAAACCGGCTGCAAATCCTCGCGTTTCAAATAAACCTCGTTACCGAGGCGCTTGGACAAGTTCGGCGCATAATCCAGCGGCGTTTCTTCCGCGACATCGTAGACGCTGGCTCTTAATATTTTTTCGATATAGGTGGTTAACATGCTTAAAAAACGGATGAGCTCTTGAATTAGATGCGTTATTATCACACATTAACAATAACCACTAACCTGAAAATAAAAAACTATGACACAAGACGAACTCAAACAAAAAGTAGCCTATGCAGCCCTCGATTATGTCAAAGGTGTTTCGATTGTCGGCGTCGGCACCGGCTCGACCGTGTTCCATTTCATCAATGGCCTAGCCGAGATGAAATCGGGCATCGAAGGCGCGGTATCCAGCTCCGAAGCAACCTCGGATCATTTAAAAAAAATGGGCATCCCGGTCTTGGACTTGAATGATGCCGGCACACTTGACATCTATGTGGACGGTGCGGACGAAATCAATCCGCATAAACAACTGATCAAAGGCGGCGGCGCCGCGCTGACCCGCGAAAAAATCATCGCCGGCGCTAGCAAGCAATTCGTTTGTATCGCGGACGGTTCCAAACGCGTCGACGTGCTCGGCAAATTCCCGCTACCGGTGGAAGTCATTCCAATGGCGAGAAGTTACGTCGCTAGAGAAATAGTCAAACTGGGCGGCCAGCCGGTTTGGAGGGAAAACTGCGTGACCGACAACAGCGGCCATATTCTCGATGTGCATAATCTGAACATCGTCGACCCAAGCGCACTGGAAAAAACCATTAACAACATTCCAGGCGTCATCACGGTCGGCATTTTCTCACTGCGCCCGGCCGACATCGTGTTGGTCAGCGAAGGCGAAGAAATCATTACTTTCTAAGCGATTTTTCGGGCGGCGAATCACGTTTTATACCGCTCGCCACCCGAAATCCCTCGTTGAGACGACAACAATCAACTAACCCTAAAAATTCAAACTTAATTAATTCTAATCCATGCATTGCGCCATTGATTACGTTAGAATCAAACTTCCCTTGCATTCAAACAGAACTCTGTTTGCTGCTGCCCTCTAACAAAGATAGGAGCGCATTATGAAAACCAAACCCTTACTAATTCTAACGACCCTTTTTACTATGACCGGTTGTGGAAATTCCGACGATACGGCAAAAGTAGAAAAACCCGACACATCAACTAAACCGATCGAAAAATCCGTTTCCGAAACCGCCGAATCCGTAAAGGAAATCACCAAGGAAGCCGCAGAAGCGGCACAAGAGACAACGAAAGAAGCATTAGAAAAAGCCGATGAAACAAGCTCTCAAGCCGTCGAGGCAGTAAAAGAATCGGCCGAATCGGCTGCCGAAAGCGCCTCTGAGGCGGTCGATGCGACCAAAGAAGCTGCGGAAGATGCCGCCGAAAAAGCCAAGGAAGCTGCCCAACCCGCTGTTGATAGCCTCAAGGAATCCACATCTAAGGTAATCGAAGTAATCAAACCGGATGACGGCGATAAGACCGAGTAAACCTCGCTATTGAGAATCCCCGCGCACAAGGATGTGCGTATCTATTGCTATTCAGAGCCACTCGTGGCGGCAAACCATTGCTTATCTTTCCCTTCCCGCTTCATGCCAGGCCTTTTGTACAGGCGAGAGCAAGTATTCCATCACTGTCCGGCGCCCGAGTAAAATTTCGGCGGTAACATGCATTCCGACCCCCAGAGGATAACGGCGGCCATCCGTTTCAAGATGTGTAAGGTTTAGATTCACCAGCGCTTTATAACGTAACGGTGGCGTGCCGGTGCCTGCCATCCCTGCCTCACGCGCTTCTTCTTCACTTTGCGCATCGGCGCTCACATGCTCAATCAAACCTTCACCCATACCGTATTTCTGGAATGGGTAAGCTGCAAACTTCAGCTTCACAGGTTGCCCGACATGCACGAAACCGATATCGTCGTTGGACACCCAGACCTCGGCCTTGAGCTTCTCCTTTTTTGGGACGAGACTAGCGAGCACAGTACCCGGCTGCACAACAGTGCCTACAGTGTGAGTTGCCAAGTCTTTGACAATCCCTTCTTGAGTCGCTCTAAGCTCTAACAGTTTGCGTCGATGCCGCTGCTTTTCCAACTCTTTGATTATGCGGTCAAACTGACTTTGCGCCTCCTGACGCTCAGCGTGAAGATTTTTTCTGTAGTCGGCTTCAATTTGCACCATTTTTCTTTTCGATTGCTCGATACCGGCAGCGGCAGAAGCGATCAAATGTTTCTGGGTCGCGAGTTCCTGTTCTTTCTCGATACGTTCGCGCCGTTTCTCGCTGCCCATAAGCGTCCCCGCGAAACCTTTTTGTACAAGCTTTTCGTATGCGGCATCCTGTTTCCGGTAATGGGGTAACACCGCTTCGAGGCGCTCCTTCTGTTGCCGTGCAGCCGCCGATTCCTGTTGTGCCTTGACAAGCCGTGCTTTTTCTTCGGCGAGCGCTGCCGATAAGGCTTCGCGGTCTGCCTGGTATTGAGCTACAGCCTCTTGAGCCGGACCGACTGGAACGACTTCCGGAGCTGCAAACAGAGTACCGGCCAGTTCCGCGTCGATGCGGGCCAATTGTAATCGCTTTCGCGCATATTCGATTTCGAGCGATTCGAGATCGGCCTCGGTTGTCAGCATATCCATACGCATCAAAACCTGCCCTGCTTGTACCGAATCGCCTTCGCGTATGAGTATCTCCTCGACGATACCCGCTTCGGCAGGTTGTACGATTTTGAGGTAGCTCGCTGGAACCAGCTTGCCTTCAGCAACGGCAACGATATCGAGCTTACCGACCCATGCCCAGACAAGTAAAAAAGCGATGATTGCAAGCATAGACCATAGTACACGCCGGCCCAAGGGGTGGGGTGCGGTCTGTTGCAAGCGAATGAGGGGCGGATAGAAATTATGGTAATCGCCGTTCGACGATCCGTATGGTGATTTCATTGAAGATATAGTATTCCTAATTAATTACTAAGGAGCGGATATAGAACTAGCGGTCATGCACTGTTCGATGATTTGGGATGCTTGCTCGACATACCTGAAACCGAACAATAGAGGTACGCCGGCAAGCAGCAATCGAGTACCGAAACCGAAGTGACGTAGGGTGCGCATCGCGCACCTTTCCACTATGAACCAACTGCAAACAACGGACAAAAATGCCCGTAGGCCTCGCCCAATTCCCATGCAATCAAGACGCGCGTCATACGATGATGTTTAACCGGTTAACTTACTTAAACCTTCCCGCAACCCGGCAAAACTCTTGAGCTGAGTTCCACCGGCCGCAAGGCCGACCGCATCATGTCCCAATCCCTGCATTGCCGTGTTCCCGAATAGAATCCCCGAAAGCCCGGACAAATCCGCGCCATGCCCTTTTCCGGACCAAGCCGGCGCGCCATGCCGCTCGGCATCCAGCTTAGCCAAAGCCTGCGTTAAATCGCGCCAATGCCGTTCGATAGCGTCGGACTTCCCCTCGCCGGTTAACCCAGCCGGCTCCAGTTGACGCTCCGCTTTTTCGAGCCAACTCTCTAATAAGCGGCGATCGGGAACCGGAAGCCGAGGATGCCCTTTCTTGGTATCCGCTTTAAAGCCGTCCAAAAAGCGGTCGAGCGGAGCGTTCTTTCCATTGTGGGGTTTATTGCCCGGCCGGCCCGGACCGGTTCCAGTGCCGTCATTTTGATTCGTATCATGCCCAGGCGGCGGCGCATCCTGACCATTACCGACCCCTTCGTTGCCTTTGGGAACAACCCTCTTTTTGCCGAAACTGATTTTGAAGCCGTCCGTAGCCTCGGAGCCTTCACCATTACCGTCCGTAACCACGACCTCAACTTCGATAGCTCCTTTGGCATTCGAGGGCGCCTTGCCGCTAAATGTCCGGGACGAATTATCGAAATCGAGCCAGCCGGGCAATGGCTGTCCGTTTTTGAGCGTCGCCGAATAGCTGAGCGTATCGTTCCGATCCCGATCGGTAAAACTTCCGGCTGGTACTTGCCAGGAAAAGTCCTGACCTTTGGCAAGCCGCACATCGGCGAGCGGACGCGATAGCATGGGAATATCGTTGGTACCTTGAACGGTCACTGCCAATTCGCCATTGCTATGATCCGTACCGTCACTTGCAAGATAACCGAACCGGTCGACCGCGCTTTCGCCCGCACCTAGACCTTGCACCTTGGACGAAAAATTGTTCAGCACATAGACATAACCGCCGTTCGACAGTAATTTCAACACGCCGTACTCGCCGCGCCGAATTCCAGGATTCGCGACATGCAGGCGATCGCCGTCCGGATCGCTGTCATTGGTCAGCACATTGCCCCTGGTCAGCAGCTTACGATCCTCGATGACGTTATTTTGGTCCTGCGCGGTAACCGGCGGCTGATTGCCCCCGCCGAACACAACATCGAGCGCAAAATTCTGGCTCGCCTGAGCGCCGGCTAAATCGGTTGCGGTAATTTGCACCGTATAGTTCCCGGCCTCCGCCGGCGTACCGCTGAAACCGGCGGTGTCCTGATCGAAACTCAGCCAAGTCGGCAGATCGCCGCCGTCGGCCAGACTGGCCGAATAGCCGAGCACATCGCCGGCATCGACATCGTAAAACGCGTTTTCGGGCAATTGCCAATTCAGATGACTGCCGGCTTGCACGGTCAGACCGGTCAATATCACGCCGACCTCCGGCGCGTCGTTAACATTAATAACGCTCAAGCCGAACCATTGACTCGCCTGAGCGCCGGCTAAATCGGTAGCCGTGAGGCGAATCGATAGATTGCCTACCGCGTCATTTTCCGGAGTGCCGCTGAAACGCCGGGTTGCGGCGTCGAAATCAAGCCAAGCCGGCAGTGTCTCGCCATCGGATAATGACGCAGAAAACGTCAACACATCGCTCGCATCCACATCGAAGAACGCACCATCCGGGACGATAAAAGTAAACGTCTCATACTCCGTCGCCTCAACATCGGCGATTATCGTGCCGACCTCCGGCGCGTCGTTGGTGTTTTGAACGGTGATCCGAAAACTATGGAAAGCCGACTCGCCTAAGACATCCATGCCTTGCACGGTCACAACAAAGTCACCGACCTCATCGTTGTCCGGCGTGCCGTATAGCGTGCGCGCTGCGGCATCGTAAAGCAACCATTGCGGCAATCGTTCATAACCGGACACCGCCACGCGGGTCAGGATATCGTCCCCGTCGGCATCCATAAACAGATCGCCGGGAAGCGTTAAGCTAAAAGGATAATCCTCGAGAGCGACTTGTTCGTCGACGACACTGCTAACCTCTGGCGCCCGGTTCATGAACTCGCGCAACGTGACCGCCGTTCCATCGGCAAACTCGATAGTGTCGATCACTGTGCCGCCCCCCATACCGTTCGGAGCATAATTGAGGACCCGCACGACATCGTTGCCCGAGCCGTATTGAATCAGCAGATCATCGCCGACTACCGAAACGTTCACTGAGTCACGGGCGATTCCTTCGCCGAAAGTCAATACATTGCCGACACCCTCTTCGACATGATCTTCAATGACATCTTCGCCATCCCCGAGATTGACGACATAGGCATCGCGCCCGGCTCCACCGCGCAGGACATCGTTGCCTCTGCCGCCGGTCAACACGTCCTCATCATCGCCTGCCTCCAGAAGATCATCCCCATCGTATCCGTAGAGCCGGTCGCCGAGATTGGTTCCGGACAAAGCGTTATCGGTATTGTCGCCTTCGACGACAAAGGTCCGGGATACCAGCTCTGCATAATCCACCGACGTTCCGTCCGCGAACTCGAAGCGCTCCACGGCATGGCCTCCGCCCAATATGTTCAGCGGATTGAAGCCGGATAGGCGAACGACATCGCCTTCGCTGCCATAAGGAATCAACAGAAAATGGCCTCCCTTTCCGTCGGCTTCGAAGCGCAGGTTGTTGCTTAAGACCGCAAGATCGATGCCCGGCCCAAAGCGCAGTACGTTACCGTCAACATCGGAGGCAACGTCATCGATAGTAACGCTACCGTCGCCCAAATTCACGACATAAATATCATTGCCGCCTTCACCCATCAGCCGGTCGCCGCCCGGCGTGGCTTCAATTAGGTCGTTACCTTCGCCGCCACGAATCCGGTCGGCCAACATCGTGCCTTTGAGCGCATCGCCTTCCTCGGTTCCGACGATATCGAAACCTCGCAAGACAAGTTCCTCATACCCAATCTCGTCGCCGGTAAGCCCGAAACGGAAACGCTCAACGGCCCTCGGTCCCAAAGGATTCATCGGATCGAATCCGGAAAGCCGGAGACGGTTACCGGTGTTGACTATGTCGATAATCAGAAAGCCTTCGCCGTCGTAAGACAAACGAATATCAGACGGCGCCGAGCCGTCCGGCAAAACCAACACATTGAATTCACCGCCGTCTTCATTATCGATGATCGTATCGGTGCCGCCATCTACGGCAATGACATAAATATCGCCTCCCTCACCGCCGATCAGGCTGTCGCCGCCGCCAAGTCCCTCAATCCAATCGGCCAGTTCCGTACCGGTCAAAATATCGTCTTCGGGCGTGCCGACAATACGCACACCGCGCGCCAACAGCTCATCGAAACCGACGATCTTACCTTCCCAAGGCAAAGCAATATCGTCCACCGGCGCTTGCATGCCCGGCGCGCGCGGATCGAAGCCGGTGAAACGGATCGTATCGCCTGACTCGGTCAAGCGCAACAGCAGGTCGCGCCCATCGAACGCCAAGCGTAGGTCGTCGGCGTTGATTTCGCCGGTAAGCTCGATGCTGTTGACGTCCTGCTCGCGCCAGGTTTCGACGATAACGGTTTCTACCGGCGCTGCGCCGTTTTCCTTATGGAGTCGATAAGTATCCGAACCGCTGCCGCCCACCATAAGATCCGCACCGCCCCGGCCATCGAATACATCGTCGCCGTCGCCGCCGATAAGCGTGTCGGCAAACTGCGTACCGGCCAACCAACCGCCTTCATCGTCGGCCATCTCGGTCTTGCCCGTGACCTCGATGGCGTCGGCCGCGATTTCCGTACTGTCGGCGAACCGGATGATGTCCACCGAGCGGGTTTTTGTGGCGCGTTCCGGCCTGTAACCGCGAAGAATCATCTTGTCGTCCGGACGGTCGGCAAACTCGATCAGCAAATCGCCGTCTTGCTCGACGTAGCGCAAATCCTCGGGCCGGATACCGGGGCCGAAAGACAGAATGTTGGGCGCATCGTCGACGATGACGCCGCCGTATCCTTGGTCGATTTCCTCCACCATTTGCACAGCAAAAGCTAAAAACTCTAATTCGCCACCGCCACTGCCGCCCCAACTGATTACACGATGATCGTCATCGATAATCACAACGCCGTCGCCGGGCTGATATAAATAAGTATCGCCGCCCCATCCGCCGTACAGCTCGCCACGGCCCGGACCGCCCGACAGCGTGTCCGCACCCCAGCCGCCGTAAATTACGTCGTCACCGTCGCCGCCGAAGATCAAATCGTCGCCGGCCAATCCCAACACGATATCGTTGCCGGCACCGGCATCGATCACATCGCCGTCGGGCGTGCCATAAATCACGTCGTCGCCGTCTGTAGGGACGTTGCGGGCCAGGTTGGCCGCCGCGAACAGGTCGCCGCTCTGGGCGTAGGCCACCGCTTCCAAACCGCCGGACGGAGCTACCTGACCGGTGAGTTCGAATTGGCTATCGTCGAAGACCAGCGGGGCATCGGCCGTCGCATTCAACAGCGCCGCCACGTTGGCATTTAGCCAACCGGGAAAATCGAAGACCCGAGATTGACCCTCGGCATCGATGAATTGAATACGTTCCAGATCGCCGGGCAGGTTGCCGATGCGAACGCCGTCGAGCGTAACCGAGCCGCCTGTACCGCCGTCCACCAGCAGCACGATACGGCTCTCGGGGTCCAATGCCGCCGCTAGCAAGCCCGGTTCGATTGCATTACCGAACGACAAGGTATCCAGCCCTTCGCCGAACGTGATCCTGTCGTGTCCGTCACCGTAATTGAAAACAACCGTGTCGTCGCCGTCGTCCGCATCGATAACGTCGTCTCCGGCTTCGCCGGCAATCAAATTGTCGCCCTGGCCGGCATAGACCGTATCGTTGCCCGTGCCCGCCGAAACGATATCGTTACCGGCAGCCAGTTGAATAAAGTCGTCGTTGCCGCGTGTTTGCACGATAACCGACTGACCTGTGTAGTCGTAGATTTCGTCATCACCCGCGCTGCCGATTATTGTCGTCGACTCGCCCTGATATCGTTGCTGCCAACCCAACTTGCCGCCATCGGCAAGCGCAATCAGCTCGGTCAGTGTCAACTCGGAGCCGTCATCGAAACGAAACCGCTGCACAGCACCGAGGCCTAAATCGCCTCCGTTGCGATTTTGCAATAGGAACGCATCGTCGCCGCCGATACCGACAACCAGAGTTGAATAACCCACCCTACCGGGGCCGCTCTGCCAGCTTCGATTACCCAATTGCACGGACACATCCGAAGACCGGATGCCCGGTGCAAACTGCACAGTGTCGTCCGCTACGGCGTTCGATTCCGCCAAAACCTGATCCCATCCCGTCCCCGGCGCAAGAATATAGGTATTTCGTCCTTCGCCGCCGAAGAGCCTATCGCGATCGGGGCCGCCGTCCAGGATATCGTCGCCGGCTTCGCCATAGAGGTCGTCGCGACCCGCACCGCCTTCGAGTACATCGTCGCCTTCCCGACCGAAAATGACGCTGTCTTTTGCCGTGCCGACAAGCGTATCGTCTCCCTGCGAACCGAATATCACTTCCGCACCCGCGCCGACGTTCAACAAGGATTCCACATCGGTGATAGTCAAGCGCGCACCGTTGGCGAACTCGAAGCGGTCTATACGTTGCCAGCTACTCAGCCAGTCTTTGATACGGACGGAATCGCCGGACTCGCTGACTGAGACAATCAAATCGTTACCGTCGGCGTTAAAGCCGATATCGTTCTGACCGATACCCGTTTTAAATTGAATGCGGCCCCGGTCTGTTTCGATCACGTCCTGACCGTCGCCGATACCGAAGCGGTAGGTATCGTAGCCTACCAAATTGCGGAAACGGTCGTTACCCGGCCCCCCGTTGAGAATGTCGTCCCCGTAGCCGCCGACGATGTCGTCGTCACCGTCGGTCGCAGAAAGCGCGCGAGCGGCCAGGTCGGCACGGTTCCATTCCGTTCCGTCGGCAAAGCGAAGCCGTTCGATGCCGATCCGGTCGGACCAAGTGTTGGCCTGACCTTGCACAATGAGCCGGCTGCCGTCCGGTAGGGTAACGGCCATGTCGCCTTGCAGCGTCCAGCGTACGGTTACATCGGCCGGATTGATGTTAAGGCCCAACTCCACCACGTCCTCGCCAGGCGTATCGCTCTCGATGATTAAATCCCGGCCATACCCCAAACCGAAACGGTAGGTATCCGAGCCCGATCCCCCGATCAGAATGTCATCGTTGGCGCCCCCGTCCAGCGTATCGTTACCGCCCAGGCCGATCAGCCGATCATTACCGTCCCCGCCCAGGATGGTATCGTCGCGATCGTTGAAACCTCGCAGTTGGTCGTCGCCGTCCGTACCCAAAAGAGTTCGAGTCTTGATCGTTTCCATATCCCAGACGGAACCGTCATGGAACACGATCTCCTCGACCGCATGATGGCCGCCTTGATTGAAGTGGTTCTTTACGGTCAATGTTTCGCCGGTATCGAGAATCGTCAGCACCAAGTCGTCGCTCACCTGCCAGCCGTTGACAGTCCTTACCCGTTGCAGGCGCACGTCGTCCGGTGTTAAACCTACCTTGAGTTCGATACGGTCGGTTTCGCCCTGAAGCCACGAGTCCTCGATGATTGTGTCATGGCCGTCGCCCCGTCCGAAGAGGTAAGTGTCGCCTTCGCCGCTTACCTCGTAAATCGGTCCGGTACCACCGGTCATGCTTCCACCGCCACGCAGGATGTCGTTGCCCGACCCGCCGTCAAGGATATCCCGGCCTGGTCCGCCCAGCAATAGGTCGTCTCCCTCGCCGCCTTCCAACAAATCGTCACCTTCACGGCCGACCAAGGTGTCGTCGCCCGCCAAGCCGGCGAGGTGGTCAGCCATCCTGGAGCCGATAATGGTTTCCGCTTCGTCGCTACCGGCAAACAGGATAGCCTGTACGTCGTCAAATGCCCATACGGTGCCGTCATCGAAGGCAATGCGTTCGATCAAATAAGCTCCGTTGACACTATCCCATCGCTCCGCAAAGTAATGTTTGAGCGTGACATTATCGTCGGTACCGAGAATCGCCAGCACCAGATCGTACCCCTTGCGGATCAGCCGCACGTCATCCGGTGCCACGCCTATCTTGAAGCGGAGCGTATCGATATTACCGACCGTCCAGTCGCCGTCGATCACCGTATCCTGGCCGTCGCCCCGGCCGAACAGATAGGTGTCGTTGCCGTTGCGGGAGGGAAATCGCCAATTTAAATCGCCGACGCTGCCGAGCAGCAAGTCATTGCCCGGGCCGCCGTCGATGACATCGTCCTCGCCATTGCCGATTAGAATGTCGTTCCCTGCCAAGCCACGGATAACGTCTCCCACCGGCGTACCGGAAATCGTATCGTCGCCGTCGGTTGCTAGTTCCATGGTCGCGCGCACGGCATCGTCGTGGGCCCATACGATGCCGTCATCGAAAACGTACTGCCCGACGCCGTTAAGGCCCATCCCATTTAGAGCATTGGGAATCGAAAGCGTATCGCCGGTATTGACGACAGTGAAAACAAGAGTGCTGTATTGATTGATGCTGACTTGTATATCTTCCTGCGTAAGGCCTATGAAGTGGACACGGTCCCTGCGTACACCGTTTTCGGCCCAATCGATAATAGTGTCGTGCCCGAAACCCCGTCCGAAAACGTAAGTATCCGCCCCAGGCCCTCCATAAAGCTCGTCATTACCCGGACCGCCCGATAAAAGATCGTCGCCGTTGCCGCCGGATATCCAGTCGTTACCGCCTTGGCCGAACAATCGGTCGTTGCCGTTGCCGCCGGAAAGGGCATCGTCGCCGTCGCCGGCCAACACGATGTGAGCGGCATTGCCAAAACCGGCGAAGTCGTTCTGTGCCGTGAGGGTTTTAACATTTAAGTCCGCAATCAGGGCGGCAATAGTCTCCGTCTGCGGCAAGGTTTCTAGGAATTGCTCGAACTGCAATAAGCCTTCCCAGCCGGTATCGCTGAGGAATCGGCCGGCGTAGCGGTCCAGTTCAACTAGGTCGGCGAGATAGTTTTCGGGATCGCTTTGCCGCTTGTCGGCCAGCATCCGGTCGAGTTGCTTGGCATCGAGCCGAATGCCTTGGTCATCGATCGCTAGTTCGATCGTATCGAGATAGGGTTTGAGCCGGGTTTGCATGACCAATCCGGCGTAAATGCTTTCGGTGAGGCTGTCGTAGGCTTGTTGCAGCAAATTCAGTTGGTTTTGCGAGAACTGGACGCGCAGCAGCGGCAAGCCGGCCAGACCGGTTCCGCTGCCCGGCGTGATCGTCAGTCCGAAATTGGCATTGGCGGTCTGGCTTTTGTCTTGAGGGAAGTTAAAGAAATATTGGCCGTTGAAGGCTTCCAGTATCTGCAGCTTTCGGCTCCAGTCGGCTATCAAGTTGCGGTAGCGTTCGGAAAAATACTGAGCTCCGGCGTCGCTGAGGGGCAATGCGTTGCCGCTGACGCCGCCGGTTGCAGCGGCAAAAGCCGCCGTATCGAGATTGTCGGAGCGGCGTTCGTTGCCGAAGGCTTCGTACTGAATGCGGTAATTTCCCGTCGCCCGTTGTTCCAGGCTGCCCATGCCGGACGTGCCGCCCCAGGCGGTCAGAAGCGGCTCGAGCAGGGCTTTTTGTTCGGCGCGAGTGGCGGCGTTTTGGAATTGGGTCAGCAGGCCGGTTACGCTGTCGGATTGCGCGGCGGCTTGTTGTAGTTCGCGCACCTTGCCCGAGGCTTGCAGGTTGGGCAGGGTTTTCAGTTCATCCGGGACTTCGATGGCTTCGGCGAAGCGGGTGTCGAAGGTATCGGCGGCGAAGTGGAATTCGCTCATTACCGACGTGCTGCCGTCTGCGCGAGTGAAACTGGCTTCGCGGGCCAGCGTGTTGCCGTTCGTGAGGCGTTGGTTTTTGAGGGTGTTGGCAAGGTTCAGCGAGACGATCCCGGCATCCTGGAGAGAAAGCAATTCGCCTTGCCCGGTGATGCCGTTTTGGTCAGCATCGCGCCACAGCTTAAGTTCGGTAAAAACCGGGTCTGACGCATCGATAATGCCGTCGCCGTTGCTGTCCAATGCGGCCAGCGCGGCAAAACCGTTCGGGGCGAGTGTGCCGTTCGGCAACGGCGTGAAGTCGCCGAACAGCTCGGCGCCGGTGTCGATCGTCCCATTCCCATTGCGGTCCCAGACCAGCAGCGCATCGTCCTTGCCAACCCAGCCGGTCTTGGTCATTACGCCGTCGCCGTTGTGGTCGAAGTGGATGTTGGCGGCAAGGCCGACAGTTTCGAGGCCGTTGCCGTCGATGTCGAGAATTATTGGGTCACGGGGCCAAATCCAGCGTTTGGCGGAGTTGAAGAGGTTTGCAATACTGTCGAATAATAAAGGAATAAGTTTAAAAGCCTCATAGGCACCATATACTGTTAATAAACCACCTACAAAGGCACCTAGTGGCAAACCGATGAGGGACCCGATAGCGACTGCTGCCAGTTCAATGCCGCCAAAAAAAGCCGCTCCTTTAGCAAAATCAACCAATCCTTGAGAAAGGATATCGTGTGCGCGAGCAGAGTCACCTGCTTGTTGCGCTGCAAGCGCCTGCGTTCCAACTAACACCAACCCCATAACGATGCCGGCGGCGTTTGCCTTGTTTAAAAACTTACCCGCTTCTGCGGCTCCCAAGATGTCTCCTGAAGCTTTCAGTGCATTCTCACGATTCTGTGCATGCTTAACAACAACCTCGTTTACCATTTTCGCATCAGCAATAGCAGCTGTTCGGATTGGATCAATCACGGTTTGCCCGTTCACACGCTCAACCGGAAATAGCTTGATAGGGTCGGTCAATTTCTTAGCATTTGCTTCGACAGGTAAATGATTGCCGATTTCACCATAACCTCCTTTCGAAAGCCATTCTCGGGTTCCTACATCTCTTACGCTTTGATCTGAATTAAGGCTTACCTCGATATTGATAGCGCGTTGCCGCGACACTTCATTGACATAATGAGCCATCGCACGCTCGGCTTCAGCTTGCGGGATATTTCTTGAGAGTAATTCGTTTTGCGCATGAATTAAATATTCCCGGCTTTGTCCATTAATCGTGCTAATGCCAAGGCCCCGATCCGATAGTGCTGTTGGCAACTCTGTTACCCCTAAAGTTCTCGCCGGATCGCCTTTCAGGGAAATAGTTTCAACCGGGCCGGTTGTTTCCGAGACGAACCGCTCCGAGCCGCCGGCCCAAATGCCGGTTTTGGCGTCGTAAAGAAAGTTGCGGGCTTCTATGGTGGCTTGACTGGGATTGGGGTTACCAACTGCTCTGAGTTCAGTCAAAGTTGAGCCATGTGCCTCAGCCACCGCTTTCTGATAAGCAGATGATTCGATTACCTCTGCAAAATCGGTTTTATCGATAATTCGGACGTCAGGGTCTAAACTTAGTTTTTCTGCCAAAGCACTGGTGCTTACCTTAATCCCTGGGTTTGTATGCGACGTTCCTCCAATGTTAACGGTTTGGCCATAAAGAACCGTCACCTTTCCTTCGGCGTGAACCGACAGTTCGTTGGCCAACTGGTTGAGTTGTGTTTTTGTCCAGGAATTAGAAGAATTAAGCAGCGTCAGCGCTTCAGTAATTGAGATGGTCATCATATATCCTCCTTGATTTAGAAATTAACAAAGCGGGCGTTATTAAACCCCTCGTTGTCCGGGATGAGAGAGCCGGCAAGCCCATAGGAACGTAAAGCTTCCCTCAAGTCTGCATGAATCGCTTCCCATTTTTGCCGATCTTCTTCCGACTTGTACTCCGGCTTACTATCTCCAAAGGTATGCATTTTCCAGATCAAAGTGCCAGCTTCCCTCTCAAAGAAAATCGAAAATGTGTAAAACAAAATTTCACCTTTCCAATAAAGTAAAAACGATGTGACGTTACTCTCATCTCCACGTCCATTGCGGCTTAACATCAAAAAAACGTCTTTCTCTTCATTATGCGTCCAGTCGAAAAGGGCATTGTGTAAATGATATTTTTTCTGCAATTCATCCAAATGGTATTTTTCAATGTCTTCTTTGGATGCGTATTCGGTTATAAATGCCATGATTTTTTCCTGTGTAATATGAATACTATAAAATTTTTCTTAAAGCGAGTTCGTTGTTCTGGTCAAGCCGGATAGGATGCTGCCAACGTCAGGAGGCGCACGTTCGTGTTACTCGATAGCTTGAATGTCATATTACTCATTACTTCCTCAATCATATGAGTAAATTCCGCGTTTCACCTATTGTTGAAAATTGGAATACGGCCAATATGCCTTTTGGATAAATCCGTCACCACTGCGATACGATGCGCATCGTTCGAGTTTTTTTAAGTCCGTAAGGCATAGGCTTGATTCAAGGGGGTCAACAGGTAATAGCTGTATTACGCCATTTGTCGGTGTGAATCATTCGGTGCGGCTGAATTTGCTGAAAAATATCTAGCATTTCAAATAGGTTGACTTCGCGTTATTTTGCCTATCCACTCTCTCACTGTCCATATTTTTTTAAAGGCCACAAGATGTGCTGAGTGAAGTGAAGTGCAGTGCATTGCATCGGTCGCGATCGTTGAAACCTCGCAGTTAGTCGTCGTCCGTACCCAAAAGAGTGCGAGTCTTGATCGTTTCCATATCCCAGACGGTGCCGTCAAGGAACACGATCTCCTCGACCGCATGACGGTAGCTTTCATTGAAGTGGTTCTTTACGGTCAATGTTTCGCCGGTATCGCGAACCGTCAGCACCAAGTCGTCGCTCATCTGCCAGCCGTTGACGGTCCGCACGCGTTTCAGGCGCACTTCGTCCGGTGTTAAACCGGCCTTGAGTTCGATACGGTCGGTTTCGCTCTGAAGCCATGTGTTTACAATGATGATGTCGCGCCCGAAACCCCATCCGAAAACGTTAGTATCCGCTCCAGCCCCCCTTCAAGATGATCATTACCCGGTCCGCCCGATAAAAGATCGTCGCCGTCGCCGGCCAACACGATATGGGCGCCGCTACGGAAGTGGAAATTGGCGAAATCGTTTTGCGCATGAATCAGATATTCCCGGCTTTGTCCATTAATCGTGCTAATGCCAAGGCCCCGATCCGATAGTGCTGTTGGCAACCCTGTTGCCCTTAAAGTTCTCGCCGGATCGCCTTTTAGAGAAATAGTTTCAACCGGGCCGGTTGTTTCCGAGACGAACCGCTCCGAGCCGCCGGCCCAAATGCCGGTTTTGCCGTCGTAAAGAAAGTTGCGGGCTTCTATGGTGGCTTGACTGGGATTGGGGTCGCTAAAGTTTCCGAGCTCATTCAAGGTTATACCATGTGCTTGAGCTACAGCTTTTTCGAAAGCTTCTGAGCTGACTATTTCTGCAAAATTAGTTTTATCGATAATTCGAACGTCAGGGTCGAATCTTAATGTTCTTGCTAAAGCACTGGTGCTACCTCAACCCCTGGGTTTGTGTGCGATGTTCCTCCAATGTTAACGGTTTGGCCATAAAGAACCGTCACCTTGCCCTCGGCGTGAACCGACAGTTCGTTGGCCAACTGGCTAAGTTGTGTTTTTGTCCAGGAATTAGAAGAATTGAGCAGCGTCAGCGCTTCATCAAATGAAATAGTCATCATATATCCTCCTTGATTTAGAAATTAACAAAGCGGGCGTTATTAAACCCCTCGTTGTCCGGGATGAGAGAGCCGGCAAGTCCATAGGAACGTAAAGCTTCCCTCAAGTCTGCATGAATCGCTTCCCATTTTTGCCGATCTTCTTCCGACTTGTATTCCGGTTTGCCATAAATCTGCATTTCCCACTCGATCGTTTTATTTTCTCTATCGAAAAATTGCCAAACATCGTAGAAATAAATTTCGCCTTTTCTAGAAAGTAGAAATTGTAAGCGCTGACTTTCTTCGCCTCGCCCCTTAGTTGCAAACATCAAGAAAACGTCCCGCTCTTTATCATGCGTCCAGTCGAGGCCAGGATTAGCTAAATGATATTTTTTCTGCAATTCATCCAAATGGTATTTTTCAATGTCTTCTTTGGATGCGTATTCGGTTATAAATGCCATGATTTTTTCCTGTGTAATATGAATACTATAAAATTTTTCTTAAAGCGAGTTCGTTGTTCTGGTCAAGCCGGATAGAATGCTGCCAACGTCAGGAGGCGCACGTTCGTGTTACTTGATAACTTGAATGTCATATTACTCATTACTTCCTCAATCATTTGAGTAAATTCCGCGTTTCACCTAATGTTGAAAATTGGAATACGGCCTATATGCCTTTTGGATAATTCCGTCACCACTGCGATACAGGGCTGGAATTCTCAGCCCATGTTAACCACCTCGTCTACTTGCAACCCTTTGGGCACCTGATGCGAGATGAATATTATCGTCACATTGCCTTTCAGCCGATTGACGGTTTGAGCGAAATGTTCAGCGGTTTGCTGATCGAGGTTGGAAATCGCCTCGTCGAAGATCAACACCTTGGGCCGCTTGAGTAACGCACGGGCTATGGCTATACGTTGGCGTTGTCCGCCGGAAAGTCCGGTGCCTCTCTCGCCGATTTCGCTTTGGTAGCCTTGTGGCATTTTTTCAATGACCTCATGGATTTCTGATGCTTTGGCGGCAGCCATGACGTCATCGAAACTTGCGTGCGGATGAGCCATCACCAAGTTGTCATAGACGGTGCCCGAAAACAGCACCGTTTCTTGCGGTACAACGCCGAAGTTCGCGCGCAGTTCGTTGGCGGCAAGTGTGCGTATGTCGCGTCCGTCGATCGTGACATGCCCTTCCTGCGGGAAGTAGAAGCCTTGCAAGAGTTTGGCGAGCGTGCTTTTGCCGCAACCGGACGGTCCCATGAGAACAGTCAGTTTTCCGGTAGAAATGGTGAGATTTAGATTGCGGTAAAGCCAAGGATGCCGTTCAGTATAGCGAAAGCTCAGATCCTTGATTTCGATATGTCCACCGCCGTCTGCGGTGCGTTGCGGCATCAGAGTAATAGGCTCTTGCGGCATATTCAATATGTCGGCGAGTCGTTTGACGGCAATACTCGCTTGCTGGAATTCCTGCCAGAGGCCCACTAGCCTCAGCACCGGCTGACTCATCCGGCCGGCAAACATCTGGAAAGCCACCAACATGCCGACCGTAAGCCCCGTATTCTGCATCACATACCAAGCTCCGACGATAAGTATTGAGAGCGTCATCAATTGTTCCAATCCGTTTGAAACGACTTGATAAGTATTGCCCACTTGCCGAGTTGCAAATCCAGCAGCAAGGTATTGGGCAAGATAGGTCCCGTAACGTTTGTCGACCACAGGCTCAAGCTGCAATGATTTCACGGTAGACATGCCGGCCAGGTATTCGGTGAGAAAGGCTTGATTGCGGGCACCGAGTAGAAATTGTTTGTCCAAGCGGGTCCGAAAAACGGGTACCATGATGAGGCTGGCAATAATAATGAGCGTAAGTATCCCGATTACGATCAGGGAAAGCTGCCAACTGTAGGAAAACATCACCGCAAGAAATATCAATAAAAAAGGTAAATCCAGAATTAGGGTCACCGCCGCGCCGGAAACGAATTCGCGCAAGGTTTCGACTCCGTGAAGCCGCGCCACTAGCGTCCCCGTAGGCCTGGATTCGAAATACGGAAACGGCAGCCGCAATAGATGACGCATGACCTTCTCGCCCAGTACGGCATCGATGCGGCAGCCGGTATGAAGGACAAGATATTGCCTAAGCCAGCTCATGCCACTGGTAAATAACATGAATACCACCAGCGCTACGCCCAGTACGATGAGGGTACTCTCTGAGTGATGAGCAATGACTTTATCGATGATCACTTGTGTGAAAAGAGGCGTGGACAACCCGACTAGTTGAATGGCGAGACTAGCGAACAAGATGTCGCGCCAGATGGCTTTGTGACGGAGAAGTTCCGGCACGAACCAGGAAAAACCGAATGTTTCCTTTTGTTCCGCCGATAATCCCGTCTGATCACCTGGCTCGGTCGGCGGCGGCTCGGCTTCCGCTACTAAAAGCATGAACGGGACGCACTGAACTCGAGCAACATCGGCCGGCACGAGTTCGGGGCTGGTTTGACCCGGCCTAATCCATGCCAAAGTTTGATTATCGCGCTTGACGATTAGAGCCGGAATCAGCTTTTCATTATTGTTGGACAGCTTGTCGCTTTCGGAGACAGGCACGCTGAATTTGTTCAAGACTGACGAATTCTCTTGACCCGCGTCGGACAAAAACGCCACTGCAGGTAGCTGTAGTGGCTGATTTTCGTCTTTCGGCCAATCAACCAAGCCGGCCTTGAGTCCAAGGGCTTCGAATGTTTCGATCAGTGCCGGCAAATCGATCGGCGGAGTGAATTGCTTAAGCACGAGCTCGGCATCAAAGGGCCGGCGATAAAAGGCGGCCATGCTCTCCAACAGCCAGACTGAGTCTCGCGTTTCTACGAAAATTTGCGCATCACCGATAGTTTCTTCTTGCGTTCCCTGCATGCGTTGCTCATTTGTTATTAAAGTATTTTCACAGGCAGTCGGATTTTGAAGTGCCATCTACAAATTTGTCAACAATTTTATGCCTTTTTATCATGACTCAAGCGGATTGTTGCGGCAATATATCGCGCATCAGTCTGAACTTGATACCGAGATCTGCCATTCAGGCGTTCTTAAAAAACCTTTCATCCTTACTCGAAAGCAATCTTTTTCCTGATTAGCAAGTTTCTTCAGCAAAAGATCAGCATATCCCTAGCAGGACGGGGGTCGCAAGCCATGCGCGTCAAGCTAAAAACGGCTAACCCACATCACGCTCTTTCCCAAGCTCCAGCTTGGGAAAGACACCCCGGAAGCTAGAGCTTCCTGAACAGGTTACCCAAGCTGGAGCTTGGGTAACAGCATATTTTAGTTTTTGCGACTACGACTGGCCCCTGCTTGGACACTTGGCTTCGGCAAGTTGAAGCATCTTGCTAATCAGGATCTTTTTTAACCGTTCTACTGTTTTTAAATAGGGCGCTGATTATTTTCCGATGCCGAAATTCGAAATGAACACGGTTGACTCACACAAACACCGCCAACAACAAAAATAATGCGGCAAGCGCTGCGCGCCAGCGAACATCGGTTTCGACTTGCTTTTGTTCGGCCATATCGGCGGCCTGTAGGGCTTCTATGAGCGGTTGGCTACCGGTTAGCCGATGATAGTGCAACCCGGCTTCGGCGCTTAGCTGTTGCAAGTAGATTTCATGCAGATGACTCATGTGTTCGTTACCGGCCACGGCTTCGCTACCGAAGGGCGCATTGCGGGCGTTATAGCCTTCGATTTCCTCGGGATTCAAATTGGACAGACCGAAAGTCGAACGATGCGGCACATCATCGGCCGTATAAAACCCATCCTGCTGGCCCCGGCTGTTGAATTTCGGAATCGGCGCCGGCTCCATGCCACCGACACCAACCAGCAAACCATTCACAGCGCCCTTGGCGCTTGAAAAGTCGGGCCGATAACGCGGATTAACCGGCGGGGCTTCCTGTCCGTCGGTCATGAATACCAACCGACTGCCGTTATCTTCGCGCATTTCCAAGGTATTCAATAATCCTTTGGCGATGCGGCTGTCGGCGGCCCAAGCCATGCGCCAATCCAACGCCGCGATCGCGGCATCGATCTCGGCGAAACCCGAACACACTTCGACCGGCTCGAACAACACCGTCGAGCGCCGTTCGGTAAAAACGCCGAGCCCGACTTTCGATTCGCAGGGCAGCTTCAGCAACAAGCCGCGCAAGCTTTGCTTGACGAACTCCAAACGGCTCACCGCTTGACCGCCCACCTGGTAATCCTCGACATTCATGCTGCGCGTGATATCGATGACGAAGGTCAAATTATAAACCGGGCTTTTGCGCCGTTCGCTAGGATGAGTGAACAACACGGCAAGCGCCATACCTGCCGCCGCCAAACACCAAAAACGGTAATCCTTGAAGATTTGTCGAGAATACATAGGCTCTTTATTGATACTTTTTGGTTGTAGGTATTCAGACTCTTCGCTGTTTCCCATACTCCGGTTTGGGAAAGCCTTCATGCAAGCTCTTGCTTACCGGTTTCGAGAAGCTGGAGCTTCTCGCGCTGCGTTCCCAAGCAATGAGCTTGGGAACGAGCGAACTCCTTTATTCTCGAGAGGGGAGACTGAATCCTTACTTTTGGTTTTAAAACACGAACGACTCACACTCTTGAACTATTGTGTATTTTTCGTTGCCGCATATAATTTTTGAGTCATATTATTTAGGGTAAAGGCACGCGATGCTCACCCTACGGCGATTCAGTTACGTAGCCCGTATAGAGCAAAGCGCAATACGGGCAACGCCGCATTCCCTATTCCCTATTCCCTATTCCCTATTCCCTATTCCCTATTCCCTATTCCCTATTCCCTATTCCCTATTCCCTATTCCCTATTCCCTATTCCCTATTCCCTATTCCCTATTCCCTATTCACCGATCACCGATCACTGCTAACAAAATCAAGGCAAACCGCGAGGAAACCCAGGGACCGTCGTCCATAAATTCGACTTCCTGCTTTCAAGCTCGTCGTCGCCGATGTTGATACGGTTCATTTCAGGCAGCAGGCGCATGGCGACTTCGAGATTGTATTTCGCATCCCAAAAACCGCTGTCCAAGGCTAGGGCCTGACGATAGGCTTGCTTGGCGAGGCCTGCCAGCGGTAGGGCTTCATTGAAATTTAACGCCTCGGTTTGCTCGACCGCTTGCGCCAGGTACAAATTACCGAGGTTGTAACGAGTTTTCATTTGCAGTTCCGGCCCGCCCTGGTCGATAATCAAATTCAAGGTCGCCAACGCCTCATCGTAACGGTGCATTTGTTTCAGATATATCGCACGGGCTAGGCGCACCTCGGGCTGTGCGCCGATCACCTTTTCGATGGCGATATCATGCCCCGACAGCAATTTTTTTATCCATGTGTTTTCGCGTTCGATTCGGTTTAAAGTCCAGAGCTGGACAAAGACCGACAGACAACCGGCGGCAAACAGCGTCCAACCCGCACCTTGCCGTAACGACACCTTCATCTTCGCACCTCGCAACTTTTCAAAGCCAATAGCAACAACAATAAAATGAAGGCCCAGCGATAACATAACCCGGATAAATCCTGCTTCGGAATCCGTTCGAAATAATGCAGCGGGCGGTTTTCCAGGGTATCGATATCGGCTATCGCCTTTTGCACCGCATCGGGATTTTCGGCTTCGTAAGCCTGATACGGCACATTGAGACTTTTAAAAAACAAATGTAGATAACGCTCCGGCATCGCATCGCTGTTATCGTTTCGAGAATCTTCGGGCATATCGAATATGCCGGGGCTGTTTTCGGTACGCAAAAACACCCAATACAAGCGGATTTGCTGTTGCTTGATCAACTGTCTCAAGGCCTGCTCGCTGTCGGGGTCGATCGCCGCCGCACCATCCGAAATCAACAATAAAATACGGGAGCCGGTCAACGGCTGTTGTTCGAAAAATGACGCTGCCAGACTCAATCCTTTGCTGATGTTGGTGTAAGCCAAAGCCGGCGCGGACGTCGCTGCAATCGCCGCCTGCACGGCCTGTTTGTTTTCGGTCAGCGGCATCACGAACAACGGCGAGGTACTGAAAGCCGTAACGCCGATGCGGTCATGCTTGCGTTTTTCGACGAACTCGGTCAACAAGCGCCGGGCCGTTGCCGATTTCGATTCGTTCGAACCGTCCGGCGCCCTGCCGGCAAACGTATCGTCCATGCTGCGGCTTCGGTCGAGCAACAAGACGATATGCGCACCGCGCCCGATGCGCTCGACTTTTTGTTCCTTCAAATACACGCCTGACAGCCCGAGCGATAGTGCGGCGATGGTCGACATTCCGATGACACGTAAGAGTAACGCCAAGGAACCGGACAGCCAATCGGCAGGAACGATCGCGAGCCATGAATAGGCCGACGGCGCCGCGCCGGTCTTGAGTAGCGGCAAAACCATCAACAACAACCCGGCCAAGGCCCAGGACGTTTCGAAAGCGATATCATTCACCGGCCGCCTCGCTCGACTTCACGGCATAAGCGGCATAGACGTTCTATCTTGTCGAAACCGTCCCGACCGATGTCGCCGTAACCGGCGAAAAAAAAGCGATTGGACAGTTCGAAAAAATCATTCAACTCACCGGCTAATTTACGATAATCGGGCTGGTTTCGATAAAACTCATTCAGCTTGTGTTGAAACAACGGTTTGCGGTTCAATGTGTTAAGTGCATGATGAACCACGTTCAGGGCCGATGCGATATCCCGTTCGGGCAAGCGCGCTAATTGCCGTTGAGCCCGCTTGAAAATACCGCGTCTCGGCAAGCCCGGCAGATAGCCGTAAAGATAGGTTAGATAAAGCGCACTCAGCGCGACAACAAATAGACTCGCAAACAGTCGCCTTACCGTATCGTCATTCGGCAAGCCGCCCGGCGGCACATCCGGGCGCATGTATTCGCCGGAATCGTCTTTCCGGACCGCCAATTCGCGTAACGGCGAAATCGTGAAATGCCAATCCGGCACGTCTTGATCTATCGTTTGCGCTCCTTGTTTGAATTGCACCGAAAACCCCGGAATCGCCAGCATTTTGACTTCGAGCGGCGCATAAAAAACCTGATAACGGATATCGATGACATGGCGCACGCCTTGAGCGATCTTGCTTTGCAAATGCTCGAGCCGGTTGATCGTTAGCCACCGGTTCAATTCTCCCGGCTTAGGTAAGGCATGATCATTCAATTCGATCCCGGCGCGTGTATCTATGACGATACGATGAGCGATTTCATCGCCGATGACATAACCGAACGGCTTCGGCGTCAAAAACTCGAAGCGACTGACCGATTGTTGCAGCGATCCGGAACAACCGCTGATCAAGACACCCAGTAATAACATCAACCTCAGTATGCATTCCCAAGCGGAGCACTCATCGTTATTCATTAGTTGTAGATACCCTCTTGTAAACTTAGCCAATGTGACCTCGATATCATTAATTGTCACCTAAAGTTCTCGGCTTTCCCTCACCTAGCGTTAGGTGAGGGACGATCAGGGGATCGCTCCCACAAATATCCCCCATTCACCATTCACCATTCACCATTCACCATTCACCATTCACCATTCACCATTCCCTTTCACCTTTCACCTTTCACCCCCCTCTCTGCAGAAAATAATTCGTCAATGCCGAAGCCTCGTAACGACCTTCAATGAACAATGGCTCCGCCCCCTTGGATCTGAACCAATGCCGTAATCTGTCTCTGCGCTGCTCGAAAGCTTCGATGATTTTCCGCTTTAATCCGGGACGCATGAGCAAGGTCCGGATGCGCTTGTTTTCACTGTCCTGAAACTTGACGATGCCCCACTCCGGCAAGCCGGCATATTCGGTCGGATCCCACAACACTAGCGGAACGACGGCATGCCTGCCGAAGAGACCGGCAAGGCGCGACAATCGATTCAGATCGAAATGAAAATCCGATACCAGAAAGATCAAGGACCGCCGCAGCGGCAAATAAGGCTCCACCTGAAACAGGCCGTTGCCGCCCTGCCCGTTTCGAACGCCAGACAAATCCCGAGCCAGTTCCTGCACGCGGCCCATGCGCAAGCCTTTCGGAAACAGCCATTTTTTTTCGATACCATGTCCGCAGCCGATGAAACCGAAATTGTCACCGGATTCAAAAGCCGATTGCGCGGAAGACAGTAAAAAATCTGCCGCGATTTGTAATTTCGAGGCCTCGCCCGGAATAGACATCGACGCAGACAGGTCGGCGATCACGAACAAGTCGATTTTGCTGTGCTGTTGAAAGACCTTGACCCGGTAGTGATTAAAAGGATCAAGTAGGCTAGCCCGTAAATCCAAGCGTCTCGGATCGGAACTTGCCAACAAGGACTCGTGCCGCTTAAATAGTTGTCCGCTACCGACCATTTGACCGGGATGAGCGCCGGGAATCGCGCAATAACCCGGGTGCGCCAAACGGTAGTGGAAAGTCTCTATCGCTAACGTCATCTCATTGACTCACGATCAGATAAACCGCGATACCGGTGAAACAACAGTATCCCGGAGCGGTGTATTTGACTGGAGCAGTCATCAGCATTTGTACGACGCCCGAAATACTTTTATCGTCGCGGTTGAAAATGGACTCGCCCAACATCCAGAGCGCCGAATTCAAAACGATCAGCACCAGAATCGTAAAAATCCCGACATCGCTAAATAGAAACGATTTGCTCACCAGCAAGGCGGTTTTATCGGAAGCATGCAGCAAGTTCGCGAATAAGATGCCGATCATCAGTGCGCCCTCGTCAAAGGCCACAACGAAAAACGTGTAGGTAAGACGCTGTAAAGGTCCGGCAACTTTTTCGACGGAGCCGAAATAGCGCGTCATGAAGAGAAACGGCAGGCTGAAACAAAAAAACAACAAACCGATATCGGCCAAGAGCACCCAAAAACGGTAGCCGACCGCATCGTTCACGGCGCCGGTGAAGTACGCGGCATAAGGCACCGCCGAATAATGATCGAGCGCGCTGGCGATCAGCGCTCCGGCAAAGCCCACGCCGGACCAAGTCAAATACATTTCCACTAAATGACTGACGCCGGCCTTCGGCACAGCCGATTCTATCCATTTTTTATAATTCATTGGATTGCTTAGTTAACTTGTTTAATGTTTTTCCGGTTCCAGGTTCCAATGTTTTTTTTCTGGTTCCCACGGTCCTCCGTGGGAACCCATACCTTGGCTGCTTCGGTCAGACCGGTATGCATTCCCACGCTGGAGCGTGGGAACGAGGAAAAGAAGGTGGTGAGCAGTTTCTGGTTCCCACGTTCCTCCGTGGGAATCCATACCTTGGCTGCCTCGGTCAGACCGGTATGCATTCCCACGCTGGAGCGTGGGAACGAGGAATTCACCGCTTACTGCTATCAAACCTCAAGGCGCGGCAATCGCCTCCAAAATCCCGTCGATCAACTCGGGCATCAGCTCGTCTTTGCGATAGGCCATGATCGGATTCAGAAAAATGCGGTGCGCCATCGTCACCCGGTAAACCGCTTGAACATCCTCGGGCAGCAATACCGTGCGACTCTCGAGCCAGGCGCGGACTTTCGCGGCGCGTATCAGATAACTCATGCCCCGAGGACTGGCGCCCGCCTGTATCAATTGAGACATATCGACATCGCTCAGACCGATCCCGTATCGGCCGGGATCGGCAGCGGCCTTCCATAGATCGAGCGCGTATCGCCGCAATGCAGGACTCGGTTCGATCGTTTGTTGAATCCGAACGGCCCATTCGTTGAGTTGATAATAAGGGATTAGGCTGCTATCGATTTCGCCGACCAAGGCATCGACATCGTGAAAGCGTGGGTTGAACATCAGGTCATCCAAGACGGTATCGTCGTTCGGCGTCTCGATCCCGATTTCCATCAAAAATCGGTCGCGCGCGGCGGCCGGCAATTCGAAGGTTTCTTCTTTCTCGACGCGGTTACGGTCGGCGAATACTTGAATATGCGGAAAAAGATATTCCCGATTGAATGCGCCGACGCTACGTTCGGCCATTACACGCAGCAGCAGCGAGTGAACCTGCGGCCGGGCACGGTTAATTTCGTTAAAAAAGAAGGTTGAGAGTTGCTCGCCTTGTTTCAACAATGGCCCCGGATCTACGCAAGGCTTGCCGTCGCTGTTTAAATAAGTGTAATAAATCAGATCGGCCGGCATCAAATCGATCGTGCCTTCGATGCGCTGATACTGCCCGCCGAGCCCTTGCGCGACCGCGCGCAGCAAGGTGGTCTTGCCGACGCCGACATTGCCTTCGAGCAAGACGTGCCCGCGCGAGAATACCGCGATCACGATATTTCGGACGGCATCTTGCTGGCCGATCACGACTCGATTGATTTGTTGCTCGAATTGCAGCGCGTTATCGCGCCAATCGTTAAGAAATTTGTCTGTCATGGCAGAAATAAAAAAGGCCCCTTTTAGCCTGCAGCTTTCAGGGGCAAAGTCATATTAGTCTTCAAAGATCACGAATGAAACCGGCGGCAAAATCAGGCCTTCGGTTTCCGAGGGGGAAAATCATACCGGCCATTCAGCACGGTATGCGTTTCCACATGCCATACGGCTGTTGGCAAGCGGAAACGGGATACAGTTTTAATTGATTTCTTCTACGTCATAAACAAACCTGCCGGTTTTAGAAAGATGCTCCGTTCGTTTCTTATTGCGAGCTTCCATTTCCTTAATCGACTGTGCTTGCTTATTCAGTTCGTTCGGATCGTGTTTAGGGTCGTATTTACTACCCGCTACCTTTTCGGGAAAACCCGGCTTCGGCTCCCAACAAACGCCGGGTTCCTTGCAGTTAGTTCCATCGTAAGCCATGACGGAAGACGACAAAGCAACCGCGAAACCTGCGGTACTGAGCAATAATGTTTTTTTCATCGTGTTAACCTCGCTGTTTATTTAAGCCATTTGGCTTTACTACTATCGCCGGTGTAGATGCTGCGAATGAACGCCATGATTTTCAGCATTTCATCGGTGTTGAAGTTGACATATTGCGGCCCCATCATGCCTTGCGCGCCGCCGAATAAAATTTCGAACAAGCCCTTATCGGTCTCACCGCTAGGATAAGTCCAGTAGTCGTCGGCCAAAGCCGGGCCCAGCTTGCCTTCCGCTTCATGGCCGTGACAACCTGAACAACCGGTCATATAAAGACTTTTCCCTTCAGCAATCACTTCTTCGTTACCGTTATAAGGATTCTTTCCGTCTTGCATAAACTGCTTAAACGCTTCGGTATCGCCGCCTTTTTTAGCGAAGCTCATATCCAGCTGTTCGCCGGTAATCGCATTACGCAAAGTAATTTCGGCATGGGCCGCAGTGCTTATCAAAGCCGTTCCGGCCAAAATACCGGCCAGTAGTCGTGTTAATTTCATTGTTATCTGTTCCTGTTTATTTTGATGCCAACGCTTGTGCGGATTCCGAAACGACCGGTATGCCCTCGGCGCTCAATATTTGATCGATGTCTTGACGGCGCTCGGCCAGCGCCTGATTCAACTGTTCGAGCAATTTAGTATCTTCCTTGCGCACGCCTATTGAGGTGCTGTAGTGAAAGCCGACTTTCTCGCCGTCGGCGCGGACGTTATTGTCCGGAATGACCGCCATCTTCAGAGGCGTCGCGGATTCCTTGACATAGCGAGCAGCGGAAGGCCCCCACAACACCGCGACTTCGGCATTACCGGAGGCGACTTCGCCGACCAGCTTCGCCGGATCGTATTTTACATATTGGTTTCGGCGCGACTTGAAGCCGACCAGTTCATGCATGTAGTTGAATTGGTCGTTGTAGCGTCCAATCTTGCGCATCATCACTTCGGCCGGGGTGCCCGGAATAAAGGCAATGCGCTCGGCATTCATCAATACATCGCTGTCCCAACCGTGAAGATCCAAACCGTCCTTCGCCCGAGTGATGAAGACATACCCGGATCGATAGTAAGGTTCGGTCGTCAGCACGCGCGGGTCGCCGGTATCCATACCTATCACAACATCGCACAAACCTTTATCCAAATAATCGCGCACGAAATAGCGCGCATCGGTCCAATTGACATATTCGATCGGCCGTCCGAGCGCCTCGCCTACGACTTGTGCTATTTTGTTTTCGAAGCCTTCGCCTTTTTTGCTCGCATAAGGCATTTCGTTTTCGGCATTACACACTTTCAGAGGCTCTTCGCTTGCATGAGCCGAAGCCGACACAGCCAAGCCAATAGCCAACGCAGTCAAAATGTCATTCAATTGTTTCATTTAGCCCTCTTTATGTAGGCCGGGTTAACCCCTCGCCTAGCGTTAGGTGAGAGACGTAACCCGACATTCATGCCTCATTTTTACAACGAGAATACCATCACGCCGCCGCCCATTTGGGTGTGATGCGCCAATTCCTTGAACGCACCGACTGCGCCTAAACCGGCCGACGGGTCTTTCAGATCGAAGACCAATCCGACACCGGGCCAACCGCCGACTCCATAGTAAATCGCGACATATTGCTTGCCTTCGTGTTTATAAGTAATCGGATGACCGATCACGCCGGAAGGCAGTTTGAATTTCCATAGTTCTTCGCCGGTTTTCGAGTTCAAGGCCTTGATGTAGCCGTCCAAGGTTCCATAGAAAACCAGATCGCCGGCCGTTGCGGTCGTACCTCCCCAAACCGCGAATTTCTCCTGGACTTCCCACTCGAATTCGCCAGTCACTCCATTCATCGCCTTGACTTGTCCCAGCGTGCCTTTCGGTCCCGGATACATGTTCAACGTCGCTCCGACGAAGAATTGGCCGGCCCGGTAAGGCAGCATGAACGGTTCCCAATCCATACAGATATGGTTGACGCCCATGAAGAACAATTGCTTGTTCGGGTCGTAGGATTCGATGCCTTGGTTGTGATACCCCATTGCCGAGGGACAGATGCCTTTCGCTTCGTGGTCCATGCGTGTCGAATATTCCGGATCGCGCACCGGCAGACCGGTTTTCAGATCGACATGCTTGACCCAGTTGACCGTGTTATCGATCTTGAACGCGTTGACCAGATCGCCGTTCTCGCGGTTCAGCGTATAGATGATGCCGTTACGGTCGGGATGCGTCAGCAATTTGGTCATCTTGCCGTTGACCATCTGCTCGGACAACCCCATATAGTTGACGCCTGCATAATCCCATTCGTCGTGAGGTGTTTTTTGATAACCGAATTTCGCTTCCCCGGTCTCGATATCGCGGCCCCAGATCGTCATCGTCCATTTGTTATCGCCGGGACGCATCGTTTCGTTCCACGGCGCCGGGTTACCCGATCCGTAGTACAGCATTCTCAAGTCAGGATCGTAGGCATACCAACCCCAGTTGGTTCCGCCGCCGATCTTCCAAGCATCGCCTTCCCAGGTTTTCAGCCCCAAACCGAACTGCCCGTAATGCGGATTGGCCTTGTTGAAGTCTTTCGACAGCTTGATGTCTTCGTCGGGACCGGTTGCATAGACGCGCCAGGCTTGCTTGCCGTCTTTGATGTTGTAGGCGGTCGCGTAACCTCTGACGCCCAATTCAGCGCCGGAGGTACCGACGATGACTTTATCCTCGGCGACGAACGGCGCTACGGTCAAAGTCGAGCCCATTGCGATATCGGAGTTTTCCATCTTCCATAACACATCGCCGGTCTTCGCGTTCAATGCGACGACATGACCGTCCAATTGATTTAAAAAGATCGTCGCCGGATAGTCCTTGCCTTGCGGCGCATAGGCCAAACCACGGTTAACAACGTCGCAACAAGCGACGGCGCGCGCGGCCGGGTTCTGCTTAGGCTTGAATTGCCATAAAATCTTATCGGGATTATTCAGATCGATTGCGAATACATTGTTCGGATAAGGCGAATGCACATACATAATGCCGTCGACGACCAGAGGACCGCCTTCATGACCGTTCAGAACGCCGGTTGAAAATGACCAAGCCGGCTTCAGATTTTGTACATTCGTAATGTTGATATCGTACAACTCGCTATAGTGAGTCGAGCTGTAATCCTTGGTCTGCATGACCCAATTAGTATTTTGTTTGGACAACTTATCTAACGCTTGATTAGCCTGAGCCGGCTGTGACGCGGCCAGCAAGACACTCGACACTAATGCCGCCGCGCCCCAGAGTTCGCGTTTTTTATGGTGTTGCATAATTCCTCCAGATTGATTTTTCGCATAATGTCGGCGCGGCCCTCTATTAATCGCGGTGTTTGTTGTTACAACCGGCTTAGCGTGATCAAGGCGCATAACGAATCATTCATAGAGGGCAGCGCACGGACGGTAATCATACGGAAGGAACGGGATGCGACGTTACGGAATACGGCACCTAGAACACGGGAAAAGCGCTAAGAAAGAACCGGGAATTTGTCCCGCATGTTGATTTCGGGAAAAGCTCCCATGGCTTTACTGTTAAATATCCGACATTATTCCCGATTTAATTGTATGGAGAAGTAACAACGTGTCGGAAAAGATCAATGTCTTGCTGGTGGACGACCATGCCGTGGTTAGGGCCGGTTACAAAACCTATCTTTCACTGTCGAATAGAATCGGCGATATTTACGAAGCCGACAAGGGCGAAACCGCTTGCCAACTCTACACTCAGTATCAACCGAATATTGTCGTGATGGACTTGTCGATGCCCGGCATCGGCGGTTTCGAAAGCATAAGACGCCTGATAGCGCGCGATCCGAATTGCAAAATCTTGGTGTTTAGCATCCACAATGAATTGGTCTATGTAACCCGCGCGATCAAGGCCGGTGCAAAAGGGTTCATCACTAAAAACAGCGTTCCCGAGACGCTAGTCGCGGCAGTCTGCCAAATCGCCGGCGGCGGCAGTTTTGTCGAACCCGAATTAGCCCAACAGTTGGCCTTCAACATCGCCTCCGAAAAAGACGAATCGGAACAAATCAGACAACTGTCGCCGCGTGAATTCGACGTGTTCTGTTTATTGGCTAAGGGCTATACAACGCGCAAAGCGGCCGAGAAGCTCTGTTTGAGTTACAAAACGGTGTGCAACCATGGCACCGCGATCAAGGACAAACTCGGCGTCAAATCGGTAGCAGAAATGACTCTACTCGCCAGCCGGCACGGTATCATCGACAACTTAGCGCACTAATCCAAAACGCCAAAACAGACTCAATTTGACAAAATTCTAAGTAAACAATTACACTCGCTCTAACATTTAATCTTATTCATGACGCTTCGGTTTTATTCGGTCATGTAATATTAAATTAATCACTTTTAAGTTCTAGTCCAAACCACACTCTATTTTATCTAGCACTTGCAAAGACTTAAACATTAACTCAGATTGAAGAGAACCTGAGAGCCCTTCATGGATAGCGCTAAATTTTCAATTGCCAATCTTTTCATCCAATCACCACTCCAGTCAGGACAACTTAATGAACCATTTGAAATATAAACTAGCAACCCTTTGTTTAGGATTCTTGACGGCACCGACGATTCATGCGGCAAATTTTAATTTCTGGTCGGCGCCCGAACAGGAAGTATTTTTTCTTGTCAATTTACAGCGTAGTTTAAACGGTTTGAATGATTTGACTGCGGACGACAGACTGCGGGAAGCCGCATTGACTCACTCGAACGACATGTCCACCAACGGTTTCTTCAGCCACACCGGCTCCGATAACAGCAATGCCGGTCAAAGAATGCTGTCGGCCGGTTATAATTGGGATCAACCGGGCGGTGGCTGGGGAGAAAATATTGCAGCAGGATACGGCGTCACCTTTTCCGGCGGCCAATTAACCATGTTTCCGGCACAAGAATCGGCGCGACTGGTTATGTATGGCTCATCCGATTTGAATGAATTAAGCCTATTCTCTACCGATAACGGTTTACAAGCTTTCAATTCATGGGATGACGTAGGTAACGGCTGGAACGATTTGACCTGGGACGCTTGGGATGTTTTCAAAGGAGAATTCGGCGGAGGCTGGATGGGCAGTTCGGGACATCGCGAGACTGTTTTGACGAATTGGCTTACCGACCTCGGCGTAGGCTTGGTTTTCGATCCCACTCAAGGGGCACCCTATTATGCCTATTGGACACAAAATTTTGCCGCGGGCGACACTGCCCCCGTCCCTTTGCCGCCGGCACTGTGGCTCTTTTTCAGCGGCATTGCATTGTTGAATTTATCGAGAAAAACCAAGAATGTCTAATTGCCTATCTTTAAATCGCCCGGACACCCAACTCCGGGCGAATGCCTTGTTCTTCAACTTTGCTCTTCAAACCGACCAGGCGTCCGGTTTGAAGCATGGAAGACAACGAAGACGTTTTGGATACGGTAAAAACTAACTTTCCTAAATGACTATCCCGCTTTGCGCACAACCTACACAAGTTTATCGTTCCCATGCTCTGCGTGGGAATTCCGCTAACATTTTATTCGATACGATCGCCATCACCCGACCTCGGAACGGATGATGATAGACAAACAGAGAATCGGGCAATGCTTGTTTGGTCTTGAAAGTTATCACTAAATAGCCATCGGGATACATCTTTGCCCAATGCACTGGATCGATCGTACTGATCAATCCGACCTCCAAACGGCCATAAAAATTATATTGGCCGTGGTAAGTGCCCAAGTAAGCGATTTCGCTGTCTTGCTTGAGAAGACCCGAGATTTGTTGCGCGGCCTCCCTAACATCGAAGCGTTCTGAACGAATATCGAGCACGCTCAACGACAGTATCACGATCGTCACCAAAGTCCCCACGTTCAAATAGAATGCGGACTCCGCTATGGAATCGATCCTACGAAACCATAAACCGATAGCCGCTAGCAACAAAAGCATGCCCCAAACCGTGGAATAATCCGCCCATTGTTTTTTCCAACCGAAACAATCGTTGACTATCGGCAGAACAATCAAGACCACGGCAACGAGCGCTATCGCCACGACGAATACCTGCTGCGATCCTCGCCATTCGTCTAAGCCGGCATTGTCCGCGATCCGTGCGACCAACAAAGCCGCAACCGGAACCAGCGGCAACAAATAATGCAATTGTTTGCCGCTGATTAATGACAAGGCGATGAAAACGGGCAGCAGCCAGCTCAGACAAAAACGGATACCGCGATCCCGAAAGGAGAGCGTGTTCAGATTTCGCCAAAGCGGCGCCCAAAAACACCAAGGAACGAGCAAGGCCGGCGAAAATGCCAGATACCACCACCATGAGTGCCGATGAGCGAATGATTTGACCAGTCGTCCCGATGTTTGGCCGAACAAAATAGCTTCGCGATAAATCTCGCCTCCGGCGGAACCTGCAGGAATCGCCCAAGACAACGCAAGCAAGGCGCCAACCGAAATGCCCAATAAAACGCCGAGATACCAATGGTGCCAATTGATCGTTCGCGTATCGCGTCCGATCCACCAAGGAGCCAATAATGCCGGGGGCAGTGTATGCAATAAAATTACCGGCCCCTTGCTCAGTACGCCTCCGCCGATCGCCAAGCCGAAAAGAACCCAGCGACCGGCGCTAGGTCTGTTATTCGCATTATGCCAAAGACTCCGAAGGGCGAGCAGGACGAAAAATACCAACAGCACATCGAACATCGTCAGCGTGCTGTAGATCATCCAAAAAGCAAAACCCAGCATGATGAACGGCGCGCTTTCGGCAATATTCGGACGTTCAGGCCACATCGCTCCGGCCATCGATCGAAGCAGAACAACCGAAGCCAACGAAAACAGCGGCGCCACCAAGCGCGCCGACCATTCGTTGACGCCGAACAAGACCCAAGTCAGCTGCATCAGCCAAAACAACAAAGGCGGTTTGTGACTGTAAGGCTCGCCGTTCAGATAGGGCACCAGAAAATCGTTGCGCGCCCACATTTCCCACGCAACGCCGACATAGCGGGTTTCGTCGATGGGAAACAACGGGCGATCGATCAAACTGGCGCTCGTTAATATGAACCAAAGCAAAACAAGCCACTGGCGTATTGAAAGTAGAGAATACATCGGTCAATTGTGAAGGTTGGAGACGACGCCGGGGTTAAGAAAGAAGTTTATTTTTGTGGATCGGATTGGTCGATTGCGAAAACTCAGCCGAATGTCCGTCGATACCTTTCGGCTTGATTCAACCCAATCCAAGCAACTATGTCGCAAATTTTCTTTCGTACACGACAAAATATAAATTTCGCAAATAAATGAATAGCCCGCTTGCCTGGCCGATGATGAAAACCGGATCTTCCTTGTGTATCGCATAAGCCAACAGCGTGATTCCGCCGCCGATGCTGAAATACCAAAACGCCACCGGAAACACGCTTTTTTTCTGGCGTTCGCTTTGCAGCCATTGCACGAAAAAACGCGCCGAAAATAACGCTTGCCCCAACAGACCGACAGACAGCCACAGTGTTTCATGATCCACGGTAAATCTCCTTTATTTCAGGCAATCTGGCGCGATGCTGCAGCCAGATCACCCCCAACAAATCGATGATTCCCACCCACAAACGGTCCAAGGTCCCGTACTTGGAACGCCCCTTCAGCCTCGGCCGGTGGTTAACCGGCTCGGAGACCACTTGTCCGCCGGCTCTTAGAATCAATGCCGGTAAAAAACGGTGCATGTGATCGAAATAGGGCAATAGCAAATATTTATCCCGTAAAAACAGTTTCAAGCCGCACCCGGTATCCGGAGTCTTGTCGCCGAGCAAGGCCGATCTGACGCCGTTAGCCAGTTTCGACGTAAATTTCCGCCAGCCGGAATCCCGGCGACGGTTGCGCCATCCGGCCACCATCCATAATTCGGGGAAATTATGCAATTGGTGTTTAAACACTTGGTGCAAATGCAGAATGTCAGCCGGATCGTTCTGCCCGTCTCCATCCAACGTCGCGACCCACGGATAAACGGCCGCGCGAATGCCGGTATAAAGCGCGGTGCTTTGTCCGCAGCTTCGGCGTTGACGTATCACGCGTAGCGCTTTAAACGCCGACAGCGCTTTTTCGAGCACTATCGGCGTATCGTCCTGACTGCCGTCGTCGACGAAGATAATTTCATAATTTTCCGCGGCGACCTGGATCATCGCGGCTTCGATCTCTTGCAGGAGCGGCAATATATTGTCCGCTTCGTTGAATACGGGTACGACTACCGATAATTTCATATAAAAAATTTAAAATGATTTTGACGAACTACAAACAATGACAAGTTAATAATATGCTTAATTTCTATTCCCACAGTCATTATAATACTTTAAGAGTGTTTAACAATCCTTGCATCAATTGCAGCGGAGACGGAGGGCATCCGGCGATCGTCGCATCGACCGGCAGGACGTTTTTTACGGCGCCGCAACTGGCATAGGATGCACCGAACTCACCGCCGCAAGCGGCGCAATCGCCCGACGCGACCACCCATTTAGGCGCCGGCGTCGCATCATAAGCCCGAAGCAGCGCGGCTTGCATGTGCCGGGAAACGGGCCCTGTCACCAATAGCACATCGGCATGGCGCGGGGACGCGACGAAATGAATGCCGAAACGCTCGATATCGTAATAAACGTTGTTCAATGCATGAATTTCCAATTCGCAGCCGTTGCAAGAACCCGCATCGATGTGCCTTATCGCCAGGCTTCGACTGAATTTGCGCTCTATCGCGGTTTTCAATTCCAAACCGACGGTTTCCAGGAGCCGATCTTTGTCGATGTACGGAACCGGTTCGGTCAAAACGCCGGTAGTCAATGCTTTAAGATAGAGCCGTAACATAAATACTCCTTATAAATCCTGTCCGGAATAAGAACCGTTCACCGATTTATTGCAGACCGGAAAGTCAGGAACGATGTTACCGATCTGAATTTTTTCCAACGCCGGCCAATTGATTTGGCTCGGGTCGCGCGGATAATAGCGGGCGATCCGGTTCCCCTCGTCAAATCGGACATAACACAAAATCTCGCCGCGCCAACCCTCCACGGCGGCAAAGCCTTCGGCACCCGCTTCGGGCGTCCGCCAATCCGCGAGAACGGCGCCTTCCGGCATTTGTTCGAGCATTTGTTCCAGCAAGCGGCAAGCGGTACGCAATTCCTTGTACCGCAGCCAAAACCGCGCCGCGACATCGCCGTCCGTTTCGACCGGCACGGTCAAATCCAATTGGTCGTAAGGCGGATAGCCCGGCGCCTTGCGCACATCGAAGATCTGCCCGCTGGCCCTGCCGACAAAACCCAGCGCGCCCAAGGCCTGAGCCTGCGCCGGCGAAAGCACGCCCGCCGCCAAAAAGCGGTCTTCGAGCGAGGAGTTCGCGTCGATGATTTTAATCAGGTCGCTTAGTTCGGCGCGGAGCGTTGCAATCGTCTCTTTCATCGCGGCGCAGTCGTCGAACTTGAGGTCCACTGCGACGCCGCCCGGCACGATGCAATCCATCATCAGACGGTGAGCGAACAGCGTCCGGTTGTCCCTGAGCCACAGCTCTCTAAGCCGTCCGAACTGGTAATAACCGAACGCAAAGCCGACATCGTTGCACATCGCGGCCATGTCCCCCAGATGATTGATCGCCCTTTCGCGTTCGGCCAAAATGCCGCGCATGTAGTCGGCGCGTTCGGAACAACTCAAACCTGCGGCCGCTTCCATCGCGCGGCAGGCGGCCCAGGCATGCGCGACCGCGCTGTCTCCGGATATTCGGCCGGCCAGTTTGGCCAACGAAACCGGATCGCGGCCTTCGGCGATTTTTTCGATGCCTTTATGAACATAACCCAAGCGCTCTTCCAAATGCAGCACGGTTTCGCCGACGGCCTGAAACCGAAAATGACCGGGCTCGATGATGCCGGCATGAATCGGGCCGACAGGTATTTCATAGACGCTGGGACCCTCCGCCTTGAGAAACGGATAATCCTTGTCCGGCGGCGTCGAGGCTTGCGGAAAACCTTGCGCAGGAAAATCCTTGCGCAGCGGAAATTCGTCATCGGCCCAGGCTAAATGCCGGGTCCAACGCTGTTCCTGCAAAGGATGGCCGATGAAACGTATCCCGAACATATCCCGGACATGCCGTTCCGCGCGGTCGGCGGCAGGATAGAAAGGCGCATGCGAAGGCAATTCCGGATGCTCCGCGGCAACGGCGGTCCGCAGTATCAGGTAGCGGCCTTGGCATTCGAGACAACAATCGACACTGAAACGCCCGGACAGATCCTCGGCCCAGACCCCGGCCCAGCGGGCATCGTGACTCCGGGCGATTTGCGCGGCCTTCCCCCAGTTTTCCGGAGCCAGCATCAGCATGTCGACTCCGGATAAGGTCCGGCGATCGGCTTGATCCTCGGCTAGCGCATTCAATTCGCTCATGAAAACGTCCCAAGCGCCGTTTGGCTTTGTCGTTTCGGTCATAACGGCAGACTCCCGGCGATCAATTGCGTCGCCTGATTGAACCAGTTGCCCAAAAAGAACGGCATATTGATCCCCAACCACAATACCAGCAGCAAATGCAGCACAACCGGCGTCATGTTGGCTGGGATGGCCTGACGACCTTCCGGCAAGGGACCGAACACCATGGGCTGCAGATGCCGGAACAAGCCGGCGAAAGCAATGCCGATACCGATCAACAATAAGGGAGTCAGCCACGGATAATCCCGCATCGTCGCGATCAACACCAAAAATTCGCTCGCGAACACTCCGAACGGCGGAAAGCCGGCTATCGCGAGCGTACCGATCAATAGTCCCCATCCGATCGAAGGTTGGGTGTTGATCAGCCCCCGGATTTTGTCGATGCGTTGCGTGCCGGCGAGCTGCGACGCATGTCCGACCGTCACGAAAATCGCCGACTTGGTCAAGGAATGCGTGGTCATGTGAAACAACCCGGCAAACACGGCCCACGGTGTTCCGATGCCGAACGCGAAGGTCATCAGCCCCATGTGCTCGATCGAGGAATAACTGAACAGGCGCTTGATGTCTTTTTGGTGATGCAGTAATAACGCGGCCACCAGAAACGACAGCAGACCGAAACCCATCATCAGATAACCGGGCAAGTGCGAAGCCAACGACTGATCGGCCAGCATCTTACTTCTGACTACGGCATACAAGGCATCGTTTAACAAAAGCCCGGAGAGAATCGCCGACATCGGCGTAGGGCCTTCGGAATGCGCGTCCGGCAACCAATTGTGCAATGGCACCAAGCCCATCTTGGTGCCGTAGCCGATCAACAGAAACACGAACGCGATGCTCATCACGCCCGGATTCAGCAAGGCCGCATTCTCATGCAAAGTCGTCCATAACAAGGCTTCGTCGGGACGGATGCCTTCGACCTGTTCCGCCGCGAAATACAGCAAGATCGTTCCGAATAAGGCCTGCGCGATACCGACTCCGCATAGGATAAAATATTTCCAGGCCGCTTCGACCGCTTCAGGCGTCCGGTACAGACTGACCAACAGCACCGTCGCCAGCGTCGCACCCTCCATCGCGACCCACAAGAGTCCCATGTTATTGGTCGTCAAGACCAGAAACATCGTAAACATGAAGGCTTGATAGGCGGAATAATAAAAACGCAGACGCCTGGGAGTGATTTTTCCGGCTTCCCATTCATGTTTCATGTACGCCCCGGAAAACAGTGCCGTCGTCAGACCGACGAACGCAGTCAGCACCACCAGATACACATTGAACGAGTCGATATAGAACTGTTTGCCCGAAGACAACAGCGGTCCCTTGAGCAATACTTCGACCGCCAACCAAATAGAGTAAAACAGGCTCAAGGCATTGAACCCCGTGTTATAAAGGCGGCTGCGGTCGGGGTCGTTTTGCAGGGCCAGAATCACCGAACCGGAAAAAGGAGTCAGCAGAATCAAATAGACTGCAATCATTCCTCCACCTCGCTCAACTGGCTGAGCCGGTCGACATCCAGCGAATCGATGCTGGAGCGGATTTGAAAAAAGAACACGCCGAAAATGACCGCCGCGACCAGCACGTCGAAGGCAATGCCCAGTTCGACGACCATCGGCATGCCCAGCGTCGATACGACCGCGGCAAAGAATAAGCCGTTTTCTATCGACATGAAACCGACGACCTGCGCGACCGCATGGCGGCGAGTGATCATCAGCAGCATGCCCAACAACACGACCGCGAGACTGACCGAAATCGTGTTGAGCGTGATCAGCGTGGACAATTTGACGATCGGCAGGCATACGTAATAACTGAACACGACCAGCGATGCGCCGCCGATCATGACCCGCGCCGGATGCTCGACGGTGTCCATTTCCCGGTGCAGATTCATGCGCATGATCAGCCGAAACAGCATGGCCGGAATCAGCAGGCCCTTGATCACCAAGCTCAACGCCGCGGAGATATAAAGATGCGGCAACGCCATCGAATGCGCGACCAGCGCGGTGCTTGCCGACAGCAGCAAGCCCTGCACCGCGAACACGCCGACCAGCCTGAGCAGGCGCGATTGCCCCAGCATCAAAAAAGACGTCAGCGTAATGAGCGCCGCCATCAGCATCACGGCTTGCTGGTAAACGCTGAGCGTATTAACCATAATAGACCTCGAGAATGATATGGCTGAGCATGCCTAGCACGCTGAGCAAATAGGCGAAGCTCAAAAATTCCTGTACTCTGAAGATGCGCATTTTCGCGAGCAGCGTTTCCGAAAACGCCAACAGCACCGACAACGCAGCCAGCTTCAGAACGATCGCCAGCAGACCTTCGGCCAAGGCTTCGAGACTGAAATCGGTGGCTATATGCCAAGGGAAGAACATATTGGCGATCAAGACGCCGTACAACATCAGCTTGATTTGACTCGCCCATTCCATCAGCGCCAAGTATCGCCCGCTGTATTCGAGAATCATCGCTTCATGAATCATCGTCAACTCGAGATGGGTGGCCGGATTATCGATCGGAATCCGTCCGGTTTCGGCGATCGCGACCAGCATCAATGCGGCCAAGGCGAAGACGAACGAAGGCCGCAGCACCAAGCCGCTGTCCAGCACGTATTGCATCGCCAACGACAAATTGGTGGTTTGCGCGCTCATCGCCAGCGTAAATACCACCATCAGCATCGCCGGCTCCGCCATCGACGAAATCGTCATTTCGCGCGAGGCGCCCATGCCGCCGAACGCAGTGCCGATGTCCATGCCGGCCAACACCAGAAAAGTACGGGCCAATGCGAAAAATCCGACCATCACGAAGACATCGGCAATCCGGGCGGTCGGTAGATTCACGGCGACCAGCGGTACGATAGCCGCAGCCAGTAGCATCGCCGCGAACACGATCACCGGCGCCGCACTGAAAATCCACGATGCCGTCTCGGGCAAGATCGCCTCCTTGACCCAGAGCTTACGCAAATCGCGATAGGGCTGCAGCAGCGACGGAGCCTTGCGGTTTTGCAGCCGGCATTTGACGAACTTGATCCACCCGGTCAAAAGCGGTGCGATCAAGATAAAAAGCAGGGGCTGCCCGATTGCCATTAACCAAGCCATATCAACTCACCACCCAAAGTAAAAACAACAAGGTCGCGAACGAATAAGCCAGATACGTTCGGATGCTGCCGGTCTGAATTCTGCCGAGACGGTGCGCCGACTGCGTGACCGAGCGCCCGATCGGCGTGTAAAGAAAGCGGACGAACTTGTCGTCCGCTTGAAACTGATAACGAATGGCGGTCACTCGCCAACCCGCCGAATCGCCGGTTTCCTGGTTCAGCGTTTCCCTTAAATCGTAAACCGGGTCGAAGATGCGCCGGATCGGCATGCTAAACGCGCCGGAGGTGTATTGCATGCCGGCATTCAGTCCGCCGTAGCCGCAATCCCACGGTTCCGCGCGGCGCGATTCGACAGCTCGAATCCGATAGAGCAGAACATAGCCCAATGCGCCGGCCGCAAGAAATGCCGCAAGTACCAAACCCGGCGAATACGAGGCTGTTTCGGCGCCGGCCGGCGTCAGCCATAACCAACCGGTAGCGGAGATATTCGCCAGCACTGCACCGGTCAGATTTTCTATCACGCGGCGCAGTCCGTCGATCAACGGCACCGGAAAAATGCCAACGACGATGCATAGCGCCGCAGGCAGGGCAAGACCGGCCAGCATGCCGCGATCGGTCAATTCGCGGGCATGCGCGATATGCGGCGAGCGCGGCAAACCCAAGAAGGCGATGCCGTAGACCTTGACGAAACAGGCTGCGCTCAGCGCGCCGGTCAACGCCAGCATCGCCGCCGCAGTCGGAACGAAACTGCGCAGCACGCCGCTTTGCAACTGATTGGCTTGCAGCGCGGCTTGGAAGGTCAGCCATTCGGAAACGAAACCGTTAAGCGGCGGCAGCGAGGCGATACTCAACGTTCCGGCTAAAAACAACGCGGCCGTTTTGGGCATGCGTCGAATCAGTCCGCCCATCTTTTCCAGGCTGGTTTCGTGCGTTTGATGCAAAATCGCGCCGGCCCCCAAAAACAACAACGTTTTAAACTGCGCATGATTGAAGCTGTGCAGCAACGCTGCGAGCAATGCCAACGCACCGGATTGCGATTGGCCGGTACTGAAAAAGACCAGTGCAAGACCTATACTCAAAAAAATAATGCCGATATTTTCCACCGACGAATAAGCCAACAGGCGTTTCAATTGTTGCTGCTGCAACGCGTAAAGAATCCCCAACACCGCCGAAACGGCGCCTGCCGCGATGACCGCTACGCCCCATTGCCAAAAGACTTGCGGCAACAAATCGAAGCAGTAACGGATAAAGCCGTAGACCGCTATTTTCAACATCACGCCGCTCATCAACGCCGAAATATGCGACGGCGCCGCCGGGTGCGCCTCGGGCAACCAAGCGTGCAACGGAATCAAGCCGGCTTTCATGCCGAAACCTGCCAGACCCAGAGCAAAAGCAACAGACGCCCATAACGGCGTCAGAGCGACGCCTCGGATGTGTCCGAAGCTAAAGCCTTCGGCAAAAGTCACCAATACGCCGAAACCCAAGATAATGCACAATGCGCCGATCTCGGCCATCAGCAAATACAAAAAAGCCGCACGGCGGCTTTCCGGTTGTTCATGTTGAAAAGCGACCAGAAAATAACTGGCAACCGACATCAGCTCCCAGGCGATCATAAAAAAGAAGGTATCGTCGGCGAGCAGGACCATTTCCATGCCGGCGACAAACAAACCGGTAAAAAACCCTAATACTTCCAATGATTTTTTATGCTCGAATTCCCGGACATATCCCGGGCCGAACAGACTGACAGCAATCAGCGGCATTCCCAATACCAGGAAAAAAAAGCCCGATAAGGCATCGATCCTGACATGCCAAGACAAGCCGGGCAAACCGAACGGTAAAATCATCGCTGCCGAATCGGCGCCCAGCAATTGCAATAATCCGGTCAAAACCGCCAACGTGCCGGAAACGCCCAGCAAACAAAACGGCAAAATCCGCATCGCGCGCGCATAGTAGTCGGGCTCTAAAAATAACGCCACCTTGGCGAGCCGTGAAGAATCGAAAGCAAAAATCCGGTTCAGTAAATATTCGACAAGAGCTAGTCGGCTGTAAGCCAATGAACTGACTGCCGACAGTAGAGCCATTAAGACCGATAGTAATGCGAAGAATAAGGTCATCGGCATGCGGCGCCTTGATCATCGCAAGGATTTGGACGGATAGGGACAAAAAGCATGGTAAGCACTCCTTTTTCGGGTGCGATTAATAGAGCAACAAAACTCATCGAAACGGTAAGGATATCGTGATAAATAACGTCTTGGAACTATGCGCTTTGTTGAAGGTTCGGTAGCTCGCTTGGCAGGACGCCGTGAATACGTCCGTGTAGGCTTGACGGCGGCGTTCCCTGCCGCCGACACCTGCCAATCGAGCAACCGAACCCTCGATAAAATAGGAAAGTTATTTACGACCAAATCCTAACCCGCCTTCATTAAATCACTTTTCGGCGCGCGGCCAAACGATGATTCGAATAAGGCCGATGATATTCCAAACCGACGATTTCGCATTGCCCGCCGGCCTGATTGTACTCCTCGGCGAAATGATGAATGAACTCCATCACGGTATGATCGATCAATTCCGACTCGGAGAGATCGAAATAAACGGTTTTTCGTTCCGGCAAGCCGACTGCCAAGCTTTTCAAACCAATGACATTCGAAAAAACCGCGGCACCGCTAACCTCGATATGATAGGTATTTTCGTTTGTCCGCCGCACATGATAAGCCGGCGAAAATACATGGCTCCATTTCAATCCGCGAGCGATATGAATAAGCAATTCCACGGCAATGCCTATCGCGACGCCGATCAGCAAGTCGGTTGCCAACACACCGACAATAGTCGCCGCGAAAACGGCGAAATTGTCCCAACCGATCGAAATTGTCTTGGCAAACTCCTTCGGCGAAGCCAAACGAAAGCCTGTATAGACCAACAGAGCCGCCAGCGAAGCCAACGGAATTTCATGGATCAGTTTCGGGAACAATGCGACGAAAATCAATAGAAACAAGCCATGAAAAAAATTGGCCCAACCGGTTTTTGCGCCATTATTGACATTGGCCGAACTGCGCACAATTTCGGCGATCATCGGTAAACCGCCGATCAAACCGCAAATCAGGTTGCCGATTCCGACCGCTGTTAAATCCTTATTCAATTTGGAATTTCGCTTATAAACATCCAACTTATCGACCGCGGCGGCGCTCAGCAAGCTTTCCAAACTCCCAACCAGCCAGATGGCTACAACGGAGATCCAGAATTCAATCGTTGCGATTTTCGAAAAATCGGGAAAATAAAATCCGGACCAAAAGTTTTCCGGAACCGCGACCAGAAAAGCTGGGCCGACCGTGAATTCGTGATGAGGCAAAATTTCGGCATCGGGCAAAAACAGGTAGCGGTGTACATGATCCAGATCGAAGTATTGCCCCAACCCCAACCCGGTCAAAACTACCAAAAGAGGGGCTGGAATCATTTTCAATGCGGGCTTTTTAAAAAAGGCCCAGGCAACGAGTAAAAGTAGTCCTGAAAAACCAATGAACGCCACTTCCGGATTCAGATTGACCAAAGAATGCGGAATTTCGGCAATGGCACCCAACAACGATTCGGCCTCAGGCTTTACACCCAACAGCGTATGTATTTGTTTGCCCATGATAATGATGCCGATCGCAGCCAGCATGCCATGCACGACCGATATCGGAAAAAAAGCGCTGAGCTTGCCGGCCTTGAATAGCCCTAACAATACCTGTAACACACTTGCTATGACAATCGCGGCCAAGGTATAACGATAGCCTGCCATCGCATCACCCTGTCCTAACGATTGTACCGCGTCGACAAGTACGACGATCAAACCGGCCGCAGGACCGTTGATCGTCATAAACGAACCGTTCAATCTGGAAACCACGACGCCGCCGACTATCGCGCTAATGATGCCGGCCATTGGCGGAAACCCGGAAGCCATTGCTATGCCTAGGCAAAGCGGCAATGCGATCAAAAACACCAGGAAACCGGCCGGCAAATCGCTGCGCCAATTTTCAATGAGTCCCGGAATACCTGTCTTAGGCGTAGCAGCCCGAATGGATGTGCTCATGGATGAATCCTTTGCGGTGTTAATCTTCAACAACCAGATATTCAGCAATACATATGCCAATTATGACAATCCGTTGAATCGCTCAGAACTCAACACACCGAAAAACACTCGGTTCATACCCATTCATATAACTTTGGTTCATTTCAACCAATCAAAACGGTGCATTTCAACCGGCAATCAAATGATCAGGAAACATCGAGGCACGAAACAAGCACGACGTTGTTCGGAAAAATTATCCTAACGATCATGAAGTTACTTTCATCACTCCGGATAATGAAAGGGCACAGGGTGGTTAGGGTGCAGTAACTCGCCAGACAGAACGCTGTGAATACGTCCCTGTAAGCTTGGCGGCGGCTTTCCCTGCCGCCGACACCTGTCTGTCGAGTTACCGCACCCTATTTTGATCGCGTACTTTAGATGGCTCACTTTCACAGTGAAGAGCAGTTGGCATGTGTTGTAGACCGTTCGTGCTGAGCCAAGTCGAAGCATGAAGGGTCTACAACACTTTCACCCGCTTGGTTAAGCCTCAAACCACCCTTCATCGACAAGGCTCTCCTGAGCGCAACCGAAGGGCTCAGGGCGAACAGTAGTTTGAGGCACTCAACTGCTCTATATTAAGATTATCCATGGCTCAACAACTCCTCCCCGAATCATCCGGTTCAGACTTGGCATGTAAAATGTTTTACATCTATCGCAATCAAATTTGGCCGGCAAAAGGTTTAACACATTAAACTTTGAGATTCATGACGATGCAGCGCGGTCAGCGCGATGACATTCATTACAATCATCATGTCGATCAACCATGGCTTATTGGATTGAGTCAGACGCCGGTCATCATGGCTCAATTCATCGACGTTTCAGACACGGCCGCTATCGACTTTTAACCTTATAATGCCCCCTTTAAACAAGATTGTCGGAACAAAACGAATGAACAAAATTTTATACCGCCCGATTGCGATCATCGGGGCGACGCTGGGACTGTTCATCATGATCGAGCTGATCGCTCTCGGCGGCATCACTTGGCGCAACTTGCACCGAATCAATATCATTAAAGAAGATATTTCCTACGGACATCAACTACAACAAAAAATCTTCGAACTGTCTCTGCATCAATTGGATAATATTGCACATTCTTCGCCATCGGCTCGTCATGATCCCGAACTGTTGAATAGCATCATCGCCGACCTTGAACAACAATATCCAGGCGCACCCAAAACGCTGGAGCTGATCGAAATAAGCAAAAGACTTTCAGATGCAAATCCCGGTCAATATCGTCAGGACTTGATGGACACGCTTAAGCTTGCCGGGGGCTTTTTCAATCAACAAATCCGCGAAGAAAAACAATTGCTGAGTCAAGTCTATTCCGACAGCGAATGGGAATTGAATTTCGCAATCATCTTTCCCGCCGTGGTTTTTTTAACCTTGCTGGTTCTCGACTTACGGTTTTTGCGTAGAAAAATTCTGGCGCCTTTGGAAGCCTTGAAAGAGTTGCTGTCGCTATTAGCGGACGGCGAACCTCAACCGATCGACGATCGGAATATCGAGCCGGCATTGCAATCGCTGTTTAGCAACTACAACCGTTTGATCATTCGCCTTGCCGAATTGGAACTCGAGCATGCAAACCACAGGCAACTGCTCGAGCAAGAAATTCGCAACGCGACCCATACCCTGCTCGAACAAAGCCGAAGTCTCGCTCGATCCGAACGATTGGCTGTCGTAGGCGAACTAGCCGCCAGCACCGCCCATGAACTGCGAAATCCGTTGGCCGGCATACAGGCCGCATTGCGCAACATTCAAAACGAATGCACAAACCCCGACCTATCCGAGCGATTGCAACTGGTCGCTAATGAAACCAACCGTATCACTCAACGACTAAACGAGCTACTGTCTTTGGCCAAGCACTCGCCGGAAACGCCCAAACGGGTCGACCTCGAAATCGTCATCAACGAATTATTGACTCTGCTCAAATATCAAACGGCTGACAACATTGTCTTTGACCTGAACATACAAACCGGCATCAAGCCTTTGCTGCCGGAAACGGAACTTCGCCAGGCCTTGCTCAATTTGTTGATCAACGCCTGTCAGGAATTATCCAATGCCGGCGGCACGATTACCGTCAATGCGTTCGTCAAAGACAGTCAAATGATCATCCAGGTGCGAGATACCGGCCCTGGATTTTCCGAACAATTATTGACGCAAGGAATCCGTCCTTTCGCCAGCACACATGATCAAGGCACGGGCTTGGGGCTATCAATAGTCCGGCGATTCGCCAAAACGCTCGGTGGCGATCTTGTTTTGACCAACGATGCTCAAGGTCATGCTTGCGCCTCATTAACTTGCCCGGTCGGTCTGAACCATGCACAATAACAATCTGCTGATTATCGAAGACGAAGCACTGCTCGGTAACGAGCTGGCCCGATTTTTCAACAAACAAGCATGGAACGCGGTGGTTGCAGACACCCTTGCAAAAGCAGAGCATCAGTTGATCGATTTGGACCTAGAACCACTGGTCGTGCTATCGGATATGAATCTTCCCGACGGCAATGCCTTGGATTTTCTGGAAAAAGTTCGTCAGAACATCGCTCATTCCGAGTGGCTGTTTCTAACCGGATACGGCACCGTAGCCGATTCGGTCAAAGCCTTACGCCTCGGCGCTTACGACTTTCTTGAAAAACCTTGCGACCTGGACCGTTTGAATATGTTGGTCGAAGGCGCCGCCCGAAGCGCCAGAGCCCAGCGGCGTTTATTCCAGGAAACCGACCTCAAGCACAACCGTTATTCGATCGACGCACTGATCGGTTCAAGCCCTCAAATTCAAACGCTTAAGGAGATGATCGGCCAATTGGCTAAAGTGCGATTTTCCAGTTTGGTCATCACCGGAGAAACCGGATCGGGAAAAGGATTAGTGACTCGCTTGCTGCATTATTCGGGGCTACGAGCACAAGGTCCGTTGATCGAGTTGAACTGCGCAGCCATCCCAAAGGATCTGCTGGAATCGGAACTATTCGGCCATGAGGCAGGCGCTTTTACCGGCGCGAAAAAACGCCGCCACGGCCTGCTCGAACAAGCCAACAGCGGCACCTTGTTTCTGGACGAAATCGGAGAGTTAGATCTCGATTTACAAGGCAAACTGTTAAAAGCGGTCGAAGAATTTAAATTCCGCCGTATCGGCGGCGAGCAGGAAATCAGCGTCGATTTACAAATCATCACCGCAACCAACCGGGATTTGCTAGGAAGCGTCGAAAAAGGCAGTTTCAGACGCGATTTGTATCATCGTCTGAATATCGTCAATTTACATATTCCGCCTTTACGCGAACGAAAGGAAGACCTGCGCGAACTGGTTTGGCAATTCATCGCCGAAGGCAATGCCCGAACCGGAAAAACCCTTGCCATCGTCCCTGAAAGCGTCTGGCGAAAGCTTGAAGCCTATGATTGGCCCGGCAATATCCGGGAGTTGCATAACGTCATCGAACGTTGCGTACTGCTTTCCGATAGTGAGGTATTCCCCGAGCATTGGCTACAATTGCCTAATTTACCGTCAACGAAATCCAGCATCCGCGAAGACGGCATATTCATTCCGCTGGACGGCAGCCTGTCTCTACAAGACATCGAAAAGCGAATCATCGAGGAGGCGCTTAACCGCTCCGGTATGAACGTAACGGCGGCGGCAAGGTTATTGAAAGCCACCCGGGAAACCTTGCGTTACCGGGTTCAAAAACATCACCTAAAGTACATCAACGAATAATACCTCTACTCGAGCGAACATACGCCTTAGGGTTCGGTCATAAATAACTTCCCTATTTCAAATGCAAAGGAGGCAGGTTCGGTAACTCGATTGACAGGTGTCGGCGGCAGGAATAGCTGCCGTCAAGACTACATGAAAGTATTCACCCAGCACCTAAATTCCATAAGCCATTGGCTATGGTTCGCTCCCTTAGATAATTTAAGTGCTGGGTTCACGGTGTTCTTTGACGGAGACCGGCACCGAATTTTGATCTACGAGATGGTAATTATGCACACCCCCTATCGTTCCCACGCTCCAGCGTGGGAATGCAGCCCGAGACGCTCTAGCGTCTCGTACCGCTGGAGCGATACTCAGGCATTCCCACGCAGAGCACTCATCGTTATACATAAGTCATAAATTATCCTTTTGCAATCTTAGCCAATGTGGCCTCGATACCATTTATTGTCACTTAACACTCTCGGCCTCGAAATCGCGATCTGGGGATCGCTCCCACAGAGCATCCGACCCTTTGTGGGAGCAACGCCTTCGTCGTCCCTCACCTAATGCTAGGTGAGGGAAAGCCATTGACTTTCAATATCCACTGATTTTTCAAACAGTACCGTTCCCAGGTATTCGATAACCTCTGTTCAGCACCTTTACCGGTACTTGTGTATAAAGATGAGCGCAGAGCATGGGAACGAGAATGTCCGTGGGACTGAATGCTTACACGAGATGAATATACAAACGCTGATACCCTGAAATAAAAATCCGATAGTATCCCTGCTCCGTAATGCCGTATGAGCGGCCTTCTAAATCTCAGTTCTCTACGTGTTTTTTCAGGCTGGCCAGGCCGTTTTTGAAATACTGCGTCATCGCCTTAACCGCCGCTTCGTCACTTAGATGTTCCGGCGGCGTGTTGCCGGTGTCACCGCGATAAAAACGGCTTTTCAAAGTCACGATGCTACTGCTATCGTTCTCTCCTGGCGTCACCTGCAATTCAATCGAATAAGAACTGACCGGCAATGCCTTGACGTTTTCCTTGTTCAAGCGGTAACTGTATTCCCGGTTTTCGTCGCTGTAATAATCGAGCTCGTCGATGAGTTGTTCGCCGTCGGTAAAAGTCAGCGTGCGCTTGCCGCCCGATTCGTGCTTACCGTCGCCTTCGCTTTTTTGTATATCGTCATGCCAATCGGCGATCGAACCGAATTGCTTGACCGCGTCCCAAACATTGTCCGCCGGCGCCTCGATGGTAATACTCTCTTTGGCTTTTTGCGGCGTCGGTCCGTGCGCCAAGGCGACCACAGGAAAAATTAGGAAATTGAATAGAATAATCAGTAACTGTTTCATAGTTGGTAATAAGCAAAAATTAAATCGCCTATTATCGACCAATGCTAAGCGTCAGCATTGAGCGAACTTCCCGTTATTGATTAGGATTTTTTCCGACTCCACCTACCTTTCCTCTTTCCTCTTTCCCCTTTTCCTATTCAAAATTCCATTACAAGCCGTTGAAGAATTGGATTATACTCAGACGATAAAAATGAATCCGAGCCACATATACTCACCGACTACTCGATCTATTCCGAGCTCACTTTTCTAGCGCAAAAACGACCTCAACACAATCAGGAGACAATACTATGGACCTTTTGAAAGACCTGGAAAGCCTGTCCGACAAAATCAAACAACAACGCGATGAAATCGCTGTTCAATTAAATCTTGCCGGTAAGGAAGCGAAAGACGAATGGGAGCATGCCGAAAAAAAATGGACTGAATTAAGACACAAAGCCGAGGAAATCAAAGACGATACCAAGGAAACAACCGAGGAATTAATATCGGCGACCAAAGTCATTGCCGATGAACTGACCGAAGCCTATCAACGCATTATCGATCGTATTAAGAAATAATCGAAACACCAGCCGGTGGACTGCTCAAACTGTCCACCGATTCAGCCTAGACCATCCCGACTATAATCGTCCCATACAGAGCAGGCTATGAATAAACTCACTTTTCTCGGCGCCACCGGCCAGGTGACTGGCTCCTGTTATCTCTTGGAATCGAACAATAAGCGCATTTTGATCGATTGCGGCATATTTCAAGGCGGCAAAGCCGCCGACAAACAAAACCGATCCCGATTCCCGTTCAAACCGTCGGACATCGACGCTGTCGTGTTGTCGCATGCCCACCTGGATCACTCGGGACGTCTGCCGCAACTTTATAAAGACGGTTTCAGAGGCGATCTTTTTCTGACCGAAGGCAGCTTTCATCTGCTCGACCTATTACTCAAAGACGCAGCCTTACTGCAGTTGCGCGATACTGAATGGGAAAACAAACGGCGCCAACGTTCCGGAAAAAAATTGCTCGAACCGCTCTATACGCTCGAAGATGTCGAAGCTCTGCTGCAACTTCGCAAGCCTACCGCCTATCGCGAACCCACTGAAATAGTACCTGGCTTGTCGGTCACCTTTCATGATGCCGGACACATTCTCGGATCCGCGATTGTAGAATTGAAATCAAACAACGGCCCGCAGCAAAAAACCTTGGTATTTTCCGGCGATCTCGGTAATCGGCATTCGCCTTTATTGTATGACCCGGAACAACTCACCGAGGCGGATATCCTGTTATTGGAATCGACTTATGGCGATCGTGATCACAAACCATTAGATACGACGCTCGACGAATTACGCGAAATACTCATCGCGGCTCAAGGCAACGGCGGCAATGTGATCATTCCGTCATTCGCGGTCGGACGAACCCAAGACTTGATTTATTGGCTCGGTAAACTTTATCGGGAAGGCGCGTTGCCACAACAACAGGTCTTTCTGGACAGCCCGATGGCGATCGAAGCCAGCAAAATTTACGACGATCATAGCCATTTGTTCAACGATGACGACCCCGAATTCAAACACATCGCCAAGCGCAAAGACGGCTGGCAAACTTGGCTGCCGAATCTGGTCTATTCAGAATCGACTGAAGACTCGATGGCGATCAACCGCATCGCAGGCGGCAGCATCATCATAGCCGGCAGCGGCATGTGTACCGGCGGACGCATCCGCCATCATCTGAAATACAACCTCTGGCGTCGCGATGCGCATGTCGTGTTCGTCGGCTTTCAGGCTCAAGGTACCCTGGGGAGAACCTTAGTCGAAGGTCAGAAAGACTTGAAGATCCTAGGCAGTAAAATCCATGTGCAAGCCACGATTCATACGCTCGGCGGCTTAAGCGCGCATGCCGACCAAAGCCAGCTGCTCCGCTGGGCCTCGGCGTTCAAAGAACCCAAGCCCCGGCTGTATTTGATCCACGGCGAACTCAACGCCTCGCATTCGTTACGCACGTGTTTTCACCGTACCGGCTGGGACGCTTCGCTTCCCGAAGTCGGACAAACCATTGAGTTTTAATTTCGACAACACACGAAGAATTCTTTCGAACGCCGATGACCCAACCTCTCTCGTTAAGCAGTTCTTCCGAAAAATTCGGTCTTGCGCCGGGCAGCGTGATCCATGTCGGCGAAAGACTGGAAACGACCGGTAAAATCAAACTGATCGAATTCAGTAAAGACATCTTGATCGAACAAGAGATCAAGACCGTTTCGGAATTGATTCCGCCGAAAGATAAACCCACCGTTTCATGGTTCAGCATCACCGGTCTGCACGACGTCGAGTTGATCGAACAACTGGGGAAAGAGTTCACTATTCATCAACTGGTACTGGAAGACATCGCCAATACCCATCAACGGCCCAAAGTAGAGGAGTTCGACGATATTATTTTCATCGTGCTCCGGGTCATACGATTCGACGCGGAATCTCTGACTTTCGATAACGAACAATTCAGTTTAATACTCGGCAGTAATTTTATCTTGACCTTTGAAGAATCGGAGTCGGATCTGTTACACCCGATAATCCGCAGAATACAAAACAGCCGGGGAAGGTTTCGTAGTCAGGGGGCGGATTATTTGAGTTACAGCATCATCGACTTGGTCGTGGATCACTATTTTTTGATCGAAGACAGCCTGGATGAAATTGTCGAAGACCTCGAAGATCAATTGCTTCTTTCGCCCTCGCCCGATATGCTGAATACGATTCAAAAGTTGAAACGAGGCATGATTTTCGTTCGACGAGCGGTCTCACCGCTTAGAGAGGTTTTGAACGGTCTGCTTCGTTCGGAATCCGACCTAATACGCGATACGACCAAGGTATATCTGCGCGACGTTTACGACCATACGATTCGCGTCGCCGAGGGACTGGACACTTACCGGGATTTGATCGCCGGACTACTGGAAATCTATTTGTCCAGTCTCAGCAATAAAATGAATGAAGTCATGAAAGTATTGACCGTTTTTGCGACGATTTTTATACCGCTAACCTTTCTGGCCGGCGTTTACGGCATGAATTTCGATTACATGCCTGAACTGAAATGGGCATGGTCCTATCCGGTGTTCTGGTCGGTCAGCCTTGCTACCGCGATTGGCTTGTTGGTTTTCTTCCGGCGAAAGAAATGGTTGTAAAACAATAATGTATTGGTATCACTTCCCCCCCTTGTTGATCAACTTAACTTGCTTCATCAAAGCGCTAAAATCGATCTTCTTAATTATGGCATTTTCCAACTTCAAACAATCGGGGTTTCAGACCACTCATAAGCTTCATTCATCGGATCGAATTCGTGCTGATATTGCTCGACAACATCGGCGGCATTATCGGCCTTTCCGAACCGGGCTATATGAAACAGCGCCTCGCCTTCAGTCACGATCGGCAGATTAGTCTTACCAATGATAATGCCGGAATTCGGAGCGGTAATATTATCGTCCACAAGATAAAACGGATCGCTAATCGCGCCGAGCACATCACCTTTTTCCACTTTTGCGCCCATGGACATCATCGCTCTCATCAAGCCGCTTTTGGACGCTCTAGCCCAGTAACTCGAGCGCGCGATGACAGGCTCGGGCAGTTTACTCTTACGCTTTGTGGTTTCCTGACGAATCATGCCTAACTGCCTCATCACACGCATAATGCCGCGCAGCCCGATCCTGATCGATAGCTCGTCATAGCGCAAGGCTTCGCCAGCTTCATATACCAACAATGGAATCTTATTTTCTGCGGCGATTGCCCGTAATGAACCATCCCGTACATCCGAATTTAAAATAACCGGAGCGGCAAAAGCCTTCGCTAAATTCTCCGTTTCTTCGCCTTCGTTCAAATCCGCACGAATTTGCGGCAGATTATCGCGATGAATCGCTCCGGTATGCAAGTCGATACCATGCGTGCATTGCTCGACAATTTCATGAAAAAAAATCGACGCCAACCTACCGGCCAAGGAGCCTTTATCGGATCCGGGGAAAACTCGATTCAAGTCACGGCGGTCGGGTAAATAGCGCGAGTGCCGAACAAAGCCATAGATATTGACGATCGGTACCGCAATCAAAGTGCCCTTAATGCTCCGCAACGCCGGCGATTGCAGCAAACGACGAATGATTTCGATGCCATTGATCTCGTCGCCGTGTATCGCCGCACAGACGAAAAGTTTTGGGCCGCTTTGCCTGCCGTTAATCACATGTACCGTCATGGGAACAACGGTATGGGTATAAAGATTCGGCAGTGGAATATCCAGCGTTCTGCGTTCGCCGGCTTTAATTTTCTGACCGCCGATGAACAATTCCGCCATGTCAGCCCTTACCTTTGGTCCGAGTGGATTTGCCGAGGCTATCCTTTTCGATAAAACTGATAATCATGCCTGCAATGTCTTTGCCTGTTGCCGTTTCGATGCCTTCCAACCCCGGCGAGGAGTTAACTTCCATCACGACAGGTCCATGATTCGAACGCAACATATCGACGCCCGCGACATTTAAACCCATCGTCTTGGCCGCGCGAACCGCGATCGAGCGCTCTTCCGGCGTAATCCGAACTAACGATGAAGTCCCGCCCCGATGTAGATTCGAACGAAACTCGCCTTCGCCACCTTGCCGTTTCATCGTCGCTACGACTTTATCGCCGATTACGAAACAACGGATATCGGCGCCGGCAGCTTCCTTGATGAACTCCTGAACCAAAATATCGGCTTTCAAGCCCATAAAAGCTTCGATAACGCTTTCCGCCGCTTTTTTCGTTTCGGCCAGTACCACGCCGATCCCCTGAGTCCCTTCGAGAAGCTTAATGACGACCGGAGCTCCTCCGACCATTTTAATCAAATCTTCGATATCGTCCGGTTTATGCGCGAAACCGGTCACCGGCAAACCGATACCTTTGCGAGATAATAACTGTAATGAACGCAGCTTGTCCCGAGATCTTGAAATCGCAACCGATTCATTGAGCGGATAAGTCCCCATCATTTCAAACTGACGAAGCACCGCTGTACCATAAAACGTTACCGACGCGCCGATTCTAGGAATCACCGCATCGAATCCCTCCAATACCGTACCTTTATAATGAATGCCCGGTTTTGTCGACGTAATTTCCATGTAACAGCGCAACACGTCGATAACTTCAATTTGATGGCCCCTTACTTCCGCCGCTTCTATCAGTCTCCGCGTGGAATACAACTTAGGATTTCTGGAAAGCAATGCAATTTTCATGAAACGCTAATTATCCTCATGTTCATCGTCAATTTTATTAATTATATTCAAGCCGGCATATTACACAGTTTTTCGTTGCATAGGATAGTCTGTGAACAACAATTAAGAAAACTATTCTGCGTTTTTGAACTGCGCCTGTATATATATTCAGTCCCAAGGCATTCTCGTTCCCATGCTCTGCGCTCGCCGTTATACACAAGTATCGGTAAACTTTGCTAAACAGAGGTCGCCGTATACTTGGAAGCGGTGCTGTTTGATAAATCTGCGGATATTGAACATCAGTGGCTTCGTCGCGATTTCGAAGTCGGGAACGTTGGGCGACAAAAAATGGTATCGAGGCCTCATTGGCTAAGATTGCAAAACGGTAATTCTTGACTTATGTATAACGATGAGTGCTCTGCGTGGGAATGCCTGAGTACCGCTCCAGCGGTACGAGACGCTAGAGCATCTCGGGCTGCATTCCCAAGCTCTGTGCTCATTGTTATACATAAATTGTAGGGTACGCTACGTGTGCCTAAGGTCCGAAACCCTACCCAGATTAACCATATAGGCATGAGTTAAGATTGGCGGGGCCTATACCCTATCAAATGATGGACGCCTACGGCAAAAATCCGTCTGATCTCGGCAGGTGAAGCAACTCGCCGGAAACGTCAACAATATGAGAACGAACCCAGATAAGGAGAAGACGATGTAAACACAGATACACGACGACATACCTAAGGAAATCGACTTTTCCGGAGGCACACTCGAAAGCTTATACCGTAAAAACGCGCAACTGCAACAGCCGATTCACCTGGAGACCAGCATGCAAAACCCCCTCGTAGCGTTAGCCAATGCCAAAGGCGTCGATCTCTCGACATTCGTGAATGAATTGCTGAAAAAGGATATTGAGCTGATTCAGATGAGCCGCTAAGTCAATAGCGTACGATACGATTCACCCATTAGCCTGTCGAAACCACGATTAACCCGGTAACCGGTTGAAGACATTGAGCTCACAAAGACAGTGAATTCAACAAGCCAAAAATCGAGAAAAAGTTATGTAAGTAACTGTCCTGGTTAAACAAAAACAACATCGAAGATTCACCCAAAAGTAACTGCTCCGCAGTTGGATTTAAATCTCTGTAGAAGTTGATTTTATTGGGCCTCAACAATTCATGAAGTCATTCAACTCCTCTTTTTAGGTTGAAGGATTACTTTGGGCTATGTTCGCGTTAGCAGTTGAAACGGTTATCTTTCCTACTAAATAAGCCATTTAGGAAATAGTCAATGATTGCTTTCCGATACACTGAGCATTGAAGAGGGTACGATTACTCGCTTGACAGGACGCCGTAAATACGTCCATGTAGGATACTCAGGTTTAAAAAACAATGCGTTAGGAAAGATTCCGGCAATCTGAATCGGTGTTCAGGTTGGGCCAGAATATGCATTCACAGCTATTCGCAAAGGCGAACTCTTTCGGGGCTTTGGGGCTTCCCAGCCTGGCGACCAAATCCGTTAGGAAAAGCATTTTTAAGCAATTTTCTGAACTGCGTCAAGCTGTACGTTTGGGCAATCGGTTGAATTCAACCGTTCGATGGTTTTTTAAATATGATCTTTACGGGCTTTAACCTCCGCAATTACAGGGCGGTAGGGCGTTTTCGCGGAGCAAAACGCCAAACAAGAGTGGAACAACCGCAATTTTAATTGTAAAAATCTCGGTCAGCATAGCCAACCGTGGGTTCAGTATCATTCCTTCGATAACGGCGGATTGCTATCGCGAATCCACCTTACGGGTTAAAGCACTGCTGCGTAAAACCGCCGAGAGATCCTATCAGAAACTCTGGCAAACCGTCGGCCAGGTCATGGATCGTTTTCAGGTCGACGAATGTTTCAATTACTTGAAACATACCGGCTATGTTTTAAACTAAACAATAAATGCTCTAAAATCCCGCTATTTTACTGCATGCCGATTTATTGTTAAGTGCTTATCTACGGGTTGATCCAATTCTAAGAAGTCCAATTAAACCGGAGCTAAATAACCAAAATGCAGCAGGCACAGGCACATTTGAAATATTGTCAGAATAGCCTAATGCGAATTTAGAAAAGCTATTTGTTTCAAAAGTGATGGTGTTATTTTTTGTGTCAACCCTACCTGTTAGGGCCTCCCAGATTTCTTCATTTTCATTAAAATGAAAAATATCTAACTTGTTTTCGTTTTCAATTGATACCTGAGAGTCATCATAGTTTATTAAAAACTGTAGTGTAAAGTCTTCACTACCCCCCCCTCCCACTAGCTCCAATTCCCAAAACTCAGTTGTTTCACCAAAATATGAAAAGTTTACATTTTGTAACTCAGCTTCTTTATATGTGGCTCTAAGCATTCCGTTATCATCTAAAGAAGACTGACTACTTCTGACCTCAATATTTCCTTTTGAATCTACTGAGTTATTTATTATAGGCACAAACTGATCGCCGAGCTTTGAAAAGTTTAATATTCCTCGATTGATTGTGCTCTCGACGCCAATATCAATGGTTGCATTTTTAATGTCATTAGAATTTGGAGAAGCGGGTGAATCTGTATAGTAGTGTAATATGGAAATATCCGTAATACCCCAAACTATCAATGCTGAACCGGTGGTTATGCCGCCCTTAACATAGCTTGGATCAATATGTAATTCTTGATCACCATAAAGGGAGAATTGTAAAGATGCTGAAGTGGATTTCAAATCTACCGAACCCGATGAACGCATTTTATAATTTTGATTTCCGCCAGAATCACTGTTAAAACAAGAAGAATCACCGTTCGTCGAGCAAGCTGCTCCTTGACCCAATCTATCATACCTGTCATCAGTATAATTATATATTGTGATAGAGCTTGTGTAATAATTTGGTGTTATAATTTTGGCATTGACACCAGTTTTTATTAAATAATTTGTACCATAACCTATGTCGACGGAAACTGACGCGGTACCTGCTGTGAATGAATCAATTTCGACTTTTGAATATAAATACCTTTCACCATCTTTCCCGAAATTATTATTAAACTCAAGTGGAATGTGATAAGCAGGCAAATCTGGACCTAATACCTTTTTCATCTCATAATACCTACTATAAGAACTTCCATCCTCATTGTAATAAGTTTCTTCTCTAGCTGGTAGCTGAGTACCTACCCAAGTTTTTAGTAGAGATAAGCCTCCTAAATTTTCTTTATATATCGTAACTGCCGCGTAAGACGGGCTTGATAAGCATCCAATCGATAATAAAAAACATATGTTTTTTTTCATAGTTTAGTCTCCCTTTCAATAGGATAAAATAATGAAATTTTAAAACCTCATTTTCTAGTTATGTTACACATATCGAGAAGCACGAAAAACCCCGACTTGATAAACAGATTTGGGGCGTGGAGCTAATCCGTAGGGTGGATTTGCCGATGTACAATTAGCCATAACTTTGAAGACCATTGGTGCTTTGCTATCGCGAAAACACCCTATAGCTCTAAATAATAGCCTGAAGACCATTACAAACATTGCGAACTGTCTTCGTTGGAAGACAATCGATGGTAGATTGCCTATCGTCGAATCCACCGTACTATGCCCCGTCGCGAAATTAATCCACCGTACGGCCTTACCCCTTCTTCATTCTTCCGCTTGTCCGGCGACGAATTTGAGACATACCGGCTAAGCCTAAGCTAATGAGGGTGACGGTAGCAGGATCAGGAATCGATGAAGATGGCTCGGTTGAAATGATCGGTTCTGCAGTGTCGTACAAGATGGTAATAAAATAATTAAAATATAATGCGACTGAAGGTAATTGAGTAGCTTGGAAAGGGTTGGGTGCAAATTCGTTGCCCCATCCGGTAATAAGTAACCAATAGTCGTCGGTATCTAGAACCGTAAATGACAAAATATTGTTAATTATAAAATCTTGGTCTATTCCTTCGGCGACTATGTCACCTAAGCTGTTATACAATGCGATATTCACGTCTTGCGATGCGATTGTTCCTATTAATAAATTTCCTCCAGTGTTAAATTCTCCTAATTTAAAATAATCGTAATCAACTGCTGCCAATATGGGGGCGGGAATAAAAAATACAATAAAATAAAAGTAAAAGGTGCATTTGAATACTCCAAAATCATTAAAAAATTATGGCTCTCACAGATTTCCCGTGGTTAACCACAACCGATAGTGCACATAAATAGCCTAAGATCACTTCATATAGTGTCTACCACGGCAATTCCTGGAGAGCCATTTTTTTATGCTTTTATGCTGGCCCCCATCTAAGCTCATAAGAGGCACCGTGCCCATTAAAAACAAATGCTCCATTTACTTGATTAGTTCCAATTGTCATTTTTCCTAATAAATCATGCTGATCACCCAATCTAGGGTTATCAAGATCAGTCAAAATCACCTCAATATTATTTTTATAATCAGCCTCAATGTGGCTCAAATCCCATCTGCGACCATCCCACATTTTGTTACGCTTATAAGTTTTTGCATTTCCATCAATTACTATTTTTAATTCTAATTCATCGCCTGGTTGAAAAGGCTGTGCTGCTGATTCCTCTGATGTATAACAATGTAAGTAATAAAATTTTAATTTCGCCATGATATTCCTCTCTCATCCTATATTTTTAATCGCTTTATATTTGTTAATAACATTTGGTGCTAGCCCGCGTAGTTTCGATTAGCGGTAGCGTAATCGTAGGAATGAAACCTACGCGACTGCATAGTTTCATTTCATGCTGACGGTAAGACTGAATGTATTTTTCAATTCCCTTGCCAACCGCATGTCCAGTCTAGGCCTGAAACTCAGCCAAGACATGACCCAAAAGAGCCATCCACCACAAAAAAAATGGGCCATTAGACCCGATTTAGTGCTGTTGACGGCGAAGAATTTGTGCCGAGTTAATCAGTGCGGCCGATATGTTCCCGCCACCAGGCGGCAGCCTGCCCGCGGGTTGAAAGGTCTAGTTTGTTGAGGATATTGGAAACGTGGCGTTTCACGGTGTGGGGACTTAGATTGAAAATTTTGGCAATTTGCTTGTTGCAGTCGCCGGCGGCTATCCGTTCAAGCACTTCCAGTTCCCGTTCAGATAAGTTGTGCGGTGTTTTTTCGTTCAGGTTGGCGCTGTATGACGGCGATGTCTGCTGCCAGCCTTCGAGTCTGTGCTGTATATCAAGGTAACGTGCCTGTTCGTCCGGCGGGATTAGTGCGAACAATTCGGTGAGCAACCGGCGTGGCTCCATCAACAACGGGCCAATGCTATCTTCATTGATGGCTTCCTCAAGCACTGGCTTGAATTCGGTCCAGGCGGTTTCCAGTTGACCTTGGACAACCCGTAAATAGGCCAAGCTGATTGACGGGTTGCCGATGAAGCCCGGATAGCGCCAATGCCGGTAAAGCTTTTGTGCGCGCACCAGTTCTATTTCGGCTTCAGGTAAATTTCCTGACAATAAGGCATGCCGGCCTTTGACTAATGCCAGACCGGTGGCAACGAAAGGCCATTCTTCCGGTTGCCGTTTAAGCTGCATATGCGGCATCAATTCGGCTAAGCCTTGTTGGTTTTGCGCCATCCAATAGACACAGGCCAAATTGAATAAGATAGGTCTGCGCCATGCCCGTGCCGTCGCGCCAAATTCGTCGGAGCCCACGATTTGCAGGTTGCTGTGTTCTGCCGCTACCGCCTGTTCGAAATCGCCTTTTGCGGCTAATACCCGACTGTTGAGCTGATGAAAATCCAACCAAAGAGCGGGGACTGCCGCCATCCGTTGCTGGAAGCGAGATTGCCTTTCCATGGCCTGCATCGTTGTTGTGTAATCACCGTACCAGAATTCCGGCCATGCGGTATTGGCCATGGCTTCTACCATCCAATGCACGTTTTGCCATTCGCACCAAGCGGAGCATAACATTCGTAGATGGCGTAAGGGCTTTAGCGTATTGGGCATGCCATAATAAAAACTATTGAAAGCATCGCTGATGGCCGGAAACAAGTTGGCAAGGTCTTGTTCGGCGGCGGCTACCATGGCTTCAAGGTGCGGCGCCACATGTGTTGGCCAACCGATCGCCAAAGCCTGCAAGGCGCCCACTGAATGGAGAGCAGCGGACATTTGTAGGTCTAATTCGGTTTTGAGGGTATTGACCTCTTGCAACACCCGGCTACAGCTTTTTAGATCGCCGACGGAATGCAGGCTGCGGCTTAGCATAAATAATGTGTACGCTAAACTGGCCGTATCGCCTTGGCGGCGATAACCCGCACAGGCCAGTTCCAAGGGCGCGCGCATACCTAAAAAGTCATAACGCGCCCACTTGCATATTCCTTTTAATTGCGCCACTTCCGGCCGGTCATTTTGTATGTGTTCGGGTAGCTGATTGAGCCAGCGTTCCAGTAACGCATAACCGCCTTCGGCCATCAACGATGCCGAGCAGCTCTGAATCAAGGTGACGGCTTCATCCCATCGCTTTGCCTTAAGCCAGTGCATGATGGCGAGGGGCAAAACCGGTTCGGCTACTGCGGCTTTGGCATGCAGATCTTCCTTCAGTCCTGGGTAACGTAACTCCAGTTCGCATTTGAGGTAATCACGAAAAAGATCGTGAAGCTTTAGGATAGGCGCCATGTCATCTAAGGCAGTCAAAAACAAATTACGCCGATACAATTCATTCAGTATAAATTGAGTATCGTTGAGGCCGGTGACAGCCTTACATCGTTGCGGGTCGAGTTCGGGGAGAATAGAGCAATGTAATAAAAATTCACGCAGTTCTGCGGGCAAATCCGCCAATACTTCCGCTGCAAAGTAGTCGAACAGATGTCGGTTTGCTCTGTTCACAGTGAAATCCAATTTGGCTTGATTAAAAGCTGCGGAAAACACTAAATTAAGGCCAGCTGCCCAGCCTTTAGTGTGTTTTAATGCCTGCCGTGCTAACTCTTCAGAAATTGGTTTTCCAAATAATGAGGCACCGAAAGCTAACGCGTCGAGCTCATCAAATTGCAGATCGGTTGCCAATAATTCTCCCAGCTCTCCATTTGCTCGCCAACGGGGCAAAGATAAATTCGGCGGAGTTCTTGAACCAATAATGAATGTACAGTTAACCGGTAATTGATTGATTAGGTTGTCCAGTAGATTCAAAGCACCCGTGTCATTAACACGGTGCAAGTCGTCCATAATCAGTACCAAATGTTGTCCTTGATAGGTAGATACCGCATTCACTAGCCCATTGACAGCGACCCTAATCCCGTGGGCATTGTCCATGCGGGAAACCAATATGTGAGGTTCTTCCGACCACGTTAGCTGAATATTGCGTATCGCCAAAACTAGGGAAATGAAAAGCCTATTGGGGTCATTGTCATCTTCGTCTAATGATAACCAAATCGTTTCCGTAAGAGGACGACTTCTTATTTGAGCGTAGTATTGGGCTAGTAATGTACTTTTTCCAAAGCCGGCAGGGGCTTGTACTAGGGCTACACGGCGATTTTGGATGAGTGAATTTAGCCTACCTAACAAAGTGGAACGAGGCGCGATGTTCGATCGTAATTTTGGGGCGCAAAATTTTGTTACGGCAGCGGAGCTCAAAGATCTTAACATGCCTATCGCCTGTCTGTAGCATTGGGTTTCGGAATAAGGGGCAGATCAACATTCATAGCTTCGCGGATCCAACTGCCCTGCTAATTTTACCGACGGTTGTAAAACGTAGCTCAAAAAAAATCCGCTATCTGTTGACAAAAAATTGGCGCCAGGCGTTTTTATAACCGAATAGATAATGGTTAGTCATCAAACAATAAGCATGACAAACCCACTTAAAATCCTTTACAACACGCTTCAAAACATCAAGATATTGAACCCTGTCTTCATCATCTTCATATATCCATCGCAGATCAAAATTCTGCGCCGGGGTACTCGTCAAAGGACGCCGTGAACCCAGCACCTAAATTATCCAAGGTAGTAAACCATAGCCAATGGGCTATGGAATTTAGGTGCTGGGTGAATACATCCCTGTAGGCTCTGTGCCAACATACATGCTGGTCACCTCACCTAGCGTTAGGTGAGGGATCGAGCCCCCGGTGCCTCCTTAGGCGCTGCTGAAATTTGAAGTACGAAAGGTAAAAATGTTTTGACGGCGGACACCACGGGAAGTCACATAATAGAACGCTCCTGAAAATTCGATTCTAATAGGGTCTGGCCATGAACAAATTATATAGCACCTAAATCCTGAAATCCCAAAAAATGAGGGCGAAACAGACGTTAAGTCAGTACAGGATAGTTGCTTGGCATGCGATTCCACGCCTATATTTTCCGGTCAATACCGGCTGACACCGGCGCGTTGCGTTTTACGCCAGATGCGTGCGCGTAACCGATGATTAAGGGTTTCTAATTGGCCGATGGTCGCCTCAACCGGTATCTTTAACCAACCTGCCAGCTTGCATAACACGACGTCCACCAGTTGATAAGCAGCATTTACGCTCGAGAAAGTGGGATTGCCGAGGAGATGGTCGATGCGCTTGATTTTGTGTTTGTGATAGGCCGGCCCGGGAAGTGCTCGCCCTAAGTCCGTCAGCGACACCGAGATACTTTTCAAGCCGCCCTCTACGGTCGCCATGAGTGTTTTAAGCCGGGTTCGATGAAGTTTAAGAAGCGCCAGCTTGATCAGATTATGGAGTAAACTCATGGTCGCCATGGTACCGCGCAGCGTTACCCTACAAAGTTCCGGCGAGTTCGTGATGTTGCCGTCGCGCTGGACGGCCGACAGCGTGTTTCAAAGAGATGTGTATAACGGCAATCGCTAGAGCGTGAAAACGATAGGAGGGTGTAAATAATAAAGATATAAGAAGCAATTACTATAATTGCTTTAGTAGAAAGTGCAGGCGTTCAACAGAACGCCTGCGAAGTGGAAAATCAATTTTTCGATTTTGCGGCAATAAAGCCGATCAATGCCAAAATCACGCTGAAACCATACCACCCGGCCAACGACCACTGCCCGTTAGCTTGAGTAATAATTACCGCCTCACTCGCCGACGAAACTCCCAGCCCTGCAAAAGAAAGCAGGATTACACCCATTGCAGCTAACAATACTTTACATCTGCTGGTTTTATATTGCATAACACCTCCGTCCATTATTGTTATTTCAACTGCGATCCATTGTATGCGTTTTAAGAACAAAAACCATTGTACATCAGTACTAAAAAGCCAATAATTTGATACAGTTAAAAAAAACGATGTGACACCAATCAACCTTTCGATAAAACACCGAATGTATACTTAAAATCAACCGCCCCGATCAAATTAAGCGCGCCCAAAAATCATGCTCGTCCGATTCCTCCATTTCCACCGTTGCAAAATCACCGACTTTTAGATGGACCGCGCCGTCGATAAAAACTTGTCCATCGATTTCCGGCGCATCCGCTTTGCTTCGCGCAACCGCACCTTCTTCGACGACTTCATCGATAATAACGGTCTCGACGCGCCCGATCCGCCTACGCAATTTCGCAGCACTAATTTGCGCCTGATGCTCCATGAACCGGGCTAATCTTTCTTGTTTAATCGCCTCAGGAAGCTGACCCGATAAGTCGTTGGCCACCGCACCTTTAACCGGGGAATACGCGAAACAACCCACCCGATCTAACTGCGCGTCAGTTAAAAACTGTAATAATTGCTCGAATTCTTGCTCGGTTTCGCCGGGGAAACCGACTATGAAGGTACTGCGAATCGTAATATCCGGGCAAATTTTCCGCCAGGCATTAACGCGTTCTAAATTGTTTTCGGCAGCCGCCGGTCGCTTCATTAACTTCAGTATGCGACTATCGGCGTGCTGAAACGGAATATCCAGATAAGGCAGGATTTTACCGTCAGCCATCAACGGGATAACTTCGTCGACATGTGGATAGGGATACACATAATGCATTCTGATCCAGACCCCCAAGTCTCCCAACGCTTCCGATAATTCATAAAAACGAGTCCGAATCTCCCGGCCTCGCCATTGTCCTCTGCGGTATTTCAGATCGAGCCCGTAAGCACTGGTATCCTGTGAGACGATGAGCAATTCCTTAACCCCGGCATTAGCCAGGCGTTCGGCCTCGAACATGACTTCGTTGATTGGACGGCTGACCAAATCGCCGCGCATCGACGGAATGATGCAAAAGGTACAACGGTGATTGCAGCCTTCGGAAATTTTCAAATAGGCGTAGTGCTTGGGCGTCAATTTAATCCCTTGCGGCGGCACAAGACTGGTAAACGGATCGTGTATCGGCGGCAAATGCTCATGGACTGCCGCAACGACTTCTTCCAGCGCATGCGCGCCGGTAATTTTCAATACCTGCGGGTGCCGGGCTCTAATCTCGTCCTCTCTGGCCCCAAGACAGCCGGTTACAATGACTCGCCCATTTTCGGCCAATGCTTCGCCAATGCTATCCAACGATTCTTCGACGGCTGCGTCGATAAAGCCGCAGGTATTGACGACTACCAAATCGACTTCCTTGTAGCTCGGGGACACTTCATAACCTTCGGATCGAAGCTTGGTTAATATCCGCTCGCTGTCGACCAAGGCTTTTGGGCAACCCAAACTAATAAATCCTATATGCGGAACACTCATTAAAAATCTCAATAAAATTTTATCCGGAAACGCGTTGCAACAATTTCATTCTCTTACTCAACAATCCGGGAAAATGGTCGAGATAAATGAAATCATATTAAAGAGCAAGAAGACTTAAGCGATTGATTTTTAATCATTGCATTGGAACGAGCATGAAACTTAGACAACTGTTGGAAGGGGGTTCGGTGGCTCGATTGACAGGTGTCGGCGGCAGGGCAGATTTTTGCTCCTGCAAAATCTGCATTCATGCCATCCATGGCAATCAGATTCCGCCGTCAAGCCTACATGGACGTATTCACGGCGTCCTGTCAAGCGAGTTACCGAACCGCCGCAAAGCCTACTACTTGTTTGTGCATATTCCTTAATAACCTTCACTGTAAAGTTACTTTATTTTTTGCCAACAATATTTCAGAGCTCGCAAAACAAAAATGTTACTTACCCGGTTCTTCAATATAAGCACCGAAATTCATAATGCTTTGGTAGCGTTGTGCAAGTAATTGCTCGACCGGCTCATTCCTTAGTTGTTCTAAATGGCGTAACAGTGCCTCGCGCAAATGCATTGCCGTCGTTTGAAAATCTCGATGCGCACCGCCCACCGGCTCGCGCACCATTTCATCGAGAAAGCCTTGTTCGCGAATTCGATCGGAAGTGATACCCATCGCTTCGGCCGCCAATTGCGACTTGTCCGCACTTTTCCACAGAATCGATGCACAACCTTCCGGTGAAATCACCGAATAAGTGCTGTATTCCAACATCAATAAACGATCGCCGACACCGATCGCCAACGCGCCGCCGGACCCGCCTTCGCCAATAACAGTACAAATAATCGGAGTCTTTAAACGTGCCATTTCAAACAAATTTCGAGCAATCGCCTCGCTTTGTCCACGCTCTTCAGCCCCAATGCCGGGATACGCGCCAGGCGTATCGATCAAACAAATAATCGGCAAACTGAAACGCTCGGCCATCTTCATGACTCTTAACGCTTTTCGGTAACCTTCCGGCCTTGGCATGCCGAAATTACGATAAATCTTTTCTTTCGTGTCGCGGCCTTTTTGATGACCGATAATCATGACCGGCTGCCCTTCCAGCCGAGCCAAACCACACACGATCGCAGGATCGTCGGCATAAGTCCGATCACCGTGCAGCTCATGAAAATCGGTAAACATCAAATCGATATAATCGAGCGTATAAGGACGCCCGGGATGCCTCGAGAGTTGCGAAATCTGCCAATCGCTCAATTCGGCAAAAATAGATTCGGTCAATAATTTACTTTTGTTTTCGAGCTGCTCGAGCGCGTCGGAAATATTAATATCATTATCAAACTCGACACGACGAAGTTCTCTAATCTTCGCTTCTAATTCGGCGATGGGTTGTTCGAAGTCAAGAAATTTTAGATCCATGATGGTATATATGAATTATTGTTACTGCTCAACAAAAGCAAGCTTAATGAATGGAATACGGATGACGCCGATTAGACGGATTGACGCGGGGCTCTATTGTTTGCATTTGCATATCGCAACTCCACATAACGACTAAAATTTTTCGTACGCGCCAGCAAAGCTTCTTTGCTAAAAACGGACTATTTTCAGTGTTTATCAGTCGTATCTGTTTTATTTTTCAAATTTTAAAAACGTCATCCGCGACTAGCCGATTGATTCCTTCCTGAAACGGTCATTTTATCTAAATTCCGTAAATGTTTTAATTTTTCTGCAATTTTAATTTCAAGCCCTCGATTAACCGGCTCGTAATAACGGGTTCCAAGCATTTCGTCCGGAAAATAATTTTCGCCGGCGGCATAAGCATCGGGCTCATCATGCGCATATCGGTACTCTTTTCCGTAATCTAACGACTTCATCAATGCAGTGGGCGCATTGCGTAAATGCACAGGCACGCTGAGACTTCCGCTATTTCTGGCATCGCGCATCGCCGCATTGTATGCCATATAAACGGCGTTGCTTTTCGGTGCACAAGCCAAATAAACGACCGCATGCGCCAACGCCAACTCGCCCTCGGGACTGCCGAGCCTTTCTTGCGCCTCCCAAGCACTAATCGCAACCGGCAAAGCTCTCGGGTCGGCATTGCCGATATCTTCGGATGCAATCCTCACGATGCGCCGAGCCAAATAAGCCAGGTCGCAACCGCCGTCGATCATGCGGCACAACCAATACAACGAAGCATCGGGGGAACTACCTCGCACCGACTTATGCAACGCCGAAATCTGATTGTAAAATTCTTCACCTTGCTTATCGAAACGACGCACGCCGCCGCTCAGCACTTCGCCGGCAACAATCTCGTCGATTTTTCCGCTGCCGTGCGCCGACGCCAACTCGGCCGCGATTTCCAATAAATTCAATAATCTACGCGCATCTCCGTCGGCAGCATCGACAAACTGTCGCCTGATATCGTCGGTCATTTCGATGGCTTGCTCTCCTAAACCGCGCTCCTGATCGGTCAACGCCTTTTCCAAAACCGCCGCCAAGTCAACTGCTTGCAAGGCATTCAAAACATAAACGCGTGCGCGCGATAATAATGCATTATTCAATGCGAAAGACGGGTTTTCGGTGGTCGCGCCAATAAAATATACCGTGCCGTCTTCGACATGCGGCAAGAAAGCATCTTGCTGAGATTTGTTGAAACGATGGACTTCGTCGACAAACAAGATCGTGCGGCGATTTTCGCTTTCACGAATTTTTTTTGCTTCGGCAACGGCGTCACGGATATCCTTGACGCCGGCCAACACCGCCGATATCGAGATGAAATGCGCATCGGAATGTACCGATATTATTCGTGCCAGCGTGGTCTTTCCGGTACCGGGCGGCCCCCAGAAAATCATCGAATGCAAACGGCCCGATGCAACCGCTTCATAGAGCGGTTTACCGGGCTTGATAATATGCTGCTGACCGATATAGTCGTCCAGCCGCATCGGACGCATTCTTTCAGCTAAGGGCCTTAGGGCTTGTTGCAACACGCTTCTTATTCCTCAAAGACATCGGCTCCGGCGGGCGGAATAAAATCGAATACACCGTCATCGATCGGTATATTGATTTTAAGATTCGAAAAATAAATGCGCGTTAATTGCCCGAAATTGTCACTAAGCTCCATACCGCCAAGCTTGCCCTTATCCAGTCCGATCAGAATATATTTGAAACCGCTGTCCTCGTTTTTAGGCAGCAATTTAATCCAGGTCATGTCCGCGTCGGAGCCTTGCCCTTCTAAAATGAAGTTATCCTCTAAATCGATATCACCGCTCAATAATAAAGCGGGCGTAGAACCCAGCGATTGATCCATCTTTTTGATCGTCACTTGTTCCAGGTCTTCATCGTAAAACCAAACCTTACCGGCATTGGAAATGATCTCTTGCGTGAAAGGTTTCAGATAATTCCAACGAAACTTACCGGGCCTGCGCAAATAAAACACGCCTTCACTGACTTTTCGGGCGCGTCCGCTTTCATCGATCGCGACCTGTCTGAAATCCGCGGTCAACGAATGCGCTGTTTCTAAAAAATCCCGTAACTGTTCAATTGGCTTATCGTCGGCATGAGCGCCTTGCATCACGGCAATAGCCATCAGCAACGACATGATTCCATACTTGATTCTTTCCATTACATTTATCTCATTGATTTGTTGAAAACTTCGCTATCGGGCCGGGAGCTACCGAAACAATCGATTTTCCCAAAGGCTGGTAAAACATTGTGGAGTGGGAAGATAAACTTGAGCTGAATTAATGCATTAAGGTCATATTAAACGAAGGGGTCATCTTTCACCTTTCACCTTTCCGCATTCAATAACTTAATAACCGGCGCAGTATCCGGCCTGACGCCTCGCCAAATGAGAAACGCTTCGGCCGCCTGTTCGACCAACATGCCCAGGCCGTCTAAACTGCTAGCGGCGCCGTGACTGATGCCCCATCGAACAAAAGTAGTCGGCTCGTTACCGTAAGCGAGATCGTAACAAACGCCATTCGGAGCCAAAAGACCTTCCGTCAATGGCGGAAGATCGTTGGACAGACTGGCAGAGGTCGCATTCAGGATCACATCGAATGATAAACCAGCCAGTTCGTCAAAACCGCAACCGTTAATATCGCCTCGACTAGCGAATTCAACGGCCAAGTTAACGGCCTTAGAAGCCGTCCGATTGGCAATTACGATGCTGGCCGGCTGCTGCTCGAATAGCGGCGAAAGAATCCCGCGCGACGCACCGCCCGCACCAAGAATCAATAGCTTTTTTCCGTTCAGCGTAACCTCATGATTGACGATCAAATCGGTCACCAAACCGATACCGTCCGTGTTATCGCCTAATATCGAACCATCCGTCTGAAGCGCCAGCGTATTGACCGCTTTTGCCGACTCCGCGCGTTCGGTTTTTCGATCGGCGAATCGCCATGCCAGTTCCTTTAGCGGCACGGTACAATTAAGCCCCTTACCGCCCAAACCGAAGAACTCCGTAACGGCCGATTCGAAACGATCGGCCGTGACTTCTTGGGCTGTATAAACCAATTCTTGACCGGTTTGCTCGGCGAAAACTCGATGAATGGTTGGTGATTTACTGTGCTTTATGGGACTACCGAATACGGCGTATTGATCGATTTGTGTCATTATAATTGTCTTTTATATTGCCAAACTTCCCAGAGTATGGTCATTGCCGCAATGCCGATTGCCATCAACAACTCTATCCAAATTGCCTGCTGCATAAACGATGTCACGACTGCGGACACGCCGAGAAAAATCCCGACCAAACTGAAACGCCAACCGATTCTGATACCGTCCAATATGGTCGACAACGATAAAATCAATAGAATGACGATGCCGGCGCTTTTTTCATCGAACACTTCGGTTTGCTGAATGGAAAACGCTGCCGCGACAATCAGCATCGACACGCCCCAATGCAGCGTTTGCTCTCGTAAGATATGTTTGATGTCGCTGGCTTTATGCTTCGATTGCAGCCAAGCGATAATCATTGCCGAGATCGCAAAAATGATGATCATGATCAACCAATAGACATAGCCGTCGGCCGGCGAGTAATCGGTAATACCGATACCGGTCATCGAAAGCGCCAGTAACAAAACCAGAATACCTTCTTCGATCTGAAATTTTCGTTTTTCTGTAAACAGCGTATCTTCGGACATAAGATCACTCCGTATGGCTTAGTAAGAATACAGACACGCCTGCTTAGGAACGTGCATTTTTAAGTTAGGAACGAGCATGAAATAACTTCGACAACTGTTGGAATGGGGGTTTGGTGGCTCGATTGACAGGTGTCGGCGGCTGGGAAAGTCGCCGTCAAGCCTACAAGGACGTATTCACCCAGCACCTAAATTCCATAAGCCATTCGCTATGGTTCGTTCCCTTGGATAATTTAGGTGCCGGGTTCACGGCGCCCTGTCAAGCGAGTCACCGAACCGCCACAAAGCGTACTGCTTGTAGAAGTTATTTTGTGCATATTCCTTAGGCAACTGGATTTGAAAAAAAGCAACGACTCGAAAAACTGAAGATCACCAAAATACTGCTTTTTCGCTCTTTATTGCGAACAGATAAGGCAAAAAACTTTTCGTCCTGATTTATTCTTGCAACCACATAGCGACTTGCTTGGCAAAATAAGTCAACACGGCATCGCAACCGGCGCGCTTGAAACTCAATAACGACTCGAGCACGACTTGACGCTCATCCAGCCAGCCATTTAACGACGCCGCCTTCAACATCGCATACTCGCCGCTGACCTGATAGGCGAAAGTCGGCACGCCAAAGCGGTCTTTCGCGCGGCGTACGATATCCAGATAAGGCATGCCGGGCTTGACCATAATCATGTCGGCCCCTTCCTGCAAGTCCAACTCGATTTCGCGCAGCGCCTCATCGGTATTGGCCGGGTCCATTTGATAACTGTATTTATTACCTTTTCCGAGATTGGTGCCCGAGCCCACGGCATCCCTGAAAGGGCCGTAGAATGCCGAGGCATATTTGGCCGAATAAGCCAAAATACGCGTATTATGGTAAGCGTGTTTTTCCAAGGCCTGCCTGATCGCACCAATCCGCCCGTCCATCATATCCGATGGCGCGACGATATCCGCCCCCGCTTCGGCATGCGACAAGGCTTGCTTGATCAAAACCTCGACCGTTTCATCGTTGATCACATAGCCGTTGCTATCGATTAGTCCGTCCTGACCGTGAGAGGTAAACGGATCCAGCGCAATATCGGTAATCACGCCAAGCTCCGGATAGGCTGCTTTGAGTGCTTTGACAGTTCGCTGAACCAATCCGTTCGGATTATAAGACTCGGCCGCATCCTCGGATTTTTTATCAGGTGATATGACCGGGAATAAAGCGATTGCAGGAATGCCGAGACTCGATATTTCCCCGGCTTCTCTCAATAACAAATCCAACGAAAGACGCTCTATTCCGGGCATCGAAAGCACCGCCTCGCGGTTATCCTTGCCTTCCGTGACAAACATCGGATAGATCAGGTCATCGACCGATAAACGGTTTTCGCTCATTAAGCGACGTGAAAAAGTTTGATAACGCATTCTTCTCATGCGTACTAAGGGGAATTTGGTGGTATTATGCGTCATCTTGTCCGTAGGTCTATGGGTTTAATCTTATTTACCGTGCGCTAAGGCGTCCGAATGTTTCAAAATAGTTTTTCTGCAAGATATAAATCAATCCGATAATATTAGCACGCTTCCGACACCCTAAACCAAGTCTTCCTGATCCGTAAAAGGCTCGGACATGTGTTAGCACATAAGTCTAAGAAATTGAGGTCATTATGAAAACGACACAATACCAACGCATTTTTCTGTTGGCAATATTGAGCTTTTTTATAAGCATTAGCGCATTGAACAAAGCCATTGCCGCCGAATTATTGTTGCCACAACAAGCAATTGCCGAAGCTTCAGACAAACTGAAGGAAAAAATGCAAAATCCCGAATTTATAAAAGATTTTGCACAAATAACGGATTTTGTTGAATCGGCGATTTACCCTCATGTCGATTTTAATCGAATTTCAGCATTGGTACTCGGAAAATACTGGCGGGACGCCACTCTGGAGGAAAGAGCGCAATTCAATAATGAATTCCGAAACCTGTTGGTCAGAACTTATTCTCGCGCGTTTGTCGAATTCAAGGACTGGTCGGTGCGCTTCTTACCTTTAAAAATGGAATCGGATACGAGTAAAGTCATCGTTAAAACAGAGATATTGCAACCGGGTATTCAGCCCATTGCAGTAGACTACAGAATGGTATTGATCAAAGATAAATGGAAAGCTTACGACATCCTGATCGAAGGCGTCAGCTTGGTCACTAACTACCGCACGACATTCAATAATGAAATCAGAAATAGCGGCTCGTTGTCAGCGGTTATCGAAACATTGAAAACAAGAAATGCCGAAGCCTTGTCCAAAAACTCGCTGCATAATTCATAAATTATCGCACCGTCGCTATGCGCGCTCTGTCTCAACAGAGCGCGCCACACCCCAGCAACAACTCATATTATTGCCTGCACTAGCCCAATCCTTGGATGAATTTTAAAAAAGATTCACTATACGCTCACCCTGTCGAGTCCCTAGAGGGCTTCCAATTCGACTCTGCGGTAACAGCCGTATTTCCCGACATGATTCAACGCTCCGTGCCCGGATACCGTTCCATTATATCGGCTATCGGTTTGTTGGCAGGACGCTTCGCGCAATCCAATAGCCTTTGCTATGACCTAGGTTGCTCGCTCGGTGCGGCAACACTGGCAATGCGTCATCAGGTCGAAGCGCATGACTGCCGCATTGTTGCTGTAGATAATTCGGAAGCGATGATCGAACGCTTTAAAAAAATATTGGCGAACGATAGCTCTCCAATCGAAGTCGAAACCCGTTGCGAAGATATTCGCGAAACACGACTGGAAAACGCATCGGTTGTGGTCTTGAACTTCACGCTACAATTCATACCTATTGAAGACCGAAGCGAATTTCTACGCAACATATATCAGGCCCTATTACCGGGCGGCATTTTGATTTTGTCCGAAAAATTAAAATTCGACGATCCTCGCCAGCAGCATTTGCAAACCGAAATGCATCACGCATTTAAAAAAGCTCAAGGATACAGCGACTTGGAAATCAGCCAAAAGCGGACCGCATTGGAAAACGTATTGATTCCCGAAACTTTTGCTTGCCACCGTCAACGCTTACTGAAAGCAGGCTTCAATAGCGCCGAAGTCTGGTTTCAATATTTCAACTTCGCCTCGATAATCGCTCTCAAATGATTGATTATCAAATACTTTACCAAACACTAAGGGACCATGGCGCAGACTCCTGGGCCGAAATCCTGCCGGAACAATTACAGTCGGCATTCAACCCGACTCGGCACGGACAGTTGACTCGCTGGCTCCAAACCATAGGCGACTTGCCTGAGTTATCTCTCTCGCGGCGTGTTTTTAATGAAGATACCATCAAAATCGGCACTGCCAGCGATTTAGACGATACTTCCCGCGAGGAATTAACGGCCGTATTAAAAGCATTCAGCCCTTGGCGAAAAGGACCTTACGACTTATTCGGCATTGATATCAATACGGAATGGCGCTCCGACTGGAAATGGAATCGACTGAAAGCCCATATCAGTCCACTAAAAAAGCGTTTGGTGCTCGATGTAGGTTGCGGGAACGGCTATCATGGCTGGCGAATGCTCGGTGCCGGCGCAGACCTTGTGGTCGGAATCGATCCGTTGATGTTAAATGTGATGCAGTTTCACCTTATCAGAAAACTGGCCGGTGACGCGCGGCACTTTGTGTTGCCGATGGGCATCGAACAAATACCGAACGGTTTAAAGGCTTTCGACACTGTATTTTCCATGGGCGTGCTCTATCATCGCCGCTCGCCGATCGATCATTTGTTGGAATTAAAAGATTGCCTTAGATCCGGCGGCGAATTGATTCTAGAATCGCTGGTCATCGACGGTGGACCGAATGAAGTATTGCTGCCAAAGCACCGCTATGCTCATATGCGCAATGTTTGGTTTATACCCAGCTGTGAAGCATTGCAAGGATGGCTGAAACGCTGCGGTTTCAGCAACATTAGATTAGTCGATGTCACGGTAACAACCCCGGAAGAGCAGCGCAGCACCGACTGGATGGATTTTAAATCTCTCAAGGATTTTCTCGACCCGAACGACCCGAGCTTAACGCTAGAAGGCCACCCAGCACCCAAACGGGCTATTTTCATAGCGGAAAAATAATCGGTTATACCCATCGTAGATCAAAATTCGGCACCAGTGTGTCCGTCAAAGGACGCCGTGAACCCAGCACCTAAATTCCATAGGTCTTTGGCAATGATTCAAAATCATGGCTTATTTAGGTGCTGGGTGAATACGTCCCTGTAGGCTCTATGCCAGCTCCATGCTGGCCCCTCACCTAGCGTTAGGTGAGGGGCCGCACACCCTGGCGCCTTTTCAGGCACTGCCGAAATTTGAAGTGCGAAAGGTATAACTGTGCCCCCCTTATTCGTGAAGAATCATTCAACCTAACGCTCATGAAAGCCTGGCAATAGCCCCAACAAATGAAAGCGCTAGGCGTTTGATGAGGGTAGAGAAAGAGTGCATGCCGACCGACCCTTTCACCTTTCCCAGCTTACCGCTTACCGCTTACCGCTTACCAAGCCATTATCGACCGGCAACGTTACCATGCCGAATGTTTGGATACTATTTCTTACAAATAACACTCCAAGCCGCAAGCCAAACTTGCGATTGATAAGTATCGATATCCTTCGGAAGACTGCCGGACAAGGCCATGCGTAGCGTTTGATTGATGATCCCGAAAAAAAAGGTATAAGCCAATATCGGCTCAATATTTTTGATTTCCTCGGCTTTAATACCGGCCTGAAGGATTTTTATAATCTTAACGAAAGGTGGCGTTTCCATGAAAGGCTTTTGCTCGGGCAAAAACTCGCGAACTTTAATGACTAACAGGAACTGCATCACATCAGGTGCTTCCTGAGTTAATCTAAACAAAAGACCGACGACTTCGCGCAATTGCTCGGAAGGCTTGGCATTTCTGCGTCGAATATCATCGATCGAAATACTCAGACTATCAATGATATTCGCGTACAGGGCTTCGGCTATCGCTTGCTTGTTTTTGAAACATTGATACAGACCGCTGGTGGTCTTGATGCCGGCCGCTTCGGCGATATCACCGAGAGACGTATTGAAATACCCCTTCTCGGCAAAAAGCTTTAAAGCCGCCAAGAGAATTTCATCCTGAGTGTCCAATTTATTTTTGTTATTTTCTATTTCCTTTTCCATTTTCACTTTTCACAGCAATATCATTATGCTGCCTTTATAAAGTTAATGATTCGTATCATTTCGGCAAGTCATTCGAGAACCTGCGGAGCATGGCAAGACTGATTAATCCCGATATTACTCACCGAAAAGTTACATAAAATTCTGCGTATTTCGATCGACCCTGTTTGCGACTATCATGGCTACGTACTTTGTTCGACGCTTACCGGAAAGTCAGCGATAAACTGCAGCGCGAACCGACTGACGAGAACTGCCGCAAAAGCAGCCATAAGGTATAACACTGTTTTCGCCGCGCCGCTATCGAACAAGAGTTCGCGCCAAAAAAACTCGAAGACGGCTGTTCAAATTATCATATACCATACTAATACTAAGATAAGGTTTCAAATTAAACATCAAACAGTTGTTTATTACAATACTCTAGTTTCGATCCGCTACGTTAATTGCGAACAGATTAATTTATTAAGGAACGAGCATGAATTAACTTCTTCACATATCGGAAGGGGGTTCGGTACCTCGATTGATAGGTGACGGCGGCAGGGCAGATTTTTGCTCCTGCGAAATCTGCATTCATGCCATCCCTGGCAATCTGATAGCCACCTTCAAGCCTACAAGGATGTATTTACCCAGAGCACCTAAATTCCATAGCCTATTGGCCATGGAATTTAGGTGCTGGGTTTACGGGTTCCTGTCAAGCGAGGTACCGAACCTCCACAAAACTTGCTGTTTCGGGATGTTATTTTGTGCATATTCCTAACCTTCTCCAAACACGCTCCATGCGGCTTTCAAATAATTAATCATCGACCATAACGTCAGTATCGCCGCCAGATACAGCAACACATATCCGGATGTCTTAACGGGTATACCGATGACATCCTGTCCGTACAATAAAAATCCGATCGCAGTCATTTGCGCTGTGGTTTTCCATTTACCCAGTTGCGAAACTTTGACTTTAGCGCGCTGCCCCAATTCCGCCATCCATTCGCGTAGCGATGCAATCGTAATTTCGCGACCGATAATAATCGCCGCAGGTAAGGCTAAATAAGGCGAACCGTCTTGTTGTACAATCAAAACCAGTACGATCGCTACCATCAATTTATCGGCAACCGGATCCAAAAAAGCGCCGAACGGAGTTTCCAAGCTCATCTTACGGGCTAAATAACCATCCAACCAATCAGTGATGCCGGCCAAAATAAAAATGCTTGTCGAGGCCAAGTTGGCATATTCCCAAGGTAGATAAAACACCACTGCAAGCAACGGAATTAAAACAATTCTCAGCAAAGTCAGATAGGTCGGAAGATTAAATTTAATGGCCATTTGGGTTATGAAATTGTTCGTAAATTCGTTGCGCCAAGTCCTTACTAATGCCTGCCACACTCGCTAAAGCATCCGCGCTAGCACTGGCAACGCCTTGCAAACCGCCGAATTGTTTTAATAATAATTGTCGGCGTTTCGGTCCCAACCCTGGGATGTCCTCCAGAACGGATCGTTTTTTTGCCTTGCCGCGCCGCTGCCGGTGTCCGGTAATCGCAAATCGGTGTGCTTCGTCGCGAATATGTTGAATCAACAACAACCCCGACGCGCCGGGCGTGACATCCAAAGGCTGCGACTGATCGGTCAGCAGTAACTTTTCCATACCGGCTTTCCGATCCCGCCCTTTGGAAACGCCGACTATCATAACATTGTTTATCTCTAAATCCGCCAATGCCTTTTCCGCTTCGCCAACTTGCCCTTTGCCGCCATCGATAAACAAAATATCGGGAGCCTCGTGTTCGCCTTGCTTGAGCCGTTTATAGCGCCGGGTAACAGCCTGATGAATTGCCGCATAATCGTCACCGGGCGTCACACCCTCGATATTGAAACGCCGGTATGCCGATTTTACCGGCCCTTCCCTGTCGAACACAACACACGAGGCCACAGTTTGATCGCCCTGGATATGGCTAATATCGAAACATTCGAGACGCTTCGGCAATTCCCGACAACCCAATTCCTCCTGAAGACTCAAAAAACGCGCATAAATACCTTGCCGATCGGCCAGCTTGCTTTGCAGCGAATGCTCGGCATTGGCCAATGTCATTTGCAGCCATTTTTGACGTTCGCCGCGTACCTTCGACGTAATTGTAACGGCATGTTTGGCATAAGCTGCCAGAACTTCAGCCAGTAGGCCGACTTCTTCCGGCTCGTGACTGACGATCAATTCATAGGGCACGGTCTTGTCGAGATAATATTGTGCGATAAATGCCTGCAAAATTTTGCCAGGTTCATCTTGATCGGACAATTTCGGAAAGAACAACTTATTGCCGAGATTCTGCCCTTTGCGAATAAAAAACACCTGAACGCATGCGACACCGGCTCGCGTAGCACAGGCAACGATATCGACATCGCCCCGTTCGCCATGCACGAAATGCTTTTCAAGAATTAAACGTAATCGGGCGATCTGATCCCGAAAACCCGCCGCTTTTTCAAAATCCAAGCCCGCCGAAGCATTTTCCATTTTTTCGATCAAGCGACCAATCAATAACTCGCCGTTGCCTTCCAAAAACAAAATACTGTTTTCGACATCGACCGCATAGCTGCTTGTATCGATCAAATCGACACACGGGGCGGTGCAGCGTTTGATCTGATGCTGTAAACAGGGGCGCGTTCGATTGCGATAATAAGAATCTTCGCATTGCCGGACCGGAAATATTTTTTGCAATAATTTCAGCGTTTCCTTAACCGCGCCTGCGCTCGGATAAGGACCGAAATATTGCCCCTTCTTCTTTTTCGCGCCTCGATGAAAAGTAATACGCGGAAAATCCTGCTCGGTGGAAATGAAGATATAAGGATAGGATTTATCGTCCCGCAAACAAATGTTATAGCGGGGCATGAAACGCTTGACCAGTTGGCTTTCGAGCAACAAGGCTTCGCCTTCGGAATTCGTCACCATCACTTCGATCGACGCCAATTGCGCGATCATCGCCTGCTGTTTAGGCGATGCGCTCTGTGTGCGAAAGTAACTCGACACGCGGTTCTTCAGATTTTTGGCCTTTCCTATATAAATGATTTCGCCTTTTTCATTCAGCATTTTATAAATCCCCGGCCGGCTGGTCAGGGTTTTCAGAAAGGCGGCTACATCAAATTCGGCAATAGGCACGGCAACACTCAATGATCGAAAATTCCAGCGATACTACGAAAAACATCGTGAAACATTTCCTCGGTCAAACGCTTGGTTTGCACGTTATAGCGACTCGAATGATAAGAATCAACCAGATATCGGGAATTAGATAAACGATGCAAGCGATTATGGCCGAACGGTGCGTCTTTTAATTTTAAACCGCAGGCTTTCAAAACGGCCTGGTGCGCGATACTGCCCAGCGCCAGAATGACCGTTCCTTCAGGCATTTGCGCTATTTCGGCGTTTAAATATCGATTGCAGGTATTGATTTCCAAACCGGTCGGTTTGTTTTGCGGGGGTAGGCATTTAACGGCATTGGTGATGCGGCAAGCGGTTAAAACCAACCCATCATCTTGGCCTTCCGAAATGGGGCGATTACTGTAACCGAATTGGTATAACGCTTGGTACAACAAGATTCCGGCATAATCGCCGGTAAACGGGCGCCCCGTTGCATTCGCGCCATGCATGCCAGGCGCCAACCCAACCACCAACAATTTCGGTTGTTCGTCGCCGAACGGAGCAACAGGTCGGGCATGGTAATCGGGATACTTGCGTTTCACCTCGCACAAAAAATCGTCCAAGCGTCCGCAATCCCTGCACTCTTGATTAAAAATTTGGTTAGAAGCCATCGGTTTGATTGAAAAAATAGGGGATTTTACCGCATTTTGAATTACACCCATCGTAGATCAAAATTCGGCATTGGGGTGATCGCCAAAGGCTCCGCACCTAAATATCTAAGGCTATTAACCATTCCCAATGGACTATGGAATTTAGGTGCTGGGTGAATACGTCCAGGTAGACTCTATGCACCGATGATCACCCCGGCGCCACCTTAAGCATCGCCGAAATTTGAAGTGCGAAAGGTATATCCACTATTTTCAATCATAACCGTTCCACTCATAGAGAGCCTTATTCCCCGGCGATCGACATACGCTCGATCAATACCGACCCGGTACGGACGTTGCCGCGATAATCGACATCATTACCGACCGCGACGAGATTTTTAAACATATCTTTCAAATTTCCGGCAATCGTAATTTCCTCGACCGGGTATTGAATTTCGCCGTTCTCTACCCAGAATCCGGCCGCGCCGCGCGAATAATCGCCAGTCACCATTTTAACACCCTGCCCCATCAATTCGGTTACAAGCAGTCCTGTACCGAGTTTTTTCAGCATGCCGGTAAAATCATCGGTTCCGCTATCGACGATCAGATTATGAACGCCACCGGCATTTCCCGTGCTTGCAAGACCGAGTTTCTTCGCCGAATAAGTACTCAACACATAGTCCTTTAAAATTCCTTCCGCAACGATGTCCCGTGCCCTGGTTTTGACTCCTTCGGCATCGAAAGCAGCGCTGCCGAGAGCTCCAACCAAATAAGGCTGCTCGTGAATATGCACGAATTCCGGAAATATCCGTGTATCCAATGCATTGAGTAAAAACGACGATTTACGGTATAAGTTACCGCCGCTAATTGCGCCGATTAGCGATCCGAACAAACTGGAAGCCACTTCAGCCGAATACAAAACCGGACATTGACGTGTACTCAAGCTACGTCCTTGCAAACGTCTGATCGTTCTTTCTGCCGCTTTTCTGCCGATGGCGTCGACCGCCTCGAGCAAGTCAGGATTCCTGGCAACGCTGTACCAATAATCGCGCTGCATACTGTCGCCACGCTGTCCTAATACTGCACAACTAATCGAATGACGGCTCGATTCAGATCCCTTCAAAAAACCTAGACTATTACCCAAAACCCGAATGCCTTGGTGACTGGTGACCGTTGCGCCTTCCGAATTCGTAATTTCGGTTGAATAAGAACGCGCGGCATCTTCGCAGGCTATCGCCAACTCGATCGCACGATCCGCAGCGAGAGACCAAGGATGAAATAGATCTAAGTCGGGAAATTCGGTCGCAAGCCAGTCTTGCTCGGGTAATCCTGCATAAGGATCTTCGCTGCCATAGCGCGCGAAACTGCATGCGGCGGTCACCGTTTCCTTGATCGAAGCATTAGATAGATCGGTGGTACTCGCAGAACCTTTACGCTGTCCGAAATAAACGGTCACGCCCAAGCCTTGATCGCGATGATGCTCTATCGTTTCGACATCACCCAAACGCGCGGTCACCGACAAGCCGCTATCGACACTCAAACCTGCTTCCGCAGCGGTTGCGCCCTGCAGCTTCGCTTCATCTAAAATGCTTTGGACCAAATTTTCCAATCGACTGATTTCTTCCCGGTTTTGCAAAATGATTCTCTACTTAAAATTAAATCGATATAGTCAACGGTAAGCAGTGAGCGGTAAGCGGGGAACCGAACAACGACCTACTATCTGCTTACCGCTCACTAACCATCAGATACTCGTACCGCCGACCGTCAACGCGTCGACTTTCAAGGTCGGCTGGCCGACGCCGACCGGAACGCTTTGCCCATCCTTCCCGCAGGTCCCGACACCGCTATCGAGTTCCAAATCGGTGCCGACCATCGACACCCGAGTCAGAACATCCGGCCCGTTGCCGATTAACGTGGCGCCTTTTACAGGTCGCGTCAACTGGCCGTCCTCGATAAGATAAGCCTCGCTGGCTGAAAACACGAATTTTCCCGAGGTGATATCGACCTGTCCGCCGCCGAAATTTTTTGCATACAAACCTTTTTTGACCGAGCGGATAATCTCTTCAGGATCATGCGGTCCCGGCAACATATAGGTATTGGTCATGCGCGGCATCGGCAAATGCGCGTAAGATTCGCGCCGGCCGTTACCGGTCGGGGATACGCCCATCAACCTGGCATTCAATCTATCCTGCATGTAGCCTTTCAATATGCCGTTTTCAATCAAAACGGTTTTTTCTGTAGGCGTCCCTTCGTCATCGATACTCAATGAGCCACGACGCCCCGGCAACGTGCCGTCATCGACCACGGTACACAAATCGGATGCAACCCTTTCGCCGACACGTCCGCTAAAGGCCGATGTGCCTTTGCGGTTGAAATCGCCTTCCAAGCCATGCCCAATCGCTTCATGCAATAGGATACCGGGCCAACCCGCCCCCAAGACCACGGTCATGCTGCCGGCCGGCGCATCGACGGCCTCCAGATTAACCAAGGCCTGCCGAACCGCTTCACGACCGTACTCCAATGCTTTCTCCTGATCCAAAAACATGCCGTAATCGCAACGTCCGCCGCCGCCCATGCTGCCCTGTTCGCGGCGTCCGTTCTCCTCGACAATGACATTCACGTTCATGCGGACTAACGGACGGATGTCGGCAGCCAATGTACCGTCTTGATTAGCGACTAATACATTTTCATAGACACCGACCAAGCTGATAATAACTTCTTCAATGCGACTATCGAGCTTGCGAGTCTCTCGGTCGACTTTATGCAACAAATCGACTTTTTGCTGATCCGCTAAAGATTTGAGCGGGTTGCCAGGATGGTAATATCGAGGCCAAGCGGCTTGCTTGGAAATGGCCGTACGCACATTTTGTCCTTGTCGGACAATGGCTTTGACATTACCGGCCGCTTCGAGCAAGACCGGCAATTCAATTTTATCGCTATAGGCGAATCCGGTTTTCTCGCCGACTACGGCACGCACGCCGGCGCCTTGTTCGATATTATGACTACCCTCTTTGATGATACCGCTTTCCATGATCCAGGATTCGTAATGACTGGATTGAAAATAGATATCGGCGGCGTCGACCGGAACACTGAGCAAACTGCTCATGACTCGTTCGATATCTTGTTCTTGCAAGCCTGCCGGCGCAAGAATCGATTGTTTCGCTATATTTAAAATTTCCATACTGTTTATTATTGCCGTTGATGTTTCGGTATGCCGTCTCGCAATTTCTTATAGAGCATCTGCAGCAACCGGTCTGGCCCGTCTTTCTTAATGTCCTCGAGCGGTTCGGGCGCACCTGGTATGGACGGAGTTTTTTCATCTTGTTCAGTCACTATGTTCGCTGTAATTTCCATCGCGGACTGACTTTCGGATAACTGCAACGAATAAATTCGTTCGATATAATCATCGTCTCTAAATAACCACGCCAAAAAGCCTTTCGCCTCGTTGTCGTCGGGATCGAAGCGGACATAGTAATAACCCGCATCGCGATCCCTATCGGTAATTTCGATGCGTTGCTGATTCAGGACCAATTCCATTATGAACCAAGCTTTTTCAAAAGATTCTTTGATAATTAGTTTGGTTCGTAGCGCTGATTGTTCAAGCGCGACTTTATCGCCTAAGCCTTGTTGAATCGATAACGATGTCAACACCGGATCGACTGATTCTTGTAAACTTTGCTCGCTTAAAGCTCCCTCGATTTCCGGCGGTCGCTCCAGGTGCAAGGTATCCCGATAACGGACCTCAGTTTCGGAACAGCTCACCAGAACCGCCGGCCACAACAACACTCCGCAAAATTTAAGGATGGTTCTATTCGATGGCTTCATGACATTTAAAGCAATGTAACCTTAAAATTTGATTTTTCAAGAATATTCTCTCTAAGCGCCGAGCCGGAGGGAAAAATAAGCGATGAACATAATTCCTATAAGCTCACAGCTACCCACTGACTGCTTACCAAAAACCAATCGAAATTTAAATTTTTCGATGCTGTAAAGCGGGGAAAGACAATCGTACTTTTTCCAAGCGTTCATGTTCGATATCGGCGCAAACGAAGCCGCCGCCATTCTTATGACAACCTAAAACCACTCCCCACGGATCGACTATCATCGAATGCCCGAAGGTTTTACGGCCGTTAATATGAAAGCCGCCCTGATTCGGTGCAATGACATAACATAAGTTTTCGATCGCTCGCGCTCTCAATAGCACCTCCCAATGCGCGGCACCGGTTTGTGCGGTAAACGCCGAAGGCACCAACAAAATTTCGGCGCCTTTCGCCACCAAATTACGATAAAGTTCGGGAAAGCGCAGATCATAGCAAACCGACAGCCCCAACCTACCGAAAGGTGTATCGACAACAACCGGATCATGTCCGGGCTCAATCGAATTCGATTCGCGGTATTCTTCCTCGGTATCGGGTACGCTGACATCGAACAGATGCATTTTGTCGTAACGCGCAACGCGCTCGCCACGGTCGTTATAAACCAAGCAGGCAGCTCTGACTTTGTTATCGTTATCGCCGGCCAAGGGGATCGTTCCACCGACAACCCAAACTTTGTATTTGAGTGCGGTCGATGCTAAAAAGTCTTGTATCGGACCATTCCCGTCGACTTCCTTGATCGTTAACTTATCGGTCTCGCTTTCCCCCATCAAGGCAAAGTTTTCCGGCAATACAACCAATTTCGCTTCGGCATTTACCGCTTCGCCGATCAATTTATCGGCTTCTAAAAGATTCGCCCCCACATTGGGACTCGATGCCATTTGTATGGCGGCACATTTACTCATTTAAAAAACTCTTTGTTCAATTTTTATTCAGAATCGCTCAATGTATAACGATGCGTTGATGTGTTCGTTCAAAACTGACCTATATCACATAGTGAGACTTACTTAGGATTTCGCGAAAAATAACTTCCTGGAGTTATGAGCTTTGCCGAGGGTTCGGTAACTCGCTTGGCAGGACGCCGTGAATACGTCCTTGTAGGCTTGACGGCGGCTTTCCCTGCCGCCGACACCTGCCAATCGAGCAACCGAACCCTTCAAAAATAGGGGAGTTATTTATGACCAAATCCTTACTCGCTAACACAGTAAAACTCACTCGCTATTTTCCGTCCACGGAAAATCGGTAAGTCCTTGCCAGGTTTTGTTAAACAAACCGTCGCCTTCACGCAAAGGAATTACCTGCGGTTCTTCCCAAGAACCTATGATTCGGTATTGGGACCCGAAAAAAAATCCCTCCTGGTAATCTTTCGTCACTGCCTTGGCAATCAAACCGGCTAAACGGCCCACAATTGTACCAGCAATGGGAACCGCGTCGGAACTTTTAGGCACAACCCGAACTTGTTGGTCCAGCGTTTTATCGTTCAAATTGGCGCTTCCGGAAAGCGTTATTTTAGCCGGCACAGCGTCGACTTCTAAATTTGCGGTACTGGCAATGCCATCGGCCAAATGAATTCGTCCCTTGATACTATTGAAGGTTAATCCTTCTTTGTAAACATCGCGAAAATCCAATTGCAATCGTTTGACCCACTGCGAAAACGCTATGATACCCAATACACGACCCAATCCAGGCTCTATACTGAGCAATCTGCCGTCCTTTAACTCGACATCCACTTCACCTCGTAAGCGCTTCAATGAAAATTGATAGGGAGCCGCGTTCCAGTTCAGGTTAAGTTTTGCGGCAACACGGGTTTCTTTCATACTTTCATATAGTCCTAACTCATTGAGCAACCGACCGAACTGCCGCCCGTCGAAAGTACCTTTCAACTCAGTTGTAGAGCCCAATCCTTGATTGATCCAACGACCGGTCAGACTCATCGTTTCATTTCTATCGGAAATCGTAAGTCGCTGAAAATGCAAGCCTTGAGGTATGCGCACCGTTCGCAACACCAATCGCCCCATATCGCTTGAGCGCCAAATCACTTTTTCGCTGTCGATATCGAATAACGGCACTTTTTCGGTAGGGTTATCGACGCCACCTTCCAGTTTAATGCGGCTCATCGCTGTCAGATCGATAAACTCCATGGTCATCTGTATGCTATCGTCGCCCGATCGGTCAACCGGTATACGCAAATGCCCCTTGGCCGCCGAACTATCGATCTTACCCACCCAGACATTACCACGGCGCGTCAACATTAAATCCATCCGGCCTAAGTCCATAAATTGATTAATTAATTGCCGGGTCTTTATTTTGATTTCATGTACAGGCATCGGCTCATCTTTTGCGGCACCGTCCCTATCGATAAAACTAAGCCATTCTTCGAGATTCATTTGATCGCGATTCGCTTCGAGCTTGATAATCGGAGCATCCGGATAATCCGTCACACCGACCCCGAACAGAAAATGCCCCGAATGCAACGCCTGCTCCGCTATCTCAATCTTGAATGCGGCATTCAATTGATTGTCGTAATTTAATCTAACCGGTAACAAACGCTCGTCGCTCAAATCAAAAACCAGCGATAAGGGGCGCGATTGGTCCTTACCTTTTCCGAGCCCGTCGGGCAAGGCCAGCGACAAGCCTCTCAAGCTCGAATTGATTGTCATTTGAGTCGCGCGATTGTCATCGGCCGGCAATACCAACTCCAAACGATAATCAGTATTGCCGTCAACAAGCTCCCACCATGGCAGCTTAAATTGATTTCGCAAATCCTCAACGGCGCTTTGTCCTACGACTTTAATCGTCGTTTGTTTCGGTTCGCTTTCGATATTCACTCGGATTGGGCTCCCCAACGCTACCGCCTGTATATTGTCGGCGAAAAGCCCCTGCTCGTTGAATTTTAAAATCCCTTTGATGTTGTCGACCGGTAAATCGAAAGAATGCACGACAAGCGAGGCATGATCGAACGTGGCTTCACCATCGACCTTAGCTAATTTCGAACCCACTAGTGGAATATCGAGATCGAGTTTAACCGATGTGTTTCCGGTAGGCGTTATTGCGGTTCGCAACGCACCGACCGGTGAACCGATCGGAGTTTGCTGCAGAAAATCCAACGCGCTAATAATGCTGCCTTCGGCCACGCCACTGACCAAAAGATTGGGCTCAACATTCAGCATCGGAATCGTTATTTCGGCTTGCCTAATCGAGCAATTTGCCGTTTCGGCTTTTTGGATGCCAACCTTGAGCGACGCCCCGTAAAATAGCGCCCGCGCATCAACTTTGGTTAAATTTGGCCATTCCGGGTCATAATTCAACGTCATATCGGAAACATCAAACAAGACTTCAAAAACGCCTTGACTTTCGGTAAAGGGGTAGCTCTCCAACTCGCCGGAAAACAACAATCCACCACGTGGAATAGTGCCTGAGATAAAAGCGCGATCTAACCAAGAGAAAGTATCGGGATCGATACTCCCCACTGGCAGGTAATGTTTAACTAGCCCGAGATCGGCAACCGAAAAAGTACTTTGTAGATTCAGTACGGGCGAGGCTTCGCTTTTGGGCAGGGTTAAAACCAAGCGACTAATCGTTGACGCGGCCGGCACATCCAGCCGTATTTGTTTGCTGGAAACGACCCACGCTTCGGGCGTTTGCCGCCAGTCGATCCGCCCTTGCAGACGTTCGATCGATAGCGCTTGGCGAAACACTCCATCCGGCGTTACTTGCGATTGGCCGGTCGCCAATTGCACCATGCCTCGCTCGTCATTACCGCGGATATATCCGGTTAAACCGGAAAATCCAGGCAAGGAATCGAACCCGGCAAATCCTAAACCGGTAAATACGCCATCGGCGGCAAAGCGTTGACTGTCAAAATCGACAAAAAGCGTAAAATCCTCCACATTTCCGGCCAACTTGAGTGCCGTCAAACGTTCCGCCTGTTCAGCCGGCAATAAACCTGGCCAAGCCATCAGCTCGGAAATATTCATCAAATCCAAACGATGCACCGACAACGCCAAACTCTTGAACGCATTCTCTGCATCTCGCTCAACAGCCAAACTGAACTGCATGTCGGTCCAAGGCCGCCGATTATCTTCGACAGCCAATCGAGCAACATCCAGAGCCCAACGTCGGCCGTCATCGCGCCACCTAAAGAGCGTTTCGAGTCTATCCAGCGCTAAAGCACTCTTTGCCTTGAACTGCAATGCCACGCGCGACAAATTAATCTCGGCAACCACTTCGGATAATTGACTTTTTTGCCAATGCGTCCAAAGCTTAAGATCGCCAACCCCGGATTCAATACTAATATCCGATAGCGATTCGCCTACCATAATCTCGGCTAAATCAACCTTGGTTCCTTCAAAATACAATTTGCCGTCGATATTCCCTGATTCGAAAAAATTGCCATTCAATTCCATCGACACGCGCAATGTATGACCTAAGTTTTCGGGCAAATCCGTCAACAGATGAATTTGATGCCGACTCCCATCGTTTTTGATCACCAAATCAACCCGTTCGAATTGAATGGGTTTGCCGCCACGCATTTCATCTTGCCAGGCGATACGGCTATGCAACAGCTCGAACTTCCCTCCTTGCAGCAACCACAACGGATAATCGGTCTCGCCGCCAGCTTGTAAACCGCCTAGTGAGAAACTACCATCCGGTTTTCGCTGTATCGACATATCGGCACCGACAATCGATATCCATGATGCCCTCCAAATTTCTCGCGTCCAAAGAACACGCCATAAACTGATATTTAAGCGAATCTCTTTAAAATTAACCGGCGTCGAGAGGCTTTTGCCATCCTCATCCAACACATTGATATCTTTAAGCATTAACGTCGGTGTGATGCCTCGCATACCGGTCTTTATTCGACCGATTTGAACCGGGGCATCGATCAGCATCCCAATTTCTCGCTCTAATTCGAACTTATAACTTTCCAGCCCGCTCATTAATAAACGGACTGCCGTCAAGCCTAATGCCGAAGCAATCAAAGACCAAAAAAGCAGAATTCGCGTGGCCCGCGTAATGTGATGAATCACTTAGCTAAAAACTCGTTAATGCGATATTGAAAAACTACATGAGTCGTTTGAAAAATAAAAAGTATTCAGGACATCTTGTATGAATAACTCAATCAATATCAACCGAATTCATAACAACACGACGTCATATTGCTCCTGATTATATTCGCCCTCGGCCCTGAACTTAATCTGAATATTCAAAAACGCCTCTAGTTCTGCAAGCATATCGGCTTCTTCGTCGAGTAACATTTCGACAACTTCATTCGAGGCCAATACCATCAGTTTCCGAACTTTGTATTGCCTGACCTCGCGAATGATCTCGCGGAAAATTTCCAGACATACCGTTTCAGCGGTTTTCAATACGCCGCGCCCGCCACAGGCCGAACAGGGTTCGCACAGAATATGCTCGAGACTTTCCCGAGTCCTTTTACGGGTCATTTCAACCAAGCCCAGCGTGGAAACCTCGGTAATTTTAGTCTTCGCATTATCCTTTTCCAAATGCCGCTCCAAGGCTTGCAAGACTTGTTTGCGATGCTCTTGGCTCTGCATATCGATGAAGTCGATAATGATGATGCCGCCTAAGTTTCGCAATCGTAGTTGGCGAGATATCGTCTGAGCAGCCTCCAAATTGGTCTTAAAAATCGTCTCCTCAAGATTACGCCCGCCGACATAACTGCCGGTATTGACATCGACCGTCGTCATCGCCTCGGTTTGATCGAACACCAAGTGTCCTCCTGATTTCAACATGACCTTACGATCCAGCGCACGCTGAATTTCCTCTTCGACGCTGTAAATATCGAAGACCGGACACTCGCCGGTGTAATGTTCGATTACATCGACGATATCGGGCACAAAGATTTTCGCGAATTCGATTAGCTTGAGATAAGTTTCCTTAGAATCGACGCGTACCCGCTCGATACCTTCTTTGTATAGATCCCGCAACGTTCTGACACTCAGCGGCAAGTCCTTATGAATGAACTGCTTGGGCTGAGCGCTATTGATACTTTCCGAAATCGTCGTCCAAAGCTTGAGAAGAAAGGTCATGTCGGAATACAAAACCGCTTCCTCGACGCATTCGGCTGCCGTACGAGCAATAAAACCGCCACATTGGTTTTTTTCGCGAAACGATTCTAGACAGGTACGGAGCCTAGCGCGCTCGGCATCGCACTCGATCCGTTGAGACACGCCGCAATTATTGGCATAAGGCATGTAAACCTGAAAGCGCGACGGGATCGAGATTTCCGTGGTCAACCGCGCGCCTTTCGTACCGATCGGATCCTTGGTCACTTGCACAACGATATGCTGACCCTCGTGCAGATAGCTTTCGATATTCGCCGAACCTTTTTTTTCCAAGTCCTTGCTGCATAAATCGGATAGGTGCAAAAAGGCAGCCCTGGACAAGCCGATATCGACAAAAGCCGCTTGCATGCCAGGCAATACTCGACATACTTCACCCTTATAGATATTACCGACCAAACCGCGCTGTCGGCTACGCTCGATGATCAGTTCCTGCAAGACCCCGTTTTCGATGACGGCAACGCGTGTTTCCGGCGGCGTGACATTGATTAAAATTTCTTCACTCATTTGAAAATAGTTATCCCTTGTTTCGCTAAAAGTTCAGCCGTCTCGAACAGCGGCAAGCCAACCACGCCGCTAAAACTGCCGGTAATCGATTTGACGAACACGCCGCCCAACCCCTGAATCGCATAAGCGCCCGCCTTGTCGACCGGTTCCCCGCTTTGCCAATAGCGATTCATTTCTTCTTCGTTGATGGTGCGAAAAGTCACATCGGTAATACTAACTGCTTGCCAATGTTCAGATCCTCTGAGCGATATTGCGCTAAAAACCTGATGCGTCCGTCCTGATAAAAAGCCGAGCATCGACAAACAGTCGGCTTTATCCTTCGGCTTACCCATGATACGTCCGTCTAGAATCACTGCGGTATCGGCGGCCAGAATCGGTAGCTTCGCATCGATCCGCTCAAGTGCTGCAACCGATTTTTCCGCGGCAATGCGTTGAACATAAGACCATGGAGATTCGCCTGCTTGCGGCGTCTCATCGAGATCAACCGGAAACACCTTAAAACTGACTCCGATTTGCGTTAACAGTTCCTGACGACGAGGGGAAGCCGAAGCTAATAGGATTTGCACACTCATTCGCGATGATAAGGATGGTTATTTAAAATGCTCCAGGCACGATAAATCTGTTCGGCAACAATCACACGCACCAATGGATGCGGAAAAGTCAACTTGGACAGACTCCAGGATTCGCGCGCCAATTGTTTCGCATCATCGGACAATCCTTCGGGGCCGCCGACCATTAAGGCGACATTCCGCCCGCTTTCGAGCCATCGTTTCAAGGCAACCGACAATTCCGGCGTCGACCAAGGTTTTCCGGGGACGTCCAAGGTCACGACATGCGCGTCTTTAGCAATTGCCGCAATCATTTTAACGCCTTCGTCTTTGACTATCCGAGCCGAATCGCTATTTTTACCCCGCTTGCCCGGTGGGATCTCCTTGAGTACTAATTCGCATTCTCTTGGCAGTCGCTTAGCGTATTCATCATAACCCGCATGCACCCAAGCCGGCATTTTATTGCCGATAGTAATCAGTTGTATTTGCATGCGCGGAGCATACACAGAACCCCTGTAGTGCGCAATAAACAAACGTTATCGTTTAATCGAAGAAAGCCTTTTACAAGGCAATGTATGCCTATCGTAGATCAAAATTCGGCGCAGGGGTGTTCGGTCCCTCCTCAGGCACTGCCGAAATTTGAAGTGCGAAAGGTATATGCGGTAATAGTTGCCTCCGCTACCGAAAGTACTTAAAAAACTCAAAGCGAATTGTAGGGTACGCTGCGCGTACCTAATGTCGGCACAACGGAACATACTGAAAGCACATCAAGCTATGGGCGAGTCTGCCACGGTACGCACAGCGTGCCCTACAGTCTTTTCGGCAATTGCATAGTATTAATTTCAACTATTAACGCGAACATAGACTTTTACAATGGGAACCGTTGCAGTAAAAATGGCCCTTCTGCACATCGAATATTTTAACGGTTGGACTATAATTTCAATTTTTCGACCGGTCCGCATCATGGCTACCAGTTCCTTTTTCGAGCAATTATTCAAATGGCTCTTCATCGTCAACGCATTACTGACGATTGTGCTTTATTTCAAAAAAGACTATTTACCGGAGCCGAATTTTTACGATCTCGGTTATCTCGACGAACCGGCTCAAGCCGAGATAAAGGCCGAACCGTTCAAAACCCGAGTCAACGATCAAGAATACACAATCACGCCGTTGTATGACTACGAATTGCACGGCGTCGTCGTCAGTTACAGCGACGCCGATGCCTTCACCAACATCTGGCATCACAAACGCTGGCAGGATTTCCTAAACCTTCGAGACTTATGCGTGATCTGGGGTAAGAATGTCGGTTCCGGCGTTTACCAACAAATGAAGTTTCATAACGATAGCTGGACATGTTGGGCATCCTGGCAAGACTACGAAACAGGCGCTTTATTCAGGATGAACGCTCTGTCGAATAATCATTTATTGACAAACGACGGCCGCATCAAAAAAGCGCTCATGTCCGCAGAGCCGGGCGATCATATCCGCTTTAAGGGCGTATTGGCCGAATATGCCAACAAAAGCAATAATTTCTTTCGCGGCACTAGCATTACTCGAGACGACGCCGGAAACGGCGCCTGCGAAACGGTTTACCTAGAAGAATTCGAAATCGTCAAAAAAGCCAACTGGGGCATTCGCAAACTTTACGGCCTAACTAAATGGTTGACCATCGTTTCTTTTTTCAGTTTTATTATCTTTTTTGCGATTGCCCCGGTTAGAATTCGGCATTGATCGGAGCAATTCATTGACAAACAGGCTTTGATGGCTTTATTTTTCCACTTCCTAACGCGAATCCTAGCGCGTGGCGGGTTATTCAACCCGCCCCAAACGTTTCGATCTGCTTTAGCCTCGGTCGAAACGATTAGGACGGTGCTACCCGTCTTGCCAAGGAACTAAAGCTTCACCCAAAAACCATATCCGGTTACCCGTTACCGAATTAATTCTTCCACCAACACTAAAACTAAACGCCACAATGACCGACCGAAACCTTGCCGATTGGCATAACCGCGCCGCCCTGTTCGAACAGGAAATCAACAAAGCCGTGATTGGGTTAGAACGCCCGGTAAGGCTCATCACGACCGCAATTTTCGCGCGTGGCCATGCGATGCTCGAAGGCGATGTCGGGGTCGGTAAAACCACCTTACTTAGAGCCGTCGCGCGCGGCATCGGCGGCGCCTACGAACGCATCGAAGGCACCATCGATCTGATGCCGAACGACCTGGTCTACCACACCTACATCAATGAAGCCGGCAAACCGCAAGTCGATCCCGGCCCGATCCTGAAACACGGCGAGGAACTATCGACTTTCTTCTTTAACGAAGTTAACCGCGCCAGACCCCAAGTCCATTCCTTATTGCTGCGCGTGATGGCCGAAAAATCGGTCACGGCCTTCAACCGCGAACATTATTTCCCGCATTTACAGGTCTTCGCCGACCGCAACCGCGTCGAAAAGGACGAAACCTTCGAAATACCGTCTGCGGCTCGCGACCGCTTCATGATGGAGCTGAAAATCGAAACACCGGAAAACCCGGCACTGCAGCGCGAATTGATGTTCAATCCAAGATTCTACGATGTCGACGCATTGATCGAGACAATACAACCGGGCATCCTCCCTTATCGCGAATTGAACGAAATCAGCAGACAGATTCAGCATCACATTCAAGCCAGCGAAACCTTGCAAAATTATGCCTTGCAACTTTGGCAGGCAACCCGTTTTCCGAAAGACTTTTCGATTGCGTTGGACAACGTCGATATGGACCGGCTAATCCTGGCAGGGGCCAGCGCACGCGGCGCCGGCATGCTGATGCGCGCGGCACGCGTGACGGCATGGCTAAACGGCCGTACGCACGTCTTACCGGAAGACATCCGCGAAATCTTCCATGAAACGATCGCGCATCGGGTATTTTTCAATCCGACTTACGAATTGAGACGCGCACTGCTCGCCGAACAGCTCAGCCAAAAAATACTTCAGCAAGTAGCAGCGCCCTAAGAAAATTTGCTCAAGTCCATTTGTACGCGAAACTTAATCGGATGATGTTCTAAGAATTTTATTATTTATCTTTCCGCTCACTGCTAACCGCTTACTACCACAAGCCGACGATGCTCGAAGAATTTCATTATCAACTGCCCTGGCGCACCGCGAGCGCGCACCCTGGCCGTCATGCCGGCAAACACAGCGGCGGCGAACACGAGTTTCACGGGCATGCGCCGTTGATTGCCCGTCCCGAAGCGCACAATATCGATATTCATGCCAGTCTGCTCGACCCGTTCGGCCAATTCATGGTCAGGACTTTTCGCCAGCGCGGCTTGATTTCGGTCAACATCATTGCAGACTTATCGGCATCGATGGGCTTTCACGGCAAAATGAAAACCTTGGCCCGGTTTACCGAATTGACGGCTTATTCGGCCTATCGCAGCGGCGATCATTTCGGCTTCTTCGGCTGCGGACAGGATTTACTGCCGGACTTTCATCTACCGCCGCGCTGGTATAAAGGCGGCGCCGCCGAACTCGTAGACCGGCTCGGACAATTCGACCCCGGCGACAGCCATTGCCGAAGTCTGCTCTCGATCGCCGAACATTGTCCCCGGCATCGCTCTTTGATTTTTCTAGTCTCCGACTTTCATTTTCCATTGCATGAAACCGCCGAGATTTTCGATTCGCTGTTGAAACACGACGTGATCCCTGTCGTATTATGGTATCCCCAAGAGTATCGTAATATGCCGGAATGGGGCCTGGTGCGCCTGGAAGACCCGGAAACCGGTAAAGACCGGCAATTACTGATGCGTCCGGCGCTGAAACGCAAAATCATCGCGACATTCGAAGACCGGCAAAAACGGCTCAAGCATTTGTTTACGCGCTACGGCCGCCAAGCGTTTTTTCTCGACGACACCTTTCAGGCCGACCAGCTCACCCATTATTTCTATGAACAATAAACACCTAGGAATATGCACAAAATAACTTCTACAATTAGCAGGCTTTGCGGAGGTTCGGTGACTCGCTTGACAGGACGCCGTGAATACGTCCGTGTAGGCTTGACAGCGGCTATCCCTGCCGCCGACACCTGCCAAGCGAGCCACCGAACCCCCTTCCAACAGTTGTCTAAATTGCTTCATGCTCGTTCCTTAGCTAATTTTTACTTATGGCTATTGCTTTATTTATCGGGCGCCATGACCGTAAACGCGGCCAACATTGAAATCGAACTCGATACGCCGCGCAACTACGGCTACAGCCTTGGCGACAAAATCACCTTGACGGCCCATATCGGGGTACCGTTATTCTATACACTGGAATCCGGCTTTCTGCCGACCCCTGGCCCGATCAACGAATGGCTTAGACTTTATAGTATCGAATCAATACCAAGTAAATCGGGGAAAGACTACTCGCTTGCGATCACCTATCAGGTCTTCAAGAGCGTGCGCGCCACCGAGGAATTGACGATCCCGCCATTGCCGATTCGCTTCATACACCGAGGCAAGCCCGAAATTGAAACGCTTCCGCCTTGGACTTTCAGTTATCATCCGCTGATTCCAAAAAACAAAGCGGATCGCGACATCGAGCCCGAACCGCTAACGCCGCCGCGCCTAATCGATGCGACTTCGCACCGCCGCGCCTTGACTTATTTGCTCGGGGTATCTTCGATTATATTGCTCTATATCGTGTGGTTTTACGGCAAAATCCCGTTTCTCGAACGTTACAGCGGCTCATTCGGCAAAGCCTGCCGGGAACTCAAAAAACTCAAAAAGTTGCCGCAATCGAAGGCCGTGACCTTACAAGCCTTGCAATGCTTTCATCATGCCTTGAACGAACTGGCCGGCGAAACACTCTTTGCCGGACAATTGCCGGACTTTTTTCAACGCCACCCGAAGTTTTTACCGCTTCGAGAAAAGACCGAAGCTTTATTCGCGATTTCGCAGCAACTCTTCTTTGCCGAAGCCGCTAGCGAATTACCGGCAATAAGTCCGACTCAAGTCGAGAAACTGTGCTTGCTATACCGGAAGCTCGAAAGGAGCGGTCGATGGATTTAGTGCTAAGTCATCCCTGGGTACTGCTGTTTTCACCGCTGGCCTTACTGCCGTTTTTCGGCAAACATCTACCCGCGCTGCGTTACTCAAGCCTGTCGGTATTGCCGTTCGACCCTTTGTCGTTTTTGTTGTTTACACTATTGAAGTTGATCGGCGCCGGCGTCATTCTGTTGTTGCTTATTGCGCTATCGGGGCCCTATCTCAAGGAGCAAACCGTGCAACGACTCGGCCAAGGCGCCGAAATCGTCATCCTACTCGACCGCAGCGCAAGCATGAACGAAAACTTTGCAGGCCGTTATTTCGGCGGAGCGGCAAAAGAAAGTAAGATCGCAATTGCCCGGGACTTACTCAGAGATTTCATTACACGCAGAAAAGACGACTTTTTCGGCATGATTTCGTTTAGCACCGCGCCGATTCATGTTATGCCGTTGACCCAAAACAAAACAGCGATTCTGGCCGCGATCGAAGCGACCCGTTCGCGCGGACGCGGCGTCACCAACATCGCGCCGGGCCTCGCGATGGCGCTGGATTATTTTCAGGAACGCCCATTGACCGGATCCCGCGTTATCTTACTGGTATCCGACGGTGCAGCGCGCATCGATCCCGAAACACAAAGCACGCTGGCTCAGTTATTCCATCAATACAAGGTCATGCTGTATTGGGTTTATCTGCGCGACGATAGAAGCCCTCCTCTCGATCGAAAACCTGCTAATGCCAACGAAACTACTTCGCCGGAATATTTTCTGCACCAGTTTTTCCAAAGCATCGACATCCCGTATAAAGCTTTCGAAGCCCAAAACCCGGAAGCGCTTCAGAACGTCATCGACGAAATCGGACGACTGGAAAACAAGCCGATTCAATACACCGAAAAGATAGCCCGGCAAAGCCTTGCAGAGTATTGTTATCTTGTCGCGATCATAGGCATTCTGTTGTTACTGATCGCCCGCTATTTCGAGCTGAAATCCGAGCAGCATTTATCGGAATCGAAAGAATGGCACGGCCGAAATTGATGGTATACTTCGCGCGGCCATTTTTGCGGCTTTTATGGCAATGCTACCGAACAAAAGAGCGCGTCAGCTTTCCAGCAAATGTGGCCGCGCGAAGTATAAGTACCAGGTCCCGATATGCTTGATGATAAACCGCTAAAACGCCCCCGCATCCATGAAGAAAGCCCTACCTCGGCTTGGAGGCAAACTTTGAACCGAATCATTTTCGGCGCCGAAACCACAGCGGGAAACGCTTTCGACATTGTCTTGATCATCATGATCCTGCTCAGCATTGTCACGGTTATGCTCGACAGCGTCGAAGTAATCCGTTATCAGTATCGGCAACTGCTCTACTTATCGGAATGGTTTTTTACGCTATTGTTCACGCTCGAATATATTTTACGCCTACTTTCGGTACGCCGACCCTTGTTGTATGCCCGTAGTTTTTTCGGCTTCGTCGATCTGCTTTCGATCCTGCCGACTTATTTGGGTCTGTTGATTCCCGGCGTCGAATATATGCTGACATTGCGAATCCTACGATTGCTGCGCATATTCAGAGTCTTGAAGTTATCCGAATACATGCGCGAAGCCAATGTTTTACTGATTGCACTGAACAACAGCTTCCGAAAAATTGCCGTTTTTTTGTACACGGTATTGACGCTGGTCGTGGTATTCGGCGCGCTGATGTATATCGTCGAAGGCAGCGAAGCCGGTTTCACAAGCATACCCAGATCGGTCTACTGGGCCATCGTCACAATCACCACGGTCGGTTATGGCGACATTTCGCCACAAACTGCATTAGGACAATTACTCGCCTCGACTATCATGATCATGGGCTACGGGATCATCGCCGTGCCGACCGGCATTTACAGCGCGGAATTGATGAAAAGCCAAAAACAACACCGAATAGACAACCGACCTTGCCCCGATTGCGGCGCAACCGGCCACGACTTCGACGCCGATTATTGCAAATATTGCGGACACCGGTTGGATGAAAATGAGTGAGATCCTAAGCTATTGTTCAATGTCTAGCTGACCTTGGATAACAACGTTCGTCAATAGATGGATAAGGAGATTAAGGATATTTTCAATTTGAATTGTGAAGAAGGCGTCAAGACGATGATCGATTAAGCGCTAACGACGCAGAAAGTAACGTTAATCATCAAGAATCGGCTTTAAAAATATTGTGTGGCGCATATTAAACCAAAAGCGTAGACACAATTTTAGGCACAGTAGCCTTTAAGAAGGCGGGAGACGAGATAAGGTTTTGATTTGGATGGGGTGAACGACGGGGCTCGAACCCGCGACAACCGGAATCACAATCCGGGGCTCTACCAACTGAGCTACGATCACCACAGAAAAGTGTTTCAACAGGAGATGGCACGCTTGGCAGGACTCGAACCTGCGACCCTCGGCTTAGAAGGCCGATGCTCTATCCAGCTGAGCTACAAGCGCAGTGTGGTCGGGGTAGAGGGATTCGAACCCCCGACATCCTGCTCCCAAAGCAGGCGCGCTACCAAACTGCGCTATACCCCGATTGACCTTCGTGAATGAGCTCGAATCTTGTCTAACTATCCACCCGTGAAGAGCTGTGTATAATAAAGACTCTTATTATTTCCGTCAACCGATTTTTTAATCTTTTGCAAAAAACCTGAATAATTAATATTGCGTTTTCAGCAAGGCACTCGGTTTGCTTTTATAGCCTTTCCTTTACGATGCGATAAACATCATCGACAGCCTGCTCGCTACCTTCTAAAATCGATTCAAGTTCTCGGGTTTTGAGATCGGAAAAATTCTTCTCTTTGATACTGCCAACATTGATATAGACATTCAATGCCGCGCTTTTCAATCCGGCATAGGCCGACATGACTGCGACGCCTGCATCGCTGATGACACCGGCGTTGCCTTTTTCGGCCGCGATTCGGCTCAGTTCGATCGCTTCGAAGCAGCCGCGCGCGCATTCAAGCGGAACTTCGGTCGCTTGTTTCAAGGCTCCCTGTATCGCTTCGGAGCGGACCGCCTTTTGCGCTTCGGTTTCTTTCGGCATGCCGTAACAGGCCATTAACCGGTCGAAGACATCGACGTCGGCCTTGATCATGCCGATTAGGCGTTCGCGTAACGCTTCGGACCTGTCCAATAACACGCGCATTTCCGCTTCGACTTCGGCGTATTTGGGCTTACCAATCGTCAGGTTGCAAACCATGCCGATCAGCGCGGCCGCCTGCGCGCCCATCAACGTAGCAGCGCTGCCGCCGCCAGGCGTCGGTGCCTTGCCGGCCAATTCATCGAGATAGGTTTGTAGCGATTTGTCTTTGATGTCGGTCATATCGATTTGTTTATTTTATCATTCAAGCAACGCCGTTTCAGCCTTGTTTATTCCCGACGCCAGTTAGTGCCTCCGCCCGGAATATCTTCGAGTATCACACCTTGTTGTTTCAGTTGATCGCGAATTTTATCGGCTTCTGCCCAATTCTTGTTCTTTTTGGCGTCGATTCGCGCCTGTATCAGTGTTTCGATTTGCTCGGCCGTCAAGCCTTCGGCTTGGTTATCGCCTTCTTTCAAAAAGCGCTCGGCATCGTCTTGCAATATACCCAGAACGCCGCCCAGCACCCGTATGGCAGCGGCCAAGTGACTCGCCCTTTGCTTATCGGAGTCTTTGACTTTATTGAGTTCTCTAGCCAGATCGAACAGCACCGACAACGCGACCGGCGTATTGAAGTCGTCATCCATCGCTTCCTTAAAGCGCGCCTCGTAATCGGCGTCGACTTCGAACTCGCCAGCATCGATACCGCGCAGCGAGGTATAAAGACGGGTTAAGGCGACCGCCGCCTCGTCCAGATGTTCGTTGGAATAATTTAACGGACTGCGGTAGTGGCTAGTCAAGATGAAAAAACGCACGACTTCCGGCCGGTAACGTTTCAATACTTCGCGAACGGTAAAGAAGTTACCCAGCGACTTAGACATTTTTTCTTCGTTGATACGCACGAAGCCGTTATGCATCCAGTAATTGACAAACTTTTCGCCGGTCGCGCCTTCCGATTGCGCGATTTCGTTTTCGTGATGCGGAAATTGCAGATCCATGCCGCCGCCGTGTATGTCGAAATGATTACCCAGGCAACCGGTCGACATCGCCGAGCACTCGATATGCCAGCCGGGACGCCCCTGGCCCCAAGGCGATTCCCAAGCCGGCTCGCCGGGCTTGGCCGCTTTCCATAATACGAAATCCAGCGGGTCTTGTTTAGCTTGCTCAATCTCGACACGTTCGCCGGCTTGTAACTCGGCAAGGTTTTTGCCGGACAAACGACCGTAATTGCTAAATTTCGAGACCGAATAAAATACATCGCCGTTAGAACCGACATAGGCTAAGCCATTCGCAATCAACTTTTCGATCATTGCCAGGATTTCAGGAATCGATTGCGTCGCTTTAGGCTCGATGTCGGGAGGCAATACTGAAAGCGCGCGCTCGTCCTCATGCATCGCCTCGGTGAAGCGCTCGGTTAGGGCGTGGAAATCTTCGCCGTTGTCTCGTGCGCGTTGAATGATTTTATCGTCGATATCGGTTACATTGCGCACATAAGTCAGGTTATAGCCCGAGTAACGCAAATAACGCGAAACGACATCGAATACGACCATCACACGCGCATGCCCGACATGACAATAATCGTAGACCGTCATACCGCAGACGTACAAACCGGCCTTACCTTCGACACGGGGTTTAAAAAGTTCTTTTTGGCGCGTCAGAGTGTTATATATTTTCAACATGACAGATAAGGCGGGTTAACAACAAAACGGGGCAATGTACCAAGCCGGTGCTTCTCTTTCAAGACAAAAACACATAGAATTCTTGGTTACTTGTTACTCACGGGAATCAACCATGCGTACTCTTTTTACCGCTACAATGCTGCTACTAGCAACAACCCATTCTTTTGCAAAGGAAAATACAATGTCAGAACAAGCAAATAAGGTCAAACTCACCACGACACTGGGTGAAATCACAATTCAATTGAATCACGAAAAAGCACCAATCTCATCCGAAAACTTTCTGACTTACGTTAAAGATGGCTTTTATGACGGCACGATCTTCCACCGCATTATTCCGGGATTCATGGCCCAAGGCGGCGGCTTCGACGGCGATTTCAACCAAAAAGCCGTTCGTGAACCGATCAAAAACGAGGCCGATAATGATCTACAAAACAACCGCGGCACGTTGGCAATGGCTCGCACGCCCGATCCGAATTCGGCGACCGCGCAATTTTTCATCAATTACAAGGACAATTCCTTTCTGAATTATACGAGCCCGACTCCAAACGGCTGGGGCTATGCCGTTTTCGGCGAAGTGATCGAGGGGATGGACGTGGTCGATGCGATGGCCAAGCAACCGACCGGCAACCGCGGCATGCATCAGGATGTTCCGAAAACCGACATCGTGATCGAAAAAGCCGAAATCGTCGAATAAGACTTTTTTGCCAATGGAACACGGATGCTGCCGACATAACCCCACTAACGGCACGGGTAAATTTTTCGACCGCGCCGAATGATTTATACCCATCATAGATCAAAATTCGGCGCCTTCTCTCGGGCACTGCCGAAATTTGAAGTGCGAAAAGTATAATTAGCGATATCCGTGTTTCATTCCCCACCCCGCCTTGCCTAAATTCAACGAGCCGGTCTTTTGCCCATGCCCCGCGAAATCCAATTTATTTCGGACTTGCATATCTCGCTTGAAAAAACCGAAATCACCAAACGCTTTCTGTCCTATTTGGCACAACAAGCGCCTCGCGCCGAAGCCGTTTACATTCTCGGCGACCTATTCGATGCCTGGATCGGCGATGACGATCCGACGCCGCCGAACGGTAAAATCAGAAAGCGCCTCAAACTTCTGACCTCATCCGGCACGCAAGTCTATTTGCAGCAAGGCAATCGGGATTTCCTGCTCGGGCAACGGTTTTGCGACGAAACGGGCGTGAATCTGCTCGACGATTATGCCGTGATCGATTTGTTCGGAACGCCGACCTTGCTAACTCACGGCGATCTGCTCTGCACCGACGATGTCCCTTATCAAGCGTTCCGCGAAAAATCGCATACCCCGGAGTGGCAACAAAATGTACTTTCTAAGCCTTTATGGCTAAGACTAATCGCCGCACGCTGGTACCGTTTGCGCAGCCATTTCCACAAACGCGGCAAAACGCAAGATATCATGGACGTCAATCAACAGACCGTTATCGAGATAATGCGCGAACACAGCGTTCTGCAACTGATCCACGGACACACTCATCGACCGGCGATTCATGATTTCGAAATCGACGGACAAAAGGCGAAGCGCTTCGTATTACCCGACTGGAAAAAAGGCAGCGCGCAAGTTCTATGCTGGACCGAGCAAGACCATCACTTCGAAGACATTTGACATCCCAACAAATAGCGAATCAATACCGCCACTCACCTTTCATTTTTCCCTTGCTATGATATGCATTCCCACGAAGGAGAGACCGTGAAAGTATTCAATATTATGAAATAACCATGAAGTAACATGAAGAATCAGACTGTTGATTTTATAGTCTTTTTCTTCATTGCCTTCATGGTGAATAAATTTTTTATGATGTATTCGCATACTCTCACAGCCTTTGGAGTGCCGGAAACAAGGAATCTTGGCCAATGTGACTTCGATACCATTTATTGCTACCTAAGCTTACCGACTCTCCCTCACCTAGCGTTAGGTGAGGGACGATCTAGGGACCGCTCCCACAGAGCCACCTTTCACCTTTCACCTTTCATCTTTCCCCTTCCACCTTGCCCCTTTCCCTATCAAGCATAACGCCCAAATTCCGCATCCCGTAATCGCCCGGCCAAGTCCGGTGCTTGCTCGGACAACTCAACAACCTGCTCGACCGATAAACGCAGCACGGTAATATATGTTTTAGCCCTAACCGTCGCGGTTCTAACCGCCTTGGCCGATAACGCATGCTCGCCGATAAAGCTGCCTTTTCGTAATTCGGCGACATGAAAGCTTTGCCCCTGCTCATCCTGTTTGAATACATTGACGCTGCCGCTGACTAATATATAAATACAATCGCCTTTGTCACCTTCATTGAACAAGGTATCTCCAGGCAAGAAGCTAATATATCGCGCCTGCTCCGCTAAGCGTTTGATTACCACCCTTGGCAAACCGGAAAACAAAGGGACGCTATCAAACCAATCATCTCGTTTAGCCAGACTCAAACTTGCCGTCATAGCCGGCAATTGTTTTTGAGCATCGAATAAGCACTGTTCTAATCGCCGAAAGACCTTAACCGACAATTTGCCTTGTTCGTATTCCTCAACAACTAGCTTATGCGAATAAAGCAGCGCCACTTCTTGAAACAGCCTGTTTTCATATTGACGATAAAAATCAGGAAATAATTCGCCGAAGCGCTTTAAACGTCCTTGCCTTCGATGCAAGCGGTTCCGATATATTTTTTTAATGATATTTAATTTGTCGCCGGATAAATTCGGATCGGCAGTTTTAAGTTTTTGCAGAGCGACATGAGCCATCAATACACCGGCAATATCATGACGAATGAGATTCGAAAACCGGCCGCTTTGGTATTTAATGAGCAAACCGAGCGTCCACTCGTATTTGCTTAAAAAGTGGATCATCGACATTTCAAAACGCAAAAACGGATTATTTTCATCTTTAGCAGATTCGATGAGCAACAACTCCTCTATCGTTTTCGCCCGGTCTTTTCTCAATAGATCCTGAAAATTAAAATAGGTGTAATAATTCACCAGACCGATATCGTGCAACCGCGCCAACTCATCCGTTTCGGCTTGCAATGCCAACAAATGCAATTGTTTTAACTGCTGATCCTCGGACATCGGCTTGTCGCTCGACGGCAATTTTTTGCGCAAACCAAAGACAACCGAATTTTGGATATCACTGTCAAGCAAATGCAAATTGGCAAAGCTATGCAAAACATCGTCGACCGAATACTTAAGCTGAATCATGCCTTGCTGTAACTCGAGCCACTCTTCGTTGCTCAATCGATCTATTTTCAACCAATGCATTAGCGGCCTAAGCGTGGATGCATTAATCAGCATGCTCACCATCACAACGCCTAACGTCAACTCTTTCAATAATTGTTTATCAGCCACTGTATCGGGTATCGAGAAAGCAATCGCCACTGCCAAACCGCCCTTCAGACCACCCCACCACATGATATGCCGGCTAGCAAGATAAATTTTAGGCAACCCGAATAAATAGTTCGTAAACGGCATGAACGCATAAATACTCACGGCTCGAGCGATAGCCACAGCCATTACCGCCCACAAAATAGGGTTCCAATTACCGAGCAACGAGAATAGATCCACCGATAAGCCGATCATAATGAACAGCAGCGAATTAAATATTAAAACAATAACTTCCCAAAATTCTTTGACAACATGCTCGATGTCACCCGACAACCTCGGCAAGCCGACTATTTTAAAACATAACGCAGAAGCCAACACCGACATGACGCCCGACACATGGAAAATATGCTCGGCAACGATGAACGCCGAATAAGCCATAATCAGCGTAAACACCAAAATAATACTACGCCCGCTTTGAGCCAATCTAACCATCAATTCGCTAAATAGCAGGCCGCCGAAAACACCGACTCCCGCGCCACCTATAAACACCCGAATAAAATCCGGAACTGCCGACAGCGAATTAGCCCAGTCGTATTGTCCGGTCAAGAGAAAACCGAGCACTATATTAAATAACACGATCGCTGTGGCATCGTTGAATAAAGATTCTCCCTCCACCAATACAGCTAGCCTTCGACTGACACCAAGGTCTTTAAACAAGGCAATCACCGCCACCGGATCCGTCGCGGAAATCAGTGCCCCGAACAATAGCGCGACAAGCCAATCGATTTGTAGCGATACCACCAATCCCAGACCCACCAGAAATGCTGATATCAACATGCCCGGAATCGCCATCACGACCACAGGAACAAGATCTTTCAACAATGCCCGGGCATCGAGACTCATAGCGGATTCGAAAATCAATGCCGGTAAAAAAACAAACAACACCAAGTCATGGGTCAATCGAAACCCACCCACGAAGGCCACATGATCGGTCAATGTGCTAGTTAAATTAATCATCACACCCATCAATACCAACAAAACGGTATAAGGCAACCGCAAATGCCTGGTCAATCCGGCAATAACCATTGCAACGGTCAAAAACACCAAAACAACAGAAAGCAAGTAGGAAATTTGCATAATAGAAGGTTGTTGATACAATGAGCCCGATAAGCCGAACCCTGAGCTTATATTCCCGAACGACAGTGTAATTTAAAGGCTTGTCGTCCGCCTTAAAAGTTGACTTTTAGGAAAAAATCCTTAAATTTACACACCTGGCGCGGCACTTGTTAGTTCTCCGTTAGAGGGAATGATCGTCGCCCCATAAATTGCTTAAAACTAATATTAGTCTTAAAAATCATAACCCGTATTCTGTCGTGTAACAGGATACCAGGAGGAAATATATGAAGAAGCCTGTCAAAAGCTGGCTGATTGCCTCAACTGTCGCTGCCTTGCTTGCAGTACCTGCAGTATCTCAAGCGAATAGCGAAGTTGAAAAATTGACCAAGAACCCTGCGAACTGGGCAACTTGGGGCGGTAACTATCATGGTACCCGTTACAGCGAACTCAAACAAATCAACACTTCTAACGTCAAAACCCTGCAACCGGCATGGACTTTTTCAACCGGCGTTCTGCGCGGTCATGAAGGCGGCCCTCTGGTTGTCAATGACGTCATGTATATTCACACGCCATTCCCTAACACCGTTTATGCGATCGACCAAAAGTCTCAAGCAGTCATTTGGGAATATACTCCGCAACAAGACGCCGACGTCACTATCCCTGTGATGTGCTGTGACACCGTCAACCGTGGTTTGGCATACGGTGACGGCAAAATTTTCCTACAACAATCAGATACTATCTTAACTGCATTGGACGCCAAAACCGGTAAACGTGTATGGAGCGTGCAAAACGGCGATCCTAAATTGGGCATGACTAACACCCAAGCGCCTTTGGTTGTCAAAGACAAAGTCATCACCGGCATCTCCGGCGGTGAATTCGGCGTGCGCGGCTTCTTGGCGGCTTACAACATCCGCACCGGCGAGTTGGACTGGAAAGGCTACAGCATGGGCCCCGATTCAGATACTCTGATCAATTCAAGCAAAACGACAACTTGGAAAGACGGCAAAGTCCAAATGGTCGGCAAAGACTCGAGCACCAGCACTTGGGAAGGCGACCAATGGAAAATCGGCGGCGGCACCACCTGGGGATGGTACAGCTATGATCCGGAGTTGAACCTGGTCTATTACGGATCGGGCAACCCTTCGACTTGGAACCCTGTACAACGTCCTGGCGACAACAAATGGTCGATGTCATTGTGGGCTCGTGACGCAGACACCGGCGAAGTCAAATGGGTTTACCAAATGACCCCGCATGACGAATGGGATTACGACGGAATCAATGAAGTCGCGCTAGTCGATCAAAAAATCAACGGCAAAATGCGCAAAACCGCCGTTCACTTCGACCGTAACGGTTTCGGCTACACGCTGGATCGCGTTACCGGCGAATTGTTGGTTGCCGAAAAATTCGACAAAGCGGTTAACTGGGCGACTCATGTCGACATGAAATCCGGCCGTCCGCAAGTCGTTTCTCAATACAGCACGGAATACAACGGTGAAGACGAAAACACTCAAGGCGTTTGCCCTGCTGCATTAGGAAGCAAAAACCAACAGCCTGTCTCTTACTCTCCGCAAACCGGTTATTTCTACATTTCCGGCAACCACGTTTGCATGGACTATGAACCGTTCGAGGTTGAATACACTGCCGGCCAACCTTATGTTGGCGCGACATTGTCTATGTTCCCGGCCGGTAAAGATGCCATCACAGGAAAAGAAGACGGCTCTAACAACCTGGGTCAATTCACTGCCTGGGATGCTACAACCGGTAAAATCATTTGGTCTAACAAAGAGCAATTCTCGGTATGGTCAGGTTCGCTGGCTACTGCCGGCGGTGTCGTTTTCTACGGCACTCTGGAAGGCTACCTGAAAGCGGTCGACGCGAAAACCGGTAAAGAGCTTTACAGATTTAAAACTCCTTCCGGTATTATCGGTAACGTCAATACTTGGGAATACAACGGCAAACAATATGTCGGCGTACTGTCAGGCGTTGGCGGCTGGGCCGGTATCGGCATAGCCGCCGGACTCGACGACGGATCTGACTCTTCAAACTCTGAAGGTTTAGGAGCTGTCGGCGCATACAGAAGTCTGAGCTCTTACACTAAATTGGGCGGCACATTAACTGTATTCGCATTGCCTAATTAAGAAAATATCTGATTTTTAGATAGGAACAAACCCCGGTCGATTTTCGACCGGGGTTTTTTTTTGACCGACACACCCCACAGAACCGGAACCCAATAATCCTAAATTCGGCAGTCAGCCCACGAAATACACGAAAGTAATCATACGATTACATAAATCTATTGAATCACCCGTTGGGTGAGCAACTTGAAGAAATTAACTATTTGAAATACTTTGTGATTTTCGTGTGCTTCGTGGACAAAATGCTTTTTATAGGATAATGCCTGCGTTGTAACTTAGCCTTTACGGCTCAGATACATTAAACTATTGGATTTAGTTCCGAACTCACCAGGAGAAAGAATGACTCTCAGGACTTTATTATTTAACGTTTTGCTATGTGCCACCATAGCCTCCACAGCCAATGCCGAAGACAAATTCAGAGTCTGTGCAGACCCGTTGGATCCTCCGTATTCCACTAAAAACGGCGATGGCTTCGAAAATAAAATTGCCGAATTATTCGCCAAGAAATTAGGACAAGACCTTGAGTACACTTGGTTTCCCAATCGCATAGGTTTTATCCGAAACACACTGACAGCAACGATCGGAGATTCCGAGGACGAGTATAAATGCGATGTCGTCATGGGCGTCCCGGCCGGTTACGATCGAACTTTGACAACCAAACCCTATTATCATTCGACCTATGTCTTGCTAATCGCCAAAAATCGTGGCTGGAACGATATCGAGTCGGCGGAACAATTAAACGATTTACCACTCCAGCGTCAAGAATCGTTACGCATAGCGATGTTCGACAGGGGACCGGGTACGGCTTGGCTGCAAAAGCTGGGCTTACTCGATCAAGGCGTGCCTTACCAAACCATGACCGGCGATAATGAAAACAATGTGGCGATGCAGATCGATAAGGATCTAAAAGCAGGAATAATTGATATGGCTGTCCTCTGGGGACCGATGGCGGGCCACGTGATCTCGCAAAGCCCGAAAGGTAGCTTCACTACCATCCCTATGAGCTCGTCACCGGGCATGAAGTTCGATTTTTCGATAGCCATGGGGGTACGCTATGGAGACAAGGCGCGAAAAGAGATGCTCAACCGACTCATTGACGAAAATTTCGATGACATTCAAAAAATTATCTCCGACTACCAAGTCCCATTATTACCGATTCCAAAACAAAAAATCCGCAAAGATGACAACAACTAATACGAAACGTTATCTTCCCGACTAACTCGCCGGATATTTTATTTCACTTGTCATAATCAAGCATTCGGCATTTATAGCTAATGTGAAAATCAAAATGCAGACATAAAATCAACTAGGCTAAATCATTTGAATTTAACCATGTAGCCCGGATGAAGTGAAACGGAATCCGGAACTTTCGAAGCACCGAAGTTCCCGTATTTCGCTTACGCTACATACGGACTACGTGAATTGATTAACTTAGCGATAAAGCTTGTTAAAGGGCAAACCGCCTTTCGGCGGTTCATGAAGAGGTCCCTTTGAGGGAGCTAAAAAAATAAGCCCCCAATCTTTGTCGAGGGTGATTTAACTCTTTTTGGGAGGCGTTAACACCGCTTGCGGACCGGGTGGTGCCGTTTGACTGTGTTTTAAGACGACCCCACCTAAAGGCGGCAAAGTGATATAGAGCGAGTGAGGCCGATTCATCCAGGCTTGTTCCTGAGTCCAAATACCGTCCGGTGAATTTATCACCCCGCTGCCACCGAATTCCTGCGCATCGGAGTTAAGGATTTCATCATAACGCCCGGCTGCCGGCACTCCAATGTGATAATACTCTCGCGGGACCGGGGTAAAGTTCAGCGCTACAATCAAAAACTCTCCCGTATCGGCAGCCTTGCGGATATAAATCAGCACCGAGTTATGGGCATCATGGCAATCGATCCACTCAAATCCCGCATCGGTAAAATCATTGGCGTGTAAAACCGTCTCCTTTTGATAGGTGTGATTCAGCGTCTTAACCAGATGTTGCAAGCCTTGGTGGAACGGATAGGCCAACACATACCAGTCAAGCACTTGGCTGCTATCCCATTCACGCCCCTGACCGAATTCACAACCCATGAAGAGCAACTTTTTGCCGGGGTGGGTAAACATATAAAAATACACCAAACGTAAATTAGCAAATCGCTGCCACTCATCGCCGGGCATTTTATATAACATCGATTGCTTTCCGTGAACCACTTCATCGTGAGAAAACGGCAACAAAAAATTTTCCGTAAAGGCGTAAATCAAACTGAAGGTTAATTCTCCCTGATGGTATTGGCGAAATATCGACTCTTTTTCCATATAGCGCAACGTATCGTTCATCCACCCCATATTCCACTTCAAATCGAAGCCCAAGCCACCGACATACGGAGGCTTGGTAACCTGCGGCCAAGCGGTCGACTCTTCGGCCATGATTAACACGCCTGGCACTTGCTGATGGGTAATTTCGTTCAATGATCTTAAAAAGTCGATGGCCTCCAAATTTTCGCGGCCGCCGTATTTATTGGGTATCCACTCGCCTTCCTCACGGGAATAATCGAGATACAACATTGAAGCTACCGCATCGACTCGCAAACCGTCTACATGATATTCCTCGAGCCAGAATAACGCACTCGAGATCAAAAAGTTCTTAACTTCATAACGCCCGAAATTAAAGATCAATGTCGACCAATCACGATGTTCGCCGAGCCTTGGATCTTCATGCTCGTACAACGATGTGCCGTCGAACCATGCAAGCGCATGCGCATCTTTTGGAAAATGCGCCGGCACCCAATCGAGAATAACACCGATCTCATGCTGATGACAATAATCGACAAACCAGCGAAAATCTTCGGGACTACCGAAACGGCTGGTTGGCGCATAGTACCCCGTCGTTTGGTAGCCCCACGACTTATCATAGGGATGCTCGGTAACCGGCAATAACTCGAGATGGGTAAAGCCCAAAGTTTTCGCATATTCCACCAAGGCCACCGCCAATTGCCGGTAATTGAGCAATTCGCCTTCGGACCCTCGCTGCCAAGACCCCAAATGTACCTCGTAAATGCTAATCGGTTTATGCTGCCAATCGAACTTCTCACGTTGTTTCAGCCATTTTTGGTCATGCCAATTAAACTTATCGCTTGCCGTGACAATGCTGGCCGTACTCGGGCGAACCTCAAAAAATCGGCCGTAAGGATCTGTTTTTAATAAAATATCGCCGTTCTTCGCGCGAATTTCATACTTGTAAACCAATCCGGGTTCTAAGCCTGGAATAAAAAGCTCCCATACCCCATTACCATGTACCCGCATTTGATGACATCGACCGTCCCAACGGTTAAAATCGCCGACTACGCTAACCCTAGCCGCATTGGGTGCCCACACGGAAAACAGAACGCCGGCGACGTTTTCGACCTCATGCACGCGCGCGCCCAGCAAACGGTAAGCATGCCAATGCTTTCCTTCACTGAATAAATGTAAATCGTAATCCGGTAATTGCGGCGCATAGCAATAAGGATCGTAACCAATGTGCTCGTAATGGTCTTGATCGCGCCACATCAGCCGATAGCATGGAGGGACTTGTGATGCTAAGCCATGCCATTCGAAAAGAGCCGTGTCCTCGATTCGAGTCAATGGCATGTTTCCTTCAGCCAAGGCCACGGTTTCGGCATGGGGCAAAAAAGCTCGTACCACAACCTGTTTGTCATCCTTGGGATGGCGGCCTAAAACGGCAAAGGGATCGCTGCATTTTGCATCGACAAGACTCTGTAATTCTGTGGACAGTTTTGTTTTACTCATCTGCTTTTACGGGAAGCCCGCGAATTTATCATTCGGGTGGGGATAGCTCAGCTCGCCTCGACAAGCCCGGTTCCCGCTCTCCTGTTCTAATGTGCTATCCTGGTTTAGCGTCGATTCGGCGTCGTTACTCTGGCACCTAATTAGTTGTAAAACTTGAATTTTGGTCAAACCGTTTACTGTGTCGTAACCATCACCCGAACCATACCCGGCAATAAGTCGAAATGATAAGGACTCGGCACATAAGCTAACGGATACTCCGGCGAGAGATCGGTAAACGGCCCGCGCGACTGAACATATTGATAGAGATCAGGCGTCGAAAACTCATGCCGCTGCCAAGGATCCTTATTTAACAAGATCAAAGCTTCTTGTTGTCCGGATTGGCTGGCTTTCCAGAAAAAAAGTATCGGCGACTGCGGATAACCAATCAAGTTAAAAGGCCCCTCTTCCTGAAATACAGGATAATCGGCTTTCATCGTATTGACTTGAGTAATAAACTCGGTCAAATCCACCTCGGTATTTTCCCAATCTTCGGGACGCGTATGCACCACATGTAGCGGTTTCCTAAAACCAAACTCGTAACCCATCGGCATCATCACGCCGCTGCTGAACACTGCGGAAAACAAGTAACGCTGCTTTAGGGTCTCGGCATTGCCGTTGCTTTCGGCAAATAAACGAGGCGTATCGTGGCTTTCGGGAAAACTGATCGACGGGGCGGCTTGGCGCAATAAATGATACTGTTCCGGTAGCCACGGACTTTCGAAATCCCACCATTTGGAACTATTGAAAATATAATCAAACCCGGCTTGCGCGGTTTGCTTGGTACGCTCGGCGCTGCAGCCTAGCGTTTCGGCGGTAAACACCACATCGGGATGTTTTTGTCTCGTATCCCTGATCAATTGCCGCCAAAGTTCGGGCGATAATTGATAGGCGGCATCGCAACGAAAGCCTTTAAAACCCAGGCCGATGTATGACTCGATGATTTTACGAAAATAGGCATAAAGCCCATTATCGTGACTGCGGCCATGATCGAGTTGCGCCAAATCCTCCCATACTACCTTATGACCGCCGTCTTCGAGACAAAAAGGACTCTGCACCTGGCCGTGTTCGCGAACGAACCATTCCGGGTGCGTTTTCAGCAAGGGCGAATCGATCGCACAATGATTCAAAACCAAATCGGTCATAAAGCGGATTTGGAATTTTTTCTCAGTCTGTTGAATCAGCGCCTGTAATTGTTGCTCGGCAGTTTTTTTGGATTTCGGATCGACCAACAGCGGGTTTAACTGAAAATAATCGGCAATAGAATACAGACTGCCGGACGCCCCGGTTTTTTGTAACGGGTTAACAAAAACCCAATCGAACCGCATCGCCGCGGCCCTTTCCAAATGAGCTTTCCACTGCCCGAAGTGGCCTGCCAGCAGGGGAAACAAGTTGTACATCCTCATCAAACGGCCTCTTTATTTGTTACGAATATAATCATAGATATTCAGGTAATGTTGACCCGGATATTTCCAGGAGTAATCGTAACGCATTGCGTTTTTCATCAACTCCCTAAAATGGTCAGGAAACTGATAATAGCAATCGATCGCACGCGATAAAGCGGATTCAAGTCCATCATTATTGTAATCTCTGAAAACATAGCCGTTTCGCTCGTGCAAGGCTTTGTGATGAGCATGGTCCTTGTCGAAGACCGTATCGGCTAAACCGCCGACTTCGCGGACAATCGGAACCGTGCCGTATTTCATCGCAATCAACTGAGTTAGACCGCAAGGTTCGAAAAGGCTAGGCACGACAATCATATCCGCACCGGCATAAATCAAGTGCGCCAGCCCTTCGTCGAAACCGACTTCGATATGGCAATCCGGACTGTCGTTTAAATGCCGCTTCAACTCCCAGAAATAGCTATTGATATCACGCTCGGGACTGGAGCCGAGCAACACGAACTGCGCCCGATGGTTCAATGAATAAAACAACGCATGACGAACCAAATCCAATCCTTTCTGAGGATCGAGCCGTCCGACGAAAGCAATAATCGGCTTTTCATTGTCCGCCAGCAGCAAGCGCTGACGCAAGGCTCGTTTGTTGACATATTTATTGTCCACTCTGTCCAAGGTAAAGGGAGCTGCGATATGAGGGTCAATTTCGGGATTCCAAGCATCGTAATCGATTCCATTGACCACGCCGCCGAATTTGTAATGATGCGTATGAAGGGTCGGCTCCAAACCAAACCCTTGCCCGCCGTCCTTGGTTTCACCGGCATAACGCGGCGATACCGTCGTAACGAAGTTGGAATACACGATGCCGCCTTTCATTAAATTCAAGGCATGCGGAACACGGTTATCCAACAGACGATCCTGGTGCAAAAAATACTCAGGCCGATGCAAGCCCGTCGCATTCAACACAAAGTCACCCGTTACCCCTTGGTGTTTAAAATTGTGAATCGTAAAACATACCCTCGGCTGCCATAAGCCTAAATTCTGATAGATCTCATATAAAAATACCGGAACCAAAGCCGTTTGCCAATCATGGCAATGAATCACATCGGGATGTTTGCCGGATTTCCAAAGAAATTCCAATGCGGCACGACAAAAGAACGCATAGCGCAGCACGTCGTCATTAAAGCCGTAAATCGTGCCGCGATTGAAGAAATTGTCCGGGGAATGCGGCTCGATGAAAAAGCATTTACGACCATGAACGAAACCGAACCAGACCGTGCAATGAATATGGCCGTTATACCAGGGCACCCAAAGGTCGTCATAGGTTTTGCATAAGCCCCAAATATGATCGTAATGCATACAATCGTATTTGGGCAAAATAATCTCGACACTATGTCCGCGCAATTCCAGTTCGCGGCTCAAACCGGTCACAACATCCGCCAAACCTCCGACTTTCGCCAAGGGCGCCAATTCCGGAGTAATCTGCACGACAAACATATGCGGATAGTCGGGGCCGGGTTGGTCGTGGTATGGAGCCTGCTCGAGATGCGACATCATGTCGGCAACCGGCTCCGGCGCCGAAGGCTCCGGTATCGGTGCTATTGGCTCTGCCTTACTATAATCAGGCTGCCGCTGAAATTTTTCCGACGGTACATCGGGACTGATGGATGTCGCCTGAGCAACCTCAGGCAAAGGCGTGATAAATGCCGTCTTGGGCTCCTGGTATAAGGATTCGTCACCTTTGGAAGACGCCTTGACTTGCGTTTCGCCGGCGGCATCGGACTGTTTAGGAACAGCTTTTTCGGAGGCTTGACTAGGCGTCGCCTCCCCCTTCGAAGCAACATTCTCTGTCGCCGCTTTCTCGTTTTGCGGAACAACAGGCAAAACCGGTGCGGGCGACAACGACTCCGCTTTCGGCTTTTCCGGCGCTGTTGTTTCTGGTGCTTTATTCTGCCGATCGGATTCAGTCGGCTGATCAGCATTTGAGTTCGCAGAATTACGAATTGGCGCCGACTTAACTTCCACCGCAGACTTAGTTTTCGGAGAATCCTTAGTCTCCATTTCGGCTTTAGCCTTCTCTTCGTCCTTAGCTTGAGTCGACGTGTTGACGTTTGACGAAGTCTTGGCTGTTTCGGCAAGTTTGTTTTTTGGAGCGGCTTTCGCTTTAGGCTTAATCGGGGGGTTTCCCGCATTCGTAGTTTTTGACGAAACCTTTTTCACAGGGTCCGCTTGCGCCGGTTTTGTAGTCGTCGCTTTAGGTGACGACTTAACTTCCGGCGCCATTTTAGCTTTCGGAGTCGTTTTAGGTTTTGATGCCGTTTTGGATTCAGAAGACAGGCTAGGCTTCGGTGCATCATCTGCCTGAATCGACTTTTCCATTGTCGGAGAAGACTCCGCTTTTGGGTCGACCTTTGCCTTGGAAGCAGCAGCGCTCGAATTCTGCCCCCCCACCTCCGGCATCGCATCCGCATCAGGCGTTAGCGCCGTTTGATTCTCTGTAGTCGGCTTTTCGGACGCCTTATTCGTTGTTGCTTTTTTTGTTGAGCTTCTGGTTTTAGTTGTAGTTTGCTTTGCCATAAATCAGACCTATCATGCCAATTAAAAGATATACCATCCCGCTGCCCTTAGCTTAGCCCAGCCTTAACAAATGTAGCACCCATCATCTAAGATATTAAACAGCAGTGCCGTATTATTTATATGACCGAAGAATGAAAAATGTTAAAGCTGGGTCAGTATGTTGTCCGCGGTTGTGTTTTATAAGTCCGAAAATCAAGCATCGGAAAAATATCATCCATCACTTCTAACGCCGTCAAATAGTGTTCGTTTATTGTATGCGTGCGAACGCTTTCATGCAGATAATTAAATCGAGCCAAATGATCGAGCATACGCTTTTTAGCATACTCGACGGTCGTCCCTGACTTCATAATGAACGGCCAATCCGAGGCCTGTGCCAATAATAGCGACCGAGCCGCCTGATTCAAAGCCCGCTCTTCCAAGGAACAACGGGGAACTTGTTGAAACTCTTCGGCCAACTCCTCCATCAACATCGCCGATTTGTGTAAAACGGGATAAATCCAAGCATTGGTTTCATTGAGCCAGTATCCGGAATAGCCCTGTTCGCCCCAACTGGAAGCCGAAGGCGTTGCCGTTTGCAAGTTTTGAAAACGCGCCAAATAATCGCTGCCACTGACCAACTGCATTCCTGACTTATTGCCGCCAACTAGGCGTAATAAAAACTCTAACCATTGCGGCCCTTCAAACCACCAATGTCCGAATAGCTCAGCGTCATAGGGAGCTACAACTATCGGGGCTTTCCCCATCCGATAACTCAGATCGTCAAGCTGTCGTTGCCGCTTCAAATAAAAGTCTTGAGCATGGCGCCTCGCCTTCATCAATGCCTGACGCGGCCGATAAGCCTCTTTCGGGCCACCACCCCCCGTTACTCGCTGATACTTAATGCCGACGGGTACGCGAATCGTTTCTTCCAGTAAATACGGTGCAAGATAACTTTCCGGAATACTGGAATCATAACCGATATCACAATGATATTCACGATAGTCGCCATCTCCAGGATAACCTTCCTGCGCACTCCAGACTTGACGTGACGATTCGGGATCGCGGGCAAAAGCCGCCACACCGTTAGTGCAGACTATCGGCGCATAGACGCCATATTCAGACTGCGGGCTTGCTTGAGTCAAACCATGACTATCGACAAAAAAATAACGAAGACCGGCTTTGTCAAGGTGCAACTCCAAGCCAGGGTAATAACCACATTCGGGCAGCCAAAATCCTTTAGGCATAAAACCGAAGCACTGTTTGAAGGTTTCAACACCCATATCGATCTGGTTACGCACGGCGCTCTCGGAAACGTTCAGTAACGGCAAAAAACCGTGGGTACCCGCACAGGTAATCAATTCCATGCCGCCAAGTTCAGCCTGTTTTTTGAATGCTGCGATTAAATCGCAATCATAAACCTGTTGATAACGCTGCAATGCCGCCTTGAAATTACGTCGATATAAACGAGCCAAATACTGATGCTCAACTTGTTTCCGAGTCCTGGAAATTTCCTGCTCGGCTAATCTGATTAAACCTTGCAAATGGCGAACATAGCGTTGTTGCAATAACTCATTATTCAACATAGTCAACAAGGTCGGCGATAACGACAGCGTCAGTCGATATGGCACGCGATCCCGAGTCAAGCGCTCGCACATGTCAAGCAACGGCAAATAGCACTCGGTTATGGCTTCGAATAACCAACGCTCTTCAAAAAAATGCTCAACCTCGGGATGGTGTACGTAAGGCAAATGGGCATGTAATACAATGCATAGACCGCCCCTACCCATCTCAAGTACCTATGTGTGCATTAACACTATTTTGCAAACACGCTATACCGGAACTCGAATAACTATCCGTATCATGAGATTCAAAACGTTCCGCCGACGTCAAGTGAATAGGAGACGCCGGTGAAAATGGGATATCTTCGGCATGCGGCTTGCCCAATGTCTGCCGAATTTTAACGTCAATATCGGCTTCGTCAAAGACTAAAGGCCTTGTTAGTGCGGTCACCGGTGTCATCGCAGAAGAAGGCAGACTAACAGGCTGCGAACGAACATATACAATAAAATCCCCATTATTGTCGCATTGACCAATCGCAGCCGTATAAATTGCGCCGGCAACCGGCAATTCAATTTTGGCATTGGCGTGAGCGGAAACCACTCCGACATCAAACCATGGGCGCTGACGGTCCTGGGCATCGACCCAATCGAACTGCCAAAACAAACGTAATATCAGTGGACTATTTCCCACCTGCAAAAGAGGTGTCGCGCAGGCAATACGCCAATAGGCATGAAGGTGATAGGGATCTATCGGTAAAATAATGATCTGTGGAAAATTAAGCGGTTCAGCCTGACTGAATTGCAAAGGATGATAGGTACGGCTAATGGTTTGACTGATGTGTTGGATTTCTTGAGACGATATAGTGAGTTCGGGGTTATGCCTGGAATGCCAATATCTCATTCATTTTTTCCTGATTTCATAAAACTTTCAGCCACATTCACAACATTGAAGGGAGTAACCGTCATATCGGCATGAATCATAGGCGGATTATCCGGACTGAAACCTTAAAGTGTCAATTCAAATTACCCTTTGCATACCAAATTATGGCGGGAAGCAAATTCAAGCAAATTTTCGGCAACTTTCAACCGGCTTAATCTCGTCCATATAATTTAATCGCACGCGCCAAACGCTGCCTGTGCATAGGTAATAATTGATCCCATGTAAAACGCCACAGCCAATTGCCTTCAGTCGTGCCGGGGATATTCATGCGATGTTCGGTATCTAACTCAAGAATATCCTGCATCGGGATGACTGCCAGATTCGCAACTGAAGCTAAAGCAGCTTGTATTAGCGTATAGGGCATCGAGCTGGCAGGCTTACCTAAGTATTCATAAACATAAGCTTGCTCTTGCTCGCTGATCTGACGATACCATCCTAAGGTTGTATCGTTATCGTGCGTGCCGGTATAAACAACGCTATTTTTATCCAGATTGCTCGGCAAATAAGGATTACTCGGACCCCCGCTGAACGCGAATTGCAGAATTTTCATGCCTGGCAAACAAAAATCGTCCCTGAGTTTTTCGACTTTATCGGTAATCACACCTAAATCTTCCGCAACCAATGCAATAGGCCCAAACGCATCGAAAATCGTCTTTAACAGAGCTTGCCCCGGTGCCTTGACCCAGCAGCCATTCATTGCCGTAGGTTCGAATACCGGAATTTCCCAGGCGGCCTCCAGCCCTCTGAAATGATCGATGCGAATAATATCGAACATTTCAACTTGCGTCTTGATTCGATCAAGCCACCAATGGAAGCCATTTTTTTTAAGGTAAGACCAGTTGTAATGCGGATTACCCCAACGTTGCCCCGTTTCCGAAAAATAATCGGGCGGTACTCCCGCAACCACCGACATTTCGAACTGCTCATCCAGCTTAAAGACCTCCGGATGAACCCAAACATCGGCGCTATCGTAAGAAACGAAAATAGGAATATCGCCAAACAACAATACACCATGGCGTGCTGCATAATCTTTAAGTTCTTGCCACTGTGTAAAGAATACGAATTGCTCGAATTTAATGGCTTCAATTTCAGTGCTTAGGCGTCTGGAGGCTTCTTTAAGCGCCGAAATATTACGCGATTTATACCGTTCAGGCCATTGATTCCAGCTAAGGTTATTAAATTCTTTTCTCAGCGCGATAAATAAGGCGTAATCATCCAACCAGAACTTTTTGTCGATACAAAATTTGGTAAATTCGATTTTTTCGTGTTCGGTCGCGTGCAGCTTAAAGCCATAGTATGCGTGATTGAGTAAGCACTCCCTTGCAAATGACGGACTGCCACCACACTCTTGACACCGCTCACCTCGACTCAGCCAACCTTTGTCAACCAACTTATCCAAGTCGATCAAAGCGGTATTACCGGCATGAGCGGAGATGCATTGATAGGGAGACCCATCGTCGTGAGGCATGTTTAATGGCAAAGTCTGCCAAACCGTTACACCGACACTGTTTAGAAAGTCGACGAACCGATAGGCTTCCGGCCCTAAATTACCATTATCACCATTGCTTGGGAGTGAAGTAATATGCAATAAAATTCCGGCACGGCGTCTATGTAAAATATCAATCACAAATGTCTTTCCTGGCTAAGGAATGAGCATGAAATAACTCTGACAACTGCTGGAAGGGTTTGGTGGCTCGATTGACAGGTGTCGGCGGCAGGGCAGATTTTTGCTCCATGCAAAATCTGCATTCACGCCATCCATGGCGATCAGATTCCGCCGTCAAGCCTCCATGGACGGATTCACGGCGTCCTGTCAAGCGAGCCACCAAACCGCCGCAAAGCCTACTACTAGTAGTAGAAGTTATTTTGTGCATATTCCTAAACGTTTTCAATACCCGGTCTCATCGTACCGCCCATGGCGGGAGCTCCGGATCCCTGAGTGAACGATAATGCCAGATAAGCCGGCGGCTCTTCTCCTAACAACAGATAGAGATTACTCAAGTTCATGCGAAACTGTTTTTCAAAACTACTGACAGCCTCCCCCGGATTGTAATCGCCAAACCACCAAAACCAATCCGAGCCCTCGCAAATGGCAAGCTGATGCTCGGCAAGAGCCAACTGTTCCTCGGTCAAGCGCCCGGTAGACACGACTTTATCAAACGCCCATTTGGCATCGCCCAACATATCCCAACCCCGGTTTTTATCGACATCGCCGATCCAAGTAGAAAAAGTTCCGTATACCCAACTTCCAGCCATCAAATTCGGAAGCGGCTGTATTTCGATAGCTGGGTCGAGACATTCGGAAAATGTTGTTAGCTGAATCTCGGGATGATGACTCAAGCGTTTATAGAGCGCGCTGAGAAAGTGATAACCGTTTTGAGGAAAATACTCCCAAGCATTTTCGCCATCCATGATAATCGATACCACCTTATCCGTAGAAGTATCATGCTTATGGATTTGTTCCAAATGATTGACCAAATCGGCAACCGCATCGTCGGCATGCCATTTGGAATATTCGAATCCGATCAAATCCGATAAGCCATCGTCCCTAAAAAAACAAGGAATACCGGTTCCGGCAGCACGAAACGGATGATGCGGACTCACACCATCGATGCCGGATAATCGCAAACTGTTATGCAACACGTTACCGCCGGTTGCGGCCCAATCGAAACCGAACTCGGAGAGCATCTTCAATGTCTCGGTACTGACCGCCCCTTCGGATGGCCAACAGCCTCTCGGGGTGAACCCGAAAAATCGCTTAAAAGTTTCGACACCGTGTTTCAGATGCCATTTCACTCTTTCCTCGCCGCCCGGATAAGTATCCAACTCGGGAAGCGGGGCATCGGGCATCGCCTGCAACGTACTTTTAATATCGATTAACAAAGGCATAATCGGATGTGCATAAGGCGTTACCGAAAGCTCGATGCGCCCTTTTCTTGCTAACGCCTTGTATCGACATATTGCAGTGGATAATTGCTCACCGATGACTTCGACAATTTCGATCCGTTCATGCAATGTGTAGCCTGAACCTTTTGCGATCAAGCGCTTGACTCTGACATCGGTCAGTTTGACACTCTCGCCCATCCAAGCCAGGTGATACCACGCCAGAAGATCGCTAATAAATTGAGAATTCATATAACTCAACGCATCATGATTCTGCTCCATCCATTCGGCCATTTTGACCAATTTCTGGAACGTCGGATATCTCCCGATCTGCCTCTCTCGATTGGCACGCATGCAATCCTTGACCAGTTTTAGCCGTGCATCGGGATCCGAGGGAATCGATGGGGCAACCAGTGCCGCCAACAACGGATCCTTAAATGAGATGCGATCATGCAGATAGCGACCCACTTGCCGGGCATAGTCCTCGATCTGCTCCAGAAGGATCGGCGCAAAATTAACGACCGCTTTGGCTTCCGGCACCGCCTCAAGGTGAGCGATCATGTCGACATAATCCTTCATGACGTGCAAATAAGTCCAAGGCAGTTGAAATTCGCCGGTTTGCAAATCACGATACTCTGGCTGATGCATGTGCCAACATATCACCAGCTTCAGTTTTTTATCTGACATAGTGCCTGCTCTGTCCTAACATATCCGGGGTGACCAATACGACTCCGCCCGGGCTGACATGAAATCTTTTTTTATCGTCCTCGATGTTCTCACCGATTACCGTGCCTTGAGGGACTTCGCAACCTTTTTCGATGATTGCTTTGGTAATTCGGCAATGCCGTGCAATATTGACCTCAGGGAGCACCACGGCATCTTGTAATGTCGTGTAAGAATTAACCCGGACATTGGAAAATAACAATGAGTGCCTAACCTTAGCACCGGAAATAACGCAACCGCCGGATACCATCGAATCGACCGCCTGCCCTCTTCTTTTGTCGTCGTCGAAGACGAATTTTGCCGGCGGCGTTTGTTCTTGATAGGTCCAAATCGGCCAGGTTTTATCGTATAAATTCAAATCGGGCTTGACGCCGATTAATTCCATATTTGCCGCCCAGTAGGCATCTATTGTTCCCACATCGCGCCAATAGCTTTGATCGCCCTGCAAATTCAGGAACGGATAGGCATTGACCCTATATTTATCGATAACCGCAGGAATAATATCCTTACCGAAATCCCGATTCGAGCCTTTGGTATCGGCATCTTTGATCAACTGTTCGAATAAAAATGCCGCATTGAATACATAGATACCCATCGAAGCCAGCGCTTTGTCCGGCCTACCCGGCATCGAAGGCGGATTGGCGGGTTTTTCAACAAACGCTTTTACCCGTCGGTTTTGATCGACGTCCATGACTCCGAACTCGGTCGCCTCTTCTAGAGTCACCTCGAGGCAACCAATGGTCAAATCGGCATTATTGGCCACATGATCGGCGAGCATTTCACCGTAGTCCATTTTATAGATGTGATCGCCGGCCAATATCAGAACATACTCCGGCCGGCGGGTTCGAAGAATGTCGATATTCTGATAAACCGCATCGGCGGTCCCCTCATACCAAGACGTTTCGAGGCGCTGTTGAGCCGGCATCAAATCGACATATTCACCGAATTCGCCGCGTAAAAACCCCCAGCCTTGTTGAATATGCCGAATCAAAGAATCAGCTTTGTATTGCGTTAAAATGCCGATTTTCCGGATTCCGGAATTAATGCAATTGGATAGCGGAAAGTCGACAATCCTGAATTTTCCGCCAAAAGGAACCGCTGGTTTGGCGCGCCAATCAGTCATGTTTTTTAACCGTGAGCCGCGGCCGCCCGCAAGAATCAAGGCAATTGTATTTCTAGTTAGATGACTGACGAACCTGTCTTGAGGTTGGTTGATTGACTCTGACATTTTAATCCCCTTCTGGAATTGACTATTACATCTGTTGCTTAGGTGGTAACATTCCGATAAAAATCATTCTACTACATCGAGGCGTTTCGAAGTGAAAAAGCAATCCAATATGCCGCTGTGTGATGATTTATGCAAAATCATTGAAGCCAAACATCACGATCCTTTTTCAGTTTTAGGCCGACTCAGCGATAACAACCCGAACAAGGTAAGACCGACCAAAATAAGGCTCTATTTGCCTTATGCCGATTCGGTCCGTTTTGCTGAAAAAGGCCCTGAAATACTTCGACTCGCAGAAACAGACTTTTTTGAATATACCGCTCAGCCCGGCGAATTACCAGAACATTATCAAATTTCTTGGATCGACAAAGAAGGCCAACAACACACCGATTACGACCCTTATGACTTTCCCGAGCAATTGCCGGAATTCGATCGTCATTTGTTCGGCGAAGGCAAACATTGGCATATCTACCAAAAACTTGGCGCACATCGACACAAGGTCGACGGAATCGATGGCGTATTATTTACCGTCTGGGCTCCGAACGCGGAGCGCGTCAGCGTGGTCGGCGATTTTAACCGCTGGGACGGACGCTGTCACTTAATGCGAGTACTAGGCAACAGCGGGATCTGGGAGCTTTTCATTCCAAGTCTCGACGCGGGCTGTTTATATAAATTTGAAATACTGAACCGTCAAAGCCAAGAAATTTTGATTAAAACAGACCCTTATGCCCAGCAATACGAGCACCGTCCTAAAACCGCTTCGATTGTCGTCAAAGAAGAAGTCTATCAATGGCAAGATGCGAAATGGATGGCTTATCGCAAAACCCGCGACTGGCTACACGAACCGATGTCGATTTACGAAGTGCATTTAGGTTCGTGGCAACGTGACGATGCCGGAAATTTCTTGAATTACCGGGAACTCGCGAAACAATTGATCCACTATGTCAAAGACATGGGTTTTACTCATATCGAGTTACTGCCTATCACCGAGCATCCTTTCGATGCGTCTTGGGGTTACCAATCAACGGGTTACTTCGCCCCGACCAGTCGACATGGGACGCCCGACGATTTCAGGTATTTTATCGACCTCTTTCATCAAAATAACATCGGCATTATTTTAGACTGGGTTCCCGCGCATTTTCCGAAGGATTTTTTCGCACTGGCTCGGTTTGACGGTAGCGCACTCTATGAGCACGAAGACTCCCGCAAAGGCGAGCATAGGGATTGGGGCACCCTGATCTTTAACTTCGGGCGCAACGAAGTCAAAAATTTCTTACTGGCGAGCGCGATATTTTGGCTCGAAGAATTTCATCTTGACGGCCTTAGGGTCGATGCCGTCGCATCAATGCTTTATCTGGATTATTCCCGCGATGAAAACGACTGGATTCCCAACATGTATGGCGGCAACGAAAATCTCGAAGCCATCGCTTTTTTGCGCGAATTGAATACCGTAACGCATGAACAACATCCCGGCACGGTCATGATGGCAGAGGAATCGACCGCATGGCCTCAGGTAACCCGCCCAACTTGGACCGGTGGCTTGGGCTTTTCGATGAAATGGAACATGGGCTGGATGCACGACATTCTCGATTATATAAGCCGCGACCCGATACACAGGCGTTATCACCACGATCAACTGACCTTCGGCCTACTTTATGCCTTTACCGAAAATTTCGTCCTTCCATTCTCTCACGATGAAGTCGTGCACGGCAAAGGTTCGTTACTCAACAGAATGCCGGGAGACGAATGGCGAAAATTTGCGAATTTGCGCCTACTTTATACCTTGATGTTTACCTACCCGGGTAAAAAATTGTTATTTATGGGTTGCGAATTCGGGCAAGACACCGAATGGAATTTCAACCAAACCTTGGATTGGTCCGTGTTGCAACATCCTCGACACCAAGGTTTGCAAACTTTGGTCAAAGACCTGAATCATTTGTATAAAAAACACCCGGCACTCCACCAATACGACTTCAATCACAACGGCTTTGACTGGGTCGATTGCCATGATGTCGAACAATCGATTATCAGCTATCGCCGCAAAGGCACCAACGATGATTTAATCGTCATACTTAACTTCACACCGATTGTGAGAGAAAACTATCATATCGGCGTGCCTTCCGAAGGGGTTTATTTTGAAATCTTTAATTCAGACTCTGCCTATTATGAAGGCAGCAACGTCGGCAACCGCGAGATACTATCGGAACCGGAGCCTTGGATGGGACTCCAACAATCGATACACTTGACTTTACCTCCGCTAGGCGGAATCATCTTGACGCGGCAAACGAAAGCCATAAACAGCTCGGCTCACTAATATAGAGTCCTGCTTGAGAAAGAGAATCCAGCGTGGCATTGCTCACCGCAAATTAACTAACGACGACCTAGCTTATAGAAAATTCGCTTCGATATTTATACGTGATAGGCGCGCCCACGGGAGAAATATCCGCCAAATAGAGCTACCGCCGCCCCGAACAGGAACTTATACTGATCCTTCAATAAAGTCGGACGATCCAACTACAGCAGACAGAGAGCCAATAAACTCTCAATCGGCTATTTTGGCGAAATCTACCTCGGTAAACTCAATTCTTTAATATACCTAGAACCGAATTTTGACTGCCTTTAAATTTAATTATGAAACGAATTCTTTTTGTTACCAGTGAAGCACATCCTTTAATAAAAACCGGCGGCTTGGCAGATGTTTCAAGCAGCTTACCTAAGGCTTTGGCGGATCTAGGCCAGGATATCCGTATCATCATACCCAACTATCAGGCTATAAAAAAAACCGAAAACGTCGAACATCGGTGCACGTTGAGAATCAATAATTGCGACGTCAATATTCTCGAAACCCGCTTGCCGGAATCGAAAGTGATTGTATGGTTGATCGATTGCCCCCAGTTTTTTGACTATCCGGGAAATCCTTATCACGATGAGTACGGTAATGCCTGGGCGAACAGTGCCGATCGTTTTTCCCTGTTCTGTCGCATAACCGTGGAAGTCGCGATGAACAGAGCCTACTTAGATTGGAAACCGGAAATCGTCCACTGCAACGACTGGCAAAGCGGTCTGGTTCCCGCCTTGTTAACGCTGGAATACAATCGCCCGGCAACTATTTTTACGATTCATAACATGGCCTACCAGGGAATCTTTCCCTACTCGACCTACCATGCGCTTAATCTTCCAAGACAACTTTGGAACCCAAATGCACTTGAGTATTACGGCAACATGTCGTTTTTAAAAGGCGGCATTGCTTGTTCCGATCGGGTAACGACGGTAAGTCCAACCTATGCCAAAGAAATTCAATCATCCGAGTTTGGCTACGGACTAGAAGGCTTGTTAACCCATCGCAAGGAATTTCTAAGCGGCATACTCAATGGAACCGACAATGACTGGAATCCCGAATTTGACAGCAACATCGTCCAGCGCTATAGCCATAAAACGCTACATCACAAACAAACCAATAAGGCCGCATTACAAGAACGGCTCTCACTGCCTCTCGAACCATCGATTCCCGTTTTCGGGCTAATTAGCCGTTTGGTTGAACAAAAAGGTATCGACTTGCTACTGGAATGCCTGCCGGAATTATTAAGCATGCCTGTACAATTTGTCTTACTCGGTAGCGGTAATAAAAGCTTCGAACAACGTTTATATAATTTTGCCGAAACCTATCCTGAAAAAATGTCGATTACTATCGGTTACGATGAACAATTGGCTCATTGGATAGAAGCGGGAAGCGATATTTTCTTGATGCCATCGCGCTTCGAGCCCTGTGGATTAAACCAAATGTATAGCCAACGCTATGGAACTTTGCCGATCGTAAGGAAAACCGGCGGCCTAGCCGATACCGTAGTCGATGCACTGCCCCAAACAATTGACAACCAGACGGCAACCGGAATTACCTTCAATGACTCGACTCCCAGTTCGCTATTGGAAGCCATCAAACGCGCTTTAATTTTATACAGGGTCACGGAAATTTGGACACAACTGCAAACCAATGCCATGAGGAAAGATTTTTCGTGGAACAGTAGCGCTAAACAATATTTATCGCTCTATGATCATTTGTAACTCGATTAAGGATTTGGTCGTAAATAACTTCCCTGTTTTATGGAGGGTTCGGTAACTCGATTGGCAGGTGTCGGCGGCAGGGAGCTGCCGTCAAGTCCCCATGGACGGGTATACGGCGGTCCTCGATGGACACATCCCATGCCTTTTATTCATAGACGGTTTTTCAATCAAAAGGAAGTAAAAAACAAGCTATCAACATTGTGCTGCATCAGCACCCGATTAGGGGAGCTCGGCTCTTTGATTACCCCCCTATCCCCATCGCATCAAATTTCGGCATTAACCTATTGAAGCGTCGGCGGCCTTTGACGGACACATTAGCGACGAAATTTGCTCTTCGAGGGGTATACCACAAAGTCCTTACTGTGAAAGTTCGAGGATTTGCATTCCTTATCTAATCTTTCGATAAGCAAAAGCTTAGCAACGAAAATGCCGGTTCCGAAGAGGGTGCGGTTGCTCGATCGACAGGCGTCGGCGGCAGGGAAAGCCGCCGTCGAGCCTACATGGATTATTAACGGCGTCCTATCAGGCGAGAGACCGCACTCTCCGCCACGCCTCGAACTTTCATTTGCCGGGGCGATGAACAGACCTTCATGATCGTTAGGCAATTTCTTTACAATTAAGACTTTCCGGGTCCTTACTCTCTAAACGGGGCATACGCTTCTTTCGCCGACGCGCATTATTCGCTCTTTTCTTGTTTGAGTTAGCGTTTATTTTTTTGATATCCAGCTTTTGCTGTTGTATCTCAATCGTTTTCAAATGCTGAAAAATATCCTCCGGCATGCCTTCCGGTAATTCCACAATAGTAAATTCGTTGCGTATATCGACAAAGCGGATCATTTTTCTTTCGACACCGGATTCATCAACCAACACATCTTTGATTATCTCTTTCGACGCGCCATGTTTATGACCGACCGCCAAACGATAACGAACCATTTTGGGCACAACGGTAACTATATCCGAAATAGACGGATCCAACACGTCCCTTTCCGGCGCCATTCGCATGCCGCCTTCAAGTTGCTGGATATGCAACAAAGCGGCTGCGCAGTCCAATAACTCCAGATCTATTTCAGCTAGTATATGCCGAAGCATTTGCCGCTCTTCATGCAATGTTTGCGTTTCGATAACACGCCTTAAATACTGTATTATCCTGTCTTCCTTAGTCATTGAAGTCTCGATACTGAACGTGCGATTATCGTGCTAAATCATCAAGCGCCGTGAATTTAACATTTGACGCTTAGCAAACCGCATCGACTCAAAGCCTATCATGAAAAACCTCGACATAAGCTTCATCGCGCAAACGCCGCAGCCATAACTCGGTTTCTTCTTCGATTTTACGTTTACGAATCGCTTCTCTTACTTGCTCCTTTTTGTAGTCCTCACTATCGTCTTGCTGCTTTCTACCGAGCACCTGTATCAGATGCCAACCGAATTGCGTTTGAACCGGTTTACTAATCTCGTCGATCGCCAATGCATTCATCGCCTTTTCGAACTCGGGAACCAACGCACCGGGCGCCACCCAATCCAAACTTCCTCCATTAAGCGCGGACCCTTTGTCATCGGAATGCGCTCTGGCCAGTGCATCGAAACTATCGCCATCGGCAATTCTACGTTTTAAGTTATTCAGTCTTTTTTTCGCTTCGTCGTCGTTAATCAGTTCATTGATTTTGATCAATATGTGACGAACATGCGTTTTAGTCACGATATGTTGCTGATCGCCGCCTTTGAGCTCTAGCATTTTTATGACATGGAAACCGCTGGGACTTCGAATCGGGTCCGAAACATCGCCCTGCTTCAGCTCACCGACCTCATCGACAAATAAAGTGGGCACCTGATTAATCGAGCGCCAACCTAAATCGCCTCCGGTCAAGGCTTCGCTGCTATCGGATCGACTCATCGCCACCTGCACGAAATCCCGCCCGTCCCGTAAATCCTGAATAATTTCCTCAGCTTTTTGTTTGGCTTTCTGTATCACTGACGACGAAGCACCTTCCGGAATCGCCACCAGAATATGCCCTAAATGGTATTGAGTGGCTTCGCCGCCGAGTTTACTTTCGGTTTCGAGAAAATGCTCGACTTCCCGGTCGCTAACATTAACGCGACTGCCGATTTCCCTGCCCCGCAACTGATTGATGATGACTTCGTTACGCAGGTTTTCCAAAAAACTGCGATAAGAAATCGACTGTTTTTCCAGTTCGACACGAAATTCTGCCGGCGTCATATTATTTCTTCGCGCGATGTCTGCCGCAGCACTGGCCAACATTTCATCATTCAAGGCGATGCCGGACCTTTCCGCCAGCTGCCGCTGCAGCTTTTCGATAATCAATTTTTCAAGCACTTGCTTGCGCAAAATATACGACGGCGGCACTACCGCGTTACTGGCTTTGATGCGTTGCGCGATAACATCGACTTCCGCTTGCAACTCGCCATCGAGAATCACATCATCTTCGACAATTGCAACGATACGATCCAGTGTCTGCGAAAAAACCGGGACGGAAATACTTATTAATGCGATCAAAACGCCGCTGATAAAATGCTTTTTCATAGTAAACAATCAGTCAATTTATTGCGGTCTGACATAGCCGTAGATATTTCGTTCGAAAAATTCATCCAAGCGGTCGCCGAATGCCGTTAAGCCTTTCAATTCCAACTGAACAAATACGCCGGTTTGCGCTTCACCGGTGTACTCTTGACCGGCAAACACATTAATACTATTAATATAACGCCGCCCAATGATTCTAAAACGCCAGCAGCAACTTTCTTTTTCAAAACCGGCGAAGCTTTCCACTGTTCTATCAAACAACATTGAATACTGCCATCGCCCAACCGCATACCAATTATTATAGATCGGCCAGCGAAAAGAGAAGTCCGCCACTTCCGTTAAATCCTGGCGAAAACGATACCCTAAATTAACCAACTGCTCGGGCCTGTTCGTATACCGCAACGCCACTTCGCCGCGGGTTAGGTCGTTTTGCGCATGATCCCACTGTCCGGCTGTCCTCAACAACAAATGCTCGGTCAATTGCGCACTGAATTCGGCAATCAAATTAGCAAAACTATTGGTCGAGGATTGTTGATTTACTAAACGCGGATTGCCGAAACTATCTACATTTCCTCTTGGGTCATCAAGTTGCACCAAACGATCTCGAAAATAAAAAATTTCGCCGATTGTAAGCCTCATGTTTTCGCGACCCGTTCGCGGATCGATGATTCGATTAGTCAAAGCCGTCGTCACTTGATTGGCATCCTGGACCCTGTCGGAGCCGCTGAAACGGTTTTCCCGGAATAGACTATAGAAGTTATAATCGTATTCTCCGGTATCGAACAACGGAATATCGCTCTGATCTTTATAGGGAATATAGAGATAAAACAAACGCGGCTCAATCGTGTGAACATAAGACGATTCGCCTGCGCCGAATTCTCGTTCCAGCGTAAACCCGGTATCGGCCGAAAATATCGGCAAGGTACGAGTAATACTATCGGGCTTGCCTGCCTCCTGATTTTCCAGCATATATTGAGTGTGTTTAAGCGACAATTTTGGCGTTAAATAAACACCTGCCACTTCTAGCGGAACAGCGACAGCCGGCTCGATGTTGAAGCGCTGACCGCTAACGCGCTGGTCTTGTTGAAAATAGACATACTCCGACCCCATGGAGACATCAACTGGCATAAAGTCGAATGAATGATTTAAATCCAACCTCGCTTGGGGCAGCCGGCGATAGGGTTGATCCTCTTTAGGAATGGTTTTATCCGTCGTCTGATAGTTTTCGATCTGCGAAAAGAACGATACGCCCGGCATGCTGTAACGAATGTCGGCATGACTTCTTAAAAAACGGGTATCGTTAATCGTAATACTGTTGCCCATATCGTCGAAATAATCGTCGTCGGAGACATAATTTGCATCGATCGTCGAAATCAAATTCGGCAAAAATGTCGTGGTATTTTGAATACCGGCAAGATATCGCGTTTTATTACGTATTTGATCATCCGGCAACACTTCAAATTGTAAGCGGCTATTAGTCATTTCGGACAAATGCCTAAAGTCGCCGCCCCACTGCATTCCTCTATTTGTCATGTATCTAGGACGAAAGGTCAAGTCGTAATTAGGTGCGATATTCCAATAATAAGGCAGCGCGATATCGTAGCCGTTTCTATCATTGACGGATAAATTCGGCGCTAAAAACCCGGACTTGCGGCGATCATCGAGTGGAAAACTGATATAAGGCGTATAAATAATCGGAACACCTTTAAACTCGAGCCAAGCATGTTTAGCCGAACCTTCGCCGCTTTCCTTGTTCAACTTTAAGTCCGATGCATGTAAAACCCAATCGGTATTGCCGGGCTTACAGCTCGTGAAGGCGACTTCATTATAACGAGACAAAACCTTGCTATCCCGGTAAACGGTTCGTGCGCTGCCTCTCAGCGGCGTCGTCGGCGAAATAAATAAAGTATTACGCAACCGGGCTTCATCGCTTGCCAGTTTCAACATCATCGTATCGCTGTACAAAGACAGCGCGTCTTCGCTGTAATAAACGTGTCCTTGCGCATCGAGAGTTTGCGATACGGTATCGTAATGCATAGTATCCGCGGCCATACGCTGATCGGCCCGAACAATATCGACATTACCAAAAAAACCGGTAATTTCATTATCGAAAATTTCTGAATAATCGGCCCGAATATCCATCGGCGTCTCGTCCCGTAGATCTTTAGTCGATAAAAATCCGGGCGGGGCGCCTAATGATGTCGTGCAATTTTCCCAAGGATCGTAAGGCAATTGCGAATGCATAATATCAAAATTCAGTTCCTGCTCATGATCGAAAGCAGGCGACAACAAACTGAACCTACGCCTCTCATCCGGCATCACACGTGGCTTACCTTTCGGATCGGTACCGGTCAGACTGCAATTCCAGGTTTCATCTCCTTCTCCGGCGGCGCATTCCCATCCAGGGGCTCTTGCGATTTTGCGCGGCGGCTCTAACTGAATAATCTCTTGCGGCGGCTGATTTTGTTCATTCGCTTCCTGAGGATTCTTCGCAACCTTATCGGGACTAGGAACGTTTTTTTGCGTAACAACAGAACTGTCCGCTGCCTCAGTGCTTTCCGAAACCGTAACAGGCTTCGAGCTTTCGGCAATCGGCATATCGGCTCCGCAAACCCATTCTCCGCTGCCGTTTTGCTCACAATCCCACGCCGGATCATTCGCCTGAGAACAAGTCGAGCTAACCAATAAGAAAAACAATAAAATGATGCGGCAGTGCATAGGTAAGTATGGGAGTAAGTATGGCTTGATTAGGCTTAAATAGAATAAAATGCCGAACAGACATTCTACCTTAATTTACTCCAGCAATATAACTTAAAGAATCTCATCCCATTATGACCAACGAAGACCCTCGAGCCGCTTTAATGCTCGATTGGCTATCGAACGATCTATCGCTAGCCATTGACCGATTTGAACCGGCATCGAGTGATGCCAGTTTTCGTCGCTATTTCAGAATAGACTCACAAGGGACGACTTACATTGTCATGGACGCGCCACCCGACAAAGAAAATATCGAGGCGTTTATCAAGGTTGCGAAGCTTTTGTCCGTTCCCGGTATCCATGTGCCGACAATTTTTCAATCGAACCTCGCACACGGCTTTTTATTACTCGAAGACTTCGGTAAAACCAGCTACTTGGACTGTCTTAAGCCATCGAACGCGGACCGCCTGTATCAATATGCCCTCGACAGTTTGTTTCAACAACAAACATGCATTGTTCTCGACAACTTCGAAATACCTCATTACGATCGACCGCTGCTAACTCGGGAACTAGGCATTTTCGAGGAATGGTTTACTTCGCACTTCCTGAACACCCCCATTCCCGAACCGCTCAGAACCGAAGTCAATGAAATACTGATTACTTCGGCCTTGGAACAACCTTTAACCTTCGTGCATAGAGACTATCATTCACGCAACCTGATGGACCTTGGCGACGACAAACCTGGAATAATCGATTTCCAGGATGCGGTAATAGGGCCGATCACCTACGATTTAGTATCATTGCTGAAAGATTGCTATATCAGTTGGCCGAAAGCGCAAATCGATCATTGGAGAAACGGTTATTTTCAGCGCCTTCTTCAACATGGAACGATCGACTGCAGTCAAGCGCAATTCAAACGCTGGTTCGACCTAATGGGTTTACAGCGTCACTTAAAAGCTATCGGTATTTTCGCGAGATTACACTTACGAGACGGAAAGTCCGCTTATCTTAATGATATCCCTCGAACAATAAATTATGTTATCGAAACCAGCAACCACTATCCCGAGCTATCGGAATTTGCAGGCTTTCTAAACCGGCAAATTCTGCCGGCTTTCAGGAGAAAAACATGAAAGCGATGATTCTGGCCGCGGGCCGCGGCGAAAGAATGCGCCCTTTAACCGACCGAGAGCCCAAGCCTTTATTGATGGTAGGCGCTAAACCGCTTATCGTGCATTTGCTGGAGAATTTGCGTGATGCGGGTTTTAGCGATATTGTAATCAATGTGGCGCACTTGGGAAGCAAAATTATCGACTACCTGGGCGATGGCCGCCGTTTCGGCGTGAGCATCGCTTATTCGGACGAGGGCGATACACCGCAGGAAACAGCCGGAGGAATTATCCGTGCCTTGCCTTTGCTGGACGATAAACCCTTTCTAGTCGTAAACGGAGATATCGCAACGAATTTTCCATTTAAAACACTCAAACAACGCGAAATCGATCTTGCGCATTTGGTTTTAGTCAACAACCCCGAACATCACCCCTCAGGCGATTTCGGATTTAACGGCGATCTGTTATGCGATCATGCCGCCGAAAAATATACGTTCAGCGGTATTGGGCTTTATCATCCGACTCTATTTGCCGAGAACCGACAAGGCATCCTCAAACTGGCGCCGATTTTACGCGAAGCCATGCGTCTAAACAGGGTGTCGGGTGAAAGATATAACGGTTTCTGGATGGATATCGGAACGCCGCAAAGGCTAAAAGAATTAGACCACCTTTATCAACAGCGAGGAACACACCATGTCTGACCATATTTACAAAAAAATCGAATTGACCGGCTCATCATCGGTCAGTATTCAAGACGCCATCGAAAAGGCCGTCGCAAAAGCGGCTAAAACGTTGCACGATCTGCGCTGGCTGGAAGTCGTCGAAACCCGCGGCCATATCGACCAAGGCAAAGTGGCGCACTGGCAAGTCACTATTAAAGTCGGTTTTACGCTGAAAGATTAGTCTCATTCCTTGATCAGTCAACCGGCGACACTAACTTTAGTAAGTCCACGAAAATCACGAAATACACAAAAGTAATCATACGGATACATATACCTTTCGCACTTCAAATTTCGGCTGCGCCGGGGTGTTGGTCGCTCACCTAACGCTAGCTGATCAGCATAGAGCCCTCATGGACGTATTCCCCAACTAGATCAGCAACTTGGAAAGTATAATTTTTTGAATATTTTCGTGATTTTTGTGTGTTTCGTGGACAAAATACTTTTATAGATTAATCATACTCTTGGCAAATAGAATTCGCCGAGTTCGTCATTTTGAAAAAGCAATAAACTTTCGGTAAGGCGAATCGTTCTTCCAGGTAAACGCCTCAGTATAGTAATGAAGTAACGCTAAATAGCCGATCACACCTAAACTAACCACCTTGCGAATTTCCACGCCGAATAAGAAATCGGTAAGAAACTCGATAGCGGCGTCGCCGTATTGATGCAGAAGGAGAGCAGCCCCAAAAGACAGCAGCGGTAAGACCAAAAGCACCGGTATATTACACGCTTGCGCCCAACGATAGATAAAACTCCGGGCTTGCCGCCCATGCCGGTTATAATCGTGGGTCACATAAAAAGTATAGGCCGTCGCATCATGCACCAATCGAGGCACCAAAATCGCTAGAAAAAAGTATTGTTGAACGAATAAATAGAATGTGCTCACCACAAGCACGGTATTAGCCCAAAGAAAAAGCTTACCAATACCTGTCTTCACATAGCGTTGACACAAGACAGTAGCCAATAGCAAAACCAACGTTAAGACACCGGCGATATGCCTAATCCACTCAGATTGATCAGGTTCCAAGCTATTCTTGAGAAAAATACCGAGATAAATCAATAAACCAGCGGCAACACTCAACCCCAACAACAAACGATAAGGCCATACCGGAAGCTTACAAACGCCTCGTGCAATACCGTGCTGCTGCTTAAGTACATGGTAGACCGTCCAAGCTGCAACCATAATATAAAATACGCGATAAGGAATAAATAGACCGCCGATACCGAAAAATACCGCAAGCACCAACGTCATCATCATGATTCGGTGCCGGTAATACCCGAAGTATTCGCGATTAGTGGTCAAAATCAACGCGCTGGCAATGATATGCGGTGTTCCGAACAACAACTGAAATAACAGGAAATGCTCCGGACGGCTCGGTAAAATCTCTCGCAAACTACCTTGCCAAAGTAGAATATCGAACCATTCCACTAATAAGCAAATAGGGATAATTGCATATAAGCATAATATAAACCGAAAAGAAACTTTAAGCCGATCATCGCTTACCCGTTCTTGGCTTGAAAATAACTGCGCCGACATAATCTTATCCTTTTCTTATAGTTATAGTTAGAATAGCAAGCCAACATACATCGTTTTATACTTTTATTTCAAGTCTAATCTTATGACCTTTCAGTTACATCCACAACTACAAAAAGATTGCATCCGGCTCGGACGCTTGGAATTATGCCAACTGCTGCTAATGAACGACAGCCAATACCCTTGGTTCATTTTAGTACCTGAAATTGGCGATATCCGTGAAATTTATCAATTGGCGCCTACTGATCGCTCGTTATTACAAGAGGAGTCGTGCCAACTAGCAGAAAGACTAGCCGGGCTTTTCGAAGCCGACAAAATGAATGTGGCAGCAATCGGCAATCTGGTACCACAACTGCATATCCATCACATTGTACGCTATCGCTTGGATAAAGCATGGCCGGCCCCGGTCTGGGGGAAATTCGACGCCGTTCCTTACACGGAGTACCAATTGGAAGAGCTGCTTCCAAAGATTAAAACGGCATTCGACGGTCTATTAACAAGATAGCTCTAAACTAATTAACCAAAAACTCGGAAAAAAATACATCTCTAAGGCCGTCGCTATTATCATATTTATTGAGTGCATTCCTAACGGCTTCGACACTTTCCAGGCGCAAGGCTTCCCTTTGCTCCTTGGTTCCCAGCTCGTTGGCGTTGCGACCACTATATAACATAATCAATTCGTGTCTCAGCGCAGGTAAATGTTTTTTTATTTTTTCCATATTATCCCTACCCTCTACCATCAATTGCACATTGATCATTAAATATTTTCGAGGTACGTCCAAATTCACGGTAAACTTAGGCGACATTTCCAAATATTCTATTGCCGGTTGCGCATTGTCGGCAGCATCCTGGGCCAAAACCCAACCGGAAAAAATCAACCCTAAAAATAATAAAAAACGCACGCTTAACTCCCGATCAATCAATAATCTCTTAAGTATAAGCCAGTTTTAATGACTTAATTAACAATGTTAACTCGGAAACATGACCACTAATTCCGCAATCGGCCCCATCATGATCGATGTTGAAGGTTTGACTTTAACTGCTCATGAACAAGAAAAGATCCGTCACCCTAACACCGGCGCGGTGATTCTTTTTTCCCGCAATTACGAAACCCCTGAGCAGCTTATCGCTTTGATCGACAGCATTCGCAACGCCCGCAAAGGCCCTATACTCATTGCCGTCGACCAGGAAGGCGGGCGTGTACAACGATTCAGGCAAGGCTTTACACGCTTACCTCCGGCCGCCTGTTATCGTGAACGGCCCGAGCTCGCCGAAGCGGCTGGTTGGCTGATGGCGTCAGAGATGCTGTCCGTCGGTATTGATTTTAGTTTCGCCCCCGTACTTGATGTCGATTGCGGCATCAGTGAAGTCATCGGTGACCGATCATTCTCGACCGACCCGCAACTGGCAGCCCAATTGGCGGCCAGCTTTCGCAAAGGCATGCGATCGGCCGGCATGGCCGCAACCGGCAAGCATTTCCCTGGACACGGCGCGGTAGCCGCCGATTCGCATATGGCATTACCGATCGACGAACGGGAATTAAACGAAATCCGAGCGAAGGACTTAGTCCCATTCAAATTATTGATCGAACAAGGTTTGGAAGCCGTCATGCCCGCGCATGTCGTCTACCCTGCTATCGACGACATGCCTGCCGGATTCTCCGAAAAATGGCTGCAAAACATCTTACGGCGCGAACTTTATTTCAACGGCGCCATATTTAGCGACGACCTAAACATGGAAGGTGCCGCGATAGCCGGCGATTTTTCCGAACGTGCGGAATTGGCTCAGCAGGCCGGTTGCGACATGCTATTAGTTTGCAATAATCCCAAAGCGGCCGAACAAGTGCTCGACAGCGTACCGATCGAATGCGATCCAATCAGAGCACAACGGCTTGATGCGATGCGAGGCAAACCCAAATTGACCAGAACCATGCTTCAAGCCTCTAACCAATGGCAACAAGCATCACAACAAATCGCTCAAATTTCCAATGAATATGCTTGAAGAAATCGACCACGTCCAATCAACAGCCGACCTACTGCATAACAAGCAGGAAGTCGACGCGGCCATCGACAACATGGCCCATAAAATCAACCTGCTTCTGTCGGACAGAAATCCTGTTTTTCTATGCGTCATGAACGGCGGCTTGGTCATCGGCGGGGAACTCCTGACTCGTTTAACTATTCCCTTGACCGTCGACGCGATCAATGCCAGCCGCTATCAAAACCAAACATCCGGCAGTACTATTGAATGGGTCTTAAAACCGAGAACACCGCTGCAAGGCAGAACGGTTCTAATCGTCGACGACATTCTAGACGAAGGCATCACGTTGAATGCGATCTACCAATATTGTTTATCGGAAGGCGCGACTTCGGTCTACAGTGCGGTATTGGTCGATAAGATTTTAGACCGCGAAAAACCGATCCAAGCCGATTTTGTCGGACTCTCGGTCGAAGATCGCTACTTGTTCGGCTATGGCATGGATTACAAAGGCTATCTACGCAACATGCCGGGTATATACGCTTGCCAGGATAACTTAATCGACTAGGACAATGACTATGACCCAGTTAGCAATCATCGGCGGAACCGGATTGACTCGTCTTGAAGGCTTGAAAATCATCGCCCGAAAATCTATCGAAACGCCTTTCGGCATACCATCGGCCGATTACGTCATCGGCGAGATTGATGAAAAAACCGTCGTCTTTCTAGCCAGGCATGGCGACCCGCATACAATCCCGCCTCATAAAATTAATTACCGCGCAAATATTTGGGGACTCAAAGAGCTTGGCGTCCAAAAAATAGTCGCCGTGGCAGCGGTTGGAGGTATTACGTCAAAAATGGCTCCCGCCCGTATCGCGGTTCCCGATCAAATCATTGACTATAGCTATGGACGAAAGCACACTTTTTTCGAAAAAGATCTCGAAGAAGTCACGCATATCGACTTCACAAGCCCTTACTCGACAGAACTACGGGAAAAACTGATCTCTGCTGCAGAAAATGCAAAGATTTCTGTTACGCCAACTGGCACATACGGCTGCACACAAGGCCCACGACTTGAAACCGCCGCTGAAATCCAACGCATGGAACGTGACGGCTGCGACTTAGTCGGCATGACCGGCATGCCGGAAGCCGCTCTAGCCAGAGAGCAGAACATTGACTACGCAACGCTTGCGGTCGTCGCAAATTGGGCGGCAGGAAAAACAGAAGGCGAAATCACCATGACTGAAATCGAACAAAATCTACACAAAGGAATGGCCGATACCGCCAAGCTATTAAAGGTGTTTATAGCCCGTTTATAACGCCAACGATTTCTTAAATCGGGTTTCGCCGCCGGTAGCATACTTTTCGCTCTTCAAACTTCGGCAGTGCTTAAGGAAGCGCAGGAGTGTTAGGCGGATTTTTTCTCAAATTGGAGCATGCTCTTAAAAAGTTACTCACAGAAGCTGTGGATAAGTCTGTGAGCAACTTGATGACTCGTTTCTTAAAGTCGCATATCTGTTACAACTTTTTAAATTGACTTCTTTTTACACAAAAGCCTTTCGAATTAATATATCAATCACTTACATTGAACATCTAAGATTGAAAGAGCGTCGTCTGACTTGCCATTCATTGACAAAACGGCAAAAACGAGCGTGTGTATAAAAGGGTATACCACCTTCCCTGGCATGTTGAATCCTCGTCCTTAAAACGCACACCCCGATTTCACGCCGAATTTTTTCAATACCATCGCCAACGGGCAAAAACCGGTAAACGACGCTTGAAATAAATTCGCACCGACAAATGCGGTAAACCATAACCAGTTCGGTGAATGAAAATGCGCCAAAAGCAGACTTAGCAATATAAAACTGCCGGCAAATGCCATCACTAAACGATCGATACTCATGATTTGTCTCCTCGTGATTTAAGACGCATAGCTTTATTTAAGACGAACAACACCCATAAACTTCAGCATCATTTTTTCATAAAACGGCTCGCTGATGCCCTTTCTGACTTTGCGCATGAAATATTTCTCGAATATGATTTTGGACAGGTGCACCCATTTGCCTTTTTTCGACCAGGTCGTATTTCTCGGCGGTATTTGCGGCACCGCCAAAAATGCAACTCCGGTATCGCCCAAATCGGCCAGACACAATGCACTCAGACTCGGCTTGTCGGAAGGCTCTTTTCCGGCTAATTCATCACGGATATTGTGCGCGGTCGCGGTTACCATGGATTCGATCATGTAACCGGTTTTGGGCGTACCTGTGGCAACCGGTGTTTTTTCAACCGGCGGAATCGCCACACAAACACCGACCGAGTAAATATTCTTAAAGGTTGGATTGCGCTGAAATTCATCGACGATGACAAAGCCGCGCGGATTCATCAAGCCTTCGACGCCGCAATTACGCACCGCATCGACGCCGGTAAACGCCGGTAACATCATTGAATGCTTGAACGGTAACTCATGCTTTTTCTTCTCGTTACCATCGTCATCGACTTCAGTCACATACATCATGCCTTGTTCGATACGATCAACTTTCGCGTTAGTCACCCACTTGATCGTTCTATCTCTCAACACGCTTTCTAACATGCTTTTGGTATCACCGACACCACCTAAGCCTAAATGTCCGATGTAGGGTTCCGACGTAACGAAAGTCATCGGCACCTTGTCCCGTATTTTGCGTTTACGCAGCTCGGTTTCAAGGATCATCAAATATTCATAAGCGGGGCCGAAACAAGATGCGCCTTGCACGGCGCCGACGATGATCGGACCTGGATCATCCATAAATTTATCCCAATCCTGAGCAGCCACGGCAGCATGATCGACATGACAGACCGAAGTCGTATAACCTTCAGGCCCCAATCCCGGGACCTCATCGAAGGCCAGACGAGGTCCGGTTGCAATCACTAAATAATCGTAATCGACTGCAGTACCGTCGTTTAAATGAATTTGATTGTTGGGAGGATCGACCTTCACAGCCGCTTTTTGAATGAATTCGATGCCTTTTTTCTGCATGATCGGAGCTAATTCGATTTTCAGATCTTCCGGTTTACGCCATTTCGGCGGCACCCAAGGATTCGAAGGTACGAAATGAAAGGTTGGAGAATCGGATATCACGGTAACTGTGTGATTATTTTTAACCAACTCTTTCATTTCATAGGCCATCGGAACACCACCGATACCGGCACCTAATACTACAACTCTAGCCATAAATTTCTCCTCGTGATGAATCAAAATGCACTATTATTTTGTTGAATACTTCGCGCAACCACATTTTCCGGTAAGCTGAAGCGCTTTTTTGTCCGGTAGCTGCGTTACGAAAACAGTTACATAGCTTAGCTTAACGCCTGTTTTCGCGCCTTGCTCCTGAACTGTCATAAAAGCAGAAAACATGACCGCGAGAAGTATACATTTCGATCAATTTAATTTAATTCAGAAAACGTATACGTTTCCGCTTTTGTCTTGGAAAAACAAATTCCCAATCAACATCACTTTCAATAACCGCATGGCATTGAAAATGCCGACACATCATTGTGTCGATTCAAGGATACACCGGCTTGGACGAAACTTATATCGTTACCATTTAAACGCAAACATTCAACAAAGGAAAAATGAATGCTTGGAACCGGCGTTATCTAGAGAATATTAGCATTTTCTAAAATACGCAAATTTTTTTTTACTCTTGGCCTTTCTGCAGTGAAGACTACTTTTTTAAAAAAATACTTACTAATCATAGGGCTTTTACCAACGCTTATGAGCAACCTCGCTCAAACCGGCTTGCTGTTCGCGGAATATCAAGCGATCCGTAATAGCTACGTACAACAGACTCTCATTGAACCGCCCCAAACAATTTCGACGACACAATGGTCTAACCGGATCAAGATCAGCGCCCTTATAGGGTTGGCCTCGGTGTTAGCGGCCGGACTGGTCACTCTAGTGACATACCGGCGCCTTAAACAAAACGGCCACAACGCCAACGATAACCAAGCCACCGACCCAACCTCAACGCGCAACCATCCATTGGATATGACGAAGCCCAGCGATCAAACGAAACGTTCCATATCGCCCCATAAATATTCAATTTTAATCGCCGACGACAACTCCATTAACCGCTTGCTGTTCGTCAATCAATTGCAAGATCATTGCGAGCAAATTACTGCGGCAAAAGACGGTATCGAAGCCTTGAATCATCTAAGGAACGAACGATTTAACTTGGTATTTCTAGACTTACAAATGCCGGGACATAACGGCTTTGAATTAATTGAAACCATCAGACATACTGAAAACCCCAATAAGGATACTCCGATTATCGCCGTAACAGCACATGCTTTGCCTTCTCAATGCAAAGAAATCATTGACCTCGGCTTCGACGAATGTCTTATTAAACCGATTTTATCCGAGCAACTGGAGGAAATCGTCGCCCTCTGGCGCCCCAACGCTCCCCGTCAGGTTTTGAATGACTCTCCAAAGCAGGTCGGATATGCGCAACAACTCCTGACTAAAACCGCTTACGACCGCGACTTGGCATTAACCATTCTAAACAAACTATGCGAGGAGCTTCCGCAACAACTTGACTCAATACAAAACGCATTACGCCATCGACAATGGCAACAAGCCTTATCAATCACCCATAAGCTGCACGGTTCGGTCAGTTTCTGCGGTTTAACGGATATCCGTCAACTTGCATTAACTTTAGAACAAAATCTAATCTCGAAAGACTTCCTCGAAACAAACCGGCATTTCGATAAACTACAAGCTTTGATTCAACAATTCATTACAAAAAAAATCGAACTTATCGAGGAATTGTCGGATAAAAATAGCGCCTAAAAAACAGGGCCGCGTCTTTAACGTTTATAAACCTTACGTCGGCAGTTTATACCTTTCGCGCTTCAAATTACAGAAGTGACTAAGGAGGCTCCGGAGTGCTCAATCCCTCACCTAGCATTAGGATTTCGTGAAAAATAACTTCCTAAAGCTATAAGTTTTTAGCGGGTTTGGTAACTCGCTTGACAGGACGAATATTGATCTACGATAGATATATAAGCTCCAACAATTCAGCCGAGCGAAGTATAATCGTTTCAATACCAACCAATACAAGAAAACTATGTCCAAATTTAATCTTGCCATCCACCATATTAGTCTTATCGTCTCCGATACTGAAAAGTCCTTGCATTTTTACCGGGATATATTAGGACTTCAACAAACAGAACGGCCGAACCTTCCATTCCCGGGCGCTTGGCTTCAACTTGGCGAACAACAAATTCATTTATTGGAACTGGAAAATCCCGACCCAACGTCTGGTCGGCCAGTCCATGGAGGAAGAGATCGCCATGTCGCACTAACATGTTCGGACCTATCTCCTGTCAAGGAAGCCCTCGATATCAGCGGCTTTCGGTATACACTGAGTATTTCCGGACGGCAAGCATTGTTTTGCCGGGATTTTGATGGTAATGCCATTGAAATTATCGAACGAACGAAAACCTAATAAAATAGACGAGGCGAACGCCTAAGGATATGGACATAAACCTAAATTCGGCAGTTAAACCATGAAGTTTTTCAAGAGAATACTTAAATATTTTTGCTAATTTCTTAGGTAAACGAAAACTCTACCTGATTAGCAAGACGCTTCAGCTTGCCGAAGCCACGTGTCCGAGCGGGGCCTGTCGTAGCCGCAGCCACTTCTGCGGGACGGGTTATTTAACACGTCCCAAACGTTTCAGTCTGCCCTAAACATTTCTGCTGGCTTCGGCCAAAGTCGAAAAGCTTCCGCTCCTGCTCACGCCCCTTACCTACATCCATGCAAGTAGCGTTTAGGAGGGGGTGCAAACTATTGGCTCCAACTTAAGTAAAAAACACGTCATTCCGCCAGGGATTGGCGGAATCCAGTGCCATGGATGGCAATGCTTAGCTTCATATTTATGTAACCGGAATATCCGGTAATCCATGCCGATATAACGAATAAACCTGCAAATGCACCATAGGATAAGCACTAAGTTGGCGCTTATGGGGTGCAAACCCCGTCCTGCTAAGGATCATAGGTATCTACACAAGTACTTGCCCCTTCTCCCTTGAGGGAGAAGATTGGGATGAGGGGGATATAAGTGGTTGTTTTTACTCTCACCACTCCAACCCTCTCCAACAGAAGAGGTAGCTAGGCCAGCTTGTAACTCATTGTATTTATGATATAAAAACTTGTGTAGATACCTATAGCTAAGGATACTCGGGCTTTAGCTGAAGAAACGTGCTAATCAGGAAATTCTATACAAACGCGGAACAAGTTATTGAATTAACTTTTTATTCTTCATGATCTTCATGGTGAAGTGCTTTTTCTAGGATAAATGGCTTGCTTAGTAGGCAAGATTATCCGATTCAACTGCTAACGGCGAACATAGCCGTAAGAAAAGCTCGATGACGGGCCTTTTTCACTTCAATTCGTCGAGAATCGATTGAGCGATCTTTTTTTGCTCCGAACTTCCCTTATCCAATACTTCCTGCGCGATATCCTTAGCGGCATCGCTATCTCCCATATCGATGTAAGCCCTGGCAAGATCGATTTTGGTTTCGAATTCATCCATATCGGTCAGATCGGAAACCCCTAAGTCCAGATCGTCCGGAAAACTATCGTCACTCCCTTTCTTAGGCGTCGAATCCAAATCGAAGTCGAAATTAAAATCAAAACCGACATCATCCTTTTCCGCTTCGGTCAAACCGGATGCGTCCTCGGCCTGAGTTTCTTTCTCGTCGAAAGATACGTCGAATTCATCCATCGGTGAAAAACCGGCAGTATCAGTTTTTTGCTCCGTACCGGAATCGAAGGTCTCTATATCGAACGATACAATTTCTTCAGAGCCCGAGGCATCCGGCTTTTCCTCTGCCGGTGCTTCTGGTCCCGGACTCAAATCAAACTCGATCTGATTATCGTATTGCCGATTCTGTTCCGAGGCTTGCTGTCTTGAAGCCTCAGCCGGGCGATCCTCCGGCTCGGGCACCGAAAAGTCAAAACTATCCAAATCGAAATCGAGGCTGTTTTCAGACTTTTCAGCTTCCACTTCTTCATCTTTTAAAGACGATTGTTCCGTTTCAGACTCGAGTTCATCGAACTCAGGCAAGTCGAAGTCGAAACGATTGTCCTCAGTTATATCATCTGAATGAACGGCATCGACTTCCCGAGAAGCTTTTTCAATCGTCGACGCGTCCTCGATATCGTTTTCCGTATCAAAATCGTCAGTGAACAAAACTGATCCCGGACTAATTTCACTGGCCATCTCAGTAACTTTTGCCCAAAGATCAATATTTTCGTTTTTGCCGACTTGCTTCAGTTCATTGGCATAACTTTCAAAACCATCCTTGTTTTCGTTCGCGTAAAAAATCTCTAACAGCTTTAATTTGTAATCGTCATTCTCAGGATGTTCGGCAATCGCTTGTCGAATCAACCCTTCGGCTTGTTGGTAACGACCGTATGCCAAATAAACGTCAGCCTCGGAAATCGGATCGACCTCATGCTGATCGCTGTCGAAAGCGTCGAAATCGCTCGGAGTAAATTCGCTTAAGAACGAACTCTCCCCAACGGTCCCTACATCATAGGCAGACTCGTCTTCCGTGGCCAACAAATTCAACTCATCATCAGAACTGGGAAGACTAATCTGTGAAGACGCAGCAAACATGCTATCCGTATCGGTTTCTTTTTCGGTTTGGCGCTTTCTCAACCACAACCAGCCTAAACCACCTAACAAACCGGCTCCGACCAATGCTATTATCGCGTAATAGAAGGAATCCAGGAGTTCGCTTACAGGCTCTTGCGCCACGGGTTGAGGCGGCTTTGCTGCCGGACGTGGCGTCGGAGCGGTTTCCTTTGCCGGTGACGTAACATCTGGCGGTGATGGCGCCTCTATTTCTTTGGATGGTTGTTTATGCTGCAGAGCGGCTAATTGTTCGTCTTTTATAGCCAGCATTTGCTGCATCACTGCCAATTGTTCCTCTAACTTCTCCAATCGCGCTCGCAATTCCGCATCGTCTCCGGTAGGCTCATCCTCGTCGACTTTGTCCGGTTCGACAGGTTGTAACAAGCTATCATCCCTTTCACCGCTGACAACGCGCTCGGTCTCAACAACATCTTCCTGGGCAGGGGCGACCAGTCTCAATTGCGAGTCGATAACTTCCTCGTCAACAGGTTCTTCCGCTACAGCCGCCACCTGACCCTGCCAAACTTGATTTTGACGCGCATACTCGGTCACCGCTTGCCGGTGTGGAAGTTTAAGTATGACCTCCTTCTCCGGAACCTTGAGCCGTTCTCCCGCCATTAATGCATTGACATTGCCTTTATAAAACGCGCCAGGATTATTCTGGAATAGCGCTATCATGGTCTGTTCAATCGAAACATCGTTAGATGGTCTAACTTTTGAGGCAATTGACGAAAGCGTTTCATTTCTGCCAACCGGGCCGTACACGCCCGATGCCGGTACACGACTCTCTTCACGACGCGGATCGGGTGCTACCGGACGCTCGACTATCCGGGCATATTCTTGCTCGGCAGGCAATACACTGTAATCGCTAGGAACCGGCAATACAGGCTGTTGATAAGTTGCGGGCGGGTCGACCAAAACGGTAAACTCACGGTAGAGCGTCCCCTTCGGCCAATTCACCTCAATCAAAAAATCTAAAAAAGGCTCCTTGAGCACCTCAGTCGAACTGAGTTTAATAACCGCGCGCTTGTCAGACACGGGAACCAGGTTGAATTTAATTTTGGAAAGAAAATAGCTCCAAGGCAAGCCCGCCTCATCGAATTTATCGGGAGGCGCTAGCTTCACGGTAATGTCGGAAGGATTTTCATCAGACGCAAGTATCAATGCAATTTCTGCATCGAGACTTTGATTAAGTGCCGAGTGCAATGTAATATCGCCAATACCCAACGGAAACACACTAGTCGGGGTCATCAACGATACAAGCGCTATGGTTTTAGTCAGTTTGCGCACATTGCTCTCCTTCATACACATATACCACAATCTAATACCCGGAACAGTCAAATATGAAATAAGCTTAGACTAGATGTAATTTTTTACCAATTCTTCTGCGATTTGCACACTGTTTAAAGCGGCGCCTTTTCTGACATTATCACCAACAACCCATAAGTCGATTCCTAGCGGATGCGAAATATCTTCGCGAATACGCCCGACAAAGACATTATCGTGCCCGGAGGATTCTGTCACCGCCGTCGGATAACCTCCGTCCCGACGTTCGTCGAGCACTGTCACTCCGGGTGCTTTTTCGAGTAGTGCGCGCACCGATTCAATATCGATTTTGCGACACGTTTCTATGTGCACCGCTTCGGAGTGACCGAAAAAAACAGGCACGCGAACAGCGGTAGGATTGACTTGAATGGATTCGTCTCCAATGATTTTTCGCGTCTCCCAAACCATTTTCATTTCTTCCTTGGTATATCCATTTTCCATAAACACATCGATTTGCGGCAATACATTGAAAGCGATTTGCTTTGGATAAACACTCGGTTTAATCGGTTTACCGTTCAATAAATGCGCGGTTTGCAGACTGAGCTCCTCGATCGCTTCTTTACCGGTCCCCGAAACCGCCTGGTAAGTACAAACATTGATTCGACTGATACCGACCGCATCGTAAATCGGCTTCAACGCAACTAACATTTGAATCGTCGAACAATTCGGATTCGCAATGATGCCTCGATTTTTATAGTCGGCGATCTTCTCGGGATTAACTTCGGGCACGACCAACGGGATATTATTGTCGTAACGAAATTGCGAGGTATTATCGATCACGATGCACCCGGCCGCCACGGCTTTCGGTGCATATTCGGCAGATACTGAAGCACCGGGAGAAAACAAGCCGATTTGTACTTTGGAAAAGTCGAACTCGGCTAGATCTTCTATCTTCAATGAACCGCCCTTGAACGGTATGCGTTTACCAGCCGAACGGCTACTGGCCAACGCATAAACCTCACCGACCGGAAAATTACGCTCTTCCAGTATTGACAGCATTGCTTCACCAACTGCACCGGTGGCACCGACCACGGCAACATTATAGAATTTAGTCATACTTAATTACCTTTTCATTAAAACAGAAACCACAGCATCACCTACCTTCGGGATGCTAATCTTCATCACATTAGAAAATTCGGCAACGCCCGCCCTTGTCCCTTATGCGGAAAAGGAGACATCAGGGCCATACCTTTCGCGAATCAGAATGCGACAATTATGCGATAGACTCAAGACTGTTATTTTTCGGGCTTACAATTACAGGGGGGAACAACGCTATTTGTCGCTATTTTCATGACAAATGGAGACTGTTCAACTCAACGCAGACTGAGAGAACAAAGGGATGACCATCGATTTCATGCCTATTCGCAAAACGGACACTGTCGTTTTGCAACTTAGAAAATATTGCAGAAAACACCGGCATTAACACTGCTTCCTCCCGGTTTGTGGACTTTGAATCGTTTCGTGACTATCGACAACCGAATTATTTTGGATATATATGGTAGAAATAACCCGCCATTATACACTAGATATACCCTTCATATACTCTTCGCAAATCAAAATCCAGCAATTCCCAGTTTGAGCAATTTCGCCTATCTTAGGGTATAGAACGAGCTTGGCAAGGGTTATTATTGGCACGGAGTTCCTCGGCAGGCGTACTTCTCACCCTAAATACGGCGATAAACGCTCAAACTGAAAATTAAATGCGGCGCCCGCGCTCAACTTAACTCTTGACCGAATTTCATTCGCAATTTTGTTTTTCTGTTTTCTTTCTTGAAAGACGAGCCAATGCTAAATATTGGTTTCGGAGTAACTTCAATTCTTCATCGCCGATTTCTTCCAAATCCAATAGCTCGTTGTTAGCTCCTTCAACGGCGCGGATCAATTCGTCCAATTTTACTTGCAACGCATCGGTGTCGCGATTTTGGGTGTGTTGAATCAAAAACACCATTAAAAACGTTACGATAGTCGTCGCGGTATTAATGATAAGTTGCCATGTATCGCTAAAACCGAACAAAGGTCCGGTAATCACCCAAGTCAAAATAACCAATAATGCCACATTGAATGCGATCGGTTTGCCGGTCAGCCGGGACCAGGCACGCGCGAACCGGTCGAATCGAGCATTCCAATAAGCGGTATCCTGAAGTTGATCGATAAAACGACCTGTGAGTTTCAAAAAAGCATCTCGAAAGCTTACTGTTTCATTCATAGTTTTAGCCTCTTTGTTCGCATGGAGGGAACAGAGATTTTACTCCGTTCTTACCGAAAAATCGCTTTCCTTTGTTAAAGGTTGCGGGGTGAGTCAGACGAGGAATACAACCCCTAACTTAGCGAAATTCGATCTTGCAAGAAAGAAGGATGGAATTTAGGAGAGGGACCCCACTCATCCTTATGGGCTTGACGGTGATACAAACCGCCATAAATGGCGTTAACCCAGCACCTAAATTCCATAGCCCATTGGCTATGTTTCACAATCTTAAATAATTTACTGTGAAAGTTCGTAGATTTTGGCTCTTTATCTAATTTTTCGATATAAGAAGCTCGGCAGAGAAAATGCCGGTTCCGGAGAGGGTGTGGTTGCTCGACCGGCAGGCGTCGGCGACAGGGCAGATTTTTGCTCCTGCAAAATCTGCATTCATGCCATCCATGGCAATCAGATTCCGCCGTCGAGCCTACATGGGCGTATTCACCCAGCACCTAAATTCCATAGCCCATTGGCCATCGTTAATTGTCTTAGATAATTTAAGTACTGGGTTCACGGCGTCCTGTCGGGCGAGTAACCGCACCCTAACTACGCCTCGCACTTTCATTTGCCGTGGCGATTGCCTGGCCTTCATGAACGTTAGGTGCTGGGGCTTTGATGATCCCCCCGATGCCGAATTTTGATCTACGATGGATATACTACGATGCAAACAACCAAGGCGCTCGCTTCGCACGTTCCGTCTCGTATGCGTGAATTTGATCGGCATGCTGCAAGGTCAATGCGATATCGTCAAGCCCGTTCAACAACCTGAATTTCCGATTGGCATCGACTTCAAAGACAATTTCCCTGCCGGAAGGCGTAACGATCTTTTGCGAATCCAAGTCAACTGTCAGCCGATAACCTTCGGTCAATTCGTTGAACAGGTCGTCGACAATCGCCGCATCGAGCACGATAGGCAAGATACCGTTCTTAAAACAATTGTTATAAAAGATATCGGCGAAACTCGGCGCAATGATCGCTCTGAAGCCGAAATCTTCGAGCGCCCAAGGCGCATGTTCGCGAGACGAGCCGCAACCGAAATTCTCGCGGGTCAACAATAGTTCGGCGCCCTTGTACTCCGGTTTATTCAGCACGAAATCAGGGTTAATCGGCCGATTTGTGCAATCCATGTCCGGTTCGCCATGATCCTTATACCGCCATTCGTCGAACAGAAACGGTCCGAACCCTGCCCGACGTATCGATTTTAGAAATTGTTTCGGAATAATCGCATCGGTATCGACATTGGCTCGATCCAACGGTGCGACCAACGCGTCTATTTTGGTAAATGCTCTCATGCTTGCGCTCCTTGATTTGCTTCGGTGCTAACATCGACGAAATGTCCGGCAATCGCAGCTGCAGCAGCCATCGCCGGACTGACCAGATGCGTGCGTCCGCCGTAGCCTTGCCGCCCTTCGAAATTACGGTTCGAGGTTGACGCACAGCGTTCGCCCGGCTCCAAACGGTCGGCGTTCATCGCTAAACACATCGAGCAGCCCGGATCTCGCCATTCGAATCCGGATTCGATAAAAATTTTATCCAAGCCTTCGGCCTCGGCTTGCTGCTTGATCAGACCCGACCCCGGGACGACCAAAGCAAGTTTGATGTTATCGGCCACTTTTTTACCTTTCGCGACGGTGGCGGCGGCTCTCAAATCCTCGATTCTCGAGTTCGTGCAGGAACCGATGAACACTTTATCGAGCTTGATATCGGTAATCGCTAGACCCGGCTTCAGATCCATGTATTGCAATGCCCGCTTCATGCTTTCGCGCTTGGTCGAATCGGTTTCTTGAGCAGGATCGGGCACGCTGGCGTCGACCGGCACGACCAATTCAGGCGACGTTCCCCAAGTTACTTGCGGCTTGATGTCGGCGGCATTCAGCTCGACGACTTTATCGAAAACCGCGTCGGGATCGGAATGCAGTTGCTGCCACATGCGCTCGGCCATGAACCAGTCGTTGCCTTTCGGTGAAAGCGGCCGGTCGTGGTAATAATCGATCGTGACATCGTCAACCCCGATTAGACCGGCACGAGCGCCCGCTTCGATCGCCATGTTGCATACCGTCATGCGGCCTTCCATCGACAATGCGCGGATCGCGGATCCGGCGAATTCGATCGTATAACCGTTGCCGCCGGCGGTACCGATTTTACCGATGATCGCCAACACGATATCTTTCGCAGTGATGCCGGGCCGCACTTCACCATCTACCTTGATCAGCATGTTTTTGGCTTTTTTCTGTACCAAACACTGTGTCGCCAAGACATGCTCGACTTCCGACGTGCCGATGCCGAATGCCAACGCGCCGGACGCGCCGTGTGTCGAGGTATGCGAATCGCCGCAGACCACAGTCATGCCGGGCAATGTCGCGCCTTGTTCGGGCCCTACGACATGCACGATGCCTTGGCGAATATCGGACATATCGAACTCGGTGATACCGAATTCGGCACAATTTTTTTCGAGGGTTTCGACCTGCAGTCTTGAAACCGGATCGGCAATGCCTTTGTCGCGATCGGTGGTCGGCACGTTATGGTCGGCAACGGCCAAATTTCTCGCTTGTCGCCACGGCTTGCGACCGGCAAGACGGAGCCCTTCGAACGCTTGAGGAGAAGTGACCTCATGGACTAAATGGCGGTCGATATAGATCAATGAAGAACCGTCATCCTCGGTATGGACAACGTGATCTTCCCATAATTTGTCGTATAAAGTTTTACCTGACATAGCTACTCATTGTATTTACCGCGTCAGCGGAAAGTAAAAGTATGCGTTAAGCGTCGATGAAGACGCTTGCGCGTTATCCTAAAACGGCAAAAATCTTTTGCGTAATCTCATCGACCGACCCGACACCGGCAATCGATGCAAAGTGGGTCTTGCCGCCCAATGCCGAATAGTAACCGACCAACGGCTTGGTTTGTTCATGATATACGCTCAGCCTTTTACGCACGGTGTCTTCCTGGTCGTCATCTCGCTGAATTAAGGGTTCGCCAGTTACATCGTCGACACCGGCCGTTTTAGGCGGGTTAAATGCGACATGATAAGTCCTACCTGAGCCAGGGTGCACACGTCTACCGCTCATTCGCTTAACGATTTCCTCGTCCTCGACCACAATCTCGATAACATGGTCAATCACGATATCCATCGCGGCTAAACCCTCGGCTTGCGCGATCGTGCGAGGAAAACCGTCCAGCAAGAAACCGTTTTGGCAATCCGGCTGCTCAATTCTCTCTTTGATCAATCCTAAAATAATATCATCCGAAACCAAGCCCCCCGCATCCATGACTTTTTTAGCCTCGACACCCAACGGCGTACCTTCGCGCACAGCAGCCCGCAACATATCTCCGGTCGAGATTTGCGGAATATCATATTTTTCGGTAATAAATTGGGCTTGTGTTCCTTTACCGGAACCGGGGCTACCCAAAAGAATAATGCGCATAATGAAACTCCAAATTTGTTTGATTGTTTGAAATATACCCTTTACCAGTCAAATTTCGGCACCGGGGTTTCCGTCAAAGGCCCAGCACCTAAATTAGCTATTATTTTGATCTTAGCCAATGCCCTATGGAATTAAGGTGCTGGGCACCTACATACGCTATTGCTGAAATTTAAATTGCGAAGTATAAATGTCGGATTCACGCCTAAGCACAAACACACTTTAGCGGTTAAGTTGCTTTCACAAAACAGGGTATTTTATATCAAAAAAGATATTAACTCTTGTAAAAATCAGATATTTTCCCTATTCTTATCCGGTTTATCAATTATCTTTAGGAGTGCAACTGCATGCGTGTTGAAGATTTAATGACTTCGCAAGTATTCACAGTCGAACAACATGACATGATCGATCGTGTCTTTTTCTTGCTACATTATGAAAAAGTTCGTCATTTACCCGTCATTGAAAAAGGCAAAGTCATCGGCATCGTATCGGATCGAGACTTATACAAAGCCTTAGGGCCAAAAAGCAACTCGAATTCGGTTGAGACCATCGAAGGAAAAACCGTTTTGCAAGTCGTTCCGCAAAAAGTTCAACACATTATGCGTCGAGGCGTATTGACCGTTAATCCCGATACTTACGCATCAGAAGCCGCCAGCATTATGGCCGAAAATAAAGTTGGAGCACTACCGGTAGTCGATCACAATAACAAACTGGTCGGCATCGTATCGGCCACCGATATTTTGCGCGTTTTTGCGAAAATCGAAAAAGCCAGCGAAGAACGGGAAAAAAGAATTGCGGCCGGTGTCAGCCATACCTAACCGAACGAATCACTTCGAAACTATCCCTCAATGTTAAAGTGACTGTCGACCCGGTAGAATACGCAATAAGGGCATGGCTCGAAACCGTTGTCATCGGTCTCGATTTATGCCCTTTCGCTTCCAAACCGTTTCGACAAGACAGCATTCGTTTCAGTATTTGCCGAAGCGCCGACACCGCAATCGGCCTGAAGCGTTTAATCGAAGAATGCCGGCATTTAGATGCCGACTTGAACATAAACACAACACTGCTGATTTACCCCCATTCGCTGCACGAATTCGACGATTATCTCGATTTTCTCTCCCTGGCCGAAACACTATTGTCGGAGCAAGGCTACGACGGTATTTATCAACTGGCTAGCTTTCATCCTGACTACTGCTTTGCCGACAGCGACAGCGACGATCCGGCCAATTATACGAACCGCTCGCCCTACCCCATCCTGCACCTACTTCGCGAAGACAGCATCTCCGAAGCCATCGAGCGCCACCCGGACCCGGAAAATATTCCTAGACGCAATATCGCACTTGCCCGTAATCTCGGCAAATCACACCTGCACGCACTCATTGCCTCGTGCCTTCAGGCAGGTGCTCCGAGAGAATAAACATGCGCAGCAGTATCCGGCACCATGTCGACCAATTGCTGATCGAACAAGGCCGATTTTCGCCAGTCGCATGGCTACTCGCCACCGGCTATATTAGTTATTCGAACTACATCGATTGGCGAGACGGCCTTATCGAAAACCTGGACAGTTGTTTTACGGCACCGCGCGAACGTATCATCGAGCAACTCGCCATTGCTACGAATTATGCTCGAACGCTAGGCTTGAGCGAAATGCGCAATACCTATCTTTCAACCGAGCAAAACGAACTCATCATCATCCGCGACCCACAAGATGACATCAATTTCAAAACGGATTTCGCGCCGCCGCAAGACCGCATGCAAATGGATTTGTTTTTCGACAGCGCCCCGGTTTATGCCGAAAACGAATTAATCGATGCGATCATTACCCATAACAAACGCAAAATCCCGGAACTGCTAGACACCTTATACGCCTTTGACCCCGAAAAGCACGAAGACTATGCGCTTCTGATCGTGCAGGAAAAAAAATTCCGGGCGCCCGGCTTATCGTTACCCAATAAACTCGATACCTTAGATAATACACTGATGCCGTTAGCGGTAAAGTTATTACGATCCGAGGCCATACGTTTTCTGACGCCGCTTTGGCAAAACTTGTCAACCGAATTAACCGGCCGCCCCTTCGATCCCGAACAACCTAAGCTGCATGTCAGCTATTCAGGCACGAAAGCGTTTCTATGGCATGACGTTACCAAAGCGATCGAACAAGAGCCTGATTACTTTAGGGAACCTGTTTTGCTATTTCGCTATGCCGAGGCCAGTTTCAAGCAGGACCGAGAACTGTCCGGTCTCGAGCATTGGTTTTTATTATTCCTATTGCATTCCGAATCAGCCGAACAACTGATAAAACAGACCGGACACCATCTGCTTTCCAACGACTGGCAACGATTTCAGAAGCTTGACCCCGAGTTGCCAACACAGTTTTTCCCGGCCTGGATACTATTGATCAAGCCGGCACTAGCTAAACAAGGCCTTATTTTAAACGGCGAAGCGGAAGGTTTTCTCGCATTCAACCTAGCCAAGCAATTAAGCGCCGAACCGCTTAAGTCGACATCGATCGCTTTAAGAGCGGACCTAAAAAAACTTAATCCGGATTTGTTCAGGCATTTTCTTGATTCCCGCTAAAAAGTGAGAGGGCTAAAAACTTGGCGTAACCTTACAAAAACTGATAGATTTTAACGCCCGCTTCCTTTTGATACTCTAATAAACAATGAATAATAAAGACATCGACAACGTCAAAAACTTTCTACTGGATTTACAAAATCGGATCTGCGCCTCACTGGAAAGCCAAGAACCGAACGCAAGATTTATCGAAGACGACTGGCAAAGACCTGAAGGCGGAGGCGGCAAAACCCGAGTATTGAGCAACGGCCAAGTCATCGAACAAGGCGGCGTCAATTTTTCTCATGTCTTCGGCAATCAACTACCAGCATCCGCGACAGCCGCGAGACCAGAGTTGACCAACCGCCAGTTTCAAGCGATGGGCGTTTCCTTGGTCATTCATCCGCGTAATCCCTATGTTCCGACTTCACATGCCAATGTGCGTTTTTTTGTCGCTGAAAAACCCGGCGAAGAGCCGATTTGGTGGTTCGGCGGCGGATTCGATTTAACGCCCTTTTATCCGTTCTATGAAGACGTTCAGCATTGGCATCGAACCGCACGCCTAGCCTGCGAGCCTTTCGGCAAAGAAGTTTATCCTCGCTATAAAAAATGGTGTGACGAGTATTTTTATTTGAAGCACCGCGGCGAAACACGCGGTGCGGGTGGGCTATTTTTCGACGACCTGAATGAATGGGGTTTCAAGCGATGCTTTGCATTCATGCAGAGCATCGGTAATCACTATATCGACGCCTATGTACCGATTATCCAAAAACGCAAAAACACGCCTTACGGCGAGCGAGAACGCGAGTTCCAACTCTATCGGCGCGGCCGTTATGTCGAATTCAATCTGGTTTACGATCGCGGTACGCTATTCGGCCTACAATCGGGCGGACGCACCGAGTCGATTTTGATGTCGATGCCGCCGGTTGCGATCTGGCGCTATAATTGGCATCCGGAACCGGGCTCGCCCGAAGAGGAGTTGTACGAACGCTATCTAAAGCCGCAAGATTGGCTGAGCCAAAATCAATAAACCTAGAAACAGCATTTCACCATGAAGAATAAGAAGCTAACTTGTTATTCATTTCGCACTTCAAATTTCGGCAGTGCCTAAGGAGGCGCAGGGGTATACCAATAAGGCTTTGCCAGCATAGAGCCTACAGACATATCACCCCCAGCACCTAAATTCCATATTCTATTGGCTATGATTAATTGCCTTGGTTATTTAGGTGCTGGGTTCACGGCGCCCGATATGGAGAGGACCGCATCCAAACGCACGCCAAGCACGGTCATTCTGCGGGACGATGAAGGCATCTTCATGATCGTTAAAAGGAAGGGATCGGTAAGGTTCTACAACATAACCCCGTTCGCATAATTTCCGTAAAACACCTTCTTGCCCTGCCAAATGCAACACGCCGACTAAAATCAACTCGCGCTCTGGTGTGCTTAGCATCGCCTCAATCTTAGGCACCCAGGCATTATTGCGACTGACCAGCAGATCTCGATATAGGCGCGGGTAATCGCTACGCATCGGCGCGATGCCTAATTCATCCAATGTATCAAGATCGCCTGAACGCCATGCGGACTTGAGCTCCCCCAGCAACACGGGGAGTTCTTGAATTTCTCTTAACGTGGACAATATGAGTTCGCTCTCCTGCCCCCGTCCCATCTGCTCCAGTACGGATATTTGCGTTTTTAACGATTCTAACGTCCCGACGGGCTTATTATCAGCCTGGGCTTTCGCGCTAAAAAAATGATCCACGCCGGCTTCGGCTAAACCTAAACGATGTAATTCAAACATCATCAAGCTAATCGCGACCAAAGGCGGCTTCAAGTTCTGTAAAGACTCAATCGGTATGCCCGCATGCAGGCAAAAACGCTGCAATTCGGCATAAGCCTCGGCGTTAAGCTCATCACGCAATGTCGTACCGTCGGCATACTGTAAACGCTGCACCATAGCTATTTGCGCTTCCTCCCCGGACAAGTCGGCTAAATCGACTTCCAACACTAATTTGTCGGCTTTTCGATAAACCCGATCAAACGATTCGGGTAACGGATAATCCGACGTACTCAGCAAATGAATAGTACCACCGATAAACAATTCGGCATCATCTTTACTAACCCGCCATAGCGAGGTTTCAGAACAAACAGGCCCCGCAATTAAAAGCGCGAGCGCCAAAAAATAGCAAACGGCTTTGTCATGCGCGGCGGATTTTAGTGTCTTCATGATGATGAAAGATGGAACGTTTGTGTTGCTCGGACTCCAGCAACGCATTCGGTCCTTATAATAATATTGAATAAGCCCGGCTTAATGGTCTTCGCCGCCAACACCATGAATATGGCCGTGAGCCAATTCATCTTCGGTCGCCGCTCTGACATCGGTTACTTCAACATCGAAATTCAAAGACTCTCCGGCGAGTGGATGATTGCCGTCTATCGTCACTTCGTCGCCCTCGACTTTAATAACGGTGACAATACCGGGACCGGAACTGACATCGGCATGAAACTGCATACCGACTTCCACGTTATCAACGCCTTCGAACATCTTGCGAGGAATAGCCTGTACCATCTCTTGAAAATATTCGCCATATCCGTCTTCGGGAGCGATTGAAACTTGGAATTTGTCACCGACCGATTTACCCTGTAAAGCTTTTTCTAAACCGGGAATGATATTGCCGCTGCCGTGAAGATAAACCAACGCATCACTGCCTATCGAGCTATCGAGTTGCTCGCCTGCCGAGTTAGTTAATGTGTAATGGATCGAAACCGCCATATTGTCAGCAACTTGCATAAATAAACCTTTAATTGATTAATGAAGGGCTGTTTATGATATAAAATTGACGCACGTTTGTGTGAAAATCTTCAAAATTTATTTCAATACTATACTAATCATGAGCCGCTGGAGACCCCCTCAACCTAAATCATCTCCCTACATCACCCGTCATGGCTATCAAGCCTTGGAACAAGAGCTCAAACAGATATGGGAAAAACGTAAAGATGTAACTGAAGCGCTTGCCGCCGCAGCCGCAGAGGGCGACCGTTCGGAAAACGCCGAATATATCTATCGAAAAAAAGAACTGCGCGGTATCGATAGACGTATTCATTACTTGCAAAAACGTTTGCCGATTCTAAAAGTGGTCGATCAAACACCGAACGATGAAGATCGCATCTATTTCGGTGCTTGGGTAACGCTGGAAAACGCCGAAGGAAAGGAAGTCGAATACCGAATCGTAGGTGCAGACGAGCTCGATCCGGCTAAACAGCATATCAGCTTGGATTCGCCACTCGCCAAGGCTTTATTGAAAAAGACTATTGACGATGTAGTCGTCATTCACATTGCCGATCGAATCTTACAGTATACGGTGCTGGATATTGCCTATGAGGCATGATTCGGAAAACTATTGAATCACGCCGCGCGTATCGATCAAAATTTTCTCTTTGAGGTCGGCCGCCTTCAACGATTTAAACGGCTTATGATCGACCAACAGCAGCACGATATCGGACCGCTTGATGACTTCTTGATAAGGTAACAGTGTAAAGTCCTTGTGTTCAGTTAAGTTGGGTTCGGCGACCAGTACCTCGCCAATGTCTTGCTTTCGTATTTTTTTAACAATATCCAAAGCCGGCGACTCACGCAAATCGTCGACATCGGCTTTAAAAGCCAACCCCAAACAACCGATAACGGGGTTTTTAAATTTATCGGCACTGACTTTGACTTTTTCGATGACCCAATGCGGTTTGGCATCGTTTACTTCACGAGCGGTTCTAATGAGCCTGGCTTGATCCGGCGACCTCGCCACAATAAACCAAGGGTCAACGGCTATACAATGCCCGCCGACGCCGGGGCCCGGTTGCAATATATTGACTCGCGGATGACGATTCGCCAATTTTATCAATTCCCAAACGTTGATATTTTCCTGATCGCAAATCAGCGATAGCTCGTTAGCGAAAGCGATATTGACATCCCTGAATGAATTTTCGCTCAGCTTGCTGAGCTCGGCGGTTTTGGCGTCAGTTGCCAAAATCTCTCCGCGCACAAAGGCTCGATAAAATTCGATGACTTTTTCGGTCGAAATTTCATTAATACCGCCAACGATGCGGTCATTTTCCACTAATTCCGTCAAGATTCGTCCCGGCAACACGCGCTCCGGACAATGCGCGACATAAACGTCCCTTCCGACATCATGGCCTTCTTCGCTTAAGATTTTTGCGACGATATCGTCGGTAGTGCCGACCGGGCTGGTCGATTCCAAAATAACAATGTTGCCCGGTTTTACGAAAGGAGCGATAACTCGTGTAGCGGCTTCAACATAGGACAGATCGGGTATATGGTCGTCTTTAAAAGGTGTCGGTACCGCCAGAATAAAAACATCGGCTTCTTGCGGCTGCAAGCCGGCTTTCAGGTTTCCTGATTGCACGGCCGATTTGACCAAAATATCGAGATCGGGCTCAACGATATGAATCTTGCCTTGGTTAATGGTATTGACGACATGCTCGGAAGTATCGACGCCAAAGACTTTAAAGCCTTTAGTTCCTAATAACGATGCGGTAGGCAATCCGATGTAACCCAGCCCAATGACGCAAACATTTGTTACCGATGGTTGCATAATTTTTTCCTTATAGATCCTTTAACAATAGATGCTGATTTTTTGCCTCACCTTTAACAAAGTGAGAAGTCATTTTTTGGATATTTAACGCCCTCAAAGCGCGCTTAATTCGTCTTCATCGTCATCTTCGTTGACAAAAACGCCGATGTCCACACCCTTTTCTTTATAGATCAATTCTCTAATTTTTTGGGTTTCTTTATTTTCATGTTCCGGAACCGGATAAATTCCGCCCTTTATTTTGTCTTTAATGACATCGAGCATCAATGCCAAGTCGATCGACTCCGCTTCTTCGGCAAAACCGTAGACGAGGGCAAAATCACACAGCGTATTGATTAGCCTAGGCACACCTTGACTGTAATAAAAGATAACAGCAATCGCATACTTATCGAACAGATTCGCACTACCGCCCGCTATCCGCAGACGATGACGAATATAATCGACGGATTCTTTATACTTGAGAGGGTTAAGCCGATAATCCACAGAAACGCGTTGCGCAAGCTGCCTAAGTTCCGGCTTACGCAAAACCTCCAATAACTCGGGCTGACCTATCAAAATAAGCTGTAACAATAAATATTTGTCTGCATTGATATTAGAGAGTAATCTCAACTCTTCCAAGGTTTGGACATCGAGATTTTGAGCTTCGTCGATAATCAGTACCGTGCGCCGATTTTCACTGTATTCCTTAATTAAAAAATCGACGAAAGTCTGATACCGGGACGCTTTATCGTTTCCCGCAGCTTCGATTTCGAATGCATTGAGCACCCACTGCAATAAGTCGCCGAATGCACTATGAGCATTGGAAATAAGGCCGACTGTTAGAGTTTGATCCACTTCCTGAAGTATCCGCCTTACTAACGTCGTTTTTCCGGAACCTACTTCGCCGTTAATAACGGTAATGCCTGCCTGACTATGCAATCCGTATTCGAGCATATTCAACGCCGTTTGATGTTGTTTGCTCAGATATAAAAACTCGGGATCGGGCGTCAGTGTAAAGGGCTTTTCGTTAAAACCGTAATGTTGTGTATACATGCCGCTTAATAATAAGAGGGGGACCAAATTTCATCTGACTTGTTAAGCACCGAGCCGAGATATTTAGTTTCATCGATTAACTGTAAGCTGCGTTCAATCTCCTCCGTCGTGTTAATCCCTTCGGCCACAACCAATAAACAAGCATCGGCATTCGGAAAAAACACCATTGCATCGTCCGACTGCAGTAACGGAGGTAAATCGACGATAATCATGCGATCGGGATAGCGGTTTTTCAACTCATCCGCTAAATTCAGCATTTTCGGAGTAGACAGCAATTCGGATGAACGATGAATCGAATGACCGGCCGGTAATAAAACTAATTTTTCGATTCCCGGATGAATAAACAATTCGTTCAGCGGAACATCTTCTGAAAAATAATCGACAAGTCCCTTATCCGGCGAAATTCCGAAATACTCATGGATACAAGGCCTTCTAAAATCCAGATCCACCAACAGCACCGAATGATTCGCCTCCATCGCCAAGCTAATGGCTAAATTTACCGCAGTTAATGACTTGCCGGCCCCCGCCGTAGGACTGGAAACGGCAAGCACATTCCAACGATTGGCATTCATTCGTTGCAAGACTTTGGCCCTTAGAATCTTGAAAAGATCGGCGGCCGGGCTGTCTTTTAGATGAGCCACAATACGTTTTTCTTTTAGCGCTTCATCCGACACATTGATCGTTTGAGTTTGCGTATATTTAATTTCCTGAACCGGCGCTTTTTTAGCGTAGCCCGGTTTATTGATACGTGTCCTACCGCCGACATTCACATGATCCTTTCGTTGGTGCCGGGCTTTTTCGAGCGCTTTATGTATGCGTTCCATATTAATTCCTATGTTAATGCTTTTACTATCTGCTTTTACCCTTATGTTTGCCAAATTTCGTTACCGGTATTTTTTGCAGATGCCGCGCAGCTAAATTAGCTAAGTTTTGTCTCGCTAGACTATCCATGATGGAATTTAGGGGCGAGATCAAAACACCATGAGTCGATGCCGAAATTTGAAGCGTGAAAGGTAAATTACATGCCTAATTTTCTCATCGCAACATACCACAATACATCCAAAGGTTTCACGACAAAGTGCAAAAACAGCACGAGTCCGATTAAAACGGCAAGCGAGGAGATCAAGACCTTTTGCTTTAGTCGCTGTGCATTTATTATATCTTCGGAGTTATTTATATAGGGCAAAACGACTAGAGGAGGTGCTCCGGTGACTGTAGTGAGTTGGTGCGATCCGAAAATCGCTTTGTTAAAGCTTTCTTTGACAATCACAAAACCCGTCGCACCGCCCATGGACAAAATAAAGCCGAGAAAAACGATCGCTTTCCTATTGGGTTTGAATGGCTCCTCGGGGAACATCGGTGGCTCGATCAACGAGAAACGCTCGCCTTTCCTGTCTTTTTCCATAGCCTGCGCCATGTCCGCCTCCATTTGCTTAGCTTTGACTTCGCGGTATTTCGCCGTGGCGTTTTCATAGTCCCGCATCAAGGTATGATATTCCCGCTCGACTTGAGGCGCTTGTGTCAAACGCAGCTCCAAATCATTTAACTTAGCGTTCAATCTTGATTTAGATTTGCCCATTGCACGCAACTCTGCTTCCGCCGCCTCCAATTGTGCTTGCAACTGAATATAGGCTGGATTGTCCGGCTTCGCTGTCGAAACAGGTTTAATTTTAGCCGTTTGGGTTGCCATTTTTTCTAAACTGGCGATTTCCTGTTTTAATTTTTTGACATCGGGATGAGAATCGGAATAACGATCGGTCATCGTAGCCAGCTCGGCTCTTTTATTATCCAACTGCAAAATGAGCTCGCTGTTATCGGTTGCACCGCCGACTTCCTGACGTAAGGCTTCAATCTCCTTCTGTATTTTGACGACATCGGGATGATTGCTGCCGTAGCTTGCGCTCAGAGTCACGTACTCCGCTTCCTTGGTTTTTAGGCGATCTTCCGCACCGTAGATTCTTTCGCCGGTTGCCGAGTACAGGCTGGTATTTGGATTGATCTGCGCCAACTGCGCTTGTAGATATAATTTTCGTTCCTTCGCGGCATTGATTTGCCTATCGACATCAACCAATTGCTGTTCGGTTCTATCCATTAGCGTCATGTTCAACTGCTGTAATTCAGGTAGACTGGACGCATGACTTTCCTTGAATACCGCCAACCGTTTTTCCAAATCGGCGATTTGTTCCCGTAATTTGTCGCCTTCCAAGGCTAAAAAATTGGTGGTTTCGGCCGCAGCTTCGCTTCGTCTTTTTAAGTTTTCATTCAGATAAAGGCTAACTAATTCATTGGCGACCGCTTGCGCGGTTTTCGGAGATTCGCTATCAAAAGACAAGGTAAAAGCAATCGTTGCCTGCGTCGGTCTACCGCTAACCGGATCGACCACATCGGCGCTGACCATTTCCAGTTGGATGTCTTCACGCATTTCTTCGAGAATGGTACTGAGCGTTTCAGTTTTTTGCTCTTCGGTGTACAAGTTGAATTTATCGATAATTCGTTTCAGATTAGCCGTGGTCATAACGCGTTGACTGATAACCTGAATGCGTTGATCGGCATAACTGGTGACTGTCGTGCGGACCAAATCTGCCGGAATTTCTTGTTGCTCGATCAAAATGGTCGCCGTCGCTCTATACACGGAAGGAAGATTGATGGTCACCAATATCGTTAATGCAAACAATCCGCCGGCAATAAGCAGCATTTTCCCTTTATGCCGCTTCAACATCGCCAGATAATCTTGTAGGCTTTTCGTATTCTCTTCTTCCATACGTTTTCGTCTCTAGTCGTTTGTTGGGTTTAAATTAGAAATTTAGGCATTGCATTATTGCTTAACTTTGCCAAATGCGTCGGCCATTGAACGCTAAATCAGCGCCTAATAACGTGAAGTCGTGAACGGATCCCAGTTATAATTCAATTGTAAATACACGGAATTCGATTCGCGGGCTTGAATGTCTCTCGAGAATTCTTGCCAGCGATAGCGATAACCGCCGGCTAGGGTCATTTGTCTATCGATTCGCCAGCTCAACTTTGGTTCCACACTGATAAAATCGCGGTCGAATCGGGTATTTTGTTCATCGCCGCCGGCCGTGCTTTGTTGCGTCGCCGACGCATTGAGCGAAAACTTCAAATGTTCGGTAATTTTATGATCTCCGGTCAGTGTAATCCCGGTATATTGCATCAACTGTCCTTGCGAAGTCGGCCTGACGTCCTGAAAAAAACTGGCGCCGATCGAGCTTCTTTCGAATTGTTTGTTGGTGCCCACCGATAATAGATAACCGGGGGAACTGTCATTTTGCGGATTCGGAATCAAAAGAGTATCAAAAACAGCTAAATCTGGTGTAAGCGTCACATTTTGATAACTCTCCGATTCGGTCCAACGACCGCCGATCATGAAGTTACTCGTCCAGGTTTCGGAATGAGCGTAACTCAATCCGATTTGAAAACTATACATATCGCTTAAGGAAGCAGTAGCAATTTCTTGAGTACCAGTTGTGGAAAATGGTGCCGATTGTCCCTGAATTACCGCTGGCATAATTACCTGGTTAGAAAACGAATTCCGAGGCGTTTCAAATCGCAAATAACTCGCTAACGCAAACCACTGTAACCGTTCGGTCCATTGATTGGTGTAATTCAATGAAACCATATCGGTGTTATAACTTTGGAGAAAATTGGTATTATTTTGTTCGTAGTCGATTTCTTCGTGACTGTAATCGAGTATTAAACTCTCCGTTTCCGACAACCGGTGCGTCCAATTCGGCTGAACCGCCCAGGTGGATCTCTCCACCAAAAATTGAGTCAATCCGGTCTCTTCAAATTGCGTCCCAATATTGTTGTCGATAAAATAACGGCCGTTCAATGTAAATTGATTACGTTCGGTCACGTTAAAACTACTCTCAAGTTTAAAATGATAGTTTTCGTTATCGATATTGGTCGGCGCATCGTAGCGATTGATGATGGCTTGAGCTGTGAGACCGACATCGGTTGTTTCGGTCCGCATGCCGAATTTCGAACCGGCGGAAAAGGTTCCGCCGAAAACCTCAAATTTGCCTTGATCGCTCCTGCGCATCAATAAATTGTCGTCGTAAAAACCGCGCAAGCTAGCCGACGGCTTAGCGTACCATTCCCGTGCATCGCACATCGTAGAGTACATCGAAGCCATCAACAAAACCGCAGACAATAGGGCTCTATCAATGTATGTAGGAATACTCAATACATCATCCTTGATTGCTTTAGTGCCTGGATATTCCATAAGCATGGTTTTCCGTTAAGGTACAACTACTACGTCGCCGGCTTGCAAAATGATGTTTTGTTCCAAATCGTCGCCGTCTTCGACATCGCCGTAGCGGAATCTGGTGGCGCGTTGATTACCGTCCGGGTCGCGTCTTAAAATTCGTATACTATTTACCGAAGCAAATGGCGTCATGCCCCCCGCTTTGCTGAGTGCTTGCATGACATCGACCGGACTGTTGATGATGAATTCACCGGGTTGATTCACTTTTCCAACGACGTATATCTTATAACCGAGTAATTGTTTGGCGGCCACAATTACTACCGGTTCGGAAATATAAGCATCTAAACGGGCTTCCAATTCTTGCTCGATCTGTTCGATGCTTTTACCTTGCGCAACAATGTCTCCCGCTAACGGAAAAGAAATTCCGCCGTCGGGACGAACTAATACCTCCCGCATTAAACCTTCTTCTTTCCAAACCATTATCTCCAACACATCACCCGGCTGTATTAAATAAGCCTCCCGCTCTTGAGCAATCGCACCGAAGGATACGGCCATTAACAGACAACAACCGTAAAACCATCGGGCCGTTATTTTTAGTATTTGCATAAAACACCTCTAACTCTTTAGTCCATTTAAAATTTTATAATACGGGAAATATCGTTGAATAATAGTGAATAAATCTCTTAACTTCCAACCAAGTAACCGCCCAAAGTATTGGTAACTTACGAAATAAACCTCAATCGCGCAGTCAGAAAGCCCAATTTTTCTGATTAAATAAACTGAACCAAACGCCAATCTCATTCCGATTCGGCAAGGGATAGCGGATATTCACTAACAAGGCCCCCGCCTATTCTCTTTACTTTTCAAGCGGCCAACAGACGAACTTCTGGCAGTAGGCTAATTATTGATAGCTGAAAAGGACGATTAAGATGCATGAAGTATAGACTTTAACGCTATAAATATGACCTTCCATGACAAGTAGTTGCTTGAACTGCGGATAAATGATTGGAAATCAGAAAAGTTTTCGCACTCAACTTTATTACAACAAAAACAGAACGGCTGTCATGATGCTTTATCTTAAAAAAAGCATATGAGTGCATCAAACTACTGTTCGCTCTGAGCCCTTTGACTGCTCTCAGGAGAGCCTTCTCGAAGGGTGATGGGTAGCTTGAGGCTTTACCGAGCTGATGAACATGTTGTAGATCCTTCATGCTTTGACTCGGCTTAGCACGAACGGTCTACAACACATGCCAGCTGCTCTTTTTAGGTTTATAGAAACGATAACTTTACCCTGCTTTAACATTCGCCGGGAATAAGATATTGAAAATTAGAAAAATATTCCGGCATTACCCTATCGACACAGTCTTATTTATATTAGCCAAGTAAAAATTATAATTTAATACCTTAAGCCACAGGCACTACATTTGTTACGGCTGGGTTAAAAAACGTCTTTGTCATCATCACAAAAATAAAAACATTCAAGAACATTTTCTTTATTCATTACAACTTTAACCCGACATAATTAAAAGAAACTTATGTTACATCTTAATGACACCGCACCTCTTTAACTTTAGATTTTGTTTGTTGAATCCGCGAAAGAACAGACATACCTTAGCGCAATTTAATTAAAGAGCTGTATAGCATTTTCTTTCTGTGATTTAACTTTATAACAATGATCTAACTTTAGCAAATTTATGACTTTTTTTAAGCAAATATAATTGATTGTTACTATATCAACATTAAAGCATTAATCCTAGAAAGAGCAGTTGGCATGTGTTGTAGACCGTTCGTGCTAAGCCGAATCGAAGCATGAAGGGCCTACAACACATTCACCGGCTTGGTGATGCCTCTCAAATGATTTTTTTAGGTTAATCTCCGCTAAGGGTCCTTGATGCTGAATTTCCTACCACGCCTATGAGGTCTTCAAGTCTAGGTAAACATTCATCTATTTCTGCACGATATAACGACCACTCACCACTTCCGGTTCCGGAAGCACTTAATAATTCATCATGGATTGTAGGTACGCTGCGCGTACCTAATGGATGACATCATTTTCAAAATCTTAAGGCAAAAAAAAGCCCGTGTTGAGTGATCAACACGGGCTTTTGGGATAAGCGCCTGGCAATTCCCTACTTTCACATGGCAAACTGCCACACTATCATCGGCGCTAAGCGGTTTCACTGCCGAGTTCGGGATGGGATCGGGTGGGACACGCTCGCTATGGTCACCAGGCAAACCGGTTACAGCAGGTTCAAGGGTTAAGCGGCCAGGTTAGAGGATTTTTTCTTTAACTCTAATCCGGCTTTGCTCTTGAGCCTACTCAAAACTCTTTACTTCAGGTGTTTTCAGTTTTATCGGGTTGTTGGTTTCTGTCGCTTAGCCTTTGGCCTTGCGCCTTTAACCTTTCTTTTTTCACCTGTTTCTTTGGAAATCTGTACACGTTTTTCGTTCTCTCGCTTTAGCGATTATCGGCCTTAACACCGTCGGTACAAACCGATTGGGTGTTATATGGTCAAGCCTCACGGGCAATTAGTATCAGTTAGCTTCATACATTACTGCACTTCCACACCTGACCTATCAACCTGATCGTCTCTCAGGGCCCTTCAGGGGACTCACGGTCCCAGTGAGATCTCATCTTGGGAGAGGCTTCCCGCTTAGATGCTTTCAGCGGTTATCCCGTCCGAACATAGCTACCCGGCAATGCCATTGGCATGACAACCGGAACACCAGAGGTTCGTCCACTCCGGTCCTCTCGTACTAGGAGCAGCTTCCCTCAAATCTCAAACGCCCACGGCAGATAGGGACCGAACTGTCTCACGACGTTCTGAACCCAGCTCGCGTACCACTTTAAATGGCGAACAGCCATACCCTTAGGACCTGCTTCAGCCCTAGGATGTGATGAGCCGACATCGAGGTGCCAAACACCGCCGTCGATATGAACTCTTGGGCGGTATCAGCCTGTTATCCCCGGAGTACCTTTTATCCGTTGAGCGATGGCCCTTCCATTCAGAACCACCGGATCACTAAGACCTACTTTCGTACCTGCTCGACTTGTCCGTCTCGCAGTCAAGCGTGCTTTTGCCTTTACACTCAGCGCATGATTTCCGACCATGCTGAGCACACCTTCGTGCTCCTCCGTTACTCTTTGGGAGGAGACCGCCCCAGTCAAACTACCCACCAGACACTGTCCCCAATCCCGATAAGGGACCTAGGTTAGAACTTCAAACATACCAGGGTGGTATTTCAAGGTCGGCTCCACACCAACTGGCGTTGGTGCTTCACAGCCTCCCACCTATCCTACACAAATAGGTTCAAAGTCCAGTGTCAAGCTATAGTAAAGGTTCACGGGGTCTTTCCGTCTAGCCGCGGGTACACTGCATCTTCACAGCGATTTCAATTTCACTGAGTCTCGGGTGGAGACAGTGTGGCCATCGTTACGCCATTCGTGCAGGTCGGAACTTACCCGACAAGGAATTTCGCTACCTTAGGACCGTTATAGTTACGGCCGCCGTTTACCGGGGCTTCGATCAAGAGCTTCCCCCTCACCTAGATTATCTATGCTGTCTCGTATCCGCTCTTTTAAGCTATGATACGCTTTCCCACTTCGTTTTAATCGACTTTCCCGTTTCTTTGCCGCCTGCTCTGTCAAGTAGGCTTCATAATAAGAAACAATCCAGTCTTGTGCTTTTTTCGTCGATTGGTTTTCGCCTTGCTGATGTTGCCGCAGACGCTTTTTTAAATCTTCTGTCGAACCCAGATAAAATTCATCTTCCGTCCGACTATACAGCACATAAACGTAATACATGGTCTAAATAATCTAGGTGAGGGGTAACCCCATCAATTAACCTTCCGGCACCGGGCAGGCGTCACACCCTATACGTCCTCTTTCGAGTTTGCAGAGTGCTATGTTTTTGCTAAACAGTCGCAGCCACCAGTTTAATGCTACCCTCTTGGGCTCCATCCGCAAGGGACTTCACCTACCAAGGGCGTACCTTCTCCCGAAGTTACGGTACCATTTTGCCTAGTTCCTTCACCCGAGTTCTCTCAAGCGCCTTAGAATTCTCATCCCACCCACCTGTGTCGGTTTAGGGTACGGCCGCAGATAACCTGATGCTTAGAGGTTTTTCTTGGAAGCAGGGCATCAATCACTTCGTCTCCCCAAGGGGAGACTCGTCGTCACGTCTCAGAATTATGGAACCGGATTTGCCTAATTCCACTCCCTACTCGCTTAAACTGCCACTTCCAACCGACAGCTGACCTAGCCTTCTCCGTCACCCCATCGCAGTTACCTCCGGTACAGGAATATTAACCTGTTTTCCATCGACTACGCCTTTCGGCCTCGCCTTAGGTGCCGACTAACCCTGCGTCGATTAGCGTTGCGCAGGAAACCTTGGGTTTTCGGCGTGGGGGTTTTTCACCCCCATTATCGTTACTCATGTCAGCATTCGCACTTCTGATACCTCCAGCCGACTTCTCAATCGACCTTCGCAGGCGTACAGAACGCTCCTCTACCACCCTACTCTAAAGTAGGATCCGTAGCTTCGGTACTATGCTTAGCCCCGGTGAATCTTCCGCGCAAGCCGACTCGACCAGTGAGCTATTACGCTTTCTTTAAAGGATGGCTGCTTCTAAGCCAACCTCCTGGCTGTCTGGGCCTTCTCACATCGTTTCCCACTGAGCATAGATTTGGGGACCTTAGCTGACGGTCTGGGCTGTTTCCCTTTTCACGACGGACCTTATCACCCGCCGTGTGTCTCCCGTGCTCGCACTTGCTGGTATTCGGAGTTTGCATCGGGTTGGTAAGTCGAGATGACCCCCTAGCCGAAACAGTGCTCTACCCCCAACAGTGATACACGAGGCGCTACCTAAATAGCTTTCGAGGAGAACCAGCTATCTCCGGGCTTGATTAGCCTTTCACTCCGATCCACAACTCATCCGAATCCTTTTCAACGGATCCCGGTTCGGCCCTCCAGTAAGTATTACCTCACCTTCAGCCTGGTCATGGATAGATCGCCCGGTTTCGGGTCTAATCCCAGCGACTATGACGCCCTATTCAGACTCGCTTTCGCTACGCCTCCCCTAATCGGTTAAGCTTGCCACTGAGATTAAGTCGCTGACCCATTATACAAAAGGTACGCAGTCATCCCGCCCCTAAATTACTCTAAGGTGGGTTTGATTCGGTCCATTAATTTACGCTTTGCACTGCCGTGATGCTTGATACGATATTCTCGCTGTCTCGCTCCACTTAATGTTATAAACGCTTCGTAATAAACCACTCGCCACTGATTGCTTTTAGTTGCTATATTTTTACCTGCATTATGCGAGTTGATTCGCTCTTTCAGGTTACTCGTACAGCCAAAGTAAAACTTTTCTTTATCTTCAATTGCTTGTAAGACATAAAAGTAATGCATTTGTTTTTCCTAAAGTAATTTAGGGGCGGGACTCCTACTGCTTGTACGCATACGGTTTCAGGTTCTATTTCACTCCGATCTCCTCGGTTCTTTTCGCCTTTCCCTCACGGTACTGGTTCACTATCGGTCGATAAGGAGTATTTAGCCTTGGAGGATGGTCCCCCCATGTTCAGACAAGGTTTCACGTGCCCCGTCCTACTCGTTTTCATCCAGCTCCAGTTTTCATGTACTGGGCTATCACCATCTATGGCTGCTCTTTCCAGGGCATTCCACTAACTGGGGCTGGACTTAAGGGCTGGTCCCCGTTCGCTCGCCGCTACTAAGGGAATCTCGGTTGATTTCTTTTCCTCCGGGTACTTAGATGTTTCAGTTCCCCGGGTTCGCCTCCTTAAGCTATGTATTCACTTAAGGATAATCAGGTTGTCCTGATTGGGTTGCCCCATTCGGAAATCCGCGGATCAAAGTTAGTTTGCAAACTCCCCGCGGCTTATCGCATGCTACTACGTCCTTCATCGCCTCTTATCGCCTAGGCATCCACCGTATGCGCTTATTCACTTGACCATATAACCCCAATCAGTCTGACCCTTGTCAGTCTCCCTTTCGGCAGGCTGCATTCGGTTCAGGACTGTGGCGTTATCTGTCAGCTGACATTTTCGCTTTCTGCTTGAGAACTCATTCACTTCACGTCCGGTTCGTCTGGGCTTGCCTTGCGTCTTCGCCTTGCGGCGCGAACGTTGTTAAGCTTTGCTTCCCCATCTGTTTCGGTGAACTTGTTTTGTGTATCTTCTTTGGTTTAAATTGCTTTAAACGCTGAAGTTACAGTGTACAGATTTCCAAATTGTTAAAGAGCTATTCGTGACGTTGTTTCCGTCACCAATGCTATACAGTCTTGCCCGGCCTTCGCCGTTAAAACTGTATAGCATTGGTGGAGCCAGGGAGGATCGAACTCCCGACCTCCTGCGTGCAAGGCAGGCGCTCTCCCAGCTGAGCTATGGCCCCTTGGGGGGTTCGTGCAAACCAGGCAGTGCTAGCTTCACGGGTGGTCCTTCCGCTTCCAGGCTTGCGCCGCGTTGGTGGGCCTGGGAGGATTTGAACCTCCGACCTCACCCTTATCAGGGGTGCGCTCTAACCAACTGAGCTACAGGCCCAGGCTCGTGACGTCTTCGATCAAAATAATTTGTTGTGGGTACTTATGACCAACGCTTGCTGTCTTTGTAAGGAGGTGATCCAGCCCCAGGTTCCCCTAGGGCTACCTTGTTACGACTTCACCCCAGTCATGAATCACAAAGTGGTAAGCGCCCTCCCGAAGGTTAAACTACCTACTTCTTTTGCAACCCACTCCCATGGTGTGACGGGCGGTGTGTACAAGGCCCGGGAACGTATTCACCGCGACATTCTGATTCGCGATTACTAGCGATTCCGACTTCATGCAGTCGAGTTGCAGACTGCAATCCGGACTAGGACCGGCTTTCTGGGATTTGCTGACTTTCGCAAGTTCGCTGCCCTCTGTACCGGCCATTGTAGCACGTGTGTAGCCCTACCCATAAGGGCCATGATGACTTGACGTCGTCCCCACCTTCCTCCGGTTTATCACCGGCAGTCTCCCTAGAGTTCCCAGCTTGACCTGTTGGCAACTAAGGATAAGGGTTGCGCTCGTTACGGGACTTAACCCAACATCTCACGACACGAGCTGACGACAGCCATGCAGCACCTGTCTCAGAGTTCCCGAAGGCACTCCACGATCTCTCACAGATTCTCTGGATGTCAAGGGTAGGTAAGGTTCTTCGCGTTGCATCGAATTAAACCACATGCTCCACCGCTTGTGCGGGCCCCCGTCAATTCATTTGAGTTTTAACCTTGCGGCCGTACTCCCCAGGCGGTCAACTTAATGCGTTAGCTGCACCACTAAGTCTCAATAAAGACCCAACGGCTAGTTGACATCGTTTACGGCGTGGACTACCAGGGTATCTAATCCTGTTTGCTACCCACGCTTTCGTACCTCAGCGTCAGTTTTAGGCCAGAGAGCCGCCTTCGCCACTGGTGTTCCTTCCGATCTCTACGCATTTCACCGCTACACCGGAAATTCCACTCTCCTCTCCTAAACTCAAGTTACCCAGTATCAAATGCCGTTCCCAGGTTAAGCCCGGGGCTTTCACATCTGACTTAAATAACCGCCTACGCACGCTTTACGCCCAGTAATTCCGATTAACGCTCGCACCCTCCGTATTACCGCGGCTGCTGGCACGGAGTTAGCCGGTGCTTCTTCTATAGGTAATGTCAAGGCATCAGCTATTAACCAACGCTTTTTCCTCCCTATTGAAAGTGCTTTACAACCCTCAGGCCTTCTTCACACACGCGGTATTGCTGGATCAGGGTTGCCCCCATTGTCCAATATTCCCCACTGCTGCCTCCCGTAGGAGTCTGGGCCGTGTCTCAGTCCCAGTGTGGCTGATCGTCCTCTCAGACCAGCTATGGATCGTCGCCTTGGTAGGCCTTTACCCCACCAACTAGCTAATCCAACGCAGGCTCATCCGATAGCGCGAGGTCCGAAGAGCCCCCGCTTTCCCCCGTAGGGCGTATGCGGTATTAGCTCGAATTTCTCCGAGTTGTCCCCCACTACCAGGCAGATTCCTACGCGTTACTCACCCGTCCGCCACTCGTCGGCACCCGAAGGTCCGTTACCGTTCGACTTGCATGTGTTAAGCATACCGCCAGCGTTCAATCTGAGCCATGATCAAACTCTTCAGTTCAATATGGTTTGTGACTCAATAAGATGAGTCACCAATCTTGGCTCGACTAAGAATTAAACGTAATCGTCTTGAATTAACGTGTTGTTCTTGCGTCGAATACTTTTAACCGCTAAGCTATTCGCCACAAGCACCCACACAAATTATTTTGATCGGCTTGTTAAAGAGCTAGGAGATCTTTCCTCTCCCGTTGAGCCCGCCCATTATACAGAAGCGATTCTCAATGTCAAACTTTATTTACAATCTTTTTTCTTTGCTTGGTGCCCAGGGGCAGAATCGAACTGCCGACACGAGGATTTTCAGTCCTCTGCTCTACCGACTGAGCTACCTAGGCGCACCGTGAAAGAGCGCGTATTAAACAGGATTCTTAATTTTGAGTCAAGCTTGTTTTGATCTTTTTCCTGCACTGACTAAATTACCCTTTTATATCAAATTGATGACTTCTGAAAAATTTCCGGCGTAAACCCCAACCTACTCCATCCTATCCATTCTCCTGCACACACGGGAGTTGATTAACAAAAACCGACAAGGGCGAAAAAACACAACCACAGCACCTAATCCAAATTTTGCTCTTATAAAAACCGTGCTAATTCTTGGTAACTATTCAGCCCCCCATTACAAAAATCATCCAATCAGTCACTAAAAAACTGTATTTTCAAGCCGCCAAGACGTATTCTGTGCACCATGCAACTGAGCGATCATGACCTAAACCAACTGGATGAAGACAAGCTTCTTGACCTGCCGGAAGAGGATTTGCGTCGCCTTTCGATTCGCTTGCTCAACGATCTCAAGGAAGCACGCGAGCGCTTGAAGCAAAACTCGCGCAATAGTTCCCGGCCACCCAGTAGTGAAGCACCGTGGGATAAGGCGAACGATACAGCCAGTGATACCGATGCTATAGACGCTGGCGAAGACACGCCGGACCAGGAGGCAGATAACACATCTTCCGCGCCACCAGCTAAAGAATCCAAACAAGATTCTCAAACCGACTCGTCTCAAGCTTCGGATGATGTGCGTAAACCCGGTAAGCAGCCTGGTGCGCAAGGCTTCGGTAGACAGCAAGTCCTGCCGGTAACTGACTATCAGGATCATCGTCATGAGCTTTGCGCGTGTTGCGGTACTGTGTTCACGGCAAGTCAGCAAAAAGCGTACACCGCTTTTGATACCCTTGACCTCACCTGGGCTGACGAGAACGATCCGGGCTTGAGATTGATCACGACGCGGCATACCTATTATGAAGCGACGTGCCACTGCGACCATGTGACGCGAGACGAACCCTATCGTCACGTGCCCCATGGCAGTCTGCCGGACGTCGTGTGCAGCGAATGGCGCTTGGTCGGGCCGGGTTTGGCCGCCCTGATTGTGTGTCTGGCCTATCGCATGAGGCTATCTCGTGCACGCATCCGCGAATTCTTGCAAGATTGGTTAGGGTTAAGTCTCAGTGTCGGCACGATCAACAACACCTTGCATGAAAGCGGCGCGGCGGCGATGCCGATCGAAGACGAACTCATTGTGGCGGTGGTCAATAGTCAATTACTGCATGTCGATGAAACGTCCTGGATGGAACTGACGACCTTCTTATGGCTGTGGGTGTTCAGCACCGATAGCGTGACCGCCTACTGGATTGCCTACCGCAGCGCCGAATTGCTCGAGAACCTCTTGGGCGCGGATTACTTGGGCTGGCTCATGAGCGATGGCTACCAAGTCTATCGCAGATACCCGAATCGTGCGCGCTGCTGGGCGCATCTGCTGCGCAAAGCCCAAGGGCTGGAAGAGAGTTTCGACCCTGTGGCCCGCCAGTTCGGCAAGCACACACTGGCGTTGCTGAATACGCTGATAAACGCGATTCGTGAGGCCCGTGTCGACCCACCCGACAAACCGTTGACGGAAACCTTTCAAGAAGCACTGGCGCTTTATCTAGCGCTATGCGAAAGCCTGCGCGAAGCAACGCATAAAAAGACGCGTGAGCTGTCCGGTGAAATGCTCAATGATTGGGATGCGATCTTTCAGGTCGTTGCGTCCTATCATTTGCCGTTGACCAACAACGAAGCCGAGCGGGCACTGCGGCACTGGGTGATTTTGAGACGCATCAGCTATGGCACGCGCACCGAGCAAGGCTCGCGGGTATTCGCCATTTTAATAAGCGTGATCGAAACCTGCCGTAAAAGACAGCAATCCCCTTGGCTTTATTTGGCTGCCGTCATTGATCATCAGCGAACCGGCCGGCCGATTCCAAAATTGCCTCCAGTGGCCTGGGGGTCTGAATAGTTACAATTCTTGGAAGGAGTATGCAACATCACATCAAGTGTCGAGCAAAACCAAACCGACTCAATTCTTTTTATACTTTAATTATATGAAACATCCAATTTTAGTGCTCAATTAAACCTTCAGGAACTGAATTAATCTATACTTTCACCTTCTATCTATTGAAATTTCAATCGTGCAACCCATATTCTGTATTATATTCATGACAACAATTCAGATTCTTTTCCTTATACGGAATAAGACAGGTAGAATTGCCATACTTTAATTATTATTAAACCGGGAATTAGAAGTGAACTTCAGAGGAACAACCATTCTTTCCGTCCGACGCGGAGATAAAGTGGTCATTGGCGGTGACGGCCAGGTAACGCTTGGCAACACTGTGATGAAAGGCAACGCACGCAAAGTTCGGCGCTTATATCACGATAAAGTGATCGCGGGGTTCGCAGGGGCTACGGCCGATGCATTTACCTTGTTTGAGCATTTTGAAGGCAAGCTGGAAAAACATCGCGGTAATTTAACTCGCGCAGCCGTGGAAATGGCTAAAGATTGGCGTACCGATCGTGCCTTACGTAGGCTTGAAGCTTTGCTTACTATCGCGGACGCAAAATCCTCTTTGATCATATCAGGAACCGGCGACGTCATTGAACCGGAACACGAACTCATAGCTATCGGCTCCGGAGGACCTTATGCACAATCCGCTGCTCGAGCATTACTGGAAAACACCCAGCTCAGCGCTAGAGAAATTGTCGAGCGCTCTCTCAATATAGCCGCGGACATATGTATTTATACCAATCATAACCTACGCATTGAAGAACTCGACGCCGAACCCAAAGAGCCGACCGAATGAGCCAAATGACACCAAGAGAAATCGTCCACGAACTGGATAAACACATCATAGGACAAGCCAACGCCAAAAGAGCTGTCGCAATCGCGCTACGTAATCGCTGGCGTCGCAGCCTCGTTAGCGGCATTCTACGCGATGAAATCACTCCGAAAAACATCCTGATGATTGGCCCCACCGGCGTCGGCAAAACCGAAATCGCCAGACGCTTAGCCAAACTAGCGAACGCGCCATTCATTAAGATAGAAGCCACTAAATTTACCGAAGTGGGCTATGTCGGCCGCGACGTTGAATCGATCATTCGCGACCTCGTCGATACCGCGGTAAAAATGACCCGCCAAGAAGAGATGGATAAGGTTCAAAACAGGGCGGCCGATGCCGCCGAAGAATCTGTACTCGACATCTTGTTACCGAGCGCTAGCGGCGGCATGCTTTCCGAAACCGAGTCGTCCACGCGTCAAAAAATGCGCAAGAAACTACGCGAATGCGAGTTAGACGATAAGGAAATTGAAATCGATGTCCGCGTTGCCCCGGTCGGCGTTGAAATCATGGCTCCTCCCGGCATGGAAGAAATGACCAGTCAATTACAAGGGATGTTTCAAAATCTCAGCAGCAGCCGAAAAAGCTCTCGTAAAATGAAAATCAAGGATGCTTTGAAAGTACTGCAAGAAGAAGAAGCCGCCAAATTGGTCAATGAAGAAGATATCAAGCTACGCGCCGTTGATTCCGTGGAACAAAACGGCATCGTTTTCCTAGACGAAATCGATAAAATTTGTAAACGTTCCGAAATAGGTAGCGGCGGCGGCGAGGTTTCCCGCGAAGGCGTTCAACGCGATTTGTTACCGCTGGTCGAAGGCAGCACGGTTAGCACCAAATACGGCACAATCAAAACCGATCATATTTTGTTCATTGCCTCAGGCGCCTTTCATTTGACCAAACCATCGGATCTCATTCCAGAATTGCAGGGCCGTTTTCCTATCCGAGTTGAACTCGATGCCCTAACCGCCGATGACTTTGTACGTATCCTGACAGAACCGGACGCCTCATTGACCGAGCAATATCAAGCCTTATTAGCTACCGAAGGAGTATTGCTGAATTTCTCTCAGGACGGCATTCAGCGCATTGCCGAACTAGGCTGGCAAGTCAATGAAACAACGGAAAACATTGGCGCAAGAAGGTTGCATACCCTACTGGAGCGGTTACTCGAGGAAATATCCTTTAACGCACCCGAGCTAAACGAACAATCGATCACGATTGACGCAAGCTACGTCGATGCCCATCTTGCCGAGTTAGCCCAGGATGAAGACTTAAGCCGCTATATACTCTAAACTTATGCGTCTGACCGTACAAGAAATCGACATAACACCGACCGAAATCAAGTTACACCAGAATTCACGAATTTTGGAAATTAGTTTCGACGACGGACACACCTTTTCGTTGCCTTATGAATACCTTCGCGTCTACACGCCTTCGGCGGAAGCGATAGGCCATGGACCCGGCCAGGAGATATTACAAATAGGCAAAGAAAACGTTACCATCAACGAACTTAAACCGGTCGGCAATTATGCGATAACCCCGGTTTTTAGCGACGGTCATAAAACTGGCATTTACACTTGGCCATTACTTTATAAATTGGGCTCGGAATACAAGGAGCTATGGGCTGCGTACTTGGATAAACTGGAAGCGACTGGACAACCACGTCATCAGTAACCCAAAAGCCCCTCCGATATTGTGCGAGCATTCTCGATGACGAGGCGACTGTGCGGCTTGATATTTTGCCGCCTTAAGCCCTTGCCTTCGGACCAACACCCTTGCTGTCGACCGAATTCGATCACTGATTAGCGCCTAACCGGAAAAAACATGACAAACGAAAACACAACACATTTCGGCTTCAAACAAGTCGCTAAGGAAGAAAAGGTTCAAATGGTCCGGAGTGTATTCGACTCCGTAGCCGGCAAATACGATATCATGAACGATTTAATGTCGTTCGGCATTCATCGCATTTGGAAACGTATCGCAGTACAACTTAGCAATGTCCGTAGCGGCGAAAGTGTACTTGACCTAGCCGGCGGCACCGGCGACCTGACAATACTCTTCGAAAAACGCGTCGGCAAGAAAGGGCAAGTAGTCCTCGCAGACATCAACGCAGAAATGCTGCGTAATGGTCGCGATCGCTTGATTGACCAGGGCATCATTAGCAATATTCGCTTCGCCCAAGTCAATGCGGAATGCCTACCTTTCGAGGACAACTCCTTCGACTGCGTTTGTATCGGCTTTGGGTTGCGTAATGTTACCGACAAAGACGCTGCATTAAGATCGATGTATCGCGTGTTAAAGCCGGGCGGAAGGGTCATCGTGCTGGAATTTTCCCACCCGACCGACAAATTGACCGAAAAGGTTTACGACTTTTATTCATTCAACTTGATGCCCAAAATCGGAAAGTTCGTCGCAAAGGACGAAGAGAGCTACCGGTATTTAGCCGAGTCGATCCGCATGCATCCGAAACAAGACGACCTCAAAAAAATGATGGAAAATGCTGGACTCGAACGCTGCGAATATTTTAATTTAACGCAAGGCATCGTGGCGGTACATAGAGGCTATAAAATATAATAATGCCGCCCCCAATATAACGACGATTCACTCATGACCGTAAAACCCCTCCTGCTTAGCGTTTTCGAAACCGCCTTGAATCGCTTCGTCGCACTTGACCGCGATGCCAGTTATTTATTGGCACCGCTATCCGGCAAAGTGATCGGCATTACCATCCAGCCGTTCAATGAAACCCTCTATCTTTGTCCTTCGGACACCCTTATTCAGGTCTTAGACGACTACCCTGCCCCGGCCGATACCTTATTGACCGGCACGGCACTAGCATTCGGCGCAAAAGGCTTGGGCAGCACATTATTCAACGACTCGATCGAAATCAACGGCGACAGTGAAGTCGGGCATGCATTCATTAGCTTTTTCGAAATGATAAATATCGACCTCGAAGAACCTCTATCGCGTTATACCGGCGATATCATTGCACATCGCATAGGGAACTTTTTTCGTACCGGCCAACGCTGGACCGGCGAAATGCTCGAAAGCTTCCGGCTCAACCTAACGGAATTTCTTCAGGAGGAAGCTCGAGACTTACCCGCAAAACCAGAGGCCGATATTTTCTATCGTAAAATCGGCGACCTGCAAACAGATCTCAACCGATTGCAAAACCGTCTCGAAAATCTTGAGATTGCCCACATCAAACAGCCTTAACCCTATACACAAACCAACCCCTTTGACCCATCCACGACAATTTTACAAGGTAACTCAGTGATCCGCCCAAAAATATTGCTGCGCCTGATTCACATCAACTGGGTCCTAGTCTTCCACGGCCTTGATGAAATTGTCTTAAAAACGCATTTATTTCGGCCAATTCGGTTTTTAGCTTTCTTATCGCCTACTTTTTGGCTAGGGCGAGGAACAGAGGCGCGCGGCGTCAGAATTCGTCGCGCACTCGAAGATTTAGGCCCCATCTATGTAAAATTCGGCCAAGCCTTATCCACCCGTAAGGATCTACTACCTGAAGATATCGCGGATGAACTGGTCAAACTACAAGACAAGGTTCCGCCGTTTTCCAGCAACATCGCCCGTGCGATTATCGAAAAAGAACTGGAATTACCGATTAGCGAGGCTTTCGCCGAATTCGACGACAAACCGCTAGCGTCGGCCTCGGTCGCACAAGTGCATACTGCCGTGTTAAAAAGCGGCGAACAGGTCATAGTTAAGGTATTACGACCCGACATCGAACAGCGCATACAATCCGATGTAGGCTTGCTATACGAATTAGCCCGCTTTGCCGAACGCTTTTGGAGCGACGCCCGACGATTAAGACCACGGGAAGTTGTTATGGAATTCGAGAGGTCTACACTAGATGAACTCGATTTGGTCAGAGAAGCAGCCAACGCCGCTAAATTGCGCCGAAATTTCGAACATTCGGAAATGATTTATGTGCCGGAAGTACATTGGCCGCTGACTCGCCAAAAAGTTATGGTCATGGAGCGCATCAAAGGCATACCGGTCGGCAACATCGAACAATTGCGAACCAGTAATGCCGACTTCAAACTACTTGCCGAACGCGGTGTCGAAATTTTTTTCACGCAAGTCTTCCGCGATAATTTTTTTCATGCCGACATGCATCCCGGTAATATTTTCGTCGAACTCCCTGCCAAATATCTCGCAGTCGATTTCGGCATCGTCGGCACTTTGTCAGAATCCGATCAACGCTACTTGGCCGAAAACTTTCTAGCCTTTTTCAATCGGGATTACCGCCGGGTCGCGCAGATGCATGTTGAATCCGGCTGGGTTCCCGGAACGACGCGTGTCGAAGACTTTGAATCGGCCATCCGAAGTGTTTGCGAGCCAATTTTCGAAAAACCGCTCAAGGACATTTCTTTCGGACACTTATTGTTGCGTTTGTTTCAAACCGCCCGACGCTTCGACATGCATGTTCAACCGCAACTGGTGCTACTGCAAAAAACCTTGCTTAATATTGAAGGACTCGGCCGCCAGCTTTATCCTGAACTAGACTTATGGCAAACCGCGAAACCATTTTTGGAAAAATGGTTTCGCGAACGTCTAGGCCCGAAAGCCAAAATACAAAAAGCCTTACAACAGTTTCCCGAACTAGCGGAGCAATTCCCGGAAATACCGGCACTAGTTATCAAGGCACTGAATGACGCCGGGCACGCTCGCGAACAAATGGATCAACAAAACCGCGAATTGCACTTAATACGCAAACAAATCGAACGTAACCAAAATGCCACCCTAACTACCATTTTGATCGGCGCGGCAATGATAGGTGCCGCTATTTTGCTACAATAATACAACTTTAGATCACGCGCCTAATTCGCCATATTCATTAACTTTATAAAATATAATGAGTACCCATGGCACGGATTTAACACACAAGCCCCGATACATAAGACACTGCCAATATACCTAATCGCACATCAAATTTCGGAATTTGCGTATGGGGAACACCGGGGTATTCGTTCCTCTGTCCCATCGCGGCGTCAAAATTTGGTTAGTAAAGAGTGTATTTCTTCTTTGATTGGCGAACCGAATAGCCGTTCGGAAAAACGAAAAAGAGAAAGTTTCTGTGTCGATCCAATTAAATCACCACCAAACCGACCACATGCGCCGAATAATTACTTCTATTTTTTACAATCTACCGATGTAGACAGCATTTTTCAACCTTATCTCAACTCACCATCAGGAGCCAAATATATGTCGATAAAAAAAATGGTCGATCTGGACTTATCAAATAAACGCGTATTGATTCGTGAAGACTTAAATGTCCCGATCAAAAACGGAAAAGTGGCTAGCGACATCCGCATACAAGCCAGCTTGCCCACTATTAAACACGCTTTATCAGCCGGCGCCGCAGTCATTCTGATGTCGCACTTAGGTCGTCCCGAAGAAGGCGTTTACAGCGAAGAAGCCTCGATGAAACCGGTTGCCGAACATTTGCAAGGCTTATTAGGCAAACCCGTACGCTTAGAAAAAGACTGGATCGATGGTATCGAAATACAGCCAGGTGAAGTCGTTTTATGCGAAAACGTGCGCTTCAATAAAGGCGAAGGGAAAAACAGCGAAGAGCTGGGCAAGAAAATGGCTGCCCTATGCGATATTTTCGTAATGGATGCATTCGGCACCGCTCATCGTGCCCAAGCGTCCACGCATAGCGTTGCGCAATTTGCACCGATCGCTTGCGCCGGCCCCTTATTAGCTAAAGAATTGGACGCCTTAGGCAAGGCATTGGAAAGCCCTGACCGGCCTCTGGTCGCAATCGTCGGAGGTTCGAAGGTTTCGACCAAGCTCACCGTACTCGAATCCCTATCGCAAAGAGTCGACCGACTCATCGTCGGTGGCGGTATTGCCAATACCTTTATCGCTGCAGCCGGATTTCCGGTAGGCAAATCCCTCTATGAAGCCGATTTAATCGATGAAGCGAATCGATTGATGGATCAAGCCAAACGTAACGGTGCTGAAATCCCGGTTCCGGTCGATGTAGTTTGCGCAAAAGAATTTTCGGAAAACGCCGCCGCGACAGTCAAAAAAGTCGCCGATGTCCAAGCCGACGATTTGATTATGGATATCGGTCCTGAAACCGCGGCGCTTTATGCCGACATTCTAAAATCTGCGGGCACGATCGTCTGGAATGGACCGGTCGGGGTTTTCGAATTCGATCAATTCGGTGGCGGCACCGAAGCCCTATCCAAAGCCATTGCCGACAGCAGTGGCTTTTCAATTGCCGGCGGTGGTGATACGCTAGCGGCAATAGACAAATATGGAATTGAAGAACAAATATCCTATGCTTCGACCGGCGGCGGCGCGTTTCTTGAATTTTTGGAGGGCAAAGAATTACCGGCCGTAGCCGTTTTAAAACAACGCGCTTGAGAAACTCCGGATCAACCGATAACACGCCGAGGCAACGATTCCGGCGAAAAGTTTATCGCCTCTTCGGGATTACCGCCTGTATAAACTTAACACCACTGTCTCAGCCTCTCGCGACTGTTACAAACCGTTCGTAATTTGAACTGCAAAAGAGTTATCGGAGTCTTTTATTGAAACGCTGATTTAAACAGCGTTTCCTTTTATAATAAATGCCCTTTTCATCCGGCCCAAAGGCCGGTATTTATTGTTTCACAGGATCACTATGGCCAGAGTCACTATCGAAGACTGCCTTGAGCATGTCGAAAACCGTTTTAAACTAGTGTTGTTAGCTAGCAAACGCGCCCGCCAATTGAGCAAGGGCGCGGAGGAATTTATCCCGCGCGGCAAAGACAAAGACACCGTACTCGCCTTGCGCGAAATTGCTGCAGGGCATGTCAATGCCGACAACATCAATCTGCTGCATCGAACCGGCGACGATACCGAAGCCGATTTAACACTCTAATAAAGCCATGTTACAACTAGCTGACAGCCTCGAACTCGAACGCCCTCAGGATAAACTGATCCGGCGTTTATGCTCGACTCTGGAAAGCTATATGGACCAAAACCAAATCAACGATATCTGTAGGGCCTATCTGTATGGCGCGGAGGCGCATGCCGGCCAGTTCCGAAAGAGTGGAGAAGCTTACATTTGCCACCCTATCGCCGTGGCCATCAGCCTGGCAGAAATGCGCATGGATGCAAAAGGTATCATGGCTGCGCTACTACATGATGTCATCGAAGACACGCACGCCAGCAAGGATGACCTCGGTCGCTTGTTTAGCATGGAAGTAGCCGAACTGGTCGACGGCGTTACAAAACTGAGCAAAATCGACAGCAAATCGCGAGCCGAAGCTCAGGCGGAAAATGTCCGAAAAATGTTTTTGGCCATGACCAAGGATTTGCGTGTCATCATGGTCAAACTAGCCGATCGTCTGCATAACATGCAAACCTTAGGCTCGATGCCACCTGAAAAAAAACGCCGCATCGCTCGAGAAACACTGGATATTTATGCCCCCATTGCCAACCGACTGGGCATGAACCATATCCGCCATCAACTGGAATCCCTCGGTTTTAAAGCCTTATACCCCGGCCGCCATGCGGTCCTAAAAAACGCCGTCAAAAAAGCTCGAGGGAATCGAAGAGAAATCGTCGAAATCATTCAAAATTCAATTAAAAATCGCCTACGCGAAGCCGGCTTGGAATGCGAAGTCGAAGGACGCGAAAAAAATCTATTCAGCATTTATCAAAAAATGCTGAATAAAAAAATATCCTTTGCCGACGTATTCGATGTTTATGCCTTTAGAATTCTTTGCGATCAGCCCGACACCTGCTATCGCGCACTGGGCGTCGTTCATAATCTGTATAACCCGGTTCCCGGACGATTCAAGGATTATATTGCATTGTCCAAGGCCAACGGTTACCAGTCTCTGCATACCATATTGATCGGCCCTTATGGCGTCCCGATCGAAATTCAAATCAGAACCCATGAAATGCACCGAATGTCAGAATCGGGCATTGCCGCACATTGGCTTTATAAATCCGATAGCGATAAGGCGGAAAGCGACAAAACCGAGCATGCCCAAGCCCGAGCTAATGAATGGCTGCGTGAATTACTGGAGATTCATAAATCGGCCGGCAACTCCATGGAGTTTATCGATAATCTTAAAATCGATCTTTACCCCCAAGAAGTCTTCGTATTCACGCCTCAAGGCGGTATTATCAAATTGCCACGCGGAGCAACGATCGTCGATTTCGCTTATGCGGTACATACCGATATCGGCAATTCCTGCGTCTCGGCTCGGGTCGATAAACAACTGGTGCCGTTGCAAACACAACTCGAAAACGGCTTAACCGTCGAAGTCATCACCACCTCTTGGGCCCGCCCCAATCCGCTCTGGCTAAACTATGTCGTCACCGCGAAGGCCCGCAGCAGCATCCGCGCATATCTGAAGAACTTTAAACAACAGGAAGCGATCAACCTCGGACGCCGCCTCCTGGAAAAAGAATTACAAGGCATGAACTTACAATTGGACACCATTCCATCGGAGCGCGTGAACAAACTTTTGGAGGTGTTGTCGGTCAACTCCATGGATGCCTTACTCGAGGACATAGGGCTTGGTAATAAAATGCCGTTTTTGGTCGCCAAACGCTTGAGCCAAAATGACATTTCGTCGACGGTTAGACTCGACGATAACGAACAAGGCGTCAATAGCCCACTAATTATCAAAGGCACGGAAGGCATGGTCGTCACACTGGCCAAATGTTGCCGCCCGATACCGGGCGATTCGATCGTCGGTTTTTTCAACCCCGGACGCGGCATCGTCGTTCATCATCATGAATGCAGAAACAGCAGTGATTCGAGAAAAAAACAAACCGGTTGGCTAGATGTCGAATGGAGCAAGGATACCAGTGGAGAATTTCCGGCTGAAATTCGTATTGAGATACTCAATCAACGGGGAACACTCGCGACTATCGCCGCAACCATCTCAGAACTGGATTCGAATATCGAAAACGTCACAGTAGTCGACCAGGATGACCGAGTCTCCGTCGATTTGATCACACTCACCGTTAAAGATCGAGTTCATTTAGCCAATATTATGCGCCGCCTGAAAAAATTAACGATCGTATTAAAGATTACGCGAGTCAAAGCCTAGATAAATACTATTAGATCAAAATTATCACTCTGCTCATGAACAAAGAAATCATCCATACCCCGGACGCGCCTCAAGCCATCGGCACTTATTCACAGGCCGTTAAAGTCGACAATACCGTTTACTTATCCGGTCAAATCCCCTTAGACCCTAAAACCATGGGCGTTGTCTCGGAAGACATTCACATCCAAATCAGACAAGTATTCAATAACTTGAACGCGGTCGCGATTGCGGCTGGCGGCGATTTAACGGACATCGTCAAATTGAATGTTTATTTAACCGACCTCGCCAACTTCCCTATCGTCAACGAAATCATGGGCGAATTCATCAGCGAACCCTATCCGGCCCGTGCCGCAATCGGAGTCGCTGCATTACCGAAAAGTGTTGGCGTGGAAATTGACGCGATCATGCATTTACGCAACGAACTCTATCCGGCATAAAGCCAACATTGCATGATGGACCGTAACGATCCACTTGATCAATCGGTCGCTTCATTGGGCGGCATAGGCAAGCAAACGGCAAACAAGCTAGAGAAACTCGGCATCCGAACCTGTCAGGACCTTATCTTCCATCTTCCCCACCGCTATGAGGATAGAACTCGAAGCCAAGCAATCGGCGCTCTAAAACCGGGGATCACCGCCTTGATCAAAGGCAAAGTCGAATTAACCGACACACTACTGCGCGGCCGTAAAAGCCTGATCTGCCGAATCGGAGACGGCACCGGATTCATTAGCTTACGTTTTTTTCATTTTAGCGCCGCACAACTGGCACAGTTGAGCCCGGGAACCTATATCAGTTGTTTCGCGGAAGTCCGTCACGGGTATGCGGGATTGGAAATGATCCATCCCGACTATAAAATCCTAAGTCACCCGGAACACACAATAACCGAAGACACCTTGACGCCGATTTATCCGCTGACCGAAGGTTTAAGCCAATCCATACTTAGAAAAGCAATCAAACAAGCGCTAAACCTGCATCTTAAACACTTGACTGATTGGTTACCGAAATCGCTTTTACAGCGCTTCAATTATCCTACGCTGATCGAGGCAATCAACTTCCTGCATGCCCCAAACGAACAAATGACCGCCGAGACATTACTCCAAAACAATAATCCGGCGCGAAAACGTTTAGCCTTTGAAGAACTATTAAGTCATCACCTCAGCCTGAGAGTCATTCGTGAGCAAGCCCGCGAACAACTCGCCCCTGCTTTTTCTATTGACGAGACAACCCGGCGGCATTTTCTAAAGTCGCTACCATTCCAACTAACCGGTGCGCAACAACGCGTCATCACTGAAATCGAAGACGATTGCAGTCGACAGCAACCCATGTTACGCCTGGTACAGGGCGATGTCGGCTCCGGTAAAACCGTCGTTTCGGCATACGCCGCTTTACTAGCCTTGGCAACAGGATATCAAGTCGCGGTCATGGCACCGACCGAATTGTTGGCCGAACAGCATTTTCGAAATTTTAACGCATGGTTCGACAGTTTTCAGACTCAAATCATCTTCTTGACCGGGCAAATCAAAGGCAATACCCGAAAGACCTCGCTCGAATCGCTTGAAGATGGCTCAGCCGGCATCGTGATAGGCACACACGCACTTTTTCAAGAATCCGTCACCTTTAAAAAACTGGGATTGATCGTCATCGACGAACAGCACCGCTTCGGCGTGCATCAGCGCATGGCGCTCAGAGACAAAGGGCGTAACGCCGGCATTCGTCCTCATCAACTGGTCATGACCGCCACACCGATCCCACGAACCCTGGCTATGCTACAATACTCGGACCTTGATATCTCGATCATCGACGAATTACCGCCCGGCAGAAAGCCAATCGTTACTAGCGTCATTCCCTCCGAACGCCGCGAAGAAGTCGTCGCCCGTATCGGTCACTGGGTCGCTCAAAAACGGCAGGCATACTGGGTCTGCACCTTGATTGAAGAGTCCGAGGCCTTACAATGCGAAGCCGCCGAAAAAACCGCTGAACTCCTAACCCAAGTATTACCGGACATTCGCATTGGACTGGTACACGGACGCATGAAAGCCGCCGACAAGGATGCCGTGATGCAAGACTTTAAGAATCACCAAATCGATCTTTTGGTCGCGACCACCGTAATCGAAGTTGGCGTGGATGTTCCCACCGCCGGACTCATGATCATCGAAAATCCGGAACGATTAGGCCTATCTCAACTTCACCAGCTACGAGGGCGGGTCGGCCGTGGCAAAGACGAAAGTTATTGTTTGCTGCTCTATCAATCCCCTCTCTCCGACACGGCGAGAAATCGGCTCGGTATTCTAAGAGACTCGAACGACGGCTTTGTCATTGCCGAAAAAGACTTGGAACTACGCGGACCGGGCGAAGTCATGGGTACCCGACAAACCGGGCAGATGCAATTTAAAATCGCCGATTTGGATCGTGACACGGATCTACTGGATAATATACCAACGATTGCCGAATCGCTGCTTCACCATTCTCCCGATGCCGTTCAACCGTTAATCAAACGCTGGCTCGGAGAAACCGTCAATTATGCCGAGGTATGATACGCTTGCCGATTAAAAGCCTTTTATTAGAACAAGAACCGAACTGGATCGTCAGTCGCCCCGGAGAACACCATACGATTCCGCTGTCAGCGCAATCCTGGATATATGAACCCGGATCGATCACGCAAAGATTGCGCAGCTACTACGGCGAGGCAGTCAAAGTGAAAATACTCCTCAATTGCCGGCGCCTGCCTTTTTTGGGCGAGCGCAAACGGCTCAAACTCAACCCGGGGCGCTACACCTTAACCCGCGAGGTTCTGCTGCATGCCGACGGCAAGCCGCTGATTCTAGCTCGAACACTGATTCCGGAAAAAACAGTCAAGGCCGCTCGACGCAACCTAGCCCACCTAGGCAGCAAGCCGCTGGGAGAAGTGATTTTTTCCTATCCCAAGTTGGCCAGACTGGAAATGGATTTCGCGCTTATCGCCCCGCCGTTTTGGACAACCCTTGCCGTCAACGAAGCCCATATCGAACAACCGCTCTGGGCAAGAAGAACCGTATACGCCATCCGCCAAAAACCGCTACTGGTAAACGAGTTTTTTTTGCCGGAGGTTTTAAACTTGCTTTAAATCAGAATTCGGCGCAGGCGGATGTTGCGAGAACCTTCGCCGCCAAGCGCCGAATTTGAAACGTGAGCGCTTGAATTACCGCTTACCGAACAGATTAGGGCCCTTCGGTTGAGCTTTTTTTTGCAGACAATGATACGCGGCGCTTTCGAATTTAATCCTAAGGGACTGCGTATTCTTATTTTCTTTAACGAATAACTCGGCCTCCTTGGCCGTCAAATCCTTGAGCAGATAAGTCGCGATGCACATGCAAGGCTCGGCAAAACGTTTTCTGTCTAGTTCTTTATTGACTGAATTCTTAACTTCCCTTTCCACACATTGATCGGCGAATTCGTGTTCGAATTGATGTTTGACCAAATCGCTGACTTCATTCCCGTGTGCGTGATCAAACTTAACATGAGCTTTGGTTTTAAATGGCTCCGAAGACCTCGAAGAAGACTTATCGTCCGAGCATCCGGCGATCAAAAAAAAGCCCGTCAACAAGATGCCCCACATTAGACTAATATTTTTTATATAATGCATTGTTTTGATAATAGTTTTAAAGTTTAAATACTTAAGGCCAAGCCAGGCAATAATATGATGATTTCATGTCTTTGTATACCCTAGTACAATACGATTCGAAATCATCAGTCCTTTACAAGTACTTTGACCCGCTCTAATTCAAAAAAAAATCATGACCCATTCAAACGATCTATTCTCCGCAGCAAAACAAGTCATTCCCGGCGGCGTCAATTCGCCGGTCAGATCATTCAGCGGCGTTGGCGGCACTCCGGTTTTCATCGACCATGCTTCCGGCCCTTATATTTTCGATAACGAAAACAAGCGTTACATCGATTATGTCGGCTCCTGGGGCCCCATGATTCTAGGACACGCCCATCCTGAAGTAATCGCGGCCGTCACTGAAACCGCCAAAAAAGGTCTAAGCTTCGGTGCGCCGACCGAAATTGAAACCCGTATTGCTCGAACCGTCTGCGAACTGATGCCGTCGATCGAACTGGTCAGAATGGTTAGTTCCGGCACCGAAGCGACAATGAGCGCGATTCGCTTAGCCCGCGGCTTCACCGGACGCGACAAAATCGTCAAATTCGAAGGTTGTTATCACGGTCATTCCGATTCGCTCTTGGTCAAGGCCGGCTCGGGCGCACTGACTTTCGGCGTGCCGAGTTCGCCGGGCGTACCTGCGGCTTTAGCGGAAAACACGATCTCATTGACCTACAACGATAGCGAATCGGTCGTCGAATTATTCAAACAAATCGGCGACAGCATCGCTTGCATCATAGTCGAACCGGTCGCCGGCAACATGAATTGCATCCTGCCGGTTTCCGGCTTTCTCGAAACGCTACGCCAAGTCTGCGACGAATCCGGCGCGCTGTTGATTTTCGATGAAGTAATGACCGGCTTCCGTGTAGGATTGCATGGCGCACAAGGGGTTTACAACATCACACCCGACCTGACCACACTCGGTAAAGTCATAGGCGGAGGCATGCCGGTCGGCGCTTTCGGCGGCAAAAGACAAGTCATGGAATATCTCGCACCGGTCGGACCGGTTTACCAAGCCGGTACACTCTCAGGCAACCCGGTCGCGATGGCCGCGGGATTGAAAACGCTCGAACTGATTGCGAAACCGGACTTCTACGAAGTTTTAACCGAGAAAACGACCCGTCTCGTCAATGGTATGAAAGACCGTGCCAGCCAAGCAGGAATACCGCTTTTAACCAATGCCGTCGGAGGCATGTTCGGTTTGTTTTTCAGCGAAGACAAGCAAATCACGTCGTTCGCACAAGTCGTTCAATGCGATCAAGACCGCTTCAAACGCTTTTTCCACACAATGCTTGACAATGGTGTTTATCTGGCGCCATCGGCCTTCGAAGCCGGTTTCGTTTCAGCCACGCATAGTGACGAGATCATTGATGAAACGTTGGATATCGCGGCGACAGTGTTCAAGACATTATAAACACGCGGACTTAACCCCATCGTCGATCGAATCTCGGCACTTCAATTCAATACCTTCTCTCTTTGGAGAAGGTTGGTATGAGCGGATAAAATACTAAAATTTGATGCGCGAGTACTATAAACCTAACGATCGTGAAGGTCTGGCCATCGCCCCGGCAAATGAAAGTGCGGGCGCGTTGAAGGGTGCGATCACTCGCCCGACAGGACGCCGTGAACCCAGCACCTAAATTATCCAAGAGAGCTAACCATAGCCAATGGATTATGGAATTTAGGTGCTGGGTGAATACGTCCGTGTAGGCTCGACGGCGGCTGTCCTTGCCGCCGACGCCTGCCGGTCGAGCAACCGCAACCTTCTCGGAGCCGGCATCGTACTTTCACAGTAAAGTCGGCAGTTTAACCATGAAGCACATACAGTTAATTAATTCAATAGGCTGGTTGATAATCCCCGCTAATCTCTCGGCGGAACGAAAGTTTTACGCAAACGGGTAAGAAGTTATACCTTTCGCACTTCAAATTTCGGCGATGCTTAAGGAGGTACCGGGGTGATCGGCAAAGGCTTTACCAGCATGGATGCTGGCATAGAGCCTACATGGACGTATTCACGGCGTCCTTTGACGGTCACCCCGGTGCCGAATTTTGATCTACGATGAGTATAGGATAAACCAATTCGAGTTCTTTAAATGCGCTATGACACGGAGATGATATGAAACCGGACAGCCTCTCGATCAAAAAACGCTATGACCGACTAGCGCCTTATTTCGACAGCCTTGAAGCCGTCATGGAAGGCTTATTTTTCAAAAAATGGCGCAAACGCTTATGGGCCAAAGCCGAAGGCCAGCATATTCTTGAAATTGGCGTAGGCACAGGTAAAAACTTCGATTATTACCCGCATGGCGCCCGGATAACCGCAATCGACTTCAGCGGCAAAATGCTGGATATAGCAAGACACAAAAAAAACCGAAAACAGATCAATGTCGACCTTCATGTAATGGATGTCGAATCGCTTGAATTTGCCGACAATTGTTTCGATACAGTGATTGCCTCTTTCGTATTTTGCTCGGTACCCTCGCCCAGAAAAGGGCTAAAAGAATTGCATCGAGTCTTAAAACCGGGCGGACAAATCGTGCTGCTCGAACACGTGTTAAGCTCAAGACCTTTGCTTGCTCGCTTGATGAATCTATTGAACCCGCTGACAGTTTCATTGGTCGGCGCAAACATCAATCGGCAAACGATCAAAAACGTGCAAGCCTCCGGCTTCAGTTCGATTCATGTCGACTCAAGCAGCGGCGATATTATTAAACTGATACAAGCACGAAAATAAACTCGATTAACGAACGTCTCCCTCGTTCGCGTGATCAGTTCTTCATGACATGCAGTGAATAAACCCCGTTATCAAAATCGTCGAAATAATATTCCACCATCGGATTATGAATGCGCTGCTTGTTCTGACTGACCATCAAATTGCATTCCGCGACATAGGTTTGGTGACTGGCATTATCGACCAAGACATGATACCAAGGTTGATTCTTTGCGGGTCGACTGCGCGCGACTTTTTCGTACCATTCTTCTCCGCCGCGAAACTCGAAATCGACATCGTAGATAACCCCTCGGTAATTAAACAATTTATGATGAACGATCTGCCCTAAAAAATATTTTGCTTCTTTCATAACCCGTCTCTTCAAGCCAAGCCGCTCTTATATCTAAACTTGCCGCCACATCGTCCGCGCAAAATCCGACTTCAACAAAAGAATATCATAATCATCACAAACACCCTAAACCGTTGAAAATGCATAAACCGGGAATTGCCGAAAAATCATAAAGTTTTTCGCTACGAACCTAACGAATTGGTTAAAATACAGCCTATTACATTATTTCGATTAAACAACGTGAAACCACAGATAAAAAATCTTGTTCAAACCCGAATTCCAACCCGTTACGGCGAATTCGTTCTACATTACTACAGCAACAATATCGACAGTAAAGAGCATGTCGCCTTCGTAAAGGCCTCAGTCGCAAACAAAAATCGAGTTCCGGTTCGCATCCATTCCGAATGCTTCACCGGCGATGTCCTCGGCTCGCGGCGCTGCGATTGCGGGGAGCAGCTCGACAAGGCACTACAAATCATCAGCAACGAGGGGCAAGGCGTATTGATTTATCTGCGCCAAGAAGGGCGCGGTATCGGGTTATTGAAAAAACTACAGGCATATAACCTACAAGACCAAGGCATGGATACGGTCGATGCCAACATTCATTTAGGCCATTTAGACGACGAACGCGACTACACCTTCGCCGCGTTAATGCTACAAGACTTAGGCGTCAATTCGATTCAATTGATTACCAATAACCCGCGAAAAATCGATGCGTTGACTCAACTCGGCATCAACGTCGAGGACCGCATCCCGATCGAATCGGTTTTCCATAACGACAACCGCGCTTACTTGACCACCAAAGTCGAAAAAATGAGTCACTTATTAACCTTGCCGAAAGAAGACGACAACTAATCGTGCTACGCGACGCTTGACAAAACCGTTTCCACCAAGCTAACCCAATATGCGGCTCCAATCGGTAAAATTGCATCATTAAAATCATAATGCGGATTATGCAATAAACAACCTCCTGCCGAGGGGCCGTTACCAATCCATACATAACAACCAGGCACCTGCTGCAACATGAAAGCAAAGTCCTCCGAGCCCATGCTCGGTACCGGACATAAATCAACACCTTCACTTCCCGCAACCTTAGCTGCCGCCTGCAATGCCAATTCGGTCGCATCCGGCGCATTGACCAATACCGGATACCCCGGATTCTCAGGATTGAACACAACCGATCCGCTAACGCCCAAGCCCGCGCAAAACCCTTCGACCGTTGTCCTGATTTTATCGGCAATTAATTCTTTCACATCCGGTTTAAAGCATCGAAACGTGCCTCGCAGGACGACCGTCTCGGGTAAAGCATTCCAAGTATTGCCGCCATGAATCTGCGTAATGCTGACTACCGCCGCATCGAGCGGGTCAACCGCACGGCCGACAATGGCTTGCAAAGCACCGATCACTTGCGCGGCGGCAACAATAACATCGTTGCCTAAATGCGGCATTGCAGCATGTGTGGCATGCCCTGTGACAACAATCTCGAAACAATCGAACGAAGCCATCATCGGCCCGGATTTGACGGCAAAATGTCCGTCCGGAATATCGTGATAATTATGCATACCGAACACGAACTCAACCGGAAACAACTTAAACAAGCCGTCATCGATCATCCGTTTCGCACCGGCCCGGCCTTCCTCGGCCGGTTGAAAAATAAAATATACGGTTCCATCGAATTGAGGATGCCGACTTAAATATCCGGCCGCGCCGAGTAGCATCGCACTATGACCATCGTGCCCGCAAGCATGCATTTTTCCATCATGCTGAGAACGATGCTCAAAGCTATTCTGCTCGTGAATAAACAGTGCGTCCATGTCGGCCCTTAGTGCAATTTTTCGAGAACTCGTGCCCGCTGTCAAACTCGCCACAATACCGGTCTTCCCCAGGCCTTGATGCACATCAAGCTCGAATTCCTTTAATCTTGCGGCAATAAAACGCGCCGTTTCGTTTTCTTCGAATGCGGTTTCAGGAAATTGATGCAAATGCCGCCGCCACTGCCGCATTGAAGCATGCCATTCCGATAATTTGTTTACTGTCGTCATAGCCAATCCGTTTATTTTATATTTCGTACATTAAATTTCGGCACAGGGTATCCGTCAAAGGACGCCATGAACCCCGCGCCAAAATTCTATAGCCATTCAAGAAGTATAAAAAATTATAACTTGTTTTCCATTTGTTCTTTAGATACTATTCCTAAAAACCGATAGAGAACAAACTATGCAAATTTTTAATTTAACCCGTAAACAACAAGAAATCTTTGATTTTTTACTCGATCAACAAGACTTTGCACATCCGCCGACGCTCGACGAATTATGCGCCGCTATCGGACTAAAATCGAGAGGCTCGCTGCACAAACATATTCAAGGACTCATTAAAGCCGGTCTAATTGAAGCACCTAACCGAAAACAACGCGGCATTCGCTTAACAACCCGCGCCTTGGCGCTGAAAGAACCTTCGGCTAACGATCAACGCAATACGCTACCGTTGGTCGGTGCAATCGCCGCCGGCAAACCGATCGAAGCCATTGAAAATATCAATTACATGCACGTCCCCGATCAACTCAAATCCGAAAAGCCTTGCTACATCCTACAGGTCAAAGGCGAATCGATGATCGACGAGGGTATTTTCGATGGCGACTGGGTTGTCATCGAACAGCGTAGCCAGGCTCTTAACGGCGAAATCGTCGTAGCATTAATCGACAAGGCGGAAGCCACGCTCAAAATCATCGAACAGTACCCGCATGAAACGGTACTGGTTCCGGCAAATCCCGATTTAAAACCCATGCGCTATAAACCTCATCAAGTCGAAATTCAAGGCGTATTGATCGGACAAATGCGTAGTTATCGGCACAGAAACCTAGCGCACCATTAACTAACCGGAGAAATATCATGACCCCACGTTATCACATGCAGGATCAAGTCCATGACCGTATCAAAGATCTGATGGGCGAAAACCGAACATTCCCCTGGAGCGGAGGCCGACTACAGAATTTCACCGCACCAGCCATTATCGTATTATTTTTGCTACTGGGCTTGAATTGGTAAGCATCACTGTATAGCACGAGTTCATCTTTCTTGAGAGTAGCGCGTTAATGCATAGCATGCTATAAATTAACGCGCGGTTATAAACAGCTAAACCGACGCCAAAAAACAATTGCTAACCCTAAAATAAGCATTGGATCCACGAATAAAGCTAAAAAACACAATTATTCGACGAAGTAACACATTGGTTGTTGATCAATGAATTAGGGCGAGTCACACCGCACCTCTATAGACTCATTAGTTTCGTGTCTACCATGCTTTCCGTGGACAATGCTCTGATTTCAAGTAATATGCATATCATTCATCCTATTTGGCCTTCACCTTTCCTAAGCATTTAAAATCACTATGATAAAACATATCCACATGCTTTTTGTCGCGCTGTCCATCATCAGCTTTACCGGACGCATATTCTTGTCGGAAACCCACTCAGCATTACTATCGCAAAAATGGTTAAAAATAGCTCCGCATGTCATCGATACGGCACTGCTACTCAGCGGAATTTCATTGGTTTTTATCGGTGGCTGGCTCTCGGCCGATTTCGGCTGGATCATTGCCAAAATCGTGGCATTACTAGGCTATATCGGTCTAGGTATCGTGGCGATGCGCAGTCAAGGCCATCAACGTTGGCTAGCATTTGCTGGCGCCTTACTGTGCTTTATTTACATTGCGCTCGTGGCCGTCAACAAACAAGCATTTTTCTTTCTGTAATTTTAAACCGGGACAATATCCTTGCCCCTATCCAAGCACTTTGATCTTAAATAATAGCCGTAGCGATCACGATACACCTAAATTCGGCAGTTTAACCATGAGGCATGTGAAGTATTTCAACGGCTTGTTCTAAAATTTTGAATAACCTTTTAGGGAACAAAAAATGACTCGTAAAGACAGACTAAACTTATTATTCATGATCTTAACGCTAAAATGCCATATCTAGGACAAAAGACTGGTCAACCTTTAAGGTATCTAAAGGGAAATTTCTGAGATAACTTAAATTGGGATGACCGGTACCGAAATCATCGATCGATATCCGAACCCCGATATTCCGTAACTGAACTAATGTTTTGATCGATTCGTAAGAATGGTGCATCAAACTCCCCCTCGGTCTGTTGGCGACATAGTATGTTCACGATAAAGACTCGAGTTGCGCACGCAAGGCATCGGCCACACAATCGAACTCATTTTCAATAGTCGTTATTAAATCCGATAGCTCTTGCCACTCCGCATCGATCGCTTGAGTCTCTAAACGTTTACAGACGGTGGATAAGGTCTCGGCACCGAGATTGGCGCTAGACGACTTTAAGCTATGCGCGGCTTTTCTCATGATATCCCTATTCTCTTGTACATAAGCCTGCTTAATTGCTCTAACTTGTTCCGGTGATGTCTCTAAATAAATAGTTATGATTCTCGCTAAGGTAGCGATCGAACCGTCGGGATCTAAGTCTCGAATTCTGGCGAGCGCGTCCATATCTAATACCGAATGATCGGAACTTTCATTTGACTTTATTGAAACACTTTGAATTTTATGCGGCAGCCAATACTTCAGTTTATCGATCAAGTCTTCGATTATAAAAGGCTTACTCAAGAAGTCGTCCATGCCAACTGCCGCACAACGCTCCCGATCGCCGGAAATCGTTGCCGCCGTCAAGGCAATAATAGGCGTTTTAATCCGCTGCCGTTCGCATTCGAGCGCACGGATTTTTTCGGTGGCCGTATAACCATCCATGATAGGCATCTGGCAATCCATCAAGATTAAATCGAAATCATGCTCGGCAAACTGCTCGACGGCTTCGGCACCTTCGGCGCAAAGAGTCGTGCGGCATTCGAGGCCGGCAAGAATGGTATTCGCGAGCTCTTGATTAACTAGGTTATCTTCAACCACTAAAATAGCCGCTTCCGGAAGTTTAACCGAATCACGTCGAGAAGAACTCTCTCCTACCCCGGGAGAATTATCCGTGGCAAGAACGGAAGGCTTGATACATGTTTGCAAATCGACTAGATGATAGGGTTGATTCAAATAGGCATCCGCCTGTTCGGATAATTCCGCATTGCCCCACAATACTGTCCGTAACCCGGTTAATCCTGGCTCCTTGAGGATCTCCGTCAAGAAGTCGCCAAGCCCCGACAAGCGATCGTCAATCACAATCGTATCGAACGCCTCGGCGTTATCGACGGCCTCGCGCAGCGTTGCTAATGCTTCATGAGTTGTTGCCGAAGTTACCGCGACTCCCGACCATGCAGGTATCTGCCTCGCCATAACATCAACCTTCGCGCCCGGCTGAGCCGCAAGTAAAACCTTGCAGCCTTGCAAAGACACCGCCGATTCACTGCGCACCGGCACCGACTTCTCCAACGACAACTCTATGGCAAATTGCGATCCCACGCCCGGCTCGCTGCTACAATCGATAGTACCGCCCATTAAATCGACCAATTGCCGGGTAATGCTCAAGCCTAGTCCGGAACCGCCGTATAAGCGGCTCGACGATTCATCGGCCTGAGTAAAGGGCTCGAAAATGAATTTGAGCTTGTCCGGCTCGATGCCGATGCCGGTATCTTGGATTTCGATGCGATAGCGAACCGACAAAGCATTTTCATCCAGCACCAGCCCACTAAGAATCACTTCGCCTCGATGCGTGAATTTAAGCGCGTTACCGACCAAATTCACCAAAATTTGATGCAAATGCGCCTGATCGCCGCGAACCCAAGTCGATAATCCAGGCATCACATCGAAACACAAATCGACATTTTTAACCGCCGCTTGCGCCGAAAATAAATCGGCGATTTGATTCAAGGTGACATAAAGATCGAAGTCTTCCTGATGTAAATCAAACTTACCGGCTTCGATCTTCGAAAAATCCAATATATCGTTGACTAACGATAATAACGACTGCGATGAATTGGCGATCAATTGCACATAATGCCGCTCTTGCCGGTTCAAGCCTTCTTTCAGTAATAATTCGCTAAAGCCGATGATCGCATTCATCGGTGTCCTGATTTCATGGCTCATGTTGGCTAAGAATTGCGATTTAGCCCGACTTGCGGCTTGCGCTTCTTCAGCCAGCATGACGGCTGTATCGGTAGCGACTTCCAGCGCTTTCGTGCGCAGCCGGACTTTTTCACGCAAATCTTCACGCTGAGCCATGATGCGGGAACGATAAATACTCAGTCTTCGGAGCATTTTATTGAACGCTTCGGTCAACTCATTAATTTCCCTGCCGCCCTTGATTTTTAACTGCTGATCGAAGTGCCCGTTGGAAATATCGATCGCCGCATCGGCCAAACGCCGGGCGGGCAAAGTAATTTTCCTCGTCATCCTGACCGTCAACAAAATCGCGACTATCGAAATCGCCAAACTCACCAATAGCGCATTCACAATCGCATTTCCTGCCGTCCGAAAAAAAGGCCCCAATAACAAACCGTATTCAATGCGCCCGATATATTCGGGCGTTTGAGAACTATCATTCAATTCAAGCAGCATGGAATCATCGGGCGCCTGGCTGTAGCCATAAATCTCTTTGCCGAATGCCAAGCTTGCATAACGACTTCTATGCATCAATAGCGTCAACAATCGCGGCCGCGTCTGTTCAACTGTGGGCGTGGGCTGATCATCGCCGGAACTAGCGCCGTGCCGATACATTAGCTGATTATCGACATCGTAAAAGCGGATATAAGCGATTTCGCCAATTTGATCCAGTTTACGTGCAATCTCATGCAATTCGCGGACATTACGGGAATAGAGCGCATATTCGCTGTTGATTGCGATCATTTCCACCAAAACCCGGGCATGAGTCTGCAGACGGCCGTAATTATCGGCAATTGACTGAAAGGCATTGACGCTCGTGATAATCAGCGATGTACTGAGAATCAGTAATATCACGAACGCATTGAACTCTTGAGTCAGGCTCCTTTGCGACTTTACGTTAAAAAATTTCATGGGCGTCTTGAATCAAGCTTTCCGGCAATTCCAACTTCATATGCCGTAGCGTTCTCACATTGACCGAGTAAAATACTTTCCGCGGCGACTCTACCGGAATTTTTTCGAGGGGAATACCGTTTAAAATTTTCACGAGTTTTTCGCCGCACTGAACACCGATATCAAAATAGTCTCGATCGAGCGAATAAAGCGCCCCGGCCTTAGTCCATTGGTTCGACAGACCGACTAAAGGAATTCGGTTACGAAACGAGTAGAGCAAAACATGCTTGGCGGTTTGCGCATTTAAAATACCGGATTCGGCGAAACTCCATAGCGCACCGGTATTCTGCGGCAAACGTTTCAACACGGACGGTAAATCCGCGTGATTATTGACGGCTTGTGCATGAAGCTTGAGCCCGATTTGCTCGGCAAGTTGCTGAGCTCTGCGCAATTCGTCGCCGCTTTTTTCTTCGTGATACAGCACGGCAATCGACTTATCGGAACCGATAAACATCTTGAGCCATTGCAGTTCGATTTCCAACGGAAACTTCAGCACCAACCCAGTAGCGTTTTCGCTGTCGCCCAAGGCTTTTTCGTCAACGATCAGCCCCGCGCATAAGGGCAGTTCACTAAACTCCGATACGGCAAATGCGGTCGCCTGACTACCCAGCGATAAAACGGCTCGAGGCCGGTGGGCCGAAACGGCTGCTTTAATCGCGGCATTGTCATTCTCGTTTTTATAAACATGCACATCAAGTTCAATACGGAACCCGCTGACCGAAAAAGCTTGCCGAACGCCCTCGAGAACCTCCTGATAAGGTTCCGCATCCCGGCTCAAAATCGCAGTAATCGTAATGCTCTGCGTATCGGCGAGACACTGCGGCATACAAATCAGCAGGCTTAATAACCAGCAACCGATAACGATCAGTCGTCTCATCCGTTAAAACTCATAATTGAATTTCACCAAAAACAATCGTCCGTTTTGTTCGATGGTTTCGGCGCGCAAATCGGTCGTAGATGGATCGTGATAACGGCTATCGAAGAGATTATAAATACTGCCGCTCAGTTCCAGTCCCGGAATCAAATTGCTGGAAAAAACGGTCATATTAGCCAGAAAATAACCGGGCACATCGGACGAAAAGGTGTTGCGCCGACTGGTATAACTCAGGTTGAAACCGGCAAAGACAAGGTCTTGCCATATAGGCCCGGTAATATTGAGTTTAGTTAGGTGTTCGGGCGAATTTTCGGGTTTTCCGGGGTCGCCCTGCACTCGCGACTGCTGATAGGCATAACTGAAATCCGCGCGCCAACCGCTTTCCCACTGCCCTTGCAGCTCGGTTTCGATGCCGTAGGTTTCGATTGAATTAACATTTTTATAAACATAAGGATCGTCAACCGTTCCGCCTCCGGTCAAGCGAATCATATCGAATTCCTGATTGAAATAAGGCGCGAGTGTAAGCAAATAATTGCGCTGAATACGCTGAATGAGATTAATCTCGTATGAGCGCATCTTTTCAGGCTCTAAATCCGAACTCCCGACCCAAATATTGCCGAAACGGTAATTTTCCTCGAAAGCGCTCGGCACCCGAAACGACTGGCCGTATAACAACTTTAAGGTCGTATCGGTAAACGGTTGGTATATAAGCGCTGCCCGGGGGTTCAACGCATCGGCGATACCTTCATAGCGGTCATAACGCACACCGGCATTCAAGGTGAGATTATCCAAAATACGGTAATCGTCCTGAATATAAACGCCCCAAATCGTACGCTTAATAGCCACATCGGCAAATTGTTCGCCGGAGCCCCGCTCGAAACTGCGCATCGCCTGCTGAAAATTGTAACGGTATTCACCGCCGACAATGACATGATGATCACCGAATGTTTTCGACAATTTCAGCTCGTTGCCCCATAACTGACCGCGAAACACGTCGCGGCTCAAATCGTCCGGTACGAAGGCATAATAACCGTCGAAAGCATTGAAGTCGTAATAAGTGCGCGCCATGACGTCGAGGCCGTTATCGAAATAATGTTCGTAGAGCAGATCGGCATAAGCGCGATCGTCATCCAGCCTATTCCGGGAATCATTGAAAATCGTGCCGGCAATCGGTACCGGCGGGCGTTTGCTGCGACTGACGTAAGAGCCGCTCAAGGTAAAATCGCCCAACGTGTATTTGGCAAAACCGCGCTCGGAACGGTCCTTATCCATATCGCGCGCGGTGCCGAGACCGACCACGGGCAAATTATCCTCGCCCTCGCTCTGAAAATGCGAACCGGACAAATAGAGTTCCGACCCGTTGTCGAAGCGTTGCCCGTAAGTGAATTTCCCCTTATAAGTCTCCTGGCTGCCGAATACGCCGGTCACGGACGGGCCTTCAAGATCGCGGCCCCGCTTGGTAATGATATTGAGTATGCCGAGAAAAGCATTGCTGCCATAGAGAGAAGACGCCGGCCCGCGAACCAACTCGACGCGACTGATATCGTCGACATCGACTATAAACTCGGATCCGATCGCACTGAAATCGACCAGATTATCGTTGCTGCGATGACCGTCGATCAATACCAAAACACGGGTATTGTAATCGCCGCTCCGGTTGAAACCTCGAATACCGATACGCTGATAAATCCTATCATTACTGGTATACATGCCGCGCATACTGCCGACAATATCGCCTAGATTGCGATAACCGAATTTTTTGATATCCTCTGAAGTGACGATACTGACCGACGAGGGCGCCTGCGTGACCGGCTGCTCGTAACGCGATGCGCTATAAACCGACGGAATGTCTTCAAACAATATTTTTTCGTCGAGCGTTGCAGTAAAGTCTTCGGCAACAACACGAAATGTCAGCGCCAGATTCAGTAATAACGACCTGGCAAATATTCTCGGGATCAACAACAGCATTGCTCCATCATTCGATTCGATTGCTCGTGCTGCCAAGCGAAACACCGGAACGCAAAGATGCAGGCCGGTTATTATAATTTAGGAACTCTCAAACAGGCATTGTCTTAGACGCGAAACCAAGCCGCGACCTCGATACTTGATTATCGCCCTCGGCAGCCCTACCCTGGGAATTGCCGATACCTTACATCAACGGCAAAATCTGCTCGAAGACCTTGCCGTTCGTGACCAATATTTGTTTCGGAAAAATACCGGGATTACCCTTGAAGTCGGTTACGGTTGCTCCAGCTTCCTTCGCGATCAATACACCCGCCGCGACATCATAAAGGTTCAATTCCTGTTCCCAAAAAGCATCGACCTGACTATCCGCGACCAAACACAAATCCAGAGCCGCCGATCCCAGTCGACGCTGCCCGGCAGTGACTTGCGCAATGCGGCAAAAGCGCGCCAAGTTATTGTCTGTCAAGTAACTGCGCAAACACGCAAAGCCGGTGCTGACCATCGAATCGGCCAGGTTGGTTTCCGTAGACACATGAATACGCTCGCCGTTCTTGTACGCTCCTTGTCCTTTTTGCGCCCAATAATAATCGTCGAACACCGGCGCATAGACCGCGCCGAATTGCATTTCCCTCTCGATTTCGAGCGCAATACTGAGCGACCAAAAATACTGGCCTTTCGAAAACGAATGCGTACCGTCGATCGGATCGACAATCCAACGGCTGGTTTGATTTTCGGTCTTGCCGCTTTCCTCGCCCCAAAAACCGAATTGCGGATAGCGCCCGGTCAATTCCTTCTTCAAAAACGCCTCGACCGCGACATCGGCTTCGGTAACGAAATCGCGGGGGGCTTTTTTAGTGATTTCTATATGTTTCAATTCTTTGAAATGATTCAATGCAATGGCGCCGGCTTCGCGGATAACCCGCTCAAGATTGCTTGTAGAAATAGACATCGTCAGCCTTAGATATTAATTAAAGCCGCTTATTGTAAAGCATCGGCGGCCAGGCGGCCTATCTCAGTATGATGCAGAATTTTTTCGAATGGTTGCAAAACCCGCCGAGGCCCTTGCATGAATACATACACCGGTGTTGAGGTGTGCGTACCGGTGGCCCAGACCGCGTGCTGTTGTTCGGCGACTTCTCGTGCCAGCAGATTTTGACGATTACCAGCCGGATAAGCAAAAAACGCGCTGTTGAAGCCCATCATAGGCACGCGCTTTAAACTCAATGATTTGTGGTTTGGCCGGTAATAGCGGTTGTTTTCAGTGGCTAAAATACGCTTTGCTTGTCTTTCGTCGATTTTGAATTCGGTATAAAGATTAACCATCTCGACCAACTTAGCCGGCGTCTGTTGCGCCTTCGGTAAGGACTCGAAACGCTCGAACAGGTCAGAGTAACTCAACTGCTGAGCATACAGCCTGTCCAATACTTCAGGATTACCGTAATTGAAGGACGGTTGAAACTGCCTGCCTTCTTGAAAATACTCACCCGGAAGCGAGCGGGGCTCGGGGATATCGGCCGCAGAATAACTGAAACCGAAGCCGCCGGTTTCATGATCGGCCGTAACGATCAATAACGTATCGTCTCGCCCCTGCATCCAATCGAGCACTGCCTCTAGCGTTTCATTCAGTCGAAGCATTTCGTGCAATAACGTGCCGGTATCGTTGCCGTGCGAAGCCCAATCGATCTGCCCTGCCTCGATCATCAAAAAAAAACCTTGTTCGTTTTTAGACAAGATATCCAAGGCCTGCCGCGACATTTCCTTCAATATCGGAACGGTACGGGCCGGGTCTTGTTCAGATAGAGTCTCGGCAATGCCATTCGGTAATTCGGACGCGGCAAACAAACCCAAGGTTTTGTCTCGTGCTTGCTGCAATTGCGATTTATTGAAAACCAACTCATAACCCTGTTGCCGCGCTTGTTCCAACAGATTTTTCCGATCGTTCCGTTTCGAAACGATCGAGTCAGTCCGGCCCAGTAATTGCGCTGCCGACCGATAATCCTGCGATTGTTTGTCGTTGACAGTTTCGGGCAACCAATAACTCCACCCCGCCGACAACATGACATCCGGACCGATAGCCAGCAAGTCTTCGGCAATTTCATTTTCGAGACTTCGATGCGTTTGATGCGCGGCAAATGCCGCCGGCGTCGCATGCGTGATGCGCGTGTCGGAAACCAATCCTGTCGCCTTGCCGATACGCTTGGCTTTTTCGACAATCGTTTCGCGTCGGTTGCCGTCCTTATCCAGCCCCAGCATTTCCGTACCGGCAAAATAACCGGTCGCCAATTGAGATGCCGAGGCCGCGGAGTCGGTCACTAACGTGCCGGCCGCGTGCGTCGTCGAAATGGTTAATTTGGCATCGCCTTGTTCAATCATGCGGTCGAAAGCGGTTTTGCGCGATTCGATCACGCTGTCCGGCGCTTGCCTGGCATAAGACAACAACAATCCGACCTGCTGCGGCCCCATCCCGTCGCCGATCACTAAAATAACGTTGTTAATATGAGCCTCATCCGAATGCTCTAGGTCAAATCCGGCACATCCTGATAATGCTAGATTAAGTAACACCAGCAAACAGATCGTATTGTACTCCCTTATGATCGAAAAACCGTCTAAGAGTGAACGGTATGGGATGTATCTATCGAGGACCGCCGTGAACCCCTCCATGGGGGCTTGACGGCACGATCGAGCGCCAGGGATGGCGTGAATGCAGATTTTGCAGGAGCAAAAATCTGCCCTGCTGCCGATATCCTCGCTAGCCACACCCCATACCTTCATAAGGTTAGCCATTTTTTGAGTATAAAGGGAGTAAATTTTTTTCATATCAAATCTCGGGGTCCGAATAAACTTTAGTCGATATGTTATTGTGCATGATTGTTAGATTCAGCACGAGCGCCCAAGCTCGAACCGTTCCGATGAATCAACGTTTATGACGTCTAACAAGAAACGAACGCCAAACACCGAATTATCGATTATGATAACGTCATCGATACTATAAATTCGCCGATCGGTAAAGCTCATGGAAACCGCCATGTCAAAAATTCTCTCTGAAATAGACCCGCAGCAACTGCCGGCTATTCCTAAAGTCTTATTGAATCTGATCGAAGCCTTTCAAAATCAAAAGACCGGCTTCGAGGACTTAACTCGAATCATCTCGCAAGACGCAGGACTCAGTTCGAAAATATTGTCTGCGGCCAATTCGCCTTTCTATCAGCAATTCGGAGACGTGAAGGACTTAAATCGTGTGTTGATTATCCTAGGTCTCGAACCGTTGAAGACCATCACAATGACCAGCGTGGCCCAACAGTTCTTTAACCAAGTCTCGCCGTCCCACCAAAACTATCTCGAAGTCATTTGGTTCAGGTCCTTGGCATGCGCTCATTTTGCAAGGCGCTTGGCGAAACTCATCGGTTTTGAATCGCCCGATCAGGCTTATTTAACCGGCCTACTGCACCGCATCGGACAACTCGCACTCTTGCAATGCTTCCCCAAAGAATACGGTGCATTGCTAAACGAGCATTCCGAAGACCTTTCGGAGTCGGTCGAAAAAAAAACATTAGGCATATCTCATTGCGAAATCGGGGCTTATATCATTGACACCTGGAATACTCCCGGCTTTATCGCCGACGCCGTTTTGTATCAAAATAAAACCTCTCCCGCAATACTCGATAGTGCTGCCTTAGTTAAATTGATCAACTTGGCCGCGAAACTAAGCCGATTCGAAAAACAAGACAGCGCGGCAATTTATGCGGAAGCTCATGCACTATTCGGACTCGGACAAGCGCTTCTCGATGAAATAGCGATAGAGGTAAAAAAGCAGGTTGAACAAACCGCCGGAAGCCTCGGAATTGCCGTTGCGAAGCCTGAAGACGACACGACGATCATCAGAGCGAAACTCGAGGAACGTAACGCAATTCAGAAGCGTCTCGGCAAGCATGCCAAGGATTTGGCCTTCCTCGGCGCCATTGCACGCAACAACGACTTATCCGAACAATTCGATAAAATCCTAACCATTCTACTTCGGGACTTGAATATATTATTCGGGTTCCGGTCGACGGCCGTATTTCTGGTTAATCCTGAAAAAAATATGCTCGAAGGTTATCCATTACCCGAACAAAACAACGCCAAACTTTTGTCGAATTTAACGATCGATCTCAAGCCTAATCGCAGCCTAGTCTCGAATGCGCTACTGAAGCAACGATTGCTAGACTCTTATCAAACCAGCCTGCCCGACCCCATTCCGGTTATCGACCGCCAAATTTGTCGACTGCTCGGCAGCGAAGGTATGGTAGTTATACCTCTTAGCGCGAATAATCGACACTGGGGGGTCATCGTTGCGGGATTGGCACCCACCAACCAACTCCAAATCAAGGCCAAACGAGGCTTGATCTCGTTATTTGCCGGAGAAGCAGCCCGAATGCTCTCCAATCATCGTCAAGCCGGCGAACGCATCAAGGAAAACATCGACTCGATGCAATCGGACTTTCAATTACAGGTAAAAAAAATTATTCATGAAGCCAACAATCCGCTGAGCATCATCAATAACTACCTTTATTTACTCAACCTCAAACTCGGTAGCGACAGCCCAAAAGAAATCGGACTCATTCAAGAGGAAATCAACCGGGTCGGCGAGATCATCCTGCGACTTTCCGATGCGCCGACACATGAAAGCGCCGACGGCGACTCCGGCCCGATCGATATCAACCAAACCCTAAGCGATTTGATCGCGCTTTTCGAGAGCGGACTCTTCGCCCCTCGTAGAATAGAGGCCGGCTTGAAGCTCGACGATCGACTCCCGAAAATCGCCGTCAGCAAATCCAAGCTGAAACAAATCCTAACTAATTTGATCAAAAACGCTGCCGAAGCTCTGCCTAACGGCGGTCAAGTCACGATCTCAACCCGAGACCGCGTTTATTTAGGCAATCACTGTTACGTGGAAATTCAAATCCACGATGACGGTCCCGGGCTACCCGATACGATCAGCGACCAGCTATTCCGACCGGTTAAAAGCACCAAAGGCGAAGGCCATTCCGGGCTCGGGCTTACCATTGTCAAGAATCTGGTTGACGAGCTAGCCGGCACTATCGGCTGCAACTCGACGCCTGACGAAGGAACGACCTTTCAAATTTTTTTACCCAGAACGCTATAAGCAGGCCTATACTTAAAACTTAGGATCACGGTATTAATCATGGGCGCCATAGCTAGCTTACATTCTAATTCAGACATCGAGATACTGATTATCGATGACGAACTCAAAGCGCGAGCAAGTTTACACGATATTCTCAAATTGTCCGGCTATCTCGTCACAATGGCCGAAAATGTCGAATCGGCCATCGAATTGATTAATGAGCATAATTTTCCTTTGATTTTGCTCGACCTGAATATGCCCGTTTTGAGCGGTCATCATTTTTTGGACTATCTGGCCCATCACGATATCGACACACAAGTTCTGATCATCAGCGGCGAAGCGACTTTCGCCCAGGCCTCACGTTCATTGCGCTTCAACTTCGTCCAGGAATTCATTAAAAAACCCTATTCGGTCGAAGCCTTGTTGCATTCGGTTAAAATTGCCGCCGAAAAAATCCGCCTGAAAGAAATCAATAATAAAGTTCAGGCGCAATTATCGAAATCCGAACAATTGCACCGCTTTTTCGTCGACAGTTCGCCCGACATCATTTACATGCTGAACGATCGAGGCGAATTTGTGTTTCTGAACAATGCCATCGCCACCATCCTGGGCTACGATAAAAGCGAAATCATCGGCAAACATTATTCCTCGTTGGTTTATCAAGCCGATCTCGACAAGGCGAAATACGCGTTTAATGAACGCAGGACAGGCGACCGCTCTACCAAGGCCATCGAAATTCGTTTACGATGCAAGAATAGCGATCAGCCGAAATATGTCGAAACCAATTCGATCACGATCGTACTGAGTTCCAAAGGTGTTTATAAGAAGAAAAAAGAAAATAAAGAATTTGTCGGCACTTATGGCGTCATCCGCGACATCAACGACCGCAAGCTCTCCGAAAACACCTTGCGCAAACTCAATTTAGCGGTCGAAAACAGCCCTAATTTAATCTATATCACTGACAGTAAAGGCACGATCGAATACGCCAATCCGAAAATTTTTGAAATCTCCGGTTACACCGCCGAAGAAATTATCGGCAAAACACCGCATATTTTTAGTTCCGGCGAAACGCCGCCGCACGAATATCAAGAGCTTTGGAGCACCATCTCCTCCGGCAAAATTTGGCGAGGCATTCTCAAAAACCGAAAAAAAACCGGGCAACTGTATTGGGCCCAACAATCGATCGCACCGATGCTGGACTCGGACAATCGGGTAACGAATTATGTAGCGATTCAAGAAGATGTGACCGAAACGCTCGCTCAGCGCGACATGATTACCTATCAAGCGACTCACGATCCATTGACCGACCTGATCAACCGTACCGAGTTCGATCACCGTTTGAAACGGATTATCAACACGGCTAAAACCAAAGGCTCCGGACATGTTTTGTGTTATCTGGATCTCGATAACTTCAAAATCGTCAACGACACCTGCAGCCATACGGCAGGCGACGAATTGCTTCGCCAAATCAGCCGGCAATTATCGTCATTGATTCGCAATCGCGACTCCCTGGCTCGACTCGGCGGCGATGAATTCGCGATACTGATGGAACACTGTACGCTGGAACAAGCGCAAGCAACAGCCGAACGCATTCGGCAACACATCGAACGCTACCAATTCCGCTGGGACGACAAAAGCTTCCGAATCGGCGTCAGTATCGGCATGGTTACGATCCATGCCGAAAACGGAGGTTTCGATGAATTACTGAAACGCGCCGACATCGCTTGCTATATAGCCAAGCAAGACGGACGGAACCGCACCCATGTCTTCACCGAATCCGACCAGGCTTGCATGGATTACCGCAACGAAGCCGCGTGGCCCGAAAAAATCGAACAAGCCTTGTCGCATAACCGCTTCCGACTCTATCGGCAGCGAATCGTCGCACTGAAAAGCATCGAAGGCGATCATTACGAAGTGCTGCTACGCCTGCAAGAAGACTCAGGCAAAATCATCGCGCCAAACGCATTTTTGCCGGCCGCGGAGCGCTATCAATTGGCCGCTTCAATCGATCGCTGGGTCATCCAACAAGTGTTCAACTGGATGCTTGAACATCCCGATCGGCTAAGTTCACTAACGTTGTGCTCGATTAACCTTTCCACGGCAGGCTTGAATGACAAAGAACTAATCGAATTTATTATCGACCGCATCAAACAAACTGAACTTCCGGCCGAAAAGATCTGCTTCGAAATCACCGAAATGGCAACCATCGCCAATTTGACTGCAGCAACACAATTCATTAGCTCGCTTAAGGAACTTGGCTGCCGGTTTTCACTGGATAATTTCGGTAGCGGACTGTCTTCGTTCGCTTATCTAAAAAACCTTCCGGTCGACTTTCTCAAAATCGACGGCGTTTTCGTCCGCGATATCGAAACCGACTCGGTGGCGCTAGCAATGGTCAAATCCATTAACGATATCGCCCATGTCATGAATAAAAAAACCATCGCCAAATTCGTCGAAAACGATTCGGTAATGAAAATCCTTTTGGATTTAGGCGTCGACTATGTTCAGGGTTACGGCAGCGATGAGCCATCACTTTTGAAATAAATCGGCTACGCCCTTCTTGTTCTTGTAAAATCCTCAGCTTGTAAATGCCCTGATGGATGTCGTCTTGAAAAGACTGTGACCTGCCTTTTCCGGACCGACACTTGACCAACGAAAGGTATACGATGAACGACACCAAAGTCCGGCTTTCCGGTTATCAACGCCTCAAAAAACTTCGCACCTCATTAGCGATAGCCAGAGGCGCCGTTCTGCTTGTCGATTTAAAACGAGAAGCGGAAGGCACCATCTCGCATGACCAAACTAAGAGAGTCACCTACCTGACCAACCTATTCTCGAGAATTCACCGAGAACTGTTTCAAGACTGGAAAGACCAAGCCACGATTCGGCACCGTCCCGGCACGATGACCGATGCCGATAAGCGCCTGAAATTTCGGAAAACTATCGGGCGTTTGGTACTAGACGAAGAAGCCAATAGAGATACGGCTATTTTCGACAATAACGGCTTTGTCATCAACGCCGACAACATCGACGAAAGATTGGCCGATTTTTACTTAAAAATGCGCATCGTTAGACCCTTTGATTACGGTAATCGCATAACACTCGATTTTTTCATGACCACCCTAGGAAGACTGCCGGCCTTTAAAGCGGTTTATGAACACGGCATCGATTTTCGCCGTATCGACCAAAACGACGCCATCGCGCTACACGACACATCAAGCGATATTGGGGCGCTAACGCGTGCCTTCCGCCATGCTCTGGACCCGTTGCGCAACCAATCATTAATTAACCAAGCCAACGGCTACGGAATTTGGCCCGAGAATAAAACCTTCGTCTCCGGAATCCCTTTCTTATCTTATGTCACCGAAACCGGCACCCAATGTCTGGTATCGGTTAACGGGGGATTAGTACCGTTGGACAGCATACAAGAAGAGCTATTTACCGCCGGCAAGCACATTGCCGATTATCCGTTATGCTCACCGGATAACATTGTCGGCTACCTGCCCGGCACCGAAGCCCTGCGCACACCTGAAAAAAAAGAAATAGACGGAATAACCGTCGGCAAACAAGGAGAAGCACCGCTATTTTGCCTCGACGTCAATATGTTGACCGGCTTGCGGTCGCCCAGTCATGCCGAATTATTGGAATTGGTCAAGCAATGCGCGGGCAATCAGGCAAGCATTTTTAACCTGGCCAACAACGAACTATTAAAACAACAATTGCTGATTGCCGCAAACGGCGACGAACGCTTGCAGCGAAGTGTCGAAATTGCCTATGTTAGACTCGCTAAAATCGTGACCATTCTCGATCGAGCCGAAAACGACATTTACAGCAGTAAAACACCGGTCGCCGAGCCGCGACTGTTTATGTCAATGGGCGGCGCAGGTTCCGGAAAAAGCGCAGTGGAGGAAATCGCGCAAAACCATTGCGGGGATAATTTCGTAATCGCTTCGCTCGATGAATTCAGAAAGCAAAGCGATCTCTATAAAGTGTTGACCGCCGCCAACCACCATAGCGACGATTATGTATACGTGGAGCCTTTCGCCAACCGATTGCGCGACTCGGTAGCCCGTCGTGCCAAACTCGAGCGGATCAACATACTCTACGACGGCACAGGCATCCCTTATTCGCCTCGCTACTCAGGAATTATTAATGAATTCAAACAAGCGGGCTTTTATACGCAAATCACCACTGTCGACGCCTTTATCGTCAAGCCCGGCAATCGCGAGCATGAACTGATCCGTTCCACCGTCATCGACAGCGTCAAACAACGCTTCGAAAAAACCGGCAGAGCCTTACCATGGGTCATTACAGTTTATAAACACATTCGCTCCCCTGAATCGTTTCTCGATGCTTTAGAAGACCCGGCTCTGGATAAAATTTCTCTATTTGCTAACGACAGCGAACCGGGCATGCATTATTTGATCGCCGAAAGCTTCAATTTACCCGACCGCGAAGTCAAATTACTCAAAACCCATCAACTATCGGGTTCTCTCGCAAAATCTCTCATCTCGCTGAGTAAAATCAACGACGATTCGCTACTAAAAAATCTAGCACGCAACGACAAAACAACCCTCAGGCGAATGATCGATCGAAATCCCGAGTACAACGAGCAAAATGTCGCTTACTTAATTTACAACAGCCTTCACGATCATCGGGTACTAGTCATTTACAATTGCAGGCGAATGATCGATTTTATCGATAAACGGCAACTCAATCCGAATGCATCAGGCGAACAAGGCCTATTACACAAACCGGAAGCATTGGCTTTCCATGTCGACCCTCCCTCTCGCACCCCCTGGTTAATCTCGCTTCAGGATTCGACTTGATTGCATCATGCGCCTCTCTACCAAACCGGAAATATCGAGATATCCTTGAGCCCTAAAGCGGAATGGGAGCGTGGGAGTTCAACTATCCATTACCAATTATGGAGACTCGATATAGACAAGAGTCGCTGATTTCGGCTGTATAAATATAAAAACACTACTAAGTCCTAATTGCTCACCCAGAGCGACTAGGTTATCCTTAGCAAACCGGTAATCATAAGTTTCCGGAGCGAAAGAATATATACCTTTCGCACTTCAAATTTCGGCAGTGCCTACAAGGACGTATTCACCCAGCACCTAAATTCCATAGCCCATCAGCTATGACTCACTATCTTAGATAATTTAGGTGCTGGGTTCACGGAGTCCTTTGACGGGCACCCCGGTGCCGAATTTTGATCTACGATGGGTATAAATATATCGGTCTTTTGCTATAACAACTAAAATAAAAAACAGAGGTTCTCGAGATGGCAATGAATTTTTTGGATCAACTACTTAACCTAGCAGGGCTTAAATTGCCCGAGGCTAAAGAACGTTATGATCCTTCCGTGTATAGACAAGAGGAGATCAAACCTTCGGCAGCTAAGGCGGAACCAGCACGGGCTAATAAAACAGCGCAGCAGGAACAAGCGACTTCAGAATTAACTGGCGTAGCTAAATACATGGCGAAACAGAAACAACAAGAACAACCGCAATCCGCTCAGGAAACGCAACCTGACGCAGGCGAACCGAAAACGGCGCCATTATCCGGTGTCGCAAAATATGTAGCAAAGCTGGAACAAGAAGCGCGAGAAAAAGCCGAGGCGGAAGCTGCTGCTTTGGCTAACATGAGCGGCGTCGAACGCTATCTCGCCAAATTGGAAGGCAAAACAATTGCCCCGCCAAGCCAAACACCCGCAACCAACACACAGGAAGAAATCAAACCCACCCGAGTCGAGCGCTACTTGTCGAGTCGGATAGAAAAAGAGTCTGCTAAAACGGTAGCGGCACCAGCCAAACCTGTTGCAAAAGAAACGAAAGCTGCGGCGAAACCCGTCGAGACCCAAGCAAAACAGCCAGAGCCTGCACCTGTAATCAAGCAAGCGCAGCCTGCCAAACCCACTGAAAAGAAAGTCAGCAAACCGTCCGCTCCGGTCAAAAAAGGACCTGAAGTTAAATCGGCGCAAACCGATAAAATTATCGACCTTACCGTTAGCGGCGAGCAATGCCATGCTACGACATCGAGGGGCAAGCGTTGCCGACGATCAACGGGTTTAAAAGTCATAGAAAGAACGATCGACGGCAAAAAATACAAATTTTATGCTTGTCCTCAGCACAATAACAAAGACTTTCAGCCGTCTCCCGATTTATTGGTTAATTAAAAAAGCGAATTTTGTCGGGCTAGCGATAGCTTAGAGTTACGTGAAAAATAATTTCCTGGTGCTATGAGTTTTGTAGCGGGTTCGATAACTCGTTTGACAGGACGTTATTTATACCTATCGCACTTCAAATTTCGGCATTAAGGTATGGAGGCGTCGGGGTGTTCGCAAAAGCTTTGACAGCAGGGATGCTGTCATAGAGCCCACATGGACGTATTCTCCCAACACCTAAATTGTAACTATTCAGTCCCCCATCAATTATCGTTCCCATGCTCTGCGTGGGAATGCCTGAGTACCGCTCCAGCGGTACGAGACGCTAGAGCGTCACAGTATTCATTCCCACGCTGGAGCGCTCGGCGTTATACATAAGTCATTTATTATCCTTTTGCAATTTTAGCCAATGAGTCCTCGATACCATTTATTGCTGCTTAACACTCTCGGCTCCGAAATCGCGATCAGGGGATCGCTCCCACATAGCGTCCGCCACTCTCTCTGTGGGAGCGACGCCTTCGTCGCGACTATCGAAGCCAATAACTCTCAAACACCAATAACCTTTTCGGACAACACAGCAATTAAGAACTCGGTCGCTACTTTTTGCACAATAGGTATATTTATACTTGTGTATAACGACGAGCGCTGGAGCATGGGAACGATAGGGGGATGTGAATAATTACCCTAAATACCATAGCCCATTAGCTATGGTTAATTGTCTTGGATAATTCATCCAGCACCTAAATTAGCCATGATTTTGAATCATTGCCAAAGACCCATGGAATTTAGGTGCTGGATTTAGGTGCTGGGTTCACGGCGTCCTTTGACGGGCACCCCGGCGCCGAAATTTGATTAGCAAAGGGTATATCACGAAATCCTTATTCCGATTCGGAAGGCAAGTTATTCTCCGGCGGCAGTCGACAATCTTCACATAAACGGGCCAACTCCAGTAGACTGGTCGCACCGGTTTTTTCCATGACTCGCGCACGATGTATTTCGACTGTACGATGACTGATGCCGAGTTGCCTTGCGATTTCTTTGTTGGAATGGCCCGCCACCACTAGCGACATTACTTCCGACTCGCGGGATGTGAGACCGTTTAAACGCCGACAGAGCGCTTGATCAGCCAGTAATGAATCCTCGTACTTCCGGGCTTCTTGCTCTAGGACGGTCCGAATCCGTTCGATCAATAACTTACTGGAAACCGGCTTGGTCAGAAAATCAACCGCCCCGGCTTTGATGACGCGAACTGTTGTGGGTATGTCGCCATAACCGGTCAGGAAAATAATAGGCAAATGAATATTTCGACGAGTCAATTCGGTTTGCAGCTCGTCGCCGGTCATATCCGGCATGTTGAGATCGAGAACCAAGCATCCGTTCTTGCCCGGACAATAAGCTTGCAGAAAATGCTCGGCACTCTCGAAAGCTTGATAATTAAAGCCGGCAACTTCCATAACCTGCCCGAGGCCGTCACGCACCGCATCATCGTCATCGACGATGAAAACGTAGTAGGTTTGAGTGCTTATATCTCGCATGGCAATGTAAAGTGGATACTGAGGCCGTTGCCCGCATTTTGTTCGGCCCACATTTTTCCGCCGTGAGCCGTGACCAAAGTTCGACTTATCGCAAGTCCCATGCCTAAACCGGCGGGTTTCGTGCTATGGAAAGGTTGAAAGATAGCTCTAAGCTCCGCCGAATCTTCGACACCTTTACCGCTATCGCGCACCGTCACCTGTATCATTGTTGAATCGGCCTCATAGCGTTGCGTCTTCACGATGACCGCTTCTGCTTTTTCTTTCAATTCCAACATAGACTCCAGTCCATTGCGTATTAGATTGATTAATACCTTTTGTATTTGCAGCGCATTGGCCTTAACCGGAGGCAGTTCAACGGCAAGGTCCAGCTCAATTTTAAATTCGTCAGAGGGTCCGTCGGTTTTCATTAAATCGATCACTTCATGGATCGAGGCATTGATATCCACCGGTTCGCTAACGGCTTCCCCTTTTTGCAATAGGTTTACCAATTGCCGTATCACTTCGCCGGCACGCTGCGCTTGTTGTGAACATTTTTCCATGACCTGACAGAGCTTTTGCGGATTAGGGTTATCCGTTTGACACAAATGCAGCGCCACATCGGCATAAGAGGAAATGGCTGATAGAGGTTGATTCAATTCGTGGGCAAACGCGGCGGCCGTCTGGACCGCAATATATAATCGAGACGACTGTTCCATTTTGTCGCGCCGCTCGTTCAGCTCCTTCTGCTTCATGTAGTCGGTAATATCCAAATTGATGCCCAGGATACGGTACGCTTGATTATTTTGATCGCTCAACAAAACACCGCGCGAATGAATCCAACGATAAGACCCGTCTTTGTGGCGCAGGCGAAACTCCATTTCAAAATTCGGCTTGTGATCGTCAACACAATTTTTTATCGTCGCCATGACATATGCGCGATCATCCGGATGCAAGCGGCTTTCCCAATCCTCTCGGCGGTTGAGTAATTCGCTGTCATCAAAGCCTATTTGCCGTTTTAATTCGAGCGATAAAAATAGCTGACGGGTAGTTAAATCCCAATCCCAATATCCGGCATTGACTTGTTCGACGACCAAGGCGAGTCGAGCCTCGGTGTTGCGCAATTCTTGTTCGGCCTGTTTGAGCGCCGTAATGTCTAGAAAAGCCCCCACGGCACCGCGCGGCTTGCCTTCTTCGTTAAATAAGGGCGAAGCATTGCCGAGTAAAGTTATTTGTTGACCGTCAGGGCGAATAATATCGATGACTTGGTTATCAACCAACTCACCGCGAACGGCGCGACGCATCGGTAAGTCCTCATTTGCTAACTCGATCCCATTCTGTATGACACGAATGGCGCTCAATACTTCACTACGGCTGGAAAGACCGGTCCTCATCGGTAAGCGGAGCATCCGCTCAAGCGCCGGATTTCCGCGAATATCGTAGACGTCCGAGCCATCGGCGATGCACAGTCCGATCGGCACGGTATTGAAAATGACTTGCATCTCTTCTATTCGGCGCTCTAAGCTTTGGTTTAAGGAAGCGATTTTTTTCTCGCTCAGCTTTCTATCCGTTACATCGACGACATGCACGACGACACCCTTGACCTTTCCGGTCGTATCCATGTTAGGGATATAAGTGGCCTGGACCCAGCGCGGCTCTCCATGCCCGTAGGGTATTTGTTGATCGAAATTTACCTGTTCCCCTGCAAGGGCGCGTTCGAAATAGGGTTGAACGATGCGCCAGGCTTCTTTACCGATAATATCCGGCGCTACTCGGCCCAGGATCCGATCCGCTGAGATACCGAACCATTTTTCATAGGTCGCATTGACTCGCAAATACTTAAGCTCGGTATCCAAATAGGAGATCAGCGCAGGCGTCGCGTCCATGATCAATCGTAATTCGTTTTCCCGGTCGCGTAATGTCAATTCGGCCAGTTTACGGTCGGTAATGTCTTGAATGTAGCCATGCCAGAGCGTACTACCGTCCATTTCGCGTTGCGGCATCGAATGACCTTCGATCCAAATCTCGCCTTTAGTCGGGTGTTTGTAGCGGAACGCGTCTCGCCAGGCTTGCAGGGTTCGGGCGGACTCGGCAATGGTTTCGTTGATATGAACGAGATCGTCGGGATGGGTGCGGGCGAAAACAGGGCTAAAATCCTCGGCTACAACATCGGGACTGATCCCATATAACGATTCGAACAGCGGACAGGCATAAGGCATGCTTGCCGTGCCGTCAGGGCGCAATCGGAACGAACAAATGACTCCGGGCACCGTTGCGGCAACCTTGGTTAATTGGTCCTGTAACCTTATCCGCTCATTCATGGCCAATTCCGCATTCCTGCGTTCTGTCACGTCGCGCATGATCACTGTAAAGGTTTTCTCGCCGTTTATTTCGCACTTGGAAATGGAAGCCTCGATCGGGAACTCCTCGCCATCGGCTCGTATACCCCTAATAGACGCCAGTTCATTTTTTATTCGATGAGCAATTCCTGCATCATCGAATCCACGGATATATTTACCATGTGCGGCGCGGAACCGCTCGGGAATAAAACGTTCGATAGTCCCGCCGATGGCATCATCCGCCGAACAACCGAACATTTTTTCCGCTGCAGAGTTGAACAGTAAAACGCGTTGATCGGCGTCGATAGTAATGATCGCGTCGATAGCCGACTCGACTATGTCGGCATAGCGTTGCCGACTATCAAGCAGATCCAATTCGATACGTTTGTGATGGGTAATATCCTGCGTGGTCCCGAACCCGCCCTGCAAGTTGCCCTTTTTATCGTATTCCAACCAAGCCCTTTCGCGAACCCATTTCACGGTGCCATCGACCAACAAACGGTGCTCGATATCGTAGGGCTCGCCGCGTAGCCCCTCTTGCCACATCCGGTCGACATAGTCTCGGTCTTCCGGATGCACGATGGCTAGAAAAGTTTGATAGGTCTTCGGCGTGCCTATCGGAATACCGAAAATACGGTGATTCTCGTCGGACCAAATTAATTCGTCACGTTTGATATCCAGCCGCCAGCTACCGATTTGCCCGACCGTTTGCGCACGATCCAAATCTTGTCGACTTTCCCATAGCGCATGGGTAAGACTCCTATAAAAGCTGGTTGTCGCGACCATAACCACTGAAACGAAGCAAAAGGCTACGTTTAATATCAATAGGTCGTCGAATTCGGTCTCGGCCGGAAACAATATCAGTGTATTGACCGCGATCAAAGATAAAGCCGCCGCAAGAAAGCCGGAATTCTTCCCTAACCAGAAAGAGACCAGATTAATCTCGAAAGCAAATAACAAATATGCCGCCCGCTCACCTATCACTGGAATATAAATGGTTGCGATAGTGGTTGTAACGACGACCAGTACCGTCAGTCCGTATCGCAACACGGCTGGTTGATTGCTTAAATAAAAGAAAACGGATTGAATTTTAAATCGTGCGTCGGTCATCGGCTCTCGTTATTAATGTTCATTGCCGGGTGTCCATGTTACATCAAGCTAAGCAATCGGTATTGGCTCCGCGAATAAATTATCTTTACATCGACTGACAATAAGCCCTAATCCTTCATCGATAAACAGTCTCTCTACAAGCGTTAAAATTGTTTCACTACATGATTTTTTCTAAACATTGACCGGGTAAATCGGGAGTCGATTACGGAAACGCTCAATACTGTTTTACACTCAACAGCTCATTCAGGTTTCGCTAGCAACGCCTCAAAGGCTTCGGCGGATAAGGGCTTTGAAAATAGGTAACCTTGAGCATAGTCACAACCCATTTTTTTGAGTAGACCACACTGATCTTTAGTTTCCACTCCTTCCGCGATCACCTTGATCTTTAGCTTGTGCGCCATAGCGATCATCGCTTCACAAAACATTAATTCATTTGATTGATCCAACAACTTGCCGACAAACGACCGATCTATTTTCAGATAATCGATATGAAATTTCTGCAAGCAGGACAATGACAAGCAACCGGTGCCAAAATCGTCGATACTGATCGGCATACCGATATCGCGAAACGAAAACAACGTGTTTGAAACGACATGCGAAGCGTCCATCAGCACACCTTCGCCTATTTCGACCCCAATACTGTCTGCCGTGAGGCCCTTTTGTCGTAAATGCTCGAACCAACTGTTTTGATGATCGCCGGCGCAATGGAATAACATTGGAGAGCCATTGATGCTGATTTGGAAACGCCTATCAAAATATCTTCGCCAGATGAGCACTTGTCGTGCCGCTTCTTTAAATACCCAATCGCTGATTTCAACGATCAAACCTGTTTTTTCGGCAATAGCAATAAAATCCGTTGGACTAAGCCAGCCATACCGCGGATGTCTCCAGCGGATCAGCGCCTCCGCTTTATAAATAACGCCGCTCGCCAATTCCATGATGGGCTGATAATGCAACTGCAACTGATAATTGGCTAATGCATCGCGCAAATCGTTGGCCAAACAGGGTTGGCGTTGCGAGGCATTCTGTACAGTACGAGCGAAATAACTGAACCGGTTACGGCCCGCCTCTTTCGCGTCATACATGGCTTGATCGGCATTCTTTAACAGTGCTTCAATTTCGGAGGCATCTTCCGGATAAAATGCGATACCGATGCTAGCGGATATATAGACTGTTTCGCCATTCAACAAAAACGGACCGGCCAGTTGTTGCAATAGACTTTGAGCAATGCGTTCGATACCGACACTATCTTCCATTTCATTCAGAATAATGGCAAACTCATCGCCGCCCAATCGCGCCACCGTGTCGGTCTCGCGCACGCAATGGTTCAACCGCCGCGCAATCTCTAACAATAGACTGTCTCCCCTGTCGTGTCCCAAGGTATCATTGATTTGCTTGAAACGGTCGAGATCAAGCAACATCAAAGCCATCGGCAAACCTTCCCTGTTGGCTTGTTTGACGGCCAATTGCACGCGGTCATAAAACAAATACCGGTTGGGCAAGCCGGTCAACTGATCGAAGTTTGCTCGTTTCCACATCTTTTCTTCGGCGCGCTTGCGGTCGGTGATATCGCTGCTTATCGCCACATGTTGCAATACCTTTCCGTTGCTGTCGTAATTAGTGTTGATTCTCAGCCATTCAAGATAGAGCTCACCATTCTTACGGCGCTTCCAAATCTCTCCCTGCCAATGTCCGGTTTTCCGTAGCGCTTTCCAGATGCTCAAATAGAAACGACTGTCATGGCAATCGGTTTTAAAAAGATGTATGCATTGACCGAGGAGTTCCCCTTCGGTATATCCTGTGAGTTTTGTGAAAGCGGGATTGACAGTAACGATACGGTTATTGGCGTCAGTAATCAAAATGGCTTCGTCTATCGCCCGATAGGCCAACGTGGCGAGTTCTAATTGGCGCTCGGTTCGCTTGTGCTCGGTAATGTCCGAAACTGCGACGCGGCAGGTTTGAAGTAATGGGTCGGCAATGGCCTTAATTTCTATCCACATCATTCGCCCGGCGATTTTTAACGTCACCTCACAGCTTTGATGCTGCCTGATTGCAAACGTTTTCTCCAGAAAAGCATTGAATGTAGACTGCGACTCCTCGCAGACTAGCTTTGCAAAACGTTGCCGGCATAAAGTCAGCCAAGGCATGCCAAGCAGCCACTCTGCAGCCTGATTGGCATCGATAATGCTACTATCGGCAGCCAGCATGAAATAGGCAAAGGGTACAAAATCATCGAGCTTGTTATAACGTTCTAACGAAGCATCAAGTTGGGTCGGGTCAATACGCGACTTGCTCAGTTCGCCTTGGCGGACTTTTAGTTGGCGTTGGAGATTTTGGGAGCCTGCAGCTTTCCGGGAGATTGCCGCCGACATCTTAGTGATTGGTCGTTCCGAATACTGAGGCAGATGGCTGCCATCGATAGCGCATTGGGTTATCTTTTTCATAAAACAGCTAACCCTCCGAATTTATTAAAAACAATGAATCTAGACTACGTGTCGACAACGCCTTTTAGCTAGTTCTTTGCCAGCAACTTGCCCTGGTCAAGTATTGATCCAATTTCTTCAAATTGAAGGACATTTCTGTCGGTCGATAAAACAAAGTCGGCCAGTGCGGTGATTGCGAGCCAATTTGCCCCGTCATTGATAAAACTGAATGCGTCCATAAAGAGCGCATTCAGTTTTTTCTCTCTGAGTTCCCGAGTCACAATGAAGCTATCAAGGTACTCGTTGACAAGATCCAAATCGGATGCACCGCCATAATAATGAAGTGCTTCGAGATTCACTAGTCGAGCGTTAAAGGGCTCATTGTCACGCAGTGCGATATATCTGGCTTCGGCCAGCGGTCCAACGAGTAAATTAATGATATCGGCTTCGAAAGCACACTGAAAAGCAAGCTTTTGTGCATTAGAAAAATGTTTTGTCGTTTCGTGAAACGATGTTGCTACCGTATGAATTAAACGACCACCTTCTACTTTAGCCATATATCGAGCCGATTGATCTCCCAAACACTCGGATGACTGAAAGTCGGTATTTAACGGTTTGACACATATCTGAAAAAAAACCGGAGGCAGTCCTTTCTGTTGGTTGCCCAAATGTATGGCGGCGGCATGTCCGGCTTCATGGAAAGCGATGTTACGGCTAATTTCTATATGAGATTGTAAAGATGGGTCCTTAAGATTAAAGGTACGATTCATCATGATGGCTCCCTCTCTTAGCTATGGATTATTCTGTTTTATCGAGGACTTAGTATTTATGAATTGACCTCTGAAAACCATACGTATGAATACTTACAAAAAATAGGAACTTATCCAGAAAAGCAGAAAAGGGGTCCAGAAAAGGGGTCAGGTTACTTTTTTACATCGACTGCGGATTGAGAGGGTGTATTCGTTAGCTCTTGCTTGTTTTATCGATCGCTGGGGACGCAGGAGCGTCCCGAGATGCATTCCCACGCAGAGCGTAGGAACGATGAAAAATCAGGAAGTTATTTGTTACCAAATCCTTACTTCCCTGTAGGCTCCGAACAAAATAGCAGGCTATAAAAGCCGAAAACATGACCGCGCAAGGTATATCAAACAACAGAGGGATGTATATTGCTATTCTTGGTAAAGCTCGCTGCTGCCGTCCATATCGCCAGAAAAGGGGTCAGAAAAGGGGTCAGGTTACTTTTTTACATCGACTGCGGATTGAGAGGGTGTATTCGTTAGCTCTTGCTTGTTTTATCGATCGCTGGGGACGCAGGAGCGTCCCGAGATGCATTCCCACGCAGAGCGTAGGAACGATGAAAAATCAGGAAGTTATTTGTTACCAAATCCTTACTTCCCTGTAGGCTCCGAACAAAATAGCAGGCCATAAAAGCCGAAAACATGACCGCGCAAGGTATATCAAACAACAGAGGGATGTATATTGCTATTCTTGGTAAAGCTCGCTGCTGCCGTCCATATCGCCGGTTTGACTATACAGCATCGAAGGGCCGCTTCTAAGCATCGCCGCATCGACGACACTCAACACAGCGAGGCGATGATCGCCGGCATCGGTGAAATAGCTGAGTTCGCAATCAAAATAGGCGAGGCCTTCGGATAATACCGGGGCGCCGGTTTTCGCCTGTTGCCAGGCGTATCCTGCCATTTTATCGGGCACAGAACGACCGAAATGCTCGGCAATGGCCATTTGATCACGGCCTAGGACATTGACCGTACAGCAGCAGCCCGCTTCTAGCAGCCGATAAGAGTTGTGTTCGGGATTGATGCTCAGCGCCAGCATAACCGGATCGAAAGACACTTGCATGACCCATGCGGCGGTAAAGGCATTTGTTGTTTCGCCGTTGCGCACGCCGATCACATAGACGCCGTGACTGATCAGTCGGCACAAATCCGCAATTTTTTCACTCATGTCAATTCACCAGATCAATACGCATCGATAAATCGATGGCTTTGATATTTTTGGTCAATGCGCCGATCGAAATAAAATCGACACCGGTTTCGGCGATTTTTTTGACCTTTTTCAGATCAACATTACCCGATGCTTCGAGCTCGACGCGTCCGGCATTGAGTTTTATCACAGCTTTCAAGTCTTTTAGGCTGAAATTATCGAGCATGATCCGGTCCGGTGCGGCAGCAAGCGCCTGTTCGAACTCCTGAAGATTCTCCACTTCGATTTCGACCGGCAATTCGGATAGTTCACGCGCCATCTGGACTGCGGCGGCAATCGAGCCAGCCGCAAGGATATGATTTTCCTTGATCAAAATGCCGTCGAATAAACCAAGCCGATGATTAATGCAACCACCGCAAGCCACCGCGTATTTTTGCAACTTCCGCAACCCTGGGATGGTTTTGCGCGTATCGAGTATCCGGCAGTCCGTCCCCGCCACGGCATCGGCGTATTCTCGCGCTTGCGTCGCGGTTGCGGACATTGTTTGTAGAATATTTAACGCACTTCGTTCGCCGGTTAACAAGGCACGAGCATTACCCTGTAACCGACATAGCACAGTATCCTTGGCAACCTTGTCACCCTCGGCGACTAGCCATTCAATATGTACGTTTTCGTCTAGGAATCGGAACACAGCATCGAAACAGGCGTGTCCGCATAAGACCATATTTTCGCGAGTAATGACTTCGGCTCGAGCGATTTTGTGTTCGGGGATGATTTGCGCGGTAATATCGCCGGTACCGATATCTTCTTCGAGGAAAAGTTGGATTTGCTCAATAATGGACGATTGGTTCATACTTTCGTGCTCCGCATAATTTTAAAAGCCCATGATACTCTCGAATCACTGTCTCGATGATTGTACGCAATTATCTTCACCGAATCATGACGAACGCCCCAACCCTAACGATATTTCGCTAATTGTGATTCATTGCATCAGCTTGCCACCCTGCGAATTCGGCACGCCGCATATCGAGCGATTGTTTTGCAACGCGCTTGAGCCCGATGATCATCCCTATTTTCGCGAAATTCATCAACTCAAGGTTTCGGCTCATTTGTTGATCAAGCGAAACGGCAAAATCGTACAATTCGTTCCGTTCGACAAGCGCGCCTGGCATGCAGGCCTTTCAAGCTATCGAGGTCGAGAACGCTGTAATGATTTTTCAATCGGTATCGAACTCGAAGGAACCGAAACGTCTCCCTATACCGACGAGCAATATAGACAACTCGCGGCAACACTCAAATGCTTATTTGCACATTATCCGAAATTATCCAAACAAACGTTGACCGGCCATAGCGATATTGCACCAAACCGCAAGACCGACCCGGGCCCGTCGTTCGATTGGGATAGGTTGTTAGATTTGTTAACGTAGAGTTCGGTTCCGAGAACTCTTTCGAGCGAGCAGATCTGGATACTCATCGACAAGGTACCCGTAGCGTACCCCATACGCATCAAGCTAAAAACGGCTAACCCGCATCACGCTCTTGTTCTCGCGCAGAGGCGCAGGGGCGCAGAGAGTTTTTCTCGCTCCCAAGCTCCTGCTCTCATCGTTATACATAAGTCATAAATTATCCTTTTGCATTCTTAGCCAATGTGGCCTCGATATCATTTATTGTCACTTAACACTCTCGGCCTCGAAATCGCGATCAGGGGATCGCTCCCACAGAGCATCCGCCGCCCGCTGTGGGAGCGACGCCTTCGTCGCGACTATCGAAGCCGCTAACGCTCATACACCAATAGCCATTTCGGACGACACGGCAACCTAGCGCTCGGTCGCTGCTTTTTGCACAATAGGTATATTTATACTTGTGTATAACGGCAAGAGCTCCAGCTTGGGAGTGACTACCCTCAAGCTCAGCTTGCCGGGTGACATCAAGCAGAGCTTGAGGGTATGCATTCCCAAGTTAGAACTTGGGAACGAAATAACACCGTTAGTTAAAGTGTTTTCTCAGCGCCCCTGCGCCTCTGCGCGAGATAATTTTCACGCTCTAAGTTAATTTTAGCGACATCCTTAGCTTGATGCGTATGGTAGCGTACCCACCGCTTTTTCACGAGGCTTCGCCTTTTTTGCCCAAACCGAAAGACTCGGCAATCATCAACGCGACACCGATCGTAATCGCCGAGTCGGCGATGTTGAAAGCCGGCCAATGCCAATCCTGATAATAAACATCGAGAAAGTCGATTACATAGCCGTAGGCGAGTCGGTCGATCAGATTGCCGACCGCGCCGCCGAGTACCAAGGCCAACGAAACCGCCAACAGGGTTTCATGCCGCTTGAGCCTTGCCAACCAAACTGTAATCACAACGCTGATCACGAAGGCCAGCACAGCAAAAAACCAGCGCTGCCAGCCGCCGGCCTCACTCAAGAAACTGAATGCCGCGCCGGTGTTATGCACATAGGTCAGATTAAAAAAAGGAAGCACTTGAATCGATTGATAAAGCTGCATGTTTGCCGCTACCGCCAGCTTGGTGATTTGATCCAGAACCAGCACGACAAACGATAACCAAAGCCATTTCAACATTCGACTAGTCCTTTTTACGCGAAACGTCTGACTTCGCCGTCGCCAACGATATTCTCGACGCAGCGCCCGCACAATTCAGGATGATTCGGATCGACGCCGATATCGGCGCGTTGATGCCAGCATCGCACGCATTTGGCATGTTCGGATACCGAGACCTTGATCTTTAATCCATCCAAATCGGCTAGTACGGCATCATCGGGACTCGATACCAACTCATGAACCGTTGCCGCCGACGTAATAAAAACAAAGTGCAATTCGCTCTCGAGCTGTTTCAACACTGGAAAATAACGTTCGTCGGCATACAAAGCGACCTCGGCATTGAGCGATGCGCCGATCGCACCGGTTTTGCGCACCCGCTCCAACTCCTTGCTGACCGCTTCGCGCACGGCCATTACCTTTGACCAGAAATCTCTGTCCATTGAAGAATCTTTGTCCAACTCGAAAAGCCCTTGGTACCAGGTTTCGAGAAACACCGATTGACTGCGCTGCCCCGGCAGATAGTGCCAGATTTCGTCGGCGGAATAGCTTATAATCGGCGACAACCATCGAGCTAACGCTTCGGCTACATGATACATCGCGGTTTGCGCGGAGCGACGCGCCAAACCGTCCTCTTTCGCGGTATATTGCCGATCTTTGATGATGTCCAAATAAAAGCCGCCGAGATCGACTGCGCAGAAATTGTGCACTTTTTGATAGACTTGGTGAAATTGATAACTTTCGTACGCGGCAACGACCTCTTGCTGCAAACAATAAGCGCGGTCGACGACCCAGCGGTCCAATGCCAACAGTTCGTTCGCCGGAACCGTGTGCAAGGCTGGATCGAAGCCGTCCAGATTGGACAACAAGAAACGGGCCGTATTACGAAGGCGGCGGTAAACATCGGAGATGCGTTTCAGAATTTCGTCCGAGACATTCATTTCGGCGCGATAATCGGTCGCCGAAACCCACAGACGCAACACATCGGCACCTAAGGTTTTCATGATCGTTTGCGGCGCAACAACGTTGCCGCTCGATTTAGACATTTTTTTACCGTCCGCATCGACCGTGAAGCCGTGCGTCAAGACTGCCTTGTAAGGCGCGACGCCGCGCATCGCAACCGATGCCAAGAGGGACGATTGAAACCAACCGCGATGTTGATCCGACCCTTCCAAATACAAGTCGGCAGGAAAATCCAGGTTATCCCGGGCATCGAGTACGGCGTAATGGGTCACGCCGGAATCGAACCAGACATCGAGCGTATCTTGCATTTTTTCGTAATGCTCGGCATCGGCGCCGAGTAATTCAGCCGCATCCAATTCGAACCAGGCGTCGATGCCTTTTTGTTCGATGCACAGAGCCACTTGTTCGATCAGTGCTTCGGTATTCGGATGCAAGTCGCCGCTTTCCTTATGCACGAATAACGCAATCGGTACGCCCCAGGTACGCTGACGCGACACGCACCAATCCGGGCGTCCGCCGACCATGCCTTCGATACGGGCCTGTCCCCAGTCCGGTATCCATTTGACCTTATTGATCTCTTCCAAAGCCTTGTCGCGCAGACCGTTTTTCTCCATCGAGATGAACCATTGCGGCGTCGCGCGGAAGATGATCGGCGTCTTATGCCGCCAGCAATGCGGATAACTGTGCAGCATCGATTCGTGATGCACCAATTTGCCTCGCTCAGCCAACACTTCGAGCACATGATCGTTCGCTGTGAAGACATGCTCGCCGGCAAACAATTCGGTGTTCGGCAAGAACACACCGTTGTCGCCGACCGGATTGTCCACAGGCAAATCGTATTTTAAACCGACGACATAGTCTTCTTGACCATGGCCAGGCGCGGTATGCACGGCGCCGGTACCGGCCTCGATCGTAACGTGATCGCCGAGAATCATCGGCACTCGGCGTTCGTAAAACGGATGCTGTAACAGCAGATTTTCCAGTGCATCGCCCTTGCAATAGGCGATCACATGATACTCGTCGATACCGTAGCGCAGCATCGCATCCTTCATCAAGGCTTCGGCCAAGACCAAACGTTCTTTTGCGCCGTCTTTTTCGCATTGCACGACCGCATATTCCAATTCCGGATTCAATGCGACAGCTTGGTTGGCCGGCAAGGTCCATGGCGTAGTCGTCCAAATCACGACCGAGAGCGGGCCTTCGCCTTCGTGCTCGGGCACATGATGACAATGCGACAAAAATGCAGCTTCGTCGACGACCTGAAAACGTACGTCGATCGCCGGCGAATGTTTGTCTTCATATTCGACTTCGGCCTCGGCCAGCGCCGAACCGCAATCGGTACACCAATGCACAGGCTTTGCGCCCTTACTCAAATGGCCGTTTTTGCTGATCTTGCCGAGAGCGCGAACAATGTCTGCCTCGAATTTAAAGTTCATCGTTAAATAAGGGTTATCCCATTCGCCCAATACACCCAAGCGAATGAATTCGCCCTTTTGCATTTCGACCTGCTTGGCCGCATAGTCGCGGCAGGCATTGCGGAATTCGGCTTCGGAAACTTTGCCGCCAGCCTTACCGACTTTCTTTTCGACCATCAGCTCTATCGGCAGACCATGACAATCCCAACCCGGAACGTAAGGCGCATCAAATCCGCTCAATGATTTAGACTTGACGATGATATCTTTCAGAACTTTATTGACCGCGTGACCGATATGAATTGCACCGTTCGCATAAGGCGGGCCGTCATGCAGAATGAAGCGGGGACGCCCGGCAAACTCTTCCCTGATTTTTCGATACAGATCGATGTCGTTCCAAGCCGCCAGTCGCTCCGGTTCGCGTTGCGCCAAATTGGCTTTCATCGGAAAATCCGTTTTAGGTAAATTCAGTGTAGTTTTATAATCCATCGTCGTTAACTTGAGTTAAATCAGTAAAATTTTTTTAGCTTCGGCCACATCGTGGACAATTTGCGCCTTGAGTTCATCCAGCGAAGGAAAACGCATTTCATTTCTTATTTTCTTCTTGAAATGCACTTCGACATAGCTTCCATAAATGTCTCGGTTGAAGTCGAATAAGTGGGTTTCCAAAATTACCTTCGAACCGCCGCCGACGGTCGGCCGCGTGCCGACATTGGCAATACCGGGGATTTCCCGCCCATCGATGCCGGTCATAACGACCGCAAACACGCCCTCGATCGGTGTGTTTTTTCGCGATAGCTGAATGTTCGCGGTCGGAAACCCTATCGTGCGCCCTATCTTATCGCCATAGACCACTCGACCACAAACCGAATAAGAACGCCCAAGCATGCCGGCCGCATAATCGAGGTCGCCCTCGCCCAAGGCATCCCGAATCATCGTGCTGCTAACCCGATGTCCGTCCAATTGGTAAGAAGGCGTATCTTCGACTTGAAATCCGAATTCAAGTCCCTTTTCCTTGAGCATCGCAAAATTACCGCGCCGCGCCTTGCCGAAATGAAAGTCGTCGCCGACCACGAGATATTTGACATTCAGCCGTTTCAGCAAAATATCTTCGATAAAAGTCTCGGCCTCCAAGTCGGCAAAGAAGCGATTAAAACGCAGCATCAATACTCGATCAATCGGCGAAGCCGAGAACTGAATGATTTTTTCCCGTAATCGAGTCAGACGCGACGGCGCATTTCTTCCTTGAAAATATTCCAAAGGCTGGGGTTCGAATATCAAAGCAACCGACGGTAACCCCATTGCCCGGCCTTGCCGTGCCAATTTGTCGATAACCGCCCGATGACCTAAGTGCAAACCGTCGAAATTGCCTATCGTCAGCACACAACCTTTCGGCATAGGCTCAATGTGAGCCAATCCTCTAATCAATCGCATGAACACATCTTGTTAGAAAAACAGGGAATTCTAACATTATCCGGCGTCTGTGACCGACAAATTGCATTCCAATTATAATACACCTTTCGCACTTCAAATTTCGGCAGTGCCTGAGGAGGCGCCAGAGAGTGCGGCCCCTCACCTAACGCTAGGTGAGGGGCCTACAGGGATGTATTCACGGCATCCTTTGACGAACACCCCGGTGCCGAATTTTGATCTACTATGGGTACATAAAGGTATCCGACAGCCAACTGATTAGCTTGACCGATCTATCCCGCATCATTAAAAATTGACAATAGTATCACTACGCAAGATAATATGCGGTCTTATTAACTCACCCTTTACGAATCGATATACTATGGCTAACACAGCACAAGCTAAGAAGCGGGCGCGACAAGCGGAAAAAAGCCGCATTCGTAACGCTGGACAACGCAGCAACCTGCGTACTTTCATCAAAAAAGTTCTGGCTGCGGTTAACGCAGGCGACAAAGAAAAAGCGCAAGCCGCTTTTCAAACTGCGGTTCCCATCATCGATTCCGCAGCCAACAAAGGACTGATCCACAAAAACAAAGCCGCGCGCAGCAAAAGCAGACTTAACGCCAAAATTCGCGACCTTGCTTAATCGATAAAAAAGCCGAAAGCAACGCCCTTCGGCTTTTTACCTCCCCCTTACATCACCACCATATTGTCACGATGAATTAATTCCTCATCGTCCGCAAACCCTAGAATACGCTCGAATTCCGAACTCGGTTTTCCGACAACTTTTCTCACGTCATCCGCGCTGTAATTTATTAATCCTCGCGCAACCTCCATCCCTTGATCACTCACGCAAGAAACCAATTCGCCGCGCTGAAACCCGCCGATTACGTTTTTTACGCCCACTGCCAGCAAGCTTTTGCCGGCATCCCTTAAAACCCTCACCGCACCATCATCCAATTCCAGACGACCCTTGACCTGCAACTGCCCGGCCAACCAACGCTTTCTCGCCAACAATGGCCCAATACTCGGCACCATGTAAGTGCCAATCGATTTACCCGCCACGACTTCAGCAATTACATTCTCCGCGACACCGGCCGCGATCACAGTGGCGGCACCGGAACGCGAAGCCAATCTTGCCGCACGCACCTTGGTATACATACCTCCTCGCCCGAGACCGCTACGACTATCTCCAGCCATGACATCGAGACTGACATCATTCACATTGATTTCCAAAACCAAACGCGCAGTCGGATCGACACTCGGGTCCGCGGTAAACAACCCCTGCTGATCGGTTAAAATAATCAACAATTCGGCTTCAATTAGGTTCGCCACCAACGCACCCAATGTATCGTTATCGCCGAAACGAATTTCTTCGGTCGCCACCGCATCGTTTTCATTAATAACCGGAACGACACCGAATTTGAGCAGCGCCAACAACGTGCTTCTAGCATTTAAATAACGCCGTCGATCCGACAAGTCATCATGCGTCAACAAAACCTGAGCGGCATGCAATCCGTGCTGCTGAAAATTATTTTCAAAAACACGCACCAGCCCCATTTGTCCCACCGAAGCCGCCGCCTGCAGTTCATGCAATGTTTTCGGACGAACCCTTAAACCTAGACGCGCCATACCCTCGGCCACCGCCCCCGAAGACACTAAAATCACTTCGACACCGCGCGCGCGCAAACTCGCCATTTGCTCGACCCAAGCTGCGATCGCCTCTTTGTTGAGACCTCGCCCGCCGGCGGTCAATAAAGAACTACCAATCTTGACCACTACCCTTTTCGTTTTAGCAAAATCACTTCTGCTCACTGTCGCCCCGCCGCCGCTCTTCCAAAAATTTCATGATCGCGAATATCAATTCACGTGTTCCTTCACCCCGCAAAGCCGAAACCTTGAACACGGGCCCTTGCCATTCCAATTCGTCGACAATAGCCTGGCAATGCTGCTCCACCGAATCGGATTCAAGCCTGTCGATTTTATTCAGTACCAACCAGCGCGGCTTATCAGCCAAATCATTACGCCATGCTTTCACCTCATGAATGATCTTACGCGCCGACGCCACCGGCGAATCCATCGACTCATAGGGCATCACATCGATCAAATGCAGCAACAAGCCGGTACGCGATAAGTGCTTTAAAAACTGCAAGCCCAACCCCGCACCTTCGGCCGCGCCCTCGATCACACCGGGTATATCGGCGATCACAAAACTGCGCAAATCATCGACCCTAACCACGCCCAAATACGGGTGCAAGGTCGTAAACGGATAATCGGCGACTTTCGGACGAGCCGACGACACCGACCGTATCAGACTGGATTTACCGGCATTGGGCAAACCCAAAAGACCGACATCGGCAATCAAGGTCAATTCCAGCTTGAGCATACGATGCTCGCCCGGCGTCCCTTTCGTCGCCTGCATCGGCGTCCGATTAATGCTGCTCTTGAACCGCGTATTTCCCAGACCGTGAAAACCGCCCTGCGCGACCAGCAACCGCTCTCCCGCCTCGACCAACTCGCCCAAGACTTCACCGGTTTCGGCTTCGCACACCAAGGTCCCAGGCGGCACAGGCACCAAGCAATCCTCGCCTTTCTTACCGGTACAATTGCGGGCCATACCGTTTTGCCCGCGCTGCGCCCTATGCACCGACTGATAACGAAAATCAACCAAGGTATTGACATTTTCGGTAGCTACCAAATAAACACTACCGCCATCGCCTCCGTCACCACCGTCCGGCCCACCTTTCGGAATATACTTTTCACGGCGAAAACCGACGGCGCCATTGCCGCCATCGCCCGCCTCAACCCGAATCACCGCTTCATCAACAAATTTCATCGCTTACACGCCGCATCTTCATCCGTTCACAAACAAAAAAGCCCCACCTTGAAGGGCGAGGCTTTTCATCAAACACTGCTTGCCGCGAATGCGGCGCAACGTCTTATGCAGCAACAATACTGACAAACTTGCGTTTATTAGGCCCTTTGACCTGAAAAACGATTTTGCCCTCTGCCGTTGCGAATAAAGTATGATCTCTACCGCAGCTAACATTATCGCCTGCATGAAATTTCGTTCCGCGCTGACGCACGATAATATTTCCCGCTTTGACGACTTGGCCGCCGAACATTTTAACGCCCAAGCGTTTTGCATTGGAATCGCGACCGTTCCGAGTACTACCACCCGCTTTCTTATGAGCCATTACCTTACTCCCGAAAAAATTTAAGCAGAAATGCCAGTAATCTGGACTTCTGTGAAATACTGACGATGCCCCATTTGCTTCATATGGTGCTTACGTCTTCTGAATTTAATGATTTTGACTTTTTTATGTCTACCCTGAGACAACACAGTCGCCGTAACCTTGCCGCCTTCGACATAAGGCTGACCGACTTTTACAGCATCACCCGACTGAACCATCAGCACTTTATCGAATTCAACGCTATCGCCTGTTCCCAGCTCAAGTTTTTCTATTTTTAAGGTCGCACCCTCTTCAACCCGGTACTGTTTTCCACCTGTTTGAATTACCGCATACATCCGCGTCAGCTCCATCAAGCAACTATCTGTTAAAAGTAAACAGACAATTATATTTTTAAAAAAAAGTTACGTCAAACTTATATCCAACGAACTATTCGATTGCAACGCATAAAATAACACAACAAAGCTATTGACACCAATATACTTTATTCAATAGCATGGTCAGTTATCTTAAGTCTTTACCCGAAAATAACTTTATTAATCGGATTTCACGGGCAGCAACCCCGAAACAAACTTTAATTGACATTTTTTGAGCACTCATTGACTCATGGCATCCCAAACCAACCTTAGCCCGAATACTAAGCAACATCCGGATTTCAACACCATCAAGGGCCTCACAACAGAGGAAACCAAAGCGGTCGACCAGCTCATTCTCGACGAGTTAAGTTCCGATGTCATTCTCATTAATCAAGTAGGTCATTATATTGTCGGCAATGGCGGCAAGCGTTTGCGCCCGATGTTGTTATTATTGGCAGCCAAAGCGCTTGGCCCGGTTCATAATCATCATCTCGCCTTAGCCGCGGTCATTGAATTCATTCATACCGCAACTTTACTTCATGACGACGTGGTCGACGAATCGGAATTACGACGCGGCAAGGAATCCGCTAACGCGGTATGGGGCAATGCCGCTAGCGTTTTAGTAGGAGACTATCTGTATTCGAGCGCCTTTGAAATGATGGTTAGAACCAACAACATGCGCGTAATGGAGATCCTATCCAAAACCACGACTGCGATTGCTGAAGGCGAGGTTTTGCAACTACTTAACTGCAACAATCCGGAGACTACCGAAGCCAAATATCTTGAGGTCATCTCGCGCAAAACCGCAATTTTATTCAGCGCCGCCACACGACTCGGCGCAGTAATTTCGCAAAGCGTCCCGGAAATCGAAGACAACCTCGCACGATACGGACAACATCTCGGCATCGCTTTTCAATTAATCGACGACGCCCTCGACTACAAAGCCACCAAGGAAGAACTCGGTAAAAATCTCGGCGACGACCTAGCCGAAGGCAAGCCCACACTACCGTTAATTCATGCAATACAAGTCGGCACCCCCGAAGAAACACAAATCATCATCGATGCGATCAAAACCGGCAACCGCGACGCTTTCCAAGAAGTCTATACTGTCGTGCAAAAAACCCAAGCCATCGCTTACACCGAACAAAGAGCCCACGAAGAAGCCCAAAAAGCAATCGATGCACTAACCATTTTACCCGACTCGATCTACAAGGCCGCCCTGATTGCTCTCGCCGAATTTTCGGTTCAGCGAAATTATTAACCATCGAAATCCAAACCCGGATTAACACGAAAATGCCCGGCATCCATGCCGTATTTTTTTAACTTTCCGTACACCGCTCTCGGCGTCAGATCCATCGCTGCAGCCACCCTTTTGACATCACCGCGATGCTGGCGTAAAGACACTTGCAAAAAATTCCGCTCCGCATCCGCGACAACGCCTTCCTTGATGTCTCGCCAATTATCGCCTACCGCCTCAGGAGAGGGCACCTCCAGATCAAGCTGCGTAATTTCGGAGCCGGATGCAAACAAAACCGCACGTTCCAACACATTCTCCAACTCTCTGACATTACCGGGCCAATGATAAGCGCGAATCTTTTGCATCACGCCCCGGCTAACCGAAAGCACCGTTTTATTATATTTTTCGCTCAACCTTTTCAAGATAACTTGAACCAAATACGGTAAGTCCTCTCCTCTTTTTGTCAATGACGGAATAGATAACTTCACTACATTCAAACGATAAAACAAGTCTTTACGAAACAAGCCCTGCTCGACACGCTCATGTAAATCCTGATTTGTCGCAGAAATCAAACGCACATCGACCTCGATAGTTTTTTTACCCCCCACCCTCTCCAATTCGCCCTCCTGTACTACCCTTAGCAGACGGGTTTGGGCGGCTGCCGACAACGAATCCACCTCATCCAGAAACAGCGTACCGCCATCGGCGCGCTCAAAAACACCTTGCTGTATTTCCACCGCTCCGGTAAATGCCCCTTTTTCATGCCCGAACAACGCACTCTCAATTAAAGTATCGGGAATCGCACCGCAATTAATTGCCATGAAAGCTTGACCGCTACGCCAACTCATCGCATGAATAGCGCGCGCCACCAACTCCTTACCAACTCCGGTCTCTCCCTGAATCAACACCGTCGCGACAGTCGGAGCAATTTTTTCAATCGCCTGCAATATTTTTTGCATTACCGGAGATTTTGCCACGATGACGGGAGGTTGCTTTTTAGTTGGCCTGGGCGATTTCAAACGCCATATTTTTTGCATGCTCTCTTCAATACGAGAATGCAAATCCGTCATATTGCTCGCACCCTCCTCACTATTTCGATGACCATATTCAAGTCCCGGACGCCCCTTTGCCTCTTCCTCATTCAGATATACCGACACATCGCAGCCGCCGTCCTTACGAGCAATACTCTTAGCGATTTCCACCTTTGCATAGCCGAAGTTTCTGGCCGCAATCCCGCCGAAAACACTAGAGGTCATTCGGCATAACTCCGGGACGTGCGTTACCCCTTCTCCAAAAGGACAACAGCTGTTTTTAACCCGAACACATTGACTATCCGCCGAGTCCAAAGAAAATCCACCACCGATTTTATTTTTTAACCCTACAATTAATTCGATATAGCTTTCCAAATCCAAAGCACCATCAATATTGCGCTCTTCTCGATAGGTTTCTTCAAAAAATCTACCCGCAGTTCGAGCGATGTATTCGATAAGCTCCTCGCTATGTGTCTTGCCTTGCTGCTCGGCAGCATGCATCAACTCCAACACAAAAGTCTGTAAAAAAAAGGTTGGCGTTAAATCGGAAAATGAAGTCTCATTCATAGAGCATCCTTGTGAATTTTAATTTCACTAATTGAAACATAATTTCACACAATAAACCACTACAATACCTAATCTATTGTTAATAAAGTTATTTTTATTATGTCAATTATTGGCATAAAGAATGCAGAACCTAGCAGGTTACCCATAAAAAGAGGATTTAAACCATGAGTCAAGACAGACCTCCTTTAGACCCGCACCCGCTTAGCGAATATGTTGCGTGGGCCGGCAATCGAAATCGAGACCCGCTGCTGGGCGTATTAAAAGAAAAACTACCGAAAGAACCGAGCCGCGTTCTCGAAATGGCCAGCGGTAGCGGAATGCACATCAATTATTTTGCACCGCATTTCGACCACTTGCATTTTCATCCGTCGGACAAAGACATAGAAGTCTTCAATAACATCAAAAAATTATCCTCGGAGCATAACAACGACAACATTGCCGACCCCGCACACCTTGATTTAACCGACCCTGAAACCTGGTTCAACCCCGGCCCTCCGAATAGCTTTTCAGCCATTTTTTGCATTAACATTTTTCAAGTTGCGCCAATAACAATTGCCGATGGTATGATGGAGTGCGCGTCGCATCTTTTGACTGACGAAGGCATTCTGCTGATTTACGGCCCATTTAAAGTCGAAGATTCCTTTACGACCGATAGCAACAAAGAATTTCATGAAACACTGAGCTCTGCCGGCGTTCCTGAATGGGGCTTAAAAGATGTGGCCGACCTCAGAAAAGCGGCCGAAAGACACGGCATGGAACTAAAAGAACAAATCGATATGCCAGCCAATAACTTTTCTTTAATATTCGGTAAAATAAATTAGACGCACAAATTGCCGCGCGTCACTAACAATAATAATGAGGAGAAACACATGAGCAATGTATTGAATGAAGTTTTACTCGCCAACCGCGAATACGCCAACAGTTTCGACAAAGGCGACCTGCCGATGCCGCCGGGACGTCGTTTCGCAATCCTAACTTGCATGGACGCCCGTCTCGACCCCGCCAAATACGCTGGGCTTTCCGAGGGTGACGCTCACGTCATCCGCAATGCCGGCGGGCGCGCCAGCGACGATGCGATCCGTTCGCTAGTCATTTCCTACAAGCTTTTAGGTACTCGCGAATGGTTCGTGATCCATCATACCGACTGCGGCATGGAAACGTTCACGAACGAAATCATGGGCGACTTATTGTCTAGCAGCCTAAAAACCGCCTCGGTCGATGCCGACGGCTGGCACGATTGCTGCGAAGCCCCCGGTTGCACCGACGGCAAATATATCAACTGGCTGACTATCAAGGATCAGGCGCAAAGCGTGACCGAAGACGTGATGCGCATCAGAAACAGCCCGTTGGTACCGTCCGATATTCCGATTTACGGCTATATCTATGACGTTACAAACGGTAAATTAATCGAAGTTCCCGAAGCGACCGCGGCGGGACGCGCATAACGATGCAGCAGCCATGTTCAGCCGTAGTCATTGGGGTAGGTCCGGAGCAAGGCCTGGGCGCCACACTCGCCAAATGTTTTTCATCCAAAGGTTTACACGTTTTTATTGCAGGCCGAAGTGAAGATAAGCTACTAAACGTGGCCAAAACCATTCGCCAACAAGGCGGAACGGCTACTTTAGTCGTCGCCGATGCAACGGTTGAACACGACATTGAGCATCTTTTCGAAACGATAGCCTTACAAGGCTATCCACTCGAAATTGCCGCCTACAATGTCGACAGCAATATTCGAAGTCCACTTTTGGAAACCGAAAGCGAAACATTCGCTCGTTTGTGGCAGCAAAATTGTATGGGTGGATTTTTATTCGGCAAGGAAGCCGTCTCTTTAATGCTCGAACGCGGCAAAGGCACGCTCTTTTATACAGGTGCCACCGCTTCGCTCAGAGCAAAGCCGCCATTTACCGCTTTCGCTTCCGCCAAAGCCGGACTTAGAGCCTTGGCGCAAGGCATGGCACGAGAATTCTCGCCGCGCGGCATTCATGTCGTGCATACGATCCTCGACGGCGTGATCGACGGCGAACGAGCCAGAACGCAATTCCCAGAGTTTGTCGCGCAAAAGGGCCCGGAAGGCTTGATGCAACTCGATGCAATCGCGGACACCTATTGGGCGATGCATCAACAACACCCGAGCGCCTGGACACACGAACTCGATTTGCGCCCCTTCAAAGAACCCTTTTGACAGAACGTTATGAACGAGACCCATAAAACTTGGCATTTGCAAGGCGGCTATTTCGAAGCTTGTAACTGTGAAACCGCCTGTCCTTGCATTTGGCTGCAACCTCCAAGCGAAGGCGCCTGCAAATTACTGGTCGCTTGGCATATCGACACGGGCCATTACCAACAGGTTTCGCTCGACAATCTTAATGTAGTTCTGGCCTGCTACGCACCAGGGACGATGATCGAAGGCAACTGGCAAGCCGCGCTCTATATCGACGACCGCGCCGACGACGACCAAGCAAACGCGATTACCGAAATCTTCGGCGGCCGCGCGGGCGGACATCCGCAAATTTTGATGAGTTTAGTGAGTGAAGTTCTCGGCATCAAAAAAACGCCGATACATTATTCGTCCGAAAACAACCAACGCCGCCTGAGCATTCCGGGCATCGCCGAAGCCGAAATCGAAAGCATTCAAGGCATATCCGGGGGCGAATCGACAATCAGCAATCCGCCTCTGTGCGTGGTTCCCTCACACGCCTCGATCGTCGCCCGCTCCAAACATTATCATTACAAAGATTATCAGTACGATTGGACCTTCTCGGAACGCAACGGCTTTTACTCCGATTTCGAATACCTCCCCTAAGTCCGTGACCCGAACCCAAAATACGCTGTTTGCGGCCTTACTGGCCGTTAATCTCATGGCATGGGCCGGGGTATTCTGGCAATACCGTTACATGAATGAAACGCCAATGATGGAAATGTGGATGCCGCCCTCCGCGACTTCAGCATGGTCGGCCTTCGATTTCGGCATTGTGTTTTCTATGTGGGCCGCCATGATGATCGCGATGATGCTTCCTTCCGCATTTCCGACCGTGATGGCATTTGCCACCATTTGCCGCAGACGCAGTCAAAACCTTTTTTGTTTATCCTCGCTGTTCGTGCTCGGCTATTTGAGCATCTGGCTTTTATTCAGCGTCGTATTGACGCTATTGCAGTGGCAAATGCACGGACTGCTCTGGCTGTCTCCGATGATGGACAACAACAATCGGGGTCTCGCCATTGCGATACTATTACTGGCCGGCGCCTATCAGTTTTCCCCGACTAAAAATGCTTGCCTAAGCTATTGCCAAAGCCCGGTCGGTTTTTTAATGAACCGATGGCGCGATGGAGCAATAGGCGCTTATCGAATGGGCACACAACATGGAGTTGTTTGTTTGGGCTGTTGCTGGGCAGAAATGCTCGTGATGTTTTCGGTTGGCCTGATGAATATTACCGGCATGCTGGTATTAACCTTGATCATAACGCTCGAAAAATTAAGTCCATTCAATGCCGCAATCAGCGCAAGAATTGGTGGACTTCTATTTTTCGCTTGGGCAGGCGGGGTCATGTGTAGCGACTAACGCTCGCCAATCGAGAAAAAAGAGCACATCCTTGTGCTTGATTCGGAAGGGTCACTCGATTTTGCCCTAAGTCCGGCCAGCTCCAGGCCGATCAAGACAAACTTAAATATCGAAGTCTAGCTCGAAGCCGCCATAGGCGAAAATCGGCATGCCGGGACGGGGACCGTGCGGCTGCCTTGAAACTAGATACTCTTCATTATTGGCATTTTGTACGCCACCGAGCAATTTGATGCCTTTCGTTACCTGGTAATAAGCCGAAACATCGACGATGACATAGTCGTCCGTTTTACCGAATCGAGCATCGGGATTCCCGCCACCATCCAGTTGCAACGACGTGTTGCTCGCGCTAGTATAAGTTTCACCGACATAGTTGCCGGTCACGTCGACACCCCATTTATCAAAGTGGATACCGCTACCGAAACTAACCGCATACTCGGGAATATACGGCATACGATTCCCTTTTTTGCCGAAACTGAAAATCGACTCGGGATCCGATGAGGCTGCATCGTTCAATTGCACGGTATCGGTATAGGTAAAAGATACGAAGTATGGATTACGGAATCCCAAATCGAACGCCTGTCCAGCGTCGAAATTTAGAGCCACCTCCACGCCGCGCGAATCGACTTCTCCGAAGTTTTCGCTATCGCCGGTACCGGTACCTCCAATACTATCAATAACCAATAAATTCTCGAATTGAGTATAGAAGCCAATAACCTCGGCAGAAAACGCGCCTTTTGAATATCGCACCCCCAATTCGTAAGCATTGCTGGTTTCTTCGGTTAAACCATCGACGACGGCATTTTGAGGTCCAGGGGGCGAAAAGCCTTTATGCACGCTGCCATACATCATTAGCTCTTCGTTGAATTTATAATCCAAGCTGGCTCCACCGGCATACATATCGAGAGAACTGGTACCGCTCTCGTTACTTTTTCCAGGGTTAAAATTTTGATTTGTCTGTACTAAATGCTCATAGCGTATACCCGGCGTGAATCCCCAATTACCGAATTCGATACGGTTCTTAAGGAAAAATGCATAGGCACGTGTATCCTGCCTTCTGTTATCCTGGCTTCCCGGAGCTCCAACCACTTTATTTGTGATTGCACCTGAGTCAGACTGTGTATAAGTGGTATTGTGTTGGAAACGCTTTTCGCCATCCTCATGATAACGGAAACCACCGCTCAGTTCGTGACGCGTAACACCTAAATCGAAACGGTAATTCGCGACCGACTCGACACCGCCTAAATAGTATTCACGGTTATTGTCTCTAACCCGCAAATCACAAGCTCTTTGACCCCGTAAACATGCCAAGCCCTGACCGTTATTAGCACCGGCGAGCGCTCCAGATAAACTTCGACTTTCATCAGGGACTCCTCGCAGATCGTTCAACTTGCTCCAATTGCGGGCAAACTCGCTGTAATAAGCCGTCGTCACGATATCCAAATCGTCGGTCGGCGAGATGAAATAGCGCGCAAAGCCTCTAAAATGCTCGGTTTCGATATTGTCGAATCGAGATGCTGCATAGCGACGATAAGGATCATGTCTGAAGTCGGTCTCATTCAAGCCGAGATAGGTTTCGTCGGCATCCATGTTCGAATAACCGAATTTGACCTCCAAGCGTTGATACATGTCGGTATTCGGCTCCCAGGACAAGCGAACCATCGGTTCAACTTGTGAAAAACCGGTATCATCACTGCCTTCAAAACCGGCAGTCGAATCGATCGTCTTGAAGCCGTCGGAGCGGCGATAAAAACCCTCAACCAGATAACCGAAGCGTCCGAATTCGGTATCGTGAGTCTTGCCGACATAACCGTGCGAGCGGACTTCATTGTAACTGCCGTAGATCGTCTTCAGATAGGCCTTGCCGTCCTCCGGAATCGGCGTCGATAGATAGTTCAACACGCCGCCGGTAATATGCGGACCGTATTTGACCTGACTGCCGCCTTTCATAACCTCGACGCCGCTCATACGACCGCCGGCCGGATTAAAATAGGCCGCCGGCGCGGAATATGGGGCCGGTGCCGTCAAGACACCGTCTTCCATTACGGTGATTTTAGCGCTACGCGTCGTATCGACCCCGCGGAAACTGATATTCGGAAACAGACCGAAACCATCTTCCTCGCGAATATTGACTCCGGGTACTTTACGCAAAATTCGATTGATGTCGCTATACGTCTGATCGCGAATATCGCCGGTATCGAGATATTGCGCCGAAGCCGGCATATCTCGAGCCTTACTCGGGTCGCCGATAACCTTGACCGTATCGAGTATCGTCGGCGGCGCGTCTTTGTCGACGGCCTGTGCCGCCGTTGCCACACTAACTGAAAGACAGGCTAGCGATAGCGGCCCGATCACCCGTTTCGAATGAAACATAATTCCCCCAAATGATATTGATTGTTTTACAACCGGACGCAAACCGGAATGATTTTGTAGATCAAAAAAGTTATCGAATACAATACAGCAAGCGTTATTAATAATCAATATCATTCGTATAAAGATCTAAAAGCTACTCCTTTTAAATCCCCTAAAAATTACAACTTAATACAGCCCTCTCCAAATAAAAACGGCGCCCTAAAGGCGCCGTAATCTTCAATTTCAAATTTGCGTGTAATTAGAACCGTATGATTGCGTCGGCAGAAATGAGAACCTGATCATCCGAAGCCCCCGCATCGAAAGCGTTCGCACCGGTTACCCAATCGTATCTGATTTCAGGTCTTAACATCAGCCAGGATAGCGGAGAATAATTAACGCCGGCCGTAATCGCGAAGAAATGGTTATCATCACCGGTAACTTGAGTACCGTCTTGATCGCGGAACCATTCAAAACGAAGACCGGTAGCCAATTCATCGTTAACATCATAAGTTAAATATTGATTGAGGCCGTACCATTTCGAATCGCCGCCCGATTGATAAACATTGTCTTGCACACCGAAATCGTGCTGCAAGGTATAATGCAAGTTGTCGAGAAAATCATGAGATAAAACAACACTATACATCGATCGGTGACGCTCGATTTTAGAACCGTCTGCGGTATCGCTTCTATCGGCCACGATAGTGTCGCCCGTAATGAAAGAGACTGCCACCGAGGTTTTTTCGTCATCGGTCGTATAACTCACGCCACCGAGAAAATTAGCCGGCTGTTGAAAAAACGAATCCCAACCTGAGACCACACCACCAGTTAACTCGAAGTTATTGTTAAGAGGATACGACATCAACACACCTGTGTGCGTAAACGGCTCGCCGTATTGCATCGTATAGGCATGCGAAAAGAAAAAGTTATCCGGTGCGGTAACCACTTCATTGCCGATAATGGTATAAAAGTGACCGACTTTAGTCGTCAAACCGTTTCCGATCGGCGCGAACAATTCGGCATATACTTGCGGAAATGCCAACTTGTAGAATCTCGATGAAGAATCGACGACGAGGTTATTGTCGAAGTTACCTTGCGTAGTAAAACGCGCATCCACCCCATAGACAACATCGGCACGAAAACCCAAATCCCATTTATTGCTTTCAGTATCAACCGCTTTTTCGATATAGCCATATAACTGATGCATATGGAATTCGTTCGCACGGTTATTGAATGTTACCGGGCCATTAGTTTTGTCGCGCGGATCATCCGGGTTGCCGGCTATACCGGCGGAAACCCAACCGCCGAACTCGATTCCAAGATCGCGCATCGGCGCGGTTTTATTGATATCGGAACCCGTTAAACTCTCAATTAGACCTTCATCATCAGCTTGCACTGCTGAAGACATCAGTATCGCGCTTACAAGAGTCAATCGCCAACCAGTTTGCTTGTTATTTATGTACATAAGTGTCGCCTATTTAAGTAGAGTAGCTATCGGAAAACATTTTTGTGAATCAGTAATTCGACTACTTAGATTAATCTTTCTTATTAATAAAAGCGCTTAACCCTATTGATTCGTTATGATTTAAGTATAGCTTTTGTTGCGTTTTACGCAAATTGTAGTATTAAAGATACAACCCAATTTGTCTAATGCAGACAATGTGCCAATATTAAAATACACTTAAGAAACAGCACATAAGAAAATAATATCTCTGCCGCCATGAAAGCAACCGCTCTTTTATAGGGCGCCCTGATGAACAAAAGCACAATTTAGGTGCGGCAAACACTGCGCAATAAGACCCTGCACCGTTGAGATACCTCTTTCAAGCGCAACAATCATAGCTTAACCATATAGCCATTAAATGATATGGCTATATGAAGCCCATGCGATAAATGACATCAAACTGCGACGCCGAAGCCTCGAATATTCTTAGAACCAAGGCCTGCGTATTTTTTCCGCAAAGCAATTCAAGATGATATTACCTTGTTTTTTCAATATAATGCATGCCAAACGACTTTAATTTCAGTCCATTTGCATCTGCCGCAGGACTCCGGATGCCACCCATCCCCGTAGCCAAACGCTTTTTTAAACGCAACCGAAGTTAATTGAACGCCCGGATTAAGACTTAAAGTCGCATCAACTTTTAATGAATTGACCTCCCATAAGGTCCACGGAGAACCCAAGCTATGACAGCAGCCAACACCAAACCTTTAGGAATCACGGAAGTCGTATTACGCGACGCGCACCAGTCGATTCTGGCGACACGCCTTCGCATCGAAGACATGCTACCGATCTGTGAAAAACTTGATAAAGTCGGCTACTGGTCTTTAGAAACCTGGGGCGGCGCCACATTCGACGCCTGTATTCGCTATTTGGGAGAAGACCCATGGGAACGCTTGCGCCAATTGAAAGCGGCAATGCCGAACACGCCCCAACAAATGCTGTTTCGCGGCCAAAATATTCTCGGTTATCGGCATTATGCCGACGATGTTGTCGACAAATTTGTCGAACGTTGCGCAGTCAACGGCATCGACGTCTTTCGAATTTTCGACGCGATGAACGATATGCGCAATATCGAGCGCGCGGTAAAAGCGGTTCTGGCAACGGACAAACATGCCCAAGGCACCATTTCTTATACGGTCAGCCCGGTACATACGCTCGATATGTGGGTCAATCAAGGCAAACAGATCGAAGACATGGGTGCGCATTCAGTATGTATCAAGGATATGGCCGGCTTGTTAACACCCTATGCCGCTTATGAGTTAGTCGGCCGCCTCAAACAAAGCCTATCGATTCCGGTGCACTTACATTGCCATGCAACGACAGGACTAAGCGTCGGAACACTGATTAAAGCTGCGGAAGCCGGAATCGATAATGTCGACACGGCAATTTCCTCGCTGAGTATGACTTACGGACACAGCCCAACCGAAACCATAGTTGCCGCACTTGAGGGGCAAGCGAGAGATACCGGACTCAACATCAAGCAATTGGAAGACATTGCCGCCTATTTCCGAGATATCCGCAAAAAATACGCACGTTTCGAAGGCAATTTAAAAGGCGTCGATAGCCGCATTCTGACCAGCCAGGTACCCGGCGGAATGCTAACTAACATGGAAAGCCAGTTGAAAGAGCAAAATGCCGCCGACCGTTTCGATGAAGTATTGGAAGAAATTCCACGGGTCCGCGAAGACTTGGGCTTTATTCCACTTGTGACGCCAACATCGCAAATCGTCGGCACGCAAGCGGTCATCAATGTATTGACCGGCGAACGCTATAAAACCATCACCAAGGAATCCGCCGGCGTACTGAAAGGCGAATACGGCGCCACGCCGGCTCCGGTTAATGCCGAGCTTCAAGCCAAAGTGCTGGACGGCGCCAAACCGATCACCTGCCGCCCAGCTGATTTGCTGGAACCCGAGATGGACAAATTAATCGAGGAAGTCCTCGCCAAAGCGAAAACCGAAAGCGTAAAATTAGCCGACAATTTCGAGGAAGACGCACTCATTTATGGCTTATTCGCCCAAATCGGCTGGAAATTCATCAGTCATCGTGGCCAAGCAGAAGCCTTCGAAGCTCCGCCTTCGAACAAACCCGCAGTCCCTGTCCCGACCGCACCACAAAAAACCGCCACTCAAACCGAAACCTACAGCGTCAACGTTGACGGCAAAACCTTTAATGTCTCGGTGGCGCCGGGCGGAACAACATTCGACATCAAGCCGGCAACGAAACCAACAGAACCGGCTCAGCCGATCAGTTCCGGAGGTGCGGTCGTTCAAGCGCCAATGGCAGGTAATATCTTGAAGATCAATGTCAGTATAGGCAACACGGTAAAAACCGGCGATGTGGTCGTGATCATGGAGGCAATGAAAATGGAAACTGAAGTTCGCTCTAAAACCAGCGGCACGGTATCTATCGTTCATATCAAGGAAGGTTCCGCGGTAACGGTCGGCGACGCACTAATTACCTTATAAAGACACAAGCAAGAGATAAACCACCGTTCGTGCTTAGCATCGCCAAAGAATGAACGGCCCTACCCTTAACATCGCACCGGCCCTTCCCAAAATGCAATCCCCCTCTTTAAATAAGAATCAAGACTCGCCGGATGAGGATAAATAGAAGCTCTCTTAAATTTATAATAAAAAAGCCCCAAGTTAACGAATTCAGTCTATTAGCATTTCCTAATTCCTGACCTTGTCTCTGCTAATGGTGACTATTCAGTCCCCCGACAATTATCGTTCCCACGCTCTGCGTGGGAATGCCTGAGTACCGCTCCAACGGTACGAGACGCTAGAGCGTCTCGGTCTTCATTCCCACGCTGGAGCTTGAGAACGATAGGGGGAATGTGAATAATTACTGCTAATGCGTGATGCACTCAACAACTATTCAGAATAAAAATCAACTTCAATCGAGATCATTTATGGAAAATTTAAATTCGCTCTGGCAAAGCACCGGGATCTACAACATCGAAACCGGCCAGGCTTTTATGATGATGGTAGGTTTTTTACTTCTGTTTTTGGCCATCAAGAAAGGCTTTGAGCCTCTATTACTTCTACCGATCGGTTTCGGCGCAATACTGAGCAACATACCGATTGCAAACATGGCCGAAGAAGGCGGTCTCCTATACTATTTATATTTCGGCATTAAAACCGGCATATTTCCATTGTTGATCTTTATGGGCGTCGGCGCAATGACGGATTTCGGACCGATGCTAGCCAACCCGAAGACCTTATTATTAGGCGCTGCGGCTCAATTCGGTATTTTTTCAACATTATTAGGCGCATTGGCGCTAAACATGGTACCCGGCCTCGAGTTTTCGCTTAGGGATGCCGCGGCAATTGCCATTATCGGCGGCGCGGACGGTCCAACCGCCATCTATGTTGCTTCGAAACTAGCTCCCGACCTGCTTGGAGCGATCGCGGTCGCCGCTTATTCCTATATGGCACTGGTGCCGCTTATTCAACCCCCGATCATGCGTGCATTGACCACGGAAAAAGAACGCATGATCGAAATGGAGCAGCTCAGAGCCGTCAGCAAATCCGAAAAAATCTTGTTCCCACTGCTGCTATTGCTGTTAACAGCCTTGCTTTTGCCTTCGGCCGCACCCTTGGTAGGCATGTTCTGTTTAGGCAACCTAATGAATACTTGCGGGGCGGTCGACCGTCTGAGCAAAACCGCACAAAACGAATTAATCAACATCGTCACGATTTTCTTAGGCCTTTCGGTCGGTTCTAAATTGAGCGCCGAAGCTTTCCTGAAATTCGAAACTCTCGGTATTTTAGGCTTGGGCGCGATCGCTTTTTGCATCGGCACCGCCGCCGGTGTCATCATGGCAAAAATCATGAATAAATTCAGCAAAACACCGATCAACCCGCTAATAGGCGCGGCCGGAGTATCGGCGGTCCCAATGGCGGCCAGGGTCGCCAATAAGCTGGGCCTTGAAAGCAACCCTCATAACTTCCTACTGATGCATGCAATGGGACCGAATGTTGCCGGCGTGATCGGCTCCGCCGTCGCGGCCGGAATTTTGTTGAGCTTGGTAGATTAGGAATGGGCATGAAGTATATACCTATCGCACTTCAAATTTCGACATTAAGGTATGGAGGCGTTGGGGGTGTTCGGTCGATTTTGCTCCTGCAAAATCGACATTCACGGCGTCCTTTGACGGGCGCCCCGGCGCCGAATTTTGATTAGCAAAGGGTATAATATTCAAGTCTTCCGCAAGCGCTTGCCTTGGTGATTTTCTCGTTTTTTATTAACGGAAGCCGCTCGATGTGTTCTTTTTTTAACGGGCGGAACGTTACGCGTAGTGCGTTTTTTATCCTTTTTTTCCGCCCCCGACCGAACCTCCAATGAAACGGCTTCGTAACCGGTATCGGCAACGCGCGGTATCGACCGTTTTAATAATTTCTCAATCGCCAAAAGCATCGGCGCTTCCTCCGGACAAACCAACGAAATGGCCTCGCCGACCCATCCTGCGCGACCGGTTCTACCAATACGATGCACATAATCCTCCGCCACGGAGGGGAGATCGAAATTAACTACGTGCGGCAATTGATCAATATCGAGACCTCGCGCGGCAATATCGGTCGCGACCAAAACCGCTATCTTCCCGGCTTTAAATCCCGCCAAGGCTCGCATCCTCGCGCCTTGAGATTTATCACCGTGCAATACCCCAGTCCGAATACCATCCTTGAGTAATTGCTCGGCCAAACGGTCCGCACCATGCCGGGTTCTAACGAATACCAAAACCTGTCGCCAATTACCGCTACCGATCAAATAGGATAACAATTCCCGTTTGTATTCGCGCTTAATCGGATAAATACGTTGTTCGACCGTATCGGCATCGATCGTTTGCCGGGGCGCTTCAATCGCGACCGGATCATGCAATAACCGCCCGGCCAAGGCTTTTATCTCATTAGAAAACGTCGCTGAAAATAACAAATTTTGGCGCTGCCTAGGCAGCATTGCCAGTATCGCATCGACTTCGCGCTTGAAACCCATATCCAGCATACGGTCTGCTTCATCAAGAACCAAGACTTCGATGCTGCCCAAATCGGCATGGCCTTGACGAGCATGGTCCAGCAAGCGTCCCGGCGTCGCGACAACAATATCGCAACCGCGCCGCAATTGTTGAGCTTGACCGTTCATGCTCACGCCGCCGAAAACCACCTCGCTAAACAACGCGACATGCTTGCCGTAATCCTTGAAACTTTGATGCACTTGTACTGCCAGTTCGCGAGTCGGCACCAAGACCAATGCGCGAATCGGCCGAGGTTTTTTGTTAATCGTCTCGCTCAACCGCTGCAGGATCGGCAACGCGAAACCGGCCGTTTTTCCGGTTCCGGTTTGCGCGCCGGCCATGACATCGCGTCCGTCAAGAATAAGCGGAATGGCTTTTTGCTGTATCGGTGTAGGCGTTTCATAACCTTGTTCCGCAACTGCAGTTTGGAGTTGGGCAATAAGCCCAAGAGATTCGAATGTCATAATTTTCAGATGGAGAAAATAAAGTTGCGGGTTGATAAAAAATAGAATGCGAAATACAAGATTCCGACTGATGGGATAAAGAAAATGCTTGTTATCTATAAGGCTTATTATTGCTCTTGATGGTTTATCTGCGTTTTCTCCTAAATCCAAGCGATACAACGTCTATTTTTACTCCCTTTTGATTGAAAAACCGTCTAAGAATAAAAAGATTTGAAATGTGTCTATCGAGGACCGCCGTGAACCCGTCCATGGGGGGGCTTGACGGCAGCTTTCCCTGCTGCCGACATCCTCGCTAGCCATACCCCATACCTTCATAAAGTAAACTGTTTTTTAAGTATAAAGGGAGTAGGGGGCTGCGGGATGCATTTGGCAGGACAGAAGAATTCATCTTTCACCGCTAACCAAAAAATCATCTCTTCATCCCCCCGTTACATTCATATGCCTGAAAATAACCGGTTGCTCGTTTAGATTGAATTCATGCTTTTCGGGTTTGATTTTCATCGCCTCGATGATCGCATTCTTGAGCGCATCAAGGTTCCCCGGATTCGCTCGGATGACTTTTTTTAGATCGATCGAGTGCTCGTTGCCTAGACATAACAGCAATCGGCCTTCAACGGTCAATCGGACACGATTGCAGGTACTACAAAAATTGTGGCTATGAGGCGAAATAAATCCGACCTTGGTCGAAGTTCCTGCAACTTGGAAATATTTCGAAGGTCCGCCGGTTTTTTCGGTACTCGCGATCAAATTGAAATGCCGCTCCAAATCGGCTTTAATGTCATCGCTGGAGTAGTACGCTTCGGCGCGATCGTGACTGCCGATGACACCGAGCGGCATTTCTTCGATGAAACTGATATCCAAATCACGGTCGATCGCAAACTGAACCAAATCAGCCGTTTCTTCGTGATTACGGTTTTTCAAAACCACGGCATTGATTTTGATACGTTTAAACCGCGCCTGCCTCGCCGCCTCGATACCTCGCAACACCTGATGTAAGTCGCCGGTTCGGGTAATATCCTTGAATTTTTTTGCATCGAGCGTATCCAAGCTGATATTGAGCCTCTTTACGCAGGCCGATTTAATCGCCTGCGCCATCGCCGTCAATTGAGAACCGTTGGTGGTCAGCACCAGCTCATTCAGTCCCGGCAAACGACCCAGATTTTCAAGCAATTGCAATGCGCCTTTGCGCACCAACGGTTCGCCCCCGGTCACACGGATTTTTTTGACACCCAATTCAGTAAACGCCCGGGCTATCGTATGGATTTCCTCGAGCGTCAATATTTGCGCACGCGGCAAGAACACCATGTCTTCGGCCATACAATATTGGCACCGAAAATCGCAGCGGTCGGTAATTGAAATTCTTACATAATCGACAATTCTGCCGAAGCGGTCGATCAATTGCGTCGTGTTGGATAATGAACTCATAAGTAATATCGGTTGACTAATGTGGCAATATTATCACAATACGGCTCACAGTCTGTTTTCGTGCATTGCTCATGACTGCCGGTTCCAGACGCAGTCTACCGCTTACTTCCTTGTAAGCATCGAATATACTCATCGTAGATCAAAATTCGGCACCGGGGGACCCGTCAAAGGATGCCGCGGATACATCCATGTAGGCTCTATGCCGAACACCCCGGCGCCTCCTCCTTAGGCACTGCCGAAATTTGAAGTGCGAAAGGTATAAAATAGCCTTGCCGTGCAAGGCGCAAACATGACCTCGCTAAATAGAGCCGCCCCATTTCAGAGCCAAAACAAGTTAGAATGTTTCGGTTATTGACTATAGAACAGAAAGGATGACTCCAATGAAAAAACAACTACACTTTTTATGGCTTGGTTTGCTGTTCTCGCTCAACAGTTTCGCAGCCGAACCCGTTACCATACGCCTGGGCATTTTGGAGTTCGGCACGGCAGCCTGGGAAATACAGACTTTACAAAGTACGAAACTCGACGAATCCGGAAAATTTAAATTGGCTATTCATCCACTGGCCAACCCTGAAGCCGGCAAAATCGCATTGCATTCAGGCGCGGTCGATATCATCGTCTCCGACTGGATATGGGTATCGAAGTTGCGCTCGATGGGCGACGATTATACGTTCTATCCTTATTCAAATGTCTCGGGAGGTCTTGTCGTTGCCGAAAACAGTCCTATCAAAACGCTAAACGACCTTAAAGATAAGCGCTTAGGTATCGCCGGCGGGGAACTCGACAAAAACGGTCTACTAATGCAAGCAGTTTTCCAACAACAAGGCAATAGCGAAATCGCTTCATCTATCGAAAAGGTCTACGGCGCTCCACCTTTACTCAATAAGCAAATGATTAGCAACCGCCTTGATGCCGTACTGACATATTGGCATTTTGCCGCCAAACTTGAAGCTCAAGGATATCGCCAAATTATCGATGGTCAAGCGTTGATCAAAACACTAGGAATAAAAGAGGAGGTTCCGACGCTTGGCTATGTCTTCAATCAAAGCTGGGCCGACCGACATAAGCAAGCGCTGACCGGTTTTTTGCAAGCCACTCGACAAGCCCGCGCATTACTATGCGAATCGGATGGAGCCTGGCAAAAAATCCTGCCGTTAACGCAAACCAATGATAAACACACTCAAAGCGTACTTCGTAAGCGTTATTGCGAAGGCAACGTAAAACGATGGGGAGCCCATGAAAAAAATGCGGCTAACCGCATCTACCGTATTTTGAAAACGGTGAGCCACAACAAACTGACCGGAAAAGACGACAATCTGCAGCCGGGCACTTTTTGGGTCACCGACCAAGAATAATGCTTGGATGTCATTGAATTAAAGGATTACCCACAAAATCTCGAAATGACAAAAGGAAGCTCTTTCGTCAAAAGCAGCGGAATCCCCGAAATGCTGCTGCACTCAATCCAATCATGACCTTAACTAAACTATTAAGCCATTACAGAACACTTAATCTGTTGTCGATTCTACTTTTTATAGGGCTATGGCAGAGCCTTGCTTTTTATCTCAGCGACAATAGCCTACCAACGCCGGCAATGGTAGCCGAGGTATTCTGGCAAGAAACCTTATCCGGCCAGCTGCCCTATCATCTGGGTATGACACTGCTCAGACTGATATCGAGTTTTGTTGTCGCGATGTTGCTTGGTTGCGCAATAGGCATCTTGCTGGGCGGAAACAAAAAACTGGATGCTTTCTTCGACAATTGGCTGGTCATCTTTTTGAATATTCCGGCATTGGTGACGATCATTCTGTGCTACGTCTGGTTCGGACTGGTCGAGTCGGCCGCGATTCTCGCGGTCGTGATCAACAAATTGCCGAATGTCGTCGTCACGATTCGCGAGGGCACTCGGGCGCTTGACAAGGATTTACTGGAAATGACCCGCTGCTATCGTTTCAGCAAGCTCAAGACGCTGCGTCATGTCATCTGGCCGCAGCTGCATCCGTTTGTAATGGGCGCGACGCGTTCCGGCCTGGCCCTAATCTGGAAAATCATCCTCGTCGTCGAACTGCTCGGCCGCAGTAACGGCATGGGTTATCAGCTTCACCTGTTTTTTCAATTGTTCGACGTCGCCGGCATTCTAGCCTATACGATCGCATTCGTAGCAGTGATTCAACTGATCGAGCTGCTCATTTTAAAACCGCTCGACCGAAAAGCTGGAAGGTGGCGCCGATGACCGCAATTACTGTCGACATCATCAACAAAAGCTATCCCGCAGCCGGACAAGCCGGCCTACACCGCGCGATTGCAAATTTAAAACTATCCTTGCCGAGTAACGAATTCATGTGCCTAGTCGGACCCTCCGGCTGCGGCAAAACCACGCTGCTGAACATCATTGCCGGACTCGATCGGGATTACAGCGGCGAAATTACCGTGGAGCAACAGCATAAAGAACCGAAGATCGGTTACGTGTTCCAAAACCCTCGCCTGCTGCCCTGGCGAACGGTAAGAGAGAATATCACGCTGGCCTTGCCCGACGATTACGATCCGAAAACGGTCGACGCATTACTCGAAACGATGCAATTGACGCAGGCCCAGCATGTCTACCCTGAGCGCCTGTCGTTGGGCATGAGCCGGCGCGTAGCGATCATCAGGGCTTTTGCGGTCGATCCCGACGTACTATTGATGGACGAGCCTTTCGTGTCGCTTGATGCACCAACCGCGCGTCAGGTCAGGGAATTGTTAATAGGACTCTGGCAACAGCGCCCGCATACGGTCTTGTTCGTCACGCACGATTTGCGCGAAGCGATCGCGTTAGCCGACCGACTGATATTTCTATCGCCGCCGCCGATGCAGGCGCTCAGCGAAATCCGCGTGGACATTCCGAGAAACATACGTGACGACGAGACGGCTATTGAGGCGTTCAGACAAAAATTGCTTCAGGATCATCCTGAAATCAGGGAGCTGTTATGAGCTTACCGGCAGTCTTTTTAGACGCCTTTCACGGTTGCAGGACCGGGAAAAATACCCGATACTTGTAGCCCTTTATGCCCCGCTATCAAAGATAATGGCGGATTGATATTCCACCACTCGGAGGACCATACAATAATGTTCAAAACAATCCTATTAGGCTTGGCCGCATTCGGCTTCACTTTCGCGTCAATGACTGCTTCAGCCACCAGCAACGATCAATATCCGGCCAGCAATTTTCAACCGAAAGTTGTTTTTATCGATAAGGAATTAGCCAGCCAATTGGGCTCAGCATCGACTGCCCAAAAAGCCGAGAAAAAATCAGTCAGCAAATCGGCCTCGAAAACGGATTTCGATCCTAAATATCCGGCCGCATATTTCCAGCCCAAGGTTATCTATCCTTAGTCTTTTATCACTCAATGCTTTGAATTTTTCATTTAACGCTTGATAAAACCACAGAGTTAACAGCGGTGCAAATACTCATGCGTTGTGTTCTCGGCGGTTGAAAAAACGATCTGGCACCCTACACCTAGCGCTTTATAGCTTATGATCACCAACAATTTCCAAGTTATTTTGAGACTAAAAAGCGGGATCACAGAAATTAGCTAAAATAGTTTTTTTCAACAGATTAGGCGCCGGGGAATTCGGCCCCTCACCAAACGCTAGGTGAGGGGCTTACATGGGCGTATTCACCGCATCCTTTAACCTAAATTCAGCAGTCAGCCCAAGAAAATCACGAAATACACGAAAGTCATCATACGGTTACATAAATCTCTTGAATTACCCGCCGGGCGGGCAGCTTGAAAAGTTTAACTATTTGAATATATTCGTGATTTTCGTGTGTTTCATGAACAAAATGCTTTTTATAGGTTTAACGGACACCCCGGCACCGAATTTTGATCTACGATAGCCATAGCTATTCTGTTAACCGGACTCCTTACCTTGAACCCTTTACGTCAACTTGTTTCACAGACCGCGATATACGGCTTGAGCAGCATCATCGGCCGTTTTCTCAATTACCTTCTGGTGCCGCTCTATACTTATACTTTTAGCACCGGTGAATACGGCGTCGTGTCGGAGTTTTACGCCTATGCCGGTTTTTTCGCGGTACTTCTGATCGGCGGCCTTGAAACCGGTTATTTCCGGTTTCGCAATAAACAGGAGTTTTCGAACGAGGCAGTCTATGCCGGCGCGCAAACTTTTCTGGTTTTGGTCAATCTGACTTTTCTGGGATTCATCGTATTTTTCAACGAAACTTTGGCGGCGCATCTGCATTACGGCGAACATTCTGAATACATTCTTTGGTTTGCATCGATTCTAGTTCTGGACGCGATAACGGCGCTGCCGTTCGCGCGGTTACGCGCAGAAAACCGGGCATGGCGTTTTGCCGGCATCAAATTGATCGAGATTTTCTTGACCATCGGTCTCAATCTGTTTTTTCTGGTCGCATGCCCGAAAATTGCTGCGGCCTGGCCGGGCTCGGCGATTCGCTTTATTTACGATCCGGATATCGGGGTCGGATATATTTTCGTAGCCAATCTGCTGGCCAGTTGTTTTAAATTCCTGTTACTGATTCCACAATTGCGCGGCATACGGCTACAGCTAAGCCCCACAATAATCAAACCGATGTTGACCTATTCGCTGCCGATGGTCATTATCGGTTTCGCTGGCATGGTCAACGAAATGCTCGACCGGGCAATCCTAAAATACCTGCTGCCCTATGACTTGGAGACCAACCTGCAAATGCTTGGTATCTATGGCGCCTGCTATAAATTATCGATTCTGATGAGCCTGTTCGTGCAAGCATTTCGTTATGCAGGCGAACCGTTTTTCTTCAGCATAGCCGGCCGTGAGGATGCGCAAAAGTCTTATGCATTAGTCATGAATTATTTTGTAATTTTCGGCGTGTTTATTTTTCTAGTCGTGACGCTATTCATCGATTTTTTTCAATACTTTATTGGCTCGGACTTCCGTGAAGGACTCGATATTGTGCCGGTATTGTTGATCGCGAATCTACTGCTTGGAATCTATGTCAATCTGTCGATCTGGTACAAATTGACCGACCGCACCGGCATGGGCGCTTGGGTTTCGTTGGCGGGCGCCGGATTGACCGCTTGGTTGAATGTCTGGTGGATCCCGATTTGGGGCTATCATGGTTCGGCCTGGGCAACGCTGGCGTGTTATCTGTTCATGGCCGTCACCTCCTGGCTACTCGGACGTCGTTATTATCCGGTCCCTTATAAGCTAGGCAAAATCACCGGCTATATCGCCTTCGGCTTAACATTATATGCCGCGCATCATTTCGCGACAGAAGTTTATCTTATCAACACCTGGCTCAGCGCTTCGGCAAGCCTTGCAGTTTATCTAATTACCACAGCGTGGTTCGATATTCGATCGCTGCTTCGCCACAAACACGATATTTGATTCGGTTACCTTCCCCTTCTCTTTCATCTTTGGTATGCATTCCCACGCTGGGGCGGTGGGAACGAGGAACCTTTACCAATGTGACTTCGATACCATTTATTGTCATCCAAGCTTACCGGCTTCCCCTCACCTAACGATCATGAAGAAGCTGTCGTCATCCCGGCAAATGAAAGTGCGAGGGGTGGCTAGGGTACGATCACTCGCCCGACAGGACTCCGTAAATACGTCCATATAGGCTCGACGGCGACACCCTGCCGCCGACGCCGGTCGGTCGAGCAACCGCACCCTCTTCGGTTCGCCAACTTTCACAGTAACGCTAGGGTAGGGACGATCTGGAGATCGCTCCCACAAGACTCCTTTCACCTTCCATCTAAACCTCATCTCCCCCAGGCAATAAACTAGCGATATTGGCTCGGACAATTTTGGCCGTATGCTCTAGCGCTTCACGCTCCAGACCGTTCAGGTCGGGCTGTAAATACCGGATAATACCGGAACGGCCTAGTACGACCGGAATGCTGAAGCAATTGTCTTTGATTCCCTGCCAATCATCGAAGTAGGTACTGAGCGGCATCGTTCGGTGTTCGTCATGAACGATGGTTCTGATGACTTCGCAAGCGGCCGATGCAATCGCGAAATTGGTATAGCCTTTCAATCGATAGACCTCGAAACCGGCCTTGTTGACCTCTTCAAAAATTCCTCGGTGAATCGGACTATCGGTTATCGGTTCGCCGCCGACCGAAGCATGACTGAATACCGGAAACTGATTCGGTCCGTGTTCGCCAAGAATATAGGCTCTTAAATCGTCGGGGTGAATCTGTTCGGCCTTCGACAATAAGGTTCTAAAACGTGCCGAATCGACCAGTGTGCCGATACCGACGATTTTTGAAGATGGCAACTCCGAAAGCCGCGTAACCCAACAGGTCATCACATCGACCGGATTAGTGATAATAATAAAAATAGCTTCAGGATTATTTTTGTCCAGCATCGGGATAATCGATTTAAACAACTCGACATTCGCTTTGCCCAATTCCATACGAGAAGTCATGCCTTTTGCCATCGGTGCCGAAGCGGTGATCGCGACGATATCGCAGCCCACCGCTTCTTCAAGCGGACCGCCCTCGATTTGCATCGGCCGTTCGCAAAAAGCCAGGGTATGCTGTAAATCCAAGGCATTGCCCAACGCTTTAGTCGCATCCCGATTGACCAACAGCAAATGATTACCCAAGCCCTTTAACACCAATGCATAGGCTAACGAAGAACCGACATGGCCGGCTCCGATTATCGCTATTTTCATGATTGATACTCACTATGTTATACCCATCGTAGATCAAAATTCGGCACCGGAGGTCCGACAAAGGACGCCGTAAATACATCCCTGTAGGTTCTATGCCAGATCCATGCTGGTCCCTCACCTAGCGTTAGGTGAGGGACCGATCACCCCGGTGCCTCCTCAGGTGCTGCCGAAATTTGAAGTGCGAAAGGTATAAAACGCTCTCGCAACAGCCGGGATAAAGGCAACCGATTGATTTATTTTCAATAGAAACTATTTAAATTCAATGTGATACTATTAGCAGAATTTTTTTAATCCTACTAATTTCCGCAATAACGCTTACTCGAAATAACAACATAAAGTCAGACGATGGACAACCGAATAATAATAAAAATGAAAAGCGGCGGCCTGGGACGTCTCATCAATATCGTTCAAACGATGTTTGTCAGTTTGATGCGGTTATGGACCATTCCGATCGTACTCGCACTCAGTTTAGCATCGGGATTTACAACTTATTACGGAATGTCGCATTTCATCACTCCCTGGATCGCGTTGATCATCACGGTGGCGATTCAGTCGATCATGGTGATCTGCTCGTTCGAAATCGCCGGCATTCATTGGCGCGCGAACCGGTTGCGTTATTTCAGCGTACTCGCCTCATTACTGGTTGCATTAGGCGCTTCAATATCGTTCTCCTATTTCAAATTTTATGAAATCTCGGAACAGGACACGATTCATATTCAGCGGCTTAACAAAGTGCGCAATAACGTCGAAGATTATTTAACCCAAGTCATCTCGATTAAAGGCGAACTGCTGGCTAAGGAAAGAGTTGAAGTCGAGCATCTGAACCGGCAGGTCACACAGGCCTATTTCGGCACACATCCTGAAATTCCGCCATCATTGAGAAATCAAATCGGCGAAGGCCGTGTATGGCGCCACTATAACGAGCTTTACCAAAACAAAAAAAACGAACTGGCTGAATTAGAAGAGAAATTTGCGGTACTCGATGCACAAATCGGCGAACTGCAAAGCAATCTAAACCGGCTGGATCAGGATGCGGCCGATATCCAGCCAATATACCAACAGATATCGAACAACCTGCATGCAGTGCAGCTCCAGTTCAATCAGAAAGTTGCCAAATTCAACACCAATTTACCTGCGGCACCGGTATTGATGCCCTATTCGCAATATGCTCAAGGCATCAAACCGTCTTTTGCGATGTGGACCGGATTTTCGACATTCGCACTGGTTTGTGCGGGCATGGTCGATTTTTTCACCGTGCTACTCTCCTACCGCTTGGAATTTACAGCGCCGGGGCCATTGACCGAACAGGAAGAAGAACTGGTTTTCGAGTGCCTGAGACAGTTTACTGAATTCAGGATTAACGAGAACGACGCGCTCGAAATGATAATCGAAAAAACCGAAATTGAAAAAGCCAAACGCTATATTGACTGGCCGAGAATGTTTGCGGTCGGTCTATTGCTCAGCAGGGGCTTTTTGCGTAAAGTCGATGACCGTACCGTGGAATTCGCGCCGACGCTTTATCCGTTGATTGCCGAAAAGCTTGGCGATAAACTACAAATAATCAAGGAGCAATCCGGACGCGCAGAACTTGCAACGATGAATACCGAACCCGCCGCCCATGAACAGCACTAAATCGCCTCTGGACCTATGGCTAGCCGATATCGCAAGCGAAGCTAACGACCAAGATGAAACTTGGGACCCGGGCTTCGACGGCAGCCGACGCTTGGTCGTCGCAAAACTAGGTCCTTATCTGAAAGCCTTTCCTCGTCCCAAAACATTTACCCCACGTTTTTATCACCGTATTTTTCAACTACCGATTGAAGACTGGTTGATGACCAGTCACGCCGAACTTTACGGCGGTTTTTGCTCACTCGAAATCAACCTGACGATTCATTTTCAGGCCTCGATTCAATATGCAATGGCACATATTGAAACCTTGCCCGAAATCAACCCATATATCAAAAAAACTTATGAAAGCCTGGTTCGCGATGTCATCGACCAGGAAATCAAAAAGCTCGACGATGGCGAATGGATAGAATCCGGTTTAACGCCGATCGAAAAACGCATTCAAACACAAATCAACGAAACCCTAATTACTCAACATATTCAGTGCCGTGCGTTATGCTCGATGCAGCCGTCTTTTGCCGATGTCGCTCAATCGCAAAACCTAAGTAATAGCTTTGCTCGAGAAGATATTTATCTAAAAATCCAAAAGAAAAACTTTGAATTCAAGGAACGTCAAAACCGAGAAAGTCTGCGCCAACAAGAAGATCAAGAACGCCTGCTTATCGAAAAACGAAATCGTGAGACGGAATTAAAAATCAAGGAACAAGCTCTTGAGGCCGAATCCAATTTACGCTTGCTAAAGGAGCAAGAGCAACAAATAACCGAGCAATTCAGCCTGGAAGAGCGTCTGTACATTGAGCGGGTCCGGCATCAAGCCCGTCTGCAAGAACTTGAACAAGAAACGCAACGAGAATCGCAACGCCAACAACTGGCCAAGCAACTTGAAACCGAGTACCGACTACAAGAGGAAAAGTTGAAGCATCAGCAGTTACTTAAAGAAAAGGAGCTCTCAGCCGAACTCAAACAGTTCGAAGAACAACAAGCTCAATGGAACGCCACGAAAGAGCGTATGCAACAAGAAAAGATCAAACAGGAACAGCGCTTAAAACAAATCGAATCTGAAGCGGAACGGGTTCTAGCCGCGCAGAAACAATCAGAAGCTCAGAAGTTGCAGGAAAAGCTGCATGCGGAAAAACTTCAACACGAAAGCCGCCTGAAGGAAATGGAGCTGGCGATGCAGATCGAGGAGCAGAAAAAACGCTATGAAGCCACTCAGGAAACTTCTGAATATTTACGCAGGGATATCGAGCTACTGGTACTCGAGAAGCGGCGCAACGAAATGATACAGGCCGCAAAAAATGCCAAGCAATCCATCGACCAAGCGCCTCGCGAACTTCCGTTGAATTCGGAGCCTGAATAATGCAACATAAAATCCAATCAGGCATAAATGAAGAATAATAATCTTATTTGTTAACCGAAAAGGAAGGCCGCCATGACATTATCGGAAAAAACCACAAAAATCATACTGTCGCTGAAGCACAACTTGGTTGCTATCTTCGTCGGGCTATTTTTCAGCATAGCCATTATCAAATTGATCGGCGCTTACCTGAGTTCCAATATCGACGATGGCGAATGGGATCGATTTAAAGTCGATCATGATTGCCAGCCGTATATCAACGACAGCGGCAGTCAACGCCTGAGTTGGCAATGTGATGACGGAAAAATTTATTACCGTTGGCGGCAACAGCGTTAAGCTCGGGAAAAACTTCTCGTTAAAGGACTATCAAAAAACCACCTATCGATTCCCGAACTGTTGTCCGCGCTAATAAACCCAGACCCGATAATACTCTAGCCTGTCAAGCGCCGCTGCCGCCGCATGATTGGTCAACTGTCCGTGATAAGTCATTACCGCTTTCTTTAATCCACTGTCAAGATGCTCAAGCCCTTCTTTACCAGTCTCCGCCAGTTTTAGAACAAAAGGCAAAGTCGCTTCATTGAGCGCCAGTGTGGAAGTTCGAGGGTAGGCACCGGGCATGTTACTAACGCAATAATGAATCACTCCATGCATCGTGTAGACGGGTTCGGTATGCGAAGTCGGCCGCGAAGTTTCGATGCAACCACCTTGGTCGATACTGACGTCGACAACGACCGAGCCTGGCACCATCGTTGCTATCATTTGTTCGGTGATGACTTTAGGCGCTTTGTCTCCACGGCACAGCACAGCCCCGATAATTAGGTCGACCTCGGGAACAATGCGACTTATGTTTTCCGGCGTCGAGAATACGAAATTGACTTCCGGCAACTCGTTCCTTCTCAACCAATTCATGTGCGACTTATCGATACCGGCGACATCAACCACGGCACCCATTGCCGATGCCACGCGCGCTGCATGCATGCCAACCACCCCGTCGCCGACGACCAGTACACGACCATGCCTGCTCTTGCCTATACGGCCTAATTGAACGCCTTTGCCGCCATTGAACTCAGCCAGATAATACGCGCCCATCAAGACCGCGATATTACCGGCTATCGCACTCATCGGCACCAGAATCGGGAGCCGGCCTTGCTCATCTTCAACCAATTCGTATGCAATCGCGGTGGTACCATTTGTGAGCAAGGCATCGGTCAAAGCCGGATCGACACCGGCCAAATGCAAAAAAGTAAAAACCGTTTGTTGCTTCAAATACTGATACTCGGCAAGCAACGGCTCCTTGACCTTAACCACTAGCTCCGTCTTCCAAGCCTCTGATGCTGAAACCACATTAACACCAAGCTGTTTGTACTGATTATCGGTAAACCCCGAGTCTAAGCCGGCACCGGTTTCAACTAACACTTCGTGGCCTCTCTCGACCAATATTCCGGCGGCCGCAGGAGTCAAGCCCACCCTTCCTTCTTGATCCTTAATTTCTTTCGGAATACCTATTCTCATTGCGCCCCCTTGATTTAGTGGCAAGCTATCATCCGAATTGGAATATAATTCGGTTACGAAACTGGTACTACAATGACTGCTTCAAAGCTTGATTGTAATCGATTTCCTTTTCCCTTCCACATGCGGAATCATAAAATTCTGTATTTCTTTTTTGGAGTCTCCATGGCGTTATCTGTTGTTCTAATCATTTTCGGTTTAGCATTATTAGTCTGGAGTGCCGATCGCTTTGTCGAGGGCGCGGCCGCTATTGCGAATTTTGCCGGCATGTCGCCGCTATTGATTGGCATGGTCATCGTCGGCTTCGGCACCTCCGCCCCGGAAATAGCGGTATCTGCAATATCGGCATGGCATGGCAACCCGAATCTTGCTTTGGGCAACGGCTACGGCTCAAACATCACCAATATCGCATTAATTCTCGGCATCACCGCGATCATCAGTCCGATTGCCGTACACTCTCAAGTGCTTCGAAAAGAACTACCTATACTTAGCGCGGTCACGCTGTTCGCTGCTTTGCAAATTTATGACAACGAATTTACTCAATTGGATGCCTGGCTTTTATTAGCGGTGTTTGGCATGATCATGGGCTGGACAATCATCCAAGGCATGCGTAAAGACTCCGATAGTTTCGAAAAGGAAATGGAATCCGAATTACAAGCCCACGCGATGACGCTTAGACGAGCGCTATTTTGGGTTACCGTAGGCTTGGTTTTATTGATCGTCAGCTCACAGATGCTGGTCTCAGGCGCAGTAACGATTGCGCAAAGTCTAGGCATCAGCGACTTGATCATTGGCCTGACCGTCGTTGCAATCGGCACATCCTTGCCGGAACTAGCGTCATCAGTCATCGCCGCCAAAAAGGGCGAGCACGATATTGCTTTGGGAAATATTATCGGGTCCAATCTGTTTAATACGACTGCGGTCGTCGGGATCGCTGGGGCAATACATCCAATGACGATCCCCGAAGATATTCTGATCAGAGATTGGCCGGTCATGGCTGCACTAACGGCCTCCCTTTTCGTCCTGGGTTATTCATATAATGGCGGTGGGCGAATCAACCGTATCGAAGGCGGATTATTATTATCGGCCTACATCGGCTACACCTGTTATCTAATCTTTTCGGTCACTACTCTCTAAACTTATTGCCGTCACGATAAAACCATGAGTCAAAAAAAATTAAGCCTTCAGGAACAACTACTTAAGTCAGGACTTGCCAGCGACAACAGGGCTAAACAAATCCGGGCCGAAAAACGTAAACAACCCAGAAAGAATGCCCATGTCGCTACGGAGCAAACCCGCCTGGAGATACAAAAAGCCAAAACGGAACAACAAGAAAAAGACCGTCTGCTCAACCAACTAAAAAAAGAGGAAACGGAACGTAAACAACTGGCAGCACAGATCAAACAATTGGTCGAGCAACATAAGTTTGCGCAAAGCGATGACGGCGTAAAATACAACTTCAACGATAACGGCAAAGTCAAGTCGGTATATGTTTCGGAGTTCGTACGAAATCAAATCGTCAATGGCCGCGCGGCAATCGTCATTTGCGAAAAAAAATACCAAATCGTACCGCTCGAAATTGCCCAAAAAATCGAACAACGCTTACCCGGTGTGATCGTTTTAATCAACGAGCCCCCTAAACAACCCGAGGCTGACGACCCCTATGCCGATTATCAAATACCGGACGATTTGATTTGGTAATTTCTTTTCTTAAATTGAAATAACAACATTTGACCCAGCCTTAACAAATGCGCTAACTATGGACTATGACATTGAATATAATAAATAATTTTTCAATACCTTATACCCATAAATATTAAAGCTGGGTAAATGCAACAAAATCACCAGCTAACGATCAGATAGTCTCACAATAAATTTAAACGGGAGAAAGCAAGATGACCACTAATTGTTATTTAAAATACGTAGGCCTATTCGGGTTACCGCTAGCCATGCTAACGCTTGGAATTTCAACGGCGACCGCACAAACTCAAGGCAAATTCGACAGAAAAATGTTATTAGAACAACAGATCGAATTACCGTCGAAGAACGTCAATGCCAAGACTATCAAAGTCACCATACCGGCAGGCTTCAAAACACCGGACCACACCCATGACGGCCCTGGCCCTCGCTATGTTATCAAAGGCAAGTTAAAAGTCATCGAAGGCGATAAAACGGGAATTTATTCGACCGGCGACGTTTTCTGGGAGTCCGGCAATGTCATGTCGGTCGAAAATGTCGGCAAAGGCACCGCCGAATTGATTATTTTCGAACTCGCGCAACCGAAACAACCCGAGAAAAAATAACAAGCCTGCTCGGTTCGACCGGCCAAATCGGGAGTCAATCGACGCCCCCGGTTTGGTCATAAATAACTTTCCTATTTTTGGAGGGTCCGGCTGCTCGATTGACAGGTGACGGCGGCAGGGCAGGCGAGTTACCGAACCCTCGACAAAGCTCATAACTCCAGGAAGTTATTTTTCGCGAAATCCTTAGCTTATAAAAAGCATTTTTTTTCCACGAAAATCACGAAAATATTTCTTGGCTGGACCGGGTTTGTAACCCCGTCCTCAACGTTTCAACCGAGGTCAAAGCAGATCAAAATGTTCGGGTCGGGTTAAATAACCCGCCCCGCGTATTGGATCAAGCAATACACGGCTCACCGCTCACCATCATCTACTTTCTGCAAAGAATTGCGACAAGCTTCTCCACATCGAGTCGATCGAACGGCCAACAAAGCTCTGAGCCCGACGCCTCGTGCAACAATACCGGAATGCGTATCGCGTAACGTTCCTGCCATTGCGCTTGCTCAGCTATATCGATCGACTCGATCTCGATATCGTTATTATCAGCCGGATAACTATCCAACATTTCCTCCGCTTGCTCGCACAAATGACAGCCTTGCGTGCCGAACAGCTTCAATTTAATCATGATGCTTGCTGATTTTATCGAGAAAGCCCATCAACAGCGCAGAAATTACTAGAGTTAAATGCACAGCGACGTACCATAGAATCTTGTCGTTGTCGGTCGCCTGTATGTTCATGAAGACCTTCAATAAATGAATCGACGAGATCGCGACAATCGACGAAGCCAGCTTGATTTTTAGAGAACCGTAATCATGCGTTCCAAGCCAATCTAGCTTTTCGGTAGACAAACCGATATCCATTTGCGAAACGAAATTTTCGTAACCACTGAACATCACGATGATGACTAGACTGCCGACCAACGTCAGATCGATCAAGGTCAATAACTTCAAGGTCAAATTCGCTTCATCAATCTCAAGAATATGAGGGACAAAATGAATGATCTCCTGAAAAAATTTTACCGATATTGCCAACAAGGCAACGCTCATTCCTAAATACACCGGCGCCAAAATCCAGCGACTCGCATACATGATGCGCTCGATCGCGCGTTCAATCATAGAAAAATCCTCAGTGATGTAAATGTGCGGACAACCACCGTTCAGCCACTTCCTTAGCGATGCCTTTTCGGCGCGCATAGTCTTCAAGTTGATCGTGATCGATCTTACCGACATTGAAATACTGTGCTTCCGGATGCGAAAAATACCAGCCGCTAACCGCCGAAGCCGGATACATCGCATAGCTTTCGGTCAGCTCGATGCCGGTCGCCGCAGTGACATTGAGCAATTCAAATAGCTTGCTCTTTTCGGTATGATCCGGGCAAGCCGGATAACCCGGAGCCGGCCTTATGCCTTGATAGGATTCTGCAATCAGCTCCTCGTTACGGTATTGTTCGTTTTTCGCATAGCCCCAAAAATCCTTCCTGACCGCTTCATGCAGATATTCGGCGAAGGCTTCGGCCAATCGGTCGGCCAACGCTTTAAGCATGATCGAACTATAATCGTCATGGTCTTTTTCGAACTCTTCCAGCTTCGTCTCAATACCGATGCCGGTCGTTACCGCAAAGCCGCCCAGATAATCGGTCTTGCCGCTTTCAATCGGCGCGATAAAATCGGACAAACAATAATTAGGCCGCCCCGGCGCCTTGACATTTTGCTGTCGTAAATGATGCAGAATTTCCCGCTTTTCCATGCGTGACTCTTCTTTATATAAAATGATGTCATCGCCGTCGCTGTTGGCCGGATAAAATCCGATGACGGCCCGAGCTTGCAACCATTCTTCGTTGATAATTTTTTTCAACATGGCCTGCGCATCTTCAAATAACTTTCGCGCTTCGACGCCGACAACGCGGTCCTCGAAGATATCGGGATATCGGCCCGACAATTCCCATGTCTGGAAAAATGGCGTCCAATCGATATACCAAACCAAGGTATCGAGAGGAAAGCGATCGATGACTTTGGTCCCTAAAAATGTGGGTTTGACCGGCTCGAAATCGGTCCAATTGAATTTATTGCGCCTAGCCTGCTCGATGCTGTGCTGCTTGGTCTTGGCTTTACGTCCCTGATGCCTTTCCCGAACCTCCTTGTATTCTTCCTTAATTTTTTGGGTAAATGCGCTCTTGGAATCGTCGCTGACCAAATGACTGGCAACACCGACGCTTCTGGAAGCATCCGAGACATAAACGACAGGGCCATGATAATTCGGCTCGATCTTGACCGCGGTATGGGCTCTTGAGGTCGTTGCGCCGCCAATCATCAACGGAATATCGAAGCCTTGACGCTCCATTTCCTTGGCCATATGCACCATTTCATCGAGAGACGGCGTAATCAATCCGCTAAGACCGATGATATCGACTTGTTCATCACGCGCGGTCTGCAATATTTTCTCGGCCGGCACCATCACCCCCAAGTCGATGACCTGGAAGTTATTGCATTGCAGCACCACTCCGACAATGTTCTTGCCGATATCGTGCACGTCGCCTTTGACGGTGGCCATCAGTATTTTGCCGTTGGTCTGCATTTCGCCGTCTTGCTCGGCTTCCATGAACGGCATCAAATACGCGACCGCTTTTTTCATGACCCGCGCCGACTTGACCACTTGCGGCAAGAACATTTTGCCGGCCCCGAACAAATCGCCGACCACATTCATGCCGTCCATCAAAGCGCCTTCGATCACATGCAACGGCTTTTCGGCTTCCTGCCGTGCCTGTTCGGTATCTTCGTCGATGAAATCGGCGATGCCTTTAACCAGGGCATGCTCGAGTCTTTTAGTAACCGGCCAACTTCGCCACTCCAGTTCTTCCGGTTTGGCTGCCGTACTGCCGTCACCGCGATATTTTTCGGCCAACTCCAGCAACCGTTCGGTCGTATGGTCATTACGATTGAGCACGACATCCTCGACCGCATCGCGCAATTCCAACGGAATGTCTTCGTAAATTGCTAATTGTCCTGCATTAACGATACCCATGTCCATGCCGGCCTTGATGGCATGATACAGAAACACCGCATGAATCGCCTCGCGAACCGGGTTGTTGCCTCTGAATGAAAAGGACACGTTCGACACGCCCCCCGAAACCAAGGCATGAGGTAGCGTTCGCTTTATCTCGCGAGTCGCTTCGATGAAATCCATGCCGTAGTTATTATGTTCATCGATACCGGTTGCGATCGCGAAGATGTTCGGATCGAAAATAATATCCTCGGCTGGAAAATTCAATTGCTCGGTCAAGATGCGATAGGCCCGCCTGCAGATTTCGACCTTTCTATCACGAGTATCGGCTTGGCCTTGCTCATCGAAAGCCATCACGATTGCGGCCCCACCATAGCGACGAATCAATTTGGCATGCAGTATAAAGGCCTCCTCGCCTTCCTTCAGCGAGATCGAATTAACGACGCCCTTGCCTTGAATGCACTTCAATCCGGCTTCGAGAATATCCCATTTCGACGAATCGAGCATGATCGGCACCTTGGCAATATCCGGTTCGGCCGCGATCAGGCTGAGAAAGCGCACCATCGCTTCTTTCGACTCCAACATACCTTCGTCCATATTGATGTCGATGATTTGCGCGCCGTTTTCGACCTGATCCTTGGCGATTTCCAATGCGGTTTCAAAATCGCCTTCGACAACTAAACGCTTGAATTTAGCCGAACCGGTCACGTTGGTTCGTTCGCCGACATTGACGAACAACGAATCCGGCCCGATATTCATCGGCTCCAGGCCGGCCAAGCGGCATTGCTTTTCAATAACGGGAACGACTCTCGGCGGGTATTGCTTGACCGCCTCGACAATCGCTTTGATATGTTCGGGCGACGTACCGCAGCAACCTCCGATGATATTCAAATAACCGTTCGCGGCCCAATCGGCCAACTCCAAGGCCATGTCTTCCGGAGACTCGTCGTATTCGCCGAACTCGTTCGGCAAACCGGCATTCGGATGAGCCGACACATGCGTATCGGCGATCGAGGACAATTCTTCGATATGTTGCCTGAGCTCTTTAGCGCCTAAAGCACAGTTGAAGCCGAACGAAATCGGCTCGATATGACTGAGCGAGTTCCAAAACGCCGCGACGGTTTGGCCCGACAATGTTCTTCCCGAAGCATCGGTAATCGTACCGGAAATCATGACCGGCAATTTATGGCCGAGTGCCTCGAAATATTGATCGACCGCGAAAATTGCCGCCTTGGCATTGAGCGTATCGAATACCGTTTCGATCAAAATAATATCGGCACCGCCGTCAATTAAGCCGCGCGTCGCTTCGGTATAAGCATCGACCAAAGTATCGAAGTCGATATTACGAAAACCGGGATCGTTGACATCGGGCGACATTGACGCGGTCCGGTTGGTAGGCCCTAAAATACCGGCTACGAAGCGCGGCTTATCAGGTGTTTTATTGGAATACTCATCCGCGGCTTGCCTGGCCAAGCGCGCTGATTCCAAATTGATCTCATAGGCCAATGACTCCATTTGGTAATCGGCCATCGCAATTTGCGTCGCGTTAAAGGTATTGGTCTCGATAATATCGCAACCGACATCGAGATACGCGCAGTGAATCGCTTTAATAATATCCGGCTGAGTCAAAGACAACAGGTCATTATTACCTTTTAGATCGACAGCCCAGTCCGAAAAACGCTTGCCCCGATAATCTTTTTCTTCCAATTTGTAGCTTTGAATCATCGTGCCCATCGCACCATCTAAAAACAAGATATTTTGGGACAGTCTTTTTTTAAAGTTTTCTAATTTACTCATGTACTTACATGCTAGAAGTTAAATAAGGGGCATAGCACCCGGATAAAGCTTGGCTTGACAAGCTGTCGCGCCATATTATGCTTAACGGATTTCTAGGGAGATGGTTATGTCGAAACCGACGATACTCAATGTAATAAAAAGTGTTTTCGCCGCCGCAGTCGGCATACAAAGCAACAAAAATAGACAACGGGATTTCGAACACGGCAAGTTATCCACTTATATCTTTGTCGGCATTATTTTTACTGTTCTTTTTGTCGCTCTTTTGGTATTGCTTGTTGCAAAAATTACTGGCTGATTAACAAAAAAGCCCAAGCAGGACTTGGGCTTTTTTGTCTGGTAAATCGAGATATTATTCCGGCTTGAAGCTATTCTTGATCGAGACGAATAACTCTTTCATTCCGCTGAATAAATTAGAAACTGTCAATGCTTCTTTGAGCATAAACTTAGTTCTTATAAATGCAACGGCTAAGACACCTAGAAGTGGCGGCATCAATTCAAACACAATGGACAACAGAGTTCCGGTAAACCCTTGAAATATTCCGCCCTTGGTTTTACGATCGCCGACGGAGGCCAAATCACGCTCATAGCCGCCTTCGAATTCGCCGCCTTTAAAAGTCTCAAGCAAATACACATTGAAATAAACCGCCGTAAATTGAACCGCTAAAAAAACGACGGAGCATAAAACCACCCAAAAAAGGATTTTTTCTACTTTAGCCCGCGAAGCCGACTGGTAGACCCAAACGGCTACCAGGATCATCACAATACCACCAATCATTGCACACCCTCCTGTTTTAGTTGTTATTTTTTAGTTAAAAAGAAAAAAAGATAAGTACACTTCAAAATCATATCCGAATCTGATTTTTCGATCACTTTGCAGGATTCGTATTTTTCGCGGCCGGGAGTCGATTGCTTTCTAATCATGCCATCTTCGACAGAATATTTTAATGCCACTTCAAACGTCTTGGTCCGCCCATAGTTATCAATCGACTTAGTGTTCAATACCCCGTCACTTTTAAAATCCCATTCGATACTCAAGTCTTTTTTCTCCCCCTCCAATTTGGCGGCTTCCGCATAGAGATTCCACTTCCCCAAAATTTCAGACTGATCTTTTAATAAGACTTCCGCATTCGCTGCAAAAGCCAATAAAACAGCGGGCCATATTGCATGTATTCTCTTTTTTATATTCATCTTCCCACCTTTTTACTTTGAATTTTATAGGTCTTTTGGATTATAACACACACCCACTGCTACTCTAGTTTTACATTCTCCTACTTACTGTACATCGCTTTAAAATTTCAACAATAAATCTTGACATTAGCTCTGTCTAAAGTATCATTGATGGCTCATTTGCTATGTCTATAGCATTTTCTAAAATATAAAAATACAGGTAGGACACTCATGGGTGCGATCTTAGATTTGACTGAAATGTTAAAAGAACCAGCTGGCATGATCGGTGCGATTGTCGTTATCGCAGCCGGCTACTTCTTAGTAAAATGGGTTTTTGCTGAGCCTAACGACGAAGACAAATAAACTAACGCTCTGTTAGTTTAAAAAAGATCACAAGGCCGCCCGTGCTAATTCTGATAAGTATTAGAGGCGGCCTTTGTTTTTTTACCCATTGCCACCTAAATACCCTATAATTTATACATTTATTCAGCATACTGCTTTATTAAATGTATCATTTTATTTTCGCCAAGTTATACCAACTCCACAATAAACCTGCCCCAGCTACCGGCATCGGCTTATTCCGACTGCTCTATGGCATTGTATTATTTCAAGAAATCTGCTTCTTATTATATTTCAATCATCTAATTTTCGACCCAATTCCTTATATTGACGTCGAATTCCCACTCATTCCTTTTTTTCTTTGCCTCTGGGCGATTGCTGCTTTATACATAATCGTCGGCTACCATTGCCAATACGCACTGATTGTCAGCTATATTTTTTGGATCGTCTTTGTACAGTTTACCCCCATGCAGCGTGACTTTGACGGCGGATTCGATGCGTTCATGACCGGCGCAGGATTTTTTTTACTCTTCATGCCGACCGACAAAGCCTTTGCGCTCGATCAATTAAGACTAAAACTCAGCACGCCCTTTCGTCATTATTCACAACATCCAAAACCCACTGTTTCAAGTCTCAGCTATTACCTACCCACTCTTATTTGCCTGGGCTTTCTTTATTTCGATTCGGCGATTCATAAATTATTTGCCGAACACTGGCGAAACGGCCTGGGCGCCTGGCTACCGTCCACACAGCCATATTATGTATCCGCGATCAATATGTCCTGGCTGCTCAACCAGGAAATCTTACAAAAAACGATTGGCTATACTATTATCATTTTTCAATTTAGCTTTCTATTCTTCTTTTCATACCGCCATTTACGCCCCATCTATTTATTTGCTGGCATTGGCTTACATCTTGGTATCACGCTTTCGCTAAACATTTATCCGTTTGGCCTTGGCATGCTCATTTTTTACAGCCTGCTCGTTCCTTTTTCATGGTGGCGTTGCTTAGCAAAAGCCCTTAGACCCACTCAGCCTTTATTACTGGTTTATTACGACAAAGACTGTCCTTTATGCAATCACACCGCATTAACCGTCAATCATTTCGATATTTTTAAATGTATTGAATTTAAAGACGCTCAAACTTTTTCGAATAAACAACTCGCCCTATCCGCCATACCATTGAACACCTTGCTGACCGATCTTTATTCAGTTGACGAACAAGGAAAGGTATATAAAGGAATCAATACTTATATCCAGATTCTAATCAAAATGCGCTATCCATTCTTATTCGGCTGGTTATTGCGCATTCCCGGCATTTATCATTTAACCAAAGCCATCTATCGCAACATAGCCGACAACAGACAGCGCATACCATGCAATCAAGACTGCATGATCCCAAACACAAGCCAATTTAAATTATCCAGCTTTTATGGCCGCTTTTTTGAAACCAACGACCTTCAATCAAGAAAAAACCTAAAAACACTGGCTAAAGCCCTTTTTATCATTTGCCTACTACAAATCAATAGCTCCATTCACTACGGACTACTATACCGGCTTAATGTCGACACACGCCGCAATCCCTTAACGCTCGCCCTGACTCAAGCCAGCAATTCCATTGTATTACTATCCCATTCATTCATCGGCATAACACCTCACGCCCTTTATTTACACGACCATTTTGAGGGGTATGACTCAGTACTCGCGATCACTTATAATAACGATAAAGGAGAAGAAGTCTGGCTTCCGTTCATTAACCAAGAAGGACGGATACTTGCTCCCCACTGGGGGCGTGTTCACTCAATGTGGGCCAATATCGCCGTCACACCGAATATCGACGTTACCAGGCTCAACAAACTGATCATGAAAATCACTGCTTATTGGTCCCATAGACTACAACTAAACCTTGATGACACCCTGTTCACTATCAAAATCAAGGCAAATTCAGCCCCGTCCTACTGGGTTTATGACTTACTGAATAAAAACCTCAGCGGAGAATGGTCAAACCTGGGCACAGTCCAGTGGAAACAGCAGCAATTTCATAGCAACCTAAATCAAATGTTGCCGGATCATACCTCCGTTAAATCAACTTACTGGCCAACGGCAATACCCGAATAGTGACAAGCCTTTGTCTTTGCGGTTGGACTATACCTTTCGCACTTCAAATTTCGGTAGCGTTTAAAGAGGAGCCGGGGTACTAGGTCGATTTTTGCTCCTGCAAAATCGACATTCACGCCTTCCATGGCGCTTGTCGATTTTTACTCCTCGGCAATTGCTGACTTACAAGGATGTAATGAATTCAGAAAATGCATTACGGTGGCTATAGATTACCGGTATCCAGGCTACATGGATGAAGCTAATCATTGCCATCCCTGATCCTGGATTCCGCCAATATCAGGCGAAATGAGTTTTTTTAAGTCTGCGTCATGTGTCACCCTCCTCCCTGACCAATCCGGTTATCGCAGCATGGCTACTCATCCATTCTTAAGTTTAAACGCCTTCGCAAACTGTTACGTGATTTATGATCAAGCCATTCGAATAACCCAAGCAAATATTGTCTCAACCACCAATACTTTTTTATATTTTAGAACAATAACTTATCAACGCAACATCCTGTTTTTTTAACATTTATCCTAACAATATCATTTACTTCATCTACGATCATTTTAATTTAAATGTTGCATAGAAATTTTTGCCATGATATAAAAATACCGTGCTAAGCATTTAGTACTGTAATTTTATTAATATAAAAATAAATTCTTTTGGAGGATAGTATGAAAAAAGTTTTATCACTTTTAGCTATGGCATTAATGATCGTTGGTTTAACAGGTTGCCTGGACGATCCTGATAGCTCCAAACAAAAAGTTGAAAATACAACTATTAGATTGTAAGCTTTAATTTTATGAACCTAGCTTATTTTCTAATGAGCTGGGTTCATATTATCTATCCTCTCAAACCCATATTTAATCGCTTCGCCTCAACTCCAATTCATTTGTTCATCCGCGCTATTGCTGGACGCCTCCCCGTCACCATCCCGTCCCTTTAGTTTCGTTTGATACTTTTTTTATTTACATTCGTCAAATAGCCCTTAGCGCTCACCACCCTACTATTATTTAGCCTCAGCCCGGGATAATAAAATCCTATATTCCAAGTAACGAGTATGAAATAAGCTAGGTAACTGGCGTTGTTTTTTTATTCGTATTCAAGGCCCGCAAACAGGCCTTAAGCTTTGCTATATAACTGTTTTTTTCAAAGCTCCCGCTCCCGCCCACACCCTCACCCATATAGGTAAGACAGAAGACGGGTAAAAAACCGTCGGTTACCTAAAACTTATCAAATGCACCCTCCTAAGGGCTAAGACGGCACCTGATAACTCCGAAAGAAGCCCATCACCTAACTTTTACAGCTCATTGACTACGGTTAACTATCTTGCATTATTTAGACGCTGAGCTCACGGCGTCTTTTAAAAGAGATACCTGACTTTGGCTTTCCAATCCAAGCTCACCCAGGCTTAATTATCCTAAAAAAAATCAACTGGAGCGCGTGAAATCCGTTCGCGCCGGGCTTTTCGAAGCATGCGCGGATTTTCCAATTGGGCGAGCATTTTAAATCCCGGCCTAAATTGCGATTTATCCCCCTGTTTTCTGTCGCTACTGGTGGACGCTGGAGCACCCTAGACTCGCCACCCCCACGACTGGACAATGTCATTAAGTCAGCCGTTCGTGGCAATCCCTTCGACAAGGCTCACCTGAGCGCAGCCGAAGGGCTCAGGGCGAACGAAAAAAAGCGCTTAACCTAATGGCAGTGACGCCTGACGTGGGAACGATAAAATTCCCCTAATCGACTCAATTCTCCATTGTATTTGCCAATTAATTGCTAGCTGCTTGCTTGCGTAATCAAACCAAAAAAACTATTAGCTAATACGATAACAACACACGTAAAAAAGCCCCCGTGCTTTCCAGCACGGAGGCTCTTCAACCCTACTTAGTCTTGTTTGTAACTAGACCAAGCTATTCATTAGATGAATGTTGGGATCAATGGAGCATCTACCATTGTCATTTGACGGTTGCCGTCTTCGTCGATGAAGAACAACAGACCCGCGAAACGGCTGTCCGGATCGTAGATCAAGTCAGCTAAACGGTAAACTTCCCATGCTGCGTCAGAAGCAGTAACGTCAATAGTTCTTGTTTCACCTGGAGCAAGCGGGCTGTTATCGCTAACAGTCAAACCTTCTTCAGCTAACAAGTCATCTGGATAGTTAGTATCGTCTTCGTATACATCAGCATCCAAGAAACGAACAGAAGCCGTGTTGAACTCAGCCAAACGAACTGCAGAATCACCGTTATTAGTGACTTCCAAAGTCATTTGCATTGCACGACCTGGTACACGGTAAGAAGCATCAATAACTTTCACAGAAACTGTAGGCTGTGGAAGATCTAAAGATTTAATACCGCGCATCAAACCTGCTTGCAATGGAGTCGTAACAGGATACTTCTCGTTGGTTTGACCCATTGAGATAGCAACGATTGCCATAGTACCGGCAGCGAAAGCCATACCAACTTTTTTGTCAGTTGGTGTGATCAAAGAATCCGCTTTACCAGCATCAACAGCTATTCTGCGTGGAATGAATACAGGCTTGCGACACCAGTATACCATCCAAGCAACACCCAAAACGTACCAGAACAAATGCCATCCGTATACATTGTCTAATGCATAAGTTTCCAGATCAATAGTTTCACCAGTCAATGTAGTGATTGGGTTTTTGAAACTACCCATTGAACCAGTAATGGTTACCCATTTACCTGGACCAATGATTGGACCCCCGCCTTCAACGTTCATCATAGTGTGAACGTGCCAGTCACCTGGACGACGTGCTTTCAACAAAACTTTGAATTCATAAGTTTCGCCAAGTTCCAACGTTACTGAACGAGGAACCAGCTGACCACCGATCCAAGAACCTGCACGAATAAATACAGGACCAGGAATACCGATGTTCAAGAAAGCAACTTCTGGTTTATCGACAGTTTCCGGCCATCCCGCGAAAACGTGGAATTTACCAGAAATTGACATGGTTTCATTGACAGAAACTTGGTCTTTAGACCAGTTCAAGTCGAACCAGTGAATGGTCCGCATACGCATGAACGCCGCCTGTGATTTCTCACCATGAGCAGATGCTGTCGGAGTGTAAAACATCGCTGCCGTTACAGATACCAGCAGTGCGACAAAGGACAATTTAGCAACTTTGTCTTTTATTATTTTCATATATCCTCCTCTATTACAGAGAATTAATAGTTTTATAAGCATCCGGTAGATTCGAAATGAATATACCGCGGTTTTTTGATTATTAAGTTTGTATCAAGAACCTTGTACAAATTTTTCACTTCCGAACCAGCTTCCGAAGAAGTGCCACAAGAAGTAAATCAAGATACTTACGAAACCAGAGAAGAACGCTGATACTGGAGCAACGTCTTTACCGAATGTTCTCAGTGTACCTTTTTCAACCATACGAATGTACTCAGGAGTACCGGTTCTAACGTAGTGGTAACCTTGAAGGTCAGCCAGAGTCATCATCATGCCGTTATATTCAACAGGAACATGTAATGGAGCAATGATTGGCCAGTTACCTGGATAGAACAGTAAGCCATAAGCTAAACCACCGACAACCGCAGTCAGAGTCATGCTGTTAGAAAGCATCAGGATGACGTCCAATACGATCGCACCTGGCATCAGGTTAGATGGGAAAACGAAGTTAACTGGGAAGTATGTCCATCCCCAGAAGTTGAAGTATCTGTTGATCCACTCACCGAGTAACAGACCCAAGATACACAAAGTTGCACCCCAAGCGATGCGATAGCGCCACCAAAGCACAGCTTGAACCGCAGCTGGGAAAGTAATTGAAACGATTGGCGCTACAGTTACCCATAGACGTCTATCTTTCCAATCGGTCCAGAAATCCCAGTCACCGCCAGTCAACATATAGTGGATATGATAACCACCGAGAACAACAAAAAACGCCGTAAAGAGAATCATGTAGTCGAACGTACGAGAAACTTTGACAGCTTCTGCGCGTGAACGAACAGCTGATTGAGATGCGCTCATTAGCTTACCTCCTAAAGGATTTAAAAATTATTATTTATTTTTACTATTTTCTGAATCGCTTCTTCGACAAAGAAGAAGCGACCAGGAGATAGTTTTTTTCAAGACTTAAGCGATTAAGCCAGGTCTTTTTTCAGCAACTTGGACAAAGCGCCCAGTTCGATGTTGATTACACCCAATACACCCAAGGCAGACCATCCGAAGAAGACGAAGCCATAGTGCAGAGGAGCAACAAACAATTCTTCCATAAACCAGAAAGTATGACCCCATTCGTTCAAACCAACGTTTGGCAGGATCATGAACGGACCTACAACAACAACTAGATATTGCAGAGACAGACCTTGTTGGTAAGATGGAAGTCTTGTTTTAGCATACAAGAAAGAAGCGCCACCAGTGATGATGTAGATTGGGTAGCTCAAGTAGAACTCAATGATATGACTTGGAGTGAAGTCAGTATCACGCACGATGGTTTGATGCCATGTACCGTCTTGCTCTGTGAAGTAGCTAGCACCGAAGTAGATCGCGATGCCGTACATCATCAACCATGTCCAGTGAGTAAAATGTCTTCTCAACTCTTCACGCGGAGTGATTGACATCACTTTACGATCACGACTTTTCCAGATGTAGCCCCACAATACAGAAGCTGTTAATACTTCCAGTACCATTTCGATGTACAGGAAGTTCATCCAGTAAGTTTCGAATTCAGGTGCGAACGAATCCAGGCCGGCGGACCAACCATAAACACCTTCATACCAACGAACCCAAGCATAGAAAACACAGTACAGAGCTGCACCGGCAATCATATTTTTTTTGTTCAAAAGTGGTGCTTCTGCAGCATCAGCTTTAACTGACTCAGTTGTAGCAGCCATTTCTACCTCCTAAAAAATTTATAAAACCCCGAAGGGCGGTTGCTTTAGAACTTCCCTTTAACGCTTTATTCAAGCTCTACCAGTCCAATTTGGTGCTGCTCAGTTTATCATTTCGAAAAGGCTTGTCAACATAATTTATAACTAATCTAGTACGCTATCAATTAGCCAATCCGTATCCACGCTATTTCTCACTTATCCTCTAGCCCTTATTCTTTTATCCATCATCCGTTAAAAATATCTAATCTTTAGATTTATTTTGATTCCATTCCGAATCATAAGACGCCAATAACTTATTGATAAGCAACTCGCTAGCGAGAGATGTATAACCTAAATTAAGGAACGAGCATGAAATATTCTACGCAAACGACACCATGATTATGGTTCGCATTCAAGGCGCTCAAAAGCGACATGCTAAGCTATGCACCTGTTTTCGCAATGTAGAAAACGGGCAAAAAAGTATTTATTTAGACTTCCTTGCCCTAAAAAAACTGGTAAATTGGCCGCCCCCTTTGAAAAAGAGGAACTGAAAAAAGAAGGGGGATTCATAACAGGAAAACGCACCATTCCGACAGGGATTGTCGGAATTCAGAGCCAGGGATGACCATGCTTAGCGCCGCATTCATGCCCTGGATTTCGGCAATCCATGCCAATATGACAAATCATTATGTAAATGCACCAATGCAGGAGCATTTCTCTGTTCTGCGCTCCTGCATCCATGCAGTTGTTCTTTCAAAGAGAGAGGGTAGTGAATACTTACACAAGGATTGTCTCCCCAACATATGGCTTTCCTTTAAAGTCATCGTGTCGTCTTCTTCGGTGACAGCTTTATTAAAATTCAAGGCTTATAGCCTAATGAGCAAGTCATTAGCTATCTATTGACTCAAGCATTACGCCTGATACAAATGTACAGTGATTATTAGGCATTATTATCAAACCTTCTTAATCGACTTACATCAACCACTTTACTTTACCAAACGAATTAAAAACACAAATCACTCTTTTGCGCCAACAGTCTAAAATTACAATACTTTTCAATTTAACAAATTGAGTTTCCTGCATTCTGAATTCTGTTAGAATCTCATTTGTGTTCACAAACCCATATACAAAAAAACAACAATGAAAAATTTTAAATTCTTGTTTATTATCATCGGCTTTATCGGACTTATATTATTTCAGCGCGAAGCCATCATGCCATTTGTGCACAAAGTGGCCAGTTCCGACCTTTTTCTCGTTGACTCACAAGATATCGGTGATCTAGAAAGCATTTCCAATGAAATGACCGATCTTGCCTTTACCTTCTGTAACAACTATATAAAGGATGAGCTTGATAGTAAATATTCGGTATTTTTTTCGGCACAGCCGCTTAATGCGTGGGGTATCGGCAACTACCAATATGTCATCAATGCAGAAGTTGAAATAACAGGTCCGGACACGGCAAGCATCACTCGAAGATATGCTTGCCGGATTAAATACAAAAAAGGCGATGATCAATCAGGCATTTTGAATACTGATAACTGGTCGGTTGACGGACTATCCGGCATTGACGAGCTATAAACGATAAGCGCATTCTCAAACCCATTAATGCAAAAAAATGGCTATGTTCTCGTTTGTAATTGAAAAGACATCGAAAGCTTCATCCCGGTAGGGATTGCCCGGATCCATGCCACAATGACGAGAAAGCCCTTCATTATCCATGACCTCTAGCCCCGGCAATCCATGTTGGAGTGACGCCAACTATTAACGTAAACATAGCCAAAAAAAATGCCCTCGATATGAGGGCATTTTTTAAGCCGATTTTTCCCCTGCCCTAAATTCCATAGCCTATTGGCTATATTCACGATTACTCAGATAATTTAGGCGCTGGGTTCAAGGCACTCTTGACCTCCCGGCGCTTAAATTTAAACTATTCTTATTCTTCGTGCACACTAAAGACCTGCTTGCGGCCTTCCTTATCGAAAGCAATGACTTTATAGGCGTCTTTTCGATCGCCCATTTCCATACCCGGCGTCCCGACCGGCATACCCGGTACGGCAATACCTGAAACATCGGCCTTTAAACTTAAGAGTTTTTCGATATCTTCGATAGGCACATGACCTTCGATCACATAATCACCCACTATCGCCGTATGGCAGGAAGCCAGCTCACTGGGAACCCCATACTTACGCTTAACCGAGTCCACATCATGAACAACATTATCAATCACGTTAAAGTTATTATCCTTAAGATGTTGGACCCATTTTCCACAACATCCACAAGAAGGACTTCGATAAACCACAACATCCTTTATCTCTCCAATCTCGGCCAAGGCTAAGCGCCCGGCAAAAACAAAAAACACCATCATCATTATCGTCAATATTTTTTTCATTCATTACTCCTATGGAATCGACATGAATTCATTTTATAGTTAAGACATCACCCGGCCCTTAGCTATACCCCTCGTAGATCAAAATTCGGCACCGGGAGCCCTGTCGGGCGAGTGACCGTACCTCATCCACCTCCCGAACTTACATTTGTCTAGGCGATTACCGGCCCTTCATGAACGTTACTGTGAAATTGCACGATGTCCTGATAACTCGACTGATAGGTGTCGAAATTTGACTAACAAACATTATCTTTATTGCTAATGATGAAGCGGCTCGCCCGTCATCGTCGCAATGATATTTCTCGAACCGGCATTTTCCCGATGCTCACATAAATAAATACCTTGCCATGCTCCTAACAGCAACCGCCCCGAGCCCACCGGTATTGTCAACTGACAGCCGATCATAATGTTTTTTATATGCGCAGGCATATCATCACTTCCTTCGAGCGTATGTTGATAATATGGTTCATTTTCCGGGACCGTTTTTGAAAAATAAGCATCCATATCTATTCTGACATCGGGGTCGGCATTTTCATTAATCCCCAAAGACGCCGAGGTATGCTGGATAAATAGATGTAATAACCCGCACTTGATCGCACCTATCTCGGGTAAGCCTTGACGGATTTCATGCGTGATTATATGAAAACCGCTTTTTTTTGGGCTTATTTTAATTCGCTTTTGGATCCACATGACTTATTTACTCGATCAGCATTAATTTTTAATAGCCCAAACCCATTCAACGCGATTTTTAAGGTTTCCTGCCCAAAGGCATTGGGCAACGACAAGTCGAGCAATGCAATATCAAACTCTCTACTTTTCAGAGCCTCAAGCACATCACTCAGTCGTTTCAAATGAAATAAATGAATCTGATTGGTGCTATTTTTTGCTTAATACAATTCACGCAACAATATCGCATCCGGCTTATGATCCTCAATGACTCCCTTTATACTCAAAAAATGGTTAACTTCATGAAGGCATGGGGGGTGTGGATAGCAAGGATGTCGGCAGCAGGGCAGATTTTTTGCTCCATGCAAAATCTGCATTCACGCCATCCTTGGCGTTCGAGCCCCGTCAAGCCCCCCCCATGGACGGGTTTACGGCGATCCTCGTTAGACTCATCCCATACCTTTTATTCTTAGACGGTTTTTCGATCAAAAGGGAGTAGTAATATTTTCATCTCAACGGATAGCCATATTAGTCTTGCGGACTCAAAAAGTCATGACGAGCAATCAATGCGGTGGCCTCTTCAACCGGAAGCGGCTTACTATAGAGATACCCTTGCACTTCATCGCAAGCAATTCGGCGAACCAACTCGAGTTGATCCTGGGTTTCAACACCCCCCGCCAAGCCTTTGATGCTGAATACGTGAGCAATTTCGATAGCGGCCTTGGCTATCGCCGTTTCAGCCGAGTCAGATGACGCCAGAGCAATCAACGTATGGTCAATTTTAATGGCGTGAATCGGAAAGCGTGTCAACGTTTTAAAAGAAATCGATCCGCTGCCAAAATGGTCTAATGACACTTTCACACCAGCTCGGCTTAATCGGTCAAGCACGATAGCGGCACGCTCCTCTTCTTCCCATAGCGTCTCTTCGTTAAAATCCAACTCAACTAAAGCCGGATTCAAACGTTGTTGGTCAATAGCACCCAATACACAGTCGGCAAAACCATTATGACGAAATTGTTTAGCCGATATATTAATCGATACCGTCAATGGCGGAAAATTTTGATCCTGCCAAACTTTACTTTGCTCGCAGGCTTTCCGGATGACCCATTCACCGACGGGAACTATCAGACCGGTATCTTCTAAATCCTGCATAAACGAACACGGCGCCAAAACTCCCCTATCGGGATGGCGCCAGCGTAACAAAGCCTCCATACCAATAATCTTTCCGCTATGAACGTTGATTTCCGGCTGATAATACAGCTCGAACTCGCCGTTTTCGAGGGCACGCTCAAGTTGCTGAACCTTTTCTACCTCAAGTTGAACCTTGGCAGTCATTGCCGCCGAATAAAAACAAAACCGGCTGATTTTTTCACTGCCCGACACTTTGGCTTTGTACATTGCCGAATCGGCCGCTCCGATTAGCTTTTCCAATTCATCGCTATCATCGGGATAAGTTGCGATTCCCAAGCTGGCTCGAACGACAATCAAGGAACCACCAAACTTAAATGGCTCAACCAAAGCTTTCAAAATCTTATCGGCAATCAAAGCCGCTTCCTCGGCGTTATTCAAACCATTGAGGATAATCGTAAATTCATCGCCGCCCATTCTGGCCACACAATCGCTGGCCCGTACACTCCCGGATAAGCGTTTCGCAACATTTTTGAGCAATTCGTCGCCGGCATGATGCCCCAAAGAATCATTGATTTTTTTAAAATCGTTCAGATCGAGAAAAATTAATGCCAATGATTTTTTCGAACGCTTTGCTCCTATCACATCATGCTTCAACCTATCGTAAAACAACTTTCGATTGGCCAGCCCGGTCAATACATCGTAATGAGCCAAATATTGTAATTGCTCCATCAAGCGTTTTCGCTCGATCGCATAACAGATTGCCCGCCTCAGTAGCATGCCTGAAATACCATGCTTGACTAGGAAATCCTGTGCTCCCAATTGCACCGAGCGTATCGCCAGCATCTCATCTTCTTCCGCACTGAGCACAACTATCGGAATCATGGGTGCCGCAGCATGCACTCGAATCAAGGTATCGATCCCGTTACCGTCGGGCAACCCTAAATCGAGCAATATCGCCATAATGCCGCCTTTCGCCAAAATAGGAAAAGCATCACTGAGTTGCCCGACCCTAATCAATTCAAAAGGCTGCTGATGCTCATCATTTGGCTCCAGCAATACCTGAACCAATTTGACATCGCCCGGATTATCCTCGATCAGCAATACTTTAGCGGCGGCCTGGCTCATCATTATTCCGCTATTTCGGAAGGTAACTTGACGATAGTCAACCAAAACGTTTCGATGGATTGCACCACCTTGACAAATTGCTCCAAATCCACCGGCTTGTTGACATAACAATTGACATGCAGATCATAGGTTCTCAAAACGTCCTGTTCGGCTTCGGAAGAAGTAATAATGACAACCGGAATACGCTTTAGACTCGGGTCGGCTTTAATTTCTTCCAAGACTTCGCGCCCGTTTTTTTTGGGCAGATTGAGATCTAGCAGAATAACATCGGGCCGTGGCGCTTCGGCATATTTTCCCTGCCGCCTCAAAAAAGCCATTGCTTCCTCGCCATCGCCGACCACGTTCAAATTGTTTTTGACTTTACTCTCGGTTAAAGCCTCTTTGGTCAAGCGCACATCGCCCGGATTATCCTCTACCAACAAAAACTCCGCAGCACGGCCAATCTCTTCCAGACTCATTGGTTCACTTCCTCGCTTTTGATTTTAGGTAATATCACAATAAAAGTAGCCCCCTGGCCGGGCTCGGATTCGACGTTAATCGTTCCTCCGTGGCGTTCGACGATCTTTTTGCAGATCGCAAGGCCGATTCCGGTACCGGGATAATCTTCCTTCGTATGCAAGCGTTGAAAAATTACAAAAATACGCTCAAAAAATTCAGGCGCTATTCCGATTCCGTTATCGTTCACCTCGATTCGCCAAAAAATATCCGAGCATGATACCGAAATATTTATTTTCGGTGACGCTTTGCCTCGGAATTTGATCGCATTGGCAATCAAGTTTTGAAACAATTGAGTCAATTGGACATTATCTCCCTTTATGGTTGGGAGAGTTGGCCGAACGATATCCGCACCGCTTTCCTCGACAGCAAGCCTTAAATTATCCAAGGCTTTTTGCAACACGATTTCGAGACTCACCGCCTCGAACGATTTCACACGCGTTCCGACCCTGGAATATGCCAGCAAATCATTGATCAAGGTTTGCATTCGTGTCGCTCCATCGACCGCATAATGAATAAACTCGTCTGCATCGGCATCCAGCTTGCCCTCATATCGGCGCGCCAATAATTGCGTAAAACTGGCCACCATGCGTAACGGTTCTTGCAAGTCATGCGATGCAACATAGGCAAACTGCTCCAATTCTTTATTGGATCTTGCCAATTCCTCGGTACGTTGCTGCAATGCCTCTTGTGCTGCGCGATAGGCACTAATATCGGAAAATTCGATGACAAAATGAGTCACTTGATTATTGTCATCCATCACAGCGCTGACATTAACCCAGGCTGGAAACGATTTTCCGTCACGTTTCTGCAAATACGTTTCGCCTTGCCAAGGCGATCCGACTTTAATGCCTTGCCAGTGAGCGACAAAAACGTTCCGCTCTTGCGGCGCCAATAAGGTTGTCACCGGCAGGCCAAATAGTTCATCATGCGAATAGCCCGCTATCGACGAAACTTTCCGATTGGCATGCAGGACGCGGCCGCGAGTATCGCTGATCATCACACCCTCGACATTGCTTTCGAACACTTGAGCCATGAGCCTAAGCATATCGTGATCGGACTGAAAATACGCATCAATCGCCAATTCAATATCGAACAAAATAACTTTGATAACGGCCAATAAGGTACCGAAGCAATCCGCGTCTTCTTTAAGCGGAGTACTTTGCATTCGATCGAAAAGCCAAGCCAAGTAAAAATGATAAGCGCCAATATACCATTGCGGCTTTAAGCCGATTCGATGATGCGTTGCGCCGATTTGCACCCTATCCTTGACATAATCGTGATCGTATTTCCCTTCAATCAAACGTTGAAAATAGGCTACTTGCTTGTTTTTCAAGCGTTCGACTTGCTCGGGATCCGATAAAAGCTTGCTCGTTTCCTCAAACTTTAGCATTTGCACGTAAAAGTCATCAAGAAAGTCCATGCGAATGCCTTTTAACTGGGCATGCAAATTTTTTAGCAACTCGATATCGCGAGCAGAGAACTGGATAAGCGCTAGACGATCGGAAAGCTCCTGATCGCCTAACGCTCGTATTGAGCTTAAGTCGTCCATAAATGAATTAAAGCAGCATTCTCATGGTTATTTCAAATGCCACTTTGTACATTTTTTACGAGGTAAAAACCAGCAATGATTGATATTTTTGGGCATTAGCGCATGAAGGCTCCATAGTGTTGGTCGATTTTGCTCCTCGGCAATTGCTGATTTACCTGGATATAATAAATGCAAAATCGACATTCACGCCATCCATGGCGCTTGCAAAGGCTTTGTCAGCATGGATGCTGGCACAGAGCTTACAGGGACGCATTCACCCATCACCTAAATTCCATATTCCATTGGCTATGTTTAACTATCTTGGATAATTTAGGATTTGGTCATAAATAACTTCCCTATTTTTGAAGGGTTCGGTTGCTCGATTGGCAGGTGTCGGCGGCAGGGAAAGCCGCTGTCAAGCCTACAAGGACGTATTCACGGCGTCCTGCCAGGCGAGTTACCGAACCCTCGGCAAAGCTCATAGCTCCAGGAATTTATTTTTTGCGAAATCCTTCGGTCTGGGTTCACCGCGTCCTTGAACATAGGTTTTGGGCAAAACCATGAAGCGGGGCTATGTTTTTTTCGTATGCTTGACCAGTCTTTGCTTTTTCTTGACTTGACGATCGGTTAACTTATTCTTGATTCCGGCGAACGGATTAACCGGCGACTTGAATTCGAGACGAATTGGCGTCCCTTTAAGCCCCAAACGGTCTCTGAAATAATTCATCAAAAACCGTTTATACGACCCCGGTAAGGCATCGGTTTGCGTGCCGTGTATCACCACGACCGGCGGGTTTCTGCCGCCTTGATGCGCATATTTCAGTTTAATGCGCCGACCATGAACCAGCGGCGGCTGGTGAGTGGTCACCGCATCCTTCAAAAAGTTGGTCAGCACCGGCGTCGACATGTCGATCATCGCCGCATCGTATAACTCATGCACGACATCGAATAATTTACCGACCCCACTTCCGTGCAAAGCGGAAATCGGATGCTTTTGCGCAAAATCGACGAAGGACAGTTTGATGTCCAGTTGGCGTTTAATTAGATCCTTTTGATCGACGCTCAAGCCATCCCATTTATTCAAGCCAACAATCAAGGCTCGCCCGGCTTCCAAGACCAGCCCCAACAAATGCGCATCCTGATCGGTCACACCTTCGGCGGCATCGATCAAATAAATGACTACATTGGCTTTTTCGATCGCTTGCAATGATTTAATGACACTGAACTTTTCAATAGTTAACGCAATTTTAGACCGCCGACGCATCCCGGCCGTATCGATCAGCGTAAATTTTTGACCGTTACGTTCGAACGGAATATAGATGCTATCGCGAGTCGTACCCGGCTCATCGAAGACAACGACTCTTTCTTCACCCAGCAATCTGTTTACCAAAGTCGATTTACCGACATTAGGCCTTCCTACGATTGCAATGCCGATTCCGGCATCGATCTCGGCTTCGTCCACCTCGACCATAGGCAGCAACTCATCGACATGCGCCAATAACTCGAAAACGCCGCGTCCGTGTGTCGCGGCGATCTTATAAGGCTCGCCAAGCGCCAGCGCATAAAAATCGGCAACCGCCGTATTCGCGTCAACGCCATCGATCTTATTGACGACTAAGACAACCGGCTTATCGAGTTTTCTTAGATTTTCGGCAATACTTAAGTCGGAGGCATTGAGCCCTTCGCGCGCATCGACGATAAAAAAAACCACATCGGCCTCGTCGAGCGCGACTTGCACTTGCTTTTTGGCAAAGCTGTCGATACCGTCCGCATCATCGGCAAGCCCGCCGGTATCGACGACCAGACAATCGCGCTGACCGCGTTTGACTCGACCGTATTGCCGGTCGCGAGTCAACCCGGGATAATCGGCGACTAAAGCCTCGCGGCTTCTTGTTAAATAATTGAATAATGTCGATTTACCGACATTGGGGCGCCCTACTAGGGCAATCACAGGTAACATATTTATAATAACCGTGCCTTTAATGCGGCAAGAACGCCGTTTTTTGCATAGACATACAGCACGTCGTCAACGACGACCGGCTGCGCGTCGATCGCCGCATCGGTAATCCGAATGCGCCCCATCTGCCTGCCGTCGCTTTTAGACAACCAATGCAGATAACCTTCGAAATCGCCAACCACGACATAATTAGCGTAGGCGACCGGAGCCGTTAGCTTTCGTTGATGTAGATCACTTTGCTTCCATAATGAAGCACCGTTACGTTGGTCTAGTTGCCATACATCGCTGCTGACATCGCTTATATAAAGATAACGCCAATCATGACTCATGCCGGTATAAGACGAAACATCGGCATTACGCCAAATAACATCGCCATTTTGCTCCAGTACCCCACTCGTTCCACCGCGATAACTGGCAATAAAAATCACGCCATCGGTTGCGACCGGGTCGACAACTAAATCGACCAGTCTTTCAATTTCGGTTCGCCCGCCCGGAATTGCAATACTGGTTTCCCAGATATGCTTACCGTCGCTTAGCCTCAACGACAATAATTTTCCGTTCGCAAACCCGCAGATGACATTTTCATTGAGCACGATCGGCGCGCCGGTACCACGAATACTCAGAGCCGGAACGCTAAGCTCGTACTCCCAAAGCGTACTACCATCGGCTTCATTTAAAGCCATCACTCTACCGTCCGTAGTTCTGACGACGATAATGCCTTGCGACACAACCGGAACCGAAATCACTTCGCTCGACACCGGCACGGTCCAGCGCTCCGAACCATTGCCCATGTTCAGCGCCACAACATTGCCGTCGCTAGTACCAAGCACAACGGTCGAATCGGAAACGCCCGGGCCGCCGGCATACTTAGCCTCGGTATCGGCTTCCCAAATCTCGTCGCCGGATTCCAAATCCAAAGCCAAAACCAGTCCTTTAGTATCGGCGGCAATAATTTTTCCGTCATGAACCGCCGGAATCAATTTTAAAAATTTCTCGCCGGATCCCGATCCGACCGACTCTTTCCAGAGATACTCCAACTCGATTTCAGGCTCATACTCGGTCAGTTCGCTCGGAGGATCGGTGTTGTCCTCACCCCCCAAAAAATAATCGGTAATCCCGCTTAACGATTCCAGCGCGGTACACCCCGCCACGCTCAAACCCAACAGAACGACAAGTAATAGTCTCATTTATTGCTTAACAATGATTTCAGCTTCGGTAATGTCATCCAACTTAAATTGCAACAACGGCGATTTATGCCCGCTACGCAATGCCGCTTGATAAGCAGTGCGGGCTTCTCCCAAGCGATCGAGCGCGACATACAAATCGCCTTTCAGTTCGTCATAGGCACCGGAAAAACCGTCACTGTATTTTGCTTCGGCAATCATTTGTAAACCTTGTTCATAGTCGCCTTTTGCCAAAAAAATACGAATCAACCCAAGCCTTGCAGCTTGCGCAATTTCGTCGCTGCCCTTTTTTGCAACGGCTTCAAGACTTTGTTTCGCGGCGGCTAAATCACCCTGCTGAACTTTGACTTTCGCATTGAATAGACCCGCGTAATCGCTATAAGCAGTACCTCCGAATTGGTCCTGTATCCGTTCGGCTATTTTTTCGGCAGACTCCAAATTACCTTCGTTTTGCGCGTTCAGCAATTGGGCATATAAAGCCGAAGCTTGCAAAGCCTGATTTTGCTTATAATCCTGCCAAATATTCCAGCCGACGATAATCACAATGCCGACAATCACGCCGGTTATCGTAGAGCGCCCATTTTCCTTCCACCAACGTTTGAGGGCTTCGACTTGTTCTTCTTCTGTTTCGTAAATTGCCATAAATACTCTATCGTGCTTTTGCTAAAAATTAGTGATTGCTCAGATTTTTTGAATTGGCTCGCTGATTCATAAATGGAACACGGATACTACTGATTTGACGAATCTCATCGCTTTACATAAGTCATGTATTACCCTTTTGCAATCTTAACCAATGAGACCTCAATACCATTTATTGTTACTGAACACTCTCGGCCTCGAAATCGCGATCAGGGGATCGCTCCCACATCGCGTCCGCCACTCTCTGTGGGAGCGGTGCCTCCGCCGTCCCTCACCTAACGCTAGGTGAGGGAAAGCCCTTGATGCTCGACACTCACGGCTTATATCGAAGCCCTCGAAGCACCCTAATTCAAAATAGAGGCAATCTTTACGCCCTAGACAAATGAATTTACTCCTACAAGAAAATATGTAGGACGGGGTTTGCAACTCCGTCCTTAACGTTTCGACCATCGCCAAACCAATTAGAAACGTTGGGGACGGGTTAAATAACCCGTCCCGCACAGGAGATATTACTGATTTGACGGATCGTTACAGGATAATTCTCTTGATGAGGCTCAACAATACTTGCGTTCAATAAGCATCACAGATTGAATTGCTAAGGACTGAGCACGAAATAACTTAGGCTTTTGATTCCCTCCCCTCTTCCAGAGGAGGAGAGGTATCCATCGTTCCCACGCTCTGCGATTCAGGGACACTGGAGCGCCCTACTTGGGTTCACACGTAGAGCGTAGGAACCATTTGGGGAAGTTATTTTATGCTTGTTCCTAAGCATAACCCGCTTTCCATTTAAACAAACCCGATCCGTAACCTTTATTTTGTCCGATTTCAATTGCCGCCTTACCAGCGATTCAAAAACGACTTTTTAAAAATGCCAGAGCTTGCTGCAGCGGCAAATTTTGCTGATCCTGATTCTGACGCAACGCCTTGATACCCACTTCGCCACGCATCGCTTCATCGTCACCCATGATCAAGGCATATTCGGCGCCGCTTTTATCGGCTTTCTTGAATTGGCTTTTAAAACTGCCGCCGCCGCAATTAATCTGCAGTCTTAATCCGGGCAACTCATTGCGAATAGTCTCGGCCCATTCCATGCTAATTCGCTCTGCTTGTTCGCCGAGTCGAATCATATAAACATCGACTACCGGTTTGATTGGCAAATTCGGTAAAGTTTCAATTAATGCTAAAATCCGTTCTATACCCATCGCAAAGCCGACCGCATGATTGGCTTTTCCGCCTAATTGCTCGATTAAACCGTCATAACGCCCGCCCGCGCAAATCGTGCCTTGCGCGCCTAATTCGGCGGTCACCCATTCAAAAACGGTTTTACTGTAATAATCGAGGCCTCGAACCAAACGAGTATTCAGAACAAAATCGATACCCAATGCCTTCAAAGTATCGGTTAACGACTTGAAATGCGCTAGACTATCGCTGCCTAAAAAGTCGGTTAATTCGGGCGCATTAGCAATCAGCTCGCGCAGCCCTTCATTCTTACTGTCAAGAATCCGTAGCGGATTCGTATGCAAACGCCGGCGACTATCTTCGTCGAGTAATTCAAGATGATCACTGAAATAATCGACCAACTTGTCGCGATAAACCAGCCTTTCTTCGATCGTCCCGAGCGTATTGAGCTGCAATTCGACTTTATCGGCAATTCCTAAGCGCTGCCAAAAACGGCGACTCAATAGAATCAATTCCGCATCGATATCAGGTCCCTGCATACCGTAAGCCTCGACGCCCAATTGATAAAATTGGCGGTAACGGCCTTTTTGCGGACGCTCATGCCGAAACATCGGCCCGTAATACCATAATCGGTGCACTTGATTATGCAACAAGCCATGCTCCAGCGAGGCTCTCAAACAACCGGCCGTGCCTTCGGGTCGTAGCGTCAACGAATCGCCGTTACGGTCTTCGAAGGTATACATTTCTTTTTCGACAATATCGGTCACTTCACCGATCGAGCGCTTGAATAGTTCTGTTTTTTCGACGATCGGCAACCTTATTTCACTATAACCGTACGCGCCGAGTACTTCCGAAATAATCCATTCGGCATGCTGCCAAAGCGGAGATTGATACGGCAGAACGTCGTGCATTCCGCGGATTGCCTGAATATTATTTGCCATGTTTCAGTTTTTCTTGAGCTGAATAAATCCGCTTGGTTTCTTCCGCCAACGGAAATGATTCCATCAATTGACTTTTGTATCGCTCGGCGACCTCTTGATTGCCAAGCGCCCGTTCGGTTTGGTAGGCATACCAAAGTGCTTCGGCTGTTTGCCTGGAAACGCTGCTAAAGCGTTCATAAAAACCCTTCGCCGCCCAATAGTCGCCATTTTGATAGCTGAGCTTTTGCATCGACTCAAGAGCCGGCGCATAATTGGGTTGCCGCTGTAAGGCCTGCCTCAGATAGGCTTCGGCCATTGTCGACTTCTTTTGTGCCAATGCGCAACGCCCTGCATTCGTTGTCGCAAGCCACTGACGGTTGTTCAAAGGACTGCGGACCGCTTTATCCAAATAAGCCATGCCTTCCTCGTACTCGCCGCGTTCACAAAGAAAACGCCCTAAATTGTTCAAGACACTCAAATCCTCGGCATTCAATTTCAAGGCATACTCATAGCTTTCCCGGGCTGACTCTTCATCATTCAGCTTTTCATACAAAAATGCCAAGGCATTATGTGCCTCGACATTTTTTGAATTTAAATCGACAGATCGCTCCAAATGCTCCTTAGCAATGGCCAGCTTATCCATGCTCATATAGCGGACCCCCAATTGCAATTGGGTATCAGCTGCGTCCACGCTATCCACTCGAGAATCGAACAAGCTACATGCCGGCAGTGCAAGCAACAAACTTGCTACCGCAACCACACGACAAAATAGCGTTAACCTATGCGGCACGTTCAGAACCCACCAACTGTAATTTTAAGTGCCGGCGACTTTTATCCTGAACTTTGCCGACCAACTGCCCGCAGGCTGCATCGATATCATCGCCGCGCGTCTTTCTGATCGTCGTAACCATACCGGCATTATGCAAAACAGCGCGAAAACGATCGATCGCATCGCTGCTCGAACAACGATAGGACGAATTCGGAAAAGGATTGAATGGAATCAAATTGATTTTCGACGGCACGGTTTTCAACAGCTTGACCATTGCCTTGGCATCCTGCACCGAATCATTAATGCCTTCGAGCATCACATATTCGAAAGTAATCCTACGACGCGGGGATTGTTTAACATTATCGCGGCAAGCCGCCAGCAATTCCTTTAAAGGGTATTTTTTATTGATCGGCACCAATTCGTTACGAAGCTCGTCGGTCACGGCATGCAATGACACCGCTAGACTAACATCGCAAACTTCGGTCAATCGGTACATCGCCGGTACGATGCCGGACGTACTGATCGTCACGCGGCGCTTCGACAAACCATAGGCGAAATCGTCCAACATCAGATTCATTGCCGCCACGACATTGTCGAAATTAAGCAAGGGTTCGCCCATGCCCATCATCACGACGTTGGTAATTTTTTGCGCCGATCCCAAACGCTTTTGCGCGGCGAACAACTGCCCGATGATCTCGGCCGTTGTCAGGTTTCGATTAAACCCTTGCTGGGCGGTCGAACAAAAGGTACAAGCCAATGCGCAGCCGATTTGCGACGACACGCACAAGGTGCCTCGCCCCTCTTCGGGAATAAAAACCGTTTCGATACGATTTCCGCAAGAAGTCTCCAAGACCCATTTACGCGTCCCGTCCGATGCAATTTGTTCGAGCACGATTTCGGGCGTATCGAGCGAGCATTGTTCGGCTAATTGCGTGCGCAAGGCCTTGCTCAGGTTGCTCATTTGCGAAAAATCCTCGACGCCTTCCTGGTAAACCCATTTGAGCAATTGGGTCGCGCGAAAAGGCTTTTCGCCGATCTCGACAAAAAAGGCTTCTAGGCCCTTTCTATCGAAATCGAGCAAATTGATTCTATTCAGCTTAGCGGGTGCGAGGGCAAAGTTCATTTTCTGTAAATAAGAAAGCGATTTCTTGCTGAGCGGTTTCAGCCGCATCGGAACCGTGTACGGCATTGGCGTCAATGCTGTCGGCAAAATCGGCACGAATAGTTCCGGGCGCCGCTTCTTTAGGATTGGTCGCGCCCATCAAATCGCGGTTTTTCGCAATCGCATCTTCGCCTTCCAAAACCTGCATCATGACAGGACCAGTAATCATAAAATCGACCAAGTCTTTAAAGAAAGGACGTTCTTTATGAACAGCATAAAAACCTTCGGCCTGATCACGGGTCATGTGCAGCATTTTCGCGGCAATGATTTGCAAACCGTTTTTTTCGAAACGGCTGTAAATTTCGCCAATGACGTTTTTCGCGACTGCATCAGGCTTAATGATTGAAAAAGTACGTTCTATTGCCATTCTTAAATAACTCCAAATTGTATTAAAAAAAATTAAACTAACGAATTACATCCGATTGGTAAACATTCACATCCCTCTATGGTTCCCACGCTCCAGCGTGGGAACCATAGCTGCCGGGGGACTGAATGCTTACACTTCAACTATTAACGCAAACACAGCCTTTTCTAGGCCAGGACCTATTCACTGCTAACTGCTAACTGCTAACAATGATAAGTTATCCCATTAACTTCTCAACTAGCCCGATCGATTACCAAATACTTAATTTAAGGTAAATCATCGACATCGGTACCTTCCTTGACCGGCACCATCAAATCTTTTTGCGTAATCCCTAACGCCAGCACGATCGGACTCGCAACATAGATAGAAGAATAAGTCCCTATCAAAATACCGACCAACAAAGCCACTGAAAAATTATGAATGATTTCGCCGCCTAGAACAGCCAATGCGATCAACACTAAAATCGTTGTGAACGAGGTCATCAGAGTTCGGCTCAAGGTTTCATTCAAGGAAGTATTCATCACTTCCTCGGAACCGACTTGCCTTAAAATCCTAAAATTGTCGCGAATTCGATCGAATACGACGATCGTATCGTTTAGCGAATAACCGATGACCGCTAAAACGGCAGCCAGTACCGTCAAGTCGAATTCAAGCCCGAACAGCGAAAAAAAGCCGAGCGTTATGATGACGTCGTGAATCAAGGCCGCGACCGACCCCAACGCAAATTTATATTCGAAACGCCAAGCGATATAGACCAACACTCCGAACATCGAATACAGCATCGCCAAACCGCCGTCTTCGGCCAATTCATCGCCGACTTGCGGTCCGACGAATTCGACGCGGCGCAAGTCGGCCGGTTCCGCTGTTTTTTTATTGATCGCCGCGACGACGCGCGCGCTGAGCTCGGCACTAGACACAGTCTCATCGGGCTTCAAACGAATCAAGACATCCCTGGCGCTACCGAAATGCTGCACCATTGCGTCTCCAAACCCTTCATCGGCAAGCGCCGCGCGCATCACCGTCAAATCGGCCGCATCTTGATAAGCGACCTCTACTAGCGTACCGCCGGTAAAGTCGATACCCATCTTTAAACCCTGAGTTGCCAGCGACACGATCGAAACCAGCAGCAGCAACGCGGAAATAATATAGGTCCACTGACGCTTTCCCAAAAAATCTATCGTTTTAATATTCATAATCAGTTTTCTTAATCCGAAATGCGCCTAAATCGACAATTTCTCGACACGGCGACTGCCGTAAATCCAGTTAATCACCATCCGAGTGCCTAAAATCGCCGTGAACATCGACGACAAAATCCCAATCGACAGTGTCACCGCGAAGCCTTTGACCGGCCCCGTGCCGAATCCGAACAAGACCAAGGCCACCAAAAGCGTCGTGATATTGGCGTCGAAAATCGTCCCGAAGGCTTTTTCGTAACCGGCAAAGATACTCGATTGCGGCGTGTTGCCGTTTTTGATTTCCTCGCGAATGCGCTCGAAAATCAATACGTTCGCATCGACCGCCATACCGATGGTCAGCACGACCCCCGCAATGCCCGGCATGGTCAGCGTGGCCTGCAACATCGACAAAATTGCTACGATAACGACCAGATTAAACCCTAGCGCCAGATTCGCGACCAGACCGAACACGCGGTAATAAGCCGCCATGAATAACAACACCAGAACAAAACCGACCATAACCGATCTCATCCCTTGGTCGATATTATCTTGGCCGAGGCTCGGGCCGACGGTGCGCTCTTCGACGATATCGACCGGAGCGGCCAAGGCGCCTGCTCTAAGCAATAAAGCCAAATTACGGGCTTCGGTCGTACTATCGAGACCGGTGGTTTGGAAACGCTTACTAAACGCATCGCGAATCGTCGCGACGCTGATCACTTTTTCAACCTTTTCCTTGGTCCGAACTTTTTCGCCGTTAACTTCACGCGTTTTGACTTTATATTCGACGAACACGACCGCCATCGGCCGGCCGATATTCTCGCTGGTCACCTTACCCATTTTCTTCGCGCCGATACCGTTCAAGGTCACGAATACCGAAGGCGAACTGTTTTGATCCAAACCGGACGAAGCGTCGACGATCTGATCGCCGGTCACGATAATTCGCCTATCCAATAGAATCGGATTACCGTTTTTCTCGTAATAGATACGGCTACCGACCGGCGGGCGTCCTTTCAATGCTTTTTGAACGTCATGTTCGACGTCGACCAAGCGGTATTCCAATGTCGCCGTCGTACCTAGAATATCCTTGGCTCGGGTCGTGTCTTGAATACCAGGCAATTGCACAACGATACGGTTGTTGCCTTGCTGTTGGATGACCGGTTCGGCGACCCCGAGTTCATTGACCCGGTTACGCAAGGTCGTGATATTTTGCGCCAGTGCGAATTTTTTGACTTCTTTTTGTTCGGCGTCGGTAATCCTAAGCCAAAGCTCGTTCTCGACATTCGGCCGTTCGATATTCAGTGTCGAAAAATCCTTGTCCAGCACCGCGACTGCGGAATTGGTGTCTTCTTCACTTCTCAATTTAACGCGGATATAGCCGGTCTCTTGCGACACCGATTGGTAACGGATTTTGGCATCGCGCAAGGCGGAACGAACGTCATCATTATAACGTTCTTCGGCTTGCTTAACCGCGGCATCCATATCGACTTCAAGCATAAAATGCACGCCGCCGCGCAAATCAAGACCTAGATACATAGGGCTTGCGCCCAGCGCGCGCAGCCAACCCGGCGTCGCGGGCGCCAAGTTAAGCGCGACAGTAGCATCGTTCCCCAATTTATCCCTCAGTAAATCCGCAGCTTTCAATTGGTCGTTGGTATCGTTGAAACGAACCAAGATATTTCCATTACCGGTTTCAACTTCTTTAATGGTCATTCCGTCTTGCTTGACCAGTTCTTCTATCTGCTGAACCTGGGCGGTCTCGACCGTACTGACATTCGAGAAGGACACCTGAACCGACGGATCGTCACCGAAAAGATTGGGTAAGGCATAAATAAGCCCAATCAAAAAGACGATCAGGATCAATAGATTTTTCCAGAGTGGGAAACGATTTTGCATTTTATTATTCCGACTTTTAACCCGCTATCAAACTTTCGGTTTTTTGGCGATCGCTTTATAGGTGCCTTTCGGCATTAAACTGCCAATGGCATGGCGTTGAACCTGAATAAAGACATTCTCGCTGATTTCAAGCTTGACAAAGTTATCGTCTAAATCCGCGACCTTACCTAAAACACCGCCAGTCGTCACGACTTCGACGCCCTTGGTCAAGGAGTCGATCATCTGCTTGTGTTCCTTACTGCGCTTGGATTGCGGCCGCAGAAACAAAAAATAAAAAAATACCAGAATTCCTAGCGGAAACAGCAGCCCCTCAAAACCAGGTTGCTGAGCCGCCGGCGCGGCTTGCGCCATGGCATCGGAAAGTAAGAAACTCATTGTTATCCTCTTTTATAGTAGTTGTTATACAAAAAGGCCGCCATTATGCCACATCGGGAACGTTTTTACCTCGTTGTTGATAAAACTGCTTGACATAAGCATCCAAGCTCCGAGTTTCGATCGCCCGCCGAAGTTCCTGCATCAATTGCAAATAATAATAAAGATTATGAATCGTATTGAGTCGCGACCCCAGCATTTCCCGGCATTTGTCCAAATGCCTCAGATATGACCGCGAATAATGCCGGCAAGTATAACAGCCGCAGTTTTCATCGAGCGGCCCGGTATCGAATTGATATCGGCTGTTGCGAATTTTAATGACGCCGCTACGCGTGAACAAATGGCCGTTGCGTGCATTACGGGTCGGCATCACGCAATCGAACATATCGACGCCGCGCCGGACCGCCTCGACCAAATCTTCGGGCGTACCGACGCCCATTAAATATCGCGGCTTGTCGGCTGGCATCATCGGCTGAACGACATCAAGCATCGCCAGCATTTCCTCTTTCGGCTCGCCGACCGACAAACCGCCGATCGCATAACCGTCGAACCCGATATCGATTAAGCCGGTCACCGACTCGCGGCGCAAATGCTCGTACATGCCGCCCTGCACGATACCGAACAACGCCGAAGGATTGTCTCTGTGGGCTTTCTTGCTGCGTTCGGCCCAGCGCAAGGACAGCCGCATCGAATCGGCGGCTTGATCGACCGACGCCGGATAAGGAGTGCATTCGTCGAAAATCATCACGATATCCGAGCCCAGATGACGCTGCACCGCCATCGATTCTTCCGGCCCCATGAAAATCGAACTGCCGTTGATCGGCGATTTGAAGGTCACGCCCTGCTCGGTGATTTTTCGCAACGCACCGAGGCTGAACACCTGAAAGCCGCCGGAATCGGTCAAAATCGGTTTATCCCAATGCATGAAATCGTGCAAATCGCCGTGCGCGTTCATCACTTCGATGCCGGGTCTCAGCATCAAATGAAAGGTATTGCCGAGAATGATTTGCGCGCCGACATCGTTCAACTCCTCCGGCGTCATCGCCTTGACCGAACCGTAAGTGCCGACCGGCATGAAAACCGGCGTTTCGACGACGCCGCGCCCAAACGTTAAACGACCGCGTCGAGCAAGCCCATCGGTATTGAGTAAATCGAATTGCATAAATAATTAAGACGTTAGCCGGCTGGTCATTCGACCGATACAGAGTAAAATCGCGGTATTATATCGAAGTGCCGTAAAATACGCTTGCGTTACTTGCCGGCTTCAGACCGTTTAGGTATAAATAGGCCATCAAAGCAGTAACTCACCAAAAATCAGCCGTTGCGATCAGGAGATTTATGCGTTTCAAATTAATCATGGTTTTTGTCGATGACGACAAAACCGAACAAGTTCTTGACGCTTCCAGAGACGCCGGCGCGACGGGCGCGACGATCATCAATAAAGCCTTAGGCCAAGGTCTTGAAAAAGTTGTAGGCATTTTCGGCTTGGAAATATTAAACCCGAGAGCCGTCGTGCTGATTTTGGCCGAAGAAAGACGCGCCGCTTGCGTCCTGAAAGCCGTTGCCGAGGCCGGCAATCTCGATGAAAGCTTGGGCACCGGCATTGCGATACAACTCGATGTCGAGAAGGCCTTGGGCCTTAGCGAGCATATCAAAGAATTAGAAAAACTAAAGCCGACCGGCTAAAGAGCGCACCTCATCATCTCGCACTTCAAATTTCGGCAGTGCCGGAGGAGGCCTCGTGGTGCTCGGTAAAGGCTTTGCCAGCATGGAGCTGGCATAGAGCCTTGTATGATTAATTTAAATGAATTTTAGCCAGGAAATACTTTAAGCTGTACCGAGTTCATTGGGAGGCCGCTTGAGCCTGAGGACTGGATTAAACCAGAGCCTGTCATGTAGATTGGCCCCCGCCCTATTCACCTATACCGCGGAGTATCTGAGGCTTAGAGCCTGCATTCACAAGGATGGTAGGTGCATACGCAGGGTCGGGAACCAATGACTAGTTTACTTTCCTTATCACAGAATAACAATTAAACATGGCAGATCAACAAATTAACAGCGCTTCACTTGACACACAAACCCGTATCTTCGCTGGCGTCGATGTAGGATCTAAAGAACTGGTTTTGGTGGTGCGCAAAAATGGCAAACCTTTCAATCCGCAGAAGTTCTCCAATACCCCAGCTGATCATGCCCGGATGGCCAAGAAACTGAACAAATTGTCCGGCATTATCGTGTGTATGGAAGCCACCGGCAGTTATCATTTCGATTTAGCCGTTGCGCTCCATGATGCCGGCGTCAAGGTAATGGTCATCAATCCCAAGGTCTCTCATAACTTTGCTAAAGTGTTGATGAACAATAGTAAAACAGATGATGTGGACACGAATACTCTGGCGGTGTATGCCGAACGGATGGATTTTGTGCCTTGGTCCCGTCCTTCGAATGAAAAGATCGCTTTACGTTGTTTCTCACGCCGTATTAATGCGCTAACCGATCAAAAAACAGCAGCAAAGAATCAGTTGCATGCCTTAAGCGCAACAGTTGAAACACCCAAAGCCGTGCTAAAAGATGCACAAGCAGCCATCGATCAATTAGATAAGCGTATCGATCAGTTAACGGCTGGCGCCTTGGCATTGATCGAAAAACATCCGGAACTCAGTCGAGCATTAGTTTTGTTCACGACCATTAAGGGTATTGCCAATACCAGTGCGATTGCCCTCATGGGAGAACTACTGATTTTGCCTGCGGATATGTCGCACCGTGAGTGGGTCAAGTTTGCGGGGCTCGATCCAAGAGCTTTTGATTCCGGCACGAGTGTCCACAAAAAAACGCGTATATCCAAGGCCGGTAACAGCCAGATTCGCGCCGCCCTGTATATGCCTGTCTGGAGCGCTGTGCAGCATGATCGCCATATTAAGGCGTATTACCAACATCTCCTTGATATGGGTAAATTACCGTTGCAAGCCTGTTGTGCGGTCATGCGTAAATTGTTACATGCGATTCACGGCATGCTCAAGCATGATAAACCATTCGATAACACGCGTTTTTATGCAATTCCGTCAATCGCTGAATAGCAGAAAAATGCCTATTTTTAACTTGATTTTAAACAGAGTATCTACATGGACGTATTTACGGCGTCCTGCCAGGCGAGTTACCGAACCCCCTGGACAAAGCTCATAACTCCAAAAGCTTATTTTTCGCGAAATCCTTAACCAAATGTCGAACCGTTCCACCCCCATAATTCAGCCGGGCAATTACTGAACTCGATATAGACCCGATCAGGCGGAATCGACAATTCCTTTTCCAATAGACGACTCAACGATGCCGACAACGAACGGGCCTGCGCACCGCTCAAGCCGATACTCTTACATTCGAGATAAGCCAAGGGTTGATCGCTGCCGCCAAACAACATCGGCTTACTGGACGCCAATTCGACCATGACATAACGCTCCGGCTTACCGGTCTCTTTGGCCATCAGTTGAGACATTTCGGCCATTAATGGCGAAGATTTTTCATCGTTAATAGGCGTATTGGTATTGATTTTTAAATAAGGCATAACAAATTCCTCTTAGGATACGGTAAAAAATAACATCCCCAAATGGTTTCCTCTCTCTGCGCTCACCGGTATTAAATATTCCTATCGTGCAAAAAGCAGCGACTGAGCGTTAGATTGCCGTGTCGTCCGGCAAGACTATTGGTGTTTTTGCGTTAACGGCTTCGATAGCCGCGACGAAGGCGTCGCTCCCACAGAGGATTGCAAGCGCTGTGGGAGCGATCCCTCTGATCCCCCCTCACCTAGCGTTAGGTGAGGGACGGCCGAGAGTGTTAAGTGACAATAAATGATATCGTAGCCTCATTGGCTAATGATTTTTCTGGTTCCCACGGTCCTCCGTGGGAATCCATACCTTGGCTGCCGTAGCAAAATCGGTATGCGTTCCCACGCTGGAGCGAGAAAACGAGAAAATCATCAATTCAAACTGCAACATTTTCCATCATAGCTATTTCATCTGCACCGAACACGAAATCATACACCGATAAGTCTTGTTTCATGTGCTCCGGATCACTCGTGCCGGTCAACGGAACCATACCGAGTTGCAACGCGAAACGAAACACGGCCTGCGCTTTGGTGCAGCCGTGTCGCTTGGTAAGCTGGTCCATGACAGGGCGCTTCAATTCGGAAGCGTTTGCCGTCAACAACGAAAAACCCTGATAAACGATGCCGTGCTCAATGCACAACCGGCGAACCTTGGCATCCCATTGCGTTCGTGCAAAACATCGGTTTTGCACGAACGCCGGCTTGATCTCGGCAAATTCAATCAAGAGCCTTAATTGATCCTCGCTAATATTCGAAACGCCGATCAATCGCACCGAACCGGCTTTGCAAAGCCGCTCCATCGCTCGCCATACTTCGCGATCCGCTTCGGTCAAACCCCGACTTAGCGAGGGTCCATGCAAGATGTAGGAATCCAGATAATCGGTACCCATGTGCTGCAACGAGCTGTTGAACGACTGTTCGACCTGCGTGGCGTAATCCGCATCGGGATCGTAAGGAAGCCGATGATCTTGACTTGCCGCAAAGGTAAACTTGCTTTGCAAAAAAAGCTCGCCGCGTTTAAGTCGGCTCTCCCCTAATAACTTGCTTAGCGCATGACCGACGCCCTCTTCGTAATAATGCCGCCGCTGGTTCGCGGTATCAACGGCCCGAAAACCGGCTTCGATCGCGGCCAAAACCAATGTCTCGGTCCGCTCTTCCTTCCAGGCCGTTCCATAGAAAAAACTTGGGACTTCAATGCCTTGAATCAAACGCACCGGACCCATTCGAACATCTTCACTCATATCCCGCCCCCGTTAAATTTTAAAAAACCGTTTAACAACAGACCATACATTATCGCATCGAAGAAATGAGCTCTTATACCTTTCGCACTTCAAATTTCGGCAGTGTCTTAGGAGGCGCCGGGGTGCTCGGCTAAGGCTTTGCCTACAGGGATGTATTCACCCAGCACCTAAATTCCATAGCCCATTGGCTATGGTTAATTATCTTGGATAATTTAGGTGCTGGGTTCACGGCGACCTTTGACGGGCACCCCAGTGCCGATTTTTTTTTCATCTACGATGGGTATATTTATTAAATATTGATTACCTTGACAATCAAGTACTCAACGAAACTCTTCGAGAGTTCAATCATAAATCATTTCGATCCAACTACTCCCTTTATACTCAAAAATTAGCTAACTTTATGAAGGTATGGTGTGGCTAACGAGGATGTCGGCAGCTGGGGCAGATTTTTGCTCCTGCAAAATCTGCATTCACACCATCCTTGGCGCTTAGCTGCCGTCAAGCCCAGGATGGGTTCACGGCGAGCCTCGATAGACACATCCCATGCCTTTTATTCTTAGACGGTTTTACAATCAAAAGGGAGTAAATTGCCGATTCATTTAATTGTCATATTTCGGCTCGATAATAACTTGTCGCCCCTTTTACCCCAATTAAAATGATGCTCAGTATTAAAAAAGCCGCCTTGCCGATAGCGATAATTATTTTACAAAGTTGCTCTGGTACATTAACCGAAACCGAACCCCTAGAAAACAATCGAGGTTATTTCATCGATGCCTCGAATTGCTTCAAAACTTCGATGCACAAGGAGCGCCTAAAAGTGCCGACGGGGGGCGGTATGACCGAGGTCGAAATCCCCGTTATCTACAATGCCGGCGCCTTTACGAACTGCATGCGTTTTGCCGGACACAAAACGCCTAAAGTCGATTTAGAAGACTATTTAACGGTTTCGCGCCAGTGTTATTTGGAAGCGCGCGGCTTGTCGAATGCCGACGATGTCTACGCCGACTGCGTGCATCGAAGCAGAATCGGTGTCGAATTGCTAGAAGACGATGATTAACCAAAGCGTTTTTCCACTTTTGAAGAAATAGGACTATCTTTAAGCCTGAGTACGACTTTAATCCGGCTGAATAGCCTATATCGATCGCACACAGGAAAAACCATGCAACCAAACCACCATCCATTCGAATTTCACGGCAAAGCCGGCGAGTTTTTTAAAATTTGGATCGTCAATATTTTGCTTTCGATCATCACGCTGGGCATTTACTCGGCCTGGGCCAAAGTCAGAACGCGACGTTATTTTTACAACAACACCTACCTGATGAACGCGCCGTTCGATTACTTGGCCGACCCGGTCAAGATCCTGAAAGGCCGTCTGCTGGTATTAGCTCTCGTGATCGTTTATGTAGCGATTGCGGCGCTGTTTCCGGAAGCCGAGGCGGTTTTAATTCTGCTTTTCATACCGGTTTTTCCATGGGTCGTCATCAAGGCGCTCAAATTTAATTGGTACAATTCGGCCTACCGCAATATCCGTTTTCATTTCAGCGGCGATTATCTCAAAGCGCTATGGGTATTCGTCGGCTTGCCGATTCTGATCGCATTCACGTTCGGCTTGGCCTACCCCTATTTCACCAAAGCCCGTAAACAATTCGTGATCGACAACAGCGCCTACGGCACCAGCCGCTTCGAAATGACGGCAACTACTAATCAATTTTATGCCGTTTACGGTAAGGCGTTGCTCATATTGTTGGCTACTCTGCTTACGGTCGCGGGATTTTCTTATGCCCTTTGGCAAGGAATAGGGCTGACTGACGGTTCTATAAATCCGGCCTTACCGGCAATTCTGCTTTTGCTGTTTTATCCCTTTTTGATGCTTGTCTATGGTTATGTGTATACCCAAATCACTAATCTTTCCATCAATCATACTTTCCTGCCTCACATACAATTCGAAAGCCGCCTGGAAACCGGCAAAATCTGCTGGCTTTATTTCACGAATGCGCTAGCCATCATCGTTTCATTGGGCTTGTTGATTCCTTGGGCAAAGATCAGAATGGCACGCTATCGCATCGCCTGTCTCTCATTGAATTCGACCGGCGATCTCGATCAGTTCATCTCCGCGGAAGCCGAACAAGCCGAAGCGATCGGCGAGGAAGTCGGCGACTTTTTAGATATCGACATCGGCTTGTGATCAGCGTCAAAGCTCTTTATTACGACGGCAAATCATCGGTGCAAACACCGGTCGAACTGGTTTTTTACGAATCCGGCAAGGTCTTGATCCGGAGCGATGCGTCGCAATGGGACAGCACAGTCGACCGGCTGTCGATCGCGGCGCGTCTGGGCAATACTCGGCGCAATATTTTCCTGTCGGACGGAAGCAAGATTGAAACCGACGATAATGAAGCGATCGACCGAGTGTGCCGCTATTTCAACAAAAACCGGCCGCAATCCCTATTACATTCTCTGGAAAAAAACCGAACCTACGTACTCGCGGCATTGCTACTGACTGCCGCGACTATTTGGGCCGGTATCGAATTCGGCGTACCGCTCGTCGCAAAGACTGTCGCAAACAGTTTACCCGCTCATGTCGAACACAAACTAGCCAAAGAAGCGTTGGCTAAACTCGATAGCTGGCTATTCACCGAAACGTCTATCGATTCCAACGTGCAGGAGGAACTGAACCGGCAATTACAACAATTGACCGCTGACACCCAACGCGAGCACCGCTACCGCTTACTATTTCGAAACAGCACAAAAATGGGCGCAAATGCACTCGCTTTACCGGGCGGCAACATTATCCTGACCGACGCTTTGCTGGACTTGGCCGAAAACAACGAACAAATCCTCGCGGTACTGGCGCATGAAATCGGCCACATCGAACATAAACACGGCTTGCGATCCTTATTGCAGGACTCGTTGACCGCACTGTTCATGGCGGGACTTTTAGGCGACATCGCCTCGGTCACCTCCTTGTCGGTCGCGCTGCCGACCGTCTTAGTCGAAACTCGCTATTCGAGACAGTTCGAGCTGGAAGCCGACCGCTATGCCATCGAATTACTCGACCAACAAAACATACCGGTCGAACATTTCACCCGGATACTGACCCTACTCGAACAAAGCCATGGTTTGAATCCCGAGTTCGACTACCTGTCTAGTCATCCGGCGACGGACAAACGCATCGCGGCGATTTCCGATCGACGAAAGTAGTAGGGTGATGAAAATTACCTACTATTTACCGATTTATCATCAATAAAGCATTAGTCTTTCTATTCCATTTAGGGATGAATAAACCCCGTCCCGCCAAAGTTCGATTATCTGTCCAGCCATCCGGCGACGTACAAACGCACCGAGGCAATTTCCGGTCAACGAAAATAGTCTCTTAGCTAATCAATAAAAACAGCAATTGACACAGTCGACAGATTGATTGGGAAGACATACACTTTTATCATTCTCAGTCGTTGAAATCATAGGCATAAAGATGATTATTTTTTCCAAACTATCGGATATTAACTGTCCCGAATCGCTTGCTTGCGATGCCTCGGGAAAAAACCCATCATTCGAGGTCGGCTTTCGCGCCGACGGAAAAGTCCCGTTTCCGCAAGTGATCCTACACGGCGAAGGCCGGCAAAAAATCATAAAGGATGATGCGATCGGCAGTCGGGCCGACGACAAAGGCGGCTACATTTATACCGCAAAGATACCGGCCGGTTTATTTGCCGCAAACCATATCCATATACAGATCGAAGGCTGCCGCCAGGCCGACTTGAGCCGGGCCGGCGGAGACGACTGGATCAAAGTCTATCGCGACCTCCGTCTCGACACGCCGCCCCGTCCCGCACGAAAAATAGAGATTACAGGCGGCGTCAAGGTGTATTTCGGCATTCACAAGCACATGCACCAACCCTATTACCGCGCGACCGACCCCGATTATTGGGATGGCGAAAAAGACGAGATATTCGGCTCTCGGGTCGGCAATTACAAAGGCTTCTTACCGGCCGCTGTGCGCCAATATGGCGAGGGCGACTTGCCGCATGCCGGACTGTCGACCAGTTGGAGCGGTTCGCTGATTGAACAACTCGACCGGTGCGAGGCGCAAGGCTTATGCGGCGGCCGTTTCGCGGGATGGAAAAACGAGCTGCGCGGCATCGCCGGCTCTAAAACCGCACTCGGCAATCCCCGCATGGCCTTTTCCGCGTTCGGCTACTTTCATCCGCTGATGGCGCTGATTCCGGCGCGCAACATCGTGCGTCACATTCAATGGCATCAAGACGCCATTCGCGCCCATTTCGGCGCCGAAGCCTCCAAAGTCTTGTTCCCACCGGAGACCGCCTTCCATGTACGTATGATTCCGGCACTAAAGGAAGCCGGCATCGAAGCGGTCATCTACGATTCCATTCACCGTTACCGCGCCTGCCGCGACTATCCCTACGCCGGTATCAACGAAGGCATGCTGCCGCCCAACCTCGCGGAACAAATCAACCCGCCGGTGGACGATTGGTTGCAACTGCACAACATCTGGGCCGGCTCGAAAATTTCTCCAAGCCTGATGCGACCCGAATATATCGCCTACGAAGACCCTGACGGCAAGACGCATAAAATCATCGGCATTCCGGCCGAGCGCTACATCGGCAACGAAGATGCCCGGGGCGGTTTCGGCGCCTTACAATATCCCGATGTTCTCGGCCAAGTCTACGATCAAATCGTTCACACCGGCAGCTTCGATCCGAAACATCCGCCATTTTTTCTGCTGCATTCCGACGGCGACAACCACGGCGGCGGCGCCGACAGCTATTATCATCACAACACCAGCCAACTGGTGCGCTGGCTGCATGAAGACCCGCGTTTCGAACTGACCACCAGCGAGGATTATTTACAACGCTTTCCGCCCGACCCGGCTCAGGCCGTGCATATCGAACCCGGCTCCTGGAGTGGGGCCGACAACGGCGATCCGCAGTTCATGAAGTGGTTTAGCCGTTACGACCAGCCCTATTCGCCCGATCTAAACTCCTGGGCCGCGCTCACGGCGCTACAAAACCTCGTGCATACGATCGAAGACAGCGCGCCGGAACATGCCACGCTGCAAGAAGCCTCGCGCTTGATGCTCACGGCCGAAACCAGCTGTTACTGGTATTGGACCGGTCAGGACGTCTGGGATAAACAAGTCACCGAAGCGGCCAATAAAGGCTGGCATTTATTGGGCAGCGCCGTTAAACAAGTCAGCGACCGCACCGGACCGACCATTTTCGCTCCCTGGGTAACGCCGGAAAACCCGGGCGGCGATTGCTGGGGACAGGGTTGCCTTAAAGCCGCGCCAAGACAAGCCACGTTGCATACTTTTATCAACGACCTATCCGGCCTGAAGCGCACGACATTGGTACTGCGCACCGCTTCCGGCGAGAAACGCCTGGATCTCAACAATCACGGCCCGTATCCAAGCCACACCGGCGCCTCGGTATCGGCCGATTATTGCACCGCGTCCTTACCGGTCGGAGCGGGCGACGTACGTTATTTAATCGAAGCCGAAGATAACTGTGGCAATGTCTCGCGCAGCGCATTGGAGAGGATTTATTTGGCATGAATCGGTGCGCTAATCCCCAACCCTTTATCGTTCCTACACCCGGCGCCGCCGTTCTACACAAGTATAAATATACCTATTGTACAAAAAGCAGCGACCGAGCGCTAAATTTGGCGTGTCGTCCGTCCTTACCGCCGGACGGCGGTTTTATCACATTGGCGCCAACTTAAGTAAAAAAACACGTTATTTCGCCAGGGATTCACTCCGGGCGGCTATCCTGCCCGGAGCTCTTCGGGTAAATGCAAATCCGTTCCATACGGATTTGTGGCGGAATCCAGTGCCACGGATAGCAATGCTTAGCTTCACATTTATGTAAACAGGATATCGGTAATCCATGCCGATATGACGAATAAAGCAGCAAATGCACCATAGGATAAGCACTAAGTTGGCGCTTATGGGGCTTTATCAACCCGTCCGCAACGTTTTCCTGCCCAAGATGGGTGTCCGCTTCGCTCCTACACATCCTACTGCGCAGCCCATCCCGCATGGCCGCTCTTGCGTAGGATGAGGCTTGCAAACCTGTCCGCATCGTTTCCCCGCAGCTTACTGGCCCCTTTTTTCTAAATTGCCGCTCGCGAAATCTCGTTGATGGACAATCTTAGATCGTAGCGTTTAACAACACACTTCCCACTCCCAAAGGGTAATCTTGCCGGACTGCGGCGATTGCGGCCATTACCAAAGCGGTCCCCGCAAAAATTGCCGACCCGAAGGAAATCCTTAAAACCCATTCATTAACGACCCGCAAGAAGCGCGGAACAGGCGCGATCATTACGGTTAACACCGACAACAAAGTTGCCGTGACTGTCGACAAAACTCCCGTTGCCAGCGAGGCGCACCATGGGCATTTATGCTCGGCATGCACCTCGTGATAATTACACCCGGCATCCAAACCCAACCACGGCCAATCACAGCCGCATTGAAACAAAAAACCGCACAATGGCGTAATGGCAATCAAAGCAATGATCCCCATCAGCGATGCGGCAATGAGTTTGTATTTAAATGATGGCTTCATTGTATTCATTACGACAATCCTGTTTTATACCTTTCGCACTTCAAATTTCGACGATGCTTAAGGAGGCGCCGGGGTGATCGGTAAAGGCTTTGCCAGCATGAATGCTGGCATAGAGCCTACATGGACGGACGTATTCACGGCGTCCTTTGACGATCACCCTGGGCCGAATTTTGATCTACGATGGTTATAGACGGGTCTTTTGAAATAATGTTGGCTGCCTATCGCTAAACGGCTTATTCTGCACCGGTTCGCATTTTTTGGACGAGCATGATCACTGCCGCAGCGAACAGGACGGCCGAGAATACCATTAAGGTACCGGTGAGATCGTTCATCAAATTCGGGTCGACGATCATGACGATTCCAAGCGCCACCATGATCATGCCGCCGATAAGCTTGAGCGTTTGACCGTGCTTTTGTTCGAACTGCTGTCTTTTCAAGGTTATCAAGGCCGTCAAAAAAATCGCGATTTCAATCGAAAGATAAATGAACAGATAAATCAGCAATAAACCCAAGAACTCCATCGAGCCGACTTGCTGCGATCTGACCAGTTGACTCCAAATAACAGGAAAACCGGCCGTACAAGGCAATTCGACTAATGCAATGCCGGCGGCCATGACGAATGTAGCACCCGCAAGCGCAAGGCCTTTTCTTTCGGGATTCAACAAGCCTCGTATCGATTGATAAATACCCGGTTTATGTTTGTCCGATATCGTGAACGAGATGCCTTTTTTAAACCAAAAATAGTCTTTGATATTGACCAGGCCGAATAGCAGCGCAAACAAGGCCACCAGCCATTGCACCCAGATTAGATAGGCGACGTAACTCAGCACTTTAAAGACGCCGGCGACAAAGGCGCCGTAGAGAATTGCCGTGGTGAACAAAAACACCAGCCCGACCAGCAATATTCGTTGCCTAGAGCCTGAGTGAATCACCATGCCTAAGAGCAGCGTCAATACCCATAGCGAGCATGGGTTAAAGCCGTCGACAAAGGCAATCAAGAGGGTACTGAATATGAGGGGTTGCTGAATCAGGTCTATGGTTCCGAGCCAGGGTACGGAAATCGTGGTGGCGGTGGGAGGCGGCTGTTCATGCAATGTGCTAAGCTTCCGTGCTGCCGCTTGCGTCGAACCATGGTCCGGCGACCGTTTTCGGTTCAACGCTGCCTTAACCGCTTCTTCGATTTGATACCGGATAAACGGCGCATCGCCGAAAAAGGCCTTGCCGTCGACAAATATGGCGGGCACGCTGTCGGCGTCTACGCCATGTTCGCGCGCGGTCAATTGAAAGAGTTCCCGGTTGAAGCGGTTGCGCCATACTTCATGCTGCCGGATTTGCAACTGCGGATAACGTTCTTCCAATTCGCTTAGAAAGGGTTTTTGATCCAGGCAATGAGGACAGGTTTCGCCCCAAAAAACGTCCATGACAAGTTCAGGGCCGGTCTTTGCCGTAACCGTTTGGCTTAGGAATGTCAGTAAAAATATAATTAGGAAAAATCGTGAGGTTTCGAATCGCATTGGTTTTGCCTTTTAGGGTCTTGAACTGCGAAGGTGCCGGTTGTTCATCGTTTACAAGCCCTTGCCGGGCGGGCGAGCTTTGTATACCCCCCTATCAAATGGCTCCCACGCTCCAGCGTGGGAGTACAGTCGGGGACGCTCCAGCGTCCCCTCACCGCGGAGCGGTGCGGGCTACGTCTGCGTTCCACGCTGGAGCCTGGGAACGCTTTTATTCCGCTCTGATAAACGCTCGGATACCGGCCACGCCTTGGCCGCCGGCTTCACGGACTCGCGTCAGATCGCCCATAGCCAACCCTCCCAAGCCAAAAACCGGAATATTCGCGGTTTCGGCGAGTGCTGTAAAGCCTTGCCAACCGAGTATTCGGGCTCCCGGATGCGTGGCGGTCGGCAACACCGGGGCCAACACGGCAAAATCGACGCCGATGGATTCAGCATGGCGTAGTTCCACTTCATTATGGCAAGAGGCGGCCAGCCAGCCTTGACAGTCCGGCCGTTCGCGTAACATCATTAAATCCCTACCAGTTAAATGCATTCCGTCGACGGCACTCGCCTCGACTCCGGAAACGGCCGAGTTGAGCAGAAGCGATACGCCATAACGACGGCATAAAGGAATGATGCGCGCTATAAATTCCACCGCTTCGCCGGCCGTTAATGTTTTCAAGCGCAATTGAATCAGTTGAATGCCATTGGCGAGAATAGCTTGTAAATTAGAGAATAACGCCGAGGGGGGGCTGTCGTCCAGGATTGCATAAAACGACGGCAAGCGTAGCGCGGTCAAGATCGGACGATTTGCCGCCGGAAACGAATAGTTTTGAAGATCGGCCGGAGCGACCCACTCGACCGCTTGTCCTTCTCTGCCATGCGGGGCGCCTTCGAAACGGTCGACCCGCCAAACTTTGAGCTTAACGCTGAGGTCCGGGTAGTCGTGATGAATCGTGATCAGCGGCGTTGCGGTTTTAACGTCGATGGCCAGTTCTTCATGGAGCTCGCGGTCCAATGCTTGACGCTGCGTTTCGCCCGGCTCGATTTTACCGCCCGGGAATTCCCATAAGCCGCCTTGATGTTTATCGTCCGGGCGCTTGGCGATCAGTACCTTGCAGTTCCGGTCGACAACCGCGCCGACCGCGACTTCTAAAACCGATTTCATAAGTTGCTGTTGATGCTGTTTCAAATGGTTTCCACGCTCCTGGGACTATTCGAATGGCTCCGCAATGTTTCCCTACCGCTTATCGTGCCCCGTGATGGGTTTCCGCTTCGCTGCTACCCATCCTACGGCCTTACTGGACGCTGGAGCGTCCAGGGCTGCGTTCCCACGCTGGAGCGTGGGAACGATAACCTTTCACCTTTCACCTTTCCTAAGTCCGATACTCCGCATTGATCCGCACATAGTCGTACGAAAAATCGCAGGTCAACACCTCTTGCGAGGCACTGCCTCGCCCGAGCGTCACGGTTACGGTGATTTCCGGTTCGTTCATTACGCGCTGGCCGGCCGCTTCGGTATAGTCTTCGGCGCGGCCGCCGCCGCGCACGATGCACACGTCGTCCAGGTGTATGTCGACCCGCTCCAGGTCCATGTTGTCGACGCCGGCCCTGCCGACCGCCGCCAGAATGCGGCCCCAATTCGGATCGCTGGCAAAAAACGCGGTCTTGACCAGCGGCGAATGGGCTATGGTCTTGGCGACGCGCACCGCTTCATCATCATCCAAGGCTTGATCTATTAGGATTCGCATCAACTTGGTAGCGCCTTCGCCGTCCCGGACGATCGCTTCGCTGAGTTGCTTGCAAATCTTCAACACTGCATCGGCAAAGGCTTGGTAGGCCGGGCTGTCTTCGGTCAATTCGGGCACTTTCGAGCAACCGCTGGCCATTAAGACGCAAGCGTCGTTGGTCGAGGTATCGCCGTCGACGGTAATGCGGTTGAACGATAATTCGGCAGCGCGCACCAAACAAGCTTGCAGCAGTTTTCGCTCGATTTTGGCGTCGGTCGCAATGAAAGACAGCATCGTCGCCATGTTCGGCTGAATCATGCCCGCACCTTTGGATATGCCGGTCAACGCGATCGTCTCGCCGTCGATATCGAGGATAATCGACGCACCTTTCGGAAAGGTGTCGGTGGTCATGATCGCACGCGCGGCCTGCTCCCAATGATCCTCGGCCAAATTGGCAAAGGCCTTCGGTAAGACCGCCTTGATTTTATCGACGGCCAACGGCTCGCCGATCACGCCGGTCGAAAACGGCAGGACTTGCCGGGCATCCGCGCCGGCAAGTCCTGCCACGTCCCCGCAGGTCGACAAGGCATCGTCAAGCCCCCTTTTGCCGGTGCCGGCATTGGCGTTACCGGAATTAATCAGCAACCAACGCGGAGCCTGTTGTAAATGTTCCTTCGCGACGACCACCGGAGCCGCGCAAAACGCATTCTGTGTAAACACCGCCGCGCAACGCGACCCTTCGCGCATTTGTACGAGCAACAGATCGTCGCGTTGCGTTTGCTTAATGCCCGCGCACGCCGTACCCAATTCGATCCCGGCTACCCGGTGCATTACCGGAAACGTCACCTGCCCCACCGCCATATAGACTCCTTTAAATCTTGTAATTGTTACTGTGAAAGTTCGTAGATTTTGGCTCTTTATCTAATTTTTCGATATAAGAAGCTCGGCAGAGAAAATGCCGGTTCCGGAGAGGGTGCGGTTGCTCGACCGACAGGCGTCGGCGGCAAGGCAGATTTTTGCTCCTGCAAAATCTGCATTCATGCCATCCATGGCAATCAGTCGCCGCCGTCGAGCCTACATGGACGTATTCACCCAGCACCTAAATTCCATAGCCCATTGATTATGGTTAATTATCTTGGATAATTCATCCAGCACCTAAATAAGCCATGATTTTGAATCATTGCCAAAGACCTATGGAATTTAGGTGCTGGATTTAGGTGCTGGGTTCACGGCGTCCTGTCGGGCGAGTGACCGCACCCTCCCCACCCTTCGAACCCTTATTTGCCAGTGTGATGACAGCTTTTTCATAATCATTAGGATAAGTATACCTTTCGCACTTCAAATTTCGGCAGTGCCTAAGGAGGCGCCGGGGTGCTCGGCAAAGGCTTTGCCAGCATGGAGCTGGCATAGAGCCTACAGGGACGTATTCACGGCGTCCTTTGACGGGCACCCCGGTGCCGAATTTTGATCTACGATGGGTATAAGAAGATGTCGAGCATTAATTTATAAGGCAGTCTGCAACAGGACGTTGCAGTCAGAGCTTACAGGGATGTATTCACGCGTCCTTAGAAATTAATGCTTGACACCAACCACATACACTGATTAGATACTAAATCTTCAATAAAACGCTTATTCTGCTAATGTTGGGAAACGCGCCTTCCATCAGCGCGCATTGTTGCTTAACTTTTTCCATCCGTTCCGGCTGACTCCCCATCAGATGCGGCAAAATCACTTCGATTTCGATCGTCCCTTCCAGATAATGAATCTTGAAATCTTCGATATCTTCGAATAATTCGGCCAGATAGTTACGCAAGTAACCCTGCACATCCGCACGCAACACATCGACCGGCTCGTCGATGAATTCGTCGTCTTCGGGGTCGACATGGACCAATACGTCGACCACGTCGTCGAATTCGGCTTTCAGATTTTGCCGGACCGCATCGCCGATCATATGCCCTTCGGAAACGCTGATTCTGGCATCGACGACGATATGCGCGTCGATATAGGCATCCTCGCCCATTTGCCGTGTTCTGAGTAGATGAATGCCGCGCACGCCGGGAGTTGTTTTGATCACTCTGCGTATCTCGCGGATCAAGGACTCGGGCAATGAGGTATCGACCAACTCCTTGACGCTTTGAATCACCAAACTTAAACCGATCTTGGCGATCATCAACGCGACGATCGCGGCAGCAACCGCATCGGCATATTCGTAACCGCCCCAAACGCCGGCCACGCCGATGATCACGACGATCGAAGATATCGCATCGCTACGATGATGCCAAGCATTGGCCAGTAATAATTTGGATCGGGTTTGCTTGGCAATGCGCTTGGTGTATTGATAGAGCCATTCGTTAGTCAATACCGATAAGGCGGCTATCGCCATCGCCTCGAATTCCGGAATCAACAAGCGCTCGGGCTGACGAACTCTTTCCAGCGCATCATAGGCGATGCCGCTGGCCACGATAATTAACCCGACGCCCAGCGCGACCGTCGCGATCGTTTCGTAACGCCGATGCCCGTAAGGGTGATCGAAGTCGGCCTCGCGCGCACCCAGTTTGATCGCGGTAATGACCAGTAAATCGCTGGCTAGATCGGATAAGGAGTGTACACCGTCCGCGATCAAGGCCGCCGATTGGCCCAGAATACCGAAGCCGATTTTCAGGACCGACAAGGCCAAGTTGGTCCATGCGGCAACTATACTGACCTTCGCTTTTAGACGATCGGATTCGACTGACTGGCGCGCTTCGATCATTATTCGCCTACTTCGAGAACAATAATATATTCGCCGTCCTCAGCTTTGGTTTCAAGGATCGCGTGTCCATTGATGCGGCACCAGGCGGGGATGTCCTGCATTACGCCGGGGTCGGTGCAAATGACTTCCAATTGTTCTCCCGCCACCATGCGTTTGACCCTGTCTTGCGTTCGTATCACCGGCAACGGGCAAAGCAGACGCCGCGCATTCAGGGTTTCCCGGCTCATACGAACCACTCCTCGGCAATTTGCTCCGGCGCGAAAGGGGCCACCTGAATCGTTTGTTCCAGACCTTTTTGACTTCTAACCAAAATATCGACCTGTTCGGCATCGCGCCCTTGTCCGTAACGTGCAATGATCCGTCCGGCCAAGGCTAAGTCCTCATCGGTCGGTTCGCCGTCGATCAAGGCTAACGGTCCGCTGTGACTGCTACTGATCAAACTGGTAAATTCTTTTTTATAGCCTTCGAGAAAACGGCTCTCGCCTTCCTCGCGCGCAACGATGACTTTGAAATTGGACTTGGGACGGATATGCCGCCCGACTTTCAGCAACATCACATCGTCGAGTTCGTAGTCTTTCGTACCCCGGTTTTGCCATAAATCGACTAATTTCGCGGAATAACTCTCGTCGGTCAAAAAACAACAGCCACCAGCCGGCTGCGCATAATCGACGAAGCCGAACTGCTGCGCCAATTCCATTTGCGGTTTTCTGGACCGCCCGCTAAAGCCGAACAATTTGGCGCGATCGACCCAGCCTTCGCGCTCCGGCAGTGTCTCCGGCAAATTTCTGGCGCATAAGGGCCTAAGCAGCAAATCGTCGGCGCCGGATTCGCGCGCGATGATCGGCATCGTTTGTTTGCGCTGCGACATCGGTCGCTGACCGATCACCTCGCCGGTAATGATGAAATCGAAGCCGTTTTCTTGTATCCATTGCTTGGCCTTGTTGACCATGAAAATCTTGCAATCCAGACACGGGTTCATGTTGCTGCCGTAACCGTGCTTCGGATTGATCAGCACATCCTTGTATTCCTCGATGACATCGACGATATGCAATTTGATGCCGAGTTGTTCGGCCACCCACAACGAGTTATTGCGCTTGGGCTTGGCTCGGTCCCGTTCGCGAATCGCATGCGTGTGTCCTTCCACGCAGAAGCCGGTGAAAAAATTGATGCCTTCGACATGCACCCCTTGTTCGATGATCACTTTAGCGGCCAACATCGAATCCAATCCTCCGGAAATCAATGCCGCCGCTTTTCTTTGTTCGGACATAACGCTGTTATCGTGTTAAAAATGCTTGTTTAAAAATTTCGTCATTATACGCATTTCTTGGCTAAACTTGATCCAACTTCGGTGATTATCACCGAGAATGGCTACCCATCAAACTTTTAGCGCCGTAGCTCTACTACATCTAAACCAACGGATTCATTATGGATTTTAAAGATTATCTAAAAATTCTAGTCAGCAAAGACGGCTCCGATCTTTACTTAACGGTCGGCGCGCCGGCCGCGGCCAAATTTCAAGGCGCATTGAAACCGCTCGAAAGCGAAAAACTGACTGGCGAACGCATCAAGGCTATCGCCTACAACCTGATGGATGCCGAGCAGCAAAAAGAATTCGAACACGTCCCGGAAATGAATCTGGCGATCACCGAACCCGGCATCGGCCGCTTCCGCATCAATATTTTCAAACAGCGCAATAACCTGGCCTTGGTCATTCGAAATATCAAGGTCGATATACCGAATGCCGATCAATTAGGTCTGCCTGAAGTGCTGAAAAAAGTGATCATGGAAAAGCGCGGCTTGATTCTATTCGTCGGCGGCACCGGTTCCGGCAAATCGACCTCGCTGGCCGCACTGATCGACCACCGCAACAGCAACTCGTCGGGGCACATCATCACGATCGAAGACCCGATCGAATACCTTCATCCGCACAAACGCTGTCTAGTCAATCAACGCGAGGTCGGCGTCGATACGCTCAGTTACGAGGACGCGTTGAAAAACACGCTACGCCAGGCACCGGACGTGATTCTGATCGGCGAAATCCGCTCTCAAGAAACGATGGAACACGCGCTCGCCTTCGCCGAAACCGGACATCTTTGTTTATCGACGCTGCACGCCAACAACGCCAATCAGGCACTGGACCGCATCATCAATTTTTTTCCGGAAGAGCGCCGTAATCAATTATTGCTGGATCTATCGCTGAACTTGAAAGCCTTCGTCTCGCAGCGACTGGTTCCCACTGTCGACGGCAAACGGGTCGCCGCGATCGAAATCTTGTTGGGGACGCAATTGGTCAAAGACTTGATTCATAAAGGCGAAATTCATGCGATCAAGGAAGCGATGGAAAAATCCGAAAATATCGGCATGCAAACCTTCGACAGCCATTTGCTCAAGCTTTTCAAGGAAGGCAAAATTTCGCTCGAGGAAGCCTTGCAAAACTCCGACTCGCCGAATAATCTGAAATTAAAAATCAACCTCAGCGAAGGCAAGGGTTCGGCGACCGAAGCGGTCGCTAAATCGCCTGGCGGACTGACTTCAAGATTCTCGCTTGAGGCGATTGAAAAGGATCAGGAGGAAGAAGGACAAACCTAAACCTTTTTTCTTACACTTAGGGATAATAAACCATAGGCACCAACTTAACGTCATTCCGCCAGGGATTGGTGAAATCCAGTACCAAGGATGGCAATGCCCAGACCGAGCATGGAAATCATTCAGGAATTATCGGTACTTTAACCATTACGACCTCGATACCATTTATTCTGACCCAACCGTCTCGACCTTCCCTCACCTAGCCCTGTAGGGTACGCTATGCGTACCATGGCGCCCCACCGATAATAAAACAAACCCTTATGGTTTGATCTGGATGGGATTCGGTGCTTAACGACATAGATCAAGGAAACAGCTGCAAAATACCGGACTTTCCTTCCATATCCCCGACGACCCAAATCTGTTCGAACGGATGAGACGCCGGTAACGTTACCCGGTGCAAATTATCCTCCAGTTCTTCACGGCTCCAGAGCGGGTTAGCGTTACGCAGCACTAGCCAAACCCGGTCGCTATGATAGGATTTTTCGGCCTTGCTAGCCAAAATTGCATTCAACGCATTCAACAAGCGCTCGCCAACCGGAACAGTAATCAAGCGATGCAACGCCTCCAGTGTCCGGATGCTGACTTTACGCCCCAAAATCAGTTGAGCTTCTTCTTCACTACCATATAGATGCGCTATCTCTAAATCCAGACGCCGATCGCCGAGGTAACAGGATACATCCGGCTTTTTCGGCTCATTATGCCAAATATGCCGCATCGGAATACCCGTTTTTTGTTCGTAAAGCCGCATGAACAGCTTGGCCGCCTCGTGTTCGAGCTCGATTTTTTCTTGCATGCTCCGGTTCATAAAGCACAGCTACAAATTACAGAAGTTATTTTGTGCATATTTTCCTAAAAACTTTGCCGGCATTGATGCTGGCAAGAACCTATACGGACGTAATCACCCAGCGCCGTGTTTTGATCTACGATAGGCATATACGTTCAATCTTAGGGAACCGAAGCAAAAGTAAAAAGTCTTTAGATAATATCCGCTACCATTCGACTCGCTCGATTCGGTCGGTTTTATGCAAGACCTCAAACGGCGCCCCTCGAAAGACGCCAGGGAGTCATAGCACCATGAAGTATGCCGATTATCCCGAAAACTGGCACGACATCGACACCTCGCTCTATATTCGCTCGGTCAAATTGTTCAGAGCCGTCAAAAACTTATTGAGCGTCAAATTCGAACTGTTCGCCGACAACCAAGTATTGCAAGGCGATATTTTTCTATTCAACCATTTTTCCCGCTTCGAAACCTTCATTCCTCAGTTTCTATTTTTCGAACAAACCGGCGCTTACAGCTGCTCGATCGCGTCGAGCGAGTTCTTCAAGGAAGACAATGTACTGTCGAATTATTTGAAGCATGTCGGCGTATTCCCGCACGATCATCCCCGTTTGTTCGCTATCTTGGCTGGCCAAATCCTACGTGGGCGTAAAGTCATTATTTTCCCCGAAGGCGGCATGGTCAAGGACCGGCGCGTGATCGACAAAAAGGGCGAATACAGTATTTATTCGCGCATGACCGGACTTCGGCGTAAGCACCACACGGGTCCCGCCGTGTTGGGCCAAGGGGTAGAAGCCTTGAAGACTGCGATTCGCCATGCCTTCAAAACGAAAGACAAAGAGCGCTTGCTGCACTGGCAGTCCCTGCTCGAATTCGACAGTTTGGATCAATTGATGGCGGCCGCGCTAAAACCCACCTTAATCGTCCCGGCCAACATCACATTTTATCCGATTCGTAACTCCGAAAATTTATTGTTTAAAAGCGTAGAATTGTTTTCGGACACGATGAGCCTTCGGCAAACCGAAGAACTCTTGATCGAAGGCAACATCTTGCTCAAGGATACCGACATGGACATCCGCATGGGCGAACCGGTCAATCCTTGTTGCGTCTGGGATTGGCGCACGCATTGGATCATGGACAAAACGGCGCCGGACATCCGCAAGCTTGACGATGCGTTCAATTTGACAAGCGTGCCGAGAAATTGGAAAGAACGCCTGCTCGGCTATCTATTCGTCAAAAATGCAAGCTGTTCGCGCAATCAATACATGAAAGCGATCTATGCCAACGTGACGGTAAACCTCAGCCATCTGGCCTCGACGCTGATCATGAGCAAAATCGACGCCGGATTCAAACATATCGAAAAATACCGATTTTATACCGTACTTTATATCGCGATAAAAAATCTGCAAAAAAATCCCGACATCCATTTACACCGGAGCCTGTTGAATCCGGACGATTACAGCGACCTGATCCATTGCACCAACGACCGCTTCGACCATTTCATCTGCGTCGCCAAGGAAGCGCAACTGATTGCCGAACAAGATGAATGCTACCATTTCTTGCCGAAATTGTGCGAGGACCACGACTTTGACCAAATTCGCCTGGAAAATCCGATCGCGGTCTACCATAACGAAGCGGCGCCGCTAAGCATCGTGCGCGATACGCTTTCGGCCGCCGACAAAGCTTATGCCAAGATCGCTCCCGAGCAATTGGCGGCCTGGCATTTCGACGACGAACTGATCGCTCTGGCCTACGAACAGCAGGCCTACAGCACACTGCAAAACGGCGCGATCAAGCAACACGAAAGTGCAATAGCGGACCCGTCTCCATTCTTGATGAAACCGACCCGAACCAACGGCATCGGCATTCTATTGATACACGGTCTATTGGCCAGCCCCGCGGAACTACGCAATTACGGACGCACGCTGGCGAGCCAAGGTTTCACTGTGCTTGGGATTCGTTTGAAGGGTCACGGCACGTCACCCAATGCCTTGAGAGATTTGAGCTACGAGCAATGGTTCGACAGCGTGCGTAAAGGCTTCACGATTCTCAAAGCACATTGCGGAAAAGTCGTCTTAATCGGCTTTTCAACCGGCGGCGTTTTGGCCCTCAAACTTGCGGCGGAAAACCGCCCGGAAATCGCAGGTGTTGTCGCGGTTTCGGTACCGGTCAAATTCATGAATCCTTCATTTATGCTGGTGTCTTTACTGCATAACACCAATAACCTGGTACGCTGGTTTTCTTCTTTCGAGGGCGTCAAACCGTTCATCGACAACACGCCGGAACATCCCGACATCAATTATTGCAATACGCCGATCCGGGCGTTATTCGAATTACGTCGGCTGATTCGGCATCTTGACGAATTACTGCCCGGTATCGAAACGCCGACTTTACTGCTCTATGCCAACCGGGACCCGATCGTCGCGCCGGAAAGCGCCGAAGCCGTATTCGCTAGATTAGGCGCGGCAAGAAAATATTTACATTCAATCGATGCCGACCGGCACGGCATTCTGATGGAAAACATCGGCGAGACTTGGTCTGTGATCGACGATTTTTTAAGCTCGCTGCAACAAAATGAGGACGCCGGACACCCCTTGCCGCAAGCCATTACCGAAGAGGAGACAGTATCATGAATAATGTAGTCATCGCAGGATATGCCAGATCGCCGTTCACGCCGGCGGGCAAAGGCGAGTTAGCCCGTGTCAGACCCGACGACTTGGCCGCGCAAGTGGTCAAGGCGCTGATTGACAAGTGCGGCGTCGCCCCGAACGCTATCGAAGACTTGATTCTCGGCTGCGCCTTTCCGGAAGGCGAGCAGGGCCTCAATCTCGCGCGCCTCGTCGTGCAGCTGGCGGAACTGCCGATATCGGTCGCGGGCATGACCGTAAACCGTTTTTGCGGTTCGTCAATGCAAGCGATTCATATCGCGGCCGGCGCGATTCAAATGAACGCCGGCGAAGTATTCGTTTGCGCCGGCGTCGAATCGATGAGCCGTGTGCCGATGGGCGGATTCAATACCTTGCCGCATCCGGGACTCTATAAAAAACACCCGGAAGCCTACATGAGCATGGGCGAGACCGCCGAAAACCTGGCTCGCCGGTATTCCATAGCCCGCCGGGACCAGGAATCTTTTGCGTTGGTCAGTCAGCGCAAAACGCAGCACGCCCGACAAAACGGCGACTTTGCCGATGAGACCGTGCCGATTCTAACGCACCGAGGCGAACGCATCGATCAGGACGGCTGTCCACGCCCCGACTCGACCGCACAGGATCTGGCCGATCTCAAGCCGGCATTTCTGCAAGAAAACGGCAGCGTCACGGCCGCAACGTCGTCGCCGCTGACCGACGGCGCCGCGGCGGTATTGGTTTGCAGCGAAACCTATGCCGACGCACACGGACTGCCGAAACTAGCCCGTATCAAGTCGATCGCGGTATCCGCCTGCCAGCCCGAGATCATGGGTATCGGCCCGGTCGCGGCGACGCACAAAGCCTTACAGAGAGCCGGTTTATCGCTGGAAGACATCGATCTCGTCGAATTGAACGAAGCCTTCGCCGCGCAAGCCCTGGCCGTATTACAGGAACTGCCTATTCCTACCGATAAACTCAATCTCGACGGCGGCGCGATCGCGCTTGGCCACCCGCTCGGCGCGACCGGCGCGCGCATCACCGGCAAGGCGGCCAGCCTACTGCACCGCGAGCGTAAGCGTTATGCGCTGGCCACACAATGCATCGGCGGCGGCCAAGGCATTGCAACCATTCTGGAGGCAGTATCATGAACATCGAACGAGCCGCGGTCGTCGGCGCAGGCGTGATGGGTACCGGCATCGCCGCGCATATCGCCAATGCGGGTATTCCGGTAGTCTTGCTGGACGTCGTTCCCGAAAATGCAATGAACCGTAATCAGATTGCCGAGCAAGCGATCGCCAAAATGCTCGGCACCGAACCTTCACCGCTGATGCATCCGAATAACGCCCGCCTGATCACGCCCGGCAATATCGAGGACGATTTAGGTCGACTGACCGAGGCCGATTGGATCGTCGAAGCCGTGCTCGAAGATCCGGACATCAAACGTAACCTTTATCGACAACTGGACGCCGCCTGCCGACCCGATGCGCTGATATCGTCGAACACCTCGACACTGCCGCTGAAGGTGCTGACCTTGGAACAATCCGAAAGCTTCAAGCGACGCTTCATGATCACTCACTTTTTCAATCCGCCGCGCTACATGCGCCTATTGGAACTGATCGCGCCGCCCGACATCGCACCCGATTTGTTCGATGCGGTCGCGACGTTCGCAGACCTGCGTCTCGGTAAAGGCTGCGTCGCTTGCAAGGACACGCCGGGCTTCATTGCGAATCGGATCGGCACTTTTTGGATACAAACGGCATTGCTCGAAGCGATCGCGAGCAATTTAACCGTCGAACAATGCGACTCTGCGATGACCCTATTCGGCATTCCGAAAACCGGCGTGTTCGGTTTACTGGACCTGGTCGGGCTGGATCTGATGCCGCATGTTCTGAGCGGCTTTAAGCAAAGCCTACCGGCCAAGGACCGCTTACGGGCGATCGGTGCCGTACCGCGGTTGCTAACCGACATGATCGAAAACGGCTACACAGGACGCAAGGGACTTGGCGGCTTTTATCGTCTCAAGCCCGATGCCGAAACCAAAATCAAGGAAGCGATAGATCTACAAACCGGCAACTATCGTGTCAGTGAAAAATTTCGCATCGATGGTGTCAGCCACAGCCCTGAAGATTTGAAAAATTTTTTATCCGGCGGCGAAGCACTCAACCTCTATGCCTGGCGGGTCTGGTCGGACACGCTAAGCTATGCGGCTAGCTTGATTCCGGAAATCGCCGACGATCCGCTTGCGATCGATACCGCGATGCGCCTCGGCTACAACTGGCGTTACGGTCCGTTCGAACTACTCGACCTTCTCGGCGCCGACTGGTTCGTCGAACGGCTACAAGAAAAACACCAGCCCATTCCCTATCTGCTTGCGGACCGGCAAAGACTTTATCGCACCGACAAGCAAGGCGTCCTGGAGTGTAAGAACGAAGAGCGACGTTATCGACCGGTTCGCCGTCCAGACGGCATGCTGTCGCTCTGCGACATCAAACGGCGTACCGCGCCGCTGATCGAAAATGCATCGGCCAGCCTGTGGGACATCGGCGACGACATCGCTTGCCTTGAGTTCCATAGCAAAATGAATACTTTGGACCCGAACAGCCTGAGCCTGACCCAACAAAGCATCGGCGTCGTCCGTGACAATTTCGAAGGCATGATCATCCATAACGAAGCCGAGCATTTCTCGGCCGGGGCCAATCTAACTCTGCTGGCCCCGGCATTGATGCGGCAAGATTGGGATGCCGTCGCCCGAATCGTCGAACTCGGACAACAAACGTATCAAGCCTTGAAATACGCGCCTTTCCCGGTCGTCGGCGCGCCGTCCGGTTTGGCGCTGGGCGGCGGTTGCGAAATTCTGCTGCATTGCGATGCGGTGCAAGCTCATGCCGAACTGTATACCGGCCTCGTCGAAACCGGAGTCGGTCTAGTGCCGGGCTGGGGCGGCTGTAAGGAATTACTGCGCCGCTGGATCAATTTGCCTAACCGCCCGGGCGGACCGATGCCGGCGATTTCGCAAGCCTTCGAGACCATCGCACTCGCCAAGACGTCCAAATCGGCCTTGCTGGCAAAGGAATTACTCTATTTATCCGAACATGACGGCATCACAATGAACAAAGACCGTCTGCTGGCCGACGCAAAAGCGCGCGCCCTGGCGATGATCGCCGATTATCGGCCGCCGGAACCTTATGTTTATTATTTACCGGGCGCATCGGCCCGCGCGGCGCTTGACATAGCCGTGCGCAACTTAACGCTCTCGGGTAAAGCAACCGCCTACGACCGGGAAATCGCCAGCCAACTGGCTTTCGTATTGAGCGGCGGAGACACCGACTCCCTCGATCCGCTTAGCGAACAAGACATGTTGAACCTGGAGCGACAAGCCTTTTTGCACCTGGTCAAGCAACCCGGCACTGCAGCAAGGCTCGAACATATGCTAAAAACCGGCAAGCCGTTGAGAAACTGACGGGGCAATCGAGCAACGTAACGTTCATGAAGGCCCGGCCATCGCCCCGGCAAATGAAAGTTATCTGGTGGCGGAGGGTGCGGTCACTCGCCCGACAGGACGCCGTGAACCCAGCACCTAAATTATCCAAGATAGTTAACCATAGCCAATGGGCTATGGAATTTAGGTGCTGGGTGAATACGTCCATGTAGGCTCGACGGCGGCGACTGATTGCCATGGATGGCATGAATGCAGATTTTGCATTACGCCAGGGATGGCGTGTATTAGGGCAACGCAGGAGCAGTTGCCGAGGAGCAAAAATCTGCCTTGCCGCCGACGCCTGTCGATCGAGCAACCGCACCCTCTCCGGAACCGGCATTGCCAGAACGGAGTTTTGCATATCGAAAAATTAGATAAAGAACCCAAATCTACGAACTTACACAGCAACAGGAATTAAGCCATGACTGAATTCATTATCGCGGTATCGAGCGGGCTTATCTTAGCCGGAATCGTTGCCTATGCTCCGATACGCCGCAGTCTACTGACCCGGCCACTGTTCAAGGTCATGCGCCGCAACCTGCCGCCGATGTCGCAAACCGAACGCGAGGCGCTCGAAGCAGGCAATACTTGGTGGGACGCCGAATTGTTCACGGGCCGTCCGGACTGGGCCAAACTCGCGGCGCTGCCCGCGGCGCGCCTCAGCGACGAGGAGCGCGCCTTTATCGACGGACCTGTGGAAACCCTGTGCGCGATGCTCGACGACTGGGACATCACCTTCAAGCGCCGAGACTTACCGGCGGAAGTATGGGACTATATCAAACAACATAAATTTTGCGGCATCATCATACCGAAACGCTACGGCGGTCTGGAGTTTTCCGATTTCGCGCATTCGCAAATCGTCATGAAACTCGCCAGCCGCAGCACGACCGCCGCAGTCACGGTCATGGTCCCGAATTCATTGGGACCGGCCAAACTATTGCTGGCCTACGGCACCGAACAGCAAAAGAATCATTATCTACCGCGTTTGGCCGACGGCCTCGAAATACCGGCATTCGCGCTAACCGGCCCGCTGGCCGGCAGCGATGCCGGCGCAATGCCCGATACCGGCATCGTCTGTTACGGCGCGTTCGAAGGCGGTGAACAAGTTTTGGGCATACGGCTCAATTGGGAAAAGCGTTATATTACGCTTGGCCCGGTCGCCACGGTCCTGGGATTGGCGTTCAAGCTTTACGATCCCGACCGGCTATTGGGCGAAACCGAAGACATCGGCATTACCGTCGCGCTGATTCCGACCGATACGCCGGGCGTTTCGATTGGCCGCCGCCATTTTCCGCTCGATTCGGCCTTCCAGAACGGCCCTAACTGGGGCAAGGATGTTTTCATTCCGCTCGACTGGATCATCGGCGGCGCGGCCCAGGCCGGCCAAGGCTGGAAAATGTTGATGCAATGCCTCGCCACCGGCCGCGCGATTTCGCTGCCGGCGCTAAGCGTCGGCGCGGCCAAATTCATCTGCCGCAACACCGGCGCCTATGCGCGGATCAGGCACCAGTTCAATCTGCCGATCGGAGCCTTCGAAGGCATTGAAGAGGTGCTGGCGCGCATGGCCGGCAGCGCCTATCTGATGGACGCCGCGCGGCAAGTGACCTGCGCGGCGCTCGATGCCGGCGAAAAACCGGCGGTGATCTCGGCGATATTGAAATACCAACTCACCGAAGGTATGCGGCGGATCGTCAACGACGGCATGGATATTCAAGGCGGTTCGGGCATTTGCCTGGGACCTTCCAACGCAATCGGCCGTTTGTATCAAGTCGTCCCGGTCGGTATCACGGTCGAGGGCGCGAACATTCTGACCCGCACGATGATGATCTTCGGCCAAGGTTCGGTGCGCTGCCATCCCTTCGTGCAACAAGAAATGCAATCATTGAACCGAACCGATACGGCCCAAGCGTTGCGTGAATTCGATTCGGTAATGTGGCGGCATATCCGTTTTTTTTTGAACAATGCGATAAGAGGACTCTGGTTCGGCTTTGGCGGCTCGCGGATGACCGCCGCGCCCGGCGACCGCGAAACGAAGCGTTATTACCGGAAATTGACGCGGCTCAGCACCGGCTTCGCGCTAACCGCCGATATCGCGCTGCTGACGCTGGGCGGTCAACTCAAACGTAAGGAACGCATTTCCGGCCGGTTGGCCGACGTGCTGAGCCACTTGTACCTGTGCTCCTGCGCGCTCAAGCATTTCGAGAATCAAGGTGCGCCGACGGACGATCTGCCGCTGATGCATTGGGCCTGCCAAGACAGCCTGCATCGTGCCCAGCAATCGTTATTAGAGACGCTTCGGCTGTTGCCGGCGAAACTTTCCGCCGGTTTGCTGCGTGTTTTGTTGTTTCCGCTCGGCAAACCCTGCACGCCGCCGTGCGATAGCTTGACCGGTCCTCTCTCAAAATTACTGTTGAGCGACAACCCGGCGCGCGAACGTTTGACGGAAGGCATTTATATCAACACCGACCCGGACGACCCTACCGGTCGCATCGAAACCGCCTTTAGGGCAATGCTAGAGGCCGTAACGGCAGAGGCCAAAATCCGCGGCGCGCAAAAACAAGGAGCGCTGCCCAAAGGCATGCCGTCATCCATACTGCAGCAGGCTTTGTCATCGGAATTGATCGACAAGGACGAATATGAATTACTCGAAAAGGCCGAGCAAGCCAAAATGAAAGCGATCGCGGTCGACGATTTCGCACCTGATCAATTGACCGGCGGCGCTTAGGAACGATTATGAAATAACTTCGACAACTGTATGGAAGGGGGAAGGCCCATAAGCGTCAACTTAGCACTTATCCTATGGCCTATTTTCCGATTTATTCGTCATCTCGGCATAGATTACCGATATCCCGGTTACATAAATATGAAGCTAAGCATTGCCATTTGTGGCACTGGATTCCGCCACAAATCCGTATGGAACGGATTTGCATTTACCCGAAGGGCTCCGGGCAGGATAGCCCGGAGTGAATCCCTGACGGAATGACGCGCTATTACCTTAAGTTGGCGCTTATGACGTATTCACCTAGCACCTAAATAAGCCATGATTTTGAATCATTGCCAATGACCTATGGAATTTAGGTGCTGGATATAGATGCGGGGACTTTTACGGCACCCCGGTGCCGAATTTCGATCTGCGATGAGTATCAAATCCCTTTTTGTTCCTTGGTTAATTGCTTTAACCAGCCTTCCACCTGAGGACTCAGCTCTTTTTTTCCGCTTAGCTTTAAAGTTTGCGCCAAATAACCGTGCTCGACCAACGGCAACGGCAACACGCCCTGCCCGCCCATGCCGTTATGGGCTGTTATGCTGCTATCTTTAGCATCGGCCAACAAAATGCTGCCGGCCAATTCGAGCTTGTCCATATCCACAACTATCAGGTTGTTCGCGAATTTGCTGGCGACATAGGCATAGTAACCGCCGCCTTTTTTCATGCCGAAATGAATGCCATGACAACCCGCCTCGCAAGGCAAGCTTTTAACGACTTTATTCGTTGCGGTATCGACAATCGTGATGCTCATGCTCAAGGTATTCGCGGTCACCACATACTTACCGTCAGGGCTAACCGGCGTTTGTATCGGCAACAAGCCGTATGCCTCGCCGCTGATTTTTCCGGAAATCGGGTCGTAATCGGCAGCTAAGTCGATGTCGGACAATTTCTTTTTGCCCGGAATGTCGATGACTGTCAAACTGCTTAACATAGGCGGAGTACCCAATAAGTTGGCGGCATAGGCGCGTTGACCGTCAGGCTTTCCCCACACCGCTATCGGAATGACGCCTCCGGTCGGAATCATGATATTTTTTTCGGTGTCGAGATCGACGACCGACACGCTACTTGCCAAGGCATTCGGGGTCACCATATATTTACCGTCATCGGTAATGAAATGCCCGTGAGGTCCGCTATTTTTTCCGGTGTTGATGCTTTTTATTGCTGCAGGGCGGCTACCGCCTTTCATTTTAACGACATGCTCGCTATTGTTGATCGCGACATAAAGATTATCATCGCCGGGACGCGTCAAAACATGCGATGGCGATTCACCGACTTCGACGTTACTGGTCACTTTGCCGCTTTCGCGCTCGAAGGTCATCAGTCTTTTATCGAACCATTGCGTCTGATAAATATATTGATAGCGCTTATCGGACCACATATTATGCGGGTGATTCAAATCTTGCTCGACACCCTTGACTTTGTTGACCAATTTCCAGTTAGCCGCGTCGATACGGGTCGCCGAACCGGGTTTGGTTTTCCCTTCGATCATTTCGAATTGGGTGTTCACCCAAACCTCGCCGACACCGGGCGTTTTGGGATTGAACAACTTATTCGGCATGGACAAGCTCAATGCGCTGAGACTGATGGTTTGGCCTTTGATATTCAAGGGTATATCCGGAAGGTTCACTTTCCATTCCGGCTCCCGATAATCGCGCCATAAGTCCGGCGTGGTGACTACGAAAAAGGTACGCAGCAAACGCTTGGCGATATCGCTATCGGCCGGCACTTTTACGCCGGTCACCAAGGCCAGTTCGGTGCCGATATCGAGACCTTCGGTTACCGGATCGTCGACCACGACGGCACCGAACATATACGGATGAACTTTACAGGTAAAGACATAAAGCCCCGGCGTGCCCAAAGCTTCAGTAATACTCACGTTAGACGGTTGTTCTTGATCGATCGGAAAATCCTTCGCTCCCGCAGGCCAAAGCAAGCTGGTTATGGTGTGTTCCGTTCGGGTATCGCCCATTTTTATTTGTACCGCTTGCCCCGGCTTTATCACCACCAAGGCATCTCCGTCGACCGGGTCTTTAAACCACAAACCAGGCTCGTCGGTCATTTCCAAGGTTGCCGAAGGCATCAACCCCGGCGTGCTTAGGATAGCATCATCCAAATCGGCTTTAGCCGCCTGTGCATTTCCGTTTAACACAATTCCGGCAATCATCGTTGCTAAATAAGTTTTCTTGTAGCTCTTCATAATATTCACCTTCCAATTTTCATATTTGTTTTAGGATTAATTTCTAGCCGATTCGAAGATTTTGAATCCGCCCATCATGCCGCTTTGCATGTGTTGCAATACATGGCAGTGGTAATGCCACATGCCCGGACCGACGCCTTCGCCGGCCTTGACCACGAACGATTCGCGTTGAATCGGCCCGATATTGAAGGTATCGACGATATGTGTCGTGCCGGGTTGAATCCAGCGATGGGCATGAAGATGAAAGGTATGAAAACCTGTGCCGATACCGATGACGTGGAAACGAACCAGTTCGTTCTCACGAGCGCCTAGTGTGGGATTAGTCCAAAGCGGTACTTGACGGTTCGCGATATTATTAACTTCCATGCCCCAGAACGTGGTTTCATGCATCCATAAAATAAAGTCCCGCTTAATATCTTTTATAGCCACGTTTTGAACTTTTCCGTCGATCAGAGCCGGCACTTTGCCGCTTTTCGGATTGATAATCAAAGTACCGTATAAACCTTTATCCTCGGCACCTAGCATGGGATTGCCGAAAGTATGATCATGATAAGGCCAAGCACCGGCGGTGCCGACTGCAGCCGTCCATTTATAGGTGTAAGGTTTGCCGGGAAAGGCGGCTTGATCGTTGACGTGATTAAGTATTTTCATGGTTCCGTCACTGTCGATTTTGTAATGCACGCCATGAACGTGAATACTAACCGGATCGTTAGAGCCCTTGATGCCATGCTCCAAGGTGACTTCCGCTTTATCGCCTTCGGTCATGACGATAGCCGGCCCCGGTATCGATGCCTCCTGACTGTAACGTTTCGTAATGTCTTCGACTTTACCGGAAGGGCTTTTAATCTTGTGCTTGACCATTTGATAGGCTAATTGACCGGAGTCCAGAGCCACCGCTTTCAGTGTGATCGAATGAACAGACCCCGTCTCGGCTCCAGCCTGCATGGAAAATGCCATCAACCAGGCGAATATAGAGACTGCTAGTGTTTTATACATATTGATTGCCTCACTAAGTTAAAAAGTTACCGAAGACTTGTTGTGTTGCATAAAAAATAAGGAACAAGCCGTCTAGCCTAAGCATTGGCTGACATCAATCCTCATTAGTCTTCGACACCTCGGTCGATACCACAGTCGGAAGGCATGAATTCACCTTCTAAAACCCCGATATCGAAGCCTGCGATTTCCATTAACCGAAACATCCGGCAATCGAATAAACAAATAACTTTCGACTGAATAATCAGTTCTTGAAAATCGCTGGGTGAAGCCACTATGGCATAATAATAAAACTTATACAATATATATATTGTATAAGTTTTATATCGAATCGAAACTATCTCGCCATTTCGCCTACGCCGCATCAAGGCGACAGGCTTTTTGGCGGCGCTTGCTTCTAAAAAGGGAATTGGAACGATAGCGGCCATAAACCGCAAAGACGAAAGGACAAAAAGACAGAGATAATAAACGCGTAGCCCTTACCAAAGGTAGCATAGGTATCTACACAAGTACTTGCCCCTTCTCCCTTGAGGGAGAAGATTGGGATGAGGGGGATATAAGTGGTTGTTGTTACTCTCACCACTACTCCTGTTAACGCCGACATAAACCCGCAACTATTTGCCGCAGGATAAAATCAAAAAAATACGGCGGACGGCACATCTTCAAAGCATTATAAAACGCCCCGCTAAAACGGGATCTCATCATTGAAATCGCACTCCTCATATTCCGCCTGTTGTTCATCCTGTATTGTTTTGTACATGTCCAGGATATCCTCACCATAACGTTGCCAAATGGCTTCTTTCAAATCATCGAGGAACTGATAGACGCAATCGGCCTCTTCCGGTGTCCAATGGGTGGTGATTTTCAGTATTTCCATTGGGCGGCCCCTTGTTGTCTGCGGCGTCGTTCCGTCGCTTGTTCTTTGGCCTCTTTCATGCGATACGATTGTCCCTCGATCGCGATGATCTCACTGTGATGAACCAACCGGTCAACCAGAGAGACGACACAAGCGGCATTGGGAAAGACGTCGTTCCATTCGGCGAACGGGCGATTGGTAGTGACCAGCGTTGACCGTTGTTCATAGCGTTGATTGACGATTTCAAACAGCAGATCCGCGTGGCGGTTGCTGTAGGAGAGATAGCCGACTTCATCGATGATTAACAAAGCCGGTTTGGCGTAGTGCTTGATTCTTCGCCGCAGTGCGTTGTCGCTGTCCAGGGCGGCCAGGTCATTGAGCATGTTGGCGGCCGTTGTGAACAAGACCGTATGGCCGTGCATCACCGCTTGATAACCGAGGTTTTGCGCCAGGGTTGATTTGCCCACGCCGTTACCGCCCAGTAGGATGATATTATTGGCGCCGGTTAAAAAATCCAAGTGCATTAACGCATGGATCGCGTTTTGATCTATTTTATCCGGCCACTGCCAATCGAATTCGGTTAAGGGTTTAAAGCGTCCCAGTTTAGCGTGACTTAAACGGCGCTCCAGGGAACGTTGTTTTCGCTCTTGCCGTTCCCAGTTTAATAGGGTTTCCAGCCAGGGATACTGTGCTTGCGTCAGTTCATGCCAATGCGCCTGCACGCCATGAAGCTTGAGCTCAATCGCTTGTTGCTTGAGTTGGTCGGCATCAATCATGGTTTTCCTCCTTGGTTATCGCTGTTATAGCGTTCTCTGGCTCTGGTTCTTTCTTTTGCGCTTTCTTTTTCTTCTTCTCCTTGTCCTTGTCCTGCTCTGTTTCGCTGTCATTGACCGGGCCGTCCTCATGACTGGGATTGAGTTGGTCATAGTCAGCCAGGTTGACCGCTTTGACGCAGTACGGCTTGACTTTATCGGGTACCGCGACAGCCAGGGGCGGCGGTTGCCGTTTTTCATCACGCCGGCGTTCCAGGATTTGTTGCACCGCTTGCGGGTAGGGCGATTGCTGTTTGAGCGCTTCGTCGAGCGCGCTGTGCAATTCGTCCCGTGCTGAAAATCTTGGAAACGGAGCGCCAGCGAAGTGAAGATTTTTAGTCCCCGATAGCCGTAGCGCCGGGTGTTTTGCCGGAGTCTGCGCGAATAGCGCGGGCGGAGGCAAAATACAAGGCATCGCGACACGGCGTAAAGCCATTTGTGGGAGTGCTACGGAGCCGCATCGAGTTTACGATGATGTGGCGTAGTGGCACGGACGCAGGGCGAATCGGGGCCGCCGAAGGCAATAATCGCCAAGTCATTTTTCGCTGCTGAAATCGGACGGACCCCATTTCAACTTTCGCGAAAAATCTTGGCGCGCTTGGCCATAATCATCCAATAGCTGGTTCAGTAAGCGGAGGGTGGTGGTTAACACATGGCCCCGTTGGATGGCTTGCTGCAGAAAAAGGGGAATATGCGCGGAAGCGGCGCTTAAGCGGTCTTGCCCGCGGTGCTGCTTGGCGTTGGTTTTTTGCAGCCATAAGGCATTAATATGGTTTTCATCTTCGATTTGCTTAGCCTTATCGAAACTGCGCCGGTGTTCAGCAATCATGTGTTCGCCATCTAGGATGCAGAGCTGCTTAAGATCGGCGATCACCGTCAGCGGTTTTTGTACGTGCTGATGCGGAATCGAGTAGTCATTCAAATCAAAGCGGATATAAGGCGTCTTTCGGGCCGTGACCTGTGTCCTTTCACGGGTATCAAACGGGTTATCCGGCAGACTGAGCAAACTCGGCTGTTCCTGATGAAAAGCCTCCTGCACCGTCAGTTCGGTATTTTCCGGGCAGCGCCGCTCGCCGCTAATGCCCTGACACCATTGATCGGCCTGCTGATTCAGTTCTTCGAGTGTTTGAAAATGTCGCGCGGCAAAAAAGTTATCCCGGATATAACGAATCGCTCGCTCCACACGGCCTTTTTCATTGCCGCGCGCGACGGCGACCGGGCGTGGCTCAAAGCGATAATGCGCGGATAAGGCCAGCAACGTGGGATGAAAACGGATAGCGTCGCCTTGGCGTTCCAGCACGGCCGACTTGAGATTGTCATAGTTATGTGGCGTAAATCGTTATGTGCCCCTACACTGCCGAACCCTTGCCAGACGTGGTAAACCCAGTAAATTAGTTAACATAATGCTTTGAAGAACGCACAAAATAAATCTCCACTGTCTTTAATTGAATGGAGGTTGTCATGCTTGAGCGTTATTTCATCAAACCAGCAACGATTGATCGGATCCGTGCCAATTGGCTGGGGCCGCATATCGAGCGCTATGTCGAATGGTTGAACTCCGAAGGCTATGCCGAACGCAATGTGTTTCGGCGTGTGCCGATACTTTGCCAGTTCGGCGAATACGTCCAACATCAAGGTGTGACCGATCTTGCATCGGCCGCTTCCTATGTCGAGCCCTTTGCGGCTTATTGGTTAAAACGTCACGGTAAGAGCTGTCGCACAGATGCCGCAAGTCACAAGGTTATGGAGGAGGCACATAATCCGGTCAGGCAACTCTTGAAACTCGCCCTGGAAGGCTGCGTGAAACCGGAACGTAAACCGGTATCCTTCCCTTTTCTATCGGAGGCTCCGGAATTCATCCAGTATCTGAAAGAAGAACGTGGTTTACAGCCGAGTTCTGTGCTGCATTATCGTTATGACCTGCGTCGATTCGATGCCTACTTGACCCGTGTAGGCGCTCATCTCACCGAGGTTTCGCCAGCATTACTAGCGGCGTTTGTGGTCGATCAGGCTCCTAAGCTTTCCCGAGCAGGCCGTAGAAACCTGTGCGGAGTGGTGCGGGTGTTTTTGCGCTATTGTCACCGGGAGCGAATTCTCAGTGAGGATCTGAGTGCGGCCGTTGAGATGCCGCAGTCCTATCGCTTGGCAGATATACCACGCTCCATCACTTGGGAGCAAGTACGTAGTATGCTGCAAGTGGTTGATCGGCGCACTGTTCGTGGACGACGTGATTACGCCATTCTCCTGCTGCTGGTAACCTATGGCCTGCGCGCAGGCGAAATTGTTTCGTTGACACTGGATAGCATCAATTGGGAATCGGGAAGCATTCGTGTGGTCGGCAAAGGCAATAAAATTGCGTCCTTGCCTCTGCCGTCCGAAGTTGGCGAAGCAATTGTCCAATACCTTAAGAACGGTCGACCGGCAAGCCATGATCGAGCACTATTCTTGCGGGATCATGCTCCCATCCGTGGGCTTGGGGGAGAAGCGACCATAGGCACGATTGTGAATACTGCACTCACACGAGCCAAAATTGCAACGCTTCACCGCGGTGCTCATCAGTTCCGTCATGCATTGGCTGTCAAGTTGTTACAACAAGGTGCAACCCTTAACGAAATCGGTAGCCTATTACGGCATCAGCACCCAAAAACAACCGGCATTTATGCGAAAGTTGATTTCACATCACTTCGTCCACTCAGTCTTCCTTGGCCGGGAGGTGCGGCATGAGTACTCTGCGAACATTATTGCAGGAGTACCTGACCCTGCGACGTGCCTTGGGATACAAATTACGGAGTGACGGCGCCAGTCTGTCATCGTTTGTCTCCTTTATGGAACAACAGCAAGCCGACTTTATTACCATAAGCCAGGCGCTCGCTTGGGCAACCCAGCCAAAATCGGTGCAAAAAGGCCGATGGTCGGCCCGTTTGTGCTATGTTCGCGGTTTTGCAAGCTATTGTCGCGCGTTCGATCCCCGCACGGAAATTCCGCCCACAGGATTATTACCCATCCAGTATCAACGGCCTACACCGTTCTTCTTCTCGGATGAGCATATTCATCAACTGTTGCAAGCTTCCTTACAAATTTGTCCAAGCCGCCCTTTTGTGGGTAAAACCTACTATTGCCTGTTTGGCCTGTTAAGCGTGTCCGGTCTGCGCATTAGCGAAGCTCTGGGACTTACCTTGGATAAGGTCGATCTGGAAGAGGGTATTTTGTCCATCGACTCGACCAAGTTTGGCAAATCTCGCCTAATCCCCCTGCATTCCAGCACGGTGGAAGTCTTGGCCGATTATCGTCTATGTCGAGAACAGTTTTTAGCCGGACAGCAAATTTCCTATTGGTTTGTCAATTGCAAAGGTAGACGCTTGGGTTATGATACTGTCAGTGATACATTTGATAGCTTGCTGGAAAAGATTAAATGGTGCGGTCTTCTTGGAAACCGTAAACCCCATCTGCATGACCTTCGTCACCGATTTGCAGTGGTATCACGCCAAAGAAAATATAGAGCAAAAACTGCCTATTCTGTCGACTTACCTCGGTCACGTTGAAATCAGAGACACCTATTGGTACCTCTCGGCATTTCCGGAATTGATGGAGATAGCCGCCGCCCGATTAGATCAACGTTGGGAGCAGGCATCATGACAACCAGCACCCATTTTCCGAGTTTGCTAACGCGCTTTTTTACCCAGCGGTTGACTCAACAGCAGCACGTAAGCCCCCATACGCTAAGTTCCTACCGTGACACTTTTCGGCTCTTGTTACAATTTTCTAAAACTCGACTTGGCAAAGAGCCCTCCAATTTAACTTGGGAAGACATTGATGCGCCATTGATCTGCGATTTTCTAGACGATCTTCAGAAAAGCAGAGGTAGTTCAGCGCGCAGTCGCAATCTTCGGCTCACGGCCATCCGCTCTTTTTTTCGGTTTGCTGCGTTCGAGTTGCCCGCCCAGTCAGAACAGATCCAGCGCATCTTGGCCATTCCAAGCAAGTGCTTTACCCATCGGCAGATTAATTTTCTAAATCGAGCGGAAATCGATGCCTTACTGGCCGCTCCTGATAGCAGCACATGGTCTGGCTGTCGTGATCGCGCTTGGTTATTGCTGGCAACGCAAACCGGGTTGCGTTTGTTGGAATTGACAGGTTTGACTCGCCAAGATGTTCATCTGGATGCGGGTGCGTATGTTCATGTCATCGGCAAAGGCCGAAAAGAACGTTGTACGCCATTGACCAAGCAGACTACGGCGGTATTGCGAGCTTGGTTGACAAGGCTGCCTCCCGGCGATGGGCAGCTGGTGTTTCCTAATCGGAACGGCAGTCGATTAAGCAATGATGGTGTCGAATACTTACTCAAAAAGCATGTGGAAACCGCCAGCAGCCTCTGTCCGTCACTCAAAAACAAGCATATATCGCCTCATGTGCTGAGGCATACGGCGGCCATGGAGCTTCTACAAGCGGGTGTCGACACCACAGTGATCGCGCTTTGGCTTGGTCATGAATCGGTTGAAACGACACAGGTTTATTTGGAAGCTGATTTAGCCATGAAGGAGAAAATACTTGCTAAGGTTGCGCCACATGAGGGAAGTGTCGACGTTTACCAGCCTGATGATGCGTTGCTTGCCTTTCTCAAGTCGCTTTAAAAAACGGATAATGCCGAGTATTTTGAGGCATGGAATGCGTCATAGCTTTCTATTCAAGGCCTGAGCGCAGTGGTGTTTTATTCCTCGGCATAGTCCGGAACTCCGCATAGTGGGGCTTATGCCGAGCTCGGCATAAGCCCCAATCCACTTGGGCCTGTTCACCGGGTAAGGTTTTTAAGCGCAAATAGGCTTCCGGCTGTCGGCGCGGCCGCAGTTGACTGATGCGCTGGCGGAACTGGCTGGGGCCGCCGGGATAACCCCGTTGTTTCGCCATCTCATACAGCCTGGCGGCCGTCAGGGTCGGAAACTGCGCCAAGGTCTCCCGGATAAACGGCAAATACGGATCGATGATCGATGGCCGCGGCGAGCGTTCAACCTTCGGCAGGCCGGCTTGCGATAACACGCGGTCAACAACGGAATGATGGATGCCTAACTGGGTGGCAATCGTGCCGACTCGCCACTGCTCCACAAAATGATAACGCAGTATTTTCGCTTCAATGTCTTTATTTAGGGTCATCATCCCCCCTCGCCCGCGAAGCGGTTCCGCAATACTGGTAAAATCCGGCCGGCATGGACAAAATCCCGGCGTAACCAAGGCGCACACAGAACACCGCAATGGTGACAACGCAAATCACCGCCCATGAGTTCGATGGTTTCGGTTTTTTCGAGCCCGGTGCGCTTACGTTTCAGTACATCATGAGCGGTCACAGGTAAGGAACCCTGATGCGTTACTTTTTGTTTCTGTCGTTCCCGAAACCGTTGTTGACGGCTGGCATTATGGAAGCGTCCTGAGCGGGTGCACTGATATTTTTTCCCGGCGCGCCTGCGGGAGTCTAAACGAGCGGACGCGGCGCATCCGTGGGTGCAATAACGCTGACCACGATCACAACTTGAGCAGATGATGACCTGGGTATGACAACGGTGACAATGATAAAGGCGGGCGGATCGGCACATCGACAAAAAGGCCGATGAGGGCTGGATTTATTCCCCAGATATGTCACACTGAGGATCGTGCTTCGGCACGGTTTTGGGGGTATGGCGTCAGCGTTGACCGTCAAATCTTGGTGGCGTCATACCTTCTCTCAACGACACCGCTCTTTATACCGCTGACCGTGATGCTTTGCTTGATTATTGATGAATTGCGTTCGGAAAAAACCTTCCATCACGATTTTTTCAGCAGGCTATTTGAGGCTGGGGGATAACGTGGGGGGATTTTAATATTCGGCAAATAACTGCGGATTTGGGCTGGTTTTTACAACTCCAACCCTCTCCAACAGAAGAGGTAGCTAGTCCAGCTTGTAACTCATTGTATTTATGATATAAAAACTTGTGTAGATACCTATGCCAAAGGTAGCGAATGCGGACACTTTGATTAACGCTTCGACTATCTCGGATTAAACGAAGCAACATTAGGCGTGCAGGGAACGATGTAAAGATTGGTTTTAGATGCCAAGCCGGACGGGGTATGTATACCTTTCGCACTTCAAATTTCGGCAACGCTTAAGGAAGCGTCGAATTTTGATCTACGATGGGTAAATATAACGACAAGTAAAGGACCGTTGAAGCCTGAAAAACAGGCATTAACAACTTATCTCGAAGCGCGTTTCATGCAATGGTGCTCATCTACTCTAGGAAAACAAAAAATAAACGCCCCAGCCTATCCAGCTCAAAACCAATAATAACCATGGCAACCAGTGTTGCCGGTAAACGATCCGTTCAACAATAGCCTGATCTTCGGGCCCGGCCGAATCCGATTGTTGACTTGAAACTTTTTTGAGCTTCCGGTTCAACTCCCTCGCTTTTTCCTTTTGCTGCTTCTTATAATGATCGATGCCTTTTTCGATTCCTTGGGCAATCAACTTCGTTTGTTCTTTGGTTTGAGCGGGACGTTGCGTTGCCTTGGCGATTTTCAGCGCTTCCGCTTGGGTTTCCGGAGACGGCTTTTGCTTAATGTTTTTGACCATGTTCTGTATTTTTTTATCCTAGAAAAAGCATTTCACCATAAAGGTCATGAGGAATAAAAAGTTAATTCAATAACTTTTTATTCCTTTGTAATTTGTATACCCCTCGTAGATCAAAATTCGGTATTGGGGGGGGGCAATGCTGTTGATTTAAGAAAAATAAAGACATAACGCTCTGTTTTTATTATAATAAGCACATGAAATCACTACAGAGAGACTCATTGATGACCAGCACCGCAAACATGGCACAAACATCGCTTTGAAAATTCATGCCAACTGTCGTCTTATCTTGAACAATTTCGCCGTTTAATTCCGCAGACGTTAGCCGATGATCAAAAGCAATCGGCCGAGCACTTTACCCGCACACGCAAACTCTCCTTACCCAACCTAATTACCTTGGTGTTATCACTGGTCACCAGTGATAAATCCGCTGGCGTGGACATCCACTCCGGTGAATTCTTCAAACAAGCGCGGCGAAGCGGTTGTTGGCCTGAGGCTGAAGCCGTGCATCGGAGTGCAGTGACGAAAGCCCGAAGTCGATTACCGTGGTCCGTCTTTGCTGATCTATTAGCCGATAGTGTGCAGTTAGCTTATTCGCTTTGGCCGGAGTCGCCGGAATATACGTGGCATGGCATGACGGCGGTGGCTTTTGACGGTTCCAAATATCACTTGCCGGCCTCGCCCGAACTTCGCCAAGCCTTCGATCCCAACAGCGGCTTGACCGTTCCCGGCAAAGGCCACTATCCGCAATGTCTGGTCTCGACCGCATTCGATGTCTTTCGACGGTTACCGATCGCGCGCGCGATCAGTCCCTTAGCGGAAGGCAACGAACGCGAGGATGTGAAAGAGCTGCTACCGCAGCTCCCCGATCGTCCTTTGGTCTTATTGTTTGACCGCGGTTATCCCAGCTATGACTTGCTTTACTACTTACGAGATACCTCGCCGGATTCGGCTTTCGTGTTCCGCTGTCCGGCCCAATCGACCTTTAAAGCGGTCGAGAATTTTGTACAATCCGGTTGCTCAGAGGCCGTCATCTGGTTGGATACGGCCTCGCGGATTCGCCGGAAACGACCGGGCCCCAAAAGCATCAAGCTACGCGCGGTCCGTTTGGAAAGCCCGGACGGCACGCTGTCGGTCTTATTAACCAATCTCACCGATAACCGTCAGTATCCCGCCGACTCGCTGGTCGAACTGTATTTCCGTCGCTGGCGTATTGAAGAACAGTATCGTGATGAAAAATTGCACCTCGACATCGAAACGTTCCACAGTCACAGTGAAAACGGCATAAGACAAGAACTGTTGGCGGTCCTGGTCATGTGCGTGATCAGTCGAACCTTGATTGCCCTGCTCACCGACCCGGATCCCGAGCGCTTATCGACGCCCCAATTTAAAAATGCCGTGCGGGCATTGGCGAGTGAGGTCGTGGTGTTTACCGCAGCTTATCCGGAGATCGCACGCAACGTGTTTCAGGAGCTTTTGGTGGAAATCACGCGCGTTCAGTATTACCATCCGAAGAAGCCCAGGAAGTCCCATCCTCGTGTATCCCGTAAACCCATCAATAAATGGCAGCAGGATAAATCAAAACGGATCGCTGATGCTTAAGTCAACAGCATTGGGGGGGGGGCCGCCAGACGAGTCACCAAATCGTCACAAAACGTACTGCTCGTAGAGTACCTATTCAGCCCCCGGCCATTCTCGTTTCGACGCTCTGCTCTCATCGTTATACATAAATTGTAGGGTACGCTGCGCGTACCTAAGGTCCGAAACCCTAGCCAGGTCAAACCACAAGGGCTTGAGTTAATATTGGCGGGGTCGCCATGGTACGCACAGCGTACCCTACAGAGTTCCCGCGATTGCGTGATGTTGCCATCGCGCTGGACGGCCAACAGCGTATCTCAAAGAGATGTGTATAACGGCAAGCGCTGGAGCATGGAAACGATAGGGGTCTGAACAATTACCTCGTAGAAGTTATTTTGTGTATATTCCTTAGACCTGCCGTTTACAAGAAATCGCCTATTTGCTTTATGCTCTTTTCCGTACGGGGGACAATCGACAGCCTTTACTTGCTATTAAGTCTTACGGTAAATCATGACTCGAACCGAACCAACAAAAAAACTCTTACGTCTTTATCCCGTCCCATCCCAGGAAGTACCTATCAATAGCTTGTATTTGGCGCATAGAGTCCATGAATTAGGACGTCCGGGATTGCCCTTCGTCTATGCTAACTTTCTTTCCAGCTTAGACGGGCGTATCGCTCTAGAGGATATTGATAAAGGTCTTTCTTTTATACCGAAGCATTTAACGACGGCTTCCGATTTCAGTTTATTCTTGGAGTTGCATGCGCAAGCCGACTGCCTGATAACGCATGGCGGCTACATGCGTGCACTGGGCGAAAAACGGTTGGGAAATATTTTGCAGGTCACAAACGATGATCTGCTCGAATGGCGGCGCATTAACGGTTTACCCGAGCAACCCGCAATCGTTATTGCTAGCGCCAGCTTGAATTTCCCCATTCATAGTAGTCTGCTTGAAACAAGACAATCGGTCTATATCGCCACCGGAAAGAATGCGTCGCCGGAACGCATTCGCTTTTGGCAAGAACAAGGATTTCCGGTTTTATCTGCCGGAACCAATAAGATGGTCGAAGGCGCGCCTTTAGTTAAACTATTGGCAAGCCTTGGGCTCAAAAGCATTTATTTGATCGCCGGTCCGAAAATGCTCGATACCGTTGTTCGGGACAAACAATTATCGCGACTGTATCTGACGCTCACCCATCAATTAATAGGCGGCAAAGATTTTCGTACCTTACTGACAGGCTCCACATTAGGACAAATAGGAAATCTAAAACTCGAATCGTTATTCCTGGAATTAGGCTCTCCTTCTGGTGCAGGACAGTTTTTTGCCCAATTCAATCTGCCGTAAAGCAAAGCATCGAATTTCCCTTCTCTTTTAAATGAGAAGTGAAATATGTATACCTTTCGCACTTCAAATTTCGGCAATGCCTGAGGCGCCGCCGGGGTGTGCGGTCGATTTTGCTCCTCGGCAATTGCTCCTGCATTACCCTACTACGCGCCATCCATGGCGTTCGCAAAGGCTTTGCCAGCATGGAGCTGACATAGAGCCTACAGGGACATATTCATCCAGCACCTAAATTCCATAGCCCATTGGCTATGCTTGATCACTCGGATAATCTATCTTTAATACGCTGGTAAGTAGATTTCAATTCTTCGCCGATCATTTCCACTTTTTCGATAACTCCTTCCTTACTCCCGCTGGTCTCCTTGCTAATTTTATTCAGTTCGGCTAAAAAATGATCTCTTTGCTTCTCGGCTTGCTCCCATTCCTGCTTGGATTCCAAGCTTGCCAAATGGAGTTGAACTTTGACCTCGTCCCTTAATTGCTCCAAACCTTCGGCAAATTTATTTAATTCTTGTAGTAAGCCCATAATACCCTCTTTAAATTGTTTGGTTAATCAATTGAATCAGTCGATCAAGAATGGACTATACCCCGACTCTTAAGATCAATCCAACCTTATCGCTTCAAGTCATGGCTTTCTTCGGTCGTGATCTATACCTTTCGCACTTCAAATTTCGGCAGTGCCTGAGGAGGCGCCAGGGTGTGCGGCAAAGGTTTTGCCAGCATGGAGCTGGCATGTAGCCTACAGGGATGTATTCACCCAGCACCTAAATTCCATAGCCCATTGGCTATGGTTAACTATCTTGGATAATTTAGGTGCCGGGTTCACGGCGTCCTTTGACGGACACCCTGGTGCCGAATTTTGATCTGCGATGGGTATATCAAAGACCGCCACGGTTCAACACGCCTAATACGTCAATCACGCGCGAACAATAGGCCAATTCATTATCGTGCATCAACGAAAGCCCCAAGTGCCGGCCGCTACTAAGCGTCAAATGGTTCATTACCAAGACAGCCGAATACGGTAGCCCTAGATAATCGATACTGGCTTTTTCATGACCCCAGGCTCCGTAGTCACAATGAATTATCCCTGCCATATCGGTCCGGGCATGCTGTTCGAACAACTCCACGCACTCTTCGCGCGTCGTATCTCTCGATAAATTGGCGGTCAGATCGATAACCGATACGATTGCGGTGGGAATTCGGTAGGAAAGCGAATCGAGCTTACCCTGGAGTACCGGCAGCACCAACGCAGCCGAATGGGCGACATTTGTCTTGGTCGGCAAAATCGACACCGCACTGGATCTACCGAGATGAGAAGTCGCATGATAACCGTCGAGCACACGTTGATCGGATAGGGCGGGATGAATGGTAATGATTCTCGCGTAATCGATGCCGATATGTTTTTCCAGAATCGAAAACAGCGGCACTAACGCATTGCCGGTACAAGTACTCGCCGAAATGACATGATGCCGATCCGGGTCGTATTGATCATCGTTGACGCCATAGACCATACTCAAATCACAACCGGATATATTAGTGGTACAAACGACTTTTTTTGCGACTTTATGTTTTATGATCGAGCGCAAATCTTGAATAGTGGCGGTACCAGTCGCGTCGAATAATACATCGAGTTCGTACTTACGCAGATGTCCGAAGCTGTCTTCATCCGGCGAAGCACGGCGCCTATCGACTCGTTGGTAATGTATCGTCTTACCGGCCACGATTAAGTTATTGCCGTCGCAGTCAAGGCTGAAGGGAGGATTGCCGTAAGTGCTATCGTGGGATAATAAATAAGCGACCTGATCCACCGACATCACGTCACACATCACTTGGATATCGAAACGCCCGGAGGTCAGTTCGGCGTAATTTGCCCGCAGCATGCCTCGCCCTATACGGCCGAGACCGACAATACCAACCCGTAAACTCATTTTATCCCCCTTTGTTGTTATTATTATGTTTACTGGTCTTGGATTATAAACCCATCCTCCCAAGGCTCTCAATTGAGAAACCAATAGACAGCGTGCCCATTAGCCATATCCCTATAGCACATCGCTATGTTCAGAACGATCCATTCGATTACGAGGGCTCTGTCGCCTCAGCAATAACCACTTGGTTTCGCCCGCTCTGTTTAGCTTGATAGAGCGCGACATCGGCTCTTTTCATTATCGATTCCGGTGACTTATCGTCATCGCGCAATTGAGTCACGCCGCAACTGACAGTGAACGAAAGGGCTTTATTGTCGGATTCGATTGTTGTCCGGGCAATTTGCATGCATAAGCGGTTCGCGATTTGCGAGGCTTCGGCCAATGGCGTTTCCGGCAACAAAATCGTAAACTCCTCTCCGCCGAAACGGCTAAAAGTATCGTTTTTCCGAAGCATCGTCGTACTAACTTTGACCATTTCTATGATCACTTTATCGCCGATATCGTGCCCATAATTATCGTTAATGCTTTTAAAACAATCGATATCGAATATCATCAAAATGCTGGGATGCCGATATCTTTGCACGCGTTCGAGCTCTTTCTTGAGCGCTTCCAAAAAATACCGCCGATTATACGCGCCGGTTAGCGGATCGCTCATTGCTAATTGTGTCAGACGGGTATTGGCTTCTTTCAATGCCGTCGTCAATCGTTGCAATTTTAATTGATGCCTCACCCTTGCCTTGACTACGGCTGAAGCAAAGGGCTTGGTAATGTAATCGACCGCGCCGAGATTCAAACCTTTTTCCTCGGTTTCGGCATCCGGAATACCGGTAATAAAAATAATCGGAATGTCCGCTGTAGTCTGAGATTGCTTTAAATGCTCCAATACTTCGAAACCGTTTAGCCCAGGCATCGAAATATCCAGCAAAATCAAATCGGGTAAACTCGTGCCTGCTATTTTCAAGCCTTCTTCTCCGCTTAGCGCAAAAATGATATTTGCCTGCGATTTCAATAGCCTTGAAAGTACGACGATATTTTCCTTGGCATCGTCGATGATCAGTATCGTTTGCATGGTATCGGGCTCGGTCATGGTGTTATACCTTTGTAGTTTCCGGCTGCTCAGGATCGTGAATGAGTCATTAGCGTTAACCTCAAATCGACGTGCGTAAACGATCCCGCAAATCTTTAACGTAATCGGCAGCCACGGCAAAATCAAGATCCATCAAATAATTTTTTATTATTGCCAATTCTTGAGCATATCCGCCGCCAATCCGTAACACAAGCTCATCAAGACAATCCTCGGCTTGCCAATTATTCGACTCCAGAAAATCGATCAAACACTCGCACAATTCCACCGTTTCATTGACGACTTCAGTCGTCATTTCCGAATCATTCCGTGGCTTATCGACAGGCGCCCGAGTATCGATTACCCGCCGCCAACCCGCCATTTCCTCGACAAATCGATTCATTTCGTAAGCGAAATTAGCGAGTGCTTCAGCTACCATTGACGCGTCCGACTGCCGCAACTCGGATTCTAATTGAGCAGCGGTCTCGAAGACCTTCAAAATATGGAGATTGCCGGCAACGCCTTTAATAAGATGCGCTATATCGGCTGCATTTTCCGGTTTTTTTTCGGCTATCATTGCCGCGATCGAATCTGCGGCGTAGCGCTGTTCGTCTGAGAATTTAAGCAATAGTCTGAGTAATAAAGACTCGTCTTCCTGCAACAAATGCAAGGCCGATTGGACATTCACGGTCTCGAGGGAAGCCAGCGCCGGCAAACGGTCACTCGTCTCCGTTGTCGGTGCTTGGTTTTCAGGAAACACTTGTGACTCATGATCCCCGGTCAATACCGTCCATCGGGCCAGTTTCGAAAATAACTGTTCAGGATCGATCGGCTTACCGATGTGATCTTGCATGCCAGTCGCCAAACATTGTTGCCGGTCCGATTCGATCGTATGCGCCGTCATCGCTATAATGGGCAACTTATCGAAACGCGAATCCTTACGCAGCATCGTCGTCGCTTCATAACCGTCCATTTCCGGCATTTGCAAATCCATCAGCACGGCATTATATATCGGCTCGTCGGCGTATTGCCGAAGCCGGTTCACCGCTTCCAATCCATTGTTGACGATATCCACAACAACATCGGCACTTTCCAACGTTTTTCGCACAACCTCCTGATTGATCTCATTGTCCTCCACAATCAATACTCGAATCCCTCGTACCGATGCTTCGAAAAATAGAGCGTTTGCCGTATCTCTGCGATTATTAAGGTTTTCAATCAATGCCTCCTTACCGCAAGCATTTAAAATCGCATCCATCAGGCAAGACGGCGTGCTCGGCTTATTCATCAGCGTAATATTGGCGAATTCTCCCGATACCTTCTTGATACTCTCAGCTTCGAGCGACGAAACATTGATGATGATTGGAGTCTTATTACCGAACGCACTCGTTTCCAAAGCTTCGATAATATCCGCCTTATCGGCGTCATTCATTTTCCAATCCAGCAAAACCAATTCGAGCGCGGACTGCGTGGAATCCTGGTGTTCCCGCAATATGTCCTGTAATTTCATTTTTCCGAGGGAACACAGGGTCACATTAAAGCGCAGATCGCGAAGCATCGTTTCGAATATCCCGCAGGCCGTTTCGTTTTCGCAGATCAACAATACATGCCAACCTTCCAATTCGGCCGGTATATTATCGACGGGCTTGCTATCGGGGACAACATTCAACGGCAATGTAAAATAGAATTCGCTACCAACGTCTTCGACGCTGTCGACACCGAGCTCGCCGCCCATCATTTCGACCAAATGCTTACTGATCGTCAAACCTAATCCGGTCCCGCCGAAATGGCGTGTCGTCGAGCTATCGGCCTGCGTGAACGAATCGAAAATCCGGCTTTTTTGCTTTTCGGATAAACCGATACCGGTATCCTTGACGCTGAAGCGCAATTGATCGTCTCCCTCCGTTTTGACCGAAATGACGACTTCGCCTCGTGTGGTAAACTTTATGGCATTGCTGCACAAATTGGTCAGTACTTGAATCAAGCGTAACGAGTCGCCGATCATGCATAATGGCACGCCCAGTCCGCGATCGATCAACAAATCCAAGTGTTTCTCAGCCGCGACCGGCTCGAGCATCGCGCCGATATTTTCCAATACCGCATCCAAATTGAATTCGACATGCTCAACATCGAGCTTACCCGATTCGATTTTGGAAAAATCCAAAATATTATTGATAATGCCGAGCAGATTTTCCGAAGATAGCTGAACTTTGTGCAAATAATCCCGTTGCACTTCATTTAGTTCCGACTTAAGTACCAGACGATTCAGACCGATGATCGCATTGAGCGGCGTCCGGATTTCATGGCTCATATTCGCCAAAAATTCGGCTTTTGCTTTTGCCGAGACTTCTGCAGCCAATTTTGCCTTGGCCAATTCTTCCTCGGATCGCTTGCGGGCAGTCACATCCATGACCAAGCCTTCCCAGATAATATCGCCGTTATCCTGTAAATGCGGCCTGGAAGCGGCATGAAACCATTTCCATTCGCCGTTAGCCGTCATCTGACGTGCTTCGAAATTCCAAGGGGATAAATGAATCGCAGAATCCAAAACGCTACTTTGAAATCCGGGCAGATCGTCCGGATGTATCGTGTGTACAATAGGAGTAGCGTCATTGGTGACGGCGGCCGGCTCGACGCCGAATATTTCCTTACAACCTCGGCTTGCATAAGGAAACGAAAAAACACCCTCGGGCGTCATCCGGAATTTATAAATGAAACCGGGCACATTGGATGCCAAGCGCTCGTAGCTGGCATTTTGAGCCTCTAACTCGCGAGCAATTTTGATTTGTTCGGTGATGTCGACAAAACTGACCAAATAACTAGCCAAGTCTTGCCCGTAAGCTTGCAAGGGTACCGATGTCATACGCACATGCAACGCCTTTCCGGCTAGATTTTCAAATTCGCACTCGGTTTCGGACCTTTTTTTCCTTAACACATCCCAAACCCTGGTTAAATGCGACTTTGCCGGCGATACGATTTCAAGCAGCGGAACACCAACCAGATCCGCTTCGGCACCACCGGCCAACTTGCACAATGCCGGATTGGCAAAACGAATCACGCCCAAATCATCCAGCAAGCAAACACTTTCACCCAAACATTGCAGCACGGTTAACACATCGCTTTGTGCTAATTCAGCGCTATTGCTTTGCTGTAAGGATTTGGGCCACAAATGGAATGCTGCAAAACTCAAGCCGGAAACATCGATTCGGGACACCGACGCGGTATATTCCACGCGAATCCCTTTGCTGTGTCGCCAAGACAGGGGGAAAACCGGAAGATAGCGATCGTTTTCGATAAGCGCCCACCATTCTTGCCGCCATTGATCGACATCGAGCGACGGAATTAAACGATCTAATGATAGACCGTTCAATTCGTCATCGCCGTAACCGAAAGTCTGTAAAAAACGTTCATTGGCGTAGCCGATAGCCCCTGACGCGTCAACCCATAAATTAGCGACGGGCGCTTGGTCAAAGGCGGCTAATTTAGCGGCCAATTTGGGCAACTGGCTCCAAACCGGTTTGCGGACAGGCATTTGCAACAATTACTCCACTGAAAAAAAAGACAAAAAACACAGATGACGCTAACTGGTAGCATATCTGATTTTTTCAACCACATAGGAAACATCTGTCGGGGCGCTGATGCAGCATAATGTTTATAGCTTATTTTTATTACCATGAAGATAATGAAGGAAAGAGAATTGAGTGCCTTATTAACTGTCCCAGTATCACAGATGAACTCAAAATGCAGTTAATGACTAAAAATATCAAAACAAAGCCAGCACTCCAGCGGTAATAATGATGACATAGGCTGTTAATGGTTAGTAACGCATTTTAATTAAAAACGCTGTAACTTCACTCATGGTAAAAAATAAATGACATTTTTTGGAATCAGTACCCATCTGTCGGATCCGAATTAGCCGTATTCTATTGTTACCGATAGGCGCTACAAATAATCCTCGTGACCCGGCCTCATCTTGAATACGACCGGCAGTCTGAACTGCATCCAGGCTAGCGAGATACCCCATGACGATCCCGCAACAACCAAGGTTGCTTTAAATGCCGCCCATCCCGAAATCAAACCGATCGGCACCGACACTGTCAGTCCAAACACCGCAATGATCAAGAACAATAAACCCATACCGATATTCGCGAATAATTTACGTCGCCATTGCCGTAATAGACTTAAAAAGTCTTCATCGATTCCCGGAGCGCGCACCCATGTCGAAGCATCGGCCGGCACAAAAAACGGCTTTCGACTATAACCGTCCTGCCAACTGTCGATCAATAACTCGCTGGCCTCATGAATACGGTTAGCCGTCAAACCGCCAAGATGCTTGAATCGTTTGAATACCTTCTCTCGCATGATCAAATAGCCGCGAAAAGATTTTGCAGCCATTTTATATATTGGCCACCGCCAAAATTTACGTGTTTCCTTGATTAGCGTTTCATCTAAAATAAATGAGGCATGTTCCAAACCTAGTTGATTAATGATCATCGCGGCTGAGAGCCGGTGCGCTAATCCCGGTAAATGAGGCATGTAATCGCCAAGAAAGCCCATCAGCGCTTCGGTCAGAACGACTCCCTCATTGGAAGATCCTGCTTGTCTCTGCTGTATCGTTTCGTAAAGTGCTAGCGCCTCATCCCAATTATCGGTCAATAACGCCTGATCGACGCCCATGATGTAGCCGATCAAACGCCATAAATGCAGAAAGGCCTCTTTTTGCTCAAGGCTAAGCGGTAATCCCCAGGTTTCAAGCCCCCTCGGGATGACCAATCCGAAGGTAAGCAAGGTATATGCTAAATCCTCTTGATTGACCGGGACGCCGTATCGCTCGGTGTCCCATGGCGACTTTCGGTGACTCATGGTTTCGACTAGCGACCGCGGATTATCCTTATTACCCCAAGGGCGGCAGCTTCCCGGCTGAGTTAGCATGAAACGCATCGAAGCATGTAAAAACCGGACTTTTTTGGCGGCAATATAGCCTTTACCCCATAAATAACGTTTAGGTTTACCCCGTAATTTCTCGACTTCCGCCCGGATCAATGCGGGATCGAGCGGTGTTTCCGGATTTCCGGCCGTCCGGCAACAGCCGCGTCCCTGCCGTTGCCATTGCCCATCGCTATCCAGTTTTTGTAAAACTTCCAGGAGTAATCGATCGTCCTCGAACTCGGCATCCTCGACAATTTTAATACCGTCCTGATCCATCGTCGCAGCCAGCATCAACCCCGTTTCATAGATTCGTTGAAATATGTATTTTTTCTCGCGCAACTTTTCGGTTTGATAAAGCGCCGGGATACCGTTTTTCATCAAATAACACGCCGGCAGACTGGCGGCATACAATGTGATGAGCATGATTAGCGTATTGTCCTGCCATAGCTTGGCGCCCAGAGCCAGTTTAGACGGGTCGACCCAATCGGGCGCCTCCATCGGATCGTAGTAATCGGCCAATGGTTTCGGCATCGACTTCAACTGGCGGCTCAACCGCGAATCCTTGATGACCGCCAATTCCGGCGCCTCTATCAATTTGTCGGCAAGCAACAACAGCGCATTGTAAGCAAGCCGACCGGACGATTTGCCTTGCTGATCAGGCAAAACATCGAAGACCAAGCGATCGAGATCCGGATCGCCTATTTGCCGGTAGGCATCCAAATCGATCGATTGCCATTTCTGCATAAGCATCATCTTCCCCCACGAATATCGAAATTATTGTTTTTGTTAATTAAAAGATGAATTGGTATCGAATACCGGACTGAAACGATGCCGGCTGAAATACCCTCACTCAACCGATCCAATCATAGCCTATGATTGAAATGTTGACATAAAAGGGACACCCATTTGAATTGCATGTCAAAACAGAACACAAAGGTCTAAATGTAAAATGTAAGACTTGCCCTCCGATCTTTTATCTTAAAAAGCATTTCACCATGAAGATCATGAAGATCATGAAGAATAATAATTTAATTCAATAGCTTATTTTGCCTATGCAACTCATTTTTACTCACCTAAATTGTCATTCAAAGTTTTAGGCCAACCCATTGAAATACTATATGAACTTCATGTGCTTCATGTTTGAACTGCCGAATTTAGGATGAAAAGTTATGGTGCTAGAGATAGGCGGCGATCAACATCCTGTACTCGACCAAATCATGCCGGGAAACAAACCGGCCGGCGGAATCGGCCGAGGGTGTGGCGGACGGGTTTATCGTGAGGGAGCGCAACAATCCGCCGCACGGCGGTTCGTCACATTCAGAAGAGGGGTTGGCTTAGGTAGGATAAGGGTAAATCAATCGTCGATTCGATTGTGCTCAAATAGTCTTACTCTTGTAATGCGGCTTTTATGGCCGTATTTTTTGTCTGGAATGTTGGTTTTTGTGGAGTTGTTTGCGGTTGTAGCGCCGGTTACGGCCATTATGTATAGTAGCGACTTATGTGCAGTCGATTATGCCAAGCCATGTGCGACCTAACCTGTATGGTAAATTACTTCACATAATTTTCGATTTCAGGAGCAACATCATATTTTCTGCCGCGCCTAAAATATAGTTTTATGTCAGTTCAAAAGACTCTACTTATCGATCAATAATTAAAGAATGGGTACTATTGAAACTTCAGTAACACGGTATAAAGACTTTTCGGGAGAAATGGCGTTCGTGATCTCTTTGCTCCAGTTCTTAAAATCGCTGAAATTATGCAAAGCTCATGCGCGAGATAGAGGCTTCGAAGCCAGATCGCATCTCACTCGCGGCAACACCGCTATACATAAAAGGAAACTTCATATAATGGCCGTTATGCAAAGCTTTGCATAACGGCCAATTCCTGCCATAGACCAACCATTTTGGAAAGACTGCCATTCGACTCATTGCTGCCGATGATTCAATCGATAGCGAAGGTCATCCTGATCGCGTCAAACTGACACCTATAGGCGCATTTACCATCAAGGCGACCACCGTCTGGGCGAAGAGCCATCTTGAGGTGCAGGGTGGCCTCCGATGGATTGGCCCGTTTTGCGGGATTCAGTGTGGCTAGTTTTCAAGATCATCCTGTCGTTGCCGGCGGTCACAAACCAATGAATTGCCCGAGTTTCGCTGGGTCAACACCGTGCAGAGCAAAGCTAAGGCCAGCCTGAGTAGCGCGTAACATGCCTTTGATTTCAGTAAATACGCCAACCGCTATCTCAAGGCGATCGCTTATCGGTTTGATCGCCGATTCCAGATCATGGCCTCAAGCCCCCGTGAAACGCGCTATTTCATTTCCAGTGTGCCCGAGGAGGACCCGTAACATTTAGCACAGGCGGTGGGGGTGCATTGGGCAATCGAAAACAACTTGCACTGGATGCTGGACGTGGTTTCGACAATCGCCCCGGCAAGATCAGAGCGCTGCCAATTTGGCATTGATACGCCATATCGTCATGAATCTCATCAAAAACGATTCCCAACGCAAAGTCGGAATTACGATCAAACGAAAGCGGGCTAGTTGGGACAATGATTATTTATTAAAATTGATCCATAGGATTTTAGTTCAGTCGCCCTGCATTGGCGAATAAGCTCCTTTTGATGTAATATATCCTCGCTTTTTAAATCGTTGAAAGTAAGCTACTGGTTTCACCCGTAAGACTATCAAGGCTCTCTGCCTTCGAATTCGGATATCAAACATGTAAATTTCTCCTCAGAACTTGTGGCGGTCCATAAAAAGAGGGAAATTGAGACTGCAAATATCATGTGGTGTTTCCCGAAGTCTTGACGAAAAACACTGTATAAGGAGTTACGCAATTATACTAGAAATATAAATGAAGTAATTTCGATGACCACATGAAAAGGATGGAAAATTTAGTGAATAAAAAACACTTCTAACCTTAAGAAATGATTGAACCTTATCCGCTAGAATAAGAAGCCCAGATGCGAGCATTGTACAATCGTCTGTTAGAAAAAAGCAGGCGGGTACTGAAGCCTTAAAGCTCCTTTATGGCGGTGTCAGTTATATTGCCCTACTTTTGGATCGCGCACGAGATACGGCCTTCCGCGGAATCGAAAAGCTTAACGAAACCGAAATCTTACCTCAACATCGCAGCAGAAAAGAAGGTGGAGGCAGAACACCGGCGCTTGAAAAACAGCCGGGTATGGATGAGGTTTTTCTGCTATTTTGAAAACACATCAATTAACGAAGGATTTAATTGAGAAAACGACGACATACTTTGGATTAAAAGTGTTTGCCTGTATTATTAATCAAGTATATGAAAACGGGTACAAAAGTCGCGACCGGATTTAAAGAATCCATGCGAATTGTATTTGATTAAGCATCGTAGGCGATGGAATTATGTCGCCGTGCCCGATAAGGCAATTTTACAAGTTGTCTAAGTTATTTCGCGCGAGCTCCTTAGTTGAAAGTTTTCCAGAGGCTAGCAAGCCAAAAAGAGAGTCGGATATTGGAGATGCATTTAATATCTGATAATGAGCATATGTTATTTCGATTCCGCACAAACGTTCAGTGTCGCAGGCCATAGGATATATCAAAGGAAAGAACGAGGCTCATTTGACCTACGGTTTATGCCGGAAAGAAGCGAAACTTTGTTAGACAACACTTTTGGGCGAGAGATTGTTTTGTATCTACCGTGGGTCGGGATAAAACGATGATTTGGGAATATATCCGACATCAAAAGCAGGAAGATCAGCGGTTGGTCAAATGGACCGTTGGCAATGAGTCGCGCCATAAGCAGCTAGTTATAAAGAGACGCTTTAGCGACCCTATTTATCGGTTTGAGCGGTTCATAACATAAAGCCTCCATCTTTTCCGGGGGATAATTAATGGTTAATTTAGCTGGCATTTTTAAGGAATTATGTATCAATGAGCAAGAAAAATCTTGATGTGCTTTTTGTGAACCCTGATTCGTCGATAAAAGCTTATCAAGGACTTGCCGCAACATATTCAGCAATCGAACCTCCAACTTGGGCTTTGTTGCTAGCCAGTTCATGCAGAGCGAAAGGTTTCGGGGTTGCAATTTTAGATTGTGATGCTGAAAAATTATCTTTGGAACAATCAGTTCAGAGAGTAATTGATATTAATCCGAGAATAGTTGTCTTTGTAGTGTATGGACAAAATCCTAATTCGGGGACAACAAGCATGATTGGCGCGTTGAGTTTGGCCAAGGCTCTAAAGGAATATACAAATTATCGGATTGGGTTCGTAGGTTCGCATACTAGTGCATTACCTAGAGAAGTCTTGGCATATTCCTGTGTCGATATAGTTTTTTTAAACGAAGGTGTTTATGCTTTGCATGATTTACTTTCTAGTAATATGCAGAGTGATCTAAGGAATATTAAAGGAATTGGATATAATATTTTTGAGAATGGCGGTGTTGTTCCGATTTTAAATCCTCCCCAATGTGTTGTTCCTCAGGAACGCATGGATATTGATTTGCCCGGCTACGCTTGGGACCTTTTACCTTACAAAGATAAGCCTCTGGATTTATACAGAGCACATTTCTGGCATTCTGAATTTGATCATGCCAAACGCACACCTTTTGCAGCAATTTACACCTCGCTCGGATGTAACTTTGGCTGCAACTTTTGCATGATTAATATAGTTAACAGAAATGACAACGGGAATGATGTAGATGCCTCACATTCACGCGGAATGCGATTTTGGAGTCCCGAATGGGTTGGTAAGGAAATGAACAAATTAGCTTCCATGGGTGTTCGCACACTACGGATCAGCGATGAAATGTTCTTTCTAAATCGTAAATATTACGAACCGGTATTGAAACAGGTAATAGACAGTGGTTTCGATTTCAATATGTGGGCTTATTCACGAGTCGATACAGTTCGCAAGGATTATCTCGATTTATTTAAACAAGCTGGTGTCAATTGGCTCGCACTTGGAGTTGAAGCTGGAAATCAGGTCGTGCGGCAAGAGGTTGCCAAGGGTTCTTTTAAAGAAGTTAATATCCGTGATGTCAGTAACACTATAAGTGCTGCGGGTATCAAAATCATTAGTAACTATATTTTCGGTTTTCCCGATGATACATTAGAAACCATGCAGCAAACCTTAGACTTAGCCTTGGAACTGAATAACGAAATGGCTAATATGTATCCTTGTCAAGCATTGCCCGGAAGCCCGATGCATCAAATTGCCAGAAAAAACGGGTGGGCGTTACCTGACTCGTTCGAAGGCTATGCTTTCCTATCGTATGAATGCCAACCGTTACCTACCAGACATTTAAGCGCAGCCCAGGTTTTGAAGTTTCGAGACGAAGCCTGGCAAAAATACTTTACCAATCCTGCTTACCTAAATTTGGTTGAAACCCGTTTTGGTATTCAAGAACGCAAAAATATCGAAGATATGACTTCTATCAAGCTAAAAAGAAAACTATTGGGAGATTAGATAAGTGATTGTCACGCGAACACCATTCCGGATTTCTTTTTTCGGAGGTGGTACGGATTATCCTACTTGGTTTCAGGAGCATGGTGGGGTAGTCATAGCTACCACCATCGATAAATACTGTTACATCAGTTGTCGTTATTTGCCGCCTTTTTTTGAACACAAGTATCGGGTGGTCTACTCCAGAATAGAAAACGTAACGAATCCGGACGACATTCAGCATCCGGCGGTGCGGGCAGTCTTAAAGTACATGGGTTGCAACAGAGGACTTGAAATACATCATGACGGCGACTTGCCGGCTCGTTCCGGTCTAGGATCTAGTTCCTCATTCACAGTGGGATTGTTAAATGCATTAAAGGCTTTGAAAGGGCAACATATTTCTAATGAAGATTTAGCTGCACTTGCCATTCATATTGAACAGAAAGTCATTCAGGAGAACGTTGGTTCTCAAGATCAGATTTCCGCCTCTTACGGTGGATTTAACCGGATCGAGTTTCTTCGCAATGGTGGTTTTCTGGTTAATCCCATCATATTAAAAAAGGATCGACTGGAGGATGTTCAAGATAATTTGATGTTATTTTTTACTGGGTTTTCCAGAATTGCTTCGGAAATCGCCAAGTCGAAAATAGACAATATTTATCACCGACATGCCGAGCTATCCAGAATGAAAGAAATGGCAGACGAAGCTATTTCGATTTTACAGGGAGATGGCGAACTTAATGAGTTTGGCGAATTACTCGACATGGGATGGCAGTATAAAAAAAGTCTTTCCGACCAGGTAAGTACTTTGGAGATAGATCAAATTTATTCTGCAGCGCGCAAAGCGGGAGCGCTCGGAGGTAAACTGCTTGGTGCGGGTGGAGGTGGCTTCATGTTATTTTTTGTACCTCCTGAAAATCAGTCACGGGTATTGGAACAACTGAAATCATTGATTTACGTACCTTTCAGATTCGAAAATTCGGGTAGTCGAGTGGTTTTATATCAACCAAACGGCTTGTAGAGGCTATGGACGAAATGGCCAAAAAATTCCCGGATCTATATCGCTGGACATCGTGGCTTATTTGGTTCGGCGTTCACAAGTCGCTTGACCAAGTACGGTTACACAGATTTAATAGTGCGCGATCATGCATCTTTGGATTTAGCAGACGCTCAGAAGGTGGAGGGGTTTTTCGACACGGCGCACCCAGAATACGTGATACTGGCTGCCGGAAAAGTCGGAGGCATCGTCGAGAACAAGACATATCCAGCCGAATTTATTACTCGAAATTTGGCGGTTCAATTGAACGTGATTCGTTCTGCGCATACCTTCGGAGTAAAAAGATTTATTTTGTTCGGCTCGTCCTGTATGTATCCCCGCGAATGTTCTCAACCAATGCTGGAAGTCGATTTGCTAAGCGGCTGTCCGGAATCAACCAGTATGTCATATGCAATTGCCAAGTTGGCCGGTGTGCAGATGTGTTTGGCTTATAATCAGCAGTTTGGCTACAAGCGTACATTCCGGTTATTTCTAACAGTGTCTTTGGCGCAAACGATAATTTTGATCCGGCTTCCGGCCATGTCTAATCAGCGTTGATCAATCGGTTTCATACTGCTAAGGTTAGTGCTACCAATAGCGTTACCTTAGGGGGAAGCGGCTTATTACGTCGCGAGCTCCTGTATGCGGGCGATTTAGTAGATGCATGCCTGACTCTATTGCTGTCAGATATGCAGAACATGAATCTTCCGATCAATATAGGACCCGGTCAAGATGTCTCTATTAAGGAATTGGTCCAGTTAGTGGCAGAGGTTGTAGGCTATAGAGAGCACTGTCGAATGGGATACGGAAAAGCCTGATGGAACGCCGAGGAAGTTGCTTTATAGCACACGAATGCTTGCTACTGGATGGACGGCAAAAACTGAGCTGAAAGACGGAATTCTGAGGACTTATGAATAATATTTGGAAAATAAGGCTTAATTGATGAATATGCTGCAATTGGATGCGGACGTTATCGAACGGTTAAACGCAAAAGCGCAGTGGGTGTGGGAAGAAACGCTTAGAATACATCGCCGCTCTCAAGAAACGCGAGTAGCCTCCTCCCTATCGACTATCGAAATATTTGTAACGCTGTATTACGGCGGATTCATGCGGTTTGATCCCGACAATCCCATCTGGGAGGGTCGCGATCGTTGCATTATCAGCAAGGGGCATGGATCGTTGTGCATGTATCCGATTTTGGCGGATTTGGGCTATTTTCCAAAGCAAGAGCTGGAAAGGGTTTGTCAGGCAGGCAGTTTTCTGGGCGGGATTCCCGACCCTGTGATACCAGGTTACGAAACTGTCAACGGCTCATTGGGGCATGGTGCCGGCGTCGGTGCGGCGATGGCCTTGGGGCTTAAATGCAAAGGCAAAGACCGGATGGTTTATGTCGTAACCGGCGATGGCGAGCTTCATGAAGGTTCCAACTGGGAGGCCTTCATGTTCGCCGCCCAGCATCGTTTGGATAAGTTGGTGGTGTTGGTGGACAATAATCATATCAGTATGTTGGGTCCAACCGACGAGATTGTGTCCCATCGTAATTTAGTCCGGAAATTCGACGCATTCGGTTGGTCAGCCAGAGAAGTGGTCGATGGGCATTCGGTCGTTGCGATAGCGAATGCTTTGTTGGATTGTCAGCGCGATACCTCTGGCAAACCCAAGGCCATCATCGTCAACACGCGCAAAGGCAATGGAGTTCCAGGCTTGGAGAACGCGCCACTGTCGCACGTCGCCGCGATCAAACCGGATTTGATTGATCAATTGCTTGGAGAACGCCGATGAGTGCCGTCGCGACGGTTCAACCCAGAGCCATGCGCGATACCCTGTTGTTATCGCTGTATGAGGCGATGTTGCTGGATCGCAATATATTTCTGGTCACGGCCGACTTCGGCTCCCCTGTTATGGACAACATTCGGGCTGATATTCCCGACCGGGTCATCAATGTCGGGATTGCCGAGCAGAATCTGATTAACGTTTCGGCCGGCTTGGCGCTGGAGGGATTTAAGGTGTTTGCTTACGCAATAGCGCCGTTCATCACTATGCGTTGTTTCGAACAAATCCGTGTCAATCTGGCGTTGCTTTCCGAATTGCGACCGATGAATGTCAACCTGATCGGCGTTGGCGCAGGATACAGTTATGTGGTGTCGGGGCCGACCCACCAATGTTATGAAGACTTAACCGTGATGAGGGCATTACCCAATATGCGGATATACTCGCCGGCGGATCAGATGATGGCGGCCGCACTACCAGCCAGATGCCTTGCCAGCAACGGGCCGAAATATTTGCGTTTGGATGCTCAAGTGCTTCCGGTCTTATATGCGGATGCGTTACCAAACTTTGCGGACGGTTTTCACGAACATCGGAAGGGTAAAACAGTATGTTTGCTCGCCACTGGCTACATGGTGCATACGGCATTGAAAGCGGCGGATGCGTTAGCGGCGACCGGCTTTTCGGTTGGTATCATCGATTTGTTCGATCTTTGCGGCTTCTCGGAAGAGCAGTTACAGTCGGTACTTTGCGCATACCGTGGCGTAGTCACGATGGAAGAAGGTTTTCGTGGACGTGGCGGTATGGATGCCATGATGTTCGACTACATTGTTCGCCGAGGACTCGATATTCGTATGCTCAATATCGGAGTCGAGGGAGAATACCGCTTCGAACTTGGCGAAAGGCATGTTCTTCATGAACATGTGGGAATTGGCGTGGGGAGCGTGACAGAAAAAGTACGCGGCTTCCTAAAATCCCTACCCGTTTGATATTGCCGGTATTATTGTCAACAAAGTTAACGAGAGATCTATGAAATTTCCGCTGATGCGAAACAATATTCTGCGCGAGGACCTTGATGCAGTAATCGAACATTTGAAACAGGACGATCCGATTCTGACTCATGGCGCCAACGTGAGGGCTTTCGAGGCCGAATGGTCGGAATGGTTGGGGGTAAAATATAGCGTGTTAGTCAACTCGGGGGCGTCCGCGAATTTGTTGACCATGGCGATCTTGAAGATCCGCCACCCGGAGGGTGGCGAGGTGATTACACCGCCGTTGGCCTGGGTATCCGATGTGGCTTCCGTGCTACAAAATGGCTTCACGCCGGTATTTGCGGATATCGATCCCACCACCCTAGCGATGGATACAGCACAGATTCTACGCAAAATCACCAATAAGACCCGCGCAGTGTTTTTGACGCACGTACAAGGTTTCAACGGTTTGACTGACAAATTGATCGAGGAATTGGATCGTCGTAATATTCCGCTGATCGAAGATGTTTGCGAATCACACGGCGCCACACATAACGGCAAAAAGGCCGGGAGTATCGGTTGGATTTCCAATTTTTCCTATTACTACGCTCATCATATGAGCACCATCGAAGGCGGCATGATCTGCACCAACGACCCGGAAGTGTATCAACAAGCGCGGATGCTGCGCTCGCACGGTATGGTGCGAGAGGCTAACGATCAGACTTTGCGCGATACTTATATAGCCGGAAATCCGGAACTGAATCCGGATTTTATCTTCGCCTATCCCGCTTACAACACCCGCAACACCGAGATTGGCGGCATCATGGGGCGCAGCCAGTTGAAACGGCTGGACGAAATTGTCAAACGCCGAACGGCAAACTTGTTGAGTTTTTTGGATAAGATCGATTCAACAAAATTTCGCACCGACTTCAAACTGGAAGGCTCCAGTAACTACGCTTTCAATTTGATATTAACAGCACCCGACGAAGACCTGGTCCAGCGCCTGATGCGAAAAATGCGCGAAGCCGGCGTCGAATTCCGTCGCGGCAGCGCCGGCGGCGGAAATCAGATCAGACAGCCTTATCTGAGAGGCATCGTACCGGAAGGCCATCATCTCGAATTTCCTCAGACCGAACATGTCCATTTCTACGGATTCTATATCGGTAATTTTCCGGATCTGAGCGACGCCGAAGTCGATGAGCTTTGTTCGATATTAAATGCGGCCTAAGGTGAGACAATGACCACGGCCGTTGTTCTTGCAGGTGGTTTAGGGATGCGCTTGCGTAGCGCGGTTCCGGAATTGCCCAAGCCGATGGCGCCGATCCACGGGCGACCATTTCTTGAGCATCAGCTTGATTACTGGATCGCACAAGGGGTCCGCCGTTTTGTGCTGTCCGTTGGTTATCGGCACGAGGTCATCGTTGATCACTTTGGCAATAGTTATAAAGATGCCGAACTTGATTATGTCATTGAGACAACCCCATTAGGCACGGGCGGAGGCCTCTTGTTGGCAGCTGAAAAGATCAACAATAATGAAGCGTTTTTGCTACTTAACGGCGATACCTATTTTGCAGTGGATTTGAATACTTTGATTGAGTTCGCTCGGACAAACCATGCAAGCTGGTGTTTCTCGCTGTTTCGCACTAACGAATATGGGCGATATATGGGTATGGATGTTACGCCGCAAGGGCAAATTGTCTCGCTTAAACCGGGAACCGAACAATCGGGGCGATTGGCAAACGGGGGGGTGTATTGGGTTAACCCGGAAGCATCGCTCGGCGAGAGATTTTCTGCTGGCGACAAAGTGTCTTTGGAGGACGACATCTTTCCGGCAGCCATGGTTTCCGGGCAGCGCCTGTTTGGTATCGAGTTTCCGGGTACCTTCATTGACATTGGTGTCCCCGATGACTACTACCATGCTTCGACTTTGCTGACGCAATAGAAAAGGAACCCTGTTGGATCCGATTAAAAATCTCAAGAAAAATCTGGAATTGTCCATACAAGCCAAGCAACAATTATTGGTGGATGAACAGTGTCTACAACTTTTCGAACGAGCCGTGATGGTGGTTGTCGACTGTTATAAGCAAAATGGACGTCTCTACATCGCCGGAAACGGGGGCTCGGCGGCCGACGCTCAACATCTCGCTGCGGAATTCGTCAGCAAATTGGCGAGAGAAAGAGCAGCATTGCCTGCCGAAGCATTGACGGTAGACAGCTCGATTCTTACCGCCATCAGCAATGACTATGGTTACGACTTAGTCTTTGCAAGGCAACTGGCCGGTAAGGCAACCGACAGAGACGTGTTTCTCGGGATAACCACTTCCGGGCAGTCGCCGAATATACTAAAGGCCTTGGAACAATGCCGAAGCATGGCAGTACCGAGTATCGTTTTTTGCGGCCGAGACGGCGGCCGGGTCAAAGCGCTGGCCGACCACACCATCATCGCGCCAGGAACCGCTACGAGTACTATTCAAGAATTGCATATCGTATTAGCGCACACGCTCTGTGAATGCGTGGAAGCGGCGCTGTTTGGCGAATAAATCTTACACAACAATTAAAGGCAATCATTCAATGAGCTACAACATTCTCGTCACCGGCGGAGCCGGTTATCTCGGATCGACTTTGGTGCCAGATTTGCTAGCGGCGGGTCATAAAGTGATGGTGCTGGACAGCTTTATGTATAGGCAGGCGAGCTTGAATCATGTCTGCCATCATCCGAAATTTAGTGTAGTAAAAGGCGATATTCGGGTTGAAAGCGTGATGGCCCCCCTGCTAAAACGGGCCGACATCGTCATTCCGCTGGCGGCCTTGGTGGGTGCTCCGCTGTGCAATCAGGACCCCGTCGGCGCAACGACGATTAATCACGATGCGATTACGTTGATGATCAAGCTGTTATCGAAGGAACAACGCGTGTTGATGCCGACCACCAATAGCGCCTACGGCACCGGCGACGAAAACAACTTCTGCACCGAAGAATCACCATTGAGGCCGATATCGCGCTACGCGATCGAAAAAGTCGCAGTTGAAAAAGAGCTGATGGCATTCGAGAACGCCATCAGTTTCCGCTTGGCCACGGTGTTCGGCATGTCGCCACGGATGCGGATCGATTTATTGGTCAATGACTTTACCTATCGGGCGGTTAACGATCGGTTCGTGGTGCTGTTCGAAAGCTATTTCAAGCGTAACTACGTGCATGTCCGCGATGTATCGCGGGTGTTTCAGCACGGTATTGCCAATTTCGATGCCATGAAGGGGCAGATATACAACGTCGGCCTATCCGAAGCCAACGTCTCGAAGAAAGAGCTGTGCGAAGTGATCCAAAAACAGTTGCCGGACTTTGTATTTATCGATGCGCCGGTCGGTAAAGATCCCGATCAACGTAATTACATCGTCTCGAATGAAAAGATCGAGGCTACCGGTTACAAGACTTCGGTGTCCTTGGAAGCCGGGATAGCCGAATTGATCAAGGGTTATACCATGATCAAGAACTCGTTTTATGGCAACGTTTAGTTATCTTACCGGTGGATTCTAATTTGTCAGACCCCCCTCAAGATCACGTACCGATCAGCGAGACCTCCGGCTGTGTCGACCCGCAAATTGCATTGCTGTCGCGTACTGTCGTTTTTGAAAATACGGTGTTCTCGGTATTCTCCGACCACATCGCAGATAATAGCGGGCATCAAGTAGAGCGTTATCTGAGCGTTCTGCCCAAGTGTCTTGTGGATGACACCATCGCCGGAGTGGCGGTCATACCCGTCGACAACGACAGAATAGGCCTGATCCGAATATTCCGGCACCCGGTCGGCCGTTGGTCGTGGGAGGCTGTCAAAGGACATGTCGAGCCGGACGAAAAGGTACAGACTGCGGCAGTGCGTGAACTGCAGGAGGAAGCCGGTTTCTCGGTATTACCGGAAGTGTTGCTCGATTTGGGGTTTACCGCGCCGGAAGCCGGTGTGATCAAGGCGCGGACAAGACTGTTCGCGGTGGAAGTGGAACAATCAGTGGTAAGAGCCGTGGCTGGGGAACTCGGTCACGGACAGATGGTATTTTATACCCGATGCGAGATTGAAACGCTGATTGCCGAAGGTGAAATCGAAGACGCTAGTACCCTGGTGCTTTTATTCAAATATTGGTTCCAACAGCATGAAAGGCCATGAAGTTTATTAAACGTAGTGATCGTACGCAGCCTAAGGTAAGTCTGATCTTACTCGATTGGAGTGTGCGGGAAAGCTTTCATTTGCTGGATTATCTAGGCAAGCAAGACATCGATCGAGACTTATTCGAAGTGATTATCATTGAATATTACTCGAGAATTTCTGATGCTATTCGCCCCTTCGAAGCTCAAGTCGATTCCTGGCTACTGCTGGAAATGCCGAACGATTGTTATTATCACAAGCATTTGATGTACAACGCCGGGATAGTGACTGCGAAGGGCGAGATTTGCGTGATTTGCGATTCGGATGCGATGGTGAAGAAAGGCTTCATTCGGTCCATCATCACGGAATTTGAAAACAATTCCGGCATCGTTCTGCATATCGATCAATTTCGCAATGCGCGGAAAGATTTCTACCCATTTAACTATCCTGATTTTGCAGAGGTTACCGGTAAAGGGTGCATTAACAAGGTCGGAGGAAAAACCCGGGGAGTTATGGATGACAAGGATACTATCCATAACCGGAATTACGGCGCCTGTATGTGCGCTCGGCGAGCCGATTTGATTGAAATTGGCGGTGCGGATGAGCACATCGACTATTTGGGGCACATTTGCGGTCCTTACGATATGACCTTTCGACTGGTCAACTCGGGGCATCGGGAAATTTGGCATCAGGCCGAGTTCATGTATCATACTTGGCATCCGGGGCAAGCCGGTGAAGACAATTATCTCGGCCCGCATGATGGCCGCCACGTCTCCACAACTGCGTTGGATGCGTTGATTAGCGGTCGTGTCCTACCCTTACTTGAAAATGCCGCGATTAGGCAACTCCGTTTGTCCAGCGACAAGTCCGGTGGTACTAACCAGTTTGAAATTGCTCCGGCTTATCTCGATACCTGGCGCAAAGACAAACTTCGTGCGGGGAAACAGTGGATTGCGGGAAAAACATCCCGGAAAGTCCGGCATGGGTTCGTAGTCAACCGGACTCCCGAAGGGTTTATCGGTTACCCTAAAGTTCTCGATCATCCGACTTTTTCAAAAGCACGGGAAGCGTTGGAACTGCGTGCCGCTACCGAATCGATGTTGCTGGAGCGTTTGGATAACGAGATACCTGGACGTTTGAGACGGTTGCTTCCGGTCATTAGCACATTGACCTACCTGTCTAGGGCATTCGGACTCGCTTTCCTTTATTTGCAAAGGCGTTTGCTACGGTTTTCACAAGGAGTTGTTTAGTATGCTTTTAACGAACCGTATAGCCTTTCGATGGCACCAATTTCGGGATGAAACCCAAGGGCTTGTCGAGGGATTTCAATCATTAGTGGTCAACCTTGTCTACCTTAGACTTAAGTTTCCCGAGAAACAGTCTTTCGTTGTGATTCTCGATAGCCGGAGAGAGGCGATAATGCTTTGGTTGCTTTGGTTGTGTAATATTCTGCCACGTTATAAAGTCTGGGTGATTCGCCGAACCGGCGATCTTGAGTTGCGCTCGCAACGAGACTTCGGCGGTGAAATGCTGCTGGTCGCCAGTGCTAGGGTTTTTTGTAAGCACTATGGATTATTGGTTGAGTTACGCCGACAACGGCGTTTTATCGTATTGTAGTGAAATGAACTCAGTGATCGGTTTTTTAAGGAATCTTTATCAAGGCAGACGCACGATTCGGGCGCTGGCCCGCCGCGATGTGCTATCCCGTTATTCCGGAACCTTGTTTCGTAGCGCCTGGGAGCTGGCCAATCCGGCATTAACCTTACTGGTCTTTTGGTTTGTGTTTTCGGTGGCGCTCAAGGCTAAGGGACCGGACGGGATTCCATTTATTTTATATTTCGTTACCGGCTACGTGCCCTGGCTGTTTTTTTCGGAAAGCCTGCTGCGCGGTACTCAAGGTGTAGTCGCGCATAGTTTTTTAGTGAAAAAAATGGTATTTCCGTCGGAGCTATTGCCGTTTGTCTATCTTACCGGCGGAGCTCTCAATCATGCATTGTTATTATTGCTCGCGGTGGTCGTATTATTGTTTAACGGTGTTGCCGTTTCTTGGTATTGGCTGCAAATTCCCTACTATTTCTTGACCTTGTGCGCCACACTGCTTGGGCTGCAATGGCTGTTATCGGCACTGAATGTCTTTAGCCGCGATTTGGGGCAAGGTGTTGGGGTTGTGCTTAATGTCTGGTTTTGGGTTACGCCAGTGGTTTGGGTCGCCGATGGCGTTATACCTCCTCAATACCAGTGGGTAATGTTTGCCAACCCGATCAGTTATATCGTCGATGGCTACCGAGGCGCATTGTTGTATCAACAGCCTTTTTGGGCCAACTGGTCACAGGGGCTTTACGTATGGGGGCTCTCATTGGTTTTTGCAGTCATCGGCGCTAACGTATTTCGCCGTCTAAAATCGCACTTTGGGGATGTCTTGTGATTAAAGAAAGTACCACTGCAAAGAGTTCACCTCAACGAGAAGTAGTGATTTCGGTTTGTGACGTTAGCAAGACTTACCAACTCTACCCCTCTCATCAAGACAGACTCAAAGAGGCTTTTCACCCGTTTCGAAAGAGTTACCATAAAGAATTTTTGGCCCTTAAAAAAACTTCATTCGACATTTATCGAGGCGAATGTGTAGGAATTCTTGGCCGAAATGGGGCCGGCAAATCAACCTTGTTGCAGCTTATCACTGGGGTTGTTAGCCCGTCTGTAGGCTCCATTTCTATTGCAGGAAAAATAGCGGCTTTGCTCGAACTCGGTGCTGGTTTTAATCCAGACCTAACAGGCCGCGAAAATGTGATCCTTTCAAGCGAAATCCTTAACATTCCCGAAGTTGAGCTTTCAGAACGAGTGTCTGCAGTAGAAGGCTTTGCCGATATTGGATCATTTTTTGACCAGCCAATGAAAATCTATTCTTCAGGAATGTATGCGCGAGTAGCATTTGCTAACGCCATTCATGTGAACCCAACAGTGCTGATTGTAGATGAGATTCTTGGAGTTGGTGATGCGAAGTTTCAGGAAAAGTGCTACCGAAAAATGGAGGAACTCCGCCTACAGGGAGTTTCCATTCTCTTTGTAAGCCATTCCGTGAGCACAGTCCTGGACGTTTGTGATCGATGTATCTTGCTTGAAAAAGGGGAAATTATTTTTTTTGGTAAGACTGTGGATGCAGTAAATTTATACTATTCCCTTTTGTACGGAAATCATCAACAAGACATAACTCCATTTCAGGTTATTGATACTCTTCCAGAGCCTACACACCAGTATCCTGAGAATTCAAGACATATGACCGAAATTAAAGAAAATAGACAACCAAATATTGAGCAGATATTGGATTGGATGGTTCATGACACGACGCTAGTTAATAGGATTGATACACGTCTTAGTTTTAACAATGATCACTTTAGAATTGGCAACAAAAAAGCGCAGTTGATTGACTATATTGTTATCTCAGGCACCGATATAGATGCCAGAATTATCCCTTCTGGCAATATTGTCGATATTTACCTGAAAGTACTGTTTCATAATGACGTTTTAAATCCTATAGTTGGCATCGGAATCGTGAAAATTGATGGAATTGGTGTTTATGGTACTAACACTAGCCTAATGCAGATAAATCTGAAGCCTCGTCGAGCACAAGAATTTTCGGTTTACCATTTCAAGTTCATCAATAATTTGGTTGGGGGGGATTATTTTTTGAACTTCGGTATTGAAGAAATTGATGGTGGAGAAAAGGTATTTTTGGATAACTTACGTAGCATTGCGCATCTGATATTTGAGGCTACACCATCAGTAACAGGTATAGCAAATATGGGCTGTACTTTTCAGGAAATTTGCTGATACAGCTTATTTAGGGGAAAAGACAGCCAAAATACGGCTGTCTTCGAGATTAAATTTTCAATTCACAGGTAGGGAACTTGATAATGACCATAGTCAATCAAATAAAAAAAGGTTTACTTGGGTATCAACCAATCTTCTTTCCAAATGGAATTATTACAGGTACCGGCCTTCAGTTTTTTGGCAATTTACGGAGTATGAGAGGGTTTGGAGGCACCGATGTTACGCCGCTCTCCGAGCAAGATACACCCAATAAAGGAGCGCCTTTTGGAGTCAAGGTCAATAGTTTCAATTTTAATCGTGGACAACTTGGCAATCTTTATATTCCCCCAGAGCTAGCGAGTGGCTTGGATTTGAATTCGGAATTTTACTATTGCATTGACGAAAGCGAACTTTGGCATTTTTCCCGATACAACATTGTATTACTTCAGATGTATCAATATTTTGCATCGGAAACGATGGAAATTGCCAAGGGCAGCAATATTATCTTAAACTCCATGCTAGAGATTGGAGCCAATACGTGCCTTTTTCCTCTTGCATTTAGCGAGTTGGGGCTCAATGAGTGTCATGGTACAGACATCGTCGATTACTCAGATGTTGTCAACTTATTGTCTGAGATGAAACAGTCAAAAATTACGTTTCATCACATGAAAGACGACAGTGAGGCTACTTGGAGACAGCTCCCTAAAGTCGATCTTGTTTGGAGTTATGCGGTACTCCTGCATCAATCTAACCCTCTTGCACACTTAACAAGATTGGCTTCACTGGCAAAAAAAGCCATTTTCGTAATGACATTGTGCGATCCTGATGACTGGAAGTCACATGATGATATGGCTATCCGATACTTATCTGCCAATTCATATTATAACGCTGATTTCCCAAACTGTTTCGACGTCACAATAGTTAGCCCCGCACTGATCAAATATTCGCTTCATCGACTCGGCTTTTCCAAAGTTGTCGAAGTTCCGCATCCAGAGTTTGAATTGCTTGATGAAACTAGCCAGCAAGACTTGAAATATTGGTTAAAGAAACACTGCTTTTTTATAGCATTTAGAGAAGATCAGAGAGATGAGCGCGCGCTTGATGACTATTCTATATCTGCGGAGCGAAATCCTTATAGGGGGGATAACGTACTGGTACATTCTGGTTACCATAACAATATTGTGTTAAGTAAATCACGTTACTATATTGTACCGCATGGCACCCCATTCGCAGGAAATGGAATGGATATTCATTTGGTCTCTTTTGCAAACATGACAAATACTATGACTTATTTTCATGATCTTGAAACTGAAAGATACCCCCAACCATTGTTGATTCGTTCTTTAAATAAGCACAATATTATTCGTTACAAAGACCAATACTATTTTTGCCCACATGGTAAAAATATAGTATTTTCAGATCCAGATGAATTATGTAAGCTTTCTGCATTAAACAGCCTTGAAAAATGGGATGCACTGCTTCCATTGATTGGCGGGGAGGATGGCATTGCCGTTCTTGAAGGTATTGTGGTCGATTTTTTGGAGGGTGTATGCATTACACGTAATAAAAACGGTGAGTTTTCTACAATCCAACTTGAAGCAATGAATTCGAACGGGGCTCAAGCTATCACTGAAGCTTCCACATCACTTAACGACTTGGTAAAAGCTATATCTGTCAGGAAACTGATGGATTCGCTATGTAAAATACCTGAAAGCGGAGACACTCTGTACGATGATGATCGTTTTCAAATTAGGCGGCTTGGTTCATCTGAATTCAGCGTTCAATGTGCGGTAACAAGGACGACAATATCGACGCATCAATCCTTAGAGGAAGCTTGGGTCATGCTTTTCTCAAAGGACAATTACTAAACAGGACTAAATTCATTTGTGGAGAATAGTACCGTTTTTCTTCGTTCCGTTAACGTCAGGACTGAGCCTGAAAAGGTGAAATGATGCCCCCTAATGATAGTCGATATCTAGTAATAGCACCGCCAAGGGGTGGGTTCACTCTTTTATTATCGGTTTTATCAATCCTGTATCGTGACCGTGGGAGTACTAAGTTGCCCACCCAAGCGATTGCCGATCCCTACATCGCTATCGCCGGCGAATATCTCGATGCCGCAATACGCGATTGGTTTTGTTCTCAGGTTGGCGAGGACAGGCTTTTTTACAACAAGGAATTTTCGATCTTGGTCGGTGGCCCGAAATGGGTGTCGGCGGACGATACTGAAACTGTCTGCATTCGCAAATATCTTGGCGTCAAAGGGGGGGGGACTTTACCTTTCTGCTGTATTTGCCGCGTTGGGTGATGGCGTTTGATGAAATCATTCACTCTCACAGCCACCCGGCACGCTGGCCTGTGATGCCGGATTACACGGGATTCAGGAAGTTTGCCTCGATTCGCAATCCGATCGACATCATTCACTCCTCTGTCTTTTCAATCAATGCCCTCGCCAGCGAATATATTCAGCGAGAACTGAAGATTGACGAGCATCAAATTCGCCGCGAGCTTGCGCTCAACAAGTTGACTAATCCGGAATTTATTTCCGGATTGATCGTTTTTTTGAAGAATTACCTGGATGAGTTTATTCCCGTCATCGGGCAATACGATTACCTGATGCGCTGGGAAGATCTGATTCAGGAGCCTATTGGGGAGATTCAACGCGTCGCGCAAGCCGCCGGTGAACCGGTTAATGCCGAATATGCGGCTCGTGTCTGGAGTGAACTGGATCACCGCAATCTCACTCGCTATCACAGGCATAGCTTTCGCCGAGGTTTGTTGAACGACTGGCAGTTCAATGTCACGAATACTCACCTCAAGCTTTTTGAGGATGCCGGGTTCGGTGCATATCTGGAGCAATTTGGCTACGACCCGATTACCTTCTTTGATGAAAGTGATTACACGCCGGACCAGCGACTTATAGAGGAACACATTCGGCGAGGTGAGCCCTATGTGGAGAATCTCGACATAGACTTGATTACCTTTGCATTTAATAAGACAAATTTTACGCCGTCGCCCCGGTTCAAATTCAAACACTATCCACGCCAAGGAGCGGTTGAGATCGAGAAGTCCACGTTACGCGACGAGGCGCTGGCGACTGGGTTTATGTCTCGCATGGCGCATATCTCCGAAACGGTTTATAGGTACTTGATGGAACTCCGTTTGGCGGCGACTGCCGCGACAAGTGGGGATGAGTCTTTGCTGCGGGAGCTGCGCATCAGCTACAAGGATATTTTTTCCGAGTGGCTCGGCGATCGGGCCGAACCCATGTTTTCCGCGCTAACGCAATCGACTTCCACAAATGCCCCCCCTCGTCTTGTCGGAAGCCATTCCGGATACAACATCGTGTCTTTTTGCGGAACTCACTATGCAGTGCCTCAATCACTCGGCCCAATGGATTTTAGTCAGTTGGACCTAGCCTCATTGCCTGCGGGGGTGCTGGCAGGCCGTTCACATAGCGAAGCTCTTGATGCAATTAAAATGGAATCTAAACAGTGACTCGGTATTTGGATTTTTTTGACCCGACAACAATATCTTCAATCGAAATACCCCTTGTCGATGCTTATGCACGTGGCGTCAGAAGAGTATTGGTTATCGGAAAAACCGCTTGTTGCGTAGAAATAAGTGAACTGCTTGAAAAACTGAGATTTTCATGGGATGAAAAACTGCTAGCGGTGTTCCAGGCACCGGATGTCGTTAATATTGATCTGATTGTTATTAGCGGTGGCACTGGCAACGAGGTGTCGAAAATACTGCACGCTTGTATTGGATTGCCGATTGCCGTGATTGCACCGGTAACGGAGCATCACGTCAGTAAGCGAACCGTATTTCTGATGTCGATTCCGAAAGCGGGAACCCATATGCTGATACGCTTATTCGGATTAATGGGATTGAAAAGGTCTTATGATAGAGCCCCCCGCCCAGGTACTTGGTCAACTCCCTTTGGATACGAGTACCATGCGCCGTGTCGGGAGCTATTAGCCAATGATGCGTTCGATCCGCAAGGTCGACAGCTACTGTTTCGGTCCCCAGCCATTTTTGTGTACCGCAATCCCTTGGATATCATTGTTTCCGAGTTGGATTGGTTTAAGAAAGATGAACATGCATTTTCCGGTTATTTGAATTATTTTCCCGATGAAAAGAAACGATTGAATCAATTGATTCACGAAGATACCGTAATGGGCTCGATTCGTGATCGGATCCATCGGTATATTGGATGGATGATGTTTAATAATGTAATTCCTGTGAGTTATGAAGAATTAGTAGGTAGCCGTGGAGGCGGGTGCGATCTTCAGCAAGCAGAGTCAATTTGGGCGCTACAGTTGAAATTACACATTTCCGGCAGTCCGCAAGAGTATGCAAAGCAGTTGTATGATCAAAGTAGTGCTACTTTTTCAAAAGGCCGAATCGGCCGGCATCTGGAATATTTCGGAGATGAGCACTTTGCATTGTTTGATCGTTTGCCACAAGATTTCATGCAAACTTTAGGATATTCAAGAGGCTCTTTTATTTCGAATAGAATTAAGGAGTTCTTGTACCGTCCGTTAGAGGTCAAGAGTATTCCGGAAGAATTGCTTTATGTCCCGCGCTTGGCGAATGAAGGGATACACGGATATAACATTGTCGAGATTGCCGGACGCTATTTTCCTGTCCAACAGGGCAATTCGATCGAGTCCTTATCAGAGGCAGTCGCGGTTTTCAATGAATACGCTGGATTTACAACCATTAGAGAGGCGGAACATTCAGTCTATGCACCGCCCGAGACTCAAGGAAGTCACAGTACCAATTCCGGCCTGATATTGGAAGGTTTCCTTGGTTTCAATATTGTTCGGCATAAGGGAAGCTGGTATGGGTTTGATCAAACGATAGGACCAACAGACATTGCGAGACTGGATTCGGCGTATATCGCAGCAATGAAATCAAAAAAACAGTGCGTAATTGGGGAAAGTGTTACCGATGTTAAAATGGAGATATTCAGTCTTACTGTGCTGGAACTGGTAGATGAATTAAAGAAACAAAAAAAATTATTCGACTCAGAAAGTCGCCGTTTGGATGAGCTTCTTTCCCGTACCGATGCCAACCAGTTGGAATCTGCTACCCAATTGGAATCGCTGCAGCAGCAAACAAGTGTCGTACAGGAGTATCTAAAAGTAGCCGAAGTTCACGACGCCCAAACGGACCTCCGCGTAAACGAACAATTGTCACTAATTAGTACCATCCAAGCTAAGTCTGCTTCGAAACTAGAATCCTTGCAGCAACAATTTTGCGTCTTCAAAGAGCATCTAAAGGAAATTGACGCTCGCGACGTCGAAACAGACAGCCACTTAGATGCGCTATTGCCGCGTATTGACACAATTCAAGTGCAGTTTGCGACCGAATTGAAATCAATACAGCAACAGTTTAGGATTATCAAGGAACATACGGACGCAATTTTTCATAATCCATTCGTCAGAATAAGCCAGCGTTTGATTATTAGGAGAAAGCCCAAGAATGAATAAAATTGTTCATAAGAACTCAGCACCAACCGCTCCATACCTGTCTTTAATTCTGCTGGACTGGGGGTGCCGCGAACGCTTTACTACATTGGATTGGTTAAATAAGCAGGATGTTCCCAGAGAAACTTATGAACTGATCTGGGTTGAACTCTATGACCGGGTAGTGGACGAGGTGATGGAGAAGGCGGATGTTGTCATTACCTGCAACCAGCGCGGTACCTATCACAAACACCTTGGATACAACATTGGCTTGCTGCAAGCACGGGGCGACTTGATTTGTGTTTGCGATAGCGATGCGGTATTTCCGATCGATTTTGTTAGTTCGGTGTTCCGGTCTTTCGAAATCGATACCGGTCCTAAGCCGCGCCCTATTGTTTTAATGCACTACGAATGGCGTACGTCGCTACTTTATCCGGAAGATCTTACTGACGCCGAAACACTAAAGGATGGCGAACGTTGGCAATGGTGGCCTCTGATTGTCAACGAGGGCGCTTGCGTGACGGTGCGCCGAGAGGACGCGATTCGTTTCGGTGGTTTCGATGAACACCCAAGTTATATCGGTTATCTGTGTGGTCCCTACGATTTGGCGTGGCGTTTAGTCAATGCCGGTTGGCCCGAGATTTGGCATGACAGTTCCGTGGCATTATGGCATTTCGCGCATCCGGACCCGATCGGCACCAACGGCCAAAAGGCATCTCTTAAGCAATTGATGGAAAAAGCTCATCCTCATTTGCACGGGCATGCATTGACCGCCGTCGAGGCATTTTCGAGCGGCCGTTTTCAGCCGCTGCAAGAGAATGCACAAATTTGGACGATGCGTATGCGAGATAGGCAGATCGGATCGGAGTTGGAGACTCGCTATTCGAATTTGACCGGACCGCAGGGTTTTTCGGCGTGGTCTGTTGCTGCTTTATGGTTTTCGCTGGTCAAGGAGATTGTAGGTCAGTATCTTGATGATCGGCTATGGAAACCCACCCTAAGCAATATTCGTAAGGTTCTCGGAGAGAGGATTTATTCTAAACTCCGGCGTATATATCGCGAATATGTGACAGCATATCAGATCGATTATTCGGTTCTTGCGGAAAACCCAATATTGTTATGTGCGTACCGACAGCACAATATTGTTAAATTCCAAGACAATTTTTATGCGGCTCGCCACGGCTTGGGGGTGTTGGATTTATCGAGCGAAGAAGGCCGGGCATGTCCCGAGCTTTTGGTATCGAATAACTATTTTCAGTTGTTGAAAATGGTTAAGAACCATAGGTTAAGTGTAGAATTAAACAAATAATAAAAATGGAAAAATTAAAAAACTATGATATTTTCTTGACACATGCTTGGCGCTTCCATGACGATTGGAAGAAGTTCTCGGAACTTCTCGATGGAACAGCTGGGATCAATTGGCGCAATTTCAGTTTGCCTTGGCATGATCCGGCGATGAATCCAAACACGGAGGTTGGTGGCCGATTCATCCGAAACTTCCTGGAAAGTCAGATTATTCCTGTCCACAGCGTTGTGCTACTGAGCGGTGTTTATAAAATCAATAGCGCCCGTCGGTGGTTTGATATGGAAGTCGAAATGGCGCATAAACATAATAAACCGTTGATCGGTATTCCCGTACTTGGCGAGAGTATCGTGCCTGACGAAGTTTCCGTCCTTTGCGATGAATGTTGTAACTGGGATGCAGTGGAATTGTTGGCGACGATAGACCGGGTTAGGGAACTCCCCAAATATTCGCATTCTGTCTGATGTGGTTGACTAGTTATTTGAGGAATATGAAATGAACGATACAACCGTTGTAATGACCCTAAAAAAGGGTTCATCTACCGCAAAGATTGAGGGTGCGAGAGTGACATACAGCCCTCATCAATGTTTTTCCTTTGATGGTGGTGGCGAGGATTTGGCATGTTTGAATGCGCTGGCGATTCATCTTAAGACGTTACCAGGCCTGGTTTTTGTCGGTTCTCAACGGTTTGTGGCCTATTTTTTTCGAAACATACCCGATATGGAGAGTCATCTAATCGGCTCAATTGTCTATCAGAATACAGTGAGTGGAGATGTCGGGCACGGTCTCGCTTCGGTAACATTAGATGTCGGGTTGCTTCCCGATGCGGTCGAGACCGTCTTTATTGCCGAGACTTTAGCATTGGCCAGGATGCAGATTAAGCAGCAGCTTCCCCCGTCCTTGAGCGTCGTCGAGCCGACGATTTTGGCAAAAATCGATCCCAAGGTTATCCCCGCTCGAGGCTGGGCACCTTTACAGCGCAATATTTATCCTATTGATATACCGGCTATTAGTTTCAGAGAAGGGCTCGATTTTGCGATTGTTGACGCCCCATCACGAAATCTCTCACTGATGCCGAATGGTCTCGCATATTTAAACAACGCTCTGAAAAAAACCGATGTAGCATTTCAGATACTTGATCTGGATATTATTTCCTATCACCGCTTCCATGTGCATCGCTTGTTTGACATGGGCGGTCAAATCGTGCTACCCGGCGATCTGGTATTGCCGGAAGATCCGTGGCAAGCCGAGCATTACGATCTTTGGACGGCGACCGGTGGCGGGGCATCCGGCGCTACGGGGCGGAACGAGGTGTTAGAGTTTTTCAGGCCGTTGATCGATGAAACGATAGAGGCGGTGGTTCAAGCCCGGCCGAAAGTACTAGGGTTGTCGATTCAAGGCTGTAACGAGGCGGCGGCTCGTGAGATTGCGGTCGGTGTCAAGGCAAAACTGCCCGAAATTGTCATAGTGGTAGGTGGATTCAGTTGTTATAACTCCGATATCGGGCGCCGAGCGTTTCCAGAATGCGATTATATGTGTATCGGTGAAGCCGATTTGACTGTTGGGCCGCTACTAGAAGCGTTAGCACGTGGGGATCGCCCTTTCAATCAACCGGGCATTTTGTCGCGTTTCGATGCTCCGGATTTTAGCTACTTGCCTGCACCGATGATTCACGATCTGGACAAGATCGAGTTTCCCAAATACGAATGGTGCGACTTAAAGATTTATCGTAATTTTAATGATTACCAACTGACGCCAATTATTGCCAGCCGTGGTTGCCGCTGGTCGCGCTGTAGTTTCTGCGCCGAACGATTTTACTGGCGGATTCGCACACCGGAAAATTTTGTCGATGAATTGGAGTGGCTGGTTAATCAAGGTTGCCACCTGTTTATGTTCAATGAGAGTGATCTTGGCGGCATGCCGGAGCGGGTTGAGGAAATCTGCGACGAAATCATTCGGCGCAGATTGCACCATAAAGTCAAACTTACCGGACAATTACGGGTAAACAAGCGTCAAACCCGATCATTCTTCGAGAAGCTGCGCGCCGCGAATTTTGTTGCGCTGCGGTTTGGTATCGATGCCTTTTCGGAGAATACCTTGCGGTTGCAAAAAAAGGGATATACGGTGGACATGGTTTCCCAAAACCTGAAGGACTGTTGGGAAGTCGGAATTTTTACCGAAATCAATTGGGTTATCGGTGTTCCTGGCGAAACCGACGCTGACGTGGAAGAAGGTATCGAGCTGATCTTAAAGAACAGCAAATACATCGGCAGACTGGCGAATATCAATCCGCTGATATTGGTCAACGGCAGCGTGTATTGGATAGATCCCGAGGCACATAACATTGTGTTTAAGGAACCGAAGGAGCAGATCTACGCGAAGTATCCACGGGCTTTGCCGGCCGATCAATGGTACAGCACCGAGCCCTATATCGATGCCCAGGTGCGTAAGGAACGCTTCGAACGGATTGTGATTGCGCTTTACGATGCGGGTTTCAATGTAGGGGCTTGGGCAAATCGCATCATTGAGGACGTCAAACTATCGAGAGATAAGGCCCGTACCGGCGGTGCCGCTGGGGATAGCGGCAGTTTCGGCGAATTTGAGATTGCCGGCGGCGAAAAGGCGGCTCGAGTCACGGAGCAGCGGTTGTCCGAAGAGGAGCAAGCGGTCGATTTGACCAGTCAGCGCGCTCCGCTCGAAGAGAAGCCGCGCACAGGTAAGGTCATTCCGATACAAACCGCGCATGTTAAGGGGCAATCAGCGACTAAACCTGCCGCAGCGCCCCCGTTACATGGCGTCGTCGGCGAAGCGCCGCGGTTGCTAAGGGAAACCGATACGCACAAGGTGGTATTTTACAACGGTTGGTATTACGGTATTCCTTACGGGTTGGCGGAATTTGATCTCGCCGACCCCGAAGTGGCAAACCAACCGGGAATCATCCGCTTTGCCAGCGAAACGGAAGTGGTAAATGCCATACAGGAAAGCGAGCGCTGGGCCAATTCACGCGGACAATACGACGATCAAAAGAAACAGCGGGCTGGCGGATCTTACATGCGGGCGGATAGTCTTGGTGAAACGTCCGGTTTGGGCGAGCTTCCCACTAAACCAAGAATTTTTGCGATCGGAAAGACCTATGTGGCGGTTGATCAAACGGTCTTGAAAAATGTTTTTGACAAGCAGCGGCACCCAGACCAAAAGATCGGCGCTAAACAGAGCGAGTCCGGCTCAGGAAATGTCAATCCGATTCCGGGCGGTACTTTTACCCGCCGGGTTGTGAGCAAGTTCCCTCCCGTGCTCGTCGATAGAATTCGTGGACTGATTCGTCAGCAGTCCTATAGCTCCGGGATAGCGTCTGAACCTCTGGCGACCAAAAGCGATGGACAACTGGCGAGTATGCTGTTGCGTGCGATCGGTGACACCTACGTCAAACGACCGCTAACAAATCTTCGTCATGCACTCGCTGGTGGCAGTGGGTCGGCTATGGACGTAGAAGGCATAGCAGTGGAAGGAGAAGATTTTTCCATTATTTCGGTAGTGACCAAGAACGCACAACCCGAACTTTTGTGGACCATAGGTTCGTATAATATTGTTAAATTTGATGGACAGTATTACGGAGTACCGCATGGCGCTTCGGTCGATTGGGAATCAGGAGGGATCGCGGCCATTGCGGGAATGTTGGTTGGAGAGCATGTCTCTGACTTGGTGGCGATGATCGATAGCCAAATGAATGTGGCTAGCCGTGACACGATTGCCGATTCGGTCAACGTTGCGACCAACGATGTGGTTTCTAATGAACCCGCTCTACTCGGCACAATGAAGGATGAGGGTTACAATATCGTTTCCTATGAAGGATGGGTGTATGGAATGCCTCACCAATTGGGCAATATCGACCTGACGTTGGTGGATGTAATTGAAATGCCCGGCGTGATTCGCGATGTTTCTCGCGACGCGGTGGAATCGGAAATTGTTTCGCGAAGCAAGGAAAAAAGGCAGGTTACTTAATGTGGTGGCGGCACAACCGATCCAGTGCTCAGGGTTTTTCCACTCAAGGTATTTTGCAGCAAGCCGACCCTCGGTGTTGGCGGGATCATTATTTCGGCTTGCCGCGAGCCAGATGGGATAGCCTGGAGGGGTGCGCATTTTGGATCACGGGTGCGGGCACGGGTTACGGACGTGTCATTGCTCTGGCTCTTGCGGCAAGCGGAGCGGCGGTATTTTTGACCGGAAGGCGTAGCGAAAAGTTACAGGAAACATTGGAAGAAGGCGCTTCGCTTGGTATTAATATTAACCGATGTATTCCGATTGTCGCAGACATCACCTCGGAATCGGGTTTAGACCGAGCAACCAATCTGATTTCGCGGCATGTTACACAATTGCATGGCCTTGTCAATAATGCCGCCATGCCTCAGCCTAGCGCTGGCATTCAGCCGTTGACCGATCTTAGTCTGGCATCGTGGAACGAACTTTTTAACGTCAATGTGACTGCCCAATGGTTGGTTAGCAAGGCTGCCATGCCATTATTGTTCAATAGCGATTCCATCCGTATCGTATTTATGTCATCGGAGGCCGGGTGGGCTTCCACTCCCGGCTTTGGACCTTACAACATAAGTAAATCCGCAGTAAATACGCTTGGTTCGTCGTTGGCGGCTGAGTGGGCAGGACACTTTCTCAATAAAGACATTCAGATCAATGTGCTGGTACCTGGAGAAGCTCGAACCGAGATGAATCAAGGTTCAACTGTTAGCCCATATTCAGTCGTGAGCATGACATTGGCATTGCTATCTCATCCATCCGGCGGGCCTAACGGGTGCTTTTTTCATCGGGACGGTAGGCATTTAGAGTTTGCCCACTCTCCTGCTTATATGAATGACCTTCTTATCCCATAAGCAATTCTATTTGTTCCGGAGTATCTGACCGTGGGTTTATTGCGGTTATTTCTTGCTTTATCAGTAGTGATTCATCACTTGCCTCAACGCTCTTTTGCTTGGCTAAATGCTGGGGTAGCTGTACTTGTGTTTTTTATGATTTCCGGGTTTTATATGGCCTTGATTATCAACGAGAGATATTCAAAAATGGAACTTTGGCATTGGCGTTTTTACTTGAGTCGCGTGTATCGAATCTTCCCCGCATATTATGCTGTTCTCACTTTCGCCTTGATATGGTTTGCCATTATAAAATCGCCTTCAGTGTTTTCTGAAAACTATGATTTAGGCTTCTGGAGGCAGTTGGGGCTTATTCTGCCAAATCTTTTAATTCTTGGGCAGGATATGTTTCAGGCAATATTAATGACCAATGCTTATGATAAACATAACATGTTATCTGATTCGGTTTTTGCTTTCCTGGGATTGGATTTTTTTCAGAATCAGTTCATGATAATCGGACAAGCTTGGTCATTAGCGGAAGAGTTAGTTTTTTATGCCCTAGCCCCTTTTTTCGTGCTCAAAAGAAGCAGAGTCTTAGCAATTTTAGCGATCTCACTAGGCATCAGAGCGCTTTTACAAGTACAAAGCAATTCATTTCCGCCTATCGTTTGGGGGTATTGGTTTTTCCCTAGCACCATATCGTTTTTTTGCCTTGGCGCGCTGGGTTATTTTGGGTACAAAAAAATCTCCTGTTTCAGTTGGGGAAAAACGGTAGGAGTTATGGTTTGGGGCTTAGCGACTATATTGATGATATACAGTTTACTACATGGCGGTATCCTCTATGAAGGCACCGACTATGACTCGGTTAAGCATTGGATGTTCTTTATTAGCATTGCCATATGCATCCCTTTCATTTTTTTGGCAAGCAAGGACAGTTATTTTGACCGACTTTTGGGTGAATTTTCTTACCCGCTTTATTTGGTTCACGGTTTTGTAATAGGAATATTATTTAGCCGATTTGGATTAAAACCTGGCAGCTTGGCTTTCGAAGCACTAGTCCTCTTGTGCTCAGTTGGAATTTCAGCTTTGATATACATTGGTATCGATTATCCGGTTGACCGCCACAGACGCTGCATTGAAACTGCGAGGCTTTTTCCATTGCTTAGGCGAGCTTATTTGATAGTTGCCACGATTTTGGTTATTGGATTTATTTCGAGTACTAGAACACAATTCTTAGAGCCACATCCGTCATTGGCTCAAGAGCGTCCCGGCTTGTATGGGAAAGCCAAAAGTATGCCGCCTATTTTAGTGGAGGTTGTCGGTAAATTTAATATTGTGAGTTTTAACAACTTGTATTATGCAATTCCTCATGGGCAAGGTGTGGATTGGAACCATGACAATGTTTCCGAACTACATGGCGTTCTGACGGGGCGCAGCCGGGACGAGATAATAACGCGTATCCCGCATTAGATTACTGGATATACAACTTGATGACATCCCTATCTATTTCATTATTGCTGCCAACCAGAGGACGCCCTGCCCTGGTTGAGCGGTTATTTAACAGTATTAGCAGCACAGTATCTTGTTTTGAAAATATTGAAGTAATTCTTTATGCGGACGAAGACGATCCCGCTAGCCACGGTCTCACCAGTATAGACTTCAACGTTACGACGATCATTGGTCCCGCCATGAGTATGGGGAGCTACAACTCGGCCTGTTTGGACAAAGCCAGGGGACAGATCATCATTCTGGTTAACGACGATATGGTGATGCGTACGCCAAACTGGGACGAAAAAATTTTACAGATGGATGCCGAGTACGTCGATAAGATATATCTCGCCTATGGTAACGACCTGCTTAAGAAACGTAGTTTATGTACCTTTCCGATTCTTTCGCGGCGAACCTGCGAATTGTTAGTCGAGCCCTATCCAATTACTTATGGTGGGGCATTTATCGATGTTCATCTTTTTGATATTTTCAAACGTTTGCAATATGCAGGGTTCGATCGCATTCAATATATGGAAGAACTGATTTTTGAGCATTTGCACTATCGTGTAGGAAAAGCGAATTGCGATGACACCTACACACGACGCGGGCGGTTTGCGGACGATTCGACCTTTGTAGCACTGGCGGATAGCCGCCGCCAAGCGGCCGGGCGGCTTTTGAGCGTGCTTCGCGGAGAACCGTTGCTTCCATTCGAGTCTCGGACGGATTGCCGAGATATTCCAAACGGGCTAATCTCTGCTATTAGCTATTTTACCCGGCAGTTTCTGTTGGACAAACAACTTCCATTACGCTGGCGCGCCTATCTATGGTATTGGCTTATAGGCCGGTACTTTGCTGCACGCGGTTTTTTCAAGCGGTTGATGAGTTAGTCAGGTCGTGAATATTTCGCTGCCCATCTTTAGTGCCTTTCCTTTTTAACGAACAGACATGAACACCTAGTGTTTAATTTCAAAAATAGTTTTCATTATTAAGTTAAGTTAAACTATGGAGTATGTTGAGAGTAGCCCTGAAATCAAATTGAGTGATGCCAATAGAGCGCATCTGGAAAAGTTATTGAGCAGCCATAGTGCTGAACGGCGGATGGTTGAGCGGGTAGCAATTGCGCTTGCCTGGGCGGAAGGCAAACAAAACCAACAGATCGCGCGGGAGACGGGTATGTCGGATGTTCGTGTCGGCAAATGGCGTAGACGCTTTGCCTTGTACGGTTTAGCCGGCTTTTCCGATGAACAGCGCCCCGGTATAAACCGGTGATCCATGGTGAGGTTTTCAGAAACACATTATTGGCGCAACTGGAACAACTGCCACCCGAAGGGCTTGCGCGCTGGGATTGACTGACACGTTGGGCGTCAGCCAAGCGGCGATATGGCGGGCGCTGCGGAAAGAGGGTATCCATCTGCATCGGGCACGGAGTTGGTGTATCAGTACCGATCCTGAATTTACCGAAAAGGCGGCGGACATTGTCGGGCTTTACTTAAACCCGCCGCTGAATGCTTTGGTGTTGAGCGTCGATGAAAAGCCCAGTATTCAGGCGCTCGAGCGTAAAATCGGTTATTTACAAACGCGAGACAAAACCTGGGTTAAGGCTTATAAGAGCACCTATAAACGGCACGGCACATTGAACCTATTTGCCGCACTGAATGTGGCGACGGGCGAAATCAAAGGCGAAACGCTCAGACTAAAACCCGTGACGACCTCAGGCAGTTTATGGCATCGACTATCGAAGACGCCCTCCACAGCGGGAGATTCACGTAATTTTGGATAATTATTTACCCATAAGCGCAATGAGGACTGGTGGCGGACTTAGGACGTCCTGTGTATTTTCATTACACACCGACCTCGGCCAGTTGGTTGAATCAGATTGAAATCTGGTTCGGTATTTTGTCCCGTAAAGCACTCAAGCAAGCCAGTTTTACCAGTACCAGTAATCTGATAAACGCCATTGAGGCCTTTATCACTCGCCATAATCAACAAGCTCAACCCTTCAAATGGCGACGAAGAGAAGTCAAGGGCGCTCAGATAAAAAAATACTATAGCTAATTTACGAAATTAAACACTGGCCGGGCGATGGGAATTTATTGCTAACCAGCGATGAACTTCCGCGAACAGGCCAGCCGTGAATGATGTGTCAATACAAAGTCGGGCTTGCCGTATTCGGGCATATTTGTAGAATATAACTACTATTCGCCAAAATCCATGAAGAAATCTATTGTTAAAAGACTAACTCAATTAGTTGAAAGTCCGCTAAAAAGTCAGAACCAAGGAAAACCGAGCGAAAGAGTATTTGGTGTTACTTTTGCTGCCGTATTTTTAGTGATCAGCCTTGCAAGGCTATATCACGTCCGTGACTTGTATGACTATTGGTGGATAACGGAGCTATCGCTTGCCGCCATTTTTTTGTTTCTCGCTTATTTTTGGATATCGCCTTTACGTCCGCTTAACAATTTATGGCATCGTCTAGGCTTGGTTCTATCCTACATAACCAACCCCATTTTAATGGGAATTGTTTTCTTATTGACCATTTTACCGATCGGATTGTTTATGCGACTTCTTAAAAAGGATTTGCTCAAGTTGAAACTCGATCGCAAGTCACCAACATATTGGCAGAATCGATCTGTTACTGCAGTTAAACAGCAAAGCATGAAAAATCAATTTTAATCGGAACTTAATTATGTGGAGCATCATACGAGAACTTTTGGCTTTTCTGTCCGTACGTAAGAAATACTGGCTACTGCCGATCATATTCGTTTTAGCCTTGGTCGGCGGCCTAGTCGTACTAAGTCAGGGATCCGCGATTGCGCCCTTTATCTACGCTATATTTTAAGAATTGCAAAAGCCTCCGTGCATATATTAGGAATTTCGGCTTTTTATCACGATAGTGCCGCAAGTTTGATTGCAGATGGACAGATAGTCGCCGCAGCCCAAGAAGAGCGTTTTACACGTAAGAAACATGATGCGGGCTTTCCTCGAAACGCGATTGAATATTGCCTGAATGAAGGCGGTAAGACGTTGGATCAAGTTGAGTATGTCGTATTTTACGACAAACCTTTTTTAAAGTTCGAACGACTGCTTGAGACTTATATCGCTTTTGCTCCGCGCGGGTTTCAATCGTTTTTAGCGGCAATGCCAATTTGGCTGAAAGAAAAACTTTTCCAGAAAGTTTTGCTGCTGGATGAATTGAAGAAGCTGGGATCAGGCCCTAATATCGAAAGCCGTTTGCTGTTTGTGGAACATCACCAAAGTCATGCCGCCTCCGCTTTTTTTGCTTCACCGTTCGAGGAAGCCGTTGTATTAACAATGGATGGCGTCGGCGAATGGACAACCACTTCAGTAGCGATCGGGCACGGGAACCGACTGGAGACGGCGAAAGAAATTCATTTTCCACATTCGATTGGTCTTTTATATTCGGCGTTCACGTATTATCTTGGTTTTAAAGTCAACTCCGGCGAATATAAGGTAATGGGATTGGCCCCTTACGGAGAGGCAAAATATGTCGACATTATTCTGGACAACCTCATCGATCTAAAGACTGACGGAAGTTTTCGGCTGGATATGCGATATTTTGATTATTGCACCGGTCTCAAGATGACCAACAAGAAGTTTTATAAACTTTTCGGCGACGCGCCTCGTAATCCCGAGCAACCGTTAATGCAAAAGCACATGGATATTGCCGCATCTATTCAATGGGTTACGGAAGAAATAGTGCTTCGGTTGACGCGTGCTCTCTCCAGTGAAACCGGCAGCAAAAATCTTTGCCTTGCCGGCGGCGTTGCACTTAATTGCGTGGCTAACGGGAGAATCTTGCGTGACGGCACATTTGAGAAAATTTGGATTCAACCAGCCGCAGGAGACGCCGGCGGTGCTATTGGCGCGGCTTTGGCGGCTTATTACACACATCTCGACAAACCGCGCCGGACAAATGGAAAAGATGCAATGTCCGGATCTTACCTTGGGCCGAGTTACAACAATAGCCAGATTGAACAACAACTCTCCAGCGCTGGCGCATACTTTGAAAAATTAAATAACTCCGATTTGATTACGGCCACCGTAGACGCTTTGGCAGCGGGAAAAGCGGTGGGCTGGTTTCAGGGGCGCATGGAATTTGGCCCTCGCGCTCTCGGAGCGCGCTCTATACTCGGAGATCCCCGTAATCCGGCCATGCAGAAAACCTTAAATCTTAAAGTCAAGTATCGCGAGAGTTTTCGTCCTTTTGCACCGTCAGTATTGCGAGAGGATATGGCTGACTGGTTTGAACTTGATTGCGACAGCCCATATATGCTTTTCGTTGCAAATGTAGCTAAAAATAAGCGAAGGAAAATGACGAGAGAGGAGTTGGCGCTGTTTGGGATCGATAAACTTAATGTACCGCGTTCTGAAATACCTGCGGTGACCCATGTCGACTATTCCGCAAGGATACAATCCGTGGATCGTGAAACCAACCCGAGGTTTCATGAACTCCTATCCGCATTCAAAGCCCGCACCAACTGCCCTGTTCTCGTTAACACCAGCTTCAACATTCGCGGCGAACCTATTGTTTGTAGCCCCGAGGATGCTTTCCGTTGTTTTATGGGATCGGAGATCGAATTGCTGATTATTGAGAACTATATCCTTTACAAGGAAAAACAGGATACCCGCCTGAAAATAAATTACAGCACTACCCTTGAGCCGGACTAATTGCACCGTTCCCATAGCGGTTCACTAAACGAGAACCGGCTAATTGCTTTAACAGCAACATCACTTGGCATTAATAAATCCTCCCGATAATGAAGGCAATCAGATTACAAGCCCCTGCCGCACATAGGAAATATGCTACCTAAACGCCTACATATCGGACACCGAACACAATGATGGTTTCTGAAGTTAGGATATCCGGATTTATAACTCAAACTCTACCGAAGGTTTTTATGCGGCTAGCTACTAAAAAATTTCACTCGTTTCTTTTAGTCTGTCTTTCTCTGGCAATCTCACTATGCCTCGCAGAAGGACTCCTGCGTATAAAGAACAGCTCAATGACCAACTATGATATCGAGATGTGGCGCTACGGCAAGGAGCTAAAAATCCGCCGTTCCGAGCCAATGCTTGACTTTGACCATGTTAAGTCGAAATCGGCAATACTGCAGAATGTCGAAATCCGCCTTAACGAGCATGGTTTGCGCGGTGGCCCGCTTTCCCAATTGCCGCCCGGCGGACGCCGAATCCTCTTTCTCGGCGCCTCCATCACATTTGGCTGGGGGGTTCCCGAGCAAGACACTGTCGAGGCGAAACTCGAGACGGCGTTAAGCGCTATCGACAAGCAACCCGTACAGGTGCTTAACGGCGGAGTTGGCAACTACAACACAGAGCGTTACGTTTCCCGTTTTTTTGATGAGCTTGCCGACCTGCATCCGACCGATATCGTCGTGCATTATTGTCTGCGCGACGCTGAAGACCTGCCTGCTGGCGGAGATAATTTGCTGTTACGTCACAGTCAACTGGCGGTGATCTTATGGGGCGTTTATCACCGGTTCTTCGATAAGAACGGAGAACAATCAATGGTGCAATACTATCACGACGTCTATCAGCCAGAGGCGCCCGGCATGCTCAAAATGAAAGAAAAGCTCAAGCAACTTTCGAAGTATGCCAAAGCGAACAATATTCGTATATATCTGGCCATGACACCCATCACATACAACTTAGTCGATTACAAATTCGAGTTTGTCCATGACATCATGAAGCAAGTATCCGCCGAGTATGGCTACATTTATTGCGACCAACTGTCCACAATGAGAGGTTTTACCTCGAAAGACATTTGGGCGATGCCGACCGATCCGCACCCCAATGCACTAGGCCACCAGCTGATGGCCGAAGCAATCCTGCCAATGCTTTCCCAATCAGGCGACGCCTCGATCAACAAGTAAACAGGAAAGGGAATGCTATTTAGTTCGCCGATATTTTTTATATTTTTTTCCGTTTACTTCCTGTTCCACTTCGTCATTCCCAAGCAATTTAGAATTTATCTTATTATTCTTGGTAGCACGATCTTTTACGCATGGTGGCGAATCGAATACATATGGCTGCCTTACTTGTTGACGGCTATAGCCTATCTTGGCGTAATGTGGATGAATGGCGCAATCAGTCCTGTCGCACGCAAACGCCGGGCGGTTGCGACTGTCATCGGTTTATTTTTGCCGCTCGCTTTCTACAAGTACACGGACTTTTTCTTTAGGGAGCTGATCGGCCCGTTCGTTGTCATACCCGACAATTTGCTCAATCTGCCGATGCCGCTTGGAGTGTCTTTCGTCACTTTTACCCTCACGGCCTATGTAATCGATATTTACAAAGGCAGGTTTCCGGCGACATTCTCCGCATCAACGGTACTCGCCTACGTCTTGTTCTTTCCACACCTGATTGCCGGGCCTATCCTGCGCCCCGATGAACTGTTGCCGCAACTCGAACGGCAGCGCATTGCGACACTACGCCGGTTTGCCGTACCGCTCGCGATTTTTTCGCTCGGTTTGGTAAAAAAGCTGGTTTTTGCTGATCAGGTTGGTTTTGCGGTCGATGATGTTTATAAACAGAATGGAATGCCGGGAGCGTTGGATGGGCTGCTGGCGATTTACGGTTTCTCGGTCCAAATATATTGCGACTTCAGCGGATATACGGACATGGCAATTGGACTTGCGCTCGCGCTAGGAATTCATCTGCCTAATAATTTCCGCCGCCCATACGCCGCGCGTTCGCTCAGCGACTTATGGAGTCGATGGCATATTACGCTTTCATTCTGGTTTCGCGACTATCTTTTCCAACCGCTCGGCGGCTACCGGCACGGACGACTCAAGGCCGTCCGCAATGTGCTGGTTACTATGTTGTTAAGCGGTTTATGGCATGGTGCAAATTGGACTTTTTTGATCTGGGGCTTGCTGCACGGCATCGGCATATCGGTTAATTATCTGTTGCGGCCCGTTATACGCAAATTGCCATCCGGTAAAATACCCGATTGGATAGCGGTTTTGCTGACATTTCATTTTTTTGCTTTTGCCGCCGTCTTTTTTCGTAGTCCGACTAATGCAAAAGCGTTAGATATTTTGGAAGCACCTTTTATCGGTAGTTGGAGTGGCATAGCTTCATTTGTCGATCAACACATTTTTCCGTTGCTGTTGATCTTAGCATTCTTCGCGTTGCACCGATTTGACGACATTAGGAGAGTCAAGCTTGCAGTTCATTACCTGCGGCCCGAACTGCTATGGACTATGCTCGCGTTTTGTTGGTTGATGGCGGTAACTCTAAGCCAGGGAAATACAGCGACTTTTATCTATTTCGATTTCTGACGAAATACACCGCATATTGGAGAAAACGAGGCTTATTAATAATCCGCCAGCGTTTATAATACAACCATGGACTCTACGGAACGACCTATATAAGATTTCTATGTTAATGGCGCCATGCATTTCAAGGAAAAAATACAATGACATCCCATAATAGAATAATAAATTTAATAATTGTCCTTGTAACGCTTACAGGTGCAATCTTTATGGTGGAGGCTTGTAGCCTGCTTATCGTGAAACGATTGCCGACATATGAGTCTCGCTGGCCCTTCCGGGAAAAAAAACCACCAGCATATTCCAATTCCCCTTATTTTAACGCCGATTTTATTCGTGAATCTACTCACGGAGAGCGATCTAAGCTCGACGACAATGTTCGTAGACTAATAAATTTTGAAGGCGAGTATATTAATGTGATTGATGGCCATAGGCGCACTGCGTTTGTTCCGGAGAGCGCGGCAAATACCGTGTATATTTACGGAGCATCCACGATATACTCTCAGGAGGTCCCGGACGAATATACCATTCCGAGCATTATACAACGTAAAATCAACGAAATAACAACTAGATACAAAGTTGTTAATTATGGAGTTGCATCGATGAATGTCGAGCAACAACTTTATTTTCTGCGTGAGACAAAACTAAAAGAGGGGGATATTGTAATATTTTTCGATGGCGGTTGCGACATTTTACACAACGTATACTACGCCCGAAAGCACGGGATCAATAAAAAGTCTGAGCCCAGTTCAGGTACAAAGGATATTCTTGAGTCAAGCATATTACCAATATTAGAGAAAGCAAGATTGGCCAATTTTGCCGCGTTGCTTAAATACATAAAAACGAGCTCCCCTCCTTTAAACATGCGCAATACTGACGAAATAAACGCAAGAGCTATTAAGGCAGCCAATAGTTTCGCCAATAATATTAGGTTAGCGCATCAATACAGCTCAACGGCAGGCGCCGATTTTTACCATTTTCTGCAACCATCCATCTTTTCTCTTAAACATCGTACCGAACACGAGCAATTTCTTATCGACAATTTCCTATTAACTCCACCCGGGATGGAATTAGCATACGAAAACAGCATTAACGAATTTGTTAGACAGAGCAGCGCGTTGAATAAAATTGGAATTATATCGATAGATTTGCGGAATATTCTCGACAATGAGCGCGAAGAGGTTTTTCTTGATTTTGCTCATACGACCGAAGGCGCAAATAAAACAATTGCGACCGCTATTTTTTCAACGATTAATTGGAAACGGTAGCATGCGTTTGTTAACCAATCACCGTGAATTAAAATAGCGCGGAGTTAATGCCGAGAGTGCGAAAGTGATTCAATCGATGATGGCCCGTTTGCCTGTTCAATCATGCTATGGTGCAGTGCGGAAACTGCGTGATGCATATCGAAGCCGCCTCAAAGAATGGATAGCTCGGGCCTTGCGGGTCGCTTGACAACGGAACGATAGGGGGGAGCTTCATCGGCGGAATGATACAACGGCGGCAAAACGCTACGCTGCATCGATCTGACGCGTGCCGCAAACCGGCATCGGCTTTATCACTTGCTATCCAACACTCGGCGTTTTTGCGCGCGGCGCGGCTTAGTTAGCGTTGTGACGATGGCAATAGGCATCAACATAGGCCGAAATTGAAGATAATCGCATGGAAAAATCCATTTTTGATCGCGTTTAATATGCCTTAAATCTCCTGAGTCTTAACTTAATTAGAGGCTCCCTTAGTCCGAATTTAAGGCGACTGGCGCATCGTCGTGCGATTATGCTTTCAATAATTTATTCATTACTTACTACTCTACAAGTTAAGGAAATAATTGATGCCGATGCCAAATTCGCAGAAACAATTAGATATTTGATCGTGGGGGGCGGAATTGTCGGGCTGACGGTTTCCCGCGAACACAATATGCTACATCCCGGCGCGCAAATTGCGATTCTTGAAAAGGAAAACAGCTTGGGAGAGCATGTCAGCGGTCGTAATAGCGGCGTGTTACACAGTTACCTTGAAAGCCAAAGTATGCGCGGAGGGCGCGCGCAGGATGAAGTTGTTCGCGCTGGAGCACGGTATAAACTGTCAACATAATGACAAGGTCATAGTGGCGAGCTCTTCCAAAGATTTACCTGTGATCGACAGGCTGCTAAAGAACGCACGGGAAAATGGGGGCATTAGAGCTGAATTGCTGGATGAGCATGGAGTTAAGCAAATAGAACCTTATGCCGGAGTCTACCAGCAGGGCATCTACTGCCCGGATACCGCGGTAATAGACAGCAAAGCGGCCGTATCTAAACTGCAGGATTTTCTAGTGAGCAGAGGCATGGATATATATTTCCACGCGCCGGTCTCATCGGTCGATGTGGAGACTCGTAAAGTACGGACCGCAAGGGGAGAGCTTGCCTATCGCTATTTATTTAATTACGCCGGAGCCTCGGCAGATAAGGTTGCCAAAAATTTTGGATGGCCGCGGATTACACCTTAGTACCATTTAAAAGGGATTTATTTTCGATTGCGGCCCGAGCGGGCGCATTTGGTTCGCGCCAATATTTACCCTGCTCCCGATATCGATCAACCGTTTCTAGGTGTGTACTTGACCAGAGTGGCAAGCGGCGAAGTCTATGCCGGCACCACAGCGATATCAGCCCTGGGGCGGGAAAATTACGGTATTTTACAAGGAGCGCAGTTCGGCGAAACCCTTAACATTGTCTTTGAAATTGCCGGGATGTACCTGGCCAATCACCAAAATTTTCGTCAATTGGTTTATACCGAACTCCTTAAGTATCGCAAGAAAAACTTCTTCTTCGCCGCTGTGCGTAAATTAATGCCCGAGCTTGGTTATGACTATCTGATAGTCAGCGACAAAGTGGGAATACGGCCGCAATTGATTAACGTCCGCGAAAAAAAGCTGGAAATGGATTATGTGCTTGAAAAAATATCGGATTCTCTGCATGTGCTGAACGCAATTTTATCAGCTTTTACTAGTTCGCTAGCCTTTGCGGAGTGGATTGTCGATCAATCCGAAATCGGTTAAATAAAAACGAGAAGGTGTAGTAACGGGAATGAAGCGGGCATTATTTTTGGACCGGGATGGGGTCATCAATCACGACGCAGGTTACACCAGCAGTCCGGACAACTTTGAGTTTATCGAAGGAATATTCGAACTGGCTAGAGCCGCAGTACACTCGGGTTACTTGTTGATCGTTGTCACCAATCAGGCCGGTATTGGGCGAGGTTATTATACCGAGCAGGATTTTTTGAATTTGACGGATTGGATGTGTGCAAGATTCGTAACCGAAGGGGCACCGATTACTGAGGTCTTCTTTTGCCCCTATCATCCTGAGCACGGTATCGGATCTTACAGAAGGGATTCGTTTGATCGCAAGCCCAATCCGGGAATGATATTAACAGCGGCCAAAAAGTACGATATCGATTTGGCAAACTCGGTCATGGTGGGTGATAAGGCATCGGACATAGAGGCGGCGGTAAATGCCGGGATCGGTGTCAGATGTCATTATATTCCTGTCGGATGTATTACAGAGCTGTCAGAATTTGCTACGATCTCGATTAATCTTCTAACAGATGCTTTGACTTTGCTGTAAACAGGTTATGTGCCCGGGCAATCGACGACCTGATCGGGCAAATTGAAAGTGACTCGTAGATGTAAGTCAAATGATCTAATCTAATTAGTGTCTGAAAGAAAACTCGATTTTTTCATAATTTTGCCGGCTCACAGATCATAATTCCAGCCGTTTTTCTGCGTAGGCCAACCTGTTTCTTCTTCCGGTCGTACTTAATGATGCAAATTTGTTATCCCGGGCGAATTTTGGAGACACCTTTCCCTTGTTTCGTCCTTTTTTCCACCATCAACTGTGTATTAGGCCGCTTTTTTGTAGGAACTTCGTCGTCGATCCTCTACTTGTTGTACTTGTTGGCGTAAGACGGCCCCCAAACGTTGAATATATTGCGTGCCACGATGGCGAGGGCGAACATAACGTTTGAAACCGTCAATGCCATGATTGGGGCATTTATCCAAGCCATGCACACCCAGCGCATTAATCGCCGATTCGACTGCCAAGTGTTGACGGAGCAGGCGGACAAATTCCGGATCGGATTCGCGGGCTTTATCAAATTCGGCTAGCCGGATTTTTTTCGACAAGGTCACGTTTTTTTCCATGTGCCGTTTGAGCTCGGTCTGATTACTGGGGCTGTGGAAGCCCTTATCAAAGCTCATGGCGTTTAAACCCGCAAAGCGGGCTTGGGTTTGTTCGACCAAGGTCACGGCAATTTGATCGTCCGTGGTTTTTTCCATGACTTGATGGTGCAGAATAAAGCGGCGTTGATCTTCGACAACGACCACCCAAGCCCAATTCTACGGGAACCACTACCTTGCCTTTGCTAATCCACTCGGTATGGGGTTGAAATATGGGAAAGACTTTTCGGCATGGGGAATCGTTTCGCCTTGCTAGCCAGCGCTGGCTAGCAAGGCTTCAAACCGTTGTTTCCGGGTCCAGTCTTTAGGACGTTGTTGTTTCATAGTCTCTGTCGTTGAATGAGATTTTGTCCGTTTAAGCCAGCCTTTCAGAGTAAACACGCTGATATTCAATTCATCGGCAATCGATTGAATGCTTTTATCACCGCGTTGCAATACTTTGCTAAGGGCTTGCTCTTTAAATTCTTCACTATAACGGGTTTGCATTTTTTTACCTCTATAAAATTTCAGAGGCGACAACTATCCTGACACTGGGTGGGGGCAAGCTCTTTATTCGGCTCCGACCGTAAAGCGCGTTGGTCGTTTAGGTGTAAAGTCCGATCGGAGGGAAATACGGCAGCAATGAATACTGCCGTCTAATCAACAAAGAAAGCCCTATCGAGGGGACGTCTTTCGGGCTATAAACGATCGATTATGTCGGCGTAACCAATGTCTGTGCGGAACGCATAAATGAAATCGGTGCATCGTTTTCGTCGTCAAAGGTCACCATCTCCCAAGCATCACGATCTTTCAGCAAAGCGCGTAACAGCTTGTTATTCAATCCGTGCCCGGATTTATAGCCAATGAACTCGCCGATTAGACTGTGTCCTAGCAAATACAAATCGCCGATCGCATCGAGAATTTTGTGTTTGACAAATTCATCGGCATAACGCAAGCCGTCCTCATTGAGAATCTTATCGTCGTCGACCACGATGGCATTGTCGAGACTACCGCCGAGTGCCAGATTATTCTGTCTGAGCATATCGATATCTTTCATGAAACCGAAAGTTCTGGCTCGACTGACTTCCTTGACGAAAGTGGTCGATGAAAAGTCCATAACGGCCGTTTTCAAATGATCTTTGAAAGCGGGATGCTCGAAATCGATCGTAAACGTCACTTTGAAACCGTTGAAAGGCTCGAAAGCCGCCCATTTATCGTCTTCTTCGACTCGAATCGGTCGCTTGATACGGATGTATTGCTTCGGGCTGTCTTGTTCTTCGACGCCGGCGGATTGCAGCAAGAAGACGAAAGGACCGGCACTGCCGTCCATGATGGGCACCTCTGGGGCACTGAGGTCTATGATGGCGTTGTCGATGCCGAGCCCTGCGAATGCCGATAGTAGGTGTTCTATCGTGGATATTTTGATTTTATCTTGTACGAGGGTGGTCGACAGAGTCGTTTCGCCGACATTTTCAGGCGTGGCATTGATCGTGATTGGCTCTTCTAAATCCACTCTACGAAACCGAATGCCCGTGTTCGGCTCTGCCGGGCGCAAAGTCAAATAAACCTTATCGCCAGTGTGCAGACCGACACCCGTCGCCCGAATTGTATTTTTTAACGTACGCTGTTTTATCATAATCAGTAATGCCAAATAAATGGGGCAAAACGCCGAATTTTAACACAAATTGATACCGCTCTAAGCAATAAAGCCATGTATACTTCGCGCGGCCATATTTGCAGCTTTGATGTCTACGCTCTTTCGATCGGGAGCAATGCACAAAAAACAGGCATTAATCTATATCGCTGTTTCCGCATAGCTTCCGCTCTTAGCTCACCTCGCTTAGGATTTCGTGACCAATAACTTCCTAGAGCCATGAGCTTTGTAGCGGGTTTGGGTACTCGCTTGACAGGCCCAGCACCTAAATTCCATAGGTAATTGGCAATGATCCAAAATCATGGCTTATTTAGGTGCTGGATAAATTAGCCAAGATAGCCAATTTTTGATCCCCATGATCCTCCCTGGCCCTCCATACCTTGACCATGGACCGATATGCGTTCCCACGATGAAACGTGGGAACGAGGAGGGATGGTATGTAGTAGGACAACACAGGTGGCAGTTGCCGAGGTGCAAAAATCTGCTTAACGTCCCGGTGCCTAAATGAACTCATGCCGAAATTTGAACAGTGAAAGGTGTAGATACCCATTCTACCCGCCGGCTTCCGATTAATCGGCTTGCCGTCTCAAAAACGCAGGAATATCCAAATAATCCATGTCGACGTCTTTTTTCGGCTGCGCCCCGAAGCGTGTGTTACGCGGCTCCGGCCGGTTTTGGCGAATCACGGTTGGTTTCTCAAAGTTGGAATAGTCATTATCTACAGCGGCTTGTTTGACCGCCAGTTTGATCGGCGCCGCGACTGCTGCAGGTTGTGAGCCCATGCCGGTTGCGACGACGGTCACCTTGATTTCATCACCCAAGGTTGGGTCGATCGCGGTACCGATTTTGATAATGGCATCCTCTGCACCGAACTCATGGACGATATTACCTACCTCATCAAATTCGGAAATCATCATATCGGCAGCACTGATGTTGACTAAGATGCCGCGCGCGCCTTGTAGATTGATGTCTTCCAACAATGGACAGGCAATGGCTTTTTCCGCCGCTTCTCTCGCTCTGTTTTCGCCGGATGCGGAACCGGTACCCATGATTGCGGCACCCATTCCCGACATCACGGTTCTAACATCGGCAAAATCGACATTGATCATACCCGGGTGGGTAATCAATTCGGTAATACCTTGAACCGCGTCCAATAGCACATTGTTGGCGGCACTGAAGGCACTCATCAACGAAATATTGTTACCCAAGACGGGCAGCAATTTTTGATTCGGGATCGTTATCAACGAATCGACATATTTTTCCAATGCGACAATGCCTTGTTCGGCAACCGCCATTTTCTTTTTGCCTTCGAAGTGAAACGGTTTGGTCACAACCGCCACGGTTAAAATCCCCAAGTCTTTGGCGATCTCGGCAATGATCGGAATCGCGCCAGTCCCTGTGCCGCCTCCCATACCGGCGGTCAAGAACACCATGTCGGCACCTTGTATGACTTCACGAATCCTATCCCGATTTTCTTCGGCGGCTTGCTGCCCTACATTTGGGTCGGTTCCCGCACCTAAACCTTTTGTTAATTCCGCACCTAATTGGATGATCGTATCGACATTGAGTTTCTTCAATGCTTGAGCGTCCGTATTGGCACAAATAAACTGCACTCCGTCGATCTGTTTTTCGACCATATGGTTGACCGCGTTACCGCCGCCACCCCCAACCCCAATGACTTTTATCACGGCATTTTCAGCGCCGATATCCAACAACTCGTATTTCATTTCGATTCCCCTTACAAAATCACAATTTTTTGTTCTTAAAAATTACCCTGAAACCATTTCTTTATCTTGCCGATAAACCCGGTATTTTCGACATCGAATCCTTCATAGCTACCTCTATGTTCTTTCCCATAGAGCAATAATCCAACTCCGGTGGAATGGATAGGGTTCTTCACCGCATCGGTCAAACCCGATACATGCTGAGGGACCCCCATCCGAACCGGCATATGAAAAATTTCTTCGGCCAGTTCTATCAATCCCGATACTTTCGAACTTCCTCCCGTCACCACGATTCCCGCGGCTATCATTTCTTCGTATCCGCTACGTCTTAATTCCGCTTGTACCAGCAGCATCAATTCTTCATAACGCGGCTCGATAATTTCCGCGAGATTTTGCACCGATATTTTACGCGGCGCTCGGTCCCCGATACTCGGCACTTCGATCAATTGTTCGGTATTCGCTAATTGCGTCAATGCGCAGGCGTATTTTTGTTTGATTTGTTCGGCGTTTTGCGTTGGCGTTCTCAGGGCTACCGCGATATCGTTAGTCACCTGGTCGCCGGCTATCGGAATTACTGCCGTATGCTTGATAGCGCCGTTCGCGAATACCGCGATATCGGTCGTGCCGCCTCCGATATCGATCAAACAAACCCCTAAATCCTTTTCATCTTCGGTTAGAACCGAATTACAAGACGCCAACTGTTCCAATACGATATCGTCGACTTCGAGTCCGCAGCGGCGTATGCATTTGATGATGTTTTGCGCGGCGCTGGCGCTGCCGGTCACCATATGAACTTTCGCTTCGAGACGAATACCCGACATTCCGATCGGTTCTTTGATACCGTCTTGTAGATCGATCACAAATTCTTGCGGCAAAATATGCAAAATTTTCTGATCGGCCGGGATCGCAACCGCTCGTGCCGAATCGATCACTCGATCGATATCGTATTGCGTCACTTCTTTTTCCTTGATCGCAACGATACCGTGCGAATTGAGGCTTCGGATATGGCCGCCGGCGATTCCGGCGAATACCGAGGTAATTTGGCAACCGGCCATCAGCTCTGCTTCCTCCACAGCTCGCCTGATCGACTGCACGGTCGACTCCAGATTGACCACGACGCCTTTTTTCAAACCTCTTGATACCGTACATCCGATACCGATGACCTCCATTTCGCCGCCGTCCGTATATTCGCCGACAATAGCCGCGACTTTGGAAGTTCCTATATCGAGCCCGACCACTACATTTCGATCTGATTTTTTTGCCATTATATAAACTCTTACAACGCTCTTATCTTCGTCTGCTAGGACTGTCGCCGCGCGGCGGCCATTTTTTTCCAATCTATTGCTTTAGCTTCCGGCTTCCACAACACGGTATATCCGTTCGGATATCTTAAATCGACTTTGGCCATCGCATCGATCTGCTCCGGCTCAAATAATTGCAGCGTTTTCAAAAATCTCTGAAAACCTTTCAGCTGTTCCTTCCTACCCAACAAAACCTCCGTTCCATTACTCAACACAATCCGCCATGATCGCCTTTCATCGATAACGAATTCGCTTAACCCTAAGGCCCGATCGGCTAACGTTGTGCTAATGCCTTTCATAATCTCCAGTACTTTTTGCTGCTGCCCGGAAGGCCCCACCAACATCGGCAAATGATCGAAGCGGTCGACATTCGCCGGGGTAAACACCTCTCCGCGAACATTGAGTAAGCCGATCTTCCCCCAGCGCGCTACAGCTGCCTGCTCATATACTTTTATATCAATCGCATCGGGCCAAACTCTTTTGACGCTGACTTTATCGACCCAAGGCATTTGTTCGACCGCTTCCTTGATCGCCTCGATATCGGCGGAAAAAAAACCCGTCTTTACCAGAGGCAGCAATATTTCCTTCACTTCACTTTTACTAATATATTGAAAAACCCCTTCCGTCCTAACGTATTTGATGGCAGTAGCATGTGCTTCGTAATTCTTTAGACTGCCCCAAACGACCCACACAATGCCTATCAATATCACGGCACTCGTTATAATTCCGGAACCTCGCATGACTCCTTATCCGTAGCTCGTTTCTAGAATTCGCCATACCAATTCTTCAAAGCTTATTCCCGCCTGTTTGGCGGCCATCGGCACCAGACTATGATCGGTCATGCCGGGCACGGTATTGACTTCAATCAACTGCGTTTGACCGGAACCGTCGATGAACGCATCAACCCGCGCCCAACCCTCGACAGCTAGCGCTTCACAAGCCGACACGGCCAATGCCTGAAGACTTTGTTCCGTCTGTGCATCCAGTCCGCATGGACAGTGATAGCGAGTAGTATTAGCCCTATATTTCGCTTCGAAATCGTAAAACACATTCGGCGTTTCGAGGCGAATCACAGGCAGCGCTTCACCGTTCAATACCGCGATCGTGTATTCGTTACCACTAACCCAGGCCTCGGCATAGACATCGCACCGGTATTGCACAGCCAGTCGGTAAGCTTCGATCAATTCCGTTAAGCTATTCGCCTTGCTCATGCCGAAGCTGGACCCTTCCAAAGCCGGCTTAACGATAAGCGGCAATCCAAGCTTTTCTATGCATGCCTGCGCATCGTTCTCGCTTTTCAATAAAAACCATTTCGGTGTCGGCAAACCTAAACCATGCCAGCATAATTTTGTGCGCAGTTTATCCATACTCAAGGCTGAAGCTAAAACGCCGCTACCGGTATAAGGCAAACGCATCGTTTCTAAAACGCCTTGTAGCACACCGTCCTCGCCACCTCGACCATGGATAATATTGAACACCCGGTCCGCTTTGACGCCGGTTAGTGCATCAATCGCGCTGCCGGTGACATCAACGGCCTCAACGTTTAAACCTTGGTTTTTCAATGCCTGAAACACCGCCGCGCCACTGATCAATGAAATTTCCCGCTCGGCTGAAGTACCGCCCATGAGCACTGCCACGCGCCCGAATTGTTCGGGCTGTTTTATTTGAGTCGGCTTCATAAGGCCTCACCTACCATACAAACTTCTGTTAGCAACCTTATCCCCTGCATTGTTTCCACGGTATCCTGCACATGACTGATTAGCGCTTCGATATCCGCCGCCTTTGCACCGCCTGTATTGACGATGAAGTTAGCGTGCTTGGTCGATACTTCGGCGCCTCCAATACGGTGGCCTTTCAATCCGCATGCTTCTATCAGTCGAGCAGCAAAATCGCCCGGCGGATTTTTGAATACCGAACCACAACTCGGCTGGTTGGTCGGTTGTGTCTGATTACGTCGTTCCAATAATTTCTTTATTTTTTGCTGGCTCTCGGCGACATCCCCCGGTTCCAGCCTCAACTCGGCTGACAAAAACCATTCTTGCGCCGGGCCCGATACCGAACGATAGGCTATGTCGTAATCCGTACGCTTTCGTCGTCTGACTTGTCCGAATGCATCAATCGTTTCAACGCTGTCAACGATAGTCCAGGTCTCGCCGCCAAAAGCCCCGGCATTCATTTTCAAGGCACCGCCGAGAGTCCCGGGAATACCCGCTAGAAATTCGGCGCCAACCAAGCCTTGTTCGCCGCAATATCTGGCGATTAATGCACAAGGAACACCGGCTTCGACATATACGCGACATTCATCTCTTTCACGCATATCCTTCAGTCGGTTACGCGTATTGATGACCGTCCCGCGAATGCCGCCATCCCTAACCAACAAATTACTACCTAGACCCAGCCAAAAAAGCGGCCCCCTACCATGATCCGACTTTATGAAGTTGATTAGGTCTTGTTTATCCTGCGGTATAAACATCCAATCGGCCTCGCCGCCTACCCGCCAACTGGTATATTTGGCTAATTTTTCATGAGCAAGCAATTGCCCCTTTATTTCATCACGCACTGATTTCATCACTCAATGATTGCGTTCTGCCTCAGATATCAGTCACCGGCTTTAATTCCGCACGACGCCCGAAATCAACGCAGTTCTAGCGCTGCCGCCAATTGCTCCGGCAAGTCGGCAGCAATTTGTCCGACATTACCAGCCCCCATCGTTAGCAATACGTCTCCGGCTTGTAAAATGCCGGCCAATATTTCCGGTAGTTCTTCCAAGTCTTCGACGAAAACCGGATCGACTTGCCCTCTAACTCTGATCGCACGGCTCAAGGCCCGTCCGTCGGCACCGGTAATCGGGGATTCTCCGGCCGAGTAAACATCAAGCAAAATCAAGACATCGACACTCGACAGTACCTGTACGAAATCCTCGAACAAATCCCGAGTGCGTGTATAGCGATGCGGCTGAAAGACAATGACTTCCCGCCGATTCGGCCATGCCTGTCGCAAAGCTTCCAGCGTCGCGGCAATTTCGCGGGGATGATGCCCGTAATCATCGACCATCGTTAATCTGCCCTTATCGATCGGCAAATCGCCCTGTATTTGAAACCGCCTTCCGACGCCTTTAAATGCTTGAAGACTTTTGACAATGGCTGCATCTTCGACATCCAAAGCCGTCGCGATCGCAATTGCCGCTAATGCATTAAGCATGTTATGCCAGCCCGGCATATTCAAGGACACCTTGAGCGGTTCGTAGTCTCCGGCACGCAACACCGTAAACGTGGTAAACATACCGTCTTGAACGATTTCTACGGCCCGAATATCGGCTTGTTTATCAACCCCGTAAGTCTTGAAGGGTTTGGACATCTGCGATAACACTTCTCGAACACCTTCATCATCGATACACATCACCGCCAATCCATAAAACGGTAATTGATGAATGAACTTGATGAAGGTATCTTTTAGATTACTATAGCTGCCTTGATAGGTCGCCATATGGTCCTGATCGATATTGGTCACGACCGCCATCATCGGCTGTAAAAATAAAAACGAGGCATCGCTTTCATCGGCTTCGGCAACTAGATAATGCCCTTGTCCGAGCTTGGCATTCGCACCTGCGCTGTTCAACCGTCCGCCAATCACGAAAGTCGGATCCAGGCCGGCTTCGGCTAGGATGCTCGCGATCAAACTGGTCGTCGTCGTCTTTCCATGCGTTCCGGCAACGGCAATGCCGAAACGGAACCGCATTATTTCGGCAAGCATTTCGGCACGCGGAATAACCGGGATTCGCTTGATGACGGCTTCGTCGACTTCCGCATTGCTACGGTCGACTGCCGACGAAACCACAACCACATCGGCATCGCTAATATTCTCTCGGCGATGTCCGATAGTGACGCTAACGCCTAGTTCAACCAATCTATTGGTAACAGCACTTTCCTTAAGGTCCGATCCTGAAACTTGGTAGCCTAAATTCGATAAAACTTCGGCAATTCCACTCATACCGGTACCGCCGATACCGACAAAATGAATGCGATCAATGTTACCTAAAGCCTTGGTCGGCATTTTGACTCTCGGAAGATTCATCGTCCGGCCTCCGCTTGACAGCACAATGCCACAGCCTCTGTCGCATCCAGCTTGGCGCAGGCTCTCGTTTTCTTGCCCATTTCAGCTAAACGTTCGATCACGTCCTTGATTCGCTCGGCCAATGTTTCGGGCGATAAATCTTTCTGCGGTAGGATCATGGCCGCTCCGACATCAGCCAAATAGCGGGCATTCGCGTTTTGATGGTCGTCGATCGCGTGCGGTAATGGTATCAACACAGCCGGAATACCGGCTGCGGCCAGTTCGCTGACCGTCATCGCCCCGGCTCGGCACACCGCGATATCGGCCCATCGGTAAGCCTCTGCCATATCTTCGATGAATGCGGATACTTCCGCATCGACGCCTAATTCTTGGTAACGTTGTTCGACTTGAGTACGCATGATTTCGCCTGTTTGATGCCTGACTTTCGCTCCGCTCAAGGCCGCAACCGCATCCGGAACAACTTGATTCAGCACCCGCGCCCCCTGACTACCGCCGATGACCAACAACCTGACCGCATCTCCGGGCTGACGCGCTATTTTTTCAGGAATCCCGATTAATTCTTTGCGTAACGGATTGCCGCTCCAGAGTGCATTTATTTTTTTATCGAAGCTTCCTGGAAAAGCTTCCAGTACTCGGTTAGCCCATTTCGCCAATAAGCGGTTAGTCGTACCCGGCACTCGGTTTTGTTCGTGAATCACCAGAGGAATGCCCATTAATTTGGCCATTAATCCCCCCGGTCCCGCGACAAAGCCGCCCATGCCTAAAACGACATCCGGCTTGCGACGGCGCAAAATCCGCCACGCTTGCCCGCAAGCTTTGATCAACAACAATACGGCCTTGATTTTCGAAAATAGCCCTTTGCCGCGAACACCCGCCACCGACAACCAATCGATGTCAATCTTGTGCGCTGGAACGACGCGGCTTTCCAAGCCGTTTTTTGTACCGAGCCAACTCATCTGCCAGCCTTGTTCGCCAAGATAACTGGCTACCGCCAGCGCCGGAAACACATGTCCGCCGGTTCCACCGGCCATGATTAAGATACGCGAGCCCAAACCGGCCTCCTTTTAGGCTGACTTGCAGTCATTTCCCGGACTTCGCTATTGACTCGAAACAATATTGCCACCCCACAACACATCACGATCATACTGCCGCCCCCATAACTCATCAGAGGCAAAGTTAAACCCTTAGTCGGCAACATACCCATGTTGACGCCCATATTGATGAACGACTGGAAGCCGAACCAAATCCCGGTTCCGTAGGCAATGAATGCCCCGAATTTATTACCGACCGCTTCGGCTTTAGCGCCGATATCGATGGCGCGCCAAACCAAAAGTGCGAACAGTACAATGACCGTGACGACACCCAACAAACCCAACTCCTCGGCAATCACCGAAAACAAAAAATCGGTATGCGCCTCGGGCAAATAAAACAATTTTTGAATCCCGCTGCCGAGTCCTACCCCGAACCACTCGCCTCGCCCAAACGATATCAATGCCTGAACCAATTGAAAACCGGTGTCCTGCGGATCGGCCCAGGGATCCAAAAAACTGATCACCCGCCGTAAACGATAGGGGGAAATAATCACCAGCATCGCGGCCATCGCTAAAACCGAGGCCAATAAGATGCCGAATTGCCATAAGCGGGCTCCGGCCAAAAACATCACACCCAAGGCAATAACCAGAATCACGACCGCCGAGCCGAAATCGGGCTCCATCAACAACAATACGCATGCGACTATGAACAACAACAATGGCTTAAGCAATCCGAACGAAGAATTTCTAACCGAGCCCTCGTAACGCGTGACATAACTAGCTATATAAATAACCGAAATCACCTTTATGACTTCCGAAACCTGAATACGAAATCCACCTACCGACAACCAACGAACCGCACCATTGACCCTGACGCCAAGCCCCGGTATCAATACCAATACCAACAAACCCAAACCGAATACGAATAAATTCGGCCCCCATTGCTCCCATTTTCTGAGCGGCACGGTAAAAACGCCCGCTGCCAATGCCAAACCCAGCCCGATATGGATCATCTGTTTGATCGGATAGAGTAAGCTGTTGTTGCCCAGCTTCGCGCCCAAGTGCAACGAAGAAGACGACACCATCACATAACCGATGAGCAATAATCCCGTAATTACAGCAAGCAATAACGGGTCGAAATAAAACCGGCCGGCTTTAATTGGCGCCATCTGAAGACTCATGCTTTTAGCTCCATAACTGCAGTCGCGAATTTTTCGCCGCGCTCTTTATAGCTTTTATATTGATCAAGACTCGCGCAAGCCGGAGAAAGCAATACGGTATCGCCTTCATCGGCAATTTCGGCAGCAATTTTTACCGCCCGACCGACATTTTCAGCTTTATAAATGGGCACGCTGTTATTCAATGCTTGCTCGATCAAAGGCCCGTCCTTACCCATTACGATCACACTTTTTGCCTGGTGCTTGATCGCCGGGACCAATTCGTTCATGTCCGCACCCTTTGCATCGCCACCTGCTATCAAAATCACTTGCCGGGTATAACCTTGCAATGCTGCAACACAGGCACCGATATTCGTTGCCTTTGAATCGTTGACCCAGGTGATGCCTTTTTTAACGGCAACTCGCTGCATGCGATGTTCCAAGCCTTTAAATTTTTTTAATGCTTTGCACATCGATTGTTCGTCTAAGCCGATCGCCGAGCCCAAGGCTATTGCCGCCAATGCGTTCGCGGTATTATGCAGTCCTTCGAGCGGCAATTCATCCTGTCTCATCAAACGCTTGTCATTCCGCATCAAATATCCCTTATGACCATCCCAAGCCAAATGGAACTCCGCCTCGCTATTGATCGCAAAAGTCGAAATCTTTCGACCCGGCAAGGCCATATCGATGACCAAAGAATCGTCGGCATTCAAAACCATTGCGCCAGTGCCCCGAAATATTTTTTGTTTTTCCCGAGCATATTCAGCGACATTGTCATATCGGTCCAAATGATCCGGCGATATATTCAATACTGTCGCTGCAGAAGCATTCAGTATCTCGGTACGTTCCAATTGAAAACTGGATAATTCCAAAATATAAAGTTCTATATCCGGTGCCAATAAATCCAACGCTGGCGTACCCAGGTTACCGCCGACTGCTGCTTTTCTCCCTGCTTCCGCAGCCATCGCGCCGAGCATGGTCGTTACGGTACTTTTACCGTTTGATCCGGTAATCGCCACGATCGGCGCTGCTGCACACGCCGCCAACAAATCGATATCGCCGATGATTTTAGCGCCTTGCGCATGCGCCTTGACGATCGAATCCTCCCTAAGCGACACGCCGGGACTGACAATCAAATGAGTCGCCACTTTAAAAGCATCTGCATCGAAACCGCCGGTAAACAATGCCGCATCGGGCAGGTTTTCCAATAGCTTATCGAGCAGCGGCGGCTTTGCCCGGCTGTCGACGATGGCGAAGCGTATCCCTTGTGTAGCTAAAAAACGAGCGACCGAGAGCCCCGTTTCCCCGGCTCCGACTACCAGGACTCTGGAATTAGCAGAATCCAGACCAAACTTTTCGGCTAAAGCCGTGGCTGTATTGACTGTATTCATCGTCATCTCAATTTCAAAGTCGACAAACCGATTAGTACTAAAATAAAGGTAATGATCCAAAATCTGACGATAACGCGCGGCTCCGGCCAACCTTTCAATTCAAAGTGATGATGAAGCGGCGCCATGCGAAACACGCGTTTACCGGTCATTTTGAATGACGCGACTTGTATAATCACCGACAAGGTTTCCATCACGAATACGCCGCCCATGATCACCAAAACAATTTCCTGTCTAACCAGTACAGCCAAGACACCCAACGCCGCGCCAAGCGACAGAGCGCCTACATCGCCCATGAACACCATGGCCGGATAGGTGTTGAACCACAAAAAGCCTAGCCCGGCGCCGATTAATGCTGCGCAAAACACGATCAATTCGCCCGAACTCGGCAAAAACGGAATAGCCAAATATTTCGCAAACTCGACATGGCCCGACAAATAGGCGAATATCCCCAGCCCCGCCGCCACCATGATAGTCGGCATGATCGCCAAACCGTCCAAGCCATCGGTCAAATTCACCGCATTGCTGCTTCCGACGATGACAAAATAAGTCATGACAACATATAACCATCCCATTTCGATACCGACATCTTTGAAAAACGGCACGATGAATTGAGTCTCTGCCGGTGCGCTTGCTGTGACGAACAAATAGACGGCAGCACTCATTCCGATCACCGATTGCCAAAAATATTTGGCCTTGGCCGACAACCCGTCGCTATTACCCAGCATGACTTTCTTATAATCGTCGACAAAACCGATGATGCCGAAGCCCATCGTAACGATAAAAATTACCCAGACATAACGGTTGTCGAGATTACTCCATAGCAAGGTACTAATGCCGACCGCAACCAGTATTAACGCACCGCCCATCGTCGGCGTTCCGGCTTTATCGAAATGTGTTTTAGGCCCATCCGTGCGCACACATTGACCGATTTTTCTTCTGGTCAATTTTTTGATCATGAACGGCCCGATCACCAGCGAGATAATCAACGCGGTGAGCGCCCCTAAAATGGCCCGCATCGTCAAATATTGAAAAACCCGAAACGCGCTATCGAGTGTCATCAAATACTCGGTTAAATAAAGTAACATGCTATGTCCTGTAATTTTCTACGATGGCTCCGACCACACGTTCCATGCGCTGGGCTCTCGACCCTTTCACTAGTAAGGTTTCATGGCCATTCATTTCGCGCTTCAAAGCTTTTGTCAATTCATCTTGGGTTTCGTAAAAAATGCCTCCTTCGCCAAAAGACTGCACGGTACTCCGAGCGTCGGATCCGGTCGCGAACAGCCTTTTTACGCCAATCGTTTTCATGTCTTCACCCATTTCACGGTGTATTTCTGCGCTTTCGGGTCCCAGTTCGCCAAAGGCGCCCAAAACCACCCAGGGCTCACCGCCGCATTCGATCAACACATCAAGACCGGCCTTGAGCGATGCCGAATTAGCGTTGTAAGTATCATCGATCACGATATTGCCCAGACGCCCGATCAGCGGCTGTAAACGCCCGGTAACCGGATGCACCTTTTCCAGTCCTTGCTTGATAGTCATCGGCTCAAAACCCAATGCGGTTGCTGCGGCACCTGCGGCCAAGGCATTCAGTACATTATGCCGGCCGGCCAATTTGAGCCGCATCGAATAACGCACCGAATCATGAATCCATTCGAAAGCTGTCGCAAATTCGCCTTTTTCGATACGCGTTACGATGTTTTCGGCTCGAATATCGGCGCCTGGCTTTAACCCGAACGACAATACCTTGCGTGTTCCTGCCAACTCCCGCCAATAATCGAAATAAGTATCGTCATGATTCAGCACGGCTGTCCCATCCGGACCGAGAGAACCGATAATTTCTCCTTTCGCTCGAGCGATGCCATCAACACTGCCGAAGCCTTCTAAATGCGCGGGACCGACATTGCAAATAATCGTCACATGCGGCTTGGCATATCGACTGGTATAGGCAATTTCACCGGTATGATTCGCGCCCATTTCGATCACCGCATAGCGATGCTCAGCGCTCATCCTCGTTAAGGTCAACGGCACACCGATGTCGTTGTTCAAGTTGCCTTGGGTATAAAGAACAGGACCTTGCCCCCCCAATATCGCGGCGGTCATTTCTTTGACCGTGGTTTTGCCATTGCTACCGGTAATGCCGACCACACGCGCGGATTGTGTGTTCCGCCACAAACCAGCCAATTCAGCCAAAGCCAGGCGTGTATCAGGCACTACCACAATCGGCATCGCCACCTCAACCTTACGGCTTAGGATCGCCGCGGCAGCTCCGGCCTGCTCGGCATCGCCGGCAAAATCATTGCCATCGAATCGTTCGCCTTTGATCGCGCAATAGAGACTGCCCGGCTCGATGGACCGCGTATCAATACCGACTCCCGTGACGGCTCTATCCTCCCCGAACAGAACTCCGCCGACATGATCCGCGATTTCGCTCAACATTAACTTCATTGCCCGAACCTCATTACCCAACCAACCTCAGTGCTTGTATAACGGCCTCTCTATCGCTGAAAGGTATCTTTCGGCCTTTCACTTCTTGATATTCTTCATGACCCTTACCCGCGATCACCACACAATCGCCGGAGCCGGCCTCGTTAATCGCTGTCTTTATCGCCAGCGCACGGTCATGAATGACTGAAACGCCACCCGACCGACAGCCCTCCATAATGGCTTCGATAATCATTTGCGGCGCTTCCCCGCGCGGGTTGTCATCGGTCAAAATAACCCGATCCGCCCACTGCTGCGCAATACTGCCCATTTGGGAACGCTTGCCCGCGTCCCGATCGCCGCCGCAACCGAATACGATCGTCAATTGTTTTTCGCATTGCTTACGAAGCCCCATCAATACTTTTTCAAGTGCGTCCGGCGTATGGGCATAATCGATAAAAGCCCATGGCTCATTCCCGCCGCCATAACGCTCCATGCGCCCCGGAATCGTTTGTAAGCGTTCGATTTTTATTGCCGCTTGATCAAAATCCATGCCGGCCGCCAATAATGTGGTAATAACCGTCAACGCATTTTCCGCGTTGAATTCGCCGTATAAAGGAATACAAACTTTTTTTTGTCGATCCCGCCAAGTCAAGTTAAGCTCGATTCCTGATAATGTCTGACGAAACGAATCGCCGCAGACCGATTCGCCAGAGGGTAGGGTTTTGCCTCGAAGACTACTGGTCCATACGAGCACACCGACGGGAACCGCTGCAAGCACTTGATTACTATAGACATCATCCAAATTGATCACGGCAAACTTCACACCGGGCATTGCCAACAACTTTAATTTGGCTTGAACATAGCGTTCCATCGAGCTGTGATAATCCAAATGATCGCGACTGATATTCGTATAAACGACCCCTTGAAAACGGATACCGTTCACTCGCCCCTGCTCTAAGCCATGCGAGGAAACTTCCATCGCAACCGTCGCCAGCCGGTCGTCGACCAAATTCGCCAGCATGCGTTGAATCGCCAATGCATCCGGGGTCGTATTGATCGTTTGGTGCAAGTGCCCCCAAACTCCCCAGCCTAAGGTGCCGATAATCCCGCATCGCTCCAAGGTTTGCCCTAAAAACTGGCTGCACGACGTTTTTCCGTTAGTGCCGGTAATACCAATCACTTGCAATTGGCTAGACGGCTCGCCATAGAATCGGCTTGCAATCGCTCCCACCTTCACATTCAGGTCTTCGACCGCGATAAATGGCACATCACGGCGATCGCCACCTAACCATTCGCTCGCCCCTCTAGGCTCATAAAGCACCGCACTTGCTCCGAGTTCGAGAGCCTGGCAAACATGTGCCAAGCCATGCTGCCTAGAGCCTTGCACGGCAATGAACACGTCGCCCTTTTTAATATCGCGGCTATTCAGGGATAACCCTCGAACGGCGATATCCGTTCCGATCCGTGCATGACCCGAGAGCAGCTCTGCTAGTTTCATTGCGCTACGAGATCCGGGCTTTTACTGATCAAAACCGGCATGGTTTCTTCTTGGTCCGGCGCGACATCGAGTATTCTCAGCGCGCCCGCCATTACCTTGGAAAATACCGGGCCTGCCACCACACCTCCGTAATAAGCGCCGGCCGAGGGTTCGTCCACCATTACCGCAATCACGACACGCGGATCGCTAGCCGGTGCCATACCGACAAAAATTGATAAATATTTTTTCTCTTTATAGCCGCCCTCGCCGGCCTTTTTAGCCGTTCCGGTTTTGCCCGCGACTCGATAGCCATCGACTCTAGCCTGATAGGCGGTACCGTCTTTCAACACGACTTGCTCCAGCATGGTTCTAATCAACTGAGCCGTTTTCTCGGAAAACACGCGTTTGGCTTCGGGATCCTGATCCCGCTTCAATAAACTAACCGAATGCAGCACGCCGTTATCGGCCAATGCCGTATAAGCCCTAGCCAGTTGCAATACCGACGTATTCAAACCGTAGCCGAACGATATGGTCGCTTGTGCGAATTGATTCCACCGCTGGTAATCCAGCACGCTACCACTTGCTTCGCCGGGGAAACCAATACCCGCCGCGTTGCCGAATCCCAATTGATTGTAAATGCCCCAAAAATAGACCGGCGGCATCTCCAGTGCGACAATGCTGGTTGCGACATTGCTTGATTTTTTCAAAACATGCGTTAAATCGAGCGTGCCGTAGTTATGCACGTCTCTGACAACATTTCGGCCGATTCGGTATATTCCATTCGTTTCGATTTTTAAGTCAGGCTTGATGTAACCGCCGTCGAGCGCCGCAGCGATAACAAAGGGCTTGACCGTCGACCCCGGTTCGAAAACATCGGTAATCGCTCGATTCCTGAAAGCATTTCCCTTGAGATGCGTTCGGGTATTTGGATTGAACGCAGGATGGTTGGCATCGGCCAGCACCTCGCCGGTTTTTGCGTCTAGGACGACCAATGCCGCTGCTTTCGCGCGGTGCTCGAGCACTGCCGACTGCAATTCTCGATAAGCCAAATATTGAATGCGCTCGTCGATACTTAACTGCACATTCCGCCCATCGACCGGTGCGGAGATCGCCTCGACATCACCGATAATTTGCCTTTTGCCGTCGCGAATAACCCGCTTGCTCCCGGCCGTCCCTCTCAGCACTGAGTCATAGGCAAGTTCAATACCTTCTTGGCCGACATCGTCGACATTCGTAAAACCAACCAAATGAGCCGATACCGGGCCCGCCGGATAATAACGTTTAAATTCCCGTTCGAAATAAACACCTGGGACATCTAATGCTTTTACTTGCGCGGCCAAATGCGGATTGATGCGCCGTTTAACATAAGTAAAACGCCGCTTAGTGCCCGGCACGATCAAGTTTTTAATTTTCCTATCGGGCAAATCGAGAAGCTTTTCCATTTGCCCGATAGCAGCCGGCTCGGCATCCGCGAGTTCTTGCGGATTGACCCAAATCGATTTAACTGGCGTGCTGATCGCCAATGGCTCTCCGTTTCGATCAAGTATCATGCCTCGATAAGCGGACACCGATACCGCACTGACATGACGCATGTCGCCCTGCTGTTTGAGAAATTGCTTTCTCAATACTTGCAGGTCGAAGGCCCGAACAGCCAGCAAGCCCATCGCTCCAAGCATAAAAACCAGTAACACTTTACGTCTGACGGTAAAGTCCGTTTCCGGCACACCCTTTTTTTTACGCGTTGAAAAACCGTGCATCTAAGGTTTTAAATAAATAATTTTGTCTCGTTCCGGCATGACCAGTTTTAGCTTATCCCGGGCAATTTGTTCGACTCGATTTTCTTCCGCTAATGTCGTCAACTCCAACTGTAATTGCCCCCACTCCACTTCGTATCGATCCAACTCGCGTTCTTGTTGCTGTATTTCAACAAACAGCAACCGCGACTCATATTTGCTGTAAATGACTCCCATTGCGGATACCAGTATTAAAAGCAACAAACTTGCCAAGAATAAAATAGCCGCCCTGGTTTCCGTCACAACCGCTCCGCCACGCGCATGATCGCGCTTCTTGCCCGTGGATTTTGTGTCACTTCGTCTTGACCGGCTTTAACCGCCTTGCCGACTTTGCGCAAAATGCCTTTCTTTATCTCGGATTCCATAATCGGCAATCTACCCGGATCATGCTTGGCACCCGACTCCGCTCGGATAAAGCGTTTGGCTATGCGATCTTCCAATGAGTGAAACGAGATCACAACCAGGCGTCCGCCGGGCTTCAATACGTTGACCGCCTGTTCCAAACCGTATTTCAATTCCTCGAGTTCTCGATTGACCGCAATCCGAATCGCTTGAAAAGTCCGGGTTGCGGGGTGTTTGTGCTTTTCTCTAACAGGCACACTGTTTACAATTAGTTCGGCAAGTTGCCGCGTCGTCGATAGCGGTTGCTCCCGGCGTTGTTCGACAATGGCGCGAGCAATTCGCCGCGCAAAACGCTCTTCGCCGAATTCGAATAACACTTGAACCAAATCGCGCTCATCGACTTCGGCCAACCATTGCGCTGCAGACAAACCCGAGAGATGATCCATGCGCATATCCAAAGGGCCGTCATATAAAAAACTAAACCCCCGTTCGGGGTATCCAATTGCGGCGACGAAACGCCTAAGTCCATTAGCAGGCCGTCCACCCGCCCTTGCACATTTTCCTGTTCGGCGATAGCTTGTAATAACGAAAAGCACGCATGATGCAGACTAAAACGCTTATCGTTAGCTATTTCGCGCGCCCATTCCGACTGAATCGCATCGACATCCCGGTCTAAAGCGAGTAAGCGACCGGAAGGCCCTAACCGATCCAAAATCCCACGACTGTGTCCGCCACGCCCAAACGTACAATCGATATAAATGCCATCGGCTTTAATGGCAAGCGCTTGCATCGCTTCCGAAAACAATACGGGCAAATGCTCCATTTAACAGATCTCCCGTATTAAAAAGTCAAAGAGCCTAGTTCTTCGAGACCTTCGGTATCATCGTTATTCATCCATTCGGCTTCCTTGGCATTCCATGCCCCCTCATTCCATATTTCGAATTTGTTCAATTGCCCGACTAACATAATCTTCTTATCCATGCCGGCAAAGGTTCTCAATTTTTCCGGTAACAATACCCGGCCTTGCGCATCCATTTCACATTCTGTCGCGTTTCCGATTAAGAATCTTTTGAGCTTCGTCAACATTTTATTCAAGGTCGGCTTCTTAAGAATGGCTTGCTCGACTTTATCCCATTCCGGCAACGGATAGAGCCACAAACAGCCGTTCTCTCCGACGCAATGCTCATTGACCGCAACCGTGACGATTAATTGGCGATCGCAACTTTCCATCAATTCTTCCCGATATTTGGTCGGAATTGCAAAACGCCCTTTCGCGTCAATATTGATTGGATTGATGCCTCTTAACAAAATATGCCCCGGCTCGCCAAAAAATTCCCTTTTTTTCCACTTTACACCACTTTTGTTCACTATAGATTTCAATCAGACCTTAGTCAAGATTGATTTGAATTTAATTATTTACGACAAGACAATGACTTATAAAAACCGAACAAAACATCTTGAAAGAACTACAGCAAGAAAACTTATTTGTATGCCTTATCAGAAAGTTAATAAACAATGTTAATAAAAATTATTACTTGACAACAAGGTATCGAATCGGAACTATCTCGGAATAAAGCGAATCCAATCCGCCAAATGCTGCAAACAACTTTCTGCCACCGTTAAATTAAATCGACAACAAATAGCGCTGAACCCGATTTTTAATATTCAAAGCATGAAAATAGGCTTTTTGTTGCACTGAAAAGAATGAGGAGTATATGGATTTTGAAAACGGCATGCCGCTAAGGACTGAGACTATCTGAATCACCGTTCGCTCTTGAGACTTTATACGGCGATCGGATTTAGGGGGGAATGCGCCGTTATTATTTGCACAGACGCAATAACTCGGTAATCGGTAGTGGAAAAAAGAGTCGGCCTGTAAGCCGGGTTTTGTCGCGAACAGTCATTCATCTAGGCCGTAAGTCACCTTACGGCTCGAGCGATCTACCCGGGAACCGCGCGGGCCACGCGTCTGTTCCCCTATTTGATCTTGCTCCGGGTGGGGTTTGCCCTGCCACGCCTGTTACCAGCCGCGCGGTGCGCTCTTACCGCACCATTTCACCCTTACCCCTCACCAAGAATCTTCATTCTAGGTGAGAAGCGGTATATTTTCTGTGGCACTTTCCGTAGGCTCGCGCCTCCCAGGCATTACCTGGCACCCTGCCCAATGGAGCCCGGACTTTCCTCTCTTCTACCCTATGGCAAAACAGCGACTGTCCGGCCGACTCTCGGCGGAAATTATACGTGAATTAAATACTTGCCGGAAAATTAATTTTCAGTGAATAGTGAAATGATGCGGCATTTCGACTACTTGTCAAGCGCCGATTTCACCTTTCACCTTTCACCTTTCACCTTTCACCTTTCACCTTTCACCTTTCACCTTTCACCTTTCACCTTTCACCTTTCACCTTTCACCTTTCACCTTTCACCTTTCACCTTTCACCTTTCACCTTTCACCTTTCACCTTTCACCTTTCACCTTTCACCTTTCACCTTTCACCTTTCACCTTTCACCTTTCACCTTTCACCTTTCACCTTTCACCTTTCACCTTTCACCTTTCACCTTTCACCTTTCACCTTTCACCTTTCACCTTTCACCTTTCACCTTTCACCTTTCACCTTTCCCATCATCTCCAAAGCCGCCTGATACAAAATTTTCTTCTTAGCTCCGGTAATTTCAGCGGCTAAAGTCGCGGCAGTCTTGACAGAACACTCATTCAAAAGAATTTTTAATACCGACAAATGCTCGGCAGTCAACTCTTGACTATTTTTGTCGATGACAGCGCCTTCGACAATCACGACGAATTCGCCTTTGCGCATGTTTTCGTCGCTTTCGACCAGCTCCAGTATCTCGTCCAAACGGCACTTGACGATCGTTTCATGTAACTTAGTCATTTCCCGAGCGATAACTAACATCCTATCATTCGGCAATATTTCCGACATATCCTTCAATGCATCTAAAATTCGATGACTGGACTCATAAAAAACCCAGGTCGATTCACAATTCAACCGCTCTTTAAAAAATGTCTTACGTGATGACGAAGTCCGCGGCAAGAAACCTTCGAAAATAAAACGGCTCACCGGCAAACCCGCAGCAGACAAGGCTGCAATCAAAGCGCAAGCACCCGGAATCGGCGAAACCTTGATGCCGGCATCTTTGGCCATACGTACCAAAGGCATGCCGGGATCGCTTAACAGCGGCGTACCGGCATCCGAAACCAGCGCAATATCGAGCCCGACACGAATTTTATCTAGCAATCCAACCGAAACCGTTTCTTCGTTGTGCTGATGCAATGAGATTAAGCGGTTGGCAATACCGTAATGCTGTAATAGCATTCTGACATGTCGAGTATCTTCGGCGGCAATCAAATCAACCTCCTTTAACACGTCGACGGCCCGGAAACTAAAATCAGCTAAATTACCTATCGGCGTGGCAACCACGTATAATTTGCCGCATTGACTAGACATTGGATTCTCTCATCTGATTAAACCGATCTATTTTAAAGGTATACCCTTCTATGAGTCGCCATTTTCATTCACCATTTTTGCTACTTTGCACTTTTCTCGCAGGGTGCATGCCCCCCCAAGATCGTGAACCGGCTTTCCCAACGGAAGCTCACACGGCTAAAGCCTTCATGGATCAAGGCCAACCCGCCAAGGCCGCGCAAATTTATCGGCGCATCGCCGACGAGCAATCCGAGTTTCAAGATCAATTGCGCTTGTTTACGATCGAATCGTTGATCCAATCCGGCGATAGCGATACTGCTAAACACTATGCCGACGCAATCAACCCAAATAATCTTACGTTGTTGCAACGCAACCAGCTTAATCTCTATTATGCGCAAATCGATCTCAGCTTCGGCAACGCGGAACAAGCAAGTGCCAGACTAGATCTAGTCAAACCGATGCAACTGTCGCGGTCCGATCAAATTAAATTTCATCAATCCCGTGCCTTTGCCTATTCGTTGACCGGTGAACTGAAAAAAAGCGCTGCTTCGAGGGTCGAATTGAGCTATTTGCTACCGCCCGCTCAACAACCCGCCAATCACGCCGCAATTCTCGAGACCTTAAGCTTGCTACCCGTAGCGACGCTGGAACAAACAAGCCCCGAAAACACCAATGCTTTATCCGGATGGATGGCGTTGGCGCAATTACTCAAAACCAATCAACATAATCGCGCACTTTTGGATACCGCGCTGGATCAGTGGCGGCAAAACTATCCTCACCACCCGGCTGATTCGGCATTTTTGCATGATTATCTGGCTCAATCGACGCATGCCTTCAAGCAACCGGGTAAAATCGCCGTATTTTTACCCGAAACCGGCCCTATCGGACGCGCAGGGAAAGCGATTCGCGAAGGCATCATGGCCGCCTATTACCAGGACCGTAATGAAACCAAGCCCGATCTTCGTTTTTACGACAGCGGTCAAAGCCCACTACCGGTACTTTATCATCAGGCTATCGCCGAGGGTGCGCAAATGGTCATCGGCCCGCTCAGCAAACCCGAAATTGAAAACCTAGTTGCATCATCTGATTTGAGCATTCCGGTGCTTGCATTAAATCATGTTCCGGAAATAAACAAAGCCAACCTTTATCAATTCGGACTCAGCCCGATTGACGACGCCGAGCAAATCGCTAGCCTTGCCTGGTTCGACGGCCGACAAAACGCCTTATTGTTGATACCCGATACCGAGCAAGGCTTGAGGATCGGCGAATACATCCGGGATTTCTGGAACAAAGCCGACGCAACCCTGCTGGAAACTCAAACTTATCAAGCAAATCAGACTGACTTTTCCGAACCGATTAAAAAGCTATTGAATTTGGATGAAAGCAATCAGCGCTATCAAAAAATCAGACAATTCTTACCAACGGCCGTTTTCGTCCCGAGAATCCGACGCGATGCCGATGTCATTTTTCTGAATGCCTATGAAACGGCGGCGCGTTCGATCAATCCGCAATTACGATTTTTTCATGCCCAACACCCTCCGGTTTATGCCACGCCACATATCTACAGCGGCCTGCCTAATCCTCAACTGGACATGGACTTAAACATGATCACGTTTTGCGACATTCCTTGGCTATTCGACAATGTTTACCAAGGAGAATTAAGTATCAATGCCTTACGCAGCACATGGCAGCAATTCCCCAGTGTTTATTTACGTTTGATGGCTATGGGTATCGACGCCTATAATCTGATCCCGCATCTTGGTAAACTAAGCACCGTTCAATACCATGGCGCGACAGGCAACTTGCTGCTGACGAGGGAAGGCCGAATCAAAAGAAATTTAGTCTGTGCCAAATTCAATCAAGGAGTTCCTAAGGTCATCGGCTTTGTTCAAAGCACCTCCGACGGTTACCAAAGCATCGCAGTTCCGAACGAGGACTCGTATTAATAGACTTCATCGAGGACAGCATTTGTTAAATCCATTCAAAGCCAAACACCTGGTCAGCGGCGAATCTGCCGAGGAAAAAGTTCACCGCTTTCTTATCGACCAAGGCCTGCAACCGTTGACCCGTAACTTTCGCTGCCGCTTGGGAGAATTGGATTTGATAATGAAAGACGGCGAAACGCTGGTAATTATCGAAGTCCGTTACCGTAAATCTGACCGTTACGGCAGTGCTTTGGAAAGCGTCACCCCGCGAAAACAATCGCGCATCATTGCCGCCACACGTTTCTATTTATCACGACACCCATCGCCTTGTCCGATACGCTTCGACGTCGTTGCCGTTTCCGGCGATGCTAATATCGATTGGATAAAAAACGCCTTTTTAACTTGACTACTTCCAACATGTTACAAGAACGAATTACCCTGCATTTCAACGAAAGCCTACAAACTCTACAAGAGACTTTGGCCGGTCTCGGCGAAACGATTGAATTGGCCTCACAAAAACTAGTTACGGCGATATTAAACGACAACAAAATCCTAATCTGCGGCAACGGCGCTTGTGCCGCAAATGCCGGACAGTTTTCGGCGGCGATGCTGAACCGCTTGGAACGCGAACGCCCGGCGTTACCGGCGATTGCATTGACTGCCGACACGGCCGTTATTACCTCGATTGCCGCAGACTATCATTTCGACGACATTTTCGCCAAACAAGTCAAGGCCCTTGGCCAAAGCGAAGATATCTTGCTGGTCTTCTCCAGCAATGGCAATCCTGCCAATATCCTCAAATCGGTTACGGCCGCACACGACAAAAATATATCGGTGATCGCATTGACCGGTCATGATGGCGGTATGCTGGCACCGATTTTAAATACCTCGGATATTGAGATCAGGGTCCCCTCCGATAACGATAGCCGGATCCAAGAAACGCACTTATTGATTAGCCACTGCTTGTGCGATCTGATCGATCACCAAATATTCGGAAGCCTTTAACCTAAAAAAAGCGTTTCACCATGAATAATAAGAAGTTAATTCAATAACTTGTTGTAGGTTTGCATAGAACTTTCGCTTACCGAATAGCCTAGTGAGAATATTTAGATTTTTTCTTGAAATCCTTCATGAGCTTCATGGTTAAACTGCCGGTTTTTGATTTAACGCTAAAGTTTCATTCTTTTCAAACTAACGCTCATGAAGACCCCGCCATCGCCCCAACAAATGAAAATTCGGCCGGGAGGGTGCGATCACTCGCCCGACAGGACGCCGTGAATACGTCCTTGCAGGCTCGACGGCGGCTTTCCCTGCCGCCGACGCCTGTCGGTCGAGTAACCGTACCCTCTTCGGAACCAGCATTTTCGTTGCTGAGCTTTTGCATATCAATAAATTAGATAAAAATTCTAAATCTACGAACTTTCACAGTAAAGATTTGAAAACCACGGCCGCTACAATAAGTGGTTAACACTTTAACAAATCTTAACTTCGAGGCTGATAATGGAAATCAAAACAGAACCGTTCGGCCAAACGGTAAGTTCCATGGCCAAAGACCCCTCGCATAAAAGCAAAGGACCATTCGGGCAAAAAATATCCGAATTAGCTCAAGCTAAAAAAGCCGAAACCTCGGCTGCTGAAGCCAAAACCGAATTAAACCGTTCAATCCTGCAAACTTCGCTCGATGTTAGTTTGAGCGCCGGTAACGAACCGATGTCTCTATTAGTCAAGACCGCGCTCGAAGGCATTAATGAGGCGCTCAAAGCCGATTTCGGCGACAATGCCATTCAAAAAGCTTACGAAGATGGCGTGGATATTTCTCCGGAAGCCACCGCAGGGCGCATCGTGCAAATGAGCACCGCTTTTTTCGAGCGTTATCATGCTAATCACAGCGACCTCAGTATCGAAGAAGCGCTGGAGTCGTTCGTCGAACTAATCGGCCAAGGCATCGATAAAGGCTTCGGTGAAGCTCGCGATATTTTGCAAGGACTCAACGTACTGGAAGGAAGCATTGCTGATAATATCGATAAAACCTATGACTTGGTTCAGGAAGGACTGAAAGCATTCGTAGAAAATTATCAGTCAGCCAGAGAGTAACGCTAATTTAGCCTGCTTAGGATTTCGCGATAAATATACCTTTCGCACATCAAATTTCGCCAGTGCCTGAGGAGGCGACAGGGTGTGCGGCAAAGGCTTTGCCAGCATGGAGCTGGCATAGAGCCTACAGGGATGTATTCACGGCGTCCTTTGACGGACACCCTGGTGCCGAATTTTGATCTAAGATGGGTATAACTTCCTGGAGCCATGTGCTTTGTCAAGGGTTCGGTTACTCGCTTAACAGGATACAACAGTGTATACATCCGCTTGAAGGCGAATTTCCCTGCCGCCGACACCTGCCAATCGAGCAATCGAACCCTTCATGAAATAGGGACGTCGTTATTTATAACCAAATCCTTACCGCACACAAAGTCTAGTTTGATACATTTGACTCATCTACCTGTTCTATGCCTGCTCGGTCGGCAATCGACTTCGGAAATTCCTTTTTCACTTTCACACCGAGATCGACGAAGCTACCGGCCTGCCGAATCAGGTTGCCGTTTCCGGTCGTCAATTTATTCATGATAACGTCGTAAGTCTGCCCGACTGTGGTAAGTTGTCTACCGAGCTTTTCGAAGTCTTCGACAAAGCCCCTGATTTTATCGTACAGCGCTCCGGCTTTGTCGGCGATCGCACGCGCGTTTTCGTTCTGCCGTTCATAGCGCCATATATTGTCGACGGTGCGTAGCGTCGCCAGCAATGTGGTAGGCGTGACTACGACGATTTTGTGTTCGAAGGCATCATTGAACAGCTTTTCATCGGCTTGAAATGCAGCCATGAATGCCGCTTCGATCGGCATGAACAACAGTACGAAATCGAGAGAACGCAAGCCCTTTAAGTCTGAATAGTCTTTACCGCTCAATCCTTTAATGTGTTCGCGCACGGCTTGTACATGTGCCTTGAGCGCTGCTTCGCGCTCATGGTCGTCTTCGGTCGAACAAAATTTCTCATACGCCAAAAGCGATACTTTCGAGTCGATCACGACATCCTTATTTTCCGGCAAACGAACAATCACATCGGGCTTGAACAAGCGATTATCATGATCCCTGAATGCGCCTTGGGTTTCGTATTCGACGCCTTTACGCAAACCTGATTGCTCCAGAACTTTTTCCAGAATCATTTCTCCCCAATTGCCTTGTGTTTTCTTGCTGCCTTTGAGCGCACGGGTCAAATTCAATGCTTCTTGATTCATTTTTTCGGTATCGCGGCGTAACGAGACGATTTCCTGGCGTAGCGAAATGCGGTCTTTGGTTTCGTTATCGTAGATATTCTCGATGCGGGTCTTAAAATCGCCAAGCTGCTGCCTAAGCGGGGCAACAATATGATCGAGCGCGGTTTTATTATGTTCGGTGAATTGCTTGCCGCGTTCCTCGAAAATTTTGGCGGCCAGATTTTCGAATTGGGTTTTGAGTTGTTGTTCGGCTTGCTGCAGCAATTGCAGTTTTTCCGAGGCGCTTTTAGCCTGTTCTTCGAGCCGGGCATGGATGTCGGCGTTCGCGGTTTTGGCTCTGAGTAACTGTTGCTGTAAATGATCGCATTCGCTCTCCTTGGCATCGAGAATTTTAAGTTTTTCCTCCGCGACGGCTAGGCGAGTTAGCATTTGCTGATTGTTTTTTTTCTCTCGAAGGTTGAATAGTAGCACCGATACAATGCCGGCGAGAAATCCGATCAATAACACAACCGGTCCGGGTATTTGGTTTAGTAATTCCATTAGGCTTGTTCAAGAGTCAAAGAAAATAGCATGCTGATAACACTGATTAAAACCGATAAAGAGATCATTGTTCAGCCCCATATATTAAAGCCAAATTAGTAGACGGGTTTTTTCTTTGAAAAGAGGGGTTAAGGTGGGTTTAGTTTATACCTTTCGCACTTCAAATTTCGGCAATGTCAGAGGAGGCGTCGGGGTGTTCGATCCCTCACCTAACGCTAGGTGAGGGATCGGCATGGAGCTGGCATAGAGCCTACAGGGACGTATTCACCCAGCACCTAAATTGTCCAAGATAGTTAACCATAGCCAATGGGCTATGGATTTCGTGAAAAATAACTTCCTGGAGCTATGAGTTTTGTAGCGGGTTCGGTAACTCGCTTGACAGGACGCCGTGAATACGTCCGTGTAGGCTTGACGGCGGCTTTCCCTGCCGCCGACACCTGTCAATCGAGCCACCGAACCTGCTTACCGTGCATTAAAAATAGGGAAGTTATTTATGACCGAATCCTATGGAATTTAGGTGCTGGGTTCACGGCGTCCTTTGACGGTCACCCAAGCGCCGAATTTTGATATCCGATGAGTTTCAATAGTATCTCTTAACTCCTCTTTATAAAAGCAGGGGAGTGAATCGTTACGATAAAGAGACTTTTGGAGCCCAAAATTATCCGGCACATCAGCATCATCCTAGCCTCATCAGTCGGCCATGCGCGTTAGTTTTTGCGCCAAGCCCCCGAAGCGTTCGATTTTACGTAACACGGTTTCTATGAAAACCTTTTGATCGGCCAGTATTTTGACCGTTTTCCGGGCGCGGGTAATCGCGGTATAAAGCAATTCTTTGGTCAACACCGGATTATGTTGATCCGGAAGAGCAATAAGAATTTCGTCGAATTCCGAGCCCTGGCTTTTATGGATCGTCATCGCATACACGGTTTCGCAATGCGGTAATCGGGCCGGCAGGCATTTTTTTATGCTGCCGTCGGGACGCAGGAAAAACACCATCAATTTCCCGTTTTGCGCGGCGTCTTTCAGACACAAGCCGATATCGCCATTATAAAGCTGTAGCGCGGCATCGTTCTGCGTGATCATGACCGGACGTCCATGATACCAAGTCCCGATAGGGTTGATATGACCCGTTGCAGCTAGTCGGCGTTCAACTTGGCTATTAATATCGGCGACGCTATATTTCCCGGCCCGGTTCGCACAGAGCACTTGAAAGCGCTTGAAGGCATTAAAAATATGCTCGATATCATTAGAATCCTCAATCGCGCGTAAGTAATCGAGCCGCTGTCCCGCAATATAGGCGATAGCATCTTGATTCAATAAGCCGATGTTTTCATTACCGGCCTGCAATGCCGACCAAGCGGCTTCAGGTCGCTGCAAATTGACCGCTTCGGCCAGGTTTTTGATCGTCAAATCGAATCGGTGCGCTTTTTTTAGTTCGACGGTATGATCCGGCAACGCTGCGGTCAAATCTGCCAATACCGCGCCCGATTCGACCGATGCCAATTGATCCTTATCGCCGAGTAAGATCAACCGGGCACTGGGTTTGAGTGCATCGACCAATTTACTCATCAACGCTAAATCAACCATCGAGGCTTCATCGACTACGACCAAATCGAAAGGCAGGGGGTTTTCGGCGTTATGCAGGAAATAAGGCGAAGGCGGACGAGAGCCTAGCAGGCGATGCAAGGTCGTGACCGATTCGGGAAGAGATAGCTTAATAGCTTCCGAGCAAGGCAAGGCGCTCTTGCTGTTACCTATCGATTCCTCCAGGCGCATTGCGGCTTTTCCGGTCGGCGCTGCCAGGGCGATGTATAACGGGCGTTCGGCCAATTCCTGCAGCAAAGCCAGAATCTTAACGATAGTTGTGGTTTTACCGGTCCCGGGTCCGCCGGTAATGATGCAGAACGTTCGATTAAGCGCGGTTTTGGTTGCTTCACGCTGCCAGTCGGTTTCCGCAATGGCGGTCGGGAAGTAGCGATCCAATAAGGCATAGGCGTCAACAGGGGAGCCATTGACACGGGTCATTGCACCGATCCGGTTGACCAAGTTTTTTTCATAGCCCCAATAACGCTGCAGATAAAGTCGGTCGTCTTCAACTATTAACGGCGCGGTATCAGTCCTCGATGCCAGACCTGAAGCCATGATTATTTCCCGGGCTTTGGCATCAATGCGGATACAACTATGCCCTTGGTTTTGCTCGAAGGAAAGACGGGCGATCAGTTTTTCGAAATTATCTTGCGCGGCACCGTTCAAGACGCTACGGCGGCTCAAAAAACGAGAAAAAGCCATATCGAGGCGGGTAAAAGTAGATTCTTCTGTCATTTGTCAGATAAATTTCGGCGCTTGTTGCCGGAAAATGAAGTCAATAGGACGCTTTAAAACGTCATGAGAGAAATAAAGGGAGCCCTTATAAGGCAGTGTCTCAATAGCTTTTAGCATGGAGATATTTACCCCGAATATTGATTTTGAATTCTACGGCTTAAGTTTAGATTAATATTCTCAAGGGTAAAATCATTTTGTTGTTAAATAATAAGGCTTTACATTATGAATAAAATCATATTGGCAAGTTCTGTGTTTATGATGAGTAGTCTATTTACTCAGCCTATAAAGACAGTTGAGGCATCCGACCAGCATAAAGCTAAGTTGACTTCGGGCAAAACCGCTGGAAAGCTTACGAAAAAGCAATTGGGCCAAGCGTCTTGGTACGGCCCTCGATTTCACGGCAAAAAAACCGCGAGCGGACGCAAATTCGATATGTATGCGATGACTGCGGCCCATAAAACGCTGCCTCTGTTATCCTACGTGAAAGTCACCAATCCCAAAAGCCATAAATCGGTTGTTGTACAAATCACCGACCGTGGCCCTTACCATGGCAAAAGGGAGCTGGATCTGTCCTATGCCGCCGCCAAACAAGTCGGCATCCAAAAGCAAGGTGTCGGTTTTGTAGAGATTCAACCGTTGAGCCATTCTCAAGCGATAGCCGAAATCCGCAACAATGATTCGTAATTGAATCGTAAGCAAGCGAATAGCAAAAAAGCCGAATGACATTTGTCTTTCGGCTTTTTTTATTTCGTGGACCCTCGCAGGACGGGGTTTGCAAACTCGTCCTAAACGTTACCTTCATGGATGTAGGTAAGGGGCGTGAGCAGGAGCGGAAACTTTTCGGCCGTGGACAAAGCAAATCAAAACTTGCGAGGCGGGTTAAATAACTCGCCCCGCACGAGAACTGGCGAAATGTTTTTTTACACATCGGCATTAGGATTTCGCGAAAAATAACTTCCTGGAGTTATGGGCTTTGTCGAGAGTTCGGTAACTCGCCTGGCAGGACGCCGTGAACCCAGCACCTAAATTATCCAAGATAGTTAAACATAGCCAATGGGCTATGGAATTTAGGTGCTGGGTGAATACGCCCATATAGGCTTGACGGCGGCTTTCCTTGCCGCCGACACCTGCCAATCGAGCAACCGAACCCTCCAAAAATAGGGAAGTTATTTATGACCGAATCCTTATTCGATCCCCCGCTCCGTCAAAAATTTCAGATAAGGCCTCGATATGCGGTAAATCCGGCCTATCCCGATAAACGCCGCTCATCGGCTGTTCGGGCTGCATTCCTCGCACAAATAAATATAATACCCCGCCGAAATGCTTTTCGTAATCGTAATCGGCCAAGCGTTGACCCAAAAAGCGGTGTAGTACCAGCGTATACAACCAATATTGCAATCCGTAATTATGCTCGCGCATCGCGTCCGTCAACGTTTCCGGTCGATAGTCCGGCAGGCTGTTGGTTTTATAATCAATGACGTAAAATCGGCCGCCGTATTCGCAAATCAAATCGATGAAACCGGTCAAATAACCGCACATTTGCTTGCTGTTCAGCGCTTGAAAAACCGGAGAGTCCGATAATATCGCATTGATTTGTGAGGCATTCATCGGCTGCATCGCGAGATAAAACGGCATTTCCTTCAAACATTGCTCATCGGCAATATTCATCAACTGAAAATCCGGGGCGTCTTCGGCCAAGGGCGTTGTTACGACGGCTTGCAATAAGCGGTCGATGGCTTCAGGATGCTCCGTTTGCAAACCGTAACGCCGACAGGTGCTATCGCGCAACTCAGCGATGTCCGACGTATCGGCCAAGTACGCGAAATCGAGATGTTCCAGCAAGTCGTGCACGACGTTGCCGGTATGCGCGCCTTTCGGCAACTCCTCTTGCATGCCGATCGCCGGCGAGGTGGGTTCCGCATCCAGCGAGGCCGATTCGCGGGCCTTGTCTTCCGGCAATTCCGGCGCGTCCTGTAGGCTCAAGGCCGAGAGTGCCGTGTAACTGCTCATTTGCCAATCGGTGCGCAGCGAACGCTGCCTCGACCTTGCCGATAGCCGGGTTTCGTCGAGCCATTTTTCGTAACGGCCCTTGAACATCGCCGGTAATTCCAATAAACGATATTCGAAAACATTCGGGGCGCGGCTGCAATAATCGTCCAGGATCGATTGTTGCACGGCAAAATCGCAATCTTCGAAATCGAATAGCCAAGCCAATGCCGACTGATTCGGAATATCCTTGCTTCGAACATCGGCCCAGGCCAGATAACAACGATATTTGGCCCGGGTCAGAGCGACATAACATACGCGTAAATCCTCGGCCAATTCTTCGTCGATCGCTTGCGCGCGGCGGCGTTCGAAATCTTCCGAGCCTAAATCGGCGACGATGCGCCCTTGCTCATGACATTGAATCAAGGGCCGGCCGCTGGAAAGCCGGTTGCTGCGTTGCCAAAGCGACGGACAAAACACAATATTATACTCGAGCCCCTTCGACCGATGCATCGTGACGATCTTGACCGCTTCGTCATCGCTTTCCAAACGCATGCATTGTTCTTCAAGACTGACTTTACCGTCCGCCGTATCTGCCATGCGCACGCGCATCCAATCCAGCGTTTTTCCGATGCCTAAATGCTCGTCGACGGCGGCTTGCTGCACTAACTCGATCAGATGATGCAAGTTGGTCAAGCGGCGCTCGGCAAGACGGCTAGCCGATAGCTGCAGGCGTATTTGTTCCTGGTCAAGCAAGCGCTGCATCATCGCCATCAGCCCTTGGTTTTGCCAATGCTGATAATAATTCAAAAAATGCGACAACCAGGCATCCAAAGCTGTTTCTTGATTCAAGGTGCGATATAAAGTCTGTCCGTCCAGTCCGAACCAATCAAGCGTCAAAGCTTGCTTCAATAGCACTGTGTCGCCTGGGTGGGCAATGGTTTGCAGCAAGCAAAACAAATCGGCCGCTTCGGCGGTCGCGAATACCGATTCGGTGCTGTTCAACACCGACGGGACTCCGGCTTCACGCAATGCGGCTTGATATTCCGCGGCCTGACGGTTGGTTCTGACCAATATCGCGATATCGCCCGGCTGGACGCGTCCCCCTGTGTCAGTCAAAAGATAAGCTTCGGTAAGCAATTCGACGATTTCGTTGACAACCTCGGCTTGAATACATTCGCCGGCCTTACCCGCGCTCCAGTGTCCTTTATCGCTTTGCGGTAATTGCCAGAGCACCATCGGCGCCAACTTGCCATTATCAAGACTTATGATTTTGCCCGCATTAGCGGGAGCGCCGACGACCGGATGAAATTGTAATTGCTCGAGAAAAAAGGCATGTTCGCGGCTAAACAAGGCATTAACGGCTTCGACCAGGATCGGCTGCGAACGCCAGTTCGTGCCAAGGGTAAAGCGGTGATGCGCCTGTTGCTGCGCGGCCAGGTAGGAAAAAATATCGGCGCCGCGAAATTTATAGATCGCTTGTTTGGGATCGCCGATCAAATACAAATAATGTGCGTCTGAACCGAATAAGGTCGAAAATATCAGCCACTGATTCTGATCGGTATCCTGAAATTCGTCGATCAATGCGGCCTTGAAGCGTTGCCTCAATTCGGCAACCAACAATCCGCCTTGATTGCCTTGCAAGGCGCTGGCAAACCGACTAATCAAATCATCGAACGACAATATATTGAGTTGCTGCATCTGCTTGTCCAGTTCTATGCGGATATGCTCTAACAGCGCCCGACGAAAAACCAGGCCGATTTGGTCGATCGAATCGGACAAGGCATCGAAAGGCGTGGTGTCGATTTTCAGTGTTGCCAGATACTCGAGCTTGCGCTGTTCGCCGGTTTGCGTTTTGGTTTTTTTAAACTTGTTACCGTTCAAGCCATCGACCAGGCCGGTTACCGTCAAACATGCAAAAGCCTCGGGGCTTGGAAGTTGCAGTGTTTCGCGGTTTAGCCAGGCGCGCAACTCTTGCAGGCGATGTTCGAAACTGTCGGTATAAGACGATTTGAAGAAGCCGTCACCAAAGTGGTTCAGCAGCGTTTGAGCAGCCTGATCCAAGTGGATACGCGCTTGCTCTGCCTGCTCCCGGCAGGCGGCTAATGCTTCGTTCGGATCGCGATACTCCGGAAAAATCTCGATGTCGAGCGGAATGCGATCGATGCCGGCTAATAATGCATCCGGAGTTGAGTACGTTGCGGTCAACAAAGCAGCTTCCCAGGAGGCTCTTTGATAAATTTGGCCGCGCCAGAAATCGTCGGCACAAGCTTGCTTAACGGCAGCCGCATCGGCGGTCAGTTCGGAATCGAAAAGCTGGCCGCTTTCCAGCGCATGCTCCTTCAAGACCCGCTGGCAAAAACCGTGAATCGTAAACACAGAGGCCTGATCGATATCGAGAAGGGCCAACTCCAGTCTTTTTTTGATCAGGTCGCGGTCGATTTCGAGCCGATTTAGCCATTTGATAATCGCACCGTCAATGTTTTCGGTTTTCCCGTTTGCGGCCTGTTTGGCCTCATTGAGCCTGAGCCTGATCCGCTCCTTCAACTCCTCGGTGGCGGCCTTCGTAAAAGTCACCACTAATAACTCGTCGATTTTCATATCGAATTCGACGACAAAGCGTAGCGCCAGCATCGCAATTGCATAGGTTTTACCGGTGCCGGCGCTGGCCTCGATTAAATTGATGCCTTGACGACAATCGGTTGCTATCGGATCGAAATGTTCGGATGACATGGGGCTTAAAGTGAAGGTTTTAGCTTGCTTGAATTCACGCAGTGATTTACGAGTTTTTGAAGAATAATCAAAATTTATTGTATTCTGTCAACCTCGACCCCAAGCTTGATCGACACCGATCCAAACCGATTTGATACCGAATTGCTTCTTTAATGTTTCGGAAAAGTTTTGGGCATCCCTAAAACTGGTGAACCCCGGTATGGACAATCGGTACCAAGTTTTGCCGTCGACCAATACTTCGTTGATGTCGACGGTGATGCCTTCTTTTCTCAGACGCTCTGCTTTCTTTTCGGCGGTGGCCGTTTTTTGAAAGGCGCCAATATTAATCGAGTAATCCTGAGCTTTTGGCGAATGACTGCGAGGCTGGGCCTCGCGTTTAGGCTCTGCCGCCCATTCAATTGATAATTGCTGGACTTTGTTTTCCAAACGATCCAGTCTATCAAGCAAGTTTTTTTGTTGTTCGAGTAAATCGTTTGGTTTATCGGCGGAAATTAGCTGTTGTTCGGCCGCGTCGACTGGCATCGTTTTTCCAGCGGCCAGTTCCGAAACATGTTGGCTCAAACTTTCGATTTTAGCTGCCAATACGTCATAATGGTGCTGGCTATCGAGATGCCTAGCCTGGGGTTGTTGCGCACTTAGCCGCGAAACTTCCGCGCGAAGATCGGTATTCCGGTTATTACTAATGAAAGCAGAGCCGGCTGCAATTAATAATGCAATGACAGCAAGGCCTAGTGCTGTAAAATTCAAAGTCGATGCTTTGGCTAGGTTCGTTTCTAAATCTTGTTGCTTGCTGGTTAGCTCGTTTAGTTCTGTCACTGGCTTTCTCCGCTGACTTGGCTTGATTAAGCGGCGGCAATCGACTCAGCAATTTTTTTAATTGCCGCAAAAATGCATTGGCTTTCATTATAGACTTAAAAAATGAAACGCGACATTAAACAGGGTCCTCGCTTCAAACAGGGTCCTCGCTTCGGCAATAACCTCTTTTTTCAAAGGAGGAAAAATCGAACATGTTTTGGCAGGTAGAATTAGTCGCCTTGCGGCTTAAGAAAAAACTTCGGTAAACGACTCAATTAATAGAGATGCAATATGAAAATATGGGTGGATGCCGATGCGTGTCCGGTGGTGATCAAGGAGATTTTGTTCAAGGCGGCCGAGCGCACCAAGACGCAATTGACGCTGGTCGCCAATCATTCTGTGAGTGTGCCTCCTTCGCGTTTTATCGCTTTCCTTCGAGTGTCGAAGGGTTTCGATGTAGCCGACAATGAAATCGTCAAAAAACTCGCCCCCGGCGACCTCGTCATCACCGGCGATATTCCCTTGGCCGCGGAAGCGATCGACAAAGGCGCCAAGGCATTGAATCCGCGTGGCGAGCTATATACGAGCGAAAATATTCGATCGCTGCTGAATATAAGGGATTTCATGGATACATTGCGATCCAGCGGCATCCAAACCGAAGGCCCTGCGGCCCTCAATCAAAACGACCGAAAAAACTTTGCCAATCATCTGGATAAATTATTGACGCAATACGCTAACGGTAAATGTCAACTACGTTGACATTTACCGGGGGATTACCTCGCCAAGCAGGGATATGCTAACCGTCCGTATTGGGCAGCTGATGGTAGAGGAACTTTCACTCTCCTAGATTCGTAGCCTTGCTGCCTGCTCCTAAGGCTTCTCCCTTTATTCAGGCGATTTTTAATGAGCCGACTCAATTATTGGCGAACGTATGCATGGGTCTTGATTTTGGCGTTGGTCTTCGTGGCAGTTGCGGCATGGCAAGCCGGCAGTATTCTGATCGCGCCGGCCCATCGCATCGTAGGCCATCCAAATTTGGATTTTCCGGTTTATGATGCGAAGCTACGCAGTGCCTCCGGCGCTGTAATCGCCGCCTGGTACGCACCGGCGGACAGGGCCGAAGCGACGGTTATTTTGCTGCATCCCGTTCGCTCGGACCGTAGAGCCATGCTCGGCCGCGCCAAGCTTTTTCACCGAGCGGGATACGCCGTGGTTTTGATCGATTTGCAAGCGCATGGAGAAAGTACGGGCCGGCATATTACATTCGGCTATATTGAACGCCACGATGTAAGCGCTGCTGTTGCCTACGCCCGGAATCTGAATCCGCAGCATCGAATCGGTATTGTCGCGAGCTCCTTAGGCGGTGCGGCGGCGCTAATGGCTTCGCCTTTACGTGTCGACGCGCTGGTTTTAGAGTCGGTGTACACGACGATTGAGGATGCAGCCAAAAACCGGCTTGCGATGCGCGCCGGTCCGTTAAGCAAGCTCTTATCGCCGTTATTGCTGTGGCAATTGAAGCCCAGGCTGGGCGTTTCATCATCGGAACTACGCCCGATGGATTTCATGGCGAACATCGAAGCGCCGGTGTTAATCGCAAACGGCGATATCGACCGACATACGCCGATCACTCAAGCACGGAAGTTATTCGATGCTGCGAACACGCCTAAACAATGGGTCGTTTTCAAGGGCGCGGCCCATAACGACTTGTTGACATTCAACGCCAAGCAATATAAAAACGATGTGTTGCCGTTCCTCTATCGATACTTAAAACCCGGTAATCAATCGAACGCAACACCCTGCAACTAACGCTTCAGTTCCGGCTATTCGGTCCGCAAGGCTTCCAGCGGATTCAAACGGGCGGCCTTCATTGCCGGCATCACTCCGGCGACAATACCGATCAACAGCGATAATATAAACGCTCCGCCGAGATATCCCCAAGCCAATTGCACCGGCAAGGCCGGAATGAACTCAACGATCATTTGCACCGTAAGCATGCCGGCAGCAATACCGGCCAATCCTCCGGCAAGACTGAGCGCCAAGGCTTCGGCTAAAAACAATTGAAAAACGACACGGCGTTCGGCACCGAGCGCACGCAACAGGCCGATTTCGGAGATACGTTCGGAAACGGCGATCGTCATGATTGTCAAAATACCGACCGAACCGACCAGTAGCGAAATGCCGCCCAACGCACCGATCCCCAGCGTCAGAATCGATAGCACCGAATCCATCGTTTCGAGCATTTTGTTTTGCGTTATGATCGTAAAATCCTCGAAACCGTGGCGACGGATCAATAAATCCTTGATGGCTTGTTCGACGATATCGGCCGAAATATCGGGATTGTACAGGACATCGACCTCCATCAGGCTTTGCCGGTTAAACAACTCCAAGGCCTTATCCGCCGGAATATAGACCGTATCGTCCAGATCGAATCCGAGCATTTGTCCTTTCGATTCCATCACGCCGATAATCCGATAGCGGTCTCCGCCGATGCGAATGCGTTCGCCCAGGGGATTGGCGCGGCCGAATAACTCGGTTGCCAATTTGCTGCCCAAAACGGCGAACGCTCGAGAAGCGCTCTGATCATCCTCCGGCAAAAACCGGCCGCTGGCGATATTGATTTTCCAAATTTCCGGCAATGCCGAGCCAACGCCGAAAACATTGGCGCGCCGGTGGCGACCTATCGTTTCCACGCGCGCATTGCCTTGCACCATCGGCATCGAAGCGATGATATTCGGGAGCCTGCCGATACTGTCGGCATCGTCGATCGTCAATGGCCGTACAGTACTGATTGTGGCCCCTGAAATGCCGAAGGTCGTGGTTTTGCCCGGGGTGATCGCGAGTAGATTCGTGCCGAACTGCGTGAATTCGTCCAACACGAAACGATGAATGCCTTGCCCGATCGAAGTTAGAATCACGACAGCGGCAATGCCGATGATCAAACCTAGCGCGGTCAACGAAGAGCGCAGCTTTTGATTGAGTACGGTACGTAGCGATAACCCGGCTAAATCAAGCACATTCATGGCTTTACCTTTTCGCTAGCGCGGCTACCGGGTCCATCTTCGCTGCCTTGCGTGCCGGCAACACCCCAAAAATCAAGCCTGTCACCAGCGATACGGCTAGCGCGGCGGCAAGTGCCCAGTTCGGAAGCATGAAAGGAAAGGCCGGATAAAGCATTTGCAACAAGAACAGAATCAACTGACCGGTCGCAAGACCTAAAACCGCCCCGACCAACGATAACAGCGCCGCCTCGGTCAAAAACAAACGCTGCAATTGGCTCTTGGTTGCACCCAAGGCTCGCAGCAGGCCGATTTCCGAAGTGCGTTGCGTCACGCTGACCAGCATGACATTCATGACCAGCACGCCCGCCACCGCAAGGCTGATTCCGGCAATTCCGGTCACAGTCAAGGTCAACGCGGTCAATATTTTGTCGAAGGTTTGCACCACGCTGTCTTGCGTGATGATCGTCACATCGTCTTCGCCTTCATGCCGGGCCTTGATGATCTCGCGAATATCGTCGACCGCTTTATACATCGCGGGTTTGGACTTGGCTTCGACCAAGACCCGAAACAAGCCTTGCGTATCGAACAAGGCTTGCGCCGACGCAACCGGAACGATCACGATTTCATCGAAACCGACGCCGATCGACTGGCCTTCGGTCGACAGCACGCCTACGACTCGAAAACGGCGGTCGTGGATACGCAGCCATTGCCCGATGGCCGGACCTCTTGGAAATAATTCCTCGCGAATCGTTTGGCCGATGACGCAGACTTGTTGCGCTCGCTTAACATCCGTATCCGGTAAAAAAAGCCCCTGAGCCATCGTCAATCGGCGCACGCGCTGCAGCGCATGCGTCGAACCCAAAATATTCGCCTCGCGTTCGAGCGCTTGGCCTCGCACCGAAACCGGCGCGGAACCGACCGAAATCGGCGCGACCGCGGCGATATAATGACTCCTGAACAAGGCTTCGGCATCGTCGAGCGTTAAATCGCGCGGCGTTTCGCCCATGATCGGCGGCTGTCCGCCGACGGTTTCCGTTCTGCCCGGTAATATGATCACCAAATGCGTACCGAGCGCTTCGAATTCATGCACGATATAGCTGCGAGCGCTTTCGCCCAATGAGACTAATACAGTGACCGACGCCACGCCGATGCTCATCGCTAGAATAATCAAAGAAACTCGAAGCGGCTGTGTTTTGATCGCGCTTATGGCTTGATTTAGGGTGTCGGTTATTCTCATGAAAAATTTAGGGCGCAGATGTTGGCATGTTTTACATAGGCTGAAAGGAAATTAAGGCTTGGCAGATTTTTTGATTTCTTATGTTAAGAAGGAATCATCGAGCATTTAATGTTTTTTAGTTAAGGCAATGTTTATAAAGTACTTATTTATAGCTATTTTCGATAAGTTGATTATAATCGACCTGTGTTCCTTTAGAGTCAATACTTCCTTATTCGTTGTTTTAGTAATGCGTTTGAAGGTAAAACGAATTGGCTAGCTAAAACATAACAGCTGCTTCCACGGATTAGGTGGTTTGTGTTAGTTGCGATTACTTGACTGTTCGGGAATGCAATCTTAGCTCGCTCGGCAACGTTTTATTTGAGTTAAGCTTAATTTAAAAAGGTAATTATTAAAAATAATAATGGTATACCCGTTTTTCGCTTCGTTATGATGCTGCGCAATTTTGAACATTAATGAGTTTAAAACCGCTCTTGTTATCATGAAGAGTGCATTTATCGGAGATGCCGGCAGCAGATGGGGCATGAAGTCTGCTTGGCAGGATTTGTTCTGCATTTTCAATCACTGTGCTAAGCAAAAAAGCTTACTTAACTTTAAGGGTGCAATTTGTGTTTTATGGCGGCAACGCCAACAGGGGATGTCGTTATCTTCATGGATGGGCTTGCCAAATTGTTAACTGAAAAAATTGAGACATTTCCATTGCGCATGAAGTAGAAGGACGACTTATATACATATATTGTAAATTGCCTAATAATCTCTCCATCTTGTTTATTTTGGTAATTGCCGAACGGCATCCTGTCAATATTTAAACAGGGTTTTTAATGTGAAAACTGGTATAGGTGAAATAACGATGAAAACAATAACAACAGTGTATTTGACTATAAGTTCGACAGTTTTACTATTCGGCAGTCAATCCTTAATGGCGGCGTGTAAAGACGTTCCACGGCAAGCGTTGGAAAATGCAATAGTCGCAGCTGAATCTGCTGGAACTGACACTGGCGGCTATGGTTTGCCGATGTGGGTTACGATGGTGGATGAAACGGGAAAGGTTTGCCATGTAGCGACTAGCGGTACGACCGGTGCGGGTGCGGGAAATTCTCAATGGCTGGGAAGCCGGATGATTTCGGCTCAAAAAGCCAATACGGCTAATGCGTTCAGCTTGGATGGCTATGCCATATCGACAGCTAATTTATATAGCGCCGTACAGCCCGGGGGCAGCTTATACGGTCTTCAGCATAGCAATCCGGTTAATGCCGTCCGTGCTTATTCGGGTAGTCCCAATGCTTATGGTACAAATGCCGATCCATTGAAAAACCAACGTATCGGTGGTGTCAATGTGTTCGGAGGGGGGCTGGCCCTGTATTCCGGAGGGAAAAAAGTCGGTGCAATCGGCATTTCCGGGGATACTTCGTGTCGTGACCATGCCTATGCATGGCGAGTGAGAGCCGCACTCAACATGCATCCTGGCGGTACCGGGATAAGCACTGTCAACCTTAATGCCGACGGCGATGTTCAAACGCCTCTTGCAGGTGCAACCGTCGGAGACGAGATGATTTTGATCGGCAGCGGCGGTTACTGGGATGCTTGGTCGCAGCCGGCGTGCCCTAATTCAACCGATGCCGTAACGTCCGATAACGGAACTTTGCAGGCACCTTGATACAAATATAAAAGGGACGGAGAGCAGGGATAGCTCTCCTGTTTTAAATGAAACTTTTTCCGATGCATAAAGCCGTACTTCTGTGTGTTTTGATGGTGCCTTATACAATACTTGCGGTTTTACCGCTTCTGCACCCTTCAAAAACTGGTAACTTCTGTAGTCAGAAGTCGAGAAAAGCAAACATCAAGCCTGCGCGGACACAAATTCCTGACTTACGCGTTTTAGCCGCGACATCCGGTGGGCAAGCCATACCGACTCCGGAACAAATCGAAGAAGAGCGGCGCGTCGAAAAGGAGCAAGTCGCTCTGGCCGGCGAATGGTTGAAGGATCAAGACCCAAAACAGCGAGTTATCGGAGCCGAGCAACTTTCAGCCTACCCGACAACAAAAGCCGGAGATTACCTTTTAAACGCATTGAAAAATGATAGGTCCGCCGAAGTGCGTTCGGCAGCTGCGGAAAGTCTCGGTTTTTTCGAACCTGCGGAAGATAATATTCTCGATAGCTTAATCGGCTCGTTATCGGACAGCGATGCAGCCGTGCGGTCAAATGCATTGAGTTCATTGCAAGTATTACTGAATCGTAGGACGGACAATCGGATGGTACAGGAGCGCATCGAGAGCCAGCTTAAAGAATTGATCGAAACCGGTCACCTTCCCGGCGAAATGTGCAACGCTATTCAAAGCTATTTAGACGATAGCTCTAATCCTTTCGAATGATCCGTATTTGAGCGCTATACCTTTCGAACTTCAAATTTCGGCAGTGCCGGAGGAGGTCCCGGGGTGCTCGACCTCTCACCTAACGCTATGTGAGGGGCCTGCATAGAGCCTACATGGACGTATTTACCCAGCACCTAAATTCCATAGCCCATTGGTCATGGTTAATTGTCTTGGAGAATTTAGGTGCTGGGTTTACGGCGTCCTTTGACGGGCACCCCGGGGCCGAATTTTCATCTACGATGGGTATAACTAAAACCGAGAAGTCACATGTTCCTTTTACACTTAATCCTAATTTCGGCCGCTACCGCTTTTGCCAATCAAACTTCGCCCCCTCCTCAGACCTAAACGGAGAAATTTCATGACACATGGATGAATCGGCCCATTTCATGACTGTTATAGGTTAATTGATACTTACCGCTCTACGCTGGGCGCCCCAATTCCCCGGCTTTTCATTGAAAACGCCGGCACAACGCGTTCCGCAAAATTTGCAGCAACCCTTTTCGTCGAGATTCCATTCGGATAATTGATACCAATCGCGGCCGATCAAGAGTTTTCCGCAGTGATGACAGTAAGTACTGTCCGCTTCTTTTCGATGCACATTACCAACATAGGCATACCGAACTCCGTTTTTGATGGCGATGTCGCGCGCGAGCAGGAGTGAAGAAACCGGCGTATGCGGCTTATCCATCATTTTCCAATCGGGATGAAACGCTGTAAAATGCATCGGCACATCGGGACCTAAGTTTTCGACAACCCATTGCGTCATCGCCTCGAATTCGTGTTCCGAATCGTTCTCCCCGGGAATGACCAGGGTCGTTAATTCAAACCAGACCGAGGTTTCGTGCTTTAGGTAAAGCAGCGTATCGAGCACCGCATCCAAATGGCTGCCGGTAATTTTATGATAAAAGTTTTCAGTAAAGGCCTTTAGGTCGACATTGGCGGCATCCATATATCGATAAAACTCGGCCCTAGGCTCAGAACACACATAACCGGCCGTCACCGCGACCGATTTTATTCCGAGCTCTCGGCAAGCGATTGCGGTATCGATGGCATATTCATGAAAGATAACCGGGTCATTGTAAGTATAAGCGACGCTATCACAGCCATTTTCCTGCGCGGCTCGGGCAATCGCCTCAGGCGATGCCAAACTCATCAGCGCATCCATCTCGCGCGATTTACTGATATCCCAGTTTTGACAGAATTTACACGCTAGATTGCAACCGGCCGTGCCGAAGGATAAAATGGGCGTGCCCGGTAAAAAATGGTTCAACGGTTTCTTTTCGATCGGATCGATCGCAAAGCCGCTGGACCGGCCGTAGCTGGTCATGACGACTTGACCGTTTTGGTTTTGCCTGACGAAACACAATCCTCGCTGACCTTCATGCAATTTGCAAAATCTAGGACATAGATCGCATTGTACGCGCCCATCCTCTAAGGCATGCCAATAGCGTGTCGTAACGGTGTCTGGGGTAATCAAGTTAGGCATTAGCGCTCTCCCGGAACCAATGAATGTTTTAACGGGTCAGTGGATTGTAAGCTTTCCGCTATAAAATACTCTTAAATCCCACTTCTTATACAGGATATTGTCTATGAACAGAAGACCCGCAGTCGCAGGCTTGTTTTATCCTGACGATCCGATTGAGTTGCGAACAATGGTGGATCATTATATTAATGATGCCGAAACCGAGGCGAAAGTTCCGAAGGCGATTATTGCCCCCCACGCCGGTTATAGTTATTCAGGGCCGGTTGCTGCCAGCGCCTATGCGAGACTAAAACAGGCCCGCGATACTATCACCCGAGTCGTACTAATCGGGCCTTCGCACCGGGTGGCTTTTCGCGGTTTGGCCGTCACTCGCACCGACTACTACACAACGCCGTTGGGCAATGTGGTTATCGACCGGACTGCGGTTGAAGCATTGATAAAGCTACCGTTTGTCGAATATATCGAGCAAGCGCATACTCATGAACACAGCCTGGAAGTGCATTTGCCTTTCTTGCAGGAAACATTGGCCGATTTCAAATTAGTCCCGATTGTCGCCGGAGATGCTTCGGCCGATCAAGTTAGCCGTGCTCTCGATTTGGTTTGGGGCGGTCCCGAAACCTTGATCGTCATCAGCTCCGACCTGAGTCATTATCACGATTATTCGACTGCGAAAAAACTCGATCAACAAACCAGTACCTTGATCGAGCAAATGCAATACGAAAAGCTATCATCCGAAGACGCATGCGGCAAAGTGCCGGTATCCGGATTATTGAAATTATTGCGGCAAAAATCGATGAGCATTAAAACTGTCGATCTCAGAAATTCCGGCGATACCGCAGGCGATAAAGACCGAGTCGTGGGGTATGGCGCCTATGTCGTTGAATGAACAAAACCGCAAGCGCCTTCTTGATTTAGCTAGGTTGTCCATTGCTCACGGTTTAAAAACCGGCAAAGCGCTCAAGATCGATCTAAGCGATTATCCGACCGAGCTGGCTATGCCGCGGGCAACATTCGTGACCTTGCAAAAGCAAGGGCAACTGCGCGGGTGCATCGGCATGCTCGAAGCGTATAGGCCGATGGCCGAGGATGTCGCCTTGAATGCTTTCTCCGCGGCATTCAAGGATTACCGGTTCCCACCGCTGGAAGCCGACGAGCTCGATGAATTGGACATTCATATTTCGATACTAAGTCCCGCGGAGCCGATTGCATTCACTTCGGAGCAAAACCTCATCGATCAATTGCGCCCAGGTATCGACGGCTTGATTTTGGAAGAAGGCCCCAAACGAGGCACGTTTTTACCTTCAGTCTGGGAATCCTTGCCCGATCCTCGGCAGTTCTTACAACATCTCAAACAAAAAGCCGGGCTTCCCTCGAATTATTGGTCGGATAGCATTAAGATTTCGCGGTATACTGCCGAAATTATCGATTGATTCAAAGTGGCGAGGAACCATCATGATCGAAGAAAATGCAGTCGTGGCAAAAATCGAGCATAACCAAGTTTGGGTCGAAAGCAAGCCGAAGCAAGGCTGCGGTGGTTGTCTGCAAAAAAGCTCCTGCTCCACTTCGGTGCTCGATAAGTTTATCAAGAAGCGTTCGATCGCCGTCGATTGCGACATCGAGATAAAAACCGGCGATGAAGTCGTTATCGGAATCAGCGAAGGGATTTTAATCAAGGCCTCGTTATTGCTTTATATGCTGCCTTTGGTTGTGATGGTTCTGAGCGGCGCGGTCGCGGAAGCGTTTCTGCCGTCCGGATATGAATATGCCGATCTGGTGATTGCCGGCACCTCGATTTCGGCATTATTACTGTCCCTTTGGGCCATCTCCAAACTGCAACAATCTTTTTTCTATACCTTTTTTTCACGGCCTATCGTCATTAGAAAAGCAATGGACTAACATTTGCACAGTTTTAGTACCGTTGCGAACCTGGTTACAATCCCTCAGTTGCTATGAAATTGCACGATCTAAAAAGAGCGTGGTTTCTCGAAGGAGTCGTAGTTGCCGAATCGCATACATTTTTCAAGACTGGTAAAGCCGGAAACCTTATATACTTTTCGCACATCAAATTTCGGCAGTGCCTAAGGAGGCGCCGGGGTGTGCGGCAAAGGCTTCGCCAGCATGGAGCTGGCATAGAGCCTACATGAACGTATTCATCCAGCACCTAAATTCCATAGCCCTTTGGCTATGGTAACTATCTTGCATAATTTAGGTACTGGGTTCATGGCGTCCTTTGGCGGGCACCCCGGTGCCGAATGTTGAACTACTCTGGGTAAAAATGGTGCGCGGTGCATATCCTGCGTGCTTTCAAGCCCCGACATGGACCGCTATTTGCGTCTATTCCTCCCTTTTACGAATTTGATTTTTATTTTCCATGGAAACACGCTATGCATCCTTTTAAATCTCATCTCAAAGAACTCGACCTTCCGATCAAAGTCTTGTTTACCGGCTATTTAGGCACCGTTGCTATCGGTTATCTGTTTGCTTTGATACAAATTCTATTCACGCACGGCATGGCCGACGGCAAGTTCGGGCTATCGATAGACGATATCGTCTATAGTTATTACGGCAACCGCTCGGGCACCCTATTGGAAACCAAGCTAAACGGGTCAATGAAACCCTATGCGACCGAGCAAGAACGCTTCACGCTAATTCAGTGGACTCGGGACGGTGCGGAGCAATCGGAATATGCATCCAGCGGATCCAAGCAAATCATCGAAACCAAATGTGTGATGTGTCATAACGCCGATGCGTCGGGCATCCCCAATTATAACGATTTTGCGCAATTGAAAGCCGTGACCGAACAAGACGAAGGCGCTACCTTCGCCTCGTTGATTCGCATATCGCATATCCACTTATTCGGTATTGCTTTTATTTTCATGTTCGTCGGTCTGATTTTTAGTTTTTCCGAAACCGCGTCGGTCATGATCAAAAGTACGGCAATCGGCATGCCTTATGTATTCTTGATAGCGGATATCATGTCGTGGTGGCTCACTAAGCTGCACCCTATGTTTGCCTGGCTTGTGATTATCGCAGGCATGGGCATGGCGATATCGTTCGCCTTCATGTGGTTTACATCAATTGCCGAGATGTGGGCATATCGCTACGTCTTCGTCGACGGCTTGGCTGTTTACTATGACAACATCAGGAAGGCATCGGCCAAGAAGTTGTCGCTCAATGAACAGGCTTCGATGGGCTCCGTGATTTTTCATGCGTCAAAGCAAACCGTCTGTTTTTTCATCGAAAACGGAGTAAAACCGCTCATCTCGTTTATCAAAAGCAAGATCAATAAATAACCTAACCACCCTATCCGGACGAAAAACGTCTAAATTTCAAGAGCTACGAAATGTCGGCAACAAAGAGTTGCCGACATTTCCTGCAACTTAGCTCCATGTTTTTTATATTTATCCCTACGCGGTTTTCTAACGCGCTCCTTGTCATGAAAGCCGCAAACATGTCCGCGCGAAGTATGGGCTATTAGCGCCGACCTCGACCACTCCTAATGCTGCGGCGACCGCCTAGCGAACCTGGCCGGCCCCTACCTGAAAAACCACCGCTACTACGCCGATAACTTCTCCCGTCATAACCGCTACGCCAACCGAAATTTCCGTAAAATTTGCGCCCTTGATAGCCATAGGGCCTATAGTAACGCGGGTATCTATAACGATAAGGCCGATAATAAGGCCAGTAACCATAACTGAACCCGTAAGAGGGGCCATATCCATAGTAAGCCGCGGAACGGCTGTAAGGCGAAGTGTAAACGGCGCAGCTCTGCAACAGCAGTGTCAACATAAAAACGACAAGCAATCGAATCAATCGTTTCATAAAACCTTTCCCCGCAGCAATTAAACATCTTCGGTCTTTTCTGCTTGGATTGGCAACAGTGTCAATAATTCAATATGCACCGTCGTGTTTCACTCTTGACGCCCTCCTTTCAAGAATTATATTTGCTTGAACGCTCAATTTCTCAAGCGAGACAATATTTATTAAGCACATGATTGCCTGTACCAATAACCTTATCTTAAGAAAAACGCGTCATTCCGGCAGAGGTTGGCGGGATTCAGGTCACGGCCCTATCCCACCTCAAGAATATCGCAACAACGAACCATGTACACGTTTAAAATCAGTTGACCACGGTCAAGGCGGGGTGTATGTTCCGAATGCAACACAAATTTCCATAACAAAAATGAGGATAGATCATGGGTTTATTCAACTTTGCGATGAATATGGGCAAGAAACTGTTCGGCACGGAAACCGAGGCGCCTGACGCGATACAAAAACTAATCGAAGAAGATAATCCGGGCGTCGAAAACCTACAGATACAAGTCAAAGATGGCCGAGCCATTCTGAGCGGTAAGGCAAGTTCCGCCGAAGCATTGGAAAAAGCAGTATTGATGGCGGGGAACGTGCACGGCATCGAAGCCATCGATGCCGAAGGGGTATTGATCGCGGACGGCAGCACTGTCGCCGGTGACGATCAGTTTTACACGATCGAAAAAGGCGATACGCTTTGGAAAATCGCCGAGAAAGCCTACGGCAACGGCTCGAAATATCAAAAAATATTCGAGGCCAATCGAGAAGTCATCAAAGATCCGGATAAAATTTATCCCGGCCAGAAAATCCGAATTCCCAAAAACCTTTAACCCGAGGCAGTGCCGTCATGGACATCAATTCCCTTCTTCAAAGCAGTGCACAATTATTCAAGGAGCAATTAGACACGGATCGTGACGGAAAAGTAGAAACCTCCGAAATTGTCGGGGCGCTAACAAAATTATTCGGCAACAAACAAGGTCAACTGAACATGGCTTCGATTATTTCAAGTATGCAGAACGGCAACAGTCAGGAATTAATGCAGCTTGCGTCATCCTGGCTAGGCAAAGGCCGGAACGCACCGGTTTCCGGAAATCAGTTGGAACAAATTTTCGGCCACGACAAAATCGCCTCATTCGCCAATGAACTGGGTATCAGCGAATCTTCGGCGTTAAATGGACTACAGGAAGCAGTACCCGATGTCATCGACAAGGCTTCTCCAAACGGCACGCTAGCCGATCTTGGAGAACAGTTGTTGAATAGCGTCGGCGGCGTCTCAGGCGCCATCGATGCATTCGGCAAAATGTTCGGACGAAAACCCTGACCATTCGGATCGTTCGAAACGACTCCATTCATTTGAACCCTACTCTTTGGAGAGACGGCAATGACTAAAGACGAACTGTTGAATAAAATCCAATCGACTATCGACGAACAACAAACCAAACTGACCGAACTCAAAAATAGTTTTGTTTCATTTGCATAATATCGTGGAGGAGCCGATGTTCAATGAAAAGATCGTATTTTTTGGCTAAATGATCACGCACTGTTTCTATGCTATGTTGCAGCATGTCGTCATTTTTCAAAAAATTCAGAATATCTTCCGTCACCGCCCATTCATAGACCAGCCACTTCCACTCATCCAATTTTTCGATGCTGAAATCGGCCTCGAAAACAGTATTTTTCTTTTCATGCAAGACAGCTGTCCTAACCCACCTTTAACATTTTCTAGTAAATATCTATCATTCGCAAAAATTATTAATTTTTTAACTAATTGATATCATTGGACGATAAAAATCGACTTCCTCGAAAATGGCTAATGTAGTGCCATAAAATGCCTCTGGTCTCTTGCGCCGCCTCGCGGTTTGCGCTAAGTTGACGGCATGTTTATTCGACGCACTCAAACCCGCTGCAGAGCCACCGGCGAACCTCATGTAACTTATCGACTGGTTCATTCCGAACGCATCGGTCACCAAGTTAAACAGGTCACACTGCTGAATCTAGGCCGGCATTTTTCGATCCAGCCCACTTTTTGGCCGGCCTTATGTCGCCGTGTCCTGGAGTTGTTATCGTTGCAAACGAGTTTATTCGATCCGGACTTACCTCAGACGGTGGCCTTGGCCGCGGAACATATCGCCGCGCGCTTGTTGGCGGAAAGCGCGCCATTGCTCGTGAGACTTTCGTTGATCCCGACCCCAGCCATGCCTGTCGTCAATGACGCCGCACAGGCGGCTTCGGAATCGGTTTCGTCGGAGCCACCGGAGTCCCGGACTCCGGCTGAAATATATACCATTGATGCGAACTCGCTGGAATTAGCGCGGCCCCGTTCGATCGGTGTCGAGCAGGTCGGTTTGGCGGCGATGGACTTGGTCAATTTTACCTCGCTGCTGATGGGATTGGGTCTGTCCGGGCCGCTACGGGCGGCGGTTGTGGGTTCGATCATCGGGCGCATGGCAGCGCCGGCTTCTGAGGCCGCCACGCACCGTTGGCTAGGTCAGCGCAGCGGTTTGGGCGAGCTGTTGGACGTCGATTTCGAACGCATGAAGCCGATCACGTTGTATCGGGCTTCAGACGCTTTGATGAAGCACCGGGACGTCATCGAACGCACGCTGTTCAACCGGGTGCACGATCTGTTCGGTTTCGAGACCACGGTTACCTTATACGACTTGACCAATACGTATTTCGAAGGCACGGCGGCCGCCAATCCGAAAGCGCAACGGGGCCGCTCCAAAGAAAAGCGCCGCGACTGTCCACTGGTCACGCTGGGCTTGGTGCTCGACGGCAGCGGTTTTGTCCGCCGTTCCCAGACCTTCGACGGCAATGTCTCGGAAGGCAAGACCTTGGCCGGGATGCTCAAAGACCTCGGCGCACCGGCCGGGGCCTTGGTGATTATGGATGCCGGCATCGCCACGGAAGCCAATCTGACTTGGCTGCGCGAACAGGGTTACCGCTATCTGGTCGTCAGCCGCGAACGCACTCGGCAATTCGAAGCCGAAACCGCCATTCCGATCGAAACCGCCGCCGGCTCCGCCGTCCACATCCAGCGCGTCGACGACAGCGAACACCAAGAAGTGCGCTTGTATTGCTACTCCGAACAGCGCGAACAAAAAGAGCGCGGCATCAATCAACGCCTGTGCGAGCGCTTCGAAGCCGGATTACAAAAAATCGCCGACGGCCTCCACAAGCCTCGCGCCGAAAAGCGCCTCGACAAACTGCAACAGCGCATCGGTCGGCTCCAAGAAAAATACCAAGGTATCGGCCAGCATTACACGATCGAACTGACCCCGGATGAGACCGGCGAAAAAGTCATCGGCCTGACCTGGTCGAAACAGCCCAAAGCCGGCAGCCGCCTGAGCCATCCCGGCGTCTATTGCCTCCGCAGTAACGAAACGCAATGGGATGCTGAAAAACTGTGGCGCACCTATATCATGCTCACCGACCTGGAAGCGGTGTTTCGTAGCCTTAAATCCGAACTCGGGCTTCGTCCGGTCTACCATCACAAAGAAGTCCGCGTCGACGGCCATTTGTTCATCACCGTCCTGGCCTATCAGTTCGTGCAAATCATCCGCCGGCAACTGAAAGAACACGGCATTCACGACCGCTGGTCCACACTGCGCGACATCTTGTCCGTTCAGCAGCGCGTCACCGCCTCCTTCCGGCGCGCCGACGGCGGTATTCTGCACATCCGCAAAAGCACACAACCGGAAGCGGAATTAGCACGGATTTACCACACATTGGGCCTTGACCCGCTTCCTGGAGGTGTACAAAAAACTCTACTATAGATCGAATTACGCTTAAAAAACGCCTATGTAGTGCCTTACGGTCATTTATGATCCAATAAAATATTGATTCATAAAGAGTTTTAAAGTTAGGTGTCAAACATGGGCTAAGCAAAGCCGGCTTTAGGCTCTGCACATGATTAACGGCTTCGATTAGCGTTTTACCCGTATCGTTAACGTCATCGATGATCAGAACATTTTTTCCTGAAATATCTATCTTAACAGGGTCGATTATTTCAGCGTATTTCAGAATTTCTGCTCCACTTTGATAATGCTTTACCTGCATGGAAGTCAATTGACCAATGTTTAAAAAATCACACATCAAGCGTGCCGGGAACATTCCGCCTCGGGCAATTGCAATAACGATATCGAAAGATAGCGAGCTTTTCATGATATCGAGGGCAAGCCTATGGACCGCTGAATACGAATCCTGAAGTGTGATGATTTTTGCTTTGAAGTTTTTTTGCATGGGGCGTCAAATTATACTTGGGGGCCGCTTCAATTTAAATCTCATTGAAGTAACCGAGCCGGTTCTCGGACAGATTCATCGTCATAGATCTGCCATGCGCAGTTATTTAATAAGAGCGAAGTCGGATATGATGGGCGTTTTTTTGTAACAGGACATTACAATCACCGCTTACATGTTAGTCTGTCTGCTGCTTTAAAATGCTTTCATGCAACTGTAAGTCTCTGGCATTGAACAGCACGAATCGAATAAGTTTGAGCGATGACAGATTTGGTAATTCACTTAGGATCGTTTTGAAGGCAATCCGGGCAGCCTGCTCCATCGGGTAACCGAAGGCTCCGGTTGAAAGAGCCGGAAACGCAATCGAGCGTAAGCCATGTCGATCAGCGAGACCAAGCGCATTTCGGTAACACGAAGCCAGAAGATCGTCGGCGGGCTCGTCGTGTCCGTATATGGGCCCTAGACAATGGATCACATAGTGGTTGGGTAAGTCGTGCGCTCCCGTAATAACCGCTTGTCCTGGGCGGATGGGCGCGAGCGGACGGCATTCATTTTCTAAACCCGGTCCTGCGGCTCGATGAATTGCCCCTGCTACGCCGCCTCCGATTCGTAGTTCGGCATTGGCCGCATTGACAATCGCATCTATTTCAAACTGGTTGGCAATATCGCCCTGCACGCATTCGATATTTACATCACTGATATTTATTCGTGTCATGTTAGTGCCTTTTAGGGAAGCATTGGGGTCAAAGCATTGGGGTCAAGTCTAGATTCATAGCTTTCATTTTAATCTTGCTGCTCTGATAACTTTACCGACGATTGTAAAATGGAGTTCAAAAAAATCCGCTATTTGTTGATAGCTATATTCCCCTGTGGCATAAGCCGATACGATCGCCTCGTTACGACTTGCAGAAGACTTTTGGTATTCGGCTAATGGCAATGCGGGCGTTCTTCTTTGTGCTGTTGGAAAATTGACATCGTTATTTTTCCCTTTAATTTTTTCCTGCATCTGCGATACGAATGTGTCGTCACCGAGGAATATTTGACGTTTTAGCTCTCGCCAGATTGATTCCTGATTCATCCCTTGTGTGACAAATTCCCTATAGTGAGTCATAGGGTCACCCATTAGCCTGTCGTAGTCAATAAGCCAAACTAATCCCTCAAGCAAATTTTGGCTTTTTTTCGACTGCTCTGTCTTGCGAATTAATCTCTTCAACCTGTTATTGAACCGGTGGGTTTCGTGGTCGCGAGGTCCGAGAGTGTGGTAAGTTGCGGGCAGCAGGGACGCTGTCCATGACTTACCCACACGGCTCTGCTCGGACCCTCCCTGTGTCAGACTAGTTGATTATCAGGTTTATTTATTATTGCGATAATTAAACCTGCCCCCTTTTTTAGAGCCACTTTTATCCGCTACTGGAAAATATTGTCAGTGGGCATGAGCCTTATAACGTTGAAACTGTGCGGCACAAACGAGTGACTTGTTAGTAGTCATGATGGGTTCACCATGCGCTGCCGCTTTTGAGCAGTAATAACATTAATTTTTTGTTCTTCTGGCAAATCGACAATGAATAATTCCACACCAAATTCTTTTGCTGCTTCCGCCACCCATGATTTGCCTTGTACGTATTTGGCGGCTTCATTAGAAGCAAAACACATGATTTTTCGCCAACCAGAGCCAAGTCGCTTATCGATAAGCGCGAGCTTTAATATATCGCCTTTGATTTTGTGTTGTTGAGCACCATTAACTTCACCAACTCGAGCATAAACCTCAACCACTATCTTGTTCTTAAGGTCGACTGCATCTGGTTTTACTCCAACATCAATTGGCATTTCTGCATCAGGAACAAAGTGACAGCCAAGTTTGTTTTGCAGAGATTTGAGCATAAAAACTTCTGCTGTTTGTTGTTCCGTCGAATCTGATAAGTGTTTGCTCACGGCTTTTGACTGCTAACGTAGAGCTAAGCCGACCGTTGGAGCGTAGCGGAAGCGGGTCGGCTTGAGCGCTATGTTATGCAAAATACTCGATTTTGCGTTTTTTACTGAGCTTTCTGACCTCTTCATAATCTGCAACTTCGCTATAGTATGTAAAATGATCTAGCTGCCTTTGCTCAGAAAATATCAACCTTTCATACGGCTGGTTTTTCTTCTCTGTAAAGTGGCAGTAAATATGTGGATGCCCACCATACTCGTCTCCCTCCCAATCTGTTGCTTCGATGTTTTCGTATGGTATAAGCCCAATTAGAATTACCTTTATTTCGCCTTCTTCTTTATTCTTGCGATCGACAAATCTGTATTTGCCGGTTTGCTCATCAACTTTCAGAGCCCCCCAACTTAGGCCAGCTTGTATACCTTTATGGTATGTACCCATTTAACCGACCTTGAACCAAGACGAAATGCCTTTTTCTTTGGCATTGACGTCTGGATAATTATCAATACGCTTCATGTCTCTAATGATTACATCCATTCTTAGTTTATCTCTCTGCCTTGTGGCGATAACCTCTTCAAATTCCTTTTTCCATTTTTGCCTTAATTGAATTCTCTCAGCCGAAGACAGCGAACGCTTCTTACCACGAGCGAAACTGAATATATCTTTTAATATTCGATACGCTGTGCCTATGAAACCATATTCAATCATACGAGCATCTGTTCTCTATTTGCATAACTATAATTAGACATCCTAAATGACGCAAAATAATGCGTCAAACAGCTGCCTAATTCGTTTTTAAAAATTAAAGACATAAAATTTTCAGTGTCTTGCAAGAAACAACCTTTCCTAACAAAAATGCAAAATACTTCAGCGCCGCCTTTGGAAAATTCACCGAAATTATTCGTGCCAAGATTCGTTTGAAGCACTTTAACACTCGTACCGGACAGGCTTAAACTAGAGCGGATTAAACGCTATATTTAGTATGTTGGCAAGCGCTATCCGCGTGACTTGGGCGCTAGCGAAGTGGCAGCTTCTAGCTTGCCAGGACGGGATTTGTAATCCCATCCTAAACGTTACCTATATGGATGTAGGTAAGGGGCGTGAGCAGGAGCGGAAGCTTTTCGACCGTAGCCCAAGCAAAGCGAAACGTTCGTGGCGGGTTGGATAACCGGCCCCGCGCGCAAGCGGCGAGAATCCTTCACCCGCTTATCGCCACCCGTTAAACCGCGTGAAAAATAACGTCACAACCCCGCATACATTAACAAATCCGCCATCTTGTTCAGCCCGTCGATCCCCTGAATATCAGTTGCCTGTAGTGGAATCGAATACCTTGTAAGATTAGCGAATTCTTGTTCGATTTGCTGCAGGTGTATTTTTTCTTGCCGGCGGCGTTGCGCTAAAAAATCACCTTCGGCATCTTCCGGCAAGATACGGTTAATAACCAAGCCGGCCAAGGGCAGGCGCTCTTGTTGCAAGGCTTTTACGGCGCGTGCTGTCTCGAGAATCGGCAGTTTTTCAGGCGTCAAAACAAACAGCAAGGCCGTTTGGTCTTTGTCCTGTAACAATTCGCGGGTTCGCTGCAACAAGCGCTGCCGAGCCAGCAGCGTTTCGGTGATGGCCTTATTACGCGGATCCATGCCCACCGTGGCATGCTCAGCCGGATCGGACAACGGATTATCGATGTCGCGCCCGGCCTTAGGCGTTAAGTGTTCGAGAACTTCAGCCAATTTTTCCGATCGTTGATTGGCTTTCAGCAAGCCTTGAGTCCAGGCCGCGATGGCCTCGGGCAGGCTCAATAAACGCAAGGTATGGCCGGTCGGCGCCGTGTCGAAAATCGTCAGATCGTAGTCTTTGAGACCTAGTGTAAGGGTATTGGCAATGCGTTCGAGCATCGCGGCTTCTTGCGCGCCCGGCGCTTGACGGGTCAAGCGCATTTGTTTTTCGATCGCATCGTACATTTCCGGTCGGGTAAACCGCTTCAGTTGGGCGCTCACCCGCTCCAGGTGTTGTTCCACTTCGCGGTCGGGGTCTAATTCCAGGCCGTCTATATTGACCGCCAGCCGGGTGATGTTGTCGCCGATCCGGCAGCCGAATGCATCGGCCAGGCTATGCGCCGGATCGGTCGAAACCAGCAGCACTTTTTTTCCGCGCCGATCGGCGAGTAGGGCGAGTGCCGAAGATATTGTGGTTTTTCCGACACCGCCCTTGCCGCCGATCAACAGAATCCGCATTTCGGTTATCAAACTCATCGCATCAACAGCATTTGATATGGTCCAGCGGCGAGTGCTCCATGCCCATGCGCCGATGCCAGTCGTGAAAACGTTCGAGTAGGATGGGCTGTAATTCCAATGTGTAATAACTGACGGGATTGGGCACTCCCATCATTTCACTGAACACCAACAACATGAAGAGATCGTCCTGCTCGCGGCGGGCGCGGGCGATAGCCGCCCGATAGGGGGCGTTATAGAACTCTTCGGCATAATGATCGGCCCGGTCGAACAAGGCCTTTAGTTCGTTCAATTTCATGTGTTGACGACCCCGGCTTTATTGGCTTTGAGTTGTTTGCCGAGTACCCAGCTCGATTCCAGCGAAATCAGGATGGCGGCGATCAATACCACGATGTCGAGCGACAGCAGGAACCAGTCTTGTTGGTCGAAAAAACTTTTCAGTTGGATTAGCAAACCCAGCGTGGTCATGATCAGTAAAAATAGCAACGGTGCCAGGGTATACCACATCGGTCGGCCGCGTTTTACCAGCATCACCGTAATCACCAATAGCGTGAATCCGGCCAGCAATTGATTGGTCGTGCCGAACAACGGCCATATCAATAGTCCGCCGGAACCGTCCCCGCCGACGCCAAAGGCCAATAGCAAACACGAACCGACCGCCAATAGAGTCGCCTGAAGCGGTTTTTGCAGCCAACCGATCCGGTAAATAACACCCCATTCCTGAAAAATATAGCGCTGTAACCGCAAGCTGGTATCCATCGTGGTACCGGCAAATAATACGACCATCACGGTCAGCAGCGTTTCCGCCAAGACGTTATCCAGCCCAAGACCTTGCTGCAGGATATTCCCGCCGCCTTGGATGAATGCGCCGACGCCGCCTTGCCCGAAGCTGTGATAGATTGCCTGCCAGTCGCCCAAGGTAGCGAATCCCGCAGTTGTCGCAATGATGGCCGACAATGCCAATAAACCTTCGCCAACCGCGCCGAAATAACCGACAAAACGTAAATCCGGCTCTTTATCCAACTGCTTGGAAGTCGTACCGCTCGACACCAAGCCATGAAAACCGGAGATGGCGCCGCAGGCAATGGTCACGAATAAAATCGGAATGATCGACGGCGTGCCTTCCGGCAAATGGGTATTGAAGGGAGGGGCGACAATCTCCGGGCCTGCAGCCAATACCGCGCCGTAAAACAAAATCAGTCCGATGAACAATTGAATGCCGTTGATGTAATCTCTCGGTTGCAATAACACCCACACCGGCAATAACGAAGCGATTGCCGCGTAAGCGAACAAAATGATGATCCAGCTTTGGTTGTCGTTTAAACCGGCCATTTGCTCGGGCAATGAAACCGGCAGCTTGGCGCCTACATAAATCATCGCATACAGTGCAATGACGCCTAATAACGTAACGCTCATCAATCCGATAGAACGGCGGTAAATCAGTTGGCCGATGATCAACGCCACAACGATAGCCCCCCACACCGGTATCGTCGCACTGGGAAAACCAATCAACTGGCGGGCAATGACGACCGCGAACACGGCATTCACCATCAGCAGCAACAGAAAGATCACGATCATGAAACAGCTGCGGGCGCGTTTGCCGATGATATCGCCGGTCAACGAACCGATCGATTTGGCTTGATTGCGGTTACTGGCCCAAATACCGCCGGCATCATGCACGCCGGCAAAGAAGATGGTGCCTAATACCACCCAAATGAAAGCCGGCACCCAGCCCCAGATCACGGCAATGGCGGGACCGATGATCGGCGCGGCACCGGCGACGGAGGTAAAATGATGCCCCCATAATACATATTTGTTGGTCGGTACATAATCGATACCGTCGTTCAATTCATGGGCCGGAGTCAGAAAATTAGGATCGACTTTAAAGATTTTTTCGCAGATAAATTTGGAGTAGACAAAATAACCCAGCGCCATAGCGGCCAGGCCCATTAACATCAGATAAATTGCATTCATTCAACCGACTCTTGGTGGAAAAATTGTCCTAGATTATCAAAATCCGGCCGATTAAGTGACATACTCTTTTCCCTTTTGGATTTAACTTGTTTTCCGAACTTCAGTTCTCTGAGTTATACCGGCGTTCCGACATTTCCCATATCTTGTTATATATACCTTTCGCACTTCAAATTTCGGCATTGCTTAAGGAAGCGCCGGGTGCCGAATTTTGATCTACGATGACGCTAGAGCGTCCCCACCTGGGTTCCCATGCAGAACGCTCATCGTTATACACAAGTACCGTCATGCGTGGTGACAAGCGGTTAGGAATATCCAGAAACTGTGCTGTTTGATAAGTCACCGAACATTGCACATCGGGGGCTTCGATAGTCGCGACGAAGACGTAGCTCCCACAAAGATTCCAAATGCTCTGTGGTAGCGATCCCTGATCGTCCCTCATCTAACGCTAGGTGAATGAAAGCCGGTTGCGCTCGATGACAACAAATAGTATCGAGGTCGCATTAGCTAAGATAGCAATACAAGATTTATGTATAACAATGGGCGCAGAGCGTGGGAACCATTTGAAGAGGTTATAATATGCTTGTTCCTAAAAGGCATGAATGGATGCCGGAACTTGGCAGCCCCGTAAAAAAATGCAGACTCAAGAAACGAGTACCGAAGAACTGATACAATTGATCTTCGATTAAAGCAGCCCGTATATACCGGAAACGAAGAGAAATCCGAGATGATGGGGTTTCTTCATGCTCATTAGATTTAGTGCCTTACTAACCATTACCTTACCAAGAGGACTTATCACCATGCAAAAAATCCATTGGCATTCGTTTGCGACAGCGGACAAGGTCGCCGCGTCCGCCGCACAACAAATCCTTGCCGCCGCCGAACAAGCCATCTTGGAAAGAGGTTCGTTCAAATTAGTCTTGGCGGGAGGAAGCACGCCGGAAAAAGTTTATCGAATGCTGGCCGAAAGCTCTGCCGATTGGCCAAACTGGCATGTTTATTACGGCGATGAACGATGTTTACCGGTCGATCATGCCGACCGCAATAGCCGCATGGCCGGCTCGGTATTTTTGGATAAAGTTTCTATTCCTGCCGGGCAAATCCATACGATGCCAGCCGAACTCGGTCCGGAAAAAGGGGCCGAAACCTACCGCATGACGATCGAACAGGCCGGCCGATTCGATATGGTCTTGTTAGGTATGGGCGAAGACGGACATACCGCGAGCTTATTTCCAGGGCACGTTCATTCAACCGATGAGAAGGTACATGCCGTTTTCAATTCGCCGAAGCCGCCGCCGGAAAGAATTTCTTTGAGCGCCAAAACCCTGAGCAATAGCCTGCAAGTGTTGTTTCTAGTGACCGGAGTCGGCAAGCAAGAAGCTGTCAAGCAATGGCGCCAAGGAGAAGTCCTTCCGGTCGCATTAATCAGACCGGAAGCCGGCGTCGATGTTTATATCGATGAGGCCGCTTTAGTCGATGCTTAAAGATAACGCTCGATAAGCCTCTAGCCGAGTTCTTTGTAGTTGAATTTGGGTTTATCGCCAAAGCACAATGCCTGGATTATTGACGACGATATAGCCTCTCGGGTGCCTACGATAAAACGTATTGCCTACGACAAAATACGGCGAGCCTCGCCAAATCACTTGATGATGCAGTCTCGGCAATGTGGCTATGATCGCTCCGATCGGCGCATCGACGATGATAAAGCCGGATTGAAACGGCTGATAATAAAAGCCGTCATAAAAATAATAACTTGAACGGTCGACGACTATCCTCGATGCGCCGCGAGGCAAAGGCCTAGTCCGATGACCGGGTTTATAATAATGCGGATAGGGCGGCGCCGGCGTGTAGTGTCGCCTAGGCGTCGAATATATGCGTGATCGCGGCGCTTGCGGCGGCGCGGTCCGTTGTTTCGAATAACTGTGCCGGCTCGAACGAGACCGGTGATCTTGAGCATAGACGGCGCTATTCATCAACAGCATCGCACTGATGGCCAAGACGACTATTTTTGTTAGACCTTTCATAACGACCTCCCGGTGGTACCGAGTGAAACCGCTATCCGTCCCTGGCTTGCGGTTGCATTTTGTCCATCGATACTTGCCTTCTCAGCCGCGCTCATTGTCTATTGCTTAGAAGATCAAGTCGTTGCGCTTATTGTGCGTCGACAGTTTTGCCGGATTTTCTTTCCTGGCGTCTCTCTTGACGTTTTTCCTGCCATTTTTCATGACGCTGCTGTTTTAACGCTTCCATTTTTTGCATTTGCTCCTCATTCAGCACTTCCTGCATACGGCTGCGGGTTTCTTCATGTATCGCTCGGTATTTTTCATGTTGTTCCTTGAATATGGATTCCAGCTTAGTGCGCTGATCTTCAGTCAAGTCCAAGTCCTTGGTCAAGCGTTCTATTCTTTGTGCATGACGGCCTTCCATATCACCTCTACCGCCGCCGGGAGGGAATGCGGCCGCAGTCAACGGAAGTGCCAATGCGATTGCAATTGCGATGATTTTTTTGTTCATGATCTAATCCTCTTCGGGTTGATGATAAAAGAACGGTTTATCTCCGTTCTTGGTGATTAATATAAACGCCAAATGCGTAAACAATTTGCAGCAATTATGGAAACATTGTGAAAGTGTATGACAAAGGCAAAAACTCAAAACCATCTTTTGCCAGTAACGCTAGGGTAAAAATGGAAATTTACCCCTATCCATCTATTTTCCTATTTACTACTAACCGCTTACTGCTCACCGTTAACGCTCGTCCGATTGCGGTTCGTAACGGTAACCGGCGCCATAAACCGAGTGGACTAATTCCTGTTCCGGCAATAAATCCGATAATTTTTTACGCAACTTCTTAATATGGCTATCGATCGTGCGATCGGAAACGATGCGCTGATCTTGATAGATCAAATCCATTAATTTCGACCGCGAAAAAATTCGTCCGGGTTGATCGTATAGAGCTTGCAACAATTGAAATTCCACCGCAGTCAATTCTGTTTCCTTGTGACCTGCCCGGACCCGAAAACTTTCCGGAATGAGCGATATCGGACGTTCAGAACCGCTTACCTCATGGGGCTGCAACCTGCGTAAGACCGCCTTGACGCGCGCAACCATTTCGCGCGGACTAAACGGTTTACAAATATAATCGTCCGCGCCTAATTCTAAGCCCAACAACCTGTCGACTTCTTCTATACGTGCGGTCACGATGATGATCGGTACTGAGCTGAAGCTCCGTATTTCGCGGCAAATATCCAAACCGTCTTTTCCCGGCAGCATCAAATCCAGCAAAATGAGAGCCACCGGATTTTGTTTCATCCATGGTACTACTTTAAGACCGTTATCGAGGCAATCGGTTGCATAACCGGCATTATGTAGATAATCCGCCTCCAGCCGTGCCAGCTTGAGTTCGTCTTCTACGATCAAAATACGGCTCATAAAAATACTCCTCGGTTCAAAAATATTCCTCAGATCAGAAGCCTCCTGTAGTCAACCACCATAGCTATCATGAATGCAACTTTTCTAGGATATTAACGGTAGCGTAATACGGATGTTAAGCCCGCCCAATCTAGACTTCCCGGCTGTCATCGTGCCGTTGTGTGCATGGACGATATTCGCGCAAATGGCAAGCCCCAATCCTGCGCCGCCATGGTGCCGGCTACGCGAACTTTCAACTCGGTAAAAGCGATCGAATAAATGCGCGATTTCCTTTTCGGGCACGCCGGGTGCGCTATCGGCAAATTCGACAAGCAACAAACTGCCTTTTTGCATAACATCGATCTTTAAACAACCGCCCGGATCGGTATATTTGGCGCTGTTGTTCAATAGGTTACGAAATAATTGCGACAAGCGGTCCGGGTCGGCATGAATGCGCACGGTTTTTGTCAGCCGATTATGTAACTGCAAGCGGATTTGTCGGGTATCGAATTCCGGCGATATTGCGGCAGTATCCTCACGCAGCACTATCATCGGGTCGAGGGCTTGCTTGCGATAGCTTAGCGCTCCCTGATCGGAAAGCACCAATTGATAAAGATCCTCCGTCAAACGATTCAGTCTCATGACATCGCCAAGCAGCGAATCGACCGCTTCGGCTGTCAGCGGACGGATTCCGTCTTGCAAGGCCTCCAATTCTCCATGCAACACCGCCAAAGGCGTGCGCAATTCGTGGGAAATATCGGCGACCCAGCGCCGTCTCGATTGTTCGGAACCTTCCAACGCCGTTGCCAATTCGTTAAAATCGCGTGCCAAATCGCCTAATTCGTCGGACGATTCGACCGGCAGCCGAACGTCGTATCGGCCGATGGCAAGCGCTTTCGCCGCCGTGGTGATCTGTTTTAGCGGCCGTCCCAACATATAAGCCAATAGCCAGGCCAGAAAGGCGGAGAGCAATATCATCAATAAGGCAATCCAGACAAAGGATTTAGCCTGACCCTCGATAAATCGCAGTTCGCCGGGTTGGCTCGGCATTTTACCCGGCAAAAGCCCCAAATACCCGACAATACCGTCCCGGTAACGGATAGGCTCCAGTTCCCCCAACTGCTCGACGGCACCGGCGCGTCCGTATATGATCGTACGATCGGCGCGAAACAGCATGACGCGCAGTTGCAAAGGCGTATAACGCCGGCTTATCGAATTTTCCGGCATAGCTGGAGGCCAATAACCGGACGGTTCGCTTTCCGCCTGCTCTATCAAAATAGGCGGCGGACGATGACGACGATGATCGGACTGCCACAATAACTGAATCCACAACTGTTTGTTGCCAGCCAACTTTTCCCAATCGGGATCCTGGACATAATAATCGCTAAGCGTTTCGATAAGCGCCGACACGCGCTCCTGCTGTCTCGATTTGATGAATTCGTTAAAACCCCGATCCAAAGACCAGCGCATGAACGCATACATCCCTGAAACAACCAACAGGGTAGTCATTAAAAAGGTCAGAAATAATTTGATTCTTATTGATTGGCGCATAAGCTTACCCCGTCACGCGATAGCCTATTGTCGCCTGGAATTGTGCAAATATTAAGGAGCGTTAGATTTCTTTTATTTAGAAAGTATTCAGTTCCTTCTTCCAAAAAGACGACAATAGCGATACAGGAGGTTGGGTACCAACAGTGACGATTTAGGCGGCAACCAATCTGACGCAGGGGGGCAACAACAGACTATTCACCTATTACGTTCGCTTAAACCTATTGATGCGCAAGCCCCCAGGGCCGTCAAAACTAAACACCCCGTAGGTTGGGGTGAGCCAGCGAAGCCCCGCGTTTTTTACTCATGTTTGGGTTCGCGCCTTACCTAAATCTAGGAACTTCAGATCGACTGTGTAAACATGGTTTTTCCCGGATTTTTCTGCGGATCAGCAGGTTGCAGTTTTTCTACCAAACGCAGATGGTGACGTGACATTATCCGGAAAATTAGCTATAACACATAGCACTTCAACTAACCGGCCATCCGCTTGCCGGAATTGGATAATCATATATGGAAATCCTCAACCTGCTCAATCAGCAACTGGTCAAACTATTAACCGCCACATTACCGACGCTGGATTCTAACTGGTGGAATTCACTGGTACTTGACAAATTAACCTTCCAACAAAAAAGCTTTGCCGTCTCGCTTCCGCAGCAAGCACTGGAACGCCTGGATTTGGCTGCACTGCTTAGAATATCCGACCAAAACTGGTATGAAATAGCTAATCAAGGCCGCTTTAACCGGGAAGCACGAAACTGGCTGAAAGAAGCGCAAACCATCCGTAATCGTTGGGCGCATGCGCCCGCTGAGGGATTGCCGGACGATATGCGTTACCGCGATATCGATACCATCGAACGATTGCTGCAAGCGTTTGGCGCCGACAGCCAAATTCTGGATCGCATAAAACAGGAAAAGCGGCATATGCTGAACCGCTTGGCTGACCACAAAAAAACGCCGGTCGAGGCACCGCCGCAACCGGTTTCCATGAACGGCGGTTACAAACCCGGCGACATGGTGCGCATTAAAGCCGAGCCAAACAAAACCGGCGCTATTACCGCAGTTTTAAGCGGAGAAAACGAAAACCGCTACCAAGTATTTATCGACAGTTCGGTTTCGATTTTCTATGAATCGCAGCTTGAACCGATAACCGTCGCCACGACCAGAACCACCGTTATCCCGGATGAATTGCATGCTGCAATGACCGCCCTGCAATTGCGCCACCCTAGTACACGGCATCTGTATTCTTTATTCGCTTCACGCATTAGCTTCATTCCATACCAATTCCGTCCTGTACTGAAATTGATTCAGGCCGACCGCCCCAGAATACTGATTGCCGACGAAGTCGGTGTCGGTAAAACCATAGAAGCCGGCTTGATACTGAAAGAACTACAAGCACGCCGCGAATTGAAAACCGTGTTGGTGATTTGCCCAAAACCACTGGTTGCCGAACGCAAATGGCTCAACGAAATGAAGCGTTTCGATGAGCGCTTCGAGCATCTGGATGGACAAGCACTGCGCTACTGCATTGACGAGACGGACCTCGACGGCGTTTGGCCGCAAAATTACGCAAGGGCTATTCTACCTTATTCGCTATTGGATGAAAGCCTCTACCACGGCAAGCAAAATGGCCGCAAGAAACAAAAAGGCTTGATCGATCTCGACCCGCCGCCAATATTCGATCTGGTCATCGTCGACGAAGCCCACGCCATCCGCAATACCAACACTTGGGCTCATCAAAACGTCCGCTATTTTTGCGATAACGCCGAAGCGGTGGTCTTGCTGTCCGCCACGCCTATCCAACTGGGTAACCAGGACCTGTTCAATCTGTTACAACTGCTAAGGCCGGATGTCATTTCCAACCGCGGCGATTTCGATGCGATGGCCGAGCCGAATCCTGCATTGAACAAAGCGATTGAAGCCGCCAGAGCCGCCAAACCGGATTGGAAAGAGCGCGTATTCGACCATCTTCATGAAGCGTTGGCGACAGCATGGGGGCTGGGCGTTTTAAGCAACGATCCGAAATCCCAACAAATTCTTGACTTGCTGCTTGGCGAAGACGATTCCACGGCAGCCCGATTAACCATCGTGCGATTGCTGGAAAGGCTTTACACTTTTGCACCGTTCATCAACCGGACCCGACGCCGCGACATCGGTAATTTCACCACCCGCAAACCGGAAACCGTCAGCGTCGAATTCACGCCGGAACAAGCCGAACTGCACCGCGATTTACTCGACCTGCTTGCCAGGATGCTGCAATTACGACACGGCAATCAAAACCTGAAATTCCTGCTGTCCACTATACGGCGGCAAATAGCCAGTAGCGTGTTTGGACTGGCACCGTTATTGAGAGATATTTTGCATCGCCACTTGAGTAAACTCGAAATCGACGATATCGATCCATACGGCATGTTGGATACTGACGCGGTCAGCCAAATCCTTTCCCAATTCCGTTCCGAAGTGGAAGAGCTTATTCAAAAAGCCCAACAAGTCGCCAATGGCCCCGATCCCAAATTGGCTGCCTTTCTCCAGGTAATCCGTGACAAGCAGACGCTGGATAACAACAAACTATTGGTGTTCAGTTGTTTCCGCCATACCTGGGAATATCTGGAGCAAGCGCTAAAACGCGAAGGCGTCCGAGTGGGTTTGATTCACGGCAAAATCGAAGACGAACAACGCCGCGAACTGCGCAACCGCTTCAGCCTGCCGAAAGACCATACCGATGCGCTGGATGTATTACTGTCTTCGGAAGTCGGTTGCGAAGGTCTGGATTACCAATTCTGCGACGGCATGGTCAATTACGACTTGCCGTGGAACCCGATGCGCGTCGAGCAGCGCATAGGCCGTATCGACCGTTACGGCCAAAAAAGCTCGACAGTGGTTATCTATAACTTCATCACACCCGGAACCGTCGATGCGGAAATTTACGAACGTTGCCTATGTCGAATTGGCGTCTTTCAGCAATCCATCGGCGGCAACGAAGAAATTCTTGGCGAACTGACCCAGGAAATCCAGAACATCGCCGACGACTTCAATCTGACGCCGGAACAACAAGCCGCCCGCCTGCAACAACTGTCCGATAACGATGTGCGCATCATGCAGGAACAAGCTCAACTGGAGCAGCAACAAAGCCAACTGTTTGGTTTGACTCAGCCCAAGCAGGATCAAGACCTGGTCAATCAAGCGTCCAGCTTCTGGTTGAGCCAAATCATGCTGGCCAATTTGATCGGTCGTTATCTGCAACAACAGGGTGCGAACATTCCGGCATCGCTCGGGCAAAAAGCCGTTACGACCTTGCAAATCGGGCAAGACATCCGCGAACGCTTGTTGAAACAGCTCCAAAGCTTGAAAGTTAGTGGTGAATCGGCCCAGCAATGGCAACGCTGGTTGAAAGGTAACGATCCGTATTTGAAAATCACCTTCGACCAGGAAACCGCCAACGATAATCGGGAAATCCTGTTCATCGCTCCGACACATCCACTGGCTCAGCAAGCCGCCTTGGCGGTCGAACCGGTTACGCCGTTGCAATGCAACCTTGTGGCCCAAACCGATGCGGTCCAACCAGGGCATTACCCTTACGCGATTTACCGTTGGCAGAAGAAAGGCATTAAAGAGGATTTTACCTTTCAACCGCTAAGCACCGACCCGCGCTTGACCGAAGCCATGCTCACCATCCTGGAAACCGCGCAGGCTGTGGAGAATGCCGACCTAGGCATTTCAGCACAGGATGAAACCGAACTGGAACAACATCACTATAGGCTATGGCTGGACGCTCGCGCCGAACATATCGAACAAGTCCGGCAACACGTCGATTCGCGGCTGAACTCGCTTAAAACCACGCATGCCGCCCGTATTGCCGTATTGAAAGATCAACTGGAAACGAACAGCGACGCGAACATTCAACGTATGAGACAGTCGCAAATCGAAACTGCTAATAGAGACTATCGCCAACATGTCGAGCAATTAGAGCTTGCGGCGAAACAGGCGGATATATTGGCTGAGGCGGTGGTGTTTGGGGTTTTGGAGATCAATGCATGACGACGGATTACGAAAGTATTCGCCAAAAAAATATTAGAGAGTACGGTGAAGGATCGCGACACCTTTCATATTTCTCTGACATTTACACAACCCGAACCCATTTTATTTTCGAAATTCTGCAAAACGCCGAGGATGCATTAAAGGAGCGACCAGCCGGAAATTCTCCAGGTTTTGTGCGCTTTCAATTACACCGAGATCGTTTGGAGATTCGTCATAACGGAGCGCAATTTTCCGAAAAAAATGTTATTGGCATTTGCGGTATTGGAGAAGGGACAAAAGCGGGAGATTACACCCAGATTGGTAAATTTGGCATCGGTTTCAAGTCAGTCTACGCCTATACTTTTTTTCCGCAAATTCATTCCGGTTATGAGCACTTCGAAATACGACGATTTGTTGAACCCCACAAAATTAACAGTATAGAAAGTGAAGATACTTTGATTGTTTTACCTTTTGATCGGCCAGATCGGAGGCCATCATGGGCCTTTCGAGAAAATATATCTCCAGAAACTGCAGTATTGGAAATCGGCGATGCGCTCCGCGAATTAGGCATCCGAACTTTGTTGTTTTTAAGACATATCGAAGAAATACAATGGAAGTTGCCGGACGGAACGTCCGGCCATGTTATTCGAAATATTTTACCTATCGAAAATTACAATAACTTGCGCAAGGTGGAAGTGCTCGATCAAGACGAATCCCTTGAAGAGTGGCTAATATTTTCTAGAGATGTCAAAGTCGAGGATGTCGGAAAATCACATATCGTTACAGTGGAAGTTGCTTTCCTGCTCAAAAATGGCTTCGTTACTAAAGCGCAAAATACACAATTAGTAGTCTTTTTTCCGACTGAAAAGGAAACCAAACTTGGTTTTCTTATTCAAGCGCCATTCAAGGCCACCAAAGCGCGTGACAACATTAAGTCTGACGATGTAGCCAATGAACTGATGATACAAACAGCAGCTGAACTCGCTGCCTACAGTTTGACAGTTCTTCGCGATATGGGACGGTTGAATATCGCCAGTTTTAATGCCTACCCAATTCGTCCGGTAGATTTTCAGGGTGGTCCATTCGAATGTATCTATGAGGGGGTGCGTGAGGCACTTAAAACTCTACTCATGCTGCCCGCTCATGGCGGTGGTTTCATTAAAGCCGTAGAAGCCAAACTGGCGCGGGGGAGAGAATTAGTCGAGTTGTATTCATCGGGACAATTGTCTGCATTGTTTGGGAAGGAAAAGTTGAACTGGCTGGATGCGTCCATCACTGAGAGTGGTGACACAGCGGATTTACACGTCTATCTGGTGGGACGCAAGAAACAATATTGGCAGGATAATACAACGATAGAACCACTTGTTGAAGGAATTCAAGTAGAAGCTGAAATATTGGCGCCGAAGCTGACTACAACTTTCTTAAGCGAACAGAAAATAGAATGGCTGAAACGGTTTATTTATTATGCCAAAGGCATACAAGCTATGCGAAAAGTCCCTTTCGTTCGACTCCAATCAAATGAACAGGTTACCCTGCCTGAAAACAAGTCAGTGTCGCCTACTGCTTGGTTTGCTCCCAAAGATGTTTCTGATTTGGATTTGACAGCATTTCCGCTCGTGCATGTGGAATTGGTTGACGACGGTGAAATCAGAAGCTTTTTGAATGAAAAAGGTATCCGTGAAATTGATGCCGCAGCTATCGTAGAAAAATCAATTTTGCCTAAATTTCAAGAGGAACAATTTGCCAAAAACTTTGAAGAAAAAACCTACGCAGACTACTTGCGTCATATTAAAGACGCTTATAACAAGTCCGATCAATTGCCAAGAGATCAGCTCATAAATAGTCTTAAAACTGTATCTTGGCTGGCCTGCAAGCATTCTAGCTGGAAGTCTGAAAAGATTGTTTGGAAGAAAACCGGAGATACTTCCTTATTTGCTAGAACACGGGATCATGAAGTTTGGTTTGAAGGACTAGAATCCTTTGATGCCTATTTTTTACATGCTTGCGTGAATAATGAGTTAGGCGATGATTTAGTCAAGATAATGGTTAAACCAGTAGATAATTTGGTTAAAAAACGTGTTTCAGACAATAACAACAAAGGTTATACGAATATTTCATCAAATCGTGGAAATTACGAACGTGGATTAAATGGCTTTGATCCTGACTGGGGAATTTTAGGCCTTGAACAAAGAATAAAATCAAATTTAACCCCAGAGCAAAGCGTTATTTTATGGAATGTTCTTATTTCAAATTATCAGTGTCTAAAAGGCACAATCGAAAAATCTACACGACAGAACTTTGAAAATCCAAGAAGAGAAGAAAAACTGTCTACAGTCGGAAATCTTCTATCAAATTCGCGTTGGCTACCTGATAACTCGGGAAACTTTCACAAGCCATCGGAACTTTTACTAACAGATTTACCCGATGAATTTGAAAATACTTCTGTTGGTGCTAGGGAAGTCGCAGAAAAATTGGGCATGAAAAAACCGGAGGCAGAAAAGGCGGTGGATGAGCTTTCGAAAGGTAATCCTAGAAAGAAAGCTTTGCTGGAAGAAATAGCAAACGCATCCGATGACGAACTCGATGAATTCGAAAAATTTAAGAAATATAAAACCCAAACTATTCCACCACAACCAGCACCATCTTTCAGAAATGGACTTGATCAATTAACACGCCCGCAACGTGGAAAAATCAATCCACTCGAAACTTCAACACCGATTCATCCAATTGGCAACCCGAACCATTATCAAAGCAAGGTCAATACCGAAATAGAAGGGAGAATTCGTAAACATGAAGATACACCGCAGACCATCAGTTTTTCAGTAGTTCGCGAAACTTCATCGAATAAATCTGCCAGGCATTTTCTTTACGAACAATATCAAGGTAAATGCCAAATTACAGGTTTTACCTTTCCGAAAGCTTCAGCCAATGTTGATGGCGATGCCATTAACTATTTTGAAGCTTGTGCCTTACTTTCCTATAACAACGCCGATTACCTGAATAATGAAGGAAACATGCTTTCTGTCAGTGCCGATACAATGGCAAAATTCAAACATGCCAGCTTTGAATGGATTGATGATTTAGAAGCTACGATTGAAGCATTCACCAAAAGAACAGCAGGCGAAATTGAGGATGTAAAAGTAAAAATTCGACTGGCAGGTGAAGAAAGCGAAATCACATGGAGCGAAAGACACTTTGCGAGATTAGTTGCTCTGTATCAGGCCGACAATTCAATTGAGGAAAATTCATGACCATCGCCGATACCATCTACCAACACGTCAAAGCCCTGCCGCCCGCCAAGACGTTGGAGGTTTTACATTTCGTCGAATTTCCGGAATCCAAATCCGCCTTAATACCGGAACCCAGTGCCAACGAAGCGTTGGCCGCTTTTCTTCAAAGTCTGCCGGTCGGACAGCGTAGCGACGAAGAAATCAACGCCGAATTTCAAACCATGCGCAACGAGTGGAATGGACTATCAAACTAAATTAGGTAGCTACCGAACGACAAACGGAGATTAAATTATGAGTACTCTACAAGAAAAAATTCATCAAGAAATCAACACACTGCCGTTGACTTCCCAAAAAGAAGTCCTGGATTTCGTGCTTTTTCTCAAAAACACCCTTAATACCGAGAGCGACAGCGACTATTTGTCTAAAGACCCGCAAATCAAGCAAGCGATTATCGATGGTTTGAATACGCCTTTGGACGAGTGTTCGGACCGTTTGGATTGGTAATGTACACGCTTTGCTTTACCCAGCGCGCAAAAAAAGACGCCAAATTAATCAAAGCCTCTAATTTACAAAATAAAACTCAGGCGCTTTTAGACTTAATCACGCAGGATCCTTATGCGTATCCACCTGAATTTGAGTTTTTAAAAGGCGATTTAAAAGGTGCGATTTCCCGGCGTATCAACAAACAGCATCGGCTCGTGTATGAGGTATTGGAAAACGAACAAGCGATTAAGATAATCATGATGTGGACGCATTATGAATGAATGAGTTAGCTAACAGTGGCTCCAACAAATCACACGATCAAAACTAGCCGACGATTTTTAGAAAACAAAATAGCATTATGACCATCGCCGATACCATCTACCAACACGTCAAAGCCCTGCCGCCCGCCAAGGCGTTGGAGGTTTTACATTTCGTCGAATTTCCGGAATCCAAATCCTCCTTAATACCGGAACCCGGAGCCAACGAAGCGTTGGCCGCTTTTCTTCAAAGTCTGCCGGTCGGCCAACGTAGGTAGCGACGCGGACATCAACGCCGAATTTCAGGCTCTGCGCGACGAATGGGATCAACCATGAAACTATTCCTGGACGCTTGCGCCGTCATTTTATTTGATCGAGTCGCAACAGGATCAGGGCCGAAAAACCCGCTTGCTGGTTGATGAATCACTAAAATCGAACGCGCAACTGAGCATATCCCGCCTGTTCTTTCTGGAATGCCACGTGTTGCCGCTGAAAAACAAAAACGCGGAATTGCTGGACTGCTATGAACGTTTTTTCCGGCTGCCGGGTTTGGAAGTCGTTGAGCTCGACCCTGCCGTTATCGACATTGCTACCGAACTGCGCGCCAATCAAACCGGAGGCTTAAGAACACCCGATGCCATCCAACTGGCCTGCGCCGTCTCGTCCGGTGCAGACCAGTTTTTGATGTGCGAACACTATACTCATACCCCGCTGTTCACCGAAAAAGAACGCGCCAGGCCTTAACCGTTCAACACCCGGAATAAAATTTCCTTGACGTTTTGCGGTTCGAAGGGCTTGTCGCAAATCGCCGATACGCCGGCTTGCTGGACTTGATCCAAGCGGGTTTCGTTCGATTCGCTGGTGACCATGAGAATAGGTATGAAGGTATTTTGCCGGTCGTTACGGATATGACTGACCAGTTCTCGTCCGTCCATTTCCGGCATATTGTAATCGGTCACGATTAAATCGAAGGCTTCGCCAGTCGCTTGAAATAAATCGGCCGCCGCCTTGCCGTCATTGGCCGTAGTAATCTGAGTGATGCCCATGTTATTCAACACCCGCACGATATGTTTACGCGCCATCGAACTGTCATCGACCACCAATACGCGTAATGCTTCGATTGTATAATTATCCAGCTCGAGCTCTTCCGGTTCGATGAATTCGATCGTCGAGCGTAAGGCTGTGCGCAAATTGTCATGATCGAAGGGCTTGGGCAAGATAGCCACGACGCCGGCCTGCCGAATCGGGTCTAAGGCCGAAAACCGGGTCTCGCTGGATATCAACATAAACGGAACGTCGTTCAGCTCTTCATTGGCTTTGATCTTGACAATCATTTCGGCAGCCGTCATGTCCGGCAAATACATGCTGCTAATGATTAAATCGGGCTTATAATCGGACAATATCGTCAAAGCCGAATCACCCGAATCCGCCCCTTCAATATTGGCAATCCCTTCTTCCTTAAGATGTTTGATGATGACTTTAAGCTGCGTCGAGGAAGGTTCGACCAGTAAAATCGATAGGTCTTCTATGTTTAAAGATGTCATAAGCGGTTCATTGATGCGTTCCCGTTGCGGTTAGCGGAATTTTGAAAGCGATCGTATCCTTGTCGAATAAAGTCTACTCCCTGCTAACGGCTAACCGTTTAATACTGACTCAATATTTCTAATGTTCCCGAATTTAAAGTTTAGACGCATTCCTAGCCTTTTGCAGACTGGCGCCCGGATTTAACAGCGATAATTTTTTTTCGAATGAAATCAATTAACCGGAACCTTTGTAATATAATCACACGCACGGTTTTAGCTTCGTACTTATGAAGTTTTAGCCAAAACAATATCAAAAGGCGGCTTAAGAAAACAATTGCAGGAAAACTTGTCGTAGTTGAAAACCATTTGAGTTGTAATTCGATAATTAACTCTAAATCAACCTCCTGCTTTGTCTCCGTGGTCTTTATGATTAATTGTTTCATATTAGAGAATGCCTCTTAACCGGGGCACCTTATAACTATAACTAAAGAGGATAGGTATTATGTGTTGGAGTGGAGAAGCATCGACCGTTTTGGCGGCCGCAGGGCTGTCGACGGCGGTTTATGTCGCCAGGAAAGGCGAATCAAACGAATTGTGGATTCCATTAGTTTATTTTGCACTGATGGAACTCCTGCAAGCGGCAACCTACGTTTACATCAATCTATGCGACAATCCGAATAATCAGATATTGACGCTTTTCGGTTATGTTCACATCGCTTTTCAGCCATTTTTCGTCAACATGGTAGCGATGTATTTCATTCCGGAAAGCGTCAAATTAAAAATTCGCACGACTGTTTATACGATTTGCGCGATGGGATCGTTGGCAATGTTGGTTAAAATGTTTCCTTTCGATTGGGCAGGGTCATGCCAAATCGGTATCGAAGGTTTTTGCGGACCGGCGACCTGTTCGGTATCCGGCGATTGGCATATCGCTTGGCAAATGCCCTTGAACGGCCTGATGTCCGAACCGCAAAGTTGGTTGTTCGGTTTCGATTGGGGTTTGCACGCCTTTACTTATATTTTGGTATCTTTCTATCTGCCGTTACTTTACGGATCTTGGCGTTTTGTCGGATTCCATTATTTGATTGGGCCGTTCGTTTCCGACCTAACCACGACCGACCCGAACGAATATGCCGCTGTTTGGTGCCTGTTTTCGATCGCATTATGCGTATCGGTTATCAAAACGCCAATTCGTAAGCACTTGCATGTCAAAACATGGCCTTATTATCACCGCCAAGTATCGGACGCGTTATAACGGTCTAAATCAGCGCTTTGTCCGGCTCATAGACATCGCTGTCAAAAGGAAACGCGCCAGTCCGGCAGGGAGCGCCGGAATCCGAATGCCATGGATGGCGCCAATTCTATTTACCTAGAAAAAGCATGTCACCATGAAGGAAATGAAGAAAAGACTATAAAATCAACATCTAATTCTTCATGTTCTTCATGGTTACTTCGTAATATTAAATACGTTCATAGTCTCTCCTCCGAGGGAAACCCATAACTTGGCTGCCGAGGCAAGATCGGCATGCATTCCCGCCTCCTTAAAACTTCTACAGCGAAGCCAAAATCATGCTCAGCTACCGTCACGGATTTCATGCCGGCAATTTCGCCGATGTACTCAAACACAGTCTGCTTTGTTTGACGATCGCCGAACTCAAGAAAAAAGATAAACCCTTCGTTTATATCGACACGCACGCAGGCGCCGGCGTGTATTCACTGCAGTCGCCCTATGCCGAAAAGACCGGCGAATACCGGCAAGGCATCGGCCGTCTATATCCCAACCAAACCCTACACCCTTTGCTCGATAATTATTTCGCTGGAGTTCACTCGCTAAACACCGCTGATAAACTTAGCCATTATCCCGGGTCGCCGGAATTTGTCCGAGCGTTGATACGCTCTCAGGACAGAATGCAACTTAGCGAACTGCACGGTAGCGACTTTGCGGTCTTGCAAGAACGCTACCGTAACGACCGTCAAATCAGCGTGGTTCAAGAAGACGGCTTAAAAAATCTAATGAAAAAACTGCCGCCGGTACAAAAAAGAGGATTGATTTTTATCGACCCGAGTTATGAAGTGAAGGAGGATTACAGCCGCGTGGTTGAAACGCTCGCAAAAGCGTACCGGCGTTTCGCCACCGGCGTGTATTGCCTTTGGTATCCTGTGATACGCCGGGAAACGACCGATAATCTAATGACCGCACTGGCCGAAACCGGTATCAGGAAACAGTTGCGAATCGAACACTGCATGCTTCCGGATAGCGAGGAATTAGGCATGACCGGATCGGGCTTGTTGTTTATCAACCCGCCTTGGCAATTGGAAAGTCAAGCTTGGGAATTATTGCCTTGGCTTAACGATAGGCTTACGGATGGAAAGGGGACTTGGTCTGTCGATTGGTTGGTTCCGGAATGATATGACCTGATATTATCACGATTCACGTTTTAGCTTCGATTTTGCCGTCCACGATACGAATCTTGCGCTTGGCACGCCCACCGATCGCTTGATCGTGAGTAATCACGATCAAGGTCACGCCTTGCTCATTAAGACGCTCCAATAAATCGATGATTTCAGCGCCCGATTTGCTGTCGAGATTGCCGGTCGGCTCGTCGGCCAGAAGAATACCGGGGTTCATGATCATCGCTCGAGCGATCGCGACGCGCTGCAACTGGCCGCCGGATAATTGATCGGGCCGATGGCCGGCTCGATCGGACAAACCGACTTGCTTCAAAGCTGTTTCGATTCGCTGTTGCCGCTCCTTACGGTCGATTCCGGCCAGCATCATCGGCATTTCGACATTTTCGGCGGCGGTCAGGCGTGGGATCAAATGAAAAAATTGGAACACGAAGCCGATATTTTCGCGTCGCACCTTGGCCAATTCGTCATCGCTGTACTGTGTAATATCCCGGTCATTTAAAAAATAGCGCCCGGAACTAGGCTGATCCAGCAGCGCGATCACGTTCAATAATGTCGACTTTCCGGACCCCGAAGGCCCCATCACCGATAGGTATTCGCCGTGCGCTATGGCCAGATCGATACCGTCGAGTGCATGCACAGTTTGTTCCCCGACTTGAAAATACCGATGAATGTCTTCCAGGCGAATCATTGCTTTTCGCGTACCTCAACGCCTTGCTCGATGCCTTCCTGGCCTACCGAGTACACGACCCGATCGCCCTTGTCGAGCCCCGACATGACTTCGGTAAAATTCCAATTCGCCAAGCCCGGTTCGAAGCGGCGCTCTTCAAGAACACCATCGGCTCCAATCAACAAGACCCGCTCGGTACCTAGAATCGCCTCGGCGGGCAGTCTCAAGGCGCTGTCCTTCCGCGCCAACAATACTTCGACATCGGCGCTGTAACCGGGCATCAAGCCTTTTAAATCGTCGGGGTCGGTCAATATGACTTCGATTTCGACGGTGCGCGCCTGTTTTTCCTTTTCCAAGACATAAGGCGCGATGCGCGATACCTTGCCGGAACAACGCTCGCCGCTAAACGCATCGAGCGACACGCAAGCTTGCATCCCGGTTCTGATCTGCGCGGCATCAACTTCATCGATCGGTGCCGAGACGTACAAACAACTGAGATCCAGCAAATCGATCGGCGGCAATGTGAGAATGCCGGGCGGCGACGGCGTGACGAACTCGCTCACTTCGGCGTTGACTTCGGCGACTACGCCGTCGAATGGCGCGCGTATCATCGTGCGTTCGACGGCAGCCTTGGCCACATTCAAATTCGCAATGCCGACCTCGACGTTATTGCGAGCGGATCGGCAATTGGCTTGTTGCGCCTTGGCCTGAGTCACGGCCTTGTCGACCATATCGACTGAAACGAATTGTTTGCTGCTTTGCAACTTGACCAGTCGGTCGGCCTCCCGGCCGGCGCCGGCGGCGAGTTCGCAAATTTGTTCGGCATTGGCCCGATTGACCTTGATCTGTGCCGCTTGCAGCTCGATTTGCGCCTTCAAATCGTCGTTCCAAATTTCGAGCAGCAATTGCTTTCGTTTGACACTATCGCCTTCGCCGACGTGCAAGGCCGCCACCTGCCCGCCGGTAGCCGGAGCCAGATAGGATCTTCGACAGGCCTTGACGGTGCCGACTCGGGTATTCGACACGGTCGCCTTAACCTCGCCTTCGGTCAAGACATAGACCTCGACTTCGACCGGTTTGGGCCGTTTCGCGTAATAATAAGCACCGACGATGGCAATCAACAGCGCAAGGCTAATCAGTACCGGTCGGCTCATGCTATCAGACGCTGTTCCAGATTCGTCCGCAATACGTTCAAAAAGTCTTGGGTAGTCAGATAATGCGAGTCGTTCAAATCGTCGCCATGAATGCACAGCGCCAGATCTTTGGTCATTTGCCCGGCCTCGACGGTTTCGACGCAGACTTTCTCGAGCGTGTCGCAAAAATCGATCAAGGCCTGATTACCATCCAGCTTGCCTCGAAACGCAAGGCCCCGTGTCCAAGCGAAAATCGATGCAATCGGATTAGTCGAGGTCTTCTTGCCTTGTTGGTGCATGCGGTAATGCCGCGTTACAGTACCGTGCGCGGCTTCGGCCTCCATGGTTTTACCGTCCGGCGTCACCAGGGTCGAAGTCATCAACCCTAACGAGCCGAAGCCTTGCGCGACCGTATCGGATTGCACGTCGCCGTCGTAATTCTTGCAAGCCCAAACGAAGGCGCCATTCCATTTCAATGCCGAAGCGACCATGTCGTCGATTAGCTTATGTTCGTATGTTATACCTTGCTTGGCGAAACGATCCTTGTATTCGGCCTGATAAATCGCTTCGAAAATATCCTTGAAGCGGCCGTCATATTTTTTCAGAATCGTGTTCTTGGTCGACAAGTACAGCGGCCAGCCACGATCCAATGCGACATTGAAGCAACTGCGCGCGAATCCCGCGATAGAATCGTCGGTGTTGTACATCGCCAAGGCCACGCCGTCGCCTTCGAAGTGATAGACTTCGAAATCTTGAACTTCGCCGCCATCGTCCGGGGTAAAACTGATGCGTAGCGTGCCTTTACCTTTCGTTAAAAAATCGGTCGCGCGGTATTGATCGCCGAAAGCATGACGGCCGATGCAGATCGGCTGAGTCCAATTCGGCACCAACCGGGGAACATTACGGCAAATGATCGGCTCTCGGAATACGGTGCCGTCGAGAATGTTTCGTATCGTGCCGTTCGGCGATTTATACATTTTCTTCAGATTGAATTCTTCGACACGCCCTTCGTCCGGCGTAATCGTCGCGCATTTAATGCCGACGCCATGCTTCTTAATGGCATGAGCGGCATCAATCGTAATTTGATCTTCGGTCGCATCGCGCTGTTGAATGCTCAAATCGTAATAGTCGACCGTCAAGTCCAGGTAGGGCAGAATCAATTCCTGCTTGATGAAATGCCAAATGATTCGAGTCATTTCGTCACCATCCAGTTCGACAACAGGCGATTTAACGGGGATTTTGGTCATGCCGCGCTCCTTTAGATATTGGGTTTAGGTAGGAAAGTATAGCTTTATATGCTTACGAAGATCTCGATTGCTCTCCCTATTCTTCAGGCTTTTTTGGTTCTTCTGCGGCATCTTCGCCTTCTGCCTCCGCAGGCTCTGTTTCTTCGACTGGCGGCGCTTCCTGAGCGCCTGCTTGCTCGAGGATTTTGATGATGCGCTCATTACCGACTTTTTTCGCTCGACCCAGTACCGTTATATTTTGATTGTCTTTGGCATTGACATCGGCACCGGCCGTTATCAACAAATTAACGATATTTTCATGACTGAAAATCAATGCATCCATCAATGCCGTTGTCCCGGTATTATCGGCCATGTTTACATCTGCACCGTAAGCCAATAGGGTTTGCACAATCCGCGCATTACCGCCGAAACTCGCTCCCATCAATGCCGTTCGCCCACCGGGTGTCGTACTATTAACATCGAGGCCTTGAGCAAGTAGCGCTTCGACTCTGGCCTGATTACCGCCGACCGCAGCGGAAAATAAATCGACGGCGCTTGCCGCGTAAACGTTCAATGGCAACAAAAGCAATAGAATAGGAAGCGCTCTGTCGTTTCTCATGTTGAATAGTTGCTTGCGTTTAAAACCGAGTTAAGTTGAAATACTAATCAATTTAGCATTCATAATTTATACCATCGTCCGATGACCACAAAAAATAAAATAATGATCGAGGCTACCCCTCATTTCATCGAAACGCAATCATACCCGGAAGAAGGACGTTACGTCTTCGCCTATACGATTACGATCACCAATGCCGGCATGATCCCGGCGAAATTATTGACTCGGCATTGGCTAATTACCGATGCCAACGGCAAAGTACAGGAGGTTTCGGGCGAAGGCGTTATCGGCGAACAACCCTATCTCAAACCCGGCGAATCATTCCGTTATACCAGCGGCACAATGATCGAAACACCGGTTGGCGTGATGCAAGGCAAGTATTCGATGCGCTCGGATGACGGCGAGGATTTTGAAGCTTACATTCCTAAGTTCACGTTGTCGATTCCTAGAACCTTACACTGACCATGTCCATTTACGCGATCGGCGATATTCAAGGTTGCTACGACGACTTACTCAGACTGTTGGATGCGCTTCAATTCAATGAACGCTCCGACCAAATCTGGTTTGCGGGCGACTTGGTCAACCGCGGCCCGAAATCGCTGGAAACCCTGCGCTTCGTAAGATCTCTAGGTTCCTCGGCCGTGACCGTGCTAGGCAATCATGATTTACACTTACTTGCCACGGCTTGCTCGATTAGATCCGAACGCAAAAAAGACTCGTTGAGCGAGATCCTCGATGCACCGGACCGCGACGAACTGCTCGATTGGCTTAGACACCGGCCGCTGTTTCATTACAATGACGACTTTTGTCTCGTGCATGCCGGTTTGCCGCCGCAATGGGATTTCAATACAGCCCTCGAAATGGCCGCTCTGTCGGAAAATGCGCTGCAAGATTCCAATTATGCCAATTTTCTCAAGGACATGTACGGCAACAAACCGAACTTATGGTCGCCTCAATTAAAAGGCGTCGAGCGCCTGCGTTTTATTATCAATTGTTTTACGCGCATGCGCTATTGCGATGACAACGGTAAGCTCGATTTTATTCATAACGGTCCGCCAGGAACCCAACCCAAGAGTCTAAAACCCTGGTTTGAAATACCCAACCGCAAAAACGCCGATCTGCGCATTGTATTCGGACATTGGTCCTCGCTCGGTTACTATCGGGGCAATAACTGTTATTGCATCGACACCGGCTGTCTCTGGGGCGGCGCATTGACCGCGTTACATTTGGGCGAGAATATTTTCCGGGTCAGTATCGATTGCGAAGGCGTTATGAAACCTAGGCAGAAAAAGAACTAAATTTATCGGTGTTTCAATTTTCGGGTATTCGAAATCAGGTGTTGGCAAGCAAAGTACCATCGCTGCTATTGCATCATTATTCGCGTGTCTTTTGACGCCATAGAGTGGAATATCAGAGTAGATCTTGATCCTGAGTTTGTTTACAGCAAGCGCCAGCGTTCAACCGCACAACACGGCGCTACAGCCTGCGCGTGGCCGAGACCGTGAATCGCCACTCTTGGTTGCTGACGTTGAGCTTTTTACCAGACCAAGGGCGTTAAATGGATAACCTTTCCAGATCAGTTTGACCGTTCAGCTATCGATAAGATCAGGAAGAAAGTTTTTAGCTCCTGTGATTTCAGGACTTACTGTTCCGTTTTAAATTTACAAATTAGCAGATATTTTATGATCAAGCTTCCCGACGTCTCCATGCTATCTAAGCATGAGAAAATCCAACTTTTCGATTTGCTGAAAAATGAACTTCAAGAATACCTAAATGAAAGCGAAACAGCGCTGAGCTTTTATAATTTGAAAGTCACTTATGAAAATGTTCTTTGCCTAGCATTGGACAAGCATGAGGCGCTAGAAATTCTCGAGGAGAATGTACAAGGACTGTGCAAAGATTTCCAGGTTAATGAAGTAACACTGATCGATTTAGTTAATTCCAGGTACAACGTGATAGCGGACGATAAACGGGTCGCCGAGGAAATTAAGGATGATTTAAAAGCCTTGTGGGAATTAGAGGCGGACGACTTGCGGGACAAGGAAAAGTTGCTTACCTATTTTGACTTGATAAAGTCCGACCATGTAAAAAAACTGTTGCAACAGCATTTAGATAGATTCTTGGATTCTGGGGACACATAACTTAACCTGATTAGCAAGATGCTTCAGCTTACCGAAGCCAAGTGTCCGCGCAGGGGCTAGTCGTAGTCGCAAAAACTAAAATATGCTGTTACCCAAGCTCCAGCTTGGGTAACCTGTTCGGGAAGCTCTAGCTTCCCGACAATCAAGAAAGATTGAACGAGCGAGCGAGTCGGGATTGATTGAGAATGTGCGGAGGTTGTGTCGGTCACAGGAAGCTGGAGCTCTCGCCGTTATACACAAGTATCGGTAAACTTGCTAAACAGAGGTCGCCGTATACTTGGAAGCGGTGCTGTTTGATAAATCTGCGGATATTGAACATCAGTGGCTTCGAAATCGCGACGAAGGCGTCGCTCCCACAAGGGGCGGATGCTCTGTGGGAGCGATCCCCAGATCGCGATTTCGAACTCGGGAACGTTGGGCGACAAAAAATGGTATCGAGGCCTCATTGGCTAAGATTGCAAAACAGTAATTTTTGACTTATGTATAACGATGAGAGCTGGAGCTTGGGAAAGAGCGTGATGTGGGTTGGCCGTTTTTAGCTTGACGCGCATGGCTTGCGAACTCCGTCCTGCTAAGGATATGCTGATCTTTGGGCTTTAGCTGAAGAAACTTGCTAATCAGGTAACTTAATTATAATTAAGTTATGTGTCCCCAGAATTTCTGAAAATAGATTGAAAATTCACTTACATCCCCGGTTATCTTCGCTTAAGTTTTTAGCGAATATTTTCCCCCTTGTCGGGTGCTATTAAGTTTTCTATGTTGGTGCTATAGTGCTTTCTTATATTATTAAGGAGGTTGCAATGTCGAGAGCAACTACACAACCTAGTGTCAAAGTCATTGGCGCAAATGGGCAAATCTCACTTGGGAAGCATTACGCTGGCCGACAAGTGCTAGTGGAGGAGCAAGAGCCGGGGGTGTGGCTAATACGCACGGCAACTATCATCCCAGACAACGAAAGCTGGCTGCACCAACCAAAAGCGGCTACGGATTTGCAAAATGCCTTGTCTTGGGCGCAAACCAATAAGCCCGCTGAAAGTGATTTGGATAGCATACTGGAGAAATTAAGTGGCGAAGAATGACCAAGATAAACTGGTCAGGCTTGATCTTAACAACCCTGTTTTTCAAGAAAACTTATTTATGCTGCAAAAGCCGGAAAGACACGCTGCCTTAGACTCTCTCAACAAAATACGGCAAATGACCTGGAATCAAGTTTATCGGGACAGCGGCATAAAGTGGGAAAAGATCATTAGTGTCAACCCCCCGACGGGGATTGATGCAATTTATTCGTTGCGGATTACCCAAGCCGGAAGGGCTACCGCTTATCGTGATGGCGATTTCATTCGTCTTCTAACCATTGCCCTGACCACGATAGCACCTATGGCAAAAAGTGACTCTCCTTAGATACCGGCTTTTCAATTGTCCTTAAAAAACCAAATTGTTTTCACGGCAAATGCCGAACTTCTCAATAGCAGCCAGTCACCAATGTCATTTTGGGTTTGAATCGAAATAGACTAAATCGACCTCTACCTGCCGTTTACCTTTGTCAAAAGCAAATGTCTGCAGTAATTCGTAAAGCGGCCTTTTATAAATTCATATGTCAGATCATTTTAAGCGTTTGACTAAACGGTTTTTACCGATACAATCCATGACAAGCCCAACAATACGTAAAAATAAGGTTATGGCAGAAAGCACGCACACCTCTAGAACGTTGCTATTGGTTGACGACGAACCGAACATTATTAATGCTCTGAAACGTACGTTGCGTAGGGATGGCTACAGTATATTCACTGCGAATGGCGCGGAAGAAGCACTTGATTTACTGGTCAATCATAAAATAGCGCTGATCATATCCGATCAGCGTATGCCGAAGATGAGCGGTGTTGAATTTTTGCGCAAAGTCAAAGAGCTCTATCCAAAAACCGTACGCGTGGTGCTATCCGGCTTTACCGACCTTGAATCGGTGACTAGCGCCATTAATGAAGGGGCGATTTACCGATTTATGACTAAGCCGTGGGATGACGAGTTACTGCGTAAGAACGTCCGCGAAGCGTTTGAATATCATGAAATGGAACAGGAAAACCATCGACTGGCCCGAGAGCTCCAACATTCAAACGATTTACTTGCCAGACTTAATCAAAGTTTGGAACAACAAGTGCTGCAAAAAACGCGTGAAATCGTACGTAACATCAAGATGCTGGAAATATCCCAGGAAATATTTGAACATATGCCGGTGGCGATTCTTGGCCTTGATGAACAACGCATGATCGCCGCCTCCAATCGACTCGCAGACACGCTATTTCAGCGTTATCCCGGCGAATGCTTGCTTGGCCTGCAAGCAAATAGTGTTTTGCCCGTCACCTTATTGCATGTATTACAGCAAACCAAGGATTCTGGAAATGCAGCAGAACTTAATGGCAGCAGTTTAGATTTGGGCAATAGTAATACCATGTGCGTGTGGATAAGCCCTATGGGTGAACTTAGCCAATCAAAAGGTACTATAGTGGCGCTTTCGCCAGTCAAGAGATAACGATGACTATCTTAGAAAAGTACAGAGGTAAAACTTTGCCGACATGAATACGAAATCCCAAGCGACCCTACTGGCTGATTTGCCGTCCTTACCCACCGTGCTGATAGATGCCTTGCAGTTCACGGCCGACAAGCAAAACTTGTCCAATCTCGCCAACAAAATTAGTCAAGACCCGCACATGGCGGTACGCATTTTACGCGTCGCCAATTCGCCTTTTTACGGTATGTCCCGGGAAATTGGTTCTTTGCAGGAAGCGGTGGTGGTGTTGGGACTTAACCGGGTAAAAAACCTGCTGTTAGGCGTTGGCTTTATGAACCTATTTCCCTTGGGCCGTCAAGATTTCGACTATTCACAGTTTTGGCAGCACAGTATGGCGGTAGCGGAGTGTGCTCGACAACTGGCGATTCATACCGGTATTGATCAGGACATTGCCTTTACGGCAGGATTGCTGCATGATATTGGGTTGCTGGCCATTGTCTTGTTATTTCCGGACGATTTTAGCCGCATTACCGCTGAACCGCATCCAAACAGAACTGAAGAGGAACGGCAAATTTTGGGATTCGATCATACCGAGATAGGCAGCGATGTCGCAAAGCATTGGAACATACCGATGACTATCCAGCATGCCATTGAACAGCATGAAACCCCACCCGCGCAAGATGACGGGATATCGTTGGGATTGTTGATTCATGTGGCCAATTTGCTGGTACGTACCGAACAAAGCAATGATCCGACTTTGGCGTATCCGGTGGCTGTTGCTCAATTACTTGAGATGTTGAATATCCCTATTGATCAAGCAATAAGCTGGACCAACACCAGCCACCAATTCGCCAATCAGGTCGTCGCGAGTCTTTAAATTCGAGAGCATCATGTTATTCAATGAATCGCTGCAATGGGACTGGATTTATAACCTCTATCAATTGGGGCAGTCCGATGCGTTTGAAGAGGGTTCAAACCAGATATTCGAGAAAATGCTGCGTCATATTGTGGATGGATTCAGAGCCGAGACTGGTTCATTGGTCTTGTATCAGGGCGAAGACGGCAATCGCTTAACCATAGTCGCCGCGATTGGTTTGCCTGAAAAATGTATCGGCGGCACGATACCCAACGGCAGCGGCGTGATAGGCTGGGTATTGGACAACCAGCAGGCATTATTGATCAAGGGCGATATCAGTAATGACACGCGCTTTCACAGCTACACATCCAAACCCAATGCCCGCATACCGGTTGCCTCCTTGTGCTGGCCATTGCAGATAGGCCAGCGCTTGATTGGCGCCTTATCCGTCAACAGTTTTAACGATGAGTCTAATTACACGAGAGTGGATTTAGACCACGGGCAAAAATTAGTTATTCCGATCACGCTCGTGATCGACAACATCAGGCTGCATGCTGACCAACGCAAGCGCATCCAACAACTTGCCAACACCAATGAACGTTATATCAATACCAACCGGCAATTAGTGGATGCTCATAAACAACTGGCTGAGTCGGAAAAACGCCTCAACGACATTTTAAATTCGCTGGATAGCGTGGTCTGGTCGATGGAACCCGGCACGATGAGATTGCTGTATCTCAACAAGGCTGCCAATGAGGTATCCGGTCGTCCGGTCGAGGATTTTTTCAATGACCCGCAGTTGTGGCTGAAGATTATAGCTCCCATCGATCGAAAGCAGGTGGAAGCCAGTTTGGCCGATTTAATGACAAACAGTATCCAGAAAATAATCTATCGTATTCGTCGCCCCGACGGCGAACTTCGTTGGCTGTTTCATCGTATGTGCGCAGTTTGCGATGATACAGGTTCACCGATACGCATCGACAGCATCATGGTGGATATTACCCAGCATAAAGATGCCGAAGATTTGCTGAAACAGCGTAATCAGGAATTACAAACAGCTCTCGATACCATACAAGAAGTTCAGCGGCAATTGGTGCAATCGGAAAAGCTGTCCTCTATCGGCCAACTGGCGGCGGGCGTCGCGCACGAAATCAACAATCCTATCGGCTATATCAACTCCAATCTAACTTCATTAAAAACCTATGTGGAAGATTTGCTGGCATTGGTGGAAATGTATGAAAAAACCGAGGCCGGATGCTCCGACGGCGAACAACTTCGGCACATTCAGGATTTCAAGCAGCAAATCGATCTGGTTTTTTTAAAAACCGATGTGCTTGATTTATTGAATGAGTCTCACGAGGGCGCATCGCGCGTCAAAAAAATCGTTCAGGATCTCAAGGATTTTTCGCATGCCGGCGGCGACGAGTGGCAATGGGCGAATTTGCACGACTGCCTGGATAGCACACTGAATATCGTCAATAACGAAATCAAATACAAAGCCCGTGTCGTCAAAGTATACGGGGACATCCCGCGTGCCTGGTGTTTGCCGCATCAGTTGAATCAGGTATTTATGAATTTGCTGATCAATGCTGCCCACGCCATTGAAAACGAAGGCACTATCACTGTTCGTACTGGCACCGAAAATGGCACACTTTGGGTCGAGGTTAGCGATACGGGTCAAGGTATTTCGCCCGATCACGCCATTAAAATTTTCGACCCTTTCTTTACCACTAAACCGGTGGGCAAAGGAACGGGGCTAGGACTGTCCGTTTCCTACAGCATCGTTAAAAAGCATCAAGGCGAAATTAAGGTAGACAGCCGGATCGGCGAAGGCACCACCTTTCGAGTGGTATTGCCCAAAAAAGAACAGCCTGTCGACGTATGAATTCGCCGCAATCGTCAATGACCAACAGACGGCAGGCAGCTTTACTGTTTGTCGATGATGACACCAATGTGCTTAAAGCCTTGCGTCGACTGTTTCGGCATGAAAATTACACGCTTTATCTTGCGGAGGGCGGTGCGGAGGGCTTGACCGTTATGCAAGAGCATGTCGTTGATTTAATTATTTGCGATATGCGTATGCCGACAATGAGCGGCGCCGAATTTTTAGCTCAAGCGCTTGAGCAATGGCCCGAGACCGTGCGCATCTTGTTAACCGGCTATGCCGATTTACAATCGACTATCGAAGCAGTCAACAAAGGCCGGATTTACAGTTATTGCACTAAACCCTGGGACGACGAAGAATTAAAACTATTGGTTCATAACGCGCTGCAACAAAAACGTTTGCGTGAAGAACAGGAACGCTTATCGGCTATCATCCGGCAACAGAATGATGAACTGAAAGCCATCAATGAACATCTGGAAGAAAAAATAGAACAACGCACAGCAGAACTGGCGCAAGCCAATAAAAACCTGTTGCTCCATAATCAAGCCATTGAAGCCGCACGTAACGGCATTACCATTACGGATGCCAGGCAAGCCGGCAATCCCCTGGTTTATGCCAACCCGGCGTTTAAACGGATTACCGGTTACGACATCGAAGAAGTACATGGCCGCAACCTTTCGTTTCTGCAGGGCGAGGATCATGATCAGCCTGGCTTGGAGAGCCTCCGAACAGCCATTCGCCGCAAAACAACCGGATATGCCGTTATCCGTAATTATCGCAAGGATGGCTCGTTGTTCTGGAATGAACTGGCCATTGCGCCAATAAAAAACGCCAACGACGAAGTGACGCACTTTGTCGGTATCATTGACGATATTACCGAATTTAAAACCAATCAGGCACAGTTGGAATACCGAGCCAGTTATGATGATTTAACCGGACTGGTCAATCGCAATCTTCTCAATGATCGTCTTGATAACGCCATCAGTACCGCTCAACGCGAGCAAAAAGTCTTCTGCCTCTTTTTTATGGATCTTGATGACTTTAAAGTCATCAATGACACGATGGGACATTCAGTGGGCGATGAATTCCTAAAAATCATTGCCGGGCGACTGCTGAATTGCGTCCGAGCCTGTGATAGCGTAGCACGTTATGGTGGCGACGAATTTGTCTTTGTATGTCCAAGCATTGCCAAAACCGACGATGCTGCTTTGATAGCGGCTCGAATCATTACCGAAGTCTCGCAACCTCTACAGCTCAATGGGCACACTCTGCAAGGGGCGATAAGTATCGGCATCAGTTTTTATCCTGAAGATGGGTTGAACAAAGAAACCCTGCTTCAGCATGCGGATACCGCCATGTATGACGCTAAGGATAAGGGTAGAAATACCTTTAGTTTTTATACCGAAGCGTTTAACCAACGCCTGATGCAGCGTTTGACGCTGGAAGACGGCTTGCGTCAGGCTTTACGATTTGGCCAATTTGTCGTCTATTATCAGCCCAAGTTCGATTTGCATAGTGAACAAATTAGCGGCGTGGAGGCCTTGCTGCGCTGGAACCATCCGGAAAAAGGCATGATCCCCCCTGATCAATTCATTCCATTGGCGGAAGATACCGGTTTGATTCTGCCGATTGGCGAATGGGCGTTGCATACGGCCTGTTCGCAAGCCAAAGCATGGCAGTTGGCGGGACTACCCGCTATCAACATGGCGGTCAATGTTTCACCCAAACAGTTGCATAACCCAACGTTTGATCAAACAATTACCCGTGTTTTGCTGCAAAGCGGGTTAGAAGCGCGTTTTCTGGATTTGGAGGTAACCGAAGGCGCGGTGATGAAAGACCCTGACAACATCGCCATTACTTTGACCCGGCTAAAGAATATCGGCATTCGAATTTCAATGGACGATTTCGGCACGGGTTATTCAAGTTTGAGCTACATAAAACGATTTCCCTTCGATAATCTAAAAATAGATAAGGCATTTATCAACGATATTCCGTTGGATGAGGGTGATGTTACTTTAGTGCTAACCATTATTGCGATGGCGCACAACTTTAAACTTAAGGTGGTAGCCGAAGGGGTTGAAACACAGGCGCAGGTGGATTTTTTGGCACGGAATGGTTGCAATGAAATCCAGGGTTATTTCTTTAGCCGACCGCTGCCCGCTTCGGAAGTGGAACAACTGCTAAAAAAAACCAACTGACCGAGGCAGCCAATTTCGCTTATTCTCTGATAATAGGCATTGTTTTTTTCATCTAACGATCATGAAATAAGCCGCATAACCCCGGCAAATGAAAGTTTTTCGTAGATCACAAAAACTGATAATGAATGCAAGTCGACGAATTTTCAGCGTGATTCCGTGAAACTGTTTTTTACCATACTTACATTGGCGCCTGACTTTGAATTATAGATTATAATCAAGGCTGGCGTCTAAACCGAGGTGGGGTGCTCTCTATGCTGGAATCGAAAGCTGAAACTCTGCGGATACAAAAGCTGCATGAATACTGCATCCTCGACACGCCCCCTGAATCAAACTTCGACGACATTGTCTGGCTGGCGGCGCTAATATGCGATACGCCTTTTGCTTTGATCACACTGGTCGATAGCGACCGCGAGTGGTTCAAAGCCAAAAAGGGCATAGCGGCCAGCGAACAACCCAGAGCCTGCGGATTCGGCACACAAACCCTATTGCACCCGGATGTGTTGGTTGTACCGCATGTTGAGCACGACAGTCGCTTCGCGGCCAATCCCCTGGTGGTTTCCGAGCCGAATATCCGTTTCTATGCGGGTAGCCCGATTCTGGTTCCCACCGGTGAAGCATTAGGCGCACTTTGTGTGTTCGACGTCGTACAGCGAGAGTTAAGCGTAAATCAACTTGAGGCCCTCAAGATTCTTGCCCGTCAAGTCGGTATGGCCTTGGAGCGCAGACACAAGGTAAAATGCCGGTTCGACATCCTTGAAAAACCCACGGCTCAACCCTTGCCAGCCGGCTTGGGCCGGCAAGAAACAGCGCGCAACTCCGAACATTTTAACGGTTCCATATTGGATACCTTGTCAAAACAATACTGTGTATTGGATGAAGCCGCCAATATTTTGAAAGTCAGTAGGCCATGGCTTGATTTCGATCAGGCATACGCCAGGGATAAAGCAAGCCTTCAACCCGGACAAAACTATTTGGCCCTGCTGGAAGCCGGTCTCACCAACGATAGAGGAGGAAAGGCGTTCGCAGAGGGTATTAGTTCGGTTTTGAACGGCACCTTATCCGACTTTTCGCTTGAATATCCTTATTACACCGGTTCGAGCCAACTCTGGTTTACAGGGAAAGTCATCCTGTTTCCTGACCAGAATCTAGCCCGGGTTATTGTAATCCATGACAATATTTCCGAACATAAACAACTTGAGGATCGGCTGCGGCAAGCGGTGGAGTCGGCGCCCAATGCCATCGTGATGGTGAATGAGTCCGGCACCATTGTTATGGTGAATGCGCAAACGGAAGCATCGTTCGGTTACGCGCGAACCGAACTGATCGGGCAAATGGTGGAGATGCTGGTACCGGAACGTTTTCGCGGCGGACATATCGGTTTCCGCCGGGCCTACCTTGCCGATCCGGTTTCAAGGCCCATGGGGGCCGGACGCGATCTGTACGGGCTACGCAAGGACGGCACCGAATTTCCGGTCGAAATCGGCCTGGGCCTGATCGAAAGTCATGAAGAAACCCTGGTGCTCAGTTCGATCGTCGACATCACCGAGCGCAAGCGTCTGGAACAACGATTCCGGCAAGCGGTGGAGTCGGCACCCAATGCCATTGTGATGGTGAATGAGTCCGGCACCATTGTTATGGTGAATGCGCAAACGGAAGCATCGTTCGGTTACGCGCGAACCGAACTGATCGGGCAAATGGTGGAGATGCTGGTACCGGAACGTTTTCGCGGCGGACATATCGGTTTCCGCCGGGCCTACCTTGCCGATCCGGTTTCAAGGCCCATGGGGGCCGGACGCGATCTGTACGGGCTACGCAAGGACGGCACCGAATTTCCGGTCGAAATCGGCCTGGGCCTGATCGAAAGTCATGAAGAAACCCTGGTGCTCAGTTCGATCGTCGACATCACCGAGCGCAAGCGTCTGGAACAACGATTCCGGCAAGCGGTGGAGTCGGCACCCAATGCCATTGTGATGGTGAATGAGTCCGGCACCATTGTTATGGTGAATGCGCAAACGGAAGCATCGTTCGGTTACGCGCGAACCGAACTGATCGGGCAAATGGTGGAGATGCTGGTACCGGAACGTTTTCGCGGCGGACATATCGGTTTCCGCCGGGCCTACCTTGCCGATCCGGTTTCAAGGCCCATGGGGGCCGGACGCGATCTGTACGGGCTACGCAAGGACGGCACCGAATTTCCGGTCGAAATCGGCTTGGGCCTGATCGATGACGATAATGGCGTAATCGTCCTCAGTTCCATCGTCGACATTACCGAGCGCCAGAGTGCCCACGATAAACTGAAACAAGCCCTCAACGAGAAAGAAATGCTGCTTAAGGAGGTCTATCACCGGGTCAAGAATAACCTACAGGTGGTGTCCAGCCTGATCAACCTCCAGGCCGGCAATGTAACTCGTCCGGAGACCGCCGATTTACTCAAACAAAGTGCCGATCGCATCAAAGCCATGGCCCTGTTACATGAAAAACTTTATCAATCCAAAGACTTGACCAGGATAGATTTCAACGAATACATTCGTAGCCTAGCCGACCATTTGCTGTTCGGCTATGGCGCGTATTCCGACAAACTCAAGCTCAACATGAAAATCGACAATGTGTTTCTCGATGTCGATACCGCGATACCCTGCGGCCTGATCATCAACGAATTGCTGTCCAATGCCATTAAGTACGCATTTCCCGGAGATCGGCGCGGCGAAATCGGCATCGCCTTCACACAGGAGCAAGGCGAATACATCCTGATAATGTCCGATAACGGCATTGGCCTTCCCAGTGAAATGGACTTCAAAAAAAGCAGCTCTCTGGGTCTGCAATTGGTCGATAACTTGACCAATCAACTCATGGGACAGATGAGCCTGGATCGGACAAACGGATCCACCTTTACTCTGCGTTTTACTAAAACTTGTTAAGCAGGAGGGTCTCCACATGTTAGCCAGTAGAATTATGATCGTCGAGGATGAAGGCATTATCGCCATGGATATCCGTAGGCAGTTGGAAGGTTTCGGCTATGAGGTGGTCGCGACTGCTTTTTCGGGAGGCCAAGCCATTACGCTGGCCAATGAGTATAAGCCCGATTTAGTAATGATGGATATTGTGTTGAAAGGCGATATGGACGGCATCAGCGCGGCGCATGCCATAACGGAGTCTCTGCGTATTCCCGTGATTTTTCTGACGGCTTATAGCGACCCGGCTACCTTGTTGCGCGCGAAAGCCACGGGCGCATACGGCTATTTGATTAAGCCGTTCCGTCCGGATGAGCTGCACGCTTCCATCGAAGTCGCTTTGTATAAGTATCAGCTGGAACGCAGGCTGAAGGAAAGCGAGCAGTGGTTTGGCAAAACCCTGCACTGTATTAGTGACGCCGTCATTGCCACAGACGCTGAAGGCGTAATCCGCTTCATGAATCCGGTGGCTGAAACGATAACGGAACAAAGTCTGGAACAAGCCAAAGGTAAACTTGTCAGCGAACTAATGACGCTGATATCCGAGTCGAGCCGCAGTGTCATTGAAAACCCGGTCCTCGGTACATTACAGAGTCGGACCGTGACCGGCATTGACTGCCCCACTCTGTTCGTTAGTCAGTCAGGGTTGGAAATTCCGGTGGACGACGGCGCCGCCCCGATACTCGATGACGATGGAACCTTGTTGGGCGCTGTTATGGTATTTCGCGACATCACCGCCCGTCGGCAAATGGAGCATTTACTGCGGGAAAGCGAAGAACGTTTCCATAGCTCATTCGAACTGGCCGCCATCGGCATGGCGCTGATAGCCCTGGACGGCAGTTTCCTGCAAGTCAATAATGCCCTCTGTGAAATTTTAGGTTACACGCGAGATGAGTTGCTGGGTTCCAATTTGCGAATGCTCACGCATGCAGACCATCATGATAAGGTGATAAACCACTACTTACGGCAATTGGTGACCGACGTACTGCCGACATTTCAGATCGAGGCGGAGTGCTTTCATAAAATCGTCGGCAAGACCGTTTGGACTATGATGAGCGCCTCGCTGGTTCGCACCACTGACGGCGAGCCGCAGTATTTCATTGTTCAAATTCAGAATATTTCCAACCGTAAATACGCCGAACAGCAATTGATCTATCTGGCCAATCACGACCCCTTGACCGGGCTACTGAACCGCGACCAGTTTCATAACCGCCTTACTCAAGCATTATCGTCTGGCCAACGGCATAACCGTAAACTGGCCGTGATGTATCTCGATTTGGATCGTTTCAAGTTGATCAACGATACTCTGGGCCACCGGTTGGGCGATTTATTGCTGCAAGCCGTCAGCGACCGCCTAAGAACCTCGGTTCGCTCGAACGATATTCTGGCTCGGTTGGGTGGTGACGAGTTTATCGTGTTGCTGAGTGACATCAATCAAATCGGCGATGTAGCCAGAATTGCCCAAAAGACCCTGGACGTCCTCACCCAGCCGTTTACATTGGAAGGCAATGATCTTGTGGTAACCGCCAGCATTGGTATCAGTATTCATCCCGACGACGGCAAGGACAGCCATACGCTGTTAATGAATGCCGACACGGCTATGTATTTGGCCAAGGAACGCGGTAAAAACAACTTTCAGTTTTATACCCTGGAAATGACTGAAAAATCGATCGAACGCATGAAGGTGGAACGGGGTCTGAGGCATGCCTTAGCCCATGATGAATTAAGGCTGCATTATCAGCCACAGATCTGTACCGGCACCGGCGTAGTGGTCAGCGCGGAAGCGCTGGTGCGTTGGCAGCATCCGGAATGGGGCTTGGTGTATCCGGACCGATTCATTAACGTGGCGGAAGAAACCGGACTGATCGTTCCTATTGGCGCCTGGGTGTTGCGTGAGGCCTGTTTACAGGCCAAAACCTGGATTGAAAATGATGGGCCATTCGGCAGTGTAGCGGTGAACGTATCGGCACGCCAATTCCTCGACACCAACCTGTTCCAAACAGTAAAGCGAACGCTGGCCGAAACCGGCCTCGATCCCAGCGTGCTGGAACTTGAAATCACCGAATCGGCAATTATGCAGAATCCCGAGAACACGCTCCAGGTATTGCATCAGTTTCAAGGGCTTGGGGTGCGGCTCAGCATCGACGATTTTGGTACAGGTTATTCCAGCCTAACCTACTTGCGCCGATTTCCGATACAAAGCGTCAAAATAGATCGATCATTTGTGATTGACCTTCCTTGCGACGAAGGCAGTAAAACCCTTGTCCGGGCAATCACCGCGCTGGCCCATGAGCTTAAATTGTCGGTCGTCGTCGAAGGGGTGGAAACCAGGGATCAATTATCATTTCTAACCGAGCAAAAATGTGATTCGCTGCAGGGCTACATGTTTAGCAGACCCGTGAGCGCGGAACAATTTCAACAGGATTTTATTAATTCCGGTTTTAAGACGTACTTTCCAAATACATCTAACGATCAACCTTGAAATTAAAATTTAACAAAAAGGAGAAAATTGCAAAGTTGATTAAGGGGGTACAACAACGATCCCTTCATTTTTGGGCCATAAGGAGATTTTCTTATTCATTGTCCCTTTCTCTCGAGGGTTGGAGCCTCCAAGAAAACCAGGCCGATTTCGAATGATCGGCTTAGTAGATGGCTGATAACTAACAAAGACCGGCCTTTCAAAGAGATTATATTTTCAATTCCTGGGTGTCTCATAATGGCCGAAAGCCGCTTGTGATCTTTTCGAAAAATTGTCGGTTCGAATGTCAGCTATACAGTACTTCAACATTCGACAAGGTTCGGTTAAAAGTTGGTTTTTTATTGGCGTCAACAATCAATGAAATTTTTAACACGGCCAAACTTTAACTTTTCAACACCGAACGCCGAATACCCCGGTTTTTTTAGCCGGTATTGCTAAGAATCGACCATACCACAAGCCGCATTTTCTGAAAAAACTTGAACGCCGATTTCCGCATGAATCTTCGAGAGTAACGTTTATTGGAAAACGGGATATTGGGAATCCGGTATACCGACTATTTATGCCAGCGGGCCTTCATATAATCCATTGCTTCTTGTACATTCAACTCTCGGGTACCGCCGCCGGTTCTCAAATAAAGCTTAGGGTTGTTACCTTGTTGAATAAAGACAGGGCGTGTTGACGGCAGCACGATCAAGCGGCAAATATCCAGTCCTTCGAGATCATGATAGACGAGCCGAACGAATTGACAGATATCGGCGCCCATATTCGAGGCGATCATGGTCATAATCAGTTGCTCATATCCGTCACGGCCGGGTTTTTTCAACGTTTGATAGTCTTTCTCCAAGCCCAGGATTTCGCCTTCGTCGGATACCCCGATCAATAGCGTACCGCCTTGTCCGTTCATGAAGCCGGCCAAGGTCTTGATCACGACGCCTTCGAGCGCACGATTAACTCGATTTTCAACGATGTCCCAGCGCAGTGACGATTTAAATTCCAAATACGGATTTTCTCCCTGCTTGATCAGCGCTTCTAAATCCTTGTCCAGCTCATGGGTAAGCTGTTGAATTTGCTGCCAGCGCCGATGCATGACATTGTAAAGCAACGCGGTAATGCAGCCTAAACTAGCACCGACGAATGCATAAAAAGTTGTTTTCATCGGAGTCTTACCCCTCAGCGAATTCATCACTTCACCGGTCACATATCGAATTACATTCGCTGCATCGGGCCGGTAGCGTTCATGTTCGAAGTAATAAACGAATTCGTTGATCGGGTATAAAAAGAAAAAGCCAATCAGGGCACCGAGCAAGGCAGCCGTAAAATATAAAACAACCCAATGCCGGGTACGAAATAAAACTAAACTGGTCAGAAACTGCATAGTGGAATTAAATTGGAATTGTATGAATTCGTTAGCCCTTCGAGCTAATACGCCACCTCGACTGCCGGTTCCCGACACAGTCTACCGCTTACATCCCTGTAAGCGTCTTCGAAAAGGGGAAGATAAATACCAAAAAAATCATGCCGGACCTTAGTTGATCCGGCATGACTCGCTTATTCAACCAAGAACTGCCGCATCATGCCTAGGTTCTCATGCTCAAGGTTATGGCAATGGTATAAGAACAGACCTTTAAAATCCTGAAAGGGCTTGGCGATTTCCACTTCTTCACCGGGCATCACCAAAACCGTATCTTTCCAGCCGCTATCGATAAAGCCGTCTTTAACGGTTTCATAGCCTTTCGACCCCATCGGTCCGATTTTTCTCGATAGAACTTGGTATTGTTGACCGTGTAAATGAATGGGATGCGCCATCGATAGATTCATGCCGCCCATCATACCCATGCCTTCTCCCTCTTTCATACCGCCGCCCATTTGCATGTCGGTATCGTTACCGTGCCGCATACCACCCATTCCGCCGCGGCCGCGCATGCCGCGACCCATACCCATTCCGCCTTCATGATCGGCTTGTTGCGCATCGCCGTCATGTTGCATACCGCCCATCATGCCCATACCGCCGCCATGGCGCATGCTGCCCATTTTACTCATGCCGCCGCCCTCATGACCGCCTTGCATCGAGTCACCGACTTGTTTATCGGCGCCATGCTCCATTTGCATTGCCGAATCGTCTTTCGGTTTAGCGCCAGCGCCGTGGTCCATTTTTGCATCGCCGTGCTGACCGCCGCCAGGGCCATGATCATGAAAGATTTTGATTTTTTTGATTGCCCCCAGTTTAACCTTTTCAAAATCGAACACATGATCCAATGTAAACGATTTGCCGTTCAGTTGCGGCCGCATCGGTTTTTCGGAGATCCCGATCGGAATCGGTTTAGCGGCATTATCAACGGTTGCCTCGGTCAAGCGTTCGAAAGCGACTAATGTCGCCGGTAGTTTGGCCGAGTCTTCGGCTGTTGCGGTGACATTGAAGGTTGCGACTGCAAATTTAGCGCCCTGCGCCAAGCCGCCCGCCATCATTCCGCCGCCCATGCCGCCCCTCATCATACCCATGCCGCGGGTTTCGTTTGCCGGGTCATCGTCCATGCCGCCATGATCGCTTTGCATGCCGTGCATGCGTTCGTACATCGGCGGCATCGCGCCGGTATAAGGCAAACTATAAAAAACGAGCTTCGACCCGACTTCGCGTCCGCTAAAGTCGAGCCAAAGATCAACCCTCTCGCCGGGCGCCAGCATGATATAGGGGCGGGTTTCCGGCTTTTCCAGTAAATGAGCGTCGGTGCCGATCGCGGTCAACGGCGTACCGTCATCCCAGCCCAATTTATAGATTCTGGAATTGGAACCGTTCAAGGCCCTAAACCGGTAAGCGCATGTCTTGACAGAGAATTCGGCGTCTTCTTTGCCGTTGACGATAATTTTATCGCCGAGAAAGCCCATCATTTTGTCATGCATGCCGCGCACATAACGCAATTGGTTTTTGGCATCGAAGCGCCTGTCTTGCAGCACCAGAGGAACATCGTATTCGCCGCTCGGTAATCCCAAGGCCTTTTCCGCCTCGTCGGTGACTTGAATCAAACCCGCCAGACCGAAATACACTTGATCGCCGGTGATTTCATGCGCATGCGAGTGATAAAAACTGGTGCCGGCCGGATTCATCACTTCGAATTCATATACATATTGCTCGCCGGGACCTATCGTATACATCGGATGCCCGTCGCTCACTTGCGGCACATGCAATCCGTGCCAGTGAATGATCGACGGCTCGTTTAGCCGGTTACGATAATAAACTCTGACTTTTTGGCCTTTGACCAGATTCATAACCGGCCCCAAAAAATTATCGCCGAGGTCCTGCAAAGTATTCTTAGGCCCTTTTAACAGCTTGCCATAATATTTTTGTACTTTAGACTTCTCTCCATTGCTTAGAATTGGCACGAAAGCGTTACGCGAGGTAAATTCGATTTCGACATCGGGATTGAAGCCGGGGGAGGGTTCACTCTTGATTTGTTTCATCGCCGCGGCGCTAATGCCGGGCAGGGATGCGGCGGCCACGCCGAAAAACGAATATTGTAAAAATTGACGCCGTTGCGGATTGATGATTTTAGACATTATTCCTTCCTCATTTGTAATTATAATTTTCGAACGGATGCGTGATAACAACACCGCTTAACCGCGTGGTCTTGCTCCCACTGCTGTGTTCATCTTGGTTATTACGATGTACTAGGAAACTGAGATTAATCCACTTATTTTTGTAAGTATTCAAACCCCATCAGCAAATTACCGCAATTCAGGCGTAATTGTTAGCCTCTTCCTTGTGAAAAGGCTATGTTCGCGTAATAGTCGAAAGTTAATACCACACCAATCTCAAAACTTGAAGACTGTAGGGTACGCTGTGCGTACCACAGCAGCACCACACGCAGTTTAAAGTGCCCTAATGTGTTGCCCTAATTTACTTTGGGTTTATAAGTACTTCCTGTAGTGGTTGGTGTTTTCAACTATTACTGCATACATAACCTTTGAAAAAGGCGGTCTGAATACTTACTATTTTTTTATTCGTTCCAACTTTACAAAACTGTACCCGAAAGAAACGTCCGGGTCGTCGTGAATATCTTCACGATGCGTCTCCAACCAATGATCAGCCTCGATTTCCGGAAAAAAAGTATCGCCTTCGAACACCCGCCTAACCTCGGTTAGGTATAGGCTATCGGCAATCGGCAGCATGGCTTCGTAAAATGTCGCGCCGCCGATTACGAAAATTTCGTAATGGCTGCGGCAACTTTCCATCGCACTCTCGATATCGTTATACACCTCGCAGCCCGATGGCCGGTAATCGTGGTTACGCGTAATAACGATATTAGTCCGGCCCGGCAATGGCCTGCCGATCGACTCGTACGTTTTACGGCCCATCAATATCGGCGATCCCATCGTGATGGACTTGAATTTTTTCAGGTCCGCAGATAAATGCCACGGCAAGCGGTTATCGATACCGATCACGCGATTACTGGACATGGCGACGATTAGAGATATTTTCATTTTGTTAAAAAAGGGTCTTTGCTATTCTTGGACGATTTGTTTTGGAATTCATCATACTATGAAAAACGTTTTGCTTATATTTACCGGCGGCACGATCGGCTCGGAGGCTTCCTGCGGCACGATCGCAACTTCCGCCAACGCGCCTTACCGTTTACTGCAGCTATTTCAACGACAGTATCCGGAACACTCACAAATCGACTTCACAACGATACGACCGGTTCAAATTTTAAGCGAAAATATTACGCCGGTCTTCTGGGAAACATTGATCAAAGCCATCGAGGACGGGCAACCGGAACGATACGACGGCGTCATCGTCACGCACGGCACCGATACCTTAGCCTATACCGCCGCTGCATTAAGCCTTTATTTCCATGCGTTAAACAAACCGATACTGCTGGTATCGAGCGACCGCCCCCTTGATCATCCCGAGGCCAACGGCTTGAACAATTTTATCGCCGCGGTCGAATTTATCCGTCAGCGCCGCGAAACGGGCGTTTTCGTCCCATATCGAAACGCGGGCGAAAGCACGCAAATTCATTTGGGCAGCCGGCTGGCTTCTTCGCTGCAACTCAGCGGCGATTTTATCAGCGTGCAAAACAAATGCTATTGCCGTTTCGAAAACGGCGTTTTTTCCGAGCCGCTCTTCACGCTTCAAAACAAAGTCGGTGCGGCTTTCGATTTAAAACCGGATTTCTCGAGGCGCATCGCATTAATCAGGCCTTATCCGGGGTTGATTTACACGCTGTTTAATTTGGATGGCATCGACGCAGTATTGCACGACCTCTATCATTCCGGCACCGCCTGCGCTTCGATGCAGTGGGGCGCCGATTATTCTCTGACACCGTTCATCGAACGTTGCCGGAAGCAGGGCATTCCGGTTTATCTGGCGCCGTCGATACACTCCGATAGCGCCTACGAAAGTACGCGCGAATTACTCAAACAAGGCGCCGGAATACTTTGGAATCTATCGATCGAATGCGCCTATGTGAAACTGCTGCTGGCATACAGTAATTTTAGCGAAGACCGAATTACGAGGTTTATCGAACGGGATATTGCCGGTGAACACATTGCCTGTGCAAAAAGTAATTCCGTATGACCCTATTTTTATTTCTCAAATTAAAATTTCAATGCCGAAAAACCTGAATCCTAAAAAAACAGATGGACCTGAAGAAGCACTGTAAATTGCTGCTGTAAGAGGGAATGCTGAAGTTGGATAATTATCCAAAAAACTGTTTCGCAGTCAATTTTATACCTTTCGCATTTCAAATTTCGGCAGTGCTTAAGCAGGCGCCGGAGTGCTCGGCAAAGGCTTTGCCTACTGGATGTATCCACGGCGTCCTTTGACGGGCCCCCGGTGCCGAATTTTGATCTACGATGAGTATATTGGGTTGCAGAGATTCCCATATAGATTCAAGCGTTATTTTTAGGTTGCTCTAAACAAGTAAAAATCCGTATTTTTATTTCAACATTTGTACAGTTAAAATGTTAGTCTTAGCCGACCGATTAACCTTAAAATAAATAACATAATAATGGAAAACGGTACTTCCTTCGAATCTACGGCGCCTTATATCGTCGGCATCGGCGCCTCGGCCGGCGGCCTTGAAGCCATCGAATCGTTCTTCAAGAAAATGCCGATTAATTCCGGACTCGCTTTTGTCGTCGTCCAGCACCTTTCTCCCGATTATAAAAGCCTGATGGCCGAATTGCTGTCCAAGCATACCGAAATGCCTGTCCATCGAATCGAGGATGGCATGGCGGTCACACAAAACCATATTTATCTGATACCCCCGCGCCAAAACCTAACCATTTTTCACGGCAAGCTGTTGCTCAAGGAACAAGTGCGAACCGAAGGACTTAACCTGCCGGTCGATATCTTCTTGCGGTCTCTAGCCGAGGATGCGGGGAATCGAGCGATTGCGATTATTTTGTCCGGAACCGGCAGCGACGGCACGCGCGGCATTCGTGCAATCAAGGAACACGGCGGCATGGTGATGGTGCAAGACGAAGAATCCGCCAAATTCACCGGCATGCCGAACAATGCAATCGGAACCGGACTGGCCGATTTTATTCTGGCGCCGGACGAAATGCCGCCGCAGTTATTATCCTTCATTAAACATCCTTATTCCGGCAGCTTGGAAACGGATATCATTCCAAAAGGAGGAACCAGCATTACCCGCATCTTCGCGTTGCTACGCGAAAAATGCAAAATCGACTTTACCTATTACAAACCCAGTACCGTAATGCGTCGTATCGAGAGACGGGTCAGCATCAATCAACTTGTCGACCTAACCGACTATGTCCGGTTCATGGAAACGAATCCGCGAGAAATCAATACACTCTATCAAGAGCTTTTGATCGGTGTGACCTGTTTTTTCCGGGACGAATTGGTTTTTCAAGAGTTCAATGAAAAATGGCTGCCTAAATCGATCGGCCAATTGCAAGGAGATGACTTGCGTTTGTGGGTAACCGCTTGCTCGACTGGCGAAGAGGCTTACTCGCTGGCAATGTTACTCGCCGAATATCGAGAGCAATGCGGATATTATTTCCGCGTCAAAATATTCGCGACCGATATCGATCAAAGCGCTATCGAGAAAGCGAGTGCCGGTTTGTATCCCGAAAGTATTGCCGCCGATGTGCCGCCTGAACTGTTGAGCAAATATTTTTCACGCAAGGAAGACAATTTTCAAGTGACGCAAAAAATTAGGGAAATGGTGGTTTTCGCCCAACATAACCTGATCAAGGACCCGCCATTCACTAATATCCATATGATCAGTTGTAGAAACGTACTGATCTATCTGCAGCCGGTTCTACAGAAAAAAATCCTGGAATTATTCAATTTTTCGCTGTCCAAGGACGGCTTGCTACTTCTTGGCACCAGCGAAACGATCGGCGATATGGTTGATTATTTCGACTGCATCGGCCCCAAAATCAAATTATACCGTTCCAAAGGTAAACACAAAGCCGCAGGGCTTACGCCTTTCGAGTCACGCCCAATCGCCGGTTCTAGCTTTCAACCTTCCTTCACAACGACTTTCAACCGTCCAACCATCAACCGTTTTTTTGAAGACATGACACTGGAGCGTTTCGTCAACGGCATTGCAGGAAATATTTTGCCGTTCACGATGTTAGTGAACGAAAACATGGAAATCTCGCATACCTTCGGTGAAGCCAGAGATTATTTATCCTACCCGAGCGGTAAAATCAGCAGCGACGTCACGAAAATCGTTATCAAAGATCTGGCAATACCCATTGCAACCGGTATCAATAAAGCGTTAAAAGGCACGAATGAAATCGTCTTATCCAATATACGCATTCACGACCATGATCAATTAAGAACGGTCACACTAACCATCAAAAACTTGCCCGGCAAGAAAAGCCAGGAAAAATTGCTCGCGGTCATGATCAGTGAAACGACCGAGTTCAATCAGCCACATTCGACCGAACCCTTATCCTACGATGTTGACATGGACGCCCGGCAACGCATTAACGATTTGGAGCAGGAATTACAATTCACGCGAGAAAACCTGCAAGCGACGGTAGAGGAGTTGGAAACATCGAACGAAGAGCTGCAAGCAACCAATGAAGAATTACTAGCCAGCAACGAAGAACTGCAAAGTACCAACGAGGAACTGCAATCGGTCAATGAAGAGTTGTACACCGTCAACGCCGAATATCAAGGCAAGATCACCCAATTAACGCAGCTCAATAACGATTTGGATAATTTGTTCAACAGCACCAATATCGCAACACTATTTGTCGACGAAAACCTCGAAGTCAGACGCTTTACCCATCAACTCGAGTCGATATTTCATATCCGAGATAACGATCTCGGCCGGCCTTTTTTTCATTTATCGCATTCGATTCTCGACATCAATCTGGAAACAATCGTCAACGAAGTTTCCGAAAATCAAACACCAATCGAACAAGAACTGCAAACCGCCAACGGCGATTGGTATCTATTGCGTGTTTTACCCTACGCCATATCCGACAATGCCTATGCCGGCATCATTCTGACCTTCATCGATATCGACCGATTAAAACGCACCGAAACCGAGCTTAAGATCCGCGAAAAAACGGAACGCGAGCGCTTGGCTAATTTCGTACTTTATTCTGACGACGCGATCACGTTGCAGGACTTGGACGGCAACATCGTCACCTGGAACCGCGGCGCCGAAAAACTGTACGGGTGGACTGAACAGGAGGCGCTGAGTATGAGATTTCAATCACTGATGCCGTCTGCCGACATCTCGATCGCTACTAAGCTACTGCAAAAAAATCATCTAGGCGAAGCCGTATCGCAATTTGAAGCTCGGCGTATTACCAAAAGCGGCAAATTGATCGATGTTTCAGTCACGGCTTCGTTGCTCTATTCCGAAAGCCAAGGTAACGAATTGATTGCCTTGACCGAACGTGATATCAGCGCACATCTGACGGCGGTTAAAAACGATTGCGTCAGTTGCCTTCAACGCCTTGCTTCGCTCGTGATGGATACCGAAGAAGCATTGCTTCTATTGGACCCACAAGGAAAAATAACCGCCTGGAACAATGGCGCCGAGAATTTATACGGTTGGCAAAAACAAGAAGCCATAGGCCGTAATATCGCAGACCTAACACCCGAATCCGGCAAAACGCAAGTACAGCACTTTATCGCCGGATTGACTCTGGGGTGTTCGGCCCCGCAAACCTTATTGACCCGAAGAGTCACCAAAGATCATCAAGAATTAGCCGTCAAAATAAACGCATCGGTTCTCGGAGATCACGCCGGAGAAGCGCTTTTGATTGCGGTCAGCGAACAACGACACTAAACCGGTACGCACGATGAAGAACAATCCAGCGGATATCGACGATCTAAGGCATGAAGCGGAATCCTTAATCAATTTCGAGCCGGCCAATCTCGATGCGGTTTCGCCGCATGATCTGCAGACGCTATTTCACGAACTGAACGTGCATCAAATCGAACTACGCATGCAGAACGAACAGCTTGTAGAAGCGCAGCAACAACTTATTACGTCAAGAAACGACTTTATTACACTTTTCGACCTAGCGCCGGTAGGTTTTTTAAGACTGGATGAAAAAGGACGCATTTTGCAGTCGAATCGGACCGTGCAAGAGATGCTCGGCAAAAGTCATAGCGAATTACGCGATAAGTTTCTAGCGACTTTTATTCATGCCGACGATCTGAGTATTTTTAACGCGCGCTACAGCGCCTTTTATAAAAAACCGAACGAAAAACATATCGAGTTGAGATTGCTCGATATGCACAAAATGCCCATTTACGTTGAACTCAGCGGACGCCTGATAAAAAAGCAAGCCGGCGCGAGTGTCGATTTCAACCAGGATTGTTTACTGGTCAATATCATTACTATCGGCGAACGCAAAAAAATGGAAGCGCAACTAGAACTTGCCGCGAAAGTGTTCGAGCATAGCCAGGAAGGCATCATGATTACCGCGCCCGATACGACCATTCTCAAAATAAATCTCGCTTTTACCGCGGTAACGGGCTATAAACCGGCCGAAGTCATCGGCCGAACACCGAAAATTCTCTCCTCGGGACGACAAGGCCCGGCGTTTTACCGCGATATGTGGCAAAAAATCAACAAGGAAGGCTGCTGGCAAGGCGAAATCTGGAACCGTAGAAAAAATGGGGATTTATACGCCGAATGGCTCAGCATTTGCCGCATCAACGATAAATTCGGTCGCGTCAGTCATTATATCGGCATCTTCTCCGATATCACGCTACGCAAACTCAATGAGAAACAAATCGAACAATTGGCTTATTTCGATACGTTGACCGAACTGCCGAATCGCGCTTTATTGAACGACCGGCTCAAGCAAGGCATCGTTCAAGCGGTACGCCATAAATTATGGCTTTCGGTGTTTTTTCTCGACCTGGATCGTTTCAAAATACTCAACGATACCCTCGGTCATTTTGCCGGCGACTTATTACTGCAAAATGTGGCCAAACGCCTCAGAGGCTGCGTGCGAGAAAGCGACACGGTCGCACGTTTCGGCGGCGACGAATTCGTTATTTTATTGACCGATTTCGTCGACGAACAGAGTGCGGCACAGCACAGCGCCGAAATCGCCAAAAAAATACTCGACGTGTTATCGCAACCTTTCGATTTATCCGGCAACCAGTTTATTACATCAACGAGTATTGGTGTTACGCTGTTTCCGAAGGATGGCTCCTCGGTCGGTGAATTGATCAAGAATGCCGATGCTGCGATGTATTACGCAAAAGCTTCCGGACGAAATAATTACCAACTCTTCTCCGATAGCATGCGCTCCGAGGCCCTCACTCGCAGTACACTGGAAAATGATCTGCATCATGCCCTGCCTAACCAAGAATTGGTCGTATACTATCAACCTTTGATCGACTTACAAACAACACCGAATCAAATTATCGGTTTCGAAGCGTTATTACGTTGGAATCACCCGAGAAAAGGACTGATTTCACCCGATGACTTCATTCCGATCGCCGAAGAAACCGGTATGATCGTTGCCATCGGAGAATGGGTTTTAAAGACCGCTTGCAAGCAATTCAAGATTTGGCGCGATCAAGATCAGCCGCTATTAAAAAAAATTTGCGTCAATCTATCGGCACGGCAATTTCTGCAAAATGATTTGGTCCATTCGATTAGGCAGTGCCTGGATAGTACCGGGGTTGACGCCAGGTTTTTAGAGATCGAAATCACCGAAACCGTCATGATGCAACATATGTCCGCCGTGATACGTATTTTGCAACAATTGATGCAAATGGGCGTGACAGTATCGTTGGACGATTTCGGCACCGGTTACTCCTCGCTGACATATCTAAAAAAATTTCCGATTAATTCGATCAAGATCGACCGTTCCTTTGTCCGGGACATTTTGAACGACCCCGACGATAAAGTCATCGTCCATTCCATCATTTCGATTGCCCGTCACATGCGTTTGAATATCATTGCCGAAGGCATTGAAAATGCCGAACAAGCCGATTACTTAATGCAAGCGGGTTGCCATCTCGGACAAGGATTTTTATATTCCAAACCGCTTCCTGCCGAACAATTAGGCGCGTTGTTTCCACCAACCGATTAACCTATCCTCTAAAATCAATTGTCTTGTGACAATAAGATTTCAGAACTACAATGCAAGCTAGCTCTTCTCTCTCTTTGTAGGAGGACCGTAATGCGCAATTCACTCGTATTGACGCTCGGCATTGTCGTTTTGTTCGGTTGTGAACAATCGCCCGAGACACCGAAAACCGACCCGCTCGAGCCTTCTGCGTCATCCCCTCCGCAGACTCAAGTCGCACCGCCAAGCCGCTATTCCGAAGAAGACAAACTACTCGGTTTACCGCCGGTTCCGATTCCTGAAAATAATCCGCAAACGCCGGCCAAGATTGCGCTTGGCAACAAGCTCTTTCACGACAAACGCTTTTCGATCGACGGGACGGTCAGCTGCGCAAATTGCCATGACGACGGCAAGGCCTTCACCGACAATCTACCCGTTTCGGTCGGCCACAGCGGCAAGACCGGCACACGCAATGCCCCGACAGTGCTGAACGCGGCGTTTTATCATTCCCAATTTTGGGACGGACGCGAACCGGATCTCGAAAGTCAAGCGAAACAGCCGTTTATCAACCCGGTCGAACACGGCCTGCCCAATCACGACCCGATTCTCGACATCGTTCGTAGCGACCCGGATTATCAACAGTCTTTTCAAGAAGTCTTTGAAGTTGCGGGCGATGCGCTAACGATCGATCATGTCGTACAAGCGATTGCCAGTTTCGAGCGTACGCTAGTCACCGGCAACTCGCCGTTCGACCGTTTCTATTTCAAAGGCGAAACCGATGCGATGACCGATGCGCAAATTCGCGGCTTCAACTTATTCATCGGACAAGGCCGGTGCGTATCTTGTCATGTGATCGAACAGGATAATGCGACCTTCACCGATAGCCGCTTTCATAATATCGGTATCGGCATCGATTCTATCGAACCGGATATTCCGGCCTTGACGCAAGCCTTCCTCGAAGCGAAAAATCAAGATAAGGATGTCGATATCATGGTCTTGACCGATCCGAAATCGTCGGAACTCGGCCGTTTCGCAGTCACCGACGAATTGAACAAGATCGGCGCATTCAAGACGCCGACGCTACGCAATGTCGAATTAACCGCGCCCTACATGCATGACGGCAGCCTGAAAACCTTGCGTGAAGTCATCGTGCATTACAACAACGGCGGCGTCGCGGATGCTAGCGCACGCGTCAACGATTTCTTGAGCGGCGGCATACGTCCGCTCAATTTAACCGGCACGCAAATCGACGATCTGGTCGAGTTCATGAAAGCATTGACCAGTCCTAAAAAACCGGCCGAACCCGAATCGGCTCTAGCGGTTAATTGAAGGAGACTTGAACGATGAATACGATCCATAAAAGCCGCCGGAATTTTTTGAAGACTGCGGGAGCTGCGGCCATCGGCAGCACATTACCGATTAGCCTGATTGAATTAGCCTTTGCCGACACGGCCGAAAATTTTACGTTCGCCTATATTTCCGACGCCCATATTCAACATATCGAAGGTACGCGTTTCGTCCGCAATTGGGATCGGGGACTGATTCGCGCGGTGGCCGAAACCAATCTACTGGTACCGAAGCCCGATTTCGTGTTTTTCGGAGGGGATTTGGCCCAACTCGGCACGAAAGCCGAATTGGATCACGGCGCCGAAATCATGTCGGCACTGCGCTATAAAGTCCATTATGTAATGGGCGAGCACGACTATTATCTCGATCTCGGCGACTATTGGGAGCAACTGTTCGGCGCGCAATATTACAGCTTCAATCATAAGGGCGTGCATTTCATCGTTTTGAACAGCATCCGGACTTACGACGACTGGACTTTCAACCGCTGGCCGAGCAACGAACAGCGCATGCTGGAAATGGCCGGACTCGACAATCCGAACGGATCGCCGTTCATGGTCGGCGAGGAACAAAGAAACTGGCTCAAATCCGATTTGTCCAAAGTCGCCAAAACCACACCGATCATCGTATTATCGCATTCGCCGTTACAAAAAATCTTCAAAGGCTGGAATTTCTGGACCGAGGACGCCGAAGAAATCCAAACCTTACTTAAACCCTTCGACAAGGTATCGGTGATTTACGGCCATGTGCATCAAATCCAATACAACCAGATCGGCAACATCAGTTTCAACTCGGTTATGGCCACTGCATGGCCGTGGCCCTATCCGCAGTCTTATGCCCAGGCCGAGCAATATCTGCCGAAATTGACCGTGCCGATGAACCGCGCCGATCCTTTTTTCGAACGCGACGCGACCGGCTGGCAGTTTATCAATATGAACAACGGCAATGCCGACCTGCATTACACGCTGTATAACAATACCGCGCGTTCGGTTATCTATAATACTAAAACCAAGCAACCGGAAGACAGCGCTTATCAAAGCGAAGACGCACGCATTCCGCCGCAAACGCATTTCTAGGATTTCGATCGGGAGAACCGCATGAAACTCAAACCCATTAAAGCCATCCTGTTGCTTCCGTTGGCGCTGGCATTCGCAATGCCCACTGCTTCCGCCGATGAATTTACCGACGCCGACCTCGAACGCTGGCAACAGCAATTCATGGGCGTCGTCCAACAAGGCCGCGACCTATGGACCAGCCCGGAATTGGGCACTAACGGCGTCGCCTGCGCACAGTGTCATCCGAATGCCGCGAACACGCATCCTGAAACTTATCCGAAATTTCAAAAACAGCTAGGTAAAGTCGTGCCGATGTGGGAAATGATCAATTGGTGTCTGAAAAACCCGCTCGAAGGCCAGCCACTCGCCGCCGACGACCCGAAAATGACCGCAATCCAAGCCTATGTGACGCACGAACGACGAGGTGTCACCCTTGAGCCGGGTAAACACTGACCGACTTCCGTCCATCAAATTGATAACTTACTCTTTTCGTAACAACTTTTTTGGATAGCTTTTTGATGACAGCGGGAGCGGACAATCCGAGCATGAAAGACATATCGGGCGATATCAATCTTGAACGCATCGATGCAGAAGCCTTAGTTATTCACTTAACCGGCAATTGGATTCAGGCTGCTAAAATAAAGCCAGTTGAACAAGTACTGGCGGAACTCGCTATTTTAACTCCTTTCGTACGAATCGTGCTGCAAGCAGCCGACCTCAAGCAATGGGACAGCCGCTTGCCGACGTATCTGCTCGCAATCCTGGACTATTGCCAGGCCAAGCGCATTCAGCCCGATTTATCGGGCCTGCCGGAAGGCGTTCAAGGCCTACTCAAACTGGCTCGTGCGGTACCGGAACGAGCCGGTGATCGCCGTTCGGCGCAACAAACACCGGCCTTGGCTAAAATTGGCACGATGGTATTAAGCGGACTCGCAGATACCAAAGGGCTCGTTATATTTATCGGAGAAACGGTGCTGGCTGGCATTTCGCTGATGCGAGGAAAGGCCCGATTTCGCGCCGTCGATTTATTTTTGTGCATACAAGAAGCGGGTCCCGGGGCGTTGGCGATCGTAACGCTGATCAGTTTATTGGTAGGCCTAATTCTGGCTTTCGTCGGCGCGGTACAACTGGCAATGTTCGGCGCGCAAATTTTCATTGCCGACCTGGTTGGCTTGGGAACGGTACGCGAAATGGGCGCTTTGATGACGGCGGTCATTATGTCCGGCCGCACCGGAGCAGCCTATGCCGCACAGCTGGGCACGATGAATGTCAACAGCGAAATAGACGCGCTCAAGACCATGGGCATCTCACCAATGGAGTTTCTGGTGTTGCCGAGAATGTTGGCGTTAATCTTAATGCTACCGTTGTTATGTATCTATGCCGACTTTATGGGCATACTTGGCGGCGCCATCGTTACCACCAGCGCCTTCGATGTATCATTGACCCAATATTTTAATCAACTTCGCAAGGCCGTCGATCTTACTGACTTCAGCATCGGATTATTTAAAAGCTTGGTGTTTGCGGTGCTGATCGCCACGGCCGGCTGCATGCGCGGCATGCAATGCGGACGTAGCGCCTCTGCGGTTGGCGATGCCGCAACGGCCTCAGTCGTCAACAGCATCGTCTATATCGTCGTGGCCGACTCGATCATCACCTTGATCTGCAATCGACTGGGCATTTGAAAACATTTCGGAAGTCATCATGAACACGCCTCATATCACGGTAAAGGATTTGACGATGGCTTACGGTGATTTCGTGATTCAACGCGATTTGAATTTTACGATTAACCGCTGCGATGTGTTCATTATCATGGGCGGCAGCGGTTGCGGCAAAAGCACACTGCTCAAACACTTAATCGGCCTACAGCAACCGACACAGGGCGATATCATTTACGATCGGCAAAATTTTTGGCGTTCAAGCGATGCGGAACGCATTCGGATCCTGCGACGCATAGGCGTGCTGTATCAAAGCGGTGCCCTATTCAGCTCCCTAACTTTGGCCGAAAATATTGCTTTGCCGCTCGGCGAATTTACCCATTTCAGCCGCGCGGAAATCGCCGATATTGTTTCTTACAAACTCGCATTGGTAGGCCTGGCAGGTTTCGAAGACTATTATCCTTCCGAAATCAGCGGCGGCATGCAAAAACGGGCGGGGCTGGCCAGGGCGATGGCGCTCGACCCGGAAATACTGTTTTTCGATGAACCGTCGGCTGGGCTCGACCCTGTCAGCGCAAGACTTTTGGACGATCTGATCATCAATTTGAGCGATGCATTAGGCACGACGATTGTCGTTGTTACGCACGAACTGGCCAGTATCTTTGCCATAGGCACGAATGCAGTGTTTCTCGACACCGAAACCAAAACCATGCTGGCAACCGATTCACCCAAACGCTTGCTGGCCGAATCCAAAGATTCCAAAATCATTCAATTCCTGACTCGAGGCGAGGGCAATGTCGAGAAAACGCGTTAATAAAGAGCTAGCAGTCTTATGAGTAAACCGGTAAACCCATTGGCGATAGGCAGTTTCACGGTCGGCGCCGTCGCACTGGTCGTCGTAGGTTTGTTTATGTTTGGCGGCGGCCAATTTTTTAAATCGGATAAGGTTTACTTCGTGGTGTTCTTCGATTCTTCGCTCAATGGCCTGAATATTGGAGCCCCGGTAAAAATGCAGGGCGTGCAAATCGGCGAAGTCACGGATATCGCATTACAATTCGATAAAAAATCGATCAAAGTTTATAAACCCGTCGTGGTAGCGATCGATCGTAGTAGGATGATAGGCACGAGTGGTAAGGCTTTCAAGAGAGCCATGACGAACGAAGAGCGCCTGGCCCTTCGGGACAGATTGGTTAAGGCCGGGTTTCGCGCTCGTCTGGAAACACAAAGCTTATTGACCGGCCTTCTCTATGTTGATGTAGATAAGCACCCCAATAAGCCTCCCATGTTTGCTAAGCTGAACTATAAAGGGATTCCGGAGTTTCCAGGCATCCTGACAACCAGCGACGAGATCCTAAATTCGGCGGAAGAATTCGTCAACCAATTACGCGCATTGCCGCTGGAACAAATTGTCTCCGACTTTGCGGACAGTTTAAGAGAAATGAAAGACCTGCTGGCATCCGATGAACTCAAGCAATCCCAAGTTTCTCTCGCTCATGCCATGGAGGGAATGGAGCAAACGGTCGGCACGCTCAACCGAAATCTTGAGCCGATGCTCAAAGCTACGCATACGGCTATCGATAATACCAATTTATTGGTCCAAGATTCCAGGTCGATGGTTCAGGATATCAAGCCTATTTTGGCTTCCGCTAACAACGCCTTGACTGCCGCGACCGCCGCCCTGAATAAGGCGCAGAACTCGGTAGCCATGGTCGGCGATACTTTTGGCCCGGAATCGGCTTTAATTGAAACGCTGGAATCGGTCAACGAGGCATCGCGGTCGATCAAAGCTCTGGCCGATTATTTGGAACGGCATCCGGAATCGTTGATTTCCGGTAAGCATAACTAGAGGATGTTGAATCATGAATGCAAGACGGTCAGTAATTCCTAGTATGAGCATTTTCGCCGAACTTAGGGTGCGGAGTATGCCTGGCGAGGAACGCCGTTCACCCATCCATGGGGGCTTGACCGCAGCTCCCTACTGCCGACATCCTCGCCAAGCAAACTCCACACTCTCTTTAATCCCCAAATTGGGAATTATTGCAATCCGACCCTTTTGTTTGCCAGTCTTAACCTGTTTGTTCTTATCCTTAACAGGTTGCGTGGGCGGGACGACTCCGCCTTCGCAATTCTATCTTCTCGAACCGATCAACGAAAGCGAAACCAGCGCTGCCGAAATAAGAGCAAAACCTGTCATTGCGCTTGGTCGGGTGCGTATTCCTCGCTATGTCGATAGGCCGCAAATTGTCGTCGGAACCGGAGGAAATACCTATCATTTGAACGAATTTAACCGTTGGGCCGAATCGCTCGATGCCAACATTAGCCGCGTACTGACGCAAAATCTTTCAATGCTCGTCCCGGCCGAGGTCGTAGAAGCTAGATCTTCAAACTTAGCCAGGCAGGCTAAGCTCCGCGTCTCGTTGACTATTTTGGAGTTTCATATCGATCAGCATGGACAAGCCGGTTTAACGGCGCAATGGCTTATCCGTCGCGGTCAGGATGTCATACAAAACCGTCAAGTCTCTTACCGTTTGCCGGGATCAACCGATGATTATTCGACCATCGTGGCAGCGCTCAATGAATGCCTGAATCGAATGAGCCGTGACTTATCGGCATCGCTTCAACAAGTGCTTCAAGATATGAGAAGTTAGTGAAATCAACCGATGCGTTTCCAAGACCCTGCGTTGGCGGCTTAGGATTTCGGATAAATAACGTCTTGGAGCTATAAGCTTTATCCTAACGATCATGAAGAAGCTGTCATCCCCCGGCAAATGAAAGTGCGAGGGGTGGGGGCTAGGGTACGATCACTCGCCCGACAGGACGCCGTAAATACGTCCATGTAGGCTCGACGGCGGCTCCCTGCCGCCGACGCCGGTCGGTCGAGCAACCGCACCCTCTTCGGTTCGCCAACTTTCACAGTAACGTTCATGAAGGCCCCGGCCATTGCCCCGACAAAAGAAAGTGCGGGATGGAGGGAGGGTGCGGCATGTGTACACCAGTCTTTTGCATATCGAAAAATTAGATCAGGAGTCCAAATCGTGAACTTTCACAGTAAAAAAGTAATTGGCATGTGTTGTAGACCGTTCGTGCTGAGCTAAGTCGAAGCAGAACGGTCTACAACATTTTCTCCTGCGCATGGAGGCGCCGGGGTATTCAACAAAGGCTCCGGCAGCATAGATACTTTTGGGGATCGTGATCAGGGTTTGTATAGCGGTCATCCATAGCTTGAGTCTTGGCAACTGATTAGGAAACCAGGATGATTTATCAATTTCATAGCAGAGAATATGGTCGTGGCTATTATTAATCCACTTTGCATCATTTTGTGGGGAGATTTTCTTTTGCCCAATCACATTCGCAACAAAATTTGCTCTCCCAAAAACTTCATCACACAAAACTTTCAAATAATGGCTTTCATTATCGCCAATGGTAATCCACAGTAAACCATCATCATAATGCGGGCTGGCTACCAATAACGTTATAGCGAAAAGAAATCACCACGCAGCTTCTCACAAGACTGATGGAGTCTGTTGCTGAAAATTTACGGTGTGCTGCAAAAATCAAGGTAAAAGGCTGTCTGATACTAAACATGCGCAAATGTTGCACAAACATTTTCAAATCTGAATTCTATTGATACTCGCTCTTATTCTGCCCCCTCCTCTTTATCTTCCTCATGCGCCATATCGGAAATTTCTTTAAGTCTCGAAATGGCCTTGAAGTTAATACTGCCTTCCGGATAGTTGCCTTCCGAATCCATGGCGCCGGCGTCTTGGCCGGTTAATAATTCCAGTGCTTCATCGACGGTCGAGACCGCATAGACGGCAAATTGTCCCGCTTCAACCGCATCGATAACATCCTTTATCAGCATGAGATTGCGTTTATTCGCCACAGGAATAATCACGCCTTGTTGACCCGTTAAGCCACGCGCTTTGCATAGTCTAAAAAAGCCTTCGATTTTTTCATTGACGCCGCCGATAGCTTGCACTTCGCCGTATTGATTGATCGATCCGGTCACTGCAAAACCTTGCTTGATCGGCGTTCGTGTCAGCGCCGATATCAAACAACATAATTCGGCCAGGGATGCGCTATCGCCGTCGATATAACCGTAGGATTGTTCGACTGCGATACTGGCGGATATGGCAAACGGAAATTGTTGTGCGTAACTGTGTCCGAGGTAGCCGGTCAGAATCATCACGCCTTTCGAATGAAGAGCTTGGCCGAGCTCGGCTTCGCGCTCGATATCGACGATACCTCGGGAGCCGGGGTAAACCGTCGCGGTGATGCGCGCCGGCGCGCCGAAACTGCTGCCGCCGATTTCCAGAACAGTCAAGCCGTTTGCCTTGCCGATTGCGGTGCCGTCGGTATCGATTAAAATCGTACCGTCGAGCATTTCCTCGAGAATTTCCTCGGACAATCTGCCGTTGCGTTGTTCGCGTGCTGATAGGGCCTGTTCGATATGAACTTGGTCGATGAATTCAACAGTGCTAGGACTACACAACAGGTTTGCTTCACCGATGATTTCGAGTGAATCGTTAATGTGCGCCGATAAACGGTGCTGGTTTTCGGAAAGTCTGCAACTATGTTCGATGAGGCGGGCAATCGCGGCCGAAGTCAGTTTTTTGGAGCCTGAGTCGCGCGCATGTCTTATCATCAGTTGCGCAAAATTTTGCATCGAATCCGGATTCAGCAAAATGCGGTGATCGAAATCGGCCAGTACTCTGAACATTTCGTTAAATTCATCGTCCAGTTCATGCAATAAATAATAAATATCCCGCGAACCGACCAAAACCACTTTGATATTGAGCGGGATAACTTCCGGTTTTAGCGTCATTGTATTGATGCCGAGCTCTGAATACGGCGACTCGATTTCGATGCGCCCGGACTTCAGCGCGCGCTTTAAACCTTCCCAGACAAAAGGATAAGTGAGCAATTTTTCGGCGTCGAGTATCAAATAACCGCCGTTGGCCTGATGTAGCGAGCCCGGGCAGATGCGCCGGTAGTTAGTGACCAGGGTGCCTTGATCGCTGATATATTCGATGCGCCCGAATAAATTCGGATAAATCGGATGCGGCTCGTAAACGACCGGCGCGCCGCATTCGGTTTTATAATCGACCAAGACGTTAGGAGCGTACTGCTCTTTCAGCAATAGGCGCTTACTGATCTGATCGCGATTATCGAGCCCCGGATTCGCAGCCAATACGTCGACGATGATTTGGCTCAAGTTTTTTTTGATTTCGTCCAAATAGGTGATGGCATCGTCGACGTTTTGATAGTCATCGATCAACGCCTCGAAAAGCGGCTCGATGGCTTGATTAATCGTCGTATCGTCCAATTGTTTGAGTTGCTCGACCAGCGATCGCCGCCATTGCGGCAGCTCCAACAAGACATCGCCAAGATAGTTTTCGAGCTCCTCCGTGTGGCGGTGAAACGCTTCGCGCTCCGCTTGCGGCAACTGGATGAATTGCTCGTCTTCCAACAATTTGTCGTCTTTAACGGGCACGAAAGTGATCGTTTCACTCTCGCGGTAAAGCGCGACATTCAAGGATTCCGCTTTTTTTTCGACTTGATGAATCGCCATGTTGTAGCGTTGATTAAAGGCGCGTTCGATCGCGGCTTTTTTTTGCTGATAGGTCGGGCTTTCAAAAACTGCAGGAAAAGTGGCTAGCAGATTGTCGATCAATGTATCGATATCTTCGCAGAATTTCTGCCCGTATCCTGCCGGCAATTCGATCGAGACCGGTTCGCGCGGATTATCGAAATTATCGACATAAGCATAACTTGGAGGAGTCGGTTGCCTCGGAGCCGATTGTTCAAGCTGTTGGGTAATCATCGATAAGCGCCCTGTTCCGGGTTCGCCCATAACATAAATGTTATAGCCGGGATTTTGCATTGCAACCCCGAATTCCAATGCCGACCGGGCTCGGGCTTGACCTATAATGGAAGGCTGCTCGCTGGTTGTTGTTTGGGGGATATCCAGGTTGTTCGGGTTGACGGTTAATTTCAAGGCTTCGCGTGGAAGCGGTCGGTAATGAGGCATGATGCAGTAATCGGTTCTAAAGTATTAAACCGTGCATTATACATTTCACACTTTAAATTCCGGTATTTCTTAGAGAAGAACCTGCGATTCAGTCGAGTTTTGCTCCGAAAATGCCGTCCAATTTCACTCGCGGCCAACGTTGCATCGATCGAAGAGTCTTTGAAAATACCTTTTTCGAGGCGATGATAAGAACCGATCAAAGCACATTAGATTGCCATATCCCGACATGACGATTGTGGCAGTCGGAGGGACAAAATTGTCAGTCTTGGAGGTTCAATGTCGCCGATTGAGCCGCTATATAAGGCTTTTTAAGAATTGGCATCAAACATGCTTTAGAGGATTTAACGAATTAACTTAACCGGAAAATCCTAATGAAATTGATCACAAAAGCAGCCTTGCTTATTCTTGCATCTTGCCAATTCAATGCCCAGGCCGACATGATTACCGACGGCGATTTATCGGACTGGGGAATTCAAGGAACAGGACAAGCCAGCGATTGGCTGCCTTATACAGGCATCCATTACACGATTCAAGATCAAACCGGCGGTCTCGGTGTTCGGCTTGGTGCCGGTTACGGAGGACAAGCCTATGATGCCGAAGCCCTATATGCTCACTTAACCGACACGCATCTTTTTATTGCTCTTGCAACCGGACACAATCCTGAAACCGCTCAAAACCCGGCACAAAACAGTTATGGCTCCGGCGACTTCGCCCTCGACTTCGGCCTCAACGGAGTTTATGAGTTAGGCGTCAACGTCAAACCGCACTGGGATACTTTCGGCGTCGCAGGAGGTGTCTACGAAGTGAATGAATGGGCTTACGGCTTATGGGAAGACGACACCTTACCCGGATATAAAAAATCGGATCATCCGACTTCGATTATCGACGGAATTTTGCTCGGCCAGGCAGAGATGGCCATCAGCGGGCCGCAAGACGGTTATGGCGAATGGACAAAGGACAAGCATTATTTTTATGAGATCGCACTCGGGGTCGATCTATTGAAAGCGGCCGGTTGGCAAGGCGAAAGCTTCAATATACATTGGACTCAAATGTGCGCGAACGATTCGATTATCGTTGATCCGCCTAGTGTTCCGGAACCTGAAGCCGTCGCATTGCTTTTGCTAGGGTTGATTGGTACGGGCTTGGTCGCGCCGTGGAAAAAAGTTCCTCTTGCAAGGATTGGAGCTTGAATCGGCTTGAAATCAGACTTAACGAAAGTAATCATGACCTGCTTCCGATTAATGAAATAACTCGTATAGTGCCGGCTTAGATAGCAGCACTTCCGATTTACGATCCGCAAATTTTTATTTGTACTCGACGGACTCTTTCCTTTCCCCCTATTTCTTCGTAAATATTCAGTCCCCCTCTTTGAAAAAGAGGGGCTAGGGGAGATTTTTTAAATAAATCCCCCTTATTCAAAGGCATAGGTATCTACACAAGTACTTGCTCCTTCTCCCTTGAGGGAGAAGATTGGAATGAGGGGGTATAAGTAGTTGTTTTTACTCTCACCACTCCAACAGAAGAGGTAGCTAGGCCAGCTTGTAACTCATTGTATTTATAATATAAAAACTTGTGTAGATACCTATGATTCAAAGGGGGAGGTCAACAATTACGCATGAATTGCGGTAATTTGTCACGGGGTCTGAATTCTTACATTTCTTCAGCTTTGATTGTCTTCGAACTGCTCGACCATCAGATCAAGATCTTTGCTGAGTATCGAAAGATTGCGGCCGGCTTGGTTGGCTATCGTTGCGTGCTCGGATGTTTCTTTCGACAAACGATCGATGGTTTCGATGTTTCGAGCGATTTCTTCGGACACGATGTGTTGCTCCTCGGCGGCACTGGCGATTTGTAAGATCATATCGCTAATCGTAGTGACCGATCGCGCGGTTTCGGTCAATAATTTGGCCGAATTTTCTCCGTGTTCGACGCCATCGGCTGCTTTGATTCGTACCTTGGTCATTTCATCGACGGCATTTTTGGCGCCTTGTTGCAATACCTCGATCATTTTATTGATTTCTTCTGTCGACTTTTGCGTGCGTCCGGCCAAGGTTCTGACTTCATCGGCAACGACCGCGAAACCGCGGCCTTGCTCGCCGGCTCGGGCGGCTTCGATTGCGGCATTGAGCGCCAACAAATTGGTTTGTTCGGCGATGCTTTGAATAACCTCTAAAACACCGCCGATGTCTTTACTGTATTGAGCGAGATTTAAAATGGCCGATTCGGCACTGTCGACCTCGGAGGACAAGGCGCCGATTAATCTTACCGTATCACCGACCCGATGCATCGTTTGCTGAGAAATTTGATCGGCGTCGGTTGCTGCTTTTGCGGCATTGCTGGCGCTTTGAGCAACTTCATTGATCGTCGCGGTCATTTGATGCATTGCCGTGGCTACCTGCTCTGTTTCTTGCAATTGGTGTTTCATGGCTTGACTGACCTGTTCGATTTCGCGTTCGGTGGCCTCTGCTTGTTGTGTAAGTGTCTCGGTCGCTTGTATCAAACGGCGTACGATAGTTCTCGATTTGGCTTTAAGGAGTTTGACGGCGAGTAACAGTTGCCCGGATTCGGCGGCGTCCTTAGTGTAAATTTGCTGCATGACCGGATTGTCGATGACCGAGCGCGCTTCGGACGCGGCATCGATTAGCGGGCGTACCAATGCCGATATTAGGCCGAACGAAAATAGCAACGATACCGCCCAGCCAATCGCGGCAGGTATCAGTTCGATGACGCCGAAACTATATAGCCCGGCAAAAATAAGCGTTTGTAGCAACGAGAACCCGGTCAATAATTTGGTTCCCAATTTCATGCGGCCCGGCAAGGTGTTGATACTTTTTCCCGATGCTAACTTCAGGTAAGTTTTTTTTGCCTGCACGATCGCTTCGGACTCAGGCTTCACCCGAACCGATTCGAATCCGATGACTTTCCCCTTGTCGAAGCGAGGTGTTACAAAGGCATCGACCCAATAATAATCGCCATTTTTACAGCGATTCTTGACGATTCCCATCCACGGCCTGCCCTTTAGAATATTGTTCCATAAGTCGGCAAACGCGGTTTCCGGCATATCCGGGTGACGAACAATGTTATGAGGCTGCCCAAGCAACTCTTGTTCGTTAAAACCGCTGATTTTCAAGAAATCGTCATTGATGTACGTGATTCTTCCTTTCGGGTCGGTTGCCGAAGTTATCGTGGCGGTACTGGGATAGTTGACTTCGTTTTGTGTAATAGGAAGGTTTTTTCTCATGGTTTGACCATTATTGGGGAGCACGGGATTCGCTGAGAATAAGCGAATTAAATCGGTTTGCCATGTTTAGTCATAACGAGACCGTTGAAAGACTTCATGCGTTTCATGGTTAAACTGTCGAATTTAGGATGATCCGAATAAACTTGGAGCCCTCGTCATCTTGATGACAAAAGTCGCAGTATTATTTCATAAATATATCTAAACCCGATTATTTGTTTCAGCGTTGTCACGTAAATGTAAAACTCCGCACTTATCATGAGAGCTGAATTGAGATGAGAGCAAAAAACATGATAGTTAACGAGTCGACAAGCATATCGCAATTTTTGGGTAGAGAATTGGATGAAGTCTGCATCAGTTTTTATCCGGGCTTGAGTTCGGAGTATTTAAGTACCTTGGGCGATGAAAAAAACTGTTCCGAGGCGGACAATAACCGAAAAGCATCTTGGTCATACCGCTCGGAACTGGACGAGCATGAAATCGCACTAGTCGACTGAATTCAAAGCCGGATAATCGGTATAACCTTTTTCATTGCCGCCGTAAAAGGTATCGGGGTCGGGCGTATTGAGCGGCGCATTCAGGCGAAAACGTTCGGTCAGATCCGGATTGGCGATATAAAGCTTGCCGAAGGCAACCGTGTCGCACAAGTTGCGGGCAATACTATTTCGTGAACTTTCCGCGTCATAGCCGCCGTTTGCAATATAATGCCCACTGAAATGCCTCCGCAATTCGGCAAAATCGAATTCGGCGGTATCTTCCTCGATCGGAACCATGCGTTCAACGATATGCAAATAAGCCAAATCGAAGCGGTTCAATTGCTCGGCCGCATAATTAAAGTGACCTTGCGGATTGCTGTCGCGCATGCTGTTGAAGGCATTGGTCGGGGACAAACGCAAACCGGTGCGGTCGGCGCCAACCACATCGATGACCGCTGCGGTGACTTCAAGCAATAGGCGCATTCTATTGTCGATGTTGCCGCCGTAAGCATCGGTTCGATGATTGGAACCGTCCCTCAGAAATTGATCCAGCAAATAACCGTTCGCGGCATGGATCTCAACGCCGTCGAAACCGGCAATCAACGCATTTTCGGCCGCGATGCGGTATTGGTCGATAATGTCCGGTATTTCCGACAACTCCAACGCTCTAGGTGTCACGAAAGGTTTCAAACCTGCCTCGGTAAATGCCATGCCCTCAATGCCGATAGCCGAAGGCGCGACCGGTAAAGCATGGCCCGGTTGCAGGTCGGGATGCGAAACGCGACCGACATGCCAAAGTTGCAAAAAGATCAATCCACCCTCTTCATGCACCGCATCGGTTACTTTACGCCAGCCGTCGATCTGCGCATCGCTATAAATACCCGGCGTGAAAGCATAGCCTTTACCTTGCGGCGAAATATGCGTGGCTTCCGAGATAATCAATCCTGCGCCGGCTCGCTGCCGGTAATAATCGGCATTCAACTCCCAGGGAATATCTCCGGGTTGCTGCGCGCGGCTTCGGGTCAGCGGCGCCATAATGATACGGTTTCTCAGCGTATATCGGCCTATTTTTACGGAGGTAAATAAAATATCTTCGGAAGTCATTTTTTCTGCTCTTGAAGTGTTACGGGAAATCCGGGTGAAGTCAACGCTCCAGTTATCCCATTGAATCGGAAAATTGGTTTTTCTTATACTCCCTTTGTACTCAAAAAACGGCTAACTTTATGAAGGTATGGGGTGTGGCTAGCGAGGATGTCGGCAGCAGGGCAGATTTTTGCTCCTGCAAAATCTGCATTCACGCCATCCCTGGCGCTCGATTGCTGTCGTCAAGCCCCCATGGATGGGTTTACCCAGCACCTAAATTCCTTAGTCCATTGGCTATGGTTAACTATCTAGGATAATTTAGGTGCTGGGTGAGCGGCGGTCCTCGATAGACATATCCCATACCTTTTATTCTTAGACGGTTTTTCAAACAAAAGGGAGTAAGGTTGCAAAAAAAATCGCTACGGCTATGATTGTACCGGACATCATATTGTTTTTCGTAAAAGGATAAGACTTTGCATATACACATACTGGGCATTTGCGGAACCTTCATGGGCGGGTTGGCGTTAATCGCGCGGGAACTCGGCTATAAAGTCACCGGTTCCGATCAGAATGTCTATCCGCCGATGAGCACTCAACTCGAACAGCAAGGCATCGAATTGATGAGCGGTTACCGGCCGGAAAATCTCGATTGCAAGCCCGATTTAGTTGTGATCGGCAATGCGCTGTCGCGCGGCAATCCCGAAGTCGAGGAGGTCTTGAACCGCGGCTATAAATATGTCTCCGGCCCGCAATGGCTCGCCGAACATGTGCTCGCCGAGCGCTGGGTGCTCGGTGTCGCGGGCACGCACGGCAAAACCACGACGACCAGCATGCTGAGCTGGATATTGGAATATCAAGGCTTCAAACCGGGCTTTCTGATTGGCGGCATTCCGCTCAACTTCGGCATATCGGCCCGGCTCGGCGAATCGTCGTTCTTCGTGATCGAAGCCGACGAATACGACTGCGCATTTTTCGACAAGCGCTCGAAATTCGTGCATTATCGGCCGAGAACCGCGATCCTTAACAATCTCGAATACGATCATGCCGACATCTTTCCGGACCTCGACGCGATCAAGAAACAATTTCACCATTTGCTCAGAACCGTGCCTGGCGAAGGTCTCGTGATCGCACCCGAAGCCGATGAGAATATAACCGACGTGTTGGACATGGGCTGCTGGACTCCGGTCGAAAAGACTTCGATCGAAGGCGGGTCGGCCTGGAATGCCGAATTGATCAATTCGGACGGCACTCGATTCAAGGTTAATCATGATGGGGCGGAGCAGGGCGAGGTGCTTTGGAATTTGACCGGCAATCACAATGTCGGCAATGCGCTGTCCGCGATTGCAGCGGCACGCCATATCGGCATTGCGCCTAACGATGCGATTGCGGCATTGGGCGAGTTCAAGAATGTTAAGCGACGCATGGAAGTCTTGGCCAAAATCGAAGGCGTGACGCTCTACGATGACTTTGCGCATCATCCGACCGCGATCAAGACGACCTTGGAAGGTTTACGCAAGCAAGTCGGTTCCGAGCGCATCATCGCGATCGTCGAGCCTCGCTCGAATACGATGCGCATGGGTATTCATACCGAGTCGCTGGCTAAATCGCTGGCTGAAGCCGATCAAGCCATTCTATTCCAACCGGAAAACCTGGGCTGGGCCTTGGGCGGACTAAAAAATTACGCCGGCAATATCGAAATCTGTAAAACTCTCGACGAAATCATCGCCAAGCTCAAATTGGAAGCCCGTTACGGCGGACACTTCGTATTGATGAGTAACGGCAGTTTCGGCGGCATTTATACGCGCTTACAGCAAGAGTTGATGTAGGGTGCGCATCGCGCACCTTTTTTTGCGGTGCCGATTAACAAGGTTTCGAATAGTCGCGAATTGTGCGCTTTACGATATTGTTCACGGCTAAAGAGCATTCCGAAATCACAGCCTTTCAATAGGTACGCAGCGCTTGCCCTACGAGACTTAACGCATGCTTTAGAAAATGTTTTCCCCGCCATTTATCGACAGGAGTTCAGATCATGCTCAGAGTTCGGTGTTTACTATTGCCCATTTTATGGCTTGTCTTGCCCTGCTTGGCCGATCCGCTCAAACCGGAAAACGTTCCCGAACCGCTCAAGCCTTGGATCGACTGGGTCCTGCACGACGATACCGAGCGAGGCTGTCCGTTTCTCTACAACAGCTTCGAACAAAAGCGTTGCGCTTGGCCGTCGCGATTGAACTTAGCGCTAAGCCGCACCGAAGGCCGCTTTACGATCATTTGGCAAGCATACCGGGAAAGTTGGGTCAATTTGCCCGGCCATGACAAGCAATGGCCGCTCAATGTAACGGCTAACGGTAAGCCGCTATTGGTTACGGAAAAAAAGGGACGTCCAAGCGTTTTTCTCGAACCCGGCACTTACACGATCGAAGGCGCTTTTGCTTGGGATAAATTGCCCGAAAACTTGACTGTCCCGCAGGACACAGGTCTCATCACCCTAAGCATCAACGGCCAAATCATCGACCGACCCAACCTGAAACAAGGCCAATTGTGGCTTACCCGAACCGACGACCGCCCTGTAAAACCTGATAAACGCAATAGCTTGGAGCTTCAGGTATTCCGGCAACTGATCGACGAGATACCGATGCAAGTCCTGACAAGATTGGATTTGAATGTGTCTGGCGAACAGCGCGAAGTGAAGCTGGCTTATCCGATGCTGGAAGGCTTTCTGCCGCTACGCATCGATAGTCCTCTGCCTGCCCGATTGGAACCGGACGGGCAGTTATTGGTACAAGTCCGACCCGGACGTTGGCGGCTTGAAATCATGGCTCGCAGCACCGAGGCTCTCAACACGATACCTTTTTCCGAACCGCTATCCGATCAGTCGAAAGACTGGCCGAAATCCGAACTCTGGGTCTTCGATGCGCGGCCGTCGTTACGTGTCGTCGAAGTTGAACGCCCCGCCGCGATCGACCCGACACAAACCAATTTACCCGAAAACTGGAAACGCTTTCCTGCATACGCGATTCAACCAGGTGAGAGTCTGGTTTTGAAAACGATTCGCCGGGGAGACCCGGACGGCGAACCGAACAACCTAAATTTGACCCGAACTCTATGGCTCGATTTCGACGGCAAAGGATATACCGTTAACGATAAAATCACCGGAACCCTATCGAAAGGATGGCGACTCGACGCACAGCCCGGCATCGAACTCGGGCGCGTTAGCCTAGACGGCGCGAATCAATTGATCACGCGCGCGCACGACGGACAAAGCCGAGGCGTCGAAGTCAGAAAAGGCGCGATTCGATTGGATGCCGATAGCCGAATCTCCGGCTCGCGTGGAACTTTGAACGCAGTCGGCTGGGCACAATCCTTTCATCAAGTTCGTGCAGAATTAAATCTGCCGCCCGGCTGGCGCTTACTTGCCGCCGGCGGTGTCGATAATGTGCCGGATTCATGGTTGTCGCATTGGACTTTACTCGATTTGTTTTTAGTGCTGATCGCCTCACTCGCTGCACTGCGCCTTTGGAATATCTATCATGGCGGACTGACTTTGCTGACCTTGGTATTGATCTGGCATGAACCCGGAGCGCCGCAATGGGTATGGCTCAATATCCTGGCGGCGGCGGCCTTATTGAAAGTCTTGCCGGAAGGCAAGTTCCGAAGCGTAGTCGGTGCTTACCGTAATGCTGCCTGGGCCGTATTGGTGTTGATTGCGATACCGTTCATGGTCGATCAGGTCCGCATCGGACTCTATCCGCAATTGGAAAAGCCGTGGCAACCGATTCAAGGCCCTCGTTACGAGCGTCCCGTTGCCGGCGCAATACCCGAAACGGCGGATGAATTGATGATGATGGAAGCACCGTCGCTGGATGCGGTGCGTAAAAAGGCGCGAAGCGCCGCCGGCATCGTCGCGCAAGCCGTGCCTTCTGCCGCACCGCAAAAGCGGCTTTCCGAACGTACCGATCCGAATGCAAAAATCCAAACCGGCCCCGGTTTGCCGCAATGGCAATGGCAAAAAATCAATTTGAGCTGGAACGGTTCGGTAGCCCCTGACCAGCAAATCAGCTTATGGTATCTGCCGCCGTTCGTGACAATGCTGCTGAATTTTCTGAGAGTCGGCTTGATTGCCTTCTTAGCGATCGCGATGCTCGAACGCCTACCGAAACGCTTCAAATTCAATCGTTCGGCAGCACGTTTGTTAATACTAATGGGTCTGCCACTATTGATGATGCCAAGCCCCCCGGTGCAAGCAGCGTTTCCCGACCCTGTATTACTGGACGAATTGAAAAACCGGCTTCGGAAAGCGCCTGATTGCGTGCCGAATTGCGCCGGTATTTCGCTGATGAGACTTACGATTTCCGACCAGGAATTGACGATCGATTTGGAAATTCATACTCGGGACAAGGTCGCCGTGCCGTTACCGGGACATTACGAGCATTGGTATCCGAACACGGTCAGCATTGACGGCGAACCGGCAAAAGCGCTGTACAGCTTCAATAACGGCTTATGGCTCGCTCTTGACGCCGGTTTGCATCGGGTCGTGATGAAAGGCGCGGCGCCTCCATTGGCAAAATTTACCATACCGTTGACTTTGAAACCGAAGCGGGCAGAATTGGTAGTCAGCGATTGGCAGGTTTTCGGCGTTCATGAAAACGGCTTGACCGACGATCAACTCCAGTTTTCCCGAATAGCGCAAACCGAAGTCGTAACGGAAAAAGCCGCATTCGATCCGGGCATCTTGCCGCCGTTCGTCAGAATTGAACGGACTTTACAATTGGGCTTGGATTGGCGAGTCGAAACCCGTATCGTCAGAGTTTCGCCATCCGGCTCTTCAATCGTCTTGTCCGTGCCGCTGCTTGACGGAGAATCGGTGATTACCGGCGGAGTGCGTGTCGAAAAGGGCAGCGCCTTGGTCAATATGAGCGCAACGCAAAACGTCATGCACTGGGAGTCGGTGCTTAAAATATCGGATCGTATCGAATTGACCGCCTCGTCAACCGATCAATGGATCGAAATCTGGCGCGCCGATGTCAGTCCGGTTTGGCATATCGAAACGGCAGGCATCGCGATGATGCATCAGGACAAGCGCGGCTACTGGTTGCCCGAATGGCGGCCTTGGCCCGGTGAGCAGGTCGTGCTAACGGTAAGCCGCCCTGAACCTGCACCAGGCCAAACGCTGACGATTGAAAGCAGCCGCTTGAATTTGACTCCGGGAAGCCGCAGCCGTAATGCGCAACTGGAGCTTGCTTTGGATAGCTCGCTCGCCGTGCAACATACGATTCAACTCCCCGAACAGGCCATATTGGAGGCAGTCACAATCAACGGCCAATCTCGTCCGATTCGGCAAAAAGACCGCGATGTCGTGTTGCCTATCGATCCTGGCAAACAGCAAGTCGTCTTGAACTGGCAGGAGTCGGTGCCGATGTCGAGCGTACTCGAGTCGCCGCAAGTCGATCTGGCCTTGCCGAGCGTCAACAGTAATCTGCATCTCACATTAGGCGAGGACCGTTGGGTTCTGATGACGATGGGGCCTCGTTTCGGGCCGGCGGTGTTGATCTGGGGCATGCTGGTAGTGATCGTGATCGTCTCTTTCGGCCTTGGCAAAGTCACATTGACGCCGCTGAAAACTCGGCACTGGCTGTTGCTGTTGATCGGCTTGAGTCAAATACCGGTGTTATCGGCACTGATCGTTGTGCTCTGGCTGATTGCATTGGGGCTTCGCAAAGAACGGCCGGCGCAATCGACCAAGACTTTCAATGCCGCGCAAGTCGGTCTCGGGCTTTTGACGTTGTTGTCGTTGATGTTGTTATTCTGGGCCGTCGAACAAGGGCTCCTAGGCTCGCCGGACATGCAGATTACCGGTAACCAATCAAGCGCCTACCGTCTGAATTGGTACCAGGACAGAAGTGCCGAGTTACTGCCGACCGCAACCGTCGTATCGGTTCCGCTGATGGTCTACCGCCTGCTGATGCTAGCCTGGTCGCTCTGGCTTGCAGTTGCATTATTGAACTGGCTGAAATGGGGTTGGACTTGTTTCTCGTCGAACGGGCTATGGAAAAGGGATATCGTCAAGCTGGAATCGCCGTTGGATTCAGGCCATCGGGAAGAGAATGGTAAGCAGTAAGCAGTGAATGGTGAGAGTGCTAGTGCGAGAGAGGTTATATACTTAACGTACTTCAAATTTCGGCCCTTCAATGCCTTCTCCCTTTTACGAGGTATGTCGATGACTCATGAAGATTACATGCGCCGAGCGATCGAACTGGCTTTGCTGGTTCCCGAGTTTCCTTTCGGGGCGGTGATCGTGCGGCGGGCGACCGGCGAGATCGTCGCCGAAGGCCATAACCGGTCGGCGCTGAATCCGACTTGGCACGGCGAAATCGATGCGATCAACCGCTGCGCCGAGAAGCATCTTTCGGCGGATTGGAGCGAATTCGATCTTTACACGACGGCCGAGCCGTGTCCGATGTGCCAAAGTGCGATCGAATGGGCGGGGATCGGTACGGTTTATTACGGCACGTCGATTCCGTATCTGCGAAGCCGAGGGTGGTGGCAGATCGAAATCCGCGCCGAGGAAGTCGCCGCAAAAACACCGTTTCGAAACAGCCGTGTCGTCGGCGGACTATTGGAAGCCGGATGCAATGCGCTGTTCGACAACGCGCCGCACGGCATGTTTCACCAGACGGCATAGGGTGAACAGGATGAGGGGCGATCTCAATGCTGTTGACTTTTTCTGGTTCCCACGGTCCTCCGTGGCAACCCATACCTTGGTTGCCGAGGCAAGATCGGTATGCATTCCCACGCTGGAGCGGTGGGAACGAGGAAAAAACGACCAACCCGCATCCCGCTCTTTCCCAAGCTCCAGCTCTCATCGTTATACATAAGTCAAAAATTACCGTTTTGCAATCTTAGCTAATGAGTCTTCGATACCATTTATTGTTACTTAACACTTTCGACCTCGAGATCGCGATCAGGGGATCGCTCCCACAGAGCATCCGCCCCCCTTGTGGGAGCGACGCCTTCGTCGCGATTTCGAAGCCACTGATGTTCAATATCCGCAGATTTATCAAACAGCACCGTTTCCAGGTCTACGATGACCTCTGTTTAGCAAGTTTACCGATACTTGTGTATAACGGCGAGAGCTCCAGCTTGGGTAACAGCATTAGGTGCGGGGAAGCCGCTAACGCTCAATCAACAATAGATTTGCCGGGCGATGGGACAATCTAGCGCTCGATAAGGTGTATTGGCTTCCCACTTAAGGCGGAATAATTCACTAAGGATTAACCGTTCGCCCTGAGCCTGTCGAAGGGTGGACGATTAATCCGCCCATGGTTCGACAGGCTCACCACGAACGGATTAACCTTAAACTGTCCCGCGTTAAGTGAGTAGCCGGTATATTTATGCTTGTTCCAAAATTTGAATTCCGCCACTAATCGTGGCTCATGATCATTCGATGAAATCGTAGGCCTTGTATTTTTCGACCAAGGGTTTCAGGACTTCTTTGAGGACTTGATCATGGACCGGGTGATTCAAATAATTTTCCAGTGCTTGCTGGTTCTCGAATGTGCTCGAAATGGCTATGTCGTAGGAATCGTCAAGCGAATGGCTGGCGTGTTTGCGTTTGACGGCGGTAGGCGTGCCGATGTTGTAGGCAAGCACTCCGGGCAGCTTGGCCAGGCGTTTGGTGCCCTCGATGTATTGAAGGCGCGCGTTTTCGTCGCCGTGTTGTTTCAGCCAGATGATCACGACGTGATGGGCCTTGCGTTGTTCAGCGGAATCGGTTGCTTGTTCCTTGGCGCCTGCGGCCGAACTCAATGCGGCCAATATCATTAAGAGTGAAAGCGGTTTCGTTAATTTCATTTTTGTCCTCCTCGGAAATAAGGCGATGGTCGATCGCAGAATGGTAAAAGCCGGTTACTCTATTTGTCATGAAACGGAAACCGGCAATGATGAATCGCGGCGGTTTTTGTTGTCGCCGTTTTAAACCCGACAAGAAACCATAAGCGAAGAAAAGCGAACCGGCAACCACAGCCTACCTCGCCTTGCCGTTTGACCATTTGTCATGTAATTGCTCATATTCGCCGGACGTTGTTACCAGCACGACTTCATCGCCTTGTTTGAGTTCGGTATCGCGGTCGGCGGTATGGTATCTATTATCCCGGTAAAAGAAGATCGCTCGTGTGTGCTTCGGTAAGTCGAGGTCGTCGATAGGGCCTACCTCGGCTTCGTCGGCGATGAAACTGAACAGCCTGACATTGCCGCGGATCGCCGCGGATAGCTCCAGAATATTCCTGCCCGCGGCGATATTCGCCAAATAACGGGCATTGGTTAGGGTCGGTACGATCGTGTCGTTCAAACCCAGTTCGACGCAGATATGTTCGAATTCGTGATCTTCAATTCGGGTAATGACGCGTTTAACGCCGAGCGAACGCGCCACGAGGCTCGCGATGATGTTGGCTTCGTCGCTCTTGGTCAAGCTAAACAGTACATCGATCGATGCCGGATCGGTTTCCTTCAGAATCGCCGGTTTGCTGCCGTTACCATGTATGAAAACGCAATCGAGGCGTTCCATTAATTCATCGATCACGGTCTTATCATTATCGATGATGATGACTTCGTGACCTTCCTTCAATAAACGTTCGGCTGTTGCGATCGCCAACGACGACGCGCCGATGAATACGACTTTCAAGTTTAACTCCTAATTTTGATCCAGGTTCGAGGATAAAAGAACACTAAAATAGCGATGAACTCAACCCGTCCCAGCAACATGTCGGCAATCAATACCGCTTTCAGCCACGGTTCCAGACCGCTTCCGGTAATGCCGGCCGACAAGCCTGTCGTCGAACACGCCGAGACCACTTCAAACAAGGCATCCATCGGATCGTAACCCGCCATCAGAAACGGCAGCCACGAACATACCACCGTGCCGACGAATATCAAAATCAGCAGCAAGACTCTTTCGATCTCGTCCGATTCCAGCTTGTCGCCGCTCAATTGCCGCTCCAATACGGCATGAGCCGGCAGAGCCGTGCGCTCGATAATAAACTGCAGCAAACGCAGTACGATCAAGAATCTGAGAATCTTGATACCACCCGCGGTCGAACCTATCGAGCCGCCGACCAGCATAGAAAGAATAAGGCTCAGTTTAGCGGTATCATCCAATGATGCAACATCAACATTTGCGAATCCTGTCGTCGTTTGCGCCGAAAGCCCCATGATCACGGCTATTTTCAGCTTGGATAAGACATCGGCGCTGCTCGAATCCAAACTCGAAAACAACAAGCCTATTATCGCAAGCAATATGACCGGCAATGCCAGAATTTCCGGATTGTATGACAATTCTTTGATACCGGTTCGATAGAGACGATAATAAAAAGGCAACGAAACAGCTCCCGCCAAACCGCACAACATCATTAAAAACTGGACCGGCCAGGCGTCTATCGCGGCGAGGCTGGAGTCGTAAATCGAGAAGCCGCCGGTCGATACGCCGCTCAAAGCATGTGTGACGGCGCTCAACGGGGAGGCGCCGGCTATCAATAACACACCGATTGCAAACAGCGTCAGCGCACAATAAATGACCAATAAATTGATCGAATGACTGTGTGCATTGCCCAGAAAATCGCGGCTATCGTTGATTTCGCCCATCGCCAAACGGCGGGAGGCAATGCCTCTATCCAAAAATAACAACGCAACCGAAAAGGCCACGACACCCAGTCCGCCATACCATTGCATCCAGGAACGCGCGAACAGAACACCGGTCGAATGTTCCTGTAATCCTCTCATCGTGCTCAAGCCGGTCGTCGTGACGCCCGATACCGCTTCGAAGAAGGCGTCGATGCCGCTCAAACCGGTGCCGGCGAAAGGTATCGCCTCCAGTGCCGCGGCCAGGACGAAAGACAGCGCCGAAATGACCATCACTTCATTGCGCTTGATGTCTTCGGGCGGCCGTAACCGGGCCAAAGGCAGACAGATCGCGGAAAGTACGGCCAAGGCCAGCAACTGATGTATCGTGAATAGCCATTCGCCGTTTATCCAGGACACCAAGACCGGAATCAGCCTCAACATGATGACAACCAGTCCGATGCGTGACAGATAAAGGGCCAAGACCCGGTAACGCACGGGTTGAGCCAAGGCGCGGGAAACATCGGAAAGACTCATGTCGAAAATGCTCCTCCGGAGAGAACACGTATCATTTTATAGTATCGATTAATCCTAAAAAGAGCAGTTGAGAACCGCAAACTACCGTTCGCCTTGAGCCCTTCGGCTACGATCAGAAGAGTCCTGTCGAAGTGTGAACGGTAGTTTTTGGCTTCGCCAAGCTGGTGAAAGTGTTGTAGACCCTTCATGCTTCGACTTGGCTCAGCACGAACGGTCTACAACACATGCCAACTGCTCTTTTTAGGTTAATAGGCAAGTTTTTGACAGGTATGTTGTTCGTACCTTACCTTTTGCCCGAATCGGCTTTTTTAGACATCGATTCATAACCGGAAATGACATCGAACAATTCCTCGTCGATACTTCTCTGGCGTGTCTGATTGAAGGTTCGGCTGAGTTCATCCAACAGTTCGTCGATATTCTTTTCGGCCCGCTGCATCGCCGCCAGACGACTGGCGTTTTCGCCGGCGAGCGACTCGGCGCAGGCTCTGTACATCGAAACGAAGAGATACTCCCGGATCAGGGCTCTCAGCGTCCCATCGTAATCGCCGACAGTCTCCGGTAGATTATCGGTTGGCCAAGCCGCCTTGACAAACTTGAGCCGCCACGCGGAGTCCAGCGGCAACAAACGCAGACAGACCGGCTCATAGACGGCTCCGACCTCCGATTTAGGCCGGTTATGGAAAAGATAAAGCGAACTTTCATGGCTCAGTTGCCGGGTTTCGGTTTCGATTAACAGTTGGCCGATCAACGGTGTAATGGCCGCCACCGAATTGGGCGTCGCAAACACTCCGCTTACCGCTAATCCGGAGTCGAGCAGATGCCCGTGAATACGTTCGCCAACGGTCCAGATGATTTGCTCGCCTGCCAGTTCTTGTAATTGCTTGATCGCGAATTCGACCAAAACGTCATTGAATTGTCCGACCAAGCCTTGATCGGTGCCTAAAACGATCACGCCGATACGATCTGCAGCTTTGCGTCGCGCGGTTTCGCCATAGGCGCCTACGCCCATCGGCTTTAGGCTCGCCGTCAACGCCAGTTCGACGGTGCGGGCGTAATCCTCCAAGGAACGTACGGCTTCTTCGTATTGAACGATGCTGGAAGCGGCCAGCGCTTTCATGGTCCGCACGACACCTTTTAAATCGCCCGCGCCTTCGATTTTACGGCGCAACTCGTTCGGTGTATCGGTCATGTTTGCATCGGCGCCAGTACCTTGCCGGCGAGTTCGACGATAGCGGCGCGGTTCGAATCGCTTAATGATTCATCCGACAACAGTTTTTGTCGTAGCGCTTCGGGCAGCTCCCGTGCCGCATCGCGAACCGCGAGCTCCGCCTCGGGCATTCGGTCCAGCGGTACGGTATCGAACAAGCCTTGTGTCAATGCCAATAAAACCGCTATTTGTTCGGCTACCGAAAACGTTTCGAATTCCGGCTGTTTAAGGCAGGTGCGGATACGGCGACCGTGTTCGATCGTCTTGCGGGTATGTTCATCAAGACGGGTGCCGAAACGGGCAAAAGTTTCCAATTCTTCGAATTGCGCATAAGCCAGCTTCAGGTCGCCCGCAACGGAACGGTAGGCGGGGCGCTGTGCCTTGCCGCCCACCCGCGATACCGATTTGCCCACATCGACGGCCGGCAACACGCCTAATTCGAACAAGGCCGGCGACAAATAAATCTGCCCGTCGGTAATCGAAATCAGATTGGTCGGAATATAGGCGGACAGATTCTGAGCTTCGGTTTCAATGATCGGCAGCGCGGTCAATGAGCCGCCGCCGAGATCGTCATGCAAATGTGTCGCGCGCTCCAATAATCGGGAATGAATATAAAAAATATCGCCGGGAAAAGCTTCGCGTCCCGGCGGCCGGCGCAACAATAATGAAAGCTCGCGGTAAGCGCGGGCATGATTGGTTAAGTCGTCATAAACGATCAGTACGTCACGGCCTTGTTCCATGAAATATTCGGCTATGCTGGTCGCCGCATAAGGCGCGATATAGGCTAGACCGGATGGGCGGTGGCCGCCCGTGACCACGACCACCGTATAATCCATCGCGCCTTTTTCCTGTAAGGTGGCGATCACTTGGGACACGGCCGAAGCCCGTTGGCCGATCGCGCAATAAACACATAGAACATTTTGATCGCGCTGATTAAGGATCGTGTTCATCGCAATGGAGGTTTTGCCGATTTGCCGATCGCCCAGGATCAGTTCGCGCTGACCTCGACCGATCGGGATCAATGCGTCGATGACTTTAATTCCGGTTTGCAGCGGCACGGTTACCGGAGACCGGTCCATGATCGCAGGCGCTTCGCGCTCGATGGGACGGCGCTCGCTAAAATCGATAGGTCCTTTTCCGTCCATGGCATGACCTAGCGGGTCGAGCACGCGTCCAATGAGTCCTGTGCCCACCGGCACGTCCATCACCCGGCCGGTGCGTTCGACTTCATCGCCGGCCTGCAAATGCCAATAATCGCCGAGCAGCACGACGCCGGTCTCGTCCTCTTCGACATTGAAGGCGATGCCGTATAAATCGTTCGGAAACCTGACCAACTCTTCAAAACCCACGCCCGGCAAACCGGAAACTTTGGCGATGCCGGTAGACACGGTTGTGATCGTACCCACCTCTTGCAAGGTCATTTGCGGGCTAAAGGTTTCACGAGCCTGTTTGATGTTCTCGAAGGAGCGCTCCAGAACGCTTGCTAACTGATCAGACGACATGAGTATCGGTTCCGGAATGGCTCTGAGATACGGTTTTAGCCGTTAATGCCCGCCCTATGCTGTTCTCAAAGTCTTGCAGGTATTCTGCGATGTTCCAGGAAAGTTTCCGTCCATTCGCACTCAGTTCGATGCCGCTGATTTGATCGGCATCGACATCGAATTCAATCGTGGCATTAACTTTAAATACGTCGCTGACAACTTGTTTTATCGCGTTTTTCTGTTCCGGCATCAGAGCGAAAACGCTACGGACCCGGATTGTATCCGATGACGATTGGATTGCATCGCTAAGCCGATTTTTATCGGAGTCGTCGAGCGTGTGCAAGCGTTGGAGAAAGACTTCGCAAATACGCTGCTCCAGGCTCACCGAAGCCAAATCGGCTAGCGTTTTGCGGCTTATGGCAAAAACTTCCTCCCGGGTATTTCGCATGAGTTCCCGATTTAAGCGATTTTGCTCGTTTTGTAGTGCTTGTTGCCAGGCGGAACGAAGTTCATCGGACTCGGTTCTCGCCGCCTTGATCAGCTTTTCGCGCTCATGTGCCGCATCATCATGTACCTGTTTCAAAAGGCTCTCGCGCTGCCGCTCGAAACGTTCAATTTTGTCGACATATTCGATGCGTTCTCGTTCGGCAGAGGCCTTTATTTTTCGGGCTTCTTCCAGCTGTCCGGCAATTTTGTTTTCGCGATCGGTCAGCGCCTGCATGATGGGCTTATAAAGAAAGCGCTTCAACAAAGCCATCAAAATCAAGAAGTTGACAAGTTGAGCGAAAACGGTGAACCAGTCGATTAGCATGGCTTTACTGCCCCGCTGACTGGGCTATCACATAATTCCAAAAAGGATTGGCGAAGACCAGAATCATCGACACGACAAAACAATAAATGGCGGTCGATTCGACCATGGCCAGACCAACAAACAGCGTTCGGGTAATTGTTGCCGCAGCATCAGGTTGTTGTGCCAATGCCGTTAATGCGGCTGCAACCGCTTTTCCTTCACCCAAAGCTGGCCCAATACTGCCAATGCAGATGGTAATGCCAGCGGTCATGATCGATGCGACGGCAATGTAAGCGATAATATCCATAATGACTCCTCTAATTTTTGATGTTAGTTTTGTAAGGTATGCTGCGCAGCCTTTGCAAAGGTATCCCGGCTATACCTTTCGCACTTCAAATTTCGGCAGTGCCTAAGGAGGCACCGGGGTGCCTGACAAAGGCTTTGCCAGCATGGATGCTGGCATAGAGCCTACATGGACGTATTCACGGCGTCCTTTGACGGGCCCCGGTGCCGAATTTTGATCTACGATGGGTATAATTTGTCCCGTAATGGGTACGCGATGCATACTTTACCTTCGCATGTCGTCAATCATGACGGCGGGTGGCCGCAGCAATATACACTGTCGCCAGTATCGTAAAGATATAGGCTTGCACGATGCCGGTTAGTAGACCTAATGCATTCATGATAATCGGAAAAAACAAGGGTGTCACAACTAACAATATCGCGACAATCATCGTACCGCTCATCATATTGCCGAACAGACGCACGGCCAATGCCAAGGTGCGGGATAATTCACCGATGATATTGAACGGCAACATAATCAGCGTCGGCTTTAAGTAGGACTTTAAATAACCGCCAAAGCCTTGCTCGGCAATACCGTAAAACGGCACGGCTATGAAAACGGCGATGGCCAATGCTGCCGTGGTCGATAACGAACCGGTCGGCGGTTCATAGCCGGGTAAAATCGCAAACAGATTGGCGGTGACGATAAACAGAAATAAGGTACCCAGAAACCCGAGGTATTTTTCCGGTCGCTTCAGGCCGACCTCCTCGATTTGTTGATTCAGGGTAATGACGATGACTTCCAGAACACTCTGCCAGCGTTTATTTTCTAGGCTTCTGGTTAGGTTTCGAGTGATCAGAATCGCACCGACAACCAACACTAGCATAATAGCCCAAGTCGTCACGATCGTGCCGTTAAGCTTAATAATACCGTATTGCCAAAAAATGATTTGATCTGAACTCAAACGCATGTGCTTATTCCTCGACAGTTTCGGGCAATTTTATCGATTCGAAACGGGTCAACCGAACGACGATGAAACGGGCAACGACAAAGCCTAATAGACAAGCTAAAAGCCTTGGCCAATGATCGGCAGCCAACCAATAAAAACCGGCCAGCGTGATGCCGGTTCGAAGCAGCATACTGCTGAAAAACCAGAGTCCGGGACGTTTTGACTGAAGGCCTTTTTGCACGGTCCACCAAAGTCCTCCGAAAAAAAACATCCCCAGCAAGCTGCCGGCCCCGAAAGCCAGTGCCAACATCAGATTTTCAGTCATCATTTTTATCCTGTTTTTTATGGATTCGGATTTCTTCTTCGGACACCCAACGCCAGGCGTTCCAGCACCCAAGCATCAATCCCCCGATCAATAACATCAAGGTCCAGGAATGGGAGCCGGGATATCGACTGTCTAGCCATAAACCGACGATGGTTCCCAGTAACATTGGAATGGCGACAGACCAGCCGATTAAGCCGAACCAACCCAAGCCGAACCAGATTGTCTTATTCACTTGCCGTTGGGCTTCGAGCTTGCGTTCGGCCTTTGCACCGACTTGACGGCTCAACGGCGAGTCGGTAGACCGCTTTTTTTTATCGTTTTGCTCAGCCACGATGATACTCCATAAAGCGCCGGACGAAACCGCTTTCCAGTTTGGCCATGACCGAGCGAACGTTTTTTTCGTGTTCGTCGAATTCCAGAAATTCGAGCTCCACTGCCTCGCGCAATCGATCCAATTCGATACCGCCGATGGCGTTGCGCACCGATACCAGCACCTCGGTTCCGGTCTTGACCAGCACGCCTTGATCGATGGCCAGATAAACCTCGCCATCAGTCGCCGTTTCATAGGTTAGGATTCCCGGAGCCAAAGCCGACGCGCAATCCAGGCGGTTCGGCAGTATGCCGAACGAACCTTGGTAAGTCTCGGCAACGATCCGAGTGACGCTCTCGTGCTCGGCGAATACCCGGAAAGGCAACAAAATTTTAAGACGCATCGATGACGAGTTCATAGTGGCCTCACTTTTTGGCTTCGTCAATCGAACCGATCATATAAAGTGCGCTTTCGGGATAATCCTTGAACTCATCTTTGAGAATGCGCTCGCAACCGTTCAGCGCATCCTTGCGGCTAACGAGCTTGCCACTCAGGCCGGTGAATTGTTCGGTCGTGAAAAACGGCTGCGTCAAAAAACGCTCCAAACGGCGGGCGCGATACACGATATTTCGATCTTCCCGAGAGAGTTGCTCGAGTCCCAGCATTGCGATGATGTCTTTTAAATCTTCGTATTGAGCCAGCGTGCTTCTGACTTCTTGTGCGATTTGATAATGCCGTTCGCCCACGATACGCGGTGTCGCCATCTTGGAGTTGGATTGCAGTGGATCGATCGCAGGAAAGAGCCCCTCGCTCGCCCGTTTGCGAGACAACACGATAGAGGCCGACAAATGAGAAAAGGTATGAACCGCGGCGGGGTCGGTAAAGTCGTCGGCCGGCACATAAACGGCTTGTATCGATGTGATCGCGCCGGTATCGGTATTGGCAATGCGTTCCTGCAATTGCGACAGTTCGGTGCTCATCGTCGATTGATAACCCAGGCGCGAAGGCATTTGCCCCATGAGCCCGGAAACTTCGGAGCCGGCCTGTATGAAACGGAAAATATTGTCGATCAGTAGTAGGACATCTCGGCGTTCGTCATCTCGGAAATATTCTGCCATCGTCAACGCGACATGACCGACCCGAAACCGGCTTCCCGGCAGTTCGTTCATTTGTCCGAATACCATGACCATGTTCGGCAGTACCCCGGCGGTTTTCATTTCCCGGTACAACTCTTCACCTTCCCTGCAGCGTTCGCCGATACCGCAAAACAGGCTCACCCCTTCGTGTTGCCCGACCATATTGTGAATCATCTCGGTCAGCAACACCGTCTTGCCGACTCCGGCACCGCCGAATAATCCCGCCTTGCCGCCTCGTTCCAAAGGTGCCAAGACATCGATGATCTTGATGCCTGTCTCGAACAGTTCCGACTTAGTTGAAAGACGCGCCAGCGGCGGAGGCGTCTGGTGAACCGAGCGCCATTCGATATCGGACGGCATCGGCAAGCGATCAATAGGATGACCGAACACATCGAACATGCGCGACAAAATGTTCTTGCCGACCGGCGCTTTTAACGGGCCGCCTGAATTTTCGACCGGCATGCCCCGGGCCAATCCTTGCGTTGGCGTCAATGCGATGCCGCGAACCCGTGCATCGTCGACCTGTGTCAACACCTCGATGATGACACGGCGATCATCACCGGCATACAGAATCGTATGAATAGGTGGCAAACAACGATCGAATCGAATATCGATAACGCTCCCGGTGATCGAAACGACTGATCCGGCTTGTTTAAGGCTCGTTTCATCATTCATATTTGCCGCCTGCGTCGAGCTATTTAATGCAGTGTCCGTGCCTTTGGTTCCGATAGCCTTACTTAATAAGAGACTATGTTAGCGTTAATAGTTGAAGTTGTAGCACACTAATCTCGAAAGTTGAACACTGTTGAGGTACGCTGTACGTACCTCAACATTACCACCCGTAGTTTAACACGCCCTCATTTGTTGCCTTGCCTTGTGCCGACATTAGGTACGCGCAGCGTACCCCACACTTCACTTTGGATTTATAAGTTCTGGTAAGCGTTTTCAAATGCACGCATCTTCTGGTTCCCACGGTCCTCCGTGGGAACCCATACGTTGGCTGCCGAAACAAATTCTGTATGCATTCCCACGCTGGAGCGGTGGGAACGAGGAAAGCCTGACTAGGACAAATTAGCATGCTTTTCTTCAACCATCTCGCTGATCAAGGCCATCACTTCGGCGCTGGCATCTTCCGACTGTTGCATGTCGTTGATTATATTGTCGATGATCGCTTTGTTGCTTTGCCAGTTGTTTCGTGAATATTCATAGGCGCGTCGCGTGAATTTATGTACGTCTTCGTGAGGCTTATTCAGCCTGACATAGGCTTGCGTGGATCTAAATTGCTCATACCCAAGTCCTTCGAAATACCATTTGCCGAGCCTGCAATGCTGATGATCGGTATCGATCGCATCGGCTTGCGGGCAACGCTTTAGGTTTTCGATCGCAATATAGCCGTTCTGTTTATAAACGATATGATCGACTTTGGTTAATAAAGCAAATGTTTTATCCTTGGCATAACTGATATAGCCGACCGACGCTTTCGCCGAAACTGAAAGGTCGGCAAACTGATTCCGGAATTCGTCGACTTTTTCCATGATCTCCTGGGAAAGTTCGGCGGATGCCTCGGCTTCGGTATGCATTTGATTGACGCGCTTATTGAATGAATTGAGTGTTTTAGTAACCTCCAGCGCCGCATTCTTAGTGTGATCGGACAAGTTTTTGACTTCTTCCGCGACGACCGCGAAACCTCGCCCGTACTCGCCGGCTCGGGCCGCTTCGATCGAGGCATTGAGCGCCAACAGATTGGTTTGGTCGGCGATACCGGTTATCATCGATAAGGATTCGGTTACTTTTTTACTGTCGTCGATCAGTGCGGTGATGACATCGGTAACCGAATGAATATTGTCATTGATATTAGTTAACGAATGGCTAATCGTATTGACCGACGAGAGACTATTTTCGGCATTATTGCCAGTATTGATCGCTATGCCTTCTACCTTGTGCATTTGTTCGGTAATGCTTAGTAGGTCATCCTGGTTGGACTTGAGATTATCGAGTAAATTCGAGGTGTTCAGCATGTGCAGTCCGGCAGATAGGCGATTTTTCGTGATCATCGTTTCATTATCGCTCATGACTCGCAATGCTTTATTGACCGATTTCGCGGACGATTTAAGTAAGCCGGGAAAGCCGTCCGCAAGAGCATAACGGTTATGATTGCCTTTGGCCGCTTGATCGAAACAAGTCGTGATTTCCTTGAAATAAGACTCCATGATGTCGAGCATTTCGTTCAATTCCCAAGCGATTTTGCCGAGCTCGCCCATTCCCTTGGTGCCGGTGATGCGATGGTACAGTTCACCATCATTGGTTTTAATCAAAACATCTTGGATGATTGCAATAATGCTCAAATATTTTTTTGTTTCTTTAAGCGCGTAAATCGCAATGACGGTCAAGCCAAGGCTAAAGAGTAAATTTAACCATGAAAAGCCGTTGATAAAAGTCGTGTAAAAAAAATTGATCGTAGCGAAGAAAATAATACCGGCGACGGCATAATTAACCTTGGCTTTGAGAAAAGGGATATCGGCACTGGAATGACCGCTCATCATTAAACTCCATTCGGTTTATAAAGCCCTAAAACGAGACTGTCATAATTTTTGGCGCCGGTCTGCGCGACGACATCGAATAAATAAGCCAACGATTTGTCCGGAGCTTCTTTTGCGGAACAGTTTTTTTCTATCGCCAGCATTTCCCGATAAATCGGCACCAAAACATCCAAAGCCGATGTCGGCGGTTTGCGCCTAACCGAATAATAACCCTGCAATTTGCCGTCTTTGTCGTAGTCCGGCGTGATATTCGCGAAAACCCAATAAAATCCACCATCAGAACACAGGTTTTTGGCAAAACCGAAAAATTCGTTTCCGGACTTTAGGGTATCCCACATAAACCGAAACACGCCGCGCGGCATTTCCGGATGCCGAATAATGTTGTGCTGCACGCCGAGTAATTCGAACTCGGTGTATCCTGCAATTTCCATGAAAATACGGTTAGCGTAGGTGATCTTACCGATAATATCGGTTTTCGAAACGATAAAGTCGTTATCGCCCAGTTTTTTTTCGTTATTATTCGGGATAATATTTTTTTTCATCGTTGTGATGCGCCTTATGAGGTTCGATACATTTTTAGCAGGAGTCTATGCCATAAATTCTAGCTGTTGTAAAAAATACCGCCACCAATTCAATAATTTTCCTTGCTATCACTGATCCAACGCGGGAGTGCATACCGATCTCGCCTCGGTAGTCAAGTTATGGGATCACACAGAGGAGCGCTCATCGTTATACATAAATTGTAGGGTAGGGTACGCGCGCGTACCTCCATGAGGTTAAGTACCGAATCCCTGTCCGGATCAAACCCTAAGGGCTTGCGTTAGCATTAGTAGGGTTGTCATGGTACGCATAGCGTACCCTACGGGGCTCGACAAAGCTCATAACTCCAGGAAGTTATTTTTCGCGAAATCCTTAGTGACAGTGACGCAGAGCGAGGGAATGTAAATGTTGTAGCGCCATAATATTTATTTTTTACTTAGTTATTCAGTTTTTATGATAGAGATGTATTAGCTCTGGGTTAGATATCCTGAGATACCCTTGCTACTGCCCGGTTTTATAGGAAAGTATGGTGGAAAAACGAAAATCGTTCGAGTTTTTTCGACGATAGGTAAACGGGAGTTGAAGAGAGGATGAGGTAAGTTGTTTCCTCAAGTGGCCTTAGAAGCGATAAGTGTATCGCCTCTAAGGATTTAGATAGCCATAAGTCTGAAAAAAATAAATTAAGCATTCTAAATCCCGTTCGTCCTGAGCGCAGCCGAAGGGCTCAGCACAAACGGATTCTAAGCGCTCTAACAGTCTTTTTTAGGATAAGTCGATTAATTGACGACTCTATGGCCGCGGTTACGTAAACAAGTCCGAAAAGCTCGTTTGAAAGCTTCCTCGGCCTCGAAGCCTTGTTTAGCACCGCCGCCGAAACCGCCGGCCGCAGCACCGATCGCAGCTCCCGTTCCGGGACTGCCTGTAAAGGCTCCAACCACTGCACCGCCCGCCGCTCCAATTGCCGCGCCGACGCCGGTGCCAATCGCGGTTTCTTTAACAGTCCCGCCTGCTGCTTGACGAGCAAGTTGTTCGCATTCGTAGAGGTCTTGATTCAAGCGGTAAGCATTGGGGCTATCGTAAGTATCGACCGTGGGTGTCCAGCCGGTTTGAGTTGCGCAAGCGGATAGCAGCAATCCGCCGATCATGGTGATTCCAAGTGCCGATTTATTCATAAGCGTACCTCTTTGTTGAGTTTATAGCTGGAGCAAAAATAAAACCTTTTATATGAATAAAGAATGAATAACTTTTGTTAAAGTTCCCTTAACCCATATGTAACGAATAAGCTGGCTTAACATCGCAGAACCATATTACTCCCTATTGACTGAAAAAACGCCTATGAATAAAAGGCATGGGATGTGTCTATCGAGGACCGCCGTATACCCGTCCATGGGGGCTTGACGGCAGCTCCCTGCTGCCGACATCCTCGCTAGCCACACCCCATACCTTCACAAAGTTAGCAATTGTTGAGTATAAAGGGAGTATTTAGTTTTCAATATCTTATGGCCGCCTAATGTCCCCCTAATGTTAAGTCTGGCTTAAAACCGTAACCGGCGGCTTATTCACTACATGCCTAACTCCCCAAAAACCGGCAAGTCCGATAAAAAAACCACTAAGCGAGGGCATGACCAACCATAGCAGAAAATTGGGCCGGTAATTCAAATGGAGCACTTCCGTATACAAAGCGAAAAGCACGATTTCGGACAGGCCGATCGCCAAAATGCCCGCACTAAAACCCAATAGTGCAAATTCGATCACATGCGTTTTCCGAAAAAAAACTCGATGCGCTCCTAGCGTTCGCATCAGCGCACCTTCATGAATGCGTTGGTCTAACCCGGCTTGAACCGCCGCGAACAACACGGTAAAACCTGCCAGTAGTGCAAAATATAACAAATAATTGATCGCTTGCGTCAGTTGCGCCAAGATCGTTTGGAATTGTTTGAGAATCAAATCCACTTCCAAAACCGTCACGCTCGGGTAGCGTTTAACTAATTCATTCAAGAAATGTTTTTGATTTTCCGGCAAATAAAAGCTGGTCATCGAAGTACTGGCAAATCCGTCCAACGTCCCCGGAGAAAAAATCATGTAAAAATTGGGCTTCATCGTATCCCATTTAACACTGCGAATATTGACGACTTCCGCTTGCAATTGTTCGCTGCCGATTGTAAAAGTCAGCTTGTCGCCGAGCTTGACACCTAGACTCGAAGCCAGTTTTTGTTCGATCGACACTAAGCCTGGTCGATCATCCGTCCACCACTGACCTGAGAGGATCTTGTTTTCATCGGGTACTTGTTCCGACCAGGTCAGGCTCAAGTCGCGGTGCGTGGCTTGTTCGCCTTGGGAATCCTTACTGACGATTTTCTGCACAGGAATGCCGTTAATTCGAACGAGCCGTCCGCGTACGATCGGATAAAAGCGGCTGCCGGTAAGTCCTTGGTCATCCAAATCCTGCTGAAAACCGGCCTGCTGCTCGGAAAAAATATTCAACACAAAATGGTTTGGTGCCTGTTCCGGCAACTGACGTTGCCAATCGGTCAATAAATCGTTTCTGACCGTAAAGCTCAAGGTCATCGCCACCAGCGTGATGCTAAATGCCAAAATCTGACTCACCGATGCCTGCCGGTTACGAATTAAACCTTGCACGCCGAAACGCCAGGTCAGCGGCAAACCGGGCAACAATTTTTGACAAGCCCAAAGGATTCCGTAAACCGCGCTGCCCAATACGAGTAACGCGATCAGGCCGACGCCGATGATGATACCGGTCATTTTAAAATCTTCGGTATAGCGCCATATCAAAACCGCGATAATAGCGATAGCAAGACCATAAATCAGCCATGCCGCAGACGGTAATGGCTCCAAATCGCGGCGCAACACGCGTAGCGGCGACACTCGCTTGAGTCTCAGCAGCGGCGGTAGAGCAAAACCCAACAGCACGGCCATACCCGTCGCGAAACCGAAAAACATCGCAAATAGACTCGGTGAGGCGATAGTATCCGGTAACAAATCATGCAAAAGATGAAACAGTCCGGCCTGCGCAAACCAGCCAAGAAGACACCCGATCGCACTCGCCAGCATTCCGAGAATAAAAAACTGGCTGCCGTAAAGCCATAAAATTTCTTTTTGCTTCAAGCCTAAGCATCTCAACACCGCCGTGGCATCGAAATGACGCTCGCTATAACGGCGGGTTGCGGCGGCAATCGCGACGCCGGCGATCAAAATTACAACGATGCTGGATAGCCCCAAATAACGTTCGGCTCGGTTCAATGCATTGCCGACTTCAGGGCGGTCCTGATGAATATCCATGATGCGCTGAGACGGATTGAGTTGCGGCTTGACCCAGCGATTGAATGCCATGATATCTGGCGCTTCGCCGGCGAACTGAAAGAAATAATGCACATGACTGCCCGGTTGAATCACGCGGGTAGCGGGTAAATCGTCGGCATTCATCATGACCCGGGGCGACAGACTGTAAAAATCGCCGCGCTTGTCCGGCTCGTAAGTCAAGATACGACGGATCGTCAACGCTTTTTCGCCGACCGTCAAGGCATCGCCGATTTGCAAATGCAGCGCCGATAGCACGCGTTTTTCGACCCATACCGAGCCCGGCTCTGGCCCCGACGAAACTGTTTGCTCGTCGCTGAAGTCCGCGCCGGCGACTTTTAAGAAACCGCGTAACGGATAGCGGGGACTGACCGCCTTCACGCCGGCCAACAACAGTTCGTCGTTTTCGATCAAGACGCTTGAAAACTCGGCGGTCTCCGAACGGATCAAAGCCAATTCGCCGGCCTTTTCCAACCATGCATCGGGAATATGTTCGGGACTGGTAATTACCAAATCGGCCGCGAGAAAATCGGCGGCTTGTAAGGTCATCGTGCGATGCAGGCGGTCGGCAAATAGCGTGATCGCAGTAGAGCTAGTCACCGCAATGATCAACGCGGCAATCAATATCGTGAGTTCACCGGAACGGCTATCGCGAAACAACAAGCGAAGCGCCAGATTAAAACGCGTCATACCAGTCTCCCCGCATCGAGTTTAATGCTGCGCCGGCAGCGTTCGGCCAAATGGGTGTCATGTGTGACTAATATGAGCGTGGTGCTGCTTTCACGGTTCAGTTCGAACAATAAATCGATGATTTGTTCGCCGGTTTTACTGTCCAGATTGCCGGTCGGTTCGTCGGCGAACAAAATGGCCGGCCGCGTCACGAACGCGCGGGCCAATGCAACGCGCTGTTGCTCACCGCCGGAAAGCTGCCTGGATGTATGGTTGAGCCGATGGCTCAGCCCGACGCGACCGAGTAGCTCACTGGCCAAGACGCGCGCATTTTTGTTCCCGCCCAACTCCAAGGGCAACATCACATTTTCGACAGCGGTCAAACCCGGCAACAATTGAAACGATTGAAATACAAAGCCGATCAATTCGTTGCGTACTGCCGCCCGCCCATCTTCATCCATCGCGGTCAATTCGCGTCCGTCGATCGTTACGGAACCGGTGGTCGGCGTATCGAGACCGGCCAACAAACTCAATAAAGTCGATTTTCCGGAACCGGACTCACCTACCACCGCGAGACTCTCTCCCGGTTTGATTTGTAAATCGACCGATGCCAAGATATGCAAGGTACCGTCCGAAGTTTGCACGGTTTTTCCGAGATTTTCGGTGACGATAATATCTTTTAACGTTCTTTCAGGTAACTTTCTTTCAGGTTGGGTCTGTGTCATGTTCAAATTTTTGCTTGCAGTAATGATAGCGTTAGTTTCAGCGGCCGTGCCGGCGAAAACGATTGTCGTATTAGGCGATAGTATCAGCGCCGGTTACGGAATAGAAGTGGGGAAAGGCTGGGTCGACTTACTTCAGAAAAAGCTGGGGGCCGAAAAGTTCCCGCACCGAGTCGTTAATGAAAGCATCAGCGGCGATACCAGCGCCGGCGGATTGGCGCGCATCGACAGCACGTTGGCGCGGCATGAACCGGAGTGGGTACTGCTAGAACTGGGCGGCAACGACGGTTTAAGAGGACTGACGCCTAAACAAATGCACGACAACTTGAGCGAAATAGTCAAGCGCTCGCAACGTGCCGGCGCACAAGTTCTGTTGCTGGGCATGCGTATGCCGCCCAATCTCGGTAAACGCTATATCGAAATGTTTTATCGGGTCTATCCGGAATTATCCAAGAATCACGACCTGCCTTTCGTACCTTTTATACTCGAAGGCGTGGCCCTAAAACCGGAATTAATGCAGCGCGACCGAATTCATCCGAATGCCGATGCTCAACCGATTATCGCCGAAAAAGTATGGGAATATTTAGGTCCCCTGCTAAAATGACAAGACTTATTTCGGGTTTTTACCCGGCCGATTCATTCCTAAAATTATAATAACGAGATCATCGATGAATGCCTTAACTCTGGAAAAAGCCAATCAAATCATTCATGTCGCATTAACCAATGCCCGCCAACTCAACCTGGAACCGCTGACGATCGTCGTGTTGGACGAAGGCGGCCATCTCAAAGCGATGCAACGTGAAGACGGCGCCACGATGATTCGAGAGCAAGTCGCAATCGCCAAAGCCTGGGGTGCGGTAAACATGGGTATGTCCTCGCGAAGCCTTGCCACCGTCGCCGAGCAACGCCCCGACTTCATGAATGCGCTGATCGGCCTAGCGGGAGGTAAAGTCATGCCCGTGCCGGGCGGCGTATTGATTCGCAATGCCGACCACAAAATTCTCGGTGCGGTAGGCATCTCCGGCGATGTCTCCGATCAAGACGAACGTTGCGCGATCACAGGCATTCATGCCGCCGGTTTATTTTGCTAAGGAACGAGCATGAAATAACTTCATTCTAATATCGCAAGGAAGGAGGATTCGATTGACAGATGTCGGCCGCACTCCCCGAAGCCTCCTTAGACAATACTGAAACAAAAACAAACCGCATCGTCATTCTTGTCGCATTGGTCGCCATGCCAATCGACTTATCTTCCCCACGCCAGTGCGTGAATGTAGGCGAGTTTGCCCTGAATTGCGGGCGTGATGAGCTCGGGCGTCAAGTCGAGCAAACCCATGTCCCTATTGATCTCATTCACCACCAAACCGATCGCGCCGAATGAGCAAAGCATCGCATCCAGGTCATCGGCGTAACCGCCACCGCCGAGCCCAAAATTCTGAGCGGTATCTTGCACGCTCGCCACGTCGAAGTATTCCCTTTCTATTGAAAAAACGTCTAAAAATGAAAAGATATGGGGATATCTAGCGATGTGTTGTGAAGTTAAGCAATTTCCCTATAATGCAATGTTTTACTTCAAATGAGACGAAAACGATGGCTACCTTATTCTGGCTACAGACAGGCGCCTGTGGCGGCGATTCGCTGGCGCTATTGAGTGCCGAATCACCGAGCCTCGAACAAATTTTTTCGGCTCACGGCGTTGAATTGCTATGGCACCCCTCGTTGTCCGGCGCGTCGATGCGCGAGCACGACGCGCTGCTCGAACGCATCGTCAACGGCGAACAAGCGTTGGACATACTTTGCGTCGAAGGCAGCATCGTCACGGCCCCGCGCGGTACCGGTCTGTATGACAGCTACCGCGGCCGGGCGCGCATGGATATCGCGCGTGAATTGGCAGAGCGGGCCGGTACGGTCGTCGCGATGGGCACCTGTGCTGCCTACGGTGGCGTTCATGCCGCGGCGCCGAATCCGGGTGATTGTATCGGCCTGCAATACAACCGTTCGGCTCCGGGCGGTCTGTTGCCGCCGGAATGGCGTTCGCGCGCGGGCCTTCCCGTCGTCAACGTCTCCGGTTGCCCGGCACATCCCCACGCCATGACCCAGACGCTGGCCTGGCTCGCCGCCGGACTGCCGTTACCGCTGGATGAACTGAATCGTCCCAAGGCGTTCTTCAATACCGTCGTTCATCAAGGCTGCACTCGCAACGAGTATCACGAATACGACATCGAAGAAAACGAACCGGGCGGAAGAGCCTGTCTGTTTTTCAATCTCGGCTGCCAAGGGCCGATGACGCAAGCGGTATGCAATAGCGATCTGTGGAACGGCACCAGCAGCAAGACCCGCGCCGGCGTGCCTTGTTTCGGTTGCACGTCGCCGAGCTTCCCACGTGACGCCGATTTGTTCCTGACTGAGAAAGTCGGCGACATTCCGTTGCGTTTGCCGCTGGGCGTCGAACGCCCCCGGTACATGGCCTACAAGAATCTTGCCCGCGCCGCTGCGCCGGAACGCGTCAAAGACAAGAAAATGGACGTTTGAGATGGCCACGATTGAAGTCAACATCAATTTGAACCGCGTCGAGGGAGACCTCGAAATCGCGCTCGTGCTCGACGACGGCGTCGTCACGGAGGCACGGACCGTCGGCACACTGTATCGCGGTTTCGAGCAGATCATGATGGGCAGGGCGCCCCGCGATGCGCTGGTGATCACACCGAGGGTCTGCGGCATCTGCGGCACGGCTCATTTGTACTCGGCGGTGCTCGCGCTCGAACATGCCTGGCGAACCCCGGTGCCGCCGAATGCGACGCGCATCCGCAATCTTTGCCTGATTGCCGAAGGTATACAAAACGATTTACGTCAAACTTTTCTGTTTTTCGCGCCCGATTTTTGCCATCGACGCTATGCTCAGCACAACTGGTTCGACGATGCGGTCGACGCTCTCGAACCGTTTCGCGGTTCGATTTATCTCGAAACGTTGGCCCAAACGCGGAAGGTCGTCGAAATCGTCGCGCATTTCGGCGGGCAATGGCCGCATTCATCCTATATGCTGCCCGGCGGCGTGACGACGCCGGCCGATTTGCGCCGTGTGTTGGCGTGCCGCTCGGTATTGGATGAGATTCAGCGCTGGTACGAACGGCGCGTCATCGGCGCTTCGCTCGACGATTGGCTGGCCTTGGAAGATGCTGAGCGCTATTTCGCTTGGCTCGATACGCCGGCGCATGCCGGCAGCGCGCTGGGTTTGATGAGCCGCGCGGCACGGTCGCTCGGCCTACACCTGTGCGCCTCGGGTACGCCGCACATGCTCAGCTATGGTGCCTGGTGCAATCCCGACCGTTGGTCCTCGCCGCACGACGCGCGTTTGCTGCCGGGTGGTTTTTACGACGGCGGAAGCGGCACGGTCGAGCCTTACGATCAACAATTGATCAATGAGCACGTTCGTCATTCCTGGTTTCGGCCTTATGACGGCGGGCAGCATCCGTGGAACGGCGAAACCGTCCCCGATTTTCAGCCGAACAGCGACCGCTATACCTGGGCGAAGGCGCCGCGCTACGGTGATAAGGCGGTACAGACCGGACCGTTGGCCGAGCTTTTGATCGGCGGCGATGCATTGATTGCGTCGCTGCACCGAGCCGAAGGCGGCAGCGCTTGGCTTCGGCAATTCGCGCGGGTCAGGCGAATCGCCGTCGAATTGAAGCAAGCGCGACTGATACTCGACGAGTTAACAGCGAATCTACACGAGCCGCATATTTTGAATCCGGCCAAAACACAGGAAACCGACGGCGAAGGATACGGGCTGATCATGGCCGCGCGCGGGGCGCTCGGGCACTGGCTCAAAATCAAAGACGGTGTCTTCGAAAAATATCAAATCATCACGCCAACCGCCTGGAACGCCTCTCCTAGAGACAGCGGAGGCTTGCCGGGGCATTGGGAACAAAGCCTAGTCGGACTGAGCGTTCAGGTTCCGGACGATCCCGTAGAAATCGGGCATGTCATTCGCTCCCACGATCCGTGCCTAGTGTGCACGGTACATGTGCTGAACACCGGCACGAGGCTTCGTTTCGGGCCATGAGTAATCGGCAATTATGTCATATCGTTTGCTTCGGTAATCCGCTCCACGGTGATGACGGTTTCGGTCCGGCGGTTTACCAACGGCTAGCGGCGCTGCCGCTGCCGGATAACGTGCGCGTGTTCGACGCCGGAACGCCCGGTCTGGCGGCATTAGCGTTATTTCAAGGGTGCAGTGAGGTGATGGTCGTCGACGCCGTCGCATCGGGCGGCATACCAGGGACATTAAGCCGATTATCGCCGAATGTTGTTACCGCCGAAATCACGTTACCGGGCCACGGCATCGGCGTAGGCTATTTGTTAAAGGCTGTCTCTGCGTTGCCGGACTGCCCACGCATCGAGATCATCGCCGCGGAAATCCTTGGAGCGGCACCGTTCCGTCCGGGCTTGTCAAAACCGGTGCGCCAAGCTGTCGACGATGCCTTCGTTCTACTGGAAAAATATGCCGAGCAAGTTTCCCGTCAATGAATCGCACCTAAATGAGGAACTGACGCGTTTGCGGGTCGAAGTCGAAGCGCTTCGAATCGCCAACGCGGCGCTCGAGCAACAATTGTCGATCGACGCCAAGCAGGCCGATTCGATGCTGCGGGTGCTCGAAATACGTAGTAACGAGCTAAAGGAAGCCAACCTACATCAGCTGAATCAAAGTAATTTCATCCGTCGCGTCATGGATTCGACCGGCGCGATGATGATCGTGCTGGGACCTGATGGGCATATACGCCAAGTCAATCGGCGTTGCGCGCAGGAGTTGACCGGAACCGATTCGATTCCGGACAATCGCGTGCTGGACGACTGGTTGCATCCCGACGAACGACAAGCGCTTGTCGAACAAGCGATCGGTTTGCCGTGGTCCGTTTTTTCTCCGCTGTTCGAAGTCGTGCGGCGTTCGGGTTCCTATGCCGCTGAGCACCGTCTGGCAAGCCACGACGGAAGCTATCGCCATTATTGGTTTGAGGCGAGTCTGCAACACAACCCTCAAGGCAAAGAAGAAGGCGCCGTCATTTGCGCGAGCGATATCACGCTGCTCAAACAACAACAAGAGCGATTGAGCCGAAGCGAAAAACGCCTGAAAGAGGCGCAAAAAATCGCCCGCCTGGGGCATTGGGAAATGGATTTGACGTGCGACAAACTCACTTGGTCGGAGGAAGTGTGTATTATTTTCGAGCTCGATTCGGCTTCGATACCCCGTAACTATGCGGACTTTCTCGAACTCGTCTATCCAGCCGACCGGGCCGCAGTCGACCGGGCTTTCACATCCGCCCTAAGCACGCATGGTTCTTACGACATCGAACATCGTCTGTTAGCGGCCGGCAGACGAATCAAATGGGTGCACGAGCGTTGCATCATCTACTATGACGATGCCGGGCGGGCTTTACGGTCGGTCGGAACGATTCAGGATATCACCGAACAACGCTTAGCCGAAGAACAGTTGCAACTCGCGGCGAGCGTCTTCGACAATAGCCTGAATGGCATTCTAATCACCGATGCTAATACGCGCATCGTCAAGGTCAACCGCATGTTCAGCGAAATCATGGGCTATTCGTCCGACGAGGTGTTGGGACAAAAACCGAGCTTGCTGAAATCCGAGCACCACGATAAGCAATTTTATCGCAGTCTGTGGGCCGCACTCGAACGGGACGGCAAATGGCAGGGTGAGATTTGGGACCGGCGTAAGAACGGCGAACTGATACCACTGTGGCAAAATATATCGTCGGTGCGCGACGCCATCGGACGCGTGACACACTATATCAGCGTCTTTTACGATTTGACCCAACAAAAGCAAAGCGCGAAACATATCTACCATCTGGCCTATTACGATGCCTTGACCGAACTACCGAACCGGCAGTTATTCAACGAGCGCTGCGAGCATGCACTGGAGAGGGCGAATCGCGACTACCAGCCGCTGGCGGTTTTGTTTCTTGATCTGGACCGGTTCAAGCACGTCAACGACAGTCTCGGGCATCCGGCCGGCGACGAGCTTTTGCGCATGGTCGCGCACGCAATCAAGAGTTCTTTGCGCCAAGACGATACAGTCGCGCGCTTGGGGGGCGACGAATTCATCATTTTGCTCGAAAATACCGGGAGCCGCTCCGATGTCGAAAAGGTCGCCCGCAAAATCATTGCGTACCTCTCTAGACCTTTCATCGTTCAAGGCCATAAGCTGGAGATCGGCACGTCGATTGGCATCAGTTGTTATCCCGAGGATGGCAAAGACACCATGTCCTTGATCAAACACGCCGATCTTGCGATGTATCGAGCCAAGGAAAAAGGACGCGGTAATTTTCAGTTTTACGAAACGTATCTAACTACGCGCGCGAAAGAACGTCTTTTTCTCGAAAGTGAGCTGCGCGACGCACTGGAACGCAAGGAATTCCATCTTCATTACCAACCGCAATTCGCCTTATCCGGCGGCGAATTGATCGGAGCCGAGGCTTTATTGCGCTGGAATCATCACGAACACGGCCTGATCGCGCCCGACAAGTTCATTCCGATCGCAGAAGAATCGGGGCTGATCGTCGCGATCGGCGAATGGGTGCTATTGGCCGCATGCCGTCAGGCCAAGGCATGGCTCGATGACGGTTTCGCATTCAAACAGATCGCGGTCAATCTGTCCGGCGCGCAGATCGAACGCAGCGATATTTTGGCAACGGTCGGCAACGTCCTTGCAACAACGGGACTGCCTTCTCAGCACCTAGAGCTCGAAATCACGGAAACTTATATCATGCGTCAAGCGAAAAAGAACGTTCGTATCATGGAAGAACTTCGCGCATTGGGCGTGAGCCTGGCGATCGATGATTTCGGAACCGGGCAGTCGTCGCTCAGTTATTTGAAACGCCTGCCGGTCGACAAGCTGAAAATCGACCGTTCATTCGTGATGGATATTCCGCAAGATAGCAACGATATGGCCATTACCCGAGCGATTCTCGCACTCGGACACAGTTTGAAACTAACCGTTTTGGCCGAGGGTGTCGAAACCGCAGAACAAGCGGCTTTTCTTAACGAATTAAAATGCGACGAAGTGCAGGGCTATTATTACAGCCGCCCGCTGGACGCCGAAAGCTTCCTGAAGCTATTGGCCAAGCAGAAATTCGATGCAGATCTTTCTGATTGAAGCCGGGTACGCTAAGTGCGTGTTTCAAATGTCCTTAGGTTACACCTTGCGCTCGTCTAGCCTGTTTAACATTGAATTATACTTTTCGCACTTCAAATTTCGGCAGTGCCGGAGGAGGCCTCGGGGTGCTCGGCCCCTCACCTAACGCTAGGTGAGGGGCCAGCATGGAGCTGGCATAGAGTATCTACAGGGACGTATTCACGGCGTCCTTTGACGGGCACCCCGGTGCCGAATTTTGATCTCCGATGAGTATAGTCATCGCAATATGGATACATACTTTGGGAGATAGGTGTCTATTTGCTGCTAGATGAAAGAAAAATGAAAGGAAAAGTGGATAAATTTATTTTCGAAGACGCCAATTAATGAAGTCTTTGGAAAATCATGCAGGGTATTTTTATGGAGTAATTTTTCGTAAATCAAGATTAGGCGGGCTGAAATAAGTAGCGGAATGCCGAAATTTGAAATGCGGAAATTATGTCCGGATTAACCCGAATGGCAGCGAAAAACATGGAAGTTTAGCCTTGCCATTTTTTGCAAAATAATGTTCTTCCATCCTCTAGGAGGTCATTATGATTCATGCGAACAAGTTGCATAAAATGTTTCATCAACGTGCAGTTTTGAAAGCCGGATCTGTAGATCAGTCGCACTTGAAACAATCAACAGAACCGGAAGCCGATACAATGTCGATTTTCGAAAAGATTGTCAGAAAAGAGTGCAGAACCTTGATTCGATATATTTTCCATAACGCTGGTGGCCGATAACGGTCCCAAAGGGAGCAGGTTAAATTATTAATTAAACCTGCTCCCATTTCGTGACGAACAATTACGCCGGCAGCTGCGCGCCCACGCGGCGGTCAACTGCCGATCGACGCTGTGCGATTGTTCGACCGTTTCTGAGTTGTAGGTTGGGTTGCCAAACAACGGCAACCCAACCTACGCGACTATTCTTGATCAAAATCCAACGGACTTTTGGCTTGCTTCAAGGTCCTGCTCTGAACGGTGTGGGTATAAATCATCGTGGTTCTGACGTCGCTGTGCCCCAGCAGCTCCTGAATCGTGCGAATGTCGTAATTCGCCTCCAATAAATGACTGGCGAAAGAATGCCGTAACGTATGCGCTGTCGCTCGCTTGGTGATTTTGGCGTCATTCACCGCGCGTTTGATCGCCTTTTGTACGATGGACTCATGAAGATGATAGCGTTTGTGTTCTTGGGTTTCCGCAACTAGCGTTAATGACGGTTGCGGAAAAAACCACTGCCAGATGAATTCCTTGGTGGCGTTTTTATATTTATGACTCAATTGGTTCGGCAAGAACACACCGGCAAAATTGGCTTTTAGATCGGCTTCGTGTAAATCCGCGGCTTTTCGCAACTGTTTTTTCAATGCCGGTATCAATGTTTGCGGCAACGGAACCGTTCGGTCCTTTTGCCCCTTGCCGTCATGGACGGTCAAAACGCCGGCATCGAAATTGAAACATTGGACACGCAGATTCAAGCACTCGAAAAGCCGCAGCCCGCAACCGTATAACAGTTTGGCGACGAGATCGACCGGCTCGTCGAGATGATCGAAAATCAACTCGACCTCTTCGCGGGACAAGACCACCGGAATATAAGGCCTGCGTTTGGCTCTCGCGACGCCTTTGATTTCGCCGAAATCCTTTTTCAAAACGTGTTGAAACAAAAACAGCAAGGCATTGAACGCCTGATTTTGAGTCGACGCAGACACTTTCTTCTCGACGGCAAGATCACTTAAAAATGCCACCACATCCTGTTGCGTCAAATTCCGGTAATCTTTGCTTTGGGTAAACGCTTGCAAACGGCGCGCCCAACCGCGATAGGATTTCAAAGTCTTCGGCGAATAATGGCGTAATTGAATTTCACGGGTCAGCTCGTCAAAAACAAAAACCCAACTGCATCCGGTTTGTTTTTCAGCAACCGTATTATTTTGGTGGTTGTTATCGGAGGCGGCAGAATGCCGCGAGTGTTCATAAGGTGGTGATCGATGATGCGAGTGATTCGGTTCGGGCGAGCTCTTTTGATGCGAAACGTCCGGCATTGGCGGAGCTTGCATCGGCAAGGTTTGGACTGCATTACTTGGCAGTTCGGTGTCTTCGGCATCGGCGGTTGCTTTTACTTGGTAAAACAGCACAATAGCCTGGCGAGCCTGCTCTCGTTGTTGAGCCGATTGGCCTTTTTGGTCGAGTTTGTCGAGAAACAACGGCAAGCTGGAGCGGTGAGAAGGATCGTGATGATATTTGTGACAAAAATCCCAATAGAAACGAAGCCATTTTCGATAAAAGAGTTTGAGTTTTTCAGGGCACTGTTTCTGATCCAATAGCGCATTGAACTGACGAGACAAATCATCGGGAAGACTGAGCATCGTATTTATCCAAATCTGGTTATCATGTAAGGAATGTATGTTATCCCGTTTAGAACTACAAGGAATTCAGTAACATTTGACTCAAAAATGTGTTCTAGTGTATAAAATGTGCGGGTCTAGATAATAACTTGTTCCCGGCGGCTTCGCCGCCGGGAATCGCGGCGCTCACTTCGTTCGGCCTTGTCACGTCGCCTTGCGCCGGAACAAGGCACTTCACCAGGCTGCGCAGCCGTCAAGCTTACAGCTTGCCGCCTACTCCGCTGGTGAGCGCCGCGATTAGGCGTAATATTATTCGCTGGCAGTGGAGGAAATTGTGCCAACTGGGATTTTGATATTTAAAGGTATGAAGGTAGGGGTATTGCCGGGCGATTTTACTATTTCTGTAAATGAGAATGGTGAAACAGACTCAAAATTAGTACTTTCTACTGCTTATAATGTTATCCCTCTTTGGTTGCGAGCCGCCCATGATCATTCAAAGCAATCTAAAATTGCCTCAGAAAAAATAGCATCTAATTGGAGTGAGGATGCTGACGAACAAAGACGGTTACTAATCGCTGAGCTCACGCCTTCAGTTCAAGTATTTGTTTGTTGTGGAATTGCTTTAGATGCGCTTTATGACACGTTACGCCCTCATGCCAAGATCACGACTCAAGAGATCCAAGCGTGGAAAACCAAAGGAACATCTCGTGCTAAACAGATTGTTGAGGTTGTGCGACGCACCTTTAAACTAAAACAAGACATCTTGAAAAGTTTTAGTCGTTGTACTACCCAAGTTATAAAATACCGAGATATGGCGGTGCATCCATCGCTTGAGCTAAAGAATGCTTGCACAAGGCCTGATTTGAATGTCGGCGTCGATTGGAAATTCTCGGTATATCGATTTTCAAATGCAGAGTGGTGTTTAGTAAATACAATCAATATGATTGTTTATCTCTATGAGCACAAGGCTGGGGTAAGTGGAATTGATGAAAGTATTTCAAATATAATCGATGCATTGGAGGAACTAAAAGTTGTGCAAAGAAACGCCTAACAATTAGCTCCAGCTGACCATGGCGTTAGGGGTTATCAGTGTTCAAGGGAGTTCACGATAGCGAAATAGTAGCTTACTCAGTCGATTCAAGAACCGAGGAGCTTGTTCTTACGCTGGCCCCCGGTACTGGCTCGGCTCGACAAGAATTTATAATTTTGTTTTGCGGTGTCGCCGCACATCAATTTGAGCACCCACAGATACTCTCAATCGTATTAGATCTTGTTGAAGTTCAGGCAGCAGACTTACTCTCGCGACAGTGGCCGAAACTGGCTGAGGGTCATCGCCAATGTGGCTGGCCTGGCTCTTGGGCAACGTCTCTCGAAGCAGCTGTGAACTACTGCAACTCGAGAGGGCTAAAGGGGTACGAGCTAGAGCAGTCTTATGGTATGTCGGGCTGGGTGTTGGCCCAATCGGTTGAGTATGTCGGTGGTCTCTAACATGGCGCTCAACCGGAGCGCGGTTACAACACGGTTTTGTTTTTCGGCTTTCCGTGTCCGCGCCCGGTTATCCCTACGTTGGGCGGCGCTATTCATATAACTATTTAGTGGAGGCATTACATGGCTGATTCGGTAGACGTAAATCCACAACATAAAATCTGGGGCACTACTACTTCGAGAGGTTATAAACAAACTAGGACTGCAGGATTTATAAGCGCTGGCCTATTCGGTCTGACAGGTATTCTAATCCTATGGGCAGTCTCACACCCTTTCGAGGGTGGCCACGGTATCGCTATCAGCCTTGCTTTTCTTTGGGCAATTGGAGCCCCGGTGTGGTTTTGGTACGAGTATTTTTTTCTTTATATAGGCGAAGGACTTCCCGAAAGCTTCGAACTGTACAAACATGGACAGCAACTCTCCATTGCGATTTGGGCTGGGCTTGCGTTATCTCTTGGCGCTCTTGCGCACAGCGACGTATTTAAACAACCCGAAAAGCCTTGCCAGCAAACAACTTCATCGGCCCAACCAAGCGCTCCAGCCGACCGCTCCTGACGTCGCGTCGGCTGAGCTTTACGTTCCCGGCGGCTTCGCCGCCGGGAATCGCGGCGCTCACTTCGTTCGGCCTTGTCCCGTCGCCTTGCGCCGGAACAAGGCACTTCACCAGACTGCGCAGCCGTCAAGCTTACAGCTTGCCGCCCACTCCGCTGGTGAGCGCCGCGATTATGCTTTTCTTATCAGACGAATTAAACAATTGCAGGTATATTTAGGTAACAATATAGAACGTAATTAAAAATACCACTAAATCAAAAGGAACCAAAAGCAATCAGGGTCACCCATTAGCCTGTCGTAGTCAATAAGCCAAACTAATCCCTCAAGCAAATTTTGGCTTTTTTCGATTTCTCTGTCTTGCGAATCAATCTTTTCAACCTGTTATTGAACCGGTGGAGTTCGTGGTCGCGAGGTCCGAGAGTGTGGGTAAGTTGTGGGCAACAGGGACGCTGTCCATAACTTATCCACGCGGCTCTGCTCGGACCGGTCCGCTGGACGCGTCCACAAATCCACCGGTTACCGGTTTAATCGTTGTTCCGACAGTCTTTTCTCATGCCGATTTGCCTGTGTTTCATGATCGTTACTCCGTTCAGTTCGCTATCTACGCGCCCGATTTCTCGCTCGTGTGATTCGCTCATCGAACTGATGCGCGTCAGTCACCCATTAGGATCAAGACGGTGCCGCTGACGCATGGCCAGCGGACCGCCCCTGGCTCAGCGTTGAGCCCCAGAAAAATGATCGGTGCCAAGGCTTGGGCGTATCAGCACCCCCTTTGGGAGATAACGTTTATTGGGTCGGTCGAGCAGCCTGCCAATCAGGTCTGGTGGTTATCAGCCAACCCCTTTGCCGGTTCAGCTACTCAACCTATTCGCTTATTCGGTCATACAAAACATTTTGTGTCGTCAAAGGGGACGTGGTCCCGCATCACGAAGTAACTCGCCCTGGCCAGTTTATGCGCGACCGCTTTGAGTGCGACGACACGGTTACACTTGGCGGCCTTGCGTTGATAAAAGCGTTTCGCCCGGTCGTTGTAGCGTATCGCGAAGTTGGCCGCCTCGATAAAGGCCCAGGCCAAGTATTTATTGCCGTTTTTGGTATTGCCCCGGCCTTTCTTTTTGCCGTTGCTGAGTTTTTCACTGTCCACACAGCGGCAATACGAGGCGAAGTTGCCGACTTGCCGAAAGCGCTCGATACCGCCGGTTTCCAGCATGATCGTCAAGGCCAAGACTTGACCGATGCCGCTGATGCTCAGCAAATAGCGGTAGCGCGAATCCAGTTGGGCTTGCGTCAGGATGGCGCTTTCCAACACCTCGATTTGTTCCGATAACGTCATCAGGATCACCCGATTACTCTCGACCGCCAACGCCAGGTTCGGATCGGCGAAATGCTGTTGAACTTGCTCCTGGGTCAGGCGTTTGACGGCATTACTGTTCAGCCGACTGCCGGTATTGCGCGCATAGAGGTTTTCGATGCTGACAATATGCGCGGTGCGCTGCCGGACCAATTGGCTGCGTTTGCGCAATAAGTCCCGCACGGCCCGGCTTTCCTTCGGGTAGATCGTGCCGGTCGGTAAGACGCCCAGCCGCAGTAAATGCGCCAACCAAAACGCATCCGTATCGTCGTCGGTGTATTTCAGGCCTTCGTATTGCTGAACCGCCGCCGTGTTAACCAAATGCACCCGGTATCCCGCTTCCATCAGGCCGTCGACCAGCCAGTACCAATTGTACGTCGATTCCACCGCCAAGCCTTCGATGCTGTCTTGAAAGGGTTCCAAGCCTCGCAAGATATCGACCAAATCGCAGCCCTGCTTGTTCCGGTACACGACCCGGTCATGCTCGTCGATCAGTTGCGTCACCACATTCGTTGAATGCAAATCCATTCCACCGTATAGTTTCATGTCTGTCTCCTCGGTTGTTTCGATCATCACCCTTTTTATACCACTGAGGGTTCCGATCGGGGAGACAGGCTAGATGATTATCAGGTCTTGTAATTTGCATCAAGGCTCGTTTATGCAAGCACGTATTTGCAAAATTCAAGACCTGCCCCCCCCACCGTGTTTACATGCGCTACATGGTTGCTATTGAAGAAGGTCGAACAAGCTTTGGCGCCTATGCCCCTGATCCTCCTGGTTGAGAACTCTCGGCAAATCGTTAGAAGAAGCTTTGCAACTTATTCGAGAATCTATTGAATGTCATATTGAGGGGCTTAAAGAAGAAGGTCAGAATATCCCAGTGTCACACTCTTCAAGTTCGTTTGTTGAGGTCCAAGTCTGTCAAATCGGTTGTAGGTATGCACCTTTAATTAACTCAACCCGGCCCCTTCATTCTTACCGCGTTTGGGGTACCTGTCCTACTCGAAACCCTTCTTACTATTTACGTCGGCAATATCGCAATAGCCGAAATCAACGCCGCAAGGCTACCGAGCAGCATGGTTCCTGAAACAAAACCGCCCCGCTCCCGGGTTGCCTGAAAACCTGCCTCTACGTTTCGGACAACCATCATATGCCCCCGATCGTAGAGTGTATAAACGGAATTCATTGAACTCGTGGCTCGATCAAAAAATTCGCCCGCAGAAATCGTCGATTTGCCCGGCACCAGCAACTGCGCCGCCGTCGTCTCGATAAAATCCGTCAATTCTCGATGAATGCGCTCGAATATACACTTGAGTTCCTCGTCCGCCTCCTGAACGCATTGCAGCCGGCCTTCGACTTGGCCAAGAGCCTTTTCGATCTTACCGATCAAAAACTCCAGTTGAATACGGTCCAAAACCTGTGGTGCCGCTGATGCGGCGATGCCGCTGCCTACCGCCCGAATCCTGCCTAAGGATTCGGCCGTAATCGGAAATAATTGCCAAATAATGGCGACATATTCGATCGCGAAGAGTTTCGGTGTTTTCAATTGATTTTGTTCAGCCACGGTCATCACAAAAAACAACACGGCATCGACGAGACGATTGTGCTCGACGAAGCACCGCGTAGAGGACAAACCGAACGCACGGTCGCGCAAACTCCGCCAATCACTATATAGACGATCCAACTCGGCGAAATAAACGGAGTTTTTCCCGGTCGTTGCGCGCAGCGTTTCGAATACGCACTCGATTTCTTGACGCCTCTTGGCGATGGCGGATTCGAACGAAGTATCGCCTTTCAGAAAGGCCACGGTCATGCCTCGATGGATTTGGATCTTGATCAGTAGTTCCTTGAGCTCGTAACTCATGGCCAAACTGGACAGTTGCGTTTGCAACGCTTTCCTTCGTCCTGCAGAAACCAGAATCTTTAGAGAAACGAGCAGCAGTACACAAGCGGCTGTAAATATAATCAAAGCGCTGAGAAATGGCATCGCATGCTCCTTTCAATGGGTGAACGGCTGCGTCAGTTCGGCCAGATGGTTTGCGATATCGGCCGATTCCTGCGCCGATCGGGCATTACTTTCAACACCCGACGAAATGGTTTCTATCCGGCGTCCGATGTCGGTACTGACTTGGCTTTGCTGCTCGATACCGGTAGCGATCATACTGACATTGTCGAATGTCGTTACCATATAACCATGAATTTCGTTCAAGGCCTCACCCAGTATCGAAGCGTTCTTCACGCCTTCTCGCGTTTTACTTTGTGTTTGTTCGACCGAAGTTGCCGCCTGCCGGATTTTTTCTCTGATGCTTTCGATCGTACCGGTAATTTCTTCGGCCGAACGTCCGACACCCGCCGCTAGCGAACGGACTTCATCGGCCACGACGGCAAAGCCTCGTCCGTACTCTCCGGCTCTTGCCGCTTCGATCGCAGCATTCAGTGCCAACAGATTGGTTTGATCGGAAATGGTTTTAATAACCTCAGAGATTTGGGTGATCTGTTTCGAATGTTCCTCAAGATTGCGCATCAGATCGGTAACCGACAGTACATCGTCAGACAACAGACGCAAGGCGCCGGTCAATTGTGCGATCGAGGTTTTGCTGCTTTGCGTCAACGCTTGCGTAGACCGGCAGTTCTCTTCGACATTTCGGCACTGGTTGGCGACTTCGGCGATGCTCGCCGACATCTGTTCGATCGCGGCGGCAATCATTTCGGTGTTTTCGCTTTGCGTATCAAGGCGTTCGGCAACACTGGACGCACTTTCTTTCAACTGCTGTGCCGAATGTCCCGTTTCGGCTATCGAATCGCCGATCCGCATAAACCGCCGTTGCAGTGAACGAACGGTATCGTTGAACGCCCGTGCCAACGCTCCGGCTTCGTCGGTCCCGTTTTGCAACAACCGAACGCTGAAGTCGCCGCCCGATAAAGACTCGAACGCTGAGTTCAACTCCAAACGCAAGGTATCGACACGCGCGGCGGCCGAGGCCGCGGTCAGCATACAGACAAGAAAGGCCAATGCGACCGTTGCGAGTTCGTAAGCGGAAAAAAACACACCAGCGTTTAGCGAGCGAGCAAATAAAATAGCCGAGGGCAACCAAGCGCTGATAACGATCAAAAGGAGTTTTTTCCGAAATACGATCGTATTCAGAAAAGATTGAAGTATCGAAACGCTATGCCGAAACATGAAATACTCCTGGCGGACAAGAAATAAAAAATCGAAAGGACTGCGGGAAACGAATTTCCTAAAAAAAAGGCGCCAACCCGGTCAAGGGTAAAGCGCCGTTGCTTTGTCTCGAATTGGGGGGTTCCGGTGCACTAGCCAAAATTTGCGCTTTGTCGAAGACGCATCTGCCAGACCGGTAAGCATTGGCTAATTTTGACAAAGCGAATCTTTGAACGCCGACATTGGCGTATTCGCTACCTTGCAATCAAGCAAATAAAGTGCCAGAAAAGACTGGAAATGGGGCTTATGCGGGCATTCGCACCTCGGTCGAACAGCGGTTCGTGCGCATCTGCTCTAAAATGGTGAGATTCTGTTCGGTACGGCACCAAACAGGTGCGCCAAACAAATAGTGATTCAAGAAAAAAGTAACGGCTCGTTCCCAGAGCAAATGCGTAAAAATTCACAGCGGACCAAGCTACAGAGATGAATAGGGGTCACCCATTAGCCTGTCGTAGTCAATAAGCCAAACTAATCCCTCAAGCAAATTTTGCCTTTTTCGATTTCTCTGTCTTGCGAATCAATCTTTTCAACCTGTTATTGAACCGGTGGAGTTCGTGGTCGCGAGGTCCGAGAGTGTGGGTAAGTTGTGGGCAACAGGGACGCTGTCCATAACTTATCCACGCGGCTCTGCTCGGACCGGTCCGCTGGACGCGTCCACAAATCCACCGGTTACCGGTTTAATCGTTGTTCCGACAGTCTTTTCTCATGCCGATTTGCCTGTGTTTCATGATCGTTACTCCGTTCAGTTCGCTATCTACGCGCCCGATTTCTCGCTCGTGTGATTCGCTCATCGAACTGATGCGCGTCAGTCACCCATCAGGATCAAGACGGTGCCGCTGACGCATGGCCAGCGGACCGCCCCTGGCTCAGCGTTGAGCCCCAGAAAAATGATCGGTGCCAAGTCTTGTCCAATTGTGCACAGCACAACAGGTTTTGTGGTTATCCGTTGTCACGGTCCAGTCCCCGAGTGGCTCAAGGCTTCAAACCGTTGGTGCCGGGTCCAGTCTTTAGGACGTTGTTGTTTCATAGTCTTTGTAATTGAAGTAGATTGTGTCCGTTTAAGCCAGCCTTTCAGTGTAAACACACTGATATTCAATTCTTCGGCAATCGATTGAATACTTTTATCACCGCGTTGCAATACTTTGCTCAGGGCTTGCTCTTTAAATTCTTCACTATAACGGGTTTGCATTTTTTACCTCTATAAAATTTTAGAGGCGACAACTAGTCTGACACAAGGGGTCACACACGCTACAAATCTTCGACGTTATAATGACAATGTCACTTGAAAGTGTTATATCTCACGATAGTCCGTTAAGTGATTCAGGGCATCCGTTTTCTGATTTGCTCAAAAAAAGATCGGGAATTGTTTGATTTAGTCATCGGGGTTTTATTCAATTATGCGCCATAAATTTCGATTTTCTATGCCGCTCCCTGGCCCTATGCACGAATATGTGTTCTCGTGGGACGATGAGTCTGGCGAGTTGTCTGGAAAAGATGCTGATGAAATTAAGGGTTGGGCATTGTTAGCGAAAGAAAATGGAAAGATTATATGCGATGACATCAACGGCGACATTCCAGCGACAGACCCTTTGAATAACAAAGCCGAATTTTGTGCGTTGATTGGACTGGATCGTTTGCCTGACAGTTTGAAGCCCTATTATCCGACTCGTGATTATCCGGGTTTTGTAGCCTTCGATGATGTTGGCGATACCGATGCGGTTACCTCCGAAATCACGGTAGTGTATTAACCTAAATTCGATAGTTTAACCATGAAGCAGATGAAGTTCATGAAGGATTTTAAGAAAATACCTAAACATCCTCGTCAACCTTTTTGGTGAGCGAAAATTCCATATGACCTTCATGGTGAAATGCTTTTTCTAGGTTAATGCTGTTAAAGCATGTAGCCCTTATGCGGCATAGCGGAATACGGGAATGACGTGGTTTCGAACTTTCCGGATTGCGCTGCGCTCCATTTGGACTACGCTGCTGGACTCGCCGGAAGCGGTCGGTAGCGGTTAGCGGCGGGGTGCTGTGCTTAGCTTAATCCTAAAAAGAGCAGTTGAGAGCCTTAATCTACCGTTCGCTCTGAGCCCTTCGGCTGCGTTCAGGAGAGCCCTGTCGAAGGGTGAACGGTAGTTTGAGGCTTCACCAGGCAGGTGAAAGTGTTGTAGATATTATTGATTTCGCCGATCTTGCTGAAAACCGCTATAAAAGACTGGATATAAAACCATGAGCGGCGCCGGATTCGAACCAGATCATGCAATCACCGTAGCGCCTGCAACCGTTCCTATTGGAAACAACCGCCCATGGCAATCTGTAAGATAAGCTTTTATGAGGTTTAGTTCAACATGCTCGATGTTCAAATAGAAAATGATGGTCGCCTCGTTATCGAAGCGTTACAAAAATTGCAAAAAAGAACATCTAATCTTCGCCCCGCCTTACTTGAAATCGGCGATGCGTTAGTGGAATCGACCCATAAACGCTTCGGAACTATGACCGCGCCGGACGGCACCAAATGGGAATTGAACAGCGTCTTGAGTACGCTATTATATAAAGATCACGACCGCCCTCTCACCGGTGAAACAGGTCTATTGAACGATCTTATAAGACGCGACGTAATCGGAAACGACTCAGTGGAAATCGGCTCGCCGCAGGAATACGCAGCCATGCAGCAATTCGGAGGAACCAAAGCTGAATTTCCACATCTATGGGGTGATATTCCAGCCCGCCCTTTTTTGGGAATATCCTCGGAAGACGAAGATAAAATATTGTCGATCATTCAAGATTATTTAGCGGAATCGACCGGATAAATCATAAATTTTTTAACTTGCGTATTTTGCAACAAACTTTTATTTCCCTGTTTCATTTCTTCCCGTTTTTTCCCATTTATCTCATCAATTACTGTCTATTAATCTCACCCCTGTTTATGTAGGTCCTTCATGCTTCGACTTAGCTCAGCACGAACGGCCTACAACACATGCCAACTGCTCTTTTCAGGTTAATTCGTGTGGGGAAAGGTCTCTTTAAGTCTATTCGGATATAGCTCGATTTGTATTTAGCTTTCGTGAAAGATCGCGATTTTCCTGCCGTAATTCGTAAATATTAAACGCATCGCCGATTACTTGGCAAAGCGCTTCGTCTTCCCACGGCTTGGTCAGAAACTTATAGACTTCGCCGTGGTTTACCGCATCGATCACGGAGTTTAACTCGGTATAGCCCGACAGCACGATGCGTATCGTGTCGGGGTAAATGTCCTTGATCCGCCTTAGAAATTCGGTTCCGGTCATTTCCGGCATGCGCTGGTCGCAAATTACGACTCCCGGTTGATGAATCGCCATCAATTCGAATCCTTCCTTAATACTCGTAGTGCCGACGATGCGAAATCCTTTGCGTCGTAATACGCGCGTCAATGCCGAAATGATATTCGACTCGTCGTCGATTAGTAATACGATCCGTTCCGGCTTCTCGATTTGCTTGGGCGGAATGCTTCGGCCCTCTCGTAATAACAAGGTAAAATCATCGGGCGGCAATGGGCGGCTGAATACAAAACCCTGGATTTCTTCGCAGTTGATGCCGCGTAAAAAACCCAGTTGTCCTTCGGTTTCGACGCCTTCGGCGATGACTTTCAAGCCTAAACTGTGCGCCATTCCGACGACCGCGCGAACGATCGCTGCATCGCTCGGATTAGAAGTGAGATTGGCTACGAAAGATTTGTCTATTTTGATTCGGTCAACCGGAAGCCGCTGCAAATAACTGAGCGATGAATAGCCGGTACCGAAATCATCCAATGCGAAACCGATGCCTTCAGCCGATATCTCGTGCATCGTACGGATGACTTTATCGGCATCCATCAGTACGATGCTCTCGGTCAGTTCCAATTCCAGCCATTGCGGTTCAAGACCGGTTTTTTCGAGAGTTCGCTTGACTATGTTCGGAATATCGCCGCCATAAAATTGTCTAGCCGAAAGATTGACCGCCATGCGTAACGGAGGGAGTCCTTCGTCTTGCCATTTTCGATTGAGCCGGCAAGCCTCTTGCAGCACCCATTCGCCGATCGTGTTTATCATGCCGTTTTCTTCGAGCAGCGGGATGAAGTTCAGCGGAGATACCAAGCCGTAATCGCGGCTTTGCCAACGCAGTAAGGCTTCGGCGCCGACGATTCGGCCTGTCGATAAATCCAATTGCGGTTGATAGTGCAGAATAAATTCATTGCGCTCCAGAGCACGGCGCAAGGCGGTGTCGAGATTCAGTTGCCGCCGCGAGCCTTCATCCATATCGGCGAAGAAAAAACGGCAAATAGTATCGGTATCGGGGGAAGATGCGGCCAGTATGGCGTGTTTGAGAACCTCCTTCGGTTCGCCGTCTAATGGAAATCTTGCGAGTCCGATGAACGGGTCGAGATAGTACTCTTGCCCGTCGATCTCGATGGCCTCGGTCAGGACTTTATGAGCTTCCCAGGCCAGCTCTTCCGCGACATGCAAGCCTTCCGGATCTTGCAATAGCAGGGCGAATTTTGCCTCGTCGATGCGTGCGCGAGGGACGGCCGGCAATACCGATTCGAGTCTGTCGACCAGAGTCCGGATAATCGCCAGACCGGTATCGGGTTCCAGTAAATGCAAGACGATTTGTAGCCTGCGAAGGTTGACGACCATCACAACGACTTGATGCGCGTTTCCGTTATAGCAAGATTCGTTCAAGCGTTCTTCGAATAGCGCTCGGCTGGGCAGGCCGGTTTGGGAGTCGTAATAGACGAAGTAACGCATTTTACTCTCGGCAACGATCCGCTCTTCCTCTCGGCGGATAATGTCGATCGCGAACGAAATATCATCCACCACTTCCAGCAATAGGTTGATTTCGGCGTCGCGGAAAAAGCCCGGTTCTTTTGCCGCGATATTGAAAGAGCCGACGGTCTTGCCTTCGAGCCGTATCGGAAAGGATGCGCCTTCAAGCAAGCCTAATTGCTCGGACATTTCGGTCCAGGATGCCAAGCGCGACCCGCCGGCGGTTTCCTTGTCGTTCGATAAGACGTCGAATTTGCCTTCATTTAAATTCTTGAGCTGAGTTACCGTGACGTTACCGGCAGAGGCGACCGGTATCAGGTTTCCAGTTTCCGAGTCGATCAAGCCTATCCATGCGAGTGCGAAACCGCCGCTTTCGATGGCGATGCGGCAAGCTGCAAAGTAAAGCTCCTGAGGATCTTTCGTGCGGATAATACACCGGTTGATATGACTCAACATCGTATAGAGTCGGTTCCTCCTCTTCAGTTCCGCTTCCGTATGGGTTTCTCCGACAGGCTTATTATTCGATGCCATGACAGTCCCCTAATAACTGATTAATACAGCCTTGTAAGGCCCAGCGGTCCAAGGGTTTGGACAGGATCACGGAGATCCCGGCCGAAGTCAGGCGGGCGCGCGAGCCGGCGTCATCGAGCGCCGTCAACATCACGATAGGGATTCGGCCGGTAGCGGCATCGGCTTTGAGTCGTCTGACCACTTCGAAGCCATCCATGCCCGGCATCATCAGATCGAGCAGAATCAAGTCGGGCGGGTCGAAGTCGATCGCATCCAACGCGGCTTGTCCGGAATCCACGCTACGAACATCGTAACCATTGGGTTTTAATAGGCTTTCCACCAGTTTACGGTTAATCGGATCGTCGTCGGTAATCAAGATTTTTTTAGGTATGGTCATGGCGTTCTTCCTTTGGGAGATTCATCGAAAGCGTTTTTTCAACTTCTCCAAGAAAATTTTTGTATTGAATCGGTTTGGCGATGTAGCCGTCGCAACCTGCCGCGATCATCTTTTCCTCATCGCCCTTCATTGCGAAAGCGGTCAGTGCGACGACTTTAATATGCCTTGTAGCGTCCGCTTCTTTCAAAAGACGAGTCGCTTCAAGCCCGTCCATGTCGGGCAATTGAATGTCCATCAGAATTAGGTCGGGCAAATGTCTTTGCGCCAGCGCGATACCGTCTTTGGCATTGTCGGCCCGCAGCACCCGATAGCCGGCTTTTTCAAGCAGCATGCAGACGAGTTTCATGTTGATGAAAGTATCTTCCACTACCAGTATTTGCGCAGTCATATTGTTCTCTTGTTCAGTAGTAAAGCTCTTCGGACTTCGTTGGCGAAAGTTTTGTGATTGAAACGGGATTTTTCCATGATGGCCGCAACGTTTCCGTTCAAGACGGCGCGGTCTTCTGCCGCCAAGGTCTTCGCGGTCACCACTACAATCGGAATGTCGGCGGTTTCGGGGCTCTGCTTCAGTGCTTCTACCACATCGAATCCGTTGATTCCGGGCATCATCAAATCCAACACCAGCAGGTCAGGTCGCTCGCGGTGGGTTAGGCCTATGCCGTCCTTGCCTCCATAGGCCTTCAATACAATATAGCCGGGTTCGAGTAGATAAGCGGATAACAGCTCCACGGATTTCGGGTCGTCGTCGACGACCAAAACTTTGACGCCTTTCATCGGCGCTACCGGCCTTAATTTTTTCAACACATTAGCCAATTCGTTTCGGCCCACCGGCTTTTGCAATACCGCGCTAGCGCCAAGAGCGAAGCCTTTTTGCGCGTCAGCGACTATCGATACGATGACTACCGGGATATTCGTCGCGGAGCTATCGGATTGTTTGATACGGGCCAACAGCTCCCAGCCATCCATATCCGGTAAAAGGATATCCAAAATGATCAAGTCAGGCTGTAGACGCGACATTAGCTCAAGTCCCGCTATAGCATTTTCGGCAAGCGCTATTTCGAATCCTTCCGGTTCCAGTTGCAAGCGGATCAACTCGGCGGCCGTAGCATTATCTTCGATCACCAGAGCCAATGATTGCCCGGAGCCCAGTTCGGTTTGGTTAGAGGTGAAGGGGGCAATGCGATCGGCACCGATGCCGCGCCAGGGCAGCCACACGATGAAACGGCTGCCCTGGCCGGGCGTGCTGGCCACGGCCATGGTGCCGCCGTGTAGATGGGCTAGTTTTAATACTAACACCAAACCTAGTCCGGTGCCTTCGCTTTTACGGGACAGTGAGGAATCCAATTGCGAAAAGGCATGGAATAGGCGCGGCGCATCTTCGGCAGAAATTCCGATGCCGCTATCCTCGATTTCGAATTCCAAAAATTGCTCGAAGTGGTTTACCGGCAAAGGCATACGCAGACTGGTTTCCGCATCGGAAGTCCAGGCTTCGATGTCGGGCCGGCTTACACTGCGGGACCGTAGTGTCACCCAGCCGTCTTCAGGCGTAAATTTGACCGCGTTGGACAGCAAGTTATAAATGATCTGCTTGGTCTTACGTCCGTCAAGTATGGCCGGCCCTATCGGTTCTGCCGTTTTAAGCTGCAGCCGGACGCGGTGTGCCGCGGCTTTTTCCTTGATAATAGCAAGACTGTTGCGCAGTAAATCGTCGATATCGAGCGTTTCGAGATCCAAGACCATCTTGCCGGCTTCGATTTTCGACAGGTCGAGGATGTCGTTGATCAACGAGAGTAAATGCTGGCCGCTGTGAAAGATGTCGGTGACATATTCTCGCTGTTCCGGCGTCATTTCTCCGATCAGCTCGTCTTTGAGCACTTCGGAAAAACCGATGATTGCGTTAAGCGGCGTGCGCAATTCATGGGACATATTGGCCAAAAATTCGCTTTTGATGCGGGATAAGGTTTCTGCGGATTCTTTGGCCTGAAGTAGCGCTTGTTCGGCGCGTTTTCGATCGGTGATATCGTAAACGGTCGATCGGCTCGACAAATAGTTACCGTTTTCGTCGCGAATCGACGAAGCATTCAGCAATACCGGTAAAATCGTGCCGTCCTTGCGCAGCATTTCGAATTCGAGTTCGCGCACCCAGCCTCGTTCCTTGAAAATTGGAAAATTTTCCTTGAATTTCTGTTGGCTCGACGGCGTCAAGAAATCCAAAAAGCGCATCTTGCCGATCACTTCTTCCCGCGCATAGCCCAACCAAGCCAATTCGGTGTCGTTGATGCGAATGAAGCATCCCTGTTCGTCTAGCGAATGATATCCGCATGGCGCCTTATTGTAGAGGTCTTCGATTTCGTCGGCTTCCCGGCTACGGGCTTGATCGCGCAGTCTGCAAATGCCGTAAGCCAAATCGGCGGCCGCTTCCTTCAATAATTCGATTTCGACGCTGTCGAAAGCATCGGATTCCGTGGCATATATAATCAGCATGCCCAAAGTTTCATGATTACCGATCAATGGTAGTGCGATGCAAGAAGCGAAGCCGCATTGCAACGCCGCCTCGCGACATGAACGATATTCCGGCGCCATGGCGATGTCGGGCACGACTATTGGGCGGCCTTCGGCTATGGCTCGCCCGCAAGCGCCATGACGCGTGCCATCTTCTCCCCAACTAAGCTTTAGACGGTCGACATAGTCCCGATCGCTGCCGGCATGCGCCATGGGCACGATGCTTTTGTCGGCATCGTGCCTGGCATATCCTACCCAGGCCATGCGGTAACCGCCTTTTTCCACGATCATCCGGGTGATTTCATTCAGCAAGTTTTGTTCGTCCTCGGTATGCAGCATGGCTCTATTGCCGGCACTCAAAACATTCAAGGCGCGATTGGCATGCGACAGCGCCCGGTCGGATTGCAGCAGACGGGCTTCGCGGCTCTGTAATCGAGCGGCCGTTTGGTCGAATATGCACGCGAGACGGCCGATTTCGTCATCGGATTTATCAAGGTTAGTGCGCGCGGACCAATCGCCTTCGCCCAGACGTTGCGCCGCATCGGTTAAAATATTCATTCGATGCAAGACCAGCCATCGGCTGCCGAACCAGGCGATTAACAATGCCGCAAAGCTAGCGGCCGATAATACGGCGATGTTTCGATACATGCGCGATTCGACCGGCTCGAAAAAAACCTTTTTGGGCACGCCGACCCGCACATGGATGCATTTATCGTTGATCCATAGCACGGGTTCGGAGGCATAGATTCGTGAAATGCCGTCCACACCCTTAAGTTCTTCGAATGCCCGGCAGTTGTCGTTCGGTATTTCCCATGACGGCGCGGATCGCCCCGTCCATTCGTAATCGGTATCCGGAACGCGCAGCAACACGGTATTATCGGTATCGATGAGCGATACCACGGTCTCGCCGGACTGTAATAACGGTGTCAGCGCCGCTCTAAGCCAAGCAAGGTCGATCGAGGCATAGAGTACTTTCAATAATGCTCCGTTTTCAGCAAAGACCGGGTAGCTCATAATCAATTCAGGCGATTTTAAAGGTAGACCGAAGATGACATCGCCGATGGCGAACTCACGGTCAGCGACGGCGCGGCGAAACCATAACAGGTCGGTAAAATTGGCGGGGTTTTGAAAATTCAGCGCGTTGCATAATAAATTACCTTCGCTGTCCGCCATGCCGATGTCGGCGAATAAAGGATTTTGGCGATGAATGCGCGGCAAGGATTCTTGGCAGCGGGGCAATAATTCGGGAACGGTGACATAAGGTATATTCGGTAATAGCATCAGCAATTGCCGCGTTTCTTCAAATAGCCGGTTTTGTTTGTCCGCGATTCGTGAGGCCAAAGCCCGGGTTTGTTCTCGAGCTTCTCGTTCGGCGGCCCTTTGATCTTCGATCGCCGAATAGATAATTAAACCGAAAGCCGGAATCGACGAGAAAAAAACCAGCAACAGCAAGCGACCTCTAAGACTCATCGATACATTTTTGCGTAAATCGCTAGTGAAGATCTGCAGCAATGTTTTTTTCATGAATCCGCCTTGCTTAATCGATTAATTAAGCTGAAATGAATGTTAGGTCCGCACCCACGTAAAAAAACTACCTACAACACACGTCATCCTCTTTTTGGATAAAAATTTTCCACGATTCTCCGCTCGTCGTTATACATAAATTTAGGGTACGCTACGCGTACCTTCATGCCGTTAAGCACCGAATTCCTACCTTAGCTAATGTGAGCTCGATACTATTTATTGTTACTTAACACTCCCGGCTTCGAAATCGCGATCTGGGGATCGCTCCCACAGAGAAACCTAACCCTTGCGGGAGCGACGCCTACGCCGTACCACGCCTAACGCTAGTAGAGGAAAAGCCGCTAGTGCTCTGACACCAACACCTCATTCCCACCGCTCCAGCGTGGGAATGCATACCGATCTTACCTTGGCAGCCTCCCACGGAGGACTGTGGGAACCAGAAAAAATTTGAGATAACAAAAAATAGACAAAATAGCGCTCTGGCGAAAACGTTTTCTAACGCCGATTCTCTTGCTTATATGAAGATAATGCACCTTCTCTTCTTGAAAAATGAGACGGCTATCACGTTTTTATTTCTGTTGACATTGCTTAAACCGGACAAGGCCAAGCCTGGAAGGCAATTGTTTTGTTATCAAGGCAATACCTTTCGCACCTTTATACACAAAAATGCTGAAATTTGAAATGCGATGGGTATAACAATGCCTCATGCGGGACGGGTTATTTAACCCGTCCCCAACGTTTCGGTTTGCTTAAAATATCTCGGCTTGCTTTGGCTACTGCCGAAACATTTAGGACAGGGTTGTAAACCCCATTCCAGCCAAGGACGCCAACTATTAACGCGAACAGAACCTTTAAAAATCCAAAGCTTCGATTTGCTCATCGACTTTACCGGAAAAACTTTCTTCAAAGCGCCCTAACACACCAGCTTCTCGGGCTAGGCGACGGAAGTTTTCGGAGCGATTGGTAGTTTCCGAGGCGAACAGGATAAGTTCCAATTCCAGCGGCGGCATCGCCTTCATCAGATTCTTAACGAGCTGCGGATTGACGCCGTTACAACCGAAGTCGCCGAGCGATAAGGCTCTTGAGAATCCATAAAATTGTTGCATACGGCTTTCGCATAATTGGCTGTAACGCAAGCGATGCCTTTCGTGCTTGAGCGATTCTTTGATCGCCAGCGTCGCTGCCGCCGCATTGTATAAGGCATTTTGCACGCCGTGGGAAAATACCGGGTCGACAAAGGCCGCGGCATCACCGATGCAGTAATAGTTTTCGCCGCAGATATTCTCGGAATAATAAGAATAATTCGGTCTGAATTGTAGCGAGCCCTCGATAAATTTCGCAGGCTCCAGCAAGCGGTTCAAATGCGGCAAGCGCGCACAGGTTTGTAAAAAAAAAGCCTCCCGTTGCCGTCGGTCCATGCCTCTGGTGCGTTCGGTCGGCGCGATGAGGCCGACGCTGGTTTTGCCGCGCAATATGATATGCCAGATCCAGCCGTCTTCAAAGGACATGACAAAGGTAACTGGTTTTACTTTTGCCAGCTCGTCTTCGCCATGACTTTGACGGTCGACGCCGACAAATCGTGAGTTTTCAAAATAACCCCACAACGATAAAAAATTCGTCTCGGTACTGATGGTTTGCCGGGTTTTAAACTGATTGGCCAACAAGGAACTCGGGCCACTCGCGTCGACGACAAATCGACAACGAATGTCGCCTTCTTCGTTGCTGCTGCCTCGCTTGTCGGTGTAAAACACTTTAGGCCACCGATTATCGGTCAGGTCTATTTTTTTGACCGCGATCTTATGAAATACCCGTGCGCCGCAGCTTTTGCCATGTTGCAGCAGCAAGTTGTCGAAAATATCGCGCTCGACATGCAGGCCGGGCCGGGTATAACCGAAGTCTGAAAAGCGGATTTGTTTGATCTTGTCGTTCCAGACCGTGATGCTGCCCGCTTTAGCCAGAAAGCCTTCTTGTTCGATCTTTTCCGATACGCCGGTCATGTCCGTGAATTTCCAAATATGCGGAATCAGGCTTTCACCGACTTGATTGCGAGGGAACGTCGCCCGGTCGAGCAACACGACATCGATGCCGGCTTGCGCCAGATGCGTGGCCGCGCTGCTACCGGCCGGGCCGCCGCCGATCACCAGAACATCGCAAGAGCTGGGGATAGCAGTCATCGCGTAACCTTACAAATCGCCCAAAACGGCTTTTTCGGTCGGATGCGTCATCCATTCGGCGACATCGCGGCCTAGGGTTTTGACACAGCGTCCTAAAATGGCACAGGTGCCTTTATAGGCGCCGAACATGCCGCCGCCGGAATAACGCCGCGCTTTAAAATCGCCTAACTCTTTACCATTCTCGCTGAGCGAACCGGTAATCGTGACGATTTTAGGGCCTGACCAAGCACCGCCGGCGGCGCCTTGCACTTCATCGATGGTGACTGTCAGAACTTTCGCGTCCGCCGGTCCTTTTTCGGTATCGGTCAGGATGGTTGCATAGTTCCGCGCGGCATTTTCCTTGATGAACATAGATAGCTTGCCGTCTAGATTGCACTCTTCTTTGACCGCGCCTCGAACATAAGATTCGTCTTTAAATGTGATCGGTTTAATGATCAAGGTGCCTGTGCCGCTGGTTTGTATCGGCTGGCTGGCGGATTTCGAGCCTTGCGAAGCACAGCCGCTCAAGCTCAACAGAAAAACCGATAACACCAAATATGTTAATTTCATCATTTACCTCCTCTTAGTATTAATAAACAAGCGTATAAGCATAGCGTAAGTATTCAGTCCCACGGCAATTATCGTTCCCACGCTCTGTGCTCATCGTTATACATAAGTCATGAATTACCCTTTTGCAATCTTAGCCAATGAGGCCTCGATACCATTTAATGTCGCTTAACACTCTCGACCTCGAAATCGCGATCAGGGGATCGCTCCCACAAGGGGTTACAAGCACTGTGGGAGCGACGCCTACATCGCGACTATCGAAGCCGTTAACGCTCAAACACCAATAGCCTTTTCGGACGACACGGCAATCTAGCGCTCGGTCGCTACGTTTTGCACAAGTAGGTATATTTTATACTTGTGTATAACGGCGAGCGCTCTGCGTGGTAACGATAGGGGATGTGAATAATTGCCTCTTCATGATCAATACGGCTTTTACTGTTATAGATATTCGTCAACCATGCGCTGTATGCTGTTTATAAACGAAGCTTTAAAAAGCGGCATCATTTGCCCAAAGCTTATAGAAGTCCAAATCATCCTTTCGTTTTTGCAACATGATTTCCTTCATCATTTTTTCAAAAGCCAAGTGCTGGTTGTGGGGATCGGCGCTTTCCAAATACTTACTCATAAAATCCGGATGCTTAGTCAGTGCATCTCGCATACTCAATAAACGAATTCTTTGCTCTTCAGTCGTCACACTCCACCCTTGGAACCAGCGCTCATTAAAGGTACGGATAATTTCGTCTAGCGGATCAGCCTCTTTCTCGCCGCCATGCGCACCGCGAGGATTAGGGTTTTGTGGATCGAGCTCTGTTTCTTGATCGTTCAGCTTGATTGCATGGTTGAGCTTCAAGCGCTTGTTCGTTTGTTTGACTGACCATATACCCCGCCTAAAAATATACTATTATCACCAACCCTATGATTAATAGGTTTCTTTATGATTCTTTGTGGTTTTTCTCGTAAGAACCTAACAGCTCAGTTTCAAATTCTGCTTCAATATCTTCGACGCTCGGTAGGCTTGGCTTTAAATTTTTCGGTAATGATTTAGTTAATTGATATTCAGATACGCCTATAGGTTTATTGATATCACTAAGTGCATACTCCATTACCATGCGATCTTTATTTTTGCAAAGTAAAAGGCCAATGGTTGGCAGATCGCCAGCGCGACGTAATTGTTCATCGACGGCTTTAATATAAAAGCTCAGTTTTCCCGCATACTCGGGTTCAAAGTCGTTAAATTTTTAGCTCAATCACTACATAACAATGGAGCTGCGTATGATAAAACAACAGATCCAAATAGAAGTCTCGTTCACCCACAGCAATTGGCACTTGTTGTCCCATGTAGGCAAAGCCTGAGCCTAATTCAAGCAAAAATTGGGTCAGGAGGAACAACTGTTTTCAACTGCTTGAAGCCATCCCAGTATAATCTCTTACGAAAATCTGTAATTCCTTTAGAGTATCTATCCATCTGTCGTTACAGCACCAATTCCACCCTGCCAAGCACGCATCATGTTGAAAGCGACATCCCCTTTTTTAACAAGAACATATTTCGTTTTGTCCTCGATTTTGACGCGACCACGAACATTATCTTCCTCTGAGACCTCCTCAGAAGAAACACCTGAATGAATTGAAACTGAAAGCAGGGGTAATCCCTCTCTACCTGATTCTACGCGCTCAGAAAACAATGTGCGATTAGCCAGCACTTCCCAATGCTCAGGAATCATCCCAATCCAATCCACGCCCGAATCTTTCATGGGTACGTTGGGATCGAGGCCTTGCGTGACCGCTTGCTGAATGATGATTTGCTTGCGCTCTTTGAGCAGGCTGATTTGCTGCTGTTTGATGGCAATGGCTTCGTCGATTTGGGCGGTTTTTTGGTCGAGGTATTTGGTGATCAGTCCTTGTTGACGTTCATCAGGAAGAATGAAAGGAATTCCTTTCATTCGTGTTTTGGACAAGTCCCACTGACCAATACGAACACCATCAGAAGCACTTCCGAAGTAAGATACATAGAGCTTACTTCGGATGGCCCAGTTAAAAAAATTAGGATTAATCTCTTTCATCGCCGGTAAACAGTGACGAACCGTTGTGAACAGAGGCGATACGGCTGCCGAGCGGGCTTACGGCCGGGTCTTTCATTTTGCTGACCATTTCCATCAGGAACAGCAATTGGCCACACTGGAGCGCGGTGTGGCATCAACCACCTCAACATTGCCCCAGTAGTCTTTCAGGCTCGCTTTGAAACGCGGGTCAATCACATCATTGCCGTCTTTGATGTGCTTTTGTTCACCGGCCCAGCTTTTGCCATAAGGCGGGTTGGACAGCATAAAATCGAACTTGCTGCCGGCAAACTCATCGGTCGACAGGGTGGAACCTTCTCTGATGTTTTCCGGGTTATTGCCCTTGATCATCATGTCGGATTTGCAGATAGCGTAGGTTTCGTCGTTGATCTCTTTGCCGTAGAGATACACATCTCGATTGTCGTTCGGGTATTTTTCTTCGATGGAGTTTTGCGATTCGGTCAGCATACCGCCGCTACCACAAGCCGGGTCATACACCGTCATGGTGAGCGGCAATTGGTCTTTGACCGGGTCGAATACCAGGTGTGTCATCAGCTCAATGACTTCCCTGGGCGTTAAGTGCTCTCCTGCTTCTTCGTTATTTTCTTCGTTGAATTTGCGGATCAGCTCTTCAAACACATAACCCATGCCCAGGTTCTTTAATGCCGGCATTTTGTTGCCATTTGGGTCTTCAACGGTTTCGTGCGTTAGGTTGATATAAGGCGAGACAAATTTTTCGACGACATCCAGCAGCACTTGTTTCGACGCCATGTGGCGAATCTGAGACTTCAAGTTAATGCATTCAATGATTTCTTTGACGTTGTCGCTGAAACCGAGCAGGTATTCTTCAAAGTTTGCCAGCAAGATTTGCTGGTTATTCGTTGCGGTATTGAAGAGCGACTTTAGCGTCCACTTGGACGCATTATAAAACACATAGCCACTGGCGGCGTTAACGGTTCGTCGTCCAACTCCGTGGCTTGCATTTCTTCTTTCTGAAACGTCACTTCTTCCAGCACCGCTGGGGGCTCAAGCAGGGTATCGAGACGACGCAATACCGCTATAGGCAGATGACATCACGGTATTTGCCGCGAACGTACACATCGCGCAGACAGTCGTCGGCGATATTCCAGATAAACGAGATCAGCTTATTGTGTACACTGTGGTCCATTTTTTATCCTATTTGAGTGCCCGGTTTCATCGGGCACTGAGTCATTTCAAATGTTGTTCAATTTGTTTCAATACTTCTGATGTGTGTCATTCAAACCATTAGCCCGAGCGCCCCGGCGCCGAAATTTGATTAGATAACGAGGGCACGAAGCGTGAAAGTCATTCGGGGATGTTGTTTTTTACCGTATCTTCAAGCATCTTCCCGGTGCTTGATAATCAGCGGACAAAACAAAAAGCCCAGCAACACGCCGAGCACGACGACGCCGGCTAGAATTCTGAGAGATGTGCTCTCGGCCGTACCTAGACAACCGAAAGCCAGCGCACTGGTCGACATCGAGGCGGCCATGGCTTGATAGGTTAGCTTGATATCGCCGCCGCGATTTTCCTGGTAAAAAATACCGTAATCGACACAAATTGCGACGACCAACAGAAAACCGACCAGATGCAGAAAACTGATCGCCGCACCGCTCACGGACCAGAGGCTTAAAATGAACAGCGCCGCCAATACCGCAGGCAATAGGGTTCGCAGCGTTTTTACCAGGCTTCGGTAGCGCACGGCCAATAGCAACACGATAATGAATAAACCGACCGCCAGCAAGGCCCGGGCTCTTTCGGTATAGTCGCGGGTCATGTCGTTGAGCATATCGCGCTGGCTGAAATAACGCGCGTCATCAATCGTAGCGAGCGCTGCCCGTAGCGCTTCGGGCTCATGTTCGGCCAGCCAAATCATCACGACGGTTTGGCGCTCCGTGCTGATGATACGGCTGTCGATCAGTCTTTTGACCGGTGTTTCGAATACTTGCTCCAATGTCAGCGGGTCCGGCTTCGGATAGTCGAATTGGCCTAATCGTTCGATCGACAAGCCTTGTTCCCGAAGAGCCTGTTGCCAAAGTTGCCGGTTATCGTCGGTCAGATAGTCCTGCAATAGCGTTTGATTACGCTGTTGTTGTTGCGCCGATAGCAGCCACGGATACAGGCCGAAATACTCGTTCAGTTCGCCTTGTTGTTTCAATCGGTCCAGCACCGGATAAACTTGCTCGGCTTTTTGCAGTGCGGCTTCGATGTCCTGGCCGGTAATCAGTACGAAACGCCCCGGCTCGATACTGACCATGCGCGCCCTGATGCGTTTGTCGTTTTCTTTCAGATAATCCAGTTCCGGCGTTAGATCCTGCATGTCTTCGAGCCAGCGTAACGACGGCAAGGCGAATAGCGATGAGCCCAGTAACACCAACAATGCCGTCAATAGCCAAGGCCGAAAACGCGCGCAGAAGTTTGCCCAACGCGAGACCAACGGAACCCTTAAGGTTCTGCGGTCGCCGCCCGCGACCAAGCCCGGCAGAATGAAGCGAGTCAACAATAAAGCGACAATGATGCCGGTGCCGGCATAGACCGCTATTTGTTGAAATCCCGGATAACCGGACGCGCCTAAGGCCGTATAACCGACCAAGGTCGTTATGCCGCCCAGTAACAGGCTAGGCCAGATTCTAATAATTGCTGCGGTCTTGTCCTCGACGCGAACCGTTTGCGCGTGCGCAATCGCATGTATCGGGTAGTCGATACAGATACCGATCAGCGTGGAGCCGATCGCAATGGTCATGCCGTGCACATAGCCGAATACCCAAGCGGTGGTCAGTATCGCGCTCAGGATCACGATGATCAATAAGGTGAATACTTGCAGCAATGCGCCGAACGAGCGGAATAGCAGCAGAAACAGTGCCATTAAAGCAATGGAAGACAGAATGCTGATTTGGACGATATCGCCCTGAATCAATTGTTGCGTTGCCACCGCGAATACCGGAACACCCGTCATTTCCAGTTGCCATGATTCCGGGCGCCCCTGCATCAGTTCTTTGAAGGTTTGTTCGATTGCCGCCTGAATTCGGTTTTGTTGCGGCGCGTCCAATCCGGGCATCTCGGTTTCCAGGATCAAATTCCGGTATTGCGTATTGGTGATGCCGGCTTGTTGCATTTGCGCGCCGACGGTGCTAAAGCCGTTCAGCGTCAATAACAAGGGATCTTGCAAGGCGATGCTTTTGATCATCGCGCCCTGCGGAGATAAGAGCGCTCGTTTCAAAAACTCGGCGCGTTGCGCCAAGCCTTGCGGCGTGAACAGCTCCGCCAAGTCCGATTCCGGGGTAAGACTGTAGAGCGCGCCGGCGTAATCGCGATATAGTGCTTGCACCGCTTCGATGTTTTGGTTTTGTCGTTCGGGCGACCAGACTTCGAGCACGCCGTCGATGGTGTTCAAGCGTTCTTGCAGCATCTTGATGAAAGCGCCGGTGACCGGTTCGCCTGTATCCGAGCCGACCGAAATTAAATAACGCCGCGACAATGCGCCGGACTGCATTTCGCTCGCGAGCAGCAGTTCCTCGGCATTGTCGCCGGCGATGATGAAAGCGGAAAGGTCGGTCTTGAATTCGACCGTTAATGCCACCCACAGTGTCAGCAATGGCGGCAACAGATAAAACAGGCTATTGCGTAGCTTCGGCAAATCAGTTCCCCAGCAATTCTTTATACAAGCGATTCACTTCGGTTTCGATCGTCTCGCCTTCGGCATCCTTGCTCAACAAAAATTCGCTGAAATCACCGTCATCCTGTCTGATTTCGATACGCTCGGCTTGTTGTCCAGGCGGGCCGGAAATAACGACAGTCAATCCGGATCGGTCGCCCCGCCTGGGCTTCAGCGTCATCAGCCAGTCTTGCTCCCGGGCGTCGAAATCGACGCGGTAGACTCTGTGCAGCAAGGCGACATCGGCATTGACCAAGGCATTGAAGAAGGCGATATGCAAGCTTAGCGGATTGGCCGCGTCCAGCTCGCCGCGATGGCGCATATTAGCCGCCGGATCGAAATAGAACATCCGCTCGCCCTTGATGCCCATCAAGACCCGCTCCGGTCGCAATTGTTCCTTGATCATCAAATCCGGCGCCTGCGAGTACAGATAACCGCTGCCTTGCCAGGGGCTATCCATTAATTCCAATGTCCGGGTTTCTTGATAGGCGATTCGCACCGCTGTATCCGATTGCATCCTTTGCATGACTTTCCATTCGGTATCGACGGCACGGGCCGTATTTGCCGATAGCAAGACCGGCAGCATTAAAAGAATTGTTGAGTAAAATGAGCTGATGTTAGGTTTATTCATTTAGAATGTTGTGTATCCGTCCGGATTCCCAAATAGCTCCCACGTAGAGCGTTCATTGTGATACATAAATGGTGTATTACCGTCATTTCATTTTAGCTAATGTGACCTCGATACCATTTATTGTTACTTAACGCACTCGGCTTCGAAATCGCGATCTGGGGATCGCTCCCACAGAGCATTCGGAACCTTTGCGGGGTAAGTATTCAGACCCCGTTGGCAAATTACCGCAATTTATGCGTAAACGTTGGCCTCTCCCCCTTGAAAAAGGGGGATTGAGGGGGGATTTATTTTAAAAAATCTCCTCTAGCCCCTCTTTTTCAAAGAGGGGCTGAATACTTACCCTTTGTGGGAGCGACGCCTTCGTCGCGACTATCGAGGCTACTGATGCTCGGCAGCCATGATTTATATCGAAGCCCCCCGATGTGCAATGTTCTGTGACTTATCAAATAGCACAGTTCCCGGATATTCCGATAACCGGTTGTCAACACGCATGACGGTACTTGTATATAACGATGAGCGCAGAGCGTGAGAACGATGGAAAGCGATTTAAGGCAGGTCAAGATTGAGGAAAATTGTTTCATTAACGCGCCTGCGCATCCATCCAGATTCTTCGCCCGTTGACGATCATCGTTTTAATCGTCGAGCGCGGATCGGGAATGCTCAGACCGGGAAAGCGGAAATGGCGATAAATGTATTCACCGATCGTCAGCACGCCGATCATTGTATAGATCAAGGCACCGTTATAGAGGGTCCACCAAAAATCGCTGCCCCAGATAGCCAAAACCGTACACATCGCGGCATTGAATGCGAAAAATCCGGTCCAGATTAGGGTTAATTGACGGCAATAGACCAGGATGTCGGGAGGGATTTCGGGAAACTCCAGTCTTACGAAGCTTTCGATAAACGGCGGCCCCTTGTCTTTAAGCAAAGTCCGCCCGAAAACGCCCATCAACATCAGCTGAATCAATACCGGCAATATCTTCGCGGTGACAGTTTGCAGATAATACGCGCCCAACAGCAAGGTCAGCGCGAACAGTCCTTTGTAGAGTTTGACTCGCAGGCTGGGCGCCGCCAATGCCCGCATGAGATAGATGCCGGAAAAAATCGCCGGCGCCAACCAGACCATACCGCTTTCGATCCCTCGGTAAACCAGGTACGGATAGGACAGAAACAAGCCGGTGGCGATAATGCTTTTTATGAGGGCGGTCATTTTTTCATTGCCGAATAACGATTGATTCAATTCGTATAAAACCGAATCATCATTCCTCGACCCAATTGACCCTGTCGTCCTTGAAATGCACATTGAAGCGATTGAAACGGTGGCTCCAGTAAACCCAGCGATTGCTGTCCAAGCTCGGCGTTTCGGTGATCGGCGGATAACCGATGGCGACCAGTACCGCGTCTTTGCTCATGCCTTTGGCCACCGTGCCGTTTTGAATATGCTGTTTTTCCAATGCGCTGAATCTCGTCAGATCGACTTTGTTTGGCGCGAATAATTTATCGAAGGCTCGATATACATCGTCTCCGGTATGTTTTTGGATATTTTTGACCGTCAAATGCTGACTGGAATTATCGACCTCGACTTCGATCGTTTTATTGGTCACGTTCAATAGTCTGACCGGAGTGTTGACCGGAATCGAAGCGCCACGCCGGTAATTGGTCGTCGGATGCACGCCTTTTTCGTAACGGATCACGAATTGAGTGTAATAGGTATCGCCCAATGCAATGTGGGCCGGCAATTCCTCAGGCTTTATTACCTTCTTACAGGAAACCAACGAAAACAGCATCAATAACAACAGCAAACCACGAACCGGAATACGCATTATCATTCTCCTTTACAGGCCGGCCGGTAACGGACGGACCGGGCCATTCGACAATAGAACCACAAAAAAAAGACGAAAACCGTCAAGCTAATGCCGACAATATTAGCAGTTAATGGAATCAATATCAGCGAGCTAATCAATTCGATTAGGATCAACAGAATCAATATTACGGCAATGGCCCGACTATTCAGCTTAGTACAGCAATAAGCACCCAACGGCGCTCCGATCACAACGACCGGCACCGCAGCCAACCAGTAACGCTCCACCGGCGCAGTAAAAGCACCAAGCAAAAACCCATGCAGTGCAAATCCGGCCAACGCATTGACCGCCATCATGATCACCGAAGTCGGCGTCGACACCTTTTCCGATAAACGGAACAACAACACCATCACCGAAAAACAAATGATATCGATGCCGTTGCCGACCAAACCGGTCATGCCGCCGCCTATGGTTCCGGTCAGCAGCATAATGGCTTTTTCGCGCGCGCCGAAAAACGGCATTGTGTCGTTATACAACCGCTTTTGCCAAGTCAAGACCGCCAGCGGCAAAGCGAAGCTAACGATCATCGCGGTAAACAGCATTTTTAACAGGCCGGGTGGTAGCAAGGGCGACAATGCCGCCGAGCTAATCGAAACACCGGCTAAGCCGCCCAAACTGGCCCAGGCAATGACCGGCCAGGCAACCGGAACCCGTAGTGCGATTATCGTCAATGACGCGGCGGTCATGCCGACGCTTTGAATCGCCAATGAAAAAACCTTCGCATCGAGCGGCGCGATATACAGCACTTTCGTGAACACCGGAAAAGCGACCGCACCGCCGCCTTCGCTGGTCGCGCCGGCGATAAACGAACCGAATATCATCGTCAGCGTAACAGCCCAATTTTCTTTAATGATTGCCACGCTATCAGGCCAGCTGTAGCCATACCAAGCCAGCCAAACCGCAACAGCCAACGCCGTGCTAAACAGTAATGGTTTATTCAAGGCTATGTTCGCGTTAATAGTTGAAATAAATACTACACCAATCTCGAAACTTGAAGGCTGTAGGGTACGCTACGCGTATCCTAGCAGCACCACCTGAGTTTAACGTGCCCTAAGGTTGTTGCCTTTGCCGACATTAGGTACGCGTAGCGCAGCTTACCCTACAATTCAATTTGGATTTATAAGTGCTTCCGATGGTGGTGGGTATTTTCAACTATTACCGTATACATAGCTTTATTCAAGCGTTTAGCATGATGAGTGATCGTTTGATTGTCCAGCAGGGCCGATGAACGCTTAATCCGGGAGAACATCCTCAAAAATTTCAGCGAGCGGAACCGTTAATTCGAGGCTGGAAAATCGGCAATCATGTTGGCCGGTGTAATCATGCAGCATCCATTCGTTGTCCGAAGCCCGCCGATAACACTCCACGCGTAGCGCATCGATATCGACAATGACATATTCCTTGAGCGACTCCAAACTACGGTATGCGGCGAACTTATCGCCCCGGTCGAATGCCGCCGTGGAACCGGACAATACTTCTGCGATGAGCGTCGGATGGGCTAAAAATTGCTCGGCTTTGCGATCCTCCGGATGGCAAGTCACCATGACATCGGGATAGAAAAAAGCATCGGCCGACTCGACCCGCAATTTCATGTCGGCCATGTAGGATTGACAAGGCGTTCCGCGTAACCGCTGCTTCAGCGCGGCTAATAAGTTACCGGTAACGAGCACATGTTCGCGCCGCGCGCCGACCATCGCGAAGATCTCGCCGGCAATGAATTCGTACTTCTCGGTTTGGAATTCCTCCCAGGCCAAAAAGTCATCGGAGTTAAACATTAATGCTTCTGCTTGTTGCATAAAATCTATTTATCCTGAGAGTCCAAAAGTACGACATATATATTACCGGTCTTCGGGTCGACGGCCGGCCATTAGCGCTTTATGTTCGGCTAGATAGTCGGGGCGGTGCATCGGTTCGATTAAAATCAGTCCAGCGAGAAAACCGCCTGCATGCGCCCAAAAAGCGACACCGCCGGCTTCATCGCCGATTGCCGGAATGCCACTCAACAATTGAATCAAAAACCAATAACCCAACATGAAGCCGGCGGGAACGGAAAACGAAGTGATATAAAAACCAATCGGTATAATCGTGTGTACCCGCGCTCTTGGATATAATCGGGCATAAGCACCCATGACGCCGCCGATCGCGCCTGACGCGCCTACCATAGGTATCGCGGCTCCCGGATTGCTATAAATTTGAGCCCCTGCCGCAGCAAGTGCACACAACAAATAAAATACCACGAATCGAAAGCTACCCATGACATCCTCGACGTTATCGCCGAAAATCCATAAAAACCACATATTGGCGATTAAATGGAACCAACTGCCGTGCAAAAAGGCATGAGTCAACAGAGTGCTATTGCCGGTTTCGCCGCTCAGAATACAGCCGTAGTTCGCAGTGACTTGAATTGTCATGCCCTTAGGCACCGTATTCAATAATTCACCCGGAATCAAGCCGTAATGACACAGCGACTTAACCAATGCCGCCTCTCCGCCTGCGCCTTGAAGCAATAGCCATACCGCGATATTCGCCGCAATGATTACGATCGTGATCACGGGAGGGCGAACGACGGGGTTTTCGTCTCGTATCGGTATCATTTGTTTAATCTCGGAGAGGTTTAATCCTTGCCACACTAAAACTTTTTTGCAGGGTAGGCAAACGGTTTAGCAAGCGGTTCGCCGATAAAGATACCTTGACCGGGCCGTGCAACGCTTTTCCAATAGGCTTCAATTAACGTACTGCCTCTCAGATAATAAAACATTAGTACACCGGGATGCGGAAATTTTTCCGGAAAATTGCAAGGCTCGACTACGGCCCCATAACTCCCGGTGACGCCGGCCGCTATCCACTCGATGATGCTCATTTGCTTACTGCCGGTTAACACGCCGCCGGTCGATGTCAAGTGATCGGCAACGGCTCCGGGCGGGTAAAGATTATCTTGTATGTGCGGAACGTGGGTCAGACCGGTAAAATAAAACATCACATCGGATTTGTCCTTGATGAAATCGCGCTTAAGCGAATTAACCGGCCATGTCCCGTTAAAATGCTCGCTTATTCCCGGAAATAATGCGGCACGCGAGCTGCGCGCCTTATCTTTGGTGTGCAACAAATAGGCCGACCCTTTCGGATGCGTATAATCGGCAGCGACACCTCGATCGATCAAATTTTTAGCTTCGTCAAAATTTCTGCCAGCGAGTATGATGCTAGGGCGCCATTGGTAATCTTTGTAGGGTTTGGCGCTCTCCGAAGCGAAATAAGGACTTTTACGGGTATTCAAACAACCTTTGGCGCAGAATTTTTGGTTGTAGCCGGCAGCGAATGCCGTGGTAATCGACATACAATCGACCCGGAACGGCTGCAACCAAGTCAACACGAAGGCCTGAACATGGGCCGGTGTCTGCGCATCGACTTCGGCTTTGATGGCTTCGAATTGCTCCGGCTTCATGACTTTGATTGCCGGATCGAAACGAACGCGAACAATCTGATTGTTCGGAATGCCTCTTTTGCGCCCATAATAATCGGCAATCTTAATGCTAAGTGGATCGGCTTCGTTGACAATAACAACTAGATCATTGGCCGTGAGCGCCGAGGCCGGTCTTAGCAGCATCTGCGATGGGCTCACGCCGAATGCCGAAACACTAAGACTAAGCGATAAAAAACTTAAAATAATGGCACATCTTGTTAAAATTGAAATGAATTGCACTAACATCCTCATCGGTTATACATAAGAAAAGCTAATTTTTAAAAGTTGAGCGTAATAATTTGAGTGGTACTATGTGGAAATAAATAGTTGAACCATTTCGTCCGTTATTCGAGGTCATCACTATGGACAAGCAAAATTCCGATAATTTCCTGAAAATATTAACCGGTTTTCTGATTCAATTACTGAAGTCGCTCAAAACGGCGTTGACCGGTCTTTATCGGACGTTATTCAAGCCCGAGCCGGAAAAGGAAATCAATGCGCCGAAAAAGCCCGATAAGAACGAAAAATTGACACGCTACTTGTTGATCGGCCTGGGCGTATTGATGATTCTATCGATCTTCAATCAGGCTAACGAACTGCAAAAAGACGAACTACCCTACAACCAATTTCTCGAATTGGTTAAGAATAACAAAATCCAACGTGCCGTGGTCACCGAAAAAACGATTACCGGCCTGATCAAACCCGATACCCCGTCCGATTCTCCGCAACACTTCATGACCATTCCTCTGTGGGATGAGCATCTTGCCGAGGCACTCGCCGAACACGATGTCGATTATGTCGTTAGAAGCGGAGAAAGTTGGCTTGGCAATATACTATTCAATTGGATCATTCCGATGCTGATTTTAATCGCGATCTGGTCCTGGTTGTTTCGGCGTATGGCCGGAGGGGGGCCTGCCGGCCGCGGCTTTTTGAATATCGGCAACAAAATCAAGATACATCCGGAAACACAACCGAAAATCACATTTAACGATGTTGCCGGTAGCGAGAGCGCGAAGCAAGAGTTGAAGGAATCGATCGAATTTCTTAAAGCCCCGGAAAAAATTCAAAAACTCGGTGGACGCATGCCGAAAGGTGCATTACTGGTCGGCCCACCCGGTACCGGGAAAACCTTGCTGGCGCGAGCGGTGTCGGGCGAAGCCGGCGTGCCGTTTTTCAACATCAGCGGCTCTGAATTTATCGAACTGTTTGTCGGCGTCGGTGCCGCGCGAGTTCGCGATTTATTCGAACAGGCCCGTCAAAAAGCGCCCTGTATTATCTTTATCGACGAACTCGATGCGATAGGCCGCTCGCGCGGCGGGCCGATGGTGATGGGCGGGCATGACGAACGCGAACAAACGCTCAATCAATTGTTGACCGAAATGGATGGTTTCGATCCGTCATCGGGCGTGGTCGTATTGGCCGCGACCAATCGTCCGGAAATTCTCGACAAAGCTTTACTGCGCGCCGGGCGCTTCGACCGGCAGATTATTGTCGACAAACCGGACCTCGAAGACCGCGTCAAAATTCTCAAACTGCATACCGCTAAAATGCAGCTCGCTTCCGATGTCGATTTGACCGTCGTCGGCAAGCGCACGCCGGGACTAGTCGGCGCTGATTTGTCCAATATCGCGAACGAAGCCGCGATTCTAGCAGCGCGCGTCAATCACAACGATGTTGGCATGGAAGACTTCGAAGCGGCGATCGACCGCATTTTAGCCGGCCCCGAAAAAAAATCGCGGGCGCTGGGGCCTGAGGAAAAACGCCGCGTGGCTTACCACGAGGCTGGCCATGCATTGGTCGCGAAGCATGTGCCCACCGGTCAGCCGATTCATAAGGTATCGATCATTCCGCGCGGCGTTTCGGCTTTGGGCTTTACGCTACAACTTCCTGTCGAGGAAAAATTTCTGTCCACCGATGCCGAACTAAAGGATCAAATCGCGATTTTGATGGGCGGGCGCATGGCCGAGGCGATTGCATTGGGCAATGTGTCGACCGGCGCGCAAAACGACTTGGAAAAAGCCAGCGAAATAGCACGGGCCATGGTGTGCTATTTGGGCATGAGCGCCAAGCTCGGCGCTCTGACTTACGGTAAACGCCAACAACTGCAATTTCTCGAAATCGAAACGACCGAATATCGCAATTACAGCGAAGAAACCGCTAAGCTAATCGATGCCGAAGTCAAGGCCTTGGTTGATGAAGGGATCGAGCGCGCGATGGATATTTTGACATCCAAACGACATATTCTGGACCGTCTCGCCGAAATTCTTCAGGAAAAAGAAGTGATCCACGGAGAGGATATCGATGCGCTTTTAGGTTAAGGAGAGTCAAAGCGGAAATAGGCAGGGCCAAAAGACATTTATCGGCGAAAAATACTGATCTCCCATGAGGGAGTTCAGGGCGGACTTGGAGTATCGGTGAGACGAACGTAACCTCGATCTCATTAACAAGGGATGGTATTGGAGTGGACTTCTATGTCAAGAACAAGAACAACAATAACAATTCTAACTTTTGGGGAGTTTTACTATGAGTATTTTAAGTGAGTTCAAAGAATTCGCGGTTAAGGGAAACGTAATCGACATGGCGGTCGGTATTATTATCGGAGCTGCATTCGGTAAAATCGTTTCGTCATTTGTCGGTGACATTATCATGCCTCCAATCGGCGTTTTGATCGGGGGCGTAGATTTTTCCGATCTGGTTATTGTGTTAAAGGAAGCCACGGAAGGTGCTGAAGCCGTCACTTTAGGTTACGGTAAATTCATTCAAACATTGATCGACTTTACTATCGTCGCTTTTGCGATTTTCATTGCAGTCAAATTTATTAACAGTCTCAAGAAGCAAGAGGCGGCTGTGCCGGAAGTTGAGCCGGAGCCTTCCAAAGAAGAACAACTATTAACCGAGATTAGGGATCTGCTCAAAGAGAAAAAATAACAACACATAAATCTTTAAATCGAAAAGGGGATATTTAATCCCCTTTTATTATTTGATGTTAACCCGCACCTAAATTCCATAGGTCATCGGCAATGTTTCAAAATCATGGCTAATTTAGGTGCTGTATTCACGGCGGTCCTTGATAGACACATCCCATACCTTTTATTCTGAGGGCTTTTCGATCTAAAGGGAGTAATGCTTGCTTGCATTCAGGCTCTTTTGAGTCTCAAAAGCTTACCATCCATGGTACTGGATTCCGCCAGGCCATGGCGAAATGACGGATAGAAGCGCAGAAGGGAGCCTCAAATTAACCGAAGGATGAGCTAAAAAATCTTTTGTTACGTAATAAGAAACAATCTATCAATAATTAAGCCTATTGTTAACATAAAGGTAACTCGGTATAGTTGCCCTCAATGCCACTAATTCATACTTTTCCACTAGGATATCGCGAAATGACTGATTTTCAGAAAGATATTGCGCTCGGTCTGATGTTTATCATCGGAATTTTCGGATTCATTTCCGGAGCTTTTATCGTTTCAGCAATGACATTTGCCTCTGCCGCGATGTTTAGCATCATGTTTTCCAATCGCCGTATTCACGATTGACTCTTTCCCCTCGTTACCTTTTTTACCTCGTGTGTTGTTTTGCCGGAGCTTTACGCTCCGGCTTTTTTTTGTTTACGTATGCGGTAATAGTTGCCCCCGCTACCGGAAACACTTAAAAAACTCAAAACGAATTGTAGGGTACGCTACGCGTACCTAATGTCGGCACAACGGAACACATGAGAGCTCGTTAAGCTACGGGCGGTTTTCCTGCGGTTCGCACAGCGTACCCTACAGTCTTTTCGGCATTCGCATAGTATTAATTTCAACTATTAACGCAAATATAGCCTTTTTTTGCCCCTCGAATTCTTCGCAAATAAATAAAGCGCCTAAATTTGATCTACGATGGTTAAACTTAGAGCGAATGTGGCCGCGCACAGTGTATTGTTATCCGTGATATTGTATCGTTAAAATAAGTTACGCATTTTTCGCTACGGGACCACAATCATGTCGGGATTTTTCGCTACCATCAACCGCTTGAAATATATTCAGCGCTGGGGACTTAAGCGTAATTCGATCAATGAAAACGTCAAGGAACATTCATTCGATGTTTGCGTGATCGCGCATTTATTATGCACCATCAAAAACGAGCTATTCGGCGGGGCGATCGACCCCGGAGAGGTCGTCTTGGCCGCGCTTTATCACGATGCGCACGAAAGCATTACCGGAGATCTGCCGACGCCGATCAAAAAATTCAATCCCGGAATATTAAATCATTATAAGGACATCGAGTCGGTCGCCTCGCAGGCCTTAGTCGATACCTTGCCCGATGCGTTAAAAGACGATCTGTATAACTATGTCACCGAGTCCTGCGAGGAGTCGATTTCCGAATTGGTCAAGGCTGCCGATACGATCAGCGCCTATGTCAAATGCGTCGAAGAGACTCGGGCCGGCAATTTCGAGTTTAAAGACGCTATGGACGACATTGAAATACGACTCAACAAGATCGATTTACCGGAGGTCGATTATTTTCGGGAGCACTTTCTGCCGGCCGTACATTTAACGGTGGATCAGCTATATCAAGGAGAATAATGTCGGTTAGCGGTTAGAAGGTGGCGGTCGCTACAAAACTCATAGCTCCAGGAAGTTATTTTTCACGAAATCCTAAATTAAGCAGTCCATGGTTCGACAGGTTCATAACGAACGGCTTAGCTTAAGGCTATGTTCTCGTTAATAGTTGATACTTTTGAATTTAAAGCCAACATGAAACCCAAGGATACAACTCTGAATAACTTTCCTTTTTTCAATATCGCGCTAATGGTTGAAAGGAGGGTACGGTTGCTCGATTGACAGGTGTCGGCGGCAGGGCAGATTTTTGCTCCTGCAAAATCTGCATTCATGCCATCCTTGGCAATCAGTCGCCGCCGTCAAGCCTACATGGACGTATTTACCCAGCACCTAAATTATCTATGTAATCAATCATGGCCAATAGACTATGGAATTTAGGTGCTGGGTTTACGGCGTCCTGTCAAGCGAGTAATCGTACCCTCTTCCACGCTCAGTGTATTGGAAAACAATCATTGACTAGTTCCAAAATGGTTTATTTAGTAGGAAGGAGAACTGTTTCAACTGCTAACGCGAACATAGCCTAGTTTAATAACAGTAAGGTAGCGGCAATTCTATGTTTGCCCAAGCGTTTCGATCAATCGCCAGAACTCGGCTTGCTGTCTAATTCCCAACACTTTTTGTGCGGCCTGCACGCCGGATACACTTACGCCGTATACGCCGCCGCCAGGCGAAGTCCAATGGCCGGCGAAATACAGTCCCGGCAGCGGCGATTGATTGGGAATGCGCGCGGGGCCGACTTGACTAGGCGAAACGTCCCAGCCGTAGGCCGCACCCTGAAAATTTTGAGTGTAACGGCGCATCGTCGCCGGAGACCCTCCTTCGATGAACAAGACATGATCCTCGAGTCCGGGGATATACTTTCCGGCCAGTTTCAGCATCGCATCCATATAGCCTGGCTTGGCCTGTTGCCAGGACTCGGCTGCTTGGTAAGGCAATAAGGTAGTCAGCATTAACAAGTGTTGCCCTGACGGGGCTAGGTTCGGATCGACCAATGTCGGTGCGGTAATACTGAGCCAAGTAATCTCGCCATTACAGGTCGCGGCAAAGTTCTTTTCATGATCGAAATCCCGGTAACAAAACGACTCGTGCGCGAGTTTTAGCGCCGAAAGATCGATATCGGTCGCAATATAAACCGCGAAAATCGATAAGGAATGCTGCATTTTTTTGATGCGTTGAATATAACGCGGCGGAAAATGCTGTTCGCCGATCATCTCGCAAACCGTATGCCGGATGTCGGCATTGGCGATCACGACCTGCGCGTCAAGCTTTTCATTTTTTACCTCGACACCGGCAATCCTTCCGTTTTCGATCAGAATTTTATCGACCGGCGTTTTGAAGCGGATCTCGCCGCCGTGTTGCTTGAGACCGTCGACCAGTGTATCGGCCAAGTGCTGGAAACCGCCCTTGCAGTAATAAGCGCCGTCGACCATGTAGCCGATCAACATCGTGGACCAATACACAAAAGAGACTTCCGAAGGCGGCAGGCCCAGGTAGGGCCAATTGCTTGCAAAGAGTGCCAGTAATTTCGGGTTGGCGATGAATTCCCGCGCCACCTCGGACAGGGTTGCCTTACGGTATTGGCATAAGGCCGGTAGCAAGCGTTGCGCCTCTGCGAGATTCGTTCCGGCGATGATTTCATCGGCGACGGTAATTTCTTCGGCCACCTGCAAACATAAACGAGTCAAGTCGCGCAACCCTTGCTGTTCTTCCGGAAACAGCCGTCCCAGCCTATCACAAAAAGCCTCGGCCGATTGGGGCAAAGCTGCGTCCAAATCCGGATAACGGGCATGGCTGAACGGGTCGATGTTAATGAATTCGATGTTGTGTTCGACATCGAGCGCCTGCAATACTTTGTAGATAATTTGTCCGCCCCGGTAACCGTTCGGGCCGCAGCCGCTGATCAAATGCACGCCGGAATCGAAGCGATATTTTTTGCGCTTGAAACCATGCGCATAACCGCCCGGCCGGTCATGGCTTTCCAGCACCAACACCGACTTGCCGGATTTCGCGAGCAAGCCGGCAGCAGTCAACCCACCGATGCCGCTGCCGACGACGATGACATCATAGTCCTTCACGACTCGTTAAGTCCCAATTTTTCCATCAAAACCGGGGGGGATTCGTAGCACATTTCTCCACTCGCGATCTCGACCGCGACTTGATAGGTATAGCCGCGCGTTAAGCGTGCGCCGGTTTGTTTATCGAGAATAAGATAATTGATTTTCATGCGATTTTCCCACTCGGTCAATTCGGCATGCACGATGATTCTTTGGCCGAACTTCGCGGGTTTCGCATAGCGGACGCGCACGTCGACGACCGGCCAGGCATAGCCGGATTCGCGCATTTGCATATAGCCGTAAGCGATCTTATCGAGCAGTGCGCAGCGGGCGATTTCGAAATATTTCAGATAATGACCGTGCCAGACAATTTCCATCAGATCGACATCGAAAAACGGTACCTTGATTTCGACTTCGCAGGAGACGATGGCCCTAGTCATACAGAACCCAATGCCGGTCGCGAATCAATTGCAGGCAAAGGCGCAATTCCTGCTCCAATGCCCGGTCGGCGTCGAGAAAGCCGATCTTGGACCTCACCTGTTGCATCGTATGCTTGAGGCCGGCGCTCAAACCCGGCCTTCCCCCGCGCAATTCGACGCCTTGCACGACGGCGATCAAAACGGCCGCCGCGACCTGCTCGGTCAATTCGATGATGCGTACGCAGTCTCTCGCGGCAATCGTGCCCATGCTGACTTTGTCCTGATTGTGGCATTCGGTCGAGCGCGAGAACACGCTGGCCGGCATCGTCAGTTTCAAGGCCTCGGCGGTCCAGGCGGACACGGCAATCTGCACCGCCTTGAAACCGTGATTCAGCATCGCCTCCTCACCCTTCGCGCCGGACAAATTGGCCGGCAAACCGTGATTGAACTTAGTATCCATTAATTGCGCCATTTGCCGGTCCATCAGATCGGCCAGATTTGCGACCGCCGTTTTCAGGCTGTCCATCGCGAACGCGATATGACCGCCGTAAAAATGTCCGCCGTGCAACACATGCTCGCCTTCGGCGTCGATAATCGGGTTGTCGTTCGCGCTGTTCAATTCGTTTTCGATAAATTGCCGTAGCCACGGCAGCGCGTCTTCCAAGACGCCGATCACATGCGGCGCGCAGCGTAGTGAATAGCGGTCCTGCAAGCGCGTATCGTTGCGCGGCGTCTGTTCGGTGACATGCAAGTCGTCTCGAATACGCGCCGCGACCTTGATTTGCCCGGCATGCGGCTTGACCGAGAACAGTTTTTCGTCGAAATGATAGGCGTTGCCGTTCAGCGCGACCGACGCCAGCGCGGTGATGCGCGTGCACAATTGCGACAAATAGGCAACGCGTTGAAAGGCCAGGCAGGCCACCGCCGTCATCACCGCGGTACCGTTCATGATCGCGAGGCCTTCCTTCGGTTTCAGCGTCAACGGAGCGATGCCCAGTGTCGCCAGCACTTTCGCGGCCTCCTGCTTCTCGCCGCGATAGAGCACTTCGCGGTCGCCGGCCAGCACCGCCGCGAGATAAGAGAGCGGCGTCAAGTCGCCGCTGGCACCGACCGAGCCTTCCTGCGGAATCAACGGCAGCACATCATGTTTCAGTAATTCGGCTATCTGTTGCAGCAAGCGGTAACGCACGCCGGAAAAACCCCGTGCAAGGCTGTTCAAACGCACCGCCATGATCGCGCGGGTTTGTTGTTCGTCGAAATGCGCGCCGAGGCCGCAACCGTGGAAGGTATAAAGATGGCGCGACAAGTCGCCGGCCTTGTCCAGCGGGATCGACACGGTGCAGGAATCGCCGTAACCGGTCGTGACGCCGTAGACGAAGCCTTCCTCGCGCAGCAACGTTTCGATGAATTCAGCGCCTTTGTCGATGCGCGCGACGAAGGCCGGCGCAGCGCTCAATTCGAGTCGATGCGAGCGGTCCGCAACCGCGACAATATCTTCGATCGTCAAGTCTTGTCCGTCGACAATTACGGTCCGTTTAGTCATTTCCATCCAGCCAAAAATCGTAAAAATTGAACCACTGCAGCGGTTCCTGCAGACAATAGTGCTGCAAGCGGTCGGCATAGTCCTGAGCATATCGCCGGGCACGCTCGTCGCGAAGTTTTCTCGGTAGATTCAAACCATCGCTGAAATGATCGAAATAAATCGCTTGCTTATCCTGACGCTTCAAGCAAAACAAGGTATAGACCGGGCATTTGAGCAATGACGCCAAGATATACGGCCCTTGTGGAAACAGCGCTCTTTCGCCCAGAAAGCACGCTTTGGCGACACGCCCTTGCCCTGAGACCGGAATTCTGTCGGCCGCGATTACAACCAGTTCGCCGGCTTCGATTTTGTCTTGCAGCAGCATGGCCGTCGCGGCGTTCATTTCGGTGACTTGAATTAGATTCATGCGCCCGGATTCGGCATAACGGTTCAGCAGTTCATTGAATTTTTCGGCATGCTTGGTATGCACCAAGACGTTGACCGTGACGCTTTTGCGCAGCTTCGCGATGACTCGGCACACCTCCATATTGCCCAGGTGCGAACCCAGGATCAAAACGCCCTGGCCGTGTTCGAGATGACTGACGATGGCATCTCGGCCATGGTATTCGACATCGTTCAACGAGATTGCGCCGCTCCAGGCCGCCAGTTTATCGATGATCGCATTCGCGAAAGCGATGAAGTGCAGATAACTTCCGTAGCGCCCACCTCGTATCGTGTCTGCGGGCAGAAAAGCCGATACGCGCCGTAAATAATCGATACTGGCGGTACGCGCCTTGCCGTTGAGCAACCAGTAATAACTGACGACCGGATACAAAAACACTTGCAGCACCCGGCGTCCGAACAACAGATAGACCTTGAGCAGCAACTGCATGCCCCAGATGACGCCGCGTTCCTCCATGTTGGCCCAATGCTTCATCGCCAATGCCTCATCAATAAGCGCGGAAAACGCACTAGCATGCCGAAAAACAATTGCGCATGTTTTCTTGAAATCAACAGGTTGTCGCGCAGCATGTCGAAATGCGAAACGCCGTCCAGCGGGTAACGCACTTCGGTTTCGACATTGACCACATCGACGCCCTGCCAGTAGAGACGCACGGCGATTTCGATGTCAAAGTCCATGCGCAGGCCCATGCGGGCCGATGTCAGCAAGGTCTCGACCGCCGCAAGCGGATAGCAGCGAAAACCGCACATACCGTCGGCGATCGCAAAAGAAAGCGTATTAATCCATATCCATAGGTTTGTGAATTGACGTCCGTACAAGCGGCCCTTGGGCACGGTTTCATCGAAACGGGGCTTGCCGAGAATCAGCCTTTCTTGGTGTCGTTCGGCCGCCTTCAGCAGACGATCGATGTCCTCGAGCCGGTGCTGTCCGTCGGCATCGATTTGTAGCGCATGGCTGAAGCTATCGGCTATCGCCAAGCGCAAACCGTCAATGACCGCCGCGCCTTTACCGCCGTTTTCGGCGCGTTCGTATAACACGACCCAATCCTGCTCACGTTCGGCCAATTGATTCAACACCGAAGTGCAGGACGGCGTGCTGCCGTCGTTGATCAGATAGCAAGGCAGACCGTAGGGTTTTAATTGCTCGACGACCGTGCCGACCGCGTCTTCGTGATTGTAAACCGGGATAATGACGCAAACCTTCACGGCCGAACTCCGTACACCATCCGTCCGGAACTGTGCGCTTCGCTGACCGAACTCAGGTCGAAATAGAGTTTGCCGTTCTCGTTTCGCCATTCCAGCGTCATTTTGATTAAGGCATCCGGTAGGATAATTTTTTTAAATTTGACCGCTTCCATCGTTAAAAAGGGCTGTTCGATCGAAAAAAACAGTTTGCCGTAATGTTCCGCCCAAGCCAATTGCGTCACGCCCGGCAGAATCGGCATGCCCGGAAAATGGCCTTCGAAATAGACCAGTTCGGGTTGAATGCGAAATTCCAGTTCGACGCGGTTGACCGCGATTCGGCAGGACTGCAGTTGGGGATATTTGGCCGAGTCCAACGCGAACAATTGCCGAAGCAAGACATGATCGATTTTGCCTTGCCGAGTCATCGGCAAGGCGTCGAAGAACAACCATTTTCGGGGCAATACCACCGATTCGAAAGCCCTTTGCAATTGCCGCCGCAATGACTTGAATATGGCCGCGCGGCCTTGGTGGCGTAAAGCCTCCAAGCCGCTTTCAGTCAACGCGATAGCGGCCGCTACACGGTCCCTCCGGCTACTGAGCAGTAAACAGTGTGCCTGCTCGACCCAATCGGATTGATTCAAGGCGTTTTCCAATGCGTCCAATGACAAGCGTTTTTCCTCCACCTTGACGATGCGGTCGAGCCGACCCAGCAAACTAAAGCGTCCGTCGTCGTGCATTTCGATCCGATCATCCATCGGATAGGTGCTTTCATCGGGCAAATAGGGCGATGTCAGCAAACATCGCCCATCCTCGCCCCGACTGAGTCCGATACCGGCAAAGGGCGTCCATCGCGTATCGTGACTTGAACAGCGCCACGCAATGCCGCCGGTTTCGGAACTGCCGTAGACTTCGATGACCCGCTGCCCGCAAAGCCTCTCGATTTTTGCTGTGGACTCAGGCGGCAACGGTCCGCCCGAACTGAAAATAGCGCTGAACTTGGCTATTTGAGCCCAATCGGTCAGTTCATCGAGTCTTTTCAATTGCGCGGGGCTGGCGACCCAATAGGCGGGTTGGCCTGCCAAGGCTTTCATCATCGACTCGGGACTCAAAAATAGCTGGCTATGAAAACAGCGCCCCGACACCAGTGGCCATAACAGTCTAAACAACAATCCGTAAATATGCTGGTGACTGACGGTCGATACCGCCGCCGACTCTCCCAACAATTGGCCCCACTGGGCTTCCAGGGCGTCGACCTCGCGTTGCAATTGCAGCAGGGTCTTGACGATGGCTTTGGGTTTGCCGTTCGAACCCGAGGTAAAAAGCGTCACAGACGTATCGGCCGGGTTTAGCGCATGCAATTCGATGAGCGCTTCGGCAGAACTCGGCAATGACGATTCGCGTCCGTGCCAGGCGCCAATCAATGCGCAGCCTTGCGAGACCAACTCATCGGCGGTCGCGTGACAGTTATTGCCGGGTATGATGACCTTTTTGCCGGCATGCCACAAGGCAAACAGCGCTACCCCGAACGGATAGGCATCTTCATGATACAGACCATAGCAAGGCTCCGTTCGGCGTTGTAATGCCGAGGCCGCGGCCGCGACATTGGCGCAGAAGCGTCGCCGATCCAACATGTGTTCTGCATGCACGGCAACGGTCCGTTCGGGATGCGAGGGTAAGGCGAAGCGGCTCAGCGGAATCGGTTCAACGCACATGATCCTGCGTCCTGATTCGCACCCAGTATTCGATCGCCATCAATAAACCCATCAATGCATAAGCCAGCAGGCCATTATACAGGCTCCAGCAAGCAAAACTGCACCAGAGCGCGGTCGCGGCGGCGATCAGGCCGTTCAGCAAAAAAAACACACACCAGACCTGGGTGACCCTTCGAGTGTAAAGCACGCCTTGCGGCGGCAAATCGGGGTGTTGTAGACGCGCGAGTCGCTCGATCACCGGCGGCGGAAAAAACAGGCTCGAGGCAAAAACTAGCAGCAGGCCCAGATTTATCAAAGCGGGATAAAACCGCAGCGTGATCTCGTCATTATTCCAGACGGCCAGGCCGCAAAACAGCAGCGCGGCGATGATTAAGCCTTGATTGGCCGTTCCGGCAGTCCGGCCGCAAACCAAGCGCACGAGTAACAAAGCGGCCAAGACTGAAGCGATTTGCCAGGGCTGTACCGATTTAATGCTGAAATAAACGGCCAGTGGATATAACAGCGTCAAGACGCCAATGAAGGCGTTAAGCCATTTTCGCATTAGATATGGACAGCTTATCGACGGCTTCGACGACATCGCCTACGGTGCGTGCGTTCTTGAAATCTTCCGGCTTCACGGCCTTGCCGGTCAATTCCTTGAGTTTGACGATCATGTCGACCGCATCGATGCTGTCGAAATCGAGGTCTTCATAAAGTCGGGCTTCCGGTGTCACGTCGTCCGCGTTTATTTCAAACATCTCCTGCATGATGTCCCTGATCATTTGCAGAACGTCATCACGATTGTTCATGCTGCCCTCTGTTCGGATTCAATAAATTCAGCCAGCGCCGCGACCGACGCGAAAATATTGACCACGTCGTCTTTTTCTGAATCGATCCGGATATTGTATTTTTTTCTGATCGCGAGCCCCAGTTCCAAGGCATCGATCGAGTCCAGCCCTAAGCCTTCGTTAAACAAAGCTTCGTGGTTGTCGATATCGTCCACGCCGATATCCTCCAAATCGAGCGACTCGATAATCAATTTTTTTAATTCATTTTCCAAACTACTCATACGTTTCTCTAAAAATTATAGCAATAGCGGTTGCCACCAAAACCGAGGATGACGTTACTCAAAACGTTTCTCCCAGATCCAACTCCGGCGCGGCGTGCAGAAGGTCAGTCGAGTCTGCGGCTCGGTCAAAAAGCGAGTAAAGGCCGGCAATTGTACCGGTTGTTCGCCGTCGTTTCCGGTTAATGCTGAAGAAGATAGCGTCAGCGCTTGTCCTGAACCGCTTTTTGCAATCATCAATGCTAGCGCACAGCTCGTATCCGAAGACAATCGATAAGGAGAAGACGGATAAAAGGCCGGCAACGGTTCATCGTAAAACACCAACAACACCCGTTCCGCGCCTTCTTGAAGCAAACCTAATCCTTCAATAAATGCCGGCGCCATGCCTTCCTCGCCGGGAGAGAGCACGGTACATTGCAGCTTATTTTTCCAGGCCATCGAAAACAAACCGGCAATGGCATTGTGGACCGACAGGCTGAAAGCTGTCGGCGAGATTTCCTCGCCTGCCTCGAGCATTTCCATCATCGCCAAGGATTTGGCTAATTCGCCATGAGAGGAGTTGAATACCATCGGCACAATACGATGTGTGTCAATGCACTGAGAAACGGCACAGAATACGGTCTTGGCCAGCGGTGTCAAGCGCCTTTTAAGCATGGGAGGCACATTGGCAAGCCACTGATTGGGGCTATTTTGCTCAGGCGGTAAAGGCGGCCAAACCGCCCATTGAGTTATGATGAAATCCAATTGCATGCGTATTGTTAATAGGCAATAGTCCAAGAATGTAGCCAGTCAAGGCATAAACCTGACAGGATAGAGTCAGGCTGAATTTGGTTTATTCGACATTCTGGATTTGTTCGCGCATTTGCTCGATTAACACTTTCAAGTCAATCGCAATACCGGTCATTTCCTTATCGGCGGACTTGGAGCCTAGGGTATTGGCTTCTCGGTTCATTTCCTGCATTAAAAAATCCAGCCGGCGACCGACCGGTTCTTGGTCATTTAGGGTTCGTAACACCTCGTTGACATGCGTTTCGAGACGGTCCAATTCCTCTTCGACATCCAGTTTTTGGGTTAGAAAAACCAATTCCTGTTCCAGTCGGTCGAAATCGGGTTCGATTACTAAATCGTGAATTCGGAGCTTCAGTTTTTCCCGCAGATGAACCAAAACTTCGGGCATTCTGTTACGCGCAGCAACGACTAATTCGCGCATCTTTTGGCAGCGTTCATCGATGAGGCTTGCCAATTGTTGGCCTTCGCGGTTTCTGACCTCGATCATTTGATCGAGGGTTTGGTTAACTAAAGCGGTAATACCTTGGCCAAGAACGGCATTATCAGTACCGACTTCCTGTTGAATACCCGGGTAAGTCAAGATGTCGAGAGCCGAAAATGTTCGGTGCTCGGGCATTAGCGATTCGATAGTGCGGGCTGCGTTTAAAAGTGCTTCAACCGCCTGTAGATCAACGTTAAAAATTTGCGGAAGCTTTTTATAATTCAATGCGCATTCGACTTTGCCGCGTTTGATTTTTGCGGCAATGGCGCTACGTAACGGCGCTTCGGCAAAGCGTAAACGCTCGGGTATCTTGACAGTGATGTCGCAATAACGATGATTAACCGAACGCAGTTCGCAAAGAACGGTTAAATTTTCGATAACTGCTTCATCTCCGGCAAATGCCGTCATACTTCTGATCATTTTTCACCTATAATTGCCGTGTTTTTACACGAATTAACCCAATGACGCGACTCAGTGGCTGAATACTACGATCCGGATAACTATCCTAAACAATGGAATTATCTCCAATCCGGCACCATTATAGACGACTATATGATCGAGCGGGAATTGGCGCGCGGTGGCTTTAGTTCCGTCTACTTGGCCCGTAGTCGTTTGGATCAGGCTCAGGTCGCGATCAAGGAGTATCTGCCTAGAAAATTAGCCCATAGAACTTGGAATAATCAAGTCGTGGCTAACAGCGAGGATACCAAAGCTTTGTTTAAGCGAGGTAGGGTGCTATTCTTCGAAGAAGCGATGGTGTTGGCAAAGTTAAAACACCCGAATATTGTTGAAGTCATTAATTTTTTTCAAGAAAATTCGACAGTGTACATGGTGATGACTTACGACTACGGACTGACGTTGGAAAAAATCCTGCAAAAAAGAGTGCTGGAGATGAGCGAGGAATTTTTAGTACAAGTATTTGTTGCATTATTAGATGGCGTTGGGTTTATTCATCAGAATAATCTCGTTCATCTGGATATCAAGCCGGCCAATATTTTGATTCGCCCCGGAAACGATCCTGTATTGCTGGATTTCGGCGCGATTCAAACTTTTCCTAATCCGGCTCGACACAAACAAAGCAAGGTCTTGACCAACGGGTTTTCGCCGGTCGAACAATATTTAAGCAATAAACCGCTAGGGCCTTGGACCGATCTTTATGCGATCGGCGCGAGCATGCGGGCCTGCCTCGACTATAGATCGCCGCCTCAAGCAACCGAACGCGCCCAGAATGATTCGCTGATCCCTGCCGTGAAGGCTCACAAAAAAAAATATTCAAAAAAATTGTTGGCGGCTATCGATTGGGCGATGGCGGTTAAGCCGTCCGATCGTCCGCAATCGGTGGCCGATTATCTAAAAGAGTTGACTGCTAATTGAATGCTCAAAAGCACTCTTTAAATGAAAGCTTTCGGTTATACTATCGCGTTATTTAATCATGAGTAACACTATGAGACCAAGCGGACGCAACCCCGAGCAATTGAGAGAGATTAAATTTACCTGCGGATACACCAAGCATGCGGAAGGTTCCGTGCTGGTAGAATTTGGCGACACGCGTGTGATATGCACGGCCAGTGTCGAAACTAACGTGCCGCGATTTCTCAAAGGTAAGGGCGAAGGCTGGATTACCGCCGAATACGGGATGTTGCCCCGCTCCACACACGACCGAATGGGGCGTGAAGCGAGTCGCGGCAAACAAGGCGGCCGCACTCAGGAAATTCAACGCTTGATCGGTCGATCGCTGAGAGCCGCGGTCGATATGAAGGCACTCGGTGAAAATACCATCACGATCGATTGCGATGTGCTGCAAGCCGATGGCGGAACGCGAACGGCATCGATTACCGGAGGCTTCGTTGCCTTGTCATTGGCGGTGCAGAAAATGCTCGCTAAAAAACAAATCAAGAAAAATCCGCTGCACGGACAAGTCGCATCGGTCTCGGTCGGTATTTTCAAAGGCGTTCCGGTTTTAGACTTGGATTATGCCGAAGACAGCAATGCCGAGACCGACATGAATGTCGTTATGAATGACGCGTCGGCATTCATTGAAGTGCAAGGTACTGCCGAAGGCCATGCGTTTCGTAAAGACGAGCTCGATGCGATGCTGAGTCTAGCCGAGCATGGCATCAAACAATTGTTGGAAAAACAAGCCGAAGCTCTGGAAAACTTTTAAATGTTATCGAATCCATCTCAACAGATCGTTCTGGCCAGCGGTAATCCCGGTAAGATCCGGGAAATTCAGGCGATTTTAGCCGACCATCCGATTGTGCCGCAGTCGCAGTTTCAAGTCGTTGAAGTCGATGAGACCGGAAAAACCTTTGTCGAGAATGCGATATTGAAAGCCCGTAATGCGGCATTCCATTCGGGACTGCCTGCAATCGCCGACGATTCCGGGTTGGCGGTGGATTATTTGCACGGCGCCCCGGGAGTGATCTCGGCGCGTTATGCGGGTTCGGATGCCAGCGATCAAGATAATGTCGATAAGTTGTTGAAGGAATTGGCCGGCGTGCCGTTCGAACAGCGCACTGCGCGCTTCATCTGCGTGATCGTGTTCATCGAGCATGCCGAAGATCCCTGTCCCGTGATCGCGCAAGGGACTTGGGAAGGTCGGATTTTGGATGAACCGGTCGGAGACAACGGTTTCGGTTACGATCCCGTATTTTGGGTGCCCGAATTCGAATGTGCATCGGCACAATTGACGTCAGAAGTCAAAAATGCGATTAGTCATCGGGGCAAGGCGTTAAGCGTTTTGGCGTCGGCTGTTTAGCGTCGAACTCTATCCACCCGGATCGACGACAACAACTTGCGCGAATCCTCCGCCGGGTGTGCGGAAATTGGTAGTCTGTCCTTGATATAAACGCGCACTGACTAACTGCACTTGACCGTTATAGACATAATTCCTCAAGTCCAATTTAAAACCCATCACTGCGTCATCGACTTCCAAGTGCCTTTCGCTTGGCGCTACCCATTGTTGAGCGACATAATCGCCTTGCAATATTTCCCCGAATACTCGCCGAGTGAGCTTATCGCCGCGATAAGCGGCCTTACTGCCATAGCCTTTGGCCGGTTTGAAAAACAAACGTTTCCGATCGGACCAAAGTTTTTCCCCGTCTTGTTCTCGCACAACGACGGTTTGTGCGATTCCTGATAATAAAATCTCGCGAGTGGCAGCATCTACGCCGAGTTCTTCTAAAACCGCAGTGTCGGTCAACACGGCCAAATTGCGTTTGTCGGCATACAATGCGTGATTTCTGGGATAGGGTGTCACGACCACGGCATTGTCTAAGTAGGCATTGCGCAATGCTTGCGAGGCTATTTCTTCCAAACCGAAATCGGTCAGACGGTTATAAACGAGATCGATGTGAAGCTCTCGATATAACAGCTTGCCGTTGCTAAAAGTCAACTCCGACGGATCGCAGATTACCGCTTTGATACCGTGCCGCGCGAAGAGTTTTTCGAATAGCAAAAACTCCGGGTACATATATTGCTCGGCCGGTTGTTCATCGACGATGGCGACCGTGTGTAATGCCTGCCCGCCCCGCTCCTGCCGCCATTCTTCAATGAACATATCGATGAAAACTTGCTCGAGCGATTGCTTTAATTCCACCCCGGGCAATTGACCCGGACGCCTGTCGCCAGCTTGCTCGCAACAAGCGACTTGAGCGCGCGCCAGAATCGCATTGACTAGGGCGCCGCCGGCATTCGTATTAATTTCGATTAATTGCGGTCCGTTGGGTCCGATATGAAAATCGTAGCCTAGAAAAACGCCACGGGCTTTCGGCGTAAAAAGGGCGGTTACAGGTGCATAAGCCAATACCCGCTGTTGATAAGCCGGTAAATCGATGACTTTTTCCAGTGCCGCGATAATTTCCCATTGCCGCCGTAAACAGGACTCATCGACAAACACGGCCGATTCTGCGAATAAATGCGGACGCTCTTCGGTGAGCATGCGGAATAGATTAAGATCGTTAAGAGCCAGCAATTCATTGCGCAAAGCATGACGGTCTAGCGACACGCAACGGCATTCGCTATTTAATAGTTCGACTTTTTTGGCGCATGCCGGATCGTTACAAGAAGTCATGAGTGCGTTTTGAGACAAATACAGGGAGAGTAGGAAAGGAGATTAGTTTAACTCAGAAATATCGGAACGTCAGGAACAAAGCATTTCGTTTGTATACCTTTCGCACTTCAAATTTCGGCATTAACGATGGAGGCGCCGGGGTGTTCAGCAAAGGCTTTGCCAGCATGGATGCTGTCATAGAGCTTACTTGGATGTATTCACGGCGTCCTCTTTGGGGGACACCCCGGCGCCGAAATTTGACTAGCAAAGGGTATATGGGCGCTTTAGAAAACGGAACATGCCCTTGCTCAGAGTATATAATGAGTTTCGATCAAGCCAACGTATTAGGAGATGTTACGATGAAAATACCCGCCCTATTTACCTCGTTGTTTTTATTGGTACTGAATACTTCCTCGGTGCTTGCGTCCGATCTCGACCGTGCGCAAATCGAACAAATGCTAAGCACAGCCACACAAGAGAATCCGGCCGATTTACGCCGCAAGGACTTACGCGGAGTCGATTTATCCGGATTGGATTTTCGCCATGCCGATTTATGGGGCGCCGATTTGAGAAGGGCCGATTTTAGCAATAGTAATTTGTCCGGTTTGGTCTTGGATTTGACCGTGATGACCGGCATCAATCTTTCCGGCGCCGATCTTTCGAATTGCAGCGTGTTTGGCGTCAGTTTAGTCAAGGCCGATTTGAGCAAGGCCAATTTAAGAGGCAGTCGTTTTATTGCCGTGATGGACGGTGCTAATTTAAAAGGTGCCGATCTGAGAGACGCCAATTGGGGCGCGGATATGAAAAATCAGCCGATGGGTTTGATGCGGGCCAACTTGAAAGGCGCCGATTTGACCGGTGCCAATCTCGCCGGCGCCAATTTGAGTCGGGCGATGTTACGCTTGGCCAAATTGAATGGCGCTAATCTGCAAAACGCTAATTTAATGGTCGCCGATATGGCGGGCGCCGATCTCACCGGAGCCGATTTGTCGGGCGCCGATCTGTCCAAAGCCAAACTGCTCGATGCCGATTTTTCGCAGGCCAACCTTGCCGGCACGAAATTTCATGGCATAAAAGATAAAGCTGAACTTAGAGGTTTAGAAAATAGTAAAAATTTAGACCAGGCGCTTTTCGATTAACCCAACCTTGTTATACCTATCGCAGATCAAATTTCGGAGCCTCCTCAGGCACTGCCGAAATTTGAAGTGCTAAAGGTATAAATAAGGCTGAGTTAACAAAATTCGACAAAATAATATTCCAAAGCGAAAAAAGCATGAAATTTAAAGGCAGTCCCGCATTCACGCATCTACAAAACGATAAAATCGGTGTTTTGATTACTAATCTAGGTACGCCGAAAGCACCGACCGCAAAGGAGTTGCGTGTTTATCTTAAGGAGTTCTTGTCCGACCCGAGGGTCGTCGAGGCTCCTCGGTTAATTTGGTGGTTCGTCTTGAATTTCATCATTCTGCGAATTCGCCCTCGGCGTTCGGCAAAATCCTACAAATCAGTATGGACCGACAAAGGTTCGCCGTTGATGTTTCATACCCGGCATCAAGCCGAAGCCTTGCAAAAAAATCTACAAGCGGATTGGGGAAACGATCTGGTACTCGATTTCGCGATGCGTTACGGTTCTCCGTCGATCGCATCGGTACTGGATAAGTTATTGCAACAAGGCGTCCGAAAATTAGTGGTGCTACCGCTATACCCGCAATATTCGGCGTCGACGACCGCCTCGACCTTCGATGCCTTGGCGGATCAATTCAAAAAGCGCCGGTGGTTGCCGGAATTGCGTTTCATCAATCACTATCACGATTTCGAACCGTTTATCCAAGCTGCAGCCGAGCATATCCGTCATCATTGGCATGCGCATGGCCGTGCCGATAAATTGATGTTTTCATATCACGGGATTCCTCTACGCTATTTACATAACGGCGACCCGTATCACTGCGAATGCTATAAAACGTCCCGATTGATCGCCGAAGCACTTGGGCTCGGTGCCGATGACTACATGACGACCTTTCAATCTCGCTTCGGCCGTGAGGAATGGCTTAAACCTTATACCGATGAAATGCTGAAAGCCTTGCCGGGCCAAGGCTGCAAGTCGGTACAAATATTTTGCCCTGGTTTTTCCGCCGATTGTCTCGAAACGATTGAAGAGATCGGCGTCGAAAACCGTTCTTATTTTTTAAGTAGCGGCGGCGAGCGTTATGAATACATCGATGCGCTCAATGCTGTACCTGGGCATATCGACGCGCTGGGTCGATTGATCCGGCAACACCTGCAAGGCTGGGAAATCGAGAGCGATACAGGAAAACGCGATCATTTGGCGAAAGCCTTGGGGGCGAAGATTTAAGGGTTAGTTAGCGGTTAACAGAAAGCAGGGAGCAGGAAGTCACTGCCATTAAGTCAACGGAAACCCGTCATTCCGCCATGGACTGGCGGAATCCAGTGCCATGGATGGCAAGCTTTTGAGGTACATTAGAGCCTGATTTCAAGCATTACTTATTTCTGTGATGGCTTTATTTAATGGCTATGGGATAGAAAATAGTGCTTGATAAGCTTATAAAATGCCGCATCATTTCGCTAACCGCATTCAAAAAGTTCGGGAGTTTTTCCTATAGGTAAAAGGGACAACGCTCACTAAAATGGCCGCTTTCAAAAAAGTGGCTTATGAGTGGTAGTGCAATGTCCTTAATTTCTATAATAAAAATCGAATCTAATCAGAATGCGACGGGCAGCGGGCAGGGCCAAGTAGCGACTTTCCGCATGAGTTTAATGACGGTTGCCGTGTTGGTTGCCGTGAATGCTAATGCCGCTAAAGTGGATGACCGTCCACCGACATTGGAATTACCGAGCATCGAAATCATCGGACAAGCATCTCAATTGGAGCACATTCCCGGTTCCGGTTCGGTCTTCGATAAAACCGTTATCGAACGACAAGGCCCGTTATCGTCGAAGGATGCCTTACGTACCGTACCTGGCATTAATATTATCGATGAGGATGTACTGGGTAGACGTTTCAATCTCGGCATCCGCGGCTTAGACCCAAGGCGCGGCGTTCGAACGCAAGTCCTCGAAGACGGCGTGCCGACTCAATTGGCGCCTTACAGCGATCCGAGCAACCATTACATTCCTTCGATGTTGCGTATCGACCGCATCGAGATATTAAAAGGCTCGGGACAATTGATTTACGGGCCGCAAACGATCGGCGGTGCAATCAACTATGTCAGCCCTGCGATTCCGGAAGAATTCGGCGGTTCGATTCGCGGCGCCGGCGGTAATAACGGTTATTACGATGCGCATGTCAATTTAGGCGGCACGATCGACAATGTCGGCTTGGCTTTGGATTACATTCGTCAGGAAGCGGACGGCAATCGTCAAGGACAAAAACAATTTCTCGACGATTTGGCAGTCAGAAGCTTGATAAAATTCAATGACCGACATCGCCTATTGCTGAAAGCAACGTATACCTATGAGGAAGCGAGGATGGGCGAGGCCGGCATGAAACGCGATGACTTTATCAACAATCCGCGTACCAACTTTTTGGTGAACGACGTATTCGAGGTCGAACGGTATTCCGGTCAGGCGCTCTATGAATTCGATGTCAGCGACGATGCGCGCTTTAGTACTAACATTTATGGCCATTACATGTCGCGCGAGTCGATTAGGCAGGCTAGCGATTCCGAAAGCATGCCAAATTGTAAACCGGGAATTGATAGAGACGACTTTAGAAATGCACCGCTTTGCGGTAACGAACAACGGCCTAGAAACTACGGCGTGTTCGGAATCGAACCTCGCTTCGTGTTCAATCATGACTTCTTCGGCGTAAACAGTGAAACAGCTGTCGGTGTTCGAGGACATTTCGAATGGGCCGAACGTAAACGCTTTGTCGGCAATGCCGGTCCGACAGATAGAACAAGAGGCTTAATTGATCTGCGAGGTCGAGACCGCCATCAAGACAACTCGATCGATACGCAAGCCTTCTCGTTTTTTGCGCAAAACAAGTTCTTTTTGGGTGACTTCACCGTCACGCCCGGCGTACGCGTCGAATATTTCCACATGGAAAACACCAACAACAAAAACAGCTTAACGGCTAGTCAAGACTACGCCGAAGCATTGCCGGGTATCGGGGCTACTTATAACGGTTTTAACAACATTACTTTATTTGCCGGTGTGCATCGCGGATTCGCGCCTCCACGCCCGGATGAAACCTTATCGCCGACAACCGGAACCCTCAATATCGTCGATCCTGAAACCAGTTTGAATTACGAAGTCGGCATGCGGGCACAACCGATACCTGGGGTCAATACTGAAATCACTTGGTTTAGAATCGACATCGACGACCAAATTTTGCGGCTAAGTAGTACGGACGCCAATCAAAACGCCAATGCCGGTGAAACTGTGCATCAAGGTTTGGAAACCGCTTTTCGTTTAGATTCGGACCAGTTGTTCGGAACGTCTTATAATTATTATCTGACAGCATCTTATACGTTTTTAGATGCGTTTTTTGATAGCAATCTACCCAATGCAGTCGACGGAGATGATAATCCGACACCAATCCGTAGAGGTAATGTGTTGCCTTATGCGCCCGCGCATGTAGTTAATGCCAATGTAGGCGTCGAAACGCCGTGGGGTCTCGATGTTCGCTTCGGCCTACATAGCGTCAGCCGGCAATTTGTCGACCCTCACAACACGAGAGAAGTTGATGACACAGGTCGCGAAGGCACGATTCCAGGCTATACGACATTCAGTGCTTCGGCTAATTATCATGTAACCAAAAACTTCGATGTCTTTATGAATGCTTACAACTTGAGCAGTAAAAAATACGTCGCTAGCCGAGTTGACGGCATTCATCCGGGCCAGCAATTCCAAATTATGGGCGGCGCTAGGATAAGTTTCTAATCAGCCCGGTTGTGAGCTATAGTAAAATCGTTTGCTATCTTCTTTGTGGGAGCGACGCCTTCGTCGCGATTTCGAGGTTGAGTGCGTTAGGTAACAATAGATGGTATCGAGGACCGGCAGCCGACATCCTCGCCAAACTAACCTCGTACTTGACAGAGTTGAATGATTTGTCATCGTTTCCACGCTCTACATGGAAATGCAGTTCGAGTCACTCTGCGGATCGGGGGCGCTGGAGCGTCCCCTGTCTGGGTTCCCGGAGGACCGTGGAAACCCGAAAAACCTGCCATCCAATGGTAATTGGATTCCGGCAATCCCCGCAGGGATAACGCTTTCGATGTCTTTTCAACTACCATGCGAACATAGCCTAAATCTTCATGAAACTTTCCTCGTTCCCACCGCTCCAGCGTGGGAATGTAAACCGATCTTGCCTCGCGGTAGCCAAGGTATGGGTTCCCACGGAGGACCGTGGGAACTAGAAATAGCAAATACTTTCATATTCTTGTACCCTTAGGCCGATACCTCGCCCCGGACTCGAGAGGGCTTGTCGGCATCGGCAATGAGTGCCCCTATTAACTTTTCAATGAGGTCTATCATCATGAGTTATAAAAATAAAACTTTTTATTCGAGCGCCTTACTGGGTTTATTCGGCACGGTCGCTATCGCTCAAGACAACACGGCCTTCGACGCCTGCCGAAAAGCAGTCGGCGAAATCACGCAAGACCCGATTGTCAAAATGAAGTTGAAAACCAAAAAAGGCGTCGAATATTACAAAGTCAAAGCAAAATCTGCTGACGGCGCTAAATGGGAGTTTAAATGCGATAACACCGGCAATATTTTCGAAAAAGAACAAGAACTCCCGGATGCCAATCATCCGGCTTTCGCAGCATTGAAAAAGACCGACGAAGCGCAGGCCCGTAAAATAGCGCTAGAAGCCTATCCGGGCAGGATTAGCGAAGTGGAATATGAAATCAATACCGACGGTTTTGCGGTCTATGAATTCGAAATAAAAATGGCGGATGGACGCGAAATGGAAGTCGAGGTCGACGCCGAAACCGGTAAAATCATCAAAGCCGAGGAAGATTGATTTTTCTAGAGAGGTTTACTGCGCCGAGCGGTGAATTAAAAGCATTATCGCGCAGAGGCGCGGAGAAATGATAAAAAACGCTCGCAACGTGGCTTTCAATGAAAGTGACAACCGCTATAAAGCGAAAACATTCCGCAGCAGCGTAGCCCGGATGGAGCGTAGCGCAATCCGGGAATTTCGAAGCCACGCCATTCCCGTATTCCGTTGCGCTGCATACGTGCTACATGCTGTACATCAGAGGGCTTGTTGCAAACAAGACGTTCGCACGCCTACATTCTTTTGCCTCTGCGCCCGGCGCTTATAAGCGATCAATGACTATCGACATGTTTTTTCACTAAATAAGACAACAACGGCGGCGTGACCGGCCATCGCGAATACCAAGTCGACCTCGCCGCGCCGCGGCACCATCTGTGAGAGTGGAGCATTGTTAAACAAAGCGAATAGATTCTGCTAAAAACCGAAAATGTGTCCGGGTAGAGCATAAATTATTCTAAGCTGTCGTCTAGACTACGAATTTAAGACGGGGGTGAATACTGACCTTTGTTAAATTGAAAGCTCATAGTAAGTTCAGTCTGCTATGCTAATGCCCATCGATTTGGAATGGACTCGTGATCGAAAAACTGTCTTAAGAATTAAATGTGTGGGTATGTGTTATTGAGGAACTCCGTTGGTGGCATCCTCGCCGGTACACCCCATACCTTAAAGTTAGTCAATTTTTGACTATGAATAAGGAATGGTGGTTTATGCCGGTTATTTCAGGAACGAAACGGCCCTGAATATTGGTTGCGTAACGCTATGTTTCGGCGATTAACACCTTGGTCAATTGGGTCTTGATTTACATTGTATACTGGATATTCCGAGGAGGTACAACGGGATTTATTCTTTTTTATCGTCAGCTGTTGGCAGAATCAGCAATAAGAACTCATAACAATCAGGAATTACTGCTAAAATGACGCCGATTTATTTAATGAATAACTAAATAAGAAAACTATGCGCCTTAAATTACTTGCCTCCGGGCCTAATACTTTTACAACAGTAGGCTTGTTATGTACAGTCCTGTTGAGCGGCTGTGCCGCGACTCCCGCCAACCCAGACGATCCATGGGAGGGCTGGAATCGTAGCGTACATTCCTTTAATGAAGATCTCGATCATTACGTGATGAAGCCAATCGCCAAAGGCTATGATTACGTGACTCCTGATCCGGTCAGTCAAGGGATCACCAATTTCTTTAGCAATATCGACGATATTGGCGTGATTCTCAACGATATCTTCCAATTGAAATTGGCTCAGGCCGGAAAAGACACCGGACGTTTTTTTCTTAATACGACATTAGGCTTGGGAGGCTTTTTCGACGTAGCAAGCGAAGTCGATTTGCCCAAGAATATTGAAGATTTCGATCAGACCCTCGGCTATTGGGGTGTACCAACCGGCCCATATTTGGTGTTGCCGTTCATCGGGCCCGGTTCTCCCCGTGGCGTAGCCGGTCTGGTTGGCGATGCTTTGATGGATCCGTTGACGTATACGATGTTTGCAGGAGCAGCGGTTAGCGCAGCGAGCACTGCGGCCAATGCGGTAGAGGGTGTCGATAAGCGCGCGGGCTTGTTGTCTTCGGAGAAGATTTTAGATGAAGCCGCAGTCGATCGTTACGAATTCATCAAGACCGCTTATTTCCAGCGCCGTGAATATTTGATTAATGACGGTGTCATGTCGCCGGACGATCATGATGAGTTGTTCGATGATTTGGACGGCTACTTTGAAGATGAAGACACCAGTCATCACTTGCAATTGGACAGCCCTGCCGATCAATAGTGCGACAGGCGGATTAAAGGCCACTTGATCAGGCGGTCGGGAGAAAAAGCCTTGTTCATCTATTGAAGGCCGCGCGAGGTTGTGCCCCTTTGCTGGTCAAATTTCGGCGCAGGGAAGTCCGTTAAAAGACGCGGTAAGCCCAGCCCTAAATTATCCAAGATAGTTAACCATAGCCAATGGACTATGGAATTTAGGTGCCTGGGTGAATGCGGATTTTTGCATAACACCAAGGATGGCGTGTAATAGGGCATAGGGCACCAACAGTAGGCGCTTTAGGCAATGCAGGGCAGAAAAATGCTCCTGCATTTTCTGCATTCATTACGTCCTTGTAACTCAGCAATTGCCGAGGTGCAAAAGCCCTACCTATAAAACCCTCTTCCCAGGGTAACCTATATATAAAAAGATGCCGAAATTTCCGAAAGCAAGGAATCATTCATCCGGCATTATTCTCATCTATCTTTTTAATCGGTCTTATACGCCACCAGGCTGCCAGTATACTGCCGATAATCGAATGAAAACTCGCCGAAATGGCCGAGGGTATAGGTGCTAGGGCCATTTGTGCAAAGCTGGATTGGGCAAGTACCGCGCCTAAACCGGAGTTTTGCATGCCTACCTCAATTGAAATTGTGCGGGATGCGTTTTCTTCGAGCTTCATCAAGCGAGCCATTACATAGCCGATTGTAAATCCGCCGAGGTGCAACAAGGCAACCGCGCTCAATAACGGTAAAGCCGAATCCTTTATCGTATCTGCATTCGCGCCGATGATGCTTGCGCAAATCAAAGCGATGACCATCACCGAAACGAGCGGTGCGACAGGCGTTACGGCCTGAACCAGACGCGGTGTATATCGATTCAGCAACATGCCCGATAAAACCGGCAGAATCACCACTTGCAAGGTATTGAAGAACAAACTCCAAGCATCAACCGGTACATAGGCGCCGGCCAGCCACTGAGTCAATAGCGGCGTCATGACGACGGCGGCGAATGTGGAGCACATCGTCATCAATACCGAGAGCGCGACATCGGCATCAGCAATGTAGCTGACCACGTTCGATGCCGTGCCGCCGGGGCAACAAGCCACCAGTATCAGACCGACCGCCAACTGCGGATCAAGTGAAAGCCCAGAAGCTATCGCCCATCCCAAAAGAGGCATTACAACAAATTGAGCAACGACGCCGATTAATACCGGTCGAGTCGTGCGCGTTACCCGGCGGAAATCCTCGAAGCTTAGAGTAATACCCATGCCGATCATGATAATGGCCAAACCCCAAACGATCATCGGGCCGCTGAACCAGGTAAACCAAGCGGGAAAAAATAATGCTAAGCCGCTACAGATGATGACCCAAAATGGAAAAAGATTGGCGAGCAAATTAAGTAAGCGAAGCACGTCGTTTAAACCGAATAAATGATAGGCGACAAGTATACTTGAAATGGGCAGAAAAAGAGGTCAGGTTAAATTATTGATTTGACCTGACCTCTTTTTGGCCCCCCTTTTTTGCCCTCGAAATCGCGACAAAGGCGCGCTCCCACAAGGGGACGGATACTTTGTGTGAGCAATCCCCTGATCGCTCCTCACCTAGCGCTTGGTAAGGGAAAGCCACTGACTTTCGATATCCGCAGATCTAACAAACAGCACCGTTCCCAGATATTCGATACCCTCTGTCTAGTAAGTTTACCTATACTTGTGTATAACAATGAGCGCTCCAGCGTGGGAAAATATGCCGGGCTTAAATTATACACATAAAGGTTCCCATGGAGGACCGTGGAAACTAGTTTACGCCTATCTAAACAATAGCCGTCGAACTCCGATCATTTCATTTCGTTAACCAACATGGCAGAACTCAATCTCCAACAACTCGCCGCGGTGCGCACCGTCGATGTGCCTTTGCTCGTGCTGGCAGGCGCCGGCAGCGGTAAGACGCGCGTGATCACTGAGAAAATAGCTTATCTGGTCAAACAAGGAACGCCGGCCCGGCATATCGCCGCCGTAACGTTCACGAACAAAGCCGCGCGCGAAATGAAAACTCGCGTTTCGAAACTTCTGAACGACAAAGACATTCGCGGCTTGACCGTATCGACCTTCCATTCGCTCGGTTTGGATATTCTCCGCAAGGAACACAAAACACTGGGTTACAAGGCCGCGTTGACACTGTTTGATGAACAGGACAAGCAAACGTTGTTGAAAAACCTGGTCATGCACAACGGGAAAGAATGCGATATCGATAAGGCCGATCATTACGCTTGGCAAATCGGCCAATGGAAAAACGCCTTCGTGACCCCGGAACAAGCTTTGCCTCATGCGACGCAAGAGCAAGCGCCAGCCGCGCATCTATATAACGATTACACGCGCAGCTTGAAAGCCTACAATGCGGTCGATTTCGACGATTTGATTTTGATGCCGGTATTATTGTTTCAACAGCACCCGGAAGTTCTCGAAAAATGGCAGAACAAGATTCGTTATCTGCTGGTCGACGAATATCAGGATACCAATATCACGCAATATCAATTGGTGAAACTGCTGGCCGGTAACCTCGGACGTTTCACCGTGGTCGGCGACGACGATCAGTCGATTTACGCCTGGCGCGGCGCGCAACCTGAAAATCTGTCGCAATTGCAAAAAGACTTCACGCGCTTGAAGGTCATTAAGCTTGAGCAAAATTACCGCTCGGCCGGACGGATTTTGAAAGTTGCGAACCAATTGATTGCGAATAATCCGCACTCGTTTGAAAAACGCTTGTGGAGCGATTTAGGCTTCGGCGATCCGCTTCGAGTGTTGAGTCATAAGGACGAAACCATCGAAGCGAAACAGGTCGTATCGGAAATCATTCATCACAAGTTTAAAACCGGCAGTAGCTACAAGGACTACGCGATTCTATACCGCGGTAATCATCAATCGCGGCTGTTCGAACGGGCGCTACGCGAAAACAACGTGCCGTATTTCATCAGCGGCAGCACGTCGTTTTTCGCATATACCGAAATCAAAGACATACTTAGTTATCTGCGCTTGTTCGTGAATCCGGACGATGATGCTGCGTTTTTGCGCATTATCAACACGCCGCGCCGTGAAATCGGTCCGACCACGCTGGAAAACCTCGGCGCCTATGCGAACGAGCGTCATGTCAGTTTGTTTAAGGCCAGCACCGAAATGGGTCTAAAGCAACGACTGTCCGACAAGGCGCGTCAGCGTTTACAAAAATTTACCGATTGGGTGAACGATACCGCCGATCGCATGGAGCGCGTCGATACTTTTGCTGTGATCGAGCAAATGATAAGCCAAATCGGCTACGAAGCCTGGCTACGTGAAAACGCGAAGACGCCGCAATCGGCCGAACGCAAGATGCAAAATGTTTACGAACTGATCGACTGGTTGAAGCGCATCGCCGACAAAGACCAGGGCACCGAGAAATCATTGTCTGAAATCGTCTCGAAGATCATGCTGATGGATATACTTGAACGCAACCAGGAAGAAGAGGCCGGCGACCAGGTCAGCCTAATGACACTGCACGCGGCCAAGGGCCTCGAATTTCCGCATGTCTTTCTGATCGGCATGGAAGAAAACCTGCTGCCGCATCAAAATAGTATCGAAACCGATAATATCGAGGAAGAACGCCGCCTAGCCTATGTCGGCATCACGCGCGCGCAACGTTCGCTGACTTTCAGTTATTGCACTCACCGCAAACGCTACGGCGAAATTTCCGAATGCGAACCGAGCCGTTTTTTGGGCGAATTGCCGTCCGACGATCTCGAATGGGCCAACAAAAAACAGCTCGATCCGGCCGTTATCAAAGAACGCGGCAAGGCCAGTCTAGCGCATTTGAAAACAATGTTATCGTAATTATCGCGGCGATCGGTTAGAATACGCATCCAAACACGCGCCCGTAGCTCAGCTGGATAGAGCGCGGCCCTCCGGAGGCCGAGGCCAGAGGTTCGAATCCTCTCGGGCGCGCCATTTTGACATCTCCCCCAAAACGGCCATTATTGCTACTCCGAACAGCGCGAACAAAAAGAACGCGGTATCAATCAACGCCTGTGCGAGCGCTTCGAGGCCGAATTACAAAAAATCGCCGAGGGTCTACAAAAGCCGCGTGCCGAAAAGCGTCTCGACAAACAGCAACAGCGCATCGGTCGGCTCCAAGAAAAATACCACGGTATCGGCCAGCATTACACGATCGAACTGACCCCGGACGAGACCGACAAAAAAGTCATCGGCTTGACCTGGTCGAAACAGCCCAAAGCCGGCAGCCGCCTGAGCCATCCCGGCGTGTACTGCCTACGCAGTAACGAAATGCAATGGGATGCCGGAAAACTGTGGCGCACCTACATCATGCTTACCGACCTGGAAGCCGTGTTTCGCAGCCTCAAATCCGAACTCGGGCTACGCCCGGTCTATCATCACAAAGAAATCCGCGTCGACGGGCATCTATTCATCACCGTCCTGGCCTATCAGTTCGTGCAGATCATTTGCCGACAACTCAAAGAACACGGTATTCACGACCGCTGGTCCACGTTACGGAACATACTATCCGTACAGTACCATGTCACCGCCTCCTTCCGGCGCGCCAACGGCGGCAACCTGCACATCCGTAAAACCACGCGCCCGGAAACTGAGTTAGCGCAAATCTACCGCGCTTTGGATCTTGACCTGCTACCCGGAGGTGTGCAAAGAACACTCATCTAAATCGAAAATCGCTCAAAAACGCGTTTGTAGTGCCTAACGTCGATTTTTGAATAACCAAGCCATTGATTCGTAAAGTGTTTCAAATCAATTGTCAAACAGGGGTTAGAAAGACTCAAGTATAGGAATTAGTTTTGGATATTGATCTCATCAACCAAATTCATCCAAGACCGGATGATCATGGAAACAGGGAGAAGTTGGCAGGCTGACAGAAACTCAAGGCTCATCGCGTACTCTGATGAACACGGCAAAACGGGGTAGTCCCTTATCGGTGTAACCTTGATGACGAAAGCTAATAAGGCTGCCCAGAGGCGGCGGGGTTTCCCTTTCCCGCTGGCTGAATCCGGTGCCGATGTAAAATTCCTTTCCGTTTTCGGTTCGGACTTTAAGAGAGCCCATCCTGCCGGTAAATTGTCCTTTGCCGGGACGATAACCGATCACGACCGCTTCCGCATCGTGGTAAGGTTTTAATTTAAGCAATCGATTGCTGCGGCCATGCTGATAAAGACTGTCTTGATGATGCAATATCAGGCCTTCACCGCCTTCGGCCACGATATAATTCAGTCTCTGCTTTAATTCGTCGGCGGATACGACCCGGAATTGATTGATGAAATTTAGATACGGCGTATGCCGCTCTTGAGCCATGTGCCGCATTGCGGCGACCCGTTCTGAAAAGGGCTTCGGGTTGTCAGGCAGGTCGAAGACCATCAATTTGATTTTTTGCCATCTGGAATGAGGTGCCTTGTGGCTGACTATGGAAACGGTCTGCTGATATTGACCTCTCGCCAACCACAGTTCGCCATCCAACGTTACATCGGGAAAGCCTTCGATGAACCAGGCTGGCGCATGGAACAGATGGCCGTTTTTGGAAATCAATTGTTTCCCGTCCCAGCGCGCTCGAACTCCATCAAGCTTTTCGCTGACCCAATATTCCGTGACATTGATCGACGGATCGAACACTCTAGCCTGCATGATGCCCGGCTTTTCAATGGCCGCAGCGTTTGCAACAAAAACAAATATCAGGGTGACCAGCAAGCGAACTAAGTTGAAACGATTTGTTTTATTCATGCTGTTTCTTCAGTAGAGTCGTTATGGCGACAGAAGAAAGTGCTTGACGACCGATATTATGAGAACTCCAATTCATTCAAAACGGCCTGCGACCAATTCTTCGCCTCGACGGATCGGTTTCGAGACGAGTTGTTCGCTATTGTCCGACAATTTTTAATTCATCGGCTACGCGTGATTGCCGAAATTTTAACTACGAAAGATCTAAAGCTTTATTGACACCATTCCGGCGTCAACGAGGTGCGCCAGTATTGATCTTCTTTTTCGAACAGGCGGCGGCTTTCGGAAGGTCCCCAACTGCCGGCCGGATAAGCCGGGATGAAGTCACGTTCGACGGCCCAGGTTTGTAAAATCGGGTCGACGATGCGCCAAGCATATTCGACTTCGTCGAAACGCAGAAACAACGAACGATCGCCTTTCATGACATCGAGCAACAAGTCTTCATAGGCATCGATCGCTTTTTCATCGCTGTTTCGAAAACCGGCATCCAGGCTGCTGGTGCGCGTGCGCATTTCCAATCCAGGCTCCTTGACGGTCATTTCCATGCGAATACGTTCCTCCGGTTGAATGCTCAACAGCACCCAATTCGGATTCATGCACTGCACGTGGGTATCGCGAAAAAACTGCAGCGGCGGATGGCGAAAGCAAATCGAGACGACGGATTGACCTTTGGCCAGTCGTTTGCCGGTTTGCAAATAAAAAGGCACGCCTCGCCAGCGCCAGTTATCGATGAATAATTTAACGGCGGCATAGGTTTCGGTAATGCTGGTTGGCGGGATGTTGTCCTCTTCCAAATAGCCTTTGACCTTTTCTTTACCGACCGTGCCCTTGGCGTATTGGCCGCGATAGGCATGCGCGTGTACCGCCGATTTGGGTATTGGGCGAATCGATTTTAAGACCTTGACCTTCTCGTCGCGCAGAGATTCGGCTTCCATCGATGCGGGTGGTTCCATCGCGACCAGTGTCATCAGTTGCAACAAATGGCTTTGCAGCATATCGCGTAATGCGCCGGCCCCGTCGTAATAGCCGCCGCGCGTGTCGATACCGATATCCTCGGCATGAGTGATCTGGACATGGTCGATGTAGTTGCGGTTCCACAGCGGCTCGAGCATGACATTCGCGAAGCGGAATACCAGTACATTTTGCACCATACCTTTACCCAGATAATGATCGATCCGGTAAATTTGCTCTTCGCTCAAATAGCGACCGATCCTTTTTTGCAGCGATTGCGCACTGTCCAGGTCGTAACCGAATGGCTTTTCGATGATAACGCGTTTCCAACCGTATTCTTGATTCAATAAGTCGACTTTGCTCAACGATTCAATGACATTACCGAAATCCTCGGGACTGATCGCGAGATAAAATGCGATATTTTTGGGAAAATCCTCATCCTTGCTCAGGGTGACTGCCAGTCCTTGATAACACTCCGCTTCATCGAGATCGCCGCGATGGTAAGAAAGCCGTTCGCTGAACCGAGTGAATACGGCTTCGTCGATACCTTCGCGGACCTTCTTGCCGATCATCTCCCGGACTTCCTCGAGCCATTTTTTTTGATCCCAAGGCCGCCGGCCGATGCCGACGATACGGCTGTCTTCCGGCAGTTTGTTTTCGAGTTCCAGATGATACAGCGCCGGCATTAATTTGATTCGGGATAGATTGCCGGTTGCGCCGAAAATGACGTAGGTACAGGGTTCAGCAGACATAGAATCGACTCGTGTTATGTGTATAATTTAACCTAAAAAGAGCAGTTGAGTGCCTCTAACTACCCCCCGCCCTTCGACAATGCTCTCCTGAGCGTAGCGGAAGGGTGGGGGGTAGTTTGAGGCTTCACCAAGCCGGCGAAAGTGTTGTAGACCTTTCATGCTTCGACTTGGCTCAGCACGAACGGTCTACAATACATGCCGACTGCTCTTTTTAGGTTTAAACGTTGTAAGTGGACGATGCGGTTTTGCCGCCGTGTCCGGTCCAGTCGGTATGAAAGAACTCGCCGCGTGGGCGATCGGTGCGTTCGTAACTGTGCGCGCCGAAATAATCGCGTTGCGCCTGTAACAGATTGGCGGGCAAGCACGCCGTCCTGTAACCGTCGTAAAACGCTAGCGCACTGGAAAACGCAGGGGCCGGAATACCGAGTTCGATACTGAGTATGACGGCTTTACGCCAGCCGGGTTCGGCTTGTCGCATCGCATCGACGAAGAAATCGGCCAGCAGCAAATTTTCCAAATCGGGATTATTGTCATAAGCCTGTTTGATGTCGTTCAAAAATGCGCTGCGAATAATACAACCGCCCCGCCACATCAGCGCGATTTCACCGTAGTTCAACGACCAGCCGTATTCTTTCGCCGCTTCGCGCATGAGCCGGAAACCCTGCGCGTAAGAAATGATTTTCGATGCATACAAGGCATTGCGGATGGTTTCGATGGCTTCTTGCCGGTTTCCCTCAAAACGGTTGACCGGTTTAGGCAGCTTTTGCGAGGCATTGATGCGTTCGTCTTTCATCGCCGACAGGCAGCGTGCGAAGACTGATTCGCCGATCAGCGTCAGCGGAATGCCTAAATCCAGCGCATTGATGCCGGTCCATTTACCGGTGCCTTTTTGGCCGGCCGTGTCGAGGATCTTGTCAAGGAGCGGACTGCCGTCTTCGTCTTTATAGGCAAGAATATTGGCCGTGATTTCGACGAGATAGGAACTGAGTTCCGCGCCATTCCATTCGGCAAAAATAGTGGAAATCTCATCGGCAGAAAGGCCGAGTCCTTCGGACATCAGTTGATAGGCTTCGCAAATGATTTGCATATCGCCGTATTCGATGCCGTTATGGATCATTTTGACATAATGGCCCGCACCGCCATCTCCGACCCATTCACAGCAAGGCTGGCCGTCGACTTTCGCGCTGATCGCCTGCAATACCGGTTTGACTCGGTTCCAGGCGTCCGGGTGGCCGCCGGGCATGATCGAAGGCCCGTGCCTTGCGCCTTCCTCGCCGCCAGAGACGCCGGTGCCGATATATAGCAAGCCCTTTTCCTTTAGTGCCGTTGTGCGCCGATCGGTATCGGTAAATAGCGAATTGCCGCCGTCGATGATGATGTCGCCGGCATCGAGTAACGGGGCTAATTGCTCTATATAATGATCGACCACGGTTCCGGCTTTAACCATTAACATCAGGATGCGCGGCATTTCCAGTTTCTGCACGAGATCTTCGAGCGAGTAAGTTCCGACGATTTCGGTGCCTTTAGCCGGACCCGAGAGGAATTCGTCGGTCTTTTCTGTCGTGCGGTTGTAGACGGCTACCTTAAAACCATGATCATTGATGTTGAGAACTAAATTCTGGCCCATGACCGCCAGGCCGATTAAACCGATATTCGCTTTCATATTGCGGGCTCCCAAAACCTTGTATTAAGCCTCATAGTAGCACGGAGACGAATTTTTGCACGGCTACATTTGATGCAAGACTAATATTTTTACCTAATGGAGTCTGCCGAATTTGGACCGATCCTGGGTTGCCGGTATACTGAAGCGTAAGGCCTTTGTTTTCATGAATATTCGGTTCAAATTTATACTCATCGTGGATCAAAATTCGGCTTCGAGATGTCCCAACACCTTAATTATCCAAGATAGATAACCATAGCTCATGGACTATGGAGGTTAGGTGCTGGGTGAATACGTCCATGTACCCTCACCTAACGGTAGGTGAGGTTCGATCGCCATGGGTGGAGTGCATTAGGACACCAAACAGTAGGCGCTTTAGGCGACGCAGGAGCAGATGCCGAGGAGCAAAAATCGAACACCCGGAGCGTCCTTAGGCACTCCCGAAATTTGAAGTGCGAAAGGTATATGAAAGGTATGATTGATTGAATCGATTTAAAATAGATCTTGATAGACGATAATAATTCAGGAGAGCGCAATGGAAGATACAGGTTATACAATGAAAGACGGGCGGCAGTGGTTTGTCGATGGTTGGAAGCTGTTTTCTAAAAGCCCGCTGATGCTGATTCTTGGCACCGCAATCTGGATTCTTCTGGAAATCTTGCTAGCAATACTTCCGGTAGTCGGTGAAATTTTAGACGGTTTGATCTTTCCGGTGATGTACGGCGGATTTTTGTATGCAATTCGAGAAGTCGACGAGCAGCGAAAGATGAAAATCAGCCATTTTTTCCAAGGCTTCATCGATTCGACCAAACTGAAACCTTTATTGATTCTCGGTTTGTTAATGGTATTCTTCGAAATTATTGAAGCGGGCTTAACGATAATGCTCGGACCATTTGCGGCACTCATTTTAGCTGCGCCATTGGGTATCTTGGTCATTTCAGCGTTATTGTATTCAGTACCTCAAGTGATGTTCGGCGATTGCAAGCCGGTCGATGCAATCAAAAGTAGTTATTACAACTGCGGGCGTCATATTTCGGCGATGATCACGGTTTATTTGTTCTTGATACTCTTTGCTCTACTGTCTGTCGTTACGATTGGTTTGGCAATGATTTTAATTATACCGGTAACGTTCTGCGCGCTTTATATCAGCTATAAAGCGATTTATCGATAGCATAAACTAGGGATTTTTTTCGGCAATTCCCATTTCTAGTGGTCATTACCATTAAATTAAGCCGGCATTCAAGGACGAATGTGCTTCAAAAGCTTGCCATCCATGGCGGTATGACGGGTTTCCTTTACTTAATGGCAGTGATTCGTAGTGATAACTTTATCCGAAAAATATTGATTCATCGTATTCGAAGCGGTGCCGGTTTTTTTCTTAACTATTCAGTCACCGGCAATTCTGGTTTTCACGCTCTACGCTCATCGTTATGCATAAATTGTAGGGTACGCTACGCGTCCCTAAGGCCCGAAACCCTACCCAAGTCAAACCATAAGAGCTTGGGTTAATATTGGCGGGGTCGCCATGGTACGCACAGCGTACCCTACAGAGTTTCGGCTATTGCGTGATTTGACTATCGCGCAGGATGGACAACAGCCTATCTCAAAGAGATGTGTATAACGACAAGCGCTGGAGCGTAGTAACGATAGAGGGGTGTGAATTATTACTTTTTCCGGTACCGTCCGCTTAAAAGCGGTGTAAAAGCTCAAGCAAGAAACCGCATGCCCCAACTTTTATAATATTAGTTTGGGGCTATATTGTAGTGGTATAACGTTTGTTTTTATTTATCTAAAACTTATGACAGAAAAATATTGAAGCCGGTCTAAGTATTGAACGATTAAATAAAACTTGGAGTAGATAACATGGCTAATCTTGGTTCAAGGGCTCTAAAACATCAGCCGCTATCCATCGGTTTGTTTGGTTTTCTATTTTTTAATCAATCGATCATGGCGAAGTAAAATGAAGCATTAACGTCAAATACCGCTATTGAACAGAAACTTCCCTACCTGAACCGGGATTCGAAAAATTATAAAACCCCATTGGCCGGGAAAGGTTTCAGAACTGAGTTTCTGGGCGAAGAAATTATTGTCGATCCTCGTGATAGAACATCGGTCAATGCCTGGATGCTTGGCCTTCAGTACAACACGCCGGGGCCCGACGATCGAGACATCTTTCCAATAGGCAGTCTGTATTTTTGGCGGCAACCCGAACAAAGTAAATTGTTTTATGCGAATATTGCCGGGGCATATAACGATTTGTTCTACGGTGAACAGTTGCCTGATTGGGGCGATTTTCAATATGCATTAGCATTTAGGAATTTTATCCCCCCGACCGCGATGAGCGAGGCCGTCGACGGACGAAGAGTGATCGATGAAGAAATGTATTGGGGGGCTTTTACAATGGGATATCGGTCTTGGCTATCGAACTCAAGTCGATCCCGGTTATAACGACAATATCTTCATGGCCAATCTGTATTCGAGCCGGGTTTTTTATATTTCAGCAAAGGCAGCGAAGCCGCCGATAATCTACTCGCGCCCCGCGATACCGTTGAGCTCGGCTCACGCCTGGAAGTGAAATACGATGGGCTAAAACGGAATATATTGTGGCTGGCTCATGAAGGTTTGCCTTCGGCGGGAATCTGGTCTACGGCCACCGCGTGAATTGGCGCGATTGGGGGCTCGATGGCAATCAATACCGCGCTAGCGATTCTCGGGATCATTTGAGATTCGATGCCTATACTTTAGGCGCCACCGGCGTTCCGTTCATCGATAGCGATAGACACCGGCTATTAGGCTCCGTCCATGGCGGTACGGGCGCCAATCTGGACCGATTTTCGGCGCAACGCATCGGTGGCGGTGTCAATCCTATGGGTTGGGATTTTGCCTCGACTGCCATGCCCGTGCTCCCCGGCGCTTCGGTTTGGGAATATTATCCCGAACACTATTTGATCGGTAATGCCCAATACCGCTGGGAACCGATTTTTTTCAGTTATTTGAGTTTACAAGTACTGTAGGCTGGTTGAATCCGGTACGCAATATCGGCGGCGAATTCAAGAGAAAAGAAACGTTTTATAGCGCAGTGGGCGGGCGACTTGCGACCGGCTTTCTCGGTGAATCGATGCTGGTTGTGGATGTTACCCATAATTTCAACGTGTTAAGGGATGACGAACGAGGCGGAAGCGACATTACTTTCTTTGTCGTGAAGGAATTTTAATTCGCCGTTCCGAAAAGGGTTGAGGCGCTGAGCGGGTTACTCAATCCACCCCTCATGATTTTAATCCCCATCTTGCTGAATTAACTCCGTACCAAGAAAGATGGGTTTTTTGACTGCTTGCCCGGAACCTAATCGATGGAACTCAATCAGTCCCTGCCGTGTCGTAGACGAGACTCTTTAATTCTAGAAAAAGTATTACACTATGAAGAACATGAAGTTGATTCTATAACTTGCCATGCTTTTTACAAAACAGTTTTGCTCTCCTGAAAGGTTCCAACTTGTTTTAAATGCAGGGGGCTGAACAATTACCTTGAAATACTTCAAAAACTTCATGTGCTTCATGGTTAAATTGCCGAATTTAAGTTAATTCGCAGTTAAGAGGGCGAAAAACTGCGTTATATTGCGTTATATAATGAACAGCCCAGTTATGTATCTTGCCTTAATCAACAAAACTCAAAAACTTACTCATGAATAAATTGACCAGTATAGTGACAACCTTGATCATCGGCCTGTCCCTCGGATTGGGCAGCGTCTCGGATGCTGAAGCCAAGCGGTTCGGCGGAGGCGGCTCTTTCGGCGGCAAATCCTCGTTCAATAAACCTTATCAACGTTCTGCCTCACCGGCAAAAGCCGCACCAACCCGACAACAGCAACAAGCCCAAGCTCAAAACCAAGCGGCCAAACAAAAACTCGCTAATCGCGGCGGCTTAATGGGAATGCTCGGCGGCTTGGCTTTGGGCGGGTTACTCGGCGCCATGTTGTTCGGAGGTGCCTTCGAGAACTTCAATTTCATGGATATTTTAGTATTCGGCGGCATCGCGTTTTTACTCTATAAACTGTTTGCCGCCCGCGCCAAAAATGCCGCGCGCCCGGTACCGGCCTATAGTCGCAACAACTACGAGCCGCAACAGCAATCAACTTCCGCTTATAGCGAATATGAAGTCCCCCAAACTCAAGCGCCGTCACGCGCTTCGGTCGGTAATACAGGGTTTAACACCGATCTATTATTTAAGAAAGGATCTCAAGCCAACACCGATTCCGGATTCGAACCTGCTATAGAAAATCGCGACCTTATATTGCCGGAAGGTTTCGATGAGCACGCTTTTTTGAACGGCGCCAAAAATGCGTTTAGAGCCTTGCAAGCTACTTGGGACGATCGCGATCTAGCCGAAATCAGAGGCTTGACCACTGATCGCGTGTTCGCCGAAATACAGGATCAACTCAAGGCCTCGACCGATGATAATCGGACAGAAGTCATAAGCGTTCAAGCCGAATTGCTCGATGTCCGCGAATCCGGCAACGAATTGGAAGCGACCGTATTGTTCGATACCGTAATGCGCGAAGACATTTATGGACCGGAGCAAGCCGTTCGCGAAGTATGGCATTTCGTTAAGCCGAGAAATAGCCTGCAGCCGAAATGGAACCTGGACGGCATTCAACAAGTTGAAGAATAAGGCTTTACTTTAACAATACAAGGTTCGGCGGTGCCTCCGCCGAACCTTCATACTTTCTAAAATATGGACGTTTCTACAGCCAATCTTCAAAACCAACCGAGTCCACGGAATGCCTCGTTGCTGTTGGTCGAAGATCATAAAAACCTGGCTCAAGCGGTTGGGTCCTATCTCGAAAGCAGCGGTTTCACGATGGATTACGCCTACGACGGATTATGCGCGTTGCATCTTGCCGCAACGCAACGCTATGATGCCATCATTCTCGATATCTCGCTGCCAGGCGGCATCGACGGCTTGGAAATATGCCGGAAACTGCGCAAAGACGCGCGCTTGTCGACTCCGATATTAATGTTGACCGCCCGCGATCAATTGCAGGACAAGCTGGAAGGATTCCAACGCGGCGCCGACGATTATTTGGTAAAACCCTTCGAAATGCCGGAGCTCGAAGCCCGCATCAATGCTTTGATTCGCCGCGAACGAGGCGAACTGGACGAATCCGTTTATCAAATTCACGACTTAACCTTCAACACCAGCACGATGCAGGTCATGCGCCAGGGCCGGATTATTCAATTGTCGCCGACGTGTTTGCGGATACTGCGTATATTGATGCGCGAATCGCCCAACCTGGTTACCCGAGAACAATTGGAACAAGAACTCTGGGGAGAACTGATTCCGGATAGCGACACGCTCCGAAGCCATTTATACAAACTGCGCAAAAAAATCGACAAGCCGTTCGATGCGCCCTTGCTCGAAACCCAATCGGGGATCGGTTATCGATTGATCGCGCCGAATTAACCTAAAAAAAGCATTTCACCATGAAGGTCATAAAGAATAAGAAGTTAATTCAATAACTTGCCATGCACTACATGGATGTATTTACGGCGACCTTTGACGAGTCCCCGGTGCCGAATTTAGGATTAAGCGTTTTTGGAACGAAGCCCCTGCCCTATGAAACCACTGAAAGACCGCAATTTCGACCCGTTTGTCGAAAAATTCGAACAAAAAGTCTATGCCACGCCCAAGGGCGATTGGCGGCTCAAGCTGTTGAAGGAAGACCTCGACGAGTTTTACCGGGCTACCGAGCCTCTGTTAATATGGGATGCCGGATGCGGTTTTGCGCAAATCAGCCAATGGCTGGCTGAGCAAGGTCATCGACTGATTCTATGCGACGTGTCGGAAAAGATGTTGACGCGGGCACGGCAGCATTTTTCCGAGACCGACCTGATCGCCGAATTTCATCATGAACCGGCGCAAACGCTCGCAGCCAAACTCCCCCAGTTCGATTTGGTTTTATTCCATGCGGTAATCGAATGGCTCGGCGACCCGCTGCCGGCCTTGCAAATCGTCATGGAGCGGGTCAAGCCCGGCGGCTTTTTGTCGCTGTTGTTTTATAACCGTAACGCGATGGTTTATACCAATGCCTTGAAAGGCCATTGGCGCTGGAAAAACCTGATTGACGATGCCTATCTCGGCAAAGGCAAAAAACTAACGCCGCCGAATCCTCAATACCCTCACGAAATCATCGAGCGATTGCAAAGCCACGGATTTAGCGTTACGGCGCATACCGGCATTCGCGTGTTTCACGATTATGTAACCAAAGATACTTTAGACGGCAGCGATCCGGCCGAATTATTCGAATTGGAATACCGCTACTGCCGAATGCCGACCTACCGAGACATGGGTCGCTATGTTCATCTTTTGGCGCATCGGCAAGGCGAAATCAGTTAATCCTAAATCCGGCATATAACTATGAAGCATATGAATCCCACCAAGAGATTTCTTTGTTGGGTGGTAAAATAAAGCTATGTTTGCGTTGGCAGTTGAAATGCATCGAAAGCGTCAGCTAGGCAGTCCATGCCGGGTCGACGCCAACTATCAGCACATACAGAGCCTAAGTTTACGGGTAGGATGGACAAAAAAAGCCCGAAAGCAGTTGCTAGGGCATTGCTGGCTTTACGCCCTTTATACTCAAAAATTAGCTAACTTTATGAAGGCATGGGTGTGGCTAACGAGGATGTCGCCAGCAGGGCAGATTTTTGCTCCATGCAAAATCTGCATTCACGCCATCCTTTGCGTTCGATCTGCCGTCAAGCCCCCCATGGATGGATTCACGGCGGTCTTCGATAGACACATTCCATACCTTTTATTCTTAGACGGTTTTTCAATCAAAAGGGAGTCGTGTCGAATTGAGGTGGCCAAACAGTCACCAAAATCAATACGCGAGGGACAATCGCCAACTTAAGGAAAAAATATCAAATATAAGGCTTGACACCAATTTCGTTTGAGCCCTCTCTATTCAAACTAATCGAGACATAATCAATATTGTCTTGCAAATACGATGGTCGGTTCCTTATGCCATTTGTAAATATTATTAATTTTTAATTTAACTTCGAGTTAATATTAACAATCGAGAATCCGAACTTGTGTAAATTTACGAAGGTGTAATGAAAAAACGTTTTTGGTTGTTATTGCCGTTGTTACTGTTGTCCGGATGGATTGCATGGCATTTTCCTGATAACTCGCCTTTAATAAGCGGAATAGAAACGGAGTGGGATCTGAGCCGCTATCAACCGATTGGACCTGCTCGCCGTGTCGACGGCATCCAAGAAAATCTTTCGGGAATCACCTATCATCCGCCATCGGGTCTGCTTTATGCCGTGACCAATACCCCTCGTAAGATTCATGTTCTCAATAAAAATGGAGAGTTGCAGCGGACAATTGATTTATCCGGTTTTCAGGATACCGAGTCCATAACCTACCTGTATGATAATTTTTTTGTGATTGCTGAAGAAAATCGCTACAACCTGATGCGGGTGGAAATCACTGAAGCTACAGAATCGATAAAGCACGATCAGGCAGTAAAGTTTAATCTGGCAGCAGAAGATGATGACAATAGCGGTATCGAAGGCGTAGCGTGGTCGCAACAATTTGGTTTATTTGCGGTGAAAGAAACGCCTCCTGGCATTTTGCATCAGCCTGTTGATGAACGGGGTATAGGCGTAGATTTGTCAGGATTATTGTCTATGCGGCTGAATGTAAGGGATTATGCCGGATTGAGTGTATTGCGGGGGAAGGAAGATAAATTATTGATATTAAGTGAATCCTCCGACAGCCTTCATGTCGTTGACATGCAGGGTCAGGAATTATCGCGGCTCAGTCTGCGCGAAGGAAAACTGGGGTTGATTGGTTGGCTATGGCAACCGGAAGGTGTGACCGTTGATGATGACGGCCGAATTTATGTGGTCGGAGAGCCGAATCAATTTCTGGTTCTGGAACGGCGTCCAGATCGATAGGCTTCAAATTGTTAGTAGGGGTCAGAACGGCAAGAGCGAACGGAGTCGCAAACGGATAAGCCCCTTGTGTCAGGATAATTGTCGCCTCGGCTTTCGCCCTTACAGTCATTACACCTCCAAGCGGCTGACTAGGCCTTACTCGGGAGAGCTTCCCGCTTACGCGGCTCTCTCACAGCTGGCAGTATTGCCAGGTTACCCAGGTCATTGATTTATGATAATCCCTCCGGTAAAGTTTTGCCGAGACAATAAAAGGTAAAAATCAAGACCGGGGGCGCCCATTAGCCTGTCGTAGTCAATCAACCTCTTAACAAAGCATGCAAATCCTGCCCACTCGGCATTTGATGGACGCGCAGGCCAAATTCCGGCACGACAGCTAACACATGGTCGAAAATATCGGCTTGAATACTTTCGTAATTGACCCAGCGCGTATCGTTGCTGAACGCATAGATCTGAATCGGCAGTCCATGAGAATCGGGTTCCAATTGGCGAACCATCAATATCATCGCTTGATGAATACCGGAATGCGTCTTGATGTACGCATTCAAATAGGCACGGAACGTGCCCAAATTAGTTAGCCGCCGACCATTCGCAGGACAAGACAAATCGGCGCACTCAACGGCATTGGCTTTGTCGATTTCGGCTAGTTTTCGTTCAATATAGTCGGTCAGCAATTTGGTTTTACGCAAACGAACGATATCTTCTTCGGATAAAAACGCAACGCTAGCGACATCGATTCGAATACTGCGCATAATGCGCCTGCCGCCGGATTCTTGCATGCCGCGCCAATTTTTAAACGAATCGGATATCAAGGCGTAAGTCGGAATCGTGGTAATCGTTCGGTCCCAATTCTGCACTTTGACGGTGGTTAGGCCGATATCGATTACATCCCCGTCGGCGCCATATTTGGACATTTCCAGCCAGTCGCCGACGCTCAACATTTTGTTGGCCGACAGTTGAATGCCGGCAGCCAAGCCCAATAACGAATCCTTGAACACCAAGAGCAGGACCGCTGTCATCGCACCCAAGCTGCTGAGTAAAATCACCGGGGATTTGTCGGTGATGATCGAAACGAATAAGATGCAGGCAAAACCGGATGCAATCAGCTTGATGCTTTGAAAGACGCCGCGCAAAGGCCAATGTCTTGCGACGCGGTATTGATGCGCCAAGGACAGCAAGGTGTCCAGCAAGGAAAACAAGCTTAAGAGCAGATAAAACAATATCCACAATTTAGCGGCTAATTCGATGCCGGACAAAAACAATGACTCTTGGGCTAGCCATAGTTGCGCTTGCCAGCGGACTAACATAGCTTGAAATACGAAAGCAATGCGATTGAATAAATTTTGCTCGAATAAGGCCCGCTTCCAGACCCATTTGCTTCGGTAGGCCAGTTTTTCGACCAAACGCAGAAATACATAATGCAAAATGAGGTGGGTTAATATTGCTATGACGACAATGGCCGCCAAAGCGATTGCCACTTTGGTGCTAGGCTCCGGATTTAAGTCTTGCAGCCATTGTGTAACCGTATCGAACACTGATCACTCCTAAAAGAAATTCATTAAACTGCTAAATGCATTTGACTGAACAAATACGTCGAAAGTCATGATTGAACTAAAACGATATTACCGACAATAATGGTAACCTAATTGAGCCGCATGGGGCATAACCGATTATATGAGTCATACGATGAAAAAAACTTTGCTAAGCACTTACCTTGGAATCCTAATCGCCTATTCGGGAAGCCTTAGTGCAAGCCAGAAGACCATTCCACTTCCGATCGATTACCGCTTGATTCGAAATGTGCTGGTCGAGCAACTCTACACCGGCACCAATAAGACGGCCCATTTATGGAAGGATAAAGGCGGCTGTAGTTTACTCGATATGACCAACCCTAGAATCGACGGACAACAAGGCCTCGTTCGAATCGTCAATGACGTGCATGCGCGCATCGGTACCGCCATGGGCGGCCAGTGCTTAACCGTGTTGGATTGGACAGGCAAGCTCGAGACTTTTCAACGCACGGTACTGGAAAACGGCGGTACTGTTTTACGCTTTCCGATCGACAAGGCGGTTGCTTACGATCCGGGCGGACAAGCATTGAGAATCGATCAGTTGCAGGATTTACTCAAGCGTTTTGCCGAACCGAAATTGGCATCGGTTAAACTCGACTTGCAAGAAGTGCGAGGCGACCTCGAAAAAACGCTGGCACCCGTCACGACTCCGGAAAATAAAGCGGCGGTGCAAGCTTTATTGAACTCGCTCCGATTCAGCGAAGTCAAGGCCGGTGAAACCGGTTTGGGTGTAAAAGTCGCTTTTGAGGTTCCGCAGGCGAATGCAAGAACAAGCAAGCAACCCGCGCCGGTATTCAACGAAAGCGAAATGCAACAATGGAATGTAGCTTGGCAACGCTGGAACGCTTCATTATTTCAAGCGATCGATCGAGCCGCGGACGATAGGGTTTCCTCGGACGTTCGTGATACTCTTTTGGAAACTTTACTTACGGCTAAGTCGGCCTTCCACAAGGGTTTGACGAGCAACGACACGAGCGGCGGCGATCCGGTACGGATGTTTTTCAACGATTCATGGGATAGAGTGGCGCCGGAGCTGCGAACGATAGCCAAAGACGTACCCGGTACAGAGGGCTTGCGCTTTCTGACGTTTATCACCGCAACGGATTTGCTGTACGAGCTTGAAGCCATCGGCTCACCGCTCGGCTTGGACATATCGTCCGACGGATTGCGCCGTTTGGGCCGTATGCTATTGGCAAAAGGATTTCGTAATAAATAACGTCCTGGAACTATGAGCCTTGTTGAGGGTTCGGTCACTCGCTTGGCAGGACGCCGTGAACCCAGCACCTAAATTATCCAAGATAGTTAACCATAACCAATGGGCTATGGAATTTAGGTGCTGGGTGAATACGTCCGTGTAGGCTTGACGGCGGCTGTCCCTGCCGCCGACACCTGCCAATCGAGCAACCGAACCCTCCTTAAAATAGGGAAGTTATTTACGGCCAAATCCTAAGCAGGCCGGTACGAATTAAAGATTCTTCTCCCGACATCCTCGTCAAGCCCATATCTTTTTAGAAATTCCACTACCTGAGTGCCGTTGTTTTTATGTAATTGTCACAAAGTTGTCATAATTTTGTCATAATTCGCATTTTTTCTTGTGAACTCAGTGCAATACATGAAAATGCCATCTCGCTACAGGCCCTTGCCACGCGCCATTCCGGCTGTGCTGTTCGGGTTATTTTTGTCCGGAGTCGTTCTCGCCGCAGAACCCAAAGACCCGGAACGTTATATGCAGGAATTGCTGGCCGTTGAAAAGCGACTCGACGCGAAGCTGCAGGTTTTGGATGAAAAACTAAAACGGCTCGAGCAACTAGAAGCAGCGCAAGCCGCCACAGCTAGACAATCGGAGCATGCGCTACCGGAAAAAGACGTGCAAACTGCGCTTGCCCAAGCCGAAGTTAAGGCCAAGCCGGATGAACCGAAGCCTAAAACCCAGAGTAACCTGCCCTCCGGCGTCAGTTACGGCAAGAACGGCTTTGAATTCAAGACCGATGACGGCAAATTCGCCTTGTCCATCCAAAACCGGATACAAGCACGCTATGCCAATCCTTTCGACAGCGATCCGCGCTCGATCGACGGCTCGAACGATGGCTTGAATCGTGATCAAAGTACCTTCATGATCCGCCGTGCGCGGACTAAGCTCAGAGGTCATGCCTATTGGCCGTGGTTGAAATACTATTTGCAATACGACTGGTCCCAACCGGTATTGCGCGATTTGAACTTGACCGTGGACAAATATCCATGGGCTAAATTATGGTTCGGCCGCGGCAAGGTTTTGTATAACGACGAACGGGTGACCTCTTCAGGCAATCAGCAATTTGTCAATCGGTCGATCGTCAACGACATATTCACGGTAGACCGGCAACAAGGGGTACAGATCTTCGGCAATCTCTTTCCCGGCACCTGGCACGATATCAGTTACTATGCCGGTGTCTATACCGGACTCGGCGTCGGCGAGCGCAACAATGACGATAACAACATGATGTATTCCGGCCGTTTGCAGTGGAATGCCTTGGGCGGAGAAATGCCGTTTTCCCAATCCGATCTCGAATTTCATGAAAATCCGGCCCTCAATTTTGCGTTCGCGGCGGCAACCAATCAAAGTCGATGCACCGCCTTCGAGACCGATAACCGAAGCTGCCGCGCACTGCCCGGCTTTAGCGTAGGCGAAGACGGACAATTCCGCGTCAATCAAATGATGGAAGAAGTCCGTTTCAAATGGCAAGGTCTATCGATTCAACATGAAATGCACTGGAAAGAAGTCATCGATACATTCCAAGCCAAAGGCGCCGGCGGGAGAGAAACGAATCTCATGGGCGGTTTGATACAGGCCGGCTATTTTCCGCATTATATTTTGGCGATCGTGCCGAAGAACCTGGAATTTGCCGGACGTTATGCCTTTGTCGATCCGAATGTCGACGTCGATAACGACCGGCAACAAGAATTCAGCGGCGTAATGACTTATTTCTTCAATGGCCATGCCAATAAAGTGAATTTTCAAGTCAGTCATTTGATCGTGGAAGACCCGAGGCAGGGAATCAGCCAATCGGATCAGCGGTTTTGGTTACAGTGGGATTTGTCGTTTTAACCTACGCCCTCCTTCGTTCATTATTTTTTACCCATCGCAGATCAAAATTCGGCGTCGGGGTGTCCGTCAAAGGACGCCGTGAATACATCCCTGTAGGCTCTATGCCAGCTCCATGCTGGCAAAGCCTTTGCCGCACACCCCGGCGCCTCCTCAGGCACTGCCGAAATTTGAAGTGCGAAAGGTATTCTATGTTTGTCTCGTTCCCAAGTTCTATTTGGGAGTCCTTAGGAACGAGCATGAAATAACTTCGACAACTTCTGGTAGGGGGTTCGGTGGCTCGATTGACAGGTGTCGGCGGCAGGGAAAGCCGCCGTCAAGCCTACATGGACGTATTCACCCAGCACCTAAATTCCATAGCCCGTTGACTATGTTTAATTGTCTTGGATAATTTAGGTGCTGGGTTCACGGCGTCCTGTCAAGCGAGTCACCGAATCGCCACAAAGCCTACTACTTGTAGCAGTTATTTTGTGCATATTCCTTACCTTTAAGCTCTGCTTATCGTTCGTCAAGCTGAGCTTGACGGTAGACACTCCCAAACAAGAGTTTGGGAGAGAGCAATTTTGGTAGCGCTCCTGGTACTTGGGAGCGAAACAAACTGACGAATTTGGATTAACGCATATAGGGCTTTTTTAACCTAGGCATTCACAAAAGCGTGGCAACAGAGATTACATTTCCGGCGTCAGTAAAGCCTCTTTCAGCGCATTTGAGAACGGGTCTTTGCCGAACCAGATATTGAAATAAGCCAGCCCCTGTTCGGGATCTTCTAGGGCTCCGAGCAGTTCATTGTTCAGGAAAAGTCGTAAACCGTTTTCGGCGTCATAAATTAAATCGTAAAAATCTCCTTCATCAATGTCCTTATATTGGCGGTTGAATCGATCGAAAGCGCTACGCCACGCTTGATATTTATCACCTAAGTTGGCTTTTAGATATTCCTCAGAAGCCTCACGGAATGCCTTGGCCGGAATCGAGCGCTCGTAAATAAAGCGTAATTGTTTCGGAGTATCGGTGAAAACATCGATCGGGTTCTTGCAATTGTTTAGATAAAGTTCGGCATAACCGACATGAATCCAGCGGAAAGCTTTCAATTCACCCTTGCTGCAACGCGGTAATTCGGCCTGCTGATTGTTGATGCTCGGGGGCAGTAAATTTTCGGCGTATACCTTGCCGAATATCATTACGCCTAAGAATATTGCTAGTTGTGTAAACCGTTTTTTATCCATTGTAATACTCCTCCGATTATCGGAACCTGTAGAAAAAAGCCTTGCGTGCTGTCCCAGTAGTCTTGATGCAGGACGATTTTGCCATGATCGTCGAAACGCAAATGGCTAAAGCCTATTGTCGTGACATCCTTGCTTCGACCCAACAGTGTGAACCGAGTTCGCATGTTCCAGCGCACAAACGCATCGTCGCCTTGTTCGAATACCGACATAACTTCAATACTAATCGAATCGAGGTTTTTCTGGGTTTGTTCGAGATAACTCTGTAGGGCTTGCCGGTCATGCAAGGTGACAAGCGTATCGTTAAAATACAGTTGCTCGGCATAGGTATTTTCAACCTTAGTCTTAATCGGCAACACTTCCAAGTTGTCGTATAACTCGACAAAATGCCTGATTTTAGGATGGTTTCCGGCGTTCTGTTCGGCCGGAGCCATCGCTAAATACTCGCGCATCGGATTCGGTTCGACGCTGCTGCATCCGGTAAGCGCCAGTAATATGCCGAATAATGATGTCATTCGTTTCATCGTTCACTCCGTTATTCAATTTTGTGCAGAGTGTTACCGATCCCTATGCACTATTGTGTGAACAAATCGCACGCAAGCGTTCACATGTTTTTCACACGCTTAGTATTTTAATGACCACCATGCTCTTAAATGTAAGAGTGAGTTTTATGAGATTACTAAGATGTTTATACAAAACGCATTAACAAAATTTTTCGCCTGGTTCGACAGCAGCCGCGTAGAAACCGGCAATGACGCCAGCGAGGCCGTCGATTGGTTTCGCGTGATTCCGTTCATACTCATGCATGTCGCGTGCCTGTTGGTATTCGTAGTGGGCTGGAGCCCGGTCGTGATTGTCGTGGCGCTGTTTTCCTACTTCATTCGCATGTTCGCGATCACGGCATTCTATCATCGCTACTTCTCGCACAAGGCATTTCGAACCAGCCGCGTGTGCCAGTTTCTTTTCGGTTTGCTCGGTTCGACCGCGACGCAACGCGGCCCGATCTGGTGGGCCTCGCATCACCGCCGTCATCACCGTTATTCCGACACCGAGAGCGATATGCACAGCCCGCGCAAAGGCTTTTGGTGGAGCCACATGGGTTGGTTTCTTAGCACGAAACATTTCACGACTCGCGAGCAATGGGTGCGCGATCTGATCAAATTTCCAGAGTTACGCTTCCTGGACCGCTTCGACATCGTGATACCGGTGCTCTATGCGGTCGCGTTGTGGGGTCTGGGCAAGTGGCTCGAAATCGCTTTTCCGGAACTCGGCACGACCGGTTGGCAGATGCTGATTTGGGGTTATTTTGTGTCAACGATCGTGCTGATTCATTGCACACTGTTCATCAACTCGCTGTCGCATGTCTGGGGCAATCAGCGTTATCAAACCGGCGACGACAGCCGCAACAATGGTTTTTTGGCGCTGATCACGCTCGGCGAGGGCTGGCATAACAATCATCATCATTATCCGGTGTCGGCTCGCCAAGGTTTTTATTGGTGGGAGATCGATATTAGTTATTACTTGTTGAAATTAATGTCGTGGTGCGGGCTGATCTGGGACTTGCAGCCGGTTCCGGTTGCGCGCCTGAATTCTAAACGCATAGACGAAGGAAGCTGCCAATGAAAATAGCGATCGTCGGGAGCGGCATCTCAGGTATTTACGCGGCACATTACTTGTCCAAACAACACGAGGTTACGATCTATGAAGCCAACACCTATTTGGGCGGTCATACCGATACGCACAATATTGTCTTGGACGAACGGCATTATGCGGTCGATACCGGCTTCATCGTGTTCAACGAACACAACTACATCCATTTTTGCCGCTTTCTAAACGAGTTGGGCGTGGCTTCGCAGCCTTCGGACATGAGCTTTAGCGTGGCCGATGCGAAAACCGGCCTTGAATATAACGCAACCACCGTCGACAAATTGTTCTGCCAGCGGCGTAATTTGTTCAGCCCGCGCTTTTACCGGATGATCGCCGATATTTTCCGCTTTTACCGTGAAGCGCCGGCCTTGCTGAAAAACGGAGACGATGCGCTGACCTTGGGCGAGTATCTGCAAGAAAACGATTACAGCGATGCCTTCATCGACGATCATATTTTGCCGATGGCCTGCGCCTTATGGTCGGGGCCGCCGGAAAGTCTAAAAACTTTTCCGGCTCGTTACTTCGTTGCGTTCATGGACAATCACCGCATGTTGAACATCAATGATCGGCCGCTATGGCGAACCGTTTGCAGCGGTTCATCGACTTATGTCGAAGCATTCAAAAAACAATTTAACGGCGAATGTCGCTCGAATTGTCCTGTGCAACATATCAGCCGAAATGAGGGTGGTGTTACGGTCTTCGATACCGCAGGCTCCAGGCGCTTCGATTACGTCATACTAGCCTGCCACGCCGATCAGGCCTTGCGTTTGCTTGAGCAGCCGAGCGAAGAGGAAGCCGAAATTCTTGGTGCCTTTGCGTTTCAGGACAATGATACGGTGCTGCATACCGACGCGGCGTTAATGCCGAAACATCCGAAAGCTTGGGCGAGTTGGAATGCATTGAAACCGGCCGGGACTCAGGCGAACTGTACTGTGACGTATTATATGAATTTGCTGCAAAACCTGGATGCTCCCGAACCGTTGCTGGTGTCGCTGAATTGCACGGACCGCATCGATTCTTCAAAAATATTGATGCAGCGACATTACCGGCATCCGGTGTACACGCCGGAAAGCATAACTGCGCAAAAAAGACATGCCGATATCAATGGCCGTAACCGCACGTTTTATGCAGGCGCCTATTGGGGATGGGGCTTTCATGAAGACGGCGCGGCTAGTGCGCAGTTGGCGATCGATAAACTGAACACGCCGTCATGAACGCTCTGCACAGCCGCATCTGCAAAGGTTGGGTGCGCCACCGGCGCCACTTGCCGAAACCGCATGCCTTCCGCTATCCCTTGTTCATGTCGTGGCTCGATCTCGACAAAATAGACGAGCTCATTAATAAAAGCCGTTTTTGGTCGAAGCAACGCTTTAATCTGGTCGCCTTTTATCGCGAAGACTTTCTCGGGCCTACGGATTCGAATTTGCGAGACGCGGTAAAAGCCCGAATTGAACAACAAACGAATGAAATGTTTGAAGGCCGCATTTGCTTGCTAACGCATTTGCGATACTTAGGTTTTGCATTCAATCCGGTCAGTTTTTATTTTTGTTTTCCGGAAAGCTCGGATCAGCCTACCTTCATTCTCGCCGAAATCACCAACACACCCTGGGGCGAGCGCTTTTGTTATGTCTTGGATACTCGGCAAAGCACGGCCCAAAACGGTAAATGGAACTTCGAGTTCGGCAAAGCGTTTCATGTATCGCCGTTCATGCCGATGGACATCGATTACCGGTGGCGTTTCGCCTTGTCCGACGATAAGTTGACGATACACATGCAATTACACCGTCTGGCGCAATGCTGTTTCGATGCTACCCTGCAACTGGACATGCTCGACCCGTCCCCGAAAACGATGCGCTCGGTGCCGTTACAATATCCATTCATCACTTGCGCCATCGTTTTTAGGATTTATTGGCATGCTTTCCGGCTTTGGCTGAAAGGCATTCCGTTTTATTCGCATCCAGATAAACAAACCGAATGACATCAAGGAGATAAGCATGAATGCCACAACCGCCGAATTAAGCAAGAATCCGGCTAGATTCGATTTGCTGCTGCGCAAAGCGCTGCTGAATAAACTCAGTCATTTGCAAGAAGCCCAATTAACGGTGACCGACCCTCTCGGCAAAGTCGTGCTGGGTAGTCCCGGTCAGGATGGCCTCAGTGCCGAGATCGAAGTCTTCGATATGAGTTTTTACCGGCAGATATCGTTGGGCGGCTCGATCGGCGCCGCCGAATCCTATATGGACGAACTATGGCAAACCGAAGATTTGACTTCGGTGATTCGCATCCTGGTGCGCAATCGAGACCTGCTCGACAGCATGGAAGGCGGGCTGGCAATCTTGACCAATACCTTGTTGAAATTCTGGCATTTCGCGCGGCGTAACTCCAAACAGGGTTCGCGAGACAACATCGCCGCACATTACGATTTGGGCAATGATTTGTTTTCGCTTTTTTTAGATAAACATGGGATGTATTCGTCGGCGACTTATCACGACTTGGAGATAAGCCTCGAAGAAGCGTCGACGGCCAAGTTGGAACGTATTTGCCGAAAATTGGACTTAAAGCCCAACGATAATGTCCTCGAAATCGGCACAGGTTGGGGCGGCTTTGCCACTTATGCCGCCAAGCATTACGGGTGTCGCATAACGACCACGACCATCTCGAAAGAACAGTTCGAGGCCTCACGGCAACGCATCGACGATGAAGGATTGGCCGATCGCGTGACAGTACTGATGGAGGATTACCGCGATCTCAGTGGCCGTTACGATAAACTGGTGTCGATCGAGATGATCGAAGCGGTTGGACACCATTATCTCGATACTTATCTCAAGCAGTGCGCGAACTTATTAAAGCCGAACGGTCTGGCCTTGATTCAGGCGATTACGATAGAAGATCAGCGCTATAAACAGGCGCTGAAGAGCGTCGATTTTATCAAACGCTATATTTTTCCGGGCAGTTTTATACCTTGCGTCAACGCGATTATCGCGAGCGCAAGTCGGTGCACCGACTTGCGCTTGATCAATTTAGAAGATCAAGGCGAAAGTTATGCACTAACATTAAAGGCTTGGCGGGAAAGTTTCATGGCTTCGCTCGAAAAGGTTCGGGAGCAAGGCTACGACGAGCAATTCATCAGGATGTGGGAGTTTTATCTGTGTTATTGCGAAGGCGGCTTTTGGGAAAAATCGATTTCCAACGTGCAATTGCTGCTGGCCAAACCCGGCAATCGCCGCGAACAATGGCTGCCGCGTCATGACCCGCAATAACTTCATCAACATGGCTTGGATGCAAGGCTTATGGTTTGCCGCAGTCTTGTCGGCGGCTTCAAGCCAGTATTGGCCGGCACCGGTTATTTTAGTACTGTTCGGGCTTTGGCATACCCGCCCTGCAATTCATGTCGTCGGTGATTTTCGTTTGGTGCCGGCTGCGGCGGTGCTTGGCATGATTTTAGACAGCGCCTGGATTCGGCTCGGTTGGCTGCAATATGCTTCTCCTTGGCCGGATACCGATTACGCACCTTTATGGATTATGCTACTGTGGTTCGGTTTGGCGCTAACCTTGAATCATTCGTTGGCCTGGTTGCAGTCGCGTCTTTGGTTGGCCGGACTACTCGGCGGCATTACGTGTCCGTTTTCTTATTGGGCGGCGGCTAGGCTAGGAGCGCTCAATATCACCGAGGATTCCGGAGTTTGGATATTCGGCTTGGCTTTGAGTTGGGCTTTAGTGCTACCGCTGTTGTTATGGTTGGCGCGTGAACTTAAACAAAAAAACCATCCCCCTGGAGGCGAATCATGTTTAGTTTAATCGTAATTGCGTTACTGAGTACCGTGGCGATGTTAATGGCCTGGGTTTGGCAGCAAAACCACAAAAATGCCGGTATCGTCGATGTGATTTGGTCATTCGGGATGATGTTGGCGGGTCCTTGGTATGCGTTGACCGGTACCGCGCCTTTGTATTTACAACTCAGTTTGGCCTTATTGACGTTCGCCTGGTTTTTACGATTGGGAAGTCATTTGTCCGCACGGGTATTTGGAGAACCGGAAGACGGCCGTTACCAAGCGATGCGGGCAGCGATGCAGGATAAGGCCGATAGCGGTTTTTTACAGTTTTTTTTATTGCAAGCCGGTTTTATTTGGGTGTTGTCCCTCCCGTTTTGGGCGGTCGCGCATACTCGCGATCCCAATCCGGTCATGGTTTTTTGCGCATTACTGGTTGCTTGTTTGGCCTTATGGGGCGAAACCACAGCAGACCGGCAATTGGCCGAATTTCGGAAAAACCCCGATAATCGCGGGCTGACGTGCCGGACCGGCTGGTGGCGATATTCCCGACATCCGAATTATTTTTTCGAATGGCTACACTGGTTCGCTTACCCGTTGATGGGCTGGGGCGGCGAGTATCAATACTGGCTATGGCTCGCACCTGTCGTGATGTTTTGTTTTTTGTATTTTCTTACCGGTATTCCCTATACCGAACAACAAGCCTTGCGCTCTCGCGGCGATGATTACCGGCGCTATCAACAAACCACCAGCAAATTTTTGCCATGGTATCCAAAATCGATTTCTCCTTTGCAAAATCGATTTTCTATGTTGAATGCGATCGAACTGGCCGAGCGGGGTTTAATTCCGGATTCATTGATGCGAATCGGTATCCGAAATTTGTTGAGGCAACGTCTTAAAGACGAATGCGCCAATGATGTCGAAAAGCAAAGCTTGCGTTACCTGTCGTTGCTTCAAACCTTGAGAGAAAGCCCTATCGCAATAGAAACCGATGCGGCAAACCGCCAACATTACGAAGTTCCATCAGGCTTTTATCGCCATGCCCTGGGTAAGCATCTGAAGTATTCCTCTTGCTATTGGGACGAAACGACCCGAAATCTCGATGAAGCCGAAGCGCGCATGCTGAGACTGACCTGCGAACGGGCGGAATTGGCGGGCGGCCAGCAAATACTCGAATTGGGGTGCGGATGGGGTTCGTTGACATTATGGATGGCCGAACATTATCCCGGCAGTACAATTACGGCAGTATCGAACTCGAATAGTCAGCGCGAATATATCCTCGAACAAGCAGAGCTAAGGGGCTTGCGCAATCTCGATGTGATTACCTGCGACGTGAATCGTTTGTCATTGACTGAACGCTACGATCGCATCGTTTCGGTGGAGATGTTCGAACATATGCGCAATTACGAACATTTAATGAGCAATATCGCCAGCTGGTTGAAGCCCGGCGGCAAGCTGTTCGTGCATATATTTAGTCACCGTTATTTGGCCTATCCGTTCGAAACCGAAGGCGACGACAATTGGATGGGACGTTATTTTTTCACCGGCGGACTGATGCCGGCTCGCGACACGCTACTGCATTTTCAAGACCGGCTACGGATTGAATGCCAATGGGACGTTTCGGGCCAACATTATCAAAAAACGTCCGAAGCCTGGTTGAGCAACATGGACCGGCATCCGTCCGAAATCGACCGGATTTTTGCAGAAACCTACGGGCGAGAACAAGCCGCCCTTTGGCGCCAGCGTTGGCGGCTGTTTTTTATGGCCTGTGCCGAATTGTTCGGTTATCGGGGCGGAAACGAATGGTTGGTTACGCACTATCGCTTTATCAGGCCGAGTGAATAATGAGTAAGCAAGGTCTGCAATATAAGCTGATTAAGGCTTTTTTACTGCAGATTCTGTTGATCAGTGTCGCGACACTGATGGGTGTGTTTGCCGCCGCTAAAATCGTCGAAGATGTTCTGGTTCGCGAAGCCTTACAAGGCGAAGCCGATCATTTTTGGGAACGCTACCGGCAAAACCCGAATTTTCCCGCGCCCGATACGCTCAATATGAGCGGTTATCTGGCTTCCAACGGCGATTTTTCTATGGTTCCCGGAGCATTACGACCGCTGCAACCCGGTTTCGGCCGTGCCTTAATCGACGGGCGCCAGCCGATCGTGTATGTCGAGGATAATGACGATGCGCGACTGTATTTAGTCTTCGACGAACAGCAAGTCGCCGCCTTGTCGTTTTATTTCGGTGTCGTGCCGCTGAGTTTGGTGTTGGTTCTGATTTACGTGTTCGCCTGGATGTCCTATCGCCAATCGAGGGATGCGATCTCGCCGGTGATTTCACTCGCGCATATCGTCGAAAATTTCGATTTCAAAAAACAAGGACTCGCCGAATTGGATTTGAGCGAGTTTCGACAAACTACCGACAGCGATGTCGCCAAACTAGTCGATGCCTTGGATCACTTTACCGAGCGGTTAGAGTTGTTCATCGAACGCGAACGTAATTTTACGCGCGATGCCAGCCACGAACTTAGAACGCCATTAGCCGTCATCAAAAGCTCGTTGGCATTACTGCAAAAACGCCTCGATTATCAGCCGAACGAACAACGGTCGTTGCAAACGATAGAATGCACGTTACGCGACATGGAAGGCCTGATCGATACATTGTTATTACTGGCCCGCGAAGAATCTTCACCGCTGCCTGAAGATGATGTATTGATTAACGATCTGCTGAGTAATCTAGTTGAGCAAGTCGGCAGGGCGGTCACCAACGAAGAAATTAGTGTCGAAGTCGAACAAAATTGTCTGTTGTCGGTTCCGGCGGCTGAAAAGGTCTTGAGCATCTTACTAAACAACTTATTGCGCAACGCTTTCAGTTACACCCGCGCCGGCACGGTATCCATCACAATCGACGAAAACCGCATCACGATTGCCGACACTGGCATCGGCATGGAGCAAAAACAACTCAAACAGGTTTTCGAACCCTTCTACCGGATCCAAGACAATCAACAAGGCCACGGCCTGGGGTTAGCGATCGTCAAACGGCTCTGCAACCGTTTCGGCTGGAAACTCAAAATTCGCAGTAAACCCGGCGAAGGAACGGCTATATCGGTGGTTTTTCCGAAAGCACGCCGGGTCGGGGGGAAGAGGAATTGAAAGTTTTTCCTGATTACAAAGAACCTCCTGATCAATAGATTAATTTTTCTAAAATTATTGAAGTAGGATTTCCGTATAGCGTGCGGGCGAATTTTCGAAAATGTGGCTTTTCCGTCCAAGCATTATTCACATTGTAATTATGGAATAACATTCCATAATTACAGGGAAACAATAATAATACTGACCACCCCGGCTTGCGGTTATTGCCGCGCAGCCAATAATCTTTTACGGAAAAACCGTTTGAGTTTCGATGAAAGCGACTTACTAAGCGGCGGAGAAATCGCGCGAAAAATGCTCGCCGAGAGAGGAAGACGTACGGGCCCGCAGATTTTTATCGATACTAAACCGATCGGCGGATATACCGAAATATCGGAACTGTTTGGTAGAGATAGGCGTTCTGAACTCACTTGATTTCCCGCCGGTTTTATTTCGGTGCGGATGCCGGTAGCCGCACCGAAATATCCCGCCTCTTTATTTTCAATTCGTTCAGCGTTATCGAGAAACATATGAATGAAAACCATCTACGAATAAAAGGTATGGGACATATCTATCGAGGACCGCCGTTCACCCAACACCTAAATTATGCAGCTATGTTTAACTTGGCTATAAATCAAGGAATTTAGGTGCTGAGTTCCCCCCATTCATGAGGGCTTGAAAGCAAGCTCGAACGCCAAGGATGGCGTGTAATAGGGCAATATACCTATAACGTTAGCTGATTTTTGAGTATAAAGGGAGCAACGCTCTTCTTCAGTCTGCAGTAGGTTACCCGATCGCTACGCTCGACAAATTTTTACATGCCGAGTAGTATTTGATTTTAATGGTTTGTCTTTAATTAAGAGGTGTCTTATGAGTCCCAAAAAACGATTTTTTATCGGCGGGTTCGGGGCTCTGATGCCTGTGCTTGTTTCATTGCTAGCAATCGATATTGGTGCAATATTCGATGACGAAAGCACTCTCACAACCGGTAATATCGTCGGTGTTTTCATTCGCTATATCATCTTATTTCTGATCGGCGGGTTCATAGCGTACCTCCATGAAGACGAAATAAAGCCGTTTAAGCTTTTCGAAATAGGTATTGCCGCACCTGCACTAATTTCTTCATTAATCACCGCGCAAAGTGCGACGGCAACGGCAACAGTCGATACGACCGAAAAGATATCTTGGTCAATCATTGCTTCGGCTTACGCAGCCGACGAGTCGAAAGAGTCGAGTTTTGTTTCCGATATATTCAAAGGAATAACCGGTTCGATCTATCGAGCTCCAAGCGGAAGACAAACCGAAACGCCGCAAATACCCGTGCCGAAACCGATCCGTCCCAAGCCGTCTCCTTCAAAGCCTGACAATGCCCAATCTATCCGGCTCAGATCCTTACACAGCCAACCACAGAATGCGATGGAACGGAGCAAAGTCTTGGCGCATGAAATTAAGGTGCTGGAATCGGAACTAAGGGCCGCCAAAGTCGCCGTCGCCGAACTTGAAGAGCAAATTCGGGAAAAAAACACGCTTCTAGACCTTCTCAAACGCGGTTCAGGCAATTGAGTTTCCGATACTCCCAAGCAAATCGCATTAGTAGCGGGCGAAGGGGGTCAGGCCTTACGTTTGACATTCAGGCCTTGTTGATCTATTTTGAGACTCAATTTAAAAAGACAGGATACGAGAATGGCCAGGCCTTTACGCATTGAATTTGCAGGAGCGCTGTACCATGTAAACGCTCGCGGCAACGCGCAAGAAAACATCTATCGTAACGATGGCGATCGGGAGCGGTTTTTGGCGTTGTTACAAAATGCCGTTAATCGTTACGACTGGTATTGCCATGCATATTGTTTAATGGACAATCATTACCATTTGCTGATTGAAACCGGCGCGCCGACTTTATCCAAGGGAATGAAATATCTCAACGGCACTTATACGCAATATGTCAATCGCCGGCATCACCGCGTCGGTCATGTTTTTCAAGGCCGTTTCAAAGCGATATTGATACAAAAAGACGCCTACCTGCTGGAACTGGCGCGTTATATCGTGTTGGGCGCAAATGGTGAGATCAATCAAGCAGTGGCGCTGGAGCAGTTATCGTGCAACAGCCGGTTATGATGAAGCCCATGCCTGTTTAACAACGGACTGGATAATTGCAAGATTTGCCGACTCAAAAAATGACGCGCAGCTGCGATACCGCGAATTTGTAAAAGCCGGCAAGAGGCAGCCCTCACCTTGGCAATGCATAAAGAACCAAATCTATTTGGGCGATGATGAATTCATCAAGGACATGCAGAGCAAGCTCGATCCTGAGCGGTCGCTGAAGGATATACCCAAAAAACAAAAACAGGCCCCGATAAAACCGTTGGCGAATTTTTGCCGAGCATTATAAAACTCGTAATGAAAGCATGGCGCATACCTATTTAAGCGGCCACTATACGCTGTCTCAAGTGGGCGAATATTTTGGTGTGAGCTATGCCACAGTGAGCCGAGCGGTGAAACAGGCAGAAAAAGGGAGGGTGAATGTCAAATGTAAGACTTAGGTAACCTGGTAATGCTGCCAGCTGTAAGAGAGCCGCGTAAGCGGGAAGCTCTCCCGAGTAATATCTAGTCAGCCGCTCGGAAGTGTAATGACTGCAAGGCGAAAGCCGAGGCGGCAAACGGAGAATACCAACATCACCCTACCGCACTGGGAGTGCCTGTCCTACTCGAAACCCTATTCCATTCTACCCATTACAGGCGCGCGAAGGAAAAGGGAATAGTTAGTGTCAAATCAGGCCCGAAAATTATAAATAACAACATCTGTTTCGCCCGCTATGCTTGGCTTCATAAAGCGCACGGTCGGCTCTTATGATCAGTTCGTCGAGATTCTGCGTTTCCGGTTTCAAACACGCAATACCCAAACTCGCGGTTATTGTTTGTTTGATATCGGGAAGTCTCAATTCGGCGACAGAAATCCGCAGTCGCTCCGCAAACTTAACCGCGCTATGCGAATCCGCCTCCTCCAACAGCAAGACAAATTCCTCGCCGCCGAAACGCGCGGCAAAATCGCTGTCGCGGCAATTTTTCCGGAAACAATCGGCGACCATGACCAATACCTGGTCGCCTACTGCATGACCATAGGCATCGTTGAAGTGTTTGAAGTGATCGATATCCAAAACGATGACCGACAGGTTCCGTTTGTAACGCATGGCGGCGCGAAATATCGGTTCGCCTTTTTGATAGAAAGCGCGCCGGTTCATGATATTGGTCAATGGGTCTCTCGTCGCTAATAATTCGAGTTCACGAGTGCGATCTTTGACTTTTTGTTCCAGCGTTGCGTTGAGCCGCTTTAATGCGGTTTGCGTTTGTACGAAGTGATATAACGAAATAGAGATCAACGCCAATGAAAAACTCAACAAGCCCCAGGCCAGAGGTATTCGCTGCCAAGCTAGAATACTGTGCGCCACGACCATGTCTAGCAACAGCAATAGATTGAAAAAAGCAAACGTGACGATGATGAATTTTTGCTCATTGTTGACATGACGAAATCTCGAGAAAGCCACCGCAAACAAAAGTGTCAGGCTAATCGCAAATATGCCGTCAAAAACGAAATACATTCTGGAAATTGCGCTATAACCGAGCAACGGCAAAACATTAGCGCCTATTGCATACCCTAAATGAAATCGCCATAGTAATGCGATCAATGTCTGATACTTGCTTCCGGCGCACCATTCCCCGAACAATAACGCCATCGCTACCGGCAATAAAAAATAGCCGGTGGCGGCCAAATGATCCCAAAACAACGGCGCGTTGAACAGCCACAATTTGACTTGGCTCTGACCGAAGACCATCAAGGCGGAGGCCAAGGCGAACAATGCCAGGTAAAAAAAACTTCTCCGCTCGGCCTGCAGTAACGCGAAAACAAATGCCAAACCGGCGATTAGCAAGGAAAAGCCGCTAACGATAATCTGTTCCACCGAATGTTCGAGAATCAATTTAATCAAATCGAGTCGTTCCATCAACTTGACCTCGCCCCACAGGCCGATGTCGCTATAGTCGGAAAACACCCGAAAATAAAGAGACTTGCCGGCAAAATCGGCAGGCAGTTGGATCATGTGCCAAGGCCAACCTTCGAAACGCCCCTGGCCATTTTGGTCGAAATAGCCATACTGATAAATTTTTCGCCCATCCAAATAGACTTGAACAATCAAATCGACACTGTAGATATAAATGACCGGGTCGTGCCAGTTGCCGTTCGGTAAAACGATACGGAACCAGACATTGCTACGTCCGTCACGCCCCGGAGGGTTGGAAGGAAAGTCGATTTCTTGCCATGCTCCGTTGGCAATGTCCTGCAGCGCCCATTCCGGCCGCCCCTGAATATCGAAAGGTGAATCGCCCCAGCGGTATTGCCAGCCGCCATGCAATTGCAGGAATGATTCATGCGCCTGAACGCTAACCGTAAAAAGTGACAGACAAAACAACAATCCGCCTTTCAGCCGGTATTCCGTCACAAGATCTATGAAGTAAACGGCTAATCGTGTAAACAACTGTATTAATCGGCCTAATAATTGAAATTGATGGAAAAGCCGAAGATTGCGTCGGGTGAGTAACGTATTTTTCCCTCGCTCCTTAACCAAAATGTATAAATAAGGCTTTGTATAATCCTAATGGCTGAAGTATAGCACCGTAACACCCCGGAAAATGCTCATACCTCACAAGCCGTACTCGAAATTCATTAAATTATTCGAATCAAGACAGTTTGTTTCCCCATCCGTGCCGGGGCCTGCAATCCCGAGACGAACGTTTCAAATTAAGATGATGCATGAAAAACGTATCGGACGGGTTTATATAATCCGTCCGGCGGTGAGCGTGTTATTACACAAGCATTCGTTAACGTTAACGCAACCGCACCGAAATTTGGCTTGCAACGGGTATATATTTACCAGGGACCTAGAGCTCGCACTTAATCGTGCTAAGCCGGCTTTCCAGGGCTGCCAACAACTCTTTTCCGGACTTGACCGTTCCAAAATCGGCCGACTCTAGGCTTTTGCCGGTTAAAACCGAGAATCGTAATAACAAATTCTTCAGGCGGCTTTGTTCGCTTACGGTAAAACGATATTGCCGAATCAAGTCCTCTAAGCTAGGGACTTCCGGGGAGTTAACTAGTTTGACTCGTTCTTTGAGTTTGTCGAGCAGGAGATCCAGAAGGCCGATGTTGTCTCTAATTAATTTCTCGACAACCTTCGGATCGAGATTATGTCCCGGCTCTGACCGGTTGTCCGAAACGACTTTTAAGCACTGTATCAATTCCCCAGTCGAAAATCGCGCCGCCGTCTCAAAGAATGCCGAAGCTTCCATGTCGCATAAATGCTCGTGATTGTAATCGAACTGAGGTTTGGAGGTCGTCAAAAGCGATGTCGCGGTACATGGCAAGCCATAAATAGGCATCGGATAGTAATTTCTACCGGTATCGGCATCGCTGATTTTATTGATTGTCCAAACGCTACCGATATCATGCGTCCTATGACCAGCAACACCAACATTGACGAATAGCGCATTTTCAAGGCCGGCACTAACGGCTTGCGTGTAGGACAAACCTGCCGCCATTGCGCTTTTTCCCGGTCCCGTAACGGTCAAATAAACCGCTTCATTACAATAGATAGCAAAAGCGCGCACCGTAGTGTCTTTTTTCAAATCGAAGTGCGCAACCAGCGGTTTCGCCTCGCACGGCAACGCAACCGCAAGAAAAATATTCGCTGCCAAAATACTCAACCCTTCCTTAAATTTGTTGCAAAAGGGCAACAATTAAATGGTAAATCTTGATCGATTTCACAAGAAAGTTTCATAATAATTAATAGATTGTTGCATTATATTAAATTTTAGATTAGATTTGCATTACAACAACAAAAACGAGGATCGACTGATGAACGCTGTTATGCAAACCTTTCCAGAAAGACGCCGGGGTACGGCAGCTTTAATCGATGAATTAAGAAAAGAACGACATGAAGTGTGGGCAATGTATTGCCGTATTGCCGAGCTGAAGCCGTTTTCCGCTGGTAAAAAAGTTCAAATTCGGCTGTCTGAGTTTTCGCAATTACTAGTCGATTATGTGTCGCTGTGGCACTTCGGTATTTACGAGCGATTATTGTCCGGTAACGAAAAACGCCAAGCGTTGCTATCTGTAGCGAACGAACTCTATCCCGAGTTATCGAGAACCACCGATGCGGCAATCGTTTTCAACGATAAATACGAACACGCCAAAAACCAGCTAACCCCCAACTCACTCGAGCAAGACCTGTCAGTTCTGGGTGAGAACTTAGCCATCCGCATGTCCCTGGAAGACAAGCTTTGCAATATGCTGCTAAATTAATCCAGCTTTAACATTTGCCGGACATATAATATTGAAAATTAAGGAATAAAAAAATTATGGCATTACAATACCATTTTTGGCGGATTTTTTAACTCTTATACTTCAATGACTTAGATCGTAGGCACTAGATTTGTTAAGGCTGGGTTAAATGACAACAATTTATGCTATAAAAAAGCCGCCATCGGGTAATTCGATAGCGGCTTTTTTGTCCTGTTATCTTGCCCTATCATTATCCGGATCGAAAGTGGTTCCGGTGTCGTCGTCTTGTACCTTAATAAAGCGCTCTCTCAATCGTGAAAATGCACTCCATAGCGTGGTGTCCATGACGACCTCATTGCCGATTGACACGATAACTCTAGCCAATTCCGGTATGCTCGTTTTATTTGCGATCAAATAAAGCGGCTGGACATACAGAATCGAGTGTTCCATCGGCAAAATAATCATCCGCCCCATTCTCACCCGAGAACCGCGCTGGTCCCAGAGCGTAAGCTGGGCCGAGATATCCGGGTCTTGCTCGATCAAGGCCTCGACCTGTGCCGGCCCGTTGACTTGAACTTCCTTCGCAAATTGGTAAACCGTGATGCTTTTTTTGAAGGCGTCACCGCACTTTTCTCTATCCATCACGCTGGCGACGCCAACCATGCTCAAGTTCTGATTGTTGATCGGCGTCATCGGATTGATCATGACGAATTCTTCCTTGCCGTCGCAATTGCCTAAGTCTACCGTTTGGTAATAAGGCTTGACCTCTTTATCCCTTACTTCCGCAAAATTCCAAGTCTCGGCCTGTTGATAAAATAATGCCGGGTCGCGCTGATGATATTTGGCATAGACTTTCATTTGCAAATAGAACAGGTCGCGCGGAAAACGCAATTGTCGCTTTAATTCGGTCGGCATTTCGTCGATGTCGCGAAATACGCCGGGGTAAGCTCTGTCGTAAGCCTGAATAATCACATCCGACGGATCGGAAACATAAAAACGAGTTAAACCGCTGTAAGCATCGACGGTGATCTTGACCGAATTGCGGATATAGTTGAATTCCTTGCTGCCGACTAAAAAATCATCCTCGGCCGATTTCGATACCGGATACCAATTCGACAGGGTATAGGCGTCTTGCACCCAATAGAATCGGTTTTTCGTGACGACCAAATAAGGATCTTTATCTAAGTGCAGAAAAGGCGCCAGATGATTGATCCGGTCGACGATATTACGACGAATCAACAATCGGCTCTCTCGAGAGATATTGGTCGAGAAAAATATTTTTTCGTCTTTGAAAAAAAACGAAAACAATGCCTTTCTGAACAGAGAAGGAATAGGTATTCCGCCGCTACCGGTATAAACCGCGTCGATCGCGGGGTCCGGCCGAGTTCCCGAAAGCGCAACCACGTCGAGCTTATTCGGAACGATTGCGTACTTATAGTCCTCCATTCCGTAATATATATCGGGGTGTTTGACTTCTAATCCGACTGGGGAGCTTAAATCCAAGTCCCGCAAAAACCAGCGAATCGGGTTGCCCGCATCTTGCGCCGCCGGTGTCACCACCGCTCCGTAACCATGTGTAAAACGCAAATGCGTGTTTTCCCAGTTTTGTGCCTCCTTAGGGAGTTTGGAGATATTCATTTCCCGTGCGGCAAGATTGACCTGACGCTTGAAACCGTCGATGAAATAACGGCCTTCGTCGACATCGAGAAAATGATAATACGGTCGGATGCTTTGAATCTGGTTGTAAACATCACTCAAAAACTCGCGATCCCAAACCGGAATATTTTCGAAACGTCTTCGGGTGCTCCATGCTTCGATATCCTTGGTCGGGTCGAGCGTCACCGAAAAATCGACGATATCGATATTTTTTAAATCATAGGCATCGAGCGTCGCGACGATATTGTGATCGATAAACGGGCGCTGCGTCCTAACCGGATTAGGCTTGACGATAAATTTATCGATCAATTCAGGTATGAATTTGACTTCTTGCAGTCCTAACGCGCTGACAAAGACTCCCAATGAAATCAAAAACGGGACTTTGGTCCGCGTCGTTTCGGAGAAATAATAAAACAGCAAGGAAATCGCAGCAGCCAGAAATCCCAAAATCGAGAGCCAAATCAACGGTAGTTGATAGCGTATTTCGACGAAGCCCGGCCCTGAAAACACGGGCTCGTGTCGGTCGACATAAAGCAGCGAAAACCGGTACAGCATAAAGCCCCAAACGACGAACAACACGACAAAGCCGAATAATACCGCCAGATGAACCTTAGCGGCCTTCGGAAATTCTTTGGATTGACTTGGGATAAACGTATGCTGCACCCAGTATTGAAAGGCGACCATGAAGAAAATAATGACCGCGGTAGCTAGTAGCTCTTCCTGGATGAGTAAATAAATCGGATAAGACAGCAAATAAAAGCCGATATCCTGTCCGTAAACGGGCTCAACGACTCCGGATGATCCGCCGAAGAAATACAGCAGCCCCATTTCCCATTGATGGTAAAAGGGCATCGCAATCGCAATGGCTAAAATCAATGCGACCGGCGTCGAAAATTTGATCGACAAGCTCATGAACAGATCAGCTAGACTCTCGAAACGCTTGCGCTTGGCCGTGTCCTGCAATACATCTTGATTAGGGTTGAACCCCAGATAACGGGCTGCCAACCAAAAATGCAAAAAGAAAATCGAAAAGAAAACCGCGGTGACCGCGCCCGAGAGAAAAAAGCGGTAAAGTAATCTCAGCCAAAAATAGCCTTGATACTTTAATGCTTGGAACCACCAATAATCGACGATCAGATCGAGAAATACGAAATAGAATGCGACATAAATGACAAGCAATATGCCGAGGGTTGCCGTAATAATCTTGGTTAAATGTCTCGGAATCCGCATAGTTTCCTCATTAAATCTATGGCTTTACGCATTGTACTTGTCGAAATGCATGTATTCTAACATCCATCACCGAATTTGCCTCGTTATCGTGTCAAGGCCTAGGTATCTATATATCTCTATTTAACACAGCTCGGGCAAGCCGAAACCAGAGAGAAAATCATTTTCGTAAAGAGACTAATTGCTGGTTTTTCTGTCATTGGAAAAGACAGAGTATGAGCATCCATATTTTTGTTATTCCTATCGTGCTTCGAATTTCGGTATTAGCGCATGAAGGCGTATTCGTTGGCTCCCACGGTCCTCCATGGGTACCCATACCTTGGCTGCGGATGCAAGATCGGTATGCATTCCCACGCTGGAGCGGTGGGAACGAGGAAGAGTCTGAATGCCGGTAATCCTTCGTCATATAGCAGTTTAACTTAGGATTTCGTGATAAATAACGTCCGGGAGCTATGAGCTTTGATGAGGGTTCGGTAACTCGCTTGACAGGACGCCGTGAACCCAGCACCTAAATTATGCAAGATAGTTACTATAGCCAAAGGGCTATGGAATTTAGGTGCTGGGTGAATACGTCCGTGTAGGCTTCACGGCGGCGACTGATTGCCATGGATGGCATGAATGCAGATTTTGCATTACGCCATGGATGGCGTGTATTAGGGCAATGCAGGAGCAATTGCCGAGGAGCAAAATCTGCCCTGCCGCCGACACCTGCCAATCGAGCAACCGAACCCTCCGTAAAATAGGGAAGTTATTTACGACCAAATCCTTATATCCATCGTAGATCTAAATCGGCACCTGGGGCCTGTCAAAGAACGCCGTGGATACATCCATGTAGATTCTTTGCCAGCATTTATGCTGTAAAGGCTTGGCCGAGCAACCCGGAGCCGAAATTTGAGTCGCAAAGGGTCAATCTTTCATGCCAAGCTTTTGCTTGCCACTTCATAAACATCTTTGGAAATCGCCTCGGTCGACATGATGCGTTCAAGCTCGGCTGTCATCAAAGCTTGGCGGGCCTCGTCAAAACGCCGCCATTGCGTCAATGCGCCAACCATCCTTGATGCGACTTGAGGATTGAGCGTATTTAATTCAATAATCCTGTCGGCCAAAAATCGATATCCCTGCCCATTGGCCGCATGAAAATGTAACGGATTAGCCTGACTAAAAGAACCGACCAACGCACGAACGCGGTTAGGATTTTTTAAATCGAAGTCGGGATGTTTCAATAGGCGTTGCACAGTATCGAAAGTATCCGGCTGGATTGCTGTTGCTTGCAAGGCAAACCACTTGTCCAAGACCAGTGCTTCGTCGCGCCATTGCCGATAGAAAGCATCCAAACAAGTTGCGCGGGCCGGATGCGGTGTATTGACGATGACGCTCAATGCGGCGATTTGATCGGTCATATTTTTGGCCGTGTCGAATTGCTTGAGCGACCAGCGCTGTATTTCGGTATCGTCCAGCTTACTCAAAAAGCCTAGACACACGTTTTTAACTCGACGACGACCGATTGCTTTGGCATCGAAACAACCCGACTCGTCTTGGTGATTATCCAGATATAAGCCTCTTAGCTCGTCTTCAAGGTGCTTTGCAATTTGACCGGCAACAAATTCGCGTGCAGTGTGAATCGATTCGACATCGACGATCTGCATTTGTTCGGCCAGATAATTTTCCGAAGGTAGACTTAACAACAAGGCGAAATACGACAAATCCAGCCAGCAGTTTTGAACGATTTTTCGATAGGCTTCAATCAAGACCGGATTAATCTCAAGCGAACGACCGTTTTGCAAATCGTCGATCAGTTCGGCGATGACGCGACCGGCCAATTGCTGCCCGGCTTCCCAGCGATTGAACGTGTCCGGATCATGGCTCAACAAGAAAGCCAGCTCCTCAAGCGAGCGTTGCATCTTAAGTTTCACCGGCGCCGAAAAGCCGCGCAACAATGAAATCACCGGCTTTTGCGGCAATTGCTCGAATACAAAAGTTTGCTCTGTCTCGATCAATTCGAGCACAATTTTATGACTGACTTGTTCGCTACCTTGCAATCGGCATTGCGCCAGATTACCGTCCGGCAGGATCAATCCGGTTTTAATCGGTATATGCAGCGGTTCCTTGCGAGGCTGGCCGGGTGTCGGCGGGTTGTCTTGCTTAATGGTCAGTGATAATGTTTGCGCGTCGCTATCGTAATGTTCCGAAACGGTCAATACCGGCGTGCCTGCCTGAGAGTACCAACGTCGAAATTGGGTCAAGCCGACATCATTGGCCGCTTCCATCGCATTGACGAAGTCGTCGCAGGTGACTGCCTGACCGTCGTGACGCTGAAAATACAGATCGCAGCCCTTGCGGAAGCCTTGTGGACCGAGCAGCGTATGCAGCATGCGCACGACTTCGGCACCTTTTTCATAGACCGTCAAGGTATAAAAGTTATTGATCTCGATATAGGCGTCGGGCCGGATCGGGTGTGCCAGCGGCCCCGCGTCCTCGGCAAACTGACGAGTGCGTAGCGCGTTGACGTCTTCGATGCGTTTGACCGCTTTCGAGGTTTGATCGCCGGTGAACTCCTGATCGCGGAATACAGTAAAGCCTTCTTTCAGACTCAACTGAAACCAATCCCGGCAGGTCACACGGTTGCCGCTCCAATTATGGAAATACTCATGCCCGATCACGCCTTCAATATGCTCATAATCGCTGTCGGTGGCTGTATCCGGGCGCGCCAGGACGTATTTAGTGTTAAATATGTTCAGGCCTTTGTTTTCCATCGCGCCCATGTTGAAATGGCCGACCGCGACGATCATGTACAAATCCAGATCGTATTCGAGTCCGTAAGTCTTCTCGTCCCAACGCATCGCGTTTTTTAGCGATTGCATCGCATGATCGCACTTATCGAGATCGTGCGCTTCGACAAAGATTTCAAGCGCTATGGTTCGGTCCGATCGAGTCACAAAGCTGTCTTTAACGCATTCCAACTGCCCCGCCACCAGCGCAAACAAATAACATGGCTTATTAAACGGGTCTTCCCAGGTAACCCAGTGTTGATTATCGGGCAATTCGCCTTGAGCCTTTTTGTTGCCGTTCGACAGCAATACCGGATATTTATCCTTGTCGCCGACCAGCGTGGTCGTGAAGCGGCTCATTACGTCGGGGCGGTCGAGATAATAAGTAATCTTGCGAAAGCCTTCCGCTTCGCATTGCGTACACAGCATGTTTTTCGAGAGATACAAGCCTTCTAGTGCCGTGTTGGCTTTGGGATTGAGTGTATTTTCGATCGTGACGACGAATTTTTCGTGCTGCGGTACGTCGTGAATGAGCAAGGCTTCCGGCGTTTGCAAATAGCGATCGGTACTTAATATGTCGCCATTCAACTGAACGCCGACTAAGGTCAGATTTTCGCCCAGCAATGTTAAGGCGCTGTCATCGGCTTTCGAGGCCGGATTTCTGCTCATCGTCAACGTGGCAACGACACGGGTGCTTTCGTTATCCAGCGTGAAATTCAAGTCAGTATCGTGGATGAGATATTCCGGCGGTTTGTAGTCTTTGAGATAGATCGTTTGAGGAGAGGCGTCACGCATGATTCTATTCGATATTTAGTGAAAGGGAGTTTTCGATGAAGTTTACCGTAAAAAAGAGCTAATTGATGCTTTGTTCGGTTTAGTCACTTGCTTTTCTTAGCCTAACGCTCATGAAGGCCCGGTAATCGCCCCGGCAAATGAAAGTTCTTGGTGGCGGAGGGTGCGGTCACTCGCCCCCTCTCCGGAACCGGCATTGCCAGAACAGAGTTTTGTATATCGAAAAATTAGTTAATGAGTCCAAATCTATGAACTTTCACAATAACGTTCATGAAAAAACTGTCATCATCCCGGCGCCTCTTCAGGCTCTGTCGAAACTTGAAGCGCCAAAGGTGTATTATGCGTTCTCTACCGCTGCTCTTTGGCTGCGTATAAGGCCAATGTTACCCAAGCGGCGATGAATGCAAGACCGCCGAATGGCGTAATCATGCCCAACCATTTTTGGTCAAGCAAAGTCAAAAGATACAAGCTGCCCGAAAAGAGCACGATGCCGGCAAACATAAGCCAAGCAGACCATGACAACAGCGCTTGCCGAGGATTTTGCAGGTGCAACAAACCGATTCCGCACAAACCTAACGCATGCCACATCTGGTACGTCACGCCGGTTTTGTATACTTCGAGCATATCGGGGCTTAGCACCGCTTTTAGGCCGTGCGCGCCGAATGCCCCCAAACCGACGCCAATGCCGGCACATAGCGCGCCGACGACTAAAAAATTCCAACGCATGTTATCGCTCCTTTAAACGCGGCATTAATTGCACTAGATTACATGGCTTGGTCCGAAAATCCAGTTGAGCTTCGATCAATTCGTCCCAAGCCGTCTTGCAAGCATTCGACGAACCCGGCAAACAAAAGATGTAGGTTCCGTTGGCGACACCAGCCACGGCACGCGATTGTATTGTCGAAGTTTTGATCGTTTGGTAGGAAATCATTCGAAACACTTCGCCGAAACCGTCTAAGGTTTTATCGAGCAACGGCTCTACCGCTTCCGGTGTTCCGTCTCGACCGGTCACGCCGGTGCCGCCGGTGGTTAAAACCGCATCGATCGAGTCATCGGCGATCCACTGCGACAACGCCGCTCTGATTCGATAAATATTATCCGGAACGATTTTTTTTTCGGCAATTCGATGACCCGATGCCAGCGCCTTGTCGACCAGGATTTTACCCGAAACGTCATCGGCTTCGTTACGGGTATCGGATACCGTCAACACGGCAATATTGAGCGGAATAAAGGTTCGTTCGGTCATTGAGTTTGTCGTCAGTGATACAAAAAAGTTGTAATTATTCAGCACAAGTTATGTATGAGAAGGTGTCAGGCACCCAACCACATATGCTGAAGTTACAAAAGGTTATTTTAAAACCAAGAAGAAGGCTTCTTCGCCGCGCTGTATATTGATCAACAATGCGCTATTGGGATTGGCGACTTGCGTAAGTTCTTCTATTGTGCGGATCCGATAGCGATTGGCTGAAACGATAATGTCACCCGGTCGTAATCCGGCTCGCCAAGCGTAGGAGACCGTTGCTATCTGTTCGAATAAAACCCCTTCGATCTGATTTTTTTGCGTCGAGCTTAACACGGTACCGTCGAGACGAGGATGAATCGTTTTACCAGCCAAATGAGGCCGTTGCGGCTTACCGATTTCAGCCTGAACCAGCATTTTTTTATCATCACGCATAATACCGATATCGACTTTGGCACCGATTTTCATTAAACCGATCATATTGCGAATATCGTGACTGCCTTTGATTTTTTGTCCATTGACGTCGGTGATAATATCGCCCGGCTCAAGTCCGGCTTTTGCTGCGGGAGAATTACCGGCCACCTTGCTGATCACGGCGCCATGCTTGGTTTTTAAACCGAAGGCTTTAACCAGCTCGGGAGTCAAATCCTGAGTCGTTACACCCAGCAAGCCGCGCCGCACTTCACCATGGGTGACCAGCGATTCCTTGATCGTCATCGCCATATTAGCAGGAATCGCAAAGCCGATACCGACATTGCCGCCGCCCGGCGCCAATATCGCGGTATTCATGCCGACAAATTCGCCGCGCAAATTGACCAACGCGCCTCCGGAATTTCCCGGATTGATCGACGCATCGGTTTGAATAAAGTCCTCATAGCCTTCGATGCCTAAACCGGATCGACCCAGCGCACTGACGATACCCGATGTCACCGTCTGACTCAGACCGAATGGGCTGCCGATCGCAATGACGAAATCGCCGACTCTCAGTTCGTCGGAGTTGGAAATAGGCAGAGCAACCAAATTATCAGCGGGAATTTGTACGACCGCTACATCGGCTTCAGGATCGGTGCCGATCAATTTGGCATCGAGTTGACGTCCGTCGTGCAATGTCACCATGATTTTATCGGCTTTGTCGATGACATGGTTATTGGTCAACACATAGCCTTTCTCGCTATCGATAATTACTCCGGATCCCAGGCTGTTGCGTTGTTGCCGGCGAGGACGGTCCGGCAATTGGAAAAAATGCCGAAAAAACGGATCTTGCAATAACGGGTTTTCTCTAACCTGAATATTGGTTGACGTCGAAATATTCACGACTGCCGGCATGCTGCGTTCGAGAATAGGCGAAAGCGACGGCAAAGGCTGGCCCTCTAACGCAACCGGCAAACCTGCCGATATTTGCGGGACGGCTAAAAGTCCGATGACTAACGTCAATAACAAACGACCGAGTAAATGATTCTTCATGAAAGTCCTCGACAGGATTTAAAGTCAACATAGACAATATAAGACTAAAAATGTTTAAAACAAGTCAGAATACTGAAAATGTAGCCTCGTGAAGTATATGTTCATCCGACACCTATTATGAGCTATATTTATCACTTTAATCCTCCCAATGAATTTGAATGGCTGTAGATATCAGCTCTGCCGACGCACAAGCAATTCGTAAACTTGTTCCACTATCGACACTGCCCGGACCTCATTTTGAAGCATTGTGCGCCGAAGTCACCATCGAAACGGCCGAACGCAATGCGGTCTTATTCAAAAAAGGAGATACGGAAGCGAATTTATTTTATTTATTGAGCGGCCAAGTCTCCTTGCAGTCTCAAGGCCTAGAGGTCGAAATAATTGACGCGGAAAGCGAATCGGCCCGCTTCGCCTTAGCTCACCAATTACCCAGAAAAATCGATGCCGTGGCCTGCAACAGCATTCGTTATTTAAGATTACCTACGGAAACACTGAATTATTTATCGTCGCTTAGTTATGAAGAGGAAAGTAGTTACATGGTTATAGTCGAACCGGAAGACAACTCTGATGACTGGATGACAACTTTATTGAAGTCTCCTATCTTCCAAAGATTGCCGCCGGCCAACCTACAAAAAATAATAATGAGCCTCGAAGAAGTCGTCTTTGAAAAAGGCGAAGCCGTTTTTCATCAAGGCGATCCGGGCGATTATTATTATTTGATCAAATCCGGTCAGTGCTTGCTGACTCGTAAGCCTTCCGAAAATGCCAAGGAGATCAAATTAGCGCTCCTAAGAACGAGCGATACGTTCGGAGAAGATTCCCTGTTATCGGATAAACCTAGGAATGTCACGATCACGGCAATCAGCAAGCTGTCTCTGTTACGTCTTTCCAAGCAGCATTTTATAACGCTGATTAAAGAACCTGCGCTGAAATATATCGATTTCGAGCAAATGCGGCAAGAGCAAGCCAATGGAGCTCTATTGCTGGACGTGCGCTCTACCGAAGACTATAACCAATTCCATTTGAACGACAGTATTAGTGCGCCGTTTTTTACTCTGCGAATGCAATTGAAAACGCTCAATCGCGCCCGCTCCGTCGTGGTCGTTTGCGCTAATGGGAAGACAAGCGAGGCGGCTGCTTTTTTATTGCTCCGCAATAAATTCAAGGCGCTTATTTTGGAAGGCGGCATGCAAAAGGTCTCGCCTGAACTTAAAAAAACGGCGGCTCTATTCACGATCGACGATGGTTTTGAAACCACTTTTCGCAATAGCGAAAGCTCGGAAGCCACCCCGGATAAAGAAGACACTCAAACCGTGACGCATAAAACGAATCCCGCTGACGAAGCATTGCTCGAGCAAGTCGAACGGCTAAAAGCGCAAAATAAGGCTTTATCGGATAGAAATCAGGAGCTTACTGAAAGATGCAAACAACTGGAAGCTGCCAAGGAAGATGCCATCAAGCAATACCGAATATTATTCAAGCAAACGGAAAAGCTGAAAGAAGTTTTGGATAAACTGAAAAAATAATGATTACGGTACTAGGCGAAAAAGCCACGGTGCTGCAAGCGTAGCCGTGGCTTTCCGGGCAACGAAAGAAGTATCGTCAAAAAATTATTTGATTTTAGCTTCTTTGTACATCACATGCTTTCGAACAACAGGATCAAATTTTTTGATCTCCATTTTCTCAGGCATAGTGCGTTTGTTTTTTGTCGTGGTATAAAAATGCCCGGTGCCTTCAGATGAAACGAGTTTGATTTTATCGCGCATGGTTGATCCCCTTTATGCCTTAATACCTTGTTTACGCAAATCGGCCAAAACGGCATCGATGCCTCTTTTGTCGATAACGCGCATGCCTTTCGTGGAAACGCGCAGGCGAACCCAGCGATTCTCGCTTTCCACCCAAAATCGATGGTGTTGCAGATTGGGACAGAAACGTCTTCTGGTTTTATTGTTTGCGTGCGATACATTATTACCGGTTACGGGGCGTTTTCCTGTAACCTGACAGACTCTGGACATGATTAACCTCTTTGTTTGCCATTATTCAAAAATTAGCCGGCTTTTATACCAAAATTTAGCTGCCAGGTAAACCTTTTACTCCTATCCGAACGAAAAAACGTTTAGTCAATGAAAGCCGGTATTTCACTTCTTTCAGGTTTTTCGTGATTATACCCGTAGATCAAACTGCGGTACCAGGGTGCCCGTCAAAGGACGCCGTGAACCCAGCACCTAAATTATCCAAGACAACTATCCACAGCCAATGGGTTATGGAATTTAGGTGCTGGGTGAATACGTCCATGTTGGTCCCTCACCTAGCGTTAGGTGAGGGACCAACACCCCGGCGCCTCCTTAGGCACTGCCGAAATTTGAAGTGCGGAAGGTATATATGGAGTATTCGTAAACCGAAAGAATAGATATGCTTCGTGCGGCATAGATCATTGAAACCTCATTACCATCGCATGACAAACTAAAACATTCTTTCCCAAGGCCTCTGAAACCGCTATAGTTGACGCCTTATTGCCTCCCCCTTTTAATTTTTGATTATTGAGAGTTTTTATGTCTTTAAAATTCGGCATGGTCATGGACCCGATCGATCGCATCAACATCAAGAAAGATACGAGCTTTGCAATGCTTCTTGAAGCTCAAAGCCGGGGCTGGGAGTTACATTACATGGAACTCAATGATCTTTATATGCGCAACGGCCGCGCCTATGCGCGTACTCGTTTATTAGAAGTTCAACGAAACTCGGAGCGCTGGCATCGATTTTCCAGTGAACAGGATATCGTCCTGGATCAACTCGATGTCATCATGATGCGCAAAGACCCACCTTTCAATCAAGAATATATCTATGCGACTTATTTGCTCGAGCGAGCTGAAACCCTAGGCGTTTATGTCATCAATAAACCTCAGTCCTTGCGTGACGCCAATGAAAAACTGTTTACCGCTTGGTTTCCGCAATGCTGCGCGGAAACCTTGGTTGCCCGCGATCCGAAACGGATTCGCGATTTTTTGGCGGAACAAGGCGAGATTATTTTAAAACCGCTGGACGGTATGGGGGGTACGTCGATTTTTCATTTGCGCAAGGACGATCCGAATTTAAGTGTCATTTTGGAAATCATGACGCAATACAATTGTCGCTATGTGATGGCGCAAAAATATCTACCCGAGATTAAAAACGGCGATAAGCGTATTTTGATCGTCGACGGCGAAGCGGTGCCTTATGCGTTGGCTAGAATTCCGGCTCAAGGAGAAACTCGCGGCAACCTGGCTGCCGGCGGCAATGCGGAAGGCCGTGTGCTAACCGCTCGAGATTCTTGGATTGCCAAGCAAATAGGCCCGACCTTACGTGAAAAAGGGTTAATTTTTGTCGGCCTCGACGTCATCGGCGATTATCTGACCGAAATCAACGTTACTAGCCCGACTTGCGTACAAGAACTGGATAAGCAATTCGGTTTGAACATTGCCGGCCAGTTGATGGATCATATTGAATTAAAACTTCGCTGAATTTCTTGAAAATTTGTTGAACTTACTTTCGATGCCCAAAAAAAGTTTTCAAAATGCAGCGATCGGCCGTCATTTTTTCTCAATCAAGACCTTTCTCAGATCTATACCAATCGTTTAAGTTCGCGGAGTAAATGTTTCTGTCGATAGTCATAGTCAAGAAAAGAAAGCGAGGGGCGGGTAATTCAACACGTCCCAAACGTTTTGGTTTGCTTTGGGCATGGTCCCAACGTGTAGGACAGCGGCAAACCACGCCCTGCAAGATACTTCCTTTAAGCTAGAGTTTATAGTTTAATGAAAATCCCGATTTCCATTTAGTCTTTAGCAGTCAAAAGATTATGACAACTTCGAACACCTTCTTGAGTAGAGTGCCCAACACATCGGAAAACGATGCCTTAATGATCACCCTATTTATTGCCGCTATACTGCATATTATGGTTATCCTAGGCATTAATTTTTCAATGCCTAAACAAGAAGAGACTCATCGTGCAATTGAGATCACGTTAGCCACGACACCGGCAAAAAAAGCCCCTAAACAGGCGAGTTTTCTAGCCCAGGAAAATCAAATCGGCGCCGGCAAACAAAAAACCAAACCGACCCCGCCTAAACAAAAGCTGCCCAGCCAAGGGACCCTGCCTAACAAGCAGCCGCAAAGCAAGCCGGTTCAACGTCAAGCCGCAGCCCCCAAAAAAATAATCAGCACGATTCGCCCAGCCGAAACAAAAGCGCCTCCCGCACCGGTTAAAGCCCCGGTTCAACCGCAAAGCAAACCGGTTCCGAAAATAACCGCCGCGGCCTTGCAACAGCAAATTGCGCAGCTGGGCACCGAAGTCCGGCAACAGCAACTCAGCGCCGACATCAGTAAGATCAAGCATGTCAATGCTGTGAGCACCCATAAATATGTTGCCTCGCAATATGAGATGGACTGGAAAAAAAAGGTGGAAGCGACCGGTAACCTTAATTATCCTGAAGTTGCCCGTAAAAAAAACTTTTTCGGCACTCTGACGATGGAAGTCGGCATCAATCCGGACGGTACGATATATAATATTCGAATTAAACGTCCTTCAGGCAATACGGCCTTAGACGAAGCAGCCAAAAGAATCGTACGTTTAAGCGCGCCATTTCCACCATTGCCGCAAGAATTGCTCAAGGAATTGGATGTTTTAGTGATTACCCGGGTTTGGAAATTTTCGGACGAATCGGGAATGTCAGCACGTTAACTCATTAACTCGCGCAGCCATGAATACACTTACCGATATGACCGATACGACTTATTTAAACAATCAGTTTCTGATCGCGATGCCCAATCTGACCGATCCGGGTTTTTTTCACACCGTGACCTATCTGTGTCAACACAATGCAGACGGGGCGCTGGGAATTGTTATTAACCGGCAAATCGACATGAAGCTCGGCGACATCTTTAAACAAATGCAAATCAACGTGACCATTCCGGCCGCAGCGGAAGCTCCGGTATTTTTCGGTGGGCCGGTACAACAAGAGCGCGGCTTCGTGATCCACAATCCATGCGGAAGATGGGACTCCTCGATCACGATATCGAATGAAATCGCACTAACAACGTCGCGCGATATTCTCGAAGCCATCGCTATCGGCGAGGGGCCCGCGCAATATTTAGTCGCCTTGGGCTATGCCGGCTGGGGCGAAGGCCAATTGGAGCAAGAAATCGTCAATAATGCTTGGCTGAACACGCCTAGCGGCAATGACATCATCTTCAATACGCCGGTTAATCAACGCTGGCAGGCCGCAGCTCATCAAATCGGCATCGACATCAATCAATTGACCGCGCCGGCAGGACATGGCTAAACACGATCCGCTTGCTCCTCGCAATCACGATACCTACCTCGGTTTCGATTTCGGTAATAAAAAAATCGGCGTTGCGGTTGGACAAACCACGACCGGCACGGCCAATGCCTTATCGACTTTACGCTCGGTCAATCAAGCACCGGATTGGACGGCTATCGGCCGGCTTATCCAAGAATGGCAACCGGCGGGCTTAGTCGTCGGTATTTCCCGCCAAAGCGATGGACAGGATAATCCGATTACCCCCCGTATGCTCAAATTTTGCCGGCAATTGGAAGGGCGCTATCATCTTCCGGTTTTTCAGCAGGATGAAACCCTGACGACTTTTGAAGCCAAGCAAATGCTGTACGACGACGTGCGCGTCAGCGCCGGCAAGCTCTGGGAAGTGCAAGATCGGCTTGCCGCACAGCTCATTTTACAAACATGGCTCAACACTCAATAACCCCGACATATGACCCATCAACACCTCGATATTCCTGAATTATTGACTCGACTGGAGTCTGCTATCGGCAACATTATCACTACCCGAAATCTTGAAAATCCGCTGATGATCGGTATCCGCACCGGCGGCGTTTGGGTTGCCGAACGCCTGCATCAACGCTTGGGTTTGACCGAGCCTCTAGGGCTATTGGACATCACGTTTTACCGTGACGATTTTTCGCAAATCGGCGTGCATCCGAATGTCAAACCGAGCGCTTTGCCGAACACAATCGAAGGCCGCGATATTATTCTAGTCGACGATGTTTTTTGCACAGGCCGAACGATTCGAGCCGCGCTCAATGAAATCTTCGATTACGGCCGGCCGAATCAAGTCGTATTGGCGGTATTGATCGAGCGCGACGGAAGACAGATTCCGTTACGACCGGACTGTATCGGTACATCGATTCGTCTTGACACCAATCAACGTATCAAATTAACCGGCCCGGACCCCTTGGGTATTCATATTCAAACTCTTGACGCAGCGGCCTAAGGCATGAGTCACAATTTACAATTAAACGTCGAAGGTAAATTAAAGCACTTTCTAACGATTGACGGGCTCGACAAAGCGCTGTTAACCGAAATTCTCGATATTGCCGAATCGTTTGCCGAGATGTCGGGGCATCATGTCAAAAAAGTCCCCTTATTACGGGGCAAAACCATCGTCAATCTGTTTTTCGAAAACAGCACGCGTACCCGAACGACCTTCGAACTGGCGGCCAAGCGACTCTCGGCCGATGTCATCAGCATGAATATCGCGACTTCGGCCACCTCGAAGGGTGAAAGCCTGCTCGATACGATTCGCAATCTGGAAGCGATGTTTGTCGATATGTTTGTCGTCCGTCACGGGACCAGCGGCGCCGCGCATTTCATTGCCGAGCATACCGCGCCGCATATCAGCGTGATCAATGCCGGCGACGGCCGGCACAGTCATCCGACGCAGGCCATGCTGGATATGTTTACGATTCGGCAGTTCAAGCCGGATTTCAGCACACTGAGAGTCGCGATCATCGGCGATATTCTGCATTCCAGAGTCGCGCGTTCGCAAATCCTTGCACTCAATACCTTGGGCGCGGCCGAAGTTCGGGTTATCGCACCGAAAACCTTGCTCCCCGCACATGTTCAAACGCTCGGCGTCACGGTCTGTCATAACTTGACCGAGGGACTCAAAGACATTGATGTCATCATCATGCTACGCTTACAAAAAGAGCGTATGACGTCGGCGCTGCTGCCTAGCGAAAACGAATATTTCAAATGTTTCGGCTTGACACCTGAAAAACTGGAAATCGCCAAGCCCGATGCGATCGTGATGCATCCGGGACCGATCAATCGAGGCGTCGAAATCGATACGCGCGTGGCCGACGGTCCGCAATCGGTCATATTACGGCAAGTCAGTAACGGTATCGCGATACGTATGGCAGTTATGTCGATGGCAATGCAAACTCAAGGAGCGGTTTAATGCAACGAATTCTGATTGAACAAGCACGCGTGATCGATCCGGCCAATTCGATCGATCGAACCGGTCCGGTTTATATTGCCGACGGCAAAATCCTTGCCTTATTCGAGAAACCCGACGGCTTTGAGGCCGATAGCGTCATCGACGCTTCCGGTCAAATCGTTTGCCCCGGCTTTATCGATATCAGCACTCGCCTGCGTCAACCGGGCCAAAGCCATAAAGCCACGTTTCAAACCGAAACCAAGGCGGCTGCGGCCGGCGGTATCACGACCTTAATTTTACAACCCGATACGCGGCCGGTTATCGATACGCCGGCAATCACCGAATTGGTCAAAGAATTGGCCGAAAATTCCAATTACCGGCAAATCCTGCCAATCGGCGCGCTGACGCAAAACCTCGACGGCCAAGAATTAAGCTCGATGCTTGCGCTACAAGAGGCCGGCTGCATAGCGGTCGGCAACGGCGGCAAACCGATAAGCAATCTACTGGTATTGAGGCGCGCGATGGAATATGCCGCCAGCCATGATTTATTGCTGATCTACCGGCCCAATGAGCACAGCCTCAGCAATGAAGGATGCGCGCATGAAGGGGCGTTCGCGACCCGCTACGGTTTGCCCGGCATACCCGAAACCGCCGAAACGATCGCGTTGTCGCAATGTCTCGAACTTACCGAATTGACCGGGTGCCGCGTGCATTTCGGACAAATTAGTTGCCGCCGTTCGGTGATCAAAATCCAGCAGGCCCAAAAGTACGGTTTATCGGTCAGTGCCGATATCGCGGCTCATCAGTTGCATCTGACTGAAAACGACATGAAGCCTTTCGATAGCGTTTACCATGTTTTACCCCCGTTAAGGAGCGAACAGGATAAACTCTTTCTAAGAAAGGCATTGACGCAAGGTATCATCGGCTCGTTGTGTTCGGATCACCAACCGCATGACCTCGATGCCAAATTAGGTGCGTTTCCGGAAACCGAACCCGGTATATCGGCGCTTGAAACGTTATTGCCGCTGATGCTGAAACTAGTCGATGAAAAATTGATTACCCTCTCCCAAGGCATTGCCGCGTTAACTCGTAACCCGGCCAAGGTCCTACGTTTGGAAAGCGGCACCTTGACACCGGGAAAATCTGCCGACATTTGCATATTCGACCCCGGCCGTCGATGGCAAGTCGACCGTTCGACTTGGTATAGCAAAGGTATCAATACGCCCTATTGGGGTGAAACATTAACCGGCCGCGTCAGCGCCACATTGCAATCCGGTAAAATTATTTTTCAAGGAGTGTTTCATGATTAAATTCACGCTCGTTTCGACTTTTTTTTTATTAGCGGCTTGCTCGCGCGACTATGCGCCTACCTCCTCGGCGACCGGCGAAACCATCTTCAAGGAAGCCTGTGCGGAATGTCATCAACCCAAGGACCCGACAATCCCGCAAGTCGTTTTTTCACTCAACGAGAAAAATGCCAATGAACGGTATATCACCCATAAGGTCCAAGGCGGCTCGCTGATGATGCCCAAGTTCCCGAATATCACCGGTAGTAAAATGCGCTCGCTCAGTACTTACGTGCTCAATCATAGCGTAGCCCAATAAAGCGATGAAAACCCCAAACAAGCAACACGATACCGCCAGCATCATTGATGATGTAAAAGGCGATCAATCTTGGCGAATCTTTAGGATTATCAGCGAATTTACCGAAGGGTTCGACCGCTTATCCGGTTTAAGCGATGCGATTTCAATTTTCGGTTCCGCGCGCATACAACCGGATCATCATTATTATTTGAAAACGGTCGAAATTGCCGAATTACTCGGCCAGCATAATTTCGCGGTTATCAGCGGCGGCGGTCCCGGAATCATGGAAGCCGCAAACAAGGGCGCAAAATCCCAAAAACCGCCCGCGGTCGGCTTGAATATCGAATTGCCTATGGAGCAACACCCGAATCCCTATCAGGATATATCGCTGAATTTTCGCTATTTTTTTGTCAGAAAAGTCATGTTCGTACGCCATTCGATGGGCTATGTCTGCATGCCGGGCGGATTCGGTACGCTCGATGAGTTTTTCGAATCGTTGACCTTGATGCAAACGCATAAAATTTATCCGTTACCTTTAGTGTTATTCGGTAACGATTATTGGCAAGGTTTAATGGATTGGGTACGGACGACGATGATCGAGTACGGTACGATTTCGGAAGAAGACCTCAATTTCATCACGCTAACCGACGATCCGCAGAAAGTCGTCGATATTATGGTCAGGCACCGCGAATGGAAAAACCAACAGCGAAGACAAAGCTTAGGGTCCAATAGTATCGACTATAGGTACAGTTGACCGCGCGAAGCGCATAGCCTTTGCTTTTTAGCAGCAGCGGGGCGGATTATTCAACTCACATCCGCTCTTTCCCAAGCTCTCCAGCGTGGGAAAGAGCGTGATGTGGGTTGGCCTTTTTTAGCTTGACGCGCATGGGTGCAAACGTCGTCCTGTCATGTTTGCATATCATTATCTCGCCTTTTCCAGTTTCCTCATTTCGACCGGCGCAACCCTGCCTTTCGAGGAAACTTTATCGTAGACTTCATCGAAGGCTTGTCGGCAGTAGGGCAAATGCTCCCGTATCCGATCGTAACTGCTATGATCGAACATGCTTCTAAAATCTTCCCGGTTCATGAAGGTTCTCGCATAGAGTGCTTGATAACCATGATGTTCGATCACGAATTGTTCCAACAACGGGAGGGCTTCGGCATTATCGAAACCGCTCTTCGCCGGCGTGCCGTAAGCGCCGATGTCGACATAGAGCTCGTCAATTTCGCCATTCTCAGCCTTATACGGCTGCACAAATCCGCCTTGCCCGCCGTTGTCTTTGATCGCCATCGGCGATAGCCACAAAGGGTATAGATTGAAATGTTTATCGAAATAATCGATGGACGTTTCCAGAAAACGCATCGGCACCAGCATATCCTGAACGACATGATATTTTTCCCTTAGCCGCTGAGTAGTTCGCGTTTCGGTATACTTCAATAACTCGATCCGGGGCGGCAAAGCCCAGCCCAACAAAGCCCTGAAAATGGGATGATTGCCGAAGGGTATGATTTCCTCCATCGCCCAAAAATAACTGCGCGTGTGGCGATGGTAATAATCCCGCACCGGCAGATATTCGACGCCTTCCTTATTGCTCTGCAGATAGCCTTGAACATGCTTAAAAAACCAAGGTTTATACCATCGTCCAATGGCGTTTAAAGAACCGTCCGGGCCGACGGCATCGACGAATTTACCGGTCATGATTACCGCCTCTTCGCGGCTATAGACCAACCCTTCGACGAAATCGTTGTTTTCCGTATCGCGCGAAACTTGCTCGAACAAGCCGACCAGATGATCCAAGCCTTGAACAGGCTGGTAGTGAACTCGAACATACTTTTTAACCGGAATGATTTTCAACTCGGCAGCCATCAGAAAACCCAGCGTGCCATGACTCCATGGAATTTGATAAAACAGTTCGGGGTTTTCCGAAGGGCTGCATTTGACCAACTCACCTTCCGCGGTTACTATTTCGAAGGCTTCGCAAATGTGCTGAAACAAGCCGTATTTATGGCTGCTGGTTTCGACACCAAAGCCCATGATCAAACCGCCTACCGTCAGGCTGTCCAGTTCCGGCACCACCGGTAAGGTCCAGCCTTGAGAGATCAGCGTTCGCGAAAGTTGACCCATGCTAACGAGCGGCTCTACCCGGACGATGCCGCGTTGTGCGTCGATTTTCAACACGTCGTACAATCCGATATCGATCTTGCGATGTGACAATTTGTACTTGGGCACCAGCTCGCTCATGGTTTTCCAGCCGGATCTAGCCGTACACAGTTTTTGTTCGGCTCCTTGGGCTTTCCAATCCTCGATTTGCCGGATGACTTCGGCAACGCGGGCCTCATGTTTTGCCGGCGCGCTGCTGAGGCGAAATGCCAGCCAATTGCGGATTTCGGAATAAGCACCGTAAACAACCGATATCGGCAGCAAGAACAAGGAGGCGAATTGCCCTCGGTAATGAGTCAATAGGTGTTCTAATAGCTGTTCTGTTTTGATCATGGGGTTAATTGGAATCCAGGTTATAAAAACATCAAAGCGTTCATCGCGTGATTCTGCGCCGACACGGACAACATGTCGCTACGTTGCACTCTCAGTCAAAAACGCTACTTCAATTTCAGTTTTTTTGTTCATGAACGGTAAATGGCAACTTTCTTTAGGTCACTCGATGAAATTGACATCGAAAATAATACCTTCTAAAGTCGGTTGCAATTTTATAGGCAGGCAAATTTGCCTGAATTGTCGGCTAATAGCAAGTTATCGAGGTAATTATGCGCGGTTTCGATTATTAAGGCAGAAGTGCCTGAAAATACCGATAATATCAACTTGTATGAGCAGGTTTTCCTGTCAACTCGGCCGTTATGCGCCAAAATTACCCAGAGTAGCTTGAGGGAAATTTATAGCTATGAAGCGCATCATATGGACAGACTATTTCAAATATCGGAAAAAACTTAGTGGATTTGATTTATCGAATATAGAAGAAATACTCAGGTATAGTACAGAACGGTATTAAGATACTGCTACAGACAAGTTAGGATTTCCCCTGTCTCAGGATAGTTGTCGCCTCACAGTCAGTACACTTCCGAGCGTCTGACTAGGCCTTACTTGGGAAAGCTTCCCGCTTACGCGGCTCTCTCACAGCTGGCAGCATTGCCCCAGGTTAACCAGGCATTACATTTAACACCCCTTTCCGGTACCGCTTTCGTGATATGGCAACCTTTTCACTGAAAACCGAGCATCTCGTTTTGGCGATATCTATTGGGCCGGACCAAGGAAACTAGTATGATTTCGCTATTGCTCGACCTGGCTCAACAACGCGCGACCGCTCGTGCTTTGAGTTATTAAGAATTTGCGAAATCCCTATCTACACTCATGTTTTAAAAGGAGAAAAGAATGATTTCAACCGAATCGAAAACCGATTTCGACCATTTTCTCACTCAGCGCAATACGCTATTGGTGCGAGGCTTGGTATTGTCGATTGCCGGCTTACTATTGACCGCTTCGTCCGCGTTGATGCCCGGAGTGCGTATCATGAATCAAAACAGCTCCTGGCTACCGATAGTATCGTTCGTGATTTTGGGAACAGGTATTATGGCCAGCTACGATGCTTTCCTACAACGTCAAACCAAGGAGTTTTATATCAACTTGCAAATCGGGGTCTTGGATACCGTGTTTGGCTTAATATGCCTAACCGAGCTGAATAAGTCCTCGGATAAACTCTTCTTATTGGCAGCGGCGTATTTGCTGATAAAAGGTATTTTTCGGATATTCGCGGCTTATAGGGTGCGATTTTCCCACTTTACCGCAGCCACCTTTGGCGGCCTGGTCTCAGTACTCATGGGCTTGATCCTTTGGCAGGAATGGCTCGGCACATCGATGTGGTTTATTAGTTTTTGTTTGAGCGTTGACATCATGACCCGTGGCTGGGCTTTGACTAGGTTCGGCATTTGGCTCAAAACCCAATACAAACTCAATAAAGCAGGATGAATGATCTACAGGCATTGTTCTCACGACTTCATCTACTCCCTTTTGATCGTAAAACCGTCTAATAATAACAGGTATGGGATGTGTCTACCGAGGACCGTCGTTCAGCATACTCATGCGGAGACCTCGAAGTCGGTTGCGATCGCCGCCAGGCTTCGGGCCGCGGCGGTATCGGGCTGAAAGCAGGGCCGTGGGGCACGATAAAGAATCCCAGTGCCAATGCCGTCATCGTCAAGTAATTTGAGATAGGCCTCGCGCTTGTCGGCGGTCGGCGAAAAAGCCTCGTGTACCTGTTTCTTCCAGTTAAGCTGTTCCGGACGGAAAGTAACGCACGGACTCAATATCTGCACAAAAGCGAAACCGGGAAATTCGATGGCCTCGCGGATGATCCGTGCGAGTTCGTTGGAGGCATTAGAGAAGGCCCGCGCGATGAACGGCGCCCCGGCAGCCAGGGCCATTTCCAGCGGCTGAAAGGGCGGTTGATGTGTGCCTTGCGGGGCCAGTTTCGAACCGGTCCAGTTACTCTCAGTGGTCGGCGAAGCCTGTCCCTTCGTCATACCGTAAACCGCGTTGTCCATCACCAGATAACTGAAATTGGCGTTGCGCCGGCAAGCATGGATGAAGTGGTTGCCGCCGATCGAGAAACCATCCCCGTCGCCGCCTACGGCGATGACCGTAAGCTCCGGCCGGCTAATGGCTAGCCCTGCGGCCACAGGCAATGCACGGCCATGCACGCCATGGAAACCATAGGCCCGGGTATAGGCCGGAAGCCGCGATGAGCAACCGATACCGGAGATCAGAGCAACCTGTTCAGTGGGAATTTCCAGTGCTGAGAGCGACTTCGTGAGCGCGTTGAGCACGCCGTAATCACCGCAGCCTGCGCACCATACGGGCTTGTAGCTCGACTTGTAATCTTTGTGCGCGAGGGCGCGGGGCTTGACTTGATGTTCTCTGCTCATTTGACCTGCTCCATCTCAAGTACGCGAAGCGCAGCGGCGATCCGGCCCGGCCGCAAGAGCAGGGGGCCGGGCTCGGCAAGGCTGCGAGTGTGCGGCGGCAGCTCACAGCCAGCCCGCAGATACCGAAAGAACTGTGCTCCGTGGCTTTGTTCGACCACCAACAGGCGATCTATCCCCTCCAAAGCCCTCGCCAGCCGGACAGGATCAAGCGGGGCGATCAGCCTTAGCGACACGAGCCGTACCGCCGATCCATCGGCACGAACCCGCGCGACGGCCTCGCGAGCCGCTTGGGTGGTGGAACCCCAGGTCAGCAACCCAAGAGATCCAGCGCCCTCGATGTCGGCCCAGTCATCGCCGTAATCGAATTGCTCGAGCTTACGGCGTTGCTTGTCCAACTGTAGGCGATGGTCGGCGGGCATGGCCGAGGGACGCGCCGACGGTTTATGGCTCAAACCCGTAGCTGTGTATTCGCTGCCCGGCGTGCCGGGAATGCCCATCATCGAGATGCCGTCGCTGGAATCCCCGAAACGTTGGAAATCCGCGATATCCGCCGGCGCCCTGCGCCGTTCGGCGTGCCACTCGCGATCCTTCGGTGGCGTAATGGCAGCACGTGACTGCCCCAGAAATTGATCGCTCAATACCACGGCTGGACATTGCAGCGCCTCGGCCAGGTATACGGCCCACTGGGTAGTTGTCACACAATCGCCAATGCCGTTGGGCGCCAACACCAGCCGAGGCGCATCGCCGTGCGTGCCATAAACGGCAATGGCGAGATCGGCCTGCTCGGACTTGGTGGGAATGCCAGTAGACGGGCCGCCACGCATAACGTCAACCACAACCAGTGGCGTCTCGGTCGCCACCGCCAGCCCCAGCGCCTCGACCATCAGAGATAACCCCGGGCCCGAGGTGGCTGTCATAGCCGGCACCCCGCCAAACGAGGCGCCAATGCACATGTTGATCGAGGCGAGTTCGTCTTCGGCCTGTACCAGGCAGCCGCCTACCTCGGGGAGCCGTCTAGCCAACCATTCCTGAATCTCAGTGGAAGGCGTGATCGGATAGGCGGCACAGAACCGCACCCCGCCGCGTAGCGCACCCATGCCGACCGCTTCGTTACCGGTCAACAGCCAACGCGGTTGCGGTTGAGGCGGCGCGAGCTTGCAGGCACATTGGAGCGAATCGGCCGCGGAAATGCTTGCCTGCAGTCCAGCCTGTATGACATTGATCAACTGATTCCCTTTGGCGATGAATCGGCGCCGGATAGTATTCTTCACGCACTCGAAATCGAGACCGACAAGCGCCCCGACGATGCCCACAGCAATGATATTGGCGCGTAAGCCGGAATGTTCGCGCGCAAGTTCGCTAAGTCTTACCGCGTAGTGGCGAGCACCCGAATCCGTCACCCAAACGGGTGGCTCGCCTTCAGCAGAATCAGCAATAACCACGCTATCGGCATCCAGCACCAGCTCATCGGAAAAGTGCTCGGCCTTGCCCCAGTCCAGCGCGACTAAAAGATCGATGCGATCATCCTGGCAGCCGACAGGCGTCACGCCGAGTCGAAGCACTGCGGCGGCTTCGCCCCCACGAATCTGTGGACCGGTAGAACGAGTCATCAAGCCGAAATAACCAGCCTCGGTCGCAGCATCCAGAAGGATCTGCCCGGCGGTCATTACTCCGGCTCCGCCGCTGCCGATCAGAGTCAACGAGCAAGTGTCCACGGGCGGTTTTTCTTTTGCCTCGTTCATCGCCGGCCGGTTCCTTCAGGCTTATTCATTTTTATAATGTTCATGATACATTCTCTGCACGGCACGGCAAGCCCCGCACCTTAACCTGCCTACTTGCAGGGACCGGCGCCGTTGTGTGGAATTACTCATAAGAAATCCAATGCGCCTAATCGCTCATTCCGACCGGATTATGATCTGGGGAGATAATGCCGTCAAGCGGGAGAAGAAGGCTAGAAAAAGGGATTGGATTGAATTACAAAATAAACCCGGCGTCATTTATTTCCGTTTTCAAAAAAGGCTATGAATCTCGACCTGACCTCAAGAACCTAGCAAAAAATTTAGGGTTATGTATTATTCGTAGTGGCTCCAGAGCCGAAGAGCTTTAACTACTCGTTCATCTTCAAGTACTTGGTACACGAGGCGATGCTGAATATTGATTCGGCGCGAATAGGCCTCTGTAAGATCGCCGATGAGCTTCTCAAGCGGAGGCGGCTTACGATACGGATCGTCTGCTATCAGTTCCAGCGATTCCTGGGTTTTAGGCTTCAGACCGCTGGAGGCCAACTTCTTTGCATCCTTTTGAGCTTGCTTGTTGGTATAAACCAGCTTCCATGTCACCAGTCGAGTTCCTCATTGCATGCATCCACAGGGATATCCATACCCTTCCGAATAGACTCACGCATTCCTGGCACGGATAGCAGGTAAAGCGTTTCCTGAATTGCAGACCAATCTTCTTCGGAAACCAGAACAGCTTTATTCCGTTTACCCATGATGACGATTGGTTGGTGAGATTCGGCGGTCTCATCAATCAACCGATAAAGGTTGCTGCGCGCCTCAGTTGCAGTTATTCCGGTCATGACGTAACTCTGGTGTATTCAAATTATCTCCACTGTACGCTTTTTAGTACGTACGTAAAGACGAACGCTATGTATAGCTCCAGCTAAAAATTTCGGGATAATTTATATGGATAATGTGAATTGGTAATAAAAGAGTAACCCGCCCCCTTTATTTCCAAACCTAACTCTGGTGACAAAATGACAATACGCGATTGTCAAATTTAAGGCCTGACCCCGTTGCCCTAAGGCCTGACCCCGTTGCCCTAAATTATTAATTAAACCTGACCCCTTTTTTTGTTTAATTGGCCATTAACACCAGAAAACGATAAGCAAATTGCGTGGGCATTATGGCTACTATGGTGTCACCGACAACAGCAAGGGGATCAGCGCCTACTTCTATGAAGTGCGGGGTATCCTTTACAAATGGTTGAATCGGAGAGGCAAGCAGGGCTGCTACAGTTGGGAGAAGTTTACCAAGCTGTTAGCGCGCTATCCACTGCCGACACCGCGGATTATGGTCAATCTATTCTGACTTTGTGAAAAGGGTCTAATGAGGAGCCGTGTGCGTTAATAGCGCAAGCACGGTTCTGTGAGGGGCTTGGGGACAATCGATGATGCACAGCGAAACTATTTGCGATCACGTAGTAGCCGCGTGCGGTGAGGCGTACCAACAAAAGTGTCGGCAGAGGGATAGAGCAGGCTTCGTTGAGAGGAACCAGTCTACTCGACGGTTAAATTATTAATTAAACCTGACCCCTTTTTTGGGCTAATGGGTGACCCTGTTGCCCATTATTTCTTGGTGAGAATCTGCTCAGCTCTTTGCATAAATTCTGAAGCAAACACAGGGTCAATCTCCAACAGCATTCTGTGGATAACAAGAACACCATCTCGCATTTGACCTTGAGCATATAGAATTCCCATGTTATTCAAGATATTAACATTTCCTGGATTAGCGGAAATTCCGGCTTTATAGGCCTGGAAGGCTTTAACTGGCAAGTTTGCATTGACATAAGCGATCCCGAGGTTGTTCCAGATTTCTACTGAATTAGGGTCGATTTGAGCTGCTTTTTCTAACGCCGCAATTGCATTTGTATAATCACCCACGGTTTCATAACTATTTCCGAGTCTGTACCAAAGAATAGCCGCCGAGAGATTGATGCCGAAGAAGTCTCTTGGTTGCTCTGGAGCAACTTCAAGCCCTTTAATATATGCAGCAATGGCCTCGGCATCTTTTTCAAGGCTCTTGAACGCATCACCAATCCCCACCCAAGCCAAGAAATTATTCGGTTCCAATATAGCCCACTCCTGACAGTATGCGAGCCATTCTTTCAAATTGCCAGATTTCTCTAGTCTTGCAGCTTCTTCGAGTCGTTCGAGTTTGTAGTCAATCATCACGTTCTAAAAATTAAATGAATTTAGGGAGACTGTACAACTCGGCGCCAGAAAACTCAAGCTCAACTCGGTGCCAGATAATGCAGAATAAGTTCTAAGATTTCTATACATAGGGGTTAGAAATATAGAGTAAAAGGGCTCAGATAATAGCATAAAGTTAAATGCCTTGACCTAATATGGATTTGAACCTGTTTATTCTACCGCCATCATTCAGGGCAAATATACTCAAAAAAATGTTCTGGGCTTACATTCAACTCTAAAGGTTTACTGGCGTCGTCATTCAGATACTTGGTAGGAAAGATTGCAATTCGCCATTCGTCTTGATAAATAAATGGCGCGACAGGATCCTTGCGCAGAACGTCTGTATCGATTGACCTAACCGACAACATCGGTCTGCCACCTAGACTGATTGCCGCACCATGACCATTGTTTGAAATTGAGAGCGCCGTATACAGGTATGAAACCTGCCCGAATCGATACTCGAATACATCCAGTTGTCTAGATGCTTGGTACAGGATCTCTGCTGCCAACCTCGCAATACATCTAATACCGAACGTGTGACCACCGAACTCCCCTCTGCATTTTTCAGAGATGGCCGCCCCGTGCATGGACAATATATAGTGTGGAATAATCTCGCAGCCTACGCTACCAGTACCCTGGATAGTCAATGGAGGGGCATTCTCAACCTGAAAGCGAAGGGGCATAAGTGTTTTCGTACCATTGGCTCCTTCATTTTGATCACAACGAGCCTGTTCTTCGATGCTCCGATAATAGTGACTCGACCTTAACCAAATTGACCCTTCATCAACACTCTTGCGGTATATCTCTTTTTCTACCGTTCGGAAGAGGATAGGCCGATCTAATTCTGTTTTCAGATACATACAGTCTCACAGCCTTAGCGGCCCTAGATTGAAAGTAAGCGGCGGATTATATAAAAGGCTCCATTAGTGCGATTACGCTATGCTAATCGCATCTACGGCCTTAATCCCCATCTCTAATGACTAGATTTCCCATCGAGTCGGGTATATAGCTCCGCTTGGCGCAAAGAGCTTCTCTTTAACTGCCCTTACTGCTGCGTTTTCTTTACTAACACCAGCAGCCTCAAGCTCTTTTGCATACTCAGTGGCTTCAGGAAACTTCGGCCCTTTGTTTTCTCCAAAATATAACTCATTTTCTGCAGATTCTCTTGACAACAGTTCCATACAGAGCCGTGCGATATAGCCTCTTCTTTTCTTAGCAATCTCAATGATAGAAGGCATGCCTTGAGTCTCGATAGGCGCCAGAGTTATTTTTTCCAAACTGTCTGCTTGCCCCGCGATTGCAGCTAACAAATGTTGAATAGACATAGATTTCGGGTCATCGAAATCCCTACTACGATTTATAAAAATAGCTATACCTATAAGAACGACAATCAAAATAATATACTCCATAATTACCTCGGGATGATGATTAACAATAAAAGGCGAAAGGGGTAAGGTTACCTGTTATGGTTAATAGAAACTAATAAAATAAGCGTCGAACGGATCAAAAACCGATAGTATCAAGCGGCATCCAATTCCCTCAACGGCAAATGCAGCAATGACAGATTCTGAATATCCGCCTTTTTACTGGCGTGCTGGACGTCGATACCTACTAAAGCGCCGTTTTCTCGTCAAAGTCCAAAACAACGCCGTCGGCCACTTTGTCTGAATCGACCGATGGCCGGTCGGCTAAATGAATGTAAAGAGAGTCCGTATTTTGGTCGTAACTCAGTTTCATGGTTTAAATCTGCGATCAGGAAAAGCTTTATGGACTGTTTTACCGTCTTCCAGTATGACGCCCTAAAAGAAGTTATTCAGCTCGTAGGATGTTGTGAGGCACGAACCGCGCATCAATCGCGGCCGATGGGCTTGTTGTGCCTTCTTATCTAAAATGTAAGTGTAGCCGCTCTTTCATTATCAACCAATATCATACAGCGGATATCTAGCCATGTAGCTGTTTTAACTTCACTAGAGCAATAAGAAATAATATTGTGGTCACGATATTTCCCAATCAACTCTCCATTACCGTCCGAAGTCAATGATCCCTTTATAACTAATTGTCCGTTAATAAAAATATTTAAAGTTCTACTTGTGCTATTTTGTATCAACCCTTCCTTAAACCTAGAATCTAGGTTGCCGGATATGTGCCAAATTTCTTCAGAACCACGTAACCTAAAAATTTGAACTGGGCTAATATCCTGAGTTTTATATACACACCCAGATGCATTCACAAATACTATAATTAAAAATGCTAATATTATTAATTTCATTTTTTAAGTTATTAAAATATAAAGACGATTGGGAGGTTTGATTGCAAGATCTAATAATCCTCCAGCCAGCACCTCGGCCCATGTGAGTTACACAGGCGCTTGAAGAACGAAAAAACAAAAATGGTCTGAAAAAAAGGACAGGTTGAATTATATAATAAACACGGCCCTTTCATTCCTCATTTCCAAAAACAGCTATGATTCAAGACCCTATTTATTAATATAATCTTGCCAGGAATTTTTAAATACGTATTTCGCTAATATTTCCAAATTTTATGCCTACTGCTTTACATGCTTCTTTAAGAAGATCTTTGGTTCCATCATTAACGCCTCCTGGGTTTTCAATTAACCAATATCCATCAATATTAAGACTCTTTCGACCAATTTTTTCTTGGCTTTTTGAAAAGTATCTATTTATTCGTCTGGAGTTTTTTGAATACTCCTCTTCATCAATCCTGTCTAATTCATTATAAAAGTCAACCTGTTCTTTAGAGAATTGTCTTAATATATTTATAACTAGGTCAATTCTTTTAGATGTTCTATATACTTCGTAACTTTTATACGGTGATAAAACTGATTCCTGTCTAAGAAAAACATATTTGTATTTCCTATTAGACAGATTAACGTAAAGCATTTGCAGTTTTGGTAATTTATCCATTAGGCTCACTTTTAGGTGACAAACATACACATAAGACGGAACTCATAAGTCAGTAAGACGGATCGCCAATCGGCATCCGCCCTTCTTAACCACACTTCGACTCCCCACAATTCAAACAAGTCATACACCCGTCCATCAGCACCATCGCCTTGGTGCTGCATTTGGTGCAGAGTACGGCTTGTTCCGGGAAGGCGTCGCCGTTGTTGGCCGCGCCGTGGTGGGCTTCGAATTCGCGGCGTTTTTCGGCGAGAAATTGTTTTTGGTGATCGCTCATTTCTTCGGGCTGGATCATGCCGATGTGTTTCAGATGCGATTCGATCGCGTGGCCGATTTCGGCGACCAGCGACGGCATGAACACGCCGCCTTTTTTGAAGTAGCCGCCGCGCGGGTCGAATACCGCTTTCAGCTCTTCGACCAGGAAGCACGCGTCGCCGCCTTTACGGAATACCGCCGAGATGACGCGCGTCAGCGCCAACACCCATTGGAAATGCTCCATGTTTTTCGAGTTGATGAAGACTTCGTAAGGTCGGCGTTCTTCGTGCTCGGAGCCTTGGTTTAGGATGATGTCGTTGACCGTGATGTACAGCGCATGTTCGGATTGCGGTGTTTTGATCTTGTAGGTCGAGCCGACCAGAACTTCGGGCCGTTCGATGTTTTCGTGCATCGATTCCGGGGACGGTTTTTCCGCTTCCGGTTGTGCCGTTTCGGCGCTGTCTTTGGTCAGTACTTTGTAGCTGACGATTTTTTTGTTGATTTTGTGTAGTGTCATGTTTTTTGCCTAGAATTCTCGGGACTCGCGAGCCCGGTTAAATTTATCTGTTGTCCATGCCAAATATCGAATTTGACTCTCCAACCTTGCCGGTAGGATAATGGCGACAAGGATTGAGGATACTCGGTCGACAAAAAGCCTCGGTGGTAGCATCGGGGCTTTTTGTTTTTAAGGGTAACGCTTCAGTCCAAAGCCATGTTTGTTACCCCGGCTATTTCTGTAAAATTTGTTTTCGATAATGTCGAACGCTCTATTGCTTTGCTCGGGATTTAGGATATGCAATCCAATCGGTCGAGCGATCAAATCGGCCAATTGTAAGCCGGCCGAATTGCTTTTTTTATCGGCAAATACCAATTCGAACGGTAATGGGCGATGTAAATAATTCTCTCCCGCACATATTCTGCGAAATTCCAATTCCAGTTCATTGTCTTCAACCTTACCTCGTTGCTCGACCACAATGTGAGTGAGTGCCGGTTGTTGCCGCAGGTGATAAAAAATCCTTTCCAAACCAAACCGTAGTCCAATGTGATAAGGATTTTCCACCGTTAGATGCCGTTGCCGATAGGCTTGTTTATCGATTACGGAGCTAATCAGTGTAAACGGCGCTTTTTGGACTAAGTCCGTTAGTTCGTTGAGAAAATCGGATTTATGCTGTTTACTTTTCAAAAAAGCAAAACTACCGCGGTCGCGGCGGATATCGGTTTCATGCAAAATAACTTGATCGTGTCCGAAATGTTTGAGTTTAAATTCTTGTATTAAAGGGACTACGGTTTGCACATAGTCCCGTTTATGAAAGATACAAAACACCAAGACAAATATCGGATAACTGGGATCAATACTATTTAAACCGTGATCGCCGCTTTCATCGACATAGACGATATAGTCGGAGAAAGATTCGCTCATCTGTTCAGTATGCACAACAGCTAAAACTTCCCGTAATACCCTTCCTTCAGCGCATCGAACAAATTCGCGGCGGAATGGATTTCGCCGTCGTACTCGACTTCTTCGTTGCCTTTCAGTTCGACTACATGACCGTCTTCGAGCGTGAATTGGTAGGTGGTGTTTTCCAAATCCTTTTCCTTGACCAGCACGCCCTGGAACACTTCCGGGTTGAAGCGGAATGTCGTGCAGCCTTTTAAACCTTGGTCGTAGGCGTATTCGTAGATCGACTTGAAGTCTTCATACGGATAGTCGGTCGGAACGTTGGCGGTTTTCGAGATCGACGAATCGATCCATTTTTGCGCGGCGGCCTGGATATCGACATGTTGTATCGGCGTGACATCGTCGGCGGCGATGAAATAATCCGGCAATTGCGCGTTCGGGTCGTCGCTGTACGGCATCGCGTCGGGATTGACCAGGTGGCGATAAGCCAAGAGTTCGAACGAGAACACGTCGACCTTTTCCTTGGACTTTTTGCCTTCGCGGATGACGTTACGCGAATAATGGTGCGCGAAGCTCGGTTCGATGCCGTTGCTGGCGTTGTTCGCGAGCGACAGCGAGATCGTGCCGGTTGGCGCGATCGAGCTATGATGCGTGAAGCGGCAACCGGTCTTGGCCAGTTCTTCGACCAGTTTGGGCTCTTCTTGCGCCAGTTGCTGCATGTAGCGGCTGTATTTTGCGTGCAGCACTTTGCCCGGTACTTTGTCGCCAACCTTGTAGCCGTCTTGCTGCATTTCCGGGCGTTTGTACAGCATTTCGCCGGTGACCGTGAACATTTGCTCCATTATCGGTGCCGGACCTTTTTCTTTCGCGAGTTCCAGTCCGACCTTCCAGCCTTCAATAGCCAGCGCTTTGGTGACTTCTTCGGTAAAGGCTAAGGACTCTTCCTCGCCGTATTTCAGGCCTAGCATCGTCAGTGTCGAGCCTAATCCCAGATAACCCATGCCGTGGCGGCGTTTGCCGAAGATTTCGTCGCGTTGTTTTTGGAGCGGCAAGCCGTTGATTTCGACGACGTTGTCGAGCATGCGGGTAAAAATACGCACGGTCTTGCGGAAACCTTCCCAATCGAATCCGGCTTCTTTGCTGAACGGTTTTTCGACGAAACGGGTTAGGTTAATCGAGCCGAGTAGGCAGCTGCCGTAGGGCGGCAATGGTTGTTCGCCGCAGGGGTTAGTCGCCCGAATGTTCTCGCAGAACCAGTTATTGTTCATTTCGTTGACCTTGTCGATCAAAATGAAACCCGGCTCGGCGTAGTCGTAGGTCGACGACATGATGATGTCCCACAGGCGGCGAGCCGGCATGCTTTTGGTGATGCGGCAGGCTACCAGGCCGGCTTCGTTGACAACATAGCCTTTCTTGTTCGGCAGATCGCGCCAGACGATTTTGTCGGAATCGGCCAAATCGATAGCATCGGATTTGACTTCGCGCTCGGTGACAGGAAACGACAACGGCCATTGCGCATCGTTTTTGACCGCTTCGACGAACTCGCGGGTGATCAGTAATGATAGGTTGAACTGACGCAGACGTCCATCTTCTCGTTTGGCCCGGATGAAATCGACGACATCGGGGTGCGCGACATCGAAGGTCGCCATTTGCGCGCCGCGGCGGCCGCCGGCAGAAGACACCGTAAAACACATCTTGTCGTAGATATCCATGAACGACAGCGGCCCGGACGTATAGGCGCCGGCGCCGGACACATAGGCGTTTTTCGGACGCAGGGTCGAAAATTCATAACCGATGCCGCATCCCGACTTGAGTGTAAGCCCCGCCTCATGGACTTTCGCGAGAATGTCGTCCATCGAGTCTTCGATGATGCCCGAGACGGTGCAGTTGATCGTCGAAGTTGCCGGTTTGTGTTCCAGCGCACCGGCATTCGACGTGATGCGGCCCGCGGGAATCGCTCCCTTGCGCAACGCCCACAGGAATTCCTTGTGCCAATGTTCTTGTAAGGATTTTCCGGTCTCGACTTCGGCCAGGGCTTTCGCGACGCGTTTGTAGGTGTCGTCTATCGTGCCGTCGACGGCTTTGCCGTCTTTGGTTTTCAAGCGGTATTTGCTGTCCCAGATGTCCAGCGATGCGCTTTGCAGCGGAATTTCGGTCGCGTGTTGCGTAACGACTTGGAGTTTTGCGGTCATTCTTTGATTCCCTTGTCTGGTTGAACGTATTGGCTTATCGCATCCGAGAAAGGCCCCGGATCATTGATATTTCGTGCGTTTGAGCGAGAAAATCCGCAATCAACGCGAATCCCTCATATAGTGTTTATGGCTATATCTTAAATCAATATGTTGTGTTTTTCGCGGTTTTTTTGCGGACCAAAAGGAGCGATTGAGAGGTAGTTTTTTAAGTTCAATGAGTTAGCTTTAAAAAAAATTTTAGACGACTCGAACACGGGAAAATCTTATTTTTTCAGCTAACCGATAGGCAAATTCGCTATTTGCGACTTTGCGTGGTCGATTATGTGATTCACATGGACCCCTGGTGGAATCCTGCGGTCGAGGATCAAGCCTCGGACCGCGCGCACCGCATGGGCCAACAGCGGCCGGTGACGATTTACCGAATGATCGCGCAGAACACGATCGAGGAAAAAATCGTCGCGCTGCACAGCCACAAGCGCGATTTGGCCGATAGTCTATTGGAAGGTGCGGACATCAGCGGCAAGATGTCGGCCGACGCGCTGCTGGATTTGATGCGGGGGGAATAAAACGAAACCTAAAGTGGCGTTTGCGGAGTGGAGATCAACAAAGAAAACGCACCGCAAACTTCACGATGCCCGCGTCTCGGCGAACCAAATTCCTCAAGCCTAGCGCTTGGAATCTCGGGTCTTTGTGTAGACCTTTTTTGTAAGCGTCCTCGGTTTTTATTGCAACGTCATTGTCGACAGAGAATTGGTTTTCAGTGAGCGATTTCAATCTATGGGCCAATTCCAGAGAAATCTTGAAGTCCTCGGATTTTTCGCCAACATGACCGAACGCGGTATCGAACGATTGTCTTCGGATCGTGACCGGTATTTTGCTGGAAACGCCATTCAAATCGACGGATGCCACCACGAACGAAAATAACTCATCGGCAATCGAAAACCAAACCAGCCGAGCATCGCTGTCGGCTTTGCGCCGCAAAAACAGGTAACCGTCCAGCGTCAATTCGACATAAAAAATAGTCAAATGATATTCGGTTAAGGCATGATTCGGTGCTGCGCCCTGCACTTGCCGAAAAGGTTTCGGGGAACAGTTCATTGAATTTTTGGTTGACGCTTTCCGGCAGTCTGTTCATATCGCCGTTCTCCTACGGTTCGTTCGGTTAAACGGCATTGCCTGGCCGGCAATGCCATCGCTTATCCTAAAAAGAGCAGTTGATAAGTGTTGTAGACCGTTCGTGCTGAGCCAAGTCGAAGCATGAAGGGTCTACAACACTTACACCGGATTGGTGAAGCTTCAAACTACCGTTCACCCTTCGACAGGGCCCTCCTGAGCGCAGCCGAAGGGGCTCAGGGCGAACGGTAGTTTGAAGCTTTCAACTGCTCTTTTTAGGCTTATACCTTTCGTACATCAAATTTCAGCAGCGCCGTTCGCTTCACCTTGGCGTGTAGTATCGCGGAATAATTCGCCGTTGTAATGGGAGAACTGTGGGAGATTTTTGGAGTTGCGGATAAAACCAAATACGTTCAGCTGAATTTGGAATAGCTAAAGCTTCGGCCGAATGCGGCATCACGAAAAGGCCTTCCATATTGGACTTTTCTGCGGGCAAAAAAAAGCGGACACGATGTCCGCTTAAAAAACCCTTGAAACCCTTTAGGAGGTAAGAATGTATACGCAATACATTTAAGAGTTGCGGCGATTCTAAAGGGATTTCCAAATGCTGAAAATGTGGCGAATTGCCGCGCGGCAGGTTGTCGCAGGTAATCCGTCCATCTTTGCGGCTTGTGGACTCATCAGCTTCATACAATAAAGCCGACCAAACTTTCTCATGAATGGTCAGGCTCTTTTTGTTCCGCTGTCTCGATAGAGTGTCCGCAGTTATGGCAAAATTTTTGATCTTCCTGCAATGCTTCGCCGCAGGCCGAACATTTGAATTCCTTATGTTTCGGATGACCGCAATGACAGCAAAATTTGGCGCTTCGCGAGGACAATTGCCCGCATTCGGGGCACGCGCTGGTGCGCAGACTCGGTAGCGCCGGCAGGGTTTCTTTCACTTCTTCCATCGAGTCGATCAAATAGGGCGCATTCTGAAAGGCAACCCATACCAACCAAATGCCGATCAGTACGATCAATAGAATCGCGATGCCGAAATAGAAAGATCTGCCGGTCGCGCCGACAAAAAGCCCCAAGACCTGCCAAATGACACCTTGTCCGATAATGACAATGATCAACAAAGCCGCCGGCACGCTAACCGCCTTGACAAAAAACAGCACGCCGCCGGTTTTCGGGAGTGCCGCGATCGCATTGACCGCAAAAAGATAAAACAAGACCAGCGCGGTCATTTGCGTGACGAACAACACCAAACCCGTCGCGGCCAAACGATCGGCGATCACTAAACGGGACATGACCGGTAGCAGACTCATTAAATAACCAACCAACAACACGATCAGAATCGTAATCAGATATTGCGCGGCGCGGTAACCGCCGCTGCTTTTGAAAGACGGCATTATTTCCACGGGAATCTCCCAATTGGTTGAAAATTTAAAGCTAATCGAGGCTATTACAACGTATAAGCTAACCTGAATGAGCTAATGACAATACCTTATCAGGCTTTTTATTGAAATTATACGAAAAATGTTGCAGGCTATTTCTTAACCGTAACGAGAATATGCATTTAGGGAGAAATCTATTTAGATAACGAAGTGGGATCAGATAAAACATAATTGGCCACTCAAAACTTCAAACTGATTTTTACCGGTACCAACATTGAGGAAACCACTGACTTCTATGTAGCTGTTGAGTGAATCGAGAAATTTAAACTTTCCTGTTCCGGCAAATGGATAGAGTGTTTCTACAACCGGCATTTGACCATTTGCGTCAGGGAAGCCCGTTGGCGTCGCAATATCATTTGACGTAAAAATCAAGCCCGTCTGATCGGAAGACCCCAGCACATGCTTAAGAAAAATAAAGGGTAATTGAGTGTCATCGACAATTTTACCTTTAAATGGTCCGCTAATTTCAAAGGCCAGCCTAGGATTCCTGGGCAATCTAGCATTGACTAGACTGATTTTATATTCACCAATCTGTTCTTCGCTACCGCCAACGCTATAATCAGGTGTCGATGGAGTCAACGGAATGGAATTAGAACGCCCCATTCCGCCAGTTATGTTATAACAACCGCGCAATTCGTTGCTTGCAGAAACCGTTGAGCTTAAAAATACAAAAACCGAAGCCAATGCCAGTAAGAGTCGTTTGTTCATGATGAGCCCCAATGCAATGAAAGTACCAAGTGATATGAGTGGTTATAGCGAGTTAACCGTGTCAAATATAGCAGGCTATTGAAATAGTGCTGTTTTTTATATGTTGCTCTCAATGAGCTTCGTATTTGAATTAGATAAGCCCTGCATTTCGGGCTTTCAAATCACGATGTTATAATTCAATTTCTATATTACAAATTCAGGAGTTATTCCTATGAGTTATTTAATTCGCTCTCTTTATCCGGTTGCTTTTGCTTCTACAATTGCCCTTTCGGGATGCGCTAGCGAGCCGACGATTGCCGATTTGATGCGGGATCATGCCGAGACAGCCAAATCCGAATCCGAATTAAAAACGCGTTTGTCCGGCGAATGGGAAAGAGGGTCGAAATTGTTGTCTTCTGGTGAAAACAAAGTGTCTAAAGGCAATGACTTGATCGAAGAAGCCCAAAAAGACCTGAAAAAAGGTCAAGACATGGTTACCGAGGGGTATAAAGAAATAGATGAAGGCCGTTCGCTGATGCGCATGAGCGAACAGCTATTTCGTGAGAAATTCCCTACGCTAAAGCTTGAAACAGGCAAGTAATTTCATCGATACAAATCAAGTAGGGTGTGCATCACGCACCTTATTTATGGTTTCAAGTTAGTCTAGGCGCCCCAGCATCGGTGCGCACCCTACATTCATAGATCCAAATGGAATCCGAGCGCTCAGCCGTATTAAACAGGCTTTTGAAACAAAATAACCTTCCATTCATTCACCCTTTCGATTAATGATGCTTCAGTCGGCCTTCCTATCCAATCTGCGGTAGCCGATCGCCTCGCTCAAATGAGAAATTTCTATCATTTCGGAACCGGCCAGGTCGGCAATGGTTCTTGCGATCTTGAGAATACGATGATAGGCGCGGTGCGACAGTCCGAACTTATCCATGGCTTGTTCGAGCAGTTCATGGCCTGGATCGGACAATTGGCAATGCTGTTTGACTTCACGAGCGTTGAGCGCCGCATTGGTTTTTTCTTGCCGCGACATCGCGATATTTCGTGCCGCGACGACCCGGGCTCTGATTTGCGCGCTGCTTTCTTCGCCTTCCGCTGAGCCTTTTCGCAGCACCTCGCGAGACACTCTCGGCACTTCCAAATGCATATCGATGCGATCGAGCAACGGTCCTGATATGCGGGCACGGTATCGTGCGACTTGTTCTATCGAGCAATGACAGCGCCCCGAAGGATCACCCAGATAACCGCACGGGCATGGATTCATCGCGGCAATCAATTGAAATCGAGCAGGAAATTCGGCTTGCCGAGCCGCGCGTGAAATACTGATATGTCCGGTTTCGAGCGGTTCGCGTAAGACTTCCAGTACTCTGCGATCGAATTCGGGTAATTCGTCCAAAAACAAAGTGCCGTTATGGGCCAATGAAATTTCTCCAGGTTTCGGATTGCCGCCGCCACCGACCAACGCGGCGGCCGATGCGGTATGATGCGGCGCTCTAAACGGCGGCTTCAACCAATTGGCGACATCGAGTCCTTTGTCGCTAATCGATGCAATCGCGGCGGTTTCTTGGGCTTGTTGCTCGGTCAGCGACGGCAGAATCGTCGGCAAGCGTGCGGCCAGCATTGATTTACCGGTGCCGGGCGGCCCGAGCATGATTAAATTATGCGCACCGGATGCGGCGATTTCGAAGGCTCGTTTGACATGATATTGCCCATGCACATCGGAAAAATCGATTGATTCCGTTTCCACCGGTAACACAAGGCTTGCCTCGTCGACGACGATCGATTTCTGCCCGTTAAGATGCGCGCAAACTTCGAGCAAATGATTGGCCGGCAACAGATCGATGTCTTTAATCAAAGCCGCTTCGGCGCTATTTTGTTTCGGTAGAATCAGCGGTTTTCGGCTGTTTCGGGTTTGTATCGCTATCGGCAAAACTCCGCTGACTGAACGCAATTCGCCGCCAAGCGACAGTTCTCCGACACATTCGACTTCCGCTAGCCGGGCTGCCGGGATTTGGCCTGATGCCGCTAGAATACCCAAGGCGATTGCCAGATCAAAACGCCCGCCTTCCTTCGGTAAGTCGGCCGGAGCCAGATTGATCGTGACGCGCTGCATCGGAAATTCGAAATATGAATTGATGATCGCGCCACGCACCCGGTCCCGGCTCTCCTTGACCGCCGTTTCGGGCAAGCCGACGATATTGAGTGCGGGTAGGCCGCTCGTGACATGGACTTCCACCGTCACCAACGGCGCATCAATACCGGAACGGCCGCGGCTATAGGCTACGGCTAGAGTCATAAGTAATTTGGAGAAAAAAGCCGAATTTTCAGCGAAAAACCGGCTTGAAAGGGTCGCTGTTAATTATTCTAGAAAAGCATCACCATGAAGAGTAAGAAGTTAATTCAATGGCTTATTCTGCCTATGCAAATCCTTTTTTCTCCCCCTAGAGAGTTATTCACAATTTTAGGACAAGCCATTGAAAGACTAAATGAACTTTTGATTCTTCATAGTTAAGCTGCCGAATTTAGGATTATGGATTAGCTTGATCGGGCGGGTTTTGATTATGCTGTTTTTCCAACGCGGCAACACGAATCTCCAGGTCTTCGAGTTTGGTTCGTGTTTTAGTTAACACGGCTTTTTGCACTTCAAACTCTTCGCGGGTGACCAGATCCAGTTTGCCGAGAGTGCCTTGTAAAACTGCATGGAAGTTTTTTTCCATATCTTCTTTCAAATGAGACAACCCGGGCGGCATGGCATTCGCGAGACGGTTGGCGATATCGTCAATGGCTTTGGGATCGAACATAGTAATACCTCATAATTAATAAAGTGATGATTACTCAACAATAGCGGCATCAATGATTTGAACACAAATTAAGCAGGATGCAAATTCTTTGACCGATGCTGTCGTAAAGAAATGGTAATAAATAACTTCTTACAATGGTTCTCATGCTCTGAGTTCATTGTTATAGATAAATTGTTATCCGCTGCGCGTACCTTCATGCCAATAAGCACCGAACCCCTACCAGGTCAAATCATATCGACTTGCGGTTAAGAACGGAAGGGTTACCATGGTACGCATAGCGTATCCTACACGGCTCCTTAAACCTTCATCCTCCATTCCCCTCAAACATAACATGTTCACGGCAAATTTTAACGGCAGCATGTTGATTAAGCGGCTGTTGCATTAAATCGCAGTGATAATGATGGTCGAGCTCTGAAAAATAATAGCACGAGTAACAGACGCCGAAACTTTTTAAATTGTTGGTTTTTTGCAATGCCAGCAGTGTCGACAGCAATGCTTGGTTTAGCGCATCAAATTGTTCCTTAGGAATCGCTTGCTCGGCAGCAGGGTAAATGTCATAACCTTGCATCTCCTTTAGAACAGACTCGCCGGCTGCCGACAGCCTCAAATGTAAGATGCGCCGGTCCTGCTCATTCGGGTTTTTTTCGATAAATCCTTTTCGTTCGAGCACTTGTAACGATTGCGAAACCGTACCTTTGGTCAGGCCGAAATATTCGGAAACAGCGGCAGGCGTGTCACTCATGCTATTGCATTGCGCTAAATAATCAAGAATTTGACCCTGTATCGGTTGCAAACCCAGCGCTGTGTACTTTTTTCGTTCTTCCGAACGCACCAGCGTACTGATCCTGTCGATCAATTTAAACGTGTTTAATTCCTGCATGGATTAGTATCTTGTAAGTTGCAGCGAAAGCGATTTTTTAACTACATTATACCGATTACCAATGGATTTTAGGTATTCGCTTTAAGATGAGAGGTATTAGAGAACGAGAATATACATATTACCGGGCATAAGAGTTTTCACCGCACTTTTTAATTTTCTGCCGACCGTTCAATTAGTCCCCATACAGGCAACAACAAGTTTCGGCAATGGTTTACAAACACCTCGTTCAACAATGCTTCCGGATTGTAGCCATCGAGAAATAGTTTTCTAAGTTCAGGCTCATAAGCTTGTTCGATCGCACGAGTTAATTGTTCGATTGCCGACTCCAAGGCAGGTTTCGCCGCCCGACTGCTTTGCGACAATTTATGCGCTTGCCTGACATAAGCGAAGGCCGGCTCGACGAAAAACGCATCGGGTCTGTGTAGTCCTTGCCGATAAATTTCAATCCAGGTTGCCAATTCGCCCGGCATGCAATAATCCGGCTCGAACGTAATGTCTTGGTCGAGGGCGATCAAGCCGGTTTTTTGCGGCTCGATGTTATTGATGATCAGATGATGCAGCCAGGCAAGCAGAAAGTCCTTGCCTTTCAAATCGGCATAACGATAAAACAAACTGCCGTGCTCATAACGATTGCCCAGTTTACCGACCAATCGATAATTTCCGATCGTCAAATCGACCGATAAATCCTCGAGCGGTTCGCCGAGTGCCTTGGTCTTAATAGCTTCGACAAAGGCATCGATGCTTTGTTGCTGCCGGGCAAACTCCAGATCTCCGGCCACGCCGGACAGCCATCGTCCCTGTGCCTTGAGTTTTCGCGCGGTCAACGGTTTATCGTGCAACAAACCATCGATCCATTCATGAAAAATCGCATAACCTTCCAATTGACCGATCGAAAAAGGTTCTCGCTCCTCGGCATCCGCCGCAATGCCATTAAAACGGATATCGAGTCGGCGTTGCATGAAATATTTTTGCGGATGTCGGTAAAAGGCGAACAATTCGCCTATTTCAACGATTGTTTGGTCGGTTTCGTCCTCTAGACTGCCTTGCCACCATGGTGCGGGTTCAGGTTTAGGCTTAACCAACGCCGCCGCTGCTTGGCAATCAGCCTCGGAATAACTGAACAAAGCCGACTCAGGCTCGAAATAACGAGGACTGAAAGCCTGTAACGGATGATAAATCACGCCATTGTCCAAGCCGTAATGATCGCGAAGTACGGCGAGCAGTTCGCTAATCACGACTGAAGGCGGTATTGTTTCGTTATGACTGATCGAACGGCCGATGTAGGTAATAATCAGCTGTCGCCGCGCCGACAGCAGTATTTCGAGAAACTGATATCGGTCGTCGGCGCGGCGCGAACGGTCACCCTTGCGAAAATTTGCGGCAAGCAAATCGAAGGTCGGATTGCGGTCGACTTTCGGAAACTCGCCGTCGTTCATGCCGAGCAAGGCGATGATCTTGAACGGAATCGAGCGCATCGGCAGCATCGAACAAAATGTGAGTTGGCCGCGTAAAAAGCCGTTTGACGATTTGTGCTCCTCCAGACGGCCGTCGAGCCAGGCGCAGACCACTTGCCATTCGACCGGCTCACGATGGATTTCGGGCAGTTTTTCGGTTAATTCCGCCAATAATTCGTTGAGTTGCTGGCGCTCGACGGCATCGGCTTCGGCCAATAATCGATCGGCATAATAATAAAGCTTCTCGCCCCAAACCTCGAGCGGCTTGGCCGTGCTTAAATCATTGCCGGCCCTGAACAACAATTGCAAAAAATCGTTCAAGCCGCCGAGCGCCAAAGCCGAAGAGCCCTCGATATCGATATATGGCAAGATGCCGTCGACAAAATCGTCGTCGGTGCCGACTGCATAGCCCATTAACAGGCGATCCAACGCGGCTTGCCAGGTATTTTCATCGAGCTCGGGCAGGCCCAATTCGCGTTTATGTTCGGCCGATTTGCCCCAACGTACTTGCGTATCCCGTATCCAGTGCTTGATCAATTCCAAATCGGTTTCGGACAAGCCGAAGCCAGGATAAACCGACGGTTTCTCGAGCAAATCCAGGACAGATCGCCAGCCGAAACGGCTTTGGCTCAGCTTCAAAAACACAATAAATGCATCCAAAGTATGATTACTCAAGCGCAAACTGCGATCGGCCACCGCATGCTGAATATCGTCGAATACCGCGGAAATAAACGGTTCGTATAATTCGATGTCCGGCGCCATCACGACGATATCGCGCAGTTCCAATTCTGAATCATGTTCCAGCGCGGCCAACAGTTGATTTTTCAAGACTTCGACTTCGCGCATACGGGAATGGCACGCGTGTATAGCGATCGATCCGTCGCTGTTAAGATGAATGGATTCGCTGTCGTTATTGAGAATATCGTTTTGCAACTGCCGCAGAACCGTGGTCGGCTCGTCGCGTTCGAAACTGTCCAACTCCAATTCGAACTGTACCTGCTCCAACAATATCTCCTGAAATTCTCGGCCTTGTTGACCCAATGCCGACAGTAAAGGATGTCCGCCTGCATCCTCCCGATCGATGCGCTGGCGCTTGGTCGCCAAATCCGCCCAAAAAGCTTGAGCGGGATTGAGCAGATACAAGTGTATTTGCGCATGATTTGCCAATCCTTGTAAAAAACCGAGAAACAGAGGCGGCATGGTATTGACGCCGAAGATCGAAATTCGCTCGGGCAAGACGGAGGAAAATTGTCCCAACGGCGCCGAATTAAAACGCTCGATCACGTCTAGCCACAAACTGCCCCGGTGTTTGGTACCGGCTTGATCGATAATCCGTTGCCATAACGCTCTTTGCCAGCGTTCGGTTTCCGTATCATAAAGCGTTTCGCCTTGTTGCCAGGCAGCCAGCATATCCGGACGCATGATTTGATATTGGTCGAAAATCAAGGCTAATTGCAACGCTAGCTGATAACGCTTTAAGGCTACTGTTTCGCCGGTCAAATAATTATTCAGCGGCGCGAATATCTCATTGTCGAGTTCGCGAAGCAGCGCTTCGAAGCGCCAATGCAGCACATGACGGTCGGAGGCTTCGTCATTCAATCGGCTGTCGATTCGCTGTGCCAAGGTACTAAAAAACCGTCCCGGAAATAAAAACTCATAATTTCCCCAGACGCCGAGCCGGCTTGCCAGCTGTTGCGACAACCAACGTTCCATGCCTTGGCTTTGGATCAGAAACACCTCTTTGGCAAACGGCGAACTCAGCGGCCGGGTTTCAATGACGGCTGCCAAATGTTCGAGCAGATTTTCGGCTTTATTGGAACTGTGCAGAATGAACATGGGCTGGTTTGATTTTTTTCGGTTTCGGCGGCAAGCTACTTTGGTAGTAAGGAATAAGCACGAAATTACTTAATCGAGGGAATTTCTACTGATCTATACTTCGCGCGGCCATGTTTGCGGATTATATGACAATGCTATTTTGTTCGAGAGCAAGGCGCGAAAACAGGCGCATAGCAAGCTATGCGCCTGTTTTCGCAAGGCTTCCGCTCCTGCTCACGCCCCTTACCTACATCCATGTAGGTAACGCAGCTATCGAATAAAAGAGCGCGTTAGAAAGCCGCAAATGTGCCCGCACGAAGTATAGTCTCGGCAGCCAAGGTATGGATTCCCACGTAGGACCGTGGGAACCAGAAAAATCCGAAAACAATTACCTCGGGCAAAAACGATTCGACAGTATAACAAGCGCAGACGGTAAACTAAGGGTATCGATTAAACTAATTTTCTTGATGATTACTATAGCCTTTTTTATCGGAGGCTCTGTATAAAATCTTTACATCACTGGGCAATAAAATACGAACTTTGGAACGATTAAACAATGAACGAAACCGAACAAGCTAAAAAGGTAAGACGCCTAACGGCAATCATTTATATCCTGTTAATGCTTTTTTTAGTGATAGGAACCCTCTATTCCGAACAACGTAAGGAACAAGCGCGCGAGGCGCAAAAGCTTGCCGAACAAGGTATTATCGGTCAGCCGATCGAAGCGGAATAATTCGCATCAGAACCCTTAATACAGGAAGCGACTCATGTTTATCAATAGCTTGCCGACTCTATTTACCTTTACCGATTTCATCAGTCCAATCGAAACCGTCCTCATTCTGGTCTCGCTGTTGTTACTCGTTCATGTCTCCGCACGAGAGGCTCTTTACGATAGGGCATGGCCGGCGGCGGCCACGCCTTACCAAGCCTTATTAAACATCTGGTTGGGGCAGGCTCCGTTATGGAAGGCATTTTGGCCGTTTTTTATTTTCGTGAACGGCGTTTTTCTTTATATCGATTACCGAATCATGAACGTCACATTTACGATCGCCAGTTGGAAAACGGTACACGGCATGCTCTTCATCCCGGTGATTTGGTGGATCGTGTCGGTCTGGCGTTGCGCGAAATATACCCGCTACCGGTTCGCCAACACCTTGGCGAAAACCTTGACACTATATTTTTTATTCGACTGTTTTTTGCGCTTCGTCATTAGCGCTTATTATCCGAATAGTTTTTTCGATTGCCGTTTGTTGGTCATGGAATATGGCGATTGCTTTTGAATTAAGGGTGTGTAGAATCGAATACTCCAACCATCAAGCGGAGGACATGTTATGAGCTGCTGCGACGACCCCACCGAAATTCACAAAGTCGATCCACGGGAGTTAATCCGCGAACAACAACATTACGGCAATCTGGTTCGCGATTTATTCACCGACGAGCCCGAAAAAGTCCTACTGAAACTATTGAACGAAAGCAATGCTTATCTCAGGGAACTGGCCGCATTAAGAGCCCATTACCCATCGGTTCGATTGCGCGCGATCGAATTATTGGATAAAAACAGTCAAGCCGTACTCGAGCAATTGATCGAACAAGAACCCGATTCGTCATTCGGAATTGCTGCAAAACAACGCATAGAGCAGTTAAACAGCGAAACAGGCCTGTTCGGTAAATTGTTCAAATCCTAATCGACCCAAGCAAAACTAAAATAACAACATGAGGCGGAACTATGAAATCACTAGCACTGATCGGAACACTTGTCTTAATGACGGCTGCGACCAACTGTTGGGCTTACGGTAGCAGCAGTAGCACCAAATCCTGCGATAAGCCGCGCTTCAGCGACTTCAATCCGGCCGAAAAATCGGAAGTTCCCGCGCAATCGGCCTTTTCGTTTAGCGCATCCGGCGTTAGCGACCCAAGCAGTATTAAAGTCACCGTAAAAAAACAACCGGTAGATCTTAGCATTAACGAAAAAGGCATTGGTTATGAGGTTTCGGGTAATTTGCCTGAAAACTTAAGCGACACCTATGCCAGAATCGCTATCAGCGCCGACGGCCGCAACCGCTGCAAAGGTACGGGCGGCTGGCTAGTCAAGATTACAGACTAATCGATCAGTCTAAAAAGAGCAGTTGAGAGCCTCAAACTACCGTTCGCCCTGCGTCTGTCGAAGGGTGAACGGTAGTTTGAGGCTTCACCAGGCCGATGAAAGTGTTGTAGACCCTTCATGCTTCGACTTGGCTCAGCACGAACGGTCTACAACACATGCCAACTCCTCTTTTCAGGATCATTCTTAAAAACTCGAAATCAGCCGGTGAAAAGCTTAGGAACGAGCAAGCCGGGGTGATTGAGAATGTGCGGCGGTTGCGTCGATCTCAGGAAGCTGGAGCTTCCGGGGTGTCTTTCCCAAGCTGGAGCTCTCGCCGTTATACATAAGTCGTAGGTACCGGTCTTGCCATCTTGGCGAATAAGACCTCGATACCCTTTATTGTTGCTTAACGTACCCGGCTTTCCCTCACCTAGCGTTAGGTGAGGGACGACGAAGGCGTCGCTCCCACAAGGGGCCGGATGCTCTGTGGGAGCGATCCCCAGATCGCGATTTCGGAGCCACTGATGTTCAATATCCGCAGATTTATCAAACAGCTCCGTTCCCGGGTATGCGATGACCTCTGTTTAGCAAGTTCACCGATTTTTGTGTATAACAATGAGAGCTGGAGCTTGGGAAAGAGCGTGATGCGGGTATGCTGTTACCCAAGCTGGATGCCCGCAATTTATTTATAACGACGAATTCCTCCATACCTGCGGGATGCGCAATCCCTGCAGGGTTAACGACTTGTGTAGATACTTATGCTTTGACAAACGAAACTAGGCCGGTCAAACCACCGTCAAGCCTCACGAGTTTCGATGAATTTTCCGTAATTGGCACTGGGCCGGCCTAAATGATAGCCTTGCGCCAAATCGATGCCGAGTTCCTTGAGCATCTGCAGGGTTGCCGCATCCTCGACAAATTCGGCTAAGACCGTTTTATGCATACCTTTTGCGATACCGACCATCGCTTTGACAAATATTTGATTCTCTCGGTTATTCGGCAAATCACGAATGAACATGCCGTCAATTTTTAAAATATCGACTTCGAGATATTTTAAGTAAGCAAAGGTGGAAAAACCGCTGCCGAAATCGTCCAGGCAAACCGTGCATCCCGCTTGGCGAATGCCCTCGATAAAGCGCTGTGCATCGCGGATATCCGAAACCGCAGCGGTTTCGGTCAACTCGATGATCAAGCGGTTCGCATCGACTCGGTTTTCTTCCAAGCAAGCGCGGATAAATTGCGGCAATTCGGGGTCGTCGAACGAACGTCCCGAAATATTAACCGCCAAGGACGGTAAAGTGGAATTTTCGCTTAACAAGGCAATACTGCTCCGTAAAACCCAACGGTCGATTTCCAGTATCTGCCCGCTATTTTCGGCGATTGGGATAAATTGGCCGGGCATGACTAATTGCTCGGAATGCTGCGGATCGCGCATGCGAACCAGTACTTCGAAATGACTGAGTTGACCGCTCTCGACTCGATAGATGCCTTGAAAATGCAGTTCCAACAAATCTTGTCGCAAAGCTTGTTCGATGCGTTGGCGCCAGGACATTCTTTCCATAGCCGCGCCGGAGTCGTCCCGCTTGGAATCATAAACCGCCCATGTGTTTTTTCCATTCGCTTTGGCTTGATACATCGCGGTATCGGCATGAGCCACTAATTCCTCGACCGTTTCTCCATGTTCCGGAAAAAAAGCCAACCCGACACTGGTTGTAAGACGAATATTGGTGCCCCGAAACCGGAACGGAATCGACGCGACAGCTTGATTAATCCGATTCGGCAACACCGAAATGTCATTTTGCGGATGTAGATAGCTCAATATCGCAAACTCGTCGCCGCCCAAACGCGCAAATATCTCAACCTCGCGCAAAACCACCGAGATTTCGCCGGCAATCCGCACCAGCACGGTGTCGCCGGCTCGATGACCGAAGTTGTCGTTAATATATTTGAATTCATCCAAATCGAAATAAATCAACGCGAATTTATCGTGATTGCGGCGCACCATTGCAATCATCTGATCGAGCTGCTCTTGAAATCGGTGTCGATTGTAAAGTCCGGTTAACGCATCGTGTTCGGCTAAATAAAGCAATTGCTGAGCCGTTTGCCGCTCGTGGGTAATGTCTTCATAAATCCACAAACGACCTAAAATTCGCCTCTCGGTATCGGTCACCGGATAAGAAACTTGAGTCAGAATGCGACCGTCATAGAGATCCAGTTCGAAACGTTCGCTGATTTCATGCGTATCCAGCACTTTTAACACATATTTGGAAGCATGGTCGGGCCGCGCGAACCGGTGCGTCGAATTTTCCAATACGAATTGAGTCGATTGTCCGACCGGATCCAAATCGTCTTCTATGGCCCACATTCGGCGAAAAGCGAGATTGACGTATTCGATGGCGCCGGCCTTGTCTTCGAATAAAATGCCGATGCTCATCGCCGACAACAATGCCGCCATCCGACCTTGTTCGGCTTCGGCGACGATGCGTAACTCCCTTTGTTTTTGTTCGGCGCGGCTCAAATCTTCGAAGGATTGTTGAAGGGCCAATTCGGCTTGTTTCAACTCGGTAATGTCCTGCACGGTACCGACGGCGCCAATCATTTTTTGCTGCCGATCGAACTCCAATTCAGCCCGTTCGCGTAACCATTTGACCTTGCCGTCGATCAATGCTCGGTGTTCGATATTGTATTCGGCTCCCGATAAAGCCGCATGCCAGGCATGGTCGACAAACGCTCGGTCGTCCTCGTGCACGCGCTCCAAGAACTCTCCATAGTTCAAAGGCATACCCGGCGGCACGCCGAATATCCGGTAAGTCTCGGGCGACCATTCCAAACCGTTATCGGCCTGGTTTAAATACCAACTTCCGATATGGGCAACACTTTGCGCACGATTCAAGTTTTCTTGGCTTTGCCGAAGCGATTCCTCGATAAGTCGCCGGTCCTCGATTTCCTGTTGCAATTTTTCATTCGTACGCTCTAATTGTGCGGTGCGAGCGGCAATGGTAGTTTCCAAGCGGGCATTCAAATCGGCCAATTGCGCCGATGCTTGAAACTCCCTATGATGTTTTTCGACATTAACTCGATACAGCATGATGCCGGTCGCTAGCGCCAAGGCCAAAGCGCACAAAGTGCGAAATGCTTCGATAGGAATTCCTGTTGTCGCCGAAAAGATCCGGGCGTCGGCAAGGCTTTGTGTCGCAAACCAAGGAACGTTAACGACCAATCCGGTAAAAAGGCTATAAAAAGCCAGACTATAGCCGGCTAACTGCATTGCAAGGTTGAGTTTGAGTGTACTTAAATACGGTCGGTTGCGGAATTCGTAAACCAAAAACGCGATGCCAGCCGAAGCCGCGCCGGGAAAACCGAGCAAATAGCGAATGCCGCTATCGAATGTAGCGGCGTAATTTTGCGATATGGCCGCCGTTATCCCGGCAATTAGCAGGGAAACAACGGGTAATAAGCGGATGTATTTTAATCGACGTCGGTTGTTTTCCGAATTACATGTTAGCACCAGCCAAAAGCGTCGGGAGAATTCGAACAAAGCATAAAAGGAAGCGAAGCTCAATAAGTTTCCGACCAAGGAATTTTTTTCATTTAAGGAGCCATCAATTAGCTCCCAGGCACATTGAAGCTCGCTAATGCCATGCAAGATTCCGAAGCGAGCCAACCAAACCAGTATTGTCGAAAAAGGCAGAACCGAATTATCCTTGGGTTGCAAATAAATCGCCGCGGCCAGGAATAAAAAAGCCATTCCGTAAACCAGATAGATTTCCGTCATATGCGCCTGAATGACCGGCGATAAGGTATCCATAAACGAGCTCCTAATTGTTATTTTTATTTTTCGGCTTCGTGTGTTTTTCTATAAACCTAACGTTCATGAAGGCGCGGCCACTCGCCCCGGCAAATGAAAGTGCGAGGGATGGCTGGGTGCGGTCACTCGCCCGACAGGACGCCGTGAACCCAGCACCTAAATTATCCAAGATAGTTAACCATAGCCAATGGGCTATGGAATTCATCCAGCACCTAAATTAGCCATGATATTAAACATAGCCAATGGGCTATGGAATTTAGGTGCTGGATTTAGGTGCTGGGTGAATACGTCCGTGTAGGCTCGACGGCGGCTTTCCCTGCCGCCGACGCCTGTCGATCGAGCAACCACACCCTCCTCGGTACCGGCATTTGTACAGCAGTCTTTTGCATATCGAAAAATTAGATAAGGAATGCAAAACTGCGAACTTTCACAGTAAAAGAGCGCTTAGAATTTGCTGTAGACCGTTCGTGCCAAGCCTAGTCTCTAAAACTATAGCATCGACAAGGTATCAGGCAACTTCGATGGTTTATTTAACGATGCGGTAACACGGTTTATAAGTCTTGCCAGGCAACTTCATGCGTTGTTGTTTAACAAAAGCGCTCAACAATTCGTCTACCGGCCCCATGATTTCGGCATCGCCTTTAATCTCGAAATGGCCGTGCTGTTCTATCGCTCTAATTCCATCGTCTTTAACGTTGCCCGCGACTATACCGGAAAACACCCGGCGCAGATTCGCGGCCAAACGATGGCTTTCCTGATCTTTATGCAATTTCAAGGCGGCCATGTTTTCGTGGGTCGGATTGAAGGGTTGTTGAAACTCGGGGCTAATTTTTAAACCCCAGTTAAAATAATAAGCGTCTTCGCGCTGCTGGCGAAATTCGCGTACCCGCTGCATACCCTCTTTCATATCGCGCGCGACCCGGGCCGGATCGTCGATAATGATTTTGTAACGTTGTTGCGCGGCCAGGCCTAAAGTCTCGCCAATAAAACGGTTGATTTGCTTGAAATATTCCTCGGTGTTTGCCGGTCCGGTAAAGATTAGTGGAAACGGAATGTCCTTGTTGTCGGGATGCAGCAAAATGCCCAATAAATATAATATTTCCTCGGCTGTGCCGACTCCTCCCGGGAATACGACGATACCGTGACCGGCCCTCACGAAGGCTTCGAGCCGTTTTTCAATATCCGGCATGATCACCAAATCGTTAACGATCGGATTCGGCGCTTCGGCGGCAATGATACCGGGCTCGGTAATACCGATATAATGCCCGGTACCGATACGCTGCTTGGCATGACCTATCGTTGCGCCTTTCATCGGCCCTTTCATCGCGCCGGGACCGCATCCTGTGCAAATATCCAGGCCACGCAAGCCCATTTGATAACCGGCCACTTTCGAATAATCGTATTCCTCGCGCGAAATCGAATGACCGCCCCAGCAAACCACCAATTGCGGCAGCTTACCGGCTTTCAAGATATTGGCATTGCGCAGTATATGAAAAACCGAATTGGTCACGCCTTCGGAGCTTTGCAGATCGAATTTCGGGTTATCGTTGATCTCGTCGCTGACATAAATAATGTCGCGTAAAACGGCAAACAAATGTTCTTTGATACCTTTGATCATGTGGCCGTCGACGAATGCGGTGGCCGGTGCGCCTTTGACTTCGAGCTTGATGCCTCGCTCTTCTTGAATAACGCGTATTTCAAAGGATTTATAACGTTCGAGCAGTTCCTTGCCGTCATCCATATAATTGCCGCAATTCAACACCGCTAGCGAGCAATTGTGCAGTAATCGGTAAAGCCCGCCTTGACTGGTATCGAGTAATTTGTTGACTTCGGTTTTGGACAAAACGGCCAAGTGGCCGGCCGGAGAGATTCTTGCGTCTACGACATCGTGTTTCATATTTTCCTTAGGATGTGTTTCGGTGTTCTTAAAATAAGGTCCATAGGCTATGGAATTTAGGTGCTGGGTGAATACGTCCATGTAGGCTTGACGGCGGCTTTCCTTGCCGCTGACACCTGCCAATCGAGTAACCGAACCCTCCAAAAATAGGGAAGTTATCTATGACCAAATCCTAATTTAGCCGAGTCAACCGTGGTTAGGTTTGTTTTCGTTGCTTATTTCCTGTTCGGGTATTTCGTTTTCAACTGGCGTCTGCCCGGCATTAAGCGTACGCAGTTCTTTTAAAATGGATCGCAAAATACGCGTTTGCCGGTCTTGCTTCGCCTTGATACCAAACACGGCAAACGGCAGTAATGTCCATAACATAACCAGCAGAATTAGCACAACCAATCCGGCTATGTGCAAATGAGGTAATAAATCGGTCATCATTTAAAATCGGGGTTAGTCGTCAGTAAGTGTTTATCGTACATTGATTCTATGGCTAATCGGTTAAACCTGGCATTTTTAATTGGTGTCGTTCATGTTTATCAAGGCCTCGATCAATAAACGCAATTTATTTTGAATGATACGGGTATTTTGCGGCCCCATTCTGAGCATTTGTTTTTGAACGGGACTGAGTGCTTCCAGATCCTTATCGGCAAATTGATATAGTACCGACGGTTTCACCAGCGCAATGCGCGTTTCGACGACCGGTGCCGATAAAATTTCGGCGCCTGCTTTTTTAATCAAATCCTCTAACCGATAATTATCCGGATAGCCGAATTGTGCAAAGACTTCTTGGCAAAGTGGTCTGATTTTTTGATAAAGTGCCAGAAAATCATGGACATTGATCGAATCGATCGCTTCGGCGAACGCGTTATAACGCTGATAACTTTTGGACGGAAGATAAAGTCCTTGCGGGTCTTCCTTGGCAATGAACGGTTCATCCAAGTTAAGCCAACGCATGTGTTTATGAAGGCGCTGGCCTTGAGAAAAATCGTTGATTATCAAAATAATCTTAGGAATCTGTCTGTCTGTTTTCAACAATTTGGCGAGTTCAGGCGACAATTCAGTCAATTTATCGTATATAAATTCGTCGCTTTCTTTGAGACTGGGTAAAGGGGTAGGCGCCATTTCTTCAGTCTCGGCTTGTTCGATATCTTTTTTTATTTCGATATCCGACAATAAGCCGGGCTCCGACGCCTCATCAAGTTTTATTGCCGAGGGAACCGGCAACTCATAAGTCTCTATACCTTTCTCGGTTTCAATCGTCTGCGTCGAACGCCAATAGAGCCATGCGCCTCCGACAATAATTAATAGCAGGATTAACAAGAAAACGATCATTCCGATCGGTTTTCTTCGTTGATACAGATCATAACGCCCCATGTTCTCCCCTTTTATCATTATGTATTTTCATCTCAGGTTTATACCCTTTGCCGATTAAATTTCGGCGCAGGGTGCCCGTCAAAACCCCAGCACCTAAATTCCACAGGTTATTGGCAATGATTCAAAATCATGGCTCATTTAGGTGCTGGATGAATTATCCAAGATAGTAAACCATAGCAATGGATTATGGAATTTAGGCGCTGGGGTTTTGCTAGACAGATTCCATACCTTGCATAGAGTTAGTCAATTATCAAAACTCTCACCTTTCATGGAAACGTCATCGAACGGTTAACAAGTTGTAACATTATCCCGGTAGTTTAGCCGCCATGTACCGTTTTTGGGATCTATTACAATGAAACTACATTACCGTTCCATTTGGATATCCGACACGCATCTAGGCACCCGGGGTTGTAAAGCCGAATATTTGCGCGACTTTCTCGATCATACCGAATCCGATTATCTATATTTGGTCGGCGACATCATCGATTTTTGGAAATTCAAAACCGGTGCTTATTGGCCGATGCTGCACAGCGATATCGTACAGCGCATCATCAATAAAGCGCAAAACGGCACCCGGGTAATCTATATTCCGGGCAATCACGACGAAATATTTCGCAAGCATGCCGGTATGCATTTCAACGGAATCGATATTCAACTGAATGCTGTCCATACCACCGAAGACGGCCGTAAATTTTTGGTCTTGCACGGCGATGAGTTTGACAGCATCGTCTGTCATAACAAAAGCCTAGCCTATATCGGCGGCGAAGCCTATGAAGTCTTGTTACTGGTCAACCGCTGGTTCAATGCCGTCCGTACTCGATTGGGCTATAAATATTGGTCTTTATCCGCGTTTTTAAAACACAAAGTTAAAAACGTGGTCAGCTTTATGACCAATTATCAGCACATTTTGAGCCTTGAGGCGCAAAAACGCAAAGTGGACGGCATTATTTGCGGCCATATTCATCATGCCGATATCGCTACGATGGAATTCGGTAAAACTTATTGCAATTGCGGCGATTGGGTCGAAAGCTGCACCGCGCTAACCGAGGATGAGCGCGGAACACTCAGTATCGTACGCTGGCTCGAAGATAGCCATGTATTGCTCGATGATGCCGTCAGCGAAGACGCCGGACTTGCGCAAGCGGCATAATCGGTGCTCAAAAAAACCATTCTCATGTCGGTCGGCGGCACTGTCTTTGTCGCCGGACTCATCCTTTTTCCGTTGCCGGTTCCGCTGGGTCTGCCGACCATGGTCATCGGCTTGTCGATCATGCTCAAGGCGTCGAACCAAATCAAACGCACCATTATCAGACTCTTCAAGAAAAACCGCCATAGTTCACACGTCTGGCGCAAGAGTCGTGCACTACGCCGCAAGGTTCGTTAATGCCATCTCAGTTCGGCTTGCTGTCATCAAATCTTAAACAAATCTTCATCTAATTGTCACAGAGCAGCCTTAAGCTTCGCCCTGAATTAAGGAGCAAAACATAAACCTGAAAAGAGCAGTTGGTATGTGTTGTAGACCGTTCGTGCTGAGCCAAGTCGAAGCATGAAGGGTCTACAACACTTTCACCGGCCGAGTGAAGCCTCAAACTTCCGTTCACCCTTCGACAGGGCTCTCCTGAGCGTAGCCGAAGGGCTCAGGGTGAACGGAAGTTTGAGGCTCTCAACTGCTCTTTTTAGGATAAATGGAAAATCGATGATTTTCACCGCCTTACGCTGTCGCGGTCGACGCGTATGGCGACTAACGAGGGCAAGACTATGAAACTGATTTATTCGATCCACAAATGCGACGTGTTCATGTTTACCTGGCTGAATAACGTGAGTATACACACGCATCTGGTTCGTCTCTGCCGTTATATTTCGAAAACCGGCGACGGCATACTTTATGTGTTAGCGGCCGCGTGGCTGTATTGGGAAAGTGGTAGCGAATCGCCGCTGTTTAAAGCCATGGCCCTAGCGTTTCTCATCGAACGTCCGATTTATTTCATTCTCAAAAATAGTTTTAAACGTAATCGTCCGCAAGCGGCATTGGAAAATTTTCGTAGCGCCATTATTCCTTCGGATCGGTTCAGTTTCCCGTCCGGACATACTTCCGCAGCCTTCATGATGGCGACCTTAATTGGTTTTTTCATACCGGTCTTATTGATTCCGCTTTATCTATGGGCGGCATCGGTCGGTTTTTCACGCGTGGTACTGGGCGTGCATTTCCCGACCGATACCTTGATGGGCGCCGCAATAGGCGTCGGCACGGCAATTTTCAGCTTGGATTACTTATTATCACTATGAAAATATTTTATGGAGTACAGGGCACCGGTAACGGACACATCACCCGCGCCAGAGTCATGGCGAAAGAACTTTACGCCCAGGGTTTCGATGTCACATTTCAATTCAGCGGCCGTCCCGCCGACAAATATTTCGACATGGAGGTGTTCAACGGTTATCAGCTTAAAGAAGGACTGACGTTCAACACCGAAAAAGGCCAAGTCAATTACCTCAAAACCGCACTACAGGCCCGGCCGATTCGTTTCATTCGAGATATCAATACGCTGGATCTAAAGGGTTACGATTTGGTCATCAGCGACTTCGAGCCGGTAACGGCCTGGGCCGCCAAAAGGCAAAAAATACCGGTGCTCGGTATCGGCCATCAATATGCCTTCAACCATAAGATTCCTAAAACCGGCTCGGATCCGATCGCTGACCAAGTGATGAAATATTTCGCTCCGGCCGACCAAGGCATCGGCTTGCATTGGCACCATTTCGGCCAACCGATCCTACCGCCGATCATCGAAACGCCGGAATTTCCGAAGTCGATCGTCAACAATAAAATCATCGTATATTTGCCGTTCGAGGATCAAAACGAAGTCATTAAGTACTTGTGCCCGTTCGAAAATTTCGAATTTCATATTTACGCGCCGCAACCGGTCGAATCGAGATATCCTCATATTCTGTGCAAGCCGCTATCGCGTGACGGATTTCAAAAAGACTTATACGACAGCGCCGGCATCATCAGTAATGCCGGTTTCGAGCTGGCCAGCGAATCGCTGCAACTCGGCAAAAAAATTCTCGCCAAACCACTGCACGCGCAAATGGAGCAAATTTCCAACGCCGCCGCGCTCGAACAACTCGGCTATGGCCATACGATGTTCAACATGGATGTCGCCGTCATCGAAAATTGGCTGCATAATCCGCATGCGGTACACATCACCTACCCGAATGTCGCCAAAATTATCGTGCAATGGATCAAAGACGGAATGCCGCAAATGGACATGAAATTTACCGAAGCGGTATGGGATAGCGTTGACGTATTGCAAACCAAGCTCATTAATACAAGATAAAAGCAAAACGCACTTTAGTCCTGTAATCGAACGTTTTGACCAAAACACAATAGAACACAATAGGGTCAGGTTCAATTAATAATTCAACCTGACCCCTTTTTTGGCGCATGTGAAATCAGTCTTCCTCGGACCAAACACTGAAGTAGATTGCGAAACGGCGAGCCAGGTGCTTTGGTTTCTCCGCAAACAACCTACGCCCCAGCGGCTTACTTTCGCGCTCGATCTGCGCGGTCCTCTCCTCGACAAGCTTGATGAAGTTCGTAAGAACTTCTTCCTTTTCAGAGGATGCGGGATCATTCAGGACCCATGCACGTAAAATACAAAGATCATGGTGATTGCCTAGCAATTCACCTAACTTCTCCGCCTCATCCCGCCGTGCTCGCACGACGGTAGGCCAGGTGTCAGGCAGGAGGCGCATGTGATACCAGTGGTACTTCACTCGCTTGCGCCACTCGTGAAAAGTATCAGGTGTAGAATTGTCGCAGGCTGCATCCATGGCAGCGCATGCCCGAGAGTACGTTCTACGCATACCCTCGAGTGCTGCCCCATAGCCATCGCTTTCGATACTCAAAGTTGCCACACGCTTGTGACCTACCACCATAGCGGACTCAAAATCTTGCAGAAGCTTATCGATCCGGCCCGTATCCTCCATCAGCGTGTTCTTACGCGTCTCCAGCCGCAGGCGGATAGGCCGTATGATCTCTCTATCAACTTGGGCATCGAAATGCTCAGCAAGCGCGCCGCAGGTTTCAATCATTGCCTCCGTGTCGCGTACATCCGAGATACGGCGGGCAGCATCGCGGTACCAAGCGTTCTCCTTGGAGTAAGCCTCGCCGAGAGCGCCCCGAATAAGTCGCAACGCCGCGCGTATCTTCTTACAGCGCTTGCGCACTTGATGAATCGTATCAGCCCGATCCAGGTTCGTATCTGCCACTTCGCCGAGCGATTTTTCGATCTGTTCGGATATGACGCGGCGGATACCGTCCTGAACCGATTCGCCGGTTCTCAAACGATATGACATACTTGATAATCTCCAACTTGGCTATATGACATCGACGTGCAGGCTTAGATGAAGCCCAATGCCTCATGCCTCACATCACTGGCGGTAAAAAGCAGAGCGAAAAATGAGTGGCACTTTTTACTATCCAACTGCATGTGATTGTTAGCTTGTTTCTTCTATTAAATAACCCGGCTTCTTGGTTTGATCAATAAATTTTTCAATATTTCTTTTGCCCCATTGGTTTGAAATAGCATACCTGGTTGAATCCAAGAATTCTAAAACTTTATCATCCCCAAGAAAATGCCGATATACTCCTCATCAAATGTAAATTTCCTTTGCTTCCTGTTCAGGTACAAAGGGGAAAAGGAAAGGCGGATGTCAAATGTAAGGCTTGATAATCATCGAGCCTGTCTCCGCGAACGTTTTGATTTGCTCAGGTCCTGGTCGAACTAAAAAGGGGGTCTAAAAGGGGTCAGGTTTAATTATTAATTAAACCTGACCCCTTTTTACCGACCCCTTTTTACCTTTTTAAAGCCATTGACGCTCGGCAACGGATGGCTTTGATCGAAGCTTTGGCGTTTTGATTTCGATACCTTCAACTGGTTATTCGAACTTCTCGGCATCGATAATCGCGATCTGGGGATCGCTCCCACAACGGAGTAAGGAGGCATTAATCGTTGGTGCGCGATATGTATCACGCCTCATTGAAAAACACATGCTAGGTGGCTGTGTGTCCGGCTCTCGAAATGATATATAGAGCCCGTGATTAATTAAGCTACATTCATGAAAAAGGGGTCAGGTTGAATTTTAATTCAACCTGACCCCTTTTTCAGCAGGCAAACCTGCGTAAGACATGGCTTACAGAGATATTGGCATGTAAGCGAAAAATATTAGTTGAGTAAATAAGTAGGTAATTACTACAATAATCTCTACAATTACTGTAGCATGAAGATTCGCGTGAGTTTTTAGCGATTCTCGATTTTGGGGTCGTTAACAAAAGGTTTTGGCGCGACAATGCCTTTTATCAGGAAAATATTATGAAAAAAATGATTACTTTATTGGCCACGTTAATACTAGTGTGTTTCTCACAAATGGGATATTCCGCAGGCGGTCCAATGAACGAAGACTTGACACCTCTCATCCCGATGGCGCAAAAAGCGGTAGACGCCGGTAAGCAAGGTGACGTAGATACTTTCATCAAAGAGGCAACTGAAACGTATAATGCGACTGAAACCCATCCCATGTCCGCAAGTCGGCAACGGGTTCTTACTAGAATGAGAAAATCACTGAAGCGTGCAAATTCCGGTAAGCTTGATGAAGCCGTTAAACTGGTTGAAGATGCGATGACGCATATGGGGAAAAGTGATGGTCCAAGTTTCGGCGGTGGGTCATAATTAAATCAGATACAAAAGATATAGCACGATAAGATGTTCTAATAACGAAGCTCATCAACCGAGCTTCGAGTCAAGTAGGTTCTTTCAAAGTCTTTTGACAAATCGGCGCACTGCTGGAGTAGCTTAAAACGCGTGTGCTGGAAAATGACCAAAAAAGGGTCAAGGTCAAAGAAACATGCGCTGGTTAAGTCTCACGGGCGGATTGAAAAATCTGTCCTGACTGGTGGACTTAGCTAGCGCATGCCGGAGGACAGGCACATTCAACTGCCGACTCCACGCGGTCTGTGTGCACAACCACATAACTATCGAAATCCACCCGCAAGATCCCATTCATCCTAAAAACGGCAGTTAGTCCACGAAAATCACGAGAGACATGTGAGAAATCAATATGTTATGTTGATTTAGCCATTCACCCTTTGGGTGACGATCTGCAATCGAGTATCTCTTTGAATATTTTCGTGCTTTTTGTGTCGCCTAGAGGCGCCTACTTTTGGTTTTCGTGGATCAAATGATTTCCTGATTAGCAAGATGCTTCAGCTTGCCGAAGCCAAGTGTCCGAGCAGGGGCTAATCGTAGTCGCAAAAACTAAAATATGCTGTTACCCAAGCTCCAGCTTGGGTAACCTGTTCAGGAAGCTCTAGCTTCCCGATAACCAAGAATAATTGAACGAGCGAGCGAGTTGGGGGTGATTGAGAATGCGCGGAAGTTGTGTCGGTCTCAGGAAGCTCTTGCCCTGAGCATGTCGAAGGGGGAGCTTCCGGTGTGTCTTTCCCAAGCTGGAGCTTGGGAAAGAGCGTGATGTGGGTTGGTCGTTTTTAGCTTGACGCGCATGGTTTGCGAACCCCGCTATGCTAAGGAAATGCTGATCTTTGGGCTTTAGCTGAAGAAACTTGCTAATCAGGAATGATTTTACCAGGTTCATTTGCCAGTTCATGTCTTGCCCAACCGGCAATACTTCTGGTCGGTTCGGGCGCTGCTTCCTGTCTGTGGAATGAATATATGTACGGTACAGCTCATCCCTTTGACTTCGCTGCAATTATTCAGTCTCCCTCTGCCTAAAACTCGCAAAGTGTAACCGTTCAGACCTCTATTCAAAAACCAGCATTTTTTTGTAAAAAATGTTGCAAGCCATTGATATTTGGTTCTCGCACTATCATAAAAAGGGGTCAGGTTTAATTAATAATTAAACCTGACCCCTTTTTATTCTTGACCCCTTTTTGTTCTTGCATCGCATCTCTGGCCGCCTGATATATCTTGCGCGCGTCCAGTTACGATGCGTTTGCCGGATCGGCATTTATTGTGGGACCGACGCCTTCGTCGCGATCGTCGAAGCCATTGATGCTTGGCAGCCGATGGCTTTGATCGAAGCTTTGGCGTTTTGACTTCGACGCCTTCAACTGATTATTCGAACTTCTCGACCTCGATAATCGCGATCTTGGGATCGCTCCCACAACGGAGTAAGGAGGCATTAATCGTTGGTGCGGGATATGTATCCCGCCTCGTTGAAGAATACACGCAAGGGTTGCTATCTTTCCGGCTATCGAATGGTATGTCTCATGTAAAAAGGGTCTTTACAGTGGCCAAGTTTGAAGGGGCTTTATTCAACGTTGAAAATCGCGCCCCGCTATCATTGCTTCGACATAGCCGGTTCTGATCACGAAGTCGCCGAAACGTTCGCCGGCTTGGCGGTCGTCGGCATAATGCTGCAATAACGGTGTCAATGCAGTCAGAATCTGCTCCTCATTGATATTTTCCCGATACAACTTATTCAGTCGTTGACCTTCGAACCCGGCGCCTAAATACAGATTGTATTTGCCCGGTGCCTTGCCGACTAGCCCTATTTCACCGAGAAAAGGACGGGCGCAGCCGTTTGGGCAGCCGGTCATGCGCAGCAAAATCGGGTCGTTCTCCAGACCAAGCCGTTGCAGTAGCGGCTCCAGTTTGCCGAGGAAAGCCGGCAGATAACGTTCGCTTTCGGCCATCGCCAGGCCGCAGGTCGGAAAGGCGACACAGGCCATCGCATTCAAGCGTAACGCGCTTTGCTGTCCTGGCTCCATAAAACCGTATTGGCGCAGCAGCGATTCGATTACCGGTTTGTTGTGATCGCTGACCTTGCCGATGATCAGGTTCTGGTTCGGTGAAATCCGAAAGTCGCCGTCATGGACCTTGGCGATTTCGCGCAGCCCGGTCATGATGGGCGCATCTTCGTCGGCGATACGGCCGTTCTGGATGAACACGGTGTAATCCCAGGTGTCGTTGATGCCCTTGATCCAACCGTAGCGGTCGCCCGAATATTCGAAAGTGTATTCTCTCGGTGCTTCCAGTTGCCAGCCCAGGCGACGATTCAATTCGAATTTGAACCAGTCGACGCCGCGGTCGTCGATGGTGTATTTCAGACGCGCATGCTTGCGGTTGGTTCTATCGCCGAAATCGCGCTGGATCTTGACGATTTCTTCGGCGACTTGCAGTGTCTTGTGCTTGGGGCAGTAGCCGATCACGTCGGCCAAACGCGGATAGGTGTTCGGCTCTCCGTGGGTCAGGCTCATGCCGCCGCCGACCGTGACATTGAAACCGATCAGACGGTCGTTCTCGGCAATTGCAATGAAGCCTAGATCGTTGGCGAAGATATCGACATCGTTGGCGGGTGGCACCGCGATTGCGGTCTTGAATTTACGCGGCAGATAATGTTTGCCGTAGATCGGTTCCTCGTCCTGGCGGCTGGAATCGATCAGCTTTTCGTCCAACCATATTTCATGATAGGCGGTCGTTCTCGGAGTCAGGTGATCGTTGATGCGGCGGGCATATTCGTAGGCTTCCCCGTGCAGCCGGGATTGTTCCGGCACCGGGCTGCACATGACATTGCGGTTGACGTCGCCGCAGGCGGCGATGGTGTCGAGCAGCGAGGCGTTGATTTCGGCGATACTACGTTTCAGGTCGCGTTTAAGGATGCCGTGGAACTGCAGCGCCTGGCGCGTGGTCAGTCGTATGCTGTTGTTGCACCAGGTGGTGGCGATGCGGTCCATCTCCAGCCACTGCGCCGGCGTGCAAATGCCGCCGGCGACTCGGACCCGAACCATGAATTGATAATGCGGTTCCAGCTTTTGCTTGCGCCGCTCGTCGCGCAGGTCGCGGTCGTCCTGCTGATAAATGCCGTGAAACTTGGATAGTTGGGTATCGCTATCGGTTAGCGCGCCGGTCAACGGGTTATTCAGGCTTTCCACCAGGCTGCCGCGCAGATAATTGCTGGCATCCTTGATGCGTTCCACTTCGACCCGTTTGTTCAATTCTTCCTCAGACACGTCGGTCATGTTTGTATCCTCGTTAATAAATATCACGCTGATAGCGTTTTTCTTTCTGTAAGGTTTTCACATAGTGTTCCGCCGCATCGCGGTTCATGCCGCCTTCACGTTCGACCAGACCCAGCAGGGTCTCGTGCACGTCGCGAGCCATGTGTTTTTCGTCGCCGCAGACATAAAGATAAGCGCCTTCCTGCAACCAGGCGTATAAATCGCGGCTGTGTTCCTGCATGCGCTGTTGCACATAGACTTTCTCGGCCTGGTCGCGGGAAAAGGCGACGTTCATTCGCGTCAGCAAGCCGCTTTTTAGATAACGCAGCCATTCGCTTTGATAGAGGAAATCGGTCATGAAATGCTGATCGCCGAAAAACAGCCAATTCTTGCCGTTGGCGCCAACCGCCTCGCGTTCCTCGACGAAGGCGCGGAACGGCGCGATACCGGTACCCGGACCGATCATGACGATCGGCGCACTGGGGTCGCTCGGCAACTTGAAATTTTTGTTGTGATCGACATAGACCGGTATCGTAGTTTCCGAGCCGATACGGTCGGCCAGGAAGGTCGAGCAGACGCCATGACGGCAGCGGCCGTGACTTTGATAGCGGACCGTTGCAACGGTCAAATGCACTTCATCGGGATGTTGTTTCAGGCTGGAGGCGATCGAATAAAGGCGCGGCGGCAATTTACGCAGACTATCGATGAAATCTTGCGGATTCAAATCGACACAGGGAAAATCGGTGATCAAATCGATGATTTCGCGGCCATATAAGTAGTCGGCCAAGTCTTGCTTATGCGCCTCGTCAAACAGACCTTCCAACTTGGGGTTGCCGTTTAGAGCGGCATATTTTTGCAGCATCGGCCGGGTCAAGGTCGTGATTTCATAGTCGCAAAGTAGGGCTTCATACAATGAACGATCTTTTCCGTCGCTGCTGACCGCGTCATTCCCGTTGAAATGCAGGATTTCGAGCAGTTCTCCGACTAGCTCCGGAGCATTGCTAGGATAGATACCTAAGGCATCGCCGGGTTCATAGCTTAAACCGGAACCCTCCAGCGACAATTCATAGTGGTGGGTTTCCTTGTTCGAGCCGCGCCCGTTCAACACGATGTCATCCAACAGCACGGCCGGAAATGGATTTTTGCGTGAATACGGAGATAGGGCGGCGGTATTAGCCGTGGCGGGGGTCAGGCCCGTTTCCTCAGAGACACTCAGCGTGCGCTGGCTTAATAAGTTCAGCACCGAAGTCATCCAGTCTTCTGCCGCCGTCTCGTAATCGACATCGCAATCGACCCGATCCATTAGCCGCGTTGCACCGAGTTCTTCCAGGCGTTGATCGAAATCGGCGCCGGTCTTGCAGAAAAATTCATAACTGGTATCGCCCAACGCCAGCACGGAGAATTGGGTGTGTTTTAATGACGGCGCCCGTTTGCTGAACAAAAAGTCATAGAGATCTCGGGCATTATCGGGAGGATCGCCTTCGCCATAGGTGCTTACGATTACCAGCAAATACTTTTCAGTCTTCAGTTGCGGCGCCTTATAATCGCCCATGTCCTTTATCACGGTTCGCAGACCGCGCTCGGCGGCTAGGTCATGGACTTGTTCGGCCAGTTCTTCGCAGTTGCCGGTTTGCGAACCGACCAGAATGGTGATTTCGTCGGCTGTTGCCTCATGGGAGGCGATGCTTACCGCCGATGACAATTGCGCGGTCAGATAACCGGCTACCCAGGCCTTTTGTTCCGACGTCAGCAGGGATGAAAACTGTCGGAACAACCGATAACGTTCCTCGTCCAACGGCGTTTGAGTTTGTTCGGGGAAGGTTTCACGCATAAATATTTTCCTTATACAGTAGGGCTGAATAGTTTTTAACTATTGAAAAGTCCCATGTCTACCGACAAAAATCTATCCACATTTGGCCCTGATTGAACAGATTCAGTTTTAAGTCGGATGCTAATAACCAAGTATTTTACTCAGCAATTATCATTAAAGCTACTCCCTTTATACTCAAAAAATGACTAACTTTATGAAGGCATGGGGTGTGGCTAGCGAGGATGTCGGCAGCAGGTATCGCTGCCGTCAAGCCCCATGGAGGGGTTCACGGCGGTCCTCGATAGACAGATCCCATACCTTTTATTCTTAGACGGTTTTTCGATGAAAAGGGAATAGTTTCCGTCCGTTGAGGACATTAATCCAGCTTCCGATCGGTATAATTAGCTTTGATTTATTGGCCGTCGTGGTATAGATGAAACAAGGTTTGGCGATTTCTCGGGACAAATAATGACGACACCACAATTCTCAACGAAAGTCAGATGTTTCCATGATGGCGACTGCCCTATATGCAAAGCCGAAGTTAAGGCGATGAAAAGACTCGATCGAGACGGCGCGATTGAATGGGTTGATATAGTCCGCGACCAGGCAGCTCTCGATAGCGCCGGAATCAGTTATAAACAGGCGATGGACCGTATCCATGTCATCGACGAAAACAGGCAGTTGCAAACCGGGGCGCGTGCATTCTTGGTTCTGTGGAAGCGTTTGCCCTATTATCGCCGGTTGGCTGTCTTGGTCGAAACGCTTCCTGGACTCTTGCCGCTGATGGAATGCGCTTACCGCCTATTCGCCTATTATCGTCTGCTGTTGACCGGAAAACGACGCATCAGCAAAAAAACTTAATTCAACCTGACCCTAATGTATCCCCACAAAACGCTCGTTCCCACGCAGAGCACTCGCCGTTATACACAAGTATAAATATACCTGCTTGTGCAAAACGTAGCGACCAATCGCTAGATTGCCGTGTCGTCCGAAAAGGCTATTGGTGTTTGAGCGATAGCGGCTTCGATAGTCGCGACGTAGGCGTCGCTCCCACAGCGCTTGTCACCCTTTGTGGGAGCAATCCCCTGGTCGTCCCTCACCTAACGCTAGGTGAGGGAAAGTCAAGATTGTTAAGTGACAATAAATGCTATCGAGGTCTCATTGGCTAAGATTGTAAAAGAGTAATTTTTGACTTATGTATAACGATGAGCGCAGAGCATGGGAACGAGGATGTGCGCAAGGCGTGAGTACCATTTAGGGAAGTTATTTTTTACCGTATCCTTAACCTCTTTCGCTCGATATGTTCTTACCCTTGATAGCGCTTCGCCATATCACGCAATGGCACCGCTTTGATTTTACTCGCATGCCCGGCCGAGCCGAACGCTTCGTAGCGCGATTGGCAGAGCGCTTGCATTGCATCCCTAGCCGCCTGATAGATCTTGCGTGCATCCAGCTCCGACGCGTTGGCCGGATCGGCGATATAGCGGCGAATCGCGCCCGTGGAGGCCATGCGCAGGTCGGTGTCGATATTGATCTTGCGGACACCGTATTTTATGCCTTCGACGATTTCATCGACCGGCACGCCATAGGTCTGCGGGATGTCGCCGCCGTATTCGTTGATGACTCTCAGCCAGTCTTGCGGCACCGAACTCGAACCGTGCATGACGAAGTGGGTATTCGGCAAGCGCTGCTGCAATTCTCGCAAACGGCTGATCACCAAAACCTCGCCGGTCGGCGGTTTGCTGAATTTATAGGCACCATGACTGGTGCCGATGGCTACCGCCAACGCATCGACTTGCGTTTGTTCGACGAATTCGACCGCTTCGTCGGGGTCGGTCAATAAGCGATTCGTCGCCTGCCCGGTTTTGTTTTCCAACGAACCCAGGCAGCCGATTTCGCCTTCAACCGACACGCCGCAGGCATGCGCCATCTTGACGACGGTGCGTGTCACGTCGACGTTATATTCGAAATAGGCCGGCGTCTTCATGTCTTCCAACAACGATCCGTCCATCATCACCGAGCTGAAGCCCGATTGAATCGCCTGTGCGCAGATGTCCGGAGAGGGAGCATGATCCCGATGCATGACGACCGGAATATGCGGGTATTGTTCGACGGCGGCGAGAGTCAAATGGCGTAAGAACACTTCGCCGGCATAACGATTAGCACCTGCCGAGCCTTGCATGATCACGGGGCTGTCACAGGCATCGGCCGCTTGCATGATGGCCTGGACCTGCTCCATGTTGCTAACGTTGAATGCGGGAATGCCGAAGCCCTGTTCGGCGGCGTAATCCAGCAGTTGTCGTAATGAGACTAAAGCCATGAGCGGCTCCCTTTTAATATGCTATTGTTTTCGGTTGATCGCGGTCGTCAGTATTGGTGATGCTGCTTCCGCATGAGACCGATTACGCTTATTCTAACAATTTGTCTTCGTTGAATCCGCGATCTATTGAATTGAACCTAAAAAGAGCAGTTGATCAAGAAAAAATTATGTAAGTAACTGCCCTGGTTAAACAAAAACAACCTCGAAAATTCACCCAAAAGTAACTGCTCCGCAGTTGGATTTAAATCTCTGTAGAAGTTGATTTTATTGGGCTTCAACAATTCTTGAAGTCACTTAACTGCTCTTTTTAGGTTGAAGGACTGAAGCGTCCGATCTTTGCTTTTACCGTCATTTGTGCCGCCTAAAGTAACGGGATACCAAAAATTGCGGCATTTCATGCATCACAAAAAAGCCCGCTAAGCTAGGAAACTTGCGGGCTTTATGAAAAACGGGTTCGGGACCATAACGATGGTGCCTGGGGCCGGAATCGAACCGGCACGGTGTTGCCACCGAGGGATTTTAAGTCCCTTGCGTCTACCAATTTCGCCACCCAGGCATTTGAGGATGTCGTAGAGCTGCGCATTGTACCTTATGCTGGACGGCATTCGCCAGTATTTTTTTACTTGCGTATCGATTCAAATGGAACTGTCCTTTTTTAATCCGATATGCTTGCAAGAAAATAGATGAAACGGCGATCCGTTGCAACTTCGCAATGTGGAATGTTCTCCTGTTTTGCATTACTTGGTTTCGAGATACATTTAAATTAAATATTATCCCTTGAGGAGCTCGTTTTGCATTCATCATTTCTGAGTTTGTTTTTTATCCGTTGCTTGTTAATCGCTACACTCTCGGGATTTGGCTCGGTTTCTGCCGATACAAACCGGCTAGTGGTCGGTGAATTCTCCTCCGGCAACCTTGCCGGCTGGAAACCTAAATCGTTTAAAGGCACTACGCTTTATACGATCGAGTTTTTAGATGATGTTCGCGTATTAAGAGCGAAGAGCGATCAGGCTGCGTCCGGTTTATTTAAAGAGCAGCGTATCGATCTTCAAAAAACGCCTTATTTGAATTGGCGCTGGCGCATCGAAAACCGTTTAGGAAAGATCGATGAGCAAAGTAAGTCCGGCGACGATTATGCGGCCCGTGTCTATGTGGTGGTTAGCGGCGGCTGGGCATTTTGGCGAACGCAGGCGATCAATTATGTTTGGGCCGGGAATTCGCCGAAAGGCATGGTCTGGCCGAATGCTTTTGCCGGTCGAAATGCGATGATGATCGCTTTGCGTTCGGCTGACGATCAAACCGCTACTTGGTATCAGGAAAAACGTAATGTATTGCGCGATTTGGAAGCGCAATTCGGCGAACGTATTCGCTACATCGATGCCGTGGCATTGATGACCGATACCGATAATGCCGGGGGAAGCGCCGAGGCTTATTACGGTGACATCTATTTCTCACGGGATTGATTGTAAGTATTCAGTCCCCCCTCTTTGAAAAAGAGGGGCTAGGGGAGATTGTTTAAATAAATCCCCCTCAATCCCCCTTTTTCAAAGGGGAAAGCCAACATTGCGGTAATTTGCCAACGGGGTCTGAATACTTACGAAAAAAGTCATTTCGTTATAACGTCAAAAATAAAACCGCGCATCGGCATTGTTTCGCGCAAAGTATATAATAACCGGTTTGCCGACTTTATTTAGACGTAGCAATGACCGATCAAAAGAAGATTTTAAGCTCCGATATCCGTTATGAATGCGGCGACTCCGCTTATACGCGCGGGCTCAGCTATTACCAAAGCGGCATGGTATCGAAAATGAACATTACCGAAGAGAGTGACCGGCATGTCCAATTGAAATCTACGGTCAAAGGGAGTGGTAACAACCATTATCGACAAAATATAGAAGTTACCTGGAACGACAAATTCAATAATGTTGAAATCGTCGGTTATTGTTCCTGTCCGATGCATTTTAACTGTAAGCATGTCGCGGCGGTTTGCCTTAAGTACCGCAATGACATGACTGACATGCCGATAAAAACCACTAGCCATGCTTCAAGTTGGCTGGGGTGGCTCGAAACACTTAACAAACAAACATCCGCCAAATCGCCTTATCAAGATTTTCTTGCCTATACCCTGCTGCCGGCCTCGAAAAAAGGGGAGTTCAATCTCGATTTGACGATTACCCGTGAAAAGAAAACCGGCGGCTTATCGAAGGGCCGTAAAACTACAGTCAATAATCTGCGCTATGGGTATGCTTCAAACACTTATTTTCAAGAAGGCGACGAAGAACTTATTCGTTTAATCACCGCTTTACCAAGTACTTATGAAGGGGTACCGATCATTAACGGTGCGACCGGTTATTTGGTTCTGACGCAAGCCGTTAAAACCGAACGTTTGTTTTATCAATCATTGGATGAACCGGCGATAAGGAACGGCGAATTACGCGATTTAAATTTCGAATGGCTCATGCAGGATAATGGCGATTTTCAGTTGGTATTGACCATCGAACATGACGCTATTTTAATCTTGACCGAACCGCCAATGTATCTGGAGCCGGCAAACGGTTTAATCGGGCCTTTGAATGTACATGGAATCGATTTTCAACAATTGCAAAAAATTCTGACGATTCCGCGTATTCCCGCCGAAGCCGCCGAAGAGTTTAGCGAGCGTTTAACGCTTCAGCATCCCGAATTACCTTTACCGCCGCCGCGCAGGATTGAAATCGTTGAACTGCGGGGTCAAAAGCCCCGCCCGAAACTGACATTGTTCGGCACGCAATTTACGACGTCGAATTATGTCCATGCAATGACGGTCGGTTTCGATTATTCCGGCCATATTTTTGCGGCGCATCCACTCGAAAGAAACAAGGCGAACAGTTTTTATTCGAAAACGGATAATGCTTCAGCCGAATCGGAACGCCAAGTTTGGGAAGTGATTAAAACCGAACAAGGCTTATTGCGTATCGCACGCGATCAGGCTGCCGAATCCGAGGCGATTCAACGCTTAACCGCCCAAGGCTTCCGATCGATGGATTGGCCCGGCAACACGGAATTCGTCATGACGGCGCAGGCGGAACCCTCGGACGCGAATGGGGCGGTTCGATGGGGCACATTCGTGCAAAACAGCGTTCCCGAACTGGAACAAGCCGGTTGGTTGATTGAAATTAACGATAGCTTTTTGATGAAATTCCAGGAAGCCGATACTTGGAATGCTGAAATCGACGAAAGCGGTAACGATTGGTTTGAAATGCGTTTTAATATTAACGTGGATGGTCAGTCGTTACCGCTTTTGCCTTTGATCATGCCGGTCTTGGAAAATTTTAAAGGGGACCAATTACCCGAAATGCTGAGCATTCCGATGGGCGAGCATCAATACTTAAACATTCCGTCGGAGCGTATCAAGCCGTTTTTGGATATCTTGTTCGAGTTATTCGATTCCGGTACTTACAGTGACCAGGGCGTATTGACCCTATCACGTTTCAATTCGGTCGCATTAGCCGATTTGGAAACGCACAGTTACGGCCTTTTCAGCCTAAAAGGCGGTAAGGCGCTTCGCGAAGTCGCTAAGAAGTTACGGGATTTCAAAGGTATCGCCAACGTTGTGCCGCCCGAAGGCTTGAATGCGCAATTGCGCGACTATCAACAATTGGGGCTCAACTGGCTACAATTTTTACGCGAATATCAATTCGCGGGAATTTTAGCCGACGATATGGGGCTCGGTAAAACCATTCAAACGCTAGCGCATATTCAAATGGAAAAAGAGCAGGGACGTTTGACTGCTCCCTGCCTAATCATTGCCCCAACCAGTCTGATGGGCAATTGGCGGCGAGAGGCCGAGCGCTTTACACCGAATTTGAGAGTCTTAATACTACAAGGCGTCGATCGAAAACAGCATTTTCATAAAATCAACGATTTCGATATCGTACTGACGACCTATCCTTTGCTGCCGCGCGACGAGGAGGCGCTGACCGAGCCCGATTATCATTATTTAATTCTCGACGAGGCGCAAATTATCAAAAACCCAAAGGCCAAAGCATCGGCCATCGTCAGAAGAATCAATGCGAATCATCGATTATGTTTGACCGGCACGCCGCTGGAAAATCACTTGGGCGAATTATGGGCGCAATTCGATTTCTTGATGCCGGGCTTTCTCGGCGACAGCGCTTTTTTCAAGCGTATCTATCGTACGCCGATCGAAACGCACGGCGACTATGAACAACGCAAGCGCTTGTCGCGCCGACTCGAACCTTTTTTACTGCGTCGGACCAAGCAAGAGGTTGCCAAGGAGTTGCCGCCGAAAACCGAAATGATCCGTTCGGTGCCGCTAGACTCCAAACAGGCTGCCTTATACGAGAGCATTCGGTTGACCATGGAGAAAAAGGTTCGCGATGCGATTGCGCAAAAAGGGTTGGCCCGCAGTCACATTACGATATTGGATGCCTTGCTGAAACTGCGCCAAACCTGCTGTGACCCGAGAACGTTAAATTTGAAAGAGGCGCAAAAAGTCAAACAGTCGGCTAAACTGGATCTGTTGATGGAATTGCTGCCCGAGTTACTTGAGGAAGGCCGAAAAATCTTGGTATTCTCGCAATTCACGAAGATGATCGCACTCATCGAAGCCGAATTGAAAACCCGGAAAATTGCTTATAGTAAATTGACCGGCCAGACTAAAAACCGTGACGAAGCGATTAATTTATTCACTGGCGGCGCAGTCGACGTATTCCTGATTAGTCTCAAGGCGGGCGGTGTCGGCTTAAATCTTACCGAAGCCGATACCGTGATTATTTACGACCCTTGGTGGAATCCCGCAGTGGAAAGCCAAGCCGCCGATCGGGCTTATCGAATCGGCCAAGACAAGCCGGTATTCGTTTACAAGTTGATTACCGAAAACACGGTCGAAGAGAAAATTCTTGCCTTGCAGGAAAAAAAGCGTGCATTGGCGTCCGGAGTTTATCAGGAAAACAACGAGCAAGGTTTTAATTTGACTGCGGAGGATTTAACCGCATTGTTCGATCCGGTACAGTCGTAGGCATTGATCCAATAAAAAGCATTTTGTCCACGAAACACACGAAAATATTTGGTATCTTGGCAGGCTGGGGTTTGCAGCCGGCGAAACGAACGGTTGCGCCAGCCAAAACCGTTTAAAAATTGCAAACTTCGTGTAATCTGTGATCTTCGAGATCCATCATAAACAACGGGCATTCTACCGATGAACGATTATCCGCCGCATATTGAAGTCATCACTAATGCAGGTCATTACACGCCTAGCTCGCCGCCACAACGCTGGCTTCTCTCCCGCTTGCCAATCTTTTTCGGCGTATTCCTGAGCGCATTGCTCATCGGCTTGGCTTACAACTACAGCCGCCCTGCAATATACCGCAGCACTGCAACTTTACTAACTTCGGCAATGACCGCGATCGATCAGGTCTCGGAAACCGCCGATATCCAGCATGTCGCGATTCAACGGCAAATTTTGCTGGGCCGCGAACTATTGGATGAAACGCTCAAGAGACTCGAGATAACGCATCCGCAAGCCAATCTCACTTTAGAAGACGTCAAGGAAATCTTGCAAGTTCAATCGTTGCCCGACACGCAATTGGTCGAGATGCAGGCCGAGGGTGAAATGCCGGAGATTTTATCGGCTTTGATCAATACCTGGATAGACGTATATTTGGATGCCAGAGCGGCGGAAATCGAAAGCAGCAAAGGCAAGACAATACAAATCGTCAAGGATGAGTTGGTTGAATTGGAAATTAAAATCGAACAAGCCCGGAACGCGCTGATCGAATTTAGGAACGAACATGACATCGCCTCGACCGAACGCCAAGAAAATACGGTATTGGCCAAATTAACCGGACTAACGGCGGCATTGAATAACGCCAATGAGGCCGAAGTCAAAGCCAAGGCTCGACTCGAAGCCGTCGAAAAGGCCATCGAAGAAGGTCAAGCCGTCGTGCCGACTCAGGATCAACGCAGCCTGGATCAATTGGAGCAACGCTTGCAACAGCTCAGGGAAAAGCTGGCCGAATTCGACAAACGCTATACCCGGGAATACCTGGCTCGGCAACCGTCGATGAGATTCATTCCCGAGGAAATCAAAAAGCTCGAAAAGGAAATCGCAGCCAAGCAGCAATACGGCACAAGAATCGTGCATACCGATGCGATGCAAGAATACCAAGCCGCAAAAATGACACTCGATCGTATTCGTCAACAGCTCGAGGATCACAAACGCATGGCATCGGAGTTCAGCTCACGCTTCGCGCAACATGAAAGCCTGAAAGCCGATCTCGATGGACTCGAAAAAATTTATCGAGAAACGCAAGAACGACTGGTGCAAATCGAAACGCGTCCGGTCGAAAAATACCCTCAGGTTACCGTGATTGACCGAGCCTTTCTTGCCCGCGATCCCATCAGCCCGAATTACAACCGAGATACACTGATTATCGTTATCGGGTCAGTCATGCTCGGACTGTTCGGCGTTTGGCTGGCCGAATTTTTACATCCGCCGCGCGAAAAGCAATCGGACGATGCGTTATCCGGTTTGTCGTCCTACGCGAACCTAGGTTTTGGCGCCGGAAGGCTGGACTTGCCGCAAATCTCTCCCGAAAGACTTGCTCAAATCCGCAATCATCAGCGACTGCATGCGCCAATGCTACGGGAATTGTCGGATGCCGATTTGCGCGCGCTGCTCAATGCTTCGAATACAATGGGTAAACAGTTAATTATTTTGTTATTGCTTGGCGTTACATTGAAGGAAGCCGCGGCATTGACTCCGGAGCATCTGGATGCCGAGGCAGGAGTGATCCTGTTCAGCGGCCCCGTACCGAGAACCATTCCGCTCGACGGTCTATTGAGTTATTTTAACGAGCAACATCGGTTTCCGGCCTGGTATACCGATAGCCCGCTAGCGATCGACGATCTTTCCGCGATTATAAGCGTTGCGGCGATCGATGCCGGCATGACACATCCCGAAGACTTCAATGCCGATGCCATTCGCCATACCTATATCGTGTATCTAATAAGACAAGGTTTGAAATTATCCGAACTTGAAAACATCGTCGGAACGATTTCGCCCGCCGATTTAGTCGAATACGGGCGTTATTCGCCGTTACGCCCCGGTCTTTCAGTAACTGAAATCAACCGAATCCATCCGGCTTTGGAAACGGAAGCGCTTCCACCGGCGCAATGATACCCCCTTTATACTCAAAAAATGGTTAACTTTATGAAGGTATGGGGTGTGGCTAGCGAGGATGTCGGCAGCAGGGATCGCTGCCGTCAAGCCCCCATGGATGGGTTTACCCAGCACCTAAATTCCATAGTTCATTGGCTATGGTTAACTATCTGGGATAATTTAGGTGCTGGGTGAACGGCGGTCCTCGGTAGACTCATCCCATGCCTTTTATTCTTAGACGGTTTTTCGATCAAAAGGGAGTGAATAAATCATGAACTTTTCGATCATAATCCCGACACTCAACGAACAAACCTCGATCGTTGAGTGTCTTGGCAAATTGCAACACTTACGCGAACATACGGAAATTATCGTATCGGACGGCGGCAGTAGCGATCGTACCGTGGCACTGGCCGAGGGTCTGGCCGACCATGTATCAACCGGCCCGGCCGGCCGCGCCAAACAAATGAATCGGGGGGCAAAGCATGCGCACGGCGAAGTCTTGATCTTTTTGCATGCCGATACGATACTGCCCGAACAAGCATTGAACTCGATTACTCAAGCGCTGAATGAAGGCGCATGTTGGGGGCGTTTCGATATTCGCCTGAGTGGTAGCCATGTCATGTTGAGGGTGATCGCCGCATTAATGAATCTCCGGTCACGATGGACCGGCATCGCAACCGGAGATCAGGCAATATTTGTAAGCCGCCAAGCCTTCGACGCTGTGGATGGCTTTCCCGATATCACCTTGATGGAAGATATCGCACTCAGCAAATCGTTAAAAAAACTGGGTAAACCAGCCTGCCTAACCGCCCGTGTCGTCAGTTCCGGCAGGCGCTGGGAAAGCTATGGCTTATACCGAACGATTCTATTGATGTGGAGTCTAAGGCTACGTTATTTTTTGGGCAGTCATCCTGAGAAATTGGCTTATCTTTACCGAACAGGAAAATTATGGAAACCGTAATCCGCTTATCTATTGCGCTAGGCATTTTTTTGATCATGATCAGTTGGGAAGCGCTACGACCAAGACGCAAGCAATCGCCCGACCGCAAACGGCGGTGGCCGATCAATATCGGCTTGGCGCTGTTCAACATGCTGCTAATGCGACTGACGGTCGGTGGAGCGGCCTATCTAAGCGCGGTTTATGCGCAAGAGCAGTCTTGGGGTTTGTTGAACATCTTTGATATTCAAGGCTGGCCGGCGGTTGCGTTTACCTTGATCGCGCTCGATTTTGCGATTTACGGTCAGCATGTGCTCTCGCACAAATGGCCGTTGCTATGGCGCTTACACCAGATTCATCACACCGATATGGCCTTCGATGCAACAACGGCGGTTCGCTTTCATCCGTTGGAAATTGTTTTTTCAATGTTCTATAAAATCGCGTGGATCTTATTGCTCGGTGCGGACCCGCTGGCCGTGATCGCCTTCGAAATTATCCTGAACGGTGCGGCCACGTTCAATCACGGCAATGTCGATATTCCGGGGCGAGTCGATAAAATACTCCGTTGGTTCATCGTTACACCGGACATGCATCGTATTCATCATTCGACGATCCAAGTCGAAACCGATAGCAATTACGGCTTTTCGATTTCCTGTTGGGATCGCCTATGCGGCACCTTCCGCGCCGAGCCCAAACAAGCTCAAACCGACATGCCGATCGGTCTCGCGCCTTTCAGAAATCCGGAAGAACTCGGATTCGCGAGCTTGTTGCGTTTGCCATTTAGCACGTTACGCCGGGAGTGACGCGAGCTATCGCTTATTCTAGAAAAAGCGTGTCACCATGAAGGTCATGAAGTGACATGAAGAATTAGATTTTTGATTTTATAGTTTTTTCTACATAACCTTCATGTGCTTCATGGCCAAATTGTGGAATTTATGTTTATTCCAGCTTGATTTGATCTTCGATCGTATGGGTCAGCTGAACGCCCGGCAGCTCCAAAGTCATTTTTACCTGTAGCGTTTCAGTGCCTTTTAGGTTCCCTGCTTCAACCGCTTTAGCAATCGCGTGTTCAATCTCCCGCTGTGAAGTGACGCCGACTTGTTTCAAAAATTTCCTGACTTCCATATTCAAAGTATCTTCGTTCATTGTTGTCTCCGGTTAATCATCAAAAAAGGCCGGAAAAGCTCTGTGCCGACCGGTCCAGTGGGTCTCGTGCGAAAATCAAGTCGTTACCTACTGAAAACACAAAAGCATTTTAACCCGTGCTCGCTTCGCGATTCTAATTTAGCTTTAACAAATGTATTGCCTTGGCCGGGGCGGGTGAATAACCCGCCCCGAACATTTTGGTTTGATTAATCCATGTCGAAATGTACAGAACAGAGTTCTGATCCTGTCTTTCTCAAGTTTTAAAATCCCAGTTCGCTTAACGATTCTAATCGAGCAACAAATGAAGGGAAATATTTTTTGTTGACATATAAATAAGAATCATTATCATTAGCACTACGATAGATATTTGACCTCTCCTGACTATCGTTTGGCGCACGATGCTTCGCTCTCTTAATCGCACACTGCGTGCGCCAATTTTTTTAATGCTTACTCGAATGAGGATGTCATGTTGGAAAATCAAACGGAAACATCGGCTCTGCATGAAATTACACATCTTCATGCGAGCACGTTAATGCTAATCACCCAATTCAGCAACGGTCATCATTGTCCGAAATTGGCGCACATGATCGTCAACCAGCTCAACAGACTGATCACCGAATCCGAGCTGGAACAACTGCCCACGGGCCAACAAATGTACCGTCAATTACTCAGTCATTGGCAGCAAGTGACGCATACGTTGTTGGAACAGCGGCAACAAAATCCTAAGCGCACACAATTACACTGAGCATCTTCAGGATGAAACCCCATAAATTCACTCGCCAACATGTTAAACGCGTTTTCGTTTGTTCGGTTATGTCCTGCGCCGCTAAGCTGCAAATATTCGACGCCCGCATGCGCTTGTTTCTGCGCACTGTTGGCGAATGCGCCGGCGATTGCCGATGAGAAGGCCGCGATGAAAGATACGGTGGAGCTCGATACGATGATTGTCGAAGGCACTTCAAGCGCTCGCCCGTTGGATGAAGAGCCGGGTACCGCTTCGGTAATCGACGCCGAGACGATCGAGCGGCGAATGGTCCGTAGCATCAAAGACCTGATCCGTTACGAGCCGGGCGTCAACGTTGGCAACGATCCTCAGCGTTTCGGCGCGACCGGCTTTACGATTCGCGGTCTCGGCGGAAACCGCGTGTTGATGCAAGTCGACGGCGTCCGCTTGCCGGACGCTTTTTCGATCGGCTCGTTCGCCTCGGCGACGCGAAACATGGTCGACATGGATGCGCTGAAATCGGTCGAAATCATCCGCGGCGCAGGGTCTGCTCAATACGGCGGAGATGCGCTGGGTGGCACGGTCGGCTTTGTCACTAAAGACCCGCGTGATTATCTCGACACATTCGGCAACGATTATTATGCCGACGCCAAACTCGGGTACAACACGACCGATCAGAGTTTTCTAAAAACTGCTACATTGGCAGGCGCATCATTTGGTTTTGAAAGCTTGTTGCTGTTGACACATTCGGAAAGTAAGGAAACGGATACAAAAGGCGACAACAAGGAATTGAACCCGAGAAGGACCGCGCCGAGCCCGCAAGACAACGAAGTCTACAACGGACTCGGAAAGCTGCTCTACCGCTTCGACGATGACAACGTGCTGCGTTTGACCGGCGAATGGATGCACAGCGAGTCCGAACTCGACGCTTATCATGCCAGAGATCCTCTAGGCATCGGTTTTCCGCCGAACACAAAAATATTCAGCCTGATCACCGAAGACAGACAAACGCGCTGGCGGATCTCGTTGGATCATAAGCTCGACCATCTCGACTTCGCTTTATTCGATAACGCATTCTGGCGCGTATATCGGCAAAAGACCACGGCGACACAAGAGACATGGCAAGACCGGGATAATCCGCTGAATAAACGTCATCTGATCCATCGCATTTTCAGTTTCGATAACGACGATATCGGCGGAGAAATTCGCTTCGACAAACATTTTTCGACTGGAATTTTCGATCACGCACTGCAATACGGCGGTCAAATCAGCATGAACACGATTACTCAGAAGCGGGACGGCACAATCACCTATACCAGCGGTAATCCGCCATTCATTCAACCGGGTACCGTTTCGAAAACCGTCGCGCCAGACACGTTTCCTGTCCGCGATTTTCCTGAAAGTATCGTGACTAAGGCGGGTGCTTATCTTCAAGACAATATCACGTTTCTCGATCGGCGCGTAGAGCTGATTCCCGGCGTACGTGTCGAGTTCTATTCTTTAAAACCGCAAAAAGACCGGCTATACGATGCGACATCGAAGGTCCAGCCGACTGAACTCGACGAGTACAAGCTTCTGCCCAAATTGGGCGCGTTATTCCATCTCACCGATGACTTGACGATTCACGGGCAATATGCCGAAGGGTTCCGCGGCCCGAATTTTGGCGAAAGCAACTCCGGTTTCGTCAACGATCAATTCGGTTATCAAACGATCCCGAACTTCAATCTGACTCCCGAAACCAGCACCGGATTTGAGATCGGTTTACGCGGCAAAGGTGCGGCCGGAACGTTCGATCTGACTTTTTTTCGCAACGATTACCAGAACTTTTTGTTTTTGGACACAGTTTGCGTACCTTCGGCGGCGACCGGATTCTGTTTGGCCTACGGTGATACGCCAAGATTGACATTTCAGCAAATCAATAACCCGGACGATATCCGGATTCAGGGCGTCGAATTCAAAAGCCAACTTTACTTGGATTGGTTTCACGAAACTTTGGAAGGAGCGAGTTTAATAGTCAGCGGATCGTATGCAGAGGGCGTCAATCTCGAAACCGGTTCCGTAAACGACGTGTCCTTACGCGGCATCAGTCCGGCCAAAGGCGTGATCGGTCTGCGCTACGAAGAACCTTCAGGAATCTGGGGTTCTGAATTGATATTAACATTGGTCGACGCCAAGCGTCCGAAGACAGCGCCGGACGATACGCAATTCCTGCCCCGAGGATACGGCGTCGTCGACTTCAACGGTTACTACCGTTTCAACGACCATGTTTCGGTTAACGTCGGTGTTTTCAATTTGTTCGACAAAACCTACATCGACTGGGAAGACATCAATACGCGGGCCGGCGACCCGCATGCAACCTTCGGAGCCTACGCGAACGCCGATTTCTGGAAGCGTTATTCGCGACCGGGGCGCAACGTCGGCGCGACGCTAAAAATAGCATTCTGAGATACGGCGATGCACACAAGTTACAAAGACATCAAACACAAGTTATCGGGGTTGTTCGACGAATTGTTCGCGCATAACGGTTATGCCGATTTGCGTATTGAAATGCGCATACTTAAGCGAGGGCAAAAAGAAGTGATTCTGTATTGCGGCAAGCAATACCGTTTCATCGCCGACTATCGTCCCGAGCTCGCAGCAAAAATACCGCAGGGCCATTCGAGCGAATCTACGGAAATCGATACGGACGAAACGAAGAACGATAACAATTGAATTTAACGTGTCGCACCGCCGCTTCTCTTTCATAAAGATAAGCGGCGGATGGACGGTTTGGAACCGAAACGCGGCATATCGAAACGACAAAATCGAACGATCCTTTTGTCTTTGCGGCTAAGAAAAGGGGCTTAATTGACATTCAAGAGGACAAGCTATGAATAAACGATCACACCTTACGCTCGCCGTAGCGATGCTAAGTTTTTCCGGTATCGCTTCGGCGGATTTTACCAATGGGCCGAATCCTTACAATCAGGGATTCGGTTTCGATGCTCCGCATGAGGCATCTTGGGGCGGATGGACGCGCGGCGATGCCGGTACGCTCTACGCCGAATGGGATACCTTCTTCGATGCTTCCTATGGCACTGCTACCGATCTCACCGCAGCTCCGGACGTCGGTAGCGCCAACGGCAATACCTATCTCGGATGGAGTGCCGGAACTTTTGCGGCAGGTACCGGCAATTTGTATAGCTTTGCCGTTCCGCAAAACTATAACGCGATAGTCGCGGGCAGCGTCGGGGAGGGGCCTGTTCGTGCCGTCCTACAGTTCGAAAGCTGGGGAACCGAAATGAACTATAGCGCAATCAATTTGAACGGTTTGGCACCGACGTTTACCGAACAGACTTATTTTCAAGCCGATTATCCAAGCTCGTTCGGTCCGGTTGATCTTGTCCAATTTTTAGCGTACTGGGATTTGCCGGCCGAATTGTTGACCTATAACTTCTCGTTCGGCAGCGATGCTCATCAAAGTCTCGCACAAATAACCGTCGACATAGCCGCGGTTCCCGTTCCTGGCGCCGTCTGGTTAATGGGGTCGGCTCTGCTGGGCTTGGCCGGTTGGCGGCGTAAGCAATACTCGACTGCAAGTGTCGGCTAAATGTGACTAACCCCGAGCCGGACAATTCGGTTCGGCTCGGAACATATTTTAATCTAAAAGCGCCGATGCGCCGGGAGGATTAAATGTATCGAATACAGACGCAACCGGTTAGCCCCGGTCCCTCCGAAATCGAGAAGGAAATTCGGTTGTACATGCGGCTATATCTCACGCAACGGGTATGGTTCATATCGCAGGCGGTAGTCGAACTGATCGACGCACTGATCGGCCATCCCGACTTCGACGGAACGCCTGAACAGCGCTGCGGTTTCATACGCCTGGCAGGAGTTTGGCGCTGCATTGCATGGATAGACCGCTGTACGCAAACTCAGGCGGTCGGTTACGAAAATTCGCAAGAGGAATGATCATGTGCCAAGCAAACGATAGTCGAACGAGCTCGGTTTCTCCCGAGGCCTTAAAACGCCGCTGGGACGAACTGCGGGAGAACAGGCCGCAATTGCGAATTAGGGAGGCAGCTTCCGTTTTGGAAGTCAGCGAGGCTGAGTTGTTGGCAACCGGTTGCGGGGAAAACGTGACTCGTCTTGAGGCAGGTTGGCCGGTACTGCTGGATGAAGTTGATTCATTGGGCCCTGTAATGGCGTTGACACGCAACGATAATGCCGTGCATGAAAAAACCGGTTTTTACCTAAATATCCGGCTAACCGATACCGGCGGACGGATTCAGGGTGAAAACATCGACCTGTTTTTAGATTTTCGCCATTGGCATTCGGCTTTCGCCGTGACCGAACAAACTCGTCAGGGAGCACGCGACAGTCTGCAATTTTTCGACCGCGACGGTACTGCCGTGCATAAGATTTATATGACCGAAAACAGATATATACCGGCCTACCGGACCTTGATCGAACGATATCGGTCCGAAGATCAATCGCAACGGCAACATGTTGGACCTCCGTTACGAAATATTGATTCAGTAGCCGTCGTGGACGGCAACGAAAGGCTGGGACAGGCATGGCATGAGCGCTTGATCGCCTGCGGTGCCGTGCCTTATCGAAGCACCGAGCCGCTGCAAACCGGACGATTGCAGCCCTCGTCTTTTCGGCGTTTCATGGAAAAAGCGTCGGAAAGCGGCGCCGGCTTGACCGTTTTGGTCGGCAATGCCGGTGCGGTGCAGGTCCATACGGGCACGATCGAGAAACTGATGATCACCGGTCCCTGGTTCAACGTGCTTGACGACAGTTTCAACCTGCATCTGAAGGAAGATGCATTGGCCGAACTACTTTTCTCCGAACGTCCGGCCGGGGATACCGTAGCCAAGACCCTGGAGCTTTACGATGCCGCCGAGCGAACTATCGCTATGATTCTCTTCGAACACGCGGATTTGGGCGAATGCCTTACGATGGATGTTTGAACCTGAAAAAATCAGTTGGCATGTGTTGTAGACCGTTCGTGCTGAGCCAAGTCGAAGCATGAACGGTCTACAACACTTTTACCGGCCTGGTGAAGCCTCAAACTACCCTTCACCCTTCGACAAGGATCTCCTAAGCGCAGCCGAAGGGTTCAGGGCGAAAGTAGTTTGAGGCTCTCAACTGCTCTTTATAGGTTGAATGGTTATCAACCCAAATTCCGCTATGCCGACCACCGTAAATACAACAACATAACGGGCAATTCTTTTTTCAAATATACTTCGCGCGGTCATGTTTGCGGATTTTATGGCAATGCTATTTTGTTCGGTAGCAAGGCGCGAAAACAGGCGCATAGCAAGCTATGTAACTGTTTTCGCAACGCAGCTACCGGACAAAAGAGCGCGTTAGAAAACCGCAAATGTGGCCGCGCGAAGTATAAACCAACGAGACAACGACATGAACGATACCACAGTAGATTTTGAACAAGTCCGAGAGGGCTGCGGTCGCCTGATCGATTCTTTCGATTCGGTGTTGATGGCGACCGTAGGTTTGGACGGTAAGCCGGAAGCCAGTTACGCAGCCTATGTGAAATACCAAGGCGATTATTACATCTATATCAGCGAATTGGCGGCTCATACCCGCAATCTTTCGGAGAACGACAAGGTCAGTCTGTTGTTCATCGAAGATGAAGATAAAGCATCGCATTTATTCGCGCGGCAGCGAGCTACTTTTCAAGGGCAGGCCGAAGAAATCGCGAGAGATAGCGAACAATTTCATTTTGTCATGGATGCGTTTCAACAGAAATTCGGTCAATTCATCGATATGTTGAAAAAATTACAGGATTTTCATTTGTTTCGTATTCATCCGACGAAAGGAACTTTTGTACAAGGCTTTGCCCGCGCTTTCACGATCGAAGGCGAAGCCTTGGACGAATTCCATCACGTCAACGATACCGGGCATCGTGGCAGCGCGCGCAGCAAGCCGGAATCGATGCCGGCGCGTTGATTGCGCGAACGGAAAAGCAGCATGAATAAAAACAAACTATTCAAATTCGTCCTCACCGTCATGTGTTGCGCCGTGTTCGTAACTGCAGGCGCTTCGGCAAGCGAGCCGCGTATCGTTGCGGTCGGCGGCGCATTGACCGAAATCGTCTATGCACTCGGCGCGGAAAACCTGTTGGCCGGCGTTGACACGACCAGTCAATGGCCTGAAGCGGCGAAAGCATTACCGCAGGTAGGCTATATGCGCAATCTTTCGGCAGAAGGCATTTTGTCGCTGATGCCGACTCTAGTGTTGACCACGCAAAGTTCGGGGCCGAAAACGGTTATCGAGCAGATCCGGCAAGCCGGTGTGGAAATCAAAACCGTTAACGAAGACAATTCGGCGGGCGGCGTGGTGTCCAAAATTCGAGCCGTCGCCGAATGGTTGAATGCGTCCGAACAGGGCGAGCGCTTGGCGAAACAGGTGCAGGAAGACTTCGATCGACTCGAACGGTTCACGTCCGGAAATGCGCAACGTCCGAAAGTATTGTTTGTGTTGGCTATATCGCGCGGCGCGCCGATCGTCTCGGGTGAGGGAACTCCTGCCGATGCGATGATTCGTATCGCCGGCGGCGACAATGCTTTGAAAGGTTTCGAAGGCTTCAAGCCGGCAAGTAGCGAAGCGTTGATCGAAGCCGCGCCCGATGTGATCGTGTTGACCAACATGGCCGCAAATGCGATCGGCGGCATCGAGCGCTTGTTCGACATGCCCGGTCTCGGTGCGACGCCGGCCGGCAAGCTACGCAAAGCGATAACGATGGATGCCTTGTATTTATTGGGTTTCGGCCCGAGATCCGGTCAAGCCGCACTGGACTTGGCGACGCGGCTGCGCACCGTCGATACGGTGGCGTCTGAATGATGAAAGCGGCGCTTGTAATGTCAGGCGGAACGAAACGCTACGCAGTCCTCGGCGGTTTGACGCTGCTGCTGTTTGTAACGGCCATCGTATCGCTCGGGATCGGTGCCTATTCGATTTCACCGGGGCAAGTACTCGCCATTCTGAGCGAGATTCTTGGACTGCAGCTGCCCTGGCCGTTCGATGACGGCCATCGGGCGGTATTGGAATCGATACGCGGTCCGCGCATCGCACTCGGCATTTTGATCGGCGCGACATTGGCCGTTTCGGGAGCGGCAATGCAGGGCTTGTTCCGTAACCCGCTTGCCGACCCGGCATTGATCGGCGTATCGAGCGGCGCGGCATTGGCTGCGGTCGCTGCGATCGTGCTCGAAACGAGCTTGCTGAAAAACATGTCTCAATTACTCGGTCATTATTATTTGCCTGCAGCGGCATTTTCAGGCGGATTCGCGGTGACTTGGCTGGTCTACCGATTCGCAGGCTCCGGCGGCCGTCTCGATATCGCTTCGCTGCTGCTGGCCGGAATCGCCGTCAACGCATTGGCAGGTTCCTTGACGGGCTTGTTGACTTCGATCGCCGACGATCAGCAATTGCGTACCTTGACATTTTGGAGCATGGGCAGTCTCGGCGGCGCTAACTGGAGTCAAGTCGTCGCCGGCTTGCCGTTTTTTCTGCTGAACTTGTTGCTGCTCCCGTATTTTTCAAGCGCTTTGAATGCGCTATTACTCGGCGAGGCAGAAGCGGGCCATCTCGGATTTTCAGTCGAAACCGTCAAAACTGCGGTGATCGTTCTGGTTGCACTCGGTGTGGGCTGTTGCATCGCATTCGGCGGCATCATCGGTTTCATAGGGCTGGTCGTACCGCATTTGCTGAGGCTTAGGCTCGGTCCGGACCATCGCATCATATTGCCGGGCTCTGCTCTGCTCGGCGCAAGTCTGTTGTTGGCATCGGACGGTTTGGCGCGCAGCTTGGCCGTGCCTGCCGAAATCCCGATCGGGATCGTCACCGGCGTTTTGGGCAGTCCGTTCTTTTTGTGGTTACTGTATCGGCAACGGATGCTAGGAGGCTGAATGCTGGAGGCGCGAAAGATAGTTGTCGGCATCGGCGGCAAGCGATTGTTGGACGATATCACGCTTTGCGTTAAGCCAGGCGAAGTACTCGCGGTCGTTGGGCCGAACGGCGCAGGTAAGTCGACATTGTTGAAAACAATGTGCGGCGATTTAAAACCGCGGCACGGTTTCATTACCATGAACGGCAACGAGCTCGAAGACTGGCCGATAGCCGAATTGGCCCGCGTGCGCGGCGTGCTGCCGCAAAACTCGACTCTATCGTTTCCGTTCACGGTACTGGAGGTCGTAGCGATGGGGCGCTGCCCGCATCGGCGTAACGGCGATGCGGCGCACGACGATGCTATCATTCGGCAAGCAATGGCATTGACCGATACCGAAAGGTTCGTCGATAGAATTTATACTACGTTATCGGGCGGCGAGCGTCAGCGCGTACAATTGGCGAGAGTTTTGACGCAGATATGGGAACCGGTCGGTGATCTGCCACGCTATTTATTGCTGGACGAGCCGACATCGGCGCTCGATCTTGCGCATCAGCATAGCGTGTTGGCTATCGCGAGACGATTCGCCGACCGATTTCAGGCGGGCGTTCTGGCGATCCTGCACGATTTGAATTTGGCTGCACTCTATGCCGACCGTATTGCGGTTCTGCATTCGGGCCGCTTGATGGCGTTCGACAGTCCGGAGCGGGTTTTAGATGCCGATTTGATCATGGAAATTTTCGGCTACCCGGTAACGATAGCCGCCCACCCGAAGCAAACGGATCGGCCGCTGGTGATTCCGCATCTGTTGCAACATGCCGAATGAATACAGACACCTGCCTAACGGGTCGAATTGCGAATACAGAACGACAAATTACAAGCGAGTCATCTTATCCCGATTCCTTTTGCGGTAAATAAAAATCCCCGTGACTACAATGCCAGCGGTTAAAATCAGCATCAAAATGGGATGTTGATAAAACAAGTCTAAAAAAGCGCCTACGCCTTGCGATGAGCCGCGATAGTAAGGTCCCATATGTTCCTCCTCGGTTGAATATGCATTTTAAGAGCATACCTTCGGAATGTGCTTTGTCTACTCCTTTTATACCGCTCGTTACCGAACCCGATGACAGGTCCCCACCACCCAGGTGCGCGATGCGCACCCTAGACCTGGCGTTTTCTAGCCTATGGTCACCAACAATTTCTAAGATATTTTGAGATTAAAAAGCGTGAACACAAAAACTAGCTAAAATAGCTTTTTTCGACAGCCTACGCAACAACCCATGCTTAAGCCGAATGTCCAGCGCCGTTAGGCTTTCGGTAAAGTCACGCCGGTTTGGCCTTGATATTTACCGCCTCGGTCCGCATAAGAAGTATCGCATACCTCGTCGCCGCCTAAAAACAGCATTTGCGCAACACCTTCATTCGCGTAGATTTTGGCCGGCAACGGTGTGGTATTTGAAAACTCTAAGGTCACATGACCTTCCCATTCCGGCTCGAGCGGCGTGACGTTGACGATAATGCCGCAGCGCGCATAAGTCGATTTGCCAAGGCAGATCGTCAGCACATCGCGCGGAATGCGGAAAAATTCGACAGTCCGTGCCAACGCAAACGAATTCGGTGGAATAATGCAAACATCGGCTTTAACGTCGACGAAACTCGCTTCGCTAAAATCCTTTGGATCGACGATTGCCGAATTAATGTTCGTGAAAATTTTAAATTCGTCCGAACAGCGAACATCGTATCCGTAACTCGAGGTGCCGTACGAAATCACTCGGCCTTTTTCTGTCTCCCGAACCTGCGTTGCGGCGAACGGCTCGATCATGCCGTGTTGTTCCGCCATCCGGCGTATCCACTTATCCGATTTGATGCTCATTGAATGCTTGTCCTATTTGATTTAAATCCGGCTTTATTACCATAGAAGCAAGACATTATAAAACAATAAGGATTTAAGGAACGTGCATTTTATAAGATATGCCGCAGACAAATCTTTTATCCATTTTCACCGATGCACAAACTATTATACCTGTCGCACTTCAAATTTCGGCAGGGTCTAAGAAGGCTCGGGGGTGTTCGGCAAAGGCTTTGCCTACATGGACGTTCACCCAGCACCTAAATTCCATAGCCTATTGGCTATGATTAATTGCCTTGGTTAATCTAAGTGCTGGGCCTTTGACGGGCACCCCAGTACCGAATTTTGATCTACGATGGGTATCAATATCTTGTTTGCAAAGTCCATTCGCAATAATTTAAGTATTCTGAATCACGATATTCGGAAATTTTGTGCTGAAGTCTTTTGCTTTCAAGGCCAGTTTCGCGGCCATTTTTCGCGCAATTTCACGGTAAATTTCAGCCGAGCGACCGTCAGGATCGGCGATGACGGTTGGACGACCCGAGTCGGCGTTTAGCCTGATGTCTTTATCTAACGGTAACGCACCCAATAAAGGCACTTGGTTTTTTTCGGCCATCGCCGCGCCGCCGCCGCTACCGAAAATCGCTTCTTCATGACCGCACTGGCTGCAAATATGCACGCTCATATTTTCGACGATGCCCAACACCGGTACGTTGACTTTTTCGAACATCGCTAAACCGCGTTGTGCATCGAGAAGTGCGATATCTTGCGGCGTCGTGACGATAACCGCACCGCTAACCGGTATTTGTTGCGACAGCGTTAATTGAATATCCCCTGTGCCGGGCGGTAGATCCACTATCAAATAATCGAGATCGGTCCAGCACGTTTCCTTGAGCAATTGCTGTAACGCACCGGTTACCATAGGTCCGCGCCAAATCATCGGTTGGCTTGTGTCGACCAAATAGCCTATCGAATTGGTTTGTAAACCGAACGACATCTTCGGCAGCATGGTTTTGCCGTCTTCGCTTTCCGGAAAACCGGATTGACCGAGCATCGTCGGAATGCTCGGTCCATAGATGTCTGCATCCAAAATACCGACCTTAGCGCCTTCCGCCGCCAAGGCCAGGGCTAAATTTACCGCCGTTGTCGATTTGCCGACACCGCCTTTGCCGGAAGCGACCGCGATGATGTTTTTGATGCCCGGCAACGGTTTCAATCCTTGCTGAACCGCATGCGATAAAATATTGATCGTGATATCGATCGTCACGGTACCGATGCCTTCCAATGACTTGATGTGTTCCGTTACCGCCGATTTAAGCTCATCCAGATGTTTTTTGGCCGGGTAGCCTAATTCCAGTTTAATCGAGACATCAGCACCGTCAACGTTGATCGATTTAATCGATTTAGCCGAAATTAAATCGGTTTCAACATTGGGATCGATAAACGTCTTCAGTCGATTTTCGATGTCTACTTGGGTAATTTGTGCCATGAGTGCTCCGGGTAAGGAAGTGTTGAATTAATAACCAACTAATTTAGTAAGGATTAGTATTGTACAATCTGAGTTCATTATTGACCACTGAATAACCTGTTTCAAAACTTGGTAGCGTTATCCCTAGCTTGCGAAAATTGCTTTAACGAACTATTTTTTCAATATCTTAATGTCATATCGCTCATTTTCCAGGTTGTTGAAATGGTCAAACGAATTTCTATTGTTGTCTTAGCGGTGTTGACGATGACGGCTTATTCTAACGAGAATTTGAAACAAAAGGCCCATACGGCTTTACGTGACTTTTTTCAATTAACCGGGAAGTCACAGAGTTTTGATGGGACTTATGTCGATACGCCGGCCGAATTTGGTCGAACATGTCGCATAAACATTGATTTCACAATTCCGGGCCAGGAATATTTAACGATTAGCGGAGAATATACCGCAGTTGGCACATTGGGCGATGGCATTTATTTCGATGCCGAACCCAATACTTTTACCAGGGTCGAAATACAAAACGGCAGTTTAATCGTGGAACAACAATTTCGCGATAGCTTTGTTACCGGTTCCGAGTCCGTGTTGCAGGCAACTAAGCATTCCGGTCGACTCGAAATCCGGTTAAAACAAAAAAATCGGTTTTTATTTTTTACCGATACCGTGGAAAAACGCTGTATCGCAACACTTTAAAGGAGAGCTTCCATGGCCGTAGACCCGAAAAAACCGCGGATCGTTTTGATCATTCATGGCGTTCAGACCGGCGGCGATAACGATTTAATTCAAGATCAACTCATCGAACAGCTACTAAAGAGTCGTCTAGGCAATATGCCGCTCCAATTCAAGACTGATCTTTATCGTTATGAAAATTTAAACAATCAAGCGCAAAGCAAATATCAGAAATTAATCAAACTCATTGCCGCCAATCCGATAGGCGAAGTTTTGGCCGGCAGTGCCCTCGATCTCATCGGCGATGTCGTCACCGCGCGGCTCGACACCAGCACCGCCGCGCAAATCAGGCAAGGCTTCAAGAATAAGATTCTCGAAATTTTTACCGAAGGCTGTCCTTGTTATGTAGTCGCTCACAGTTTAGGTTCGATCTATGCCTTTGATGTGATCAACGAGTTGATCAAGGATAAACACTATTTCGACAGAAATTCGCGCCGAACTTGGCCGGTACAAGGTTTAATCACGCTCGGTTCGCCGATAGGTTTGTCGATGTTCAAGAAAAAGCGTCAGAAAATCCAATCTCTTGGCGAGGGAACCAAGATGTTCCGCTGGCTCAACTATTGGGATCGAACCGATCCGGTCGTATCCGGAAAATTGTTCGGTCAAACCTTAAACGGATTCGAGATCGCCGAAAAATACCGTACCGAATCGCCGGACTTAGGCTGGGTCATCCGCGATCGGCCGGTCGATACCGGTAAAACTTGGCTCATGGCACATGTGGCGTATTGGGAAAATCCTATGGTCGGCGACGGCTTGTTCGATTTAGTCACTAACTAATGATTTCGTGATAAATAATGTCCTGGAGCTATGAGCTTTGTTGAGGATTCGGCAACTCGCTTGACAGGAAGTTATTTACGACCAAATCCTAAGCGGAACAGAAAACATGAAAAAAATTTTTACTTCGATTTATTTATTAGTCCTGCTCAACGGCTGTACGGTTTCAATGTATACCGCAGAACTGGATGCATTGAATTCCGACGGCGATCCGCGTAAAGCCCTACTGTATTGGTCGAAAACCGACCGGTTGATCGGCGCCGCAAAAGCCGGTCCGGTCATCTTGATGACCGAATGCAGCACCCGCCGACTGAGCTTCGATGAAACCGAGTCGGGAATTATTTACCGAGGCGAGCCCGGCCGAGACCGGATTACCGGCCAAAACGAAACAATCGTGGACGGGACGGTTTGCGCGAAAATCGAAACGCAGTCGAAACTCACCGAATTACAAGCCGGCGAGTTAATGCTGACGATGCTTTGCGAAGCCGTGTATGACGAATTCAGTATACAAGAGGGTTTATATACGCCCGCTTACCTTAAAGCCCGCGAAGCGCCTTACCTTTTTGACGTTAAAGAAAACACAAGTTGGAGTTTGTTCGGGGAAACGCCGAAAGCGCCGGAGCCGCCGGAATGTAAGTGAGCAATGCGTTCGGGGGCGAGTTGTATAAACCAGCCCCCAATGAGTTAAAGACTGTGACAGTATTCAATCTTAACGAAATAACCATGAAATGCATGAAGTGACATGAACAATTAGTCTATTGCATTTATAGTCTTTTTCTTCATTGCCTTCATGTCCTTCATGGTGAATAAATTTTTTAATGATGTATTCGCCAAAACCTTCGCATCCTCATTAGCTAGTCAATTGGTCGGCCATTGCGGCAATTTCGTCAAGCGAAGCGCTGAGTTCGGCAAGTTTTTGATGAACCGCATCTGAATTCAATTTCAATACGGCGAATTCCTCTTCGCCGTAGTTTTGATTTTGCCCGTCGCCGATACCTAATGTTCCTAATAAACAATCGCTTAAATACACCAATAAATTAAGCCGGTAATTGTCGCCGCGGTAATGAGGGTTATGGTGATGATAAACGACATCGACAATCGGTTTCGGCATCGACCAACTGCGCATGAGCCAAGTACCTAGCAAAGTATGGTCGACGCCGAAGGCAAACCGCTCGATGTTGTAAACGCTTAGTGTGGCATTCGCATCGATGATTCTCGATAAATAAGCAAACTCTTCCGGAAACTCGTGTCCGAGCAATGGAAAGCCGATGTTGTGCAGCAACGAGGCTAAAAACAACGTTTGACGGTCCGGTCTTTCTTCGACCGGCATCATTTCGCCGAGTGTCAATGTCAAGCGGGAACCGGCAATGGCTTGAATCCACAACATTCGAGTGCCGACCTTACCGATTTTCGGTGCTTTAAGCGGCGATAACGCGCTAAGGCCCAGAGCCAAATTCATCACAAAATCATAGCCTAATACACGCGTTATCGACTCTTGTATCGATACGATCTTGCCACGGTAGCCGTAAAGGGCCGAACCGGCCCAGCGAATCACCTGTGAACTCAGAATCGGGTCCATTTCGATGATCGCCGCCAATTTTTTTGCATCCGCTAACGGATCCGACGCCAATTCAATAATTTGCCGAGCTATACCCGGCAAGGGTGGAAGAACCTTGATGCGATTGATTTCTTCACGCAAGTCGACCGGATGCGAAAAATTATCCAAGCCTGGATCGATAGTGTTGATAGTCCAACTACTCAGTGATGATTCCATTGTCAACTCTATTAATTGATATTGAGGCGATTTAATTTGCGGTATAAGGTTCTTTCGCTGATATTCATTTCGGAAGCAATCAGCTTACGGTTGCCTTGATATTTTTTGATTAAGGACCGAATAAATTCGGCCTCGATCATATCCAAAGGGTTTATGTTTGATGCCCCGGTGTCCTCAATTACCGCTCCTTGGCCGCGTCTTTCTATCATACCGGGTTTTAACGTAGCGCCTTGACGCCGCATGATGGAAATGTCCAGTACATCGATATTGTGGTTAGTGCAAAGGCACGTAGCCAGCTGTAAACAATTTTTCAGCTCGCGTATGTTGCCGGGCCATTTGTGCTGCATTAATTTTTGCATAGCTGCTTTGGTCATACTATAAATACAGTGGTCGCGCTGCCCGAACGACTTAAGAAAATATCCCACCAGTGCCGGCATATCCTCTATCCGGTCTCTTAAAGCAGGTATTTCCAACGGAAAAACCGACAACCGGTAAAACAAATCTTCCCGGAACAGTCCGTTTCTCACCATTTCTCCAAGGTTTCTGTGCGTGGCCGTCACGACTCGAACCGTCGATGTCAACGATGAGGTACCGCCTACCCGCCTAAATTGGCCGCTTTCTAATGCTCTTAATAACTTAGGTTGCAAAGAGACCGGCAATTCGCCGACCTCATCGAGAAACAAAGTGCCTCTGTCCGCCAGTTCGAACAATCCTTTTTTGGCGGATGCCGCCCCGGTAAAGGAACCCTTTTCATGGCCGAACAGTTCGCTTTCGAACAAGTCTTCTCCGAGTACCGTGCAATCGACGATGACAAATTCTCCCTCGGCATTTTGCGATTGCCGATGAATAAATTCGGCGGCTAGCTCTTTGCCTGTTCCGGTTTCGCCATTTAACATAACCGGTACATTCGATTGAGCGGCCTTTTGCAATTTAGTTTTCAGATTTATGAAAGCAGAAGACGTGCCAACCATCTTCGGGCTTTTATCCAAGGATTCCGACGCACCGGAACCGGAGGTAAGTACCGACTCCCCCAGATAAAGCGTACCGTCGGCATCGAGCAAAGGATAGCCCCGAACTTTCAATAAATACTCGCGTTCGTCCACGGTTTCGTTGAATAAACCGGCATATGGTTCAAGCGTTTGAAAAAAACGTCGATGCCGGCAATCGACCGGATTATTGCAACACGCATTACCCAAAATACTTTCTCTGGTCAACCCGAAATGATTTTCCCACGCGCGATTAACGGCGACGATTTGTTGGGCTGCATTGATAATAATAAAAGGCAGGTCGTGGGTTTCGAGCAGCGAATTCAGCGTGAACGAGTTTGTTTGCATAATTCCAATCAGCAAGTTATATCCGAAAACCAAATTTCAGCGCCACTTGTCAGTATTTCGGTTTAGTGACGTGTCAGCCCTGGCAGTCAACATGACAATGTTGTCAGGTCCGGAAAGCATTCTAACTGATTCATTCATTAATAAAAGGATTTCGGATTCAATCAAAAAAAGAATCGTTGCTTGCCCTATGAGGCGATTCGGCACTTAGAAAGCAATGGCGTTGGTTTTATTCATCGATGCAGTAAGCAGGAATAGGGACTTAAGAGAGTTGGCTTGAAAAATGCTATTGCCTAAACAGCAGTTACATATTCGAAACTTACTTGAATTATAGGATATACAATGAACGCAAAATCAACTTTGCAGCATTCAGTCTTTGCCCTACTTTTGATAGCTTTGCCGCTCCAAACTCAAGCCGCTTTGTTTGTTATTGATAATTTTAACCAAGATCAAGACGCTTGGTCTTTTAATGGTGACTCAATAAACAGCGGACCTTTACAGCTTAATACCCCGGGATCAACCCATTTGAGCAATGCCGAAAGAACGCTATTTTCACAATCGGGTGCTGGCTCAAGTACGTTTCAGGCGGTTCAAGCCGTTGGCGGACTCTTACAAATTACTAATAGTGCAACGTCGAACGGAATCGCTTCCGTATTATGGGATGGGTTCGATTCTGTTGATTTTATTTCTCTAGGTATCAACGCTTTTCTATTGGATATTCTGGCCATCGATCATAATGTAGATATCGACTTTGTGGTAAACGGGGTATCTTCTTCACCGCTTCAAAACTTTGCCGGACCCGGTAATAATTACGTTAACTTTAACGATTTCAGTGTTCCGAGTGTTTTTAATGAAGTCACATCGATACGCTTGAATTTAAGAGGCCCTGAAGCATGGGACGGACAGGTTAAATTAGTCGGCGCACAAAACCCTTCAACGGTGCCCGAGCCAGATTTGTTTATTTTGTTGAGCTTTGCATTGATTGTTTTTGGTTTAGTAAAAAAAAACAGAACTGAATTGTAGTATCCAAATTTTAACCCACTTGAACTTAAATTAAGGTGAAATGATGAATACGAAGCGGTTAATTTTTCCAAGTTTGATGGTATTTTTTACGCTTTCGATTTTACCATTAACCGTCCAAGCGGTATCCATGATCGACAACTTATCCGACTCTCAACAAGTTATGGATTTAGGGAGTCCGGGAATAACAACCTCAACGACTTTCCTTTCCGATACTTCCAGCGAATTAAAAGGCATCAGAAGAACCTTGAGTGCGGAAGCCGGAATCGGCGAAGTTAATTTTATGGTCATTCAGGTCATCGGGTCCGGAGGGATTTTAGGTATTACTAATAGCCTTGGTTCCGCAGGTACGGCATCGATTCTTTGGGATAATTTCGGTACGATTGACTTCAAGCAATTTGCCAATGCCCTGAAATTAGATGTTGTGAAACTAGACGACAAAATGATAACCGTCGAAATGATAGTAAATGGAACCTCGAATTCCGCTTTCAATATTGATGGAGTCGGCGAATATCTTTTCGATTTTTCCTCTTTCAGCGATGCGTCGCTGTTCGATCAGGTTTCTTCATTAGAAATGAAATTAACCGGTCCCTCTGCGTGGGACGGCCAATTTAAACTATCGGCAGTTGCCGCTCCGGTTCCTTTGCCATCTTCTTTTTTCCTATTGAGCCTGGCTTTAGCCGGTTTTACTATTATGCGAAGAAATATCTCTTTATAAGCGAAAAACGTCTACTCCCTTTATACTCAAAAACTGGCAAACTTTATAAGGTATGGGGTATAGCTAGCGAGGATGTCGGCAGCAGGGTAGACTTTGCTCCTCGGCAATTGCTGGGTTACAAGAATGTAATGAATGCAGAGAATGCATTACGCCACGGATGGGTTCACCCAGCACCTAAATTCCATAAGTCATTGGCGATGATTCGAAATTATGGCTAATTAGGCGCTGGGTTTACGGCGTCCTTTGACGGAGCCGATTTTGATCTGCGGTGGGTCTAGATCAGAGCTACTCGCTGCTTTTTCTTGGATAATTGCTTTTTTCGTCCTCTCATCTGACCTATACTCGCACACGGTATAATCCTAAATTCGGCAGTTTAACAATGAATCAATTGAAGTTTATAAAATTTTTGAAGAGGTTATCTATCGATTTTGAGCATCTTTTCCTGAGAACAAAATTGTTTTGCGAAGTCACAGCAACCTATTGAATTAACTTCTTATTCTTCATGGTGAAATGCTTTTTCTAGGATAATTGGCCCGCACAAATTTTTCACTTGGTCTTTTTTCAGCTCTACCGTCACCTCTTTGCGCCCATGAACACAGCCCTAACCGGGGCATTCTGGTTTATATATCGGTACAGCTTTTGATCGGCGTTTTCGTTTCGAAAAAAATCAAAACGGAAGCCGATTATTTATTGGCCGGAAGCAGTCTCGGCATAGGTCTTACGACCTTGAGCGTGTTCGCGACTTGGTTCGGTGCCGAAACCTGTATTGGCGCGGCTGGAGTTGTTTATGAGGAAGGCCTGTCCGGCGCGACGCTCAATCTTTTCGGTTTGACTGGCGATGGGGTTGACCACCGGAGGAGGCTGGCAGCCTTCGATTGCTTCGATCGAAACGGAGGAGCGTTTGGCTTTATTCAAAACCGCCGAAAACGAATACTGGCTGGATATTCTAGAACACTGGATAATTCCAATCGGCGGATCGGTAATCGCACAAGAACTGGTATCTCGGGTACTGGCTTGTCGTTCGCCGCAAATCGCGCGTCAAGCTTGTTTGACAGGCGGTCTGTTGTATCTTTCGGTCGGCTTAATTCCGGTCTTGATCGGCTTACTCGGTTCTCGCTTGTTACCAGGCCAGGAACATCCCGTACAAATCTTGCCGCAATTAGCGTAGCATTATTTACCGGTCTTTTTGTATATCATTTTTGCCGGTGCATTGATTTCGGCGATCTTGTCCATCGTCGACAGTGCACTCATGGCTGCCTCGGCACTCCTGGCGCATAATATGCTCGTACTGCGATGAGGTACGATCGACGAAAGCCGCAACGTTTGTATTGCAAGACTGACCGTATTATTCGGCGGCATGATCGCTTACTGGCCAGCCTTGCAAACCGACCGCGTTCACAGCCTGGTCGAACAAGCTTCGGCGGAGTCTACAGCGCTGACGGGGCACTTTTGGCCGGAACCGTCATTTGGACTGCCGGACACTATACATTCAATTTGAAAACACCTTATCTCACCGCACTCGTCGGCGCAATTGCGGTTTATTCGGCGCTTGCGTTTTAGAACTGAAACTTCATAAAAATACAAGCTTCCATTAATAATGTCGATATCGTTTCGATTCGGAAATCATATGCCAGACTCGAATTAAGAAGAGCGACTCAACATTCATGAATCCAGTAAGACCCGACAAAAACAATGACGTACTCTGCACCTGCAGCGGCACAACCGACCGACGAATTCGCCAACTCATTGATGAGGGCATTACCGATCCCGAAAGGCTGTCGAGAATTACCGGTGCCTGTTCGGGTTGCGGTTCTTGCGAACCATCTCTCATGGCTTTATTAAACGCCAAAAGTTTGAAAGAACCGCTCGTTTGAGAATCTCTTTTTAGGTACTACGGCACATTTATCATCTAAGGCAGCATCAAAGCCGAACGCAGCAGATTCGACGTCACTTGCCCGCTGGTGGTGTTGAGGTAATCGACAACCACGGGAATAAATCGATTAACCATGTCCGGAGACAAATTCAGTTGACGAAAAGATGAATAAAGCGTTTGCATAGTACCAATGGTTCCACCGGCGCCTCCCAACATTCCAACGCCACCAATTTGCGGCGCTGCGGCGAGCATGTCCGACATACCGGGCACGGACTGCGATAAGCTACCGAAGGCTTCTTGTGTCATATTCGATTTGGCTACTTGAAATATCGTTCCGGCCCCACCCAACGCTTGCTGCTGAGAGACACCCAATTGACCGACTAGCGCTTCGGTTAAAGCAGTTTGTGTCGTCGCTGGAACACTACCGGCAATAGCTGTTCCGGCCTCGATCGTTTGCCGTCCTGTTTGTGCGGTCTGACCGATTGTCGCCAAACCGCTATCGACTTTACCGATAGCGCTCTGACCGTTCCCTGAAGTGCCGGCGCATCCGGCGGTCAAGATTGAAATAAATAATGGTGCGATATATTTGTACTGCTTTTTTTGCATAGTGCCCTCTCAACGGTAGAGTCGCGACTTTCGGGATAACCTGCCCATGTCTCAACTAATGTCCGGCTCATTAACAGCCGGATTACAAGTAATACGATAAGCGATGCTAATACAAGACTTCTCTTGTTATTCCAATCTTGGATTCATGTTAAACGTACAAGAACTGAAAACCAAATTAAATTCCGAATTCCATGGCATTTTTTCCGGCTGATATAAAGCTAATTAGGAAGCCCTATTTAAAAAAGCTCCTCGATAAGATCAGTGCCTTTTCAACGGAAGATGCTAAAATCGCCGTACGTTATTTCTTATCAAGGATTTTTATGTCACAAATCAAGATTGAACATCAACCCAGCGAAGCCCGTTTAGAAGAATTAGGCGTCTCGGATTGGGCTATTTGGGAAAAAGAAGTTTCCAAGTTCTCGATCGACTTCGATGAAACCGAAACGGCCTATATTCTGGATGGCGAGATCATTGTAACGCCGGAAGGCGGCGAACCGGTTCGCATCCTTCCCGGCGACTTGGTTGTTTTCCCCGAAGGCTTGAACAGCGACTGGGAAGTCGTTAAGCCATTGCGCAAACATTACAGCTACGATTAAACCTGCATGAAACGGGCTTGCGATATCGCTTAATATTTTGCAAGCCTCAAAATTACTGAGGTTGATTGACTCATTTTTTCCGGTTGAGTCGTAACGAATTAACGATCACCGAAACCGAACTGAGAGCCATCGCTGCCGATGCGATGGCTGGATTGAGCTTACCGGCCACAGCAAACGGTATTGCAATCGCGTTATAACCGAATGCCCAAATCAGGTTTTGTTTGATAATATTCAGGGTATTCTCGCTCAATTCGATGGCATCGGCGATTTTACCGATGTCACCGTCCAACAGCACCAAGTCGGCCGCTTCAATCGCTATATCGGTACCTTTATCGATCACCAGGCTGACATCCGCGGCTGCCAATGCCGGTGCGTCGTTAATGCCGTCGCCGATCATCGCCACCTTGCGCCCTTGTTCGCGCAAGTCACGAATCAACGCTAATTTTTTGGAGGGATCCGCCTCAGAATGCACGGTGGCGATTCCTACCTGCTCGGATATATGCCGAGCCGCCAGCTCGGTATCACCTGTCACCATCCAAGTATCGATTCCGGCTCGATGCAACTGTTCGACGACTTGACGGGCATTCGGCCGTATTGTATCGGTAGCGGCAAACAACGCCGCCGCGCGCCGGTCGATTGCTAGATAAACCAGGGTCTTACCTTGCTGAGCCAGTTTTTTTGCGGTCGCTTTAAGCGGTGTTAGATCAACCTGGTGCTGTTTCATCCAGAGATCGCTGCCAAGCAATAATTGGTGTTCATCGATTTGAGCGCGAATGCCCCGATCCGGCGCATTGTGAAATTGCGAGGATTCTTCTATTTCCATGCCACGCTCTTTGGCGTAGCGTACAATCGCTTGACCTAAAAAATGTTCCGAATTGAACTCCGCTGACGCAGCAAGCTGCAGCAGACGCTCGTCGTCGAAATCCGATACATTGAACAAGTCGGTTATTTCGGCAATACCTTCGGTGATTGTACCGGTTTTGTCGAATAAAACGGTATCGATGGACGCCGCCGTTTCTAGGACTTCGCCGTTCCTGATATAAATTCCGCGCCTGGCCGCCTGACCGTTTCCCACCATCGTTGCCGCCGGAGTTGCCAAACCGAGCGCGCATGGGCATGAAATCAACAATACAGCGATCGCATTGGACAAAGCATGCGCTACTCGCTCACCAGCCCACAACCAGCCTCCGAAGGTAGCTCCCGACAATACGATCACCGACGGCACGAACACCGATGCGACGCTATCGACGGTTTTTTGGATTTTCAATTTTGACGCCTGAGCCTGGTCGACCATATGAATCAAACCCGACAAGAAGGTATCCTGACCAGTTGCGGTGGCACGCATTTGCAGTACGCCACTACCGTTGATACTGCCGTCGTAGAGTTTATGGCCGGGCTCCTTGATCGCGGGCTTCGCCGAGCCGGTTACCATTGCTTCGTTGACGCTGGATAACCCTTTGATCACTTCTCCGTCCGCCGGAATGCGCTCGCCCGGCCTAATCAGAAGAATATCGCCGATCTCGATTTGTTCGGCCATCATTTTTAATTCTTTGCCGCCTTTGAGCATCGTCGCTTGATGAGGCTGCAGATTCACCAATTTGCGTATATCCTGAACCGCCCGGTTTTTGGCTAGTTCTTCCAGATAACGGCCTACAGTCACAAAATCGATAATCGCGGTCGCCGCATCGAAATAGACATGACGGGAGGGTCGAAATAATGCCGGAATGCTGTAGATATAAGCCGCGCCGACACCTAGCGCAACCAAACTATCCATCTCGGCAGCGCCACGCTTGGCTTGATTAAATGCTTTTTTGAAAATGTCTCGCCCCCCGCCGATAATTGCTGCCCCGGCTAAAACGGCTTGTATCAATAATAGGGTGCGCGATTGTGAGCCGATCGCACTCAGTAACCATACCGGCACGCTCAATTTGCTCAGCGCCAGTATTTGCCGTTTGGCTTTATGTAAATGCTTACGCTCAAGATCGAATAATAATTTTCGTTCGGCCAAGGAATCGATCGAAAAGCCCTGATAGCCATTATCCGCGATAATTTTGAATAACTTATCTTTCGGCAAGTAAGTTTTGATCCGCGCGGTTTCGGAAATATAATTGATACTGGCGTGAAGCACATCGGGCTGCCGCTGCAAGACCATTTCCAAATATAATGCACAGGACGCGCAACTCATATCACCGATGCCGATGACATAGTCTTGAGCAGGTTTGTCGAAATAATTTTTATCACGCTTAAGGCTTTTCAGGGCTTCGCGTGGTTGTACGCCGATATTGGCGATTACGGCATCCAGCAAACGCAACAGGTTTTCAAACGGCAATCTTTCCGGATCGAAAAATAGGGTTAACGACCCAATCTGCGGCGTGATGTTGACCGATTCAACTCCTTCACGTTTTAACAATAGAATTTGCAAGATATAAGCGCGCTCTCGATCTTTTCGTAAACTCGGAACGATGATGCGGAGCCGTTTGTTTAATCTATGTGCAATCGAAAAATGCTTGGTCGGTTGAATCGTATCCATATTGCCCATTTTTATGTGTCCGTCGGCCATTTAACTGTCCGCCTCAGCATAACCGCTTATCAATAAATTACAAGCCCCTTCATTTATTATGGTTTTAAAGTCGGCTCTCGACTCTACCGTGCCTCTATCCACCTAATCAAGCAGGCGCCTTGCAATCAAACAAGAAAGCGCCGGATAGCAGAAACCCCATTCCCTTTCCTTTTCACCTTGATATGCATTCCCACGCTGGAGTGATGGGAACGAGGAATCTTGACCCATGTGACTTCGATACCATTTATTGTCACCCAAGCTTACCGGCTTCGAAATCGCGATCTGGGATTGCTCCCACAAAAGACACCATTCTCCTTTCATCTTTCATCTTTCAATGCTCATCATTATAAGTCTCATAGGTTTGCATACCACCCGATAAATTTCTAACCCGAAATCCGTTTTGTTGCAGAACCCGCGTCGCATTATAAGCTCTTTGCCCAACACCGCAAACGACCCAAATTTCCCGTTCGCGGGATAATTCATTTAACCGATCGCGTAAATTATCCAACGGAATGTTTATCGCATTCGGAATATGTTTCTGCTGAAATTCCGCTTCGGTCCGCACGTCGACAAGCTGAGCCTGTGTAAAAGGATCGTCCAATATAAACGCGAGTAATTGCGACGCTTCGTCTTGATCTTCCGATACTTGTACATGCGTTTCGAGTAACTCCTCCCATTTCGCAAGCGGATGCATACCGCGCAATTGATTGGCCGCGATCATGCCGGCTAAATTCACCGGATCTTTGGTCGCTCCGAATTGCGGGGCGTAACACAATTCGGCTTCCTCTAAATCGTAAACGCTACCGTCCATTTGTATGAATGCCGAAATGACATCGATACGCCGCGCCACACCCGACTCGCCGAGCGCTTGAGCGCCGAGAATTTTGCCGTTGCTAGTATCGTACAACAGTTTCATGTGAATCGGCTTTGCTCCCGGGTAATAGCCGACATGATTACCCGGATGCAGATAAACCTTTTCATAATTTTTGTAACCGATCTCCTTTAAGTTCTTTTCATTGACGCCCGTACTAGCGATTGTCAAATCGAAAAGCCCGCACACCGATGTCCCTTGAACGCCTCGGTAGGTCGACGGAATTTCTTGATGATCTCCATTGCTCAAGATTGCCGCGGCAGCCAAACGGCCTTGCCGATTCGCGGGGCCGGCCAAGGGTAATAATTGCCATTCTCCGGTTATGACATTACGTACTTCGACAACATCACCGACCGCCCAAATAGTGGGATCGCTTGTCTGCATGGTTTCATCGACTCGGATACCGCCTAAATGACCGATAGTTAATCCCGCTTGACGAGCTAATTGGGCTCTAGGTTTTACACCGACAGAAACCATGACCGCATCGCTGACTATCGGTTCGCCGTCTTGCCGATGCACGGTTAGCGTCTGATCTTGATTCAGCTCAAACCGGTTCACTTTACAGTCCAGATGCAAATCAATATCATTTTTTTGCAAATACTGTGCGACAAATCTAGCCATTTCCTTATCTAATGCGGGCATGACTTGATCGGTCGATTGCAAGACTGTTACCGTTAAGCCCCGTTTTTTTAGATTCTCGGCTAACTCTAAGCCTAAAAATCCCGCCCCCAGTACCACTGAGCTTTTCATATTCGCCAAATTGCCGCGTATTTTTCGGCTATCCGGAATCGTTCTTAACACGTATATGCCGGGTAAATCGATTCCGTCAATATCGGGCCATACGGCTTCTGACCCTGTCGATAACACTAATGCATCATAAGCTTCGTTTTGCCCTCGACCGGTTTTCAAATCGCACACTTCTATACTTTTATTCGTTCTATCGATCGCTAGCACTTCGGTATCGGTACAAACACGAATATTGAATCTTTTTTCGAACAGCTCAGGTGTCGCGACGAGCAATTTTTGTTCGTCGACAATCACGTCGCCGATAAAATAAGGTAATCCGCAATTGGCAAAGCTGACATAGGAGCCCATTTCAAAAATGACGATTTCACAATGTTCACATAACCGGCGAAGCCTTGCAGCGCAGCTTGCGCCACCTGCGACGCCGCCGATGATTAATATTCTTTTTTTCATTGTCAATTAAGCTATAAAAAGCATTTTGTTCACGAAACACACTAAAATCACGTGAGTATTCAATTAGTTATAATATCCAAATTGTTCACTCAATTAGTGATTCGAGAGATTTATGTTTTCGTATGATTACTTTCGTGTATTTCGTAATTTTCGTGGAGTAACTGCCGAATTACTGTGAAAGTTCTGGAGCCAATCATATTAACTAATTTTTCGATATACAAAACTCTGTTGCGGCAATGCCTGTTCCAAGAAGGATGTGGTTGCTCGACCGGCAGTCGGCGGCAGGGAAAGCCGCCGTCGAGCCTACATGGACGTATTTACGGCGTCCTGTCGGAAGAGTAACCGCACCCTTTACCACGCCGCCGCCCGCACTTTCATTTGCAGGGGCGATTGCCAGGCCTTCATGAACGTTACTGTGAAAGTTCGCAAACCCGAAGTCCTTATCTAATTTTTCGATATCCAAAAATCTGCTTTAAAAATGCCGGTTCCGAAGAGGGTGCGGTTGTCAGGCTTCCATGAACGTTAAGATTAAGATTCCTGCATCACTGCTTACGCCCATGTTAAGCCGACAATAATCAGGACTTTAAGAGTTTTTCCGACTAAAAATACATGCTTTTTTAGGCAAATAAAAAGCCGATAGTGTCAGTATCGGCTCTTTAGAGTGCGCTTTATGACAACGTATTGGTTGCGTTCAAGTCATGAAAAGCTTGTTGTAAACGGGTGACCATGCCGACTTGGCCGGCACGTTGCCAAACGCGAGGGTCATAATATTTTTTATTCGGCTTGTCATCCCCCTCAGGGTTACCGATTTGGCCTTGCAAATAACCTTCGTTTTTCTTATAGAATTCCCTTACGCCAGCCCAGGTTGCCCATTGAGTATCGGTGTCGATATTCATTTTAACGACGCCATAGCTGATCGATTCCTTGATTTCTTCAGGAGTAGAACCTGAACCACCGTGAAACACGAAGGTCAAGCTATTTTCCGGTAAGCTATATTTCTCGGACACAAATTTTTGCGAATTCAGCAAAATGGTCGGAGTCAACTTAACATTGCCCGGTTTGTAAACGCCATGCACATTACCGAATGATGCGGCAATCGTGAATCGGGGGCTGATTTTGCTCAAATGCTCATAAGCATAAGCAACGTCTTCCGGCTGAGTATATAGCAGTGAGTGATCCATATCCGTATTGTCGACGCCATCCTCTTCTCCACCGGTTACACCCAATTCTATCTCCAAGGTCATATCCATTTTGGACATGCGCTCTAAATATTTGCCGCAAATCTCAATGTTTTCTTCCAAACTTTCTTCGGAAAGATCCAGCATATGCGAACTGAATAAAGGTTTGCCGGTTTTTTCAAAATGCTTTTCGCCCGCATCCAATAAACCATCGATCCATGGCAACAATTTTTTCGCTGCATGATCGGTGTGCAAAATAACCGGTACGCCGTAATGCTCGGCCATCAGGTGAACGTGCTGTGCTCCGGAAATCGCACCCAAAATTGAAGGCATCTGGCCTTCTAAACTGACGCCTTTGCCGGCAAAAAAAGCAGCGCCGCCATTTGAAAATTGAATGATAACGGCGGATTTCGCTTTAGCTGCACCTTCGAGTACCGCATTGATCGTATCGGTACTGATGACGTTTACAGCAGGAAGCGCGAACTTATGTTCTTTACAAAACGCAAAGACTTTTTGTACATCTTCACCGGTTACGACACCCGGTTTAACAATATCTAAAATTTTTTGTGCCATTTTTGGTTCCTATATCAAAAAACAAACCCGTTTTCGCGACAACTGCACAAAAACGGGAAAATGTAATTACGGATAAAATTTTATCATTTCATGCGGCTCATCCCCTGTGCCGCATTGCCGAAACGTACCTTATCCTTCTAAGGATGCCAAACGTTCAGCCAACAGTTTTTCCAAAGTTTCGAGCGCTTTAGTGAAACCGTCGATACCCTCGGATAATTTTTCGGTAGCCATTCTGTTATCTGCATGCATACGATCGAAAGTTGCTTTATCGACAGTGATTTTTTCAATCGCTTGTTCCGCAGCTTTTGCAGGATCGAGTTTACGAGGCAGATCTCCTTCAGTCGATTGCAATTCACCCAACAAAGAAGGCGAAATAGTCAATAAATCACAACCGGCTAATTCGGTGATCTCACCGATGTTGCGGAAACTTGCACCCATAACTTCAGTTTTATAACCGAATTTTTTGTAGTAGTTGTAAACGTCGGTGACCGAAATGACGCCCGGATCTTCAGCCGGCGCATAAGAATCACGACCGGTATCTTTTTTGTACCAGTCCAAAATTCGACCGACAAATGGAGAAATCAGGGTGATGCCCGCCTCGGCACAAGCAATCGCTTGATGCAATCCGAATAATAAAGTCAGATTACAATGAATGCCTTCTTTTTCGAGCACTTCTGCTGCTTTAATGCCTTCCCAAGTCGATGCGACTTTAATCAGGATACGCTCTTTTGAAATGCCTTTGGCTTCGTATTGTGCAATGATTTCACGACCCTTAGCAATCGTTGCTTCGGTATCATAAGACAGTCTGGCATCGACTTCGGTCGATACGCGACCGGGGATGATGTCAAGAATTTTCAACCCGAATGAGACGGCCAATCGGTCGAACGCCAAAGTCACGACTTCGGCAGCGGAAGCGCCTGCTCCTAAAGTTTGTCTTGCGCCTTTCAACGTATCGTCGACAATGTCCTGATATTGAGGCATTTGCGACGCTGCAGTAATCAACGAAGGATTGGTCGTCGCATCTCTTGGTTTGTAAGTTTCAATTGCCTGAAGGTCGCCGGTATCCGCGACAACTACGGTCATATCCCGAAGTTGTTCAAGTAAGTTTTTTGCCATTTTGTGCACCTTTATTTGCTGTTATATTTATCTTTAAGCTTACCTATCACTATTGTCTGCGATGAGTGTGATATATCCGAGACTAATATCGGGAGTGGAAGCTTTATTAAGCGGCAATGTTTTTGTCGCTTATATTGTATTGAAATCGGCCCCCCTCATTTTGTCATTGAGCAGGCCCGCCTTTGAAGTTCTTATATTTTACTATATCTAATCGATGTATTGTCGATTAGCTTACAATTGATCATTATAGTTCTGAAAAGCAACTGTTTCACTACAACCTTTCGTTAGTCAAATTTCGGCACCACCATACACTAATGCCGAAATTTGAAGTGCGATAGGTAAATACCGAAATGCTCGATCAAATTTAATCAAGCAATCCGGTATTCATTGTTGAGACATCTAGCACCGGACAGCCATTACCTCACTATGAACGCAATAATCGATTTATGCTATCGCTTAAATAAAGCGATCAAGGGCTCTCGGCTCGATACGTGCCGTTTATCTTAGCCTTTAGTGCGAAGATATTTCGATACGCCGGTTTCCGATTCCAATTCTTTCTTTTCCAAATATTTATCGACGCCAGTAGTCGCAACTTTTTCTTGTACCGAAGCTGCTTGTCTTTCCAAATATTTAGCGACGCCAGTTACAGCAGAGCCTTCAAGTTTGTTGAGATATCTTGCAACGCCGGTCGTTCCGCTGTTATCTTGATAATAAGCCGAAGCACTCGCACTTGACGTGGCAACGCCTGAACGTCTTCTAAATACTAGAAAACCGACAGCGGCTAATACGGCGACTATGATCACTAGAGTGTTGTCCGATTTCGCTTCTAGATTCGCCGATTCGGCGCTTGCTACATCAGTACTTGAACTTATAGACGACGAGCTTGATTTTGCACTTGGAGCCGCTACTTTTGGCGTTGTATGCTTATACTCGCTATCTTGATAAACCACTTTCGGCTCGAAATTGGTCGCCGGATAACGAGAGTCGGACTCTGTCGTTTTGGCAGCGGCTTCTGCCTTGGCAGGCTGTTTCGCTGTATTGGCGATATAGTCAGCATCCTGATATTGAACTTGTGGTTTAAAATCAGATGCCGGATATTTATCTTCAGCGCCAACTATCGGGCTAGATAGTAGCAAGGATGCTAAAGCACCCATGGTAATAGTATTCACTTTCACGTTATTCCCCTTTCTGCTGTAGGAAGCGGAAAAGACATCCGGTCACTAACGCATTTCCGAATGACTTTTCGCTCTGTGTAATGTTTTAATTGTTAAAGTTAATTATCAAAGCAGAGCTTCGACGTGTTTGACGACATTGTCAACGGTGAAGCCGAACTCTTTGAACAGCGCACCGGCCGGTGCCGATTCGCCAAAGCGATCCATTCCGATGACGCAACCTTGAGTGCCCGCGTATTTCCACCAGCTGTCGGTCACGCCCGCTTCAACGACCACGCGCTTCGTGACGGCTTTCGGCAATACCGATTCGCGGTACGCTTCGTCTTGCGCATCAAATACGTTGGTTGACGGCATCGATACCACACGAACTTTTTTGCCTTTACCGCTCAACTCGTCCGCTGCTTTCACCGCCAATTCGACTTCCGATCCCGTCGCGATCAGGATCACGTCCGGCTGACCTTCACTGTCTTTCAGGATGTAGCCGCCTTTACCGATGGCTTCGATTTGGGCCGGCGTCCGGGCGATATGCGCTAGGTTTTGCCGTGAGAAAATCAGACAGCTCGGCCCATCGTTTCGTTCAATCGCCGCTTTCCACGACACCGCCGATTCGACCGCATCGCATGGACGCCAGACTTGCATGTTCGGGATCATCCGCAAGGTCGCGGTTTGCTCGACCGGTTGATGGGTCGGTCCGTCTTCGCCGAGGCCTATCGAATCGTGCGTGTATACGAAGATGGTCGGGATTTTCATCAACGACGCCATCCGCAAAGCATTCCGCGCGTATTCGGAGAACATCAGGAAGGTCGCGCCGTACGGTTTGAGCCCACCGTGCAGGGTGATGCCGTTCATGATCGCCGACATGCCGAATTCGCGTACGCCGTAGTAGACGTAGTTGCCGTCGTGCCCAGGCGCATTGACGTCTTTGCAACCCGACCACAGGGTCAAGTTGGAGCCTGCCAAGTCCGCCGAGCCGCCCATCAGTTCGGGCAGTAACGGTCCGAATCCGTTCAGGGTGTTTTGCGAGGCTTTGCGGCTGGCGATGGTTTCGCCTTTCGCGTCGACCGCGGCAATGAAGGCGTTCGCCTTTTCCGACCAGTCGCTCGGCAGTTGTCCGTTCATGCGGCGTCCGAATTCGGCCGCCAGTTCCGGATGCGCTGCTTTATATTTCGCGAATTTGTCGTTCCAGTCCGCTTCTTGACGCGCGCCTTTGCCTTTCGCATCCCAACCCGCGTAGACGTCCGCCGGTATTTCGAATGGTGCATGCGGCCAGCCGATGCGTTCGCGGGTTGCCGCGATCTCGGCTTCGCCTAATGCCGCTCCATGACATTCTTCCTTGCCTTCTTTGTTCGGCGAGCCCCAGCCAATGATGGTTTGGCAGCAGATCAATGTCGGCCGGTCGGTGACGCTACGCGCTTCTTCCAAGGCTTTTTTGACGGCTTCAGGGTTATGGCCGTCTACTTTCGGGATGACGTGCCAGCCGTAGGCTTCGAAGCGTTTCGGCGTGTCGTCCAGGAACCAGCCCGGCGTGTCGCCGTGACCGCGGACTTCGCCGTCGATCGAGATGTTATTGTCGTCGTAGACGGCAATCAGTTTGCCCAGTTTCATTGAGCCGGCCAATGAGCAGGCTTCATGCGAGATGCCTTCCATTAAACAGCCGTCGCCCAGGAAGGCGTAGGTGTAATGGTCGACGATTTCGTGCCCGGGACGGTTGAATTGACCCGCTAGTGCGCGTTCGGCTATCGCAAAGCCCACGGCATTGGTGACGCCTTGACCTAACGGTCCGGTCGTCGTTTCGACGCCCGGCGCATAGCCGTATTCCGGATGACCCGGGGTTTTTGAATGCAGTTGACGGAATTGTTTCAGTTCGTCGATCGGCAGCTGGTAACCTGTCAGATGCAGTAACGAGTACAGCAGCATCGAGCCGTGTCCGTTGGATAGTACAAAACGGTCTCGATTGGCCCAGTTCGGGTTAGTCGGGTTATGCTGCAGAAAGTCGTTCCACAACACCTCGGCGATATCCGCCATCCCCATCGGTGCGCCCGGGTGTCCGGAGTTGGCTTTTTGGACGGCATCCATGCTCAAAGCGCGTATGGCGTTCGCTAAGTCTCGGCGCGAAGGCATATTCTTCTCCTTTGTCAATTCGGTAAGTTACAACGGTGACTCGTTTTGGTAAAGCCTTGCGGCTCGGTCACTTCTTTTGTTGTGTTGGAATTCGGTTGGAACGAGTGACAGGTCGCCACTCGTTCGATTCGGCTTTTTGGTTTGTTCCAGCGCGGATCGCTCCGCATCGGCTCATTCCAGGTTCGCGTGCCGCGATCTCATTTCTTCTTCCGGAATGCCTTTCTCATGAATGATATGTGAGATGATCGCTTCCAGGAAGAACAGCGTTGATAGTTCGAATACGGTGCCCATCGGCATGCCTTTCACTTTGCCATACAGCTCCGAGGTCCCAACCTGGAACACCGCGTCAGCCATATCTCCAATGCTCGAATCGCTTTTCGCCGAGATCAACAGGATTTTGGCGCCGATTTCTTTCGCTTTCTTGGTGAACGCGATCAATTGTTCGGTTTCGCCCGAGCCTGAAATGATGATCAACAGGTCGCCCGCCTTGATGCTCGGCGTGACAATCTCGCCAACCACGCTGACATCATAGCCGCTATGCATCAAGCGCATCGCAAAAAACCGACCGATCAAGCCCGACCGACCCGCGCCCGATACGAACACGCGTTTCGCTTGGTCGAGTAGGTTGGTCAGTTTTTGATCATAGCTGTCGTCGGTCGCCGCCAGAATACCGGATATTTTGTCAATGATCAGTTGCTGATGCATGACTTATGCACTCGCTGCATCAACCAGTTGACGGATTTCACGAGCCGCTTCCGCCGGGGATGGCGCACCGTAAATCGCCGCACCGACCACGATGATGCTCGCGCCGCTGGCAACCACTTGTTGCACTGTCGCTTGTTTGATACCGCCGGCTACCGATACGCGTACGTTCAGGCCCAGATCGGCAATCGCTTGCAGGTCGGCAAATGGCGTTTGGCCAGCTGCTTGTGCGTCCAAGCCAGTGTGTACACCGACGATTTGTGCGCCCAGTTTCGCCGATTCGCGTGCACACTCGACTTTGTCAGGCACGTTGATCAGGTCGACTTGCACTTCGGCATTGTGCGTGCGCGCCGCTTTGATCACACCACCGATAGTGGCTAGACCCGATACGCCCAACACGGTGCAGATGTCCGCGCCCGCTGCGTAGAACGGCGCCGCTTCGTATTCGCCGGCATCCATCGTTTTCAGGTCAACCAACAACAGTTGGTCCGGGAAACGTTGTCTCAGTTCTTTCACTAAGCCAACCCCGTTGTGTTTGATGCATGGGGTGCCAATCTCAAAAATATCTACGTACGGTGCCACTTGCTCGGCAAGCGCAACGGTTTGATCGAAATCCAATGAGTCCAACGCCATTTGTATTAATGGTCTTGCCATGTTTCTTCTCCGATAGGTTATTATTTTTTGTTACATATTCGTTATGCGGAGGTAACTGTAAAGTAGAAAGGACTGAAATGTCAATGCCCAATACCTTTTAGAGACTTTGGGTCGAAAAAGCGAGAAGCAGCGCTTAAATGCTTGGAACGAGCCAATTCCATTTATCGCTGTTAGGGTTTGCAAGCTTAGGCTTGCGGCTAGAGAAGAAGTTTAGCCGATTATTCGGCCTCGAGGGTCGGGCTAAGCTCTATCGAGCTAACCCGACTACCCGCATATCGCTTGAAATCAATTCATTTTAGGAAATACTAACCGGCATTCCTTAAATATTTTTCGACGCCGGTCAGCTCGATGACCGGCTCGGCAGCAGTTGGGGCTACGATTTGCTTGATCATATATCTTGCAACACCAGTTATGTTACGTACCTTATTATCAGTCAAGGCGTGATTTTTCACATATTTGGATACACCGGAAACTTTTAACGTGTCTTTACGAGATAATAAAGATTTAGCAAGATATTTATCTACGCTAGTCGTCGCCGGCGCTCTCAACGCTAACAATTCTCTTTTTGTTATATATTTTTCAACCTTAGTCACTATCGGCGCATTCAAAGAAGCCAAATATTGTTTTACTAAATATCTGGCAACGCCGGTTTTAACCGGCTCGCCATGTTCCTTAGCTAATTTTTTAGCGGCATATTTTGCTACGCCGGTAACCGGCGGTTGCAGGCTAATTAAAATAGTCCGTCTCGCGACATATTTATCCACACCCGTTCCGTCCATTTCTTTGATAGCCGCTAATTTACTTTCAATCGACTCCTCTGTCGTTTCAGTCGCAGTGGCAACGACTGCTTTTTTTTCTGCAGCTAATCGAGCTTCTTCAATATATCTTGCGACAATTTTTTCCGCCGCCAGCCTTTTTTCCGCCTTATCCTGCTCATCAATGAACTTCTCTACTCCAGTTAATTGAGCGGATTTTTTGGCTAACTCTATTTGTTTGGTGAGATATTTTGTTACACCGGTCAATGCCGGTATTTGACGCGCAGCTTGTTCTTGCTGCGTCATATATTTAGAAACTTTAGTCGTTTGCGGCAAGTGGCTCGTTTCAATTTGCTGACGCAATAAATATTTGGCGACTCCTGTTGACGGCACCTCAGTATTTTCCAATAAATCTTGCTTAGCGACATATTTTTCGACGCCGGTTCTAACCGGCACCTTTTTTTCTTCAAATCCTTGTTTAGTCAGGTATTTCGCTACCCCGGTTACAATCTCACGGGGCTTATCCAGTATCTCATGCCTCATTTGGTACTTAGCCACCCCGGTAACTGCCGGTTCAACCTTGGCCCGCTCGTTCACTTTCGTTAAATATCGAGATACTCCGGATTCGATTTCTTCCGGCAATGTCTCTGGCTCTAATTTCTCGACAACAATTTCTTGAGGTATATCTGCTTCCGGCTTTACATCGTGCTTTTCAAGATATCTTGCAACACCCGTCACGGAAACCGTTTTTTCCGGAGTGATTTTATTTAGATATCGCTCTACTCCTGTCGGCCCTTCGGAATTTCTGACAGACACTACAACATCGCTACTCAGCTCGACCGAGTCGTCGGAAGAAAAGGTCGGCAGTATCCCTAATAAACTATTCAGCCAATTATTATTTTTCATTTGTGGACACCACATCAATACGTTGTTTTTAAGAAGCTGTTCAGCAAAATCCGCCGACGAAGCCTAATCGGATCGCGGATACCGAGAGATTAAATGACCTCAAGGCACCGCAAACCATTTTGTTATCCAGACTCTGCTGGTACTAGCTAAAAATGAATCAAAGCAGAGCTTCGACGTGTTTGACGACATTGTCAACGGTGAAGCCGAACTCTTTGAACAGCGCACCGGCCGGTGCCGATTCGCCAAAGCGATCCATTCCGATGACGCAACCTTGAGTGCCCGCGTATTTCCACCAGCTGTCGGTCACGCCCGCTTCAACGACCACGCGCTTCGTGACGGCTTTCGGCAATACCGATTCGCGGTACGCTTCGTCTTGCGCATCAAATACGTTGGTTGACGGCATCGATACCACACGAACTTTTTTGCCTTTACCGCTCAACTCGTCCGCTGCTTTCACCGCCAATTCGACTTCCGATCCCGTCGCGATCAGGATCACGTCCGGCTGACCTTCACTGTCTTTCAGGATGTAGCCGCCTTTACCGATGGCTTCGATTTGGGCCGGCGTCCGGGCGATATGCGCTAGGTTTTGCCGTGAGAAAATCAGACAGCTCGGCCCATCGTTTCGTTCAATCGCCGCTTTCCACGACACCGCCGATTCGACCGCATCGCATGGACGCCAGACTTGCATGTTCGGGATCATCCGCAAGGTCGCGGTTTGCTCGACCGGTTGATGGGTCGGTCCGTCTTCGCCGAGGCCTATCGAATCGTGCGTGTATACGAAGATGGTCGGGATTTTCATCAACGACGCCATCCGCAAAGCATTCCGCGCGTATTCGGAGAACATCAGGAAGGTCGCGCCGTACGGTTTGAGCCCACCGTGCAGGGTGATGCCGTTCATGATCGCCGACATGCCGAATTCGCGTACGCCGTAGTAGACGTAGTTGCCGTCGTGCCCAGGCGCATTGACGTCTTTGCAACCCGACCACAGGGTCAAGTTGGAGCCTGCCAAGTCCGCCGAGCCGCCCATCAGTTCGGGCAGTAACGGTCCGAATCCGTTCAGGGTGTTTTGCGAGGCTTTGCGGCTGGCGATGGTTTCGCCTTTCGCGTCGACCGCGGCAATGAAGGCGTTCGCCTTTTCCGACCAGTCGCTCGGCAGTTGTCCGTTCATGCGGCGTCCGAATTCGGCCGCCAGTTCCGGATGCGCTGCTTTATATTTCGCGAATTTGTCGTTCCAGTCCGCTTCTTGACGCGCGCCTTTGCCTTTCGCATCCCAACCCGCGTAGACGTCCGCCGGTATTTCGAATGGTGCATGCGGCCAGCCGATGCGTTCGCGGGTTGCCGCGATCTCGGCTTCGCCTAATGCCGCTCCATGACATTCTTCCTTGCCTTCTTTGTTCGGCGAGCCCCAGCCAATGATGGTTTGGCAGCAGATCAATGTCGGCCGGTCGGTGACGCTACGCGCTTCTTCCAAGGCTTTTTTGACGGCTTCAGGGTTATGGCCGTCTACTTTCGGGATGACGTGCCAGCCGTAGGCTTCGAAGCGTTTCGGCGTGTCGTCCAGGAACCAGCCCGGCGTGTCGCCGTGACCGCGGACTTCGCCGTCGATCGAGATGTTATTGTCGTCGTAGACGGCAATCAGTTTGCCCAGTTTCATTGAGCCGGCCAATGAGCAGGCTTCATGCGAGATGCCTTCCATTAAACAGCCGTCGCCCAGGAAGGCGTAGGTGTAATGGTCGACGATTTCGTGCCCGGGACGGTTGAATTGACCCGCTAGTGCGCGTTCGGCTATCGCAAAGCCCACGGCATTGGTGACGCCTTGACCTAACGGTCCGGTCGTCGTTTCGACGCCCGGCGCATAGCCGTATTCCGGATGACCCGGGGTTTTTGAATGCAGTTGACGGAATTGTTTCAGTTCGTCGATCGGCAGCTGGTAACCTGTCAGATGCAGTAACGAGTACAGCAGCATCGAGCCGTGTCCGTTGGATAGTACAAAACGGTCTCGATTGGCCCAGTTCGGGTTAGTCGGGTTATGCTGCAGAAAGTCGTTCCACAACACCTCGGCGATATCCGCCATCCCCATCGGTGCGCCCGGGTGTCCGGAGTTGGCTTTTTGGACGGCATCCATGCTCAAAGCGCGTATGGCGTTCGCTAAGTCTCGGCGCGAAGGCATATTCTTCTCCTTTGTCAATTCGGTAAGTTACAACGGTGACTCGTTTTGGTAAAGCCTTGCGGCTCGGTCACTTCTTTTGTTGTGTTGGAATTCGGTTGGAACGAGTGACAGGTCGCCACTCGTTCGATTCGGCTTTTTGGTTTGTTCCAGCGCGGATCGCTCCGCATCGGCTCATTCCAGGTTCGCGTGCCGCGATCTCATTTCTTCTTCCGGAATGCCTTTCTCATGAATGATATGTGAGATGATCGCTTCCAGGAAGAACAGCGTTGATAGTTCGAATACGGTGCCCATCGGCATGCCTTTCACTTTGCCATACAGCTCCGAGGTCCCAACCTGGAACACCGCGTCAGCCATATCTCCAATGCTCGAATCGCTTTTCGCCGAGATCAACAGGATTTTGGCGCCGATTTCTTTCGCTTTCTTGGTGAACGCGATCAATTGTTCGGTTTCGCCCGAGCCTGAAATGATGATCAACAGGTCGCCCGCCTTGATGCTCGGCGTGACAATCTCGCCAACCACGCTGACATCATAGCCGCTATGCATCAAGCGCATCGCAAAAAACCGACCGATCAAGCCCGACCGACCCGCGCCCGATACGAACACGCGTTTCGCTTGGTCGAGTAGGTTGGTCAGTTTTTGATCATAGCTGTCGTCGGTCGCCGCCAGAATACCGGATATTTTGTCAATGATCAGTTGCTGATGCATGACTTATGCACTCGCTGCATCAACCAGTTGACGGATTTCACGAGCCGCTTCCGCCGGGGATGGCGCACCGTAAATCGCCGCACCGACCACGATGATGCTCGCGCCGCTGGCAACCACTTGTTGCACTGTCGCTTGTTTGATACCGCCGGCTACCGATACGCGTACGTTCAGGCCCAGATCGGCAATCGCTTGCAGGTCGGCAAATGGCGTTTGGCCAGCTGCTTGTGCGTCCAAGCCAGTGTGTACACCGACGATTTGTGCGCCCAGTTTCGCCGATTCGCGTGCACACTCGACTTTGTCAGGCACGTTGATCAGGTCGACTTGCACTTCGGCATTGTGCGTGCGCGCCGCTTTGATCACACCACCGATAGTGGCTAGACCCGATACGCCCAACACGGTGCAGATGTCCGCGCCCGCTGCGTAGAACGGCGCCGCTTCGTATTCGCCGGCATCCATCGTTTTCAGGTCAACCAACAACAGTTGGTCCGGGAAACGTTGTCTCAGTTCTTTCACTAAGCCAACCCCGTTGTGTTTGATGCATGGGGTGCCAATCTCAAAAATATCTACGTACGGTGCCACTTGCTCGGCAAGCGCAACGGTTTGATCGAAATCCAATGAGTCCAACGCCATTTGTATTAATGGTCTTGCCATGTTTCTTCTCCGATAGTTACGGTTTATTGTTGTTTAATGAAAAAATAATTAACGATCAGGCCCTACACCACCATAATTCCCTTTATAAAGCGGAAAATTAGTGCCTAAATCGATTTTAATCGAGTCTATTTTTACCCTGAACGGCGAACTCTAACCAGATTGCGAGCGGTTGTCAATTTCGCTGAGTCAAAGATCGCCTGATCAACACGACTAGCTGATGCTAAAAGTTCTGCACGAAACAATTACTTGAATCAAACTTGCTCTTTGCTAATGCCTCAATGTACCTTAAGGTTTCAAGAGTAGAATTCGGTCTCCTTCTTTTCTAATCATTAACCTTAAAAGCAACAAACTATGTCACCTTTTTCCGATATTCAGGCGCTGATCATTGATATGGATGGCGTTTTATGGCACGGCACCCAACCGCTTCCGGGTCTTATTGATTTTTTTGAGACAGTGCGCGCTAAGCATTTACGTTTCATTTTGGCGACTAACAACGCAACACTCACTGCCGAACAATATGTTTCGAAACTGGCCGGAATGGGTGTATTCATAGGCACCGAACAAATTCTGACATCCGCCATGGCTACCGCCTCTTATTTATCGCGGGAGTTCGACCCGACCACCACCCGCATTTTCGTAATTGGCGAAGAAGGCGCGCGCGCACCGCTTCTCGAACATGGATTCACTTTAACCGATACTTTTGATCCGGTTAATACTCAAGCAAATGCCGACATCGTGGTTTGCGGACTGGATCGAACTCTCACCTGGCAAAAACTGGCCAACGCGACATACACTCTCCATGCCGGTGCGAAATTCATCGGCACCAATGCCGACACTTCATTACCGACCGAACAGGGTATGACAATCGGCAATGGCGCCATTTTAGCGGCTTTACAAGCCGCGACCGGTGTTAAGCCACTTACCATCGGCAAGCCGGAACCGATCATGTATCAACAAGCCATGACCTTGTTAGGAACTGAACCCAACAAAACCATTGCGATCGGCGACCGCCTCGATACCGATATCCTCGGTGCGGTGCGAGCCGATATCCGTAGTTTGATGGTACTGACCGGCGTGTCTTCCGAAGACGATTTAAAAGTATCCGATTTTCAGCCTACCTGGATCATGCCGGACATCCGGGCGATTACCCAGGCCTTACAAAAATCTTAATCATCCGATCGTCAGCCGATTTGCCAGGCAACGTACTAAGGTCTACCCTTAATATCATCACTTAGGAGTTCCGAACATGAAAAAGTTTATCAACAGCGTCGACACTCTGCTCGACGAAAGCTTGTCCGGCTTTGCCATGGCTCATGCCGATATCGTCCGCTTTAATGAAGAACCCCATTTCATCAGCCGCCAGACACCGACACAATCCGGTAAAGTCGCGCTAATTTCAGGCGGCGGCTCCGGTCATGAACCCTTGCATTCGGGCTTTGTCGGACACGGCATGCTTGATGCGGCTTGTCCCGGACAAATATTCACTTCACCAACACCGGATCAAATGATGGCAGCGGCGCAAGCGGTTGAAAACGGAGGTGGTGTATTATTTATTGTTAAAAACTATGCGGGCGATGTTATGAATTTCGAAATGGCCGCCGAAATGATCGATTGCTCGAATGCGACTGTCTTGGTGAATGATGACGTTTCCCTGCCGAAAAATCACAGCACCGGACGGCGAGGCGTCGCCGGAACACTGATTGTCGAAAAAATTGCCGGCGCGGCTGCCGAAAACGGCAAGGACTTAGCCGCCTGTAAAACCCTGGGTGAAAGAGTGAACGAAGCAACCGCGTCAATGGGCGTGGCAATGACGAGCTGCACCGTTCCGGCGCTTGGTAAACCGACTTTTACTATCAACGATGATGAAATTGAAATGGGCGTCGGTATTCACGGCGAAAGAGGGCACGAAACGATCCCGATCAAATCCGCCACGGAGATCGTCGAACAACTCTCGACAGCGATTGATGAGGAATTGAAACCCAAAAAAAAACAACCGGTACTGTTGCATATCAACGGCTTTGGAGCAACGCCGCTGATCGAGCTACATTTGATTTACAACTTAGCGGCCCGGTTTTGGCAAAAACGCGGTGTGGATATCCGGCGCTCACTGGTCGGCAACTATACGACTTCACTCGACATGGCCGGCTGCTCCATCACCTTAAGCTTGCTTGATGAGGAACTATTAGAGCTTTGGGATGCGCCTGTCCATACCGCGGCATTACGCTGGGGCATGTAAAGGTTACTGGGGTAACACGGAAGCGATCGCGCAAATCATGAGTTGCGCGGTTTTCGCTCCGGCGTCGATATGCCCTCGCGAGCGCTCGCCCAAAAACGATGCTCGGCCCTTGGTCGCCACCATGTCGCGTGTCGCTTCCATACCCCGATTCGCGGTATCGCAAACCAGCTCTAAAACTTCCGGCCATGGGGTCGAATTGGCTTCCGCTTGTTTCAAGCAATCGGCTACCGGTATATAAACATCGAGCATCGTTTTCTCGCCGGCATCAGCCTTGCCTCTACGCTTAACCGCATCGACACCTTGCGCGAAAGCTTCGGCGAAAGTCGATACACTCAACTCTTGCCCCTTAGCCGCTTTACTCATTGCGATGAATAGCGTTCCATACAAAGACCCCGACGCACCTCCGATCGCCGACATCGATATCATGCCGATGTTCTGCAGGGCATCGGCCCAATCGAATGCCGATATTTCTTCGCCTTTTGCTTTTAGGGCCTTAATACCGCGTTGTAAATTCGTGACATGATCGCCGTCGCCAATCGCTTGATCCAATTCGGTGACTGCTTCTGAGTTTTGTTTGATGATGGCATCCACGGCATCGATCATTGCCGGGAATAATTTAGGAAATAAAGACATGGCGAACTCCTTGACAAAGTGTTGAAGGCTTGAGCATAGCCTTCAACACGCCGACCTGTCCAGTATCGGTAGATCTAACTCAATGTCAACATGATTGCAAATGAACCGCCCAAAGCGATACTGCCTACCACTTTCGATTTTTTAATCATTGGCGATGTTTGCCAAGTGTTTTGCAATTGGGCTTTTTGCTCGAAGCACCAAGCCGGAACGGTTTCTTTGGCCTGGCGCCACAAATCGACGATATAGCTAAACATGGCCATCACCATGACTGCACCAATACCCAACATCAAATAAAACACGATAATCTCGGTGGTTCTTGGATCGGTGTCAAATGTCAATGAGATGACTTCATCCAACATAAATTCCACAAAAACATAGATATGCTTGACGACCCACACGACCGCATGAACCAACTCCAACGGCATTTTAACGGTCAACAACATTACAGAAAAAAAGATCAACAAGTTGATTGTACTAAATGCTTTCATATGATTTATCTCCTGATTGAACGTAATAGACTTCGGCCAAAACCGCCTCAATAGCCTTGCGACCAGACAGAATAGGATGATTGGCAAACTTGAGAAATCCCTTTTGTACCTGACTATATCAACTGTAGCTTTCAATAAGCTTGCATTGATCCTAAAAAAAGCAGTTGGTATATGTTGTAGACCTTTCGTGCTGAGCAAAGTCGAAGCATGAACGGTCTACAAGACTTTTACCGGCTTGGTGCAGCCTCAAACTACCCTTCACACCCATCGATAGGGCTCTCCTGAGCGTAGCCGAAGGGCTCAGAGCGAACAACGCTAGATTTAGGCACTCAACTGCTTTTTAGGTTGATACCTTTTACTAATCAACATTCGGCGCCGCGGTGTCATGCGAGTCAAAAAGCTTGGTTACTTGTCTATTACGAACCCTTAAGATAATTCAATGCCAAAAACAACGCCGCAATCGACCGGGCTTCGGTGCATTCTCCCGTTGCAATTAGCCCCCCAATATCATTTATCTTCCAGGGTACGACTTCGAGCTCCTCAGGTTCGTCGCCCTGCAATTTTTCCTCATAAAGATCCGTGGCAATAATAATCTCGGTCATGTGCTCGAGATAAGCGGGCGCGATAGAAAACGAACTCAAATGATAGAGGGTTCTAGCCCCAAAACCGACTTCCTCCTTGAGTTCACGGTTTGCAGCTTCGATAAAAGTTTCTCCGGCATCGGTTTTACCTTTCGGCAAGCCCAATTCGTAACGATGAACGCCGGCAGCATATTCGCGAACCAATAACACCGTTTCATTATCTAAAAGCGGTACAATTAACACCGCCCCCCCAGGTCTTCCTCGAGCCAGGCGTTCGAAATTGCGCTGTTCGCCATTGCTAAACTCGATATCGAGCGATTCGATACGAAATAACCGGCTTTCGGCGATCACGGTTTTATTGAGAAGTGTCGGTTTTTCGCGCATTATTGGCTATATTTTTAACTGATGACTAATAAATATAACCCACTTCTTTTCATTAATTGAAAAAATGATTGATTGGAAAAAAATTGATACTGTCTTACTGGACATGGACGGTACGTTGTTGGATTTGAATTTCGACAATCATTTCTGGCTGGAATTCGTGCCGTTAAAATTCGCCGAAAAAACCGGCATTTCGGTTGAAACGGCCAAATATCAATTGGAACCCCGCTTTAAAAGCATGGAAGGCAAGTTGGAATGGTATTGTCTGGATTATTGGAGCGAAGTCTTGGAACTGGATATTGTCGGGCTTAAAGCCGAAATAGCGGGATTGATCTCGATCTTGCCGCATGTCACTGAATTTCTCGAAAAAGTTAGGCAATCATCGAAAAATGTTTTTTTGGTTACCAACGCGCATAGGAGCAGTTTGGACCTGAAAATGGAAAAAACCTGTTTGCAGCCGTTTTTCGACGCGATTATCAGCTCGCATGATTTCGGCTTTCCGAAGGAACAGCCGGGATTTTGGCGTTTACTGGAAAGCCGTCAATCGTTCGATAAGCAACGCACGCTATTGGTCGATGACAGCCTAGCGGTCTTGAACTCGGCCAGGCAATACGGCATCAATTATTTGATATCTGTCAGCAAACCGGACAGCACACGTTCGAAAAGACTGATAGACGAGTTTCCGGCTATTGAGGATTTTCGGGAACTGATGGAGAGTTTGTAACGGCTTGAGCAGACTTATTTCGCTGCGCCGGCTTTTTTTTCGGTTTTTCCGGGCGCTTACCTTGACCATGAGCATGAGTAGCGGGTTTATCCGGCCGAGGTTTGCGCTCAGGCTTGACGACTTCAGGCAGCAAATCAGCCGTTATCGGTTGAATCGGCACTTTTTGACCGATATAAGTTTCAATGTCCGGCATCGAATAGGCGTATTCCTCGCAAATAAAACTGATCGCTTCGCCACTGGCGCCGAAACGTGCGGTTCTGCCTATTCGGTGGACATAATCCTCGACTTCCTGAGGCAGATCGTAGTTGATCACATGCGACACGTCGGCGATATGCAACCCGCGCGCCGCGACATCGGTCGCGATCATGAGCCTAATTTTGTTTTCCTGGAAATCACTCAATAGCCGCTGACGTTTTTCCTGAGGGACATCGCCGCTCAAAACAGCGGTGACGAAACCATTGGCATTCAGATAGTCGTTTAGCCGTTCGGCGCAACGCTTGGTATTGACGAAAATAATGCTGCGTTGAGGCGCATATTTTTTTAGTACACCTAACAATAGCGGTATTTTCTGTTCGTTGGACGGACAAAACGCACTTTGCCGAATGGCCTTGGAGGTGACTTCTTCCGTTTCGATTTTGATGAGCACCGGCTGATTCATATGCTCGTAAGCCAGTTCAGTCACCTTATAAGATAAAGTTGCCGAAAACAGCATATTCAATCGCTTATCGGCTGGCGGCATTCTTCTTAACAAGAATCGAATATCCTTAATGAACCCTAAATCGAACATCCGGTCGGCTTCGTCGAGCACCATTACCTGCACGTTATCCAGCGTGAAAGTACCTTGTCGATAAAAGTCGATAATACGACCCGGTGTGCCAATGATAACATCGACATTGGACTTGATCGTGTCCATTTGTTTTTTATAATCGGTGCCGCCGTATATCAGTGCTAGCTTAAGGTTCAAATATTTGCCCAGCAGCAAGGCATCTTTATGAATCTGAATGGCAAGTTCCCGGGTAGGCGCTAAAATAACCGCCCTGGGGTTTTTGATCTTTTCACTTTCGTCGTTGATTAAGCGCTGAAAGGTAGCCAGTAAAAAGGTTGCTGTTTTGCCGGTTCCGGTTTGAGCTTGTCCGGCGATATCCTTATCTCTTAACGACAAAGGTAACGAACGATCCTGTATTGGAGTACAATGCGTGAAACCGGCCTCGGTCAGTCCGCGCAATATCGAATCGGATAACTCCAAATTGCTGAATCGGGTTTGAGTAAGATGCGTTGTATTCATAGCCCTATAGCATAACTTAAAAAAGCTGAAAGTGATTGACAAAATAACGTCGGCACTCCTATAGTCACAATTTTAGCAATTTTGGAGAATAGCGTGAGTGAGTCAGTCCTTCATGTAACTGATGGTGAATTTAACGAAGCCGTACTGAAAGCAGGCGGTCCTGTGCTAGTTGACTATTGGGCTGAATGGTGCGGACCTTGCCGGATGATCGCACCGGTTCTGGATGAAATCGCCAAGGAATATGCCGGTCGCTTGGCTGTCGTCAAACTCAATATCGATGAAAACCCGCAAACGCCACAGCATTACGGCGTTCGCGGCATTCCGACTTTAATGCTGTTTAAAGACGGCGAAGTCGAGGCGACTAAAGTTGGCGCCTTGACAAAATCGCAACTGGCCGATTTCATCGATAACAATATTTAATATTCCAGCGAGCTCGGGGTTGTCGTAATTTATTTGGACGGCCCCGACTATTTTGATATATAATCGCGCTGCTTTTTTCGGCATCTTCCTTACCCGTCTATGGGTAAAATCCAAAAATTTTACCATTCCTTTGTTTTTACGGCCGTTCGCCGTGCTTTTCATTCCTTCGAGTTCCCGTTAATCTATGAATCTAACCGAGTTAAAACTAAAACAAGTCAGCGAACTTATTGATATTGCGGAGTCATTGGGGCTCGAAAATGTCGCTAGAACACGCAAACAAGACCTCATCTTCGCAATTTTAAAAAAACAAGCCAAAAGCGGCGAGGATATTTACGGCGATGGCGTATTGGAAATTTTACAAGACGGTTTCGGTTTTCTTCGCACACCCGGTTGCTCTTATCTAGCCGGCCCCGACGATATTTACGTTTCACCCAGCCAAATAAGACGCTTTAACCTACGCACCGGCGACACGGTCAGCGGCAAAATTCGCCCACCGAAGGAATCGGAACGTTACTTCGCGATGCTCAAAGTTCAAAACATTAACTTCGAAGCGCCCGAAAATACCAAAAACAAGATTCTCTTTACCAATCTAACCCCCCTGTTTCCGAACGTACGCTTCACTTTAGAAAAAGGTAATGGCACCAGTGAGGACCTAACGGGCCGCATTATCGATCTGATCGCACCGATCGGCAAGGGCCAACGCGGCTTGATCGTTTCACCGCCGAAAGCCGGTAAAACGATGATCATGCAAAGCTTGGCCCATTCCATCGCCGAAAAAAATCCCGAATGTTATTTGATCGTTTTATTGATCGACGAGCGCCCCGAAGAGGTGACCGAAATGGAGCGTTGCGTACGCGGCGAAGTTATTTCCAGCACCTTCGACGAACCCGCAACGCGGCATGTGCAAGTGGCCGATATGGTGATCGAAAAAGCGCGAAGACTGGTCGAGCATAAACACGATGTAGTCATTCTGTTAGATTCGATTACTCGACTAGCTCGCGCGTACAATACCGTAGTACCTTCTTCCGGCAAGGTATTAACCGGCGGTGTCGACGCGAATGCCCTCGAAAAACCCAAGCGCTTCTTTGGCGCCGCAAGAAATATCGAGGAAGGCGGTAGCCTTACGATCATTGCAACCGCATTGATCGATACCGGCTCGAGAATGGATGATGTGATTTACGAGGAATTCAAAGGCACCGGCAACATGGAATTGCACCTAGACCGAAAATTGGCCGAAAAACGGATTTATCCGGCGATCAATATCAATCGTTCCGGCACACGCCGCGAAGAATACCTCGTCGACTCTGAAGAACTGCAAAAGACTTGGATATTGCGAAAAATTCTACAACCGATGGATGAAATGGCGGCTTCCGAGTTCTTATTGGGCAAGCTCAAAGATTTCAAGACTAATTCCGAATTTTTCGATTCGATGAAGCGTTAATTTTTTAAGCAATAGCACGTAAATAATACGTTTATGACGGATCGACACCGTTTAATGGATTGGCTCCTATATAACCCCCATATTATCAATTCGAACAACCTCTTACTTTTATGAAGCGACGCCCCCATAGTTTAGAAGCGTGGCGGAAAACCGATTGATTTGGAAATCATTTATGACGGCAAAACGCATTGCAATCATTCAAGGACATCCCGATCCGGACGAGCAACGATTTTGCCGAGCCCTTGCTAACGCCTATGCCGACGGTGCCCGTTCGGAAGGGCATCAAATCAAACCGATCGACATTGCCCGAATCGAATTTCCGATTCTCCGTACACAGCATGAATTCGAACATGGCACCATAAGCGAATCGATTCAACAAGCCCAGGACATCATTCAATGGGCGGATCATCTCGTTATCATCTATCCGTTATGGCTCGGAAGCATGCCCGCCTATCTGAAAGCCTTTCTCGAACAAGTTTTCAGACCCGGATTTGCCGCAGTCAAGTCTGTAGAAGGCAAGTCTTGGAAAAAATGCCTCTCAGGAAGAAGTGCGCGAATAGTCGTGACCATGGGCATGCCGGCTTTCGTATACCGCTTCATTTATTTGGCTCATAGTTTGAAAAGCCTGAAGAGAAATATACTGGGTTTCTGCGGTATCGGTCCAACCAAAGACACGCTGATCGGCATGGTAGAAGCCATCGGTGACGATAAAAGACGGAAGTGGCTGCGCCGACTGGAAAAACTGGGACAGGAAGGTCGATAAAGGTGGAATCCGAATACCCATCGTAGATCAAAATTCGGCACCGGGATGCCCGTCAAAGGACGCAGTGAATACGTCCATGTAGACTCTATGCCAACTCCTTGCTGGTCTCTCACCTAGCGTTAGGTGAGGGAACTAACACCCCGGCGCCTCCTTAGGCACTACCGAAATTTGAAGTACGGAAGGTATAATTTCGCCGATCTAACAGACTTATTTACATCGGTATTTGAAACGCCCTCCCCAATCGCTAAATGTGATGCAGTCCTTTTGGCTTCGGCGTTGCGAGGCACGAACGGACTACAACACATATATGCTTTCGACTTATTTTGTTGGAGGCACGTATCCTTCGGGCATTTCAGCCCCGCCGCCGAATAAAAATTTATTCCGTTCTTCCTCAAGAAATTTTTTAGCTTTAGGGTCGAAACTGGCCAAACGATGCTCATTAATCAGCATGGTTTGTAAACTAAGCCAATCCTGCCAAGCTTGTTTTGAAATCGTATCGAATATTTGCTGTCCTTTAGGCCCCGGAAACGGAGGCGCATCAAGGCCTTCGGCGTCGATACCTAATTTTACACAGCGAATGATTCTGGTCATAGTCAGTCCTTATAAATTTGTTGCAACAGCCGCTTAATCGGCGCAGCCAAAGCAAGTGAAGAAAATTGCTCAGGTTTATACCAGAGCATACGATTTGCTTCCATCACAAAATGATTAGGGTTATTGATTTGGAAGTACAGCGGCGTAAAATCCAAATGATAATGCGAAAAGGTATGACGCACTTTTGGTAGCGTGTATTCATTAATGATGTCGATATGACGAGTCATACACCACGAGCGTGCCGATTCTATCGTATCGAATTCCGGGAGGCTCCATAAGCCACCCCAGATTCCGGCACCCGGTCTTTGTTCCAGCAAAATACTGTTCTCGTTTGCGATCAAGCATAAAAAATAAACCTGCTTGACCGGTTGCTTACGCGCCGGTTTCGGCGCCGGTATAGTCGCCGTTTTATTTTCAATATGAGCCCTGCAAGCCGAAACGAGCGGACAAACAGTACAATTTGGCTTGCCCCGGGTACAAATTGTGGCGCCTAAATCCATAATCGCCTGTGTATAGTCTTCGACACGATGAACCGGCGTATACAATGTGCTTAGTTTCCAGAGCGACTTACTGGCTTCCGTCGAGCCGGGCCATTCGCTAATGCCGGCGAAGCGGGTCAGCACTCTTTTCACATTCCCATCCAGAATCGGATGGCTTTTCTTGAAAGCGATGCTTAATATCGCGCCGGCAGTCGAGCGTCCTATTCCGGGCAAATCGAGCAGTTCGTCCAAGCTATCAGGAAACGAATCGCGTCCCGCAATGATTTGCGCGCATTTGTGCAAGTTGCGTCCCCTAGCATAATAACCAAGGCCCGCCCAATACTGCAAAACCGTATCGACCGAAGCCTCTGCGAGAGATTGAATATCGGGAAAGCGAGCGATGAATGCATTGAAATAAGGAATTACGGTTGCCACTTGCGTTTGCTGCAACATGACTTCGGAAACCCAAACTTTGTAAGGTGACGCAGGGTTCTGCCAAGGCAAGTCATGGCGTCCGTGCTTGTCGAACCACACCAACAGACGGTCTTGAAATTCGCTTGGAGTCATAGGAATCAGGAAATAGTAAAACCGCGAAGTATAACCTAACGTTCATGAAGACCTAGCAATTACCCCGGATAATGAAAGTTCTTGGGGAGTTGAGGATGCGGCATTTTCGTTACTGAGCTTTTGCATATCGAAAAATTAGATAAAGAGTCTATATCTACGAACTTTCACAGTAACGATACTAACGATTTTTTTATCCCCCGGTAAAAAGCCTCCTGCTCGGTCACCGGAAAGATCGCCATTGAACCGAAACCCTCGTATTTAAGGCAGGTTATGCCAACAACTTGAAAAAACTTTTCGGTGCCCCGCAAATAGGGCAAACCCAGTCGTCGGAAATATCTTCCCAGCGCGTACCGGGCGCAATGCCGCTGTCCGGATCGCCTTTTGCTTCGTCGTAAATATGTTCGCATTCCATACAATGGTATTTTCTATATTCGGACATCTTGACTGCCTCCTTTAGCAATGGTCGGGGCTCAATGAGCCTAATGATTTTGGATTTAACGCATTATACCTTTCGCGGTTCAACCTTCGGCATTGCCCTAAACACCATCAAAAAAATTTTTTCAATATATCAGAGACGCCGGGGCCGACTTTTTTGTCGAGTTTGTCCAGTAACTTGTTTTTTTTGCGCTCGAGCTTTTCAAGTTGCTGGTCTTTGAGCATGGAGGCAATATCGAGTTTATATTCCGGCTCTTTGAAATTACCGGTGATGTTGATGACGATTGGCAATTCCTTGATCTTGTCGAGCGTACTTTCAGCCACTTTGCTACGTACCAGTTTCGCATTGACTTGATAATCGATCCGTTCGGATTTCAAATCGGCGGTACCTTTCCCGGTGGCTTCGATCTTGGAAGCTGTAGCGATAAGATCATTATTGCTAATAAATCCATTGACGATTCGCGCGCTACCCTTAATTTCGGAAAAAGCGGTTTGATCCTTCGGATTGTCCCGGAGAACCGGCGTGCCTTTTAGCAACGATTTAGCATCGTCGATCATTTGTTGCAGATTAAAACCGCGAATAATGCTGTCCTTGAAAAAAAAATCAACCTGGCCGTTTAACGAAGATTTAAGCGCTTTGCTATCATTGCCGCTTGCTTGTAATTTAGTCGATGCGGTTAATGCACCGGCAATTTTTGCATTGCCGGCATAATCGTTCAACAAGGGTTCAATTTGTATCCCGCTGAATTTTTCGTTGAGCCTCCATTGCGGCAACTCGCCGGTCACATCCAGGTTCATCGCGCCTTCATAAGAGCCCCGATACAATGTTTTTACGCCTTGTTCGGTATTGACCTTACCGTCTTTGGCAATCAATTTGAGATCGACTCCGTGCAGTAATAGATTGCTTATCGTGAGCCGCCCGATCGATAACAAACCGTTGATATTCAAATCTCTCAAGGTTTCAACCGGAATCATCGAAGCGCCCGCAGCGGCGGCCGCCGCCGGTCCTGCAATCGGTTGCGTCGTCTTATCCGATTCGTCTTCAGGCGCTAAATAACGATCGGCATTCAAGGTATCGACGTTTAAGTCGAATGAAATTGCCGGATCGTCGAAATTATCGACGCGAACGTTACCTTTAATCGCGCTATCGTCGAGTTGAATGCTAATGCTTTGTAAGTCCGCCGACTCGGAAGTAACCTGTAATGTGAAATCCGCGCCAAATGACGTCAATGCTTGTGCATCCCTCATAACAGGAGGGTCGATGCCGACCTGCTTTAACCATGCCGATGGATTAAAGCGGGCAATACTCACCGGGCCCTCGAAAACGGGCGCGTCGACGATATTCGTGCCGGTTAGCGTTGCGGTCGCATGTAATTGTCCGGATTCGACATCGAGCTTGGTCAATTCCAGCGTTTGTGCATTTAAATTCAGATCGGCTAGAGCCGCCATTTTTGCTGACTGGAAGCCGACAGGAATGTCTTTTCCCCGAATCTCGGTAGATAAATCGAATCGGGTCACTTGAAAATGATCAAAATTTTCATTAAGCGACACGGCAGAGGACAATTGGTAATGACTGGTTCTTTCTTGTTCAGGCTGATCCAATATAAATCGAAGTTTAAAATCGATGGGCTTGCCAAAAGCCAGGTCGCCCGAAACAAGATTCAATTCCTTGATCAAAAAGCGCTTATCGTTTTGCCTGTCGTGCCAATTCAACCGGGCGTTTTCAAGCGAAACACCTGCAACCGCTAGGCCGGCCACCGCCTTAAACTCTTCGGCGTCTTTATCTGTGTCGACGATATCGGCATCTTCCCACTCGGTCGATGTTGCTGCGGTATGCGCCTCGGGTTTTGTTCGCTTTAAGTCATCCCAATTGTTTACGCCAGCATCGTTTTTTTCTAGATTTAACATCAAGCCTTTCAAGACGACGCGATCCACTTCAAACTTTTTCGAAAATAAGGGCAGTAATTTGGCTCTGATTTGCGCGTTTTCGATTTCAGCGAACGGACTTTCTTGAAAACCCTCAGCATTGCTTAAAGACAGTTTTTCGGCAGTAACGCCAATCCATGGAAAGATCGATAATTCGATATCGCCCCCGATAGTTAAATCGCGGCCGGTTTTGTCTTTAACCGCCGAAGCAATTTCCGGCTTGAAATCATTAGGACTGAACAATAACGGCAAAGCCGCTGCTGCAATCACAATGAGCAAAATAATAGCCGCAAAAACCGATAAAACTATTTTCAGGGTTTTTAACACAGCCAGTCTCCTTTGTGAATAAAGATGTGATTAGCGATTCAATTTGAATTATTATGTGTTGTTCATTCATTACGTTAAGCGTTAATGCGGCTTAAATCAATCGAAATATTGCGCAAGGCCGCCGGATGCCTATGTTCCGAATGGGTTAACGAAATCAGATCGTGGTGGATCGATTACATGATTAAAAAATACGCCGTGACCTCGTGAAGCACTCAAAAGTGCTTTCAATAAGGAACACGACTAAATAAAAAAGAATAGGGAGGGTAACTCAATGTTGTTTGCTCAAATTGCCGGAATCGTTATGCTGGTATGGTTTTACCAAACCGCGAAAAAATTAGGTGAAAACCCGATCAACTGGGCGATAACCGGTTTGGTCGGTTACTGGTTGACTTGGTGGATCGCCAAATTAACGATCAAAAGTCTACATTTGGATGTGCTTGCAGGAAATTCGGGTATCTTGAAATTCGTGATCATTTTAACCCCTGCAGTTCTTGCGATTCTTGCCACATTGTTCATTCGAAAGAAATATCTGGTCGATGCGGCCGAATCGAAACAAGGCAACCAGTAAATTGCGGATTATTAAAATAAAAGGCGCATTGCCGTTTGGCAATGCGCCTTTTTAAGCCCATCGAATTATTCGATTAGAGCTTGTCGGCATTTTTCTCCAGATAATCCGCAACGCCTTCAGGGCTTGCGTTCATACCCGAATCGCCTTTGTTCCAGCCCGCAGGGCAGACTTCCCCATTTTCCTCGAAGAATTGCAAGGCGTCGATCATACGAATCAATTCGTCCATGTTACGGCCGAGAGGCAGATCGTTAACGACTTGATGACGAACCACGCCGTCCTTGTCGATTAAGAAAGTTCCGCGATAAGCAACGGCCGGCGCTGCAGCTTCGACATCGTAATCTTTACAGATACCGTGTGAAATATCGGCCGCCATTGTATAACGGACCGGACCGATACCGCCTTTGTTGACCGGTGTGTTACGCCATGCATTATGTGTAAAGTGAGAATCGATTGAAACGGAAATCACTTCGACGCCACGGTTTTTGAACTCGTCAATGCGATGATCGAGAGCGATCAATTCGCTAGGACAAACAAAGGTAAAGTCCAGCGGGTAAAAGAAGACTACCGCATATTTTCCTTTTGTCGCATCGGAAAAATTAAAAGCATCGACTATTTCGCCATTGCCCAATACGGCAGGAACAGTAAAGTCGGGGGCTTGTTTACCTACTAATACGCTCATCGAATGTCTCCAAGTGTTTAAAAATAGAAGGTTATGAGTTGAGGACAACCACCAAAAGGTGGCATAGCCGCATTCTACATCAAAATACTAGGGAATTGTCACAATTACCTAACTTTTAGCTTGCTTTTATTTTGGGAATGAGGATAATTTGTAAGCATAGGCTTACATTAGTAGGCTTTCATAAATTTGTAATATTTTTCTGCTTCACGCGGAATAACCTCGATGTATTAGCGGCAAATATTCTCTGTTCAACAAAATGGTGAAAACCGTTAGTAGGTTCAAATGCTATGGTAAAACATAAACAAATCACAGAGCCCGATGTATTCGGGTATCAGGTCCGAATCGTTCGGCGAGGCAAGGAAACCAGTCGTTATTTTTCTCATAAGCTTTGGGGAAACAAAAATAAATCCTTAAAGGCCGCTATCGCTTGGCGCGATCAAATGTTGGTAGCTTTGAAAGGGAGTAAGACACGTTTTCTCAAGCCCCCGAAAAATAAAACGACTACGGGACTGACCGGCGTTTCGAGAACGATCAAGTACGACCACCGCAAAGATAAGAGTTACTTATGCTATACGGTGTTTTGGGTCAAGGACGGCAAGTCCAGAAACAAAACCTTTCAGGTCGGCAATGTCGAAAAAGTCACAGCCGACGACGAATTGCACGCGTTTCGTACCGCGCGCCTATTCCGTAGTTGCTATGAATACGCGATAGACAACGACCTGGAATTCGACGATAGTCAATTTGCCGGTTGGAAAAAACGTCGTTTGTACGACGACCCCAATCTCAGAGTCGTTTAATACCTTTCGCACTTCAAATTTCGGCGATGCTTAAGGAGGCACCGGGGTGATCGGCCCATTCGCATCAAGCTAAAACGACCCAACCGCATCACGTTATTTCCCAAGCTGGAGCTTGGTTGACAGCCTATTTTAGTCTTTGCGACCTTGATGCCATTTATTGTAACTTAGTATTCTCGACTTCGAAATCGCGATCTGGGGATCGCTCCCACAGTGTATCCCATCCTCTGGGGGAGCGACGCCTCTGCTTGCGAGCAACATCGCACTCAAGAAGTCTCGTTGGCCTTACTCAAGTAACTGAGCCATTGTTCGGCGTTTTTTCTATTGTTCGGAAAACTTTTCGCCTTGGCAAAAGATTGGCGGGCCTGTTCGGTGTTATTGCTTTCGTAATAACTCATCCCGAGAATCATATAAGCTTGGCCGGGCTGTTTCAACCCGCCTTTTGCCAATGCCATATTTATCGCGCCAATGGCTGCCTTCCAATTTTCCTGCTCATAATAGATCTGTCCGAGCTGTTGATAAAGGCTACCTTTATCGTCCAGCTTAGAGGCTATTTCCAAGGCTTGAACTGCTTTTTCCAGTTCCCGTGCCTGCTTCCAGGCGTTAGCCAGTAATTCCCAATTTTTTACCGTACTCGCAATTTTTTTCGCATCAAGCTCGGACCGCAACACTGAACCGGCCTTATATGGCAGCCCTGCATACAGAAATAAATTAACCAGATCCAAAATCTCCTTTTCCGAATTCAATAGGCCTTTTTTGTATGCCAGATGCATGACCGTGGCCGCTTGCGTAAATTGGTTCAATTGCCGGTAAACAGAAACTAACTGCGTCCAATAGTCTTTTTTTTCCGGATTAACGACCATCAGCTTGCGCAATAACGGGATCGCCGATTGATAGTCTTTTAATTCATAAAACAACGCGAGCTGCAGCTGATACCATGAATCCTGGGGCTTGGCAGTCGATTGAATGGCCTTGGAAATATGCGGCAAGGCATTACGATATTGTTTCAACTGAGTATAGGCATTCGCCAACAACACATGAGTTTGTGCATCCGGCACCGAATTTTTTGCCAGCCATGGCTTTAAAGTCTCAATCGCCTTGGCATATTGCTCGGAAGCCAAATACAGCTGCCCCAGGTTTAAAAGCGCATCTTGCTGTTGTTTGTCAGGCAGGGCATTTAATGCAACGGCTTTTGACAGCCATTGGGCAGCCTTTGCATACTGTTCCTTGAGCGCATAAACCGAAGCCAGGCTCCGCAACACGACGGCTTGATCCAAGCCGCCGGCCTTGACTTCGCCGACTATCGCCAACAACTGCTGTTCGGCCTTGCCGTAAGCCTTATCGGCGATAAGTCGCTCCGTAGACTGAATTTTTTGATACAGCGCCGGAGAAATTGTCGCTTGCTTGGAATCAGCCGCGGCTGCAACCGGCGCGTTCATTAATGAAACAAGCAGTAAGCTAAATAAGTGCGTTCGCTTCATTTGGACAATTTAAACTCCAAGGTTTGTTGAGCCCTTTGTTCGTAGGCCTTGCCATCGACCACTTTCGCTTTGAATTTCCAACGCTTAACGGCGGCCAGCGCTTCGCGGTTAAAAATATTACTAGGGTGCGATTCGACCACAACCGCATCGCTGACTTCGCCGGTTTTCGTAATCGTGAATTCCACCTTCACCCAACCTTCGATACGCCGGCTCGCCGCACGCATCGGATAACGCGGCGGAATACGTACCAATGGTATAACATCGGTCGTGATCGTGCCGGTACCGACCGCTGCGCTCGGCGCGGCAGGCGAGGTAGCTGCCGCGCCTGCCGTCAAGCCTTCCAGAGCCGAACCGCCGAAACGAGCGCTCGGTAACTGCACGCTCAAATTCGGAATCGCTAAATTCGGTTGAGCGGCAGCCATCGGTTGTGTGTGCTGCGTTTGCATCGGCGGAGGGGGCGGGCGTTTTTCCGGCGGAGGCGGTGGCTTAACGGTCTTTTTTTCCTGAACCTGAGGCTTGGTCTCTCGTTTCAAGCGAACGAATTCCACCATTTGCAGGTTGTCGGTTTTTTTCAAACCGCTTTGTCTGTGCATCACCATTGCTTGCATCAGCCAAAACAAAGCCAGCGTAGCGCCTAGCCCGGCCAATAAAGAAATCGAAAACCGCTTCACTTCGATTCCGTTTCCGTCGCAATCGCCGCATTGGTGATACCGGCCAATCGAATTTGATCCATGACTTGAACTAGAACGTGGGTCTTGGTGTCGCGATCGGCAGCAATGATGACCGAACCGAGCGGATTTTCGGCCTGCAAGCGCGCAACATTGGCTCTAACCGCCCTGACATCGACCACGCGTTTATCGATCCATATTTCGCCGTTGGCTTTTATCGATACGATGATGTGCGCTTGTTCTTTTTTTTCGGCCGTTTGCGCGGTGGGTCGATTAACATCGATACCGGATTCTTTGACGAAAGAGGTCGTTACGATGAAAAAAATCAGCATGATGAACACGATGTCGAGCATCGGCGTCATATCGATATCGGAAATTTGGTCGGATGTCGAACGGCTAGTAGTACGTCGCATAAAAACAATCTCGTTATTGGAATTTCAATAAATCGGCTAAATGATGGGTTTCGTCGCTGACGCGTTCTTCAATCGATTTACTGAAATAGAGCCCGGCGATCGCAATCACCATACCCGACATGGTCGGAATCGTCGCCAGAGAAATACCGGAGGCCATGGCCCGCGCATTACCGGTACCGGTAACCGCCATCACATCGAATACGTGGATCATACCGGTCACGGTACCTAAAAGCCCGAGTAGCGGACATAAAGCGATCAGCATTTTGATGATAGTCAACGACTTACCCATTGCGATTTTGGCTTCGGAAATGATGAGGTTTCGGATGTTATGCGCATCATAAGAACATTTATCGTTTCGACTTTCCCACTGTTCTCGCCAGGCTTGCCGATCCTTCGGATAGTTAAACCGAAAATACAACAAACGTTCGGCGATCAGGCACCACAAGACGATAGAAACGAACAGAATAACCTTCAAAACGATGCCGCCGCTATCGAGAAAATGGCCGACCGAATCGAAAATAGCGAGCAACCCGTTCATTACTTTCCGGCCCGGCGACTGATGATACCGGCGCTTTGTTCATCGAGAATTTGAATCAGCGCACGGCTACGGTAAGCCAATAGACTATGCAAAAACAGTAACGGAACGGCTGCGCACAAACCCAGCATCGTCGTCACCAAGGCTTGTGAGATGCCGCTCGCCATCAATTTCGGATCGCCGGTACCGAACAGACTAATCGATTGGAAGGTCGCTATCATGCCGGTAACGGTACCAAGCAAGCCCAACAGCGGTGCGACGGCAGCCAATAGTTTGATCATCGACAACCCTTTTTCCAAGACCGGCACCTCGCGGGTAATCGCTTCGTCGAGAATCAATTCCAGCGTTTCGGTATTTTGTGTCTGATTTTCTTCGACCGCAGCAATGATACGGCCTAGAGGATTGGCTTCGGAAACTTCTGTCGAGGAAATTTGCTCGCTAACCCGCTTATGAGTTTGCGTCAACATCAACAAACGATACAGTCCGTAAATCAGACCGAAGCCGCCCAACAGCAAGATAATGTAGCCGATCCCACCGCCTTGTTGAATTCGTTCAATAGAATCGGGCGCTTGGATGAGCATGCTTAAAATCACTCCGCGCGTGGGATCGACGCCCAAATCGGCGGTTCCGGACGAAGCCGAGGCAAACTTTTCGGCAAGACTGTTATAATTGCCGCCCGGTTGCCGTGCCAATTCGGCCAATTTTCCGGTTTCTGATAAATAGCGGAGATACTGCCCGTCGGCAATCGCATTGAAAGTGCCGATGCGCACGATTTCGGCCTGGCGCGGCTCGCCCGAAGCCGTCAAAATATCGCTGCCGAATTTAACAACTTTACCGGATTCGGTCATTTCCTGAAGCAGATAGAACCAAAGCGACTCGAGCTCCTCCAAGGTTGGCAATGCCTTGCTTTGCGTCATCGCGGCCAATTTTCCGGAACGTTCCGGAAACTGCGCCGAAACGATCGAGTTTTCCAGATCGACTTTCAAATCGCCGGCAGCTTGTTTCGCGACGCCGGTCAATTCGCGCAAGATACCGCTACGGTTATCGAGATCGGTTTGCAAACGATCGAGCTCTTGCTCGTTCGCCTCCATTTGATCCTTCAATTGCTTGCTCAAACGTTCTTGAGCCGCCAATTCGTTTTGAGCCAACTGCAGCAATTCCTGCTGCTTGGCATGATCGGCAACGAACCGGGCCTCGCGTTCGCGATTGATTTTGCCATCGATGCCTTGGGATTTTTGAATTTCTTTCAGTAATTGATCGAGCGAAAGACGGTCGGCTAACGCATTGCCGGACAATAACAATCCGGCCAGCAGTAAAATCATTAATCTCATTGGCTTGCCTCCGGCGCCGGCAGCGGTAACGTCAATAAATCGGGCGCTGCTTCCTTACGAGCGATTCTTAGCCCGTCGCGTATCGCATTGCGATAGCTTGAAGGTAAGGTTTCCCAAGATTGCGTCTCTTTATTCCAGTAACCGGTTTCACTACCGTCGAGACGTTGAAAATACAACGCGACACGGCCCAAGCGCAAAAAATCGACCGAACTGACAGTTCCGCCCAATTCGAGATCGGCCCGATAGGCTTCGATGGTATTGCCGTATTCATTTTCAACTTGAAACGCCTCGATGATGCGGCGAAATTTTTCGGCAGGGGTGACGTCGGCGCGATTGATCATATCCTTCAACTGACTCAAGCGCTCCTGACGCTCTTCAGGCAAAAACGGCACATCCAAAGCGATGAATTGCTCGAGACTGTCGAGCATGCGCAGAATCAACGGCACGATTTCGCGTTGCGTCTCCTCAATCCGGTCTAGCTGCCGTGCGAGAGAGGCTTTCTCCTGTTGCTGAGAAGCAAGCAAATCTTTTAGATGTTTGTTGTAGGTCTTTAAGGTATCCGCATGACGGCTTGCTGTGCGGTATTCCTCGAGCATTTTTTGAGTTTGATCGCTGAGCCGGTCGATGGTTTTTTGCGAATCGACGGCTGCTTTATTGGTCGCCAGACCGGTGTCGATCGCTTGATTCAAAGAGTCCGAATAAGCGCCGGCTGACAAAAAAAACACGGTAACGCCGGCCAGAGCCTTGGGAAATCGGCGCGTTAAAAACATAAATTAAATCCGAATAACGTTAAAACGAAAGTAACTTTATCACAGTTGTAAATGCAAACAAGAGTCATTTAGCTATTTCATGAAGTAAATTACGGTTTATTTCTATCTTCCCGAAGAATCAACTATCTATTGTTAGGCTATGCCACAAGTACTATCGAGCAGGATTAACAGAGTTAAATAATTTATTTGTAAATAGCAATCATTCTCATTACTATTATGGAAAAAGCTCATTACTTCCCGGAAACCACCACATAAAGCCACCTATGAACGTTTTAAAATTAAATCCACTATCGCTATCTGTTGAATTAGCCATCAAACAATTGCTGGCATTATTTTATTCTCAAATCGCACAAGGCCGCTGGTTGCTTGCAAAAATGTCGGCAATTCGTTTCCGACGACAGAAAGCTTCTTTCACGGCAAATAACCTAATGCAAGAAAAGTCGGATTTCTATGACAAACCATGCCCGATACGCATCGAGATCGATCCGGAGAAAATTCAGTTACTTCTAGCAAACCGGCAACTCTGTGCGGCTGATTTTCATTGCCTGGATCAAGCATCGCATCGTTGTATTCGCGAACTATGTTTAAAAACCTGCCTGCATCCGCTGGGTCATAATTAAAGTTACCGATATATACCCGTCGTAGATCAAAATTCGGCGCCTGGGTGTCCGCTAAAGGACGCCGTGAATACCCCCATTTAGGCTCTAGCCAGCTCCATGCTGGCAAAGCCTTTATCGGACACCCAGGCGCCTCCTCTGGCACTGCAGAAATTTGAACTGCGAAAGATATATCTTACGCCAAAGCTTGATAAAAGCGATGGGTATAACCTCATGAAAGTCTGGCAATCGCCCAGTTAATGAAAGTGCGAAGCGTTGGTGAGGGCCTACAACACTTTCGCCGGCTTGCTGAAGCCTGAAACTCCCACTCACTCTCCGTCAAGGTTCTCCTGAGCGCAGCCGAAGGGCTCAGGGCGAAAGGTAGTTTGAATCATTCACCTGTTCTTTTTAGGATTAAGCTGTAAATTTAAACATCCTGCCTTTTTTCCTTAATTTTATACTCCAAAAAACCCACTTTTTACCCTTTCTTTTTGTTCTGATTAGTCAAAAAGGGTATGGTGTATACCTATAGTCCATTCAGGCTACCTATGATCGACCTGTGATGCGAGTCTGCTGTTTTCTTGTATAGGTAATAGCAATCTTTAGCGTCCTAGGCAATCCGGAAGCCCAAACAGGAGTATTGAAATATGGCCGTACAATGGGATCAGCTGATTCAAGACGCAGTGGCATTTCGCCATACGCTGCATCAAAAACCTGAACTAAGCTGGCATGAGCAGGAAACCGCGAAGCGAATTCGCAATGAACTTGCCCGTTTAGGCATCGCTTGGCGCGTCTGCGCCGACACCGGCACCGTGGCCCGATTGGCGCGTAATAAAAGCGGTCGTCACATCGCCTTGCGTGCCGACATCGACGCACTTCCGATCCATGAAAACAGTGGTATGGCTTGGTCCTCGCAAACGGCAGGCTGCATGCATGCCTGCGGACATGACGGCCACACGGCCACGCTGATCGCGGCCGCACACTGGCTCAAAACCCACGAAGACCGCTTGCCGGGTCCGGTAAGCCTGTTGTTTCAACCGGCCGAAGAAGGCGGTCATGGCGCTAAACGCATGCTCGAAGACGGCGCGCTCGAAGGTGTCGACGTCATATTCGGATGGCACAATTGGCCGGCGATTCCATTCGGTCAGGCAGTCTGTCCCGACGGCACGGTCATGGCAGGTAACGGAACCTTTGAAATCGAAGTACACGGACAAGGCGGTCATGCGAGTCAACCGGAAGCTTGCCGTGACCCGGTAATTGCGGCGGCGGCTATCGTCATGGCCCTACAACAGACGCTATCGCGTCGGCTGCCGCCTCAGGAAGCCGCCGTACTGAGTGTCACCTCGATCGAAGCCTACAGCTCGCCCACCGTGATTCCCGACAAGGCTCTGATCGGCGGCAGCTTCCGCATTGCCCACGAATTCACACGCGACCGATTGACGCAATGCATTCAGGACATTTCAACCGCTACCGCGACCGCTTATGGAGTCGACTGCACCGTTATGGTACACCCTAGATATGGCGCGACGATCAACCACCCCGAACCTGCCGCTTTTTATCGCCAAACATTGCTGCATGAAACGGGGCGCGACGGACTCACCCAAAATACGTCGCTTCCAATCATGGCATCGGAAGATTTCAGTTATTACTTGAACGCGATTCCGGGCGCTTTCGCGTTAATCGGTTCCGATGACGGCATAGCGGCGCATCAGCGCTCCTGCCACAGCCCCGAATATGATTTCAATGACGCCTTGATCGATCGAGTCGCGCGTATTTATGCACGACTGGCCGGCGCGCCCGTGCCGAACGGCTAGAACTGACGCCACAGCTCACGCATAGTCAGTATCCCCAAAGCGGCCCGCAGTCAATAATAGCGTTATCCGGCAACAATATTGCCGAATAAGCATTAATCGGGCGATTTGTTGCCCTGTCAACCGTAAGGAGAGTATTCATGAAAGTCTTTGAACAATGGGAATCCGAAATTCGCGGCTACTGCCGTGTGTATCCGACCGTTTTCAAATCGGCCTCCAATGCCCGTCAAGTGGATGAGTCGGGAAAATCCTATATCGACTTCTTCGCAGGCGCCGGTGTACTCAATTTCGGCCACAACAACCCGTTGATGAAAAAAGCCTTGATCGATTTTATCGAGGCGGATGGCGTAGCCCACAGTCTGGACACCTACACCACGGCGAAACGCGATTTTATCGAAGCCTTCGCCAATTCCGTGCTAAAACCGCGAAACATGAATTACAAAATGCAATTCATGGGACCGACCGGAACTAATGCGGTCGAAACCGCGCTGAAATTGGCGCGCAAGGTCACCGGGCGCCGTACGATCATTGCGTTCAATCACGGTTTTCACGGCATGACGCTGGGCTCGCTGGCCTGCACGGCAAACCAATATTTCCGCAATGCCGCAGGCGTACCCCTGGAATATGTTCGTCATGAACCCTTCGGCTGCGAAAAGCCTTGTATCGGTTGCCAATTAGGCTGCGGCCTGGAAACTATCGACCAGTTGCGCGCGCAATTTTCCGATTCGTCGAGCGGCCTGGAACCGCCGGCGGCGTTTTTAGTCGAACCGATTCAAGCCGAAGGCGGCGTCAATGTAGCCAGTCGGGAATGGTTGCACGCCGTGCAAAAACTGGCGCATGATCTGGGCGCGCTATTGATTTTTGACGACATCCAGGCAGGTTGCGGGCGCACCGGTCAATATTTCAGTTTTGACGGCATGGATTTGGAACCGGACATTATCACGTTAGCCAAAGGCATCGGCGGCTTCGGCACGCCGCTGGCGATGAATTTGGTCAAGCCGGAACACGACAAGCATTGGCAACCGGGCGAACATACCGGCACTTTCCGCGGCCAAGGCCTCTCCTTCGTCGCGGGCAAAGTCGCGCTGTCCTATTTCGACGATGACGCATTGATGAACGATGTCACGCTCAAAGGCACTAAGATACAGCAGCATCTCGAAGACTTGGCGGAGCGCTTCGGTCAAGGGCGGTTTCAAGTGCGCGGCAAAGGCATGCTGCAAGGACTCGACATCGCCGACGGCGCCTTGGCTAAAAACATCGTCAATCTTTGCTTCGAACGCGGACTGCTACTCAGCGCCTGCGGAACGGGCGGCAAGGTCATCAAAATGATTCCGCCGCTAACGATTCCGGAAGCCGATCTAGTCGAAGGTTTAACGATTTTCTCGGGCGTCTTAGCGGATGCTTTGGAGGCCTTATGATTGAACGCGACGACATGACTTTTCCGTTCGCTGAATACCAACGCCGAATCGACGAACTGCGTGGGCGGATGCAAAAACGGCTGCTCGACGCGGTCGTAATCAGCGATCCGGAAAACCTGATGTATCTGACCGACTATCAAACAACCGGCTATTCGTTTTTTCAAGCCCTGGTCATCCCGCTCGACAACGAGCCGTTCATGATCACTCGAAAACTCGAGGAATCCAATGTTTACGCGCGGACTTGGGTGGAAATCACGCGACCTTATCCCGATACCGGCGACGCTATTCAAATGCTCGTGGAATCGCTTCGAGAATTCGGCTTGAATGGCAAACATATCGGTTACGAACGCAACAGCTACTTCTTTCCGGCCTATCATCAAGACTCGATTCATACGACCTTTACCGACGGGCGTTTATTGGATTGTTTCGGCATCGTCGAACAAGGACGCATCACGAAATCACCTGTGGAAATCGAAATCATGCGCAAGGCCGCCCATGCGACCGAAGCCGGTATGATGGCCGGATTCGAGGCTTGCGTTGCCGGTGCGACCGAAAACGAAATCGGAGCCGCGATCAGTGCCGGCATGTTTCGAGCGGGCGGCGAGACTCCCGCGGTAATGCCTTATGTCACCAGCGGCCCACGCACGATGATCGGCCACGCCACTTGGGAAGGACGAGTCGTGCAGCCTGGTGAACATGTCTTCCTTGAAGTCGGCGGCTGCTATCGGCGCTATCATACCGCGATGATGCGCACCGTCGTTCTGGGCGATATGACGGATACATTCTACAAGGCTCAGGAAAAAATGAAATTTGCGCTGCAACGGCTGAAAGAAATCATGCGTCCCGGCCTGACGGTCTCGGACGCCGACAATCTGGTGCGCGCGATCATCACCGACAACGACATCGGCGGCAGGCTGATTACGCGTTCGGGCTATTCGATCGGCATCGCGTTTCCGCCAAGCTGGGATGAAGGTTACATCATCAGCTTAAAACAAGGCATTTCGACGGTGCTGGAAGAAGGCATGACATTTCACATCATCCCGTGGATGTGGGGCGTCGAAGGCGATAAAACCATGGGCATATCGGACACGCTTTACGTGACCGAAAATGGCTGCGAATCCTTTTTTACGCTGGATCAGGATTTTGTCGTAAAGCCCGAATACGGGGCTTAGGCAACACTGTCTTTAAGTTAATCCGTTCGTGGTGAGCCTGTCGAACCATGGACGGCTTAACTTATCGGCTCGGTCTTTTCCATTCACTCTTCGACAAGGCTCTCCTGAGCGCAACCGAAGGGCTCAGGGCGAACGGAAAAGTCCTTAACTTAATGGCACTGAGCTTAGACAAGGAAGGTTGTTCATGGCTCCCACGCTCCAGAAACAGTGAAAGTATTCAAGATTATGAAATAACCATGAAGTTACATGCAGAATTAGATTGTTGACTTAACCCTAAATTCGCCAATCAGTCCACGAAATACACGAAAGTAATCATGCAGTTACTTAAAGCTCTTGAATCACCCACTGGGTAAGTAACTTGAAAAGTATAACTAATTGAATGTTTTCGTGATTTTCGTGTGTTTCGTGGACAAAAATGCTTTTTATAGGTAAATAGACTTTTTATTCATTTCCTGCATGCTCTTCATGGTAAATAAATTTTTTATGATGAATTCACTAACTTACGGTCTCAACAGCATGGGATGGTGAGTAACGCTATTCCTAATTTAGCTTATTCAACGGAGAACGAAACTAATGAGCATACAAGTTATTAATCCATCCAACGGCGAATCATTGGGCATAAGCCCGGAACTAGACGCCGCTGATCGCGATGCGGCGCTTGATCGCGCGCAAACAGCCTATGCCGATTGGAAAAACAGCTCCTTTGCGCAACGCGCGCAAGTGTTACGTAACATCGCTCAGCGCTTACGCGATGATGTAGAATCGTTGGCGCCGCTGATGACCCTGGAGATGGGTAAACCGATCAAGGAGGCCCGCGCCGAAGTGATGAAGGCAGCGCTCTGCGCCGACCATTACGCCGAACATGGCGAGAGCTATCTTGCCCCAGATACATTGGCATCTGACGCCAGTCTTAGCTATGTGCAATATCTGCCTTTGGGCGTTGTACTGGGCATTTTGCCTTGGAACGCACCATTTTGGCTGGCTTTTCGCTTTTGCGCCCCGGCATTGATGGCCGGAAACACCTGCCTGATGAAGCACGATCCGCATGTTCCGGCCTGCGCCGAAGCAATCGCGCGGCTATTTGAGCAGAGCGGAGTCCCAGCCGGTCTATTGCAAAATCTACCCTTGTCGAACACCGATGTAGAAGCGGTTATTCGCGATCCACGCGTACAAGCCGTCTCGTTGACCGGTTCGGATAGAGCCGGCACTGTCGTGGCCTCGATCGCCGGCGCTGAAATCAAACCGGTCGTCCTGGAATTGGGCGGTTCCGACCCCTGCATTGTACTGGCCGATGCCGATCTGGACAAAGCCGCCGATGTAATTACGCTGTCGCGCATCATCAATGCAGGCCAATCTTGTATCGCCGCCAAACGCATCATTGTCGAAGCCGGCATTCATGATGAACTCGTGACACGGCTTGAAGAACGTCTAAGCAAGTTGAAACTAGGCGACCCGAATGAGGAAAGCACAGACATCGGCCCTTTGGCGCGAGAAGACCTGCGGCTAAACCTGCATCGCCAGGTTCAAGAAACGATTGCCGCCGGAGCGCAATGCCGACTCGGCGGCGAGATACCGGAGGAGCCGGGCTATTTTTATCCGGTCACTTTACTGACCGACGTCACGAACGATATGACCGCCGCCCGAGAAGAGACTTTCGGCCCGGTCGCCGTCGTTATCAAGGCCGAAGATCAAGACGAAGCGATGCGCTTAGCCAACGACAGTCAATATGGTCTAGCCGCCAGCATCTGGACGGAGCGGTCGCGAGGCGAAAAGCTGGCTCGGCAATTGGAAACCGGTCAAGTCGCGGTCAACGGCATCGTCAAAACCGACCCCAGACTACCAAGCGGAGGCGTCAAGCGCTCAGGAGTAGGCCGCGAACTGGGGCCGCACGGCATGCACGAATTTGTCAATGCACAGCAAGTTTGGCTGGGTTAAGATTCTTGGAGTTTATCATTCGTACTTTTTCAAATTCTGATGAATTTACAAGGCGCGGCTAAGCTATCGAAATATACTGTTTCCTGATTACGTAGAACATTCGGCCTAATCGACAAAGGCCAAACGACCCGTCATACCGGCAGGGATTGCCGGTATCCAGTGTACAGGGACCGTACTCATATGCCTTTAATACTTTACCTAGTCGCATCCATGCAACCTACCCCCGGCAATCCCTGCCTGGGTGACGATTAATAGTCTTCATGGGATCCGTTACGTTCCGATTTTAGCTGAAGCTTGTTAGTAATCAGGTACTGTTTTATGGTTTTTGAGATAATCACTGCAGCTTTTATAGCTTATGGCCATCAACAATTTCCAAGATAGTTTGAGCGCCGTAGGGTGCGCATCGCGCACCTATCCACGGTGCCGAACCGACAGGAAGTCCCGACCGAGGCCCAATGCTGTTGACTTAAGCATCAGCGATCCGTTTTGATTTATCCTGCTGCCATTTATTGATGGGTTTACGGGATACACGAGGATGGGACTTCCTGGGCTTCTTCGGATGGTAATACTGAACGCGCGTGATTTCCACCAAAAGCTCCTGAAACACGTTGCGTGCGATCTCCGGATAAGCTGCGGTAAACACCACGACCTCACTCGCCAATGCCCGCACGGCATTTTTAAATTGGGGCGTCGATAAGCGCTCGGGATCCGGGTCGGTGAGCAGGGCAATCAAGGTTCGACTGATCACGCACATGACCAGGACAGCTAACAGTTCTTGTCTTATGCCGTTTTCACTGTGACTGTGGAACGTTTCGATGTCGAGGTGCAATTTTTCATCACGATACTGTTCTTCAATACGCCAGCGACGGAAATACAGTTCGACCAGCGAGTCGGCGGGATACTGACGGTTATCGGTGAGATTGGTTAATAAGACCGACAGCGTGCCGTCCGGGCTTTCCAAACGGACCGCGCGTAGTTTGATGCTTTTGGGGCTCGGTCGTTTCCGGCGAATCCGCGAGGCCGTATCCAACCAGATGACGGCCTCTGAGCAACCGGATTGTACAAAATTCTCGACCGCTTTAAAGGTCGATTGGGCCGGACAGCGGAACACGAAAGCCGAATCCGGCGAGGTATCTCGTAAGTAGTAAAGCAAGTCATAGCTGGGATAACCGCGGTCAAACAATAAGACCAAAGGACGATCGGGGAGCTGCGGTAGCAGCTCTTTCACATCCTCGCGTTCGTTGCCTTCCGCTAAGGGACTGATCGCGCGCGCGATCGGTAACCGTCGAAAGACATCGAATGCGGTCGAGACCAGACATTGCGGATAGTGTCCTTTGCCGGGAACGGTCAAGCCGCTGTTGGGATCGAAGGCTTGGCGAAGTTCGGGCGAGGCCGGCAAGTGATATTTGGAACCGTCAAAAGCCACCGCCGTCATGCCATGCCACGTATATTCCGGCGCTTCCGGCCAAAGCGAATAAGCTAATTGCACACTATCGGCTAATAGATCAGCAAAGACGGACCACGGTAATCGACTTCGGGCTTTCGTCACCGCGCTCCGATGCACGGCTTCAGCCTCAGGCCAACAACCGCTTCGCCGCGCTTGTTTGAAGAATTCACCGGAGTGGATGTCCACGCCGGCGGATTTATCACCGGTGACCAGTGATAATACCAAGGTAATTAGGTTGGGTAAGGAGAGTTTGCGTTTGCGGGTAAAGTGCTCGGCCGATTGCTTTTGATCATCGGCTAACGTGTGTGGAATTAAACGGCGAAATTGTTCAAGATAAGACGAAAGTTGGCATGAATTTTCAAAGCGATGTTTGTGCCATGTTTGCGGTGCTGGTCATAAATGAGTCTCTCTGTAGTGATGATTTCATGTGCTTATTATAATAAAAACAAGGTGTTATGTCTTTATTTTTCTTAAGTCAACAGCATTGCGACCGAGGCCCCCGATGCGCACCCTACGCCTGGCGTTACGTTCGTATCAAGACCCTACGCTAGCGTATCGGCAATAAGCCCAGCTCGATTTTGTGGCTGTACATGTGCTCTTGCCGGCAACTGCTGCGTTCGTTTTGCAGACATTCTATTAAGGCACTCATTGGCTTGGACAGTTCGCCGTCTCTGGAAAGACGCTTCAGATAAGCCATCGACCTCGCCTGAAGATAATAGCCATCGCGATTCCCCAGTCCACGTTTTTGCAAGCAAGTCTGCCAGTATCCCGGCACCGGGCCGAGCCAATGACTCGCGTGCAGCATCGTCAAAGCAATTTCCAAACCTTTCGGGTCCATGTCGCTGAACACGATGACCGTTTTATCCGCGCCGAAACGCTTGATGAAATCGCGGCAGACATTGGTTTTCGAGCCGGTCTTCGGATCGCCGCGATAAACCCATAATGCCCGCCTCGCTATAGACGGCAATTCGAACGAAGCGCATAAAGACATGATAGCCAGGTTCTCGACGACCATGACAGCATCGTGCTCGACCGTTTCGATGCCGGAACTCGGACAAAACACGCCAGCCGCCATGATCGAAACAGGCTGCAGCGTGATTCGCCCGCCGTTGATGCAGAGCTCACCGTCCGGACTGTTCAGCAGCAGATAATCTTCGCTGACAGGCTTCCCTGCCAGTTTTTCGTTCGCGTGATGTTTAGCGACTGTCAGCCTGTCGTCCGGCAGGCGTTCGCCCAAGGGATCGAAGCCGGTTTCTTCCGCGACCCGTTGACGCAGTTCGAGCTTTTCCTGCGCGGTGAAGACCAGTTTGCCGTTGTGCAAATGGCCGCACCGATAACGTTCGGTCACTTCACTACCCAACGCACTGACGGGACGAGTCGTGCTGCGATCCGGTCCACTCGCTACGAGTTCGCTGATCCATTTGAAAAGTTTTCGGTTCATTCATTTACACCCTGCGTAAAGAAATCTCGTGAATCACTTGATTGCCGTTGAAATCGGACAGATTTTCACCCTGCATCTCCAGCGCTACGACGCTTCTCATACGCTGCGGCAAGCAGCAATATTGCGCGAACACCATGTCCAACCACAACTCGGCCTTGATTTCGAGCCCTTCTCCCTGCCAATACTGCAGTGCCGACGTGCTGCGGCCTTGCCGCTCGAGCGCCGATGTGAATAGGTTTTCGATATGGCTCTCGTAAAGGTCTCGGTGATATTCGATATGCTCCGGCATCTGCGTGTCGAGCGGCGCCGAGGCATTATCTCGGGGCGGCGGAGCGAGAGGTTTGGTTTGCCGTCTCAATTCCTGCACGATCTCGACGAGATCGGCTTGTAGGACCGGATTGGCCGTATCGATACCGGGAAACAAGTTCAGGCCGGAACCGCGCCTGAGCAGTTCCGGTGCGGCCGTTTCGATGCTCCAGTCCAACGGTTCCCATTCCGGGTGTTGCCTCAGAAATTGAGCCATCGCGCGGGTACGGTTCGCGGTCTGCTCCTGCAGCCGCAGCGTGAACAGCAGGGTCTTCATGCGGGCAACGATGCTGGTCAGCCGCTCGACGATGCTTTTGTATTGATCGATGAAGCGGATGATCTTGCGGCTCAGTTCGGGCGGAATCGCGGCCCAGCTTAACCAGTCGTAGCAATCGTTCAGATCGACCTGATTGAGTTCCTGCACCAGCCGCTGCGCATAGGCTAACGCGCGCCGGTTTTGCCGGATCTTGCTGTTCAGCGACGAGACGAAACCGAACTGGCTCGTGATCGCCGCGAACATCACGGACAGGCTTGTTTCCAACGATTCGATCGCCTCGTACAGCGTGTCGTCGATCTGTTCCAGATGATAGCGTGCCTCATCCTGATCGTTTCGCTCGAGCGCGCGCCGATAGTCTTCGATGTCTTCTTCGACGGTCAGGATCATCTTGCCCAGGTCGATCGCCTGTTGATAGCGCTGATTGCGCAGCAGCAAGCGATCGATCAGGCGTTTGACGTCGCCGGTCAGGCGGTATTCGTCGCTGACGTCTGCGGTGCGCATGATACCGGCCTTTTTCAGACTGTCGATCGCGGCGCGGTTGTCGTCGTCGACGAACACCGTTCCGTCGATATAGGTTTGCGCCAGTAACCGATCGGCGCTAGCCAGCTTGCGGATCAAGCCGGCGATCTGTTCCCGGTCGAAACTCATAGAAACAATTCCTGCTGCTCGACGTCTTCGGCATTGGCCGCGTGCTTGTCGAGCTCCAACGCCTCGGCGTCGTTCAGAAACGCGATGATGCGATGCAGATAATCGATCTTGCCGGTCGCGAGATACAGAGAGGCCTGCGGATTCGGCTTGACCAAATAGCCGCTCTGCTCCAGTTTTTGCAAGACCCACGACAATTGTTCGGAGATCGCGGTCTTGCTGGTCTTGAACAGCGTCAACTGGGTCAGCCGGTTCAATTGCTCGGACAGCGCAGGTTCATGCTCGATCGCGTTCAAGAGCTGCGTCATGCGGATTTCGTCGCGCGCCCGGATCGGCATGTCCTGTCCGAGCGCGGTCATAACCATGTCCATCCATTCGACGACCGGACGCAATTGCGCGCGGATTTCGGCGAAGGCTTCGCGGATGGGGCCGCGGTTGCTGTCGTCGACGACCGTGTAGGCGGCGTAATAGACCTCGCCGTCCAACGACAACAAGGTTCTGTCCAACGGTTTCAGAAAGGCGTCGATCTTGTCCGCGTTGGCTTGCTGCGACAAATAATCGTAGGCATCGGGATAGGCGGTCGGGCAAATGAAATGACCGCTCAACAGCGCTTCGGCGACCTGCTTAAACATCGGAGTTCTCCCGTTGCATTGCATTCAATAACTGGTCGAGCTTGCTGGCCGGCAGTTCGACCTCATGCAGTCTCTGCTTGTTCAGCAGATAGCGCCTGCTGAACAGGGCGAGCACATGCCGGTCGGCGGTCGGCGTCGCCGACAAAATCTGTATGTTCTGTTTCGCGAGCAGATTCATCATCGCCTCAATGTTCTCGGGCGCCAAATCGCCCAGCTCGTCAATCGGCCAGCAGACGACTGTCGGATTCTGCTTGCGCAGCATCGCCGTCACGCCGGTAAAAAACGTAATCAAGGCCAGATAGGACAGTCCGGTGGAGCTGACGTCCTTCAGTTCCTTCGCGTTACGGGCGTGCTTGAGCTGGCCGTTCTCGTAGATGCTGAACTCGATGTCGAACAGCGACAAATGCTTGATCTTGAAACCCGACGAAGGCAGCAGCGCGGTCAGCTCGCTCATCGCCTGAATCAGCTCGTCGGGGATGTCCCGATGGCCGATCAACTCGGCGTTGTCGCGGTATTGACTGTAATTATCGCCGAATTTTTTCAGCGCCTGCCAATATTCCAGATCGCTCATCTTCGAGCGGACGTTGACGGTGATCTCGCCCAGCGCTACGAAATATTGTTCTTCGCTGATGTATTTGGACAGCTCCGAGCCGGTGTGCTTGATCGCGCGGTCGAAGTTGTAGAGATGCTGATAAAAGGCATTGACGCCGGTCGCATGCAGCTCTATCTGTTGCGCGGTGGCTTGCCTGACGTGTTCGACCATTTGCAGCACATCAATCAACGGCTGTTCGATCTCCAAGGCCTCGTTCTGAAAAAACGGGCCGCTATTCCCCGGCGCGGCCAGCGCCTGTTGCCAGGCTTCGGCCAATTGGCTGCGGTGATGCTTGCCGAACAATTGCACGAGTATCTGCTTGCCGCTGTGGATCGCATGCTCCTGGCGCTTGCGATCCTTGACCGTCTCCTGGGTCAGCCGCGGCAGCGTGTCGGCCGCGAATGCATGCAGCTCTTCCGCATAGGTCGGCGGACTGCTTTTCAACAGCTCCATGCATTGCTCCAGTTGATTCAACAAACCGAGACGCTTTTTTAGTTGTTCCTGCTGTGCTGCGATCTGTTGATTTAGGTGCGTTCGTCGACGCTTGAATTCCTGCTTGAGCTGCTCGATCGCATCGTTCAGTTGCCGGCTTTTACTCTCGCAATCGCCGCGCCGGCGGCATAGATCGGGATGTTCCTGCCAGCGTTGCTGCAGCCACGTCTGGTATTCTTCATGCTTGCGCTGGAAGTCTCTCGCTTCTTTTTCGAGACGCTTCGCCTCATGGAGCTGTTCCGACAATTTCACGATAGTGTCGTCGGCACCGCTGTCTTTCAGCTCGCTGTTCAATTGCTGCTGTATGCGGCGTTTCTCCTGTTCGAAGCGTTCGGTATCGGCGGCGATTTGTTCTCTGATCGTCGCAATCAGGCGATGGCCGTCCGACTCGATGACGCCTTTCCGGCCCAGATGTTCGTCATGCAATGCATGCATCGCCTTTTCGTGTTCCGCCTCGATCGCGGCGATGGTTTTATTACTGCCTTCGATGTCGGAAGACAAGCGCTGCATGTTCAATTCAATGTCGCGGCGCGCCTTTTCTGTTTCGACCTTGATCCGGTCCGCCAGCGCATTCGCCTCGTCTTGCAGATGCGCTTCGTTTTTTTCGACGCGCTTGATCCGTTGCTGTACCTTGTCGAGCTCGGCCTTGGCCTGCTCGCGCTGCTTGTTCGCGGCATTTAGACTCGCATCGAGACTTTCGCTTTCGACGCCGAGCGCGTTCAGTTTGTCGAACAGATTTTTTTCTTCCTGCTCCAAGCGCAATTTGCCGGCGGTCAGATAGCTTCGTTCGGCCAATGTGTCGAGCGCGATCCGCAGCCCGTAGAAATCGTCGCCACCGTTTTCATTCCACTGCGGATCGAGGCCGCTATGATCGAGCAGTTCCGGTGCGATCACGCGGCCGATGGTGTTTTGCCAGCCTTCGACTTCATTGTCGAGATAATGCTGCAGCGTGCCGGGTTCCGGTCTCAGGCGTTTCAGGCACTGCGCATGGCGCTCGCGCAGATTCCTGAGTTCGGTATTTTTGTCCTTGAGCTTTTGTTCGATCTGCCGGAATTGATCGAGCTTGCTCTGGTAGTCATTTTGCGCGTCATGTCGGGCCTGATAGGCGAGCCGGTTTTCCTTGACGGCCGCTTCGAGCGCCTGCCGGTTTTTAGCTTGCTGTTCGGCCAAAGCTTCCGGAATCGGCGGATTCCTCAAACGGCTCTTTTCGACTTCGAATTCGGTCAGCCATTGCGTTTGCTGCTCCTTGACCGGGTGCAACCGGCTTTCCTTAGCCTGCCGCAATTCTTCCTTGCGTTGTTGAAACGCCTCATCGGTCTCGCGCAAACTCTTTTCTTGCGCGAACTGCGCTTCTGCGCATTGCCGCTCGAAAGTCTGGGTCTGGCTATCGTGACTATGTCGTAATTCGTCGAGTTGTTTCTCGTAGTAAGCCTTGATTTCCTGCGTCTTACTTTCCAGCGCTTCGATCTCGCTCTTGATTTTCACCTGTCTTTCGACATGCTGTCCGAGTAGCGAAGCCTTGAACGCAAAGCTTTCGGCATCCTGCCGTTCATAATCGAGCTTCTGCGTTTCGAGCGCGTCGATCTGATAATTCAGTTCTTTCAGCCGCTCGTTACATTCGATCAGCTCGTCGGTTTTCGGGTCCAACTGGCTATCGTGTTCCTGCTGTAATCGGTCGCGCTGTTCGTTCAGCTCGCTCAGGCTTTGTTCGAGCGCGTCTTTTTCCTTCAGGCCGGTTTTATGACTGTCGAGCGCGAGCGCGTGAATATGCGATAAGGCCTTGAGCGTTTCCTTGTACTCGCCTATCGTCTGCAACAGTTCGTCGAAATCGCCGCGCTTGGCCTCGATTTCCCGCGCCGCGGTCAAGTCGGACAGCCACGCGTCGATGTGCTGTTTGTTCAGTTGAAAGGGTTGCTGCTCGTCTTCGTTCTGCAGGAAGGTCTGGCTGAGCTTGTTGCGCGAGATATCGATCAGCATTTGTTTGATCACGTCGAAATCGCCGATTTTTTCGATGACCGAACCGATGACCTTCTCGATATGCGTCATCGGCGCGAAACCCATCGCAAAGCGTTGTTGCAGCGGACGCAACCAGCGCTTGCCGCTGCTGACCTGATGACACTGGATGATGCTGCAATAATCGTCGACCGCGACGAAACGGGAAGCCTCGGCGTTCAGCGTCTTATAGAGGCGTTCGATGCTGTGGCTGTCGCGCGGCAGACCGTTCTCGCCGATATAAAAATCCTGCCGATAGGGGGCGTCGATGAACTTGTATTTGGCGCCGCGACCGTCGCTCTGCACCATGACATGGCAGACTTGACCGTGCGGCCGTTGATATTCATAGACCAGACAACTGCTGCCGCGCGGCAAATAATAATCCAGAAAGCCTTTCTTGCTGCCGCTGCCGCCGACGATATTGCTAGGCCGCTCGCCCCAGAACAACTGCATCAAACGCAGAAAAGTGGTCTTGCCGGCCCCGTTCGTGCCGCTAAGATTGGTGTGACCATCCAGCTTCAGCAAAACGGACTTGCCGGGCCAAAAGCTGTCGATCAGGATGATTTTTTGCAGTCGAAAACTATCAGACATCTCTAAAAGGGGTCAGGTTACTTTTTATTGCCATCTCTGGCTTTTTTGGGGCGGCCTTGCGGCGCAATTTTGACGCGTCGACCCAAAACAGTCTCGATTTCATGCTGAAACTTGTCCGAACCCAGCGCACAATCTTTGTTCAAATGCGTACGTATCGCTCGAATGTCATGGTCGGCCAAGGCTTGCGTGCAGAGTTCGCGGTAGGCCATTGCTCGGGCCTTGGGGTTCGCAGCCAGAAGGCGATATTCCGGCGGCTCCTCCAACCATTCCATGCCGCTTCCGGTCACATGATGCTGGCAACTGGACCAACGGTAATCCCATGGATAGTCCACCATGCCGGCCCGTACCGGATTCAATTCAATATAACGCATGCACGTCAACAAGTAACGCTCGCTGTCGATCAAACTCGATTTGAAGCGCCCTTCGAAGAGCGTTCCGGTGCGCTGGTACGTCTTATTGATGTAACGTACATACCGCCGGCCGACCGATTGCATCAAACCGGAAATCCCGCCCGGCGCCTCGCTCATTGCCAACAAATGAACATGATTCGTCATCTGCACGAATGCGTAAAGCTTGCAATGGTTCTTCACCAAGGCTTCATGCAGATATTCGAGATAGATCGAGTAATCATTTTCATCAAAGAAAATGGGCTGGCGATTATTGCCGCGTTGCACAATGTGCTGCGGGACATTCGGCAAGTCGAGGCGCGGGAGACGAGGCATGGCTTTTGTATGTTTAAAGGACTAACTGAATAATAGCACAAGAATGTAACCTGACCCCTTTTTCTCGACCCCTTTTTCTCCTTTTTCTACTTTTTTCCAGCCAATTGGTTTTAAAATAATTGTAGAAATATATAATATTTTGTATATTTCAACGTATGATTAATCCCAAGCCTATCAAATTCCTGGGCAGCGCTCTTGAAGACCTCCGCGCATTTCCCATTTCCGTACGACGTGAAGCAGGTTATCAGCTCGACCTAGTGCAACATGGTTGCGAACCACGCGACTGGAAACCAATGAATACGGTTGGTCATGGGGTTAAAGAAATTCGAATTCGCGACGAAACCGGAGCATTTCGCGTGCTCTATGTCGCCAAATTTGCCAACGCTGTCTATGTGGTTCACTGTTTTCAGAAAAAGACCCAGAAGACCAGTCAGGCAGATATTAATTTAGCCGCCAAACGCTATCGTGATTTACTAAAGGAGCCAACCTAATGAATAACGAGCAATTTTCCAGTGTGTGGGATGCTATCGAAGACACGCCTGAGGAAGCCGAGAACATGAAACTTCGTTCGACTCTAATGAGGATTTTAATAGATCACATTACCCACGCCGGATTAAATCAAGCGCAGGCCGCCAAATTGCTCGGCGTTACCCAACCGCGTATCTCTGATCTTATGCGCGGCAAGATTAATTTGTTTGGTCTAGATGCCCTAGTCAATATGGCCGCATCAGCCGGTTTACATATCGAGATGCGGGTGCGAGAAGCTGCATGATAATACTGCAGAATGGGCCGCGGTGTGTTTTTCCGTCGTTAATGCTAGTCAGGCTGCTTTATAAAACCAATTGATTATACAAACCGTTAAACAAATCGACCAAGATATTGCCGATCACCTGAACGTCCAGGCCGCCTTCGACCCCAAAAAGTAACCTGACCCCTTTTATGCTGTTTTCAGAAAAAGGCCCAGAAAACCAATCAGGCAGATATTAATTTAGCCGCCAAACGCTATCGTGATTTACTAAAGGAGTTAACCTAATGAATAACGAGCAATTTTCCAGTGTGTGGGATGCTATCGAAGACACGCCTGAGGAAGCCGAAAACATGAAACTTCGTTCGACTCTAATGAAGATTTTAATAGATCACATTACCCGCGCCGGATTAAATCAAGCGCAGGCCGCCAAACTGTTCGGCGTTACCCAGCCCCGTATTTCTGATCTTATGCGCGGCAAGATTAATTTGTTTGGTCTAGATGCCCTAGTCAATATGGCCGCATCAGCCGGTTTACATATCGAGATGCGGGTGCGAGAAGCTGCATGATAATACTGCAGAATGGGCTGCGGCGTATTTTTCCGGCGTTAATGCTGGTCAGGCTGCTTTATAAAGCCAATTGATTATGCAAACTGTTAAACAAATCGACCATGATATTGCTGATCACCTGAACGTCCAAGCCAGCTTTGACCCCAAAAAGTATCCTGACCCCTTTTCCTTGTACTGACGTTAGCCCTTCCTACCGGGTTACTCAGATGAATTAGCGCCCTCTTTAACTTGGAAGCTGACGTTGTTTACGCATCCAGCCCAAAACGCCCAACATCGAGACAAATAGCAGCCATGCACCGGGCAAGGGAACTGATGTTGCTTCCAGATGATAGGTATAGACGCCGGAGTTCATTGGTTGGGAACCGTCCAAGATCAGTAGACCATCCTCAAGCGTTCCCGACAACACCGATAGAGACCCTGTAGAAAACCCGGTACAATATGTATTTGGTCCAAACGGCATGCTGCATGGACCATTATTACCTTCGAATGAGACATTGTTGGTACGAATATTAAAGGTTGGGAATACGAAGTCCGCCGGCAAATCCTCAGCCTCTAACAATGGATTGCTGAATTCCAACCAGTTGCTGATGAATTCAAACGTGCCTTGCGATCCTGTGACGTCACCACTCTGATAATATCGCCACCAGTGACGTTGAAACTGCACATCGAAGCTACCGGCCAGTTCAAAAGTTTGTTGTGTTTGACCCGAGCTGTCTTCAATGTCAAAAACGATTTCGCGAGTGTTGTAAAGAATCTGACTATTAGCGGTATCGATGGTATAGCGCTGGGTAATCACATCAACACCGGAATCAACAACGATTACGGCATTGGCATTGCTTACACTCATCAGGTTGACAATGGTCAAGGCTACAAAGCCTTTGACTAACGGTTTATTTAATTTCATAGAGTTCGCCTCATTTGGATAAAGCCTGAACGTTAGCACAAGCCTCCGTGCTCAGCAATAAAATCCGTGATCGGAAAAGGGGTAGATCATCTTTTTGATAGCCTGAAGTAGTGGTCTGATGTAATGCATACGCGGGATTTGCCGTTAGGTAAACGCACTCCTGATTGGCGTATCAACGAAATATTGTTAGCGGAACAAAGAGTCGTTATCACCAAAGATGCCGATTTTATGAGTTAGTTTTTGATTGCATCGGTGCCATACAAGCTATTGCTTGTGTCTTCGGGAAACATCTGCAATAAGACGTTAGTAGAGTTGTTCGAGAAAAACCTCTCGGCGATCGTCGAAAAAAGTAACCCTTTTACGCATGTGTTCATTCAGGAATGTAAATTTACCACGCCATCTATGGCGGCCTCGGTTATTTGCGGTTCAAGCAAAGCTGGCCGTACTGCCTGGAATACATCAAGCGGTCAGGCGTACACCGATTGGGATGCCGAGCAAGTCGCTACTGCCTCGTCTAGATCATATGCGATAGGGGCTCCATGAGGTTTACCATACCGCGTTAAAATGGGGCAGTTTCTTTATTATTACTGCTATCTCACTTTTTTTGGACGCCCTCATACCTGTGATCCCTAAATTGGGATTTGCCGGGATGCTGGCGGGGATTAAACAAATCGAAACGTCCATGATAGGATAATTCGTATTAATTAGGCCCCAACCGTGGGTCCAGCGGCTCATGCCGCATTCCCGACGCCAAAAAAATAACGGAAGTTCGCCGACAACTCGATGAATCAGCAACAAATCAAACAACTCGAAACCGAACTCTGGGCCAGCGCCGACAATCTGCGGGCCAATTCCAAACTGACGGCGGCGGAATACAAAGACCCGGTACTGGGGCTTATCTTGCTGCGTTATGCGCAAAACCGCTACGAGCAAGCCAAGGTTGCCATTGAAGCCGCCATGCCGGAAACCCCGCGCGGCAAACTAAAGCCGACTAAAGAACACTTCTTGGCGGCGGGAGCCATGCTGGTTCCCGAACAATCGCAATACGACTATCTCGCCAATCTGCCCGAAGGCGTCGGCATTTGCGAAGCCTTGAATACTGCGATGCGGCTGATCGAGGAGGAATACCCCGATCTGGCCGGCATTTTGCCGAAAAATTATCAGGAGCTGGACCCCGATTTACTGCGCGAACTCATCCGGGTATTCAACAAGGATTCGGTCAAAAACCTTAGCGGGGACGTATTCGGCCGCATCTATGAATACTTTTTGATGAAGTTCTCGATGAGCGGGGCCGGCGCGCAGGAAGGCGGCGAATTCTTCACGCCGCCGTCGTTGGTGCAATTGATCGTCAACCTGATTCAACCCGACCACGGCATCATTCACGATCCGGCCTGCGGTTCCGGCGGCATGTTCGTGCAAACCGGCCACTTTATCGAAGAGCACGGCGGCAAAAGCGTCAACGAAACCATCAAATGCTACGGCACCGAGTTAAAGTCCAACAACGCCAAATTGGCGAAAATGAACCTGGCGATCCATGGCATCGAAGGCAAGGTCATCGAAAGCAACAGCTTTTACTCCGACCCGCACGACCTGATCGGCCAATGCGACTTCGTGATGGCCAATCCGCCGTTCAACGTCAACAAGGTCGACAAAGACAAGGACTACGTCAAGACCGACCCTCGCCTGTTTAAAGACATCGGCATCCCCAAGGCCGACAACGGCAACTATCTGTGGATACAATATTTTTACCACTACCTCAACGCCACGGGCCGCGCCGGCTTCGTCATGGCCAGCTCGGCCACCGACGCCGGCAACACCGAAAAAGCCATTCGCCAAAGACTGATAGCAACCGGCGCGGTGGATTGCATCGTTTCGGTGGGCAATAATTTCTTCTACACCCGCTCGCTGCCTTGTCATGTCTGGTTTCTGGATCGCGGCAAACGCGAAGAAAACCGCGACAAAATCCTGATGATCGATGCGCGCAACACCTTCCGCAAAGTCACGACCACGATCAACGACTATTCGCCCGGCCAGTTGCTGACCTTTGCCGCGATCATGAACGCCTATCGCGGCGATTCAGATGCAATAAGCAACGCAGTCATGCAATTGCAAGCCCAGGCGATTGAACAAGCCGCTAATCTGGTAGAGGCCGTCAACGAGTTACGGCAACAGTGTGCCGGAGCCATGTTTAACAACACTGCGTTGAACTTTAAGGCCGCACAACTTGAATTGGCGCAATGCATCATCCTGGCTAAGGATGCCGGTTACGCCGCTTGCCATGCCCTATTGCAAACCTTTGAAAATCCGGTTCCGAGGCTGGCGGCTTTGCTGGAAAGCTATAAGACCCAACTGGATACGGCCAAAAAAGCGCTGGATAAAAAAGACAGCGCCGGCAAAAAACGATTGGATGAGCAAGGCAAACTGCTGCGCGAATTGAACGCCGCGATCAACGCCTATCAAATCCAGTATTGCAAAAGCCAGGTCGGCGAACCGTTGCACGATTACAAGCAAGCCTTGAAAGACTGGCATCATTTGACCCAATACTTTCCCGACGACCGTTACGCCGATATCGAAGGCTTATGCAAGATCGTCGATTTGGCCGAAGTCGCAGAGAACGATTACAGTCTGACGCCGGGGCGGTATGTGGGGTATAGCATTCAGGTGGACGAGGATTTTGATTATCAAAAGCGCATGGCGGAGATCAAACAACAATTAATTGATTTGAATACAAAAGCTAATACTTTGATGCAGCAAATTTATGAGGTAAGTCTGTGAAGCCTACAATGATTGTCGAAATTGCGACTGTTACTTCCAGTAAACGAATTTTTTTAAGTGACTATGTTGATTGCGGTGTTCCGTTTTGGCGTTCAAAAGAAGTCATCGAAAGATATGAGGGAAAAGAAGCATCCAACCCTCTCTACATCTCGTTTTCTCAATATGAGTCAATAGTTAATAAATTTGGAGCACCAAAACCTGGGGACATTCTGATTACGAGTGTTGGAACGATAGGAATTCCTTACTTAGTAAAAAATGGAGATTATTTTTATTTCAAAGATGGGAACCTTACTTGGATAAAAGATATTAAAAAAAACGTATCACCGCTTTATATATTCAAGTGGATTGTTTCGCCTATAGGTAAAGAAACTATTAATAATTACCTGATAGGCTCTTCGCAAAAAGCATTAACAATCGAATCCTTAAAGAAAATCAAAATACCGTTACCTGATTTTAAAACCCAAGAAAAAATCGCCGCCATTCTGTCCGCCTACGACGACCTGATTGAAAACAACTTAAAACGCATCAAGCTGCTGGAAGAAATGGCGCAAATCACCTATGAAGAATGGTTCGTGCGCCTGAAATTCCCCGGCCACGAAACCACACCGGTAGATCCGGAAACGAGCTTGCCTGAGGGGTGGTCTCGGGAAAAACTTGGTAATTTGGCGTCATACATAAATAGGGGCATATCACCTGATTACGTTGAAAGCGATGGGGCGTATGTAATAAATCAAAAATGTATTAGGGAGCATTTTGTTAATTTTGACGAAGCAAGATTCACTTCAAAAGAAAGAAAAATACCTGATGAAAAATTAATAAAAAAATTTGATATTCTAATTAACTCTACAGGAACAGGAACATTAGGTAGAATTGCTCAAGTATTCGAATCACCAAGCCCTTCTACTGTTGACACTCATGTCACTATTGTTAGGGCTAGCTTTACTATATCAGCATTGTATTTAGGAAGGGCTTTAGAACATATTGATTCTTTTATCGCAAATCTTGGCAAAGGGGCAACGAATCAACAAGAGTTATCCAGAACTGATTTGGCAGAAATCGTTAAGATAGTAGTCCCAACAAAAGATCTACTAATAAAATATGATGAATTTTCATCACCTCTTTATGAATCCATTTCAATATATCGATCTCAAAACCAACTCCTAAAAGAAGCCCGAGACATCCTGCTGCCGCGTCTGATGACCGGCATGATCGATGTCGAGCAGTTGGTTTTGCCCGAGTCATTAGGCGAGTTGTCATTAAATCTGACACAAGAGCCGCAAGCCGCATGAGCGTTTTATTTATCACTTAGTTCGGAGATATAGCCATGCTACAAGAACAAATCATGAAGGAATTGCAGGATATTCCTGAAGACAAATTAGCGGAGATTTATGATTTGATTCATTACTTCAGGTTGGGTTTGAAGAAAGAGCCCCCGCAAAGACGCCAACCGGGATTATTGCCCGGAAAACTAGGCGATGCCTTTTTTGAGCCGCTGCCTGATGCCGAATTGGACGCATGGGAATGAGCTATTTAATCGATACCCATGTTTTGCTGTGGTGGGTATTTAACGACCCCAAGCTTTGTGCCGTGAGCCGCGATATTATCAGCGACCCCGCGCATAGAATTTTGGTAAGGATTTCGTTAAAAATAACTTTCTGGAGTTATGAGCTTTGTTGAGGGTTCGGTAACTCGCCTGGCAGGACGCCGTGAATACTTCCTTGTAGGCTTGACGGCGGCTTTCCCTGCCGCCGACACCTGCCAATCGAGTTACCGAACCCACTAAAATAGGGAAGTTATTTATGACCAAATTCTAAGCAGCACATCGGCCTGGGAAATTGCCACGAAATACCGGATAGGCATTTACCCGAAGCCGAGCCGTTATTGTCTGATTATCAGGGTTTTCTTCGGAAAATGAGCTTTGCGGAATTGGCTATTACGTCGCGTCATGCACTAAAAGCAGGAAGCTTGGCGATTGCGCATCGAGACCCGTTTGATCGAATGTTAATGGCTCAAGCCGAGCTAGAGTCTGTTCCGATCATTACTTATGACAAAGCTTTTTTGATAGGCAATGTACAGGTTATTCCAAGCGTTAAATGATGGTATCAATTGATAGTCTTTATTTAGAGCTTGGAGCCACGCCATTCCCGTATTCCGCTACGCTGCATACGGGCTACGCGCTTTAATAGCAAATAAGAAAGGGCTGGGGAGCATTATTATACTCATCGTAGATGAAAATTCGGCCTCGGGGTGCCCGTCAAAGGACGCCGTAAACCCAGCACCTAAATTCCATAGGTCTTTGGCAATGATTCAAAATCATGGCTTATTTAGGTGCTGGGTAAATACGTCCATGTAGGCTTTATGCCAGCTCCATGCTGGCAAAGCCTTTACCGAGCACCCCGAGACCTCCTCCGGCACTGCCGAAATTTGAAGTGCGAAAGGTATATATCAAGGAGAGTGCGGTAAAGTCGGTTCACTTGGCGCATAAAACCATTGAATAAAGCTTTATCCGTTGCGGGGCGTCAGTATGTCGCTGCCTTGAGCTCACGCAAACCAATGCCTTAGGACATGGATTTCTGCAATAAGCCGCTGACCGTACTTCAACCTGGGCGAAGAGGTATAAAAGACTCTTGCCATCATCCACTAGTGATGATCTTTAAGTTTTGAATGTGAAATTGACGATAAGAACATTACAAATGATAATGTGTAACCGTTTTTTAGTTACAAAAAGAACTTTCTAGTCTAAAGTTATGTCGAAACAGCAGAAAGCGCTAGAAAGATTGACCACACAACCAACTCCTGCCGACATCACATGGGATGAGTTAAAAAAGGTACTAGAAGGATTTGGCTATAAAGAACTAAAAAACGATGGGTCAAGACGAAAGTTTTTTAACAAAGAGTTAGAAGCGGTGATCAATCTTCACAAGCCACATCCAGGCAACATTGTTAAAAAGATCTACATTGGACAAGTCATTGACCACCTAACATCAAAGGGGCTGATAGATAAGAAATGAAAACTCTAAAGTACAAAGATTATGAAGGAACTTGCGAAATAGATGCCGAGGAAGAAATTTGTTACGGAAAGTTGTTGTTTATTGATGATCTAATTACCTACGAAGCCGAGATACCAAAACAGTTGAGGCAAGAGTTTGAAGCGGCGGTGGACGACTATATCGAAACCTGTGCAGAGCTTGGGATCGAAGCTAAAAAGCCTTTGAAGGGCCAATTCAATGTCAGGGTTACGCCGGAATTGCATAAAGAGGCCATTCTAAGATCGTACAATGACGACGTATCTTTGAATGAAATTGTTAAACGTGCATTAGAGGCTTATCTGTATGCAAGCCATGATGTGACCAACCCCTTCAATATATCGATAGCTGGCCAACAAAACCCAGTGATCAGCTCGATCCCCACTGCGGAACCTCAATGGTTTAACATGCCTACCAATACTGCTGATGCTCCTTATGCAAGACACTAACGAAATTATTCAATCACCAAAGGCTGTAGCGCCCGTATTGTCGCTCCGCGACTTAACCGAATTATTAGTTAAACATTATGGAATTCACGAAGGAAAATACGATTTATTGATGGAATTCCAGATTGGGACCGGTATGTTTGGTCCTACGCCTGAGGCTACGTTACCGAGCGCCTTAATAGGGATTTCTAAAATTGGTCTGATGCCTACCCGCGTTGAATCAGCTACAACAGTCGATGCAGCTATCGTTAATCCTTGTAAGCCGAAAAAAACGAGGAAGAAAAAGGTCGAAGATTAAGCGTTTTAACCTGAAAGAGCAATTGGCATGTGCAGAAGACCGTTCGTGCTGAGCCAAGTCGAAGCATGAAGGGTCTACTGCACTTTCACCGGCCTGGTGAAGCCTCAAACTACCCTTCACCCTTCGACAGGGCTCTCCTGAGCGTAGCCGAAGGGCTCAGGGCGAAAGGTAGTTTGAAGATCTCAACTGCTCTTTTTAGGTTTAAAGATGAGTACTAGCACGGGTCGGTTATTCAATCCGACCGGAACGTTTTGAATTGCTTTGGTCCTGGACGAAGCGTTCATGGAGAGATTTTAAGCCCGGCCCCTCCATTCCCTCATGCTGAAATCTAAATTTCGATAGCGCCGTAGGGTGCGCATCGCGCACCTTCCCTCGGTTCCGAACCGACGAGGCCCCGACCCAGGTGCGCGATGCGCACCCTACGCCTGGCGCTTTATAAGCTATAATCACCAACAATTTCCAAGATGGTTAACCCAATCAACGCCACTCCGGATCGGCTAAATGGGCCATACTACCGGGCAACCTGTTCTGAATTTTTTCAGCTCATGGCTAATCCTGATACAACCGTAGAGCGTTCAGCCATTGCATTTTTATTTAACTGTAATTCGGAAATTCGGCAATAGTTATTAAAAATCAGATACTTGCTATTTATCTGTTAAATTTGGAAGTCAAGACGGCGAAATAGCCTTAAAACTCATCGCTTAACACAATTAATCAAGACTCTAAAAATTTAGCTAATCTTATATTTTTTAAAGGGATAACTATTTTCTGCAATGAGCTACGAATATTCCGAAGACGGCCTGATTGAGGCCGCGACACAAGAGGTGCTGGAGGATCTAGGGTGGATGGTGGTTACGGCCTGGCAAAATGAGTCGCTGGCAACTCAGGCCGACCGTAGCGACGGTTTGCTGGGGCGGCTGAATAAATCCGAAGTAATCCTGGAGCGCTATTTGTTACAGGCGCTACGAACATCGAATCCCGATGTGCCGGAAGCCGCTTATCAACAAGCTGTGAATGTGCTGAAGGAATCAGCGGCGGACAAGCATCCGGCAGCGATTAATAAGGATAAACATGATCTTCTGGTCAAAGGCGTTCCGATCAGTTATCAGGACGAGAAAGGGGTATTGCAGAAAAAACGTTTGAAGGTCTTTGATTTTGACGACCCGGCGAACAATCATTTTCTAGCCGTCAGGCAATTTGAGGTAGTGGGCAAATTGTATAACCGCCGCCCGGATGTCGTGGGGTTTGTGAACGGTATTCCTTTGGTGTTTTTTGAGTTGAAAGCCCATCACACCGATTTACGCCATGCGTTTGACAATAATCTCTCCGACTATAAAGACACCATCCCCGAAATTCTGCATTGCAACGCGTTTATCATTCTGAGCAATGGCGCCGATAGCCGGGTCGGTACGTTGACCAGTCCGTATAAATTTTTTATGGAATGGAAGCGCATCGAGGAGGAAGACGAAGGCGTGGTGAGCCTCGATACGTTGCTGCGCGGTACTTGTGCGCCGCATCGTTTGCTGGATTTGTTCGAGAATTTTTTATTGTTCGATGGCGAAGGGTCCGAAGTTACCAAGATCATGGCCAAAAACCATCAGTTCATCGGCGTCAACAAGGTCATCGATCGATCGGCCCATATTGAAGCGCTAAAAGGCAAGCTGGGCGTGTTTTGGCATACTCAGGGTTCCGGAAAGTCCTATTCGATGGTGTTTCTGTGTCAAAAAATTCTGCGTAAGTTGGGCGGCAGTTACACGTTTTTGTTGGTTGTCGATAGAACCGAGCTTGAAAATCAGCTTTACGACACCTTCAGCAGCGTGGGCGCGGTCACCGAGGATAATGTACGCGCCAAGAGCCGCGACCATTTGCGTGATTTATTGACCGAAAATCATCGTTATGTGTTCACGTTGATTCACAAGTTCTCGATCGATCCCAAGAAGGAAACGGACTACCCTCTGATTACCGATCGTCCCAATATCATTGTGATTTCCGACGAGGCGCACCGGACTCAAGGCGGCGCTTTTGCCGGCAACATGCGTTTCAAAGGTATTCCCAACGCCTCTTATCTGGGCTTTACCGGTACGCCGATCATTAAAAACGAACTGGAACTGACCCGGAATATTTTCGGCGAGTATGTTTCGGTGTATGACTTTAAGCGGGCGATCGTCGATGGCGCAACGTTACCGCTGCGTTATTTGAATCGAGGCGAAAAGCTGGGTATCGAAAACCCCGATCTGGACGAACGCATGTCCGATATCATCGATGATGCCGAGCTGAATGACGATCAGCGGCGAAAACTGGAACGGGAGTTTAAACGGGATTATCCGATTTTAACGTCCGAGCGACGATTAGATGCGATCGCCAGGGATTTGGTATGGCATTTCAATGACCGCGGCTATCAAGGCAAAGCGATGTTTGTGGCGTTGGATAAACCGACTGCCGTCCGGATGCACGACTTGGTTATGAAATATTGGCCGGAATATGTCGCCGAACTGAAACAGCGCATTGCCGATGCCGACGATCAGCAAGAAGAGCTGAAACTCAAGCATCATTTGAAACGGGTTGAAGCGACCGAAGTGTGCGTGGTGGTTAGCCCCGAACAAAATGAAGTTCGGAAATTCGCCAAATTGGGCCTGGATATTGAGCCGCACCGCAAAAAAATGGTCGAGCGCGATTTGGAAACCGAATTCAAGGATGACGAAAATCCTTTTCGATTAGTGATAGTTTGCGCGATGTGGATTACCGGGTTTGATGTGCCGAGTGTCTCAACGGTGTATCTGGACAAGCCGATCAAAGGGCATACGCTGATGCAAACCATCACGCGCGCCAATCGAGTCTATGACGATGAAAAGGAAAACGGTTTGATTGTCGATTACGGCAATGTATACAAACAACTGGAAAAAGCCTATTCGATCTATGGCGAGGGCGGCGATAGGGGTAAACGCAAAAACGGCGATGAGGAAAATGACTCGGACCGGCCTTTGGAAAAGCTGGTTGCAATGGCCGACGAGTTGGCCGATGCCATCTTGGCGGTACGTCAATTCTTGCAGAACGTAGCGTTCGACTTGGATAAATTATTGCTTGCCGAAACCGCCATGGAAAGGTTGAGCCAATTAAAACAAGCAACCAATGCCGTGTGTTTGAATGCTACGACTCGGACCCAATTCGAGATTGCGGCGCGCGATGTTTTCAGAAAATACAAGGCGTTGTACCCGGAACCCGAAGTCAAACCTTTTGTTCAGGCTTTTAACGCGATTGAAGCGATCTACGAGCAGTTGAATCAGAAAACCAAGCTGGCCGATATTTCCGATGTCATCCGCAGGCTGCAACAAGAAGTCGATATTAGCGTCAACGTTCGAGACAACGAAATCCGCGATAATGATTTTGTTGATTTGAGCCGCTTGGATTTCGATAAGCTTCGAGCAGCGTTTGCCAAATCGAAGCAAAAAAATGCGGTGGTGTTCGATATGCAAGCAGCGATTCAAAAAAAACTGGAGCAAATGGTTCAGCAGAACCCGCTTCGTCTGGAGTTTTACGAAAAATATAAAGCCATCATTAAAGAGTATAACCAAGGCAAGGACATTCAAGCCGTTCAAAAAGCATTCGACGATCTGAATGATTTCATGCAAAACGGGCTGATGCCGGAAACGGCAAGAGCGATGCGCGAGGGTTTGGATGAAGAAACCTTGGCGATTTTCGATTTACTGAAAAAACCTGAATTGACCCGAGCGGAAGAGCAAAAAGTCAAAGAAGTCGCCAAAACGACATTGGCGACTTTGAAAGCGGAAAAATTGAAAATCGAGCGTTGGCGCGAAAGCACTCAAGTCGCCGCGCAAGTGAAAACCCTGATCGATCACAGTCTACAGTGGTTACCGCAAGAGACTTACCCGGATGAGGAAGTGGATATGAAAAGTTTACTGGTTTATCAGCATATCTACGCTAATTATCAAGGTGCGGGCGAGAGTCGCTACGGCCATTTTTGAAAGCTCTCTCGCTCCCAAGCTCTAGCTTGGCGTGTATACAAGCAGAGCTTGACGGTAGGTATTCCTAAGCTGAAGCTTGGGAACGAGACATGACAGCAGACGTTATGTGGTGCATAGTAAAAAGCGCCGTTTGGCGACTATAATAGAACCGACCGGGCAGCGCGTCAGCGTTTATTCATCAGACGGCACAGAATTGAAAACCCCATGGCTGACATTAAATCAATTGATCCAAACGACAAACTGATCTGGTACCGGGAAATCGTGCGCTATTCGCTGGACACCGGTTCTGCGCCCGGTTTGCGCGAGCGCCGTGACGCGTTGAACAGCGGCGCGACCGATGCCGCGCAAGACGATCTGGATGTCGAGGTAATTGAGTTGACGATGGAATTGCCGAATATCGATGCTGAATTGATTAACGATCATGACGATCAGTCGCTGGATAAGTGGTGGTGGTGGCATTTGGGCAAAATCCACAACCAAACCTTCCCCGCCGAGCAATTGCCCGAGGCCTTACGGGCAGTTTATTTGGATACAGAAACCACCTGAAATTCTGATCTTCATTTAGTTGCAAATACTGCAACAAATTTTTTTTCCGCCTACCGTTTTATACTTTTAAACACCTTTTTATACCCATTTATCTCATCAATTCCTGTTTATTTATCTCACCTCTGTTTAATAACCTGTCTAGCAAGTTTACCGATACTTGTGTATAAAGTTGAGCACTCTGCCCTCTGTGGAAATCTAGACCGGTCTTGCCTCGACAGCCAAGATATGGGTTCCCACGGAGGACCGTGGGAACCAGAAATGTAACCCGAATCGCTTTGCGATTAGGGACCCCAGGCGGGGACTGAATATTTACATTCAGCTTGTTTCTTAGCGAATTGAATACTCGATTAACGCCGCCGATCGAGCCGAAAGCTGATTTCCTGAACCACTCGCTGTTCGACTGCGCGGCCGTCCTTGTATGTCGGTTTGAATCGCCAGCGCCGGATCGCTTCGAGGGCCGCCTGATCGAAAATTCGCTTCGGATTGGCATCGATGACTCGGGCATCGCCGACCGTGCCATTCGGCTTCACGACGATTTCCAGGCGAACCCAGCCTTCGATACCGCGTTCGCGCGTGAATCGGTTCCCGGCACGGGAGCCAATTCAGGTCCGTCTCCATGTTTAGGGATGTCGATGCGAGGGGCCGGAACGCTTGGCGATGGCGTTTTTTTGGGGGCCGGTTTCCTTGGAGCGGCACGCGAGCGCAAGAGAGGTTGTTTTCGATATATGCGGGAAAGACACGCAGCAAATACCAATAGCGTTCCAACACCAATGTCCACAATACCAGCGAAACGGCCGGCAGCGGCCACATGACAAGTCCGCCCATCGCGATCAAATCCTCGATGTGCTGTTCGGCGCGCTGGTGCGAAATGATTAGGCTTTCGATCATATCGCCGTTCATCGCGGTTTCCCGTTAGGCTTTATTTTGTCGCATGCCGGTGCTCGAGGCGTAAAGCCAGTGCCGCCGCGACATGGGCTTCCAGTAAATTGCCCAAATTTTGGCAACTGTCGAGCAACAGACTATGGAACAACAAAATCGGAATACGCAGTATCGAAGCTAGTGCTTCCTTTTCGGCGGGCTCGGCCGCATGAACAAACGGGATAAGTGAAATGAAAACGATGATTGAAATCAATCGGAAAGGGAAATATGGCAATGGGAAAAATTCCTGAAAAAACACCCCTATTAAAATGCCGCTCTAACTTATGGTTGGCGATACCATGTACCATGGCCCGTGCCAAAAAATCGGATACTATTGTAACGACAATAGCATCCAATATTTAAGACCCGCTTTATCAATTCAAGTCAAGCCTGAATCAATCCAAGCCGATTTGATAGACCACTTCTTCCTGATCGCTGAGCTTGCCGTTGATCGCATCGACTTCAACTTCAAGCAGCTTGCCGTCGGCGGTTTTGATATCGAACTCATAGGCAACGCCGTCGTCCGCTTCTATTTCATATTCGATTTTCATGACGCTGCCCGGATATTTATCCGAAGCCGTTTTTAATGCCGCATCCAATCTGACTTTAGCTTTAGAAGTAAATTCCGGATCGTCTGCCGCGGCTTCGCGCTCGGTTTCGATTATTTTACCGCTTGCGGCATCGCATTCGACTTCCCAGTGCTTACCGTCCTTGCCGTGAATATCCAATTCATATTGAGGCTTACCGTCTTCGATTTCGGCCCTCATCGTGACTATATCGCCGGGATGGGCATCGAGCGCCGATTTCACGCAACTATCGACAGGTCCTTTGTGATGTTCGAATTGCGCGTAAGCAGCCGGAGCAAAAAACAACGGTGCCAGCAACGCAATTATCATTTTCTTGTTCATGATTATTCTCCTTGTTATATGGACGAGTTCTACTCCATTTATACTCAAAAATGGTTAACTTCATGAAGGTATGAGGTATGGCTAGCGAGGATGTCGGCAGCAGGGCAGATTTTGCTCCATGCAAAATCTGCATTCACGCCATCCTTGGCGTTCGAGCGCTGCCGTCAAGCCCCCATGGAGGGGTTCACGACGTTCCTCGATAGACACATCCCATACCTTTTATTCTTAGACGGTTTTTCAATCTAAAGGGAGTATAAACGAACAGAACTTCGACTCGATTATAGTCCTCGTCTATCCGACTCTACAATAGTTCCAGAGTTGTTTTTTGAACTTAAACTTGATATCGCTTGCGTCACTGAATACACTTATAAACCAATGCGGGATCAATTAATAAAAAAAGACTATAATTGTTTGTTTTGTTTTAATCGAGGATAAAAAAATGGCCCAAAACTGGATAGCTCCTTCCATTCTCTCTGCCGATTTCGCACGCTTAGGCGAGGAAGTCGATAACGTTTTAGCGGCCGGCGCCGATGTTGTCCATTTTGATGTCATGGACAATCATTTCGTACCCAATTTAACAATCGGCCCATTGGTTTGCGAAGCATTAAGAAATCATGGCGTTACCGCTCCGATCGACGTGCATTTGATGATCGATCCGGTCGATCGAATCATCCCGGACTTCGCTAAAGCTGGCGCCAGCTATATTACCTTCCATCCTGAGGCTTCGGTTCATCTGGATAGAACCTTGCAATTGATCAAAGAACAAGGTTGTAAAGCCGGCTTGGTATTCAACCCGTCGACTTCGCTGCATTATCTGGATCATGTGATGGATAAACTCGACATGATTTTATTGATGTCGGTCAACCCGGGCTTTGGCGGACAATCGTTTCTGCCGTCGGCATTAACCAAACTGCGCGATGCAAGAAAACGAATCGATGAAAGCGGCTTCGATATTCGTTTGGAAATCGACGGCGGCGTTAAAGTCGACAATATCCGTGATATCAAAGCAGCAGGCGCCGATACGTTCGTTGCCGGTTCGGCGATTTTCGGCAAACCGGATTACAAAGCAGTCATCGACCAAATGCGCGCCGAAATTGCAAAAGCCGAGTAAAACGGCTTTTTCTAAATCTCTACTGCAAGCGCGGCAAGATTTAATTTACCCTTGTTGCGCTTGCACCCAGTAAATCTGATTGGCTTCCAACGGCAAACTGCAATCCGTATTGCCGGGTCTGATTCTCGGCGTATAATCGCTTATCGGCCTGGTTTTCGGTATTGTCGCAGTGTAAATATAACCGTTTATCGCACCGGCCAACACTTGTTCTATCGCCATCGAATGAATCTCAAACCGTTCCTCACCTGACGACTCCGCGAATAATTCCACACAAACATCTTCCTCGCTAAGCTCCCCAAGATAAACCTGCATACTGAACGCGTAGTCGTTCTCCCGAGTTTCCGTCACTACATTATCGACATGGATTTTAGCCCAAAGATCATCGATGCGTTTCAACCATTCGATCAGCTGCTTACCCGGCTGCATATTCCCGTCCAACCTTTTGCAATAGCTTTCGGCTAGAGGTAAATAAAACTTGGATGTATACTCCCTGACCATGCGATTGGCAGAAAAATAAGGCGTCAGCGTCGCCATGCTTTCCCGCATGATTGCTAACCAGCGGCGCGGCAAGCCCTGTTGATCGCGCTCATAAAACATCGGCACAATTTCCTGTTCGAGCAGGCGATAAAGTATCTCGGCTTGTTCATGATCGGCTTGCTCGACCTCTTGCCCATTCAATGACCAGCCGACTTCGGGGCGATACGCTTCCGCCCACCAGCCGTCGAGTTCGGATAGATTCAAGCCGCCGTTAACCAGAATTTTCATCCCGCTGGTTCCGCAAGCCTCCCAAGGACGTCTAGGCGTGTTGATCCAAAGGTCGACCCCTTGCACCAAATATTCGGCGGTAATCATGTCGTAATCGCTCAAAAAAATGGCACGCTCCCTGATTTCAGGCCGACGGATAAATTCATGCCAAGCTCGGATCAACACTTGACCGGGCAAATCGGCCGGGTGAGCTTTGCCCGAGATAACCAATTGCACCGGTCGTTTGGGATTGGTTAGTATCGCGGCCAAACGATCGGGGTCGGTCAACAGCAGGTTAGGGCGCTTATAGGTTGCAAACCGGCGGGCAAAGCCGATAATCATGACATTAGGGTCGAACAAGCGAAGCACTTGATCTTTACGCTCGGTTTTCGAGATATTTCCTTGAACATCGAGTTCCCGGTTGTATTCATCCCGGACGAACTCGACCAAGCATTTTCGGTTTTGCACACGCAGATTCCATAACTGTTCATCCGTGACCCGCTGGAATTGTTCCGGCAAATCTCCGTATTCGCAAACCCATCGGTTTTTACCGCACAAACCGGTCCATAACTCGTCGGCTTCCTGCGAATCCCATGCCGGAACATAGACGCCATTGGTGATATGGTCGATCGGTATTTCTTCCGCCGGCCAATTCGGAAACAAAGGGCTGAAAATACGCCGACTGACCTCGCCATGCAAGCGGCTCACGCCATTAACCGCGGCGCTGCCGTGAATAGCCAGATAAGCCATGTTGAACGATTTATCGTAGGTTTTTAAATCCGGATTGCGGCCGAGATTCAATAAAGTTTCGATATCGATATCGAGTTTTTGCGCATAATTGCCGAGCCGTTTTCCAATCAATTCCGGACTGAAACGATCGAAGCCGGCTTCGACCGGCGTATGCGTGGTAAACAGATTACCGGCCCGCGTAATGGTCAGCGCGGTTTTAAAGTCCAGCCCGGTTTCTTTCATTAAATCGCGGGCTCTCTCCAGTACTAAAAATGCCGCGTGCCCCTCATTCAAATGGCAAACTTCAGGCTTAATACCTAAAGCCCTCAACACTCGCCAGCCACCGATGCCCAATAACATTTCTTGTGCCAAACGGATTTCGAGCCCACCGCCGTACAACTCGCTGGTAATGCAACGATCGACCGGATGATTGACCGGATCGTTACTGTCCAGTAGATAAAGCGTAATTCGACCGATTTGCGCTTGCCACACCCTAATCCACAATTTCGAAGGCGTATTGAGTTTAATCCGTAACCATTCGCCGTTGTCCTTGCGCACGGGACAAATCGGTAAATCGCCGGTATCGGCATTCGGATAGAGCGCAATTTGATTGCCGTCATCGTCGAAAGCCTGACGAAAATAGCCGTTTTGATACAACAAGCCAACACCCACGAGGGGAATGCCTAAATCATTGGCGGCCTTTAAATGATCGCCAGCCAATAAACCCAAGCCACCGGAATAAATGGGCAACGCTTCGCTAAGGCCGAACTCCATGCTGAAATAGGCGATTTGCGTTAGTTTAGTGCTTTGTTCGAGTTCGTTCTGGTACCAACGGGGCTCGGCCAGCGAGGCGCGATGCTCTGCCACGATGCTCTGCAGTTTTTGGCAAAATTGTTCATTATTGGCTAGCTCCTGCAACAAACTCGCCGAACAGGCTTGCAAGACTAGCCATGGATTATGGGATTGCTCCCATAAGGAGCTATTCAATCGATGCCAGATTTCGTCGGCCCGGTGACTCCAGGAAAAATTACAATCCAAGGCCAATTCGGATAAGCCATCCAGTTTTTGACTCAATTCGGGCGTAAAAAAACGAGGTGCGGTCATCAGCTTTCTCCTGTAAAAATACGACTATGCCCTTAGCAAACCGAGTTTCGTAATGCGATGAGCATAAAGCAGCGGCACAATATATATAATCTTAAATTCAGCAGATCAACCATGAAGTTCATAATGTATTTCAATAGATTACCTAAGTATTCCCGCTAATCTCTTGGGTGAACAAAAGTTCTATACAAACGCATAGCAAGTTATTGTAATAACTTCTTATTCTTCATGATCTTCATAGTGAAATGCTTTTTCTAGGATAATATGAATTTTCGCTTTGAATTATGACAGCATTGAGGCCTCTCTATTCCTATCGAACTTCAACTTTCATCGTTGATTCGAGGGGCATCATCATTTGATTAGCAAAGAGCCTAATGTTTATCACAACAAAAAAACGGTCCCCAAACCCAAAAATGCAACAAAACCGACAACATCGGTCACGGTAGTCAGAATGACCGAACCGGATAAGGCCGGGTCGATATCGAACGTATCCAAGACCAACGGAATTACAACGCCAGCGAAAGCAGCAATGATAATATTGACGACAATCGCGATAGCAATCACCGAACCGATAGACAGGCTACCGAACCAAATACCCGCTATAGCGCCGATTACTAAAGCCCATAACAAGCCATTGAGTATGCCGACGCTGACTTCTTTAATCAAAAGCGGCTTAAAATTCCCCTTGCTGATTTGACCTAACGCGATGCCTCTGATGATCAAAGTCAAAGTCTGACTGCCGGCAATCCCGCCCATCGATGCGACAATTGGCATCAACACCGCTAATGCAACGATTTGCTGTAATGTACCTTCAAATAAGTCGATCGACCAAGAGGCCAAAAAAGCCGTTATCAAATTGATTCCTAACCAGGTAGCTCGGCGTTTGGAACTACGAATCACTGGAGCGAATAAATCTTCGTCTTCATCCATGCCTGCGGTCGCCATTAATTGGCTTTCATATTCTTCGCGGGTAATTTCCAAAGCCAAACGCAACGTAATTCTGCCCAATAATAGCCGATCGGCATCAATGACTGGTAATGCGGTTAGTCCCGAATGTTCCATTTTTTCCGCAGCATCAGTTAAATAACTATCCGCCGACACGGTAACAGGATCGTCTAAACATAATTCGACCAACGGCGTAAGAGGATCCGCAGCATACAGTTTATGAACGAGAACGGTGCCGACAAAAGCACCATTACGCTGAATCAAATAAATGCAATCGGTGTACTCGGGCAGTTTTTTGCGGATCAAGCGCATCGCCTGTCTAACCTTTGCCGTCCTTGGCAAAATCAATAGCTCGTGATCGACATAGCGGCCGATTCGTTCATCGTCATATTGCGCCGACAACTGATAATGCTTGCGCTGATTGGCATCCATATTGCCTAGCGCCGTATCGATCACCGATTCCGGCAATGTTTCCGCCAGCTCGATCAAATCTTCGGCATGTAAGCCGCTCAGCAAACTCTGCAATTCCGATTCTTCGAAGCTTTCGATGATGGTCTGTCTAGGCTCGGAACGCATGGCGACCAAAACATCCACACGATCTTCGACAGGAACCTGCTGCCAACGCTCCAAACGTTGGTGCAAGGGCAGGGATTCCAACAATAATGCCAATTCGGTACTTTCCAGTTCTTCTATGGCTTGTTCAAAAACAGTTTTTTGATCTTCATTTTCAGCTTCGTTAAGACGCTCGACCAAATGACTGATTTCTTCGTTCATTGCTGTCCTCCCTAATTGGGTCCCGCAAACGGGACTGTGTAAACGTTAAGCCAAAAAAAAGGGCCCGCTCGGGCCCTTTTCATATTATTCGGCTACCCATTTTAAGCATATCGTTGATTATCAACGGTAATTAATACCTTATATTTCATAAACCTACCTCTATACCCCGAAATAACCGCGCACGGCCTCGGGCGATAAACCATCCGTTCGAAAGTTATTCGGCCATGACAAGCATGCCTTGGAAATATATGAGCAAAAGAGAGTCTGATCATCGAATCAACAATAACAGGCAATAGTCCTGTGTTAAATAAGCATTGAATTATGAAAGTCATTTACCGTGAATGCAATAAAAACCTTGCGAGTCAAACCTATTCATAACGTTTGAACGACCGGATTAAAAAAAACCTACCGAATTAATAAGAAATTAAGAACTTTTCATGCATTGATAAGTCACAGTTTAAATAAATCGATCGAGAATCGCTAAAACGGCCGTGAGAGCGGACGACTTTCAATAATGCGACCGATTCGATGGTAAAAGTCGTCGAGACTAGCGGTAAAAACCGACCGTTCCGGCAGTTGATTCGACTTAAACAAATACTGTGCACCGGTACCGCCGACCCATAGCTGGATATCTTTCGGCAACGCCTCGGCCAGATGGTTTAAGTTTTGAATCATGGCTTGCTCAGGCGGCGTATTAGCGAGACTCATCACGATAACAGAAGGCTTGAGCCGGCTTCCGGCGTTTAACAAGTCTTCCCATGGCAAATCGGGACCGATGTAATAGCATTTACAACGCTGGCTAGCGGCTAACCAGCAGCTCAGCAATATTCCGAATTCGTGATGCTCTCCGGTCATGGTCGCAAACATCACACCGGGATTGGTTCCGGAAAATGGCTGTTCGTGATTCACCATGCTTAACACTATTCGTTTAACACAGGCGGAAAAAAGATGCTCTTGAGCAATTGTCAATTTACCTTCATGCCAAAGATTACCGACTTTTTCCAGTGTCGGCAACAGAACCTCCCGGGCATAGCAGAGGGGGTCCATTGCAATCAGTGCCCGCCTGAGCAGCTCTTCGCAGATATCCATGCGAAACTGCAGCAAAGCATCGACAATCCGCACAAAAAACAATTCCTGATTAGCATTAGGCTGATTCCGATTGGCGCTCAATAAATCCTGTAACTCATCGTTACTCAAATCTGCAATTTTGCTAATCGTAAAACCTTGCTGAGTTGCCGCCAGCAGCAGTGTCAAACGCTCGACATCTTGCTGCGTGTAAAGACGCCGGCCCTTGCTGTCCCTAACGGGATTAACGGTTCCGTAGCGCCTTTCCCAAGCTCTAAGTGTTTCGGTGTTTATGCCTGTGAGTGAAGTCACGGTTTTTATTGTATACATTTATGCACAGGTTTTGTTTATGATTTATGTTTGACAAACATTGTACTCAGGAGTAATGTTTAATCCAAGCTTTAGTTGATTCAACAAAGTATTTACTCAGGGTATATAACCAGTTACCTGGTAAGGGGCAATCCACTATGACCCAAATGAACCATTCAATGCTAAACAATCAGTATCGTTCCGGCAATTTTCGAGGCTTATATAAGGAGGCCTCCCTTGAAACGGATTTAATACATTCGAGTCGACCACAAATCGACACGCTTAACAACGATTCCGATGAAATCGAATTTGAACCTGCCGATGCCGAATTATTTGCGGAAACCGAAGAATTACTCTCATCGAACAATGCAATGACATTCATGCAGAACGGAAGCGACGATTTATTGATCCATCAGCAAAACGCATCGGTTTTGAATGCCGAGGAATTAACCTCGCTAGCCCAACAGATGGAACAAAGCCGCTTAAACTTATCGCGTTCGATGATTTATTCGGATTCGGGACTGTCGGTTATTGCCGGCGAATTTGTTCGCGCTATCGGCGATGGCATCGATTTATCCGAGCTTATCAGAAAAAACAATCTCGAACCTGTACATAAGGACAATGCTGCACAAGATACCGCTAAACAACTCGCAATCAAGTTATTAGAGTGTTTTCAGCAAGTGATCAACGCCAAAGGTCACCCGCATTCAAACACCGTATTTATCGAATGCAGACAATTATTGGACGACCTTCATCTCTTACCTAATTTCCTGCAACAAATCGTCAAAGTCTTAGCTTGCCGGCTTAAGGATCGAGCACTCAACGATGATGACTTGGAGTTGTTGAAATCCGCGTCGATCGAGCAACAACGAATGATTTCCGCAAGACGTGCGATGATCAGCGGCAACCTTAGGCTAGTCACGTTCATTACTCGTCAATATCATCATTCTTCGGTGCCGTTTACCGATTTGATACAAGACGGAACAGTGGGGTTGATTAAGGCGGTTGACCGTTACGATTGGCGACGCTCGGTGCGCTTTTCGACTTATGCGATTTATTGGATCAAGCAAAGCATCACTCGAGGCATGGTGAGACAAGAAAAGATGGTCCGCTTGCCTTACAACATCGCGGCAAAAGCGGCCGCGGTGTTCGAAACGATGAACGATTATCTGGTCAAACACAACCAATGGCCTACCAATAAAACACTTGCCGAAATCTGCGCCTTGCCCGAAGAAGAAATCAAAGCCATTGTTAATAATTATCAATCGACCATTTCGCTCGATAACAATATCAATGATGACGAGGATTTACCGGCGATTGTCGATTCGATGGAGCAGAACCATTTTCCGCAACCGATTAATATATTGGCTAATTCGGCATTGAAAAACTGCTTGAGAAAGGCTATCGAAACCCTACCTGAGCGCGAAGCCGACATCATCAATTGCCGCTTCGGACTCGACAGCAATACCGAAATGACGCTGCAAGACATTGCCGACCGAATGTCGTTAACGCGGGAACGGGTCCGGCAAATCCAGAACAGTGCGTTATTGAAATTAAAAAATAAATTCAGCAGTGATCTAGTCGATTTTCTCGAACCTGGTTAAAACAACCGATTAAATCGACATTACACCGAACAATTAAGAGGCGTGATAAATAATACAAGGGTTAGCGCGATTCTTATCAAACCAATTTTTTAGGCTCGATCAAATTATGAAAGTTGCGATGCGCGGCGAATTCGGCTTAAGAACGATTAAAGAGTTGGTTTCCTAGGATAGAAGCAATTTACGCAAGCTGCTCTGATGGAAAAATTATGCCCGGTCGCTGAACAATACGGCATCGAGTTGGTCGATATACGCATCGAGCTACCGGACGAAGCCAGTAGCTCGGATTTCGCAGAATGGAAGCCGAACGCGAAAGGCTTGCTCGGGAATACCGCTCACAAGGCGCGGAACTTGCTTAACAAATTAGCACGCTGGACGATAAGGAACGCGAAATTATTTTGGCTAATGTTTATCGAGAAGCCGAACAAATACGAGGACGTGGCGATGCCAAGTCGGCCGAAATCTATGCGGTCAGCCATGGCAAAAATGAAGAGTTTTATGCATACACCGAAGCTTGAACGCCTATCAAAAGTCGTTCGAAAATACCCAGGATACTCTGTTATTGGAACCGAAATCGGATTTCTTCAGGTATTTTTCGAAAGAAGAATGATATCCTCATACATCTCTAAAGAGGAGAAAATTTAAATGAAATCAAATGCACTTAAAATCGTCATCTGGATAGCGGTGGGGCTTACGCTATTCACGGCATTTAGCCGAATGGGCCCGCAAAACGATAGTAACTATGCTTTGTCGTACTCCGACTTCATCGAAGACATACGAGCCGGCGTAGTCGCCGAAGTCACGATCAATGGCGAGGAAGTCAACGGCCGCCGGCGTAACGGGGAACGGTTTATGACCTACAACCCAAACGATGCCAAAATGATCGACGAATTGTTGGAGTACGGCGTCAAAATCAAGGTCGCATCGCCGCCGAAACAATCGATGTTGATGCAGATATTTATCTCGTGGGCGCCGATGTTACTGTTGATCGCAGTCTGGGTTTACTTCTTCCGTAAGCAGCAAGGCGGCGGCATGGGCGGGCAGATGAATTTCGGTAAAAGCAAGGCCAAATTGCTCGAGGAAAACCAAATCAAGGTCAAATTCACCGATGTTGCCGGCGTCGAAGAAGCCAAGGAAGACGTTGTCGAAATGGTCGATTTTCTGAGAGACCCCGCCAAATACGAATTCCTCGGCGGCCAGATACCGCGCGGCGTCTTGATGGTCGGTCCTCCGGGAACCGGTAAAACGCTGCTGGCTCGGGCCATTGCAGGCGAAGCGGGCGTACCGTTCTTCTCGATATCCGGTTCGGATTTCGTTGAAATGTTCGTCGGTGTCGGTGCCTCTCGCGTTCGCGACATGTTCGAACAAGCCAAGAAACGCGCGCCATGCATCATCTTCATCGACGAAATAGATGCGGTCGGCCGTCATCGCGGCAACGGCATGGGCGGCGGCAATGACGAGCGCGAACAAACCCTGAACCAATTACTTGTGGAAATGGATGGCTTCAACGGCAACGAAGGCATCATCGTCATCGCGGCGACCAACCGCGCCGATGTTCTCGATAAAGCCTTGCTAAGACCTGGCCGATTCGACCGACAAGTCACGGTCAGTTTACCCGATATCAAAGGCCGCGAGCAGATTCTCGGTGTACATATCAAAAAAGTGCCGCAAGCCGCCGATGTTAACATCAACGACCTGGCCCGAGGCACGCCCGGTTTTTCCGGAGCGGAACTCGCGAATCTGATCAACGAAGCCGCTTTATTCGCGGCGCGTAAAAACAAACGCGAAGTGAACATGGAAGATCTCGATAAAGCCCGCGACAAGATGCTCATGGGCGCCGAAAGAAGAAGCATGATGATGCGCGAAGAAGATAAGTTGATGACCGCCTATCATGAAGCCGGTCATGCCATCGTCGGACGCATCGTACCGGAGCACGACCCGGTCTACAAAGTCAGCATCATGCCCCGTGGTGGTGCATTAGGTATCACGATGTTTCTACCTGAACGGGATTCCTACAGCGCAAGCCGGGATAAGCTGGAAAGCCAAATCGCCAGCTTATTCGGGGGACGCGTTGCCGAGGAAATCATTTACGGCAAAAATAAAGTGACCACCGGCGCTTCCAATGACATCGAGCGTGCCACTCAATTGGCCCGCAACATGGTGACTAAGTGGGGACTCTCCGATCGCCTCGGACCGATGGATTACGGTCCTGATCAGAATCAAGGCTATTTCGGACCGCAAAATAAAGCGATGTCTGAACAAATGGCGCGATTAATCGACGACGAAATTCGCTCACTGGTCGACAAAAACTATGAGCGCGCCAAACAGATTCTCACCGATCGCATGGAAATCCTCCATAACATGGCGGAAGCATTAATGCAGTGGGAAACCATCGATAAGTTTCAAATCGATGATTTGATGAATGGCAAAAAAATTGCCCCACCGGTACCGGAAGATGATGACAAGGACGAACAGCCCCCTGTCACAGTGACGCCGGATACAACGGGCGGCGACAACATAGGTCAACAAAGCGGCCTGGCAACCTAGCCGCTCTCAATGTCCTCCTCTATAAAGTCCTCCCATTTTGGTTCTTTCAGGAGGACTTTTTTTTAAGGATAATTTCATGAATAGTTTTGCAACAAAAAGCTTGACCAGCTTCAAATATGCGTTGGAAGCTAATTATTATGTCTCGCTGGCCGTCAGTGTCGCGGCAGCAACCCTATCCTTTACCAATGACCAGGTTTTTTTCGAGCTCAACAACGACCTTTACGGCCCTTTGAGCAACAACATCAAAATCATGATGATTTATATCGTACTAGCGGAATTATCGATGTTAGCCTATTGTTTGATGAAGCAATGCTACAAAGAATTGACGGCCGCCGGACTTTTTTTGATTTTGTTGAGCGGTGCTCTCGAATTTTATGGTCGCGTCAATCAAATTCCGATCGATCATACTTATCGTTTGTTTTTTCTCTATGCCGGTCTTTCACATATTGCTTACGGATTACTATCGTTCCTACCCGCAAAACAGGAACGCGACGGTCAACATGCCGAAGAATCACGATAAGCAAACCGGCTAAGGCTATTGCTGCCACTCTCACTATGGAGCCGAGTCATGAATAAATACTTCGCACAGCCACATTTGCGGCTTTCTGACGCGCTCTTTTGTCCGATAGCTGCGTTGCGAAAACAGTTACATAGCTTGCTATGCGCCTGTTTTCGCGCCTTGTTACCGAACAAAATAGCCTTGCCATTAAAACCGCAAATATAATATGACCGCACTAAGTATATTACTAACAGGTGGCACCGGTTTTATCGGCACCCTTTTGACCAGACAATTAAGCAACCAGGGCCACCAGCTGACCGTACTTAGCCGGAATCCCGAACGCGTTTCGTCAATTTGCGGCTCCGACATAAAAGGCCTGGGCAACCTCGACGACATCACACCGGACCAACGATTCGACGCGGTCATTAATCTGGCTGGTGCGCCTATTTTCGACAAACGATGGACCGAGGCACAAAAACGTATTATCTGGGATAGCCGCGTCTTATTGACGGATCGTTTGTTTGAAACGTTCGAACGATTGGCCGTAAAACCGGAAGTCCTGATTAGCGGTTCGGCGATTGGCTATTACGGCAATCAAGGCGACACGGTTCTCGATGAAGAGACGCCCGCCAAAGACGATTTTTCACATCGATTATGCTCGGCCTGGGAAAACAGTGCGCTTCAAGCCGAGCAACTCGATATCAGAGTTTGTTTAATACGAACCGGTTTAGTGTTAGGTCACGGAGGAGGGCTACTACAACGTATGCTCTTGCCGTTCAAGCTTGGCCTGGGCGGCCGAATCGGCGCCGGCACCCAATGGATGTCTTGGATACACCGGCAAGATTGGATCAATATCGCCTGCGCAATGCTAAACGACGAATCGATGCGCGGCCCCTACAATGCTACCGCACCTAACCCCGTCACCAATCGAGAGTTCACCGAAACGTTAGCCGATTGCCTGAAACGTCCGGCCTTACTGCCGATTCCCGCTTGGGCTTTGAAACTGATGCTCGGTGAAATGTCGGAACTGGTACTCGGCAGCCAACGCGTCATGCCATTAAGACTCATCAATGAACTTGGCTTCAGTTTTGAATATAACGACTTACAATCGGCGCTTACCGAGGCCTTGTCATCCCACCGTAGTTAATTACTCCCTTTTGATCGAGAAACCATCTAAGAATAACATGTCATTTCAATGCCTTATTATTCCTATATAGATCACTAAACAGGACGGGGGTATGCAACCCCGTCCTAAACGTTTCGGCATACCGAACCGCTTGATATTTCGCAAGCCTCCCAAGCCGAAAAATGGTACGCGAAGCGTAGCCTATACGACTCACTTTGAATTTTTACCCATCAGCCTTATTTAACGCGCATGCCCGGCAGGGCTCCTTGATCCGGACTCAGCAACCAGATGTCCTTACTACCGGGCCCGGCCGCAAGCACCATGCCTTCGGATAGGCCGAAACGCATTTTCCTCGGCTTCAAGTTAGCGACGACCAGCGTCAATTTGTTGACCAAGTCTTCCGGCGCGTAGGCCGATTTAATACCGGCAAAGATATTGCGTGTTTCATCGCCGATATCGACGGTCAGTTGCAACAATTTGTCCGCGCCTTCGACATGTTCGGCTTTGACGATCCGTGCGATGCGAAGATCCAGTTTGGCAAAATCTTCGAACTCAATCGCCTCGGCGATCGGGTCGAAACGTTTCGGTTTCGGCTCCTCGTTTTTTTGCAAGTTTTCCCTTGAGGCTTCAACCACCGCAGCGATCTTGTCAGGATCGACCCGAGTCATCAACGGCCGAAACACGTCAATCTGATGATCAAGCAATGGCTCGGCTTTATCCGGCCAGGCCTCAGGTTCCAAGTTCAGAAAAATCTCGGCTTGATGCGCCATTGACGGCACAACCGGTTTTAAATAGACGATCAATAATCTAAACAAGTTGATGCCCATCGAGCAAACTTCATGCAGCTCCTCGTCGCGGCCTTCCTCTTTCGCAATCAGCCAAGGTTTTTTCTCGTCGATATACTGATTTGCGCGATCTGCGAGCGCCATGATTTCACGCATTGCCTTGCCGAATTCGCGCGCTTCATAACACCGTGCAATGCCTTCATTAGCCTCGATGAAATAATCGAATAGGTCCGGCTCCACGCAATGTTTCGAGAGCAAACCGTCAAAACGTTTATGAATAAAACCGGCGCAACGGCTGGCGATATTGACAACCTTACCAACTAGGTCGGAATTAACGCGCTGGGTAAAATCGTCGAAGTTTAAATCGATATCGTCGACGCCGGAGCCCAGTTTCGCGGCAAAATAATACCGCAGATATTCCGGGTTCAGGTGGTCAAGATAAGTACGCGCTTTAATAAAAGTGCCGCGCGATTTGGACATCTTTTCGCCATTCACGGTCAAGAAACCATGAGCGAAAATTGCACTCGGTGTTCTAAAGCCTGAACCTTTAAGCATCGCCGGCCAAAACAACGCATGGAAATAGATGATGTCCTTGCCGATGAAATGGTAGAGCTCGGCGTCACTTTCCTCGGCCCAGAAATCGTCGAAATTCAAGTCTTCCTCGCGATCGCACAGATTCTTGAAGCTGGCCATGTAGCCAATCGGCGCATCGAGCCAGACATAGAAATATTTACCCGGTGCATCCGGTATTTCGAAACCGAAATAAGGTGCATCGCGCGAGATATCCCATTCTTGCAAGCCGTTTTCAAGCCATTCATTCATTTTGTTGCCGACTTCCGACTGTAAATGGCCTTCCTTAATCCAGTCTCGCAACATATTCTCGAAATCCGGCAGTTTGAAGAAATAATGAAGCGATTCCCTCTCAATCGGTTTTTCGCCGGAAACGACCGAGACGGCATTTTTCAATTCGGTCGGCGAATAAGTCGCGCCGCACACCTCACAGCTATCGCCGTATTGATCCTTAGCGCCGCATTTCGGGCAATCGCCCTTGATAAAGCGGTCGGGCAAAAACATATTTTTGACCGGATCGAAAGCCTGTGTGATGCTGCGCGATGCGATATGCCCGCCGCCACGCAGACGCTTGTAGATCAACTCGGCGAGCGACTTGTTTTCTTCGGAGTGCGTACTATGAAAATTGTCGAATGCGACACCGAACTCGGTAAAGTCGGACAAATGTTCCTCGGCGGAACGCGCAATCAATTGTTCCGGTGAAATGCCTTCACTATCGGCCCGTAGCATGATCGGCGTGCCGTGCGTATCGTCGGCACAGACGAAATAGCATTGCTGATGCCGTTGTTTCTGAAACCGTACCCAAATATCGGTTTGAATATATTCAACCATATGCCCTAAATGAATCGGACCATTGGCATAAGGTAGGGCACTGGTAACAAGAATTTTTCTGTCTGACATGGCTTTAACCGGCGAAAATATGATGAAAACAAACGCGCTATTATGGCATAAAACCTGATTTTATTGGGACTTGCAAAACGATCAAGGCAAGACAAACGTTTTCATTGTTAAATAAATTTGTTGACTTGGATAAACCGGCTATTCCAAAAAGCGCTTTTATTGCAATGAACTTGAATACCCTATAGGCGCCAACTTGAGGAAAAAACGCGTCATTCCGTCAGGGATTGGCGGAATCCAGTGGCAGGAATGGCAATGCATAGCTTCACATCCATGCCGATATGACGAATAACACCCCAAACGCGCCATAGTTTAGGCACTAAGTTGACACATATGCTTGAAAACCCTACCCAAAACCGCTAAAGAATATGCACAAAACAACTTCTTGATACAGTAAGCTTTGTGGAGGTTCGGTATTGACGTATGGGGGATCCAGGGGTGATACAAGCATCGACGGATACATTCATTCGGATATTTTTCAATCGAATTAACATAAACTGCATTACACTTGTCTCAGTAACGACTTGCATTTATTCCGCTTTATGAATCAGCCTACGACGAATATTGATGTCCTTTGCGTAGGACAAGCCACTTATGACCTTATTCTTTCGGTACCTGTTCACCCCGGCGCCGATGAAAAAGTGTTTGCCGAACGCTTTGCCGGCTGCGGTGGAGGGCCTGCCGCTAATGCCGCGATAACGGTTGCTCGGCTCGGTTTCAATGCGGCTTTTGCCGGTTATTTAGGCGATGACTTATTCGGTAACAAACATTGGCAAGAATTGCTCGATGATGGCGTCGATACCCGTTTTGTTTTTAGAGGCAAGGCACCGACACCACTGTCGGCAATTCTGGTCAAACCCAATGGACAACGTGCTCTGATCAATTACAAAGGAACAACCCGGCCCTTGCCTGCTAATGCGGTCGATTATTCGAACCTAGAAACCAAGGTCATGCTGTTCGACGGTCACGAACCGAATATTTCCTTACAACTGGCGCGCTATGCAAGATACAACGGAATTCCGACCGTACTCGACGCAGGCTCGGTTCACGAGGGCAGCATCGGCTTATTGGACTTATCGGATTACTTGGTTGCTTCGGAAAAATTTGCGCTGCAATACGCCGGAGACATACCCGCCGCATTGAGGCGGCTGGCGGAAATCGCACCCGCTGTCGTGATCACCTTGGGCGAAAACGGCTTGATTTGGCAACGCGGTAATGAACAAGGCGAGCTGCCGGCATATCCTATGATCGCGATCGATAGCACAGGCGCCGGCGACGCTTTTCACGGTGCTTTCGCCGCCGCGTTGGCCGCAGACCAAGACTGGCCGGATATTTTGAATTACGCCAGCGCGGCCGGTGCGCTATGTTGTACCAAGACCGGTGCCAGACCCGGATTACCGACGCAGGAAGAAGTGCAAGATTTCTTACGTTAGATTTACTTTATTTGTTGAAGCTGGATTAGCTGTTTGACACCGCTTTTTTTAAATCATAGCATGCCGACATGCACAATCTCCATGACAAACGAATACTTTCCATCCACTTTACCGATGCGTGCAGCACATGAACAAACTCGTTCTTGCCATGATTGCCCTATCGGTTCTCACGGCGCTTATTTTCATTTTTTACTTGAAAAACGAGGGCTCGGCACCAGCCTTCGTCGAAACCGGTCGGCAATCTTCCGAAGAACGACAAAACGATGGTCGCCGCGGCGCCTTGGTCGACCAGATCGTCTTTACCCAGCAGGGCGATATCGGACAGGTGGTCAGCCTAATCGAGAGCGGCAGTCATCATATTTTCACGCAAGGCATCACCAGCACCACGGTTTTTCAGCGCCTGCGTGACTCGAAAAGTGCGGATTACGATATTTCCTACGGCAGTTCGGTGGAACTGACCCTAAATCCGGCGGGCCCCCATTTCTCCAATGGCGAACTCAACCCCTTCCATATTCCGGCGATACGCGAAGCGCTCAATCAACTGATCAATCGCCGCTATATAGCCGAAGAAATCTACGGCGGCTTGGCTGTCCCACGTTTTCTCCCACTGAGCACCGCATTTCCGGACTATGCGCATTTGGCCGATGTTGCCAGAGCTTTAGAGCTGCGTTATCAACACGATCCCGAAGCCGCTAAACAAATCATCGATAGGGAAATGCAGTCCTTGGGTGCTCGATTCGAGCAAGGTCGCTGGTGGTATCAAGACCGGCCGGTGCGTTTGCGTCTACTGATCCGCACCGAAGATGCGCGCAAAAATATCGGCGACTATATCGGCGCGCTGCTCGAAAATCTCGGCTTCGAAATCAGCTACCTCTATCGCACCGCCGCCGAAGCTTCACGTATTTGGCTTGCCGGCGATCCCCAAGCCGGCCATTGGCATCTATACACAGGCGGTTGGATTGCGAGCCGGATCGAGCGGGATCTAACCGATAATTTCAGCTACTATTACACGTCCAAAGGTCGGGCCGACCCTTTATGGCAAGCTTATCGCCCTTCGGCCGAATTCGATGTGATTGCCGACCGCTTGCAACGCCGCGATTACCGCACTTGGCCGGAGCGTCGGGCTTTAATGAGCCGGGCACTGCAATTGGCCCTTGAAGATTCTGTAAGGGTATGGCTGGTGGATCAAATCAATGCCTGGCCCCGGGCTCATAATGTGAGATTGGCGGTCGATCTAGCCGGCGGTGTTTCCGCCTCGGCGCTGTGGCCCTATACCTTACGATTCGACGATCAAGTCGGCGGAAACATGGTCATCGGCTCGCCCGGCTTGTTAACGGAGCCTTGGAATCCGGTCGCCGGCAGCAATTGGATCTTCGACCAAAAAATCATCCGCGCCCTGCAAGATCCGCCGCTGCTGGCGGACCCATTCACCGGTCTGTATTGGCCCCAGCAGATCCAGTCCGCCGACGTCAAAGTCCAATATGGCGTGCCATTGATCATCAGTCACGATTGGCTGACGATACACCGAGCCAAAACCATAAGCGTTCCCGGCAATGCCTGGATAGACTGGGATAGCCATGACTTGCGCTTTATCACGGTTGCCGAAAAACACCCCGAGGGCCTTGAGGCGCGCGGCCGCATTCGTATTCGTTACAAGGACGATTATTGGCAACGGCGCTGGCACGACGGAACCACGTTATCCCTGGCCGACTTGCTGCTGCCGTGGATTCTCGGCTTCGAGCGGGCCAATCCGAACAGTCCGTTGTACGACATCGCTCATGTGCCCAATTTCGAATCCTTTCAGCGTCATTTCCGGGGATGGCGTATCGTCTCGAAACAACCTCTGATCATCGATATCTACAGCGATCAAATCCATCCCGACGCCGAAGTCACGGTTGCCGACAAGAGTCCGATCGTCTTGCCCTGGCATACCTTGGCACTGGGCATCCTGGCCGAACAAAATGAACGTCTGGCTTTTTCCTCGCACAAGGCCGACCATTTGCAGTTAGATTGGCTGAGCCTGGTGTCCGGCCCCAGCTTACCGATTCTGCAACAATTGCTCGAATCAGCCAAGCTCAGGGCATTTGTTCCTTTTGCCTCGCTGCTAAAACACTACTTGAGTCCCGACGAAGTAGAAACGCGTTACAAAGCACTGACCGACTGGTATGCCAAGCGCGGTCATTTTTGGGTCGGTAATGGGCCTTTTTATCTACATTCGGTGCATCCTCTCGAAGGCAGCATCGTACTGCGCCGCTACGAGGATTTTCCGGATTCCGCAGACAAATGGCTGCGCTTCGTTCAACCGGAAATCCCCGAATTGGTCATGGACGGTCCGATCCTCGTCAAAGCCGGTCAGCCTGCGACATTCGAATTGCAAGTCACATTTCAAGGAAAACCCTATCCGCTAGACGCCATTGACGAAGTCATGTTTTTATTGTTTGACGGCGATGGCAAACTTTCGCTTAAAGGTAAGGCTGAGCCATCCGAAAACGGCATTTGGCGAGTCAATTTGACGGCCAGGCAAATTTCTCGGCTCGGTGCCGGAGCCAATAGTCTGGAACTGGCGGTTAAATCCAACCGTATCGCGCTGCCGTCGTTCGCCTCTCACGGCTTCGCAACCTTACCTGCCGACGAATCGATTCCCGAAGGCATCGAACCATGAACCCTAGCAAAAACCCAAGTATTCCGAAGAAAGCGGAGGGATTGCTCCGCGATCTAAAACTAATGCTATTATTGACCGGCAAACGCATTATTGCGTTGGTGCTGATGGTTTTGATCGGTGTCTATCTAACCATATTGATCGCCAACATGGGAGGACGCGTCGACGAATTGCGCCTGGTGCAAATCCGTAGCGAAATTTCCGAAGCCGTGCGCGGCGACTTGTCTTTCCGCGAACTCGACAGCGAGGAGCGTAATCAACTGATACAACGCCGCGTAGACTTGGAAGTTCGGAGGCTGAACCTAGACCGGCCTTTCCTGCTGCGTAGTTTCAACTATCTTTACCGCGCGATGCGCCTGGATCTGGGGCGCGCCGAGCAGATGCATAGCGATATGGGTTCGCGCGAAGTCCATGCCATCATCCTCGAACGCTTGCCGGCCACGCTGCTGCTATTCGGTACTGCCAACTTGCTGATTTTTTTCTTGTCCGTCTACATCGCCTTATGGCTGTCCCGACACTACGGCAGCCTACTGGATCGCATCGTCATCGTCCTGGCACCGACTTCAGCAGCACCGGCTTGGTTTTACGGCATTTTTTTGATTCTATTTTTCGCCTTTCTTGTACCCATATTGCCTTCCGGCGGCATGGTACGGGCACCGCCACCGGAAGACAATTGGAACTATACGCTCAGTGTGCTGAAACATATGGCCCTGCCGGTGCTGGCCATGCTGCTGTCGCAAATTTTCATTTCGATTTATTCCTGGCGAACCTTCTTTTTGATTCACTCCAGCGAAGATTACGTGGAACTGGCCAGAGCAAAAGGCTTACCTTCCCGGATGATCGAGCGGCGCTATATTTTACGGCCGACGCTAGCACCAGTCATTACCAGTTTCATGCTGATGCTGATCAGCATGTGGAGCGGCGCGATCATTTTAGAACGAACCTTCAGCTGGCCCGGCCTCGGCACCTTGATCTTTCAAGCCATCGGCCATCATGATACGCCGGTCATCATCGGTTCGGTGGTTATTTTCGCTTATTTGCTGGCCTTCTCTATCCTGGTGCTGGACATCATTTACGGCATCGTCGATCCGCGCGTACGCATCGGAGCAGCCCAATGAGATACTGGAGCGAACGACTGTGGGAACTGCGCCGTTATCCTTCCGCGTTACTCGGCATGGTTATCATTTTGTGTTTAGTCGGCCTATCGATTGTTACGGTCATCGCGATGCCCTATGACGAGGCCCTCGATCGCTGGCGCGGCGGCGATTACTGGCGCATGCATCCCCGAAATGCAGAACCGGCATGGCTGGATCGCTTGCAAGGCGGCAACAAGCCTAAAACATTGATTATTTCAAGCCTTGATGCCGAAACAGAATCTGTAGCTTTCACCGGTGGCAAGCGCCTGAAGATACCCTTGCACTTCGACTATGATTTTTCCGAGTTTCCGAGTGAAATCAACTTATTTCTGAAGGCGGAAAAGCACACTCGAGAGCCCTTTGCCCGACTGACTTGGCATACCCCCGACAGACGCGAGATACCATTGGGCGGACGAAGGGTTTCAGCCAGCGACCGTTTCTCGCTTTCTCAGGATTGGGCACTGCAACGGCGTCTTGGCTTACTGCCCCAGGTGGGTTTGCTGGCGCGGCCCGGCACTGATTCGCCTGAAGTTTTGCCCGGGCGCTACACGCTGGTCTTGGATGCGGTATTATTCGACGAAGCCGCTGAGATCACTGCAGATCTGGTGGTTTATGGACGTGTTCACGGCATTGCCGGAACCGATCATCAGCGCCGCGACCTACTGCTGGCGCTACTGTGGGGTACGCCGATCGCATTGGCCTTCGGGCTGTTGGCGGCTGTAGGCACAACGCTGACGACCTTGGTGATCGCCGCGACCGGCGTTTGGTTCGGCGGACGGCTCGATGCCGCCATCCAACGGCTTACCGAAATCAACATGATTTTACCGCTACTGCCGATACTGGTCATGGTCGGAACACTCTATTCAACTAGTATTTGGCTAATGCTGGGCGTCGTGGTGCTACTCGGCATATTCAGCGCCAGCGCCAAAATGTACCGGGCAATGCTACTGCCGATACGCGAGTCGCCGTACATTCAAGCGGCACAAGCCTACGGCGCCAGCAACAGCCGCATCATCCTGCATTACTTGGTCCCGCGCATCCTGCCCGTGCTGATTCCTACCTTCGTGACGCTGATTCCGGCCTTCGTTTTTCTGGAAGCCTCGTTGGCGGTGCTGGGGCTCGGCGATCCGGTACTGCCGACTTGGGGCAAGGTGCTCAATGACGCGCAAAACGAAAGCGCTCTGTACAATCACTATTATTATTGGGTGCTGGCTCCGGCTTTGCTGCTGATGCTGACCGGCCTCGGTTTTGCCTTGCTCGGTTTTGCGCTGGATCGCGTGTTCAACCCCAGGCTGCGGCGGATCTAACGATGACAGAACCCTTACTCAAGGTTGAAGACCTGCGGCTTGCCTATCAGACCGAACGGGGCATCGTCACCGCCGTGGACGGCTTGAACTTCGAAATCCGGCGCAATGAAGCCTTGGTGATATTGGGCGAGTCGGGTTGCGGCAAAAGCTCGTTGGCCAAAGCTCTGCTACGGGTGCTACCGCGGAACGTCAATCACTATTCGGGTCGGGTTCTGCTCGACGGCGTCGACATCATGGCTCTAGACCCCGAGCGCTTTCGCCAGGACGTCCAATGGCTGCGTATTTCTCTGGTGATGCAGGCTTCGATGAATGCCTTGAATCCCGTCGTGCGAGTCGGCGAGCAAGTGGCCGAGCCGCTGTGGGTACATCGCGGCTGGTCCCGACAAAAAGCCATGACCCGTGCCGGTGAAGTATTCGAGCTGGTTGGTGTCTCCGGCGATTTTCTGAGACGCTATCCTTTCGAACTTTCCGGCGGCATGCGCCAACGGGTGGTGCTGGCCATGGCCTTGGTAGCGGAACCGAAACTGGTGATCATGGACGAGCCGACTTCGGCATTGGACGTTCTGACGCAAGCCGGCATTATGAATCGATTGAAACGCATCAAGCGGGAACTAGGCACCAGCTTCATGCTGATTACTCACGACGTCGCCACCTCCAGCGAAATCGCCGATCGCGTCGCGCTGATGTATGCGGGGCAAATCGTGGAACTGGGCAGTGCCGCACAGTTTTTTGCAAATCCCGCACATCCTTACGGAAGGCTGTTGATGGACAGCGTGCCGCGCCTGCATCAGACTCGGCAACCCGATCACATTCCAGGTCAACCGCCGAATCTAATGCTACTACCTTCGGGCTGCCGTTTCGCCGATCGCTGTCCCGCCCGATTCGACCGCTGCGATGAAGACCCTTTGCCGCAATCCTTGTCGGAACGTAACGAAGTCCGTTGTTGGCTTTATGCGGACCGCGCCGAAACCGGCAAGCCTCGAGAGTTGCATAAAACTCCGACTCCCGTTTTGGAAACACGGCCGTTAAGCAAAGAGGTTTTGGTTGCGGTGCAAGACCTGCATACTTGGTTCGAATTGCGGCAATGGGGATTTATCCGGGCGGGCTATGTGCGTGCTGTGAATGGTGTGAATTTCCATCTCTATCGCGGCGAGGCGGTCGCGTTCGTCGGCGAAAGTGGTTGCGGCAAAAGTTCCTTGGCGCGCACCTTGCTCGGTCTGCATCCGCCCACTCGAGGCGAAGTCGTCTTCGAAGGCCACCATCTGGATGCCTTGAATAAACATGAACTCAAGCAATACCGGGCCCGAGTCGGCTATGTACAGCAAGATCCCTATGGTGCGCTACCGCCTTTCATGACAATCCGTCGGGCCTTGAGCGAACCGCTGATCATTCATGGCGTAAGAGATAGGAAGGAACGTGAAGCACGGATACGAGCGGCGCTGGAAGAGGTGCGTCTGTCGCCGGCCGACGATTACTTGCCGAAGTTTCCGCACATGCTCAGCGGCGGTCAGCAACAACGGGTCGTCATTGCCCGGTCGTTGATTTTACAACCGGCGATGATCATCGCCGACGAGCCGGTCTCGATGTTGGACGCCTCTGTACGCGTAGAGATCCTGCGTCTGCTGCGAACGATACAAAACAAGCGCGAGCTGACGCTTGCCTTCATCACACACGATTTATCCACCGTGCGGCATTTCGCCGACCGCATTTTCGTGATGTACGGAGGCCGCATCGTCGAAGCAGCCACTGTCGACGATTTGCTCGACTTTCCTCAGCATCCCTATACGCAAGCCTTGGTAGCGGCCACCGCCGACCCCGATGCCGAGAATGCCGCTCAAGAACGCGAACTACCGGGCGGCGAACCGCCCAGTCTGCTGCATCCGCCGACGGGTTGCCACTTTCATCCACGCTGCCCGCATGCCATCAAAGGGCTGTGCGATGTAGAAGAACCCCCGGAACTCGAACCACGTACCGGGCACTACTCGGCGTGTTGGCTGCATCGGGAGCCATGATCCTAAATTCGGCAATCAGTCCACGAAATACACGAAAGTAATCATACGGTTACATAAATCTCTTGAATCACCCATTGGGGGGAATAGCTTGGAAAGCATAACTATTTGAATATTTTCGTGATTTTCGTATGTTTCGTGGACAAAATGCTTTTTAGGATACGCTCGATTTACGAGATTGGGCTTACTCTTCCCAAGCCCGACCATCGCGCGCCAACAATGCGACCGACGCGACCGGCCCCCAACTTCCTGCGGAATAGGGTTTTGGGGCGATTTTTCTACGCGCCCAAGCATCTTGTATCGAATCAACCCACGCCCAAGCCTGTTCGATTTCCTGCCGACTCAGGAACAAGGTCGGATCGCCGCGCATCGCTTCCAGAATTAGCCGCTCGTAACCGCCGAAAAACGGGCTGTTTTTGAACGTTTCAGAAAAGCTCAAATCGAGTTTATTCTGTTGTAATGTGATACTGCCCCCGATACCGGGTACCTTATTGAGCATTTCGATTTCGACGCCTTCTTTCGGCTGTAAATGAATAATCAACTTATTCGGGGGAAGTTCACGGTAACTATCCTTGAAGATATTATGCGGCAAGCGCTTGAAATAAACGACGATTTCGGTTCGCTTGTTTTGCATGCGCTTTCCGGTACGCAGATATATCGGCACGCCGGCCCAGCGCCAATTATCGATATCGACACGCACCGCGACGAAGCTTTCGGTGGTACTCTCCTTATAGGCACCCTCCTCCTCGGTGTAGCCCGGCACGGCTTGGCCTTTCATGTAACCGGCAGTGTATTGCCCGCGCACGGTCACTTCTTCGACATTTTCGGCGGTAATCGGACGCAAGGCTTTCAACACCTTGATTTTTTCGCTATGAATGCTTTCGGCCTCCAGCGACGCGGGCGGTTCCATTGTGATAAAAGTCAAAATCTGCAACAAATGATTTTGCAACATATCCCTTAGCTGCCCGGTTTTATCGAAATACTCCCAACGGCCCTCGATTCCGACTTCCTCGCCAACGGTAATTTGAATGTGGTCAATGGTATTATGATTCCAGTTGGTCGTGAAGATCGAATTGGCGAAACGCAAGGCCAACAGATTCAGTACCGTTTCTTTGCCCAAATAATGATCGATGCGGAATACCTGATCTTCTTGGAAGACTTCGGCGACGGCATCGTTGATTTCCCGATTGGATTTTAGATCGTTACCGATCGGCTTTTCCATCACCACACGCGATTCTCGAGTCAAAATTTTCGCTTTATCGAGACCCTGACAAATATTTTTGAACAAAAACGGGGCAACGGCTAAATAATTGACCAGTACCCTGGACTTAGAATCTATGACCGAATCCAATTGTTTATATTGATCGAGCTGAGTAAGGTCGATCATGAGATATTGCATTCGAGTCGAGTAACGCTGCCAGACTTCATCGTCGATCGTCTCGTTTAGATAGGACTGTAAACTTTTCCTAGCGACTTTAATGAAACCGCCCTCTTCGAGAACATGCCGGTCAATACCGATGATACGAGTCTCGGGCTCGATCAATTTGGATTTTTCGAGCCGATATAACGAAATTAATAATTTGCGCGTCGATAAATCGCCTAACGCGCCATATATGACTAAGTCGCAAGGTTTGTATTTTTGATTTGATTTCATTGAATTTGATGAAGAATAAACCGATTTTCGGCTACTTAATTAGATTTGTAGATTTGAAAAAGTGAAAGAAAAACTGGAACCGCTTCCATAGGTTAATTAATCTTTCCATTTGATATTGCAACCGATGCTCGGAACTTGCTGCGGATCGATGGACTTTTCGGCCAGTAAGTTATCCAAAGCCGTGCGTAAATCGCTACCGGTCAACGGTACATCGTTTTTAGGAGTCGATCCGTCTAAGCGTCCGCGATAAACACAATATAGGGCCTCATCGAATACATAGATATCCGGCGTGCAGGCGGCCTGATAAGCTTTTGCAACAGACTGGCTTTCGTCATAAAGATAAGCGGCAAAAGGATTGCCCCACTCAAGCATCATCGCTTGCATTTTATCCGGCGCGTCCTGCGGATAATTGACGATGTCATTGGCACTGATCGCAATCGTGCTAATGCCTTGTGCCCGATATTCCTTGGCAATGGCGATCAATTGATCTTTGACATGCAGAACATAGGGGCAGTGATTACATATGAATAAAACTACCGTGCCTTTTTCACCTTTCAATTCTCGAAGCGTTTTAGTCGTTCCGGTCACGGTATCGGGTAATTCGAAATCCGGCGCACGGGTTCCTAAAGGCATCATATTGGATTCGGTCGCTGCCATTCTATGCTCTCCTATGTCTTGGATAATCTTGAATCATATCGAAAGCGGAATTATAAAGCCTTAACCCAAGCATGGATAGTTAGGCCGCTTTGCAAATGACGGGTTTTACTTTATGAACCCTTTAGCCGGCATAGTTGAATTGTCTATGAAATATCCGGTCCTATTGGTTTTAATCCCTTCTTTTAATGAAGAATCGTTCAACTTTGTTAGCTGCGGAGTATGCTTGTCAATGACTACTACCAATGGATAACTGACTCTTTTTGAGTTATCTTGGCAGCCAACGATTTCATCCCAATTCCAAAAATGACAGTAACGATGGACTATGACCCATACGAAACATTATGCCAAGACTGCAGACTAGTCGAGCTATGTCTTCCTTACGGCTTACCGAAAACTGAGTTGGAACAGTTCGAGACAATAGTAAAAAACAAAGCGCCACTATTAACCGATCAATATCTCTATCAACAGGACGAAAAATGCCAAAGTTTATTCGTCGTTAAAACAGGATCGTTCAGAAGTTTTATATACAGTGAGGATGGCGCCGAACAAACAATTGGATTTTATTTACCCGGGGAATTAATGGGGTTTGACGCTTTTCAGCATGGGCGCTTCACAAGCTCGAGCATAGCGCTTGAAACGAGCAAGGTATGCGAATTGCCACTATCGCAACTTAATAAGTTATGCCGGTTGATTCCTAGTTTGCAATCTCAAATGCTGCGCGTTTTAGGCAAGGAAATCGAATCCGATCATAATCAGATTTTGTTATTAGGTCATCGTTCCGCCAAAGAAAAAATGGCGACCTTTTTATTAAGGCTATCGCATCGATACAATGCCTTAGGGTTTTCGAAAACCGAATTCAATTTAACGATGAAACGGCAAGATATCGCTAATTTTTTGGGTATCACTAACGAAACCGTTAGCCGTTTGCTTGCCGAACTGAACCATCAAGGAATCATTACCATCAATCGACGCAACGTCAAAATTAACAATATGGACTCTTTAAAAGTCATTGTCGAATAATTGTTATTGAACCGAAGCTACCGCATAATCCCTTAAAGTGTAGCGGAAACCTCATCTATAGCACATTTGCGGCACTATTCGTCATGTCGGTTGGAATGACGATATCTGGATTCCGTGGATGTGAAGCTACGCATTGCCATCCCTGGCGGAAAGACGCGTTTTTAATCAAGTTGGCGCCTATGAAGCAGCAACCTCGGTTCAACTCGCAACGGAAAGTAGTTATTTCAACATCATTTGCGCTGAATTTGCAGAGTCGGACGGCCGGCTGGGACCTTGACCGGATTCACCGCAAGCGGCTAAGGCTGAAACTGCAATAATGGCTAAAAACAAACGGCTAATAATTTTCATAATAAACTTTTCTCAATTGTGAGTTAAAACGTAATGCTCTATTGCTCAATCGAATCGATCGATCAACAAAACTTAACACCCCTTATGGGCAAAACTATTATTACATTATTACTTAATCGTTTATTGATATGAATCAATTGTTAACCGATTTTTTGGTCGACATTTACTCCTCCTCGGCAATATCACCTTCTACACGCGATCCCCGCCGCTCCCAAAACCTTTGACGGGCATCCCGGTGCCGAAATTAAACTCGTAAAGGGTGTAAACAAGAATATTTTGAACATTCGGATAAAATACTTATCTCAAGTATAAATAGATGAACATATGAGCAGGTATTGATATGATTAATTCGCCTAACCTAGTCGCTAAGGAAGTTTGCGATGGGCAAGAGACGCATCCCGACTTGTTAGCCAAGGCCATACCGAACTTACCCGACGAACGCGAAGCCAGTCGATTGGCCGATTTGTTTAAAGCTTTATCTGATCCCACAAGGGTACGGATCATTGCCGCACTGCTGAATACCGAGTTGTGTGTGGACGATTTAGCCAATTTATTGGATATGAGCCAATCGGCTATTTCACACCAGCTGCGATTGCTCCGTAACTTGCATCTGGTACAGTTCCGTCGATCAGGAAAGCATGCTTTCTATCGACTGGTTGACGACCATGTTCGCGACTTGTTTCAACGCAGTCGAGAACATTTGGATTGTTAAAATCAAGGCGTTATCGCCATTTATATTTAGGAGATTCCTCCATGAAACATCACATTCACACCGAACACAAGCACGTTCATAACGAACATTGCGGTCATTTGCGTATCGAACACGACGGTCATGTGGATTATTTACATGACGGCCATTTGCATCATACGCATCAAGACCATTACGACGAACACGTCATTGCTGTAACAGAAACTAACCCGGCCGTTTGTGCGCCGTTAGACTGCGCTTGCGGTCATGAAGGATGCGGACACGCAGCCATTCCGCATGGTGATCACATCGATTACATCGTCAATGGACGTTTACATCACCCTCACGGGGATCACTGCGATGACCATGGCCCCGTGACGATAATCAACTGACGATACTGAGAAAATGACCTCTATCGAGGTTTTAATTTCATACTCAACAGACCCGGTACCAAGAATATTGAATGACTGCGAATTTAGGTGCCGGGTAATATTTAAACGCGATATAAAGGTTCCAGCTCATTATCTACCGTCTTATCGCTGAATTGTTCTCTGGCTTTATGCTCGGAAAATGCCTGAAATAACTTTTTACCTTGCCAGTCTTGCCGGTCGGCGCTATAAAGACACGCATTCAGGTGCATGATCTCGTCTCTTAATCTGGCCTCGCAATGATTGGCCAAACCGCCAAGACTGGCGACATTGTATTTTTCCCGGCCCCAACCGATCAAGGCATTCTTAGCCGCTTGCGGATCGTTTTCGGCACAGGCCTTTTTCAAGGATTTGACATATTCAGACAAGGGCTGTTGAGTCGGATCTTGCGGTTTTACTTCGGGCTTTACCGGACGGCGTAAACCTAAATAAAGTCCGGTTGCCAGCCAACCGCCTGCAAAAAATAGGGCCGCCCACATCCAATAACCGGATTGACTGGATGACTGCGGCGCGCTCTTGGAAATTGCGGTTTCTGCCTGTGATTTAAACTCGGCATTCGGTGCCGCCGGCGGCATTTCCTTAGCCGTCATTGCACCTTCGGCAATCACTGTTGTTTCCGGCAATTTGGCAATTTCAACTTGTCCGGTACGGGTATTGAACCACGGTATTTCGATCGCCGGAAGCGTGTATTGACCGACTTTTCCGGGAATGAACGCGATTTTTTCTTCGCGTAGCGCCTTGATGCCTTCGGGACCTTTATTCTCATTCAAAACAGGCTGATCCGGGTAAGTTTTCAGCTCGGCTTGTTTCGGCGCCTTATGCAACTCGGGCAATTGGCCAACCGTCGTGCCTTGAGCGGCAATACGTAGCGTTCGAGTGAGCGGTTCGCCGACTTTCATTCGAGCGATATCGCCGGACCATTCCTGACTCAAACTCAACTTATCGGCAGCCAACCAATGACCGCCGGTAAACGTTTCCGGTATCGGTCTTATCTCGAGCGTAACGGGTTTTGAGTTAATACGTTTCAACTGAGTACTTTGGCGATTAAAAAAGCCGTTGAACCGAGGCTGGCCTCCCGAAATCACTTCGGCATCGAGTTGCAATGGCGCAATCGTCATCGTTCCGCTTTGCTGCGGAAAAATCGCATATTTACGCTCGGTGACTTGATAACCGATGCCGCCGATTTGAGTTGTGTAATTGCTGTCCTCGCCCAGTTTTTCGATAACGGCATTGCCCAGTTCCGGTTCGGATAATCGGGCTTGCGTAATCGACACTCGACGATAGAAACGCAAGGTATAGAGGACTTGGGATTGTACATAAGGGCTTTTCGGCGTGGCTTCGACTTCCAAAAAAAGCTCGTCATCGGCGGCTTGAGTCTCGCGGCTACCGACTTCGATTACTGTTAAGGAAACCACATTACTGCGATCCTTGCCGAAGGCAATGGCGGGTATTGTCAATTCGCCCGCGTGTTTGGCCATAACCGACAGTTTCCATTGCTGCGTCTTACTGTATTGACCGTTGATGATCGAGGTGCTGCTGCTTTGACTCCGGCCGAGTATCTCGAAATCTTTTTCGAGCGGTGCGAAGTCGGGCTGACCGTCCGGCGTCTCATCGGCAATAAAGGTAATCTGGAACGATTCGTTCAAGCCGACCGGGCTACGATCGACCGTTACATCGATGTTTGCGGCCTGCACCTTGAAAGCCGCGAATAGGCTAAACACTATCAGCATCAAGAAGCTCTCTATCGAGAACCTTTTTTTTGTCGCTATCCCCATCGTCGTCACCAAGCTTCGTCTTGTTGCTGTTGCCGGCCGCGGCGGCCGTATTGATATTGGAATTTACGTTTCAACAAACCGGCCGAATCATCCGGGATGCGTTTCAGCCATTGTTCGCTGGCTTGTTTGGCTTCATCGGCCGGCTCGGTTTCTTGGATTGCCGCATCTTCTTCATCTTGATCGTCGAGCGTTTCGTCATTTTGCTCTTGAATTTGACCTTCATCCTGTTCCGACCCGTCTTGTCCTTCCTCAATGTCTTGGGGTTCGGGCGACGAACGTTGCCGGTCTTGATCTTCCGCTTGTTCGTTTTGATCTTGCGTTTCTTCGCCGGATTCTTCTGAAGGATCGTCTTGTTTGTTTTGTTCGGACGATGGCTCGGATTCTTGTTGTTGATCTTTATTTTGGTCTTGGTTTTGCTGCGGTTCTTGCTGTTGCTTTTCCAATTCTTTTTCGACAACGGCTTTGTTGTAAGCCGCGTCTTCGTGATTAGGATCAAGCTTCAGCGCTTCGTCATAGGCATTGACGGCATCGGCCAAACGTCCCGATTGCGCCAGTGCATTGCCTCGGTTGTAATGAGTGCGCGCGCTATCGCTATCTTTGAGTGTTTCAAGAACTTGTTCGTAAGATCCGGACTTATATTCGGCGGCAGCTTGCCATTCCGGATCGTTAAACAAACCTGCCGCTCGTTCGTAGTCTCCGGCATCGAAAGCCTGTTGCGCTTGTTGATTCGGCGTTTTCCACAAACTTTGCCAATCTTGCGCCTCGGCCCGGTTCGGAAAAGGCAATACCAACAGCATCGCAATCGATAATACACCTTTTCGGAAACTCAATGCCGCCAACGGCAAAATTAGTAACAGTAGCCAAGGACCGCGTTCCGCCCATAACTCCAGTAATAACTCATCGTCTTGGGCATCTCTTTGAACTTGCCGGTTTTCGAATCCGCTTAGCAAAGTTTCTATATCGCTGTCGTTCGGGCTGATCGTCCGGTAAATACCGTTACCGAGCGCGGCCAATTTGCTCAATGCGCCGGCATTCAATTTCGGAACAACAATGTTGCCTTGTCCGTCCTTGACGAAACCGCCGCCCGACGCACCGATCGGTGCGCCTTCGGACGTACCGACTCCGAGTATCGATAAGGAATAAGCGCCCAGACTTTTTACCGTGGCCTCGGTTTTATCTACATCGGCGCCATCGGTTACCAAGAGAATATGGCCTTTTTGCATGCCGGCTTGTTTCAGCAAATCGACCGCATGATTTAGGGCTGAAACGGAATTGCTGCCTTGCACCGGCATGATGTCGGTCGTCAATGCCGACAATTGACTGGCAATCGTTTGCGTATCGACTGTCAGCGGAGTCACGGTAAAGGCCTCGCCGGCATAGACCAATAGGGCGGTCTGCCCATCCTTGCGTTGTTTTAGAATGTCGGCGATTTTGAAACGGGCGCGCTCCAGCCGACTCGGTTTTAGATCGGCCGCATCCATCGAACGCGATAAATCCAAGCCGATCACCAACGCCGAATCGTCGCGGAAAACGGGGGAGGGTAAGCGTTCCCAGGTGGGTCCGGCCAAAGCGAAGATCGCAAGCAAAGCCGCAAATGCTCCGGCGATCAAGGTCATTCTGCTACGATTTTGTACTTTGTGTTGCAGAATATAGGGCAGCAACGGCTCGTCGCAAACCGTCGACCAATTGCCTCGCTGTAATTTATACCTTAGCGTCAGCATCAAGACCGTAAACCAGGGTATCAGCGCCAACAGCCACCAAGGGCGAATAAAATGAAAGTGTTGCCAGTCGATCATGATGCTCTCAATCTCGCCATCGCGATGATACCGGCCAAAACCAAGGAAAATGCCAGCGGCCAATGGAATAATTCGCTACGAGGCCGAAAATACTGTTTGTCTTTCTCGACCGGTTCGAGTTGATCGAGAATATCGTAGATTTGCTCGAGCTCTTTGGTATTTCTAGCGCGAAAATAACGTCCTCCGGTTTTTTCCGCAATCTCGGTCAAGGTCTTTTCGTCTAAGTCCATCGATGGATTGACTTTACGGGACCCAAAAAAACTGCGCACGATCATTTCGTCTGCGCCGATGCCGATGGCATAAATTTTAAGATCATATTCGGCTGCCAATTCCGCTGCTTTCAACGGCGTAACTTCACCCGCGGTATTCGCGCCGTCGGTCAGCAAGATCAATACGCGGCTCGTATCATCTTGGTTTCTTAGCCTTTTAACCGCCAAACCGATCGCATCGCCGATCGCCGTCATTTCGCCGGCCAGACTAATCACCGATTCGTTTAATAAAGTCACGACCGTTTTACGGTCAAAGGTCAACGGCACTTGTAGATAAGCTTGAGTTCCGAACAAAATTAAACCGATTCGATCTCCGGTTCGGCGCGCGATGAAATCGCCGGCGACCCATTTCGTCGCGGTGAGCCGGTCGACCCGTTGTTTTTTGATGATAAAGTCCTGTTCTTCCATGCTCCCCGATAAATCGACCGCAAGCATCAAATCGCGTCCGCTAACCGTTTGTTCGACCGGTTCGCCGAGCCATTGCGGACGCATGCCGGCAAATACCAACAAGATCCAAGCTATTACCGCGATCGCCAACGGCCAGTGCGCCGATTTCATTGATGCCTGCGCTGCGCACACTGAAAAATCTTCCAAAAAAGGAACTTTCAATGCCGCTTGTTGTTGCGGCAGATCCTGCGGCAGCAACAAGCGGACCAATAAAGGAAAGGGCAGTGCCGCAATCAACCAAGGCCATTCAAAATGTATCATCGTTTGTTTCGTTTTTGAGCTTTCAGCCAACGCTCGCTCAGTTCAAATAATGCCAAGACATCGGTTTCCGGTGGTAATTCATTACGGTACGGAATTTCTATCAATTGCCGGCCAATGCCGTTACTAAAGGGTTTGTCCGGCAGCGAGGCGTCCAGATGATCCAACCAAGCTTGTCCTGTTAAACCCGCGCTTTGCTCTCGCGATGCCAAGCTGATCGTTACTCGGCGAAGCAAGACCGACAGACGACTGACCTTTTCGGCAGGATCCAGGCTCGGGTCTTGTTTTAAATCCGCCAATAATCGGCGCGCCGATTTCAGCGCGGTTTTACGAGTCAAACGGCGAATCAACCAAACCACAGACACGAGTAAAATCACAACCCCCAAAGCCGCCAACCACCAGCCGAGCGCGGGCGGCCAAAAACCGATCGGTTCCGGCAGATGAATGTCGCGTAACGGAAGCGGCTGTGGATTCATTAACGTAAACTCTGCATCGGATCTTGTACGGTGCTGCATTGAATAAAAGTCATTCGGAATTTTTTCGCAAGGTTTTCCAAATAGCGGCATCGCGCATTGAAACGTTGCTGATAATCGCTCAAACGATCCCGGTCCCGAGTATCGATGACCACATCGCGCCGGCTATCAGTCAGTCGAAAATGTCCCCCCGAAGGCAGGCTGCTTTCCAACGGATCGTAGACTTGAATCAATACGACATCGTTATGTTGAGCGAGCCGCCTTAAATGATGTTCGGCGTTGCTTTCAAGACCGCGAAAATCGCTGATGATATAAATCAAGCTGCCGGGCCGCGCATGTTGCGACAATCTTGCCAAACCGAGTTCGAAATTGAATTCGACCGGATGGCCTTCGCCGGTTTGCACTAGGCTGTGAAAAAACCGCAAAACCGCATGCCGGCCATGTTGCGGCTTCATCTCCATACAGGTGCTATCGGAAAAAATTTGCCCGCCGATGCGGTCGCCGTGTTGCTGCGCGGTCCAAGCCAAGAGCCCGGCCAACTTGGCGGCCTGTACCGATTTGAACACGCCTCGTGTCGCAAATTGCATCGCCATGCGTTTATCGACCGCAATAAATACCGGCCGTTCCCGCTCTTCGCGAAACAACTTGGTATGGGTTTTTCCGGTACGGGCCGTCACTCGCCAGTCGATGCTTCTAATATCGTCTCCGGGTTGATAAAGCCGCGCTTCATCGAATTCCATACCGCGTCCCTTCGAGCGCGATACATAGCCCCCGGTTTGCCGGGAGCGGATCGACCAACGATGCAACTTAAGCGACCCAGCCGTTTGTGCCAGATCGACCAAGCTTTTCAAACTTACCGCGACTCGTTCGTCGGCAGCTGAAGAGGGAGTATCGGTTTTGTTCGATAGCATCAAGGAACAGCAATCCGGTTGATCAATTCGCGAATGAAATAATCGGGTGTGATTCCTTCGGCTTCAGCCTCATAGGATAGAATCAGGCGATGCCGCAAGACATCGAAAGCAATATCCTGGATATCCTCGGGGCCGACGAAATCGCGTTGCGCCAGCCATGCCTTGGCTCTCGCGCATCGGTCCAATGCAATACTGGCCCTTGGACTTGCGCCGTATTGCAGCCACGAGGCCAAATCCTTGCCGTAGGCGCCGGGATTGCGGGTCGCTAAAACTATTTGCAGCAAATAATCTTCAAGATTATCGGCCATGTAAATATCCAAGACTTCCTGACGGGCTGCAAATAAATTGTGTTGCGTCAACGGCGTAAATAATTCTGTTGTGCCGTTCTTAGCGTTTTTTGCTTCGTTTCTTGCGAGATGCAAAATACTTTTTTCGTGTTCGGCATCCGGATAATCGATTTTGATATGCAATAAGAACCGGTCCAATTGTGCTTCCGGCAAGGGATAAGTGCCTTCCTGCTCGATCGGGTTTTGCGTGGCCATGACCATGAACAAGGCAGGTAAGGGATAAGTCGCGCCACCGACCGTAATCTGCCGTTCGGCCATCGCTTCGAGTAATGCCGCCTGCACTTTGGCCGGCGAACGATTGATCTCATCGGCCAAAATCAAATTATGAAACAAAGGCCCTTTTTGAAATTCGAATGTGCCTTGTTGAGGGCGGTAAATTTCGGTACCGGTCAAATCGGCAGGCAATAAATCCGGCGTAAATTGCACGCGATGAAAATCGCCTTCGATACCCTTGCTAAGTACATTGATCGCTCGTGTCTTAGCTAAGCCCGGCGCACCTTCAACAAGAATATGACCGTCGCTCAACAACGCAATCAGCATTCTTTCTATCAATACATCCTGTCCGATAATTTGCTTACTGATAAAGCTTTTTAGCTTTTGCATCGCACTTTGATTTGTAATGTCTACGCTCATGATCCTGAATGAATGAAAATTAAAATCTCAAGGATTTCGTGAAAAATAACTTCCTAGAGCTATGAGTTCTGTAGCGGGTACGGTAACTCGCTTACCTTACATTAAAAAATAGGGAAGTTATTTATGACCAAATCCTAAATTCGACAAGCCATGCAGATAATACCTTGCCGAATTGCTTTAACAACTTTTATGCCGAAAGGTTCCCATTGTATCTGCATGAGGACTGGTATAGAAGTGCGTAACTTTGCGAATAAACGGTGAGTTTCTTGTGTATTGCTGTGTATAAATTAACCAGGTCGATTTTATCCACAAGCCCTCCACATGTTGAACCGAAGTTTACAAGCAGTTTAGTCATAAAGCTAAAGTATTGATAAAAAATATTAAAAAAGGCTTATCCACAGATTTTAGCTTGCCTAATAGTAATAGTAATTTTAAATCTTTTAATTTGTTATGATTATAGGCAACCGATTCTTTCAAAATCATGTCCAAATATCGTAAAAATCCCCTTAAAACAACCGAACTGCCCTCGGGCATTCCCTTCATCATCGCCAATGAAGCCGCCGAACGGTTTAGCTACTACGGTATGCGCGCCATTTTGGTCGTTTTCATGACTCAATATTTAGTCGATGCATCGGGACAACCCGATCTTATGTCCGAACATGAAGCCCAAGGCTATTTTCATTTATTCGTTTCGGCGGTTTATTTGATGCCTTTGTTCGGCGCGTTACTAGCCGATAGCGTGTTCGGTAAATACCGGACCATCCTTTATTTATCGCTGTTTTATTGTTTCGGTCATTTGACCTTGTCGATCGACGATACCCGTTTAGGACTTTTGATCGGACAAGCATTAATAGCGTTTGGAGCAGGCGGTATCAAACCTTGCGTGTCTTCACACTTAGGCGATCAATTCGGTCACACGAACAGCCACTTAATGACCAAAGTCTTCGGTTGGTTTTATTTTTCGATTAATCTCGGTGCTTTTGCCGCGATGCTGTTGATTCCCTGGCTACTGCATAACTATGGTTCGTCGCTTGCTTTCGGCGTACCCGGGATATTGATGTTGTTGGCCACAATTATTTTTTGGGTAGGACGTTATCGTTTTGTTCATATTGATCCGGCTAGCATGAGCTTTATCAAGGACATACTTGGCTATGATGGTTTGAAGATTCTTGCAAAATTGACATCGATTTATATGTTCATCGCGATTTTCTGGGCGTTATTCGAACAGATCGGCTCATCATGGGTTTTACAGGCGCAAAAAATGGATAGAGTCATATTCGGCATCGAGATTTTACCGTCACAGATTCAGGCGGCTAACCCTTTGTTGATCATGGTATTGGTGCCTTGTTTTTCCTATGGTCTGTACCCATTCTTGAATCGTTATTTCGATTTGACTCCCTTAAATAAAATCGCGATCGGCTTGTTTTTAACCGTATTTGCATTCGCGATACCGTCGGTGATTCAAATGCAATTAGATAAAGAGATAACGCCTCATATAGGTTGGCAGCTGTTGGCGTATTTATTATTGACCGCCGCCGAAGTCATGGTTTCGATCACTTGTCTAGAATTTTCCTATACGCAGGCGCCTAAATCGATGAAGTCTTTTATCATGGCTTATTATTTCGTGTTTATCGCCGCCGGTAATTTATTGACCAGCGTGGTCAATTTTTTAATGGTGCCTTCGGATGGTTCCAGCCAATTATCGGGCAGTGCTTATTTTTGGTTTTTCACCGGTCTGATGTTGATTACGGCACTTCTTTTTTTAGTCGTAAGCCGGCGCTATCAAGAACAAACTTTTTTACAGGATGAGCAAAGCATTAAAGAGTGACTTATAATTAAGAAAATTTTACTATCGAATAATTTATTTCGATTTGCTGCGGCTGTGTTATATCCGTTAATAACATCCGAAGAGAAAACCATGATGCGACTTTCAATTTTTATACTGGCTATTTCGGTCTCAACTATCGCTCAAGCCGATGCTTTTAAATGTGTCGATGCCTCAGGCAAAACCATTTATCAGGCCAAACCTTGCGATGAAACACATCAAAGTGTCCAGATCAATTTTAAAACCGGCGGCGCTATTGATAAAAGCGAGCAACTAAAGAGGCAAGCTCAGCAACTTGAATTGCAAAAACAGCAGGAATTAACCGAACAGAAATTACAGCAAAAGCAAGAGCAGTTCTTAGCGAATGCCAAAGAAGAAACTGAAATTAATCAAACCTTAATTAAAAATAATCCGGTTCAATTTACTGCTTATGCCATCCCGCCTTATGAATACGACAAATTAAAGCCCCTGGTGCAAAACTTTCAATCGCGTCTCCCGGAAATTGAGCGTATGAGAAGATTGGCCGCACAAAAACAGCTGGCATCGGGACGCTGCGATCGTGTCGAATCCTCGGAACTCAATGTTAGAAGTACTTCGGAAAACTTGGTTTTTTTGGTGGATTGTAGTAACGGCGAATCGGCTTATTTCAATGAAACCGAGCTCCAGTAATCTTTAATGTCTAACAGTAAAACAATTTTAATCACCGGTTGTTCGTCTGGAATCGGTTATACGACGGCGCTTGTACTTAAACAACGAGGTCACCGTGTTATTGCTTCGGCTAGGAATCAACACGTTGTCGACCGACTCAGACAGGAAGGCTTTGAAACAATAAGGCTCGATCTTGCCGATAGCGCATCAATTCGACAAGCCGTCTCCGAAATGTTGATCATGACCGAAGGTAGAGTCGATGCATTGTTCAATAATGGTGCCTTCGGCCAGCCGGGCGCCGTCGAAGATTTAAGCCGTGTCGTATTGCGGTTTCAATTTGAAACCAATTTTTTCGGTACGCACGAATTGACCAATTTGCTTATTCCGATCATGCGCCGGCAAGGAGAGGGCAGAATCATTTACAACAGCTCGGTATTGGGATTTGTCGCCATGACCTACCGGGGCGCATATAACGCCAGCAAGTTTGCTTTAGAGGGTTTGGCCGATACGTTACGACTGGAGCTTAAAGGTACCGGCATTCATTTATCGATTATTGAACCCGGACCGATTTTGAGCGATTTTCGTAAAAACGCCTTCGTACTTTTCAAAAAAAACATCGACCCAAGCAATAGTTTTCATAAGGATCGCTATGCCGCAATGGAAACTCGCTTGCAAAAAGAAGGACCTGCCGTACCCTTTACGTTGCCACCTGAAGCCGTAGCCGAAAAGGTAATTCATGCTTTGGAATCGAAACGACCCAAAATCCGTTACTATGTGACTTTCCCTACTTATTTATTTGGTTATCTCAAACGTATTTTACCGATGTCCTGGCTCGATACTCTGCTACTTAAAGTTTAATGTTTAGCGATTTAGAAGAAATAGCGATTCAATGTCCTTACTGCGGCGAAACGATTTCATTATTGCTGGATATCCCTTCCGGTTCACAGAGTTATTATGAAGACTGCTCGGTTTGCTGCTCTCCTATTTATGTGCAAATCGAAGTCGATGAAAACGGTCAAGCACATGTTGCTTGCAAACGCGACGAGGATTGAATCTTCAACGTAATCTTATTCGATAAACTCTCTAAGCCAAGCATTAACAGTACCCTACAAATATACTTGGTTGAATTTATACGCATTGTTTTTTATTTTGAGTTTGATATTGCGGCAATCTACGTTAGAATAGCCGCCGCTAAGTAGCTTTAATTTGATGGAATTTCTGCTGCATTGCTGAATAATAGTTACTATGACAACATGAGGACAAGTTAGACATGAAATTTTTAAGAAAGGTATTGTTATCTCTGGCTATTGCTAGCTCTATGGGCGCTGTTGCTACTCCTGTAATGGCTGCCGATCCAGGCAGAATTTCATATGAACCTGCAGAAGCAATCAAATTGACTTCCGAAAAAATTCAAGCTGCAATCGACGCAGTTGCAGCCGGTTCTTCCGCTGATGAAGTTGCTGCTTTAGTAAAAGATGCTCTGGATATGAGCAAAGAAATCAATGCCAATGACAAGGTTGACGTTGCTCGCGCACGCGCGAATCGTCCACTGAAAAAAGCGCGCAGTGCCGCTAGAAAAGGATCTTTGGATGGTGTCGATGAAGCTCTGCAAAGCGCTTTGAAAAAGTATAGCGAATTACCAGGCTTGATTTGATTATACAAATTACAAGCTGATAGAAAGGGCGCTTTTAGCGCCCTTTTTTATGTGGGAGAGGGATTCGAATTTGTAAATATAATGCCTTTATATTTAGTAACTTAGGTTTTTTAAATTAACATATACCGTCATTAAGGTATCAGCTTCATGTTTTTGAGACCTTTGCTCTTCGCCGCCTACCTTGCATCGGATCGAACCCCAGTTCTTTATTGGCTTTAATCTTGGCTGCTATTGCCTCACTCTTGTCGGAAAAATACCCCAAGTGAATGGTTTTATAGTTGACCATAAAGCCATCCATTCTTAAAAAGTCATTTCAAACAATGTTATACAAAAAAATCCGTCACGGTCTTTCGGCGCATGGCGGCTGTGTTGATTGGGATTATGCAGTGCTCTACTATGTATGCGCTTTGAAGAGCGGGATCGACGAGGACTTGGCGGCCGGCATCAAGTTAATGCTATGAACAACATCCAGTCAGTCCATGGTCGGTGTGTTATTTAATCGACCTAAAGATCCGGTAAAACTCTTTTTTAGTCACGTCGGCTTGGGCGGCCATGCTTTTGATAAGCATTGAGTAAATGGGGACTTGGGACAATCGACGGTGACTTTATAGAGCATACCCTCGTGTTCTTTTACTCACTGTTCGTGGGATGTGCCTTTTTGCGGTCTGACAACGAATCCCAGATAGACCAGAATCTTTTTAACTTCTTTGCAGGTCAACGGTGGGCATTGACTGCTCATGCAGGGCGTAGCGGTAGGGTCTCGTCGAATATTTTTTGATGGGTATGATAAAGCGCAATCTTTAGGCGAATAATCTGATATCTGAGCCAGAACGAGAGCGGAGCGCTCCTTGTAAGCAGTTGGGCGGCATACGGCTTGTCTTCGCCTATCAGGGCATCATGAACGTATTCTTGGATCATCGTTCAAGTTTGGTTTTGGCTTCTTCGTAGGTATCCCCCTGGGCGGCCAAGTTGAAATTTAAGCAAACTGCCACCCAACAATCGGCTTCTTGCTCGGCATAACATTTCATAATCAATTGATTGGGATTTATGGCGCACCTTTTTTGTTTTTTTTAGTTTTTTGACGGTATGCCGTTAAATATACCGCTCATATACAAATACATAAATGGATTTAATGAAATGCTTTTAGCATCAAAGTTTAAAGACGCAAAAGGTTGTCATGAAGTGTTTAAATGGCGGAGGGAGAGGGATTCGAACCCTCGTGGGACTTGCGTCCCCCACTGATTTCGAGTCAGGGCCGTTCAGCCTCTCCGGCATCCCTCCGCAAATAACACAGTTTAATCTTACCTTGTCATTTCTACTCTCAGAAGCGGAAATATTCAATGCTCAGCAATTTTAACATTTTTTTCCGCTACGTTTTTTCAATTATGATGATCATAACCTAACGCTTATACTACATGATCAAAATTAAAAGTCGGTTCTTCCTGCCGTTCAACTATTGAGACTAACTCCTCGAATTTTTCGAGTAATTCTTGATAATCGTTTAGCGACAAAATCATCGATACTGTTTGGCCGGCTTCAAAAGGAATATATTGCAGCTGTACTTTTAAATTTTCGATTCGGTTATAAGGTTCTTCATAGCCGCCATTTCGTCTATTTTCCGATACAAAAGCTGGAAAATATTAGACCTAGCATGTCGTCTGAGGATACCGCACCGGTTATTTCGCCGAGACAATGCTGCGCTTGTCTGAGATCCTCGGCCACTAATTCACCGGCTTGATGATTTTGTAATTGCGCTTGAGAACTTTGAACGAACTTCAAACCCTTTTGTAAGGCTTCGATATGCCGTCTCCGAGCAATGAAAACGTTATCGGTTTCGGATTGATAACCGACGCTGTTTTTCAAATACTGTTTGAGTAGGTCGAGACCTAGTTCTTTTCTGACCGATACATAGATCTGTGTACCTTGTTCGGATTCGCGAATCTCAGGTTCAATGTCGATGAGATCGATTTTATTGTAGATTTTAGTGATAGGTACGTGTTCGGGCAGGTTCTCGATTATTGATTGATGTTCGGGATCTGTGGCATCGATCATCAATAAGACTTTATCGGCCCGGTTCATTTCCTCTCGAGCTCTGCGTATGCCTTCTTTTTCAACGGCATTGTCGCTGTCGCGTAAACCTGCTGTATCGATGATATGCAGCGGCATACCGTCGATTTGTATGCGTTCTTTCAACACGTCGCGTGTGGTGCCGGCAATATCGGTGACAATCGCTGCGTCATGGCCGGCCAAAGCATTCAATAAACTGGATTTACCGGCATTGGGTTTACCGGCCAATACGATCGTCATGCCATCGCGTAGTAATCGGCCTTGTCGCGCAGTCGATAAGATAGTTCGAAGTTGTTCCGCCAATCGGTCGATACGATTTTGCACCACTCCGTCACCTAGAAAATCGATTTCTTCATCGACGAAGTCGATTGCGGCTTCAACATAGATTCTGAGTTCGGTCAGTTCTTCAACCAGTTCGTTAATTTGTTTCGAGAAAGCACCTTGCATCGATTGTTGTGCGGAACGCGCAGATTGTTCGGTGCTGCTTTCGATTAGGTCGGCAACTGCTTCGGCTTGCGCTAAGTCAATCTTACCATTAAGAAAGGCGCGTTCGGTGAATTCGCCGGGCCGTGCTAGACGGGCGCCAAGCGATAAGACGCGTTTGAGAAGTATATCGAGAATGATAGAACCGCCATGTCCTTGCAGCTCAAGAATATCTTCGCCAGTATAGGAGGCCGGAGCAGGAAAATATATAGCGATGCCCCTATCGATGACTGAATCGTCGCTATCGATAAACGGTGTCAATACGGCATATCTTGGCGGTAACGGACGATCGGTTAATTCAGCGGCAATATTAGAAACCGCCGGTCCCGATATCCGTACAATGCCGACGCCGCCGTTTCCGGGCGGCGTGGCAATCGCGGCAATGGTATCGTTGGTACCGATGTCCACTCAGGCTTTATTACTTGGCATCTTCCAAGTTTTTGGTGATGTACCACTGTTGAATGATCGACAGCGTATTGTTGACCACCCAGTACAAGACCAAACCGGCCGGGAAAAATAGAAAGAATACTGTGAACACGATCGGAAACATTTTCATGATTTTCGCTTGCAACGGATCGATCGGGGCAGGATTTAGACTTTGTTGAATCTTCATCGTAATGCCCATCAGGATCGGCAAGATAAAAAACGGGTCTTGCGCCGATAAGTCCTGCATCCACAAGGCAAACGGGGCTTGACGCAGTTCAACGGTTTCGACCAGTACCCAATACAAAGAAATAAAGACCGGAATCTGCACCAATATCGGTAAACAACCGCCTAAGGGATTCACTTTCTCCCGTTTATACATGTCCATCATTTCTTTGTTGAAACGCTGTCTATCATCGGCAAAACGTTCTTGCAATTCTTTCAGGCGCGGCTGAATCTTGCGCATTTTCGCCATTGAACGAAAACTGGTTTGCGACAATTTAAAGAACAGCAGTTTGATACATAAGGTCACGCCTATAATAGACAAACCCCAGTTACCGACAAAGCCATGGATTTGATTCAGTAACCAGTAAATCGGTTTAGCAATAATCGTTAACCAAGCGTAGTCGACGGTTAGTTCTAAACCTTTGGCGATTTCTTCCATCATCGGCTGTATTTTCGGGCCGGCAAACAATTGTGCGCTAAACTCCCTATCGGAATTCGGCTCGATCGTAAACGCCGGTGAATATGAACCGATTACATAACGCCAATCCTTAAGATCTTTGGTATAAAACGTATTTTCCTGGTCCTTGGGTGGAATCCATGCCGCGGCAAAATAATGCTGAATCATCGCACTCCAGCCACCTGTCGTTTTGACATTCAGTTTATCGCTCGCCATGTCGTCGAAACTGACTTTTTGATACTTATTCTCTTCGGTATAAACGACGCCGCCGGCATAGGTTCTAATAAAAGTATGTCCTGCTTCATCTTTATAAGGGACTCTTAACAATTGCTTATATTGACGACCGGTCCAAGGTTGTGTCGAATCGTTAGAGACCGTTTGATTGACTCCAATGTTATAACTGCCGCGTTTGAAGGTTAGGGTTTTGGTAACAGTCAGCCCTTGATTATCGGTCCATGTCAACGGTACAGTGATGGCATCTTGATCGTCACCTAAAAGGTATTGATCTTTTTCAAAGTTAAATACGCTATGGTGAGTCGCTGCATTTGCCGAACCCTCCGAAGCAATCAAGCCGCTTTGCGCTAGGAATAATTTTTCCTCGTTGCTATCGAATAAGCGAATCGGACTGAGGTCTTTCTCCGGTTTCGAAAAACCAAACAGATTCCAAACCCATTCAACGGCGGTGTTTTCTTTTTCACGAGGATATTTCAGTAAATCAAGGTTGCGAATCGTGCCGCCTTTGGGATCGATTTCCAACGCCAGAACATCGGTTGTTACGCTAATAATAGCGCCCGGTTCGGTCGCCTCAGTAGCTACGGGTTTTGCTTCAGCGCGTGACTCGGCTTGCGGTTCGCCGGTTGCCGTAGGCAAGTCTTCCTTAAGGTCTTGTGGCGTTTGTTGTGCGACGGGAGTTTCGCGTTTTGGACCGTAATCGATTTGCCATGCGTCATAAAGCATATAAATCAGCATTGCAAAAGTAACGACTAATATAAATCTAATGTTATCCATTCTTTTTACCAAATTTTTTCTGGAACAGGATCAAGCCCGCCTTCGTGAAAAGGGTGACACTTTAATACTCTTCGGAATGTAAGATAGGTGCCCCGGGCGGCTCCATGTATATGGAGCGCCTCTAAGGCATAGCAGAAGCAGCCGGGATAAAAACGACAGTTTTTACCTAACAATGGACTTATACTTCGTACAGCCACATTTTCTGGTAAGCTGACGCGCTCTTTTGTCCGGTAGCTGCATGGCGAAAACAGTTTCATAGCCTACTTAACGCCTGTTTTCTCGTCTTGCTACCGAACAAAATAGCATTGCCATAAAAGCCGCAAATGTGGCCGCGCGAAGTATATAAAGTATTGGATAACTTTATAATTGCTATAAGTAAGACTCGCATCGGTTTACCAGCCTAAGCCAATGCCTTGCCAATGACTTTTGTAATTGTTCCGGTGATGCATTGAGTGCATCTTTTCGGGCCATGACAACAACATCAATATTGATCAATTCGTGTTGTTGTAGTCTAAAGCTTTCCCTGGCAGTCCTTTTGAGCATATTTCTGTCCACAGCCTTTTTAATGATTTTTTTCGCAATTGCCAGACCCAGTCGAGGATGATTTAACTCATTCCTAACTGCCAGTAATGTGAAATAAGCATCACTCGATTTTACCGGTCTGGTAAAGACTTTTTTATATTCAGAAGGCTTCCTTAACCTTAACTGCGGCGGGAAACTAAATACCTTGTTCGTCAATCAATTAGACTGTTAGTTTGGCACGGCCCTTGGCTCTACGGGCGTTAATGACTTTACGGCCGCCTTTAGTCGCCATTCTGGCACGAAAGCCGTGAGTTCTTACGCGTTTAATTTTACTGGGTTGATAGGTTCTTTTCATGGCCTGTAATCCTGGTTCAGATGATTGTTAACAAAAACGGATAAAAAAGATCCGGGATGATAGAATAAACGCCGGTTTATGTCAATTATGTCGGCACTGATTTGATTGCTGTATAGTGGCATATTTTTTTTATAATATCATCTATTTACTCTTCGCTACCTTCTTAAATAATGAGTGCACTCTGGAACAACTGTCTCGCTAAACTTGAAAATGAAATTTCTTCTTCGGAATTCAGCACCTGGATTAGACCTTTACAGGCAATCGAAACCGATGGACAAATCAAGTTATTAGCGCCGAACCGGTTTGTGCTGGATTGGGTAAAAGAACATCATTTAGTCAAATTGGAAGAAGCGATACAGCAATTTTCCAACGGTTCTTTAAGCTTGCAATTGGACATCGGCTCGAAGAAAGCCATACCGACTCTTGTACCGCAGCATACCAAAGCCCTCGAGACCAAAAAATCACGCCCTAACTTCCTTAATAAAGCATTCATTTTCGATAACTTTGTCGAAGGAAAATCCAATCAATTGGCAAAAGCGGCCTCTATTCAAGTCTCCGAAAATATCGGCAAGGCATACAATCCATTATTGATTTACGGCGGCTCCGGTTTGGGTAAAACACATCTGATGCATGCGATCGGTAATGCGATTCTGCAACATAATACGTCGGCGAAAATCGTTTATCTGCACTCCGAAAAATTCGTGCAAGATATGGTCAAGGCTTTACAACAAAACGCGATCGATACCTTCAAGGAATATTATCGAGGTGTCGATACCTTGCTGATTGACGATATTCAATTCTTTGCCGGCAAGGAACGCTCTCAAGAAGAGTTTTTCCATACCTTCAACACCTTGTTGGAAAAAAAGCACCAGGTCGTTTTAACCTGCGATAAATATCCGAAAGAAATCGTCGGTTTGGAAGACCGTTTGAAATCGCGCTTCGGCTGGGGGTTACCTGTTGCAATCGAACCGCCGGACCTTGAAACCCGTGCCGCTATTTTAATGAAAAAAGCAATGATGGCGGGTGTCGATCTGCCTCAGGAAGTCGCATTTTTCATCGGTAAAAGGATTCCTTCGAATGTAAGAGATCTCGAAGGCGCATTACGACGAGTCATTGCCAACGCGCAATTTACCGGACGCGAAATTACCACCGAATTTACCAAAGAAGCATTGCACGATCTAATTTCCTTACAAGACAAGCTTGTCAATATCGATAACATACAAAAAACCGTAGCCGAATATTTTAAGATTAGGGTTGCGGATTTATCGTCGAAAAATCGCCGGCAATCCATTACCCGACCACGGCAAATTGCTATGTGTCTAGCTCGTGAATTAACTTCGCACAGTTTTCCGGAAATCGGCGAAGCATTCGGTGGGCGCGATCACACCACAGTTATTAATGCTTGTAAACGCATTGCCTCCTTACGCGATTCGGATGTAAAGCTTGAGGAAGATTATTTAAACCTGTTGAGAACATTGTCGCATTAGCGGTGTTTAACTTGTGGATAAGTATAGTCTTTAGCATAAGAGAGAAGTTATCCCCTTTTTATCAAGCGATTATCCACAGCTTTAAACTCCGGTTTTATACAGGGTAAGTTATTGATAAATAATATATTTAATGACTTATCACGCTTTTTTTATAGGCTAATAGTAAATATAAATAAATATCTTATATGAAATATATTATTAATAGAGAACGGCTATTGGTTCCATTGCAGCAAATTGTCAGTGTGATTGAAAAAAGACAAACCATGCCGATTTTGTCGAATGTGTTGATGGTTTTTCGTCAAGACAGCCTGTTAATGACCGGTACCGATCTTGAAGTTCAAATTGTTACCGAAATTGCAATAGAAAATACGACTTTTGCCGAGATAACCTTACCCGCCCGAAAGTTTCTCGACATCTGTCGCTTGCTGCCGACCGGTGCCGATATCAAATTGGAAGTCGCCGACGACAAAGTTAAGGTGCTTTCCGGACGTAGCCGCTTTATTTTAAGTACACTGCCTGCCGAAAATTATCCGGAATTTTCAGAAACCGAGTTAGATCATCGGTTTACTATCAATGCCGGCCTTTTTAAAAAAGCGCTCGAAAAAACCGTTTTTTGTATGGCGTCTCAGGATGTACGCTATTATCTCAACGGTTTATTGCTCAACATTTCTAATTCGCGTATCAAACTCGTTGCATCCGATGGCCATCGTTTGTCGGTTTTCGAAGACAACTTAGAAAATCCAGCCGGATATGAAGCGCGTATCATCCTGCCAAGAAAAGGCGTTATGGAATTGGTGCGTTTATTAGATGATCCTCAAATTGAACTTGCGGTTGAATTTTCCAGTAATAACATAAGGGTTACGATCAATAATACGATCTTTTCAGCTAAATTGGTCGATGCCAAATACCCCGACTTCAATCGTGTCTTCCATCAAGATTTTCTAACGCCGATTCATATTCAACGCCAGTTATTAAAAGATGCATTAACTCGAGTGGCGATTTTATCCAATGAAAAATACAAAGGCGTAACTTTCGACCTTTCTTCGGACTCGTTGAAAATTAGTGCGCACAATCCTGAACACGAAGAAGCCGAAGAGGAAATTGTTACCGATTATGTCGGCGAACCGCTTTCGATTGCGTTTAATGTGCAATATGTACTTGATGCGATTTCCAATATCGATTCGGAAATTTCCGAGTTGACGATTGCACGTAATTCCAGTTGCTGCATCATTGACGAACCGGAAACAAGGGCTTATCGATTCATCGTGATGCCGATGCGTCTATGATCTTTGCTTTATGCAATTTTGGGGAACTTTATCAACGGATAAATGAAGCCTTTTAAATCAACTGAATCAGTTATTGCCTCGGCATGCTTTTTTATGGCCAACTTTTCACTAACTTCCTGAAATTTCTAAATCGCAGTCATTATCAAATGTGGAAGCGACAAAAAACCGAGCTTGTTCATCTAACCGGTGTTAACCGGGTGCTTTTTTTGACTAGCAACTAATAACCGATGAGTTTACAAAAGCTCGACATTTTTAATGTTAGAAATATTCGGCAAGCCAGTCTGCAACCATCGCCCGGACTCAATTTAATTTATGGGGCTAATGCAAGCGGTAAGAGTTCTGTCCTTGAAGCCATATTTATTCTTGGCCGCGCACGTTCTTTTCGAACCACCCATATCAAACAAGTCGTAAACTTTGATCGAAACGACTTAATCGTATCGGGCAAAGTGCTGCAACAGGGCGGGCGCAGCAGTTGCCAACTAGGAGTACAATTTGATGGAAAGGTTTCTGAAATACGAATTCAGCAATTACCTAATCAACCCCGGCATTTGCTTGCTTATGCCTTGCCTATTCAATTGATTGAGCCTAAATCTTATCGTCTATTGGATACCGGGCCCCAAATTAGAAGAGAATTTATCGATTGGGGGACTTTCAATGAAAACGAACAATTCCTCTTGGCTTGGCGGCAGTATAAAACCGCATTGAACCAACGTAACGCCTTAATCAAACAAAGGCAAATGCATTCCATCCAAGTCTGGAATAATGAATTGGTTAATTACGGTACAATAGTCGATCAATATAGACGTGCCTATTTACAAAGGCTTGAGCCGGTTTTTCAAGAATTTGTCAGTCGATTTCTCGGCACTGAAACTGTTCAATTCAATTATTTATCGGGGTGGGATAGCGTTAAAGGTTTTCGCCAATCCTTGGATGATGACCTTGATCGTGATCTACGCTATAAAATGACGCATAGTGGTCCGCATCGTGCCGACTTAACTGTTTCAGTTAACAATCGACTCGCCAAGGACTTTGTATCGCGCGGTCAATTGAAATTGTTAGTCTTATGTTTAAAGCTTGCGCAAGTACAATTATTGTCGACACATCAGAGTAACAATGTGTGTGTTTTAATTGATGATTTTACTGCTGAATTGGATACAACCAAAAGAACACTGCTAATAGAATATTTACAAGCAATGGATGTTCAGGTTTTTATGACGGCCACTGAGCTGTCTGAGTATGGTGATTTGAGTAAACTTAAAAACTATAAAATGTTCCACGTGGAACATGGTGAAATTAAACAAGCGTAATGTTTCACGTGAAACATTGGTACATTGAGAAGGTAGTAAACACACATGAGCGAAAATATTAAGCAGTACGATAGTACGAATATTCAGGTACTGAAAGGATTAGATGCGGTCAGAAAAAGGCCTGGCATGTATATCGGCGATACCGATGACGGTACCGGGTTGCATCATATGGTATTCGAAGTAGTTGATAATTCAATTGATGAGGCCTTAGCCGGGTACTGCAAAGAAGTTAAGGTTATCATTCATAATGATGGTTCAGTGACGGTATCTGACGACGGAAGAGGGATTCCAGTCGATATTCATAAAGAAGAAGGGCGATCTGCTGCGGAAGTCATCATGACGGTGCTGCATGCTGGCGGCAAATTCGATGACAACGCCTACAAGGTCTCGGGCGGATTGCATGGCGTAGGTGTTTCTGTGGTAAACGCTTTGTCCGAGGAGTTGAATCTGGAAATCAGGAAAAACGGAAAGCTCTATAAACAAAAGTATCTCATGGGTGAACCGCAAGCACCATTGACGGAAATCGGTCCGACCGAGGGTAGCGGAACTAAAATCAATTTTAAACCGAGTGATCAGACCTTCGGCGATGTTGAGTTTCATTATGATATTTTGGCGAAAAGACTCAGAGAATTATCGTTTTTAAATTCCGGAGTCAGAATTTGTCTGGAAGATGAACGCACAAATAAACAAGACGTCTACGAATTCGAAGGCGGCATCAGCGCTTTCGTGGAACATTTAAATAAAAATAAAACGCCGTTATTTCCCGATGTGTTTCACTTTAGCGCCGAAAAAGAGGGTGTAACCGTCGAAGTCGCGATGCAGTGGAACGACTCATACCAGGAAAATATTTTTTGTTATACCAATAATATTCCGCAACGGGACGGCGGCACGCATTTAGCCGGATTTAGAGGGGCATTAACCCGTACCATCAATCAATACATCGAAAATAACGGTTTAGCAAAAAAAGAAAAAGTCTCGACGACCGGCGACGATGCAAGGGAAGGGTTAACGGCTGTGCTTTCAGTTAAAGTCCCCGACCCTAAGTTTTCCTCACAGACCAAAGACAAATTAGTTTCATCGGAGGTAAAACCCCTGGTCGAATCGACGATGAACGAGAAATTGCAGGAGTTTTTGTTGGAAAAACCGCAAATCGCAAAAGCGATCGTCAATAAAATCATCGATGCGGCCCGAGCCAGAGAAGCGGCCCGTAAAGCACGAGAAATGACACGCCGTAAAACCACGCTGGATATCGCCGGATTACCCGGTAAACTGGCAGATTGTCAGGAAAAAGATCCGGCTCTGTCCGAATTGTTCATCGTCGAGGGTGACTCGGCGGGCGGTTCGGCGAAACAAGGCCGCGATCGTCGCACGCAAGCAATATTGCCGCTGAAAGGTAAAATCTTGAATGTCGAAAAAGCGCGCTTCGACAAAATGATATCTTCCGAAGAAGTCGGCACCTTGATTACCGCGCTCGGTTGCGGTATCGGCAAGGACGAATATAACCTTGCCAAACTCCGTTATCACCGCATCATCATAATGACCGACGCCGATGTCGACGGATCGCACATACGAACCTTGCTATTGACGTTCTTCTACCGGCAATTACCGGAAATCATCGAAAAGGGCTATATCTATATTGCCCAACCGCCGCTGTATAAAGTAAAGAAGGGTAAACAAGAGCATTACGTCAAGGACGATGCGCAATTGAACGATTACCTGATACAACTGGCCCTAGACAAAGCAGCGCTGCATACAGATGACAGCGCACCGCCGATACAAGGCCAAGGTTTGGAGAAATTGGCGAAGGAATACACCGAGGTACTAGCCATCATTAATCGCTTGACTAGCCGTTATGACGATGTGTTTCTCGAACAATTGGTCTACATGGAGCGCGTAAGCGATGAAATCAAACAAGACAAGGAACGCTTGGCGGCATGGGTCAGCCAATTGGCCGAACGCCTATACAACCCGCAAAGCAAAATGGTCTTCACGCTGGAGCTTGATTACCGGTCGGCCGGCGATTACACGATAACTGTCAACAAACGGCATCACGGCAATACCAAAACCTTCATACTGCAAGCGGCATTCTTCGATAGCAAGGATTATCAGAAAATCGCGCAATACGCCGAGGATACCGCCGGAATGTTCGGCGAACAATCTAATATCCGGATGGGAGAGCGTCAGCAGTCTATCGAAAATTTCAAACAAGCGTTCGACTGGATGATGAAAGAAGTCAAAAAAGGCCAGCACATCCAGCGCTACAAAGGACTAGGCGAAATGAACCCTGAACAACTCTGGGAAACCACACTCGACGCCAATAGCCGCCGCATGCTGCAAGTCCGCATCGAAGACGCAATCGCCGCCGACGAAATTTTCACGACGCTAATGGGCGACATAGTCGAACCGCGCAGGGATTTCATCGTCAAGAATGCGCTAGATGTAACGAATTTGGATGTGTAGGGGGATTTTCTGTTTAATAAATTGGTTGTTATTCGATAAAGAAACAGATATCACCCGAAATAGGATGATATAAGGAAACTTTATAATTACTTGTTCCCGGCGGCGGCTTCGCCGCGATTAGGCTCTATGAGGCTGAATTCTTATTAACCAAGGATATTGAAGAAATGAAGAAGATAAAAAAAACCAAATCTAGAATGATCATGGAGATTCGGTATCCTGCCTTGTTTGCAGCTTTTGACAGGCGCGGCAAGGTTCTTGAGGAAATGCGATCTGAATTTGGAAATAAGATCGAACATTGGAAAAGTGAGGGTGTGGCGGTTCATTTTGCAGATGACTTTGATAAACCATCTAAACAAATGTTAGTTGACCATCTGCGCGCATTTATTATGTATGAAGACCCTGGAACAGAGGGTGAATTTAAAGATGATGCCGTAAGAATGGTAAAAGTACTTAAAAAAGTATTCCCCACTGAACTAAATAGCGTAGATCGGTTAGGTGTCCGCTATATGAGTATTTTTGAAATCGACGAAATTACAACATATAACGAAGCTCTTGCACTAGTTATGAGGCAGTATTTTAGTGAAAAAATACCGATTTCAATAAAGCCTAAAGATTGCAGAGCTACATTCGTTCATGAAAACGGCATGTTAAATATTGGCCCAGTAAAGGATGACGAAGCTTGGGTCAAGCAAACATTCTCAAATCCAGATAAAAACGTACCGGCGTATGGGCTTGGTATTGATGTAGATAGTTATGCATCAAATATGGAATTAAAATCAGAATCGCAAGTGGCAAAGAATGTTTCTGCTGTGTTTGATTTAACACGAGCAACTGAGGGTGAAGTTGTGGACTCCCTGATGGGGGACAAACATTGAGGAGGAGTCGTAATAGAAAACACAAGAAGGCGAGCACGCCAGTCAAAGAGTCAAAGTCTGCACTTGATGCCCTGAAAGAACTGAAAAAACTTCAAAGTGTTGTTCAGCGAACGTATGGACAGACTGCAACTGTAGCAGGCTCAGGTAAAAGTGAAAGATCCGTTGGCTCAAATGATCTAGCTCAAGATGAGATTACTGGCGGTGGATTGCAATGGTTTGAAAAACTTCATGATGAAAAGTTAAACACCGTAGAAGCCCGCCTCGGCGCACAAACGACTGGAATGGTGCTGGGAGTTAAAAGTGAGCTAGAAGGAAAGATTTCACAAATTAGGGAATCAAATACCAAACATGTTATTGGCATTATAGTAACTATATTTCTCGCTTTTATAAGTTTATATTTTGCAGCATTAATCTCTGTAGAAGAAAAAGTAGAGTCTAGAGTAACTATAAAAATAGATGCGTTGAGTAGTCGAGTTGTTGAGTTAGATGAAAAAACGCAAGAACAGTTTAAAAGCCTAATAAAACAAATTCATGCGACGCCAAAAAGCGGCACGACTGATATGTGACGTTAACTGGATCGGCCAATTTTCCGAGTAAAAATCGTATTTAGAGACGACATGATGACAACAGATTACAATGAAGGATTAGAAGAACTTCAAAGCGAAGAGCTTGACTTGGAGTCAACACCTGCAACATATGAAGTAATTACATATCCGGCCGACTTTACATTGGAAGGCCTAGTGTCTAAATATCGAAAAGGCTCCATGACGGTACCAGGCTTTCAAAGAAATTATGTATGGAATATAAAACAAGCGAGCCGTCTAATTGAATCCTTTCTTTTAGGCTTGCCTGTCCCAGCGATATTTTTGTTTACTGACGAAGTTAATAATGAACAACTGGTTATTGATGGTCAGCAACGACTAATGTCCGTTGTCTATTTCTTTGATGGTTACTTCGGAGAGATAGACAAAGGCGGTCGTAAAAAAGTATTCAGACTGACAGGATTGAATGAAAAAAGCCCTTATCATAATAAAACCTATGAAGAGCTTGAAGATTCTGATCAAGCTGCATTCAATAAATTAAACGATAGTGTCCTACGTGCGTTTGTAGTTAAGCAGATAACGCCAAATGGAAACACAAGCGTTTATCATATTTTTGAGAGGCTAAATACTGGGGGGACACAATTGGTAGGACAGGAAATACGTAATTGTGTTTACCATGGAGAGTTTAATAATTTACTGTGTGATTTAAATAAGTATGAAAATTGGCGGAAGATATTTGGCAATAATGTACCGCATAAAAGACAGAAAGACGTTGAGTTGATACTTAGATTCTTCGCGTTCTATGAGAATGGCGATAACTATGAGAGGCCAATTAAGGACTTTATGTCAAATTTTATGCGAGAAAATCAACACATGGATACAGAAAAGCAAGAGCGATTTAAATTGCTTTTCAAAGAAACATGCGATCAGGTAGTTGCACTTCTTGGAGAAAAGCCATTTCATATATGGTCAGGCCTGAATGTTGCTGTATTTGACTCTACCTTTACAGCTTTAGCAAAAAATGGATTTCCTGCTGATCTAAAAACTAGGTTTGACAACCTTAAAAAAGATGAAGGATTCGTGAAGGGTGTACGCGGAGCGACTGCAGACGATTCAATTGTTGAGCTTAGAATGAGCCTTGCAAGGCAATATTTAATCCAATGAGTTTTTATCAAAGAATCGATAATGCAATAGAAACATGTAGGCAACATGTGAGTAGTCTTGATCCTACCAATATAAAAGACAAGGAGTTGGAGACATACTTGGTGGCTGGGCTAGTGGTACTGATCGTCTCCGAGTATGAAGAATACTTAGAGTCTGTCTTCTCAAAAAGGGCAGATCTTTGTGGTGACGAACATGCAGCCAATTACATAAAGAAAACATTGTCTCAGAAATTTAGGAGCCCAGATCTCTCGAAGATAAACGAAACGCTTAACAAATTTGACGGAACCTATAAAGTTTCATTCTTGGATAATATAGAAAATTCGCCAGAACATGCGGCATGGGATTCTCTAATGAAAGCTCGCCACGCCGTCGTTCATAAAAAAGGAAGTCTTAACTTGACATTTGGTGAGCTTTGTCAGAAATACCCGTTAACTAAAACCGTAATATCCAATATAGAGAATGTACTGGGTGTCGCCAGTAGTTAACAAGGCATTGCAACGGACAAGGCGCTGAATGCGGCGCTATACACCCAACCCATGCCCCAAAACCGGTATGAGTCTAACCACCTGATCACGAATAAAAAAGACCTATCGGAACGCGATATCTGCAACCAAGTTCATTACCCCCGCCATGGAAAAGGCTGGCTGGGACATGCAGAAACAAGTTCGTGAAGGAGTTGGCTTCACCGATGGCCGTATCAATGTAAAGGGCAATCTCACCAGCCATGGTAAGCGCAAGCGGGCGGATTACATTCTTTACTATAAACCCAATATCCTGGGGTCGCCATCATCAAGGCCAAAGACAACAAGCACTCGGTGATGGCTGGTATTCAGCGAGTAGCCCGGATGGAGCTTGCGAAATCGGGGGCAAACGCGTCTTTTGATTATCCCGGATTCCACTGCGTAAGATCTGAGGTTACTCGCTGACCCTCTGAGCATGTTTCTGTTGATTACGTTACAATCCACAAATGGATTTTGAAATTATTGGAACCATAAAGCATCCGGAAACGTTTGCTCGTGGTTTGGCGATTAGAGAGCTACCAAGGCTTCGCAAATTTTATGGGCAAGGCAATTGGCGTAAGCGCAAAGGTTTTGCAACCGTACGTTTACAAGATGGATCGATTCGCGAAGCTGAAATCCACTGGTATGAGGCTTCGGTTATTGGCAAACGAGAATTTAAAATTAAGCGTTATATTGACACACAGCCATGAATAAACACGAATTTGCAATTTGCATCAATAATCGCGGCTATGAAGTTTCGCTTGAAACGCGCAAGCTCTACGAAGTGCTAAATGACTCCGATGCTGAAAAGCATCAACAAATAAGGGTGATTGATGAGTCAGGCGAAGATTATTTATACCCTGCTTCATTATTCGATCGGATCTCATTACCGACTCAAGTCGTTGAGCATATTTTACATGCGCCAGCCTAACAAAACGCTCCTGCGGGCTCTGCTGAGATAGAGCGATTCCATGAGCGCGATATCGAAGCGTTTCCAAGCTCGGTAGGATTCGGTGAGGAACGAACTGCATTGATTGAGACACGACCCTATGCTCTGCGTGACTGCCATTAAATTAAACCATTATAGAAATAAGTAATGCTTGCTTCAGGCTCTAATGCACCTCAAAAACTTGCCATCCATGGTGGAATGACGGGTTTCCGTTAACTTAATAGAAGTGACGCTCTGCGCGCCCTCAGCGATCGATAAAACAAGAGCGTGCTAACGAATATCCCTACACTAGGCTGTCGAAAAAAGCCATTTTTAGCTAATTGCTGTGTTCCCGCTTTTTTAAACTCAAAATGTTTTAAATTGTCGGTGTTCATAGGCGATTAAGCGCCAAGTGTAGGGTGCGCATCGCGCACCTGGGTTGGTACCTCTTGTCGGTTAGTGAAAAGGTGCGCGATGCGCACCCTACGGCGCTGCTTCAACATTTAACAGGAGCTAAAAGCATGAATAGATTGATGCAACACCTAATTCACGAAGTCGAAACCTTGCCTCCTCCCATGCAGGAAGAGGTGCTTCACTTTGTCCTGATTAGCAAGTTTCTTTAGCTAAAGCGCAAAAAGCCAGAGTATCCTTAGCAGGACGGGGTTTGCAACCCCGTCCTGCAGAAGGGAATTTTATCCTGTGGGAGCGATCCCCAGATCGCGATCGTCGAAGCCGAAAGCGCCAAGGCCTCGATGAAAGTCATTAGCTGCCAAGCCGCAAAGGCTCCGAAATCGCGACGAAGGCGTCGCTCCCACAGAGGAGGGCCCGTCCCGCAGAAGTGGCTGCGGCTGGGAATGGCCCCCGCTCGGACACTTGGCTTCGGCAAGCTGAAGCATCTTGCTAATCAGGCACTTTGTTGAGTTTCTTAAACTGAAAACGCTACCGCAACAACAGGAAAAAAACGATAACGAACCCACAGGAACCAAAATGGCGCGATTGATGGAAGAGGCGGCAACCAAGAATCTATTTGCCGATATTAAAGACCCAGCCGCATGGCAACGGGAGATTCGTAAAGATCGCCCGCTCCCGGGGAGGGAGTAAGCGATGATTCTTGACAGTAACATTATTATTTACTCATTTCAGAGTGCCTATGGATATCTGCAAAAAGTTTACCTGATTACGTATAAGCTTCAGCCTATTTGAAATTCGAAGTAGGTTTTGTGTCGCTATCGCGACGCTTATATGGAGTCGGTTCGCGGACCGACAACCGCGATACTTTTCTTTGCTTGTCCAAAGAAAAGTATCCAAAAGAAAAGACACCCGGAGGCCGCTGCATCCTGTGCGCTGACGATTTTGCCGAGGGTTTACGGAAGGGCTATCCCTAGCCCTCCGAAAACGAGCGGCATCCCTGCCGCTCCTCTAGCGGGCTGTTCTCGGCAAAATCGCCAGTGCTCGGCGCGGCCTAACGGGACCCAGGCGGGCGCCCTGAGTCAAATCAAATTGGCTGAACGTTCTAAGTAATCAGGAAAGTTTATGCACGACAAGGACGCGAGTTGTTCTGCCATTAGTCAAGTAGAGGTCCTAAGCTACCCAAGCATCTCCCATGATGAAAAATATTACCTTGAAGCTTGTTTCTCCAACATCGCTATCTACCCAGTTAATTTGCAAGTTATTCAGACAGCAGTGATGCTACGCCAGCAACGCAAAATGTCGGTGGGTGATGCGGTGATTGCGGCAACAGCACTGGAATATCACCAGACGCTTGTCACCCGCAATGTCGATGATTTTGATTGGATTGAAGGTTTGAAAGTAATCAATCCGATTGAAGACAAGGAGGTGTTTGATGATGAAACAGTTGCCGATAAACCATGATACAAAGCCCGTGCTTTTACGGGAACCAAATGCTAGTTTATGCTTTAAGGTCTAGCGATGTTAGATTCAGAAAATTCGATCTTCGTAATGTTATACTTTTCGCATTTCAAATTTGGTAGTGGCCGAGGAGGCGCCGGGCTGTCCGACAAAGGCTTTGCCGGCGACTTTCCCTGCCAATCGAACTATCGGCTTCCTACTTAAGGCGGGACAAAAGAACTAAGGATTAGCCGTTCGCCCTGAGCCTGTCGAAGAGGGACGGTTAATCCACCCATGGTTCGACAGGCTCACCACGAACGGATTAACCTTAAGCTGTCCCGTGTTAAGTGATTAGCCGAGCTATCGAACCCTCCGAATAGGGAAGTTATTTACGACCAAATCCTTAGCTCATAGCACAGATAACGCTATTGTTTTTTATTGCCACCAATCACTATTTGGCATAGCATAAGCCCCATGTCGACGCCCTTCAAAAAAGCCTTAGTCATTTTTCTTGTGATCCTGCAATCGATCGCGCCGTTGGTGCATGCGCATCCGATGGTCGACGAGTTGTCGTACGGCGTTCACATGCCGGGCTTTGAGCAATTCAACGTAGGGAACGACGATGATGCGTTGGCGTTATTCGACTCGTCCGTGATCGATTTGGACCAAGGCATGGAAGCCGAAACGACGCTGCTGTCCGATTGGCTTCCTTTTGCCGTAATATTCGTTGCTTTAGTGTTTCCCGAACCGGATGAATGTCTCGGTTTCGAAGTTGCGTTTTCTCCACCGCCGAATGTGCTTTCCGGCCGAACCTCCTCCTCTCCTCAAGCGCCACGCGCGCCGCCCGTGCAACTGTAAACAGTTTGTAGACCGTCGGATTCGCTGAGTATCCGACTTGTTGTTTCAGTTGCGGCCCTGCTGCCGCATATTGCGGAGCTAAATATGATTCCCCTCAAGCCTTTAAAAGGCGCTTTATTGTGTTTTTGTCTGCTGTTGTCATTCGGCGGATGGGCGGACAGCGAAATGATCGTCGATCATTTCGATCCGATCGAAATCGATCCTGCCATGAGTTTGGCCGGTTTGATCGATACCACCGCCGAACGTTATCCAGATGTCGAATGGCTCAAAGCGTTGGAAGACGAAGCGAAAGCGCTTGCGCAACGCGGGCAAAGTTGGATAGCAGGACCTGCTACCGCGGATTTGTTTTTTTTGGAAGCGACCAGCGGTACCTTGCATATTCTCGATGCAGTGGTAAGCGTGCCGTTGTGGAACTTCGGGCAACGCGATGCCGAACAAGATCTCGCCCAGCGTGCCGATGACAGCAGGCAATCGCAAAGCCGGGCGCTCAAATTGCGTGTCGCTGGATTAGTTAGGTCGGCCTTGTGGGATATCGCATTGACCGATGTGCGTCATGATCAGGCAAAAACCGACTACGAATTAACCGAACAACTGGTCGGCAAGGTCAAGCGGCTTTATGAACTGGGCGACTTGGCCCGTGCCGATTTATTGCTCGCACAAAGCGAATTGTTGCAAAAACGTTCGGTGCTGACCCTGGCGGAATCGGAAGTCATGCACGCCCGGAAGCGCTATACGAATCTGACGCGGACCGAAAAAATTCCGGCCGAATTCCAAGAACCCTTGGTCGCTCTGAAAACGATCGAACAGCAGCATCCCGCCTTGGCCGCGCTCAACAGTCAAATAGCCCGTAAACAAGCCGAACTCGATGCGATACGTTTGACCGGCTCGGGTCAAACTCTGGTTTCGGTCGGCATCAACAGCGATCGAGGCAACAACGATCCGCGCAGTAACAATACCGAAAGCTTCGGCGTCGGTATTTCGATACCGTTCGGCGGCAGCGCGCATCAGGCGCCTAAAATTGCCGCGGTCAATGTCGAGTTAAATCGTTTGATCGCCGAACGCGAGCAACTGTTTAGAGATTTGAAACTCGCCTATCACGAAGCCCTACATGCGTTGGAAATCAACCGCGTCGAACAGGAAACCACCGATGAAATGAAGCAACTGGCGGAAGAGCATTTGGGCATGACTGAATTAAGTTTCTCGGTCGGCGAAATCAATCTGATCGAATTATTAAGAATCCGTGCCAGAACCCAACAAGCAATCCTTAACGCTAAAGAGCGTTCGGTGATTTTGCAGAGGGATATCGCGTTTTACAATCAGGCCGTCGGAGTGTTGCCATGAAACGAATCTTGTTATCAATATGGGTAGGTCTGTTTGTGTTACAGGCCTCAAATAGTAGTTGGGCTGCAAACGCGTGCGAGGATGCCGGAGCGGATACGGCGCACGAGAATCATTGTTCGCCTGTATCATCAAAGGCCGTTCTTGAGCTGAGCGACGAGCAGATCGCTAATTTGGATATCAAACTCGCCGCCTTGGAAAAGGCTGACGAAATACCGCTGCTGACTGCATCGGCGCGAGTGATCGTTCCGCCGGAAAATGAACAATTCGTCAGTACGACCGTAGCGGGAATGGTGAGCCGCATTCATGTCGCAGAAGGCGATGCCGTGCAGCAAGGTCAAGTATTGGCGCAATTGAACAGTCCGGAACTCTTGATGTTGCAGCGTGACTATCTGAAACGGGTCAGCGAAGCGCAATTAGCCGAGGCAGTCTATCGGCGCGATCGAAAATTACAGCAGGAAGGCATTATTCCGCAGAGTCGCTGGGAGGAAACGCTTAGCCGCTTCAACGTCGCCAAAGCAAGGGCGCAAGAAGCCAAACAAATGTTATTGATTACCGGCTTGACCGAAACGGAGGCTGGTCAATTGCTTGCGTCAAGACGGCTGAACAGTCTGCTGGAAATTAGCGCACCGATAGGCGGCACGATACTTAAGCGCATTGCTTCGGTTGGTGAACGTCTAACCGCGAATGCACCGTTGTTCCGCATTGCGAATCTCGAACAACTTTGGCTGGAGCTGTCGGTCGCTCAGGATCGTATCGACGTCTTAACGGTCGGAGACAAGGTTAAAGTCGCCGGTACGGAAGCGATCGCCGAGATTGTTTTGCTGGGCCGGCATGTCGATGAACAGACTCAATCGGTACTGGCGCGTGCCGTGTTAGTAGGACCTCAAACCGAGCTGCGTCCGGGGCAGTCAGTCAATGCGCAAGCGGTTAAGCGAATCGAGACCGCTGCGTTCAAACTGCCGCAAACGGCGCTGGCGCAAAGCGAAGGACGGGACTATGTATTCGTGCGGACCGGACAGGGCTTCGATGTCAAGCCGGTCAAAGTCATCGGTCGGCACGAAGATGCGGTCTTTATCGTAGGTGCGTTGGACGTTAGCGAAACGGTTGCGGTGCGAGGCGCCGCGGCATTGAAAGCGCTTTGGCTCGAATCCGGGAGTGCTGAATGATGGGCCACTTAATTCGATTCGCACTGGCTCAACGGATACTAATTGTATTGTTTGTGCTGCTGCTGGTCGGCGGCGGATGGTATGCATGGCAACGGATACCGATCGATGCTTTTCCGGAAGTCTCGCCGACGCAAGTCAAGGTGATCGTTAAAGCGCCGGGTATGACGCCGGAAGAAGTCGAGACGCGGATTACCGCACCGATCGAGGTCGAACTGCTGGGTATCCCTAATCAAACGATGCTGCGCTCGATCGCGAAATATGCGTTAACCGACATCACGATCGATTTCGAGGAAGGTACCGATATTTACTGGGCGCGACAGCAAATCGCCGAACGCTTGAATACGTTGTGGGTAGATTTGCCGGAGGGCATCGAAGGAGGGATTGCGCCGATGACGACGCCTTTGGGCGAGATGTTCATGTTTACCGTATCGGGCGGAGGTTTGGATCAGATGGAACTGCGTACCCTATTGGATTGGGTGATTCGGCCGGCGCTTCGTACGGTGCCGGGCGTCGCCGATGTCAATTCGCTTGGCGGTACGGTACGGAGTTTCGAAGTGGTGCCCGATGCGCTCAAAATGGCTGCCCGAAATATTACGGCCGACCGTTTGATCGATGCCTTGAAGACCAACAATCGTAACGACGGAGCGGGGCGTCTACATGAGGGAGAGGAAACATTGATCGTGCGCGCGGAAGGGCGCATTCAGCAATTATCGGATGTGCGGGCGATCGTGATAGATACCGTTGCCGGCACGCCGATTACGATTGGGGATGTTGCCGAGGTTCGTATCGGCGCACTGACCCGGTACGGTGCGGTCAGCCGTAACGGAGAGGGCGAAGCGGTAACCGGTTTGGTATTGAGTCTGCGCGGTGCTAATGCCCGGCAAACGATTGCTCTTGTCGAACAAAAACTAAACGCCATCAAAAAAACCTTGCCGGACGGCGTGAAAATCGGCGTCTTTTATAACCGAGGGGTATTGGTCGGACAAGCAGTCGATACCGTCATCACTGCTTTGACTCAGGCGATCGTATTGGTGTTGTTGATGCTAGTGTTGTTTCTCGGTAACTGGCGTGCCGCGTTGACCGTGGCATTGGTATTGCCTTTGGCGGCATTGTTTACGTTCATCATGATGAAAACGATGGATATGTCCGCTAATTTGATGAGTCTCGGCGGATTGGTCATTGCGATCGGAATGTTGGTCGATGCGGCGGTGGTCGTCGTCGAAAATATTATCACGCAATTGGCGCACAAAGAAAAAGCCGAGCGTCTCCCGCGATTGCATGTTATTTACCGGGCGACAAGTGAAGTGGCGGTATCGGTCACCTCGGGCGCATTGATCATCATCATCGTGTTTGTGCCGCTGTTAACCTTACAAGGTTTAGAGGGGAAATTATTCGCGCCGGTTGCCTTAACGATTGTGTTTGCCTTGGCCGGTTCCTTGATATTATCGCTAACCGTGATTCCGGTGCTGGCTTCTTATTTGTTGAAACAGGTGTCGCAAGAAGAACCTTGGCTGCCTCGGCAAATACTCAAAGCCTACCGGCCGGCATTGCTGTGGTGCTTGGATAACGGCAAATCGGTATTTTTCGGCGCGGGGGCGTTATTGCTGCTGGCTTTATTGTTGTTTAACCAAATTGGCAGTACCTTCATGCCGACCATGGATGAAGGCGATATTATCGTGCAATTGGAAAAACTGCCTTCGATCACGTTGGAGCAATCGGTGGCGCTCGACGGACGTGTGCAAAAAGCGTTGTTGGAAAAAGTACCGGAAATTGCCGAAGCGGTATCCAGGGTCGGTTCCGACGAACTCGGTCTCGATCCGATGGGCTTAAATGAGACCGATACGTTTCTGATATTAAAACCTAAGGATCAATGGCGGATGGACGGTAAGGAAGCGTTGATCGACGAGATTCGTACGGTGCTCGATCAACTGCCGGGTATCGCCTATGGTTTCACGCAGCCGATAGAAATGCGCGTGTCGGAAATGCTGACCGGGACCCGAGGCGATGTCGCGGTCAAATTATTCGGTCCGGATTCAGCCGTTTTGAATCGAAAAGCAGAGGAAATCGCAGCGGTATTGAGAAGTCTAAAAGGTTCTAGCGACGTCTTTTTGAAACAAAACGAAGGCATGCAGTTTCTACAATTAAAGCTGGATCGTGCGGCGATCGGACGCTTCGGTTTGGATATCGATGTGGTCGAGAATCTGTTGAGAGCGCAGATCGAAGGCTTGAAGCTGGGTATCGTTCAGGAAGGTCAAGTGAGGACGCCGTTACTGTTGCGTGGCGCTGGTAGTTCGGCGAATTTCGCTAGTTTACCGATTGCGTTGCCGGGAGGCGGCTATGTGGCGCTGTCGGCATTGGCGAAACTCGATCGCAGCGAAGGACTGGTGTCGATAGAGCGTGAAAAAACCCAGCGCTTCGCAGTCATTCGCAGCAATGTCGAAAACAGAGATTTAGTCGGTTTCGTCGACGAAGCGCGAAACCAGGTTGCGCAACAAGTCGAATTGCCAACCGGCTATTCAGTCGAGTTCGGCGGACAATTTGAAAATCAGCAACGGGCTGCGGCAAGGCTGGCGATCGTCGTGCCGGTTGCTTTGCTGCTCATTTTTTTGCTGTTGTTCGCGACCTTCGGGTCGGTGCGTCAAGCGACTTTGGTATTATCGAACATCCCGCTGGCGATGATCGGAGGCGTCATTGCCTTGTGGTTGTCCGGCGAATATTTATCGGTACCGGCTTCGGTAGGGTTTATTACGTTGTTGGGTATCGCGGTCTTGAACGGCGTGGTGATGGTGACCCATTTCAATCAATTATGCATAGCCGGCATGCAAGTCGGGCAGGCTGTCGTAGTTGGGTCGATGCGGCGTTTACGGCCGGTCTTGATGACAGCCGCAACCACGGCATTCGGTTTGTTGCCGATGTTGTACGCAACCGGGCCGGGTTCCGAAATTCAGCGGCCGTTGGCGGTCGTTGTTATCGGCGGTTTGTTGTCATCGACCTTTTTGACGCTGTTTTTACTGCCAATATTGTTTCAACGTTTTGGTATGGCAAAGGAGCTTGATGATGAGTAGCCCTGAGTTTTTAGTCACATTGAATGTCGCACCGGATCTTGAGGAAGCGGTCGTCGATTGTTTATTGACGCTGGAATCCGAACACGGTTTCAGCAGTCTGCCGGTCTATTCGCACGACCACCGCAATGTCGGTTTGTCTTTGGCCGAGCAGGTGACCGGCCGTCAACGCAAAATCCGTTTTCAAATGTATCTTGCCGAACCGGGCTTGGAGGAATTATTGGATAAATTGCGCGGCGAATTTTCGGGTTCGGGAATCAGCTACCGGGTATCGCCGGTACTCGATAGCGGTGTGATTTAATTCCTATCGGCACCTCCATATGCCGGTACAGAAATTTGCAGTGCGAAGGGATCGCGTAAGTCGGGCTTAAACAGCTATATTCGGAATAAGTAGCTATTTCATTTTCGCAATCGATGGTTGTTTATAACTATTTCCTGCCGAAACTATTGTCTTATCTTTCCGGTATTCTTCGCTTAGAATGGCGTATTAATAAACCTTAATAACCGTAATAAAATAAATTGCCGATCATGTAGTTTCTAAGATTCGGTCAATCAATAAACGGATAGCCATTATGCAAGAACTGATGAAATTTTTATTTGGCAGTGCAGATTTAATGCCGCACGGTAATTGCTTCCTGTGGCAACCCGGCTTGCTATGGCTAACTGTAACGGCGAATACCGTGATCGCCTTGGCGTATTTTTCAATTCCGGTTGCGCTGCTTTATTTCGTTTATAAGCGTAAGCAAGTCGAATTCAAAGGCATATTATTGCTATTCAGCCTGTTCATTTTTTCCTGCGGCGCAACACATGTCATGCATGTCGTAACGATCTGGAAACCTGTTTACGGATTGTCAGGCATCATCGATGCATTGACTGCTGGTGTCTCTGTGGTAGCGGCCGTAATGCTTTGGCCTTTGATACCGAAAACGCTATTGATTCCGAGCCCATCGGAATTATTGAAAGCCAACTCTCTATTACAGGACGAAATTCGTTATAACTTACAAGCACAAAATGAACTTAAGCGGCTCAATCATGATTTAGACAAAACGGTTGAGTTGCTGCAACAGAGTAACCAGGCTTTTCAGGAAAGCGAACAACGTTTCAAACATGTCGTCAACGTCACGCCGACCGCGATATACACGCTACTATTTACCGGCCATGACCGTTATCCCTATAGAACGACATTTATAAGCGATGCTTTTTTAAGCATTACCGGGTTCGCACCTTCCGATTGGTATAGTGATGATGCCTTATGGATCGATCGGTTGCATCCGGACGACCGAGAGCAGACTATCGAATTAATGGAACAACTAAAAGAAACCGGACAGTTGAATCATCAATACCGGTTTCGGCATAAAGATGGTTCCTATCGTTGGATACATGACAGATCGATTATGACCCGAACATCGACAGGGGAAATCGATGAAGTATTCGGCGCATGGATGGATGTGACCGAACATAAAGAAGCCGAAGAAGAACTACACCTGGCGGCGATTACTTTTGAAAGCTTGCAAGGGATCATGATTACCGATCCTGACGCGACAATTTTGCGTGTCAATCAAGCATTCACGACAGTGACCGGTTATCCGGCCGAAGAAGTGATCGGCAAAAATCCGAATATTCTGCATTCCGACCGGCACGAACAATCATTTTATGAAGACTTATGGCAGCAATTGCAAATCGATGGTCGATTCGAAGGCGAGATTTGGGATCGCCGCAAGGACGGTTCGATTTTTCCGATTTGGCAATGCATTACCGCAGTTAAAAACAACCGGGGAGAAACCACGCATTATGTTGCGGTATTTACCGATCTGAGTGAGAAGAAAAAATTCGAGGAATATATTTCGCAATTGGCTTTTTACGATCCGTTGACTGATTTACCGAATCGCAGACTGTTACTCGAAAGAATCGAACAGGTATTGATACAAGCCAAACGAAAAAATACTTATGCGGCGATTCTGTATATGGATTTGGATCGATTTAAGGTGTTGAATGACTCGATGGGGCATCAAACCGGCGATGAGTTGTTGGTCCAAGTAGCCAAACGTTTGAAGCAATCGATACGACAAGAGGATACGCCGACTCGACTCGGCGGCGACGAGTTCGTTATCTTGGTGCATACCGATACCAATCGTCAAGATGAGGCGACTCAAAAAATTTTAAATCTTGCCGAAAAAATTATGCGTAAGTTGAACGAGCCCTATTTAATCAAAGGTAACGAGCATTATTTTAGTTCCAGCATGGGGGTTACCTTATTTTCCGGGCAGTGCCAATTGGCGGCGAACGATTTACTGCAACAGGCCGATACCGCGATGTACCGGTCGAAAGAAAAGGGTCGCAATACCATCAGTTTTTTCGACCGGAGCATGCAAGAAGCTGCCGATAAACGCTTACAGATCGAAAATGCGCTACGAATGGCGATAGAGCAACAGCAATTTACGCTTTATTTTCAACCTCAGGTCGATAGAACCGGCCGGATAATCAGCGCTGAAGCGTTGATTCGTTGGAATCATCCGGATAAGGGACTGATTGCCCCGAACGAATTTATTCCAATCGCCGAGGAAACGGGGATGATACAGCAAATAGGCGCTTGGGTAATCGAGGCGGCGTGTAGCCGGATTAAACTATGGCAACAAGTCGGTAGGGACTATGCTTATGTTTCGATTAATGTGAGTTCGCAACAATTTCGGCAAAAAGATTTCGTGACAAATGTGAGGCGAGCCATTGTGCAAGCCGATATCGAATCAAGTCGGTTAATGATTGAAATAACCGAAAGTGTGTTGATGCAGGATATCAACGACACTATAGAAAAAATGCAGGCATTGATGGAATTGGGTATCGCGATTTCGATCGACGATTTCGGTACCGGCTATTCGTCGTTGGCCTACTTGACGCAATTTCCGCTTAGCCAATTGAAGATCGATCAGCGTTTTGTCAAAAATATTGATGTCGACAAGAACAGTGCCGTCATTGTCGAAACCATCATTGCCATGGCAGGCAACCTGGGTTTAAAGGTCGTTGCCGAAGGCGTCGAAACCGAACGGCAGTTGGAGTTTCTCGTTGAAAAAGGGTGCGTCGTATTTCAAGGCTATTTTTTCGGCAAGCCGGTGCCGGTCGATCAATTTGGGATAAACATTGAGTGAGTAGTAATCAAAAGTAATAGCCTGTTGAAAATGAATATGTCTAACAAGAAAGTTCAGTTTAAAGTTAACTCTATGTGCTACTGGGTTGATTCATTGATGCTTGTCAATTATCGATTAAGTCTTGCATAGTAACGTTTCCGTCATTTAACAGTCACTAAATCTTCATCAATTTTTCACATGCCCTCACTATAGTGACCGCTCACCTTAACCTTGATTAAGCGAAGAGAGAGGCATTACATGAGCGATGATAAACAATCGATGATTGAGATCGATAACGGCGACGAGCCGATGAGCAATCATTCCGATAACCCGCATTTTGCAACGATTTTGGAAAAAAGATTGTCGCGCCGCCAAGTCTTGAGCGGTAGCTTAACCGCAGCTGTGGCTGGTGTGTTCGGGGCTTCCGGTATCAATAATTTAGCCGAAGCGGCAAAGCCCGGCTTCCTGCCGCCGCAAGTCGGCAAACCGCCGTTTGCATTGAAGCCGACATTGGGTTTCGACGCCATTCCGGTCACGCGTTCCGATACCGCAACCATTCCGCACGGTTATAAAGCTCAGGCTCTGATTCCTTGGGGTACGCCGATCACCGGTAGCTATCCGGAATTCAATTCGGCCGACAGCAACACCGGCGACGAACAAGAACAACAAGTCGGCTCGCATCACGACGGCATGCATTACTTTCCGATGCAAGACGACCCGAACGGTCACGGTCTCTTGTGCGTGAATCATGAATATGTCGATCAACGCGTCTTTCATGCTGCCGGCCCTACATTCGTTGCCGGTCAAAGGCCGACCGACGAGGTCAGAAAAGAGATCGCCGGGCACGGTGTCAGTGTAGTCGAGATCCAAAAAAATGCGATCAGCGGCGAGTGGGGTGTCGTCAATGGTCAATACAACCGCCGCGTCACGGCCGGTACGCCCGCCGAAATTCGCGGCCCGGTTCGTGGAAGCGATTTGGTTAAAACCAAATACAGCCCGGACGGCACAATGGCCCGCGGCACGATCAATAACTGCGCGAACGGTTATACCCCCTGGGGCACTTATTTGACCTGTGAAGAAAACTGGGCGGGCTATTTCGTCAGTCGCGTGCAATTGGCCCGCGCCGAAGCCTTATTGAACTGGTTCGAAGACACGCAGGCCGCTCTTTATCCGAGCCGGAAAACGTCTTTCGTACAAGGCCGTTACTTTGCGCGTTTCTATCCGGAAACCAACCGTATCATCGGTATCTTCGACGAGTTTTTCGATCAAAAAGTCACCAACTTGGTCTACTCGCAAGCCGGTAACACCTTTAACGATTCTGATCGTGTGTTGGAAGGCGAATTCGGCGCCTTGTTGGCACAAGCCGGTATTGCCGAAGACTTGTCATTGATCCGGCCGAGAGAACAAAGCCGTTTCGGCGTGGCTACCGCCAACAGCCGTTACCGGTGGGAAACTGCGCAAAGCGGCGAAGATCAATACATCCGCTTCGATGCCACGCCTAAAGGCGCAGATGCGGCCGAAGATTACCGCAACGAGCCGAACACGCAAGGCTGGGTGCTGGAAATCGATCCGTTCGATCCGAACAGCACGCCGATCAAACGTACCACGATGGGCCGTTTCGCACACGAAGGTTGCGTGTTCGCACCGCCGCAACTTGGCCAGCCGCTTACTTTCTATATGGGCGACGATGCGCGTAACGAATACTGCTATAAATTCGTCACGAAAGCGCGTTACAGCAAAAATGCCAACGGCGACATGCTGGACGAAGGCATTTTGTATGCGGCCCGTTTCAACGACGACGGTACCGGCGAATGGTTGGCCTTGGACATCAACAATCCGAAATTTCAAGCCGCGGCCGCCGCTGCCGGCGTCGAATTCGCGGATCAAGCCGATGTGTTGGTCAACACGCGTTTGGCGGCCGATGTCTCCGGCGCGACGAAAATGGACCGTCCGGAATGGGGTGCCGTGCATCCGCAAACCCGGGAAGTTTATTTCGCTTTGACCAATAACAGTTCGCGTACCGATGAGAATGGTAATAATCCAATCGATGCTGCCAATCCGCGCGGGCCGAATCCGTACGGTCACATCATTCGTTGGCGCGAGCAAGGCAACCGTTCTTGGGCGACCAAATTCGAATGGGATATCTTCGTCTTGTCGGGTCCGGAAAGCGACAGCCAAGTATTGCCGGAACAAGGTGGTCCTGCATTGACGCAAGAAAATATTCACGCCAGCGCGGATGGCTTGTGGATCGACCAGTTCGGTACGATGTGGATTCAAACCGATATGAGCGGCTCGCAGCAAGCTTCGGGACCGTTCGGGAATAACCAAATGCTGGCGGCGAATCCGGAAACCGGCGAAATCAAGCGTTTCTTGCAAGGACCATGGGATCAGGAAACCACAGGCGTTGTTTCTACACCGGACGGTAAAACCTTGTTCGTCAACTTCCAGCATCCGGGCGACCGTTCGCAACCGGGCCAATTCACCAGTAACTGGCCGGACAGCGGCGCCGTATATGGACATCCTGGCGATGATGAAGTTGTGCCGAATCCTAACGGTCCTCGTCCGCGCTCGGCGACATTGGTCGTTACGCGTGAAGACGGCGGCGTGGTCGGTTTATAAAGAGCTCGTGAGTTAGTCATTTTCTAAAGGAAAGACTCGTGGGCAAGGACGCCTATTTTTTAAAATGCTTTTAGCCGGGAGATCCAATGGGCATCAGCGTCACACAATTAGTTATCATCATGGTTATCGTGATTCTGTTATTCGGTACCAAACGCGTTAGAAATTTAGGTTCCGATTTGGGCGCCGCGATCAAGAGTTTTCGCAATTCAGTCAAGGAAAGCGAGCAAGATAAACAATTAAGTAAAGACGAATCCGAAAAGCCGGAAGATTCGGTCGAATTGCATCATCAAAGCAAAGTTTAAATCCCGCTATGTTCGATATCGGGTTTACTGAACTGTGCATGATCGGTTTGGTCGCATTGTTGGTGATAGGGCCTGAGAAACTGCCGAAGGTGGCCCGCGTTGCGGGCTTTTGGGTTGGCAAGGCGAAAAATACCGTGGCCAAAGTCAAGGCCGAAATCAAGGAAGAACTGGACTCAGAAGAACTGCGTCAAGCGGTCCGAGAGCAAAGCGGCTTGGAGGAGATCGTGCAATTCAAAGAAGAGGCCGATGAGCTCAGGCAAAAAATTAACAAGCCGATGTCGTCAATCGTACCATCACCGAAGCGCAACAAGAAACCAGGACAGCGGTAGACGCGAAGCGCTTAAAGGATAAATCATGAAAGAAGTCATGGAATTTGACAGACGCATCATTACCGTTACAATTCGCTAACCGCTAACCGCTAACCGCTAACCGCTAACCGCTAACCGCTAACCGCTAACCGCTAACCTCATCCCCCCACATAAACGTCAACAATACATAACGTTTACCGGCAGTCACATCGGTAGCGGCGTGCAGTAAGGTTCCGGAAAATACCAACGCACCTCCGACCTGCGGACGGTAACGTTTGGCTCCGAATTCCGGAAAAACGATTTCGCCTCCCGTGTAATCGTCGTTCAAATTTAGCGATAATGCAAAACGCCGATGTTTGGCATCCGGCGTCATGTTGTCCCTGTGCAGGCGAAAATAACCGCCGGTAATTGCATCATAGGCCACGACTTTATAACCTTCCAGCCGGGTCACCGGATAATGAAAGGCACGGGCAATAACCGGCAATAATCGCTCGACTAATGCATCACTTACAGCCTGAGTCAAATCCGGATCGATTAAGCGATGATCGCGTCTGATTTTAGTCTTTGCATCGGGAATCAGTGCCGGTTCACCTGCGACCATGCGCACCATGCCGCTATCGAAGTTATCCGCTTCATGAGCAGCAATCAATTGTGTACACAACGAATAGGGCAACACTTCGGGAACCATTAAAACCGGTGCGGTTTCATTACAAACTATAGAGTTTTGCGCCGGTATTGCATCAAGGATGTGCTGTATTTCGTTGAGAGTGGGATTTTCAAGACAGGCAAAAATGGTCAAGGTGGGCCGCAATATCAAGACCAGCGGTTCGTTGACCTGTGAGGAGTTTAAAAAAGCCTGTGTCAAGCGCCCGTCATCCGGAAGTATTGGAAATGGAGAATCGATCTCTTGATTTTGCTTTTCGGACAATACCACGAGTAGGCTAGTATGATCTGCAAGGGGTGCATAGCGTGCGAGCGTTGCTTGATTGTTAGAAAATACGATGACGACCGGGCCTTGGCCACAGTATTGTTCATAAAAAGTTACCGGCATTTCGTCTATTTCCGGTAACAAAAAATCCGGCGCGATCTTGCCGGGCCGAATTTTTTGACAGAGTTCGCTTATTGGTGACGATATGAGTTCCATTGGGTGACCGCGCGTATTATAGCTTTGGCAAAATAGCATGCGCCAAGTTTTCAAACGCCTATGGGGTCAATGCAGCAGACCACAGCGGTCTTCTGCATTGACCTGAAAAAGCAAGATGTTCGATACTAAAATGTTTTAAAAAATTAGGCGATCGCTTTACGGCGAATGCCGACCAAACCTACTAAACCGCTGATGAAAAACCACACAGCAGCAGGAACCGGTACCGGTGCAAAATCGCCGTCGCGAACCGCTATGGATAGATTTTGCCATGATTTCAGATTATCGATTTGTAGACCCAGATCGGTTTGGAAAATCCAGGCGAAATCTTCGGTATCCAGGAAAAATTCGGTACCGGTCCAGTAAACGCCGGCTTGCAAATTTTTGAAAGGCCCCGTGTTGCTCAGTGTGCCGTCGATGTAGTTACCGTCGATATCGTAAGAACCGGCATTACCTAAGGTGACATAGAATAAGTGCGACAATTCAGAATTCGGGCTGGTAATGTTCCAACCCCAGTCCGAGCTGCCGTCAGCAGTTTCATAGTTAACGCCCTCAAATTCAACGCCGTATTGGAAATCCGTGCCGTTGACGGGGTTTACGGACGGTAGGCGCCAGCCTTCAAAACCGGCATGGCTCAGAGTGTTCGCCCATGCGACCGCTTCATCCCATGTTTTACCGGTTGCGGTCATATCCAGCCAAGTCACGTTCAAATCGGTGTCGTACCACATGCCCTCGATACGTTTTTCCAAAGCGGCTTCGGATATTCCGGAAAAAGCCAAGCTGGTCGACAAAATAGCCGCAGAAAGGGTCGTTTTAGTAAAATTCATGATTCGTCTCTAGGTTAAAGTTAAGGATCTCGTTCGTTTTTTTGTGCAGCACTTAACAAAATAACCGCAGTCTGTGACAAATCGGTGAATGTTTGTTGACGATTGAATGACAATAGAGAGTTGGTGATTATCGGGATGTCACCGTTAGGCATGTATAATAAAGGCCCGTTAATCATTACTTGTCGAGAAAAATGCTGACTTATCCTAATATCGATCCTGTTGCGTTTAGTTTGGGTCCCGTAAAAGTTCATTGGTATGGCTTAATGTACTTGATCGGATTTGCCGCCGTATGGGTGTTAGGCAAAAAAAGAGCCGATCAGTCTTGGTCGCCGATTAAACCGGAAGCGATCGAAGACCTTGTTACTTATGGTGCGTTAGGAGTCATATTGGGCGGACGATTGGGTTATATTTTGTTTTATAACTTCAGTGAGTTTTTGAACGATCCGAACATCATTTACAAAATTTGGCAAGGCGGCATGTCCTTTCACGGCGGTATGCTCGGCGTGTTTGTTGCAATGTGGATTTTCGGGCGGAAACATAATTGCACCATGATGCAATTGACCGACATTATCGCGCCGCTGGCGCCGATCGGATTGGGCGCGGGTCGCATCGGTAATTTTATCAATGCCGAATTGTGGGGGCGAACGACCCATGTCCCTTGGGGGATGGTGTTTCCGAATGCCGGGCCTTTGCCGCGTCATCCTTCGCAGCTTTACGAAGCGTTTCTCGAAGGGTTCGTGTTGTTCGTCGTGCTTTGGATATATAGCAGTAAACCGAGGCCGACAATGGCCGCGACCGGCTTGGCGGTGATGCTTTACGGCTGCTTTCGATTTTTTGTCGAATTTTATCGCATGCCCGATGCGCATCTGGGTTATTTGATGTTGGATTGGGTCACGATGGGGCAGATATTGTCGACGCCGATGATTTTAATCGGCGGATTTATGTTCTATTGGGCTTACAGAAAAACTGCATGAAGCAATATCTGAATTTATTGGAAAAAATCTTAACCGAAGGGACGTTGAAAGGCGATAGAACTGGTAGCGGTACTTTATCGATTTTCGGTCATCAAATGCGTTTTTCGTTGGCTGATGGATTTCCGTTGGTGACGACCAAAAAAATTCATTTGAAATCGATCATTCATGAGCTGCTTTGGTTTTTGCAGGGCGATACCCGTTTGGATTATTTGCATCGGCATGGGGTGACGATTTGGGACGAATGGGCCGATGCCGACGGAGGTTTGGGGCCGGTGTACGGTTATCAATGGCGTTCATGGCCGTCTCCGGATAAAACGTATATCGATCAGATTGCTACAGTACTTGAGCAAATAAAAAGCAACCCTAATAGCCGGCGCATGATCGTTTCGGCTTGGAATGTTGCTGATTTGCCCGATGAAAATTTGAGTCCGCAGCAAAACGTCACCAACGGAAAAATGGCATTGGCGCCTTGTCATGCGTTGTTTCAGTTTTATGTTGCCGACGGCAAATTATCTTGTCAGTTGTATCAGCGCAGCTGTGATACTTTTTTGGGGTTGCCGTTCAATATCGCCAGTTATGCGTTATTGACGCATATCGCCGCGCAGCAGAGCGGCTTAGAGGTTGGCGATTTTATTTGGACCGGCGGCGATGTCCATTTGTATTCGAATCACCTGGAGCAGGCTAAATTGCAATTGACGCGCAAGCCGTATCCCTTGCCTCGCTTAGCGATAAAACGCAAGCCGGAATCGATATTCGATTATCGCTTCGAAGATTTTGAGATGCTCGATTACCAGGCACACGCACATATCAAGGCGGCAATTTCGGTTTAGGAATGGGCACGAAATAACGTAAGCCTTTTTGATTCCTCCTTTCCAGAAGGTGGGAACGTACCTCGTCCCACCGCTACAGCGTGGGAATGCATACCGATCTTGTCTCGGCAGCTAAGGTATGGGTCCCCACGGAGGACCGCTAATCGTTATACATAAGTCATGCATTACCCTTTTGCAATCTTAGCCAATGAGGCTTCGATACCCTTTATTGCTGCTTAACACTCTCGGCCTCGAAATCGCGACGAAGGCGTCGCTCCCACAAGGGGGGCGGATGCTTCTGTGGGGGCGATCCCATGATCGCGATTTCGAAGCCACTGCCGTTCAATATCCGCAGATTTATCAAACCGTACCGTTCCCGGATATTCGATAGTCTCTGTTTAGCAAGTTTACTGATACTTGTGTATAACGATGAGCGGAGGACCGTGGAAACCCTCCGTAAATTAAGGAAGTTATTTGCGACTAACTCCTTAGCATCGTTATTCATACATGAATTCGCTCAAGTCCGGCGCTTTCGGTAATTGCAATTGAGTCAATCCATCGGCGTTTTTTATTGCATTCAGTCTGGCCATATTATTGGCGTGAACGCACTGAAAGGCGCCGTTGAAGTCGGCGTTTAAAAAAGCTTTGGTCAAGTGGACGCATAAGCAATAGAGTGCTGAATAGTTTTTGGCATCGCCGTCTTTACAACGATCGATTTCCTCCGACAACAACGTCATGACCGATAGCACGAAGCCGTCGTGCCGCCAATCCACCGGTTCATCGCTAACATCATCCCCCGAAAGCGCAATGGCGCCCAACGCGTAATAGGCGAGATCGGTCAAGCCGGCCAGGATAGCGGCCATTTCGCCGGATTTGATCGCCTTAAAGGTTTCGCTGCCGCCGTCCATTAATAAAGCCTGACGTAGAATGATATCCATATCGGAAGCTTCGACGGGTACCCCGTGCTCGGCTTGCGGAATCGCTAATGCGTCGTGGTAAGCCCTGATTGCTGCTAAATGCTGATTCATTGCCGCCCCCCTTTTTTGATGGATGTTGAAATATGACTGAATGAGGCAAAAAAAGTTGCTTTAATTTTGTCCGCAACAACGTTTGAATTTTTTTCCGCTGCCGCATGGGCATGGGGCATTTTTGGCTTGGCCGCTTTCCGTTTTCGGTAGGCCGACCGATTTGACTAGCCCGTCCAGATAATACCAGTGACCGCCGGATTTTTTGAAACGGCTGAGTTCGTGTATGACTTGCTCTTCGCCATCGAGTGTAAAATAGGCTTTAAATTCCACTAAACCTTTAGCGTCGTTTTTATCGCCTTTTTTGACGTTGACGATTTCGAGCTTGGTCCAAACCGTTTTATCTTTAGAAAAATCGATAGACTGAGGCTTTTTAGCATTGTCCCAGGTTGCTAAAAGATAAGCAGCGTCATGATAGGCATAAGCCGTAAAACGCGAGCGCATTAAGATTTCGGCGGTTTCGGCAAAGCGGCTACCGTTATGATAGGTTTGGCAGCATTGTTCGTAGGGGAGCCCCGAACCGCATAAACAACTATCGACCATCAATGAATAACGATTACGTCAACGGGTGCCGAAGACGACGATGGTTTTGCCGTGGGCGGTAATCAGGCCTTTATCTTCAAGTTCTTTGAGCACTCTTCCCGCCATTTCCCGAGAACAACCGACAATACGGCCGATTTCTTGTCGGGTGATGCGCAGTTGCATGCCGTCCGGGTGAGTAACGGCATCCGGTTCTTTTGCTAGGTCGAGAAGGGTGCGAGCGATACGGCCTTCCACATCCATGAAGGCGAGGTCGCGGAATTTGCGGCTGGTGATCAAAAGGCGAGACGCTAATTGTTCGCCGAGCATGGACAGGATTTCGGGAGCATATTCCAACAATTCTTTTTTTAATGCTTGTTTTAGCCTTTCATAACCGATTTCCGCCAATTTGCAGGGTGTTCGTGTGTTAACACTGACTTCACGGGTGTCGGTCGGCTTAAATACACCGATTTCGCCGATAAAGTCGTGCTTGTTCAAATAAGCAAGGATCAATTCACGGCCGTCTTCGTCTTCGACACCGATACTAACAGAGCCTTCAATAATAAAATAGAGGCGGTCACCGGTATCGCCGGGACGAATGATGGTGGTTTTAGCCGGGTAGGACTTGGTATGGCACAAGTGTAAAAAAGGCTCCAATGCATCTCTATATGCCGGGTTTAGCTTACTAGGGGTCATAACAACTAATCATCCTCTAACTATGTTGTAAAAAAAAATTCCGCTAACAGTGCCGCATTTTTATAAAAAAATCAACAATGATGATCTTTTAAATTTAGCCTGGTGTGGTAATCTATGCGACTTTTATTGAGTCGGTATAGACAGATGGAAGCGAAAGTTAAATGGGTTGACGGTGTTATGTTTGTTGGCGAAACCGGTAGCGGACATGCGGTGGTCATGGACGGTTCGCCAGACCATGGCGGACGTAACATGGGGGCGAGGCCGATGGAAATGATTTTACTCGGACTAGGCGGTTGCTCGTCTTTCGATGTCGTAGACATTTTGCGCAAAGGCAGAAACGACATCGTCGATTGTCGTGTCGAAATAACGGCTGAACGAGCGGACTCCATACCCAGCGTGTTCACCAAAATTCATTTGCATTTTGTCGTAACCGGACGTGAACTTAAAGCGAATGCTGTAGAACGCGCGATAAATTTATCGGCGGAAAAATATTGTTCCGCATCCATCATGCTGGGTAAAACGGCAGAGGTTACCCACGACTTTGAAGTAATGGAGGTTTAATAAATTTTGAAAAAATTAAAATTACACGGCTTTAACAATTTAACAAAGTCGCTCAGCTTTAATATTTACGATGTTTGTTATACACCGGCCGATCAAAAACAGGCTTATATAGACTATATCGATGAGGCTTACAATGCCGACCGTCTCACACAAATATTAAAGGATGTCGCCGAAATTATCGGCGCCAATATTCTGAATATTGCGCATCAAGATTACGATCCGCAAGGTGCCAGCGTGACCATGTTGATTGCCGAGGGTATGGATACTGAAGTCGATGCCGAGCAACTCAACAGCGAGTCGCCGGGACCGCTGCCCGAAACCGTGCTCGCGCATTTGGACAAGAGCCATATCACCGTGCATACCTATCCCGAATGTCATCCCGATACCGAGATCAGCACATTCCGTGCCGATATCGATGTATCGACTTGCGGTCAGATATCGCCGTTAAAAGCATTAAACTATCTGATTCATAGTTTTGAATCCGATATTGTGATCATGGATTATAAAATACGCGGCTTTACACGTGATGTATCGGGGCAAAAGCATTATATCGATCATAATATTACGTCGATTCAAAAATATATCTCGGAAGATACACGCGAAAAATATCAAATGATCGACGTTAATGTCTATCAAGAACATCTTTTCCATACCAAAATGATGTTGAAAGAAACCGAGTTGGAAAATTATTTGTTCGAAAAAGAAAGCGCGTTCAACGAAGAAGAAAAGGAAGCCATACAAGAACAATTACAACAGGAAATGGCTGAAATATTTTATGGTAGAAATTATGCTTAATTTGGTAAGCGGTAAGCAGTGAATAATGAATTATTCCGCGTATAGGTTTAATTCGATCTATTCGTTCGCGTATAGCGTTAGATATTTTGACCATGGAAGGTCTAAATTTTAGTTCCCCCTTCTCTTCATTAGATTTTGGCATCGATTGCCGAATTTTCTTTAAAAAAACTCTTAATTTTTGAAATTAATCGCTTTGCCGTTTTAACCCAGCTTTAACATTTGTCGGCCATAAGATATTGAAAACAATTAAAAATTATTATTATTGCACTGCAACGAAAATGGGTGTAATTTTTAACGTATATAATTCAATGCCTTAGAGTATGGTCACTACATTTGTTAAGGCTTGGTACAGCCTGGTGTATTCAAACCAACTATCGAATCGAATCTAATTCGGTAATCTCACCTAAGCGGATTATTTTGAAACTGGAAAAAATTAAAAACTAGTACTATGATTCGTTTTGTGTAACCATTCACAAAATATAAATATTTATGATGAAAATAATTTCATGGTGTGAATTTCCATCGTTTGATGGAATGAAGTTAATCGAAATTCGACAAGCACCGATCGAGTCTGTACATCTATAAACTTAGGTTAACAATTGTAATTCGGCGTTAACGTATGAAACCGGTTCCCTTTTATACTTCCATGGCACTCGTTATTCTAACCGCCTGTACGGCTGATACCGCCGGGGTCAAGGAGCGCGCGGCGGATTTTGCGAAAGTGGAACAGATGCAAGATGCCGATAAACTTTATATAGTGGATTGTCTCCTGCCCGGTCAAATTAGAAGAATGGGCCGGATGATGACCTTTTTAACGGCCAAGATTCCGATCAAGACCACCGCGCTGGACTGCGAAATTCGGGGCGGCGATTATGTCGCGTTCGATCGCTCGAATTATGCGACCGCATTAAACTTATGGCTCCCAGCCGCACAAGAGGGAGACGCCGAAGCTCAGGCCTATGTCGGGGAAATTTTTCAAAAAGGGCTTGGGACGCAGCCGGATTATCAAAGCGCGGCGTTATGGTTTAAAAGGGCGGCCGAGCAGGGCAACAAGCGAGCGCAATTAAGTCTCGGTTATCTCTATGAAAAGGGGCTTGGTGTCGAGCAGGATTCCGCCGCTGCTATGGAATGGTACCAGAAAGCCTCGGGGCTCGACGAGAAAGATCTTCCCTATGCGGCAACTCTCCAAACTTCGCAGGATGAAGGCTTGCTGGAGGAAATCAAATGGCTCAAAGCCGAACTCAACAACAGCCGCAATGAAGCAAGTCGCTTATCGGACGAACTCGCGAAAACGCAGCGTCAATTACAGGAAAGCCAACAAAAACTGCAACGCTACCTAGACGAACGTAACAATAGCCAGTCGAAATTAGATGCGGCTATCGGCCGGGGCGACAATGTCGCAATCCCCGGTTTAAAGCGTAAATTGCAAGATGCGGAACGGGAATTATCGGCTTACACGGCTCAGATCGGCAATCTTGAAAAGCAGTATCGTCAAGAAGTCGAACAACTCAACAGCAAATTGCAGGAAACCGAAAACAGGGCCAATCAAATCTACAGCCAACTCAAAAAACAACAGACCGAGACCGGCGAAGTTCAGCTTAAATTAGTCAGCGCCGAGGCGCAATTGGCAAAAACCGAGCAAGAATTGTTGTCGGCCAAGAGTGGCGTGTCGGCCACTCCGGCGGCGGGCGATACGCAGCAATTGGACGCAATCGAGCGCAAACATCAAGATGCCCTACAGAAAATTCAAAAGGACTTACAAGAAAAAGAAAACCGTGAACGCCTCATGGCCGATCAGATTGCCAGACTCGAAGCCGACAAGCAAAGATACGAGCAGGAAATCCAACAATTACAAAAGTCTTCGGTGACTGTAGCCGCGGCGCAAAAACCCGTGATCGAAATTATCGATCCGCCTTTCGTCCGGGTGCGCGGAGTGCCGACCATAACGTTGCGTTCTGCAGTCAAAGAACGGGAAATCATCGGCAAGGCCAGTTCGCCGGCGGGTATGTTGTCGGTATTGATCAATGATGTAAAAAGCCGTTTCGACGAACGGGGCCTTTTTAACAGTAGCATCGCCATTACTGCTCAGGAAACGCCGGTTAGAATCGTCGCGGTCGATAACAACGGTGCACGCGAAAGCCTCGAATTCAAAATGACCTTGGAAGGCCCGATAAGCGATAGTCAACGCGGTAAAGAAGACATTTCCCGGTTGCAGACTGTCAGCCCATGGAAAGGTTTGGATTTCGGCCATTATCATGCCCTGATAATCGGTAATAACCGTTATCAGAAAATTCCGTCTCTCGATACGCCGGTTAACGATGCGCGAGCAGTAGACCGGGTTCTTCGCGAAAAATACGGCTTTAACACTAAATTATTGATCGACGCTAATCGTTATCAGATTTTGTCGGCGATGAATGAAATGCGGGCCAAGCTGACCGAAAAGGATAATTTACTGATCTACTATGCCGGCCATGGCGAGTTGGACCAAGTGAACATGCGCGGCCATTGGTTGCCGGTGGATGCCGAAGCCGACAATAACGCGAATTGGATTTCGACCATTTCAATCACCGATATTTTGAATGCGATGTCCGCAAAACATGTCATGGTCGTTGCCGATTCTTGTTACTCCGGTGCGATGACCCGCTCTTCACTGGCGCGTTTAGATGCCGGCATGAGTCCTGAAAAGAAATCCGAATGGCTGAAAGCGATGCTCAAAGCCCGGTCCCGGACTGTGATGACCTCGGGCGGATTGAAACCGGTCATGGACGGCGGCGGCGGCGAGCATTCGGTCTTTGCGGCCTCCTTCATCAAGGCCTTGGATCGCAACGATTCTTTGCTCGAAGGCCAGGAATTATATCGGAACGTATCGGCCAATATCGTAGCGATAGCAGCGAAGTACGGTATCGAGCAAGTTCCGCAATACGCACCGGTCAATCATGCGGGGCATGAGTCGGGAGAATTTTTCTTTGTGCCGAAATAGTGGCATTAAATCCAAGATCAAATCTGAAGGTTACCGGTTTTTATAGGGGGATCCTGGCTTATAAAGGTATTTTTTAATGGGTTTTCTAATTCTGCGCAAACCCAGTAAAAATATCGATTGCCCTCATATTACGCCATGTTAACTGTTTAGCTATTGGAATTTTCATTAATAGATATATAAATCAATAGTATACGACAAATCGTCATAAATGAAATGAATAATTTTTTTAATCTAAAGGGGAGATTTAATGAGTCTTTTTAAAAAATCGCTAGTTTATTCGGTAGTAAGTGGCTTGCTTATGCCATTGGGACAAGTATCTGCTACGGAGACTGTTAATCAAACAGAAGTTAATAACGCTATGTGCGGTAGTATTTCTAGTACTGTTAATTCATTTTGCGATACAAGCTTAGAAGGTCTTACTCAACTTTCATCCATGCAAACTGCCGCTCAAAGTATGAACGCATTAGCTATGAACAATGTACAGCTATCGTCGATCGGCGCAAGAGTTGCTGCTGTGAGAGGAGGGCGTCAAGGTGGCGGCTTGAATTTAAGCGGCTTGTTGTTTGATGACGTAAATAACCCGCTAGCTCTAGGGCAAACTAACAAAGCTGCTGCGGGCGATACCGGTTATGAAAGACTTGGTATATTTGTTAACGGTAATATCGGATTCGGCGACAGACGAACAACTGTCAATGAACTCGGTTACAATCTCGATGAGCACGGTGCGACTTTTGGCGCGGATTATCGAATTACCGATAATTTTCTCCTTGGTGCAGCGTTCGGATATAACAATTCAACTTCCCGGTATTTTAATAGTTTAGGAAGAAATGAAAATGACAGTTATACCGGCGCAATCTATGGGTCATTTTTTACCGAAAGCGGTTTTTTTATTGACGGTATTTTTTCCGGTAGTCATCTAGAGTACGACTCGATTAGAAATATTGCGGTGGCAAATACGAGCGCTCAGGGAAATACCCAGGGTGATGAATTCAATGTAAGTATGAATACCGGCTATAACATGGCATTTGGAGGGCTGACCTTGACTCCTCAAGTGCGAGTCGATTACACGACGACTCAGGTTGATGCGTTAACTGAAACAGGTGGAGCGGGTTTAGCTTTGCATATCGGTAGTCAAGAGTTCGAGTCGTTGCAAACCGCGGCCGGTTTGCAACTTTCTTATGCGCTGAGTTTGCCATGGGCGGTTATCGTACCAAGTGCGAAAGCTGAGTACATTCATGAATTTGAAAACGATAGCCGGCGAATTAACGCACGTTTTGTGGCTGATCCCACTGCTCAGTTTTCAGTAATTACCGATAATCCCGATAGAGACTACATTGTTATGAATGCGGGTGTTTCGGCGCAATTCGCTTATGGTTTGTCGGCATTTGCCAATTACGATACGGTACAAGCACATTCGTTCGTTAATAACCATAACTTTAGCGGCGGTTTAAGATGGGCGGTATCTTTCTAGAGAATAGTATGATTTAGATTTTAGACATATCCGGAACAATCAGGATTAGGATTAATCCTGATTGTTTTTATTAAATAGTTTGCCGCTCTTAAAGAGGTCGTAGGAAGAAAAAAATAATACAAAACCTTCTACATTCGTTCATATAATAGAGCGCTGTTTTTTTCATGAACGTAATAATTAAGAGTAGATAGACCTGAAGGAAACGGAACTGAACCGAGATATTCAAAATACGGATTACGCGATATATTTAACTTTTTGATAATGAGCTATCCGGATTTGGGTATACGTTGAGTGAATAATGGAATTGCATTGGAATCGAACAAAGGGAATAATGAGTTTCCGCTTGTTCGGTTAATGCACCTATCGATATTTTAAAAGGGAACCTGTACTCTGACACCGCCTGAAAAATTATGGTTGTTGACGAAGGAATGGGCTTGTACCGTATCGTAATTGACGAATGCCGAAATGCCGTGCATGAATTGTGCGGAAACACCCGCGCTCATCACGATGTAATCTCGGTCCGGTTTATCGGTCTGAATGTTGAACCGGGTTTGCGTCGGATCCTGGATAAAAAATGCCTGGATATTCCTTTGATCGTTTTTGAATTCGTGAATATATTCGGCCCGCGCCATCGGCACGATGACAGCCCACGGTAGACTGACCGCATAATTGAGTTGCAAGCCGGCCGCGGTCTGCATCGAATCAAAATCCTGATCATCTACATGCAACGCCCAGCCTAATCCGCCGCGTTCATTAAGCGCGTCGATTTGGCTACTCGTGTAATCGACACGAACTTGCGGAGTAATCGTTAGGCCGCTGACGTTAAAGTTATAGCCAGTATTCATCGATACGTTGAATTCTCGACCGGAATTATCGCCGATGGCATTGGTGTTGATATTATTACCAAAGTTATATTGAATCCGTCTTCTGGTCGTGTAATCTATGTGGCTACCACTGAATATGCCGTCGATGAAAAAACCGTCTTCGGTATAAAACGAAGCGTATACCGCACCGGTATAGTTATCGGCCTCCATATCGCCCAAATTATTCCTATATCTCGATGTCGCGTTGTTATAACCGAACGCCATACCCATCAGGAAGTTATCGGTAAAACGGTAGTCCATGCCGACGGTTCCGCCGTGTGTATCGAGATTGTAGCCGGCTTCGTTTACCGTAGTCCGCCGATCGCCGAAGCCGATATTGCCGTTGACGAAAACCCCTAGCCGTTCGTAGCTATCGTCGCCGGCAGCACCTTTATTTTGATAATCGCCCCAATTGGCCAATTGGTTGGATGACACCGGATTACCGTTGCTGTCCATCATCAGGCCGCTGATATTCAATCCGCCGCCTTGTCTGCCGCTTCTAATCGCGCTAATGCGATTGCTTAAAAGTCCCAACTGAGAGCTGTTCATTTCCAACGAAATCGACTTTTGTGCGGCAGTTTGCTCGGACGTTACTTGGGTTAAAATGCTATTAGGTATAATTCCATTACCTTCAGTGACTAGTTCATTACAGCGATCTTGTAATTCGGTGCCTAAAAGAACACCTGACGGACAAATACTTAAAATTGTGTTACTTACAAATTCCCGATTATCATCGGCCGCATAAACATCGTTGATTAAAATGCCGCATAACAATGGTGCCGTTATTAAGGTCAATCTTTTCGGATCATCGACCCGGAAATTATTTTTTTTCATCATTCTCCCTCCCCCTGTTCATTAAAAAATATTAAAGATTTAAAAATTCTACCAACCATAATCATTTGATACATAGACTTATAGTATTTTTGTAATTTTTTTCTTATAAGTGTAAATATATTATTGATTTATAGATCAATTTGTACGAATGTCAAGTATACCGTCTTCTTTGACGAAGCATTTTAAGACAAAATTCTAGATAAAAAAAGGCTCTCTAGGATTTCACGTGGCAATGCATAATGATAACGATTCGCAAAATTAGAATAGAATTAAGTTACTGATAAAAATGTTATTATTCATTGCCTTTGTCATTCCAAAATACTGGCACGGCTTCTACCACGGGAAATCCGGAAGAGCCAAAAAAACGCTACATGGTACAAAGAAAAACTTCCCTGATTCATGTCCCGCATGATTAGTCGGCGCGTATTGCGAAACTTGCTCGATACCGTACTTCGCTGCTATCGCTACGATATTGGCCGATACGTTCCTGTACCTGTACAATTCTTGGCCTCGAGCAAAGTATCGTTGCGATCCAAGGCCTTAATGAAGGAAGCTGCGAATATCGAATGCTCGCCGCAGCCGTCCATGACCGGTTTCAATCCGCCTGGGTCATTACGGTCCGGGACCGGGCTTTGAGCATCGCTTGCAATCATTCGGATTTCTTTTTAGAACTCATGCCGGAATCATAGATGGTTAAATCTAAGGATACAGTAAAATATTCAACAGCTTGTTGGATTGATCGTAGAGCTGTAAATTTCGATTGAACCATTCGCCGTAAACGAATTTTTTGTTGCCTTTGCCGTCGAATAAATAGCCGGTGACGTCTCTTGTTCCGGTTTTTTTCACGATTAAAAAAACATACCGGTTATTCAAACTACCGTGCAACTCGTGCCATTGGTATTTTTTAGTCTTGAGTTCCGGCTTAGTCATCGCTTTCGGTTTGATTGCCGGCGATTCCGATTCGCTGAATGTGATTCCCGCCAATTGAGTGGTTTGCGCGGAACCGTTCGCGAGTATCAGGAGGGAACCGGCCATAATGACCCAAGCGCCGCGCCATGTGAGTTTCATTTAATCTCCCGGTTGCAGATCGCCGCTGCCGATTATGCGTTTTTCGATGTGTGCCGGACGCCCGTAGTAGGTAATTTCGCCGCTACCGATCAGATAGGCTTTCAATGTTTCCCGTGCAGTAACTGAAATATCCCCGGAACCCGATAACCGGATATCTGCCAACTTGCTGACCAATCCTTGTGCATTGATATCGCCGGCGCCATTGACGGTCACGCTGAAACGGTCGATCTGTCCGTCGGCGGTCACATTGCCGCTTCCGTTGAGCGTCAGAGCAAACGACTCTTGTCTGAGAGCGGTTAGGCGAATGTCGCCGGCTCCATGGAGAGCAAGAGATTCCAGATTAGGGCTCGTTATTTCGATCGTCAGCGGTAAATGTTGTTGATAGCTTTTTCGGCCGGCGATCGTCAAAACGCTGCCGCTAACCGATGTTTCGATAATCGGAATCAAATTTCGGTCACCGATGATCTCGATGCTTTGCGCCGGGCCGTTACGATAGTTAAGGTCGATTCCTGCGGCAACATGGATTACCCGAAACGGCTCGACATTGCGGCGTTCTTTGCCTAAAACTCCCGAGCCTTGTTCGATACGCGCATCGCTGCCGCCATAAACGACACCGTCGATGATAATTTTGCCGGTCGTCGCTTGGCCTGCTAAAGCGTCTGACGTCCATGGTGATAAAACGGACAGACTCAAGGTCAGACCGATAGTGAGTGGTCGGCGGCCGGCCCGTGGTCCGGGCCGGAAATCGGGTGTTCGTATTCCTTGCGTTGTCATGGCGCGTCTCCTGATGACGAATCGAATAAAAAAGCCGCGTTGTTAATTCGCGCTATAGAACTGAACTCTGCGGTTGACTGCATCGAACGGGTCGCGGCCCGGCAGGGGTTTGGATTTTCCGAGCCCTTTGGTGGTCAATCGATTCGAAGAGACGCCGAAATTACGCGCTAAATAATTTCTTACGGATTGAGCTCTGCGTCTGGATAAATCCAGATTATAAGAGGCAGAGCCGACGGCATCGGTATGGCCTTCGATGATCAAGCGCTTGTCGGAAAAATCAGACATCGTCATCATTTTGCCGACTTCTTCCAAGAATGGTAGCGATTCGGGCAAAATTTCATCCGAGTTATAGGCGAATTTAATCGGCAAACCGATACTGGTTTTTTCCGCCTCGACTCGTTCGGCGATGGCTAAATCATCGGCCCGTTCATTCCTTTTGGGTTGGAAATTGATAGAACGCATTTTCATGGTTCCCGGAGTACTGTTGGTTTGACCTCCGAACAGAACTTTGCCCATTTCCTCGGCACTAGGGGGAGCATCGTACATGCGTACTTGCTCGGCTTGAGTATTAAGGGTGTATAAAGCCAGTAAAAGGGCACCACTGGCGGCGGTGATAGAGTGATGTAGTTTCATGGTACTAACCTCTTTAATTTTTAATACGAATTGTTTCGTGTTATTCATCAAACCGGCTCAGAAAGAATTGCCGGCTTATTTTTGTTCCCAACGGGTAACTTTGCCGTTTTTGCCGAAAAATACCACTTGCGTGGAATATTCCCAGGCTTCACCCCAATCTCCGGAAGTGGTGCCTGTACAGCTCCAGCAAGGCCTTCCCCAAGCCGCTTTGACTTGATCCTGATCCATGCCTTTGACCAGATAGCCGGCTTTGATGACTTCGACCATTTCCTTGTCCCACTCCGGATGTTCGGAAATCATTTCCTCGCGCCTGACCGGAGCATTTTCGCAGGCCTGTAAAATCAGGCCGGCAAGTAAAAGCAATGTTAATTTTTTCATAATGCCCACCTTATCGAATGACATAGTCGAGTGCGGCTTTAACCGAATTGGCCGCCATTCTGGATTCGTCGAATTGACCGTCGTTGGTGAAATACAATGCATCGGCCGGAATCGGATTTTTAGCAGCTATAGCCCTCAGTTTATCAGTGCCGGCCGGGCCCGAGACATCGATTGTGAAATCGGCGCCGGGTGCGGGTATGCTGTAGGATTTGCCCGGTAAGCAATAATTATCGGGTTGATAGATATTCGGGAAAACCGTGTCGATTTTGCCTTCCGAATTGATTAGAACGATACGGACGTACATCGGTTCGCTGACCGTAAAATCAATTTGCATCGGTTCGCCGATACGGTATTCGGATTTGTTGGTTCTAAGCGATATCGTGCCGGGAGCTGGCGATGCATCGACAAAAGTTTGCGGGGCCGGTGCGGGCGCCGGGGCCGGCGGGTTATAAGTCATCGGTTCATGAGCGGCATAATGGAAGGTACCCTGTCCTATCAGATTTTTGCGCAGTTGCCGGGTTGCATGGTTCAACGGTACGTTTTCATACAAGGCAAGATAAAGCTCTTGATTCAAATCGGTTCCTGGTAAACCGTGCTTTTGAACAAAATTTTGTAAAGAGCTTTGCGTCGGACTGTCCAGTTGTCCGCTAGGTTGTACTTTGTAGCCGTGTAAGTAGAGTAATTCCTGTACTTTGGCCACTTGCTCCGGACGAGTCATTGAATAATAATCGGCCAGGACTTGATCGATCACGACTTCGTCGGCTTCGACACCGGGAATCAAGCGCCAATAAGGCAATTTTTGATAGCGACCGACCAATTGGATGATATTGAGTTGCACCAATAAGCGGACGGCGGCGTGCCTACCCTGAACTTTTTTGATTTCGCCTTTGGCACCGAAAGTGACGCTTTTGATCGTAAAGCCGATACTGTCTTCTTTGGTTGCCTTGTGCAGTTTGATACCGTTGATTGCCTGAATTCTCGGTAAGCCGGTAAAAGTCTTGAAATCGATCATGTTGAAATCCAACGTGACGCTGGCCAACGAAGATTTATTTTGATCGGAAAAATTAAGCCCGTATTCTTTGACTTCGATATCGACATCGAAAGAATCGCCTTGCGTGACCAAGCCTCGATCGAACTCGGTGATACCGCCCGATAAAATGACCTGAGGCAGAATTTTATCCTCATAGCCGCTATAGCCGGTTTGCGCGGTATTGAGCATGAATTCAGGTTCGTAAGGAATGTAAAGTACGTTCCCGCCGATTCCGTTCAAGGTACTCTTGACCATTTCAGTGATGTCACGGGGAATTTCACCGCTCGTTGCTACCGAAGTCCCGGTATTGTCGAACACTTCCTTGGACATGATTTTGACCGGCTCGTTGCTGTAAATTTCGGTCATCAAGCCCAATTTATTGATTGCGCGTTGATAAATCGTGATCTTGGCTTCAGGTAGTGTTTCATTGAGTCCGATATCGGCACTCTGCGGATTTAAACCGCAGCCGACGAGCAAGAGCGGCAAGCCAATGATTCGAAAACCGCTAGTGAGTTTATAGTTGTTCATAACACGACCTCGTTTCTAAAAATTTGGTGTTCGGACGCTTATCGTCTTCGCTCGATGCAGACCGAATTGGCGCGTCTGTTATCCGAAAGGTTGACAATGGTGGCATTTTGTAAATTGGCGCCCGGACCAAAGGTTTGATTACCTGTACCGCCGCAACCGGAATTTTGATCGGTCTTGCGTCGCGCCTTTGCCAAGGCATTGCGTTTTATAAAATCGATATTGGGATTGAGCTGTATATTATCGTTGATGGGTTCATCAATGCCGATACCGTCGTCTAAATCGTTGGCTAGAAGCGGCGTTATGGGCAAGCCGATAATGAGTAAAAAAGTACACAATCGAATGAGTGACATAGCCGTCTTCCTCGTTAAGAGGGAAACCGGACGGATTGAATAATCTAACCGGCTTCCCGTAAGGGTTAAGATTTACTTGATATCGACCGAACCGGTATTAGCCGAGCTGTTTTTTCCGATCGCTTGGGTATTGGTTAAGGTGTTTTTGGACGCATTGATGACAGTGGATTTTTCGACCTTAGAACCTTCGACGCTGATCGAGCCGGTATTGGCCGAGCTGTTTTTTCCGATCGCTTGTGTATTGGTCAAGGTGTTTTTGGACGCATTGATCAATGTTGACTTTTCGATTTTCGAACCTTCGGCGAACGCGGAAGACGAAACGGCGGCAGTCAAAGCCAATGCAAGCAGTGAAGTCGATAATGTTTTCATGTGGTTTCTCCTGGTGGTTTTAAAATATGAGGTCAGTGTAACCGAGCCTCGGGTTTAAGGGCGTAAAGTAATCACGGAAAAAACGTGATTTATTCACATCCTAAGCTTAAATTCGTTATTTGATATCGACCGAGCCGGTATTGGCCGAGCTATTTTTGCCGATTGCTTGGGTATTGGTTAAAGTATTTTTGGACGCGTTGATCACCGTGGATTTTTCGACCTTAGAACCTTCGACGCTGATCGAGCCGGTATTGGCCGAGCTGTTTTTTCCGATCGCTTGGGTATTAGTCAAGGTGTTTTTGGATGCATTGATCAATGTGGATTTTTCGATTTTCGAACCTTCGGCGAACGCGGAAGACGAAACGGCGGCAGTTAAAGCCAATGCAAATAGTGAAGTCGATAATGTTTTCATGTGGTTTCTCCAGAGTGGTTTTAAAATTCGAGTTCAGTGTAACCGAGCCTCGGGTTTAAGGGCGTAAAGTAATCACGGAAAAAACGTGATTTATTCACATCCTAAGCTTAAATTCGTTATTTGATATCGACCGAGCCGGTATTGGCCGAGCTGTTTTTTCCGATTGCTTGGGTATTGGTTAAGGTATTTTTCGATGCGTTGATCACTGTGGATTTTTCGACCTTAGAACCTTCAACGCTGATCGAGCCGGTATTGGCCGAGCTGTTTTTTCCGATTGCTTGGGTATTAGTCAAGGTGTTTTTGGATGCATTGATCAATGTGGATTTTTCGATTTTCGAACCTTCGGCGAACGCGGAAGACGAAACGGCGGCAGTTAAAGCTAATGTAAGTAGTGAAGTAGTTAATGTTTTCATGTGGTTTCTCCTGTGGTGGTTTTAAAATTCGAGGTCAGTTTAACCATTCCTGAGAGATTTCGATGTGAAACATTCACATTCGATTTGTGATTTAATGACCGGCAGGAAATTGCCAAAATAATCGCGCTTTTTTTCCACCCGGAGACTGGCCAAGTTATACCTTTCGCACTTCAAATTTCGGCAGTGCCTGAGGTGGCACCGGGGAGTTCGACAAAGGCTTTGCCAGCATGGAGCTGGCATAGAGCCTACAGGGATGAATTCACGGCGACCTTTGACGGGCACCCCGATGCCGAATTTTGATCTACGGGTATACAAGATGGGCATGTTCTCGCACTTTTGATTCATCGGAGTTTACTTGTTCAGTGTAATTATTCAAAACCGTTCAATAGTTTGTACGTAATGATAAAGAGAAGGATTAAATACATCGAATGGCATGCAACAATAAGTGATCGTATTTGTCAAGAATAGGCGTCATTTTTGTTGTTGTCACGATTTATTCCGGTATAAACAAAAAGTTACCAGTAAACGACGATTCCATCCAAGGGATTTGTTGGCCGCCGGTTTCTTGATTGACGCCTTGCAAGACCCGTTTGAAAACTTCTTCTATCGTGAGTCCGGGAACTTGCATAGTATTGAGTAAATGCTTGGTATAGATTCCGTTGTCATCTTCGCCGTCGGCGGCAACCGAACCGGGACTGGTCGCAAAGCCGATAATGGTGCCTTTTGGTCCGTCTATTTTGGCGAGGCCCCGGCCGGCACTCCGGAAACTGCGCGGCAACGGATTATCCCGGCAGGCATCTAAAATCACGATTTGTAAATTATCTTCGCCTTCCATTGCGCCCAATACTTGCCCGATATTGACCGCTTTATAACGGACATCGGACTGCCTTTTAATGACCGCATCCGTCGGAATTAGGTAATTTGACCCGTCGACCTGAACGCCGTGGCCTGCGAAATAGAATAAACCGACTAATTTCCCCGCACTCATTTGCCGTCCGAATTTATCGATCGCCGCTTCCATTTGCTCCTGATTACCATTAAGCAATAACGTGACTTCAAACCCTAAACGGCTTAGGGAGTCGGCCATGGCTTTGGCATCGTTGACCGGATTCTTTAAAGGACTGAAGTCATAAGCGCTATTGCCGATAACCAAAGCCATACGACGCAGCGGAACAGTTCCGATAGCATCAATGGCGGCGCTAGGCATGGGCTGCACTGTTGGCGATGACGCTGTCAATTGTTGGGTGCCGGGCGGCAGGGTGATCATTGCGGGATTTGGTGATGCGATTGCAGGATTAGAATCGGCAAAGGCAATTTCGACATCGACATAACCTTCGTTGTCGTGGTTGCCGTTGATTACGTCGTTAGTTCTGAACATTAAGGGGCCGTCTTCGGATGCCGTAAACGTGACGTCCGAACCGACTACGAAAGGCTTTCCCTGTTGGCCGATTTTAGCGATTAGAGTCGAATGACTATATCCGTCGATAATCGTGGGGAATAACGGAGAATTATCGCACCACGCCTTGTATAAACCGATGCCGTCGGGGCCGGTAAAATTGCAGGTCGGATAAGTCCGCCATTGTCCTTTGGCCGATATCCGATAATTCTGCCCAGCCGAAACCTTGACGCCGCTATTTCGCCATTCCTCAACCGCTGCCGATACGCGGGTTTGGGTACTTGTTCCTGAAGCGAGGGGGCGAGTCGTTATGTTGTCGGTATAGTGACGTTTCGGTGCGCATGCCGATAGCGATATACAGGCCGTAATGATGATGAGGTTAAAAGTTTTATTTTTCATAGTGTTACGGTATAAAGACGACTAGAAATAGCTCGTATTCTCACATAATTATAGCGGCGATTTATATTTATGGTTCATGGATTCATTTGAAAGGCCGCTCGACTTCAAGTGATAAATTCATGATGCACTGTAAGTTTGCCGAAAAGTTCGGATGACAAATTGTAATGACGCGATAGGCAAATCGATCGTGTTTATTACCCGAATACCCGGTGAATATCGCACAGAGTTCCTAAGTTAATCCGCATACGATGAAGTTGCGCTAAATCGTAACTCAATCATTAACTTAGGGTGTGTGCCATGAAAACAAGAAAAAAACCGATGGTAAAGCTATTTATGACTGCTTTACTGCAAATTCCATTGATGTCGACCGCGTTCGGTGCTGAAGGCGTCAGTTGCGATGCTTACCGTTGTTCGATCTCGATACATGAAAGTTTGGCGATCGAGTCCGGAGTTTCCGATTTTTACGGAGACGGCGACCGTTATGAAATGATCGGGGATTTGATAGTCAAAACCCCGGCGGGCAATGTGCCGTTACTGGATGCAGAGTTGTATTTTTCCAGAAATACCGACAATACCGATATCGGATTCGAAGTCTACGGCGTTGCCGAAGCGCCCTTTCCGTCAGTACCTCTGTTGGCTGGTGCGAGCTTTACCGCCAAACCGCTGGCCGCAGTCGGATTGGCTGGCAGAAAAATGTTGAAATCTTTGCTTGAGTCGGACGGCTATACTTTGCCTTTAGCGGAAAACCCGAAAGACCCGGAAGGCGATCCTAACGATATCAAGCAGCCGGCTTATTTGTTTTTTCATTTCCAAAGCGGTTTGGCGTTCGATATGCCGCTTAATGCATTATTGGGAATGAATCAGGAGGGCGATAATCCGTTCAATTTTTCGGTGCCCGGCGATAAAAGCGTAACCTTTATTCTCGATCTAGAAGAGCCTTATTTTTTCATATCGCAAAATGCGCGTGAATTGGTAGCCGAAAAATCGGAAGCCGCAATCGATTTGGCTAAGCAGGCCAACGAAGAGAGGGAAAAGGAGCGGGAGCAGCAAAACGGCGGGGATACTAAAGAAAACAACGATGCAGTCAAAGGCGCCGCCTCGGAAACCGCCAAATCGGCATTACCCGATTTAGGCGATCTGGCGTTTTCGTTCGAGGGCGGTATTCCATTCAGACCGAAAACAATATGGGGAATACCGGAAGGAGCGGGGGAATTCAAAGGCCATCTGTACATAGAAACCGAATTACCGCTGTATAAATTCGTCAAACTCAACGGCGAAATCGTCACGTATATCGGCAAAGAAGGTTATATGCAAGGCGGTAACGGCAAAGTCGAGGTTTCGTTCGATCTGATTCCGAATTTCCTGAACTTTTCGTTTCCGCTCGGCAATGCCACTGCAGGCGTCACGATAACCAAGGACGAACAGGCCACCTATTTCAGCGGCATCAACGATCCGAATTATTCGTTTTTACCGTCTTTCGTACCGTTCACTCCGGCCAACAAAACACTGGTTTCGGGTTATATCAGCAGCGCCAATCCAGTGCTGACGCAATTGCGGGCCAAGGGTCAGTTCGGCTACGATACCGCCGGACTGAGCAAACTGGTCGGTGTCAATCTGAATAATCTAGCAGTCAACAGTGCCGATCTGACGGTAACGGTCGAAGGTATCCGGTTGCGCGGACGGACATCTTCAAGCATTCATCCGTCGATAAAATTGGGCGGTTCGGTCGATGTCGACATCTTCTTTCCGTTTACCCGTCCGGAATTAAGCTATGTTCGTATGTCGGGTCAAATGCAGGTTGCAGGCGTCGGATTGTCGCCGGTTGCTTTGGATATCAGCGCCAAAGGCTTTTTCATCAACGGAAAATTCGTCACGCCGCTCAGCGAGATCGGCATGGGCGGTCAAATTACCAACCAAGGGCCTTTATTGACCGGTAACGCAGGCATCTATTTACCGATCGGCGATATTACCGCCGCGTTGAACAAAGCGAGGGAAGGCGTACTGAAGGCAGAACAAAAAGTCCAAGAAGCCGGGTATTTGGTCGATCAAGCGCGGAAACAAGTGCAGGCCGATCGGGACCGCGATGCGGCTAATCTGGAAAAAGCCCGTGCCGAAGTCGTTAGTGCGCAAAATGGCGTTAAATCGTTGCAGTCGAAGATCAACTATCAAAACGGTTTGATTAAAAAATATAACGGCGAAATTGCTGCTAAAAAAAGATGGTATAACAAAAAGCCTTGGCACAAAAAACCGGCCGCTTGGATCGCCTACACCGGGTATCGTACTTATAAGCTGGGTCAGATAGGGGTTGCCAAAACAGCGATTGCCGGACTGAATGTTGCGATGGCGGCCGCCAAAGGGGTATTGTGGACTGCCGAACAGGTTCTGTACGGTATTCAACAAGGTATCTCGACATTGCCGATCGATTTGGATCCGCGCGTGTCCGGATTGATTATCGGCTTGGAAAGCGCGAAAGCGGCATTGAAGGTCGCGAAATTGGCTTTGCCCGACTTACCGGTGATCGATCTCGATGTCGGCGGTAAAATCGATCTAACGCTCGATATCAAAGGCATTCGCGGTAATCTCAGCGCTCAAATGAACGGACAATCGCTTGCCGACGGTAAAGTGGCTTTCGATCCGATGCCTAAAGCCTGTGTGAATATCAGTAAACTCGGCGAATTCTGTACGCCTTTCTGATAAAAGCACTACTCGTGCTTGATAATTAGCCCCGCTCACGGATGTGGCGGGGCTTTTTTATGGCTACGTTCTCGTGATCAGTTGAAACGGTTCTCTTTCCTACTAAATAAACCATTTAGGAAATAGTCAATGATTACTTTCCCATACTCTGAGCGTGGAAGAGGGTACGATTACTCGCTTGACAGGACGCCGTAAACCCAGCACCTAAATTCCATAGTCTATTGGCCATGATTGATTACATAGATAATTTAGGTGCTGGGTAAATACCTCCATGTAGGCTTGACGGCGGCTTTCCCTGCCGCCGACACCTGCCAATCGAGCAACCGTACCCTCCTTTCAAGAATCCGCTCAATATTGAAAAAAGCAAGTTATTCAGAGGTATATCCTTTGGTTTCTGCTGACTTTGAGTTCAAATAGGTATCAACTATTAACGCGAACATAGCCTATTTTATTCGCTCTTTGCAAATATAGCCTGACGCAAGGAAGTTCAAAAATCGAGAAGGTAGGGAAGCGCGCTGCTAAGCCAAACTTGCGTCCGAATTGAATGTTAAGAACCGGCGACCTTGATAGGCAGTCGAGCCGGCAGCTCGGCGACCGATGAAATGATCAAATCCGGCATCACGCGGCTGGCGTCCGCATAGGCTTTGCGGAATTTGCCTGTCTTCACCAGAATGCCGATCAGGCCGGCATTTTGACCGCCGCCGATGTCGGAGTCTATGTCGTCGCCGACGATCGCGACGCATTCGGGCGGCAATTCCAATTCGGTCAGTGCCGCACGGAAAAAGTCGGGCGACGGTTTGCCGATGATCGTCGCCTGCTGGCCGCTGGCGTATTCGAGCGCGCTGACGAACCCGCCGATATCCATTTGCAGGCCCTGCTCGGTTTGCCAAAAGCGGTTCTTGTGGACCGCGATCAGCCGCGCGCCGCCGGTCAGCAGACGGAAGACGCGGTTTAGAACCGGGTAAGACCAACGGTCGCCGATATCGCCGACGATCACGAAATCGGCCTGAGTATCCGATTGCCGGAACCGATCGAAATCGTGTCTGACATCGTCGGCGAGCAGCAAATGGCAGACCGGATCGCCGAATTGTTCGAGGTAGATCAATGTGGCGCGCGTCGCGCTGACGATCTCGCGTTCTTCGATATCGAAGCCGAGGCGGGTTATTTTGTCGTGCAGCGAAGCGGCCGACAGCGTGCTGGTGTTGGTGATGAATCGGCAACGGTAACCGCGCCGTTTGATCTCGGCGATAGCCTCGACGGCGCCTTCAATGACGTTCGAATCGACATACAAAACACCGTCGAGGTCGAAAAGAATACCCTGGATTAAAGATAGTTTTGGCATTCGGAAATTCCTCGATTCGTTTCAAAAAGAGTTTTTGCCGCACCATGGCCCATAGAGCCATTAAGAAGGTAACAATTCGGGTTTGAATTTTGAGTTATCGAAAGACTAGTGGAGGTTTTCAAAAAGGAATTTTGCAGATTTATCAAATATTCGAAATTTCAGCCTCATTGTTTACGTCAAGGCCAAGTGGAACTATCCAGACACAGGGGGTAAATAGAGAAATGCAAAAGACGATTGCTTTTTGCACTTGTACGATGCCGAATAACGATTCAGTGATTGCCAATTGACCGCAACGAGAGACCGGAGGCCCCTCGGTAGTATATTGGCTCGAGAGAAGCATCGTTGTTTCTATACTGGCCGCAAGATAACCACCCAAAATTGCTATCTAGATCACGTCATTCCGCAAGTAGGTTTTGGAAACAACTCTTACAAAAACATTGTCGCACCATGCTATGACGCAAATTCCATGAAAAATGATAAGCCAGCAGATGAATTTATTCTGTTGTTGTAAAAAGATAAAGACTATTTCTTTGTCAGAATTTTAGGAATTAAAAGAAAAATCGCTAAGCTTCAATCTGGTGAGTTAAAACCAGACATCGCTCCCCCATGATATATCCAATGACAACACCAATAATTTTCTTCGATGAGTCACATAATACCGGTGCTCATTTATTAGATGCTAATCAACCGATATTTACGCTTGCCTCGGTAGATTACAATCCAGATGAATGTTCAGAGCTTTTACACTTAGTTTCATCTCATCAAGCATCCGAAGCGAAATTCGGTAGTCTTCAAAGCAGTGAAGCAGGACGTAGAAAAATATTGGATTTTGTTAATTCGCAAATGCACTCTGAAAAACGTGTAAAAACGATGATTGTACATAAGCGTTTCAATGTAATTACTCAACTTGTTGACATCATAGAAGAAACGCTTATGCGTAGGGATGGAATCGATATTTATAAAAATAGCGGCAATATTGTATTAGCCAATTTACATTGGTATTTGACACCACATTTTTGTGGCGAACAACAATTTGATGACTTTCTGGCCAGTTTTGTTGAGATGGTCAGAAATCAATCCAGCGAATCCAAAAGTAAGTTTTTTAATAGCGCTAAAGTGCTATACGATAACTGCACAGATGAGAAGCATAAATCCATGCTTGCTCCTTACATTTATGCGGAGCGTTTTATAGATGATATTCTCAACGGCATTGACAAAAAATACGCTATAGACCCCGCCATTAGTCTGTTCTTTTGTCATTTAACTGAATGGGAAAAACAGCTAGATGAAGCGCCTATCATTATCTATGACGAATCAAAACCCATTACAGCGTCGCAACCCATTTTTATGAAAATGATGGATAGTTCGATTCCTACTGAAGAAGTGGGCTATGGTCAAAGGAAATTTACGGTTCCTTTAAAAGTTAAAGAATTTCGCTCTGGAAACTCAAGACAATATCCTGCTCTTCAAGTCGCCGACCTTATGGCAGGGGCCACACGATATTATTATTCGGCATTCTTTCGTAAAAAAAATGATCAATTTGCGAATAAGCTTAAAGATGCCGGAATTGAGCGCTTCGTATTTGGAGCTATTGGGCCGCTAGATCTGGAACACTTAATGTTTGATGATTTGAAAACTAGCGATAATGATATAAATCCGACTGATTACATGACGAAATTCTGTTCATAAAATCCAAGTGAGGGAAATTCGGCTTGGATTCCAATTGATATTCAAAGAGGTTAGATCAATATGAAAATTTACACGGCTATTATTGAAAAATGTCGCGATACCGGATTATACGTGGGCTTCATTCCTGGATTTACAGGTGCACATAGCCAAGCGGAATCATTGGATGAGCTTAATCAAAATCTTCGGGAAGTCATTCAAATGTTACTTGAGGATGGCGAGCCAATACTGGAAGCCGAGTTTGTTGGAACTCAAAATGTAGTTGTTGCTTAAGCATGGGAAACATACCAGCTCTTAAACCTCGCGAAGTTGTAGCTTTGCTTGAAATATTAGGATTTACAGAAATCCGGCAACGCGGCTCACATAAACAATTCCGTCATCATGACGGTAGATGCACAACAGTGCCATTTCATGCAGGACGTGATATCTCACCAGTTTTACTTCGGCAAATCGCTAAGGATATTGGCATGACAGTTGGAGAGTTACTTAAATTTCTAGTCTAAACCAACGCACCATAAGACTCCGCTAGCGCTACACCGCTGAGCTTTACGTTACGCCAAAAAATTAGGAGGTTAGGTGGCTGTAGAAGAAAAACAAGCTATCGCAAAGAATCTGTAAAGAAGAATAAGGGTATTGGCAAAATCCTTAAGCACAAAAAAGGGGGCGTTGGTTATTTTCATTATCGGCAACCATTATACCCAAAGAAAGTAACCTGACCCCTTTTATGCACGCTGTTACACGCAAGTATAGATATGGCGATCGTGCAAAAAACAGCATCAGAGCGCGCGAGGTTGCCGAGTCGAACGGAAAAGTCCGAGTTGATAAGTTAAACCGCCCATGGTTCGACAGGCTCGCCACGAATGGCTTAACTTAATGGCAGTGAGTGTTAGGTAATAATAAATGGCATTGAGGTCGCATTAGCTAAGATAGCAAGACGGTATCTACGACTTTGTATAATGATGAGAGCCTCAGTTTGGGAACGAGATAAAAACTGCTTCACATTGCTAGCGCCCAAGCCACGCGGATGGCGTTTGCCAAAATGCAAAATATAGCGTTTAATCCATCCCGTATAGGCCTGTTCGGTACGAAGGCTACAGTGCTTCAAACGAACCTTAGCCCGTACTTGATCCAATAATGTTGGTGAATTTTCCGAAGCCGACAATGACGTGTTTTGTATTTTTATTAGGAAAGGTTGTTTTTTACAACTAATTGAAATTTTTATGATTTTAATTTTTTAAAACCGAATTGGGCAGCTGTTTGACGCAATATTTTGCGTCATTTAGGATGTCTAATTATAGTTAGGCATTAATGCACCTGAATCCGGAGTTTTACCTATATGAACTAATATCAACAGAAAGTTTTACTAGCCTTAGTTGGGGTTATCACACTGATTGTATCTTGGTTTCATCAAGGCACAGTAGAGAAAGCAATCTTTGAGAGCTTCGCAATTATATCTTTCAACCTTTCAGCTTTATTACTAGCATTTGACCACTTTTTTTGGAAATGGAAATGGAAATGGTTCTATGGTTGGCTTGTTCAAGTCCCAGATCTAAATGGCGAATGGGCAGGCACTGGCAGCGAAACGATAATAACTCGAGATAATACAGGTAATATTATTCCTGTTTGCTCAAATCACACCGCCTCGTTGGTTTCAATAAATCAGCAATTTTCCACTATTCACCTTATTTTTAAATGGGAAGACGGTGGTGTTTCGCGATACGAACAAGATGCACCCTTTGTAGTAAGTGGTACAAATACAAAGAGGCTGTCATTTAATGCTATGTATTTTTTTACTCCTGTAAATGGACAAGAAGAACCGAGGAATGTAATTGCAACTATTAGCATGGACAGCAAGCTGTTCAAGAACAAGCCATCGGAATTTAAACTGACGTACTTTACGAGTGACAGTATTCGACAAGGTGCTATCAATTTGAAGCCTAAAAATTATGCCTAACATGGCGCTCAACCGGAGCGCGGTTATAATGCGGCTTTATTTTTTTTCAGCTTTCCGTGCCGCGCCCGGTTAGCTCTACGTTAGGCTATAAGGAAAGATGCGATGGAATCTAGATGTCTCCAAAAATTTGAGCTTCATTACTTTTTTAGTGATGACTCTCATTCTATGGATGCGTTAGTAAGAAACGATTGTGAAAGGGAGTTATTAGCTCTTTTTAAAGAATGTTCTGAAATCCTCGGCATTAAATGCAACGTTGAATCTGAAGCATTTTCTGAAGGAGGGTTAAAGGAAGTATGGAATTTTCTGGGTACTCCACAAGTGGCATTGGTAGTCGCAGTGCTTGCATTAGTCATGTCAAGATATCCGCCAACCGATTCCGAACGTAATGCCGCAGATGAGAAGTTGCTTGAATTACAAACTGAAGAAGCTAGGTTAAATATTGAAAAACTTAAACTAGAGCTAAAGAAACTTAAAGAAGATAAGGAAAATCAAGAGGCATTGGAGATCATATCTGATGAGGTAGTTAAAAGTTCAAAGGTTCTTGTAAGAAGATCTAACTTTTATGAGAAAGCAATAAGGTATGAAAAAATTTCAAATGTTTCATACACTCATCTGAATTTTGAAAATATCCCTGTCAGCCCGTCAATAAATATCGATAGAGACGCATTTAGATTTTTCATAATATACTCAAAGGCATTAAAGCCTATAAATATTGAAGATGCAGAGATTGAAATAGTATCTCCAGTTCTTAAGGCAGGAAATTATAAGTGGAAAGGAATTTATGAGGATGAGGTAATCACATTCGCAATGTCTGATGGCGATTTTCGGTATCAAGTACAATCAAAGCAGGTTGCATTTCAAAATGGCAGTACAATTACTTGTGTCCTTGAAATACAAAGAAAACTCGATGAGACTGGCGAAATTGTTATTACTGGGTATGCTGTAACTACCGTAATAGGTAAATATGATTCAACCCAATCATTGCAAACACCTCAAGGAAAAGCCTATAAACAGTCAAAGAAATATGCAGAATCGCAACAAGATTTATTTGGCAAATAAGCCTAACCATGCGCCTCACCCGACCAAAAACCGCGTAGCGGTTTTTGGTCGGGTGAGCTTGGCGTTAGATTTTCAGGAAGCATACTCGGCGTGTTCACAAAAAAAGAATTACTTGATGCAGTGAAGGATGGGCTATACCAGTCTTGGCTTTTGGCATTCGCGACAAATGACACGCCATACGTGTCGATGAAGCCGGAATATTTGACAACGATCATGCTAGGCAAATTCTTATCAGAGAAGCTGGGTTCAGGAAGCTGTATTGTTCGTTTTGAGGAACAAACAAAAGATGTCGCTACACGCGCTTTTCCAGTTATGCCTTTGCCTTACACACCGAAGAATGTTTACGGGCGAGCATCAAAGGAAAAAGGAGAGGAAGGCTCCGTTGATATCGTCATATACAGACAAGCCGCATATTTTCCTGAGACAGTAGCAATCATTGAGGTAAAAAACTTCGACCAACGAGATGAACTGTTAGTTAAAGATTTGGACAGAAATAAAGAGTTCATGGAATTGACAGATCCGAAGAAACTGAACCAAATCAATTACGGACTGTTAACTTTCTTTTTGCATGATAAGAAATCGGTAACAAAGGAAGAGGCAAGCAGCTTTATTGCAGAAAAGACAAAGCACTTTCAATCGGAGGCTAATAACTATTGTTCTGCAATTACTTGCGCCACCTTGACCCTCGATACTTTGGCTAACTTTCCACGCCTATCCAACGCGGAGGCCGCATCTGAGGTGGATGAAAATGGGCAACCTGTTATTGAGTTAGAAGAGAATCATCACATCGTGTACGGCATCATTTGCATAGAAAGAAAATCTAACGAATAAGGTTAGATTTTGTGAGCAACGCGAACCAAAATCTGAACCGTTTGTTGGACAAGCCCGGCCCGGTTGATTCAGAGTGGGTTGGATGCTTTAGATAAGAAAATAGCTTTTTGCCGTTTTGAGGCACCGCGGCTCTTTGTGAGCGGCGGCGCCTCATTTAAACCTAAAACCGTTGCCGTTGCTGCAACAGGGTTTCAAAGGCAATGCATTTAGACGCATTATAGCCTGATTTTGGCCCGAGCGACGTCCTCGGCCGCCGAATGCCGATGCTGACCAAGCCGAACCTGCGGGTCGGTTACATAACCGAGGTTACCTTTGGGTTTTTAGCCGGTGGCTGAGTTTTACAGAATAATACCTTCGGTATGCGCGTTTTCACGATGCGCATATTACCGCCGCAACACGGGCATTTCAGTGCCGGGCGTTTTTTCAGCCAAGCCAAGGCCTGATTCGGATTGACGCCGAGTAGCAGTTGTAACAGGCTGATCAAGCGTTTGCTATTGGGATGCAAGAAACCGAAGTTGCGCGTCCGCCGAAAGCCTTTCGGTAAGATGTGACGCAGCATCAACCAGAGAAACTCGGCACCCGGCATAGTACGGGTTTGCGTTTGTTGGGTCTTGCTGTCTTGGTAACGAAAGGTCACCTGGCCGTCTTGACAGGCGATGATGTCCTTCTCCTGGATGACGCCTTTGTACAGGTAACGCCCAAGATAGACCAACGCCTTGTCGCCGTTACCGACCGACTTGACGTTGACGACCAAGGTTTCGGGATACCGTTCCGGCAGTGCCAAGCCTTCCTGGTTGATGGCGTCGAGTAATTTTGCGCGGAACACTTTGGCCAGGGCCTTGTGATTGAACAAATAACCGGTGCCGTTTTGACTTGGGTTGGGCTTTTTGCTTTGGCGCTTACCGGTCTTGGTTCGCCACAGCCGCCGTTCGGTATCGATGGCGGCGGCCTGCATGACGACATGCACATGCGGGTGGTAATCGAGCCGGCGGGAATGGGTGTGCAGTACCGAGATCGCCCCGGCGTTGCCCTTAAGCTGCACATCGTTGTGGGCAAACGTGTTCAGCGTTTCCCAACTGCAGCGCATCATCAAGTCGTACAGGGTGCGTTGCTGTTGCCAGGCCAGAACTCTGAACTCCTTCGGCAGGGTAAAGGTGATGAGGAAATACTCGGCCGGCACCTGTTTTTTGAGTTGCCGCTCCAGCCATTGTTGGCTCTCGTGCTGTTGGCAATGCGGACAATGGCGATGCCCGCAGGAGTGCGGGATGAAGTCTTGGTGAACGCAGTCCTCGCATCGTGTCTGCATCACGGGGCTGTGCGTAGTGCGGCACTGTTTCATGGCGGCCAGCGCGTTCAAATGGCTGGGTAAGAGCGAGCCCGAGTACTGTTTCCGCAACTCGGCTTCAAAGGTTTCGATCATAGACGAGAGGCGGATCATTGGACGGTCCTCCAGTCGATGACAAAGCCGTCCATCAAGGCATTGATGAGTTGGCCGGCATTGCGGCCAGTACCGTCGGTCAAATGGGTATACCGAGCGGTGGCCAGAATACTGTGGTGACCGAGAATTTTTTGGACTTCGAGCAGGTCGACGCCGGCTTCAATCAGATGGGTGGCATAGCTGTGCCGTGTATGTCTTGAACGACATAGTCGTCACTATCTTCCCTTGCTGACTATGTCGAGTAACATTAAAGACTCTGGAGGCATGTTCGGAATTTGCTACTCATGTCACCTGAAGACTTATCCGAGTACCCGACATAGTTTTCGGCTAGAGACTGTTGAGAAAATTGAGTAATTTATCACCGGGATGATAACGCTCCAACTTGCCCTGTGGAGGTGTCGTCCTGGCGAGTGCCTGCTCTTTCATCGCGAGTGTTGCCTCCAGATAAATCTGGGTTGTCTCGACAGATTCATGTCCGAGCCACAAGGCAATCACAGAGCGATCAACACCCGCTTGCAGTAAGTCCATGGCCATGGTGTGCCTCAATCGGTGGACAGTGACACGCTTTTGTCCAAGTGAAGGACACACATTGCAGGCCGCCTGGCGATGCTTGTTCAGCAGGTACTGAACGCCATGGACACTGAGTCGGTTGCCTCTCGCGTTGGGAAACAGCACACCCTCATCACCTCGTTGTGGTTCTCGCAGCCAGGCTTTTAATACGGAGAGTGTCGATCTTGCCAGAGGAATACAGCGTTCCTTTCGGCCCTTACCGATTACCCGCACATGAGCGCCGACTCCCAAGACAAGGTCCTCACGTTTGAGTCCGGTCATCTCGGATAACCGCAAACCCGTCTGTACTGCCGTCAGCATGAACGCATGGTCGCGCCGCCCGGACCAAGTGCTGCAATCGGGGGCGGCGAGTAACGCATCAACTTCCGGACGGCTGAAAAAACTGACCAAGGTATGTACGAAGCGCTTGCTGGGGATGGCAAGCACTCTCTGGATCTGGGCGGCATGAGTAGGCAGTTCGAAGGCTGCGTAACGAAAGAAGGAATGGATTGCCGTGAGCCGTAAATTACGGCTGCGGACGGTTAGTCCACGCTGTTTTTCCAGTTCATCCAGAAATGCTACAATCAACGGGGCATCAATCTGCTCGACATTAAGGCGTGACGGCGGTTGATGCAAGCGCTGTTGTGCGAAGATCAGGAATTGACGGAAGGTATCTTGATAAGAGCGGATAGTATGAGGACTCGCCTGGCGCTGCTGCATCAAACGTTGGGTAAAGAAACGCTCCAATAGGGGCGCTAAACTGTTGGCAGTGGTCATGACCGGTCCTCCCAGTGCTGCTCAAGGCGGCGCATCGCCTCCCGCATCAGCTCCGGCGCACTCTCTAAATACCACTGCGTATCGGCAACGTGAACATGGCCGAGGTAGGCCGACAACAAGGGCAGGCGGCGCTCGGGATCCTGATCATGGCAATACCAGTTCACTAGCGTATTCGTTGCAAAGCGGTGTCTCAAGTCATGCAAACGTGGGCCGTGACGGTCGGTTGCGTTGCGCAACCCGATTTGCCGAGACAATGCATAGAAAGCGCGATGGATCTGGCCATTGTCCAACCGATTGCCCCAACTGGAGACAAACAAGAAAGAAGACACAGGCCTCCCTGCCCAATGACGTTCGCGTCTGGCGATATAGTCTGCCAGCACCTCGCAGGTTGAGGCATGGATGGGCACCAGACGGGTTTTACCGAACTTGGCGTTGCGGATCGTCAACACCCCGGCATCAAGATCGACATCTTGAAGCTGAAGGTTGCGTGCTTCGTTGAGGCGTAGGCCTGAGACGCTTAGCAGTCCGAATAGGCAATAGTAGACCCAGGGCAGCAAAGCACCGTTTTTATAACGATGCGGCATTTTTAGCGCGGCATGCAGTAAGTTGGTGATCTCTTCATTTGAGTAGAGATAGGGCCGAGCTCGCTTTGGCTTGAACGGTAATAAACCGGGCACTGGAATCTGCGTGCGTGGATCAATCGAACTGCGATAACGGGCAAATCCACGGACGATGCTCAATCGCTGTGCCCAATAGGTGGGTTGAGCATTCACGGCTTGTTGCGCCCAGGCAAGCGCTAACGCCTGGGTGATATAGGGTGCGTGCTGTTGCTCCATAAAGGTGACAAAATCAAGTAATGCTTTGCCCGCTTCCCGCAATTGGAAACCTAGATTACGCCGCATGGTCAACTACTCGGCAACGGCTTGCCGAAGCGTGTTCATAGCGCACCTCCCGGCCAGGGTAGAGCCAGCGTACGCAACGCCTCAAGATCGACCTTGGTATAAATCATCGTGGTCTGGGAATGGCGATGACCCAACACGTCGCCAATCTCGCCTAGCGAGGCGCCCTGCCGCAGCATCTCGGTGGCCAAGCCATGGCGAAACTGATGCGTTCCGTAAGTGGGTGCTTTGATCCCGGCGCGCTTAAGCGCATGACGAACGATAGAACCAACAGCACTGGCACCCCGGAACCCGCGGATAGGTGCCTTGGAGCGCAAAAAAACACGCCGACTGGCACTCACCGGCCGTCCATCCCGCAGATAGGCGGCGATCGCTTTACCTACCGCAAAGGGTAAGGGAAATTCATGGCGCTGACTGCTCTTGGTCCGCACGCTGAAGGTGCCGGTGTTCCAGTCGATTGCATCGAGTTCAAGAAACGCCACTTCGCTTGACCGTAATCCCAGTCGAGCCAGTAACAGCAAAATGGCATAGTCGCGACGTCCTAGCGCCGTACGCTGATCAATGCCTTCCAACAACTGCTTGACTTGGTCCGGCGAAATAGCGCGAGGAATCGATGGCATCGACCAATTCGGTACAACCGGAACCGCCGCAGCCAAATCCAGCAACATCTCACCGCGATAGTGGGCGTACTTCAGAAAGGAGCGCAAAGCACTGGTCAAGAGCTTGGCTCGTTTACTTTGTAACCGCTGTGCTTGGCGCTGGACAAAGCTCACGACGTCACGGGCAGACAGGTCTGAGAGTGTAACCGGTCCGTCGCCGAAGCAATCCTCAAGAAAATGGCTGATGAACGGCACGTAGTTGACAATCGTTGCTTCGGACAGGGCGCGCGCCTCGCGCAGGTATTGCTCGTAGGCCTGCGTACAGTGCTCCGCCGGCGTGAGTCGAGGCTCCGACACTTTTTCGGTGGGAATCACACCCTCACCACGCAAAAAGTCAATGAGATGACTGAGCGCCGCAGCATCACCCCGACATGACTGCACCTGCTGGGCGCGGTCTCGTAAATACTGCTTCGGATGATCGGAGGAAATACGGTGTAGTTCAATGTCCTTTAGTTTAAGCCATTGACTAAAGTCCGCGGCAAGACGAACCTGCCGATGAATTGAATACAGAGCATAACCCTGAGCTCTGATGAAATCTGCAAATGAGCCAATATGAGCCGCAAGAGGGCCCAAGGGAATTTGCGATAAAACGACTTGGTTATTGATACGATATTTCATGGTGAACTCCTCCCCTACACGGGGCTGATGAAAGGAGTTCAAACTATATCGATAAAATGAGGTACGTTTGCAGGGAATACAAGATCGGCGAGTCTTTACAAGACATAGTCAGGAAGGGTAGATAGTGACGTAAACAGTGCGGAGTGATCTTTTTTTAGACCGCATTCCTCGGCGACTTTACGCAAAGTCACTTGCACGCCGCCACGATCGAGTGGGGTAGTGGCCGCATGCGCCGACTTCGGACCGCCTTGGCGACTGGGAAACAGCAACACCGGATTGCGGTGCACTTGCCAAAAGCGGCGCAGTAAAATCAATGTCGTTTCCGGTAGCGACACCAGGCGGTCCTTGTTGCCTTTGGCATCCCGAATATGGACACGCTGCCGCTCAGCATCGAAGCTTCCGCTCCTGCTCACGCCCCTTACCTACATCCATGTAGGTAATATCGCCTACCTGAAGCCGCAAGCCTTCACCGAGGCGCAATCCCAGACTATAGAGCGTGAAAAAAAACACCCGGTAACTTACCGAGCGGGTCGCCATAGACAAACGCTGCGCCTCTGCAACCGTGACGATATCCGGCAAGCTTTGACCCTTCGGCGGCTTGATCAAATCCAAATGCGCCCAAGGCTTGCGCAGCACATGTTGATAATAGAACTTGAGCCCGTAGAGATCCAGCTTCACGGAGCTCCAAGAATGGGATGCCAGCAAATCGGAGAAATACTCGAGCAATTGTGCTTCAGATAAATCATGGATTTGTCCATCGAAATACGCGCCGATGCGCCGAATGGCCCGGGAATAGGCCTCGACCGTCTTCGGTTGAAGCCCCTTGAGTTTCAGATGTTTGAGATGAGTTTGATAGTTTTGCTTGAAATCGAACGCGGATGATGTTGTCATAGCCATGTAACCTCATGATTCGTCGTGGAATGTTCCCTCGTATAATGAGGGCGTGAGGTTACATTTTATCGTCAATCAAGCGACGGTTCTTTTCTCCGCGTTAGCGGCTTCGTCCAACAACCGCATTAACTCCGACCTTCGCCGTGATGCGGCTCAGTCGGGTTATGCGGAACGTTAAATGCCAGAATGGATAAGCTATTTCAAAGGTTAGGATCAAAATCCAATGCTCACGTTGGGCGTGATTTTTAGATTGTTGCGAAAGAGTTTTTTTCGAGTCAAGGATTAGAGCTGATGCCCGATTTAAAAGTACTAGTTAGGAGTCGGTACTATTAAAAAAGAGCATGCCTTCGATTTAGGGTGTGAAAGACAAAAAGTAATAGTTGAGTGTAAATCTCATCGCTGGACGTCTGGTGACAATGTCCCTAGCGCCAAAATGACCGTATGGAATGAGGCCATGTTCTATTTCTATGTGGCCCCTGAAGATTACAGAAAAATCATGTTTGTGCTTAAGGACAGAAGCGATAAGCGTAATGAAACGCTTGCTGAGTACTACTTGAGAACTTACAATCATCTAGTGCCGAGTGATGTGGAGTTTTGGGAATATGATGAATCGACAAAAAACGCAGAAAAATTGGCATTTAACACTTAAATTTAGCCGACGCTAAAAGACAGCGCGGGGGCAAGGAAGTATTACATAATCGGAAATATGAGTTTTTATGGAATATGAGTGGGATGAAAACAAAGCGGCAGCCAATCTGTCCAAACACGGTGTTTCCTTCGCGGAAGCAAAAACGGTTTTTGATGATCCGTTATACGTGGATTTCTACGATCCCGACCATTCTTACGTAGAACATCGTTTTATCCTACTAGGCGAATCAGTACAAGGGAGGTTATTGTTCGTTTCTTATATGGAGCGTAACAATATCATTCGGTTGATTAGCGCAAGAGAAGCAACGACATCGGAGCGAAAAGCATATGAACAAGAATGAAGTTGAAGATGAATTACGGCCGGAATACGACTTGCAAGGTTTACAGGTCAGAAAATTAGGACCCGGCCGCAAAAAGTTTTGCAATACGGTTCGTTTAGAGCCGGATGTGATTGCGGCGTTCCCCAACGCCGATGCTGTAAATGAAGCATTGCGTTATTTAATTGAAATAGCCCAGCATTCGGCCAGCCTAACCCAACGCTCCAGCGGACTCCGCTAAAACTACGTCGCTGAGCTAATCGTTAGCCCACCTTTAACATTTTCTAGTAAATATCTATCATTCGCAAAAATTATTAATTTTTTAACTAATTGATATCATTGGACGATAAAAATCGACTTCCTCGAAAATGGCTAATGTAGTGCCATAAAATGCCTCTGGTCTCTTGCGCCGCCTCGCGGTTTGCGCTAAGTTGACGGCATGTTTATTCGACGCACTCAAACCCGCTGCAGAGCCACCGGCGAACCTCATGTAACTTATCGACTGGTTCATTCCGAACGCATCGGTCACCAAGTTAAACAGGTCACACTGCTGAATCTAGGCCGGCATTTTTCGATCCAGCCCACTTTTTGGCCGGCCTTATGTCGCCGTGTCCTGGAGTTGTTATCGTTGCAAACGAGTTTATTCGATCCGGACTTACCTCAGACGGTGGCCTTGGCCGCGGAACATATCGCCGCGCGCTTGTTGGCGGAAAGCGCGCCATTGCTCGTGAGACTTTCGTTGATCCCGACCCCAGCCATGCCTGTCGTCAATGACGCCGCACAGGCGGCTTCGGAATCGGTTTCGTCGGAGCCACCGGAGTCCCGGACTCCGGCTGAAATATATACCATTGATGCGAACTCGCTGGAATTAGCGCGGCCCCGTTCGATCGGTGTCGAGCAGGTCGGTTTGGCGGCGATGGACTTGGTCAATTTTACCTCGCTGCTGATGGGATTGGGTCTGTCCGGGCCGCTACGGGCGGCGGTTGTGGGTTCGATCATCGGGCGCATGGCAGCGCCGGCTTCTGAGGCCGCCACGCACCGTTGGCTAGGTCAGCGCAGCGGTTTGGGCGAGCTGTTGGACGTCGATTTCGAACGCATGAAGCCGATCACGTTGTATCGGGCTTCAGACGCTTTGATGAAGCACCGGGACGTCATCGAACGCACGCTGTTCAACCGGGTGCACGATCTGTTCGGTTTCGAGACCACGGTTACCTTATACGACTTGACCAATACGTATTTCGAAGGCACGGCGGCCGCCAATCCGAAAGCGCAACGGGGCCGCTCCAAAGAAAAGCGCCGCGACTGTCCACTGGTCACGCTGGGCTTGGTGCTCGACGGCAGCGGTTTTGTCCGCCGTTCCCAGACCTTCGACGGCAATGTCTCGGAAGGCAAGACCTTGGCCGGGATGCTCAAAGACCTCGGCGCACCGGCCGGGGCCTTGGTGATTATGGATGCCGGCATCGCCACGGAAGCCAATCTGACTTGGCTGCGCGAACAGGGTTACCGCTATCTGGTCGTCAGCCGCGAACGCACTCGGCAATTCGAAGCCGAAACCGCCATTCCGATCGAAACCGCCGCCGGCTCCGCCGTCCACATCCAGCGCGTCGACGACAGCGAACACCAAGACGTGCGCTTGTATTGCTACTCCGAACAGCGCGAACAAAAAGAGCGCGGCATCAATCAACGCCTGTGCGAGCGCTTCGAAGCCGGATTACAAAAAATCGCCGACGGCCTCCACAAGCCTCGCGCCGAAAAGCGCCTCGACAAACTGCAACAGCGCATCGGTCGGCTCCAAGAAAAATACCAAGGTATCGGCCAGCATTACACGATCGAACTGACCCCGGATGAGACCGGCGAAAAAGTCATCGGCCTGACCTGGTCGAAACAGCCCAAAGCCGGCAGCCGCCTGAGCCATCCCGGCGTCTATTGCCTCCGCAGTAACGAAACGCAATGGGATGCTGAAAAACTGTGGCGCACCTATATCATGCTCACCGACCTGGAAGCGGTGTTTCGTAGCCTTAAATCCGAACTCGGGCTTCGTCCGGTCTACCATCACAAAGAAGTCCGCGTCGACGGCCATTTGTTCATCACCGTCCTGGCCTATCAGTTCGTGCAAATCATCCGCCGGCAACTGAAAGAACACGGCATTCACGACCGCTGGTCCACACTGCGCGACATCTTGTCCGTTCAGCAGCGCGTCACCGCCTCCTTCCGGCGCGCCGACGGCGGTATTCTGCACATCCGCAAAAGCACACAACCGGAAGCGGAATTAGCACGGATTTACCACACATTGGGCCTTGACCCGCTTCCTGGAGGTGTACAAAAAACTCTACTATAGATCGAATTACGCTTAAAAAACGCCTATGTAGTGCCTTACGGTCATTTATGATCCAATAAAATATTGATTCATAAAGAGTTTTAAAGTTAGGTGTCAAACATGGGTTAGGAGTGTGATCCGGAGACACGATGAAATTAAGAAGGCCGGAATCGATAATGCGTGTTCCAGTTTCGTTGCGCCAAGCCTTAAGTAAAGGCACGCGGTACAACTCTTTAGCCGGTATTTACGCGCATTCCCTGCCTAATGCCGCCATGAAGCCGCATCTTCTATCGGTTCCAGGTGGGTTTCTATATCGATATGGTCGAATCTAGCCTTGATCCGATGTTCTATGGTTTCCAGCAAATCATGGCCTTGCTGTACAGACCATTGCCCCGGCACCAACACATGTACCGACATGAAACGGCGCGCGCCGGCATATCGGGTGCGTAAAGCATGATAGGCAATTTGATCCGAAGCGATAAATTGCTCCAACACCCCTACAATTTCGGCTAGTTCTTCTTCCGGCAGCGTAGCATCCATCAAACCGGAAATAGTGCGGCGCAATAGATGTAACCCTGCCCAAAGAATGTTGATTGCAACTAAAATCGCAATCACCGGATCGAGAATCTCCCAGCCTTGCATTCCCAATTGCTCAGCAAAATCCAGCGTCAATTGAAACCGATTACCCAACGCGATCAAGCCAATACCTAGGACAATTCCGACTGTGGTCCACACGTCGGTCATCAAATGCTTACCGTCCGCTTCTAAAGTAATTGAATGCCGACTGCGACCGACTGTAATCAAAATTTTAGCAACAACCAGATTGATTAACGACGCAAACACGGATATGGCGATACCGACATCCAGTTGCTGCAAAGGCTCGGGATGCAGAAGGCGTTCCCACGCTGTGTAAGCGATGCTGCCGGCCGCCAACAAAATCATGATGCCCTCGGCACCACTGGAAAAATACTCGATCTTATCGTGGCCGTATGAGTGAGATTCATCCGGCGGTCGAGCAGCAATGTTCAATGAAATCAACACAATTACCGCAGCTACCAGATTAATTAACGACTCTAGCGCATCGGACAACAAGCCGACCGAACCGGTCAGCCAATAAGCATAACTCTTCAGCGCTATGGTCAATACAGCCGCAATGATCGACAACCACCCGTAGCGGGCCAATGATTTCATTTCGGCAGCCATCCACTCAATCCTAAAAAACGCAGTTTAGCCTATCCAAATTACCACTTGTACATAAAAAACATTGGTTCAATTAAATCAAAACCCAGATCGAATTGCGGCGCGCCTGAATTTGAAAGATCTGTGATCAGAATAAATTTACTTTTTCTATGATTCGTCAATCCGATCGATTAAACACAACGACCAATGATTCATCGGAATCCGGTTCGTGAATAAATCACAGAACCGGCGTTACTCGATCACCGCGTTTTCCTCTCCAAATCGGGATACTGTACCCAAGTTCAACGAAACGTTCGAACCCGAATTTAACTAAATCAAATAATCAAAACCAGAGGAAAACGTCATGAAAAAATTCACAGTAGCAGTCGCATTGGTCGCAGTCTTCAGCGGATCGGCAATGGCCGAAGGGTCCAAAATCGAAAAATCGACTTTGATCAACGCCTCGAAAAACACGCTGACCAACACGCAAGCCATCGGCCGCAACAGCGCCGCGAGCACCGGTTCGATCAACGTGGTCGGCTCGAAAGTCGAAAAATCCACCGTGATCAATGCGTCTAAAAACACCTTGACCAACACCCAGGCGATAGGCCGCAATTCGGTGGCTAACACCGGTTCGGTGGACATTCGCTAATACAGAAGCGGTGAATAGTTCACAATTTTAGCGTGAACGGTTCACCGCAAAACAAACAACCAAACGATACAGTAAAACCGTAACAAAAAACCAATACTTAAAACACAAGAGGAAAACGTCATGAAAAAATATACATTAGCAGCAGTCGCATTGGTCGCAGTCTTCAGCGGATCGGCAATGGCCGAAGGTTCCAAAATCGAAAAATCGACCTTGATCAACGCTTCGAAAAACACCTTGACCAATACCCAAGCCATCGGCCGCAACAGTGCCGCTAGCACCGGTTCGATCAACGTGGTCGGCTCGAAAGTCGAAAAATCCACCGTGATCAATGCGTCTAAAAACACCTTGACCAACACCCAGGCGATAGGCCGCAATTCGGTGGCTAACACCGGTTCGGTGGACATTCGCTAATACAGAAGCGGTGAATAGTTCACAATTTTAGCGTGAACGGTTCACCGCAAAACAAACAACCAAACGATACAGTAAAACCGTAACAAAAAACCAATACTTAAAACACAAGAGGAAAACGTCATGAAAAAATATACATTAGCAGCAGTCGCATTGGTCGCAGTCTTCAGCGGATCGGCAATGGCCGAAGGTTCCAAAATCGAAAAATCGACCTTGATCAACGCTTCGAAAAACACCTTGACCAATACCCAAGCCATCGGCCGCAACAGTGCCGCTAGCACCGGTTCGATCAACGTGGTCGGTTCGAAAGTCGAAAAATCGACCGTGATCAACGCGTCTAAAAACACCTTGACCAACACCCAAGCGATAGGCCGTAATTCGGTAGCGAACACAGGTTCGGTCGATATTCGTTAACAGCTCGATTCTTAAGTGTTTAGGCTTTGTTTAATTTCCCATTTTCTCCTGGATTTTCCATCAGGAAAGGAGATTTTAAGGAAGAGTCCTAAACACCGTCTTTTGAATGAACGTCGCCGAAGACAAATTTACTGTAAGGAGAAAGACCTAATGGATTACCGCATGACACAGGGACGTGTTTTTTTAGGCTATGTTCGTACTAGTAGTTGAAATTAATACTACACCAATTTCGAAACTTAAGGGTACGCTGTGCGTACCACAGCAGTACCGCCGGTAGTTTAACGTTCCTTCATGTGTTGCCTTGTGCCATCATTAGGTACGCGCAGCGTACCTTCATTTCACATCGGTCCGTAAACGAATTCATAACTTTACTCTTCGCGCCTCCATTCGTCGATCATCGCGGCCACTAAATTCGTCCAAGTTTGATGAGATGCACCCAGGCCCTTGCCGGTTTCGGCATGAAAATATTCGTGAAACAGCAAAAGATTGCGCCAATGCGGGTCGTCATGAAAACGGCTGTCTTTGCCGAAAGCGGGAATGCGTCCATCGGAGCCAGGCTGAAAAAGCTTGATCATGCGGTCCGCCAATTCTTTGGCCAGCATGCCTAGAGTCAGCGAAGCAGGCTTATCGTCCAACATGACATCGACTTTGAATTCGGGACCCAAGGCTTTATCCAATTTGCGTAGCGATTCGACCATTAAGAAACCGACCGGAAACCAGATCGGACCGCGCCAGTTCGAATTGCCGCCTTTCAATTTGGATTCGGCTTCTCCCGGCTCATAGCGGACGCTGCTCGCTCCGAACTCGAAGGGGGTTTCGGCATGGAATTTCGATAGACTGCGCATACCGAACGGCGATAAGAATTCGTTACAGTCGAAGACGCGTTCCAGCATGCGTTTAATTTGAGCTTGATTCGGAATGCTCAACAAATAATTGGTTTGGCCGTTCCGTTCGACGGGATGACAACTGAACTGAGCGAATTGATTGCGGTTTGTCAGGAACCATTGCAGATTGGCCCGGAACGATGGAAATGGGGCGATCCAATCGGCTTCGAGGCGTTCGACGGCAAATAACGGGATCAGCCCGACCAAGGAGCGGACCCGGAACTTATCGAAATGCCCATCGTGTTGCCGGAGCACGTCATAAAAAAAGCCGTCGTCTTCGTCCCAAAGTTGGTAGTGGCGTCCGCCCATGTTTTTCATTGCGGCGCCGATGTAAATATAATGTTCCAAAAATTTGGTCGCGAGGCTTTCGTAGGTGCGGTTGGTCAACGCGAGTTCCAAGGCGATGCGCATCATGTTCAAACAGAACATCGCCATCCAGCCCGTTGCGTCGGATTGTTCGAGGGTTTGGCCGCCGTTCAACGGTTGACTGCGGTCGACGACCGAAATGTTATCCAGGCCCAGGAATCCGCCTTCGAAAATATTATTGCCTTGGCTGTCGACTTTGTTGACCCACCAAGTGAAATTGAGCATTAATTTATGAAAGCAACGCTCCAGAAAGTCACGGTCGGCATGGCCGTGCAAGCGCTTTTCCATGTTGTAAACGCGCCAGACCGCCAACGCGTGTACCGGCGGATTCAAATCGGAAAAGTCCCATTCGTAGGCCGGGATCTGACCGTTCGGATGCTGAAATTGTTCGAATAACATCAGCCACAGCTGTTCTTTAGCAAACTGAGGGTCGATCAATGCCATCGGGATGCTGGCAAGCGCTAAATCCCAAGCGGCAAACCAAGGGTATTCCCACTTGTCCGGCATCAGCAGCACACGCATCGAATTGAGATGCCGCCAGTGCCGGTTACGGATGGTTAGTCGCGACTCCGGCGGCGGTACGCTCGGCAAATCGCCGTCGAGCCATTTGCGTACGTCGAATAAATAGGTTTGTTTGCTCCACAGCAAGCCGGCCAATGCTTGCCGCTGCACCAAGCGTTCTTGTTCGGTCGCAAGTTCGGGGTGAAGCGTTCGATAAAATGTATCGGCTTCCGATTTGCGTTGTTTAATTAAGCTTTCCGCGTCCCGGAAAGGCTCGTCGACGAGTTGCTCGCTTAGACGCAGATGAATTACGGCCGTTTTGCCCGCCTCGATATCGAACGCATAATGAAAACAGGCCTTGGAACCGGAATTGTCGGGTTTAAGGCACGGTTCCCGATCGATGAGATAGCGGTGAAACGCATCCTTGGTGTAAAGCTGAGTATTGTCGGTACCGTATACTCGCCTAGTGTTAGTTTCGTTATCGGTAAACAGTGGCGTGCAGTCGCCTTCGGCATATAGATGGTAATTGGGTAAACGGTATGGGAAAAGTAGGCCGGGTAGCGCACCTAGCTTGGCGGTATCGGCCAATAGGCAGCGATAGGGCGAATTCGGGGAATCGATTGATTTAATTTCCGGCGCCTGTTTGCGCGGTTCGCTCCAGGCCCAAGTATTTCTAAACCACAGATGGGGGAGTATGTGCAGCGGTGCGTCGTCGGGTCCCCGGTTGGTTGCGGATATTTTGATGCAAATATCGCTGGGCGATGCTTTGGCGTATTCGATTTCGATATCGAAGTAGCGGTTTTCGTCGAATAGTCCGGTATCGAGCAGCTCGTATTCGGGGCCTTGTCCTCCCCGGGCTTGATTTTCCCGAACCAACGCTTCGTAGGGATAGGCGCGCTGCGGATATTTGTATAGATAACGCATGTAACTGTGCGTCGGCGTGTTGTCGAGATAGAAATAATATTCTTTGACGTCCTCGCCGTGATTGCCTTCCCACATGTTGAGGCCGAACGCGCGCTCTTTTAAAATCGGGTCTTGTCCGTTCCATAAGGCGACGGCGAAAACCAATAGTTGATAGCGATCGCAGATGCCGGCCAAGCCGTCTTCGCCCCAGCGATAAGCCTTGCTACGCGCCAAATCGTGGGGCAAATAACGCCAGGCATCGCCATCCGGACTGTAATCTTCGCGGACGGTACCCCAGGACCTCTCGCCGACATAGGGACCCCATAACCACCAGGGAGGCAAGTCGCCCCGGTTTTCTTCGATTCGGTTGCGCTCGTTACAATCAGCCATGATCGGCTCCTTGGTAGTGACCGGTAAGAGGTATCGATATGATCTATAATTCGAGTTTTATACCTTTCGCAATTCAAATTTCGGCAGTACCTTAGGAGGGGCCGAGCACCCCGGTGCCGAATTTTGATCTACGATGGGTATACATTGTTCGTATTTCCCTATCGATGTTTAATTCAATTGCGGTAGCTGAGCCTTTACCGAAATAACTCGCGGCACGCTTTAAACAAGCCGCATCATCGACTTGTCGAACCTGCCTACCCTAAATCAAAAAATAGGGAAGTTATTTATAACCAAATTCTTACCAAGCTGACGGTAATTTTTTGTTGATTTTAATGTGTTTGTTTTCGCATGAGACGTATCCGCCTTTTTCCAGTTCGCTCAGGATACGGCTGATCATCTCCCGCGACGAGCCGACCCGCATTGCGATATCTTTGTGGGTCAACGGTATCGCGACGACTAATTGGCCCTCTTGATTCGGTTCGGCCAGGCTTTGTATCAGTTTAACGAGCCGTCCGTAGACGTCCAATAATGCCAAACCATGGGCTAGGCTGGTCAAAAATCTTACCCGCTCGCATAGATAACGTATGATCGCCAATGCGATTGCAGAGTTTTGAGTCAGTAGTTGTACGAATTCGGCTTTGTGCAAAACGATCAATTCGCATTTTTCGAGGGCGACGGCATTTGCGGACCGGGGGGCTTCGTCAAGTAGGGACAATTCTCCGAAATTATCTCCCGCTTGCAACGTGGAAAGAATCATTTCCTTTCCGTCTTCATTGGTTACGGTAATGTTGACTTTGCCTTTTTGTATGATGTACATGGCATTGGAAGTATCGCCTTCGCATAAGATCAACGAGTTTTTCAGAAATGTCCGGGTTTGGGTCAGTTTTGCCAGAGCGGAAAGTTCTTCGTCGTTCAATTCGCTGAATAAACCGTTGTTTCTTAAAATGTCAATATCGGTGGCCATGGCGACTCTGCTTTGATTGGTTATCAAGTAATGATTTCGGCGATTTATACCCGTCGTAGATCAAAATTCGGCGCCTGGGTGTCCGTTAAAGGACGCCGTGAACCCAGCACCTAAATTATCCCAGATGGTTAAGCATAGCCAATGGACTATGGAATTTAGGTGCTGGGTGAATACGTCCATGTAGGCTCTATGCCAGCTCCATGCTGGCAAAGCCTTTATGAGCGCCATGGATGGCGTGAATGTCGATTTTGCAGGAGCAAAAATCGACCGAACACCCAGGCGCCTCCTCTGGCACTGCCGAAATTTGAAGTGCGAAAGGTATACATTGGCAAAAATCGCTTTTCCTTATATTGATTTACAAAGCTAGCACATTAAAGAATTAATTGCTTACCATAATAAATGAAAGGGCGTTTTAGCCCGAATCGTTTAATGCAAGTTGACGAATATTGTTCTTTTATCAATAGAGTAGTCAAAATAAGTTGTAACTCAACAGAGTTTTGCCGGAGGTCATTTGTTATGAAAACCATAGTCGTTACGTTTTTAGTACTGACGGGGCTTGAAGTTCAGGCCTCGGAGTGCAGTAACATCCAATATCTGGATGCCAAGAGTCAAGGCGTCGAAGTCGTAAACGATCGTTGCGCCAAGGGAAACGAAGTCGGCCTGGGGACTGTCTTTAAATTAAGCCGGGACGCAAGATTATGGATCAAATCGTTACCTAAGCCTGAAACCGATGCGGATTTTCAACTCGTTTGTCAAAACGGTTCGTCCGCACCGCTTGAAGTCACGGTATCGAGCTTGTTTTTGCCGTGGATTACGCCGACCGATTTGAAAAATTGCACCGGATGGGTGGACCATAAACTCAAATGCGACGGCGTTCATGGCGGCAGTAACGTATTCTTTTGCGCTATCGCGGCGATCAAGCGTTCCGAGACCTTAGGCAGCGGGCAACTTGCGATGTCGACTTCGGTCAAGATGCGAAACTATTCGGCCGATGAACGGCAAGCCGGCATCGACGAAATCTTCGAGGCCATAGAGCCTGAAATCGGACTGTGCCGGAATCTTTTTCAAGTCGACGGCAAAATCACGGTTCAATGGAACGTCGATTCGATGGGGCGCGCCGAGTCCGTTACGCTATCGTCCATAGGATCTGAAGGCGGCCGGTTTTCGGATTGTGTCGAAGCCGTCATCAAAGACTACCGTTATCCGGCAACAAGAACGGGCCAAAAGTTTACCCGCACTTTTTGATGCTTGATTTACCGATCAACCGATGGATTGTGTTGATACCGCTAATCGCGGCGGCATTTTTGGCCGGCTTGATTCTGGACCGCTTGGCGGATACCGCTATCGACGACTGGATTCACGATTCCGCGTTGGTCTTTCAAGCACGGGAAGATTGGCGGTACACTGCGGTTGTGGTTTTGGATCACGGCGTCCCGATCGATGTCGGCCGTAAACAGGCTTTACCGCTTTTTGCCAAAGCTACGGAACGAATTATTGCCGCTGGCGGTAAGGGCGTTTTTCTCGACGCGGTCGTTTCGAAAGAAATGGAAGGCAGAATGCCTTATGCCGCTTGTATCGAACCCTCCGGCGCCGTGCAATGGTCGCAGCCTCGATGTGCTGCTTCCCCTACCGGCGAATGCCGAATGAGTAATAGCGAATTAGGCAACGCGCCTTTGCAAATGCCGGCCTTTGCTATCGAACATTTCAAAATTGCCCCCTATTTTAGCGGTCAAGAAGCGCTTCCCGATTTCTTGCTGTACGGCTTGGAGGCCGCTTTCGCAGTACCCGAACACGGTTTGGTAGCAAGCGACCGCTTGGTCACTAAAAATAACAGCCCCATCTCACGATGGTTGGATTTGAGCCCGGATCATGCCGTCGTTGCTCTGACTCGATTTATCCTTCCGCAAAATACCGGCGACGAATATTTGCACGGACCCGATGACGAACTATGCGACGGCCGCCATCCATGCCGCCGAATACGGTTGAGCAAGCCGCAGTTCGTCATATCCGAAGAAGGCAATAGGCCGATGATACCGGTCAGTCGCTTGGCGTCTTGCGATAGCGAAATTGCAGAGCAGACTGCCGCGTTATTGAGGGATAAAGTTGCCGTGTTTCAGTTGACTGCACCCGACGAAGCCACCGACGTGTTGGTGACGCCGATGACGACGGGTTTGTTCGGCCCTCATTTGCCGACTCACGGAGCGCAGTTTTTGGCCGATGCGGTCGAGACGCTATTGAATCGAGATCATCCGAGAGCGCCCGCGTTACCGGTAAAAGCGGCATTGTTTTTGACGGCGGCCATGATCGGCGTCCTATCGGGCGCTTATTTGAAACAGAGCTTTGTTTGGCTTATCGGCGGCTTGTTTATTGCTGCTGTCGGGTCTTTGTGCTATTTGAACGACTTAGTTCAACTTTGGCCGGTAACGGCTAGTATGATCGTTTTTATCGCAGGTGTCGGCCAAACGATAGGGATGCATTTGATCATCGGTTCGCGGGAAGGCAAGCTGATTATCAACTATATGCCGAGGCAAATTCATAATTTATTGATAAGCTTAAAACCCAACGAGACCTTTCAAAACCGGCGTCGATTCGCGCTGGTATTGATGAGCGATTTGGCCGGGTATACGACCGTGACCGGTTTCATTAAGGATCCGGCCGAAGTGCTGAATCTAATGAACGATTATTTGAGTGAAACCTCATTGATTCTTCAGGATAAATACAATGGCTGGTTGGAGGATTATGTCGGCGATATGGTTTGCTATTATTGGCCCTATCAATGCAACGAAGGGGAGAATGTATCGGCATGCGCCAATGCATTGCAGGCCGCGTTGGAATTGGTCACATTGCAAAAACGTTTTTTTGCGACGCTCGAAGAGCGCTATGATCGAAAAATTGAAGCCGATGTGCTCAAACGGATTCATGCGATTATCGACGCCGGTGTCGGCTTGACTGCGGGTTCGGTGGTGATGGGCGATCTGGGGCCGAAAAAAGGCGTCAGAAAATTCGGTATTTTAGGCGATCCGATGAATCTGGCCGCGCGAGTGGAAAGCCTGACCCGCTTGTTCAATACCGAGATCATCGTCACCGAAGACTTTATCGGCGCAGCCCGGCAATTGAATTATCCGGCCCGGCGCTTAGGGCGCCTGCAAGTCAAGGGCAGGAACGAACCGGCAAACTTATATGCCGTGGGTCATGCCGGCGACCCGCGTTTTTCGTCGGATGCGATTGCCGCTTGGGAAAATTGGCTGACCGGAATCGAAACGTATGGCTCGGCGACATCGGAATGTCCCGAAGTTTACCGAAAGGATCGAAGCACGATAACGAAATGGCTGGAAAGACGTTTATTGGGCGCCGACGGCGTCTGGCATTTGGACGAAAAATGATTCCGGCGCATTCCCCGATTCATTGACATTAAACACATACCGAACCATGGATCGAGATCCTAAAGAATCAGCCGTCAACCGAACTACAGAGTCGGATGAAACGATCATTCAACAAAAGCCGCGCCGAACCGAAGGCAATTCGGATTTATATTCGGCACGAACGCAGCACGAACTCTTCGGAGCGACTGGCGGAATCGGTAAAACAGCGACCGGTTTTGATGAAGGAAGTCCTTATGCCGACGGCTCAGTGACTCCGGGTTCGGGCTCGGTATTGAAAAATCGTTATGACCTTTTGGAGAAAATCGGAACGGGGGGCATGGGCAGCGTTTATAAAGCCTTGGACCGGCGCGATATCGAAGCCGGCAATTCAGCCTTTATTGCGGTCAAGGTGCTGAATGACGAGTTCAGGGCTAATCCCGAATTATTGAAGGCCATGCATAGTGAAGCCAGAAAAACCCAATCGCTGGCGCATCCGAATATTTTGACCGTTTACGATTTCGACAGAGACGGTCCGATCGTATTCATGACGATGGAATATCTGGAAGGCGTTACGCTGGACAAAATCGTCAAAAACCATCCGGCGGGGCTCGAACATTCCGAAGCATTGGCGATTATTAAGCAAATTTGCGCTGCGTTGAGCCATGCGCATGCAAAAGGGATTATCCATTCGGATTTTAAGCCCTCTAACGTATTCATCGATATCCATAATCGAGTCAAGATATTGGATTTCGGCATCGCGCGGCTTCAGAATTTTTCTCGGGTGGCAAGTTTCGATGCCGGTGTGCTTGGCGGTATGACGCCGGCTTACGCAACGCTGGAGATGTTGCAAGGCGGAACGCCGGATCCTCGGGACGATATTTATGCGTTGGCTTGCGTGGCTTATGAATTGTTCGCCGGCTTTCATCCGTTCAACCGGCAGCGTGCCGATGATTGTTTGCAACAAAACGCCCGTCCCAAACCGATTCGATCGCTCAATAGCCGACAATGGAATGCATTGAAAAAGGCGCTGCAGCTCAAGCGCGAAGACCGTACCGATAGTATTGAAACGTTGCTAAAAGGTTTGGTGTCCCGGAACAAGCCTTATAAGACCATTTATTATGCCTTACCGGTGGTGATATTGCTGGGTGCGGCGGTAATGATTCGGCCTTTTTGGGATCGGGATTCGATTGAAAAACCGGAAACCGATTCGCCAACCGAACGGCCGATGGATAAAACCGCTACGCAACGTGACGCGGAGAAGTCGGTCGCAAATGAGAAAACTGCAGAAGTTTCAACACCGTTAAACGGCAAAATCGATCAAAATTCCTTACCCGAGCACATCATTACTGTTTCGATCAACAAAACCGACTTTAAAATCGGAGAAAGTTTGGTGGTCGATTTTCAGGTCGAGCAAGCCCTGTATGTCTACATCGCCGTAATCGATGCGGCGGGGGCCGTGGGTTGGGTATATCCCAATCCCTATCAGGAAAATAATTATAGTCTTCCCGGCAACCGCTACCGGATTCCGCCGGAAGAGGGCGATTTTACAATCGATATCGGAGAGCCGAAAGGCACCGACCAAGTGATCGCCATAGCAAGCCCCGATGCTTTGCCGATCGACCTCATCAATGTTTTTGATCCGGAAAAACTCAAAGAAAACTACCGGGTCGTCATCAAAATACTGGAATTTACCATTCGCTGAATGTATTAATCGTCATCGTCTTCCCGGTTTGCCAGCGCGACCATTATTTCCCGATATTCATCGGCTTTAGGGCGGTACAGGAACACGGCCAAAACCGACAACGCGGTAAAAATATAAAGGGTGTTGTAATCGTCTCCCAACAGGAATATCACCAAGCCCATCAATGCGACAGTTTCAGCCAGTCCCATCGATACGATCACGGTAAGCAAATAACGGTGCTTGGCCGGCTTTGGACCAGGCATGGTTTGATTGAGACGCAACTGAATATGGCGGAGCAAGTTAGTCACCGGAAAACCGATGATGGCGAGCACATAAAAGAGGGTACGAATCAGGACGCGTTGATCTTCCGGGAGATGAATCCGCCATTGTTCGCCGGCTAGATGGCAAACAATCAAATAGGCTGCTACGGATGTAAGGGTCAGCCCGGCGACGGTCCAGTGAAGTTTGAGATCGTTGTTACTGTGTTGTAAAAAATGGTGACTCGACATGAGACTTCCTGTAAGTTTGTGATAACCATAATTGAACATAGAGATAGCGAGGAAAAATCCGGTTGAGCGGATAGCTATCGGGTTTAGGCTTGAAAGCGCTATGATACCAAAGTCGATAAAACCCTGACATTGTTCGGGAAAATGCTATAGTCGTCGTGCCCTAGGTATTTCTTCTAACCCGCAATGATTCTCCTAATGGCATGACCCAATTTTTAAATCACAGTATCCTCGAAAAGCTTGGCGAAAGCATGCACGCAAATGTTTTTAAAGCGCAGCATGTTCGTACTTCGGAATTAGTCGTTTTAAAAGATATCAAGCTTCGTTTTTGCGTGAAGGGTATTGGCGATTATGTTCGGCAACAAATCGACTTGCTCAGCCAATTAGCCATACCGCATAGCATTATTCCGGAAATCCTCAGCAGAGAAAACGGCAGGCTGGTATTGCGGCAGCCTTATATCGATGCCAAGCCGTTGTCCGAATGTTTGTCGATCGGTTCGGAACCGGATATCGAACGTGTGCTGACGATCGCCGTCGCGTTGGCCGAACGGCTCGAAGAGATCCATAAAGCCGGGCATATTCATAAAAGTATCAAGCCGACCAATATTTTGATCCGACCGGATAATTTATCCGTCCGGATCATCGACGACATTCGTATCCTCGATATCAATCAGGTCAGTCATTTTATTTACGATCCGCATTTTCGTACGCAGACCTTGCCTTATCTTTCGCCGGAACAGACCGGGCGTATCAAATACACGGTGAATTACGCGACCGATTTGTATTCTTTGGGCATGGTGCTTTATGCCTGTCTAACCGGTAAGGCGCCGTTTTCATTTAACGACCCGATCGCAATCGTACATTCGCATCTTGCCGAAACGCCTGAGCTTTTAAACCAAATTGATCCGCTAATACCGACGGCTTTGAGCAATATTATTGCATTGCTTTTGGAAAAAGCTCCCGAAAAACGCTATCAAACCGCCTCCGGCCTGGCAAACGATCTGCGCATTTGTTTGACGCAGTGGCGGACGGAACGGCGTATCGACGATTTCGTTTTGAAGCAGCGTGATTTCAGCAACCGGATTACGATTCCATCGGTGATGGTCGGACGAGACAAAGAAAAGCAGCAATTGTTGGGAGAATTCAAAAAGGTCTGCTCGGGCGTCTTTCGCGCCGCGTTGATTTCCGGTTTATCGGGCATCGGCAAGACCCGGCTGATTCAGGAACTGCAATTGCCCATTGTCGCTCATTCCGGCTATTTCACATCCGGTAAGTTCGATCAGTTCAAAAAACACATCCCTTATAGCACCTTGATACAAGCGTTCACGAGCTTGATCAAAACATTATTATCCGAGGACAAGGATAGGATCGACTACTGGCGTAAGCGCATCGGCGAGCAATTGGGCGACAACGGCCGCTTGATGATCGATTTGATTCCGGAATTGGAACTGATCATCGGGCCTCAGCCGAACGTTTCCGATTTGCCGCCGGTCGAAGCACGCAATCGATTCAACGATACCATCGGCCGATTTATCGCCGCGCTGGCCAGTGCAGAAAACCCGTTAACCTTGTTCATCGACGATTTGCAATGGTGCGATGGTGCAACCTTCGATGTTCTGGAAAGCCTTTTCGACAATTCGGCGGAATATCCTTGGCTGTTTTGGGTGGGCGCTTACCGGCATAACGAAGTCGATGCCGGCCATCGATTGAATCGCTTGATCGAACGTATCAAGCGCGATGACCGGCCTTTGTTGGAGATTCGTCTGAATGCTTTGGGCTTACATGAAGTCAATTTGATGACGGCCTATATTCTCAATACCTATCCGGTTCGGACCGAAGCATTGGCCGAGATCATATTTCAGACCTCGGCGGGCAATCCGTTGTTCGTCAATGAAAGTTTGCGCTGGCTGCACAGTTACCGGCATTTGCATTTGGGCGATGACGGTATCTGGACTTGGGATGACCAACAATTACGGCATACCGAAATTCCCGATACGGCATTAGATTTATTTAAGGACAAAATTACCAAGCTAAATCGTCAAACGCTCGACATGTTGATGATCGGCGCCTGCTTGGGCGCGCGCTTTCAAGCCGAAGATTTGGCGCGCGCCGCAGGTATCGAAATGTCGGTGTTATATCAATTACTGTCGGAAGCCTTCGTTGATAACATTTTATTGCGTGAAAAAAATCAACTCTATTTTTTTCACGACCAAGTTCAAGCGGCGGTTGAAAGTTTCATGGATGAAACGAAAAAGCGCGACGTTCATGAACGTATCGCACAATCCTATGTTGAAGCGATTCCCGAAAACGCCGACCTAGAAACGCAGTCGAACTTATTCGCGATCGTCGAACATTTGGAAGGTGGTCGCCCACAAAATCCCAACGAGGAGCGGCTCAAACAAGAGGTCATATTTAATTACCATGCCGGAATTGCCGCGATGAAGGCACTGGCGATGGATAACGCCAATTTTTTCTTTGCACAGGCCAAAGGCTTGTATCCCAATCCGGACTGGGACGGCGATTATGAATTTTTATTCGATTTGCATAAATATTTGGCCAGAACCGAAATGGCGCTCGGCAATCAGCCGGCTTCGGAGGCGATACTCAATACCTTGATTGAAAAAGCGAAAAGCGATCTGGATCGGGTCGATTGCTTGTACGAGCAGACCACGGGCTTGTCGTCGATGGGCAAGTTCAAAGAGGCGATTGAATTGGGTAACCGCGGTTTGAACTATTTTAGCCGCGCGATTCCGGAAGATGACAATGAGGCGTTGCAGCGTGCAGAAAGTATTCTGGAACAAATTCATCAAGGGCATGGCGATGTCTGGCAGCAAATTCTCGATATTATACCTAGCGGCGATCGCGCGACGCGGATCGAAACCGGTATCTATAGCGAATTGATACCGGATTATTACTTGGCCGGCATGGTACCGCAATTGTATCTTTCCGCGATTCAGTCGACGCAAAACTGTTTGGCCGGCGGTGTCGATGAAACGGTGATTTACGGTTTTTCGATGGTCGGCTTGTATTTGCAGCGTCAGGATAAATACGACATGTCGTTTCGTTATGAAGACCTCGGCCTCGCCTTATCGGAGCGCTACCCCGATACCTTCGGCGCAACCAAGGGGATCAACGGCATATTATGGACCAATATGCACAATCGAAGGTCTTCCGATTATATCATTCAGCAATGTCAGCAAAATATTCACCGAGGTAAAAATTGCGGCGATTTATACAACGCCGGATTGTCCTACGGGCCTTATCTATGGCATTTGATCCATCAAGGTAATGATTTACATCAGGTGATTAGTGTGGCCGAAGAGTGCCGGCGCTTTTCGAAAAAATTTAATCTGTCGCTATCGCTTGGGCTCGCCGAAAGTGTATTGGTCGGTTGGGTCGACGAAATGAATGCCGGCCGGAACAAGCTGACCGAGGCGCAAATCGATGCTAAGTTAAAACGTTGGGAGCAAGACAAGCATGTTGTGTCGATCGGCGGTTATTACACTTTAGAAGGAATTAGCAGCCATTATCTCGGCGATTATCGGCAGGCAGAGGCTTTTCTAGCGAAGGCCGAGCCGTATTTGCGCGGCTTGAGCGATAATATTCTCAACCGGCTCTGGTATGTTTTTCGCTTCGTCAATGGTTTGAGGCTGTATCGAACATTGGACGGAGACGAACAAAATCATCTGTCGAGATGTTTGGAGCGGGTCGAGGTTTGGTCCTCGTTGGGGCCGATTTTGAAGCCCTATTTGCTGTTCATGATGATGGAGCGGGCCTTTCACGCCGACGACTTCAGTCAGGCCCGGCGCTATGGCTTGGATGCGATCGATTCGGCCAAGGCGCGGCAATATCTATTTTTGCAAGCGTTTTTACACGAACGGTTGGGACAGATACTGCTCGATAGGCAACACGATCATGCCGCTTATCATTTGAATCGGGCCGTTAAAATTTATCGGCAATGCGGCGCCGAGATCAAAACGGCGCAACTGGCGAAGCAATATTCGTTCACGGTTACCGAAAGGCGTAAACAGACCGAGCAATCGTTGGCGCAATTGCTCGATGTCGACTATTTGGTTCAAGCGACTCGCACGATCACGCAACAACTCGATTTCAAACCCTTACTGGTGACGATCATGGAATCGGTGATGGCGCGCTTAGGCGCGAAAACCGGTTATTTGCTGATTGTCGAAAATCAGCAATTAACGGTATTGGCGAAAGGCATCAAGCATGACCGGGTCAAGGTCGAGATCCGCGACGGAAGCGAACTGCCGGCCGATACCCTTAGCCTTGCGATTGTCAATTATGTTTACCGAACCGCCGAACTGGTGGTCTTGAACAATGCCGCGGCCGAAGGCGATTTTAAAACCGATGATACGGTACAGGGTAGGCAACTCAAATCGGTATTGTGTTTGCCATTGCAAATGCAACAACAAGTACTGGGTGTTTTGTATCTGGAAAACAGTTTGATCAAATCGGTTTTCTCCCTCGAAGATATCGAAATGACACGGCTATTGACCGCACAAGCGGCGATTGCGCTGCAAAATACTTTGTTGATCGAAGAAATGAAACAAAGCCAGCAGCAAATCAATTCGCTTAATAAGGAGCTCGAACAACGGGTTGCCGCGCGGACCTCGGCATTGAATAAAGCCAACGAAGAACTGAAAAGTTTTGCTTATGTCGTATCGCATGATTTGAAAGCGCCTTTACGTGCGATCAATCAATTGTCCGGCTGGATTGCCGAAGATTACCGAGAGGTTTTCGATGATGACGGCAAGGAGCAAATGGCCTTATTGCAAAGCCGGGCAAAACGCATGCATGAGATGATCGACGGAATTTTGCAATATTCGCGAGTTGGGCGCATCAAAGAGCCTGACGAACAAGTCGATCTCAATGTGTTATTACTGGAAACGGTCAAGCATATCGCACCGCCGCCACATATCGAGATCAAGCTGCAAGCCGGCTTACCGACGATCGTGGGAGAAAAGCTTAAACTATTTCAGGTTTTTCAAAATTTACTGGATAATGCAATCAAATATAACGATAAAAGCCATGGGGTTATTGAAATAAGTTGCCGCGAACACCCGTCCAGCTGGGAATTCAGCGTTAAAGACAACGGTCCGGGCATCCCTAAGCACTATCAGGAGAAAATCTTCCAACTGTTTCAAACACTCGCACCAAAGGATCAATCCGATAGCACCGGTATCGGATTAAGCTTGATCGAAAAAATAATCGACAACTGGGGCGGCCGTATCCGGATCGAGTCCGAGCCGGGCTGCGGTTGCAATTTTTTGTTTACGATACCGAAAACCGCACAACATGAATAACATACAACCCATTCTCTTGGTCGAGGATGATCAGGTCGATGTAATGACCGTTCAGCGGAGTTTCAAAAAACTTGGCGTACTCAATGAATTGCTGGTCGTGCATGACGGCGAACAAGCGCTCGAATATTTACGCAGTCCTGAACAAGGCTTGCCGGCCATTATTTTGCTCGATATCAACATGCCTAAGATGAATGGCCACGAATGCCTGAAACATCTCAAAGAACATCCGGTATTCAGAAATATTCCGGTCATGATGCTGACGTCATCGAAAGAAAGGCAGGATGTTGATCGCTGTTTCGACTTAGGCATTTCCGGGTATATTCTCAAGCCGGTCGATTACGAACAGTTTTTAGACGCGATCCAGGTGCTTAAGCCTTATTGGACGCAGCGTTCATGACCAGGAAAAAGCCGGTGAGCTTGCTGTTGGTCGAAGACGATTTGGCCGATCAGATGAGTTTCGAGCGCTTTGTCAAACAAGAACAATTACCTTACGACTATGCGATTGCAGGATCGGTGGCTGAAGCGGTTGATCTGTTGAAAAAACAGACCTTCGAGATCGTGTTGGCCGACCATGCGCTCGGCGACGGTACCGCATTCGATATCGTCGACTATATTCCGATGGCAACCCCGATTATTTTCGTGACCGGTAGCGGCAACGAAGCCGTCGCCGTGAAAGCTCTGAAACTGGGTGCAGCCGATTATTTGACCAAGGATCTCAACGGCGAATATTTGCATCTCATTCCGATTACAATCGACAATGTTTTAAAAGCAAAAGCGGTCGAAGCGGAACTGGAATCTTATCGCCGGCATCTTGAACAATTGGTTGAAGAGCGTACCGCCGAACTGCGTTTGGAAATCGATTACCGCAAGCAGGCCGAGGAAAGGTTGATGCAGGAAAAAGAGCGTGCCCAAGTTACGCTCAAATCAATCGGCGATGCGGTAATCGTTACCGACAATACCGGCCGAGTCGAATTCATCAATCCCGCCGCCGAAAAACTGACCGAATGGCGGCATATCGAAGCGGTTGGTCGCTCTATCGACGAAGTTTTTCACATTATCGACGAAAATACCCGAAAGCCGCTGCCGAATCCGGTCGCGCAATGTCTATCCGAAGGTGAGGCGGAAATTCTGGTTTGCGGTACTGTTCTAATCGATCGATTGGGCCGCGAATATGCGATACAGGTTTCGGCGGCGCCGATTCGCGGCGAAGGTAACGAAATTCAAGGCGTGGTGTTAGTGTTCAGCGATGTCAGTTACGCCCGCCGTTTATCGAGAGAGCTGGCCTATCAAGCGTCGCACGATCCCTTGACGGGCTTGGTCAATCGCCGCGAATTCGAATCGCGACTAAATCGCGTATTACGGACTCGTAAAGTCAGAGAGGATCAATACGCGTTTTGCTATCTCGATCTTGATCAATTCAAAGTGATTAACGATACTTGCGGACATACCGCAGGTGATGAACTGCTCAAGCAAGTTACTTCATTATTGCAGCGTAAGGTACGTAAACGGGATACATTGGCGCGCTTGGGCGGCGACGAATTCGGGGTGCTGATGGAACATTGCGCGATCGAGCAAGCCGAGCGGCTTGCCGATGAACTGCGCGAAATTATTGCCGATTATCGATTCAACTGGAACAACCAAAGCTTTCATATCGGGGTCAGCATCGGCTTGATGGCGATTACCGACGAATTTAATTGTTTGAACGATTTGTTGATGGTTGCCGATGCATCTTGTTATGCCGCGAAAGATGCCGGACGTAATCGAGTTTTTGTCTATCAAAAAAACGACGAGGAAATTCGCCGGCTGTCCGGGCAAATGCAATGGGTCGCCAAACTCAACGATGCGCTCGACCATAAACGCTTTCAATTATACCGCCAGCCCATCTGCAGTATCGCTATGCAAGGTGGCGAACACTATGAAATTTTGGTCAGGATTTTGAGTGCGGACGGGGAAGTCATTTTGCCCGGCGCATTTATTCCGGCCGCCGAGCGCTACGGCCTAATGAGCCGAATCGACGAATACATCATCGAAAATACGCTGCTTTGGTTTGCCGAACATTCGGGCGCGTTGGCCGATTTGTCGATGTGTTCGATCAATTTATCGGGGCAAACACTCGGTTCCGATTCGACTCAGCATTGTATTCAGGCGGCACTAAAAAAATTCAATTTACCGGCGGAGCGTTTTTGCCTTGAAGTGACCGAAACCGCCGCGATTGCCAATTTGAATCAAGCGACTCGATTCATGGGGGCGTTGAAGAGGCTCGGGTGCCGTTTTGCGTTGGACGATTTCGGCAGCGGCCTATCATCATTCGCCTATCTGAAAAATCTGCCGGTGGATTTTCTAAAAATCGACGGAATGTTTGTCAAGGATATTTGTTGCGATCCGGTCGATTTGGCGATGGTCAAATCGATCAATGAAATCGGGCATTTGCTGGGTAAACAAACGATTGCCGAATTCGTCGAAACCGAAGCGATCTATTTACATTTATTGGAATTAGGCGTCGACTATGCGCAAGGCTTTTGGTTGGGGCGTCCCGAGCCATTGGGCGAATAAGAAAAATAAAGAAAAAGACACTACTATTCGCTACCGCGCCGAAACGATTTCATAATCATCAAAAAAGCCAGAAAATCATAAAGCCCATGAATGATCATCGGCGTCATTAAATTTCTTTCGCCGCCGAAGTCCATCGACAAGCCTAAATAAATACCGATTAAGGTTGCCAATAGCGCATAAAGCGGTGTCACGGCATGCACCAACCCAAAAATGATATTACTGCCGATAAGACCCACCGCAACTCCCCAAGACGCTTCGATCCACGGTTGAAGCAATCCCCTAAACAATAACTCTTCAGAAAATCCTGCGATCGCAGCGAGAAAAAAAATATCGGTCAAATGGCACGTTTTCAGCCCGGAACCCAGGGTGTCGACCAGTAAGCTGCGGATTTTACGAATCGACGGGATATTGATTTGCTCGAGTGCGAAAAAAAATATAAACAACGGTACCGTGCCGGCGATACCATAAAAAAGCGCTTGTTCGGAAAAATGAAGATCGGCAAAGGGGTTAATACCGGCTAGCCAGCCCAGCAAAGCTGCGACTAGAATCAGCGAACCTTCGAAATTGCAGGCGGTGGTAAAAAAGCGGGAAGAGTCGAATGAGGATCGGGCCATGAGGGAATCGTTAATTAATCAGTATAGGGATTCTAAACAAAAACAGCTAAAATACTCTATCAGTTGTCGCTTAAAAGAACCCGATTATGCAGTGTTTTATTTATAAAAGTCTAAAAAAAGAAGAACTTTATTTGTATCTCGATAAAAAAGACGATTTTACAGAAGTGCCGGACACTTTGTTCAAGTCAATGAGTCCGATGCAATACGTGATGGAATTGGAATTAACACCGGACCGCAAACTGGCGCGCGAAAATTCGGAGAGAGTGATAGAAAGTCTTAAGACCAAAGGTTTTTTCGTGCAAATGCCGCCGACTTTGCTTCCCGGGTCGGAAAAAATCCAGTGATCCTAGAAAAGCATTTCACCATGAAGTGCATGAAGAATATGGAGTTAATTCAATAGGTTGTCGATAACTTAGCAGAACGGGAGTTGACACCCTGGCGCCAACTTGAGGAAAAAACGCGTCATTCCGTCAGGGATTGGCGGAATCCGTACGCCCGCGAGGGCGTACTATCAGTGCGGTGAAAGTCCGTACCAGAGTAAGCCAAAAGCTCTGAAAAGGAAAGTAACTGCGTCACCGCGAGGTGGGGTGGGGAGTAACTGGAAATGAACTGTCAGTCTGTAGTAAGGCAAACTCGTTTCGGTTCCATGTGGTGGAGAGCCTTCGGATTCATGGCGAAGCCTGGAACTCACGGATCACGCTGACTTGGCTATTAAAGCGATGATTCGGCTGCATGGGATGTTTGGAGATTGAATGACAGGAAGGTAGTACGTGGCAAGCGGGGAGACCTGCGGGTTGCAGTGAACGACCGGCAGGAGTCAGAGCCCTCATAGTAGTGAAGACGGAGACAAACAGAGCCTCGAAGAGCTTGTGGGAAAGCCGAACCAGAAATCCCGACAGCAGGGCGTAGCGTGAAACCGGCTCTGTTTTACGTCCTGTAGCCGTTGAGACGAGCGGGAAGCAAAACCGCTTTTAGCTAAGGGGGTAGGAAGATAGATGCGAACTGAATATGAAAAGGCAACCGAAGAGGTAGAATCCACAGTGTCAGAAGAGACTAGACAGGAAACAGACATCCCCGCACTGGAGCAGTGTCCGGGGGTGAAAGCCGGATTATGGACGGAGCGCATGTTGGCGGCACTGGGCAAAGGAGGCAAATGGCATAAGTATGATGGACAAAACCTATGCGGAGCGAACCTTACGGATCGCCTGGCAACGGGTGAAAAGTAACCGGGGCGCGGCCGGCATAGACAAGATCAGTATCGAGCGATTTGAAAGTAAAGCGGAATCTTGGCGGCCAGCGAAGCCGACGCAGCCCTGACCGAAGTGAAACAGTGGATGGCGCACCACCAGCTCGAACTGCATCCTGACAAGACAAGGCTTGTCAACGAACAAAATGACCCGCACGGATTCGACTTTCTGGGCTACACCTTCAAAAAGGGGCTGCGCTTAATCCGCAAGAAAAGCCGAAAAGCGATGCGGGATAAGATGAGAGCGCAGACCCGGCGAAGCCAAGGAGTTTCAATCGATACCGTGATTCACCGACTCAATCCGATATTACGCGGCTGGTTTAACTACTTTAAACACGTCCACAAGAGCGAGTTACAAGCCATGGACGGATTTGTACGGTGCAGACTCAGAAGTATCTTGCGCAAGTACCAAAAGAAAGGGAGCGGGACAGGGAGGAACGTCAGCGACCATCAACAATGGCCAAATGCCTACTTCGCAAACCTGGGACTTTTCACACTGACTGAAGCCCATGCGCAAGCGAGTCAATCCCGATGAGGAAACTATCGACTGGAGAGCCGTGTGCGGGAGAACCGCACGCACGGTTCGGAGGGAGGGGAGAGTCTGAAACGGCTCTTCTCTACCCCTATAGTGCCACGGATGGCAATGCTTAGCTTCACATTGAAGTAACCCGGATATCGGCAATCCATGCCGAGATGCTTAGCGGGACGGGTTATTTAACCCGTCCCGCGCGTTGTGACGCATTCGGTGAGCATTTAACATCATAGCCTCTCGTCGGGCTATGCAGTAATTTTTTATTTTCCTTACAAACAATCAGTGTTATAGTTTGTTCATTAGTTGAACAGAGTTATCGCGCTTGCTGATCGTGACACAGTAGGGCGGTAGCGTGCCTGAAGCTATTAATTTGAAATCCAAATCTATCGGTACTATCAATATTTGTTGGCTTGAGTAAGCAATATTGCTAGGCACACCTCCTATTCCTACCGAATAAAAACTCATGGTTAGCGGCGTTAAAACGTCAACTCAGTTGCAAGATGAAACGCACTTACGCGTGCTTCGTCTGTTAGAAAACAATGCGCAGATGAATCAGCGGGAACTTGCGGAAAATCTTGGCGTAAGTTTGGGTAAAGTCAATTATTGCCTTAAAGCGCTGTTAGGCCGCGGATTGATAAAAATGCACAACTTCCGCAATAGTCAAAACCGATTGGCTTATGTGTATTTATTAACGCCAAGCGGCATCGCGGAAAAAACATTATTGACCAAGCGTTTTCTTGATATTAAGTTGGCCGAATACGAAATGTTGAAGCAAGAAATTGAGGCATTGACAAAGGAAGTTTATGGTGCGGCAATGCAAGGAGGTCAGGATGAGTAATGTCAGGAAGCAAACAAAAAACTCAGGTGAGGGTCGCGTATGCTAGCCCAAGAAGATATTGAACAAATTGAAAAGCTGGTTGAGAACATCATCTCTCGTCAACCGGAGAAACTCAACGCCAATGTGCGCTACGAGTTGGATCTGCGAGAACGTACGGTACGCGTTGAAGAAGAGTTAAAGCATCAACGAGACCTGATGATACAAGGTTTCGAAGCGATGGAAAAACGTTTTGAACAAGTCGAAAAAAGGTTTGAGCAAATCGACAAACGTTTCGAGCAGGTCGATAAGCGTTTCGAGCAAGTCGATAAGCGTTTTGAGCAAGTCGATAAGCGATTTGAGGAGATGCGCAAGGACATGAATACAGGTTTTATAGAAATGAATCGAAGACTGGATCGTTTCATGTACTGGACGCTTGGCTTGGTTGTTTCAGCCACGATGGTGATTATCAATTTAAACTAATTTTATGGACGCCTTTCTGGAGGCATTCGTCAAAACGGCACGGATTAAAGGTATCCAGCGCCCATACAAAATACAAGTCACCTACAGCACTGGATGAGAGAAGGAAATATACCTTTCCTCGTTCCCACGCTATGCGCCCCTGCATTAAGTTAAGGACTTTTCTGGTCGCACTGAGACCTTAGGCTGCGCTCAGGAGAGCCTTATCGAAGGTTGAATGGAGAAGTCCGAATCGACATATTAAGCCGTTCATGGTTCGAGAGTCTCACCTCGAACGGCTTAACCAGGGTGGATTTGCCCTATGAGTAATTATTTTTGAATTCAGCAATTTTCCGTTAGTTCTGGACATAGTGGTTTTTTTTATAGTACAAACTGCTCATGAAAATCAATCTTGAGCATTTATCCGTTCGCCCTGCCACCAAAGGAGAAGCACCGCGCTATCGAGCGTTAATGCAGCCACTACCTGGGTGATGTGGCTAAGATTAGTCACACGCTTTGGTATGTCGCCAGCTATAGCGATAAATGGGTGGCATTGCTGAGTCTTTCGGCCACAGCCTGGAAATGTAGCGCCAGAGACCGTTGGATTGGCTGGCGCTACCGGCATTAAAACAGCCGCCTCAATTTCATTGCCAACAACAGTCGCTTCCTCATTTTACCGGATTGGCACCTCCCCAACCTGGGTTCCAAAGTCTTATCGCTCTGCCAGCGCCGTATCCAAGCCGATTGGCAGGCGCATTTTGGCAAAACCTTATTGCTTCTGGAAACCTCCGTGGACCCTTCACGCTTTTACGGCACGGTTTACCATGCGGCCAATTGGCATTGCGTGGGGCAAACCGAAGGCTATCGGCGCACGAGTGACGGTTATAGTGCTGACGAGCAGACGCCCAAACTAGTTTTCGTTCGCCCCTTGCAGGCGGATGCGCAAACACAGATCGCACGCCCTCTTAGACAACCGCTACCAACCCCAATCGCCTAAAATGATGCTGACCGCCGAACAGATGACTTCATTACCGGACTTTTTTAAAGATATTTCCAATCCTCGCCGCGCCCAAGGCCGAATCCATTCCCTTCCCACCCACGGTGCTCGCGATTGCCGCCGCAGCCATCCTATGCGGCATGCGCGGTTACAAGGCCATAGCCGGTTTGGCAAATGATCTGGGTCCTAAAGCCAGAGAACGCTTTCGTTGTCGTCGGCAGAAAGGGGGCGGCTACCGGGTGCCGAGTGAGTTTGTCATCCGTGACTTTCTCATCCGGGTTGACCCGGTTGAAGTCGATAGGGCGCTGCAGAAATGGAGTGCCGTGTTTGGAAAAGAGGACCAAAGTCTCGCCATTGATGGTAAAACCATGTGTAACGCGATCGATGAGCAAGGACGGCAAGCCCACATCATGAGCGTCATCGGGCATGAATCCGCCCAGTGTTACACCCAAAAAAAGTCGGCACACTGCCGGCAGTAGGGGCGGACGAAGCTAAACAAATCAACGAAATCGGGATGTTTATCCCACGGCTCTGGATGCGATCGAGATCGAGGGTAAAGACATCACCGCAGATGCCTTGCTGACACAACGTAAAATAGCATGTTACCTGGTGGCGCGTGACGCCCATTATCATTTCACCGTCAAGGGAAACCAACCCACGCTACAGGCCGATATTGCCCTGCTGTTTGATGGGCGCGGTGCGCCTGACTATAGCGAGGTCACACAACCGGATCACGACAGGATTGAGACGCGCCGTATTTGGTGCAACTCGGCACTGAATGCCTACCTTGACTTCCCCCATGTCGGACAGGTGTTTCTGGTCGAACGCGAAGTCTTTCATAAAAAGAGCCAGAAGCTTACCCGTGAAATTGCCTTGGGTATTACCAGTAGACCGGCTGAGCAAGCGAATGCTCAACGACTACTCACTATTAATCGCGGGCATTGGGCCATCGAAAATTCGTGTCACTATATTATCGACTGGAATTATGACGAAGATCGCAGCCGAATTTCAAAAGGCAATGGTCCGGAGAACATGACGCGACTACGCCGGTTTGCAGTCGGGGTGATCAAAATGTTCGCCAAAGGAAAGACGAGCGTGACTGAAAAAATGCAGCAATTGAACCGATATATCCGGTTGGTTTTTGACTATTTGCGTATGACTCAGAATTCTATTCGCGGCGTCACGCCTTCCTTAAAGGGCTAGCACAAATTTACCGTGCTTCAAAACCCTAGAGCCTTACAAAGCCAGTTTTGTCACCGACGACTTACGCCAGCGCCACGATGACAGCATCTGGCGGCTAAAATTTAAAGACGCCTAGCTGTATCTGTATGTGCTGCTGGAATTTCAATCCAGCGACGACTATTTCATGGTCAATCGAGTAATGACCTATATGGGGCTGCTCTATCAAGACATCATTCGCTCCCAGTCCCTGAACAAAGGCGACAAACTGCCCCCGGTGATGCCCATCGTCATTTATAATGGTTCGCCGGACTGGACAGGCCCAGTTGCCATAGACAGCTTGATTGATTCGGTGCATCCTGCGTTAAGCGGTTACGCGCCGCGCCTGAGTTATTTGCTATTACAAGAAAAAAAAACCCCGAAAGACTACAGCAAACAGCATCCAGACAATCTAGTCGGTCATCTGATTGCCAAGGAAAATTGTGGCACGCCGGATGACATGCGGGCCTGTATTCGGCGCTTGCATCAACAACTAAAAACGCCGCGTTATCAGGACATTCGTCGAAGCTTTTCGATTTGGTTGAGTCGCCTATTGCGGGTAAAATTAAAACAAGACAGCATCCCTGAATATCAAGAACTGAATGAGGTAGACGCCATGTTAGCTGAACAGATTACTGACTGGACCCTGCAATGGCAAAAAGAAGGTGAAAAAATAGGCGAAAAAGGAGGCGAGAAACGAGGCGTTCGAAAAGAAGCCGCTCATTTATTAACTATGCAAATTCGTTTGAAATACGGTGACCTGTCTCCGTGGGCGGAACAGCGCATACAACAAGCTGACACCAAACAACTAGAACAAATGGGCCGGGCGCATTTTTACCGCCGATACCTTAGATGCTTTGCTGCAATGATTTCGAAAAACTCAAACTTTACAACGAGACAAAATAATGTATGTCATAGCGTTTGAAACAGACATAACGAGTAAATAAATAGAATTAAAAAATTACGAAAAACTCGTAAACAAACACGCAAAAATCATTGTATTGCTCGAAGACGCTCTCCCGTCTGAACCCCAGGCAAGTAAAATTGAAGAATTTAATGAACTAATCAAAAGCCGAAAGCGGAGGCTCGTATGGGATTAGCACAGCTATTAAGTGAAGAAGGAGAAATTAAAGGGTAGATCAAAGGAGAAGCTCAAATGCTTCTGAGGCAAATTCAACTGAAATTTGGCGGCCATCCCGTCTGGGTAGAAGAAAAAATCAATCAGGCCGATAAAGCCCAGTTGGATCAATGGGTAGAGCGCATCTTGTTTGTCGATACTTTGGAGCAATTGTTCAAGACGTAGGATGGGTTGGAGCACAAACCCATCATAGCTTGATGGCAAGACCTGATAATCAATGAGCCTCTCTCCCTGATCACCTTGATCACCGGCACAAAACTTCAGATTGACTAGCAAGCTCCGAAGTCCTAATCCGACGGCTAACGATTCTGTGCTTACAGCTGAATTTTTTTAAACAGGGTTGTGTGGAGCCACGTATAGTCGCGATCAAAATACAAACTCAATTGCAAGGTGACCCGTCATGCTGGCGCAACAAAACATCGCGTTTATTAAAACCCATCTAGCCGAATGACTTGCGGAACAATCGCTTAACAAGCCTCAGGTTGAAGAAATGGGGCGGTGATTGGATCACTTTATGTGCTGGTCGTTGGTTTAACCGTGTAGGCGGCGTTGTTTATAGTGAACTATTTGAATTAACCGAATAAATATTCAATGAACCTGCCCCCTTTTTTCTGCAAAATGCTTAATTGCAAGCCCTTTAGCCCTTCAAAGCGTATGTCAATAAAAAATGGTTTCAATTATCCGAAGGAAACCAAATCAATCAAGAAGACTTGAAACCGAGTTAATAAAACTACAACAATAATGCTAAAAAAAATTACTTCAGACCGAAAAATCCGTGTTGCGATCGTCGGTTGCGGACGAATCTCAAAAAACCACTTCAACTCGATTCAAGTTCATGAAGATGAGTTGGAGTTGATTGCCATTTGCGACAACAATGTCGATACGATGAAGGATCATCTTGAAAGATATAGTGTGCCCGGTTACCTATATATCGAAGAAATGTTACAAAAGGAAAAGCCAGATCTGGTTGTTTTGTGTACGCCGAGCGGTCTACATTCAGATCAGGCACAACTTGCCGCACGTTATGGCGTCAACGTCATGACCGAAAAGCCAATGGCGACCCGTTGGCATGACGGTAAAAACATGGTCAAAGCTTGCGACGAAGCCGGCGTGCATCTGTTCGTCGTCAAGCAAAATCGGCGCAATGCAACGCTCCAATTATTGAAAAATGCGGTCGAAAAAGAACGGTTTGGCCGGATATACATGGTCAATATCAATGTATTCTGGACGCGCCCCCAAGACTATTACAACAGCTCAAAATGGCGCGGTACTTGGGAATTCGACGGCGGGGCCTTTATGAACCAAGCCAGTCACTATGTCGATTTGCTCGACTGGATCATCGGGCCGATAGAAAGCGTACAAGCCTATACCGCCACCTTGGCGCGCAACATCGAAGTCGAAGATAGCGGCGTTGCCAGCATCAAATGGCGCTCCGGTGCATTGGGCTCGATGAATGTCACGATGCTGACATACCCTAAAAACTTGGAAGGCTCGATTACGATTTTGGGAGAGAAAGGCTCTGTTAAAATCGGCGGTATTGCTGTCAATGAAATTCAACATTGGGAATTCACAGATATACACCCGGACGACGATAAAGTAAAAAGCGCTAACTATGAAACCACCTCGGTTTACGGATTTGGCCACCCTCTGTATTACAAAAATGTCATTGATGTATTGAGAGGCCGGGCGGAACCGGAGACGGATGGGCGCGAGGGCTTGCGTTCGTTAGAAGTTTTGATAGCAACCTATCTTTCCGCTAGAGACGGTAAGCGCGTCTCGCTGCCCTTGGATTACTGAACATGAGTTATACGATACATCCCACCGCCATCGTCGACGAAGGTGCGCAAATTGGCGAAGACACCCGGGTATGGCATTGGGCGCACATCTGCGGCGGCGCGAAAATCGGAGCACGATGCTCGCTGGGACAAAACGTTTTTGTCGGCAACAAGGTTGAGATCGGCGACAACGTAAAAATACAGAACAACGTATCGGTTTACGATAATGTTACACTGCAAGATGATGTATTCTGCGGGCCGAGCATGGTGTTCACGAATGTCTATAATCCACGCTCGGCAGTGTCCCGCAAGGATGAATACCGCGATACGCTGGTCAAAAAAGGTGTGACGTTGGGTGCCAATTGTACTATCGTTTGCGGCGTAACGGTCGGTGAACATGCCTTCATCGGTGCGGGCACAGTGGTGAATAAGGATGTTCCCGCTTATGCGTTGATGGTCGGTGTGCCGGCCAAACAAATCGGATGGATGAGCGAATACGGCGAACGGCTTGAATTGCCTTTGCGAGGACAGGGCGAAGCCAAATGTCCGCATACCGGTACGGTTTATGTCTTAAAAGACAATACAGTATTTAAAAAAGAGGTCGGCAATGAACATTGAAGCCATCTATGATCATGGGAAGCTGTCATTTCTGACGCCCGTACGTCTCAAACATGAAACATTGCGGGTGACTATCACCGTGCCGGATGATGAAGTTGAAGTACAAGACGATGCTTATACTTTACCTCCTGAAGTGTTGGCAATGGCAAAAGCAATGGAAGAGAAATTGGATCGCATTCGTAATGCCCCACTTCCTGTAGATGAAGACTTGCCGCCATTGACGCAGAAACAGCTAGACAGAATGGAGGCATTTGCATTACGTGACGAAGTACGAGGCTTGCGTTAGATGGATTTACTTTTAGATGTGAATGTTGTGTTAGATATATGCGCCAAACGGCAGCCATTTTATAAGGCGGCGCGCGATGCGATTCAGCTTTGTACATTTCATGGAGGTAAGTTGTGGCTATATGTTGGCTCCGTCCAAACTTTGGAATACAACCTGTATAAAGAATTAAAGCAGCGGCATGAGATTCAAGGGGTAGGGCTAACCAATCGGGATTTGTATGCAAAATGCTTGGCTTTACTTGAAGCCTTTGCTAAAGACAAGCATTGGCTAGCAGCGCTGGCAATGGAAGGTAATGTATTTTCAGCAGGAGATCCCGAAGATGCTCAATTAGTGCTGGCCTTGAAGCGATTTGGGGAGAGCAAAATAAAACTGCTTACGCGAGACGAGCCTTTACTTAAAGCGCATCCGGATAAAACGATTTCACCACAAGAGTATATCCGTCAAAATATACCGGGTTCAGATCGCTTCATCGACTTTATCGATCTAAAAACCCAACAAAATAATATCCGCCCACAGCTCGAGAAAAACATTCATCGAGTATTACATCACGGCCAATACATCATGGGGCCGGAAGTCAATCAACTTGAAGAAAAGCTAGCCACATATACCGGTTCAAAGCATTGCATCACAGTCGCCTCGGGAACTGAAGCATTGTTGATTTCGCTGATGGCATTGGGAATCAAGCCAGGCGACGAAGTCATCACCACGCCATTTACTTTTATTGCTACGGCGGAAGTTATTGTACTGCTGGGTGCCAAACCGGTTTTCGTAGATATCGAACCCGATACCTGTAATATTGACGCAAGTAAAATCGAAGCGGCGATTACCCAAAAAACCAAAGCGATTATGCCGGTCAGTCTTTACGGACAACCGGCCGACATGGACGAGATAAACGACATTGCAAAAAAACACAACCTGCCGGTTATCGAAGACGCCGCACAAAGCTTCGGCGCGACATATAAAGGACGTAAATCCTGCAATTTATCGACGATAGGCTGTACCAGCTTTTTTCCGAGCAAACCGCTCGGCTGCTATGGTGACGGCGGGGCCATTTTTACCAACGACGAAAATATCGCACAGGCATGTCGGGAAATAAGAGTCCACGGTCAGAGCAAACGCTATATGCATACCAGAATCGGCCTAGGTGGCCGCATGGATACACTGCAATGCGCCATCGTCCTGGCTAAGCTCGAACGCTTCGACTGGGAAGTAGAGCAACGTCTAGCCGTTGGCCGGCGCTACAACCAATTGTTAGACGAAGCCGGCATCTCACGCGTACAACAGCGCCCTGACCGCACCAGTGTTTTTGCGCAATACACGGTCTTCACGCCGAAACGAGAAGTCCTGCAAGCGCATTTAAATCAAACCGGTATTCCAACAGCCGTACATTATCCGGTACCGCTCAACGAACAACCGGCCTATAAGCACTTATGCTGCTCTGACTGCACGCCGGTTGCGCAAGATATTGCCGGGCAGGTTATGAGTTTGCCGATGGGGCCGGATTTGAATGAATCGAGCCAAAACGCAATCGTGGAAACGTGTTTAGCGGAATTATGAGTCTAATACAAAGCCGGGATTAAATTTAAGAGTACTATCAAAACTAAAGTGGGTTCCCCAAATAAGCTGGCATGCACGATCAAAACTTTAAAAACCTGATTCTGGACTACCCGGTGCAAGCCTTGCAGTTTTTTGCCGCAGAGGAAGCCCACGACGATTTACAACAAGCGCGCATTATCCCGTTTCGACAAGAACAGCTTAAAGAACGGCTCGGCGACCGCTTTCACGAACTAGATACGCCGTTACTCGTCGAATGGCCCGATGGCCGTCGCGAAGTGATTTTGTTTCTGCTGGAAGAAGAAACCGAAGCTCGGCGCTTTTCCATTCATCGCCTGGCACATTATTGCCTGGACATATCCGAATTGGCACAAACCGAACGGGTGGTTCCTGTCGTCATTTTTCTGGATCGGGGACATCATCCGTACGAATTGCATTTAGGCGGCGATCGGCATACCTACCTCAGTTTTCAGTACATCAGTTGCGAACTGAAAAATCGGTCGGCTGACGATTACCGCACTAGCGGTAACATCGTCGCCCGCCTGAACTTACCCAATATGCGTTATGCCAAAGAACAAAAGCTGGATATCTACCATGATGCACAATTGGGTCTAGTGCAACTGGAGCCCGACCCGAAAAAGCAACTAAAATATATTGACTTTGTCGATTATTATACGGACCTGACAGAAGATGAAATCGAAACCTATCGTAAAGACTATTTATCCGAAGCGGAGGCACGTATGGGATTAGCGCAGATATTAAGAGAAGAAGGCAGACAAGAAGGCAGGCAAGAAGGCAGAGAAGAAGGTAGACAAGAAGGAGAAATCAAAGGAGAAATCAAAGGAGAGGCTCAAATGCTTTTGAAACAAATTCAACTGAAATTCGGCGGCCATCCAGTTTGGGTAGAAGAAAAAATCAACCAGGCCGATAAAGCCCAGTTGGATCAATGGGTAGAGCGTATCTTGTTTGTTGATACTTTGGATCAATTGTTTAAGGTTTAGGATGCAATGCCATTAAGTTAATCCGTTCGTGGTGAGCCCTTCGAATTGATGGTAAACAGTTTGAAGAAATGAGGTAGCGATTAGACTGGTTTATATTCTGGTCTGTGGGTTTAACTGTGCCGGCAGCGTTGTTTATAGTCAATTATTTAAGATGATCGTTTCATTAATGAACCTGACCCCTTTTGGCTTTCCCCTTTTTTGGCTTCCTTTTTGCTTGCCGCCTACAAAATGAACGCTACATAAAGTGAAATACGTAAAGACAGACAGCCTAGTGTTCGATTTGGGTAAATGCACTATTCGCTTTGAATTATCTAAAATCTGGCTGTAGTAACCGGGCATAAACCAAATCAAAATGAAAATAGATAAAAACCTTGCCGATTATTTAATCGTCGGAGGCGGCATCGTCGGTTTGACAATTGCGCGTCAACTTCGCATTTCAAAGGGAAAAAATGCGAACATCGTTGTCTTAGAAAAAGAATCGGCGATAGGTATGCATTCCAGCGGACGCAACAGCGGTGTCATGCACAGCGGGATTTATTACCCTGCGCAATCGCTCAAAGCCAAAGTCTGCGGGGCTGGCGCAAGAGAAATGGTCGCATGGTGCAAAGAAAGGGATCTGCCGGTATTGCCCTTGGGTAAAGTGCTTGTGCCGGTTAGAGAGGAAGACGGACCTCAAATCGATCTTTTGTTGAATCGCGCACAACAAAACGGTGTGGAAGCTTCAAAAATCGATGCCAAGCAATTAAGTGAGCTAGAGCCGGAAGCGCGGTCGGCGACGGGTGAGGCAATCTGGGTGCCCTCAACTTCGGTGATTGATCCCAAAGCGGTTATTAAAACACTGGTTAGCGAACTTGAGTCGGAAAATATTAATATCCTTACCGATGCCCCTTTTTTGTCGGTGGATAGGGAAAACCAGGAAGTTTCGACGCCTAAGGGAAGCATCGGATATCGCCATTTAATCAATTGCGCGGGCCTTCATGCCGATACCGTAGCGCATGCATTCGGTGCGGGCAGACAATATACGCTTCTGCCTTTTAAAGGATTATATTGGAAACTAGATGAAAAATCAGGAATCGGCATCCGCCATTTGATATATCCGGTGCCCGATTTACGCGTGCCTTTCCTTGGCGTACATACCACAACGTCTACCGATGGAGCAGTATATTTAGGCCCAACTGCGGTACCGGCATGGGGGCGAGAAAACTATCGGGGGCTAGATGGTGTTCAGTTTAGAGAGACCGGAAAAATTCTCTATCACCTGAGCTGTCAGTATATTGAAAATAAACAAGGGTTTCGATTATTGGCATACCAAGAAGGCAGAAGATACTGCAAACGCTGGTTTGCCGAAGCCGCACAGGGTATACTCCCTCGTCTAAAAGCACGGCATCTTCTTCCATGCGATAAAGTAGGCATTCGCGCACAAATGCTTGACACATCGAAAGGCGAACTGGTAACCGATTTTTTGATAGAACGCGGCGAACAAGAAACGCATATTCTGAACGCAATCTCGCCGGCATTCACCAGCGCATTCCCATTTGCGCGATATCTAGTCGACAATTACATCAACGGTTAAATGAAAAAATGAACATCTCGGGAAAAAGAATATTAGTAATCGGCGGCGCGGGTTTTATAGGAAGCCATGTCGTTGCTGAACTACTCAAGACTGATGTCGGCGAAGTAATCATTTACGATAATTTCGCTCGAGGCAAAAGAACGCATATCGAACCCTATCTAAACGATACACGCTGTAAACTGTATGCGAACGGTGGAGACATCCGAGAAATCGACTTATTGAACGATGCAATGCAAGGAATCGACGGCGTCATTCATTTGGCGGCGATGTGGTTGTTGCATTGCAAAGATTTTCCTCGTACGGCATTCCACGTCAACATCGAAGGGACTTTCAATGTGTTGGAGGCGTGCGTCAAGAATAACGTGGAACGATTGGTTTATTCGTCGTCGGCGTCAGTTTACGGCGATGCCGTCGAAGTGCCGATGACGGAAATCCACCCTTTTAATAACCGCAATTTTTACGGTGCATCGAAAATCGCCGGCGAAGCGATGTGTCGAGCGTTTCACGACCGCTACGGACTGAGTTATGTCGGCTTGCGCTACATGAATGTCTTTGGGCCGCATCAGGATCAAACTGCCGCCTATACCGGCGTTATTCCCATCATGTTGAATAAAATCGATGCGAACGAGCCTCCGGTCATCAATGGAGACGGTACCCAAGCGTATGATTTTATCGACGTGGAAGATGTGGCGCGCTGCAATGTGCTGGCGCTACAAGCGGAGGCGACCGACGAGTTTTACAATGTCGGTTCGGGCGTACAGACCAGCATCAAGCAGTTATGTGACTTGATCTTGGAGTTGAAGCAATCCTATCTGAAAGTGACTTATAAGCCGTACAGCGCAGACGACGCGCGTCGCATGGTGCAGAATCGCATTGGATGTCCTAAAAAAGCCGAAGCAGACCTGGGCTTCAAATATCACTATGAGCTGCGTGAAGGCTTGCAAAAATTGATTGCGTGGCGCGAAAGCAATAAAGGGCAGTTTTAATGGAAAAACGTTCGATAGCTATTTCTTTGCCTTCGACAGGAGAAGAAGAATGGAATGCGGTCCGCGAACCGTTAATGACCGGCTGGCTGACTCAAGGTCCCAAAGTAGCAGCATTTGAAAAAGTCTTTGCCGAACGCCACCAAGTAAAACACGCGCTGGCTACTACGAGCTGCACGACCGGCCTACACCTGATTCTGGCTGCGATGGGAATAGGCCCGGGTGATGAAGTGCTGGTGCCGGCGTTTACCTGGGTCGCCACAGCCAATGTCGTGCTCTATTGCGGTGCGACACCTGTTTTCGTCGATGTCGATCCCATTACCTATAATATCGATATCGCCGATGTCGCGCGCAAACTGACTCCCGAAACCAAAGCCGTCATCGTTGTGCATTTGTTTGGTCTTTGTGAAGACATGGATGCATTGCGGGCGCAGATTCCGCCACACGTTAAAATCGTCGAAGATGGCGCTTGTGCGACTGGCGCTAGCTACAAAGGGGTCCCTGCCGGAGGATTAGGCGATGCGGCGTCGTTTTCGTTTCATCCTCGTAAATCCATCACCACTGGCGAAGGCGGTATGGTGACTACTAACGACGACGGTCTTGCCGAAATTGCCAATATGCTGCGCAATCACGGCGCCGCTGTTTCCGAAGAACAAAGGCATATGGGGCCTCGCCCCTATTTACTGCCCGACTTCAATCTGCTGGGTTTTAACTACCGGATGACCGATCTGCAAGGCGCGGTTGGTCTGGTCCAACTGGGCAAACTCGACCAATTTATTGCCGAACGTCAGCAATGGGCGGAATTTTATCGTGACCAACTGGTAAACCTTGATTGGATACGAATGCCGGTATTTCCGGAAAACGGTAATCACGCCTGGCAGGCTTTCGTGACTTATATTGATCCTGAAAAATCCCCGATGTCTCGTAATGATATTATGGAACAGTTACAGGCAAAAGGAATTTCCACACGTCCAGGCACACATGCTGTACACATGCTCGGGTACTATCGGGAACGTTTTGGATTAAAACCGAATGACTTTCTAGGGGCTCGTGATTGTGATCAAAACACCATGGCAATTCCCCTGCATAACCGCATGAGTGCCGAAGACTACGAATATGTGGTCGATGCGTTGAGATCGATTGCCTAAATGTGCGGAATTGCCGGGATTTTCAATCTCAACGGCGAACCCGCCTCGCCGGTGGTGTTGCGCAGAATGACCGATGCCATCGCGCATCGGGGCCCCGATGGCGAAGGTTTTTACAGCGAAGGCTTCATCGCCTTGGGTCACAGACGTCTGGCGATCATCGATTTGTCGCCGGCGGGCCATCAACCGATGATTTCCCGCGATCAGCAAGTGGTGCTCAGCTATAACGGCGAGATCTTTAACTTTCAAGAGATAAGGACTCAACTGGAGTCGCTAGGGCATCAATTCCATTCCAAAACCGACTCCGAAGTTGTGCTTAACGCCTGGAACCAATGGGGCGCGGACTGCGTTAACCGCTTCAACGGCATGTATGCTTTTGCGGTTTGGGACAAACGCGAACAGTCTCTGTTCCTGGTGCGCGACCGCTACGGCATTAAGCCGCTCTACTACGCCTGTTGGGGTCAGACCTTTCTGTTCGGTTCCGAACAAAAGGCCATTCTGGCTCATCCGGCCGCTAAACGAGAACTGGATAAACGGGCATTGCTCGAGTATTTCACGTTTCAAAACCTCTTCACCGATCGCACTTTGCTGGAAGGCGTCAAACTGCTCTCTCCTGCCAGCATTGCTAAAATTCCGCTGGGCGGTAACGGCAGCCCGCAAATAAGCAAGTATTGGGATTATCGGTTCCGCGAACCGGATCATCCCGCCGACTCCAGGGAATATCGGGAAGAACTGGATAGACTGATGCGCCAGGCAGTGAATCGGCAACTGGTCACCGATGTAGAAATAGGCGCCTACCTATCGGGCGGCATGGACTCCGGCACGCTTACCGCGCTTGCCGCCAAGGACTTGCCTTATATCAAAACCTTTACCTGCGGTTTCGACATGAGTTCGGCATCCGGCATCGAATTATCCTATGACGAGCGCGTCAAAGCCGAAGCCATGTCGGCCCTCTTCAAAACCGAACATTACGAAATGGTACTGAAAGCCGGCGATATGGAGCGCTGCATGCCGAAATTGGTCAGGCATTTGGAAGAACCTCGTGTCGGACAAAGTTATCCGAATTATTATGCAGCTCAGTTGGCTGGCAAATTCGTCAAAGTCGTGCTTTCCGGTGCCGGAGGTGACGAACTGTTCGGCGGTTACCCTTGGCGCTATTATCGGGCTACCGTCTGCAACGATTTCGAGGATTACATCGACCAATATTATCTGTATTGGCAAAGACTGATCGACAACAGGCATATAAAAACTATATTTGCCCCAATTTGGGATGACGTAAAAGAAGTTTGGACACGCGATATCTTTCGCGACGTGTTTCTTACCCACGACAACGAACTGAATCGCCCCGAAGATTACATCAACCATTCACTTTATTTCGAAGCCAAAACCTTTTTACACGGTTTGTTCATTGTCGAAGATAAACTAAGCATGGCGCACGGCCTGGAAGCCAGGGTACCTTTCATGGACAATGACCTGGTCGATTTTGCCATGCAATGCCCGGTTAATCTCAAACTGAATAATTTGGCCGAAGTGGTGCGTATTAACGAAAACGAATCCGGCAGCAAGCAGAACAAGTATTTTCAAAAAACCAAGGACGGCAAGCAGATTCTTCGCGATGTGATGCGCCAGTACATACCCGACGTGATAGCCAATGCCGAGAAACAAGGGTTTTCGGCACCGGATGCCAGTTGGTTCAAGGGCGAAAGCATCGAATTCGTCAAGCGCAAGTTGATGCAGAATAACGCCGGTATTTATAACTGGCTCGATAAGAAATCCGTACAGAGTCTGGTTAATGAGCATCTTAGTGGGGATCAAAACAGACGCCTGCTGGTTTGGTCATTGTTAAGTGCGGAAGAGTTTTTTGCCCAAAATCTCTTTTGATTGTATGACCCTTCCGCATTTGTTTGGCAACATGAACAGGTGTGCCAATTCGGAGATTTTGTTGCGGAGTATTCCGATCTATTTTCTCGGTTAAGCCAATTTGGCATGAATTGCCCTCATTAGCAAGCTGCTTCAGATAAACCCAAAAAGTCCGCCATGCTCGCAGGGGTGCGGGCATCCAGTGCCATGGATGGCAAGGGTTCGAGCTATCCATGCAATCTGGATTTCGGCAATTCCTGCCGAAATGACGGCTTACGGGACGTGCCTTTGAATTAGCTGACACATCTTGCATATCAGGGGAATTGTTGAGTTTCGGTGTGCAATTCATGACTATTTGTTGTTAATTCCATTAAAGGGAAAGCGCATGTTCTCAAAGAGCCCGCAAAACCCGCCTTTGCAAGTCTTATCGTTGGATGATGAAGATCAGCAACTGCGAGTGTTACTGGATATGTTGAAAAAAGTTTGGAGTGAACGTCGCCATGAGGTTTCTGAACGTTGGCAGCGTAACTTGCCTTTTGGCGACTACATTGTAGATCGATGGGAAAAAGCAAAATTACTTGGGTTTGGCGAAGGCGCATCGATTTACGACAGTGCTCTGGTCTTGGGTAAGGTGGAAGTCGGGGAAAAAACCTGGATTGGCCCGTTCGTGGTACTTGACGGTTCCGGTGAGCTCTCCATAGGCAGAAGTTGCTCTATCTCTGCCGGAGTGCAGATATATAGTCACGATTCGGTTGAATGGGCGATCAGTGGCGGCGAAGCTCAGTATTCCTATGGCAAAACAATTATCGGAAATAATTGTTATGTTGGTCCGAATACGGTCATTACCAAAGGAGTGTCAATCGGTGATGGTTGCGTAATCGGTGCCAATAGCCTTGTGTTGAATGATATCCCGGCTAATTCCAAGGCGTTTGGTACGCCATGTCGGGTAATGGGCACGACTAATAATGATTGAGGTTGATCGGTTTTGCATTTAAATCAAGACATAAATTTAGCAGATGTCAAAATTTGCTCGCGTTGTATTTACGACGAACGCGTCTCGGCGATCAGCTTCGATGAGCAAGGTGTGTGTAACTATTGCCGGCAAGTGGAATCTTTAGCACAACAATATGGAACCGGAAACAGCGATGGAATCGCTAAATTCAATACAATTATTAATGAAATCAAGGCCGCTGGCAAAGGCAAAAAATATGATTGCGTAGTTGGAGTAAGTGGGGGCACCGATTCCTCCTATATGGTTTACTTGGCAATAAATTGGGGTTTGCGTCCTTTAGCCGTGCATTACGATAATACCTGGAATTCGTCGATAGCTACTCAGAATATAAGAAAAGTATTAACGGCACTTAATGTCGATCTCTACACGCATGTCATCAATAACAAAGAAGCGGACGATATATTCAGATCATTTTTTTTTGCAAATGTAGCCGAGATAGAAGCGTCGACGGATTTGGCGCTTGCCGAGACAATGTACCGGGCGGCATATAAATTTGGTGTCAAATACGTACTGGAAGGCCATTCCTTCATAACCGAAGGTATCACACCCGTGGGGCGGAACTATTTCGACGGTAAATATATTCAAGCCATCCATAAACAGTTTGGGCGTTTGCCGATGAAGTCCTATCCGCTGATGACCTTTGCCCGATTTTTGTGGTGGTCTTCGGTGGCAAGAATAAAAAAAATCAGACCATTTTGGTATCTTGAGTACTCCAAGGAAGGGGCTAGGGCTTTCCTGGAAAAGGAATTTGGCTGGAAATATTATGGCGGACATCATTTGGAAAATAGAATGACAGCCTTTTATCACGGCGTTTATTTGCCGCAAAAGTTCAAAACAGATCTTCGCAATAATACACTTTCAGCCTTGGTGAGAAATGGCAAAAAGTCCAGGGAAGAGGCTTGGGCCGAATACAATACGCCTCCCACGGTCGAGGTCGAATTGGTCGAATACGTCAAAAAGCGTCTCGAACTTTCCGATGCCGAATACCTGCGCATCATGAATCAACCGCCCAAATCGTGGCATGACTACCCAACCTACAAAAAGCGCTTTGAACTGCTGCGCCCTTTGTTTGCGGTGTTGGCTAAAGCTAACTTGGTACCCATGAGTTTTTTCCTGAAATACTGTTTTTCGGCCAAGGAGAACCCGAAGTGATTATGCTCGTGGATTATGGAATGGGCAATTTGGGTTCCATTCAAAATATGTTGCGCTATATCGGTGTTGCCAGCAAAACGACATCCAAACTTGACGAGATAAAACACGCTGACAAAATTATTCTCCCTGGCGTGGGGGCGTTCGATAAAGCCATGGAACATATCAACAGCAGCGGCTTGCGTGAGGTTTTAGAGCAAAAAGCATGCGTGGAAAAGATCCCTGTATTGGGAATCTGTTTAGGCATGCAGCTACTCACCCGAGGCAGCGAAGAAGGCGTCTTGCCGGGTCTGGGCTGGATCGCGGCCGATACGCGCCGCTTCCCGAATTTGCCGACGCTGAAAGTACCGCACATGGGCTGGAATCTGGTTTATCCGGGTACGGCAACCCGGCTTACCCGCGATTTCGAGGAAGAAACTCGATTTTATTTTGTCCATTCTTATTATGTCACGGTGGAAAATCCCAACAATTCAATACTTAAGACTCAATACGGCATAGAGTACGATTCGGCGATACAGAATGAAAATATTTATGGCGTGCAATTTCACCCGGAAAAAAGCCATCGCTTTGGTATGCGTTTGTTAAAAAATTTTGCGGAGCTGTGATTCATGTTGCGTACTCGTGTCATACCTTGCCTGCTTCTTCGCAACGAGTCCTTGGTTAAAACGGTCCGGTTTGGGCGTTTTGGCTATATCGGCGACCCGGCGAACACCTGCCGCATTTTTAACGAATTGGAAGTGGATGAGCTGACTTTTCTGGACATCAGCGCTAGCAGGGAACGGCGGGAGCCTAACTACAAGGTGTTGAGCGAAATCGCCAGCGAATGTTTCATGCCCGTCTCTTACGGCGGCGGCATTTCGTCCTTGCAAATAGTCGAAAACGTTCTGAAACTTGGTTTTGAAAAGGTCATTCTCAATACTTCCGCACTGGCGTTTCCTAATCTAATCAACGAAATTTCGAAGAGTTTCGGCAGCCAGAGCGTAGTCGTATCGATTGATGTAAAAGCAAACTTCTTGGGGGGGCAACAATGCCGTGGATTGTCCGGCACTCTAAATAGCAAGCGAAATCCGGTAGACTGGGCACAAGAGATTCAAAAAAGAGGGGCGGGAGAAATTTTGTTGACCTCCATAGACAGAGAAGGCACGTGGTCGGGATTCGATCTGGAACTCATTCGCCAGGTGTCGGACGCAGTGACGATCCCGGTAATTGCGAACGGTGGCGCGGGGACAATTCGCGATATTGGTGAAGCGGCAAAAATTGGTCATGCTTCCGCGATTGCACTGGGAAGCATGGTGGTTTATCAGAAAAAAGGGATGGGGGTTTTGGTCAATTACCCAGAACGAAGCGAACTGGAAAGGGTGTTAAATTGATTGGTTTATTTGGAGGCACTTGCAACAACATGTATGTTTTTGCAAAAGGTCTTCTCGATGCAGGTTTTGCCGTAACTTTCATTCAGGATAGGAAAGACAATTTCCCGCATAGCCAACCCGTATGGGAAGATGTTGAATGCTTTTTCCGGTCAGGGTTCGATTATCAAAATATCGACTGGGATTCCTTTGAAAAAGACAATAGTTGGGTAAAGCCATTTTGGTATTTCAAGCCATCGATTGCCATAAACGGGGAAAGGGAAATTTTCAGAAAAAGCCCGATTTTCTGGCCGATTAAATTTGTCGCCTGCCGTTATCTAAGAAAAAGGCCGGAGAGTTTGGCGATCTTCGAGACCATGAAAAGCTGCGATTTTCTGATCGTTTCAGGAATAGATGCTAGCATACTCGCCATGTTGTCGGGTAAGCCGTATATGGTATTTCCCCACGGCAGCGACATGCGTGTGGCGATCGGCGCCGAAACCGCCGGAACGGGATGGAATGCCAGAATACTGGAAGCGCTCCTTGTTTATGCCTTTAAAAAGGCGGCATGTATAGGCAGCCAATTGCCTGACGCAAGTGCCGAAGTCAGCAGTCGGGAATATAAAAGATTGAAAGATATGAGGGTGGATAGAGTTCCGCTTTCCTATTTGCCGCATGATCGGCTGAGTAGGAAAATCCGCCGGGAAAGACTGAAAACGCTGTTTAAGAAAATCGACATTGACTTGGTCGAAGCCGATTTTTATTGTTTTACTCCGTCTCGTATCAATTTTTATTGGAAAGGCCATGACCGTTTATTCGAGGCGATCAATCAGAACAGGGAAATATTGAAAATACATTTTATTTTCCTGGGCTGGGGGGACGATTACCAACAAGCGATGGCCTATGTTGATCAACATGATTTACACCGCTATATCACGGTTATTCCCATATTCTGTTCTAAACAAATGTTATTCCGCTTTTTCGAAGCGGTTGATGTGATAATCGATGAGTTTAACGGCAGCGGCAGTTACGGAACCGGTCTTTCCGAAGCCATGAGCCGCAGTTGCCCGGTCATCACATGGATATCGGATATGTTCGACAAACCCGGCTGGGAGGCGCCCCCTGTTATTCAGGCCAGAAGCAAGGAAGAAATTAGCGAAGCCATCGTGAAAGTCTCCAATGGCGAAATCGATCTGGACGACTGGAGCATGAAAACAGCGGCATGGTTTAACAGGGTGCATAGCAACGCGGCAGTCAAACAGGTTGTCAATGAAAAATTCGGACATTATTTAGATGCTGGACGTTTATAGAAAAATCTATTCCTTATGCGGCGGCGATAGGGGCAGATTCGTTTTCTTGATCGTTGCGGCTTTATTCCTGGCGGTTTTCGAGATGGCGGCTATTGCATTGATAGCGCCATTTTTATCGTTGTTGATGCGGCCGGATATGCTGGAAAAAAACCAATATTTGCATAAGGCCTATTTGTTTAGCGGCATAAACGATGCGGATCAATTTATCATCGGTTTGGGAATAGGGGTTTTTTTATTCTATATTTTCACCAATATTTATATCGTCGTGATTAATAATGCCATCATGCGATTTTCTTTCAACCATGGGTACAAGATATCTAGCCGATTATTCGCGGCGTATCTGTCAAGAGATTATATTTATTTCGCCACCCACAATACGGCGGAATTAAGCCGCATCATATTCCAGGATGTTGCGCGATATACCGAAAATGTATTGACACCTTTATTGCTGTTAATCTCGCGTTGTGCCTCCGTCGCCGCGATCATCATATTATTGCTTCTCGTCAATCCGCTGGTTACCTTTGTCTCGGCTTTGGTTTTTGGCGGATGTTACGTTATATTCTTCATGTTGAATAGAAAAGCTCTGATTGACATGGGGGAGCGTTTCTCTTATTACAACAATTTAAGATTCAGGCTGGTTTCCGAAGCATTCGGTGGAATAAAGGATTGTAAAATATACGGCGCCGAGCATTATTTTGTCGAAAAATATCGAGAGAGCTCCTATCATGACGCCATCAATCAGGCGAAAAGAAGAATATTACTGTTCATACCCAGGTATGTCATAGAAAGTCTGGCGATAGGATCGTTGATTATTTTTTCAATTTTTACCTATATTCAAGGTAAGAGCGATGGCCTGATTGCGACATTGCTGGTGTTCTCGATTGCCGCGTACAAAATCATGCCGGCAATTCAAATCATCTATACCAATATTGGCCAGATTAAAAGCGATAAAGGTGCACTCGATCTTGTTTTGCAAGATATTGCCTTGGCCGGGCAAGGTGTCGTTTCACAGCATTTTGAAGCCGGAGATTTTACCTTTAAAGATATTTTAAAGATTAAAAATTTATCATTTAGTTATCCCACAGCGAGCCAACCGGTTTTCAAAAATTTAAACCTTGAAATAAAACCCAATACGATAGTCGGATTTGCGGGGCGGAGCGGTTCCGGAAAGTCAACCCTGGTCGATATTATTCTCGGCTTGCTGGATTATCAGCAAGGAGAAATTATTATCGATAATCGGCAATTGACTGCCCGGAACAAATCCGGATGGCAAACCAAGCTGGGTTATGTGCCGCAATCGATACATTTGCTGGATGCCAGTCTGGTGGAAAACATTGCTTTTGGCATATCTAAAGAACAAATAGATTATCAGCGTGTGAGAAAGGCACTTGTTGCCGCGCAACTTGAATATTTGGTGGACAATGAATTGGCGGACGGAGTGGAAACCTTCGTCGGAGAAAGGGGCGCGCGTTTGAGTGGCGGACAACGGCAACGGATTGGTATTGCAAGGGCGTTATACCGGCAGCCAGAAGTGCTCATCTTGGACGAAGCGACCAGTGCCTTGGATAATCTCACTGAAGGTTTGATTGTCGATTCGATATGCAAATTGTCGGGGACGTTGACCATAATCATGATCGCTCATCGGCTAACTACCTTGAAACAATGCGACAAAATCTACGTAATGGAAAAGGGCAGGATAACGGCGACAGGTAAATACGATGAGTTAATGGCCAATAACGAATATTTTCAGAGTTAATGATAACGATGAAAAAGCATTTAAGAATTTGCGCCGTCGGCAACTCTTCCAGCATTCACGTAAAAAAAAGAACCCAATGCTTCGCGGATAGGGGGCATGAGGTTAGTCTTATCAGTCCGGTCCGAAATCAGATAGAGTGCGTTAAAAATATTTATCTTCCCAGCCATAATAACAAGGCAGGTTTGCCTGGTTATATTTTCAGGCTGATAAAGGCTATTCGAGAGGAAAACCCGGATATAGTGCATTTGCATTATGGGGAGGTTTATCAAGTAACCGCTTGTTATCTTTCCGGTTTTAACTTCGCTGTAACGCTAATGGGTAGCGATGTTATGAATGGCTTTGGGATATTAGCCTGGCCGCAAAGGCTGTTATTGGCCAGCATGCTGAAAAAGGCCACCTTGCTCAACCCGAAATCGCAAAATATTGCCGCGATGGTCGAACACCATATCGGCAAACACCCTAATACCATCGTTACCTACTGGGGTGCCGACTTTAACAAATTCAAGCCGATAAACAAGATATCGGCTAGGCAGCAGTTGGGATTCGACTTAAACACGCATTTGATATTAAGCCCTAGATTATTAAGATCAATTTACAATATCGATTTGATTGTCAAGGCCTTGCCGATAGTGCTTGGACAAATCGACGCAAAACTATTGTTGTGCGAATCCATGGCCGAGCCTGAATATAAAGCCCAACTGCAAGTCCTGATAGCAGAGTTAAACCTGGAGGATAGAGTTATATTCTTAGGCGAAATGACAAACGATGCCATGCCACTGCTATACAATGCAGTCGATGTCGCAGTCGGCATTCCCGACCATGATGGCATGCCAATGTCCTTGCTTGAAGGCATGGCTTGTGCAGTACCCAATATTATTCCAAAACTTAAATCCTACGAAGAACTAGTGATCGATAAGCAATCGGCCTATTATGTCGATTTACGAGAGTCCGATATTGCCGAGGCTATTATCGAGTTAGCTAAAAACGAGGCTTTGCGGGAAGACATTTGTAACAACGCCTACCGAACGGTTAACGAAAAAGCCAATTTCGCCGTCGATGTCGCAAAAATCGAGGACGCTTTTTTAGAAATTGCCAATGACCAGTAAATTCAAGTTAGTCACCGTAAGTAGCATCGTTGTATTTACAATCTTATTGTGCGGAATACTGAATAAAGATCGGTTGATAACTGTTGATACCCTTGTTTCCGCACCAGATAATAATGGCAAGGCAATCGTGTATTTTTTAAAGGGTAATAATGTCGAAACGCTTGCCGAAGATTCGGCAAAAATCACTGCCAATATTCCGGATCGCTTAATTGTCCCGAAGGGCCATTATCAATTTAGTGATCACGGCCCGAGGTATTCATTGAACCGGGAAGGTTTATATCGATTTGTCATTCCCAATCAGAAAAATATTCAGATAATTGTTTTTGAAAAAGATATAGATGCCTTGTTGTCTTCTATAAGCTGGATTGTTACTCACGGAGTTTCAGATGACAACAAAAATATCGACGAGCTGACCGATAAAGCAATGACCTCGAAGTTATTTATCACTTGCGGAAATATTTCCCAGTGGGCGCAGGCACTGCTTGCATCGCAAGGCATTCAGTCGCGTATTGTCGGCGGAATTACCCTGGATGAATGGAATGATTACGATAACGGCCATCGGATGCTGGAGATACACAGAGAAGACCTAGGCAAATGGGTGCTGTACGATCTTGATAATAATGCTTATTTTATTGATCCGACCAATAAAAAGCCGTTGAATTTGATAGAGTTTAGTTCGAGGATAGGCGAAAGGGATTACATAATAGTAACTTTATCGGCCGATACTCGGGTCGATATATCGGCTTTTCAATCCGCAAATGGTTACGATTACGGTTTTTTTGCCGAAGCTGTTAATGCCAAGATAGAAACATGGTATGCCCGTGTTATGCAAGTTCCATTGATTAACGATGGAAACTTTTACTATTTTTTCGATCTGGAGCACAAGGAAAAACTAGAGCGGTATGCCTCTTATTACAAATATATCGACAAAGCCGAGTTCATGAAAAAATATTATTAGCTCTACGACCTTTTCTTTTTTAGCCGGTGTTCGTCACGCTGCATACCTTCCCGAGCCAAATATATACGTATTTATCCTTCAAATTAACACCATTGGTCAGTTAGACGTGATCGCTCATTAAATAAAAAGAAAACGATGAAATTCATAGAAAAACTACATAATATTCTATCCAAGCAGCAAAGAAAAAACGATCTGGAAAATATTTTACAAACTATTGACACCGCACGCTTCGATTCATGTCGAGAGCTATACAAGGATGTGGACCCTTATCCAGGTTCCAGCAAATATCTGGACATACGAAAATGGATGGCCGACAAAGTGGTGGAAGCCTATCGATTGAAATTAAACAAAGCTAAGAACTTGAGCATTCTGGATATTGGTACAGGCGCCGGTTATTTCCCTTATGTTTGCAATTATTATGGGCACGATGCCATGGCCTTGGACATGAACATCGACCCCATGTATAACGCTTTAATCAAATTATTGAATATTGATCGCTTGGCATACGAGATATCTCCTTATCAAAAACTGCCGGATTTCGGCAAAAAATTCGATCTGGTAACCGCTTATGCGATTTGTTTTAACAATCACGGCCGCGACGATTTATGGACTGCGAGCGAGTGGCGGTTTTTTATGGAAGATTTAGCAAACAATTATTTAAAGGAAAACGGAAAAGTATTGCTGGTCTTGAATCGCGAGTCGAACAGCTTATATTATGATACCGCCTTATTGAGTTTTTTTGTACAAAATGGTGCTAAAGTAGACAACGACAGAATATACTTCGATGGCGTAAATTCCTTCAGAACATGATTTCATCCCCCTTGTGGGCTATTGAAATAGTGTGTCGGATTGTCCTGGATTCGAGCCTCTTTTTAGTAGTCGTAATGCTGCGAAGTGGAATATCGTCAAATTCAAGTAACGGAGCCGCTTTTGAAAGAACGTCATTTCGCCAATATAGTGTAGGCCCCTGGGCTGATCCATTCAACCCGTTGGCTTAAGAAATAAATCCCTGTATTCCGCACCGAATAGATACCATTTTTTGCTTTCAAAATAATATCAATGCTTAACATCATCACCATCATCGGCGCACGGCCTCAATTTATCAAGGCGGCAACGGTATCCAGAGTCATTAATACTAGAAATGACATATCCGAAAAAATAATTCATACCGGCCAGCATTATGACGGCAATATGTCCGATATCTTTTTCGACGAATTGCATATTCCGACGCCCGATTATAATTTAGGGATAGGCGGCAATTTACACGGGCAAATGACGGGGCAACAGCTGGAAAAAATAGAAGAGATTCTGCTGCAGGAAAAGCCGGATAGGGTTTTGGTTTATGGCGATACCAACTCGACTTTGGCCGGCGCATTGGCGGCTGTGAAGCTGAATATACCCGTCGCGCATATTGAAGCAGGACTTAGATCCTTCAATAAAAAAATGCCGGAAGAAATTAATCGTGTTATTACCGACCACATCGCCGATCTATTATTTTCCCCAACGGAAACGGCGGTGGCAAATTTAATCAATGAGGGTATCGGTCAAGAACAGATAATATTATCCGGGGATGTCATGTACGATGCAGCATTATATTATGCGGATAAAGCCGAATCCAAAATCGAAACCATAGAACACCTAAGTATTGGCAGCCACTATGTGTTGGTGACTTTACACAGAGCCGAAAATACCGATAGTCGGGATAGACTGGAGGCTATCGTCAATGGCTTAGCCGAATTGGCTGCAAACAAATATTCCGTGGTATTACCGTTACATCCAAGAACACGAAAAAAATTGTGCGAATATGGGCTTTGGGAAAAGCTTTGCAGATCGGTTCGAATTATCGATCCGGTGGGGTATCTGGAAATGGTTCTTCTCGAGAAAAATGCAAACCTTATTATTACCGATTCCGGCGGCGTGCAAAAAGAAGCTTACTTCCATAAAATACCGTGCATTACTCTCCGCAAGGAAACCGAATGGGTCGAATTGCTGGATATTGGTTGGAACAAGCTTTGCGATGTAAAACAAAAACGATGGGATAATTTGATAACGCAGTTTGCCGGGCAAATGCAGCCTTGGGAACCGATTTATGGTACTGGCAATGCGGCTCAACACATAGTTTCACAGCTGGTGGAACAGGCCCGATGAAGCGAAAAAAAATACTGCACACTGCCTTATTCAGTCATTTACCTATTGGCGTTAGAAACCAAATGCAGGCGGAGTATTTATCAGTCCAAGACACCGGTATTCCTTGGGAAATCGTTGTCTGGAGCAAAGATAATGCCGATCTGCCATTTATGCGGCAATTGCCCCAAATGTTCCAATCCTTGCTTCTGAGACGGCTTTATTTTTTTATCTGGCTAATCGCTCAAAAAAGTAATTTCGATTTTTTCTTATTGAGATACCCGCCAATTGATCCATTTTTATTGCTATTTTCACCATTTATAAAGCCTATCGCTACGGTTCATCATACCAAGGAGATCGAGGAAATAGCTCAAACCCGAACCGGATTAAAAAGAAATGTAGCATTGGCGATTGAAAAAATTATCGGAAATATTTTTTTGAAGCGGACGGCGGCTATTGTTACTGTTACCGAGGAAATTTACGATTATGAAATAAAACGTTGCGGTTTTAAGCCGAAATATATTTTCCCCAACGGAATCGATAGCAAGCTAATAGGTTTGGCCGGCGATAATAGAGACGGTGCCCCCGAATTTATTTTTATCTCTTCTTATTTTGCCAATTGGCATGGCTTGGATCTATTTCTGGATATTCTGGAAGCCGATGATTCTCCCTGCTTACTGCATTTGGTCGGGCAAATATCTTCTGCTGATATGAATAGAATAAAAACCACCAATAGTCTTTCGCAACGAATTACGATACATGGAAAACTGGCCGCGGGCGAGATAAACAAACTTATGGCAAGTTGTGATTTGGGTTTATCTTCCTTCGCCTTGTTTAGAAACGATATGCAGGAAGCCTGTACTTTAAAAGTAAGGGAATATTTGGCGGCGGGATTAGCTGTTTTCGCCGGACATAAAGACAGCGGGTTGCCCGATGATTTTGCATATTATCGATACAACGAAAACTCGTTAAAAAATATTATTTCTTACGCAATTGCTACGCGTTCCGTTTCAAGAAAAACAATACGCTTGGCCGCTTTACCACACATCGAAAAAAAGCAGTTACTATTGGATTGCTATGAATGGATTCAAGGCCTAAACACATGAAAATAAAAATAATACACGTTATTACCGGCCTGGATACCGGCGGCGCGGAAATGATGTTGTATAAATTGTTATCAAAAATAAATCGCAACGAGTTCGAGGTGCAGGTCATTTCTTTGACCAATATTGGTCCGGTCGGAAAAAAAATTCAAGGTTTGGGGCTGCCGGTACGCGCTTTAGGGATGAATCGACCGATTTTTCGATACCTTGCCTTATTCCGGTTATTTTTTTGGATTAAACAATCCGGCCCCTGCTTGATTCAGAGCTGGATGTATCATGCCGATTTAATGGCTGGTATTGTCGCCAAACTGACCAAAACTCCCGTGATTTGGGGTATTCATCATACCAATTTGGATCCGACTCTCAATAAGCGAACAACAATTTGGATTGCCAAGCTATGTTCGTATTTGTCGCACTTTATTCCAGTAAAAATTGTGTGCTGTTCTGAAGCTACAAAAGATGTTCATATAAAACTCGGTTATAACTCTGAGAAAATGCTGGTTATTTATAATGGTTTCGATTTAAATCAATATAAGCCTAATCGAGAATCTTACTTTAACATTCGTAAGATATTGAATTTGGAAAATAATACTTTTCTGATAGGAATGATTGCTCGTTTCGATCCCCAAAAAGATCATAATAATTTTATTAAAGCAGCTGCTATTTTGCATAAAATGCATCCTAAAGTTCATTTTATATTATGTGGTGACGGTATAGATGCTGCAAATGCTAAATTAGTGGAATGGATTAATGCTGCTGAAATTAATGAAAACGTACATTTATTGGGACGAAGGGACGATGTGCCCGATATAACTGCCTCTCTCGATATTGCAACGATATCTTCTTTCGGCGAGGGGTTTCCAAATGTAATAGGGGAAGCGATGGCTTGCGAGATTCCTTGTGTCGTTACCGATGTTGGCGACTGTGCATTTATGATAGATAATTCAGGTTTAGTTGTCCCTCCCAAGGATGCATCCGCTCTAGCTTTAGCTTGGAATGAAATTTTGACGATGCCCGCCTCTCAGCAAACATCTATGGGATTGAAAGCGCGTGAACGCGTAATCATCAAATTTTCATTATCTTCGATTGTTGACCAATATCAATCGATCTATCGTAGCGTAGCAACGTCTACTCAATGACTACAAATTTTACTAACCGGAAGTAACAAACATTTTTAGCGATATCATCTCAAATCTACATCGTTATGTTTGCCGGCATTTCCATGAATACTCTTAAATGAGTCAACAGAACCGTTTAATAACTTCTAAACAGATACGTCGTTTGGCCTTTATTTCTAGTCAGGCATTTTCCCTGCACAATTTTCGCGGCTCTCTGATACGCTCCCTGACGGATAAAGGAGTTCAAATTTATGCTCTGGCCCCTGATTACGACGAAGAGAGTCGAGAAAAAGTGAGGTCCTTGGGCGCGCAGCCGCTTAATTGCTCAATGTCTCGGGCAGGGATGAATCCGGTGCGGGATATCATCGACTTATGTCGACTAGCCAGGCAATTATATGCGCTCAAACCCGACGCCACTTTTGCCTATTTCATCAAACCTGTGATATATGGAACGCTTGCTGCTGCGCTAGCCGGAATACCGCATCGTTTTGCCATGATAGAAGGTGCCGGTTATGTGTTCAACGAGCAGCTTGGTCAGACTTGCATGCGGAGATTGCTTAGGCGTTTCGTTGGTAGACTATATAAGTTGGCTTTGAAATGTGCGCACTTGGTATTTTTGTTGAATCGTGACGACCGGCAATTATTTGTCGATTCTGGTATGGCTTCTGCTGAGAAAGTGGTTTTATTGAATGGTATCGGTGTTGATTTAGCACATTTTTCACCGGAGCCCCCTCAGTCCGAACCATTGTGCTTCATCATGATCGCCAGATTGTTACGCGAGAAAGGTGTTTGTGACTTCGTGTCAGCCGCTCGAATTGTGAAATCCAAATATCCCGGAGTGCGTTTTTTGTTATTGGGTTCCATCGATGAGAATCCCGGTTCGCTATCTCAGGAAGAGATTGATGGTTGGGTTACTGAAAAGTTAATCGAGTGTCCCGGGCATGTCACGGATGTGAGACCCTGGGTTAAGCAGGCAAGTGTTTTTGTGTTGCCTTCATATAGAGAAGGTATGCCGCGTAGTACGCAGGAGGCGATGGCAATGGCCAGGCCGATTATTACAACTGAGGCGGTGGGCTGTAAAGATACGGTAGTGGAAGGAATCAACGGTTTCAAAGTTCCTGTCAGGGACCCTGAAGCACTTGCGAAAATCATGATATATTTTGCCGAAAACCCGGAAATTATTGCTAACATGGGGGCCATGAGTCGGGCGATGGCTGAAGCCAAATATGACGCTTCACTAATTAATGCCGAAATTTTGTCGAAAATAGGTGTTGTCCAATAATGCGGCTCAATAGAAAAAGAAAAGTATTAGTTACTGGCGCAAACGGATTCATTGGCCAAGCGATGGTGAAAATCTTGAGTGAGTATGATCATGACATTCGCATTTTGGCACGAAAGCAGAGCAATGTTAACGGTCAAATTTCACTTGATTTATTCAAGGACAAAATCCCTCACGAGCTTTGTGATGGTATTGATTATATCTTCCACCTTGCAGGTAAAGCCCATGAGTTATCTATGAGCAAGGAAGATGAAATATGCTATTGGCAAGTCAATACTGAAGGCACCCGTAAACTGCTGGAGGCTGCTCACCAGTCGGGCGTTCAACGCTTTATCTATTTCAGCAGCGTTAAGGCAGCTGGTTTCACTGGACAGCAAATAATTGATGAACAAAACCATACCCCTGCCGACACGCCCTATGGGCAATCCAAATATGCCGCTGAGCAATTGGTATTACATGGCGGCTATGTGCCGCATCCTGTCGTCATCCGGCCCAGCATGGTGTACGGAAATACCGAGAAAGGCAATTTGCCTCGCATGATTGATGCGATTCGAAAAGGCGTTTTTCCGCCAATACCGGAAGTGCATAATAAGCGCTCAATGGTGCATGTCGAGGATGTCGTGCAAGCTGCTCTGTTAGCGGCCGACAAGCCGGAAGCTGCCGGGCAGATATACATCGTGACGGACGGGCATTCTTATTCGACGCGGGAAATTTATGATTGGATTCGGGAAGCCTTGAGAAAACCTCAGTCATCGTTAACGATGCCTTTGGCTTTGCTGCGGGCAATGGCTAAGGTTGGCGACGGTATCGGCAAGTTGCGCGGTCGGCGGTTTATGTTCGATTCCGATGCGTTGGATAAACTGATCGGCTCGGCCTGGTATTCATCGGCAAAAATAGAGCGTGAATTGGGATTTAAGCCGGGCCATGATTTAAAGAGTTCGTTGCCCGAGATTGTCAGTAATCTGGAGAAATGAGATTCAATTATTTTGTAGGATTTGCATCGCGTACCCTACGTATCTAGGTGTGATAAATCAGAATGAATGTCGGCTCGGGGCTTAAGACGGTATGGTAATTACATTAACTCTGTGCGCGTTCGTTTTTGCGCTAAGTTATTTGTTGACGGGTTGTTTCAAGCGTTATGCCTTGAATAAGAGCTTGTTGGATGTGCCGAATGCCCGTAGTTCGCATACCTTGCCGACACCGAGAGGCGGAGGATTGTCGGTCGTGCTGGTTTTTTTATCGATGGTCGGTGGTCTGGCTTATTTCGGTGTTATTAGGGTTGACCCCATCTATATCGCGGGATTGATATTGTCCGGAGCACTGGTTGCGGGCATCGGTTTTTGGGACGATCATGTTTCGATACCTGCAAAATGGCGGTTTTTGGTTCATTTTTTTGCAGCGATCGGTGCCTTATTGGTCTTGCCCGAATTGCCGGCGCTTCGTTTTTTCTCGATCGAGATTTCCGGTTGGGGCTTGTTGTTCGGCATTTATGCCATCATGCTCGTTTGGTTGTTGAATCTATATAATTTCATGGACGGGATTGATGGTATTGCCGGAGTCGAGGCGATTACTACGGCGATGTCTGCGGCCTTGTTGTTGGCTTTGCAAGGTGAAAACGATTGGGCCTTGTTGATGCTTTTACTGTCTTTGTCAGCTGGTGGTTTCTTGGTCTGGAATTGGCCGCCGGCGAAAATTTTCATGGGCGATGCTTGTAGCGGTTTTTTGGGTTTCGTTTTAGGTTTGCTTGCTGTGCTGACATCGTTATCTGGTTCGATGAATCTATGGAGTTGGTGGATTCTACTGGCTGTGTTCATTGTCGATGCAACGGTTACGCTGCTTAGGCGTATTATGCGAGATGAAGCATGGCATCAGGCGCATCGCAGTCATGCCTATCAGATATTATCGAGGCGCTTGAATTCGCATAAAAATGTCACGCAAGGCGTGCTGGCGATCAATATTTTTTGGTTGTTGCCTTGGGCTTATGTGTCGATGATATACGAAGCTTGGGCGCCGTTGATTTGTTTCGTTGCGATGGCGCCTATGTGTGTTGCGGTTCTTAAGCTTGGTGCCGGAACGACAAATGATTGATTAATGATGATGTCTTTCATGACGTTTCGGTTGTCCGGTTTGCTTTTCAAGTGAGTAGTGCTTAACAAAATGATGCGCAAAAAACTTCCGATCGGCATACAAACCTTCCGGGAGATACGCGAGGACGATTGCTATTATGTCGACAAGACCGCTTTTGCGTTGAAGCTTGCGGTCGAGGGTAAATATTATTTTCTGTCGCGGCCGAGACGTTTCGGTAAATCCTTGTTTCTCGACACGCTGGCCGAATTATTTGCCGGCAACGAAGCGTTGTTTCAAGGGCTTTATTGCTATGATAAATGGGATTGGACTAAGCAGTATCCGGTGATTCGGATTAGTTTTGCCGAAGGGGTGATTCATTCCCGGGATGCATTGGACAAACGTATTTTGGACATACTACGCATCAACCGCGAAAGCTTGGGTGTGGATGGTCCGCAGGACTTGGATATTGCTGGTCTATTTGGTGAATTATTGCGTCAAACGCATCAAAAATATGGCCAACGCGCGGTTGTATTAATCGACGAATACGACAAGCCGATCCTCGACAACATCACCAACCCGGACATCGCCCGGCAGATGCGCGATGGCTTGCGCAATCTATACTCGGTGATCAAGGGGCAAGACGCGCATATCCGCTTTGCGTTTTTGACCGGCGTATCCAAATTCAGCAAGGTTAGCTTGTTTTCGGGCTTGAATAATCTACAGGATATCACCGTCGACAAACGCTATTCGGCGGTATGCGGTTATACCGAAGGTGATCTCGGCACGGTGTTCGCGCCGGAATTGCAAGGCCTTGAACGGGGCAAAATCAGGGATTGGTACAACGGTTACAATTGGCTGGGCGAGGCGGTTTATAATCCTTTCGATCTATTGCTTCTGTTCGATACGCGCGAATTCAAACCTTACTGGTTCGAGACCGGTACGCCGACGTTTTTAATCGACGTTCTGACAGAACGGCATGCTTGGTTGCCCGAGTTGGGACGTTTGGAATCCGATGCCGAATTGCTGTCGACCTTTGATATCGACGACATGCCGACCGAGGCATTGATGTTTCAAGCCGGATATTTAACGATCGACCGTGAAGAAAACTTAGGCGACGCCTATTTCTATCGTCTGAGGTTCCCGAACCGGGAAGTTTATCAAAGCCTTTACGGACGCTTGTTGAGAACCTGGACGCCGAATGCGCAGGCCGAAGTCCGCAATCGCAAATCGCTGTATCGGCTATTGCAGAGTAACGATTTCGAAGGCCTTCAAAACTTATTCACGGCCTTTTACGCCGGCATTCCGCACGATTGGTACCGCAACAACCCGATCGCGCAATACGAAGGTTACTATGCGAGCGTGTTCTACAGCTACTTCGCGGCGTTGGGCTTGACCGTCACGCTCGAAGACGCGACCAATCATGGCCGTATCGACATGACCGTGCATTTCAACGGGCAAATCTATTTGTTCGAATTCAAGGTCGTGGAACTGGCGCCGGAAGGCAAGGCCTTACGGCAATTGAAGGATAAGAACTACGCAGAGAAATATAAAGCCGAAGGTGTGCCGATACATTTGATCGGCGTCGAATTCAGCAAGGAAAGTCGTTCGGTAGTCGGGTTCGACATCGAAACGCTCGGAGGTGGCGAATGAGCAAAAAGCTGCCGATCGGCATACAAACCTTTCGCGAGATACGCGAGGACGATTGTTACTATGTCGACAAAACCGCTTATGCGTTGAAGCTTGCGGTCGAGGGTAAATATTATTTTCTGTCTCGGCCGAGACGCTTCGGCAAATCCTTGTTTCTCGACACGCTGGCCGAATTATTTGCCGGCAGCGAAGCGTTGTTTCAAGGGCTTTATTGCTATGATAAATGGGATTGGACTAAGCAGTATCCGGTGATTCGGATTAGTTTTGCCGAAGGTGTGCTGCAGAGCCGAGCCGATTTGGATGAGAAAATCGGAGAAATTCTGGATTTCAATAGAAAACAATTGGATATCGATCCTCAACAGCCGAGTATTTCCGGGAATTTTTCGGAAATGATCAGGCTGGCGCATCAAAAATACGGTCAACGCGCGGTTGTATTAATCGACGAATACGACAAACCGATACTCGACAACATTACTAACCCGGACATCGCCCGGCAGATGCGCGACGGCTTGCGCAATCTATACTCGGTGATCAAGGGGCAAGATGCGCATATCCGCTTTGCGTTTTTGACCGGCGTATCCAAATTCAGCAAGGTTAGCTTGTTTTCGGGCTTGAATAATCTACAGGATATCACCGTCGACAAACGCTATTCGGCGGTATGCGGTTATACCGAAGGCGATCTCGGCACGGTGTTCGCGCCGGAATTGCAAGGCCTTGAACGGGGCAAAATCAGGGATTGGTACAACGGTTACAATTGGCTGGGCGAGGCGGTTTATAATCCTTTCGATCTATTGCTTCTGTTCGATACGCGTGAATTCAAACCTTACTGGTTCGAGACCGGCACGCCGACGTTTTTGGTGGATCTGCTGATGCAACGGGGTTTTTTCACGCCGGATTTCGAAAAACTGTTGGCGACCGAAACCTTACTGTCGACTTTCGATGTCGATCATATCGCCAGCGAAGCTGTATTGTTCCAAACCGGTTATTTGACAATCGTATCGTCGCGGAATTTACCCGGGATGACGCAAGTGACATTGGGGTATCCGAATCTGGAAGTGAAGGCGAGTCTGAACGGCGTCCTGCTGCAAGCCTTGACCAACGATCCGGCCCGTTACGGCAGACAGGCCGGTCAGCTGTATGATTTATTGCTGCTTAACGATTTCGAAGGTCTTCAAAACCTATTCACGGCTTTTTATGCCGGCATCCCGCATGACTGGTACCGCAACAACCCGATCGCGCAATACGAAGGTTACTATGCGAGCGTGTTCTACAGCTACTTCGCGGCGTTGGGCTTGACCGTCACGCTCGAAGACGCGACCAATCATGGCCGTATCGACATGACCGTGCATTTCAACGGGCAAATCTATCTATTCGAATTCAAGGTCGTGGAACTGGTGCCGGAAGGCAAGGCCTTACGGCAATTGAAGGATAAGAACTACGCCGAGAAATACAAAGCCGAAGGCGTGCCGATTCACTTGATCGGCGTCGAATTCAGCAAGGAAAGCCGTTCGGTAGTCGGATTCGACATCGAAACGCTAGGTGGTGGCGGATGAACAAAAAACTTCCGATCGGCATACAAGCCTTTCGATCGGAAATCCTTGATATTACCAAGCTCGATTCGGATCAGGTATAACCGGCACGATTAGCAATTCGGTGAGTTTCATTTTGGAAGGGTTTAAGAGCATGGAAAATTTAGCAAACTGGTTTTTAAGATTATCGCGGCCTAAAAAAGCAGCGATAACGATGAGTGCTGATGTGTTTTTTTCGGTCTTTGCGCTGTGGCTGGCGTTTTCGTTACGCTTCGGCGAGTTTTATGTCCCCGAAGACCGCGTTTGGATCTTGTTCGTGTTGGCTCCCTGTATTGTCATTCCGATTTTTATCAGAATGGGCTTGTACCGGGCGATTATTCGTTATATTGGCGTCAGAGCGTTAGCGACGATCGTGCAAGCGGTTACTTTGTACGCGTTGATATTTGCCGCATTGGTATTTCAATTGAGAGCCGGCTTGGTGCCGAGAACGGTACCGCCGCTGAATTGGTTGATGATGTTGTTCTTTGCCGGCGGGAGCCGATTCATGGCACGCTGGTGGTTTGGTGAGCAGTATGCGCGCATGGCAAGGAGCACCGATCCGGAATTGTATCGTCGCAACAATGTCATCATTTATGGCGCAGGTAGTGCCGGTGTGCAGCTGTCTTCGGCATTGGCACATGGTCATGATTTTCGGCCGATTGCATTTATTGACGACAATGCCGTGTTGCATCGGCAAAAAGTTAACGGCGTTAAAATTCATCCGTTTACCGCGTTAAGTTATTTAATCGATAAATTTGCCGTTACCGATATTCTGTTGGCGATGCCGTCGGTTGCTAGAAGCCGGCGAAGTGAGATTATTCGCCTGCTGGAGCCCTATCCGGTCCATGTTCGGTCAATGCCGGGAATGTCCGACATCGCGCAAGGGAAGGTGACGTTCGATGAATTGCAAGAAGTGGATATCGCCGATTTGCTGGGTCGGGATGCCGTGGTTCCGGATCAAGTTTTATTGACCGCCAATACAGCCGGCAAAAAGGTGATGGTCACCGGCGCCGGCGGTTCGATCGGCTCGGAGTTATGCCGGCAAATTATTCAATTGCAACCGAAGGCATTGATTTTGTACGAGCAATGTGAATTTGCACTCTATGAGATCGAGAGGGAGTTAGATCTCTATTTGGCAAAATCGAATGGTGCCGATACGCAAATCATCGCCGTTCTCGGGTCGGTGGTTAACGGTAGTCGAGTCGAAAAAATTTGCCGGGCATTCGGCGTGCAAACGATCTACCATGCCGCGGCTTATAAGCATGTGCCGATGGTTGAGAAAAACCCGGGCGAAGCGGTTTGGAATAATATATTCGGCACTTTACATACCGCCCGCGCCGCTATCAAAGCGAATATAGAGACTTTCGTATTGATTTCGACCGATAAAGCGGTACGGCCAACCAATACGATGGGAGCGACCAAGCGCTTTGCCGAGCTGATTTTACAAGCCTTAAGCATTGAAAATCAAAAGCTGCGGGCAACGCGATTTACTATGGTGCGTTTCGGCAATGTGTTGGGCTCGTCGGGCTCTGTGGTGCCATTATTCCGTGAACAAATTGCCAAGGGTGGACCGGTGACTGTGACCGATCCGAAAATCATTCGCTATTTCATGACGATTCCCGAAGCCGCCCAATTGGTGATACAGGCCGGTGCAATGGGGCAGGGCGGTGATGTTTTTGTCTTGGACATGGGCGAGCCGGTCAAGATTTTGGACTTGGCGAAACGCATGATCAAGCTCAGCGGTTTAACGGTCAAGGATGATGTGCGACCTGACGGCGATATCGAGATTGTTTATACCGGTTTGCGATCGGGAGAAAAGCTCTATGAAGAATTATTGATCGGCGGCAATGTTTCCGTAACCGGCCATCCGCGTATTATGCGGGCCGAAGAAGAGGTTATTGGTTGGAGCGAGCTTGAAAAGCTTTTGTCGGCAATAGAACTGGCTGCCTTAGTCGACGATTATCGGCAAGTCCGAATGATTTTGAAACAAGCGGTATCGGGCTTTTCGCCTCAATGCGATATCGACGATTGGCTATTCAACTGTTCGACGAATAGCTTTGCTGCGACTAATGCATTGCCGGATTTTTTGGAAAAAGTAGCGGAGTAGAGATAAAGAGGCAAAAAAAACCTCCCAATGCTTGGAAGCAGAGGGAGGTGAAAAATCAAGCAGAGTTTTGAGGAGGAACTGCTTGTTGGTACTACACCAGGAGGGTTAGAACATGGTAAACGAATCTGCATAGGAATTGGCTATCAAGTCGACGTTATTCCTGCGAGTTGCAGTTGAATTCAATAAGTAATGGGTTGCCGATGCATGCATACCGATGACTAAACGTAAGTCAATGACGCTTTCGCAGTAGGCTTGTGAAGTACTATACAGATTTTATTTCGGCAGACAATAGGCCGATTTGTTGATAAATTGTTTCTTGATTAGAAACAAAAGTGCGTGCAAACTAGCCTTTCTATTCCTTAAGCCTGCTATATCGAGTTGATAGCTTAGGGTTGAAGTCCTGACGTTTGGTAGATGGAACAATCATAAGCCAAGGATATTAAGTAAAAACGAAATAAATGGCAAGCGATAGTTGTGAATTGGAGTGGCGGCACGATTGCAAAACGGAATCAGCGAGAGCAACAGGCGCGCCGTGGCCTAGTTTGTCGAAAAAAGCCATTTTAGCTAATCTTTGCGCCCCCGCTTTTTAATGTCAAAATATCTTGGAATTTTTGGGTGATCATAGGTCATAAAACGCTAGGTGTAGGGTGCGCATCGCGCACCTGGGTCGGCACCTATCGTCGGTTCGTTGCCTTGGAAAGGTGCGTGATGCGCATCCTACGGTACTCAAAATGTCTTGTAAATTGTTGATGCTCATAAATTATTAAAGCGCCGGTTTTTATCTCAAAATCCATAAAACAGTCATTTTTGTGACCTGAAAACCGGTAAATTTCGACAGCCTAGCCGTAGCCTTTATCAATTGAAATTCAAAGAGAGATGAATGGACAAATTAACCAGCATGAATGTTTTTGTTCGGGTGGCTAAGGCCGGCAGTTTCGCCGGCGGCGCGCGCGATTTGGATATTTCGAGAGCCATGGCGACCAAGCATATCATGCAATTGGAAGAACATTTAGGCACTCGGCTGTTTAATAGAACCACGCGCAGTCTGAGTCTGACAGAAATGGGCGCATCGTACCTGGAGCGTTGCCAGCAGGTATTGGATGATATCGAGGAAATGGAAGCTACGGTGACGCAACTACAGACCGAGCCTCGAGGAACGCTGAAAATCAGTGCGCCGCAAGTTATCGGTGCCACTCAAATCGCGCCAGCGATTTCGGAGTTTCTAAAGTTGTATCCCGATTTGGAAGTCACTATCATTTTGCAAGGCAATATGGGCGACCTGATCGATGAGGGCATTGATCTAGCGATAAATTTGGGCGGTGTCGAAGATTCCAGTATGATTGCGCGCAAACTCGCCAGTTCACCGTTAGTGGTTTGCGGTGCTCCGGGTTATTTTCAACAAAATGGTATTCCTAAAACGCCAGAGGACTTGACCGATCATAGCTGTTTGGTCAATTGGTCGATTCCGCCGAGGGATCAATGGCGATTCAAGGGGCCTTATGGCGATTTGATGATCAAGGTGAAAGGACGCATCGTCGCTAATGTGGCCGATCCGATTCGAGTCGGCGCGATAGAGGGATTGGGAATGGTGATGTTACCTAGATACATCGTCGGTAAGGATATCGAAAAAGGTAAGTTGATTCCGGTATTGGAAGACTATGGATTGGCTCCCCTAGAGATACATGCCGTTTATCCGCATCGAAAATATTTGTCCACCAAGGTCAGAAAATTTTTGGATTTTTTACAGGAATGGTTGCCAAGGCGGATTGGTATTGACGGAATCTAACTCAGCAATTTCGGCAAAATGGGATGCCGTTTACCGGCAAGGCGATATTTCGGATTACCGGCCTGCGGAGGTGTTATCGGAAAATGTGTTTTTGTTGCCGCAAAAGGGTGTTGGTTTGGATTTGGCTTGCGGATTAGGCGCTAATGCTCGATTGCTTGCAGCGGCGGGCTTGGCTGTTTTTGCCTGGGATATATCGGCCGTAGCGGTGGAAAAATTGCAGCATGTAGCCGACAAGCAATGCTTGGCTATTCAGGCGCGGCAATGTGCCGTCGATAAAAATGCTTTCTCCGGATGTCGTTTCGATGTCATTGTAATCAGTCGATTTCTTGACCGGAGTCTGTGTGATGCGATAATAGGCGTGTTGAATCCCGGCGGTTTATTATTTTATCAGACGTATACCCGCGAGAAAGTCATTGAACGAGGACCGAACAATCCCGACTTTTTATTGTCCGAAGGCGAATTATTGGAATTATTTGCCGAATTAAAACCGATTTATTATCGGGAAAACGGATCAATAGGCGAGATAGGTATAGGGCTCAGGAATGAAGCTCAATTCATTGGTAGGAAAGGATAATCTTATTCAAACGTTTTTGAAAAAGCCGATTGCATGGATGCGGGGCATCAATAGTAGGCGCTTTAGGCGACAACTAGTCTGATACATGGCAGCAGAAAATGCAGGGGAATTTTCTGTATTCGTGACACCTTTGTCCCGCAGGAGGCGGATACACTGTGGGAGCGATCCCCAGATCGCGATTTCGAGGTCGCAAAGACTATACTCTTTGCTAAACAAATTTCGGCGCCGAGGTGCCCGTCAAAGGACGCCGTGAATATGTCCATGTAGGCTCTATGACAGCATCCCTGCTGTCAAAGCCTTTGCCGAACACCCCGACGCCTCCATACCTTAATGCCGAAATTTGAAGTGCGATAGGTATAAAATAGGCTGTCAACCAGGCTCCAGCCTGGGAAAGAACGTGATGCGGTTGGGTCGTTTTAGCTTGATGCGCATGGGTTACAAACCCTGTACTGCATAAGGAGCGCGAATCAGCCGCGATCTGTTTGAACAACGTCCACCGAATCCCATTCGTTAAATTTAGCCGATCGAACTCATTATGGTAGAAAATTTAGAACCAAAACAAGCTTGGCAATTATTGCAAACCGACCCGAGCGCCGTATTGGTCGATGTCAGAACTAAAATGGAACATAGCCACGTCGGCCATCCGATCGACGCGGTGCATATTCCGTGGAAAGAATTTCCGGACTGGCAAGTTAATACCGCGTTTGTCGAGCAGGTAGCCGAAGCGGTTCCCGATAAAAATGCGCCGGTGTTGTTGCTGTGTCGAAGCGGGCAGCGATCATTGGATGCAGCGGATGCCTTGGCGGCGGCGGGGTTTTCTCGCCCTATCAATATATTGGAAGGCTTTGAAGGACCTCTCGACGACGACAAACACCGCGGCAACCGGGGCGGTTGGCGCTTTTATGATTTACCCTGGGAACAAAGCTAACCATTCAATCTTGCCTTTCTCAATGTTCGGCGTCTGACTTCTCAATCAGGAGTACAGGTTGCCACATAATTCATTAATCTTCAGAGTTTATTTAAGTGATCGAAAATTTAAGAAATATCGCAATCATTGCGCACGTAGACCACGGTAAAACCACCTTGGTCGATAAATTGTTACAACAATCCGGCACGTTCAAGAGCCATGAAAAGGTTTCCGAGCGGATCATGGATTCGAATGACATTGAAAAAGAACGGGGTATTACGATTCTGGCGAAAAATACCGCGTTGGATTGGAACGGTTATCATATTAATATCGTCGATACTCCGGGCCATGCCGATTTCGGCGGGGAAGTGGAGCGCGTATTGTCGATGGTCGATTCGGTGTTGTTGCTAGTCGACGCAGTCGACGGACCGATGCCGCAAACCCGTTTCGTTACGCAAAAAGCGTTTGCATTGGGTTTAAAGCCGATTGTCGTGATCAATAAAATCGACCGTCCCGGCGCTCGTCCGGATTGGGTGGTCGATCAAACCTTCGATCTATTCGACCGTCTGGGTGCGACCGATGAGCAACTGGATTTTCCGATCGTCTATGCATCGGCGCTCAATGGTTATGCTAGTTTGGATTCCGATGCGACCGACGGCGATATGACACCGTTGTTCGAAACGATCGTCGAAAAAGTCAGCCCGCCTGATGTCGACTTGGACGGACCGTTTCAAATGCAGGTCAGTAGCCTGGATTACAACTCCTATGTCGGCGTGATCGGTATTGGACGTATTCAGCGCGGTAGGGTTAAGGCTAATATGCCGTTGACGTTGATTAACCGCGAAGGGGCAATTCGCAAGGGCCGTATTTTACAAATCTTCGGCTTCTATGGGCTGGAGCGTGTCGAAGTGCCGGAAGCGCAAGCTGGGGACATCATTGCTTTTACCGGCATCGATAAGCTGGAAATTTCCGAAACCTTATGTCATCCCGATACGGTCGAAGCGCTGCCGGCCTTGTCGGTCGACGAACCGACCGTGACCATGACTTTCCAAGTCAACACCTCGCCGTTTGCCGGCCGCGAAGGTAAGTTTCTCACCTCGAGACAAATTCGCGATCGTTTGCAAAAAGAATTGCAGCATAATGTCGCATTAAGAGTCGAGGATACCGACGACCCGGATAAGTTTAAAGTGTCCGGACGCGGCGAACTGCATCTATCGGTATTGATCGAAAACATGCGTCGCGAAGGCTTCGAATTGGGCGTGTCCCGGCCGGAAGTCATTATCAAGGAGATCGATGGCGAGAAATGCGAGCCTTTCGAATTCGTGACGATCGAGGTTGAAGAAACTCATCAAGGCACAATCATGGAGAAACTCGGCGAGCGTAAAGGCGATTTGATGAATATGGTGCCGGATGGCAAAGGCCGAATTCGTTTGGAGTATATGATCCCGTCACGCGGTTTGATCGGATTCCAGACCGAGTTCATGACATCGACCTCCGGTTCAGGGTTGCTGTATCATGTTTTCGATCATTACGGACCGATCAAGAAAGGCGAATTGGGTGCGCGTAAACGCGGCGTGTTGGTCTCGATGGCTCAAGGCAAAGCTTTGGCCTATGCCTTGTTTGCGTTACAGGAGCGTGGCGAGTTGTTTTTGGTGCATGCCGATGAAGTTTACGAAGGCATGCTGGTTGGTATTCATTCGCGCAGCAACGATTTAGTGGTGAATCCGACTAAAGCGAAACAGTTGACTAACATCAGAGCGGCGGGGACCGACGAGAATCTGATTTTAACGCCGATTCAGAAAATGTCGCTGGAGCAAGCCTTGGAGTTTATCGATGAAGACGAACTGGTTGAAGTGACGCCGGTATCGATTCGCTTGCGCAAGAAATTGCTGCAGGAGCATGAGCGCAAAAAAGCATCGAGAGCCGCGGCGGCCTAAGAAACATAAAAAAAAACCTCGAATCGACTTGCGATTCGAGGCGTTTATCGCCGAGTGGTTGGCTTATGCGATCGTCCCTGCGACACCCTGTCGAAATCTATCCCTAACTCCTATGTTTTGGCGACAGCTTATTGTGCCGTAAAATGACTAAAAAAGAAGTCAGTCAAAGCTGAAATTTATGTACGTTTAAGCTTACAAAATATACTTCGCGAGACCATGTTTGCGGATTTTATGGAAATGCTATTTTGTTCGGTAGCAAGGCACGAAAACAGGCGCATAGCAAGCTATGTAACTGTTTTCGCAACACAGCTATCGGACAAAAGAGCGCATCAGCTTACCAGCAAATGTGGTCGCGCGAAGTATAATATTAGCCTTCAATTAGCAGCGAATCGCTGCATAATTGATTTTTTTCATAGTAGAATAAGCCCGCTAATTATTAACAACGCAGTCTTTATGACCTCACGAAGCGCGCGAATCGAGCGCAACACACTCGAAACACAAATAGCAGTCGCAATTAATCTGGATGGTACCGGACGCGCGGTTTTTTCGACCGGCGTGCCTTTTCTCGAACACATGATGGATCAAATTGCGCGGCATGGTTTGATCGATCTCGATATTACCGCTAAAGGCGATCTGCATATCGACGATCATCATACCGTCGAGGATATCGGTATTACACTCGGTCAAGCCTTTGCACAAGCAGTCGGCGATAAAAAAGGCCTGTATCGCTACGGTCATGCTTATGTGCCGCTCGATGAAGCCTTATCTCGCGTCGTAATCGACTTTTCAGGTCGTCCGGGATTGGTGTACGATGTCAAATTTCCTAGAGGCGCGATCGGTCGCTTCGATGTCGATTTATTCCGCGAGTTTTTTCAAGGCTTTGTCAACCATGCCGGCGTAACCTTGCACATCGATAACCTTAAAGGCTCCAATGCGCATCATATTGCCGAAACCATATTCAAAGCGATGGGCCGGGCGCTACGCATGGCGGTCGCGCAAGATCCACGAATGGCCGGAATGATGCCGTCAACCAAAGGAACTTTGTAACCCTACCCCACTATGTCATCAGTCGCAGTTATCGATTATGGAATGGGCAATCTGCATTCCATTGCTAAAGCTTTGCAACATGCGGACCCTCTTACCGAAGTCAGGGTCGTATCCGATATCGAATCCGTTTTGCGGGCCGATCGCGTCGTTTTCCCCGGCGTTGGAGCGATCGGTGATTGTATGCAGGCGCTTAATGCTTCAGGTCTTGCTTCGGCGATCAAGACCGTCGCGCAACAAAAACCGATGCTCGGTATTTGTCTGGGTATGCAGGCTTTATTGACAGATAGCGAGGAAAGCGATGCAACAATGTGTTTGAATATCATTCCAGGCCAAGTGCGGCGCTTTTCGGATAACCTTCAGGATAAAAACGGCGAACGGCTGAAAATTCCCCACATGGGTTGGAATCGAGTTAAGCAACAGCCGCATCCGCTTTGGGAAAATATTGAGCAGGACAGCCGATTTTATTTTGTGCATAGTTATTATGCCGTTCCCGAAGATGAATCAGTCGTATCCGGTACTTCGGATTATCCGAAGCCATTTGCCTGCGCATTGGCAAAGGCAAATATTTTTGCCGTGCAATTTCACCCTGAAAAAAGTCAATCAGCCGGCTTACAGCTATTGAAAAACTTTTTGCAGTGGGATGGACAATTTAATGTTAATTAATAGGGCGTCCGGTTAATCCGGCATTAAAATCTTGAGGATGTTGATCTTATGTTGTTGATACCTGCAATCGATTTGAAAGAAGGAAAATGTGTCCGTTTGCGGCAGGGCAATATGGACGATGATACGGTGTTTTCGGACGATCCGGTGAGTGTTGCCGGAAAATGGGTCGAAGCCGGCGCGAAACGCATCCACTTGGTGGATTTGGACGGTGCGTTTGCCGGTAAACCGAAAAATGCCACGATTATTCGGAGTATTGTCGAAGCCTATCCGGATATACCGGTACAAATCGGCGGTGGTATTCGCGACGAGGATACGATTCAGGCGTATCTCGAAGCCGGCGTACAATATGTCATCATCGGAACTAAAGCGGTCAGCGAGCCGCACTTTATCAAAGATGTTGCAATCGAGTTTCCGGGGCATATCATCGTCGGGCTCGATGCTAAGAACGGTAAAGTGGCCATCGACGGTTGGTCCAAACTTTCCCATCATGATGTGATCGATATGGCGCAGAAATTTGAGGCAGACGGTGTCGAAGCGATCATTTATACCGATATTTCACGCGATGGCATGATGAGCGGCGTCAATGTCGAGGCGACCGCCGAATTGGCCCGTTCGATCCGAATTCCGGTGATCGCCTCGGGCGGTATAACAAATTTGGACGATATCAAGGCGCTCGGCAAGCATGTCGGCGATGGTATTGTCGGTGCGATAACAGGGCGTGCAATCTATGAAGGGTCGCTGGATTTTACCGAAGCCGCGAAATTGGCCGAGTCTTTCGGCGATTGATTTATGAGTCTGGCTAAACGCATCATTCCTTGCTTGGATGTCGATAACGGGCGCGTCGTCAAAGGCGTAAAATTCGTCGATATTCGCGATGCCGGCGATCCGGTCGAAATCGCTAGACGCTATGACCGAGAAGGCGCGGACGAACTGACTTTTCTTGATATTACCGCGACTCATCATGATCGCGATACGATCGTGCATGTGGTCGAACAAGTGGCCGGCGAGGTTTTTATTCCGTTGACGGTCGGCGGCGGTATCAGAACGCTCGACGATATCCGGCGCATGCTGAATGCCGGCGCCGATAAAGTCGGTATAAATAGTGCGGCGGTAAGCAATCCCGAATTTGTGCGCGAAGCGGCTTCGCGATTCGGTTCGCAGTGTATCGTCGTTGCGATCGACGCTAAAAAAGTCAGCGAAGCGGGGCAACCCGATCGTTGGGAAATATTTACTCATGGCGGCCGTAAGCCGACCGGTATCGATGCGGTCGAATGGGCAAAAAAAATGACGGATTACGGTGCCGGCGAAATATTATTGACCAGTATGGATAGGGACGGAACGCGCGAAGGTTTCGATTTGGCTTTGACTCGCGCGATTAGCGAGGCTGTAGCCGTGCCGGTGATTGCTTCGGGCGGGGTCGGCAATTTGGACCACCTGGCTGACGGCATTCTCGAAGGTAAGGCCGATGCGGTCTTGGCCGCGAGTATTTTTCATTTTGCCGAATATACCGTGCAGCAGGCCAAGGAGCACATGGCCGGAAAAGGTATCGAGGTGCGCTTGTCATGAGTGAAGTATGGCTGGATGAAATTCGCTGGACCAGCGACGGCTTGGTTCCTGTCATTGCACAGCAAGCCGATAGCGGTAAGGTGATGATGTTTGCCTGGATGAACCGCGAATCGTTGGCGTTGACGGTCAGCGAAGGCTATGCGGTGTATTGGTCGCGTTCCCGTAACCGGCTATGGCGCAAAGGCGAAGAATCGGGGCATCGGCAAAGAGTGCTCGGCGTCTATCTAGATTGCGATGAAGATGTTATTTTGCTGAAAATTGAACAGCAGGGCGGAATCGCTTGTCATACCGGCCGTGAAAGTTGTTTTTATCGAGCCTTGAAAGACGAACAATGGCAGGCGATTGAGCCGGTTTTGAAAGACCCTCAAAAGATCTATAAAAAATGAATCAAGTATTGCAAGAACTGGCGACAATTCTAGAGCAACGTAAACAGGAGTCGGCCGACAAGTCTTACGTCGCAAGCCTGTATGCGAAAGGTTTAGATAGTATTTTAAAGAAGATAGGCGAAGAAGCGACCGAAACGGTCATGGCCGCAAAGGATGGCGACAAAGAAAAAATCGTCTACGAAACAGCCGATCTCTGGTTTCACAGCATGGTGATGTTGGCGCATCAAGGATTGGGGCCTGACGACGTGTTGCGCGAACTGCAACGCCGTTTCGGACTGTCCGGACTCGAGGAAAAAGCGAGCCGCGGGAAATAGCGAAAGGTCAATAGTAAATAGGAAGTGGATGGCAGAAAGCCGTGTTTATACCCATCGTAGATCAATATTCGGCACCGGGGTGCCCGTCAAAGGACGCCGTTAATATCCTATGCTGGACGGGCTGTATAACACGTCCCGCATAGGTGTAGGCTTATGTTGCTGAATAGCTCGATGTATAAACACAAAAGCTCAAGTACGAACTCAATTTACGATTTTCCATTTACTATTCACCATCTATCATTCGCTATTCACTAAAACAACCGGAGTTAAAAAATGGGCATGAGTGTCACGCAATTGTTGATCATTTTGGTGATTGTGATCGTTTTGTTCGGTACCAAGCGCTTGCGCAATATCGGTTCGGATTTGGGCGGGGCGATCAAAAGTTTTCGTTCGGCGGTAAAAGACGGCGAGGTAGATAAGAAACTGGCCGAGGACGACAGCGACAAGTCAAAAGAAAAAGCGCCGTCGGAGCAGGATAAAGTTTAAATTATGTTCGATGTCGGTTTTTGGGAATTGATTCTGATCGGCTTGGTCAGCTTATTGGTAATTGGGCCGGAGAGGTTGCCGAAAGCTGCTCGCATCGCCGGATTTTGGGTGGGAAAATTACGTAATACCGTTGCCTCGGTGAAAGCGGAAATTAAGCAGGAATTACAAGCCGAGGAAATTCGTCAAGTGCTGAAAGAGCAATCGGCGTTCGATGAGATACAAGCTACTTTGGATGAAACCAAGGAAGCGGCACATTCGATTCAATCCGGTATTGAATCGGCTTCGGAAGATCAAAGCAAACCTAAATAAATCCTATGAGCCGCGATAATTTTGACGAAACGCAAGAGCAGCCGTTTATTTCCCATCTAATTGAACTGAGAAATCGTCTGCTGAAGGTCGTTTTATCGGTTTTAGTCGTGTTTTTCGGTTTAGCTTCTTATGCTAATGAAATCTATAGTTATTTGGCGGGGCCGTTATTAGCGCACTTGCCGGAAAACAGCACGATGATCGCGATCGATGTCGCCTCACCTTTTTTCACGCCTTTCAAATTGGCTTTGGTGCTGTCTATTTTTATCGCGGTCCCGATTATTCTGTATCAATTTTGGGCTTTTGTCGCTCCGGGACTTTATAGAAACGAGCGGCGCATGATTTTTCCGCTATTGATTGCGAGTACGTTTCTGTTCTATCTTGGCGTTGTGTTTGCTTATTTCGTTGTTTTTCCTTTGATTTTCGGTTTCTTGACCGCAGCCGCGCCGGCCGGAGTCGCGGTAATGACCGATATCGCAAAATATCTCGATTTTGTGCTGACCTTGTTTTTTTCCTTTGGCTTGGCTTTCGAGGTGCCGATTTTTACGATCGTTTTGGTCTGGACCGGCCTGATTACCCCGAAAGCCTTGGCTGAGAAACGCCCTTATGTGATTGTCGGCGCTTTTATCATCGGAATGTTTTTGACGCCTCCGGATGCAATATCTCAGACTTTGTTGGCTATTCCGATGTGGCTTTTGTTTGAGCTCGGTTTGTTGTTTTCCCGATTATTTGTGCGTAAGCCCGCCGAGGCGTTATCGGGTCAATTGCAGAGCTTTAACGATAGCGACAAAGATTGATAATTTTCAATTGTTTCGTTCAGTTTTAGGCAGGCGCCAAAGCGCCTGTTTTGATCAATAAATCTCGGATTTTTTCAGCGAGCTTTCTGTAGCCGGCAGGATTCAGATGAATCGGGTCCGATTTGAATTCGGTACTGCCGAGTAATTCAGGCAGTGTATTCAAGTCTGCCGGAATGGCATGTTGTTCGGTTATGGTGCGATAAAATTCCGCGCTATCCAACAAAAATAACGCGGGCTTAGGGACGCCCATCATAATTACGCCGATATTGCGCTGCCGCGCTTCTGCGATCATCGAGTTGAGATGGTCGATGGTTTCATGGGCGGAGATTTTCCGTAGCATGTCGTTACCGCCATGAATCAAGATCAACAAGTCCGGGTGATATTCGTCGAGTAAGGCCGGCAGACGTTGCGCGCCCGATTGAGTAGTTTCTCCCGGAAGACCTTCGTTGATGACTTCGCGGCCTATCAATTCGGATAATACGCGAGGATAGTCGTTACCGTTGGATGCGCCGGAACCATAAGTCAAGCTATCGCCGAATGCGAGAATGACGGCATTCTCAGGCAGCTCGGGAAGCGTGGGTGGCGATTCGCTACAAGCGTTGATTAATAAGTAAAACCCGATGAGTAGTACGGTTTTATTCATAAGCGAGAAGGAGCATCCGTGCGCAAAAATGTATTGATTACCGGTGGCGCCAAGCGAATCGGCGCGGCTTGCGCGAGGCTGTTGCATGAAAGCGGCTTTAATATTTTGTTGCATTATAGATCATCGGAGCGCAATGCACTGGAATTATGCGAACAGTTGAATGGCATCCGGACCGATTCGGCGCAGATGGTTAAGGCGGATTTGGCGATAAGGGCTGAATTGTTATCGTTGGCCGATTATGCGAAAACAGCCTGGGGCGGTATCGATGCCTTGGTCAATAATGCGTCTTCGTTTTATCCGACCGGAATCGGCGAAGTTTCCGAGCATGACTGGGATGAATTGATCGGTAGTAATCTGAAAGCGCCGTTTTTTTTAACACAAGCCTTAGTCGAGGAGCTTTCGGCAAGGCGGGGCTGTGTCGTGAATATTACCGATATTCATGCGGAACGAGGGCTCAAAGGCTATCCGGTTTACAGTATAGCTAAGGCCGGTTTAGTGGCGATGACCCGGATTATGGCCAAGGAGCTAGGCCCCGACATCAGGGTTAACGCAGTGTCGCCCGGTGCAATTTTATGGCCGGAGCAGGATATGTCTGAAGCGGTTAAACAGGAAATTGTCGAACGGATTGCCCTGAAACGCAACGGCGCGCCCGAGGATATTGCTCGCGCGGTACGGTTTTTAATCAAGGAAGCAGATTACATTACCGGCCAAGTCATTGCGGTCGATGGAGGGAGAACATTGTTTTGCTAACCCTTCAGCAAACGCATTTGGGGACTCGTCTTTAGTTGCCGTAGTTTCTTAGGGTTTTGAGTGTTTGGTATGCGTATTTTGCATCTTTTCCTAAATAACGATGCAGCAAAGCAAGCAGTCCGTAAATCAGCCAAACTTGTCTTGCGAAGGAAAGTGTATTGCACCACGTGGATTTAGGCGCTAGCTGTCGGTAGGCTTCGATGGCTTCTAGTATCATAGGCCGATCATAGGCCAGGTATCGATGTAAGCTATGAAAATAAAGCAAGGCATCGCGCATTATGCATTGAGCCGGAGTCAGTACGCCGCCCGGATCTTCCTCGAAATCTAAAAATCCGAAGAATTGACCATCGTAAGCCATGTCTCTGAAAGCAGGTCGACCGTGCCAGAGTCCTTGACTGTGAAGCAAGGCCAATTGTTCGGAGGCCTTTTTGACGATTGTGCGTTTTTGTTCCCGCGAAACTTCAGGGTCTCTAATCCAGCCTGTCAATGGGCGGCCGATATCATTAAGCATGAACCAGTCCTTGCCTTCGGCAACGATTTGGGGAACGCTGACGCCTAAAGCCGCAAGCTTTCTCAAGCGGCTAGCCTCGGCTTTCAATGCCTCGGGCCCTCCGGTTGCGACGGTGGGTTTCAGCAAGGGATTGCCGCTCAGTAGCGCGGCAACTGCTCCTAGCCAGTGCCAAATTCTACGGTGGGCAATTTGGCTTTGTTTAATCCAAAAAGCTTGTTGTTGATGAACAATCTTGAAGGTCCTCGCGCCTGCGTGTTCTTGCAGCTTTTGCTTCGCCAATCGGTGTAAATCTGCGCTAAACGATTCACGGGATGTCTCGAGTCTGGGGCTTGTGGGGGAGGTGTTCGAGGTCATCGAAATTTATAGCGATTGATAATGAACTATTGAGGTAGGTATGAAAAATACTGATCGATTCGATTTTTTATCGACCAGATTTGAATGTTAGTAAGAATGCCAGTGTAGCCTAAATTTTAATTTTAGAATGACGAAGTTAAAAAACAGATCATTGATTAAGAGGCCAATCGGGCAGTATACGCGTTTGCTTGACATCACTTTTGTCTAGATTTTGCCATAATTCTTTATAAGTTAATTGGCTAATCGGATGTTTGCTGTTCGGAGCAATTTCTGCGAGCGGCTCAAGAACGAAGGCGTATTGCTCGATTTCCTTACGCGGTATTTGTAATCGGCCATCTTCGATAATCAGATTATCGTAGAGCAGTAAGTCAAGATCCAGTGTTCGGGCGGAAAATTTTTTACTGTCACGAATCCTGCCATGCTCTAGTTCGATTTGTTTGAGTATTTTGGCAACGCTTTTGACATCGAGTTCAGTATCGAAACTTACGACTAGATTATAAAAATTATCGCCGTTGAAACCGACCGCTTCCGATTCGTAAAGACTGGAAATGATCAATTCGCCGAAATGATGGTCGAGCGCGCGCAAGCTAGAGGGAATATTGTTATCCCGGTCAATATTGCTGCCTATGCTAATGTAGCATCGGGCCATGATTTATTTTTCACCTCGTTCGATGATAATGCCGACATCACTGGCTCCGCGAATGGCGCCTTTTTTGTTTAATACGATTTTTATCCAGGGTACATGGAATTCGTTTTGTATCAGATTAGCAATTTCTTCGATTAATTTTTCGACTAGAAAAAATTCGCTCGCTTCGACAAACGAAATAATGCGCTTGGAAACGGACTTGTAGTCGAGGGCATGCTTGATATCATCGGTCTCGGCTGCTTTACTAATATCGAAGGCCATTTGGATATCTAGCACTACGGTTTGTTTTTGGGTTCTTTCCCAGTCATAGATGCCAATGATGGTTTCGATTTCCAGACCACCTAAAAAAATGATGTCCATTGAGTTTTCCGTTTATTATGTCGTTGAGTTATTATCGATATAAGAATGAAATAAGGCAAATTTATAGCAATTGGCCGTAAATATCACCAAATTTATTGGATATGGGGGAAATGCTGTTCTATGTTGGTAGGTGAAATAATGCTTGAAGGGTTTTTTGTGGTGTTTGCGTATTTGGCAGGTTCGGTTTCTAGTGCGATTATTGTATGTCGAATGATGAGGTTGCCTGATCCTCGTGAGCAGGGGTCCGGAAATCCCGGAGCGACGAATGTGATGAGACTCGGCGGAAAAAAAGCGGCCGGCATCACGTTGTTAGGCGATGTGTTGAAAGGCTTAATGCCTGTGTATTTGGCAAAAATGCTGGGCATGCCTGTCGATGCGTTGGCCTTGATCGGTTTGGCGGCGTTTCTTGGGCATTTGTATCCGGTTTTTTTTGGATTCAAAGGCGGTAAAGGGGTCGCGACATCGGTCGGTGTATTATTGGGTTTTACCTGGGCGCTGGGCTTCGCGGTCATTGCAACTTGGCTATTGATTTATAAAATTTCCAAGATTTCGTCTTTATCGGCTTTGATTGCATCGAGCTTATCATCCGCTTATGCCTGGTATATTGTCGAGAGTCCAGGCCTTGTCGGATCTTGTGTGTTGATGACCGTATTATTATTGTGGCGTCATAAAAGTAATATACAGAGGCTATTGGCCGGCGAGGAGAGCTGAGCGGGGTTACTCGGTTGCTTATAATATTGGTTAGCAGTTCTGGTGGGTTCTAGGAGGATGTCGGCAGCGGCGGTCCTCGGAAGATACGCCTCGCATCTTCAACAAAGTCGAGCTATTGAAAATAGCAAGTTAAACCGGTGGCAGTTCTTCAATCGGCCAGCGTGCGCGTGCTAATATAACGCTTCCTTGGCGTTGGTCGGCCATCAAGCGTTGGCAACCGGCATAGGCAATCATTGCGCCGTTATCCGTGCAAAATTCAGGTCGAGGAAAATAAATTAGGGCGCGTTCTTTGTCGGCCATTTCCGTCAAAGATTGGCGAATAGCCGAATTAGCGCTGACGCCGCCGGCCACGACCAATTTGTCCAGTCGGGTTTGTTGTAGCGCGCGTTTGCATTTGATGCTCAATGTTTCGGCAACGGCGGTCTGAAAAGCGAAAGCGATGTCGGCTTTGTCCTGATCGGATTGTGCGGTGTCGTGCAATGCATTCATCGTATAAGTTTTTAGGCCGCTGAAACTGAAGTCGAGCCCGGGTCGGTCGGTCATCGGCCTTGGGAATTTAAAACGTGGTGAGCCGTGTTTGGCCAGTTCGGACAGTTTAGGACCTCCAGGATAACCCAGGCCGAGCATTTTGGCGGTTTTGTCGAAGGCTTCGCCGGCAGCGTCGTCGAGCGATTCGCCCAATAAGCGATAACGGCCGATACCTTTGACTTCGACCAGCATCGTATGGCCTCCCGAAATTAACAAGGCAAGAAACGGGAATGACGGTGGATCGTTTTCCAACATTGGGGCGAGTAGGTGTCCCTCCATGTGGTGAATCGCGATTACCGGTTTACGCCAAGCCCAAGCCAGGCTGTTTGCGGTAGTCGCGCCGACTAGCAAGGCGCCCATTAGTCCAGGTCCCGCGGTATAGGCTATACCGCCGATATCTCGGCTCGTTAGCCCGGCTTCGGCTTCGTTCATGCATTGTTTGATTAGTGGGACGAGTTTGCGAATATGGTCGCGCGAGGCCAGTTCGGGAACGACGCCGCCGTATTCGCTGTGCATGTCGATTTGACTGTAGAGCAAATGGTTGATGAGTCCTTTTTCGGCATGATAAATGGCGACGCCGGTTTCATCGCAGGATGTTTCTAAGCCTAAAACGTACATGGATTTTTGAAAAAATGCTAAGAGGGCGTATAATGACGCGTTTACCCAGCACCTAAATTCCATGGGTCATTGCCAATGATGCTAAATCATGGCTAATTTAGGTGCTGGGTTCTTTTTTATATAGGGACTTTCGTTCCTTGATTTTTTAAATATTAACACAGTTGGATCATTAATAATGCCGTCAGTAAAAGTTAAAGAAAACGAACCATTCGATATTGCTATTCGCCGTTTTAAGCGAGCTTGTGAGAAAGCTGGTGTACTGTCCGAAGTCAGACGTCGTGAATTCTATGAAAAACCCACTGCCGAACGCAAAAGAAAAGGTGCGGCGGCGATCAAACGCCATCTAAAAAAATTGGCCCGCGAACGTTATGCGTTGAAAAATCTGCGCCGCGGTCGTCCGCAGATATAATTCGGCCGGAATCGAGATCGGTATGGAATTACTAAAAGACCGTATCAAGGAAGATATGAAGGCCGCCATGAAGGGCGGCGATAAAGCGAGGCTTGCCGTGATACGTTTAATCATGGCGGCCATCAAACAGCGCGAGGTCGATGAGCGTATCGAACTCGATAACGATCAGATCATTGCCGTGCTCGATAAAATGGTCAAGCAGCGGCGGGAGTCGATCAGACAGTATACCGGAGCAAACCGGATGGATTTGGCCGAGGTCGAAGAAGCCGAGATTTTGGTGATTCAAGATTATCTGCCGCAGGCCTTAACCGAGCAGGAAATCGATCAAATGGTTGCCGAAGCGGTTCAGCAATCCGGTGCCGAGTCGATTAAAGATATGGGTAAGGTGATGGGATTGCTGAGGGATAAAATGCAAGGACGTGCCGACATGTCGATTGTTAGTGCAAAAATTAAAGCCGTTTTAGCAGGGTGATAGTCCAATTCGGTTTTTAAAGTTTGAGTTCCGGGTAATCTATGTCCGGTAGAATTCCTCGAGACTTTATTCATGATCTCCTACTGCGAGTTGACATCGTTGATTTAATCGACTCGCACGTTCCTTTAAAAAAAACGGGTAGCAACTTTGTAGCGCGCTGTCCGTTTCACGCAGAAAAAACGCCTAGTTTTTCGGTTAATCGTAAAAAACAGTTCTTTTATTGTTTTGGTTGCGGCGCTAGCGGCAATGCCATCGGCTTCTTAATGGATTTTAGCCATTTGGATTTTGTCGAGGCAGTTGAGGATCTGGCGGCGTTTGTCGGCGTTCCGGTGCCGCGCGAGTCAGTTGTAGCGCAGGCCGGAAGCTCCCGGAGCGATACCGGTCCGCTCTATGACTTGATGGGTCAGGTAGCCGCATTTTATGCCGAACAATTAGCGAGCGGGGATGGCAAGCAGGCGATCGATTATTTAAAGCGCCGCGGTGTCAGCGGTTCAATCGCGAAGGCGTATCAATTGGGTTATGCGCCTGAAGGCTGGAATACGTTAGCTTCCCGTTTCAATTTTGAGACGCTTACTAAAGCCGGTTTGTTGGTTAGCAAGGAAGGAGGGGGCGGATATGATCGTTTTCGCGGTAGAGTCATGTTCCCGATTCGCGATAAGCGAGGACGCGTCGTAGGCTTTGGTGCGAGGGTTTTGGATGATTCCTTGCCGAAATACTTGAATTCACCGGAAACGCCCATATTCTCTAAAGGAAATGAAGTCTACGGGCTTTATGAATTGCTGCAAAGTCATTCAAGGCCGGAGCGGATCCTGGTGGTCGAAGGCTATATGGATGTGGTGGCCTTAGCTCAGTTCGGTATCGGCTATGCCGTTGCGACTTTAGGTACGTCGACGTCCAAGACGCATATGGAATTATTATTCCGTTTCAGTTCGGAATTGGTGTTTTGTTTCGATGGCGACAAAGCCGGAAAAGAGGCGGCTTGGCGTGCGATGGAGGCAACTTTTTCCTGTTTGAAAGATGGTCGACAGGTCAAAATTATGTTGCTGCCCGAAGGACATGATCCCGATTCGTTAATTAGAGTGGAAGGTGTTGCTACATTTGAGCGTGGCATTGCTTCGGCGGCAACGCTATCTGAATATTTTTTCGACCGTGTTCAAGACGAATTGTCGCTGGAGTCGATGGAGGGTCGCGCACAATTGATTAGCCGTTCGAAAAAGTATTTAGAGCAGTTGCCGGTTGGCGTATTCAGGGAGATGATGTATCAAAGGCTTCAGGATTTATCGGGTTTCAATAAACTGGACGTTTTAGAAAATACGGCTACACTGACAAGGGTCCCTAAGGCTGCTGTCCATAGGGATAAAAAGCGCTTGTCGCCTGCAAGGGTGGCAATTTCTTTGCTGTTGCAAAATCCGGAATTAGTCGAGGTTGTCGAACAAAAAGAGCTCGATTGGAATAGTTTGAACTTTCCCGGCAAAGAATTGTTTAAAGAGGCTGTCGATCTGATTTCGAGTGAACATCCGAAAAATCTTTCCATGCTTTTAGAATTGTTTCGCGGACGAAACAGCGAGAAAGTCGTGAAGCAACTGGTTTTTTTGGATGTGATGGTTCCCGAGGACGGGATTCGTGCCGAATTTTCAGACGCGTTGGAACGTTTGAATGCGCAAGCGAGAGAAAGTCGTATTGAGCAGTTATTAGAAAAAGAGTCGGCGGAGGGCTTAAGTCGAGAGGAGCGGGAAATATTAGGGAGGTTACTGGTAAGCCGATAAAAGGGAATTCGTATTAACATAAAAAAGAATATGTTGTATAATTTCCTGTTCAGCGTAATTGTGCTGATCGTATTCTGTGAGTGAGTGATGAATCAAGAACAACAGCAGTCCCAACTTAAACAATTGATAGCCAAAGGTAAAGTACAAGGTTACTTGACGTATGCCGAGGTTAATGATCATTTGCCCAGCGATATTGCCGATCCGGAACAGATAGAAGATATCATCGGTATGATCAACGACATGGGTATTCAAGTTTATGAGGATGCCCCCGATGAAGATTCACTCATTACCGACGGCGCTGCGGTTACCGGTGATGAAGATGATGATGATGAAGTAGCGGCATTAGCCTCGGTTGATAGCGAGTTCGGTAGAACTACCGATCCGGTTCGCATGTATATGAGGGAAATGGGATCCGTTGAATTACTGAACCGGGAAGACGAATTAAAAATCGCCAAACGCATAGAAGAAGGACAGCAACAGGTTGTCAGAGCGATTTCTCGATCCTGTAAAGTCGTTGATGAATTCATTAGTGACTTCGATTCTATATCAGACGAAGAGGGTGGTATTCGTTTGACGGACTTGGTTTCGGGATTCGTCGATCTCAGTGAACCGGAGACGGTTTTTAGTAGCCAAGCGGCTAATGACGACTCGGTCGACGAGGAAGCCGACGAAGATGAGGTCAAAGGGCTTGACTATAATGAAGTCAAGGAAAAAGTCGAAGTGCTGCGTAAGCTGCATAAATCGGCGGCGGCGGCAATCAAGAAACATGGTTACGGTGATCCTAAGGTCAATGAAAAGCTAGATGAGCTTGCGGAAAGTTTTATCGAGTTTAAATGGGCTCCGCAATATTTTAAAAGGTTGATAGCTGCTGTTTCAGAGGCGGTCGCCCTTATCCGTGAAAAGGAAAAGTTAATAGCGGATCTGTGTGTCAATGAAGCCAAAATGACACGAAAAGAATTTATTATTGCAATGACCGGTCATGAGACCGATTATGAATGGTTGGTGCAATATCTGCGCTCGACGGGTATTGATAATCAGGTCATCGCGGAAAATGAACAAGAAATCAAGAAGGCGCAATCGGTATTGGCCGATATTGCTAGTACTTATGGCTTGTCCGTTAGCGACATCAAGGATATTAATCGTCGCATGTCGATTGGCGAAGCAAAAGTCAGGCGCGCTAAGAAAGAGATGATCGAAGCGAACTTAAGACTGGTCATTTCGATCGCAAAAAAATATACCAATCGCGGCTTGCAATTTTTGGATTTGATTCAGGAAGGCAATATTGGCTTAATGAAGGCAGTCGATAAATTCGAGTACCGCCGAGGTTATAAGTTTTCGACTTATGCGACTTGGTGGATCAGACAGGCGATCACGCGTTCGATTGCCGATCAGGCCAGAACGATTAGAATTCCGGTGCATATGATCGAAACGATCAATAAATTAAACCGGATTTCAAGACAGATACTGCAAGAATTAGGCCGCGAAGCGACCCCTGAAGAACTGGCAGAGCGCATGGAAATGCCTGAAGATAAAGTTCGTAAAGTATTGAAAATTGCGAAAGAACCGATTTCTATGGAAACACCGATCGGCGATGATGAAGATTCTCATTTGGGGGATTTCATAGAAGATGCTAAAGTATTGTCCCCCATTGAATCGGCGACGATTGCAGGTCTTAGAGAATCGACCCAAAGTGTGTTGGCCGGTTTGACCGCTAGAGAAGCAAAAGTCTTGAGGATGAGGTTCGGGATTAATATGAATACCGATCACACTTTGGAAGAGGTTGGTAAGCAGTTTGATGTGACTCGCGAAAGGATACGGCAAATAGAAGCAAAAGCATTAAGAAAATTGAGACATCCGTCGAGATCCGAACAATTGCGCTGCTTCTTGGATGGCGAATAAAAATTTAAGGGCCCTTAGCTCAGTTGGTTAGAGCGTCCGACTCATAATCGGCAGGTCGTAGGTTCAAGTCCTACAGGGCCCACCATCATTTGAAAGGCTGCTGATGCAGCCTTTTGTGTATTAGACATTAGATAGTAAAGGCGGTGTCGTGAGCAATAATTTTATTTTTACATCAGAATCGGTTTCGGAAGGTCATCCGGATAAAGTCGCGGATCAAATTTCCGATGCGGTATTGGATGCACTCCTAGAGCAAGATCCGCGCTCGCGGGTGGCCTGCGAAACGATGGTTAAAACCGGTATGGTTATTTTAGCCGGCGAAATCACGACCGATGCATGGGTGGATACCGAAGCACTGGTCAGAAAAGTTGTTTGCGAGATCGGTTACGATCATGGCGACATCGGTTTCGACGGACAAAGTTGCGCGGTCTTGAACGCAATCGGCAAGCAGTCGTCCGATATCGCGATGGGCGTCAACGAGTCCGACAATCATGAACAAGGTGCGGGCGACCAAGGCTTGATGTTCGGTTATGCGACTAATGAAACTGACGTGTTAATGCCGGCTCCGATCACTTATTCTCATTTATTGGTCAAACGACAAGCTGAAGTTCGTAAAAATAAAACCCTGCCATGGCTTAGACCGGATGCGAAAAGTCAAATTACTTTCCGCTATGAGAACAATAAGCCGGCCGCGATCGACGCAGTCGTATTGTCGACTCAGCATTCTCCGGAAATCGGCCCCAAGCAGATTCGTGAAGCGGTCATGGACGAGATCATCCTGCATGTTTTGCCCAAGGAATGGTTGCACAAAGACACCCAATATTTCATCAATCCGACCGGTAATTTCGTGATCGGCGGTCCGGTCGGCGATTGCGGCTTGACCGGCCGTAAAATCATCGTCGATACCTACGGAGGGATGGCAAGGCACGGCGGCGGCGCGTTTTCCGGCAAGGATCCGTCGAAAGTGGATAGATCGGCGACATATATGGCGCGCTATGTCGCAAAAAATATAGTTGCGGCAGGACTTGCCGAGCGCTGTGAAATTCAAGTTTCCTATGCGATCGGTGTTGCCGAACCGACTTCGATCAGTGTCGAGACTTTCGGGACCGGAAAAATCGGCGAAGAAAGATTGGTACAAATTATTCGTGAGCATTTCGACTTAAGACCGAAAGGCTTGATTGCAGCGTTGGACTTATTGAGACCGATTTATCAAGCAACCGCGGCATACGGTCATTTTGGTAGAACCGAAGCGTCGTTCAGTTGGGAAAAAACCGATAAAGCCGATGCATTGAGAGATGCGGCCGGACTTTAAGTAAATTTAGGAGATAATAATGACTCAACCGGACTACAAAGTCGCAGATATTAATTTGGCCGAGTGGGGCCGTAAAGAAATCAATATCGCCGAAACCGAAATGCCGGGCTTAATGGCTTTGCGCGAGGAATTCGGCGGCGAGCAGCCGCTGAAAGGCGCACGTATCGCCGGCTGTTTGCATATGACGATTCAGACGGCGGTGCTGATCGAAACCTTGATCGCTCTGGGCGCTGAAGTTCGCTGGTCGTCCTGCAATATTTTTTCGACACAGGATCATGCGGCCGCGGCGATTGCCGCCAAAGGTATTCCGGTTTTCGCTTGGAAAGGCGAAACCGAGGAAGAAGCTGAGTGGTGTATCGTGCAAACGATCGACGGCCCGAACGGTTGGCATCCGAATATGATATTGGATGACGGGGGCGATTTGACGTTGATGATGCATCAACAGTATCCAGATCTGATGGCCGATGTCAAAGGTCTTTCCGAGGAAACGACCACGGGCGTGTTGCGACTAACCGAGATGGTTGCCAAAGGCAAGCTGATGGTGCCGGCCTTCAATGTTAATGACTCGGTCACTAAATCGAAATTCGATAATCTCTACGGCTGTCGCGAATCCTTGGTTGATGGTATCAAACGTGCAACCGATGTCATGATTGCCGGTAAAATCGCAGTCGTCTGCGGTTATGGCGACGTCGGCAAGGGTTGCGCACAATCTTTACGTGGTTTGGGGGCGACCGTATGGATTACTGAAATCGATCCGATTTGCGCCTTGCAGGCGGCAATGGAAGGCTATCGAGTGGTTACCTTGGAAGAAGCCGCGCCGATTGCCAATATTTTTGTGACGGCGACCGGTAATTTCAATGTTATCGCGCATGATCATATGGCGGCGATGCGGGATCAGGCCATTGTCTGCAATATCGGTCATTTTGATTCTGAGATCGAGATTTCTTCGCTACGTCAATACCAATGGGAAAATATCAAGCCGCAAGTCGATCATGTCATCTTCCCGGATGGCAAGCGTTTAATCGTATTAGCCGAAGGGCGGTTAGTTAATTTAGGTTGTGCAACAGGTCATCCGAGCTTTGTCATGTCTAACTCGTTCTGCAATCAGGTTCTGGCACAAATTGAACTATGGAACCATGCGGATAAGTACGAGAATAAAGTCTATGTATTGCCTAAAATATTGGATGAAAAAGTTGCCGCGTTGCATCTAAATCAAATAGGTGTGAAGTTGACCCGGTTGACTGAGAAGCAAGCCGAATACATCAATGTGCCGATGGATGGACCGTTCAAGTCCGAACATTACCGTTACTGATCGATGTAGACACAGACAAGTCATTGGCTTGTCTGATGTTTCCAATACTCTGAAATCATGCAAACACAACAAAAATATCCCAAGCTGTTTAGTTTCGAATTTTACCCGCCGAAAACCGAAGCCGGCGAGGAAAGTTTGCAGTCGGTACATGAAAAGTTGAGCTGGTTGAATCCTGATTTTTTTTCGGTGACTTTTGGTGCCGGCGGTTCGACGCGGGACAAGACCTTCGACACGGTCGTCAAAATTCAAGAACGCGGCGTTGCTGCGGCACCTCATCTGTCATGCGTTGCATCGACGCATGATAATATCAGAGAGATTCTGCATGGTTATCGCTCGAACGGGATAAAAAAAATCGTCGCGTTGAGAGGCGATTTGCCTTCCGGGATGATGTCGGCCGGGCAATTTCGTTATGCCAATGAATTAGTCGATTTTATTCGCAGCGAAACCGGCGATTATTTTCAGATTCATGTTGCGGCCTATCCTGAAACGCATCCGCAGGCGCGTAGTGCTGCCGAGGACTTAAAGAACTTCAAACGCAAAGTCGATGCGGGAGCGAATGCGGCGATTACGCAGTATTTTTATAACGCAGAGTCTTATTTTTACTTTGTCGATGCCTGCGAAAAAATGGGTATCGATATTCCGATTGTTCCCGGCATCATGCCGATTACGAATTATTCGCAATTATTCCGTTTTTCCGATATGTGTGGCGCGGATATTCCTCGCTGGCTAAGGAAAAAACTGGAAGGCTTCGGTGACGATAGGGAACAAATCATTGCGTTCGGTTGCGATGTCGTAACGCGTTTATGTCAGCAGTTATTGGATAATGGCGCCCCGGGATTGCATTTTTATACGATGAATCAATCCGCGCCAACGTTGGCAATTTGGAATAACTTGAAGTTATCGGATTAATCAAAAAGGATAGGTGATTTATCGAGAAAAGGGCGAAAGCCCTTTTTTTGTGGCATTCAATAGCAACGCTAGCATGGGTGTTTGAGATGAGAGTTTCTCGTTTATATGTGCAAGAAGGCCTTGGCAAAAGTCGGACCGTAGAGCTTGATGACGATGCGGCTCATTATGTCAGAACGGTTTTACGACTGAAGAAAGATTCGAGCTTGATCGTTTTCGATGGCTCGGGCGGCGAATATACCGCGGTTGTTGCTGAAGCGAGCAAAAAAAGAGTCGCTCTGGATTTGGGGCAATGGCATGACCGGAAAGTTGAGTCTAATTTGACGATCAATCTGGGCCTAGCGATATCGCGAGGCGATAAGATGGATTGGGGCGTACAGAAAGCCGTAGAATTAGGTGTTAACCAGATCACTCCGTTGGTGTCCGAGCGCTGCGTCGTACAATTGAAAGGTGAAAAGCAACAGCAACGGTTGATGCATTGGCAAAAAATTGTACAGCACGCGGCCGAACAATGTGGAAGAACCGTTTTGCCCGCATTGAGTTCGGTCGACGATTTGGCCGATTGGGTCGATAAACAAGCAGGTTTGAGAATTTTCTTGGACCCTTATGCAGAAACGAGTTTGTCTCAGCTTAAGCCGTTAAATGATCAAGTTACCTTGCTATCCGGCCCGGAAGGCGGTTTTGCCGATCATGAGCGGGATATGGCCAAAGCGGCGGGTTTTATAGCGGTTCGTCTGGGTGCCAGAGTCTTGCGTACCGAAACGGCTGCGTTGGCCTCGATCGCCTCTTTACAGATGCTATGGGGAGATTTCGGAAGTAGCACGCAATCATGAAATATCTTGTTTATATTCTAATGCCATTGGCAGTCTTGTTGGCGGCGGCGTCGCTGGGTTGCGTGGTGGGCTATTTGATATGGCTGGGGTTCGGCGATCAATTCTCTCTGCATAAAATCATCAGCAAGGTCGGTAAGTTATTCTTAGTGTTAAGTATTTTTCCGGTCATGGCGATGCTTCATCTCAATGGTCGGGATTTGGGCTTTGCCGATAAGGCTATGATGCTGCGGCAATTCGGTTATGGGCTCGGCTTAGGTATTTTGACCTTGCTACCGGTCTTTATCGTGCTGTATTTCGCGGGCGTTCATGTCATCGATGAGACGCGATCCTGGTCGTTTTCTTGGGTTTTGCAAAAATTCATCATTGGGTTTTTATTGGCTTTATTGATATCGCTGGCCGAAGAACCGATTTTTAGAGGCATTCTGTTCGTCGGCCTCAAACAAAGAATGCCGGTAATCGGAGCGGTACTGATCAGTTCATTTTATTACGGCATACTACATTTTCTCGATAGTCATAGCCGTTTTGCGAATGAAGAGGTTACCTTTTTTAGCGGATTCATTTTATTAAAAGAGGCGCTGCTAAATGTTTTGAATCCCGATATTTTGCCAGCCTTTTTGGCGTTGTTCATGGTCGGAGTTTTTCTGGGAGTCGTTAGATCGAGAGTACCGAACAGTCTGGCCTTGTGTATTGGCTGTCACACCGCTTGGGTTTGGCAAATAAAATTTAATAAGTCCTTATTCAACGTCGATCCTCAATCACCTAATTTTTATTTGGTGAGCAGCTATGACGGTGTGGTCGGCCCGTTGGTGACCGTTTGGATGCTTTTAGTGGTGTTTTGCTATATCGGCTATCGATACTTATACCTATCGCACTTCAAATTTCGGCATTAAGGTATGGAGGCGTCGGGGTGTTCGACAAAGGCTTTGACAGCAGGGATGGTGTCATAGAGCCTACATGGACGTATTCACGGCGTCCTTTGACGGGCACCCCGACGCCGAAATTTGATTAGCAAAGGGTATAAAATTACGCTGATTCGGTTTAATCGCGAAAATTATTGAATTGCAAAGGCATTTCAAAATTTTCGGCCTTGAGCATCTGAATGACTTGCTGCAAATCGTCTCTTTTATTCCCGGTGACCCTCACTTTTTCGCCTTGTATCGCGGCTTGCACTTTGAGTTTCTTGTCCTTAACCAATTTAACGATTTTTTTGGCAAGTAGCGATTCAATGCCTTGTTTGAGTTCTATGATCTGTTGAGCCGTTCTGCCGGTGGTTTTGGGTTCGTTGATTTCCATGCAACTGATGTCGATGCCGCGTTTGGTCAGTTTCATTTGCAAGATGTCGAGCATCTGCTGCAATTGAAATTCCGAACCGGCGCTCATCGTGACTGTGTTGTCCTTGAGTTCGTATGTCGCGCCGGAGCCTTTAAAATCGAAGCGTGTGGCAACTTCCCTATTAGCCTGGTCGACGGCGTTATTCGCTTCGTGCGAGTCGTATTCGGAAACTATGTCAAAAGATGGCATGGTGCAATTTATGGTTTTAAAGGGGCAATATAAGACGAATGCTTGTTTTATTCAAGACTGGCTTATATCAGCAACTCCCTGTTCAAGAAATTTCGCCGTGTTCAGGGTGCGGGGTATGTCTGTCGAAGAACGCCGTAAACCCATCCATGGGGGCTTGACGACGGCTCCATGCCGCCGACATCCTCGCCAAGCACACCCCGCACCCTTTTTTATCCTCAAATTGGGAATTGCTGGGTTTACACGGGTGTTTTTTTTTGTTTCAGATTTTCAGTAATCGCATGTATCCTTAACCGGCGAATTGCTGCACCGATTTGCGCACCTTCCAGGCCGGATTTGAGTACGCCGGAAATATCGATGGCCGCCGCTGTTTTAGCGGCTTCTAAAATGTAATCGGCCTGCGGATAGGCGGTGTTTTCTGTTCCGCCCCTGCCTCTCGCATCCGCTTCGCAAGCCAATAAGAAATCTTTTAGGGTTGAGGTATTTTTAAATGCTCCTAGGTCTAACAGCAGGTCGGTTAAGGTGGCCGGGCGCAGTTCGAAAGCCCTATGCGCAAGTGTGTGGTAGCGCATGACCCGTTTAGCGAGCATTCTATAATGATTCGGTACTCGTATTCGGTCGGCTAATTGCTCAAGCAAAGGTAGACCGGTTTTTTCATGACCGTAGTGATGTGGAAGACGTTCTTTCGGAGAAATCGCCTTGCCGAGATCATGCACTAAGACGGCAAAACGTATTTCGGGTTTCTCGGATAGACGAGCCGCTTGTTCGAGACTCAGCATCGTGTGAATGCCTGTATCGATTTCAGGGTGATGTTGTTGCGGTTGCGGAATGCCGAATAGGGCGTCTATTTCCGGGAATATTTTGGCCAATGCACCGCATTCTCTGAGGGCATAAAAAAATGCCGATGGCGTTCTTTCGATGAGCGCTTTATATAACTCGGCCCAGACGCGTTCGGGAACGAGATAGTCGATTTCACCGCTACGTACCATTTGTTGCATGAGTCTTAAGGTTTCATCGGCAATATGAAAACCTAAATGCGCATAACGGGCGGCAAAGCGTGCAACGCGCAACACCCGGACCGGGTCTTCACTGAAAGCTGGGGAGACATGGCGTAATATGCGATTTTCCAGATCGGCAATACCGTTGTACGGATCGATGACTTTGCCTTCCGAGCTCATCGCGATGGCATTGATAGTTAAGTCGCGGCGTAGAAGGTCTTGTTCCAGGCTGACGTCTGGCTCGCTGTGAATGCTGAATCCTTTGTAACCGGGGCCGGTTTTGCGTTCGGTACGGGCTAGCGCGTATTCCTCGCTGCTTTCCGGGTGTAGAAATACTGGAAAATCTTTGCCTACAGGTCTAAATCCTTTTTTCAGCATCGATTCCGGTGTTTCCCCGAGCACGACCCAATCTCTTTCCGTCACAGGGAGGTTGAGCAGCTGGTCGCGTACTGCTCCGCCGACTAAATAGGTTTTCATGATTATGATTTGTCTTCGTCTTCCTATGATGGCGTTAGTATAACGCTTGATTAGAGTCTTAAAAAAATACGCTGTAAACAAAAAAGGGGGGGCAAGTGGTCGAAATTTTTATATTAAGCATGATTGCCGGCACGGTAAGCGGATTATTAGCAGGATTATTCGGCATCGGCGGCGGACTTATATTGGTGCCGATACTTGTTTTTTTGTTTAAGGCGCAAAATTTTTCAGCCGATTTTATCATGCATATGGCTATAGCCACGTCATTGTCGACTATCGTGTTGACTTCAATTTCGGCGACTCTTGCGCATCACCGGTTGGGGTCTGTGATATGGCGCAAGGTCTATAGCTTGGTCCCGGGCATCGTTATAGGGTCGGTTTTAGGCGCCATCATTGCCGATACAATATCGGCGGACTCACTGCGTATTATCTTTGCTATTTTTCTGTTGTACATAGGGTTTCAGATGGCATTTCAAATCAAGCCGGAAGCGGGCGCGATGCGGCAATCGCGATTATTGGATTCAGCGGTGGCCATGGTCATCGGAACCCTTTCTTCATTATTAGGTATCGGGGGCGGGACGATGACAGTGCCCTACTTGGTGCGCGGGCAATATCCGGTGCGCAATGCGGTGGGTATTGCCAGTGCGTGCGGATTGCCGATTGCGTTTGGTGGGACGCTCAGTTATATGTTGTTAGGCTATGGAAAAACCGGCTTGCCCGCAGGCAGCTGGGGTTATGTTTATTTGCCCGCGTTTGCCGGCATTGTGCTATTGAGTATGATCACCGCCCCGGTGGGAGCAAAATTGGCTCATAAGCTTCCCGCGCAAACCATGAAGTGTTATTTCTCTCTATTAATCTTTATCATGGCGGCAAAGTTACTTTCGGAATAATCGGGTTGTTAGCGCGATTGTCTAGCGGTTCGGAAACTATATCGATTAAGCTGATTCTAATGTCAAATATTTCGTAGTATAATTTTCGGTTATTTTTCTGACTGTAAGGAGTGAGTATGCGAGTTATTCAGGAAGCTCTCACGTTTGATGATGTATTACTAGTTCCGGCCCATTCGGCGGTGTTGCCTCGCGATGTGGATTTGAAAACCCGCTTGACGCGCGACATTACGCTTAATATTCCTTTGATTTCCGCGGCTATGGATACGGTAACAGAATCGAGGCTCGCCATCGCAATTGCACAGGAAGGCGGGATCGGTATTATTCATAAAAACATGACTGCGGAACAACAAGCGAGGGAAGTGTTGCGAGTCAAAAAATACGAAAGCGGGGTGATCAAGGATCCGATTACGGTATCTCCTAATATTAGTATTCGTGAAGTATTGGCGCTGACACGAGCAAAAAACATTTCCGGCGTGCCGGTTGTCGATGGCGATAATTTGGTGGGTATTGTGACGAGTCGCGATTTACGCTTCGAAACCCGTTTTGATGAGCCGGTTTCGAAAGTGATGACGCCAAAAGAACGCTTGATTACGGTTAATGAAAATGCCGACCACAAGGAGGCTATCGAACTGCTGCACAAATATCGTATCGAGAAAGTATTAGTGGTCAATGATTCATTTCATTTGAAAGGGATGATTACGGTTAAGGATATACAAAAAGCGAAAGACTATCCGCAAGCATGCAAGGATGAGCAAGAACGTCTTCGCGTAGGTGCGGCGGTCGGGACCGGTCAAGGTACCGAAGAGCGCGTTGAGGCATTGGTGAAGGCAGGCGTCGATGTGATTATTGTCGATACGGCTCACGGGCATTCTCAAGGCGTATTGGATCGGGTCAGTTGGGTTAAGCGAAATTATCCGGAAGTGCAGGTGATCGGTGGAAATATCGCCACGGCAGCAGCTGCGAAAGCGTTGGTTGAGGCAGGAGCCGATGCGGTTAAAGTGGGTATCGGGCCGGGCTCGATCTGTACGACCCGTATCGTTGCCGGTGTGGGTGTGCCTCAAATAACTGCAGTGAGTAATGTTGCCGATGCGCTTAAAGGTACCGGCGTTCCGCTGATCGCGGATGGCGGCGTTAGGTATTCGGGCGATGTCGCCAAAGCATTGGCGGCGGGGGCTCATGCGGTGATGTTGGGTGGGTTGTTTGCCGGCACTGAAGAAGCGCCGGGCGAAGTCGAGCTTTATCAAGGACGATCTTATAAATCGTATCGCGGCATGGGATCGTTGGGCGCGATGTCACAATCGCAAGGTTCCAGCGACCGATATTTCCAAGAGGAAACCGATAAAGTCGAAAAACTGGTGCCTGAAGGTATTGAAGGCAGGGTGCCTTACAAAGGTAGCCTGTATGCGATCATCCATCAGTTGTTAGGCGGTATTAGAGCGAGCATGGGCTATACTGGTAGCCGTACGATCGATGATATGCATCAGCGATCCGAATTTGTTCGGGTTACCAATGCCGGTATGCGTGAAAGTCATGTCCATGACGTTACGATTACCAAGGAAGCTCCTAATTACCATATGGAATAATGGTTAATCCATTCGGAACGCTTATCAGGGGCTCGTTGGAGCCCTTTTAATTTTTGTCGTTACAATATTCGAGTGTCAACGTGAGCCAGCAAGCATCGACCAACATTCATCTGTATAAAATCCTGATTTTGGATTTCGGGTCCCAATACACCCAATTGATCGCCCGGAGGATACGAGAAATCGGTGTGTATTGCGAAATTTTTTCTTGTGATTGCAAAGTCGACGACATTATTCGATTTGCACCGAATGGCATTGTTTTGTCGGGTGGGCCGGAAACGGTCACTAGCGATGATACGCCGCGTGCGCCTCAACGGGTTTTTGAATTGGGTGTTCCGGTATTGGGTATTTGCTACGGCATGCAGACTATGACCGAGCAATTAGGAGGTAAAGTCGAGTCATCCAGTCACCGTGAATTCGGTTATGCACAAATTCGCGCACATGCGCATTCCAAGTTATTGAAAGATATTGAAGACCATACATCCCCGGAAGGGTTCGGCTTGCTGGATGTCTGGATGAGCCATGGCGATAGAGTCGTCGAATTGCCGGAAGGTTTTATTCGTATTGCCAGTTCCGATGGTGCGCCCATTGCCGGTATCGCGGATGAAGACAAGTTGTTTTATGGGTTGCAATTTCATCCGGAAGTCACGCATACCCGGCAAGGCCCAAGAATACTGTCGCGTTTTGTACTCGACATTTGCGGTTGCGAGGCGCTTTGGACGGCCGATAATATCATTGAGGACAGTGTTCAAGCGGTTCGTCGTAAAGTTGGTTCCGATCGAGTGATTTTAGGGCTTTCGGGCGGTGTGGATTCGTCGGTTGTGGCGGCCTTGTTGCATGAGGCCATCAGCGATCAACTGACTTGTGTGTTCGTCGATACCGGCTTATTACGCTTACACGAGGGCGATCAGGTTATGGCTACCTTTGCCGAGCACATGGGGGTCCGGGTGATTAGGGTCGATGCCGAGCAGCGTTACCTTGAGGCTTTGCAAGGAGAGGCAGATCCGGAGCAGAAACGAAAAATTATCGGTAACTTGTTCGTCGAGATCTTCGATGAGGAAGCAGCTAAACTGGCCGATGCGAAATGGTTGGCGCAAGGCACGATCTATCCGGATGTGATCGAATCGGCCGGCGCGAAAAGCGGTAAGGCTCATTTAATTAAGTCTCACCATAACGTCGGTGGGTTGCCGGAAAATATGACGCTTAAGTTGCTGGAGCCCTTGCGTGAATTGTTCAAGGATGAGGTTAGAAAGCTTGGTTTGGAGCTTGGCTTGCCTTACGAAATGGTATTTCGTCATCCCTTTCCAGGGCCGGGCTTGGGGGTGCGGATTTTAGGTGAAGTCAAAAAAAACTATGCCGATTTGTTGCGACAAGCCGATGCGATATTTATCGAAGAATTATATCGGCACCAATTGTATGAAAAGGTCAGTCAGGCATTTGCGGTGTTTTTGCCGGTCAAGTCGGTCGGCGTGATGGGGGACGGGCGGCGTTACGATTATGTGATTGCCTTGCGCGCGGTTGAAACCATCGATTTCATGACGGCGCGTTGGGCGCATTTACCTTATGATTTTTTGGATTTGGTTTCGCGTCGGATCATTAATGAAGTCTCGGGTATTTCTCGGGTGACTTACGATATTTCCGGCAAGCCGCCGGCTACGATTGAGTGGGAATAGCCGATAATCATAACGACGAAGCGTGGATGCGGCATGCCTTTAGATTGGCGCAACGTGCCGAGGCCATGGGTGAGGTGCCGGTTGGCGCGGTTATCGTCAAAGATGAGGTATGCATTGCCGAAGGATGGAATCGGCCGATTGCGAGTCACGATCCTTCGGCGCATGCGGAAATGACCGCGATTCGTGAAGCAGGCAACGCGCTGAAAAACTATCGGCTGACCGGAACGACGCTTTTTGTCACGCTTGAGCCTTGTGTGATGTGTATGGGGGCGATCGTTCATGCCAGAATCGAGCGCCTGGTGTTTGCTGCTAAAGATCCTAAGCGTGGCGCAGTATGCAGTGCAATCAATCTGTCCGAATCGCCAATTTTAAATCATCGAGTCGCATGGCGATGCGGTGTTTTAAAAGACGAGTGTTCCGAAATGCTTAAAGACTTCTTTCGGGCGCGTCGTTAGCTTAGTCCTGATCAATCTTCTGCTTTGCGTAATTTTTTATAGGCATTAATCAGGCCATTCGTGGAGCAGTCATGACTACTGATGGTTTCGTCATTTAGCAGTTCGGGTAAAATGACTTTGGCCAGTACTTTGCCCAGTTCAACGCCCATTTGGTCGAAAGAGTTGATATTCCAAATAGCGCCTTGCACGAAGATTTTATGCTCGTAAAAAGCGATTAAAGAGCCTAATGTTTTAGGTGTAAGCTTATCGAAAAGAAAAGAATTAGACGGCTTGTTACCCACAAAAACTTTAGATGCGACTAATATGGCGTTATTTCTGTCTTGTCCGGGTAGTTCAGCAATGACTTCTTCGGCACTTCTGCCATGCATCAAAGCTTCCGGTTGGGCAAGAAAGTTTGAAATTAAAATATCATGATGTTTCGGTAGGTGATAATGTGAGTTAGCCGGAGCCAGGAAATCACAAGGTATGAGTTTAGTGCCTTGATGGATCAATTGGTAAAACGCATGCTGTCCATTCGTTCCCGGCTGGCCCCAGATAATCGGTCCGGTACTATAATCGACCGATTGGCCCTCTCTGTCGATGCTCTTGCCGTTGCTTTCCATATCGCTTTGTTGTAGGAACTCGCAAAAATAACGCAGTGATTGGTCGTAGGGCAATATCGCATGAGATTCTGCGCCATAAAGATTATTATACCAAATGCCTAGTAAACCCATGATGACCGGAATATTGCGTTCGAATGGCGTATGTCGAAAATGTAAATCGGCTTCGTGTGCGCCTTGCAGCAATTGTTCGAAATTATCCATACCTACCTGTAAAGCAATGGACAAGCCAATTGCTGACCATAATGAATAGCGTCCGCCAACCCAGTCCCAAAATTCGAACATATTTTCCGGATTAATGCCAAATTCAATGACATTTTCAGGGTGTGTGGAAATCGCGACAAAATGCTTTTCAATGGCTTTTTCGTCATTAATTTGCCCGAGCAACCAGTTTCTTGCGGAGTGCGCATTAGTCATGGTTTCCTGAGTATTGAACATTTTTGATGCAACGATAAACAGAGTCGTTTCGGCGGTGAGCGATTTGAGTTTTTCGACTAGATCTGTTTGATCGACGTTTGAAACAAAATGAACATTTAATTTATCGGAAGCATAAGGGGTTAGCGCAGTAGCAACCATCTTTGGGCCGAGGTTCGAGCCGCCAATGCCGATATTGACGATATCTCTAACGGGTTTTCCGGTGTGTCCCTGCCATTGTTCGCTTCTTACCTTATCCGTAAAGATGCGCATTTTAGCTAGCACCTGATTGATGTTCGGCATGACATCGACGCCATCGACCATGACTGGGTGGTTGCTTCTATTGCGTAATGCCGTATGCAAAACAGCTCTTTGTTCGGTATGGTTGATTTTTTCGCCGGTAAACATGGCTTCGATTTTTGAACTAAGTGCCGAATGAGTTGCCAAATCGATCAACAATGAGCGAGTGTCTTCTGTGATTAAGTTTTTTGAGTAGTCGAATAGAATGTCGTTGAATTGAAGTGAGAATTGTTCAAAACGACGAGGATTTAGATTAAATGCTTGTCTAAGGTCGAAGTTTTGAAGGGCGGCGCAATGACTAACTAAGGATTTCCAGGTGGGGGTCTGGGTCAAAGATGGCATGTGATTAGTTTCCTGTATGGGTCGGTCAGGTTTGCAAAAGTCTACGAAAACACGGCTAGTTGCTGATACATATTAAGTAAGCATTATATTACCATGTGCCTTTTTGGGGCAATTTACCCCACGCCTAAATTCAAATGGGATTGTTTGTTTGATGGATCTTGATGGCTTAGTTGCGTGGAAGTTTGCCATGTCAATGCTTCTATCTGAGCGAAAAACATTTAATTAAGCAAAAAGGTACGGGTTATGTTTGGCGAGGATGTCGGCAGCAAGGCAGATTTTTGCGCCTCGGCAACTGCTCCTGCGTCGCCTAAAGCGCCTACTGTTGGTGCCCCTAATACACGCCATCCGTGGTGTAATCCAAAATCTGCATTCACGCTATCCTTGGGCTTCGAACTGCCGGAAAGCCCCTATGGACGGGTTTACGGAGTTCTTCGACGGAAATACCCCACCAGACAAGGTTATTGACTAAGAAGTGAGTAGCTTTATTTGTATTGGGTGATATGTTAGAGTTTGTAAGTGCATCAGTGATAATAAAAAAATTAATGCAAGTTTTTGCTTATACGAAGCTTTGATTTATCACTGGTTTTAATCTTTAAAGAGCAACAAGAAATTATTAAAATAATAATTAACCGACAAAATTGGAAGGTATTATGAACAGAAAGAACATAGTAAGAAATAGTCTCCTAGCGCTTATGGGCATGGTTTTTTCCGCTTCCGTTTGGGCACATGGCGGTGCGGCTGGTACCGATACCGATCAATGTAAGTTTGAATTGGAGCCTGGTCACTGGGTTCACTACACGGCTTATCAACCATCTGCTTTCCCAGCCGAGGAATTTTGTGCAAATATTCCTAGCACTAACACTTTGACTCAATTAGTTTTCGATTATCAAGATCCACGATACAGAAAGATGTCGGTTGAGTTTGAGGTGACAAAAGAGCCTGAAGGTACTCGTGTATTTCATATGCCTGCGAAAAAACATAAATCCGGGACAGTCACGTTAACTTTAGATAAAGGCGTTCCAGAGGTCGGAAATTATCTAATTCATATCACACTGGTTCCGGATGAGGGTGAAAGGATGGATGTTCATATGGGTTTTGTTGCAGGTAAAGGGCAACAGACCAGTACGGGATTAATGGCGCTATATGCCTTTTTTGTGTTTGCCGGTCTTTATATCCTCTATCTGTCTCATGCCGGATTTAAGAAAAAAGTTGACGAGTTGTTAGGAAAAATCAAAGAAATCTGAGTATCTATTGTGTGGCGGTGAATACTCGAAAGTCGTCAATCAATTTTTGTCATTACTTACAGGCATAGCCCATTTCAATGTATGTACTATGCCTGGTTATGACAGAGATGAAGTATTTCCTAAGTTCTGTTTTCAAAACTATTGCAAATACTTACCGCCGGTTGCGGTTGCAAAGATTATAGGCGATTAATTTTATTCATAGCGTGGACAAGGAGGTAAGCGATCGTCGAGAACCGGTAATCGAAAGGCAAGGTTTTTAAAACTGGCGCTGGACGATACTGGCGTTTTCCCGGCCTAAAAAACCGCTTTCAAATGTGTAGGCGGACCAGGTGTTCTGAAAATGGCCGGATGAAAATCCGCAATTGTGACCGAGTGGAATAGCTCAATCGAACGATCTAAACGCTCAGGTGAATTAAAAATGTCGACGAAAAGTTGTTAATGAAGACGAATTTTAAAGTTAAGGTGAAAATATGAGGTTTGGATTTTTCTCAATTGTTGCTGCAAGTTTTATGTTGGCATCAACGGTGCTTCAAGCAAAGGAGTATGAAGAACATAACAATATGATGGATCACGGCGGCGGCCATCTGATGGACATGGGCGGCGGAATGGTAATGGGGCAAAATACGGATACCTTGCCCGGCGGTTGCGATAAGATTGCTGCAACCAAGGAAATTACGGTTCGTGCGGGACATCAATATGCCGAAAAATTTCCGGGTCGAATGTTTGCATTCGATACCCAGGAGTTTGAGTTCGAGCCCTGCACCAAATTGACGGTTAATTTCATTAACGATGACAATATTCGACATCAATGGATGATGCATGGCCTGCCCAAATATTTGTATCCGAAAGGCATGTTCCATTTGGAGGTAACCGGTCCCGGTAAAATCTCGGGCACATTGATTTTACCGCCCGGAGATAAGACCTATTTAGTACATTGCGATATCGCCCAGCATATGGAGAAAGGGATGAAGTCGCAGTTAAAAGTAGGTAAAGGAGCCGGTGATTTGCCGAGTATCCCGGGCGTGACCCCCTATGTGATTCAGGATAGTTACGAAGTTTCTCCAATTCTTGATAATCCGATCCAGTCCCAAGACGCTTCAGCGGCAACATCGAGTAACACGGCTTCACAAGAGAGTGGCTCGTGGTTTTCCGGGGTTATGGTAATCGGTTTGGCGATTGGTTTATTGATCTCACCTTTATTAGCGAAGAAATTTAAAGGGATGAGTTTCTCCGAAGGTGTCTCTTATGTATTTGAATTAATGGGAAATGTATTAGGTTTTATATACAGACTTGTTTCCAAAGTGCTACAGTCCGTTTTTTCAGGAAAAAATAAAGTATTGCCTGAGAAATAAATGTAAAAAAATGGGTCAAGCCCCTGTAACCTTTAGGTTTCAGGGGCTTTTTTGTGGGTTAAGTAAATGCCGGAAGATTTTCTAGGGTGGGCGGGTTTATTTTTTAGCGCCTTTATATCGTCGACGATTGCTCCGGGCGGCTCTGAAGCCGTGCTGGCTCTGATGGTGTCGGAACATCAAGACCAAGTGATACTATTAGTCGGTATTGCAACGATCGGCAATACCTTAGGTGCTTTAACAACGTGGTTTTTAGGATATTTAGCGGCAAAGAAATATCCTATCGAGTCATTGTTAGACACTAAAAAACAAAAAGCGATAATGTGGGTTAGAAAATGGGGGCAATGGGTGCTTTTATTTTCATGGTTACCGATTATCGGAGATGGTTTTTGTTTTGCCGGAGGGTGGTTAAAATTATCTTTGTATTCATCTGTAGTATTTATTTTTATTGGAAAATTAGTTCGATATGCGGCGATTTCCTGGATATTCACGGGAAATTAACGAGGAGTGCTGCTTTTGTTTAAATATGTGTTCAACGAGGAAATTTGATGTTAAGACATTTTCCGGAACCGGGTATTGCTTACGAGCATAGACCGCGCGACTATTTTATTGCAGGATTTACATTTTTTTGTGTGGCTGTTTGTTTGGTCGTAGATGCTAACGCTACCATAGAAAAACAAAATGCATTGGGCGTTTGCGGATGGGTTTTTCTCATAGGTTTGTTATTGGGCGAGTCCAGTGAAGTAAGGATGCAAGTTATTATTGCCGTAGCCTTTGCGACAGTCGGTGAGCATTTTGCGTCTCCTTATATGGGGGGGTATACCTATCGCTTTGAAAATGTGCCGGCTTATGTTCCCCCCGGTCATGGTATGGTTTACTTGACCGCCGTTGCATTGGCGCGTTCCGGATTCTTTATGCGGTATGCACGAATGATTGCGCTATTCGTCGTCACGGCTTGTGGACTTTGGTCGATTTGGGGTATCAGTGGCCTAGCTGCGCAGAGCGACTCGGTAGGGGCACTGTTGTTTTGCATATTTTTAGGCTATTTATTCAAAGGGCGATCTCCGTTGGTGTATCTGGCTGCATTTTTTATCACGACCTGGCTGGAGTTAATTGGAACGGCTGCCGGAACTTGGACGTGGGCTTCCATTGATCCTGTATTGAGTCTTCCGCAAGGAAACCCGCCGAGTGGAGTTGCTGCATGGTATTGTTTGGTCGATGCGGTTGCAATGGGTGGGGCTGCACCGGTCATGAAAGGGTTAACAAATATATCCGGTTGGCTGCCTATAGGGCGAAGCCGAGTCGCCGCTTATCAAACGGCGGATGAATAGATGGGGTTTAGGTGAGCATAAATTTGATATCGTATATGTGAAATTTAGGCGCTTAAATTTGGTTGGCTATGGATAAACAAAAAGATGTTTCATGTCACCAGGCCCAGTCTTAAAAATGTGGTGCTTAGGGTTTGAGAATTAAGTCATAAGATTAAAAAATCATGCCAATTTTTATACTCATCGTAGATGAAAATTCGGCCTCGGGGTGCCCGTCAAAGGACGACGTAAATACGTCCGTGTAGCCTTGACGGAGGCTTTCCTTGCCAGCCGACATCGGCCAATCGAGTAACCGAACCCTCTGTAAAAAGGGAAGTTATTTACGACCAAATCCTTAGCTTCTACAAAGTAAGCTTGGGTTAGATTATTTGAGCATGAAGTCGTCGCGTGTTTTTTACATTGTTTGGGTATAAACCGAGGTTGAAAATGAAAAAAATAGCATTAATTGTATTGGTATTGTTTGCGCCAACGGCGTTTGCCGATTGGGTCTTAAATCAAAAATTATCGTCATTAAGTTTTCTCACTACCAAAAATGCGAGCGTTACCGAGAAACATACTTTCGATAAAATGTCTGGGTCGTTAAGTGATCAAGGTGTGGCGAAACTAGTTATTCAGTTAAATAGTGTCGAAACCGGTGTGCAGATCAGAAATGAACGAATGAAGGAGTTGTTATTTCAAATTGAACGTTTTCCGGAAGCGTTTGTTGAGCTGAAATTTGATAAGACTCGGTTGGATTCGTTAAAGGCAGGGCAAATGATTGACCTGCCCGTAACCGCAAATCTTACATTGCACGGAGTTGAGCGCTCAATGGATACCAATTTAAGAATTATTAAGTTAGCAAATGCCCAAGTTTCGGTGACAACTGTTGAACCGATTATAATGAATACCGAATGGTTCGGTTTGCAGGGAGGGATTGAAAAGTTACGCCAAATCGTTAATTTGCAAAGCATTACCGGAGCGGTACCCGTCACATTGAGTCTTGTTTACAATTTACAATGAAGATATTTTTCAATGTGGCTGTTTGCAAGAATATCTCCTTTGCTAGCCGAAATTTAAGCGCCTGAGTGTTCCGTCAGGGGGGGTAGAGGTTTTTATAAGGTATGAGGGTCGATATTGTAAGAGAAGAGCGAATTAGCCTGATATTTAGTTGCTTCCAAAAGCCAAGGCGATGCTGATATTTGTGCGAATGGATAAACATAAAAACAAACCTTGAGCCAGCTTTTAGATAAATGAAAGAGAACTGGGCTAAATATACATTAATCAGTTAAGCAGTCGGTTCGTTTCGTTACGAATTAGATTGTGGGATCATGAAAATTTTTAAGTCAAAAAAACAGAAAAAAACAAAGACCGGTTATCTAGTTTATAAAAGATTACTGAGCTATGTTCGGCCCTATAAAAGCTGGTTTTTTTTAAGCATAATCGGTTTTTTGATATATGCGGCGACACAGCCATTGTTTGCGGCAATCTTAAAACACATCATCGATTCGTTGCAGAGTGGTTCGAGAGAAGATGTCGGATTGATGCCCTTGCTCTTTATTGGATTGATACTATTAAGAGGAATCGGATCTTATCTTGGTAATTATTTCATCGCAAAGGTGTCTACTAGTATCGTTCATGCATTGAGGTGTGAGATATTCGATCATTATACGCTCTTGCCTACGAATTACTTCGATTCTAGCAACAGTGGATATATGATATCGAGGATCACGCATAACGTTGGTGAGGTGACGCAAGCAACGACCGATTCAGTGCAAATCGTAATAAAGGAAGGATTGACTGCGTTTGGTTTAGTGCTGTACTTGTTTTATATGAACTGGTTGTTGACCTTAGCATTTTTATCAGTCACGCCATTTATTGTGTGGCTGGTCAAATATGTGAGTAAAAGATTGCGAGCATTGAGTAAAGATATTCAGAATTCAATAGGCAGCTTGACGCATATAACTTCCGAACTGGTCAGTGGGCACCGAATCGTCAGAAGTTATGGGGGCGAAGAATATGAAAAAAAAAGATTCAAAGATAGTAGTCAATTTCATCGCCGGCAATCATTGAAGCTTGCGGCAACATCTGCGTTACATGGGCCATTGTTGCAATTAATTATTTCTATTGCTTTGGCAGGCTTAATGTATTTGTCGTTGACTCTAATGCAAGAGGCGACTGCGGGTGAATTTGTTGCGTTTTTAACGGCCGCTTTTCTTTTGCCGCGACCCATTAGGCAATTGAGTGATGCTAATTCAAAGATACAAAAAGGAGTGGTAGCGGCCGAGTCTTTATTTGCCATATTAGATGAGCCAGTCGAGAACGATTCAGGTGAATATGAGCCAGAGCATTGTAGCGGTAGAATTGAATTTAAAAATGTACGATTTAAGTACCAGGGAGCGGAGAACGAGGCATTAAAAGGAATTAGTTTTACGGTTGGGCCTGGGCAGACTGTGGCTTTAGTTGGTGCTTCGGGAGGAGGCAAAAGTACACTGATTAATTTATTGCCGAGATTTTACGAATATTCGTCGGGTCAAATCCTTCTGGATGGCGTAGACATAACGGCTTATAAGTTGGAAAACTTAAGGCGACAAATTGCGGTAGTAACCCAGCAAGTCACGTTGTTTAACGATACGGTAGCGAACAATATTGCCTATGGCGCTTTGCAAGGGGTGTCTTTGGAAAGCGTGGAGCAAGCGGCAAAAGATGCCTACGCGATGAAATTTATCCAAAAAATGCCGAAGGGTTTGCAAACCGAAATCGGGGAAAATGGGATTAAGTTGTCTGGAGGACAAAAACAGCGATTAGCGCTAGCGAGAGCGCTATTGAAAAACGCTTCGATTTTAATCCTAGATGAGGCCACTTCTGCTCTCGATACGGAATCAGAGCGGTATATTCAAAAGGCCTTGCAGAACATTATTACTAATAGAACAACAATAGTGGTAGCCCACCGTTTGTCCACTATTGAGAATGCCGATGTGATTCTTGTAATGGATAACGGTCAAATAGCAGAACGGGGCAGCCACAAGGAATTGCTTGTAAAGAAAGGGCTCTATGCGAGGTTATACGACATCCAGTTTAATGGCGAGGACAATATGTGGACGGAAAAAGATAAATCGTCAAAATAAAAGATAAAGAAAAACTGTTGACAGTAGGAAATAGAGCTGTATAATGACCTGCTCACTCGCTGACAAACAAGAGACGGGGCGAGCAGGTAAATAAAATAAAGTTTGACATTGAGAATCGCTTCTGTATAATGGGCGGGCTCAACGGGAGAGGAAAGATCTCCTAGCTCTTTAACAAGCCGATCAAAATAATTTGTGTGGGTGCTTGTGGCGAATAGCTTAGCGGTTAAAAGTATTCGACGCAAGAACAACACGTTAATTCAAGACGATTACGTTTAATTCTTAGTCGAGCCAAGATTGGTGACTCATCTTATTGAGTCACAAACCATATTGAACTGAAGAGTTTGATCATGGCTCAGATTGAACGCTGGCGGTATGCTTAACACATGCAAGTCGAACGGTAACGGACCTTCGGGTGCCGACGAGTGGCGGACGGGTGAGTAACGCGTAGGAATCTGCCTGGTAGTGGGGGACAACTCGGAGAAATTCGAGCTAATACCGCATACGCCCTACGGGGGAAAGCGGGGGCTCTTCGGACCTCGCGCTATCGGATGAGCCTGCGTTGGATTAGCTAGTTGGTGGGGTAAAGGCCTACCAAGGCGACGATCCATAGCTGGTCTGAGAGGACGATCAGCCACACTGGGACTGAGACACGGCCCAGACTCCTACGGGAGGCAGCAGTGGGGAATATTGGACAATGGGGGCAACCCTGATCCAGCAATACCGCGTGTGTGAAGAAGGCCTGAGGGTTGTAAAGCACTTTCAATAGGGAGGAAAAAGCGTTGGTTAATAGCTGATGCCTTGACATTACCTATAGAAGAAGCACCGGCTAACTCCGTGCCAGCAGCCGCGGTAATACGGAGGGTGCGAGCGTTAATCGGAATTACTGGGCGTAAAGCGTGCGTAGGCGGTTATTTAAGTCAGATGTGAAAGCCCCGGGCTTAACCTGGGAACGGCATTTGATACTGGGTAACTTGAGTTTAGGAGAGGAGAGTGGAATTTCCGGTGTAGCGGTGAAATGCGTAGAGATCGGAAGGAACACCAGTGGCGAAGGCGGCTCTCTGGCCTAAAACTGACGCTGAGGTACGAAAGCGTGGGTAGCAAACAGGATTAGATACCCTGGTAGTCCACGCCGTAAACGATGTCAACTAGCCGTTGGGTCTTTATTGAGACTTAGTGGTGCAGCTAACGCATTAAGTTGACCGCCTGGGGAGTACGGCCGCAAGGTTAAAACTCAAATGAATTGACGGGGGCCCGCACAAGCGGTGGAGCATGTGGTTTAATTCGATGCAACGCGAAGAACCTTACCTACCCTTGACATCCAGAGAATCTGTGAGAGATCGTGGAGTGCCTTCGGGAACTCTGAGACAGGTGCTGCATGGCTGTCGTCAGCTCGTGTCGTGAGATGTTGGGTTAAGTCCCGTAACGAGCGCAACCCTTATCCTTAGTTGCCAACAGGTCAAGCTGGGAACTCTAGGGAGACTGCCGGTGATAAACCGGAGGAAGGTGGGGACGACGTCAAGTCATCATGGCCCTTATGGGTAGGGCTACACACGTGCTACAATGGCCGGTACAGAGGGCAGCGAACTTGCGAAAGTCAGCAAATCCCAGAAAGCCGGTCCTAGTCCGGATTGCAGTCTGCAACTCGACTGCATGAAGTCGGAATCGCTAGTAATCGCGAATCAGAATGTCGCGGTGAATACGTTCCCGGGCCTTGTACACACCGCCCGTCACACCATGGGAGTGGGTTGCAAAAGAAGTAGGTAGTTTAACCTTCGGGAGGGCGCTTACCACTTTGTGATTCATGACTGGGGTGAAGTCGTAACAAGGTAGCCCTAGGGGAACCTGGGGCTGGATCACCTCCTTACAAAGACAGCAAGCGTTGGTCATAAGTACCCACAACAAATTATTTTGATCGAAGACGTCACGAGCCTGGGCCTGTAGCTCAGTTGGTTAGAGCGCACCCCTGATAAGGGTGAGGTCGGAGGTTCAAATCCTCCCAGGCCCACCAACGCGGCGCAAGCCTGGAAGCGGAAGGACCACCCGTGAAGCTAGCACTGCCTGGTTTGCACGAACCCCCCAAGGGGCCATAGCTCAGCTGGGAGAGCGCCTGCCTTGCACGCAGGAGGTCGGGAGTTCGATCCTCCCTGGCTCCACCAATGCTATACAGTTTTAACGGCGAAGGCCGGGCAAGACTGTATAGCATTGGTGACGGAAACAACGTCACGAATAGCTCTTTAACAATTTGGAAATCTGTACACTGTAACTTCAGCGTTTAAAGCAATTTAAACCAAAGAAGATACACAAAACAAGTTCACCGAAACAGATGGGGAAGCAAAGCTTAACAACGTTCGCGCCGCAAGGCGAAGACGCAAGGCAAGCCCAGACGAACCGGACGTGAAGTGAATGAGTTCTCAAGCAGAAAGCGAAAATGTCAGCTGACAGATAACGCCACAGTCCTGAACCGAATGCAGCCTGCCGAAAGGGAGACTGACAAGGGTCAGACTGATTGGGGTTATATGGTCAAGTGAATAAGCGCATACGGTGGATGCCTAGGCGATAAGAGGCGATGAAGGACGTAGTAGCATGCGATAAGCCGCGGGGAGTTTGCAAACTAACTTTGATCCGCGGATTTCCGAATGGGGCAACCCAATCAGGACAACCTGATTATCCTTAAGTGAATACATAGCTTAAGGAGGCGAACCCGGGGAACTGAAACATCTAAGTACCCGGAGGAAAAGAAATCAACCGAGATTCCCTTAGTAGCGGCGAGCGAACGGGGACCAGCCCTTAAGTCCAGCCCCAGTTAGTGGAATGCCCTGGAAAGAGCAGCCATAGATGGTGATAGCCCAGTACATGAAAACTGGAGCTGGATGAAAACGAGTAGGACGGGGCACGTGAAACCTTGTCTGAACATGGGGGGACCATCCTCCAAGGCTAAATACTCCTTATCGACCGATAGTGAACCAGTACCGTGAGGGAAAGGCGAAAAGAACCGAGGAGATCGGAGTGAAATAGAACCTGAAACCGTATGCGTACAAGCAGTAGGAGTCCCGCCCCTAAATTACTTTAGGAAAAACAAATGCATTACTTTTATGTCTTACAAGCAATTGAAGATAAAGAAAAGTTTTACTTTGGCTGTACGAGTAACCTGAAAGAGCGAATCAACTCGCATAATGCAGGTAAAAATATAGCAACTAAAAGCAATCAGTGGCGAGTGGTTTATTACGAAGCGTTTATAACATTAAGTGGAGCGAGACAGCGAGAATATCGTATCAAGCATCACGGCAGTGCAAAGCGTAAATTAATGGACCGAATCAAACCCACCTTAGAGTAATTTAGGGGCGGGATGACTGCGTACCTTTTGTATAATGGGTCAGCGACTTAATCTCAGTGGCAAGCTTAACCGATTAGGGGAGGCGTAGCGAAAGCGAGTCTGAATAGGGCGTCATAGTCGCTGGGATTAGACCCGAAACCGGGCGATCTATCCATGACCAGGCTGAAGGTGAGGTAATACTTACTGGAGGGCCGAACCGGGATCCGTTGAAAAGGATTCGGATGAGTTGTGGATCGGAGTGAAAGGCTAATCAAGCCCGGAGATAGCTGGTTCTCCTCGAAAGCTATTTAGGTAGCGCCTCGTGTATCACTGTTGGGGGTAGAGCACTGTTTCGGCTAGGGGGTCATCTCGACTTACCAACCCGATGCAAACTCCGAATACCAGCAAGTGCGAGCACGGGAGACACACGGCGGGTGATAAGGTCCGTCGTGAAAAGGGAAACAGCCCAGACCGTCAGCTAAGGTCCCCAAATCTATGCTCAGTGGGAAACGATGTGAGAAGGCCCAGACAGCCAGGAGGTTGGCTTAGAAGCAGCCATCCTTTAAAGAAAGCGTAATAGCTCACTGGTCGAGTCGGCTTGCGCGGAAGATTCACCGGGGCTAAGCATAGTACCGAAGCTACGGATCCTACTTTAGAGTAGGGTGGTAGAGGAGCGTTCTGTACGCCTGCGAAGGTCGATTGAGAAGTCGGCTGGAGGTATCAGAAGTGCGAATGCTGACATGAGTAACGATAATGGGGGTGAAAAACCCCCACGCCGAAAACCCAAGGTTTCCTGCGCAACGCTAATCGACGCAGGGTTAGTCGGCACCTAAGGCGAGGCCGAAAGGCGTAGTCGATGGAAAACAGGTTAATATTCCTGTACCGGAGGTAACTGCGATGGGGTGACGGAGAAGGCTAGGTCAGCTGTCGGTTGGAAGTGGCAGTTTAAGCGAGTAGGGAGTGGAATTAGGCAAATCCGGTTCCATAATTCTGAGACGTGACGACGAGTCTCCCCTTGGGGAGACGAAGTGATTGATGCCCTGCTTCCAAGAAAAACCTCTAAGCATCAGGTTATCTGCGGCCGTACCCTAAACCGACACAGGTGGGTGGGATGAGAATTCTAAGGCGCTTGAGAGAACTCGGGTGAAGGAACTAGGCAAAATGGTACCGTAACTTCGGGAGAAGGTACGCCCTTGGTAGGTGAAGTCCCTTGCGGATGGAGCCCAAGAGGGTAGCATTAAACTGGTGGCTGCGACTGTTTAGCAAAAACATAGCACTCTGCAAACTCGAAAGAGGACGTATAGGGTGTGACGCCTGCCCGGTGCCGGAAGGTTAATTGATGGGGTTACCCCTCACCTAGATTATTTAGACCATGTATTACGTTTATGTGCTGTATAGTCGGACGGAAGATGAATTTTATCTGGGTTCGACAGAAGATTTAAAAAAGCGTCTGCGGCAACATCAGCAAGGCGAAAACCAATCGACGAAAAAAGCACAAGACTGGATTGTTTCTTATTATGAAGCCTACTTGACAGAGCAGGCGGCAAAGAAACGGGAAAGTCGATTAAAACGAAGTGGGAAAGCGTATCATAGCTTAAAAGAGCGGATACGAGACAGCATAGATAATCTAGGTGAGGGGGAAGCTCTTGATCGAAGCCCCGGTAAACGGCGGCCGTAACTATAACGGTCCTAAGGTAGCGAAATTCCTTGTCGGGTAAGTTCCGACCTGCACGAATGGCGTAACGATGGCCACACTGTCTCCACCCGAGACTCAGTGAAATTGAAATCGCTGTGAAGATGCAGTGTACCCGCGGCTAGACGGAAAGACCCCGTGAACCTTTACTATAGCTTGACACTGGACTTTGAACCTATTTGTGTAGGATAGGTGGGAGGCTGTGAAGCACCAACGCCAGTTGGTGTGGAGCCGACCTTGAAATACCACCCTGGTATGTTTGAAGTTCTAACCTAGGTCCCTTATCGGGATTGGGGACAGTGTCTGGTGGGTAGTTTGACTGGGGCGGTCTCCTCCCAAAGAGTAACGGAGGAGCACGAAGGTGTGCTCAGCATGGTCGGAAATCATGCGCTGAGTGTAAAGGCAAAAGCACGCTTGACTGCGAGACGGACAAGTCGAGCAGGTACGAAAGTAGGTCTTAGTGATCCGGTGGTTCTGAATGGAAGGGCCATCGCTCAACGGATAAAAGGTACTCCGGGGATAACAGGCTGATACCGCCCAAGAGTTCATATCGACGGCGGTGTTTGGCACCTCGATGTCGGCTCATCACATCCTAGGGCTGAAGCAGGTCCTAAGGGTATGGCTGTTCGCCATTTAAAGTGGTACGCGAGCTGGGTTCAGAACGTCGTGAGACAGTTCGGTCCCTATCTGCCGTGGGCGTTTGAGATTTGAGGGAAGCTGCTCCTAGTACGAGAGGACCGGAGTGGACGAACCTCTGGTGTTCCGGTTGTCATGCCAATGGCATTGCCGGGTAGCTATGTTCGGACGGGATAACCGCTGAAAGCATCTAAGCGGGAAGCCTCTCCCAAGATGAGATCTCACTGGGACCGTGAGTCCCCTGAAGGGCCCTGAGAGACGATCAGGTTGATAGGTCAGGTGTGGAAGTGCAGTAATGTATGAAGCTAACTGATACTAATTGCCCGTGAGGCTTGACCATATAACACCCAATCGGTTTGTACCGACGGTGTTAAGGCCGATAATCGCTAAAGCGAGAGAACGAAAAACGTGTACAGATTTCCAAAAAAACAGGTAAAAAGAAAGGTTCAAGGTTAAAGGCGCAAGGCCAAAGGCTAAGCGACAGAAACCAACAACCCGATAAAACTGAAAACACCTGAAGTAAAGAGTTTTGAGTAGGCTCAAGAGCAAAGCCGAATTAGAGTTAAAGAAAAAATCCTCTAACCTGGCCGCTTAACCCTTGAACCTGCTGTAACCGGTTTGCCTGGTGACCATAGCGAGCGTGTCCCACCCGATCCCATCCCGAACTCGGCAGTGAAACCGCTTAGCGCCGATGATAGTGTGGCAGTTTGCCATGTGAAAGTAGGGAATTGCCAGGCGCTTATCCCAAAAGCCCGTGTTGATCACTCAACACGGGCTTTTTTTTGGCCTGCGGTTTTATAAAATGGTTGGTTTGCCAATAAAGCCTAATCATTCTCTCTCCTGATTAGCAAGATGCTTCAGCTTGCCGAAGCCAAGTGTCCGAGCGGGGGCCATTCCCAGCCGCAGCCACTTCTGCGGGACGGGTCCTCTGTGGGAGCGACGCCTTCGTCGCGATTTCGGAGCCTTTGCGGCTAGGCAGCTAATGACTTTCATCGAGGCCTTGGCGCTTTCGGCTTCGACGATCGCGATCTGGGGATCGCTCCCACAGGATAAAAATTCCCTTCTGCAGGACGGGGTTGCAAACCCCGTCCTGCAGAAGGATACTCTGGCTTTTTGCGCTTTAGCTGAAGAAACTTGCTAATCAGGTTCTCTCTTGACGCCACTCGATCGCTGAAAATCTTGGAAACGGAGCGCTAGCGAAGTGAAGATTTTTAGTCCCCGATAGCCGTAGCGCCGGGTGTTTTGCCGGAGTCTGTGCGAATAGCGCAGGCGGAGGCAAAATACAAGGCATCGCGACACGGCGTCAAGCCATTTGCGGTAGTGCTACGGAGCCGCATCGAGTTTACGAGGATGTGGCGTAGTGGCACGGACGCAGGGCGAATCGGGGCCGCCGAAGGCAATAGCAGTCGCGTAATTTTTGCTGATTTTTCAAGCAGGATGCCCGGAAAAATCTTTCGCAAAAATAGCGACTCCCTTCTTTGAGGTCGAGAGGTGAGTCGACCATAGAAGCCAAATTGTATACCTCAGTGGATGATTGTATACCTCAGTGGATGATTGTATACCGGTAGATATCATAGACATGACAGGAGTTTCAGCGTTGATGATCGTTGTCGCAGTTTAATGTTCTGAATGTTGATAAAATAACGTTCAATAGCTAAAGGCTTGACGCCTCCTCCCTGTCGCCGAAATCAACGATAGACACTAACCGCAACTTCATAAATTTAGTCAATTTTTGAATAGAAAGGGAGTAATTCAAGTAAAGGTCAAAATCAAATTGCTATAGAATGAATGGCTGAACTCTAATATTTTCGTGTAACCATGGAAAAAACGGTGATGGCCTCATCAAAAAATAAGCTTATTTCCAAACCGGTGTTGCAAATTGGGCAAGAAAATAATTTATCCTCTATTAATCTTAAAGGTTCATGGAACTTATTAGCAATCAACGAAAGTCCCGATATTATTCATGAGCTTAAAGGGTTGCAAATTAATTCGGATTATATATGGTGTCTTGATGAGGTTGAAGCGCTCGATAGTGCGGGGGCTTGGCTGATATGGCAAGTTTGGGGGGAGGAGTTTCCAATTCAAGTGCGAATTAGGCCGGAACATAAGCGTTTATTCGATCGCTGGAAAACCTTTAGCTATGCGCGGCCGGAGGAAGCACAGAAAAGTTGGGCACAAATTTTCAAGGACGAAAATAAAGTCATTTTGGCTTTTTATAGGCATGTTTTTAATGGCATTATTTTGCTTGGGCAATTATTGCTCGACACATTATATCTATTAAGATCACCAAACAAAATACCTTGGCCGGAAATATCAATGACAATATATAGTTCCGGTGTAAAGGCCTTAGGGATCACCGCGTTAGTTGGCTTTTTGATCGGTATTGTTCTCAGTTATCTGTCTGCACTACAGCTGCAAGCCTTCGGTGCGGAGATCTACATTATTAATATTTTGGGTATGAGTATTATTCGAGAGCTGGGGCCTTTGTTAGCGGCTATTTTAGTGGCAGGCCGATCAGGGTCTGCGTTAACCGCCCAAATTGGAATCATGCGTGTTGCAGAAGAGCTGGATGCATTATCCTCGATGGGGATTTCGCATTCACTACGTATCATATTTCCCATAGTAGTGGCGTTAACAGTAACATTACCGTTATTGACAGTATGGACTAATGTCGCCGCCCTTTTAGGTGGTGTTGTGTCGGCTTGGCATACTCTCGATATAAGTATGCAACAGTTTGTGCAGAGACTGCCTGATTCAGTACCTTTGGTTAATGTATTTATTGGCGTGGGTAAGGCTGCGGTTTTCGGCATGTTAATAGGAATGATAGCCTGCCACTATGGATTTCATATTAAACCAAACTCGGAAAGTTTAGGAAATGAAACAACAAATTCCGTTGTCGCTTCAATTACAGTGGTGATCATGGTGGATGCGATATTTGCTATTTTATTTATGGGGACAGGAATGCCATGAATGATGTCAATGCAATCCACATGGAAAACATTTGGACCCAATTTGGTGACAACGTAATTCACGAGAATATCAGTTTCAATTTACCAAAAGCGGAAATCCTGGGCTTGGTCGGGGCATCTGGAAGTGGAAAAACCACATTGATGCGTGAAATGATCGGACTTCAGGCTCCGACCAAAGGACGTGTTATGGTAATGGGTAAGACCTTAGATTATGAGTCCGGGCATATTTCAGGGCAGATGTTAAGTCAGTGTGGTGTACTGTTTCAAAAAGGTGCGTTATTTAGTTCGTTAAATGTTTTCGATAATATTGCGTTTCCGTTGCGGGAAATTGGTGTCAAGGATTTCGAATGGATAACTCATTTGGTTGCATTAAAATTGACAATGGTTGGCTTATCTGCAAAAGACGAATTACTCATGCCGGCTGAATTATCCGGAGGTATGATAAAAAGAGTGGCTCTTGCTCGGGCCTTGATTTTAGAGCCGACGTTATTATTTCTTGATGAGCCGACATCCGGTCTTGATCCCATTGCCAGTCAAGGATTTGTGGATCTATTGTGCGAGCTTCATCATGACTTGGGCTTTACGGTTGTTATGGTCACCCATGATCTAAATGTTTTGAATGATTTGTGTACAAAAGTGGCTGTGCTGGCGGAAAAAAAATTAATTGCATACGGTCCGTTGGAAGTCGCGCTAAAGTGTAGCCATACTTTTGCGAGACAATTTTTTCATAATAAGCACGCCGAGAAAGTTTTTATGAATCGAGAGCATCGTTTTGGGTAGAGATACGCACGCTTTAGCTACCGGTCTTTTTTTACTAACATTGATAATAGGGCTTGTCGGCATAGTGTATTGGATCGGTAGCTTTGAAAAGGCACGTGACCTTTATATTATCTCGACTAGAGATTCGGTAACCGGCTTAAATCCCGAGTCCACCGTGTATTATCGAGGCATTGCGGTCGGTAAGGTTTTGACGGTGAATTTCGATCCGAGTGATCCACTGACGATCTTGGTCGAAATCGAGGTGGATAGCAATATACGATTTACTCGGGGGATTTTTGCGACATTACGTTTAAAAGGGGTGACAGGGCTAACGCAAGTTGATTTACAAGATACGGGAGACAGCGATGAATGGTTGTTACCTGGTGATAGGCCGGAGCAAAGAATACCGTTACTGCCATCGTTGACGGATCGTTTATTGAGTTCAGGCGAAGAAATATTAATGAAAGCCGAACAATTGATGATACGTTTAGACCGTGTGTTGAGCGATGAAAATGAAGAGCATGGACGTGCAATTTTGCGTAATCTAAATGTCGTTACCGCGAAAATGCCAAAACTTGAGGATCAGCTGGGTAAGGTATTGGATAGAATTCCGAATTTAATAAATAGTATGGAGACTACGCTCGGTCAGGTCGGTGATTTGACAATTGATTTAAAAGCGGCGGCGAATAGTGTAAAAGTGCTTGGTGACCGAGGGGATGCATTGATTGCATCGGGAGCGAATGTTGGCGATGTGCTGACAGGGAAAACATTACCAAAAGTGCATCAAACAATGAACGAATTACAGTCCACAATGGATCAACTAAAACGAGTTGCCAATATGCTCGAAGCCAATCCTCAAGCATTAATATTAGGCCCGGTTAAAACAGAGCCTGCTCCGGGCGAACCGGGATATGAGGAGCCGTAGTGAACGTATCACTGATTAGTTTGTGTTTAATCATGCTGATGCTGATAAGTGGCTGCGGATATAAGACTAGGCCCGATGGAGCGGCTTTGCATGACCTTGGGCTTATTGTTCAGCGTAATGGTAAGCAGGCCCCATTACATGTCGAAGTAACAGCTCCGGAGTGGTTAAGGGATACGAGAATTCACTATAGGCAGCTTTATTTAACCCCCACCATTGTAAGATTTTATAACCTAGACCGATGGATCGCGCAACCGGCCGCTTTATTGGCCAAGCACTTCGCAGCAATTCCAGTCAGCGAGCCATTAACTGTAAAAGTGCGTTTATTGGATTTTGAACAACGTTTCGACACTCCACAGCAAGCGCGTTCAGTCGTGGCATTTGAAGTTGAAGTGTATAAGGCGAACGAAAATGCGCCAATAGCTCGAAAAGCGTTTCAATTTGAACAGGTCAATATATCGGCAAATGCATTGGGTGCGGTCAATAGTTTTGCCGACGTGACTGGGAAAGCTGTTATTGAAATGACTACTTGGCTTAATTCATTGCGTTAATCCATCCTGGGTAACCAACCTTCCTGCACCTTAACGGACAAGTAAAGTCGAAATTGGAAGTGCGTAAGTTGATATCGAAGAATTTCTTTTCTTTGTGGATAATCAGCCATTTCACCTAATCTTAGTCAAATAACACAGTTATTTAATACATGAATGAGTGTCAATTAGTTGCTGAACGCGGCTGATCATGCGATTTCATTTATGTTCAGAGGACTTGTCTGAAACCCAAACTAATTGTACGGTGCAAAATAGAGGCCAAGGTTAGCGGCCAATTGTCGCGCGGCAAAATGCCACATTTTCCTGGTCGCCTTTAGTGGATACACTTTACTCCGACTCTTGTATGCACTCTTCACGAGACTAGAGTTGAATCCTTCCTCTTTAATGCGGCCTCCCGGCCGCATCTTTTTTTCGACATCCCGGTTTTAAAAAAGGTAAGTTATGTCAATTTTCAAAGATCCAGATTTTTTCGATCTCAAGCCGCTAGACCTCGAACACAAAGTGTTTTTGCCGACGCGGGAGCTTTACAGTAGTCTGAGCCTGCAAGTAAACGAGCTGTATCGACAAATTAAAACGGTTTTGCTCGATTGGCACGCTGATGTGGCTTTTGCCGCGAAGCAATTTTATGCGCATCCGGTCGAGACAGGCTCGCAATGGTATGCTCAAGCTATTGATTACGGTGCGCAGATTTATGCTCAGGTTAACGAGGTTTATTTTCCGAAAGTCGAGTCTATGTATGAACAGACAATAGTCGAAACGACGCAATTAGGTCGGCAAGCCGGCGAATTTTGGCAAGCATTTTACAATCATCCTCAAGCAACGGTCGCGGCATTGCTCGAACCGGTAACGAATTATACGAATCAAGCGCTTGATGTTGCGGACGTCTATTTTGCGAGCGTTTATTCGGCGATTCTGGAGTTGCTCGATTTAATGCTTGAACAACCGACTGAAACCCTGGAAGCCGTTTATCAAAATGCGCTAGCCGGATTATTGGACGTTTATTTTCAAATGATCTCATCATTGATGGCGATGCTGTAAAGGATCGCATTTGTAATCAGTTTTCTTGATGATCGCCCACCGGCGCCGCAAATGCATCGGCAACCAAGTCGTTGATATTGTCACCGGTCAAAGACTCCAAAAAAGCAGTCAAATCGTCTATTTCAGCCTTATTTAAATTCAAAGGCTTGATCAACGGGTCTAAGTTTTCATTGGTAATGCCGCCTTGGTTATAGGATTCGACGACTTTCTTTAGTGTCGAAATCGAGCCATTGTGCATGTATGGCGCGGTCAGCGCGACATTACGCAATGATGTGGTTTTATAACGCCATCGGTCGTTTGGGTTTTGCGTGACTTCATAACGACCGAGATCGTTGCTTTTGGTTTCCGAGACCGAATCGATTAATTGCGAATCGATATCAACAAAGACGCCGGGGGCGACTTGTACGCGCTGAGTTTTGGCATCGCCGCTCATCGCTTCATGGTAGCCGATGCCGGTGTTATGAAACGCATTGTCGGTAAAGAGCGCAGTTTCCTTGTCGACAGTGTGGCAAGCCGAACATTGAGCTTTGCCGGTGAAAAGTTTGAACCCGCGTTGAGCGGATGCGTTCAATGCTTGTTTTTCATTTCCGTAATACCATCGGTCGAATGCTGAGTTCCCGGAGTTTAGCGTGCGTTCGTAACTCGCTATCGCCATACCGACGGTTTCCATTGTTGGTTCGTTGTCGAATGCCTTCTTGAAAAGAGCGATGTATTCGGCCTCATTCTTTAATTTTTCGAGCACATTGCCGATCGAAGGATTGGCCATTTCGTTGTGCGCCAATAATGGCCCCCAAACTTGATGTTCGAGGCTGTTTTCGCGGCCGTCGTGAAACAGGCTCATGTAATAAGCGACATTGTATAGCGTAGGGCTGTTGCGTTTGACGGTTCGGCCCTCGATGCCGACCGCGGTTTTCATCTCGTTGCTGGTAAAGCCTTGTTCGGGAATATGGCACATCGCACATGAAAAGGTATTGTTGAGTGACAGCCTGCGGTCGTAGAACAGCTTTCTTCCTAGCTCTACTTTTTCCGGCGTGACCGGGTTGTTAGCAGGAACGGGCACCGGCGGCAGGCCTTTCGGAGGGTGGTAGACCGTTTTCATCAAATCGGCAGCTTGGCCGGTTCGGTCGGCCAGTGCGATGCTATTCGTCCTATAATCGTCGCTTTCGTAATTCGATTTATCGTCGCCGGGTCGAAAGCGTTTGGCGACTTGTTTCGACTTTTTGCCAGTGGCGACGACTACCGGTTGCAGTAAGGTCTTCACATCGTTGATCAAAGTGTCGGTATGCAAGAACGAAACACTATAGATATTGCGGATTTTTTTGTTTCGGTCGATCAAATAGACGCGCAAAATATGCGAAAAAGTGCCCGTGAAACGTCCGTTTTCGTCGTAGACTTTCTGGATGCTTTGCCGATAATTATCGAGAATCGGCCGCAGCTCGGTTTCCGAAGCCGTCGTTAGAAAGCGCCACTCGATATTTTCATCCTGCAGGTGCTCGCCATACTGTTTCATTTTGTCTGGCGTGTCTTGTTCCGGGTTGAAGCTTAACGTCAATAAACGCAGTTGCTTGGCTAGTTCGGGTTCTTTTTTTAGGCGGTTTTTGATTTTATGAAATACACCGGTTGCTAAAGGACAGCCGTTGACGTCGCTGCACGTCGAATAAATAAAACTGAGTAGCACGATCTTATCGCCCATCAGTTGATGCAAGTTAATAGTTTGGCCTTGTTCGTCGAGAATTTTACCGTCTGCGGCCTTTCCGAGCGCCGGTAACAGATAGCTGCCGACGGCCGGGAGTTCGTATTGCAGCGCGCCGTAACCTGGCGCAAGCGTTTCGTTGTCGGCCTTGACCGAAAAGACCGCTACGCTCGACAGCAAAATGACGATGGTAAACAAATGTTTCATGACGTCGCTCCGGCGAATCGATGGGAACAGAGAGCGGCCGAAGCCGCTCATTGGGGCTATTGATATTTTGTGAGCAGGTCGGGCTGCTGGCTGTTGCTGCTATAAAGAGAATATGCACCGAACCGCATTTGATGCGCGCGGCCTAACTTTTCTTTGATGAAATCGATCGAGAACTGTTCTTTAAGTTGTTTTCCATCCCAATGATAAAGCTTGAAGAACTGCTCGTTATCGTCACCCTTTTTATCCCAGTTGGCCAACAGAGAAGTCGTGTAGTAGAGTCGTTTACCATCCCAACTTGATGACACCATGTTGACTTGGGCGCCGATTTTTTGTTCGTAGACTTGTTTCGGATTGAACGGATCGCTGATATCGAAGCCGCGCGTCTTGCCGTCCATGAAGGTATTGACCCACAACATTCGGTCGTCGCTCGAAATAGAAATGTCGACCGGCAGCGGGATTTTTGAAGGATCACCGATATCGGCTACCGCTTTCGCTTGCCATTCGCCTGCTTGGTCTTCGTAAATCAACCAGATTTTCGATGTTAGTGCCGTGCTGGTAAAGCAGTAGTTATTATTGGCGCCCCATGCGCAGCGAAGTTCCAACGGCGCACCGGGAACGTCGAAGACTTTTTTCGGTTTGCGCGCATGCAGGTCCCATTGCACAACGGTATTGCCGAAGCGTTTCATCGCCTCAGGGTCATTCAGCATTTTGCCGAAATCCATCATGTAATTGGACCAACCGGTGAAAGACGATGTTAGCATTAAATTGCGCCTTGGCAGTACTCGAACATCGTAACCGTAACCATCGGCGTAGTTTCCGGTTTTGATTGCGCCGCGTAAGTCGCTGTCGGTTGGATGCCAATGAGTGGCGATATAATCGCCTTCATTCGTGTATTCGACCAATGCCGTTCTGCCGCCATGGTCTTTATTATTAGAGAGGCCGGTGATGATCATTCTGCCGGGGAGGGCGTAGGTCGTATGCGGGCCGACCACACCACCGCTTTTCGCGACAAAATCGCTGATGATCTTCGTTAATTTGGGTTTAGCCGGGTCGCTGTGAACGTCGAAAATAAAAACCTTATTGGTGTCGAGGCCGCCAGCCCACAAGTACTGCCGATCATCGGTAAAGCCGGAATGATGCGCTTCATTCCGGCCGCCGACCGACAGTGAGTTGACGACTTTGCCGTAGTTCTTGGATTTAGGATTTACATCGACGGTGACGAGTTTATCTTGCTCATCACCGACACCTTCCATGCCGAGCGTCCAGACATAAACGAAGTCCTCCTGTCCGACGATCTTGGCCATATACGGGGACATGCAGGTTTCATCAGCTTGAACAGAGTGTATGCTAAGGCTGCTGATCATGATTGTTGAAGCGGCAAACAGGGCGGATTGAGTTAGTTTGCCAAGAAGGTTTCGGTTCTTGCTTTGTGATTTCATAGTATGCACTCTCTTGTAATTATCTGAGTAATAATGAGTTGTCGTGAGATGGACTGATTACCTCCTTTGGTCGATGGGTTTTTTGAGATCGGTAATACACTTATGTTTCGGCAGTGGTCGGATCGATAATCGTCTTGATTCGGCTGATACGATTGGCAGGAAATGATCCTTGTTGGGCGTGTTCCCGAATAGCCGTTTCGTCCGGTGCGATATAAACACAATAGACTTTATTATCGGTTACATAGCTCTCAAGCCATTGAATTTTCGGCCCCATATCCTGAAGGATGGAACATGACTTTTGAGCAATACCTTGAAGGTCTTCGCTTGTCAACGATCCGGCGTTGGGGATTTCTCGTTCGATAATGAATTTAGGCATGTTTTTTCTCCAATTAAAAAAATGACTGGTCGTCTCTGTAGAGGTTGAAAAAAATCAGGCTTTGAAATAGCCCTCCAGTAAATTCCGGCAGCATTGCTTTAAGGGTTCCGAGGACTGCTCGATTTTCATTCGAAGTAGCGCGCCTTGCCAGGTGTTTAGTAATAAGTCGGCCATTTCCTCGGCCGTTAAATCGGATCGAACGGTTCCTTGGTGCTGCGCTTGGGCAAGTGCCGAACGCATGATGTTGCGATAACGAGTCACCGCGGATTGCAATGCCTTTTGGCAGATTTCGCTAGTATCGCCGATTTCGCCCATCAGATTGCCGAGCAGGCAGCCGCCTTTGAAGTTTTGTTTTTCAGTTTCGGCAATCAAATCGCGGTAATAGCGCGTTAACGCAGATAGGGCATCGCCGTTCGAATGTTCCAAATAAGTATCAAGTTGTTTAATGAAGGGTTCGATATAGTGTTGGATGACTTCCGCGCCGAAATTTTCTTTACTGCCGAAATAGTTATAAAACGAACCTTTCGGTATTTTGACGGCATCCAAAATTTCTTTAAGTCCGGTACCATGATAACCCTGCTCCATCAATAGCTTGACGCCTTGTGTGAGTAAGTTGTCTCGGTTGATTTTTTTTTGCGATATTTCAATCATGTGAGAGATGATACGACCGGTTGTCTCAATAGTCAATAATAAAATCAACTTTTAATTTGGGATTTTTGGGGTGGACTTGCTAATATTCTGCCGTATACAGGCGAAGTATAGATCTTCCGCACATTCCAAAATGTGGTTTTTAAAACCCTTTTCGATGATGGGAGAGAACATGATGCCGAAGTTTGAAGTGCGAAAGGTATGCTTCGTAATGAATATCTCAATTCAAAATAATAGGAAAATTCTAAATGAGCGAACAGGAGTCAAACAGTGAGCCTGACAACCTAGAGCAGGAGGGCAAGAGTATGCACCCGTTGATCAAGTTGGGCATACTTTCGGTCGGCTCTAAGATTGGTGCGGAAATCATTCTCAAGCTCGCGAAGCACCCTGTGCTTTTGATGGCGATGGGTATCGGTAGCGGGTTATACATCAACAAACATCGCAAGGATATTATCGAAGCCGCGCAACAGTTAAAAGACCAGGGCTTGGCTATTGTTAAAAAAAAAGACTGATGCCTTACAAGGGGGTGAATTAGGCATATTGCCGGGTTCCGAACAAGGATGTGCCGATTCTGACCATTGTCGATCCTTCGGCAATCGCCGCGTTTAAGTCGTCACTCATTCCGAATGAAAACGTGTCGATTTCGGGATGTTTGAGTTCGGAAATCGCTTGATAAAGCAGTCGGTAGGGCTGTCGTTGCAAAGTAAAGTCACTTTGCGGTGCAGGTACCGCCATAACGCCTCTTAGTCGGAGATTCGGAAGAGTCTTTACCGCTTCGACTAATTCCGGAAGCTCGTCAAGAGCAATGCCTGATTTGCTACTTTCATGACTGATGTTGACTTGCAAACAAATATTCAAAGCCGATAAATGGGCGGGGCGTTGTTCGCTGAGCCGCTGGGCAATTTTGAGTCGGTCGACGCTATGAACCCAAGCAAAATGGCGGGCAATGAGCTTGGTCTTATTGGATTGAATAGGGCCGATAAAATGCCAGGTGATGTTGTAAGCCCCGAGTTCTTGTTGCTTGGATCGTGCTTCTTGAACATAGCTTTCCGCGAAATGGCGTTGACCGGAAAGATAGGCGAAGATAATGTCCGAAGAAGGCTTGGTTTTACTGACGGCAAGTAAGCGAACGCTTCCCGGTAAGCGTTCGAAGTCGATCTCGGCTTGTCTGATTTGGGTGCGAACGGATGCGATTTGTTGAGCAATTGCGAACATAAGCACAATTTAGATGATAAAAAACCGCTATTAAACAGTAGCCCTTCCAAAAAGCAAAGACTTAGGCTAAGGTTAATCTTGTTTCTATATTAATTAGCCGCTTGAGAATCGTATGGATATTGCTGAATTATTGACTTTTTCCGTTAAAAACAATGCATCGGATTTACACTTGTCGGCCGGCTTGCCGCCGATGATTCGAGTGGACGGAGATATCCGGCGTATCAATATTCCGGCCTTGGAACATAAAGAAGTTCATGCCTTGATTTACGACATCATGAACGACAAACAGCGCCGCGATTACGAAGAGTTTCTTGAAACCGATTTTTCTTTTGCATTGCCGGGTATTGCAAGGTTTCGCGTCAATGCGTTCAATCAAGATCGCGGTGCCGGTGCGGTATTCAGAACGATTCCTTCGAAAGTATTGAGTTTAGAGGATCTCAATGCGCCAAAGTTTTTCGAAGAAGTCACGCGCAAACCGAGAGGTTTAATACTGGTAACAGGACCTACCGGATCGGGAAAATCAACGACCCTTGCGGCGATGGTTAACCATATCAACACCAATGATTATGCGCATATTTTAACCGTTGAGGATCCTATCGAGTTTGTACATGAAAGCCAAAAATGCTTGATCAACCAACGAGAAGTCCATCGCGATACTCTAGGTTTCAACGAAGCGTTGCGTTCCGCATTGCGGGAAGACCCCGATGTGATCCTAGTGGGTGAAATGCGCGATTTGGAAACGATACGATTGGCACTGACTGCGGCAGAAACCGGTCACTTGGTTTTCGGCACGTTGCACACCACATCGGCCGCGAAAACGATAGACCGCATTATCGACGTGTTTCCTGCGGCCGAAAAAGACATGATCCGCTCGATGTTGTCGGAATCGTTACAAGCGGTCATTTCGCAAACCTTACTAAAAAAAGTCGGTGGAGGACGTATCGCGGCGCATGAAATCATGGTCGGGACCGCGGCCATTAGAAATTTGATTCGCGAAGCGAAAGTCGCACAAATGTATTCGGCGATACAAACCGGGCGTAAGGAAGGCATGCAGACCTTGGATCAGAATTTGAAAGAGTTGGTTGAAAAAGGCTTAGTCGCTTCAAAAGTCGCCATGTTGAAAGCGGTTAACAAAGACATGTTCAGGTAGTGGGGTCGATATGGATGAATTTAAGCGACTACTTGAGTTGATGGTCCAGCAAAAGGCCTCCGATTTATTCATCACAGCGGGACGCCCGCCCACGATAAAAGTCGACGGTAAGTTGATCGAAGTGTCCAAAACGATGCTAAGTAACGATCAATCTCGAGCTATTGTCATGAGTGTGATGACGCAACGGCAAAAAGACGAATTCGATAATACCAAAGAATGCCAGTTTGCGATTGCCTTTCCTAAGCTCGGTCGATTCCGGGTGAGTGCATTTACCCAGCGAGATGCGGCGGGAATGGTATTGAGACGCATCGAGACCCATATTCCCGATGCCGAAGATCTGCATTTGCCGCCGATTTTAAAAGATTTGGTCATGAACAAGCGCGGACTGGTACTGTTCGTCGGTGGAACGGGAACCGGTAAATCGACTTCATTGGCGTCGTTGATCAAATACCGAAACCAAAATAGCAGCGGCCATATTATTACCATTGAAGATCCGCTCGAGTTTTTGCATCCGCATTTAGGTTGCATCGTTACGCAGCGCGAAGTCGGTATGGATACCGAGTCCTATGAAGTCGCTCTGAAAAATACGTTACGCCAAGCGCCCGATGTCATCCTGATCGGGGAGGTTAGAACCCGTGAAACGATGCAAAATGCGATTACGTTCGCCGAAACCGGACATTTGTGTATAACGACTTTGCATGCGAACAATGCCAATCAGGCATTGGATCGTATTTTGCATTTTTTTCCCGACGAAATGCATAATCAATTATTTATGGACTTGTCGTTGAACTTGCGAGGTATTGTCGCGCAGCAGTTGATTGCTCGTGCCGATGGTAAAGGGCGCTACCCCGCGGTTGAAATTTTGTTGAACACGCCCCTGGTTTCCGATTTGATTCGTAAAGGCGAGGTTCACAAACTTAAGGAATTAATGAAGAACTCGCGGGAACATGGTATGCAGACATTCGATCAAGCGCTTTACGATCTCTATACCGCCGGAAAAATTAGTTATGAGGATGCCTTGAACTCTGCTGACTCAAGAAATGAGGTTCGCTTGATGATTAAGCTGGGTGCTGAAGATTTAGGTACTTTAGTCAATGAAAATATGCATTTAAAAGAAGACGAAGACGAACATTCTCGTTTTTAACTCAATCATCTTTTGCGTGCTTCACTAATCGTTTCATAAGCCTTGGTTATTTGTTGCGTTTTTTCCTTGGCCAAGGTCATCATTTCTTCGGGCAGGCCTTTCGCAACCAGTTTATCCGGATGATGCCGGCTGATGAGGCGGCGATAAGCTTTTTTAATATCGCTATCGCTAGCACTGGGGCGGACGCCGAGGACCGCATAGGCGGTGGCTAAGTTATCCTCTTTTTTAGTCGTTTGATATTGCTGTCGATGTTGACCGCCATAGAGCCGGTATTGCGCCAGAATTTGTAATTTGATACGCTCGTAATCAAACCGCGAAAGACCGAGTATTCCGCAGATCTTAATCAACAGTTTATCCTTGACCTCGTCTAAATGGCCGTCGGCCATCGCGGATTGAATTTGAATCTCTAAAAACATACGGATCAAGTCGGTTCGTCTCTGGCACTCGTGACGAAATTGACGAAGCGCATCGTCAAGGGGAAAGTCCTTGCTTTTGCCTTGTTGAAACAGTTTGATGGCGGTCGAGCGCAAGTCGGCCGATAAACCCATTTCATCCATTACACGTTTAGCCTGATCGATTTCCGCTTGAGAAACGCGCCCGTCCGCTTTGGCGATGTGACCCATTACCGAAAATGTCGCGGTAAAAAAAGCGGTTTGTATGCGGTGCTTATCGCCTGGGCTCAACCGCTCGTCGAAATCGAATGTCTCCAAGCCGGAATCGAAATGATGGCCGACCGATGCCCCTAGTATAGCCCCAAGCGGACCGCCCAAAAGAAATCCGAAGGCGCCGCCCAAGAATTTTCCCAACCAACTCATTGCCAGTCATCCCGTTATTCAAAAATAAATGCTATTGTATGCGATTTGATACTAACTTCTTAGAACGAGGCATTATGAACGCTCCGGCTGTTCTTTACGAATCATCTTTGTCGCAATTGACGTTGCGAGCTCGCGGAAAAGTCCGTGATATTTACGACATAGACGATAAACATATGTTGATCGTCACGACCGATCGCTTATCGGCTTTCGATGTGATATTACCGGATCCGATTCCGGAAAAAGGGCGTGTTTTGACATCTGTTTCGAATTTTTGGTTTAGTAAATTGAAACACATTTTGCCTAATCATTTAGCCTGCGTTTCTTTGCCCGAAGTGCTTACCGATCCGCAAGAGCTCGCGCAGCTAGAAGGAAGGGTGGTCGTGGTCAGAAAATTGAAACCGCTCCCGGTAGAAGCGATTGTGCGCGGTTATATCATTGGCTCAGGTTGGAAAGATTATCAGCAAACCGGTCATATTTGCGGTATTCGCTTACCTGAAGGCTTACAGCAGGCTCAGCAATTGCCCGAGCCGATCTATACCCCGTCCAGTAAAGCGGCCGTAGGCGATCATGATGAAAATATAACGTTTGCGAAAACGGTTGAATTGATGGGGCAGGAACTCGCCGAAAAGGTGCGAGAGGCCAGTTTGGCTCTCTATCAAGAAGCGGCGAATTATGCCAAGGAAAGAGGCATTATCATTGCCGATACCAAATTCGAATTCGGTACCGATGATGCCGGCGTCCTATATTTGATCGACGAAGCGTTAACGCCCGACTCGTCGCGCTTTTGGCCCGCCGATCAATACCAAGTCGGCATGAGCCCGCCCAGTTTCGATAAACAATATGTACGCGATTATTTAGAAACTTTAGACTGGAACAAAAAGCCCCCAGCACCCTCATTGCCCGAGGAAGTGATTCGTAAGACGACCGAAAAATACCTGGAGGCGGAGGCTAAATTAATCGGTTCAAAGAGTTAATGCGCGATTTTCGCTCGACTCGGAAAGGATTGCTAAAGCAAGCCATGCTCGGCAAACGAGTAGGGTAAGCCGTCGCCGATTATAAAATGATCGAGAACCCGAATATCGAATAATGCTAAGGCTTGCTTGAGTTTGTCGGTTATGTGGCGGTCGGCTTGACTGGGTTCGTTGATACCTGAGGGATGATTGTGTGCGAAAATGACTGCAGCGGCGTTGTGCTGTAAAGCGGCTTTGGCTACTTCTCTCGGATACACCGAGGCACTGTCTATCGTGCCTCGGAATAATTCTTCGAGCTTTAATACGCGATGTTGGTTGTCGAGAAACAAGCAAGCGAATACCTCATAACTGTATCCTCTTAATTGCGCGCTCAGATAAGCTCGGGTAATGTCGGGACTGGTCAAGGCATCGCCGCGTTGTAGAATTTCACAAAAATGCCTTCTAGCCATTTCTAAAACGGCTTGCATCTGCGCGTATTTAGCGGGGCCCAAGCCGACACTTTGACAAAAGCGTTGCAGGTCGGCATCGAGCAGCGCTTTTAAAGAACCGAAGTCGTTCAGTAAGTCTCTGGCTAAATCGACAGCCGATTTTCCAGGCGTCCCGGTGCGCAGAAATATTGCGAGCAGTTCCGCATCGGTAAGTGCGTTTGAGCCTTTTTGTAATAATTTTTCTCGAGGTCGTTCATCCGCCGGCCAATCTTTGATTGCCATTGATTACCCAAGTTAGGTCAAAGATATCAAGCATAGAAGAAATTCACTATACTTGCCATAATATACACTTCGCGCGGTCACATTTGCGTTTTTTTGACGCGCTCTTTTGTCCGGTAGTTGCGTTACCTACATGGATGTAGGTAAGGGGCGTGAGCAAGAGCGGAAGCTTTGCGAAAACAGTTACATAGCTTGCTATGCGCCTGTTTTCGCGCCTTGCTACCGAACAAAATAGTATTGTCATATAAGCCGCAAACATGACCGCGAGAAGTATATCCAATTTAATTTTCAAACGGTATAGCTATTAATAATAAGCGAATATTACTGGCGGTTTGCGGCGGAATCGCAGCCTACAAGACTGCAGAACTCATCCGGCTCTTGAGAAAACACGGGTGTGAAGTCCGAGTGGTGATGACTCGTTCGGCGATGGCTTTTATCACGCCGTTGACTTTGCAAGCCTTATCCGGAAATCGTGTGCATATTGATTTGCTGGACTGTGATCAAGAACATGCGATGGGCCACATTAGCTTGGCGCGTTGGGCCGATTGCATAGTAGTAGCCCCGGCGACTGCGAATATGATGGCTAAATTGAGTCATGGCTTGGCCGACGATTTAGTTTCTACGTTGGTATTGGCCGCCGAATGCCCCCTTTATTTGGCGCCGGCAATGAATCGAGCCATGTGGCATAAAGCCGTTACTCAGGAAAATATAGAGCGCTTAATTAGCCAGGGAGCGCAAATCATCGGGCCGGAAGTAGGCAGTCAAGCCTGCGGTGAATCAGGGCTAGGGCGCATGTCCGAACCGGAAGCGATCATGCAGTGTTTAATGGCAAATGCTACTCAAGCCGTTTTACAGGGCAAAACGATAGTGATTACAGCAGGCCCTACACGGGAGCCTCTCGACCCTGTTCGCTATATTACCAATCGCAGTTCCGGAAAAATGGCTTATGCGATTGCTCAAGCGGCCTTGGCAATGGGAGCTGAAGTTACTTTGGTTAGTGGGCCAGTCGCATTGTCAGCACCCGATGGTGCTTGCCTGATACGGGTTGAAACTGCCGCGCAAATGCATGAAGCGGTCATGGCGAGTGTTCAATCAGCCGACATTTTTATCGCGGCGGCGGCAGTCGCCGATTACAGTCCGGTTAGTGTTAATGATAAGAAAATAAAAAAACAAAATGACGAGGTCGTCATTTTATTACGTAAAACCCGTGATATTTTAGCCGATGTTTCGAAGTTGGCGCATAACAGACCTTATACGGTAGGTTTTGCCGCCGAAACGCACGATTTGGAGCGATATGCTCAAGACAAGTTAGTTCGAAAGAATTTGGATATGGTTGCAGCTAATTGGGTTGGTAAAGATAAGGGCGGGTTCGAAAGCGACCTGAATGCCCTGTCGGTCTTCTGGCACGGTGGTGGCGTAGATTTGGCCATGACTGATAAAAATCAACTCGCACGGCAGTTAATGAGCTTAATCGCAGAGAAAATTAATGAAAAAAATACAATTAAAAATTCTGGATGAACGATTGGGTAAGGATATTCCTCTGCCTGAATACGCCACTACCGGTTCGGCCGGTTTGGATTTGAGGGCCTGTTTGAGCGAATCGGTAGAATTGAAGCCCGGCGACAGTATCTTGATCCCCACCGGCATTGCGATTCATATTGCTGATAATACTATGGCGGCAGTCATCCTGCCTCGCTCGGGATTAGGACATAAACATGGAATCGTTTTGGGTAATCTCGTGGGATTGATCGATTCGGATTATCAGGGACAGATTTTCGTGTCTTGTTGGAATCGTGGGCAGACCGTATTTACCGTTAATGTCGGCGAAAGAATCGCACAAATGATTTTCGTACCTGTCATACAGGCGCAATTCGAGTTGGTCGACGCGTTTGATGAAAGCGCTCGAGGCGAAGGCGGCTTCGGACATACCGGGCGACATTAAATTGATAGGGGACGTTTGATGGAGCGTATATTCTTACCGCTGTCGATCATTGCGGTATTTTTGGTGCTTTTGACTGGAGCGGGGATTTATTGGGCTAATGGCTCCAGCATCAAGGAAGCCAAGCATGATTCAGCGGCGGCCCTGGCAGCAGGCACCGCTTTAGGTATTTCAAAACAAATCGAGCAATTGGCTAGCTCAATTGACAAAATGGCTCGAGATCCGACTGTAATCGGGGTGTTGGAAAGCAGAGACAGGGATCGGATTCGATCGCTAGAAGCTCAATTGGCAAAATATTTGCCGGGTGCATTAAAAATTAGATTATTGCTGCCAGGCATAAACGATTTGGATACCGAGCAGGTTCCGCACATGGGCTTTGCCGATTTGGATATGGTTAAGGAAACCTTCAAAGGGAATCCTGAACCCTTGATTCAAGGGGAGGGCGCTAACCGACATCTTGCGATAACGGCCAGAATTGAAGAAGGCGGCCGCGTGGCGGGTGTTATATTGGCTAGTTTGAGTTATGACTTTATTAATAGCAGCATTAAGACTAGTTCTATCAGCAATCAATTGATTCAACTCAGGCAGGGCGACTTCGAGTTGGCATCGGTTGGAAACCGAGCACTTATCGGCGATGCTGCTAGCGTGCAAATGCCCGTTGCTCACACCGGATGGCAAGTTCAGGTTTGGTATCAGATAGGGGGGAGTTCTTCGGATATAGGGTTGATTGCGGCAATTATGTTAATTGCGATGCTGTTGGTTTGCCTTGCGTTTTTTGTAGGCTATCGAAAAAGTGCCAATATTTTAAGCCACGATCAAAGTATTGTTTTAAAAGCCGTCAAGGATTTGATGACCGGGAATGCGTATGGTAATTATCCGGTCAATTTGAGTGAGATGAGTGTCATTATCTCCACGCTGGTACAATTCAAGCGTGTATTGGATCATCAAGGGGACGATGTCGTCGCGCTTAATAATGAAAGCGAAGCCGATTTTGACGGATTTTTTGAAGAATCCGATTTTGCGATTGAAGAAATTGTTGAAAACGCGAAAACAGACGCAGCCGAAACCAGTCCGGTCTCAATGCCGGATGTCGATTGGGACATGCCGTTACAAGAAGCTGCGCCGTCGCCTCCGGTTTCGACCCAATCAAAGCCGTCACCCGCGCGGAGCGAAAGTGTCCGGTCAAGTCGTGGGACCGGAGAAATATTTAGAGCCTATGATATACGAGGCGTGGTCGGCAAAACACTGACAACCGAACTGGCTTATGATATTGGCCGCGCATTTGGTACGGAAGTGAGAAATGCGGATTGCAAGATAGTCGTGGTCGGACGTGATGGGCGCCATTCCAGCCCTGAATTGGCGGATGCCGTGATCAATGGCATTGTGTCGACCGGGCGGGATATACTCGATTTGGGCATGGTGCCGACACCTATCCTGTATTTCGTTACGCAACATACCGAAGGGCGGACCGGGCTGATGATTACCGGGAGTCATAACCCGGCGGAATACAACGGCATGAAAATGGTGATTAAAGGTGAAACCTTGGCTGGACAGCGTGTTGCGATGCTTAAAAACATCATCGATAAACAGGACTATGCCGTTGAGGTGGGCGGGACAGTCGATCAGAACAGCATGTTTGTAAATGAATACATCGGTATTGTCGCCGAAGATGTACATTTGGTCAGGCCGATGAAAATAGTGCTGGATTGTGGGAACGGTGTAGCCGGCGATATTGCACCGATACTTTTTAAGACGCTGGGTTGCGAAGTCGTCGAATTGTTTTGCGATGTCGATGGTAGTTTTCCCAATCACCATCCGGACCCGAGCGTCCCGGAAAATTTGGAAGACTTAATTGCTGCGGTACAACATTATGAGGCGGACATCGGCATCGCTTTCGACGGTGATGGCGACCGTCTTGGTGTGGTCGATTCAAACGGCAAAATTATATGGCCGGACCGGCTGATGATGCTCTTTGCCAAGGATGTCTTGGCAAGAAAGCCCGGTGCGCAGATTGTTTACGATGTCAAATGCTCTAGGCATTTGGCCGAGCAGATCGCCAAATACGGCGGCCGCGCCTTAATGTGGAAAACCGGTCACTCTTATATGAAGGCAAAAGTTAAAGAAACCGGGGCTAAATTAGCTGGAGAGATGAGCGGGCATATCTTTTTTAATGACCGATGGTACGGGTTTGATGACGCGTTGTATTCAGCGGCACGCCTAATTGAGATTTTGTCATCGGATGCCAGAACCAGTGCCGAAATTTTTGCCGAGTTTCCGGAAAGTATCAATACACCGGAATTGCTCGTCTCAATGAAAGAAGGCGAAAATTTTGACTTTATTGAAAAGTTGTTTGCCAAGGCCGATTTCAAAGATGGGAAAATCACCAACATCGATGGATTACGGGTCGATTTTTCCGATGGTTGGGGGCTAGTTAGAGCATCGAACACGACACCGTCATTAGTGGTCCGTTTCGAAGCCGATAGCGAGCAGGCGATGCGCCGAATTCAAGAGGAGTTCAGGGCATTGATCGCGAGTATTGATCCACAGCTAGTTTTACCTTTTTAATCAATGGATAAAGAATACATGAAAAACAAAGCCGCGTATCAGATTGCGCACGTTCTGATCGAAGCCTTACCCTATATTCGCCGTTTTAAAGATAAAACGGTTGTCGTCAAATACGGCGGCAATGCGATGATCGATGAATCGCTAAAAAACAGTTTTGCGCAAGATATTGTCATGATGAAATTGGTCGGTTTAAATCCCATCGTCGTGCATGGCGGCGGGCCTCAAATAGGGGACCTACTGAAACGACTCGGAAAAACCACGGAGTTTATTGACGGCATGCGCGTGACCGACAGCGAAACGATGGATGTCGTTGAAATGGTATTGGGCGGTTTGGTTAACAAAGAGATTGTTAATCTGATAAACCGGCATGGCGGCAAAGCGGTTGGCTTGACCGGTAAGGACGGCGACTTTATTCGCGCCAACAAAATTAAAATGAAAAAAAACGCGATCGAAGTGCAAGAGCCTGAAATCATCGATTTAGGTCATGTCGGAGAGGTAAGTAGCATCGATCCGGCGGTACTGTCGATGCTGAATCACAGTGATTTTATTCCAGTGATTGCTCCGATCGGCGTGGGCGATGATGGGCATTCCTATAATATCAATGCCGATCTGGTAGCCGGCAAGGTTGCAGAAGTGTTGAAAGCCGAAAAATTGATTTTGTTGACTAATACGGCAGGCATTCTCGATAAGCAACAAAATTTGCTAACCGGCCTTTCGTTAAAGGATGTGGATAACTTGATTGCGGACGGTACGATTTCCGGCGGTATGATACCGAAAACCCGCTGCGCAACCGATGCGCTGAAAGGAGGGGTATCGAGCGTCCATATCATCGACGGGCGCGTCGAGCATGCAGTATTGTTGGAGCTGTTTACCGACCAAGGCGTAGGGACCTTATTATTCAGCCGACCGAGATAAGACATCGTTAATATAAGGCCTAAACGCGGACCGGATATCGCTGACCCGCTGACTCGCGCATAATTCGCGGCCTAATGAAGAGTCACGACAACGAATATCGAGAAAAAGTTGATAGTCGACATCGCTAATCGCGATTTTCGATAACGATAAGCTCAAATCGGAATCTTTAGACGGTGTGCGGGTCATGATCAACTTGTCGGTGTCGATATCCGGGCCAGTCGTTGAATGAAAAGTAACGAATGCTCGGGCAATTTCCCATGCCTGATTGCATTGGTGGTCGTTCTCGCAATAAAACAAACCTAATTCGTTGGCTTCCTTGATACTTGGAATTTTATGTTGTTTCGGTTGGGTATCTGTCCTTGATTGAGTCAAAAATAAATAGCGCTCGACGTCGGCATCGTCTTCTTTTTTTACTTGGTTCAGCGTTTCCATTTGACGACTGATCGCTATTTCGGTTTGTTGAATTTGCTCTTGCGTCGACCGGATATCCTTCAATAAAGACTCGGGGACGCGTTGAGCGTTTCTTTCGAATGCGGCGGCTTTTCTTTGCTGTCCGGACAGCTGACTCTTGAGCCGGTTTAAGTTACCCTCCGTAGCTCTGATTTGGGCTTCCATGGTGCGAGTCTTATTTTTGATCGACAACAATAAATCGTCTATGTTGCGGAAAGTGCTTAGTAAAACCCTATCATAGTTTTGTTGCTTTTGAATGATTTTTTCCTGCGCCTCACGAAGTTCGTTAAGTCTTTGCTCTAGTTCCAGTTCTTCTTTAGTTTTGGCTTTTTCAATGACATCGATTACCCGGCCTCGTTGGTTTAAAGCTTCGCGACGGTGCTTGGCATGTTCCGGAGGGACTTGGTCGGAAAAATAGGTATTGCCTTGGTCATCAACCCAACGATACATTTTTTTTGCCTGGATCGCGGGCGCATGACATAGAAGCAGTGTGAGTGCGGCAATGCTAAGATATTTTCGAGGTAAGGCAATCGGCATAGGCGGCTACAGCAACAGCTGATCAAAATATAGAGAATAAGACGATTTCTATAAAATATAACAGGATGGCGTGGTTTTTCCCTATGCAAGGCACAAAAAAGGTCGGTAAGCGAAGCTATGTAACCATTTTGAGCGCGGTAGATAGGCAAAAAGATCAGACATACGGTATATTTTTCGCCGGAAATCGAATAAGTATATAACGTAAGCGAATTGGATGCAGCGATGAGTCGTCGTTAACGGTTCTTGAAGTCTCTTTCGGAAATCTTCCCGATGATGCGTAACCTTTCCGACAGCACCGGAAATTTTTTCGGTGCGGTTATTGAAATTCGCTTATCGCGCCCGGTTTCGCCGGAAAACAGTTTGCATTACGATTTATTAATTCCGAATTCTTTGGCGAGAAACTCGATCAAGTAGGCATTGGCTTTGCCGTCAATCGGCGGTACCTTGATTCTTAAGTTTTAGACGCTCGCCATGCAATCCCGACCATTCGTCTCGGCTGGCGTTAAGCTGAATATGCAAGCTTAGGATCCACGCGTCAAGTTCCCAACAAAACCAGCTCAACCAATCAGACCGGCTAATTGATGCAAAGGGGGCAAAATGACCATTTTAGCCAGTTGCAATAACACCAGTGCGGCCAGAGGTGATAAATCGACGCCGCCGATATCGGGGATGAATTTACGGCAAGTATCAAGCAGCGGCTCGGTTAAGCTATGTAATATTGATGAAGCTGCGTCGAAAGCACCGGGATTGATCCAACTTAGTATCGCCCTGGCAAAAATCGCAAAAATAAAGATGTTGAACAGCAACGATACCAGTTGCGTAAACGATAAAACAATCAATGCGCCAACGCTGATCATGATGCCTTTCAAAAGCAAGATCGAAAAATCGGCCAGCATCTGCAAAGCCATGACCAAAACCAACGACGAAGTATCGATTTGACCTACCGGCGGAATGAAGCGGCGCATGAGTCGAAGCGGCGGATGCGTGATTTTGATTAAAAACTGCGAGATTGGATTATAGTATTCGGCATCACACCACTGCAGCAGGAAGCGCAGTATGACGGCGAGGATATATAACGAAAACGCTGTATCGATCAAAAAAATGACCGGATTGGACATATAGTTCGGATCCATCATTGTTCTCCCAATTGTTTGGACATTTCGATCGAGCGGTCATGCGCGGCGTGTACGGCTTTGGCGACCAACTCTCGGAAGCCGCCTTGTTCGAAAGCTTCGATTGCTTGTTCGGTGGTGCCGCCCGGTGAGGTAACGCGTTTGCGCAATTGTTCGGGTGATTCGTTCGATTCGAGTGCGATTTTGGCGGCACCGAGCGCGGTTTGTTGAATTAATAGACGGGCCGTGTGTTCCGGCATGCCCAAAGACAATGCTGCTTGTTCCATCGCTTCCATCAGTAAAAAATAATAGGCTGGACCGCTACCGGATACCGCAGTAACCGCATCGAGTTCCGGTTCTTTATCGACCCATAACGCAACGCCGACCGAACGCAGAATGTTTTCGGCCAAATCGCGTTGTTCGTCGTCGACATTCGTGTTGGCATGTAAACCGGTAGCCCCGGTTAAGACCAAGGCCGGTGTATTGGGCATACAGCGCACCACGGCGACTTCGGCGCCCAGCCAAAGGCTCAGACTGTCTTGAGCGATACCGGCGGCGATCGAAACGACCAACGGGCGCTTTTTTCGAATGACGGCCGCGCAGTTTTCCGCGACTTCACGCAATACCTGTGGTTTGACCGCCAGTACGACGACGTCGACTTCCTCGATGACGACTTCATTGGCAACGGAAATATTAATTTTTAAATTGTTTGCTAGCGTTTTCAGGACATCTTGATTGACATCCGAGACCCATATTTGAGAAGGCGAGTGGCCGCTGGCAATCAAGCCCGTGATAAGACTGGAGGCCATATTGCCGCCTCCGATAAATCCGATTTTTTTCGTTTTCATAATGTTGAGATATGGTTTAAAAGGTTACGATATTTTAACCCGATATGGGGATTGTGTCAGAAATCGCAAGGCCTGGGTAGAGTTTGTTCATATCTTAAGGAGTTGGGTATTTTCATAGAAAAGGAGGGTATGTATACCTTTCGCACTTCAAATTTCGGCAGTGCCGGAGGAGGCCCCGGAGTGCTGGCATAGAGCCTACGTGGACGTATTTACCCAGCACCTAAATTCCATAGCCCATTGGTCATGGTTAATTGTCTTGGATAATTTGGGTGCTGGGTTTACGGCGTCCTTTGACGGGCACCCCGGGGCCGAATTTTCATCTACGATGGGTATACCGAAGCGCTGACATGACTTTATGGTTTGCGTTAAACTTTAAAAATGATACAAACCCTCTATATCGAAGAAGCGATTCGTAAACACCCGCGAGTCGAACAAATATGCGCCCGGTTTCCAAAAGCGCAAATAATCGGCTGCGCTCGATTCGGCGAAGTATTTAACCCGAAGGCGCAAAACTTCCGCTTACAAAAACAGCAGCCGGCACTGATTTTGGCTGAAAAGTATCGGGGGTTTGTATTGGAAGCTCCGGCTGTATACGGCATAGGGGCCGGAAAGAATTATTATTTTTCGCACATGCTCAACTGCCTGTATGATTGCCGCTATTGTTTTTTACAGGGCATGTACCAGTCGGCTCACTATGTCTTGTTTGTCAATTACGAGGATTTCCAGAGTGATATCAAGCAAATTTGCGCGGAAAATCCGGGTGAGCGGCTCTATTTTTTTTCGGGTTACGATTGCGACAGCTTGGCGTTGGAACCGGTTACCGGTTTTGTCGAAGAGTTTCTACCGATCTTTGCAGGACTGGACAATGCCTGGTTAGAGTTGAGAACAAAAAGTACACAGGTTAGGAGTCTATTAGGCCGAGAACCTTTAGCGCGTTGTATCGTCGCCTTCAGTTTATCGCCGGAAGCGATTGCGGCCAAGGTTGAGGCAGGCGCTCCCTCCGTGGCAAAACGTATCGATGCGATGGACAAACTACAAGCACAAGGTTGGCCGTTGGGCTTACGTTTCGATCCTTTGATCTATACCGACGATTTCCGGCGGCATTACCGGCAATTGTTCGAACAAGTTTTCAAGCGCATCGATCCGGAGAACTTGCATTCGGTTAGCTTGGGCGTTTTTCGATTGCCGGAGAACAATTACAAAAAAATGCATAAACTGTATCCGGAAGAAAAACTTTTCGCGGGGCCATTGATCAATCAGCAGGGCATGGTGTCTTATCGCCAGGATTTAGAACAGGAGATGATGGATTTTTGTAGCGAGCAGTTATTGACCTACATACCCGAGGATAAATTTTTTCCATGCCGTTTGTGAAAAGAACGATTCTGGTGACCGGCGCCAGTTCCGGAATCGGACGAGCGGTGGCTAGAAAATTATTGAGCGAAGGTCATCATGTGCTTGGCGTATCGCGCGATGCCGATCGTTTTCAAACGTCGATGCCGAATTTTACGGCGGTGCAAATGGATTTGAGTCATTTGTCGGGCTTGGCAGAGCAAGCGATCCAGTTGAGCCAAGATTATCCTGAAATCGATGCCGCGGTTTTTTGCGCCGGTGCGGGTCGCTTCGGTTCGTTGGAAGAATTTTCGTTTGCCGCGATCGAAGCATTGATGACGGTCAATTTTACCGGGCAGGCGTTTTTGACGCGCGCACTATTGCCGGGGTTGAAAAAACAAGCGAGGGGCGATTTGATTTTTATCGGCTCGGAAGCTGCGCTCAAGGGGAGTCGCAAAGGTGCGGTGTACTGCGCGAGTAAATTCGCGGTACGCGGATTTACTCAGGCGCTACGCGAGGAATGTTCGAAAAGCCGTGTTAGGATTGCGCTGATCAATCCGGGCATGGTCAATACGCCGTTTTTCGAGGCCTTGTCCTTCGAGCCCGGCGGGGAGGCCGGACAAGCTATAGAGCCCGAAGATGTTGCCGATGCGGTGCTGTATATTCTGCATTCGAATGCTAACATCGTCGTCGATGAAATTAACTTAAGTCCGCTGAATAAAGTGGTTAAATTCAAAAAATCGTGAATGATTCGTTATTCAAATAAAAAGCATTTTGACCACGAAGCACACGAAAATTTAGTAACAATAAACAAGGCATCAAGACTATGATTCATGACTTATTCTTGCAAGCCGCATCGCGGCCGCGCATTTGGTTTTTTCTCGGCGCCGCCGGCTGTGCGTTTTTATTGGCGATGGGGGCGTATTTTCAGTTCGTCGATGGCCTCGAGCCTTGTCCGTTGTGTATCTCTCAACGCATCGCGATTGCGGCGACCGGCGTTGTGTTTTTGATTGCGGCGATACATAACCTGACCGGAGTCGGCAGAAGAGTTTATGCAGTCATCGGTGCTATTGTGGCATTGGCGGGCGCATCGATTTCGATGCGTCATGTCTGGATACAAAATTTGCCGCCCGACCAAGTGCCTGAATGCGGGCCTGGCTTGGAGTATGTCTTCGAAAATTTTCCATTGACTGATACTATCAAAATGATGCTTAGCGGAACTGGAGAATGCGCCGAAATCGATTGGAGTCTGTTCGGCATTAGCATGCCGGGCTGGACGTTGGTTGCCTTTTTGATGCTGGCGGCCTGGAGTCTTGTGCAGTTTTGGGAGTGGCGGATAATTTCAGTGAGCAGTGAGCAGTGAGCAGTGAGCAGTGAGCAGTGAGCAGTGAGCAGTGAGCAGTGAGCAGTGAGCGGTGAGCGGTAAACGAATGGGCTTCGATTATAGTGATTTTGCGGGCCGAAAAGCCTGATGCGTTGATTTAGATGGGGATGGTGTAATGAATAAAATGATGGTATTACTCAGCTTGGTTTTGTGCGCGACTTCGGCGACCGCCGAAACGTCGGCGATGAAGCAAGCGATCGACGGGGCGCATCGTTCGGCCGAAAACAAAGCCCGCGACGCTTACCGTCATCCCGAACAGACCTTGTCGTTTTTCGAGGTCGGCGAGTCGATGACGGTTATCGAAATCTGGCCGGGTGCCGGTTGGTATACCGAAATTTTGGCGCCTTATTTAAAAAATAAAGGTAAGCTCTATGCTTCGCACTTCTCGAAAAACGCAAAAGTTCCCTATTTTCAAACGACTTTGCAAGCTTTTGTCGAAAAAATTCGGCAAAAGCCTGAGGTCTACGGTAAAGTTGAGTTGACCGTTTTGCAACCGCCCGAATCTATCGAGATAGCGCCTGAAGGTTCGGCCGATCGTGTGCTGACCTTCCGTAACGTGCACAACTGGATTAAGGCAGGTCAAGCCGATACGGTATTCGCTGCGATGTTCAAAGCGCTGAAACCGGGAGGAATCCTCGGTGTCGTCGAACATAGAAGCCTGCCGGGCGTAGCGATCGAAACACAGGTGCAATCGGGCTATGTCGATGAGAGCCATGTTATCGAACTGGCCGAAAAAGCCGGATTCAAACTGCTGGATCGCTCCGAAATCAATGCCAATCCAAAAGACACCAAGGACCATCCGGCCGGTGTCTGGACTTTGCCGCCTACACTACGTTTGAACGAGAAGGACAGAGCCAAGTATTTGGCGATCGGTGAAAGCGATCGCATGACGTTGAAGTTTGTCAAGCCGTGAAATTAACGGTTTTCGACTTTTATACACAATCCCGAAATTTAATCGACCGAGCTCTCGGCGGTATTGCTAATGGCATGCTTAATTAGCAAACCATTGATATTTTAGGAATTAAAAAGCCGGTTAATGATTGGTCAAAGCTAAAAAATCGAATAAAAACCGTTATTCAGGACAAATATTAAAGGGATATACACAGAGTTATCCACAGATTGTGTGGGTAACTTTAACAAGCTCTTAAATGACATGGCAATAACAAACGAAATGGCTCGGTGAGTGCGAAACAATTTGTACATCCTCAAAGTCGCAATTCCGGTACCGGTTTATCGTTTGTTCGATTATTTGCCGCCGCTTGATCTTGATCCGAAAACCCTAAAACCGGGTATTAGATTAAAGGTACCGTTCGGCAAAAGCCAAAAAACTGCTTTTTTGATTGGACTCGATTCAACCAGCGAAGTATTTACCGCTAAGCTCAAGCGGATTGAGGCCGTCTTGGATGAAGGGCCTTTGTTGTCGGATCGTGACTTGAGTCTGTTGCATTGGGCCGCGCGTTATTACCATCATCCGTTGGGCGAAGTATTTAGTGCCGCTTTTCCCGTTGCGCTCAGGCAAGGTAAGCCGGCTACGATTAAAGCAGAAAAATTTTATGTATTGACCGAAAAAGGCCGCTTATTAAATCCTGAGCAACTCAGGCGCGCACCGAAACAACAACAGTTGTTGTATCAACTGCAATCGGAGCGAGAAGCGGTGCCGGCATCGCGCTTGAATGCGATTCTCGAAAATTGGCGACCGGCAGCCAAAGCGCTGCAAGACAAACAGCTACTCAAGTTAGAAGGGGCCGCAGCCAACGCCAAGACTCATTTGACACTGAATCCGCAGCTGCACCCGAATCCATTGCAGCAGCAAGCCATCGAACAAGTTGTCAGTGCGTTGAGTCGCTTCGAAGTCTTTTTATTGGAAGGCGTGACCGGCAGCGGCAAGACCGAAGTCTATATGCAGGTGATCCGTTCGGTACTCGAACGTGGGCAGCAAGTGTTGGTTTTGTTGCCCGAAATTACGCTGACTCCGCAGTTAGAGCAGCGCTTCCGGCAGCGTTTTGCCGTGCCCATTACGGTTTCGCATTCCAAGTTGACCGATATACAGCGTCAACAAGCCTGGCTCGGTATGCAACGCGGCGATTATGCGATCATGCTCGGTACGCGCTCGGCGTTATTCACGCCGCTGGCAAGGCCGGGGTTGATTATTCTCGATGAGGAACATGACGCGTCTTTCAAGCAGCAGGAGGGATTCCGGTTTTCGGCGCGCGATGTCGCAGTAGTGCGCGGTAAACTGCTCAATGTACCCGTCTTGTTAGGTACGGCGACGCCGTCGTTGGAAAGCGTTTATAATGTCGAGCAAGGCCGCTATCGGTTACTACATTTGACCGAAAGGGCCGGTAATGCCGCGCCGCCTAAAATGTTGCTATTGGATATTCGCAATAAACGCATGCAGGAAGGTTTGTCGGAGCCGTTGATCGCCGAAATGCACAAAACGCTGGCTAAAAATGAGCAGGTATTATTGTTCCTTAATCGGCGAGGGTTTGCCCCAACTTTGATCTGTCACGGCTGCGGTTGGGTGGCGCGTTGCCGGCGCTGCGAAGCTAATATGGTCATCCATTACGACGATGCCTTGTTGCGCTGCCATCATTGCGGTAGCGAACAGCGACTGCTGCCAAATTGTCCCGATTGTAAAACCGGTCAATTGACGCCGCTTGGCCTCGGTACCGAGCGGGTCGAAAAAGCGCTAGCGCAACAGTTTCCGGAGCGAAGTGTCATTCGCTTGGACCGTGATACCACTCAACGTAAAGGAGTGTTGGAAGACGCGCTCGAGCGGATTAATCAAGGTGATGTCGATATCGTTCTCGGCACACAGATGCTGGCGAAAGGCCATCATTTTCCGAATGTAACTCTGGTCGTGATGCTCGATGTCGACAGCGGTCTGTTCAGCATCGATTTCCATGCCTCGGAAAAACTGGCGCAAATGATCGTACAGGTATCGGGCCGCGCCGGACGCGCAGAAAAACCCGGGCGGGTGATATTGCAGACCCGAAAGCCCGACCATCCGTTGTTGACCACATTGATCCAGGAGGGTTATGGCCGCTTCGCCCGTTCCGCACTAGCCGAACGACGATTGGCCGAGTTGCCGCCCTACAGTTTTCAAGCTTTGCTGCGGGCCGAAGCCGCCGATTCGACCGTGCCGCTGCAATTTTTCGAGCAACTGATGCAAGCTGTAGAACCGAATCGAAGGGTAAGTATGTTAGGTCCGGTGCCGGCGCCAATGTCTCGGCGCGCCGGTCGGTACCGCTATCAGTTGTTGCTACAAAGCGCGACTAGGCCAGAATTGCATCGATTCCTGGATAAACTGATGCCGCTTATAGAAGTACTCAAATTAACCCGAAAAGTGCGTTGGTCGCTCGATGTTGATCCTGTAGATTTGTATTAACTTCATGAGGCATGCCCAAGTGCGGCGAAAACGCTCAAACCGGGGATTACTGCAATACAAATCCGCATTGTATAAGCGGTTAACTTTCATGGATAATATACTTCGCGCGGTTATGTTTGCGGTTTTTTAACGCGCTCTTTTATCCGATAGCGGCGTTGCGAAAACAGTTAAATAGCTTGCTATGCGCCTGTTTTCGCGCCTTGCTCTCGAATAAAATAGCATTGTCATAAAAGCCGCAAACATAACCCCGCGAAGTATATCCAGTTGTTTTTCACCTAAATTCGCGGAAGTCATGAAACAAAAATTAGAGGCCCTGATCCTGCAAGCCATTGATGTCTTAAAAAAAGACGGAATCCTGGATGGGGGCGTAAGCCCTAAATTTACGATAGAACATGCCCGTGATGCACAGCATGGCGATTTTGCGACCAACATTGCAATGATGCTGGCAAAGCCCGCCAAGTCAAACCCCAGAGCGTTGGCCGAAAAAATCGTCGCGGCATTGCCGGTCGATAGTGCGGTCGCGAGGGTTGAAATCGCCGGCCCCGGCTTCATCAATTTTTTTATCGATCCGAATGCGCAATATCAGATCGTGCAAAAAATTCATGACGATGGCTCGCAATTCGGCTTAAGCCGCACTGGTGCCGGACAAAGGGTTCAAGTCGAATTCGTTTCGGCTAATCCGACCGGGCCCTTGCATGTTGGTCACGGACGCGGGGCTGCGTATGGTTCGGTGGTTGCCGATCTATTGGAAGCGGCCGGTTTTGAAGTACACCGCGAATATTATGTCAACGATGCCGGCCGTCAGATGGATATTTTAGCGACCAGTATCTGGTTGCGTTATCTCGAAGAATGCGGCGAAATCATTCCGTTTCCGGTCAATGGTTACCGCGGCGAATATATTCGCGAAATCGCGGCCGAGATTCATAAAGCCTCAGGCAACGAATATAGAAGACCGGCCGAATTGCTGATCGAGAATATTCCGGTCGACGAACCGCAAGGCGGAGACAAGGAAACGCATATCGATGCGTTGATCGAAAGAGCCAAGACCCTGTTAGGTTCAGGGCTTTATCAGGACATCTTTCAAGTCGGCCTGAAAACGATCTTGCAGGATATCAAGGACGACCTCGCCGAATTCGGCGTGAATTATCAAGAATGGTTTTCCGAACGCATGCTGATGGAGAGCGGTGCGGTCGACGAAGCGTTAAACCGTTTACAACAAGCCGGTTATCTTTACGAAAAAGACGGGGCAACCTGGTTTGCATCGAGTCGTTTGGGCGATGAAAAAGACCGCGTCGTCGTGCGTGAAAACGGTCAAGGCACCTATTTTGCGTCCGATATCGCCTATCATATGAACAAATTGCACCGGGGTTACGACCGCATTATCAACATTTGGGGGGCCGATCATCACGGTTACATCCCGCGGGTCAAGGCCGCGATGCAGGCGCTTGGCGCCGACGAATCGAAATTGACGGTATTGTTGGTGCAATTCGCGGTGCTGTATCGTGGTGAAGAAAAAGTGCAAATGTCGACCCGTTCCGGCGAATTCGTGACCTTACGACAGTTGCGTAACGAAGTCGGTAAGGATGCCGCGCGTTTTTTCTATGTCATGCGCCGTTCGGAACAGCATATGGATTTCGATTTGAAGCTTGCGACATCGCGAACCAACGAAAACCCGGTCTATTATGTGCAATACGCCTATGCGCGGATTTGTAGCGTGTTTCGGCAGCTCGACGAAAAAAACTGGGCGCGCGATTTACTCGAAGGCATGAAGCATTTGCCGCTATTGAAGGAAGAACATGAATTAAATCTGATCGGTACCTTGGCGCGTTACCCCGAAGTACTGGAGCGCTCTGCCCTGAACTACGAGCCGCACCAGTTGATTCATTATCTGCGCGACTTGGCGACCGACTTTCATACTTATTACAATGCTCATCAGTTTCTGGTCGATGACCCGGCATTGAGGAATGCGCGACTAAACTTGATCTCCGCCGCAAAACAAGTCATGGCCAATGGCTTGGAGTTGTTGAAGATCAATGCGCCTGAAGTGATGTAATATGGCAAGAGACTATAAACACAGGGGACAACACCGGACCCAGCCGAAACCGAAAGCCAGTGTCCCCGCAACTTGGTGGAACTGGCTGGTGCTCATCCTCGTGATCGTGGTATTTCCGGTGCTATTGCTAAAATGGTGCGGGCCTACGCCGGAAAACAAGATCCCGACTAAACAAACGCTTCCTAAACAAGTCGCCGATCAAGTCAAAACACCAACAAAGACGAAACCGCCAAAGCCGGAAGCGATCGACGAGCCGCGTTTCGATTTTTATACAATATTACCGGAAAAAGAAGTCGTCGTGCCCGATTATGAGATCAAAACTCGGGTGCGCGAAGAGCGCGTCGGCAAGGCTAAGGCGACTCAATATCTGCTGCAGGCAGGCTCGTTCAGAGAGTTCGCCGATGCCGACCGGCTGCGCGCTAAGTTGGCGCTAATGGGTATCGAATCCCGCGTCGAGAAAGCCCAGGTCGGCGATGCGATTTGGAACCGCGTCAAAATGGGGCCTTACGAGCAGATGTCGAGCGTCACGACAATTAAGAACCGGCTTAAGGAAAACGGTATCGATGTCATGGTGACCGAAATCAGTCCTTAATTTTTGTGGGAGTAAATCGGGGTTGGCGAGGATGTTGGCGACAGGATTTCGTGACAAATAACTTCCTTAAGTTATGATTTTTGTAGCGGGTTCGCTAACTCGCTTGACAGGCCCAGCACCTAATTTATCCATATAGTCAATGGGCTATGAGATTTAGGTGCCGGGTGAATACATCCGTGCTTGTCGGTGGCATACTGACGCTAAATACTTACCTCGCACCTTACTAAGCGTGAACGATATTTCCGTAAAAGGAGGGATAAAACAACAAATTTACGGCAATTCGAACAATTCGCGCATTTTTTGTCCGGGACTTGGTGCACGCATGAAGGCTTCGCCGACCAGGAAGGCATAGATGCCATGGTCTGTCATCAGCTTGACGTCTTCTGTAGTATGGATACCGCTCTCTGTGATGACAAGGCGGTCCTCAGGGATTTGCTGCTTCAAGTCCAGCGTCGTTTGCAGCGACGTTTCGAAGGTTCTTAGGTTCCGGTTGTTGATGCCGATCAGCGGTGTGTCGAGCGTCAGCGCGCGTTGCAGTTCGTCGGCATCGTGGACCTCGACTAGAACGTCCATGCCCAATTCCTTCGCGGTGTTCGCGAGTTCATGCATTTGTGTATCGTCGAGCGCGGCGACGATCAGCAAAATGCAATCGGCTCCTAAGGCGCGCGCTTCGAAGACCTGGTAAGGGTCGATCATGAAATCCTTGCGCAAGACCGGCAGCGGGCAGCGTTCCCTAACCATTTGCAGATACACCTCGGATCCTTGGAAATATTCCTTGTCGGTCAGCACCGACAGGCAGGCAGCGCCGTTCATCGCATAATCCTGGCCGATCGCGACCGGATCGAAGTTTTCGCGAATCACGCCCTTGCTCGGCGAGGCTTTTTTGACTTCAGCGATGATCGCGGGTTTCTTTGCAGCAACCTTGCTTTGTAGCGCGGCGGCGAATCCGCGCGGGCTTTCGACGCCGCCTGCGATTTCACTCAGCATATCGATCGTCGTGTTCAGCTTGCGGCGTGCGATTTCGTCGGCTTTGGTATCTAGGATTTTTTTTAGAATATCGGGAGTATCGGTCATGATGATTCGCTTGAAGTGAGCGCGTTGGAAAATTCGATGAATGTATTCAATTTCGCTTTTGCCATGCCGCTTTCAATGGCTATTTGAGCTTTATGCACACCGGAATGTAAGTTGTCGGTCAGGCCGGCCGCATAAATTGCCGCACCGGCATTGAGCGCGACGATGTCTCGGGCAGGTCCCGGTTGATTGTCGAGTGCCGAGTAAATCATTGCTAGACTGTCTGCGGCACTATCGACCGCGAGTTCTTCCAGATTGCCTCGTTTGAGACCGAATTGAACCGGCGTGATCGTGTAGCAATTGATGTTGCCGTTTTTCAGTTCCGCCACCGAGGTCGATGAGGCAATGCTGATTTCATCGAGTCCGTCTTCTGCACTGACCACGATGACATGGTGGCTGCCGAGTTTTTTCAGCACTTCGGTCATCGGCCGAACCCATTCTTTTGCATAGACGCCGATCAATTGATTCGGTGTCTTAGCCGGATTGGATAATGGACCCAATAAGTTGAATAGTGTCCGAACGCCCATTTCTTGGCGAGGACCGACCGAATATTTCATCGCGCCGTGATGTTTCGGTGCGAACAAAAAACCGACGCCGACTTCATTGACGCAGCGGATGACTTGTTCGTGGCTTAAGTCCAGGTTGACACCGGCCGCTTCCAGCACGTCAGCACTGCCGGTGCGGCTGGAAACCGAACGATTGCCGTGTTTGGCGACTTTGCCTCCGGCTGCCGCAACGACGAAAGCGCTGGCCGTCGAAATATTGAATGTGTTTGCACCGTCTCCTCCAGTTCCGCATGTGTCCACGACATGCTCGCCGCTGATTTCGATGGTGTCGGCTAATTCGCGCATCACTTCGACAGCAGCGACGATTTCCTCGATGGTTTCTCCTTTGCAGCGTAACGCAATCAAGAATGCGGCGATTTGTGCATCGGTCGCACCGCCGGTCATGATAATGCGCATCACATCGCGCATTTGCTCGTGATTGAGATTATGCTTGGTTAGGAGAGCTTGTAGAGCTTGTTTGAGATCCATAGTGTTTAGCTAATATTCTCGTCGGTAGTTGGAAGTCGGATCAATAAATCGCGTATATTACGAGTTTTACCGTAGGATGGGCTTCGTTCATCTTTCCAAAAAGTTTCGCAGCAGATCGTGGCCGTGTTCAGTCAAGATCGATTCCGGATGAAACTGCACGCCTTCGATATCAAATATTTTATGGCGGACGCCCATGATTTCTTCGATATTGCCGGTTTCGTCCTGAGTCCACGCCGTGATTTCAAGGCACTCCGGCAGCGTGGCTTGATCGATGACTAATGAATGATAGCGCGTTGCGGTAAACGGGTTGCTCAATCCTTTGAATACTCCGATATCGTTGTGATAAACCGGTGATGTTTTACCATGCATAATGCTTTTAGCATGGATGATGTTGCCTCCGAAAGCATGTCCAATACTTTGATGGCCGAGACACACGCCTAGAATCGGAAAACGGCCCGCGAATTTCAATATCGCTTCGACCGAAATTCCGGCCTCGTTAGGTGTGCAAGGCCCCGGAGAAATGACGACTTTATCGGGCGCCAGGCGTTCGATATCGGTCACGGTGACTTCGTCGTTGCGTACGACCGTGACATCGGCGCCGAGTTCGCCGAAATATTGCACCAGGTTATAAGTGAACGAGTCGTAATTATCGATCATAACCAGTTTGACGGCGCTCATGATTGTTCTCCTTCCAAGCCTGCCTCGGCCATGCTGACGGCTCGGAATACGGCCCGGCCTTTGTTCATCGTCTCTTCCCATTCGTTAATCGGCACCGAATCGTAAACGATGCCAGCGCCCGCTTGAATGTGCAGAGTTTTATCCTTGATCACAGCGGTGCGGATCGCGATCGCGGTATCGAGATTGCCCGACCACGCGATATAACCGACCGCGCCCGAATAGACGCCGCGCTTGACCGGTTCCAGTTCATCGATGATTTCCATCGCGCGGATTTTCGGTGCTCCGCTGACCGTGCCGGCCGGAAATGTCGCAGCCAAGACATCGAAGGCGTTTTTGCCTTCTTGCAAGTCGCCGGTGACATTAGAGACGATATGCATGACATGCGAATAACGTTCGACGATCATCTTGTCGGTCAATTGCACGGTACCGGTGCGCGAGACGCGGCCGGCGTCGTTGCGGCCGAGATCGATCAACATCAAATGTTCGGCCAGTTCTTTCGGGTCGGCGAGTAGTTCCTGTTCCAGGTCAAGGTCTTGCTCGTGCGTCGCGCCGCGCGGGCGGGTTCCGGCAATTGGACGAACCGTGACCGTGCCGTCTTCGAGGCGTACCAGGATCTCTGGAGACGAACCGACGATATGAAAATTTTCGAGATTTAGAAAATACATATACGGCGAAGGGTTCAAACAACGCAACGCGCGGTATAAATTGAGGGGCGAGGCGCTGTACGGGATCGACAAGCGTTGCGACAGTACGACTTGCATGATATCGCCGTCGACGATGTATTCTTTCGCTTTCAACACGGCTTGTTCGAAACCTTGCTGCGTAAAACCCGAGACAAAATGCGATTCGTCGACTTTTTTCGGCGCTTTGTGAGTTTCGGAACGAGCCTTTTGTTCGCGTAGCCGAATTGCTAAATCTTCCAGGCGATTCACGGCATCTTGGTAGGCATTGTCTTGCTCGGGGTCGGCATGGGTCAAGAGTAGCAGTTTTCCGGATAAATTGTCGAAGACCAGTATTTCTTCGGACACCATCAGCAAGATGTCGGGTGTGCCGAGCGGGTCCGGTTTGTTCGTCGACTTGAGACGAGGCTCGATATACCCGATGGTTTCATAGCCGAAATAACCGACTAGTCCGCCGTTGAAGCGTGGCGATCCTTCGATATCGGGAACTTTGTAACGATCTTTGAATGCTTCGATCCAGGCCAGTGGGTTTTCATGAATCAATATTTCAATGGCTTCGCCGTCTCGCTCAACTCGGATTTCATTGCCGATAACTTTAACGACGGTTCGACAAGGCAGGCCGATAATCGAATAGCGGCCCCACTGCTCGCCGCCATGCACGGATTCGAATAGATACGAATAGGGACCGTCGGCCAGTTTTAGGTAAGCACTGAGCGGCGTGTCCAAATCTGCGAGAATTTCCCGGCTGATCGGGATTCGGTTATAGCCTTGCAGGGCATGCAGTTTAAATTGTTCGGGTGTCATTGTGGTTGTCAGCATAAGTTGATGACGCACGGACGGGTCTTAAAACGAAACCGTCCTTTCGCCGGTCGGCACATTATATATAAGAATAGGCGGCGCTTCTAAGGTAAAAGTAACGGTTTAGAGAATGACAGGTTGAACAATGGCATCCGACTCATTCGTGGTTCATTGAATAGCCAAAACCAATGAGGCGTATTTTCCTTATACCGGATCATTTAAAATTAATGTCTCATTACAATGGTAGGATGAAGCAAACGATGAAATTAATTACTTTTACGCATAATCGGCAAACGCGAATTGGCGCTGTCGTCGGCGATGAAATTGTCGACGGTTTCGGGGATAGTGCGCTTTCGGTCTCGATGATCGATTTTCTAAACGCTGGCGCGTCGGCATTGGAGGCGTTGCAAAAACTCATCGATGCAGGCACGCATCGCCTGCCGGTTGCAGAGGTGAAAGTGCATGCACCGGTGCCGAGACCAGGGAAATATTTGGCGATTAGTCTCAATTATGCCGAACACATTGAGGAAACCGGCAAGGAAAAACCCGAATACCCGACATTTTTCAATAAGCAAACGACTTGTGTAATCGGTTGCGGCGAACCGATTCATCGGCCTAAGGTATCGGAAAAACTGGATTATGAGGGCGAGTTGGCTTTTGTAATCGGCCAGCGTTGCCGTCATGTGCCTCTGGAGCAAGCGCATCAAGTCATCGCAGGCTTCACGATTGCCAACGATGTGTCGGTTAGGGATTGGCAAGCCCGTTCGCCGACGATGACGCTGGGTAAGTCGTTCGATACACATGGCCCGCTCGGACCATGGCTAGTCACGCCGGATGAAATCATCGATCCGCATAATTTAACGATCAAGACCTGGGTTAATGATGAATTACGGCAAAATTCCAATACTCGGCACATGATTTTTAATTGCTATCAAATGATTGCTTATTTGAGTCAAGTTATGACGCTCGAGCCTGGCGATGTCATTGCAACCGGCACGCCGTCGGGCGTCGGCGTTAAAATGAAGCCGCGCGGTTATCTGAAGCCCGGGCAAACGGTTCGTATTGAAATCGAAGGTATTGGCGAGTTATGCAATTCGGTCGTCGAAGAGTCTAATGCTATCGAATGCCGATAAGTGACGCCTTATTTTTTTAGTTGGTGCCAAGAATAAGGCGGTTTGTTAAAAAAATCCGGATTGATGTTTGGGGCAACCGGGTAATCGGTTTGTGGGGCCGGAAAGAGTAACGCGATACTCAAGCCGCCAAAGCGGGATTTATTCATCTGTAATTCGGCATGATGCAAGACAGCGATTCTTTTTACCATCGATAAGCCTAGGCCGCTGCCCTGGGTATGGTTGGCGGTTTCGACGCAACGGTAAAAACGTTGATACGCATTTTCGAGTTGTTCGGCCGGAATGCCCGGTCCCGAATCTTCGATACATAAACAAGTGCGGTTTGCTTGTGTGGTTAGGCTGATCAATATTTTGCCGCCTCTTGGGGTATATTTGATGGCGTTATCGACAATATTTCTTATTAAGATCGTGATGAGTAACGAATTAACCATGACCAAACCGTCGGTGTCGTTATCAAAACCCATGATAATTCGTTTTTTATGGGCTTCCGGTTCCATTTCGGCGATGATTTGAATAATTTCATTGCTCAATTTGATCGGTTGTTTAGTCAAGTAACTGGGGTCCGATTCGATACGCGAAAAAGTCAATAACTGTTGTACTAGGCCGGTCATGCGTTTTACTGCTTGTTCAATACGGCTTAACGCTTGTTGTCTGACGCCATCGTCGGTTGTTTTTATCGCGACTTGAGCTTGAGTCAACAAACCCGCGAGTGGGGTTTTAAGTTCATGCGAAGCATCCGCAGTAAAGCGTCGTTCGTTTTCGAAGGCTTTCTCAAGCTGGATGAATAAAGTGTTCAAGGCCTCGACTACCGGTATGATTTCAGTCGGCAGCCAGCGCGTCGATAGGGGTTTCAAGTAATTAGCCTCACGCTTCGCCAGTTGCCGCGCCAGGCGATTGACCGGTTTGAGCGAGCGGCCGACAATGATCCAAATGACCAGTCCGAATAAAGGCAAACTGATCAATAAGGGTTTGATCAATTGATTGGCGATTTCGTCTTTCAATTCCTGACGGATATCGTCACGCTGACCGACATGAACGATATATTCGTCTTCATCATTGGAAACGCTGAAAACATGCCAAGTATGTCCCGCTACCTCGGTTTTGGTGTAGCCGTTTGTCGAGTGCGACATCGGTTGCTTGGGTGCGGTTTTCGACCTTAAAATCAAGCCCTCGGTTTTATCGATTAATTGAAACGATATTTTTTTACGTAATTGCGTGAGTTGCTGGTCTGGTGGCGGCGTTTTTTCAGGGCTGTCTAAATCCCACAATTCATTCAATGAGCCTTTATAGAGCAATTGTCCGACAAACGAATACAGCGCTTGAGCCGATTGTTCGAGTTCGGCATTGAATAGTTTTACGACTTCATCGCGCGTGACTTTATAACTAATATAAGCAGTAACAGCCCAGATGACTATCGTTGCCGAAAGCAACGCAAACAGCAGCACGCCTTTAAGAGAATAACGCATCAATTCTCATCGAGGATGTAACCGACACCTCTGACCGTGCGGATGTAATCAGAGCCGAGTTTTTTTCGTAAATGGTGGATATGCACTTCGACAGTATTGCTTTCTATTTCAGAACCCCAGGAATATAAGGCTTCCTCGATACGCGCCTTGGAAACGACCTTGCCGATATTATTCATTAAAAAATTTAATATGCCGAATTCCTTTTGCGACAAATTGACGGGGGTGTTATGCACCGTGACGGTATGAGCGGCGGGGTCCAGTAAGATGCCTTTGTGTTCGATTTGAGAGACGCTTCGGCCCGCCTGCCTTCTAGCTAGCGCTCGAAGGCGAGCGCAGACTTCCGATAAATCGAACGGTTTTACGACAAAGTCGTCGGCACCGCTATCGAGTAACGTAACTCGATCGTCTATGCCGTCCCTCGCGGTTAATATCAAGACAGGAGTTTCATCTTTCCGTTTTCTGATCTCGGAAAGTAGGTTTAAGCCGTCCATTCCCGGCAGATTAAGATCCATTACAATCAGTTCATAACTGTTGGATTTCAGTGCTTCATCTGCCAGCGCGCCATTCCTAAGCCAATCGACCGCATAGCCTTCCATCGTTAGACCTGCTTGTATGCCGTCGCCTAGAATTTCATCGTCTTCGACCAATAATAGCCGCATAGTGTTACCAATAATAATGCGTTGATGTTCAATAAATAGTTTGTAATATTCGAAAAAATCAATCCTTAGCTAAAGTCCATTTATAATATTCTTATGTGTTCTGTTTCCCAAGCTTGATTTCCGCATAGGCCTGTCTGCTGCACCATTCAAGCGCTCCGTTTTTCGTGGGGGTATGACGGGCTTGTGTCTGACCGGAAGCGGAAAACAGCGGAAAACATTTTGGAAGTTTTGATGGATAATTGAATTCGTTGCAAATAAGACGTCAACGACCCAAATGCTTTCCGTATCGCATAACATACTCTTTAAATTTAGCCGCATCAATTCGGAAAGCAATGTCAGAAAACGGTCTTGTTTTCGATTAGGATTTGGTCATAAATAACTTCCCTGTTTGTTATGACAGGTGTCGGCGGCAGGGCAGATTTTTGCTCCTGCAAAATCTGCATTCATCATCCTTGGCAATCTGTCTCCGCCGTCAAGCCTGCGCGGCTGTATTTACGCAGCACCTAAATTCCATGGCTCATTGGCGCTATGATTAGCTGGCTAAGATAATTTAGGTCCTGGGTTTACGGCGTTCCTCGACAGGCATACACCGCGCACCGTGAACACAGCGAAAATTCTCGTAAGGCAAAAGGGAAAGCGAACCTTTATGATGATTTCGGTGTTAAAATACCCCATCTTCAACCTCGTGCAAATAAAATCTTGCCGCCGATAAGTTTATACATTCACATACCTTGGTGCATTAAAAAGTGCCCTTATTGCGATTTCAATTCTCATGCGGTCAAGGATGAGTTACCCGAAACCCGCTATATCGATGCTTTGTTGCAAGATTTGACTCTCGATTTGACACGCTTTGTCGTTCGACAGCCCATTGAGACGATATTCATTGGCGGCGGAACGCCTAGTTTGTTTTCACCCGAAGCAATCGATCGTTTACTTTGCGGTATTAGGCGTCAAACGATGTTAGCGGATAACGCCGAAATCACGCTCGAAGCCAATCCGGGTACATTTGAAAGCGGTAAATTCGCCGAATTTCGAGCTATCGGGATTAATCGATTATCGATTGGTGTGCAAAGTTTCAATGATACACAGTTGCTAAAATTGGGACGGATTCATTCGTCGGCGGAGGCGATTCAAGCGGTCGAAATCGCACAACGTGTGGGCTTTTTCAATTTCAACCTGGATTTAATGTTCGGTTTGCCGGAAATTTCCGGATATAGCAGCTTGTCCGATATTCGTACCGCCATCGAATTGAACCCGTCTCACATCTCCTTTTATCAGTTGACGTTGGAGCCGAATACTTATTTTCATAAGTTTCCGCCGCAACTGCCGGGAGAGGAAAGTATCTTTGCCGGGCAAATGCAATGCCAAGCACTATTGGAAAACGCAGGCTATTGGCAATACGAGATTTCCGCTTACAGCAAGCTGGGCGATCAGTGTCGACATAACCGTAATTATTGGCAATTCGGGGATTATCTGGGGATCGGTGCAGGTGCGCACGGTAAAATGAGTTTGGCGTTGCCCTTCGAGGTCTATCGTAGCGTTAAGCCTAAAAGTCCCGAGTTATACATGCAAACCCTTGGCGAGGAAAAGCCCGTTTTGTGCGAAGTCGATAATCTTCCTATTGAATTTGCGATGAATCATTTCCGGCTTAAGGAAGGTTTTACCGAAGCACACTATCGCGCTGTCACAGGTTTGAGTCTCGACAGCCTGCAGCCGGGGCTTGAACAATGTATTGTGCAAGACTTGGTCGATTTTACGGATAATCATTACCGTTGTTCCGAGCACGGTTGGAATTTTCTCGATACCATCCTTGAAAAATTCATTCGCTGAATGATTATCCTTTAGGATTTGGCCGCAAATAACAGGTATCGAGTTTAAATAGCCTAGATGGTAAGACGGTACTACGATTACTGCATAACAATGAGCGCTCTGCGGTTCGGAGCAGTTATTTATGAACAAATCCTTGGGATTTATACCCATCCTCCAACCATTACACAATGAAACGCAATGCTTGATTACCAAAAAGATTTTATTCAATATGCGATGGACTGCGGCGTGCTCAAATTCGGTGAATTTCAATTAAAATCGGGACGCATGAGCCCTTATTTTTTCAATACCGGGTTGTTCGATACTGGTGCGAAACTGGGAAAATTGGGCGAGTTTTACGCGCGAGCCTTACTGGAGTCCCAGCTAAATATCGATATGTTGTTCGGCCCGGCGTATAAAGGCATTCCGTTGGTTAGCGCGACTTCGATTGCTTATGCTCGACTAACCGGAAGAGATATACCTTTTGCGTTCAATCGCAAGGAAGCCAAGGATCACGGCGAGGGCGGTGTGATCGTCGGTACGCCTTTGTCCGGGAAGGTTTTGATTTTGGATGACGTCATTACTGCGGGGACGTCGGTGCGCGAGTCGGTCGTCATTATCAACGGAGCAGGTGCTTCTCCCGCGGGTGTGCTCATTGCGCTGGATCGGCAGGAAAAAGGCCCGGATGGGCAGTCTGCTACACAAGAAGTCAGGCAAACGTATAATATGCCGGTTCAAAGTATCGTTTCTCTCGAACAGATTATTGAATATTTGAAGACTGTTCAGGATCGACGCTATCCAGTTGATGCAATCATCGAATACCGCAAACAATACGGCATTTAAAAATAATCGTTCATGACTAACAGATTCAACGATATAGTCTACACTTACCCGCATTACATCGTTATACTTCGTTCGCTTAGATCGCATGAAAGACTCAAGCGACTTTATCATCTTGCAGACTAATGACCGCAAAAAAGGCCAGCCATGAGGAACCCGGAATTTAAAGAACAGCTGCATGAATATTCGCAGTGGCGTAGTCAGTTGATACAAGCCATTGAAATGTATCAAGAATGGCGTATCCGCTACGGGATGAACGATGTCCATAGCACCGGGACAATTTTGAATATCCTTAATGGCTTGGAATCTGACCGCGTTACACTGGCGTTTGTTGCAGAGTTTTCGCGCGGCAAAACGGAGCTGATTAATGCTTTATTTTTTGCCGAAACCGGTGTCCGATTGTTGCCTTCAACCCCTGGTCGGACAACGATGTCGCCTACCGAGGTTTTTTATGACGAAGAGGGCGGCAGTTATATTCGCCTGCTGAATATAGAGAGTCGCTTAGAAGATATTTCGCTGGCCGAATATAAAAACAATCCCGCTCGTTGGACGCAAATCGATCTTGATTTCGATTCGCCGACGCAAATGCAAGAAGCATTTAGAGAGTTGATCGCCACCAAGACCGTGCCAAGGGATGTAGCGGATAAGCTGGGATTATGGAACGAACGCGAAGCGGCCGAGCAGGGAGTCGCCAATCCCGAAACCGTTGAAATTCCATGCTGGCGCCATGCGTTAATCAGTTTTCCCCATCCGTTATTGAAGGAAGGGCTTTGTATTCTCGACACGCCGGGCTTAAATGCATTAGGTACCGAGCCTGAGCTTACGCTGAGCATGCTTCCAAGCGCTCAAGCAATCATATTCGTCCTCGCTGCCGATACCGGTGTGACTAAAAGCGACTTGGAAATGTGGCGTAATCATGTTTGCAGCGCTAGGGGCGGGAGGAAGCATGGCCTGGCTGTCGTCATGAACAAAATCGACTCGATGTGGGACGACCTAGCCGGTGAGATGGGTTATGATGCGGCCATAGAATCGCAAATTAGTTCATCGGCAGCTATTTTAAATGTTGATGAATCATTAATCTTTCCGGTATCGGCTAAGCAGGCGCTGCTAGCGAAGGTAAAATCAGATCGGGTATTGCTCGAAAAAAGTCGGTTATATTCCTTGGAAAAATATTTATCCGACGACATCTTGAAGCAACGGCGGCAAATATTACTGAATACGATAAAAAAAGATATCGGTTTTTTGGTGAGTGAGTCGTCTAATCTTACCGACGGTAAACTTGCCAATGCGACCAAGCAATTGGAGGAATTCAAGAAACTGGACTTTGAAAATCATGAAATGACCGAAAAGTTGATGGCTGAAACCCGCGACAGGCAGCAGCATTACATGGTCAATGTCGAAAATTTCCAAGCTAGCCGTAAGGTTTTTAGTGTACAGGCAAAAATCCTGATTGACTCGTTCGCGAAGGAAAAAATCGACGAGATCATCAGGCAAACTCGGGAAGATATGTCAAAGAGTTTAACGACTTACGGCATGAAGCAGCAAATCCGTAAGTTGTTCGACGATTTGAGGGATTTATTGCAGGATGCTGTCGATACGACTAATGAAACGCGCCGTTTGGTTAAAGCGATTCATAAGAAGTTTCAGGACGAATACGGTTTCAAGGAAATCGAACCTCAGCTTTTCTCGATCAAGCAATACCAGTTCGAATTAGAACAGATTTTCGAAGAAGGCGAAGCATTTCGGACCAGCGCAAAAACTACGTTGACCGAGCAAAGCATTGTAATTAACAAGCTTTATAGTACGTTAATCAGTAAAGCGCGAAATACTATGAAGCACGCTCAGAAAGATGCAGCCGCCTGGAGTAGCAGCGTATTGACACCGTTGATGCACCAAATCAAGGATCATAAAAAACAGATTGAAGGGCGCTTGCAAATGCTAAGAAAGATTAATGAATCTAAAGGCAGCGTTGCCGAAAATATAACGATTCTGGAACAAGAGCTAGAGCCGTTAAAAAGACAGCGCAGCGAATTGGCAACGATCATCAAGGCGATGCAATTGGATATGTCTGCTGATAGTGAGAAGTAAATTGTGAACAGTGCGCTTCGGTTGAGTGACCAGCTATACGGTTTCTCGGATACGCTTACACAATGCTCAAAGCTTTCTCGTCTTGGCGTTGTCAAATGAGGCTTCTATTCTAGCTTAAGGCGGGAGGGTTGTCTTTCGCGCCTATTTTTTCTTTACACCGACCCCCGAGTTTTTTCTAAAAATCAAATCCCAAACGTCGTGGCCGAGGCGTAGGCCACGGTTTTCGAATTTAGTTAAGGGCCGATAGCAGGGACGCTCGCTATATCCTCCGTCTGCATCGGTATTTTTAAGGTCCGACGCATTCGATAGCACCGCCAGCATATGCTTGGCATAATTTTCCCAATCCGTCGCGCAATGAAAATAACCGCCCCGTGCCAATTTTGCCGTGACCAAATTGACAAAGGCCGGCTTGACGATACGCCGTTTATGGTGACGTTTTTTCGGCCAAGGGTCGGGAAAAAACAAATGAACACCCGCTAGGCTTTGATCGGGGATGCTTCGTGTCAGAATCTCGACTGCATCATGGCAAAAAATTCGCACATTGCTCAGTTCGCGTGCTTCCAGATGCATAAGCAAATGGCCGACGCCCGGTCTATGTACTTCAATGCCGATGTAATCGCAATCGGGATTCGCCTCGGCCATGTCCGCTAGGCTATCGCCGTTTCCGAAACCGATTTCGACCATAACCGGCGCTTCGCGCCCGAAAATTTCGCTGAAACGGCATTCAATACCGGGCTCCAGGCCGTACTTATCCCAGAAATCGGTGAGTGCTTGCTGCTGGCCGGCGGTGATACGGCCTTGACGCCGCGAAAAGCTTCGGATTTTGCCGGCGTTGGATAAATCGGGGGAATTCATGCTGACGAAGTGCGGCGTTTATATTGCAAAATTAATGAATGCGACTGAATCGGTTGGGTTAATGACGCGTAACCCAACCTTTCAGTGTGAATGCATGTGCTTAGGGATGAAAAACAGCCAAGCGATCCAATACAGCAATTTTAAAGAAACAAACCGTCGATCGGCGACGAAGCCGAAGCGAAACGTTTTCTTGGCATGCGTCCAGCTAAAAATGCCAGGCGACCGGCTTCGATCGCTTTTCTCATTGCTTCAGCCATCATGATCGGATGCTGGGCGGCGGCGATTGCAGTATTCATCAGTACGCCATCGCAGCCGAGTTCCATCGCAATAGCAGCATCGGAAGCCGTACCGACGCCGGCGTCGACCAGAACCGGTACGTTGGCGTTCTCGACGATGGTCAAAATGTTGTACGGATTACGAATGCCCAATCCCGAGCCGATCGGTGCGGCCAATGGCATTACCGCAACACAGCCGATGTCCTCCAGCCTTTTCGCAGCAATCGGGTCGTCATTGGTATAAACCATCACATCGAAGCCGTCCTTGACCAATAATTCCGCTGCAACATACGTTTCGGCGACATCGGGGAATAAGGTTTTTTGATCGGCTAATACTTCCAGCTTGACCAGTTTATGGCCGCCCAATAATTCCCTGGCCAACCGGCAAGTCCGAACGGCATCGTCGGCGGTGAAGCAACCGGCGGTATTTGGCAAGATCGTGTATTTATCGGGCGAAATCACATCCAGCAGATTGGGTTCGCCTGGGTTTTGGCCGATATTGGTACGTCGGATCGCGACTGTGACGATTTCTGCGCCGCTAGCTTCGATAGCCAGACGGCTTTCCTCCAAGTCTTTATACTTGCCGGTGCCGACCAATAAGCGCGAATGAAAGCGGGTGCCGGCTACGGTGAAGGTATCTTCTTGGCCGCCGCCGATGGCATGAACGATTTCGAGACGATCATTGTCCTGTAGCGTTTGCTGCTCGTAGCGGTCAAATGGCAGGATTTCTTTATTCAATTCAACCGCGATGCGTTTGCCGCTTAGCCCCATATCGGCCACAACCCGTGCGACCGTTGTAGCTGCCGGATACTCGCGGGATTCGCCATTTAGCAATATATTCACGTTTATGCTCCGTATCAATTTTCAGTCTTTCTGCGCGCAACTACTGCCGCAGCAAGATCTTTCAACAACTGTGCCGAGTCTTCCCAACCTAGACAGGCATCGGTAATACTTTGTCCGAAAGTCAATGGTTTGCCGGGAATGACATCCTGGCGGCCGGCCTTTAAATGGCTTTCGATCATAACGCCGATGATGCGTTTGTCGCCACCGGCAATTTGCCCGCCGACATCCTCGCCAACGATCAACTGACGTTGATATTGTTTCAAACTGTTCGCATGGCTGAAATCGATCATAATCCGCGGCCTTAAACCTGAAGTGTCCAGTCCTTCCGCGACTTTTTCAACGTTGACCGCATCGTAGTTGGGCTGGCCATTGCCGCCGCGCAAAATAATGTGAGCGTCTTCATTGCCGCGCGTCGAAAAAATCGCCGAACGACCTTCCTTCGTTAATGAGAGGAAGTGATGGGGACTCATTGCGGCGCCGATCGCATCGATCGCGATTTTGATCGAGCCGTCGGTCGCGTTTTTGAAACCGACCGCACAAGACAGACCGGAAGCTAATTCTCGATGCACTTGGCTCTCGGTGGTTCTTGCGCCGATGGCGCCCCACGAAATCAAGTCGGAAACATACTGTGGCGTGATTAAATCGAGATATTCGGTTGCGGCCGGCATGCCTAGTGTGTTCAGATCCAACAATAAGCGTCGAGCAATACGCAGGCCTTTGTTGATATCGAAGCTGGAATCGAGATCGGGGTCGTTGATCAGACCTTTCCAACCTACCGTCGTTCTCGGCTTTTCGAAATAAACCCGCATCACGATCAATAGATCTTTGTTCAATTCGTCTTTGATCGCCTTGAGCCTTTTTCCATACTCGATTGCAGCTTCCGGATTATGAATCGAACATGGGCCGATCACGACTAACAAGCGGTCGTCATCTCCGGTTAATATGTCATGAATTTCGGCGCGCGTTTGCAGCACCGTGGTCGCCGCGAGTTCATTCATCGGCAGTTCTTCGTGTACCGCAACAGGCGCAATGACTTCTTTCGTTTCACTAATTCTTAAGTCATCGGTGTTGTATTTGCTTAACATAATAGTTATCCAGCTTGAAAGTGCGCGGAGAGTTAAAAGCCGCTTATTTTAACTTTTTTCACGACCGTTTTGTTAGTTTTTGCTCATATAGTGTGTAAAGCGATCAATCACGAACGAGGCGCAAGCTTAATTGATCAAACGTTCCTTGGTTAAGCGATGATAAAAAAACAATTCTTAGTCCGCTTGTTCAACGACAAAGGTGGCTTATACTCCGCTAACCGCTAACCGCTAACCGCTAACCGCTAACCGCTAACCGCTAACCGCTAACCGCTAACCGCTAACCGCTTCCTCATGCGCCTCTTCCGGCAAAAAACCACCTGCCTGCATTGACCAAAGCCGATGATAAAATCCTTTTCGACCCAGTAATTCATTATGGCTGCCGTCCTCGACGATGCGGCCTTTGTCGAAGACTAAAATGCGGTCGAGATGGGCGATCGTCGACAAGCGATGCGCAACGGCGAGGACGGTCTTACAACCCATGGCACGATCGAGATTTTCCTGAATGGTTTTTTCAGTGACCGAATCCAAACTGGATGTGGCTTCGTCGAGAATTAGAATCGGCGCATCCTTCAGCATGACGCGAGCGATGGCGATACGTTGACGTTGTCCGCCGGACAACTTGACGCCGCGTTCTCCCACCAGAGCATCGTAACCTTCTTTTATATCGTTGATAAACTCGTCGGCGTGTGCGAGATGCGCTGCGCCGCTTATTTCCGCATCCTCCGCATCCAGTTTGCCGTAACCGATATTTTCTTTAAGGCTGCGGTGGAACAAGCTCGGATCCTGAGGAATCAGGCTGATCTGTTCATGCAAGGAATCTTGAGTTACACCGGCAATGTCGATATTATCGATTAGAATCGCTCCGTCTTGAGGCTCGTAATTGCGCAGCATTAGCGCGACAAAGGTCGATTTTCCGGACCCGGAAAAGCCAACCAAACCAACCCGTTGCCCCGGTTCGATGATGACGTTCAAGTCTTCGAAAACCGGTTGTGAGGGATCGTAACTGAAACGAACATGATGAAACTCGATCCGGCCATGTGTCACGATTAGAGGTGTAGCTTCAGGTTTGTCGACAATTTCGTGAGGACGAACGATGGTATCGATACCGTTGGCAACATTGCCGACATATTCGAAAAACTCTAAAAATCGTCGGGTTAGATTACGGGCATCGCTGATAATCAATAACGCCAAGGCAATGCTCATTGTAAAATCGCCGACACTGATTATGCCTCCTTCCCAAAGCGTGAGCGCATAATAGACCGTGCCGATCTTGAGTGCAGCGGCGGCAATGAATTGAAACCAACGAACCCGTTCCATATACCAAAATGTACGGCGTCCGGCCCGAACTTCGGTTTCCAAATACTCGATCAAATAACGGCGCTCGTAATCGAGCCGGGCAAACAACTTTGCGTTAAGCATGTTGCTGACCGCGTCGACGATTTTGCCGTTGACCTGACTGCGAGTCGCCGCGTAATTTTTTGCGTAATGCTGACAACGGGTAGCAAGCCAATAAGAAATGGCAATATAGGCGAATACCCAGCTTGCAACGTATTGCCCCAGTCCCTGATTAACCTCAAGCAATAAAAAAATCGATACGGTAAAGGTTACCGTAATGGGCCAAAATTCGCACAAAACCGACCACGTCGTATGATTGACACTGATCGCGGTTTCGCTAATGCGATGGGCCAGTGCTCCGGCAAAGTGATGGCCGAAGTAACTAACCGAGTGATATTGCAAATAAGCAAAAAGTTTTTGTGTCGTTCTTTGCCGCAAGCGAGGTCCGATAATAATCAACAATGCACCGCTGGCTCGGCTGAAGATAATTTCGGCCAAAGCCAAGCCTGCCAGCAAAAGCAATGGTTGTTGCAGTGTTATAAGTACTGGGCTGGTTTCTCCGATCAATGAAGCGACGCCATCCATAATGGCCTTGACTGCATAAGGCACCAGAATTTTGCAGGCCGCCTGTCCGGTCTCGAGAATTAACATTAAAATCAATAGAACCGGGAAACTGCTAATACAGTACAGGATAAATTTGACCGTACCGGTAGGGAGGTCCGGAGCTTCTCGAGCGCGTTGGAAAGGAGAGGGCTTAGGCATGAGTAGTGTTATCTCCTTTGTTAGTCATCCCTTTGCCTCCTACGTTGATGCCAAAATGTCTTCCAACAAGGCTTATTTGGGGATTAAACAAAAAATCGATCAATAAAAGCGGTTCGATGTCGAATTGTTAAGCCGATTTTTGTGTGACATTTAGTTGTTTCGGCTTTATGTGATGATGAATCAATAAAATTTTTTTGCAACGAGTTCATGATAAGGCGTCTCTAGAAGGAAAAACGCTTCGGCTAAAACTCCACTACTTTAATTAGCTAAGGATTTCGTGAAAAATAACTTCCTTATACTATGAGTTTTGTAGCGGGTTCGGTAACTTGCTTGACAGGACGCTGTGAACTCAGCACCTAAATTATCCAAGACAACTAACCCTGGCCAATGGGCTATGGAATTTAGGTGCTGGGTGAATACGTCCGTGTAGTCTTGACGGCGGCGACTGATTGCCAAGGATGGCATGAATGCAGATTTTGCAGGAGCAAAAATCTGCCCTGCCGCCGACACCTGCCAATCGAGCAACCGAACCCTCCGTAAAATAGGGACGTTATTTACGACCAAATCCTAATACCGTAGTTTCATGGGCGAAAGATACATGTCTCGTTTGCTAAGCCAATAAAATTCGGATAGATTGCAACGATTGTTAGGTCGTATTGGAGAAGTCTTCGATCTTTACACTAATCCTTCGCACGGGCACATTTGCGGCTTTCTGACGCGCTCTTTTGTCCGGTAGCCGCGTTGCGAAAACAGTTACATAGCTTGCTATGCGCCTGTTTTCGTGCCTTGCTACCGAACAAAATAGCCTTGCCATAAAATCCGCAAACATGACCGCGCGAAGTATAATACTCAATTTTAGGGTCATCCGATGCAAGTTGAAGTGCTTCTGATTTTTTTATTGATTGTAGCTCTTTTCTTTTGGTCGGATGCTTTGTCGATTAGAGAATATGCTTATTTGGCCGTAAAAAAACACTGTGCGGATATGGATGTGCAAATGTTGGACGATTGTGTCGCATTCAGCCGAATGACGTTTAAAAGAGATGAGTTTGGTAGGTTAAGGTTGATGCGTTCTTTCGAATTCGAATTTTCGGCATCGGGCGATGATCGTTATGTCGGGCTGATAACGATGATCGGTCGGCGAATCGAATCGATTCAGATGCCGCCTTACCGGATGGTAAAAAATTGACGGCGGTGTGCTAATCGAGTTTTATGCCCGTTTGTAAGGGGCGGGCCTGGGCTTTTATTTCAAAAGGAAAATTAACAATGATTTTTGCAACAACACCGGATGTGCCGGGACGAGAGATTACTGAAAACTTGGGCGTGGTAGTGGGCAATATTGTGCAATCCAAGCATGTAGGGCGCGATTTCATGGCGGCTTTAAAAGGATTGGTTGGCGGCGAAATTAAAGGCTACACTGAAATGTTAGCCGACGCCAGAGATCTTGCCATTGAACGAATGGTGACAGAAGCGCAGCGTCGCGGTGCCGATGCTGTCGTTAATATTCGATTTACGACCAGTGCGATCATGGCGAATGCGTCCGAAATCATGGCTTACGGAACTGCGGTAAAACTCAAATGATTCAGTGTCAACGCGTCGAATCTCCTTGTGTCGGTAATTGCTGTCTCGATGACGCCGATGTTTGCTTGGGTTGTTATCGCACGCTCGAAGAAATCAAATCTTGGGGGGTGGTCGATGATGAAGCGCGTATCAATATTCTTAACAATGTTTCGCAAAGGGCCAAGCAAAAAGTGTATTCCGATCGGGTAAGTTGTTGTTGACCCAGGCGCGGAAATAGGCGTCGAGTTAAAAATAGTCGTTTTTGCAAAGCCTGTTCGCGGTTTTTAGCAGTTGATGATCGAGTGGCGGCTAATACCAGCGTCACGGAAGACGTCTAATGGAAGAATGCCGGGCAGAATTGCAGCGAAGAGTTTATATTTTAACCTTATTAAAATGTGTTATTTAACACAGTTTAATAAGGTATCTTGCCATAGCCGCCGCCAGGGATCGGAGAAATCTAGTGTAAAAATGACAACGCTTAGTTTTTCACATTAATGTTTCGAGGCGAATGCCCAAATGAACGCTTAAGGCACTGTAAAGCCGAATTCGAATATCAGCTTTATGGATGCATAAAGTACCAATACGATAGCAGCAAGATAAACCAGCAAGCGTATAGAGTTATGCTTAAGATTGCCTAAAAGTGTTGGCGCTTTACCTTTTTTTTTAAGTTGTTCGTACAATGCTCGTTGGGTTAGCGCCCGCTGCTTTTGATATTGATACAGCAAGATTTGTGCTTGTTGGAGTTGGGTTTGATCATTAAGCCATAAAGCAGGCATTGAAATTCCCCAGTTACCAGCCGACGTTTCATAAAAGTCGATCGAATGTTCGGTTAGTAGTTCGCGTACTTCCGCGGCTTCGTCTTCCGGTACCCCTCTGAGTGAAAATAGTAAATGCGGCATAGGTTTATGGAGAAAAATAATGAGTTTATTAGTATTGTATGCGATAACGGTTCGTTCTTTCATTGCTATGAATCTAACTTTTATAATTCAATAGCTTAGTTCATGGGCACTACATTTTATGCCTTTCGCACTTCAAGTTTCGGCGATGTTTAAGGAGGCGCCGAATTTTGATCTACGAGGGTATATTACTGTGAAAGTTCGTAGATTTAGACTCCTTATCTAATTTTTCGATATGAAAAACAATGTTGGTTCCGAAGAGGGTGCGGTTGCTCGACCGACAGGCGTCGGCGGCAGGGCAGATTTTTGCTCCTGCAAAATCTGCATTCATGCCATCCTTGGCAATCAGTCGCCGCCGTCGAGCCTACAAGGACGTATTCACGGCGTCCTGTCGGGCGAGTGACCGCACTCTCCGGCCCATGCCGCGCACTTTCATTTGCCGGGGCGATGAACGGGCATTCATGAGCGTTAGGCTCTGTATGCGGTAAAAGTTGAAAACACCCATCACTACCGAAAACGCTTAAAAATTCAAAGTGAATTGTAGTTACGCTACGAGTACCTGACGGCGCCGCAGAGTGCTTCTGTATCCGCAATACAAACACTGGCTTGCCTCGATCGACACGCTCCGCAATGGGGAAGAGAAGACCTGTCTGCATTTAGATCGGAAATGAAATAGTCTGTTTCTAAAAATAGGTCAAATGACGCAATAAAACAGTGTTATTTAACCTATTTTTTTATTACCTCCTCCATGGTTGTTTCCTTTGTTCTGTAAAAACATGGAGTTATAAGTTGGCATTTATTCTGCTTATATTCATAGCACTGAGTTAATTGCCTAATTGTCTGTAAGAGGTGAAAAAATGAGTCAAGATTTAACGCGTGTGGAAACTGAAGTCAATTTTGATAACAATGGCGCTCTGTTAGTGGGAGCAGGTTTGGCTGTAGCATCCATGATAGTGTTGCCGGCTTTGGCAATGCGATTAGGCTTAGGTGCAAGCTTAACCGGTGCATTAAGAATCGCGTTAATGAAAGCATCGAATCGTGCCACGAGCGGCGCTTATCGATCATCGACAAAAACGGCCGCTTCGTAATTATTCCCTTTGTTAGTCAAATTTCGGCGTCGGAGCGTTTTTTCACGGGCTTCCGGCGCCGAAGTTTGTTTTATGATTGTAACTATTCAGTCCCCCGGCAATTATCGTTCCCACGCTCTGCGTAGGAATGCCTGAGTACCGATCTAGCGTCTCGATGTTCATTCCTGCGCTGGAGCGTAGGAACGATAGGTGGGATGTGAATAATTACTTATGATTTAGTTTCCTGCCTTTTTCGGGCCGTTCTATACTTTGTCTTATCAAGCAACTTCCTTTGTTAAATTAAATTGTTATTAATTCTCATGAACTTGCTTTAGCCCTTATAGTAAGCGCTTGTTGTGTAAAATTTATTTTGCTACTATCCGCTGTTAGGAAATGAAATCAAGAATTCAGAATGAACGATACCAAAAAAGCTTGTGATTTATGTGGTTTAACGGTGGAGACGCCGGGGTTCACGTTGAAAACCAAAGAAGGTGATAAAGATTTTTGTTGTGAAGGGTGTAAAGGAATCTATCAAATGCTGCACGAGGATCAAATTCTACCCGAATACGAAAAATCCGAGTAAGCCAACTTCTATCATCAATTTAAATAATTAAGGAAAAGATTAAATGAAACATGTGCACGGTAAAACCGCACAACAGGGGATGAGTTCCATGTCTAAAGAAATTGTTAAAGGTTCTATGGCTTCCGCAACGGTTCAAGGCGGAAGCAAATTGCTCGGTAAAGCGGCCAAGCATCCGTTATTGGTTTTTGGCTTAGGTGTAGCTGCGGGTTACGTGATCTATAAGTACCGTAAGGAAATTATTTCTGGAACCACGAAAGTGGTCGATGCCGGAAAAGATTTTGTTTTGCAACAAAAAGAGAATTTAGAAGATATCGTTGCAGAAACAAAAGAATAATAGCGTATATACTTCGGCCATATTTTGTTATGGCAAGATTATTTTATTCGACGCTGATAAAGATATAAACGATAGTGACTGCATTAATCAATAAATGGGTCGAATAGAATCCGCGAATTTGTTTATGCGGAGTATTTAACGGGTGTTCTGTACTGATTTGTCGGAACGCCCGTTTTTGTTTCTACTAAGGCAATGTTTGAATTATGGCTATCCAAAGAAATTTTGTGTTGCGTTATCGGGAGAACGGACATGTCAGGTTTCAAATTCCCTCGGAAGCCTGCGATTCCGCTACGGCTAAAGCGTTGACCGAAAAATTGCTTGAACTCGACGGAGTTTATCGGGTCATGCTATATCGGCGACAACAAAAATTATCGATACGTTTTCAAGAAACGATTTGCGAGTTCGAAGCACTGGTCAAGCAGTTGTATCAAATCCTGGCCGAGATTGAGAAAACGGGGCTTTTTAATCCGAAGCCGATAGCCAAATCGAGGCAATGGAAAGAACGAGCCATTGGTAATAAGGCCAAGCCGGAGCGCCTCAATTGGTTTAAACGAAAATACACCGATGCCAAAGATACGGTGCATGCGGCTAAAGTCGTCGGAAAAATCGGTTTAAAAAAACCCAAAGCTTTTTTAAACGATCCTGAAAAAGCCGTTATCGACTTTTTGAACGATATTTTAGTGCTGTTTCTAATCAAGTTACATTGGCAGCACATTACCCAGCAATGGATCGTGAAGCCATTCAAATATCGTTACGAATGGATGGCGATCTTCTATATGTTTTATTTATTGATACGGTCACGTAAAAAATAAATTCTTTATTTCTATGCCGCCTTGTGCGCCATATTTTTTAATTCGCAGCGATTGTTGTTATTCACTGGCTTGATATTACTGTCTAACTCGATATGGATTCCCAAAGCGTGACTTTTAAAAACTTTCGGCTTGTTCATCAATTATCCCGGCGCATTCGGATCGAATCTCCAATACTAAAAAAAAACCAAGAACGGGGTTACATTTTTGAAATCCTGCTAAAAAAGCGACCGGAAATTAAAGCGGTACGTTCAGTTTTCTCGCTGGGTTCGGTCGTGATCGAATTCGACCCGGCCAGTCTACCGAAAAAGAATTTACTGATTTTGATCGATGCGGTGCTGGGCAACATCGCCCATAAACAAAGCATCGATCATCAAGCCAGAAAGAAAAAATTTGACGGTCCCCTGCAAGAAGTCGATCTTGCCGTCGAAGGCATGACTTGCGCGTCGTGCGCTTTGCTAATCGAAATGGTGCTGAAACGCGATCCGGCGACCAAGCAAGCCAGCGTCAATTTCGGCACCGAAACCTTAACCGTCCATGGGCAGCTCGATAAGGACGAAGTCGGTGCTAGAGTGGCGTCGCTCGGTTACAAAACCTATGCGATGGATACCTTGTCGCAACGTAAAATTCTGATTGAAAAAGAGCAGCAACGTATCTTGACGGCACGAAGCCGTTTCGTATGGTCGGGAATATTGAGCCTGCCCGTCGTCGCGGTCGGCATGAGCATGCCGACGTCGCGCTGGCTGCATTGGCTGCAATTCGGGTTGACGACGCCGGTGGTATTTTGGTCGGGCCGGCAGTTTTTCAGCAAGGCTTTACGTTTGGCGGAACACCGAGCCGCCAACATGGATTCATTGATAGCGTTGGGTGTCGGTTCCGCCTACGGTTATAGTTTACCGGCGTTGTTTCGAAACAGAGGTCATATTTATTTCGAAGCGGCCGCCGCGATCATTACCTTTGTCCTGTTAGGGCGCTATCTTGAAGAAAATGCAAAGGGCAAGGCCGGAGAGGCGATCCGAAAATTAGTCGATTTGCAGCCGCAAACCGCAACGTTGTTGCGCGACGGCGAAGAAATCACGATCGATGTCGACGATATCGCAATCGACGATATTTTATTGGTGCGTCCGGGCGAGAAAATACCGACCGACGGCCAAGTGATTCATGGCGTTTCGACGGTCGACGAAGCGATGGTGACCGGGGAAAGTTTACCGGTCGTCAAGGAAGTCGGTCAAAAAGTGATCGGTGGTTGCGTCAACGGCAGCGGCGTATTGAAGATACGTGCGACTGCAGTCGGTATGGACACCGTGCTGGCCGGTATCGTACACATGGTCGATCAGGCTCAGGCCGCCAAATTGCCGATTCAGAAACAGGTCGATAGAATCTCTGCGGTGTTCGTGCCGTCGGTCATGGTTTTTTCAGGCTTGACGATGGGCGGGTGGTTGCTGGCGGGTGCGCCGTTCGCGCATGCATTCGGTAATGCGATTACCGTGCTATTGATTGCTTGCCCTTGTGCACTAGGCTTGGCGACGCCGGCAGCAATCATGGTGGGTACCGGCCGTGCGGCGCGCGAAGGTGTTTATATCCGCAACGGCGAAAGTCTGGAACTGGCGGCCAAGCTCAATGCTATCGTGTTCGATAAGACCGGCACGATTACCGAAGGTAAGCCGAAAGTCAGCGAGTGGCTCAATATTTCCGGAATAGACGATGAGGAAGTCCTGATATTGGCTGCGTCGGCAGAAAACAATTCGGAGCATTTTCTCGGTAAAGCGATCGTCGACTATGCCAAAGAGCATTCGATGGTCCTACAGGAATGCAGTCATTTCAAGAGCGAAACCGGACGCGGGATTTTAGCCGAAGTCGGGGGGCAAAATTTATTATTGGGCAATAGAGGATGGTTGGTTGACCAAGGTGTTTCGATCGATGCCTTATCGAAAGCGGCCGGCGAATATGCCGGGCAGGGTAAGACGCCCGTGTTTATGGCGATAAACGGCAAGGAATCGGCGGTTTTCGGTATTGCGGATAAGCCGCGACCACAAGCGTCCAAAGCAATCGCGCGCTTGAACAAAATGGGTGTGCATACGCTGATGGTGACTGGGGATACTGAAAAAACGGCGAATTATATAGCCGCGAAAGTCGGTATCGAAACGGTCGTCGCGAACGCCAGGCCCGAAGAGAAATTGGCGATTATTCATGAATTCCAACAACAAGGTCGTCATGTCGGTATGATCGGCGACGGTATCAATGATGCGCCGGCACTGGCGGCGGCCGATGTCGGTTTCGCGATAGGCAGCGGCACCGATATCGCGATCGAGTCGGCCGATATGACGCTGGTCAGCGGCGATATTACCAAAGTGACCGATGCAATCGAGCTCAGTACCGATACGATCCGCATTATAAAGGAAAATCTATTTTGGGCGTTCGGCTATAACACGATTGCGATTCCGGTCGCGGCCTTGGGTAAACTTAATCCGATGATCGCCTCGGCGGCGATGGCGCTAAGTTCGGTGTCCGTGATCGTCAACTCGTTGCGCTTGGGTAAAAAATAGGGTTTAAGATGGATCATTCGACCATGGACCACGGCATGCATCATATCGCTGCGGCCGGCGGTTTCGACTATAGTTTGGCGTTCATGGCCGGCTTATTGGGCAGTGGGCATTGCTTGGGAATGTGCGGCGCATTGGTTTCCGGTTACTTCATGAAATCAGGACCGTCCAGAAGCTATCTCCCATATTTCGCCTATCAACTCGCGCGCATTTTCGTTTATACGATGGTCGGTTTTGCTGCCGCTTCGCTCGGCGTCGTGTTGGTTTCGAGCGGTCTGTTCGGCAAATTGCAAAGCCTGCTGCAAATGGTGATCGGCGCCGTCGTGATCCTGTTGGCTTTGGGTATTCTCGGTTGGATACCGTTTCAAGGTTCGATCAGGCTGATACCGATGAATGTCCTGCGTAAAGGTTATGCGACAGCCAGCACCAAGGGACCGATAGTCGGAGCGTTGATTGCCGGTTTATTGAATGGCTTGATGCCTTGTCCGTTGACATTTGCAATGGCCGTAAAAGCGACTTCCGCTGCGACAATAGCGGAAGGCGGGTTATTGATGCTCACTTTCGGTGCCGGAACCTTGCCGATGATGTTGTTCATTAGTGTCGCATTTGGCAAGATGAGTGCCCATTTCAGGGGCTTGATGCTAAAAACGGCGGCATTGATCATGATTGCAATGGGTTCGAATACGGTGTATATGGGGTTGTCGTTTTATGTCGAAGAACATCACCATCACCGTGATTTCTTGCATGATTTGAAAGACAGAATCGATGAGTTGATTTTGTTTTTGACCGAATTCGTCGACTATCTCGGCACTTTGGTCAATAATGTGCCGGGGTCATAAGACCGCTCTTATAAAAAACTTCACTCATCGTCTAAGACGGGAACGCCAGGTTAAAATTAATAGTATCGGGGGCACATTGACTAAGATGGTATCTACGATTTATACATATCTATTTGAGGTACATTGTTGGCCATCCTGCGCGATGGCAAAATCACGCAAATGTTGGAGTGCCGTAGGGTACGCTGTGCGTACCATGCGAACCCCACCAAACTTAACACAAGCCTTTATGGTTTAATCCGGGTAGTTAACGGCATGAAGGTACGCGCAGCGTACCCTACAATTTCTATGTAACAACGAGCGCTGGAGCGTGGGAACGATAGGGAGGTGTGAATAATTACCTTGCAATTTGTCTAAGCCGAAGATACTTCGCTCCCGAATTTTCGGACACAATAACAACCCGTTTGATAATGATTCAAAGCGTCAGCCGAACATTTAGCCGAATAACGAAAAGCCACCAGCCTATGGTGAGGCGACTGAATTATTATTGGCGCTTGTTTAGTACCGGGTTCAGCTTTTTCACCTTCGGCGCCGGCGGATTCTTGTTATGGGTGTTGGTTTTTCCGGTGTTGTCGATCATTCCAGGAACTCACGAGAGTAAGATCCGCCGGGGCCAAAAAGTCGTTCATTACAGTTTTTACGCATTCATCGGCCTGATGCATCGAATCGGCGTGATGACCTACGAGATCGAAGGGCTGGAAAAACTCAATAGGCCCGGACAATTGATCGTTGCCAATCATCCGACATTGGTCGACATCGTCTTTCTGATCAGCCGAATCAGTCAGGCTAGCTGCATCGTCAAGGCCAGTTTGTGGCGCAATCCGTTCATGAGGGGGCCGATCCTCAATGCCGGCTATATCAGCAACGGCGATCCCGAAACTATGATAGACGAATGCGTGCAAAGGCTGCAGTCGGGCGGCACGATGATCATATTTCCGGAAGGTACCCGCTCAGTGCCGGGCAAACCCTACCGGTTTCAACGCGGCGCGGCCAGCATCGCACTAAAAGCACAAACAATCGTGACGCCGGTGACGATGTCCTGTTATCCCAGTACGCTGACCAAGGCCGAAAAATGGTATCAAATTCCCCACCGGCGCTTTCATCTTGCAATGCATGTCGGAGAGGATATCCCGATGCAAGAATTCTCTTCGCTGCAGCCCCGGTCGATTGCAGTGCGCCGCTTCAACAGCTATTTACAGGAATACTTCGCTCGTCAACAAGCGCTCAATAATGACGATTAATAAAAATTATTTCAAGGTGAAATGCCTGTTTCATCGTCCCCACGCTCTGTGCTCGTCGTTATATTCAAGTACCGTCATAGGTTTTGCAAAGCGGTTATCGGAATATCCGGGAACTGTGCAATGTTTGATAAGTCACCAAACATTGCATATCGGGGGCTTCGATAATCGCGACGAAGGTGTCGCTCCCACAAGGGTCTCGAGTGCTGTGTGGGAGCGATCCCCAGATCGCGATTTCGATGCCGGGAAAGTTAGGAGGCTGCAAATGGTCTCGAGGTCACATTAGCTATGATGGCATGACGGTAATATACGATTTACTCCTTTTTGATCGAAAAAGCGTGTAAGTCTAAACTTGAACGATTTTTCAGTATTATATGGAGTAGGATAAACCGTTAGCTTCTTCATCGCCATTCGTTCGTCCAAACCGGTAACCATGAAAAAATTACTGATCATCATCCCTCTATTAACAATTGCGACGCTTGCCGCAGCAAATCCTGCATTACAGAAATGGGCCAAAGTGACCGAACCTGCGCCGGCCCGCTATATTGCACAAAGCATTGGCGACTATACGGCCGGGTGTATTCGAGGAGCGGTATCGCTGCCGTTTAGGGGCGAGGGTTATCAAGTAATGCGTTTGTCGCGCAAACGCTATTACGGTCATCCCGATTTAATTCAATTCATTGAAAACATGGGACGCGAGGCCATGGCGCAAAGCTGGGGAACCTTATTGGTCGGCGACCTGGGACAGCCTCGAGGCGGCCCGACTTTGACCGGGCACCGTAGCCATCAAACCGGCCTCGATGTCGATATCTGGTATTTATTGTCGCAAAAGGCTGCCTTGCGTTCATTGACGATGGAAGAGCGGGAAAAATGGAGCGCTCCGTCAGTGGTAAGGCTCCGTATCGACCGAATCGACGATGCCCAGTGGACGCAGCGCCATGATCGGATTCTCGAAACGGCGGCGCGCATGCCGGAAGTCGAGCGTATCTTCGTCAATGCCGCTATCAAACGTCATCTGTGCGAAAATTCGGCCGAACGCGATTGGCTCGGTAAAATTCGTCCGTGGTGGGGGCATCACGATCATTTTCATGTGCGCTTGAAATGCCCGGAAAATAATCCCGATTGCCGAAGCCAAGATCCAATTCCCGAAGGCGACGGCTGCGACGCATCGCTCGACTGGTGGTTTACGGCCGAAGCAAAAACGCCTGCAGCACCGGCCGTCCCGGCCAAAGCGCCAATGTTGCCCGCATTATGCGAGAGCGTGTTGAACGATTGAGTTTAATCCATGGATAAATAGCGAGAAGAACTATGCGCCAAGAATTCTGGCTGGAACGTTGGCAACAAAACCAGATCGGTTTTCATAATGAAGCCATCAATCCGCATCTGGAACAATATTGGCCGGTATTGCATATCGAAACGGGAAGCCGGGTCTTCGTTCCGTTGTGCGGAAAGAGTAACGATATGCTGTGGCTGCTCGCGCAAAACTATCGGGTAATCGGCGTTGAACTCAGCCCCTTGGCGGTCAGTGCATTTTTTACCGAGAATAAAGTACCGGCAACGGCAGGCCGCAAAACCAATTTCGAAGTGTGGGAAAACGATGATCTATGCATTTATTGCGGCGATTTTTTTCAACTGAGAGAGGACGATTTGGTCGGTGCAGGCGCCGTTTACGACCGCGCCTCGCTCGTCGCATTGCCGCCGGAGATGCGCGCGGCTTATGCGGCGCATATGAAACGCGTGCTTAAAACCGGAACAAAAATATTATTAGTGGCATTCGATTATCCACAGCAAGAAATGGACGGGCCTCCGTTCAGCGTGCAATGCCAAGAAGTAGAAACGCTGTATCGGGATTGGTGCCGGATCGATTTGCTGCACACCGAGGATATATTGTCTAAAGAGCCTCGCTTTCGAGAAAGAGGCTTAAGTCGTTTGCAAGAACAGGTCTATGTCTTGACGGTTTTATAATCCACCGTCAAATGCGTAAGCGCCGATATCGATCGGGTCTCGTTGCCGTCGTGCTTCCCGACTCAGCGGGTGCTGATAGTGAAATTCCGGGCGAAGCGAAATACCGTTTTCCGTCATGCCAGGGTCGGCACCTCGCCCTATCGCCGGGGAGCTGGGCAACAGGCGGTAATCGAAAGTGTTGCGGTCGACAAAGCCGCCATTCTTAATCATCAGGTTGTGGCGTTGCCGCCCGGACCCTTGCAGCGCTATGATGATGTTACCGACCAGTAAATTATTGATCGATACCGCTTCGGCGTTTGCGTGATTGTGAATGAACACGCCTCGGCTGCGATCATTGACGAAAGTGTTGTTCACCGCATAGAGATTTTGATCCGAATTGTTCCGGCTGTATTCTCCGGCATAGGAAATGGCCGTCCAATTGTCAGAGCCGGGGCTTTGCCGCAGCACATTGCCGATAATGAAAGCATCGCCGCCGTTCGGTAGGTCGATCAAATAACTCGACGCGCCGTGCTCGTCGGTAATGCGGTTGTAAAGCAGATAATTTTCTCGTGCCCGCGATTTAACGTTATGACCGGTTACGGCATCATGTATGTAACAATTACGCAGTGCAAAGTGTCGAATAGCGCCGATATAAATATTGTGCCCCAGCTTGCCGTGGCGGCGGAAATCGACCGTATTATCGTTGAATTCGGAACCTTCGATCAAGATATCGCTACGCGGATTCGAGCCGGTCAAAATCCCCATTTGGTTATCATGAAAATGCGCATTGCGAACGGTCAAATGCGTTCCTTCAAAGCGAATCCCCGCCCCATTCAAATCCGCCACAGTCGCGCCGGAAAATTCGATGTTTTCGACAACGACATTGTTACCCTTGATGACCCAAGTGGCTTTACCTTCGGCTGAATTTCCGTTGGCCTGAAGATGCGCCCGCCCGCCGGTGCCGCGCAACGTCAGACGATGCTGGCGCCAAATTGCGACATCGCCCGAATAGTTTCCGGCATCGATGTTTACGGTATCACCGTTCTTGGCGATTCTTGCCGCATCGCTGGGTTGTTTCAAGATTCGCTCGGGGCCGACCGACAACGTGGCGCTTAGGGCGGGACAGCAGAGCAGCAAGGCAAAGATGGTCGGAATAAATATTTTCATGATGCTTTCAATGGGTAAATGGCGGCACGCCCGCTGTGATTGGAATTTAATCCAGGAACCTAGGGAACGTAGTAAATCCACGAACGTACGAAATCGATCTGTCGATTATCCGAAGAAGAGTTGAGCATAGGAGCATCATCAATGATATTACTCTGGTATGTTTCAATACAATTTGCTATCTCCATAACATAAACTTTGCTATATTTCTTCCAACTAGTTCACAGAGGAGAGCATTCCGCGCCCAGCATCTTAATGTAGCATTTGGACTTATAACAATACCAACAATAAGCTTTTAAGCAGTCCGGGGAGATTTAATCATGACACTATCAAAAAAATTAGGCGCCGAATTCATCGGCACATTTTGGCTGGTTCTCGGCGGTTGCGGAAGCGCCGTACTTGCCGCAGCTTTTCCCGAAGTAGGCATCGGTCTTACCGGCGTTTCCTTTGCTTTCGGTTTAACAGTATTGACCATGGCCTATGCCATCGGTCATATATCAGGCTGCCACCTTAATCCGGCCGTTTCGATCGGCCTGTGGTCCGGCGGACGCTTCTCGGCTGGCGAACTCGGGCCTTATATCGCCGCGCAAGTGTTAGGCGGAATTACCGGAGCGGTCGTGCTTTATATTATCGCGACAGGTAAAGCTGGATTCGATGTAAGCGGCGGATTCGCTTCGAACGGATATGGAGAGCATTCGCCCGGCGGCTATAGTTTGACGTCCGCATTGACTACCGAAATAGTCATGACTTTTATGTTTCTGATCATCATTCTCGGTGCAACCGATAGAAGAGCCTCGGCCGGTTTCGCTCCGATAGCCATCGGGTTGGGTCTCACGCTCATTCATTTAATCAGCATTCCGGTTACGAATACCTCCGTTAACCCGGCACGCAGTACCGCAGTCGCTATTTTCGTAGGTGATTGGGCGGTCGCGCAACTATGGTTGTTCTGGGTTGCTCCTATCGTTGGCGCTGGTCTTGCGGGATTGGGTTACCGCTGGCTCGGATGTAACAAGACCGCCGAATCGCAAGACAATTCGTGAGTTGAGTAATTGGGAACATGAAGCTATCCATGAATAGAACTAAAATTCTCAAGTCAACTAACTAAAGGTGCCAAAATGCCAAGGACGGCAGTATTTTCATTAGAAAAAATGGGCAGTTTGAATTATTAATTCAACTTATCCATTAGATTATTCAGTTTATTTTGGTACGGCGTCCTTTATGGGTATCCCTACGCCGATATTTGACTAGCAAAGGGAGTGGCTTAATCGCATAATAGCAATCATGATTATTGTCGAACATACTGTATCGCATCGCAACGGCGCACAGGTTATGGTTGCAGGTTTAAAGCTTGCCCAGCTAGGTTATCGGCGTGGTGCAAGAGTTATTTTGCGCGACCCCACGGGGCGTTCCGAAAATCCTCCCTGGGAATTTGTTGTTGCCAATGACGAGCATGCAACACTTGTTTGTCGAGATCCTCTCCCTCCGGACTGGATTGTAAAAGGTGTTCGTGTTTCTATCGAGATATCAGAGCCGTTAAGTATGCCTATAGCTGTTGAGTCTATCACCCTACAGTATGAAGACTCTTGCCGAGAAGATGTCACAATCGCCACATTGTCGGAGTGGCGACGGGACTTGGTGCAGATACTTGCACGGCTCGAAGGTGATGGAGGCCAAGACTCGTATCGCGGCGTTGCCACCCGTATCGACAGTCTTTCCAAGGCAGGACGCGTTCCTCGTGATATAGCGGCCCTAATGCGTGTGGTCAGCGAGATGCGTAACGCCGCCGAGTACGAGGCGAAAGTGCTGACAAAGGCCGAGAGCGATGCGGTGGCAAACGCGCGGCTAGCGATAGTTAATTGGGCGAAAGAAAATATCTAGAGTTCGGATGTCGCCGCCAGTCTTGATGAAGAATAAAAAATTAAGAGCATACATTTTACCTATTCGCACTTTTCAAAAGGCACGAAAAGGACTCGTGTTACTTTTCCTATCGCCTATCATTAACTATAAAAGTAATCCCACATTTTTTTGCCTTTTTCGTTTTCCTGCTTAATCACCAGGGTTGGGTTTGTTCAGCAATCGGTTCAAATCTTGGTTTGTTGCTAACAATAACAAACCTTTTTCATCGTGCATGGCGGCTCAAAACCTTGCTGCTCATGTGAAGTAAAGCCATTTCCTTGCTGGTGCCATGAAACGATCCTGTCCCTCTAGCGGATTATTTATTAGTTGTTTAGTCAGTCACAGCGGTATTTCAGCCGATTCAAAATCCTCGATATTTAAAAATCTTCGTAAGGACCGCGTAATTTAAATGTTAATTTATTTTATCTAGAGCAAGCTCTAGTGTAAGAATTGCAAACGCTATAGACAAAGTCTTATTGTTTTGTTACGTTACTGAGTAAATTTACTCAGTAACGTAAAATGAAATATACCCGCCCTCAAGAAGCTTTACTCAAAACCCGCCTCGGCGATCCGGTTCACCTCATCAATTTGCTCTCTGGCCCCAGGCAAGTCGGCAAAACCACCATCATTCGCGACATTGTTTCCGCCGAACCGGCTCAAGGCTACTACGTGTCAGTAGACGATGAACCAAGCCCCCCTTCGTATGCGATGAGCGGCGTAGCTTCTGCAATCTCCCCACCCCAAAGGAAAGATCAAGCCTGGCTGGCATTTCACTGGCAGGAAGCCAGAAACCGCGCCGCCATATGGCTTAATACCACGCAAAGCGGCGAAGCTTTTGTGTTTGCGATAGACGAAATCCAAAAAATCGAACATTGGTCCGACATCGTCAAGGGCTTATGGGATGCCGACCGCGCCAATGGAGTGCCCATGCATGTGGTATTGCTGGGTTCCGCTCCTTTATTGATGCAAAAAGGCTTGTCGGAAAGTTTGGCAGGACGCTACGAGACTTTGCCGGTCAGCCATTGGGGGTTCACCGAAATGCAACAAGCCTTCGGTTTGACGCTGGAGCAATATATCTATTTCGGCGGTTATCCCGGCAGCGCCTGGCTGATAAAAGACGAAACCCGTTGGCGGCGTTACGTGCGTGATAGTTTGATTCAGCCCAATATCGAAAAAGACATCCTGCAAATGGTGCGTATTAAAAATCCGATGTTGCTGAAACAGTTGTTCGAACTGGGTTGTCATTATTCCGGCCAGGAATTGTCGCTGACTAAGATGATCGAGGCCATCATCGAAGCCAAACACACCGAAACGCTGGCCGATTATTTGCGTCTACTGACCGAAACCAAGTTATTGGCCGGTCTACATAAATACGCCGGTCAGGAAGTTCGCAAGCGTAATTCCGCACCCAAGTTGCATGTGTTCAACACCGCCTTGATGTCGTCCTTACAGGATTACAGCTTCGCCGAAGCCCAGGCCGATAGGAGTTATTGGGGGCGCTTGGTGGAAAGCAGTGTCGGCGCACACCTGCTTAATACCATCGACGAAGACACCAAGCTTTACTACTGGCGCGAAGGCAACCAGGAAGTCGATTTCGTGTTGGCTAAAGGCAAAAAACTGGCGGCGATAGAAGTCAAAAGCGCACCCAAGCCGGTAGTATCGGCAGGTTTAAGCGTGTTTGGAGAAAAATACCCGCAAGCCAAAAAGGTATTGGTTGGCGCCGGCGGCGTGACGTTGGCGGAATTTTTGTCTCAGCCCGCCGAAGACTGGCTGGAATAATTCATGTTGTATCGAGTCCCCCGCACCGTCACCGAAAAAACGGCGGACGATAGTCCCGCCGAAAGCCGCTCTATCGCCGACTACAGAGACCGCACGGCCTACGTATTGCTCGGCGAGCCGGGTGCCGGCAAATCCACGCTGTTCGAAGCCGAAGCAGACAATACCGACGACGGCTATTACATTTCCGCCAGAGACTTTATCGATCTGGATAATGAGGAATGGCGTAACAAAACCCTGTTCATCGACGGCCTGGACGAGGCCCGAGCCGGTAAGGACGACGCGCGAACGCCATTGGGTGCCATTCGCAGCAAACTCAATAAATTGGGTTGCAAACGCTTCCGCATTTCCTGCCGCGAAGCCGATTGGCTGGGGGCGCTGGATAACAAGGATTTAGCCAAAGTGAGCTCGTCTCAGGAAATTACCGAGCTGTATTTAAATCCGTTAAACAGCGGCGACGTGACGGCGATACTCGCCAACGATGACCGTGTTGATGATACGGATGGTTTTATCGGCAACGCGGAACGTTTCGGCCTTTCCGGCATGCTGGACAATCCGCAAACCCTGGATATGTTGATCGACGCCGTCAAGGGCGGCCGGGAATGGCCGTCTACCAAGCAGCAGCTTTACCGTCTGGCAGCCGAACAATTGGCGGTGGAATTTAACGACGAACATCGGATAGCGGAACAATCCGCCGTTATTATTCCAACCGTACTCGATACGGCAGGCTTGCTGTGCTCGATTCAACTGCTCGCGAACCTGTCGGGCTTCAGCGAAGGTTACGCCCAGCCGGGGCGTATCAGCCTTGATTCCCTCGATCTTCCCCCATCAGCCCAAGCCGCCTTAAAATCTCGTTTGTTCAGAAAAGTAGGAGACGAATATAGCTATGTGCATCGTAGCGTCGCGGAATATCTGGCGGCTAACTACATCGCCCGCAAGATCAAGGAAGGCTTATTGTTCAATCGAGTATTGGCGCTAACGACCGGTGTGGACTGCGGCATTGTTTCAGCGTTGCGCGGCTTGATGGCGTGGCTGGCCGTAATGTCGGAGCCGGCGCGCGATTACTTGATAGAAATCGATCCGCTGGGTTTAGTGATGTATGGGGATGTGCAGTTGTTTTCTACAGAGACTAAGTCGCGCCTTATCAATGCGTTAATTAGAGAAGCGAAGACGATCGGTTTTCCCAGCCGTGATTGGCATACCACAGCGTTTTCAGCCTTGGGTACAAAGGATATGGCGAGCGCTTTAATGAAAGTGCTCGTCAGTCCGGGGCGTAGCGATGGCGAGCAATATTTGCTTTACTGCCTGCTAAATGGGCTGTGTCACGCGGAAACGATTACTGAACTCGGCCCCGCCTTATTTTCGATCATACGCGATAAATCCTTTGAAGATGGAATCCGTAGTAACGCGTTGTATGCCTTTATACATCAATATCCGAAGGACTTTGATAACTTACTATCGCTCGCTGACGACATCCGACTTGGCAAAATAGAGGACACTGAAAACGACTTACTGGAAATACTGCTTGATAAATTATTTCCAGACAAAATTACAGCATCTAATGTATTTGACTACTTAATTCCGACTAAAAACACTCACACCATTTCGTATCATTATTTCTGGCAAACCACTTTTGCCCAGCGTTTGTCGGACGACGATATACCTATAGTGCTTGATGAGCTATTTAGCCGAGGGGCGGGGTTTCTCGAAACGTTACCTCACGAATATTTAATTGAGGTAGCCGGTCAATTATTGTTGCGCGGTCTACAGGTTCACGGCTCGATTGTTAGTGCGGAAAGACTATATCGATGGCTGTCCATCGGTGCCGACCAATACGGTCAAGGTAGAATTCAATATAAACAGCGAGAGAAAATTCGCGAATGGCTGAGTGTTCGGTCAGGCCGCTACTTTGATTTATTAGCTGTTGGTCTCAAGCAAATAAGCATCGTTGAAAATATCAGCTCTGAAATTCGTGATATTTATGAACGATTACGCTATGCAACGCCACCAGCCGGGCTCGGCTTGTGGTGGCTGGATCGGTGTTTATCCGAAGCCCTATTCGAAGCGAGATGTGCGTACTTCCAACAGGCATTTTGGTCATTACAAATCAAGCAAGGGGACAGCGGCTTATCTCTGGATTATTTTGTAAATTGGTTAGAGGCTCATCCGGAATTTCTTGAGACTTTTCAGAATTTGATTTATTGGCCTATAGATGATTGGAGAGTTAAGCAGGCTGAATCAAGAAAAAAATGGACTGATAAACACAATGATGAATTATCAAAAAGACTAAATTTTTTACATAACCATAAAGAAGAAATAATCGAAGGCAGGGCTCACCCTGGCGTATTTTATCAATTGGCTATAGCATTTAATCATCGTGTTTCAGTTAACGGAAAATCTCCGGAAGAGCGCTTGTCTGAATTTCTGAATGGCGACGAAATACTGATAACTGCTGCAAAAACCGGTTTACGAAAAATGCTTTTCCGGTCTGATATCCCTACGGCTGAAGAAATATTCTCGCTAGAAGCGAAAAAACAGGAATACCATTATATCCGTTTACCTTTTCTGGTTTGTTTGGATATTCTTTACCAGGAAAACCCTGGCATCCTCGAAACACTCAGTGATGACTTGCTTAGTACAGCCTTGGCTTTCTGCTTTTCAGAGGGAACCTTTAATGAGGCCTGGTTGAAATCGCTTTGCCGATCAAAGCCGCAATTAGTGGCCCGATTATTTTTGGAGTATGTTTCTAAACTCTTAGCCGCTAAGAGTCAATTTATTCATGGCCTCCATAATCTGGCGTATGACCAAGAGTTTAAGGAAGTTGCCAAGATGATTGCGATCCCTTTACTCAATATATATCCCGTTCGAGGCTATAAGGATCATATTAGCCACCTTCATTATTTGCTGGAAGCCGCGATTACGAACGCTGATAAAGACCAGCTACTGGCCTTGGTTGAAAAAAAGCAGGCCTGCAAAGGCATGGACCAAGCCCAGCGCATATTTTGGCTTGCAACCGGTTTGGTTATAGAGCCCGAGAGGCATGAGGCGGCGATCCGAGAAACAGTCGGTACGAATACCGAACGCATCAACCGTCTATCGCAGTTTTTATATCCAAGTTTCGCGTCAAAAATGTACGACAGGTACGATTTACCTATTTCGACTAAGCGATTGTTGATCGAATTGCTAGCCCCCCGCTGTCAACCAGTTTGGCCTAGAGGCGATTTCGAGATTACGCGGGCAATGGATGAACAAAAATATGTTCGGTCTTTGTTAAACCACTTGGCGGCGAACCCCGGCGAAGATGCTACAAAGGTTCTGGCCGATTTACTAGAACAACAGAAACTAGCCGCCTGGCACAAGCTAATTCGCGACGCCCAACAAACCCAACAAATCAGCCGCCGCGAAGCATTGTATAAACACCCCGACGCATGCCAGGTCATCGAGACGCTGAACGACCGAAAACCGGCCAACGTCGCCGATCTTTCCGTGCTGGCGTTGGATTGTTTGCGGCAATTGGCGGAGGAAATGCATACCGGCAATACTAACCCCTACCAGCATTTCTGGAATTTGAAGGGCAAAAATACAGTAGACCCTAAAGAACCATACTCCGAGGAAGACCCCAGGTATGAAGAGATTGGCCGCAATTATCTGGTTGATCGCCTCAAGCCGATGCTGGCGAAATACGATGTCGCTGTCGAACCGGAAGCATTGCAAGCCAATGAGAAGCGCGCCGACATCAAATTGTCCTTCATCCATGAGGGACGATTTTATTACCTGCCCATCGAAATCAAGCGCGATTATCATCGCGAGCTATGGAAAACGATCCATCAACAACTGATACCGCGCTACACCATCTCATCGGAAACAGAAGGCCGTGGCTTGTATTTGGTGCTGTGGTTTAACTTTAAAAAGCTGCGGGCTCATCCCCAAGGCCTGCCGCCACCCAAATCCGCTTACGAACTGGAAGAAATGCTTAAGAACACATTGACGACGGCGGAACGAAGATTAATCGATGTCTTCGTGCTTGACGTTTCTGCAACAAGAGGGTCAAAACCGAGCTGATTGGTTCATCAGAGCAAGCCGAAGCAAAACGATATTGGGCTTCCAAGTCGCGGTAATGGGCCGAATTTTAACGGGCTACGTGCTGGGAATTTTACCCACTTGTGCTAAGGTAACGTTTTGGCTTGTTTGCGTTTTTTCGTAACACTACCGCTTACGGTTTGACTTTAAAGGTACTCATGGCTTCCATTTACGACATCAAACCCGCTTTTCAAAATCTGTTGCGGCCCGACGTGCGGTGTTTGGCTGCACGAGGCGTTACCGCCAATCAGGTCACCCTGGCGGCGCTTGGGTTGTCGCTGCTAGTCGGCATGTCCTTGCTTTATACGGACTGGCACCCCGGCATTTATTGGGCGATTCCGCTGGCGATGCTGCTGCGCATGGCCTTGAATGCGATAGACGGCATGCTGGCGCGCGAACATGGCATGAAATCCGCACTGGGCGGCATCTTGAACGAATTGTGCGATGTGGTTTCGGATACGGTGCTCTACCTGCCTTTTGCGTTGTTGCCGGACGCAAGCCCGTGGTTGGTGGTCGGCATCGTCATTGCCGCCATCATCAGCGAAATGGCCGGCGTGGTCGCCGTGCAAATCGGCGCATCCAGGCGTTACGACGGCCCGATGGGTAAGAGCGACCGGGCCTTCGTGTTCGGCGCCCTGGCGATGGGTGTCGCCGCCGGCTGGTCCGGGGAGTGGATCAATTGGCTGTTCGGTGCGGTGTTACTGTTGTTGGCCGTCACCATCCTTAATCGTTGCCGTCAAGCGTTGGCCGAGGTGCGTCCATGATACCGGTCGATTTGCCGGTCAACGTGCAAGTCGCTTTCGCCTGCATCGCATTGCTGTTGAGTATCGCCAGCGGTATTTCGATTATGCTGCAACGCCGACGGCCGGAGCGCGACTATGGCGAACTGCGCCAACGCGTCAAAACCTGGTGGGTCATCGTCCTGGTGTTTGCCGTGGCCGTGCTGATCAATCGCACCACTTCGGTGATCGTGTTGGGCCTGATCAGCTTTTTGGCTTTCAAGGAATATCTGTCGCTGATTCCGACCCGGCGCACCGATCATCGGGTGTTGTTTTGGGCTTATCTGGCGATTCCGCTGCAATATTATTGGGTGTGGGCGGGCTGGTACGGCTTGTTCATCATCTTCATTCCGGTCTATGTGTTTTTATGGCTGCCGATGCGGATGATACTGATAGGCGAAACCCAGGGCTTTCTGCGCGCCATCGGCACCTTGCACTGGGGCTTGATGATTTGCGTATTCAGCCTCAGCCACATGGCTTTCATGCTGGTGTTGCCGGCGGAAAACAATCCGGGCGGCGGCGCGATGGGTTTGTTGATCTACCTGGTCTTTCTCACCGAAATCAACGATGTCGCTCAGTATGTCTGGGGCAAAAGCCTGGGCAAACGCAAAATTGTGCCGAAAGTCAGCCCGAATAAGACCTTTGCCGGCTTTCTGGGCGGGGTGCTCAGCACGGCGGTGCTGGCTGTGCCTTTGGCGCTATGGCTCACTCCGTTTACTGTATACGAAGCCTTGGGCGCCGGCCTGATGATCGGCGTGGCCGGCTTCGTCGGCGACGTGACGATATCGGCGCTCAAGCGCGACTTAGGCGTCAAGGACAGCGGCACGCTGCTGCCGGGACACGGCGGTATCCTCGATAGGCTGGACAGTCTGACTTACACCGCGCCGCTGTTTTTCCATTACGCCTATTTTCTGCATTATTGACCCTACGCTATGTTGCGCGGTTTGTTTTATCTGCTGTTGGTCAAGCCCTTGGTATTATTCCTGATCGGCCTGAACGTGCGCGGCCGGCAATACTTGCCGAGCTCCGGCCCGGCCATCGTGGTCGCCAATCACAACAGTCACCTGGACACGCTGGTGTTGATGTCGTTGTTTCCTCGGGCGCTGATTGCCGACGTGCATCCCGTGGCGGCGGCGGATTATTTTTTTCGTCATCGCTGCTTGAAATGGTTTGCGTTGAATATCATCGGTATCGTACCGATAGACCGGAAGCCTCCAACCAGGGACGGTGATACACTTGCGCCGCTGCTGGAAGCGCTGGATCGGGGCAAGATATTGCTGCTGTTTCCGGAAGGCAGCCGCGGCGCGCCGGAACAGCGCGCCAAGTTCAAAAGCGGCGTTGCCCACCTGTTAAGCAAACGCCCGGAAGTGCCGGTGACTCCGATATTTTTCAGCGGCCTGGGCAAGTGCCTGCCTAAGGGCGAATTCGTGCTGGTGCCGTTTTTCGTCGATGTCTTCGTTGCCCCGACCATGGCTTGGAACGGCAGCCGGTCCGGGTTTATGGCCGAACTGGAACAAACCTTCAGGGTCCTGCAAGACAGCGCCAAGCCATTGCAGTTGGAGGACGAAGCGTAAACGGGGGCTTGTGGAGCTTAGATCAATTTTTTCGTGTATTTCAATCCTATACGTATGTATTGCCCAATCCATGCATCTAAGTTAACGTATACACCATTTAAATGAAAGAATCGGTCATGACGGATTTAAAAGCGGTTGACTTTTTTTGCGGTGCAGGAGGTATGAGCTATGGTTTGCAGACGGCCGGAATCAAAATTCTAGCCGGGATCGATAACGACTTGTCTTGCAAAGAAACTTACGAAAGCAATGTAACTGATGCGAAGTTCATCAATAACGATATAACCGATCTAAAAGGGGATGAGCTCGGCAGCCTGTTAAATATAAGTAAAAATGATAATAATCTGGTTTTTGCCGGCTGCAGCCCTTGTCAATATTGGAGTAAAGTGAGAACCAACAAAACCAAAAGCTTGAAAAGTGCATTTTTACTAAAAAACTTCGAACGCTTTATCGCTCACTTTAAGCCCGGCTTTGTCATCGTTGAAAATGTTCCAGGACTGGCAACCAATAAAAAACAAAGCATTCTTCCCGAATTTATTGAATTTTTGCAACAAGAAAGATATGTCTACGACGATGGTGTTATTAATGCCATCGAATATGGCGTTCCGCAGAATAGAAAACGGTATTTGCTGATTGCTTCTCGCTTAACCGAAAACATCCGCTTGCCTAATCCTGAACATAATCCGAATCTGATCGTGAAAAATTATCTGGGCATTGCTAACGGATTTAATAAAATTTTAGCCGGTCATAGAGACGATTCGGATTTTCTGCACTCAGCCGCGATACTTTCTAAAGAAAATTTAAAACGAATACAATTGACGCCGAAATCCGGTGGTGATCGTTCAAGCTGGAAAGATAACAAATCGCTGCAAATCCCCGCTTACATCGGAAAAGACAATTTTTTTAGAGATGTTTATGCCCGAATGTATTGGGATCGACCGGCGCCGACTATCACCACCCGGTTTAATAGTTTTTCAAACGGCCGATTCGGCCATCCCGACGAAGATAGGGCGATTTCCATTCGCGAAGGCGCGACATTACAAACTTTTCCTAAGCATTTCGTCTTTAAAGGTAGCAACATGGCTAGCTTGGCAAGGCAAATCGGCAATGCCGTGCCGCCGGAAATAGCCAAACGTATAGGCGCTCATATCATCAATATTGCGCAAAATGGCTAAATTCAAAACCAGAGCGAGGGCTGTCGACATGCTCGGCCGCCAGCAGATAGCCAACGTATCTACGGCTATCAGCGAATTATTCAAAAATTCTCACGATGCCTACGCCGACCATGCCGAAGTGGATTACTTTCGCACGGACAATTTGTTAGTCATTCGCGATGACGGCATAGGTATGACGAAGGATGACTTTGAAAATCGATGGTTGGTTTTAGGAACGGAAAGTAAATATACGGTGCAAAATATCACCGTTAACAATTACCGCCCTCCGGAGAAACCGGTACGCGCTGTTATGGGTGAAAAAGGCATTGGCCGTCTAGCGATCGGTTTATTAGGCGACCAAGTTTTGGTGTTAACCAGAGCTCGACGAGAAGATGGGTTGCATGATTTGGTCATGTGTTTTATCCACTGGGGACTTTTTGAAGTTCCGGCTATCAATCTGGACGAAATTGAAATACCGATTCGCGTTATTACTAGCAATAAATTACCAAACGATATTGCAGTTGGTAATCTTGTAAGTGAGTTTAAAAAGAATGTCGAATTATTAAAATGTAATAATACTGATTATGACTTTAGTAAAATCTTAAAAGATTTAGATGATTTTCAAGTAGATCCTGAAAACTTGCAAAGCTTTCTTGATGGCATTTCGCTGATTGGTTCATCTGGCACACATTTTTATATAGCGCCCGCTAATCGTACAATACAAGCTGATATTGAGCAGGAAAAGACCAAAAATGAAAAGGAGTTTTCGAAGTTTCTGTTGGGATTCTGTAACTCTACATTTCTTGAAGAACCACCTCCTCCTATTCGGACTACTTTTCGCTATTGGCCTTCAGATGCTGATAATGAAGATTTAATTTCTGATCGTGAATTTTTTACAAAAGATGAATTAGATAGTGCTGATCACAGAATTTTTGGAAAAATTGACGAGTTTGGTCAATTTCTGGGAAGTGTCAGAGTTTATGAGGAAGTTACTGAAGACTACGTAATCCCGTGGCAGCAAGAGGGTGGTAGGAAAACTGTTTGCGGACCATTTAATATAGAATTTGGCTATGTCCATGGCAACCAAAGAGAAAGTCGACTAGTGCCAGATGAATGGAGTCGATTGAACTCCAAGCTAGCGCAATTAGGAGGAATTTACGTTTTTAAAGATCGTATTCGTATATTGCCCTATGGAAATTCAGATGTTGATTGGTTAAATATTGAACTAAGAAGAAATAGAGGGGCAGGGTATTATTTTTTCTCATATAGACGGTGCTTTGGAGCTGTAATTTTAAACCGAAATGACAATAGCGGGTTACAGGAAAAGGCTGGGCGTGAAGGTTTCCAGCAAGACAAAGCATATCGAGAATTAAAAAGCATTCTTGAAAATATTTTTATCCGGCTTGCCATAGATTTTTTCCGTGACGGCACGGAGCGTGGTGAATATTTTGAAGTACGTAAGAGAGAGCTAGAAAAGCTAGAGCTTGCGCGAAGAAAACGCGAAAAACAGGTCTCAACAAAGCGAAAGAATTTAAGCGTATCGCTGGACGGATTCTTTCAACGCTCTCAGCAAGGATTACCAAAACTGGAAATAGACAATATTAGAAGCCGCATTAAACACCGCATGGATAGCGCCGCCAAAATATCCGACCCTGATGAAGCCGCGATTACCTTGCTGGATGCGGAAAAAGAAGCAAATAAAAGATTATCGGAATTACAAGAAAGCTACCGAATTGCCAAACCTCGCGGAGTCGGATTATCCCGCCAATTGCAGCGTGATTGGGAGGCGTATACAACCGAGTCTCAGCGCTTGGAGAATGAAATATTTAAGCCATTTGCGGAAGAAATCAGCCGGCAGCTTGGCGATATAGCAACTCAAGCCAGAATCTATATTGACCAACGCAAGCGCCTTCAATCTCTGATCAATGAATTAGCGGAGAATGAAAAGAAATCGGTCCGTAGCGAGGCGAGAAGTTTGACCAATACCGCCGAAGAAACGCGCAAGGCGGCCACCAAAGTTGCCAGGGATGCGATTCACGAATTGCAAAATACGATATCGAAGGTCGAAGCGGAATTTGCCAGCAAAGACTTTAACGGATTATCGCCCGAGCAAACCGATCAAGTGCGCAAGGACTTTGAAACGCGTATCGAAAGCGTCAGTAAGAAAAATACCGAATCCCTCAGCCGCATTCGGGATGTGCTGACGTCCGTTGCCGAGAACATGAAGGCCGATCCTGATATTACTCAGATCGACATGATGGAAGCGATGGATGAAGAACTGGAAACACTGCGAGAGCAAGTCGACACCGATGCGGACTTGGTTCAATTAGGACTAGCGGTCGCCGTAATCAACCATGAATTTGAAGCGACTATCAAAGGTGTTCGCCGCTCCTTGCGGGAATTGCGCCCTTGGGCGGATTTAAACAGCAACTTGGCGCCGCTCTATCAGGAAATTCGGAATAATTTCGATCATTTGGATGGTCACCTGAATTTATTCACTCCGTTGCAACGCCGTTTATATCGTAAACCGATTGAAATAAAAGGCAGCGATATTCTTCATTATGTAAAGACCTTATTTGATGTTCGCTTGAAGCGGCACGGCGTTCAATTAACGGCGACGGAAAGTTTTACCGGTATGGCTGCTCATGGTTTTCCGTCAACGTTGTACCCGGTATTCGTTAATATCATCGACAACGCTATTTTTTGGCTAAAAGACTTACAGGGCGAAAAGCAAATTAAGTTGAATAGTGACGGTAAATCGTTTTTTATTAGCAATACCGGCCCGGGAATACAGGCTCGCGACTATGAGTCCGTATTCGAGCAAGGTTTTTCTCGCAAGCCTGGCGGAAGAGGTTTGGGGTTGTTTATTTCCCGTAAGGCACTGCGGAAGGAAGGCATGGATATTAATATCGTTCCTTCTGATTCGCCTGTTGGCGTTACCTTTCAAATAACATGGAGTAATGATTAGTTATGCTGCAAGCGAAAACTGTCAAAGAATTTTCACAATATGCTGCAGAGCAATTCCTTAGAACTGCCGTGATTGTTGATGACAATATATACGAGAGAAAGCGTCCGATAAGTCATACACCAAGTGTTATTCAAGTTCCTGGGAGAAAAAGCTCGATAAAACCTCAAACTGAAACTGCTTTTGAAACAATAGATATTTTGCCGGAAGAAGATAGCGTCAATGAAATATTGTGGCAAGAAACAGTAGTAGGCTTTGCAAAGAGACATATCGTTTGCTCGCTTTACGAACCAGATAAAAGGGACAAATATACTGTTAGATCTGATGTTTATAAGCTGTGCTTAGCATCAGACATGGTTATAGTTGACTGGAGTCTTCACGGAGATGATGGTCAAAAAGCCTTAGAACTAATTACTAATCTTGTACAAAACAGCTTGGAAGACATTCCGGAACAATTAAGGCTTATTTTGGTTTATACAAGCGAACCAAATCTAGGAGCGACTGCAAATAATGTTTTTGAAGAATTGAAAGGTAAACTAGGCGATGGAATCGAGCCGCAGACTGAAGATAATGGCCTTTCGATGCATACCTCAAATTCTAGGATTGTAATTTTGGGTAAACCAACGCATCTACCGCGTCTTGAACATTACCAATCACACGAAGAAGCTGAAAAACGACTTGCTGAAAGATCGATAGAAGAATTTTCTAAACTTGCATCCGGATTACTTCAAGGAACAGTACTGTTAGGTTTAGCGAAGATTAGAGAAAATAGCAGAAAAGTTCTTTCTAAATTTGATAAATCGCTCGACCCTGCATTTCTTGTTCATAGAGCGATGTCATTGCCTCATGAAGAGGCTTGTGAACATGTTCATCCTCTTTTAGTCGCTGAAATTCAGTCAATTTTACAAGATTGCTTGTCCGGGCAAATTATTTCAAACAATGTTATAAAAAATTGGGTTTCCGATCTATGGAATCCGAAGGAATCGGCTCGTCAATTGTTTGGCAATGACCAAAATTCTAAGGAGTTTATTGAGTATTTCTGCCTCAATGGTGAAAAAATTAAAGAAAAATATCATTCAAATACTTTTGCCTCAAGCTTTGTGAAAAAAGTAGTCGACAGAAGAGGCTGGAAAGGCAGTAGTAGTGAAGATAGAGAAAATCTTCGTAAATTAGCAGATTTAGTAGAAATAAATTCAGAAACTAACTCAAGTCACAAACTTGCAATGCTAATGAGTCATCGTACTTTTTACGGCAATGATGGGAAGTCATTAACCTTAGGAACGATTATTCGCAAAGGAACTATAGACATACCTGAATATCTTCTTTGCTTACTCCCTTCATGCGATACCATACGGCTGTCTGAAAAGCGTCGCTTTGTTTTTTGCATACTGAATGTAATGAATCAAGAAAACTCAGCAAAAGAAAAAACAAGCCATATTGTTGAAGACAACAAAATATTTAAAGAACTTTTATTCTCGCCGAACTCTTATAATTGTGTCACTCTTGAATTTGAGCCTAGCCCTGAAACAAAAAAAGTTATAGCAGAACATGATGAAAACAATAATTTAAGTTTTATCTGCAAGACGGACGAGCAGCGCTATCAGTGGATAGCACAACTAAAACCCGAACACGCCCAACGAGCTGCTGAACAGTTTTCCAGAAACTTGTCACGAGTCGGCTTAACTGAATCGGAATGGCTTCGATTAATGTCGAAATGAGCGACGATGGACGTATTGACACCCGAGCAGCGCCGAAGGTGCATGGCTTCAATTTCCGGAAAAAATACCAAGCCGGAACTGGTCGTGAGAAAGCTGCTATTTAGTTTAGGCTATCGCTACCGCTTACATTACTCCTGTCTTCCGGGCAAACCCGATTTGGTATTTCCCGGCAAAAGAAAAGTCATATTTATACACGGTTGTTTTTGGCATAGGCACGATTGCAAGAAAGGTAAGTCTATGCCAAGCAAGAACAAGGCGTTCTGGGAAAAGAAGCTCTCGGATAACGTATCCAGAGACTCAAAAAATATCGATGACCTAAATAAATCAGGTTGGGATGTTTTAGTTATTTGGGCATGTGAAATTAATAATTTAGAGCTGCTCGGCGTGAAGTTACATTCATATCTGCAAACTAAATCCGAATAGCCCATATTTTATTGATCTATATTTTCTCCTTTGCCTGGGGTTTAGCCGTGGACGATTTTTTCGGATTTATCATACTGGTTTTGATACTGGTGCCGGGAGCTATGCTGCTCATGCTTGCGGTGCTGATGACGCGGCAAAATCGTTACCGGGATGAAATCGGTCAGTCGCTCGATCAATTGGTGGGCAAGCTGGACGAGCAGGGCAATAGACTCGAGGCGTTGCTGCAGCGTTTTGCCGAACCGGCCGAGCAAGCGGCGCAAGTTTATGGTACGGAAGCGGCAGCAGCGACGAAGCCCGAGCATTTCGATTCGGCGCATACCAAAAACGCTCAGGCAACAGATGAACCGGAGGCGGTAATAATCTCCGAGCCGGCTCCGGAAACGGCTTCAATAGATCCTTGGCGGGGTAGCGTTCGGCAAGCTACAGAACCCAGCCGCTTCGAACTGGCCGCGAAGCAAATCCTCCGGGAAATCTGGAATTGGATCATCGTCGGCGAAGGGAATCGGCCGCAGGGCGTGTCGGTCGAGTATGCGGTTGCCAGTAATTGGTTGTTGCGCATCGGCATTATCATTTTGGTAACCGGCATCGGCTTTTTTCTGAAATATTCTATCGATAACGAATTGCTCGGCGAACATGCGCGAGTCGGTCTGGCGGTTTTGGCCGGTGTTGGGATGATCGTTGGGGGCGTGCGTCTGGCCTTCGGTAAGTATCATTTGTTCAGCCAAGGTCTACTCGGCGGTGGAATCGCAGTACTGTATTTCAGCGTGTTCGCCGCGTTCAGTTTTTACCGGTTAGTGGAGATGTATCCGGCATTCGCGTTGATGATCTTGGTGACCTCGTGTGCCGCGACGTTGGCGATTCGCTTGAACTCTGTGCTGGTATCGATTTTCGCGATCGTCGGCGGTTATTGTACGCCGATTCTGCTGTCTACCGGCGAGGTCAATTTTGTCGGATTGTTTAGTTACATGCTGTTGCTGGGTATCGGTCTGCTTGCGATCAACGGCTATAAGCAGTGGCATTTACTGAACTTTTTGTGCTTTTTCTTCAATTATTTGATGTTCTTCAGTGCATTGAATCAATACGAGACGGCTTATTTTCCGCAAGTCATGCCGTTTCTGATCGCATTTTTCGTTTTGTTTTCGACGATGGTCTTTTTGTTCTGCCTGGTCCGCCGGGTCAAGTCGACGCTATTGGATGTGTTGGCCTTGATCGTCAATGTCGCGATTTTTTTTCTGACCGCGCGTTATCTCATTCTCGATGCCTACGGCAATCTCGAAGTGGCCTGGGTTACGATTGCGCTGGCGGCTTTTTATATCGGCCATGTCTATTACTGCCTGGCGCGCGATGTGCGAGATCGGGAGTTGATGCTCGGTTTTATAGGACTTGCGGCGTTTTTTGTCACGATTACCTTGCCGCTGCTGCTCTCCGATCAATGGATTACCGTCAGTTGGTCGGTGCAGGCCCTGATTATGCTGTGGATGGCGGGCAAGATGCGTAGCGCGTTTTTGCGGCAGGTCGCATTTTTGCTGTATTTCATCGTGTTGGGACGCTTTTGTTTCATCGACTTGCCCGGTCAATACGGCGCGCCTATCGGGCGTGAGCAAGTCTTCGGCGATTTCTTGCGCGGCTTGCTGGAGCGGTTAATCAGCTTCGGTATTCCGATCGGCTCGCTGGCTTTGGCCTTCAAGCTGATTGAAAAACCGGCACCGGCATCGGCGCTGACTTGCCGCGAAGAAAATGATGTGCCGCTGTGGTTAAAGGATAACCGGTCGATGCAAGCCTTCGTGATAATGGCTGTCGCTCTGCTTTTTATCGTGCTGCAATTGGAGTTATACCGCAGTTTCGGCTATTTATATCCGCCGCTGCAATTGCCGGTGCTGACGCTGGTGTGGTTGGCCTTGGGTTTGCTGTTGCTGCTGAGGTATTTATCCGAATCCGGCGCCTGGTTGCTGAATGGCTTGAAGCTATGCTTGGCCGCGGTTTTGGCTAAACTGCTGCTGTTCGATTTGCCGTCGTGGGGATTGGCTCTGGATTATGTCGCCACCGACGACAAGGTATGGACTATGCGTTACGGCGAGGCTTATTCGTTTCAATCGGCGTTGATGCGGTTGTTGGATTTTGCCGCGATCATCGGTTTTTTCGTGTTTGCATTCCGGCGGCTGTCGGCGAACGGAGAGACCGGGGATATTCGGCGATGGTCGGTCGGTGCGGCGCTGGTGCTGTTGTTCGTGTTTCTGAGTCTGGAAATCAATTCGGCGCTGCATCAATACGTTCCCGGTTTGCGATCCGGGGGCGTGTCGATTCTCTGGTCGCTGTTTGCACTGACGCTGGTCATTACCGGTATCAAGCGTCGTATTTCGGTGTTCCGGCTGATTGGCTTGGCTTTGTTCGCGCTGGTGGCTTGGAAAGTCTTTTTTATCGATCTGGCCCGGCTGGAGCAGATTTACCGAATCATTGCCTTTATCGTATTGGGCCTGCTGGCCTTGAGTGGCGCGTTTGCCTATATGCGCTATCAGCAAGCTTTCACCGCTAATACTTCGGACGAGAAAACGACATGATCGCAAAAATTTTGTTATTCGCTGGACTATTGAGCGCCACGGCATGGGCATCCGATCTCACGGATTACCGGTTCAGCCGTTCGGTTATTTGGCAGGATGGCGACCAACAAAGCCTGCTCGGCGTGACTTTGGACGAATCGATCTATAACGCAGCCGGCGACGATTATCGAGACCTTCGCATCAAGGATCGAAACGGCGTCGAAATACCTTATTTAGTGCAAAAAATCGCCGGCAGTAAGACAGTCGTCAGTCGGCATGCCATCGACAGTGCAATCGAGTCCTTCAACAAAATCGGCGAAGAGGGTATTATCGTTACGGCTAAATTGGACATGGGCGCAGTCAACGCCGACGGTTTGACGATCGTGACCCAGCAGCGGGATTTCGAATACGGGCTACAAATTCACGGCTCCGCCGACGGCCTCGAGTGGCACCTGTTGGTCGAGAATGCGCCGATCTACGATTATTCGCGTTATATCGCGGTCGATCAGCGGGACGTCGAATTACCGGCCAATCAGTATCGGCATTTTAAAATTACCGTGGACAAGGCGGCTCAAACTCATCTTGCCAATCTGACGGAACTGACTCGATTGCTGGAAGACGGCGAAGAGCTGCAACGATCTGAACGGCGCGGTCTGCATTATGAAGCGTTGCGTATCGAGCGCATCGATTTTTGGCATAAACAGACCGAAACCGTACCGGAAGACGCAAAATCGTTCGATTATGCGGTCGAGGATTTTACGGTCCGACAAGACGACGAGCTTAAAGCGACAGTGATCGACATCCAAACGCGGCGCCAACCGTTGACCGGTTTTGCGGTTAAAACCGGTACGCTCAATTTCAGCCGTAGCGCGGAAGTGCAAATTTCTCTGCAACACGGCATCGAATCCCGCTGGCAAACGATCGGCAGCGCCATACTGGAAGCGTTGAATTTTCAGGATATCAGCCACGAGCAAAGCCGAATCGGTTTTTCCGAACAGCGTCGGGCGAATTACCGCATCGTGATTCATAATCAAGACAGTCCGCCGCTGGATATTACCGGTGTCAACGGTGTTGGCAACGGTTATCGTTTGCTATTACTTAGCGAGCCCGGTAACCGCTATCGACTCTACTATGGGAATGACAAGGCCGAATCGGCCCGTTATGATACCGCGCCGATTCGGGAGTTGTTGCGCCGAGGTTACCCGGGCATCGCCGCCGAACTGGACGCGGAAGTCGCCTCCGAAGCGATTGATCTGCCACCGGATATGAGCGAGTTATTGAACAGCCGATGGTTTCTAGTCGGAGCGATAGGCATCATGTTGGCGGTACTAGCCTGGAGCTTGTACCGTGTTGGTAAACGGGTCGGCGAGTTGCCGAAATCATAAGCGCGCTTCCGCTGCCTCTTTCAATCCGTGCCGGAATTTAGAGTTAGCGGAGAGCGTTACTTTGAAAGTTCGTAGATTTGGACTCTTTATCTAGTTTTTCAATATGCTACAAAATGCCGGCACCCTCCGACACTCCTTTCACTTTCATTTGCCGGGGCGATGGCCAGACCATAATGATCGTTAGGTTGAAACTTAGTAGAATCCTTACAACAACTCCTTATCTTGCGGGCTCTCGATGGCTTGTGTTTCCGATACTGGATAATAATTGGGCGCGATACTGAATAACAAGGTCAGAAGTGTCGCTATATAGGGTACCGTTTGTACCGAGAGTACGGCAACCCAGAGCCGGCCGCTCAAATTGTCGAAGTGATCGATTGACGACATCGAATAAATCGCTAAACCGAGTAATGATAACAACAAGAGCTCTTGCCAGATCGTAGCGAGGCCCGCGATGAAAGGGCCTTGTTTTTCGAGTTTCGGCGTACGCATGAACGGTTTTCCGGAGGTAAGCAAGCCCTGAAGCGTGCCTTTAGCGACGGTATGCGTTAAGGATAAGCCGGATAATGCGGCTCCGAGCGATTGCAAAGTCGAACAGTTAACGCGGGCCTTGTATAACCATAACGTACGGAAAATTTTGAAGCAGAACAAACCGATGGTCGGCAGCAACAACGCATTTATCGGTAATTCGCTGCGTAGCGGATCGGCGACCAGTAATGTCGTCATGATTAAGCTGGCAATCGTCAAAAGTAACGCCAACGCATCGGAAAACCAAGGCAGCCAGCCGGCGATGAAATAATAGCGTTGCGCGGTGGTCAGTGTAGATTGTTTGCCGGGCAAAAATTGCCGCCAATGATGTTTGATGATTTGCATCGCTCCGTACACCCAGCGGAATCGCTGTGTCATGTAACCCGAAAACGTATCCGGCATGAGACCCTGTCCGAACGAGTCCTTGCAATAGACCGAATCGTACCCGGCTTCATAAAGGCGCAAGCCTAGTTCGCTGTCCTCGCAAATACACCACTCTCCCCAACGGCCCACTTCGAGCAACGCAGATTTGCGAATCATTGTCATAGTGCCGTGCTGTATGATCGCGTTGTATTCGTTACGTTGTACCATGCCGATATTGAAAAAACCGGCATATTCCCAATAACACATCGATTTGAATGTACTGAGACCGTGATCGCGATAATCTTGGGGCGACTGGACGAAACCGACTTTTTTGTCCTCGAAATAAGGCACCATCGATTTCAGCCAATCGAGCGAGATCATGTAATCGCTATCGATCACGGCGATAATCTCGGCATCGGAGGCGGTTTGCTCCAGTCCGAAGTTGATCGCGCCTGCTTTGAAGCCGGGCCAGTTTTCCAGGTGGAAAAATTTGAATACGCCGCCAAGCCGTTCGCAATCTTTTTGTACCGGCTCCCAAACGGAGGGGTCTTTGGTATTGTTGTCGAGCACCAATACCTCGATATTCGGATAATCGACACGCGCCAATGCCTCGAGCGTTTCGCGTACCATTTCCGGAGGTTCGTTATGAATCGGCAGGTGTACCGATACTTTAGGAAATGTGAAGCCGGCCGGCGTTTGTAGCGGTTTAAACGTGCGCTTGCCTTTGCGGTGCCACAGGACCTCGACGATCTCCATGCTTTCGGTCAACAGAATAACGACAGCCATTGCCTGCATTAGCAACAGCAGTGTCCAGAATACCAATGAGATGCCGGTTTGGTATTGCTGGGCCGCTACCGCCGCGGACCATAGAATGACCGATGCGGCTAGATTTGCGACGATGCCGAAGAAAATCTTGCCGGGCAATTTCAGTCTTCGGTGCCGACTGAATAGAAATAAAGCCATCAAGAAGATGCTTAAAACAGCGGCGCCGGTCGCCCAGGCTTGCCAATCCGGCATCGGCGTGACATCGCCTTTCATCGGAAATTTTAATTCTCGATCGGCGTTGAATATTCCCCAATAAGCCCCGGCCGAGCCTTCTAGTTCGACTTTCCAGGGTTGGTCGAAGGCTTCGATGACGTAGTAGGTAATTTTTTGCTCGGTCGCGCGGTTGAGAAATTGTCTTAAAAACTGGGCTTGATTCGCCAGCGATGCGGTGGCGTTTTTAAACGGTTGTCCGTCGGAAGGCCAGCCGACTTCGGTTATGATAATGGGTTTATTCGGAAATGCTTCGCGCATCGCATTGAAGCGGTAGAACACGTATTCGACTGCTGCATCGATCGACAAGCCTTCCCAGTACGGCAATATATGCAAAGCGATGAAATCGACTTCATTAGCCAGTTCGGGATGCGCCAACCACATGTCCCAGGTTTCCGATGTGCTGACCGGGCGCCAAGTGCGTGCTTTCACTTCGCGGATATAAGCGATCAATTGATCGGGTGCGATATCTTTACGCAACAACGCCTCATTACCGACCAACAAGCGTACGATCGTCGGCGAGTTTTGATTGCTGAGCGCGATCAAACTTTCAATTTCGCGCCGGTTCTTGTCGAGATCGGTGTCGATCCATGCGCCCATCGTTACGTTCAGGTCGTATTTATCCGCCAATTCGGGAACGAATTCCAACCCATCCAGAGCGCTATAGGTTCTTACCGCATGTACTTTGCCGGCAAGCAGCTTTAGATCGTTCTCGATTTGATCTTGGGTAGGAGGGCTGCTGTTTCCGGGGTCGAAATCCCTCCGCATCGGGCTGTAAGTTACTCCTTTCATGACATTATCCCAAGATTGCATCTTGAGTGGATAATTCAGATAGTTCCAGATGCTTAAATTGACCCAAACCAATAAAGGTAAAATCAATAAAGTGAGGATTTTAGTTTTCATTCAGTGAAAAGCTCCGGGACAAGCAAGAAATGGAAAGTATTGGATGGACACATCGGAATAAAAAAAGGGCCCGGTCAAAGTCGACCAAACCCTTTTGTTTATTGGAGCCAATGGCGGGATTCGAACCCGCGACCTACTGATTACGAATCAGTTGCTCTACCAACTGAGCTACATCGGCGATTTCGCGGCGGATTTTAATCAATTTCATGATCTTCTGGCAAGGAACTGAATTTATTTAAAAATCACCCGGATATATCGACTAAGTATTTGCTTGGAATGTAAGTATATCTTTGAAACTTTCGAATAAAATTTTCGGCGTTGCCGCATTCACCGAATGCAGCTGAGACCTTACCAAGAACCAATTGTTCAGATTTGAAATGCTTACTACCAAAAAAGGGGGGCAGGTTAAGTTATTATTTCAACCTGACCACTTTTTCTAGCCGCGCGTAACCCACCGATTCAGTGTGCGCGATGAAATTCAGAATGTCTCAATTTAGTTCCTTTTCTTTAGGATTTTCATTATAGCCAGTGGGTCATTGATAAGTGTCATCGATTTCTTTTTCACCAGTCAACATGGCCTTAACCAATTTCTCTTTATCAATGTAGCTAGAAACGATGACTCCAACAATGTGCAAAAGCACCAACAATAGCGTCAGATTGGCGAATAGCTCATGCAATTCTTCCCAAAATTCTTCTGCTTGCTTATCGACCTTGTGGCTATTATTTATGACTTTAGATTCTTCATCTTCGTCGTCATCTTCCGCTTTGGCTTCAGCAATTAAACTAACCGATTGTATTTGTGACTGCGCTTGCCCTGCCGTTATGGCAAATGGGCCTTTATTGTCTTCAACGGCGTACAATTTCATGCCGGTCAAAGTGGTAACTGCCAGGCTGAACAAAAGTGCAATTACCATCGCTCCACCAGCCGGGTTGTGGCCGATATAGTGCTGTGGTTTACGCGTGATGAGATTTTTCAAATAGCCAAAAATCTTAGCAGGGGAATACACGAAACTAGTAAAACGCACATACTTACTACCGACAAAGCCCCACAGTATTCGAATGAGCAAATAAGCCCCCACAATATAGCCTGTCCACACATGTAGGGTCAGGAAATCATCTTCGGTGAAATAAGCGGTAAAAAATGCAATTACCAAAGTCCAGTGCCCAATCCGAATCAATGGACTCCATACCTTTATGGTTCTTTTATTAGTTGTCATGTTGTTTCTCCTTATCAATTATCAGATACACATTAAGTGAAGCCTATATTGCGTTAAACTTGTATCTTTGGCATCCGTCATCCGACGTATAAGCGACTATATATGGCATTTTTTAGTGATGATCCATCGATTAAAGATCAAAAACGGTTTAGCCAATGGGCTATTGTTCTCAGTTCGATTGTTTTTGTGCTGATTACGCTAGATATTATTGGTGATTATCGTGATGGCGTCCCATGGTCGCATTTGCTCATTGAAGTGCTGATTCTGATGCTTTCCCTGGCGGGTATTGTTTATTTTGGCAGGCTTTATTATCAATATGCGCAAACCAAAATTAATTTGCTAACACAGGATTTGGCATTGGCTAATCATCAAGCCCAACAATGGCGTGAGGCAAATCGTGAGCTGATTGCCGGCTTGGCTGTTCAAATACAAAAGCAGTTTGATACCTGGCAACTTACGCGAGCCGAAGCGGAAGTAGGCATGCTGATGTTAAAAGGCCTTAGCCATGCAGAAATTGCCAATGTACGCAATGCTAGCGAGCGCACCGTACGAGACCAAGCACGCGCGGTTTACCGGAAGTCCGGCTTGACCGGACGCACGGAGCTATCGGCTTTTTTCCTGGAAGATTTGTTACTTCCACGTCAACAATAGTAAATCCTACAATCAATTCATAATCTACGAAACTGGCGAAAACGGAACCAGAACTTGCAATCAAGCATTCATGGCTAAACTGACGGCAGGTATCCTTCAACTGCTGTCACAACAAGCTTCATCGAGCCGATAAAGCGCTTTATCAGGCCAAGGAAACCGGACGAAATCGATTCATCCTCTATGCGGCGTTGTGATGGCTTGCGCGTTAGCACGTATAGGGTTAAGGATCGCGTTGAGGTTAAAGACAAGAAGCCAGTGGAGCCAAAGTGAAGCAAAAAGCATTTGTCAGAGCTTAGGAAGGCCCTGATGTGATTGGTGATCGCGCGTTCTCAGAAGCCGAGGAAACGATCAAAAAATCTAGTCAAAAAGGGCAGCTTGGAGTAGCGTTTTCCCAAGGATAGGTTCGAAAATGCCTTTAAACTTCCTATATTTTTGGCCTTCACTCATTCGTTGCCCTGCTCCTGTTGGCTCTTGTGCGCGTTGATCAGCATGTGGCATTCCAAGCAGGATCATTCGAGCCTAAGCGCTGCCTCCTTGGTCAGTTCTGCATCGCTTTGTGCAGTTGCTCGTTTCAGGTCGTGTATGGCTTCATTGAAGGACTTGCCATGCCTCTCGTAGACGTCTGTGGACAGATAGCCATCAATCGCGGCGGCGTACCTTTCCATGTCCACGGCTGCGGTATTGACACGGTTGAGTCTGCCCCGAACGATCGCATCGAGGACATCTTGCATCGAGTCTGACTTTCGACGCATCAATTGGTTCTTCAAGTTGCGATGAGACGGATTCTTATCATATTCGCCGGCATAGCGCCAAACCTCGCCAAAGAGCCAAACGCCTAGAGCGACAAACAAAGCGCCACTTAAGAGCGCAACCCTCCACTGCAAGCGATTTCTTTGGCTCATGCTTTTTTCCTAGCAGAAAACGAAGTAAAGACCCCCGCGTTTTGGCGATGGCAAACGGATCGAACCACTGGTATGAAGACGTTCTTGGGCTTGTTGAGTGGATAAACCATCTCTGTCGACCTGCAAGTCTTCCAATACCAGCTTGATATACAAGGAATGTCAGTCTCTTGGTTCTTGAAATACGGCTTTTTTGTCATGATTTCTTGAAGTTCAATAGTAAAGATTGGTTATTATTCCCATTCCAACTCAAGGAATTTATCAAAAGCACCTTACTATTAACTGACTCAAAGCAAGATTTGAATTTGGTGGTCTGATTCTGGCCGTTGCCCGTCTAGTGATCATCATTCGCCGCATCCGGCAAAACCACCACAAACGGACCTGCCTGAAAAACCAACCGAAGCCGAGGCAGCAATTAACCGACGCCGATATCGAACGCGAGGCGAGGCCGGGAGAGCCGAGGGCGGCTGTGATCGCGCGTTTGACTGGTAATTCGGTGGCCAAGGACGCCAAGCCGGGGGAGATCTTTGATCAGGTGTTGCAACGGAAGCGGGAATTGGCGGATGTTAAGTGGAAGTTGAGGTAAATTGGCAGGTTACGACCCAAAAGAGCCATTCAATGAATTCAATTGTATGGCAATATAAATGCCGTTAGCAGCCATTTATTTTCCTCAGATTTCTACAAATAAGATGCTCAAAATCATTATCCCGTTCCAAGATGAGATCCCACCAGAAGTAACAAAGCTTGCCTCTGAACTTCATAATCAGTACACCAATAATCTCTGCATTGAAATTCCAATAATTGTTGATCTTCAACTTACTCATATTGATGGATTGTTTATTGTAAATGGCAATGAGTTGATATTTGGCTCGCTGGAAGCAAGGAATCACTGTACTGCTATGAATAGCTTTCGAAAACTCGTTGATTTAGAAAAACTTGCTGACGGGGAAACAATTTTTGAGGAGGCTCACCAATTATGGGTAAATGAAATTGGTCATATCGATTTTGCTAGTGGACGATTCTTAGGTTTGATTTCCCAGCATCTTAATGTTCTACAAGCTGGCGTAACAGCTGTTAAAAATTCGACTGCAAGCGATGTTTTTATTGGTAATGCCTTGCCATTCCTGCTCGATGATGCTTCAGCTTGCCGAAGCCAAGTGTCCGAGCGGGGTCCAGTCGTAGCCGCAGCCACGATTAGGCGCGTAGTAATGGTATCGAGTTGGAAGCGTCGGTTAAAGCGGTAGGCGAACGCACCTAAGTAACGGGTGCCGTATTTTGCGAAATCGAAAGCATGGTAGGCGCCGCCTAGACTGGTTTTGAGATTGCCCAGCGCCGTGTTAATCCAGCTGAACTCCGGCAGGTCCTTAGGTTTCCGGCCACCGGCGATGATCACCTGGTGTTGACAATCGGCCTCGGTCACGCCGGCAAAACAGGCCAAGCCGTCGGACCGCACGACACAGCCAGAGCTGAGATTATCTTGTGCCCAATTGGCGATGGCTTTGCGGGTAAAACCGGGAATCGGCGCCATTTTGATAAACTTCGGTTGTCCATCGGGTTGAGTGAGAGTGCCGCGACAAACGGTACCTTGTTCTCCGAACCGCGCCCGGCCTTGCCGCCCGCTAGTTCGCCACCGAGATAGGCATCGTCTACCTGGATGTCGCCGTCCAAGGTGTACCGGGCATCCCGTTCGACCATGGCTTGCATCAGTTTCTGCTGGATCAACCATGCCGTGGGGTAACTGACGCCCAGCTGTCGTTTCAAAGCCAGGGCGGACAAGCCGGTCTTGGCCTGGCTGATCAAGTAGATCGCCAGAAACCAGACTGTCAGTTTTAAGGTGGGTGCCCTGAAATAAAGTGCCCGCAATCAGCGACGTCTGTAACCGGCAGGATCGGCATTGGAAGGTTTTGCGTCCGCCTGATTTAAGCACATAGTGTTCGGCATGGCCGCAGCCGGGGCAGCGAAAGCCTTGGGGCCAACGGGACTGTTCCAGGCTAGCTTCACATTCCGCTTCGGTGCCGAATTGCGCTAAAAAGGCAGGTAGTGACAGGCCTGCTTGAAACTGAATTTTATTCATGGCCATGAGCAGGACTCCTTGGTAATTAAGTGGCCAGTATGCGCCTTCTGGCCGTGAATATCCTGGTTTTTGGGCTTTAGCTGAAGAAACTTGCTAATCAGGTTTTACCATTAACAGGTTAACTAAGCCCCCCATTAACAGGCTGTTGAAATTTAAAAATCTTTCCCACTCTGGGCGCTAAAAATCACATTTTTAATCGAACTATGCGTGTAAGTCATTGATTGTTCGTTGTCGTCAAACAGTTTTCATGACCTAAAACGGCATTTTCGGGAAATTTTTCCCACCGATTTCTATTTTTCAACAGCCTGTTAAGCCGGGAAATTAGCAATAGTAAAATGTCTACATAACTTACTGTACCAATCTCTTACCCGTTCGGGTGACATGATCGAACGAAAAAACATGCTCGCGTGGCGATTCATTACATCGCCCAACTAATCGAAAGGGGAATTGAAATCCTCCGCTTTGAATCTCGATCCGATTCTGACAGATGGGGCATTTTGCGGAGTAAACCATTAAACGCAACTCTCTGATCGCATCACCAGTTTCAGGATTTAATCCCACCTTAGTTAGCTCCAACTGAACACTTGTTTCTTTCCAAGGTGTCATCCAATCAGGAGCCATCACTATTCTATTTGAAGAAACTGAATACAATGGAGACGAGACCACCATCCAAAATACAATAGCAGAAACTAATAAACATGTTAGCCACTTCACGGTGGATATTTCTGTATAAAGTCCTAATAATAAAATCAATAAAACATAACCCAATATAGCAAGTATGCTAATTATGCCGGGTAAAATATAAGCATATTTTCGCCAGCTTTTTAATGTAAATCCATTTACCCAGCATGCCCAACGTGGAATATTAACTAATGATTCCTGTACATAGTGAATCCCATCGAGTTGAGTTGGATATTGAGCTAGCTTATTAGTTTCTTCTTGACTGAATAATGTAGGCACAATGAAGTAGTAAGAATAATTGCCTTGTCCACCAATTGATTCTTCTTTGCCGATCCAAGGATATAGAGAGTACCCTGAAGATCGACATACTTCTTGCAAATGATCTTTTCTAGATTCAATCACTTCTTCTAGCTTACTCCAGTTAGTGCGAACCCAATCTGATTCGGCTTGCTTTGGCTTCTTTTTTACATATCCCAATTCAATTGCTTTTTGAGCAAGCTCCACAGGAGTGAATCGAACATCATGTGGTTTTACACCTTGTTGAGCGTCCCTCAATGTCAATGCAGATAATGCTCTAAAAAATGATATCGGCAACTGATTCCTGCGAGGATCGCTTAATTTGATGAGCTCTTCGTAAAAGCGTTGAACACCTTCAGCAGCCTTTCTTAAATCGTCAATTTGTTGTTCCATACTCTGTGTCATTTCCAATGATTTACCCCGTATCTACCCCTTAGATGGGCTGTTTGCAGATACCTCGCATTCCTATTCTGACCTCAAACAACTGCAAGTTTGCGAGGTCATCATGCAAAACAATGATAGTAGAAACCAAGTCAAATTACCATTTGGGCTTAGGGGCGAGAAATTACTTCATATCACTGAGGTTCCAAAAGGATTAGCGTGTGGGTGCCGATGTACTGCCTGCGGTAGTCAATTAGTGGCAAGAAAAGGTGATAAAAACACACACCACTTTGCACATTACCAACAGGAAGAATGTCCTCATGCGGTTGAAACGGCGTTGCATTACGCTGCAAAAGCCATTTTAGAACAAACTCTGGAAATCGCTTTGCCAGAACTGATTATTCAAGAGCAAGTTACTGGTGAAACTTGTGGTCAATCGCGTACTAAAGTTGACCAGATTACTATTTGTGAAAAGGCTATTAAAAAGATTGATCGAGTTGAATTAGAAAAGCCATTAAATCGAATCGTCCCAGATGTTATTGCCTACATTGATGGCAAACCATTACTTGTAGAAATTGCAGTTACACATTTTATTGATAGCAGCAAAGAACAAAAGATAAACGATATGGAAATTGATACAGTTGAAATCGATTTATCGGACGTCGATAGAAGTATTGGACTTGAATCTATAAGAAGTGCCGTTGTTGATTCGACTTCTAATAAGGCATGGATTTTTCATTCTAACGAAAAAAGCATCAGACACCAGCTAAGGTCAAAACTTGAGAGTGAATTAAAACAAGAGCTCGATGAAATTTTTCAACGGGAACAAGAAAAGAAGAGAATAGAAGAAGAGCAACTAAAACTAAGACAAGCTAAACAGCAAAAGATTCGCGTGTTAATTGATAAGTGTTTGGACGATTCCTATAAGCATCTAATTTCAAATAGCCAATTAGAATCAAAGTATAACCAAGAAATTCAATCGCAACCAGCTTGGAAAAGATCAGCATCAATAATGAATATTTCATTGGAAACGTTGCCGGCGTTTCTAAACATACCGGTAAAAGGTGAATATATATTTGCCTGTGACCGCAGAGTTTGGCAAGCCGGCTTATTTTCTTCGTTTATATACAATAAGTTTAAGAAATATGAAAATCCTTATCCAATCCGTCTTGAGGCGATGAATAAATGGTGCTCTAAATATTTACCATTAAATAACTTTGCATTGACACTGTGGTCTAAAAAACAAATTCTTAAGCCTGACGAATTAGCTGTATTAAACCTTTTTGATTCTTATGGTGCTATTCGTGAGTTTGTTAGGCATTTAGAGCATGCTGGCTTTCTAAAATATGCCTACAAAAGTCGATACGTTATTTTAAAGGATCATTGGCCTACTCATGAACTGTTAGAGCAAAACGATAATTCTGGCTCATTCGATTATGATCATTCCGGAATGACGGAAAATGAACTGGAGCAATTTCAAGAGCGAGCGGCGATTCATGAATTCTGCGGAGGGTTGCCTAGGATACAGGCAGAACGAATGGCATATATGTCATTAATTAGCGAGAACAATCAGAACTAAATAAAGGAGTTAATCAATTGATGTAAACCAAATTTTTGTACAAGCATTCGGTTCCGTGCTATCCAACTTTTGGTGGCTTTGGGTCTTGGCTGCCATTTTGGCTATCCTAAAAACACCGATTGTGAAAGGCATTTTAGGCGAGTTTCAAGTCAACTTGATAGCCAAACTGCGACTGGATAAGCAGGTCTACACGCTATTCAAAAACGTAACATTGCCAACCGAGGATGGTACTACTCAGATCGACCACGTCATCGTTTCGCGTTACGGCGTATTCGTCATCGAAACAAAAAATATACGTGGCTGGATTTTCGGTAGTGAGAATCAAAAAACGTGGACGCAGAAAATCTACCGCCATACCAATAAGTTTCAAAATCCACTACATCAGAATTTCAAACACACGCAGACTTTGCAAGCAGCGTTGAATATTGAACCAGATAAACTGTTTTCGTTAGTGGTATTTATCGGCGACAGCGAATTCAAAACGCCAATGCCCGATAATGTAGTTTATGCCGGAGGGTATATTCGATTTATCAAATGCAAAGTGCAGCCTGTTTTGACTGAAGTCGAAGTCGCGGAAATCTGTCGGAAAATTCAATCTGGTCGGTTAAAACCGTCGATAAAGACTCATGTCGAGCATGTTAAACACGTTAAAACCATCGTCAAGCAAAAACAGCAACAGGCCGAAAACGCCTGTCCAAAATGCGGTAAACCGATGGTCTTACGAACAACGAAAAGTGGCAACAATCAGGGTAAACAGTTTTGGGGATGTAGCGGTTATCCTAAATGTCGCAGTATTCGACTTGCCTGAATTTCTAAAAAAGAGTTCCACCAAAAATCACAAGACTGCAAGTTGGAAAGCTGAAACAGTGGACCGGTTAGTTTGCTAGTCGGGCCAATATTGACGTGAATCAAGGCACAGGGATATGCGCCATATCACCAAAAAAAATCCGGCACATTGGCCGGATTTATGAGGAGGAAGTTATTGCAATGAACTGAACATCTCTGCAATGGCGATAGAATATCAGTATTCGCTAATGTTAGTAATGTGACATATTATCACACGGCAAGTTGCCGCAGAACGGAATTAGGTTCAATGGCGCTCGGTTATGGATATGAATCAATCGCCAGCTGCCTTTTTTAGGCACAGGTATACGGTTGGAATCTATGTTTAGTTTAGCCTCAGCTCACCATTCAATCTTTTGCCGCTCTAATCCAAACAAATCGTGTACTTCATGGATCGCATAGGTGTCGATCATACCCATGACCACCCGATTCATTTTCTTAATGATCTCCGGCAATCTGGGGCTATGAACACCTTCGTTTTCTAAATGGCAGGCATACATAAAAGCCAGTTCATTTAATGAACCCAAGGTACGTCGATTGTTGGTGTTGGTAAACTTTACATCGGCAAAGTCGTCCATCAGCTTATGGATGACCGACTGATCGAATTCTTCTTCAGCTAATACGCAATGTAGATACGACTTAAACAATTCTATCAGCTGGTCAGCATCGAGTTTGGGTACATCGGTAATTAGAAAATTGAAAAGCGTTTGATCGTTTGCAGCCAGAAGACAGGGGCGACCATCGATCTCGATCAGATTGAGGTGCCACGAACAAAAGTCAGATGTCTCGATATTCGGATCAACCAAGTCTGTTTTCTTCAACCGAATCGCCGTTTGCAGCTTTTTGGTACAACGCAATACCAGCATTTTTACTCTACACCGCAGTAGTTAAATTAGAGCTTAATCTTCGTGTCATTCAAGTTCCGGAGTTTCATAGACCCTAAGTTTATATTTTGCTGATAGCGTAGCCATTACCTTCTGGACAAGGTTTCCATCATGAGCCGATTTGATTTGGTGCTTCATTGAAGTGAAGGTGTCTATTTCCACTTTTTCTTTGCTATCGGTAATCCAAATCCAAGAATCGCCTTGATGCCCGTATTGAATATCAGGGAAGGTTAACTGTATAAATTCAACCAACTCGTCGTGGAAATCCGAATAATGCTCAGGGTATTCCAGTTCTGCAAATATCATATCCGGCCTTGAAGTTTTAGTAGTGTCTAAGATTGTGGTGTTTTAATCGCATGTAATAGCCAGTCGGCATTAAACTACACTTTCGCTTACTTCTATCGAACAGGAGTTTTTATATGTCAGTATCCATGTACGCCATCGCTGTGCCTCCTATAGCTCGCAGCTTGACCCAGCTAAGTTTGATTCTTGAAAAGGCTGTGGCCTATGCTGAAGAAAAAATGATTGATCCTTCTGTGTTAGTCAACGCCAGACTTTATCCAGATATGTACCCGTTGAAGCGCCAAGTGCAGATTGCTAGTGATGTCGCCAAAGGCGTTGCATCACGGTTAGCCGGTCAAGAGCCGCCGCAGTTCGATGACATTGAAGCCTCTTTTCCCGAGCTGATCGAACGCATTGATAAAACGCTGGAACATATTCATTCGTTTACTGCTGGGCAAATCGATAGCACTGAGTCCAAAACCATTCAGTTACTACGAGATGATAGAACATCGACATTTAGTGAATTAGCCTACGTGACTGACTTCGTGTTGCCGAACGTGTATTTTCATGTGATAACCGCCTATGCAATTCTGCGGCATAATGAATTAGAGATTGGCAAGAAGGATTAGTTAGGCGATATATGATGACACGGAGCCGCCAATTGTTGATTTGATTGCGGCCATTCGTTTTACTGGGTTGGCCGTGAAGTTTCGACCCAAAAGCGACATTCGGTTGAAATAATCTAATGACCGCTAATCGATAACAAGCTGAATCTGCGTTTGTAGATGGCTGGATTGAATAATAATGAAATCCAGATATAAACCATTAAAGCTGGGTATCGTAGGCGCTCCACCCAGCCTGAGCAATAGTCGACTACAACGAATTGACCACCATCATGTCCACCTACGCTACAAGGACTACCGTGACCCTAATCGCAGCAAAATTATGGTGCTCGACGGTGAAGGGCTGATTCGGCGTTTTTTGTTGCATATCTTGCCAACCGGTTTGATGCGCATACGCCATTACGGTTTTCTCGCCAATCGCTGCCGGGGGCAAAAGCTGGCGCAGATTCGGCAGTGCTTAAACGTCCAAGAACAACAAGAAGCCGAAGAATCACCGGTTCACGACAAACGAATCATGACACCGATAGTCGCTGAAAAACATCCAAGCTGTCCACGCTGTAAAACCGGTCGTTTGAAGGTAGTCGGCGAAATCAAGCCTTACTGAAGAGGCTATCGATAAATCATAACACACGGCTATTCAACGCAACCGAAGACAACTGGTAAACAGGCCAAAAAATGGTCTGGAATCCCGTACCCGTACGGTCGAAAGAAACTAAAACCGGCAAACACATAGCAACCACGTGAGAAAAAGAGACGAATTAAGTCTTCAATCCGGCAAATTGGCCGACCCAAAAGCTTCAAAACAAGGTCCTAACGTTCAAAAAAGGGGCGATAAATCTTAGACAGCCCTCCGCGAACACAATACAATCCCTTTTAATAACGTAACTGGACACAACTGAACTTGAATTTCAAGGTCGGCTTAGTCCAACACACATTTATCCATCATGCTGGTGCACGATAGATAAAATGCTTAAAAGTTGCCGGGTATCTAGGAGCATGTCCAAAGATGAGCAATCTTTTCATTAGCTACAGCACGCGCGATCGCGTTGTTGCCACCGAACTCTACCAGCATCTAATCGAAAGAGGATTCCATCTACCCTTCCTCGACTATCACCCCGATTCCGGAATTGCGGGAGGTACACGTTGGGAGGATGAACTGCGATGGAAATTGAAAATCGCGCGTGGCCTTATTGTGCTTTGTTCGGAGAACTGGGCAGAGTCCAAATGGTGCTTTGCGGAATTAGATCGCGCCAAGGAGTTACGCAAGGTGATCGTGCCGCTGAATATCGACGGAATGAACTTGCCGGACACCCTGTCCGCGTATCAAGCGATCCCCTTCGAGACCCGTGACACGGTGGCTTATTCTAGAGTGTGGCGGGCGCTTGAATCGAATGACCTTCGACCCGGCGACGATTTTTTTTGGCCTCAAAATGAATGTCCTTACCCGGGACTCACCTCGTTTGGCGAAGAACACGCGGGCGTTTTCTTTGGACGTGATTCCGAGATCTCGGGGTTTTTATCCGACTGTCTTGACCCCATGCGTGTCGACGGCAATCTGCGAATGACTTATGTCGTTGGTCCTTCTGGATGTGGAAAGTCATCGTTTATTCGTGCCGGCATTTTTCCGCGTTTGAAATTCAAGATGCGAGAGGACTGGCATGTATTGGATGTGTTCCGATGGTCCGACCTGAGACGTCGCAGTCAGAGTTGGGAAGAGCTGCTCGCTAGCGCGGTGCAACAGAGCTATGGTGCTCACCCCAATGCTCCTACGTGGAATGCCCAAGAATGCGAATCACGCTACGTATCAGATGAGACCGCCGAATCGATTGAGAATTCTGCAAGTAAGTTCGTTTTGGATTTAAAAGACCTTCGCCAAGCGTTGGATCTGCCGACCGCGTCCGTCATGTTGTTCCTGGATCAGTTCGAAGAATTCCTGACTCGCAAACGCGGTGACGAATGCAATCGGTTTCTTCGATTCCTTCGTCACTGCTTGTTGCCAGACAACTCTCCGTTGCGTGTAATCGCGACATTGCGTTCTGATTATTTTCACCTTGTGCAACAACACTCGGAATTGATCCCTTGGTGTGAACGCACACGCGTGTTCCGTTTGGATTTGCTGAAACAGGAGCGACTCTTTGACATCGTTCGTCGTCCCGCGGAAATGGTTGGCGCCCGGTTCGAAAACGAGGCCCTTGTTAATCGGATCGTGGACGAAGCTAAGAGTACTGACGCGCTCCCGTTGCTCGCGTTCACACTCAATCGGTTCTACGACAAGTGCGCCCACGACAAACTGCTGACCGATCACAAATACGTAACGGACCTTGGGGGCATCCATCAGTGCCTGAACACCGTTGCGCAAGGTGTCTTGGAAGACAAAACGAACTCGTCGGGAAAAGTCGATTCCGTCTCAGAGAACGCCCTGCGTGTCGCGTTCGTCCGAGAACTGGTTCGCTATGACGAGCGCGGCGATGCCAAAGAGGGGCGATTTGTTCGCAGAACGGCCCCGTGGCCGGATCTACCCGAGGCGTCGCGTCCGCTACTGGAAAAAATGAGTTCGGAGGAATTTCGCCTTGTATCCATTTACCAAAGCGATGAAGGTGAAAAGATGGTGGAGGTCACGCACGAGGCACTCTTTCGTCAATGGGGCACGTTGCGGGACTGGCTCGATGCCCGTCAAGATCTGATTCGGTGGCGCGAAGACATCGACCGCAGCCGCGCCGCCGCAGGCAAGTCCTGGTCAGGGCTGACACCGTCTCAGCTCGCTATTGCCGCGAGCTGGGTCGCAACACACGCGGACGAACTGTCAGATGACGAAATCCAATGGATCCGCGCAGCGAAACGCCAAAATAGCATTCGCATAGCAAATTTGTTAGCGATCGCCGGGACGATTTTCCTTGCCCTCGCAAGCACATGGTATTTCAAAACGCAGGGGGACAAGGAAGAGCTTCGGCGAGTCGCCACCGAAGCCGAGAAAAAGCTCGCTGACACGCGCGCGAATCAAAAGGAAGCAGAAGCCCTGCAATCCAAAATTGCATCGATCATGGTTGAGGGAAAGCGCGCCCTCGCTGAAGACCGCCCGGTGACAGCTGCCCATCACTTCGCCCGTGTTCTGGAGAGCGAATCGGAAGCCAACCTTGACGATGAAAACACCCGCCTTCGCCTTTTTGGGGTTATTAGTCGAGTTCCCATCCTGGAACGGATTGTGCCAACCGGCCATTCGGGCACCAATGCACTTTTTGTGGGAGACAATGACGAGCGTATTCTTCTCGGCACAGGGACTGGAGCTACGGACACCTGGGAAAGCTTGGTCGACGCAAATGATGGGACGCAATTGTCGACGCTTCGAATCGGAGAAGAACCCGCACGGAAAATCGTGATATCGCCCGACGGTACACGAGTTCTGACCATGCACTGGGACGGCGACTATTCGGCGGCGATCTGGGATGTGCGTACAGGTAAGCGACTTCATCAGCTCAAGAGCACGACTGGGCAGATTTCTGAAATGACTTTTAGTGCGGACGGGCGAATGGTCGCTACAGGTTCATACAACAAATCTGCGACCGTTTGGGATGTTGTCACCGGTGAAAAACTGCACGAGTTCACCCAACACCGCAATGCAGTTCGACAAGTCGCGTTTACCAGCGATGGCAAAAAACTCGTCACCTGGGCCGATGCCGTGCGAATCTGGGACCTGACCAGCGAAGAGCGAGTGGGGCTTTACGATGCGATGTCGAAGATTGGCAACCAACTCGTTGTCTTGAAGAGGACGGAACTTAACGGTGAAGACGAGTCAGATGAAGATTTTCCGAGGCTCATCCGCATTTTTGATGCGGAAACTCAAGAACTTATTACGACGCTTGAGTCCCACGAAGTCTTGACGGGAGCGACGACGAACGCGGATAAGTCGTTGCTTCTCAGCGGGTCCGTTTCAAGCTTTATGAACAATTCGGCACACAAGCCCGGAACCGTACGCGTATGGGATCTGAAAACAGGAAAGCTGCTCCACACACTCAGGGGGGGACTTGGTGATACCACGGTGACAACTTGGTTCGCAAACGATAGCCGAGTCATCGTGACGAACGTGCCCTCGGACCCACTTAGTCCGAAAGCTGGCGGGGAGGTTCGGCTTTGGAATGCAAAGACGGGCGAGGTAATCGCGATTCTGCCACGACAGCGCGTGATAGCGAAAACACCAGACTCGAAACGCATTGTCACGTTGTCTTGGGACAATATCGCACGCATCTGGGACAGTCGGTCGGGCACCGAGCTGCAGTCGTTTTCAAAGGTCAAAGACGCGAAGCTGAGCCCAGACACGAAACGGTTGCTGACTGTCTCAGTTGATAACACCGTTCAAATTTGGAACGCATACACGGGACTCCTCATAGGGACAATCGAAGGCAGCGAAACTTCAATCACAAACACATTGTTTACCAAGGATGGACATCGCATTGTAACGATATCGAATGCATCTTATCGAATCTGGACTGTACCTCAGAACCAAGCCAGCGAATTGGTGGGACACGCGGATCGCATTGATCGACTCCTTGTCAATTCCGACGAGTCAACGATCTACACCTCCTCGATCGATGGAGGACTATTCGCTTGGTCCGCCATTTCAGGGAGGCCGATTTTCGAGACGCGACTCCCGAAAAAGCCGGATTCATTGCAACTGGCTGGCAACGATTCTCGGATCATTGCCACGTTTTCCAACGACTGGGCCAGACCAATCGAACACTGGATTTGGATAATCGACTCGAAATCCGGACAGCCTCTCAAAAGCTTTGTCAATGAGGTGTACCGTGACTTGTCTCCCGATACGAATAGAGTCCTTACCGCCACGACGAACAGTCCCAACATTTTAAAGATTCGCAACCTTGAAACCCTGGCTGTGGAACACGAAATCAAGATTGAGAACGAAGACCCGGAGCATGTTCTTTCCGACGCACTATTGGTTGGACCGATGGATAGAATCGTGACGCAACACTACGAGCATTCGGTGGATCTCTGGGATATCCAGACACAAAAGACTATCGCAAGTCTCCCTCTGCCGAAATCAAGAAGAATTCAACGCAGCGCCGACGGGAAAACCATTTACGGTATCAACGGTCAAGAGATGTGGTTCGCGACTACCGACACGCTAGAAAAAACGACAATCCCTTTCTCGGAAAAACACTATTCTTATTCCCAACAAATCAACCAACACGGGAATCTAGTAAGCGTCGATAGCATGTTTTTCTCCCCCGAACGCAGAGAGTTCCTGTTTAGTATTCGCGGCGATTCCCCTCGGCTAAGTCGCGACCAAACACTGATAGCGACAGAGGGCAAAAAACGAGTTCTGGTTTGGAAAAACGGGTCGGGAGAACTGATGCAATCCGTATTCACGGGAGAAGACGAGATCAATGATCTGGATCTGAACAAAGACGGTTCTCGGCTTATCGTTGCGTTTGATAATGGTACCGCGAGACTATTTGATTCAAATTCTGGTGACGATTTGCTGACGCTTGACAGTTATCAGATTCCGCTGAGTGGTGACCCGATCATGTCCAAAACCAATCCGAAGAGTGGCTTCATGGTGCGACAGACCAGACAGCTTTTGGCAGCGGATCGGCTGTACGACAAAAACATCTCCGACACACAGTTTTACGCCTCGGGAAACCGGGCCATTACCGTATCGGACGACGGAATCGCCAGGATATGGGAACTTGGAGAAATGCATCTAAGTCCAGAACTAACCCGAGAATTGTTGGTCTGTCTGACGGGTACGGAATTGAGCGACAATGGTTTCCTGAAAGAGATTGATTCGCAGACCTGGACCGATCGCCGTAACCGACTGATCGATGAACTTACCGGATTGTTAAAAAGCGAACACGAGGAAAAACAAATCGGCGCAGCGGGTTCGCTGTTGGCCTTATCTGAGCCGGAGCATGCAATCCCGATAATACTTTCACACCTGGATGCGGAAGATAATCAGCAACGAGAAGAAGCAGCTCAAGCACTGCGGTTTTTGGCTCCACGCATAGCTCCGAGCGCCATGCGAGTTCTCGTAGATGCATTGGCCAGCAAAAACAAGGTTGTTCGTCAGCACGTCGTCAGCGCAGTCTCCCGTCTTGGCCCAATAGCCCTACCCCGCCTTCTCGTCCTGTTGCAAGAGAACCCGGAAAATGAAGCTTTGGAAGATATTCTTTTCACGATCGCGAGCGTTGGCCCAACGGATCCTGACGCGATCAAACCAGTGACCCGATACCTCGGACATTCCGATCGTGGGGTTCGCTACCAAGCGACCCGGCTCTTTGAACAAATGGGCCGATCGGCCGTGGGACTTCTTAAATCGGCACTGGCTGATGAGAATGCGCTCACAAGAAAGACGGCAGCGACTGTGCTGGGACGGTTTGCATCCGAGGCAGTGGAAGCGACTCAAGCCCTGGTAGATGCAATGGGCGACGAGGATCAGCAGGTGCGTATCACCGCAGCAAAAAGTTTGGCGAAAGTCGGAGACGCCGCCATCCCAACTTTGGTCGAGGCGCTTCAAAACGACTCATGGCACATTCGTATCAACTCGGTCGGAGCTTTAGCACTGTTTGGCAAGAAAGCTGAACCTGCGCGAGAGATTTTGGTCACCATCGTCCGTACGGCAGACGAGAAGATGGTCAACAATGCTGCGACCACACTGGCAAAAATTGGTCCGGACGCGATTCGATCGCTGGCACCGTTACTGAAAGATGAATCGGAGGATGTACGGCTCCGCGCCCTAAGAGCCATTGCGGCCGCTGCAATCGACATGGAGTCCGACAAAGTCTGTGCAGAATTGCTCGCTTCCGTCCTGCACGACGAGAGTAAGCAGATCGTCGACCGGGCAGCCAAAACGCTCACTCTGTATTGTTCTTGGTATGGAACCGAAACGTTGTCGGCGGAGCTTAAGCAGCAAGCGATTCCGTACCTGATTCAGGGTATGAGTTCCAAGGATGAGTACATTCGGCGACAGTGTACCCGAGAGCTTGGTGGTTTGAACGTTTCATTGCAAAACGCCGAACCTGTGGTAACAGCCCTTATGGACAAGCTTGACGACGATAGCCCATTTGTACGAAGCGACGCGGCGCGCGCCCTGGGTCACCTTGGCCAGGTTGCAAAAATTGCAGCCCCCACCCTGGTCGAGATCGTCAAGAATTCCGACAGCTCAAACCCGGACGATGTGTTGTCGATCCGGGACGATGCATTGCGTTCACTGGCCTTGATCGGGGCCGAAGCTTCCGTGATCTTGAAACTGTGCATTGAAGCCCTTGATGACGAAAGCCACGACATGCGATCAGCTGCCGTCCAAGGACTTGGAAAACTCGGTGACGCGGCGAAACCAGCAATACCCAACTTAATTAAAGCGGTCCAATCGGACTCCGTGTCGACGGCTTCGTTCCTGTCCGCTATTCGCAGCATTGGGATTGCGGATAATGACGATGCGGTCGAGTTCGTCACCAGTTTGCTTGAATACAAGGACGAGAGCATCCGCGTCTCCGCTGCGGAACTATTAATCCGATCTGGAAACCAATCCGATACGATTCTCGATGCCCTCAAAAAAGCATTGGGATCGTTTTTCAAGTCGACGCGTTTGGACGCGATCAAATTGTTGACGGGATTGGGTCCGAATGCCAGCGTCGCAGTCAAAGATCTCTCAGACTTGGTCGCGCGAGATTCCGAGTCCGACGTGCGCATCGCAGCGGCCGTGGCACTAGGCAAAATCGGTGCTGCCAGCGAGCCTAGCATTCCAATCCTTTCAGCGGCGATCAAGGAAGATACAGAAGAGGTCGCCAATGGAGCCAAGAAAGCGATTCAAGAAATCCGACAGGCAATTGAGCAAAAACAGCAAACCGATTCATAGAAATTGTTCGCGTGAGATTTGGAGAAATAAAAAGGACATCCATAAATTTGACTATTTGTATCCATGAAATTTTTATACGAAAGTGAAAACAAAGAAAATATATCCTAACCAGATGTCGCACGTGACCTCCTTCGTCGGCATGTGTACCAACAGTCAGCGGCAGCTTTTCGATCCTTACCTGCTATTCGTTTAATGATAACGATAGACAGCTTTTGGCCGTTATGCAAAGCTTTGCATAACGGCCATTATGTGAAGTTTCCTTTTATGCACATTAATTTGGTGCCCAATGGTATATAGCTTGAAATTAGCGGCTTGAGCAGAGTATTTCGACTTAAAAGCTGGACATAAATTCTGCAGTTGTCTGAAGTGGACATTCCCTTGTCCATTTTTGGAGACTGCCATGAGCTTAACAACTATACACCTTTCACCTGCCACTCAGCGCTGGTTACGCAATAGCCCGGTCACACCCTATGTTTTGATTTATCTGGATTATCTGACCGAATGCCGCTACGCGGATGAAACCTCCGAACATCATCTTGCCGGTCTCGCACATCTGGGATTATGGATGGGGCTAAATCACTTTCGCATCGAGGAACTCGACGAAGCTTTAGTAACCCAATTCCTTGATGAACATTTGCCAAACTGCGATTGCCCGCGACCTATCATTCAAACGCGTGCCGATCTTAGCGCGGCCTGTGGTCATTTCTTACGCATTCTGCGTGATCGCGGTGTCATTCCGTCTCTGCCAAAACCCGTCGAACCCGTCTATGCCGAAGTTGATCGCTTTGACGATTACCTGAGAGACGTCCGAGGCTTGGCCAGTGAGACGCGGCGAAATTATCGGCGTATTGTGCTGAACTTTCTGCAGGTTTGCTTTGGTAGTGCCGAGATTGTTTTCACTGCCTTGCAACCTGATGATGTTCGGCATTTTATTGCCGAGCAGTTAACACCTCGCGCTACGTCGGCAAAAGCCAACTCGCTAGCTTCTGCTTTACGTGCTTACTTTCGTTATCGCGGCGCCGTCGGCGATGATGTTCACGCACTCAGTGGCGTGATCGCATTACCTGCCCAGTGGAATTTGGCCACATTACCGAAGGCGTTGACCGACGATGAGGTCAATCGCCTGCTCAATGCATTTCCCCCCGAGCTTCCTTCATGTCGACGCGGTTATGCGATGGTTCGCTGTGCTTTAGACCTGGGAATGCGTGTCAGCGAAATTGCCAAGCTTGCATTGGCCGACATTGACTGGCAAGCCGGTACGGTCACATTACGAAGTACCAAGTCGCGCCGCGAGGATATCCTGCCACTACCGATCTCTACCGGCCAGGCGATTGCCGATTACCTGCGCTACGAGCGGCCACGCACGACCAATCCGGCGGTTTTTGTACGGCGTCTTGCACCACACGATGTCCCGATTAGTGCCTATGCGGTTCACCGTCTCATTCGCGATGCGTATCGCCGCATTGGGCTTGATCATGGTAGAACCCACGCCCTCCGACATACCCTTGCACGCCGTTTATTGGAACAAGGGGGCTCGCTGAAGGAGGTGGCTGATATTCTTCGCCACCGCTCTCTCGACACGTCGCTGATCTATGCCAAACTCGACACCCAAAAACTGTCTGTCGTTGCACTACCTTGGCCCGGGAGTGCAGCATGAACACGCCGATTACATTGCAAGCACGCGTTCAGGATTACTTGGCCGAGCGGCGGCGCCTGGGGTTTCAATTGAAATACCCAGAACGGCTCTTGATGGATTTTGCCCGTTACGTGGATAGCCTGGAATGGGCTGGGCCGTTGACTTTGGATGTCATGAGCGATTGGGCTCAACTCGATAAACAAGGCCGTCATAAACCCGAGACGTGGGCGAGACGGTTCAAATCATTGCGCCCCTTTATCCGTTATCTGCGGCAATTTGAACCGGCAATCCCCATGCCTGACGAATCGGTTTTTGGTCCGGTTCCGGGGTGGCAAATGCCGCACATCTATCGGGAACAAGAGATCATTGATTTACTTGCAGCCGCACGCCAACTGGGTACTGATGGAAACCTGCGCGCGGCCACCTATGAAACACTGTTCGGACTATTGGCTTCGACTGGCCTACGAGTGTCCGAGGCCATTCGTCTTTTAGATGCGGACGTAGACTTGGCGCATGGCATGTTGACCGTGCGGCAAACCAAGTTTAACAAGTCTCGCCAGTTGCCATTGCATCCCAGTACGACAGCAGTTTTACTGGGTTACCGAACGCTCCGCCATGAACAGGTCCAGGAACACGCTGATTTACCGTTTTTTGTCGGGACGCGGGGCCAGCGGCTGGGTAAGCCACTGAGTTATCGCCAGGTCAATCGGGTTTTTGCATTGCTACGCAAACAACTGGGTTGGATCAACCGTGGCGCTCATGATGCGCCTCGAGTTCACGATCTGCGCCATACCTTCGCGGTGCGTCGCGTACTGCTCTGGCAAACACAGGGTACGGACATCGATCAGGCGATGCTGGCACTATCCACCTATATGGGCCATGCCAAGATATCCCACACCTATTGGTATTTGACGGCCATGCCGGAACTGATGGGCATAGCGGCAGGCAAGTTCGAGCAGTTTGCACAGCCCGAGGAGGTGGACTATGCCGACTAGAATCGCCAGCGCTGAAACGTCCATTTCGTTTCCTGCACTCGTCCAAGCCTTTTTCACCGATTACCTCGTCGAGCAACGGGCATTGAGTCCACAAACCGTTGCAGGCTACCGTGATGCGTTCACGCTATTCTTGTCATTCGCCCACCGATATCTCGGCAGATGGCCGGCGGCCATGCAGCTGTCCGACATCACGCCCGCATTGATCCTGGCTTTTCTGGATCATTTGGAACAGGAGCGACACAACAGCGTACGTAGCCGCAATATCCGATTAGCGGCATTACGCGCATTTCTAAAGTTCGCCTCACACCACGATTTATCAGCGTTGCAAACCATTGAGCAGGCTTTGGCCATACCGATGAAACGCTTCGAGTTACCTTTACCTGAATTCCTCTCGCGGGAAGAAATGTTCGCCATTATCGGCGATCCCGGCATGACTTGGATCAGTCGGCGTGACCATTTATTGCTCGGGTTACTTTACAACACCGGCGCGCGCGTATCGGAAATCATCAGCGTCAAGGTGCTAGATGTCACGTTGGACGGCGCGGCTTGTGTACACTTGCATGGAAAAGGCCGAAAGCAACGCGCGGTGCCGTTATGGAAATCGACGGTGAAGGAAATCCGGGCGTGGTTACGCTTGAATCCAACATTGGGAAATGAATCCGCGTTGCTGCCCAATCGCGACGGCCAACCGATGACACGAAACAATGTCACTCAGCGTCTTAGCTTGGCGGTAATCAAGGCTTCCAAAACCGTCAACAGCTTATTGGGGCGTCATGTTTCGCCACACTGCATTCGGCATTCAACGGCGATGCATTTATTGCAATCCGGTGTCGACATCAGTGTGATCGCTCTGTGGTTGGGTCACGAAAGCCCGAAAACAACCTACCAGTATGTTGAAGCTGATTTGGCCATGAAGGATCAAGCACTCGCTAAACTTCAGGAGCCCGACATGAAACCGCTTCGCTATACTGCTCCGGACTCTTTGCTTCAGTTCTTGAAAACGCTGTAATTATGTAAAGCTCGTGAGCGAGATAGTGGCTTCCAAGCCTGATTGCATCTCGCTCGCGACAACAACGCTATACATAAAAGGAAACTTCACATAATGGTCGTTTGCGAACCCTCGTCCCGTAACGTAAGCAACCCGGTATAGAAGTTTCGTCGCATGAGTTTATCTGCTAATACCTATTTTCGGATGAATCTTTACGGTCACTCAAAAACGACCATTTTTAGGAGCTCAGAAAAGTACCATTATATTTAGGCTTTTTTGTTGGCCGCTAAAATCCGGTAAACGCTGGCCTCACCAATGTTAAGCTGCCGGGCAATCTGCGTTTTTGTTACGCCATTGGCCGCGAGTTCAACGACTTTCTGGCGCAATTCAGTGGCCAAGGGTTTTCGGCCTTTATACTTGCCCGCGGATTTTGCCTTGGCGACGCCTTCCCGCTACCTCTCCAACATAATTTCCCGCTCGAACTGAGCGACACCACCCAAGACGGTCAGCATCAGCTTGCCGGTGGGCGTTTGCGTATCCATGCCCAGGTTAAGAATGCGCAGGCCGACCTGCTTTTTTTCCAGCGTCTGAATAATGGTCATGAGATCCGCAACCGATCGAGCTAACCGGTACAACTTTGTCACGACCAAGACATCGCCTTCCCGGGTAAACGCCAAGGCCGCTTCTAACTGAGCCCGGATGGCGACCGAGGAAACCTGCTCCTGAAAGATTTTTTTGCACTGCGCCGCTTCGAATTCTCGAAGTTGTGCTTCAAGCCCGGCGATTTGTTCAATAGTCGACGTTCTGGCGTAGCCAATAATCATGTTTCTCTCAATAGAATTTTAAATGCTGTGATAGCGCGTCTATCAAAATGAACAGAAAGGTCTATTGAAAGCAAAAAAGCAGCAATTCCCAATTTGAGGATAAAAAAGGGTGCGGGGTGTGCTTGGCGAGGATGTCGGCGGCAGGGAGCCGCCGTCAAGCCCCCATGGATGGGTTCACGGCGTTCCTCGACAGGCATAACCCGCATCCTGAATACGGCGAAATTTCTCAAACTGGGAATTGCTGGCAAAAAAGGAGTTAGGTTGAATTATTAATTTAATCTGACTCCTTTTTCCCTAAGAAGCGAGTAGTTTCACGCCCTTTAGATTGATAAATTGCTCGGTATGATTACAGGAAAATTTAGCGATTTTGCGGAAATGCGAGCAGCCCCAGAATTGTCCGTATGGGCCTTTTCGCAAGCTGAGTTTGTCGCCGCATTTAGGACAAATCGGCTCGACATGATCGCGGCGCCGGTTTTCGCAGACCCGGAACCGGCCTTGTTGGCGTAAACCGCCGCCGCCTTCGGAGCAGGCCGGTTCGGTATGCGTGCATAGCGGATATTGGTTGCATCCGAAAAAGCTGCCATGGCGGCTATCTTTCTGCACCAGGTAGCCGGTTTCGCATTCACGGCAGGAAATATAGGCCACTTTCTCCTGAAAACCCTCTCCGGTAAATTCGTCTATGCGAATTTCATAGTGTTGATGGACCAGTTCGCGGATAAAATCAGACGCCTTGTCGGCATCGCTGACTAGATAGACATGATGTCGGGCACGGGTCAGGGTGACATAAAATAATCGTCTTTCCTCCGCATGGTCGAATGATTCGGCTTTCGGCAGTAATAGCTCCATTAACGGATGGGTCTTTTTTCCGACGGAAAACCGTTTTTGCCTTTTTCCAGCCCTAGCACGATCACATTATCGGCTTCCTTGCCTTTCGAGGCATGCACCGTCATGAATTGAATCTGCAAATTGGGATACTGCCGTTTTAAGCTCGACAAATCCGGCTTTCTAAAATTGAACCGGGCCAAGATTAACACACTAGCCTGAACGGCGGTCTTGGCATTAATTGCCGAAAATGCCGCATTCAGGCCGACCGGATCGAGTCGGGTCCGGATTAACGTGACGGCGGCTTCTGCGATCACAGCATGACTTCGGATTTTCTTGGCGATTTGCGTTGGGTTTTGCATGACAAAACGGGACGCTACCGCACCGATTTGGTTATTGAAACGAAAGGTTTGATCCAGAATGCTCAAGGCCGTATCGCCGAAATGTTCCTCGAATTCCTGGGTGATCGTGACATCGCTGCCGGTAAAACGGTAAATCGATTGCCAGTCGTAGCCGACGCAAAACAGGCTGTGGTTCGGGTTATGAGTTAGCAAAGCCTTGATCAGTCGGGCGCGGCTGGCCGATATGTCTTGGAATTCATCGACCAGAATATGCGTGTACGGCGAACGGAAGCGTCCGGCTTCGACATAGTCGATCGCCCGCCCGATCATGTCTTCGAAAAAATGCCTTGTTGCTTCTGATAGCTGTAGGTTTCGATCAGCGTGGTTCGATGTTTTCGATGCAAGTCCCGTTTCCACGCCATTGCCTCCAATTATCTTTGCCGGTCGATAAACGGCGGTGTTTGCTGATGTTCGTCGACGGCGAAATGTTCGATATAAATACCGTAATTGGGCAAGTAAAAATCGGGCTGATAAACGCGATAATCCGGTCCCGAGGTGTTGATCTTATGATTAGCCTCATAGCGGTAGGCGATACGCTGCCGATACAGAAAATTGGCGATTTCGCATTCTTCGTAGCTCTTGACTAATTCGCCCTGCAGTGTGCGGATGTCGTTTTCGAGAATATAACGGTTATATTCGCCGAGACTTTTGAATTTGAAGGCGCTTCGATAGGGATGGCTGAAGTGCAAGAAATAAGTCACGAGTCGAGACTTGTATTGATCGTCTTGCAGCAACCTTTGGATTTGTTCGTCGACAAATTGGATGCGAAGATGCTCGCCTCGGCCATTTTGTCGATGGTCGGCGCAGTGCCTTCAACTTGGGCGATGATATGCTTGCCGAGGTTGTGAAAGGTTTTTACGGTCAGCGTATCGATGCGAAGTTTGGCTTGTATTCGCTGTTCCATTTCCTCGGCCGCTTTGCGGGCAAAGGCTAACATCAGAATTTGCTAGTCCTGCGTTGATTAAATAACCGGCGCGCCCGGTCATCGTACTGGTCTTGCCGGTACCGGCGGCCAATACTAGATTGTGCTGTTCGTCGATCACGCAGGCGCGGCGCTGATTGGCCGTTAACGGATTGCTCTCCACTCCGTCAAAAAAGGGTTTGAATGTCTCGATTTGGCGTTCAACATAGGTTTCATTCAAGTGCTCGATCGCATCATATCCATGGTTTAACAAAGGCCGGATGAAGTGTAGGGCTTGGACCGTATCGGCCGGCAAAAAACGTTGAACATCCTTGCGCTGAATGCCTTTGACCAAGTTCCGATGAGTCTTCAGCCATTGCCGGACGGAAATTCGACGGACATAGCGCTCTCCGGAAAACCATGAGTGCGCCTGTTGATAAGCGTTTTGTATTTCCGGAACCAGATGTTGATAAAAATCGCTGAGATAATGGCGGTTGGCTTGCTGTAATTCGGCATGCAAGCGCTTCGATCGCTTTTTACCGATGCCGCCCATACGCACGGTCTTATTGTTTTCCAGATGAAACACCAGGACATCCCAGAAGGAGCCGGACTTCAAGACGATGCCGCTACCGATCGCCAGATGAGCAATTCGCAGTATGGTTTCGCCTGTCTGCAGCAGAATGCCGTCATCCTCTAAAGACAACGATTCATGATTAACATGCGAGGCGAATAATACAGCCAACCGGCCGATTCGGTAGCTGAATGGTGTTTTCAACGAAGTATTCAAGAACAGTCCTTTGCCTGTGTCTTCGTGCACTTATGCGACGATATGCAAGGCAATATAAGGTACAAAATTAAACAGAATGACGCCGATTTTGTAAGCCGCCATGCCGGCATAGTGAATGGCGTCGAATTGGTCGACCGGCAAACGAAACCATCGCCCGTGCAACCGATACATCCATTCGTGAGCGGCGAGAAAGATTAGTCCCCACAAAAACAGCACGCTAAAGTTGATTATGGAGCACCATAAAAGGATGTCACGTATTAATTCGATACTCATGGGCGGGCCTCCTGTGAAGGTTAAGGAGAAATAATGACTTCTCGATTACTCCTTTTGCCAGCATCTTCGCCAATCTCCAAGTCATTTTTAGAGTTTTTCGAAATCAGCAATAGCCGATTAAAGGATGGATATGTCCGAATCTTGAGATGAAATTAGAGTTCCATAACTAGCAGCGGTATACCGTAACTGGCAAGAAAGTAGGCAATTGCCGAAATAACGCTTGGCGTTGCAGTGTACAAAAAAACTTGACGGAAAATATAGCTGATAACTGCAATATACCAAATGACTAAAAACACGCCGATCCCGATTGATATTTCTTCTTGATACTCAACATGTTTCATTACCATAATAACATCCAGCACTTCAGCGGCAATCGCCAGGGTGATGATAAAGTTTTCGCAGACAAAGATGGCAGTGAATACTTGTTTAAAATATTGCCATTTCTTCATCGTCAGCAAAAAAACAGAAATAAACGAAAAAGCCATTATGGTCCTCATCAATACTTCCAAAGTACCGCTGACAGGATCGGAAATAAGCCCCTCGACGATCATGCCGGAAACAAGATAGAACCCCAAATTCTTCGCTACGAACGATGATCCGGGAATTAAATTCATAGGGTTATTTCGGAACAAACAAAGCCAAAGATAGTTGAGTAATAAGTTCATCGAGAGTTTATTGAGGTTAAAAAAATAGGGCAGGCCAACTAAAAAAACCGATTTTTTTTGTTTTTGACTTTCTGCTTTTGCTATTCGGGCAATAAAGAAAGATCAAAAGGCTCATTTTCCCACGGATTACAGTAAATAACTAAGGTTTCGGAGTTTGTAATCTTTTGTAAGACATTGATAAGGTGGATTATATTTAATTTCTGGCTAAATATTAGGTGTCTTGGTCTGGAAAAATCTGATCGGAACATATTGATTCTATTGGACGTTTGGCAATATATATACCAGGACTAAATTTCTGATGATTTTATGAATTTACAAAGTCAAACAGTCAATAATTACAAAAAATGAAGTGTAATATTTTATATAAATTTATCTACGTGTCGATTTTTGTAATTATAGAACTCCGAAACGTTAGTATATAAATACGGGTTATGCTTAGGATTCGGTCATAAATTACTTCCCTATTTTTAATGTAGGCTAGGTAGATTCGGTAACTCGATTGACAGGTGTCGGCGGCAGGGCAGATTTTTGCTCCCTCCTGCAAAATCTGCATTCACGCCATCCTTGGCGATCAGATAACCGCCGTCAAGCCCCATTGGACGGGTTCACGGCGGACTTCGATAGACACCCCGCACCTTTCAAACTTGAACGATTTTTCAGTATGAAAGGAGTACCAATGCGAACATAGCTTTTTCCAAAGGGGAAGGTCAAGTCACAAACTTGTTTTAGATACAGAGCATGTGAACAATTCCTTTCAGAAAACCGAAAATGTGGCCGCGCGAAGGATATGATAAGTTATGATCGCCAAAGGGTATTTTTTAACGATGCGACTTGATTATGGTCATTAAACGAATGCTTTCGATACTGTTACCTTATTTGTTATTTCTTCTGGCTTTATTTATATGGCAACGAAACCTGATTTATTTTCCCGGGAAGCAGACATTAGCGAGGCAGCAAGAGTTGGCTGAACGGTTGAATCTGGAACTTTGGCCGGCAAAAGAAAATTATCTTGGATTGATGTCTAAATCGAACATGAGAGGCAGTAAAGGAACGGTTATCGTTTTTCACGGCAATGCGGGGAGCGCGATCAATCGGGTTTATTACTTCAATGCATTGGCGAGGCTGGGGTACCGGGTTATTGTTGCCGAATATCCGGGGTATGGCGCAAGATTAGGCGCGCCATCGGAATCGGTATTGATAAGCGACGGCATTGTCATCGTAACACAAGCACGGGACGATTTCGGCGATCCCATTTTTCTTTGGGGCGAGTCGCTGGGCAGCGGTGTTGTCGGGGGAATCGTGCATTCCGGACAAGTCCCGATTAAAGGCATTGTACTGATGACGCCTTTCGATAGCATGGCTAACGTTGCGCAACACCATTACTGGTTTTTCCTGGCCAAATGGCTGATTCGCGACCGGTTCGACAATCTCAAGTACCTGAACGGCTACAGCGGTAATACGGCCATGGTGATTGCCGAAGACGACCAAATCATTCCGAATCGCTACAGTCTTAATTTATATGAATCGCTTCAATACCATAAACGGCTGTGGTCGTTTAAAAATGCCGATCACAACAGTGTGCCGCTGGCTCCGGAACTGCCGTGGTGGCAGGAAGTGATGCACTTTATCGATGAAGCTGAACAAATGATTAACGAGTAAGGATTTAGTCGTAAATAACTTCTCTATTTTACGGAGGGTTCGGTTGCTCGATTGGCAGGTGTCGGCGGCAGGGCAGATTTTTGCTCCTCGGCAATTGCTCCTGCATTGCCCTAATACACGCCATCCATGGCGTAATGCAAAATCTGCATTCATGCCATCCATGGCAATCAGATTCCGCCGTCAAGCCTACACGGACGTATTCACGGCGTCCTGCCAAGCGAGTTACCGAATCCTCAACAAAGGGCATAGTTCCAGGACGTTATTTATCACGAAATCCTAAGGTTAGTAGGGTTTTAAAATGATTTGATTGCTCGCATCGTCGAACGTCATTTGGAAGCGTCCTAAAAAGCTCATACCCAGCAAGCCGCTCGATTGTAATTTATCGTCTGCAATGAAACTCACATCCACGTTATCGGCTTGAGCTTTGCCGATAACGACCGATTTAAGCTTGCCTTGCATAATTTCGACTCTGCCGTTCGCAGTTTCGCTGTACCCGGGTTGTAAGTTCCTGTCGGTAAAACCCAATGCGGATTGAAGCGAGGCCGGTAACACTAAAGTGGTCGCGCCGGTATCTATCAGCATATTGGCTTTCAGTTTGGTGCCGTAAGGCCCCGATAATTCGGCCTTTACCAAATGATGCGAACCGCTACGAGTCGTTTTGATGGCATAACTGGCGTCGGCCTTGGGTTTTTCAACAACTGCAGGAGGCGGCGTGTTGTCATAGCGCTTGATGCTAGTGATGATGATTTTTTCAATATCTCCTTGTTTGTTAGATAATTGAACAAAGTTATAATCGCTTAGCAATCGTTTTAATTGTTGATCCGGAGTGCCGCTAAGACGAAGGGGAGGGCCGTCTTGGACTAAGTGTAAATTCTTTATTGTTATGCCCTGTGCATGAATGAGTTGTTCGAGTTGAGTTTTAAAGCTATCGGCTTGTGCGATGCCGATCGTTAACATCAACGCTAATAGGGTGGCAATGATCGAGTTTTTTCCGGACATAGAGTGCCGCCAGTAAGGTGCTTAAAAAAGTTTGAGCCTAAAAGCCGCGTCTGGGTTTCGCAAATAACCAATTTTAATAAGACAAGTGTTGACAGGCGCGGCAAAACAACGTTGGATTGTAAGGGTTCGTCTCAAAAAAATCATTAAGTCGCTTTTTATGCCCTATCAAAAAGCGTCGATGTCATAAACCATTAATAACTAAAACAAGGCAAACATCGATGAATACAGGACAGTTGATTACTTATTTCACCCCGGTTTTCGGGTTATTAGCGCTATTTTTTATCATTAAACGTTCGGCATGGGTTAACAAACAGGATGCCGGTAACGAACGAATGACACGGATCGCAGGCTTCATCGAAGATGGCGCCATGGCCTTTCTCAAGGCGGAATACCGGGTTTTATCTATTTTTGTCGTTCTGGTCGCTATTTTGTTGGGCTGGATGGGCTCTTTGTCTGACGGTTCATCCTGGATGATTGCATTATCATTCATATTAGGCGCGTTTTGTTCCGGATTTGCCGGTTTTTTAGGCATGCGCATTGCCACCAAAGCTAATGTCAGAACAACGCAAGCGGCCAGAACGAATATCGGTAGCGCGTTGCGGGTGGCCTTTGCCGGCGGTTCGGTGATGGGCATGTGCGTTGTCGGCCTCGGCGTGTTGGGACTCAGTTTGTTGCTAATCGTGTTTTCTTCGATGGGATGGGAAATCGGCCGCATCGTCACGGTGATTACCGGTTTTTCGTTCGGGGCGTCTTCGATTGCCTTGTTTGCCAGGGTCGGCGGCGGCATATACACCAAAGCGGCTGATGTCGGCGCGGACTTGGTCGGAAAGGTCGAAGCCGGGATTCCCGAGGACCATCCGCTGAATCCGGCGACGATCGCCGATAATGTCGGCGATAATGTCGGAGATGTTGCCGGAATGGGTGCCGATCTTTTCGAATCCTATGTCGGCTCGATCATCGGCACCATGGTGCTGGGCGCGGTATTGATCGGGACAGTCGGATTTGAAGCAGACAACGAATTCGGCGGGTTAAATGCCGTGTTGTTGCCTTTGGTGCTAGCCGCGACCGGTATCGTGACATCCATTATCGGGACATGGTTCGTGCGCATCAAAGAGGGCGGCAATCCACAAAAGGCTTTGAATCGCGGCGAACTGGTCTCGGCATTATTCATGCTTTTGGTAACTTATGGAATTACTCAATGGATGTTGCCGGAATCCTGGCAAACCGGCTCGGGTGTTTACACGTCTATGGGCGTGTTCATCGCTATTATCATCGGCTTGGCCTCAGGGCTGGCGATAGGCGCGATTACCGAATTTTATACCGGAACCGGAACCCGCCCGGTAAGAGGCATCGTCGAGCAATCGCTGACCGGTTCCGCGACCAATATTATTGCCGGAGTCGGAGTCGGCATGCAGTCGACCGCCGTGCCGATTATTATTATTGCCGCCGCCATTATCGGTGCATATGAGTTCGCCGGTCTATACGGCATTGCCATAGCCGCGGTGGGGATGTTGTCCAATACCGGTATTCAATTGGCGGTCGATGCTTATGGGCCCATCTCCGATAATGCCGGCGGCATTGCCGAAATGGCGGCCTTACCGAAAGACGTGCGGGAACGGACCGATAAGCTTGATGCAGTCGGCAATACCACCGCTGCAATCGGCAAGGGATTTGCGATCGGTTCGGCCGCACTGACCGCGCTGGCATTGTTTGCCGCCTTCATGACCACCGCCAATATTTCCAGTATCGATATTTCCAAGCCGTATGTGATGGGCGGTTTATTTTTGGGCGGCATGCTGCCGTTTCTGTTTTCATCGCTGGCGATGGCGGCTGTCGGAAGGGCTGCGATGGATATGATTCAAGAAGTGCGGCGCCAATTTACGTCGATACCCGAGTTGAAGGCGGCACTCGAAGTCATGCGGCACAACGAAGGGAAGGAATTGGATCAATGGAGCGAGGCCGATCAGCTGGTTTTCAATAATGCGGACGGCAAAGCGGAATACAGTCAATGCGTCGCTATTTCAACACGGGCCTCGCTCCGGGAAATGGTGATTCCCGGACTGCTGGCCGTCGTTTCGCCGGTTGTCGTGGGATTCGGCGGCGGTGCTGAAATGTTGGGCGGCTTACTGGCCGGGGTGACGGTAAGCGGGGTGTTGATGGCGATTTTTCAATCCAATGCCGGCGGTGCTTGGGACAATGCCAAGAAAATGATCGAAGCCGGTGTGGAAATTCAGGGGCGTACCTATCATAAAGGTTCGGAACCCCATAAAGCGGCGGTAGTCGGCGACACGGTCGGCGACCCGTTCAAGGATACTTCGGGACCTTCGCTGAATATCTTGTTGAAATTGATGTCAGTAGTGGCCTTGGTGATTGCGCCGATGTTGTGATGGGTCTAAGACGATTTCAGGCAAAAAATATTCCGTTCTAAGTGTCTTGTTGATGCCGTAAAACCGTTCGACCTACGACAGATCTTAGGCGAACGGTCTTTCGGCACGCTCAAGTGCTTTTTTAGAGTTAGACTTCTAATTTCATAACGGCCTGCTTGACCGGCTCGGCCAGTCCACTGCCGTCTTTTCGGCAATAATCGATGATTTCGCGGCGCATTCTGGGTTCCCAAGCGCGCTGAAGATGGTTCTTGATGCCTTCGACAGCAACTTCCTTATCGGGCTCCGCATTGAAAAATTCGCCGATCGCGTTGGCCATTTTGATGAGTTTTTCTATCTGCATTATTTTTCTATTTGATTTAGTGAAATGGTGAGCGGTACGGTACCCTACGTTGGGTTTATTTCGTGCTTTTCGCGGCCTCGCTACAATATTAATCTCAAGCCGAATCGGCTTCACGGTGGATCAGCCGATGCGAATGACTGTAGACGACATGCCGGTCTTCCCGGGCGAAACCGACCAGCGTCAGTCCTGTTTCCTCGGCTAACCGTATCGCAAGTCCGGTCGGTGCGGAAATCGCGGCCAACAAGCCAATGCCGGCCACGGCGGTTTTTTGGACCATTTCGTAACTGGCCCGGCTCGTGACGATCACAAAACCGTCGGCCGGATTTCGTCCTGTCCTCAATAATGCCCCGATCAATTTATCCAAGGCATTGTGCCGCCCGACATCCTCGCGAATGGTTTGAATGCCCCGGCCAGGCAAGACCCACGCGGCCGCATGCACCGCGCCGGTCAATCGGTTGAGTTGTTGATGCAGCTTCAACTCGTCCAATGCCGATAACAATTCGGCAGACGTTACCGAAGGACCGTCCGATACAGGCGCGGGATGACGAACGGCTTGCTGCAAGGTGCTAGCCCCGCACAAGCCGCAACCGGTCCGCCCGGTCAAGTTGCGGCCTTTATCGGCCATACCTTGCCTGCGCTGTTCGGGAATTTTAAGACGCACTTCGATGCCGTCCTTGCGGTTATAGACTCGCGTGCTCAGAATCTCTGCTGGGTGATCGACAATGCCTTCGGTGATGCTGAAGCCGAGCGCGAATTCTTCCAAATTAGTCGGCGTCGCCAGCATTACGACATGCGACTTGCCGTTATAGACCAACGACACCGGCACTTCTTCGGCGATGTAATCCTGTTGCACGCTGTGTTGTCCGCCCTGCCAGCGCTCGACCGGGCTTTGCCGATAACTCGGCCAGCCCAGTTCCCAAGCAGATGATTCAGGCGAGGCCGAATCAAGCATGATGCGTGCCTTGCTCTAACAGTTCCTGCTGTTGCTTCGAGAAGTCGCTGTACTGTTTTTGCCACTCCGAAGGCTGCGTGACTTTCGATACTTGCACTGCGGTGACTTTGTATTCCGGACAGTTGGTAGCCCAGTCGGAATTGTCGGTCGTGATCACGTTCGCGCCAGATTCCGGGAAATGGAAAGTCGTATAGACGACGCCCGGCTGCACGCGTTCGCTGATCAATGCGCGCAATACCGTCTCGCCGGAACGACTCTTGATGCCGACCCAATCGCCGTCGACGATGCCGCGATCCTCGGCGTCGTGCGGATGAATCTCCAGCCTGTCCTCGGCGTGCCATGCGACGTTTTCGGTACGGCGTGTTTGCGCGCCGACATTGTATTGCGAAAGGATGCGGCCGGTGGTCAGGATCAACGGGAACATCCGCGTCGTGCGTTCCTCAGTCGCGACATATTCGGTCAGCATGAACAGCCCTTTGCCGTTCGGACGCATGAACTCATGTGCATGCATCGTAGGAGTACCCACAGGATTTTCTTCGTTACACGGCCATTGGATACTGCCAAGTTGATCGATTTTTTCGTAGCTGACGCCGGCGAATGTCGGCGTCAGCCTAGCGATCTCGTCCATGATCTCGGACGGATGGTTGTAATTCATCGGATAGCCCATCGCATTCGCGAGCAACTGCGTGACCTGCCAGTCTTCGTATCCGGCCAATGGCTTCATGACCTTGCGTACCGGCGAGATGCGGCGTTCGGCGTTCGTGAACGTGCCGTTTTTCTCGAGGAACGACGACCCGGGCAGGAACACATGCGCGAACTTGGCCGTTTCGTTCAGGAACAGATCCTGCACGATCACGCATTCCATCGATCTCAACGCATGATGCACATGCTGAATGTCGGGATCGGATTGCGCGATGTCTTCGCCTTCGACGTAGAGCCCCATGAACGTGCCGTCGGATGCGGCGTCAAACATGTTCGGAATGCGCAGGCCAGGCTCGGATTCGAGAATCACGTTCCAGTCCTTCTCGAACAGCTGGCGCGTTTCGTTATCGGAGACATGGCGGTAGCCCGGAAATTCGTGCGGGAACGAGCCCATGTCGCACGAACCTTGCACGTTGTTTTGTCCGCGTAATGGATTGACTCCGACGCCTTCGCGTCCGAGATTGCCGGTCGCCATCGCCAGATTTGCGATGCCGATCACGGTCGTCGAGCCTTGGCTGTGCTCGGTCACACCCAAGCCGTAGTATATGGCGCCATTGCCTGCGGAGGCATAAAGACGCGCCGCGGAGCGGATATCGGCGGCCGGAACGCCGGTGATCGTTTCGGTTTGCTCGGGCGCATGACGCGGATCGGCGATGAAAGTTTTCCATTTTGCGAACGCGGCGGTATCGCAGCGCTCTTCAATGAAGGCTTCGTCGATCAGGTTTTCGGTCACGACGACATGGCCGAGCGCATTGATCAGCGCGACGTTAGTGCCCGGGCGCAGCTTCAGATGGTAATCGGCTTTGACATGCGGCGAGTTCTTGACCAGATCAATTTCGCGGGGATCGACGACTATCAATTTCGCGCCTTGACGCAGCCGTTTTTTCATCAACGAACCGAATACCGGATGTCCGTCGGTCGGATTCGCACCGATGACCATGATCACGTCGGACTTCATGACCGAATCGAAGTTCTGCGTACCGGACGATTCGCCGAAGGTCTGCTTGAGTCCGTAGCCGGTCGGCGAATGACAGACGCGCGCGCAGGTATCGACATTGTTGTTGCCGAAGCCGGCGCGAACCAATTTTTGCACCAGATAAGTCTCTTCGTTCGTGCAGCGCGACGACGTGATGCCGCCGATCGAGCCTTTGCCGTATTTGGCTTGAATGCGCTTCAACTCGGAAGCGGCATAGTTGATCGCCTCTTCCCAGCTGACTTCCTGCCACGGGTCGCTGATGCTTTTGCGGATCATCGGCGTCGTGATGCGATCCTTGTGCGTCGCGTAACCGAACGCGAAACGACCTTTTACACAGGAATGACCGTGATTGGCCTTGCCGTCCTTGTGCGGCACCATGCGAATCAATTGGTCGCCTTTCATTTCGGCGCGGAACGAACAGCCGACGCCGCAATACGCGCAGGTCGTCACGGTGGCATGCTCGGGCGTGCCCTGTTCGAGTACCGATTTTTCCATCAAGGTCGCAGTTGGGCAGGCTTGCACGCAAGCGCCGCACGAAACGCACTCGGAATCCATGAACGCCTCGTTTTGACCGGGAGAAACCTTCGAGTCGAAACCGCGCCCGTCTATCGTCAAGGCGAAAGTGCCTTGCGTTTCTTCGCAGGCTCTGACGCAACGCGAGCACACGATGCATTTGGACGGATCGAAACTGAAATAAGGGTTGCTTTCATCCTTGACAGCTTGCAAGTGATTCTTGCCTTGCGGGTTGTAGCGTACTTCACGCAAGCCCACCGCGCCGGCCATGTCCTGCAGTTCGCAGTCGCCGTTCGCGGAACAGGTCAAGCAATCAAGCGGATGGTCGGAAATATAGAGCTCCATGACGCCTCGGCGCACGTCGGCCAGACGCGGGTTCTGCGTAACGACCTTCATGCCTTCGGCGACCGGCGTCGTGCAAGAGGCCGGCATGCCGCGCGCGCCCTCGATCTGCACGACACACAAGCGGCACGAACCGAACGGTTCGATGCTGTCGGTCGCGCACAGTTTCGGAATGTCGATGCCGATGCCGGCTGCAGCGCGCATCACCGAAGTGCCGGCCGGTGCGGTCACCTGAAATCCGTCGATTTCCAGTGTGACCAGTGTGTCTGCCTCCTTGGCGGGGGTTCCAAAGTCTTGTTCTTTATTCAGGGACATATCAGTACCTCCGGTGGGGTCAAGCCGCGCTGGCCTGTTCGGTTATCCCGAAGTCTTCGGGAAAATGATTCAATGCGCTCAGCACGGGATAGGGCGTCATGCCGCCGAGCGCGCACAATGAACCGTTCAGCAGGGTGTCGCACAGATCTCGTAATAACGGAATGTTTTTATGGAGATCGCGGCCGGCGATGATGTCTTTGATGACCTCTTCGCCGCGCGTCGAGCCGATCCGGCACGGCGTGCATTTGCCGCAAGATTCGATCGCGCAAAATTCCATGCTATAGCGCGCCATTTCGGCCATGTCGACCGTGTCGTCGAAGACGACGATGCCGCCGTGACCGACGACGGCCCAAATCGCCGCGAAGGCTTCATAATCGAGCGGCGTATCGAATTGCGATTCGGGTAGGTACGCGCCCAGCGGGCCTCCGACTTGCACCGCCTTGATCGGCCGTCCCGATGCCGAACCGCCGCCGTAATCGTAGAGCAGCTCGCGCAAGGTTAGGCCGAATGCCAATTCGACGAGACCCGGATACTTGATGTTGCCGGCTAATTGAATCGGTAGCGTGCCGCGCGAACGGCCCATGCCGAAATCGCGGTAATACTCGCCGCCCTTGTCGAGTATGATCGGCACCGAAGCCAGCGAGATCACATTGTTGACGATCGTCGGTTTGCCGAACAAGCCGCTGATCGCCGGCAGCGGCGGCTTGAATCGGACCAGTCCGCGCTTGCCTTCGAGACTTTCCATCAATGAAGTCTCTTCGCCGCAAACATAGGCGCCGGCGCCCAGACGGACTTCGAGATCGAATTGCTTGCCGCTGCCTTGAATATCCTCGCCGAGATAACCGGCTTGATAGGCTTTTTCAATCGCGGTATTCAAAGCCCTATGCGCATGCGGATATTCGACGCGCAGATAGATGTAACCTTGTGTCGCACCGACCGCGATTCCGGCGATCGTCATGCCTTCGATCAATACGAACGGGTCGTCTTCCATGACCATGCGGTCGGAAAACGTGCCGGAATCGCCTTCGTCGGCATTGCAGATGATGTATTTTTGCTCGCTCGGCGTGTTGAGTACGGTGTTCCATTTGATGCCGGTCGGAAACGCCGCGCCGCCTCGGCCGCGTAGGCCCGAGTCGGTCACCTGTTTGACGATGTCGGCGCCGCTCATTGCCAGCGCGTTGTTCAGGCCGCGATAACCATCATTGGACAGATAATCTTCGAGACTTACCGGGTTGGTGAGGCCGATGCGGGCGAAAGTCAGCCGTTGCTGTTTTTTGAAATAAGGGATTTCGTCGATCGGGCCGACTTTGAGCGCATGTGCGCCTCCATTCAAGAAATCAGCGTCGAACAGACCAGGGATGTCTTTTAATTGCACCGGACCATAACCGATACGACCTTCGGGGATCTCGACCTCAACCAAGGGTTCCAGCCAGAACATGCCGCGAGAACCATTACGGACCAGCTTGATGTCCAGCCCGCGTTGCCGCGCTTCCTTCTCGATCGCCGCGGCAATTCGGCCTGCGCCTAATGCCAGCGCGCCGGAATCGTTTGGAACATATACGATCACTGTCATGAGAGGGTCTCCATTTCGTTGATGATGCTGTCGAACGATTCGTTCGATACGCGTCCGTACACGTCTTCGCCGATTTGCATAGACGGAGAGCAGGAGCACAATCCCAAGCAATATGCCGGCTCCAGCGAAAATCTGCCATCCGCCGTCGTTTCATGATAGTCGATGCCTAGTTTGTCCTTGACATGCTCTTCGAGTTTCTTAGAACCCATCGCCTGACAGGATTCGGCACGGCACAAATGAATCGTCTGTTTGCCCGGCGGTGTTTCTCGGAAATAATGATAAAAACTGATCACGCCATGAACTTCGGCGCGGGATAGACGCAATTCGGAAGCGATGATGGGAATACTGTCTGCGGGGATATACCCCAAAGCGTTTTGAATATCGTGCAAAATCGGCAGCAGCGCGCCGGGCTTATCTTTAAGTGCGCTGGTGATTTCCTTGACGATGCTGAACATGGAAACGGTCTCGGTCATGGGGCCTCACTTTCCGGTTCGAAAGCAGTTGAGTGGCGCTTCGAAATTGAAGTTGGTAGGTTTCAGAGAATATCATGTAATTTTTATTTATCAAAAAACACATAAAAAAACATATTTATGCATAAATTGTATGCTTTCTAATTATAAGCCTAATATCATTATCGTAAAAATCACATTTTTTTAACGTTAAATCAGATTTTCTGATGCAGCTCGGTCCAGTCCTTCCAGCCCATACCCTCATTGCGGAACATCGTTAAGCTCGCTATATTGTTGAACCCTTTAGTTTTCCATCGAGGCTTTACTTTTGTCAGACATGATGACCGTGCACGAGGTCGCCGATTATTTGCGCGTCAAAGAGCGCAAAATTTACGACCTGATTAATCAAAAACAGATTCCATGTACGCGCGTGACCGGTAAATGGCTTTTTCCGCGTTATCTGATCGATATGTGGTTGATGCAAAACAGCGAATCGGTCTCGCAAGATGCATTGTTGAGAAGCGCACCCGAGATCGTCGTCGGCAGTCACGATCCGCTATTGGAATGGGCACTCAGGGAAAGCGGACGACCGATGGCAATGCAAACGACGGGCAGCATGGAAGGCTTGAGCCGCTTCGCGGCCGGCGAGGCGTTGATCTGCGGCATGCATGTGCTCGACACCGCCAGCGGCGAATTCAACACGCAGGCAATCAAGAATGCACTGCCGGATCACGGTGTCGTAGCGATCGAATGGGCCTGGCGGCAACAGGGACTGATCGTCGCGCCGGGCAATCCGCTAGAGTTGCATTCGCTCGAAGACATCACCGATAAAAACGCGTTGCTAATCGACCGGCAAAGCGGTGCCGGCAGCCGGATTTTGCTCGATCATTTGTTCGAACAGGCGGGAGTCGACAAGATGCTCATCAAGACTACTGATAAGCCTGCGCGTACCGAAATCGACGTCGGCCTGACGATCTCGAGCGGCAAGGCCGATGTTGGCATCGCGGTCGCGTCGGTCGCCCGGCAATTGCGGCTTGATTTCATTCCGTTGACAAAAGAACGTTTCGATCTAGTGATGCGCCGCATCGACTATTTCGAGCCGCCGATACAGAATCTGCTGGAACTAACCCGCACGCCCGCCTTCATCGAAAAAGCCGAAGAGCTGGGCGGTTACGAATTGTCCGGCTCCGGGAAGGTGGTATTGAATCTGAGGTAAATCCTTGCGTCCGATCCTGCTTATCGGACCTGGGAGATTCAACCCATGCCCCATCCCCTAATCTGAATCACCCTCATCCTTTCTCGAGCAATCGTTCAAGAAAAATCCTGATTAGCAAGTTTCTTCAGCTAAAGCCCAAAGATCGACATAACCCTTAGCAAGACGGGGTTCGTAAGCCATGCGCGTCAAGCTAAAAACGGCCACCCACATCACGCTCTTTTCCAAGCTCCAGCTTGAGAAAAACACCCCGGAAGCTCCAGCTTCCTGAGACCGACACAACCTCCGCTCACTCACAATCAACCCCGCGACTCGCTCGTTCATTTTTTCTTGATTGTCGGGAAGTTAGAGCTTCCTGAACAGGTTACCCAAGCTGGAGCTTGGGTAACAGCATATTTTAGTTTTTGCGACTACGACTGGCCCCCTGCTTGGATACTTGGTTTCGGCAAGCTGAAGCATCTTGCTAATCAGGAGAAAAATTTTGCGCCAAGCTTTCTCGTCCCCGCTCACATTTAGTCACCTCCTCAGATCCCTACCTTCAAAATCTGTAAGATTTTTAAGCCCATATTTGTGTGTTAATATGCGTTTTTTACATTAATAACCGTTTTTAACCTAAATTTAAGTATAAAAACACAAATGCACACAATCGACTTACTGATCGGCATCGACGATACCGATAATCTCGACAGCCGGGGAACCGGGTTTCGGGTGCGCGAATTGGGTAGGTTGCTGACCGAAAACCGGATCGCGCGGGTGTTCGGCATCACGCGTCATCAATTGTTCGTTAGCCCGTTGATTCCTTATACGTCGCATAACAGTTCCGCGTGCATGGCGGTTGCCGTTGAATCCAGCGGATTGGACGACCTGACCGAATTTTGCTGCGATTATCTGCTGCGCGAATGCGCGGAAGGTTCCGATGCCGGCTTATGCATCGCGCCGGCCGGCGAAGTCGGCGCCGACATCCGGGATTTCGGCCGACGGGCGAAATCCGAAGTGTTCACGCAAGAGGACAGCCGTTCGTTGGCGAAGCGTTCCGGCTTTCATCTGGAAGGCTTGACCGGCGATCAGGGCGGCGTGATCGGCGCGTTGGCGGCCGTCGGCTTGCGCGCCGAAGGCAACGACGGACGTTACATCGGTTTGCGCGGCATGCGCGAATTGGAGCCGGGCGACTATCCCTTGAGCCGACTGCAGGAATTGACCGATATCGAGCGAGTGCAAACCGTCGAAGGCACGGCAGTCATTGCCCCCGATGCGATCGTGTCGATGAGCGAATGGGCCCGCCCGGTGCTGCTGGACGGAAAAGCTGTTTTATTGGTGGAGAAAACGAATGACGATACAAACGATCGGTGGCGGGTTGTTCCTAAATCCGTCATTAAAACCTATTGAATTGAGCGACCGGGCCGGTCTGAAAACGATGGCGTGGCTGCTGGCGGCCGGCGTTTTGGCAGTCGTGCTGCATGAATTGTTTCGCTGGCCGCTCAGAATGCCGGGCCGTCACGGCCTGGAATGGATGGCGATTCTGATTTTCGCCCGGACCGGCTCGACCTATCGTTGGGCCGCGACGGTTACGGCATTCGGCGCGGCATCGGCTTCTTTACTGCCGCTTGCAGGCGCTATCGAACCGTTGGCCGCCGCCTCTTATTGGATAACCGGCGTCATCGTCGATCTGCTGTATCGGGCCGACAAGCAGTGGCGGCGCTATGCGTTTTACCTGGCGCTGATTGCGGCCGCCGCGCATTCGGTGCGTCCCGTGCTGAACTGGATCGAACTGTTCTATCTGGGCGTCGAGCATCATTCCTTGACCAGCGGTTTGTGGTATCCGGTATCGACTCATTTCGGTTTCGGCTTTATCGGCGGCTTGGCCGGTGCGGTGCTGGCCGGATTTTCGCAGCGTCGCCACCGCTTTTTTTATCGCTAATTCCAGTCGGCGAGGCTCTTAATCATGGCTCGATCCGTAACACACGAAAATGCCGCTAAAATCCGCCTGGCAGGCTGTTCTCTGGCTTTGTTTCTACCGTTGGCAACGGCTTCGGACATGGCCGACGATGAAGTTTACCATTTAGGCGAAATCGTCGTGCGCGGCGAAGACCCTGGCGTCGAAGCGATCGCGACGGTCTACGAACTGAATGCGTTGGATATCGAGCGCAAGGCCGCCAGAACGCTCGACGAAGCGATCGAACTGTTGCCCGGCGTCAATATTCGCACCGGCGCCGACGGCACGCCGCGCATCGATGTCAGAGGCTTCAGAACCCGGCAAGTCAAGCTGCTGATCAACGGCGTACCGTTCAATTCGACATTCGACGGCCAATTCGATCCGACTATGATTCCGACCGAATCGATCGCCAAAATCAAACTGACTTCCGGTGCCAGTTCGGAGCTCTACGGCGAAGGCGCCGAGGCGGCCGTGATCAACATCATCACGAAAAAAGGCGCTACGGGTTTTCATGCGCAAGCGGCCGGCGAGGTCGGCGATCGCGGCCATCAACGCATCTGGGGCAGCGCGTCCGGCGGCATCGACAACGCCGATTTCAGAGTCAGCCTGAGCCATCAGGACCGCGACGGTTTTCCATTGTCTCGCGATTTCGCCGGTACGCCGGAGGAAAGCGGAGGCCTTAGAAATAACAGCGACCGGCGCCGAACCAACGTCTACGCCAACGCCGGTTACCGTCCCAACGACGATTGGAGTCTCGGGCTTTCGTTCAATCACGCCCAGGGTGAACACGGCATTCCGTCGAGCGTGATCAACGACAATACCGACGTATTCGCGAACCGCCCGCGTTACGAACGGGTCAATGACGAAGCGATTTATGCGTCCCAATTCTCGGTGGCCTATGATCCCGAAGGGCCTTGGTCGTCGAAAAATTGGGCTTATCTGAACATCGTCGACGAGCAGGGCAACCGATACGACGACGCGACGCTGTCGTCGATGAGCAACGATCGCGTCAACGGTACGTTCGACTTGAGCAGCTCGACCCGAATCGCCGGCGGTCATACGCAAACCAGCTACGAGCATGGCTGGGGCGGGCAACTGACGATCATGGGCGATGCGCGCGAGGAAAGCTGGGAGCAGCAAGGCGTCATTCGCGATGTCAGACTGTCTGCCGGCGGAGGTGGTGGAGGTGGTGGTGCCTCGCAACGCTTCGGACTGCGCGACGTCGATGAAAACCGAAGCATCGGCGTCGTCTCTACGGCCGCCGAACTGACCTTTTCACCGATCGATAATCTCGGCATAGCATTGGGCTACGGACATCACTGGTTGTTTCGGGACGATAACAGCAGCGCGGACGACAGCTCCTTCATCGCCGGCGCGCATTACGACCTACCGACCGATACGCGTTTACGCGCGTCGGCGTCACGCAAAATCAGAGTGCCGTCGATACGCCAACTATACGACGGCAACGGCGGCGACCCGAGTCTGCGCTTCGAGACATCTTATAATTACGAGGCAGGCATCATGCAACAATTGCCGGGAAGGACTCAAATCGGCGTGACCGGCTTTTTGAACGATGTTGAAAATTTTATCGAACGCGATAATGACGGTTTCTTCCGTAATTTTGCCAAATACGAGTTCCAGGGCGTAGAAATCATCGGCGAATCCCGCTTTATCGACGACTTGCTGCTGCGCACCAGTTACACTTATCTCCACAGCCGGGACCGGTCGGATACCGAAGGCCGTGACGAGTTACAATACCGTCCGAAGCACAAACTGGCGTTCGAGACCGATTATCAGTTCGGTTACGGATTTTCCGGTTATTTGAATGTGATGCATGTTGCCGACGAATATTACTATTCGCGCAATTTACCGCTGCAAAAAGCGCGGCTCGAGGCATACACTTTATTGAATATGAAACTGAACTACAGTTTTTTCAATGATCAAGCCGCCATCTATGTCGGTGCCGACAACATTCTCGATGAGGACTATCAGGAATCCTATGCGCTACCGCAAGCCGGACGCTTCGTCTATACCGGCACGCGGTTGAGTTTTTGACGATCTTCAAGGTATGCAGCATTATTGCTGCATACCTTTTATTACTACGACAGGCTAATGGGTGACTCCAATCCCTCGCAGGCTGGCACGGTTACTGATCGCCAAATGTGGCAAGCAGCCGTCTCTAACCGTTAATTTTTGTTCGTGAAGGGGGGCTCGAGTCATGCGCCATCTAGACGCCTTGTTTACTGCGTCGATCTGCGTTTTAATTTCCGCATGTAAAAAAAGCCGATTATCGCCCCCCAGACTACTATGAATGCATCGTGGATGATCATCTCTAAACCGAGGCTGTCGATATGGCGAAAGTAATCCATGATGTCGTCGGACACCAGCAATGTCAGCACTAAATACAACGCGGCCTTCAATTTTAGGCGGTGTTTATACCAGACCCAAATCCCCAAAAAAACAAAACCGGCTACCCATCGGACCATGTTATGAACAAACATTTCGATAGTCCAGTCATCGATATGGAAGGCGGTATCCATAAAATATAAAATAATGAGTCCGATAATAACAGTCGGGAGAAGCGTTTTCATAACGTCGGGGGGGCAGGTCTTTGATTTATGATTGTTAATGATTTCACTCACGATAGAATAATGCAATCAAAATTATTGCCTATTTCTTTCAGGGGCTAGCCATGTTGATCTTATCTTTTGTGCCTTGGTATAATATTTGCTAGAGTATTTATCATAAACCAGAGACCTTGTATTTCCCTTAAATCGGCGCATGCGTCTAGATTTCGCTACCATCCTTTTTCAGGAGGGTTAGTTTCGTGAAGCTGAAATTCATTGGTATGATGTTTTTGGTGTCGATAAACGGAAATTAAAAATTAAGCGTTATATCAGTGTTAAGTTTTGAATAATAAATGCGCAGATATAATTCGTGGTTTTGAGACCTCGTCGGAGACACTAAAAATGAATGAGGTGTTGGTTGATTTCGGTGTCCTTGAAACATTATGAAAGATATTAAACACACACAGTACAAAAGGCCGCTGCCAAGTCATGAAAGATTGACCGGTTGGTGCATGCCGTCTAATAAAAAAGGCCGTCCAGATACAGTTCGGCTCATGGACTCTTTCCGTTACTTGGCGTTTGGCGTATCTGTCGACCTTTCCGTTGTGATACCAAAAGATTTTGGTAAACACTTCGATTGCTTCGTTTCGGCTCCATGAGCGGTGTGTTCATTTGTTATCGCCGCGACGATCGACCAGGCTTCGCTGCTCGGCTTGCCGAAAGCCTCGAGCACGTATTCGGTGCCGGCAAGGTGTTCCGGGATGTCGAGGACATCGCGCCGGGAACGGATTTTGAGGCAGTCATCGCCGAACGGTTACGCGAAGTGGATGTGGTGCTGGCGGTGATCGGACCAAGTTGGCTCGATGCCGGTAATGAGGGAAGACGGCGCCTGGACGACCCCAATGATTTCGTAAGGATGGAACTTGTTACTGCCCTGGCAGCGGGAAAACCGGTTTGGCCGGTGTTGGTCGGGGGTGCTTCCTTGCCGCTTGCGGATGCGCTGCCTGAGGACTTGCAGCTTTTGGTACGACGCCAAGCTATCGTGCTCAGCGATACCGGTTGGCGCGACGATGTCGTGCGCCTGATCCATGCCCTGGGGCCTCTAGTAAAAGTACCGGTCGGGCGGCGGCGATTGTTATTGGCACTCGGCGGTTTTGCGGCTCTGGCCGTCATTGCAATCGTTTGGCGGACGATCGACCGGCTACGGTCTACTATCGACTCCGAACTTGTTGGTAAATGGCAGGCTCAAGTAGTTTACGGTTGGGGGGATCGCTACACGGAGTACCTCGAGTTCAATGTCGTCGGCAGAGCTATTCATGGGACGGCGAGCTTTCTTGGTGTACCGCGTATTATCGAGGAGGGCGCCATCGCCGACAACGGTAACATCTTCTTCGTGACTCGTAGCGAGACTGTAACCGGCGACGAACGCCGACTGCTCACCCATCGCTATCGAGGAAGCCTTCAGGGTGGGCGTCTGCTGCTGGTGCTGGAGAGCCTTGGCGGTTTCGACGCATATTCCCCGGTAAAAATCGAAGCAGAACGCCAATAGGCGGCCACCGATTCACAGCAAATAGCAGAGTAAACGGAGAGTAAAAATAACGGGGCGGAGAAACTAAAACATCTGCCATGATTTCATTTATTCCGACTCCGATTGTTAAATTAATCGGATTGTCCCTTCTATTTTCACAATGATGCAAACTGATAAGCACTCAAAACCCCGAAAAACACTATTCATCGGCTTGATCGCTACGCTAGCGGTGATCGGTTTGGCGGCCTATTTTTCCCTAGACCGGACAGTTTTCGACTCGGCGCAAGAAACCGAGCCCGAAACGATTAGTCGCTTTTCGAAACCGGATCCATCCGCCGCTTTGAAAGAATTGTACGGTAGCGAATTATCCGGCGAACCGATTAAAACCGAATCCGGGGAACTGGTTGGCTTTTGGTTCGAGCAAAGTTTCGCGATCGGCGGTCATGATTATCATGTGATATTCGGCAAGGCTCAGAAAATCGACCCGGAAACGGGCGCGCCGCTGGATAGTCATGTGCAAGGCGTCAAGGTCGGTGCGGCGACTTACCGCTTGGATTCGGAAGGCTGGCGCGTAATGGGCAAGCAAACCGGGATTGGCGAAATCGGTTCATGGGGTGAAGCTCCCGATATTAAACAGGCGGAAGTTTTGACTTTATCGCCGGAGCGGATCGCTTTCATGCTCGACTTTGGCTACGGCATGGGTGGTTATTTCGATGAGGGTAAGGTGTTGTTCGGTTTCGACGGCACGACCTGGACGGATTTAGGCTTTGTGCAGACCGGCGGCAATAATGCCGGGGCCTGCGATGATGAGCCCCTGCCTTCCGGCATTACGATTCACTGTTGGGCCTATACCGGTACTATTTCAGTATTAAGCGATATTCATTTCGGCTATCCGGATTTATTGGTTACGCGAACCGGTACCCGAAGCGGCGATGAGCAACACCCGGTTAAACCGGCCGAAAACGCCGTGTATCGTTTCGACGGCGATAAATATGCGGATACGGGCAGCGAAGTATAGATTGGCCGGGCGATTTTCATTAGCACACGGTACTTCGTATGAGTCTCGAGCCCCCCGTCATTTCGAAATCAATCCCGCCAGATCGACTTTACTGTAACCGAGTAAGGTACCGGTCGCATAAGCAAGATCGATTAGCCCGACTTGGTAATCGGCGATTGCCCTGACTTCTTTCATTTGCGCATCGCCCAGTTTGGTGAGCATTTCCAGTACTTCGGTCATCGTCCGCAAGCCTTCTTCAAATTGCTTGAGTTCCGCATCGTAGTTGGCCCCAGTCAAAACAACGTTTTGCCGGGCTGCTATGATGCGTTGCCAATTTTGCGATACGGTGTCCAGAGCATCGTAAATTTCCCGGCGCACGGTCAGCTCTTTTAAATCGCGCGTCGTCAGACGTTGCAGTCTTTGCTGCACGGCACGCGACAGGCGCGATTTACGCAGTTCGTTGGTCAGCGGAATTTCCAGTTTCAAACCCACCGACCAGTCGTCGTAGCGCCCGGTAAAGGCATCGCCGTAGGCGCCGCCGAAATCGTTGGAGTCGCGACCTTGCGAACCGTAGCTGTAGTCCAGCATGAACATTGGTAGTGTTTGATTTTCCAAATAGTCGATCTTGGTTGCGTCGGCGGCGAGTTTTAATTCCAGTTCTAACAGTTCCAAGCGGCCGTCCAATGCTTTTCGCGCTAACGCTTCGCGGTCGAAATCGAAACTGACCAGCATCGGCGAGGTATCCGGGATCATGACGGTAGTCGTGTCGATGCCGTAATGTTTGTCGTTGAGAAACTGCAATAATTGCCGCTGGCTGAGTTTGAGCCGGGTATTGGCGATGATCAAAGCCTCCATACGTTCGGCCACGCCGATTTCCGCCCGATTGATTTCGATCGCGGCGGTAAGTCCTTCTTCGACCCGGCGTTTAACCATCGTTAGATTTTGCTGTGCGATTTCATATTGCTGACGGCGAATGTCCAATTCGCCCCAGGCTGCATATAACGCCCAATAGGCCTTGTCGACCGTTGCCAATACGCGGATCGATTGCAGCCGGGTTTTGAGGTCGACGATTTGTTGTTCGTATCGTGCGATCCGAATGCCGGCTACATTGGTCGAAATGCCGGCATCTCGCAGCAGCGGCTGGCTCATCGAAAAACGCAGCGCGCTTCGGTATTGGTCAGAGGCCACGAAGCGGCGCTTGCTTTTGTTTTCGAGCGGGGTGCTTAACACGATCGTGCCGCCGGTTCGAAGCGGTATCATGATGCCTGCCTCGACATCCCATTGCTCGGCGCTTTGCGGCATATAACCGAGTTTGGCGATTTCGTCATTCAACTGCGAGTTTTTGTCGACAGCCTTGAAGTTTACGACGTCGCCGTCGAGAAAAGGCGTATCTTTATTAGAATACTTAGCGCGAGCAAAGATCAGGTCATCGAACCGAGCCTCTTCTTCGCTGACGACCGTGGCCGCGATGCTCGGGTCGATCAGCGCGATTTTCAAGTCGAGATTGTTGGTCAGCGCCATAGCCCGCGCATCGGCGATCGTCAGTGCATGGCTTTCCTCAGTCGTCTCGGTTGCGTCTTTTTCCTCGAGCACAACGGGAGGGGCGGTCAAGTCCAGCTTTTTCGGGTCGGCTCTGAATTCGGCAATCGCGGTGTCGAGGGTTTTCGGCGCCGCTTTCGACAAATCCGGCAAAGCCAAATCTTCGCCACGTTGCATACGCTCTTCGACTTTTTGCGCCAGCTCGGGTTTTGGGCCGGTATCGAAATAGAACGAACAACCCGACAATAAAGCGAATGCACCGAAAACCGTCAAGTTTCGGTGAAGGCGTGTCGTCGGGAAAAGAGTTTTTAACATAAATGATCTGTTCTCGTTAAAAACGCGCTATTTATCGGATTTTCTGTGTGTTTGACTACGGTCCAGATCGCGATAAGGATGCTCCGGCGTCAACATCGGCGGGAAACCGTTCAACTGCCGCCATATTTCGAAGCCGATACTGACTTGTTCCAGCAGAATCCAAGCCTTGACCGCGCCGCCTTGGCGTAAAAAGCGCTCAGAAGGCCACAAATGATCGCTTTCATCGGGTACGATCATCACGCGGAATTGGCCTTGGCCGCTGTCGCTTGCATCGACGAAGGCGACGGTGCCGCCGAACGTGCCGACCGCGACTTCAGGCCAACCGACGAATTGAATCGCAGGCCACCCTTCGAACATCAACCGGGCATGATGGCCGGGTAAAATTAATGGTGCATCGTTGCCGGATACCCAGACTTCGACCGCGCGAGCATCGACATCCGGTACTAGAATCATCAACGGATCGCCTTGCTTAACCATCTGTCCTTGCGGATTTAACAATAAGCGCAAGACGGTGCCGTTTTGAGGCGCGGTAATGCGTTGAGACTTTTGTCGGGCAATACTGACTTCGTTACTGACGAGGCTGTTACGGATGTCTTCGATTTCACCGAGGATTTTGTTCTTCGAGGCGGTCGTCGAATCGATCTTGGCTTGTGCATCGGCGCGAATTTGATTGATATCGGCCTCCGCGGCATTTTGTTCGGCCTTTGCCGATTGCAACGCGGCTTTCGCACTGTTTAGCGAGCGAATTCCTACGATTGCGTCGCGTTCGGCAACTTCGAAATCGCGTTGCGAAACCAGCCCGTCGCCCAACAGGCGTGAAAATCGTTTTTGCTGCAATTGCGCGGTTTCATATGACGCTTGCGCCGAAACCAAAGCTTCGGAGGCCGCAGCAACCTTTTGCCGTGCCATGTCCAATTTATACTGCGCGGCGGTGACTTTCATATCGCGCACGGTCAACAAACTGTCGATTTGAATTTCATAGGACGCCAGTTCTCGTTGTTTCGCGTCCAATTTGGCGATATTAGCTTCACGTTGCCGCTTCAAGCGCTCCGGCAATAACGGGTCGATATCGCTGACTTCGACCAACAAATCGCCTTCTTTCACCTTCGCACCTTCCTTGACATACCATTGCAGGATGCGCCCTGAAACCGTCGAATCGACGGTTTGTTGTCGTTCAAGCGGGGCGAATGCCGAGACATATCCAGTGCCGTTGACGTTTTGCTGCCAGGGCAAAAACATTGCAACAATCGGTATCAGAATGAACAACCAGGCGAATACCGTCACGACCTGTCCGACAAAACGGGGTGTCTGAGAGGCGCTCAGTACCGATAATAATGGGTGATGATCTTGTGTCCGCATAAGGTTGTTGAATCTATAAATCGATGGTTCTTTGACAAAGTTGTGCGATTGTTTTCGACCCGGTCAGCACCAACAAAGTCCATGGCGCATCGTCCGCGAATAATACTTCGCGGGCAGGGCTATCGGCGAAATGTTTCCAGTTGTCGAGCAGTTCATCGAGAATCAATACACGCGGATTGCCGATGATCGCTCGGGCGAGCAGCAATTTATGTGCTTGGCTGGACGATAGCGGAGAGCCGGCCGAGTTGAGCACGGTATAAAGGCCTTCCGGCAATTGTTTTTGATCGGGAAAGATGGCTAAACGATTCACTATATCCCGAACTTGGTGCACACTGACGTCGGGCCTGCCTAGGCGGACATTTTCGATGATCGTATCCTCGATGATTTCAGTGCTTCCGGCCACCGCGACCGATTGTCGGAGACTTTCCAGGCGAATTTCACGTATATCGATATGATTGATTTCGACATGGCCGTGACTGGGTATTCGCAATCCGGTCAACAAATCAGCGAGCGATGATTTGCCGGAGCCGGGTCCTCCGAATAGCGCAACCTTTTCGCCGGGCATGATTTCGAAGGTCATATTTTTAAACGCTGTATAGCGATTATGATAGGTCAACGCCAAATCATAAACGCCAACATGTGCCGGTTCGGACAGTTTTAACACGTCTCCGGTTTCCCGTTCGACTGTCAGGTCGAGTAAATGCCCCAGTTTGTCAACCCCAGCCATCAAATCGTAATAACTTTCCAACTTCTTCTTTAATTGGGCGAACGACGCCAGTACACCGGAAACGATCAGCTCGGCCGCGACCAACTGCCCGAGACTGAGTTGTCCTTCCATGACTAATACTCCACCCACGGCCAATAATGTCGTGCTAGCCACGGCATATAAGGCATAAAGACTGTATTGTTGATTCAATAGAATACGGTAGTGGCGGCTACGTGTATTTAAATAATGATATGCCAATTCATCGGTGCGCTCCCTGGCCAGTTCAGGGCCGCCCGAAAATTTAAATGTTTGGCCGTTGCGAGCCAACGTTTCCAGCCAGGAGACCACCGCGTATTTGGCATAGGATTCCTCTATCGAGGTTTCAACGCCTTTGCGGCCCTGTATAAAAATGACAAAAAAAATCCATAAGACCACGAGCAAACCGAACAGTAACAGCAACGGGTGATAGGCGGCCAATACCAGTAATCCGATCACGCCCTGTAGGGCGATGGCAAACCCGTCCAGCAATAAAAAGGCGCCGGCTTTTTGTACCGTGAGGATATCGAAAAAACGGTTAACCAATTCCTGACCGTTTTTATCGTCGTATTTCGACCATTCGACATTCGGCAGCCGATTGCCGAGATCGGCCGCCATGCGGACAAAAACTCGGCGCTGAATCAATTCGACCAGGTAAGATTGTAAGATCGAAATCGCACCGTAAAATACCAAAAAGATAAACAATAGCGTCGACAATACCGTTAAAGGCTGCATCATGCCGCCCAAGGCAACCGTGTTGACGAGCGACTGGACAGCGGCGGGTGTCGCGAGGCTCAATAACCCGGAAGCGACCGCCAACACGATGACATGCCACAGGTCTTTTTTCTCGACTTTAATCATTTCAAACAATCGCTGTAGCGGCGGCAGATGTTCGTGGCCGTGTTCATGATGGGAGGAAGCATCCATCGGCGCTTTTAATTCCACCAAATGCCAGTCGAGTAAACGGTCGCAGGAGCAATTGAGCAACTCTATGAGTTCATTGAGCTTGAATACCCGTGCCGTGACTACGTGGCCATCGATCAATGTGGCTTTGATCCGGCCTCTGCTAAAGCCCGACAATACCAGCCAGCGCCCGTCATCAAGGGGTTTGAGTAGCTGCGTTAAATGCCCGGAGGCGATCGCGGCCTGATCGAGCGTCAGCATTAGCTCATGGCTGATCAATCCAAGCTTGGTTGCCGTTATATGAAAGTTATCCGAAACGGCGCTGGACGGAACTTCATGTTGATGCAGGCCTTTATCATGTGCCGAACTGCCCATTTCCGACAGCAGGTAATCAAACAATGTCCTGAGTACGGTTTGACTGAATGCTTTTTGCGTCATTGCGAAGAAGATTAAATAAGTGAGCTTAAAACGGGAAGTGTAACGCTAAAACGTCAATAGTTTATTAAAATCTGCTTACAAAATACTTACTTGATAGATGCATTTAAGATTCGGGTATATACTTCGCGCGGGCATATTTTCGGCTTTTATAGCAATGCTCTTTTGTTCGAGAGCAAGGCGCGAAAACAGGCGCATAGCAAGCTATGTAACTGTTTTCGCAACGCCGCTATCGAACAAAAGAGCGAGTTAGAAAACCGCAAATGTGGCCGCGCGAAGTATTTCATTGAATGCACCTGTTTAAAGACTCCGGTTGGTCCCTTTTTTAAATAAAGCCGGATGTTTACAGGTAAAAAATGGATTAACCCGAGTATTGGATTGTCTATGATTTGTCCAAAATCGATTGCGATATGGACCGAGCGCTTATATTTTAGCTAAGCTGTATGGGTATGTTCTCAAATAAATAAGGCTTATGCGGGTAGAATTCAATACGGAAGACAAAAAACTGGATATTGGCCGGGTTATCGATTGGCTGGATCGGGACGGTATGTTGTCGGGCAAGGATCTTGAAAAATGTCGGCAATACGCCAATGCCTCGATCAATAAGCACAAACATCCGCTTAAAATATTGACCGAATGCGAAATCGGCGACAAGACCCGACTCGGCAAATTGTTGACTCAGGAAGAACTGACGCAATGGCTTGCCGACAAATTAGAGATGACCTATTACTATTTCGATCCGTTACGAATCGACGTACCGAGCGTTACCGCTATCTTTAGTAAGGCTTACGCTACTCATTACAACATACTGCCGATCAAAGTCACTGATGACGAAGTCGTGATTGCAACGGCCGAGCCCGATATCGGTTCTTGGCAAATCGATCTTGCCAAGATGCATAACGGCAATATTAGATTGGTATTCGCCAACCCCGATGAAATCAAGCGTTATGCCGAAGAATTTTATAATTTTTCGCGTTCGCTGAAAGGCGCCGGAGTGCAAACCAGCGAAGACGGCCGTGCCGGCGGTCAAAATTTCGAACAGTTGGTCGAACTCAGCAAGCAATCCGATTTCGATGTCAACAACCAGCATATCGTCAATCTGGTCAATTGGCTGTTGCAATACGCCTTCGACCAACGCGCCAGCGATATCCACATCGAACCGCGTCGGCTACAAGGCAACGTCCGCTTTCGCATTGATGGCATTTTGCACCATGTTTATCAATTGCCGATGCCGATTATGAATGCGGTCTTGAGTCGACTCAAAATCTTGGGCCGAATGAACATTGCCGAAAAGCGACTGCCTCAAGACGGTAGAGTCAAAACCCAAAATGTCAGTGGTAAGGAAATCGAGCTCAGACTATCGACGATGCCGACTGCGTTCGGTGAAAAACTGGTGATGCGTATATTCGATCCCGAAGTCTTGTTGCGCGACTACCGGCAACTAGGTTTCAACAAGCAGGAATTGGCGATATGGAATCACATGACCGGACAAACACACGGCATCATTTTGGTCACAGGACCGACGGGCTCCGGTAAGACGACGACCTTGTATTCGACGCTAAAGCGACTTGCGACGCCGGAAATCAATTTATGCACGGTTGAAGACCCGATCGAGCAAATCGAACCGTTGTTCAATCAAATGCAGGTTCAACACAATATCGGACTCGATTTTGCGAGCGGCATACGTACGTTGATGCGACAAGATCCCGATATCATCATGGTCGGCGAGATTCGCGATCTGGAAACCGCCGAAATGGCCGTGCAAGCCGCATTAACCGGTCATTTGGTGATTTCGACATTACATACCAACAACGCACCGTCAGCTGTCATACGTCTACTTAACTTGGGTGTGCCCGGTTATTTGATACAACAGACCGTATTGGGTATCATGGCGCAGCGATTGATTCGAGTGTTATGCCGGCATTGCAAAACGACTGCGCCGGCCGATAGCCGGCAATGGCAAAACCTGGTATCGCCATTTAAGGTCGCACCCCCGAAGCAAATTTATCAGGCCGTAGGTTGTAAGGAATGCCACAATACAGGTTATGCAGGGCGCATCGGGATTTATGAGATCTTCGAAAACAGCTCCGTCCTTCAGTCCCTCATTACCGAAGGTTGCGATTTAACCGCACTCCAACATCAAGCGATTAAGGAAGGCATGAAGCCGCTTCGGCTCAGTGGTGCGGAAAAAGTCGCGTCGGGGCTGACCACAATAGAGGAAGTATTGCGTGTGGCGCCGGAGAGAATTGACTTTTAATCACAGGTTGAAGACGGTTGCATAAAACTCATAGTGGAAGACGATTAGGAAAAGCGGCTCTTGCCTAGTCCGTCGAAAAAAGCCATTTTAGCTCATTTCTGTGTTTCCGCTTTTTAATCTCGGCGAATTCAAGCTCAATAAAGCGCATAGTTCCAAGAAGTTATTTATCGCAAAATCCTAAGCGCCAGATGTAGGGTGCGCATCGCGCACCTGGGTCGGGACTTCTCGTCAGTTCGGGCGCCGTGGAAAGGTGCGCGATGCGTACACTACGGTGCTGTTAGATAATACACTTCTTGGCAGCCGATTACGAAAGCGGCTCTAGCCTCGGTTTGAGTTTTCTACGCAAATTTCAAAGTCATCAAAATGTAACCTTGCATATTTAGGATTAAAAAATGTCTGGCATCGACTCATCAATCTTAAGCTTAATTTCCTTTCAACCCGCCAGGCTAGGAGTAATCGTGAATAAAACCATCCTTGCAAGTAGTTTGATCGGATTGGGTCTTGCCCTCAATGGACAAGCTGAAGCCGGTAAACCGTTTAAACTTGACTTAAGCCCGGTCGGTACTTACGCAACTGGAATTTTTGACAAGGCTGCCGCTGAGATCGTCGCACACGATCCGGAATCGCAACGTCTGTTTGTCGTCAATGCCGAAAGCGGTCAGATCAATGTATTGGATATTAAAGATCCGTCTAAACCGACCTTACTATTTAATATCAATTTATCCGGTTACGGTGCTGTGATAAATAGTGTTGCCGTTCATAAAGGTTTGGTAGCTGCAGCCGTTGAAGCGGCAGTTAAGACCGATCCGGGCAAGGCCGTTTTCCTCGATATCGAAGGTAATGTTTTGGCTAGCGTACAAGTCGGTGCGTTGCCTGATGCTTTAATGTTTACCCCGGACGGCAAGCGTGTATTGGTCGCCAACGAAGGCGAACCGAACGACGATTATACAATCGATCCGGAAGGTTCGGTCAGCATTATCGACTTACCCAAGCAAATCGCTAAATTGACGCAAAGCCATGTTCGTACGGCAGGCTTCGAAAGTTTCAAAGAAAGCGATCTCGATGATTCCGTTCGAATCTTCGGCCCGGGTGTCAATCCAGGTGACGGCAAACGCGTCGCAAGAAATATGGAGCCCGAATGGATAACCGTTTCCAAAAATTCGAAAACCGCATGGGTGTCGTTACAAGAAAACAACGCGATCGGCACCTTAGACATCAAAACCGGCAAGTTCACCGCAGTTAGAGGTTTGGGATTCAAAGATCACATGCTGTCCGGTAACGAACTCGACGTCAGCGATCGGGATAACAAGATCAATATCACTAATTGGCCGGTGCTAGGTGTTTATATGCCCGACACAATCGCCAATTACGAATACCGGGGAAAATCGTTCATCGTTTCGGCCAACGAAGGCGATGCTCGCGAGTGGGAGGGTAATCCGGGTTATGTCGAAGCCTCTCGGTTTCGGGCTTTGTCGGGTAACATCCCCGTGTGTGAAGATTCGCCGCGTTTTCTGGGTTTCTTTGCCAATAATGAAATGGGTATCACCACTTTCTCTCAATTGCGCGACAATACCAATCTTGGTCGTCTGAATGTGACGACTGCAAACGGTTTACGTGCGGATGGTTCGTGTTACGAAGACATTTATGCATTCGGTGCCCGCTCGTTTTCGATCTATGCCGCAGACAGCATGAAACAAGTCTATGACAGCGGTTCGGATTTTGAACGCATCACCGCTAAAGTTTACCCCGAAAATTTCAATTCCAATCACCGCGAAAACAGTTTCGAAACTCGTAGCGACGACAAAGGGCCAGAGCCTGAAGGTGTCGTAGTCGCTAAATTGTGGGGCAGCACTTATGCATTTATCGGTTTGGAGCGTATTGGCGGCGTGATGGTTTACGATATCAGCAATCCTTATCGCCCGGCATTTGTGCAATACATCAATAACCGCGATTTTGGCTTCGAGCCAGGAACACCTGACGCCGGCGATCTAGGTGCGGAAGGCTTAATCGTAATCGAAGCATCGAAAAGCCCGATTCCGGGCGTGCCGTTATTGGTCGTCGCAAATGAAGTCAGCGGCACGACCACGGTTTTCAGCATCAATCGGGGACAGTTGGCCGGTTCGAAGGCACTTAAAGGATTCCAAAAATGGGAGCGTTTGGCTGGTCCAAAGGCAATAAAAGGATTCGGTAAATAGTTTAAGTGCCTTCTGTTTTAATACGTTGTAAAAATAACCAAACGATTCGTTATACTGTAAATCCATGCTGCCTCTCTTTTGTCTTCCGGCAGGGAGGCAGCTTGTTTATTTGGACCGAGGCGATTAGTCTAAAAATTTTTTTTAGTGTTATCGAAACAATCCGTTTAAGACAATTTATAAACAATTCCTCGACGAACTCGACAAGTTCTATTAGATTGATACATTATAGATCAAAATTCGGCGCCGGGATGCTCGTCAAAGGACGCCGTGAATACGTCCATTTAGGCTCTATGCCAGCTCCATGCTGGCAAAGCCTTTGCCGAGCACCCCAGCGCCTTCTTAGGCTCTGCCGAAATTTAAAGTGCGAAAGGTATAGCAATTGAGCATATAAGTTCTCCCGCACCGTAACCTTTTCGTTATTAATTTTAACTTCAGAACATATTTGTAAATGAATACCAAACATAGAGCACATCCCTGGCACGGCATACACCCGGGCGAACAAGCACCGAATATTGTTACCGCTTTTATCGAAATCGTCCCGTCGGATACCGTCAAATATGAGATCGATAAAGTGAGCGGCTTCCTTAAAATCGATAGGCCGCAAAAATTTTCCAATATGATTCCGACCCTTTACGGATTCATACCGCAAACCTTTTGCGCGGAAAAGGTGGCCGAATTTGCCGAACAGAAATCGGGTAGAGCGGTAATCGGAGGGGATGGCGATCCATTGGATATTTGTGTTTTGAGTGAGCGCAACGTGTCGCATGGCGACATTCTTTTACAAGCGATACCCATCGGAGGGTTTCGTATGTTAGACGGTGGCGAAGCCGACGATAAAATTATTGCCGTCATGAAAGGAGACACGTTTTACCGGCAATGGAATGACGTGTCCGATTGTCCGGTATCCTATATTGATCGCTTGAAACATTATTTTCTGACCTATAAACATCTCCCTAACGAAGCCAGTATTTGTGAAATCACACATGTTTATGGTCGAGAGGAAGCTCACGAAGTGATCAGAAGATCATTAGCAGATTATCAAACCCATTTCAGCTGCAATTCATAAACCTTTGCCAGCCATTTTCGGCGCTAGGACACCCCGTTAACGGACGCGTTATGATCGGCCTGTTCATTTTTAACGACTCGTACAACGTTGGATGAGTTCGCTTGACTTGACTAAGGCTTCAAAGGTTGCTTTTATCGAACAATGTATTTTTTACGGGCTTTTGTAGCTATATTTCTTGAGAATAACCGGGCACAGCGAGATCAAGGCCACGACGGTCAACGACAGGATAATGTCGAGTCGGAATATTTCCTGAAGTGAGGTGATTTGTTCGAGTTTGTTACCACCGTTGGCATAAATCAGCGAAGCGGGTATAACGCCGACGAGTGTGCTCGTCGCATATTTCCTGAAGGATATTCTGGACAGGCCGGCCAAAATATTGATCAGAAAATAGGGTACGACCATGACCAATCGCAACGACAGAAAATAATAGAATCCGTTTGTCTCGATCTCGATTTCGATCGTTCTCAATCGAGCGTAATAACGTTTTTCGAATAGACCCTTGAACGTGTAACGGCTAATTCCGAATCCAACCAAGCAGGCCAATAGGGTTGCGCCGATGTTGTAAAACGTCCCCCAATAAAATCCGAAGAAGAAACCGCCCAACACTTTCAGCGCGGCGGCCAGCGGAATCGGAGAGTTGATGAAGAGCGTGCAGGCGACAAAAAACAACAGAACCGACAAGCCATAATGATCTTCGATGAAAACGCGCAAGTAGGCTTCATTGGCCTTGACATTGTCGAGCGTCACGATGCCGGCTAAATAAAAAGACATCAGGATGATCAGGCATATAACGGCCAGCCAAAACTTTACGTTATTCATAGGCGAGCCTCAAAAGATTCGCGATACTTTTAGTGTCGAAATCATCAGCAAGCCTTGTATGACAATAATGAACGGCCATACATTCAGGCTTTCCGGAAAATTGCTGTAGATCAAAAAAAGAACCGGAAACAGTACGCCATTGACCGTAATCGGTACGCCTTCGAAACTTTGCGCTTCCGAAACGTTGTATCGGGCCAGTCTGAACATGCCGCAGGTGATGAAAAACAATAATAAAATCGATACCCAGGGCGCCGGCGTTTGCAAAACATAGAAGAGTAACATCGGCGCGACGCCGAACGATATTAAATCAGACATTGAATCGATTTGTTTGCCGAACGAATTCTTCTGATGCATCAAGCCGGCAACTTTGCCGTCCAGCACGTCGAAAATCACCGCGATGAATAACAAAATCGCACTGAGTAGGAAATTTCCTTCGATCGACATAATGATCGAGAGAATGCCGCAGGACAGATTCGCTACCGTGAAAATGTCCGCTAGTTTCAGATATTTTATTAGATACATGGACCGCCCCGCTGAAATGAAACCCGATACGCGATCGTAAAAAGATATTGTGACAGGATGATGAAGCGATAAACCTAAAAAGAGCAGTTGAGAGACTCAAACTAACGTTCGACCTAAGCCATTCGGCTATGCTCAGGAGAGCCGTGTCGAAGGGTGAACGTTAGTTTGAGGCTTCACCAAGCCGGTGTAAGTGTTGTAGACCCTTCATACTTCGACTTGGCTCAGCACGAACGGTCTACAACACTTGCCCACTGCTCTTTTTAGGAAAAATGTTTGCTCATCGTCAACCCATTCTAGTTAAATCGAAAACATTCATCGATTTGTCATATTATCGAGCCAATATAAGATCGCCGGAATCGCAACACCGATCCGAATTTTCCAACTTTAAAATTTTCGCCATGACCAACAATAATCTCGAGCATCATCTAAACTCCCGTTCGCTGGAGACGATATTTAAAGAACATCTCGACAATTCCCTCGACTGCGCAAAGGTATTGGGCCAGCTGTTTTCGAATTTGGACGAACGCGATCTCCACATCGAACAAGCCAAGATTCTGGAGGAAAAGGGAGACAAATTGACCGAGGAAGCGTTTCGAGCGCTTGAGCATTTGACCTACTCGGAGTACATTCGCATCACCGAGGAATTGATCAAACGCCTCGATGACATCGTTGATGGCCTCAACAATACTGCACGCCTGATCGATATCTGTCACCCCAAACAAATCGAAGACGCCGCGCAAGACATGCTAAAGGTAATACTCTCGATGACCGACCGACTCAGAATCGAAATCGGCGGCTATCCCAACAATGATTTGGCTAACGTCAGAGCTTGCTCTAAGGAACTCAAGCACCATGAATCTAGCGCCGATTCCATTTATCACGACTGGCGGAAGAAACAGCGCAGTCTTCTCGTAATGTCTTTGATCGACGAGAGCAATTGGACCGAAATCCTGGGTGTACTTGAGGAAACGACCGATGCCGCCTATCATGCTGCGCTTTTACTCGAGCGCATTATTCGTTATCGTCAGAGAGCTTGAGACGGTTTGGACCGTAGTTCAAACATTTTTTCACTGGCGATATCAAAGCTATTCACCATTCGTAGCTAAAAAGATGATTCGATTATTAAACAAGAGAATAAACCGGAAGCCGATCATTCCGGGTTTTGCAAGCCCTGTGCAGTCGAAATTTTTGGCTTGTCCCTCAAGCGTGTAAAGTAATTATCGGTATTAGTCTCTCGACGAGTTAGCTTTTCTCGAAGTACCGATCAGACCGAATTATCTTTTTTGCAAAATAACCTAAGTACTCGAATGACCAAATTAGCAAGCATTAAAGCGCTTTTTCAAGCACAGCAATCCCATCAGGCTGCTGCCCATCAGCCACACTGCGCTCGGTAAAGGCACCTCGGGTACTTGCCCGGGGCTGACCGCCCATGCAAAGTACTGAGAAGACTTGATGAAGTTGAGCTGAAGGCCGCTGAGGGTATCGAAGTGCCATGCGTTACCAGGAGCGGGTGCGTACTCAGTATCCGACCAGTACCTTAAGACTTGCTCGTTAACCGAGGGCCGGAACAACATTAGCCGCAACCGTAGCCGTATCGCAGTTGGGGTCCGAATTCAACCAATCGAGAAATTGCGCCAAAGCAGCATCGCCGTCATCAAACTCATGATTGCCGAGTGCGAAAATATCGAAACAAGCCGTGTTCATTAAATCGGCATCAACCTGACCTTTGAACAATGTGTAATATAACGTACCGGTGATGGCATCGCCGGCATGGACTTTCACGACATTGTCGAGTTGGTTTTCGAGTTCTTTGATTTTTGCCGTCACTCGGGGGAAGCCGCCGAACGGTATATCGAATGCACCGCCTGATGTACCCAGATTCAAACGCCCTGCATCAGGCTGTAAGTGCGAATGATGATCGTTGATGTGTAAAATATTAATGGTTAGTGGACCGTCGTTGTCAAGCAGCGCTCCCCTTGCAATGCCTTTAACGACTTTCGCTCCCGGAGCGGAAACGATTCTTAACTTGAACGATTTATCAGGCTCGGCTACATCATTGTCGAAAATCGGTATGTCGATAATCGCCGAGCTAGCTCCTGCAGGAATCGTGACTCTTTGAGCGCCAGGGCGAAAGTCACGAGCGGGTTTTGCAGTGCCGCGCAACGGCACGGCATTTATGTTAATGCTTTTGCTCGTCGGGCGGTCAAGTTGAATAGAAAATGAAATGACGCCTTGGTTCTCATAAGCTGATGCATTATTGAGGGTTAATTTAGGTTGCGAGTTTTTATTGGCCCATGCGCCATGCGCTGATAATAGACCAATCAAAACTAACATAAGTTGGGTTTGAGGTTTGATTCGGAACATTAAAATCCTCCAAATAAAGAATGAATCGATTAGAGAGAACAGCAATTAGGATTTATCGGTCGAAAACTGGCCCGTATGCATTATTTGGAAAACTTATGTAGACGCAGTAACGCCAGGACTAGCATTAAGCGGTTTAGATTTAAGGGCGGCGGCGGTTATGCCGAATAGAATCAATGGGCGATGTGCCCTGAAATCGAGCCGAAAAACTGTTAGAGAATCGACGAAATTTCGTTTAATAGCTGTTATCGTCGAAATCGCAGCGGTTTTAATGTTCATGATGCTTTCCTCGAGAATGCATATAAGGCGTCCGAAATGCTATAGGGCTCATATGACAAAATCATGAATCAATGGTCATGAAATACACGTTGCTATGTATAGGGGGTATTTTTAGACGGGTAAAAATAAAACATGCAAAACAGTATAAACGGTTTATACTGTTAATGAACCTGTCTTAAGGAGGCATCATGAATACAACCAAGCCAAAATCAAAAAATTCGACAATAGAATCAATTGAAACCGAAACCGCACTTCCGGCTAAAAAGGTCGCCCCCAAAAAAGCGCCTAAAAAACAGGCTGCAGCTAAATTAGCCGAGCCGGAAATTAACGTTAAAAAAGCTGAAAGCGAAGCTCAAAAGCCGCTTAAAAAGAAAAAAGCCGCCAAGGCCAAAGTGATCCGTGACAGTTTTTCGTTTCCTGAAGAGGATTACCAGAAAATTTCGGCTTTGAAGAAAACCTGCCTATCGGCCGGTGTTCATATCAAAAAAAGTGAAATTCTTCGCGCCGGACTACATTTACTAACGAAATTGGACATTGAAAGTCTTAAACAGGCTTTGGAGCAAGTCGAAAAAGTCAAAACCGGGCGGCCAAGCGCTTCTGAATCTTAGCCGATAAGGTTAGTTAATTATTGAGTATAGAGGGAGTAATTGATTTTAACTCAATTGTCTTTTTATCATGGTAGTGTGTTGGGATGCTGAATAAAGAACTATACCGTTGGCTGTCATGACCGGAGTTAAATTCCCTGAACTCGACCAATTAGAACGTATTATTGATCAACTCGGTACACGGGCCCAAACAGAGGTGATTGCGCGGATTCAATGTCGGGAGCTTGAGTTTCCGATACATTGCATCAGCATCGGAGCGGCAGGGCCTGATGTGCCCGTTCTGGGTTTTTTCGGCGGTGTGCATGGGCTCGAAAAAATCGGTTCCGAGGTAATCTTGTCTTACCTTCAAACCGTCGCCCAATTGCTGGATTGGGATCGTGAGTTGCTGACCCGCCTCGAGCAATTGCGATTGGTATTCGTGCCCATCGTAAATCCGGTCGGAGTTTATCTCGGTACTCGTTGTAATGGCAACGGCGTCGATTTAATGCGCAACTCACCCGCCGAGAGCTCGGGCAAACGCCGATTATATAGCGGGCATCGAATCTCGGCCCGACTGCCTTGGTATCGAGGTAATAAAGTGACAATGGAGCTGGAAGCGCAAGCTTTGTGTAGCGTCGTTGAGCGCCACCTTTTCAACTCGCCCTTATCGATTGCGCTTGATTTGCACTCGGGGTTCGGTGTTCGGGATCGCTTGTGGTTTCCGTATGCATCAAAAAAAACGCCTTTTACTTTTATTGCAGAAACCGTGGCCTTAAAGGAACGCTATGACCGTTGTTATCCGCATCATATTTACACGATTGAGCCGACTTGCAAGGAATACGTGATTAATGGCGATTTGTGGGATTACTTATTCGATGAGTTCATTGAAAGGTTTGGTACCGAGCGGCTATTTCTTCCGTTTACGCTGGAGATGGGGTCATGGATTTGGTTGCGCAAAAACCCGATGCATCTCTTTCAGAAACACGGGTTGTTTCATCCGATTTTACCGCATCGCCGGGAGAGAATTCTAAGGCGGCATTTCATGCTGTTCGACTTTCTACAACGAAGTTTATTATATCCGGAACATTGGGCAAAGCTTAATCAGCAACAAAAACAACATAATATAAATAAAGCATTAGGTCTTTGGTATGGATGAGGCGATCGGAAAACATTGGATTCTGCTTAGAGGCTTGGCTAGGGAGTCCACGCATTGGGGCGATTTTGTACCGCTATTGCAAGATGCATTTCCGGCATCCCGTATCAGCTTGATCGATTTGCCGGGCACAGGTTGCTATTATCGAAAGGCCAGTCCTTGTTCGATACGAGCGATAGTAGAAAGTGTTCGTGGTGACGCACTCGCGAAAGGCTTGCTGGAAAAGCCTGTCTCCGTTCTGGGACTTTCGCTCGGCGCGATGGTTGCCTGGGAATGGTTGAGCCGTCATCCTGAAGACATTGCCGGCGAGGTTTTGATGAATACCAGCTTTGCCGATCTAAGTCCCTTTTATATGCGCTTGCGCCGGCAAAGTTATCGCGATTTTGCCGAATTGGCGATGACGCGCGATATTTTTCGACGAGAATCCCGCATTGTTCGTTTGGTTAGTAATCGAAAAGATCGTTATGAAGCGATCATCGATGAATGGGCGCGGATACAAAAAGCGCGACCGATTTCCACTAAAAATGCTTTACGACAAATTGTCGCGGCAGCCACTTATAAGCCGAGCAACAGCAATCCACAACGTCCGATTTTGTTATTGAACGGGCAGGGCGATCGTCTGGTATCGCCTTCTTGTACTGTAGCCATAAAAAATAAATGGGATTTAGAATTTCGCAGCCATCTAAGAGCGGGACATGATTTGACCCTTGACGATGGCGAATGGGTAGCGACGCAAATGCAGGATTGGGTTGCGCAATTAATAAGGAAACGATGAAAAAGGGATATAAAACGTTACCCGAATTCAACCGGCACTTACAAATACTGATTTAACAAAACGGTCATGGAAAGGACATTATTTTGAAACCCAATGCGTATAGAGTCGTTTTGCCGGAATTAAGCGGCATCCCAAATGACTAAGAGGAGAGACTCAATGCGCATCATTTTAAACACAATAGCGGTTACCGCCCTACTGTCCTTATCGTTATCCTCATCGGTATTAGCCGATTCGAAAGACAAAAATCCATCATTCAACGCTAGGGGGGCGAGTGCTGCTAAGCATCATAAGATCAAGACCCAGCCCATAAAACACGGAAAAAACAAAAAATTCAACGTCCAACTTGGACCTCGCCCTTATTTCTTAATCGAGGACATGGACGATGGTAAACTGAAAACCGCTTTGCAACAATGTTCAGAAGGTCCGTTTTATAAAACCGATTTCTCGATCGGTCACCGGGGCGCGGCTCTGCAATTTCCCGAGCATACCAAAGAATCCTATGAAGCGGCTGCCAGAATGGGAGCCGGTATTTTGGAATGCGACGTAACCTTTACTAAGGACAAGGAATTGGTCTGCCGTCATTCGCAATGCGATCTGCATACGACAACCAACATTCTTGCGACCGAACTCGCCGGCAATTGTTCAGTCCCGCCCGACTACACCAGCGACAAACCGTTCGCTAACGTTAAGTGCTGCACCAGCGACATTACGCTCGCTGAATTCAAAACTCTTAAAGGAAAGATGGATGCCGGAAACCCGGATGCAAAAACGCTCGACGAATATCTGAATTCGACAGCTAATTGGCGTACCGACCTGTATTCCGCCAATGGAACGGTGTTGAGCCACGCCGAAAGTATCGAGCTGTTCAAAGCGCTGGGCGCCAAAATGACACCGGAATTGAAATCTCCGAGTGTGGAAATGCCCTTCAACGGATTCTCACAGCAAGACTACGCGCAAAAAATGATAGACGAATACAAAGCCGCGGGAGTTAAAGCCAAGGATGTCTATGCACAGTCTTTTAATCTAGACGATGTGTTGTACTGGATCGACAATGAGCCGAAATTCGGTAGAAAGGCGGTTTTTCTGGAAAACCTGAATACTGAGGCCGATTTATCGGGTGCGATCTCCCGGTTGCCGCTCTTAGTCCACGAGGGCGTCAACATTGTCGCACCACCGCTTTGGGCGTTGGTCACTTTGAATGCTAAAAATCAAATCGTACCTTCTGATTATGCAATAAAAATCAAAGAAGCGGGCCTTGACATCATTACTTGGACTCTGGAACGATCGGGCTTGCTGAAAAACGGAGGCGGTTTTTACTATCAATCCGTTACCGATGGTATCGGCAAGGATGGCGACACGATGGTGATGTTGGATGTTTTAGCCAAACAAGTTGGGATTATCGGAATTTTTACCGATTGGCCCGCGACCGTCACTTATTATGCAAACTGCATGAAATTGAAATAACAGAAAAGAAGCCCGCTCCGGGAACAGCCCGAAACTTAGACTTGCTATTAAAGGTGCTGCCGACAATCGACGGATCGTCGGCAGCTTAAAATTAAATTTCTGCGGCTTACGACTGAATTGATATAAGGCAAACATAAGGAGACGCTACGGGTAAGAATCTTAATAGAGTCTAGCCGAGTTGTTTCCGATCATCACTGTACCGGAAAAGCCGTCGATTTTTTTAATTTTTCGACTAAGCATACATCTTGATTTTTACAAGGTAATTTTTATGAAACGTTACCGTTTTCACACTTTTTTCCACAGACAGAGTTTGCCTTCGAAAAAGATAAGTCCTTGCTCAGAAACTTAGTTTAGTTACTAAATCTTTAAGGGAGAAAATAGGTATAAGGTATTGATATATATTTATATATATGAAATTTGTGCAATTTGTATACAATTTGAATCAATATCAATAATTATGCGGTATAAAGTGTTAATCAAACAAGATGTCCACAAATTTATCCACAGATACTGTGAATAACTTCGCATTTTTTCTCTTGTTAAATTCCACAAATTACGAACTCTGAAACTTTACTGTGAAAGTTCGAAAATTCGAATTCCTTATCTAATTTTTCGATATGCAAAAATCTGCTGTAAAAATGCCGGTTCCGAAGAGATTGCGGTTGCTCCACTGACAGGAGTCGGTGGCAGGGAGCCGCCGTCAAACCCTGTATGATTAATTTAAATGAATTTTAGCCAGTTCCCGACGCCGTCTACCCCTTATTTCTTAGGCGTTGAGCAAAATAGCATTGTCATAAAAACAAAAATCTAACCGCGCAAAGTATAGCTATTGACGGCTTTCTTTAAACATAAACATCGATGCCACCCTCGGCTGCGGACGTCGACTCGATCAATTTTACTACGGCTTCGCCTTCCGCTTCTTGTTGATCTTTAATTTTATTGAGTACCGCGACATTGGCATCGAGTGCGGTTTGCTGCAAGGATATTCGGGTGGCTAGACTGGCCAAGCCCGAGACGGAATCTACCATGACATACTCCTCTTTTTAGTTGATCGCAAACGGGTTATCGGCATGACCTCTCGTTAGTTGAGATGATGCGTATTTCAGTTTTATGAGAAGGTTAAAAAACGGTTATGGTTCTCATGTATGTTTTGAAAACCGAAATGGAAGTGTGGAAGTGCGGCTTTTTTTCTATCGTAAGCAGCGTTAAACAAGGCTATGTTTGCGTTAATAGTCGGCGTCGACCCGATATGGACTCTCGGGGCCCCGAAGCCATGGGTGGCGAGAGGCTTTTCTTCTCTTGTGGTCTAGATCCCGGCAATCCTTGCCGGGATTACGCTTTCGATGTCTTTACAGCTACCAACGCAAACATAGTCTTAAACAAAGCCCATATTGATCGGCGCTGAGGACTGAGAAAAACGTTGGATTGTTATCCGATATAACGATACTGCTCAGTCAAATAGTAAATAGCTATTTTTTCTGGAAATAATAAATGTCGCCGTATTTACCTTTGAGCGTCATGCTTTTTTCATCTTTTTCGATTAGCGAAAAAATATCGAAGCGATCGGAACGGCCCAACAAGGCAATCTTCAGTTTGCCATCCTCTATTACGTATTTTACCGGCAATTGATCATAATATGAGCCTTCTCTAGGAATATTCGTAATAGTGACTTTTCCGTCATTAAAAGCCCAAGTATCTTCACGTTTTATCTTTTCCTTGGCATCGATTGATTTTTTAGTATATTCCAGTTTCCACTTGCCTTGGACGTCTTGAGTCGATTCGAAGGCGGTCTCGGCCCACGCATGACCGGTAATAGCCATTAAAACTAATAAAGCTGCAAATTTTATAATTCTCATAGTTTTACCCTTTTGTTAAATAAGCGTATTCATTGTACGCGTGTGTTGAAGGAAAGTATCTCGAAATATATTTTGAAAGCTCGTTGTGTTCGATTGATTGCGCCCAAATATTGCTTTCGCAAAGGCTTTGACCGCTTCTTACCTTACTCTTAGACGACACGGCCAATAATTTAAACTGTCATGTGGCTAAAAACTGCCGACATTCAGGCTCTTCTTGTTCCCACCGCTCCGCGTGGGAGTGCACACCGATCTTGCCTTGGCAGCTATAAGGTATGGGCCCCCAGGGCCTGCCGTTCATGGCAACTGAATTCCGCCAATTCCTATTTTCTTAAGCTGCCGCCTATATGGAGGGCACGCCATTCCCAGTTATCAGAAGGCAACAGACTTACAGCACTCTTTCTGGCGAGTAACAACCGTGACTTAATAGGGTCCTTTCACGCCCTGAGGCGAAACCGCGAGTTCATTCTCGTCAGAATTTGTTTATATGCTACTATTTTGAATAAATTTAACTACAATCAATTGCACGCGAGGCCTTCCTTTTCAATAAGGATTTCGTGACAAATAACTTCCTGGAACTATGAGCTTTGTAGTGGGTTCGGTAACTCGCTTGACAGGACGCCGTAAATACATCCGTGTAGGTTTGACTGCGGCTTTCCCTGCCGCCGACACCTGTCAATCGAGCAACCGAATCTGCCTACCCTATACTAAAAATAGGGAAGTTATTTATGAGCAAATCCTAAGAAGGCGCGAAGTAGATACCGATACAAAACGACATATTTTGGGCAATCCATGCAAGACTATGAAATTGTAAATATTTGGCTTATCGGTGGTGTTGGCTTAATGGTGCTGGAATTTTTGTTGCCCGGCGGCATAGTATTTTTTCTAGGCCTCGGCGCCGTGCTGGTTTCCGCATTACTTTACGCCGGTTTGATAGAAGGCTGGATACAAGCTTTCACCGTGTGGTTCATCGGTTCCCTAATGTTGGTCTTCGGACTACGTGGGTTAGTCCAAAAATTCATTCCCGCACAAGTCGATCAGGGGAAGACCGATGAAGATCTGGATGCCTACGATGCACTGGCGAAAGTCTGCGAGCCTATACCCGCAGGCGGCGAGGGGCGTATTGCGTTTCGCGGAAGCACTTGGAAAGCTAGAAACTTTCGTAATGACCAAAATTTGGACGTTGGGGCCGAGGTGCGCATTATTTTTCGCGAAAATCTGGTATGGGTGGTTGACGCAATCGATACCACGAACGAAACCGACTCTAATAATAACTCAATAAAATAGGAGTACTTTATGCTTACTACCCTTACGATATTTGTCATATTGGCCGGGATCATTTTTTGGAAGCTGTTGATTATAGTACCGATGCGTCAATCTTGCGTCTTGGAGCGATTAGGCAATTTTCGATGTGTTCTGGAACCGGGATATCATGTTGTCGTGCCCTTCTTGGACAAGGTAGCCTATCGCCATGAGATTCGCGAGCAAGTGTTCGATATTCCGGCGCAAAGCTGCATCACTCGAGACAATATTCAGGTTGCAGTCGATGGCATCGTCTATTTGAAAGTCATGGATGCCAAACGTGCCAGTTACGGAATCGGCGATTATCAGATGGCCAGCGTCAATTTGGCGCAAACGACGATGCGTTCCGAAATCGGTAAGCTGACGCTTGGCGATACCTTTTATGAGCGCGATAAATTGAATGAAGCGATTGTACGAGAAATCGACAAAGCCTCGGATCCTTGGGGAATCAAGGTTATGCGTTACGAAATCAAAAATATTTCGCCTTCCGCGCAAGTGGTGCATACCTTGGAAAAGCAAATGGAGGCCGAACGCGAAAAGCGCGCGGAAATTACCTTAGCCATGGCGGAAAAAGAGTCGAAAATTCTAATATCGGAAGGTCATCGCCAGGAGGCGATCAATTTTTCCGAAGGTCAAAAACAAAAACGCATCAATGAGGCGTTAGGGCGCGCTAGTGAAATTGGCATACTGGCTGAAGCCTCCGCCGAAGGTTTGCAAAAAGTTGCGGCGGCCATCAAGAAGCCGGGCGGCGATATGGCGGTAAAAATGCGTTTGGTCGAGGATTTTATCGATCGAACAGGCGAGGTCATGAAAGGGGCCAATGTGTCGGTGTTGCCTACCGATCTTGCCCACATCAAAGGTTTGCTGTCGGCGCTTAATCAAAACCTGCCCGTCGCTAAAATGGGAGCAAACAAATGAATAATGAAGTCAGTCCAATCGATTTGTTTAATTTTGCCGTATGGGGCGTCATTTTTCTTGTCATTATTACTCAGCTGTTTCGTTCCATACGCATCGTTTCCACGCGCACCGCGTTGATTGTCGAGCGTTTAGGCAAGTATAAGGCTACATTGGGGCCCGGTTTTCATGTGCTGATCCCGTTTATCGATGTCGTGACCGCAATCCAGGACCTGCGCGAAGAAACCATCGATGTTCCGCCGCAAGAGTGCTTTTCCAAGGACGAGGTGCAGGTTGAAGTCGACGGCGTCATTTATATGTCGGTTTCAGACCCGATCAAAGCGACTTACGGCGTGACCGATTATCGGTTTGCCGCGATGCAATTGGCGCAGACCACGACCCGTTCGGTCATTGGCACGTTGGAGTTGGACAAAACTTTCGAAGAGCGAGACATGATCAGTCAAGCGGTGGTCGATACGCTCAATGCCGCGGGTGAAACGTGGGGCGTGCATGTGCATCGTTATGAGATTAAGAATATAAAACCGCCGAGCACGGTTCAGAGCGCGATGGAAAAGCAAGTGACCGCCGAACGGGAAAAACGCGCCATTCTGGCCAGAGCCGAAGGCGACAAGCAAAGCCGGATCAACACTTCCGAAGGCACGATGCGAGAACTGATCAATTTGTCGGAAGGCGAACGCCAACGTTTGGTCAACGAAGCCGAAGGTAGGTCGTCCGAAATTTTGGCCTTGGCGACCGCGACGGCCGAATCCATCGAGAAAATCGGTAATGCGGTTGTTCAGCCGGGCGGCGAGGAAGCCATCAAACTCAATTTATCGGAAAAGTTTATCGATAATATCGCGCATTTGGCCGATGCCGAGACTTCGGTAATCTTTCCGGCCGATTTGACCAATTTGAATCAACTGTTGGAAGCGCTCGATTTACGTATTGAACGCAAGGCAAGTGCATGATCCTAAAAAGAGCAGATGTCTTTTTAGGATGACGGGTTGACTTCTTAAATGAACTTATTTCGTGTACTCCCCTCAATCAAGTCGTTGCGAATGCTCGTCGGCGCTTGCCTGTTGTTATCGCTGCTTGTCGGGATAGGCGGCTTGGCGCATGGAAAAAAACCGAATGGCTCAGCGGCTCCAGCGTATTTGGTAAACATAGATGCAGTAATCAATCCGGGCACATCCGCTTTGCTCGAGCATGCAATCGAAACAGCAGAAGCCAATTCCGCAGCTGCGCTGATCTTACGAATCAATACCCCGGGAGGCTTACTGAGTAGTACGCGAGACATGGTTCGCGCAATTTCGGAGTCTAAGGTACCGGTCATCGGCTATGTTGGTCCTGCCGGTGCCAGTGCGACATCGGCCGGTGCATTTATTTTGCTGTCCACGCACCTTGCGGTGATGAATTCCGGCACGAATGTCGGTGCCGCATCACCGGTTACGGGCGATGGCGGCGAGATACAAGGTACCATGGCAAAAAAAATAATGAGCGATACACGGGCTTTCATGCGTGGTATCGCCAAGCATCGCAATCGCAATGCGGATGTTGCCGAAAGTTTCGTCTCCGAGGCCGAAAGCCTCTCCGCTGACGAAGCCTTGGAAGCCAATGTGGTCGATCTGGTGGTGCCGGGATTTTCTGATCTGATGATGGCTGCTGACGGGCGTGAAATTCAATTTCAGGGCCAATTGCTTACACTGGCATTCTCGGATAATGAAATTCGGCAGATTACGCCGCGGTTTATCGATCATATTTTGAATCTAGTCGCGCATCCGCAGATCGCGCATATGTTGATTTCTGTGGGACTACTCGCGATTTTTATCGAAATGCTCGCTCCGGGCCTAACCCTTCCCGGTATTCTCGGCACGATCGGCCTGGTTCTGGGTTTGGTTGGCATGCAAACTTTACCTGTTAACCTTGGTTTTCTATTGCTGTTAGTGTTCGGCATTGCGTTGATGATTGCCGAATATTTCGTTGCCGGCTTCGGCGTGCTGGGTATCGGCGGCGCGATCGCTTTTGTGCTGGGCAGCTTGAATCTGTTCGACGGCCCCATCCCGGCCGATCAGAGCAATACGATATTATCGGTGAGTATCGCCGTGAGTGCCGCAATGCTGCTTGCTACGCTGCTTATCACCGGCAGCTTTATTTTCGGTTCGCGCAATAAAAATTTGAAAGGCAAAATCGGGGAAGCGATGGTCGATTTCGATAGCAGCGGCTATGTGCTAATCGACCATCAACGATTCCCTGCCGACACCCTCGAACCGTTGCGTCACGGCGATCGGATCGAGGTTGTTAAAATTGATCGGAACGAACGCTTACTGGTCAAAAAAACACGGCAAAATTTGCCCGGCACGACGACGGACGATTCGGTCGATGAAGTCAAGCAGACAATCGCCGAGTCCCGTATCATGATTCGGCGAATCGAACAGGCCGGTAGTCGAATTCAAAATCACGAGTTCAAAAGCCGGATAGAGCGTATCTGCAGGGTTGCCGGCAATATTTTGAGCGAAATCGAAGCCAACCCGGGAGATATTCGCAAAGCTCGAAAATTTCTTAACGTTTATCTCGACGGAGCCATGCAAGTCACCGAAGGCTATGCCAAAACACATAGCCATATTCAATCCGGTCAATTGACTCAGAATTTTCGTAATGTACTCGAAACGATTGAAGCGACTTTTCTGGAGCAGCAACAAAAATTGTTTGAAGATGACCTATTCGATCTTGATGTCAAAATAGAAGTATTAACCGCGCAACTTAAACGGGAAGGCATTCGTTGATGCCGGATCCTATCGTTCCTACGCAGAGCGCTCATCGTTATCCACAAATATCGGTAAACTTGCTAAACAGAGGTTATCGTATACCTGGGAACGGTGTTGTTTGATAAATCTGCGGATATTGAACATCAGTGGCTTCGAAATCGCGATCTGGGGATCGCTCCCACAGAGCATTCGGCCCCTTGTGGGAGCGACAATTGCCGGGGGACTGAGTCGTTACAATTTCGACAGCATTCATTACCCACTGGTTTTCTTTGTAACAGAATTCGTAAAAAGATTTTTATCATTAATTCCTCTCATCGCCATCCAAGAAAAGCACCTTGGTCCTCTTCATCCCAAGATCGATGGGATAATTGAACGACAACATGTTTGGGTTTATTCTGAAACCAGTAAGAGACCTTGTCGCACCTTGTCAAGTATAATAATTCCACTGGATACCGCAACGGACGCTTGGCTGGTTATACCTATCGTACTTCAAATTACGACATTAACGTATGGACCTGCATAGAACCGACACGGATATCATTGTCTTTTGACTATGATGACAACCCTAATTCGAACCTTATAAAAAAAGCACGTAGGAGCAGGCGCACGATGACTGTTGAACTTATGATTAACTTTGCGGTGCAGTTTCTTGGAACCGTGGCGGTACTATTCCTGGCCTATCGTTCCTTCCAAAAACGTCGGATTCAATTAGGTGCAGAACCGACGCTTCCGCAATATTTTATCCGCAGAACCACCTATTGGTTTGGCGTTGTGTCGTACTGCACGTTCATGGCAGCTCTTTATTTATTACTGACTTTGCAGTGGTTGCCCTTGGAACCGTTGATAACGCTTATCGTTAAAAACCTTCGTTCTCGGGAATTGTTGGATCTTCTGAACGGCTTGGACGGTACCACGATCGTACCGTTGATTACCGCAGGGCTATTTTTATTTTTTATCGCTTGGGAAAGTAAAATTAACCCCTTGCTAATTTTGAGAGACAACATACATGATGCTTTTGCCATCCCAACTAAAGCGGTAGAGGTCTATAACGCTCTGATTGCCTCAAGATTGTCGGCGGTTGACGATAAACTGAAAGAGCAAATTGCCAGTCGACTGTTGGTGTCGAGTATCGACCCCGGCGACTTCGACATGTCCAGTGCCACGGTCGAATATAAGTGGGCTCATAATTGTTTGCTTTTTGATCGGATACAATATTATGCGAATCAGTCGTCTTTTCGTCGATTGTTCAACGAACCGTCTCTGAAATGGGGGGAAATTTGTATTTCCTATAATGCCATGTCGGAAAAAGTGGCTGTTTGGAAGGAAGCGGAACCGCATTACACCAAGACGGTCAAGTTGATCAAGGAACTGGATCAACTTACCGGTTTGTTGTGCCGCATGCTCGCCTCTTTGATCGTGTTCGGTAGTGCCAGCGAGAACGATATTTGGGCAACCGTGAAACAACTCGGCGGGAATGTTCACGAAGCTCGTTTGAAACACACCTATAAGTATATTTTGATTTTCATGGCGGCCTCCGCTATCGGAGTCATATTGGGTCGAGAAATTTCGGTTTCGTTACATAATGCTTTCCTGTTTCCGGATAAGCCTTTGGCCCACTTTAGCTATACGACGCTTCGGTGGATCGCTTATGTCATGCCGATGTATGTTCTTCCTTTGGCGCTGGTTTTTGTTTCACGTACGCTTGCCTTCAGGCGGCAGAGGGAGCAATACGATCGTTATTATGGATTTTACATGACGATGATGATCATGGGTTTTATTGTCAGTACCACGGTATCGACACTCGTACTCGAGTTAACCTTCTATCGCCGAGAATATTTCAACTTTTTGGAAAGCTTTTTAGATCATATGCGTTGGGGAATCCTGCCTGCGCTGATATGCGGTTTTGTGGCCTATCGAATGGACACGCCAGTGACTGAATCGGAAACGCTAGGTAAATGCCTGGTAAACGCGACGTTGCGATTTCTTGGGTGGGGAGCTGTCGCCGTTATTATCATGCTTTATGCGACCGACGACTTAATCATACAAGAGTCGAATCTGCGGTTTACTTTAGTCGGTACGGCTTTCTTCGTGGTTGGTCTGTTAGGAGCCACTGCCCGTTTTAAAACAGCGCGTATTGACGATTAGGCGGCTTACGAGAGTGAAATACGAGGCTGGCGCAAGATTTTTGTTCATGTGCTAGGTTCTCTGCGCCCTCACATTGCGCTAGGCGAAGGGTAAACACCTCGGCGCCTCTCAATACGCTAATGCCGAAATTTGAAGAGCGATAGGTACAGGGCATGATTTACAACAGAGTGCGTTACACAGAATAAGGAATAAAACGATGAACGAGACTGTGATCAAAAAATCGATCTATCAAAGAGAAGAGCCGGAGGGCTTTCTAGAGACGCTCGGCGTTCGGTATTATCGGTTTTTGGCTAAAAAAGCCGGCACGTCCGAATTGCATAATGTCAGTATCGATGACTTACAGCCCGATGCAACGTTGCAGGCATTGTCGACTAATATCACGGCATTCGCGGCTGTGATCGCCTTTGCAATAGGCGCTCTGACCACATTCGTAACTATATGGATAGAATGGACATTTCAAGCATCAATGACAACTGCAACCTATTACCTGCTTTATGGTTCGGTGCTCGTCGTGATGCTGACGGTCGAAATGACAGTGCTGTTTTGGTTGGGTCTTAAAATTGTCTACAGCCTCGCCTGCTTAACCGGACATAACCAGGCCACTCAAGACTTTTGTCTGCCGGGCGATGATGCTGTACCCAATATTTTAGCGCGCGCGGCACTGGAAGTCCCTGATCCGATCATTCGTTATTTAGGTATCGATCCGCTAAAGCATTTATCCAAATCCAAATTATTTTTGGTCACGATTTTATATAAAGCCAAAGTCGTCCTCAGTAGTTTGGGAGTAAAATTTTTACTGGTCCGCTTTTTTGGTAAAGGCGATATACGCCTGACTTTTAGCTGGGTCGCCATTCCGATAACCGGCCTATGGGATGCCTTTACATTGTATAAAGTGGCAAGAGAGGCAAGATTGCGCTTATTCGGCAATAAACTAGCCGAACACATTGCGATGAATGTCATCACCGATGACGTTATCGCGCAATTAAGCCCTAAAGCGCGCGAAGGCTCGGTCAGGGCGGTAGCCGTCATGATGGTATTGGCGCAACATTACCATCCGAATATGTTGGTATTACTGCATAGGCTCTGTTCTACCTTCGAAATCGATGAGACAAAAGAATACGATAACTGGGAAGATTTTTTAGCACTCTTGGATGAAGTCGCCGAACAAGAGCGCTATTTTTTGCTTGATTTGCTGTGTATATCTGCCGCTTTCGACGGGCATTTATCGCAATTGGAACGATACCATTTGCCAGAGGCATTTAAAGAATTGACCGAAGAATACATGCAGCGTGCGGAAAAATTAAAAAATATGTTGCTTAACGGGCAGTTACATGCAGCTAAAGACTTATGCGAACTGGATTTTAATGCCGGATAATGCCGATTTTGAACCCGTCTCCAATGTTTTGTTATACCCTCATGTCCTCAGGCGCTCATTTCTTGGGCGGCATCCAATAGTTCTTCAATAAAATGCCGGCTGTAGGCGGGTAAATAATTCTGTCGCAAGTAGGCGATTTTGGTCATCGAGCTGGGTATGAGTCCGGGCAAATTACGGACAACTAAATCAGAATCGACTACCGGGTCATATGCCATACTGGCGATCAAGCCGACACCCAATCCCAAACGCACATAAGTTTTGATGATATCGGTATCGGCTGCCGCCAGCACCACATCCATTTGTAATTCCCGGTCGTTAAAGGCCTTTTCAATATTGGAACGGCCGGTAAAGCCGAGCGAGTAGGTGAGAATCGGAAACGAGGCCAAGCGTTCTAAGGTTAAGTCCCCGCTAGCCAGCGGATGTTCTTTTGGGATGACAACGGCATGGTGCCATTCGTAACAGGGATTGATGATCAAGGTCTCATCGTCGGCGACCTTTTCGGTGCAAATAGCCAGATCGGCCAGGTCTTTATGCAGAAAGTCGATCAGGTGGTCGGGTGAGGACTGCACAATATAAACCTTCACGGCAGGATATTTGGCGCGGAAGCGTTGTATCGGCTTCGGCAAAAAATATTTTGCCTGGGTATGCGTCGTCGCGACATGCAAGATTCCGCTGTCGCCATTGCGGTATTCCGTGGCGAGCGATTGGATATTTTTTTTGGCTTGTTGAATGGTTAATGCCTGCGCCAATATCTTTTGCCCTAGTTCAGTTAGACCGGTCAGTTTTTTGCCGTTTCTTGTCAATAAAGGCGAGCCCAGTTCTTCCTCGAATAAATGTAATTGCCGGCTAACCGCCGATTGCACGATATGCATGCTGTCGGCGGCCTTGGATAGGTTGAAACCGTTTTCATGCAGGGTGCGAAGTAATTCAATCTGGCTGAGATTCATGAGGTGATGGCCTGAAGCGTTTTCAATATACCTTTCGCACTTCAAATTTCGGCAGTGCCAGAGGAGGCGCCTGGGTGTTCGGTCGATTTTTGCTCCTGCAAAATCGACATTCACGCCATCCATGGCGCTCATAAAGGCTTTGCCAGCATGGACGTATTCACGGCGTCCTTTAGCGGGCACCCAGGCGCCGAATTTTGATCTACGACGGGTATATCTGATTTCTAGAATTATAAATCGAATTATATCGTTTTAATAATCAACCGGATTAGCAAGATGCTTCAGCCTGCCGAAGCAAAGTGTCCGAGCGGGGACTAGTCGTAGTCGCAAAAACTAAAATATGCTGTTACCCAAGCTCCAGCTTCTGCGGTGTATTTCCCAAGCTGGAGCATAGGAAAAAGCTGGATGCGGGTTGGCTTTTTTAGCTTGATGCGTATGGGATCGCTCCCACTCATAAGAGTCTTTCCATTTTTGCCCACCGTTTTCGGAAACCAACCGCCAAATCGTTGAACGCGCCATCCATCCATACATTCGTTCAGTTAAACCAATGCGCATGCTTAATATGCAGCGACACCTGGTCACCTTTATTCAAAGCCAGTTCGCGAAATTGTTCATTCGGCATTTCCGCAAAGATTGTCGTTGCGTTGCCGTTAGTTCCGTCCTTGCTCAATTCCAGCCGGATGATTGCGCCTAGGTGCTGCCAATCTTTTAGGTACACGGGAGAATTGGCGGAATCTTGCGGTTTTTCGACTTGGATGTTGTGCGGACGCACATGCGCGACGATTCCTTTCGGCTCGTCGATGATGATTCCGGCACCGGCAAGCCATGAGCTGTCGTCTTTTTCCAAGTGAAAAACATTGGTATGACCGATGAAACGCGACACGAAATCGTTGTTCGGACTGTCGTAAATCTCACTAGGCGAGCCTTTTTGCTCGATCTTGCCGTGATTGAGCACGACGATCTGGCTGGCGACTTCCATTGCTTCTTCCTGGTCGTGAGTCACGAAAATACTGGTGACATTTAGCTCATGATGCAAATGCCGCAGCCACAGCCGTAAATCCTTCCGAACGCTGGCATCGAGCGCGCCGAACGGTTCATCCAGCAACAACACCGACGGTTCCACCGCCAAGGCGCGGGCCAGTGCGATGCGCTGGCGCTGGCCGCCGGACAGCTGATCGGGGAAACGGTCGGCCAGCCAGTCCAATTGCACCAGATTGAGCAGCGCATGCACTTTTTCCTGGATTTTGGTTTCGCTAGGACGTTCCTTTCTCGGTTTGACCCTGAGACCGAAGGCGATATTGTCGAATACCGTCATGTGCCGGAATAGCGCGTAATGTTGAAAAACAAAGCCGATTTGCCGGTTTTTGACCGGCTGATCGGTAACATCGTTGCCGTTTAGTAAAACCTGTCCTCGATCCGCTTGTTCCAGTCCGGCGATGATGCGCAGCAAGGTGGTCTTGCCACAGCCCGACGGTCCAAGTAATGCGACCAATTCGCCTTCGGGAATCTCCAGGTTGATATTGTCCAGGGCGGCGAAATTGCCGAAGCGTTTGCTGATATTGTTTAAAGTAATACTCATCGTGGTGCTCTCGTTCAAATTTGTTTATGTAGGCTGGGTTGAACAACATGAAACCCAGCTTAAGGGCTTTTTCAAATGGTTCCCGCGCAGAGCTCTTGTCGTTATACACAAGTAGCGTCATGCGTGTTGGTGGCAAACGCTTATCGAAATATCGGTGAGCTGCTCTGATTGATAAGTTACAGAACATTGCACCCCGGACGGTCTTCGATAAAAACCATGGTTACCAAGCATTAATGGCTCCGAAAGTCGCGACGAAGGCGTCGCTCCCACTGAGAGCGGCGGACGCTATGTGGGAGAGAGACTTATGTCGCCTTCCTATCCTGATTTTGCCGCCATTCCAAATAGGTTTTCACAATCAATGTCACGACTGCCAAGCCTGCCAGCAGCGAGGCGCTGGCGAACGAGCCGACGAAATCGTATTCGTTGTAGGTGATTTCGACATGCAGCGGCAGGGTATTGGTCAGCCCTCGAATATGGCCGGAAACCACCGACACCGCGCCGAACTCGCCCATCGCCCGGGCATTACAGAGCAGTACGCCGTAAAGCAGTCCCCATTTAATATTGGGTAGAGTAACCTTAAAAAAAGTCTGCCAGCCGCTGGCGCCAAGCGATAAAGCGGCCTCTTCCTCTTCGTGTCCCATTTCCTGCATCAATGGAATCAACTCGCGGGCGACGAACGGAAAGGTCACAAATAAGGTTGCCAGTATGATGCCGGGTACCGCAAAGATGATCTTGATGTCGTAGTCAGCCAACCATGGACCCAGCCAGCCCTGTGCACCGAATACCAATACATAAATCAAACCGGCGATAACCGGCGATACGGAGAACGGCAGGTCGATTAACGTAATCAATAAACTTTTGCCACGAAAGTCGAAACGGGCAATGGACCAGGCCGCGCAAATGCCGAAAAAAGTCGTTAGCGGCACGGTCACGGCGGCGGTCAATAGTGTCAGCCGTATTGCCGCCAGCGTGTCGGGATGAGCCAGGCTGTCACTATAGGCCGACCAGCCTTTGCTGAAGGCTTCGATCAGCACGGTCGCCAGCGGCAGGATCAAAAACAATCCGATAAACGCTAAAGTCAGGCCGATTAGGCCAAAACGAACCCAATTCGGATCGTTAAGTGCGATTGTTTTAGGTTGATATGCAGGAGTTGTCGTAACCGTATTCATTTGAGCGTCTCTCACAGTTGGCCGCCGCGCCGACGTACCCACCATTGCAGTACGTTGACCAGTAATAACAATAGAAAGGAGATGATCAGCATAGTCAGTCCGATTGCGGTCGCGCCGGCGTAGTCGTATTGTTCCAACTTGGTGATAATCAACAGCGGCACGATTTCGGACACATAAGGCATATTGCCGGCAATGAAAATGACCGAGCCGTACTCGCCGACCCCGCGCGCGAATGCCAGCGCGAAACCGGTTAGTGCCGCCGGCAGGATATTGGGTAGAATCACTCTGATAAAAGTTTGCAGGCGATTGGCACCGAGGCTCGCGGCCGCCTCCTCCATCGCCGTGTCGAATTCCTGCAATACCGGCTCGACGGTGCGCACGACAAACGGCAGGCCGATGAAGATCAATGCAAACACGATTCCGAGCGGTTTATAGGCGATTTGCACGCCCAAAGTGTCCATAACGATTCGACCGATCCAGCCATTGGGTTCGTAAATGGCCGCCAGCACGATGCCGGCGACTGCGGTGGGCAGCGCGAACGGCAGGTCGATCAAGGCGTCGAACAGGCGCTTGCCGGGAAACGGATAACGCACCAGAGTCCAGGCGATCACAAAGCCGAACAGTGTAGCGATGCCAGCCGCAATCAAGGCTGAAACAAAACTGACGCGGAAAGAAGCCTGAACTCGCGTATTGGTCAGTATGTCCCAGTATTGATCCAGGCTGAGCTGCATGCTTTTGAACACCAGCGCGCTTAACGGAATCAGCACGATCAACGCCAGATAAAACAGCGTAAACCCGAGTGTGGGACGAAAACCCGGCATAATATGGCTTTGTGGCATTTCGGTAGCCTTTAATAAATTGCAAAAAACAGCGGTTTGATATCTCTAATCCGTTCTTTGTGACGATAAAGCGGTCGTTTCCTGGTCTCCACGGTCCTCCTTGGGAACCCATACCTTGGCTGTCGAGGCAAGAGCGGTAAGCATCCCCACGTTGGAGCGTGGGAACGAGGAAAAAACATTTTCGCAAGCCCTAGCATCGTTCCCTCGCTCCGAGTCTCAGCGGTCGCTTCCTGTTTCCCACGGTCCTCCGTGGGAAACCATACCTTGGCGGTTGAGGCAAGATAGGTAAGCATTCCCACATTGGCGCGTGGGAACGATATGCGATATTACGGCGCATAAATCTGATCGAAGGTGCCGCCGTCATCGAAGTGCTCGGCCTGCGCCTTGTGCCAACCGCCGAAGACCGCATCCACGGAAAGCCGCTCCAATTTTGGAAAGCGTTCCAAATCTTTCGGGTCGGCATGTTCCGGTTGAAACGGGCGGTAATAATATTGGGCTGCCAATTTTTGCCCGACCGGTGAATACAAATAATTCAGGTACGCTTCGGCCAAGTCGCGGGTGCCGTGTTTTTCGGCGACTTTATCCAGCACCGTGACCGGCGTTTCTGCCAGAATACTGGTCGGTGGCACGACGATTTCGAATTGATCCGGACCGAGTTGATCGATCGACAAAAAGGCTTCGTTTTCCCAGGCCAGCAGCACGTCGCCGATGCCGCGCTGAACGAAGGTAGTGGTCGAACCGCGCGCTCCAGAATCTAAGACCGGCACGTTTTTATACAGTTTTTTGACAAAATCCTTGGCGGCTTCTTTGCTGCCGTATTTTTTCTCGGCGAAGGCCCAGGCGGCCAGATAGTTATAGCGAGCACCGCCGGAGGTTTTCGGGTTCGGCGTAATCACGGCAACGCCGTCCTTGATCAAATCGTCCCAATCCTGGATGACTTTCGGATTACCCTTGCGTACTAGAAATACGATGGTCGAAGTGTAGGGCGCGCTGTTGTTCGGCAAGCGTTTTTGCCAGTCTTTATCCAGTGTACCGGTCAGTTTGGCGATCTGGTCGATGTCGTAAGACAGCGCCAAGGTTAGTACATCGCCTTCCAAACCGTCGATAACCGCTCGCGCCTGTTTGCCGGCGCCGCCGTGCGATTGCTGTATCTTGACGGTTTCGCCGGTTTTGGCCTTCCAGTCGGCGATAAATTCTTTGTTAAACGCCTGATACAGTTCCCGGGTCGGGTCGTAGGAAATATTCAGCAGACTGCGGTCGGCAAACGCCGCGTTAGCGAGCAAAAGCCCTAAAGCCAGTAGTCCTGTTTTTAATCGTGTTGTTTTGTTCATTGTTATTTACCTTGCCTGTTATTTAAAAATATCCAATGCATTGAAACTCAGTTCGACATAGACGAAATCCGAGTCATCCGAACTACTGCCGTTGGCCGCTTCTTGTCGGTTCCGTGTGAAGTCTCCGAAAGTGAAATGGGTGTAACCGACGTTGGCGGCCAAATAGGGCGTCAAGTTATAGCGCGCCCGAATATCCAGCCCATGTCCCAAAAAGTCGCCACTATTGCCGGTTTGGTCGCGATTATTGGCGCCGCCAAGTAGATTTCTGAATCGGTCGGTGTCGCTGTCCAGCCAAAAGGCGCTATAACCGCCGTCGATTTTTAACCCCTTGATCGGTTCGAATTCGATTTTAACTTTCGGCGCAATCAGGTTTTCCGGCACCATGTAATCATCGGACGACCAAGGACGGGCAAATCCGAAGAAGCGTTCGAAACGGTTATTCTTGTTGTCATTAGGGTCTTGGTCGCCACTGACATGACCGTAAAATGCGCTAATCCGAGGTTTCCATGGATGCTGCTTGAAGGTATAACCGAGTTCGGCGGTGACCATATAGGCGTCGTGTTGTTGTCCGCCGTCACGACCGAATTGATACATGCCGCTCAAGTCGTAATTGACTCCCGTATCCCCCACCCAACCGTACAGGCGAATTCCCGTTCCGTGAATGTCTCTTTTACGGTTGCCATTACTTGGGTCAGCGTCTTGTCTGAGAGCCATGTAATAGGGCTCGATCGTGACAATGTCGGACCACTGGCGCCAGTGGCCGATCGCCGCCGAAAACCACTGATCCTGGTTCGGCTTGTCGAAATCTGTCATCAGTCGGGTCAACGGCTGCAAAGCCAGTAAATCGAGCGCCCAATCATTGGCGTCTTGTCCTAGGCTGGCGCGAAAGCCTTGAAAGTTGTTGGTGGTGTTGCGCCAGCGATTTAGTCCGATCAAACGACGATCCAAAAATTCGAAGGCCATGCGTCCCGCACGAATGAAGGCAGGGCGCGCATTGCCGCGATCGTCGTAACCCAGTGCGTCCTTGAAATGCAATTCCGCATAACCCTGGATCAGTTCGAATTCGTTAACTTCCCGATTGGAACGAGGAAAGTCACTGTTATAAACACGCGCATCCTCGAATTCGACAACGGCGCGCAACGGATCGAGAATATTCTTGATACCCAGATAGGCGCGGGTTCGCAACAGAAGAGGTTCGTCTAGGCCGCCGCTGGTCGGACGCCGCAAATCGTCGTCGCGGCGCTCGTAACGCATCCGGTAGTCCAGGCCGGCATCCAGCCAAGTGATATCTTCCGTGCCTTTTATTCCGATTGTGCTCAAATTGCGGACATAGCCGGGCGGGTCGGTCTCTCGCTTGGTACCGTAACTACCCGGTTCTACATAATAGCTGGTTGCGTGTTCATCTGATTTGGCCGCAGCCGCATGCTGAGCTGGATGGATTAATAATCCACCGGCCACTAGCCACCCAGCGGTTTTTATATAAATTGACATAGTTCGTTTCCCCCTGAAAATACAGTCACTTCCGGTATTCCGGTCAGTCAACCGCTAAATTTATATATCTATCGCCGATGGTTCGGTGGATTTAATGTTTGTTCTGTACGGCCTTGACTCGAAATTTCTCGTGCCGGTCGATTTGCACGATGCGTCCGTCGTGTATCACAATCTCAATCGAACCGAAACGAATCGCCTGCAAAATTGATACTATGTGTGCGGCGATTTCCTGGTGGTTATCCAGTTTCGATAAATCAACATTTAATGGGTTGTTCATACAATTTCCGTTCTTCACTTAAACTTTGTGTTTATGTTGTGAATTGGTGTTGTGCGAATGTTAATGAAATAGCGGAGACAAATAAAACGATATAATTAGATTTTTATATCTAATTATTAGATATTCGAATATAGATGTAGCCGCCATTATTCGGCATGTTGATACAAGGCTGATGAAAGCGAAGGCGAGACAGTTGGAAAAGAGCCATCAATAAATGGAGTTAAAAAACTCTAGCGTTTTAACACCTGCTACTTTCGCGAAAGCTTATTTGAGCATCCATCTAGGCTGTCGAAAAAAGCCATTTTAGCTAATCTTTGCGTTCCCGCTTTTTAATCTCAAAATATCTTGGAATTTGTTGGTGATCATAGGTTATAAAACGCTAGGTGTAGGGTGCGCATCGCGCACCTGGGTCGGGCGCCTATCGTCGGGTTCGTTGCCGTGGAACGGTGCGCGATGCGCACCCTACGGCACTATCCCTCGCACTTTGATGTCAATAAGTAATGAAAGCCTTTTCATGACCGTTAGAATCAAACTTTCTCTGTAACCTTTGGGCTCTGAGGAATGACTTTATCGATAGCCGTCGCCCGTACCCAGTAAAGCCGCGATGATGTTTTTTTGGATTTCGGACGAGCCGGAGAATAGCCGGCTGGCGAGGGCGTCCTGGATTCGTTCGAGTTGTTGACCGCCTTCGAGCAAGCCGTAGGCGCCGAAAATATGCGCCGCGTCCAGGCTCGATTGCAGAAAGGCTTCGGCGGCGAAGAGCTTGGTCTGCGCGCTGGCCAACGTGATGCGTTGCTTTTGATCTTTCAGGCGCGCGCATTCGTTCACCCAAAGCCGGATCGTGTCCAGCCGGGTTTTCATCTCGGCAATTTTATGACTAATCGCCTGATTTTTGCCTAGATACGCACCGTTGACTCTGCGTTCGCGGCTGAACCGAATTACGCTTTCCAATTGCCGCTCCATCACGCCGCAGATGCCGGCAAAAATAAAGGCTCGCTCCAACTCCAACGCCTGCTGAATTATCATGTTGCCGGCGCCGGTCTTACCCAGTTGCCGGTTAAGCGGAATTCGGCAATCGTTAAGAAGCACATCGCCCATCGTGGCGTTTTTGCAGCCGGAGACTTGAGGCGTATCGAGAAAATCGGCGCCGGGGTCGTCGGCATGCACGATGAAGGCGGACAATTGACTGCCGATACGGGCATAGACGACCAGCAAATCGGCGATCGGCGTATTGGTAATATAGCGTTTATGCCCGTTTAGTATAAATTCGGCGCCGGTTTGTTCTGCGGTCATTGTCAACGCATTAAGATCGGAGCCGGCTTGCGGTTCGGTAATCGCATGGCCGCCGATACGGTTGCCGTCGAGCAGGTGCTTTAGATAAGCCGCCTGCTGTTCGGCATTGCCGTAGTTCAGCAGCGGGAAAACGGCGCCCCACAGATGAGCGTTGATCGATAACAATAAGCCGGGGTCCTGGGAGGCTTTGCCGAGTTGTTCATGGGCCTGCATAAGGTCAGCAAAATGGTTGCCGTGACCGCCGTGGCTTTGCGGCACCGCATGTTTCAATAGGCCGATATCGGCGCAATGACGAAAACGTGCCCGTGCGGCTTGGTTTCCGCCGGCGGCAGGTAGATTGCCGATATCCATTCAGTATCGCTCCAGTTGGCGTTGTAAGATTTGATAATCGGTCTTGCCATTGTCTAGCAGAGGCAAAGTATCCATCACACTAAATCGGCACGGCTGCATGTAGACCGGTAGCGCTTGTTTGACTGTTTTGACGATTGCATTCAATTGGCCGCCGGGATGCAAAACCAGAGCGGCGGCGGGGCGTTGTCCGCTGGCGCTGTCCGAAATACCGACCACCGCGCAGTGAGCGACTTCCGGGCATTGCATGAGCAGCGCTTCGATTTCTGCCGGCTCTACCCGGTAGCCCGAACATTTGAGCATGCGGTCGAGACGGCCGTGATAGCAATATTCGCCGCGCTCGTTCAATGAGACTTTATCGCCGGTCCTGTAATAGCCGCCGTCTTCCAGTGCTTCTGTTAATTGGCCTTGCTGCCAGTAGCCCGATAGATTGTTGGCGCTTTTTACCAGCAATTTGCCGGTTTCTGTGTCGATCTTCAGTTCCGAGCCGCAAGCCGGATGGCCGATCGGTATCGGCTGTTCGTTGGCGAGGCGTTTGCGATCGACCGGCCAATAACAACAGACATTGGTTTCGGTCGGGCCGTAGAGATTGTAAAAATCGGTATCGGGCAGCAGTTCGCAGAGTTTTTTCAATTGAGGCGTCGGAAAAACTTCGCCGGCGAACAATAGCGTAGTTAAATCCGGTAACGGCTGTTCGGTTAATCCGCCCTTTAGCACGATGAAGCCGAGCAAAGACGGTACCGTGTAAAACACGGTGATGCGCTGTTCACGCAGCCAGGCCGTCAGTCGGCTGGGCGACAAGGTCAAGCCGGCCGGCACGAAATTAATGCTAGCGCCGGCGCTCAGACTGCTGAATAGATCGAACACGGATAAGTCGAAATGAAACGGCGCCAACGATGCAATACGGTCGTCGGCGTTGAGCTTGAACGTGCGCGCCGCCCAATCGGCGAAATTATGCAATGCGCGATGACTCAGCGCGACGCCTTTCGGCGTGCCGGTCGAACCCGAAGTGTACAGAATTGCCGCCAAGGCTTCGGGGTCGGTGGCTGCGGGAGGATAGTACGATTGGGCAGACTCGGGCAGTCGGTCGATATCGAGCCAAAGCGCCGGCGTGTCGAGCCACTCGGGAGGGTTTCCGCGGCCGATGATGCAGTGGACGACAGCGTTGTCGACGATAAAGCGCAAGCGTCGAGCCGGATTTTTGATGTCCAGGGGGATGTAGCACGCGTCGCAACGTAGGACCGACAGAATCGCTATGACCGCATCGATACCTCGATCCATGGCCAGCGCGACGCGAGAGCCAGGCTCGAGCCATGCGGCTAAATGGGCGGCAAGGCGTTCAGTGCTAAGCATCACTTCGCGGTAACTCATTCGACGTTCGCCTTCAATCAACGCCGGGCGATCCGGTGCGTTTCGGCATTGTAGGTTGAATGATGTCAGTAAGGGCATGATCGAGAATTAGGATTTCGTAATAAATAACGTTCTGGAACTAAGAGCTTTGTTGAGGGTACGGTAACTCGCTTGGCAAGACGCCGTGAAAACGTCCTTGTAGGCTTGACGGCGGCGACTAATTGCCATGGATGGCGTGTATTAGGGCAATGCGGGAGCAATTGCCGAGGAGCAAAAATCTGCCCTGCCGTCGACACCTGCCAGTCGAGCAACCGAACCCTCCCTAAAATAAGGAAGTTATTTACGACCAAATCCTTAAAACGATTCAATCCGTCTCTCCCAGCAGTTCCGCCAACATCAATCGATGCAATTCATCGATAGTTTCGGCATCGGCTATCGGTTCGACATAGTTATAGCTTAAGGTCAAACGATTGCGGAAAATACAGTTCAGAAAAGCCAGCGACGGCGGCGACGTGACCTGGCAGGCATGAAATACGCCGGTGATTTCGGCGCCGGGGAAACTGTCCGCAGGAAGATCCAGGCGGCCGATATCGGAAAACCAAAACGAGCTGCGCTCTTGACCGGAGCCGTACGAAAGGCGCAAGACCTTGCCGTATTCGGCCAGCGACAGCCAACTGCCGGCCCACATCAGGGGTAGAAAGGCATAGTCTTCTTGTTGACGAATCACCTGGGTGTTTTGTTGTTTCAGATGTTCAAACAGTTTTTGCCGGTCCTTGACGACTCCTCGAGGTGTCTGTGCGAACAGTGCGCTGAGATGATTACCGCTGACCGGCGATAAGGCGCGTTGTTTGCGCAAGTTAAATGCATAAGGCACGCAATAAGCCTCGCCCGGACTGTCTGGATGCCATTTGTCGAGGGCGCGCATCAGGCACCCTATGTAATAGAGGCTGGTGCCGGTTAGGCCGACATGTTGCCTGGCCAATTTGACGACCCGTTCAGTTTGTTCCTCGCTGAGTCTTCGAATCGCAAACTCGAGGCGATGCGGCGTCTGTTCGTGGCGCAACGGCTGAACGCTGCTTAGTCTATCCAGCCTATCGATATAGCGCTTGCCTTTCAGCAGAAGCGTAATTTTTTGCCACCAGCGGTATTTTCGTAGTTGTTCGAATACCAGCGGACCGGTTTCGGGGTGGCCGAATCGTTGGCGTTGTTCGGGGTCGGCGGTACACACATATTTGATGATCAGATCCGCGCCGCGCGCATCGCAAAAAGGATGCAGCCAGCGCATCACAAAAACGGTTTCGGACGGCCCGGTCAAGAGATGAAACTCGAGCGGCGCGATGCTCTCCCGAGGCTGTTTCTCGTTCATGATTCGATCGACAGTAGCGTGCCGGAATTCCGCTTCATTTGCGCCGGCCGGGCAATGATGACGAAAAAATAAGTCGGGCGGATCGGAACGCTTGCACCAATAGAAACGCTTGCCGATTTGCCTCAGGCTGGCACGGGCTACCGGAAAACGTCGGCCAAATTCGTCGATCCGTTGTTGCAATGCGTCGATGTCCGGAATATTGGCGAGTTCAAGTCCGTAACACGCCAAACTGCCGGCTAAGCCGTCGCGGCGGATTTCTTCATCCATCGCCAATGTGAAACTGTCGGCCGGATTCAGCCTTTCCAAAATAGCGGACTTATCGACGCTCATGCGTTTTTATGCCTTAAGATCCAGCGTTCCAATGTATTAAAGGATTGCACGTTGTCCGGTTCGATTTCGGTATCGGGTAGGGTCACACCGAATTCGTTTTCGATGTACATGATTAAGCGCATGATGCCCATGCTGTCCAGTCCCGCTTCGAGCAAATCGTCGTCATCGCCGAATCGATTCGGCTCGGCGATGAAAACGAGCTCTTGAAAGATAAAGTCGCGCAGTTTCTTTTTCATGACTCAGGTAAGGTATAATTTGTCGTTTAAATGATAGCCGATTAGGGCAGGCATAGTCACGGAAAAGGGCGATACCCTTTGGGATTAGGTACTGAACATCGCGCGGGGCGGGTTATTTAACCATACGCATCAAGCCAGGGATGTGGCTAAAATTAACTTTCTGATTCGCTTCGAGTTTCGTGTAGAGGCAAATTCATTGAATTCAGGACTTAGGACTTCAAAATAAACTGTGGAAGTTGAGCGTCGGCGGCTTCGAAAATCGCGACGAAGGCGTCGCTCCCACGGCGGGTGATTGATGCACCGTGGGAGCGATCCCCAGATCGCGATTTCGAGGCCGAAAATGTCAAGCTACAATAAATGGCATCGAGGCCACATTGACCAAGCAGCGTTTCCCGGATTGCGCTGCGCTCCATCCGGGAAGCTCGGCGCCACGCCATTCCCGTATTTCGCTACGCTGGATACGGGCCACATACTTTAATAGCAACTTAGGAAATAGGGGATGCGGGTTGGCTGTTTTTAGCTCGACGCGTATGGGTTACAACCTCCGTCTTATTTGGCATGAATTATTTATAAACATCCACATTAGGTTAGCAATGGCAAAACAGGCGGGTTCGCATGAGGGTTGAAAAAGGCAATATCGTGATTATCGGAGCGGGCCCTGCGGGCAGCATCGCCGCGGCATTGCTCAATAACAAAGGATATCGTACCGTTATCTTGGAGCGAGATGCTTTTCCGCGCTTCAGCATCGGCGAAAGCTTGCTGCCGCAATGTATGGAATTCATCGAACAGGCCGGCATGCTCGATGCCGTGCGTAATGCCGGTTTTCAATTGAAGGACGGCGCGGCGTTTTTATTTCAAGATAAACACTGTGAATTCTGGTTTGCCGACAAATTCACATCCGGCTTCGATTCGACCTATCAAGTGCAACGCGACCGCTTCGATGCGTTGCTAGCCGCCGAGGCGCAACGTATGGGCGTGGACATACGCTGGCGTCAGGAAGTCGTCGAGGCCGACTTCAGCGGCGAGCAAGCGGTGTTGGCGGTCAAGGATAGGGACAGCGATGAGCGCTACCGCATGACTGCCGATTTCGTGCTCGATGCCAGTGGTTTCGGACGAGTGTTGCCGCGTTTGTTGGATTTGGAAAAACCGTCCGGGTTTCCGGTGCGGCAGGCCGTGTTCACGCATATCGAAGACGGGATTGACGATCCGCGCTACGATCGCAACAAAATCCGCATCATCGTGCATCCCGAATTGACCGATGTTTGGTATTGGTTGATTCCGTTCAGCAACGGACGTTGCAGTCTCGGCGTGGTCGGCGAAGCGAAGATTCTCAAGGTTCCGGAACGCGAGCCGCAAACCGTACTGCGCCGATTCGTCGATGAAGAGCCGGGCTTGTCGGCGCTGCTGCATCATGCGGTGTTCGACACGCCGGTCAACAGCATCGGTGGTTACAGCGCCAACGTCAAGCGTTTGCATGGCAAAGGCTACGCGCTATTGGGCAATGCCGGCGAGTTTCTCGATCCGGTCTTTTCCTCGGGCGTCACGATCGCGATGAAATCGGCGAGTCTCGCCGCCGAGATATTGGACCGGCAGCTCGGCGGCATGGTGGTCGATTGGCAACAGGAATTTTCCGAACCCTTGCAAAAAGGCGTCGATACTTTCCGCACCTTCGTCAGCTCATGGTATGACGGCGGCTTGCAGGATGTAGTGCTTTATCAACAGCAACAGCCCAATATCAAAGCAATGATTTGTTCGATTCTGGCCGGCTATGTTTGGGATGAAAACAATCCGTATGTCAAAAACTCAGGCCCCCGGTTGAAGACCTTGGTCGAATTGTGCCGCGAGCCTTGAGAAAATGACCTTGTTTCTCAATGATCTCGGCATTCTATCGGCGGCCGGTAGCAATGGTTCCGAAATGTTGTCGAGACTGCTGGCGGGAGACCGTTCCGGTTTGATCAAGACCGATGAATATTCGCCGGGTAAACCGCTTTATGTCGGTGAGATTCGTGCCGAACTGCCCGAAATCGAAAAACGATACAGCGTTTACGATTGCAAAAACAATCGCTTGTTACTCGCGGCCTTGAGTCAAATTCAGGCGGGCGTCGAGCGCATCAAACGGAAATACCGCGCGGATCGAATCGGCGTGGTTATCGGCACCAGCACTTCCGGCGTCAGAAATACCGAACTGGCGATTGCCGCGGTGGCCGGCGGTCTCGAAAAACCGTCCGGATTTCATTACAAGCAACAACAGTTGGCCGGCGGAGCCGATTTTTTGGCTCATCGGCTCGATTTGAAAGGCCCGGCTTATTCGGTATCAACGGCCTGTTCCTCGAGCGGCAGGGCTTTCGTTTCGGCCCGAAGATTGATCGAGCTGGATATTTGCGATGCGGTCATCGTCGGGGGCGCGGATAGTCTGTGCCGTTTTACCGTGAACGGTTTTGCGGCATTGGAGTCGGTATCGTCAGGTTTGTGTAAGCCTTTCGGACGGCGCCGTGACGGCATCAATTTATCGGAAGCCGCGGCCTTGTTCGTCTTGAGCCGGGACGAAGGCCCCGTCAGACTCACAGGAATCGGCGCCAGCAGCGACGCGTATCATTTTTCCGCGCCCGACCCCGGCGGCACGGCCGTGGTGACTGCGATGCAAACGGCATTGAAAGAGGCTGAGATGACCGCCGTGCAAATAGATTATATTAATCTACATGGCACGGCCACGCCGTTGAACGATGCAATGGAAAGCGCGGCGGTTGCCGAAGTGTTCGGCCGTTCGGTCGCGGCTAGCTCGACCAAAGGCATGACTGGACACGCCTTAGGCGCGGCCGGCGCACTCGAGCTGGGTCTGTGTTGGCTGCTGCTGAATAGCGATGATGAAGGGGGCTCGTTGCCGCCGAATAGCAATGACGACGAATTCGATGAGGCCTTGCCGGCATTGAATCTGGTCAAGACCGGTCAACGACTGGGCAGGCGCATCGAACATTGTCAGAGCAATTCCTTCGCTTTCGGCGGTAATAACATCTCGATCGTCGTGTCGCGCGTATGATCGTGTATTCAATAGAGCAACTATTGCCGCATGGCGGCAAAATGATGCTGTTGGATCATGTGCTGACCTACGACGACGAGTCGATGAGCGCGCAAGTAACCGTGCGCGGCGACGGTCTGTTCGGCGACGACACAGGCATTCCGGCTTGGGTGGGTATCGAATACATGGCGCAAACGGTGGCGGCGCATGGCGGTTTGATGTGCCGCTTGGTCGGAAAACCGCTCAATCCCGGGTTTTTATTGGGCACACGGCGGTATCATTGCAATGTGAGCCGGCTTACCGCCGGGGCAGTGCTGACCGTGACGGTCAAGCGCCTCATACAGGATCAAGGCTTGGGCGTTTTCGATTGCCGCGTGGACGGCGACGGCGTGGAAATTTCGGCTAAACTGAGTGTTTATCAACCCGATACGGCAATCAATCGGGTCATCACAAACTAAGTAATTGTTTCAAAATAATTACCCGGTTTTATCGACCAGTATCAGGTAACGCTTCCAGAAGACGCCGTGAATATATCCCTATAGGCTTGGGCGCGGCGTCCATGCCGCGCACACTTCTTCCAGCGTTACCTGATACTAGCCAAATCGGGAAATAAATTTTGGACACTTACTAAAGAAACAGCATGAATGAAACAGTTTTAGTGACGGGCTCCAGCCGGGGCATCGGCAAGGCAATCGCTTTGTATCTGGCGCGCAAGGGTTACGATGTGGTCGTGCATTGCCGCAGCCGCCGAAGCGAGGCCGAGCAAGTCGCTCGGGAAATCGAGGGAATCGGCCGCACGGCGCGTATTTTGCAATTCGATCTGGCGGACCGCAAGCAATGCAGTGCGGCGATCGAGCAAGATATCGACGAACACGGCGCTTATTACGGCGTGGTCTGCAATGCCGGCGTGAACGCTGACAACGCTTTTCCGGCCTTGACCGGCGAGGAATGGGACAGCGTCATACATACCAATCTGGACGGTTTTTATAATGTCTTGAACCCGCTGATCATGCCGATGATCCGGCGGCGCAAGCCAGGCCGCATCGTGACATTATCGTCCGTTTCGGGGCTGATCGGCAATCGCGGTCAGGTCAATTACAGCGCCGCGAAGGCCGGAATCATCGGAGCGACCAAGGCGTTGGCATTGGAACTTGCCAAACGCAATATCACGGTTAATTGCGTCGCGCCGGGCTTGATCGATACCGAAATGCTCGACGAGTTGCCGCTCGAGGAAATCAAAAAAATGATTCCGATGCGCCGGGTCGGCTCGGCCGATGAAGTCGCGGCCACCGTCGGGTTTTTATTGTCCGAGGAAGCCGCGTATATCACCCGGCAGGTGATTTCGGTCAACGGAGGGCTGTGCTGATGAAACGCGTCGTGGTAACCGGCATGGCCGCGATCACGCCGATCGGCAACGATTGGACGACGGTTGCCGGTAATTTGAAAGCGCAAAATACCGGCATTCGTCGGATGGACGATTGGGATAAATACAACGGCTTGAACACCCGGCTCGGCGGGCCGGTCGATTTCGCGCGGCCCGCGCATTATTCGCGCAAGCAAGTACGGGGCATGGGCCGAGTCGCGATGCTGGCGACCTATGCCACCGAATTGGCCTTGCAAGATGCAGGATTATTGGATGACCCGGTTTTGAAAAGCGGCCGCACCGGCGTTTCTTACGGCAGTTCGTCCGGTAGCTTCGACGGCTTGATCGATTTCACCAAGATGCTGCTGAATTTCGACAAGGGCGGCTTGAACGCGACATCCTATATCCGCATGATGGGGCATACCTGTCCGGTCAATATCAGCCTGCACTTCGGCATCAACGGCCGCATCATTCCGACCTCGAGCGCCTGTACATCGAGCAGCCAGGGCATCGGTTATGCCTACGAAGCGATCAAACACGGACAGCAAACCGTGATGATCGCCGGCGGAAGTGACGAATTGTCCGCCTCGCAAGCGGCGGTATTCGATACCTTGTTCGCGACCAGTCTGCGCAACGACGAACCGGACAAATCACCGCGCCCGTTCGACCGTGACCGCGACGGGCTAGTGATCGGCGAAGGCGGCGGCACCTTCATTCTGGAAGAACGCGAGCATGCCTTGAGCCGGGGTGCGACGATTCATGCCGAGATCGTCGGTTTCGGCACCAACTGCGACGGTTTGCATGTCACGCAACCGGACAGCGCCAGCATGCAGGTCGCGATGCAATTGGCGCTCCAAGATTCGGGCCTGGATACTTCGGCAATCGGCTATGTCAGCGCGCACGGCACCGCGACCGAGCTGGGCGATATCGCCGAAAGTCATGCAACGGCGGCCGTGTTGGGCAATAAGATTCCGATCAGCTCGATGAAAAGTTATACCGGCCATACGCTCGGCGCTTGCGGCTCGATCGAAGCCTGGGTAGCGGTCCGGATGATGAACGAAGGCTGGTTTCATCCGACCGCGAATCTGGATGCTGTCGATCCCAGATGTGCGGAACTCGATTATATTCAAGGGTCTGTGCGTAGGCTCGAATGCGACTATTTGATGAGTAATAACTTCGCCTTCGGCGGCATCAATACTTCATTGATTTTCAAGCGGGTTTGAGTAGCCGGATATGGCGAAAATCATTACCGTGACCGTCAATACGGCGATCGATTTATTGCTCGAGGTCGAAAGTTTTGTGCCGGGCGAAACGCTGTCGGCCGAACGCGCCGAGGAATTCGCCAGCGGCAAAGGCATTAATGTTGCGAAGGCCGTCGAGTCGCTGGGTCATGCGGTTTTATGTTTGGGCTTTGCGGGAGCGCGCTCGATCGATGCGTTTCATGCCTTGCAAACCGAGCGGTTTAAAACCGATTTGACCGTGGTCTCCGGCAAGACGCGCACCAATATTACGCTGCATGATTCGGCGAGCGGCCGGGAAACTCATATACGAACCGCAGGATTTTCGGTGACCGATCATGATTGCCGTGAACTGATCGAAAGTATCAAGATGCATACCGAACCCGGTGCTATCGTGATCATTTCCGGCAGCCTGCCGCCCGGCTCGCCGGACGATTTCTATCGAAGCCTCATCAAGGTCTGCCGCGAGCGTGGAATGACGACCTTTTTGGATGCCAGCGGCCCCGGCTTGAGTCTCGGTATCGAAGCCAAGCCCGATGCGATCAAGCCGAATCAACAAGAACTCGAAGCCTTGCTCGGCAAGTCCTTGCCGGACGAAAACAGTATCGCCGAGGCAGCCAGGGAACTGGTCGGTCAAGGCATTCAACGGGTTTATGTTTCGCGAGGCGAGCACGGCTGCATAGCCGTCAGTGAGAATATGGCGGTATCGGCCTATCTGAACGAAACGCCGGAATGGATCGTCAGTCGTGTCGGCTGCGGCGATGCGCTGGTGGCCGGTTTAGCGGTCGCGGCGGGTCAAGGTCTGGATGCTAAGGCCGCGTTGAGACTGGGCGTGGCTTGCGGTACGGTCAATTTGTATTCGCCGGAGCCGGGACGGTTCGATAGCGGTTTGTTAGCGGACATCGGCTGCCGTGTGATATTAGAGCCGATTCATTAACGAATGCGAGCGATTTCGATAGGACTTGTTTGACGGTTGGAAGACAGGTTGATATATTTCGAGATAATCAATTGATAGTGAGGAGTCGCGATGTCGGCTATTTTGAAGGCATACAATCCGGAAATTCAAGACGAATTCGATTTTTGGCGCAGGATTGGCATGCCTGCGCGGGGCGCTAAGCTTCATGACGCCCTGCATAAAGGCTTGGCGTTTAGCGTGTACGGCAAACTCGCCGAGCTTACCGGTCTCGAAAAAAAAGAACTCGCCAAATACGCGCTGATTGCACCCGCGACGCTGCAACGGCGCGCGAAGGCCGGGCGTTTCAACCAACAAGAAAGCGACCGTCTTTATCGTCTGGCCGAATTGCTCAAGGCGACCGTCGACTTATTCGAAAGCGATCTGGATGCGGCGCGCGAGTGGCTAAATAAACCTGCGCTCGGTTTGGGCGGGCGGCGGCCGGTCGATATGCTGGCGACGACCGCCGAAACCGAGGCGGTTTTAGATTTGATCGGCAGACTCGAACATGGAGTGTTCGTTTGAGCGGCGTTAAAGCCTATCGAATCGTCAAACAAAAATGGGCGGATAGCGCTTTCGACGGCGAAGGCGCCAAACGTTACGGCGGTCGCTGGAATAGCCGAGGCAAGGCCTGTGTCTATTTGGCCGGCTCCGAATCGCTCGCGATATTGGAAATACTGGTCCATCTCGACAAACAGCAATTCTTGTCACATTACGCGCTGTTCGAACTGCAATTGCCGAAACAGGACGTCGCCTATTTCGACGCCGAAAAATTACCGGCCTGTTGGCGCGAAGAGCCGGCGCCGCCGGAAACCGCCGCAATCGGCGACGCCTGGTTGTTCGAAGGCACCGGCTTGGCCTTGGTAGTGCCGAGCGTTATCGTGCCCCGTGAATGGAATTTTATCGTCAATCCCAAGCACCCGGCTTTCGCAGGCGTCGTCAAACGAGCGCGCCGCCTCGATTTCGAACCCGACAAGCGTCTTTTCCCAACCTGATTCTTCAAAAGCGCTCATTCGGACAGCGAGTAGCCCGGATGGAGCTTGCGGAATCCGGGGAGAACGCGGCTCGGATTATTCCGAAATCCACTACGTTTCATCCAGGCTACTCGCTACACCCTTTTGATTGAAAAACATCTAAGAATAAAAAGGTATGGGATGTGTCTATCGAGGACCGCCGTGAACCCGTCCATGGAGGCTTGACGACAGCGTTCCCTGCTGCCGACATCCTCGCTAGCCACAGCTCATACTCTTCATACAGTTAACTATTTTTTGAGTATAAAGGGAGTAATTTGATAGCAATGTTTACCAGAGAATTGACATGAATAACAAAAACAAACGTTTATCGCCCCAACATGCCGAGATCATAAAAAAATCAGGCGTTCAGCGATACTCAGCCCGGCACTCTGCTGAAGGATTTTCAGGCGCTGTTGGATTTCATTGGGAGCGATGGCATCGAAGTGACCAAGACGACCCTGCATATCGGCATGAAATACTTGTTTGAACTGAACGAGCGGATGACGCGGCCTTTCGAAACTGAATTAAAGCGGCCTCAACAAAAGGCGTTTCCCGATCTTCACGGGCTTAATTTAGTGTTGCGCGTGTCCGGTTTGGCGATCTTGGTCAAGGACAAGAACAAAATCCTATTAAAGCTCGATCCGGAAGTATTGGCTTCCTGGCAGAAGCTCAATGCCGAAGAACGCTATTTTTCATTGTTGTTTTTTTGGATTTCACTCGGCGAGGAAGAAATACTCGGCGAACGTTCAGGGATTTTTGAATCGAGTTTTTTGAATGCCCTCCATATCTATCGGACTGCGAGCCAAGGAGGTCGCGTCTCGCTTGTGATTGAATCTCATTATTATGGACCCCATAATATTGCATTGCTGGCTTTGTTCGGCTTTATTAAGGCCGGGTCGAAAAAATCGCATAAGAATATCGATCCGGCAGACATGCAAGTTGGGTTCTCCGCGTTTGGCAAAGCAATGCTCACTTATCTTGGCGATGCCGTCACGCGCTTTATCAATGAAACTGGAAATTATTTATCGGATGAGTTGTACGATTTTTGCGCTAAGGAGTTGAAACCGCTCGTTCCGGATTGGTAAAAACCGATTATTGATAAAAGAACGAGAGGCTTTGACGGAAGGCTATTCGGTGATCGCCGTCAAAGTGCGTGATGCGGTGAGTAAACTGGCGGTCCCTCATGATGCGTTTCTCGACGATTTGGCGTCGAGCATTCTGGACGCGTTCAATTTCGATGACGATCATTTATACGAGTTTGTCTATAAAAACGAACTGGGGAAAAAAGAGATGGTGGTGCATCCTTTTGTCGAGGACGGCGAGTATTGGGCCGATGATATGACACTGGGAGAAATGCCGATACACGAAGGCATGACCTTTGTTTTTCATTACGACTTCGGCGACGATTGGCGGTTTCAGTGTCAAATCGAGTTTCTTACCAAGGAGGGAGGGAAATATACGGAATCGAAAGTCATCGAGAAAAAGGGTAGAGCGCCGAAGCAGTATTACTATTAAAAAATTTCGCCTAATCAGTCCGTTACTCTAGCCAAAGCTTCGTACCTGTCGAGATACCAGTTTAAGCGCCATGGAAGGCTAATTATTTTTCCTGCAAAAGAGCCTAGATTTATGCAATCGTTGCCTTTTGTGCATCGTCGATCTGTTTCTGATCGAATTGCTCGACTCGATTCCTGCCGTTTTGTTTTGCTAGATATAACGCCTTGTCGGCAAAATCGAGTAAACGGGCCGAACTTAGAGTGTCTTTCGGAATGACGGTGGCAACTCCCAGGCTTAATGTCACGTAATGAGACACGGGCGAATTCGGGTGTCTTAATTGTCTTTTTTCGACGGCGACTCTCAGCTTCTCGGCCAACGATAGGCTTTGCTCTGCATTACAAACCGTAACCACACAAAACTCTTCACCGCCGTAACGGCAAACGAAATCGTCCGAGCGCTTGGAAAACAGTTTAAGGACTTTGGCTAATTCGATCAGGCATTGGTCGCCGGCAGGATGGCCCTCGGCATCGTTATAATTCTTGAAATAATCGATATCGAGCATGATTATCGATAAGGGATATTGATGACGCAATGCACGTTGCCATTCTTTTTGCACATACTGGTCATAATAACGTCGGTTCGGCAAACCGGTCAACGAATCGATGTAAGCCAGGTGTAATTTGGATTTTGCTCGAATAAGCAGCTTTCTGGTGCGTCGCTCGGTGTAGTGAAAAATGATCAACAATATCACGCCAAGTGAAGCGATTACGGCATGCAGCAGATAAATATGCCTTAACTGGTTTTCGACATAAGGGATGATCTTGGCCTTGGGAATGCTGACGCTGATACCGCCCCGGATGTCGCCGATTTGATAATTCCGATGACAGCGCAAACAAGACTCGGTAATTTTCAGCGGTTCCATGTAGCGGTAAAACGGCTCGTCATGCAAGGTCGCGATGTCCATAACAACGGATTCGCCTTTCTCGAATGCCGATAGCGCTTCGGCTTCCCAGGCGTCCGCCTTATTTTCAGGGCGTTTCGGGTGAAGGCTGGTAATATGGAATTGAATGCCGGATTGATCGTGTTCCAGTTCAGCCAGTTGACGCGTCATATAAGCCGGGTTGATCAAAGTTAGCCGACGCCCGTCGAGAGTAACGATATCGCGTCCGGAAATATCCAAGTAAGGATTGGGTGGAGTATCTTCGGTAACCGTTACGTAGACGCCGCCGTGTCGGGCATTCCAATGCCGCATCGTGACGATGTGTTGAAAAAACAGCTTGCCTTGCGAGAAAGCGATTTTTTTGGCGGTATCTTGAGCATTATAGACTTGAAGCAATAGCGAAATACTGTTAAGTCCCAACCACAGCAACACAAAAAAAATAAAAAACCTCGTTTTCATGCAAAACCAACATCAACAACTATGGCGGAATATGATAACCGAGCGTACGGTTTTCGGTTGAAAAAATAGAGCGCGGAGTTATTGAATTGAGTTATACCCCGTAGATCAAAATTCGGCGCCGGGGTGACCGTCAAAGGACGCCGTGAACCCAGCACCTAAATCCAGCACCTAAATTCCATAGGTCTTTGGCAATGATTCAAAATCATGGCTTATTTAGGTGCTGGATGAATTATCCAAGGTAGTTAACCATAGCCAATGGGCTATGGAATTTAGGTGCTGGGTGAATACGTCCATGTAGGCTCTATGCCAGCATCCGTGCTGGCAAAGCCTTTGTCGATCACCCCGGTGCCTCCTTAAGCATCGCCGAAATTTTAAGTGCGAAAGGTATAAATTCAGGGCCGATGCTGCAATAGAGCTTGCAGAGTCAATGCATTGAATGGTGCGGCGCACTTGGCATCATTGTTGAAATAAACGTGCACGGTTCGGCCTTGTTGTAAGTATTCGGCAATCGTTTTCGCCCATTGCGCCAATTCGCCATGACTATAGCTGGAGATATAGGTTTCGGGGTGGCCGTGTAAACGGATGTAAACGTGATTGCCGGCCGCATGTTTCCATAGCGGCCAGGAAGCCGAATCGGAGAGGCAAGAAGCGACGCCGGAAGCGGATAAAATCTCAGCGGTCTCGTCGTCGAACCAGGATTCGTGTCTGAATTCGATGACATGATCGACTTCCGGCCATTGTTTCAATGCCTCGATGAAACCTTTCAATCGGTCGAGGTCCTTTTTTAACGACTGAGGCAATTGCCAAAGTATGGCCGACAGTTTTTCGGCCAGCGGCAAGGCATGCTGTTTCTCGATCAAGACAGAATCCTTGGGATCTTTGAGTTTTTTATTATGCGTCAGATAACGGTTTGCTTTCAATGCGAACCTGAACGAACCCGGTGTTTCGGCATGCCATTTTTCGAATGTCGACGCTTTTTGCAGCCGATAGAAGGTGCCGTTGATTTCGACGGCGTTGAAACGTTCGACATAGAACTTGAGCCAGGCTTTTTGTGTTGTTTTTTGATAGAAGCAGTCCCGCCAATGTCGGTAACTCCAGCCGCTGGTGCCGATATAAAGTTCGGCCACGTCAACCCTTGATGCAAATGACCGGTTCCAAACGCGCGACTTTATTCGCAAGACCGGCTTTGTCGGCGGCATCGACGACCGCACTGACGTCTTTGTAAGCGGCCGGCGCTTCTTCGGCAACTCCGCGTAGGGAGGGGCTTCGAATGATGATGCCTTGTTCGGCCAATTGATCGACCAACGTTCTACCCTGCCACTGTTTCGTGGCCTGGCGGCGGCTCATCGCGCGCCCCGCACCGTGACAGGCCGAACTGAACGAGCGTTGCTCGGCCTGTTTCGTGCCGCACAAAATATAGGAACTTGTGCCCATCGAGCCGCCTATTAAGACCGGTTGGCCAACAGTTTGGTATTCGGTAGGCAAGTCGGCATGGCCGGGGCCGAAGGCTCGCGTCGCACCTTTGCGATGGACGAAGACTGTCCGTGCCGAACCGGCAACGATATGGCGTTCTTGTTTGCAGGTATTATGCGAGACGTCGTAGAGCAGGTTGATTGAAATGCCCGGAAAAATTTTGTTCATCGCTTGGCGCGTCAAATGCGTGATGATTTGGCGGTTTGCTAGTGCGCAATTGATGCCGGCGCGCATCGCGCCGAGATAGCGCTTGCCCAGCGGCGAATTCAGCGGCGCGCAGGCCAATTCTCGGTCGGGTAGGGTGATATGGTATTGAGACGCCGCAAGCGCCATGTCCTTCAAAAACTCGGTGCCGATCTGATGGCCTAGACCCCGCGAGCCGCAATGTATGCTGATCACGATCGCATCGATCTTGAGCCGGTAGGCTTCGGCGACCTCTTGATCGAAAATTTCGACGACGCGCTGCACTTCGAGATAATGGTTGCCGGAGCCGAGCGTGCCCATTTCGCCTTTTTGACGTTCGCGGGCACGCGGCGACACATCGCTCGGTTCGGCGGCGTCGACGCGGCCGTGTTCTTCGGTGAATTCGAGATCGCGTGCTTCGCCGAAGCCCTGATCGACGGCCCATTGCGCGCCGCCGGTCAGCATCGCGCGCATTTCGTCGTGGTTCAAATGAATCCGACCACGGCTGCCGACTCCGGCCGGTACGCTGCGGTAGAGTTCGTCGGCCAGTTCTTTGTTGACGTTTTGCAAGTCGTTCACGGTCAGACCGGTATGCAGCGTGCGAACGCCGCAGGAAATATCGAAACCGACGCCGCCGGCCGAAATCACGCCGCCTTCGTCCGCGTCGAACGCCGCGACGCCACCTATCGGAAAGCCGTAACCCCAATGCGCGTCGGGCATCGCATAGGCCGCTTCGACGATACCGGGCAGCGTCGCGACATTGGTGATCTGTTCATAGACCTTTTGATCCATCGCTTCCAGCAATCCGGGGTCGGCATAAATAATTGCCGGTACCCGCATCGCGCCCTTCGCAGGAATCTCCCAGCAGCTTTCATCGCGTTGAATGAATTGTTTGATGTCCATCGGTTTTACCCTTTATGCAGAATGTGGTGGCGTATTGTCGAATTCATACATCCACCACGCATTGAGCCAACCAAAGCCCGTCTTCGGTTTGGCGTACGGCAAGTTCGGTCAAGGTCGCACCCTTGATTTCGACGGCGGGTTGGTGTTTTGCGGGATCAGTTGGTTCGCCGGAAGCCGTTGCGATTAGAGTTTTGCCATTGATCACGACCTGAAACCGCTTGAACAATAAACGTTTGACAGCCATCAGATAAATCAATTCATTGATCCAATCCAGAAATAAAAACTCGATATCGTCCGCTTGACAGGACACTTCGACCGATTGATGTTCTAGAATTAAGTCGGGATCGCAGATGACCGATGTCATCGCCAGCGCGGCTTGCTCGAAAGCTTCGGCGAGTGTCGGCGCAATACCTCGAATACCGATATCGGCCTTGTGTTCGAAATGTTCCCAATGGGGAATTTGAGCGTTATCGGTCACGATAAGTCTCCCGGCTGAGGATTATTTTGTGAACAATGTCGCAAGATTATGGACATTACGTCAAGATAGTATTCAAATTAAGTTGCTGAATAAATTTATACGCTTGTCATAATGCTAAAGTGAAGTGTTTTTTGAGAAGGGGTTGATTAGGATTCAAAATATATTAGACATCTCTAATATACGGACCTATAATCCGAATCAAACAGGACCGAGAAATCGGGATGATGAACGGTCCGTCGGCTAATCATGCAGGCTTTTCAAAGGCTTGCGCTATTTTGCTCGCTGCAGTCATGTCTTGTCGGGAACGACGCGGACATCTTGCGATTTTTACAGCAGATGAGGGCTTATGAGCACAACAACGCAACATCACCGTATCGTCGTCGCCGGCGGCGGCCCCGGCGGATTGTCGATCGCGGCACGGTTGGCGGCGCATGGCCTCGAGGTCGCATTGATCGAATCGTCTTCGCGGCACGTTTATCAACCCTTCTGGACCTTAGCCGGGGCCGGTATCGTCGATCACGAATTATCCATTCGGCCGATGGCGGACATGATTCCATCCGGGGTCAAATGGCTGAAGACCTCTGTCACGGGGTTTCAACCGGAACTTAATCAATTACAAACCGAAGACGGGCAGACGCTCTCCTACGATTTCTTGGTCGTCGCGTTGGGTCTTCAGATCGATTGGCATAAAATCCCAGGGTTGCCCGAGCGTCTGGGGCAACAGGGCGTATGCAGCATCTACGATTTTTCAGGCTCCGAGCAGACTTGGGAATTAATTCGAAATTTCAAGGGCGGCCATGCCGTTTTCACGTTTCCGCCGCCGCCAATCAAATGTGCCGGCGCGCCGCAAAAAATCCTGTATCTGGCCGAGGAATATTTCCGCAAGGCCGATGTTCGAGACATAACCCGAGTCAGTTATTTTTGCGCAACGCCGACTATCTTCAGCGTCAAAAAATACGCCGATGCGTTGATGAAACAATGCGTCGAACCGCGCGGCATCGAAGCGCATTTCAATTGGCGCCTGAAATCGGTCGATACCGACAATCGACAGGCGCTATTCGAAAATAGCGAAAACGGCGAGGAACAGCGGGTCGATTACGATTTGTTGCATGTCGTGCCGCCTATGAGTGCACCCGATGTGATCAAGAACAGCGCGTTGGCGAATGCCGAGGGTTGGGTCGACGTCGATAAGGCCACGTTGCGGCATAAACGTTTCGATAGTGTATTCGCGATCGGCGATTGCGCAGGTCTGCCGACCTCGAAAACCGCCGCAGCGATTCGCGCGCAATCGCCGGTGCTGGCCGCGAACTTGCTGGTCGCCGTCAACGGAAAAGCGCCGACGGCGACTTACGACGGATATACGGCCTGTCCGTTGGTGACCGGTTACGGAAAGGCAATTCTGGCCGAATTCGATTATGAATTACAACCTCAGGAAACCTTTCCGTTCGATCAAAGCAAGGAAAGCCTATTGCTGTATTTGTTGAAACGCTTCGTGCTGCCGCAGTTGTATTGGCGTGCTCTGATCAAGGGGCGCAAGTGGCCCTGGTCGAAAGTCGGCACTTAGGAGGTCCTTATGAAAGTCTCGTTGACGCGTCAATTAGCTGGCGTGCTTGCCATTAAATTTTTACTGCTGTGGGGACTGTGGTTCGCATTTTTCCGCCCCGAACCCCGCCCGCAAGACCGCTCCGATTTGGCGGCTCGTCTATACGGCGAGCGCCCGTCGTCCGATTTTTCTAGTTCCGTAGGGGAGAAATGAACCATGTTTACCGGTGAAGAGGTTGTCAATCTGTCGCGCCTGCAGTTCGGATTGACGGCCATGTATCATTTTTTATTCGTGCCGCTCACGTTGGGCTTGAGTTTCATCATCGCGATCATGGAATCGGTCTATGTGATGACGCATAAGGAAGTCTATAAGGACATGGCCAAATTCTGGGGCAAATTGTTCGGTATCAATTTCGCGATGGGCGTGACGACCGGACTGACGCTGGAATTTCAGTTCGGCACCAACTGGGCCTATTACTCGCACTATGTCGGCGACATCTTCGGTGCGATCCTCGCAAGTGAGGGTCTGATGGCGTTTTTTCTCGAATCGACATTGGTAGGTCTGTTTTTCTTCGGCTGGAATCGGTTAACGAAAGTGCAGCATTTGTCCGTGACTTGGCTGATGGCATTCGGTACGAACTTGTCGGCATTGTGGATTTTGATCGCGAACGGTTGGATGCAATACCCGGTCGGCGCCGAATTCAATTACGAAACCTTGCGTATGGAGCTGACCAGTTTCGCCGACGTGTTCTTCAATCCGGTCGCTCAGGTCAAATTCGTTCATACCGTTGCGGCGGGCTATGTGACCGGCTCGATGTTTGTGCTTGGTATCAGTGCTTGGTATATGCGTAAGCGGCGCGATTTAGGTTTTGCACGCCGTTCTTTCGCGGTTGCGACGTCATTCGGCTTGGCCTCGGTTCTGTCGGTGATCGTGCTCGGTGATGAAAGCGGCTACAGCGCCGGCGAAACGCAAAAAGTCAAATTGGCTGCAGTCGAGGCGGAATGGGAAACGCACGAAGCGCCCGCCGGCTTTACCGTGATCGGTTTTCCGGATCAGGAAGCTGAAAAAACACACTTCGCCGTTAAAATTCCTTATGTGCTCGGCTTGATTGCCACGCGTTCGGTCGATGAAGAAGTGAAGGGCCTGACCGAGCTGCGTACCGAAAACATCGACAAGATTCGCAACGGCATGATCGCCTACCGCGAATTGGAAAAAATGCGCGGCGGCGATCAAAGCCCGGAAACGCGTGCATTGTTTGAAGAGCACAAAAACAATCTCGGCCATGCCTTATTGCTAAAACGCTATATCGATGATGTTAGTCAGGCCGACGAGGCGATGATTCGGCAGGCTGCGAAAGACAGCCTGCCGAGAGTCGCTCCGTTGTTTTGGACATTTCGTGTGATGGTCGCCTGCGGCTTTTTGATGCTGTTTATCTTTGCGGCGTCGTTTTATTACTGCGCGACGAGACGTGCCGGACAGCAGGTTTGGTTGTTGCGCATGGCGACCTGGAGTATCCCGCTGCCGTGGATCGCTTCGGAAATGGGTTGGTTCGTCGCCGAAAACGGCCGGCAACCTTGGACGATCAGCGGCGTGTTGCCAACCTTCCTGAGCGCTTCCGAAATCAGTCCAAGCGACGTGTATATGAGCCTGATCGGATTCGCGGTGTTCTATACCGCATTGCTGGTCGTCGAGTTGTTTTTGATGTTCAAATTCATTCGCTTGGGACCGAGCAGCCTGCATACCGGTAAATATCATTTCGAATCGGCCGAAACGCCGGCAACCGCGCACTGAGGAGATAGCTATGTTCGATTATGAAACGTTAAGAGTCATTTGGTGGCTGTTCATGGGGGTGCTGATTTGCGGTTTTATTTTAAGCGGTGGGTTTGATCTGGGCGTCGGCATTTTATTACCGTTTTTCGGGCGCGACGACATGCAGCGCCGCGTGATGCTGAACACGATCGGGCCGACCTGGGAAGGTAATCAGGTGTGGCTGGTCACGTTGGGTGGTGCGATGTTTGCAGTGTGGCCGCTGGTCTACGCGACGCTGTTTTCGGGGCTTTATCTGGCAATGATTTTGGTGTTGTTCACGCTGTTTCTGAGGCCGCCGGCATTCGATTATCGCGGCAAGCTGGAATCGCCCAAATGGCGTTCGACCTGGGATTGGGTGTTGTTTACCGGCAGCGCGGTACCGACCCTATTGCTCGGTGTGTTGGTCGGCAACCTGATACGCGGCGTGCCGTTTCATCTGAACCATGAGTTGCGCTCTTTTTACGATGGCAGTTTTTTCGATTTGCTCAATCCGTTCTCTTTATTGTGCGGCGTGCTGGCGGTATTGCTATTGATGCTGCATGGCGCAATTTATCTGCAATGGCGTACCGAAGGCGAGCTTTATTTTCGCGCCCGGGCCTTTGTATCGAAGTTCGGCGTCATCATTTTAGGCGCGTTGACCTTGCTCGCGATCTGGGTATTGTTGAGCATGGAGGTCTATCGCTTGCCAAACGACGCCTTATTCAATGCCGCGTCCAATCCGTTGGCAAAAACGGTTGAAAAACAAAGCGGCGGATGGCTGGCGCATTTTTTCCTGCATCCGTGGATGCTGTTCGCACCGATCATGGCCTATGCCGGTTTGTGGACCGCTTATCTTCTTGCCCGTGAGCATACCTGCAGAGCGGCCTTTATCTCCAGTTGTTTAGGTTTGACCGGAGTCCTGTTTACAGTCGGGTTCGGCATGTTTCCTTTTTTGTTGATTTCCAGCACGGACCCCGGCAGCAGTTTGACTATTTGGGACGCCAGCGCAAGCCATTTGACGCTCAGCATCACGTTTTGGATTACCGTCGTGTTTTTGCCGATCGTGCTCATGTACACGCGCTGGGCTTACAAGGTGATGTGGGGACCGGTGACCGAGAAAATGATAAGTCAAGACAAACATGGTTGGTATTGAATGAAGGTTAAAGGTGCAAGATGAAAGGTGAAAGGTGAAAGGTGAAAGGTGAAAGGTGAAAGGGCCTCCGCGGTGGGGAACCGTAATGTGCAGTATAAGTCCGAGCAGGCGCATGGGAACTAAGAAATCTGACCTTTGCCGAGTAGATTGTATTGGAAAGTCACTATTGATCATTTTCTTAAATGTGGCGCGCATCGGATGTGACAGATAGACGGTGAGCGCTTTAAAAACCGAATCGAGGAATTAACTATGTGGTATTTCAGTTGGATATTGGGCGTCAGCTTTGCCTGCGCGTTCGGCATTATCAACGCAATGTGGCTCGAAGCCGAATGCGACTTCGATCATTGCGACATGGACAAAGCGATGCCAGGCGAAAAATGCGACGAGAGTTAGAGGTCAATGCCATTAACTTAATGGCAACACGTAGCCCGTATGCAGCGCAGCGGAATACGGGAATGGCGTGGCTCCGAGCTTCCTGGATTGCGCTATGCTCCATCCGGGCTACGCTGTTTAGACTCGTGGAAGCGGTTGGTAGCGATTTAGCAGCGGTGATCTGTGCTTAGCTTGATGCGTATGGACAACCCAGTGCCGAAATTTGATCTACAATGGGTATCGAATTCTAATGCTCGCGATGCCAAATTAAATCGCCGTTGCGGAAGATCGTCTTGACTCGGTGATAGGGCACCGTATGTAGTTCGCCGTCTTGGTCGATTACCTCGAAAGTAAAATGATCGCCTTTCGGAAAACGGATTTCGTTGAATGCGACGACGATCAGCCTGTCTTCGATCCGATCATAATAACCGATATTGAATTCGTCTCCCGCCCAGTGTTCGTTCCATCGGATACGGTTCAATATGTCTTGTACCGGTTGCATGGTTTAAATCCGCATTGAAAACCTGCCGAAATGCTACACTAAATTGGATCTAGACGACTACTGAGGTGCAAGCCGTGAACTCGATAGGATTGATCCCGATGGTGCTTATTTCTCAAGCGATGGCTTTTGACGAAACGATTCATCTACCGCAAGCGAAAGTTGCCGGATCGATGTCGCTGGAACAAAGCATCGCCGAGCGACGCTCAATACGGGCGTTTGCGGCAAAAACTTTATCGATCGAGCAGATCGGGCAATTGCTTTGGGCGGCGCAAGGCATTACCGATACAAAGGGCAGCCTGCGTGCAGCGCCTTCGGCCGGTGCATTGTATCCGCTAGAAACCTATGTCGTACTGCCGGCCGGAATTTATCGCTATATTCCTGAGCGTCATGAGCTCAAACGCACTGTCGAAGGCGACCGTCGCCTTGAACTGCAAAAAGCTTCGCTAGACCAAGATGCAGTCGGTTCGGCGCCGGCCGTTTTTGTCTTTACCGCCGTTTTCGAAAGAACCTCCATCAAATATCGAGAGCGCGCTAATCTTTATGTCCCAATTGAAGTCGGTCATGCCGCTCAGAATCTATTATTGCAAGCGACCGCTCAAGGCCTAGCCGGCGTGCCGATTGGTGCGTTCAACGATAAGCGTGTAGCGCAAGCCCTCAAACTGCCCAAAGATCAACGCCCGTTGTATTTGCTGCCGTTGGGTTATCCGGTTGAATAACGCAGGCGTAAAAAAGAATTTCGGCGGCCGGCATATTTTTCATGATTCTTCCGATACTGACTGGCGTTCCTAGACTGTTTTACTCCGCGCTGATACCTTTGTCGATACATGATGACGGCGTTTTCGATGAAAGCAATACCAACGGTGTACGAAGGGAAAAATGACAATATCGCAGAAAAACAAGCAGTTTAAGTTTTCTATCAAAATCACTGTTGTCAGCCTGTTTTTATTGATGACATCGCTGACCGTGATTGTCGCCATTAGCTTGCAATTTTATTTTACGAGCTCATTGGCGGTCGAATCGACTCTGATTACCTATCGCCAATCCGCTGCGAGTACCAGTGAATATTTGACAGCCATGGATCGACGCGCGCTTGATACCACGCGCATACTGGCCGGTAATCCGGAGATTTTGAGCGAAGGCCGAGTTACGGAGCGAACCCGCGACATCTTTGCTGAAGTTCTCGATGAAAACCCTTTGTTCTATGCCGCTTATATCGGTTTTGACGATGGCGATTTTTACGAACTGATCAATCTGAATACGAGCGAAGCCGTTCGAACTCAATTACGGGCATTGCCACAGGACAGGTGGATCGTTATCACTGTCTTGGGCAAAGGCGAGCAGCGAGTTCGGGCATTTCACTATTATGATGAGCAATTTAATCTCCGAACCAGCCGAACAGAGCGGAGCGACTATTTAGCCAACAAACGCCCTTGGTATATACAAGCCAAATTGGGCCGGGTTCATAAAACCGCTCCTTATCAATTCCAACACCTTCAAGCGCCCGGCCAGACTTATTCGATGCGGATCACCGGTCGGGATGCGGTTCTGGCGGTCGATATTGCGTTGTCTACTTTGTCCGATAAGCTCAATGAACAAATGTTGAGCAAAGATAGCCGCATTTATCTCTATCAGGGCAATGGCGAAATCATTGCTTCCAGTGAAAATCGAATGCCGCCGATCGCAATGCCGAAAGTCGAACCCCTCTTGCTTGGCGATGAACAGCGGCAGTTGATAGCGAAAACCCCCGTATTGACGGTTTCGAACGAGCTCGATTGGCCGCCGTTCGATTTTGTCATCGCCGGCGAACCATTCGGTTATGCTATCGACCTTTTATCGATGATCGAGCAAATGACCGGCTTGCAGTTCGACTATGTCAACGGATATAGCTGGCCTGAACTGGTCGCGATGTATCGTGCCGGTCAGATCGATATTTTGCAGCCGGTGGTCGGTACCGAACAAAACGCCGCCTTGGGAATATTAAGCAAGGCCTTTGCAGAGCCACCGGATGGTATTTTGATGCGCAAGGATCAAATGCCGGTCACATCAATCCGACAATTGCAGGGAAAACGGGTTGCAATACCGGCCGGTTGGTCCATCATCGCTCCTTTCAAGCAAATGTTTCCGGACATCGACATTGTCGAAGTCGATGGCGTTCGGGGTCTGTTCGATGCGCTCCGGCAAGGCGAAGTCGATGCCGGGCTCGATACTGCCGCCATTCTGCATTATACGGCACGGCAATTTTTCTTCGATGATGTCGCGGTCTATGAGGAGTTGGACTGGGGCGACACTAAAATTCCCAATAGCTTGCACTTTGTAGCGCGGCCACAACGGAAAGAAATTATCGAGCTGATTAACTCGGCCCTGGATAATTTAACCGAACAACAACTAGGTTGGTTAAAGTCGCGCTGGCTTATCGATGCGGAAAGGGGCACTAATCAGGATGTTATGGTTCCATACCAAGAACTCATCAGCTTGGCTTCGAAATCTTCCGAACTCAATAGGCTGCATAAAATGGAGTTCGATGGCGAGCCGCACTTCGTCTATGCGCAGGCCATTGGCGAAAATCAACGGGCGGCCGATTTTTTTGCCGTGATCACGCCGGCATCCGCCGTGCTGGCTCCGGCCGTTAGTCAAGTCAATACCGTGTTATTGATTACCGGCGGCTGTCTTTTATTATTGTTGCCGCTTGCATTTTGGCTGGCTTCGTTGATTGTTAAGCCAATCAAGCATCTCGCTCTGGAAAACGAAAAGATTCAACGGCGCCGATATGGCGAACTCGATCCGATGGACAGCCATATTATCGAAATCGATGAGCTATCGGATTCGATGATGACTATGGTTCACTCGATACAGCGGCATGCCAAAGAACGGGAAGAGTTGATGGAGTCGTTCATCCAGTTGATCGCTCAAGCCATCGATGACAAGTCGGCTTATACGGCGAAGCACTGTGCGAGGGTTCCAGAGTTGGCTATCTTGTTGGCGCAAAAAGCCGAAGAGAGCCGTCGACCGCCATTCGATACATTCGGTTTCGGTAACGAAGATGCCTGGCGCGAATTCCGTATCGGAGCCTGGTTGCACGACTGCGGCAAGATTACGACGCCGGAGCACATCATCGATAAAAGCACCAAGCTCGAGACGATTTATAATCGCATTCACGAAATCCGCATGCGCTTCGAAGTGTTGTGGCGCGATGCCGAAATCGACTATTGGAAGCAATGTTTGGCCGCGCCGAATGACGAGGAACGGCGCCGACTCGAAGTACAGAGGGGCCAGCAAAAACTCCAGGAGGACTTTGCCTTCGTAGCCGAATGCAATTTGGGCGGTGAAAGCATGAGCGAGGCCGATATCGATAGGTTGAATGAGTTGGCACGCATCACTTGGCAGCGGCATTTCGACGACCGATTAGGCTTATCTCCGATCGAACTTGCACGCTATCCCGAGGCGCCAACATCGCTGCCAGCCACGGAGCCACTGTTGGCGGATAAATCTTGGCATATCATCAAGCGCTTACGAAACAACATCCATGATGAGCGCTTGGGCATCAAAATGGCGATACCGAAACATCTTTACAATCTGGGCGAGTTGCACAATCTGACCGTCTCACGGGGTACCTTGACCGAAGAAGATCGCTTTAAGATTAACGAGCACATGATCAGCACGATCAAAATGCTCGATAAATTGCCGTTACCCGAAGATTTGCTCCAGGTGCCTCGCTATGCTTCCACTCATCATGAAACGCTAGATGGGCGCGGTTATCCGCGCAGGCTAACCGCCAAAGACCTTTCGATTCCGGAGCGTATCATGGTGCTGGCCGACATTTTCGAAGCATTGACGGCTGCCGACCGACCGTATAAAGATGCAAAGCCGATTAGTGCCGCGCTCGATATCTTGCATAAAATGGTGGAAGAGCGGCATGTGGACCGTGATGTTTTCGAACTTTTCCTGCGTAGCGGCGCCTATTTGGAGTACGCAAAACGTTACCTATGCCCCGAGCAGATCGATGAAGTGGATATTCGGCGCTATCTTGGATAATGAGCCATTTGACATTCCTGTCATTGCCCGCTTATGGCTGGTTCAACTCGTGTGATAGCATGACAGCAACTTGAGTCGGCTAAGGAGCCTACAATGAAAACAGTATTGATCGGCGGAACGGCCAACGGCCAACTATTGATGGATGCCGCGATGGCGAATCGTCATGGCGTCATTTCCGGTGCGACGGGGACCGGTAAGACCGTGACTTTGCAAGTTTTGGCGGAAGGTTTTTCGAGACTGGGTGTACCGGTATTTTTGGCCGATATCAAAGGAGACTTGTCGGGAATCGCGACGCCAGGGCAAGCGCACGAAAAAATTACAGAACGCGTGACGGGAATCGGTATCGCCGACTTCCAATTCCGGGGAAATCCCTCGGTCTTTTGGGATTTGTTCGGCCGAAACGGGCATCCGGTGCGTACGACGATGTCCGATCTCGGTCCTTTGTTGCTCAGCAATCTGTTGGAATTGAACGACACGCAAACCGGTGTGATTTATAGTGGCTTTAAAATCGCCGACGACGAAGGGTTGTTATTGCTGGACCTTAAAGATTTGCGCGCGATGTTGAATTGGATGGGTGAAAATTCAGCGGCACTGTCCAGGCAATACGGCAACATCACATCGGCAAGCATCGGTGCGATACAGCGGCGTCTGTTGGTGCTCGAGGAACAAGGCGCAGAACATTTCTTTGCCGAGCCTGCGATCGAGCTTGATGATTTTTGCCGGACCGATTTTTCCGGCAATGGCGTGATCAGCATTCTCGATGCGACCGAATTGACGACAAAATCACCGCGGCTGTATGCGACCTTTCTGCTATGGATGTTGTCGGAACTTTACGAAACCTTACCCGAAGTGGGCGATAGCGATAGACCGAAGCTGGTGCTATTTTTTGACGAAGCGCATTTACTGTTCAATCAGGCGCCGAAAGTCTTGCTCGACAAGATCGAACAAATCGTCAGGCTGATCCGTTCGAAGGGCGTCGGCGTCTATTTCATTAGTCAAAGTCCCTTGGATATTCCTGCGCCGATTCTTGGCCAGATGGGGCTGAAAATCCAGCATGCGCTACGCGCATTCACGCCGGCCGATCGTAAGGTGCTAAAAAACGTCGCGCAAACGTTCAGGGCCAATTCTGGCTTCGATACCGAAACTGTGTTGCAAGAGCTGAAGACCGGCGAAGCACTGGTTTCGGTGCTGAACAAGGACGGCAGCCCAACCCCGGTCGAGCGTACGTTGATCCGGCCGCCCGAGTCGAAAATCGGAACGCTTAGCGATGAACAACGTAGCGAACTGATCGGTCGCTCGCCGTTCAAAGGACGTTACGATCAAATGGTCGACCGCGAATCGGCCTACGAAATGTTGAAGCACAAAGCCGAGCAGCAGGCATTTCAGGCGCAAGCAGCACGCGATCTCAAGGCGTCGACAACGAGACGGTCCGGCGCTTCGAATCGGCAAAGCGTCGGCGAGGCGCTGATCAAGAGCACCGCGAGAACCATCGGCTCGCAGCTCGGCCGCCAGATCGTGCGCGGCATCATGGGGTCGCTGCTCGGCGGCAAACGCTGAGCGTGGTCGCACGAAACGTCCCTCCTGCCATGACTTTCACAGTATTTATGGGTTCCCACGGAGGACTGTGGGAACCAGAAACATTGCACATCGGGGCTTCGATGAAAACCATGGCTGTCGAGCATCAGTGGCTTCCCTTCACCTAGCTTTAGGTGTGGGGCGTTCTCTGTGGGAGCGATCCCTAGATCGCGATTTCGGAGCCGGGCGCGTTTAGCTGACAATAAACGGCATCGAGGCCATCTTATCTCAACCTCAAGGCTAACCCCATTTGTGTTGACGAGGTCGATGGAAGCCTTGCGAGCTCAAGTAATGTCGTAAATGCCGGGCTTCGCGAGCGCTCAGCCCAGCTTACAAGAAACTTGTAAATAACGGCGAGCGTAGAGCGAAGGAGCGATGATCAATCGGGAAGTTATTTGATACGAAACCCCAAGATGAAGAAAGCTCCCATTCAGGTTTGGCACAGCCTCGAAACCTCAACAATCCTGCAAGCATTGCACGCCGACGCCGGCCAAGGTTTGAGCGACGACGAAGCGCGGAGGCGTTCGGCAAAGTACGGGCCGAATCAGTTGACCGTGCGCCGTGGCAAGGGGCCGCTTAGGCTGTTTCTGTCGCAGTTTCATCAGCCCTTGATCTATATTCTGCTCTGCGCCGGGGCCTTGACGGCCTTCTTGGAGGAATGGGTCGACAGTAGCGTGATTTTCGGCGTCGTGCTGGTCAATGCGATAATCGGATTCATCCAAGAAGCCAACGCGCTGAAAGAGATCAATGCCTTGGCTCAGGCTTTCGACATCAATTGTACCGTGCTGCGCGGCGGGCTTAGACGGATTCTTTCCGGTTCTGAATTGGTACCGGGAGACATCGTCATTTTGCAATCCGGCGACAAGGTTCCCGCCGATTTACGTTTGCTTAAAATTCGCGAATTGCAAATCGACGAGTCGGCGTTTACCGGAGAATCGATGCCGGTCGAAAAGCGTCTCGCTAGCTTGCCCTTGGAAACCGTGTTGGCCGATTGCAGCAATATGGCGTTTTCATCGACGCTGGTGACTTACGGCAGCGGCATCGGCGTGGTCATGATGACACTACTGCAGCTGATATTTACGTATTGGCCGCCGATGCATGCCTTGTTCGGCGTCGCCCCTATCCGGTTGGCAGGAGTGGGGATTGATCATCACGGCCGGTTTCATCGTTTACACGACGGTGGGTTTGGAAAAACTGTTGCGGCGGCGGTTTAGAAGGGGGTGGTCGATCCATCGAAGCTAAAGCAGGCCCCTTTTTTGCAATCGGCGATTGACTTGCCGATGATACGGATTGGCAAGAAATGGCCGAATCAGCGGCAAGCTGATCAACTAAGCCGGCGGCTTCAACAAGGGAATTTTATTCATCAATAGAATGTAGGCATCGAGTTCCGAAACGACACGGCCTTTCGCGTCGCTGACATGCAACTCCATTAAGGCTTTTTGTGGGTCGATGGCTAATTCGTGTAGGCGGCTTTCTTGGCCGGTGATATCGAACCAATAAACGTCTTTTCCATGACGTCCCGCCAGTTTTTCATATTGGCGCCGGTCGCGAATGTATTTCGGACAGGCGCTGTCGTAATAGACGACCAGTTTCGTCGGGTGAGGGGCGATTTCTTTGCTTGGTTCGTAATTCTCAGGCGTTGCTACCTCATTTTATCCGTCAGGCATTAAAGACTTGAATCGCGTCCGCCAGTCTGCAAAACGGAGTTAAGCCTAACATTTATCATTCACGATTCCTTTTTCCGCCTGATTCATTGCGCCATTCGCTAGAGCTTGGCTCACATCAAATAGAAAAAGGGTATTGTAGCGATTAGTCATCGCTAACCAAACTTAAACAATGTGCATTTATACGCATGACTAACAATGTTCGATGCAAGCCCCCGAAGACCACAGGCCCTTCTCGTTCAAGAACAAAAAGATCTAAATGTCAAATACAAGGTCTGACCCTGATATTTTTCCAAGGTCTGACCCTGATATTTTTCATGACCCTGATATTTTTCGTGGGAATGCCGCTTTAGACGCTCTGCGTTGACTGCGGCGGGCAATCGGATTAAGAAACTGTAGAGAATGTATCGTTGCTCTTGTCGGGATTATCGACCTCTGGGGACGCAGAGCGTCCCGGGATGCATTCCCACGCAGAGCGTAGGAACGATGAAAATAATCAATATATTTATCAATTTTCAGCCATAGCAATTTGTTTTATTTGGCTATTTCGTGGGGATACCTCAGGGTCTGACCTCGATCTTTTACAAGCTGTTACATAACAGTACTTACGCGTATTGATAATCCAATCATCTTAGTCGATTAGTATAGTGTAGTTCATTTGAGCTACAATATTCCCTTAACCACAGAGGAGCAAGAATATGGCCGCCACCGCTTATGTACGAGCAAGAATCGACGAAAAACTTAAAGAAGAAGCTACAGCTGTACTGGCGGATATGGGGCTTACCGTATCCGACGTGGTGCGTATTGTTTTGACCAAGGTTGCCAAGGAAAAAGCACTGCCTTTCGAGATGCGCGTTCCCAATAAACTGACTGCTGAAACGCTCGCCAAGAGTGAGCGAGGTGAAGATATTCATCACGCTAAAGATGCTAATGACCTCTTTGAACAGCTTGACATCTGATGCGTCAACCCGACTACTCCGGCCAGTTTAAGCGTGATGTGAAGCAATCTCAAAAGCGAGGTAAAGACATGAGTAAGCTCAAGACCCCTCTGTGTCAGGCTAGTTGTCGCCTCTAAAATTTTATAGAGGTAAAAAATGCAAACCCGTTATAGTGAAGAATTTAAAGAGCAAGCCCTTAGCAAAGTATTGCAACGCGGTGATAAAAGCATTCAATCGATTGCCGATGAATTGAATATCAGCGTGTTTACTCTGAAAGGCTGGCTTAAACGGACACGATCTCATTCAACGACAAAGACTATGCAACAACGTCCTAAAGACTGGACCCGAAAACAACGGTTTGAAGCCTTGCTAACCAGCGCCGACTTGGAAGGCGAAGCGCTCAATGCCGTTTGCCGCGGCAAATCCGCTTGCCGGCCCCATTGTGCCCATGAACCGTCGAACATCGGGATATCCGTCAGACCGATCCGATACAGCGCCAACAGTAGCAGTGCCGCCGAAACACCCGAGCCGCAACTGGTGACGATGGGCTTGGTTAAATCCACTCCGGCGTCGAAAAAGATCCGCCGCAACCGCTCGTCCGGCAATAGCGTGAAGTCATCCGGTGCAAATAACCTTCTATAAGGAATATTGAGGCTGCCCGGAATATGACCCGGCAGAAGACCGGCATCGTGTAGCGGTCGCCGAGCGTTGAAACTGTCCTCGGAGCGGGCATCCAGAATTTGTTTGCTGCCTCGTTGTTGGATAAGTTTCATTTGCTTCAAATCCGCAAACAGTTCGGGACGAAACACCGCGTCGAAGCGTTTTGGCGAGGGCCGGCTGAAGTCCGACGTAACCGGAAACCGAAGCTGTTGCCACCGGGTCAGGCCGCCGTTCAAGACACTGACCTTATCGTGCCCGAACACTCGAAACATCCACCAGGCCCGGGCGGACGCAAAAAAATGATTGTTGTCGTAAACGATCACCCACGTATCATTGCCGATTCCCAATTGCCCCGCTTGTTCGGCAAACTGAACGGCATCGGGCAGCGTATGGGGCAGGGGACAGGTCGAATCGGCGATGTTATCGATGTCGAAAAATTGCGCGCCTGGGATATGCGCTGCATCGAATTCCTTTGGGGCATTACGTTGCTGACGGGGCAAAAAGTAGGTGGCATCCAGGATGATTCGATCGGAAACATCCGGATTCTGTTGTAAGCATTCGCAACTGACCAATGCATCGTTCATAGTGAGACCAGGGATTGCCGGAAGTGAGTCGGGCTGATTGTAACCTATCGGCGTTTGGCTGGGAAAACATCTGAAAACCGATTCCGTCAGCATCGAATTGACAGTGTCGGCGTTCGCCGCGCAAAAGGTAAAAAGGCCGAAAAGCGCATCGGTCGCGATCGATCGATGCTGTGCACGTTGTTTACCGCATCCTACGCGCTGGTATTACCTATTGGCCGCCGATGCATGTCATGTTCGACGTCGCCCCGGTCGGTTGGCAAGAGTGGGGGTTGATCGATCTATCGAAGCTAAAGCAAGCCTCTTTTTTGCAATCGGCGATTGACTTGCCGATGATACAGATTGGCCAAAAATGGCCGAATCAGCGGCAAGCTGATCAACCAAGCCAGAGGCTTCAACAAAGGGACTTTGTTCATCAATAGAATGTAGGCATCGAGTTCCGAATTCACCCGCCCCTCGGCATCGCTGACATGCAACTCCATTAAGGCTTTTTGTGGGTCGATGCCCAATTCGTGCAAGCGGCTTTCTTGGCCGGTGATATCGAACCAATAAACGTCTTTTCCATGATGTCCCGCCAGTTTTTCATATTGGCGCCGGTCACGAATGCATTTCGGACAAGCGCCGTCGTAATAGACGACCAGTTTCGTCGGGTGAGGGTCGTTTTCTTTGGTGGGATCGTAATTCTCAGGCATTGCCGGCCTCATTTCATCCGTCAGACATTAAAGACTCGAATCGCGACAGCCAGTCTGCAAAGTTTGCGACATAGTTATAGCCGCAGACGGTTTCTAAATGTCTGTCTTTGACGACTTCATAAATGCGCAGGGCTCGTGTCCGGGTTTCCAGCTCAGGCCCGAACGGATTGAAGCGCATGCCCGACTCGGTCAAAAACACATAGTCGCAGACGAACAGCACGTTTTGGTAAATGTAAAGGGTAAATCCGGGCGTGTGCCCGCCGATGTGGAAGGCTTCGATGTCGTAGGCGATATAATTGCCGGTAAAGCGCAGGTCGATAGCGAACGAGGCCGACAGCGGGTGCCGCGCGTCCAAGTCGTGCAAGCGTACTTCGGCATTCCAGAGCTTTCGGTACTGATTCGACGCGCCCATGAAATGATGATGCGTGAATAAGATGGTTTGCACCGGCGCTAAGTCCCGATTGAAAGCCGAGGGCGAATCGATCCAGACCGCGCCTTGCTCGGTTTCGATTCGATAGGCCGCATGTTCGAGGCCCAATTTCGGCATCGAAAGCAATTGGTCGATGCAGTCGTTGACCGGTCGTGAGGTCACTCGATAAGTTTTTTCGGCCTCGTTCCACGGCAGAAAATGATCATGCCGGGCTCCGCAAAACGGACATACATCGGGCATCTCGCCGATCATGTTGTAACCGCATTCTAGGCAAACCCATTGCGGCGTGTCGTCAAATAGTTTTGGTTCGTTAGGCATGGAATACTCTGCTAGAACTTTTTACGATCGATGGGGTTCAGGTCCGCCAAGGATGCGACGGTAAATCGGCGAGGCCGATCACATCGACGCCGGCTTTGGCGACCTGATGATCGTTCTCCACCGAACTGCCACTGACGCCGATCGCGCCGATCAAAACACCGTCTTCATCGACAATCGGGACGCCGCCTGGAAAGGTGATCAAGCCGTCGTTGGAGTGTTCGATTCCGTAAAGCGGTCCGCCAGGCTGCGATAGCTGGCCGATTTGACCGGTGTTCATGCCGAAGAAGCAAGCGGTCTTTGCTTTTTTAATGGCAATGTCGATGCTGCCGACCCAGGCGCCGTTCATTCGGGTAAACGCTTTTAAGTCGGCACCGGAATCGACCACGGCGATACACATTTGGGTGCCGATTTTAGTGGCCTCTACGACGGCTGCGGCAATCGCTTTCTCTGCTTGTTCATAGCTCACGTGCATGATTTTTCTCCCGCTTGTTATCGATATAAAAAGGATGGATCATTTGGGCGAGATCATCCGTTCCGGCCGGACAATGGCATCGAACTGTTCGGTGCTCACCAGGCCGCCGGCAATGGCTTCTTCGCGAAGCGTCGTGCCGTTTTGCAAAGCCGTTTTGGCAATTTGGGCGGCATTGTCGTAGCCGATATGCGGAACCAGAGCGGTGACCAGCATCAGCGATTGCTCCATCAGCTCGGCTATCCGCTCGGCATTCGGTTGTATGCCCGCTACGCAATGCTCGGTAAAACTATGCGTCGCGTCACCGAGAAGGCGAATCGATTGCAGCACGTTATAAATGATCAACGGCTTGAAGGTATTGAGTTCCAGTTGACCTTGCGCGCCGGCCAGGGTCACCGTCGTATGATTGCCGATGACTTGTGCGCAAACCATCGTCAATGCCTCGCATTGGGTCGGATTGATTTTGCCCGGCATGATCGACGAGCCGGGTTCGTTTGCCGGCAAAATCAGTTCACCGAGTCCGGAGCGCGGGCCGGAACTCAGCAGGCGAATGTCGTTAGCAATTTTATTGAGACTGACCGCGATGCAGTTCAATACGCCGGAAACTTCCACCAGTGCGTCGTGAGCGGCCATCGATTCGAACTTGTTGGCGGCGGATGTGAATGGATGCCCGGTGAATTTAGCGACTTCTTTGGCGAATAGTTCGGCAAAACCGGGACTCGAGTTCAGGCCCGTTCCGACTGCGGTACCCCCCTGCGCGAGAGGATACAGGCGTTTGAAACTGTCTTGTAGCCGTTCGATGCTGAGTTGTACTTGTGCCGCGTAACCGGAAAACTCCTGGCCCAATGACAGCGGCGTCGCATCTTGCAGATGCGTGCGTCCGATCTTGATGATGTCGGCCCATGCCTGAGATTTATCGAACAGCGTTTTTTGCAAGCGCTGCAATGACGGGATCAGTAGGCAATGGAGTTGTTCGACCGCAGCAATATGCATCGCGCTGGGAAAGACATCGTTCGAAGACTGGCTGAGGTTGCAGTGATCGTTGGGGTGCGCCGGCGACTTAGAGCCGAGCCCGCCGCCCAGGCGCTCGTTGACCCGGTTAGCAATGACTTCGTTGGCATTCATATTGGATTGCGTGCCGGAGCCGGTTTGCCAGATCACCAGCGGGAAGTGTTCATCCAGTGCGCCGTCGATGACCTCCTGTGACGCATCGACTATCGCGCGGCCGAGTTTTTCATCGAGCCTGTTTTGGGCGATATTGCTTAAGGCCGCACAGCGTTTGACGATACCGAGCGCACGGATGAGCGGGCGCGGTAATCGCTCATCGCCAATCGCGAAATAGCGCAGGGAACGTTGCGTTTGCGCTCCCCAGTATTTTTCGGCGGGAACATCAATGGAACCCAGTGCGTCGCTTTCAATTCGCCCGTCCGAACTTCCGATTGTCATGGTTATTATGCAAATGCGCTAATAGTGGTGGGCTATTCGCCTGGTTTACTGAGCATTTTTCGCACCTCGCCCAAATGTATTTCCTCTTGAGCGATCATTCGGCGCGCATATTCTTCGAGCAACACGCTACGGCCGTCGACCAACTCCAATAAGCGATGATATTCGGCCAATGCCGATGCTTCATGATCCAACGATTCCCGGAGAATGGCTCCGATATCGTGACGGTGCGTTTCCAGTAACGGACCGATTCCCAAAGAGGGATGACCTCCCAAATGGGTAATCATTTCGCCGGCTTCGTTGGCATGGAGTAACGATTCATTCGCTTGACCGCGCATCCAAGAAACGATGGGGATTCGGTTGTAGCCGACAACCATCAAGGCATAATGCGTATAACGAACCACGCCTGCCAGTTCCGCTTCCAGAATGTTATTCAGCACTTTGATCACGGCGTCGTTATCGATTTCTGTGTTTGTCATGAGTGTCTCCTGAAGTCAGAGTGGGTAAGCCTGACTATAGCGCTTTTTTGATCGTTGAGATAGCAAACTTTAATCTTATAAAAAGCTTTTCACCATGAAGATCATAATGAATAAGAGGTTAATTCAATAAGATGCTGTGCATTTGTATAAGACTTTCGTCTACTTCGGCGCCTAATTTTGATCTGCGATGGGTTTATTTATGACCAAATTCTTAATAACGTGACGGTAAACGAGCGACCGGATTTAATTTCCAGGGTTTCGGATTGATGGCTGCCTCTAATTTATCCTCCAATGGGTCGTCCAACTCATGAAAAAAGTCCAAGCCGGTTAATTCTTCGATAGTATCCACGGAGACGATGAACTCGGTCAAAGGCTCATTGCCTCGCACCGTTTGCGGAACCAGGAAGGCCAATATTTTAATGCCGGTATGGTTTTTTGTAGCATAAATTTTATAAAAAGCATCCGGTATTTCCACTTTCCAGCTGCTCTTCAATCGATTCAAAGGATTCGAAAATACAGGGCCGGTTATCACCCAGACGCGCCGATGTAATTTGGTAAAGTAGTCGACTTCAACGGCTTCCAATCGTTGCCAAATTTTTTGATTTAAATTGGGTCTTTGAGGGGTAATGTTGGTCATCAAAAACGTATCCAACTGTGCTGGTTTGCCGTAAAGTCTGCTGATGGCATAGTTAGGCGCCATGTGGCCTCGGTCGAAACCGCTCCGGGTATAGTCTTGATGGCTGATACGCGTCAGGCTGCGCCAATCGGTGCTGAATGTTTGCGGCCTTTTATGAGGTGTCGCATTGTTTTTAATCGCGGTGACTTGATAGATTACCCAGAGCGGATTGCCACGAATGTCCGAGTATCCGACCATGAATCCATCATTGCGAAATACCCTCGACCAAGTCAGCGGCTGATACCAGACTTGAGTTTGCGGGACTCCTTGGTAAGCCATGTCCGGCCTAGCCAACATTACTTCATAGCTGTAGCCGCCAATCAGAGGGAGTAGGGTCAGTACGCTAATGCGCGGATATTTTTTACCGATTCTAAAAAACGTGACGAATGTAAAGAGTAAAAAATGCTTTTTCTTGCGTCTTCTTCTTGCCATGTCGATTAGCTAATGATTTTCATAATAGGCTGTGTCAAATAGGGGCTTTGCGGATTTATATTAAGTAATTATTGTAACTTAATGATTATACAATAATTAATTGAGTGATAGTTGGGTGAAGTGGATTAAAAGCAGATGAGTAACTATACCGTTCAGATTGTTAGACGATTATTCGTTCACAAATGGGAGTAAATTAAGAACGCGCCTTCGTTCCTATAGTTTGAGCCATGATTGAATTGAAGCTTGATGTGCATGTTTTATAATCGAATCCCGATGATGACGTATTTTTTCGAAATGAGGCGAATTCAACTCATAAATGCAACATCCAGCACCTAAATTCCATAGCCCATTGGCTATGACTCACTATCTTAGATAATTTAGGGCTGGGACGGCGTCCATTGAAGGGCACCTCGGCACCGAAATTTGACTAGCAAAGAATATGATTTAATTCGTTGAACACGCTCAGACTTGTTTTAGGCGATCAGCTTAGTCGATCAATTGGCGCACTGAGCGATATCGATCGCTTCTCCGATGTCGTGCTGATGACGGAGGTCCAAGATGAAACGACCTATGTCAAGCATCACAAACAAAAAAGCGTACGATACCGATTTGCGTTGTTTGCGCGAATGCATAACGTCAACCCTACGTTTCGCCTATGCCCATCATATTCAACGATTGATGATTACCGGCAATTTCGCGTTGTTGGCCGGTATCTCGCCGGTCTATGTAGAAGAATGGTATTTGAGCGTTTATGCCGAGGGTCGAATTGCCTAACACGCACGGCATGGCTCTGTATGCGGACGGCGGTATTTTCGCGTCGAAACCCTATGCGGCCTCCGGCGCTTATATTGATCGGATGTCCGATTATTATTCAGGATGCCGCTACCAAGAAAAATTGAAACTGGGCGCCGATGCCTGTCCTTTCACATTCTTGTATTGGTATTTTTTGATCGTCAACGAACAGAAACTCAAAAAAATTTCCGAATGGCGATGGCTTACCGTAATCTAGACCGCTTCGATGACGAAACCAAACGAAACATCGTTCTGCAGGCCGAGCATTTTTTAAAGGCCAACGGCATTTCCTGATCCAGCCGAGTAGAATGACACCTTGCCATGGAGTAGATTCGCTTGCTGTACTACCGCCGTTCTCCGAAAGCAGGATAGGATGCCAATTCCTCTACGACGATATTGCACCGTCGATCTTCGCTAAATTGTCAATACTCGCGATTGACTAACATCATTAGCACGGTAACCTTTTGTTGAGCGAGGCTGAAGGTTTAACAATCGTTCGCCAGGGCGCATCCCGGAAATCTCATTAAACTCCTGTTCACCGCTCGGTACATGCATTGATCCTAAAAAAATGGGTGGCGCTTGGAATTGGCTCATGCTTCAACAAGACTCTCCTGAGTGCAGCGGAAGGGCAGGGTACGAAGGTATCCCAAGCGCTCCAACTGATTTTTTGGTTGATTTACCATTGAGGACGGACCATGCGTAAAATTCTGATCATAGGTGCTAGCAGTGGTATCGGCGCGGCTCTTACCCGCTTGGCTCAGGGGCAATTCCAAACTTATTCCATCAGTCGTTCAGACGCAGAACCGGGTTTGTCGGAACATTTTAACTGCGATGTCTTAACCGACCCCTTACCGGCTTTGGACGAGCCCTTGGCCGGCTTGGTTTATTGCCCCGGCAGTATCAACTTAAAACCCTTCGCAACGATCAAACTCGATCAGTTTCGGCAGGATTTGGAACTCAATCTGCTGGGTGCAGTGCGCTGCTTGCAGCATTATCAGCGTAATCTTCAAGCGGCGGATACGGCCTCGGTCGTGCTTTTCAGCACCGTAGCGGTGAATACCGGTTTTACATACCATGCCACAGTCGCAGCCGCTAAAGGCGCGGTGGAAGGTTTGACCCGCTCCTTGGCTGCGGAATGGGCTCCGAAGATACGCGTCAATGCGATTGCTCCGTCGTTGACCAACACCCCGTTAGCCGAACGTTTGATACGCGAAGACAGTAAAAAACAGGCCGCCGCCGCGCGCCATGCGCTGAATCGCATCGGTGAAGCCGAGGACATCGCTCAGATGGCGTTGTTTTTATTGTCCGACAAAGCCGGTTGGATTACCGGTCAAATTATGCGTGTCGACGGTGGAATATCGGCAGTCAGGACTTAGTCGTTTGCAATTCGCCTCAGCCTTACGTTTGCTGGTTCATTGGTTCACTTTTTGGAAAAGGAGAAGGCGGTCATGAGTAAAAAGTACCATACGGTTGTGATCGGCGGCGGTTGTCTGGGCGCTGCCTGTGCTTTTTCGATAAGGCGCAAGCTCGGCAACAAAGCAGAAAAGGTGGCTATTGTAGAGAAAAAAGTATTAGGTGCGGGTTTGAGTTCCCGCCATAGCGCGATTGTCCGCTCCGCCAATGCGTCGCCAATGGCGGCAAGGATGGCCAAAATAGCCACGCAGTATTGGAAAAATCTGCAACCGATTTGGGGTGTCGATATCCCTTTTGAACAGTCAGGGGCTATTTGGATCGCCGAGAGTCATTCCGGAAAGTCCTCAAAAAATTGGATGGACTTAGAGCAAGCAATGCAAAAAGAAAGCATCGACTTTACGATGATTTCTCATCAAGATGTGACCGAACTCACTCGAAATGCGGTTAAAACCGTCCCCGAGGAAATTTACTATTACGAGCCTGACGTCCTGCAGTTAGATTCCCCGCAAATCCTGAATGCAATGCAGACCGCCGCTCAAAAAAATAACATCGACATTTTAGAGCATTGCGAGGTCTTCGATTTTGAGCAAGATACTCGACATGATATTTCCGCCTTACACACCAGCCAGGGAAAAATCCTGGCGAAGCATGTGGTCAATGCGGCGGGCGGTTGGAGTTCGGAATTGTTTGCCGGCATCGGTTTGCACATTCCCGTGGCATTGGAGCCCGTGTACGCGGCTAATTTTTTGGTGAGTGTCAGCGATATTCCGGAATCAATGCCGATTATCGCCGACTATGTCAATCAAGCCTATTTTAGACGCTGGCGCGGCAGTATTTTGCATATGCACCAACCGAGACGGCGCAATGCTAAAGACATTGCCCGTTCATTCAGCCGAGCAGCGATGAATCCCGATGGTGCCAATGTCATTTACGACGCGTTGAGTTTTAATGTTAATCATCAGCAACTCGACAACTATCTCGGCAAAATCATCAGCCGTTTTCCAAGAATCGGAAAACCCGTTTATGCCGGAGGCTATCATTCATTTTTCGATATTACGCCCGATCTAAAATTCATTCTGGGGTCTGACACGCGAGTAAGCAATCTCTATCACTGCTTGGGCGCCGGCCAAGCTTTGAAATATGCGCCGATTTTCGGCGAGATCATCGCTGAATTAATCGTTGAAAAACGCATGCCGGCCGATTCGATAGACATTGAGGAATTTTCCATAGCACGATTCGTTGATAAAGACTTGTCTGAATATTGGCGTAGCGATTCTTTACAGCCGAGCGCTTTGTAGGTCGATAAGCAAACGTTATCCGGTCGGAAGTGTGGTGCTTCTGCGATAAAAAGTAACTTGACCACTCTTGTATGCATAGCGATTCAGATTGACTGCATAACGTTTGCTTCAGGTGCGCGGCAAAACCGCGTTACTCTGTAAGCGCTTGTTAAGTGCTGACTGAACTTGTAAATGTAAGCCGATTACCAAATGGGTCAGCAATCGACATATCTTTGCTGCCCCACGGCATTTCTTGTACGCCAGGCCTAGCGTATTTATAGTTTTTACCAAGTAAAAGCTCATGATACTGCTCTAGATTACTTACCTGAATTCGAAGAGCCGCACCAGGGCTGCAGTCTCCATGATGTTCAGATATATGAATAACGCAGTCACCTTTTGAAATCTGCATATAAAGTGGTAGACCTTCCTCAAATCTATGCTCCCAATCTAAATTGAACTCTAAAAAATCCAGATAGAATTCTTTAGCTTTTATTTCATCAAAGCTTCTTAATATTGGCGTTGTATTTCCAAATTTCATTTGAACTCCAATTTACCCAAAGTTACTTAACGCTCGGACTCAATGGAGTCGGAGCGGAGCGGCGACTTACATTGGAGCCATTGCTATATGCCCGCAGCAACCAAAGACTCGACATGATACTCAGGTCTATGAGCCGACAGATCATGAGTCGATTGCAGATTAAGCCAAAATTCAGGGGACGTATTGAAAGCTTCAGAAAGTAGCCAGGCAGTATCTGGCGTAATACCACGTTTACCACGTACAATCTCATTAACGCGTTGAACGGATATACCTAAATGAATAGCCAGGGCTTTTTGGGTAATCTCAAGAGGCTCAAGAAACTCTTTAAGTAATATCGTACCTGGGTGTGTTGCAGTTCTGTTCGTCGGAATCATACGTCACCTCACTATTAGTGATAGTCCATAATTTGGACATCATGAGCTGCATTGGCCTCCCAACGGAAAACAATGCGCCATTGATTGTTTATACGGATACTGTGAAAACCCTTGAGATCACCTTTGAGTGGCTCCAGTCTGTTTCCAGGCGGAGATTTAAGATCGTCAAGGTTTTGAGCAGCATTGATTATGTCCAGCTTATACAGCGCCAATTCATGAATCTGGTTGGGCAGTTTTCTAGCTTTGTTGCTGGAAATTCCGTGAAACAAGTCTGAAGTGGCCTTATCACCGAATGAAACAATCATGATGCCGATATTAACGGATTCACGGTATTCATGCAATTTTTAGCGTAAAGCTAACCGGGCGCGGCGCGGAAAGCCGAAAAACAGAACCGCCTTGTCCCCGCGCTCCGGTTGAGCGCCATGTTAGGCTCTATTGGAAACTCTGTGATGCCAGTAACCTGGTTCACGATGACAATGCATAACCGCAATAATGAGTACGTAGTCTTTTTCGATGGTATAGAGTATTGCATAGGGAAATACACGAGTAAGGCATAGCCGAATATCGTCCTCAAAAATAGTCCAGCGTTTTGGGTCTTCGATAATCTGCTGGACAGCGTGTTCAACCGCCGCGATGAAACGAAACTCCAAACCTTCCTGACAACCCGCGTAATATTGGGCGGCCTCTTCGTACTCTGTAAAGGCATCGGGGTGGAACTCATACCTCATCGAGTAAACACCCGTCGCACACGTTCCAATACTTCATCGCCGGGGATAGTCTGTACACGTCCCGCTCGGACATCGTCACGGCGTCGCCGCGCCTCGGTTGACCAAAGTTGTTGAATATAACCGTCTTCTGCCGGGTCAAGGCTTTCTACAAGACGGTCGGCGAGCAAAGCGCGTGCTTCACTAGGCAAAGCGAGAGCCTCTTCGGCAATTTGTTCGACTGTCAAAATCATAACGATAGACCTTTTTAGAAATACGATAGAAATATACCAACGAAGAGTTCAGTTGCCCCTTTGCTACGACTAGGCAATAAAGTGGGGGCGACTGAAAATAGTTTATTGGCTGTTTATTTGTTATAGGGCGTAATTTTACCTGTAGCAACGCATTTTGACCATCCACGAGCGGTGGCATTATTCATGCCACCAGGTGATCGTGCATATGCGCTCATGCAAATTTTCCGAAATAACTAAATAACTGGGGTCAGGTACGAGTTAAATGATACTGAATTGACCTGCGTTTAATTTGTACCTGACCCCAGTTATTTTGCTTCCCGCACTGGTGGCAAAAAATCTTCATAGTTGAGATCCCTAGCGCCCAACTCAGCGGGCAATTGGAGCGCAGCGTAAATTGATCCGCTGCAGTTGCTTGTTACAAGGCTGAACTCTCAGCATTCAGCCGTGATCCGTTGTTGTCTGCTTCCCTAGCCATATTGAAGATGCGGAGTACCTCTTCGTATATAGGTATAAAGAAATACTTCTTGCCCATTAAAACCAAGCACTCTTCTTCAGGGTCTAATAGTTTAAACATATGACCAACCGGATCATCAGCTAGCGCGTGACTATCAACTATACAACCAGGAAAGAAATAGCCGGCATCATTTTGTAGGAGGTAATTATCCAGCCTTTCGTCAAAATGCTCCCATGCGTTTCGTAGGTCCCGATTATAGAGTGGAGATGTATGGTCTAAATCGAAGGCTTTGCATAATTTTTCCCCGCGATTCTCTTTCAATAACCTTTGATTAGGCTCTTTCTTCTTTCCGCCTGGGGATGGCCAGAAATATCTGGACAATGCAGCCGCATGGCCTACTGCTTCTTGAACTATACATATTAGATATTCAGGACTAATATCTTCTTTTTTTAGCTGGCTGTATCGATCAAATGATTCCAAGCACCGGCCCGCAGAATACATGATCGAATGAATGTAAAAGGCTTTGCAATATGGGACGATGCCCTCGTAGCCCATGTTTGACACCTAACTTTAAAACTCTTTATGAATCAATATTTTATTGGATCATAAATGACCGTAAGGCACTACATAGGCGTTTTTTAAGCGTAATTCGATCTATAGTAGAGTTTTTTGTACACCTCCAGGAAGCGGGTCAAGGCCCAATGTGTGGTAAATCCGTGCTAATTCCGCTTCCGGTTGTGTGCTTTTGCGGATGTGCAGAATACCGCCGTCGGCGCGCCGGAAGGAGGCGGTGACGCGCTGCTGAACGGACAAGATGTCGCGCAGTGTGGACCAGCGGTCGTGAATGCCGTGTTCTTTCAGTTGCCGGCGGATGATTTGCACGAACTGATAGGCCAGGACGGTGATGAACAAATGGCCGTCGACGCGGACTTCTTTGTGATGGTAGACCGGACGAAGCCCGAGTTCGGATTTAAGGCTACGAAACACCGCTTCCAGGTCGGTGAGCATGATATAGGTGCGCCACAGTTTTTCAGCATCCCATTGCGTTTCGTTACTGCGGAGGCAATAGACGCCGGGATGGCTCAGGCGGCTGCCGGCTTTGGGCTGTTTCGACCAGGTCAGGCCGATGACTTTTTCGCCGGTCTCATCCGGGGTCAGTTCGATCGTGTAATGCTGGCCGATACCTTGGTATTTTTCTTGGAGCCGACCGATGCGCTGTTGCAGTTTGTCGAGGCGCTTTTCGGCGCGAGGCTTGTGGAGGCCGTCGGCGATTTTTTGTAATCCGGCTTCGAAGCGCTCGCACAGGCGTTGATTGATGCCGCGCTCTTTTTGTTCGCGCTGTTCGGAGTAGCAATACAAGCGCACTTCTTGGTGTTCGCTGTCGTCGACGCGCTGGATGTGGACGGCGGAGCCGGCGGCGGTTTTGATCGGAATGGCGGTTTCGGCTTCGAATTGCCGAGTGCGTTCGCGGCTGACGACCAGATAGCGGTAACCCTGTTCGCGCAGCCAAGTCAGATTGGCTTCCGTGGCGATGCCGGCATCCATAATCACCAAGGCCCCGGCCGGTGCGCCGAGGTCTTTGAGCATCCCGGCCAAGGTCTTGCCTTCCGAGACATTGCCGTCGAAGGTCTGGGAACGGCGGACAAAACCGCTGCCGTCGAGCACCAAGCCCAGCGTGACCAGTGGACAGTCGCGGCGCTTTTCTTTGGAGCGGCCCCGTTGCGCTTTCGGATTGGCGGCCGCCGTGCCTTCGAAATACGTATTGGTCAAGTCGTATAAGGTAACCGTGGTCTCGAAACCGAACAGATCGTGCACCCGGTTGAACAGCGTGCGTTCGATGACGTCCCGGTGCTTCATCAAAGCGTCTGAAGCCCGATACAACGTGATTGGCTTCATGCGTTCGAAATCGACGTCCAACAGCTCGCCCAAACCGCTGCGCTGACCTAGCCAACGGTGCGTGGCGGCCTCAGAAGCCGGCGCTGCCATGCGCCCGATGATCGAACCCACAACCGCCGCCCGTAGCGGCCCGGACAGACCCAATCCCATCAGCAGCGAGGTAAAATTGACCAAGTCCATCGCCGCCAAACCGACCTGCTCGACACCGATCGAACGGGGCCGCGCTAATTCCAGCGAGTTCGCATCAATGGTATATATTTCAGCCGGAGTCCGGGACTCCGGTGGCTCCGACGAAACCGATTCCGAAGCCGCCTGTGTGGCGTCATTGACGACAGGCATGGCTGGGGTCGGGATCAACGAAAGTCTCACGAGCAATGGCGCGCTTTCCGCCAACAAGCGCGCGGCGATATGTTCCGCGGCCAAGGCCACCGTCTGAGGTAAGTCCGGATCGAATAAACTCGTTTGCAACGATAACAACTCCAGGACACGGCGACATAAGGCCGGCCAAAAAGTGGGCTGGATCGAAAAATGCCGGCCTAGATTCAGCAGTGTGACCTGTTTAACTTGGTGACCGATGCGTTCGGAATGAACCAGTCGATAAGTTACATGAGGTTCGCCGGTGGCTCTGCAGCGGGTTTGAGTGCGTCGAATAAACATGCCGTCAACTTAGCGCAAACCGCGAGGCGGCGCAAGAGACCAGAGGCATTTTATGGCACTACATTAGCCATTTTCGAGGAAGTCGATTTTTATCGTCCAATGATATCAATTAGTTAAAAAATTAATAATTTTTGCGAATGATAGATATTTACTAGAAAATGTTAAAGGTGGGGTAGTCTTCCACGACCAGCTTAGCCCTCCTTTCCTTTTCCTCCACATCTAGTTCTTGCACAATTCTATTTCCTTAGGTGCCTTGTAACGTTTGAATTGTGTGGTCGGAGCGAAGCGGAGGTCACACACGAATGACTTGTTATACGCATTTCAACCAGTACTGTATGCCATCAGACCCACCCTGACATTTTGGACACAACCTGCCTGCTATGTCTGAACCATTTGCACCATACACATAACCACAGTGACCACAACTCATTTTGTATGCATACTGATTATGATCTGTACCTGGTACCCATAAAGAACCATGACATTCCTGCCCGTTGTTGTTAACAAAACCTACTTGAGTTGTTTCGCCATTACCTGCTTCAAATATGACCATTTTATAAATTACCATGCGTATAACTATAGTTAGACATCCTAAATGACGCGAAATATTGCGTCAAACAGTTGCCTAGTTCGGTTTTGAAAATTAAAATCATAAAACTTTCAGTGAGTTGTAAAAAACAACCTTTCCTAATAAAAATGCAAAATACGTCAGTGTCGAATTCGGAAAATTCACCGAAATTATTGGATCAAGTACGGGCTAAGATTCGCTTGAAGCATTACAGCATTCGTACCGAACAGGCCTACACTGAGTGGATTAAACGCCATATTTTGCTTTTTGGCAAGCACCATCCGCGTGACCTGGGCGCTAGCGAGGTGGAGCAGTTTTTGACGCATTTGGCGGTCAACGGCAAAGTGGCGGCTTCTACTCAAAATCAGGCGAAAGCCGCTCTGTTGTTTTTGTACCGTGAGGTGCTTGCCATGGAGTTGCCCTGGCTGGATAACGTAGAGCAAGCCAGGGCTCCGAAGCGTTTGCCTGTGGTACTGAATCGGGATGAGATTCAAGCGATCTTGTCGCGGTTGGGCGGCACGAATCATCTAATCGCAAGCCTGCTCTACGGTACCGGCATGCGGATTAAAATAAACAGGGTCAGATCGAAATTAGGTCATATCGCGTACTTTCCGCCTCCATTCCCGTATTCCTCTACGGGCTACGTGCTTTAACAGTAGTTTGGTGCGCATCGTGCGTCTAATGCTGTTACTCAAGCTTCATCTTGGGTAATCTGTGCAGGAAGCTCTAGCTTCCCGACGATCAAGGAAAATTGCATAAGCGAATCGGGGATGGTTGATATTGCGTGGAATGCTGTGCCGACTCTGGATACAGGAGTTTGGCAAAGATCGGGATGCGGGTTGGGCGTTTTTAGTTTGATGCATATGGGTCTTATAACCTACAGCACGGAATTTGTAACCCCGTCCTAAACGTTTCGACCTTGGCTAAAGTAAATCAAAACGTTCGGAGCGGGTTGAATAACCCGCTCCGTGCGAAGTATTTAGATTAACTCTAAAATAAGTACAAAAACCAAAGCCAAACCTAAACCGGAATGGATTACGCCCTTTACGCTTGCCAACGGCCCCATGTATCCGGCAGGCGGCAATTTCTGCGCAAAACCGAATCGGGAAAGCGCCTTGCGTGACGCATTGTATTGGAGACCGAGAATCGCCGCGAAAATCAAAAGGACACCGAGCGTTCCGGAGTCATAATGAGGATAATGAGCGGAGGCACCCATGAAAAATAACATCGGGACTGAAAACAATACATTCGTCCTAGAAGCCAGCCCCGCTTGCGCTGCTGCATCAGCCGCTTCAGGTATGGCCGCTTCGCCTTTCGCGGTTTTTTCGGTGGATGCGATCACTATTTTTTGATTCGGCCAAATGATTAACCAAACGTTTAAGAACATCAAAGTACCGAGCATAGCGCCGATATAGATATCGATCGACCACCCGCTGCCGCGGATCCCCATAATGCCGAGTCCTGTTAGAAAAGTCAGCATGGCTCCCCAGCGAAACCACCATAATGCTCGGGGCACCAACTTTTGAACGGCATCCGACTTAGCCGAAGCTTCCGCCTCTTTAAAATATTCCCCTTGCACGAAATTGAAATAGTAAAGCAACCCAATCCAGGTTATTCCGGCCAAAAAATGTCCCCATCGAAACAGCATTTCCAGACCGGGTTGTGTTGTAAAAATGTCCATTCAAATCTCCCCTCATTAATTGATTATTGTTATTTTATGCAATGATTTTTTGTCTAACCCAAGAGTTGATTCTTTATTGACAACAATGACGAAATCGTATCCCAGGGTCAGCGATTGGATAGTCGCTAAGTTTTTCCTGGCTGTCAAGTCAGAAAAAGCATTAATAATTAATAATTTACTACCTTTGTTATAAGAATCGGCTCAGAAGTAAGTTAAGGCATTACGTATTAATAAAGAAAACATCGTAGGGAGGCCGCAGACAACATAACCTCGAAATAATTGGAGCGATAATGAGGGGAAAAGCTTTTCTGGACAACAGAATGCTGGGCTGGGGGGGTAGACATAAGCATCAAGCTAAGCGCAGCTCCCCGTTGCTAAATCATTATCTACCGCTTTCGGCGAGTCTAAGGAGTGTAGCCCGGATGGAGCGCAGCGCAATCCGGGAAGTTCGAAGCCACACCATTCCCGTATTCCGCTATGCTGCATACGGGCTACGTGCTTTAAAAGCAGTTTGGTATGCATCGCGTACCTAATGCGGTTACCCAAGCTCCTACTCTCGCCGTTATACATAAGTCGTAGATACCGTCTTGCCGCCTTGGCGAATAAGACCTCGATACCCTTTGTTGTTGCTTAACGTACCCGGCTCTCCCTCACCTAGCGTTAGGTGAGGGACGACGAAGGCGTCGCTCCCACAAGGGGGGGCGGATGCTCTGTGGGAGCGATCCCCAGATCGCGATTTCGAAGCCACTGATGTTCAATATCCGCAGATTTATCAAACAACACCGTTCCCGGATATACGATGACCTCTGTTTAGCAAGTTTATCGATATTTGTGTATAACGATGAGAGCTCCTGCTTGGGTAACCAGTTCAGGAAGCTCTAGCTTCCCGACGATCAGGAGGATTGAACAAGCGATTCGGCCGGCTCCGTTCGCGTTTTCACGCAAGATTAAAAAACATTATCAAACGGGGGCGCCTCGAAACTTTTTCAAACTCAAAAAAATCAGCTTTCCCCCATTTTCAATTTCCCTTTGCGGATGATTTTTTTGGCTTCAGCTCCTTTGATAACTTCTCCGTTTTCCTCCAGCCAAACGATGGCGCCCGTGGGACACCTTTGGATGGGGGCTTGGGTTTGGTGCTTTTTGGAATAATCGACAACGGGTAAATTGTTTATCATCGTGATCAGGCTGGGGGCATCCATCGCGCATTTGCCGCAGGCCGTGCAGCCGACTTCGCATTCTTCCAAAACCCCATCGCCTGCTTCCAGGCTTTTACAGGCTACCCATAGTCTATGACTGACGGGGTGTATCGAAAAAAGATCCTTCGGACAAACTTCGACGCAGTCTCCGCAGGCGGTACATTTTGCTTCATCGACGACCGGCAAACCGAAGGCATTCATTGTGATGGCATCGAAATCGCAGACCTTTTCACAATCTCCATGGCTTAAACAACCCCAAGAACACCCTTTGCCTCCCCCTGAAACCAAGGCCTCCGCTCTGCAACTTGATATTCCTTCATATCTGGCACGATTGATCGCGACATTGTTGCCTCCGGCACAGGCCAAGCGCGCGACCTTCTTCTCCTCAGAACCAGCATCCACGCCCAAAAATTGCGCAATCTCTTTTTGTCCTTCTTCGCTGCTTACACTGCATTTGGCCGGCGGCATTTCGCCTTTGACCAAGGCTTCCGCAAATGGCCTGCAGCCGGGGTATCCGCAAGCACCGCAGTTGGCATGAGGCAGCATGCCCTCCACCACATCGATTCTTGGGTCTTCGTAGACATACAGCTTTTTGTTGGCAATGATCAGCATCAGCGCTAATACCATTGTCAATCCACCCAGTGCTAGCAAAGCAATCAGAATGGTCATCTCTATCTATCCGGTTCGGAGATCAATAGATCACCTCGGCCCATTTTTTGCCGGCGATCAGTTCGGCTTTCCGGTTTTGCCATTTTTCTTTGGAGCCCATGATATTGATAAAGGCTTTGTCGAGATTTTCTTTCACCTTTTCATAGCCGGCGATAAAGATATAAGTATTGGTCGAACCGAGCATTTCGAGAATTTCTTCGGCCCTTTGTTCTATCGCGTGATCCAGCAATATAGGGTCTTCCCAATGCGGCCTTGGACTAAGCGCATGAAAGGCTTCGAATGTCGCCTTGTCGTAATACTGGGTCAGGTCTCCGTCCTTGTCGTTGAGATAGAGGAGTTCGAGTCCGCTTTTCGCGCCATAAAATAAGCGGATTTTTCCGTGCCACTCTTTTTCCTGGCTGTAAATGTGCTTGATAAATGCCTTGAATGGCGCGATTCCGGTACCCATTCCAATCATGATAATGTTGGCCTGTTTATCATCGGGCACTTTAAAGGGCAATTCGAAAGGACCGGTAATCGTGATTTCATCGCCCTCACGACGGTCGCACAGGAAGTTGGAGCTCACTCCCTGATATTGCTCTCCGCTGAACTCGTCCACATAAGAACATCTTTTGACCAGCATCGTTATCAGCGACTTGCCGTTGCTTCTTTCCGGAATATCCGCCACGCTGTAAAGCCGATGATGATAGGAATTGCCGAAGTCGCTCTTGTGTTCGAGCAGAACGCCGAAGCTTTGATCTACCTGACAATCGAATTCGGGATTGTCGACCTCCAGTAATATTTCTCGAATTTCTTCCACATTGGCGGGGGTCAGCCTTTCGGTTTTTTTGACCTTGGCTTTGTATTGCTTAGTTGTATCGAGTTCTGATAAATAGGACATGGCTTTATTGCCTCATTTTGAAGATTCGTGATCGATTCGTTTGCTTTTTGAGCAAACCCGGGTGCATCCGCAATTGCCGCAGCTTAGCCTTTCGGCTAAAACGTCCGAGTCTGAAATGTTCTCGGAAAATGTTTCCCGCCATCGGGACTGCACCCAAACCCAAACCAGCAGCATCGATACTACGGCACTGATTCCAATTATAAATGTCATTAACGGCCCCCGTGTTTTATGTGCCTAAGCCCGAAAATCCCATAAACGTCAAAGACAAGATCCCTGCGACCAACAAGGTCAACGCGGTTCCTTTGACTACATCGGGGACTTCCGCAAATTCCAATTGTTCTCTGATTCCTGCCATCAATATCAACGCCAAGGTAAATCCAATCCCGGCGCCCAAGGAATAAACGAGACTCTGGCTGAAGCTGTAGGCTTTGTTTGTTTGAAAGAGCGCCAAACCTAAAATGGCGCAATTGGTCGTAATCAGCGGAAGAAAAATCCCCAGGGCTCTAAATAAAGTAGGACTCATTTTCTTGATAAACATTTCCACCAATTGCACGGTGGAGGCGATCACGACGATATAGCTAATCAATTGCAGAAAGGGCGCATCGATAGCCACCAATAATGCATGGATACCATAGGCGCAAATGGAACTGATGAGCATGACGAAGGTCACCGCGCCCCCCATTTTGGTGGCGGTTTCCATTTTTCCCGAAACGCCGAGAAAGGGGCAGATGCCGAGGAAATAGGCCAAAACGAAATTGTTGACCAGGCTGGCATTGATAAATATGCTCCAATAGGATTCGGTATTCATCCTTTCGCTTTTTTAACTTTGAAATAATTAAACACAACCAGCCATAACGCCAACGTAAAAAAGCCGCCTGCCGGCAGGATCATAATGATCCACTCTTGAAACGATTCCGGAAATATCGCGACATCGAACAAGCTTCCATTCCCGAGCAATTCTCTGACCGCACCCAGACAAAAAAGCGCAAACACAAAGCCGACTCCCATGCCCAAGGCGTCCATGATCGATTTACCCAGGGTATTTTTCGAAGCAAAGGCCTCCGCACGGCTCAGAATGAGGCAGTTGACCACAATCAGTGAAATAAATGCCCCTAAATTTTTATGTAAATCGACGCTGATGGCCTGAATGGCATAATCGACGATCGTAACAAAGGTGGCGATAATAAGGATAAAGGAGGCGATCCTGACTTGCTTGGGAATAAAGTTTCTAAGCGAAGCGACCAGTATATTGGACATCAACAGCACGAAAGCCGTCGCCAAACCCATCGCCAGCGCATTTTGGGCGGTATTGGACACTGCTAAAACCGGACACATACCGAGCACCTGCACGAACACGGGATTTTCACGCCAAAGCCCCTTGATGAACTCGTCGGTGGAGCTTGGCTCAGACTTTTTATCGGTATTATTGGTTATACGAGTACTCATTTTGAATCCGTATTCACTTTACTGTGAAAGTACGATGCCGGCTCCGAGAAGGGTGCGGTTACTCGACCGGCAGGCGTCGGCGGCAGGGATAGCCGCTGTCGAGCCTACAGGGACGTATTCACGGCGTCCTGTCGGGCGAGTGACCGCACCCTTCAACGCGCCCGCACTTTCATTTACCGGGGCGATGGACAGATCTCCATGATCGTTAGGAACGAGCATCAAATAACTTCTTCAAATATTGAAAAGGGGTTCGGTGGCTCGATTGACAGGTGTCGGCAACAGGGATATAGCTGCCGTCAAGCCTACAGGGATGTATTCACGGCGTCCTGTTAAGCGAGTCACCAAACCTCCACGAAGCTTACTGTTTCGAGAAGTTGTTTTGTGCATATTCCTTAAACCTTTCGGTTTGATTGTATATCAATGGCACCATGACTGACGAACTTTCACCGATGATATTGCCGATGGCTCTCGAGGAAATGGTTGCGCCGGTGATGCCTTCCACTTCCCACGGATTGGATTTACCCCCTTGCTTGACCGGTATCACCCTGTTTTGAACCCGAGTCGATTCAGGACCGAGTTTGACGGAGAGGGCTTTGAAGTTAGCCAGAAAGTTTTCATCCTTTTCGATCTTATCGCCCAAGCCCGGTGTCTCCTTACTTTCAAGTACATAAAAACCGACGAGGGTTTGCGAATGGAGATCGTAGCCGTACAAAATCCGAATGACGTCGGCATAGCCTTGGCCGCTGGCCTCAATAGCTACGCCGAGGAGTTCACCGGCGTCGTCGTAACCGGCATAGACTACCGGATTTTTTCCATCCGGTGCTTCGACAGGCGTAAAATTCCCGTCCGCTCCCAATAAAAACATCCGTGTATTGCTGATGCCCGGCAAGACTTTGAAAACCGCTTTTTCCAGCGCTTCGGTTCGTAAACGATCGATTCTTTCCTTGGAGCCTTCATAGACCAGGACGATCAGCAAGGCACAAAAGATGCCTATACTCACCATCGCGATCAGCATCTTTTTGCTTTCTTCGGAAGTATTGGTTTGACTCGATACAGGGTGATTGGCATTCATGCTTTTACCTTTCAGGTCCCGTAAACTCTAGGACGGATGAGTTGGTCGATGTGAGGCGATAGCGCATTTCCCAATAAAATGGCATACATCACGCCCTCGGGCAGGCCGCCCCAAATCCGAATAACGACTACCAGCAGCCCAATGAATATGCCATAAATCACGACGCCCAATGGCGTTATCGGGGAACCCACCATATCGGTGGCCATGAATACCGCCCCCAGCATCAATCCGCCGGAGAAAAGCATAAATTCCGGAGAAGGATAGATTTCCGGATTGATCCAATACAAAATGCCGCTCAAAACATAAACAGCACCTAAAATGGCGACAGGAATGCGCCAGTTCATCATCTTGCGGACAATTAAATAGAGCCCACCCAATGCGATCAACAAAGAAGATGTTTCTCCGATCGATCCGCTGATAAGCCCCAAGGCCAAATCCGCGCTTTCCGTGGCAACTTGATCGAACTTAAAAGCAGAAAGCGGCGTGGCGCCCGATATACCGTCGACGACAGGTTTTGCAAACGGAAAGGCAAGCACCGATTCGGACACGCGGGTAAATCTGTCCGCCAAAAAAGCCGGATGCCAAGTCGTGATCGCGACTGGAAAGGCGGCTTGTAGAATAGCTCTTCCGACCAAAGCCGGGTTGAAGGCATTGTAGCCCAGGCCGCCAAAAATGAATTTCCCCAAGGCCACCGCCAATACACCGCCGATGAAGGTCATCCATAATGGAAAAATCGGCGGTAGCGTCAACCCCAACAGCAAACCGGTAATTACCGCCGAGCCGTCGGCAATGGTGCTGGGGCGATTAGACAACCGGCATAATAGATGCTCGGTCAGTACACAGGCAATCAGGGAGGTGACAATCACCAAAAGCGCATTGATGCCGAAGGCATAAACGGCAAAGGCCGCAACCGGCAGAAGCGCATAGACCACGTTGCGCATGATCACATCGACGCCAACCCCTTTATTGATATGGGGAGAACTGCTGATACGTAGAGTTTTGCTAAACATGGGCAACCGCTGATTTTCTTTTTCTGACGATTCCTTTGGCCACTCTGAAATATTGCACCAAAGGAATATTGGATGGGCACACATAGGAACAAGAGCCGCATTCGAAACAGTCCATCAGATGATACTCTTCGGCCATCGCGTCGTAAGCCTCGGATTTTGCCAAGATGCCCAATCGCGAGGGATTCAAGTAAATCGGACACGCATCGACACAGGCCCCGCATTTGATACACGGATAGATTTTGTCGACCTTTTTGACATTCTCATCACCGAACACCACGATGCCGGATGTGCCTTTGACAATCGAAATATCCAAATCGGAGGCCGAAACGCCCATCATCGGCCCGCCCATATAAATTTCGCTGAGGTTTTTTGCGGCTCCGACGTGTTCCAATACAAAACGTAGCGGCGTCCCGATCGGAATCAGATAATTGCCTTTTTTCTTGATTCCGGGGCCGGTAATTGTGACCACTCTTTCCTGAATGCCACGACCATGGGGCAATAATCTTCCGATTTCGGCCGTCGTGGCGACATTGACCGCTACGGCATGAACATCGATCGGAAAACCGCCTGAAGGAACCTCTTTGCCGAGCAATGCCGTAATCAGCATTTTCTCGGCGCCCTGAGGGTATTTGACGGGAACGACTTTGACTTTTACCGGCAAATCGTCAGGAATCCGATCGGCTAAATGATCGGCGGCATCTTTTTTGTTCGCTTCGATACCGATGATGACCTGCTTGGCGTCGGTGACTCTGAGAAGATACCGAATGCCGGTGAAAATATCATCCGCCTGTTCGAGCATGACTCGATGATCGGTTGTCAGATAAGGCTCGCATTCAATTCCGTTGATGATCAAGTGCTCGCAGAATTTACCTTCCGGAATTTTCAACTTGACGTGGGTTGGAAATGCGGCGCCGCCTAAGCCCACAATACCGGCATCCTGGATACCTTGTAAAATGGCTTCCGGACTTGCTGACAAGGGAACAGGTGCGCCTTCCACGACTTCTTGTCCGGAAAAAGGGAATGTTTCAAGATAAATGCCGCTTGCCTTTTGACCTCCGATGACCGGGACATTGGCGATTTTCCTGACAACTCCGGAAACCGGAGCATGCATCGGAACCGACAAGTATCCGTCGGCCTTGGCCAGCAGTTGTCCCCTCGCGACCTCCTGGCCTTCGCGTACGATGACTTGAGCCGGCTTGCCTATATGCTGCTGCATCGGAAGGACAATCAACGGAGGAAACGGAAACTGCCGGACGGGCCGTTTGTTCGTGTCCTCCTTGTGTTCCGGGGGATGTACCCCATGCTTGAAAGTATTTGAAGAAAATTTCAACACGGCATCAATTGAATTTTTCGCCTCTTTTGATCCATTTCTCGATATCGGCGGCACTTCTATCGGCAGGCAGTCCAGGATGGATCACGCCGGCGGTACATTTTTCAGCCGCCTTGACCAAATCGCTGTAAGGCCCGGCATTGGCATCTTTGATAAAGGCCTTTTTATCATTGTTGTAAGCGAAGATATTGGGGTTCAGGTTGATGCACTCGTCACAGGCTGTGCAATTCTCCGTTTCAAGCCAAGGCGCCATGCTATCTCCTTTGACTTCGGCAGCGCCCGTCGAGGTTTCTGTTTCGATTTCGCCCAACGCCAAGTCCATGATGCCTGAGCCCTCATCACCGGCTAGCTTCATCAAGCCCTTGGCAATCTTGCCGACGACTTCTGCTCGGATTTTGCTTTCCAGATCTTCCACCGGCGTTGTTTTGTCGTCTTTGACGCCGGCAATGGCTTTCAACATGATCCAGAAATCCCTTCTTTCCTCGCAGGATAGTACGATCGTTTTCGAGACCAAAACACGACTGAGTAGTTGTTTGCTATCCACGGCCCAAATGAACGGAAATTTCCCTTCTCTTTCGGATTCGTCTAGTTTCAGGAAGTCGGCTAAAACCACCATATTTTCATTCCAAGTATCCCGAGGCGCCTTGCGGAAGTGTTTTCTAAACCGTGCTTCGGTCAAGGCAAAATCGGCAAAAGTCATCGCAACTTCCATCGATTTTTGTCTACCGCCTTCGAGGTATTTCAACTCATAGGTCGGCCACAGCTTGTCCATCGTAGGGTTCCCCTCCAAGTCGAATGCCTCTTGAGGCGTCACGCCTTTATCGGGGTTGTAGCGGAAGATTGGATAGGCTCTGGACTCGACAACCAATTTGGCTTGATGCGCCCCCATGTCGTCACCGACTCCATGTTCGGGTTGGCAGGTGGTGTACAGATTGAACAGCGCGGGTCTTTTCGTCATCAAACCGTCGATGAAGCCTTCGATCATGTGGCTGGTGTTGGCCAACGTGGCTTGCATGACATAGGTATTTCTGTGCGCCATGCCGATAAGCCCTATTTCTTTTCTGGATTCGGATTTGCCTTTCCCGACTTTGCCGAATTGCGCCATGTCGGAGACTTGACCGACAAAACCCGAAGTACAGGCCTGCCCGCCGGTATTGGAATAAACCTGGGTATCGACCACCACCACTTTGATCGGTTTGCCCGAGGCCATCATACGCGAAAGATTTTGGAAACCGATATCGTACATTGCGCCATCGCCGCCCAAAGCGACGACCGGCGGACACAACTTCCATTCTTGGTCGGAAAACTGTTCCCAATTGAAATAGCTGAAAAATTCGTTATGATCGCGGGGATTGTATTTTCCGCTCAATTCCAATTCGGCTTTACGTATCAATTTGAATCCGTCAGCCATTTTGGCCATATGACCTTCAAAAATCCCCATGGCCAAGGAGGTACTGTCTTGGAATAGATGATTCGCCCAAGGGAACGGATAGGGATTGTACGGATAGGTACTGCCCCATACCGAGGTACAGCCCGTGGCATTGGTCATGCCCATCGTCGAGCGGCCTTTTCCGGTGGCTCCGTTGGTATATTTCCAATGCAAGTGTTTCAGGCCGGCAATGGTTTGCGTCGTTTCGGTCAACCATTCCTGGTCGATCGGGGAAGAACCTTTTTCATGCTCCAATCTACGGGCAATCCCGGACATAGTCAGATCCCCGCCCTGCATTTCGGCGACAATCTTGGACATCATGTCGGTGTCCGTGACGTTCATTGTATTCATCAATTTGAGTTGAACATGTTTCTCCAGCTTTTCAATCAGTTCCTGAAGATAAGTCACATGTTTTTCGACCCGAGGAGTCATCAGGGACTCCACCGTAGCCATGAATAGATGAACGACCGACTTCTCGGAGCAACCCAAGCATGCCCCGTCGCCACTGGCAAAGCTTTGATAGGCGCTCTTGTCTAACAAGATGGTTTCCAGAGGGCCTATTTTTTCTTCCAAATCGTCAACGCGATGAAATTTTTTCGGCGTATTCGGAAGGTCGCTCCAAAAGGTCCATTCTTCTCTCAATTTTGCAATCGATTCATCGGTTTGTTTGATTACCCTCAAGGCGTCGTCATCGCAGACCTTGACGCATTCCATACAGCCTTTACAGGTCGTAGGGTTGACAGTGATACTAAATAAGCCTCCGCTACTAGCCGATTTCTTTTCATGCAGGTCATAGTAGGGCCGAGTCAGCGCAAACTGGAAATCGCCGAGTTCGTCCCTGAACCATTGCAGTTCGGTAGCGAGCAATGAGTCCTTCGATTCTTGTTCGATAACGGCATCGATGGCTTCATTGACCATGTTGTTCACGGTGACCCCCTCGTGCGGCTCATTGAAAAGTGCACGAATTTTGGGTTCCAGCTGTTTGACAGTTTTAGGAAGAAATTCGAGTTTGTCGTGTTTCCGTTTCACCCGTTTCAAAACCGTATCGAGCACATCCGATAATTCGCTCACCAAGCCGGGAATGGCCGTGTCTGGGCAAACCGTGTAACAGTTGCCGCAAGCCGTGCAATTATCGGCCACCCATTCCGGATGCTCAAAGCGAATGCCGGTCATATCCCTGAACAGCGATGTCGTTGCCGGCATCACGCTCAAACCGATAAAGGGATCGGTCAGGTTGTCATTGCCTTGGCCGGTCAGATAGAAATTACCGGTCTGTTCCCAAAAACGGTGAATATCGCTGAGTTTGGATTCACTCTGCGGGCTGGTTTTCAGCAGGCTTGGAATCGGCGCGATCAATTGCCCGCTGGTTTTCTCGGCTTGAGCGCCTAAGACTTTGTTTTTGATTTCGTGGACTTCATCGAATCCGCGCTTCACGACGCGCATGTTGTCATCGACGACCCGCTGACCTTTGCTGCCGAACTTATGTTGCAATTGTTCTTCTATCGCTTTCAACAGCGCGACATCGCTGAGTCCGGATTTTTCCATCAAAGGGGAGGCCGCGAAAAAACCGCCCTGAAAGGCAATGCCCTGCATCCTGAGCTGCAATTCCGGATCGGTCGCTTCTTCTCTTGCGATTTTGAATCCATCGACATAAAAGACTCGAATCTCATTGTCGATGATCATCTTTTGGTAATGTACCGGTATGTCGGCCCAAACTTCATCGGCGGTTTTCCGCTCGCTTTGAATGATGAAAGTTCCGCCTTTTTTGAGACCCGCCAAGGCATTGGTATGCTTGAAAACATTCGGGTCAGGCGATAGCACCACATCGACAAAATAGTATTCGCAATTGATATTGATAGGCTCGGGCGCGGCGGCAAGATAGTAAGTGGTCGGTTGTCCTTTTTTCTCCGAACCGTATTTGGGATTGGCTTTAATGTCGTAGCCCAAAAGATCGAACAGCGTCATTGCCAGGTTTTTTCCTGTCGTGATAGCGCCCCAACCGCCGACCGAGTGAAACCTCACCGTAATGGCGCCTTTTGGCATTAGATTGGGATTTTCAGATCCGCGAACAGCCAATTCCTTCACATTCGGATATCCCTCTTGGATAGCTTCCTGATAGGCTCTTTGTTTGGGCGTGAAAGCATGTTCCCGGATAAAGTCGATGGACAGATAGAAACGTTTTTTATGTTTGCCATCGGGCAGCATGTTTTCTATCGCGCCAATGATGCCTTCAGGCTGAAGATCCCGACTGCCCATGCCAAAAGAACCCGAATATAAAGGCGGCATTTCGCTGAATGAATAGGAAGACAAGTCCGGATACGGAACATTTTTCTTGTGCGTGCCGTTTTCAATACATTTGGAAATTACCGCACGGGTTTCACGCATGATGGGGGCATCTTCCGCTAACGGTTGATCCAGCCTTTCCAAAATGGCGACCCCTTTCCGGCCCTTTAAAACTTTTCCCAAAAGATCCGCCGGGAAGGGTCTGAACATCACCAAATCCACCACGCCGACTTTCAAGCCTCGAGTTTTTCTTAAGTAATCCGCCACCGCTTCGGCACTAGAGACTACGCTGCCCTGACCTAAGATAAGGTAGTCGGCGTCTTCGGTTTTATAGGTCATAACTCGTCCATATCGACGACCCGTCAATCGATAATATTCTTCGAAAGCCTGGTCGGTCAATTCTTTGATATGGTCGAAAAAGAAAGGACGCTGAGAGGCGACACTTTGCATGTAAGCATCCTGATTTTGCACGATACCGGCCATCATCGGGTTGTCCACATCCCACACCTCAGGAATGCGTCTTCTTTTATCCCCATAAATAATTCTTTGAGCGGGAGTAGGCGTATCGATTATGTCGTCCGGTCTACCCAGATATTCCTTGATCAGCTCGCGCTCCGGCAACAAAAGGGATTCGATCAGATGAGTGGTCAAAAAGCCGTCTTGTGCGATCACGCCCGGATTCAATGCCAATTCGGCAATCCTATGGGAGATGATATTCAGGTCGGCCACATGCTGGGCTTTTTTGGCAAAAAGCTGGAAAAAACCTGTATCGTCAATGGCATGGTAATCATCGTGTCCCGCATGCACATTGAGAGTGGCTTTGGTCATGGCTCTTGCTCCTATGTTCAAGACATAGGTAAGTCTTTTCCCTACGGCAGCATAGAGCGATTCATGCATGTAGGCAATGCCCTGACCGGAAGAAAAGTTGGTGGACCTCAAGCCGGTCATGGACAATCCGGCCGTTACGGCAGCCGCGGCATGCTCGCCTTCCGGCTCGATAAAGATGAGTGGGCGGTTGGAAATATTCAAATGTCCTTTTGCCGCCTCTTCAGCCCAGTATTCGCCCATTTGGGTGGACGGTGTAATCGGATAGGCTCCTGCGGCATCCGAGGATTCTCGTTCGCACATGATGGCGACTGTATTGCCATCCATGGCTACCCTTGTTCCTGGATATTTGAATTGCTTGTTTCTATTTTCCATGACGGTATCGCGTGGTGGGATTATGGATAGGAATTTCAGAGTGAATTTCGACTTATCCTTAGTTAAGACAGTATTCCAATTGAATCTAATTGGCAATGTTTTTTTGGTCGATTAACCTGGCCTCTTTTCAGTACAACAATAGCATATTGGCCACACTATTTTGGAATGCTACTGCCGAAAATGATGAGGCAAAAAGTAGACCTATTTTGCAGCAAAGTTGGTTTTTGTTTCGTCTCATTTTGCCTTAAATTTAGTGGGAATTGGGTTGATGAAATTTGATGTGCGTTGGGCATGTTTCGGTATCTATCTTGCGCTAATTAATGGCGTAGGCGCTGAAAATGTGAGTAAAAATAGCCTTTCGCGGCTTGTAATATTCCCATCATGCCGGTGCCGAAATTTGCCGGCAAAGTATATTATTTCGGACGAAAATATAATGCCTGATGTCAATTGGATTGCCTTTTCTTCGGCACTGGTGTTTTCGATGCAAGCGGGGTTTGCCTGTTTGGAAAGTGGCTTGGTTCGCAGCAAAAACAGCATTAATTTCGCTACCAAAAACCTGACGGATTTGTGCGTATCCGGAGTAATTTTTTGGGTATTCGGCTATGCCTTGATGTTCGGCGCTAGTTATCGAGGATGGTTCGGGACCTCGAGCTTTTGTTTAATTCCAACGCGACGCCGCTAGAAACGGCGTTCTTTCTCTTCCAATGATTGTTTTGCGGAACCGCTACCACTATCGTATCCGGCGCCGTGGCCGAACGCATGGGATTTGTTTCCTATATCGTGTTGGTGATTATTATGGTCAGTTGCATTTATCCCATTGTAGGGCATTGGGTGTGGGTCGGAGCACTAAAAGAGGGCGCTGTGGACCGGTTAGAACGAATGGGCTTCATCGACTTCGCCGGATCTACCATTGTGCATTCAGCCGGTGTTTGGGTTGCGTTGGCGGCGGTTATCATTATCGGACCTCGCTTGGGGCGTTTCGATAGCGGCATGGATCAAATTCCGGGTAGCAATTTGCCGTTATCGGTGTTGGGAGTGTTTTTGTTGTGGTTCGGTTGGTTCGGTTTCAACGGGCTTTCTGGTTTTCGTCTATCGGACGACAGGCTATAATTTTATAGAACGATTGCAATTCAGACCTTTTCAGCTATTAATGACGATTGCGGTTTGAGTTTGAAAATAGTGCAAAATAGAGCGCCGCTACAATTCAGTTGTTGATCACTGTATAGAGCACGAGAAACCAGATGAAAATTTTGATAGTTGTAATGATTATTTCGTTCGCTAGTTCAGCATTAGCTCAGAATAAAATCGATCGCATGCGAGCTGTTACCATGGAAGCGTTTACTCCGGATACGGTTAATTGGAAGGACGAACCGATACTCCCTAAAGGCGCCCAAAGTGTAGTTTTAGTTGGCGACCCAAACAAGGCAGGGTTTTTTATCGCTTGGCTGAAGTTTCCATCTAATTATCCAATTCCACCACACAAACATCCATTTACAGAGGTCATTACAGTCCTACAAGGTAAACTAGGCAATGGCATAGGTGAAATTTTTGATACGAAGAAAGACGAGATACTTAAAACAGGTTCCAGCTTTGTGTTACCCGCTGGGCATACTCATTTTGTCTGGACGACTGATGAGGAAACAATCGTCGAGCTAATTGCCACTGGGCCATGGAGCATTACTTATACGAACCCTTCTGATGATCCACGCAAGAAGAAATAGCGCATAATTGAAAGTGCGAGCTCCAGCAAGTTTTGATATCCAAGCCTATCTCAAGGTACCAACCGTCTCCGTTGACGCGAAATACTGCAACTGAGCTTTGCGTTAAAGACTACTTTTAAGTAGCTTATGGTTAGTGATTGCCAACGTTCAATCTCTGGCCTAAATCACCTAATCCCCATTTCCCCATCATTAGCCGCATCCGGCAACACCACCACAAAAGGCCAGGCTCGAAGGTTCCCTTCGGGCCGGGTCGGTGTCGGCGGTACCGAGTTTCGGGATGATCCTTATACTGTGTTCGGAGACCTGCAAATCAACATTCCGTTGTCGTCGGTCAAGGAGGAGCGGGAGGCCACCTTGAAGCGCGTCGCCGAAGCCAAGGCGTTTGAGGACATGACTGAATTGTGGCAAATCGGCAGCAAGGTCAACGCCGAAGACGCGTTGGTCGCAAAAGACAAGCCCTTGATCAATACCCATCGCTACAAACTGGCTAAATACGCCGGCGACGCATGGTCGACGTTGGCGCTGGATCTGATCACGGCGCAGGGACTGGAATTGTAGGCCGCCGAACGCGGACTGGTGACGTTGGACAAGACTGTTGTCCGCCGGATTTTAAAGTTTTTAACTGAGCGGCTGGCGCATCGGACAACCCGCGCAGTCTAGGTGCTCCGCTGACCGGCTCATAACTCGGCGATTTCTGGAAATACCGCATCGGCAAATACCGCGTCATCGCCAGCATTGAGGATCGAATTGTGACGGTTCTGGTGTTGAAAGTGGATAAGCGTAGCGATGCGTACAAACACAAATAAACAAAGCCAGTCTGGGTTGCAAACCACGGCATATTTCGGGCGTGGGGCGGTCATATCATACGATATGAAATCATACCCCTATCATTTGATATGTTAGCCGCCCCCACGCCAGCTATCGATATCCCGACATTGGGGTAATGCGGCCTTTGTGCTTCGATCTAGTCGGCTATGAAAAACGATGTTGGCTTTTAATGATCCGGTGCATTATGCTGTCGCTAATGCCCTATGCGGGCTGGATCCGATGGGGAAAACTTATCCAATAGGTGAGGTAACATGTCCGTTAACTATAGTGAAGTGGTCAAAATGCTCGATACGGCATCGGCGTTTGATCTTTACCGGTTGAATCTCGCGATTAAGCGTATGCTCGATGACCCCAAGCGTATATTGGCCATCAAACGTGAATTACGTATTGGCCAGGAGATTGAATACTTTGATGCGGTCCATAATGCACCCATCAAAGCGATTTTATTGGAATGTAATCAAACCAAAGTATTAGTGCAAAACCTGACGGATGGTAAAAAATGGAAATTGCCTTATTGCTGGTTGAATGTTGAACAGGCCGACACGGCGATTAATAACAGCAAGGGCACGGGTTTACAACGGCATGAAGTAGGGGTTGGTGAGATATTGGGCTTCATGAACACCAAGGAGAACTTGGAAATGTACGGCAAAGTGATTCGCTTGAATCCCAAAACCGTCACGTTACAGTGTAAAACCGGGCGATGGAAGGTACCCTATAGCCTGTTGTTTAAAGTGATTAGTGGCGAATATGAAGCCTATGAACAGCGGGAACCATTGATCTTAGAATCCATGCTCTCGGAATAATCGCTTAAAGGATAACGGAGCCATCCGGAATAATCGGATAAAGGCCGTAGGGCGGATTCGTCGATTGACAATCTGTGGTTTTCATTTTTAAGCAAGGGCGTAAGGCTTGGCTGAACGTCATTAAATGCACTGATACGGTGATATTCGGTAATTCGGAGCTTGGCATACCGTTAACCATGAATACGCAGAACAGGCAAAAACGCAACGCGACGAACGGGGTCGGGTCAGACGAACGGGGTTGAATAAGATATATGAAGTTTTTTAATAAACGCATCAAATGACTCTGTGCAGTATCGTTGGATACACACTGCGTAACGTTTGCCAAGGTTTCAGATTATACCAAGCCTCAAAGAAAGATGCGCGGAGCTTAGTCTACCTGGATTAACGGCTTTCATCCTGGCGAATTTGAGCTGCGGCGCATAATTTTTTCAAGAGGCGTTCGATTTCGTCGTACCCATGGGAGTGAAACTCAAACGGCTCCAGTGCCGCCAAAGATTTGCCCCGATTAGGCGAGTCAGATCGCAAACCGCTGTAAGATTCCTCCAGCGTTTGCCTGAGAAACATCTTATCCGTCGTTTCATCGACGACGAAAACGAGACGTTCCAGCGGCACACTGTTGAGGAGCGCCCTGATCTCGAAGATACAACCGGCATGCATTGGCGCGAAACTTCTAAGATCCATCAAAACCACGTCCGCGCTCTTGACCAACCGTAATAGCACGTTTTGCCAGGTATCGGCGTGGCAGAAAAAATCGACGATTCGAAAGCGTCCGTCGGCGTCCCTCTGCGTGTCCAATTCGGTCAGACTGCGCTCGAGCGATTCTTCGCCGGTGATGAATAATTGTCTGAGCTTTCCTCCAATAAAAGCTAAGAGCCGGTGCGGCGCGACTGTCGACATCGCGAGATCGGTTCCCGCGATCAGTCGGACGCCGCCGAGGTAACGCCAGTGCTTGGAAATGATTTCAAATAGATTTTCGCTACGTTTTCCAAGCGAGAACACCCGAAGCACTAAAAGCTCGGGATTATTGCTTCGGCTTTGTAACCTTGCCCGGAAGGTCTTATTTCCCGCTTTTACTGCTATCTTAAAAATGAAGAACGCAACGATCGCCGAAAACACCCATCCCGGTCCGCCTATGGCCAATATCACGCTGTAGAAGGATGCATAAATCAACCAAATAGCATCGATAGCCAAGGATTGGTCGCTAATCGACTTGCTTAGGTAGCCGTTCCTTATCCACACAAGCAGCCGCCAACCCAGAGGGACGCAGAGAAGACTCGAGGCAACGCTGATCACGATAAAATATCCGATCAGCCCCGCATGAACACTTATACCGAAAGTTTCGGCGGCAAAGGCGATCACAGAAACGGAGGTTTCCTGATAAATAAATGCCGCCGTTAGGATGCCCAGTAATCCCGCCGACACAACGGTCATGAAACTCAACGCGAGCGGAGCTGCTGCGGAAACGCGGCGATGACGAAACATGCGGATCAAAACCGTCGGTGCAATATTCAATAAACTCCATTTATACGCGAGATGGAACGGCGATTCCCCTGACCAGGCGGGAAGATACACGCCGCTTGTCTGAATAGACGACTCTGTGGGTGTGAGGGCAGCCAGAGTACCCAACGCGAACAGCAGGATGAAATAGCCCAAGACCCGGATTCCTTGGCAGCGCCGGTTGCCGTCGGCAATGATATTGACCGTCAAAACTGCAGGCCATGCGCAGCTCCAGCACATGAACAAGTACTGAAAAGGGTGCTCCGCCGCGCGCAGATAATTGATAGAGTGATGCGACAATGCGAAGGTTACCGATGAGCCGATTATCAGCGCAAACAAAATTCCCGCGAAGGCATATTGGTAGGCGTGGCGTCGAGGCTCGAAAAGCGCGGAATGATAAAGATCAGCCGAAGTCCTGTTTCCGTTTGCAAGGCCTACAGAATAGAAACGAGTGGAACCGGTATCCTGGAAGGGACGCAATGTGGAGATTTCGGATTTTGGATCAAGGGCGGTTTGCGGCTCCATCCCGCCGCTCTGAGCCGACATTAAGCGAGCGACGCGTCTTCGATAGAGCCAAAGGAGCAGCATTGATGCGGTCAGCGCCAGAAGCGATGCCGTAAACGCGAGCACGGCGACCGCGGCAATGATGCCGAATCCGCTGTGATAGAGTAGTGGCGACGATGGCATGATATTGAGGGTTATTTTCGCCTGATACTGGTACCTTCGAGATCCATGATGACGGTACCCTTCCAATCTTTCCACAACGACTTCCAACGAATGGTGTTCGGGTCCGCGAAGGTCGCGTAGCCGGTGTAAGAAAGCGGCGAAAAGAGACCGCTTTTCCACTCCATGGTCTGGGTGCTTTCCTTCCAGACCGGCGGCGGCAATTCGACTGCAAAACCCGACGCATCGTAAATCACAAAACGATAGGTCTTCGTAATCAAGTCGAACCAGAACATCGACATACTTTTACCGCCGTCCGACTTTTGCGAAGTCTCCGAACGGAGATAGCGTCCGTCAAGAATCCAATCGAAGGTTTCCCGATAGGTCACCTCTTCCGCAGGCTCGGGCTGGCGGCGGAAGGCTTTTACTTCCCACGTTCCTTGCCATTTCTCGATAACTTTATACTCCGGCGGCAAAACTCCCCTTTTTTCCATTTTCCTTTCATCAGACTCCGCCGCCACTGCCGATCCAAGCAGAAGAACTAGAAGCCATGTGCGAAGTAACGGTTCTGCGGGATTCATCGTTTATTCCTCACTTCGGAGACGGAAACCTCGAACGGCAATAGTAACTCGATTCCTACCAGCTAGAAATCAATTTTGGGATCTTTGTTGGGTTGCCAAATCGCCGATACAGGTTTAGAAAATGGGCATGTTAAATTATTAATTGAACCTGACCCCTTTTTATTATCTTTTACGAATAATACGCAATTCGCCGTATACTCAGGCCGCCGTCTTTAAACTCCCAATATCTCGTTTCTTGCCGATTCCGCTAATGCCAGAATTTCGGACGCTAAGTTTTTATCGATATTCAGTTCTTTTAGACAGTCGGCCAGATATTCCATGGCGATATCATAATGGGAGTCATCAGGCATGAATCTCAAAAGATGCGAATGGGCCGGACATAAAACCTTAGTACTAGGTTTGTCTTGGCTTATTATCATGCCGAAAAAACCGAAATCCGCTTCGGACACAAAGCTTTTTCGCTTGTCCCTTGCAAAACAAGCTATAAAACAATTATCAAGCAATTCTAACAGTTCATCTTCCGTGTTATTGGCGGTCCCCCCCAATGCCGCCGCCAGATAGGTCTGTAATGCTTCTCTTTGTTCAACCTCATTGTGATCATTAAAAAAACGTTTTACACGATAATCGGCCAACATCTTGCTTAGAAAAGTATTGACAATGTTATCGATAACGGACTTTCCACCGATTCGACGGTATAAAGAATTTCTTTGGATTTCTATTGATTCTTGCATGTCCACACCTCTTTTTATTTCTGATCGCCGTTTTACTCCTTACCTTTTGTTCATCCGCGTAAGTTGCCATTGACTTAAACAAGCCGTCCGTTTAGGCAATAAAACCGTCAAAGCCTTGGTTTCAAGACATGCAATGCACTTCAAACGTTTGTTTGCCGAGTAGAAAGTTCTATGCCATGTCAGCTAAGAGCATATGCCTTTCAGGTCGAGACGGCAATTAGTTTTCTATCCGAATATCGTCCATTGCTAACGCGATAAAATATTGCCACACAGATCCTTAGCGCTAAACATCATGCATGAAGGCTTCGTGACTTTTCTTGTTTATTCTGTAGATCGCCGGAACGGAGTGACGCAAATATGGCAAATAGCGGTTTTAAGCCACCTCATTGCCTTTACGGACCCGATTGTTATCTTCACCCAAGACTACGTTTAAACATCAGTGCGATTGATTTTCTGCCTTTTGATTGACTGAAAAACCTTTTATAAATTTAGTTAATTTTTGCGTAAAAAAAGGGAGTGCCTAAGCGTTTCAATCGGGAAAGCTTCCATGCCTGCTTATCCATTGAGAAGGGATGTGGGCGGCAAACTATACACGCTGAAGCGGGTTATGGAAACCGCGTCAGCCACTTTCTCGCCTGTCCTAATGCGGGTAGGTCATTTTTAGCTTGATACGTATGGCAACATACTCCGCCCGGCGTTGATACCGAGTAATTATGGGGACGGCTGAGCTGTCATACAATATTGTGAAAAAATTCACCCGGCCTGTTTGGCAAACAAGTCTCCTACTTCGGTAAATGCAGTACGTGCTTTGCCAATCAATAAACGTTCTAAAATGGCTATGGTTTTAAATTGAGAATCGCTGATATTACGATAAAGCGATGACATATCCGGTAGAAGTATGGTATACCAAAACTAAACTCCCGACTTCGGAAGGAGCGTATCCGCCATGAATTCAAATGATCTTTTCGGCGCACGGCAGTTATTGAATCCTGACCGAGCAAGTCCGTTGTCCTATTACTGTCTTGCGAGTTTAGAGTCCGTCGGCGCCGCCGACCTTGCCCGCTTGCCGCATACGATAAAAATTCTGCTCGAAAGCCTGTTGCGAAACTGCGACGGTTATTCGATCACCGAAGACCATGTGCTCGGCCTCGCCGGTTGGCAGGCGCAAGGTTCCAGGCGGGAAATTCCTTACAAACCGGCTAGGGTCATCCTGCAGGACTTTACCGGTGTGCCGGCGCTGGTCGATTTAGCCGCGATGCGCGATGCGATGAGCGAATTGGGCGGCGATCCGAAAAAAATCAATCCGTTCATCCCTTGCGATCTGGTGATCGACCATTCGGTGCAGGTCGATTATTTCGGCAAAGCCAATGCCTTGCCGATGAACGAAGCGGTCGAGTTTCAACGCAATCAAGAACGCTATGAATTCCTGAAATGGGGGCAATCGGCTTTTCAGAATCTGCGCGTGGTGCCGCCGTCGACCGGCATCGTTCATCAAGTCAATCTCGAATATCTGGCTCAGGTCGTCTTTCACAACAAAACCAACAATCTGTGTTATCCCGACAGTTGCGTCGGCACCGATTCGCATACGCCGATGGTCAACGGTCTGGGCGTGCTGGCCTGGGGCGTCGGCGGCATCGAGGCCGAGGCGGTCATTCTGGATCAGCCCATTTACATGCTCGAACCGGATGTGGTCGGCATTAAGTTGACCGGTAAACTGCCGCCTGGCGTGACCGCGACCGATCTGGTGCTGCGCATCACCGAGTTGTGCAGGGAGTTCGGCGTCGTCGGTCAATTCGTCGAGTTTTACGGCTCCGGTTTGTCCCAACTCAGTATTCCGGACCGTGCGACCATCAGCAACATGGCCCCGGAGCAAGGTTCGACCGTGAGTTTTTTTCCGGTCGATGAGGCGGCTTTGAGTTATATGCGCCTCACCGGGCGCAGCTCCGAACAAATCGAGCTCACCGAACGCTATGCCAAGCTACAAGGGCTGTTTCGCACCGACGATGCGCCGGAGCCCGAATTTACCCGCACGCTGGAAGTCGATCTCGGCGAAATCGAACCGGCACTGGCCGGCCCCAAGCGTCCTCAGGACCGAATTCCGCTGAGTCAAGTCGGGCCGACTTATCGGCAGACGCTGACTGCCCCGGTCGGCATTCGCGGCATGGGCCTTGCCGAAAGCGATCTCGATCGCTGCGGCGTGGTTTCGAGCCAAGGTGCCTGCGAAACGATCACGCACGGCGCCGTCGTGATCGCCGCGATCACATCCTGCACGAACACCAGTAATCCCTCCGTAATGCTCGGCGCCGGTCTGGTCGCCAAGAAAGCCGTCGAGAAAGGGCTGAAAGTCAAAAATTATGTCAAGACTTCGCTGGCGCCCGGCTCGCTGGTCGTCACCGAATATTTGAAACAATCCGGGCTGCTGCCTTATCTGGAAGCATTGGGGTTTTATCTGGTCGGCTACGGCTGCACGACCTGCATCGGCAATTCCGGCCCGCTCGATGAAGCGGTGGAAGAGGCCATCTTAGACAATGACTTGGTTGTTTCGGCGGTGTTGTCCGGCAACCGGAATTTCGAAGGCCGCGTACATCCGCTCACCAAAACCAATTATCTCGCCTCGCCGCCGCTGGTGGTTGCCTATGCGCTGGCGGGATCGACCGCTGTCGATATGACAAATGACTCCATCGGTCAAGGTAACGACGGCAAACCGGTGTTCCTGAAAGATATTTGGCCGACGACCGAGGAAATCGATGAAGTCGTCCGAAAATTTGTCACGCCGGAAATGTTCCGGGAGCGTTACGCCGACGTTTTCACCGGCACTCAGGCTTGGCAGGCGATCGAGGTCGCGGGTTCCGAGCGCTATCAATGGAACGAACGGTCGACTTATATCAGAAAACCGCCATTCTTCGAAGGGCTGGGCGGTGGCCGGGAAACCATCGGCCGTCTCGCCGACATGCGGGTATTGGCGCTGTTTGGCGATTCGGTCACGACCGACCACATTTCTCCGGCCGGTCAAATCGCGCCCGATTCGCCGGCGGCATTGTATCTGCTCGAAAAGGGCGTCGAACGTAAAGACTGGAACAGTTACGGTTCGCGCCGGGGCAACGATCAGGTGATGTGCAGAGGTACATTTGCCAATGTGCGTATCCATAATCTGCTGGTCTCGGGGTCCGAAGGCAATGTGACGATTCATCATCCCAGCGGCGAACGAATAACCTTTTTCGATGCCGCGATGAAGTACAAAGAGTCCGGAATACCGCTCTGTATTCTGGCGGGCAAGGAATACGGTTCCGGATCGTCCCGCGATTGGGCGGCGAAAGGGCCGTTCATGCAGGGTGTCAAGGCGGTCATTGCGGAAAGTTATGAAAGAATCCATCGCAGCAATTTGATCGGCATGGGGATTTTGCCGTTGCAGTTTATGTCCGGCGAATCGGCGCAAAATCTCGGCCTGAAGGGCGACAAAACTTTTACGGTGGAGATTGCCGACGACACGGTTCCCCAACAAATCGTCGACGTGACCGCCAGCGCTCCGGACGGGAGCGTTACGGCCTTCAAGGCCGTCAGCCGCATCGATACGCCGATCGAAATTCAATATTATCGGGACGGCGGCATCTTGCGCACGGTTCTGAAGAAGCTGAGGGCTGGTTAACGAAAAGCAAAATCCTTCCTGATTACGTATAAGTTTCAGATTATTTGAAGTCCAAAGAGGGTTTTGTGTCGCTATCGCGACGCTTGTGTGGAGTCGGTTCGCGGACCGACCGCCGCGATACTTTTCTTTGCTTGTCCAAAGAAAAGTATCCAAAAGAAAAGACACCCGGAGGCCGCTGCATCCTGCGCGCTGACGATTTTACCGAGGGTTTTCGGAAGGGCTGTCCTTAGCCCTCCGAAAACGAGCGGCATCCCTGCCGCTCCCCTGGCGGGCTATTCTCGGCAAAATCGCCAGTGCTCGGCGCGGCCTAACGGGAAGAGGTGGGAACTCTGAGTCAAATCAATTTGGCTGAAGGTTCTAAGGTAATAAGGAAATCCTTTTTATCGGATATGAACAGAGCGGGGCCGCAATTATGAAACATCCTCACGAGCATCATAAACATCCGGCGTCTCATACCGGGGCTTTGAAGTCCGATGGCCCCGGCGATCATTCGCATGCGGCCCACGAACACCATGCCGGACACGACAAGCACGCAGGCCATAGCGTGGAGATGTTTCGGGACAAATTTTGGCTGACGTTGGCGCTGGCCGTCCCGACGCTGATTTGGAGCGAGGGATTGCAACGCTGGTTGTCGTATACGGCGCCGGCTTTTCCGGGTTCGGGGTATGTCTCGGCCGTTTTCGGCACGCTGGTTTATTTTTACGGCGGTTGGGTATTTTTGCAAGGCGGCTGGCGCGAATTGCAAAGCCGCTTGCCGGGCATGATGACCTTGATCTCGCTGGCAATCAGCGTCGCTTTTTTGTACAGCCTGGCCGTCACGTTCGGTTTCAAAGGGCATGCGCTGTGGTGGGAATTGGCAAGTCTGGTGGCGATCATGCTGCTGGGGCATTGGATAGAGATGCGTTCGATCTTTCAGGCTCAGGGGGCTCTGAAAGAATTGGCGAAGTTGCTGCCGGATACGGCGCTAAGGCTGGTCGATGGAGATAAAACCGAAGAGGTCACGGTCGACCGCTTGCAGGACGGCGATTTGTTGTTGATCCGCCCCGGCGCGGCGATTCCGGCCGACGGCGTCGTCAAGAGCGGTAAGAGTTCGGTCAATGAGGCATTGATTACTGGCGAATCCGAGCCGGTGACGAAGGGCGAGGGCGATGAAGTGATTGCCGGCACGGTAAACGGCGAAGGCTCCTTGCGCATCGAAGTCACCGGCACCGGAGATAAGACCGCTTTGGCCGGTATCATGCGGTTGGTCGATCAGGCTCAAACTTCACGCTCCCGGGCCCAGGCCTTGGCGGACCGCGCGGCGTTTTATCTGACGCTGGTCGCGATCGTTTCAGGAGCCTTGACTTTTATTGCCTGGTCTCTGGCCGGCGCGACGATGGATTTCACCGTGACGCGGGTCGTGACGGTTCTGGTCATTGCCTGTCCTCATGCCTTGGGGCTTGCCGTGCCGCTCGTGATTGCGATTTCGACGACATTGGGTGCGCGCGGCGGATTGTTGGTACGCGATCGCCGGGGCTTGGAGGAGGCGCGTCATCTGGATATCGTCGTGTTCGACAAGACCGGCACGCTGACCTTGGGCGAGCACCGCGTAGTCGAAACGATGACTGCCGAAGGCGTCGAGCCCGACGAAGCCTTACGACTCGCGGCGGCGGTCGAACGCGATTCGGAACATCCGATTGCGAGAGCCTTGCTCAAGAGCGCCGAAGAAGCCGAAATTGAATGGCCCTCGGCGCAGGAGTTTCAGGCAATCCCCGGCCGAGGTGTGGAGGCCGTCGTCGAAGGGCGCAAGCTCCAGGTGGGCGGGCCGGCCTTGCTAAACACCCTCAACAGCGAGATACCGCAAGCCCTGGCGGACGCCGCCGATCGCTTCGGCGAATCCGGCCGGGCGGCGATTTATCTCTTAGAAGGTGACCGGGTCTTGGCGGTCTTTGCGATCGCCGATGCGATTCGTCCCGTTTCCGGTGAGGCGGTGCGCCTGTTGCATGATGCCGGCATCGAAGTCGCGATGCTGACCGGCGATTCGCAAGCAGTTGCCGATGCCGTGGCTAAGGAATTGAACATCGACACGGTGTTTGCTCAAGTGCTACCCGAAGACAAGGTAAAGCGCATCGAAGAGCTGCAGGCTCAAGGCAAGCGCGTCGCGATGGTCGGCGACGGCGTCAACGATGCACCGGCTTTGTTGACAGCCGATGTCGGTATTGCTATCGGCGCCGGCACCGATGTCGCGGTCGAGGCCGGCGATGTGGTCTTGGTGCGCTCGGACCCGCGCGACGTGTCGAGGATCGTCAATCTGAGCAAGGCTACCTATCGTAAGATGGTGCAGAATTTATGGTGGGCCGCGGGCTATAACATCGTCGCGATTCCGCTCGCGGCGGGCGTGCTGGCATGGGCCGGAGTCCTGCTCGTGCCAGCGGTCGGCGCGGTGCTGATGTCGGCCAGTACGGTGATCGTGGCGCTGAATGCCCAATTGTTGCGCCGGGCGGAATTATAAGTTCGGCGTTCCGCGCGGATTCAACTTGCAAGAAGGGAGCATTGGCTTTTATAGGCTACACTTTTGGAATAATAAAAATAACCGGGAGCTCAGTGATGAATAAATCAACTGCTTTTACGAGACTGATAATCTGTATTGTCTTTTTATTGGTATTGATTGTTTTACACATAATACCGTTGCCGATATTAGAATTGCTGATGCTGTATATCATGGTTTTTCGTCCCCGTTGGTTTAAGGACTTAATCGACAGTATCTACAAGGAATAGCCTCTGTAGAGGTTGGAATTTAACCTTTAAACGCTCTCATTATTCAGCACCTCATTCATTTCCAAAAAGGCAAAGAGGGGTTAAATTTTTAATTTAAGTTGACCCTTTTTTGGCAGGTAAATAAATCACAAAATCGGCGTGACTCGATCACCGTTTTTTTCTCCGGAAATCGGGATACTGTACCCAAGTTCAACGAAACGCTTGAACGAACCACACCAAAAAACAAGGGGAAACCACCATGAAAACAGTATCTTTAGCAGCAGTCGTTTTGATGACAATCGTAAGCGGTGCGGCGATGGCCGAAGGCTCCAGAATCGAAAAGTCCACATTGATCAATGCTTCCAAAAACACCTTGACCAACACTCAAGCGATCGGCCGTAACAGTGCCGCACATACCGGATCGATCAGCGTTGTCGGTTCGAGGATCGAAAAATCCACGATCATCAATGCATCGAAAAACACATTGACCAACACGCAAGCAATCGGCAGGGATTCGGTGGCGACAACTGGTTCGATCGACATTCGCTAAGAAACGCATGAAAACACAAGGACGTGTGCTAACGGGACAGCGGGACGCGCAGGGCTAACAAAGCTTGGGAATCGACGGACGATCAGTAGAGCGACAAGACTTCGGGTGGTGATGACATGAATGTCTTCGCCTGAAGCCAGGTTAATTCAATACCCGCTATGTTCGAGAAGGAAAGATTGAGCAATTCGGAAGATCTCAGTTAAACGGCATACAGGGATGTAGGTTTTTTCGCCGAGCCTGACGAATTGCGGATGTTATAATTTCAATCAAATGATGTAAATGCGTTGTGAGATGTAGAACCGTAAACAGCATTTATTTAGGGAAGGTCTAGATAATCCAGAATTTGAACTATTAATGAATCATTATGTTGCACTATCCGAAGAATATGCTCAGGTTAGAAATAATCTAGAGATTTCATCAATGAAAAATAATGAAATGCAAATTTATATGATGGAGCTAGAGAAGGAAGTCGCTCATCGCATGAAAATCATGGAACAAGGAAATGCAGCAGATTCGTAAACTCGCCGCTGATTTCGTTGCCGGAAACCTCCTAGTTTTGGCCTGTCGCTCAGTTTGAGCATTCTTCGAGGGTCCGGCTGCGCGTGGTCAGCCCGGTTTTACCGAGTGCCGGAATTACTCCCGCCAAGGCATGATCGGCACGGTGGACAAGCTGTTTGCCGGGGCTCCGTCGATCAATTTGCGGCTGATGGCCACATATACCAACGTATTACGTTTGGCGTCGAATAGCCGCGTGACGCGCGTTTCCTTGAACAAAACTGAGGTGTTTTCACTGAACGCGGTTTCCTGGTCCGGCAGCTTGCCTTTAATCGTAATCGGTCCGACTTGCCTGCACGCGATCGAAAACTGGGACGGATCTTCGGCCAAGCCGAAAGCGCCGGCCACGCCGCCGGTCTTCGCTTGACTGATATGACAGCTTACGCCCTGGACCTTGGGGTCGTCGAACGCCTGCACGCAGACCTTGTGGTTGGCGCCGATCAGTTTCCAGGCGGTGGTGACGCAGCCGACTTCTTCGGCGGCGGCGTTGAGGGCGAACAAAGCGGCAGGCAGCGAGGCCAGTAATAATGGGTATTTCATAAGATTCCGAACAACTTAAGGTGAAAATTGCGATTATACAGGTGAAGCTTCGCAATGGAGTCAAGTAAGATTGAAAAAAGGGTCTGAAAAAAGGGTCGAAAAAACACGAAAAAAGGGGCAGGTTTATTTTAGAATTAAACTTGCTTCCCGTTTTTGTATGTAAGTGACCACACCGCGCCAGTCAAGTCTTTCTAAAAAATCAATGCCAGGTTTCGGGTTGTATGCAAACCAAACCCCGACTTCTGTCGGGAGATGCGCACAGTGCAAGATACAGCTAAAAAAACCGAAACCTTAGCTACGGCGTTATCTTCATATTCCGAGCGCCCGAAATTCGGTGCAGGGCCGGCAGCGTTGCCAGATGCGGTCGAACTCTTCGTAGAGTTGTCTTTTTCGGGCGGGATGATTGGGGCTCCATTCGCCTTGGTAGCGTTCCGCACTTAGACGAAATAAATAACCGTCTCGGTCGTTGATTAGAAATGCCGAAGAGTATTGCTGGTCTTCCCGTTCGACCGGTGTTCGCAATTGAAACGAAGAAGGCAGTTTTTGCGCCAAGTCGATTAACGCATGGGGTTTGCCGCGCGCGGCAAACGTGTCTTGCACGATGATATGTACGCAACCGTCACGGCTGTTGATCGCGTATTGCCTAAACGCTTCGACGATGTCGTTGTGTCCGTATAAACCATGCTCCAGGTCGCGGGTATAAATGCAGATTTGGCGTCGTGCTTCGACGATGAGTCGAATGGCCGAATCGAGGTGGGTTTCCAGGTTGTCGAGTTTTTCTGCCGGTATCGATGCCACGCGCGGTTTGGCGGACGGCCGCGTTTTCTCGGCAAGCGGCGCCAGTTGCATATTCATGCGCCGAAGCTCATTACCGGCCACGCTAAATACTTCTCCTTCGCTGATAAATCCGAATTTTTGAAAGAAACCGGTTGCGGTTGGCGGTGCATCGAGGATTATTTTGGCGAGGCCCTGCTTTTGCGCTCTTTCGATGAGCGCTCTCAATAGCGATTGGCCGACGCCTTGATTGCGCCACTGATGCAACACGGCGATCCGACCGATTTGTCCTTCCGGCGTCAGTCTGCCTGTGCCGACCGGATGATGGTGATTGTCGCGGGCGATGACATGATGGCTATGCGGATCTTTATCGTCTTGTTCGAGGTCGGCGGGTATGTGCTGTTCGATGATGAAAACCGAGTCGCGCACGGCACGGAGATCCGCGAAATCGACTTTATAATCGGCGGGTTCGATACGGTAGTCGGGCAGTTTCATAAATCACCGGAGCTTGTTGAGTCATTTATAGAGATGATCTGCTTTTTTCTAGGCTATCTTCGCATTAATAGTTGAAGTGAATACTACGCCAGTCTCGAAACTTGAAGGCTGTAGGGTACGCTGTGCGTATCGCAGGAGGCTTACCCGCAGCTAAACGTGACCTTTTGTCTTGCTCTGCGCCGACATTAGGTACGCGCAGCGTACCTAATTCACTTTGAATTTATAAGCGCTTCCGGTAGTGATGGCTGTTTTCAACTATTACCGCATACATAGCCCTTTTCTAAGTTAATGACAGTGATACCTATGCGATCATTGTCGTTTTTCAAAGGCCTTGACGGCATCTTGCACTGAATCAAACTTAGGAATTTCATCCTCTGGGGCAACCTGTTTTTTCGGCTTAGTCTTTTTGGGTTCGGCGTCCGATGGGCTCGGCGTTTCGGGCTCTTGGCTCGTTCCTACCATCTTGAATCGTTCAAGCCTTTCTTGTTCCGCACGAATCTTGCGATTGCCTTCTCCGTACATGGTCAGAACGACCATGATCATGACGGTCGAAATGACAACAACCATAAATCGGCTCGGCTCTTTCATAAAAAACAATGGCCATTTCGGCTTGATTAGCCCGGCGATCAAAAAAACGAGCGTAAAAATTCCTAAATTAAAGGAATAAAATATCAACATGTCTAGCGTGTCCATCGTGTGTTCTTCCCGCTTAACTAACTATTTAATAAAAATGCATTAATATCATCTTTGTGACTTATTGCAATACCGGCGATGCATTTTAATCATTTCAAGGCCGTGTGGAAATTGTCTTGTTCATGTGTTGGATAGATCTTTGTCGTTTGTTTTGCGTTTTTCGTGACTCGAACGTTTCGGCTATCATCGGCCGATCTTAAGCCGTTTAACTTTTTCCGCCATCCGGCTCAAGTCTTCTTGCGACGATTCTTTTTGATAGCGTAATTTGATGAATAAGTCGGTGATTTCGTCTATCTCCGCTGCATGATCCGCATAAGCTTTCTTGCTTCGAGCAGCAAAATCGACCGGTCCTTCGCCTGCGTTTCTTTTTAACCCGGCCTTGGCGAGCCGGGCACAGAACCGGCGATAGTGGTGCAATATTTTATCGGCAGTTTTCACTTTTCGTGAAAACAATAACCAACTGAGTACCGCGGTGAATAAGGCGCCAAGTCCGATCAGCCAAAATAGCATTTGTTTTAACGACTCGATGCCGAGCGAGGCCAAAAATTGGGTCTGATTGGCGGAATGATAATTGATGACCCAGCGCTGCCAGTTGTAGTCGAGGCTGCTCCATAATTGTCGGGCTTGCTTAAGCCAGTCGAGTTGTCGTGCCAATTCACTGTCGGCGGAGAAAAAGCTGATATTGCGGCTAGCAATTTGTTGTTCGATATTGACGTTTTGTTCGATCCTTTCCGGGGCCACTGCGGCCGTCGGGTCGACGCGCACCCAACCTCGGTTTTCCAGCCAGACTTCGGTCCACGCATGGGCGTCGGCTTGTCTTATTTCCAAAAAATTGCCGACCGGGTTCAAGACCCCGCCGTGATAGCCCGTGACGACGCGTGCCGGAATGTTCGCAGCACGCATCAAATAAGTGAAGGCGGCCGCATAATGACTACAAAAACCGCTTCGGGTTTCGAATAAAAAGCTTTCGATCGGGTTGTCTTCCATTAAGGGCGGTGTCAGTGTGTAACTGAAATTCTCCCGATTGAAATGTTGCAGGACATGATCGATGAATTGTTCGTGCCGCGTATCGAAGCCGCCGAGTTGATTGACTAGCGAGGTTGTTTTTTGGGAAGCAGGTCCCGGTAACTGTGTATTGATGCGTAACTTATGAGCTTCGAGCGCTCCGGTGCGGTAGCTGGGATAAGACGTGATAGGGTATTCGGCGCGCTTGTCGGGGTTGCCGCTTCGGGTCAGCAAATATTCCGAGTTCATGCGCAGTTGGGGCGGATAATCGCCGGCCATTTCCAGCGCGAAGACCCAGTTGTTATTTTGAGGTTCGAGTAATAACGTATAGCGATAAGCCGGTTCTCTGAAGTCCGGTTCGGCGGCGGTCGTATAGGTATAGCGTTTCGCTGCGGTCCAGCGTTTGCCGTCGGTGACGGAAAACACCGGGCCGCGCCAATAGCGCAGTCTATTCGGCGGTATCTGACCTTGAAAACGGACGCGGAACACCAGTTCGTCCGAAAAGCCGAGGTCGCTGATCGAACCGGGTTCCATGCTGTCGCTAAGCCCTGTTTTGGCTCGGCTTTTGTCTTCGAACAGCATCCAGCGAGGCGCTTCGACTCTCGGAAAAAAAATGAACAGCACGATCGCCAGAGGCAGGGCTTGCGCCAGGATGACGGCCGCTGTTTTCAGTGCGTTTAAGGTATTTTGCCGGCGACTGTTGATTGCGACCAGTGTGCCCAGCAGCACACAGCAAACGAACAAGATATAGCCCGCCATGGCGATGCTCTGCTCATACAAAAATTGCGAAGTGGCGACGATGAAAGCCAGAAAGACAATCAAATACAAATCGCGTTCTTGCCTGATTTCGAGTAGCTTCAATGCTAGTGCGGTCATGAACAGCCGGGTTCCGGCATCGCGTCCGAATAGTCCTTGATGCTGCGAATAAAGCAGGACGAGGCCGCCTACGGTCAACAAAAACAGCAAAAATTTGCCGGGCAAACAACTCGGTTTCCAAATGCCGATGAAGCGCCAGGTCAACAGTAATGCGAAGAATCCAAAAATCGATGCCGGGATGTGATAGATATGCGGTAGCGTAATCAATCCGACCGAAATCAGCAGAAAGAGTAAAATGTTTTTTTCGATATTGGCCAGCATAATCTAAAACAAGGCGAGCGCTTCAAGACAACGCGCCCGGTGCGAGGGGCCGATGCCGAGGCCGATTTTTTGGCCGGGTAGTTTAAGGCCGTAACGAAGCCCGGCTTTTTCCGCATCGAGAACCCAGCGGCACAGCCGGCTCAGGCGTTCCTCGTTGCCATAACCTGCGCAGGTTTCGTAACTGAGCCACAGCTCATCGCCTTGCTCGCCGCTGTATTGCTTGCTGAAAAGACCCTGACCTTTCGCATAGGCTTTCCAATGAATGCGTTTAATCGAATCGCCGCGTTGATATTCTTGGATGCCGTAAAAGTCATCGGTTCCTTTTTCGGTTTTACCTTGATCCGATGAGCCGCCGCCGGTTTCGGGAAAGGGAATTTCCTGCGGCCAGGGTTTCGGGTAAACCAGTACCGATAGATTAAAACGCATCGGCGACCAGGCGCGGAACAAGCCGAGCGGATAGCCGCTCGATAGGGTGATCGTACCACAGGGTTGATGGCCTCGGCGTCCTGTCGGAGCATACAATCTAACAGCTTTCTTCTCGTAGGGAGCAAGAGTTAATTGGGTTGTGTCATGCAAATCGATTTCGAGACTGAGGCGTGGAACAGGGATCGGATTGTCGATATGAATTTCGAATACAGCGCGTTCGCCGGCGAATACCGGCTTGCATTGCCCTTTTTGAACCGTCAGACCGGCTAAGGCTTTGTAGCTGTGTAGGATGCCGATAAAAAATACGCTGGCCAGCAAGAAAGTTAGAAAATAGGCGAGGTTGTTGTTATAGACGAACGCGATCAGCAGCAACAGTAGGATTAATACAACAAAGCTCAGGCCTCGCTTGGACGGTAAAATAAATATTCGGCGCTGATTCAGTGGAATGGCTTCGTCAGACGGTTTTTCGCCGGCAAAAAAACGGCTTAACCGGAAACGGTCCTTGATTGACAGGGTATTCAAAGCACGTTCACTCGTTCGAGTATCGGTGCGACGACCGCGCCGGAATCCTGGCTGGCGGAGCGCAGACGGTGGCCTGCGACAGCCGGGAGCACCGCTTGTACATCTTCAGGCAATACTGCATCACGACTGTCCATGAACGCCCAGGCCTTGGCCGCGTTGAGCAGGGATAAACCGGCACGCGGCGATAGACCGCAAGGGTAATCAGGGAATTCGCGGGTAAAGGTGATGATGTTTTGCAAGTAATCCAGCAATGCGCTTGAAACATGCACGGTGTTGACGAGTTGTTGGATGTTTTTGAGCTGTTCGGGCGGTAATTCGATTTGAAGGTTTTCAATCAAATGAAAACGCGACTGTCCGCTCAATAATTCCCGTTCCGCGTTGCGGTCCGGATAACCCAGCTCGATACGCATCAAAAAACGGTCCAGTTGCGATTCGGGTAAGGGGAATGTGCCGATCTGATGGGCGGGGTTTTGCGTCGCGATCACGAAAAATGGCAAGGGCAAGCGATAGGTTTTACCTTCTACCGTGACTTGTTGTTCCTCCATCGCTTCCAGTAAGGCGCTTTGCGCTTTGGGCGTCGATCGGTTGATTTCATCGGCCAGAATCATTTGATTGAAGATCGGTCCCGGATGAAACTTGAAGCTACGTTCTTCCGGGTCGAATATCGATGCGCCGATAATATCGGCCGGCAGAATATCGCTGGTAAATTGAATGCGTTGATAATTCAATCCCAACAATTTAGCCAGCGTATGCGCCAGTGTGGTTTTCCCGACGCCGGGAATGTCTTCGATCAATAGATGGCCTCGGGCCAAAAGGCAACATAAGGCTAAACGGATTTGATGTTGTTTTCCGAGAATGATTCGATTGGCGGATTCCAGCAAAGGCGTGATTGGGTTTTGCATGAGGAGATGATTGATGTGCGAAGTGGATTATTAATTGTTTTTTTGATGGTGTCATCATGTAGCATGAAGTTTGTCTCAGTAACACATACCTACGATGAGGAAAAAGCAAGCGCTTGGTTTTAGGGGGCGGTTACTCATTAGGCAAGACGCCGAAAATACAGCTTTGGAGTCTTGGCTTCGGCTATTTCCGCCAGATATGGCAATGCTTAGCGCCACATCCTATGCAGGGCGGGGTTTGCAACCCCGTCCTGAATGTTTCGACCATGCCCAATGCAAACAAAAATGTTTGGGGCGGGTTAAATAACCCGCCCCGCGCCACAATCCTTGACCGAATGACGACAACCATTAACGTAGACATAGTCTTTAGTAACGGCAAACGAGACGATAATCTGTTCTTCGTGGCCGATTAACATAAAGTCTCATGAGTACTAATACCGAAGTTAATGGTACTATTCTATCTACAACTATAGTTTAAAATTATTGTCAGGATAGAGCTGTGAGTGAATACGATGAAGTCCGTGAAAATTTGATCGAAATGCTCGAGGAACTTGACGAGCGACTGAGTAAAATTACCGAGGACGTCAAACATACCGATGAACCGTTATCTCAAGATTTCGGCGAACAGGCCGTACAAACCGAGAATGACGAAGTATTGGATTATTTAGGCAATACGACCCGGGCGGAGATGGTCAAAGTCAGGCACGCCATTGATCGGATAGACGACGGCGAGTACGGTTTTTGCGAAAACTGCGGGGCGAAGATTAACAAGGAGCGGTTGAAGATTTTGCCTTTTGCCAATTTGTGCATTCAATGCGCGGCAAAATCGGAAAAACTATAACTCGTTTCAATGGAGGAGCCTTTACCGATAGCGTCCATGGACATTATCGGTAAAGGCTCCCTGCCTTGGTGTTTGGCTTTGCGGCGGTATTGGGTTTTGTCGCGGAATATTTGGGCTTTGTTAAACTGATGTGCGTGCTTGGCAACCAAGTTATTTTGCGCGTTAGGTGCCGGCTTTTTAGTCTTTTTCATAAATAAACTCCTGAATTAATTTTGGACAACGCCTCTTTACTATTTAAAATAGCGCTTTATTTGAGCATTAAAAGCCTGTGAAATTCAAAAAAAATTTTGATGTTATCGTGATCGGCGGAGGTCATGCCGGAACCGAGGCCGCATTGGCGGCCGCGCGAAGCGGTGCGCAAACCTTATTACTCACCCAAAATATCGATACCTTGGGGCAAATGAGCTGCAATCCGGCGATCGGCGGTATCGGCAAAGGGCATCTGGTCAAGGAAATCGATGCGCTCGGCGGGGTTATGGCCGAGGCGATAGATCATGCCGGCATTCAGTTTCGTATTCTAAACGCCAGTAAAGGTCCTGCGGTCAGAGCGACTCGCGCCCAAGCCGACCGCAGCCTTTATAAACAATACGTGCGTAGCGCATTGGAAAATCAGTCGAATCTGGCCTTGTTTCAGCAAACGGTTGCCGATTTGATCGTAGAGCGCGGTCGGGTTGCCGGGGTTAAAACCCAAATGGGACTCGAATTTCACGCGCGTGCCGTAGTCTTGACCGCAGGTACATTTTTAGCCGGGCGTATTCATATCGGATTGGAAAATTATACCGGCGGACGTGCCGGCGACCCGGCCTCTATCGAGTTGGCCGAGCGTTTGCGGGAGTTGCCGTTCCGAGTGGATCGGTTGAAAACCGGCACACCTCCGCGCATCGACGGTCGCACGATCGATTACAGTCGATTGGAAAAACAATTCGGCGATGATCCGGTTCCGGTTTTTTCGTTTTTGGGCAAACGCGAGCAGCACCCGCGGCAAATCCCTTGCTTTATCACGCGAACCAATAGCCGAACGCATGACATTATTCGGTCGGGCTTGGATCGTTCGCCGATGTACACTGGTGTGATCGAAGGCATCGGGCCGCGCTATTGTCCTTCTATCGAAGATAAAATTGTGCGTTTCGCCGATCGCGATTCGCATCAGATTTTCATCGAGCCGGAAGGCCTGAACACCAATGAGATTTATCCGAACGGTATTTCAACCAGTTTGCCGTTCGATGTGCAATACGAGTTCGTAAGATCGATGCTCGGTTTCGAAAACGCCGAAATCATTCGTCCGGGCTATGCGATCGAATATGATTTTTTCGATCCGCGAGATCTGAAGTCGTCGTTGGAAACCAAGCATATGCCGGGTCTGTTTTTCGCCGGACAAATCAACGGCACGACCGGTTATGAAGAAGCCGCCGCGCAAGGTTTGGTCGCAGGACTCAATGCCGCGCGCTTGACTCGCGACCAGGAAAGTTGGTGTCCGGCTCGCGACGAGGCATACATCGGCGTGATGATCGATGATTTGATTACGCGCGGCACGCAAGAGCCTTACCGGATGTTCACGAGTCGTGCTGAATACCGGCTGTTGTTGCGCGAAGATAATGCCGACTTACGCTTGACCGAAACCGGCCGCGAGTTAGGCTTGGTCGGCGACGAACGGTGGTGCACGTTCGAGCATAAGCGCGAACAAATCGGTGCTTTGCAAATAGAGCTGTCGAAAAAATGGCTTCGGGCCGAAACGGAAGACGCCAAACAAGCCGAAGCGTTTTGGGGCAAGCCGTTGCAGCGCGAAGTCAACTTGATGGATTTGCTGCGGCGTCCCGAAGTGGATATCGAGCGATTGTTGAGCTTTGTCGAGCGAAATGAGATTCCGGAACAGGTGTCCGAGCAAGTCGCGATACAGGCCAAATATTCGGGTTACATCGACAGGCAGCAGACTGAAATCGACAAGACCAAACGTTATGATCATTTGCGTTTGCCGGAAGCCATCGATTACCGCAACGTCTCGGGGCTTTCGAACGAAGTTTGTGAAAAACTCAGAAAACAACAACCCGAAACGCTGGGACAGGCTTCGCGAATTCCCGGCGTTACGCCGGCGGCGATATCCTTGCTGCTGGTCCATTTAAAAAAGAAAAGTGCTTGATGGATACCTGCCGGAAACGACTCCAGGCCGGTCTCGATGAATTAAACTTAACGCTCAGCGACGAACAAATCGACCGCTTGTTGAGGTTCATCGGACTGATCGATAAATGGAATAAAGCATTCAATCTAACCTCGATCCGTGACCAAGAAGCGATGGTAAGTCTGCATCTGCTCGATAGTCTTGCGATCCTACCTTATGTTGCCGGCAAAAAGGTCATTGATATCGGGACCGGCGCCGGGTTGCCGGGCATTCCGTTGGCCGTTTGCCGTCCGGACAAAACGTTCACGTTATTGGATAGTAATAGCAAAAAAACCCGTTTCGTGCAGCAGGCCGTTTTAGAGTTGAAATTGACTAATGTTCAGGTTTGTCATAGCCGAGTTGAAGACTTTAAGGCTGAGCATTTGTTCGATACGGTCATTACGCGAGCTTTTACTAATTTGTCCGACATGCTGAAAATGACCGGGCATTTGATCGCGCCCGGCGGCGTGTTGTTGGCGATGAAAGGCCAGTATCCCGAGCAGGAGTTGCAGCAACTCGGAGGTGACACGACAGTGATACCGATACGGATTCCGGGAATAGAAGCGCAGCGATGCCTGATTCAAATTAACAAGCCTACGCAGCGGGAGTGAACGAGTGGGAAAGGTGATAGCAGTTACCAATCAAAAAGGCGGGGTCGGTAAAACGACGACCAGTGTGAATCTGTCCGCAGCTTTGGCGGGCGCAAAACGAAAAGTGTTGTTGGTGGATCTCGATCCTCAAGGTAATGCCGCGATGGGTTGCGGCGTCGATAAAGACGCGGTGCAATATTCCAGCTACGATTTATTATTAGAAGATGTGCCGGCAGCCGAGACCGTTGTTAAACAGGAGTCTTGCGGTTTTTCGATTATTCCTGCCAATTCCGATTTAACGGCGGCTGAAGTCAAGATGCTGCAGGTCGATCGCCGGGAGAGGCGTTTAGCGGAAGCCTTGCAGCCGATCAAGGATCAATACGACTATGTATTAGTCGATTGTCCGCCGTCGTTGAACATGTTGACCTTGAATGCCATGGTCGCGGCCGATAGCGTGTTGATTCCAATGCAATGCGAATATTATGCGCTGGAAGGTCTGTCGGCGCTGATGTCGACATTGAGAAACATCCAAGGCTCGGTGAATCCTGGGCTGCATCTCGAAGGGATATTAAGAACGATGTTCGATAATAGAAGTCGCTTGACAAAGGATGTCTCCGATCAATTGAACGAATATTTCGGCGAAAAAGTTTTTCGTACCACAATTCCTCGCAATATCCGCTTGGCCGAAGCGCCGAGTCATGGTTTGCCTGTGTTGCAGTACGATAAGTCGTCGCGCGGCGCCTTGGCTTATATCGCGTTAGCAGGCGAAATGATTAGAAAAGAGAAGAAATAAGACAATTATGGCGGTACAAAAACGAGGTTTGGGTCGGGGGTTGGATGCGTTATTGGGCGATGCGTCACCTGCTACAGAGAAAAAAAACGAACTGCAAAAACTGCCGATCGAATGGTTGCAGCGCGGAAAGTTTCAACCTAGAAAGGATATCGATCCGGAAAGGATCAAGGAGTTAGCCGATTCGATCAAGGCACAGGGCATTATTCAGCCGATTGTGTTGCGTAAAATTGGCGATGAACGATATGAAATCGTTGCCGGAGAAAGGCGTTGGCGTGCTGCGCAGCTTGTCGGTTTGCAAGAAGTGCCGGTTGTTGTTCGCGATATCGACGATAAAGGGGCGATGGCGATCGCGTTGATCGAAAATATTCAACGCGAAGATTTGAATCCGCTCGAAGAAGCCGAAGCCTTAAAAAGGCTGCTCGAGGAATTCGAGTTGACGCATCAGCAAATCGCCGACGCGATCGGTAAATCTCGCGCGACGGTGACCAACTTATTACGGTTGATGGAATTACAACCGGAAGTCAAGCAGCTTCTGATTGATAAACAAATCGAAATGGGGCATGCCCGGGCGTTATTGCCGCTGAGCCGAGACTTGCAGGTTCAGGCCGCGCAGAAAATCGCCAAACAAAGTCTTTCGGTCAGGGCGGTGGAAAAACTAATCAGGGATTTGCAGACCGAGTCGCAGAAAAACGAACCGGTGGAAGTCGATCGCGATACGCTTCGATTGCAAGAGGAGCTAACGTCGAAACTTGGCGCGAAAGTCTCGATCAATCATAAACAAAACGGCTCCGGCAAACTAGTGGTGGCGTATTCGAGTTTGGAGCAATTGGACGGCATCATCGAACAGCTCAATTATTCGGAAAATAGAATTACCGATTAGTTTCGTTTGTCCAGGATTTGGGAAAAACTGCAAAAATCAGGCTGATAGAGCGGCTGATTTTTAAATAAATCGTTGCAAAGAAGGAAATGCTCTGTTCCTTTTTCGTCCTTGATTAAATGAAGCCTCATCGCTATAATCCACAAGTTGTTGTATCCGGAGTCGGTGTGACGGACGAAAAGATTTCTACGGTCGGAAAAATCTTGATTTTACAAGCGTTCGTCATTATCGCGATATCTTCCGGATTTGCAGTGGTTTCGGGGCTGCAGAGTGCTAAATCGCCGTTTCTAGGCGCGTTAGCCGCATTTATACCGAATCTATACTTTGCTTTGCGCATCCTTAGGGCGAGCGGGCAAGGCGCCAAAAAAATCGTGAATTCGTTTTATGCCGGCGAATCGGGAAAGCTCATATTGACAGCCGTGCTGTTTTTTTTGATTTTTCAAATTCCGAATATCAATATTTTAACGCTGCTATCGGGGTATATAGCAGTATTGTCCGTATTTTGGTTTGCGCTAATTATGCGCTGACGATTTCAATTCGAGAGAGGAAAGATGGCTACTGAAGCCCATGCAGCAGAAGGGGCAACCGGATATATCGTTCATCATTTGACACCATTGAGTGTTGGTGAGGGTTTCTGGACTTTGCATTTGGATACTCTGTTTTTTTCCGCCGTGTTGGGTGGATTGTTCATTTGGTTTTTTAAAATGGCAGCCGAAAAAGCCACTTCCGATGTGCCGGGATTGGTGCAAAACTTTGCCGAAATGATGATTGAGTTCGTCGACTCACAGGTCAAGGACAGCTTTCACGGTAAAAGCGAGTTGATCGCGCCATTGGCGTTGACGATTTTCTGCTGGGTCTTCCTGTTTAATTTCATGGATTTGTTCCCGGTCGATTTGTTACCGATGATCGGTTCAATGATGGGTATCGAATATCTCAGAGTCGTGCCCAGTACCGATTTGAATGCGACCTTCGCCATGTCGATATCGGTATTCTTCCTGATTATTTTCTATAGCATCAAGGTCAAAGGCCCTTGGGGATTCGCCAAGGAGTTGATGTTCCAGCCGTTCGGTCCTTGGCTACTGCCGTTTAATCTTTTGCTGAAACTGGTGGAGGAATTAGCCAAACCGATCTCATTGGCGCTTCGTTTATTCGGTAATCTATATGCCGGTGAATTGATATTTATTTTGATTGCGCTGTTGCCGTGGGCGATACAGCCGGTGCTGAGTTTTCCGTGGGCGATTTTTCATATTCTGATTATTACGCTGCAAGCTTTCATATTCATGGTATTGACGATCGTCTACCTGAGTATGGCTCACGAAGATCACTAATTATTTTGTTACTTTAATTTTAATCATACGTTTGGAGGTATCATGGAAAATTTAGCGTCTTTAATTGCGGATGTTCAAGGCATGACAGCGATCGCTGTCGGATTGGTTTTAGGTATGGGTGCGCTTGGAACCGCTATCGGTTTCGGTTTATTGGGCGGTAAATTTTTGGAAGGCGCGGCGCGTCAACCGGAAATGGTGCCTATGTTGCAAGTCAAAATGTTCATTGTTGCAGGTTTGTTGGATGCGGTAACCATGATCGGTGTTGGTTTGGCATTATTCTTCACATTTGCGAATCCGTTTTTATCCGCTGTTCAAGCCGCTGCCGGTAACTAATAGATCCGGTTTTTTAACTAACAGCAACAAGAGGAACGCATCGTGAGTATCAATGCTACTCTGATTGGTCAAATGATTACATTCGCGCTTCTGGTATGGTTTACCATGAAGTTCGTTTGGCCCCCACTGTATCAATCCCTGGAAGAGCGGAAGAAGAGAATAGCCGATGGATTGGCGGCGGCCGAAAAAGGCCAGGAAGAAATGGAATTGGCCGAGAAAAGGGCCATTAATGTCCTCAAAGAAGCCAAAGAGCAGTCTGCGGATATCGTCAATCTGGCGCAAAAACGGGCCAATGAGATTGTCGAGGAGTCGAAAGATGCCGCTAAGAAAGAAGGCGAACGCTTACTTGTCGCCGCTCAAGCGCAGATCGATCAAGAATTGCAGCAAGTCAAAGAGAATTTGCGCAAGGAAGTTTCTTCCTTGGCATTGAATGCGGCAGAACAAATTTTAAGCGCGGAAATCGATCAAGCCAAACACCAGGAAATCTTGAATAAAGTTTCCAATCAAATAGGTTAAGCACCATGAGCGAACTGGCAACATTGGCGCGGCCTTATGCGGAGGCGGCTTTCAAGCGGGCGAAGGAAATCGGCGCGACAGCACAATGGTCCGATAATTTGGCTTTTTTGTCCGCGGTTTTGAGTGACACTAATATTGTGCTGGCAGCCGATAATCCGAAAATCGCCAGAAACAGTTTTTTAAACTTGATGCTGGATATCTGCGGCGAACATCTCGATCAGGAAGGTAAAAACTTTCTAAAACTGCTCATCCATAATAATCGGCTGAAATTGGCCGCGCAAATTGCGAAGATTTACGAGCAATTTAGAGCGGACGATGAAGGATACGCCGAAGTTCAGGTCATATCCGCTTACCCTTTGACGGAAGACGAGCAAGGCAACTTAGTGTCCAGATTGGAGCGCTTGCTGCAAAAGCAAGTTCGTTTGGATATCTGGAACGACCGGTCGCTGATCGGTGGCGTACTAATCCGTGCCGGAGACAAGGTGATCGACGGAACCGTCAAAGGCCAGCTTCTTCACATGCAGAAAGCTCTACAGTGAGTGAGAGAAAAAGAACATGCAATTAAACCCATCAGAAATCAGTGATCTTATTAAGCAAAAGATCGAAAATTTCGACCTGAGCGTCGAAAGCCATACCGAAGGCACCGTAGTCAGTGTAACTGACGGTATCGTCAGAGTACATGGACTTTCCGAAGCCATGCAGGGCGAGATGTTGGAGTTTCCTGGAAATACCTATGGCATGGCGCTCAACTTAGAGCGCGATTCGGTCGGGGCTGTGGTTCTGGGTTCTTACGAACACATTACCGAAGGCGACACCGTCAAATGTACCGGTAGAATTTTGGAAGTACCGGTTGGCGAAGCGTTGCTGGGCCGCGTTGTCGATGCATTGGGTAATCCGATCGACGGCAAAGGCGCGATTAACACAAGCGAAACTTCTCCGATCGAAAAAATCGCTCCGGGCGTTATCGCACGCCAATCAGTCGATCAGCCGGTGCAAATCGGCCTGAAATCGATTGACTCGATGATTCCGGTCGGTCGTGGCCAACGCGAATTGATCATCGGCGACCGCCAAACCGGTAAAACCGCCATTGCCGTCGATGCGATCATCAATCAAAAAGGCACCGGCATCAAATGCATTTATGTCGCGATCGGCCAAAAGCGTTCTTCTATTGCGAACGTCGTACGCAAGCTCGAAGAGCACGGCGCGATGGAACATACCATCGTCGTAGCGGCTTCCGCTTCCGAATCTGCAGCTCTGCAATTCATCGCGCCGTATACCGGTTGCTCGATGGGCGAATATTTCAGAGACCGTGGCGAAGACGCATTGATTATTTACGACGATTTGACCAAGCAAGCTTGGGCCTATCGCCAAGTATCGTTATTACTTCGTAGACCGCCGGGGCGTGAAGCTTATCCGGGTGACGTATTTTATTTGCATTCTCGTCTGCTCGAAAGAGCGGCAAGAATCAATGCCGCCGAAGTCGAAAAATTGACCAACGGTCAAGTGAAAGGCAAAACCGGTTCTTTGACGGCATTGCCTATCATCGAAACGCAAGCCGGCGACGTATCGGCCTTCGTTCCGACCAACGTGATTTCGATCACCGACGGACAGATCTTCCTCGAAACCGACCTGTTCAACGCCGGTATTCGTCCTGCGGTCAACGCGGGTCTATCGGTGTCGCGGGTAGGCGGTGCGGCGCAAACTAAAATCATTAAGAAATTGGGCGGCGGTATTCGTTTGGACTTGGCTCAATATCGTGAATTAGCGGCTTTCGCTCAGTTCGCGTCCGATCTTGACGAAAGCACGCGTAAGCAAATCGAACGTGGTCAACGCGTGACCGAATTGATGAAACAAAATCAATATTCTCCGATGTCAGTTGCGCAAATGGCGGTGTCGTTGTTCGCTGCAAACGAAGGCTATCTGGATTCGGTCGAAGTTAACAAAGTACGCGATTTCGAAGACGCTTTGCAACTGTATATGAAATCCGAAAAGTCGGAATTGATGGATAAGATCAATGCAACCGGCGATTTCTCCGATGAAATCAAAGAAGGCATTAAATCCGCCATCGAAACTTTCATTAACACGCATAGCTGGTAAAAGGGTTGTCAAATGGCTGTCGGTAAAGAAATACGCACCAAGATCGGTAGTATCAAAAATACTCAAAAGATCACTCGAGCGATGGAAATGGTCGCCGCGAGTAAAATGCGTAAAACGCAAAACAGAATGCAGGCAACGCGGCCTTACTCTAAAAAAATGGGCCAGATCATTAAGCATCTGGCTCATGCCAATGCCGAGTACAAACATCCATATTTGATTCCGCGAGAAGTCAAACGAGTTGGTGTGATCGTCGTCAGTTCGGATCGCGGTTTGTGTGGCGGTTTGAATTCTAATTTATTCCGTAAAACTCTAGTGCAATTTCGCCAATGGGAAAAAGACGGCATCGATGTCGATGTTTGTACAATCGGAACGAAGGCGGCCGGGTTTTTCGGTAACTTACAAAAAGTCAATATGGTCGGGCAAGTCGGCAAGCTTGGCGACACGCCGCATTTAAACGATATCATCGGTATCATAAAAATCATGCTCGACGCTTTTGAAGAAGGCCGAGTCGACGAATTATATGTGATCAGTAATGAGTTTGTTAACACAATGACCCAACGGCCGAATGTCGAAAAACTGCTACCGGTCATTGCCGACGACATCGAAGACGAGCTGAAAGGCCATTGGGACTATATTTATGAGCCTGATGCCAAGGACGTTCTGGATAATCTGCTGACTCGCTATATCGAATCGATCGTGTATCAGGGACTGGTCGAGAACAATGCTTGCGAACAGGCCGCTCGAATGGTTGCCATGAAAAGCGCTTCGGATAATGCCGGCAAGCTTATCGGCGAACTGCAACTGGTTTACAACAAAGCTCGACAAGCCGCGATCACACAGGAAATTTCCGAAATCGTTGCCGGCGCCGCTGCTGTGTAATGCACAGACGAATTAACAGATTTAAGTATTGAAGAGGACGACAAAATGAGTTTGGGTAAAATCGTTCAGATTATCGGGGCGGTCGTGGATGTTGAATTTCCGCGCGAAAGCCTTCCGAAAGTCTATGATGCACTAAATGTTGAAGACAAGAATCTTGTTTTGGAAGTGCAGCAGCAATTAGGCGACGGCGTGGTCAGATCCATTGCGATGGGGTCGACCGATGGTTTGAGCAGAGGATTGCAAGTGAGCAATTCCGGTGCGCCTATTGCGGTGCCGGTCGGTCAAAAAACGTTGGGCCGTATCATGAACGTGCTTGGCGAGCCGATCGACGAAAAAGGCGCGATCGGCGAAGACGAAAGATGGGCAATTCACCGCGAAGCGCCGTCTTACGACCAACAAGCTGCCAGCAATGAATTGTTAGAAACCGGCATCAAGGTAATCGACTTGGTTTGTCCGTTCGCGAAAGGCGGTAAAGTCGGTTTGTTCGGCGGTGCCGGCGTCGGCAAGACCGTCAATATGATGGAATTGATCCGCAACATCGCGATCGAGCATAGCGGTTTCTCGGTCTTCGCCGGTGTCGGCGAGCGTACACGTGAAGGTAACGACTTCTATCACGAGATGACCGACTCGAAAGTTATCGACAAGGTATCGTTGGTCTATGGTCAGATGAACGAGCCGCCAGGCAACCGTTTGCGTGTTGCGTTGACCGGTTTGACGATGGCCGAGTTTTTCCGCGAGGAAGGCCGTGACGTACTGTTCTTCGTCGACAATATTTACCGTTACACACTAGCGGGTACCGAAGTATCGGCGTTGTTGGGCCGCATGCCTTCCGCGGTGGGTTATCAGCCGAACTTGGCGGAAGAGATGGGTGTATTGCAAGAGCGCATCACCTCGACCAAGACCGGTTCGATCACATCGATCCAGGCCGTTTACGTTCCTGCCGACGACTTGACAGACCCGTCACCAGCCACGACATTTGCGCATCTGGACGCGACCGTGGTATTGTCTCGGCAAATCGCCGAGCTTGGCATTTATCCGGCAATCGATCCGCTTGACTCGACCAGTCGTCAGTTGGATCCTTTGGTTATCGGCCATGAGCATTATAATGTCGCTCGTGCTGTGCAAGGTACTTTGCAACGCTACAAAGAGTTGCGTGACATCATCGCGATTTTGGGCATGGACGAATTGTCGGAAGAAGACAAGCTTACAGTATCGAGAGCGCGCAAGATTCAAAGATTCTTGTCGCAACCGTTCTTCGTAGCAGAAGTATTCACCGGTTCTCCGGGAAAATATGTTTCATTGAAAGACACCATCGCCGGCTTCAAAGGCATTATCGAAGGCGAGTACGATCATGTGCCGGAACAAGCGTTCTACATGGTCGGCACGATCGACGAAGCTTTGGAAAAAGCCAAGGGTATGCAAAAATAACCGGACGATGGGAACCGAGAGATGACAATGACCGTACATGTAGACATCGTCAGCGCGGAGCAAGAAATTTATTCTGGTTTAGCCGAAATGGTTTTTGCGCCCGCCGAACTTGGCGAAGTCGGTATCTCGCCGCGTCATGCGCCGATGATTACCAAACTCAAACCCGGAGAAGTCAGGGTCAAGGTCAGCGACAGCGAAAGCTATCCGTTCTTTGTTTCTGGCGGCATTTTGGAAGTCCAGCCGCACTTAGTGACGATATTGGCCGATAGTGCGATTCGAGCGAAAGACATCGATGAAGCAGCAGCACTAGAGGCCAAATCCAGAGCCGAGGAAGCGTTGTCCGATAAGACCAGCAAAATCGATTACGCGACCGCTCAGGCGCAATTATTGGAAGCGGTTATGCAATTGAGGACCTTGGATAGACTCAGAAAGCGCGGCGGATAACGCCGTGGCTTAAGCCATCTAAAAGCCCGATAACGATAAAGCGTTGTCGGGCTTTTTTTGTTTAAAGGAAATGAAAAAATGACATTAACGACTATTATTTTAGCAGCGGGCAAAGGAACGCGCATGCGTTCCGAAATGCCGAAGGTTTTACATCAAGTGGCCGGAAGGCCTTTGCTGGAACATGTATACGATACCAGTAAACAACTTCCCGGTAATCGGGTAAACATCGTTTACGGACACGGCGCGGAACAGGTTCGAAACCGTTTGAGCCACCTTGATGCTCAGTGGATAGAGCAAGTTCAGCAATTAGGCACGGGACATGCCGTGCAGCAAGCCATTGATTATGTCAATGACGAAGATACCGTGCTGATTTTATATGGAGATGTGCCTTTATTGAAGTTGTCGACGATCGAAACGTTGATTGCCAACGCAGGTAGTAATGCCTTAGCATTATTAACGGTCGTGTTATCCAACCCCACGGGTTATGGCCGCATCGTGCGGGACAACGACAATAGAGTTTTGAAAATCGTCGAAGAAAAAGACGCATCTCCCGAAGAAAAAGCGATACAAGAAGGTAATACCGGAATCATGGCATTGAACGGCGAGCAATTGAAAAAATGGTTAAGCCGTTTGCGGAATAATAATGCACAAAACGAGTATTATCTGACCGACATCATCGAAATGGCCGTCAATGACGGTATCGATATCGTTACATCGCAAGCCGAAACCGAGGACGAGGTGTTGGGCGTCAACAATCGGATGCAATTGGCGCATCTGGAGCGAGTTTATCAAATGGAGCAGGCGAATACCTTGATGGCGCGCGGTGTGACGTTGAGGGATCCAGCGCGTTTCGACATCAGGGGAAGTATCGAACATTTGGGCACCGATATCGAAATCGACATCAACGTCATTCTCGAGGGCATCATCAATATCGGCAGTAACGTGGTGATAGGCGCGAACACGCTTATAAAAAACTCGATCATTCACGATAATGTCGAAATATTGCCGAATTGCGTGATCGAAAATGCCGAAGTCGGTAAAGCCAGCCGTATCGGACCTTTTGCACGGCTAAGGCCCGAAGCCAAATTAGCCGATAATGTTCATGTCGGCAATTTCGTCGAGATCAAAAAGTCGACTGTCGCTGACGGCAGTAAAATCAATCATTTGAGTTATATCGGAGATAGCGTCATCGGTAGCGGCGTCAATATCGGTGCCGGTACGATCACCTGTAATTACGACGGTATCAATAAGTTCAAGACCGTAATCGAAGACGGCGCCTTTATCGGCTCGAATTCGCAATTGGTCGCGCCGGTCACGATCGGTAAGAATGCGACGATAGGCGCCGGATCGACGATTACGAAAGACACGCCCCCGGCACAATTGACGCTGGCGCGTGCGAAACAAACCACTATCCCAACTTGGCAAAGGCCGGTAAAAAAGGAGAAATAGCATGTGCGGAATCGTAGGCGCAATAGCGCAACGTAATGTAGTGCCGATTTTGATCGAAGGCCTGAAGCGCCTTGAATATCGCGGTTACGATTCGGCCGGATTGGCCGTTGTCGAAGACGGTCAACTATATCGCAAACGCGAGGTCGGCAAGGTTAAAGGCTTGGAGGCCTTGATCGCTCAAGATACGATACAAGGTTACATCGGTATTGCCCATACTCGATGGGCGACGCACGGCAAGCCGAGTACCGAAAATGCTCATCCGCATGTATGCCGCGACAAAGTGGCTGTCGTGCATAACGGCATCATCGAAAATCATGAGTATTTGAGAAATAATCAGAAGGCGATCGGTTATGAGTTTACATCCGAAACCGATACCGAAGTGATCGTCAATGAGATTTATGATGCATTGGAAAACACTGACAATCTACTCGGCGCGGTCAAACAATCGATCAAAAAACTCGAAGGCGCCTATGCGTTAGGCGTCGTTGCAAAGGACCATCCGAATACTTTGATTGCCTGTAGAAAAGGCAGTCCGCTTGTGATCGGCGTCGGTATCGGAGAATATTTCATCGCATCCGATGTCGCTGCGCTGCTGCCGGTCACACAGCGTTTTATCTTTCTCGAAGATGGCGATGTAGCCGAAATTACGACCGGTAAAGTCTTCGTTTACGACAAAGATGACAACCTAGTCGATCGGCCGATCAAAGAAAGCCAACTCAAGGCCGATTCGGTCGAAAAGGGTCTATACCGTCATTACATGCTCAAGGAAATCTACGACCAACCTTGGGCGATTTCCGAGACGCTCGAAGGGCGCTTCATCGATAATCGTCTTCAGGAAAACGCCTTCGGCCATAATGCGAGCGAGGTATTCGATCAGATCGAATCAATACAAATACTCGCTTGCGGAACCAGCTATCATGCCGGTTTGGTTGCCCGCTATTGGTTCGAGAAATTAGCCAAGGTACCTTGTAATATCGAAGTAGCCAGCGAATATCGCTACCGTAAGCCGATCGTAGCCCCAGGCACCTTGGTCGTGACGATTTCACAATCCGGCGAAACCGCCGATACCTTGGCCGCATTGCAAGAAGCCAAAAAACTCGGTGCAAAATATTCGCTCGCGATCTGTAATGTTCCGGAAAGCTCGCTCGTCAGAGAATCCGACTTGGTAATGATGACCCGTGCAGGCCCGGAAATCGGCGTCGCATCGACGAAAGCCTTCACAACGCAATTGGCGACTTTGTTGCTTTTAGTCATTGCGATAGGACGGCGCTTCGGACTGACTAAAGAGCTGGAAAACAAAATATCATCGGAGCTTTTCAGTCTGCCCGGAAAAATAGAAGTGGTTCTGCAATTGGACGACAAGATCAAACAATTGTCTGAGCAGTTCGCCGAAAAACAGCATGCATTATTTTTGGGTCGCGGGACGCATTATCCGATCGCGATGGAAGGTGCATTGAAGCTTAAGGAGATTTCCTATATTCACGCCGAAGCTTATCCGGCGGGCGAATTGAAACACGGACCGTTGGCTTTGATCGATGCGGAAATGCCGGTCATCACTGTCGCGCCGAACAATAGCCTGCTTGAAAAACTCAAATCGAACATACAGGAAGTCAGTGCCCGAGGCGGTCAATTGATCGTGTTTATGGACGAAACATTGGCGGCCGAAAACGATGTCAACGTTCAAATTATTAAAATGCCGCCGGTTGAAAACGAAATATCGCCGATTATCTATACCATCCCGTTGCAATTGCTGTCCTATCATGTCGCGGTCCTAAAAGGGACCGATGTCGATCAGCCGAGAAATCTGGCTAAGTCGGTAACGGTAGAATAAATAGCTGAGAATGAGCCGAATGGCTTGTGCTTGATAACTGAAGTTTCCCAATTTTAGTGGGGGTGACTAGGCATGTAGAGGGATTTTTGTTGGGGTTTGCTACAGCCAACGCATAACCATTCGAAAATAGACACAGCCCAATAGAGACGCCTCCTAGCTTTATCAATTTCTGGGAAACTTCAGCTTGATAATAAAGCCGTAATTTTTTTAGAAAACTTGGATACACCTGTATGAGCTATGCAAGGCTCGTACAGGATTTTATTGTCTAGATTATGATTCCACATCATTCTTGTTAGGCAGAGGGATGGTTAGCGTATTGAAATCCTTTGGAAAACCCAATCGTTTCTAAAAAATAAATAAGCATGGCAACAATCAGGAGATTAGGCGGACATATAGTGGCGCTCTTTGTCGCTATTCCGTGCCGTCTCATTTAAACGCAAAGATCAAATGCTATGACGGCTATCGGCCATTATATGAAGTATGTATAGCGGTGTTGCCGCGAGTGAGATGCGATCTGGCTTCGAAGCCTCTATCTCGCGCATGAGCTTTGCATAATTTCAGCGATTTTAAGAACTGGAGCAAAGAGATCACGAACGCCATTTCTCCCGAAAAGTCTTTATACCGTGTTGCTGAAGTTTCAATAGTGCCCATTCTTTAATTATTGATCGATAAGTAGAGTCATTTGAACTGACATAAAACTATATTTTAGGCGCGGCAGAAAATATGATGTTGCTCCTGAAATCGAAAATTATGTGAAGTAATTTACCATACAGGTTAGGTCGCATATGGCTTGGCATAATCGACTGCACATAAGTCGCTACTATACATAATGGCCGTTATGCAAAGCTTTGCATAACGGCCAATTGCGGACCACTGCAGTGTTCGCGTCAGTGACAGTAGTTGAATCGATAACAGCCTCTTTAGTTAAAGCTGAAGACGCTTGATTGCAAGACCTGTTACCTTTTTTGTGAAAAAAGCAAGATCTACGAAGGGAGTCGCTATTTTTGCGAAAGATTTTTCCGGGCATCCTGCTTGAAAAATCAGCAAAAATTACGCGACTGCTATTGCCTTCGGCGGCCCCGATTCGCCCTGCGTCCGTGCCACTACGCCACATCCTCGTAAACTCGATGCGGCTCCGTAGCACTACCGCAAATGGCTTGACGCCGTGTCGCGATGCCTTGTATTTTGCCTCCGCCTGCGCTATTCGCACAGACTCCGGCAAAACACCCGGCGCTACGGCTATCGGGGACTAAAAATCTTCACTTCGCTAGCGCTCCGTTTCCAAGATTTTCAGCGTATGTAAGATATATGGACAATATACTTATCATGACTAAAAAATACGACGGCAAAACAGGAGGGTAATTAAACTATTAAATCAATGCCTTAATGCATTAAAAGTAGAGCAGCATCCTGATAAAATCTTTTTGGAAGAATAGAAAACGGATTTTATTTTCTGGGCTATCATTACTTCAGAAAGCAATTAAAACGCTGACATCACTGTCAGAAAAAGAAGAAAGCTACCTCAGATGAGATAGCTTTGGTTCTAGATAATTTCGTTAAACGCTAGCAATGTTGGTGTGGAGCAAGTTTGCGGTGCCATCAATTGAAATCGCCATTTGGTAATGCCTGATCAGGATAGAGCAATCCGGTTACATCGCCATTTACGAGGCCTTCATCGCCAAGGCATTCGACGTGAATCGGTATCATCGCAACCTGGTTGAAAAACTGGGGTACCCCCGCGAGGGCTAATAGATCATCCGGATCCATTAGAAAAGTTTCTGGGTTACCACCCGGGAAAGCCGAAAGGACCTGCTTATCAGCAACGAACGCCCTGCAACCCTCCGAGGTCCGGTTCAATTGGACGAAGTATTGATCGAATTGACCATTTGCAACATACGCGGCGTACTTCACGATGTTATTGTCTTGGTTGAACTGTATCAGCTGGACTTGATCATCGACTGCGGCGACCGCAGCTTCTAGCTTAGTCACTTCTCCGCGCAGTCCACCTTTTTCTGCCATGGCTGATCCCGTCGTGCACATCATAAGAATTGCCGCGACTACTACATGGGCGATTTTCGTATAGTGTCTCATGGTTATTACCTCTCTACAGACAATCAACAGTTAAACATACAAACTAAAGAATAAATTACTTTTCTCTCCTAAATGTTTAAGTAATATTAAGTCCAGCAATAATCACGCCCTAATATAGAATAACTTATTTATTCAATTTCTTATCGAGTCCTGTGGTGGAAGGCGTCTCTCCCGTGCCAGGAAGATGTAAGAAATCTCGACGAATCTACTTCACCTCCTCTCTATACAAGGACTCTCTAGCCAAGTTTTGGGTCCATTGGAAGCAATGATCATTCATTGATTCAATGGACTATGAGCGGTCTTTCATCTGAATCCTGATCTTGTAAAAAATCCCGACAGGTAGACAAGACGGCTCGGTCGAGACGTGACGATTGATGGGACAGGCGTAGTTGCTTTAGCTCGGGATGGTGATCAATATGATCGTTAATGGCGCCAATCAATTGCTGGATAGCGGTATCCAGCTAAACAAATCTGAGGCGTCCCTCAGGTGTGTTTTCACGGTTTATTATCCTTTAAAAAATGCGACGTGATAATACAAGCTCCGATTAGCGATAACATAATCTGAAGAATGTTGGCTTCGAAATGTGCGATTACGCAAGCTAATCGCACCTACATTTTGAATGACAGCTTATTTGCCATTTATTGTCCCTGTAAATTAAATCTTATTTGGTTGGTTTGGGTCGAATTTTGACAGAGCAAGCTCTGCCAATCTCCGACAATCAACAATATCAGTATGATGGCGGTTGCAACCCAGAACGTCACCGTTCGACATTCAATATAATCGGCGGCGAACCCGCCTAGCTGGTTTGAAGTCTGTTTGATGGAGAGGCGAGGCTACACTGTTTTGGTCTCAAGGCTTCCCTCTCGCTAATTGGTCAGCCATTCGTGCCAACTTTGGGATTCGGTACTTCCCTGCCATTCCACGTACCCACTGTGCTGCCGATTCGACCTCAATTCCAGCTGCGGTAATATAAAGAGGGCGCTTCGACATGCCCCGAACTGGAATGACAAAGGAACAAGCTTCAGTTCCGGCGAACGAGCTCTTGGCAATCCCAATCACAGGTGTTGCTTTTCCAAGGGCTTCGTACAGATATGCACCTAGACCGGAACGACCTAATGGGGGCAACCAAACGTAGCCATCGACAACAACAACGTCTGGAGTCTCAGGCAACAATCGGAGCACGGCCATCAGGCATGGTAACTCTCTCCGGTAGAAACTTCCCGGCTCGTAAGGCTCAACTATCTCAATGAATTGAACATACCTCGAACTTGGCGCTGGCGCTGCCCACGAGTCAGCCAATACGCAAGCTGCACGCGCTCCCTCCTTCCGGTAGTAGACGTCAAGCACCGCGACTGTCATTGTGTTATCTAACTTTGAATACACAAGTCTACGCGTTTTTTTCGCGCTGTTTCGGTGGAATGACGGTTTTGGCTGGACATCAAAAAACCATCCGACTGCTCCAATTGTTAACGCCACATTTTCAAGATTTTCAGCTTTAGACATCTTCTGGAAGTTTCGATCGCATCATTTCCCGTCGGTCCAACGTATCGCCATCAACTATAAAGGTCCCATCACCGATCGCGTGAATGGTTCGCTTCTCTTCTCGGGATTCATCAAAGTACGCCTCAACACCTTCAAGGACAATGATATTGTGCTTTTCGACGATATCGATCACCTTGCTTTCAATATTTGCCAAGCATTCCTTGATCAGTGGCGCCGCGACCTGCTTTGCCTTGAGTGGGGTTAGTCCAAATTTTTCCAATTTATCCGTATCGGCGCCGGAACAAGTCCCCACCCCAACTACCTGATCTATTAGGTCCACCGTTGGTATGGCAATGACGCATTCTTTGGAATTCCGAAGCGCGTTATAGGAATAATTCCAGGATCCCGTCGTTATGGCAAATCTCGGTGAAAAATCCATGACCATCGTCCAAGAGATGGTCATGATGTTATTCTTCTCGCCATCATTTGTCGTAATCAACACAACAGGACCAGGCTCGATCAGCGAGAACGCTTTGCTAATGGGCATTGTCTTCATCACCGCATACCTCATGCTGTTTGCCAAAATATATTCGACAGTACATAGCTCTTATAATGCCGGCTTTCGATTAGGAGAATCGTAAAATACTATTGCACTGCTTGCGCCATCGTGCGGGCGACGACACCTTCACCCAACACGATCTATCCGTCTTCAGCCTTTGGTCCGGCCTATGTTCAAAATCTACAAGCGAACCATTCATATCAGCACCTCGGAAAATTCTCAGCCGCGACTTGAAAATCAGTTTGAAAAAAATTCCGTTCCAGCATTTCCAACATCCTGGCAATTCCGGCTATTATTGCCGGTGCTATCGTTGGAGCACTAGTCTTTTCCGTGTTTTTTGCCGTTGCTGATTCCTCTTGGAATTTTGGGATTCAAAGCCTGGCGAATGATGAAATCTGCGCAGAAACAAACCATGCACGGAACAGAGGGTGACAGTATTACCGCCGAATACACGGTGCTTTCAGATTACGAAAAGGAATAACCCATTCATCATAGTGCCTAAATTTAATCCACAGAGTCTGTGGATAAGCCTGTGTTGATCCCGTTACAAGTAACGATAAGTCATTGTCTACATTAGCGCCAGGCTAAATTGGTTGATTTCGAGCCACCATCATGAATTCGGAAGACTTAAAAAAGCTAGTCACATTTGCTATGCCTTTCGGCAAATACAAGGGGCGAGTCATCGCGGATTTGCCTGGCCATTACCTTAACTGGTTTGCACGAGAGGGATTTCCAAACGGTGAATTGGGCCGGCTATTGGCCTTGATGCAGGAAATTGATCATAACGGTCTTAAGCCACTGCTAGATCCCCTAAGAAAATGAGTCATTGAATTATTAATATGCCAGGAGAAACTTTTGAAACAGTCTTTTTATGACCTAAGCTATTCTGATTTAGAGGCGATAATAAATCAAAATAACTTAAACCCGTCAGTATCCGCTATACTTTTCAATTGGCATTATAAGAAAAAAGAAACCACTCAGTGGCGTGATAAAATTTCTAAATTGGCGTTAGCCTTTCTTGAGAAAAGTTTCGACTTTTCTCTGCCCGAAATTGATACGGTTTATGAGTCAAAAAAAGATAGAGCGGTCAAATTTCTTTTTAAGCTTAAAGACAATCATAAGGTTGAAACCGTCCTAATCCCGTTTAACAATAAATATTCAATTTGCCTTTCATCACAGGTTGGCTGCGCAATGAATTGTTCATTTTGTTTTACCGGAGAACAAGGTCTGAAAAGGAATTTGACCACCAATGAAATTGTTGGTCAGTTCCTGCAGGCTTGGCGTTGGTTGGCGACAAATAGACCTGGAGAAGAGCGGATTATAAATATTGTTTTTATGGGGCAAGGCGAGCCTTTACATAATTTTGATGCTGTTAAAAAAGCGTGTGAAATTTTCTTATCTCAACACGGAACTTCAGTGGGTGTACAAAAAATCACTATTTCAACAGCCGGTTATATTCCTGGACTTAAAAGGTGGAGCCAGGAAATCCCTGGAGTGAACCTTGCATTATCTCTTCATTCGCCATTTGAAGAAAAGAGAAATGAACTTATTCCCATTAATAAAAAATATCCACTAGATGAGGTATTGACCTATATTGACAAGATACCTTTAAATAAAAAACAATTTATTACTTACGAATACCTACTAATAAAAGATTTTAATGATTCACCAAACGACGCTGAGCAACTCGGGATGTTACTCGCTGGCAAAAGTGCTTATATCAACTTAATTCCTTTCAATCCATACCCGGGATCACATTACAAGCGCCCGAGTTTGGATAAAGTTGAAAAGTTTAAAGAAGTTTTAGATACTTTTAAAATCCCTACTTTAATAAGAAGCGCTAAAGGCGATGACGTATTAGCCGCATGTGGACAACTTAATTCCAATAATTAAATAGCTTTCAAGTGCCAGAGAATGGGGTTGGAGCAAGTTGACAATATGTATTCATGGTTAAAAATTACATAAAGCCTCAAATTAAACCAATAAATCATCGGATGAGCCGGTGATTTTCATGTTACTCCGTTTAGAAGTAGTTTATCGACTGATTGCTAAGGGTTCTATTTAGACATTCGGAAATATGGTTTGAGTGGTTCTTGTGGCTCTTCCGGATTTCCCGTGGTAATTCGATAAATTAGCGACAAAGCGAATTCTTAATGAAAAAATTACTATTCTTATCAATTGCTTAAATAATATTTTCTTTTCTAATTCGGTATCGATACGCTATTACCACGGCAACTACGGAAGAGCCGTTCTTGTTAGTCGACGAGCGACTTTACTCCGAGTCTTAAAACATCCACCTCCCAAAACCCAAGCCATCGTGGCCGTCCCCGCCGGAAAGCCCAACACCACCTGGGCGCTATTGCTCATTTTAAGTACAAATCCTTACGGCCATCCATAAACACATCCATTCAATAGGATCGGCCTATGATAATTGACGTCAAACCGGCAAAGATAATTGACGCCGGACAAAAAGGCAAAAAGGCAAAAAGGCGGAAAAGGAAGAAGTACGGGAAATGGTTTCAAAAGGAATGGAAAAAGGGCAAAGGGAAGAAGGGAAGGGAGCCCTAAAGGGAAGGGGCCTATCCGGAAAAGGTAAAACCCTATGAAATCGTAAAAAGGGTTTTTTATTGTTGAAATCCCTGCAAACCCGCAGACTTCTGTGTAACAAAAGCCATCTAGCACAGAGTCGACATGATGAATACTTCTATAAAAATCCTGTTCCAGTGCTTCGCACTATCGCTGGTCGCCGGCTGTGCCACGCAAAGCGGCAAAGCACCGAACAACCAACTTAAAAAGGTCGCGCCGGCGGAAATACCCACTCCGGAAATACACGCACCGGAAATCAACGAACCCCGTTATTCATTAATCAGCGAAAAATTCAAACCTGCCGCAGTCGTCCAGACCGGTCGATACTCGTTTGTTCCGGCAATTCCAACGCTCCCGCAAAGGGAACCCTTGCAGGTCATCATCACCGTCACAATTCCGGACGACCTGAAAACTGTCGGGGAAGCCGTCCATTATCTTCTGAGACGAAGCGGGTATAGCGTGGAAAGTCCGCCAATACTGAACCCGCATACCGTTCGAATGTTCCTGAATCCGTTGCCCGACGTGCAACGGAGTCTTGGACCCATGACCTTGCAGGATGCACTGACGGTCTTGGTCACGCCGGAGCTTGTCCCCGTCATCGATCCCATCAGAAGACGGATTAATTACGTGCAAACCGCAGAACCGGACAATCGCAATGCCAGCACAAATATTGCCGCCAAGAACCAGTCCGGAGAGCGCAAAGTGCTCTCAATACAGTTCTAACGCAAGGTGTATAAAGGTGTCTATATGGTTATGCCGAACAAATCGGTTGTGGGTGTTGTGATTTCAATAGTGGCGCTGATGACGTTGCCGATCATTCCATCCGTCGCGGAGCAAACTACCGAGTATCGAGACACCCAAATCAAACCGGTCGAAACGGATGACGTGCAACGCAAGCAGTGGTCGTTATCCACTGCGGAATGGAGCCGCTATCAAACACTGATGAAAAGGCATACGCGGCAGCATCAGTCCGGCCAATATCTCGCCGATCTAAGTCCTCGGAACCCATGCTAGAAACGATCAGGAGCGAAAAAAATACGCTGAATTGTGGGCGCAAATGCGCTTCGAAGATGCGGAACGCATTTTAGCGTTTCAAGCGGCTTACAACGAAGCATTCAGAAAACTGTACGGCGATGTTCAATTGATCGACATCAATAAAATACGTCCACACAATAGCGCCCAAACAATATCATCGATCACAGCGGACAGCCGCCTGTTGGTTTTTCTCAAAGTCGATAACTGTTATGAATGCAAACAATTGGTTCGGCGAGTGCTGGACAATCGTTCGCTGAACAAAAATCAGATCGATGTGTATTTCGTCGACACAAAGCCGGGGCGGGATGATGAAAAGATCAGAAAATGGGTGACCGATCTGGCTATTGACCCAACACGGCTGAAAAGCGGCAATATCACCTTGAATCATGATCAAGGCAACCTGTTAAAAATCACTCATAAAATCGATCAAGCAATACCTGTAGTTTTCAAAATGAATACTGATTCACTCACCGCAATAAACCTCTAAGCACACATCTGCGAACAGGTCGGATCACAAGTAACAAACGATGATTACAAAATCATGGGTAATCGTTCTGGGTATGGGTCTGTCGATGGTTGGCAGTCCGCTACATGCGGAGTCCATACCGGCGAGTTACCGACAGATTGCGCACGAGTACGACATACCGCCTCGCGTGCTATACAGCGTGGCGCTGCAAGAAAGCCGAATGCGCTTGCGTAGCCGGCAGACCCGTCCCTGGCCGTGGACGCTGAACGTTGCCGGTGTCCCGAGAAGATACCCAACCCGCATCGCGGCCTATAAAGGACTGACCTTTTATTTAGAACGCGGTATCCGGTCGATCGATGTCGGACTGATGCAGGTCAATTGGCGCTATCACCAAGACAAGCTAGGCACTCCGTGGCAGGCACTCGATCCATACCACAATGTCCGTACCGGGGCGAAAATACTGGCGACGGAATACCGTGAAACCCAAGACTGGTTCAAGGCGATCGGGCGTTATCACTCTCCAGGTCCCAGTGTCCGGCACAAACGCAGAGCAAAGCAATACGCAAGCTCAGTCGTGCGCATTTCAAATAATTTAAGCCCGTGAGGAGGATTCAATGATCAGAAAGAGACTGTCCGTCATTGTTATGTTGGGCATGGGTATGCACACCGGACAGGCAGAAACGATCGGTTCAGCATTAAACTTGCTGTTCAAACAACAGTTGGATACCCGAGAAGAAGCGCAGATCCAACAGAGCATGCCGGTCGAATTAGACGCCAGTAAACCCGGTTTAGAACAGGCGGTTTTGTGGACGATCATCGGGCCGACCTATTGGCGGAACCAGTTAAGTATAGTGTCAAAACAACAGAACCAATGGCAGATTCTGGCGACGATTCCGGTTACCGGCATGGTGGAAGGATTTGGACCCGCTCAAGCGAATGGAATTCTCCCGGTCGAAACGAAAGTTCAGGGTCCGAGCGATCCTTTATGCTGTCCAACGCAGAGCCAAGTGCTTTACTTTCGTTATCGAGTAGGGCAGTTACAAGAATTATCCCCAGGCTCAGAGTAAAGCGTTATGAAGAAAGCCAGACAACTGATTATGGGCTTGTTCATGTCAGGGGCGGTGTGGGCGGCTTCCGAATACAGCGATTACTTGGCGGCGCTCAGTGCCAGAGAATCCAGCAACAATCCCGGCAGCGTCAATAAATACGGCTTTTTAGGCAGTTATCAGATGGGGGAGAGCGCCTTGATCGATGCCGGATATTACCTAAAAGATCACACGCCGAATACCAATGACTGGACAGGCACCTGGACCGGAAAAAACGGGGTTCACAGCAAAGCCGACTTTTTAGCGAACGCGGCAGTGCAAACCCAAGCGATCAAAGATTACAACATCAAACAGTGGGGATATATAAGCAATTTAGGATTGGATCACTCTGTAGGCCAAACGATAGCCGGTATCGTCATGACCGAATCGGGTTTATTGGCAGGCGCTCACCTGGTCGGTGTCGGAGGGCTTAAAACGTTTTTACAATCCAACGGCGCACAAATCCCCAGTGATGCCAATAACACCGTGTAAAAACCAGCCCAAATCCGCAGTTATTTGCCGAATATTAAAATCCCCCCACGTTATCCCCCAGCCTCAAATAGCCTGCTGAAAAAATCGTGATGGAAGGTTTTTTCCGAACGCAATTCATCAATAATCAAGCAAAGCATCACGGTCAGCGGTATAAAGAGCGGTGTCGTTGAGAGAAGGTATGACGCCACCAAGATTTGACGGTCAACGCTGACGCCATACCCCCAAAACCGTGCCGAAGCACGATCCTCAGTGTGACATATCTGGGGAATAAATCCAGCCCTCATCGGCCTTTTTGTCGATGTGCCGATCCGCCCGCCTTTATCATTGTCACCGTTGTCATACCCAGGTCATCATCTGCTCAAGTTGTGATCGTGGTCAGCGTTATTGCACCCACGGATGCGCCGCGTCCGCTCGTTTAGACTCCCGCAGGCGCGCCGGGAAAAAATATCAGTGCACCCGCTCAGGACGCTTCCATAATGCCAGCCGTCAACAACGGTTTCGGGAACGACAGAAACAAAAAGTAACGCATCAGGGTTCCTTACCTGTGACCGCTCATGATGTACTGAAACGTAAGCGCACCGGGCTCGAAAAAACCGAAACCATCGAACTCATGGGCGGTGATTTGCGTTGTCACCATTGCGGTGTTCTGTGTGCGCCTTGGTTACGCCGGGATTTTGTCCATGCCGGCCGGATTTTACCAGTATTGCGGAACCGCTTCGCGGGCGAGGGGGGATGATGACCCTAAATAAAGACATTGAAGCGAAAATACTGCGTTATCATTTTGTGGAGCAGTGGCGAGTCGGCACGATTGCCACCCAGTTAGGCATCCATCATTCCGTTGTTGACCGCGTGTTATCGCAAGCCGGCCTGCCGAAGGTTGAACGCTCGCCGCGGCCATCGATCATCGATCCGTATTTGCCGTTTATCCGGGAGACCTTGGCGCAGTTTCCGACCCTGACGGCCGCCAGGCTGTATGAGATGGCGAAACAACGGGGTTATCCCGGCGGCCCCAGCCAGTTCCGCCAGCGCATCAGTCAACTGCGGCCGCGCCGACAGCCGGAAGCCTATTTGCGCTTAAAAACCTTACCCGGTGAACAGGCCCAAGTGGATTGGGGCTTATGCCGAGCTCGGCATAAGCCCCACTATGCGGAGTTCCGGACTATGCCGAGGAATAAAACACCACTGCGCTCAGGCCTTGAATAGAAAGCTATGACGCATTCCATGCCTCAAAATACTCGGCATTATCCGTTTTTTAAAGCGACTTGAGAAAGGCAAGCAACGCATCATCAGGCTGGTAAACGTCGACACTTCCCTCATGTGGCGCAACCTTAGCAAGTATTTTCTCCTTCATGGCTAAATCAGCTTCCAAATAAACCTGTGTCGTTTCAACCGATTCATGACCAAGCCAAAGCGCGATCACTGTGGTGTCGACACCCGCTTGTAGAAGCTCCATGGCCGCCGTATGCCTCAGCACATGAGGCGATATATGCTTGTTTTTGAGTGACGGACAGAGGCTGCTGGCGGTTTCCACATGCTTTTTGAGTAAGTATTCGACACCATCATTGCTTAATCGACTGCCGTTCCGATTAGGAAACACCAGCTGCCCATCGCCGGGAGGCAGCCTTGTCAACCAAGCTCGCAATACCGCCGTAGTCTGCTTGGTCAATGGCGTACAACGTTCTTTTCGGCCTTTGCCGATGACATGAACATACGCACCCGCATCCAGATGAACATCTTGGCGAGTCAAACCTGTCAATTCCAACAAACGCAACCCGGTTTGCGTTGCCAGCAATAACCAAGCGCGATCACGACAGCCAGACCATGTGCTGCTATCAGGAGCGGCCAGTAAGGCATCGATTTCCGCTCGATTTAGAAAATTAATCTGCCGATGGGTAAAGCACTTGCTTGGAATGGCCAAGATGCGCTGGATCTGTTCTGACTGGGCGGGCAACTCGAACGCAGCAAACCGAAAAAAAGAGCGGATGGCCGTGAGCCGAAGATTGCGACTGCGCGCTGAACTACCTCTGCTTTTCTGAAGATCGTCTAGAAAATCGCAGATCAATGGCGCATCAATGTCTTCCCAAGTTAAATTGGAGGGCTCTTTGCCAAGTCGAGTTTTAGAAAATTGTAACAAGAGCCGAAAAGTGTCACGGTAGGAACTTAGCGTATGGGGGCTTACGTGCTGCTGTTGAGTCAACCGCTGGGTAAAAAAGCGCGTTAGCAAACTCGGAAAATGGGTGCTGGTTGTCATGATGCCTGCTCCCAACGTTGATCTAATCGGGCGGCGGCTATCTCCATCAATTCCGGAAATGCCGAGAGGTACCAATAGGTGTCTCTGATTTCAACGTGACCGAGGTAAGTCGACAGAATAGGCAGTTTTTGCTCTATATTTTCTTTGGCGTGATACCACTGCAAATCGGTGACGAAGGTCATGCAGATGGGGTTTACGGTTTCCAAGAAGACCGCACCATTTAATCTTTTCCAGCAAGCTATCAAATGTATCACTGACAGTATCATAACCCAAGCGTCTACCTTTGCAATTGACAAACCAATAGGAAATTTGCTGTCCGGCTAAAAACTGTTCTCGACATAGACGATAATCGGCCAAGACTTCCACCGTGCTGGAATGCAGGGGGATTAGGCGAGATTTGCCAAACTTGGTCGAGTCGATGGACAAAATACCCTCTTCCAGATCGACCTTATCCAAGGTAAGTCCCAGAGCTTCGCTAATGCGCAGACCGGACACGCTTAACAGGCCAAACAGGCAATAGTAGGTTTTACCCACAAAAGGGCGGCTTGGACAAATTTGTAAGGAAGCTTGCAACAGTTGATGAATATGCTCATCCGAGAAGAAGAACGGTGTAGGCCGTTGATACTGGATGGGTAATAATCCTGTGGGCGGAATTTCCGTGCGGGGATCGAACGCGCGACAATAGCTTGCAAAACCGCGAACATAGCACAAACGGGCCGACCATCGGCCTTTTTGCACCGATTTTGGCTGGGTTGCCCAAGCGAGCGCCTGGCTTATGGTAATAAAGTCGGCTTGCTGTTGTTCCATAAAGGAGACAAACGATGACAGACTGGCGCCGTCACTCCGTAATTTGTATCCCAAGGCACGTCGCAGGGTCAGGTACTCCTGCAATAATGTTCGCAGAGTACTCATGCCGCACCTCCCGGCCAAGGAAGACTGAGTGGACGAAGTGATGTGAAATCAACTTTCGCATAAATGCCGGTTGTTTTTGGGTGCTGATGCCGTAATAGGCTACCGATTTCGTTAAGGGTTGCACCTTGTTGTAACAACTTGACAGCCAATGCATGACGGAACTGATGAGCACCGCGGTGAAGCGTTGCAATTTTGGCTCGTGTGAGTGCAGTATTCACAATCGTGCCTATGGTCGCTTCTCCCCCAAGCCCACGGATGGGAGCATGATCCCGCAAGAATAGTGCTCGATCATGGCTTGCCGGTCGACCGTTCTTAAGGTATTGGACAATTGCTTCGCCAACTTCGGACGGCAGAGGCAAGGACGCAATTTTATTGCCTTTGCCGACCACACGAATGCTTCCCGATTCCCAATTGATGCTATCCAGTGTCAACGAAACAATTTCGCCTGCGCGCAGGCCATAGGTTACCAGCAGCAGGAGAATGGCGTAATCACGTCGTCCACGAACAGTGCGCCGATCAACCACTTGCAGCATACTACGTACTTGCTCCCAAGTGATGGAGCGTGGTATATCTGCCAAGCGATAGGACTGCGGCATCTCAACGGCCGCACTCAGATCCTCACTGAGAATTCGCTCCCGGTGACAATAGCGCAAAAACACCCGCACCACTCCGCACAGGTTTCTACGGCCTGCTCGGGAAAGCTTAGGAGCCTGATCGACCACAAACGCCGCTAGTAATGCTGGCGAAACCTCGGTGAGATGAGCGCCTACACGGGTCAAGTAGGCATCGAATCGACGCAGGTCATAACGATAATGCAGCACAGAACTCGGCTGTAAACCACGTTCTTCTTTCAGATACTGGATGAATTCCGGAGCCTCCGATAGAAAAGGGAAGGATACCGGTTTACGTTCCGGTTTCACGCAGCCTTCCAGGGCGAGTTTCAAGAGTTGCCTGACCGGATTATGTGCCTCCTCCATAACCTTGTGACTTGCGGCATCTGTGCGACAGCTCTTACCGTGACGTTTTAACCAATAAGCCGCAAAGGGCTCGACATAGGAAGCGGCCGATGCAAGATCGGTCACACCTTGATGTTGGACGTATTCGCCGAACTGGCAAAGTATCGGCACACGCCGAAACACATTGCGTTCGGCATAGCCTTCGGAGTTCAACCATTCGACATAGCGCTCGATATGCGGCCCCAGCCAATTGGCACGGATCCGATCAATCGTTGCTGGTTTGATGAAATAACGCTCAAGCATGACAACCTCCATTCAATTAAAGACAGTGGAGATTTATTTTGTGCGTTCTTCAAAGCATTATGTTAACTAATTTACTGGGTTTACCACGTCTGGCAAGGGTTCGGCAGTGTAGGGGCACATAACGATTTACGCCACATAACTATGACAATCTCAAGTCGGCCGTGCTGGAACGCCAAGGCGACGCTATCCGTTTTCATCCCACGTTGCTGGCCTTATCCGCGCATTATCGCTTTGAGCCACGCCCGGTCGCCGTCGCGCGCGGCAATGAAAAAGGCCGTGTGGAGCGAGCGATTCGTTATATCCGGGATAACTTTTTTGCCGCGCGACATTTTCAAACACTCGAAGAACTGAATCAGCAGGCCGATCAATGGTGTCAGGGCATTAGCGGCGAGCGGCGCTGCCCGGAAAATACCGAACTGACGGTGCAGGAGGCTTTTCATCAGGAACAGCCGAGTTTGCTCAGTCTGCCGGATAACCCGTTTGATACCCGTGAAAGGACACAGGTCACGGCCCGAAAGACGCCTTATATCCGCTTTGATTTGAATGACTACTCGATTCCGCATCAGCACGTACAAAAACCGCTGACGGTGATCGCCGATCTTAAGCAGCTCTGCATCCTAGATGGCGAACACATGATTGCTGAACACCGGCGCAGTTTCGATAAGGCTAAGCAAATCGAAGATGAAAACCATATTAATGCCTTATGGCTGCAAAAAACCAACGCCAAGCAGCACCGCGGGCAAGACCGCTTAAGCGCCGCTTCCGCGCATATTCCCCTTTTTCTGCAGCAAGCCATCCAACGGGGCCATGTGTTAACCACCACCCTCCGCTTACTGAACCAGCTATTGGATGATTATGGCCAAGCGCGCCAAGATTTTTCGCGAAAGTTGAAATGGGGTCCGTCCGATTTCAGCAGCGAAAAATGACTTGGCGATTATTGCCTTCGGCGGCCCCGATTCGCCCTGCGTCCGTGCCACTACGCCACATCATCGTAAACTCGATGCGGCTCCGTAGCACTCCCACAAATGGCTTTACGCCGTGTCGCGATGCCTTGTATTTTGCCTCCGCCCGCGCTATTCGCGCAGACTCCGGCAAAACACCCGGCGCTACGGCTATCGGGGACTAAAAATCTTCACTTCGCTGGCGCTCCGTTTCCAAGATTTTCAGCACGGGACGAATTGCACAGCGCGCTCGACGAAGCGCTCAAACAGCAATCGCCCTACCCGCAAGCGGTGCAACAAATCCTGGAACGCCGGCGTGATGAAAAACGGCAACCGCCGCCCCTGGCTGTCGCGGTACCCGATAAAGTCAAGCCGTACTGCGTCAAAGCGGTCAACCTGGCTGACTATGACCAACTCAATCCCAGTCATGAGGACGGCCCGGTCAATGACAGCGAAACAGAGCAGGACAAGGACAAGGAGAAGAAGAAAAAGAAAGCGCAAAAGAAAGAACCAGAGCCAGAGAACGCTATAACAGCGATAACCAAGGAGGAAAACCATGATTGATGCCGACCAACTCAAGCAACAAGCGATTGAGCTCAAGCTTCATGGCGTGCAGGCGCATTGGCATGAACTGACGCAAGCACAGTATCCCTGGCTGGAAACCCTATTAAACTGGGAACGGCAAGAGCGAAAACAACGTTCCCTGGAGCGCCGTTTAAGTCACGCTAAACTGGGACGCTTTAAACCCTTAACCGAATTCGATTGGCAGTGGCCGGATAAAATAGATCAAAACGCGATCCATGCGTTAATGCACTTGGATTTTTTAACCGGCGCCAATAATATCATCCTACTGGGCGGTAACGGCGTGGGCAAATCAACCCTGGCGCAAAACCTCGGTTATCAAGCGGTGATGCACGGCCATACGGTCTTGTTCACAACGGCCGCCAACATGCTCAATGACCTGGCCGCCCTGGACAGCGACAACGCACTGCGGCGAAGAATCAAGCACTACGCCAAACCGGCTTTGTTAATCATCGATGAAGTCGGCTATCTCTCCTACAGCAACCGCCACGCGGATCTGCTGTTTGAAATCGTCAATCAACGCTATGAACAACGGTCAACGCTGGTCACTACCAATCGCCCGTTCGCCGAATGGAACGACGTCTTTCCCAATGCCGCTTGTGTCGTCTCTCTGGTTGACCGGTTGGTTCATCACAGTGAGATCATCGCGATCGAGGGACAATCGTATCGCATGAAAGAGGCCAAAGAACAAGCGACGGAACGACGCCGCAGACAACAAGGGGCCGCCCAATGGAAATACTGAAAATCACCACCCATTGGACACCGGAAGAGGCCGATTGCGTCTATCAGTTCCTCGATGATTTGAAAGAAGCCATTTGGCAACGTTATGGTGAGGATATCCTGGACATGTACAAAACAATACAGGATGAACAACAGGCGGAATATGAGGAGTGCGATTTCAATGATGAGATCCCGTTTTAGCGGGGCGTTTTATAATGCTTTGAAGATGTGCCGTCCGCCGTATTTTTTTGATTTTATCCTGCGGCAAATAGTTGCGGGTTTATGTCGGCGTTAACACACCGCCATTACTCATTACATTTCGGTGTTTAATGGTTATAACCTGGCACCGATTACCGGCAATGTTACCACCGGAGGCAGTGCCGGTCCCTTTAGTCCGGGGGGTGGGAATAATAGCGTTCAACCGCCAACCCTCACTGTCTGGCAACCGTTGATAAACCCTTCGACTGCATTCACAAACAGCGCCGGCGGCGTCAGCTATCAAGATCTGAAAATTACGATACAGTCGATTATCGCAATCCTACTGTTTTTATGGATCGCCTTTGTAAGCTGGAGCCAATTCAAAATGTGGGGCGAAAACAGTATCTCGATCATGGCAATGCAGTCCACTATCATTCGAGCCACTGCGTTAATGATGCTGTTATTGTTTATTTTTATGCTGTGATACGTATTGAATTCAACGATCCTCAATCCATCCGCTTCCGGCTTTGGTTTTGGTAGAATTCCGCAGATGATATTATCGTAAGCGGATACTCAAAAATTCGAATTTCCCTGGACTTTGGACTGGAAATTTCGGCCATCAAGAGACAGACACCGGTTTCGTATGGGTGGCTGGTCGTCCTTGTAAAGCTGTCATTCAGAGACATCTAGCCACGCACCTAAACCGACAATGAAGGAAAGTTCTACGCAAAGCTCACCCGCGCAGCGTTAGCGGAGTCGGCTGGAGCGTTGAGTTAGGCTTTGTCCTCAGCTTCATGAATGACGTCAAAAAGCTGTTTGATGATTTTTGGATGTAATATTTCTCCGGCATGACTGGGCAAAACCATTCGATAAGTTTTCTTGACATAAATTCGATGGCTGCCTTTTTGGCGATCTAAAATAAACCCACTACGGAGAAGAAGCTTCTCTGCTTCTTTTGCGGTAAGCCTTGGATATTCAGGCATGGATAGCTACTTCTATAGGGGATATGATTACCTTGCGCTTTTGAAGCGCATGTAACTCTTCCGTTTTAAGGCTTTCCAAATATAGTTCAGCAGCCTCTTGAATATTCAAAAGCACTTCTTCATAAGTATTGCCTTGCGTAACGCAGCCTTTTAATTCAGGAATTTGGGCAAAATAACCAAATTCGTCTTTTTCGATAACGGCATTTAAAATCATGGAAATTATTCCTATGCTTGAAAAAAGATTGCCCCAGTTGAAAACGTTGGGGTTCGCAAGCTCATTCTACCCCCAACGTCCTTTACCTTAACAGCATATTATCTGAACATTTCGGCCTTGCGCTTTTTGAACTCTTCGCGTGAAATTGTTCCTGTGTCCCGCAGAGATTTCAATTTTTCCGATTCGGCTTTCCAACTTAATTTGTATCCGACCCCAATTATTTCAACTACCTATCGGATTGACACAGCATCATTTATCCTGCGTTCTCTTAATACAGGCAGTGTATATAGCCTAACTACAAATGGAGTTTTTTCGTATGTTGGGTTTACCATCTGGAATCACTCCAGCATCCCGCTTCTCGGTCCCGCTAAAGATCAATATCAGATTAATTTTGTCCATAACCAGAGTACCGTATTTACTGTAAAAGTCACGCAGCAACCGCCCAAAAAACTAGTGACAAAACACTGTTGACTTTCATTCGTGGTTCTCAGGTCGTCGCTAAATGTGCCATCTTCTTCAACAGCCGATTGTATGCTTCTATGGCATTCTTGTTTTGGTTCCGCCAAAGTTCACCCTGTTTGGGCGAGCACCCGGTCCTTATCCTAAGCCAAGATATATTCAACGAGCGCTCTGGCACTGTCATAGCGATGGCACTTACAAGCCAAGAGCAGAAAGCGGGCTTTCCGCTTACGCACGAAGTTCTTGGTTCAAAGCTGCCGAAGCGTTCATGGGTGAAAATCAGTCAGATTCGTACACTATCAACTGAGCGTATCGGCAAGAAGATTGGGAGTCTCGCACCGGATGAGCTTGCGCATGTAATCGAAGGTTTGAATGATATTATCGGCGGTTAACGAATAAGATATTCCTCGGTGACGACACATTCGCATCGTAGATGCAGAAAAAATTAAAGGGGAAAACAACGATGTCAATTTCCCAAAAGCACAAAGACGAGCAGGCCGCATTGTCATTAGTTTTGGCTCACGAGTATTTGGGGGTAGACCCGGGGATGGTCTGGGATACGCTTAAAACTCATTTAGGCCTAAATCCTGCTGATCATGGCACGCATTCTTTCCGGCGCACCAAGGCCTCACTCATTTATCCCCAGACCAAGAACCCTCGCGCGGAAGAATTGCTGTTAAACCACATCAAACTGGAAGGTACAGAACGATACTTAGGCGTAGAAGTCGACGATGCCATGGTAATGGCAGAGCCTATGGAGGTTTGATTGACCCGGATGCGGACGCCCTTTAGCGGCCGCATTGTGATACCCTTTTTAAAATGATTCGGCATAGCTTGTCGGTGTTATCCAAAAATTGACAAAAGGTATCATATGAGACACTATAAATTAATCAAATGATACTTTAATGTTTCAAGATGGTTCTAGTAACCCCAGAAAAAATAGCTTCATTCATGTCGCTGAAACCAGTACCCCATTCTTTTGCCGAGTTGGATGCCCTGGTATCACACGGCTTGCCCAAACAGGCCTTGAAAACTATTGTAGACACTATTGGCCTCAACACGGAAGAGCGCAAACAACTGCTGTATCGGATTGTCCCCGAGGCGACTTATAAGCGCCGCCGGGATAGATTAAGCGCCCAAGAATCCGAACGAACTGAACGCTTGGCCAGAATCTATGCGACTGCTCAGTACGTTTGGAACTCGGAAGACGATGCCAGGGAATTTCTGCATAAGCCTCATCCAATGCTGCAAAATCGAGCTCCCCTTGAGGTTTCGATGACCGAAATAGGAGCCCGTCGGGTCGAAGAATTGCTCTGGCGTTTGTATTACGGTATTGCGGCTTAGTGAAGATTTACCGGATTGCGGACGGGCGCCATCCTATTTGGGACGGGACAGGCGCTGCATTCATTGGCGGACGATGGAATAGCCCAGGCAAGCCGGTTATTTATGGTTCGTTGTCATACTCTTGCGCCATGTTAGAAATTCTGGCACATGCCAACACCGGCCGTATTCCTGAAACCCACCAGTATGTCATCGTAGACGTACCCGGCAGTGTTTCGGTAGAAATCGTTGAGGAGAACCAGCTCCCAGAGGGTTGGGATTCTGAAAACAACGCCCCGGCCAGGGCATTTGGCGACCAATGGCTAAACCAAGCACGGACTGCAATATTAATTGTCCCATCAGTTATTGCCAGATTAGACCAAAACGCCCTCATTAACCCGCTTCATCCTGATGCCAATAAGTTCATAGTTTCAGAGCCTAAAACAGTCATTTGGGATAAGCGATTATTTCAGTAAAGCTCTATCACAATAGAAACAATACGTTAATACATTTCCCCATAGCCAACATTGGCTCAAATCGACCAATTTGGGAAGATCGGCCATCAAGAGACAGACACCGGTTTGGTATGGGTGGCTGTTCTTCCTCGTAAAGCTGTCATTCAGAGACATCTAGCCACGCACCTAAACCGACAATGAAGGAAAGTTCAACAGTTGAGTTCACCTGCGTTTTGGAGCGTAGGGGAAAATTGTCAGGTTGTAACGATTTGTTATTCTATTTGGCAACGTTCATTTGGGACAGTCTTTTTTTAAGCGATTTTAGGAGTGCTTGTTTTGCATATGGCTTCATCTTTTTCCATTGCCGGGATTCTTCTTGAGCGCAACCACACCCAACGCACCACCCGCTAGGGCCGGAGAATTTACAGACATCGATACAAGGAGTTTTCTTTGTTCACTTTCAATGTTTTATCACTCAACTCGACCTAATACCTTATCTATACTGGCCTCGAGTTGCCGAAGCCTGTTGAACTCTTCGAGAAGACGTTGCTCTAGATTTTTAAAATTAAGAGGTAGGAACCGAGAACATATGTTATTTCCCTTACCGATCACGCTATAGCCCTTCCAGCTATTTATTCGATCAGCTTCTAGCGTTAGAAGCTCTTGAATAAACCTCTGCTGTTGTGGACAGTCCTCTTCTGCATGTAGGTGAACAGGGAATTCTTTTTTCTGTATCTGGGGTTTTTCAATATAGGTTTCAAAATGGACTCCGCCCTGGTTATGGTTATGCCTGTTCTCTTTATAGAGGTGGAGATAAGGACCACGATTATATACCTCCCAGCCATCGTCAAACCACTTTGAATTCCTCAAACTTTGTTCAAAGCCGAAAGTTGTGAAACACCTTTTTTACATCTTTCATGATTTTTTCTTAGCCTCCACTAGCTAGCATAACGCCCGCTGTAACGCGTCCGGTTCCAACCGATGGTTAGGCGGCAGTATCGTCATTGTGCTTTCCGCGCGCCACTATTCAATGCAATGCATCTCTACCAATGTATTCGCTAAAGCCTTCCCGGGCCTCTCTTGTATACACTTCTAAATCGCTTTCGGCGACGCGTACTATTTCAATACCCACGCGGTCGGCTTCTTCGACCAGGCCCGGCACGTCTAGTACTGTAGGAATGTACAGCTTCTTCGGCAACTGATTTTTCTGTGAACGTCCTTGTTCTATCAACTCCGCTGCTTGTTCTTTCGATGGGCCGAGCCTACTAGTTGGAACGAATTGGTTGGCGACAATATAGCAACTACCAGCATCCATCAGAGCGAGGACGTTGAAATCGCCATCTGCTTCGGTCGTGATGGGTGCGTCATTGAGTCGAAAGACGACCCATGCTTCATTTATCGCGAATTGTTTCGGGTACAGCATGGTATGAACGTCTTCCTGCCATTTAAGGATTAAGCTGTGGGGCGTGAGCCGCATAGCGGCGATACGTCCCGCACGAGCGCATTATTATATTTTATTAATCGCTTCATTTATTTCATCCGGGCGCTTTATGGAGCCACTACAAACATCACCCTCTTCAACACCTTCAAGCCATTGTTTAAGATATTCGACTCTCTGCAAGGTTAAAGCAGTGCTGACGCCAGAATGACACATGGGGTAAACGCTGCCGTATTGAGCTTGTTTGTTATCTTTTGGAAAGTGCATTTCCAGGTCAGCATCACGTAGCTTTATCCATGTGCGCTGCGAGATTTTTAGTTTAGACAAGAACTCTCCATCATCTTTGTATACTTTCTGTATCCGCTTATATACTCGATTAAGCTCTGCATCTGCCTTTTCGTAATTCACCCCTTCGCAGCGGTTCATCTCGCTTTGTGTTATTACCATTTCAAGGCAAGTACCTACATCTTGGCCGAATGCCGTAAACGGTAAAAAGAGACTTATAAATATCGCACGCCTAAACATTTTCATGAACTTTCCTTAAAATATAATCGCGGCGCTCACCAGCGGAGTGGGCGGCAAGCTGTAAGCTTGACGGCTGCGCAGTCTGGTGAAGTGCCTTGTTCCGGCGCAAGGCGACGGGACAAGGCCGAACGAAGTGAGCGCCGCGATTCCCGGCGGCGAAGCCGCCGGGAACAAGTTATTAACTATATCTGCATATCTTGTACATTAGACTCGCTATTTAAGTCAATTTCTTTCTAAAAGCCTTGTAGTATTAAACGGGATAACATACATTTTTAGCTTGATAACCAGATCCGGATAACCACGATGCTTAGCCTTCCCGATGAATTGTTACGTCAGTTTAATACGGTATTGGATAAAGTACAGTACCCTGAAAATATCAAGCATTTTTATCGAAAATGGCTTCGTTATTATTGGGGCTTTTGCAACTAATACCATCATGATCCTTTTCATCGATCCAGCTTGCCCTTGTTTCTCAAGAAACTCGAGCAAAAACGACAACCGAATCAGCAGCGGCAACAGGCTCATCAGGCCATTTTGCTGTTTTATCAGACAAAAGCGAGAACCAATGCCGATAGCGTCAGCTTAAAAACAGAGTCACGCCAGCCATTTTCCAGGCAACCTCTACCAATTCCTGATCTCGCTACTCCAATAACAGCGGCTAATACCGATGCTTCAATAAACCATTCATCTCATCGAGAAATTCCGCATCAAAACCCAAAGCAAGTTTTTCCCTCTGAGAACGCTAAATAGAACATCGACCCAAGAAATCCAGCCGGATGTAGTTGGGTCAGTGTTTTTGATGGTTTGACCAGAGAAATCAAATTACGCCATTATTCGCCTAAGACCTTAAAATCCTATCTCGGTTGGGCGCGCCGTTTGCAAGCGTTTACCAAAAGCAAAGATTATATGACTCTGACGCAACAGGATGTGGTGGATTTTCTGAGCGACCTCGCCGTTGAAAAGAAATTATCCGCCTCCAGCCAGAATCAGGCGTTCAATGCATTGCTCTTTTTGTTTAAACAGGTATTGAAAAAAGATTTCGGCGAAATTAAAGGCGTAACCAGGGTTAAACTTAAGCCATGCATTCCCATAGTTTTGTCTCGTGAAGAAATTGAGTTGATTTTTGATCATTTCGAAGATCCAATTGATCTCATCGCTAAACTTTTATACGGTTGTGGACTCAGGCTTTTTGAATGTTTGAATTTGCGTGTTCAGTGCTTTAATTTAGATGCGGGAATTTTGACTGTTCATGACGGCAACGGGTCGTAACCAGATGTTCAACCGATTTAAAATGAATTATTTCTTTGCGTCCGCTTTAGAATAATTATCTCATCCCCAAGGATATCTTAATCCATGGCTTGATTCAGACGGTGTCATTAGTTTTGATTTTAAAAAAATAGTACACAGCACAGAGTACATCAAGGCAACAAAAACCCTTCCAAATCGGATTAAGGGTTTTTTATTGTCTATCTCATCCCGGATATCAACAATGACGACTCCATCAAAAGGAGTCCGTTATGCGTTGCGTCATTGACTGTTTCATCCTCATCGCGCTATTCAGTACGACAGCAAACAGCGAGCCGGTAGTCCTATTCGACGCCGGCAACACGCGGCCAATGCCGGACCGTTTGCAAATAACACTCCCGAACTATCAACAATCCTACCAACTACCGGATTTCCCCCAACACTTCGATCCGCTACCGGTCCGCAGCCAGTCGCTGACGCCGGGGCCCGTCCAAGCCCGCGTCATCGATCGGCCCGGACTTGATCGCCCGGTGTTCATCATCGGATATGATGAGCTGTCGCTCGATTGGCTTCGGCATAACCATAAATAATCGGGGTCTAAATAATCGGGGTCAGGTACAAATTAGTGACTCGTTACCAAGTTCTACTTGGGAATGCTTACCTTTAAGCTCTGCTTATTGTTCGCCAAGCGGAGCTTGACGGTAGGCACTCCCTAGGGAGTGAGCAAAACGCCAATATTCTTCAAAGTCATGGCGAATTGCCGCTTTACCAGGTTAGTCTTTCTCAAGTAATTCTAAGCCTCGTTCTAAGTTTCCACGGCCTCTTTCCGCTCTAATTAAAAAACGAGTTTCAGCATCCTGCTCGGCGAGCATCAAAGTGGCCATTTCGTCGATCAGACGGTTGACGCTGATGAGCCACCTCTTTAAGGCGACGGTACTTGTCGTCGGGTAGTCTTACGGTCAGTGCTGTCATGTTGCTATTTCCTTCAAAAATGCTTCAGGTTTCAGTACAGTCAAATGCGGAAAATTCAATTCCATTCCGGATAGAATACGAAGATTACGAGTTACTATAAATTGCGCATTACCGGCAACCGCTAGCTCGACCAAATGGTTATCACCCTCGTCAGGTAGATTCGGCCTCCAGCCATAATAGATCCGTGTCCACTGACAAACCGAGAGGAAAATATCCAGAAGCTCATTACGTTCTTCAGCACTCAGACGACTACGTTGAAATAACGTTGTCCGGGCCATTACATCTTCGTACTCGTTAAACAATGCCGTGCCCATTAAAGGAACGGCCTGACCTCGTAACAAGCAGCGATCACCGCGTTAGCAGAGCCTTGGCTTAAGCAGGCAGCCAAAAAAATATTGGTATCTACGACAATTTTCATAAGTATGCGGCAGCATAGCTGCAACCACTAAGCTTAGCAATGACATGATTCAATGCCGGAGGACAGCCACCTATCAGTCACGTAAAAAGGCGAATTTCGATATTGACTGTCAGCTTAGTATTAGTTCGCCGACAACCGGGATTTGGGCTGAATGTCGCTTATGGGTCGGTCAGAGCCTTCAATTCATTAACGTCAGTAATATTACAAAACCTTTTTTATTAATGTTCACAAGAATGAAAAGTTACGGGGATTAGTGGTTTCGATATAACCCCGGAGGCTTGATTCCGGCGATTCGCTTGCTAAACTCTACAAGGAAACCTTCCTCTACGTCGACCTTTAAACCGGCCGCTCTGTAATCTGGACGAAAATTCCGATATGCTTCCGGTGCAGTATCATAAATACCCGGTTTAAAATTGAAACCGGTTGTCCCCATTGATCTTTTTTCCTAGATACAACTCTTTTTTCGGAAATTTGCCATGCGAATAGTAAAAAAACAATTAAAACCCCGTAGCTTCGTTTCGCTAATCGGATGCCTGGTTACCGCGATGCCGGTAATTGCGGCGACAGATTTTGAAGCTCGAGAAAACCTTGCAAAAGCCCGGGTAAAACATTTACAAAAGGATAACGAGCATGCGCTCCACGAAAATCATGTCGATGAAAGTCAAATTTTTCGAGGAGTATTTTACGGTTATCTCCCGTGCAATGATTGCAATGGCATCAAGGTAACGTTGTCTCTAAAACAAAAAAATAATTATTTGTTGGTGACTCAGCCGGCTAGGGAATCCTCAAGGGAGTATTACGAAAAAGGGAAATATAGCTGGAATGAAAATAGTCAAACCGTTGTATTAACGCCACGGAAAGGTGCGGGAAATATACGGCGGTATTTTATAAAAAATGAAGGAACGCTGGTTCAATTAGATGACGATGGAGCAAGGTTGGACAAAAAGTCGGATCGTTATGTTTTGCGAAGAAGTGATAAGGTAAAGTCGCGAGAAGTGCATATACATTAACCTGATTTCGGCAGTTTAACCATGAAGCTCATGAAGTTTTTCAACGGCTTGCTCTAAAATTTTGAATAACCTTCTAGGGGAGCAAAAAGGGTGTACATAGGCTAATAAGCTATTGAATTAAATTCTTATTCTTCATGGTGAAATGATTTTTATAGGAATAAGGAACGTGCAAAACACTTTTTTACTACTCAAAATTGGGGCGAAATAATTGGAGAGCGCGTTTTGAAAGAAAACATTCAGCAGATGCTCGATGATATCGAAGCCGAAGTACGCTTGACGCGGCATTATATTGGTAAGAATTCCTTGGACGAGCGGATTATCGATGCAATGCGTGAAGTTCCGAGGCATTTGTTCGTGCCCGAGGAGTCTCGGCATTACGCCTATGCCAACGGTCCCGTGCCAATCGGTTTGGGACAGACGATATCGCAGCCTTACATTGTCGCGCTGATGACCGATTTATTGGCTCCCAAGCCGAGCGACACGATATTGGAAATCGGTACCGGCTCCGGCTACCAAGCGGCGATTTTATCCCGGCTGGTCAAACAGGTCTATACGGTTGAAATCGTCGAAACCTTGGCCGATAAAGCGAGGGAAAGGCTTGTAGCCTACGATTATTATAATATCGAAGTCTGTAGCGGCGACGGATACCTCGGGTGGCCGGAGCACGGCCCCTATGACGGCATTGTCGTTACTGCAGCCGCACCTCATATCCCTCAGCCTTTGATTGATCAATTACGGAATGGCGCGCGCTTGGTGATTCCTGTTGGTCTTCCTTTTAGCTATCAGGAATTGCGGGTCATAGAAAAGGATTCGCAAGGAAAAATCGATTCTCGCACGGTATTGGGCGTCAGTTTTGTACCCTTTACCGGTAAACATATGGAATCGGCTCATCATCAGTCGAGTCCGTAAGCGATGAGTCAAGTCGATTTTTTTCCAATACGACTCAAGCAAGGCGATGCGTTGATCGTCGTCGATGTTCAGATAGATTTCTTGCCGGGCGGGGCGTTGGCGGTTGCCGGGGGCGATAAAATCATTCCTATCGTGAATAGTTATATCGAACGGTTCATACGTAGTCACTTGCCGGTTTTCGCTACACGCGACTGGCATCCTAGCCATCATCGTTCATTCATCGCTCAAGGCGGTCCTTGGCCGGTCCATTGCGTCGCCGGTTCAAATGGGGCGGAGTTTGCCCCCGGCTTGTTTCTTTCTGACGCTGCCGTCATTGTTTCCAAGGGCGATACGGCCGAGGCGGAAGGCTATTCGGCTTTTGAAAATCCCGAACTCAAACACCGGTTGGATAACGCTTCGATACAGCGATTGTTTGTGTGCGGCATTGCGACCGATTATTGCGTGTTGCAGACGGTTCGAGATGCGCTCAAACTCGATTATCAGGTGTTTTTATTACACGATGCGCTGGCGGCCGCGAATGTTCATCCTCTGGACGGGCTTATTGCCGAACGAATTATGGCGGACGAAGGCGCCCTTCTTATCACATTGGACGACTTGTCATGATTGCTAGCGATGCTTTATTGACCGACCTTTACCAATTGACGATGCTGCAAGGCTATTATCGGCATGCGATGACCGAGACTGCAGTATTCGAGTTTTTTGTACGCAAGTTGCCGAAGAATCGCAATTTTCTGGTTGCGGCCGGATTGGCGCAAGTCCTCGATTTTCTCGAAAATTTGCGCTTTAGCGAAGCCGAAATCGATTGGCTTGGCACATCCGGTCATTTTAAAGAGGATTTTATCGATTATCTGGCCGGCCTGACGTTTATCGGGCATGTCGACGCCATGCCGGAAGGTACCGTGTTTTTTCCGAATGAACCGATTCTGAGAATTATTGCGCCGTTCCCCGAAGCGCAATTGGTCGAGAGCCGCGTCATTAATTTATTGCATTTTCAAACGTTGATTGCCTCGAAGGCCGCACGCTCGGTGTTGACAGCTGGAGACAAACTATTAGTCGATTTCGGTTTTCGGCGGGCTCATGGCGCCGAGGCCGGCGTTTTGGCGGCAAGAGCGAGTTATTTGGCGGGGTTTAGCGGCACGGCTACGGTTTGCGCCGGTCAGCAATTCGGGATACCGGTTTACGGCACGATGGCGCATTCGTTCGTGCAGGCGCACGACGACGAAAGCGAAGCTTTTCTTCGCTTTGCCGAAGCCAATCCCGATAATGTCGTGTTGCTGATCGATACCTACGATACCGAGGCCGGCGCGCAAAAAGTCGTTGCTCTTGCGCCCAAATTACAAGCGGCCGGCATAAGGATCAAGGGGGTGCGCTTGGATAGCGGCGACCTTGCCGCCCATGCGCATAAAGTCAGGAAAATTCTCGATGATGGCGGTTTGCGGAAAGTCACGATTTTTGCAAGCGGCGGCCTCGACGAATACCAACTCGATGTTTTGCGCTCGCGGCAAGCGCCGATTGACGGATACGGCATCGGCACTTATCTGGATACATCGGCGGATGCCCCTTACCTGGATTGTGCCTATAAATTGCAAGAATATGCGGGAGTGCCTAGGCGTAAACGCTCGGAAGGCAAGGCGACTTGGCCGGGTCGCAAACAAGTTTATCGCCGCTTCGATCTTGACGGAATCATGATCGGCGATACAATCACCGTCGAAGATGAAGATTGCGGCGGCGAGCCGTTGTTGCGGCGAGTAATGCAAAACGGTCGTGCTATTACCGAGATGCAGCGGTCGCTCAATCAAATTCGAATCGATACGCAAGACCAATTACATACGCTGCCCGATGGATTGAAAATATTGACCGGTGAAGGAGATTATCCGGTCGTTATTTCAGATACTCTCAAACGCCTCGCGCAACGTGTCGACGAAGGTTATTCATAAAGGTTATTTTTAACAATGAGTTCGCATGGTCAATCGCCGAATCCGCAAGGCAAAGGATTGCTTCCTGCGCTTGATGCTTTGTATACCGTTACCAGAGCTCTCAATGTCCCGGCCAAACCTTTAAATCGGATTGCCGATGAGTTATTCACGTCGCTTTTCGTGTTGAGTAGCGCTATTAAATTCAAACCGGTGCTTGGTCAATGTTATTGGCTTTATCGTAAGCCGGACGGCTATCGTTTATCATTGATCGCGCCGGAGCAATGGCCGGAGGCACAATCAGGTCTATGTGTCGGTCAATGCGAATTACAAAACGACCTGACTTGGTCGCTGGAACTATCGGAACAATGTCTCGGTAAATCGCTGTTGATGGTCGAAATAGCAAGGCAACGCGAAGATTTCGACCGACAATTGCAAGTATTTGACTGCATCGAGCAGGCCTTGCCGACCTATAGCGTAGCATTGCCATTTTATGCCAGGGTATTGGCTTCGGGGCTGGCGTGTTCGCTCGGGCAATCGATGTATAAGTGCGGAATCAACGGCTTGAGTTACAGTCAGGTGCAACGGCGCGAGATAGCAAATCTTTAGGTATTAAAAGGTGTTTCGGGCAGGTTGATAATGAATCCATTTCAACAGTTCATTGACTGTTTTTGTTGTTTGGATAATTAGGTCTTAATTTTACGTAGAGTAGTATTGCAGGGCGGAAAGACTAAAGCCAAGGCCGCGTTGGCTTGTTTTTCGCGGCCTCGGCAAGCAATGGAGTCGAGTTTCATAAGCGATATTGGTCAGGCCGGTTTAATTAACAACGGTAATTAGCACTTAACCTGTCATAGGTTAAGGACGGCAATAGGGCGCTATCTATTACATCGATTACCTCTTCGCAGCCGATGACTTCATTGTCGTTTTCAAGAATATGATGGGCTAGTCGGTTAATGGCATACCAATGGCTGGGGTCTTCGATAAAGCGGAACGCTGCCAAAAACAATTCGTTTAATTTTTTACAACGTTTATCTTGAGTTGCTATTAAAGCTTCAAGGTATTCGTTAACTTTTTCGAGATCGGAGGTGCCGCCATAATATCTCAGGGCTTCGACATTGACTAGACGAGGATTGAAGGTTTCATTATCTCGTTCGGCGACATATTTCGCTTCAGCCAGCGGGCCTGCCAATAGGTTGATGATATCGGCTTCATAGGCTAGTTGATAGGCATGGCTTTCTTGATCGGAAAAATAGCCGCTGCTTTCGATTACCGAGAGGGGCAGACTGTGAATCAGATTTCCACCCTCGACGGTAGCAACCCAATTGGAGTATGGTAGCTTTTTTAGGCGGTCGGTTTCGGGTGTCGAGGCGCATAGACCGCCGAATGTTATTTGGAAATAAACAGGCGGTAGATTCTTTTGTCGGTTACACAAATAAATTGCCGCGGCATGACCGGCTTCGTGAAATGCAGTTTGTTGAACAAGTTGCCGGTGTTTTAATGGTATGGGTTCGTCTATTTGATAATTTCGTTTCATGGTAATCCCCGTGAGATAAAGAATGCGAAAATGTTGGCGCATCATTGAGGAGTGTCTTGAATAAGCTGAGGCGTTAAGAAGCGTATTTCAAGAGCCGCAGTTATTGTATTGGTACTAAAGTACTATTTAAATGTGTCATATTGCCGCGCGACAATATGTCGCAGTCGTTGGCAAGCCTTTTGCTGAGTAACATTGGTTTGTCTAGCGTTTAGTCTAACTATCGCTCTCTGCCGTGTAATAATTATTGATGTTTGCCTGTCTACAGGCATTGTAAATAAAGGGTTTCACTTTGCGAAGGATTGCAACAGTGTTTGTTCTAGATCATTTGCTGACTACAAACGATTGGGCGAAGAAGGTGTGGCATTTCACGCAAATGCGGCAAATGCCCTAGTTTTTCGGTTCGGCTGACTGTTTTTTGCTTGGGATTCGGCGCCAAATAACTTCGAAACAATGAGCCTTGAAGCAGGTTATGTTACGCGCTTGGCCGTGCGTCAGCACCGAAATCTGACTAGCAAAGGTTCTATGTGGAAGTAAATCGGATACAATTTGAATTACCGTACTCTAGCATGTCTAAGATTGGTAAAAACTTTCTAAACACCTATATATCTATGGATACGGTCAATTCAAATGAGCAACTATCTATTTCTGGGCATGCTTCGCTAAGCCCTAGTAGAAATCAGTGACCGACTCTTTTTCTGCATTTCATCCAGTCGTAGCCGACTGGTTTATCGAGCGCTTCGGACAGCCGTCGGACGTCCAGGCTCAGGCTTGGCCTGCGATTCAAAGCGGGGTGTCTACGTTAATCGCCGCGCCGACAGGCGCTGGTAAAACCTTGGCCGCTTTTTTGGCCGTGATCGATCAACTGGTCAAGCAAGGCATCGAGGCGCCGTTACCCGATGAAACGCGAATTTTATATATATCGCCGCTCAAGGCCTTATCGAACGACATTCATAAAAACCTGGAAGAACCGTTAACCGGTATCGGCATGGCACTGCTCGAAGCGGCTTTGCCGGATATCGTGATCCGTGCGCAAGTTCGCACCGGCGATACGCCGCAAGCCGAACGTGCGGCGATGAAGCGTTATCCGCCTCATATCCTAGTCACGACTCCGGAATCGTTATATTTGTTGCTGACGTCGGAATCGGGCCGCGAGATGCTGAAATCGGTGCGTAGCGTCATCATCGATGAGATACATGCCTTGGCTGGCAACAAACGCGGCGCACATCTCATGCTGTCACTGGAAAGGTTGACGCAGTTGACCGAAACAGAACCGGTCCGCATCGGTTTATCGGCAACGCAAAAACCCCTCGATGGTATCGCCCATTATTTAATCGGCAACCGTGCCGAGCCTTGCACGATTATCGATACCGGCCATGTCCGTCGCCGCGATCTCCAAATCGAAGTGACCGGCTCACCGCTCGAAGCAGTCATGGCCGGCGAAGTGTGGACCGAAATCTACGACCGGCTCGAACAATTGATCGCCGAACATAGCACCACGTTGATTTTCGTCAACACGCGGCGCCAAGCGGAACGCGTGGCAGCCGCGCTAGCCGAGCGGCTCGGCGAAGAAGCGGTCACCTCGCATCACGGCAGTCTCGCGAAAGAGCATCGCCTGAATGCCGAGCAACGTCTCAAACAAGGCCGGTTGAGAGCGCTGGTCGCGACCGCCTCACTTGAACTCGGTATCGATATCGGCGATGTCGATCTGGTTTGCCAGTTAGGCTCGCCGCATTCGATATCGGCGTTTCTGCAGCGGGTCGGCCGTTCCGGTCACCGTTTGGGGGCTACGCCGAAAGGCCGATTGTTTCCGTTGTCGCGGGACGATTTGCTCGAATGCAGCGCGTTACTCTATGCGGTCGGACAGGATTTACTCGATACGATACTGATCCCTAAGCATCCCTTGGATGTGCTGGCCCAACAAATCGTCGCCGAAGTCGCTTGCCGTGAATGGCGCGAAACCGAACTGTATCAGGCTTTTTGCAGTGCCTGGCCGTACCGGGAATTGACCGAAACGGAATTCAAAGCCGTCGTCAAAATGCTCGCCGACGGATTTCATACGCGGCGCGGCCGGCGGGGCGCCTATCTTCACAGGGATGCCGTACACGGCATGCTACGGCCCCGCAAAGGCGCGCGTTTGACCGCGTTGCTGAACGGCGGGGCGATACCGGATCTGTTCGATTACGACGTTATATTGCAGCCGGAAGGCCTTTTCGTCGGAACACTCAACGAAGACTTTGCGTTCGAAAGCCTCCCCGGCGATATTTTTCAACTCGGCAACAATTCCTACCGATTGCTCAAGGTCGAGCAGGGCAAGGTTCATGTTGAAGACGCGCACGGCCAGCCTCCGAATATTCCGTTTTGGTTCGGCGAAGCGCCGGGCCGCAGTAACGAGTTATCCGAAGCGGTCTCAAGATTATCTCAAACGATCGACCGCTTGCTGGAAGAAGGGCAAGGTGCCGTCTACCGCTGTTTACTCGGGCTGGATTTGCCGCACGCTGCAGCGGAGCAATTGGCACAGTATTTGGCGGCCGCGAAGGCTGCTTTGACGGTATTGCCGACCCACGAAACGATTGTATTCGAGCGTTTCTTCGACGAAACGCAAGACATGCACTTCGTAATTCATTCGCCTTACGGATCGAGGATCAACCGGGCTTGGGGGCTGGCGCTACGTAAACGCTTCTGCCGCAAGTTCAATTTCGAATTACAAGCCGCCGCGAGCGAAGACAATATCGTTTTATCGCTCGGGCCGACGCACAGTTTTCCGCTTGTGGAACCGGCCGGCTATTTGAAAGCTTCGACCGTAAAAGAAGTCTTGGTTCAGGCCTTGTTGGCCGCGCCGATGTTTCCGACCCGTTGGCGCTGGGTGACCAATACCGCATTCGCGGTGCCGCGTAACCGGGTCGGCAAAAGAGTGCCTGCACAATTTCAACGCAACAATGCCGAGGATTTGATCGCGGTGATTTTTCCCGATCAATTGGCCTGTTTCGAAAACATCGCAGGAGACCGCGAAATTCCGGATCACCCCCTCGTCAATCAAGCCTTGTGGGATTGTCTGCACGAATTGATGGACATCGACGGGCTCGAAGCGCTGTTGGATGGTATAGAAAGCGGGCGGATCAAGATTGTAGCGAGGGATTTGAGCGCGCCGTCGCCGATGGCTCAGGAAATTCTGAATGCCCGGCCTTACGCCTTTTTGGACGATGCGCCGGCCGAGGAAAGAAGGACCTTGGCGATTCAACAACGCCGCTTTGCTAACCCCGAAGAAGCCGCCGAAATCGGCAGTCTCGATCCGGCCGCGATCGCGCGCGTCCGGCTTGAAGCCTGGCCCGAAGCAAACACCGCCGACGAATTGCATGATGCGATGGTCGTGTTGAGTTTTATCGATGAAAAAGAATGCACGCGCGAACAATACACTTTGTTCGAGCAACTGCAGCAGGCCGGACGAGCGGCATTACTGGTGCTGTCGAACGGAAACCGCATTCTAACCGCCGCCGAACGCTTACATGAATTGCAGTTGCTATTTCCCGGAATAGCGGTGCAGCCGCCGATAGATGCCGTGGACGCCGATCCCCAATTGACGGAGGATACCGCGTTGCAAAACATCTTGCGTAGCCGATTAGAAGGTTTGGGCCCGGTTACGTCCCGGAATTTGGCGGCTTCGTTGAACCTTCCGGAAGCACGAGTCGAACAAACGCTTGCCGTATTGGAGCAGCAAGGTTTTGCGATACAAGGCCGGTTCAGTCCCGATACCGCGCAGTCCGAATGGTGCGAGCGAGGTCTGTTGGCTCGGATTCACCGCTACACACTCAAACAATTACGCAATGAGATACAGCCGGTCGCGCAAGCCGACTTCATGCGTTTTTTATTTCACTGGCACGGCCTGGACGAACCGCGAGAGGGCGAAGCCGCCTTGGAAAAAGTCTTGCTGCAATTGGAAGGCTGCAATTTGCCTGCCGCCGCATGGGAAGGAGATGTACTGCCGAAACGCTTGAAACCCTATTTTGCATCGCAATTGGATACTTGCTGCAGCACCGGGCGTTTCGTTTGGCTGCGACTGAAATTTAAAAGTGTCGCCAGAACCCCGAGGCCGGCCGGTAAAAGCACATCGATCGTGCTGCTTCCGAGAGCTCATCTTTCCTTTTGGCGCGTCTATGCGCCCTTGCCGGATCATGGCGCGATCGAGCTATCGAGCGGCGCGCAGAAAGTCTACGCGGTTTTGAAAAATTGGGGCGCCAGTTTTTTTCAGGAAATCAGCGATGAAACCGGTTTGTTGAATGCGCAACTATTTGAGGCGCTTGGCGAATTGGTCGCCGCAGGATTGATTACCGCAGACAGCTTTCAAGGCCTACGAACCTTGATTCAAAGTAGCGCGATTCGGCAGCGTCGCAGTCGGCGTTATCCCGCCCACGAAAACTTGGCGACAGCCGGCAGGTGGTCTTTGTTGCGGCCTGTGCAAGTCGGCGCAGATGCTTACGAGCCGGTCGAGCATATTGCGCGCGTTTTATTGAACCGCTACGGCGTGGTATTCCGCAAATTACTCGATAACGAAGAAGGCATTCCTTCTTGGCGCGATTTGCTCTATGTCTATCGTCGTCTAGAAGCGCGCGGCGAAGTGCGCGGCGGCCGTTTCGTACAAGGCCTGGCGGGCGAACACTTCGCTTTGCCGCAAGCGGTCTCGATGCTCCGAGATAGCCGCAAACAAGCGAAAAACGGCGAATTGATAGCGATTAGTACCGTCGATCCGCTCAACCTGACCGGTATTATTGGTAGTGGCGACCGGGTTGGACCGCAGGCGGCCAATCGTTTGCTTTACCGAGACGGCGTATTGCTGGCGTCGTCGAAAAAAAACGACGTGGTTTTTGTCGAGACGGTTGAACCCGAGCAAGAATGGCAGTATAAAACAGCCTTACTGCGAAAATAAAAGATAGAACGAAAATTCAGAGTAAGTGTCTCTTTGGCTTCAGGCCTTTTTTTGCCTGTGCCCAGTCGATATTTATCTATACCTTTCGCACTTCAAATTTCGGCAGTGCCGGAGGAGGCCTCGGGATGCTCGATAAAGGCTTTGCCAGCATGGAGCTGGCATAGAGCCTACATGGACGTATTTACCCAGCACCTAAATTCCATAGCCCATTGGCCATGGTTAATTGTCTTGGATAATTCATCCAGCACCTAAATAAGCCATGATTTTGAATCATTGCCAAAGGCCTATGGAATTTAGGCGCTGGATTTAGGTGCTGGGTTTACGGCGTCCTTTAACGGGCACCCCGAGGCCGAATTTTCATCTACGATGAGTATAACCGTTCAGGAGGTTGCGATGTCCGAGCAAGAAATCGATCTCTTTTTTCAGGAAATGGCCGATGTGGTTCCTCTGAAAACCCCCGTCAAAACCATTGTGAAAACCGCTCAGTCGGCAACGCCCGGTCAGCAATACCGCCGGCAACAAGCGCAATTTTCGAAAGAAGATATCAACGGTCCACTGTCGCTGGTGCTCAGAAATCCACTGCCTGCCGATGCTTGGATTACCTACAAGCGCGATGGCATACAAGACGGCGTCTATAAAAATCTTAGACTCGGCAAATATCCGCTGGAAGCGACCTTGAATCTGTTCCGCAAAACGCCTTCCGAAGCCCGGGACGAATTACTGCAATTCGTGCACGAATGCCAAGACTGCAACATTCGTAGCGTTTTGCTCGTTTTCGGGCGAGGACGAAACACCGACGCCACATTGAAAAGTTATTTGGCGCAATGGTTGCCTGAAATGGAACAAGTACAAGCCAGCCACACCGCACTGAAGCATCATGGCGGCGTCGCGGCCGTCTATGTGCTGTTGCGCAAGAGCGAACAGCGCCGAAGCGAAAACCGCGAACGCCACGCCGCGCGTTTAGGCAGGTAGTTTCGCAAGTTCAGCCATGAAGCAGCGTAGCCCGGATGGAGCTTAGCGCAATCCGGGAAGGTCGAAGCCACGCATACACGTATTCCGCTACGCTGCATACGTGCTAAGCCGTTATCTAAAATTCGGTAGTCAGTCAGCGAAAATCACCAAAGTAATCATGCGGTTACATAAATATCTTGAATCGTAAGTATTCAGACCCCGTTGGCAAATTACCGCAATCCAGGCGTATTGTTGGCCTCCCCCTTTGAAAAAGGGGGATTGAGGGGGATTTATTTAAAAAATCTCCCCTAGCCCCTCTTTTTCAAAGAGGGGGACTGAATACTTACCTTGAATCACTCATTGGGTGAGCAACTTGGAAGGTATAACCAATAGAAAATGTTCGTGATTTTCGTGGACAAAATACTTTTTATAAGTTTATGAATAACGGCGAAGGCTAAAACGTTGGAACGAGATACAAACAGGGTATCACTGTCGTCTGTCAATTAATGATTGCTGATTTGCGTCGCCGCGACTTTGCGCCACAGCAAGCGCTCAAAGCCGATCCCAACTACGGCGAAACCGTGCAGTTGTGATTCAGGATAGCGTTGCTGCAGGTCGTGCATATACTCCCGTGCCTGGGATTCGGCTTCGGCCAATCGATCCGTAACCGTTGACAGGCCGGCGAGTTGTTCGGCAATCTCGGATTGTGGCCGACCGCCAAATCGCCGAACGAATCGGCCTTGTTGACGTTGTATAATTTTCCAGTATCTTCAGCAACAAGCTGTTACCTAAGCGGCGCGGGCGTAAAAAAATCAATTGATGTCCGGCGGCCTCGAGCTGCCCGATACGGTCGGTGCGGTCCTGATAGAAAAAGCCTTCGCGCCTGAGCCGTTGAAAATCGGCAAGGCCGTAAGGTATTTTGAGCGGAGTCATGAGAATCGACCGGTTAACTTTAAACACGGTCATCATAAGGGCGTTCGGGGGAAATTCGCAACTTGGAAAAGAACGGATGTGGGTTTGTCGTTTTTTAGCTTGATGTGTATGGGGCGCAACCTCTCGTCGGTTCGGCACCGTGGAAAGGTGCGCGATCCGCATCCTACGGCGTTAAAGGTGTGCTTAGGATGCTGTGATTTGCGCAAAACAACGGGATACATTTTGGATGAGTGGCCCGGGTGACAAAATTATTGAATATGTCAGTGATTTTTGTGGTTTTCGCAGACAATATCCTTTTTATGGATTAAAACCTTTTTCCTTGACTCTAACCCAGGCGCCGGATTCCAGGTGCAGCAGAAAAAGCTTGCCGATGTAATAGACGAGCAAGCCCGAAACGGCCGGGCGTAATAACAGCGATCCGGTCGATGCGGAAATGGGGGTGTAGCCTTTGATGTATTTGATTAGATAATGGCTAATCCAGTCGTAATGGGCTCCGCCGAGTATCGCCGTGACGGTGATTTTGATTTGATGATCGGAAAATGACAGACCGTAGATTTTGCAGAGGTTGTCCATTAGTTTTGCCAATATACCGCCGACTGCGATTTGGCCGGCTAGGGGACCGGGAATAAAGCCGATACCGCTTGCGATCAAGGTATATTTATTGATTATTCGTTGCGCCTTTGCTTTTTTTGCCGAGCGTTTTTTTCGGCGAGGGAGTTGGCTAGGTTTGTAGAGTGGAATTTTTTCGTTTTTGGGAGTATCTGTTGCAGCCATTGTTTATTCCTTATTGGGCTTGTTTGTTAAGCGACTCTAATGAGTAAAGAATCAATCTAGATCCTTTTTAGCAGTTAACGTCAATGTTCTGCAACTTTGTAGTTCGACGGAATCGGGTTTGCCTGTCCAAAAATATGACGGAGTGTTGGGATCTGAATTGTCTGCGCCGAGCTTCGGCAGATTGTGGGAGCGCCTCTATGATCCAAGTACCCCGTCGTAGCTCAAAATACGGCGCCTGGGTGTCCGCTAAAGGACACCGTGAACCCAGCACCTAAATTCCATAGGTCTTTGGCAATAATTCAAAATCATGGCTTATTTAGGTGCTGGATGAATTATCCAAGACAATTAACCATGGCCAATCGGCTATGGAATTTAGGTGCTGGGTAAAACGTCCATGTAGGCAAAGCCTTTATGAGCGCCATGGATGGCGTGTATTAGGGCAATGCAGGAGCAATTGCCGAGGAGCGAAAATCGACCGGACACCCAGGCGCCTCCTCTGGCACTGCCGAAATTTGAAGTGCGAAAGGTATAAGAAGCGGCGCTCCATTGTTTTAACCTAGAAAGAGCAGTTGGCATGTGTTGTAGACCGTTCGTGCTGAGTAAAGTCGAAGCATGAAGGGTCTACAACACTTTCACCGACCTGGTGAAGCCTCAAACTCCCGTTCACCCTTCGACAGGCTCAGGGCGAACGGGAGTTTGAGGCTCTCAACTGCTCTTTTTAGGTTTAACGAATGGCGTTAAGCACTGAGGCGCCTTTGCCCTGAGCGCCCTTGTTGCGGCCGGCCCGAGCCGGAATTCGCTCCGTTACCGCGGCGCGGTTTACTACGCGCGGGCTTCGTAGCTTGGCGCTCGCTCGGCTTGCCGTTGTTGCGTTGACCGTTACCTCGGGCATCATTTCCGGAGCGCGGCGAACGTTGCTGGCGTTGCTTAAAGACCGGTTCGGGTTTGATAGTCGGGTCTGGTTGGAAGCCGTCGATTTCGATCTTATTGATTTCGCGTTTGATCAATCTTTCGATGTCGCGCAGAAAACTATGTTCGTCGATACAGACAAGCGATATAGCTTCTCCGGCATTGCCGGCTCGACCGGTACGTCCGATGCGGTGGACATAATCTTCCGGGATGTTGGGAAGTTCGTAATTGACGACATGGGGTAATTGATCGATATCCAACCCGCGCGCCGCGATGTCGGTTGCTACCAAGGCACGTACCGCGCCGCTTTTGAAGTCGGCTAATGCTTTTGTCCGCGCGGCTTGGCTTTTGTTGCCGTGAATCGCGGCCGAACCGATTCCGTCGCGTTCTAGTTTTTCGGCGAGTTTGTTGGCGCCATGCTTGGTGCGTGTAAATACCAGGACCTGGCGCCAGTCTTGGCTACCGATTAAATGGGATAACAGTTCTTGTTTACGGCTACGGTCGACCGGATGAACGGTCTGAGCGACTGTTTCGACGGTCGTATTGCGACGCGCGACTTCGATTTGCTCAGGTTTATGAAGCAGACCATTGGCAAGTTGACGGATTTCATCGGAGAACGTTGCCGAAAAGAGCAGGTTTTGTCGGCCGTCGTGACCGTTAGGCGGGAGTAATGCTAGGATTTTTCGGATGTCGCGAATGAAGCCCATGTCGAGCATGCGGTCGGCTTCGTCGAGTACCAGTATTTCCAGTTGCGATAAGTCAACGGTTTTCTGCGCGATGTGATCGAGAAGGCGGCCCGGTGTCGCGATTAGGATATCCACGCCGCGACGCAATTGAGCGATTTGCGGGTTGATGCTGAGGCCTCCGAAGACTACCGCCGATTTTAACGGTAAATATTTTCCGTAAGTATCGACACTTTCGGCGACTTGAGCGGCGAGTTCGCGCGTAGGCGTTAGGATCAGTGCTCTTACAGCACGCCGATTACTTTTGGGTTTTTGGGTGTGCAGCAGGTGCAGCAAGGGTAATGTGAAACCCGCGGTTTTACCGGTTCCGGTTTGGGCTCCGGCCAGAACATCACGACCGTTGAGAATTGCTGGTATCGCTTGGCGTTGAACAGGCGTTGGTGTGCTGTAGCCTTGTTCTGAGACAGCACGGACTAATTCGGCGGCTAGGCCGAGTTCGGAAAATAACATATTGGAAAATGCTCCTGGAATGGCCTACCCGGGAATGCCCTGGGTCAGTCTAGGCGGGATTCGCATAAAGTGAAGAAAATCGAAGTGTACCGGGGAGGTGACCGCGAGGTGCGGCGCAGACTGAAGTGCGCCGGAATTGACGGCATTGTAACAGACCTGCTGTTATTAAGCCGTTTTTTTTAGGTTGTCTTTTGCTTGGGCGTTTTTTTGCTGTGTTGGTTGAAATTATCGAGGAGGCGAGTTTGTCGGAAATTCCAATGTAAACATCAGCGGGAATTGCCTTGAGTTATTCCCTAAGTTTCCTTAGAAAGAGTGAACAACATATAATGCATGGTTAAACGCGCTCCTTTCAGTTAAAACCTACTCCCTTCTTAAAACCTTAAAACCATTGAGTCATGATAACCGGCAATCTTTATATCATTTCCGCACCTTCAGGGGCTGGTAAAACCAGTTTGGTTAAACAGCTAACGGCGGAACTCGACAAACTGACCGTTTCGGTATCCCATACGACAAGGCCGCAACGTCCCGGAGAAGTCGACTGGCAGGATTATTTTTTTGTTTCGGTCGACGAGTTTAAGGCAATGCTTTCCGAACAGGCATTTCTTGAACATGCTCAGGTGTTCGATAACTACTATGGAACCGCTCGACGGACCGTTGAGGACAATCTTAATCAAGGGGTCGATGTGATACTCGAAATCGATTGGCAAGGGGCGCAACAAATTAAAAAAATACTGCCGGATTGTATTGCTATTTTTATTTTACCTCCTTCGGTTAGCGTATTGGAGCAACGGTTGCGTAATCGAGGACAGGATAGCGAGGAAACAATTGCTCGGCGCATGCGCGATGCGGTGACGGAAATGAGCCATTACGGCGAATACGATTATATGATTGTCAATGATGTATTCGAACGCGCACTGAATTCGTTAATAAGTATCGTCGTTTCGCATCGTTTCCACATCGATAAACAAAGGGAAGCATTGCAGAGTCTGTTACAGGAGTTATTGAGCCGCGAGCAAAAATGATAGCTCCCGGCTCAATTGCCGAAAATCTTTCGTAAGTTGGTTACGGTTCAAATGGCATTTCTGCGACTTCCAGCGTTTTGCGGCGCCTATCGCCTTTTCTTCGGTCTGCAAATTCAATATCAGAATGGTTTTTTCTGATCCGAGGATCGTTTTGCCAGCAGCGGTGAAAATATTCACGCACGATAATCATTTTTCCGTTAATTGGTTGTTTGTTGAGCTTTTTTATCACTCTTGCGCCGGCCGAGTCGGGTTCAACTCTGACTAGGCCGTGATATTCATGGGTGTTGCGAGTGCTGTCTGTTATTTGTAATATTTGTATCGTGTTAATGTAGCCTTTTCTGGTAAATAATCCTCCGTTCAGTGTCGGCTCGATGAAGGATTTGATTTCAAATTTGTTGGTGTCAGACGGAATTCTTCTCATAAAAATGATCATGTCGGTACCACGTGTTACTTGTTATTTTGAAACGATTCAGTGATTTTATGGTATAGAGCAAGGCTTTGAAATAGTTAAGTAAGTTATATTCCCGGCTACTACGTTTAGCGATTTAGGGGCTCACCGAGAGTTCTTTATTTCCGGCTTAAGAACGTTAGCTTTAAATCGCAAATTAACACCATTACTACTTACCTGCAACTGTGTTATGGGGCTACGAAAGCATAAACCTAAATACGGCAGTTTAATCATGAAGCGCATGAAGTTCATAAGGTATTTCAAGAAATTACCTAAACATTCCCGCTAACCTCTCGGGTGAACGAAAGTTCTATACAAACGAATAACAAGTTATTGAATTAACTTCTTATCCTTCATGATTTTCATGGTGAAATGCTTTTTCTGGGATAAAAGATGCCTATCAATTAAGATTAGATATCACCCCTTTGGTTCGATTTCTTTTATTTTGCTCTTTCAGAGCGCCGAATATTTATCTTTATTACAGATTAAAGACACATGCATGAGATAGCGTCTCGGTTTACGCAATCGGATATTACCCAAATAAGCAAACTGGGCAACGGCCTAATCAACGATACCTTTTTAGTTGATACGGTATCCGGACGTTTTGTTTTGCAACGGATCAATCGTCGGGTTTTTGCCGAACCCAAGTTAATTATGGTCAACCTGACCGAGCTGAATGAATTTATAACGCAACAAGCTGAATTCGGCCTTAAGCTACGCATTCCTGCAATCGTCAAAACAATTTCCGGAGAATCTTATTATCAAGATGCACGGGGCGAGATCTGGCGAGCGCTGCAATATCTCGAAAACACGATTAGTTTCGAAACGGTCGGCGACATTAAGCAAGCCGAGCAAGCAGGATTTGCGTTAGGTTATTTTCATTGTTTAGCCGGTGGTTTGAGTGTTGGTCGTTTGCACGATACCTTGCCCGGTTTTCATATCGCGCCGGCTTATTTAAGGCAATATCGACAAGTTCGTCAGAAGGCGGCAATTCAAGATTCTGTCGAGGTTCGGTATTGCGCTGATTTTATCGATCGACTGCAAGCATTGCCGGAAGTGTTGGAAGATGCAAAACTAAGAGGAGTATTGGCCGTGCGCGTGATTCATGGCGACCCTAAGTTGAATAATTTTTTATTCGACCGCGATACGCATCGGGTTGTTAGTCTGATCGATTTGGATACCGTCAAGCCCGGCCTGGTCCATTACGACATAGGCGATTGCATCCGTTCGTTATGTCATATCGAAAGTTCCGACGATTTCGATACGGCGATTTGCGAAGCGGTGTTAACGCATTACTTGGCCGAAACGCGAGCGTTTTTTACCGAAGACGATTATCGCTATCTTTATCCGGCGATACGGCTGATTCCATTTGAATTAGGTTTGCGGTTTTTTACCGACTATTTGTCTGGTAATGTTTATTTTAAAGTTTCCGAACCGGAACAAAATTTAAGGCGGGCTGTAGCTCAATTCAGATTTTGCGAGAATATTGAACGGCGGAAGACGACTATCGAAAAAATCATAAAAAAACTGGTTCCGACCGCTTCGAAATTTCAAGTGTGAAAATGATATTTATGAAATAATCCGCGGCTTTAAATCATCTTGCCGAAGTAGCATGCTGCGACTGACCGAACTAAAATTGCCGCTCGATCATCAACCGGACCAACTGAAAACCGCGATTATCGAAAAATTAGTCATTAAACCTTCCGAGCTACTGAAATTTACGATATTCAAACGCAGTTATGATGCCCGCAAGCGCGGCGCGATCATGCTTATTTATTCGGTGGATGTCGAAACCACGAAAGAAGCGGAAATTAAGCAACGTTTAGCAAAGGATCCGCAGGTTCGTCCGACGCCGGATATGGCTTATCGCTTTGTTGCGAAGGCGCCCGGTAGTCTTATCAAGCAGCCGGTTGTCATCGGTACCGGGCCTTGCGGTTTGTTTGCCGGTTTGGTTTTGGCGCAAATGGGATTTCGTCCGATTATTCTGGAGCGAGGCAAAGCGGTGCGTGAGCGGACTGTCGACACTTTCGGGTTGTGGCGTAAGCGAGACTTTAACCCGGAATCGAATGTGCAATTCGGTGAAGGCGGTGCCGGTACATTTTCTGATGGCAAACTCTATAGCCAAATCAAGGATCCGGGCTATCGCGGTCGTAAAGTTTTGATCGAGTTTGTCAAGGCCGGTGCGCCGCCCGAAATACTCTATGTCAATAAACCTCATATCGGTACGTTTAGGCTGGTTTCAATGGTTGAATCGATGCGCGCCGAGATTGAAGCCTTGGGCGGTCAAATTCGCTTTCAAAGCCGGGTCGAGGATGTCGAAATTGACAATGGACAGGTCAAGGGCGTAGTGCTTGCCGGAGGTGAGCGTATCGATACCGAGTATGTCGTGTTGGCGGTTGGCCACAGTGCGAGGGATACTTTTGGTATGCTGTATCGACGGGGTGTCTATATTGAGGCCAAGCCGTTTTCGATCGGTTTTCGGATCGAACATCCTCAATCGATGATCGATCAATGCCGTTTCGGGTCGCAGGCCGGACATCCGCTATTGGGTGCGACCGATTACAAATTGGTGCATCATTGCCGTAACGGTCGCGCAGTATATAGTTTTTGCATGTGCCCGGGCGGTACGGTGGTCGCGGCAACCTCGGAACCCGGTCATGTAGTAACCAACGGAATGAGCCAATATTCGCGCAACGAACGAAACGCCAATAGCGCGATCGTCGTCGATGTCGATCCGGCCGATTTTCCCGGTACCCCTTTGGCCGGTATTGAGTTTCAACGTCGATGGGAACGAAAAGCTTTTGAATTAGGAGGCGGTAATTACGATGCGCCGGGGCAATTGGTCGGCGATTTTTTGGCGGGCCGGCCTTCAACCCGTTTAGGTTCGGTATTGCCGTCCTATACGCCGGGATTGCATTTATGCGATTTAGCCTCGGCGTTGCCGGATTTTGCGATCGAGGCGATCAGAGAAGCGTTGCCGGCATTCGACAAACAAATTAAAGGTTTTGCAATGCATGATGCGGTATTGACCGGTGTCGAAACAAGAACGTCTTCGCCGATCCGCATCAAGCGTGATGAACGCTTGCAAAGCCTAAATACCAAAGGTTTGTTTCCTGCCGGAGAGGGCGCCGGCTATGCGGGCGGCATTCTGTCCGCAGCTGTCGACGGTATCAAGGTAGCGGAAGCGGTTGCTCTGGCAATCGTTAATCCTAAAAAGAGCAGTTGGCATGTATTATAGACCGTTCGTGCTGAGCCAAGTCGAAGCATGAAGGGTCTACCAATACTTTCACCATCAACTACCCTTGTTACTGTGAAAGTTGGCGAACCGAAGAGGGTGCGGTTGCTCGACCGACCGCCGTCGAGCCATAATGGACGTATTTACGGCGTCCTGTCGGGCGAGTGATCGTACCCCTCGCACTTTCTTTGCCGGGGTGATGACAGCTTCTTCATGATCGTTAGGTTAATCCTTGGCGGCTTCAGTTTTGCAAGCGGGCGTTTTTTTGCCGTTCCTGACGATACCTCTAATGACAAACAATGCTAATAAAATGACACCGTAAAACAAAGGTCGGGTCAGGTCGGCTTTAACGGTCAAGGCGAAATGTAAAATAGCGAGTAAGCCGATCACATAGACTGCGCTGTGCAGTTTTTTCCAGTTTTTCCCAAGTTTTCTCATCATGTTATTGGTTGATGTAACGGCCAACGGGACGAGTAGTAGGTAAGCCAATAAACCCACCATTACAATGGGGCTGGCGTAGAGATCTTCAATGATTAGAGCAAAGCTGAACGAGTGCTCGAAACCGATGAAGATAAGAAAATGCACCGAGCAATAGAAAAAAGTGAACAAAGCGACGACGCGTCTGTATTTTTGCAGGCCGGGTTGTTTGAAAATCATCTTAGCCGGCGTAAACGCCAGCGTAATCAGCAGAAACCTTAACGACCAGATGCCGCTTTCTTTCGCCAGCGCTTCGACCGGGTTAGGTCCAAGCGAGTCGGTCAAGGCGTTCCATAGCATCAGCAGCAAAGGAATCAGAGCGATTACAAAAATGACGCATTTTATTTCGAAGGTCGATAATTTATTCATCCGACCGCCGATTTCGGATATCCGTGATTATTCATGGGGCAATCACCGGTTGGTTTTTTGTTTTATTTTGAAGCCAATCTTAACCGTAGCTTAAAAGTTAACTTACCACTTTATCGAGATAAGACAACAGCTATCCCGTTCATTTAACCGATATAGCTATCCACCCCGGAAAGCAATAGGTCGTATTGCATTTCGGTCGTTTCCTTGATCAAGTAAGCAGGAACGCCTTTGACGATGTTACCGGGGTTGCCGACCCAGCCGACCGCATCTGAAGGGCCAAGACTTAAGACATAGCCGATGTCTCGGTGCATGTAAGGTAAGCAAAAGCGAGTCAATCCTGCTTCCAGCAGAATGTTTTTGGCTGCTGCCCGGCCTTTGCGTAAAGCCGATTGAGCAGTCATCGAGTTCGACCCCATCATGTCGTAATGCGAACAATCGCCGGCGGTAAAAATCCGCGTCAATGTTTGGCGGCCTAAACAAACTTGCCCGGAACTGTTGGCATGCCATAGGGTTTGCGGTTTTTTTCCGGTGAGTAGCAAGGTTAGCTGCGAATCCGAAATATCACGACGTTCGCCCTGTTTATGCACCAGACTCGCTATTCTTTCAGCGTGACTGTCAAAATGCCATTCCGGCATGAATGCGATGCGCTTTTCGATCATACGCTGTTGGACATAGTCGCCGAATGCATGCGGAAATGAGCCCAGTAATTTTGCATGCGCGTCAAACACATTTAGCCGAAAATCGGCATGCATTGCTTTTAAGACATGGTCTATTTCAAATGCGAACTGGATACCGGTCGGGCCGCCTCCAATAAGGTTGATCGTTTTTTCCGGCCCACCATTGCTAACAAAGTGTTCAAGAATTTCGGCCCCTGAATTCAGTGTTAATGCGGTCAAATCATAAAAATTAGGTCGGCGAAGCGGTATACCGGAAGAGGCTCCGGTGGCTATCAGCAAAAAATCGAAAGGCAGCGTTTCCGTTTCAAGTTTAATGGTCTGTTGGTCCTGCCAGTCTTTTAACCGGTTTTCATCGATATCGACGGTATATTTCCGGTGGTCGAATTGAAAACGTTCGGCCAATGCCTTATAGGAAATGCGAATGCTTTCCAGTGGTCTATGTATGGTTTCGTGTAGTCTCGTGATGATCAAGTGCCAAGGTTTCGGGTCGATCAACGTGATGCGTGCATTGGGTGCCGCTTTTCTCAGCGTTATCAAGGCCGACAAACCTGCATAGCCACCGCCGACGATGACGACATGTAACGGTTGGCCGCCTTGGGGGGCGGAGCTGTCAATGGTGTTGTGCGTGGCAGTCGTATTCATGGTATTGCTGGCTTAGGAAGTCCTGGTTACTGAGTTCGAAGTATATATTATCGTCCGAGACTGGCGTTCGAAAAATTGTAGGATAGACTGGCGAGCAGAAAATTATATTGCCAACTGATGACCTGTTATAACAAATCACTGTATATCGTTCGCCGCGACATGCGTATCGATGACAACACGGCTCTCAATGAAGCATTGCACTTGTCGGAACAAGTGCAGGCTTGCTTTATCTTTGATCCGGCTCAGGTTGATGGCCATCCTTACCAAAGCAGGCCGGCGCTGCAATTCATGCTGCAAAGCCTGGACGATTTACGGGGGCAATTTCGCGCGCGCGGCGCTTATTTGGCTATTGTTCACGGCGAGCCCGAGAAAATCGTAAAAGAATGGGTGCTTGCCTGCGGCATCAAGGCCGTATTTGTCAATCGCGACTACACGCCGTTCAGCCGGCATCGCGATCACTGCTTACAGCAAGTTTGCATGGAGCTTGGCATCGAATGGCATGCCTGCGCGGATGTGTTATTGAACGAGCCGGAACAGGCCCTCAAAAGCGATGGTTCGGCTTATAAAGTATTTACCGCTTTTTACAATAATGCTCGAAGGATTCCTGTCGGCCTGCCAAAAACTTTGGCGGACGGCCGTTTTTTGCGCTCCGCCGGAATGCCCGCTGTACGACTACGAGTCGCTCAAAACGAATGCCGGTCCGAACGTGCAGGGCGGGCGTCGTCAGGCTTTGGCAATATTCGATGCCCTGGAAAACCTTAAAGAGTATCAAAACCGGCGGGATTACCCTGCTTTGGCCTCGACTAGCCTGTTGTCGGCGCATTTGAAATTCGGTACCGTGTCGATACGCGAAGCCTTCTATGCCGTACAATGCGCGCTGGGTGTCGACCATCCTTTGCTGAGGCAGTTTTACTGGCGCGATTTTTTTACGCATATCGCTTACCATTTTCCTGAGGTATTCGGGCATGCGTTCGTGCGTAAATACGACGCTTTGCCGTGGCGGAATGATCAGGCGCGATTTTATACCTGGGCCGAGGGAAGAACCGGCTTTCCGATCGTCGATGCCGGGATGCGCGAATTGAATCAAACCGGTTATATGCATAACCGGGTGCGTATGATTACCGCGTCTTTTTTAGTCAAGGATTTGCATATTAGCTGGCGCTGGGGCGAGCGTTATTTCGCGCAGCACTTGGTCGATTACGATCCCTGCGTAAATAACGGCAACTGGCAATGGGCTGCTTCGACCGGTTGCGATGCTCAGCCGTATTTCAGAATTTTCAATCCTTGGCTGCAACAACAGAAGTTCGATGCGGATTGTGAGTATATTTACCGTTGGATTCCCGAATTGCGGCCGTTTCCGCCGGAGGTTATTCATCGCTGGGATAAAAAATTCGCTGCCTGCGATTATCCGAAACCGATCGTCGATCACCGGTTCGAAAGCGAAAAGGCCAAAGAGATGTTTCGTATATGCACAAACTAGTTTGCCGAAACAATATGCTTTGTGGAGTCGGTATGCATCGCTTAGTTTTTTACGCGTGGTAACTGCGGAAACGAAATGGTATGCGATGGCGTACCCTACACTATTCAAATTTCGATGTTTTAACATAGGAAAACCATGAAACGTATCATAATAATAGGACTGTTGTTTTTAACAGGGTGCGTCGATTTGACGGAAGGTATTACGCCGGTCGGTAATTTCGAAGTCGAGCGCTATCTAGGAAAATGGTATGAGGTTGCTCGACTCGATCACCGTTTCGAAAGAGGTTTGACCCATATTTCCGCCGAATACAGTTTGAGAGAAGATGGCGGCCTTAAGGTAATCAATAAGGGTTATAACACCGAGTACCAGGAATGGGATAGCGCCGAAGGCAAGGCTTATTTCGTTGGCCGGCCCGATATCGGCCGCCTGAAAGTTTCTTTTTTCGGGCCGTTTTACGGCGGTTACAACATCATTGCATTGGATAAGGAAAACTATAGTTATGCGATGATTGCGGGTCCCGATCGCGATTATTTATGGATTTTATCGCGGACGCCGACGCTAGCGTCTGAGATTGTCGAGCGATTGGTTGCTCAAGCGAAGGCTTTGGATTTTGCGGTTGATCAGTTGATTTACACCGAACAAACACAAACACCGTGAAGATATATCGCCTTTATCGGCGTCAGTCATTGAGGCTTTCTTTGCCGGAAGCGTGGGGTTTTTTTTCGTCGCCCCATCATCTCAATGACATTACCCCGGAATTTTTTAACGTGAGGATTATGTTCGAGGTTCCGGATCGAATTTATGCCGGTTTATTGATCGCTTATCGCATGAGGGCGGTATTCGGCTTTCCGATGACATGGCTTTCGGAAATTAGCCACTGTGATGAACTGAATTATTTTATTTATCAACAGCGAATCGGGCCTTTCAAATTCTGGAGCCATGAAGTGCGTCTGACAGAACAAGGCCAAGGCGTTGTTTTAGAAGATATCATGTTTTACGCGATGCCTTTGGGTCGGCTAGGCGCCATACTCAATCAATTATTGATTGCCGACAGGCTCGAGCGGATTTTTGCGGTCCGGCACGACTATATCAAGGCAAAATGGGGGAGTGATGATTAAACGGGAGATATTGATAATGCTATGTTTTGCGTGGTTTATTAAAAATGCTCAGGCGGAAGGCGCGCCTGGCTTGGTCGACGGTCACTTGAAAGATTGCCCGAGTTCGCCTAACTGTGTGAACAGTGAGCAGGACGATATCGAACCGATAGCCTTCGGCGACCTTTCGGCGGAAGATGCCTGGCAAAAGCTGCAGCAGGCTATAAGCGGCGAAGGCGGCGAGTTGAAAAGTGTTTCCGGCGACTATCTCTGGGCGATTTTCAAAACACCGATGCTGCGTTTTACCGACGACGTCGAAGCCAGGCTCGATTCCGGTAATCGACAAATTCATTTGCGTTCCGCATCGCGTATCGGTTATTCCGACTTTGGAACCAATCGTAGACGTTTGGAAGCGATTAAAAACCGTTATCAGCGGTTGTCGAAAACAGCAGGTCGATAGCGTATGGATATAGCACCATGTAGAGACTACTCCCTTTTGATTGAAAAACCGTCTAAGAATAAAAGGTATGGGATGTGTCTATCGAGGACCGCAGTTCACCCAGCACCTAAATGATTCCAGATAGATAATCATAGCCAATGGACTATGGAATTTAGGCGCTGGATAAACCCATCCATGAGGGCTTGACGGCAGCGCTCGAACGCCAAGGATGGCGTGAATGCAGATTTTGCATGGAGCAAAAATCTGCCCTGCTGCCGACATCCTCGCTAGTCACACCCCATACCTTCATAAAGTTAACCGTTTTTTGAGTATAAAGGGAGTATAATGAACGAGCACGCACATAAAATCCGAGTCGGCATTAGCAGTTGTCTGCTTGGCGAAGAAGTCCGCTTTGACGGCGGCCATAAAAGCAATGCCTATATTCGCAAAACCTTGAGCCACTATTTCGAGTTTGTGCCTTTTTGTCCGGAGGTTGAGAGCGGCATGGGCATTCCGCGCCCGACGATTCAGCTCAGATATACCGATCGAGGCGTCCGTTGTGTCGGCGTTAAGGACCACAATATCGATGTGACCGACCAATTGCTTGGCTGTGCCGAACAGCAGCGGCATTGGCTTGCCGGTTTATGCGGGTATATCCTGAAGAAGGATTCGCCGAGCTGCGGTATGACGCGAGTCAAAATTTATCGCGAGGATTATGCGGATCGGGTCGGTACGGGCATTTTCGCACAATTCGTCAAAGACAATTTTCCACTGTTGCCGATGGAAGAAGAGGGGCGTTTAGGCGACCCGAGATTATGCGAAAATTTTATTCAGCGGGTTTATGTGATGTATCGCTGGAAATTGTTGTGTGCAGAGCCAATTACGCCGAGCCGGCTAACTATTTTTCACAGCCAACATAAATTAATTGCGATGAGCCACGATCAGAACGAGGCGAGGGAGATCGGGCGTTTAGCCGCCAGTGCGGATAAAGGCAACGCCCAGGAAATTGCAGGGCAATACGGTACTGCCTTAATGAGCTGTCTTAAAAAAACGGCAAGCCGGGGTAATCATGTCAATGTGTTGCAGCATATTCAGGGTTATTTGAAAAAATCGCTCGACGCGGACGACAAAGCCGAATTGACTGAAACGATAGAGCGTTATCGCTTGGGGCAGTTGCCGTTAATTGTGCCGATCACGCTGCTTCGTCATCATTTTCGCCGGCAGCCGGACCCGTTTATCGATCAATCCTATTATATGTCGCCTTATCCTGAAGAATTGACGGTATTGAATGAGATTTAGTATTCGGCTCTAAATTATTTCCCTTTTTTCTGGTTCCCACCGCTCCAGCGTGGGAACCAGAAAAAAGGTGAAAGATGAAAGATGTGTTCTGCGGGAGTGATCCCCAGATCCCTCTTTCAGTAAACCCCATAGCTCCAAGACGTCATTTGTCACGAAATCCTAAGCTTATACCCGTGTTCTTTTAGATGCGCATTTTTCTGGCTTTATGCACAATCATCATGCTATGGTCGACAACGCCATTGGCGATTAAATGGAGCGGCGAAGGACCGGGTTTTTTATTCGGCGTTACTGCGCGCATGGTCATTGGGCTGGCTTGCCTGCTGCCGTTTGTGTTGTTTTCCCGGGGTAAGTTGCCTATCGATCGAAAGGCTTGGTTGACTTATTTTTCGGTCGCGCTGCAAATTTACGGCGCGATGCTGTCGGTATACTGGGCAGCGCAGTTCATTCCTTCCGGTTGGATCTCAGTCATTTTCGGGTTGACGCCGATGCTGACTGCGTTCATGTCGGCATTATTGCTCAATGAACGCAGTCTCGGCTTATTGCAATTAATTTCTTATGGCTTGGGGCTTGCGGGTTTACTCGTGATGTTCGGCACGGCTTTGGATATAAGCCGGGATGCCGCAATGGGTATTGGCGGCGTGACGCTTGCGTCATTTTTGCAATCGGCCAGTTCGGTTCTAGTCAAACGCATCGGTGCGGGCCTGCCGGCAGTGACGCAAGTAACCGGGGGCTTGTTAGTGGCGGTGCCGTTGTATATGCTCACTTGGTATCGAGGCGACGGTGTTTGGCCCGCATCGATCCCGATACCGAGCCTGCTATCGGTTATTTATTTGGGCGCAATTGCGACGACGATCGGTTTCGCGCTGTATTACTATGTGTTGACTCATGTTCCGGCGACAAAGGTCGCCTTGATAACGTTAGTCACTCCGGTGCTGTCGTTGTTGATTGGTAATGCAATCAATCGCGAACCGCTTAATGAAAAGGTTCTGATTGGCGCCGGATTGGTCATGGGCGCCTTGCTGCTGCATCAATACAGCAGTTTATTCAGGCGTAAAGAAAAAAACAAAACAGCGATCAGAAGGGCTTGATGAAGGCTATGTTTGCATTAACCTAGAAAAAGCATCTCACCATGAAGATCATGAAGAATAAGGAGTTAATTCAACAACTTTTTATACGTTTGTATAGAACTTTCGCTCACCAAAAAAGTTAGCGAGAATGTTTAGGTAATTTCTGGAAATCTTTCATGAACTTCATGTGCTTCATGGTAAAACTGCCGAACTTAGGATTAATCGTTGAAAGCATGAAATACAACGGTAATGCCGACTTTTGATCGAAATACTCTAAATCACAGCGATTGTTCCGGAGGGCTAATGCTGGACTTTTTAAAACCGAAAAACGTTAAAATTGCCGAGGTGGTCGCACGACTGTTTCATCCGATTCTTCACGACATAAAATCTAGTAATGACGGGGCTTTGCCGGTATCGGTATTGCAGGATGATTATTTGATCGGCTATTTAGCGGGGTCGGTAGCAGTGGCCGCGAGTTTTGCGGGTATAGTGAATCCTAAGATTAATGGCCTTACCAATCTGCATTTTTTTGAACGCTTGTTCCCGGGGCATGGCATGACTATTTGTCGGCAGCACCCGGAAAAACTGTCTTCTTCTGAAGAATATTTGTCTGCCTACCAAGAAGGAGTGGAGGGCTTTAATAAAATAATTGGCGGTTTAGCCGGAAAGGGTTTAAAAAACATAACAGCTAATGAGGTGGATTTAGGACCATTAAGCGAGCATATAGCGCATGTTTATCCTCTAACAAGCTAGAAATCCAAAAATATAGGCGGTGGATGTTTAATTGCTGCTATGAATTAATGCCTGGTATCTCATCCGTATATTATCGTTACCCGATTTTTCTTAATTGTGTGATTTCAAAATGGCCTTTCGCAGGTTTTCTGAGCAATTCGATTAAAACCATGGCTCGGGTTTCTCCATCGGTCATTTGATAGACCCCTTCAAGACCAGCAAATGGTCCCGAAATGATTTGGACTTTGTCCCCTTTCGAGAACAGGCGTTCAGGGTTGCTGCTTTGTAAACGGTCTTCGATTGTGCGGAGAGTTTCAATTAAATCGTCGGGCACTTTAGCCGCTTCAGTGCCGAATTTGACCAAGTTTTGGACGCCGAGTGTGGAGCGAATCGGCGTCCAATTGGTTCCCTGTTTCAGATTGATGAATAGGTAGCGTGGAAAAAGAGGTTCTAACGATACGGTAATACGCCCACGCCGGATTTTTTCGATGGAGCAGGTTGGCAAAAAACACTCGAAGTCCTGTTTTTGTAGGTTTTCGAGCGCGCGTTTTTCTTGTTTGGATTTAGTGTGGATAACATGCCAAGTCATTTTGTCACTATTCCTGAAATTTTCGCAGTCTGATTTGTAGTGCTAGTGGATGCGTAACGATGTATTTTACTCAATCTTTGTGCCGTTGATGTCAATTGTATTTCGCCGAATTTTATTAGGCACCTTGGCGGAGAATTGTGATTTGCGATGAATAAAAGACAGCCGGTTGGCTTGATTGCCGGCCGGCTGTTTTTTGTTTAACGACGCGGGTTATTTTTTAGCTGGATCGCTAAGTAAAATATCGCCCTTATTGTTTTCAACCGTTTTTTCTCCGATTCCGGAAACATTGGCTAATTCCTCGACGGATTTAAAGTCACCATTATCGGTTCTATATTGCACGATCGCTTCGGCTTTTTTCAGGCCGATTCCCTTCAGTGCTTCGGAAATCGTTTGAGCGTCGGCATTGTTGATGTTGACCGGAGTTGCAAGTGCGTTAAACGACAGTAAAGCTAATAAAACTAGGATTTTGTTCATATTTTTCTCTCTCATTAAGGTTAACTTAAAAATAGGATAAAACATTTGAACAGTCTAAGTTTATAGCCAACCACGATCGCCTTAGTCTATTCGCTAGTAATGGTAGTCGTTCATTTGGATAATTCAAGCATCTCTAGCGAAACTATGAAAAAAGTTATGTTAGCGTTGGTAGTTGAAAAGACATCGAAAGCGTCATCCCGGCAGGGATTGCCGGGATCTCGACCACAAGGACTTGAAAGCCTCTTACCATCCATGGTTTTTGGGGCCCGGTAGTTTATGCCGGGGCGACGCTAAACTATTAACGCAAACATAACTTAATAAAAACCGATTGTGTCTCTTAGTATTTCGCGAAAAATAACTTCCTGGAGTTATGAGCTTTGTCGAGGGTTCGTTAACTCGCCTGGCAGGACGCGTTGAACCCAGCACCTAAATTCCATAGTCCATTAGCTATGGTTAACTATCTTGGATAATTTAGGTGCTGGGCGAATGCGTCCATGCAGGCTTGACGGCGGCTTTCCCTGCCGCCGACACCTGCCAATCGAGCAACCGAACCCTCCAAAAATAGGGAAATTATTTATGACCAAATCCTTAACGCCCGATCGCGTAATAAGTCAAACCGCTTTGCTTGACAAATGCAGGCTCGAACATATTACGGCCATCGAAAATGACTTTGTCTCGCAAGGTTTGACTCAAGTGATCGAAATCCGGGCTGCGAAATTGTTTCCATTCGGTTACGATCGCTAACGCATCCGTATCTTCCAACGCTTCGTTTTGGTCTTCGGCATAAATTAAGCCATTTTTATTGCCATAAATACGCTTAGCTTCATCCAGCGCTTCAGGATCGTAAGCTCGAACGGTGGCGCCTGCATCGATCAAGGCTTCCAATAACACTCGGCTGGGCGCTTCGCGCATGTCGTCGGTATTGGGCTTGAACGACAAGCCCCATATAGCGAAAACCTTGCCGTTCAAATCGCCGTTGTAGTGATGCCGGATTTTTTCGAATAAACGTTTTTTCTGTCGGTCGTTGACATTCTCGACTGCATTCAATAACTCGGCTTGGTATCCGGCTTGCTTGGCGGTCCGTTCCAATGCTTTGACATCCTTAGGAAAGCATGAACCGCCGTAGCCGCAGCCCGGATAGATAAAGCTGTAACCGATGCGGCTGTCCGAACCGATGCCTTGGCGGACATGTTCGATATCGGCGCCTAATTTTTCGGCCAAATTAGCCAGCTCGTTCATGAAGCTGATTTTGGTTGCCAACATCGCGTTCGCGGCATATTTGGTCAATTCGGCAGACCGGATATCCATCGTGATAACCCGTTCGCGGCTGCGGTTGAACGGTGCATAGAGCGCTTTGAGTAATTCGGCGGTGCGTGGGTTATCGGTGCCGACAATGATACGGTCGGGTTTCATGAAATCGTCGAGCGCGGCGCCTTCTTTCAAAAATTCGGGATTCGACACGACATCGAATTCCAGGTCTTCCTTGGCTCGTTCTTTCAGGACTTGGCTCATGACTTCTTTGACTTTGTCGGCGGTTCCGACCGGTACCGTGGATTTATCGATCACGACACGATAACCTTCCATGTGTTGGGCAATGCTTTTAGCGACCGCAAGAACATATTTCAAATCGGCTGAGCCGTCCTCGTCAGGCGGCGTTCCGACCGCAATAAACTGAAATAAACCATGATCGACCGCTTTTTTGACATCGGAGGTAAAGCGCAAGCGGCCGGCTTCCTGGTTTTCTTTAACCATGGCTTCCAGCCCAGGCTCATAAATAGGGATGATGCCTTGCTTGAGTTTTTCGATCTTGGTTTCATCGATATCCATGCAGATCACATCATTGCCCACTTCCGCCAAGCAAGTTCCTGTCACCAGTCCGACATAACCGCTTCCAAATACAGTGATTTTCATAATCTTTGAGTTACCCTTACAATATAAATAAAGAATATTCGAGTTTCGAGCGAATGAGCCTCAACACTAACGCGCGATAGCCTATCATGATTGCCAACTTTTTCGAATCCTTTACAATCGCCTAATGAAAAAACAACTTCCGCCAATCGAGCAGTTATTTTCAGGTTTTTCCGTCGAAGACGCCGCTCAAATTGAGAAGGCCTTGGCGATTGTCGATGAGGCTGACAGGAATCCACTTAATATTAGACCAAAAGGGATTGCGGTTGCGATGATTTTGGGCAATGTTTATAGCGATTTGGCCAGCATTCTGGCTGCGTTATTAAGCGATTCGCGATTAGCCGGTCGGTTAAGCGAGGATGAAATTAAGCAACAATTCGGCGAAACGGTTGCGGATTTGGTCAAAGATGTCAATTGGCTCAATAACTTAAGGGTTTACAGCCCGGAATTGACGCATGACCCCAATCAAAATGAAACACTAAGACGAATGCTATTGGCGATGACGCACGATGTGCGCTCGGTGTTGATAAAGTTGGCGTATCGTATCGAACGTTTGCGCGGCATGTCCACGGAAGAGCCCGGCATTCGACGGTTTATTGCGCAAGAGACCTTGGATGTCTATGCGCCGCTGGCGAACCGGCTCGGGGTGAGTCAATTTAAATGGGAGCTTGAGGATCTAGCGTTTCGCTATCTCGAGCCGGATAACTATAAGCGCATTGCCGAGTCGCTTGCCGATAAACGCATTCATCGTGAAGATTGTATTCAAACATTCATAGAAGACCTCCGCCGAATTCTTAAGGAAGAAGGTATTACGGCAAAGGTTTATGGAAGACCCAAGCATATTTACAGCATTTGGAACAAAATGCGTCGCAAGCAGTTAGCGATCGACGATCTTTACGATTTACTCGCAGTGCGCGTGATCGTCGATAGCTTGACGGCTTGTTACAGTGTATTGGGTTTGGCTCATAGCTACTGGAAATATATTCCCAAAGAGTTCGACGACTATATTGCCAACCCGAAAGAAAACGGTTATCAATCTTTGCACACCGTGATCGTCGATCATAAAGGCAATCGGATCGAGATACAGATCCGCACGCGTTCGATGCATGAATTCGCCGAGCTAGGAGTTGCCGCGCATTGGCGTTACAAGGAAGGCAGTAAGCATAATGCCGCGACCGAAAAGAATATCGCTTCGCTAAGACAATTGCTGGAATATAAGGATGGTGGCGACAATTTGGTCGAAAATTTCCGAACCGAACTTTTTTCGGATCGAGTTTTTGTTTTGACGCCGGCCGGAAAATTGATCGATCTGATCAAGGGGTCCACGCCTCTCGATTTTGCCTACATGATACATACCGAGATTGGTCACAGTTGTCGCGGCGCGAAAGTCAACGGGCGTATCAAACCCTTAACGTATAAGCTCAAGTCGGGCGACCAAGTAGAGATCATCACGGTTAAAAACGGCGAGCCGAATCATAATTGGCTCGACCCGAACTTGGGTTATTTAAAAACGCCGCGCGCGGTCGGGAAAGTCAGAAGTTGGTTTAGACAACAGCAGCAAGCCGAAAATATCGTTTTCGGCAAACAAATTCTGGATAAGGAAAGCAAACGATTAGGCTTGAAATCGATTGAGCTGGATGAATTGCTCAGTTATTTCAAATTTAACGATGCCGAACTCTTTTATGAAGCGATAGGCCGAGGAGATATCACCAATAGGCAGTTGGCCACCGCACTGAAAATTCCCGAATTCGCTGAGCCGGCGTTCGCTTCCGCTTCGGTCAGAGGAAGCGAGAGCAAACCGACGGCAAAGTCGATCATCACCGTTGCCGGTATCGATAATGTGGTAACCAGTTTGGCGCAATGCTGTTGTCCGGTCAAAGGCGATGACATCATCGGTTTCATCTCGCATAAGCGAGGCATCACAATCCATCGGCGCGACTGCGAAAATATTTTGACGCTCAGTCCCGAACAGCAACCGCAACTGATTGAAGCCGAATGGAGTTCGGAACAGCCCTCGCGGCATAATGTGCCGATCATTATCCATGCCTTCAATGCGCAAAACCTGCTCAATGACGTGACCCGGATTATGATGTATGCAAAGGCGCATATTATTGATGCCTCATTAAAAACGCATCCGGATTTGTCGGCGATACTGACGATGACGATCAATATCGAAAGTACCGGCCAGCTGAGTTCGGTACTCGGCAGAATTAGCCAACTACCGAATATAGTGGAAGTCAAGCGTAAAACTTAATCTAAAACACAAACTTATCGTCATGACCCAAAACAAACAAAAATATTTGGTATTAATCGACGGCTCGTCGTTTTTATTCCGCGCCTATCATGCGGTACCCCCCTTGACCGGCCCGGATGGCACGCCGACCAATGCTATTTACGGGGTAGCCAATATGCTGCGAAAATTGATGGCCGATCATCCGACCAATTATATCGGCGTTATTTTCGACGCGCAGGGAAAGACCTTTAGGCATGATTTATACGATCAATACAAGGCACACCGGCCGCCGATGCCGGACGATCTGCGCGTACAAATCGAACCTTTGCACCGCTTGATTCGTGCGATGGGCCTGCCCTTGATCATGCAGTCCGATGTCGAGGCGGACGATGTCATCGGCGCGTTTGCGCGGCAAGCCGAGCGAGACGGGTTTCAGGTCGTCATTTCAACCGGCGACAAGGATATGGCGCAATTGGTTACCGAGCATATCACGCTCGAAAACACGATGTCCGGCAGTCGCACCGATCGGCAAGGCGTGATCGAAAAGTTTGGCGTGGCGCCTGAACAAATCATCGATTATTTAGCCTTGATGGGAGATACGGTCGACAATATTCCCGGTGTAGCCAAGGTCGGGCCGAAAACGGCGGCTAAATGGCTAAGCGAATATCAAACGCTGGAGAAGTTGATCGAATGCGCCGATCAAATCAAGGGAAAGATCGGCGAAAACCTTCGGAACGCGTTGGATCAACTGCCGTTGTCGAAGCAATTGACCACGATTGATTGCGATATTCCGCTGCCGTGTGCGCCGGAGGAATTAAAAATGAACGCAGTCGATCAAAGCGAACTCAAGTCACTGCTAGCCGAATTGGGCTTTACGTCTTGGTTAAAAATACTGGAACAGTCCGGCGATGCCGGCTCAGGCCGGGAGGCGAAAGCTGTTGAAAGTCCGCAAGCGATTGAGGCGCGCTATGAAACGATCTTGACCCAACATGATTTTGAACGTTGGTTCGAGCGGCTCGACAAGGCCGAGTTGTTTGCGTTCGATACCGAAACGACCAGTCTTGATTACAGTCGCGCCGAAGTCGTCGGAATATCGTTTGCGGTCGAAGCGGGACATGCCGCTTATTTGCCGGTCGCGCACGATTATTCGGGTGCACCGGAGCAATTGGATCGATCCGCCGTATTGGAAAAAATGCGGCCGCTGCTGGAAAATCCGAATAAAGCCAAACTGGGACAGAATCTTAAATACGATGCCAACGTGCTGGCTAATCACGGCATAGAACTGCGAGGAATTGCTCACGATACCATGCTCGAATCCTATGTGTTGAACAGTAACGCGACTAAGCACAACATGGATGATTTGGCGAAGAAGTATCTTAACTATACGACGATACATTACGAGGATGTTGCGGGGAAGGGCGCGAAACAGATTCCGTTTCAGGAAGTCGCTATCGAACAGGCGACGCCTTATGCCGCCGAAGATGCCGATGTGACATTGCGTTTACATGAAGTTTTGAGTGAAAAACTCGACCAAAATCCGTCGTTGGTGCAATTATATCGAGAAATCGAAATTCCTCTGGTCGAAGTGTTGTCGCGTATCGAAAGAAACGGGGTATTGCTCGATACCGAAATGCTGGCGCGGCAGAGCCAGGAGTTGGCCGCACAGATTGCCTCGATCGAGCAGCATGCGCACGACTTGGCCGGGCAGGCGTTCAACCTTGGCTCGCCGAAGCAAATTCAAAGCATTATTTACGACAAGCTGAATTTGCCGGTACTGAAAAAAACTCCGACCGGGCAGCCGTCAACCGACGAATCGGTGCTGCAGGAATTGGCCGCCGATTATCCGTTGCCTCGTTTGATTCTCGAGCATCGCACAACCAGCAAGCTGAAATCGACTTATACCGATAAATTGCCGCAACAGGTCAATCCGAAAACCGGGCGCGTGCATACTTCCTATCATCAAGCCGTCGCAGCGACCGGCCGTTTGTCTTCGTCCGATCCCAATCTGCAGAATATTCCGATTCGCAGCCCCGAAGGCAGGCGAATACGGCAGGCTTTTATCGCGCCGCAAGGCTATGTGTTGGTTGCGGCCGATTATTCACAGATCGAACTGCGCATCATGGCGCATTTGTCCGGCGATGCCGGTCTCTTGGCGGCTTTCAAACAAGGACAAGATATTCATAGCGCGACCGCGGCCGAGGTCTTCGGGGTCGAACCCGAGCAAGTTACCGCCGATTTACGGCGTTCGGCCAAAGCGATCAATTTCGGATTGATTTACGGCATGTCGTCGTTCGGCTTGGCACAGCAACTGGGCTTGACGAGAGGGCAGGCGCAATCTTATATCGATATGTATTTCGCGCGGTATCCCGGTGTCAAGGCGTTCATGGATAACATCCGGAAGTTGGCGAAAAAACAGGGTTATGTTGAAACTTTATTCGGCCGTAGGCTTTATTTGCCGGAAATCAATTCACGCAACCCGGCGCGCCGTCAATATGCCGAACGTACCGCAATCAATGCGCCGATGCAAGGTACCGCCGCCGACATCATAAAACGCGCGATGATCGCTTGTGATCGTTGGTTACAAACAGACTCGCCCGATGCTCGAATGATCATGCAGGTGCATGACGAACTGGTTTTTGAAATCGCCGAATCGGCCGCTTCCGGGTGCGTCGAAAGGTTGAGGGATTTGATGAATTCGGCGGCAACGCTTGATGTGCCTTTGATCGTCGATATCGGTACCGGTTTGAATTGGGATGAGGCGCATTAGGATTTCGTGATAAATAACGTCCTTGAGCAATGAGTTTTGTTGAGGGTTCGGCAACTCGCTTGACAGGACGCAGTGAATACGTCTATGTGAACTTGATGGCGGCTATCCCTGTGCCGCCGACACCTGCCATTCGAGTAGCCGAACCCATACAATGGGGAATTTATTTACGACCAAATCCTTAGTCTTTTTTAGATGTATTACGTTTTTATACGGATTGAACTTTTCCAATATTATTAAATCTTAACGTTATACGTCAGTTATGACGTTGGATCAGTCCATTCCCCTCCCCCTCTTAAATGGACTGATTCTTTTCCTCAAGCCCCATTGAATGATTTCTTATCTTTGGGGCTCTCTTTCCGGTATTGCTTTTCAGTAGTGTTTCTCTGCTATGCTTGTTCTGGCATTCATCAGTGAGAACATTCCTAATGGTTGACGCTGTCGATAACAAATTAATCATGTTTGTGGAGAGCATGCCGGCTTTTCCGAAAAGCGTGCAAAGTATTTTAAAATTGGCCGATGATAATCAATCTTCCGCCAAGGATTTTGTACAAATTATCGAATGCGATCCGGTGATGACGGTCAAGATCTTAAAAATTATTAATTCCCCTTATTACGGTTTACCTCAAAAAATCAGTTCGATAACGCGCGCTGTCGTTCATCTGGGCATCAATACGGTCAAGAACATGGCGTTGGCCATTGCGGCAATCGGCGTTCTTAAGCCCGATAAAAAATCGGGCTTAAATGCCAATGGTTTTTTAATGCATTCTTTGACGACTGCATTGATTACAAAATTACTCGCCGAGCGACAAGGCTTATCGCCAAATGAATGCAGCGATTATTTTGTTACCGGATTATTGCATGATTTTGGTAAGTTAGTTTTTGCGCAGTGTTTGCCCGAACCCTTTAGTAAGGCATTGATGGAAAGTCGTAAGCAGAATGTTTCGTTACATTTATTGGAGCGACAATATTTAGGTATCGATCACGCTCGTTTGGGTAAGTTACTAATTGATAAGTGGTGCTTCTCTAAAGCCATCGGTACGGCGATCGAGCATCATCACGATGAGGACGTCGCCGACGGCTTGCGCGATAGTGTTGCCGCCGCTAATCAAATCAGTAAAATGTTACGCTTCGGTGACGGCGGCAATCCCGTAATCGATATGTTTTCGGAAGCGCAGTTCTCGTTATTCGGTTTGTCTCTGGACGAGTTGATTGTTTCGCTGGGTGATTTGAGCTCGATCAGAACAGAGGCTTTAACGATGATTAGTTGCGAGTGATCGCTTAATTGGACTTTAGATTCCGGAGTGTGAGGATTTTGCAGGAGCAGAAAATCCGCATTCCTGCCATCCTTGGCAATCAGACTCCGCATTTGACGGCACCCCGGTGCCCCCCTTAAGCACTGCCGAAATTTGAAGTGCGAAAGGTATACCTTCAACGCTGATATCGAGGGATTGCATGCAATTGAAATTCAGAGGCGTCCGTGGCTCCATTCCGACACCGGGGCCTAATACTGTCAAATATGGCGGGAATACTACCTGCATAGAAATCCGTACCGATAGCGGCGAGCTAATTATTCTCGATGCGGGTACCGGTATTTATTCGTTATCGCAACAACTGCATAAGGACAAGCCGATCGATGCGCATATTTTCATTACCCACACGCACTGGGATCATATTCAGGGGCTGCCCTTTTTTACGCCCGCATTTATGCCGGGTAATCGTATCACGATATACGGCGGGTTAGATCCAGTTACTCAGCAAGGCATACAAAGGGCGCTAGCCGTTCAATTGCAATATAGTTTCTTTCCGATTCGGGAGGCCGAGTTAAAAGCTACTGTTCGTTATGTGACTTTGACGCCAGGTAAAAGCGTTATGGTGGGCGATGCCCGAATTACACCGTTATTGCTGAATCATCCGGTTCTAAATTTCGGCTATCGCATCGAGTGCAATGGCCGCTCTGTTTTTTTTACAGGGGATTATGAGCCGTTGTTTAATATTTACCAGCCTGATGATCAGGAATACGAGCCTTTTCAATCCATGGTTGATGAAAGATTCATTGAAGTGTGTGCTTTTATGCATGGCGTCGATGCGCTGATTGTCGATGCGTCCTATACCGAGGAAGAGTATGTATTTAAAAAGGGTTGGGGACATGGAACCTATCAATCAGGGCTAAATTTGGCGATCCGTTCTGATGTCAAACGCTTGTTTTTTACCCATCACGAACCCAATCGCACCGATGCGGACTTGGATAACATCTATCGTCAAATGCTCGAACAGAACCAAAATTTAGATATGGAGTTAAACATGGCGCGCGAAGGTGTCGAATATATTATCTGAAGTGGATGTCGTCTTGATCCTAGAAAAAGCATTTCACCATGAAGATCATGAAGTAAAAGTATTTAATTTAATAGCTTGCCCAGCCTTAACAAACGCAACGCCTATGGCCTAAGGACCGGAAAATGTTAAAGCTAGGCTTGTCATGATTTTGCAAAACAGTTTTGCTCTCTTGAAGGGTTGCTCGAAGCCGGGTAAGTTACGCCGTTCAAATGTCGGCGCCTAGCCGAATCCCGGCGCAAGGTAACATATAAGGGCACGTTAAACAGCTATTTACGGCACTCTTTCAGGTTCAACTGCTCTTTTTGTCAAAGTCCAGCCATTGATCTAGTAATTGATGGATTTCATCGATTCCTTGCCTTTTTAATGCCGAAAATAATTGAACAGTAACGGGGACTTGAGCGCCTGAAATTTCTTTTTGTACGGCTAGTAAGGTGTTTTTTGCCGCGCCGAATTTCAATTTGTCGGCTTTAGTTAGCAGAATATGTAAAGGCAACCGGGTTTGTCTGCACCAGTCCACCATCTGTTGGTCGAATTCGGTCATTGGATGGCGGATATCCATTACCAACACAATGCCGCATAGCGTTTTACGATTATTCAAATAGGTTTCGATCATACGGTGCCATTGTTTTTTGATTTCTAAGGGTACTTTGGCATAACCATAGCCCGGTAAATCGACAAAGCGAGTGGTTTCCGTTATTGAGAAAAAATTCAATAATTGAGTTCTTCCAGGGGTTTTACTGATACGCGCTAACGACTTTTGACCGGTTAGCGTATTGATTGCACTGGATTTACCCGCGTTGGAGCGGCCCGCAAATGCGACTTCGAGTCCTATATCCACAGGGGCGTCTTTAACGTGAGGGGCGCTGTTTATGAATTTTGCTTGATGATACACTGGATTCATCGTTATCTCGCTTAGCTAGGGTATTTAGAGTAAAATTTCCGGATAGACCCGATAGGCGTGTGCCGTTTGAGGGGGCTTCCGTGCTGGACTTTTGGGTTCGCAAATCGGCGCGGTCCCTTGAAAAATCGTTAGGACCGGCTTTTTTGATTTATACTTCGAGCGGACATGTTTTTGGCTTTTGTGACGAAGCTATACCCATCGTAGATCAAAATTCGGCACCCCGGCGCCTCCTTAAGCATCGTCGAAATTTGAAATGCGAAAGGTATATTTTGCTTGGCAATAGTGCTATTGACTCTCTTTTTCGTTTCTCAATTAGCTATGATTTTAAATGATAGACAATTGAGGTAGTGAGTCATTTGCAAGCGTCCCGGTGCCGAATTTTGATCTAACTATGGGGATAACTGTTTTTTGTAATGCCGCTATCGGACAAAAGAGCCGGCTAGATAATTAAAATGTAATCGCTAGAAGTATACTATTCCGGAAGGGGAATCTAATGAAAAATAAACTATTGGCACTTTCAATTGCTCTGTTGTTCATGAGTCAGCCGGTCATTCTACATGCAGAAGGCAATAGTAAGGCAGGAAAAGAAAAAGCGACTGCCTGCGCGGGTTGTCACGGCGAAAACGGCAATAGTGCTGTAACCAATTTTCCGAAGCTAGCTCAACAGCACGCCTCTTATTTGATTAAGACGCTTAATGCCTTTAAAAGCGGCGAGCGAAATAATCCGATGATGAGTCCGATCGCGATGGGTTTGAGCGATAAAGACATGGCCGATATTGCCGCCTATTATGCCGAGCAAAAGATTTCGACGAATAGCTCGCCGGTCTTGCAAAAAGACGAGGATGACGATGAAGAAGACAGCGAAGCTTCTGCAGGTGCAAATGAAGATATCAATGAGCTATTGGCCTTAGGCAGCGATCTTTACCGAAATGGGGTCTTGGCGAGCGAAGTATCTGCCTGTATCGCTTGTCATGGTCCGTTTGGGGAAGGCAACAGGCCGGCGGCATTTCCTGCTCTAAAATCGCAACATGCCGATTATTTGATCAAGACGCTTATTGATTTCAAAAGCGGCGAGCGGAGTAATAACTCCGAAAATATGATGCATATGATTGCCAAAAAAATGACCGAACGCGAAATCAAAGCGGTCTCTTATCATATTTCGGTCATGAAGTAAGCACTTATCCGTTGCTTTAATAAAACGACTTAGACAGTAGTTGTAATCCATCCGATTAAGCGTATTTCTATCGATAGTCAGGGACCGTGTGCTTGTGTAACGACCGAACGGCCTTGCCGTTCGGTCGTTTATTTAGCGGATCGGTAAAATCAAATTTCCCGCCATGTCATCTTTACCCAGCTTTAATATTTTATAACCGGAAGATGTTAAAGCTGTGTAAAGGTTGGAACGGTAATCCGATGGCTTGGTGAGCGATTATCGGTTTTTTTGTCACGCTGTTTGCCTGTCTTGACGTCAATATGTTTTTATCGAGTCTGCATTCTTAAGGAGAACTTTAATCATGTTAAATAATAAAATTTTAGCTAGTTTCTTATTTGTTTGTGTCGGTGTTGCCGGTCTGGCAAATGCTCAATCGCCCGGCTACGAGGTATTGGTCACGCCACAGCCGACTCAAAATCCCGACAAAGTCGAAGTGATCGAGTTCTTTTGGTACGGCTGCCCGCATTGCTATCATTTGGAGCCAGATTTGAACAAATGGCTAAAAACTAAGCCCGACTATGTTGATTTTATCCGGCAGCCGGCTATCTTTAATAGTTTATGGGAAAAACATTCCAAGGCGTATTTCACTGCGGAAGCGCTGGGTGTCGTCGATAAGGTGCATGCCGATTTCTTCGATGCGGTTCAAAACAAAAAACAAAAATTGGAAAGCGAGGATCAATTGCTTAAGTTCTTTAGCGAACATGGCGTTAGTGAGATCGATTTCCGCAATGCTTATAACTCCTTTCCTGTTGATTACAAAGTTCGCCAAGCTAAAACCATGGCGGCTCGTTATGGCGTCAATGGCGTTCCCGCTTTGATTATCAACGGTAAGTACCGTACAAGCGGGTCACTGGCCAAGACTCAGCAAAACATGATTGATGTTATGAATCGTCTAATAGAAAAGGAAAGATCCAGTCAATAATATTAACCGCCCGATGGCTACGGGTTGAATCAGAGGTTTGTTCGATGGTTGCTTGGTCTAGGAAAGATTTCGATAGCGAATGGAAAGGTAAGTATTTTAAGTTGTTGCACGAGCAGGAAACTGCTGACAAGCAAACGCAAGATAACGAAGCGCTTCTATGTAAAACAATCGCCCGGCTGACTTTAGCGGCGAAAGGGTTGAATCATCAGTTCGATCCTTATTTGATGCGGATTCATAAAACAGTTAAATCCGGGTTGAAGAGTGCGCAATTAAAAATAGAACTCGAAAGCTTGACCAAGTTTTCCCTCAATATCGGTGATTCCGGGATGAATGCTTTCGATGCCAGGTTATTGTTTGATTATTTGCTCAAATTGTATTCCGATGACAAGACCGTGAAGGTTTTAAAGGCATTGGAGCGGAAATTCGAAAGTGGTGAATTTAAAACCAACGATGAGTTGTTTTTGGCCTTGGTCAATGCAACCGAACCACAATCCATGGAGGGTTTGTCCGCTTCAGCGGATCACACTGACAAAATCAAAACCGAGATACTCAGTCAGCAGCTTTTATTGTTGTTAGAGGATATTGAGATTCCATTCGAGTTTGAGGAATCGACCGAGCGGTTAAAAGCGCGACTGCAAAATCAGTCTTCGGCCTCTTCGTTCAAGCAATTATTGAACGATTATGTTTCGCTGTTAGTTAAAATTAAAAATCATATTCAATCCGAACAAAAAGATATTAAGGATTTTTTGTCCGAATTGACCGAACAATTAACCGAATTAGGCTTGCAAGCGATCGGTGCGAATGATGCGAATCGTCAAACTCAGATCAACCGTAACGAATTGGATCGCTTTGTTTCGACGCAAATGCAGGAATTGCAAGACAGCTCAGCTAAAGCAACTACATTGGAACCGCTAAAGCAGTTGATCGGCACGCGTATTACCCTTATCAATAAGGAGATTCTGTATCATCGGGAAAATGAGGAACGAGCGAGGCAAATAACCGAGCTACAGCTCAATGAATTGACCGATAAAATTAAACGCATGGAAAGCGAATCGAGCGACCTGAAATTAAAATTATCGATAGCCATGGATAGGGCGTTACGCGATCCTTTGACAGGGCTCGGTAATCGCATGGCTTATGATAATCGTCTCGATCTCGAAATAACTCGTTGGTATAGGCATAAAAGCCCGTTGACGCTGATCGTTTGGGATATCGATCATTTTAAAAAAATCAACGATACATTGGGCCATAAAGCCGGTGACAAAACGTTGAAAATTATTGCTAAATTATTGAGCGAAAATTGCAGGCACTTGGATTTTTTGTCACGCTTCGGGGGGGAGGAGTTTACAATGTTGCTCCCCGAAACCGATCAGGAATCGGCATTGACACTGGCCAATAAGTTACGAAAAATTATCGAAAAAACACGTTTTAACTCAGGTAACGGGTTTCTCACTATCACCTTGTCCTGCGGCATTAGTCAATTCCGAGAAGGCGACACGGCCGAATCGATTTTCGATCGGGCGGACAAGGCGCTTTATCAAGCCAAGCAAATGGGTAGGAATCGTTGCATACGCGGATGAGCCTTAATTGTTTCGGCTATAAGTGAATCGTAGGGTACGCTTCGCGCACCTTTTTAGGCAGAGTAATTGCGGAAGATTTGCGAAATGCTACGTGGTGCGTTCTCCACGCAGGGCGGGGTTTTAACCCGCCCTGATCGTTTTGGCCGAGGTTGCAAGCCCCGTCTTGCCAAGCAAGGCCGTTACCGGACAAAAGAGCGCGTCAGATTACCAGCAAATGTGACCAGGGTATATATGGCAATTCGTGGTGCTACACAGGGTCTATTCCGTCATTTAATTATCGTCTAGGCTTCAATTTATTTCGAGGTTGCTTGCCAATGTTCATCAATACTTTAGCGTTGATTATCGCGCAAGGCAGCCTGATCGGGCTTGCCGAACTGTGTATCGTAGCTGTTTGTCTCTATGCTGTGCTGTATATTAGCGCGCCGTTTCCAGAGCAGGAAGCTACGGAAACGGCGCTTTCGACCGATGGGGCTTACCAATATTTATTGGCGGGTTGGTTGGGCGAATTCCAATTGTGGAGGATTTTTTGGCCTTTTTTTGTGGCGCTGAATGGTGCTTTATATGGCGCGGATTATTGGGTTTGGACCGGAGGCATCAGCGTCTCGAGTTGGTGGAATATTCATTTTATTCTGGCAGCACCTGTGCTTTGGTGGACTGTCGGTATATGGCGCAGTTCTCCAAAGACCGGTTCTCGCTTGTGGATTGCATTATCCAGGCTGGCTGTATTGGGTATCCTAGCTGAATTCGGTATGAGGCTCTATATCTATTTCAAATTGCCCAGACAGTTTTTCAATTGCGAAGAATTGATGTTGGATTACTTTAGTTGTTTTTAGGCTGAATAATCGTGAAAAGACTGTTTTTTGCGTTGTGGCCGGATGAGGCGGTCAGAAGGCAATGCGCAGAGTTGGTGCGCCGTTTGTTAAAGGCTGGAGATAGGGCCGTTAATCCGGGTAACCTTCATGTCACATTGGTATTTTTAGGGGCTGTTGACGAGGTGCTCGAGTCGGCGATGGTTCAGTCGGTCGGCGAAATGAAAAAGCTTGAGCCGGTCACGATCCATTTCGATGAGCTTAGTTTTTGGCGAAAGCCCGGCATAATATGCTTAACTAGCACTAATCCGGACGATAAGGCGATGATTTTGGCCGAGCATTTGTCGACAATGGTTTCATCGTTCGACCATCCGATTGATGAGCGATCCTATAAGCCGCATGTGACACTAATAAGAAAAGTCAAGCAATCGGTTCAAGCGCAATTTGAACCGATTATCTGGAATTCCAATGCCTTTTGTTTAGTTGAATCATGCTCCTCGTCTGGGGGCGTTGATTATCGGGTTATTCAGGAGTGGCCGTTGCTTGGCTAATGAGATGTCGATGATTTGTTTCGCGGATTGATTTTGGAACGGAGTTTTTTCTAGTCCTCGGTAATCGTTTCCACGCGACTGGTAAATTGCCCGTTGGCCAAAATAGTCAAAACAATAGCGTCTTTTTCGATTTGCCGGGTCGAGCGAATCACTGTATCGGTTTTCGTATCGGTGACGAGTGCATAGCCGCGGTTCAGCGTTGCCAATGGGCTGACCGCATGAAGCGTTTGGCCGGCTTGGTTGAGTCGTTGATGTAAGTGTTCGAGTTTGCGTTGCCAGGCTGTATTGAGGCGCTGCTGAAGATAATGTTGTCGTAGGTCAAGGCTGTTGATTATGTGCGCCGGCGATTGGTTATGTAATTTTGTCGATTGGGTGTCTAGATTCGAGCGACATTGCAGCAGTTTACGTTGAGTCGCACGGGTGAGTCTTAATTCCAGTTCGTCAAGGCGTTGAGCATTGGCGGCTAGTTTTTGGCCGGGCTGATGTTGTTTCAGTCGCTTATCGAGCCAGGCTAAAGTTTGTGTTTTTTGAGCAAGTTGTCTGCCGAGACGTTGCGAAAGTTTACTTTCCAGCGAGATAAAACGACTTTGCCATTCTCGCTGATCGGGAACTGCATGCTCGGCGGCGGCGGAAGGTGTTGCGGCGCGAAGATCGGCAACAAAATCGGCGATCGTCACGTCAATCTCATGGCCGATGCCGGCGATAACCGGGATGGCGCTCGTAGCGATTGCACGCGCGACGATTTCTTCGTTGAAGGCTTGCAAGTCTTCCAGGGAGCCGCCGCCGCGACCGAGGATCAGTACGTCGCATTGGTCGAGCGTGTTGGCCAGGTTAAATGCCCGGACAATATCGTGTTTGGCGTTATCGCCTTGGACCGAAACCGGATACAAAATGACCGGAATTGCCGGAAAGCGCCTGTTTAGCACGGTCAGAATGTCTCTGATAGCAGCGCCGCTAGGAGAGGTAATGATGCCGATGCAATGAGGCAGTGCCGGTAGAGGCTTTTTGCGAGAGGTGTCGAACAGTCCTTCCTTCGATAATTGATGCTTAAGCGCTTCAAACGCCATGCGCAGTGCGCCATCCCCTGTTTCCTCAAGGCTTACGATGACCAGCTGATAGTCGCCGCGAGGCTCGTATATGGTGACTTGCGCAGTTGCAATCACTTGCAGTCCGTTCGCCGGCTTGAACTTGAGGCTGCGAAGGTGGGTCTTGAACATCGCGCAACGAATTTGCGCAGCATTATCTTTCAAGGAGAAATAAATGTGGCCGGAAGAAGGGCTGCTTAAATTGGACATTTCCCCTTCTACCCGCACCGAGAAAAAATGCTCGTTGAGCACTCGTTTGCTTTCCCGGTTGAGCTGTGAAACCGTATAGATTTTACTGTCTAGTGTTAAGGACATGTCTGTTTAGGTTTTTTGTTTAAGTTCTCGTTCGATCTGCTGCATATAACGTTGTATGCAGGATTCGAAGGCGGGTGATATCGAGGTGAGTCGGCAGCCTATTTTCAAGGTTTTGTCCGGCTTATTCGGGTTTAACGGTATGCGGTAGAGCACTACAAACTCGACCGCGTCTTCTCCTAGGCCGTCTAGGGTCAATCTGCAATCTGTAAATATTTGAGTGGGCGTTAATATCCGGTTGAGCGGTTCCGAATCATTTAACAAGGAAAAACCAGGGATACTAATATCGTAGAGACGAAGAGGGATTACTTGGCCTTCAACGCTTAGTTTAAGATGGCTGTTTTTTGAAAGTGGCGATTTAACTCGATAAAATTGACGGCGTTGCAGCCACAGCATGCTTTCAGGTATCGGCATTGCAAAGACGGCATCGCCTTGATAGCGAGTTTTGGCGATGTCTTTGCCCTCGAATTTTATTTTGATTCCCGACAATACGGTGTGGAAGACGGAGTTTGATGTGTCCGGTAATTGCCTGTTTAGGTATTCCTTGGGGCCGTAGTCGAACAGCAGGCTATGGTTGTCGGTATCGATGGCTATCAATGTGGTGATAAACGATTCGTTATTACCCATGTTTAGATTGATTAGGGCCTTCTCGTTAATTAGCAGAGTTAGATAATTGATGATCTGACGTTGGTCGCGTACGATGTGGTCCGATTGCTCGTTCATAATGGGTGTGCGAATGAGTTATAAGGTATTGCCTTTATGGCGAAGCCTGGTTCTGCGCCGGTATGCTGTTTGAGCCGCTATATGTGTCAGAGACCGGAGCAGGCGAGTCTTTTGTCGGAGCGGAAAACCGTCAAGACACCCGAGGTATTCATGTAGCAGGCTGAAATTTGATGTGCAGTCGGTCTATCAAACGAGTTGGTATTGTAGAATATTTAACTGATAAGTCTATGAAGGATTGAAACGCATGGCGTGGTTTTTGTTGTTATGTGCCGGTTTGGCGGAAATAGTTTTTGCGTTGAGCTTGAAGTATAACCAAGGGTTTACTCGTCTTTGGCCAAGCTTGACGACAATCGTTTTCGGCGCAGCCAGTTTTTATTTGCTGATGCTGTCAATTAGGACTTTGCCGCTGGGAACCGCATACGCGGTATGGACCGGCATGGGAGCGGTCGGGGTTGCCGTTATCGGTATCGTGCTTTTTAAGGAGTCCGCCGAAATTTTCCGGTTGTTTTCCATTGTCCTGGTTGTTGTCGGATTGGTCGGTCTGAAGTTAACTCATATCGAATAATCAGTATGTTACATTTGATTTTTCATTCATCCGAAGTGAATGCCGCTTTAGAGCGTATTGAAGCAGGCGATGCAGTGGTTTTTTTAGGTTCGTCAATACTTCGTTTGGTCGCATCAGGGAGTTTGGTAAGGGTTTTGACGCAATCGGCTAAGACCTGTTATTTGTGTGCATTATCCGATGATTTAGCCACGTTCGGTATCGACCGGGGTGATTTGATTGACGGAATTGAGGTTATCGAATATGCCGATTGGATCCAATTGGCCGTTACGCATAAGCAGTCGTTGTCATGGTGCTGACTGCCGAAGGGGAAGTTCCCGCTCTGACGGAGCAAGGGTTTTTGGTCGATATGAATGAGTGGAGCGAGGCGGTGGCGCGTGATCTTGCTAAAGCCAATTCGATTACATTAACCGATGCGCACTGGGAAATTATTTTTTTTATTAGAGGCTATTATCTTCAGTTTAAACACTTGCCAAATGCCAGGGTTTTTACCAAGGCTGTAGCCAAGTATTTAGGTGTGGAAAAGGGCAATAGCCGTTATTTACAACGATTGTTTCCGGATGGCCCGTTGAAGTCTGCGTGTAAACTGGCCGGATTGCCGAAGCCCCCGACTTGTTTGTAATTGTAGCGATCATAGGATTCAGCCTCGTTTGAAGCGATGAATCAAGCGACGGTCCTTTTTGTTCGGCTTGGAGGGTTTTTCGAAATGTTCGAAATTGGCTTGTTCTTCGCGTTGACGAATAATTAATTGTTGCCGTTTTTCGCGGCTTTCCGTGGTTTCTTGGTAAAGTAGTGCCGCTTCGGAGGCGGGGCGGCGTTGATTATTTAGGCCGGTGACGGTAATGTTCCAGCAATACTGATCCTTATGGATGGAAAGTTTGGCGCCGATGGCGATTTCCTTGCCTGGTTTGGTTCTTTGATTATTCAGATGAACCTTGCCGCCGGACACTGCATCGGCGGCGAGCTTGCGCGTTTTGAAAAAGCGCGCAGCCCATAGCCATTTATCCAGTCTTAACAATTCAACTGCGGGCATTTACTCGTCGGTTGCATCGCTTTTTTGCCAGGCTTGATATCCGCCTTCTAGGCTGACGGCTTTACTGTAACCCATCTTATTAAGCACTTCGGTAGCCAGTGCCGAGCGTCCGCCGGTCTGGCAATAAACTAAAATATCGGCATCTTGTTTATTTTCGAAATCCGGGTGGCTAGCGATTTTAAATTCTAAAACACCTCTCGAAATGTTGATGGCTCCAGGCAGGGAGCCGGCAACAAATTCACCGGGCGCTCTGACGTCTAGAACTAAATATTTGGATAAATTTGATTTTGTCGACGCAACATCCACTTCTTTGATGTTTTTCTTAGCGGCGGCAACAAGGTCCATTGCGGTTAATGCCATTGTAGTTCTCCGGTTTGTAATTCAAAGCTTACAATTTTAACAATAAATATCAGTCAGCGTTGTGATTTTTTATCGATTGTTAATATCTTTCTAATTCTAATACATATTAGGATAAGATTTACAGTTTGATTTATATTCCGGAGCATCATTAGATGAATTTTGAGAAAGTCGTTTTCGGTTTTTTTATCGTATTGTCATTAACCTTGAATTTCGGATTCTTTTTAGGGGAAATGGATAATCCCGAACATCATAATGTTTTTGAGTTGTTTGCGATTATTGTCGTTAATTTTATTGCGACCGGTTTGAAATTGGGCGATCGTTCACAAATTGGTGCTGTGTTGCTGGCGACTAGCCTGGTTTCCGACCTGCATTTGGTGGCGGCGGCTACATATTGGACTGTTGTCGTACATGTGACTGAAACCGGGTTGACGTCCGATGTAATGGTGAGCATTATCTCACTAAGTGGTGGAGCTTTGCTGGCTAACTTCATATCCGTTATTATTTTGGTATCCGATACGTTGATGTCTCGATTGTAATGAACGATTTAATAGAGGGTTAGGGCATGGCGGAAAGTATCGATTTAAGTCGAGTCAGTTTTATCGTCATGCGTGAAATGCGCAGGCCAGTAATGGCTTTGATTACGGTTTATTCAGTTTCAATTTTGGGAATGGTCTTTATTCCCGGTCATGAAGTTGACGGTAAGCCCCAGTATATAAGCGTATTTCACGCGTTTTATTTCATGACTTATACAGCGACGACGACCGGCTTTGGGGAAATTCCTTTTGAGTTCAACGATGCTCAAAGGCTTTGGGCGATGGTTTGTCTGTATGTGAGCGTGATTACCTGGTTTTATGCGATAGGAAGTATCGTAAGGCTTTTTCAAAACCCTTTTTTCGTGCGTGCGGTCGAGGAGCGAAAATTTTCCCGGCAGGTGCTTAGAATTGCCGAGCCTTATTTTATTATCTGCGGTTTCGGCGACACCGGTAGCGTATTGGCCCGCGGTTTAAGCGATTATGGAGTACCGGCAGTGTTCGTCGATGAAGATGAGGATCGGATCAAAGCGTTGACGCTGAGGGATTATCGGGTGCCGATGCCGGGTTTATGCGCCGATGCAAGCGTGCCTAAGCATCTACTTGAAGCCGGTATCAGGAGGCACAATTGCCAAGCAATTGTTGCAATTACCAATAACGAAGAGATTAATCTGAAAATTTCTGCATTGGCGCGTTTGTTGAATCCGAGTATCAGAATTATTACGATGTCAAAGATCGATGTTTTCGAGGAAACGCTCGCGAATTTGGGGGGTGAGGTTCACATCGTCGATCCGTTCAAAATGTTCGCGAAGGTATTGGTGACGACGATGACGCATCCTAGCTTTTATCCGTTGAATAACTGGTTGGTTAGGGCGCCGCGGGTTCGCCTTAGTGATTCTATTAAGCCGCCATTCGGTAAGTGGATTGTCTGCGGGTACGGGCGAATGGGGCATGAGGTCAATCATGCCTTGGTCAAGCAAGGCATGAAGACGGTGGTTATTGATCCGCATGACTGTAGCGAAGAAGAGGGGATCGATAGTTACATCGTGGGGCGGACCACGGCTAAAACCTTGGCGCAGGCCGGAATAGAAAATGCCGTAGGGATTTTGGCGGGAACCGACGATGATGGGCATAATCTGGGAATATTGCTGAATGCGCGTAAACTGAATGGCAACTTGTTTACTTTGGTTCGGCAAAATCGCCATGAAAATCGAATTGCTTTCGAGGCGTCGCAAATCGATATGATTATGCAGCCGACATTGGTGACCGCGCGACGTGTTTTATTTTTGCTGGTCGCCCCGCTATTAAAGCCTTTTTTTCAGCATTTGTTGAAAGACGAGCCGGGTAGAAAGGAGGATATGGCGAAGGTGATTCAGCAGCTCGAGCAAAAAATCGGGCGTAGGCAGCCACATTTAATCACAGTGGATATTGAGAGAGACCGCTGTAGCGCAGTTGCTGCATGCTTGGAGGAAGGGGAGCAGGTGCTGTTGGGAGATATTTTAAAGCATCCTGATAATTTTAATCGAAAACTTGATTTGATTGCCTTTGTTGTTAAGTCGGGAGAAGTGATAAGTGTGCTTCCCCCCGACGACTATCGAATTAAAATCGGCGATCAAATTTTGTTTTGCGGTACAGGGGCGTCGCGGCGCTTGCTGAATGCAACACTTAATAATGAATATAATTTATTTTATGTGCGCAACGGTGTGCATTTGCCAAAAGGTTATTTCATGCGTTGGTATGCTCAACGGCAGAACCGGTCGGTTGCATGAATAGAGATGCGTGGGCGGATTATGGGAGGAGTTAGCGCTTGATTCGTGTTTTCGGGCGTCCTTGCCCGGTGTTTCTTGAAAAGCCTAAGTTATGCGGTTTTTTTCAGGCCCCTGGGCAGGGAAAAGACGACTTTCTCTTCAATGCCTTTGTTTTCAGTAATCGATTGGCCACCCCAGGCTTTCAATTGGTTGATGACTTCTTGTACCAGAACTTCCGGTGCCGATGCTCCTGCAGTAACGCCTACGGCATCGATACCGTTGAACCACTCCCTGCTCATGTCGTCCGCAGTGTCGATTAAATGAGCCGGTTTGCCCAGTTGTTCGGCGATTTCCCGTAAGCGGTTAGAATTGGAGCTATTGGGAGAGCCGACCACAAGAATCAAATCGGTTTTGTTGGCGAGATCATAAACGGCATCCTGCCGGTTTTGCGTAGCATAACAAATATCATCTTTTTTCTGTTCCTGAATGGAGGCAAAGCGGGATCTGAGTGCATCGACCATCACTTTGGTGTCGGTCATAGACAGCGTAGTTTGTGTCACGTAGGCTAAATTATCGGGATTATTGACCTTCAGCTTTGCCACATCTTCCGGTGTTTCGACCAGATAAATGCCGCCGTTTTCGGTGCATTTTTCATATTGGCCCATCGTGCCTTCGACTTCCGGGTGTCCGGCATGACCGATGAGTATGACTTCGCGGTCTTGTTTAGCATGTTTCGCAACTTGCAAATGGACTTTGGTAACTAGTGGGCAGGTTGCGTCGAAAACGGTTAAATTACGTTCTTCGGCTTCTTCTTGGACTTTTTTCGAAACGCCGTGCGCGCTGAAAATCAAATAAGAGCCGACAGGGACGTCACTTAGGTCCTCAATGAAAATCGCGCCTTTATCTTTAAGGCCGTCGACGACGGTGCGGTTATGGACGACTTCATGGCGGACGTAGATTGGTGCGCCGAAAGCTTCGATCGCTTGATCCACGATTTCTATGGCTCTATCCACTCCGGCACAAAATCCACGGGGGTTGGCGAGTATTATTTGCATATCTTGACTAAAATAGTAGGTTAAGGTGGGATTATTTTAACCCAGCTTTAACATTTGCCAATCATAAAATATTGAATAATGAGTAAAAGCAAATATCAAGGCGCTACACTGTAGTCTGAGCCTTTTTTAAAAGCTGGCATTATTTTTTTAACTTATATATGACTCAATAACTTAGGCTGCGTGTGCTACATTTGTTAAGACAGGGTTAACTCAACTCTGTCTCTGAGACGATAATTCCATCGCTATCGGCATATAAAAAATAATCTTTTCTAAATTGTACGCCTGCAAAAGTCACAATACTATTGTATTCTCCGTGACTTTTTGTCGTGCTTTTCAGTGGATGCGCATGGAGGGCGCGAATCCCGGTCGGAATTGTATCGATTGCGGCTGCATTGCGAATACAACCGTAGACCACGATGCCTTGCCAGCCGTTGTCGCAGGCGAGTTGTACAAGTTCCCGATCGATCAGGGCGCAGCGGTGCGAGCCTCCGCCATCGACGACTAAAACGCGTTTCGATACTTTTGTCGATAAGGTTGATTTCACTAATCCATTGTCTTCAAAAGTTTTAATCGTTGTAATTTGCCCGCAAAAAGCCGGCGTTGCTCCGAAGATTCTGAAAATGGGGTCGGCGATTTGAAAGCCGTCAATGCCGGAATATCGATCACAGAGATCGGCAGTGGTAAACGTCATTGGTATTACCTTGGTTAAGGCTGTTGGGGACATATCATAACAGAATTGCTATAAAAATAGTTTGGAATGGATGGGGTTCGGTGAGTCGAATTGGTGCTTCAATGAGCAATAGTGGTGCATGATTCAAAAATAGAATGAACCTGTTATTTTATTTTTCTTTGAAATACAATTCGGTATGATTCGTGCTTGAGTTTGGGACTAAGGACACAAATGACGGATAGATTAAGCGATTTATGAACACGATAATTGAAACGAATAAAACTAAGTTGCTGGCTGCCATGCCGGCCGTAAAGAGTTACGAAGCTCGTCTTGCCTCGCTAAACGATTGGTGGGGGAAAATTACGCTGATCGGTAAGATCAATAGCCATAATGTGGCGTCGACCATTCTTGAAGATATGAATTTGACGAAAAGTAAATTCGGCGAGTTGCAGCAGAAGCTGACTTATAACTTAGTGGTCGAGAATTTGAAAAAGTTGGTGCTCGATAATTCGTCGAAGGCGCAAGTCGCGATCGATTTATTGATTCGTAATTTGTTTGAACGCACCGCGGACGTGGGTTTTTTGGCCACCGACGATGATATTCGCGTTTTTCTTGCAAGCGATAATGTGAGTCGAGAGCAAGTCGATTTTATCGAAAATCGATTGCGTGAATATGTAAAGAAATACAGCGTGTATGAAGAGATCATTATTTTCGATACCGAGGGGCGGGTTAAAGCGCATTTGGACAATGAGAACCCGATCAGTCATTCGACGGACCCCCTCATTGCCGAAACTCTAAAATCGAGTGCGGAATATACCGAAACGTTTCGATATTCGGAATTACAGCCGAATAAGCGGCATTCGCTGATATATTCCTGCAAAATCACCGAAAGTAATCAGCAAGGATCGAAAGCTATAGGCGTTTTGTGCTTATGTTTTCGGTTTGACGATGAAATGGCGGGCATTTTCGGCGATCTTCTGAAGGTGGATGACGAAGGTACTCTGATGATATTAGGTGCCGACGGAAAGGTAATCGCCAGTAGCGATGAGCGCTTGCTACCGCTACAAGCGGCTTTCGGTAATGCTAATCCTGTGAGTATTGCTCCTTATAAACATCGCGAATACATTATCAATACACGGCAAACCAAAGGTTATCAGGGTTTTTTCGGATTAGGATGGGCCGGACGAATGATGACGCCGTTGGAATCGGCTTTCAAAGGTAACGAAACGGTCGATAGAGGAAGCGCTTATGCTGATATTATTGATCAAGCCAGTACATTCCCTCAAGAATTGAAAGATATTCGCAAGGCTTCTTCCGATATCAATGCCGATCTCGGTTTGTTGGTACTTAACGGCCAGATTGCATCGGCTCGGAAAAATGCGGCCGAATTCATGCCGGTTTTGGAGGCCATCAAACAAATCGGTTCCGATATTGCGAATATTTTCGCCGATTCGGTCAATAGTCTGCAGGAAGTCACGGTCATGTCGTCGCATTTGAATAATGCAGGCTTTTTGGCGTCATTGGCGGTCGATATCATGGATCGTAATTTATACGAACGAGCTAACGATTGCCGGTGGTGGGCATTGACATCGACTTTTAGGAAATGTTTGGCCCAACCGGAAATCTCATCAAAGGATGAGCAGCGGATAACGGACATATTGCAATACATCAACGCTTTATACACGGTTTATACCAATCTTTATCTTTACGATAAAAACGGTCGTATCGTGGCGGTATCGAACCCTTATGAACGCTCGTTATTGGGCATGCAAGTCGACGAGCGAAGCGGTGCTCCGGCAGCGTTGAGAAACAGCGATTCGCAAAGCTACAGCGTTTCGCCTTTCATTAGGACGCCATTTTACGGCAATCGCTATACCTATATTTACAACGCCGCGATCACGCACTTGGCAAGGCCGGATCAGGTGTTCGGCGGGATCGGTATCGTTTTTGACAGTGAGCCTCAGTTTTCGGGTATGCTTGATGAGGTTTTACCGCGCGACGAAGCGGGAAGGTTGCTCGAAGGATGTTTTGCGTTTTTTACCGACCGCAGCAAATCGATCATTGCTTCGGCAAATCACCCAACGCTCGGTGCCGGAGATTCGCTGGCGATCGACGACCGCTTTTTCACGATGCGGACCGGACAACGAAGCTCAGAAGTTATTCAATACAACGGCGTCAAATATGTTTTAGGGATGGCTGTGTCGAAAGGTTACCGCGAATACAAAACCGTCGATGGCTATAGCAATGATGTATTTGCCTTCGTGTTCATCCCATTTTAGAAGGTTGATTTTGCGTTATATAGCCATCATCGTAGATAAAAATTCGGAGCAGTGGTGCTCATTAAAGGCCCAGCACCTAAATTATTACAGATAGTTAATCATAGCCAATGGACTAGGGAGTTTAGGTGCTGGGTGAATACGTTTCTGTAGGCTCTATGTTGCCTCACCTAACGGTAGGTGACATTGTCATTAAGTTAAGGAAACCCATCGTTCCGACAGGGTGTTGGCGGAATCCAGTGTCATGGATGGCATATATATTCGCCGCTAAAAATAACGCGCCAATAGTCCGTGTTGCGGGCTTATTTCCGGCAGCGGTATTTTTACCTCGTAGCCGCCGCCTAGAGCTTCTTGCATCGGCTGGCCGTGCAGGTCTTCCATATGTTCGACGATAATGTCGCGGTTGCCTTCGGGTAAAATCAATTCAATTTTATCGCCGACCGAAAACTTGTTTTTGACGTCGATTTCGGCCATGCCGGTCGCCGAATCGAAGTGTCTGATTTCACCGCAAAATTGTTGCTGATGGCTTTTCGAATAACCGGTAATGTAGTTTTGATGCTCATGCGTGTGGTGGCGTTGATAAAAGCCGTCCGTATAACCCCGGTTGGCAAGGTTTTCCAAGACGCCGAGCAATTGCGGATTAAACGGACGTTCGGCCAGTGCGTCGTCGATTGCTTGGCGATAGGTTTGCGCGGTCCGGGCTACATAATAATGAGATTTGGTTCGACCTTCTATCTTAAGGCTGTCGATGCCGATTTCGACCAAGCGTTGAATATGTTCGATCGCACGCAGGTCTTTCGAATTCATGATGTAGGTGCCGTTTTCATCTTCCATGACCGGCAGCAGTTCGCCTTTACGCCCTTCCTCCTCTAAAAAATAAACCTTATCGGCTAAGGGGTGGCGCTCGGCGCCGCCGCAACTGGCATTACTGATTTCAGACATCGACAAGGCGCCGCCGTCCAAGACATAATCGCCTTCGGCATTTTCATGTGCGGGCAGTGTGTCGTATTTCCAGCGGCAGGAATTGGTGCAAGTACCCTGATTCGGGTCGCGGTGGTTAAAATATCCGGACAGCAAGCAGCGGCCCGAATAGGCAATGCACAGGGCGCCATGCACGAAGACTTCCAGTTCCATGTCCGGGCATTCCTGACGGATTTCGGCAATTTCATCTAGCGACAATTCCCGCGACAAAATAATGCGTTGCACCCCGATTGTTTGCCAAAATTTGACCGTGGCATAGTTGACGGTATTGGCTTGTACGGATAAGTGTACCGGCATTTCCGGCCAATTTTCCCGAACCATCATAATCAAGCCGGGGTCGGCCATAATCAATGCGTCCGGTTTCATCGCGATGATCGGAGCGATATCGGCCAGAAAAGTCTTGATTTTGCTATTATGCGGAATGACATTAGTCGCCAGAAAAAACTTTTTTCCGAGCCGGTGCGCTTCGTCGATGCCTTTGGCTAAGTTGTCGGCAAGAAAGTCATTATTACGCACACGCAGGCTATATCGCGGTTGACCGGCATAAACAGCATCCGCGCCGTAAGCGAAAGCGTAACGCATGTTTTTAAGGGTTCCGGCAGGAGAAAGTAATTCAACGGATTTCATTATCAGGTTAGAGTCGTGTAGTCAGCGATTGGAAAGGATTCGGTGCGGAGCGAATTTTAGGAACGGCGCCGTCGAATCATGATTCATAATTGACGATATTTTATCACTTAAGTTCTATCCGTCCGCAAATCGTTGTATACCTATCGCACTTCAAATTTCGGCATTAAGGTATGGAGGTGCCGAAATTTGATTAGCAAAGGGTATAATTTATTCGTTAAATCCCGAACGCGGGGCTTTTTTTCGATTCTATTGACGCGGCGAGAAATTGAATGGTGGCTTGGTTTTTTGTATTTTTGGCGGCAATTTTGATTATCGGCAGTGCTTTGATTTTGTTGCGAACCGCCAATATTCCAAGGTTGCCCAAACACGCGAAAGAGGCTTCCCGCTTAAGGCGGGATAAAAGCACTAAGGATTAACCGTTCGCCCTGAGCCTGTCGAAGGGGTGGATGGTTAATCCGCCCATGGTTCGACAGGGCTCTCCTGAGCGCAGCCGAAGGGCTCACCATGAACGGATTAACCTTAAGCTGTCCCGCGATAAGTAAGTAGCCGCGATAGATCGTGCTGAACGGCAAGATGAAGACGGCGGTTAGGCATTGCGTCTAGGTAAGCGAATATTCAGCGGGGGGAGACTCTTAAATTAAAGGTTACCGGCCCGTCATTAACCAACGAGACTTGCATGTCGGCGCCGAATTGACCGAATTGAACCTGTGTATGCAAGTCGACGGCTTTTTTTTGCAAATAATTGAAGAGCGTCAAACCGTGTTCGGGGGAAGCGCCTCGGCTGAAACTAGGCCGATTGCCGCTGTCGGTGTCTGCCGCGAGCGTAAATTGCGGCACCAATAACAAGCCGCCGTCAATGTTACGCAAACTGAGATTCATCTTGCCCTCGGCGTCGGCGAAAATGCGGTAGTTAAGGATTCGCTCCAGCAGACGGTCCGCTTCCTTTTCGGTGTCGTTTTTTTCGACCGCGACCAGAGCGAGTAAGCCGCGTTCGATCAGACCGATGTCTTGTTGCCCGACAGTCACTTTTGCGCGGGCCACGCGTTGAATAACGGATATCATGGGATGTTTCTGTACAATAGCGTTTTTTGGCACGGAATTATAGCGTTCCGGCTCGATATCGGCTAATCGTTAAACCTTAAATCCATGCTCCAGGTCTTGCTTAAATCAATTGTTCTATTGCTGGGTATCTCTGCCGCCTGCGCCGATGAAATTTATCGCTGGCAAGATGAACGCGGCAAATTTTATTTTTCGGACAAGCGACGAGAAGGCGCCGAGCGTCTAACGATAAAGCCCGGTTATTCTTATCACCGCATTCAGTATGTTTATGACGGCGATACGGTGAAGCTGGCAGACGGCAAAAAAGTCCGCTTACTCGGCATCAATTCACCGGAGATCGAAGGACGCAATAAAAACGCGGAGGCAGGAGGCGAAGATGCTAGGTGGTGGTTAATCAACGCATTGAAAGACAAGCGCGTACGCTTGGTTTTCGATGCCGAGCAAAAGGATAAATACGGCCGGACACTTGCGTATTTATTTACCGAGGACGGTCTGCATCTCAATTTAGAGTTAGTTAGATTAGGCTTGGCTTCACTCAATATTTTTCCGCCAAATTTGCGTTTTAGCGATGAACTACTTAACGCCCAGACTGAAGCCGAAAAAGCCTCGCGCGGCATCTGGAAACGGCCTGAATACAGAATCAAGCCGGCATCCAGTCTTCGAGCGGCTAATTATCGAGGCTGGCAGCGAATTTCCGGGCGCGTCAAAAAAATCAGAGCGACGCATAAATATGTCTATTTGGCGCTTAGCGATCATGTCGATTTTCGCATCGAACGCGCTAATCTAGACTTGTTTCCAAACCTCCAAGGATATGTCGGCAAAGAAGTCGAACTTCGCGGTTGGCTCAATCGGTCCAAGGAACGCTTTTCGATGCTGATCCGCCATCCTAGTTCGATCAAGATGCTCTGAGCGGCAGGAAATCGTATAGGCTACTCCCTTTTGATTGAAAAATCGTTTAAGTGGGCTTGCTTTGCTCAGGGCGAACGGGATTGAGAATGTGCAACTGATTTTTTAGGTTAATAGCAGTGCATAAGGGAGAGAGGGGCAAAAAAACGAAACTTGAAGTGCGATGACTATAATCGCAACCAAATGATAATTTTTTCTTAAATATGTAGAGCTTATGGCCTAAGCTTATATCGACGGAGTGTGTTGTTTTGTTTGACATACTATGTACCGCACTTTATAGTTCAGCCATGAGTCGGCGTCTTAAACGTTTAGCGTTTGCCTCGAAGCTTCGGCCGACACTTGATAACCAAGCCCTTTCAAGACCCTATCCGACTCTTCCAAATCGGTCACTGGAAAAATAGAACCAGATGGAAAACGAATTTTTCAGCAAGCCCATCCTCAATTCGCCTTACGAATATCCGGCAAGGCATTGGGAACTCGATGATAAAGGACAACCCACGCAGCACATTGTAGAGCAGCGCCGACGGGCAGAATTTATTACCCCCATCCCAAAACCGAAGAAACGGAAAGGTGCCGGCGAACAGGCTCAGCTATTCGAATTTGAGGAATCCGATGAAATTTCTTCAAGCGATCAGCGTTATGACCCAACCCCAATCATCAATGAATTGCGTAAAAGCATAGATGACTGGCGCAAGCTGCCGGATCCGACGAGTTGGTTAGTTACGCCTGAAACCGCACGTTTGCTTCAGCACTGGCGTCATCCTCATTTAATGGCGTGAAGCCGTTTTTCTGTCAGATAGAAGCCGTAGAAACGGCTATTTGGTTGACGGAAGTCGCTCCCAAGCTCGGCAAACAAGGCAAACGCTTCATCCAGCACTTGGAGATAGCCAATCAAAACGCTAACCCCGGCTTGCTGCGTTTGGCATTAAAGCTTGCTACCGGCGCAGGCAAGACTACAGTGATAGCCATGATCATCGCTTGGCAAACCGTCAACGCCGTACGCCGTCCCAATAGCAAAAATTTCTCGCGTGGTTTTTTGATCGTTACACCGGGATTAACCATTCGTGATCGTTTAAGGGTGCTGCAGCCTAACGATCCCGATAGCTACTACCAAAGCCGTGAAATTGTGCCCGGCGACATGCTGAGCGATATCGAGCGCGCCAAAATCGTCATTACCAATTACCATGTTTTCAAATTGCGCGAGCGCTTGGAAATATCCAAAGGGAATCGACGGTTATTGCAAGGTCGTGGAGGCGACGCGTTAAGTACGCTCGAAACGGAAGGCCAAATGCTGCAGCGCGTCATGCCGGAATTGATGGGCATGAAAAACATTATGGTGCTCAACGACGAAGCCCATCACTGCTATCGTGAAAAGCCTAATCAAAATGACGAGGGTCTTAAAGGTGACGAAAAGAAAGAAGCCGAAAAAAACCGCGAAGCCGCTCGACTCTGGATTACCGGTCTAGAAACCGTCAATCGTAAATTAGGCGTTCAGCGCGTAATGGATTTATCCGCAACGCCGTTCTTTCTCAGCGGGTCGGGTTATGTCGAAGGCACGCTATTTCCCTGGGCAATGAGCGATTTTTCCTTGATGGATGCCATCGAATGCGGCATCGTCAAATTGCCGCGCGTTCCGGTTGCGGACAATATTCCTGGAGCGGAAATGCCCAAATTTCGCAATCTATGGGACCATATAGGCAAAAAAATGCCTAAAAAAGGACGAGGCCAGGGTAAAACGCTCGATCCTTTAAGTATTCCGGTCGAATTACAAACCGCACTGGAAGCGCTCTACGGCCATTACGAAGAGACCTACCAGCTCTGGCAGGCTAGCGGCATCAAAGTGCCGCCGTGTTTTATCGTGGTTTGTAACAACACCAGCACATCTAAACTGGTTTACGACTACATTTCCGGTTTTCGTCCGGAAAACCAGGATGGCTCATCCGGTTTTGTGAATGGCCGATTGCCACTGTTTCGTAACTTCGACGAACATGGCAATCAGTTAGCCCGGCCCAATACGTTGCTCATCGACAGTGAGCAGCTCGAATCCGGCGAAGCGCTCGACAATAATTTTCGCAATATGGCCAGCGACGAAATCGAACGCTTCCGACGCGAAATCATCGAGCGTACCGGCGACCGCAAACAAGCCGAGAATCTATCCGATCAAGAGCTATTACGTGAAGTGATGAACACCGTCGGCAAGGAAGGCCGATTAGGCGAATCCATTCGCTGTGTGGTTTCAGTTTCCATGCTAACCGAGGGTTGGGATGCCAACACGGTAACTCACGTTTTGGGTGTTCGCGCTTTCGGCACCCAATTACTTTGCGAACAAGTGATTGGTCGTTCCTTACGCCGCCAATCTTACGAACTCAACGAAGAAAACCGGTTCAATGTCGAATATGCCGACGTTCTGGGGATACCGTTCGACTTCACCGCCAAACCCGTCGTAGCACCTCCGCAACCGCCCAGACAAACCATTCAAGTCAAAGCGGTCAGGCCTGATCGCGATCAATTGGCAATTCAATTCCCCAGAGTGCAGGGCTACCGGGTCGAACTACCGGAAGAACGTCTCACAGCAGAATTCAATACCGATTCCATCCTGCAATTAACACCTGATTTGGTGGGGCCTTCCGTTACCCAAAATGCCGGCATCATCGGCGAATCCGTGGACCTTAACTTGGTCCACACCGGCGACATGCGCATGTCGAGCTTATTGTTCCATCTGACTCAACGTTTGCTCTACACCAAGTGGCGCGATCCGGGCGACGAAGCCAAACTACATCTTTTTGGCCAACTCAAACGCATCACGAAACAGTGGCTGGATACCTGCCTGGAATGCAAAGGCGGCACTTATCCGGCCCAATTGATGTATCAAGAACTGGCAGACATGGCTTGCGAACGCATTACCGCCGCCATCACCCGAACATTGGTCGGTACTCGTCCAATCAAAGCCGTGCTAGATCCTTACAATCCCACTGGTTCAACGAATCACGTCAGTTTCAACACCTCTAAAACCAATCGCTGGGAAACCGCTGCAAACCGTTGTCACATCAATTGGGTGGTACTCGATAGCGATTGGGAAGCGGAATTCTGCCGCGTTGCGGAAAAACATCCCAAAGTAAAAGCTTATGTCAAAAACCATAGTCTGGGCTTGGAAGTGCCTTATCGCTATGGCTCGGAAACCCGTAAATACCTGCCCGATTTCATTGTTCGCGTGGACGATGGCCACGGCGAGGATGACTTGCTAAATCTGATCGTCGAGATTAAAGGCTATCGCCGCGAAGACGCCAAAGACAAAAAAGCCACCATGGATACCTATTGGATACCCGGCGTGAACAACCTCCTTACCTATGGCCGCTGGGCCTTTGCAGAGTTTACCGAGGTATATCAAATCGAAACGGACTTCGAAGCCAAGGTCGAAGCCGAATTTGCCAAGTTGCTGGACGCAGTTAGTCAGGGTCAAAATTGATATGTGTAGATTTTGCCGCTTTGCTATACATGTTCCTGTCGATATGCATAGAAAACAGCGTTTTTTTAGGTGTTCAGGATTGGTACTCAACTCAAATTTCAAGCAAAGATCATGAAAAGCGATTTAGTTCATAGCCTCACCGAAAATTTTGAGGCCCATGCCCAACAAGCCGAAAATGGCGTCGAGTTCTGGCTGGCTCGGGATTTACAGTTTCTGCTGGGTTACAAAGAGTGGCGCAATTTCACTACCGCCATAAGCAAAGCGAAAACAGCTTGCGAAATTTCCGGACATCAAGTTATAGACCATTTTGTTGACGTTAACAAAATGGTCGACCTCGGCTCAGGCAGCCAACGGGAAATCGATGACATCATGCTCACCCGCTATGCCTGTTATCTGATTGCTCAAAATGGCGACCCTAAAAAACAGGAAATCGCCTTTGCCCAAACCTATTTCGCCTTGCAAACCCGGCGGGCGGAACTGATCGAACAGCGGCTCCTGGAAGCCGAACGCGTCTCCGCCAGAAAGAAACTCAGCGAAACCGAAAAAGAACTATCTCAGATCATTTACGAACAAACGGGCGGCAATCAAAACTTCGCCACCATTCGCAGTAAAGGAGATCAAGCCTTGTTTGGCAAGTCTACCCAAGCTATGAAATCTCAATGGAAAGTACCGGATGGCCGGCCATTAGCCGACTTTGCTCCAACCATTATTCTCAAGGCTAAGGATTTCGCCACCGAAATCACCATTTTCAATGCGCGCCAGCATCAAATGAACACCGAGCCCTCGATTGCCAAAGAACACATCACCAACAACACAGCGGTTCGCAACACCTTACTGGAACGCGGCATTCGCCCGGAAAGCCTGCCGGCCGCAGAAGACGTGAAGAAAGTGGAACGTCGATTGGCAAGCGAAGAAAAGAAATCCATCAAAAATCCCGACGCATTGGACTCATAAACTCAACGGACAATCATGGCAAAAAAATCCGATAAACTCAGCGTCGAAACTATTACCCACGACGAAGCCACCCGCCTTAACATTCCTACCGCCGAATACCAATCGGTGATGGACAAGGACGAACAAAGCCCGATTCGATTGGCCTATGAGCGCCGCAATCGTGATCTCGATCCGCAATTGGTTTGGCGCGGCAAGGACGAGCAGGATTGGTCGGACTTGGTCGTGCATGCACCTCCACTGTATATCCAGGAAAAAGTCCATCCCAAGGTCTTGATCGACGACTTGCTGCGTCGCACCGAAAGCAGGCAACCGGCGGAACCCGATCAAATTGATCTGTTTTCCGACTTCAACGGCCTGCCCAACGACAACGCCAAAACCGAGTTTTATCGCCACGACGGCCATTGGTCCAACCGCATGATTTTGGGCGACAGCTTAGCTGTCATGGCCAGCTTGGCCGAACGCGAAGGTTTGCGCGGCAAGGTGCAATGCATTTATTTCGATCCGCCGTACGGCATCAAATTCAATTCCAACTTCCAGTGGTCCACCACCAGCCGCGACGTCAAAGACGGCAACACCGGCCACATCACCCGCGAGCCGGAACAGGTCAAAGCCTTTCGAGATACCTGGCGCGACGGCATTCATTCCTATCTGACGTATCTGCGCGACCGGTTGACCGTGGCGCGGGATTTGTTGACCGACTCGGGGTCGATTTTCGTGCAGATTGGCGATGAGAATGTGCATCGGGTGCGGGCGGTGATGGATGAGGTGTTTGGTGAAGATAATTTCATCTCAACGATTGCGTACGCGAAAACCACAGGATTCTCAGGCGATACACTTTCAAATGTAGCTGACTATATGGTTTGGTATGCCAAGAAAATAGGCCAGCTCAAGTACCGCGATCTCTACACGGCTAAGCAAGCTGGTGAGGCCGGAGCTTCAAAATATCGGGAGATATCCACTATTCAGGCTCTTAGAAACTCTGCCCATGAACGGACTCGCCTTGCGACGTCAGATCAGCTGACGTCGCAAGGCGAGTCCGGTTCTGAGCAGCGATTTTTTTTCGCCGGTCGTGAATGGACTCCGCCAAAGGGTCTCCATTGGAAAACCACAGTAGAAGGCTTGGTTCGTGCTGCAAAAGCAGGGCGGATAATGCAAGAAGGCGCATCAGTGCGTTATGTACGCTGCCTTGATGATTTCGCGGCCAACCCCAGAACTAACATTTGGCTCGATATCGGAGGCGTTCAAAGTCGAACCGATCCCAAAATATATGTGGTTCAGACAGCAACAGAAGCAGTGCAGCGTTGTGTGTTGATGACCACAGACACCGGTGACCTCATCCTCGATCCTACTTGTGGCTCCGGTACCACTGCCTATGTCGCCGAACAATGGGGCCGCCGCTGGATTACGATGGACACGTCTCGCGTCGCATTGGCTCTGGCCCGTGCCCGCATCATGGGCGCACGTTATCCGTATTACTTGCTGGCCGATAGCTACGAAGGCCAACGCAAGGAAGCCGAACTAACTCGCACCGCACCGTCCAGCCAACGTACCAGCGGCAATATCCGGCACGGCTTTGTTTATCAGCGTGTACCGCATATCACGCTAAAGGCCATCGCCAACAATGCCGAAATCGACGTCATCTGGGATAAATTTCAGGAAAAGCTGGAACCGCTGCGCGAGCAACTGAACTCGATTCTCGTAGGTTGGGCCGAACAACGTGATGCCCAACAATCGGGCGCCTCGAACGTTGGGCATCGCTCCCGCTCAGCCCAACCTACGCCATTCAAACCTTTTGAAGAATGGGAAATTCCCCGCGAAGCCGACGCCAACTGGCCGGATGCCGCAAAACAATTACATGCGGAATGGTGGCAACACTGCATCGCCCGCCAACAAGAAATCGACGCCTCGATCGCCGCGAAAGCCGATTCCGAATACCTGTACGACAAACCCTACGAAGACAAGAAAAAAGTCCGCGTCGCAGGGCCGTTCACCGTCGAAAGTCTGTCGCCGCATCGGGTATTGACAGTCGATGAAAACGACGACCTTGTCGATGGCGTGACCGAAGCGGATTCCGAGTACCGCGAAGAACGCGATTTCGTGCAAATGATTCTGGAAAACCTGAAAACAGCCGGCGTGCAGCAAGCCCACAAAACCGATAAAATCGACTTCACCTCGCTATCGCCTTGGCCCGGCGAACTGATTTGCGCCGAAGGCCGCTATAGGGAAGGCGAAGAAGATTCCGGTACCGAGAAGCGCGCGGCCATCTTCATCGGCCCGGAATTCGGCACCGTTTCCCGCCCGGATCTGGTTGCCGCCGCCCGCGAAGCCGGCGACGCCGGCTTCGACGTACTGATCGCTTGTGCCTTTAACTATGACGCCCATTCCTCGGAATTCGACAAACTCGGCCGCATCCCGGTGTTAAAAGCCCGAATGAACGCCGATCTGCACATGGCCGACGACCTGAAAAACACCGGCAAAGGCAACTTGTTCGTGATCTTCGGCGAACCCGACATCGACATCCTCGACGCCGAAGACGGCAAGATTCAAGTCAAAGTTAACGGCGTCGACGTATTCCACCCCAACACCGGCGAAGTCCGCAGCGACGGTGCCGAAGGCATCGCCTGCTGGTTCATCGACAACGACTACAACGAAGAAAGCTTCTTCGTCCGCCACGCTTATTTCCTAGGCGCAAACGATCCCTACAAGGCCCTGAAAACCACGCTGAAAGCCGAAATCAACCCAGAAGCGTGGGCAACATTAAACAGCGATACCTCAAGGCCGTTCGAAAAACCCAAATCCGGTCGGATTGCGGTGAAGGTGATTAATCACTTAGGGGATGAGGTGATGAAGGTGTTTAGGGTGGGATAACAGGTATGGACGATAAAGATTTGCTTGAATCACTACGCCCCATTCAGACCAAACGGATAATGGATTTGGTGGAACAGGCTGGGATTGATGTTTCGAAATGGAGTTTTAATGAAAATGGTGGTCCAGTTAAAGCCTCTCCAGCTGCGAACTATTGTTACGAGTGGGCTTTTGGCGGTGATCAAGAGCCAACTTTGTTATGTATATGGCACAAGTCACTGAAGGCTTCAAAAGGTCAAATTTTCTTTGCCGATAATTTACGACAACTCGGATTAGATCTGGTGCGGATAGCTGAAAATAAAGACCAAAAAATTCGTTCTCGAGCTAACAGTCAGTCAAAAAGGGCAAGAAATTTTGATAAAGCTTTAATAACCTGCTCGCAAAAAACACAACCGGTCAGAGTAGTCTTACTGGTGGGAGATGAGCTTCCTAAAGATGACTTGGGTTTAGACTCGTCTAAAGTGAAATATAGGTGGTTGGATCCTGAACCGTGGTTTATCCACAAGTACCAAATGGAAACAGGTGCATTTAGACTTGTTCGCTCTGAGCCACTGCAAACACAGGTTCCATTACCAATAGTAGATTCCCCACCGGATAAATTTATAGATCAGTTTTCTAATTTTGATTACCCTGAGAAAAGGACATTAACTGGAACTGTATATGTTCGCAGTCCTGAAGTACGCGAATCCGTACTTAAACGAGCAACAGGCGTATGCGAATTTTGCGGTCAACCAGGTTTTAAAACCGCTGCTGGCAGGATCTATCTGGAAACTCATCATGTAATTCCATTGGAAGATGATGGCCAGGATAAAGAATGGAATGTTGTGGCGATTTGTCCAAACGACCACCGTAGAGCCCATCATGCGGAAGATCATGAAGAAATCAAATCACAACTATTAGCCATTCTTGCAAAGCATTATCCATCAGCTATTCCGTACTGAACGGTGACGAACAAAATGCCATTGAAACAACCGTGTTCGATCTGCTACTGAGTCTGATCAATCCAGGATACAACATCAACAAAGGTAAAAATTATGCGCAAACAAACCATTCAATACTCGTCACCGCTCGATGCGCTGATCGAAATTGCCAAACGGCTCAGTATTCGTGAAAGTCAACATCATATGGATTCGGAAGAGTTTTTTTATCGATACAGCCAGGGAAAAATGCCCGACGATGCGGAATTTGTCGAATGGGCCAACGACTATCGACACTACCTGCATTTGCACCAGGAACTGGATGTGAAGCTGAAGCATGTTGCATGATGCACTGAAAGCTTATCTGGATGACGTTGAACAGGCGATTCTGTGTTGCGACGGTGTTTATGTCGAACGTTACACGGAGGAAATTCTGACGCCGGAACGCGTCAATTTGCGGATTCGTATGCGATTTGCCAATGGATATTTGTTGGAAAATCATGAAGCGGTCATTATCGCCAGTCAAAGCCTTACTCATCTGGATTATCGCTATCATTGCCAGGATGCGGAAAATCGTTTGCTGTTTCGTTATGACTGCACGCCGCATTTCCCCGATTTATCCAGTTTTCCGCATCGCAAACACTTGCCGGATAGCGTGATCGTTTCCGAGAGACCTGAAATCCCATCAATTTTTCAAGAAATTAAACGGTTACAAGAATAGCGAAGCGCGCATGGATTTTCGTATTTCCGACACCTTTACCGACAGCCTCGCCAAACTGACCGGCGAAGAACAAAAAGCCATTAAAACCACGGCGTTCGATCTGCGGTTGAATCCCGAGAATCCCGGATTCAGCTTTCATAAATTGGATCGAGCGAAGGATAAGAACTTTTGGTCGGTTCGGGTCAATACCGATATTCGCATCAACGTTTTGTCGTGAGCATGAAAATGGCGTCAGGTCGTGGCAGACGGTTTTTAGACCGTTAGGCACTTGGAAAAATATTAAGGCTCTCAATCGCTGTAAATAATCGATTTATCCGCTAATTCGCGCAAGGTTTTTAAGCCTTGGTCGATAAACAGCTGCGTATCGCTTGCCTGAAGTTCGCCGGCGAGCTGCGTTAAGCAAGATTCGGCAGTGATTCCAGGGGTATTTTGCACGATCTCCACAAGCCGATAGGTCGATGGCGTTATTTGCATGAATTTTACGTTATCGTCCGGAGTCCGGTAAACGATCAAAAAACTGGGTTGTTCGGGCGCTTCATAAGGAATGAAGTCTGTTGAGATTTGATGAACGGGAAAACGATAGGCTAAAAGCCATGCCAGTGGCGATAGAAATAATGGTAAAGGCCTTAAATTTATCTCAGATGCAATGGTTGCGGGCACTTCTTCCTTTGCGATTGCCAGAGCCATTTCCACCCATTCGTAATGTGCGAGTTCGAGCATGAACGGCAAATCGTCCGAACACTGGCGTTCGTTTTGCAAATAATCCAAAAATTCTTCGGGGATTTCAGAAAAATAGGGCGTGCTGCTGCGGTGTTCCGAATAAAAGTCCCGCGCGAGCGTAAGCCAGCTTTCCTGTGAGAGCAGCGATTTCAATACCGGAAAGTTGCTCGATAAAAAGCTTTCGACATTATTAAAAAACAACTCGCGGTACATCGACATGCGTTCCGGGGCCACATCGTCCGGAGCCGGGTTTCGGTCGGGATTTCGAATGAAAGCGGCAAATTCTTGCTGTTTGGTTTTGAAGTCGATTTTGGCTTTATGCTGTTCTACGCTCATGTTGCTTTTTCCAAGCCTGTTGAATGGCGGCGATCGTTTCTGTTTCTTTGATTAACTCCGGCAGTGGCGGAATGTTGAAGTCCCGCTCCAGCAAGGTTGGGAATATACCGTAGAGTTCGTATGCCTTGCCAAGCAGTTTCCAAACCGGGTCGATGACCGGAGCGCCGTGCGTGTCGACTAAAAAGTCTTCGGCTTCGACATAATGGCCGGCAATATGTGCATAGGCGATTCGCTGCGCAGGAATCGCTTTTAAAAACGTTTCGGCATCGTAGCCATGATTGACGCTGTTGACATAGATATTGTTGAGATCGAGCAAGATGTCGCAATCGGCTTCGTTGGCCACGGCGTTGAAAAAATCGATTTCATCCATTTCACGGCCCGGCGCCGCATAATAGGAAACATTTTCGATCGCGATTTTTTGTTCGAGAATGTCCTGAACGCGACGAATGCGTGCTGCGGTATGGGTAATCGCTTCTTCGGTAAAAGGAATCGGCATTAGATCGTACAGGTGGCCGTCTTTACTGCAATAGCTAAGGTGTTCGCTATACAGTTTGATGCCGTGTTCGGCCATGAATGATTTGACGGCCTTGATAAAGGTTTCATCCAACGGGTCGGTGCTGCCGATCGATAAGGAGAGTCCGTGACAAACGAAGTCGAAACGCTCGGTCATATTGCGCAGTTGCCGACCGAATTTGCCGCCGATCGTTATCCAATTTTCGGGAGCGATTTCGTAAAAATCGACCGATGCGGGAGGCGTGTCGACGATGCTATTTAGAAAAGTTCGGCGTAAACCGAGACCTACGCCACGGACTAGATGTTGAGTCGTGTTCATCGGAACACCTGTTGTTTTTTTGCTGGATAGAGGGTGATTGGATCACCCTCTATTAGGACGCAATTGCTTTGTTTGAAATAAAGCAATAATTTATACCTTTCGCACTTCAAATTTCGGTAGTGCCGGAGGAGGCCTCGGGGTACTCGGTAAAGGCTTTGCCAGCATGGACCTGGCATAGAACCTACATGGACGTATTCACCCAGCACCTAAATTCCTAAGCCTTTTGGCTATGCTAGCTATCTTCCATAATTTAGGTGCTGGGTTCACGGCGTCCTTTGACGGGCACCCCGAGGCCGAATTTTCATCTACGATGAGTATTATAATGAAAGCCGTTTTGCTTCATTTTATTTAGTTTTATCGGCATCATCGCCTTCCGGTTTTGTCATGCCGCCGCATTTGCCTTCTCCGCAAGTCATTTCCTTGCTTGACTTGTCGGCAGCTGCAGGTTTTTCGTCTTTTTTGCCGGCGCATTTGCCTTCTTCCATTTTCGGCGTGCTGGTCATTCCGCCGCATTTGCCTTCGCCGCAGGTCATTTCGGCCTCGGCGACTTGCATGTAACCGGAAGATAGTTCGGTCATGCCGAATGGATTAGCCTCTGCGTGTGCAGTAGATAAAGCGAGAGTAGAAACCATAGCGGTGCCCATTGCGGCAGCGAATGGCGATTTGTTCATTTTTTTCATAATAAATCCCAGTGTGTATTGGTTGTGGAAAAATCAGATTGATTAACACCTTGTAAGGCTAGCAAAAAAATCTGAATCGTTTATGAATTGCGTTAAGTACAGTATTGCAACATTGCTGCGACAGCGCAGTAACTAGATCAGTTCCTCTTTTTACAATGTTTTGGCGAGGCATGCAAACAGCGGAAATGTTTATTAATAAGGATACAACGGCTTTTTGCAGGGTCAATAGTTAGCAGTTAGCAGTTAGCAGTTAGCAGTTAGCAGTCAGCAGTTAGCAGTTTGACGTATTTGTAACTTAATTGCTCCTTAGTCTTTAACCTAAATTCAGCAGTTTATACCTTTCGCACTTCAAATTTCGGCAGCGCCTGAGGAGGCGCCAGGGTGTGCGGCCCCTCACCTAACGCTAGGTGAGGGGCCAGCATGGAGCTGGCATAGAGCCTACAGGGATGTATTCACGGCGTCCTTTGACGGACATCCTGGCGCCGAATTTTAATCTGCGATGAGTATAACCATGAAATACATGAAGTTCATTTAGTTTTTTAATGGCTTGTCCTAAGATTTTGAACAACCTTTTAAGTGCAAAAAGGATTTTCATAGGCCGAATAAACCATTGAAGTAACTTCTTATTCTTCATGATCTTCATGGTGAAATAGATTTAAACAGTCTTCTCCTTGAATTCGCAGAGGTCGGCGATGATGCAATCCGGGCATTTCGGTTTTCTCGCCGTGCAAGTATATCGGCCGTGTAGGATCAGCAGATGATGTGCATCTTTTTTGTGGGCTTTCGGGACGAACTTGTCTAGTTTTCGTTCGACTTCGAGCACGTTTTTTCCTGGGGCGATACATGTTCTGTTCGCGACTCGGAAGATATGGGTGTCGACTGCAATCGTCGGGTGGCCGAACGCGGTATTCAAAATGACGTTTGCCGTTTTACGGCCGACGCCGGGTAACGCTTCAAGCTCGTCGCGGGTTTGCGGAACCTGTCCATTGTGTTTTTCGAGCACTTGCCGGCACAGTTGAATGATGTTTGCAGCCTTGCTGTTGAACAGCCCGATAGTCTTGATATATTCTTTTAATCCGGCTTCGCCTAGATTCAAAATCGATTCGGGCGTATTGGCGATGGGGAATAATTGTGCCGTGGCTTTGTTGACGCCCTTGTCGGTGGCTTGGGCCGACAATACGACAGCGATAAGCAGTTCGAAAGGCGACGAATATGTTAGTTCGGTAGTCGGCTCCGGTGTCGCTGCCGCCAGTCTGTCGAAAATTGCCTGACGTTTGGTTTGGTTCACTGTTCCTGGGCGGCTTGAATCGGGATCTGAATATGGGCCGGTTTACGCTGTTTTACCTTGGTGTCGATAATATTTTTTAATGCGATCAACAAGCCGAGGCCGATAAACGCGCCGGGCGGTAAAATAGCCAGCAACATACCGGAATAATCGGTTATCACATCGATTTGCCAGGTTTTAGCCGCTTCGCCGAACATCAATTCGGCCTTCGCGAATAAAGTTCCCGAACCGATGATTTCACGTAAACTGCCAAGCGTTACTAGGGCAAAGGTAAAGCCAAGGCCCATCGAGAGGCCGTCTAAAAAGGCTTTGTCGGCGCGTTGCTTCGAGGCATACGCTTCGGCCCGGCCGATGATAGAGCAGTTGGTGACGATCAACGGGATGAAAATGCCGAGGATTTTATAAAGTCCGAAGAACCACGCGTTCATCGCGAGTTCGATCATCGTGACCACGCTGGCAATGACCAGTACGAAAACCGGTAAACGGATTTCGTCGGGAACGAAGTTACGGATCAGTGAGACGACCGTGTTCGACACGACTAAGGTCATCGTCGTGGCAAGGCCTAGTCCGAGGCCGTTAATGACCGTGTTGCTTACGGCAAGTAGCGGGCACAGTCCGAGTAATGCGACGAAGGCTTGATTATTGAGCCATAAGCCGTCTTTGACGATTTTACTGTATTCGGAGAACATTAATTTCCTCCTTCGGGAGTCGATTCTGTCGTTGAAAAAATCCGGACCTGGTTATGCTTGAAATAAAGCAATGCGTTTTTAATAGCTCCTACAACCGCGCGCGGTGTGATCGTTGCGCCGGTCAATTGGTCGAAGTGGCCGCCGTCACGTTTAACGGCCCATTCTTGTGCTTTGGGCATAGCGAGCGACTTTCCGTCGAACGCTAAGATCCAGTCGCTACGTTCGATTTCAATTTTATCGCCTAGCCCTGGCGTCTCGCGGTGAGAAATCGCGCGAACGCCAGTGAGGGCACCGTCGGTTTTGACTGCTACCAACAGGCTGATATTACCGCTATAACCGTTGGGTGTTACTACTGTCATGACCGCGGCGACCGGCGTGCCTTTTTGTCTGGCGCGATAAATGATGGCCGGTTTCGAGAGGCCCTGATTGAGATCGCTGACTTCAATCGTATCATTGACGATATCGTTGTCGTAAAGCGACTCGGGGATCACGGCTTTTAAATTAGTTAGTAAGGCTTGTCGTTCATTTTCCTGTATTTTAGCTTCGGTTTTGTGAAAAGTAAGTGAGGTTAAGCCCAGGCCCAGTAACGAAAATCCGCCCAATATCGCGGCTGCCGATAAAGTTTTTTTTATGATAGCGTTCATGCTTTTTGACCGAAGACGCGAGGCCGCGTGAAATAATCGATTGCCGGTGCCGTTAAGTTACCCAATAAAACCGCGAAAGCCATTGCATCCGGGTAGCCGCCCCAAACGCGAATAATATAAACCAACGAACCGATCAGTAGTCCGTAAATAATTCGGCCATTAACCGATGTGGCTGCGGTAACCGGATCGGTTGCGATAAAAAAAGCGCCCAGCATCGTCGCGCCGGCCACTAAGTGAAAGCTTGGCAATGCAAACTGATTACTGTCGATCGCATAACAAATACTCGCGAAGAGTCCGAGACCGAGGAGCAAGCCGACCGGAATCTGCCAGCCGATGATTTTACGCCACATGAGCCAGAGCCCGCCTAGCAAATAGCCTCCGGCCACCCATTCCCAACCCTTTCCTGCTAAAAGTCCGAAAACGGAATCGGTTTTTATTTCCGGTACCGATCGGCCTAGCCCCAATTGAGTTCTGACGCTATCCAGCGGGGTGGCCATCGTGACCGCATCGAAGTTGACGTTATCGGGTAGTTGTTCGAGAAAAATTAATTTAAGCAAGTCGATTTCGCTCAATGCGACCGAGCCGAGTTCGATCGGCGCTAACCAAGCGGTCATCTGCATCGGAAACGAAACCAATAGTAAGACATAGCCTGCCATCGCCGGATTGAACGGGTTGTAACCCAAGCCGCCGTATAAGTGTTTGGCAATCACGATCGCGAACAAGCTACCGACCACGGTAATCCACCATGGCGCAATGACCGGCAGTGAAATTGACAGTAGCACCGCGGTTACGACGGCGCTCAAGTCTTTGAGTGTCGAGCCGATCGGCCGGCCGCGTAAGCCCAGAATCGATGCTTCGGCAAGCAGCGCAACGACAACTGCTAGGGCAATGTTGATTAAAACGCCGATGCCGAAAAACCAAGTCATCGCGGCAATGCCGGGAATCAAGGCCAACAATACTTGTAGCATGACCCGGTCAACACTGTTGACAGGTTGAAGGTGCGGCGACATGACGGTTGAGAATTTCATTTATTCCGCTCCTTCGGTGGCGGTTTCAGCGGCTTTTAATTTGGCCAGGGCTTCTTTTTTGCGGCGAGAGCGTTCGGCTCGCTCTGCCTGTTCACGAGCCTTGCGTTCAAGAAGGAAGTCGTGCCGGCGTTTTGCGATTGCTGCTTTTTCCGCCTCTTTGGCCTTGGCGATGGTCTTGCTTTTCGCTGATCGGTAATATTGCACCAATGGGATCTGGCTCGGACAAACAACCTCGCAACAGCCGCATTCGATACAATCGAATAGGCTAAACTCTTTGCATTTCTCCAAATTGCCGGCACGGCTATACCAGTAAAGCTGTTGCGGCAGCAAATCGACCGGGCAGGCTTTCGCGCAATCGCCACAGCGAATGCAAGGTCGGGTTTCTTTACTTCCGGCGACTTCGGAATCCGCTGCTGCCAATATGCAGTTGGTGGCCTTGACAATTGGTATGTCGTCTTCGGGTAACGCGAAACCCATCATGGGTCCGCCCATGATTAAACGCTCCACAGAGTCTTGATAGCCGCCGCATTGGTTGATCAAGTTGCTAATCGGCGTGCCGATGCGCGCACGCATGTTTTGTTGTTGTTTTACGCCTTGGCCGGTGACGGTCACGACACGCTCGGTTAACGGTAGGCCCCGGCAAATGGCGTTATACACGGCCGCGGCCGTGCCGACATTTTGACAAATCACGCCCACATCGGCCGGAATGCCGCCTGACGGCGTTTCCTTGCCTGTGACAACACGGATTAATTGTTTTTCACCTCCGGTCGGATACAGGGCAGGGATTTTGACTGCGGTCAGTCGAAGATCCCTCGTTTGTTCGATGGCGACCGATAATGCCTCGAATGCTTCGGTCATATGATCTTCGACGGCGATGATGCCGTTGCCGACTTGCAGTGCATGCATCAAAATCAGCGCCCCTTGAACGATAGCATCCGGTTCGGCTTGCATCAGAACATTGTCGCAGGTGATATAGGGTTCGCATTCCGCGCCGTTTAAAATAAGCGTGTCTATATGGCGTTGCGGCCCCGGGTTCAATTTGATCGAGGTAGGAAAAGCCGCGCCGCCAAGACCGACAATACCGGCTTGGCGAATTTTAGAACGTAGTGACGATGCTGGTTCCAGGCGATAATCGGCAATAGGTTCAGATGCCAATGCTTCATCGCGTCCGTCGGTGTCGATGATGATGCACTGGTCCGATAGTCCGGAGGGATGAGGTATGATGCGATCTTCAATGGCTTTAACGGTACCCGAGCTTGCAGCATGAATTGGGGTTGCCAGGAAATGATCGGAATCAGCGATGATTTGGCCGCGCAACACGCTTTCGCCCGTGGCGACGGTCGGATTGAGTTGCACGCCTGGACGTTGTTGCAAGGGATAAACCAGTTGATTCGGAAGCTCCGCATTGACGATAGGGCGGTGCGCCGATAGATGTTTATGTGCGGGCAAGTGCAAGCCGCCATGAAAGCGCCAGGTTTTAAGCATATTTCTTTTCCGGTTCCGGCCATTGCCAGTTGTTAAGGTCTTCGGGTATCGGTTCCATGACAATGCAATCGACCGGGCAGGGGTCTACGCAAAGCTCGCAGCCGGTGCATTCGTCGGCTATCACGGTATGCATCATCTTGGCCGAACCGAGTATCGCATCGACCGGGCAAGCTTGAATGCATTTGGTGCAGCCGATACACAGGTCCTCGATGATGACAGCGACGCTCTTGGGTTTTTCTTCGCCGAATTCGGCGTTGAGCGGTTTCGCTTCGACGCCCAGTAAGTCGGCCAACGCTTCGACGCCGTCTTGACCGCCCGGCGGGCATTGGTTGATATCGGCATCGCCGGCAGCGATCGCTTCCGCATAAGGGCGGCAACCCGGAAAACTGCATTGCCCGCATTGCGTTTGCGGAAGAATCGCTTCGATTTTATCGACAATCGGATCGCCTTCGACCCTAAAATAGATGGCCGAAAATCCGAGTATCACGCCAAATATGGCAAATGTCATGCAAATGATTAGTATCATCGGATTTATCTTGTCGAATTAGAATAGTTGATATTTTGAGTAACAACTCTCGCTTATCGTTCCATCGCTTTGCGTTGATGTCATTGGTTTATGAGTTTTGCATTCGCCTTGAGTGTGTCAGGATAAATGTAAAATTCGAACGGGTTTATGTGAGCGATTAATTGAAGTTGATCGGCTAAATCCTTAGGCATGGGCATGAAACAAGTTACGTAACCGGCGCCTAGGATTTTTGTCCGCATTCAATGCTCGTAAACAGGCGTTAAGTTACGGTATGTCACTGTTTGTGCAGCGAAGAAGACGTACAAAAGGTCCTGAGGGTTGCGAAAGTTATAAAATGCAAGTTTCTTAGTCCTTAGCCCTTGACTAGTCCACTGAATCCCATGAAAGCCATGGACATCAATCCAGCCGTTACCAGTGCGATCGAGTTGCCTTTGAACGGTAGAGGGACGTCGGCAACGTCGATTCTTTCGCGTAGCGTCGAGAAAAGGGTCAAAACCATCGAAAAACCAACCGCAGCGCCGAAACCGTATAAAGCCGACTCTAGGAAACCATGTTGGGTTTGCACATTCAGCAGGGCGACACCTAGAACCGCGCAATTAGTGGTAATCAGCGGCAAAAATATCCCCAGCACCTGGTAAAGGAGCGGACTGGTTTTGTGGACGACCATTTCGGTAAATTGCACGACGAAGGCAATCACGACGATGAAAGTGATCGTGCGTAAATACTCCAGTTCTAATGGAATCAATAGATAACGATTGGCCAAATAACTGCAAACGGCGGATAAAGTCAATACAAAGGTCGTCGCGAAACCCATCCCCAAGGCCGTTTCCAGTTTTCGGGAGACTCCCATGAAAGGGCATAATCCTAAAAACCTTACCAGTACAAAATTATTGACCAGTATCGTGCTTATCAGAATGATTAGATATTCTTTCATCGGCTGAGCTAAATCCGGTTATGCCGGAAAAGAGTTATTGGAGATGTTGCATTTTCAATACAACGCATTTCAAGTGATAATAACCAACTATATCACTAAAGAATTATTCTGCAAACCAACGCCTGTTGATGTGTATCGAACAACGCCATGCATTATAGCGATATTCGCCGAAAAACAAAAACTCGGCGGAGTTATTGCGGTAGATTTAATAAGTTAGAGTCGTTGCTTTTGCTTTGTTGTGCGGCAGCGACAATGCCTTATGAAAACGCTATTGCAGATATGTTGTTTTAGCCCCCTCGGATTGTTCTGATGCGACAATTCGTTGTATTTTCGGCGTATCGCCGTAGCGTATAGATATTTAAGGATATGTGAATGCATTCTTGTGGGTCGTGACGGAAAAGCAAATCACCATGAATGGCGGTAAGCAGAATTTTTCAGAAGCCTAATAAATCAACGAACTAGGAGGCGTGTAGCATGTGCTAAAGTGTTGCGGTCTGATTTATATTATTCAAAAAAACTGACTTTACCGTTTTCAATATTGTACATGGCGCCAATTATCCCGATTTCGCCACTAATCGCCATCGTATTCAGAAGGGGGCTTTGCTGTCTGATTTGCTCGACCATGATTTCGACGTTGCGTTCAGCAACTTGTTCAACTAAAGAGTCGTCAGGGTTGCTTATACGTGCTAGTCGGCCGCTTTTAACCGAATCGACCGACGGGCGGATTTTATCGAGCAAACCGGTCAGATGATCGAGTTTGGCATCTGCGCAGGCGCCTTTAATCGCACCGCAGTGGCTATGGCCGAGCACGACAATCAACTTGGAGCCCGCCAATTTACAGGCAAATTCCATGCTGCCTAGAATGTCGTCATTAACAATATTGCCGGCAACACGAACACTGAATATGTCGCCTAAGCCTTGATCGAAAATTAATTCGGCCGAGGTGCGCGAATCGATGCAACTAAGAATGATCGCAAACGGAAACTGACCTTCGACGGTTTCATTAATTTGTTCCAGCAGGTTTCGGTTGGCTTTAAGATTGTAGACAAAGCGTTGGTTGCCTGCTTTTAAGATTTCCAACACGTCTGCCGGCTTCAACGACTGTTGTGACTCTTTGGTGAGCGGATGAGTCCTTTGTACCGGCTCGAGAACGCCATAACCTCTCAGGTTTTCAAGAACTAAATGAATATTTTTACGTTCGGCTTCGATTTTAAAGTTCTGAATGATTTCATAGACGTCGAAATCGATGTATTTGGAGCCGGTTGCGTCGATAACGACCTCCGAATTTTCGGGTAATTGATCGAGCAGTTGCAAAATATTGGCTTTGTTTAGAAAAGAGACGTTTTCCGATAGGGTAATGAAGTTTTTATTGGCTTTTTGTTCCTGATGCAAATAAAAACCGACTTTTAAGTTTTCCAGCAAGATAAAAAATAACGCGATGCTCATACCGATCGCAATGCCGGTCAGCATGTCGGTAAAAATAAGCCCAAATACAGTCGCGGCAAAGGGGACGAAGTGATATACACCCGTTCGGTACATCGTAATGAAGCGACGCCAGTCGGCCATCTGGTATCCGATGACTAACAAAACCGCCGCAAGACTGGCCAGCGGTATGGTATTCAAAAGGCTAGGAATCGATATCACCGCTGATAGTAATAATGCGCCATGAATGAAGGCCGAGGCCTTGGTTCTGCCGCCCGATAAGATATTGGCGGAGCTGCGCACGATCACTTGGGCGATCGGAATGCCGCCCAGTAAGCCGGCGCTGATATTGCCGATGCCTTGTGCTTTGAGTTCTCTATTATTGGGCGTCACTCGTTTGTATGGGTCCAGCTTATCGACGGCTTCGACACATAGTAAGGTTTCAAGGCTAGCGACCATTGCTAGAGTGAATCCGACTTTATAAACGGATAAATTGGTGATTTGCGAAAAATCCGGCAATGTTAGATAAGCGATCAGTTCGACGGCTCGATCGACTTGAGGTAGTGAAACCAGATGATTGCCGCTCAAAGCCAATTCGGGAAACCATCCAAGGAGTAATTGATTTAATGCCACGCCGGTTAACACGGCCGCCAATGCACCGTGAATCCATTGGGTAAAACGGTATTGTTTAATTAACGGTGACTCCCAAAGGAGTAGAATGGCCAGCGAGGCCAATGAAATAATGATTGCACCGGGAGAGATAAAGTCGATCATATGAACCAATTCGGATGTCGTTGTGAATTGGTCGCTTTGGGCGAAGGAGATATCGCCTTCGTAATCCACGTCGTAGCCGAATGCATGCGGTATTTGTTTCAGAAAAATGATAATGCCGATTCCCGTCAACATGCCGGTAATAACTGCGGATGGAAAATAATAGCCGACGATGCCGGCGCCGATTCGTCCCATGATCACCTGAATGATGCCTGCTATGACCACGCTTAGCAGGAAGGCTTCAAAGCCAAGGCTTTGTATCGCGGCATGGGCGATAATCGCAATACCTGCGGCGGGTCCGCTCACGCCAAGAGATGATCCGCTTAAGCCGGAAACGACCAGTCCGCCGATGATTCCGGCAATGAGTCCTGAAAAAAGCGGTGCGCCGGATGCCAGCGCGATACCAAGTGATAAAGGCACTGCAACCAAAAAAACTACGACGCCGGCGGGAAAATCATACCTAAGGCCGGCTTTAAAATCGAAGTGGTGCTTGCGTTCGTTCATCAAAGACTGATCGTCTATCATGGTTTTTATCCAGTTAACGCTAGGCGTCTTAATTAAGGTGCTGAGCTATTATACTCGGCCCAGAAGAATATATGCCTTTCGCATTCCAAATTTCGGTGATGTTTAAGGAGGCGCCGGGTGCTCGGCAAAGGCTTTGCCTGCCGCCGACGCCTGTCGATCGAGCAACCGCACCCGCTTCGGAACCGGCATTGTTGCATAGCGAAAAATAATATAAAGAGTCCCAATCTACGAACTTTCACAGTAACATGATTTACGAATGAGTAACTAAAATGAGCATTCTATGACAAAAAAAGCTTTAATTACCGGCATCACCGGGCAGGACGGTTCTTATCTGGCCGAGTTTTTACTTGAGAAAGGTTATGAAGTTCACGGCATCAAACGCCGCGCTTCATCGTTTAATACGCAACGGGTCGATCATATTTACCAAGACCCGCATGTCGAAAATCAAAATTTCGCATTGCATTACGGCGATTTAACCGATTCTTCCAATCTAACGCGCATTTTGCAAGAAGTGCAACCGGACGAAGTGTATAACCTGGGCGCGCAGTCTCATGTTGCGGTGAGTTTCGAGTCGCCGGAGTACACTGCCGATGTCGATGCGATGGGGACGCTGCGTTTGTTGGAGGCGATACGCTTGTTGGGCTTGGAGAAGAAAACCCGCTTTTACCAAGCGTCCACTTCGGAGTTGTATGGCTTGGTTCAAGAAACCCCGCAGAAGGAGACTACGCCGTTTTATCCTCGCTCGCCTTATGCGGCCGCTAAGCTTTATGCTTATTGGATTACCGTGAATTACCGCGAGGCCTACGGCATGTATGCCTGTAACGGTATCTTGTTCAATCATGAATCGCCTCGCCGTGGCGAAACCTTTGTGACCCGGAAAATTACTCGTGGCTTGGCCAATATTGCGCAAGGCGTTGAGCAGTGCCTTTTTTTGGGTAATATGTATGCGTTGCGTGATTGGGGGCATGCCAAGGATTATGTGCGTATGCAGTGGATGATGCTGCAACAAGACCAACCGGAAGACTTTGTGATTGCCACTGGCGTTCAATTCAGTGTTCGTGACTTTATCGTTTGGTCGGCGGCGGAGCTGGGGATTATTTTGCGTTTTGAAGGAAATGGTGTCGACGAGTTCGGCGTGGTCGAATCGATCGAGGGCGATTCGGCGCCGGCATTGTCCGCAGGCGATGTGGTGGTTCGAGTCGATCCACGTTATTTCCGTCCGGCAGAGGTCGAAACGCTATTGGGCGACCCCTCTAAGGCCAAGGAAAAACTCGGTTGGGTGCCGGAAATTACGGTGCGCGAGATGTGCGCCGAGATGGTGCGCGAAGACCTTAAATCGGCCAAGCGCCATGCCTTATTGAAGTCGCACGGGCTTGATTTACCTGTTTCGGTGGAGAGCTAACGATGAGCCACGATCTCGATCAAACTGTTTTTGTTGCCGGCCATCGTGGTATGGTTGGTTCCGCAGTCGTTCGCCGGTTACAAAGTTTGGGTTATCGGTCTATTTTGACGGCGGGCCGCGATGAGCTTGACTTACTGGACCAGGCGGCGGTACAGGCATTTTTTTCGGCACGCCGGATTGACCAGGTTTATTTGGCGGCGGCCAAGGTCGGCGGTATTCATGCCAATAACACCTTGCCGGCCGAATTTATCTACCAAAATCTGATGATCGAGGCGAATATCATTCATGCCTCCCATCTTAGCGGCGTTCAGCGTTTGTTGTTTTTGGGTTCGTCATGTATCTACCCTAAGCTTGCCGGGCAGCCGATGCAGGAGCAGGCGTTGTTGACAGGCTCGCTTGAGTCGACCAATGAGCCTTATGCGATCGCTAAAATTGCCGGGATCAAGTTATGCGAGAGTTATAACCGCCAATACGGGCGCGATTACCGTAGCGTGATGCCGACCAATCTCTATGGGCCGAACGATAACTTTCATCCCGAAAACAGCCATGTGATACCGGCCTTGATTCGGCGCTTTCATGAAGCGGTTCAAGCCGGCGATGACGAAATCGTGATTTGGGGCAGCGGGACGCCGATGCGTGAATTTCTGCATGTCGACGACATGGCTGCCGCCAGCGTGCATGTGATGGAGTTGGATGCCGGCATTTATCAAGCGAATACTCAACCGATGCTGTCGCATATCAATGTCGGTTCCGGTGTGGATTGTACGATTCGGGAGTTGGCCGAAACGCTTGCGAGAGTCACTGGTTTTAAAGGCAAGTTGAGCTTCGATACGACCAAACCGGAAGGGGCGCCGCGCAAGCTGATGGATGTGTCGCGGCTCAAATCGCTTGGCTGGGAATATCGCATTGGTTTGGAGGAGGGCTTGACAGATGCTTACCAATGGTTTGTCAGTCACGTCGGCCAGGCAAGAACGTATTGATGAAAGTATACGATCTTAAGAGGATGCGGTTACTTGACAGGCAGGTGCCGAAGGCATAATGGATTTTTGTTCCTCGGCAGGCATACGCCACAACCTAAGCCCAGTTTGAGCATTTTTCGCCGTGTTTAGGGTGTGAAGTATGCCTGTCGAGGAACGCCGTGAACCCATCCATGGGGGCTTGTCGGCAGCTTCCTGCTGCCGACATCCTCGCCAAGCACACTCCACACTCTATGTTGACTTCCAAATTGGTAATTGCTGGCTTTTAACTGTAACTAATGGGGTAGAAGGTATATAATCCGAAACTTTTAAATAGTTATAACTCAATTCTCACCGGAAAAAAGCATGGTTGGTAAGCTGGTTAAATTTATTGTAGGTAGTCGCAATGACCGACTGGTCAAAAAGAAAAGGAAGCTGGTCAAAAAAATTAATGCACTCGCTTCCGATTATGAAAAATTATCCGATGGCGAATTAAAAGCCAAGACTCAAGAATTCCGTGATCGTCTCGAGCAGGGCGAAAAGTTGGATAATTTGATCCCGGAAGCCTTTGCAACGGTAAGGGAAGCCTCCGCTCGGGTATTCGGCATGCGTCATTACGACGTGCAATTGATCGGCGGTATGGTTCTTAATGACGGCAAGATTGCCGAAATGAAGACCGGCGAGGGAAAAACCTTGATGGCGACTTTGGCGGCTTATCTTAATGCTTTGCCGGGGCGCGGTGTGCACGTCGTCACGGTCAACGATTATCTGGCGGCTCGCGACGCGCAATGGATGGGGCGCGTATACGAGTTTTTGGGCTTGACGACCGGCGTTATCGTTAGTCGCATGGATAGCGCGGAGAGGCGATCCGCTTACACCGCCGATATCACCTACGGTACCAACAACGAATTCGGCTTCGACTATTTGCGCGACAACATGGCTTTCAGCTTGGCGCAAAAAGTGCAAAGAGATTTAGCATTTGCGATCGTCGACGAGGTCGATTCGATTTTGATCGATGAGGCGCGCACGCCATTGATTATTTCCGGACCGACCGAGGAAAGCACTGATATTTATATCAAAGCCAACGAGATCGTGCCTTTTTTGACCAAACAGGAAAAAGAAGATAGCCCAGGCGATTTCTTTGTCGACGAGAAAACCCGGCAGATTTATTTGACCGAGGAAGGTCATGAACACGTCGAACAATTGATGACCGATCATGGCTTGATGGTCGATAGCGGTAGTCTCTATGATGCATCGAACATTCGGCTAATGCATTACCTAAATGCATCGTTGCGTGCGCATCATTTATTCCAAAAAGACGTCGATTATATTGTCGCTGACAATGAAGTGATGATCGTCGATGAATTTACCGGGCGCATTATGCAGGGGCGGCGCTGGTCGGAAGGTCTGCATCAGGCCATCGAAGCTAAAGAGCGCGTGACGATACAAAATGAAAATCAAACGTTGGCCTCGATTACATTTCAAAATTATTTCCGCCTTTACGAAAAACTGTCAGGGATGACCGGTACGGCTGATACCGAAGCGTTCGAATTGAACAAGATTTACGGTCTTGAAGTGGTCGTCATTCCGACCCATCGGCCGATGATCCGCAAAGACATGGGCGACTTGGTCTATTTGACGGCTCGTGAAAAATACCAGGCCATTGCTCAAGACATCAAAAATTGTGTCGAGCGTGGTCAGCCGGTGTTGGTTGGGACGACATCGATCGAAAATTCCGAGATCATTTCCTCGTTACTGACTAAGGAAAATATTAAGCACGAAGTATTGAATGCTAAACAGCATGAACGCGAAGCGCACATTATCGAACAGGCCGGTATGCCGGGCGCGGTAACGATTGCAACCAATATGGCCGGACGAGGTACCGATATCGTGTTGGGCGGTAATCTTGATGCCGAACTAGCGGCACTGGGTGAGGAAGCCTCTGAAGAAGAGCGGGAAAAAGTTCGGGGAGCATGGCTCGATCGCCATCAACAAGTCATTGCCAGCGGCGGTTTGCATGTGATCGGTTCCGAGCGTCACGAATCGCGGCGTATCGACAATCAGCTACGAGGGCGCTCGGGGCGCCAAGGCGACCCGGGTTCGACACGGTTCTACTTATCGCTTGAAGATCCTTTAATGCGTATTTTTGCCTCCGATCGCGTTGCAGGCTTGATGCAAAAACTGGGTATGGGCGATGGCGAAGCGATAGAACACCCATGGGTCACTCGTTCGATTGAAAACGCTCAACGAAAAGTCGAAAGCCGGAATTTCGACATACGCAAACAAATCTTGGCTTACGATGATGTCGCTAACGATCAACGCAAAGTGATCTATGCGCAACGCAACGAGCTAATGGCCGCGGAAGATATCTCCGATATCATGAGTGAAATTCGCAAGGATGTGGTCAATAATGTCATCACGCAATATATTCCGCCGAAAACGATGGAGGAGCAGTGGGATACCAAAGGTCTGGAAGATCATCTATTGCAAGAGTTTAATGCCGAAATACCGGTCAGGCAAATGCTAAAGGATGACAAAAGACTCAATGAAGCCTCGTTGCGTGAACGTATTGTCGAGTTGGTCGAGCAAAACTATAAGGAAAAAGAACTCAAGATTGAGCCTAAAATATTGCGGCATTTCGAAAAATCGGTGATGTTGCAAGTCTTGGACAATAGTTGGAAAGAACATTTGGCGGCGATGGATCATTTGCGCCAGGGCATTCATTTTAGGGGCTATGCTCAAAAAGATCCGAAGCAAGAATATAAGCGTGAAGCCTTCGAAATGTTCACCAGTTTGCTGGATCACATCAAGTACGAAGTGATTGGTATCCTTGCTAAGGTTCAAGTGACTCAGGAAGAGGATGTTCAGGCGATAGATGAAATGAGACAAGCGCCGAAGGAAATGCATTACGAGCATGCCGAGGCGGAGCCGATAGCGGCACCGAATGAGGATGCGCCACCTCCGATGGATCTGGAAAAACCGGTCGAACAACCATTTGTTAGAAATGAGCGCAAGGTAGGGCGTAACGATCCTTGTCCATGCGGGTCGGGGAAAAAATATAAGCAATGCCATGGGCGTATCAGCTAGATTTTTCCCTTTGAGTGAAACTTTTAGTCAATGCTAATAAATGCAACCGCTAGCGGTTTTAATGCGGGACGATATGGCATTGACTCACGCTTGTCTGAATATTTCAAGCAGTACTGAGCGCACGCTTTTTCAAGCGGATTAAGGCTTAATTTGATCGCCTTAACACACTTGTTTAATGAAAATAAACCGATATGATTGATATGTACGAACAATCCGAAGAGCCATCAAAAATGCCCAGCACTATTTTCAAAAAAAGTAAGCCGGCCGCAACGATAACCAAACTTCCCAGTTTGTCGTTGGATAAGAATCATTTGATTACCGATTTCAAGCGTTATTACGCTTATCGTTTAGGGCGAGATGAAAACTGTCGGTCTCCGTATTATGCATACGAAGCCTTGTCTTTAGTCATCAGCGACAGGCTCATCGAGCGTTGGAAAAATACCTACAACGCCTATAGGGATACCGATTGCAGAAAAGCTTATTACCTGTCGATGGAATTTTTGATGGGGCGAACCTTGAGCAACGCGATGCTCAATCTAGGCGTGACTGACGAAGCAACTCGCGCGATGTACGATCTCGGATTGGAAATCGAGGAGTTGGTCGATAGCGAGCCGGATGCGGGGCTTGGCAATGGTGGATTGGGGCGATTGGCAGCCTGTTTTATCGATAGTTGCGCCACCTTGCAACTTCCAGTCATCGGTTATGGATTGCGCTACGAATACGGCATGTTTAGTCAAATCGTGCAGAACGGCGAGCAAGTTGAGAGGCCCGATCATTGGTTGCGAAACGGCAATGTTTGGGAAATTGAAAGGCCGGAGTACGCGCATCGGATCAAATTCGGCGGACGAACCGAGTCGCATATCGATGAAAACGGCAATAAAAGGATTTGTTGGGTCGATACGCAAGATATTCTTGCGGTTCCTTACGATACGCCTATTCCCGGATATAACAACGGTACGGTCAATACATTAAGGTTATGGAAATCGACCGCGACCGAGGAATTCAATCTGCAAGAATTCAATGCGGGTGATTATGCCGAGTCGGTGGCCGCGAAGAATACCGCGGAAAATATCACGATGGTACTCTATCCGAACGATGCCAATGAGAACGGTAAAGCATTGCGCTTAAAGCAGCAGTATTTGTTGGCTTCCGCCAGTTTACAGGACGTTATCGCTAACTGGGTTGGGCGTCATGGCAACAACTTTACCGAATTTGCCGAGAAAAACTGTTTTCAATTGAACGATACGCATCCTAGTATAGCTGTGGCCGAATTGATGCGCCTATTGATCGATATTCATGGTTTGTCTTGGAATGAGGCATGGAGCATTACGACTAAAACCATGGCATATACCAATCATACCTTGCTGCCGGAAGCATTGGAGCGCTGGTCAGTGAGTTTGTTTGAGCAGCTTTTGCCGAGATTATTGGAAATTATTTACGATATCAATGCGAAGTTTATGGCCGAAGTTTCGGTGCATTGGCCGGGTGATTTCGATAGAATGCGACGCATGTCGATCATTGAGGAAGGCGTGGAGAAGCAAGTGCGCATGGCTTATTTGGCCATTGTCGGCAGTTATTCGATTAACGGTGTTGCCGAATTGCATTCGAAGTTGTTGCAAGAAGGTTTGTTCAAGGATTTTTACGAATTATGGCCGTCAAGGTTTAACAACAAGACTAATGGCGTGACTCCACGCCGCTGGTTGGCCGGTTGTAATCCGGCTCTGGCGGAACTGGTCACGGCAACCATTGGCGATGCTTGGATAACCGATTTGTCGGAGTTACAAAAACTAAAGCCTTATGCCGAAGATGCTGCGTTTCGTGACAAGTGGTTGGCTATTCAACGCCAAAACAAGCAACGCTTAATCGACTATAAAAAGAGCGAACTCGGCCTCGAGTTATCCGCTGATGCTTTGTTCGATGTACAGGTCAAGAGGATTCATGAATATAAGCGGCAGTTGCTCAATGTTTTGCATGTTGTGCATTTATACGACAAGATAAAACGTGGCGATACGCAAGATTGGGTTAATCGTTGCGTTTTAATCGGAGGTAAAGCGGCGCCCGGTTATGTGATGGCTAAAAAAATCATTAAGTTCATTAACAATGTTTCCGACGTCATTAATTTCGACCCGGATGTCGGCAATAAATTGAAATTGGTTTTTTTGCCAAATTATCGGGTTTCCGCGATGGAAATTATTTGTACCGGAGCTGATCTGTCCGAACAAATTTCGACGGCCGGGAAGGAAGCTTCCGGAACCGGCAATATGAAGTTCATGATGAACGGAGCGATTACTATCGGTACCTTGGATGGTGCCAATATTGAAATTCTCGAAGAAGTCGGTGAGGATAATTTCTTTTTATTCGGCTTAACAGAGGATCAAGTCGAGGCGATGAAAGGGCATTACGACCCTAACGCTATCATTGAGCAGGACAATGACCTAAAAAGGGTCATGAATCTCATCGAGTGTGGGCATTTCAATCTGATGGAGCCCGGTATATTCGACGAACTCGTTAATTCGATTAAAAACCCTTACGATCCGTGGATGACAGTTGCCGATTTTCGCAGTTATGTCGATGCGCAAAATCGTGCCGAGAAAGCCTTCCTCGATACCGAACGGTGGACCAGAATGAGTATTCTCAATTGTGCCTCGAGCGGAAAGTTTTCGACCGATCGAACCATAGGCGATTATAACCGGGATATTTGGAAGCTGACACCTGTTCGGATAGATGAATTATGACCTCGTTCTTGCCGGATTTTGCTTATCGGCAACTGCTGAGTTACATGGATGTAATGAATGCAGAAAAGGCAGGAGCATTTTTCTGCCCTGCGTCGCCTAAAGCGTCTACTGTTGGTGCCTTACTACACGCCATCCGTGGCGTTCTGCAAAATCGGCATTCACGCCTCCATGGTGCTCGCAAAGGCTTTGACCACCCCCTCGCCTAGCGTTAAGTGAGGGGTTAAGGACTTTTTACGGCGTCCTGTGGCGGGCACCCTCTGAGCCGAAATTTGATTAGCAAAGAGTATGGCATTTGGAGGCCTGATAATGAGACGATTTTTGGGTCAGATTCGCGCAGGTAAAGAGAGAGTGGTTTGTACAGCGACTGCAGTTTTTATTGCAAGGAATTGTCGATAATGTTTGATATCGTGCTCTATGAGCCTGAAATACCGGCGAATTCCGGTAATATCATTAGGCTATGCGCCAATACCGGTGCATGCTTGCATTTAATCGAGCCATTGGGTTTTGATATGGATGACAAAAAACTGCGCCGGGCCGGTTTGGATTATCATGAATGGGCGAGCGTTTGTGTTTACGGTTCGTTGGCCGATTTTATCGATCAGCGCAAACCGTCAAGGTTGTTTGCATTATCAACCAAGGGACAAAAAGTTTATAGTGAGGTGGCCTTTGAGCCGAGCGATGCGTTTTTGTTCGGACCAGAATCGCGTGGTCTGCCCGTCTCGGCTTTGATGTCGATGGATCGGGACAAGTTACTGTATTTACCGATGCAGCCCGATAGCCGCAGTCTAAATTTATCAAATACCGTTTCGATTGTGTTGTATGAAGCCTGGCGGCAACAGTCGTTTGTCGGTGCGTTAATCAAATAAGCCGGTCTGGAATTGCGTGGGGGAGGCCAAGTACCCATAAGCGCCAACTTAGTGCTTATACTATGGCGCATTTTCTGCTTTATTCGTCATATCGGCATGGGTTACCGATATCCTGTATACATAAATGTGAAGCTAAGCATTGCCATCCGTGGCACTGGATTCCGCTAATCCCTGGCGGAATGACGTGTTTATTACTTAAGTTGGCGCCAATGGGCCAAGTACCCTCGCGCCAGTGCAATAAAATGATATTGATGATTGCTTTGTAAGAGCGTAATCAAAAACAGTTGCGTTGCTAGGCTCACGGGCGATGATGGAAGGGCGGATTTTGGGACTCCCAGGACGGATACTCAAGTTTGGACCCGGTTAGCGGAAAGCGGGCAATTTATTTTTGTAAACTTGGGTTAGAGAATCGACAATCTTTTCATCATTCAAAAACATAGACCGTAGGTACTGCATTTGTAAAAGCTGGGCTAGCTTTCGGCTTTTAATTCGCGGTCTAATAGGTTTTGCACGGCAGCCAGCGGCGATAATCTCTCATAGAGCACCTTGTAGGTTTGTTCGGTTATCGGCATGTCGATGCCGTGCGTTTGTGCGAGTAAATAAGTTTCTTTTGCAGCCGATACGCCTTCGATCTCTTGGTCGATTTCTTCCCGGGCTGCGGCACGATCTTTATTCTGTCCGAGCGCAAGTCCGAAGCGCCGGTTTCTTGATTGGTTGTCGGTACAAGTTAAAATCAGGTCGCCGAGTCCGGCAAGGCCCATGAAAGTTTCTTGTCGGCCGCCGAGTTCTAGGCCGAGCCTGATGATTTCATGGAGTCCCCGTGTAATGAGTGCGGCGCGTGTGTTGGCGCCGAAATTCAGACCGTCGGCAATGCCCGAGGCGATAGCTAATACGTTTTTAACCGCGCCGCCGGTTTGTACGCCTATCATGTCGGTGCTGGTGTAAGTGCGGAATCGTGCGCTGTGGAAAATTCGGGTTAATTGTTCGGCGAAGCCGGCATGATTTGATGCAATTGTAATTGCCGTTGGTAAATCGGCCGCGACTTCGCGGGCAAAAGTCGGACCGGATAAAACCGCGGCCGGAGTCCCTTTGGCAAATATGCGTTCGACCGAGTAATGTAACAAATATCCGTCGTTGGGTGCGAACCCTTTGGTAGCCCAGGCGATTTGCACCTGTTGGCTAGCTAATTTTCGTAGTTTGATTAGCGTGTCCTTGAATGCATGACTAGGAACGGCAATCAAGATTAAGTCGCTGAATGCGGCGGCTTCGGCAAGTTCCGAGCTGGTTTCAAGGGTGTTGGGAAAAACAAAACCGGGCAAGTAACGCTGATTGGTTCTGTTCTGTTGTAGTGTTTGAATATGGACTGGATCGTGCCCCCACAGCAGCGTACGGTAGCCGTTTCGGGCTGCTTGTATCGCTAAAGCAGTGCCCCATGAGCCGGCACCGAGTACGCTGATAGTTGAGGTCATGAGTCCTTAGTTGACTTTATTTGAGCCGGGAGCTTGTTGTTTAGCTTGTTGTAAGTGCTGAGCATAGAGCGCATCGAAGTTGACCGGGGCCAGTAGCAGTTGTGGAAAACCGCCTTTGGCAACCAGGTCCGAAATGGCTTCGCGTGCATAAGGGAATAAAATATTGGGGCAGAAGCTACCAACCATCGGCCCCATCTCTTCTTCGCTAAATCCCTTCAAAGCATAAATGCCGGCTTGGCAGACTTCAACCAAATAGGCGGTTGATTCGCCGCATTTTACCGTGACGGTTACGGTCAAGGAAACTTCATACATCTCGTTTTCCAAGGTTTGCACATTAGTGCCAAGATTGAAGTCGACTTTCGGTTCCCATTTTTCGGTAAAAATCTGCGGCGAATTCGGTGTTTCGAACGAAATATCCTTGGTATAAATTTTTTGAATCGAGAAATGCTTTTCTTCGGCCATGGGTTTAAGTCCTGTATTTGGAATAGAAAAATTCTAACTTCACTTCGTAAAAAGCTAGGGGAGTTAGTTTTTGTTTTTGCTGGCTATTTTGATAGGGAGTTTGTTTTCTTCCCAAGATTGCATGCCACCGATGATGTTGTAAACATCTGAGAAGCCGGCTTTGGTTAAGGTTTTGCAAGCCGGTACGGAGCGCGTTCCCGTTTGACAGACCACGATGACCGGGTGGTCTTTGTGTTGTGCGAGTTCGCCAAGTTGGCTTTCCAGTTTGGCGAGCGGAACGTTGACGGAATTTTCGATAGCGCCCTTAATGAATTCATGCGGTTCTCGAACATCGATTATGATCGCGTCGCTGGCATTCATTTTTACGACTGCCAATAAGGGGGAGAGTGCTTTGAATTTATTGAACAAGCTCTCAAATAAGTCTTGAATCAGCAGAAAGGTGACGACCGCTAGTGCTAGGGACAATAAATAATGATTTAAGATGAACTCTATTAAACGATCCATTGGGTGATTGGTAAGGTAATTAGAAATTAAGGTGAAGGAAAAACGGTTGGTTTAGCAAGTGGTGCAAAACACGTCACGCATCATTTTAATGAGTTTCAGCATGCGTTCGTCGTCGATGTAATAAAAAACCCGGTTGGCTTCTTTTTTAGAGCCTAAAATGCCTTTTTCTCTTAGAATAGATAAATGCTGAGAGATGTTGCTTTGGCTGGTTCCGACTTGTTCCACGATGTCCTGAACGTTAATCGATTCGCTGCCGAGTACGCAGAGTATTTTTAAACGAAGAGGGTGGGACATGGCTTTCAGGCAGCGGGCAGCCCGGTCAATTTCCGCGTCGTTATTGATTAGATGATCTTCGTCATGATCCATGGAGTATCGATTCTTAAAAATCAGGTAGTGTGGGCTCAGGGGTATCGGGAATTATATTTATACACAACAATCGCCAACGTGTATTACTATAATACAGTGACAAACCGGATCTAACCATCAGCAGTAAAATTCAAATAGCCGGTAAATCTAACAAAATGAGCGACGCTTTTCAATCATTTTGACTGATTACGACAAGCACGCCTTTAGAAACGGGCATGAAATAAGTTAAGCAACCGACGCCGCAATTTTGGTTCGTATTCAAAGTGCGCAAACAGTCGCTAAGCTAAACTATGCTCTTCGCAGATCAAAATTTAGTGCCGGCGTGTCTGTCAGAGGGCGCCGTAGATAAGTCCTTATAGGCTTCATGATAACATCCATGCTGTCGTGTGCCTGGCACATCCTTAAGGCACTGCCGAAATTTGAAGTGCGATAGGTAATATCACTATTTATACAATGAATGAAGATGGACAAAAAAACCTGTCGGTTGCGAAAGTTATAAAATGCACGATCCTTAGTTTTTTATTACTGAATATGGCTCATTCTACTTCAATTTATCTAAGGAGTTGAAACAAAGATGTTATTGACGCATCCAAAACGATCGATTCTTTTATTTTCTGTTGGTTACGGTCAAAAGGTTGGAGAACGGGATGATGCTATTGCACAGATCAATAATTTCTTACTAGGGATCGGTTATGCAGAGAAGAGCATCCGATGACGTTATTGAATTGTTTGGGAAGTTTATTAGGCTTGAGGGTTGGTTCGTTGGATAATACAAGAGGTGAGGTCGTGAACGTTAGCACTTGTTCTGTATCGAAGGGTTTGTCTCAAATGAATAATGCCTTACGACTGTTGCCGGAGGGGGATTTTTCATTCGGTCCTGTTTTATCAAAGTTAACGAGTATTGACATGCTGCAGTCGTTTGAAATGGCGGGTAGTTCCTTATTTACAGTGGCTTGACGGGCTTTATGAATAATATTTTCGTCGGATTCGCTTGGTTGGCGCTGAGCTGTTTATTTGTTCAGGTTGCTGCGGAAGAACAAAATCAGGACTTGGTCAAAATTCAAGCCGAAATCGATGCAGTCAATCGCAATATAAAGCGCATTGAAAAAGAGCAGGGTGCGTTATTGACGCAGTTGGCGGAAATTGAAAAATATTATGGTAAGACCGTCGCAACCTTAAAACAATTGCAAGGGCAAATCGATAGCAAGCAACGAAAAATTCAGGATTTACGCGAAAAAACGCGGTTATTGCAACTTGAAATTGCTGAACAGAATGAAGGGCTAAGTCATCAAGTTAAGGCTGCTTACGCGATGGGCCGTAAGGAAAAGTTGAAGTTGATGCTTAACCAGGAAGATCCTGCTCTATCCAGTCGTATCATGGTTTATTATGACTATCTGAATAAAGCGCGGCTGGAGAAATTGGCGGGGATCGGGCACGCGGTCATAGAGCTCACCGAGTTGGAGCGGGAATACCTCAAAGAAAGTCAACTGCTCGAGCAGACTTTACAGCTAAAAAAAACCGAGCAAGATGCTTTGGATCGAAGCCGGTTGCAAAGAAAAGAATTGCTAGCCCGCCTGGAAAAGGATTATTCCTCTAGTAAGCTCAGGTTAAGCCAATTGCGGGAAGGCGAGGCTCGATTACAAAAATTGGTTAATGGTTTACAACAAGCGGCGATTAAACAGCCGTTTGAACCGGAACCGGAACCGGTAAAATCGGTCATAAGGCAGCAAGAGCGGGTCGATTGGCCTGTTAAGCCTTTCGCATCCTCGCAGGGACAATTGCCTTGGCCTGTAAAGGGGCAATTAGTTAAAAAATTCGGTAGCCCTAGACTGGGTAGTCGTTGGGACGGCGTTCTGATCGGTGCGGGCGAGGGTACTGAAATAAGAGCGGTATCGGCAGGTAAGGTAGTGTTCGCCGATTGGTTAAGAGGTTATGGTTTATTGACGATCATCGATCACGGTAATGGATATATGACGCTCTATGCGTTCAATCAAAGTCTATATAAATCAGTTGATGATCGAGTCGTCCCAGGCGATGTGATTGCCTCGGTCGGTAAAAGCGGCGGTAGAAGCACGGCAGGTCTGTATTTTGGGATACGAAAGAATGGCAAGCCCGTCGATCCAGTTCGGTGGTGCCGTAAAACAGATCAGGATCGCACAGGATAAATGTATTATTTAAATCGGAAATCAGAAGTTTGGAGTTTTTAGGGCTATGCAGAAAAAAAGTTTATGGGGTTTGGTTCTGGGAATGTTCCTGGGCATTTTTATCAGCGTTGGCGGTAATGTCCTGGCTGAGCGAGGTAGTCAATCATCGGAAACCGAGGTACTACCTTTCGAGGATCTTCGTACCTTTACCGAAATCTTTGGACGTATCAAACGCGATTATGTCGAGCCGGTCACTGACAAACAGTTGCTCGAACATGCAATTCGCGGCATGTTGATTGGACTCGATCCACATTCGGATTACCTGACCGGCGAGCAGTATAAGGAGCTTCAGGAAGGAACAACGGGCCAATTTGGCGGCCTAGGCATTGAAGTCACGATGGAAAACGGTTTTGTCAAAGTCGTGTCACCAATCGACGATACCCCCGCGCAACGGGCTGGCGTGAAAGCAGGCGATTTGGTCGTCCGCTTGGACGATCAACCGGTTAAAGGGATGTCGCTAGGCGATGCGGTCAAGCTGATGCGCGGCGATCCCGGTAGCACCATCGTTCTGACCATTATGCGGGAAGGCGAAGAAGCGCCTTTGAAAATTGAAATTACCCGGGATATCATCAAGGTTAAAAGCGTTAGAAGTCGGCTTCTCGAAAAAGATTATGGTTATCTGAGAATCAGTAGCTTCCAATCTAAAACCGGTGAGGGTTTGCGTAAGGCCATGGCTGAATTGGAAAAAGAAAACGATGGTCAGCTAAGGGGATTAGTGCTGGATTTACGCAACAACCCGGGGGGAGTCTTGAATGCCGCGGTTGACGTCAGCGATGCTTTTCTCGATAAAGGCTTGATTGTTTATACCGAAGGACGTATTGAAAATTCCGAAATGCGTTTCAATGCCTCTCCGGACGATGTGCTCAATGGTGCGCCTATAGTAGTGTTGATCAATGCCGGATCCGCTTCGGCATCTGAAATCGTAGCCGGTGCATTGCAGGATCATCGGCGAGCAGTGATCATGGGTGAGAAATCATTCGGTAAAGGTTCGGTACAAACTGTTCTGCCGACCAGCGGCGGTGCGGCGGTCAAGTTGACCACGGCGCGTTATTTCACGCCTTCGGGGCGCTCTATTCAAGCCGAAGGCATCGAGCCGGATATTCAATTGGATCGTTATAAGTTGGAATCGGTCGACGGACCCGACTTTAAGCCGGTCAAGGAAGCCGATTTGTCGCGCCATTTAACTAACGGCAACAAATCTAAAAAGAAGCAGGAAGCAAAGGATGCTGAGCAAGATCAAGAGAAAAGCAAATTGGAGATTACCGATTATCCTCTTCATGAAGCCTTTATGCTGTTGAAAGGAATCGCAATTTTACGAAATTAGCGTTTCGATCGTTTCATGAGACCCCGGCATTTCATTGGTTTATTAATCTTTGGAATGTCGGGGTTTTTTATTGTCTGGAATCCGGCCGTAGCGGAGTTTAGCAAACATTCGCGCATTGCTATTATTATTGACGACATGGGCAATAGCCTCGAAATTGGTGCTGCCGCAATCGGGTTGCCCGGCAATATCACTTATTCGTTTTTGCCGTTTGCATCGCATTCCAGGCGTTTGGCATTACTGGCATCGCGTCACGGAAAGGAAATTATGTTACATGCGCCGATGCAGGCATTAAGCGAAAAGCCTATGGGGTTAGGCGGACTCACCGTGTCGTTGGATCGCAATGAGATAGTGCGTCGGTTTTCGGCGCAATTGGCGGCTGTTCCGGGTATTTCGGGGGTCAATAATCATATGGGAAGTGCTCTGACGCGTGATCCAGTAACAATGGGCTGGCTAATGGAGGCCCTAGCGAGGAAGCCCGATGCTTTGTATTTTGTCGACAGCGTGACGACCGATCATTCGGTGGCCAAAAAGGTCGCGGATGCTCATCGAATCCCGGCATTGAGTCGGGATATTTTTTTGGATCATGTGAATTCGGAAGTTAAAATACGCGAACAATTCGAGTTGCTTATATCGATCGCTAAGCGGCGGAGTTATGCCGTAGCGATTGGGCATCCGAGAGTGAATACATTGAAGATTCTACGGGAAAAATTGTCGGATTTAGATCGAATCGGAGTCGAATTAGTATCGGTTTCGGCATTATTGCCGCAATACCCCATTCCTCGGACATTTCCTGTTGAAATAGCCGAGCAAAAATCGCTTGAACCATTGAAAACAACGCAGATTGAGTCGGTACGGATTAGGCCAATGCCTTTAAAAGCTAGTGTTCAAACGGTAAGAGACAAATTACCGGTCCGGGAGTTTGATTTATTCTAACGATCATGAATAAGTTTTCATCACTCCAGCAATTCCCAGTTTGAGCAGTTTCGCCGATCTTAGGGTGTGGGGTATGCTTGTCGAGGAACGCCATGGATGGTGTAAATGCAGATTTTGCAGGAGCATAAATCTGCCCTGCTGCCGACATTCTCGCCAAGCATACCCCACACCCTTTTGGATCTCCAAATTGGGAATTGTTGCGAACACCCCCGTCAGCGCCTTAAGCACTGCCGAAATGTGATATGTAAAAAGTTATCTTTGGTAATCAAAATAAGGCATTCGGCACAAAATTGGGGCATATACCATGGAGCCAGAGCTGCCAACTTGATGATATGGCATAAAGCCAAATACTCTGTTACTGCTAAGTATCATACACAAAATAACTTGAGCAAATGCCACCTTTTCTTTTGGGAGAGGGCTGGGGCAAGGAAATCAAAAGCCTAAGTTATTTTGGACTCATTCCTAACTTCCTTGGCGATGTCATCAACTGGTAAAAGAATGCTGGCATCATCTTTGCCTTCTCTACTGATAATAACCGGTGTCGTCGCTTTCTATCGGTGATTGGCGAAGGATCGGTTTACAGTCTAATTAATCCTAAAAAGAGCAGTTGATCGAGAAAAAATTATGTAAGTAACTGCCCTGGTTAAACAAAAACAAACTCGAAGATTCACCCAAAAGTAACTGCTCCGCAGTTGGATTTAAATCTCTGTAGAAGTTGATTTTATTGGGCTTCAACAATTCATGAAGCCACTTAACTGCTCTTTTTAGGTTAATAGGTTAGGGGAGTAATAAAGATGAGTCTGGGGTATTCATGCGGCAAATGAAGCTGGGCGTTTTTCTATCGATGGGCGGTAACTATTTGTCGACTAGGCGTCGACAGGGGGGGAGTATTTCCGGTTGGGATCTTTCAGATTTCCAGCGTGTTGCGGTAAAGGCCGAGCAGGCTAAATTTGATGCAGTCTTTATGAGTTCCGGTGGATCATTGTTCAGTCAATCTCAGGGTGGCGATGCGGTTAGGTTATTGATTGCATTGGCGCGTGTTACCAATCGAATAGGTTTGGTGGCTCCTGCATGTTGCGATTACTCCGATCCTTATGGTCTGGCGGGTTCGTTCTCCTCCCTCGCTCATATTAGTCGAGGACGGGCTGGTTGGAACCCCGGGACGGAAAATAATAACGATCGAAGTATTCTTACCGAACGAACTCGCGATTATATTGATTTAGTGACTTCTTTGTGGGCAATGTGGGAAGTTGAAGATGGAAGTAATGACTTGCCCGGGGCCATTGATAAAAGCAACAGGCTGGATGCGGAAGTCATGAGTCGAATCGCTTATGATCATCCGGTACTGGTTCAAAATATCTTATCCGATAGGGATATTGAATTGGCGGCGCGGAGTGCTGAAGTAGTTTTGGTTCGACAGAAGAATAAACAACAGGCGAGATTGTTTTATTCCAAGCTAAAAGAACAAGCGATCAATTTCGGAAAGCGTCCTTCGCAGCTAAAAATTGTGTCGTGTGTGGTGCCTGTCGTTGCCGAGACAACCGAGGCGGCTCATGAAAAATATCATTTACTCAAGGAGTCGCTAAACGCTGTGAAAGGATTTGAGTCGTTTAATTCTGATCTCGACAATGAAAGTACTACAGAGTCTAGACTGCAACAAGTATTACCGGAATGGTTCGATCATAACTGTTTCAAGAATGCCTCGATAGAATCGATAAGTGGGCTGATGGACGTCGAGTCTGTGTCATTGCGAGGGCTTAATGACAGCGGACATCGAGTCGTTATCGGTACACCAAAACAAGTTGCCGATCAGCTGGAGGAGTGGTTTATAGGCGAAGCCGCTGACGGATTTGTTATCATACCACCATATTTCCCCGGGGGATTTGACGCTTTTGTGGAGCTAGTTGTTCCGGAATTGAAATTTAGAAACTTATTCCGTGCTGAATACGAGGGAGTGACGCTACGCGATCATTTAGGTTTGATGCGACCGGTCAATGATTTAGCGAAACGGATGATTCAATTTTCGTTATCTTGCTCCTTTTCATACTGAAAAATCGTTCTGCTGTGTTGATGGTGCCGTGCATTTCACTCGAGGTCACCGATCGCCTTGTGCTGAAATTTGACTAGCAAAGGATATAACTTTCGAAAAGGGGTTTAATAACCGAGGTATAGAATGAATTATTTTTCTAAAAAGTCCGTTTGGGCCGTGTGGTCGTTATGTTTGTCGTAGATATTATTTCCGCTGTGTGCCCAAGCGCATACCGAGGACATCGACAGCAGCGGCTGGCTTAGCGGTTTCAGTCATCCGCTCGAAGGTTGGGATCATCTATTCACGATGCTTGCTGTCGGCATTTGGGCCGCGCAGCTCAAAGGTAATTCTGTATGGCAATTACCTTTGGCCTTTGTCGGCGTGATGAGTCTTGGCGGATTATTCGGCGTGACTGGTTTTAACGTACCGGGCGTCGAGTCGATGATTCTTTTGTCGGTCGCGGTGTTCGGGGTGTTGGTCTTGCGCAAAATTCGCGTGCCGGCGTTTGCGAGTCTTTCGGTCGTGATGTTTTTTGCTTTTTTTCACGGCTACGCTCATGGACAGGAAATGCCTGCTTCGGCCGGTTTGTTGTCGTTTGCTTTGGGATTCGTAACTGCGACACTGTTATTGCACGGTACCGGCATCATAATGGTGCGCTTGGCATTTTTGGCGTTCGCCACAGTGTTCGGAACTTCGGTTCATGCACAGGCGGTTGAGGATGATGGCGATAGCGTTTCGGATATCGAATCCGAAACGATACATTTGGAGTTGCTTCCCAAGATGGTTGTGACCGAGCGCGGCGATTCTTTGGTCGGCATCGCCGATAGTGCTTCGCAAGGTAATATTGGCCAGGAACAATTGCAGTACCGGCCTATCATTCGGCCGGGAGAGATCCTCGAAACGGTCCCCGGTCTGATTGCTTCTCAACATAGCGGTGAGGGTAAATCGAATCAATTTTTTTTAAGAGGCTTCAATCTCGATCACGGTACCGATTTTTTAACCAAGATCGATGGCGTGCCGGTAAATTTGGTCTCGCATGCACATGGCCAAGGTTGGACTGATACGAATTTTTTGATTCCCGAATTGATAGCCACGATCCATTATCAAAAAGGCAATTACTACGCCGAAAACGGTGACTTTTCCAGTGCCGGTGCCGCCGATATCCGCTACGCCAATACCTTGCCCGGACATATCGCTCGATTTACCGGCGGTAATTTCGATTATTACCGGGGGCTGTCGGCCGGCTCGCACAGGCTCGGTGACGGCAATTTGCTTTATGGCGGCGAAATCGTTCATAACGGGGGGCCCTGGAAGGTTAGCAACGATTATTTGAAATTCAACGGCGTGCTTCGCTACAGCGAGGATTACGAAAGCTCGGGCTGGAGCGTAACCGCGATGGCCTATAAAGCCGACTGGAACGCGACCGACCAAATCCCCCTGCGCGCGGTCGACTCCGGAACGATCGGGCGTTTCGGCACGCTCGATTCAACCGACGGCGGGAGCAGTCGGCGTTACAGCATCACCGGCGAATGGCATCGTCAAGACGACGTGTCGGCATCCAAACTGACGGTCTACGGGATTTTTCATGAACTCGACCTGTATTCGAATTTTACCTATTTTCTCGAAGAGCAGGTCCGTGGCGATCAATTCGCTCAGCCTGATCGGCGCTGGACATCCGGTCTGAACGCAAGCCACACCTTTTTTCATAAAATCGGGTCGTTCGACTCCGACAGCACCATCGGTTTCCAGGTGCGGAACGACTCAATCCGTAACGGTTTGCTGTTGACCGAGGCGCGGCAGAGGTGGGATGCCGTTCGTAGCGACGATGTGCGCGTGACCAACGTCAGCCCGTATTTCGAAAATAAGACCCGTTGGACGTCCTGGCTTAGAACGCAAGTGGGCGTTCGTTTCGACGGCTTTCAATTCGACGTTTCCGACAGTAACCGGACCGAAAACAACGATACGCGTACCGACGGTATCGTTAGTCCGAAAGCCGGTATCGTATTCGGGCCGTGGGCCGATACCGAGTTTTACCTGAACGGCGGTCTCGGTTTTCATAGTAACGATGCGCGCGGCGTCGATCCTGCAAGTGGGGATACGATAGATGGAGACGGTAATCCGGTGAGCCGCGCCGTGCCGTTGGCTCGTACTTACGGGGCCGAAGCTGGTTTGCGCACGACCTGGCTTGAAGGGCTGCAGAGCACGTTATCGGTTTGGTGGCTGGATATCGATTCCGAATTGTTATTCGTCGGCGATGCGGGAACGACTGAAGCCAGCCGCCCTAGCCGTCGTTTCGGCGTCGAATGGGCGAATTATTATTCGCCGACCGATTGGCTGACCCTCGATGCCGATTTCAGTTTTTCGAAAGCGCGTTTTCGCGGTAACGATCCGGCCGGCGATCATATTCCCGGTGCGATTGAAAGCGTGATAGCAACAGGTGCGACGGTTCATGATATTTATGGCGGTTTCTTCGGGGGGCCAAGGTTGCGTTATTTCGGGCCGAGACCGTTGATTGAAGACAACAGCGTCCGTTCGGATTCGACGATTTTGTTATCGGCAATGCTTGGTTATCGTTTCGACAAGACCTGGACCTTGCAGGCCGAAGTGTTCAATATCCTAGACCGCAAAGACAGCGCAATCGACTATTTCTACGAGTCACAATTGCGAGGTGAGACAGACCCTGTAGAAGACATCCATTTTCATCCCGTCGAACCGGTCAGTTTCAGAATGAGCATAACCGCGAATTTTTAATTTGGATTCGAAAGCGCTAAAAAAGAGAAAATCGGCTGCTTAAAAACGCATTTATTTCGATCCTTCTCGTGGCGGTTCTAAAATGTCCGTTAACTATGCATATTAAACGAACACGATGCCTAAGTTGTTGGTTTTTTCGATTGTAAGCCACGGCGAATTAAACTGTTCAATTACACCCATTTTTCATGAAAAAAATAATTTCGACTGAACCGAAACGGATATCCTGTAAAATGCCAGTCATTATCAAGCCGATTTCGTTGTTGAATATACACTGTTTGGTCAATTTTTAGCGCCGAGTGAATCTGCCTAACGCCCTGGCACTTCCATACGGCAATGCCTAAATTTGAAGCGTGAAAGGTATATATGATGAAATTGGCACAATGATTTAATTTTCAGATAAATCGGATGAGGTAAGTTGATGGTACGGGTAGGTATTGTAGGAGGCACCGGTTATACGGGTGTGGAGTTGCTGCGGCTCTTGGCCTTACATAAGAAAGTCGAGGTCTCGGTCGTGACTTCGAGAAATGATGCAGGCAAAAGAGTCGATGAAGTGTATCCGAGCTTGCGAGGCTTTATCGATACGGTTTTTACTGCCCCGGAAGTTGATAGCTTATCTGATTGCGATGCGGTATTTTTTGCGACGCCGAACGGCACAGCCATGTTGATGACTGAACAATTAGTGGCGCGAGGTGTCAAAGTCATCGATTTGTCGGCCGATTTTCGTCTGAAAGATCCGAAACAATGGAAAAAATGGTACGGCATGGAGCATGCTTGCCCTGATCTAATCGAACAAGCCGTTTACGGTTTGCCGGAGGTTAATCGAGATGTGATCAAAAATGCTAATTTGATTGCATGCCCCGGTTGTTATCCGACTGCAGTGCAATTAGGTTTTTTGCCGTTGATTGAGAAAGGCTTGGTAGAGGTTGATCGTTTGGTTGCCGATGTGAAGTCCGGGGTTAGTGGCGCCGGGCGAAAAGCGCAATTAACGACCTTGATGGGCGAGACGGGCGAGAGTTTTAAAGCTTATGCAGCAAGCGGTCATCGTCATTTACCCGAGGTGATCCAAGGTTTGGAGATGATTGCTAAAAGGTCTGTAGGTTTGACGTTTGTTCCTCATCTAATCCCGATGATACGGGGTATTCATACCACCTTGTATGCGCCCTTGCTAGAAGAAGGCGGAGAAGCCGTTCAAGCACTTTATGAGCAACGCTATATTAACGAGCCGTTTGTTGATGTGTTGCCTTATGGGTCGCACCCGGATACCCGTAATGTTCGGGGCGGCAACCTTTGTCAAATCGCCGTTCATCAGCCCCAAGGGGGGCGAATGTTGGTGGTATTGTCGGTGATTGATAACCTGGTTAAAGGGGCCTCCGGTCAAGCGTTGCAAAACATGAATTTAATGTTCGGTTTCGATGAGTCTGAAGGGCTAAAAATTCCAGCGCTTTATCCTTAAATCTTGACTAAAACACTAGGTATTGTCATACTTTTAAAACATTTTAATTTCGATAGTAGAAACTTTATGGCTGAACCAATTATATTTACCGATAGCGCCGCTGCGAAAGTTGGCGATTTAATTGCCGATGAAGGCAACGATAACCTCAAGTTGAGAGTTTATGTGTCGGGTGGAGGCTGTTCGGGCTTTCAGTACGGCTTTACGTTCGACGAGGAAGTGAACGAAGATGATACGCAAGTCGAAAACGGCGGCGTGACGGTTTTGATTGATTCGATGAGTATTCAATACTTAACGGGTGCCGAAATCGATTACAAGGAAGACCTTTCCGGTGCTCAGTTTGTGATACGCAATCCTAACGCAACGACGACTTGCGGTTGCGGATCATCGTTTTCCGCTTAATCCGGCGTGCCCGGGATAAATTCCACCTAGAATTACCGGCTGTTTTGCGCCGGTAACCGATATAAGGTTGCCGGGCAGGCTATTCATGGTTTGTCTGGCCAACCAAGCAAAAGCGATTGCCTCCACATGATCGGGATGTAAATGATGATCCTCGGTCGATAATACGGGACAATTCAAAGCGCCTTGCAGTTTTTCCAACAAATAGCTATTACGCGCGCCGCCGCCACAAATTAATACCTTGTCGGTACAAGGAGCATAATCGCGGATAGCGTCGCAAATGGTTTCTGCTGTTAATAGGCATAAGCATGCCTGGACATCTTCCGGTTTTTGTTCCGATAACTCGTGTAGGTGTTTAGTTAGCCAAGCCAATGAAAAATATTCTTTTCCGGTGCTTTTAGGTGCAGCGCTCTTAAAATAAGAGTCGGCTTTTAGTTGCGACAGAAGATGCTTATTGACTTGACCTGTTCTGGCCCAGTCTCCGTTATGGTCGAAATGACTTCCTTGATGTTTTTTTATCCATGTATCCATTAATGTATTGCCGGGTCCGGTATCGAAACCTATGACCGGTTTCGATGAATCTTTTGGCAAAATCGTTATATTGGCAATGCCGCCGATATTGGCGATTACTCGGTTTTCACTTGGACAGCCGAATAAAGCTTGGTGGAAAGCCGGAACAAGTGGAGCTCCCTGTCCGCCGGCGGCTATATCGCGACGGCGAAAATCGGCTACGGTAGTAATCCCCGTAACTTGTGCGATGATGTTGGGGTCGCCGATTTGTAGACAAAAAGGGGTGTTCGACTCTGGTGCATGGAAAAGGGTGTGACCGTGACTGCCGATTGCAGCGATATCCGAAGCAGAAAAGCCAGCTTTAGCGATTAGACTCTGTGCGCTTTGTGCGAATAAACTGCCCAGTTGTGTGTCTAGATTGCCGATATTTTTTAGCAGAACAGGGCGATCGGAAGACGTAATTTCAGTCAGTTCGGTTCTGACCCGGTCAGGGAAAGGATGGTATTCGAAGGCGATGAACTCAGGATGGCCGCTACTAAAATCGACAAGACTAGCATCGATGCCGTCGATGCTGGTCCCGGACATTAAGCCAATATAGAGTTCAGTCATTGACGTTGTGATACCCCCGTTACTTTTGGGCAAGTAAACTGTTTCTTGCTTGGTCCAGTTGTGCTACCAGAGGCTTCGTATCGGCTTTGAATTTTCTCTGCAAAGAAGGGCTGATCGGCATCGAATTAGGCAAAGCAACCGATAACGGATCTCGATGTATACCGTTTACCCTGAATTCGTAGTGCAAATGAGGGCCGCTAGCCAAGCCGGATTGACCGACATAGCCGATAATGTCGCCTTGCTTGACAGTGCCGCCTTGTTTGAAGCGATTATTGAATGCCGAGAGGTGTGCATAGAGGGTGCTGTAGCGGTTGTCATCATGTTGGACAATGATGACGCGTCCGTAGCCGTTTTGTCTTCCTAAGAATTGAATTTTTCCATCGCCGGTCACTTTAACCGGAGTTCCGGTCTTAGCTGCATAATCAACACCTTTGTGTGCGCGGATTCTATTTAAGATGGGATGTTTGCGCTTTAGATTGAAAGGTGAACTGATACGGATGAAGTCGACCGGTGTTCTTATAAAGGCTTTACGTAAGCCTTCACCATTCGGCCGGTAATAATGCGAGGATCCGGAAATGTCTTGAAAGCGGACGGCGCGATAAACTTTGCCATGATTATTGAATTCGGCAGCAAGAATATTGCCGGAACCGACTTCTTCGCCTTCCGCAATATGTTTTTCATATACGACCGAAAAGGTATCGTTTTCTTGGATATCTAATGCAAAGTCGATATCGAAAGCAAAGATGTTGGCGAGTTGTAGTATCAATTTGTCGCTCAGCCCTGCGCGCTTTCCATCGTAGAACAAAGAGTTGTGAATAGTGCCGACGGTGCTGACGGTTGTTGTTTCTATGGTTTTACTCGAAATCTCTACATTGAATGTGTCGTTTTCGCGTACAGCTTTGACGGTTTCAATCGGGCTTTTCTGGTACGAAATTTCGGCCAGTTCACCGCTCTGTGTCGTTTTGACTTGAAGTGTCTTACCGGACGAAATCATTGCAAACTCACGGCCTGCTTCGTTGGCATGAATAATCTGATGTAGATCGGATTTATTTAGGTGAAGCTTAGAAAAAATTGTGGAAAGATTTTCGCCCCTTTCAATGATATGTTCGATTGACCTGAAATCGGATGACTCGCCGAGATCGTCGAATTTAAACGCGAGCTGATCGTTAAACGGATTATTCGATTCGATTAAAAAAGCATTATTGGTAAAGGCGTTGATGTCGGCCGATCTGACTTTGCTTTCAGGGGTGATAAGCGCATAACTAGCGCTTGCAACAACAGCGGAGCTGAGTCCTAAAAACAGGGATTTATAAATTCTATTTTTCACGGGTCTTTATGCGATAGTGGAAGTGTTCAGTAAATTGGGGTTTAGAAGTAGTTTTAACTGTAATTATAGCTGATATACTGAGAATCTTTTGCCACGCCAGTGCAACAGTATTACAGTTATATTAATGTTTTCTTAAAAGGAGGCTAAATTGCAAGATCAATTGAAGTATCTTTCCAGAGGGGCCGAGGAAATTCTGGTTGAATCTGAATTGAAGAAAAAACTGGAGGAAGGGCGTCCGCTCAGAATCAAGGCTGGTTTTGATCCAACCGCTCCTGATTTGCATCTTGGGCATACCGTACTGATCAACAAGTTAAGACAGTTTCAAGACTGCGGACATGAAGTCTTGTTCTTGATTGGTGATTTTACAGGCATGATCGGGGATCCGACCGGAAAGAACGTGACGCGCAAACCGCTGACGCGTGATGAGGTCATTGAAAATGCCAAGACTTACGAGGAGCAGGTTTTCAAGATACTTGATCCTTCCAAAACTTTGGTCTTATTCAATTCGAGTTGGATGAATGCGATGACCCCGGCTGAATTGATTCAATTGGCCGCAAAGCATACCGTGGCAAGAATGCTCGAAAGAGATGATTTCAGTAAGCGCTATAAAGGAGGGCAGCCGATCGCGATACATGAATTTTTATATCCATTGATACAGGGATATGACTCGGTTGCGATGAAGGCCGATGTCGAATTGGGCGGTACCGATCAAAAATTCAATCTGCTGGTCGGAAGACAATTGCAGGAGATATATGGGCAAAAACCTCAAGTCGTCATGACTATGCCGATCTTGGAAGGTTTGGATGGTGTCCAGAAAATGTCCAAATCACTCAATAACTATATAGGTGTCGCGGATGCGCCGGATGATATGTTCGGAAAAATCATGTCAATTTCCGATGAACTGATGTGGCGCTATTTCGAATTATTGAGCTTTAGGCCGGTTGATGAAATCAATCGTTGGCGGGCGCAATGTCAGGAAGGTGCGAATCCGAGAGACTATAAAGTCAGCTTGGCCCAAGAAATCATTGAAAGATTCCATAGCTCATCGGCGGCACAAAAAGCCTTGGAAAATTTCGAAGCTAGATTTCAAAAGGGACAGATGCCGGAAGAAATGGACGAATTGACGCTTGCTTCGATGGAAGAAGGATATCCTATTGCGAATTTATTAAAGGATGCCGGATTGACCGGGAGTACGTCGGAATCACTGCGTATGATTAAGCAAGGCGCAGTTAAGATAGACTGTGAAAAGGTCTCTGATAGTAAATTGTATGTCGCAAAAGGGTCTGAGCATGTTTATCAGGTAGGTAAAAGAAAGTTTGCGAGAGTCAAAATCACTCGTTAAATAAATGAGTTAGGGTTGAATGAAGGCGGGGGAGCTATCTTTGTTTGTAAAAGATGGAAAATAAATTCTTGACGAGCCTGCTAGCTGCTGTATAATGCTCGGCTTTCCCGCCGCGAAACAGCGGAACGACGGGAAGAGGGATTGAAAATAAAGTTTGACATTGAGAATCGCTTCTGTATAATGGGCGGGCTCAACGGGAGAGGAAAGATCTCCTAGCTCTTTAACAAGCCGATCAAAATAATTTGTGTGGGTGCTTGTGGCGAATAGCTTAGCGGTTAAAAGTATTCGACGCAAGAACAACACGTTAATTCAAGACGATTACGTTTAATTCTTAGTCGAGCCAAGATTGGTGACTCATCTTATTGAGTCACAAACCATATTGAACTGAAGAGTTTGATCATGGCTCAGATTGAACGCTGGCGGTATGCTTAACACATGCAAGTCGAACGGTAACGGACCTTCGGGTGCCGACGAGTGGCGGACGGGTGAGTAACGCGTAGGAATCTGCCTGGTAGTGGGGGACAACTCGGAGAAATTCGAGCTAATACCGCATACGCCCTACGGGGGAAAGCGGGGGCTCTTCGGACCTCGCGCTATCGGATGAGCCTGCGTTGGATTAGCTAGTTGGTGGGGTAAAGGCCTACCAAGGCGACGATCCATAGCTGGTCTGAGAGGACGATCAGCCACACTGGGACTGAGACACGGCCCAGACTCCTACGGGAGGCAGCAGTGGGGAATATTGGACAATGGGGGCAACCCTGATCCAGCAATACCGCGTGTGTGAAGAAGGCCTGAGGGTTGTAAAGCACTTTCAATAGGGAGGAAAAAGCGTTGGTTAATAGCTGATGCCTTGACATTACCTATAGAAGAAGCACCGGCTAACTCCGTGCCAGCAGCCGCGGTAATACGGAGGGTGCGAGCGTTAATCGGAATTACTGGGCGTAAAGCGTGCGTAGGCGGTTATTTAAGTCAGATGTGAAAGCCCCGGGCTTAACCTGGGAACGGCATTTGATACTGGGTAACTTGAGTTTAGGAGAGGAGAGTGGAATTTCCGGTGTAGCGGTGAAATGCGTAGAGATCGGAAGGAACACCAGTGGCGAAGGCGGCTCTCTGGCCTAAAACTGACGCTGAGGTACGAAAGCGTGGGTAGCAAACAGGATTAGATACCCTGGTAGTCCACGCCGTAAACGATGTCAACTAGCCGTTGGGTCTTTATTGAGACTTAGTGGTGCAGCTAACGCATTAAGTTGACCGCCTGGGGAGTACGGCCGCAAGGTTAAAACTCAAATGAATTGACGGGGGCCCGCACAAGCGGTGGAGCATGTGGTTTAATTCGATGCAACGCGAAGAACCTTACCTACCCTTGACATCCAGAGAATCTGTGAGAGATCGTGGAGTGCCTTCGGGAACTCTGAGACAGGTGCTGCATGGCTGTCGTCAGCTCGTGTCGTGAGATGTTGGGTTAAGTCCCGTAACGAGCGCAACCCTTATCCTTAGTTGCCAACAGGTCAAGCTGGGAACTCTAGGGAGACTGCCGGTGATAAACCGGAGGAAGGTGGGGACGACGTCAAGTCATCATGGCCCTTATGGGTAGGGCTACACACGTGCTACAATGGCCGGTACAGAGGGCAGCGAACTTGCGAAAGTCAGCAAATCCCAGAAAGCCGGTCCTAGTCCGGATTGCAGTCTGCAACTCGACTGCATGAAGTCGGAATCGCTAGTAATCGCGAATCAGAATGTCGCGGTGAATACGTTCCCGGGCCTTGTACACACCGCCCGTCACACCATGGGAGTGGGTTGCAAAAGAAGTAGGTAGTTTAACCTTCGGGAGGGCGCTTACCACTTTGTGATTCATGACTGGGGTGAAGTCGTAACAAGGTAGCCCTAGGGGAACCTGGGGCTGGATCACCTCCTTACAAAGACAGCAAGCGTTGGTCATAAGTACCCACAACAAATTATTTTGATCGAAGACGTCACGAGCCTGGGCCTGTAGCTCAGTTGGTTAGAGCGCACCCCTGATAAGGGTGAGGTCGGAGGTTCAAATCCTCCCAGGCCCACCAACGCGGCGCAAGCCTGGAAGCGGAAGGACCACCCGTGAAGCTAGCACTGCCTGGTTTGCACGAACCCCCCAAGGGGCCATAGCTCAGCTGGGAGAGCGCCTGCCTTGCACGCAGGAGGTCGGGAGTTCGATCCTCCCTGGCTCCACCAATGCTATACAGTTTTAACGGCGAAGGCCGGGCAAGACTGTATAGCATTGGTGACGGAAACAACGTCACGAATAGCTCTTTAACAATTTGGAAATCTGTACACTGTAACTTCAGCGTTTAAAGCAATTTAAACCAAAGAAGATACACAAAACAAGTTCACCGAAACAGATGGGGAAGCAAAGCTTAACAACGTTCGCGCCGCAAGGCGAAGACGCAAGGCAAGCCCAGACGAACCGGACGTGAAGTGAATGAGTTCTCAAGCAGAAAGCGAAAATGTCAGCTGACAGATAACGCCACAGTCCTGAACCGAATGCAGCCTGCCGAAAGGGAGACTGACAAGGGTCAGACTGATTGGGGTTATATGGTCAAGTGAATAAGCGCATACGGTGGATGCCTAGGCGATAAGAGGCGATGAAGGACGTAGTAGCATGCGATAAGCCGCGGGGAGTTTGCAAACTAACTTTGATCCGCGGATTTCCGAATGGGGCAACCCAATCAGGACAACCTGATTATCCTTAAGTGAATACATAGCTTAAGGAGGCGAACCCGGGGAACTGAAACATCTAAGTACCCGGAGGAAAAGAAATCAACCGAGATTCCCTTAGTAGCGGCGAGCGAACGGGGACCAGCCCTTAAGTCCAGCCCCAGTTAGTGGAATGCCCTGGAAAGAGCAGCCATAGATGGTGATAGCCCAGTACATGAAAACTGGAGCTGGATGAAAACGAGTAGGACGGGGCACGTGAAACCTTGTCTGAACATGGGGGGACCATCCTCCAAGGCTAAATACTCCTTATCGACCGATAGTGAACCAGTACCGTGAGGGAAAGGCGAAAAGAACCGAGGAGATCGGAGTGAAATAGAACCTGAAACCGTATGCGTACAAGCAGTAGGAGTCCCGCCCCTAAATTACTTTAGGAAAAACAAATGCATTACTTTTATGTCTTACAAGCAATTGAAGATAAAGAAAAGTTTTACTTTGGCTGTACGAGTAACCTGAAAGAGCGAATCAACTCGCATAATGCAGGTAAAAATATAGCAACTAAAAGCAATCAGTGGCGAGTGGTTTATTACGAAGCGTTTATAACATTAAGTGGAGCGAGACAGCGAGAATATCGTATCAAGCATCACGGCAGTGCAAAGCGTAAATTAATGGACCGAATCAAACCCACCTTAGAGTAATTTAGGGGCGGGATGACTGCGTACCTTTTGTATAATGGGTCAGCGACTTAATCTCAGTGGCAAGCTTAACCGATTAGGGGAGGCGTAGCGAAAGCGAGTCTGAATAGGGCGTCATAGTCGCTGGGATTAGACCCGAAACCGGGCGATCTATCCATGACCAGGCTGAAGGTGAGGTAATACTTACTGGAGGGCCGAACCGGGATCCGTTGAAAAGGATTCGGATGAGTTGTGGATCGGAGTGAAAGGCTAATCAAGCCCGGAGATAGCTGGTTCTCCTCGAAAGCTATTTAGGTAGCGCCTCGTGTATCACTGTTGGGGGTAGAGCACTGTTTCGGCTAGGGGGTCATCTCGACTTACCAACCCGATGCAAACTCCGAATACCAGCAAGTGCGAGCACGGGAGACACACGGCGGGTGATAAGGTCCGTCGTGAAAAGGGAAACAGCCCAGACCGTCAGCTAAGGTCCCCAAATCTATGCTCAGTGGGAAACGATGTGAGAAGGCCCAGACAGCCAGGAGGTTGGCTTAGAAGCAGCCATCCTTTAAAGAAAGCGTAATAGCTCACTGGTCGAGTCGGCTTGCGCGGAAGATTCACCGGGGCTAAGCATAGTACCGAAGCTACGGATCCTACTTTAGAGTAGGGTGGTAGAGGAGCGTTCTGTACGCCTGCGAAGGTCGATTGAGAAGTCGGCTGGAGGTATCAGAAGTGCGAATGCTGACATGAGTAACGATAATGGGGGTGAAAAACCCCCACGCCGAAAACCCAAGGTTTCCTGCGCAACGCTAATCGACGCAGGGTTAGTCGGCACCTAAGGCGAGGCCGAAAGGCGTAGTCGATGGAAAACAGGTTAATATTCCTGTACCGGAGGTAACTGCGATGGGGTGACGGAGAAGGCTAGGTCAGCTGTCGGTTGGAAGTGGCAGTTTAAGCGAGTAGGGAGTGGAATTAGGCAAATCCGGTTCCATAATTCTGAGACGTGACGACGAGTCTCCCCTTGGGGAGACGAAGTGATTGATGCCCTGCTTCCAAGAAAAACCTCTAAGCATCAGGTTATCTGCGGCCGTACCCTAAACCGACACAGGTGGGTGGGATGAGAATTCTAAGGCGCTTGAGAGAACTCGGGTGAAGGAACTAGGCAAAATGGTACCGTAACTTCGGGAGAAGGTACGCCCTTGGTAGGTGAAGTCCCTTGCGGATGGAGCCCAAGAGGGTAGCATTAAACTGGTGGCTGCGACTGTTTAGCAAAAACATAGCACTCTGCAAACTCGAAAGAGGACGTATAGGGTGTGACGCCTGCCCGGTGCCGGAAGGTTAATTGATGGGGTTACCCAGCACCTAAATTTTTTCACTGCTTGATTATTTCAGTTTTTAACGAGACTGTGGATGTTCAGAGACCGGATTCTTTTAAAAGGAATTTAGGTGCTGGGCAAGCCCGGCCGGAGAAACGAAATGTTTTATGTCTATTGTATACAATCATTAGATGATGAAGAGCGGTTTTATATTGGCAGCAGCAATAATTTAAGGCGACGTCTTGAACAACACAATGCCAATAGTAATAAATCGACCAAGAATCATCGATGGCGGCTTGTATACTACGAAGCGTACCTGACTGAGAAAACAGCGAGGCTACGCGAGCAAAAGCTAAAACAACACGGAAATAGCAAGCAGAAACTCATACAACGCATCAAATCAAGCTTAAGCGAATAGCAACACTGGGCTTATGGGCTTGCCCAGCTCTAAATTCCCGAAACGGAGAAAAAGAGTTAAGGTAAAGCACAAAGCATAAAAGCGAGATCGAGCGTAAAAGAAACGAGAAAATTTAGGGCTGGGGAAGCTCTTGATCGAAGCCCCGGTAAACGGCGGCCGTAACTATAACGGTCCTAAGGTAGCGAAATTCCTTGTCGGGTAAGTTCCGACCTGCACGAATGGCGTAACGATGGCCACACTGTCTCCACCCGAGACTCAGTGAAATTGAAATCGCTGTGAAGATGCAGTGTACCCGCGGCTAGACGGAAAGACCCCGTGAACCTTTACTATAGCTTGACACTGGACTTTGAACCTATTTGTGTAGGATAGGTGGGAGGCTGTGAAGCACCAACGCCAGTTGGTGTGGAGCCGACCTTGAAATACCACCCTGGTATGTTTGAAGTTCTAACCTAGGTCCCTTATCGGGATTGGGGACAGTGTCTGGTGGGTAGTTTGACTGGGGCGGTCTCCTCCCAAAGAGTAACGGAGGAGCACGAAGGTGTGCTCAGCATGGTCGGAAATCATGCGCTGAGTGTAAAGGCAAAAGCACGCTTGACTGCGAGACGGACAAGTCGAGCAGGTACGAAAGTAGGTCTTAGTGATCCGGTGGTTCTGAATGGAAGGGCCATCGCTCAACGGATAAAAGGTACTCCGGGGATAACAGGCTGATACCGCCCAAGAGTTCATATCGACGGCGGTGTTTGGCACCTCGATGTCGGCTCATCACATCCTAGGGCTGAAGCAGGTCCTAAGGGTATGGCTGTTCGCCATTTAAAGTGGTACGCGAGCTGGGTTCAGAACGTCGTGAGACAGTTCGGTCCCTATCTGCCGTGGGCGTTTGAGATTTGAGGGAAGCTGCTCCTAGTACGAGAGGACCGGAGTGGACGAACCTCTGGTGTTCCGGTTGTCATGCCAATGGCATTGCCGGGTAGCTATGTTCGGACGGGATAACCGCTGAAAGCATCTAAGCGGGAAGCCTCTCCCAAGATGAGATCTCACTGGGACCGTGAGTCCCCTGAAGGGCCCTGAGAGACGATCAGGTTGATAGGTCAGGTGTGGAAGTGCAGTAATGTATGAAGCTAACTGATACTAATTGCCCGTGAGGCTTGACCATATAACACCCAATCGGTTTGTACCGACGGTGTTAAGGCCGATAATCGCTAAAGCGAGAGAACGAAAAACGTGTACAGATTTCCAAAGAAACAGGTGAAAAAAGAAAGGTTAAAGGCGCAAGGCCAAAGGCTAAGCGACAGAAACCAACAACCCGATAAAACTGAAAACACCTGAAGTAAAGAGTTTTGAGTAGGCTCAAGAGCAAAGCCGGATTAGAGTTAAAGAAAAAATCCTCTAACCTGGCCGCTTAACCCTTGAACCTGCTGTAACCGGTTTGCCTGGTGACCATAGCGAGCGTGTCCCACCCGATCCCATCCCGAACTCGGCAGTGAAACCGCTTAGCGCCGATGATAGTGTGGCAGTTTGCCATGTGAAAGTAGGGAATTGCCAGGCGCTTATCCCAAAAGCCCGTGTTGATCACTCAACACGGGCTTTTTTTTGGCCTGCGGCTTTATAAAATGGTTGGTTTGCCAATAAAGCCTAATCATTCTCTCTTGACGCCACTCGATTTGCCGGGATTTACAAAGAAATTTTTAATTTATAGGCATAAAAAAACCCGAAAACAAAAGTGAGTAGTTTTCGGGTTTTAAGGAATTTGTATCGTTCAGATGGCGGAGAGAGAGGGATTCGAACCCTCGATACGTTGCCGTATACACACTTTCCAGGCGTGCGCCTTCGACCACTCGGCCATCTCTCCGGGATTTAATACATCAGCGAATGTAAACGGTTAATGATAAGGTACTATTGCTTTTGATGCAATGAATTTTACTATTTAATGAGTCATGGCTTCGAGATCATGCCAGCGTTGAAAGGCGTGTTCCATCTCTTTATCGATGGTTTTCAGTTTCTCAAGGGTATCGGCGATCAATGTAGGGTCGCTTTTATAAAAATCAGGTGAATTGATTTTATCGTTAATGGCTGTTTGTTCGGACTCAAGTCGGTCGATCAGGTCCGGAAGTTCATCTAATTCTTTTTGTTCTTTATAAGAGAGTTTTTTCTTTTTCGGTGTGTCATTGCTGGTCTTTTTTTCAATGCTTTCGGTTTTTTTGACAGCAATTTCGGCGGCTTTGGCGCTTTGATAGTTTGCAAACCAGTCGCTATAGCCGCCGATATGCTCGCTTATGACGCCGCCGCCTTCGAAAACTAGTACGCTGGTAACGACATTATCCAGGAAGCTCCGGTCATGGCTGACTAACAATAGAGTGCCGTCATAATCGACCAGTTTTTCTTCCAATAACTCAAGGGTTTCCAGGTCCAGATCATTGGTGGGTTCGTCCATGATGATCAGGTTAGCCGGTTTCGTGAACAATCGAGCAAGGAGCAAGCGATTTTTTTCCCCGCCGGACAGGCTTTTGACCGGCGAGCGTGCTCGGGCCGGCGCGAATAAAAAGTCGCCGAGGTATGACATGACATGGCGTTTGTTTCCGGCAATTTCGACATAATCATTGCCGTCGGCAATCGAATCGGCGACAGTCATTTCCGGATCGAGTTGTTCTCTCAGTTGGTCGAAGTAGGCGACTTGCAGGCGAGTGCCTTGTTCGACGATGCCGCTGTCTGGTTCTAATTGCTTGAGTAAAAGTTTCAACAGTGTCGATTTTCCTGCGCCATTGGGACCGATCAAGCCGATTTTGTCGCCGCGTTGAATGAGTGTTGAAAAATATTTTACCACCGGTTTCCCGTCGAAAGCTTTGCAAAGATCGGTTGCTTCGATGACTTTTTTACCCGATGTGTCTCCGCGATCCAAAGATAATTTGGTCGTGCCTTGAACATTACGGCGCTGCGCGCGTTCGTCGCGTAATTTCTTGAGTGCTCGAACACGTCCTTCGTTACGGGTGCGCCGCGCTTTTACGCCTTGGCGAATCCAAACCTCCTCTTGAGCCAGTTTTTTGTCGAATTCGGCATTTTGATTGGCTTCATCTTCCAGTGCGGATGCCTTTCGGCGAAGGTAGTCGTCATAAGTCCCTTGCCAGGATGTTAGGTTGCCGCGATCAAGATCGACAATACGGGTTGCCAATTTTTGAAGAAAGAACCTATCATGAGTAACAAATAAAACGGCCCCTTGAAAATTTAATAATTGTTCTTCCAGCCATGTGATGCTCTCCAAATCGAGATGGTTGGTCGGTTCATCTAAAAGCAGCAATTCAGGTTCGAGGACTAAAGCCCTCGCCAAGGCGACTCGACGCTTCCAGCCGCCCGATAAGCTTTTAACCGGGAGTTCTCCCGGCAGGTTTAGTCGGCTTAATGTTGATTCGACTTGTTGTTGAAAATGCCAACCGTTTTTGGATTCCAGTTTATGCTGTAGATCGCCAAGTTCCTGCAGTGTTTTAGCGTCAGCATTATTTAGCTGGGTAGACAAAGAATGGTAACGGGTTATCCATTGGCCTAATTCGCCCAGTCCGGCGGCTACGGCATCGTAAATGGTGGATTCGCCAACCAATTCCGGAGCCTGTTCCAACCAGGCTAGTTTCAATTCGGGTTGGCGCCAGATTTCGCCGTGATCGGGCTGGATGTTTCCCGCGATAATTTTCATTAACGTGGATTTTCCTTCGCCGTTTCTGCCAAGAAGCCCGACGCGTTCCCCCGGGTCCAGTTGAAAATCGGCATTATTCAGCAATGCATGGGTTCCGTAAGCAATAGAAACATTGGTTAGTCGAATTAAAGGCATGATATTAATTTGTGTTTTGTAAATAGCGTCGTAATAAATCCAATGCCAGCAACGCGGCTTGGTTTTGTTTTCGTTTAACGGGGCCGCCGATCGTATGAGTCGAATGCCGCAAGCCTTCGGGGCTTAACAAAGCGTTGTAAATCGTAATGGTGCGGTTGTTCGGGTTGTCGGTTGCATTGTCTTCACGGTAGAGCTGTATGAGCGCAAGATCCGCGCCGCTTTGATCTTTTGCCGCATTCGCGATGATTTTCGCTTGGCTTGGTAAGTCCATATCGTCAAGAGCGACGGAAAATCGGTCGGCGAAATGTGCGGGGTTTCTTTGGTAATGGGTTTCTAAAAGCCAGTCATTGGCAATCGTGCATTTCGCTGCTATGAGTCCTTGGCTTATGGTTTCAATGAAGATCGCCGTTCGTTGTTGGTTGCGCATCATTTTATCGATCGTGCTAGGCAAATCATCGCAATGGTTGCGATCGTCAGCGATTGCGAAAATAAAATCACCTAACCGGCTTTTTATTGTATCAATATAAACGTCGAGTTTCTGTCGAGGATATTGGGCGGGGGCGAGAAGTTTTGTTTCGATATGATCCGGTCCAGCCCGAAAGCCGAGTTGAATTTCCGGAGGTATTGTAATATCTGCGATGGCTGTTTGTATGTCGGATTCGCCGATACCGATAGTTTTTAGAGTGATCAATTGATTGGGGCTAAGAGTGTAATTACGTTCAAAAAAACATTTAACAAACTCATTGAATAGATGTCGCATTTCGAACGGGACGCCCGGTAAAAAGACGAATCGACAACGGTTGTATTGTAAAGTAAACCCGGGTGCGGTTCCCCATTGATTATCTATGCGTAAGGCTCCGCTAGGAAGATAGGCTTGCTTTCGGTTGCTTTCCGGCATGGTTCGGCCCCTATTTTTAAAGAAGCCGGCAATCTGCTCGAAAGCTTTCGTGTCGAATTGCAAGGGCATAGAGAAAGCCAAAGAGGCGGCTTGAGCGGTTAAATCATCGGATGTAGGGCCCAATCCCCCTGTGCAGATACAGCAATCGGCGCGAGACGAGATTTCTTTTAATAGCGCCATGAGTTCATCGAGCCGGTCGCCGACGGCGGTATGTCGGGAAACCGTAAAACCCATATTTACACAGGCTTGAGAAAGCCAGGCCGCATTGGTATCGACAGTTTGTCCGGTGACGATCTCTTCGCCTTGCGAGAAAATTTCTAAAGTTGGATTCATAAAAGAACTTACGTTGTAGTAATGATGCGGTACCAAAAAGGTAGAGTAACCATGCTTAAGGCGGTGGTGAGCGTTACCGCCATGGCATAGAGAGCGCTGTCTAGCCGGTAGCGGTCGCAAAAAACAATGCCCAATACCATGCTGGGCATGGCCATTTCCAAGACAGCTGCGGCCTTATGCGCGTCATCCAACGTTGAAAATACCGATACTTGCAAGGCAAACCACGGCATTAAAAATAGTTTAATCAAAATAATCGGCAGAGCATAAGGTAGATTACGCAAAGTGATGCTTTGCCAGCTCAATGCCAAACCCAATGAAAAAAGCATGATCGGCACGACGCCGGCCGAAAGTTTCTGCAAAACCCCCAGTAACCACTCGGGAGCAGCGATCTGGTTTATGTTTAAAATTACCGCCAATAAGGCTGCCCAAAAAGGCGGGGCGTTGAGATTAAGCCAAGTCGGTTTGTGTTTTTGGCTATCGTTTTCGCCAAAATGCCGGGAAGTCATGATGCCGACAGTAAATAAAAAAGGCGCGGTAGCAAACAAGTCGATCTGTATGGCAACCGAACGGGCCCAATGACCGAAGGTTTCTTCTAAAACGGGCAAGCCAAGATAGGTGACATTGGGGAATGCGGTGACCAGAATAATCGCGCCAAGTTTTTTATCTTGAATGTTAAGGGTTCGCCCAATTAACCAGATGCAAATCATTGCAAAAGCGATACTTGAAGTGCCAAGAAAAGTATATTGTAGAGATTGTACGCCTATGTCCGAACGCCACAGGACTTCTAGTACCATTGCAGGTAAAAACAAATAATAGACCACCGTGGTCAAAACCGGTCGAACTTGTTCGGCGCTAAGTTCGCCTGGGCGAAGCCAACGCCAACCAATACCGCAGGCGATTAATCCGGCCATTTGCAGCAGAGTGAAGATCATAGATGCGTTAAATACTTAGTTGTAATGCGGTTAAGGCGCATTTGACATGTGCCTTAGGCAGGGTGGATTAGTCGAACGCTATTTTAACATTCACTGTTGAATTAAGTTTCGGTAATATAGAGAGTCTTTTACTATTGCATATCGATACTTGCTCATGACCGAAACTTTTATTTCCGAAAAATCCATTCCTGTCCGCGAGCGCTTGATCATGGCGTTGGATGTACCGAGTATTCCTGAAGCCCGAGCCTTGGTCGAAGAATTAGGCGATTCGGTGATTTTCTATAAAGTCGGCATGGAGCTGTTCATGTCCGGGGATTATTTTGGCTTTATCGAATGGTTGAAACTACAGAACAAAAAGGTTTTCGTCGATTTAAAATTTTTCGATGTGCCGGCCACGGTCGGACGGGCAATTCGCGCGCTGAGTAGCAAAGGTGTCGACCTGGCGACTATTCACGGTAACGATGCCATTATGGAGGCGGCCGCGAAGGAAAAAGGGCAATTAAAAGTACTGGCGGTGACCGCTTTAACTAGCTTGGATAGGGGGGATCTCGATGATTTGGGGTTTCAATGCGATATACGAGATTTAGTTTTATCGCGCGCCAAGCGTGCCTTGCAAATCGGCTGCGACGGTATTGTTTCATCAGGGTTGGAAGCGTCTATGTTAAGGGAGGAATTAGATCATCGTTTGTTGGTTGTCACTCCGGGTATTAGGCCGGTCGATAATAGGGAAGAGGACGATCAGAAGCGCGTGGTCAGTGTCGAGCAAGCTTTCCGTAACGGCGCCGACTATATTGTCGTCGGTCGTCCGATTCGAGATGCCGAAGACCGTAAATCGATGGCGGAAAAAATCCAGATGCAAATTCAGTCGGTTTTTAAATGAGATTTCCTGATTAGCAAGTTTCTTCAGCTAAAGACCAAAAACCAGCATATCCCTAGCGGGACGGGGTTTGCAACCCCGTCCCGCAGAAGTGGTTGCAACTACTTCTGGCCCCTGCTCGGACAGTTGGCTTCGGCGAGCTGAAGCATCCTGCTAATCAGGTGGAATTTTATCTATTTATTCAATAATACGGCATAAGTAATTAATCTGTGTTATTTCACGTAAAAAAGATGAGTCAAAATCCTCAACTTTTCAAAACTAAATATTGTTTAAGTTAAGAAATATGCTAATGTTCTCCCCCTATGGAACATACTATCGCCTTTAATGCCTCCTATTTTGTCGCTTTTGCGATGGGGTTGTTTAGTAGCATGCATTGTATCGGCATGTGCGGGTCGATTATCGGGACGCTTACGCTGAGTCTTAAGCCTGAGGTTCGTACATCTAAGGCTAGGCTTTTCCCTTATGTGCTGAACTATAATCTGGGTCGTATTACTAGTTATGCATTAGCAGGAATGTTGGTGGGTGTTATTGAATCGATATTGACGATGCCTTTTGGCGAAGGTCACGGTCATAGGGTGTTGCAGGTACTTTCGGCCGTGGTAATGACCAGTGCCGGACTTTATATCGCGGGGTGGTTTCCGCGTTTTGCTTATATCGAAAAAGCCGGAGCCCGTTTTTGGAAGTTAATCGAGCCGTATGGCCGCCGCTTAATTCCGGTGAAAACGTGCAAGCAAGCTTTTTTATTTGGTATGATTTGGGGTTGGTTGCCCTGCGGCCTTGTCTATGCGGCATTGGCACTTGCGGCGACGACCGGTGATATAACTCGTAGCGGGTTGACGATGTTGGCTTTCGGCTTTGGGACTTTACCCGCCGTGATAAGTGTCGGTATAATAACCAGCACACTAACAAGGTTATCCAGAATGCAGTACTTTAAGCAGACGGTCGGCTTATTGATGATTGCACTCGCATTATTGGCCGCTCTGCCATGGCTTAATCCCATGCGATTACAACACTTATAATTTTAGGAGAGGCTCCTGTGGATCATTTTAATTCGATAATTGGGAAATCTCCCGCACTCGATTCTCTAATTCGTAGCGCTAGAATGGTTGCTTGTACCGATGTAACTGTCTTTATCAAAGGAGAAACCGGTACCGGTAAGGAAGTACTAGCTTCCGCTATTCAAAAAGAAAGCGCGCGTGCTAATAAGCCGTTTATCAAGTTGAATTGTGCCGCCTTGCCTGAGAGCTTAGTGGAGTCTGAGTTATTCGGGCATAAAAAAGGTGCATTTACCGGAGCCAATGTTAACAAGCAAGGCATCTTTCAAGCGGCTGATGGCGGGACCTTATTTTTGGATGAAATTAATTCGTTACCACTGTCGATTCAAGCAAAATTATTGCGTTTTTTGGAATTGGGCGAATGTCTGGCTGTTGGGGAAACCAAGCCCTACCGCGTCGATGTTAGAATCATCGCGGCTAGTAACCAAGACTTGGCCAAGCAAATCGACTTGGGGCAATTTAGGCAGGATCTGTACTTTCGTTTAAATGTCGTGCCGCTAGAGTTGCCGCCTCTATCGAAAAGAACCGAGGATATCGAGTCGCTGGTTACTCATTTTGTTAGGCACTTTGCTCAGGCCCACATGCTCGAAGCCCCGAAATTCAGTAAACAGTCGATTAGAGTTTTAACTCGTTATCGATGGCCCGGTAATATTAGAGAACTCCGCAATTTATGCGAAAGGCTGTCGATTTTATTAGCGGGAAAGGTTATCGAACCCGATAATTTGCCGCATGAGTTTTCCGAATATGTTGATGAAAAGGCTCCTTCGGCAGATGCAGGCGGTATTCCGAGTTTTACACTGCCTGATTTCGGTATCCAATTGGACTCGCTGGAGGCTGATTTAATCAATCAAGCGCTGACAAGAACTAACGGCAATCGTAGCAAGTCAGCTCGGTTATTAGGCATTACCCGAGATACCTTGCTATACCGTATACAAAAACATGGCTTGGCGGCCTAGTTTTCTTTACTCTAGTATTCACGCTAGTCTCGTATTAATAGATCGCATTTCGGTGCTAGCCTGTTATGTTGATACAGAGTACGCGCGCAAACATCAGTCTCGATGTTCAGTAGCGGGACTATTTGTGCGCTTCATCCAAGACATCTTATCCATTGCACCGTCACATTGTCGCTGTGGCCTCTTGCCCTGAGTACCGTCAATCGGGCAAATTTACCCAGTTCGTTTTTACCGCTATCGGGTTGTGCTAAGTCGAGTAATTCGGCGGGTTTAACGTACTCCCAGAACCCGTCTGTACATAAGAGAAATGTTTCGCCCAGTTTTATTGGGGGGTAAACATGGATTTCGGGGAGATGGGTTTGCAGGATATTGACACTACGCGTCAATTGGTTTTGCTCCGGGTGCAAGCCCATTTCTTGTTCGGTTATTGATCCCTCGTCCAACAGTTGCTGCGTGATCGAATGATCTTTCGTACGCCATAGAACTTTATTCGCATTCATCCGGTAAACTCGGGAGTCGCCGCAATGCGCTGTGATTGTTTGATTCGGGTCGATATAGAGTAATGCGCAGGTGGTATGCGCTTCCGATGCGGAGGGATCGTTGCCGAAAAGCTTTTTCATTTCTTCGACTGCCGATTTAAACCATGCCGTCATGGTTTCATCGGGAGCTTGGGCAAGATGCTCCCGGTACTGATGGACTAATTTTAATAAGCCTTGGCAAAAATATCGGGAAGCTTTTTCACCCGACTGATGGCCTCCGAGTCCGTCGGCAACAATAAACAAGGCGTAGTCGTCTTGAATAATGCGCCCCATCGAATCTTGATTAACTTCTCGGTCGCCGGCCGAGGTTAATTGAAAGCATTGTAATTTCATCGGTTATCTGGAGATCAAGCTTTGTAATCGAGCTTGCCGCATCAATTGTTTGAGATCGCCGACGGTTTTGGCTAAACCGGAGAAAACCGCTTGGGCGATAATGGCATGGCCGATATTTAATTCGACAATTTCAGGGATTTTGCAAATTGCTTCGACATTGTGAAAATTGAGTCCGTGTCCGGCATTGACCTGTAGTCCGGCGCTGTTTGCATATTGCGAGGCCGATTGAATGCGCTTTAGTTCGTCGGAGCGAATCCTTGATGTTTCCGCATCGGCATAACGCCCGGTATGCAATTCTACGACTGGCGCGCCAGCTTTTACTGCAGCGTCGATTTGACGTCGATCCGGGTCGATGAATAAGGAGACTTCGATTCCGGCCTCGCCGAGCCGAAGGCAGACATCGTTCATGCGGACTTGATTTTCGGCCACGTTAAGACCGCCCTCGGTCGTCAGTTCCTCGCGCTTTTCCGGAACGAGGCAGCAAGCGTAAGGTTTGACTTCGGATGCAATCGCAATCATTTCATCGGTTACGGCCATTTCCAAGTTCAGGCGGCTATGGATGATGTCGCGCAGTAGATAAATATCCCGGTCCTGAATATGTCTGCGATCCTCGCGCAAATGAGCGGTAATGCCGTCCGCGCCGGCTTGTTCGGCGAGCAGCGCGGCTTGGATCGGGTCCGGGTACTGAGTGCCTCTAACTTGCCTTAACGTGGCAATATGGTCGATGTTGACGCCAAGTAAAATATCGTTGCTGTTCATGAATGCGAGTGTTTGAGAATTTTGGAAATAACCTCTCGGCTTTTGAGCGGCTTCCCATTCAGATGATAATTAATTGCCGAACGCATGATTTGTTTGGCTTCGGCCAAAGTGGCGCTGTCTGGGAATGATCGCGCTTCCAGTGCGAGAAAAGTACTTCCCGCAAACTCCCCTTGCTCCGATTCGACCGGCCCGGACTGGGCGTCGAAACAGTATTTCTTACTGGACGAAACCAGTTGCTGAAGATTGTCTACATCGAATTGCAAACCATAACCGGCTTGGGTCAGTAGATTAAGTTCAAAGACCCGGAGTACAGGTTCCAGGTCTGAGGTATTCGATAGCTCGCTTAAAGCATTTTGATAAAGCAAAAACACTTCAGGGTGTGGATCGAAAGGGTGCAGAAAATAAGTGACCAGTTCATTGATATAAAACCCGCTGTACAGCGCGAGATCATTCAGTTTCGGTGCCGTTTGCCAGGGCTCGATTTGGGTCAGGGTTTTTAAGTCCGATTTGCCGGCAAATGACAATAGTACAGGAACAAACGGACGAATAAAGGGGCCGAGTTTCGATTTCGGTGTTCTTACGCCTTTCGCTAGAACCGAGAACCGGCCGAAATCCCGAGTCAATACTTCGGCGATCAGGCTGGTTTCCCGGAAGTTCCTGTGGTGCAGGATAAAAGCCGGTTGCAACGAAACAACAGTTTCAATCATTAAAGCCCAAGCTTCGTAAAGCTCGGTCGTTGTCGGACCAGCCTTGTTTGATTTTTACCCATAACTGTAAATAAACTTTTTGATCGATTAGTTTTTCGATATCGAGCCGGGCATCGGAACCGATTTTCTTCAGCATTTCGCCTTGTTTGCCGATCACGATGCTTTTTTGCGAGCTTCGCTCGACCCAAATTACGGCATAGATTTTGGTAATTTCAGGGTTTTCCTCATAACGTTCGATTTCGACAGTCAACGAATAAGGTAACTCATCACCCAATCGGCGGGTCAATTTTTCTCGAATGATTTCGGCGGTCAAAAAGCGTTCCGGACGGTCGGTAATCTGATCCTCCGGATAAATGGGTTCGCGTTCCGGCAGCAACTCCATGACGAGTGTTTCCAGTTGTTGTAGGTTGGTCTTTTTTAGTGCGGAAATCGGGATGATATGTTCGAAAGCAAAGCGCTTTTGGGCTTCGGCAAAAAATGCCAACAGAGTGTCTCTGTCTTTGATTTTATCGACTTTATTAACCGCTAGAATGACCGGTAAGCCGGCTTGCTCCAGTTTTTTGAAAATCAAATCGTCATAAGGCTGCCAGGAAATTCCATCGATTAACCAAACGATGACCTCGACGCCGACTAAAGTGGTTTCGGCGGTTCGGTTGAGATAACGATTGAGCGCGCGTTTTTCGTTATCGTGCATTCCGGGAGTATCGACATAGATCGCTTGGCCGGTTTCGGTTGTATTGATGCCGAGAATGCGGTGCCTAGTCGTTTGCGGCTTTCTCGATGTAATACTGATTTTTTGGCCTAACAAATGATTCATCAGCGTGGATTTGCCGACATTGGGCCGGCCGATTAAAGCAACATAGCCGCATTTCATGATTGTTCTCGCTTCAATAGTGCCAGCATTTTTTCTGCAGCGTCTTGCTCGGCTTTTTTTCTTGATACGCCGGAACCGATACTCGATTTGTCCGATAACGGAATCGTGCATTTCACTTTAAACGTTTGTTCATGCGGTAGGCCGGACATCGTTATTAAGGTGTAGTCGGGTAAGTCCAGTTTTTTTGATTGCATCAATTCCTGCAATTGTGTTTTTGGGTCTTTTTGCCAATTTTCAAGCGATAAGCTGTCGAGTCTGTCCTGAAGCATCTCCAAAACCCATTGCCGACAAATTTCAATGCCTTGGTCCTTAAACAAGGCGCCGATAATCGCTTCGACAGCGTCGGATAGGATCGAGTCGCGTCGATAACCGCCACTTTTCAGTTCTCCCGAGCCAAGGATTAAATAATCGCCGATGTTAAGTTTTCTTGCCAAGTCGGCGAGTGCGCCCTGATTGACTAGGCTGGCTCTGAGTCTACTTAAAACCCCTTCGCTGGCTTCCGGAAACGTTTCGTGCAGTTTCTCGGCGACCACGAAGCCGAGTATCGAGTCGCCTAGAAACTCCAGGCGCTCGTTATTGTGCGCGCCCATACTGCGATGGGTCAGCGCCATTTTAAACAACTGCATGTTATTGAAGTGCAGACCCAGTTTTTTACAAAGTGTCTCAGGGGCTCTCGTCACTCTTCACCCACTTCGATAACTTCATTAAACTCGACGAGTACACTCAAATTACCGGCAATCTTTTCGACGACTTCATAGTCGATTTCAACTCTCAAATAATTGTCTTGTTTGGTTATTTTGACATCATCCTTCGTGACGTTATAAACGTAATTGAGGTTAAAGCGTTTGTCTAACGCATTCCAGACTTCGTTTTTATTTTTCGTCTGAATGTCGACTGTCTGTTTTAAGCCTGCCAGCGAATTTACCACTTTGCTATGATCTATATAGATTGGCGCGATTTTCAAAATCAACAGCGTAAAAAAAGCGATCAAGCCCAGAAGCAAAATAGTCGAAATGAGCGTTAATCCGGTTTGGCGTTGCAAGGAAGCTGTCATGGTCGTCCTCTATAAAGAAAAGAATAGGATTTCATTGAATGATCGTGCCGATACGGTCGAAGCCGACGCCTTTATGTTGCCAATCCCAATTCATCCATATAAAAAATGCTTTCCCTACTAGGTTTTGTTCGGGTACCGTGCCCCAATAGCGGCTGTCGTTACTGTTATCGCGGTTATCGCCCATTACAAAAAAATGGCCTTCGGGTACAACATAAACGCCGTCAATCGAGGGCGCGCCGGGACTGATTAAAATGCTATGTTCGATACCGTTTAAATTCTCTAGAAAATGTTCGTTGCCGGTCATGCTTTCGCCTTGGCCGACGCCTTGATAAGCGCCTAGCGAAACGCGTTTAACCGGATGACCATTGATATAGAGGTTTTTTTTATCGTAAGCGACACGATCGCCCGGTAAACCAATGATGCGCTTGATATAATCGACTGAAGGTTGTTTAGGATAGCGAAACACGACGATATCCCCGCGTTGGGGTTGGTTCATTTCGACGACTTTTTGGTGGATGACCGGTAGTCGGATGCCATAGGTAAATTTGTTTACCAAAATAAAATCTCCGATCAGCAAGGTTGGCATCATCGACCCTGAAGGGATTCTAAACGGCTCAACCAAAAACGATCTGAGCAACAACACGATCAGTACGATTGGAAAAAACGAACGAGCATACTCGACCAAAATCGGCTCGTTTTCCGGTGGCGGGTCGATGCTCGCAAACTTAAGGTAGAATAAATAGCTGCCCCAAATCGCTCCGGTCAACACGGTGGCGATCACTAAAAAAAATGAAAAATCGAAATTCATGGTTAAAGATGCATAAAGTGAAAAATTGGTCGGAGTATGAGAATACAAGTTAGTCTTTGTTGACCTGAAGCACGGCGAGAAAAGCGTCTTGCGGAATTTCTATCTTGCCGACTTGTTTCATGCGTTTTTTCCCGGCCTTTTGTTTTTCCAGCAGTTTTTTCTTACGAGTGATGTCTCCCCCGTAACATTTAGCCGTTACGTTTTTGCGCATCGCTTTGACTGTCGACCGGGCAATGATTTTTGAACCGATCGCTGCTTGAATCGCGACTTCATACATCTGGCGAGGAATCAGTTCCTTCATTTTTTCGACCAAATCGCGGCCGCGGTTTTGGCTGATATCTCGGTGAACGATAATCGACAGAGCGTCAACTTTATCGCCGTTGATCAAGATATCCAGTTTAATCAGCGCAGCTTCTTGAAAACGCAAGAATTCGTAATCGAATGATGCAAAGCCGCGGCTAACCGATTTCAAACGATCGAAAAAATCCAGCACGACCTCGCTTAACGGCAATTCATAATTCAATGAAACTTGCCGTCCGGCGTATTGCATGTCTTTTTGAATACCGCGCTTTTCGATACATAGATTGATAACGCCGCCTAGGTAGTCTTGCGGGACTAAAATATTGGCGCGGATAATCGGTTCCTTAATCGATGCGATCGTACCGATATCGGGCAATTTAGCAGGATTGTCCACCATCAGGACTTCACCGTTGTGGGTGGTCACCTCGTAGACCACGGTCGGTGCCGTGGTGATCAGATCGATATCGTATTCGCGCTCTAGTCGTTCCTGAATGATTTCCATGTGCAGCATGCCGAGAAAGCCGCAGCGGAAACCGAAACCCAGTGCTTGAGACGTTTCAGGTTCGAATTGCAGCGAAGCGTCGTTTAATTGTAATTTGTTCAGCGCTTCACGCAGGTCTTCATAGTCGTCCGACGAAACCGGGTATAAGCCGGCGAATACACGGGGCTGGACTTTTTGGAACCCGGCTAATTGCTGATCGGCCGGGTTGTCGGTCGAAGTGATCGTATCGCCGACCGGTGCGCCGAAAATATCTTTGATCGAGGCGACCATGAAGCCGACTTCGCCGGTATTAAGGGCGTCTTTTTCCAGCCGCTTCGGTGTAAACACGCCGACTTTGTCGACCAGAAACGACTTGCCGGTCGACATGATGGTGATTTTTTGTTTGCGTCGGATGCTGCCGTTGACGATCCGAATCAGCGACACGACACCCAGATAGCTATCGAACCAAGAGTCGATGATCAGTGCTTGCAACGGTCCGTTTTCGTCGCCGGAAGGCGGCGGAACCAGTTGAACCAATTGCTCCAATACGTCTTCGACGCCGAGCCCGGTTTTAGCACTGATTTTGAGGGCATTGTCGGCGGGAATGCCGATGACGTCTTCGATTTCAGCCATCACGCGTTCGGGTTCGGCGGACGGCAGATCGATTTTATTCAGTACCGGGACGACTTCCAGGCCTTGTTCGATTGCAGTATAGCAATTCGCGACACTTTGCGCTTCGACGCCTTGAGCGGCGTCGACGACTAATAATGCGCCTTCGCAGGCAGCTAGGGATCTTGAAACCTCATAAGAAAAGTCGACATGTCCCGGAGTGTCGATGAAGTTCAGTTGGTAGGTAATGCCGTCCTTGGCTTGGTAGTTCAACGTGACGCTTTGCGCTTTGATCGTAATGCCGCGTTCTCTCTCGATATCCATCGAATCGAGTACCTGGGCTCCCATTTCCCGATCGCTCAAGCCTCCGCATAGTTGAATGAAGCGGTCAGCCAGTGTCGATTTGCCATGGTCGATATGAGCGATGATGGAAAAATTTCTTATGTTTTTTAAATCCACGTTTATTTATCTAGTTTAATGGCCAAAAAGACCGGGCTGCCACGCCGCTGTATTAAAACAGCAATCGATTGGCCGGCCGGAAGATTTTTGACTATTCTATCAAAATCAGCCACATCGCGAATGACATTATTAGCGATCCTTAAAATGACATCGCCGCGTTGGATACCGACTTGTGCGGCCGGCCCCTTGCCGACATTTTGAACTAACACGCCGTTTTTCAAGACTTGCGTTTGTTCGCGTTGTTCTTCATTCAGGTTGCTGACGTTGATGCCGAGGCGATTGTCCGGTTTCGGTGCAGTTTTCGTGGCGGCTTGTTGAACATCCTCCTCCGGTAGTAGCCCGATTTTAACGCTAATAACATTCTTATTGCCTTGGCGAATCACGGTGAGTTTGGATTTTTCATTGATCGGGCTCATGCCTACCAGTGGTGGCAGGTCGCCGGATGTTTCTATTTTCTGACCATTAAACTCGACAATGATATCGCCTATTTGAAGATCGGCTGCTTCGGCCGGGCTTTGGGCGATAATCTTAGCGACCAAGGCGCCGGCAGGACGTTTCATGCCGAAGGATTCGGCCAGTTCTCGAGTGACATCCTGAATTTGCACGCCCAGCCAACCGCGCGATACGCTGCCTTTGGTTTTGAGCTGGTCGATGACGTTCATGACGACATCCATTGGAATCGCGAACGAAAGTCCCATGAAACCGCCGGTTCGGCTATAGATCTGGGAGTTGATGCCGACCACTTTGCCTTCCATGTTGAATAATGGACCACCCGAATTACCCGGGTTAATTGCGACATCGGTTTGAATGAACGGTATATAGTTTCCACCGGGTAGGCTGCGTCCTTTTGCGCTAACGATGCCGGCAGTGACCGATTGTTCGAAGCCAAATGGCGAACCGATCGCAAGTACCCATTCGCCGACCTGTAATTTTTCGGGAGAGCCGATGGTTACCGAAGGTAAATCTTCAGCATCGATTTTTAACAGTGCGACATCGGTTCGCGAGTCCGACCCGATCAGTTTAGCGACTAATTCGCGCCTGTCGGTTAGTTTAACGATGATTTCATCGGCGTCCTTGACGACATGATGGTTGGTCAGCACATAGCCGTCACCGGAAATGATAAACCCCGATCCTAACGAATTGGTTTCTCTGGGGACCATGCCGCCTCCCGGCCCTTGGAAGAAATGTTTGAACAACTCTTCCAGTTCCGGAGGTATGCCTTCCGGTAATTGAGGTTCTTCGGGAAAGCCTGTCAATTCATTGTCCGGCGCATTTTGGGAAGTGCTGATATTGACCACGGCTTTGCCGTTATCCCGGACCATCCCGGTAAAGTCGGGCAGTTGCGCTGCAGCGTTTTGAATGAACAACAAGCTTAATAATAAGGTTCCATAAATTTTCATAGAGCGATAGCCTCCGGGTAAACTCATGATGGATCGTCGGGAATTAAAGGTCATTAGATAGCGTTTTTTGTACAGGGGCAGGGTGATTTTACCGTTAGCTTTCGTAAAAGAAAGCACATTGCACCGATTAATTGGCCGTACGATACGATGTCGGGAAACCGGTTAATCGGTGAATGAATGGTGGTTTTGTGAAATTATTTCAATGCATGCCGGTTCATGTATGGATGCGTTGATCAATGGCACATTTATTGGGTATCCGTGCGAAGCTCAACGCCTTCCGCGATATACCTGACAGTTTCTTCGGGTACTTCGCCCATCACGGTGACCAAATGATCGTCGATGATTCGGCTAAATGCATTGACCGAGTCGGTCGAGCGAGCGCCCAGCTCAATATTAGCACTTTTATTTTCAAGATAAACCGATACTGACGAAAATCCATCCGACAAGAGTAAGTGTTCCACTGGGCGACTACTGCCTTGCATCGTCATTTGCACGAAAAACTGCTTACGAAAGCCGCCGGGAACTTGTTTCAAAACAAATCCGGCGGTTTCAAAAGACATGGGTTGCCGGTTGTGAATACGTTGTACCTCTTTATCCAAGAGGGCAGAGTCGACGTCGATAAACGGCAAGCTAGGTTTGACTTCAAGCTCGGTGAATACAACCTGCTCGATGGTGTTGCCCGAGCGGTCGTAAACTTCAACCTTTAACGGTAGATATTGTCGGTTGTCTATCCAGATTCGGCGTGCATAGCGATACCGGTCCTTCGGAGAAATATCCAGGATTCTTGCAGGCAGCATGGCCACTTGCTCTTCGCCCGAAAACGTAAATTGATAATAGTCTTCCAAGCCATTTAAATGCTCGGGTAAATCGATTAAAAAAGAGCGAGCGGCGGGTCTGTGATCGACGATGACTTTAGAGGTTTCCGGAAAAAAGCAGCTGACTTTATCGGCATCTCTAATGGTTTCTCGTAGCGGAGAGTTTAGCGAAACTAGGCGTTCTTGTCCTATGCCATTAGTTGATGCATGAGAATATTTCAAGACATTGAGCTTGCCGTTTCTCAAAAAAGCCACTGTGCCTTGGTAATTAAGGTGTTTCATGGCTTGCTGCATTTTCAACAGCGAATGCCCAGGCGTTTGCTTGGCATCGGATTCGGCGGCAAAGGCAGATACAGCCGTCAGCGACAAAACAAAACTTAAAACTTTCAACACGCGATTATTCCTGCTGATACTGAACTGTCCGCGCATAAGGCCGAAGATTGACTGACCCGTCTATGTAGCGGCTGCTGTTATGGGCTTGAAGGTATTCAATAAACCGGTTTCTCGTCAATTCCTTTTCGGAATGATAATCAAGGGACGGCTGAGGCTCTTGCAGTTCGGCATTCGCCGCCATGGTTACCGATCGTGATTGATACAAAGGCATCATGTGCGGCTGTGAAGATTGATTAACCCCTTGAGAGACAAGCAGTGCGACTGCAGCTACGGAAGCGGCTAAGGCCGTTATCGAGGCATAAGATTTTTTAAAAGTTTTGCGTCGAGTTGCCAGGTAGACGGGCTCGCTTTGCAAGCTTCGCCTTATCCGTTGGGCAAAGTCCGCATCGACCGGGACGAAGTTATCGGATTTGAGCACATGGCTGATCGCCTCATAGCGGTGCAATTGTTGCTGTAAATCCGGTTGTGCATGCATTTTTTTTAGCAAACTCAAGGATTCTTGATAATTGAGATCGTCATCAAGGAGCTGAGAAATTTTTTGATTTAGTTCATCGGCCATCAAAAGTTACCGTCATTTAAGCAAAGGGGTTAATTTATTATCGATCGCTTCTCGCGCTCTGAAAATGCGCGATCGAACAGTGCCAACCGGACATTCCATCGCCTCGGCAATTTCTTCATAACTCATTCCTTCGAACTCCCGTAAGGTAATGGCTATGCGCATTTCCTCGGGTAATTTTTCGATTGCGGCTTTGATCGTTTCAAGGATTTCTTCGTTCAGCAAATGCTGTTCCGGCGTATCCATACCTTTTAGTTCCGGTGCATTCTGAATTTGTTCCGCATCGTCGATATCGATTTCATAATCGCTACTACGCCGTGAGCGGGCAACCAGATAGTTTTTTGCGGTATTGATGGCAATGCGGTAGAGCCAAGTATAAAAAGCGCTGTCGCCTCTGAAATTACCAATCGCCCGGTAAGCCTTGATAAAAGATTCCTGCGCCACATCCTGCGCTTCACTGGGATCCTTGACATAGCGGTTTACCAGTTGAACTATTTTATACTGATATTTTATGACCAATAGATCAAAGGCAGACTTGTCGCCCTGCTGCACGCGCAGCACCAAGTCTTTATCCAGTTGTTCGCTGGTCCCTGTTTTAACTTTCACAATTTTTCCAATGTGTTTCGATAGACAGAATTAAACCGCACAAGTTCTTAAGCTTCAAAAAAAATTGCTAACGTATAAAAAAACGTTATTATCCACAAACAAAGCTTATGAAGCCATATTAAAGTATTGCCGTGTTAATGCCCAAGAAATAACAAAAACAAATAAATGCCGATAACTTCAATTACTACATGAATCAATCTGAAACTTATGATGTTCTTATCGTCGGCAGTGGCGCGGCTGGTTTGAGCTTGGCTCTCAAGCTTGCCGGTCGAGTCCGTGTTGCCGTCTTATCAAAATGCGTGATTTTCGAAGGCAGTACTTATTATGCACAAGGCGGAATATCCGCTGTTTTGGATGCTCAAGATTCGCTCGAGTCGCATATTGCCGATACGCTGGATGCCGGTGCCGGATTGTGCGATCCCGATATTGTCGAATTAACGGTCAAGCATGGCAAGGAGTCAATCGATTGGCTCAGGCATCAAGGGGTTGCGTTCACGGAGGAGCAAACCGAAAGCGGCGAAATCCAACTGCACCTGAACCGCGAAGGCGGTCATTCTCACCGCCGCATTGTGCATACCGCCGACGCCACCGGTAAGGCCGTTTCGGAAATACTAATCGAAAAGGCCAGGGCGCACCCTAACATTAGGATATACGAACATCATAATGTCATCGATTTAATTTTGAGCAAAGAAGTGAATCCCAGGGTCATGGGTGCTTATGTACTCGATATCAAATCGAACAGAGTCAAGTCCATTGCGGCTAGGGCCGTTGCTTTGGCGACCGGCGGCGCCAGTAAAGTGTATTTGTACAGTACCAATCCGCAGATTGCGACCGGCGATGGCATCGCCTTGGCTTGGCGTGCCGGTTGTCGAGTTGCCAATATGGAATTCATGCAGTTTCATCCCACTTGTCTTTATCATGCGCATGGACATTCGTTTTTGATCAGCGAGGCGGTCCGGGGCGAAGGAGGACGACTCATTTTACCTGATGGAACCGCATTCATGCATCGCTACGATCCACGCGAAGAATTGGCGCCGCGCGATATCGTTGCCAGAGCTATCGATCATGAAATGAAAAAACGCGGGATCGATTGCGTTTATCTGGATATCAGCCATAAACCGGAAGCCTTTATACGAGAGCATTTTCCCAACATTTATGAGCGTTGTTTAAAACTGGATATCGATATTACCAAACAACCTATTCCGGTTGTACCTGCAGCGCATTATACCTGCGGCGGTATTTTAACCGACCGCAATGCCCGTACCGATTTGTCGAGTCTGTATGCGGTTGGCGAGGTAGCCTTTACCGGATTGCATGGCGCGAATCGCATGGCCAGCAATTCGCTGCTCGAATGTTTGGTTTTCGCTGAGCGGGCTTGTCAGGACATTCTTCGAATACTACCCGATATTCCGGCGTCTTCCGAGGTTCCCGAATGGGATGAGTCGATGGTCAGTGATTCCGACGAAGAGGTGGTCGTTTCTCACAACTGGAGTGAGCTCAGGCATTTTATGTGGGATTATGTCGGTATCGTACGGACCGATAAACGATTGAGTCGCGCGATGCGCCGAATCGAGTTACTGAAAAGCGAAATCGCTGAATATTACAGCCACTTTAGAGTGACCAGCGATTTATTGGAGCTTCGTAATTTGGTGATAGTTGCCGAATTGATCGTGCGTTGTGCGCAGCTACGTAAAGAAAGCAGAGGCTTACATTACACGCTCGACTATCCGGAAATCGATAAAAGTCAACCGGCTGTCAATACGGTTTTAACGCCTTTAAAGAAAGTTTGAGCTTATCATAGGCAGATCTAATCTAAGTGCCTTAGCAGCAAATCGACATTTTGGGCGGCATGTTCGCAAGGCACGACCGACCTTTCCACGCGTCGCATTAACAGCAGACCGACATTTTGCTCATCCATGCTGTTGGCTACATATTCATTTAAAGGGCGGCAGATTTCATGCATTTCGTGCTCGGCCAAGAAGATATCATTGTATTGATTGAGGTCCTCGCTCCTTAGAGATAAGAGCATTACTTCGTTGGTTAGCCGGTTCTGAAATCGGAAGACTTGTTCGACATAGACCTCAAACGCATCCCTACTTAGGCCGGTGTCCCCATAACCGCTCCAAAAAGGCTTTGCGCATCCTGATAACACGAAAACAAGGATCACGGTCATTAGGGCCCAAGCGCCCGGAAGGATAGTGTTTGGTTTTTCCATTTAACTGCTCGTTTTATAGCCTAGGCTGTCGAAAAAAAGCCATTTTAGCTAATTTCTGTGTTCCCGCTTTTAATCTCAAAATATCTTGGAAATTGTTGATGATCATAGGTTATAAAGCGCCAGGTGTGCGGTGCTCGTCTTATAGCCTCATGATTAAGATAACAATAAACCGACTAATATACTGGCAGTTAATGACAAAGGCAAAGACTTGAATACCGATTATTTTTTCTTGATCAGGGGGCTGATTCAGTTAGCGCAGTATTACTGCCGGGGAAGCTTATTTCAACGACAATGCCGATAAGATCATTTTTTGATTGCGTTTTAACTGGGTGTATACTTGAAATCCTACTTAGGAATCATGGTATTCAGCAAAGTTACGCGGTCTATTGTCGTGCCGGGTTCGTCGGTTGGCGTGGCCGGTAGCTCCAGCAGCGATGTATCAAGGGAGTGGTCGAACCCAGGACGTTACGCCTATTCAGTTAAGCTGCTATGTCGGCAACTCCGCCATCCTTGACGATTGGGTTCCGGCAATCTATGCCGGTGACGCGTTTTTGTTAACGTAATGGCAGTGACCCATGACGTCAGCAATTCCCAATTCGAGGATAAAAAAGGGGTGCGGAGCATGAATGGCGAGGATGTCGGTGGCAGGGCAGATTTTTGCTCCTCGGCAATTGCTCCTGCATTGCCTTAATCCACGCCATTCATGGCGTTCCTCGACAGGCATACCCCGCACCCTGAACACGGCGAAATTTCTCAAACTGGGAATTGCTGCCATGACGTCCGGCTCAGGCGTGGTAATAACAATTAATAACAATAAGGGTCAAACCGATGACAAAAAAAACACCCGGTAAACAATTGCTCAATATTGAGAAACACTTTGTCGATAATAATCCGGTCTTGCTGGATGCGGCCAAGGTTTTTCATGAACTTGATCAACTCGAATTCGATTTAGGCCTGATCGGTGCGGACGAAACCACGGCCAGTCAACATTCCTGGTGGCCCATTATCAGCGTGATCGGCGGATCTTCGCAGGCGAGTTCGCGGTTTATTAATCAATACCTGAACGCGAACCAAAGTTTGGCAGGAATACAATCGTCCAATCATAAATTTACGGTTCTGCAGCACAATAGCCAAAACCATGCGGTAACCTTACCCGGTTCGGCGTTGGATTTGGATCACCGCTTGCCTTTTTACCGGATAAGCCGAAAGATCGAACGAGAAATGCGGGGCGAAGGCAATAATGTTAACGCGTATTTAGAGCTCAAAACCGTCAATAACGAGCGTTTAAAAGGTAAGTTGATCATTGAGTCGCCCAACTTTGGAATAGAAGCACCGGTTAATCCGATTACAAAGCTGCTAACCCGGCATATTGTCGAGATTTCCGATTTGGTGCTGGTGTTTTGCGATGTCTTCGATAGCGAACTGCATTCGTTGACGGGGCTAAGCCAAAGTATTGCCGAACAGCAAGACTCCAATAAATTCGTCTATATCATCGATCATGCGGCCGCAAATGCGGAAATTATCAAATCGTGGCAAAAAAGATTGGCGGAACTGGATATCAAGACCGGACAGTTCGTCGTGTTATCCAGCCAGGCAAATTTAGCCGATCCGCAGAACAAAGAGTCGATGGGGATTATCGATGAACGTATCGACAACTTAAATCACTACCGGTCCTACCGTATTCTGCAAGCGCTCGAACAGAATATTCGCGATATCGGCGAGGTCGTCATGCCGGAAGTCAAACAAGCTATCGAGCTTTGGAAAGAGCGTGCGCATTTTTCGAGCCTTTTGATTTTAGGCTGTATCGCCATGTTAATGTTGTTTGCCGAAATTCAAATGGGCTTCTTTGCGATATTATTCGATCCTATTGTGGGGCCATTGACATTAGTCGGACTGATAGCATTTATGGCGCCGCTGCATATTGCGATCAGTAAATTGCAGGCCAAGCTAATTATCGGAAGGTTGGAGGAGCGGCAAAAGGAACTCCATTTACTGGAAAATCTAGCGGATTTGTTCGAAAAAAGCCTGACGAACACCCACATGCTATTGCCGATCAATACGCCGGTGGGGTGGAATAAGAAAACTAAACTTCGTCTGGCCAAGTTAAGCGAAAAAGCCAAAGAATTAGTCATTGCATTGAATGATGGATTCAATGTTTATGAAGACCGATCAGGAAACGTCAGCAAAATTTTGGAATCCGAAAGTCCGGACGCATAATTTTTTTGAATAACAGGGGGAAGGAATGGAGCTTATAAAAGCCTACGTTCCATTGTGCTGGTTCAGGCATTGTCCGCTAGAGTTGCCGCGCTCTGTTGGGTTTTTTCAAAAAAATCTGTACTACTATTTACTGATCGAGTTATTTATTCTGGCTAATATCTCCGATCCTTTAGATGCGCTGATCGAAGCGATTCTGGAAACAGGATTGACCTTTGTGTTTGTTGAAATACTCTTGTTTTTTAAAAAAGCGAGTGCGGGGTTTATCTCGGCCGCGACCAGTTTTTTGGTTTGTGAGAACATCATTGCCACGGCGGGTCTTCCGGTGATTGTGTGGCTAACGACGACCGACGACTTGTTGAGCTACGTTATTTTATTTGGCTTGATGGCCTGGGGTGTGGCGGTTATCGCTTATTTGATCATGCGTATTTTATTGACCACACCCGCTTGGGCATTTGTTTTGTCGATCGTTTATTTTAGTGTGACGCATGGTGGCTCATTTCTGTTGATGCTGCTGATCTAGTTCATACGCAGGAAAGCGGCTGAGGCTGTTTCTTAATTGGTTCGGTCCTTGCCATAACTCGAACCCTCATCAATTCAAGATGGGCTTTTTTTCGGTAAATTCAGAGAGTAAAACCAAGTCGAGAAGGGCGCTTACGGCGGTCGGTTTTCAAGAAAGTTGCCTGTTGGTGCCGGTGAAAACCGCATTGACTGGTTTGCGTCGAGTTATGCTTTTCATTTTTTTAACCGGTGGGCAATAATGAAAAATATTACGGATTCAGGCAGGGTGCCGGTTTGACAACATTCGGCCTTTAGGCTATTGTCATTATCAAGGGATAAAGGAGAGCGGCGTCCCTTCGATTTAAATATCTATTTTGCATTAAGCCGATGCAATAGGGAGAGTTGTTTGATGCTTAAGTAAGGAGGCTTTGGCCAGTATGGTCGTCAAATAAACCTACTGTTTCGGTCATGTGAAAACTCTTTGGGTCGGAGTTATAACAACTTGAATGATTGTTATAGTGGACCTGATACCTTTAAACGTTTCGGGAGGAATCTACAATGAATAAAAATAAATTAATCACCGCCGGCCTGTTAGTCGGCACGCTCCTAACAGCAAGTCCGGGATATGCCGACGATCACGAACAAGGGTATTTGTCCGGTTTTACAAAGAAGGTGAGTCAAGGTTTTTTTAATACGACGACAGGGTGGATCGAAATTCCAAAAAATATCGTCAATATCAGCAGCGATTCTAATATATTTCTCGGCATGAGCTGGGGGTTATTGCGTGGTGTAGGTCATGGCGTAAGCCGGACGGTCATTGGTGTGGCTGAGCTGGTTACCTCTCCGATTCCTACAAAAGACTATATCACTCCGCCTTATGTGTGGGACCGTTTCAGTGAAGATACGCGTTATTTTGGCGCCCATTATCCGGGTTTTTGGACGACTTACGGTCCATTGGATGACGGCGAATAATCCATTATTCGGATTAATAACTCTCCACTGATCTCCCGGTAGGGATCGCTTTTGATTTAAGAGGATAAAAATCATGAACAGAAAACTTGTATACCTGTCGCTTGCTATATTGGCTCCGGCATTAACGGCTTGTACCCCCCCTGCAAAGGACATTCCCGCTTTAAAATCGGAAATGGACGCAGCGGTAGCCGGAAACTTCGGGCAAGCGCTGTACCATTGGGAAGCCGCGGAAGAAAGATTCGAAGAGGCCAATCACATACTGGGCCATTGGCAAAACGACCATTATTGGAATATCGATCAGCGGCAAAAAGCGATGAACGCGGCTCGCGATGCGGCCAGTCATCGTCTGGAATCGGAAAAAGCCATGTGCGCTTGGTTGACCGAAGTTCATAGCGATAATCACGATAAGGCGGGTAAGGTCCAAAGAACCGGCGCATTCTTTAGTACCGGTAGCGCAACGCCTTACAATACCAATCATCATGATATCAATTTAATCGGTAAGTATCTGCAAACTCACCCGGATGCAACCGCCGATGTCATGGCATATACCGATACGGTCGGCAGCGCGGCTAGCAACAAAAGGCTGGCGGAACGCCGAGCGGCATCTGTCGCAAATATGCTGAGACAAGCAGGCGCAAGACCGAACCAATTGCGGATATCGGCGGTTGGCGAAGCGCATGGACCTAATAATAGTCCCAATCAGAAACACCGCGTCGTCAAAATCAGCACAGTACATGCTGAATATGTCGACTGCCCTAAACTGAAATAAAATCGCGGCTTTTAATTCCGTTTGCAATTGATCGAAATACCAGGCTACGGAACCAAGTAGCCTGGTTATGCGCTACCATCTCCCTTCATCTCTCTTCGCCTCGTTATCATCCAATTGCCTCTGTCTAATTGACTTCCCACAAGCGCGGTTTCAAAATGTCTTCTCAACTGTCCCGGAAATAGGACCGTTCAAATCGTGAAGCGCATATTGCCAGAGATGACCTAAACATTGACGCTAACCTCTTGGATGAATGAAAGTTGTCTGCAAACAAATAATAAGTTATTGAATTAACTTATTATTCTTCATGGCCTTCATGGTGAAATGCTTTTTAGGTTAAAGCGGATAGCGGACGTTATTGTCAATTTCATTGTTTTAATGCCGGAATGGATCGTATGCGCGACGCGGATTCAAAACTTAGTTGCAATTTGCAACGAGATATCGAGCAGCATAAAAAAGCCGAAAAAAAGACGAGTTTCGTTCTTTTTTTGACTGCGGTAACCATGGTGGTCGAAATAACTGCCGGAATCTTTTATGGTTCGATGGCCTTATTGGCCGACGGTTGGCACATGGGTACTCATGTCGCGGCGTTCATGATCACGGTATTTGCCTATCGTTATGCGAGAAAAAACGCCCGTAATCCCCGGTTTTCATTCGGAACCGGTAAGGTCAGTGTGTTGGGCGGTTTTGCCAGTGCCGTTACGTTGGCTGTCGTTGCCGCGGTCATGGCGATGGAATCGGTCAAATATTTGTTTGAGCCGCAAAGTATTCGTTTCGACGAAGCGATCATGGTGGCCGGCATCGGCTTATTCATTAATTTGCTATGCGCGCTGATATTGATTGACCGCCACGATCACGGACACGGCGATGATCATGAACATTACCACGATCATAATCTAGAGGCGGCATTTTTTCATGTGTTGGCCGATGCGTTGACCTCGGTTTTAGCGATTGCAGCATTGCTGAGCGGAAAATATTACGGATTGAATTGGCTGGATCCTGCGATGGGAATTTTAGGCGCATTGATCATCTTGCGTTGGTCGATGACCTTGTTGAAGAAAACCGGTCCAATATTGCTGGACGGCAGTATCGAAGAAAATTACACGGCCGCGATCAAGATGACGCTGGAAAACGACTCGGATAATCGAGTGGCCGATCTCCATGTCTGGCAAATCGGGCCTAACCAATATGCGGCGATCGTTGCCGTGACGACTCTGTTCCCGAAACCGCCGGACTATTACAAAGCGTTGCTCGGTGACTTTCACCGAATCAAACATATCACGGTCGAAGTGCAGGCCCTGGCATCGCAATGAAGCTTCGCGCTCAATTCGAATAATAATCCTACTCCCTTTTGATCGAAAAACCGTCTAAGAATAAAAGGTATCGGGTATGTCTATCGAGGTCCGCCGTGAACCTATCCATGGGGTTAGCTTCGTAGGGTGCGCATTGCGCACCTTTCCAAGGCAACGAACCCGACGACAGGTGCCGGCCCAGGTGTGCGATGCGCACCCTACGGCTTCATGATCTTCATGGAGAAATGCTTTTTCTAAGTTGATACTTCCGGTTGGTCGTGGCCGGAATAACATTTTCGGTTTAATGAGGAGCGAATAGGCGATAAGGTTCCGGGTCGGTTATAGGTGTTTCACCCAGAATTAAATCGGCCATTAAGCGAGCCGACGCCGGCGCCATGACCAGGCCGTTACGAAAATGGCCGGCGTTAACGCTCAAATTGTCAAGGTTGGGATGCCGAAAAATATAAGGGACGCCATGCTCGGTTCCGGGGCGCAAGCCGGCCCAATGCGTTATGATCGGCATCGTTTTCAATGCCGGGCATAAATGTTCGGCGAAAGACTTCAGTCGGCGGTAAGTCGCTTCCGAGGTCGATTTATCGAAGCCGCAATGCTCGACGCTGCTGCCGACCAGTATTTTACCGTCGAGACGCGGAATCAAATAGTGATCGTTTTCGAGAATCATGCCCGGCAAGAGATCGGGCGGTGCGTCGTAAAGCAGCATTTGCCCTTTGATGGGTTGGATCTCAGGAGCCGCGAATTCGGAAAAGAAGCGCTCGAATAGCGTTTTCGTCCAGGCGCCGGCGCAGACCGTCAGATGACCGACCGGACGCTTGCCTCGGTCGGTTGTCAACGAAACGATTCTGCCGTTTTTCACGGTGACGTTTTGCACATCGCAATGTTCGATCAACTCGACGTTTCGGTTTTCCGCATCCCGGCGGGCCGATTTCAATAAGCGAGGATTGCGGGCATGGGCGATATCGGGTAGCCAGAGCGGGTTGAGCGGGTCGCAATTCAGGTCATCCAAGCTCGGCGTTTGCTCGGTTCGATAATCGATGCTATAGCGATCGCACCAGTCGATAGCCTGTCCGATATCGGGGTTGCGGCTGATAAACAAGCCGCACGGACTCCATTCGGGGTCGATGCCGGTCGCTGTTTTCAGCTCCGACGCGAGTCTGGGATAAAGCTTCAAGCTGTGCCTGACCAATTCCGAAATCGCGCTAGGTTGCCGCCACGGATAAATCGGCAATAAAATGCCGCCGCCGGCCCAGGAAGACTCTCGTCCGATAGCGTTTTTTTCCAGAATACTCACGCGGGCGCCGGCCATGGTGAGTTCGCGGGCGGTCAAGAGACCGATAATGCCGCCGCCGATAATCGTTATGTCAGGAATGGTAGTCATTATTGTTTATACTCATCGTAGATGAAAATTCGGCCTCGGGGTGCCCGTTAAAGGACGCCGTAAACCCAGCACCTAAATTCCATAGCCTATTGGCCATGATTGATTACATAGATAATTTAGGTGCTGGGTAAATACGTCCATGTAGGCTCTATGCCAGCTCCATGCTGGCAAAGCCTTTATCGAGCACCCCGAGGCCTCCTCCGGCACTGCCGAAATTTGAAGTGCGAAAGGTATAATTTGGTTTAGACGTTTCCGCGCGAAGTAAAATGCTTTGAGACCGGGTAAATCATCGGATGTCTTTTCGCGAAGGGTTCCAATAGAGCGCTATTTTACGCGGCTTTAACTAGTGCGACCATTAGATGAAGCAAAAAACGAAAGTCAATGATGTTTGAAGAGAGGGTGCCTAACGTTCATGAAGGCCCGGCAAATGAAAGTGCGAGGGATGGCTGGGTACGGTCACTCGCCCGACAGGACGCCGTGAACCCAGCACCTAAATCCAGCACCTAAATTCCATAGGTCTTTGGCAATGATTCAAAATCATGGCTTATTTAGGTGCTGGATGAATTATCCAAGATAGTTAACTATAGCCAATGGTCTATGGAATTTAGGTGCTGGGTGAATACGTCCATGTAGGCTCGACGGCGGCTGTCCCTGCCGCCGACGCCTGTCGATCGAGCAACCGCACCCTCTTCGGAACCGGAATTGCCAGAACGGAGATTTGCAGATCTAAAGATTAGATAAAGAACCAAAATCTACGAACTTTCACAGTAAAAACTGCAAAAGAGCGTTACTAAATACCGAATGGCCTGAGCTTTGCCTGTGTTTTAATAAATTGTTGTTTTTCGCATACAGAACGAACATGTGTTGATGTTGTTTCCATTAGTGTTTGATAAATAATGGTTATCCAATAAAAAATAAAAATCCTTAATTACTGTAAGGAACTTGTAAGGATCGGCTTTAGCTGCTATTATCCTTTTCGTGAAAAAGTCTTGTTGTTTTAAGGCAAAAAAAACATAAACAAAAATCTCTTACGAGGGGGAACTGATGAAACTGAACAAAACTCAAACCGCTCTGAGCGTGGCTGCGGTATTGGCGGTAGGCGCGCTGACCGCACCGACCGCATCGGCCGATGCCAGAGTCGAAGCGCTGGAAGCGCAAGTTAATCAAATGTCGCAAATGCTGCAAGAAATGCAAGGCGAATTGAACCGCGTACGCGATGCGGCGAGTCGTTCCGCTTCCGAAAATACCGCTAAAGTCATGGAATTGGATGAATGGGCGGCGTCGGTGAAATCGGCTCCCGCTACTGCGGCACCAAAAGATCATACCTTCGCTGTTCGTGGCGGTTGGGCGCGCTTCAATCAAACTCGTGGTAATAGCGCGTTAGTTGCCGGTACAGGCCTTAGCGAAGATCTGTTGACCAGTGGAACCGATCAAGATGCTTTCTACTATGGCGGCGCGATCGATTTCAATGTTAACAACGATTTATTCGGGTTGATGGATCATACTTCATTCAATCTTGAATTAGGTATCGAATACACTGAAATCGCGAGTGAGAAGCGCAACGGTCTCGGTATTGTCGCTGATTTAGCTGCTGGCGGTGATGGTACTGGTAGTGCAATCCCACTCGGAACTCAACAATCTGTAACAGTCAATATGTTGAGAATCAGTGCCGCGCCGAAAATCAAATTCATGCACGACAGCAAATTCAGACCCTGGTTGATTCCGGTCGGTTTGGACATGAACATCATCAGTCCGCCTTCCGATGCGATTACCGTATTAAACACCGGCATGCAGTTCGGTATCGGTGCCGATTATGAAATATTCGACGGCATCGTTGTCGGTGCTGACACTCGCTATCATCACACTTTCGATGATATGGACGGTGTTCAAACCGACGGCTTCACGTTGGGCGGCTCGGTCGGCTTCAAGTTCTAAAGTCTGAGTACTTGATCCTATAAAAAAGGAGGGCGTAATACCCCTCCTTTTTTTATGTCCGCGTGAGTCTGCGTAGAGTGCGCATCGTGCACTTATTTGCCGCCTCATGTGAACGCAAGCGGGCCCGGGTTTATAACTCCGGCTTGAACGGTTTCCTCGTTTCCACGGTTGCTCCTCGTTCCCACGGTCCGCCGTGGGAATGCATACCGAGCTTGTTTCGCCAGCCAATGTATGGGTTCCCACGGAATACCTTAGGGGCCAGAAAATTCTTCTTTTTATGCCAATGAACATGAACCAAAACATGTTCATGTGGTAAAAGGGGATGCGTATGCCAAAATTGAATTGTATGATCTTCGCGTCGTCAAGAATTACATGAAACCGAAAGATTTGAAGGCGGCTATAAGCTTGCTTGAAATCCACAAAGATGAATTTGAAAGGCAATGGGATGACTATTTCAGTGAAAGGTAAATCGGTGCATTTCGACGACCGGTATTTGCATGTCGAGCTGGAAGACAGCCGATTAATATCGACGCCGATGACATGGTATAAAGAATTACAAGAAGCATCGTTCAAAGAATTGTCGAATTATCGTTTTATTTGTCGTGGGACAGGGATCGAATGGCCCGGATTGGATTATCATTTGAGCATAGAGAGCATGCTTCGTATCGACGTTCAGCGAAAAGCCGCCTAAAACTAACCGAGCAGTGTAGCCCGGATGGAGCCTGGCTCCTCCTAGAAGGTCGAAGCCACGCCATTCCCGTATTCCGCCACGCTGCATACGGGCTACGCTCTCGTTCCCACGGTCCTCCGTGGGAATGCATACCGAACTTGCCTCGGCAGCCAAAGTATAGATTCCCATGGAAGACCATGGGAATCTATAAGGTTTTTAAATAGCGGGAATTTCCGCCGAGTTTATAAAATTTTAATGAAAACCCTCTATCCCGAAATATCCCCATTTGATACGTTTTTTTTGAATACCGGCAAGCATTCGGTCTATGTCGAGCAATGCGGCAATCCGGACGGTCTGCCCGTGGTGTTTTTGCATGGCGGGCCGTGTTCCGGTATAAAGCCCGATCATCGGCGTTTTTTCGACCCCGAAAGATACCGCATCGTTCTATTCGACCAGCGCGGCTGCGGGCAGTCGCTGCCGTTCGGTGAATTGGTAGACAATCATACCCAAGCCCTGATCGACGACATGGAGCGGATTCGCATTCAATTGAACATCGAGAAATGGCTCGTGTTCGGCGGTTCGTGGGGCGGCGCGCTTGCTTTGTTATATGCTCAGCAACATACCGACAAGGTGCTCGCCCTGATCATTCGCGGCGTTTTCTTGGCGCGGCAAAAAGATTTGGATTGGTTTATTAAGAACGGCGCCGGGCGAATCTATCCGGAGCAATGGTCGCGCCTGGCTAATTGCATTCCCCGCGAATTCGAGGATGACCCGGTGCAAGGGCTGTGCGATGCATTATGGAGCGAAGACGAATTGGCGCGTCTGCGCGCGGCGAAAGAATGGACCGCCTGGGGCGGGCAAGTCGCTTTGGGCTCCGATTTCAGGCCTGCGCCGCATGAGAAACACGCGACGCATACGATGCTCGAACAAGTCCGCATGGAACTGCATTACGCGAGAAATGGTTATTTCATCGAAGAAAATCAGATTCTCGACAATTGCGCCTGTTTAAAGGCTATTCCGACAATCATCATCCACGGTCGCAACGATTTGGTCTGTCCGATAGAGGCCGGTTGGCGATTGCATAAATCGTTGCCGCATGCCGAATTCATCGTATTGCCGCATGCCGGGCATATCGCACAAGGCAAGGATATGATCGACGCGTTGGTGTCGGCGACCGATACAATGGCCGATAAGCTTCCTTGGAATCAATAAAGTCATGAATACAAAAAAACGACTCGTCATCGGCATTACCGGCGCGACCGGCGCGATTTACGGACTTCGATTTCTGCAAGTGTTGCGTGAAAAACCGGACTGGGAAACGCATTTGGTCATTTCATCGGCCGGTTTGGTCAATCTGAAGCACGAGATGGCTATGTCGCGTAAACAGATCTATGAATGGGCCGATGTGACGCATGAAATCAACGATGTCGCGGCGACGATCGCGAGCGGCGGTTTCAAGACCGAAGGCATGATCATCGCGCCGTGTTCGATGAAAACCCTGGCGGCGGTTGCGCACGGTTTCGGCGATAACTTGATTTCCCGCGCGGCCGACGTCGTGCTGAAGGAACGGCGGCGTTTGGTGATCATGCCGCGCGAAACGCCGTTGAATCTCGCGCACATCCGAAACATGGCGGCCGTGACCGAAATGGGCGGCATTATCTATCCGCCGATGCCGGCCTTTTACAATAAATCGAACTCGATCGAAGCGATGGTCGATGACGGAGTAGGGCGGATTCTGGCGATGTTCGGAGTCGAGACCGAAGGCCTGTTCACGCCGTGGGAAGGTTTGTAAGAGAATCGATGTAGGGTGCGCATCGCGCACCTTTTTTCGAAAGTAGCACGGATGAAGCAAAGCGTAATCCGGGAGTTTCGGGGCACGGAACTTCCTGTATTTCGCTGCGCTGCATACGGGCTACATGACTTCCTCGTTCCCACCGCTCCAGCGTGGGAATGCATACCGATCTTTCTTCGGCGGTCAATGTATGGGTTTCCACGGAGGCTTATGGGATCCACAAAAGCCTGTCATCCATGACAACTGGATTCCGGCAATCCATGCCGGAATGACGGGTTTCCGTTAACTTAATAGCAGTACTGCTCTTTGTGGGAACGACCGGACATGGAGTAGTGTGGGAGCGACGCCTACGGCGCGACTCTCGAAGCCATTGAGGCTTAATTACTCATTGCGGCTGTCCAAGCAAAGTAGCGCGATGCGCAAAGTTTATGCAAAATCCCGCGAATTTTTGCTGTTGCGGAAAATCAACGGCTTCTCGCCTGGCGCCAATGATGCGGACTTCGCGGAGTCGATGGCTTCTTGTACGACATGCCGGTTCGGCGATTTACTGCAGACCGGGTCGGTGTTATACATATCGCCGGTCAACAAATAGGCTTGGCAGCGGCAGCCGCCGAAGTCTTTTTCCTTTTCGTCGCAACTGCGGCACGGCTCCTTCATCCAGTCGAAACCGCGGAAAAAATTGAAGGCCTTCGACTCGGTCCAGATTTCCTCGATGCTGTAATCGTTGACGTTCGGGCAATCCAACCCCGGCAATTCGCGCGCCGAATGGCAAGGCAGCGCGACGCCGTCCGGCGCGATCGTCAAGAAAGTCGTGCCCCAGCCGTTCATGCAGGGTTTCGGGCGGTCTTCGTAATAATCCGGCACGACATAATAGATTTTCATCTTGCCGGCAACTCTTTCCTTATAGGCTTGAGCGATCGCTTCGGCCTGTTCGAATTGCTCTTGGGTCGGTAGCAACAGGTCGCGGTTGGCATGGGCCCAGCCGTAATATTGGGTGTTTGCAAGTTCCAGATAATCGGCGCCGAGTTCTTCGGCCATTTCGAGAATCTGTTGCATCTGATGAATGTTTTCGCGGTGAATCACGACGCACAAGACCATCGGATAACCGTGTTTCTTGACCAAATGCGCGACTTCTCTCTTATGTTCGTAAGACGTGGTGCCGGCAATATGGTCGTTCAATTCCTGCGTACTGGCTTGAATGCTGACCTGAATATGGTCGAGCCCGGCTTGTCTCAGTTCGACGATGCGCTCTTCAGTCAGGCCATAGCCCGATGTGATCAGGTTCGAATAATAGCCCAATTCGCGCGCGTGCCTGATCAGTTCGGACAAATCGCGGCGGACCAGCGGTTCGCCGCCGGACAAGCCTAATTGCACCGCGCCCATCTTGCGCGCTTGAGACAAGACGCGTTTCCAGTCATCGGTTGAAAGCTCCGACGGGTATTTTGCGTAATCGAGCGGATTCGAGCAATAAGGACACTGCAGCGGGCAAGCATAAGTCAGCTCGGCCAGCAGCCAGCGAGGTGGGGTAATGTTAATCTTGTTTGATCCAGCCATTTTTCAGTGCTACTTCCAGAAGTGCGATGATGTCGTTACGAAGACCTGTGGTTTCGAACTTTCGTTCCAATTCGTCGACGATTTGCTGCGGTTTACGGTTGCCGTCGCAAAGCTTTAGGATTTCGGCGGAGCTTTGATTGAGCTCGACCATGCCTTCGGGATAGAGAATCACGTCTTTTTGTTGCGCTTCTTCCCATTGCAGTCGGTGCGTAGGCGAGAAGCGGATATTTTTGTCCGGGTCGATGGTCATAGTGCTTTGATTCGAATAATGGCTAATGGTAATGCCGAAAAATTTTCAAGTATGCAGGTTGCGGTGAGGTTCCGGTTTTGCCTTTTCAATCAAGTAGGCTGCCTAAGTTGATTGAAAGGCAATCGAATTGAATCGATTGCACGGATTCGTCGGCATGGTAAATGTGCTGCATTTTATAGCTGTTTTCAAGCGGTTCGGTAAAGCGGGTCACCGTTTTTTTGTCGATATCGATTAGCCAGCACTCGGGAACCGCATATTTGGCATAGAGCGGAATTTTGGTGTTCAAGTCGTAATTGGCGGTCGAGTCGGACACCTCGATCAGCAACAGAATTTCGTTCGCTTCCGGATGCCGTGTTCGATAAAAATCGGTTTTAGGTTCGACGGCCGCCAAGTCGGGTTGCGGCACGGAAAAATCGCCGAGCCGCACCGGGTCTTGAATGCGCATGATTGCTCGGTCGCTCAGTTGTTTTATCAAGGCGCTGGCTAAAAAACTGACGATGCTTGCATGCCTGCTGCCAATCGGCGCCATATCGAAAAACTCTCCATCAATCAATTCAATGCGGGAGTCTTCATCGAACAGGCCGCGTTCCGCCATACGATCGTAATCGGAAATGCTGAACAAATGTTTTTGTATCGCCGTTTGCATGACATTCTCCCATCACCGAATTCGTTGTCGGTCAAGGTTTGACATTGAAATACGGCGGCATTTCATTGATATACGCCATGTACATCGCATCGGCCATCGTCCAGAGCACATTCAATTTGAATTGCAGGATTTCGACCATGCGTTCCTGCTGTTCGCGGGTCTTGAACCAGTCCAGCGTCAATTCCAGTCCGTGTTCGACATCGCGGCGCGCTTCGGTGAGGCGCTTGCGAAAATAAATGTAACCTTCTTTTTCAACCCACGGATAATGCGTCGGCCAGTTGTCGAGGCGTTGCTGATGAATTTTCGGCGCGAAAAGTTCGGTCAATGACGAACTGGCAGCCTCATGCCAATCGGCGCGGCGCGCGAAGTTGACATAGGCGTCGACCGCGAAACGCACGCCGGGCAACACATATTGCAATGACGTAATTTCGTCGCGCGTCAGGCCGACCGCGATACCGAGCCGAATCCAAGCTTCGATGCCGCCGGGATCGTTCGGATGGCCGTCATGATCCAGAATGCGCTGAATCCATATCGCCCGAGTCTTACGGTCAGGACAATTGGCCAGGATGTTCGCATCCTTGATCGGAATCATGACCTGATAATAATAGCGGTTCGCGACCCAGCCTTGGATTTGTTCCTTGGTCAGTTTGCCTTCGTTCATCAGCGTGTGATACGGATGGTGGATATGGTAATACTTTTCCATCCCGCGAAGCTGGGCCTCGAATTCTTCACGGGTCCAGGGTTTTGATTCGCTGTTACTCATAGGATTTACCGGGGTTTCTTTTATAAATCTTTATAAATCGATTTCCATGCCGTCGTAAGATACTTCGATGCCGGCGGCATCGAGTGTTTTACGCTGCTCGGAATCTTCGTCCAAAATCGGATTGGTGTTATTGATATGGATTAATATTTTACGGGTGTTTGGTACGCCGTTCAGCACTTCGATCATGCCGCCGGGGCCCGATTGCGGTAAATGGCCGATTTCGCGGGCGCGTTTATGACTGATGTTTTGCGTGACCATTTCGTCGTCGGTCCAAAATGTGCCGTCGACCATTACGCAATCGGCCAGTTGCATGGCGTCCATCACATGCGGTTCGATTTCGCCGAGACCTGGCGCATAGAAGACTTTTTTTCCAGTCGAAATTTGTTCGATGATCACGCCGATATTGTCGCCGTCATGCGGATCGTGGCGATGCGGCGAATAGGGCGGCGCCTTGCTTTTTAGCGACTGGGTATAAAATTTTAAATCTTCGATGCCTGGAATCGTAAAGCTGCTGCCGTCTAGCGGAACCGGATGATGATTGACGGTGCAGTAATCTTCGAGCATTTTGAAGGTCGGAAAACCGGTGCTGAGGTCTTGTTTGACCATGTCGCTGCAATAAATATCGAGCGGCTGCCGGCTTTCGCGCAGCATCAATAAACCGGTCGTATGATCGATTTGGCTGTCGATCAGCAGGATTGCCTTGATACCGGTGTCGCGGACGCCTTCGCGCGGTTGAATTGCCGGAAATGCATGGAGCTGTGTCAGGATGTCCGGAGACGTGTTGAACAGCAGCCAGTTACGATTATCGGTGCTGACCGCGATTGACGACTGAGTGCGTGGGACGCCGTTCATTTCATTGCGGCGAATACGATGACAATTGTGGCAGTTGCAGTTCCATTGCGGAAAACCGCCGCCGGCTGCCGAGCCGAGTACTCTGATTTTCATGGCATTGTTTCGAATGATTTAAAGTGCTGAATCATACGTCAATTAAAGTTTGTCCGCAAACGGCCGGGGCTTTGTTGGCGGGGCGCTGAAAGGCGGGTAGCGTCATTTTATGTCAAGCCGGGAAAATTTCTTATTCAAAACAGGAATTCGACGCAAAAAAAAGGGGCTCTTACAAGCCCCTTTTCTATTCGACCGTAAAGATTAACGGTTGTAGATATACATGGTTACTTCAAAACCGAAACGCAGGTCTGTGTAGCTAGGTGTTTCCCATTTCATAATCAATACCTCCAGAAGTATGTTTATAAGTGTTATGCCAGCTTGATCAAGTAAGCTAGGTCGGAAGTATACGACGATAATTTAGGCAAAGCAACCGATTGGTATAGCGAACAGGCTTGGCTTTAAGTAGTGAAAAATCAAGATTCGTATCGGAAATTGCATTTTTCGCTTGAGCCATCGGAATGACGGCGTTATATTCCTGATTCCAATAAAAAAAATAATGTTATAAAAACGAGGAGGAAATCATGTCCGGTGATCTTATTCAATTGGTCGTGGCGATGTTAGTCATTGCATTGGTAGCTTTTGCACCGCTGGGTTATTTTATTTTGAAGTTTACACAGGAAAACGGCAAGCCGTTCGGCGAAATCGAGCCTCATGGAGATAGTCCGTCTTTGGTCAACGATCTGGCGGAAAAGGCGATCGCGTTCGCAAAAGGCCTGATGTCTAAGCGATAATGCTCTAAATTGTAGAGGGCTCCCACGCGCTACGTGGGAGCCAGGCCTAAGCGAGCCGAATTATAAATTGGCGAATACAGCATAAAAAAATTTAATCACCATGAAGACAATGATGAAAAATACTATAAAATCAAAAGTCTAATTCTTCATGGTCATTTCGTAGTAATGAAAACCTTCATCGTCTCTGGAACAAGGAAACAAAGAAATGAGCTGGAAAAACACGCCTCGACATTACGGTTCGCTGGCGATCGGCCTGCATTGGCTAATGTTTTTGCTGATGGTCGGGCTGTATGCCTGCATCGAATTGCGCGTACTATACCCGAAAGGTAGCGATCCGCGCGAAGCGTTGAAAATGTGGCATTTCATGTTGGGGTTGTCGGTCGGCTTATTGGTGTGGCTACGTCTGACAGTACGCCTGAGTAATGTCAAGCCGGCGATCGAACCCGCCATTGCCGCATGGCAAAAATATTTGGCTGCCACCGTACATTGGAGTCTGTACCTGTTGATGATCGGCATGCCTTTGGCCGGATGGTTCATGCTAAGCGCAGCCGGTAAACCGATACCCTTTTTCGGTTGGGAACTTCCGCCGTTGATCGGCAAAAACCCGGAGCTCGCCAAAACGATCAAGGAAGTCCATGCGACGGTCGGCACGGTCGGTTATTACGTAATTGGCTTGCATGTCTTGGCCGCGCTGTATCATCAGAGCATTTCGAAAGATAATACCTTGCTTCGCATGCTGCCGTTTCGGGAATAACTTGGGTAGGTCTCAAAATTGCGGCCTTCTCGTTAGGAACAAGCATAAAATAACTTCTTCAAATGCTTCCCACGCTCTGCGTGGGAACGATGAATATTCCCATCCACCTTCCGGAAGAGGGTTAGGGAGAGGGAGTTAAAAACCAAAGTTATTTCGTGCTCATTCCTTACTGACATTTATTTTTCTCACCTTTTCAATCGATGAATCTATATCCATTAATTCGCCCGCTATTATTTTCCCTCGACCCCGAAGTCAGCCACAACCTAACCCTGAAAGCGCTGCAAGCCGTGCATCGTTCGGGTTTGTCCTCAGTGCTTTATCCGCGATTACCGGCAAAGCCGGTCAGCGTCATGGGGCTAGAGTTCAAGAACCCGGTCGGTCTGGCCGCCGGCCTCGACAAGAACGGCGATTATATCGATGCGCTGGCTGCCTTAGGTTTCGGCTTCATCGAAATCGGCACGGTCACGCCGCGCCCGCAACCGGGTAATCCGAAACCGCGCTTGTTCCGTCTGCCCGAGCATCAGGCGATCATCAATCGCATGGGCTTCAATAATAAAGGTATCGATCATTTGTTGAGCCGCGTCGAGCAATGTCGATATAAAGGCGTGCTCGGCATCAACATCGGCAAGAATTTCGACACGCCGATCGAAAAGGCGGCCGAGGATTATTTGATCGGCTTGCGCAAGGCCTACCGCGCGGCAAGCTACGTCACGATCAACATATCCTCGCCGAATACGAAAAATCTTCGGCAATTACAGCAGGGCGACGAAATCAAGGGCCTGATTGCGGCATTGAAGGAAGAACAAGTGAAATTGCATCGGGAACACGGCAAATACACGCCGTTGGCGCTCAAGATCGCGCCGGACTTGACGCCGGGTGAGGTCCGCCATATCGCAGCGCTATTGCTCGAGTTTGAAATCGACGCGGTTATTGCAACCAACACGACGATCGCACGGGACGCAATCGCGGGCCATAAACTGGCCGAAGAAGCCGGCGGATTGAGCGGCGCGCCGGTCAAGGAAAAATCAACCGAAGTTGTGGCAGCATTGGCTACGGAATTGAACGGCAAAATACCGATCATCGCGGCCGGCGGAATTCTGAGCGGGGACGACGCATTGGAAAAGCTTCAATCCGGCGCGAGTCTGGTTCAGCTCTATAGCGGTTTGATTTACAAGGGGCCGGAATTGATCGCGGATATTTTGCAACGAATTTAATGCGGGGAAATGAGCGGAAAAAACTGCGCGCCTCAGCGCGAGAAATAGAAAGCTATGACAACGGACTTCGCTCTCGCTATTTCTCAAGTTTCCTCGTTTCCACGGTCCTTCGCTCGTCGTTATACATAGATCGGAGATATCGTCTTGTTATCTTAGCAAATGTGACTTCGATACCATTTATTGTTACTTAACTTTCCCGACTTCGAAATCGCGATCAGGGAATCGCTTCCACATAGGATTGTAAGCGCTGTGGAAGCGATGCCTACGTCGCGACTTTCGAAGCCGTTAACGCTAAACTCTCAATAGTCTTGTCGGACGCCACGGCAACCAAACGCTGAATCGCTGCAGAGGTATTTATACTTTTGTATAACGGCGAGCGGCCCTCCGTGGGAACGCATACCGACCTTGCCTCGGCAACCAACGTATGGATTACCACCGAGGACAGACAGTGAAAATATTCGCTAAGACATCATAAAAAAATTTATTCACCATGAGGGAAATGAAGAAATATACTGCAAAATCAACAGTCTAATTTTTCATGTTCCTTCATGCTCTTCATGGTTATTTCGTGATATTAAATACTTTCACTGTCTCAAGAGCTTGGGAATGAGCGGATGAGCGGAAACCAGGGCAATAAGTTAAAATCGACGAACAAAAACTCCGCGCCTCTGCGCGAGAAATAGATAATTATGACAACGGACTGGCAAGCCTTTCAAAATACTTGTTGTAGCCTCGATCTCGAAACTAACGAAAACGGCGAGATTTTCGCGCTCGGCGGGCGCTTTCGCGGCCGGGAGTTTATTCGCAAAGCGCCTTTCGATATCCGAAGAGTCTTGGCCGATTTCGACCGCTTTGCCGCCGAGGCCGAATGTATCCTGGGTCATAACCTGCTCGGTCACGATTTGCCGGTTTGCCGCGCGATAGCACCGAATCATGCCTTTTTGAATAAACCGGTCGTCGATACACTGTATCTATCGCCGCTGGCCTTTCCCGAAAATCCCTATCACCGCCTCGTCAAGAATTATAAATTGGTCCGGGACGGTATCAGCGATCCTTTGCTCGACGCCAAGTTGGCGGAAACGCTGTTCCATGACCAATGGCAAGCTCTGCGCGAACAACAGCAAGCCTTCGGCATCGTGTCGTTTTATCATTATGCCTTTTCCGGCGATCCGGATTTCAGCGGAATCTGCCGCATGATGAAGGCTGTCGGGGCCGAGTTGCCGGGTGCCTCTCAAGCCTTCGATATATTCAAGCAAACCTCGTCCGGTAAAGTCTGCGAGACCGCGTTCAACAAAGTCGTGTTGTCCTATCTGCCCGACCCGTGCTTGCGGCAGGCCTTGGCTTATTGCCTGGCCTGGCTGCGGGTCGCGGGCGGCAATTCGGTGTTGCCGCCGTGGGTCCGGCAACGCTTTCACGATGTCGGTCCTGCGCTGAGTCAATTGCGCGATATTCCGTGCGGCAATCCGGCTTGCGCATATTGTGCCGGCGTGCATGACCCGGTGAGTCAATTGACGCGCTATTTCGGCTTTCCGGCATACCGCGAGGAACCGGCAAGCGATGACGGCGGCAGCTTACAGCAAGCGATCGTGCAGGCCGCGATGAGCGACCGACCGTTGTTTGCGGTATTGCCGACCGGCGGCGGTAAGTCGCTGTGTTTTCAATTGCCGGCATTGGTTCGCTATCAGCGGCGCGGCGTGTTGACGGTCGTGATTTCGCCGCTGCAGGCCTTGATGAAGGATCAGGTCGATAATTTGCGCAACAAGACCGGCGCACCGAATGTTGCCGCGCTCTACGGTTTGTTGACCGCTCCAGAGCGAGGCGAAGTGCTCAGAGCGATACAGTTGGGCGACATCGCGATACTCTATGTCTCTCCCGAGCAACTGCGCAATACCGGTTTTCAAAATGCGATCGCGCAACGAGAAATCGGCTGCTGGGTGTTCGACGAAGCGCATTGTTTATCGAAATGGGGGCATGATTTTCGGCCCGATTATCTCTATGCCGCGCGCTTCATCAAGGAATTTGCCGCGAAGCACCGCGCGCCGCTGCCGCCGGTGCAATGTTTCACGGCGACCGCGAAGCAAGACGTCAAGGATGAAATCATCGACTATTTTCGCGCTCATTTGGGTCAGGAGCTGGCGGTTTTCGAAGGCGGCGTCGAACGCAGCAATTTGCATTTCGAAGTGCAGACCGTCAATGCCGCCGACAAATACCCGCGCATTCATGCCCTATTGACCGAGCGCTTGACCGGCGAGACCGGCAGCGCGATCGTTTATTGTTCGACCCAAAAAAACACCGAAGCGGTGGCCGAGTTTCTGCAACAAGCGGGATGGCAAGCCGTGGCTTTTCACGCCGGCAAGGATGCGGCCGAGAAAAAGCATGTCCAGGAAAACTTCGTCGGCGGCATCACCCGCGTGATCAGCGCTACCAATGCGTTCGGCATGGGTATCGACAAGGAAGACGTACGCTTGGTGATTCATGCCGACATTCCGGGGTCGCTCGAAAACTATTTGCAGGAAGCGGGGCGCGCCGGGCGCGACCGTCAGGATGCCGAATGCGTTTTGTTATTCGATGAGAACGATATCGACACGCAATTCAAACTATCGGCGCACTCGCAAATTACGCAACATGATATCGCGCAGTTGCTACGCGGAATCAGGCGATGCAAAAAAGACAAGTCCGGCAATGTCGTCTTGACGGCCGGCGAGCTATTGCAGAACGATGCGGTCGACACGTCGTTCGGCAGCGACGATTATAACGCCGCGACTAAAGTCGTCACGGCGGTTTCTTGGCTGGAGCGGGCCGGTTTCGTCGAGCGCAACGAAAATCGCACGCAGGTTTTCCAGGGTCGGCCGAAGGTTAAAAATCTCGAAGAAGCCGAAGCCAAGATCGATAAATTACCGCTTTCGCAGCGTCAGAAAAAACGCTGGCTCGCGATTCTCGAAGAATTGTTCAATGCCGACAGTGACGAAGGCTTCAGCGCCGATCAATTGGCGATGCTCGGCGCGTTTGCCGAGAATGACGAAGACAAACCCGGCGAGACGGCTAGCCAACGCGTGATCAGAACTTTGTACGACATGGCCGAGCAGGGGCTGATTCAAAAAAGTCTGCTACTGACCGCATTCATTCGCTACAAGGTGGCTCAATCATCGCAGGCTCGATTAACCGCCGTCTGCAAACTGGAGCGCGCGATGATCGCCGCGATGCGCGAATTAGCCCCCGATGCCGCAGACGACGATTGGCAGGTTTTGTCGCTTCGGCATCTGAACCAACATTTGCTGGATCAAGGTTTCGAACAAAGCCATTTGGAAGCGCTGCGCCTGTTGTTGAACAGTCTAAGTCGGGATGGCTTGGGGTTGGCCGGCAACAAGGGCAGTTTATTCGTGCGCCATCGAGGTCTCGATCAATATGCGGTCAAATTGAACCGCGGCTGGCCCGCGCTGATTGCGACTGCCGAAAAACGGCAAGGCATCGCCAAGATCGTGTTGGATTGCATCGTAGGCAGGGTGCCGGAAGGCGCGCCGCCGGCCGCCGATGTGCTGGTCGAATTTGCAGCAGAAGATTTGCTGTCGGCTTTGCGGCAGGATGCGGTCGCATTGGCGGAAGTGAAAGACCCGCTCGCGGCGGTCGAGCGGGCGTTGAATTTTCTGCATGAACAAAAAATCATTACCTTGCAAAAAGGCCTTGCGGTTTTTCGGCAGGCGATGACCATCAATGTCTTGCCTGAAGCAAAATCGCGCCGCTACCGCAAGGGCGATTACGAGCCGCTGTCCCAGCATTACGGCGAACGGGTGTTTCAGGTGCATGTGATGAATGAATATGCGCGGCGTGGACTCGAAAAAATCGGTCAGGCGCTGGCCTTCGTCGTCGCCTATTTTTCGCTCGATAAGGCCGAATTCGTGCAGCGCTATTTTGCCGGGCGCAAGGAAATACTCGAACGCGCGGCCAGCCAACAAGCCTTTCAGCGCATCGCCTCCGAACTAAATAACCCCGAACAAATCGCGCTGGTCTCGGCGCCGGAAGACGACAATGCGCTGATTCTGGCGGGCCCCGGCTCCGGAAAGACCCGCGTCGTTGTGCATCGTTGCGCGTATTTGCTGCGCGTCAAGCAAGTCCCGGCTCAGGCGATTTTAGTGCTGTGTTTCAACCGTTCCGCCGCGAATGAAATTCGGCGCCGGCTGATCGAGCTGGCCGGCGATGAAGCACGCTTCGTGACCGTGCAAACCTATCACGGTTTCAGCTTGCGCTTGACCGGACATGCCTTAAGCGGTCTGTACAGCGACGGCGAAGCCTCTGCCGAGCCGTTCGCCGAAATGATCGGCGAGGCGATTGAACTGTTGAAAGGCGAAAAAAACTTGCTCGGCGTCGAGCCGGACGCAGCCCGGGACCGCTTACTGGCAGGCTACCGTTTCATCCTGGTCGACGAATACCAGGACATCGACGCGGAGCAATACCGGCTCATTTCCGCGATTGCCGGGCGCAGTCTCGACGAAGACAGTAAATTGACGATCCTCGCGGTCGGCGACGACGATCAGAATATTTACCAATTTCGCGGCGCGAATGTCGAGTTCATCCGGCAATTTCAGCAAGACTATCAAGCGCAGTTGCATTACTTAGTCGAAAATTACCGCTCGAGCGCGCATATCATCGCCGCCGCGAACGCCTTGATCGGACATAACCGGGATCGGATGAAACAACAGCATCCGATACGAATCAACAAACAGCGAGGCAATCTCGAACCCGGCGGACGTTGGCAAGCGCTCGATACCTTTACGCGCGGCAGGGTGCGGCAAATCGATACCGTAGGCGAGTCGATTCAAGCCTTGCAGGTTGCCGAAGAACTCAAGCGGCTGCGGCAATTGGACGTTCGCCTACAATGGACTCACTGTGCGGTGCTCGCGCGCGAATGGCAGTTTTTGAGTCCGATTCGGGCCGTTTTCGAGGCGCAAGGCATTCCGGTCAGCATCGTTTTGCCGGCCGACCGCAGGCCGCCGCCGTTTCGCATTCGCGAAAACGCGGGCTTACTCGATGCGCTTAAACATCATCCGGAACCGCTGACGCGCCCGTCTTACTGGCTCGAGTGGCTGGCCGAAAATTATGGGGAACAGCCGGGTAACCCATGGCTATTGCAGCTCAAAGAACTTTTTGGCGACTGGCGAAGTGAAACCGGAGACGGCGAAACGGCCAACAGTCAAACTCTCGATTTCATCGCCGAAACGCTCGCCGAGCAACGTCTCGACCGAACCTTTGGACAGGGCGTCTTGCTCGGTACCGTGCATTCGGTTAAAGGTCTGGAATTCGATCATGTCGTGATACTCGACGGCGGTTGGAATCCCGGGGCCGGAGAAGAAGAGCTGCGTCGTCTGCTCTATGTTGCAATGACCCGCGCGCGAGAAACGCTTTGCCTGATGCATCGTAAGGATCTTCGCAACCCGTATCTATCCGAGTTACGAGGCGATCATTTGCTGATCACCGAAGCGCCGGAGTTCGATGCGCAAGATTGGCCAATCATTCTTCGCGATTACAAAATCCTGGGCTTAAAAGACTTCAACATCGGCTATGCCGGTTCATTTCCCGAACAACACTCGATACACCGGCGTCTCGCGGAATTAAAACCGGGCAGCGAACTGAATTTCGCCCGTATCAACGGCAAATTAGTTTTGCAATCCGGCGGCGAAACCGTAGCCGCGCTGTCGCAAAAGGCCCAACACGAATGGGCGGACAAATACGTCAATGCGGAAAAAGCGACCGTGCTTGCGATGATCCGCCGCCATGCCGAAGACGGCGACGAGCAATACCGCAAGCGCTGTCAATGCCCGGTTTGGGAAGTGCCTTTCGTCGAAGTCGTGTGCAGGGGGTAGAAAAGACGCTGACTCTGAAATTAACCCCGACCTCTTTCCCCGACTATTCCGCTTAGGTCGCCAAGAGGTTTAAATTCAAATTACTGAAAAATAAGTATATGATGACCTAAGTGGTTTATTTTATAGGTCTGGTAGCTATTCTCAGGCTTTAATCCCGTTCTGAGTGCAACGGCCAAAGCCACTTGAATTAAAGCCGCAGAATCACTAGCTGATTTGTGTCTTTGCCAACGCATTAGTCAATCAATTGGTTATCGACCTTGATGTCGTATCCGGTTCAAGGGGCCCTTTTCAAGGGATTTATTCTTTAAATCAGGAGTTTAGACAATGAAGACAAATAACATCGACGCAAGAATCATTGTTCTGCTAGCCGTTACCGCGTTCATGTACGGCTGTGGCGATGAGCAGAAAGAGACCGGCAAACAGCCTGAGCAAACCGCTACCGAGAGCGTGCCGACTACTCCCGTTTCGGAAATAGCGGATAAAACCGTTGAAACGAACGGCAGTAAAAGTGAAACCATCGGCACTATGGCAGAGTCCACAGTTAAAAAATCAGTCGAAGCAGTTGAAAGCGCTACGGAGCAGACTGTTGAAAAAACAGCCGAAGTCGCTCAGGATTTAGGGGTTACTGCCGAAACAAAATTTAGTGAAGCGGTTACAACAGGCCAGGCGGCGATAAGCGAGGCCACCTCGGAAGTAGTGAGGACTACGCCAGCGCTAGTACGCAAAATCCAACAGGCCTTGGCGGACGCCGGTGTTAACCCGGGGCCTATCGATGGCATAATGGGCCCGAAAACAATGGCGGCTGTGAAAAGCTTTCAAAAAAAGAAAGGTTTGGCGGAAGGCGCGATAACTGAGGAAACGCTACAGGCGTTAGAAGTTGCGTACTGACTGCAAGTTTTAAGACGGCGGCCTATGCCGACAAAAAACACCATAAATCCAGTCCTAAAATATACTCATCGTAGATCAATACTTGGCGCAGGGATCGTCAATGAACGCCGTGAACCCAGCACCTAAATTATCTAAGACAGTTAACCATAACCAATGGTCTATGGAATTTAGGTGCTGGGTGAATACGTCAATGTAGGCTCTATGCCTGTCACCCCGGCGCCACCTTAAGCACTGCCGAAATTTGAAGTGTGAAAGGTATAATTGTAAGAAACTACCCGGCTATATTTTGCGTTGAAATTGCAGAAGCGCTTTACCATGCGACCGCTCGTGCAAGAGATCGCAAAAGGAATTGAGTCAGCTCAGAACAAAAAACTCTTATTCTTGTGAACAATAACTTCAATCGCCGTTCTTATTTCCTTGATTCGCAATCTGATTCTGAGGTATTCCCACAAATTACACCTTTTCCAGAGTTCTGAAATAATCAACCAAGAGCGGTTGAGCGTGTTCCAATAAATTTTCCGGCAACTCGAATACCACATATTGACAGGCGATACGGGCAAGAAAAATGACCGAATAAGGCGAACGATCACGATGCTGAAAGTTTGAATTTCAGCAATTAGACCCGAAAAACCAACTTTTCGATCAATTTTTAGCTATAGCAAATTGTTTTATATGCCTATTTTGTGGGGATACATCAGGGTCAGATACAAATTATTTAGGAAATAAAAGGCACAAGCTGAATCATGCTAAACTTGGCCTAATGTTGTATTGTCTTTGTCCTAACTCATGAAAGAAAAGTACATTAATCTATTCACCGACTTTGGCTTTAAAAAAGCGTTTGGCGAAGAGGCAAGCAAAGAACATCTAATCAGCTTTCTGAATACCTTACTGCCGGAACACCACCAAATTCACGAATTACAATTCTGCAATAACGAATATCAAGGTGCGACGGCGCTGGACCGCAAAGCCATCTTTGACCTGAATTGCGTCAGCGCGACCGGTGAATATTTTATTGTCGAGCTGCAAAAAGCCAAACAGAACTTCTTTAAAGACCGCAGCGTCTTTTACGCCACCTTCCCGATTCAACAGCAAGCCCAACGTGGTGACTGGGATTTTAGGCTGTCGGCGGTCTATACCATCGGCATCCTGGACTTTGTGTTTGATGATGAGGACAATGCCCAGCGCGATGAAGTCATCCATCGAGTTCAACTGAAAAACCAGCACCACCAGGTGTTTTATGACAAGCTAACCTTTATCTACCTCACCTTGCCCAACTTCAGGAAAACAGAAGATCAACTGGATTCATTGCAAGACAAATGGTTCTTTTTGTTCCGGCATTTGCACGAGCTGGACGGCATCCCGCCGCGCCTGCGCGAAAAAGTCTTTTTGAGTTTGTTTGAAAAAGCCAGCATTGCCCGCTTTCAACCCGAAGAGCGACAGGCGTATGAGTCCAGCCTGAAATATTACCGCGATTTAAAAAATGTGATTGATACCGCACGAGAAGAGGGGCGAGAAGAAGGTAGAGAAGAAGGTAAAGAAGAGGGCCAGCGTACCTTGCTTCAGAACCTGATAACACTCAAATACGGTGCATTACCTGAAGATATTGTCTTGAAATTGGCACAGGCGGATACCGTGCAGTTAAGGCGTTGGTCTGAACGCATCCTGACCGCAGACACGTTAGCGCAATTATTTGCCGATCAATAATGCCTCACCCTTAAACTCTGCTTGGCCTATCATCAAGAGATTGGGCACGAGACTGGGGTCACGAGACTGGGGTCAGGTCTTCTATTTGACACCATGAGAGGGATGGGCATAAGCCCAATTTGGTTCCTAATTCTATGACGCGTTCCTTTCTTAAGTTGGCGCTTATGGGCAACCTCGTTATTCCAAGCCGATCGGCTCTTTTTGAAAACTAGACGTTTTTTCGCTCGGATGGGCATAGTTTTTAATTAACTCTCTTTTACCCTGCTAAACCGGTTAAAATGGGCGATTATTTACAACACATATACATCCGGACAAAATCTTGATTTCAACAGCTAATATCACCATGCAATTCGGGGCAAAACCCCTGTTTGAAAATATTTCCGTCAAATTCGGTGAGGGCAACCGTTACGGCCTGATCGGCGCAAACGGTTGCGGTAAATCGACTCTCATGAAAATTCTAAGCGGCGAATTAGAACCTTCCGCTGGTAACGTCAGTATCGGTCCGAATGAGCGTTTGGGCAATTTGCGGCAGAATCAATTTGCGTTCGAGACATTTACGGTGCTTGATACCGTCATCATGGGCCATGAAGAGCTATGGCGCGTTAAACAGGAGCGCGACCGTATTTATTCGTTGCCGGAAATGAGCGAAGAAGAAGGGATGCAAGTTGCCGAACTGGAAGTGGAATTCGCGGAACTGGACGGGTATACCGCCGAATCCCGCGCCGGCGAATTGCTGCTTGGCTTGGATATTCCTCAGGAACAGCATACCGGCTTGATGAGTGCCGTGGCGCCCGGCTGGAAATTGCGCGTCTTGTTAGCGCAAGCCTTATTTGCCGATCCCGATATTCTACTGTTGGATGAGCCGACTAACAACCTCGATATCAACACGATTCGCTGGCTGGAAAATATTTTGAACGAGCGCGACTCGACGATGATTATCATCTCGCATGACCGCCACTTTTTAAATAGCGTCTGTACGCACATGGCGGATTTGGATTATGGCGAACTGCGTATTTATCCGGGGAATTACGACGAATACATGACCGCGGTCACCGAAGTGCGCGAACGTTTGTTGGCCGGCAATGCTAAAAAGAAAGCCCAAATTGCCGAGTTGCAAACCTTCGTCAGCCGGTTTTCGGCTAATGCCTCCAAAGCCAAGCAAGCCACCTCGCGCGCCAGACAATTGGAAAAAATTAAGTTGGATGAAGTGAAGCCGTCTAGTCGAGTCAATCCCTTCATTCGTTTCGACCAAGATAAAAAGCTGCATCGCTTGGCGTTGGAAGTGGAAGGTTTGAGCAAAGGCTACGGTGCCGAACCTTTGTTCAACGATCTCAAGCTTATGGTTTCGGTTGGCGAACGCGTCGCTGTAATCGGTCCTAACGGCATCGGTAAAACCACCTTGCTCCGTACCCTGGTGCGTGATTTGATTGCCGATGACGGTGTGATTAAATGGTCTGAAAATTCCAGCGTCGGCTATTACGCTCAAGACCATGCCGGCGATTTCGCCGAGGACATTACTCTAACGGAATGGATGGGGCAATGGCGGCAACCCGGCGATGACGACCAAACCATTCGCGGCACATTAGGCCGTTTGTTGTTTTCGCAGGACGATATTCACAAATCGGTCAAAGTGTTGTCCGGCGGTGAAAAAGGCCGGATGTTGTTCGGCAAATTGATATTGCAAAAAAACAATATCATGGTCATGGACGAACCGACCAATCACTTGGACATGGAATCGATCGAGTCGCTGAATACCGCACTGGAAAACTATTCCGGAACGCTGATATTCGTCAGTCATGACCGCGAATTCGTCTCTTCGCTGGCAACTCGGATCATTGAATTGACACCGCAGGGCATCGTCGATTTTAACGGTAATTATGAAGATTATTTAGCCAGCCAAAGTTTGAATTGAGCTAAGGATTTCGCGACAAATAACTTCCCGGACCTATGGGACTTAGTCTAGGGTTCGCTTTTCTGTTTCCCACGGTCCTCAGCTCGTCGTTATGTATAAATCTTAGACACACAGCCTTGCCATCTTAGCCAATGAGACCTCGATACCTTTTATTGTCACGTAACACTCTCGGCCTCGAAATCGCGATCTGGGGATCGCTCCTACAGATCAGCAGGCCCCTTGTGGGAGCGACACCTTCGTCGCCCCTCATCTAACGCTAGGTGAGGGGCCGATCACCCCGGCGCCGAATTTTGATCTACGATGATTATAACCGATAGGACTAATACTTTCTGGTACCCACGGTCTTCGACAGATACATCCCTCACCTTCCAAACTTGAGCGTTTTTTCAGTAAGAAAGAGGTATATACTTCGCACGGTCACATTCGCGGCTTTCTGACGCGCTCTTTTGTTCGGTAGCTGCGTTACCTACATGGATGTAGGTAAGTGGCGTGAGCAGGAGCGGAAGCTTTGCGAAAACAGTTACATAGCTTGCTATGCGCCTATTTTCGCGCCTTGCTACCGAAAAATCCGCAAACATGACCGCGCGAAGTATATTTGGCGCTGGGTTATGCTTAAGCGCAATTTGTTTTGATTTTTGGAGAATTCGACGATGTTGACTAAAGGGTTGCAGTCTTTGTTGCTTGGAATAGTCCGGTTTTATCGGCTTGTCATTTCTCCGCTTTTTCCTCCTTCGTGCCGGTATCAGCCTACCTGTTCCGAATATGCAATAGAAGCGATCACTCGGCATGGACCATTTAAAGGCTTGTGGCTCACATTAAATCGACTCGGACGATGCCAGCCCTGGGGCGGTCACGGCTACGACCCGGTTCCGCCCAAAGAGTCGGACAAGACCAATTAGGAAAGGGCATAACTTATAAAATGTACGTTCCTTAGGGTTTCGTAACAAATAACTTCCCGATTATTCATCGTTCCTGCGCTCTGCGTGGGAATGCATCCCGATACGCATGGGAACGATAAACTTGTGAGAGATGTGCACAAAGCGTGAGAACCATTTAGGGAAGTTATTTTTTACCGTATCCTTAGTCTTGAAAATTCGCTATTAACCGGCGAATCGATAATCAAAAATCCGGTCGTGTCATTGAACCGGGAGCGGGCGCTAAACAATCTGCTAACATTGATCGGTAGGACAACAGATAATTCTTGATTTTAGGGCCAGTCAAGATTCGGTGGAAGAACCGTTTTTCTCTTTTGCGCAGCAGTGTTCTTTCGCAGGCATTATTACAGGAGAAGCGAGGATGTTAGATAACGAGATAAGCTTTGATCAAGAGAGTAGTCTAGAGCATTTCATTCCGGTGGATATAAATGATTTAATCTCCGGATTGTTGACCGAGTTGGATTTGCCCGAGGAAGAAAAGTTACTGTTCAAACAGTTTTGTAAAATTTTTCTTGCGCTTTACCACGCCCATTTTTTTACAAAATTGCAAAGTCTGAAACACAATTATTTACCGTTCAGTCCCGATCGCACGACATTGTTGTTGCAAACGCATTCAAATGAGGCATTGCAAGTCATGCAAGGCGCTTTGATCAAGGAGATCAAGGGCATCATCACCAAGGCCAATTACAGGCCAATTGGTCAAGAAGAAGTGAATCAGGCATTATCTGAAACTTCTCCTTACGGTTTGGATTTATCCATCGATTTCGACGATTTCGATGAAATACATTTGTACTATCGGGGATTGGCTAGCCGGACCGAGCAAAAACGCTCTTGGCAGACATTTTTTTTAACGCCTGAAACAATCGAAATTCCAATTTATCGCAGATTATTTTTGGTTCTGAAACTGAAACCAACTAAGAAAAAAGCGGTTAGTGCTTCGTTTTTCTCTGATCCCAAAGCTTTTGTGCTCGATAAATGGCGTCAGCTATTTCAGATGCAAATGTCTCAAGAGGGAGATAATTCGGTTATCTATCTTAAGTTGTTCAAAGACATTCCTCGGGCCGATTTGGAAATGTTGTTTCCGAATACCCGCGTGGAAATGCGACGGCTCGATAAGGTTAAGATAGGAGTCGGCGGTGGGGGAGGTGTCATAGGCGGAATTTTTACTGTCGTGTCGAAATTGGCGCGAGCCGCGCATCCTGCTGCAATCGTGTTGGCGGTTGCCAGCTTCATGGGGTTGATGTGGCGGCAAGCCGGAAAAGTGTTGTCAAGCCGTAACCGCTATCTTTCCGCGCTAGCCAAAAGCCTGTATTTTCATAATCTCGACAACAATTTGGGTGTTTTGTCCAATCTGATCGAAATGGCAGAGGAAGAGGAATGCAAAGAAGCGATACTCGCTTATGGATTATTATTGCACAAACAGCATCAGGGCTGTTCGGCGGATCAGTTGGATAGGTTGATCGAAGATCATTTACAGAAGCTCTATGGCGTCCAGGTCGATTTCGAGATGAGTGATGGCATACGCAAATTGAGCGAAGCGGGCTTGATCGAAGAGACTCCCGATCATTTGATAAAGCCCTGTTCGCTTAAAGATGCACTGATTCGGCTGGACCAGGAATGGGATGGTATGTTTTCTTTTGAAAAGTGTTCAGCATGACTTTCTTAACAGATATCGTTTTAAATTTAACAAAGTAAATCATTGCGCGTAGCGCGTATGTATACCCTTTACCAGTCTAATTTCGGAGCTGGGTGAATGTCGATTTTGCAGGAGCGAAAATCGACTGAACACCCCGAAGCCCCATACGCTATACCGAAATTTGATGAGATAGGTATACAAAGTAACTTGATTGCCTGCGTGTTATTTTTTGGTCATGAAAAAATAATTCGATCGGCATTTAAGAATCATTTTGTCGTTTTCTTTTTCAATTGCGGTGCAAGTTTCCATTCTAGAGCGGCCCGGCGCGGCTTGTTTAACCAATTTGCCGTCTTCGACCGAGTAGTTCAATACTGCGCGTAGTGTATCGATCCGGGCGTGAACGTCCGATTCTTGAGATTTTCCTTCCATAGTACCGTCTTCCCTGAACGTCCAGGTAGTATTTAAGCTTCTAGATTTGGTGCCTTCGCGGTCGACCGATTCCTTATCGATTTGCCAGGTGCCGAGTAAGTCGGCTTGGGTCAACTGAACATCGGCATTCACGGAAAAAGCAAAAAATAGGAGCGTGAAAGTTGAAAGTTTAGCGAATTTCATAGTAAAACCTTTTAAGTTTGTTTTAAAGAGTCGAGGATTGTAACACAGAAAAGCCTTTCTATGAGTAGGGTAAATAAATATTAACCTAGTACATTCATAGGTTTATGTCCGGTTAGCAAGTGATTGACGGCAAGAATCCCGGCTGTATTCAGGGGTAATAATTCGGGAGAAAGTCACTCGATAGACTCTGCAAGTTAGTGTCACTTGAGATAGTTGTTCGCGAATGAGAGAATACAATTTATCTCCAGCTGAGTTGAGTTCGATCATGACGAGCAAGAAGGTTTCGCATTATATTCTTTTGATTAGTGTTCACGGCCTGATACGCGGACGAGATTTAGAACTGGGACGCGATGCCGATACCGGAGGTCAGACCAAGTATGTCGTGGATTTAGCGAGGGCTTTAGCGTGTCAACCTTCGGTAGGTCGGGTTAATTTAGCAACGCGATTGGTTGACGATCCCGAGGTTAGTGCAGATTATCGCGAAGCGCTCGAGCCGCTGGATAAAAGTGCACAAATCGTCCGGATTCCGGCCGGCCCCGAAGGCTATATCAAGAAAGAGGAACTTTGGGATTATCTCGATATTTTCGCCGACAATTTGTTGGAGTGGTTACGGCAACAGACGCGCATGCCGGACGTGATTCATAGCCATTATGCCGACGCCGGCTATGTTGGCGTGCGGTTGTCGCTTTTGACCGGTATTCCATTGGTGCATACCGGACATTCACTGGGCAGAGACAAGCTCGGTCGTTTGCTTGCAATGGGCTTGTCGAATGATTTGATCGAACAGCGTTATCATATTTCCAAAAGAATCAGTGCCGAAGAGGATGTGCTTGCCAATGCCGAATTGGTCGTGACCAGTACCCGCAACGAAATTGCCGAGCAATACGAGCTCTATGACTATTATCAGCCGGAGCGTATGGTCGTGATCCCGCCGGGAACCGACCTGGAGCAGTTTCACCCTCCTGAAAACAAGGCAAAAATAGCCTTCGTCAAATCGCTGGAGCCTTTTCTGAATCATCCCAAGAAGCCGATGATTCTCGCCTTGTCGCGCCCTGACGAACGCAAAAACATAGTCTCGCTGGTTCAGGCTTATGGCGAGTCTCCCGAATTGCAGGAATTGGCGAATTTAGTCATCGTAGCCGGCAATCGAGACGATATTCGGGAAATGGATGAAGGCGCGCAAGCGGTGCTAACCGAAATTCTATTATTGACCGATTACTATGATTTATACGGCCATATTGCGATCCCTAAGCACCACAAACAGGAGGATGTTCCGGATATCTACCGCTTGGCCGCGCAATCGAAAGGCGTGTTCGTCAATCCGGCATTGACCGAGCCGTTCGGCTTAACTTTACTGGAGGCAGCCGCATGCGGATTGCCGCTGGTTGCGACCGAAAACGGCGGCCCGGTCGATATTATCGGCGCTTGCCATAACGGTATTCTAGTCGATCCGCTGGATAGCGGCGAGATAGCGAAAGCACTACTGGATATTTTAAGCAGCCCGAAAAAATGGGAAAAGTTTTCCGAAAAAGGCCTTAAAAATGTCCGCAAGCATTATTCCTGGGATGCACATGCGCTAAAATATCTTGAAACGATACAGCCATTATTGGAGCATCATCCGGAGTTTCCGAAAATACCGCGCGTGCGCGGCGATTTGAGTTATCGCGACCGTGCTGTTTTTTCCGATATCGATCAAAGTTTATTGGGCAGTCCTGAAGGCTTGAAAGCGTTTGCCGCTTATTTGGCCGAAAATAGAAAAAAAGTTTTTTTCGGTGTCGCGACCGGCCGAAGGCTCGACTCGGCAATGACTATCTTAAAGAGAAACGGTCTGCCGGTGCCGGATGTTTTAATCACCAGTTTGGGGACCGAAATTGTCTATTCGCCGCAAATGACGCCGGACAGCGCTTGGGCAAGGCATATCGATTATCACTGGAATAGCAAAGCGATACGGCGCATTATCGGGGAATTGCCCGGTTTAACTTTACAGCCCAAAAGCGAGCAAAGCCGATTCAAGATTTCCTATCATTACGATGCCGAGCAGGCGCCGACGGTAGAGGAAATTCAGACCTTGTTGCGTCAGGAGGAGCAGGCGGTCAATGTGTATTTATCCTTCGGGCAATTTTTCGACATCGTTCCGGTGCGTGCATCGAAAGGTTTGGCTTTACGTTATTTTGCCCAGCAGTGGAATCTGCCGTTGGAGCGTATTCTTGTTGCCGGCGGTTCCGGCGCCGATGAAGACATGATGCAGGGTAATACCTTGGCGGTTGTCGTCGCTAATCGGCATCGCGAGGAATTATCGGGTTTACGCGAGCCTGAGCGGATTTATTTTGCGGCACAACCTTTTGCGCTCGGTATCATTGAGGCGATAGAACATTATGATTTTTAAACGACTGAGAGCAGAATTATGACCGACCGGCTTTTGCTTTGTACCGACCTCGATCGAACCTTATTGCCGAACGGCAATGTGTCGGAATCGGCGATGGCGAGGGTTTATTTTAAGGCCTTGGCGCGGCATCCCGGCTGTACGCTGGCATATGTGAGCGGCAGGCATCAAGCCTTGGTGCAGCAAGCGATAGCCGAATACGATTTGCCGTTGCCGGATTACGTGATCGGCGATGTAGGCACGACGATTTATCAAGTCGTCGATCATGAATGGCATGAGTGGCCGCAATGGAGTCATGAAATCGAACCGGATTGGGCCGGACGCGAACATGCCGAGATGCATCGTTTGTTCAGCGAATTGTCCGAATTAACGCTACAGGAAGGCGCGAAGCAAAACCGTTTCAAGCTCAGTTATTATGTATCGGCAGCAATCGATCCGAAGCCTTTGTTGACTGAAATGAGAAAACGCTTGGCGTCGAACTCGATTCGAGCAGAGCTCATTTACAGTGTCGACGAAACCACGCATACTGGGCTGCTGGATGTTTTACCGGCTTGCGCGACTAAGTTTCATGCAGTCGAGTTTTTAATGAAGCAGCTTGGCTTTTGTTTGGATAACACGGTTTTTGCCGGCGATAGCGGTAACGATCTACCGGTGTTGACCAGCCCGATTAACTCGGTGTTGGTCGCCAATGCGACCGACGAGGTACGCAAGCAGGCGCTGCAATTGGCTCGGGAGCAATCGACCGAGCAATCCTTGTATTTGGCTGAAGGAGGTTTTCTCGGAATGAACGGCAATTACAGTGCCGGTATTTTAGAAGGCCTTGTGCATTATTTACCCGAAATCAAACACTGGATAATTGGCGATGAATAAAAATCCGATCACTATTTTCGGCGAGGTTTTGTTCGATCATTTTCCCGATGGCAGCCAGGTACTCGGCGGCGCGCCGTTCAATGTTGCTTGGCATTTGCAGGCCTTCCGGCAAGAACCGCATTTTATCAGCCGGGTCGGTCAGGATGCGACCGGAGAATCGGTCATTGCCGCGATGCATAAGTGGGGTATGGATATGTCGGGTTTGCAAAGGGATAGCCGGCATTCGACCGGTGTCGTCGATATCGTCATCGAGCAGGGCGAGCCCGCCTATACGATTGTGCCGGAACAAGCCTACGATTATATAGATGCGGGCGAGCTTCAAGATACGGAGCGTTTCGGTTTGCTTTATCACGGCACGCTGGCCTTGCGTCAGCCGGTCTCGAGGTCGGCTTTGGGTGTTCTAACAGACGCACACAAGGGGCGAATATTCATGGATGTCAATTTGCGCGAACCTTGGTGGCAAAAAGACCAGGTGCTTGAATGGCTAGGTCAAGCCGATTGGGTCAAGCTGAATCATCATGAGTTGGCTGCGCTTTATCCGGTTTCGGGCGATCTTAAGGCCGATATGCGGCGCTTTGTCGAGCTTTACCGATTACAAGGGTTGATTGTCACGAGCGGCAAGCAAGGTGCGTTTGCGACTGATCGTCACGGTGAGTCGTGCCGGGTTACGCCGGGCGAAATCGCCCAAGTCATCGATACGGTCGGTGCCGGCGATGCGTTCGCTTCGGTGATGCTACTCGGGCTCAATCTCGATTGGCCGCTGCAAATCACGATGGAGCGAGCGCAAGCGTTTGCCTCGGCCTTGGTCAGTCAACGGGGCGCGACGGTCGGGGATCATGCTTTTTATCAGCCCTTCATTGAGGCTTGGGGTTTGGATTAAACTTAAAAAAGCAATAAGCTACGAAGAGCACGAAGAAAAATCAAAGGCTTAATTCGATAAGAACTAAATGCTCGGTTAGAAGCATAACCGAGCATTTTTCGATATGACTTCGAAAATCTTTGTAAAATTTGTGGTTTTAAATGCCGGATTTAGGTTATACCTTTCCTTGATTTGGTTCACACAGGTACTTATTACTACGTGCCTTTCCTAGGGTGACTCGCGGACGTAAAGCGATGCTCGCTCGATATTTCTAACTCACATCATTCAAGAACCATGTACGAACAGATTTCGCATTCCTTATTAAATGAAATTTTGGATGATCTCAAACCGGAAATTCGCAGACAGGATTTACGGCATTTTTACACGCGTCTCGGCGCGAATTTTTATGCGATTCATAATCTGTTTCATCATCTATACGGCCGCCGCGACGATTTCAAGGAGCAAATGCTCAAGTTGGTCGAAACCTTGGCCCGGCAATATATTCAGCGGCCGGAAGAGTTGGAAAAACTCGATATCGCGCGGGAAAACGATCATAACTGGTTTTTGAATCAAAAATGGGTTGGTATGGCTTTGTACAGCGCCGGATTTGCCGACGACTTAGCTGGTGTGGCGGATAATACCTCTTATTTTCAAGAGCTTGGCATTAATCTGGTGCATATCATGCCGATTCTTGAATGTCCTACCGGTCGTAGCGACGGCGGTTATGCGGTCAGTAATTTCCGGCAGATCGATAGCCGTGTCGGTAAATTAGAGGATTTACAGCGGGTTTCGAGCGAATTCAGAAAGCGCGAAATTCTGTTGACCTTGGACGTGGTTTTGAATCATACCTCGGACGAGCATGAATGGGCGCGGCGGGCGAAGGCCGGAGAGCAAAAATATCAGGATTATTATCACACCTTCGATAACCGTGAAATTCCCGATATGTTCGAACAAAGTATGCCCGAAATTTTTCCGGAAACCGCACCGGGCAATTTTACTTGGGACGAAACCCTGCAGAAATGGGTGATGACGGTCTTCAACGATTATCAATGGGATCTCAATTACAGCAACCCTTCGGTATTTATCGAAATGCTCGACGTGATTCTCTTTTGGATCAATCAAGGCGCTGACATCATTCGGCTCGATGCGGTTGCTTTTTTATGGAAGAAGATGGGTACGACCTGTCAAAACGAACGCGAAGCGCATCTGTTGTTGCAGTTGATGAAAGACTGTTGCCAGGTCACTGCGCCGGGATCCTTATTCATTGCCGAAGCAATAGTCGCGCCGGTCGAGATTACTAAATACTTCGGCGAGGACGCGATTATCGCGAAAGAATGTGAAATCGCCTATAACGCGACGTTGATGGCCTTGCTGTGGGATGCTTTGGCGACGCGTAACAGTAAATTGCTGTATCAAGGTCTGAAAAGCCTGCCCGATAAGTTGGAGCGGGCAACATGGTTGAATTATGTACGTTGCCATGACGATATCGGCCTAGGTTTCGATGATAACGATGTGCGGCATGTGGGTTACGAACCCATCGCGCATCGGCGTTTTCTAGTCGATTTTTATACCGGGGTGTATGAGGATTCGATCGCGAGCGGCGTACCGTTCATGCGCAACGACAAAACCGGCGATGCGCGGATTGCCGGTTCGTTGGCTTCACTGGCAGGCCTTGAAACGGCGATTAAGTCCGATGACGAACATGCAATCGATATCGCGCTGAATAAGATCATATTGATGCATAGCGTGATATTTTCATTCGGCGGCCTTCCGTTGCTGTATTACGGAGATGAGATCGCGACATTCAATGATCACAGCTATCTCGAGCAACCCGATAAGGCCAATGACAGCCGCTGGATTCACCGGCCTAAGATCGACTGGGAACGAGCCGAGCAACGTAAAAAACAAGGTACGGTCGAGTATGCGGTATTTAGCGCATTAAAAAAAATGATCGCGATTCGCAAGGAAACCACGGCTTTTGCCGACTTCAATAATCGGCAGTTGATCGAGTGCGAAAACCCGCATATTTTTTCATTTATCCGTTACGATCATAATCGGCCTTCGGAGCAAGTGCTGGTGATTTGTAATTTCAGCGAACAACCACAGCGTATCAAGATGGATAAATTCAATGCGGCGGGGTTTGGCATTTACGGACAAATCAGCGATTTATACACCGGCAAGCGGCCGACTGAATTCGACCAACAACTGGTCATTCAGCCGTGCCAGTTTTATTGGTTGACTGAGTATTGAGTAGAAAATAGTCAACAGTGAATAGTGAATAGTGAATAGTGAATAGTGAATAGGGCAAGTAGTGAGTTCGGGCGTATGTTCTTTTAAACCATTAACTCAATGAATCCAATTATTCGATTCGATCAGGTATCGGTATCGGTTCGTGAAAAAACCATCCTATCCAATATTAGTTTTGCCCTATTCCCCGGCGAAAAAGGTGTTTTATGCGGTAAATCGGGGTCCGGTAAGAGTAGCGTGTTGAGAGCCTTTATCGGGCTTCATGCCGTCGCCGCCGGCAGCATCTATTTTCAGCAAATGCAATTGACTCCAGCATCGGTCCATACGATTCGAAGTGCGTCAGCTTATATCGGTCAAGAGCCGGTACTTGGCGCCGAGACCGTGCGTGATGCGTTATTAATGCCGTTTCAGTTTAAAACTCATAGAAATCAGCGGCCTACGGATGCTCGACTGGTTGAAGTATTGACTCGGTTGCATCTGACGACCGATATTTTAAAGCGGAAATGTAACCGGATTTCCGGAGGTGAAAAACAACGGATTGCATTGGCACGAGGGCTTCTGTTAGGAAAGAGCTTGTATTTGTTGGATGAGGTTACCAGTGCATTGGATACGGAAAGCAGACAAGCCGTATTCGATGTATTTTCCTCCCCTCAATTAACGGTGCTTTCGGTCGCGCATGACGCGGACTGGCTGGCGCGTTGCGATCGTATTTTTGAATTGGAAGCAGGCCGGTTGATTCGGGAAAGGCGTCATGGCAACACTTGATATCGAAATGCCGAGGATGGTACTGCTTTACGCGCTCTGTTTGCTTCCCTGGTTGTTGCTTCGAATGCTGGGACTGCTACTGAGTCGGGATATCGGCCTTAGCGTTTTACGAATGAGTGTGCAGTTGGCGTTGGTCGGGTTTTATTTGAAATGGCTGTTCGATCTCAATAATCCTTGGTTCAATGGATTATGGATACTGATGATGCTATTGGTCGCCGATTTCAGTATTTTACGGCGAGCAGGACTTAAAGTGCGTTATTTTGCGTTAGCCACTTTTATTGCCATTGCTCTCAGTATTCTGTTCTCTACTGCCTTCATGGTGATTTTGGTGATACAGCCGGTGCTTTTTTACGATGCGAGGTATATCGTTCCGTTGGCAGGCATGATTCTTGGCAACTGCATGCAAGGCAATGTGATCGCATTAGAACGATTTTATTCGGCATTACGCAAGAACGAGAACGAGTACGCGACCTTTCTGATGTTGGGCGCCACGCGACAGGAAGCCGTGCATTCGTATTTTCAGGAAGCGATAAAGGCCGCGATTAATCCGACGATTGCCGGTATGGCGACGATGGGGTTAGTATCGCTCCCCGGCATGATGACCGGACAAATTCTCGGCGGCAGCGAACCGTGGTTGGCTGTAAAATATCAAATTGCGATCATGATCTGCATTTTCACTAGCACTACGCTGGCTACGATCATCAATTTAAAGCTTAGCTTAAATAGTGCATTCAATGATTTTGATGTGTTGAGAGACGAAGTGATTGATAAACGGTCGTGATGGTTAAGAATCGTTCGGTTTTGTCGGGGTGGAGCGCCTGTCGAGGGCTTCCTCAATCATCGAAATTCGATCCGATCGTATTTCACAAAAAACTGATGATTTTGTTCTACCTTTTATAGGTTAAAAACGGGTTTGTGCTATCGTAATCCTTCATCTAGAATTTTGGCAGGCACTTTTGCCGATGTCATGCTACAGGAGAAACTATGAGTTGGAATCTTATCGAATTAGAAAGTCTATTGAATGAAAGCGACGATTATCAAGTTGCTAGGGAAGAATCTTGTTTGCGTATCACTAATGTCGACGGTCTAGATGCTTATCTAGCGGTTAGCGGCGAACAAATCCTGGTCGAGTCGGTATTATTCGCAAAAAAAGAGATTAAAGACTGCAACTTGCTCAATGAAGATATATTGAGAACCCATCAAGTTTTTCCGTTAACGGCCATTGCTATTACCCATATCGATGATGAAGATTATTATATGGCTTTCGGAGCTGTGTCGAGCCAGTCAAAAAAAGAAAGCATCATCATAGAAGTCGATACACTGTTCCAGAATGTGGGTGCATTTCTGGATGCCTACCAAAATCATTTGATTAATGGAGTTTAAGCTATGAGTGTTTGGAATAAATTAGTCACTGCGATTAAAGGCGGCGCAAACGAAGCCGCGGAGGCCGTCGCAGATAGCCAGGCTTTGCGTATATTGGATCAAGAAATACGCGAAGCGAAAGAAGAGTTGCGCAAATCCGACCATGCTTTGACTCAAATCATGGCGAAAAGAAAGCTGGCAGAACAAAAGGTGTCCGGTTTACAAACCTCGATTGTCGATTATGAGAGCCACGCCCGCAGAGCCGCCGATAGCGATCGGCAACTGGCGCTGGAATGTGCGCAAAAAGTCGTGGAATTACGCGGGCAAATGGATGCTGAGCAGCAATACGTCAATCAATTTAATCAGTCGGAGCAAACGCTGCGTCATAAAATTGCCGAGGCGAAAGCGAATTTACGCCGGATGGAACAACAAGTCGACATGGTCAAAGCCACCGAGTCGGTACAAAAAGCCCAAGTCTCGGTTTCTTCTCGGCATTTGGGTGCGAATAGCAAAATGAAGACGGCGGCGGAATCCTTAAAGCGTATTCAGGATCGGCAAAACCAGCGCTCTGCCGAACTGGAAGCCGCCGAAGAATTGCTTGGCGAGGAAAGCGGCGACGCCCTTGAGGCCAAATTGAAAGCGGCAGGCATCACCGGTTCCAACGCAAATGCCGATAGCGAGCTGGAGCGCATACTCGGCGGCCGTTGAGTTTAATGGGCTTGTTCGATGATTGTCCTTTATAAACTTAAACGATTTTTTATCCAGCATTGCATATTACTGAGTTGGCAAGGCGCAGCCCTGGCTTTGATCCTCTATGTGAGTATCGGGTATGCTTTGCTTTTTCTGTCCGGCGAAACGGATTTACTGTCTTTGCCGGACTTTCCGTATTGGTTGATAGTCACCGCATCGACCGTCGGTTACGGCGATTTATCACCTCAAACACCTGGCGGCAAAATGACGGCCGCGTTATTCGTGATTCCGTTCGGCTTGAGTCTGTTTGCGATGTTCCTCGGTCGGATCGCTGTTTTTGCGGCCTACCATTGGAAAAAAGGAGTAAAAGGTTTGAAACAGTTAAACTGCACCAATCACATTTTGGTGATCGGCTGGGGCGAAATGCGGACCTTACACCTCATCCGTCTGCTGTTCCGTGAACAATTCGGCGCTTTAGAAACGCACAAGATTGTGCTGTGCGCGAAAGCCGAGATCGACAATCCGATGCCGGACCAAATCGACTTCGTCAAGGTCGATAGCTATAACGATGACCAGCAAATGGATCGAGCATGTCTTGAGAAGGCTTCGACGATCATTATCGATACGCCGGAAGACGATGTTACGATGACCACGGCTCTGTATTGTGCGAGCCGTAATAAAGACGCGCACATGATCGCTTATTTCAATGATGAAAAGCTGAGCCAATTGCTGAAAACGCATTGCCCGAATATCGAGTGCACGCCTTCGGTGGATGTTGAGATGCTGGCCAAATCCGCCATGCACCCTGGTTCCAGTGCTCTGCATCAGGATTTGTTGAATGTTCAGGATGGCATGACTCAATATTCGATCAAATATCCGCCTCAATCGAAAAGTGCTTTATTAGGCGATTTATTTTTTCCGCTTAAACAAAAACACGATGCGATTCTGATCGCAGTCGGCGACACCAATGGCAGCGTCATGCTGAATCCGCCTTTGACGCATATGATTCATCCGGGCACGATGATCTATTACATTGCCGATGAACGCATCGACGGCCTGGATTGGGAGAAACTGTGTGTTTAGCAAATGGTTCAAAAAAAACGATGCTCAAGAAACAATCCGGAGTCCTGAAATTATCGGTTTGCGGCTAGGCGGAGCATTTGAGTTGGACGCGCTACGGCTCAAGCTGATCGAGCCCTTGCTTATTTTTGAAGGAGCCGCCCAAACCCAGTTTATTCAGGCGGTCGGCGAAGTTAAGTTGGATAACAGCAGTACGCTGCTGCGTTTTTACACCGACGACGACAGCTTTGTGCAAGTGCTTTTAAATGGCGGCTTGACGGAAAATCATATCGAGGATGTCAAGCTTTGGTATTTTTACGATACCAAAGCAGTTGGCAGCCAAGCCGATTGGGATCGCTTAATCAACACCGATATCAGTCGTCCGGAATATACCCTTGAAGGTCACCGGTTTCTTAGGGTTTGGGAAGGTGTAGGTAGTTCCTCGCCGCCGGTGGCCATGACTGAAACGACTTATACGGAAACCGACGATACGAGCGAAACCGATCAATTTGCGATGCTCTACGAAAGACCGGTCGATGATACGATGGATGAATTCGCATTGGTTTTAGGGGAAGAAAAAATAATAAACGGGCGCGCCGACCGCTGTTTGGTTATCGCGACGGGAATCAATTTGCAATCGGCCGATATCACAATTATCGGTTGATTCAATTGCTGTTATATCCCATCGCAAATCAAGATTCGGCGCCGGGGCGTCCTGTTGGTCGAGTGACCGCACCCTCCATACTCGCACTTTCATTTGCCGGGGCGATGGCCGCAGCCTTCATGAGCGTTACTGTTGTATTGCCGCCCTGTGCCGATTTCAACCCTTCTTTAAAACAACACTAGGAGTCAACCGTGGACGCTTTGATGAATTCTTTGATGGGCCTTAGCAATTTCGCAATGTATTTTTTCTCTTCATTGGCCCTGCTGCTGATTTTTAAATTTCTGTATGCCTTAATCACGCCTCATGATGAATGGAAATTAGTCAAGGAGGATAAAAACGTAGCGGCCGCGATTGGCTTCATTGGCGCCGTCATCGGCTTCGCGATCGCAATTGCAGGGGCTGCTTCGAATTCCGTTTCGTTGCTGGATTTTTGGTTGTGGTCCGTTTTCGCATTAATCGCTCAGTTACTTGCTTTTGCCATCATTCGCTTTATTTTCATGCCCAAAATCGTGCAAAGCATCAATGATAATGAGGTATCGGCGGGCGTGGTTCTAGGCGGTTTTTCGATTGCGGTCGGTATTTTGAATGCGGCTTGCATGACTTACTGAGGAGCGACCCTATGAAGCGCACAAAAAGCATCAATCTGGACCGAATGAAAAAAAACGGCCCGCGTTTTTGGTTTAAGCCGGTTGCATTGGCGGTAGCAGGCGCCATGTTAAGTGCTTGCTCGGACGATGAACGCGAAGCGCGTGTTTATACCAGCCTGGAAGTTTGTAAGAGCGAAAATCCCGAACAAGCCGCAGACTGCGAAGCCGCCTATCGCAAAGCGCAGGAGGATGCCGCTAAAACAGCGCCTAAGTATGCCTCGCGGCAAGACTGCGAGTCTGAATTCGGAATCAATCGCTGCACGACTTATCCGCATGCATCCGGACAAAACTGGTTTATGCCGGCAATGGCGGGATTTATGTTTGCCAGGGCGCTGGACTCATATCAACGCTATCAATATCAACCGGTTTTTACCTCTTATCGCCGCAGCTCTCCTTTTTATAATAATTGGGTAACTGCCGATGGTCGAAGTTACGGCAGCAATCGCAGCACTAACGTAACCGTCGGTAGCGATGCCTTTCAATCCAAACCTCCGGTCACCAGAACCATTTCTCGTGGCGGCTTCGGCTCGACGGTTGCGGCTAAATCGTCCTGGAGTGGTTCGAGTTCGACCCGGTCAAGTTCAAGAAGCGGCGGTTGGGGCGGCTAGCGGTATGTTTCGAATGCCCATTCGGGAAAGAGCGGGTTGGCGAAATTTGGCTCACGAGTACGGCTTCCACTTTCATACGCTGTATGGCAAGCCTTATTGGGACGAAACGGCCTACTATCGTTTTACGTTGCAACAAATTGAAAAAGATATCGAAGAACCCAGCGAGGAGCTTCATCAGATGTGTCTCGAAGTCGTTGATCGAGTTGTCGATGATGAAAGATTACTGGGAAAGTTTGGTATACCGGACATATTCAGGGATTTGCTTCGAACCTCCTGGAAAAATCGTCAACCGAGTCTATATTCACGGCTGGATCTTGCCTATGACGGCCGCAATCCCGCTAAACTTTACGAAAATAACGCCGACACGCCCACCAGTCTTTATGAATCGGGTTTTTGGCAATGGTTATGGCTTGAAGACAATGTCCGAAACGGAGAGCTGACTCGAGAATGCGATCAATTTAATTCTTTACAGGAAAAACTGGTGCAGCGTTTAAAGTCTATTCATGCATCGACCGACAGCGCCGACTTTTATTTTAGTTGTTGTAAAGACAGCGAGGAGGATCGGGGAACAGTGCAATACCTTCAAGATTGCGCCACAGAAGCGGGTATTCCTAACCGTTTCGTTTATGTCGAGGATATCGGTCAAGGCGGAAACGGCACATTTACCGACCTGGAGGATAGAGTCATCGAGCTCATATTCAAACTTTATCCCTGGGAGTTCATGCTTAGCGAAGACTACGGGCCGTTGTTGTTGAAAAATCGCACGCAATGGCTGGAGCCACTGTGGAAAGCAATTCTGTCCAATAAGGCGCTGTTGCCGATGTTATGGCAAATGTTTCCCGGCCACCCCAATCTTTTGCCGGCGTTTTTCGAAGACGAAGTCGAATGGAGTCCAGGGCTGAAGTTAATAAAAAAACCGCTGTTTTCCAGGGAAGGCGCCAATGTGTCGTTATATAAGGGCGGTAAAAAGCTTTTTGACACAGACGGGCCCTACGGCAAAGAAGGCTTTATCTTCCAGGCTTATTATCCCTTACCCAAATTCGGCGATAATCATACCCTAATCGGTTCTTGGCTGGTCGACGATCAGCCGGCAGGTATTTCGATACGTGAAGATAAGGCTATCGTCACTCAGGATTTATCTCGTTATTTGCCGCATGTGATTGTATGATCTCACTCCTTTCATATTGAAAAATCAGATTCTTTTTCGATCCGGTAGAAGTAAATACGATACGGAATTTGTGTTGGATTGCGTAAAGTAACAGCAATTTCCAGTTTGAGCAGTTTCGCCGATCTTAGGGTGTGGGGTATGCCTGTCGAGGAACGCCGTAAACCCATCCATGGGGGCTTGGCGGCAGCTCCCTGCTGCCGACATCCTCGCCAAGCACACCCTATACCCTTTTTTATCCCCAAATTGGGAATTGCTGGTAAAGTAACGCGATCCAACGGCTCTTATGGTTGCTGTAAGATGTATTTAAGAATCTCGATGACTTGCAGGGAATCTTGCGTAACGGCAAGGGCGGTCGCGTCGATTTCTTTCAGGGCGTGGGTGAGTTCGGGATCATGCATCACGACGATAGGAATGCCCATGCCTATCGCAAGCCCCGCATCGAATGCCGCTTCCCATTGTTTGTATTTTTCGCCGAAACGGACGACGACCAGGTCGGCTTGACCGAGATAATGATTGTTGCGCAGTGCGTTGATCTTGGCGCTTTTGTGATCGCGCCAGAAATTGTTTTCTTCCGGGCCCAGGATTTCAGCGCCGATATTTTCACTAATGTTGAGGTCGGTAATCGGCCCGAGCACCTCGATGTCCAGATTGTTGTTTTCGATACCCTGAATGATTTGGTCGCGCCAATCGGTATGCGTTTCGCCGGATAAATATATTGTATAAGCCATAGGATTACCTGCTTTGTGTCATGGGTTTTCGCAAGGGTGTGAGCTTCAAACGTCGGTTTTTACAATGAAGGTCATAAGCGATTTGGTTTTTATATGCTTCCGGTATTCGCTAACGTTATTGTTTGTTTTCATCTCCGGTAAAAGTTGAGCGAAACGGATCTATGTCGCCATCCAATAATAACCGGCTTTTTCCGGGGCGCCAGCAATATCTTAAATCTACGGTTTCGCGTTAGAATGGTAAACCATAAACGTTTATTTTAATGTAGGCAAGTATATTCAATGTCGGAAAAACTCATTTATAAAGTCGTGTTTGTCAATCAGGATCAAGTTTACGAGATATATGCTAAAAATGTATACCAAGGAGATCTTTACGGTTTTATTGTGGTCGAGGGCTTTGTGTTTGGCGAAAAAAGCGCGATTGTGATTGATCCTGCAGAGGAGAAGCTCAGAGTGGAATTCGAGGGTGTCAATCGCTCATTCATTCCGATGCACGAAATTATCAGAATCGATCAAGTGAAAAAACGGGGGATGGCTAAGATCATTGCGCAGCAGGACTCCGGAAAGTCTTCAGGAAAAGTTTCGACGCTGTATTCCCCGGATAAAAAATAACAACGCGAGTTTGGAGAAGCGGCTAAGTCTTCCGCCTGTTTACAAGGCGGAAAAGACTGTGAGAGTCTGTCTTAGCGTGCAATGCTCACCATAAAGTGCATGAAGATAATTAAGAAAAAGCTATAAGAGTCAATAAGCTGAATATTCACGTTCTTCATGGTTGTTGCTTACCGTCTATTTCGAATACTTGAGCTATAATACTTCGCATGGTCACATTTGCGGCTTTCTGACGCGCTCTTTTGTCCGGTAGCTGCGTTGCGAAAACAGTTACATAGCTTGCTATGCGCCTTTTTTCGCGCCTTGCTACCGAACAAAACAGCATTGCCATAAAATCCGCAAACGTGACCGCGCGAAGTATAACTACCGTTAAGCTTCGATTGTCGAAGGCTTTTTTACTATTTAACGACGCGTAATTGCGGCCGAGTCGGTTTTTTTTCCGGTGGCGGCTCATCGTTACCCGAGTCTTCATCGCGGTCGAAAATCATTCCTTTGCCGTTTTCCTTGGCGTAAATCGCCATAACCGCTTGCATCGGTACGAGAATGTGCAAGGGTTTGCCACTGAAACGGGCATTGAACTCTATGTCTTCATTGCCCAGGGTAAGCCCTTGTATCGCGGGCGGATTAATGTTGAGTACGATTCTACCGTCCTCGACAAAATTACCTGGCAAAACCGTGCCTTCGTATTCTGCGTCGACTAATAAGTGCGGCGTCAGCTCGTTGTCCAAGATCCATTCATAGATCGAGCGGATTAAGTAGGGTTTTAAGGATGTCATTTGGGGATTTCGTTCATTTCTTTTTCGGCACTGCTCAAGCTGGCGGCAAAAGCCGGCCTGCGGAACAAACGATTGGCGTAGTTTTTTAATCCTTCGCCGGTCGTTGCGGTTTCTATGCCGAGAATAGGTAGGCGCCATAAAAGCGGGGCCATAACGCAATCGATTAATGAAAATTCGTCACTCATGAAGAAAGGACGAGCTTCGAATACCGGAGCCGCGGAAAGCAGGCTTTCCTTGAGTAGTTTTTTGGCGCGAGCCGATTTTTTTTCGCCGGAATGAATGATTTCATTCATGAGTTCGTACCAATCTTGGTCGATACGTTTGATAATCATTCGGGCATTGGCCCTGGAAACAGGGTCCATTTGATGGAGAGGGGGGTGCGGGAAACGCTCGTCCAGATACTCCATGATGATACGCGCATCGTATAGGACTAGTCCGCGTTCCAGTAAGGTTGGCGAAGTGCCGGTTGGGTTGAACTCCAATAAGTCCTCAGGAGGTTGGTTGGTGTCATAATATTCTATATCCGCCGCAATGGCTTTCTCATGAAGAACCAATCGGGCGCCGTGGCTCATCGCGCATGTCGGAGATGAAAAAAGAGTCATAGCGGATTTACGAGTAGTTGGTTGTGCCACGAATCATAACCTCATTAGGATACACGGTGTCTAAAATGGCGATTATATCATGAAAAATTCGACATTTTATTTGCTTGTATCCGTTTGCAGCAATTCGCAGTTTGAGAAATTTCGCCGTGCTCAGGGAGAGGAGTATGCCTGTCGAGGAACGCCCGCTTCCGACATCCTTGCCAACCACACCCCGTGCCCTTTTTTAATCTCAAATTGGGAATTGCTGATCCGTTTGACAGTAGGTGATACGGGTAAAACGTCCCTGTTTTACCAATAGGATTTTAATGAATGTCTTTCCAATACTCGCGTTTCAATAGATAGGCAAGTATGAAAATCATGAAAATGAAAAACAAAACATATTTGCCCATGCTTTTACGTTCGAGTTGTCCGGGTTCTCCGACATAAACAAGGAAATTGACTAGGTCGTTAATCATGCGGTCAAAATCTTTTTCCGGAAGTTGTCCGGGAATTTCGGTGACCAGTTTGTCGATGACTTGTTGGTCGCCGTCTTTTTTGAACACCGGTTTTTGTTCGCCTTGTAATTGCCATAAAACGTTCGGCATGCCAACATCCGGGAAAACAACATTATTGACGCCGAGAGGCTTGGATGAGTCGGAATAAAAGCCTTTCAAATAACTGTAAAGCCAATCCGCGCCACGGGAACGAGAAATTAGAGATAGGTCGGGGGGCATGATGCCGAACCATTTTTCGGCGTCATGAGCGTTCATCGCCGAATTCATTTTGTCATAGATGTTGGCGCCTTCGGGGGCGATATCCTTGAGCACTTTATCTTTTTCAATATCGAAGTCGAGAGCTATCCTAAGGTATCGGATATGTTTTGCAGAATGGCACCCTAAACAATAGGTCACAAAATGTTTCGCGCCGCGCTGCAAGGAGCTTTTATCGCTGAGGTCGAAATCGGCGCTCTGAAGTTCGACACCACCTCCGGCGAAAACGCCGAAAGACATTGACAACAGTATCAAGGTATTGAGTAGTCTTTTCATAATTAATCCAAGCTGCCTTTAATTCTTTTTAAAAAACGGATGCTAACGGCGGATAACCCTTGGTAATTGAGTTTTCTGCTGAACAGGCCGGATTTTCCCTCGGTTTTCACCGTGACTTCATTGAAAGTTTCAACGAAATTCGGTATTCGATCCTCGAGGCTAGGTTGTTCGGTTAGACGTTCCGGTACAGGCTTGGTTTTTTCCCAGCGAGTGTAAATCGGCATCAGTAGGAAAAAGCCGAAATAAATGGCTGTTAAAACGCGTGCGACTGCGGTAGCGCCGGGCGTTGCGGGCTGAGTGCCCAGATAGCCTAAGCCGATAAAGCTGATTACGAAAAGCAACAACGCCTTCTTATAGATGCCGCCGCGATAACGGATAGAGCGTACATTGCTGCGATCAAGCCATGGCAGCAGGAACAGCACGACAATGGAACCGCCCATCGCAATGACGCCGGCGAATTTATCCGGAACCGCGCGAAGGATCGCGTAGAAAGGCGTGAAATACCAAACCGGAGCGATATGTTCCGGCGTTTTCAATGGGTCGGCAGGTATGAAATTAGCGTGTTCGAGGAAGAATCCTCCCAGTTCCGGCATATAAAAAATAACGACTGCAAAAAAGAACATGAAGACTGCGAAGCCGACCAAGTCTTTGACAGTGTAGTAAGGGTGGAATGGAATGCCGTCCAGGGGTATGCCGTTGGCATCCTTGTGTTTTTTGATGTCGATGCCGTCCGGGTTATTTGAGCCGACTTCGTGTAACGCGATGATATGCAGCAATACCAGCAATACCAGAACCAAAGGTACTGCGATGACGTGAAAGGCAAAAAATCGGTTCAGTGTTGCATCGGATACGACATAATCGCCTCGGATCCACAATGACAGTTCTTCTCCGACGACAGGGATCGCGCTGAATAGCGAAATGATGACCTGGGCTCCCCAATAAGACATTTGTCCCCAAGGAAGCAAGTAGCCCATGAACGCTTCGGCCATCAAAGCGACAAACAGAAGCATGCCGAAAATCCAGATCAGTTCGCGAGGCTGTTTGAAAGAACCGTATAGTAAGCCCCTAAACATATGCAGATAGATTACGATAAAGAACGCCGAAGCACCGGTCGAGTGCATGTAGCGGATTAACCAGCCCCAATTGACTTCACGCATGATGTATTCGACCGAATCGAACGCTAATTTGGCGTCCGGTTTATAGTTCATCGTCAGCAAGATACCGGTGACGAATTGATTCACTAACACCAGCAAGGCGAGCGAGCCGAAAAAATACCAAAAGTTAAAATTCTTTGGCGCATAATAATGTGCCATGTGTTCGTTCCAGAACTTTGTCAGCGGAAAACGATCCAGTATCCAGTTGCCACAATCAGTCCAGCGGTTCGTTTTCATGCGCTTGTCTCCACGGTGTCTTCGCCAATGATGATCTGAGTTTCGCTAATATAGCGATAGGGTGGAATTTCAAGGTTGGTCGGAGCCGGAACGCCACGAAAAACCCGGCCGGCCAGATCGAACCAAGAACCGTGGCAAGGGCAGAAAAAACCGCCTTTCCAGTCGGGTCCCAAGTCGGCCGGTGCGATTTCAGGCCGGAAGGTGGGCGAACAGCCCAGATGCGTGCATAAGCCGACGGCAACAAAAATTTCCGGCTTCAATGCGCGAGTAGGGTTTTTGGTGTACACCGGTTGTATGGATTCTGAAGACTGAGGGTCTCTGAGTTGGTCGTCCAATGTTTTCAGTGTTTCCAGCACTTCCGGCGTGCGGTTAAGCAGCCAAACCGGTTTACCGCGCCAAGCAACACGGATTAGCTGTCCCGGTTCCATTTTACTGATATCGACGGTGACCGGTGCGCCCGCGGCCATAGCTTTTGTGCTGGGTTGCATTTGCGCGAGAAAGGGAACCGCAATATAGCCGGTACCGACAGCTCCGACCACGGTTAGCGCCGAGGTTAGAAACTGGCGCTTGGATTTATCGACGCCTTCAATATTCATTTATTGCACTCCTGGTAAAGGCTAAGCCTCGTATACTTGTTTTTTATAGTTTTCGACATGGCAATATACCATTATAGTTAGCGGAATTTGAAGCAGTTATAACAGCAATTCCCGGTTTGAGAAATTTCGCCGTATTTTGGGTACGGGGTATGCCTGTCGATCGCGAGCAACTCCTCCCGCTTCGGTTCGCGTGTTCTCACAGTAGCGTTCATGAAGAAGCTATCATCACTCCAGTAAATGAAAGTGCGAGGGGTTTGGTTAGGGTACGGTCACTCGTCCGACAGGACGCCGTGAATACGTCCTTGTAGGCTCGACGGCGGCGACTGATTGCCATGGATGGCATGAATGCAGATTTTGCAGGAGCAAAAATCTGCCCTGCCGCCGACGCCTGTCGGTCGAGCAACCGTACCCTCTTCGGAACCGGCATTGTTTTTCATATTCACGCTCTTACGCTCTTTCCCAAGCTCCAACTTGGGAAAGATACCCCGGAAGCTCCCCCTTAGGCAAGGCTCTCCTGAGCGCAGCCGAAGGGCTCAGGGCAAGAGCTTCCTGAGACCGACACAATCTCCGCACCTTCTTAATCAGCCCCGACGACTCACTCGTTCAATCTTCCTTCATTGTCGGGAAGCTGGAGCTTGGTTAACAGCATATTTTAGTCTATGTGACCTCGATGCTATTTATTGTAACTTGGTATTTTCGGCCTCGAAATCGCGATCTGGGGATCGCTCCCACAGTGTATCCGCCATCCTCCTAAGGGAGCGGCGCCTTCATCGTCCCTCACCCCATCGCTAGGTGGGGAAAGCCACTGATGCTCGACACCCACGGCTTATGTCGAAGCCCTCGAAGCGCCCTAAATTCAATGTAGGGGCGATTTTAATTGCCCAGGCGAATGAATTTGCCCTTAAATGAAACTTTGGCTTCAGTAAGTTAATTTTAGCGAAATCCTTAGCTTGATGCATATGGGGTGCCCCCGTCCTGCCAAGCCATAGCTCCAGGACGTGATTTGTTACGAAATTCTCAGTCGTTCGAAGCTTGAATATAACGCTTGTAAAAAGGCGTCATTTTCCTCGGGCGTGCCGATTGTAACGCGAAGGCAATCCAGTAGTAAGCCGCCTTGAGGCGACAGGTTTTTGATTAAGATCCCTTTCGTCTTAAGCATTTCGAAGAGCGCTACGGCTTGATCGGGCGGCGTTCTAAATAAAATGAAATTAGCTTCGCTCGGGTAGGTAGTGATGCCTTCGATTGTACGTAGCTCATGCAATACCCGGCTTCTTTCGCTTCGAATTTGTGCGGTTTGTTGCTTGAATAAATCGCTGTTGTTTAAAGCGAATTCGGCCGTTATTTGAGTCAGTGTATTGATGTTGTAAGGCAATCTGATTTTATTCAATTCACCGATAATAGCGGCATCCCCAACAATGTAGCCCAGACGAAGTCCGGCCAAGCCGAGTTTCGAGAGAGTTCGCATCACTAGTAAGTTACTATATTCGCCGAGTACGTCGATAAAGCTTTGGTCGGTGAATGGCGCATAGGCTTCGTCGACAACGACCAGTCCGGGGGCCGCTTCGATAATTTTTCTAATAGAGGTTGCGCTAAATAGGTTGCCGGTGGGGTTGTTAGGGTAGGCGAGAAAAATAAGCGAAGGCTGGTGTTTGTCGATTGCCTCGAGCATGGCCGGCAAATCTAGGTCGAAGTCACCGGGTTGTAGTGGAATATCAATATAATCGAGGCCAAGGCATCGGCTCAGTTGCCGATACATCACGAAGCCTGGCGATGGCGATAGTACCTTTGCGTGAGTCGGCAAGGCCATCAGCAGTAATTGTATGATTTCGTCCGAGCCATTGCCGAGCAGCATCTCAAAGTCCCCGGGAATACTATCAAGTTTTTTCAGGGTGGCGCTTAGTCTTCGTGCTTCGGGGTCCGGGTAGCGATTGATTTCGGCCTCTTTGATAACGTCGAGCCATTCTTTTATGACCGGTTTCGGCCAGCGATAAGGATTTTCCATTGCGTCGAGTTTGATCAGTCCGCCGGCATCGGCGACTTTATAGGCCGAAAGTTCCAGCACTTCTTTACGGAAAATAGAGTTAATTAAATGGGATTGTGGCATGAGTCGAGTCAACGGTATTCAGGGTGAAGGCTGGGGCTTGTCGCTGGTTAATCGATAGCGGAATATGGAAGCTCAGATTTAACGGATTGCCCCGGATTCTTAAGCGCGCCTAATGAATCCGTAGTATCCATGTGACAATTTCGAGCCGTTACGATTTGATTCTATATTCCGCCGATCGAGCATGCGCGGTTAAGCTTTCTCCGCGAGCTAAAATCGAGGCGGTTTTGCCTAGCGTATCGGCGCCGATTACCGAACAATTGATTAGACTCGAGCGTTTTTGGAAGTCGTAGACGCCGAGCGGCGATGAAAACTTTGCCGTGCCGGATGTCGGTAACACGTGATTAGGTCCCGCACAATAATCTCCTAAGGCCTCTGCGGTATAGCGGCCCATGAAAATCGCGCCGGCATTGCGGATTTTCGCACACAGCGAGTCCGGGTCGGCGACCGACAGTTCGAGATGTTCCGGTGCGATACGATTGGCGATTTCAGCGGCTTCATCGAGGTCGGTGGTTTTGATGAGTGCGCCACGGCCGGACAGTGAGGCTTTAATGACTTCGGCACGTTCCATGTCGGGCAATAATTTTAAGATGCTGCGCTCAACGGCGTCTAAATAATCGGCGTTATCGGATAATAAGATCGATTGCGCATTTTCGTCGTGCTCGGCTTGTGAAAACAAGTCCATCGCAATCCAGTCCGGGTCCGTATGGCCGTCGCAAATGATTAATATCTCGGACGGTCCCGCAATCATGTCGATGCCAACTTGACCGAAGACCATTTTTTTCGCTGTGGCAACATAGATATTGCCCGGGCCGACGATCTTGCAGACGGCCGGGACGGTTTCGGTGCCGTATGCGAGCGCTGCGACCGCTTGCGCGCCGCCTATTGAAAAAGCCCGGTCGACGCCGGCCAGGTAAGCCGCCGCTAATACTAGCTGATTGGATTCGTCTTGAGGCGTCGGCACGACCATGATTAATTCAGGAACGCCGGCAACTTTAGCTGGTATTGCATTCATTAGTACCGAGGATGGATAAGCGGCTTTGCCGCCCGGAACATAAAGACCGACTCGATCCAGCGGGGTGATTTTTTGGCCGAGTATCGTGCCGTCTTCCTCGCTGAATTGCCAGGATGCCATGGTTTGTTTTTCGGCATAAGCGCGAATTCGCCGTGCGGCGGTATCGAGGGCTTCGGCTTGCGCACTTGGCAGTTTGTCCCAAGCGGTTTTTAGCGATTCTTTGCTGATTTCCAGATCGTCCGCAGCCTGAATGCTGCGTCGATCGAAGCGGTTGGTATAATCGATGACGGCCTGATCGCCCGACTTTTTGACGGCGGCAATGATATCTAAGACTTGCTTTTGAATCTCGAAGTCGTCTTGTTCGTTCCAATCCAGTAAGGATTTTAGGCGGCGTTCGAAATCCGAGTCGACGGTATTGAGACGGTTGATTGAAAAATCGATCATGAAGTCACCTCTTAGTCAAAGTTTTTTCGAATTGGTCGATCAGCGATTGGATGGCATGATGTTTCATCTTCATTGCGGCTTTATTGACGACCAGTCTCGAGCTGATGTTCATGATCAAGTCGCGCGGCTCGAGTCCGTTGGCTTTTAGGGTATTGCCGGTATCGACCAGGTCGACGATGCAGTCTGCGAGACCGACCAATGGCGCAAGCTCCATCGAGCCGTAAAGTTTGATGATGTCGGCTTGTATGCCCAATTCCGCGAAATATTTCTTGGCGGTTTTGACATACTTAGTCGCAACGCGCACGCGGCGGGTGATATCCGGCGCGTCTTTATGGGCCGCTGTCATCAGTCGGCAAGTTGCAATGTTTAAATCCAATGGCTCGTAAAGGCTTTCGGCTCCATGTTCGAGCAAAACGTCCTTGCCGGCGATGCCCATGTCGGCCGCGCCGTATTCGACGAAGGTCGGTACATCGGTGGCACGGATGATGACCAATTGCACATCGTCACGGGTGGTTTGCAAAATCAATTTGCGGCTGGTTTTCGGGTCGTCGACCGGGCGGATGCCGGCCTCTTCCAGCAAAGGCAGCGCTTCTTCGTAGATTCGGCCTTTCGATACGGCGATTGTTAACATGTTGAAACCTTACTGTGAAAGTTCGTGGATTTGGACTTCTTATCTAATGTTTTTCGATATGAAAAATAATGCCGGTTCCGAGGAGGGTGCGGTTGCTCGATCGACAGGCGTCGGCAGCAGGGCAGATTTTTGCTCCTGCAAAATCTGCATTCATGCCATCCATGGCAATCAGTCGCCGCCGTCGAGCCTACAAGGACGTATTCACGGCGTCCTGTCGGGCGAGTGGCCGCACTCACCGCAGCTCGCACTTTCATTTGACGGGGCGATTGCCTAGCCTTCATGAGCGTTAGCTTGGAACACGGCGAATGATTGCGCCGAGTTGTGACAGTTTTTCTTCGATATGGTCGTAGCCACGGTCGATATGATAGATTCGGTCGACCAGTGTTTCACCTTCTGCAGCCAGCGCCGCCAAAACCAGGCCGGCCGAAGCTCTTAAGTCGGTCGCCATGACCGGAGCTCCGGTTAGTTTGTCGACGCCTGTGCAAATCGCAGTGTTGGATTCCAGTCTGATATTGGCGCCCATGCGCTGCATTTCCTGGATATGCATGTAACGGTTTTCGAAGATCGTTTCGGTCACGATGCCGACGCCTTCAGCAATCGTATTCATCGCGGTGAATTGCGCTTGCATGTCGGTTGGAAATGCAGGATAAGGCGCCGTGCGCACCGAGACGGCTTTCGGCCGTTTGCCGTGCATGTCCAATGCAATCCAGTTGGGACCTGTGGTGATTTCGGCACCCGCTTCCGTTAGCTTCGAGAGAACGGCGTCAAGAATATCGGTACGGGTGCTTTTTAGTTTGACTTTGCCGCGAGTAATGGCTGCGGCGATCAGATAAGTGCCGGTTTCGATACGGTCCGGCATGATGGTGTAGTGAAGGTCTTTTTTACCCAGTCTATCGACGCCTTCGATTTCAAGGATATCGGTGCCGATGCCCTTGATGCGTGCGCCCAGCGCATTCAAAAAGTGCGCAAGGTCGGAAACTTCGGGTTCTCTCGCCGCGTTTTCGATAATCGTCGTGCCCTCGGCCAGCGTTGCCGCCATCAATAAGTTTTCAGTGCCGGTCACGGTGACTTGCTCGAGCACCAGTCGGCAGCCTTTTAGGCGATCGACTTTGGCATGGATAAAACCGCCTTCGACTTTTATGTCGGCGCCCATTTTGGCAAGACCGTCCAAGTGAATATCGACCGGACGCGTGCCAATCGCACATCCCCCGGGAAGCGAAACATGTGCTTCGCCGAATCTCGATAGCAGGGGGCCGAGCACCAAAATCGATGCACGCATCGTTCTTACCAGTTCGTAGGGAGCCTCGAAATTGGTGATCGAACGGCTGTCGATTTCTATATTCATTTTTTCATCGACCATCAATTGAACGCCCATGCGGCCGAGCAATTCCATCGTGGTGGTGATATCATGCAAATGAGGGATATTGCCAAGGTTAACCGGTTGGTCCGAAAGCAGTGTGGCGGCCATAATCGGCAGGGCTGCGTTTTTAGCGCCTGAAATGCGCAGTTCCCCGGAGAGTCGAACGCCGCCTTTGATCAGTAATTTATCCATGGACTGTGGGTTCTCGTATAGCAGGTTAATTGCCTATTCAGGCTGGGCGGCGGCAAAGTATTCGGTTTTTTCCAGACCACTTAATTTTGCCAGTGTCAAAAGTTGTGCGGGGATGTTTCGGAATTTAAGTTCAACCCGGTTGTCGCGGGCGAATTTAATCCACTCGATCAATAATGCCAAGCCGCCACTGTCGGTATTAGTCACTTGCGCAAGATCGATGGTTACCGATTGTGCCGACTTTAAAAATGCTAACGATTCGACGGTTTTTTTATCGATGCTGACGAAGGTTAGATCGCCTGTTACAGAAAATATGCCGGGACTTTGTTGGGTGATATTAATCGCGCTCACCGTTTATTCTTCCGCTTTTTGGAACAAGAATCGGCCTATTATTTCCTCCAGTACGATTGCGGATTGCGTGATTTCGATTCGGCCGCCGTTTTTTAGATAATCGAAAGAGCCGCCTGGATCGAGGTTGATATATTGTTCGCCTAAAAGTCCGGCCGTATAGATCGTGGCCGAGGTATCCTCGGGTAAGGTGTCGTATTTCGATTCGATGCTCATTTCAATGACCGATTCGTAAGTCTCTTTATCGATATAGATGTTGCTAACGCGACCGATTCTAACGCCCGCGACCGAAACCGGTGATTTTACTTTAAGGCCGCCTGAATTGCTAAAACGCGCGGTAATGACATAGGTATCCGCGGGCATGAAGGATCGAATATTACTGACTTGCAAGGACAGAAAGAATAGGGCGACGATACCGGCCGCGACGAACAGTCCGACCAATGTATCCTGGGTGCGGGTATGCTGCATGCTAAATGTCTCCAAACATCATGGCGGTTAAAATAAAGTCCAGGCCGAGTATGGCGAATGCGGAATTGACCACGGTGCGGGTCGTCGCGCGGCTAACGCCTTCCGCGGTCGGTACGGCATCGTAACCTTCGAATAATGCGATCCAGGTGACGGCAAAGCCGAAGACCATGCTTTTAATGACACCGTTGACGATATCGTCATAAAAATCCAGATTCACTTGCATTTGCGACCAATAAGAGCCGTCATCGACGCCGAGCAACCCGACGCCAACCATATGCCCGCCAAGGATGCCGACCATGCTGAATAACGCAGCCAAAAGGGGCATTGACAGGAAACCTGCGAAAAAACGTGGCGAAACGATGCGGTTGACCGGGTCGACTGCCATCATTTCCATGCCGGATAATTGTTCGGTCGCTTTCATTAGGCCGATTTCGGCAGTCAGTGCAGAGCCCGCGCGGCCGGCGAACAGCAATGCGGTAACCACAGGTCCCAGTTCTCTAACCAGTGATGCAGCGACCATGATGCCAAGCGCTTCCTCCGAACCGAAATCCGACAGTATATTGTAACCCTGTAACCCCAAGACCATGCCGACGAACAAGCCGGATATCGTTATGATCAAGAAGGTCAGTACACCGACTGAATGAAGTTGGTTAAGCAGCAATCTAGGTCTTATTGCAACATCGACAACACCGGTCAACGTGTGTCCGAGAAAGAACGTGGCTCGACCGAGTTTGGCGAAACTGGTGCGGGTCGATGAGCCTAATTGTTGTAAAAAATGCAGCATGTCAATCCTCGCGGCGATAGCGCGAACGTCCGCGCTTACGGGAAGGCGTTTTTTTCAATCCCTTAGCTTTCAAGGATTCGTCTGTTTTGAAGGTTTCTTGTTTGCCGGCGATTCGAGCCGGCGGATGGGAGGAAACCAACAGGTCTTCGATGTAATCGGTTGCAGAATAATGGAAATGAACGGGGCCGTCCGGATTTCCGTTCATAAACTGCTGAACCCATGCCGATTCCGATGCTGCGATTTCCTTAGGGGTGCCTTGCCCCGCGATTTTGCCGTCGGAAATAACATAGATATAGTCCGCGATTGCCGAGGTTTCCGCGACATCGTGAGAGACGATAATGCTGGTCAGTCCTAACGTGGTATTGAGTGATTTGATCAAGTGAACGATTGAGCCCATCGAAATCGGATCTTGTCCGGTAAACGGTTCGTCGTACAGAATCATCATAGGGTCTAACGCGATCGCACGGGCGAGTGCCACACGTCTAGCCATGCCGCCGGACAGCTCGTTCGGCATAAGGTTTCGGGCACCGCGTAGACCGACGGCCTGGAGCTTCATTAAGACCAAGGTACGGATCATCGACTCGGTTAGGTGCGTGTGTTCGCGTAGCGGAAACGCGACATTGTCGTAGACATTGATATCGGTTAATAATGCGCCGCTTTGAAACAGCATGCCGATGCGTTTGCGTAAATTGAATAATTCCTTGCGTCGCAATTGATGAACATCGAGCCCGTCGACGACGATAGAGCCTTGTTCCGGGAAAAGTTGTCCGCCAATCAGTTTGAGCAGCGTAGTTTTTCCCGTGCCGCTTGGGCCCATGATCGCGGTAATTTTGCCGCGCGCGATATCGAGAGAAATATTATCGAATATTTTTCTGTTGCCGCGTGAGAACGAAAGGTTACGGACGGATATTAAACTGTCGGCCGAGATATCGCTGTTATCCATGCCTGATGATAACTCTGTTGGAAAATCTAAACCGCGTATTTTGGCTGACAAGCGAAGGTTAAGTCAACTAATTGCAGGATTTGGATGTATTTTTATTAGTGAGCGGTAAGCAGTGAGTAGTGAATAGGGAATAGGGAATAGGGAATAGGGAACGGAAAGTGCGATTTCGAAAGTCTCGGTAGGTCATTCGAATGAGCTGCTTCTGTAAACGATTCTCTGCTGCCTGCTTACTGTTCGCCGCTTTCTTATAAGCGATGAGCTACATTTAGAGTAGCGAATATTTTATGGTTATGCTTAGAGAGGTGGGTATGCTAGGGACAACAGTGTCTTAATCGTGTCATAATAGGTTTATTTGGCGGTCGGTAATGTGATTGGTTCGAATATGTATAATTTGCTGGCAGTCTATTCGTTGCCGGGATTGATTGCCCCGGAGTCTGTAAAATGAGAGCGTTCTGTCTCGGGACTTTCCGGTAATGCTGGCATTGACATTGGTGCTTTTTGTTTTTGGTTTCGGGCTTTTCTAATCGGGCAGAATCTATTGATGGGAGAGGGTGTTTTTGTTGTCAAGCTACAGCGCTTATCATTGGCTGGTATTTAAAAGTACAATTGTAGGTTATAGCACATAATATGATGATTCACGAACCCGAATTGCGAAAGCTGGCCTTGGCGGTTATTCAGGTCGAGGGCGATGCGATTACCGCCTTGGCGGAACGGATCGATGACGATTTTATTTTGGCTTGTCGTTTAATGTTTAATTGCAAAGGACGAGTCGTTGTGACCGGCATGGGCAAATCCGGCCATATTGCCGGTAAAATTGCCGCTACTCTAGCGAGTACCGGGACGCCGGCTTTCTTTGTGCATCCCGGTGAAGCCAGTCATGGCGATCTGGGAATGATCACGTCTCAGGATATAGTCTTGGCCCTGTCGAACTCGGGAGAAACCGGAGAAGTCATTACTATTTTGCCGATCATCAAGCGCATAGGCGTGCCGTTGATTGCGATGACCGGCAACCGCGAATCCACATTGGCGAAATTCGCCACGGCGCACATCGATGTTAGTGTTCGGCAAGAGGCCTGTCCTTTAGGGTTGGCTCCGACTTCCAGTACGACCGCGGCGTTGGTGATGGGCGATGCTCTCGCGGTTTCGTTGTTAGAGGCAAGAGGATTTACCCGGGATGATTTTGCATTATCGCATCCAGGGGGGAGTTTAGGACGGCGTTTGTTGTTGATGGTCAGCGATATCATGCATACCGGCGATGAAATTCCGATTGTTCCGGAAACGGCTTTGATTACCGAAGCATTGTTGGAAATGACCGAGAAAAAAATGGGCATGACCGTGATTGTCGATCGCTTCGGCAAGAGTGTCGGCATCTTTACCGATGGCGATTTGAGGCGATTCTTGGAAAAAAGTCACGATGTGCATGGAACGCGTATCGGTGAGGCAATGACTCGAAACTTTACCGCGATCGACGCCGATATTTTGGCTGCCGAAGCGATGCAGATCATGCAGCAAAAAAAAATCAATGCCTTGATTGTTAATGATGAGTTTCACAAACCGGTCGGTGCATTGAGTATGCATGACTTGATTCATGCCGGAATTGTCTGATAACAGGAGCCGAAAAATGCAAAACATATTGGCCAAAGCCGCCCGGCTAAAATTGCTGGTTCTCGATGTCGACGGCGTACTGACCGATGGCCGCTTGTTTTTCGATAACCAAGGCGTTGAATATAAATGTTTTCATGCCAGGGATGGTCACGGGATAAAATTACTGCGTCAAACCGGCGTCGAAGTTGCGGTGATTTCCGGGCGGAAATCGAATTCGGTGGCTTTGCGGATGAAAAACCTCGGCATAACGCATGTTTATCAAGGGCATGAAAATAAAATTACGGCCTTTGAAGAACTTATTCAAGCGTTGGCTATCGATCCGGTTCAAGCGGCGCATGTTGGCGACGACTTGCTGGATTTGCCGATCATGTCCCGGGTTGGCTTGGCGATCGCTGTCGAGGATGCGAATTTTGCCGTCAAGCAACGCGCTCATTGGTGTACAACACTGCCGGGCGGCCAAGGTGCGGTCAGGGAAGTGTGCGATTTGATCATGCAGGCGCAGGGGACTTTTGCTGGCGTTCTTGAAGGGTACTTGTCCTAATCATGCCGGAAAGCAAACTTCGACTTTATATTTATGGCGTATTGCTGGCGATCGTAAGCTGGTGGTTGTTGCAATTGACGAAAGTTGATGAAGAAGCCATAGGGCTCGAAAAATCTCCTCATACCGTCGATTATTTCAGTACCGGCTATGCTAAATGGGAAATGGATGTTACCGGCAGGCTCAAGAGCAAATTGGTTGCCGATACGTTGACGCACTATAATGATGACGGAGCCACGTACTTACAGCAGCCGGTTTTGACCATTATGAATCCGGAAATACCGCCGTGGGTGATCCAGTCGGAAACCGGAATTGTTTCGAGCGATAGGAAGCTCATTCTGATGAATGGAAAAGCGGTTGTTGCAAGAGAGGCTGGGCTGGGAGCAAGGGCGATGAAAATCAATAGTTCGAATTTACGTGTTCAGCCGGAGATAAATTACGCGGAAACCGATGAATGGGCTGAGTTGCTTAGTCCTCCGAACAGGACGGAAGGTATAGGGATGAAACTCTATTACAGTACGCCTATCCGGATAGAGTTGTTTTCCAAGGTAAGAGGGAAATATGAGACAAAATAACTATAAAAAAACCTGTTACGGAATCATTTTTTCGATTTTAATTGCTTACAGTTCGTCCGGTTTAGCGTTGAAAAGCGATGCCGACCAACCGATATATATCGATTCGAACGCGGCCACCTACGACGATAATGCAGGGGTCAGTATTTACACTGGGAATGTGATTTCAACCCAAGGTAGCCTTAAGGTTTGGTCTGATAAATTAGTTGTGTATTTTAAAGACGGCGATGTCGATAAACTGGTTGCGACTGGAAAGCCTGCCCGTTTTCAGCAAACTCCCGATAATGGCGGCGATATCACCGGCAAGGCGTTGACCGGCGAATATTATCCCAAGCAGAATTTATTGATTTTGATCAAGGAAGCGGTGGTTTGGCAAGAAGGCAATACCTATGCAAGCGACATCATTCGTTATGACAGTCGAAACTCGATTGTCAAAGCGGGCGATCAGGAATCCGATGCTAAGCGGGTTCGCGTTATATTAAAACCTAAATCGGAAAAATGATAAAAATATGACGAAACTGGCGGCTCAAGGATTGATTAAACACTACAATAAACGTAATGTCGTCAACGGCGTATCGTTGAACGTCAATACCGGGGAAATTGTGGGTTTGCTGGGGCCAAACGGCGCCGGTAAAACTACTAGCTTTTATATGCTGGCCGGTCTGATTAAAGCCGATGCCGGCGAGATAGCGCTGGACGATCTTTCGATCACGCATTATCCGATGCATGTTCGCGCACAAATGGGGCTTGGCTATTTACCTCAGGAGCCTTCGGTATTCCGTAAGTTGAGTGTTGCCGATAATTTGCGGGCGGTGCTGCAAATTCGCACTGATTTGACCAATGGGCAGGTCGAATTGATGATCGAGGAGTTGCTAGCGGAGTTTCATGTCGAGCATCTACGTAATCAAATTGCCGTCGGCCTGTCGGGCGGCGAGCGTCGGCGTGTCGAGATTGCCAGGGCTTTGGCCAGCGAGCCGAAATTTATCTTGCTGGACGAGCCGTTTGCCGGTGTCGATCCGATTTCGGTTGAGGATATCAAGCAGATTATTATTCATCTGAAGGATAGAGGTATTGGCGTTGTCATTACCGAACATAATGTCAGGGAAACCCTAGGTATTTGCGACCGTGCGTATATACTCAACGAAGGCAAAGTTATTGCTGAAGGCGATGCGGAGGCTATAGTCCGTAATCAAGAAGTACGAAAGGTTTATTTGGGTGAGAACTTCAGTCTTTAGCGTTATACTTCAAGCAAATGCAAGGTTGATTGCTGCTATATTTTGGGAGTCGGTCACGACGATGTTCGCATCGGGTCGCCGGGAATCAGAGTCGGGAGCGGAAATAGCCCCTTAATTTTGTTCGAGAATAATAGCCTTGACCTAAATAGCCAAAATATGCGCGCTTGATGTATGGATTAATAATGTTCAAACTTATACGATGAAACAGTCACTTCAACTCCGTCTCGGTCAACAGCTTACGATGACCCCACAGTTGCAGCAGGCGATAAAGCTGCTGCAACTGTCGACGCTCGATTTGCAGCAGGAAATCCAAAACGCGCTGGAATCGAATATGATGTTGGAAGTCGCCGATGACGAAGGCTCAGGCGTTGCCGATCGCGAGTCCTTGGACAAGAAAACCGATTATTCCGATCAGGCAACGAGTGAAGGTTCGCAAACCGACATACCCGACGAGTTGCCTATCGATACTTCGTGGGAAGATGTTTTTGAAAATGCCCAGGCTGCTATCAGCGGGGCGGGCGAATCGGTGGAATTCGAAAGCCAGCGCAGTAAATCGGAAACGTTATTGGATCATTTGTTGTGGCAATTGGACGTGGCGCACTTTTCCGACCGGGATCGAGAGATTGCAGAGACGATCATAGATTCGATCAATGAAGACGGTTACTTAGTCAGTTCATTGGAAGATATTTTCCAAGGGTTGTTGGAACAAATGGACGATCTCGAATTTGATGAGGTTGAGGCCGTGCTGCATCAAGTTCAAAATTTCGATCCTCCCGGTGTGGCCGCCAGGGATTTGAGCGATTGCCTCTTGTTACAATTACAGCAATTATCCGACGAAATCCCGTATAAAAAAGAAGCGATAGAGCTGGTAAGTCGCTATTTAGGTTTGTTGGCGTCTCAAGATCAGGCTAAATTGATACGCAAGTTGGGGTTAACCGAGTCACAGCTGAATAGGGTGATTGCGTTGATCAGAACATTGGATCCAAAGCCCGGGACGAGAATTGAAAATACCGACTCCGAATATGTGATTCCCGATGTTTATGTGGTCAAGGTTAATGATCAGTGGCAAGTCGAACTCAATCCCGATATCGCGCCGAAGCTCAGGATCAATCCTTTTTATTCAAGTATGATCAAGCGCGCGGATAGCAGCAAGGATAATTCCTGCATGAAGGATCATCTACAGGAAGCTCGTTGGTTTATCAAGAGTTTGCATAGTCGAAACGAAACCTTGTTACGGGTGGCTCGCTGTATCGTCGGAAAGCAGCAGGATTTTTTGGAGCACGGTTCCATTTCGATGAAACCGATGGTGCTTCGCGATGTCGCAGAAGAGTTGCAACTGCATGAGTCAACAATATCGCGAGTGACCACACAAAAATACATGCATACGCCGAACGGCATTGTCGAATTCAAATATTTTTTCTCCAGTCATGTGTCGACTGCGGCGGGCGGTGAGTGCTCTTCTACGGCTATTCGGGCGCTGATTAAAGAGCTGGTCGAAAACGAAAACCAAACAAAACCGCTCAGTGATAGTAAAATAGCCGATTTATTAAAAGAAAAAGGCATCAATGTCGCAAGAAGAACGATTGCCAAATATCGTGAGGCGATGAATATTGCTTCGTCCAGTCAACGTAAGCGTCTTTTATAACGCAGAATTTATACCACACCAACAGAAAGGAGTTTATTCCATGCAAATCAGTGTATCCGGCCACCACATCGAAGTAACGGAATCGTTAAAAACGTTTGTCGAGTCAAAGTTTGAGAAACTCGAGCGTCATTTCGATCATGTTACCGATGTGCACGTCGTTTTGACGGTCGAAAAACTGAATCAAAAAGCGGAAGCGACAGTACAAATCAGCGGCGCCAAATTATTTGCCGAGGACACTCAGGAAGATATGTATGTTGCTATCGATAAATTAGTTGATAAATTGGATCGTCAAATCATCAAGCATAAAGAAAAAACCGGCAGTCACCGCTAGTTAGAGATTGTCCGGAACGATTTAACAATGAGGGTACGGGAAAGGATTCCGGTACCTTCGCGACCAACAGAACAGTTCGTTAGCAATATGTGCAAAATAACTTCTACAAGCGGTACGCTTTGTGGAGGTTCGGTGACTCGCTTGACAGGGTGCCGTGAATACCTTCAAGTAGGCTTGACGGCGGAGTATCTGATTGCCATGGATGGCGTGCCGCCGACACCTGTCAATCGAGCCGCCGCCCCCCCTTCGAACATTTGTCGAAGTTATTTCATGCTCGTTCCTTAGATCTTTTATTATGAAATTGCTTATCGTCAGCGGGCTTTCCGGGTCCGGTAAAAGTATTGCGTTAACCACGTTGGAGGACTGCGGGTTTTATTGTATCGATAACTTGCCGGTGACCTTACTTGAGGACTTTATCAATGACGTCATGTTGGCCGATCGGAAAACCTATGAAAAAACGGCGATCGGCATCGATGCTCGTAATCAAAGCGATAGTTTGTTGAATTTTTCCAGCATCATCAAGCTGATTAGATCAAAGGGGATCGAGTGCGAGGTAATGTTCATGCAGGCCGAAGAGGCTGTATTGTTAAAGCGTTACAGTGAAACTCGGCGTCGGCATCCTTTGACCGACTATAATTTACCGCTTAAAGAAGCGCTGGTTATCGAAAAAGAAATTCTCAAGCCGATAGCGTACCTCGCGGATTTCGTAATCGATACCAGTCGCACGCATTATCATCAATTGCGCGATCTAATCAGGGATCAGGTCGGTGAGCGCAATGCTCGGCATATTTCCATTCAATTTCAGTCTTTCGGTTTCAAGCATGGGGTTCCGCTCGATGCCGATTTTATTTTCGATGTTAGGTGTCTGCCCAACCCTTATTGGGTTCCGGAATTGAGGGGGCAGACCGGCAAGGACCAAGCGATTATCGAATTTCTTAGCCGAGAGCCTAATGTGCAAGCGTATTTTCAAGATGTAAGCGCTTTTCTCGAACGCTGGATTCCTCGCTTTGAGGAAGAGGGGCGCAGTTATCTCACCATCGCTATCGGATGTACCGGAGGGCAGCATCGTTCGGTTTATTTGGCCGATTTATTGGTCAAGCAATATAAATCTCAAGCGCTTAATGTCATTATTCGGCATAGGGAGCTGCATTAAAAAAGGCTATGTTTGCGTTAATAGTTGAAATTAATACTATGCGAATGCCGAAAGGACTGTAGGGTACGCTGTGCGTACCTTAGGAGACCACCCTTAGCTTAACGTGCTTTCATGTGTTCTGTTGTGCCGACATTAGGTACGCGTAGCGTACCCTACAATTCGCTTTGAGTTTTTAAGTGTTTCCGGTAGCGGGGACAACGATTACCGCATACATAGCATAAAAAACCGACAGGGGGATGCTGCCGGTTATAGATGCAGTTGCCGATATTCGGCAATTAAATTTTTATTCAATCAGTGAGATGCTTTCGGTACGCCCGTTTTTGAGTTCTATGCTGATTTTATCCTCTCTGGCAAGCCAGCCGAGCGCGCGCTGAACATCATTCTTATTCATCCCGGTTTCGGTCGAGATTTTGCTTACGCTGGTCGCACCGTTATCATTCAAGAATTGCCAGATTTTCCCAGCGGATTGTCCAATCGTATCAGTCATTTTTTTCACCTCATTTAGTTTAAGAAACCTTGTCGTGCTCGTCGGGTAGCACAATATTGAGTTCGAGAATTTCCTGATCGTCGTCTTGTTCGAAATTAACCGATATCGCATCTTGCTCGACGTTGACATACTTTCGAATCACTTCGAGAAGTTCCTTTTGTAACTGTGGGAGATAAGAGGGTTGCGTTTTTGAGGAGCGTTCGTGTGCCACCAAAATTTGCAATCTTTCCTTGGCAATGGATGCCGAGCTTGGCTTAGTAGTTCTAAAGTAATCCAGTAAACTCATTATTTACTCCTGAACAGCTTTCCAAAAAGGCCCTTTTTCTCTTCATCGATAAAGCGGTGCGGTCTGTCTTCGCCTAAGTAACGTGCAACCACATCGTCATAGGCTTGGCCGGCATCGCTTTTTTCGTCCAAAATGACAGGAATGCCCGAGTTTGATGCGTTTAGTACCGATTTGGATTCCGGTATGACGCCTAATAGATGCAGGGACAGGATTTCTTGTACGTCTTCGACACTCAGCATTTCGCCTAATTTTACGCGATCGGGAGAATAACGTGTCAGTAATAAATATTCTTTGATCGGCTCTTCGTTGTTTTCGGCTCGTTTCGATTTGCTGGCCAAAATGCCGAGCATGCGGTCCGAGTCGCGGACCGATGAAACTTCCGGGTTTGTTACGACGAAGGCATCGTCGGCGAAATACATCGCAAGAGTGGCGCCTTTTTCGATGCCGGCTGGCGAGTCGCAAACGACATATTTAAATTCTTTGGCGAGTTCTTCAAGAACCTTGCCGACGCCTTCGATAGTTAACGCTTCCTTATCGCGTGTTTGTGAAGCCGGCAAAATATACAGTTGATTGCAGCGCTTGTCGCGAATCAATGCTTGATTAAGAGCTGCCTCGCCATTGATGACATTGACTAAATCATAGACTACGCGGCGCTCGCAGCCCATTACTAAGTCAAGGTTTCTTAAGCCTACGTCGAAATCGATTACCGCAGTTTTATGTCCTTTTTTAGCGAGTCCCATGGCGATGGCTGCGCTGGTTGTTGTCTTTCCAACTCCGCCTTTTCCGGATGTTACGACGATGATTCTAGCCAACTGATTGTCCTCCAACGAGACGTGAAATTATAAATCCTGAATGATTAACGCCAAATCATTGAGATAGATTTGGACCGGTTTGTTGCGTACCGACTCATCCAAATCCTCGCTTATTTTATAATTACCGGCAATGGAAATGAGTTCGGCTTGTAAATCAGAGCAAAAAATTCTGGCCTCGGTATTGCCTTGAATGCCCGCCAATGCTCTTCCTCGTAAAGTTCCATAAACATGAATATTACCTTCGGCCATGATCTCGGAGCCTGCGCTGACTTGGGACAGCACGATCAAGTCGCCGTGCGCGTAGATTCGTTGGCCGGAGCGGACCGGATTAGTAACAATCCGGGTAGAGGGCTGTTCCGATGTCTCCGGTTCGGGTTCCGGTTCAGGTATTATTTTTTCGAGTTTTTGAGCGGTATCTTGATGGCTAATGTTTTGCTGGGCTGAAATTTTTGGAATATTTAATGCCAACGCGGCTTCATTCTGGTCATGTAGGCCGCCGCGGATGCCTATCGGAAGAAGCGCTAATCGCCTTAATAATTCGATGCATTCGGCTACGTTCAGGCTAATCGATTGCTTATTCAGTTCCTGTAGGTCGATGAGTATCGGGGAGTTTCTAAAAAACTCAGGCGCTTGATTGATTTTTTGCTGTAGTTGATGCTCGATAACAGTCAGGTCATTCGTATAAGGAATTAGGACAGGCACTGAGAATGTACTGCTCTTAAACTCCAAAGCAGGCTTTTGATAAGGTGTGTGCTGAGGCTCAGTCGACATCCGTACTCTCTGCTGTTAAATCACGGGTTTCGGAAGGGATTTTAACATTGCTTTCACAAAAATGCATTTTTCCAAGAATTTTAATTTTAATTTTATGCAATGTGAACGAGTGCACGGTATATACGCGTCAAAGATCAAAATTCGGCGCCTCCTCAAGCGCAGCCGAAATTTGGAGTATAAAAAGGTTATGTGACGGGAAATTCTGCCCTAGCACCGGCATGCCTTTCAGTCTAGCGGGAAGATTTTGCCTGTCAGTGCAGTTAAGGATTTCGTGAAAAATAATTTCCTTGTGCTATGAGTTTTGTAGCGGGTTCGGTAACTCGCTTGACAGGCCCAGCACCTAAATTCCATAGCCCATTGGCTATGGAATTTAGGTGCTGGGTGAATGCGGATTTTGCATTACGCCATGGATGGCGTGTATTAGGGCACCAACAGTAGGCGCTTTAGGCGATGCAGGGCAGAAAAATGCTCCTGCATTTTCTGCATTCATTACATCCTTGTAACTCAGCAATTGCCGAGGAGCAAAAATCTGCCCTGCCGCCGACACCTGTCAATCGAGCAACCGAACCTGCTTGCCTTGCATTAAAAATAGGGAAGTTATTTATGATCGAATCCTAAGGAAGCATTATCCCTCTGATCGTAAAAAATAATAAACCACCGAGTATTCCTGATAAAGGAACGGTAACCAACCATGCGGCGGCGATTTTATAGAGGTGGGAGCGTTTGACTAGCTCTTGACGATAGACTTTTTTCAGCGATTTGCGTTCTTTTTTAGTGAGTAAGCTGGTGTCGGTTTGTAGTTTGGCTTGTCGTTTTAGCTCCTTAAGCATGTGCCCTTTTTTGGCGATGGATGCTTTTTTAAAGGCATTCAAAAATTCGGCGATTTTTTCAGGGTCGTTATGCTCGTGGTGAGCACGGATTTCTTCCATTCTTTTGGCATTGCTGTGTTTTAAATATTCCCGTAAAAAACCGACGCCGAATACCGCGCCAACCGCAGTATGAGTGGAACTAATGGGAAGACCCATCTGGCTGGCGAATATCACGGTAATGGCAGCCGACATCGCTATGCAAAATGCGCGCATTTTATCGAGTTCGGTAATTTCGCTGCCTACGGTTCGAATCAATTTGGGGCCGTATAGGGCAAGTCCTATCGATAAGCCGGCGGCGCCAAGTATCATAATCCAAAGCGGAATAGAGGCTTTATCGCTGACACCTTGCTGAAAAATTGCATCGTTGATGGCCGCGAGAGGGCCGACTGCGTTGGCGACATCATTGGCGCCATGCGCGAAACTCAATAGTGCGGCTGAAAATATCAAGGGATAAGTGAATAAATTATTCACGCTGGCTTTGCTAGGTTCCAGATTAGCGGAGGCGTTAACAATGCGCGGTTTGACGATAAGAAAAATGATAATGGCGAAAGCGAAGCTAATGGAGACGGCGATCGGGAAATTGATTTTAATGATTTGTTTCAGGCCTTTCATAATCAAATAGGTCGAAAAAGCCCAGGTCATCAATGCGATCAATACCGGGACGACCTTTTGCGCCGCTATTAGCATATTTGGTTGATAAGTGATTTTTCGCTTGACCACATATAAAAAAGCGGCCGAAAACAAGCCGCCCAAAACCGGCGAAATGACCCAGCTGGCTGCGATTTTTCCCATGGCCGGCCAATTGGCGATTCCGAATCCGCCCGCGGCGATTCCGGCGCCTAAGACGCCCCCGACGATAGAATGAGTTGTCGAAACCGGCGCATTGAGCGAGGTCGCCACATTCAACCAAATTGCCGCAGCCAGCAGTGCCGCCATCATCAGCCAGATAAAAGTATCGGAGTCGCGAATCAGTTGAGGATTAATGATGCCGTCCTTGATAGTCGTGACTACGTCTCCGCCGGCTATTAGCGTGCCGGAAGCCTCGAAAATTGCAGCAATGGCAATGGCGCCTGTCATCGTCAGTGCTTTCGAGCCGACCGCGGGGCCGACATTATTGGCCACATCGTTAGCGCCGATGTTCAATGCCATGTAACTACCGAAAACTGCGGCGATAACCAGCATTAAGTGTCCTTCGACATGTTCTTTATTGATTAAATAGAGAATCACCAAAAGTATAAAAGCGAGACCTAGGCTAAGGCGAATCAAGTCTTTACGAGCCGACGAACTGGCTTTGTTGATCTGATTGAGGTCGTTAAGATCCATGTAATATTTTTGTAACGAAAGAAAGCGCGCATTTTATCCTATTGATTGAGTCATTGCTGCTTTTCCAGGTGGATTTAATTGCCGTAGTCAGGAAGGATGTCATTCGGACCCTATAAAATACAGGGAATTTCTTTTCTCGCGTGGGTGCTTTCAGGCTTGCAATCTTGATAATTATCCTTTAGTTTAGACCCATACCGTAAGGCTAGGGGTGCTCCGATGCGAATCGGGGCTGAGAAAAACCCTTTGAACCTGACTCCGGCTAATACCGGCGTAGGGAAGCCAACTTCCCTGCGCCTCGTTGATAATATTTCAGGAGAAAAGCGTGAGCGCAGTCCGCCAAGAAATTCCTTCGACTACTGTCAGTAGTGTCAAAATCGATCCTTATCCGGCATCGGAAAAAGTCTATGTACAAGGCAGTCGGCCTGATATCAAAGTACCGATGCGTAAGATTTCGTTATCCGATACTCCCGCGCATTTCGGTGCTGAAAAAAATCCGCCTCTTTTCGTTTACGATACTTCAGGTGTCTACACCGACCCTAACGTCACGGTCGATTTAAGAAAAGGCCTGCCGGTGGTGCGTTCCGCTTGGATTGAGGAGCGTGGCGATACCGAGTTGTTGTCCGGCCCGACATCAAAATTCGGACATGAAAGATTGCATGATCCCGAAACCGCGCATTTGCGTTTCGAGCTTATTCGCCAGCCAAGACGTGCTAAGGCCGGTGCGAATGTTTCGCAAATGCATTATGCGAGAAAAGGCATCATAACGCCGGAGATGGAGTACATCGCGATTCGCGAAAACCAAAAAATGGAAGAAATGCGCGATCTATGGAAAGATCAGCATCCCGGGCAATCTTTCGGTGCATCGATTCCCGATGTGATTACGCCGGAATTTGTACGCGACGAAGTGGCGCGCGGCCGGGCGATCATTCCTGCCAATATCAATCACCCCGAATTGGAGCCGATGATTATCGGACGCAATTTCCTAGTCAAAATCAATGGCAACCTCGGTAATTCGGCGGTAACTTCCTCGATAGAAGAAGAGGTTGAAAAAATGCTTTGGGGCATTCGCTGGGGCGGCGACACGATCATGGATTTATCGACCGGTAAGAACATCCATGAAACCCGCGAGTGGATCTTGCGTAACTCGCCGGTGCCGATCGGTACCGTGCCGATTTATCAGGCGTTGGAAAAAGTCGACGGCAAGGCCGAGGAATTGACTTGGGAAATATACCGTGACACGTTGATCGAGCAAGCCGAGCAGGGCGTCGATTATTTCACGATACATGCCGGCGTGCGTTTGCAGCATGTCCCGTTGACCGCCAAACGTATGACCGGAATTGTGTCGCGCGGCGGCTCGATCATGGCTAAATGGTGCTTGGCGCATCATACCGAAAGCTTCCTCTATACCAACTTCGAGGAAATCTGCGAAATCATGAAAGCCTACGATGTTTCCTTTTCGTTAGGTGACGGTTTGCGCCCCGGATCGATTTACGATGCCAACGACGAAGCGCAGTTCGCCGAATTGGAAACCTTGGGCGAATTGACCAAGATCGCATGGAAGCATGACGTGCAGACGATGATCGAAGGACCGGGCCATGTGCCGTTGCACATGGTCAAGATCAACATGGAAAAACAGCTGGAAGACTGCCATGAAGCGCCTTTTTACACATTGGGTCCATTGACGACCGATATCGCTCCCGGCTACGACCATATAACCTCGGCGATCGGTGCCGCGAACATTGGTTGGTACGGTTGCGCGATGCTATGTTACGTTACGCAAAAAGAGCATTTGGGTTTGCCTAACAAACAGGATGTCCGCGAAGGCATCGTGACTTACAAAATTGCCGCGCACGCCGCCGATCTGGCCAAGGGGCATCCTGGCGCTCAAGCACGCGACAATGCAATGTCGAAAGCCCGCTTCGAATTCCGCTGGGAAGACCAATTCAACATCGGCCTCGATCCCGAGCGCGCACGCGAGTTTCATGACGAAACGCTGCCGAAACAGTCGGCCAAGATTGCCCATTTCTGTTCGATGTGCGGACCGCATTTTTGTTCGATGAAAATCAGCCAGGATGTGCGCGACTACGCGGCTCAAAAAGGGGTGAAAGAAGAAGAAGCCCTGTTGCTGGGAATGGAAGAAAAATCCAAGGAATTTCTTGAAGAAGGCGCGGCCATCTATCACGAAGTTTAAGCATTTATAGTTAAGCGCATGCATTCCAAGGAAGGAAGCGTGGGCTAAAATCGTTTAAGTAATTTTACCGACCTTGCCTCGGCAGCCAATGAATGGGTTCCCATGGAGGACCGCCCATCGTTATGCTCATCTCTTTGAGGTACATCGTTGGCCATCCAGCACGATGGCAAAATCACGCAAACTCTGGAGTGCCGTAGGGTACGCTATGCGTACCATGGTAATCCCCAATCTTAAAACAAGTCCTTATGGTTTGATATGGGTAGTTAACGGCATTGAGGTACGAGAAGCGTACCCAACAATTTTTCTCGTTCCCATAGTACAGGTAGCATTTGTGGGAGCGATCCCCTGATAGCGATTTCGGAGCCGAGAGCGTTAAGCAACAATAATAGGGTATCGAAGACTCATTGGTTAAGATTGCATAAGGGTAATAAATGACTTATGCATAATAATGAGCGGTCCTCCGTGGGAGAGCATACCGAGCTCTTTCAGACAACAAAGGTATGAAGCCCACAGAAGACCGTGGGCGGTTACGTCAATCATCCATACTTGAATTAAGGGAATGCCTGGCAATGAGAAGAGTCCTGGGGTAAACTCGCCGCATGTTTGATATGTTAAGTTGTTGCGAGAATTGTTAATGCCGCTTTATTGTTTGGTTTATACCAGCGTTTCAAGTCAGGAAATGTCCGATGACGACTTGAAAGCCTTGCTAAAAAAATCAAGAGAAAAAAATAAAAAATTAAATATTACCGGCATGCTGCTTCACCTTGATCCTTTCTTTATTCAAATATTGGAAGGCGAGGAAAAAGTCGTGCTGGACTCGTTTAACCGCATTAAAGAAGATTCAAGGCACCATAAGGTCTCGGTTATTTACAAGAAGCAAATTAAAGAGCGTGCTTTTTCAGGTTGGACGATGGGCTTTAATAAAGTTAGCGATGAAGAGTTAGAGAGCCTTGATGGCTGTTTCGACTTTTGGGAGCAATCAGCGCCTAATTTCTTGGCAGGAGCATCCGGCGAGATTGAGCGCTTGTTGGAAATGTTCAAAAATGAAACCTTGTTCTAGTGGATCTATCGCGACCGTGAACCCAGCCCTAAATTACCAAAATGGTTAGCTATAGCCAATGGGTTATAGAATTTAGGCGCTAGGTGAGTACGTTCATGTAAGCTCTATGCCAGCATCCATGCTGCTTGTCTTGCTGCATCAATTCCCGGGCGCGGTCGTTCTTGATGACGGCGGTGTCGAGCGCATCCTCGTTCCCACGGTCCGCCGCTCATCGTTATGCACAAGTATCAGTAAACTTGCTAAACAGAAGCTATCGAATATCTGGGAACGGTGCGGTTTGATAAATCTGCGGATATTGAACGGCAGTGGCTTCGAAGTCGCGATCATGGGATCGTTCCCACAGAAAAGCTCCGCCCCCTTGTGGGAACGACGCCTTCGTCGCGATTTCGAAGTCGGGCGCGCTAAGTGACAATAAATGTTATCGAAGTCACACTAGCTAAGATGGCAAGATGGTAATACACATTTTATGTATAACGATGAACGGTCCGCCGTGGGAATGCATACCGACCTTGCCTCGGCAGCCAACGTATGGAATTCCACGGAGGACCGTGGGAACCAGTCCAGCAATTACCTTAAAACTCGTATCGAACCGAGCATACCCGTCTCGACCGTCACGCTGAGCCGAGTGATTTTATCGATGCGAATCGCATTGTTGGGCTGCGACGGATCGATATTGAACTCGTCTCCTTCGCGTACCATGAAAGTTCCGACGCCGACGACTTCGAGCAACGCGATAAACTCGTCATCCTGACTCAGCAAGCCCCGCAATTTCATATTGGGGATACGCATCGATTCGCCGGAAGGGACGAATCCGAACGTGCCATTCGCGTGTCCTGTCTGTGCTCCGACGGTTTCATACATCAACGCGCTGGGGGTAAATGGGTCCCGTACCCATTGTTGATTCGTGTAGGCGGGTGGGTTTGATTGATAAGAGAGTTGGCGATTGTCAGCCCAACTGCTTACCGAGTATATCAACCCGATGCCCAACGACAAACTGCAAATACGATATATTTTGTACATAATCATTTTCTTAAGTATTCTGGAAATTCATAGCTCCAGTAAGTTATTTTTCACGAAATTCTTAGGCTATGTTTGCGTTAATAGTAATCCGGAACTCCGGGTTCCAAAGATGCCATGTATTTAGTACCGTCAACGTCCGCCCGAAACTAGCGAAAACAACGCCTGAAAAAACGCATAATAAACGAATCCGACCATGCCGCCGATTACCAGTATCATCGCCGGTTCGAGCATCGCCGAAAGCCGCTTGATCGCGATTTCCATCAACTTTTCGTAATATACGGCCAGTTCATGTAATACGTGATCGATGCTACCGCTTTTCTCGCCGACCGCGATCATCTGCACCACCAACGGCGGTATTTTCGGATGATCGAGGCTGCTGGAAACATCGCGCCCTTCAAGTATCTTCGCGGACGTTTCCCGCAATTTATCCGAATAGACCCGGTTGCCGATTAAATTGGCCGTGATTTTTGTCGCATCGAAGACCGTCACGCCGCTACGCAGCAAAATTGACAGCGCCCAAGACATCTGAGCCATCGAACCGTTTACTAACAAGTTCCCCACTACCGGCAACCGCAACAGAATTTGGTCAACCCATAATCGACCGAACCGGGTCTGGTACAGCAGCAATAGGACGGCAATCGAAACGATCAGAGTGCTGACGATGAACAATCCGTTAGTCCGAACGCTATCTGAAATATCGATCAACAATTGCGTCGATGGCGGTAATACTTTTCCCTTTCCTAACAAAAACTTGGCGAATTTCGGGATGATCTTGACGACCATGAAAGTGCCGACGCCGATCGCCGCCAGGATCACGACGATCGGATAAATCATCGCATTGATCATTTGCGCACGTAGCGCCGCTTTTTTATCCAAATGGACCGCAAGCCTGTCCATGATCGCATCGAGGTCGCCGGTGCTCTCGCCGGCGACGACCAAATTCACCGCCATGTCCGGAAAAACCGCCGGATGTTTTCCCATTGCCGCCGACAATGACTGTCCGGCTTCGATATCCTTCAACATCAAACGAATGGTCAGGTTGAGCCGGGGACTGGTCAATTGCGCCTTTGCGAGCTCGAGCGCCTGAGCGACAGGTAGACCCGCGCGTAGCATGAATGACATCTGCCGGAAGAAAAAAATCAACGATGCATTGCTTACCGAACGCTGAGAAGCCAGCCAATCCGAAAAATTTTCTTGTCCCAAAAAACCGGAACGGCCCCGTCCTTGTTTCAACTCCATCACGCGCAAACCGCGTTGCCGTAAAATCATCGCCGCCGATGGACCATCGTCCGCCTGCAATTTTCCGGAAATTTCGTTTCCGCCCGCATCGAGCGCAACGTAAGAAAACTGCGGCATATCAGCTCAGCTCCATTGTCTCGTGTGTTTTATGAACGGCCACGTCACGCAATTCGTCCAATGTCGTCAGCCCCATAAGAACCTTCCGACAGCCGTCTTCCCACATAAACTTCAAGCGCTCTCCGGCGCCGGCTTCCAAAGCTTCTTCATCGGCGCCGCGCGCGACCATGCGCGCCAGTTTTTCATCGAACCACAGGGTTTCGAACAAACCCAAACGCCCCCTGAAACCCGAACCCTGGCATACCGCACAGCCGACCGGTTCGAATAGCTCGAGACTTTCATCTTCGGCGCCCAGCTCGAGCAATTCGTCACGACTCGCGATCCGGGGCTTGCGGCAATGCATGCATAGACGCCGAACCAGGCGCTGTGCGATCACGGCTGTCATCGTAGAACCGATCAAAAACGGTTCGCAGCCGATATCGATCAGCCGCGTCACGGCACTAATTGCATTGTTCGTGTGCAGTGTCGAAAACACCATGTGCCCGGTCATTGCCGCCTTGACCGCGACATCGGCCGTTTCATGATCGCGTATCTCGCCGACCATCAGCACGTCGGGGTCGTGTCGTAAAAACGAGCGCAAGGCATCGGCAAAGCCGATCTTCGGTCCCGTTTGAATTTGCGAGATGCCGTCGATCACATATTCGATCGGATTCTCGACCGTCATGATGTTAATGTCCGGGCTGTTGATCTCTTGCAACGCGGCGCACAAGGTCGTCGACTTACCGCTTCCGGTTGGGCCGGTCAGCAAGATCATGCCGTAGGGTTTATGAATCGCCGTTCGAAATTGGTGTAAATCGTCGTCCAACATGCCCAGCTCGGTCAACGACAATCCGCCCGACTCTTGACCGAGTAGACGCATCGTGACACGTTCGCCCAAGCGAGTAGGCGCCGTCGCGACTCGGACGTTGAACGCCTTGTCGATCGGCGGCGCCAGATGATACGAAAATCCGCCGTCCTGCGGCATACGTTGTTCGGCGATGTCGAGTCCGGATAAAACTTTCACGCGCGATACCAAGGCGGGAGCAACCGAACCGTTTGCATCGACAGGATAATCCCGCAGCTTGCCGTCGACGCGTAAACGTACGCGTAACCCGGTCGTCTCAGTCAACAAGTGGATATCAGATGCCCGGTTGTAATAAGCCTCGCGCACTATCGTATCGAGTAGGGCGACTAAATCGGCGTCGTCCGCAGTCGCTCCCGAGGCCGTTTCGACGCCTTTGCCGGCCAAGGCCTGTGTAATTTTGAGTTGCAACAACGGCAAATCGGCCATGACAACCGGCAGCGCGAGACCGAGCAAACGCTGAATCGAATCGAGCATGCCTCGATCGCCGGGGTCGGCGACGGCAAGCATCGCGCGATCGTTGTCGACAACCGGGAGAATGAGTTTGCGTCGCACCAAGCTCGGTGGAATTTTCTTCAACAGTTGTCTGTCAATGGGCAACGTATTCAAATCGATGTAAGGCACGCCGCGTTGTTCGGCCACCGCACGGTATAGCGCCGACAGCGGAAAACGGTAGTAAGCCTGCACGGCACCGAGTACCGGAACACGCTGCCGGCGGGCATCAATACGTAGGCGTTCGAGTACCGGCGGATCGATCAAACCGCTACGCATGCCCGCATCGAGTAACTGTTCGTCTGTCAATGCCACAAATTATCCTTCCTACAAAGCCAAGACCAATTCGCACACCAGCGTTTGCGGATAACCGGTAGGCGCAAGGGTGGGTAGTTTTTCGATTTTCAAACGCAAAACCGTGACTTGATAAGGCAGCTTGTCGAGCCCGTGTATGAATTTTCTAATCGACACGAACGAGCCCTCCAACTCGATGCGTTGTATTGGCCGATGAAACATCGTTCCGGGTGACATTCTATCAATCCAGCTGCTCGTCTCGGGCAAAATGACCGGGGTTGTTTGTTTCGATTCGACGGTCCGGCTTTTTCTATTTTTCTTATTGTTCTTTTTACTTACGACGCCGACTCGTTTCGCTGGCACTTTTAACGCTTCATTGACGCGAATCCGCACCTGCGAATTGCGGGCAAGCTGAGAGATGCTGACGATCATTTCCTGCGAGTCGAACGGAGCCAACCGAGTTTCTAAGGCCTCGAACTGCGCGCGCACAAGTTCGATCGCTCGCTCCCGGTCTTCGAGTTGTTCGATTAGCTTATCGGCGTCTTCGACCGGCTCATCGGGAATTCTAGCCTTCAGCAAGCGGTTTTCGGTTGCTTCCGCGCTTTTTTTCGTCGCGGCAATGTCTTGGTTGGTCGGCCAAAAACGGAATACGCCATATCCGCCGCCGACGATGACGACGATCGACAACGCTATCAGCAGTTGTTCGCGATTGTTCAAACGGGGTATTTTCACGACCGGCCCGCCTTCTGTTGAAGCTGCGAGATGCGATCTGCCTGTACCAATTTGACCAACCGCATCGAGACGGCGAAACCGTCGAGATTGAGCGGACCGGGCCGGCTCGTCACATGCGCGTCCCGGACCTCCAATTGCCAGGGCGCGATCGCTTCCTTCATTTTTTGAATAAATGTTTGCGCCGCCGATTCGGAAATCGCCCATGCATCGAGATGAAAGCTTTCCACTTCGACACGCTTGTCTTGCGCTTCGGAAGGCGAGATGGGCGCGGGAACCGTATTGCCTCTTTTCGACGTTTCGTCGATGGCGACAACAATCACCTCGTCGGTCACCGCAGTCTGCAGCACACCCAAAACGCCTTGAACAAGCGCGGTTCGTTGAGGGGCAGCGTTGCTGTAAAAATCCAACATCGCTTCGAGACGCGCCAAATCGGCTTTTTTCCGAGCCAATGCTTGTTTCCGTTTCCCGATCTCCTGGATTTGGGCATTAATGCGCTTTGTCGCCTCGTCGACAACATTCCAGCGCGCATCGACATCTTGCTTGTGTATTTCCACCGAACTCTTGCGAATCATCAGCGAGACTTCGGATACCCCGATCGACAGCAGCAACACCACTGCCAACGCTGCCCCGCGGACTTCAATTCGCTGCGGCAGCGGCGGCAGCGGCCCGCCGTCCCGCACGCCGACGCAGCGTTCGTCAACGGCGATGCCGAACGCGTGCCGCGCCGCACCAACCATGCCCGGAGAGCATGCCGCATGGATGGCCGGATCGGTGATGACCTCAACCTCGATTTCGAGCATCTGCCGCATCTCCTGCGCCAAAGCATGCGCGTCGTCGTGCCAGCACGCCAACCATACCGGTTCGTTCGGCGCACCATGCAAGGCATGATAATTTTCCAGACAAATTTCAAGCGGCGTCTTCGTAACGTTTAAATACTGACGTTGCTCGGCGATGCGCCCGGCATGCAGCCGCATACCGTAAGTCATGCCACGGTGCGACTCCAGAATCAACTCCGAAGACGGGTTTTTCGGCAGCAGTGTCGTGCTGCAACCGGTTAGTGGATACAGTGCCTTCAGTTTCACGCCTTGACGGGCAAACACGTCGATCCATCGCTGCAACAAAGACTTATTGACACAACTCACCAACCAACTGAATGTGCCCGGTATGTCCTCCACCGGTCCTTGAACCGCCCAACCGCATTCGATCGTCTCGTCGTCCGATTTAAGCCATTCCTGACCGGTAAGGCAGGCATTGAGTTGACTGCGTTTGATATAGCCCAATTCCTCGGCCAAATCGCCGAAACGGCGCAACGAAAATTTGTCGGACAACGCCAAACCGCCGGCTTTATTCGGTTTGCCTTGCTGTAAATCCATCACCGCTTGTGCTTGTTCTTCGGTCATGTAGCCCTGTCCGACCAGCAAATGCCCGACCGACCAACGCGTCATGTGCTGCATCAACAACGGCTCGACCTCCCAACGCACCAATTCCATCATCTGCTGAATCGGCCTGGGTTTTTTCGGATTGACCGGCAACTCGACCAGTGTCGACAACACCGCAGGAGACAGCAACACCGCCGAACCGCCTCCATTCCAGCCGTCGTTTTTCAACGCGGCAATTAAATCGGCGACCGCATCGGCCATATCCACCTGCTCGATTTTAGCCTGATGCAACACCACGACCTGCGTACCGGAACGGACCAATACTGCGCCGCGTAGCGAAAAACCGTCGGTTTCGCAGACCAGCAGTTGGGAAGGCTTGCCGAAAGGCAATAATTTACTGAACTTCATTAGCTAAACTCTTATGGATTTCCATTTATGCGCTTTAGGGTGCAGTGGCTCCTGGAACCAGGGCATGTGACCTCGATACCAGCGATTGTTGCCTCATCTACTCCGACTTTCCCTCACCTAGCGTTAGGTGAGGGACGATCAGGGGATCGCTCCCACAAGAAATTCCAACCTCCGGCACACCCTGAAGAACATCAATATACATGTCCTCATCGGTTGGCAGAAACTCCTCGTTCCCACGGTCCTCCGTGGGAATGCAGACCGGCGCGTAACCGCACCGTCATTAGCCCCATACTCGCACTCGGACTCCGTATGGAATCCCACAGAGAATCATGGGAGTTAGAAATAGTCTACTCACCGATGATCCATTCAAGGTTAATATTTTGCCGTGGAACCGCAATGAACTTACGAATATCGTTATTGCCAGGTACACCATTCCCTGAATCGCAATCACCGTCAAACAAGACAAAATTGTCAGAATCCGGTTCTGAAGAGTCATGGCAAACAATGGCATAGCCACGTCTACCCAACGGGATAGTAGCGTCCGTACTAAAATGGCTGATTGAGCTATTGGCGGCAACCGCGTCACCGAACAGCGTAAAATAATCATTTGTTCCATCTCCGCCATCAACGTAGTTTGTTGAATCGCCCAAATAAACTCGTAATACCAATTCTTCATCATTGCCGGGCAGATCACCGACGCTTTTGTTTTTGAACGTGACATTGATATCCGTGACTTGCCAGTCCGATTCGACCACTAACTTATCCGCTCTTACATCATCGTCAGTACTGACGGCATCAAATCCAGCACTGGTCAAACTGATTTCGTTACTCGTAACCAGAAAAGCCCATCCCGAATTCAGCGTATCATTCGCATCCGAATTACCATAACCGTCCCTAAAGCGCAGATTCCCGCTTCGTTCCGGCAAAACCGCAATATAAGGCCCGCGCCAGTCTGAGCCGATACCGGTATCATTGTCCACATGCCACTCGGTAAGGGTAACTGAGTCATCGCAAGGAGATTCATAAGTCTTAGGGTCAGTTTCAGGTATTTTTTCAGCACCCAACTCCAACAACTCCGCCAAGCACCCCGGCAACCGCCCCATGTCCGCGACAAAACCGCTGATCTCGGGACTTCCATTTACGGTACGGGTCGGATCGCCGACGATGGCCTTGCGGATCATTTCCATACGGCGCTTGGTTTCGTCGTATTTGGCCTGGTCTTCCACGCCCTCGGTCAACATCAAACCCGCCGAGGCCACTAGCGCCATCAGGAACAATACCAACACCATTTCCAGCAGCGTGAAGCCGGCTGCCGGATGCCTCCTCATTCCCACGCTCCCGCGTGGGAATGCATATCGGTGCTTAAGTACCGGCATGAGTTTTGTGCCTGTACTGGGCCTCAGTATGGGTTCCCACGGAGGACCGTGGGAACCAGGGGACCCCACCTCGTTCCCACGCTCCTGCGTGGGAATGCATACCGGCGCTTCCACACCGGCATGAGTTTCGTGCTTGTACCCGACCCATGGTATGGGTTCCTACGGAGGACCGTGGGAACCGGAGTGTCCTCACCATGCCTTGCAAACCTCGATCAATCCCTCTTGCCCTGCATAATTCCGCGCACTCAAATAGCGCCAGTGCTCCGGCAGATCGACATATCTGCGCTGCCCCACCTCGTTCCCACGCTCCTGCGTGGGAATGCATACCGGCGCTTCCATACCGGCATGAGTTTCGTGCTTGTACCCGGCCCATGGTATGGGCTCCCACGGAGGACCGTGGGAACCAGGGGGCGCCACCTCGTTCCCACGCTCCTGCGTGGGAATGCATACCGGAGCTTCTGTACCGGCATGAGTTTCGTGATTGTACCCGGCCCATGGTATGGGTTTCCACGGAGGACCGTGGGAACCAGAGTGTCGTCACCATGCCTTGCAAACCTCGATCAGTCCCGCTTGCCCTGCATAATTCCGCGCACTCGAATAGCGCCAGTGCTCCGGCAGATCGATATACCCGCGCTGCACCGGATTATTATGAATGTACTCTACCTTTTGCCGCATCATCTGATCATTTTGAATCCACTCAGGATGGCAGCCTTCCTGCCAAAATTGATACGCTCTATCCCCTTTATGCGCCTTTTTATAAAAAGCCAATTGCTCCAGAATTTGCGTCACATTGTTTTCGGACAGATACCGGATCAAGTGCTTTGCCGTATACGATTTGAAGCGTGAGATATCTCGCTCCATATCTTCGCTCTTCACGACCAAGTGCAGATGATTTTCCAAGATCACGAACGCATAAACCTTCAAGCCGTCTTGCATCAGAAACCGCAAAGACTCCAACACAATATCGACGGTTGCGGGTCGAGTAAACACCGGAATCCAGTGCAAGACCGTGCAGGTCACGAAATGCGGTAATTTCGGATCGACAATCTTATAACGACTTCTGCCCATGTTTTATCTCCTCGATACTCTTATCAGCGCTAAACTCGCATTCGGCCGCCAGATGGATTCCCTCAGAGGAACGGTTGCACCGCCTCATTCCCACGCTCCCGCGTGGGAATGCATACCGGCGCTTCCGTACCGGCATGAGTTTCGTGACTGTGCTCGGCCTCGGTACGGGTTCCCACGGAGGACCGTGGGAACCAGAGTGCCTTCCGCTCTCTCACCGAAACAGACACAATACCAAATCATCCTCGTTAGGTTTACACCAATCGGCCTCATCGACATTGGCATAATTCACATCGGAATCCAGCCGGCCATTCGGCCCCAAACTTACCAGCCGCGCCACATTGGCGGGCAGGGTATAAATACCGGTATCGAAATCCGCGTCATCGGGGCCTAGGCAATCATATTCGCCATCGATGATGGCATAATTCGCGCCGCTCTTCCGGCAACGATAATAAGCCGGATAAGCCAATTCGGGTTCGAGCAAAATATAACGCTGCCCCCAAGGATCGGTTAAGCCTTGCTCGTTAATATAAGGTCCGTGCCAGCCGCGCCAGGTATCCGGGTTCCAAAGTTTTTCGGTGTGCGCACTATCAGTTTCGTCGTATGGAAACCGGTGCAGCATACTCAAACCGCTATCTTGTTGCACAATGGCCTCATCGGTAAAAAAACCGTTGCGGCACCATCGATGCTCTTTTTCCGCAGTGCTGGACGCTAACAGCTCATTGCCGTCAGCGTCTTTAAAGTTCAATAGTATCTCATCGACATCCAGCCGGTAATCTCCCGCCCGATACACCCGGCACGGCAGTTCGCGCGTGTCACGCCGAAACTGCAACAAAGCCTTTCTAATTTCGGCCAGTTCAAAGCGGGCGAGAGTTTCTTCGCCGTCCTCTTGCACGCCTTCATAGGCGAGTAACGCGCCGCCGGCCAACACTCCCAGCAACGTGATGACGGCCAGCAGCTCAAGCAAGGTAAAGCCCGCGTTACGCGAGCCTCTCTCGTTCCCACGCTCCTGCGTGGGAATGCAGATCGGTGCTTCCATACCAGTACAAGCCCAATTCCTGCACTCGGCTTCGGTATGGGTTCCCACGCGGAGCGTGGGAACCAGGGTATAAGCCCTCCGCCGCATCACAGCCCCCCGTGCAAGCGCACGGCTTGCATTCGACCGGTTTTCAACAGTAACCTGGCCCACAATTTACGCAAACTCGGCTCATCGGGATTGAGTTTCATTGCTTGCGCGGCATACGCCAACGCCTGGCTCGGTTCACCGCGATACGCCAGCAGACGGGCGTATTCGCCCAATACCCGCGCCTTGCGGTCGCCGCGTAATCTCGGATTTTCCAGCATCGAGGCATACAGCGGCAACAACGTCGCGACCGACAAGCCTTGTTGTTCGCGCAAGCGCTTGGAGGTTTGGCCGTACAACAAACCGACCGCGTTGATCGACAAGGGCGGCTGCCGCAAACGTTCGGTCAAGGCGCTCAATACGACTGGATCCGCCGCTTTGCCTTCCAGTTCATCCAAGCGCAAGGACAGCATCGGCCCGACCAAATAATAATCATCGACGGCTTGCAAGCCGGCGAACAAGCCGCGTAAAAAGCTTTGTAACTCGCGCATGTCCGGCGTGTCCTCGCCTTGCGCCCGGCGCTGCTCCAGCGCCGCCAACAACGCTTCGCCGAACATCCCTGCGGTGCGTTCGCAGCGCGGATGGTTCTCCCAGCTGGTTTGCAGCAAACTCAAGCTACTCGACCAGACGGCGGCGCGCGCGGCGGTGGCGTAACCGCAGACGCCCAGCAACACCACAGCAAGCGCCGAGGCGCCGATACGCGGCGACATGGGCGAGCGCGGCCAGCGCCATAAACGCGGATGCGTCAGGTAATAAGCCAGCGTCAGCAGCAGGCCGTAAGCGGGTAAATAATTGCGGTGTTCGTAAATCATGTCCAGCGCCACGATGCTCGATTCCATGACGTGACTGATCAGAAAAAAACCGATCCCTAAGCTGAACAGCGGCGCTTTTCGCCGAGCGATGAAGGCCAACAACAGCATCAGCCACCAGCCCAGCCAAGCCAACAAGGTAGTCAGCGGCGCGGTTAAACCGGTGGACAGCATGAAATCGTCGTGAAACAAGCCCATTTGGCGAATATCCGGCCACAGCAACAGTCGTACATAAAACCACAACACCCGGCCTTGAGTCAGTATGCGCTCTTCCAGACTGAACGGGCGATTGGCGAACGCCGCGCTCAAACTGCCGGGCTTGAATGCGCCTAGATACGCCAACGCGGCCACGACCGACAGCAACAGCAGCGCCGCGCACATGCCGATTAGCCAGCGCCGGGCGCGTGGCGTGCGGCAGGCAAAATCAAACAACAACGCTTCCAGCAGCAGCGCCAGCAACGGCAACAAGACGCCGTTTTCCTTGCTCAACGCCGCCAGCGCGGTGCCGCCGATCAGCCCCAGAGCCAACCATAGCCAGCCGCTCGGCGAGCTGCCATCGGTTAATAAGCGCGTGCGTCCGGTCAAATAGGCCAGCAGGCCGGCCACGGTAAACAACGCCGCCAACTGCGTCATGCGTTGCACGACATGCAGCACCGGGCTCAGGTTCAGCGGATGCCACAGCCAGACCGCCATGACCAAAACGCTCAGCCACTCCCGGCGCGTCGGTGACAGCTCGGCAGCTTGATGTTGTTGATAAACGGCCAATATACGCCAGGTTAAATAACCCAGGCTGAGGCCGGTCAATAGATGCAAAATGAGATTGGTGAGTTTGAAATAATACGGATCGGCGCCGGTGGCGGCATAATTTAGCGCGAAGCTCAACATGCTGACCGGACGCTTCAAGGGCCCCGCGTCGCCCGACCAGGTCGCGGCGATAATGGCTTGGCTATCGAAGCCGTGCAGGTCGGAAAACGCGGGGTTATTAAAAATATTCGGTTGATCGTCGAACAGCAGCGGCCCCGACAAACCGGGCAGATACAGCCATGCCGTCGCCAGCAGCAGGGCGAAGGCGGTCAATATCGGGTATCGGTTACAGTGGTCGGGCATGGTTATTCGATGATCTTGGGTTACTCGTTCCCACGCTCCCGCGTGGGGATGCATACTGGCGCTTCCATGGCGACATAAGCCTCTTATCGGTATTTAGCCTCGGTATGGGTTCCCACGGAGGACCGTGGGAACCAGAGGGGTGCTACGCCTTAGTCGCGGGTCGCTTCGGCGATGTTCATGTCGATCGTGTTGCCTTCGGTGTCGATGAAGCCCAACAAGCGTGGACGCGCCAGGAAGTTGGAAGCGTCCAAGTCTTGAACACCACTTCCAGCAGTACCCTTATCTCCTTTCGCCAACAAGAACAGGCCGATGTAACGCGCATATTGATTAGCCGGGTTGACGTTTTTGCTGGTGTAGGTCGGCGCTTGAACAACGCCGGCCGATGAATCGACGGTGCTTTGCGCCGCGTCGCCGCCGAAACCGACCGCCAAGACCAGATTACAACGCTCGGTGCTCAAGGCATCGTTGATGGAGTTGAGAACCAACGGATCGGCGATGCCCGGGGTTCTGTTGCCATCATCATCGACTGCACCCCAGGTAGCTGTTATGGATTGTCCACCTACTGTACAGTTAAGCCTTGTAGTAGTGCTGCCCCTTTCGAATGCATCTGACGCTAAGATAGAAATAAACGCAGGATCACCATTAGCTAAATTGCCTGTTGCCAAGAAATCACCAAACTCGGTTTCCACGGCGCCGTTGCCTGACCCATCTGGCGGGTTGGTGCCTTCATTGTGAGCTCTATTGGGTTCTACAGTATGAAGACCGTCCGCACCACCGAAAACATGCTGAATTTCATCGATGCCAAAACCGTCTTCAAAATAATCTTCTAGACTAAGGTTAACAGTTGTATCGGCGAAAGCTGTAGCGATGTTAAGACTACCTAGAATCTCCTGCAAACGGGCGGGAATAAAATCATCGCCTCCGGCAGGTAAGTTCCCCGTCACCGGATCCGCCAAGTTATCCCACTGATTCGGATAAGCGCCGGTGACGGCCCGGTAGGCACGCACGCCTTGATCGAGCGCGCCGATGGTGTTGGCCGCGCGCGAGGATTGCGCTTTTTCGTCGGCGCCGTCGTAGGCCACCAGTGCGCCGGTGGCCAGAATCGCCAGCAAGGTGACGACGACCAGCAATTCCAACAAGGTAAAACCGATTTGACCGGCGGCGCGGTTTGTTAAGGTTTGTGTTTTCATCAATTAAGCCTCTCTTTCAATTGTGTCGTGATACCGCAACCGCCGCCCGCGGTCTGTTGGCGTCTTGTTTTCGTCCCGCGCATCGCGGGTTTGCAAAAATTCGATGCGACTCGCTCGCACTCGTTTGTTATCTCGTTCCCACGCTCCGGCGTGGGAATGCAGACCGGCGCTTCCGTACCGGCATCAGTTTCGTGCCGCTACTCGGCTTCGGTATGGGTTCCCACGGAGGACCGTGGGAACCAGGGCGTCTCCACCTCGTTCCCATGCTCCTGCGTGGGAATGCAGATCGGCGCTTCCGGTGCCGGCATGAGTTTCGTGTCTGTACTTGGCTTCGGTATGGGTTCCCACGGAGGACCGTGGGAACCAGGGAAGCTTCACCTCGTTCCCACGCTCCGGCGTGGGAATGAAGACCTGCGCTTCCGGTGCCGGCATGAGTTTCGTGTCTGTACTTGGCTTCGGTATGGGTTCCCACGGAGGACCGTGGGAACCAGAGCGGTACTTGTTCCGCTCAGCCTTGTACCGGGCTGTCCACGACAAAGCGGTATTGCTTGCCGCAGTGCAGGATGACTTCTTTCTGCTTGCGCTTCAGGATTTTGACCTCAACCCGAATGTCGCCGAATCCGTCATGAAGCAATACGTCGTCGAGCAGTTCGTTCAGTTTGTTTTTGACGGGTTCGGCAAATATGCCGGTGTTTTGTGTTGTCATTTTTCCTTCCTCTCGTTCTCGCTGCCGCTCGTTTCGGTCTTGCGCGGGCAGGTTTTCTATTGTCGTCTTCTATGGCTACTCGTTCCCACGCTACGCGTGGGAATGCAGACCGATGCTTCCATACCCTTACTAGCCTCATACCAGTACTTGGTCTCGGTATGGGTTCCCACGGAGGACCGTGGGAACCAGAGGTGCTACGGCACTTGCAGCGCCAGTTTGTAGCCGCTCTGTCTGGCCTGTTGTAGCCAGTAGATCGCTTGTTCGCGCTGGTCCGGGTCATCGCTGAGCGAATAGATGCGGTACAGCATGTATTGCGCATGGGCGTGGCCTTGTCTCGCCGATTTATCGAACCATTGCGCGGCTGAAAACAAATCGCGCTCTCCCCCGAGTCCCATATAATGGAGTTCGCCGACCAATGCTTGGCTGTTCGCGTCGCCCCAGCGCGCCGAGCGGTGGCACCAGTCGAATGCCTTCGCGAAGTTGATGCGGCGTAATTTGTCGCCGTAGCGGTACGCATAGCAGTTTTCGGCCGCGATGTCGGCTTCCGAGTCCAGGCCGAAATGCGCGCATCCGTTTAGCATCAAGCAAAGCCAAGCGATAAGAAGCGTTTTCAATCCGGATATCATAAGTCCGACTCTCTCAATTTGGCCGGCGCGCAGTATTCGCCGCATTCGGGCAAAGCCGGTTTGCTGCGTTCCGGCAACGGGTCCGGCTTGTAGGCCGCATCCGGCGCGTATTGATGGTATTGCCGGGTCGGATCGTAAGTTTCCCTCGCGTCGCCTTCGTTAAGGATGTACGGCGTGATCAGCAACACCATTTCCGATTTGCTGTCTTCGTCGACCGTCGATCGGAAGACGTTGCCGATTATCGGTATGTCGGCCAGAAACGGTACCTTGCGCCGGTTTCTCGAAAAGCTGTCGCGGATCAAGCCGCCGACCGCGACCGTGTAGCCGTGTTTGGCGAAGATTTCGCCTTCCAGTCGCGCGGTCGTGATCGTATCGACCGGCAGGTTGACGACGCCGCCGATATTATCGGTGACCGGTATCACCGCCGCGCCTTCGTTCAGCGTCGCGTTTTCCTGTCGTAATTGAATATGGATGCTGCCGTCGCTGTTGATGTGCGGGATGATCTCCAGCGTCGTGCCGATTTCTTCCAGCTCGGTTTCCGGCGTCGTCACCGTGCGCGTGGTATTCAGGTTGTCAATCGCGTCGATCGAGTAGCCGCGCACCATGATGCGTTCTTCGCCGACGAACAACGTCGCCGGGCGGTGGTTCGAGGCGACGATCATCGGTTTGGAAACCACATTGATGCGGTTGTTACGCTCCAGCAGCTCGATGTTCGCCTTGATGTTTTCGCTGAGAAACTCGTAAATCAACGTGCCTCCGCCGGTGAACGGCGCCGCGCCGCCCATGATGATCGGATTCAGGCTGTCGCCGCTGAACGCGGTGTCCCGGAATTCGAGGCTGAATAACGACGAGAAGTCTTCGCCGACTTTGATGTCGATGATCTTCATTTCCAGCATCACTTGGGTTTGCGGGCGGTCCAGTTGCTCGACCAGGCTCGCGATCGATTTCAGCACCGATGTGTCGCTGGTTTTGACGATCAACAGGTTGTGTTCGGTATTGACGGTCACGAAGATGATCTTGTTTAATCCCGAGATTTGCGATAGCCGTTCGCCTTCGACTTGTTTACCGCCGTCCGCGGATAGGGCTTCGATCTGTTCGACCGTCAAGTCGTCGGGCAATTGTTCGCTTTGCGTTAGCAACATGCCGAAGCGTCCGCCGCTGCCTCCGACGCGACCGCCGAAGCGGTTGGACGATCGGCCGCCGCCGAAACCGCCGCTACGACCGCCTCCGCCGAAGCCTCCCCGTCCACTGGAAGATCCCCCAAAGCCGCCTCCCATCATCATGCTGTTGCCGTAAGACACTTGGACACGGTTGCCGTACAAATCCTCGATCGCCATCGCGATCGCGATCACATTCGGATTGCGCAATTGGAATACGCGGATCGAGTCGTCTTGTCCGACGACCAGGTCTTTGCTGTATTGTTCTTTGGTCATTAACCGGTAGGTGCCGTTGACGCCGTCGTCGCGCCGATACCACAATCCGCTGATACGGCAGATCGCACGTATCGCTTCTTCGAGCGTCACTTTTTTTAAAAACACCGTCACTTCTTTGTTACCGGCTTCCGGTGTCGCGACAATGTTGACCTGAGCGTCCTCGGATAGCACCCGGATGATGTCGGTGACTTTAGAGCCTTTGAATTCCAGTTCCTGTATCTCGAAAGGCATTGCGAAAGCGGTCATCGGCGAGAGCGTCATTAGCAGAATGACGCCTATGTGTCCGATGTCTTTTTTAAATCTGTTCAATAACACTCTGATAAGAATCTTGCTGCCCATTTTTGTTATGTTCATAAAACGAGCCGCCAGGCAAATACTAACCGCATCGTGGGGCCCTCCCCCATAAGGGCGCATAGTGTAAGTCAGCGTTATCGCACTTGTCTTTAGGAATAAATCCCGAATATTCGCGCCGCTGATTCCTGGCGTTTTTGAGGATAAAGTCTCGTTATTCAGATTTAGAAGAATTCGAGATTAAATTGACAGTAAGCTGGAAACTATCAGGGCAGTAGGTTGTATTGGGCGTCCGCCTCGTTCCCACGCTCCGGCGTGGGAATGCATACCGGTGTTCCGTACCGGCATGAGTTTCGTGCTTGTACTCGGCTTCGGTATGGGGTCCCACGGAGGATCGTGGGAATCAGGGAAGGGGGTGATAGACAGTAGGCGGGAATCGATCAGGGCAGTAAGGGTGTGTTGAGCGTTAGCGATGCCATTGGGCCGGAGTTGTGCCTGGGCCTGTAGGTTTACGTTTCGGTAGCGGCGTGTGACTCGTGGCTGTGTTTGGCATCTGTATGGGGTTTACACCGCCTCGTTCCCACGCTCCGGCGTGGGAATGCATACCGGTGTTTCCGTACCGGCATGTGTTTCGTGCTTGTACTCGGCTTCGGTATGGGTTCCCACGGAGCACTCAGCTCGTCGTCTTGCTCTGAGCGGAACTAAGTGTTTTGCGCAATTCATCTTCGCACTCTTGTAATTGAACGACCGCTTCGCTACGCATTTTTTTGCCTTGATCGGCAATTTGAAGGCTTTCTTCGATGGTTTCGATCAGGGTGCGATTGGCTTGTTTGATCGTTTCAATATCGAATACGCCGCGTTCGATTTGTTTGCGCGTTTCGGCGTTGGCTTGCTTGAGCGTTTCGGCGTTGGCGGTTAGTAAGTCGTTGGTCAAATCGGTCGCGGCCTTAACAGTCTGCGCGGCTTGAGACGAGCGGAATATGGTCACGGCGGTCGCCAATTGTTGACGCCATAACGGCACTGTGTTGACCAGTGTCGAGCTGATCTTGCCGACTAGGCCTTTATCGTTTTCTTGTACCAGGCGGATGCTGGGTAGGCTTTGCATCGAAACCTGGCGGGTCAGGCGCAGGTCGTGAACGCGGCGCTCCAGATCGTCTCGGGCCGCGCGCAGGTCGCGCAGTTGTTGCGCGGCGATGATTTCTTGTCCGGTTTCGGCTTGTTGTTGCCGCTGCGGAATGATTTCTTCATCGAGCCTGCGTAACTGTTCTTCGCCGGCAGCAATATAATCCTCGAGTGTGTGAAAATATTCCAAATTGGCTTGATAGAGCCGGTCGAGAGATATGATGTCGGTGAGTAGTTCAGTTTTGTGGCGCTCCAGCTTGTCGCTGATCGTATCGATTTGTTTACGGACTTCTTCGTATTGCTGCAGAAACTTGACGACCGGTTTGGCTTTGCCGAAGAGTTTTGCGATAAAACCCGGTTTTCTATTCGGATCGAGATCGTCGACATCGAAGCCTCGCAATATCGCGACCATTTCGTTCAGGTCGTTGCCGGCCGGACCGATGTCTTTGTTTTTGACGCCATCGAGCATGCGGTCGGAAATCGAGGTCAGTTGTTCTTGGGCCTTGCTGCCGAAGAACAGTATCGAATGGGTATCGTTTATGTCGATTTCTTGTAGCAATTGTTCGACTTGTTCCCTTTTTTCCGGCGGGGCGGCTTGATAGGAAATGATGTCTGTCGACATTCCGGGGATCGGCTCGTTCGATTCTGTTGCGGTCGCTGTAGATAAAGGTTGATCAGTCATGGGGGGTACCTGTGTTGTCAGAAAGCATTACAGTATGCCTTCCCGTTTGAGTTGCGCGGTCAATACTTCGATTTTGACATCGAGATCGAAAATGTCGTCTTCAAGCAGTTTTTGCTGTTGTTCCAGAAACGATGTTTCGATCGTTTCGAGAACATTGCGAAAGTTTTGTTCCAATTGGGCGGGTTCTAGTTGGCCGAGTTGGAGTTGACTATGCGTTTTGGCATAACCTTCGGTGACTTGCATCGCGCCGTCGAGATAGACATTGAGAAATTTTCGGGCCCTTCGAAAATCGCGCGGATCGGCTTCGATTTGGGCGATTATGTTGTCGGCGATTTCGCAGATTCGTTCGATGCGGTTATTGAATTCTTGATTGCGGATTTTGTTGCCGGCTTGCTCGATACGCCGAATATTGGCGTGAGATTCGGCAAGCGCTTTGCCGAGTTCATCGCCCGAATAGCCCTGAGCGCCTTGAGTGCTTTTGGCTTTGGGGTCGAAACCGTAACTTAAAAACATGCCCAAAAACGCTCCGCCTGCGTATGCTGCCGCGACCGGTAAGGTTTGTCGTGCGCCGAGCCAGGCAAGCATGCTTGTCGTTAATGCGGTAATGATAGCGGCAAGCAATTTTAATGGATACTTCGTTGCTGAGGCCATCGGTCTTTGTCGATGGCGCGCTTCGGCTTGAAGCCCTTTGCGCAAGCACCAGGCCGAGAATAGATACATTGTATAAGCCGTGGCGTTGACGAGGATCGCGATCAAATTGCCTTTAGCCAGCGCAATCACGATTGCCGGCAGTAGTGCGATCGGCAGAAAATAGAGCAGCAAGCCCCTTGGCGAGTATTTTTGCAAGGAGTCCGAGGTAAAGCGCTTAGGCTTTCGAAAGTTTTGGCTTTGCGTCATTGTTTGGATTTCGACAGCATCAGTTGATCGAATACCGGTTCGGCTTTTAGCATCGATTGACACGTTGCCAAGCCTATGGTTGTCAGCAGTAATACGAATCCGAGTAATTTTCTGAAGATACCTGACATGAACGGCGACTCCGCATGGATAAACGGTATCAGTTTAACTTAGCCGGTAAGTTGCTGACAAACTCGGCGATATATTAGGTTCAGACGGGCAGTCGTCTCGCTTTGAACGGTTCGCCGATTTAGCGGTTTTTCAAACCCTAAATCTACAGTAGAATGCCGAAAAAAAGGTATACCTTTCGCACTTCAAATTTCGGCAGTGTCTAAGGAGGTGCCGGGGTGTTCGGCCCCTCACCTAACGCTAGGTGAGGGGCCAGCATGGAGCTGGCATAGAGCCTACATGGACGTATTCACCCAGCACCTAAATTCCATAGCCTTTTGGCTATGGTAACTATCTTGCATAATTTAGGTGCTGGGTTCACGGCGTCCTTTGACGGGCACCCCGGTGCCGAATTTTGATCTACGATATGCATTACCGCCGATATCGAATTGACAAGCAAATGATGCAGATATTTAAACGACCGAAAAAAATAACGCTTTGGAACTCCTATCACCCGGTTGGGGCTTGGTTGCTGTTGCTTGTGTTAGCGGCATGGACTGTGCGCGAACTCAGTGAATTGCAACAGCAGATCAAGTTCAATGCGATGATTCGACAACCTGACACGATTGCGCTTGCCGGCGATAATTTGCCGCCCGAAGTTATTTTTGCCAAAGCCGTTGAGCTCAATAGGGAAGGGGATTTCCAGCAGGCCCTGCGGCTTTATTTACAAATAGAGCCGCTTGTCGATGCCGGTTTTCGTGTCGATGTTAAATACAACATGGGCACGATTTATTTGCAGCAAGCGGCCAAGTTATGGAATGCCAAGGGAGTTTGGGAGTATGGGCAGATCAATACTTTGTTGGATTTGGCCGAGCAAGCTTTTAAGCAGGTGCTGGCGGTCGAGCCAGGGCATTGGCAAGCGCGTTACAATCTTGAGTTCGCGCTACGCATTCGCCCGCCTGCCAAGGAAAAAGAAAATGCCGACTGGCAAGGCCATAAAAGCAGCGTGCATGCGATTATGCCGGGCATTCCGGAAGGTGGGCCTTAGTGATGCTTAAGGATAAGCGCCTTTGGTTGTTGATGGTGCCTGCTGTCTTGCTGTTACTGGCTTTGTTTAAACCAAGTATTCCGCTTCGTAAGGACAGCTATAATCTGATTTTTGTCATCGATATCACGCAAAGCATGAATGCGCGCGATTACCATATCGATGGCATGCCGTCGGATCGTCTTTCGTTTGTTAAGGAGAGCTTGAAAGCGGTGATATCGGCCTTGCCTTGTCAATCGCATGTGGGCTTGAGTCTGTTTACCACGAAAAATAGTTTTTTGTTGTTCGAGCCGCTCGAAGTGTGCGAACACTATTCGGTCATTGAAGAAAGTTTAATGAAAATCGATTGGCGCATGGCTTGGGCTGCGGATAGTCATATCGCTAGGGGCTTATATACGAGTCTTCGCGAAGCCGCAAAAATCGATTCGAGTCCCAGTCTGGTTTTTTTTACCGATGGGCAGCAAACGCCTGAGTCTGTCAAAGATCCGAGATTCCTGCTCGAACGAGGTAAGGTTAAAGGCTTGTTGGTTGGGGTCGGTAATCTATTGTCGGTACCGGTTCCTAAATACGATCAAAACAATATTCAAACCGGCTATTGGCAAGTCGATGAAGCAGATAGGCGTATTCGCAAAGGGCAGGCCTCATCGGGCGAGTATTTGACGTCGGTTAAAGAACAGGTTCTGCAACGCTTGGCCGGAATTACAGGTCTGTACTATCATCACCTGGAAACGCCGGAGCAACTTAGCCGGGCATTGCGGGCCATCGATCTTCGTCAGCAGCAAGTGGTTCGCTACGAATTAAGCTGGATTTTGGCGCTCATTGCATTGATGATTTTTAGCGGTCCTTATTTCAATGTTCGGCGCCTCATTTGGGGTGGTGCCAGCCGTTATCGTCCGGGAGCTAAAAAGAAAAAGTGGGGATAGTCAGGTGACGAAAATTTGGCGTTCTTTCTGTTTGTGAGGAAGGTTGTTATTTTTATCAATAGGTTATAAGGTTCGTTTTTAATTGGCTTTGTTATTGCTTGGTAATAACAAACTGTCGGAGAATTGTATGAAACCCATAATCGGATTGATAATGATTTTGCTAAGCGCGGTCAATTTCGGCTGTACCGGTAATCATCGGGGCGAGTCTGCAAGCAGTTTGCCTGATCGGGAGCAGACGGTCGGGTTTTTTAGCAATATCCATACATTTATCAGGGATACCGAGCGAGGCGTTTATGATTTAATGTATGGCATCCGCGACGGAACCGACAGCTTTATTTACGATATTCAAAAAGACTATTACGAAAACTATCAAAAATGAATGCGGCGGTGTTTTCGTTCGGTACTGATGAATCTTTAGAGCGGTCTATACTTAAAAAGCTATTTTAAATTCAACAGGCAATAACCATGGAAATCAAATCAAAATTTCTCGGCGAACAACGCGTCGATCCCGATACTATCATCGTTTTTCCGAAAGGCATTCCCGGTTTCGAAGACCAAACCCGGTTTAAGCTTTTCCATCAGGAAGATAATCCGATTATTTTTTGGCTGCAATCCGTCGATGACGAAGATTTGACATTTTCCGCGGCCAACCCTGTCGACTTTAATATCAATTACAGTTTTATTTTGACTGACGAAGAGCAAGAATTGCTTGACTTGAGTAGTCCGGACGAATTAGCGGTACTGATTCTATTACACACCGACGAGAACGACGAAGAATCGGGTAAGCCTACTATCAAAGGCTCGATTAAATCGCCGATTCTGATCAATGTCAATTCGAGAAAAGGTATTCAAAAAGTATTGGTTCAAGTCGAGCAAAGCATCACCTTGACCGAAAAAAATCATGAAATCGACTTTTCGGAAGCCTAGATAAGGCTTTAACCTAGCGTTCATAAAGGCCTGGCAATCGCCACGGCAAATGAAAGTGCGAGGCGTAGTTAGGGGGCGGTCACTCGCCCGACAGGACGTCGTGAACCCAGCACCTAAATTATTAAAGAGAGCTAACCATAACCAATGGATTATGGAATTTAGGCACTGGGTGAATACGTCCATGTAGGCTCGACGGCGGCCATCTGATCGCCAAGGTTGGCGTGAATGCAGATTTTGCAGGAGCAAAAATCTGCCCTGCCGCCTGCCGGTCGAGCAACCGCACCCTCTTCGGAACCAACATTGTTTTTCATATCGAAAAATTAGATAAAGAGTCCAAATCTACGAACTTTCACAGTAAATTCTGTAGTTCAATCATGATTCTATAAAAAAGCATTTTGTCCACGAAACACGAAAATACTCAATTAGGATTCGGTCATAAATAACTTCCCTATTTTAATGCAAGGTAAGCTGGTTCGGTTGCTTGATTGACAGGTGTCGGTCTCAGGAAGCTGGAGCTTCCGGAGTGTCTTTCCCAAGTTGGAGCTTGGGAAAAAGCGTGATGCGGGTTGGCCGTTTTTAGCTTGATGCGTATGATAAGCGAACCCGCTTGCAAGGCTCATTGTTTCGGGGAATTATAGTGTTCGCACATCAAATTTCGGTTTTTTTATCCCTCTTCCTAGCTTTCTCCCGGAGGGGGAAGGTACTGAAGTGCCGAAATTTGATGTGCAATAAGTATATTTGGCGCCGAATTTAAGCCGACTGAATAGGAATGATATGACTGGAACGAATAATTTCGTTGTTGTCGTTGAAATAGAGCAAGGTAGGCTTGTAGTCGGCAAGCTCTTGCTGGTCGAAAATGGCATAGGCGCAAACGATGATGATGTCGCCCGGGCAAGCTAAACGAGCTGCCGCGCCATTAACCGAGAAAATTCGCGATCCGGCTTCCGCTTTGATTGCGTAAGTTGTAAGGCGCGCGCCGTTGTTGATATTGTAGATTTGAATCTGCTCGTACTCCCTAATGCCGGCTCGATCCAAAATATCACTATCGATCGCGCAAGAACCTTCGTAACCTAATTCGGAGTAGGTCACCGTGGCCCTGTGTAGCTTGGCTTTAAGCATTGTAGTTTGCATACTAATTACAAGATAAATTCTTTTAGAAACCGGGCATTATCGCTTAATAGAGAGTGCTCTTCAACCTAAAAATAGTGCTTGAAGATTGCCCGCGGTCATAATGGTGTTTTTGAAAAATAAACATTATCGATCAGGCGGGTTTTCCCCAGACTTGCGGCTGCAAGAATAACCAGGTCTATGTCATCGAGACCGGCCGGCATTAAATTCGACTGGCGGCATACCGAAAAATACTCGGGTTGTAAGCCGGCTTCCCGCAATGACAGCATAACCCTTTTTTCCAGTGCCGGGTAATTTTGTTCGCCCGCCAAAATCCGATCGCGCGCCTGGCATAATGAACGATAAAGGGCAGGGGCGGCAAGTCTTTCTTCTTCTGACAGGTAGCCGTTGCGCGAGCTCATTGCCAAGCCGTCCGCTTCTCTAACCGTTTCGATGCCGCGAATCTCGATCGGAATGTTCAGGTCTCTAACCAATGCTCGGATTAGGGTCAGTTGTTGAAAATCCTTTTCGCCGAAGAATGCCAGATCCGGTTGCACGATGTTGAATAGCTTACAAACGATAGTCGCGACGCCGGCGAAGTGGCCGACTCTTGTTTTACCGCAATGTAAGTCCGATACCCCGGATACCGAGACCGACGTTCTATGGTTTTCAGGATATATTTCCGAGACCGAAGGCAAAAATAGTAGATCGGCCCCAATGGCATCAAGTTTTTTAGCGTCTTCCGATTCGGTTCTGGGATAGTGGTTAAAATCCTCGCCGTCACCGAATTGCGTCGGGTTGACAAAAAGACTGACGACCACCTTATCGGAGGATTCCTTGGCTTTTTTGACCAATTGTAAATGCCCGTCATGTAAGTTGCCCATCGTCGGTACAAAGGCCACGGAATTGCCGGCATTTCGCCACGGTTTTAGCGTGTCGCGCAATGTTTCGATTGTTGTGACTGTCGACAGGCTCATTGAAAGCTGTGTTCCGCGTCTGGAAACAAGCCATGCTTGACGGCTTCATGAAAATTTTTAATGGCCATCTCGATACTGGAAGCATCTTGCATGAAGTTTTTAGAAAAACGGGGCCGCTTGGCGATGCCGATATCTAAAATATCGTAAAGAACTAGGACTTGTCCGTCGCAATCGGCTCCTGCGCCGATACCGATTACCGGAATCGTCAATTGTCGAGTGATTTCTTCGGCCAGGATCGCCGGGACGCATTCGAGCACCAATAATGCCGCACCGGCTTTTTCCAGTCGGCAAGCATCGGCGATCATTTGGTCGGCCGCGGATCGTTCGCGCCCCTGTATTTTGTAGCCGCCTAGGCGATTGATCGATTGCGGAAGCAAGCCCAAATGCCCGCAGACGGGGATGCCGTTCTCGGAGAGAAATTCGACCAGATCGATTTTAGGGCCCTCCAATTTGACCATTTGCACACCGCCGACTTGCATTAATCGAGCGGCGTTGTCGGCTGCTTGTTCCTTGCCGGCGTAGCTCATAAAAGGCATGTCGGTTATCACGAAGGCCCGCTGTCGACCGCGAACCACGCAAGCGGCATGATAGGCCATGTCTTCGATGCTGACCGGAACCGTCGTCGATTGACCTTGTATGACCATGCCTAACGAGTCGCCGACCAGGAGGATATCGATGCCTACTTGATCGAGCAGTGCGCTAAAACTGGCGTCGTAAGCAGTCAGGCAGCTGATTTTTTCGCCGCGCTGCTTCATCGATTGAAGATCGGTGATCGTCAATGGTTTGGTTAGAGAAGCGGAAGAATAATTATTCACTTAGGTTAGCCGATGTAGGTCGTTTTTAGGGCATTTCGCGATTAAATCGGTCAGTTTACCGAGTCCCGGAATCGACAGATCCGGCGCGATTTCATATAAAGGATATAAAACAAAGGCGCGTTCAGCGATGCCGATATGAGGAACGGTTAGGTCGGGGACTTCAATTTGCCGGTCCCCATAAAGCAACAGGTCAAGATCCAGTGTTCTGGCTCCCCAGCGTTCGCTCGTTCGAATTCGCCCTTGAGACTGTTCCACGGCTTGTAATTGGCGCAGTAAGTCGATGGCCGGCAATGATGTTGTAATGGCCATCACCGCGTTGACATAATCGGGTTGATCCTGAGGGCCCATCGGTGGGTTGCGGTAAAGGCTCGAAAATCCGGTTTCCTTTATATTCGGTAATGCCGCGAGGGTTTGTCTGGCGGTCATTAGTTGTTCTGCAGGCTGGTCGAGATTGCTGCCCAGACCGATAAAGGCCGTTACGAAGTCGGTGTTATTCATCATTGTAGTGGCTAAAAATCTTAGTCTTTCGCAGTATCGGCATTGCTCGGTTTATTGGGCCTTGGTCGCCTCCGCTTAAGCGGTTTGCGATTCGATTTTTGTGTCGGCTGAGTCATTTTTTTTTGTTCGGCTTCGTCGGCAGCTTGAAATTGGGTCCACCATTCGCCGAGTTCAGGGTCCACGCCTTCCGTTTCAATGCGCAGCAATAAAAAATCATAAGCCGCTCTGAATCTCGGATGGCTTAATAAGCGATAGGGTCTTGAGCCTCGTCTTCGTTCAAATCTGGGTTGCAGGCTCCATACTTCGCGCATGGCTAAGCTAATCTGACGCGGTAACGAAACTCGCTTGACTTGCTCGGCAATCAGCTCGTTGGCGGCGACTTGAAAGGCAATATTTTCCGGAACGCCTTTTTCCATTTGCTCTTCGGCATGGGTTTTTACCGCGTCCCATAAAAACGCCGCGAATAAAAAGTAGGCGGTAACGGTCTTGCCTTCGGCGACTCGTGTGTCGGAGTTTTCCAATGCTCTGACCAGAAAGAGTCTTGGAAAGCCTTGTTCTTCAACGGACAAACTGCGCTCGACCGCTGGGAACAAGATTTGAAATAAGCCGTAATGACGAAGCATTTCAAAAGTTTGTAAGGCATGGCCTGATAGAAACAGCTTCATTGCCTCGTCGAATAAACGAGCGGGAGGAATGTTATACAGTAGCTCGGCCAGGTTGGCTATCGGCTTCTCGCATTCCGGATGCAAGGTAAAGCCGAGTTTAACGGCAAACCGGATTGCTCTTAACATGCGAACCGGGTCTTCCCGATAGCGTGTTTCGGGGTCGCCGATCAGGCGCAATGTCCCGGTCGTATGATCGGCCATGCCGCCGACGTAATCGGTAACCGAAAAATCCCGAATATTGTAATAGAGCGAATTGACGGTGAAGTCGCGTCGCCAGACATCTTCCTCAATCGTGCCGTAGACATTGTCGCGCACCAGTCTGCCTTCATCGTTGAGCAGTAGGTCGTCGTCCGGCACTTCACCGGCATTGCCTCGAAATGTGGCGACTTCGATTATTTCACGCCCGAAATGCACATGTGCCAAGCGAAAGCGCCGGCCGACCAATCGGCAGTTGCGGAAAATCTTGCGCACTTGATCGGGATGAGCGTCTGTTACCACATCGAAGTCCTTAGGCTCTCGGCCTAATAAAAGGTCTCGTACGCAACCGCCAACTAGATAGGCTTCGAAGCCGGACTTTTTGAGTCGGTATAGCACCTTCAAGGCATTCTCGCTGATTTGCGATCTTGAGATATTGTGCTCGGAACGAGAATAAATCCTGGGTGCTTCCGGCTGTGTAACAGTGTTATCTTTCGCCGGTATTAATGGGGTTCCGGTGCTCGAGGAAATAATTTTTTTAAAAAAGTTTAAAATGGCCTTTGTCCTTGGTAACTTATAACGAGTTAACTTTTTACGGAAACCATCGTCCTGTTAATGCATGGTCTTATGTGTTTTATTTAAAGACTGTTCGCCGTTTCCGAACGAAAACACCTCTATAGCGCAATCATATCATTTGAAGCAATTCAAGCTCAATCGGCACGATTCTTTTTACTTTCTCCTTTTGAATATAGTAGAATTTCGGCCAACAATAAGTTGCGTTAGTATTTTGTTGTGGAATGGACGGCAGCACTAGGCTTGGCGGCGCTTTTCCGAGACAAACAGTTCTTGTTCATAAAACTTAAACAGCATTGAGGTATTTCATGTTCAAAAAGATCATCAGCGGCTTAATCGACAGGCCTTTATTAACCAGCCTTTTTGTAACGGACTTGACAATTTTGCTGTTTCACAGACCGCCTTTTATATTTTCATTGTTAATGCTCGGTGCTTTAACCGCAATGAGTATGTATTTCGGTCAAAAACTAGCGCTGTTTAAGGAATAACGTTATTTTCGGCGACTCAATTATTTTGGCCGACACAATAAAAAAAACCGGCTTCTCCGAGATAAGGTCAGCCGGTTTTTTTCGCCGCATCGCGGCACTGCTTTACGATAGCTTGCTTTTACTGGCTGTTCTTTTTGTGGCAACTGCCGTAGGACTACTTTTCAATCATGGCGAAGCATTCGCTTCGGATAATCTCTATTTTCACGCCTATTTAGTCTTGGTCAGTTATTTCTTTTACGGCTGGTTTTGGACGCATGGCGGACAAACTTTGGGTCTTAAGGCCTGGAAGCTCAAAATTCTTACTGAAGATCTACAGCCCATTACTTGGACGCAGGCGGCAATCCGATTCATTAGCGCGATACTTTCCTGGAGTGTTTTAGGATTGGGCTACATTTGGGTGTTAATCGATAAAGACAACCGGGCATGGCACGACCGGCTGTCGCGAACGGCGGTATTTTTATTTTTGGCCCCGAAGCCTTGATCTAAGCGCATTATCTAACTTTCCTAACCGCATAAAGCGCTAATGAAAACACTACCGCACTCGGTAATACCGACATGAATGCCGGGTTTAAATGGTAGATCAAACTTACATGACCGGTAATTTTATCGATGATGTTGAAGCTCATGCCGATAATGATACCGATCATCATTCGACTACCGGTACTGACGCCGCGTCTGACGCCGATGACAAACGGCGTTGCTACCAGCAGCATCACGAAAATTACGAATGGATTGACAACCCGCCCCCAAAGCGCCAATTCGAAGGTTTCGGATTTTTGTTTATTATCCTTTAAAAAGTTGATATAGAGCGCAAGGTCATATAGGGATAGGTTCTCAGGTTTAACGACAACGACATTTAATAGCTTGGGATCGATCGATGATTTCCATGGGCGGCTTTCGATTTGCGCCGTCTCGACTTGTTCTGTGGAAATGCTGCTTTGCTCGATGTTTTCCAATAGCCATTGCTTGTCTTTTTGAAAAAGCGCTTTATTTGCGGTTGTGGCTGTATGCAAAAAATTCCGGTCGTCTAAGTCGTAAATATAGATTTCGCTAAGATCTCCATTATCCTTGATTTCACGGACATTGATAAATTTCGATCCTTCCCGTAACCATAAGCCGTATCGGCTTTGCACGATGAAATCCCTGTTGAGAGCGCTCATTTTCAGAATGCGCGCATTGCGTTCGGCAGTAGGCGCGATAAATTCGCCAACCGCCACGGCAAAAACCGCCAGGATAGCGCCGGCCAGCATGGCCGATTTGACGATGCCGAGCACCGAAACACCGGATGCACGCATCGCGATCAACTCCCGGTTATTGCCCATCGCACCCAAGACAAACAAGTTTCCCAATAAAGCCGAAGACGGAACCAATTCGTAGAGAACTCTTGGACTGGTTAGCGCAAGGTACTTGAAAATCTCCTGTAACCCATAGTTTCCTTTGCCCAAGGATTTTAATTCGTCGGTAAAGGTAAACAAATTAAACAATGTTAGCAGCAGGATTAATGCGATGAACGAACCCTTCAAGACTTCTTTAACGATATAGCCGGTCAATACATTCACAACTTTACCTTTTTCTGTATTTTGATAAGGACATAACGCCAACTATAAAGCCTAATCAGTAGCGCAACAGCCAGTATCGACAAGACTAAATCGACCCAAATTCCACCGAACCATAGCGGTATTTTTTCTTTGACCAGCCAGCTATGATTGATGCGGGTTAGGTTGCCGTAACTGAAATATATTAAAAATGCCACGAACATATTGCCATAAACGCCTCCTCTTGGTGAAATTTGTGCCAGAGGCACCGCCAGCAGCGCCAAAAAAATGATACCGGCGGGAATGGTTATGCGCCGTTGCAGCTCGGCTAGATCTCTGGGGCCTTTAGTGCTCCATAGCGCATTTGTCGGCATGGCTTCTAGGTCGAGCACCACTGCACTGTTTTTTTCTTCGAGTCGGACTCCATATTCGGCGAATTTTTCTATCGTGTAGTTGGCGGCTCCCGGTTTGCCCTGGACTCTTCGGCCTCGCTCCAGAATCAAATACAGACCGCCTTCCAGGTTTTCGAAACGCCCGGTTTCGGCGCCGATGATAGCGGTTTGGCCGCCTTTTCGGTGCTGCACGAAAACTTGCTGCATTTTATCGTCGTCGCCGATCTGTTCGACATAAAAAACCAGGTCGCCGTGTTGATACTCGCTGAAACGCCCGGCCGCGATGCCTCGGATGTCGGCCGATTTTTCGTCCTTAAACAACATTTCTTTTGTGGCGGTTTCGGCCCAAGGTCCAACATACAGCGACAAGCCGGTCGAAATCACTGCAAGCGGAAATGCCATGATAAACACCGAGCGATAAATCGATCCGGCTCCGCCGCCGGCAGAAAATATCGCCGACATCTCTTGGTCTCGATACATTCGTCCGACCACCATCAATACCGCCATAAAAAATGCGGCCGGTAAAAAGGCAATCGAAGCCTCGATCATTTTTAAACCAAGAATATTCAGCAGCGTTTTGTTTGAAATGGCCCCTTCGATGGCCTTTTCCAGTATTCTGATAAAGCGCCGACTGACAATGATTACGACGATAACCGACAGTACCGCCGTTAACGTTCGCGTTAAATCGGCCACGATCATTTTGTCCAGTACCGTGATTATCGGTCTATGACGTGACTTGTATCCATTATTCCAATCTGTATTCAAAAAAACCGCTCCTAAAAATAGCTAAACATCAGTCGAAACTGACCTTTACGCTGATAGACAAAACCCTTGTAATACAGGCCATTTTCCACTTTGTAGAAAAATCGCTTGCTGTATAATCCATTATTACAGAAATATGCTCGAAAGCGTTCTCAACTGCTTTAGGCCTATTGTTTACAATTATTACACCTAATCAAGACATCGCACATTATGGACTATTCTATAGAAAGCCTTCCGTTAGACAAACTGCAAACCGACTGTATTATTGTCGGCCTTTATGAAAATCTAGCGCTTACCCCGTCTGCGTCTCATATAAACCAGTGTTCTCAAAACCTGATCAGTCGATTCATCGAACGCGGCGATTGCAAAGGGAAAGTTGGTGAAACCGCATTGATCAACTGGCTGCCGGACACTTCTTTCGCGCGCGTGCTGTTGGTCGGTCTTGGCAAGTCCGATGAAATGAACGGTAAAAACTATCGCAACGCTCTAGCCGCTGCGATAAAAACCATTCGTGACTCGGCCTTGAAATCTGCCGCCTGCACCTTGGCCGAAATCGATGTTGAGAAGCGTGATTTAACTTGGAAAACACGCCAAATCGTCGAAGTCTTCGACGATGCGCTATACCAATTCAAGCATTGCAAAACGGTTATCGAAAATGAATTTAAAACCGACCGTATCAGTATTGTCGTTTCCGAAAATCAGCTAGCTGATGCGCAAGCCGGTTTAATACAAGGACAAGCTATTGCCGGCGGGGTTTCACTGGCTAAACAACTAGCGGATTTGCCGGGAAATATTTGCACGCCGGCTTATCTGGCCGAGCAAGCGCAAAGTATTGCCGAACAATTTACTTCGATGAGTGTGGAAATATTGGAAGAAGCGGACATGGAAAAACTCGGCATGGGGGCATTGTTGTCCGTGTCTCGAGGTAGTCGTCAGCCGGCCAAATTGATCGCGCTCAATTATCAGGGCGGCGAGAAGCACGGTAAACCGATCGTGTTGATCGGAAAAGGCTTGACCTTCGATGCCGGCGGCATTTCCTTGAAACCGGGACTCGGCATGGATGAAATGAAATACGATATGTGCGGAGGAGCGAGCGTTCTTGGGACTTTACAGGCCGCCGCGGAAATGCAGTTGCCATTGAACATCGTCGGGTTGGTTCCCTCCTCGGAAAACTTGCCGGACGGCGATGCGAATAAACCTGGCGACATTGTGACGAGTATGTCGGGCAAAACGATTGAAATACTCAATACCGATGCGGAAGGCCGTTTGTTGCTGTGCGACACACTGACGTATGCGCAAAAATTCGATCCGGAAGCGGTTATCGACTTGGCAACCCTAACCGGGGCCTGCATTGTCGCGTTAGGGCGTGTGCCGAGCGGTTTGTTCGGCAATGACGATGTGCTCTGCAACGATCTGGTTAAAGCCGGCGAGACAGCAAGCGACAGCGTTTGGCGTCTGCCGCTTTGGGAAGAGTATCAAGAATTGCTGAAATCCAATTTCGCCGACATGGCCAATATCGGCGGTAAGGATGCCGGCACGATTACCGCGGCATGCTTTTTATCGAAGTATGCCGAAAACTTCCGCTGGGCGCATCTCGACATCGCCGGCACGGCTTGGCGTACCGGGCTGACCAAAGGAGCGACCGGACGGCCTGTGCCTTTGCTGGCGCAATATTTGTTGGACCGATGCCGAGCCGTAACCGGAGCGTAAATGCCCGATATCGGTTTTTATATCTTGGCATCCCGGTCCGAAAGCGAAAGGCGGTTATTCGCCTGTAAACTCACCGAAAAAGCCTATCGTAGCGGTCGGCTTTGTTATCTGTTGACCGAAGACCCTCGGCAAAGCGCGATGCTTGACGACCTTCTTTGGACATTCAGACCCGGCAGTTTTGTGCCGCATCAATTGTATAACGGCATGGTGCCCGATAAGGCCAATGCCGTTCTAATCGGGCATCTTAACGCGCCCGATGATTGGTGTGATGTAGTCATCAATCTGTCGACGCGGTTTCCGGATAACGGTATGAATAGCGAACGCATCCTCGAAATATTGGACGACAGTGAAGAAACCAAAGGCCCCGGTCGAAAACGCTATCATCAATATCGCCAAGCCGGGCTCTCCGTCGTTACGCATAAAATGTAATGCTCCGCGCTTCAATGCCCAATTCAGCTTCTCATTAGACCGATTTCTCTAAATACTAACAACGCATAAATATGGACAAGACTTACGACCCTCATTCAATCGAACAACGCTGGTACCAGACTTGGGAAGAACATAATTATTTTGCACCGCGACAGGATGGCGACTCTTATTGCATCATGATTCCTCCGCCTAATGTCACCGGTAGCCTGCATATGGGCCATGCATTTCAAGACACCATCATGGATGCGTTGACGCGTTATCATCGAATGAAAGGTTGCAGTACGCTGTGGCAACCCGGAACCGACCATGCCGGCATCGCGACGCAAATGGTCGTCGAGCGTTTAGTCGAGGCCGACGGTAAGACGCGCCATGATTTCGGACGAGATGCATTCATTGAGAAAATCTGGGAATGGAAAGAAGAGTCCGGCGGGACGATCATGCGCCAATTGCGCCGAATGGGCTCGTCGCTGGACTGGTCTAGGGAACGTTTTACGATGGATGAGGGTATGTCGGATGCCGTTCGCGAGGTATTCATCCGGCTTTATGAAGAAGGTCTAATTTATCGAGGCAAGCGCTTGGTCAATTGGGACCCGGTGCTACACACCGCCGTATCCGATTTGGAAGTTTTGTCCGAGGAGGAAAACGGCTCGTTATGGCACATGCGTTATCCGCTGACCAACGGTGTCGGTCATCTCGTTGTCGCGACGACTCGCCCGGAAACGCTGCTCGGCGATGCCGCAGTTGCGATTCATCCGAATGACGAACGTTATAAGCATTTGCTTGGCGAGTTTGTCGAACTGCCTTTGACCGGGCGGCGCATTCCGATCATTGCCGACGAATACGTCGATCCGGAGTTCGGTACCGGATGCGTAAAAATCACGCCGGCCCATGATTTTAACGACTACGAAGTATGGTTGCGGCACCGCGACCAAAGCGTCATACAGGCATTGCCGCATGGCGGCCTGATCAATATATTCACGGTCGATGCACAAATCAGGGATAACAAGGAGGATCCGGATCAACTGATACCGCATCAATATTTCGGGCTGGACCGTTTCGACGCGCGCAAACAGGTGGTTGCCGACCTCGAGGCTCAGGGATTGCTCGAAAAAATCGAAGATCATAAATTAATGGTGCCGCGCGGCGATCGCTCCGGCAGTGTGATCGAACCGCTTTTGACGGATCAATGGTACGTCAAGGTTGCACCATTAGCGGAACCGGCGATCGAAGCGGTCGAAAACGGCACGATCAAATTCGTGCCGGACAACTGGAAAAATACCTATTTCGAATGGATGCGCAATATCCAGGATTGGTGTATTTCGCGGCAAATCTGGTGGGGGCATCGAATTCCTGCTTGGTACGACGACGAAGGTAATGTCTATGTAGGCCGTTCCGAACAAGAAATCCGTTCGGTGCATAAGCTCGACGATGACTATCCGTTGCGACAGGATGAAGACGTGCTCGACACCTGGTTTTCATCGGCGCTTTGGCCTTTCTCGACCTTGGGTTGGCCGGAGAATACTTCGGAATTGGCCAAGCACTATCCGACCAGCGTGCTGGTGACCGGTTTCGACATTATTTTCTTTTGGGTCGCTCGGATGATTATGATGGGCTTGAAATTTCAGGGTCAGGCGCCGTTCAAGGAAGTCTACATACACGGTTTGATACGTGATGCCGAAGGGCAAAAAATGTCCAAGTCGAAAGGCAATGTACTCGATCCGATCGACTTGATCGACGGTATCGACTTGGAATCGCTGGTGCAAAAACGCATCTCCGGCATGATGCAGCCGCATTTGGCTAAGAAAATCGAAACCTCGACGCGCAAACATTTTCCAGACGGTATTCCTTCGTTCGGCACCGATGCTTTACGCTTCACGTTCGCTTCATTGGCGTCGACCGGTCGCGATATTCGCTTCGATCTGGCGCGCACCGAAGGCTATCGTAATTTCTGTAATAAACTGTGGAATGCCGCGCGCTTCGTGCTAATGAATACCGAAGGTCACATTAATGGCCTAGGCAATGCCGATTGCGAATATAGTCTGGCGGATCGCTGGATAAGCTCCCGTTTGAATGAAGTGACCGCAACGATTCGCCGCGACATCGAAACGTACCGTTTCGACTTGACGGCTCAAGCGATATACGAATTTACTTGGAACGAATATTGCGGCTGGTATTTGGAATTGGCCAAAATTTCGTTGCAATCCGAAAGTGACGCTCAACAACGAGGCACACGTAAAACGCTATTGACCGTTTTGGAGCATATTTTGCGGTTGGCTCATCCGCTGATGCCGTTTATCACCGAGGAAATTTGGCAGCGCGTAGCGCCGTTGACCGGCGTTCATGAGGCGACCATCATGCTTCAGTCATATCCGGAATCCGATAGTGGGCAAATCGACAAGGCAGCCGTGCATGAGATCGATTGGATCATGAGTTTTATTCTAGGTGTGCGCAGAATTCGCGGCGAAATGAATATTGCTCCGGGAAAAACTTTGCCGGTATTGCTGCAAAACGGCTCAGGCCAGGATCGTCAGTTTGTCGATAATAATCGAGTTTATTTGGAAAAGTTGGGGCGATTGGAAAAAATTGAATGGCTAAGTCAAGGTGATGCCGAGCCCGAGTCGGCAATTGCCTTGGTCGGCGATATGAAAATTTTGATACCGATGGCAGGATTGATCGACAAAGAAGCCGAATCGGCCCGATTGAACAAGGAAATTCAACGCATCAGCAAGGAATTGCCGCGGATCGAAGGCAAGCTTAATAATCCGTCCTTTACCGATAAAGCACCGGCCGAGGTCGTCGATAAAGAAAAACAGAAACTCATCGATTTACGTTCTACACTTAACAATCTGGAAGCACAGTTGGCAAAAATAAAGGCACTTTAATGCGGAACGGTAATTTGCACGGATTGAAACGCAGGGCGGTCACCCCCGGTAAAGTGAACAGCAAAGTCCTGCTTTCCTTGCCGCTTTTATGCCTTGAACCTCCGTATTCTATATTTAGCCGAAAGTTGAAAACATCATCTCATCTATGGCAACAGATTTAATCGACCTGCCAATCGGCGGGCTACCGAAATGTTTAGTTCAAGCCGGCCTGATTACCGAGGCGGATATGCAATTACATATGCAGGCAGCGAAGAAAGCCAAATTACCGCTGATTAGTTATTTAGTGACTAATAAGTTGGTGGATAGCAAATCCGTAACCGCCAAAGCTTCCAAGGAGTTCGGTATTCCGCAACTCGATCTCGATGCACTCGATACTCGGAGCTTGCCAGTCAATCTAGTCAGCGAAAAACTGATTAGAAAGCATCATGCTTTACCGTTGTTTAAGCGCGGAAACCGGTTGTTTTTGGCGGTTTCCGACCCCGGCAATTTTCAAGCTCAAGACGAGATAAAGTTTCATACGCGCCTGAATATCGACACGATTCTGGTCGAAGAAGATAAATTGTCCAAGACAATCGAGACGTCGATGGAGGCTGCCGATACCTCGATGACCGACTTGCTGGATGCTGATCTGGATAATCTCGAAATTTCCGGTGGCGATCAGGAACCGACCGGAGACGATGTGTCGACCGATGTGGATGATGCGCCTATCGTTCGTTTCGTTAATAAAATTTTGCTCGATTCAATTAAAAAAGGTGTTTCGGATATTCATCTTGAGCCTTATGAAAAAAGTTTTCGAATCCGCTTTCGCGCTGACGGTATGCTTTATGAAGTGGCAAGTCCGCCTTCCAATATCTCGGCTCGGATTATTTCCCGCATCAAGGTCATGGCCAAAATGGATATCGCCGAACGGCGTGTTCCTCAAGACGGGCGGATTAAGATGGCACTGTCGAAAAATCGGGCAATCGATTTTCGGGTCAATAGTTGTCCGACGCTGTTCGGCGAAAAAGTCGTACTGCGTATTCTTGATCCGACCAGCGCGCAAATCGGCATCGAAAAACTCGGCTTTGAACCCATCCAACAACAACGTTTTCTTGAGGCGATTAACCGACCTTACGGCATGGTATTGGTGACAGGACCTACCGGTAGCGGTAAAACCGTGACTCTTTATACGGGTTTGAATCTGCTAAATAGCGTCGAGCGGAATATATCGACGGCCGAGGATCCTGTCGAAATCACGGTGCCGGGCATCAATCAGGTCAATATGAATCCGAAAGCCGGGTTGACTTTTGCCGGTGCCTTGCGGGCTTTTCTTCGACAAGATCCGGATATCATCATGGTCGGTGAGATACGAGATTTGGAAACCGCCGAAATTGCCGTCAAGGCCGCACAAACGGGCCATTTGGTATTGTCCACGCTGCATACTAACGATGCGCCGCAAACGTTAAATCGGCTCGTGCAAATGGGCGTTCCGCCGTTTAACATCGTTTCGGCGGTGCATTTGATCATGGCTCAACGTCTCGCTAGGCGCTTATGCGAATATTGTAAGGTCAAGTCCGATTTGCCTGATTCGGTGCTGATTTCCGCCGGTGTCAAAGAAGAAGATCTAGGTAAAATGAAAATTTTTACCGCCAACCCTACCGGTTGCGAACATTGCACTAGCGGTTTCAAGGGTCGGGTCGGCATTTATCAGGTTATGCCGATCAGCGAAAAAATGCGTAAACTGATTCTGGAAGGCGGCAATACCATGCAGTTGGCCGAACAAGCCAAAGCCGAAGGCATCAATGACCTGCGTGCGTCCGGTCTTGAAAAAGTTTGTCAAGGCATCACTAGCCTGGAAGAAATTGACCGGGTCACTAAGGAGTAATTATGTCTGAACAAGTCGAACAAATTGATTTCATCTGGGATGGCAAAGATAAAAGCGGTAAACGGACCAAGGGAGACATCTCCGCAAAATCCGAAACGATTGCTCGGAGCGAATTGCGCAAAATGGGCGTGCGCGTCATTAGTGTCAAGAAAAAACCCAAGCCCTTGTTCGGCGCGCGTGTCAAAGCCATTACTCCAGGCGATATCGCTATTTTCAGCCGGCAACTCGCAACGATGCTCGATGCCGGCGTGCCGTTGGTGCAATCGTTCGATATCATAGGGAGAGGCCATGAAAACCCGAGTATGCAAAAAATGCTGCTTGATATCAAGTCGGATATCGAAGGCGGCGATACCTTAGCCGAAGCGCTGAAAAGAAGACCGGTCTATTTCGATGAACTATTTTGTAATCTGGTCGAGTCGGGCGAGCAGGCCGGGGTGCTTGAGACATTGCTCGATAAAATCGCGACCTATAAAGAAAAAACCGAATCGCTCAAGAAAAAAATCAAAAAAGCGTTGACCTATCCGATTGCAGTGCTGGTTGTTGCGTTTGTCGTCACCGCCATTTTGCTGATTTTCGTCGTGCCGGTGTTCGAGGAGTTGTTTCAGAGTTTCGGCGCCGATCTTCCTGCTTTCACGAAGATGGTCATTAGTCTTTCCGAATGGATGCAAGCATGGTGGTGGGTAATGGTCGGTAGTATCGTAGCGATTGCCTATACGTTTAGTTATTTCCATAAACGCTCAAGGCCGTTCAATCATTTTCTGGACAGAACCTTACTAAAAATACCGGTTGTCGGGTTGATCTTGAATAAATCGGCCATCGCGCGCTTCTCCAGAACGCTGTCGACGATGTCCGCTGCCGGCGTCCCATTGGTCGAAGCGCTGGAATCGGTAGCGGGGGCTTGTGGAAACATCATTTATGCCGATGCCGTGTTGAAGATGCGCGAAGATGTTGCGACCGGCCAACGCTTGCAATTTGCCATGCAGCAGACCGTTTTGTTCCCGCACATGGTGATCCAAATGGTCGCAATCGGTGAGGAATCCGGTTCGATCGATACGATGCTGAGCAAGGTTGCCGATTTTTACGAAGAAGAGGTAGACAATTTGGTAGACAATCTCAGCAGCTTGATGGAGCCGTTGATCATGTCGGTGCTGGGGGTCTTGGTCGGCGGTTTGATCGTCGCGATGTATCTGCCGATCTTCAAAATGGGCGCGGCAGTGGGTTAGGGTTGGTTAGCAGTTAGCAGTAAGGATTTCGTGAAAAATAACTTCCTGGAGCTATGAGTTTTGTAGCGGGTTCGGTAACTCGCTTGACAGGACGCCGTGAATACATCCGTGTAGGCTTGACGGCGGCTTTCCTTGCCGCCGACACCTGCCAATCGAGTTACCGAACCTGCTTACCTTGCATTAAAAATAGGGAAGTTATTTATGACCGAATCTTAAGCAGTTAGCAGTGAATGGAGAATGGAGGGCCCGGCAGTTTGAATAAAGTGTTTCATACAAGGGGGCTTGCCCGAGGTAGCTTCCGCGCTTATGGTTTTTTTCATTGCTTCGGTGTGCGGCGGTTTTAGGTATCACGGTTAATTTAAATTCAACCAACAAAAATACTCATGCAAGGACTTGAAATATTCGCCGATTCGCCGGCTGCACTAATGATTTTAACCGGTGTTATCGGTCTCATGGTCGGTAGTTTCCTTAACGTCGTTATATACCGTCTGCCGATTATGATGCAATGGAGTTGGCGACGCGAATGTATCGATTTTCTGCAATCCACGGATGATATACGATGTGCGGAGCTCGACGCAGGAAGTGGGGACGCCGACTCAAAATTTAACTTAGTTTTTCCGTTGTCACGTTGTCCCCATTGCGAAACCCCGATAAAGCCTTATCAAAATATTCCGGTACTCAGTTACTTGCTTTTAAAAGGGCGTTGCGCTCAATGCAATGCGCCGATATCGAAGCGCTATCCCATTATCGAGGCTTTAACCGGTTTTTTTTCGGTTTTAATCGCCTGGCATTTCGGTTATTCGATAGAGGCATTATTCGCGCTCATACTTACCTGGTCCTTGATTGCGCTGAGTGCGATCGACATTGACTATCAACTGTTGCCGGACTCGATTACGTTACCTTTGCTATGGTTGGGTCTGTTCTTAAGCCTGTTCGATATCTTCACCGATACTCATTCCTCGATTATTGGTGCTATCGCCGGTTATTTATCGCTTTGGACGGTTTATCATGGTTTCAAGCTATTGACCGGCAAAGAGGGCATGGGATACGGCGACTTCAAGCTGTTGGCAATGTTTGGAACTTGGTTGGGTTGGCAATATATCTTGCCGATCATTTTGCTCTCATCCTTGGTCGGTGCCGTTACCGGCATCGCGATGGTTATTTTAGTTAAGCGCGACAAGAATATTCCTATTCCATTCGGCCCTTACTTGGCGGCGGCCGGGTGGATCGCTTTACTGTGGGGCGATAAAATCAATCAGGCTTATCTCAATTTTGCCGGATTATAAACCGATGTTGAAAATCGGCCTGACCGGCGGCATTGGTTCCGGTAAAACCACCATCGCGGATTTATTCGCCGAACTGAACGTTCCGGTGATCGACGCCGACGATATTGCCCGCGAAGTCGTCGCGCTAGGCGGTCAGGCTTTGGAACAAATTCGACACGCGTTCGGCGAACGGGTGATTGCTGCCGACGGCAACCTCGATAGAGGTGCGATGCGTGAATTGGTTTTTGCCGATACCGAACAAAAACGTAAACTGGAAACGATTGTGCATCCGATGGTACGGCAAAGTATATTAAAGCGTGTGGCATCACTTGACGCATCATACTGCATTATTTGTGTTCCCTTGTTGGTAGAAAGCGGTATGGTCAACTTAGTCGACAGAGTTTTGGTGGTCGACTGTCCCGTTGAAACCCAAATTGAGCGCGTAACAAAAAGAGATCGCCTCGATGAAAAAATTGTTCGAGCGATTATTGCTTCTCAAGCCACACGCGAACAACGAAATGCCCAAGCTGACGATCTTATCGACAACACCTCGTCCGATTCCATGCTTGCAGAACAAGTTAAAAAACTGCACAATTTGTATCTTTACTTAAGCATACGGCAGGATTTTTAATCAGTGAATTCCCCTATAGTCTACGAATTTCCACTCAATGAGCGAATCCGCATTTTAATACGGCTCGAGTTGCTTTTTAAACAACTGGGACATTTTTTAGAAGGGAGCACCATGGCTGATAGGCGCGCGGCAATCAATACCTTGCTCGATATTCTGACGATTTTCAGCCGTAACGATCTCAAGTCGGAAATTCTCAAAGAGCTTGAGCGCCATATCAAGGTATTGAATCAACTGGCCGGTAGCGAAGGGGTCAATGCCGAAAAAGTCAATGAAATCCTCGACGAGCTTAACCAAACCAGTCATAACCTCTACGCCGCTAGCGGAAAGATCGGATTGAAAGTGATGGAAAACGATTTGTTTCAAAGTATCTCGCAGCGCAGCTCGATACCGGGCGGAACTTGCTCGTTCGATTTACCCGCTTTTCATTACTGGCTGGAACAAGATGAGACTGTTCAACAACAAGCCTTGGAACAATGGACTAAGCCGTTTAAGGATATTCGTAAAGCGATCGATATGATTTTAGGATTTATTCGGCAAAGTAGTACGCCGACCGAAGAAGAAGCGGAAGCAGGATTTTATCAGTCCTCGCTTGATAAAAGCCTTCCGCTGCAATTGCTCAGAATCAGTGTTGACCGAAGCATCCCTTGCTTTGCCGAGATCAGCGGCGGCAAGCACCGTTTTACGATACGTTTTATGCGTCCTGCGGCCGACGGTTCCAGGCCTACTCAAAGCCAGGACAGCGTTCCTTTTATGTTGACCTGCTGCCAATTCTAATGAACGGTAATGAAAAAACGTTGGTGGTTAAATGTCCGCAGTGCGGGTGCTCCGTGCCATGGACTGCAAAGCAGATATTCAAGCCATTTTGCAGCGAGCGCTGCAAAATGATCGATCTGGGTGAATGGGCGGCCGAGGAGAAAAGAATTCCCGGCGATCCCGCGGTCGACGATGAATTCTATCCGGATGATACGATGTTTCATTAGCCAAGCAAAAGCATTTTGCCCCGGAAAATGAAAGTAAGAGGTGACGGTGAGGTTGCTGCCACTCGCCCGACAGGCCCAGCACCTAAATTCCATAGGTCATTGGCAATGATTCAAAATCGTGGCTTATTTAGACGCTGGGACATACAAGGCTCGACGGCGGTTATCTGATGCTAATTTCTGTGGGACGGGTTATTTAACCCGTCCCACACGTTTTGGTTTGACCTAAACGTCATTCCGCCAGGGATTCACTCCGTGCTATCCTGCCCGGAGCCCTTCGGGTAAATGCAAATCCGTTCCATACGGATTTGTGGCGGAATCCAGGGCCAGGGATGGCAACACGTAGTTTCACATCTATGTAACTTGGATATTTCTGGTTCCCACGCTGGAGCGGTGGGAACCAGAAAACCGCGTAGCCCGGATGGAGCGCATGCGCAATCCGGGACGTTCGAGGTCACGCAATCCCCGTATTCCGCTTACGCTGCATACGGGCTACGCACTTTCACAGTAAATGCCAGCGACTAAAAGGTTCGGAATGGTTTGTCGATCGGGCCGATAAATGATCGATAAATTCCTGGAAGCGGCTTAGTGCTTCATTATCGCCTTGTAGTATATGCAAGTTCGAGACTGTTCGGCACGCGCTCTGCCAATCTTGCCTTGCTAGAGAGTCATACAGCGAAGTGTATTGGTGGCGAATTAGAAATTCCCGAAAAATTCGGGCTTCAGGCATTTGTCGATAGCTTAATGAGCGTTTTACGGCGTGGACGGCGACTGCTGTTTGACCGGCTTTAAGCGTTTGTAATGATAAAGCCAGCCATTGCTTGGCGAGTTGCTCGCAGCTCAGGACGCGACCTAGGTCGGCCCCGCAACGCGGACAAAGGGGCGCGTCGTTTAGACGCGCATTACAGCAAGGGCAGCGCCTCATTACGATTCGAGATAATAAATGATGTCGTTCAATTGTTCGACCGGCTCTTGTAGAGCACCTTCATCGCCGGCTTCAATGCAGTCGGTGATGGTTTCGATCAAATTGACCATATCTTCCTTGTCTTCATCGGAAACCGTGTCGAATAAGGCTTCGGCCTTTTTGATTAGCTGACGGGCCTCGGCGACGGATTTACTTTCTGAAACATCATCGCTTTTTTCAATCTCGTCCGAGCTAGAATCCATTTGTCCGAATAGACTATCGATACGCCGTTTCGCGCCGGCTAGTTCTTCGGTCTCGAAGCGTGAAATCGCATTGTTGATCGTGATCGATTTTTCGAGGCCGGTTGCTTTTTCCTTGGCGGAAACATGCAGCATCCCGTTTAAATCCAGGGCTAATGTCAGCGTAATGATATTGCCGGCCGGTACGTCCTGAAGGTCTTCGACCATGAACTCGCCGATTTCGATGTTGTTCAGCGCATCCGGGTCTTCGCCTTGATAAATTCTAACGTTGACCGATTCTTGTCCGTCCTGAAAGGTCATGAAGGCCTCGGACTTTCGCGTCGGCAATACGCTGTTCTTGTGAATGATCGGTACAAATTGGTAGGGATAGGGTTCGCCGTCCAAAAAGCCGAGTGCGCTGGTGCCATAGGTATAAGGCGTGACGTCGACCAAGACCGTATCGATGGCTTGGCCGGCTATCATCGCGGCTTGCGTGGCCGCGCCCATGGCCACGCATAAATCCGGGTCGACTTCACTGTGCGGCTCGAAGCCGAATTCTTCGAACAACCGCTCGCGAATGCAGGGTGTTCGTGTCGAGCCGCCGACCAAAATAATTTCGTCGATGTCGGAAACCGTCAATTTTGCGCCTTTGAGTGCGATATGCAGGGCATCCATCGTCGCGTTGATGTAATCCTCGATCATGTCTTCATAATCGCCGCGCGACAATTCCAAGGTCAGATGGATAGGCGAGCCTTCGTGTTCGAGCAGATATTCCTCTTCGATCAGAGCAAAGGGTTCGTCGGATAACACCAACTTGGCATTTTCGGCCGCGCGCGTGATGCGCGCTAACGCCTTGCTATGCTCGGAAATATTAATGCCGTGCTGTTCCTTGATATGGTCTTGAATATGATTGACGATTTGTTGGTCGAAGTCGTCGCCGCCGAGATGGTTGTCGCCATGGCTCGATAAGACTTCGACGACGCCGGCTTGGACATTGACGACAGAAACGTCGAAGGTGCCGCCGCCCAAATCGTACACCAACATGCGTTTGGCTTCATCTCGGCCGGCGCCGTAAACCAAAGCGGCCGCAGTCGGTTCGTTGATCATCCGCACCACTTCGAGCCCCGCGATTTCGCCTGCTTCGTGCGTCGCTTGGCGCTGCGCGTCGGAAAAATAAGCCGGTACGGTAATGACGGCTTTGCTAATCGATTGTCCGACATGCTTCTCGGCTATCGCTTTTAGGCGCTTCAAGATGATCGCCGAGATTTCTTGCGGCGTATAATCGAGACCGGCCATGACGATGTGGGTATCCTGTCCCATCAAACGCTTGATCGATTTGACGGTGCGTTCCGGGTAAATCAAATATTGGTTGCGGGCGGTTTCGCCGACTAGTATTTCACCGTTGTCGTCTATGCCCACTACGGACGGTAATATTTTTTTGCCGTCGTCGGTAATGACATGCACCTTGCCGTTTTCGACGATGGCGACTTCGGAGTTAGTCGTTCCGAGGTCGATTCCGATAATGATTTCATTCATAGTATTTTTGTGTGATGTTAGAGTTTATTGACTTTGACTTCGGCTAGTCTCAGTATTTGGTCTTCAAATAGAAAACCCTTGCGGAGTTCCTCCAGCACGATACCGTTCTCCAGTTTCGTGTCATAGCCGACTTCGAGCGTCTTCATCGTATGGGCATCGAAAGGCTTGCCAACGCAGTCGATCGAACAAACATTTCGTCGCTGCAGCAACTGTTCGAAGCGTTTTAGCGTGATTTCCTGGCCCTTGGCAAAACCGTTGATAAAACGTACGTCTTGTTTTTTCGAATGATTGAACAAGGCATCGACCGGGCGGTAATTTTGCAGTACTCGAAAGCCTTCGCTGAGTCGGTCGTAAATATCGATAATGTCGAGCAGCAGCGTGCGCTGAGACTCTCTCACTTGTTGCCTAAGACGCTCGGCCGATGCTGCCAGCTCGTCCGCCAATACTTGGTTATCGGTTTTGAGAGCGGACATGGCTTCGTTCAGTGTGTCGAGTGTTGCCTTGAATTGCCGGGACTCGGCCTTGACTTCGCTTTTCAAGCCGGCTAGATCGGTGAATAAAACCGTCAAATCCGGTTGATCGACCGCCGCCAAATGCGCAAAGTCGGTTTGTTCCAAATAATGCTGTAAGGTATCGAGCAATTCGGCTGGAGGTGTTTCGGTGTTCATGATGACTTGTTTTTAATGGCGCCCGTAACGGCTTTGTCGATTGAGACGGCATTCAGTAACCTGAAGAAGTCGTCAGGATTCAGGGACCGTAGCTCGGTTTTTTGCTGGAAAGCGCGATCCAGCAAGGCATTGAAGTCGGTTTCCGGGAAATGAAATAATTCGAAATTAATGCGGCTGTCGCTGTCTTTGATCGTTTCATAGGCGTGTTGAATTTGCTGAAAGCGTTCTTGATCGCGATCGGGCGGGTTTTCCTTGACCAAGTTTAAATAAGCCTGCTTGATCTCGGCATCGTTGGCATGTTCGGAAACGCCGAGAATTTGATAAGGTGTCGTCATGTCGGTTAGTAGGGGTCAAACGGGAAAGAAAACGGTTCGTCGTCAGTGAAAAATTCGATAATTTCATCGAAACTCAAGTCGATATCGATACGCAAGGATTGAGCGGCTTCGAACATCATGACCGCCACCAGAAAGCTGGGGTCCATCAGTAATTTGACGAGCAGGTTCGGGTCGACTCTTCCGGCGTATTTCGTCATCACATCCATCATGAGCTGTTCCGGCGATGATTTATTCATCATTTCTTCAAATTTTTTGCCGATTTTGATCATATTCCGCTTCGGCACATGATCGAACAAATCCTCGATAATTTCGGAGTCGAATCCGCTTTCGTCTTCGTCAAAACCGCCTTCGTAAAAGTCGTCTTCATCGTCGAAACCGAATGGATTTTGAAAGCCGATGGAGCGTTCGATAAAGCGCCTAATCTTGAATTCGGTCTTACTGTCTTTTTGTTCATGCGCGATTTCGATCGCGGTTTGCAGTCTTAGCGTCCAGGTAATATCGAGGCGGCTCGGATCGCCCTGGCATTCCGCAACGACTCGGTAATACGACCAGATCGGTTTTTTCCAGACGCCATCGGCCGATTTCGCGCATTGTTTCAATAAATCGAAATGTTCGATGTCTTCGAGCGTTTGGCACCAAGCTAGGAGCGCCCGTTCGCCGTAATTGAGCAATTTCATCGATTTTTTCAGCGGCGCCTTGATTTTATCGAGCGCTTTGAATACTACGTCGAGCTTTTCGAGCTGTTCGTTATAGTGTTTGATAGATTCCGTCAAGAACACGAGTTCCTGCTCGGATAGCTCGTAAGCTTTGATGGCAGGTAATTGTTTTGCGATGGGTGCGTAGGGGACATCCATCAAGGCCGACTCGATAAAGCCATGAAAGTAGGCGGTTGCAGGCCCCGGATTCATTGATCGTAGAGTATCGGCTATGACTTTGAGGCCACGGTCTTTATCTTCGGCGGCCCAAATATAAAATCCGCGAATTAAGTCCGCTTGCCTCAGTAAAGTCTTATCGATCGATAATCGTTCGGCTGCTTGGAGTTCTTTGTCGACCAGGTGGAATTTTTCGGTTTTAATCAACTTGCGGGCATGCGCTAAGTGACTTGAGAACAACAATTTTTTGGCCAGCGTATTGACCGGGTCGATTTTCAACAAGTCCTGCGCGTATTTGGCGGCCTTCTTGAAGGCTTTTTTGCGCATGGCGGACTTCGCGGCACAAACCAGCATCTCGATATCTTTCGGAAGGTGTTTCAGGCCTTTTGCCAGCCATGTCGCATGCTCTTCCGGATCCGGATCTTCCTGCTCGAAATAATCCAATATTTTCAAATAGCTGTCTCGGTCTTCCGGGTCATATTGCAAGCTCTCTATAAGGTAATCGACAGCCATGGTAGGCGAAAGATTTCGAGCCAAACGCCGGTATATCAAGGAGATTTTTTTATGGTTTTCCGGTCCTTGGGTTTTTAATGCGTCAATGTAACGCAGCCAGTGATCTTCAGCTTCAAAGTCGTTATGGTTTTCTTCGTGGATTAAGGCCTGAATGCGCTCGCTTTCGATCGAGTCTTTCTCGGCGAAGTTTTTTAGATAGTCTTTACGTCCGGCGGGGTAGCGTGCCAGCATGGCTTGGCAAAAGCGGCTCGCCGCTTCGTTTCCGATGAGTTCGCGATAGCGGATGGCTAAATTGAATTGCGCTTTGTCGGTCAGATTGTTGCGTTGCTTGTATATAGCGTCGAGTAATTCAAGCTGTTTGTTCGAAAAGCCTTTGGCTTTGGCGATCAGTCGACGTTGATTGTCTTCGAGTTGCAGCGAGGCCTCAACGAAGGCCGATCCTTGAAGCATATAGGCCGTCAAGGCATTCGCCGCCGGACGATAGGGCGAGTTATCCGGGATTTTCGACAATAAGGTTTGCGCTTGTTCGATCGACGCCGGTAGGGACAGGAGCGCTTTCAGTATGGATCGAAGGTCACGGAAGGCCGAACGGAAGGGTAGTTTTTTCAGTAATTCGTCGATATGTTCGAGTCGATTGCACCGGTAAGCCTCGAGAGCATCGCGAACCGTTTGCCAATGTAGCATGACAGCCGAGTCATGAGGTATGTGCGCTTCAATATCGGAATATTCGGAAACCAATAAAAAACCCAGCCAGACTGCAAGCTCGGGATGATTTTTATCCAGTTGTTCGGCATCGATTCGGTCGAGTCTTGCGAAAGCTTTTTGCGTGTTTTTAGCCGACAATAGCCATAAAATATAATTTTCTAAAGCGGCCAAGGGCGGCTCGGCCCATTCCGAATAATTTTCCCACAATACGACGGCTTCCTTTGGCATGCCTTTTTCCGCCATGTTCAATGCTCTTTGTAAATAACATTCAGCTAGCTGTCGGCGCCAATCCGGATTATCGGAGTGTTTTAGCAAGTTTTTATAGATTTCGGCGGCGTTTTTATATCGGCCTGCCGAAAAGTGCGAGGAGGCGTCTTTTTCCAGACTAGCGTCGGGTGGCGCGGAAGAGGCTTTTTGCGGAGCTTTTTTCATGGAGTGGTCTGGCCGAAATGGTAATGATCTGGGTTATGAAAATGCGGATAGAAAGCTTTTGGATTTTACAATATTGCTTGTCCATGAGTCCATGAGTCGATTAGTTTAATCCGGTTCTAAAGCATTTTTATAGGTAATAGTTCGTTATCATCCGGCCATGGTCAATATTCAACGTGTATAACGCGAATAATTCATGAGTTTCCGTTTTTTGCGTAATCAAATACCTATCGACTTCAATTCGGTATAAGCCTGTTTTAGCCAAGTTTTGACTCGTTGCCTTTCCAGTAAACCCAATGCATTAGGATTGTCGACGGTCTTGTTTTGAGCCGCCCAAAAACTCGAGCTGTTTGCATCGACTTTAGTCATGACCGGTGTATGCAGACGTTTTAAGGTCATCAATTTGGCATTTAATTCTAATGCTCGTTCTTTCATGCCTGATTGTTCCAAAATAGTAAAATCGCTATCCCGAAGTTGATTCAGAACCAAGACATAATTCAATTTTGCATCGTATTGATCCAGAAGTTTCCCTAGCAGGTCGACGCAATCCTTTCCCGAGTCCATGACATTCCAATATTGAATGGTAACGCCCAATTCTTCAGCCAATTCGAGCACGCCGGATTCCTCGAGCCATTTAGACAAGGGGAAATGCGTTTGCGCGGCAAGATCGACGAGAATTTGCTGCTCCGGATTTTCTGCCGCGGTTTCTATGATTTTATCGAGGCTTTCGTATTTGTCGACGATTGTGGGCGACGCGTAGTCGGCATAAAATCTTAGCAAAGAACCGTGCGATCGATCGGTATCGAAACCGATGAACGGGATATCATGGTCGATCATATATTGCGCCAGTAACCGCGCAACGACGGATTTACCGACTCCGCCTTTTTCTCCGCCAATTAGATGTATGGTACTCATTGGTTTTCCTTTAAGTAAAATGAAATAATCCGCACGTTTTTAACTTTCCAGCCTCAGCACATCGACCGAAACCGACAGGCTGTGTTTGCCGCCGCCGAATGCAATGCCCTTCAGCGGAGTGACATCGGCATAGTCGCGTCCCCACGCCAACGTGATATGTTGATCGGCGGGGAGTTTGTTATTAGTGGGGTCCAATTCCAGCCAGCCGCTGCCCGGCACGAATACGGCAAACCAAGCATGCGATGCGTCGGCGCCGACCAATCTTTCGGTACCCGGTGCCGGCAAAGTTTCGATGTAGCCGCTGATATAGCGGGCTGCTAAGCCGAGCGATCTTAAACAGCCTATCGCCAGATGCGCAAAATCTTGGCAGACGCCGCGTCGATGCAGCATGACATCGGCCAACGGCGTAGCAATTGTCGTGAAGGACGGGTCGTAAGTAAAATCTTGATAAATGCGCTTCATTAAGTCGGTCACCGCATCAATCAGCGGAGCACCGGGCGCGAATGAAGGACGGGCATAATCGCCTAATTCGATTCCGGATGTCACCATGGGTGAGTCTAGCGTGTATTGCCTGGCTTCGAGTAGCGCTTCATAAGAACCGTGCCCAGTTGTTAATTGACTCTGTGCTTGCTGAGCCGGATTGGCGGACAATTTGTCCCTGGCGTCTTCCCAGCTTATAGGGTTGTCTTGAAAGACTTGATTGGATTCCGTCAGCACTTCAACCTCGCTTACGGCAGTGACAGTTAATTGAGAGTGAGGTTTTTGAATCGCGAAGTAAGCGATTCGATTACCGAAAAAGTCGAGCCGTTCCTGAAAGTCAGAGGGTTCCGGGTTGATATCGAAGCGGCTGGCCGAACATTGCTGCCTCGGAAAATCGCGCGGCTGTAATCGGGCTTCATTCTGACAAAGCCCGACCTCATGAGCATAATGGTAATTCGTGATGTGGGTGATGCGATATTTCACAACTCGTCCTCCAGTTGCGTCGGGTTCAATTGATGAGGCCCTTCGGCATGACTGAAATAGGCTTTTGCGATCATTTCCGAGGTGCGCCACATTAATTTCGAGGTGTCCGCCAGCACTTCGTCGAGAGCCGAATAGATAACGCTGTCTTCTTTAGCTTTGGTTAACGCGGTGATGTCGATTAGGCGTATTTTGGTAAACGCCTCGAGCACCAGCTTTTCCTCGGCACTAATGCGAACCTTGCCGCGCTCCCGAGGCAAAGCTTTGACATAGTCGTAAAGTTGATTAAGCTGATAGACCAATGAACGAGGATGCGTTTGATCGAGCACCAGCAGCTCTAAAACCATCGGTAATTGTACGAACGACCGGTACCGTCTTTGATAGATGCTCAAGCTGTCGGTCGTCATCAATACCGCTTCCAATAATTGATATTGGGTGCTGTCCTCTTGTTTGATCACGACCGTCGCGCGCAGCAATGCAATCAATGACAAACAGCGTTCCAGGCGGCGCCCGCCGTCCAGCATCAACCAACCGGCTTCGCGGGTCATGCTTTCGCTGGTTAAGCCGGTAAATGCGACGATCGCTGAAATCAAATCGTCTAATTTACTTTGTAGAGCACCGATTTCCAAAGGTTGACTGAATGCTCCTGCGCGCCAGCAACGCCGAATATCGTCGATACTTCGCCAAGTATCTTGCGACCACAAATCGCGAATGCTAAAGGCGGATTGCGTAAAGGCATGAATGCTTGAAGGAATCGTGCCGTGACGTTCGGCATCTTTGATTAATTCCGTTAGTTCGGGTAACGGATTCGTCAATAATGACGGATCGCCGTTTACAAACCCCGGGTAGGTCACCGTGACATGCGTTAACGCGCGTAATAAGGTTTTGAGGCAATCGGCATCGCTGAATTCGGTGTAATCTTGAGCTTCTCGCCATTTTTGCAGCACGGTTCGGAGTAACCTCGCGGCAGATTCGATGCGTTCGAGATTACGGCCGACCCAATACAGATTATCTGCAGCTCGGCTTGGCAAGGGCTCGTTGATCGCCTCGACGATATAATCTCGGCGGGGTTGTAGCCAAATGCTGACTTGTTGATCAGGTTGGTCCGCCAGCACCCAGGTATCTTTGCTGATACCGCCGGCCTGGTTCGAGACAACCAAATTATCTTTGAGGGGCGAGACCCGCGTCAAGCCGCCCGGCATCGCTTGATAGCCATCCTCACCGGCGACGACGAAATTACGCAGAATCGCATTGCGTGGCGCGATTTGCCCGTCCACGAAAGCCGGTACCGTTGAAAAACCGACCTGTTCCTGCCCGACATACAAATAAGGTTTCGCCAGAATCGCGGCGCGTAATCGACTTTTTTCCTGGGAGCTTAAGTTGGCGCCGAATACTGCGTGAATACCGGAGGCTCGGTCGATTTGTTTAATCACCAAGCGGCCGAGATTTTCCAGTACGAAATTACATTCCCGGTGTTGCCCGCACCACCAAGTGGCCACCGACGGCAATAATAATTCTTGGCCTAACAAATGGCGCGACAGTCTGGGTAAAAAAGCCAATAAAGCATTGTTTTCCAAAACGCTGCTGCCCAAAGGATTGGCGACCGCGACATTGCCGCGCCTGACCGCTTCCAATAGTCCTGCGACGCCCAGGCGCGAGATGGACTTTAATTCCAAGGGATCGCAAAACGAATCGTCGACGCGCCGTAAGATGACGTCGACTTGTTGCAGTCCTTGCACCGATTTTAGCCAAACCCGTCCGTCTCTGACGGTTAGATCGTCGCCTTGAGCCAAGGTGTAACCGAGTTGAGACGATAAATAAGCATGCTCGAAATAGGTTTCGTTGAAAGGACCCGGCGTCAACACGACGATTCTGGAATCGGCCCTGGACGTCGGCGAGCGGTTTGCCAATCCGGTTCGGAGCGCGCGGAAAAAGCCGGCAAGACGATGAACCTGTGATTCGCCGAACAAATCAGGTAGTACGCGCGTCATCACCGAACGGTTTTCTAACGCGTAGCCGGCTCCCGAAGGCGCTTGAGTACGGTCGTCCAGTACCCACATACGCCCGTCCGGTCCTCGAGCCAAGTTGGCAGAATATAAAAATAATTGTCGCTCGGTATCGGGCAACGTGCCGACGCAGGGTCTCAGGAAACCTTCATGACCGAAAACCAGCTCGACCGGCAGTAAACCTTTTTTTAGTAGGCTTTGCTCGCCGTAAATGTCTTTCAATATAAGGTTGAACAATTCGGCACGCTGTATCAAACCGGCCTCGATCACGGACCATTCTTCGCTGCTGATCAATAACGGGATCGGGTCGAGTTTCCATGGCCGGCTCAGGCTTTGCGCGTCGGTATAAACGTTATAAGTTACGCCGTTTTCACGCAGCAAACGCTGGGCTTCACGCCGGCGATGTTCCAATTCGTCGCGGCCGATTTGCTCGACCGATTTCATGAAATGGTCCCAATAAGGCAGTACCTTGCCTTTATCGGCATACATTTCATCGTAGCCGGTCAGTTGCGTGGCGTAGTGCTGAGCACCGATTTCTTTTGCGAGAACGCTATTCATGGGCTAATTCGATCGAGTGGGGTCACAAAGGCTCCGTTAGAGTATCCGGGAAAAATTATTTCACCATGAAGATCATGAGGAAGAGTAAGTTAATTCAATTGTTTGCCATGACTTTGCATAGGATATTCATTCCCCTGAAAGGTGAGAAGCAATGATTTGGTATTTTATTGATCCCATAACAAGCATTTTGTCCACGAAAATCACGAAAATATTCAAATAGTTATACTTTCCAAGTTGTTCACCCAATGGGTGATTCAAGAGATTTATGTAACCGTATGATTCCTTTCGTGCGTTTCGAGGACTTACTGCCGAATAACTGTGAAAGTTCAGAGATTTGGACTCTTTATCTAATTTTTCGATATGCAAAAGCTCAGCGACGAAAATGCCGGTTCCGAAGAGGATGCGGTTGCTCGACCCGACAGGCGTCGGCGGCAGGGCAGATTTTTGCTCCTGCAAAATCTGCATTCATGCCATCCCTGGCAATCTGATAGCCGCCGTCGAGCCTACATGGACGTATTCACGGCGTCCTGTCGGGCAAGTAACCGCATCCTCACTCGCCCCTCGTACTCTCATTTGCCGGGCCTTCATGAACATTATGGAAATTGATGCGAGAAAAACACAGCTAACATCACCCTATCCTAATATCGCCGCCTCAAATCAAGCGTATACGGATATTCTTTATTAGGCTCTTCGGGCGGCGGAGCCATCGGCCTTGGCGGGTTCGTATGCGGTATGAAACTGACCCCGCTATCGGACGGCAAAATGACCGGCGGCCTTTCAATCTCACTCGGCGTATGGCCGTAATTCCAGAAACGGGTAATCCTTCTAGCCTCGGCTTCATAGGCATTGACCGGAAAGGTCTCGTAACTGCGGCCGCCCGGGTGGGTGACATAATAAGTGCAACCGCCGACCGCGCGCCCGTTCCAAGTGTCGATGATATCGAATACCAAGGGTGTATGCGGGCTGATGGTCGGATGCAGCGCCGAGGGCGGTTGCCATGCCCGGTAGCGGATTCCGGCAACGAATTCGTCCTTGCGTCCGGTATTTCTGAGCGGCACATGTCGTCCGTTACAAGCCAACACATAACGCGAATCGGTCAACCCGGTCACCTTTACTTGCAATCGTTCGACCGACGAATCGACGAAACGTGCCGTGCCGGTATTGCTGACTTCCTCGCCCAGAACATGCCAGGGTTCGATCGCAAAACGCAGTTCCAAATCGATTCCTTCGACGACCGTATTGCCGTAATGCGGAAAGCGGAATTCTAAGAATGGGTCGAACCAATCCAATTGAAACGGGTAGCCGGCGCGTTGCAAATCGTCGACGATTTGGCGCATGTCTTCTCTGACATAATGCGGCAATAAAAAACGGTCGTGCAGTTCGGTGCCCCAGCGAACCAATTTATGCCGGTAAGGCTCGCGCCAAAACCAAGCGACGAGCGAACGCAGCAATAAGGCTTGAACCAGCGCCATGCGCTCATGCGGCGGCATTTCGAAGGCGCGCAGCTCCAAGATGCCGAGACGTCCGGAAGCGCTGTCCGGCGAGTACAGTTTATCGATACAAAACTCGCTTCGGTGGGTGTTGCCGGTAATATCGGTCAGCAAATGCCGCAGCAAACGATCGATCAACCACGGCGAAGGCGCTTCGCCTTCGGGGATTTGTTGAAACGCGATCTCCAGTTCATAAAGTTTTTCATCGCGGCCTTCGTCGACACGCGGCGCTTGGCTGGTCGGACCGATGAACATACCGGAGAATAAATACGACAGCCCCGGATGATGTTGCCAATAAGTGATCAAGCTACGCAATACATCGGGACGGCGTAGCAAAGGACTGTCGGCCGGCGTTTCGCCGCCGATCGTGATGTGATTGCCGCCGCCGGTGCCGGTATGGCGCCCGTCCAGCATGAATTTTTCGGTGCCTAAGCGGACTTGGCGCGCTTGATCGTACAGGATATGCGTATTGTCGGCCAATTGCTTCCAGCTTCGGGATGGATGTATATTGACCTCGATGACGCCGGGGTCGGGCGTGACCATCAAGCGTTCGATGCGGTAATCGCGCGGCGGCTCATAGCCCTCTAGTACGACAGGGATCGACAATTGATCGGCGGTTGCTTCGATTGCCGCGATCAATTCCAGATAATGCTCGAGCATCGTCAAAGGCGGTAAGAATACATGCACGCGTCCATTACGGGCTTCGACACAGATTGCGGTATGAGGGACTTCGACGACATCGATGTCTTTGGCATCGGCAGGCGGGCTTTGTTCGTGAATTTCCGGATGGCTGGCGGCGATTTCTTGAAAATGGCTATAGCGCTGTGCGACCTCGCCGTAATAATCGCCCAACTCCGGCAGCGTTTCGAACAAACTGCGCTCATGGGTTATTTCGCGTTTTTCCGGCGCGATCCACGGCAAGCTATCGAGAGGCATGCGCAGACCCATCGGCGAATTACCGGGTATCAAAAATAACTGTCCGCGTTTGAATTGCCATGGACCGCTTTGCCAGGATTGTTTGCTCCAACTCCATTTAACCGGAAGCGCGAAGCCGGCCGGTTGATTCAAGCCGGTATCCAATAATTTAGCCAACGTTTTGCGTTCGGCCGGATCTTTTAAGCGATACTGCAACGGGTCGATATTAACCGGCAGCATCTCTTCTTGCCAAAGGTGATAAAAAACGTCTTCGTAGGCTGCGGAAATGTGTTTGCGCGTCAAACCCAAACGGCCGGTCAGGTGTTCGATGAATTGACTGGCCTGCTCGGGCCCATGTCCGTAATCGATTTTGATATCGGCCAGTAATTCGGGGTTGCGCCAAATCGGCGTGCCGTCCTTGCGCCAAAAGATACCGTATTGCCAACGCGGCAAGGGTTCGCCCGGATACCATTTGCCTTGGCCGTAATGCAACATTGCACCCGGTGCGAACACGTCGCGCAAGCGCTTGGTCAAGGCTTGGGCGCGCTCGCGTTTATGCGGGCCATCCGCACGCGTATTCCATTCCGCGCCTTCCATGTCGTCGATCGACACGAAGGTCGGCTCGCCGCCCATCGTCAAGCGCACGTCGTCTTGCTGCAATTGCGCGTCGACCTGTTGGCCGAGCGCATCGATAAAATACCATTGCTCGTCGGTATAAGGCTTCGTGACACGCGGGTCTTCGTGGAGGCGCGTGACCGTATTGCTGAATTCGAATTCGACTTCGCACTTGTCGGTCGCGCCGGTGACCGGCGCCGCGCTGACCGGATCGGGCGTGCAAGCTAGCGGAATATGTCCTTCGCCGGCCAATAAGCCGGAGGTCGGGTCGAGGCCGATCCAACCCGCGCCGGGAATATATACCTCGGCCCAAGCATGCAGATCGGTAAAATCGTTTTCGGGGCCTGACGGACCGTCGAGCGATTTCATGTCGGCGGTCAGTTGTACCAGATAACCGGAGACGAAGCGCGCGGCGAGTCCTAGATGCCTTAGAATCTGAACCAATAGCCAACCCGAATCGCGGCACGAACCGTTGCGTTTTTCGAGCGTTTGTTCGGGCGTTTGAATACCGGGTTCCATGCGAATGTTATAACTGACATCCTTGAAGACCTTGCGATTTAAATCGACCAAAAAGTCGTTGATGTTACGCGGCGTCAAATCAAAATCGGCTACCCATTGTTTTAATAAAGGGCCGTCTTCGGTCACTTCCAAAAAAGGCGTCAGTTCCCGGGCCAATTGTTTATCGTATTGAAAAGGAAATTTTTGCGCATATTCCTCGACAAAAAAATCGAATGGGTTAATAACCGTCATGTCGGCGATCACTTCCACTTCGACTTTGAGAGACCGCGTTTTTTTCGGAAACACGACCCTGGCCAGAATATTTCCGAACGGGTCCTGCTGCCAATTGATGAAATGATCTTCGGGCTCGATACGCAACGAATAACCCTTGATGGGCGTTCTCGAATGCACCGCCGGTCTCAGGCGAAACACATGGGGCGACAACGAGACGGCGCGGTCGAAGAGATAGGCGGTTTTGTGACTGATGGCCACGCGAATTGTCATGATATTAATCCTATTAAAGCCGATTCGATTGAGCCGATTTCCGGGTAAAGCGAAAAACGAAACGAGCAGCGGTGAATACTTTTCGGGCGTATGATTTAAAGAACGGGTAATGCGCTGAAAGGTTTGCTCCATTATGGTGCCTGTGCACAAAGTTGGAGCGGATTAAAGATTTTCGTATTAGCGCGACATCATAATGCTTTTGATAGACCCGTTTAATTTCGATCATTTCGGCAAGCGATAAATCGTTGTACAGCTGCTGTATCAACAGCAATGCAATTTCCACGCCTGAATCGGCATAAATTGATTCGGTGCGCTATTTCATACTTATGCCAGTCTAAAAACAACGATACGTCGGATAAATATGAACTCGGGTTTTATCCAATGGGGTTAGGGAGAATAAAACTTTTATGGGTTCTCATGATTACGTGCCAATATAATCAAGAAACAATGAAATCAGCGGATAACTTGCTTAACGCTCATGAAAATTCTCATTATTGACGAAGACCCGACCGAATTTCTATTGACGCAGCAAATGCTGTCGGCAAAATTTCCGGAGGCCGATTTCATTGAAATCAGCGACCGCTCGAAATATCAAGAAATTATGACTCAACCGGATTTCGATCTAGTGGTTACCGAATATAAGCTCGGTTGGACAGACGGATTGCAGTTATTTTCCGAAATCAATCGACGATTTCCTTGTGTTCCTGTTTACATGCTAACCGCTTTCGGGAACGAAAACGTCGCGGCCGATGCCATTAAAAAAGGCATGACAGACTACATTGTAAAAAGCAACCGCGCCTCGCTTGCCGATGCAATTACAGAAAACTTAAAGAGAATCGCCGACAAAAAAAGGCTATGTCAAACATCGGAAGCGGATATTTTATATTGCGAAAAATGGGATCTTGCCATTTCTAGGTTGACTTCCGATTATGCCTATTCGATGCGGATTTTGCCCGGCGGCAAACCGGTCTTCGAATGGGTGACCGAACCGTTTAAAAAATTCCTGAGCGAATACGATCCGACAACAAACGCATCGAAAACCCGTCAGCGCAATTACGAGTTGACCATCCATCCTGAAGATAACGCAATCGTCCAAAGTCGCAACGAGAAGCTGTTGGCCGGCGACGAAATCACCACGGAATACCGGGTGATCACAAAACAAGGCGATATCCGATATTTCAGCGATCACGCATTGCCGATCCGGGATTGGCGCATCGGCAAGGTGGTGCGAATTTATGGCGCAATACAGGACATTACATGGCGGCGCAACGCCGAGGATAAAATGCGCTTGATGCAACGTGCGATCGATTGCAGCAATAACGGCATTGTCATTACCGGTTTGGCCGATACCGACCATGCCATCATTTATGCCAATGATGCATTTTTGAAAATGACAGGATACTCTCTTAATGAGTTGATGGGGAAAAATTGCCGGATTTTGCAAAATAACGAGCGTGACCAATCCGAGCTTGAGGATTTATGAAAAGTTTTGAATGCCGGCGTCGACGGCTATGCGATTTTGCGCAACTATCGAAAAGACGGCAGTTTGTTTTGGAACGAAGTCTATATCTCGCCGATCCGCGATAGCCGAGGCAAAATCACCCACTTTATCGGCGTACAGAACGACGTGACGCAGCGCTGCGAAATGCAAGCTTCGCTCAAGAAAAGCGAAGCGAAGCTGCGCGCGATATTCGAAAATGTTTTCAATGCCGTGTTGATTATCGATGAACAAGGGCGGATTGAAAGCGCCAATCCGCCGGCCGAGAAATTGTTCGGTTATCCCGCCTCGAAAATGGCAGGTTTGGCAATCTGTGACATGCTGGTCGACGAAAAAAATAACAAGTCCGATATTCAGATCGATTATTTTCTCAGCGATGCAAAAACCTCCTCTGTCCGCAGAAATGAAATATATGCTCGCAAGCGGAACGGCGCGATTTTTCCGGTATCTCTCGGTATCAGCGAGTTTACTGTCGATCGGCGTTTTTTTATCGCGGCGATTCATGATTTGACCGAAAACAAGCGTGCCGAAAAAGCGCTTCGTACCAGCGAAGAAAGATACCGGACCTTATTCGAAAACTCCGTCGAGGCCATCTTCGTCAATCGCGGTGGCGACCGTATCGAACAAGTTAACCAGGCCTGTCTTAAACTCTGGAAAGCCGACCGGGCCGAAGAATTACTGGCCAAGCATCCGCTGAAACTATTTCATCCGGATTATCATGAATTGATAAAGGCGCGCATTCATCATTCCATGGTCGATAATGCGATCAATCCGTTCATTGAAGAAAAAATCGTCCGGCTCGACGGTACGTTTGCCGATGTCCTGGTGTCGACCGTACCTTTTACCGATGAAAAGGGCCCTATGATTTTTTTCGTCATATTGGATATCACCGAACAAAAAAGAGCGGAAGCTGAGCTGCAAACGAGAAAAAAACAATATCAGGACTTGTCGAATCATCTGGAATTGATCAGGGAAGAGGAAAGAGCCCGCATCGCCCGCGAGATTCATGACGAACTGGGCAGTTTTCTGACGGTACTAAAAATGGACCTCAGTTGGCTCGATAAACGGCTATCTCCCGACAGCGGCAAATACCAGGAAAAAATCGGAGTCATGAACCGGCAAATCGAAGAGGCGATTCAGGCCGTGAAAAAAATCATAACCGACCTGCGTCCCAGTATTCTGGATCATCTCGGGTTGTTGCCTGCGATCGAATGGTTGGCAGAGAATTTTCAGCAGCGATCGGATGCCGATTGTGTGTTGACGATACCGAAAGTGGATTTACGATTGGACCCAGACCGCAGTACAGCGGTTTTCCGTATTGCCCAGGAGGCCTTGACCAATATTATCCAACATGCCGCAGCCAGTCGGGTTTCGATTGTTATCGAAATAAAAGATCAAAATCTGTTGATGACGATAAGCGATAATGGACGGGGCGGTACATTACAACAAAGTCTTTTAAACGGCGGCTTCGGTGTTCGAGGCATGCAAGAACGGGCGCGATATTTCGCGGGCGAGTTGACCATTCAAAGCAAACCCGAGGCGGGGACTGTCATTCACTTAACGTTGCCTATTAATCCGACAGGATCGAAAAACAGTCATGATTAGAGTAATCATTGCCGACGATCACGCGATCGTCAGGGAGGGATTAAAACAAATCCTTTCCGATTTTTCCGATATGGAAGTATCCGGCGAGGCCGCAACGGGCGATGAGGCGTTGAAGATAATCAGAACCAACGGCTGGGATGTTTTGTTGCTGGATATCGCGATGCCGGGCAAGAACGTTCTGGAATTAATCAAATTGGTTAAATTAGATACGCCGAACAAGCCCATTTTGGTGTTGAGTATGTACCCTGAAGATCAATACGCGATAAGAGTATTGCGCGCCGGGGCCGACGGTTATTTATGCAAGGAAAGTGTGCCTGAGTTATTGGTCGCGGCGATTCGAAAATTAGCGCAAGGTGGAAAGTTTGTCAGCGCAGGCTTAGCTGAACAGCTCGTTAGGAATTTGCACGAGACCGAATCGAAACCATTGCATTCCTTACTGACCGATCGCGAATATCAAGTCTTGCTTGCCATAGCTAGAGGTGAACGCCTTACTGAAATCGCCAAGACGATGTCGCTCAGTATCAAGACCGTCAGTACCTATCGAACCCGGTTGCTCGGCAAAATGAAGATGTCTTCCAATGCTGAAATTATCCGTTATGCGATTGACAATCACTTGTTGAACGAAGGTAAATGACAGGGCAAAAAATGACTTCTCCAAAGGGTTCTTATGCCCTGGATTGTCATTATTCATAAAATACTCTGCAGGACGGGTTATTTAACCCGACTCGCTCGTTCAGTCTTTCTTGATTGTCGGTAAGCTAGAGCTTCCTGGACAGGTTACCCAAGCTGGAGCTTGGGTAACAGCATATTGTAGTTTTTGCGACCACAATGCCATTTATTGTATACCCGTCGTAGATCAAAATTCGGCGCCTGGGTGTCCGCTAAAGGACGCCGTGAACCCAGCACCTAAATTATCTAAGACAATTAACCATAGCCAATGGGCTATGGATTTAGGTGCTGGGTGAATACGTCCATGGCTCTATGCCAGCTCCATGCTGATCCCTCACCTAGCGTTAGGTGAGGGATCGGACACCCAGGCGCCTCCTCTGGCACTGCCGAAATTTGAAGTGCGAAAGGTATAACTGGCAATTTTCTGCCTTCCCTGATCTAACGCTAGATCTGAGGCTCGCTCCCACGGCTTATGTAACTGCCATTAAGTTAAGGGCTTTTCCGTTCGCCCTGAGCCCTTCGGTTGCGCTCAGGAGAGCCTTGTCGAAGGGTGAATGGAAAAGTTCGACAGTCGATAAGTTAAGCCGTCCATGGTTCGACAGGCTCACCACGAACGGCTTAACTTAATGGCAGTGACGGCTTATGTCGAAGCCTTCAAATCGCCCTTAACGAAACTTTGGCAATTCAGTAAGTTACTTTTAGTGACATCCTTAGCTTTATGCGTATGGGTTGCAAGCCGCGCCCTGCCAAGTATCTACGATTTACGTGTAACGATGAGCGCTCTGCGTGGGTAGGCATAACTTAATGAAAGCAGCCTATAAGAAAAATCCTACAAAATACTTCGTTTATCTTACTTTTTTTAAAGAAAGCCTCCGATTATATCAATGGGTATAAAACCGTATATTGGGCACGGTTTTCCGGTCGCGAGGCACTATGCATTATCCTACCAAGCTAAATTACGATGACATGGCTGTTTTGTTGAGCATCCATGAAGACTTGATGACCTGGAATACCGACGAGTCCTTGGTATTGCAAAAGCTTTGCGAAAAACTGTATTCGGCTTTTGCATCATGTCTGGTCTGGGGCGGATCGATCGACGAAGAGGCGAAACTGATTATCAAAGGGGCGGCCGGCGAGGGTTCGGATCGGATTAAAGGCGCCGTTCTTAATGTCGATTCATCCGGGAACAGGCAGATTCGGGAATGTATCGAGACGCTTTTGCCGATTACCGTGCAAAACGGTTTAATCGAATTCCATAGTCAAGTATTCGAAACATTGCCGCCGGATATTCGTACGGCACGCTTCGATTTGTATCCGTTAACGTCGGAATCGCAGTGCGTCGGCTTGCTTGGAATCAGTGCGAAAAGCTATAAGAACCGGAAACAATATCCGAATACGCTGTTACAACTGACTGCCCAGCACGCCGGATTCGCTTTGGGTATGTTAAAGACTTTCGTTGCCAAGGATAAAGCCCAAAACAATTTAAAACTTGCCGCTGCCGTATTCGATAGCTCGTTGGAAGGCATATTCATTACCGATACCAACGGCACAATATTAGCCGCCAACGATGCGGTCACGCGTATTACCGGTTACGCTTCCTCCGAATTGATCGGCCAAAATCCTCGGTTTCTAAAGTCTGAACGGCACGGTAAAGACTTTTACATAGCCTTGTGGGCGGCAGTTTACTCGCATAACCAATGGGAAGGCGAAATCTGGAACAAAAGGAAAAACGGCGAAATTTATCCGGAGTGGCTGAGCATTTCCGCGATTAAGAACGAGTATGGACAAGTGCAAAATTACATAGGCATTTTTATCGACATTTCCAAGCAAAAAGAAGCGGAAAACCGCTTGGCGTATTTGGCCTATCACGACAAACTCACCGGACTGCCGAACCGCGACCTATTCTACGATCGATTAAATACTGCGATTCTGCAGGCAAAACGCCATCAAGTCGAAATTGCGGTCTTGTTTGTCGATCTCGATCATTTCAAGTACATCAACGACACATTCGGTCATACCTCGGGCGATATTGTGCTGCAACAAGTGGCGACGCGATTAACAATGTGTTTGCGCGAAACGGATACGCTGGCACGCATGGGAGGCGATGAATTCACAGTCGTAATACAAGATTTCGACAATCGCGGTGATGTGGAAACGACCGCGCAACGAATACTTAAGTCGTTAAGTACGCCGTTAATCTTGGAGAATCAGGAACTGTATATTTCAGCCAGTATCGGCATCAGTTTTTTTCCCGAAGACGGTAGTAATCCTGCATTATTGATGAAGCATGCGGATACCGCGATGTATAGCGCGAAAAACAGCGGTAGGAAGTGCCTGCATTTTTTTCGGTCCAGCATGGAAGGTTATTCGCTGAAACGTATTGAAATGGAGCAGCAACTTCGTCAGGGATTGGAGCGAAACGAATTTAAATTATATTATCAACCGCAAATCAATCTTAAGAGCGGTCGTATTATCGGTGCCGAAGCCTTGGTCCGCTGGCAGCATCCCGAAAAAGGGCTGTTGCCGCCTAGTCAGTTTATTCCCATCGCCGAAGACACCGGGTTGATAGAGCCGCTCGGCGAATGGGTATTGCGAGAAGCTTGGAGTCAACGTCAAGGCTGGCACAGGTCCGGGTGGGAAGATTTTAGAATCGCGATCAATTTATCGGCCCATCAATTCGACCGGATCAGTCTTGTTAGGGCGGTTGCCGACGTTTTGGGCGAATCCGATATCGATCCTGCTAGTTTGGAGTTGGAATTGACCGAAACCGTTGCGATGCAGGATGTCGGTAAAACCTTAAATATTTTGAATGAGCTAAAAAAGTTCGGTGTGCAATTGTCGATCGACGACTTCGGAACCGGTTATTCGTCGTTAATGTATTTACGGCAATTTCCGATCGATCGTTTAAAAATCGATCGTTCTTTCGTCTCCGATATTGCCCATAATCCAAACGACGCAGCCATTGTAGTCGCGATTATCGCGATGGCACATAACATGGGGTTGGAGGTTATCGCCGAAGGAGTGGAGACTGAAGGTCAATTGAGTTTTTTAAAGATGCACGGCTGCAATGAGGCGCAAGGTTATTTGCTGGGGAAGCCGATGTCAGGACCGGCATTATCGGCACGGATACAACAGGAAGCGCGCTGAACGGTTGTATACCTTGGAGGGTAAGAACGCATCTTCATGCGGCAATTTTAGGGGCATATTCACGTTTAGGTGTGAACGGTTCAGAGCAATTCGCGCGTGTTGTTCCGAACCGGTCACAAGATGTGTTGATAGAGATTATTTTTTGTCTTCTTCCTCAGTCGGTGTTTCGACGGTAGTCGGCTTTTCTTGGACCGGGGCCGCTTTTTCCGGCTCGGCGATCGGTTCGTTCGTTTCGGCTGCGGGCTGTTCTGAAGAGGCTTCGACTTCCGGTTCGGATGTTTTTTCCTCAGTAGTCGATTCCGGTTCCTCCGGCACTTTCAATGACTCGACAAAATCGATAAACCAATGGTGCGATTTCATGTTATCGAGATCGGAATCGCCGAGAATGTCGTCGACCGACGGTAAACTGCCATGGTCGCGTGAATCTTCCAGTACGCTCAAGCATGCTTCTTGGTTGTTGCGTAGCGCATAAATACAAGCCAGATTATAGGATGCCGAGCCCGATTGTATCCGATTCGCCTCTTGAAACAAGGCTAATGCATTGTCGTACAAGGAATCTTTCGGCGAGACACCTTTCAGGCGCGCCAAATCCATATAAACGACGCCGCCATCGATTGCCGCGCCCAATGAATCGGCATTGATCATGCGGCAAAATGAAAATTTTTCGATAGCCTCCTGGTAAAGTTTGACAGCTTCGTCGCCGGACTTCGTTTTGGCTTGATGCAACAGTGCAAAGCCCCAGTTGTATAAGGTTTCGGTAAACAGTAGGTCCTTATCGATCACCTCGCTAAAACCTTTATAAGCGCTGTCGAAATGATGATCCGCTTCCGCACCTTCTCTTTTCCGGGCTTTATTGACATGACTGATTGCCGCTTTTAATTTGGATTTACGAAAAAAAGATCCGATCATAAAAAATATCCTCGCTATGTTTGTGCGTTCGCATCCTAAAAACCGGTAGGTTGAGCGGGCGACGCTTCGTTATAAATGATATAGAATAACAGCTTGATTTTTCGACTACATCATTAATTTATCGCAATTGCGATTAATTCAATTCTATCTTGAATATTCGTTCTTATGTCTGCCATGTTAACAACCTCCGAACACGAACTTGCCAAAGCTAAACTTAATCTCGAGACCTCGCAAATCCCCTGGAGGGAGTTGCAGCGTTTTTTTGCATCGGGTTTGGCGATTCACGTCTCAGAGGGCTTGGACTTGGTCGAGGCGGCCTATCAAATAGCCTCAGACAATAAAGAGCAGGTCGAGCAGTGGTTAAATTCGCGGCAAGTCGGACAGGTCTCCGATCAACAAGCCTTAACGTGGTACCAAGTAAACACTGAAGTATGGGCCGTCGTCGTCAAGCCCTGGGTTTTGGTTCAAGAGTAATTTCGCAATGCGCCCCCTTGATCGGGTAAACTCAATGTAGTAATTCGTTTATACCCATCGTAGATCAAAATTCGGCACCGGGGGCCCGTCAAAGGACGCCGTGAACCCAGCACCTAAATTATCTAAGACAATTAACCATAGCCAATGGGCTATGGAATTTAGGTGCTGGGTGAATACGTCCATGTAGGCTCTATACCAGCATCCATGCTGGCAAAGCCTTTGCCAGGCACCCCGGTGCCTCCTTAGGCACTGCCGAAATTTGAAGTGCGAAAGGTATAAATTGAAAATGCTGTATCTTCAAATCCTTCATGGTTGAACTGTCGTTTGTATCTTTCATTAACCAACGGGTTTTAGGTGCTTATTCCTGCTTAACAAGACCGAGTTATAAAGATTCTGAAAAACCAGATAGCAAACCGGGCCTAATACGGCAAGCGGGGAAACGTATTCCAGAGCGATCCATGACATAAACATAGTATTCTTTTGGCCTAAGGACTGGCTGCCTTCCACGGCGTAATTTACGCCGCCTACATAATGGCCTATCAAAAAATTGAATCCGCATGTCAGCAGGGAAATAAGAGCAATCTTTCCGAGCATCAGAGATGGAACGTGATGGCTGTACAAATAATCGGAAGCCTTTGCCGTGGCAAGATAGATAACCAATAGCCAAATTAAAAACGGCAGCTTGTTAATCTTTGTGAGTTTATTTGCCAACTGACTGCGATACGTTCTAATGAGTTGGGCTAAAACCAACGGTATGCCGACGACCGTCATTGTCGACAGCAACATGTTGCCGGGGTTAATGTTACGCTCTACGGGATGAATAAAATCCAAGATAAACGGTAACGACAGTGCGGCTAATAAATTTGTCGTCACCACGGCGGTAATTACATAAGTCACATTTTTGTTTAGCAATCTAATTACCATGGGCGCTGCCGTCGCGGTCGGCGTGGCGATCAATAAAAAAGCGATCGTTGCCAGATCTCTGTTCAAGTTCTTTAATAGCCAATACGCGGCAATACTCGTCCCGGCCATGACTAAGCATAGTTTCATCGCATAACTATAGACAGCCGCATCCCTTGGAACGGTAGCTTTCAGCAATGGAAAGAACAACATGATCATCAAAAGATACTTGATTAAAAATGAGAATTCATGCCCTCGGTTAAAAATAAAACCGGCGGCAATCGCTCCAACTAGATAAAGTGAATTTTTATTCATCGATTATGATATTTCAGACTGAGCCATTGCCGAACTTATTTCTTTTCGCTTATTTTCGAGCTATCGGAGAATAAGCCGGCAAGACCAATAGTCCTGCCAGCAGCACGGCGATTGCCGAGCCAATAAAAAGACCGAAGCTGTCGACTCCGGCATCGATCAACAAGCCGAACAGCCAAGGCGATACGGAAGAGGCGAGAACCATCAACGACATCATCATCGAGCGAATCGCACCTTGCTTGGCGGTGCCGTACACTTCGGACCAAAGCGCACTAATGACGGTATTCATCATGCCGATCGAAATGCCCAGAAAGCTCATGAATAATGGCGCTACCCATAGCCCGTCAAGACACGCCAAGCTAATTAACGATAGAAACAGCGGTAGCATAATATAGGGCAACAAACGTTTTGCACTGAAACTATCGACCAAGACGCCCGACAGCATCGAGCTTAGCCAATGCAATATACCGTAAGCCACGAAGCTGCCTGCCAGCCAGGAAGGGCTCCAGTCTTTTTGCGCCAAAATGAAGCCTTGTTGGATAAAAATGCCGGTTAGCATGAAAGGGCCCGACAATACTGCCGGCAAAGTCGACCAAAACCGCCAGTCCTTGAGTACCTCAAGCCGACCGGCAGATTTGCCTGGGCTTGAATGATCGGCGGATATCCGTTCTTCTTTGGAACTTGTTTTCGAACGGCGCAAAAACCAATAGGTCAACGGTAAATAAAGCAGCGGAATGCTTAATGCCCATATCAGCCAGCTTTGCCGCCAACCGAGCAGTGCAATCAATGACACCGCAAGTGCAGGCATGATGACTTCTCCTGCCGGGACGCCGCTCAGCGCGATACTGATGGCCTTGCCTCTATTTTCATTGAACGAGCGGGCCATGGCCGTTTGCGCAGACAAGGGCATCAAGCCCTGTCCGGATAGGCGTATCAGAAAAAAACCGACCGCCAACGCCGGTACCGAGTCTGCGAAGGACAGCGACACGCAGGCCGCCATTAGTGTGACGGCAATTAGCGTCGCTACGAAACCGATACGCCATTTGTCCAACAACCCGCCCAATAGCATGATGCATGAACCGCTCGCAACCGTGGCCAAGGCATAAATTCCGCCGTAGCGGGAAGCCGAAAGGCTCAGTGTTTGTTGGATATCGGCGCCGTACCAACTCAAAAAAAACGACTGTCCGAGATTACCCCAAAAGACCGTGAAAAACCCAAACCCCAAAAGAGGCCATTGCCTCCCGATAAACGGTAAATATCCTGACACAGTTATCCTCGTCGCCGACTGAACCGAAGCGCGTATTTTACCAGAAGGAGAACAATGAGACGTCCGAGCGGAACAGCGTGATAGTTCGATTTATCCTATAAAAATCATTTCGCCCACGAAAATCACAAAAATATTTAAACCTAGAAAGAGCAGTTGGCATGTGTTGTAGACCCTTCATGCTGAGCTAAGTCGAAGCATGAAGGGTCTACAACACTCTCACCGGTTTGGTGAAGTCTCAAACTACCATTCACCCTTCGACTCCCGAAAGGGTAATGCCCAGCCGGCCGCATATTGCCGTAATGAGCACCCATTAAAATAATCGCGCACCAAAATCAAGCGCCGGCTATGATCCAACAGGTCCAGTCTCTTGATCACGGTCGGCATCGTCACGCGCTTCAGCGTTTCAAATTCACTGCGAAAGTATGCCAAAATTTCATCGCTCGGGGGCTCTTCGCCAGATATTTAAGCGTCACTTCCTTGCGATCTTGCACGCGCACAGCGCGATAAAGCCGATACCAGCCTCTATCGGATAGACATTCTTTAATACGATAATCGTCTATTTACAACAAAGTTTTACACCGAAACTCGAAATAGCAGAACAGATTAGTAGAATCCGGTTGACGTTAATAAGTTTTTCGAGCCGTAAGGAATGTAATTTGCTTGATTCATCCCAAAATAAAATCGTCTGATTGCATGGCTTTAAGTTAAAGTAAAAAGCAGATCCCAAGTAATTATTCACATCTCCTTATCATTCCCACGCTTAAGCGTGGGAATGATAATTGCCGGGTGACTGAATAATTACGATCCCAAAGATTGTGTTCGTTACACGGAAAAAATTCATGAAGAACAAGTTGCAAATTGAAAAATTGGATGCCTATTTCGACGAAGTGCGAGATATCATTTTAAATAGACAAGACTGGATTAGCGGCTTGCTGCCGGCTAGTACCGCAAACAACGTTCACGGTAACTACAACGATGCCTGGGTTCGCGATAACGTTTACAGCATTCTTGCTCCTTGGGGTTTGGCTTTAGCTTATCGAAAATCCGGCGAACCGAACGGCAAAGCTTATCTGCTTGAGCAAAGCGTGGTTAAGTTAATGCGTGGACTGTTGGTTGCGATGATGCGCCAAGCGCATAAAGTCGAAATGTTTAAACAAACGCAGGATCCGCTCGATGCGCTGCATGCCAAGTACGATTTAAAAACCGGCGAAGCGGTGGTCGGCGACAGCGAATGGGGTCATTTGCAGTTGGATGCCACGTCTTTATTTCTGTTGATGCTAGCGCAAATGACTGCATCGGGACTGAGCATCGTGTTCACGATCGATGAAGTCAATTTCGTGCAGAATTTGGTGCATTACATCAGCCGGGCTTACCGGACTCCCGATTATGGTATTTGGGAGCGTGGCAACAAAATTAATCGGGGTATCGCCGAGTTGAACGCTAGCTCGATCGGCATGTCCAAGGCCGCGCTTGAGGCGATGTCCGGCTTCAATTTGTTTGGACCCAGGGGAGGGCAAAACTCGGTCATTCATGTGATCAGCGATGATATCGCCCGCACCCGTAACGCACTGGAATCTTTGCTGCCCAGGGAGTCGTTATCCAAGGAAGTGGATGCGGCGGTATTGAGCATTACCGGTTTTCCGGCTTTCGCGGTCGACAATCAGGAATTGAAAAACCGCACCGAGGCCTTGATCCGTGAAAAACTCGAGGGCCGTTACGGCTGTAAGCGTTTTTTGCTGGACGGCCACCAAACTGAATTGGAAGACCCGAGCCGCCTGCATTACGAGCCGCATGAATTAAAGCAATTTATGGACATCGAATGCGAGTGGCCGTTGTTTTTGTGTTACCTGCTGCTGAATAATTTGTACGCGGGCAATAATAACGAGGCAGCGCAATACAGGGCTAAGCTGGATGCGCTCCTAGTCGAACAAAACGGGCGGCAATTATTGCCCGAACTGTATATCGTACCGAAAGAGGCGATCGACGCCGAAAAAGCTAATCCTAATAGTCAAGACAGGATTCCGAACGAAAACATTCCATTGGTTTGGGCACAAGGTTTGTTCATTCTCGGAAACCTGATAGAAGACGGGTTATTAGCGATCGACGACATCGACCCGCTCGGTCGGCATAATATTCGCGAGAAAACCTGCGATTGCACCTTGCAGGTTGCGGTGATTGCCGAGGATGAAACGATTCAAGCCGATTTGAAGGCATGGGGAATCGACACCCAAACGCTGGCGGAAATTTCGCCTATACAAATTCGCGACGCGAGCGAATTGGCTGCAGCCTATACGAATATCGGACGCAATGATAATCATGGTTTAACCGGAAGACCGCTACGGCAATTAAGAACCTTGGCGACATCCAGAATTTATTTGATGGCCAACGAACGTTTGGTGTTTTTACCCCAATTGTTGAATCAAAAAGGTTTTTACTTAGCCATGGATAACCGTTTACTGATTCAGCGCTTACGCTCGGAGCTGTCTTACATTCATAAAAATTGGGACGGAACAACAGGCGATCCGTTATTCGTATTGGTTGTTAAATATAACATGCTCAGCGATGACGATCGTGATGTGTTGATCGAATTTATTCAAGAGCTGCAAAGCGGGCAAATCAACAGCACGCCCATTAAATTTGGCGAGCTATCGAAATTAGCCGAAAGTTCAAGTTATGAAAAGATCGATTATTTACACGATTTCAAGTTTTCCGAGGCCTCTTGGGACAAGCCTCAGCGGCCTTGTTTTCTGACTTTGCCGATCGATACCGAGCCTCCGGAACCGCTGAATATTTTTGTTACGATCACCTGGGAAATTAGTGACGATGAAGCGTTGATCGAACAATTGACCGCGAGCGCTAATCTTTATGCGCAATTGGAAGCGCTTGTGTTACTGGCTGGGCGTCATGGTTTGGATTACGACACCGGGCTTAAGGATGCCGACGGCAATCCATGCCGGATTCGCGGCTTGCTCGAAGAGGTTTATATTCGTGCGGGAGATCTTGCGGTTTGGGATATCATTCGTCGTAGCGCAGGTTTACTAGGTAAATACGATATCGATCTCGAACAGGCGGCTACCGAAATTTTGGTTCATCAGCATCAATTGACGGTAGGCCGCGCCTACAGCGGTAAGGCGACTTTGAAGCGTCCGGCCGACTCTTCGGCGATTCTGGAGATTATCCGTACTTACAATGATACTCACGATGCCAGCGAGCATATTATCATTCAAGAGCTGATATTATATCTCGGTATGCTGATTAAGTACCACCCGGAACTATTTGCCGATATGCATACGATTCGAGTCGGGCATATTTTGCAATTGATTTTGGTACGCCAAAAGAAGGACTCGAACTGTACCTTGGATCAGGCTTATAACGAAGTCTTGACCTTACCGCCCTATCAGTTGATGCAAAAAGTCCGAGAGACCCTCGAGGATTTCACCAATACGCAATATCAATTCGAGCGAGTCGAAACGTTAAATTATGTCGGTCAATGCCAGGAATTGACTTGCGCGCGCTTTTCGCCAAAGATGGATCCTGAAAATTTCGGCGAAGCCGAAGATTGGTATAACTGGCGCGAACGCCAGGGCAGCTTGGGGCGGGAAAGCGAAAGTTTTTTTACGGGCGTTTGGAATATTTTGCATCACTGTCAAGGCTTGATGATCGGTGATAAACTCAGTAGCAAGAGACGATTGGATAGCGAAACGACGTTAGCGCAAATGACGTCTGGCGAACAAAGCTTCAAATTACATGTTAATCATTTGCTAAATAAGATTCAGGCCCCGGTCTACCGGCAGTTGACCGTCGAAGCTCTGAACGCAATGGCTTTCGTATTTCGCGATAATCCGTCGATTAGAATCGAAGATACGCTGGTGACCGATATTATCATCGGTCACGCGGTCAGGCTTTGTTGGCTCAAGCTCCATCCGGAAGCTCAGGATAATTACAAAGAGTTCGTTTCGCTTGCTTGGCAGGCGTTTTATCAGTTGCCTCCGCATCAAGTTGCCAACGGCATGCTCGATGCGTTGATTTATCTACTTGAAAATAATAATCAAACAAAACAAGGAGATTCACAATGATTCTGGCAGGCGATATCGGAGGGACCAAAACGACTTTGGCATTATTGAGCAAGCACGAACATGGCTTGATTACGTTGCAACAAGAACAAACCTTCAGTAGTGTTGAATTTCCAGAGTTCGATGAGGTGTTAGATAAATTCTTACCGGCGAGCGTCAAGGTCGATTCGGCCTGTTTCGGCGTTGCGGGGCCGGTTATCGGGCAACGCTGCGAGCCGACCAATCTGCCCTGGCAACTCGATGCGGAAGCGCTGAAAAAAACTTTGTGCACCGATAGGGTGCGTCTCTTGAACGATTTGGAAGCGATGGCGCTCGGCATGCTGTGTTTGGAACCAAAAGACTGGGTGGAATTGAATCCTAACGCTAAATTGCAAGCCGGAAACATGGCCGTGATTGCAGCGGGAACAGGTCTCGGCGAAGCCATATTGTATTGGGACGGTGTGCGCCATCATCCGATAGCGACCGAGGGCGGTCATTGCGATTTTGCCGCGCAAACCGTTCAGCAGGATCAGCTCTCGAACTTTCTGAGAAAAAAATACAACGGTCATGTGAGTTTCGAACGGCTCGTTTCGGGCATGGGGTTCGGCAATATTTATGACTTTTTGGTCGAAAATCGTTTTGCTCTGCCTTGTCCAGCGGTTCCTGACTGTGCTGGTCAGAGTGTCTACGGCTGCGATCGTAATGCGATTATTTCCAGGTTAGGCATCAACGGCGAAGATCCCTTATGTACCGAAACAATCCGGATTTTTGTAGAGCTTTACGGTGCCGAAGCCGGTAATCTGGCCTTGAAGTCGTTCGCGACCGGCGGCGTTTTTATCGGGGGAGGCATTGGGCCTAAAGTTCGGTCGGCATTGGAGTCGGGCAAGTTTATCGAAGCATTTAAAGCTAAGGGCCGTTTTAGCGGTTTTCTAGATAACGTGTCGGTAAAATTATCGCTGAATCCGCGTACCCCGCTGATGGGAGCGATCAGCTATTTCGGATGAACGATTCCCGGAAATAGGGTCAAGACAACGGATTGGTATACCTTTCTTACTTCAAATTTCGGCGATGCTTAAGGAGGCTCCGGGGTGCCTGCATAGAGCCTTGTATGATTAATTTACGGCGTACTTTGACGGGCCCCCGGTGCCGAATTTTGATCTACGGGTATAAACGGACGACGCGAATTGATGGGTATTGCCACGGGAATTCATGATGATACGCCTAATCCGCGTCGTCCGAGCTTTATATTCTCAAAACGTTGGTTTATTTACGAAACTCCGAATACACGTAATCGGTTTTTTTCTGAGGGGCGTGGCAACCGAAACAGGACTTACCTCCATCGGTAACTAGTCTTTCGGTTTTGCTGTCGCCGGCAAAACCTTCGAAGCCCCAACCGCCGGTGTCGGCAAACCTCTTGTCATCCTTGAGCATCACACCGATCAGTTTTCTATCGCCTTCCTGTATCGTTTTATCTTTTTCGACATAGTTGAGCAGGTCGAAAACTAATACCGCGCCATCTTTATATTTACCGGTTTTCAAGCCGTCTTCGGCTAACTTATTGGCATAGATATGATGAATCCCCTGAAAAGGGTCTTCTAATGCGTGTCCCGGTTGAATCAACATGCTCTTAGCGTGAAGCCAATTACGGTAGCCTTCGGGGAACGGGACCGCTTGTTCCGCTGCGAAGCTTGCGGTGGCTAATGAGCAAAGTAACCCGGATAATACAATCGATAAACGTTTTTTCATGTGTTGACCTCCTATAAATTAGACAGGATCTTAGGATATGGCTGCAAATGACTTTCCGATTTTCTAATCATTCCCCCGCAGAGTGTTACGGCCATTAAGTTAAATCGTCATGAGGTTGAAGATTGCCGATATTCAGATTCTTCCTCGGTCCCACCGCACCAGCATGGGAATGCATAATGCAGAAATAACAGTTCCGTTAACTTGATGGCAGTAACGCAGAGGCATAGGAGCCATTGGGGAAGATGTGTTTTTACCATATCCTCAATGATTTCAGTTCGAAACCATTGAGTTCTTTTTATGCGCATTTGAGGGTTTTGTCAAATAGTATTGAATCGCTATTATCTAAGGCGGCTTTTTCGGATGAAAGCTTTAGTTTGAAATTTGTATTATTATTTAAAACGCGAAACAGCTAACGCAGATAATTAGCCGTTTATAAATTGAGTAGGTAAGGAAGGGTATGCCAAACATTAATAATTATTATGAAAGGTTAGTTGTTGACCAGCTTTGGAATATGGTTCAAAAAACTAAGGAGTCGATGACTCAGGATTTTATTGATGATGTTGCTTGTCTTGCTTTGAATCGTTTACCTGCCTGCTATGTGCGGAGCATGGTCGATAAAAGCTCTTATATTACTGATAAGACATATCAAGAGATGGAAAAAGAGGTTGCCGAAGCAATCAATCAGGCTATTGAGCAAGTCCGGTTGAATCCCCGCGGACAGCGCGATTAGCCTCATATCGTTCAAATCTTAATGGAGGATCGTCAGTCCTTTTTCTGTCTTTTATTCTACGGCGTGGTCTGCTATGCCGGAACTAAAAGGCGATTACTCAGGGTGGGGCTTATTCGTTAATTCGCTCTGGAATTAGCGAGTCGGTTAAATCTATGGGGAGGAAAACAGAAAGGGGTTGTCTTCGTCGACACTTCCTTGTGTCGGATAATTAGCCGTTAGCTATTTATACAAAAACTATTTAGATAACAGTAACTTCTTCGGCTTGTGGGCCTTTTTGACCTTGAGTCACGATAAACTGAACTTTTTGGCCTTCAGTCAGGGACTTGAAACCGGAGCCCGCAATGTTGCGGAAATGAACGAAAACGTCAGGACCTTGGCCTTGCTCGATGAAGCCGAAACCTTTGTCAGCGTTGAACCATTTAACTGTGCCTGTTGTAGTAGTAGACATACTCAAAACCTTAAAAATAAAAAATTAAATCAATTTTAGTCCAAAAGCGGACCGTCTAGCTAAGAAATAGTGAAATCTCTTAATGGCAGAACGTAACGAGGATCTACAGAAACAGAGCACTACAGAAAAAACGCCGTAACTAAATCATCAAAGATATATCGAATTTCAAGCTAAGATTATTCTATGCCTTATTTCCTCAAAGTCAACTGACAAAACAGCTACCGTCTAGAATCAATCGCCTTATAGAGTGGGTATTTTCTAATAGTCACTGAATTAACAAGAAAATTTCTTTATAATCGTTTGAAACTTACTGCCGATCAAAATTATCAAGCATATGCCGAACCCCACCGCTTTTAGACAATTGCTTGCCAATCCCAATCGTTCGCTTGCCTCCTTATATAATCAAATTGAGCAACAAAAAAAACTATTGAAAATCGTTAGAGAGGCTTTGCCCGATCAGTTGAAAGAGCATGCTAAGCATTGTGTAATCGATCAAAATAAACTGATGGTGTATGCCGATTCGGCTAATTGGGCGTCGCAACTACGTTTTTACCGCTCGGCCATCCTAGGCGCTATCGATAAAATACCTAATCACCGGGTAGACATTTTACAATTTAAAATCACCGAAGCGCTTCACCGCCAAGTTGAGCAGCCCGATCGCCACGTAAATTTACCCGGTGCAGCCAGTATTGCCGAAATTCGGCATAATGCCGAAGCCCGCGAGGACGACTCTTTAGCATGCGCATTGTTAAAGCTGAGCTCGACATTAGAACGCTTGTCAAAGACGAGTGCGAAAAGCGAGTCATCGAAATAACATTTTTGTATGTCACCCGAATTTTGGTTTTATCCCGCTACATTACTGGACTTCATGCGGTGTACAAATAGTTACATAGCCTGCTATGCGCCATGAATATAGACAAAAATCGTGGCGTCGATTGCGTACGGATTTCGTGAGAAATAACTTCCTGGAACTATGAGCTTTGTAGTGGGTTCGGTAACTCGCTTGACAGGCCCAGACCTAAATTATCCATGGTAGTTAACCATAGCCATAAACTATGGAATTTAGGTGCTGTGTGGATACATTCGTGTAGGCTTGACGGCGGCTTTTCCTTCCGCCAACACCTGTCAATCGAGTTACCGAACCCGTCTAGCCTAAATCAAAATTGGGAAGTTATTTATGAGCAAATCCTAACTTATTTCATGCCCGTTTCTTATTAATTTCAGTTATAATCGCTCACTTTTTATATTGTCACTCTCAAAAAGCGGCGCTTTTTTAGACAAAGTGTTATTAGCTTTAGAGTCAAAGCCTTACCTTAAATCCGGACGAAACGATTAAGGAGACGAATCGTTGTTTAATTATTCCCTGGAGCAACCGTGTCAAGCACAAATAACAACTTATTAACTTTTCAAGGGCTAATTCTAGCCTTGCAGGAATATTGGGCCCGGCAGGGTTGCGTATTATTGCAGCCGCTTGACCAGGAAGTCGGAGCGGGTACCTTTCATCCGGCGACCTTTCTTCGCTCGATCGGCCCGGAACCGTGGAATACCGCTTATGTTCAACCTTCGCGCAGACCTACCGACGGCCGTTTCGGGGAAAATCCGAATCGCTTGCAGCATTATTATCAGTTCCAAGTCATCTTGAAACCGTCGCCGGATAATTTTCAAGAACTGTATCTGGGATCATTGCGTTATTTGGGCTTGGATTTACTTGAGCATGACATCCGCTTCGTCGAGGACAATTGGGAATCGCCGACGCTCGGCGCTTGGGGCTTGGGCTGGGAAGTCTGGTTGAACGGTATGGAAGTCACGCAATTCACCTATTTTCAACAAGTCGGCGGCCTCGAATGCAAACCGGTTACCGGCGAAATTACTTACGGCTTGGAGCGCATCGCCATGTATTTGCAAGGCGTCGAAAGCGTTTACGATTTGGTTTGGACCAAAGGGCCTTTCGGCACGGTCAGCTATGGCGACGTCTTTCATCAAAATGAAGTCGAAATGTCCGCCTATAACTTCGAACATGCCAATGTCGAATTCTTATTCAATTGTTTCGACACTTACGAGCAGGAATGCGAAAAACTGTTGGCGCAAGATTTGCCGTTACCGGCTTACGAAATGGTACTTAAAGCTTCTCACACCTTTAACTTACTTGACGCCCGCCGCGCAATCTCGGTTACCGAACGGCAGCGCTATATCCTGCGCGTCAGGAATCTGGCCAAATCGGTCGCCGAATGTTATTACCAACGCCGCGAGTCGCTGGGCTTTCCGATGTTGGCCGCAAAGGAGGCGAAAGCATGAGTGACGCCAAGCATTTATTGTTTGAACTGGGTTCCGAAGAATTACCGCCGAAAACGCTGATAACGCTCAGCCGAGCCTTGCTCAACAATGTCCGGCAAGGACTGGATAATGCCGATTTAAGTTACTCCGGCATTAAAGGTTATGCCACGCCTCGGCGTCTGGCGGTTTGGGTCGAAAATCTCGCGACTGCACAGCCGAATAAAACCGTCGAAAAACGCGGGCCGGCAGTGCAGGCTGCATTCTCCGCCGACGGTACGCCAAGCAAAGCCGCTCAGGGCTTTGCCGCCAGTTGCGGCACCACGGTAGACGGCCTGGAGCGCTTGACTACGGACAAAGGCGAATGGTTGGTTTATCGTCAACAGGTCGAAGGACAGGTCACCGAAAAGTTGATTCCCGAAATATTGCGTGCCAGCATTCATGCCTTGCCGATAGCCAAGCGCATGCGCTGGGGCGATTATACGACCGAATTCGTTCGGCCGGTGCACTGGGCTGTGCTGTTGTTCGGCGATCAGGTTATAGAAACCGATATTCTCGGTCTGACTACGGGTAGGCAAACTTTCGGCCATCGTTTTCATGCGCCTGCCGCTTTGACTGTCGAGAGCGCGGACCGCTACCGGGATATTTTGTTCAACTCAGGTAAAGTCATTGCCGACTTCGACGAGCGCAAGCAAAAAATTCTGCTTGCGGCGCAGCAGGCCGCGCAATCGGTCGGCGGTACCGCACATATCGAGGAAGACCTGCTCGAGGAAATCGCCGCACTGAACGAATGGCCGGTCCCGGTCATCGGGCATTTCGATCCGCGCTATTTGGAGTTGCCGGCCGAAGTGTTGATCACGACGATGCAGACCAATCAAAAATATTTTCCGGTCAAGCAGGCCGATGGTAGTTTGTCGGCGCATTTCATCACGTTCAGCAATATCGAAAGCACTCGTCCGGAATCGATACGCGAAGGTAACGAGCGCGTGATTACGCCGCGGCTGTCCGATGCCGAATTTTTCTGGAAACAGGACCGCAAGCTGCGTCTTGAAGATCGGGTCGACGCGCTGAAAAACATCGTCTTCCAAAAAACCTTGGGCACCTTGGCCGATAAAACGCACCGGGTCAAACAACTGGCCGATTACATCGCCACGCAACTCGATGCCGATGCGAATATGGCTAAACGCGCCGCCGTGCTTGCGAAGACCGACTTATTGACCGAAATGGTCGGAGAATTCCCAAACTTGCAAGGCGTCATGGGCCGCTATTACGCACTGGCCGACAATGAGCCGGCCGAAGTTGCCGAGGCGCTCGAAGAGCAATATTTCCCTAAGCAATCCGGTAGCGTCACGGCCGACAGCAAGACCGGACAAATTTTGTCGCTTGCTGAAAAGATCGATACGCTGACCGGTATCTTCAGCGCCGGCTTGATTCCGACCGGCGATAAGGATCCTTATGCACTGCGCCGCGCCGCGCTCGGCGTACTTCGCACCTCGATCGAACGGGAATTGCCGTTAAATTTGACAGCGTGCGTGGATTTTGCAATTGAACAAATCGAGCACGACTTCGACCGGGGTAAAACTCATCGAATGGTGCTGGAATTTATCTACGACCGGCTCAAAGGGTATTGTTCGGACAAAGGGTTTAGCCCCGACGAATTCGATGCGGTACTGGCCGTATTGCCGGAAGAACCATTGGATTTCATGCGCCGCTTGGAAGCCGTCAAAACGTTTCGGCAACGTCCGGAAGCCGAGAGCCTGGCCGGTGCCAACAAAAGAATTCGCAATATTTTGAAAAAAACCGAGGTGCCTCAAGACTTCGATAGAAATGTGCTAACAGAACCGGCGGAAATCGAATTGTTGCAAGCCGCACAGGCATCCGCCGAGGCGATCGGACCGCTATTGCAACAACAGGATTATACAGCCGCGATGAATCGCCTGGCGCAACTGAAGGATATCGTGGATGCGTTTTTCGACAACGTCATGGTCATGACCGACGATGTCGAGTTACGTAACAGCCGTCTCGGTTTGCTGAACATGCTGTCCGAGCAGTTTTTACAAATCGCCGATATTTCAAGGCTGCAATCGTAATTCGGAGCGATTGCCGCTCGAATCGGTTTGCTTAATGTAACGGTTCGAGCGGTTTTTTAATCCTGCGTGATTTTTAGAACATTTTCATCCATGACTCAGTCGACTTCAATCAATTATCAACCGTCCTTTCGTGTCTATCTCGGGTCCACCTTATTATTACTGGGTATCATCATATCGACGCTGTTGTTCGGCCCGATCATCTTGGCTTGCGTGGTCCTGCCGTTTTCGGTCCGCTATAAAATTGCAGGCGTTTGGATAAATTTGCTGCTATGGATGGTCGAAAAAACCTGCGGTATCCATTATGAAGTCGAGGGTTTGGAGCATATTCAAGGCATCGACGCCGCAGTAGTGCTCAGCAAGCATCAGTCGGCATGGGAAACCGTGGCGCTCAGGAAAATCTTGCCTCCGCAAACGGCGGTGCTCAAGGAATCCTTACTATGGTTGCCGATTTGGGGGTGGGCGCTGGCCGCTCTCAAACCGATTGCGATCAATCGCAACAATCAACGCGAAGCATTGAAAATCTTGATCGATAAAGGCACGGAATGCCTTAAGGAAGGATTATGGGTCGTGGTTTTTCCGGAAGGAACACGCGCAGCTCCCGGAGAAAGAAAGAAATTTAATGCCGGCGGTGCAATACTCGCGCAAAAATCGGGCTTTCCGGTTATTCCGGTCGCCCATAATGCCGGCGAATGCTGGCCTCGTTACAGTTTCTTGAAATATCCTGGCGTCGTTCAGGTCAGAATAGGACCGCCTATTGAAACTCGAAACCGCAAAGCCGGCGATATCAATACCGAAGCCGCAGCTTGGATCGAACAAGCCATGACAGAAATCACTCACTTGCCTCAATTTCCGGCAACTCATCATCAGGTAACCGAATGAAAAAAATACTATTTATTGCATTGGCGTCATCAATACTTACTGCGTGTAGCGAAAAAACGGAATTTGAACAAGCCGTGCTTGAAGACATGCAGGAAGAAAAAGATGTGAAAGATTATAATTTGTCGCCGGAAACGATGGCCCGTTGCGTCGTCGATTTAAGCTCGCATAACATGCCGGGCATTTTAGCGTTCGATCCAAAGCGACGTGCCGCTTACCGTAGTTACGCGAAAATGCTGACGCTGAGCAAGGCTGAAAATCCGGAGCAAGTGCTCAATGACCTCAGAAATGAATTCGGCTCACCCAAGGAGCTTGCCGATGCCCATGCCAACTATACGGAAAGCATGATGAATTGTTTTGCTTCGTTGATCATGAACACCGAGGAAGAAGCAAAAGAGGCCGAATAACCAAATCGGTTTATATCGAAATAGGTTTTATTGAACGGCTAGGGTTCATATACTTATCGCACTTCAAATTTCGGCATTAAGGTATGGAGGCGTCGGGGTGTTCGCAAAGGCTTTGACAGCAGGGATGCTGTCATAGAGCCTACATGGACGTATTCACCCAGCACCTAAATTCCATAGCCCATTGGCTATGGTTAATTGTCTTGGATAATTTTGGTGCTGGGTTCACGGCGTCCTTTGACGGGCACCCCGGCGCCGAAATTTGATTAGCAAAGGGTATAGTCAAGTGCTAGTCGTTCGACATCAATCAACTCATTCATACTCAATGAAAACAGCCGCATCGCCTCTCAAACATCCATGGCTGTTGCCTATTGCCTCAGGCGTCTTGATCGGAACGAGTTATATTCCTTTTCCTCCCTGGGCGTCGTTGTTTTGTTTCGTGCCGCTTTGGCTGTTCTGGAGCCATCAGAACAGTTTGAAAAACGTCTTGCTCGGCGGTTTTCTGACGACCTTCATCTACACCTTGATCGGCTTTAATTGGGTAACCTATACGCTGCATGAATTTGCTCAGGTTAACTGGTTTGTAGCCGGTATCGGTATGATCTTGTTCGCATTGTTCGGTCATTTGTTCGTCCCGGCCGCCGGCTTGTTGTGGTATGCCGGCGTTAAGTTCTTCCGCTGGCCACAATGGCTGTCATTCGCGCACATGGCCGTGTTGACCACATTGTGCGAGTTCGGCTTGCCGATGCTGTTCAAATGGAATTTCGGTTATACCTGGTACGGTTTCGGCTTACCGTTTTATCAGTGGGCCGAGTTTGTCGGATTCACCGGCTTGAGCATGATCACGATATTGCTAAACTGGCCGCTGTTGGTCGCCTGGCAACAGCGCCGAGAGCGTAGCGGATTGACGATTTTAGCCGGCGTTATCATCGTTTTTGCCGGTTTGAATGCGGCCGGTCAGGGATTGAAAAATCGTTTGCCGGAACCTGAAGCCTCTTTCAATACACTGTTGGTACAAGCCAATATCGGCAACATGGAAAAACAAGTGTCTGTGCACGGCAAAGGTTATCAGACCGAAATTCTAAAAAAATATCTGACAGTGACCGAAAACGGTTTGGAGTCGAATCCTGATATCGCCGTCGACTTCGTGTTGTGGTCTGAGACCTCGTTTCCGTCTTTGCTTGGCGGACAATACAACGAGTCGTATTACGCCCGAGTGCTTAAGGAATACTTGCGCGAACGTCAAGTCGGAATGATAACCGGCGCCTATGCCAAGGATGAGCGTTCCGGTTTGATTACCAATTCGTTGTTTGCGCTGGATAGGCAAGGAACGGTCACCGAACCGCATTACAGCAAAACGATTTTGTTGGCCTTGGGCGAATATATTCCCGGTGAAAAAACCTTCCCATGGCTGCGCGATTGGTTTCCGATGGTCGGTAATTTCGCCGAAGGGCCAGGGCCGACCGTGTTATTGCAATTTAACGATTACAAAATCGGCCCGCAGGTGTGTTACGAAAGTTTGTTTCCGGATTTTTCGAAAGGTCTGTCCGATATCGGTGCGCAATTTATCGTTAATGCAACCAACGACTCATGGTACGGAACCTGGCAAGAACCTTACCAACATCTGTATATGACCTTGGCGCGAGCCGTCGAATTTCGAAGGCCTGTCGTCAGGGTGACCAACACCGGCATATCGACCGTCGCGCTGGCCTCCGGCAAAGTGCTACAGCAATCGCCGCTTGATCGGGAATGGTCCGGATTATATACCGTCCCTTATCAAAAAAATCCGGCTTCTACTTTTTATCAGCGACATTTCGAATTGATGCCGAGTTTGTTGACGGCAATCTTTGTCGGGGTGTTAATTGTGGGGATTTTCTCAAGAAGGGAGCGGATTAAATAAAGTCGGTTTTGCCAAAAAATCCAGGCGCTCTGATACATTGAATTTAGGACGCATCGAGGGCTTCGGCATAAGGCGTGGCTGTCGAGCATCAGTGGTTTTTTATGCTGTTACCCAATCCAGCTTGGGCAACCTGTTCAGGAAGCTCTAGCTTCCCTTCCCGACAATCAAGGAAGATTCAACGAACGAATCGGGGTTTATTGAGGATGTGCGGAGGTTGTACCGGTCTCAGGAAGCTGGAGCTTCGAGGAGTCTTTCCCAAGCTGGAGCTTGGGAAAGAGCGAAGAGGGGATAGGGCTTGGCCGTTTTTAGCTTGTGCGTATGGGTTGCAAACCCCGTCCTACCAATGATTTTCGTGTGTTTCGTGGACAAATTGCTTTTTATAGATTCTATCGGTATCTATGAAACGCCAAGCAAAAAAAATGCGGCTAAAAAAGCCGCATACAAGAGGAAGGATATTTGAGCACAAACGCATCAGCGGTTGAGTTGCACATATCTTAGCCGGCTTCTCTTAATTCCGGAATGTGACCGATTGCCGCGCGACAGATTGTCGCAGTTTCATAATCGAAAAAGGTGGAAAATCTCGTCATGCTCGAATTTAACAAAGTCTTTTTATCCGCTAATCCATGGAAGCATCGTCTGGTTTTTTGGTTAGGGGCTATCATAATCGGCGTATCGATCGCATTGATGACATTGTTGAGCGAATGGGTCGTAACGATTTTTCGCTCGATTTCAGATGATTATCGCTGGTTTAAATTCGTCGCCCCTCCATTCGGCATTGCCTTCACAGCCTGGTTGACCTTTCGGTTTTTTCCCGGCAGTCAAGGGAGCGGTATTCCTCAGGTAAAAACGGCATTGGAAATTCCTTACACCTTAAGCGAACGCACCAAGTTGGTTTCTTTACGTATCGCAATCGGTAAAGCCTTTTTACCGATTCTTGGTTTGTTATCGGGGGCTTCAGTCGGTTTTGGCGGTCCGGCTACGCATGTTGGCGCATCGATCATGGCATCTTTAGGCAAAGTAGCTAATTTCCCTACGCTTTATATGAGTAAAGGGTTGCTTTTGGCAGGGAGCGCGGCCGGATTTGCCGCGATGTTCAGTGCCCCTTTAGCCGGAATTATGTTTGCTATTGAGGAAATGGGAAGAGCTCTGGAAGAACGGATTAGCACCTTGGTATTAACCGCGATTATTTTTTCCGGTATGACTGCTTATTCGATACTGCACTACAGCATTTATTTCCCCGATAATCCCTTATATTTACCTTGGGGCGATGAGTGGCTCGCTATTCCATTCTGCGGCATTGTCGGCGGTTTATTAGGCAGTCTATTTAGTCGGATCATTGTCGCCGGTCATCATTTTATGCTTCGATTACAACTACCTTACATTCCGGTTGCCTTTATATGCGGTTGTATCGTTGCATTGATCGGTTTTGTCTCGGAAGGCCAGACTTTCGGAACAGGGTATCAAATGGCTAAAAATATTATGTACGGTAGCGCGCCAATGGACCCGTTATTACCCGTTTATAAAATGTTGGCTACTTGTGCAACGTTTTTCAGCGGCATTCCGGGGGGGCTTTTTGTCCCCTCTATCGCTATCGGCGCCGGGTTCGGGGCTAATTTGGCCAATTGGTTTCCGATCGCGCCGGCTTCGGTGATGATCATGTTGACTATCACGGCCTATTTCTCCGGAATGTTACAATCGCCACTGACTTCATTTACGCTTATCTTGGAAATAACCCAAAATCATGACATTTCCATTCCGATTATGGCCGCCGCATTTATCGCTTCAGGGGTATCTAAGTTGATGAATCCTCAGCCTCTCAATAGAGCGCTGTGCGATGCCTTTCAGCAATATCTGCCGGAACACACCGATGAGGATGACGATGGCGGGGCACAGTAAATAAATCACACAATCGGTGTTACTCGGTCACCGCAATTCTTCCTCGAAATCGAGATACTGTACTCAAGTTCAACGGCGGGTTGAACTCAACAAACGAATTACAGTAACCAGAGGAAACTATCATGAAAAACGTAATATTTGCAGCAGTCGCTTTACTGGCCGTATTCAGCAGCAACGCAATGGCCGAAGGCTCTAAAATCGAGAAATCTACCTTGATCAACGCCTCGAAAAACACATTGACCAATACACAAGCCATTGGCCGCAACAGCGCCGCCAGCACCGGTTCGATCAATGTTGTCGGTTCGAAAGTCGAAAAATCCACCGTGATCAATGCATCCAAAAACACGCTGACCAATACGCAAGCCATCGGCCGCAATTCGGTGGCTAATACTGGATCGATCGACATCCGATAACCGTTTTGTTGGAATATCATGGAGAACAAGGTAAGGATTTAGTACAGGGACATGCTGCTCAAGGAATGAAAAAGGGCTACGGCCTGACCGATTGTTTTTTCAATCGGTCAGGCCGTCCGTTTTTTATGACGCAAAAAAATGCGGTTGCTAAGCCGCATTAAGAGAAGGATATATGGCTTAATCGGATAACGATTAAGTGGTCATGAATTTATCTCCTGCTTTGCAACGCGCAAGTGTGACCAATTGTCGCATTTCGATTACGCCAAAGCCGCCTAAAACTTTTTCATGAAAATAAAATCGAAATGAGTACAATGAAACCCATTGCATGATATTTCAATACAAGCCGGTCTGAACAAGGCCTGTCAATGACTATAAGAATAAAACAACCGGCAAAATTATGAATGTTAAGACGGCACCGACGATTGAAACGCTTGTCAGAACGCGTTTGCCGACGTATCACGGCGAGTTTCAATTGCATTATTTCAGCAATCTTGTCGACGACAAGGAGCATGTCGCACTGGTTAAAGGCGGCGTGGACGGAAAGAAAAATGTACCGGTGCGCGTGCATTCGGAGTGTTTGACCGGCGACGTGTTTGGGTCACGGCGCTGCGATTGCGGCAAGCAGTTGGATTTATCGCTGCAGATGATCGAGCAGGCCGGTTTCGGCATCTTGATTTACTTACGACAAGAAGGGCGCGGCATCGGCTTGTTGAAAAAACTGCAGGCTTATAATCTGCAGGACCAGGGCTTCGATACCGTTGAAGCCAATATCCGGCTCGGTCATTTGCCCGACGAACGCGACTATTCGCAAGCGGCGTTGATCTTGCGCGAACTGGGCGTATCGTCGATCGAGCTGATCACCAACAATCCCGATAAAATCAGCGGGTTAGAAGCGATGGGCATCACGGTCGAAAAACGCGTGCCGATCGAGTCGGTCTATCATCATGAAAACGTCGGTTATTTGAAAACCAAGGCCGAGAAATTGCGACATTTTTTGACCTTTGATCAACGCGGCAAAATAGGCGCGATTCCCGAAGAGCTGCAATTCATGCAGCCTTTTATCGACCGGCTTGATAAGCTCCACCATGGAAAAGACCGACCTCCTTTTTTTACGTTGAGTTATGCGCAAAGCATCGACGGCAGCATTTCGCTGAATGCCGAATCATCGCTGCCGTTGAGCGGCAGCGCCTCGTTAAAGTTGACCCATCTGCTCCGCGCTCATCACGATGCCTTGCTGATCGGCATCAACACGACCCTGGTCGACAATCCGCGCCTAAATGTGCGCCATGTCGAAGGCGACGACCCGCAACCGATCGTCTTGGATTGCCTGCTCCGCTTTCCCGAAGACGCGAAGATGCTCGGCGCATCGACCAAATTGCCGATTATCGTCGCGACCGAACAAGCGTCCGCCGACAAGCAGCGCCGGCTCGAAGCTAAGGGCATACATGTATATCGGGTCGAGCAAAGCTCGGACGGTCATATCGATTTGGCGGCGCTCCGCAAATTATTGACTGAGCTCGGCATCAAGACCGTGATGGTCGAGGGCGGGGCCGAGGTGATCAATGCCTTTTTACTTGAAGATATGGTCGATTATTGCGTGATCACGATCGCGCCAAAAATCATCGGAGGACTCAGTGCCGTCGAGAAGCCGTGTCGTCCGATACTCGAATTAAAAGATTGCCACTATCACTCGGTAGGCGGCGATCTCATTTTATATGGCGCCTTGCACGATCATGACGATTGATGCGAAGGCCGTCTTTCATACCGCCGCGCGCGAAGTGGCGCTGAAAACCGTTAAATTGCCGACGCTCGGCGATAACCAGGTGCTAATTAAGGCGCATCATTCGGCGATCAGTCCCGGCACCGAAGGGATGATTTTCGATGGCCGCTTTCCGCAAGAGCTGGCGCAAGACGCGACGATAGCGAGTCTGGCTGGCAGTTTCGCTTATCCGTTTCGATACGGTTACGCCTTGGTCGGGGAGATCGTCGAGGTCGGTGAGCGGGTCGATAAGAGCTGGCTGACGCGTAAGGTATTTACGTTTCATCCGCATCAGGATTATGCCGTCGTTGCCTTGAGCGAATGCCTGCCGATTCCGGACGGTTTGTCGCCGCTCGATGCGCTATTTCTGCCGAACATGGAGTCGGCGGTTAATTTCGTGATGGATGCCGCGCCGCTGCTCGGCGAAAGAGTATTGATCTTCGGTCAGGGCGTCGTCGGCTTATTAACCTGCGAACTGTTGGCGCGTTTTCCGCTGACTTCCCTGGTCACGGCCGACCCGATTGCAATGCGGCGGGAGATGTCGACACGCATCGGCGCCGAGCGAAGTATCGATCCGAACGACGATAACGCTTGGCGCGATCTGCAAGACTGTTTGCACGGGCACGGCGCGGACGGCTTCGACCTGGTGGTCGAATTGTCCGGCAACAACGAGGCGTTGAATCGGGCCATCGACATGACCGGTTTTTCAGGACGCATTTTGGTCGGTTCCTGGTACGGTAGCAAGCGGGTAGATATCGATCTGGGCGGGCATTTCCACCGGCGGCGCATTCAATTGCTGTCGAGTCAGGTCAGCACGATGAATCCGGTGCTGTCCGGCCGCTGGGACAAGAGTCGGCGTATCGCGTTGGCTTGGCATTGGCTCGATGCCGTCATGCCGGCGCGTTGGATCACGCATCGGTTCACGATCGATCAATGCAAGCAAGCTTTCGACACGAATGCCGGGAAAAAAGACGCGGCGTTGCAGATTATTTTCGATTATCAAGACGATTGAGGTGTTCATGTACCAACTTGCCATTTGCAGAAATTTCATTGCGCAGCATTATCTGGTCGGCGGCGACTGGGGTGCCGAGAACCAGCGGCACAGCCATCATTACCGCGCCGAAATCCGGATCGAGCACGACCGCTTGGGCAAGCACGGCTATCTGGTCGATATCGTCGATCTGGAAAATGCGTTGACCGGCTTGATTGATGAATTCCGGGATGTCACGCTGAACGACCTGCCTGCGTTCGAAGGCCTTAATCCTTCGTTAGAGCATTTCGCGCGCATCATTCACGACGGATTACGGTCTCGGATCGATTTCGGTGAGCAAAAATTGACCGTCAAATTGTGGGAAAACGAACGCGACTGGGCGGCCTATCGGGAATAAGCCTTGGACGCCTTCGCCCAATTCCTGCAAGCCAAATACGCACTGGATCAACGCAGCCTGAATCCTGTCGTTTGGCGGCGCTTTCTGAATGAATTGTCAGGCAGAACTCCGCTCGACTTGCTTGATGTCGGCACCGGGACCGGATCGATGTTTCGGCGCATCCTTCAGCATTACGATCACGGCGCGATGCGCTTGTCCGGACTCGATATCGAATCCGGCCTGCTTGACATCGCTGAAAAAGAGATCATCGATCTTTTGCAGGCCAAAGGTTTTGCGGTCGAAAATGGAGCAGGCCGCCTCTGCGCCGTAAACGACGAAGACCGTATCGAATTTCAACGCGTCTGCACGCCATTAACCGATTTTCGCTCTGTGCCGAACTGCTTTGATATTATCACTGCGCATGCATTCATGGACTTGGTCTCGCTGCAACAAACCTTGGCCGGCTTTTATTCCCGGTTAAAACCGGGCGGCTTGTTCTATGCTACGATCAATTACGATGGCGAGACGGTTTTGTTTCCGCCGTATCCGGACAGCGAATTCGAAGACGCCTTATTACAAGCCTACGATGCTTCGATGGAAGCGCGCCGACTGAACGGCTCGGAAACGGGCGGGGCGAAGTGCGGTCGGCGACTGTACGAGGAGTTGCTGAATGCCGGATTCGAAATCGTCAGCTACGGCAGCTCCGATTGGAACATTACGCCTTGCGATGGCGCTTATCTCGACGACGATCACATAGTGCTGGACCGCTTGCTGGGATGGATTTATTCGGAAGGCCGAATCAATCCGTCGATAGACCTGAAAAAACTCGACCGATGGCTGGAATGCCGGCGGCAGCAAAGACAAAAGCGAATGCTGGGCATCATCGTTCATCAGATCGATGTTTTGGCGAGGAAGGCTAGTCGAGTGAGTCATGAGGAAAATACGGCATGGATGTTTTGAAACCGGGTAATCGTGAAAATTGCCAGGTAGGGAACACACTGTGTAGCTTTCTTCGTTACGCTATGCGGGGGAATACTGTTTGAGACTCATGGCTCTGCGAACGTCATCCGGCAAGGCCGGTGTATTTGGGCTTGATATTGAAATTAAGCCATTTGGAATTTATGAGATAGCTAAATTTGCCTGTGAATCAATGGATTGGTGAAAATGCAAGACCATACACAATAGTAAAATCGAAATAAAAGTCTATCTTGATAATTGCTGTTTCAATCGGCCATACGATGATTAGTCGAATCTTCGTATCCGACCGGAAGGCGAAGCTGAAAGATTAAGATTTACAGCAAATAGACCCGAAAAACCAACTTTCCTATCAATTTTTAGCCATAGCAAACTGTTTTTATGGCTATTTTGTGGGGATGCCTCAAACTCTGAGGCCCAGTTATTTTCGATGGCATTGACTCTATTGGATTCCGAGAAAGCCCATTCAAGTTTACTTTCACAAGTTAAGAGACCGCATAGCAAGTGGCAACGGCCGATGCGCCGCTTTTTTTGAGGGACTTGTATTTGCGCCAAAAGGCTGTAGCCAGCTGATGGACTGCTTTTGAGGCGGCGCCTGTTTTGTATCGCTTGAATTGGCTCGGGCCGCCGTTATAAATGACATAAGTGAGTCGAGCCAAACGATCGATTTTTTCCCTTCTTTTGCCTTTGGTTAAAACATAATCCACCAGATAATGATGCAGGATTTCATTTCCGGCCGAAGCGTTGTAAGCAATATCGCTACGTAGGGAAGGAACTTCATAGAAACCGCGCCATACGATCGGGTTGACCTGCATGATTCCGACAGCGCCTGCAGGTGATGTCAGTGGTCTGATTTGTCCGCTTTCTTTGATGAATTGTCTCCAGCAGCTTTCCTTCCAAGCGGTCGCTAGAGTCAAATAGCGAAAGAAATCATGATATTTAGCCGTTAGGTCCTTGCTCCGGATCGTGTTATTGGCTGTCTGTTTCAGTAATTCCCCAACGTAGGGAAGATAGTCCATGATCTCGTCGGTCCTGGGAACCCATTGATTGAGTTTATCGACGAGTGCGCGATCCGGAAATTTGTTGGCCAACGCTGAAGTGAGAAAAAACCAATTGTTGGCTTCTGGCTTGGGTGTTGTCGATGGTAACGGTGGGGAGGGTTCGAAGCCGAATAAACGGCGAAGATCCGGGTCTATCTCAAGATTGTAGATTAGAGGGTCTTCCGTATACTCAGGTGCAATCGTGCGAGCCAAACGGCGTAACCCGTCAGCGGAAATCTCAAAGCCGATCTTTTCGCCCACTTGATCCATGGCTTTCAAGGCATCCGCTGCGGCGATGAAGCTCAAATAACGGATGGCCTCCGCGCCAGGCAGTGTCGATTCCATTCGCCGTAAAATCGGCGAAAACCTTGCCCAGCTTTTCAAAAAAAGCCCTCGTACCGGGTCCGGAGTTCCTTCGATCCATACGGTCAAGGCTTCCGAAAGATCGTATCGCGCGTCGATCAATACGTCGAGTAATGCTTGATGTAAATCGGACGATTCGGTATCTTTTGCCGCTCTTTTGATAACAAAGGTCAAAAATGCATCCCATCTCTGCCAGGCGGATTCCCAGCGTTGACTCTCTCCTGCAGTCAGCGCGGGCTCTGCGGGAAGAATACTTGGTTCAACCGTTCTCTCAGGAATATCGATGCGCAAGTTGATAATGACTCCTTGATGGGTGATTTGTAAATCGGAAAGTTGCGCGGATTCAATCGCATGCTGAGCGGCGGCGCCGGTTCGTGAAATCACCAACGGGATCAGTTCTTGAACTTCCTGTAGTGAAGGAGCGAGGTCCTGCTTCAAGACTGACAAGCGAGAATGAGCGTGCTGTTTTATCCAGTCCCAAAGTATCCCGGTTATGATGGGTTTATTGCCTTCTGAATCCAGGAAATTCGATTCTTTGATCCGGAATTCGACCGTAGGCTTTCCGGGGACTATAAGCGGTTCGTCGAAGATTTCAATGAATCCCTTCCAATAGGGCATGTGCCAGCAGTGGCCAAAGACACTATGCCCCATTCTTGCCTTGACTGCAGTGGTGATGCGGATTCGGCTGGTATCCGATCCAATTTGGGGATCGGATAAGACTAACATGCTACATTCTTTTTCGGTATCCAAAATCCGGACTGTCTGGTTTGGATCGGTATAGATCTTTTCGATTAATAAATTGCGCAGAAACGAATAATTTAATGTCAACGGAACGTCGATTTCGTTTCCGGGAACGCGTATCGAATGCAGTAACAACGCTGTCAGGCACAATATTCGAAGTCCTATTGGAATTGTTCGGGATGCTGTCGTCATATTATGGTGGCCAATTATATTCGGAATACGAAAACAAGGACTTGAATCGCCAGGGCAAAAGCATTAAAAATACTGTGAAAACATAGTGTTTATGGGGTGTCGTGTCGGCTTTTTGCCCATGTTAACAATGGACTGTAGTTTAATCGCGGCGCTCACCAGCGGAGTGGGCGGCAAGCTGTAAGCTTGACGGCTGCGCAGTCTGGTGAAGTGCCTTGTTCCGGCGCAAGGCGACGGGACAAGGCCGAACGAAGTGAGCGCCGCGATTCCCGGCGGCGAAGTCGCCGGGAATTAGTGCTTGAACGGAAAAGCCTCACTTGTTGTTTTATATTTGAATTTATATTACCGTTCAAGCGCTAATTAAGCATTATTCCAACGTGACTGATCCCCGAATTGAACGTAAGAAACTCCATCAGCTGACGGATATCATCGTACTCACAGTTGAACACGATGGTTCCCCTGTTTATTAAGTGGATGGATTTCCTCGTATAAGGTAATGGTGCGCCCGCCCTAACCCATGTTTGACACCTAACTTTAAAACTCTTTATGAATCAATATTTTATTGGATCATAAATGACCGTAAGGCACTACATAGGCGTTTTTTAAGCGTAATTCGATCTATAGTAGAGTTTTTTGTACACCTCCAGGAAGCGGGTCAAGGCCCAATGTGTGGTAAATCCGTGCTAATTCCGCTTCCGGTTGTGTGCTTTTGCGGATGTGCAGAATACCGCCGTCGGCGCGCCGGAAGGAGGCGGTGACGCGCTGCTGAACGGACAAGATGTCGCGCAGTGTGGACCAGCGGTCGTGAATGCCGTGTTCTTTCAGTTGCCGGCGGATGATTTGCACGAACTGATAGGCCAGGACGGTGATGAACAAATGGCCGTCGACGCGGACTTCTTTGTGATGGTAGACCGGACGAAGCCCGAGTTCGGATTTAAGGCTACGAAACACCGCTTCCAGGTCGGTGAGCATGATATAGGTGCGCCACAGTTTTTCAGCATCCCATTGCGTTTCGTTACTGCGGAGGCAATAGACGCCGGGATGGCTCAGGCGGCTGCCGGCTTTGGGCTGTTTCGACCAGGTCAGGCCGATGACTTTTTCGCCGGTCTCATCCGGGGTCAGTTCGATCGTGTAATGCTGGCCGATACCTTGGTATTTTTCTTGGAGCCGACCGATGCGCTGTTGCAGTTTGTCGAGGCGCTTTTCGGCGCGAGGCTTGTGGAGGCCGTCGGCGATTTTTTGTAATCCGGCTTCGAAGCGCTCGCACAGGCGTTGATTGATGCCGCGCTCTTTTTGTTCGCGCTGTTCGGAGTAGCAATACAAGCGCACTTCTTGGTGTTCGCTGTCGTCGACGCGCTGGATGTGGACGGCGGAGCCGGCGGCGGTTTCGATCGGAATGGCGGTTTCGGCTTCGAATTGCCGAGTGCGTTCGCGGCTGACGACCAGATAGCGGTAACCCTGTTCGCGCAGCCAAGTCAGATTGGCTTCCGTGGCGATGCCGGCATCCATAATCACCAAGGCCCCGGCCGGTGCGCCGAGGTCTTTGAGCATCCCGGCCAAGGTCTTGCCTTCCGAGACATTGCCGTCGAAGGTCTGGGAACGGCGGACAAAACCGCTGCCGTCGAGCACCAAGCCCAGCGTGACCAGTGGACAGTCGCGGCGCTTTTCTTTGGAGCGGCCCCGTTGCGCTTTCGGATTGGCGGCCGCCGTGCCTTCGAAATACGTATTGGTCAAGTCGTATAAGGTAACCGTGGTCTCGAAACCGAACAGATCGTGCACCCGGTTGAACAGCGTGCGTTCGATGACGTCCCGGTGCTTCATCAAAGCGTCTGAAGCCCGATACAACGTGATCGGCTTCATGCGTTCGAAATCGACGTCCAACAGCTCGCCCAAACCGCTGCGCTGACCTAGCCAACGGTGCGTGGCGGCCTCAGAAGCCGGCGCTGCCATGCGCCCGATGATCGAACCCACAACCGCCGCCCGTAGCGGCCCGGACAGACCCAATCCCATCAGCAGCGAGGTAAAATTGACCAAGTCCATCGCCGCCAAACCGACCTGCTCGACACCGATCGAACGGGGCCGCGCTAATTCCAGCGAGTTCGCATCAATGGTATATATTTCAGCCGGAGTCCGGGACTCCGGTGGCTCCGACGAAACCGATTCCGAAGCCGCCTGTGCGGCGTCATTGACGACAGGCATGGCTGGGGTCGGGATCAACGAAAGTCTCACGAGCAATGGCGCGCTTTCCGCCAACAAGCGCGCGGCGATATGTTCCGCGGCCAAGGCCACCGTCTGAGGTAAGTCCGGATCGAATAAACTCGTTTGCAACGATAACAACTCCAGGACACGGCGACATAAGGCCGGCCAAAAAGTGGGCTGGATCGAAAAATGCCGGCCTAGATTCAGCAGTGTGACCTGTTTAACTTGGTGACCGATGCGTTCGGAATGAACCAGTCGATAAGTTACATGAGGTTCGCCGGTGGCTCTGCAGCGGGTTTGAGTGCGTCGAATAAACATGCCGTCAACTTAGCGCAAACCGCGAGGCGGCGCAAGAGACCAGAGGCATTTTATGGCACTACATTAGCCATTTTCGAGGAAGTCGATTTTTATCGTCCAATGATATCAATTAGTTAAAAAATTAATAATTTTTGCGAATGATAGATATTTACTAGAAAATGTTAAAGGTGGGCTAAGGCCTTTAGCGACCCGAGGTGCCTTTCAAGCCGGCCTCTTCGGTAGTCATAAGCACTTTAAGCCGGGTTCGATGAAGCTCGGGAAGCGCTTGCATGATCGAATTATGGAGTAAACTTAGGTTCGACATAGGGACTCCCGACAAAGCTGAAAGATTAAAAATTACAGCAGGGAGACCCGAAAAACCGTTTTATCTATAGCAAATTGTTTTTTATGGCTATTTTATGGGGATACCTCAGAACCTACCTCTTTCTTTCTCGGTTGTTTCGATCATCACCCTTTTTATATCACTTAGGGTCCCGATCGGGGAGACAGGCTAGATGATTATCAGGGTGAATTAATAATTCAACCTGACCCCTTTTTGCCTGACCCCTTTTTGCCTTTTTGACCCCTTTTTTCCGCGACCGGTGGACAACCCTGCGCGGCATTCTGTCCGTCCAACGACGCGTCACCGCTTCCTTCCGGCGCGCCGACGGCGGCACTCTGCACATCCGCAAAACCACGCGCCCGGAAACCGAGTTGGCGCAAATTTACCGCATTCTGAATCTTGATCCGCTGCCCAGAGGTGTGCAAAGAACGCTCATCTAAATCGAAAATCGCGCAGAAAACGCGCTTGTAGTGCCTAAGGACGATTTTTGAATCAATAATATATTGATTCGTAAAGCATTTTAAATCTGAGTGTCAAACATGGGTTAAGGGCCATCGGGTCAATCAGCCGACGCGTTAGCGGTCGGTTGCATTGAATTGTTAGCTGTATCAACTTCGACTGCTACCATAATCGCCCGGCCTGTCTCAAGGTAGGATGCTATTACAGCTGACAGAATGTCACTCTGATAGCTGGTGCTTCCGATCCAGCCTCTGTTTACAGAACTGCTAAACTCTGTATTTGTTAAATACCTTGGTGAGTTATTAAAACTGATTATTCTCCCTCCCTTTTCACCTTTAGGTCCATTTATTCCCAGGAGAAACATCATATATTCACGAGGTATATACATGCCTGATATTAGTTTTTCTGAGGCGGCCTGCAATCCTCTAGATGGCACCAGCTTAAAGAGAAATCCATCCGAATTAAGACGATAAAATTCGTGCTTTAAAAGCTCACTACTATTCGGGTAGTTATCATGAAATTCATTCATGCGTTTTAGTTCTTTTTCTAACTGCTCATCCGGTCGATAGAAATAACCTTCTTTGTCATTTTTTTCTTTCATAAGCTTGTATTGCACAAGAACAAATGAGTGATATGACTTATTATAGTAAATAAGGTCGATACCTAAAGTATGCTCTAGAGAGTTCTTGTTGGCGTATACAATTTCGAGCTCCCTATTACCTTGCTCGAATCGAGAAACACCCATCTGATGAAGTGATGCCCTTACACCCTCCCAATTGAATAAATCATGCTGAATTGCGGACTCTTCCTGAATGTACCTCGCCTGTAAGCCATTCATAAAGCTATATCCGTCATCGCTTGATGATAGCATTGCCTCCATTGTATCGTCGTTACGATCAGTAATCTCTTCTAACTTAGGGGCCCATGACTTTAGTACGTTTTTTCGTAGTTGATTTGTTCCACTGAAGATATCAAGAGCAGCCCCTAATGCCTCTCTCTGTTGCAAGAATACCTCGGCTTTTTCACCCGTTAAGTTATACCTTGATATTTCTTTTAACGCGGTGAGGCGATCTATTTCGCTCGCTTTATTTGGCCTAAGCTTTTTTAGTGCACTCAAAACAGAAGTCCATGTTTTATTTGGAATTCGTCCACCACGCCCACCAGAACTTCTCATGAAATGAAGTTTTGTATTGGGCTCAAGAAGTCTTTCTACTTTATCTAACGGCACAGAGTTCAGGTTAACCAAATCTGAAAACTCTACTCTTGATTTAGCAGTAGCAACTCTGTTTCCCTTGCTTGCCAAACTTATAAAATCAATAGTTTTTCCAGTGAAAGAAATTAGAACGACCTGGAGTTGTTTCATTTCCCAGTCGCTTACACTAAGCGCATCTGAAAATGTTAAATTATCTTCATTACCCCTAATAAGGTCATTTCGTTGCTCTTCATCGAAATGAATTATCAATCCATCTTGTTTAGACATTTATCTTCCTGTTCAGGATGCTATCCGCAGCTAGTTATTATCTAGGTCTGGCTAACACGTCTTTTCAAACAAACTCGTCAAGAATGCGCTTCCATTGAGGATTTACTAAACGGTCTAACACACATTACATTTGTAATAAACAGGTCGGGATAATGCCAAAACCATATTGTGAACGACCGGAATAGGCCGATACCGCTAAACACCTCTGCAACAAAACCGTGCCGATTCTCAAGAGACGAAAGTCATGTTAAAAAAATTCGTCCCAAATCGCGTCGACCTTCTGCATCACCACTTTCGACATGACAGTCGGCCGGCCCCATTAGCGGTTGGTTTCGCCGGACCATTTGTTGGTTTCGTCGAAACCGACTTTCGAGCCCAATCCTGAGAACGGCGAATTAAAGGTGTTTTCGCTCGGCGTTAGGCGTGGCAGTGAGTTATCGATAGTTAACAAAACACGTTCGATCAATTAGGGTCAACCTTGATAAACCTCATCATGGCTACCGACATTAACCAAAATGATTTCTTTTTCGGAAATGATCATTTCAATGGTTATCCGATAGCTGAGATTGATCGATACCGAATGCAAATCGGCTAATTTGCCTTTGAGTGCATGTAACCGTAGTGCCGGATGAAAAGGGTTTTGAGACAGTAATAGCAAGGTTTTTCGGTATTGCTCCTTTAATTCCGGGTGTTGCTTTGCAAAACGCCGAGCACGTTTTTTGTAACTGTCGGTAAAGATCAGGCTATAAGTCATTCCACAAATGACTCGGTTATATGTTGGTCAATATTGTCCTTGCTGAAACGGCCTGACGAAACATCCTGTTTCGCTTCATAGAGCGCGGCCTCCAGCTCCATTTCACGCAGGTAGTGATAATGATCGATCTTCATCACGACAAAAGACTCTTTACCTCGGACAGTAATCACGGCCTCCGGTTGATTGGCAAGACTTTCTTCTAAACAAGCAATACCTTTGGTTTTTAAATCGTTTGCGGTAATCATTTCTATTGCCCTATAAATAACACGATTCACTATATTCCTTAGGACACGACGCGTCAAATTCAGCTATCGGAAAAATCTTTCAGTGCGCTCAAGTCGTACTCGCTCCATCGATAGGCATGCTATGACGAGAGTCATTGAGAAAGGGTAGGTGGTGCGCGACCTACGGTATTGATCTTCCCTTATGGGAGGGCTTAAAATTATCAAATAGGGTTTTCAAGAGCGGATTGGGAAAGTGTCTGTCAGGGGTGATCGCATAGAAGCGTTCCTTGACTTCTTCGATCTGCACGCATTCGACCAAATGCCCGCTGATCAATTCGTCACGCACCACCACGGGGGGTACCAGTGTCAGCGTTCCGGATTCACGCGCCAACAGTCTGAGCATAGCCATGTCGTCCACTTCCGCAATGATTTTGGGCCGAACGCCGGCTTGGTTGAGCAAGAAATCGAAAGCGGTTCGAATTTCGCTCTCCATGCTGGGGACTAATAATTCGGCATGGTGTAAATCGTCCGGAAAACGCAAGTTGGCAGGGGCCGTCAGCGCATGGCAGACGAGACTAGCTATCTGTTCATCCAGTAAATGACATTGCCAATTTCGATCCATAGCGTCGGGAGCCGGGCGATTGGACAAGATCAAATCCAAGGTATGTTCCTGCATTTGCTGCATCAAGGTTTTAAGGCTGCCGGAGTGCAGTACCAACTCAATATCTTCCAAAGCTAGCAGCGGTTTGATCATATCCAACTGAAAATTGCGTGAGAGGGTGGAAACCGCTCCGACACGCAATAAACGCCGACTACCCGCTTCGCGGCGCTGCATGACACTCAACAGCTCATCACCAGCGTGGAAAATGGCTTGAGCATAATCCAAGGCAATGTGACCCGCTTCGGTCAAGATCAACTGCCGGCCTTCGCGTTCAAATAATTTTTGTCCCAAGCTTTCTTCGAGTTTACGCAACTGTATGCTCAGCGCGGATTGCGAGATGTGTAGTTTTTCTGCGGCTCGGGTCAAGTTGTTTTCATTGGCGATGACCCAGAAGTAACGCAGGTGGTGATAGTTTAAGATGGCCATGATCGTTCAATTAAGCAACATATGTAGGAAAGGGTGCGGAATTACCGGTATCGATATATAAAATATAACGAAACTACAGAAATTATCTATTAGATTAAAGTAGTTCGAAAGGATAGTCTATTGGCAGTTATCACAACCCTATCATTTTTCATAACGTCCATGCCTCAATCACTTGTCTATAACGATCTTCGTGCCGGTTTTTTTGTCTCTCTGATTGCCTTGCCGTTGTGTCTAGGTATCGCGATGGCCTCGGGATTTCCTCCGATGAGCGGCCTGATTACCGCGATCATCGGCGGGCTCTTGGTGTCTCGCGTGAGTGGTACCGAACTCACGATTAACGGGCCGGCGGCAGGCTTAATCGTGGTGGTGTTGGATTCCGTGCATACCTTGGGTGCGGGCAATACTGCCGCCGGCGTTGCCTATACACTGGCGGCCATTGTGTTCTCGGGCTTGATCCAAATTGCCCTAGGCGCATTGCGTGCCGGTAAGCTCAGTGCCTTTTTTCCTTCATCGGTAGTACACGGGATGCTGGCGGCCATCGGTATTATTATTCTGGTCAAACAAAGCTATGTTTTGCTGGGAGTTCCAGCGGAGGCTGGCTCTATTGTGCAACAAGCGATGGCTATACCGAAGGCAATAATCAATATGAATGTCCCTATTGCGATGATTGGCTTGGTCGGGTTGGCCGTCATGATCTTTTGGCCCCGTCTTCCATTTAAATTCAGCCGTATGTTACCGGCGCCGCTTTGGGTTTTGTTTTCCGGTTTGCTGTTGACGTATTACTTCGATTTAGATCATCTTCATCGTTATCACTCTGTAGTAACGCAATTTTTGACACAGAACGAGTTTTTAATCGGTCCTGCTTTTTTGCTCAATATGCCAAACAATCCGATGGATGCGCTGTATCTGCCGGACTTTGCACTGATCGGCACGGCTAATTTTTGGTTCTGCGTTTTTAACATCACCCTTATCGGCAGTTTAGAAACCTTGCTGAGCGCCGCGGCGGTGGACAAGTTGGATCCCAAACATTGTTGTTCCGATTTGAACCGCGATTTGATGGCCATCGGCATGGGTAATACGCTCTGCGGGCTGGTCGGCGGTTTGCCGATGATTGCGGAAATCGTGCGCAGTTCGTCAAACATCACTTATGGCGCGCAAAGCAGCTGGTCGAACTTTTTTCATGGCGTATTCCTGCTGCTATTTATCAGCTTAGGCGCCAATCTGATACAAGAGATTCCGCTGGCATCATTAGCGGCATTGTTGGTTTATACAGGATTCAGACTCGCCTCGCCGATGGAGTTTGCCAAAACCTTAAGTATTGGTTTTGGTCATTTTCTGGTGTTTATCATAACCCTAGTCAGTATTTTACTGACGGATCTATTGTTGGGAGTATTGATAGGTATTGTCAGTGAACTGGCGCTGCATGGCTTGAGGGGGCTTAAGCCTGCCCAGATTTTTCAGGCCGCCTATCGTATTGATGAACAAGAACCCGGCATTTTTCATGTGCAGGTCCACGGCGCCGCCGTGTTTTCAAACTTTCTTGCGCTAAAAAGCATGGCCGGCACTTTACCTAAAGCCAAGCAAGTGATTTTCGATTTGAGTGAAGCCAATTTGATCGATAGCACGGTATTGGAATTTATCTATCACTTTCGCGCCGAGTATCAAAGATCAGGCGGTACTTGCGAAATAACCGGCTTACACAAACACCAAGCCGTCGCCAAGCATCCGTTGTCCGTTCGACGCGCGCTCAGAGCTTAGTGGGAGACTGATTTTGTTCTTCGGCAATTGCTAAGCGACAAAGATGGTGTGAAGGCGGAAAAATACAGGAACATTATCCGCCTAGAATTGTTCTACCTCACGTCCTCATGGATATGTTCAGCCACTAGCCCGTAAGCAGCATAGCGGAATACGGGAATGGCGTGGCTCCGGGCTTCCCGGGTTGCGCTACGCTTCATCCGGGCTACGCTGCTTATTCTTCATGATCTTCATGGCGAAGTGCTTTTTCCAGGTTCATTGCTTTGCCCCTCCTTAAAAACGGCTTTCAGATATATTCCGCCGCGCAATGCCGGTATTTTCAGCCTTTCACCGATAATATTCAAACCGGACAGCAGCCAATAAATGGGCGAAGGCATGTCGCCTTTTGGGATGAAAGTCCAATAGCCTATCGTTTCCGGCATCAGTCCCGCGTCGCTCAGTAACCCGCATAGCTCTTGCCGCGTCACGAAGCAGTCGCTGCTTAAGTGCCGGGTGTCCCAATGAAACCAACGGGCGATCGATGTGTACCAGCAATAAGCGCCGTTCGGCGTCAGACAGATGAATTCGCCGCCGGGTTTCAAGACGCGCGCGATTTGCCTAAGCACTTTCGGCTTGTCCGGCATGTGTTCCAAGGCGCCGACGCACAGTACCGTATCGATTTGTCCGGATTCGATAGTGCTTAATTGTTCGGCGGGGTCGACCGCGAATCGAATGGATTTACAATTTGGATGTCGTTCGCGTAGGGTATCGGCTTCCGAAATCATGCTTGATGAGAGATCGGTGCCGATGGCTTGTTCATAAAGGCCGGTCAATTCGAATAAATGCAGGCCGGTGCCGCAGCCGATTTCGAGCAATGTGCCGTGTTGTTTGCCGAGCAATGGCCGGATGATTGAAAGGCGGTAAGCTAAAAGGCGGTCGGCACGACCGTGCGCTTCCCTGTAAGTGGCGGCGAGGCGGTCGAAAAACGCGCGAATATCGGCTGAATCGGCCACTTGTCGGGTTTTAAGCTTATTCATCATCGCGGTCGTGGCGGTAAATCAAGCGGATCGAGGCGATAAACGAATAGCTGAGCAGCAACGTGATGACGAGCGCCAAGGGGCGATAGATCGCTGGATAGTCGGTAAAGCAGGCGATTAAAAACAGCATCGTGACGACGAAAACGATCTTGCCTGTGGTTGTTTGTTGTTCTTTGTAGGTTGGCGGTTTTGAGATCATTAAAAAGCACACGAATACATAGCGCATCAATCCCGGTATGAGTATCCACAAACCCAGGCGCTGATCGAGCACGATCAGCCAGCACAGTACCAGCATGAAAAAAGCATCGGATTCCTTATCGAAATATTCGCCGAATTCCGAAGCGCAGTCGAATTTGCGGGCCAACCAGCCGTCGATGCCGTCGAGGCATAGGATCAGTAATGCCAGGAGAATTATCGAGTCGGGCCGGTCGGCGAAAGCCGCCAAGCTAAAGATCAGCAGCAAGCGGAACAAGGTCGCGGCATTGGCCGGGCCGAATTGACCTATTGATGTCCAATTGCCTTGGCCGCGAACAATGAACCAGGCAAACGACAACGTCGCAGAGCCTAGCAATAGTTCAATAGGCCATGAGAACAGCAGCATTGCAGTGCTGGTCGCTAACAAGACTGTCGAATGCAGGTTGCTCCAACGAATCAATTTAGCTTGTATCGAGGGTTCCGTTATCATGGTGTCGAATTCATTCGGAGTGTTGCGATGAAGTTAGCGTTGTTACATCCACCTCTCGGCGAAATCTCGGGAGGCAATCTCTATAATCGGAATATACTACATCAAGCACGCCTGTGCCGTTTTCCGTTGCATTCGGTCACTGTCTCGGCTATCGATCGCGAACGGCTGGCCGAATGGCAGGAAAATTACGAGTTGTTGATTTGGGATAGTCTATTCTGGCAAGAGTTGGCAGGCATGGCTGAAACTCTGAAGAACAGTCCCTGTTGTCTTTTATGTCATTATTTGCCGTCTCAGAACCCGTTGGCGGCGACACGTGAGCGGGCCGTTTGGCGCGAGATTGAATGCCGAGCGATCGAGTCGATGCGTTTTGTCATTGTAACCGGGCAAGCGGTTTTCGACGAGATTCAAAAACGGTTTCCAAGCAAATCGGTCGGCTTATGCGAGTCGGGCATAGACGAAGCATTCAAACCTGAATTACGGTCTATAAAGGCCAATGATTTAATCGTTCGCATGCTAAGTGTCGCCAATTTATTGCCGGAAAAAGGCTATCTCGATATTCTTGAAGCGCTGGCCGGCTTGACCGAATGGCCGTGGCGATGGCATTTCTGCGGGAGCGATACAGATGATGCGGAATTTACCCGGCATTTTTGGCGTTCTGCCGGCGAGTGGAATCTACTCGACCGCATTCGTTACGAGGGCGTGTTGACTTCGGAGCAAGTCGCCGAATTGATGCGTGTTTCGGATGTCTTTGTCTCAGCGAGCCATTATGAATCTTATGGCATCGCACTGGCCGAGGCTGCGGCGATGCGCCTGCCGATCGTTTCTTCACAGACAGGCGCGGCCGGGCAAATTGTTCAACATGGAGTGAACGGCTTTTTGTTTGTCGCCGGTGATGTTGATGCGCTGCGCGTTCATTTAGCAAGGCTGATTAGCAAGAAGAGATTACGGTGTAGTTTCCGGAGTCGGCAATGTTTTAATGGTCGGTCGTGGGGGCATAGCTTCACGATTTTTGAACGGTTATGTAGGGAAGCATTTTGCTTGTCGAGCCAATGGTCATCCTGAATTCGGTAGTTTAACCATGAAGCAAATAAGGTATTTTAAGGGATTACCTAACTATTCCGCTAACCTATTGGATAAATGAAAGTTTTATACAATAGGGCGCTGATGCGGCACAATGTTTATAGTTTGTTTTTTATTACCATGAAGGGCATGAAGATAATGAAGGAAAGAGAATTGAGTGCTTTATGAACTGTCCCAATATCACAGATGAGCTTAATAGATAAATTCAATGCGGTAATACAGGGTTTTCAAATCCAGTTAATGACTAAAAAATATCAAACCAATGGCGGGGACTGGAGTGCAGTAATGATGACATAGGCTATTAATGGTTAGTAGCTCATTTAAATTGAAAACCCTGTATCTTCAAGTCTTTCATGATCTTCATGGTGAAATGCTTTTTCTAAGTTCAAGAGAGTAGGTGGGTACGATGCATAAATCAAAACAGTGGCTAACAGTAATTTTTCGATGGTTTGTCGCTATCGGCTTGTTGGTGTTCATTTTGAATAAAACCGATAGCGATTTACTCTGGCAAACTTTGCGTGGCTTTAATCCGGCGTTCGGATTGCTCTTGGTGGTTTGCCATATTGCCGTGCTGATGTTGATGGCTTACCGATGGCGCCTCATTGCTCAACAATTCAATGTTGAGGCTGCTTATACGGATTATTTGAAAGCAATATGGATTGGTGCGTTAAGCGGTCAAATCGGGCCGCCGTTGATTTTTTCCGAAGTGGCTCGGTTCAAAGTACTTCAAGATTATGGTGATAACCAATCGCTGATCGGTAGTCAAGTGCTTGACCGTTTATCGGGATTGGTTGCTTTAGTATTTATACTGCTACTGGCGTTGCCGTTGAATTGGCCGCTATTTGCCGAAATGATTCCGGTCGCGACGTTGCTGCAAAGTCTGGCGATCGCAGCGATTTCAGGTGTTGTTCTGTTTAGAGTCGTGTTTTCTACGAAAATTCGAGTCTTGATGGATCGTAATAAAATCAGTGACGTCATGAGTCTCGGGCAGTCGCATTATGAGTTATCGTCGTTGATTCAATTATTATTGATGCTTGGCTTTTTATTGGCGGCTTACGGTTTGGGCGCCCCGAAGCTGCCGTTTACGCTGTTTACATTATTACCGCTTATTTTCGTTGGGTTGACATTGTTGCCTATTTCTATTTCGGATTGGGGGACGAGAGAAATATTCGCCGTATATGTTTTATCGTTTGCCGGTTTGCCGGCAGAGGAGAGTGCGGCGATATCGATCATCTACGGTTTCAGCTACTCGTTGACGACACTCCTGGGCTTGTTTTTTTTGTTGAAAAAGTAAATGCAATTAATAGGGCAGAGTTGTTGAAGCCCTGGTCCAATTAGGCTAAACAATGCATTGCTCCCTTTTGATTGAAAAGCCGTCTAAGAATAAAAGGTATGGGATGTGTCTAGTGAGGACCTCTGTGACCCCGGCGGCGCACTTGGTCAATGACTGGTTGCAGCTGAGCCGAATCATCAGAGCTTAAACTGGAAAATCAAATGCTTCTTTAGTGACAGGGATATCCTGCGCGTCCATCATCTGAGCAACACGCTGGAGTGATGCAATAATCATCAACTGTTCCCATTCCTGTAGTTTACTGAATTCCCGTGTAAAGCGATCCTGCAAAGGGATAGGCGCATTTATTAGCATTTCCGTGGCCGCCTCGGTCATGTAGGCATGGACTTTTCGCTTGTCCGTCTGGGAGCGCTGCCGGAACACCAGTTGACGTTTTTCCAGGCGATCCAGAATTGTTGTCACAGTTGCCTGGCTGAGACTCATGTCCTGAGCTAGCTCCCCAATGGTCAGTTGACCTTTGGCGCGCAGTGTCTGCAATAAAAGAATCTGCGGTGCGGTCAGGCTGGTAGTTTTTGCCAGATATTTTGAGTGTAAGTCTGTGGCACGTATGACTCTGCGTAATGCGACCAGTACTTCTTCAATTTGATTCAGCAAATGTTCTTTTTCAACCGGATTTAAGTCGAGCGTATCCAGCGAATGGGGGGCGTGTGGTTGTGGGTTTTGCATCATTGATCACCAATCTATCTAAATAGAGACCGTTGCGTTACAAAGCCATTACTGTAATTTGATATGACATCTAATCAATCTATGGTAAATGTACGTGGTCTGGACATTTGAAATATTTAGTGTACTATATATTATGTTTTTCAATGAAGCCAGAATATTTGTGCTGAACTCTAATAAAAATCAAAATTTAAGCCCGGCTTATCCAATCAAAACCGAATGTATTGTACAGAAAGCTAAATAATAGAGTTGTTTATATGTTATCTGCTAAAACTGCTTCACCGACCATTACTCTTAGTCAGCCTACTGCCGAGGTCGGAGCACAGGTACACAGGCTGATTAGCGAGTGTCCGCCCTTGGATCCTAATTCGATGTACTGCAATCTGTTGCAGAGCAGCCATTTTTCTGAAACGGCGGTGGCGGCCAGTATTGGCGATGAGTTGGTTGGTTTTGTCTCGGGTTACCGTATTCCGCAACATCCGGATACATTGTTTGTCTGGCAGGTGGCTGTCGGCGAAAAAGCCCGTGGTCAAGGGCTTGCCACGCGGATGCTCTTAGCCATTCTGGCTCGACCGGCCAATCAGGATATTAACCGTATCGAGACGACCATCACCCCGAATAATCAGGCCTCATGGGCTCTATTTGAGGGGCTGGCAAAAAAACTGGACACCCAAATTGGCAGTGCTGTGATGTTTGACAAGACTCGCCATTTTGCAGATCAACATGAAACCGAAATGCTGGTGAAGGTCGGTCCGTTCAAAGCGGTTCAGGCTTAGTTCACTACACTATTATCCCATCTGCTGAAGAGAGAATTAGAATGAAGATCTTTGAAGAAATTGAATCAGAAGTCCGTTCGTATGCCCGCGCTTTTCCACGCGTGTTTGATCGTGCCCAAGGCGCAAAAATCTATGACCATGAAGGCAACGAATATCTGGATTTTCTCGCTGGTGCAGGTTCCCTAAATTACGGCCACAATCACCCGGTATTTAAGGAAAAGCTGCTTGAGTACATCCAGAATGATGGCATCACGCAGGGTCTGGACTTGCATACCCGTGCCAAGGGTGAGTTTCTGGAAAGCTTTAATGAGTACATTTTAAAGCCGCGGAACTTGGACTATATTGTGATGTTTACCGGCCCCACCGGCACCAACGCGGTTGAAGCGGCACTGAAGATTGCCCGCAAAAAAACCGGTCGTGAAAACATTATTTCGTTTACTAATGGTTGGCATGGCCAGACGCTGGGATCATTGTCGGTTACCGGCAACTCCACTCATCGTGGCGGTGCCGGCATTGCCTTGCATGGCTCAACCCGTATTCCCTATGACGGCTATCTGGGTGATGATTTTGATACCACCAATTTGCTCGACAAAATGCTGTCGGATTCCAGCAGCGGTGTCGACAAGCCGGCAGCCGTCATTGTTGAAACGGTACAGGGCGAAGGGGGTATCAACGCCGCGTCAATGACTTGGTTAAAAAGCCTGTCGGAAATCTGCAAACGACATGATGTGTTGCTGATTATTGATGACATCCAGGCCGGTTGTGGCCGCACCGGCACTTTCTTCAGCTTTGAAGAAGCCGGAATTTATCCTGATATTGTGACTTTGTCGAAATCGCTGAGCGGTTATGGTTTGCCGTTAGCCATTGTTTTGATGAAACCCGAAATCGATGAATGGTCGCCGGGTGAACACAATGGCACCTTCCGAGGCAATAATCATGCCTTTGTCACCGCCAAGGCGGCTATTGATCACTTCTGGAAGGACGACAGCTTTGCCAAAGATATCCAGCGCAAAGGTCGGTACATTGCCGATCGTGTAAATGTCATTGTCGCCAAGTATGGCGAGGGCAATTTCAACTCGCATGGACGTGGTATGTTCCGAGGCATTAACTGTGTCAGCGGTGATTTGGCCGGCCAGATAACCCGCAGATGTTTTCAGAAAGGTCTGATCATTGAAACCAGTGGTGCAGACGATCATGTTGTGAAGTTCCTGTGCCCGCTGATCATTACTGATGCGGAGCTGGAAAATGGCATCGACATTCTGGAACAAGCCATTAAAGAGGTCTGTGATAAAGCAGACACAATCCCAGAAGGCAAAGACTTTTTTGAAGGCGACTACTCGGTCAGTAAAGAGGTCAGCAAAGCGGGGCACTAAGGATTCGGTCATAAATAACTTCCCTATTTTTAATGCACGGTAAGCAGGTTCGGTAACTCGATTGACAGGTGTCGGCGGCAGGGAAAGCCGCCGTCAAGACTACACGGACGTATTCACCCAGCACCTAAATTCCATAGCCTTTTGGCTATGGTAACTGTCTTGCATAATTTAGGTGCTGGGTTCACGGCGTCCTGTCTAGCGAGTTACTGAACCCGCTACAAAACTCATAGCTCCAGGAAGTTATTTTTCACGAAATCCTAAAGCCTGTTGAGCCAACCAGCCTATTCGAGAATCTACTGAAGAGAACTAACATGATCGTAAGACAGTTACAAGACGCAGAGCAGACCAACAGACGCATCGTTTCACCTGACGGCAACTGGGAAAGCACCCGCATGCTGCTGAAGGATGACGGTATGGGCTATTCCTTTCATATCACCACCATTTTCGCCGGTGCCGATTTTCGCATGCATTACCAGAATCACCTTGAGTCGGTGTATTGCATCAGTGGTGAAGGCGAAGTGGAAACTCTGGACGATGGCAAAAAGTACCCTATCACCCCAGGTACACTCTATAACCTGGATCAGCACGATCGGCATATCCTGCGTGCTTTCAAGGAGCTGCAATTGGCTTGCGTCTTTAACCCTCCTCTGAACGGTAAGGAAGTACACAACGCAGAAGGTGCCTATGAACTGGAAGCCGAAACAGTCAGTGACTAATTTTCAATCATGGCAGGGCGGTTGAAGCCCTTCGGCATCCACGAAGTAAGAGAGGACGTTATGACGTTTCACACCGTTGAAAAAATCGGCGGCACATCCATGAGCGATTATGTTGCAGTGCGCGACAATATCATTCTCAAACCGGTCCATCGTCAGGATCTGTATCAGCGTATTTTTGTGGTCTCCGCCTACGGTGGCATCACCGATATGTTGCTAGAGCACAAAAAAAACGGTCATGCCGGAATTTATGGTCAGTTTGCCAACAGTCTAAACGATGACGGTTGGCAGGCTTCGTTGGTAACACTTAAGCAGGAAATGTTTGCGATTAATGCCAACATTTTTGATACTGCTGAAGCCATCAAAAAAGCCGACGCGTTTATTGGCGAACGGCTTGATGACACAGAGCGCTGTCTGGCAGATTTGCAGCGTCTTTGTCAGCACGGTCATTTTTCACTGGATGCACATCTTTCTACCGTTCGGGAAATGCTGGCCAGTATCGGTGAGGCGCACAGCGCGTGGAACACTGTCCAGTTGCTGCAGCAAGACGGTGTTAACGCAGTCTTTGTGGATCTGACCGGTTGGCAGACAGATAAACACATGACGCTCGATGAGCGCATTAAAAAGGCCTTTGCTGAGATTGATCTGAGCCGGCAACTACCAATCGCCACGGGCTATGCGCACAGCATTGACGGGCTGATGTCAACGTTTGACCGGGGGTATAGTGAAATGACCTTCAGCCGGATTGCGGTGCTGACCGAGGCAGATGAAGCTATCATTCATAAGGAATTTCATCTCAGCAGCGCTGATCCACGTCTGGTAGGTGAAGACAAGGCCGTACCGATTGGCCGCACCAATTACGATGTGGCCGACCAACTTGCGAACCTGGGCATGGAGGCGATTCATCCCAAGGCAGCAAAAGGCTTGCGTCAGAATGAGATAGCGCTCCGCGTCAGAAACACCTTTGAGCCGGATCATGCCGGGACACTGATCACCGGCGACTATGTCAGCAGTAATCCTTGCGTGGAGATTATTGCCGGGTGCAATGGTGTCTATGCTTTCGAAGTATTTGATCAAAACATGGCTGGCGAGATTCACAATTACGACCGGGAAATCCTGGCGCTGATTCACCGCTTCAGAGCGCATATTGTTTCTAAAGACATTAATGCCAATACCATTACCCATTATTTATCTGCCAGTCTGAAAAAAATCCGCCGCATTCGCGATGCCTTGCAAGAGATCTATCCGGATGCCGAAATCAATCAGCAAAAAGTTTCGATTGTTTCCGCCATTGGCAGTGATATGAAAATCCCGGGCATTCTGGCCAAAACTGTCGCGGCACTTGCAGAGAAACAGATCAGTGTGCTGGCTATGCACCAGTCAATGCGTCAAGTCGATATGCAGTTTGTGATTGATGAAGATACCTATACTGATGCGATAAAAAGTTTGCACAGCCATCTGGTGGAGGTCCATGATCACGGCATTGCAATATGCCTCGCGTCCTGATTGTACTGATGCTGCTGACACAGCCCGTTCCCGCTGGTTGCTGAAACCGCTATTGCGTAGTCTGAATTGGCAGCAGGCCAGTTCGAAGTACAATCGAAGCGCTGCAAGAGCCGATTTATTCGTTGTTTATTGAGCGCTATGTGCTGGATAACACCAAGGGTTCGGAGTTGTTGAACCCCTTCTTCAATTGGGTTAAATGATACATCGGCTCAAGCTGAAGAAGTGCGGCGTACGGTTTATAAAAAAATCGCTTTGATAGTCGTGTGCCAGAGAAAGTAGGGGAGGAATTTAATGATAGCGTGAAAAAGATAATGTCTTCAGCAATTCCCACTTTGTGGATCAAAAAGGGCGTGTGGGGTGTGCTTGCCGACATCCATGGCGATCAGACTGCCGCCAAGCCTCCATGGATGGGTTCACTGCGTTCCTCGACAGGCATGCTTCTCACCCTAAATAAGGCAATAAATGCTCAAACTGAGAATTGCTGCTTGGGTGGACCCCTTGGTATTACAATGTTTTAATATGATATAGTTAGATGATCTGAAGAAGCCAATAAAACCGAACGCCTTATTTTTTTTCCGGATACTAACTGGTAGATTACTCGCTTGTTATTAAAAGATGACAATATGGGTTCTTCTTTCACACCACGACCAAATACGAAGGCGTGAGTTTTCAAATGCATTATCAAAATCATTTGGAATCGGTGTACTGCATGTCGGGAGAGTACAGTACAGGTTCTTTGATAATGGTAAAGGTTATCCGATTCGTCCGAGAACACTTTATCTTCTCGACCGACATGACAAACACATCTTACGCGCCTTCATAGAAATGAAATTGGCTTTCGACTTCAATCTTCTACTGAACGACAAGGAGGTATATAACGCTTAGGGCGATTACGAGTTGACAGCTGAAGTGGTAGCGGATTAAGGCGAGTCGCAAGTCAATTTTCGTCCAAGGTGAGGTCGTTCATGGTAAGGCATTCAGTCGAGCAATGAATGACTTAACCGTCTATTTTTCAATAAATACGGGTAAGCCCTGCGTAAGTTGGGAATGGCCGATGATCAGGGGCCTATCTGTTGTCGCGAAGTCTTTAATCAATATGGGTTAAATGTTCAATGATTACCGAGAATGCCGCACAGTTCGAACAAAGCGAAGATTTATATCAATCTCGAAACGGTGATAAACCGAAAATAATTCAACGCGTAGACCCTGTGGTTTATACGCAAACCGCTAACCCGAGTCTCATTGCCGAGGACTTGCAAGCACGTTATGAAAAACAGGGTTTTCTTGTTATTAATAATGTTTTTAATGAGCGGGAAGTCGATTGTTTCAAGCAAGAACTCAATCGTTTGAATGACGATAAAGAGATAAAAGCCTCAGCGGAAGCAATAACTGAATTATCCAGCGACGAAATCCGTTCACTATTTAAAATTCATGAAGTCAGCCCGGTTTTTAAAAGGTTAGCTGCCGATAATCGGTTAGCGGGACTGGCTCAACATCTTTTGAACGACCAGGTTTACATTCATCAGTCGCGCTTAAACTATAAGCCGGGTTTTCGCGGCAAGGAATTTTACTGGCATTCGGACTTTGAAACTTGGCATGTAGAAGACGGCATGCCCAGAATGCGTGCGCTCAGCATGTCCATTATTCTTACCGAAAACGACCAGCATAACGGACCTTTAATGTTGATTCCCGGATCGCATAAAAAATTTGTCGTTTGCGAAGAGGAAACGCCGGAGAATCATTATTCGGTCTCGTTGAAAAAGCAGGAGTACGGCATACCCAGCGATGAATGCTTGGCTAGCTTAGTTGCCGATGGCGGCGTCGTATCGGCTACTGGAAATCCCGGCAGTGTCTTAATTTTCGACAGTAATGTCATGCATGGTTCGAATAGTAATATCACTCCATGGCATCGCTCTAATCTCTTTTTCGTCTATAACGCGATCAGTAATCAAGTCACATGGCCGTTTTGCGGTTTATCGCCTCGTCCCGAATATCTTTGTAGTCGCAAGGCTATACGTGGTATCGAGCCGCGGCCTTTTATCGCTGCTGCCGATCAATCAACTTATGCTTAGAATGTTAATGGTGTTGATCGTGCTGGCGCCTTGTTCCGTGTTGGGCGAGGCCGTCGACGATGAGTTGGAGATTCAAGAACAAGAACGCTTAGAGGCGATTGAGTCTTTGGATAAGCCCTTATATAGTCCGTTCATCGAACGCTATATGCTGGATGAACTCAAGCAGTTGCGTATGGATATGGCGGCGCAGAGGAATGAGCTGATCCAGCAAATTGTGGATAGAGAGCTCAGCTCGGTCGATAGAGGCGTCACTTACGCCACTAACACCGTTACTTATTTTTTCTACTTGATTGCCGGTGCCAGTACTATTTTGGTGCTGTTGGGTTGGACCTCGCTCAGAGATATCAAAGAGCGTGTACAGTCCATGGCGGATAAGAAAGTATCGAAACTGGTCCATGAATATGAAGAGCGTTTGGCAATTGTTGAGCAACAGCTCAACAAAGAAGCGCAATTGATTGAGAAAATCGGCGAGGATATCGAGCGGACGCAAGATGTGCAATCACTGTGGCTCAGGGCAGGGCAAGCAAGCAGCTTGGCCAATAAAATTGCCATTTACGATCAAATTTTAAAATTGCGTCCCGAGGATTGCGAAGCATTGACTTATAAGGCCGATGCAGTGCTCGATATGGGCGAGCCCCAATGGGCCGTCAATTTATGCCAGCAAGCGTTGAAAATCGACCCTGAAAACGGCCATGCTTTTTACCAATTGGCTTGTGCGTATACCGCATTGAATCAATATGAAGAGGCCGTTAACTGTTTATCCGAGGCGCTGGAGCGCACCGAGGATTATCGCGATAAGTTTGCCGATGACCCTGCGCTGCAAGCATTAAAAGACTTTGCGCCGTTTATAGAGCTGTTGCCTCGCGAGGATAACACTCACTAATCCCTTCATCCTAATAAGAGCCAGTTGAGTGCTTCAAACTACCGTTCGCCCTGAGTCATTCATGCTTCGACTTGGCTCAGCACGAACGGTCTATACCCATCATCGTAGATCAAAATTCGGCACCTTGGGCCCGTTAAAGGACGCCGTGGATACAGGCTGTAGGCTCTATGCCAGCATCCATGCTGGTCCCTCACCTAGCGTTAGGTGAGGGGGGCCGAGCACCCCCGGTGCCTCCTTAGATGCTGCCGAAATTTGAAGTGCGAAAGGTATACAACACATGCCGGCTGCTCTTTTTAGGCTCATGCTGAAAAATCGTTCAAGTTTGGTGAAGGTGTGAGGCGTGTCTGTTCAGCAGCGCTCTTCTACACCTTTGCCGAATATCCTTGCACCTCCTGAAAATTAGAGTTTTTTCGATCAGATAGGAGTATTAATGGTTCTCTCGTTTAGTTTTTTTTTACTGCTGTTTACGCTGATTGGCTTGGCGTCCTATTGGCAAAGCCGTGGCACCAAGCAAGATTATTACTTGGCTAGCGGCAATGTCAAACCTTGGCTGGTTGGTTTATCGGCGGTGGCTACGAATAACAGTGGCTATATGTTCATCGGCGTTATCGGTTATACCTATGTCACCGGACTCGCTGCCATTTGGTTGATGATAGGGTGGATTGCCGGGGATTTTTTAGCATCTCTATTGGTGCACAAAAGACTCAAAGTAGCGGCCACAACCACCGGTGAAGTCAGTTACGCCGGTGTGTTGAGCGTCTGGAGCGCAGGGGGCAATCAGCCGGCACTGCAACGGGTTATCGGTGTGATTTCGTTAGTTTTTCTATTGGCTTACGCCAGCGCGCAACTGGTCGCCGGTAGCAAGGCATTGCATGTGCTTTTCGGATGGCCGTCATGGGCAGGGGCGGTTATGGGTAGCATATTAGTTACCTTGTATTGTTTCGCGGGCGGTATTCGGGCTTCTATCTGGACGGATGCTGCGCAATCGATAGTGATGATCGTTGCAATGAGTGTGTTATTAATGACAGCCACTCAGGCGATGGGTGGGATCGAATCGACCCTAATGCAAATGCAAGCGATTGACGGTTTTTTAGACTGGTTCCCCAAGTCTTTGGCCTTGCCAGGTATTGCCGGCGGTTTATTATTCGCAATCAGTTGGCTTTTTGCCGGATTGTCGGTCATCGGTCAGCCTCATATCATGGTGCGCTTCATGACGCTTGACGATACCGCCAGTATGAACAAAGCACGTTTGTGGTATTACCTTTGGTATATTGCGTTTTACTTGGCGGCCACCGGCGTAGGGCTACTTTCCCGCATTTATCTCGTCGATACGGAGGCTTTCGATGCCGAGTTGGCGTTGCCGACGATGGCTATGGAGTTGTTGTCTCCAGCCCTGGTCGGTTTGATTTTAGCGGGCTTATTTGCAGCCACTATGTCCACTGCCGATTCGGTGGTGTTAAGCTGTTCGGCGGCGTTGACTCATGATATCTTGCCGCATCAAATCGAAAACCAGTATTTGATCAAAGGGGTAACCATTGTCGTGACATTCTTGGCTTTACTCGGTGCCTTAGCAAATAATCATAGTGTGTTCAGCTTGGTAATCATGGCATGGTCCGGATTGGCAAGCGCCTTTGCGCCTTTGCTGTTGGTGTTATGCGTGGGAATGCGGCCCACTCAATTCGCGAGTCTTGCTGCAGTCGCGAGCGGCTTGGCGGCCGCCATATTATGGCGTTATCTGGATTGGCACGAGAAAGCTTACGAAGGTTTGGTCGGGATAGTTACGGGGTTGATCATTCTTTGTTTAGCCGAGTTATTCCGGCATTTATGGAATAAACATAAAGTGAACGTTTCTTAGTGCAAGTATCTTCATGTACCTTATGGTTGAACTACCGAATTTAGGATGAAGCGGAAAAGTCTTTTAAGGATTTCTTGAAAAATAACTTTCTGGAGCTATGGGTTTTGTAGCAGGTTCGGTAACTCGCTTGACAGGACGCCGTGAACCCAGCACCTAAATTATGCAAGACAGTTACCATAGCCAAAAGGCTATGGAATTTAGGTGCTGGGTGAATACGTCCATGTAGGCTTGGCGGCGGCTTTCCTTGCCGCCGACACCTGACAATCGAGTTACCGAACCTGCTTACCTTGCATGAAAAATAGGGAAGTTATTTATGACCAAATCCTAATGCACAATCTTGACGCAAAAACAATTCGTTAGTTTCAGAGGATGTTTTTATACGTAATTGATATTGAATAAAAATAGGTGTTGTCGCGATATGGTATGTCTTATGCGTAATAAATTTGTTAAATGGGTCGTTAACGGCCTGATGCAATAACAAATTTCAGAAAGGCGAACCATGAAATCACTTTCTTTCCCACGGCATGGCGACAAAGAGAATTCCGATTTTTTCGAACATTACCTGCGCGAGCTTTTGACCGACATGATAGGGTAGATCGACGCGCTAATGATTACCGTTGATCCTGTCCACTCTATTCGCTATGTCGGCGAACTTTGCTTAATGACGCCTTATCACTATCTCGTGACGCTGGAAAGCGAATCCCATTGGACGCATATTTTGCGTATCGATATGAATTCGCCCGACCTGCTGATTAGAGAAGTTAAAGACCCGTCGACCATGGGTATTTTTCGAAGCTTGAATGAAGTCTATCCGATTGGGGCAAGTAAGCCGAACAGTCGTTATATGGGTGAAATTCTTCGAGTGGAAAACATGAGCGAAGTGACACGTTTGCAACAAGAGCGTGAATTTCGCTTTTTTTCGCAAGATGAGATTCGTCGATTGGAGCTGCCGGGTAATTTGGCGATCAGTAAGCCTTCACCCTATAGCCATAATATTGTCGCTTATATGGAGCGGCCGGAAAACCAGATCAGGGTGTATTCATTGGGACTTTCCCAGATTCGAGACGATGTATAAACTGCTTATCGGCAAGCCAAAGAACTGCAGGAAGAACTCGGTATCGACAAGTTATTGAATCCCATTGATCACTTGGCAACACGTATTTATTGCCAGAATCGCGAAACCGCAATTCTCGAATGGCTATCGCTGTCGAGTTATTTTTATTGGGGTTCATACGATATCAAAGACCAAAATTCTTCAACCAATGTGACTAAAAGCGCGCATTTTGCGGATGAGATCAATAGTCCTGCAAAAGTGTTTACGGCTAACAACACGCCGTATTTTGTTAATCACTTGGAAAAGTTACCTTCGCCGACTGAAACCTTCGTCCGTAACTACGGGCCTCGCCTGCATCATTTAGCGATCGGTGTTAATGACGGCGAATATAACGGCATGGAAAATATCGACTACGTGGTGAGTGAGATTTCTCGTCAGGGAAAAAAGTTTTTGTTGGATGTTATCGGTTCGAAAGAAGAAGGTATTAAGCAGATATTTTCAAGTGCTTCGGAGCATTCGTCGTTAATCATTGAATATGTGCAGCGATTTGGCGATTTTGATGGTTTTTTCACTAAACAAAATGTTGCGGAATTGACGCATGCCGCCGGCGTTGAATAAGAGTTGCTTAATATTCAAGCTTCTGCGTCTGCAAAGCTAAAGTCTTCGTCAGAAGAATTTCCGGCTTAAATTTCAGTCCCTGAATTCATGAAGAATCCTAACGATCATGAAGAAGCCGTCATCACCCCGGCAAGTGAAAGTGAGAGGGATGGCTAGGGTACGATCACTCGCCCGACAGGGCGCCGTGAACCCAGCACCTAAATTACGCAAGATAGTTACCATAGCCAAAGGGCTATGGAATTTAGGTGCTGGGTGAATACGTCCATGTAGGCTCGACGGCGGCTCCCTGCCGCCGACGCCGGTCGGTCGAGCAACCGCACCCTCTTCGGTTCGCCAACGTTCACAGTAAAAAAGCTCTTGGAAGATATACTCTTTACTACTCAAATTTCGGCAGTTCATCCATAAATCACATGAAGTAATCGGTAATCTTTCTGATGAGCGTTACTTCTATGCCCTTTCTACTCCATTTATACTCATAAATTAGCTAACTTTATGGAGGTATGGGATAGTACTCTGAGGTGTTGAGTTAAGCCGTTCATAGTTCGACAGACTGACCATCAATGATTTAACTTAAGGACATTGAGGGATTAACCATTTAAAAATTCTATTACTTCGGGCGATGAAAAAGTTGCTTTATGAGGGGGCGGTGTTTATTCGGTGGATGTACTGACCTATTGTGAATAGTCGGCGGAACGTTTTTATTCGTTTCCGCCTGGTTTCGTTATTTGTGCATTTCCTCTTTGAATAACCGGTCGATTTTTCGTGTGGTGTCTTGATAGACTTCCGGTGTTTCTAATGGCTGCGGAGTGTATATCGCCGGTTCGGGTTCAATGACTGGCTCTGGTTCCGTGGCTTGGACGATGGGTTTCGGTTTCGGTGTGCATTGGTAGAGACGGTAAGCTTCGCCATAGGTCGTGTCGATGTCAAAATCATCCCAAACATAGAGAGGATAAGCGATGGGTTTGGTCGGAAGCGGAATCGTTACCAAGTCGGCGACGCCGACACCTATCCGGCCTGCCATGTTGACGATGCCTTTAAAAAGTCCTCCGGTGAAGCCGTAAAAGACGTTGCTTTGATTCGATGTATTGATGACATTCTTCGGTAATTCAAGGACCGAGCCACCAAGGTTACCGAAAGCATTAAGCGCTTTATGGCCGACTATTTCGCCATAGCTGCCGCAAACGCGTGGATGGGTGTTTTGAGCCTGAGACTCGGGCGCGAAGGCGGTCAAAAAACTGACCAATAACACTGGGATCATGGTGCGATTAGATGATGTCATAGCAAGTCCTGCCGGTTGATTTCAGCAATTCCCAATTTAAGCATTTATCGACGTATTTAGGGAGAGAAGTATGCTTGTCGAGGAGCACCATGGATGGCGTGAATGCAGATTTTGCAGGAGCAAAAATCTGCAAGCGCCAAGGATGGCGTGAATGCAGATTTTGCAGGAGCAAAAATCTGCCCCGCTGCCGACATCCTTGCCAAGCACACTTCTCACCCTCGTTGATTTCCATATTGGGAATTGCTGGGTTGATTTAATTTTTCGCTTCAGTATAGCAGAGGATTTAAAGTTTATTTTTTCAACGCTTTGGTTAATGCGTCTGCCATCGCGCCTTGAGGTTTCTGGGCTTGCTGGGGCTGTTTTGAAGGTTTGCGGGGCGAAGATGGCGGCTTTATTTCCGCTTTGTATTCTTCTTTTTTCATAGTCAGCGAAATGCGTTGTCTCGGTACATCGATTTCTAATACTTTAACCTTGACCATATCACCTGTTTTGACCACATCGCGAGGGTCTTTGACGAAGACATCCGCCAAGTGCGAAATATGCACCAGGCCGTCCTGATGTACGCCGATATCGACAAAAGCGCCGAAGTTCGCGACATTGGTCACGACACCTTCGAGCATCATTCCGGGTTTCAGGTCGGTGATTTTTTCGACACCTTCCTTGTATTGCACGCTTTTGAACTCGGGGCGCGGGTCGCGTCCCGGTTTTTCGAGTTCTTGCAAAATATCGGTTATGGTCGGCAGGCCGAAGGTGTCATCGGTGTAGTTGGCTGGGTTCAGTGAACGTAGATTAGTGCTTTGGCCGATTAAGTCGCGAATCGATTTGCCGGTGTCGCCAATGATCGCTTCGACGACAGGATAGGCTTCGGGATGCACGGCGGAAGCGTCGAGCGGGTTGTCGCCGTTCATGACTCGCAGGAAGCCTGCCGCCTGTTCGAAGGCTTTGTCTCCGAGGCGCGGGACTTTCTTCAATTGCTTGCGGTTTTTGAACGGCCCGTTTTGATCGCGGAACGCGACGATATTCTCACTGACGCTGGCCGATAAGCCGGATACCTGCTTGAGCAATGCGACTGAGGCGGTATTGACGTCTACGCCGACCGCGTTCACACAATCCTCGACGACGGTGTCGAGCATGCGAGCCAGTTGCGCTTGATTGACATCGTGCTGATATTGACCGACGCCGATCGATTTCGGATCGATCTTGACCAGTTCGGCGAGCGGGTCTTGCAGGCGGCGCGCAATCGAGACCGCGCCTCTTAGCGAGACGTCGAGACCGGGGAATTCCTTTGCGGCCAGTTCCGATGCCGAATAGACCGACGCGCCGGCTTCCGAGACTGTCAACTTCGTGACTTTCAGCTCCGGGTGTCGCTTGATTAAATCGCCGACCAGTTGATCGGTCTCGCGCGAACCGGTGCCGTTGCCGATGCTAACTAAATCGACTCGATGTTGCGCGATCAGTCGGGCTAATGTATCGATAGACTGATCCCATTGATTACGTGGTTGAAGTGGATAGATTGTTTCGGTTGCGAGCAGTTTTCCGGTCGGGTCGACGACCGCGACTTTGACGCCGGTGCGGATGCCGGGATCGAGACCCATCGTCGCCTTCGGGCCGGCCGGGGCGGCCAATAAGAGATCTCTCAAGTTGCTGGCAAATACGCGGATTGCCTCAAATTCGGCCGCCTCGCGAAGGCGCAGTTTCAAGTCCAGATCGATGCGCGTGAATAATTTGATTTTCCACGCGAAGCGCGCGGTCTCTGCGAGCCAAGCATCGGCCGGTTTGGAAGTGTCGGTGATATTCAAGCGTTTCGCGACGAATTGTTCGCATAAACGATGTTCCTCCGGGGCTTCTTGAGCGGGTTTCAATGTGATACTGAGCAAGTCTTCGTTGCGGCCCCGAAATAAGGCGAGCGCGCGGTGCGATGGAATCTTGTTGATGGCTTCATGATAATCGAAGTAGTCCTTGAATTTGGCGGCTTCCTGTTCTTTGCCGGCTACGACGGCCGAGTGAATGATGCCTTTTTGCCAGATGCGTTCGCGCAATTCGTAGAGCAGGTCGGCGTCCTCGGAAATGCGTTCCATGATGATTTGGCGCGCGCCGTCAAGCGCTGCAGCGGTATCGGGAACACCTTTATCTTGATCGATATAGCTAAGCGCGGCTTCATTCGGGATGAGACTGCGGTCGTCCAGTATCGCATCGGCCAACGGTTCGAGGCCTGCTTCGCGCGCGATTTGCGCCTTGGTGCGGCGTTTCGGTTTATACGGCAAATAAAGGTCTTCGAGTAGTGTCTTAGTGTCGGCATCTAGGATGGACTTTTCCAGTTCAAGTGTCAGTTTGCCTTGTGATTTGATGCTTTCGAGAATGGTGTTGCGCCGGTCGTTCAACTCGCGTAAATAAATCAGGCGTTCTTCCAAGTTACGCAGTTGCGTGTCGTCGAGGCCGCCGGTGACCTCCTTGCGGTAACGTGAGATAAAAGGTACGGTCGCGCCTTCGTCTAGTAACGAAATCGCGGCGTTGACTTGTTTCGGGTTGACGGCTAATTCTTCGGCAATGCGTTGAGTGATGTCCATATTTTGGTGAATAGTGAATCGTAAAAAGTGAATGGATTGGTTAAGATTCGGTTAGTTTCCAACGAACGGATTTTTGCGTTAGCGTAGGATTTGGCTGGACAGAGTGAAACCCATCGAGAGCTTCCGGTCGATGGGTTTTATTGTTAGTCTATCGATACCACCGCTTTGGCTTGCAGGTCGGCGTGGTAGGAAGAGCGGACCAGCGGTGCGCTTGCGACTTGCTTGAATCCGAGATGGTAAGCCGTTTCTGCCAGTTCGTCGAATTTCTCGGGCGCCCAATAGCGCTTGACCGGCAGGTGATCCTTGCTGGGTGGTAGGTATTGGCCCAGTGTCAACATTGAACAGCCGTGAGCGATTAAATCTTTCATGACTTCGACGACTTCGTCGTGCGTTTCACCGAGGCCCAGCATTATGCCGGATTTGGTCGGCGTTTTCGGGCAGACTTCGTGATAACGTTTGAGTAGATCGAGCGAGCCTTGATAATCGGCGCCCGGTCTCGCCTCTCTGTACAGTCTCGGAACGGTTTCCAGGTTGTGGTTGAACACATCGCAAGGCTCCCTGCTCAGTATATCGACGGCCTTGTCGAAGCGACCGCGAAAATCGGGGACCAGTATTTCAATTTTGGTGATCGGCGTTTCTTGCCGGATTGCGGAGATACAATCGGCAAAGTGTCCTGCACCGCCGTCTCGCAAATCGTCGCGGTCGACCGATGTAATCACGACATAGTTCAGTTTCATTAATTTGATCGTCTGCGCCAAATGTAGCGGTTCGTTTTGATCGAGCGGTTTCGGTTTGCCGTGCGCAACGTCGCAGAAAGGGCAACGCCGGGTGCATAGGTCGCCCATGATCATGAAGGTCGCGGTACCGTGGCTGAAACATTCGCCGAGATTCGGGCAAGCGGCTTCTTCGCAGACCGTGTGCAGATTGTTTTCGCGAAGCAGTTTTTTGATACGGTTGATTTCGTCGTTCGCCGAGACTTTAATGCGTATCCAATCGGGCTTGCGTAGTGGCGTTGCAACCGGTTCGACTTTGACCGGAATTCGAGAGAGCTTGACGGAGTTGCGTTGATGCGACTCCGGCGTGTTTCGTGAGGGGGCTTGTAAAGTCATCGTGATATTGCCTGAGTGATGGCGTGAGCGACCGGTACGGCCAGTTCGCTAGTTTCGATTTCGATGCCGAAGTCGGCTAATTGCGTGACTTGCATGTCTGCATAGCCACAAGTGTTGATTCGGTCGAACGGCCTTAAGTCCATTTGGTTATTCAAGCTCAGTCCGTGATAGCTGCAGTTTTTTTTTATCCGTAGTCCGATTGAGCCGATTTTTTTGTCTGCGACATAAACGCCGGGTTTGTCGGCTTGCGACGATGCTTGGATGCCGTATTGGGCCAGCGTTTCTATCATCGCTTGCTCGAGCGTTGTGACCAGTGCTCGGATACCCAGGTTCAAGCGCTTGATGTCCAGCAATGTATATAGTATTAGTTGTCCCGGACCGTGGTAGGTAACTTGGCCGCCTCGGTCGGTTTGTACGACAGGAATGTTGCAGGCTTGCAAGAGGTGTTCGCGTTTGCCGTTTAAACCGAGCGTATAAACCGGTGGATGCTCGACGATCCACAGTTCATCCGGAGTATGGGTGTCGCGTTGCTGCGTGAACGTTTGCATGTCGCGCCAAACCCCTTCGTAGGGTAGCAGGCCGAGCTTGCGGATCGCCAGTGTCATCGTGTTATCTTATGCAATCGAACGCGGATTATAAAGATAGGGCGCATTATCGCCGATTTTTTTATTACCATTTCCGTCAACCTAGAAAAAACATTTCACCTTGAAGATCATGAAGAATAAGAAGTGAATTCCATAGCTTATTTTGCCTATACAAACCATTATTGCTCACCTAACGTTCATGAAGGTTAGGCAATCGCCACGGCAAATGAAAGTGCGAGGCGTAGTTAGGGTGCGGTCACTCGCCCGACAGGACGCCGTGAATACGTCTATGTAGGCTCTATGACAGCATCCCTGCTGTCCCCTCATCTAGCGTTAGGTGAAGGGGCCGAACACCCCGACGCCTCCATACCTTAATGCCGAAATTTGAAGTGCGATAGGTATATTCAAAATATTAGGGCAAGTCATTAAAAGACTTCATTAACTTAATACGCTTCATGGTTGAACTACCGAACTTAGGGTCAACGGTATTTCATGGAAAGTCTTCATTGAAAAGCGTTATACGTTTGTCACTATAAAGCCATCAATACGAGCGGTGAGTCGGTTAAATCTTGATAAATCGCATCCAGTTGTTGTTTGCTGGTCGCGGTGATCGTTACGGTTACTGAAGTGTACTTTCCGCCTTTACTAGGGCGCGATGTGATTGCGCCTTCATGAAGATCGTTGACATGGCGTCGAATGATTTCGACGACATGAATATCTAATTCAATGCTGCTCATGCCCATCGCTTTGATTGGAAAGCGGCAGGGGAATTTCAGTATATCTTCTTGTTCACTCATGACTGGGCTTTCTTGAACTCTTGATAAAGTTGATGCATCTTTTGCCAAACCGCTCCCGGTTTACCATCCGAGACCGGTTCCGAGTCGAGTTCGACCACTGGTATGATTTCGCGAGTCGAGCTGGTAAGCCAGATTTCGTCAGCGGTTTTCAGGGCTTCGAGCGAAATAATATCTTCGCTATAGGGAATGTCGTTGGTTTTAGCGAGTTCCAGGATGACATCGCGGGTGATGCCGGGCAAAATTTCTTCGCCTTTCGGCGGCGTCACCAAAACGCCATCGAGGACCGCGAAAATATTGCTGGCCGCCCCTTCTGTCACGTAGCCGTCTTTGACTAATATCGCTTCGGTACAACCTTGGTCGACCGCATTTTGTCTAAGCAAAATGTTGGCTAGTAAGGTAATAGCCTTGATATGACATAATGCCCAGCGGGTGTCGTCGAGCGTGATAGCTTTGACGCCACTGTCGCGGCCGCGTAAAGGTACGATAGGCGAGCACATGGCGAACACGGTTGGTTCGATATGCTCGGGGAATGCATGGTCGCGTTTCGGCGCTACACCGCGTGTGATTTGCAAATAAATGTATTGATCCTGTCCCGGTTCGAGTAGCGGTTCTAGAATACCGGCCCATTGCTCGCGGCTGAGAGGGCTATTTAGGCGAATGCTTTTCAGGCTGGCTTCGAGACGGTCGATGTGTTCCGGCAGGCGGAATAAGTGCCCGGCATAAGCCGGAATGACTTCGTAAATGCCGTCGCCGAATAAAAAGCCGCGGTCGAGCACTGATATTTTGGCTTGATTGAGCGGAAGATATTGGCCGTTTAAATAAACTGTCGGGTTATCACTCATTTTTTTTATTTCACCAGCATGAGAACAGTGTCGTAAAGTTTGCGCATTAAGTTGCCTTTTTCTACGGTAGTCAGCGCGATCAGTTTTTTTTCAATTAATGGTTCGCCGGCCAGCGTCACACTGACGGTGCCTAAATTGTCGCCTTGGTTGACCGGCGCTATGATGTTTTGTTCAAAATTAATGACGGCTTTTAGGTCTTCGTAATGGCGACGGGGAATCGTAACATAAAGATCTTCGGTCAAGCCTAAAGCCAAGTTTTTATCCGCGCCTTTCCAGATGCGGGTCTCGGTCAAGGCTTCATTGCCCTTGTACAGTCGATGAGTTTCATAGAAGCGGAAACCGTAATTCAACAAGGACTGGTTTTCATTGGCACGAGCGCGTTCGCTGCCGGTTCCCATGACGACTGAAATCAGGCGCATGCCATCGCGAACCGCTGATGCGACTAAGCAGTAACCGGCCGCTTCGGTATGGCCTGTTTTGACGCCATCGACGCTGGGGTCGCGCCACAGAAGTTTGTTACGATTGCGTTGCGTGATTTTATTATAGGTGTATTCTTTTTCTGAAAACCACGCATAATAATCCGGAAATTCTCGAATCATTGCACGCGTTAATATTGCCAAGTCTTGTGCCGTTGTGTAATGGTCGTCATCGGGCAGTCCCATGCTATTGACGAAATGGCTATTTTTCATGCCAAGTATGGCGGCTTGTTGGTTCATCATTTCGGCGAAAGTGGCTTCGTCTCCGGCGACATGTTCGGCTAGTGCGACACTCGCGTCATTCCCCGATTGAATGATGATGCCTTTGAGCAACTCTTCGACCGTGACTTGTTTGTTGACTTCGATGAACATGCGCGAGCCCGGGGTGCGCCAAGCCTTTTGACTGACCGTGACATTTTCGCCGAGACTCAGGTGGCCTTTACTCAACTCGGTGAATACGACATAAACGGCCATGATTTTGGTCAGACTGGCGGGGGGCAGCTTGACGTCGGCATTGTTTTCGCCCAGCACTTTGCCGCTATCGGCATCGAGCAAAATATAACTGCTCGCAGCGATACTCGGCGGCGAAGGAATCATGATCGGATCGGTCTTATCGGAAGCCGCGTTTGCCGTTTGCAATAAGCTAAAAAATAGATAAACAATCAGGCTGAGGTAAACTTTTGAGGAGGTCATTATTCGCGGTGAGGGTATACAAAAACAGAAGGTCATATTGTAACAGTGATTGGTTAATTTCCGATGCTTTCGACGATATACCGTGTCTGATCGATGCCGATTTCATTCAGTTTGGCGTTCAACAGTTCGGCATCTTCGGCGGATTTGAGCGGGCCGATTTGTACTTTGTGGAGCGTTGTTCCGTTTTGAGTAACGGGTTTAATTTTAGGTAGCGGAAGGAGGCTGTGTTCGGCGATTTTTTTGCGTAAAGCTTGAGCGTTGGCTTCATTACCGAAAGCACCCAGTTGGATATAGATGGCGGCCTCTTGACCGATTTCCTGGAGGGAAGGGGCAGCGGTTGGGTTGTTCGGTAGGCTGGCGCTTATCTTTGGAGTTTTCGAGTGTTCGGCAATCGCGCGGCTGAGTTGATAAACCGCCATGGCATAGAGAGGGCTATGGTTGTAACGGGTGATGACGTAGAAGTTGTCCAAGCCCAGCCAAAGCTCTTCTCCCTGCTCCAGTTCGAAAGCGAGGAGTTTGGCTTTCCGGTCGGAACTCCCAGTTTCTCTTGATTCGACATTTAAAGTCTTAAGTTGAGCTATAGTACGGTCCGGTTTCAGGTCTCCCCCAAGAACTTTACGGTAAGCGTTGCCCTGCGCGGCCGCTTGAAAAGCCACCGGTTGTCCGCGTTGCCAGTGATGTTTGTAAAAATAATTGCCGACGCTGGCAATGGCATCAGCCGGGTTGTTCCAGATATCACGGTGATAGTCTCCTTCGAAATCGGCTGCGTAGCTGCGAAAACTGCTCGGCATAAATTGCGGGATGCCCATTGCGCCGGCATAAGATCCGGTCGGTTGTAACGGATCGATATGTTCCTCGCGGCATAGCAATAAAAAGTTTTCAAGCTCGCCGGTGAAAAACGGGCTCCGTTTCGGGTAGTTGAAAGCCAATGTTGATAAGGCATCGATGACCCGGTAGCTGCCGGTATTTTTTCCGTAGGAGGTCTCGACGCCGATGATTGCCGTGATGATTTCCGGCGGAACACCGTATTTTTGTTCAGTAACGGCCAAGGCCGCGGCATTATCGTACATAAATTTAACGCCGCCTTCGATGCGCGCGTCGGTCATGAATATTTTCCGGTATTTGTACCAAGGCATCGCCTCAGCTGGACGTGTGATGGCCTCGATGATGCGCGGTTGCAATTCGACCGATCGAAATAAGGTGTTCAGTTTGTTTTTGTCGAAGCCGTGCTTAGCCGACATCGTGCGTATGAATGTCGACATGTTTTCGGGCAATGTTTCGGGCTGGGAGACTGGTGCGGCCGCTTGCGCCGAAGAAGGGAAGGAGGGGCTCAGTATCAGAGCTCCGCAGAGCATTAAAGTGGCTATTGAGGTTTGCTTCATCGTTAAGTCGGTAAGAATTTTTTATGGGTGTGGATGGACATCAGGATGCCGAATCCTGCGAGCAGGGTAACCATTGAGGTGCCGCCGTAGCTGATCAGCGGTAATGGGACTCCGACAACTGGTAGGATGCCGATAACCATGCCTATGTTAACAAAGACGTAGACAAAAAAGGTAAAGCTGAGACTTCCCGCCAATAATCGGCTGTAACTGTCTTGCGCTTGTATTGAAATATACAGGCAACGACTGATAATAACAATGTAGAGCGCAATTAACACCAGGCAGCCGGAGAGACCGAACTCTTCGGCAAATACTGCGAAAATGAAATCAGTCGAGCTTTCCGGCAGAAAATCGAGTTGGGCCTGGGTGCTGCCTTGCCAGCCCTTGCCGTAGATGCCGCCGGAGCCGATGGCTATTTTCGATTGGATGATATGATAGCCTCGCCCGAGTGGGTCGGCTTCCGGGTCGAGAAAGGTTAAAACCCGGGCGCGTTGATAATCGCGCATGAAATGCCAAATGATAGGAGTCAGCGAAGCAATGATGGCGCCGATGCTGATGATGAATCGCCATGACAATCCGGCAAAAAAGATGACCATGGCTCCCGAGCTGAACACCAATATCGAGGTGCCGAGATCGGGTTGCTTTGCAATCAGTAGCGTCGGTATTAGGATCAACAAGCCGGCAATTCCCATCTGCCTCCACTTCGGAGGCAAAGTGTTTTCCGATAAATACCAGGCAATCATCATCGGTGCGGTAATCTTAAGCATTTCCGATGGTTGAAAGCGAAAGAAGCCTAAATCGAGCCAACGCTGTGCGCCTTTGCCGATTTGACCCATGATCAGCACGGCAACCAGCAAGGTTACGCCGATTCCGTAAAGAATCGTCGAATAGCGTTTGAATTGATAAGGGTTAATATGCGCAAGCACGATCATCAGGACAAAGGCAATCAGCATGCGGGTGGCCTGACGGATCAAGATGTCGATATCTTGTCCGCTCGCGCTATACAAAATTAGAAAGCTTAGACTAAGAACTAGCAACAAACATATCAGCAAGGGAATGTCGATATGCAGTTTTCTCAATAGATTGCCGAGGAGCGAGTGCGGTACGAATTGTTCACTGCGCGTTTCGGTCTTCATCGCTGGATTCCTGTAAATATTGACGTATAATTTTTCCGGCTATCGGTGCCGCAACTGAACCGCCATGACCGCCGTTTTCGGCAATGACGGCAACCGCGATTTGTGGATCGTGAGCTGGCGCGAATGCCATGAATAGCGCATGGTCGCGCAGTTTAAAAGCGATTTCATTTTCGTTATAGCGCTTTTCTTGTTTGACGGTAAAGACCTGGGCCGTCCCGGTTTTTCCGGCAATTTGATAATCGATGCCGCGGCTGATGGCCCTCGCCGTACCCCTGGCACTGTGTACGACATTGATCATCGCGGAGACGACCGCATCGATATTTCTGGGATTTAGCGCGAGGGATGTTTCCGGTTTGGCTTCCACGGGTTTTAGAATACCATTGTCGGTAAACGAACCCACCAGATGCGGATGGACGACCTTGCCTCTATTGGCTAGCGTTGCAGTTGCTCGAGCCAGTTGCAGCGGAGTAACTTGGGTATAACCTTGACCGATTCCGGTAATAACCGTTTCGCCGGGATACCAGGATTGATTACGGGCTTTGCGCTTCCATTGTTTAGAGGGTTGTAGGCCTGATAGTTCGCCAACTAGGTCGATGCCGGATTTCTCTCCGAAGCCAAACTTCGTGAAGAAACGGTGGATGTTGTCGATGCCGAGCGATAAGGCCAGACTGTAAAAGTACACGTCGCAAGACTGCACAATTGCAAGATTCAGGTCCACCGTACCATGGCCGCCTCTTTTCCAATCCCGGTATTTATGTTTGACATTGGGAAGTTGAAAATAACCGGGGCAATAAGTTTTTTGGCCAGGGTGGGTCACTTGATATTCAAGCCCGGCCAAGGCCATGAAAGGTTTGATCGTGGAGCCGGGTGGATATTGTCCTCTCAGCGCCCGATTAAACATCGGCTGGGCATCCGAAGTTTGCAGTTCTTTATAAGATTTACTGTCGATACCGTAGACGAACGGATTGGGGTCGAAGCTGGGGCGACTGGTAAAAACTAAGACGCCCCCGGTTTTTATTTCGATGGCCACGACCGCCCCGTTATAAATATCGAGTGCATCATAAGCGATCTTTTGTAGATCGATATCAAGGGTTAGGTGTAGGTTCGATCCTGCAGTCGGATCGACTGTTTTTAAAGTACTGATCGCTCGGGATTGTGCGTTGGTTTCTATTTCAGCATAGCCGGCCTTGCCGTGTAGTTCGGTTTCATAAGCTAGCTCGATCCCAACTTTGCCGACATGGTGAGTGCCGCGATATTCGGAGACCGAGAGTCTTTTTAATTCGTTTTCGTTGATGCGGCCAACATAACCGATGACATGTGAGGTTAGAATGTCGTAGGGATAATGTCTGACTAGGCGTGCATGAATATCGACACCGGGAAAATAAGGTCTAACTGCAGCGAATTTGGCGATTTCTTCCTCGGACATACGCAGTAATAGCGGTGTGCTGGTAAAACGTTTTTCGCGTTTGCGCAATTTTTGGTACTGCTCGATTTTATCTTCGGGAATATCCAGTAATTCTTGTAATCGTGCGAGCGTGTCGTCGAGATCTTTGATTTGTTCGGGTATCAGTTCAAGGCTATAGGTCGGAACATTATCGGCCAACACTCTGCCTTTTCGGTCGAAGATGATGCCGCGGGTCGGTGGCAGCGGCGATATTTTTATGTGATTGTTCTTAGCTAGGGTCGCGTAATGTTCGTGACCGACAATCTGCAAGTAAACCAAACGGACGATTAAACCGATCGATAGAAGCAGAATGAAGATCATCGCAACAATGGCACGACCCGTAAAAATGCGGTTTTCCTCCGCCGGGTTTTTAATGGTGTAGGTGCGAGGCATGTGACAAACGGTTCAACGAATGCGTCGGTAGAGCCGTATTGCACGCAAAGAAAAAAAGACTAAAGGCCAGAAAAGGGTGCCGGTTAGTACGGGTAACCAAAAAGTGTAAGAAGCGCGTGCGATAGTTTGGCTATCAGTGATCCAAAATATCAAAAATTGAGATAAGAGTAGGCAAAAAAAGATAAATAGGCCTTGTTGAAGAATTGGGTACTGTCTGAGTCGCTTGTGTAGCCTCAGGCACAGGAAGGCAACCAGCGAGTTGATGAGCGCATTTAAACCCAGCATTCTACCGGTTAATACGTCAGTCAGTAAGCCGATGGTCCAAGCACTGAATATGCCGACTCGATCGGGTGCTGCCAATACCCAGTAAATAACCACGAGTAATATCCAATTGGGATTGAATGGCGTCAAGGGTTGGGGCCAGGCGGCGATATTTAGGCTCATGGCAAATATAATCGAGAGAAGATAACGGCCGTAGCCGAAAGCATTATTCTTCGGCATGGTTTTCGTCCGCTTGTTCTGTTTCTTGAGTTTCCAGCGGGATAGGCGCTTCGCTTTTCCATACGATCAACAACTCCCGGCTTCGATTTAATTGTGCCTTGGGGGTCGCGTATATTTCGGCAAAAGGTTTGTTAGGCTGGAGGATTATTTTTTCGACGACAGCGACCGGATAGCCTTGCGGAAAAATACCGCCTAGGCCTGAGCTAATAAGTAGATCGCCTTCCTCGATATCGGCGTTGTTCGCTAAATAAGGCAATATCAGCCTGTTGATTCGCCCGCTGCCGACCGCGATCGTACGTAAACCGTTGCGATTGATCTGTACCGGAATTGCATGGCCAGGATCGGTAATTAGCATGATCTCGGAGTTGAGCGGAAGCGCACGGTATACTTGGCCGACCACGCCGTAAGCATCCAAAACCGCTTGCTGAGCATGCACGCCGAACCGCGTTCCTTTATCGACGACGACGATATGTTCGAAAGGGGCTAAGTTAACGGATAATAACTCGGCCACGAGTACCTGTTCGCCCAGTTTAAAGGATTTTTCCAGTAATGCCCTTAGCCGGATATTTTCCTTCTCCAGAGCTTCATATTTAAGCAATTGGGATTTGTAAATCAATTGTTCTTGGCGTAGCTGTTCATTTTCTTCTTTTAGACTATAAAGTGATTTTATCGATTCTACGGTTTCTTTTGAGTGATGTAGAGGCCAGTCCGTAATTGATTGAATCGGATAGGTAATCATTGATAGTACGCTACGAAGTTTGTCTAGTTGCGAGCTTTTGCGTTCAGCGACCAGAAGCGCGATTGAAGCCACTACCGCCACCAGCAGTCGCGTATTAATCGAAGGGCCGGTGGCAAATAAAGGATTGATAACGATTACCTCGAAAATGAACCGTGTAGGCCATAAAGGACAGAATATTATTTGGATAGTTCGATCGCGTATCATTCGAATCGATGTTCCATCCTTGGAAACTACTTTGGTAAGCAATTTAAAGCTTCGAATCAGCCGAACCAAATAGCTTGGCGAGTATTGTTTTGCGGTTGAAGCTACTCTAGCGAAAATGCGCTAGGACCTTTTTTATCCAACATTTCCAAAACGATTCCACCTCCGCGTGCCACGCAGGTAAGTGGGTCGTCGGCGATATAAACCGGAAGCCCGGTTTCTTCTGCGATCAAACGATCAATATCCTTGAGTAGCGCGCCACCACCGGTCAGAACAATACCTCGGTTGGCGACATCGGCGCCAAGTTCCGGCGGAGTTTGTTCCAAGGCGACTTTAACAGAACCGACGATGCCGGACAAAGGGTCTTGAAGGGCTTCCAGAATTTCATTACTGTTTAATGAAAAGCTGCGCGGTACGCCTTCGGCGAGATTTCGCCCTTTGACTTCGATTTCCTTGACTTCGCTACCCGGATAAGCGGCACCGATTTCATGTTTGATTCGTTCGGCGGTGGCTTCGCCGATCAGTGTGCCGTAATTACGGCGGACATAATTGATGATCGCTTCATCGAAACGATCGCCGCCGATGCGCACCGATGCCGAATAGACAATGCCGTTCAATGAGATGACGGCGACTTCCGACGTACCTCCGCCTATATCGAGTACCATTGAACCTTGGGCTTCATCGACGGGCAGTCCTGCGCCAACCGCAGCCGACATGGGTTCTTCGATCAAATAGACTTCACGGGCGCCGGCCATCGAAGCGGACTCTCGAATTGCTCGACGTTCCACTTGGGTGGAGCCGCATGGGACGCAAATCAGGATACGAGGGCTAGGACGTAGAAGTTTATTTTCATGAACCTTTTCGATGAAATACCGCAGCATGCGTTCTGTTACGGCGAAATCGGCAATCACGCCATCTTTTAAAGGACGAATCGCAGTGATGTTGCCGGGGGTTCGGCCTAGCATCATTTTGGCCTCCATGCCTACTGCCGCGATGGTTTTAGCTCCGCGAATTTTGTCTTCCTTGATGGCCACAACCGAGGGTTCGTTTAATACGATTCCTTTTCCTGGAACGTAAATCAAAGTGTTGGCGGTTCCTAAATCTATCGAGAGATCGTTGGAAAAAAGGCCGCGTATTCGTTTGAACATTTATTAACCTGTATCCTGAGCGAATAAATTGTATTACTTTATCAATCAAGCGGGTAATTGAGCAAGATATAAAGTATTATACTTAACGCAATTTAAAATTCCGTTTCATTTTTTGCTTGTCGCCGTTCTGTAATTAAACGCTTTCCCCCTGTAAGGGGAGGCGATAAGTCGAGAGTTGATTTATAAGGCAGCGTGGACATGACGTTTCAGTCACGCGTCTTTAGGAATTCGTGAAAATAACTTACTGTGAAAGTTCGTAGATTTTGGCTCTTTATCTAATTTTTCGATATAAGAAGCTCGGCAGAGAAAATGCCGGTTCCGGAGAGGGTGCGGTTGCTCGATCGACAGGTGTCGGCGGCAGGGACAGCCGCCGTCGAGCCTACATGGACGTATTCACCCAGCACCTAAATTCCATAGCCTATTGGCCATGATTGATTACATATACCTTTCGTACTTCAAATTTCGGCAGTGCCTAAGGAGACGCCGGGGGGTGTGCGGCCCCTCACCTAACGCTAGGTGAGGGGCCTGCATGGAGCTGGCATAGAGCCTACAGGGATGTATTCACGGCGTCCATTGACGGACACCCCGGTGCCGAATTTTGATCTACGATGAGTATAGATAATTTAGGTGCTGGGTAAATACGTCCATGTAGGCTTGACGGCGGTGACTGATTGCCAGGGATGCATGAGTGCAGATTTTGCATTACGCCATGGATGGCGTGTATTAGGGCAATGCAGGAGCAATTGCCGAGGAGCAAAAATCTGCAAACGCCATGGATGGCGTGAATGCGGATTTTGCAGGAGCAAAAATCTGCCCTGCCGCCGACAGATGTCAATCGAGCAACCGAACTTGCTTACTTCGCATTAATAATGGGGAAGTTATTTATGACCGAATCCTTAGCAATCAATGCTCGGCGCCAAATAGCAAGCTCATGCTGAATAGTTACCCAAAAAATCATGAAACGCTCGGATTTTGAATTGCGAATAGCCATGTTTTCGGATTGATGATTAATGGAGTTGGAAAATGTCTTTAACGACCGACGATGTAAATAAAATCGCGCATTTAGCAAGGTTAGGCGTCGATATTCAAGATGTCGATACTTATGCGCATGATTTATCCGGGATACTCGATTTGGTTACGCAAATGAGCCAATTAAATACCGAGGGAGTCGCGCCCATGGCGCATCCGATGGAGCAAAGTCAGAGGCTGAGGCCGGACCGGGTAACCGAAACGAATATGAGAGAAAAATTTCAAGCGATTGCGCCTCAAGTCGAAGCGGGATTGTATTTAGTCCCTAAGGTGATCGAATGAAGGATGGGGAAAGGTTATGAATAATAAAACCATCGCTGAACTAGCGAGAGGCTTGCGCGCCGGCGAATTTTCCAGCGTGGAGTTGACGCAAGGCTATTTAGAACGGATTCGGCAGTTTTCGGTGCTCAATGCATACATTACCGTGACGGCCGAGCAGGCGCTTGCCCAAGCCGAAGCCGCGGATAAACGGTTGGCGGCAGGAACGGCCGATTTATTGACCGGAATACCGGTGGCGCAAAAAGATATTTTTTGTACCGACGGCGTAAAAACGTCTTGCGGTTCGAAGATGCTCGATAATTTCATTTCGCCGTACAATGCAACCGTCGTCGAAAAACTCAATGCGGCCGGTGCAGTGATGCTCGGTAAATCGAATATGGACGAATTTGCAATGGGCTCGTCGAACGAAACCAGTTTTTATGGTTCGGTACAAAACCCTTGGAATGTTTCGTGCGTTCCGGGCGGTTCTTCGGGCGGGTCGGCCGCGGCGGTTGCCGCAGGACTTACGGCCGGAGCGACAGGAACGGATACCGGCGGTTCGATACGTCAGCCGGCGGCTTTCTGCGGTATTACCGGTTTGAAGCCGACTTACGGGCGCGTTTCCCGATATGGCATGATTGCCTATGCCTCAAGCCTCGACCAAGGAGGTCCGATGACGCGTACTGCCGAGGATGCCGCGATCATGTTGCAAGCGATGGCCGGTTTCGACGAGAAGGATTCGACTAGCGTCGATAGGCCGGTTCCCGATTATTCGTCCGGGCTGAATCAACCCTTAAGCGGCTTGAAAATCGGACTGCCGAAAGAATTTTTCGGCGAAGGATTGAACGGCGAAATCGCAACAGTCATCGAAACAGCCGTCAATGAATATCGCAAATTGGGTGCCGAGGTCAAAGAAGTCTCGATGCCGAATCTGAAACACGCGATTCCGGCTTATTATGTGATTGCACCGGCCGAATGCTCGGCCAATCTGTCGCGTTTCGATGGCGTTCGTTTCGGTTACCGCTGCGACAATCCGGCTGATTTGTCAGATTTGTATACGCGCTCGCGTGGCGAGACATTCGGCAAGGAAGTCAAGCGTCGCATCTTGATCGGAACCTATGCCTTGTCGGCCGGTTATTACGATGCCTATTATTTAAAAGCTCAAAAAGTCAGGCGTTTGATCAGCGACGATTTCAAAAGTGCATTGGCCGAGGTCGATGTTCTGATGGGGCCGGTGTCGCCGACGGTGGCGTTCGGTCTCGGCGAAAAAACCGGCGACCCGATTCAAATGTATTTGTCCGATATTTATACGATCGCGGTCAATTTGGCCGGCCTTCCGGCTATGTCGATTCCGGCTGGGTTCGTCGATGGCAAACCGGTCGGTTTGCAAATCATCGGGAATTATTTTGCCGAGGATCGGTTGTTGAATGTAGCCCATCGTTATCAGATGAATACTGATTGGCACAAGCAGGTGCCGAAAGGGTTCGAATAAAGGAGGTTGGGTATGGCCAAAGTTACCGAATTGTCGCAATTGGATATGGACGGGAGTTACAGCTACGCCGATTATTTGACGTGGCGTTTGGATCAAACGGTCGAGTTGATCAAAGGCAAGATCTTTACGATGTCGCCAGCGCCGAATGTCAAGCATCAGCGGATTTCCGGCAAATTATTTCTGGATTTGGGTGCTTATTTCAAGAGCAAGTCCTGCGAAGTTTTTGCCGCGCCGTTCGACGTTAAGCTTTATGATCGCCGCAAATCGAAATTGAGCGACTGCGAAGTTTTCAGTGTCGTACAGCCCGATTTGTGCGTGATTTGCGATAAAAACAAACTGACCGAGCAAAGCTGCGACGGCGCGCCCGACTGGATCATCGAAGTGCTTTCTCCGGGCAATAATAAGAAGGAGCTTCGCTTCAAATACGATCTGTATCAGGAAAGCGGCGTCGACGAATACTGGTTGGTGTTTCCGTATGAACGCGCCGTGCAGCAATTCGTGTTGGATCGGGACGGCGAAGCCTATCGGCTCCATGCCCTCTATGCAGGCGACGAAACGGCACAGCCCTATCTTTTTCCCGAACTAAAAATCGATTTGGCCGAAGTTTTTGCCGAATAAATCAATAAGGAACAAGCAATGAATTCACAATGGGAAGTCGTCATCGGGTTGGAAATTCATGCACAACTCGCGACAAAATCCAAAATTTTTTCAGGCGCATCGACAGCCTACGGCGCCGAACCGAACACGCAGGCTTGCGCGGTCGATTTAGGTTTGCCCGGCGTGTTGCCGGTATTAAATCAAGAGGCCGTGCGCATGGCCGTCAAATTCGGTCTCGCGATCGAGGCGGAAATCGCGCCTTATTCGGTCTTCGCGCGCAAAAACTATTTTTATCCGGATCTGCCGAAAGGTTATCAGATCAGTCAGTTCGAGTTGCCGATCGTCGGCAATGGACACCTGGATATCGACCTCGACGGGGCTACGAAACGCATCGGCGTGACGCGCGCGCATTTGGAGGAAGACGCTGGCAAGTCCCTGCATGAAGATTTTCATGGCCTGACCGGTATCGATTTGAACCGTGCCGGCACGCCATTATTGGAAATCGTTTCGGAACCCGACATGCGTTCGGCGAAGGAAGCGGTCGCCTATATGCGCAAGCTGCACGAACTGGTGCGCTATCTGGAAATCTGCGACGGCAACATGCAGGAAGGTTCGTTCCGTTGCGATGCCAACGTGTCGGTGCGTCCGAGAGGACAAGCGGAATTCGGCACGCGCGCCGAGATCAAAAATATCAACTCGTTCCGCTTCGTTGAAAAAGCGATTAATCACGAAATCGAACGTCAGATCGATCTGATCGAAAGCGGCGGCAAGGTCGTTCAGGAAACGCGGCTTTACGATGCGAACAAAGATGAAACCCGCTCGATGCGAGGCAAAGAAGAGGCGAACGACTATCGTTATTTTCCCGACCCCGATTTATTGCCGGTCGAGATTACCGAAGCTTTCAAAGACGAAGTGCGCGCCACTTTACCGGAATTGCCCGATGCGAAGAAGCGGCGTTTTATCGAGCAATACGGTCAGGACGATGAGAGTGCGGCTACGTTGACTTCGTCGAGGCAATTAGCCGATTACTACGAAGCATTGGTTGAAGCATCCGGCGGCGAAGCGAAGATTTGTACAAATTGGGTGACCGGCGACGTGCTCGGCGCTCTGAACAAGGCCGGTTTGGAAATCGGTCAATGTCCGGTCGATGCCGAGCGTTTGGCGGGCTTGCTGCAACGTATCGCCGATGACACGATTTCGGGCAAAATCGCAAAACAAGTCTTCGAGGCGATGTGGCAAGGCCAAGAAACGGCCGATCAAATCATCGAAAGCCAAGGTTTAAAGCAAATTACCGATACCGGCGCGATCGAGGCGATCATCGATAAAATCATCGCCGACAATCCTGGTCAAGTCGAACAATATCTCGGCGGTAAGGATAAAGTCTTCGGCTTTTTTGTCGGCCAAGTCATGAAGGAAATGCAAGGTAAGGCGAATCCGGCCGAGGTCAATAAGATTTTGAAAACTAAATTGAAAAGGTAAGATTTATGGATGGGCGGAATTCCGGCCCATCCAACGGAATAGGCGCGGTTTACATGGCATTTGCGGAAAAACTCAAGATAAGCATAGAGGATTATTTGCAAGGCGAATTACTCAGTGATATCAAGCATGAGTATGTCGGGGGAGAAGTTAATGCGGTGGTCGGCGTTAAGCGTGCGCATGACACGATCGCAATGAACCTGATCGCTCATGTGCATGCACATTTGCGCGGTTCGCCTTGCCGAGTTCATTCAGGCGAAATGAAGGTCCGGGTGCAAACCGAAACGGACGATAATTTTTTCTATCCCGATCTGCATGTTAGACCTTTCGCACTTCAAATTTCGGCAGTGCCGGGGGAGGCCTCGGGGTGCTCGATAAAGGCTTTGCCAGCATGGAGCTGGCATAGAGCCAACATGGACGTATTTACGGCGTCCTTTAACGGGCACCCCGAGGCCGAATTTTCATCTACGATGAGTTTACCTGTTCGGCTGACGATACTCATGAGCATTTTAATACTCAGCCGAAATTGATCGTCGAGATACTCTCCGACGCAACCGAGCGTTACGATCGCTCCGAGAAATTTCATCACTATCGGAAATTAACCAGTCTCGAAGAGTATGTGTTGATCGCTTAGGATACGCAGCGTGTCGAATGTTACCGGCGCGATGAACAATGGGATTTGCAGTTGTTTCAGCAAGGCCAGGCCGTCTTTTTTGCATCGATTGATTGGGTCGCCGATATCGGTGATATGTATGAGGGCTTATGCCTTGGCGGCGATGGCTGAGGAGCGATTATGTTGCGCCAAAACGAAGCATTAGCCCAAAATCAACGGGACTTCCTCTGCCTTTTGTTCGTCGATCCGGAAGCCTCGCATTTCCAGTACGCCTTTCGTGTTAAGCGAAATGATCAAATTGAGTGCTTCAGGATAGTTTGCCATTTCCAAATCGATTTTTGAAGGAAATGCCGGCGTTGTCGGGTGAGAGTGATAAATCGCGAACAATTCCTCGCCGTTTTCGCGCATTTGCCCCATCGCAGCGATTTGCTGTTTGGGATCCAATAAAAACCGGTTTTCAGGGTGATCGGCGCTATTGTCGACCGGGTAGCAATGGTTCGGAATGCCGTTCAGGCTTCCGATCAGTCCGCAGACCTCGGCTTCGGGTGACAATTGCGCGAGATGCAGCAGTTGATTGGTGATTTTTCTGGGAATATGAATTTCTGAAATTTGCATCGTGATTCGCTGTCGGCGTGAGGAGGGTTTAAATTTAATCGCTACGAGCGCCATTGTCCATAGGTGACCCGAGGATGTCCTGAAAGATCGGGATAAGTGACGATATTACGGTAATTCAATTGGCTGAAGATAGCCTGGACTTGATCTTGTTGATTGTAGCCGTGTTCGATCAATAAATGACCTTGAGGAAGCAAATGTCGCCTGGCGGCGGTTGCGATGCGCTCGATATCACTCAGGCCGTGATTGTCCGCAATCAACGCGGACATGGGTTCGAATCTGACATCGCCTTCGGTCAAGTGCGGATCGTTATCCGCGATATAAGGCGGGTTGCTGACGACAAGATTGAACAGCGCCGAGTCGCTTATCGCCACAAACCAATCGCTTTGCACAAATTGAATATTCCTCACATTGTGTTTTTGGGCATTGCGCCGAGCTAGGATTAACGCTCCCTCGCTGCGGTCGGTGGCAATAACGTCGCAATCGGCGCGCTCGGCGGCCAGGGTAATGGCGATGATGCCGGAACCGGTGCCTAAATCGATCAGTCGGTAAGGTTGCCGTTCCGGTATCAGTTTCAAGGCCAGCTCGATCAACAGTTCGGTGTCGGGTCTCGGGATCAGAACATCGCGACCAACTTCGAAATCACGCGACCAGAATTCGCGGTTGCCGGTGATGTAGGCGATCGGCATGCCGGAAACGCGCTTTTGCAGCACTGATTCGAAATGGCTATTCTGTTCAGGCAATAACTTTTTTTCCGGCCATGCGCGCAGATGAGAGCGGTCTTTTTCAAGCACGAGGCAGAGTAGAATTTCGGCGTCGAGCAAGGGCGATTCGGAAACCGAGATCAAGCGTTGAACGGCATCATCCAGTGCCGATTGGACGGTGTGCATCGGTTTTATTCTTCGCCCAATTGCGTCAACAGCTCAGCCTGATGCTCGTTGATCAACGGCTCGATGACATGCTCGAGTCCGCCTTCCATGATTTCGTCAAGCTTATAAAGCGTCAGATTGATCCGGTGGTCGGTCATGCGGCCTTGGGGGTAGTTGTAGGTGCGAATCCGCTCGGAACGATCGCCGCTGCCGACTTGAAGTTTGCGGTTCGCTTGTTGTTCTGCTTGGTGCTTTTCTTGTTCGGCCGATAATAGTCGAGATTGCAATAGCGACATCGCTCGGGCCCGGTTTTTGTGTTGCGAGCGTTCATCCTGACATTCGACGACGATACCGCTCGGGATGTGCGTGATGCGGATTGCCGATTCGGTCTTGTTGACATGTTGACCGCCTGCGCCAGACGAGCGATAAGTGTCGATTCGTAGGTCGGCCGGATTGATGTCGATGGCATCGACTTCCTCTACTTCGGGCATGACTGCAACGGTGCAGGCTGAAGTATGGATACGACCTTGAGATTCGGTTTCTGGAACGCGTTGAACTCGATGCGCCCCCGATTCGAATTTGAGTTGCGAATAAACGTCTTGGCCGGTTACGCGCAGAATGATTTCCTTGTAGCCGCCGTGTTCGCCTTCGTTTTCATTGATGATTTCGGTTTTCCAGCCTTTTTTCTCGGCATAGCGCTGATACATGCGCGCGAGATCGCCTGAAAATATCGCCGCTTCATCGCCGCCGGTCCCGGCGCGGATTTCCAGGAAAATGTTTCTGTTGTCATTAGGGTCTCTCGGCAATAATAAAACCTGCAGTTCTTGCTCGATGACCTCTTGTTGTTTTTCGGCCGCGAGTATTTCCTCGCGGGCCATTTCGCGCAGATCCAGGTCCGGGTCTTTGGCCATTTCTTGCGCCCCGGCTAGATTTTCGGCGGTATCGAGATAGCGTTTATAGCATGTGACAATCGGGTTGATTTGTGCGTATTCTTGGCTCAATGAGCGGAATTTATTCTGATTGGCTTGTACTTCAGGTTCGGCCAATAAGGCGGTAATTTCATCGAATCGTTCGCTTAAGTTGGCTAATTTGTGCTCTATGGATGGCTTCATTGTGTATGGTTTAATTTGAAAATTTCGCGGGCCGCCGCTATTAAGTCGTGTCTTTCGTTGGCGCCGGCTTCCCTAATTTGCGAGCTGGGAGTATGGATGAGCTTGTTTGTCAACGTATGAGCGAGTCTTTGCAGCGCCTCTTCGGCGGACAAGCCATTTCTCATAAGGGCTAAGGTTCTTTCAAGGGTTTCGTCACGCGTTTTTTCGGCTTGTATCCGGAAATCCTTGATTGTGCTCAATGCGCCTTGCGAGCGCAACCAGGAAAGAAAATGTTCGACCTGAGTATCGATGATTTCTTCCGCTTGTTCGGCGGCTTTGCGCCGGTTATCCATGTTTTGGTCGATCGTGTTTTTGAGGTCGTCGACCGTATAGAGATAGACGTCGTTAAGTTGTTCGACTTCGGATTCTATATCGCGCGGTACTGCTAAGTCGACCATGAACATCGGCTTGTGTTTGCGTTTTTTGATGGCACTTTCAACTCGGCCCTTCCCTAAAATCGGCAGTGAGCTTGCTGTTGACGAAACGACGATATCGGCCTCGGCCAAGTGCATCGGTAATTCCGATAGCGCGATGGCATAACCGTTAAAGCGTGTCGCCAAGGCGTGGGCTTTGTCATAGGTTCGATTAGCGATGATAATGCGTCCGATGCCGTGTTGAACCAAATGCCGTGCCGTCAATTCGATGGTTTCGCCCGCCCCTATTAGGATCGCGGTTTGTTCGCTTAATTTGTCGAAGATTTGTTGTGCCAGTTGCACAGCGGCGAAGGCTACTGAAACAGGGCTTGATCCGATAGCGGTATCGGTCCTGACTTTTTTTGCCGCAGCGAAAGTGTGCTGAAAGAGTTTGCCTAAATATTTGCCCAAGGTCCCCGCTTCATTAGCGGCTTGATAAGCGGCTTTCATTTGACCCAATATTTGCGGCTCGCCGAGGACCATTGAATCCAAGCCGCATGCAACTCGAAACATATGCCGAATTAACTGGCTGTCGTTATAGGTATAAAGGTAAGGGGTTAAATCGTTAGGCTTAATGTTTCGGGTTTGAATGACCCAATCGATCAAAATATGTTTATTTTCGTTGGATGACTCGCAATAAAACTCCGTTCGGTTGCAGGTCGATAGAATGGCTGCCTCGGAAATATCCCTTAAACGCCAGAGATCCTTGAGCGATGAATCCAATATTTCGGCAGGGTAAGCTAGTCGTTCTCGGATGGAAACGGGGGCGGTGTTGTAATTTATCCCTACGGCAAGAAGTGTCATTGTTTTAGATTTAGAGTTCGGAGCGAATGTGGTTTTTAGTTTGGTAAGTCAGGCTCATTAGGCTATTGAAATCGTTTAAAGTTGCTGTCGCGATTATGCGTGTGGAAACTTGTCGATTGAACTTAGCGGATTTCGGTTTCGTCATAGGTTGGTTTTCCGTGGCGGGCCATTGTTTGCCAAAAATATTTTTTTAGTCAAATTTTTTAATATTTTAATTAAATAATTAAGTTTTATTCAAATACAGTAAAACAACTATCCGAACTGAAATGTTTTTCTGCTAATCTATTGCAAAACTGTATTGCAAAATATGAAGGATGTGAGTGTGTCGAATTATAAGTTAATTGCCGTAATAGCCCTTGTTTTTCTTAGTGGTTGCGGTTCCTCTCAGGAAAGAGGGCGAGCCATGGATGAGCTTGACGAGTTTTCACAGAGCTCTCGTGACGAGCAAGGCGTCGATTCTGCGGAGCCTCAGACAGCTATTGAGCCGGATATCATGTATATGTTGCTGGCTGCTGAAATTGCCGGACAACGAGGACAGTACGATGTTGCTCTGGAAGGGTATCTTGAAGCCGCAAAACGGGTTAATGATGTTAGGTTGACCGAGCGTGCGGCGAAGATTGCTCTCTATATTAAAGACAGCGAACGGGGTGATGAGGCTGTTGCGCTTTGGTTGAAACAAGAACCTGATAATTTGACGGCTAGAAAAATTGCCTTACTATCGGCCTTAAGAAAAGAAGTAAAGCCGTCGGCTATTGAACACGCACTGTTTTTATTGGACATGGATTCGGAAGGTTTTGAGGATGCGGTTGTCGAGTTGATTAGAGCATTGGGTCAAAAAGGTAATACCGCTTTCGTATATGATGTATTGGAAGATCTTGCTGAGCAAAGGCAGGAAGAAGCCACTGTTTTTTTTATTCAAGCCATGTTGGCTATGCAGTTAAACAGTAATGTGTTGGCGCAACGAAAAATTGATCAAGCCATTGAATTGCGACCGGATTGGGAAAAGGCTTTGTTATTTAGGGCGCAAATTGCGGCTTTTTCAGGTGATTTGGCTAATGCAAGGGTTTATCTAACGGATTTATTGGAGCAAAATCAAGATAGTTTGAAGGTCAAAAAATTGTTGGCCCAAGTTTTGGTTAAGCTGGGTGAGTATGAAGAGGCCGGCAAGCTTTATCTTGATATCATTGATGAGGAGTCGGAAGATTTTGAATCGCGTTTCTCTTTGGCGCTGGTTAATTTGCAGATGGAGCGAGACGATGAAGCGGAGTCTTTGTTTAAAGGCTTGATTCCTTATTCCGAATGGAGTGACCAGGCAAGCTTTTATCTGGGCAGAATTGCGGTTCGAGATGGCAGAAATAGCGATGCGCTGGTTTGGTTCGATAGAGTTACCAGGGGTAGTTTACGCTTCGATGCCGCAGCAGCTGGGATATCGTTACTGATAAAAGATAAGCAGTTTGACGAGGCCTCCGAACGGTTAAACCGACTTCGCACGCGGTCTGCCGATGAAAAGATGCGGGCGCTGTTGCTAGAGGCGGAGTTCTATAACGAACAAAAGCAATATATCAAGTCATTCGATTTGTTGAGTAAGGCAATTGAGGAAATGCCTGAACAAAAGGAATTGCTATATGCCCGGGCTTTGGTGTCGGAGCGTATTGATCGTCTCGATGTGCTGGAACAAGATTTAAGAAAGATACTGGCTCAGTATCCCGATGATGTGAGTGCTTTGAATGCCTTGGGCTATACCTTGGTGGATAGAACCGATCGGTATGAGGAAGCGAGGGTGTATCTTGAAAAGGCTCTGAAATTACAGCCTGATGAGGCTGTCATTATCGATAGCTACGGATGGTTGCAATTTAAGCTGGGTAATTATGAAAAGTCTTTAGAATATTTACAGAAGGCTTATTCCAAGCAGCAGGAAAACGAAATTGCGGCGCATTTGGCGGAAGTCTTGTGGGTCATAGGTCGCAAGAATGAAGCTAGGAAGTTATTCGAACAGACGATAAAAAAATCGCCGGACGATGAATATCTTTTGGATTTTCAGCGGCGCATTCTTAATGCTGAATGAAATATCAATACAAAAAATACCGCTATGGATGGCTTGTAGTGGTTCTATCGGTTTTGACGGGATGTTCAACCTCGCCGATTAAAGATTTGGCGGCTTATTCGGAGTTAGGTCACGATGAGTTTTATCAATTGCAGGAATGGCGCTTGGATGGACGTCTGTCGTTAACGGCCCGGAGTGATTCGTGGGCGGCCGCTATAGAGTGGCGACGTGCAGATAGCGATGAGATGATTCGTATTTCGGGGCCTTTCGGTCAAGGGGCGATTGATATTCATATTGCCGATGATTATGTCGATGTCGACCGCGGCGAAGGTGCGGTTAGATACTATGATCGGTCCGATGAGTTTATAACCGAACAATTGGGATTTTATGTGCCATTGAGATCATTACGCTACTGGGTGGTAGGCTTGACTGATCCGAATGAGTCGTTCGAAAATATCGGTAATGGTTTTATCCAGGATAACTGGACGATCCGGTATAGAAAGATGCAAAAAACCGATCGAGGGATGTTGCCCTATAAAATCGATGTTTCCAATCCGGAAGTGAAATTAAAACTAATCATAGATCAATGGAATACGCATGAGTGAAGTGTATAAAAAATGGCCTGCGCCGGCAAAATTGAATCTAATGCTAAGAATTGTAGGGCAAAGGAAAGATGGGTATCATTTGCTACAAACGGTTTTCCAATTCATTGATTTGTGTGATTGGCTAGTATTTCGCCCGGTAAGTGATTCGGAGATTTCGTTGCGCAATCCGCTTCCCGGGGTTCCGGAAGATCAGGACTTAACCTATAGGGCCGCTCGTTTGTTAAAAGATGAAACCGGTTATGAGGGTGGTGTAGTCATCGAGATTGAAAAGCACCTGCCTATGGGGGGCGGTTTAGGTGGGGGGAGTTCCGACGCGGCAACGACTTTGGTCGCGCTTAACGATTTGTGGCGGTTAGGGCTTTCCCGTGAGCGGCTCATGCAATTAGGCTTACGATTGGGTGCGGACGTGCCGATTTTTGTCTTCGGGCATAGCGCCTGGGCGGAAGGCGTCGGTGAGGTTCTTCAGGAAATTGAAATCCCGGAGCATTGGGTCGTGGTGCTGAAGCCGGATTGTCATGTCGATACCAAGGAAATTTTTTCATCAAAAAATTTGACAAGGGATAGTAAATCAATCAAAATAGCCGACTTTATTGCGGGGCAGTATCAAAACGATTGTTTGGACGTTGTTCGCAAGTTTTACCCGTCTGTTGATGGGGCTTTGCGAGAGTTATCAGAATTCTCCGAAGCAAGATTGACAGGTACAGGAGCATGCGTTTTTGCTCAGTTTGATACAGAGTTGGCAGCTAAAAAAGCGTATTTGTCGCTTTGCGGAAAGTGGCAATCTTATCTGTGTAAAGGAATAAATAGATCTCCGTTGTACTCAAGTCTGAATGAAGCTAAAGACTGGTAAGTATATCTAAGTAATTGGGCCGTCGCCAAGCGGTAAGGCACGGGGTTTTGATCCCCGCATACCCAGGTTCGAATCCTGGCGGCCCAGCCATTACCTAAACAGCGAATTAATTCAATCTGGGAGTGTCTGAATGAGTGACGCCTCTTTAATGGTGTTTTCCGGTAATGCGAATCTGGCATTGTCGGAAGGTATTGTTAAAAAGCTTAGTATGCGGCTCGGGATGGCCACGGTAGGTCGATTCAGTGATGGAGAGGTCGCGGTTGAAGTTGAGGAGAATATAAGAGGCAAGGATGTGTTTGTCATTCAGCCGACTTGTTCGCCGACTAATGAGAATTTAATGGAGTTGCTAGTGATGATCGACGCATTTCGTCGCGCATCGGCATCTCGGATTACGGCGGTTATGCCGTATTATGGTTATGCAAGACAGGATAGGCGTTCGCGTTCGGCGAGGGTTCCTATCAGTGCTAAGTTGGTCGCTAAAATGATAGGCGAGGCTGGGGCGGATCGAGTGTTGACCGTTGATCTTCATGCGGATCAAATTCAGGGTTTTTTCGATATCCCGGTTGATAACGTCTACGCGTCGCCAATTTTACTGGGTGATGTTTGGCGGCAAAAATATAAGAATCTTATAGTGGTTTCGCCCGATGTGGGTGGAGTTGTTAGAGCGAGGGCTCTGGCTAAACGGCTTGATGATGCCGATTTAGCTATAATAGATAAAAGGCGTCCGAAAGCCAATGTCTCCGAGATAATGCATATCATCGGCGATGTTGAAGGTCGTACCTGTGTCATGATCGATGATCTTGTCGATACTGCCGGTACCCTGTGTCATGCGGCGGAAGCATTGAAGGGTCATGGTGCAGTCAGGGTTGTAGCTTACTGTACGCATGCTGTTCTTTCCGGAAGAGCAATTGATAATTTGCGAGATTCGGTTTTGGACGAATTGGTCGTAACCGATACGATACCGTTAAGCTTGGAAGCAAGTCGAATTGGTAAAATTAGGCAGCTTAGTGTTGCTGAAATGTTGGCGGAAACGATAAGGCGTATCGCTGTTGGTGAGTCGGTTAGCTCGTTGTATGTGGATTGATAAATTAGCGAAGTGTATAGACGCACAGATTTGGAGAAGGTAATGTCAAGCGTATTTGAATTCGTGGCGGAAGCTCGGAAAAAACCGGGAACTGCTTATGCTAAGTCGGTTCGTCGACAAGGAAAAGTGCCGGCGGTAATTTACGGCGGAGAAGCTGATCCTGAAATGTTGGTTATGGATCACAATGAAGTTGTTAAGCATCTCGCACATGAGGCTGTTTATTCGCATATCTTGGATGTGGTTGTTGCGGGAAGGGTGCAAAAAGCAATTCTCAAGGCTGTTCAAAGGCATCCTGCTAAACCTAAAGTGTTACATTTGGATTTTTTGCGAGTGAATTCTAATGAGAAGCTAAAAGCGCAAGTTCCTCTTCATTTTATCAATGAAGATGTCTGTGTCGGTGCAAAATTAGGCGGTGTGGTTATGCATAATTTAGTCGATATAGAAGTCGCTTGTCTGCCCGGGGATTTGCCAGAGTATATCGAGGTGGATTTATCGAATTTGGATCTTGGCGAGACATTGCATGTTTCTCAGTTGATTGCGCCGAAAGGTGTTGAGTTTTTGGCTTTGTCACACGGCGACGATCATGATGCGGATGTTTCAGTGGTCACGATAGTGGCGCCAAGGGTTGAGAAAAGCGAGGCACCGTCAGAATCTGAAGAATAATTAGTTAATATAGTTCCGCGCATGGATTAACGTGCGGGGAATTAAAGCGGTAAAAAGTTAATATGTTGTGTTTTGTCGGGTTGAATGATGGCAAAGACATAAAAAAAATAGGCTTTTCTTGTTGACAAAATCATCGGGTTTTGTGAGAATGGCCTGCTTCCTGGTTTTGGAGGGGTTCCCGAGTGGCCAAAGGGATCAGACTGTAAATCTGCCGGCTCCGCCTTCGGAGGTTCGAATCCTCCCCCCTCCACCATCCTGTTTGAATTTAGAATTGCGGGTGTAGTTCAATGGTAGAACTCCAGCCTTCCAAGCTGGTCACGTGGGTTCGATTCCCATCACCCGCTCCAGATGATCGGTGGTTCCTGCCCATATAGCTCAGTAGGTAGAGCACTTCCTTGGTAAGGAAGAGGTCACCGGTTCAAATCCGGTTATGGGCTCCATATATTTGCAACAATAAAAAGCTTTTTCGGGAAAGTAAAATGTCCAAAGAAAAATTCGAACGTAAAAAACCACACGTAAACGTAGGGACCATCGGTCACGTCGATCATGGTAAAACCACATTAACCGCGGCATTGACAAAAGTCATGGCGGATGCGCGTGGCGGCATCTACAAGGCCTACGATCAAATTGATAACGCTCCCGAAGAGCGCGAGCGTGGTATTACCATTGCAACGGCTCACGTGGAATATGAATCAGAAGCACGTCACTATGCGCATGTGGATTGTCCGGGTCATGCTGACTATGTCAAAAACATGATTACCGGTGCGGCGCAAATGGATGGAGCGATTCTGGTCTGTTCGGCGGCCGACGGTCCGATGCCGCAAACCCGTGAGCATATATTGCTAGCGCGTCAGGTAGGTGTTCCTTATATCGTTGTTTATTTAAATAAAGCCGATATGGTGGATGATGCCGAGTTAGTTGAATTGGTCGAAATGGAAGTCAGAGAATTATTGGACATGTACGAATTTCCGGGCGACGATACTCCGTTAATCGTCGGTTCGGCATTAAAGGCCCTGGAAGGGGATACCAGCGATATTGGCGTGCCGTCGATCATCAAGTTGGTTGAAGCGTTAGATACCTATATTCCGGAGCCTGAGCGTGCGATCGATCAGCCATTCTTGATGCCGATTGAAGACGTGTTCTCGATATCGGGTCGCGGCACCGTGGTTACCGGTCGTGTAGAGCGCGGCATCATAAAAGTCGGTCAAGAGGTTGAGATTGTCGGTATCAGACCGACAACGGTCACCACCTGTACCGGCGTGGAAATGTTCCGCAAATTACTGGATCAAGGCCAAGCAGGCGATAACGTAGGGGTCTTGTTGAGAGGCACCAAAAGAGACGACGTCGAGCGCGGACAAGTATTGGCGCACAAAGGCACCATAAAGCCGCACACCCATTTCAAGGCGGAAATCTACGTATTATCAAAAGACGAAGGCGGACGTCATACTCCGTTCTTTAACGGATACCGTCCACAATTTTATTTCAGAACAACGGATGTGACTGGAGCGGTCGATCTTCCGGAAGGCGTAGAGATGGTGATGCCGGGCGATAACGTCAACGTTGAAGTAAAATTAATTGCTCCGATTGCGATGGAAGAAGGTTTGCGTTTCGCGGTTCGTGAAGGTGGTCGTACCGTTGGCGCGGGCGTTGTTGCTTCGATTATTGAATAACGGAAGCGCTTGATAACAATTTTAATTTTTTCTGAATTAGGTCAGTAGCTCAATTGGCAGAGCAGCGGTCTCCAAAACCGCAGGTTGGGGGTTCGATTCCCTCCTGGCCTGCCATCAGAAAAATACAACAACTATAAAACGTAATAACAATCATGAGTACACAAGTTGAACCCTCAGCATCGGTAGGTGATGTTGTTAAGCAAGTTTTCTCAATTGTTTTTGTTATTGCTGGTCTTGCAGGCTTTTACTACTTTTCCGAATATGCCTTATTGTATAGGGTTCTCTCACTAGTCGTGATCGTTCTAATTGCGATGGGGCTCATGTTAACTACCCGGCTAGGTCAAGGATTTTGGACTTTTGCACTGGAATCAAAGCAGGAAGTAAGAAAGGTGGTTTGGCCGACTCGCCAAGAAACAATGCGGACGACTTTAATGGTGTTTGCAATGGTTCTTATCGTTGGCGTGATACTTTGGTTGCTTGATATGTTTTTATTCTGGGGTGTGCGTTTATTGACCGGTCAAGGAGGATAATAAATGGCACTACGTTGGTATGTCGTTCATGCTTATTCAAACTTTGAAAATAAAGTTAAAGAAGCGCTAGAGGAAAGGATAAAAAGAGAGGGTCTAGGACAGTATTTCGGTAAAATTCTGGTGCCGACAGAAGAAGTTGTCGAAATGCGCATGGGCCAACAGCGCAAAAGCGAGCGTAAGTTTTTTCCCGGTTATGTACTTGTGCAGATGGAGTTAACCGATGAAACGTGGCATATGGTTAGAGATGTTCCTAGAGTGCTTGGATTTATTGGAGGAACTTCCGATAAACCGGCGCCTATCTCAGAAAAAGAGGCGATGTCTATTTTAAATAGAGTCGAGGAAGGTGTTAACAAGCCAAGGCCGAAAGTTTTATTTGAAGTCGGTGAGGTCGTAAGAGTAAACGACGGTCCATTTAAGGATTTCAACGGAACGATAGAAGAAGTTAATTACGAAAAGAGCAAACTTAGAATTTCGGTTTTAATTTTCGGTAGATCGACACCGGTAGAGCTAGACTTTAATCAAGTTGAAAAATCATAAAAAGCGTCAAAAAATTTTTTAAAATCCTGGATATAACTATGTCCGGGATTTTTGTTTATTAGGGGAGCTGAAAAGCGATTGCACCCGATTTGGAGTAAATAATGGCAAAAAAAATTAATGCATACATAAAGTTGCAAGTGAAAGCAGGCGAAGCGAACCCCAGTCCCCCTGTCGGCCCAGCATTAGGTCAGCATGGTGTCAACATTATGGAGTTTTGTAAAGCCTTTAATGCAAAAACTCAAGAACTCGAAAAAGGGTTGCCGATTCCGGTTGTTATCACCGTTTATAGCGATCGTAGTTTCACTTTTATTACTAAAACCCCGCCTGCTTCGATTTTGTTGAAAAAAGCGGTTGGTGTGAAGAGCGGCAGCAGTACGCCGAATAAAGTAAAAATTGGAACAGTGACGCGCGAACAGCTTGAAGAAATCGCTAAAACAAAAATGGAAGATTTAAATGCGGCAAGCTTGGATGCGGCAGTTAAAACCATAGCCGGAAGTGCTCGTAGTATGGGCCTGAATGTGGAGGGCGTGTAATGGCAAAGCTGACTAAAAAAGCAAAACTGATCAAGACGAAAGTAGACAGAAGCAAACAATATTCGGTCAACGAAGCGGTTGGTTTATTGAAAGAGCTAGGAAACAGCAAGTTTGTCGAGTCGATTGATGTCAGTGTCAACCTAGGCGTCGATCCAAGAAAATCCGATCAAAATGTGCGTGGCGCTACTGTGTTGCCGAATGGAACCGGGAAAACAGTAAGAGTCGCGGTGTTTGCTCAAGGCGCCAATGCAGATGCGGCTAAAGAAGCGGGTGCCGACATCGTCGGTATGGACGATTTAGCCGATCAGGTTAAAAAAGGTGAGATGAATTTCGACGTAGTGATTGCTTCTCCCGATGCGATGAGAGTGGTTGGTCAGCTTGGACAGATTTTAGGCCCAAGGGGCTTAATGCCAAATCCCAAAGTCGGTACGGTTACGCCGGATGTTGTAACCGCCGTTAAAAACGCAAAATCAGGGCAGGTACGTTATCGGACTGACAAGTCGGGAATCATCCACTGTTCAATCGGTAAAGTGGATTTTGATTCGACAGCCATTCAGCAAAACCTGGAAGCGTTATTGGCCGATTTGCGTAAAGCTAAGCCGAGTGCTGCGAAAGGTGTTTATATGAAAAAAATTACGCTGTCTTCGACCATGGGCCCAGGGCTGTGGATCGATCAGAGCGGACTTGCCGGTTAAAGGCAGAAACTTTGGGTTGCCGGAAAAGCCGGCAACCGTCAAAGACCGCAGGTGTTGTAAAACTTAATTGTCCTGCGTAGACGGGAGCTGGAACCGCAAAGCTGGTGAAAGGGACCGTAAGGGGCATCTACTAAAGATGCGTTTTATTGATTCTGACTAAAAAATCAGAAATGTACCGGAGGTAAATTGTGGCACTAAATTTAGATAGCAAGAAAGCTGTCGTCGAAGAGGTTGCCGAATTCGCCGCTAAAGCCCATTCCGCCGTCGCGGCGGAATATCGTGGTTTGACCGTATCGGAAATGACCGAATTACGGAAAACTGCTAGAGAAACGGGTGTTTATCTGCGGGTTGTGAAAAACTCATTGGCAAAAAGAGCCATAGCCGGGACAGAATTCGAATGCATGCAAGAGGGCTTGGTTGGTCCGTTATTGCTGGCGTTTTCGATGGAAGATCCTGGTTGTTCGGCGAGATTGATCCACGAGTTTTCAAAAAGTCATAACAAGCTGGTCACTAAAATAGTGGCTATCGGTGGACAAGCATATGATGCTAATGAACTTGAAAGACTGGCAAAACTGCCAACACGCGATCAAGGAATTAGCATGTTGATGTCTGTCATGAAGGCACCGGTTGGTAAGCTTGCACGGACATTGGCTGCACTTAAAGACCTTAAAGAAGCGGCATAACCTTTTTTTAACCAGTTTTAATCTATTTTAGAGGAAATACATAATGGCAATTTCACAAGAAGATATCTTGGAAGCGGTCTCTAACATGACGGTTATGGAAATCGTTGATTTAATTTCGGCGATGGAAGAGAAGTTCGGCGTATCGGCGGCTGTCATGGCAGCGGCTCCAGCGGCAGCAACTGCAGCAGCGGTTGAGGAACAAACCGAATTCGATGTTATTTTGACTGCAGCCGGCGCCAATAAAGTGGCCGCGATTAAGGCGGTTCGCGGAATCACGGGTCTTGGTTTGAAAGAAGCGAAAGACGCTGTTGAAGGGGCGCCGACTACGGTGAAAGAAGGCGTTAGTAAAGCCGAAGCCGAAGCGGTCAAAAAGGATCTTGAAGAAGCAGGCGCTTCAGTCGAAATTAAGTAACGATTTTGACACGATTTTTAAGGCATTAAGCCTCTTAGTACGGCTGGTGACATTTTGTCATCGGCCTTTTGCCGCTTACCAATTAGCGACAAAAAATAATTCCTGATGAAATAGGTATGGAAGCAATATGGCCTACTCTTTTACCGAAAAAAAACGCATTCGTAACAATTTTGGCAAAGGTACAGAAGTACTTGATGTGCCTTATCTCTTAGCGACGCAGATCAATTCCTACGCAAGTTTTCTACAATCCGGTATGTCACCGGAAAAACGGCTGAACGTAGGTTTGCATGCCGCTTTTTCCAGTGTTTTTCCAATAGAAAGTCATTCCGGATATGCGGTTCTTGAATATGTAAAATACCGGTTAGGAGAGCCGACATTCGATGTCAGGGAGTGTCAACAAAGGGGTGCAACTTTTGCCGCGCCACTGAGAGTTTTAGTGCGCTTAGTTATTTACGATAAAGACGCACCTGGAAGCACGAAAGTCGTTAAGGATATCCGGGAGCAAGAAGTCTACATGGGTGAGTTACCGTTAATGACCGATAACGGTACTTTCGTCATCAATGGAACCGAGCGGGTAATCGTTTCTCAGTTGCACCGTTCACCGGGCGTGTTTTTTGATCACGATAAAGGTAAAACGCATTCATCAGGAAAATTGTTATTCAACGCAAGAGTTATTCCTTATCGCGGTTCTTGGCTTGATTTCGAATTCGATCACAAAGACTGTGTCTATGTCAGAATAGATAGACGTAGAAAAATTCCCGCAACGATCTTGCTAAGAGCGCTGGGTTATAACAACGAAGAAATGATGGGCATATTCTTCGAAACCAATCGTTTTGTCTTGGCTGATGGTAGCTGTTTATTTGATTTAGTGCCAGAGCGTCTAAGAGGCGAAATTGCCGCCTTCGATTTTAAGCATGACGGGAAGGTTCTTATCGAAGAAGGGCGTCGGATTACTGCAAAACATATACGTCAATTAAAGGAAGCGGGCGTCACTCAAATCGAAGTCCCTAAAAATTATTTACACGGAAAAGTGTTAAGCCATAACCTGATCGATGAATCGACTGGTGAGCTTATTGCCAATGTTAATGACGAAATTACCGAGGAGTTGCTCGATAAAATCATAGACAACGGTATCCAAGAACTAAACACGATTTATGTGAACGACCTGGATAGAGGGCCCTATATTTCGAATGCGATGCGCTTGGACACGAGTAGCACGCAGTTGGAAGCGTTAGTAGAAATTTACCGCATGATGAGGCCGGGAGAACCGCCGACAAAAGAATCAGCGGAAAATCTGTTTCAAAACTTGTTTTTTACCGAAGATCGTTACGATTTATCGACGGTTGGACGTATGAAATTCAATCGCCGCCTGGGCCGTCAAGAAACAACCGGAGAGGGGACTCTCAGCAAGGAAGATATCATTGATGTATTAAAAGAATTAATCAATATTCGAAACGGAAACGGTAATGTCGATGATATCGATCATTTGGGTAACCGAAGGGTCCGTTCCGTTGGCGAGATGATCGAGAACCAGTTCCGAGTTGGTTTGGTCAGAGTGGAACGAGCGGTTAAAGAGAGATTGACATTGGCCGATTCCGAAGGCTTGATGCCGCAGGAAATTATTAACGCCAAACCGGTATCGGCAGCGGTTAAGGAGTTTTTTGGTTCAAGCCAACTGTCTCAGTTCATGGATCAAAATAATCCGCTTTCCCAAGTCACGCATAAGCGCCGGGTATCGGCTTTGGGTCCGGGTGGATTGGCGCGCGAGCGTGCTGGCTTCGAAGTGCGCGACGTTCATACCACGCATTACGGGCGTGTTTGCCCGATCGAAACGCCGGAAGGACCGAATATCGGCCTGATCAATTCATTGGCAGTGTACGCGCGCACCAACGAATACGGTTTTCTTGAGACGCCTTATAGAAAGGTTGTCGATGGTAAAGTAACCGATCAGGTTGAATATCTTTCGGCGATCGAAGAAGGGGAGTTTGTAATCGCTCAGGCTGCTGTGCCGGTCAATGCGGACGGCCGCCTAAAAGAAGGATTGGTATCATGCCGTTATAAAGACGAATTTACATTATCGATGTCCGATACCGTGCAATACATGGACGTATCGTCTAAACAAATAGTATCGGTTGCCGCGTCTATTATCCCGTTCTTGGAGCACGACGACGCGAATCGGGCGTTAATGGGTTCGAATATGCAACGTCAAGCGGTTCCAACGTTAAGAGCCGAGAAACCGCTAGTGGGTACTGGTATGGAGCGCACGGTGGCAAAGGATTCCGGAGTGGCTGTCGTGGCAACGCGAGGCGGAACAATCGAGGCCGTCGATGCCGCCAGGATTGTAGTCAGAGTGAACGATGCGGAAACCGAGGCAGGTGAACCTGGGGTCGATATATATAACCTAACCAAGTACACACGATCAAACCAAAATACCTGTATTAACCAAAAACCATTGGTTAAGCTAGGAGACATCGTCAACGTGGGCGATATATTGGCCGATGGACCTTCGACCGATATCGGCGAATTGGCTTTGGGTCAAAATATGCTTGTGGCGTTCATGCCGTGGAATGGATATAACTTCGAGGATTCAATTTTGGTTTCCGAGCGGGTTGTTAAAGAAGATCGTTTTACGACCATTCATATTGAAGAAAAAACCTGTGTCGCGCGGGATACTAAATATAATCCGGAAGAGATTACCGCAGACATTCCAAACGTCAGCGAAGAAGCGCTATCGAAATTAGATGAGTCGGGCATCGTTTATGTCGGTGCCGAGGTCAAAGGCGGTGATATTTTGGTCGGAAAAGTGACTCCGAAAGGTGAAACGCAATTAACACCTGAGGAGAAATTATTGCGTGCGATTTTCGGTGAGAAGGCGGCCGATGTCAAAGATACGTCATTAAGAGTGCCGAACGGCGTTGAAGGAACGGTTATCGATGTCCAAGTTTTCACGCGGGATGGTGTCAAGAAGGATAAACGTGCGCTCGAAATCGAAGAAGACCAAATCAAGCGTTACAGAAAAGATCTGGACGATCAGCTGAAAATTGTCGAAAAAGACATTTTTGCGCGAATCGCTAGAATGATTGTCGGCAAGAAAGCTTTATCAGGGCCGGATAATTTAGCGTCGGGTACCGTCGTAAATCAAGAATATCTGAATAAATTGAGACCTTCTCAGTGGCTGCAAATCAAAATGGATGATGAAAGCATCAATGTCCAATTGGAGGGAGTCATCGAGCAAATCGAGCAGCAGAGAAAGGATTTCGATGTCAAGTTTGATATAAAACGCAAAAAGATCACTATGGGCGATGATTTACCTCCTGGTGTTCTGAAAATGGTTAAGGTCTATCTTGCGGTCAAAAGGAGAATTCAGTCGGGCGATAAAATGGCTGGACGACATGGAAATAAAGGGGTAATTTCCATGATAAGACCGATCGAAGACATGCCTTACACGGCCGATGGCAATCCGGTCGATATCGTATTGAACCCTCTAGGGGTCCCATCTCGTATGAATGTAGGTCAGGTATTGGAGACGCACTTGGGTTGGGCTTCCAAAGGATTGGGTATCAAGATTGGTAAAATGCTTGAGGCACAAGCAAAAATCGTTGAAATTAGAGGATTTTTAGAAAAAATCTATAATAGCAGCGGTCGTAAGGAAGACTTGAATGCTTTGTCAGATAAAGAGATTCTCGAGCTAGCACATAATTTGGTCGGAGGAGTGCCGATGGCTACTCCGGTGTTCGATGGCGCTACCGAAGATGAAATTAAAACCATGTTGAGACTAGCAGATTACCCCGAGCATGGTCAAACCTTACTTTATGACGGCTTGACCGGCGAGCCGTTCGAACGCGAAGTCACGGTTGGTTATATGTATATGCTGAAATTGAACCATTTGGTAGATGATAAAATGCATGCTCGTTCTACCGGCCCATATAGTCTGGTAACCCAGCAACCGTTGGGTGGTAAGGCTCAATTCGGCGGACAACGTTTCGGTGAAATGGAAGTCTGGGCTCTAGAGGCTTATGGGGCGGCTTATACCTTGCAGGAAATGTTGACAGTGAAGTCCGATGATGTAACTGGTAGAACCAAAATGTATAAAAATATCGTTGATGGCGACCATAAGATGGAAGCTGGCATGCCGGAATCGTTCAACGTCCTGATCAAAGAAATACGTTCACTCGGTGTCAATATTGAGTTAGAAAGCGATTAAATTCGATAATTTACCTTAATTTGATTGCCCGTTCCGGACTTGCGCCGGAAACCATTTGGAGAGGATAAACTCTTGAAAGATTTAATGAACTTTTTAAAGCGCCAAGGCCGCGCCGATGATTTCGATTCAATTCGTATAGGCTTGGCATCTCCTGACATGATTCGTTCTTGGTCGTATGGAGAAGTTAAAAAGCCTGAAACGATCAATTATCGAACTTTTAAGCCGGAACGAGATGGATTGTTTTGCGCCAAAATTTTTGGCCCTGTGAGCGATTATGAATGTTTGTGCGGCAAATATAAAAGGCTGAAACACAGAGGCGTCATCTGTGAAAAATGCGGCGTTGAAGTAACGCTTTCGAAAGTGCGCCGAGAAAGAATGGGGCACATTGAGTTGGCCAGCCCGGTCGCTCATATTTGGTTTTTGAAGTCCTTGCCGTCGCGCATTGCGCTGTTGCTAGATATGACGCTTCGCGAAATTGAACGCGTCTTGTATTTCGAGTCATTCGTTGTGCTTGATCCGGGTGTAACGCCGCTCAATAAAGGGCAGCTGCTAACCGATGACGAGTATCTCGATGCTGTCGAGGAATTTGGCGATGATTTCGTTGCGAAAATGGGTGCCGAAGCCGTTTTTGATTTGCTCAAAGCGATAGATCTTAATGGCGAAATTAATCGTTTACGGGAAGAGATCAACGGTACCAATTCTGAAACTAAGATTAAAAAGTTTTCAAAACGCTTAAAAGTAATCGAGTCGCTGTTGAGCTCTAAAAATCGTCCTGAATGGATGATTATGCAAGTATTGCCGGTTTTGCCTCCGGAATTGAGACCTTTAGTGCCTTTGGATGGCGGACGATTTGCCACGTCGGATTTAAACGATTTATATCGCCGCGTTATCAATAGAAATAACCGGCTCAATCGCTTATTAGATTTAAACGCCCCGGATATTATCGTTCGTAACGAAAAGCGAATGCTGCAAGAGTCAGTCGACGCATTACTCGATAATGGCCGAAGAGGCAGGGCAATCACCGGTACTAACAGAAGACCGCTTAAATCCCTAGCTGACATGATCAAAGGGAAGCAAGGCCGGTTTCGTCAAAACCTGTTGGGTAAGCGTGTCGACTATTCCGGACGTTCCGTTATCGTGGTCGGACCAACGTTGCGTTTGCATCAATGCGGTTTACCTAAAAAAATGGCTTTGGAATTATTCAAGCCGTTTATCTTTAGCAAATTGCAGTTAAGAGGACTCGCGACAACGATTAAAGCCGCGAAGAAAATGGTTGAGCGGGAAGGCGCTGAGGTTTGGGATATTCTCGAAGAAGTCATTCGCGAACATCCGGTATTGTTAAATAGGGCGCCGACCCTGCATCGCTTGGGGATACAAGCGTTTGAACCAATCTTGATCGAAGGTAAAGCGATTCAGTTGCATCCTTTGGTTTGTAGTGCTTTCAATGCCGATTTCGACGGCGACCAAATGGCGGTACATGTCCCGTTATCGATAGAGGCTCAGCTTGAAGCCAGAACGTTGATGATGGCAACCAATAATATTTTGTCGCCGGCAAGCGGTGAGCCGATTATCAACCCGTCTCAGGATGTGGTTTTAGGGCTCTATTTTATAAGCCGAGAAAAAGTCAATGCAGAAGGCAACGGTTCGATCTTTGTTTCCATAGATGAAATCCATAAAGCCTTGGCATTTAAAAGCGTCGACTTACAAGCCAAGATTCAATTAAGGATTACTGAAAGAATAAAGACCGATAGAGGGGTTGCTGAACAAAAAACCTATCGTGTCGAAACGACGGTTGGACGAGCATTGATCTGGGAAATTGTTCCAGAAGGCATGCCGTATGAGATAGTCAATTGTGATATGACGAAGAAAAATATATCGCGACTGATCAATTATTGCTATCGGCATTTAGGTATTAAGGAAACGGTCATTATGGCCGACCAATTGATGTATCTTGGTTTTCGTTATGCAACTCGTTCCGGTGTATCCTTCGGTATAGAAGATATGGAGATACCGGCTAAGAAAGAAGAAATCATTAATACGGCTAATGCGGAAGTTAACGAGATACAACGTCAATACTCGTCAGGTCTGGTAACAGACGGTGAGCGATACAATAAGGTAGTTGACATCTGGTCTCATGCAAATGATCAAGTCGCGAAAGTCATGATGGATGGTTTGGGCGTAGAGGAAATCGAAGATGCTAATGGCAATCAGGTTACTCAGAAATCTTTCAACTCAATTTTCATGATGGCCGAGTCTGGTGCCCGGGGTTCCGCTGCACAAATTAGACAGTTGGCTGGTATGCGCGGCTTGATGGCAAAGCCGGATGGGTCGATTATCGAAACGCCGATTACCGCGAATTTCAGGGAAGGTCTGGATGTATTGCAGTACTTTATTTCGACTCACGGTGCACGTAAAGGCCTCGCCGATACAGCGTTGAAAACCGCCAATTCGGGGTACTTGACAAGGCGTTTGGTCGATGTCGCTCAGGATTTGGTTATTACGGGCGATGATTGTGGTACGACGCAAGGTATCTCTATGATGCCGATTATCGAAGGAGGCGATGTGGTCGAGCCATTGGCTGAGCGTGTATTGGGTCGTGTAGTCATCAGCGACGTGATGGATGCGGCTGGCGAAAAAATTATCGTTAAAAGCGGAACCTTGCTCGATGAATATTGGGTATCGGTGCTTGAAGAAAATAGTGTCGATCAAGTCTATGTGCGTTCGGTTATCACTTGTGAAAATCGCCATGGTGTTTGTGCCGCATGTTATGGCCGAGACTTAGCTAGAGGACATTTGGTCAATAGTGGGGAAGCCGTAGGTGTGATTGCTGCGCAATCCATCGGTGAGCCGGGGACGCAGTTGACAATGCGTACTTTCCATATCGGTGGTGCAGCTTCGAGATCGGCCGCGATCAGTAATGTGCAAGTTAAATCGGCCGGAACGGTTAAGTTAAGTAATCTCAAGACCGTTACTAACCGGGAAGGAAACCTGGTTGCGGTTTCCAGGTCCGGTGAAATTGGTATCATCGACGAATATGGTCGTGAACGAGAGCGCTATAAAATTCCTTATGGTGCGGTTTTGTTAGTCCAGGACGGTAGTAAAATCAACGGTGGTGAAATAATCGTCAACTGGGATCCGCATACACATCCGGTGATTACCGAGGTCGATGGCGTGGTCAGCTTATTTGACTTCATGGATGGTGTAACGGTTCAAAAGCAGGCGGATGAGGTTACGGGCTTAAGTTCTTTAGTGGTTACCGATCCCAAGCAAAGGGGTAGCGCCGGTAAAGATTTACGCCCAATGGTTAAGCTAATGGATGTCGCCGGAGAGACCATTTATCTACCCGGAACAGAGATTCCCGCGCAATACTTCTTGCCGACCGGAGCAATTGTCAGCATCAAGGATGGGAATGAGGTTAAAGTCGGCGATGTGTTGGCTAGGATTCCTCAAGAGTCGAGTAAAACGCGTGATATCACAGGTGGTTTGCCTCGGGTGGCCGACTTGTTTGAAGCTAGAAAAACCAAGGATCCGGCGATTTTAGCTGAAACTACCGGCACTATATCGTTCGGTAAGGAGACCAAAGGTAAGCAGCGAGTGATCATTACCGATGCAAGCGGCGAACAATACGAGACATTAGTACCGAAATGGCGACACATTACTGTGTTCGAGGGCGAGCATGTCGAAAAAGGTGAAACCATTGCTGAAGGTGAGTTGACACCGCACGATATCTTAAGGTTGCGTGGTATAGAAGATCTAGCTAATTATCTAGTGAAAGAGATTCAAGATGTGTACCGATTACAAGGTGTAAAAATCAACGATAAACATATAGAGGCAATCATTAGGCAAATGCTTCGTAAAGTTGAAATCACCGCGTCCGGCGACACGGAATTTCTTAAAGGCGATCAGGTTGAGCGAGCCTATGTGCGTGAAGTCAATGAAAAAATGGAGGCGGAAGGAAAGATACCGACAAGTTTTGAATCTATTTTGTTGGGTATCACTAAAGCTTCATTGGCAACTGAGTCATTTATTTCGGCCGCTTCCTTCCAGGAGACAACTCGAGTGTTGACGGATGCAGCGGTGCGCGGACTGAGCGACGGTTTGCATGGGTTGAAGGAAAACGTGATCGTTGGGCGATTGATTCCTGCGGGTACTGGATTAGCCTATCATGACCAAAGAAGAAAACGACGCAACAAAGAAATGGAGGTTCCATCCGAAGGTGATAATATTTCATCGGTCGATGCGGGTGATGTGGAAGAGGCGTTAAAGCAAGCCTTAAACACTGAATAATTTAAATCGGCTTGACCTGGTAAAAAATTAGCGTTAAGATGCTCTGCTCAAATGAGCTAACGCTATTTGTCAGGATAAGCATTATATGGCCGCTGTGCATAAAAATGTACGGCGGTTATTTTTATTGACTGGCGGGTAAACTGAATTATCGGAGTAACAAATTTATGGCCACGATCAACCAATTGGTTCGTAAGCCGCGTGCTAAAAGAATAGAAAAAAGCAATGTTCCAGCGTTGGAAGCGTGTCCTCAGCGTCGCGGAGTATGTACTCGAGTCTATACCACGACTCCCAAGAAGCCGAATTCGGCATTAAGAAAGGTCGCGCGCGTACGACTAACTAACGGTGCGGAGGTGAGTAGCTACATTGGTGGTGAAGGCCACAACCTACAAGAACATTCCGTTGTGTTGATTCGTGGCGGTAGGGTAAAAGATTTGCCGGGTGTGCGATATCACGTCGTTCGCGGAAGTCTTGATACTTCAGGCGTCAAAAACAGAAAGTGCGGTCGTTCGAAGTATGGAACGAAAAGACCTAAAGCCTAACGAAGTTTGGTGAATTAAATGTCAAGAAGAAGAGTAGCGGCGAAAAGAGACGTCATTCCAGATCCTAGATTTGGTAGCACCATGCTAACCAAGTTCATGAACATGATAATGACTAGTGGAAAGAAATCGGTTGCCGAGAAGATTGTCTATGGCGCGCTGGATGTTATTGAGAGCAAAGGGCATTCCGAGCCATTAGAAGTATTGACTCGGGCGCTGGAAAATGTACAACCGCGAGTTGAAGTAAAGTCAAGGCGTGTGGGTGGAGCGACTTATCAGGTTCCCGTAGAAGTCAGGCCTTCCCGTCGTGCAGCCTTGGCGATGCGATGGCTAATTGATGCGGCTCGTAAAAGAAACGAAAAAACCATGCCTTCAAAGCTGGCCGGTGAGTTGTTGGATGCCTTCGATAGCCGCGGTGCGGCTGCTAAAAAACGAGAAGAAACTCATCGGATGGCAGACGCTAACAAGGCGTTTTCTCATTACCGCTGGTAATTTTAGTTACTAAAGGCTTGCACAGTGGCACGGAAAACACCCATTAGTCGTTATCGAAATATAGGCATCATGGCACATATTGATGCAGGTAAGACAACGACTACCGAGCGCGTATTGTTTTATACAGGCGTCTCACACAAAATTGGGGAAGTGCATGACGGTGCGGCAACCATGGATTGGATGGCTCAAGAACAAGAAAGAGGCATAACGATTACATCGGCTGCTACGACCTGTTTCTGGAGCGGGATGAGCAAGCAGTTTCCAGAGCATCAAATAAATATTATTGATACGCCGGGGCATGTTGATTTTACGATCGAAGTTGAACGGTCACTTAGGGTTTTAGACGGGGCTTGTGGTGTTTTTTGTGCTGTTGGTGGGGTTGAGCCGCAATCGGAAACAGTTTGGAGGCAGGCCAATAAGTATCATGTGCCTAGAATTGCATTTATCAATAAAATGGATAGGCAGGGAGCCAACTTTTTAAGAGTGATTAAGCAAATAAAAGATCGTTTGGGTAGTAACCCGATACCGATGCAATTGCCGATAGGTGCGGATGATTCATTCGAAGGCGTTGTCGATCTGATTAAAATGAAAGCCATTTATTGGGATGAGGCGACTAAGGGAATGAACTTCGAGGCGAAGGAAATTCCAGTTGATATGGTTTCGCTCTGTCAAGAATGGCGTGAGCATATGATTGAATCGGCAGCGGAAGGATCGGATGAGTTGATGGAAAAATACCTGGAAGGTATAGAGCTTTCTGAAGAAGAGATAAAAAAAGGAATTCGAACGCTCACGTTAAATAATCTTGCAGTTCCTGCATTTTGCGGATCAGCCTTTAAAAATAAGGGTGTTCAGGCGGTGTTGGATGCCGTAATCGAGTATTTACCTTCACCAACAGAAGTGAAGGCGATTAAGGGCGTTCTTGAGGATGATGAGACCGAAGAAGAGCGGCCTGCGGATAATGATGCGCCTTTTGCTGCGCTGGCCTTTAAAATTGCTACCGATCCATTTGTTGGGGTTTTAACCTTTATTAGGGTTTATTCGGGCGTTCTTAAGTCTGGTGATGCCGTTTATAACGCGGTAAAAAAGAAGAAAGAGCGGATAGGGCGATTGGTGCAAATGCACGCCAATTCCCGGGAGGAAATCAAGGAAGTACATGCTGGTGATATAGCAGCGGCAATTGGTTTAAAGGATGTCACTACCGGCGATACGCTATGTGACATGAAATCGATCATTGTGCTTGAGAGAATGGATTTTCCAGAGCCGGTTATATCGGTAGCCGTAGAGCCTAAAACCAAGGCAGATCAAGAAAAAATGGGTGTTGCTCTTGGGAAGCTTGCCCAAGAGGATCCATCGTTTCGTGTACATACTGATCAAGAGTCGGGACAGATTATTATTTCCGGAATGGGCGAATTACATCTGGAGATTATTGTTGACAGGATGAAAAGGGAGTTCAATGTCGATGCTAATGTAGGTGCTCCTCAAGTCGCTTATAGAGAAACAATTCGCAAACGCGTGGAACAAGAAGGTAAGTTTATTCGTCAATCCGGCGGGCGCGGTCAATATGGACATGTCTGGTTACGAATCGAGCCGAAAGAACCTGGTTCCGGATATGAATTTGTGAATGAAATTGTTGGTGGCGTGGTTCCAAGGGAATACATACCGGCAGTTGACAAAGGAGTGCAGGAGCAATTGGAAAATGGAGTTTTGGCAGGGTTTCCAGTAGTGGATGTAAAAGTATCATTGTTCGATGGATCGTACCACGATGTTGATTCGAGCGAGATGGCATTTAAGATCGCGGGGTCAATGTGCTTTAAGGAAGGTGCAAAAAAAGCCGATCCGGTCCTTCTGGAGCCAATAATGAAAGTAGAAGTCGTGACTCCGGAAGATTACATGGGTGATGTTGTGGGCGATATAAACAGGCGCCGTGGAATCATTCAGGGTATGGACGACACTCCTGCAGGTAAAACTATCAGTTGTGAAGTTCCGTTGGCGGAGATGTTCGGTTATGCGACTGATTTGCGATCTGCAACACAGGGGCGAGCAACATACAGTATGCAATTTGAAAAATACGCTGAAGCACCTGCAAATATTGCAGAAGCAATCATAAAAAAAGTTTCATAAATTGAATAGAAAATAAAGGTATTGAATCATGTCCAAAGAAAAATTCGAACGTAAAAAACCACACGTAAACGTAGGGACCATCGGTCACGTCGATCATGGTAAAACCACATTAACCGCGGCATTGACAAAAGTCATGGCGGATGCGCGTGGCGGCATCTACAAGGCCTACGATCAAATTGATAACGCTCCCGAAGAGCGCGAGCGTGGTATTACCATTGCAACGGCTCACGTGGAATATGAATCAGAAGCACGTCACTATGCGCATGTGGATTGTCCGGGTCATGCTGACTATGTCAAAAACATGATTACCGGTGCGGCGCAAATGGATGGAGCGATTCTGGTCTGTTCGGCGGCCGACGGTCCGATGCCGCAAACCCGTGAGCATATATTGCTAGCGCGTCAGGTAGGTGTTCCTTATATCGTTGTTTATTTAAATAAAGCCGATATGGTGGATGATGCCGAGTTAGTTGAATTGGTCGAAATGGAAGTCAGAGAATTATTGGACATGTACGAATTTCCGGGCGACGATACTCCGTTAATCGTCGGTTCGGCATTAAAGGCCCTGGAAGGGGATACCAGCGATATTGGCGTGCCGTCGATCATCAAGTTGGTTGAAGCGTTAGATACCTATATTCCGGAGCCTGAGCGTGCGATCGATCAGCCATTCTTGATGCCGATTGAAGACGTGTTCTCGATATCGGGTCGCGGCACCGTGGTTACCGGTCGTGTAGAGCGCGGCATCATAAAAGTCGGTCAAGAGGTTGAGATTGTCGGTATCAGACCGACAACGGTCACCACCTGTACCGGCGTGGAAATGTTCCGCAAATTACTGGATCAAGGCCAAGCAGGCGATAACGTAGGGGTCTTGTTGAGAGGCACCAAAAGAGACGACGTCGAGCGCGGACAAGTATTGGCGCACAAAGGCACCATAAAGCCGCACACCCATTTCAAGGCGGAAATCTACGTATTATCAAAAGACGAAGGCGGACGTCATACTCCGTTCTTTAACGGATACCGTCCACAATTTTATTTCAGAACAACGGATGTGACTGGAGCGGTCGATCTTCCGGAAGGCGTAGAGATGGTGATGCCGGGCGATAACGTCAACGTTGAAGTAAAATTAATTGCTCCGATTGCGATGGAAGAAGGTTTGCGTTTCGCGGTTCGTGAAGGTGGTCGTACCGTTGGCGCGGGCGTTGTTGCATCAATCATCGAGTAAACAATATGACGAGTCAAACTATTAGAATACGCCTGAAATCTTTTGATCATAAATTGATCGATCAATCCGCTGGTGAAATCGTAGAAACAGCGAAAAGAACAGGCGCGCAAGTCAAAGGCCCTATTCCGCTGCCTACCAAAAAAGAGCGGTTTACGATTTTGATCTCTCCGCATGTCAATAAAGACGCGCGCGATCAATATGAATTGAGAACGTACAAACGATTGCTTGACATCGTCGAGCCAACCGAAAAAACTGTCGATGCCTTGATGAAATTAGATCTGGCAGCCGGTGTGGACGTTCAAATAAAGTTGAATTAAATGTAGGGGAATTGGCAGATGTCAATAGGTCTAATTGGTCGTAAATGTGGTATGACCAGAGTATTTTGCGAGGATGGGTCGTCAGTGCCCGTGACGGTTCTTCAGATAGAGTCTAACCGAGTCACTCAGGTTAAAAGCATCGAAAAGGATGGCTATCGCGCGATACAAGTCACTGCGGGTGAAAAAAAATCATCCAGAGTGAATAAAGCGATGGCAGGTCATTTTGCGGCTGCGAATGTAACCGCAGGACGAGGGCTGTGGGAATTCAGGCTGGATGACGGTGAAGGCGACGATCTCTCTGCCGGTTCCGAATTACAAGCAAGTATTTTTGCTCAAGGACAGGTGATCGATGTCCGCGGAACAAGCATTGGTAAAGGCTATCAGGGTACAGTCAAACGGCATAACTTCAGAACCCAAGATGCGACGCACGGTAATTCGCTGTCGCATAGGGCTCCCGGCTCTAACGGTATGTGTCAAACGCCTGGCCGCGTATTTAAAGGAAAAAAAATGTCCGGTCATATGGGGGCGGCCAAAACGACGATCGATAACCTAACTATTCATGCAGTCGATAGCGAGCGAAATCTTATTTTGGTTAAAGGGGCAGTGCCTGGAGCGAAAGGTAGCGATATTGTGATTACCCCGGCTGCGAAAATGCGGAATAAGAAGGATAAATCATGAGTATACAAATTCCTGCAATTAACGAGAATGAATCTGCCGCAGCAGTCGCGGTTGGCGATGAGGTTTTTGGTCAGGCCTTTAATGAAACATTAGTTCATCAGCTGGTGACTAGATACTTGGCTGGCGCGCGTTCCGGGACGAAAGCGCAGAAAACCCGTTCCGATGTGAGTGGCGGTGGAATTAAACCGTGGCGGCAAAAAGGGACGGGTCGAGCAAGATCTGGTACAATGCGCAGTCCACTCTGGAGAACAGGTGGTGTGACTTTTGCTGCAAGGCCAAGATCATTCGAGCAAAAACTGAATAAGAAGATGTTTCGTTCGGGTTTGCGCTCTATTTTGTCCGAGTTGCTAAGACAAGACCGCCTGGTTGTCAGTAATGAAATCATTCCATCGACACCCAAAACTAAAGAAATGATTTCAAAGTTGAGTGGGTTGGATTGTAAACGGATATTGATTATATCCGACGAAGTCGATTTTAACCTGGCATTGGCGTCAAGAAATATTCCGTACTTAGAGGTGTGTTCTGCGGATAATTTAAGTCCGGTATCGCTGGTGGGGGCTGAAAAAGTCATTTTGACGCCTGCGGCGGTAAAAATGATAGAGGAGAGATTGGCATGAACGAGCTAATAAAAAGTAAATTGGCAAGTGTCTTAAAGGCCCCTGTGATATCAGAAAAAAGTACTATTGCTGCTGAAACAAATAAACAGTTCGTGTTTAACGTTCAGAAGCAGGCGACCAAAAATCAAATAAAGCAAGCCGTCGAGCTTATGTTCGAAGTAAAAGTCGATTCGGTCCGGGTACTGAATGTCAAAGGTAAGAAAAAAAGATTTGGTCAAACCCTTGGCAAACGTTCCGATTGGAAAAAAGCCTATGTCAAGCTCAAAGAAGGCCACGATATAGATTTCTCGGCAGCTTAATAGTTAAAAGTTTAAAAGATCAATAGGAAACGGTAGAAAGCATGGCTATTGTAAAATCAAAACCTACATCGGCTGGATCGAGGTTTGTTGTACGTGTCAAAAACGATGAGTTACATAAAGGCAAGCCATTCGCACAGTTGCTTGATAAAAACAGCAAAAATGGCGGACGTAATAATCAAGGGCGCATAACCACACGTCATGTCGGTGGGGGTCATAAGCATCACTACCGGATCATTGATTTTAAAAGAAATAAAATAGATATTCCGGCTGTTGTTGAACGTATCGAATACGATCCAAACAGAACCGCAAATATTGCTTTGATTCTCTTTAAAGACGGTGAGCGTCGATATATTATCGCCCCTAAAGGCATAACCCAAGGGCAAGAGATTTTATCCGCAGAAACAACCGCGGTTAAGCCGGGTAATTGCATGCCGCTTAGAAATATCCCATTGGGTACTACTATTCATTGCGTTGAATTAAAGCCCGGTAAAGGTGCTCAATTAGCGAGAAGCGCTGGAGCCTCGTGCCAGTTAGTCGCTAGAGAAGGTGCTTACGTAACCATCCGGCTAAGATCAGGGGAAATGCGTAAAATCATGGCGGATTGTAAAGCCGTGGTTGGTGAGGTTTCTAATTCAGAGCACAACTTAACTTCGCTTGGTAAGGCCGGTGCAAAGCGCTGGCGAGGGGTAAGGCCAACCGTTCGCGGTGTGGCAATGAATCCAGTGGATCATCCGCATGGTGGCGGTGAAGGGCGTACGTCCGGAGGCAGACATCCTGTTTCGCCATGGGGTATGCCGACCAAAGGTTATAAAACACGTAAAAATAAACGCACAGACAACATGATTGTCAGACGCCGTAAGCAGAAATAGAGAGGAAATAGCGTGCCACGATCAATTAAAAAAGGTCCTTTTATAGATCATCATCTTCTGAAAAAAGTAGAGGATGCGGTAAAAGCCAATAATAGGAAACCGATTAAAACATGGTCAAGAAGATCAATGATTATTCCCGATATGTTGGGTTTAACTATTGCTGTCCACAATGGGCGTCAACACGTCCCTGTTCTTGTTTCTGAGAATATGATAGGTCATAAGCTCGGTGAATTTGCGCCGACACGAACCTATAAAGGGCATGTGGCCGATAAGAAGTCAAGGTAAGGTGTAGGATGGAAATATCAGCAAAATTAAGCAATGCACCTATGTCGGCACAAAAAGCCAGGTTGGTAGGTGATCAAATTCGCGGTCTGCCTGTCGAGAAAGCTCTGGCGATTTTGTCATTTAGTACGAAAAACGCGGCAGCAGTCATTAAAAAGGTTCTCGAATCGGCGATTGCCAATGCGGAGCATAACGAAAGCGCCGATGTCGACGAATTGAAAGTTACGACAGTTTATGTCAACGAAGGCCCGACCATGAAGCGTTTTAAACCACGAGCGAAAGGTCGAGCCAATAAAATATTGAAAAGAACCTGTCACATAACAATCAAAGTAGCAGAATACGAGTAGAGGTAGAAATGGGACAAAAAGTACATCCAACGGGTATTCGCCTTGGAATTGTTAAAGACTGGACTTCTAGATGGTACGCAAACTCTCAGGATTACCCGGTTTTTCTGCATCAAGATCTTAAAGTTAGAGACTTTATCAAAAAAAAGCTTGCGCACGCTTCGGTTAGTCGCATTCAGATTAATCGTCCGGCAAGTAATGCTCACATCACCGTTCATACGGCAAGACCAGGGATTGTGATTGGCAAAAAAGGGGAAGACATCGATAAATTAAGACAAGAAGTATCGGCGATGATGGGCATTCCGGTGCAGATGAATGTCGAAGAAATCAGAAAGCCTGAATTAGATGCTTATTTGGTAGCAGAAAGCATTGCCCAGCAGCTTGAAAAAAGAATCATGTACCGTAGGGCTATGAAGCGCGCGGTTACCAATACCATGCGTTTGGGCGCGGAAGGGATCAAAATCAATGTTGCCGGCCGTTTGAACGGTGCTGAAATTGCCCGTACTGAATGGTATAGAGAAGGCCGTGTCCCTTTGCACACACTAAGAGCCGACATTGATTATGGTACGGCTGAGGCAAATACTACTTATGGAATCATTGGCATCAAGGTCTGGATTTTCAAAGGTGAAGTATTTGATATGGATGCACAGGGTGCTTCCGATGTTACAGAATCTAAAAAATAGTTGAACGGATAAAGTCATGCTTCAACCCAAAAGAACAAAATTTCGTAAGCAGCATAAAAATAGAAATAACGGTATAGCTGTTCGTGGCTCATCGGTAAGTTTCGGTGAATTCGGTTTAAAAGCCACATCCAGAGGAAGGATAACAGCCCGTCAGATTGAAGCTGCACGTAGAGCAATCACTCGACATGTAAAACGGGGTGGTAAAATTTGGATCAGAGTTTTCCCAGACAAGCCCATTACCAAAAAACCTTTAGAAGTTAGGATGGGAAAAGGAAAAGGTAGTGTAGAATATTGGGTTGCTCAGATTAAGCCGGGTACCATGCTGTATGAAATCCAAGGTGTGCCGGAAGAGCTTGCGCGAGAAGCGTTTGCTTTAGCCTCTGCCAAACTGCCGATTAAGACAACATTCATAGCTCGGACGATAATGTGATGAAAGCCACCGAATTACGACAAAAATCGAAACAAGAATTAGCTGATATGCTGCTTGAGCTATCGCGCGAACAATTCAATCTAAGGATGCAAAAAGGGACAGGCCAGTTGACTAAAACTTCTCAGGTTAAGCAAGTAAGGCGTGACATTGCCCGTATCCATACTGTCATGAATGAATTGGGGAGAGCGTAAGTCATGAGCGAAAATACAGAAAAGTTAAGAACCTTAAGCGGTCGCGTCATTAGTAATAAAATGGATAAAAGCATTACCGTTTTGGTCGAACGCTTTGTCAAACATCCTGTCTATGGCAAATATATAAAACGTTCGACGAAGCTAATGGCTCATGATGAGCTAAATCAATGCAATGAAGGTGATATTGTGTCTATAACATCCTGTAGGCCAATGTCTAAAAACAAAACCTTCAGGCTAGTTGAAGTTGTTGAAAGCAACAATAAATAAGCACAAAGAATTTAATATCGAGACAATTGGGAATTAATCATGATTCAGATGCAAACTAACCTTGACGTTGCCGATAATAGCGGTGCAAAAAAGGTCATGTGTATCAAAGTGCTAGGCGGTTCACATCGGCGTTATGCTGGCATTGGCGACATTATCAAAGTCAGTGTTAAAGACGCGATACCGCGTGGTAGAGTAAAAAAAGGCGAAGTTTACAACGCCTTGGTTGTAAGAACTCGTAAAGGAGTTCGTCGTCCTGATGGTTCGGTTATCCGTTTCGACGGAAATGCGGCTGTCATTCTTAATAACCAATTGCAACCTCTCGGTACACGCATATTTGGTCCTGTAACTCGCGAATTAAGGGGAGATAAATTCATGAAAATTATTTCTCTGGCTCCTGAAGTTTTATAAAAAAGGATTAAATCATGCAAAAAATAAAACAAGGCGACGAAGTTATTGTATTGACCGGTAGAGATAAAGGAAAGCGCGGTAAGGTAACCAAGGTATTTAAGGATAACAAGATAATAGTAGAGGGAATTAATCGTGTCAAAAAACACCAAAAAGGCAACCCTCGTGCCGGCGTAGCCGGTGGTATCGTTGATAAAGATATGCCTATCCACCTTTCTAATATCGGTATTTACAATCCACAAACCCTAAAAGCGGATCGAATCGGCTTTAAGTTTCTAGAAGATGGAAGAAAAGTCAGGTTTTTTAAATCAACTAATGAAGTTGTTGATATCTAATAGAGGATTATTTAGACATGGCTAGACTAGAAACTGAATACAAAGAGAAGATCCTGCCGGAATTGATGAAAAAATTCGGCTATAAATCCATTATGCAAGCGCCCCGGATTACCAAAATTACGCTTAATATGGGGGTTGGCGGTGCGGTTGCGGATAAGAAAATATTACAATCCGCTCTCGGCGATATGGAAAAAATCGCTGGGCAAAAGGCGATTGTTACCTTGGCAAGAAAATCGATAGCCGGTTTTAAAATACGTGATGACATGCCTATTGGCTGTAAAGTCACTTTGCGTAGTGATAGAATGTACGAATTTTTGGATCGCTTGATTAATATTTCCATTCCTCGTATTAGGGATTTCAGGGGAATGAGTCCTAAGAGTTTTGATGGGCGTGGTAATTATTCGATGGGCGTCAAAGAGCAGATCATTTTTCCTGAAATTGATTATGACAAAATTGATGCTATTCGCGGAATGGATATTACCATTACGACAACAGCAAAAACCAACGAAGAAGGTTTAGCTTTGTTGAAGCTATTTAACTTTCCATTCAAAAACTAAAAGGCGATCGACTAATGGCTAAAAAATCAATGATTGCGCGTGAAGTAAAGCGTAACAAATTAGTAAAGAAATATGAAACCAAGCGAAAAGAGTTAAAAGAAATTATTCGCAATCCCGGCGCTACTTTTGAAGAAAAAGAAGCTGCTCATTTTCAATTACAAAAGCTACCTAGGGATTCCAGCGCTTCTCGTTTGCGCAACCGGTGTAATATCACCGGTCGTCCCCATGGCTATTATCGCAAATTCGGTTTATCTCGAAATAAATTAAGAGAGTCGACCATGCGTGGTGATGTGCCTGGTTTGGTTAAGGCGAGTTGGTAAGATCTGTTTGGAGAATTGAAATGAGTATGACAGACCCAATAGCAGATATGTTGACCAGAATTAGAAATGGTCAATCTGCCGGAAAAATTAGCGTAAAACTGCCTTCTTCTAAATTGAAGGTAGCTATCGTGAAAGTGTTAAAAGATGAAGGTTACATTACTGACTACAGCGTTTCAACAAAAGGTAGTCATAGTGAAATGACCATAGTATTAAAATACTATCAAGGCCGACCAGTCATTGAAAAAGTAAAAAGAATTAGCAGACCGGGACTAAGAATTTATAAGTCGAAGGAAGAACTTCCAAAGGTATTGGGCGGTCTGGGTATAGCTATCGTTTCGACATCGAAAGGTGTCATGACTGACAGAGCGGCACGTGCGATAGGGCATGGCGGTGAAGTTGTTTGTACTGTTTGTTAATTAGGGGGCCAAGTCATGTCAAGAATTGCAAAAGTACCTGTCGCTCTACCAAGCGGAATTGATATCAAACTGGAAGGCAACGAAGTTACTGTTAAAGGTAATAAGGGTCAATTATCAGCCTCGTTACACGAAAAAGTAAGTTTGGCCATCGATAATAACCAAGTTGAAATTAAATGGGATAAGGCGGATAAAATTGCCAATTCGCAAGCCGGAACCACTCGTGCCGTTATTAACAATATGATAGTCGGCGTTTCGCAAGGTTTTGAAAAGAAATTGGCATTAGTTGGTGTCGGTTATAGAGCACAAGCTAAAGGTGATACTTTGGGCTTATCTCTTGGTTTTTCCCATCCGGTTGATTATGAAGTGCCGGCGGGTATAACGATAGAAACCCCCAGTCAAACCGAAATTATTGTCAGAGGTTTTGATAAGCAAAAAGTCGGTCAGGTCGCTGCAGAAATCAGGGCATATCGTCCGCCGGAGCCTTATAAAGGCAAAGGTGTTAGATATGCAGATGAGAATGTAGTCAGAAAAGAAGCCAAGAAGAAGTAAGGTAAGGTAATGGATAAGAAAGCATCACGCTTAAAGCGCGCTCTTAAGTTGCGCAGTAAAATAAAAAATTCCGGCACGAACCGTTTAACCATACATAAAACCGCGCATCACATTTATGCGCAGGTTATTAGTTCCGATGGAACGCATACACTTGCAAGTGCTTCAACTGTTCAGGCTGAGGTCAAATCAGTCGTAAAGAATACGGGAAACGTTGAGGCTGCTGCCGAAGTTGGAAAGTTTGTAGCCCAAAAAGCCATTGCGGCTGGAATCACTGAAGTGGCTTTCGACCGCTCAGGTTTTAAATATCATGGGCGTGTCAAAGCGCTTGCTGATGCCGCGCGTGAAGCCGGTTTAAAATTTTAGGAGATTGATTATGGCTACAGCACCATCTCAAGCAAGTACAGACGGTTTACAAGAAAAATTGGTATCAGTACGTCGCGTTGCAAAAGTTGTTAAAGGCGGGCGAGTTTTCGGCTTTGCCGCATTAACAGTCGTTGGCGACGGAGAAGGTCGTGTGGGTTATGGCGTAAGCAAAGCCAGAGAAGTTCCCGTTGCAATCCAAAAGTCGTTAGAACAGGCTAGAAAAAACATGCGTAAAGTCGCTCTAAAAGGCGATACTTTGCAGTACGCTGTTACGGCGTCAACAGGGGCGGCAAAAGTCTATATGCAGCCAGCGTCGGAAGGTACCGGTATTATTGCCGGGGGAGCAATGCGTGCGGTATTCGAAGTGGTCGGTGTTCATAACGTTTTGGCCAAATGCATTGGAACGAACAACCCGATTAACGTTGTTAGAGCGACGATTGCCGGGTTAACAGAAATGCATGAACCAAAAGACATCGCAGCCAAGCGCGGCCTGTCGGTTGAGCAGATAATTGGATAGTTGTTATGTCAGATAAAAAATTACAATTAACAATGACAAAAAGTAAGCACGGTCGTTTAGCAAGTCATCAGGCTTGCCTAAAAGGCTTAGGTTTGCGTCGTATTAATCATACGGTATCGGTTTCCGATACCCCTGAAAATCGTGGGATGATTAATAAAGTTTCCTACATGCTAAGGGTAGAGGAATTGTAATGTACTTGAATACAATAGGTCCTGCTGAAGGATCAAGAAAAAAAGGCAAGCGTGTTGGTCGCGGTATAGGATCTACCCTTGGAAAAACCTGTGGAAGAGGTCATAAAGGCCAAAAAGCAAGGAGCGGTGGATTTCACAAGGTTGGATTCGAAGGTGGACAAATGCCCCTTCAAAGACGATTACCGAAAGTCGGTTTTACGTCAAGATGCAAGCATTTAACTGCAGAAGTTCGATTGAGTGAATTGGCTAATTTGCCGACAGAAACCATCGATTTGCAAGTATTGATCGAAACGGGTGTTGTTCCTGTTTTCACTAAAACCGCTAAAGTCATCCAATCGGGTGAAATTTCAAAAGCTGTTACGTTGAAAGGTATAAAAGTGACTGCAGGCGCAAAAGCATCTATCGAAGCGGTTGGCGGCAAAGTAGAGGTATAAGTGAATACAACAAGAGCACAAATGGCTGAAAAAGCAGGTGGCTATTCAGAGTTAAGGTCTAGATTGCTATTCGTGCTGGGGGCATTTTTTGTTTATCGAGTAGGGGCTCACATCCCTGTTCCAGGTATCGACCCAAAAGCGTTGGCCCTTATGTTTGAACAGCAAAGTGGTTCCATTCTCGATATGTTTAACATGTTTTCGGGTGGAGCATTAATGCGTTTAAGCTTATTTGCTCTTGGTATCATGCCTTACATTTCTGCTTCAATCATCATGCAATTGATGACTGTGGTTATTCCAACGATGGAGCAGATGAAAAAAGAAGGCGAATCCGGAAGACGTAAGATATCTCAATATACACGTTATGGAACCGTGGTTCTGGCAACATTTCAAGCTGTAGGTATTTCTATTGCGTTGCAAAATCAAACCGCTGGTGGTTTGTCTGTTGTCATTGCGCCAGGCATGAGTTTTGTTCTCATTACGACGATAACGCTCGTAACGGGGACCATATTTTTGATGTGGCTGGGCGAGCAAGTCACTGAAAGAGGAATAGGCAACGGTATTTCGTTAATTATTTTTGCCGGTATTGTTTCAGGGCTGCCATCGGCTGTCGGTGGCACTTTGGAGCTTGCAAGAACCGGTGAAATGAACAGTGCGTTCATTATTTTGCTTTTCCTGTTGACAATTGCTGTTACCGCTTTGGTTGTCTTTGTCGAAAGAGGTCAACGAAGGATCATTATCAATTATCCCAAAAGACAGCAAGGTAGAAGGATGTATGCCGGGCAAAGTAGCTTTCTTCCGTTGAAGCTCAACATGGCTGGCGTTATTCCTCCCATTTTTGCCTCAAGTATCATTTTGTTTCCGGCTACGGTGGCGGGGTGGTTCGGTAATGCCGAAGGCTTTGGTTGGCTTAAGGATATTGCGACTATGTTGTCGCCTGGTCAGCCGGTTTACGTCATGTTTTATGCAGCGGCAATCATCTTTTTCTGTTTTTTCTATACCGCTTTGGTTTTTAATTCAAAAGAAACAGCGGATAATTTAAAAAAATCAGGTGCGTTCTTGCCTGGCATTAGGCCTGGGCAACAAACCAGTGCCTATATAGATAAAGTGATGACGCGTCTTACATTGATTGGTGCTTTTTACATCACAGGCGTTTGTTTATTGCCTGAGTTTCTGATCGTTTACTGGAATGTGCCATTTTATTTTGGTGGAACCTCGTTGTTGATTATCGTTGTTGTCGTGATGGATTTTATTTCTCAGATGCAGACTCACATGATGTCACAACAATACGAAGGCTTGATGAAAAAAGCGCATCTTAAAAAATAATTAAGTATTACGGAGTGCATTGTGAAAGTTCGTGCGTCAGTTAAAAAAATATGCAGAAAATGCAAAGTCATAAAAAGAAATGGGGTTGTTAGGGTGATCTGTGATGACGGGCGCCACAAACAACGTCAAGGATAATTATATATTGCGCCATAAATCATAAAATGTTATTATTCGGCGCTTAACTTTAGAGTCATTGCTCAGGGGAGTATCTAAATGGCACGTATTGCCGGGATTAACGTACCAGATCATAAGCATGCAGAAATTGCATTGACAGCGATTTATGGTGTTGGACGCAAAACAGCAAATCAGATTTGCGAGAAAGTGGGTATAGCACCGTCAAGAAAAATTAAAGAGTTAACGGAGGAGCAGCTTGATTCTGTTCGTGACGTTATTTCAAAAATGACCGTCGAAGGTGATTTGCGACGTGAAGTTTCAATGAACATCAAGCGATTGATGGATCTTGGTTGTTATCGTGGTATCCGACATCGTCGAGGCCTGCCTTTAAGAGGGCAGAGAACACGGACGAACGCAAGAACCCGTAAGGGCCCTCGCAAGCCTATTAGAAAATAAAGATATTTCGATAAGAGGTTCATAAATGGCAAGTCCAAATCGTGCGCGTAAACGCATAAAAAAAGAAATAGCGGATGGTATTGCGCATGTGCATGCCTCCTTTAATAATACCATCGTTACAATTACCGATAGAAAAGGTAATGCGCTCTCTTGGGCGACGTCCGGTGGTTCCGGTTTTAGGGGTTCAAGAAAAAGTACTCCTTTTGCTGCTCAAGTTGCCGCCGAAAGAGCTGGTTCGGTCGCGTTAGAATACGGTATGAAAAATTTAGATGTGATGATCAAAGGTCCGGGGCCTGGTAGAGAGTCAGCCGTACGTTCGTTAAGTAACTTGGGTTTCAAAATCAGCAATATCATTGATGTGACGCCAATCCCTCATAACGGTTGTCGTCCACCTAAAAAACGCCGCGTTTAAGTTCTGGAGTAGTTTGTTATGGCAAGATATCTTGGCCCTACGTGTAAATTAAGCCGTAGAGAAGGGACCGACCTTTTTTTAAAAAGTAGAGGCAAGTCGTTAGAAGGCAAATGTAAGCTGGATCAGCGGCCTGGGCAGCACGGCACTAAGCGTACAAGAAGTTCGGATTATGCATTGCAGTTACGTGCTAAGCAAAGAATTAGAAGAATTTACGGCGTACTTGAAAAACAATTTAGAAATTACTACAAGACAGCTGATTTGAAGAAAGGTGCAACAGGCGAGAATCTGTTAAACCTTCTCGAATCGAGACTTGACAACGTAGTTTATCGAATGGGTTTTGCGGCAACCAGGGCAGAAGCTCGTCAATTGGTCAGTCATAAATCGATTCTTGTAAACGAATCGTTGGTTAATATTCCTTCATTTCAGGTTCAATCTGGTGACGTGATCAGCGTCAGGGAAAAAGCAAAAAAACAGCAAAGAATTATCGATGCGTTAACTGTCACTGAGCAATACGGATTCCCAAATTGGGTTGATGTTAATAGCAAGGACATGGCTGGTACCTTTAAATCTTTACCTGATCGCGTTGAATTAGGTTCCGACATTAATGAACAGCTTGTTGTTGAGTTATACTCGAAATAATAAACCTTAAACTAAGGGATATAAATGCAGAATAGTATTTCCGGCTTATTAAAACCTCGTCTTGTTGAGGTGGTAAGCAAATCCGCTAATCATTCAAGGATTGTAATAGAGCCTCTTGAGCGTGGATTCGGACATTCGCTTGGCAACGCTTTGAGACGGGTGTTATTGTCTTCGATTCCCGGTTGCGCAGTTACAGATATAGAAATTGAAGGAGTGCTGCACGAATATACCGCAATTGAGGGCGTTCAAGAAGATGTTATTGATATCATTTTGAACTTAAAACAGTTAGCAGTTCTTTTGCACTCGAAGGATGATGTTGTATTGTCTATATCCAAGAGCGGTGTTGGTGTCGTAAGTGCTGCAGATATACAATTGCCCCACGATGTTGAGATTGTTAATCCTGATTTAGTTATTGCTAATTTAACTCAGGATAAGCAGTTTAATATGAAAATTCGCGTCAGAAGGGGGCGTGGATATGAGCCGGTTAGTGCGAGAAAACTACAATCTGATAATCCGATAATAGGTAGTTTACAGGTTGATGCCTCGTTTAGCCCGATTATAAAAGTAGCTTATCAAGTTGAAAGTACTCGCGTAGAGCAGAGAACCAATCTTGATAAGTTGATAGTTGAGCTGGAAACAAATGGTACGGTTGATCCTGAAGAGACTATAAAGCTAGCAGCAACTATTTTACATGATCAGTTATCTGTTTTTGTTGATTTTGAGAAAGTTGCGCCCCCTGTCGATGAAAAGGAAGCGCCTCAAGAAGGTCCGGATATCGATCCTGTTTTGTTGAGACCTGTTGATGATTTAGAATTAACTGTCAGATCGGCAAACTGTTTAAAAGCGGAAAATATTTTTTATATTGGTGACTTGATTCAAAGAACTGAAGTTGAGTTGCTCAAGACACCCAATTTAGGTAAAAAGTCGCTCACTGAAATAAAAGATGTGCTGGCTTTAAAAGGATTATCGCTAGGTATGCGCCTAGAAAATTGGCCTCCTGATAATCTGGTTGATCAAAATCAAAACAGTTTTTAAATTATAACTTTAGGTCATATTCACAATGAGACATCGCAAGTCAGGAAGAAAGTTTAATATTAATAGCAGTCACCGTAAGGCGCTATTCAGCAATATGGTTGGTTCGTTAATTAAGCATGAACTTATCAAAACTACTTTACCTAAGGCTAAAGAGTTAAGGAGTTACGCTGAACCGATTATCACTTTATCCAAAGAAGATTCGGTTGCAAAGAGAAGGTTGGCATTCGCTAAATTGCGTGACCGCTCTGTAGTGACTAAACTGTTTAATGAACTGGGTCCTCGCTATAAAGATCGTCAAGGTGGATATTTACGCATTATGAAATGTGGTTTTAGATCCGGCGACTCTGCCCCTATGGCTTATGTAGAGTTGGTTGATCGTCCGATAGCTGGCGATAATGCTGAATAAAATTGCCTGACATATCAAGACATAAAAAAAGCCGGTTTAAAACCGGCTTTTTTTATGTCTTGAGTTTTTGATAAGCGTCTCGCACGTCAAGTTTCGGTAGTTAAAGAGGAGCTGGGGTGTTATGTCTCTTACCTAGCGTTAGGTGTGAGGGAGTATCGAGCCTACAAGGATGTATTTACCCCGCACCTAAATGCCATAACCCACTGGCTATGTTTAGCTATACTTCGCACCCTTGCTTTCGAACAAAATAGCACGTCAGAAAACCGCAAATGTGACCGCGCGCGTATATATCTTAAATAATTTTGGTGCTGGGTTCACGGTGTTCTTTGATACAGTAATTCACGGTTTGAGCATTTGTCGGCGGCTTTTTCGGCCGCCGACACCTTTTGATCGGCGACCAAACCTGCAAGCTCTACATAAAAAATAGGTAAATTATTTATATCCAAATCCTTGGTAGTGGTGACTTGTAAGTGGTTCATTGTTCCAATAGTTTTGTTTTATCCGGTTTTCCGTTCCACTCGTCGGCTTCAGGCAGGGGGGCCTTGACTTCACTGATTACGGGCCAATTTTTTGCTAGATCGGCATTGATTTCGATAAACATCTCTTGCCCTTCCGGTAGTTCGTCTTCGGCAAAAATAGCTTCGGCTGGGCATTCGGGTTCACAGAGCGTGCAATCAATACATTCGTCGGGGTCGATAACTAGAAAGTTGGGGCCTTCATGGAAGCAGTCGACGGGACAAACGTCAACGCAGTCGGTATATTTACATTTAATACAGTTCTCAGTGACTACAAAGGTCATATTGGTTACCAATTGATGTTAATTAAAATTGCGTATTTAAAATGGGCTAATCATATCAGAAAGCAAGTTCTGAATGAATCTCTTGAGATTATAATTGCATTTTACAAAATATCGCTCATCTTGTGCTGAAAAAAGGCTATGTTCGCGTTAGCAGTTGAAACGGTTCTCTTTCCTACTAAATAAACTATTTAGGAAATAGTCAATGATTGCTTTCCAATGCACTGAGCGTGGAAGAGGGTACGATTACTCGCTTGACAGGACGCCGTAAACCCAGCACCTAAATTCCATAGCCTATTGGCCATGATTGATTGCATCGATAATTTAGGTGCTGGGTAAATACCTCCATGTAGGCTTGACGGCGGCTTTCCCTGCCGCCGACACCTTTCAATCGAGCAACCGTACCCTCCTGTCAACAATCCGTTCGATATTGAAAAAAGCAAGTTATTTAGAGCTATATCTTTTGGTTTCTGCTGACTTTGAGTTCAAATGGGCATCAACTATTAACGCGAACATAGCCTAAAAAAGGCTATGTTCGCGCGGTAAATGTTGAAAACGCCCACGACTGCCGGAAGCACTTACTAATTCAAAGTGAGTTGTAGGGTACGCTACGCGTACCTAATGTCGGCGCGACGTAGTATATGAGAGTACGTTAAGCTGCGAGCGGGTCTCCTGCGCTATGCGATAAGCACAGCGTGCCCTACTGCGTTCAAGTTTCGATATTGGTGTCGTATTAATTTCAACTATTAACGCGAACATAGCTTTAAAAAAGATTATGTATGCCACCGATTCCCAGTTTCAGCGGTTTCGCCGATCTAAAGGTGTGTGGTATGTCTGTCGAGGGCGTCCTAAACCAGTCCTAAATTATCCAAGACAATTAAGCATGGGCTATGGAATTTAGGTGCTGGGTAAATATAAGCCTTTCACACTTCAAATTTCGGCAGTGTCTTAGGAAGTCGCCGGGGTGTTCGGCAAAGAGCCTACATGGATGTGTTCACGGCGTCTTTTGATACCTCCCGGGGGTGCCGAATTTTGATTTGCGATGGGTAAAGATCAGAGAAGGAGTAGCCTATAAAGATGCCATCTGTTTTCTTCGTGATTTCGGTTCGTCGATGGCTGTTTTGAGCATTATTTTTTTTATTTTTTCTTTAAGCGAAGAATCGGCAAATTCTTGTTCTTTGCGTACCGGTCCGTTTAATGCTGTCTTGAAATATTTAATTGCTTTTTCCTGCTGATCTTTATTCAAGAGATATTGCCCATAGTAAAAGTTGCTTTCTATTCCCTGGGGGTTGATTTGTAGTCCTTTTTTGAGGTATTGCTCAGCTTTTTTATCGTCTCCGAATGCAATAGGCCAACCGGGTGCTTGATGATAGAGTGAGCCTAATGTAATGAGTGCGGATCCGTCCAGTGTGTCGGGTTTTATTTTTATGGTCTTTATGAGTAGATCTTGTGCCTTATGAATGGCGGCCAAGGCTTCGATGGGGTTTTGGTGTTCAGCTCTAGAGGCAATGATGGTGGCTTGCCAAAACATTAATTCGGGGCTAGCGAGGGTTTGCTTAGCGAGTTTTGTGGTTTTATTCAGTAGGCGGGTATAGGCGTTTTTTTTGTCGCGAATTTCTGCGGAGAAGTAAATTGAGGCCCATTTTGCTTCTATTGCGTGAACGATACGGTCAAGCTCCTTAGCGAAGCCTGGGTATGGGAGTAGTAAAAAAACAACAAAAATAAAATTTTTCATGCCGTAAATAATAGGGCAAAAAAACCTCTATTACAATGATATTTATGATTTAAAGTTAATTTAAGTCCATTTTGAAAATGGGTTTAATGATAAGTTGTTGTTGTAATAACGCAAATCATGAGTGACTTCTTGCCCTATCCATTCCGGTTTAGTGAAGGCTTGATCGCTTTCTTGCAATTCAATCTCCGCGACGATGAGTCCTTGGTTTTTCCCACCGAACTCATCGATTTCCCAGATATGCGGGCCTATCGGTATCAAGTGACGGGTTTTTTCAATTAGTGGTTTTCTGCAGAGATTGTTGATTATTTCCTCTGCGTCTTGATAAGGAATTTCGTACTCGTATTCATGGCGGAAATTACCTATTGTGGCGCTCTTAATGTTGAGCCAAGCTTCATTGTCACTGATTCTTACACGAATTGAAGTGTTCTTTTCCGATGCTAAATAACCTTGTTTGTAATTTGTGGACTTGGTGACCAATTTTCGCCAGTCGTCATTAAGTAATAAAAATTTGTGTTCTATTTCAATTGCCATAATAGGAAGGATGTTAGTGGAAGTCAGTTTATTGATTTTCGTGAGCTATCGGGTGCTACGCCGAAATACATATCGGTCCTGTTTCGATGTCGGCGAGCCGGTTAATGGTCAAATGTCTAAACTATCTGTGGTTGTTTGTCATAGTTAACAAGCTACGAGAGATTATTACATTGCCAGCAGTGATACGAAAATACGTTAATTATAGCGTGTTGCCTCTATTGTGGTTGGCCAGTAAAGGAAAAAAAATACGTTCACTTTGAACTTATGCAATAAAAAAGCTATTTTGTTACCATGGCGTTTGCTAGTCAGATTTCTGTGCTGGGCTAGTGGCCGCATATGGCTTCGCGGGCGCAGGTGTTTTTATCAGTCGATGCAGAATTTTAAGAAATGGATGCCCTTTAAATAGGCACGTCGGTTCACGCATGCTTTATTTAATCGGCTGTGAGTGATAAAGTATAAATCTTTAGTAATTAACTTGGTTTTTTCTACCCGGCTTGATTCCGGTTGTTTTTTATTCAAAATTAGGAGAAATAAATGGCTTACGAACTTCCTGCATTACCTTATGCAAAAGATGCATTGGCGCCTCATATTTCAGAGGAGACCTTAGAGTTTCATTATGGAAAGCATCATCAAACCTATGTAACAAATCTCAATAATTTGGTTCCCGGTACCGAATTTGATGGATTACCTCTCGAGGAGATTGTGGTCAAGTCGTCCGGCGGTATTTTCAATAATGCGGCGCAAATTTGGAATCACACCTTTTATTGGAATGGCTTGAGTCCGAATGGCGGCGGCGAACCAACCGGTGATCTGGCAAATGCGATCAATAGAACCTTTGGTTCGTTCGACGAATTTAAAGAGGCTTTTAACAAGTGTGCGGTTACCACTTTTGGATCGGGTTGGGCATGGCTGGTTAAAAATAAAGACGGCTCTTTAGCCTTAGTTAGTACCAGTAATGCCGGCTGCCCATTGACCGAAGGTCAGACGCCTTTATTGACTTGCGATGTATGGGAGCATGCTTACTACATTGATTACCGAAATGCACGTCCTGCTTACTTGGAAGCGTTTTGGGCACTAGTCAATTGGGATTTTGCGTCGGCAAATTACACGGCGTAATAGTGGCAGTATCTATTCTTTCGAGGATTGGATTTTTACATCGGCTTGTTGTATGGAGGCGCTGGGTTCACGGCGTCCTTTGATGAGCGTCCCGGCACCGAATTTGACAAGCGAAATTTATTGACGGTAAAGGGCCCCAGTCGCAGTTAAGTGGTTGGGGCCTTTTTATGTGCCGGGTTTGGCAGGCAGTATTTGCAAGGCAAGATTAATGAAAAAAGCAATCGACAGCAGCAGAATTCCAAGAGCCAATCCCATTTCGAAATCCCCTTTGCCGGTTTCTAATGCGATTGCTGTCGTGATTGTGCGGGTAGCGCCTTGAATATTTCCTCCGAGCATCATCGCGGCGCCAACCTCGCCAATGGCTCGGCCAAAGCCGGTGATGATGGCGGTCAATAAAATAAAACGAAGCTCGCTGATAATCGGGAATATTTGATCGAAGGGGCCGGCACCGAGCATTTTTAATGTATTCACTAAACGTCGATCGGCCGATTGAACGCCAACCATGGTCATGTTCATGATGATCGGAAAAATCAAGCAAGCTTCGCCTATAATTACGGCTGTTTGTGTATAAAGCAGGTCGAATTCGCCGAATGGTCCGCGGCGATTCAGCAGTCCGTACAATATTAAACCTATCATAACGGTAGGCATTGCCGATAAGGTGTTTAGCAGGTGCTGTAGAATGCGTTTCCCTTGAAAATCGCTGACTGTCGCCAATATACCCAATATGATTGCGCCGATTCCTGCAGAGCTCGTGGCGACAAAGGCAATTTTTAGCGAAGTCCAAACGATAAAAAAGATGTCGTGGTCGAATTGTATAATGAGTCGGAACGCGGCGACTAATGCTTCACTAAAATAAGTCATTTAAAAATGAGGTGGCTACTGTAGCAGTAAGGATTTGGTCATAAATAACTTCCCTATTTTATGGAGGGTTCAGTGGCTCGATTGATAGGTGTCGGCGGCAGGGCAGATTTTTGCTCCTGCAAAATCCGCATGCATGCCATCCATGGCAATCGGATTCCGCCGTCAAGCCTACACGGACGTATTCACCCAGCACCTAAATTCCACAGCCCATTGGCTATGGTAAACTGTCTTTGATAATTTAGGTGCTGGGTTCACGGTGTCTTGTCAAGCGAGCCACCGAACCCTCAACAAAGTTGATAGTTCCAGGCAGTTATTTATCGCGAAATCCTAAGCTGAATTATCAAGGGCGCTGCCAATCGCCCGACTTGCCGCCGGATTTTTTGAGCAAGCGTACGCCCTGAATAGTCATACCCCGGTCCACCGCTTTGCACATGTCGTACACAGTCAGTAACGAGACCTGTGTAGCGGTCAATGCTTCCATTTCGACCCCGGTTTGTCCTCGGGTTTTAACAGTGGTGCGGCAATATACACGATTTGTATTATTTTCGGTTTCAAGGTTGATTTCGACATGCGAAATTGGCAATGGATGGCATAATGGTACAAGGTCGGCTGTTTTTTTACTGGCCATGATGCCCGCGATCCTGGCAATACCCAGTACATCGCCTTTTTTATGCGTCCCTTGCTCGATGAGTGCCAGTGTCGCCGGGTTCATTTCAATATAGCCTTCGGCGATGGCGACTCTTTCGGTGATATCCTTATTGCCGACATCGACCATGTGGGCTTCGCCGGATTGGTTAAAATGGGTCAATTGGGTCATAGAGTATAAATGGGATGGTTAAATGGCTATGTGCCTTTATTATACTTTGCTAGTCAAATTTCGGCACCTTGGCGCCTCCTCAGGCGCTGCCGAAATTTGAAGTTCGATGGGTATATCTTATCTTTTTAGTCTAGCGTGAATGATTATGTCAGTTAAAGTTCGTTATTTTGCCAGTTTAAAGGACAGTATCGGTCGCTCCGAAGATCTGGTTGATGTGAACGGTATAGTGACGGTGGCGGAAATTTGGGCGATGGCCAATGCTAACCGGTTGATGCCGGACAATATATTGGCTGCGATAAACATGGAATATGTCGATATTGAGCATTCGGTTCAAAACGGCGATGAAGTGGCTTTTTTTCCGCCGGTTACGGGGGGCTGAGACGATATGATCAAAATTAGTGCCGATTTATTTGATCCATGGCATGAGGTCCTAGTGTACCAAAATTCGGCGAAACATTGGGCTGGTAAGTTTGGTGCGACTAATGTGTTCGTCGGGACGATGCGGGATTTTAACGATGGTGATTCGGTAACCGGTATGATTTTAGAGCACTATCCGGGCATGACCGAAAAGCAGTTGGAAGGTATCGTGAAACAAGCGGCGCGCGATTGGCATTTGCTGGATGCCTTGGTCGTGCATCGGGTCGGCGAAATCAAACCGAATGAACCGATTGTATTGGTTGCGGTTTGGGCTTCGCATCGAGGTGATGCTTTCGACGCGGGTCGTCAGATCATGGAGGCGCTGAAAAATATAGCACCGTTCTGGAAAAAAGAGCGACTGCAAAATGGCGGCGAACGATGGGTTGAACACAACACCGATGGTTATTTGCGCTCTTCGACAAACGATATGTCGGCGTTTTCGGATTGAGTAGGACGCGGTTTAACTTACCCGCTCCGTACGAAGCATATCAGCTCTATTTTAAGCGACTTATTAGTTTATTGGAAAATACTACTCCCTTTATACTCAAAAAATGGTTACCTTTATGAAGGTATGGGGTGTGGCTAGCGAGGATGTCGGCAGCAGGGAACGCTGCCGTCAAGCCCCCATGGACGGGTTCACGGCGGTCCTCGATAGACATATCCCATGCCTTTTTATTCTTAGACGGTTTTTCAATCAAAAGGGAGTAGGTCGGGGGAATAATTAGTGTTAGGTTTTTTAACGAAAATGCAAGCAGAATTAGGCGAGTCGGTTAGTTATCGGTTGGCTTTAGGCGAGGATGGCATAGAGCTGAATCAATTTGTCGGGCGCTCGGTAACGATGCGCTTTACCGGTAAGATTGCTTGCGTTCATTGCGGGAGGGACACCAAAAAAAGTTTTAGCCAAGGTTATTGTTATCCTTGTTTCGTGTCGCTCGCGCAATGCGATATGTGTATTTTAAAGCCGGAAAAATGTCACTATCATCAAGGTACCTGCCGCGAACCGCAGTGGGGTGAAACATTTTGTTTTCAGCCGCATTATGTTTATTTGGCCAATGCTTCCGGTATCAAAGTCGGTATAACACGGCAAACGCAAATTCCGACACGGTGGATCGATCAAGGCGCTATACAGGCATTGCCTATTATGAAAGTGGCCTCGCGCTATGTGTCAGGGTTGGTCGAAGTGGCAATTGGTCGATATGTCAGCGATAAAACCAGTTGGCAGCAAATGCTCAAGAACAATACAACGCCGGCTGATTTATGCGCTAAGCGCGATGAGCTTTTGGCATTGTGTCGGGAAGAGTTGAGTGATATTACCGCGCGCTTCGGTGATAATGCGATCGAATATCTACCGAATGCCGATTTGGTAGATATCGCTTATCCGGTTCATCGTTATCCGGCTAAGGTCAAATCCTTTAATTTCGATAAGCAAGCGGAGGTCGGAGGGGTTTTGGAAGGGATAAAAGGTCAATATTTGTTATTTGATGCCGGCGTCATTAATGTCCGAAAATTTTCAGGTTATCAGGTCGAGCTTTGGGTGGACTAAAAACGATAACGTTTTTCTTCCCGATAGTAGTCTTCGAATCCGACGATTTCGGTTAATTCCTTGAAACTCAGTGTTTTTGGCGTGTTTTGGCCGGTTTTGAGCCCATGCAGCGCGTTTTGCATCGCGACAATCGAGGCATTGAGTAGCGTCAATGGATAAACGGCAATTTTATAGCCCATCGCTTCGAGTTGCTGGTGGGGTAATAGCGGTGTTTTTCCGTTTTCGATCAAATTAGCAACTTTGTGTCCAGGTACTTCATCGCAATAGCGGCGCATTTCTTGTTCGCTTTCCGGAGCTTCCAGAAAATTGATATCGGCACCGATTTCGTGAAACAGATTTGCGCGCCGGATCGCTTCGTCTAGGTCGTGGGTGGCACGGGCGTCGGTTCGGGCCATGATCAGTATGTCGGCACCTTCGTTGCGGGCGTCGACGGCCGCTTGTATCCGCATTGCAGCTTCGTCGCGTCCGACAACCGATTTGCCTCGGGTATGTCCGCAGCGTTTGGGAGCGATTTGATCTTCCAGCATGATGCAGGCAAAACCGGCTTGAGCATAACCTTGTACTGTTCTCTTGATGTTGAGCGCGTTCCCGAAACCGGTATCGCTGTCGCCCCAGATAGGAATTGACACGGCACTGCAAATATTACGCCCTTGATCGAGCAATTCGGCATAAGAAATCAAGCCTGTATCGGGCAGGCCGAGGCGGTCGGCCGAAACCGCAAAACCGCTCATAAAGGCCGTGCTGAAACCGGCTCTTTCGCATAGTTTCGCAGACAATGCGTCATGACAGCCCGGCATCACTATGATTTCAGGGTGGTCGAGTAAGCGGCGTAGTTTTTCGGCGGCGGTCATAGGTGTTTGGTTTAGATTCGGAATAGAGTTTGAAGTGACAATTTTGGGTAATGCCTGATCGATCGTCAAATATTTTTGAAAATAGCTCCAGGATGTGCTTCGCTATGAATGGTTGAATTCGGTGTTTTGTTTTTATCTGAGTTGGCTCTTGTCATGGCCCTGCGATTTTACCGTGTTCAGAAGTATTGGTCATGTCATCAAAGTCTTGATTGGTCTTGACGAACGGGGGCAAAACCAGTAGTTTATCTAACCTTTTTTTAAAATAAAACCAAGCAATTCAGTCATGGATGGGTTTTATTGATCACCTGATAGTCAATGCAGAGGGTAATAGTGTGGAGCTAAACGGCGCACAAATTTTAGTTCAAAGTCTCAAAGACGAAGGAGTGGAGTATATATTCGGTTATCCTGGCGGAGCGGTGCTGCATATCTACGACGCTATTTTCCAACAAGACGACGTTAAGCATATTTTGGTGCGCCATGAACAAGGCGCCACTCATGCCGCGGATGCCTATGCGCGCGCGACCGGAAAAACGGGAGTCGTTTTGGTGACTTCCGGGCCCGGGGCTACAAACGCGGTAACCGGTATTGCAACCGCTTATATGGACTCGATCCCAATGGTGGTAATCTCGGGGCAGGTGCCGTCGCCGGTTATCGGTAGCGATGCCTTTCAAGAAGTCGACATGGTGGGAATTAGTCGTCCGTGCGTCAAGCACAATTTTTTGGTCAAAGACGTCACTAAGTTAGCCGAAACCATTAAAAAAGCATTTTATGTCGCATCGACCGGACGTCCCGGTCCTGTTGTCGTCGATGTGCCCAAGGATATTACCGATCCGACTATCAAAGTGCCCTACAAGTATCCGCGCAAAGTAACTATGCGCTCTTACAACCCGGCTGTCGAAGGACATAAAGGTCAGATCAAGAAGGCCGTCGAATTGCTCTTATCTGCCCAACGTCCGATGATTTATTCGGGGGGCGGAGTGATCCTCGGAGAAGCAAGTCGGGAATTGATCGAATTGACTCGAGCGCTCGGTTATCCGATTACCAATACGCTGATGGGCTTAGGCGCGTATCCTGCCACCGATAAGCAATTCATTGGCATGTTGGGTATGCATGGTACCTATGAAGCTAATATGGGTATGCACGAGAGCGATGTGATTCTCGCGGTTGGTGCACGCTTCGATGACCGAGTAACCGGCAAACTGGCCGAATTTTGCCCTTACGCCAAAATCATTCATATCGATGTCGATCCGGCATCGATATCGAAAACCGTCAAAGTCGATATTCCGATCGTCGGCCAAGTCAAGCCCGTTTTGACGCAAATGATCGAGCAGATCAAAGAGAGCAAAAAGCAGCCGTCCAAAAAAGCCTTGACGGCATGGTGGGAGCAAATCGACAAATGGCGTTCAGTTCAGTGTCTGGAATACGACCGTGAGAGTCCGTTGATCAAGCCGCAGTATGTCATCGAACAGCTTTATGAGGTCACGAAGGGCGATGCCTACATTACTTCGGATGTCGGTCAGCATCAAATGTATGCCGCTCAGTACTACCATTTCGACAAGCCTCGTCGCTGGATCAATTCGGGCGGATTGGGTACGATGGGCTTCGGTTTGCCGGCTGCGATCGGCGTTAAATTGGCGTTTCCGGAAGCGGATGTCGCTTGCGTGACCGGTGAAGCCAGTATTCAAATGTGCATACAAGAGCTGTCGACCGCGTTGCAGTACAAAACGCCGGTTAAGATCATTAATCTGAATAACCGTTACATGGGTATGGTGCGGCAATGGCAGGAGTTTTCTTACGAAAGCCGTTATTCGCATTCTTACATGGATACCTTGCCCGACTTCGTCAAACTGGCAGAGGCTTACGGTCATGTCGGCATGTTGGTCGAAAACAAGGCCGATTTGCGTTCCGCTCTTGAAGAGGCGTTCGCGATGAAAGATAGAACTGTATTCATGGACATCATTACCGATCGTACTGAAAACGTGTATCCAATGATAGAGTCCGGTAAGGGCCATCATGACATGAAATTGCGAGTTGCCCCAGGTACACCGACGGACAGGGAGTTGGCATAATGAGGCATATTATTTCTATTCTGATTGAAAATGAAGCCGGTGCATTATCGAGAGTCGCCGGACTTTTTTCGGCGCGCGGTTACAACATCGAATCGTTGACCGTCGCACCGACCGAGGATCCGAGTCTGTCACGCATGACCCTGGTCACACGCGGCAATGATGATATTATCGAGCAAATCACCAAGCAGCTTAACAAGTTAGTCGATGTCGTAAAGCTAATCGATTTAGCTGAATCGGCACATATCGAACGCGAATTGATGATGGTTAAGGTCAAAACCAGCGAAGCTACGCGCGGCGAAATCAAACGTATCGCCGATATTTTTCGCGGTCGAATAATCGATGTGACACCGATGACTTTCGTGATCGAAATGACCGGAACATCGGATAAATTGGATGCCTTCATCAAGGCGATCGATGAAACGAGTATCATCGAAGTGGTCCGATCGGGCGCTACCGGAATATGCCGGGGCGAAAAAGGGCTTCATCTCTAAATTTAAAGCGCCCGACTTGTGATCAAGCCGCTTCAAAGCAATATTATTCATAAAACAAAACGAGAAAACACATGCAAGTTTATTACGATAAAGACGCGGATCTTTCGATTATAAAAAACAAAAAAGTAGCGATCATCGGCTACGGTTCTCAAGGCCATGCTCATGCCAACAATTTAAAAGACTCTGGCGTCGATGTCGTTGTCGGTCTGCGCGCCGGTTCTCCATCGGTAGCCAAGGCCGAAGCTTCCGGCTTGACGGTTAACTCGGTTCCCGAAGCTGTAGCGAGCGCCGATATCGTAATGATTTTGACGCCGGACGAATTCCAAGCGCAATTGTACAAAGCCGAGATCGAGCCGAATCTGAAACAAGGCGCGGCTTTGGCTTTTGCGCATGGCTTTTCTATTCTGTATAACCAAATCGTGCCTCGTGCCGATCTCGACGTGATCATGATCGCTCCGAAAGCGCCCGGTCATACCGTACGCTCCGAATTCGTGCGCGGCGGCGGTATTCCCGATTTAATCGCGATTCAACAGGATGCCTCCGGTACCGCAAAGAGTATTTGTTTGTCTTACGCTTCGGCTATCGGCGGCGGTCGTTCCGGTATCATCGAAACCACGTTCCGTGATGAAACCGAAACCGATTTGTTCGGCGAGCAAGCCGTATTGTGCGGTGGTGCGGTTGAGTTGGTCAAAGCCGGGTTCGAGACACTGGTCGAAGCCGGCTACGAACCGGAAATGGCTTATTTCGAGTGTTTGCACGAATTGAAATTGATCGTCGATCTGATGTACGAAGGCGGTATCGCGAACATGAACTATTCGATTTCTAACAACGCCGAATACGGCGAGTACGTGACCGGCCCTAAAGTCATCAACGAAGAAAGCCGTTACGCCATGCGCGAGGCGTTGGAAAACATTCAAAAAGGCGAATACGCGAAAAGATTCATCATGGAAGGCATGACAGGTTATCCTGAAATGACGGCAAGGCGTCGTCTAAATGCAGAGCATCCGATCGAAATCGTCGGTGAAAAACTTCGCAGCATGATGCCATGGATTAGTGCCAACAAAATCGTCGATAAGTCGAAAAACTAATCGGATAGCGTCTCCGGGTCATGCGAGAGCGGCTTTTTTGCCGCTCTCGCATTTTTAGATTCGCGGGGCCACTTTTTCGTGTAACTGACGCGCTCTTTTGTCTGGTAGCGTACTTAATTTCATGTCCATCCCTTAATGACTTTGGCTTTAAACGAGATGTGCACCCACGTATGAGTTTAGCCATTGCGTGGCACAGATGATTCGTCTCCGAATCCGATTTCCAAGTCGCTATTAATTCATGAGTACTTTTTCGGCTCATTGTATAATCTGCGGCATTGTTTTATTGCAAATGTTGCAACAGTAGATGAAAAATTATGACGCCTGAAAAATCTTCCACGCCCCGCCGCCGCGGTATTTATTTATTACCCAATTTGTTTACGACAGGTGCGTTGTTTGCCGGTTTTTACGCGATTACATCGGCAATGGGCGGGCGATACGAAACCGCAGCCGTGGCGATTTTTGCCGCCATGATTTTGGACGGGCTCGACGGGCGCGTAGCGCGTTTGACAAATACCCAAAGCAAATTCGGTGTCGAATACGATAGCTTATCCGATATGATCTCGTTCGGCGCGGCTCCGGCCTTGGTCATGTACCTCTGGGCGTTTTCCAGCTTGGGTAAGCTAGGCCTGTTTGCGGCATTCGTGCACATGGCCGGCGGCGCATTGAGATTGGCACGTTTCAATGCGCAAGTCGAAACCGACGACAAACGCTATTTCCAAGGTTTGCCGAGTCCCGCCGCCGCCGCGATATTGGCCGGCTTTATCTGGATTTCGATCGAATACGATTATGATATCGATACGCTAAAATATGCGGCCTTAATTTTGACGATCGCAACCGGCTTGCTAATGGTTAGTAATTTTCGTTATTTCAGTTTCAAAGGGATAGATTGGAAGGGTAAGGTGCCATTCGTCGTCGCGATTGCCTTGATGTTGGGTGTCGCGTTTGTAATGGCGCAGCCGCAAACCATGTTGTTTTTGTTGTCTTTAGGGTATGCGATTTCCGGCCCGGTTTTTACCTTGGTCATGCGTCGCCGCAGACTTCATAGAAAGACTTAGAATTTCGCGAAAAATAACTACCTGGAGTTATGAGCTTTGTCGAGGGTTCGGTAACCCGCCTGGCAGGACGCCGTGAACCCCGCTCCTAAATTATCCAAGACAGTTTACCATAGCCAATGGGCTGTGGAATTTAGGTGCTGGGTGAATACGTCCTTGTAGGCTTGACGGCGGAATCTGATTGCCATGGATGGCATGAATGCAGATTTTGCAGGAGCAAAAATCTGCCCTGTCGCCGACACTTGCCAATCGGGTTACCGAACCCTCCAATAATAGGGAAGTTATTTGTGATCAAATCCTTAACAAATTTCTTGAGGCAAAAAACACAATCGCGTATAGTCCAAGCCATGAAATCTCACTTCTACATTACCGCCAGCGATTCGATAAGCACCGTTTTCGGTGCTGTTTTTCCGGCGCCGTTCAAACCGACTTTTCTTTTTCTGCTGCTGCCCTAGCGGGCACATACTTTATTTTCCCCCCCGTAATATACAATCCTTACTAATCAGTTTTCTTAACATCAAATTTCTTGATGAACGGAGTTCTCATGAAAGACAAATTAATTATTTTTGATACGACTTTGCGCGATGGTGAGCAGAGTCCGGGGGCGTCGATGACGCGCGATGAAAAAGTCCGAATTGCAAAAGCGCTGGAAAGAATGAAAGTCGATGTGATCGAAGCAGGGTTTCCTGCCGCGAGTCCGGGCGATTTCGAAGCGGTAGAAGCGGTTGCGAAAGCAGTCAAAAACAGCACCGTTTGCGGTTTGGCGCGGGCATTGGAAAAAGATATCGATAAAGCGGGCATGGCTCTGAAAGCCGCAGAAAGCTCGCGCATCCATACCTTTATCGCAACCTCGCCGATTCATATGCAAATGAAATTGCAGATGCAGCCGGAACAAGTGATCGAGTTGGCCGTTAAAGCGGTTAAACGCGCGCTGCAATATACCGATAACGTCGAGTTTTCGCCCGAGGATGCGGGGCGCTCCGAAGAAGATTTTTTGTGCCGGATATTGGAGGCGGTCATCGATGCCGGTGCGACTACGCTGAACATCCCCGATACGGTCGGATACAGTGTTCCGCATCAATTCGGAGCGACAATCGGTAACTTGATTCAACGAATACCGAATTCCGATAAAGCGATTTTCTCGGTGCATTGTCACAACGATTTAGGTTTGGCGGTTGCCAATTCTTTAGCGGCGGTGATGAACGGCGCACGCCAGGTAGAATGCACGATCAACGGGCTCGGCGAACGTGCCGGCAATGCCGCATTGGAAGAGGTCGTGATGGCGGTAAGAACGCGCCAAGATGTTTTTCCGTGCGACACGACGCTCGATACGACAGAAATCATGACTTGTTCGCGTTTAATCTCGACGATCACCGGTTTTCCGGTGCAACCGAACAAAGCGATCGTCGGCGCGAATGCCTTCGCGCATGAATCCGGCATTCATCAGGATGGCGTGCTGAAAAGCCGCGAGACTTATGAAATCATGCGCGCCGAGGATGTCGGCTGGGCCGCAAACCGGATGGTGTTGGGTAAACATTCCGGCCGTAATGCCTTCAAAACTCGTATGACAGAACTCGGTTTCGAGTTCACCTCGGAAGAAGAATTGAACGAAGCGTTTTTCCGTTTTAAACAACTGGCCGACAAAAAACACGAGATCTTCGATGAAGATTTGCAAGCCTTGATTTCCGAAGTTAGCATTAGCGCCGAGGATGAATACATCAAATTGATTGCGTTGAGCGTTTGCTCCGAAACCGGAGAAGTGCCGACGGCGCGGGTTACTTTACGCATCGATAATCAAGAAATGACCGGCAGTTCTTCCGGGAGCGGTGCGGTCGATGCCAGTCTCAAGGCGATTGAAAGTCTGGTCAATACGCACGCCATTTTGGAATTGTATTCGGTCAACAATATTACCAACGGCACCGATTCGCAAGGTGAAGTCACGATTCGTCTCGACAAGGCAGGGCGCATCGTCAATGGCTTGGGCGCCGATACCGACATCGTTATCGCTTCAGCGAAAGCCTATATCAATGCTGTCAATAAATTGCATGCGCCTAACCGGCGCCGGCATCCGCAAAAAGGCGATGTTTAAGCTTCCTTTTCTATCCGCTCGCGCACTTTCAAAGTGCGCTGAGCACACTCCTAACGATGTTGGATACTGAGACTCGACTTCATTACTTAAAAGCGATCGGGATCGATGTTTGGGTTTCCCGTCAAGCGCCGGCGGATGATCGAATAAACTCCGAGGTAAGTGATTTGGCGGCGCCGCAAACGGCCGTATCCACTCTACTCGGTGATATTCAAAAAACAGCGACACCGGTTGTGCCTGACCCCCCTCTTGTTCCTGAAGTCGAAGCGCAGCCGAAATTGTCCGATTCCAAAACAACCTGGACGGATTTGCAGAATGAAGTGGCGGCATGCCGACAATGCTCATTATGCGAAAGCCGGACGCAAACGGTGTTCGGCAGCGGTTCGGCAAGCTCTGGGTGGATGGTCATCGGCGAAGCGCCGGGAGAAAGCGAGGATCGTCAAGGTGAACCGTTTGTCGGAAGGGCCGGTCAATTGCTAACCGAAATGCTAAGAGCCATCGGCTTAAAGCGCGATGATGTTTTTATCACCAATATTCTAAAATGCAGGCCGCCGAATAATCGTGATCCGTTAACGGACGAAGTCGATGCGTGTAGCGACTATTTACATCGGCAAATCGCTTGGCTCAAGCCGAAAATTATTCTGGCGGTCGGGCGCGTTTCTGCACAAAATTTGCTAAAAACCGACAAGACCATCGGCCAACTCAGAGGTACGGTACATTCATTGGACGGCATTCCTCTGGTTGTGGTATATCATCCGGCTTATTTGTTAAGGTCGCCGCTAGAAAAGCGCAAAGCCTGGCAGGATCTACAATTGGCCATAGCTACATTTGACGAGATTAAAGGTTGAGCATGCGGGAGTTATTACAACGATTTAAAGATATTGTCGTCTACGATGCCGATCGTGAGTTCTACGCAAAAATCTTTCCGGACTCGGTAACTAGGGAAGACTTGCTAAGGATGCGGCGCATGACCGGCAAGGACTTAAGCGCCGTCTTGACGATAGAAAATACTAATTACAATTTTCCGTGGAGCGAAGGCGTTTTTAAAGATTGCTTCAAAGCCGGCTACAGTTGTTGGGTCTGTGAAGATGTCGATAGAATATTGGGCTATAGCATTGTTTCTATCGCGGTTGGCGAAGCGCATATTTTGAATATTTCAGTCGCACCGGAAGAGCAGGGACAAGGTATTGGTCGTAAAATGTTAACGCATCTGATCGACGTTGCCAGATGGTATAAAACCGAAACCGTCTTTTTGGAAGTTCGTCCTTCCAATCTTGGCGCCGTTGCGTTATACGAAAAAATGGGCTTTAACGAAATCGGTATCCGCAAGGATTATTACCCCGCGCAAGAAGGGCGGGAAGACGCATTAATGCTGGCTTTGGAGTTGTTTTATTAAACGTATTTCATGATCGCTCCTTAGCGGCTCGCAGGCCCGGTTGCTTACGTTTTTTATTTCCGAAGCCGGTATGTTTGGTTTTAAACCGCTGCGTCTTAGCGGGTGCGGTGTCGACGGTGCCTTTCGGCTGAAACGTCGGTACCAAATGCTTTTTACCGTTGCCGATCAAATCGGCGCGTCCCATGTTTTTTAAAGCCTCGCGCAGCAGCGGCCAGTTTTTCGGATCGTGATAGCGCAAAAAAGCCTTATGCAAACGGCGTTGCTTGACGCTTCTCGGGATCGAAATATCCGGCGCCTTGTGGCCGATCTTGTGCAGCGTGTCCTTGCCGGAGTGATACATCGCGGTCGCGATCGCCATCGGCGACGGCAGGAATGCCTGAACTTGGTCAGCCCTAAAGCCGTTGCGCTTGAGCCAGAGTGCGAGATTGAGCATGTCTTCGTCGGTCGTGCCCGGATGCGCGGCGATGAAATAGGGAATCAGATACTGCTCCTTGCCGGCTTCCTTCGAATATTTATCGAACATTTGCTTGAAACGATCGTAAGTGCCGATGCCCGGTTTCATCATAAGCGACAACGGACCTTGTTCAGTGTGTTCCGGTGCGATTTTAAGATAACCGCCGACATGGTGCGTGACCAATTCCTTGACGTATTCCGGCGATTCGACGGCCAAATCGTAGCGCAGTCCCGATGCGATGAAGATTTTCTTGATGCCGGGCAGTGCGCGGGCGCGTCGGTACAACTTGATCAGAGGCGTATGATCGGTATTCAGATTGTCGCAAATGCCGGGAAAGACGCACGACGGCTTGCGGCAGGCCGCTTCGATCTTCGGGTCCTTGCAGGCCAATCGGTACATGTTCGCGGTCGGCCCGCCCAAGTCGGAAATATGCCCGGTGAAATTCGGGGAGGTATCGCGGATCGCCTCGATCTCGCGGATGATCGAATCTTCGGAACGGCTTTGTATAATGCGCCCCTCGTGTTCGGTGATCGAACAGAATGTACAGCCGCCGAAGCAACCTCGCATGATATTGACCGAGTGTTGAATCATCTCGAACGCCGGAATGTTCGCGTCGCCGTAACGTTTATGCGGCAGGCGCGAATAGGGGAGGTCGAACACACCGTCCATTTCCTGCGTGCTGAGCGGGATCGGCGGCGGATTGACCCAGAGTAATCGGTTGCCGTGCTGTTGAATCAACGCGCGTGCGTTACCCGGGTTGGTTTCGCCGTGCATCACGCGCGAGGCATGGGCGTAAATAATCGTATCGTCCTTGGCGGCCTCGTAAGCCGGCAGACGAATGACAGTTTGCGCGCGTTTGTCGTTGCCGATACGCCGCTCGAAACGAATCACATTGCCGGACGGTTTGTTATCGCATGCGGGTTCTTCTTGATAAGGGTTTGCGGGCGGCGCGACATGGCCCGGAATATCGACATCGGTCGAATCTTTTTCGAGCCAGCCTTCGGGAATTTTTTTGACGAAATGCGCGGTGCCGCGGATGAATTGCAAATCGGCGATTGCTTCGCCGCCTGCCAGTCGGTGCGCGATTTCAACGACTTGCCTTTCGGCATTGCCGTAGACCAACAGGTCGGCTTTCGAGTCGAGCAAGACCGATTTTTTGACTTTATCCGACCAATAATCGTAATGCGCGATGCGGCGCAGGCTCGCCTCGATCCCGCCGATGACGACCGGTACATTTTTAAAAGCTTCGCGGCAGCGGTGCGAATACACATTGACAGCGCGGTCCGGACGTTTGCCGGCTTCGCCGCCCGCCGTATACGCATCGTTAGAGCGGATCTTTTTGTCCGACGTGTAGCGATTGACCATTGAATCCATGTTGCCGCCGGTCACGCCGAAAAAAAGATTGGGTGCGCCCAGGCGCTTGAAATCTTCAGCACTAGTCCAGTCCGGCTGCGAAATAATGCCGACTCGGAAACCGTGTGCCTCGAGGAGTCTGCCGATCAGCGCCATGCCAAAGCTCGGATGGTCGATATAGGCGTCGCCGGTGACCAGAATGACGTCGCAAGAATCCCAGCCGAGTTCGTCCATTTCGGTACGAGTCATCGGTAATTCGGGCGCCGTTCCGAAACGGTGCGCCCAGTATTTGCGGTAGCCGAAAAGATTCGGCGCGCTAGGCATCGCGGGAGTAATCATGGTTTGATAATCCGGTTGAATAAAGTACGGTTGTTACGTTTTAAATCTTGCATAAAAACGGGGAATTCCAGGTGGTATTTGTTTTCCAGAAGTTGCGTACGGACTCGAAGTTCTTTTTGCGTAGGCAGGGGCATGGGGTCGTTAAAAGCAAAGCCGATGACATTGCCCCTCCCGCGTACCGGTAGAAACAATAGGCGCCAGTCGAAAACCCTGCCTAAGTGCCATGCGACATCCTGAAACAGCGCTTTGTCGGTACCCCATAAATTGATGATCAGCATGCCGTCCGGCTTCAGCAAAGTCTTGCAGCCGTCGAAACACGCTTCGCCGCCGATCGAATCGGACATGCCTTCATGATCGAACGCATCGATCATCAATAAGTCGTAGCTTTCCGATGGCGTTAGACTCTTTTGGCGAATATAGTGCCCGCCATCGCCGATTTTTATTTTCAGACGCGAATCGAGCGGTAAATCGAAATGACTGCGCGCGATTTTGACGACGCCGCGCCGGTATTCTACGACCTTTATTTTACAGTCTTCGAAACGTTGCAGTAAAAACTTTGCCAAAGAGCCGCCGCCTAAGCCTATCATCAATACCTCTCCGGGGTCGTCTTTAAACAATAGCCAAGCCATCATCGCGCGGGCATACAGCGAATGCAAGTGGTCCGGATCGGTCAGCAACATGCTGCTTTGCCGTGAAGACGAGCCGAAATGTAAGGCGCGGACGCCTTCCGATTCGACGATTTCGATGATGCCTTCTTCATCGAAGCTTTGGTGAACTAATTGTCCCTGGTATTTACGCATAAGGTCGGATAATCCGAAAGATGGAAGGGAGTGAATATACTTATCGCAGATCAAAACTCGGCGCCGGGGGGCCGTCAAAGGACGCCGTGAATACGTCCATGTAAGCTCTATGCCTGCATCCATGCCGGCACCTCTTTTAGCGTCCGCCGAAATTTGAAGTGCGGAAGGTATAAATGGAATCAATAAATGGTCTATATTTTCGCTGAAATTAGGTTGCCTGTCTTAAAAATCGGCGCATAGCCCGTCTTCGGCGAGTCTAAACAGCGTAGCCCGTATTCCGCTACGCTGCATACGGGCTACGTGCTAATTCGACCTCGATACCATTTATTGTTACCTATCGCACCCGGCTTCGAAATCGCGACGAAGGCGGCGCTCCCACAAGGGTGCGGATATCCTGTGGGAGCGATCCCCTGATCGTCCCTCACCTAGCGTTAGGTGAGGGAAGGACGAGAGTGTCAAGTTGCAATAAATGGTATCGAGGACTCATTGGCTAAGATTGCATAAGGATAATACATGACTTATGTTTAACGACGAGCGTAGAGCATGGGAACGATAAACTTGTGTGGCATGTACGCAAGGCGTGAGCACCATTTAAGGAAGTTATTTTTAGTCGCTTTTATCGTGGTAATTTGGATGTCAGAGTTATAAAACGACGGCAGCGAATTGTTCCGATTATGCTAAAATTCATCGTCAACCGATTCGGGCACTATCTTAAGCGCAGCGTCGTTGAAATTGCCGAACGGCATGAGCCGGGTTTAATAAAGCGGAGGAAGTGATTTCCGCTTTTACACTGCTTAGGATTTCGTGATAAATAACGTTCTGGAACCCTCCGTAAAATAAGGAAGTTATTTACGACCAAATCCTTAACAATTTTTATAACCATAAATTTTATAACCACAAAGCTTAAATACCATGAACAAACCAAAAAAAGTCGCAATTCTCACTGCAGGCGGTTTAGCGCCTTGCCTTAGTTCAGCCATCGGCAGTCTCATCGAGCGTTACACCGAAATCGACCCTTCGATCGAGATCATCTGCTACCGTAGCGGTTACAAAGGTCTATTACTCGGCGATTCGTACGCCGTGACCCCGAAAATCCGCGAAAACGCCGCGTTGCTGCATAAGTTCGGCGGTTCGCCGATCGGCAACAGCCGAGTCAAACTGACCAACGTCAAAGACTGCATCAAGCGGGGTTTGGTTCAAGAAGGTCAGGATCCTCAAAAAGTAGCGGCCGATCAATTAGTCAGAGACGGCGTCGATGTCCTGCATACGATCGGCGGCGACGATACCAATACTGCAGCAGCTGATTTGGCGGCCTTCTTGGCGAAAAACGATTACGGATTAACGGTCATCGGTTTGCCGAAAACGATCGACAACGATGTTTTCCCGATTAAACAATCCTTGGGCGCATGGACTGCGGCAGAGCAAGGAGCACATTACTTTCAGAATGTCGTGGCCGAGTATAACGCTAATCCGCGCATGCTGATCGTTCATGAAGTCATGGGCCGCAATTGCGGATGGCTGACTGCCGCAACCGCGATGGAATACCGTAAATTGTTGGATCGCTCCGAATGGCTGCCTGAAATCGGTCTCGATCGTGCGGCATACGAAGTTCACGGCGTTTTTGTTCCGGAAATGGAAATCGATCTGGCAGCCGAAGCGAAGCGCTTGCGCGAAGTGATGGATAAAGTCGATTGCGTCAATATCTTCGTTTCGGAAGGCGCGGGTGTCGATGCGATCGTCGCCGAAATGCAGGCTAAGGGCCAAGAAGTGCCGCGCGATGCGTTCGGTCACATCAAGCTCGATGCGGTCAATCCGGGCAAATGGTTCGGCGAGCAATTCGCCGAAATGATCGGCGCGGAAAAAACCTTGATTCAAAAATCGGGTTATTTCTCGCGTGCTTCGGCATCGAACGTCGATGATATTCGTTTGATCAAATCCTGTGCCGATTTGGCGGTCGAATGCGCATTCCGCCGCGAATCTGGCGTGATCGGCCACGATGAAGACAACGGTAACGTCTTGCGTGCGATCGAATTCCCGCGCATCAAAGGCGGCAAACCTTTTAACATCGACACGCCTTGGTTCGTGAAAATGCTCGACGGAATCGGGCAAAGCAAAGGCGCGCGAGTCGAAGTTAGCCACTAAAAGCTTTGTTGCCGGGCGGCTGCCGTTGCCCGGCTATTATGTGATTTTTTCTGGTTCCCTCGGTGCTCCGCTCATCGTTATACATAAAGTCATAAATTATCCTTTTGCAATCTTAGCCAATGAGGGCTTCGATACCCTTTATTGCTGTTTAACACTCTCGGCCTTCCCTCACCTAACGCTAGGTGAGGGACGATCTGGGGATCGCTCCCACAGAGCATCCACCACCCTCTGTGGGAGCGACGCCTTCGTCGCGACTATCGAAGACACTGATGTTCAATATTCAAAGTTTTATCAAACATCACCGCTCATTGCTGTTCGATAAACTCTGTCAATCAAGTGTAGCGGTACTTGTGTATAACGGCGAGCGGTCCTCTGTTGGAATCCATGCCTTAGCTGCCGAGACAAGAATGGTATGCATTCCCACGCTGGAGCGGTGGGAACGAGGAAAAGAATAAAGAGTCCGTAAACAACGCGATTATCCTTGCTGATAAATCAGGTGCGATAGCAGCGTATTCATCGTTCTTTATCTCTTCGCGGCTTTGCGCCTTCGCGTGAGGCCCCATCTTCTAAACCAGCATAGCTCAAACACTATCGTTTCATTCAAGCCCCAGAATGAAATCCCATTGCGCTTTCGAAACCGGCATGATCGATAGACGGTTGCCGCGTCGGACTAGGGCGAGATCTTCCAATTCGGGGTGTTGTTTCAGTTCTTGTAACGAGATCGTGCGGGACAGTTTTTTGACGAATTGAACATCGACCATTAACCAGCGGGGATTTTCGGGCGAGCTTTTCGGGTCGAAGTGTTTGTCGTCGGGGTCGAAAGCGAAATGATCGGGGTAACTTTCACGGCTAATTTTCATGATGCCGACGACGCCGGGGATATCGCAGTTGGAATGATAAAAGAAAGCCAAATCGCCGATCTTCATTTGATCGCGCATCATGTTTCTGGCTTGGTAGTTTCTGACACCGTCCCAGGGTTCGGTTTGATGGGGTCTATTGAATAAGTCGTCGATACCGAACTCGTTAGGTTCGGATTTCATTAACCAGTAGTTCATGGATATACTCCCTTATTTGATTGAAAAACCGTCCAAGAATAAAAAGGTATGGGGTGTGCCTATCGAGGACCGCCGTGAACTCGTCCATGGCAGCTTTCGAATGACAGGGATGGCGTGAATGCAGATTTTGCAGGAGCAAAAATCTGCCCTGCTGCCGACATCCTCGCTAGCCACACCCCATGCCTCTCCATAAGGTTAACTGTTTTTTTGAGTATAAAGGGAGTAGGACAGGCAATAAAGGCAGTATCTCCCACCTGCGCCGTAATGAGCTATCGTCCTTGAACCAATGGTTCAAGTGGGAACGCAGACTACCTATCAGGCTTCCCGCGTAAAGCGGGTATGCACACCAAGGTCGAACAATTGTTCCCGGGGTAAATATAGGTTCAGGAAACACCCAGCCCACCCTCGAACGCTGCAGGAGATACAGGACTTCATTTTAACGCGTTTCTGTAATTTCCAAAACGTTTTCTATTTTATGACTCATTTTTATCAGGCTATCCGCCAGATGTAATTCTAGTTCGCGGTTGCGGGATTCGGCTAGATGAAGTTCGTGGGCCATGTTCAAAGCAGCCATGACAGCAATGCGATCGGCACCGCTGACTTTGCCGGAGTCTCTTATTTGGCGCATTTTTTTGTCGAGTTGTCGCGCGGATTCGGTTAGTCCGTCTTGCTCCTCGGGTTCGCAGGCGATTTTGTATTCTTTGCCGAGAATTTCAAGTGTGACGGCGGAGGGTGTTCTGCTCATGCGCCATGCTCCATGGATTTTAAACGGGAGATCATCGCTTCGATTCGGGTTTTGGCTAATGTGGTTTTTTCAAGCAGTTTGGCTTTTTGCTTGACGAGTTCCACTTGCTTGACTTTGAGCGAATGGTTTTCATTTTTGATCGCATTGTATTGTTCGATCAAAAGATCAAGCTTTTCTTCCAAGTCTTTTAATTCCAGTGAATGGTCGTTTTCAGCGTTTGGCATAATAATTTAAGTAGATAAAGGGTAGTCATCGCTTGGTAAATTTCGGGTTTATGCTCCGGTTTTTTTCAAGGGGTAGGCGAAGGAACCGAATTTACCGTGCGAATAAACTCAAGAAATAGATTAAGCAACTTGGCTAATTGTACTGAAAATGACGGTTTGCTAAAAATAACTTTCTCTCAGTATTATCCATTCGGCCAATCAATGTTAGCATAAGCCGGTTAATTTTTTGGAATCCGTACTTTTTATCAAGAAAATGATTTATCAGACAATCGATCAGACACTACGGGAACAGGGTGCCGAGGTGTCGGCGGCAGAAGCGCATGGCATTGCAACCGGTATGTTGTGTGTTGATGTAAGAGCCAGTCAATCAAACTGGATGGATGAGCTTTTCGGAGAAGGATCTTACGCTTCTGGCGGAAAAATCTTGTTAGGGGATTTGTTCGAACAAACCAGAGCGTTATTGACGGATGACGATTATACCTTCGATTTAATGTTGCCGGATGTCGACGAGGATTGCTTAAACGAAGCCGTTGAAGCGATGCGCGATTGGTGTCAAGGCTTTTTGTTCGGTATCGGTTTTAGCCAATCGTCTTCGAATTGGACCGGCGATGTCGGCGAAATAGTGAAGGATATTGTCGAAATTACTAAGCTGGAAGCCTTCTCTGACGATGAAGATAGCGAAGAGGGCCAAGAAGCCTTTGCTGAAATTCAAGAATACTTACGAGTTGCAGTACAGTTAATTCGTAATGAATTGTCCGGTTCCGTTGGCGGTAGCTCTCATTAAAGAAGCGGTACTTGAGGAAAAATGAAACAAGCAGAATTTAAAAAACGCCGTAAGCGATTAATGCAACAGATCGGCAAGGGTAATATCGGATTGATACCCAGCGCCTCGGCGCAAACCCGTAATCGAGATGTGCATTACCCGTACCGTCAAGATAGCGATTTTTATTATCTGACCGGATTCAACGAGCCGGATGCGCTGGCAGTATTCATACCAGGCCGACAGCAAGGACAATATTTACTTTTTTGCCGCGAATACGATGAGAAAAAAGCGCTTTGGGAAGGTGCGCATGCCGGCTTGATCGGTGCAACGACCGATTTCGGCGCCGACGATGCGTTTCCAATCGACGATATCGATGAAATTTTACCCGGGCTCATTGAAAATAAAGAAAAGGTTTTTTATCCAATGGGCCGGGATAGCGATTTGGATCATCGTCTGCTCGAATGGGTGCATCATTTGCGCAATCAATCCCGGGCCGGCGTCAACGCACCGTTGGAGTTGGTATCGCTCGAACATATTTTGCATGAGATGCGCTTGTTCAAAAGCGAGGCCGAAATCAAATTGATGCGCAAGGCGGCCGAAATTTCCGCCGATGCGCATGTCAAGGCGATGCAAAAATGCCGCGCTGGCTTATATGAATATCAAATCGAATCCGAAATCATCTATCATTTTTTACAGCAAGGCCTGAGGGCGGTCGCCTATCCTTCTATCGTAGCAGCCGGTAAGAATGCTTGCGTGCTGCATTACACCGAAAATACGTCAAAATTGGCCGACGGCGATTTATTATTGATCGATGCCGGAGCCGAATGCGATCACTATGCGGCCGATATCACGCGTACTTTTCCCGTTTCCGGGCGTTTTTCCGAGCCGCAAAAGCAGCTTTATCAACTGGTACTCGATGCCCAGTCGGCGGCCTTGGCTGAAATCAACCCCGGCAACCCTTGGAATCAGGCTCATGAAGCATCGGTAAAAACCTTGACCAAAGGTTTGGTTAAATTGGGTTTGCTGAAAGGGCGCGTATCGAAATTGATTAAGGACGAAGCCTATAAAAAATTCTATATGCACCGAATCGGGCATTGGTTAGGCATGGACGTACATGATGTCGGCGATTACAAGGTCAAGGACGAATGGCGGATATTGGAGCCGGGCATGGTGTTGACGATAGAACCCGGCCTTTATATCCCGCAAGATTGCGAAGAGGTAGACAAACAATGGCGAGGCATCGGTATCAGAATAGAGGACGATGTGTTGGTGACGCAAGACGGCTACGAGATTTTGACGATAAATGTGCCGAAAAGCGTTGAAGCCATCGAAGCATTGATGCAGGCGGCCTGATGCGGACTCAATACGATGCATTGATTATCGGCGGCGGATTGGCCGGTAATTGTCTGGCCTTGGCATTGCAAGGCTCGGGACTCGAAATCGCCATGGTCGAAGCGCAGAGCCGCGAGCAATTACAAAAGTCATGGGCCGGCGATCGCGCCTTGGCATTGGCGGCCGGAACCGTGGCGATGCTCGATGCGCTTGGCGCGTGGCAGGGAGTTGTCGATAAGGCCGCGCCGATCGAGGACATTCATGTGTCCGATCGCGGGCATTTCGGAAAAACCCGCTTGTCGGCGAAAAAAGAAGGCGTTAGAGCGCTGGGTTATGTGATCAAAGCCCGCGACATTGAAAGTCATGTCGCAGACTTGGTCGAACGGACCGGGGTTAACAAACTCTGTCCGGCTCGATTGGCGGGTTTGTCCAGTACCGATAGCGATATCGTCGCGAGTCTTAAATACCGTGACGAATCAATAACCTTGACTGCCAAGTTACTGATCGGCGCCGATGGCGGTCATTCATCGGTGCGGAAATTGCTCGAAATCAGGCAGCAAACCACCGAATACGGGCAATCGGCGTTGGTGACGACCGTTAATTGCTCATTACCGCATCGCAATACCGCTTTCGAACGCTTTACCGTTTCCGGGCCTTTGGCCTTATTGCCGATCGAGGGAAATCAATGCGCTGTGGTGTGGACCAATACGCATCGGGATGCCGAAAGCTTGATGTCGGTTTCCGATGCAGAATTTATCGAGCGATTGCAAGATTGTTTCGGCTATCGTCTGGGAGAGTTGAGTTTGGCGGCTCCGCGCCGGGTTTTCCTGCTGACCTTGGTGCAGGCCGAAACGATGGTAAAAGGACGTGCCGTGATCATCGGCAATGCGGTGCATCAATTGCACCCCGTTGCAGGACAAGGCTTCAATCTGGGGCTTCGCGATGTCGTGCAGTTGGCTGAGATGCTGATCGAACAAGCCAAGCGCAAACGCGATATCGGCGACTCGATGTTCTTGAGGGGCTATGCTCAGTCCAGGCGCAAGGATCTTAATAAAATAATCAGTTTTACCGATAACGTGGTCAGGATTTTTTCGAATGATTGGTTGGCTTTGGCGGCGGCCAGAAATTTGGGCTTGGCATTGCTCGATGTGTTGCCCGGCGGTAAATCGTTATTGACACGCCATGCCATGGGCTTGGCGGGCAGGTTACCGCGCGTCGGCAACAGGAGATAAGGCCGATGACGATTCAATCGGAAGTGATAGTGGTTGGCGGCGGCATGGTCGGCGCGGCCTTGGCCTGTGCGCTGGGGCATGGTGGGATCGACACCTTTTTGTTGGATAGGTGCAGGCCGGAGCGAGAATGGGGCGATGGCCTGCGGGATATGCGCGTGTCAGCGCTCACTAAAGCCTCGCAGGCTATTTTTGAATGTATCGGCGCATGGTCCGGCATCTTGCAAAGAGGCGCGTCCCCTTACAAGGACATGCGTGTCTGGGATGCTCGCTCCGATGGCTATTTGCATTTCGATTGTGCCGATACGGTGTTTGCCGAATTGGGACATATCGTCGAGAATCGGATCACGGTCGCAGCGCTCTGGGACGTGATCGACAGTTTACCGGCCGTCCAAAGCATCACGCCTGCCGAAATCGAGCGCATGGAATTGATCGAAAACGGCAGGCGCCTAAGATTGACGGATGGGCGAAGTTTTGAAGCGCCTTTGGTGGTTGCCGCCGATGGACGCGAATCGGCCTTGCGGTCGATGGACGGTATCGGCGTGACGGGTTGGCCTTATCGACAAGACGGCTTGGTCGCGACCGTGCAAACCGAGTTCGAGCATCAAGCGACAGCGTGGCAACGGTTTCTCGAAGAAGGTCCGTTGGCCTTTTTGCCCCTTTTCGATGAGCAGTGTTCGATCGTCTGGACTCTATCGACCGAGACCGCACAACAGTACTTAAAATTGTCCGATGACGAGTTTTTAAAACGATTGAAGCAAGCATCGGGCGGTATCTTAGGTGACATGCTCAAGATCGGCCCGCGCGCGGCCTTTCCGCTGAAATTTCAATTTGCCGACCGCTATACCGACAGTCATTTTGCATTGGTGGGCGATGCGGCGCATGCGATGCATCCTTTGGCCGGACAAGGCGCCAATGCCGGTTTATTGGATGCCGCAGCCTTGGCCGAAGCCGTTTTAGACACTAAACGGTCGGGTCGGCCGTTATCCGGTGTTCAATATTTAAGACATTATGAACGCTGGCGTAAAGGTGATAACTTAATGATGATGGCGAGTATGGATTTAATTAATAAAACCTATGGGGTCGGCAACCCGATGTTCGCCAAACTACGTTCGTTCGGCATGAATCGTATCAATCATACTACTGCGCTAAAAGATTATTTGAACCGTCATGCCATGGGGTTAAGAGATGACTTGCCGCGCTTGGCCAAAGGGGATGTTTGTTGGTAATTCGGTAAGGTGCCGAGGGTTTGTAGCGGCTTCCGCCGCAGCCGTAGGATGGGTAGTTGCGTAGCCCGTATGCAGCGCAGCGGAATACGGGAAATGCGTGGCTTCGAACCTCCCGGATTGCGCTGCGCTCCATCCGGGCTACGTTGTTTATCTCGTTCCCAAGTTCTAACTTGGGAATGCATACCCTCAAGCTCTGCTTGATGTCATCCGGCAAGCGGAGCTTGAGAGCGAGAAAATTTAAAGTTAGCCATTTTTTGAGCATAAAGGGAGTAGATAAGGATTTGCGGTTTACCCGGTCGCGCGGCTTCTGGTATATTCGCTGTTATCACGAAACGCTTGGTTTTTTATTAAAAAAGGGCTGTTTTTGGCGAAAATAGAATAACAAATTAAAAAAGGAGTAATCGATGGCAACGGGGTTTTATATTTTAACGACGATATTCGTCGCATATGTCGTCTATGTGGTGGTCGGGGGCGAAGTTAAGAAAAATAACGAATAAGTCCACAACTTTTTTAAGCGATGATAAAGATAATAACAAACAGCCTAATGATCATGCCGAATGCTGAATCCACTGGGCAACTCAATTAATTAACTGGAGGAAGGGAATATGGCGGAAATATTGTTTATTTTAACGACGATTTTTGTGGCTTATGTAGTTTACGCGGTGGTTGGCGATCAAATGGCCGATATGAAAGCGATTACGTCGAAAGCGGATTCGTACCCGGCGAAAACCGAAACCGCTAAAACCCCTGAAGTGAAAGTTGTCGAAAATAAACCGGCGCGGCGAACAGCTAACAAAGCACCCGAGCCTGTTGCAAAGGCGCCTGATAGAAATGATACGTCCGCAAGCAAGAGCGGTTTACGCGATCCCGCGACCGGCGAAACGGCCAGTATTCCGACTAATTACCGCTTTGCCAAGCGTTGGATAAAAGAGGCCATGGTCAAAGAGGGGTTGCTCGATAAAGTTTATAAAAACAACGAGTTGGATGATGATGCCAATGCCAAAATTAAAACTGCTTTAGACGGTTTGCTGCAAATGGATAAATACCGGGCCTAACAGTTTGCCGCATTACCTCGACCGGGCGGATTACGGTTGAGGTTTGCTAGCCATTCAATGGATAGCATTGTAGGGTGCGCATCGCGCACCTTTTCATGGTGCCTAACCGACGAGAGGTCCCGACATAGGTGCGCGATGCGCACCCTACGCCTGGCGCTTTATAACCTATGATCGGCAACACTTTCCAAGGCATGTTGAGATTAAAAAGCGAGAACACTGGAATTGGCGAAAAGGGCTTTTTTCGACAGGCCTAGTCCAAGCCCAGTTTTTTTAATCGGTAACGCAATGAGCGGAACGATAAACCCAGCTCTTTTGCCGCTGCGGTTTTATTCCATCGGTTATTTTCGAGTGCGATGGTAATGGCGGTACGCTCGATATCTTCCAAATAATCTTCCAACGACGCTTTTGACGGATCGAACACGGGCGCATCAGGGACGATTTCCGGGTTAATCGGTAGATTTAAATCGTCCGCATCGATCGTTTTGCCGTCGCTGAGCGCAACGGCGCGTTCCAGAATATTCTCGAGTTCCCTAACATTGCCCGGAAAACGATACTGTTTCAATGCGGTCAGTGCCGACTCCGAGAGCTGGACTCGATATATGTTGTTGCTATTTAACGAGGCCAGAATGTGTTCGGCCAATTGCGCGATATCATCGCCTCGTTCGCGAAGCGGCGGAATATTGAGATCGATAACATTGATCCGGTAGTATAAATCTTGCCGAAACACCCCCGCCAGCACCAATTGATTCAAATCTTTATGCGTAGCGCTCAGGATGCGAACATCGACAGGCGTTTCTTGTTGCTCGCCGACCGCGCGTACTTTTTTTTCTTGAATCGCGCGGAGCAATTTGACTTGCAGCGGAGGCGGCAAATCAGCCACTTCATCGAGAAACAGCGTGCCGCCTTCGGCCGCTTGAAATAAACCTTTTTTATCGGCAATTGCACCGCTGAAACTGCCTTTTTTATGTCCGAAAAACTCGCTTTCCATGAGTTCGGGCGGAATTGCGCCGCAGTTTACGGCAACAAAAGGTTTGTCGCTACGGGGGCTTTGCTGATGAATCAAACGCGCAACCAATTCCTTACCCGATCCCGATTCGCCGCTAATATAGACCGGCGCCTGGCTACGAGCCAGCTTGTCGATTTTAGACCGGACTTGGCGCATTGGCTCCGATTCGCCTAATAAAATATGTCGTGTGCGTCTTTCCTTGGTGTCGGCATCGGGGCCTAGTTGTAAGGCTTTCGTGACGATTTGACGAAGTACCGGTAAATCGACCGGTTTTGAAATAAAGTCGAAGGCGCCGGCTTTCATTGCCTTGATCGCAGTATCCATGTTGCCGTGTGCGGTGATTACGGCAATCGGAATCGTGCTCCCCGTGCTTTGGAGGTATTCGACCAATTCGAGTCCGTTCCCGTCAGGTAGCTTCATATCGGTCAGGCAAAGGTCGAACGGATGTTGCCGCAGCAACTGGCGAGCGGAGCCGACATCTTTCGCACTCAACGTATCGATACCCATACGTTTGAGCGTAATACTTAACAACTCTCGGATATCCGGCTCGTCGTCGACGACTAAAGTCAGGGGGTGTTTCATATTTCAATCAAAGTTTGTTCGGCGTTCGGTAAACAGAGCCTGAAGCAGCTTCGGCTCTGGTCGTTAATATGATAGCTTAGCCGGGCTTGATTTAGTTCGGCTAATTCCTTCGAAATATAAAGCCCCAGACCGGTTCCTTGCGCCGAGGTCGTAAAAAAAGGTTCGAACAGATGTTTGCGGTGGCTTGGGTCGATGCCGGGGCCGGAATCGATAACCTCAATACAAGGCATTTGCTCATGTTGACTAATCGCCAATGTGATTAGTTTTTTTTCGGGGCTGCCGTATTTCAAGGCATTTTGGCACAGATTGTCGAGAATTTGTTTTAAATGGCCTTTGTCCACCCATGCTTGCGGTTGCACCGATTCGGACGTCATACTGAAAAGATCGCGAGAGAAACCGTTTTCAGCACAGAACTGTTCAATGTAGTCATTTAGCCATTGAATCAAGTCAACTTTTTTACGTAACGAAGCGCTACGCCGGGACAATTGTAAAATATCCTCGATGATTTTGTTCACACGGGTCGAATGCTCCCTGATGATTTCGGTTAGGCGCCGGTCTTCGTCCGATAATTCGATGTTTTCCGCAAGTAGTTGTCCTGCATGGCTGATTGCACCGAGCGGGTTGCGAATTTCATGAGCGATACTGGCGGTTAATTGCCCTAGCGAGGCGAGTTTGCTTTGTTGCAAACGTTGGTTGTAAAACGCGATATCTTCCAAAATTATCATGTTGAGCGCTTCGTGCCGAGTCGGAAGCGCCGTAAACCGGGTTTGCATCTCGCTGTCGTTCGCTAAGGGGATCACAGCGAAATCCTGGCTGGGGTCGTTCAACCAGAACGAGAAAGCTTCGGCTAAATACGGAGAAATATCGTATAGATAATCGGGCATGGTTGAACATTGCGTAAGCCTCGCGGCGGCTTCGTTACTCATCCGTATTTGATGATCGCGATCGGTAATGATAATGCCCGATTGTAAATGTTGAATGATGTATTTGCTGAGTTCCTCGAGTTGGTTGATGGTTTTTTGCTGCGCGGTGGACAGTTCGGTGCGTTGCGCGAGCGCATAGGCCAGCATTGCGATCGTAAAGAATGAAGCGCCGAGCATAGCGGCATAGGTATAGGCGGTATCTCTGAAATTATGGGTTTGGAACGCATAAATCTGCTCGGCAAGAATGGCTAAACTGGCAATGGCGGCGAATAGTAGCGCGCATCGCCCGCCGATTAACAGTCCGCTCGCGGCGATCGATGCGGCGAGTAAGATGCCAACGCCGCTGTTGATACCGCCGCAAGCGTGCATGATCAGTGTAATGATGATAATGTCGGTGAAAATGAGCGTTTGAGCCTGAACGGTATAGCTAATCGATCGTCGCAATAAACAAAAGCCGGAAAATATCGTTAGCGCCAAATGGCTGCTGCCACTGACGATAAACAAGTATTCGTCGTGACTTGCTCCCGTGCCTGGACCGAGCCGGCTGTAAAACAACATCACGAATAAGCAAGCCAGAATTAGTCGATAAGTCAGGAAGATTTTTAATAGCAGCCAGGCTTGTTGTCGCGGGATGCCGTATCCCATAGAAAAAGGACAAGGATAAATAATATCGGATTTGTTTTCCGATTTGAGTTCATTAAGCATGGTGTTTTATTGTGGCTTGGTTAAAATAAACCTACTGTAACGATCATGAAGAAGCTGTTATCACCCCGGCAAATGAAAGTACGAGGGTGGTTAGGGTACGTCCCTGCCGCCGACGTCTGTCGGTCGAGCAATCGCACCCTCTTCGGAATCGACATTGTTTTTCATATCGAAAAATTAGATAAGGAATATGCACAAAATAACTTTTACAAGCAGTACGCTTTGCGGCGGTTCGGTGAATCGTTTGACAGGACGCCGTGAATACGTCCATGCAGGCTTGACGGCGGAATCTGATTGCCATGGATGGCATGAATGCAGATTTTTCAGGAACAAAAATCTGCCCTGCTGCCGACACCTGTCAATCGAGCCACCGACCCCCTTCCAACATTTGTCGAAGTTATTTCATGCTCGTTCCTAAAGAGTCCCAATCAACGAACTTTCACAGTAAAAAGGTTCGAGTCGAAAGCAGGATAAATACGGGAGTCTGTTTGCCGGTCTAATGTGAAAGCTATATTTTCGAATTGGACCGAAATGTAAGCAAGATATCAGGTAATTTTTTAACCACCGGAATAAAACGATGAATATCCATGAATATCAAGCCAAACAGTTGTTCAAACTCTATGGCATTCCAGTGCCGGAAGGCTGTCCGGCTGAAACGGCGGGGCATGCCGAACAAGTTGCGCGTGAACTCGGCGGCACTGCCTGGGTCGTCAAGGCGCAAGTTCATGCGGGAGGGCGGGGCAAGGCCGGCGGCGTACATATCGCAAAAAGTTTAGACGAGATTACCGAATTCAGTCGTAAATTGTTGGGCACGCGTTTAGTGACGCAGCAAACCGGCGCCGAAGGCTTGCCGGTCGAGACGCTCTATGTCGAAAAGGCCGGTCAAATCGACCGCGAGTTTTACTTGAGCGCACTGGTCGACCGGGGCAGCGAACGCGTAATTTTTATCGCATCGGCGGCCGGCGGCATGGATATCGAGGATGTTGCGGAAAAAACGCCGGACCGCATCATTTCGTTTCAAGTCGATCCGGCTGCCGGGCTTCAGTCTTATCAATGCCGCAAAGTGGCTTTTGCGTTCGGATTACAATCTACACAATTCAAGAGTCTTGAAAAAATCATGGCCGGTATTTATAAACTGCTGCTCGAAAAAGACGCCGGCCAGATCGAAATCAACCCGCTCGTGACGACGGATTCAGGCGAATTGGTTGCGGTCGATGCAAAGATCAATTTCGACGACAACGCGGTCGCCGCGCATCCCGACATCACTGCGATGAGAGATCCCGGTCAAGAGGACGAAAAGGAACACAAGGCGCAACAGTTCGGGCTCAATTACATCACCTTGGACGGCAGTATCGGCTGCATGGTCAACGGCGCGGGGCTGGCGATGGCAACGATGGACTTGGTCAAATTGAAAGGCGGAAGTCCGGCAAACTTTCTCGATGTCGGCGGCGGCACGAATACCGAAAAAGTTGCCGAAGCGTTTAAATTGATTCTGGCCGACCCGAACGTCAAGGCCGTGCTGGTCAACATTTTCGGCGGTATCGTCAAATGCGACGTGATTGCCGAAGGCATTTTGGCCGCAGTCCAGGAGGTTAGTGTTAAGGTTCCGGTGGTGGTCCGGCTCGAAGGCACGAATGCCGAGGCGGGGCGTACATTGCTGCGGGAGTCGGGATTGAATTTAGTGGCGGCCGATGACTTGGCAAAGGCCGCCGAACAAGTGGTTGCACTGGCGGAGGGTGTATGAGCATTTTGGTGAACAAAGCAACGAAAGTCATCTGTCAGGGCTTTACCGGTAAACAAGGTACTTTCCATTCGTTGCAAACGCTCGAATACGGCACGCAACTGGTCGGCGGCGTAACGCCCGGGCGCGGTGGTGAAACGCATTGCGATTTACCAGTGTTCGATACGGTCGAACAGGCCGTGCAAAGAACGCAGGCCGAAGCCACGGTGATTTATGTGCCGCCGTTTTATGCGGCCGATGCGATATTGGAAGCCTTCGATGCCGGCATCAAAGTGATCGTCTGTATCACCGAAGGTATTCCGGTATTGCACATGCTGCGCGTTAAGGCCGCGATGGCCGGTTCCGATGCGGTTTTGATCGGGCCGAATTGTCCCGGCATTATCACGCCGGGCGAATGCAAAATCGGCATCATGCCGGGCTTCATTCACCAGCCCGGCAAGATCGGTATCGTGTCGCGATCAGGGACATTGACTTACGAGGCGGTGCACCAAACAACGCGCGAAGGCTTGGGGCAAAGCACTTGCGTCGGCATCGGCGGCGATCCGATTCACGGCATGAATTTCATCGATGTGATCAGTCGGTTTCAGGCCGATGAGCAAACGCACGGCATCATCATGGTTGGTGAAATCGGCGGTAGCGAGGAAGAGGAAGCGGCCGAGTACATCAAAGCGCATGTCACAAAGCCGGTGGTCGGCTATATCGCCGGACAAACCGCGCCACCCGGAAAACGCATGGGTCATGCCGGTGCGATCGTGACCGGCGGCAAAGGTACGGCGGCAAGTAAGATTGCCGCGATGAAAGCGGCCGGTGTAGAAATGGTCAGCTCGCCCACCGAGATCGGCGAAGTCATGAAAAAAGTCTGCGGCTAAAAAAGGTGCGCGATGCGCACCCTACGGCGGCTATCCAAGCAGCGTAGCCCGGATGGAGCGTAGCGCAATCCGGGACGTTCGAAGCCACGCCATTCCCGTATTCCGCTACGCTGCATACGGGCAACGTGCTAGACCTTTCGCCGGTGGCCGAAGCAAACCGAAATGTTTAGGGCAAATAGAAACGTATGGGGCGGGTTGAAAACCCGCCCCGCAGAGGGCGACTAATTCACCGACGGCTGATAAGCCACCGAGAAATCGTTTAGTGCGGCAAGCGCGGCTTCCGGTTTTCTGCTTTCATCCAATTGAAAGGCGTCGACGCCGGTTCTGTGCAGATAAAATATCTGATCGATCAAATAATTACCGACCGCGCGGATTTCGCCGCGGTAATGGTAGCGGTTGCGCAATAGCCAGGCTTGACTGAACGAGCGCCCGTCGCCGAACATCGCAATGTCCAATTCGACCAAAGGCATTCCGGCTAAATCGCCGGCAATGCCTTCAAGTTGGTCGGTCGAGCGAATTCTGATACCGGTTCGTCCGCCGCGCCGGACCAAGGCGTCTTTATCGTTCAACCATCGAGACATGGAAACGGTAATATCGCCGGCTTGAGGAATGTCCTGGTCATCGGCGACAAATTGCCAATGGTCTTCGGTGATTTTTTTGTCTTTAATGATTTGCATAAACTTGCTCTTTAAAGGGCGTAATGCCGACGCGTTTAACGGTATTCAAGAAAGACTCGTCTTCCTGTCTTTGCTTGATGTAAACATCGAGAATGTCTTGTATGGCCCGCGTGATTTGATCTTTGGCAACCGCCGGCCCCAGTCTATCGCCGATCGCGGCTTCGTTTTCCGAAGAGCCGCCCAGCGTGATCTGATACCATTCCTCGCCTTTTTTATCGACGCCGAGAATACCGATATGGCCGACGCTTTGGTGCGCGCAGCCGTTCATGCAGCCTGAAATATTGATCTTGATATCGCCGAGATCGTGCAGATAATCGAGATCGTCCAGAGCCTGATTGATTTCGCGGGTAATGCCGATGGAACCAGCGTTGGCCAGCGAGCAAAAATCTAGGCCCGGGCAGCAGATGATGTCGGTTGCGGTTCCGATATTCGGCGTGGCCAACTTGGCGGCGCCGAGCTCCTGCCATAAGGTGAACAAATCCGTCTGCTTGACATCGGTCAAAACCAAGTTTTGCCTATGGGTGCTGCGGACTTCGCCAAAACTGAAGCGATCGGCTAAATCGGCGACCAAGTCCAATTGCGTATCGGTTATGTCGCCGGGCGGGGCATCGGGCGCTTTCAGCGAAATAAAGGCCGCGCGATAACCGGGTACACGATGATCGACCGTATTTTGTTGAACCCAAGTTGCAAAGGCCGGGTTTTCTTGGAGGCGCTTATGGAAGCTTCCGTCAAGGTCGGCACTGGTTTCGTGATCCGGCGGTGCGAACTGGGCTTTAATGGATTCAATCCGCTCGTTGCTCAGTTCGAGACTGTCTTTGTTCGATTGCCATTCTTGCTCGACCAATTCGGCGACCTTATCGAGGCCTTCTTCCTTGACCAAAATTTTGATTCTGGCTTTGTACTTATTGTCGCGGCGGCCGAATAGATTGTAGATACGGACGATGGCTTCCAGATAAGACAGTAGGTGCTTTTTTTCCAGAAACGGACGAATGACTTGCCCGATGACCGGCGTGCGGCCCAGGCCGCCGCCGACGAAAACCTTAAAGCCGACTTCGCCGGCATCGTTTTTAACCAAATGAAGGCCGATATCATGAAATTGCGTCGCGGCCCGGTCGTGCAGCGCGCCGCTGACCGCGATCTTGAACTTACGCGGCAAAAAAGCGAATTCGGGATGCAGCGTGGTCCATTGGCGAATGATTTCGCAGTATGGGCGCGGGTCTTCGATTTCATCCTTACACACGCCTGACAAAGGGTCGGTCGTCGTATTGCGCATGCAATTGCCGCTGGTTTGTATCGCATGCATTTGGACCTCGGCCAGTTCCGCGAGAATGTCCGGGACTTCCTCGAGCTTGGGCCAATTGTATTGAATATTTTGGCGCGTCGTAAAATGGCAGTAGCCCTTATCGTAGTTACGGGCAATTTCGGCCAGTTTGCGCAATTGTCTTGACGATAGCAGACCGTACGGGCCGGCTACGCGCAGCATAGGCGCGTGTGTTTGAATGTACAAGCCATTCATTAAGCGAAGCGCGCGGAATTGATCGGCGTCGAGTTCTCCTTTCAGGAAGCGTTCGGTTTGGCCTCTGAATTGGGCGACACGTTCATCAATGAGCGTTTGATCGTCTTGAGTGTATTGGTACATAGTGAGGATGAACTGTTGGAAAAGCGCCCTAGGGGGCGGATAAGTGAACCGGGAATATTATACCGACACGGATAAAATGACAAAGTTTATTATGCGGTTATAATATCCCGCTTTAAAAATTTTAACGGTCTTTTTTCCAATAATGTACTAATCAGGGGGTTCTTTTGTTGCGGCTTATTTTTGTGATGTTGGCTTTGTGTTTGCCGGAGCTGGCGCTGGCGGGCGGGTTTGAAAACCTGGATCTAACCGGTACCGAGCGAGGTATCTATACCGTATTGATTTTCGTCATCGCTTACGGTTTCGTGATGGCCGAAGAATTTACCGGATTGAAAAAATCCAAGCCGGTCATTTTTGCGGCGGGGATTATTTGGGCGCATGCGGCGGTTCTGGCGTCCTCGAAAGGCGTTTCGACCGAAGAATTGCACGAAGCCTTCGAGCATAATCTAAAAGAATACGCGGCCTTGATGCTGTTCTTGCTGGTGGCAATGACGTATATCAACGCGATGGCCGAGCGTAATGTCTTCGAAGCCTTGCGTTCCTGGTTGGTCAGAAAGCAATTCAGTTACCGTAAGCTGTTTTGGATTACCGGTATTATCACATTCTTCTTGTCGTCGGTTGCCGATAACCTGACTTCGGCCTTGTTGGTCGGTGCGGTCGTATTGGCGGTCGGCAAGAAAAACGATAAATTCATCACGATCGGTTTGATTAACCTGGTGATTGCCGCGAATGCCGGCGGCGCTTTTTGTCCTTTCGGCGATATTACGACTTTGATGGTATGGCAAGCCGGTTATGCGGAGTTTTTCGACTTTTTCGCGTTGTTTATTCCATCTACCGTCAATTATTTAGTGCCGGCCGCCTTCATGCATTTCGCGGTGCCGGATGAGCAGCCCGAAGCGGTTCACGAAGCGGCGATCGAATTGAAACCGGGCGCGGTAACGGTGTGCGTGCTGTTTGCGTTGACCATCGTATCGGCGGTTAGTTTCAAACAATTTCTGCATTTGCCGCCGTTCATGGGCATGATGTTCGGTCTTTCGATCTTGATGCTCTACGGTTTTCATATCACCACGCTCTATCGTAGCAACGAAGATTATGAATTCGATATCTTCAATAAAGTGCGCGATGCCGAATGGGATACTTTGTTCTTTTTCTTCGGCGTGGTGTTTGCGGTAGGCGGTTTGGGTTATATCGGCTATCTCGAACTGATGTCGGCCGCGATGTACGACGGACTCGGATTTACCTCGGCCAACATTCTGGTTGGCGTGATGTCGGCGATCGTCGACAATATTCCGGTGATGTTCGCGGTATTGAACATGGGCTTGGATATGGATTTATACCAATGGTTGCTGGTTACGCTGACCGCCGGTGTGGGCGGGTCGATGCTGTCGATCGGTTCGGCGGCGGGTGTGGCTTTGATGGGGCAATCCAATCATAAATACACCTTCTTCAGCCACTTGAAATGGACGCCGGCGATCGCTGCCGGCTATGCCGCCAGTATTTTCGCTCACTACTTGGTGAACGGCTAATCATGGCGCATCTGCTTCGCGTCGGCGCTTCGTGGCTTGATTGCCGGTCGGTGGCATGACGGCTGTCAAGAGCGGATGGCGCGAAGCCTTTCTCGTCTATACCCGGCCTCGCGTACTGGGTATGATTTTTCTCGGTTTTTCGGCCGGTCTTCCCTTTCTATTAGTGTTTTCGACACTGTCGGCATGGCTTCGCGATGTCGGCGTCGAATTGTCCGTCATCGGTTTTTTTAGCTGGGTCGGCGTGACGTATTCCATCAAAGTCTTTTGGGCGCCGGTAGTCGACTCGTTACCGCTGCCGTGGTTGACCAAGTGTTTCGGCAAGCGGCGAAGCTGGATGTTGCTGGCTCAATTGGGTATTGCCGCAGGTTTGGTTGGCATGGCAAGCGCCGATGTCGAATCGCAATTGCAATGGATCGCGATCTTTGCCGTTTGGGTGGCGTTTTGTTCCTCGACCCAGGATATTGTCATCGATGCCTATCGAATCGAAGCGGTCGTTGTCGAATATCAAGGCGCGATGGCGGCTATGTATGTGCTCGGCTATCGGATTGCATTGCTGGTAGCCGGGGCCGGCGCATTTTATCTGGCCGAGTATTTCAGTTGGGCCATTGCTTATCAATTGATGGCCGCCTGCATGCTGGTCGGTGTCGTGGCAGCATTGGTCATTGACGAACCGCGCCCTAACGAAGATCAAGATGCGCGGAAATTGGCGCGAAGAGTCGAAGCCGCCCTGGGTGTTGCGGAGCGCCGAAATTGGCTGGCTCGATTGGGCGCCTGGTTTTCCGATGCGGTGCTAAGTCCGTTCGTCGAGTTTTTCACTCGAAACGGTAAATTCGGCTTGATGATACTAGTGCTGATCGCGACTTATAAAATGAGCGACATCACGATGGGCGTGATGGCGAACCCGTTTTATTTGGATATCGGCTTCAGTAAAAAAGAAATTGCCGACATCAGCAAGATTTTCGGGTTTTTCATGACCATCGCCGGCGCCTCGCTCGGCGGCGTATTGGTGGCCCGTTACGGCATCATGAAGCCTTTGTTGCTCGGCGCAGTAATGGCCGCCGCGACCAATTTACTGTTCGTGCTGCTTGCCGTCTCGGAGCCCAGTTTAGTTTTGCTCGCCGGCGCCGTCAGTGCCGATAATCTCAGCGGAGGTATTGCGACCTCGGTGTTCATAGCCTACTTATCGAGTATGACCAGTACGGCCTATACCGCGACCCAATACGCCTTATTCAGTTCACTGATGACCTTGCCAGCGAAACTTTTAGGCGGCTTCTCGGGGATAGTGGTCGAATATTACGGTTACGAATTATTTTTCATCTATTCCGCATCGGTCGGATTGCCGGCAATCGTATTGGTACTGGTGTTGATGAGGCGCTATGCGCGAAGCTAGCCGGTTGGGGATGGATTCCTAAGCGGGGCTGGGTGGTTTTGACAGGACGGGGTTTATAACCCCGTAAGCGCCAACTTAGTGCCTGTTCTATGGTGTATTTACGACTTTATTTGTCATATTGGCATGGATTGCTGATATTCCGGTTACATGAATGTGAAGCTGCGCATTGCCATCCGCGGCACTGGATTCCGCCAATCCCTGGCGGAATGACGCGTTATTTGCTTAAGTTGGCGCCTATGGTTTGTAACCCCGTCCTAAACGTTTCCCTCGCTCCTGCGTGGGAATGCATACAGAGGCAAATGATGGCAGAAGCTGTTTCTCCATAACAAGCTAGAGCTTGAAAAGGATCGAAAGAAGCAAACACCATAAGGAATCGATCAAAATTGATATTGCGATTCGCTTATATAAACAGTATCATACGCAGTTCATCAATAAGTACGTGGCCCATTAACGGGTAATTTGGAAGCAAACATGAAACCAGACATTCATCCAGAATACAAACAAATCACAGTCACTTGTGGTTGCGGCAATACCTTCGAAACCGGGTCCGTATTGGGTAAGGATCTGCAAGTTGAGGTATGCTCTGCTTGTCATCCATTCTATACCGGCAAACAACGTGTCGTCGATACCGCCGGAAGAGTCGATAAATTCCGTAAAAAATACGGCAAATAATCCAATAACCGATGCCGAAAACTCCTTCGGCGCCGGATTGCAACAAAAGCGTAACCCTTCCCGATTCCTTAGCGGGCGTTCGCCCGTAGCGTCCGCTAATAATTCGCCGGACGGGATTTATAAACTCGTCCTTAGCTTATTGGCCTCAACCACAAAGAAAGGATAGATGCTGAATTGCCGTTTATGCTCGAGGGTTTCACGGCTATAAGATCACGCATTCACTAATGGGAGATTTTCCCCCGCAACTCAAAAGGCACTCAGGGATAAAGGTTGTTACTTTGTTCGGCAGGGCAAGGGTGATCATGAAATTTGGTTTAGCCCAATCTCCCAGAAAAGTTTTGTCGTCGATGGCAAGATTAAATCGCGACATACAGCTAATGCCGCACTCCAACAAGCGGGATTGGAAAAACAAATCTAATTCCAAAAACGCGAAATCAATTAGACTGCGCCATTAGTCAATAACTTCGGCCCCTTTCCGTTGTTTCATTGTTCAACCCGCCCCAAACGTTTTGATTTGCCTTGGTCACGATCGAAACGTTTAGGACGGGGTTATAAACCCCGTCCCGTAAAGAGTATAAATGTTACGGCCGGGGTTGCAAAACCCGCCCGGCGATAGAACGAAAAAACTGACAAAAATTGTCATAAACCGCCGTTTTTAGAAAGTCGTACCGAGTAGAATTTCCGGCCTAGGTTACTGAATCGCGTCGCTCCCCGAAAAGATATTCGTCTAATGCATTGAAATACAAACACTCGATTGTTTTTCTCAAGGTTGGCATGGTGAATGCTTTATCTTAACTGAATTCAATTCGAACTTTTTACCAACACAAGGGTGGTTACCATGCAAAAATTCAAAACACAAACACAACAAGGTTTTACCTTGATCGAACTGATGATCGTTGTCGCGATCATTGGTATTTTGGCGGCAGTGGCGCTGCCGGCTTATCAAGATTACACTGTTAGGGCCCGAGTGTCGGAAGGCATATTGGCAGCTAGCCAATGTCGGACAGCAGTTGCCGAGATTTATCAATCGGCTAATGCGGGCGCTACCATTGGTGCAGATAATTGGGGATGTGAAGTCACATCTGGTCCTGCAACGAAGTTTGTAGATACAGTAAGGACAGATGCCAATGGTGTTATTACTGTAACAATGACAGCTGATGGGGGGCTGGGGGATGCAGCATCTGGTACTTTTACTTTAACACCTGCAGACACTGCTGGTACTGCCTTAACTGCTGCTGCTATACCAACACAAGTTGGTCAATTTTTATGTGCGCCCGGATCCTTGCCTGCTAAGTATTTACCTGGTTCTTGCCGCTAATTAATAATGATATATAAATAGTTAGTTTTCCTTTATATTTACTTTTGAAGGGCTAATGAATAACCCCTGTTCGGATTATCCAAGCAGGGGTTTTTTATGCTTAACGAACAAAGTTTGATAATGTGAGCAATGCAAACCAAAATCTATACCATTTTAATAATTTGCTTTAGTACGATAGCCTTTAAATACGAATTAAGAGCTAAACACCATTATTCACAATAAATTCATGACAAATTGAAAATTATCAAGTCGAAAATGTTGTGATAGGTCTGGTTGGCAAATTAAGCCAACACGAATATTTTGTAATTTCGACGCTAGTCGAATTAATCAATTTTATCTTCTTGCTGAAGAAAAGCTTCTATGCAAAAAATTAGAAATTACTACAGTCACTTAGTTCGATATGATGCTTTATTGCTTTTGATATTGTGTATCATCTATTTTTGTTATGCTTTTGGTTTTGAGAGTATTTTCTTTTTCGATGATCCTCCTACTTTAGACGGGTTGCTTTATGTTAAGGATTGGCCTAGCGCGCTGTTTTATATCACTAATGGAGATGCCGGTCCGTTGGGTCGGCCGATAGCCTTGGCCAGTTTCTTATTGAATGCTTCCGCCTACCCCGATTCCGCAGCCCCTTTTTTAATTACGAATACTTGGATTCATTTGATCAATGTCGTCTTGTTGGCGTTGATCATCCGCCGCTTGCAAAAGTTATGTCCTGTGTTGTTTTCTGGTGGCTATGGCTTTGCCCCGGTGGTAGCCGGACTTTGGGGGATATTGCCGATATTGGCGTCAACCTTGATGATGGTCGTGCAACGGATGACTTCGTTAAGCGCGACTTTTGTGTTAATCGGGGTTTGGGTTTATCTATGGGGGCGCGCACGACAAAAGCAGGCTTGTTTCGTGTGGCTGACAATTTTTGGCATTGGGTTGTGTACTGTTCTGGCCATGTTGACCAAGGAAAACGGTGTGTTGCTGCCGGTATTTCTGGTTATCATCGAATGGACCCTATTGCCCGCCGAAGAACGGAATACGCCGATGTGGCCACAGCGTTACCTGCGAGCGGCCATTGTGTTGCCGAGTGTCGTACTGGGCTTGTATATGCTGTGGATTTTTCCGGGCTCTGTCCATGCCTATGGTAACCGGGCTTTTAGTTTAAGCGAGCGTTTATTCACGCAGCCGGTCATCTTATGGGATTATTTGCGACTGGCTTTTTTGCCTAGACCTTTCGCGCTAGGCCCTTTTCATGACGATTATCGGATTTATCAAGCTACCGATTGGGAAGTTTGGTTGGCTGGATTGGCATGGTTGGTAGCCTTCGTCGGCGCCTTGATTTGGCGGCGGCGTTATCCAGTCGTGGCGTTTGCTGTGTTGTGGTATTTGGCGGGGCACTTCATCGAGTCTTCTTGGATTGCGTTGGAGCTGTATTTCGAGCATCGTAATTATTTACCGCTCATCGGCCCTGTGTTGGCTTTGGTCTGGGGCTTTAGTCGCATGCCGCTTTCCAAGGCTTTGAAATACGGTTTAAGCGGACTGTATATTTGCTTTCTCGCGTTTGTGCTTTGGCAGGTGACATCGATTTGGGGTAACCGCGAACTGGAGCTATGGGCGCGGCAACATCCCGCTTCCCCGCGCGCCGTGCAAACCATGGCGCATTCTTATGTTTCCGCAGGGCGCTTGAATGAAGCCCAAATGATTTTGGACCAGGCACTATCGTTAAATCCGGCGTTAAGTAGTGTCGCCATGCAAGGTTTAAGATTGCGTTGTATGCGCGGCGATGCCGAAGGGGTGGCGTCGCATTTGGCGATGATGCGGACGACATTGGCAAACAGTCATTTTAGTTATTTGGCTTTATTTTCATTAGATGCCATTCGCAAGCTTCATGAACAGGGTGCTTGCCCTTTTTTACGAACAGAAGATTTGCAACAAATCAGCGAGCAGTTGTTAGCGAATCCCAAATTTTCCAGAGCCCGCACTCAAGCCGCATTATGGTTACTTCAAGCGCGTTTATTTCTGTATAATCAACAACATGATTTGGCCATTGAGTTGTTACAAAAGGCCTTTCATCGATCCCCCGACCAAGAAGTATTGATTTTGTTATATACGCAATTGCTTCAGCAAGGACGGACAGCCGATGCTCGTGAATTATTGCATCTAGCTATCGACAAGGCCCCTAAAAATCCAATACTCAGACAACAATGGATTGGTGTTGTTGAACAATTGGAATCGTAGCCGCGTTTCTCGTTCTCACGCTCCTGCTTGAGAAAAAAGGGGAGGGCAAGTCTTTGATTTATGATTTTTAAAAAACGGGCCTTACATTTGACCCTGAAATAAAAAAGCCGAGTAGCGTGCGTAACCCGATATTGGAACTCCACGATATGTCGGCTATCGCCTAACGGGAGTAATAATTAGCACCCTGAAAGATCCAAAGCGAGCAAGTGTCAATATTTGGTTTTGTAGCCTTCAGACTAGAATAACCCCATGATTTACTAAATCCAAACCACTTTGCAAACTTCATTGATGTTGGCTTATCAGTTTAAGCAACAACAATTTATCGATAAATGGTTAGAGCATGCGCAATGAGCAAGTATTAAGAATCTAGGCACCATGCAATTTAATTCTCTTACTTTCCTGACTTTCTTTGTTATTGTCTTAGTGCTGTATCAATGGTTGCCGACTTGGAATGCACAAAAGCGGCTATTGCTTGTGGCTAGTTATATTTTTTATGCCGCTTGGAATCCGCCATTTGTTTTATTATTGCTGTTAAGCACGCTCGTCGATTGGCATTTGGCGAGGCATATCTTAGCGTCGCAGATTTTGAGCAGGCGCCGCATACTATTGACGTTAAGTTTGTTGTGTAATTTGGGTATTCTCGGTGTTTTCAAGTATGGCAACTTCCTATTAGACCAGTTTATTTCGGTGGCTCACCTTATTGGTTTGAGTTATCAACCGCCGCAGTGGGATATCATTTTGCCGGTGGGGATTTCGTTTTATACGTTCCAGTCCCTTTCTTATACATTAGATGTGTATCGCGGAAATATTCGTAGGTCCGCTAGTTTGCTTGATTTTTCAGTGTTTATCAGTTTTTTTCCTCAGTTGGTGGCCGGCCCTATTGTTAGAGCAAATCATTTTTTACCGCAACTTGAGTCACCTAAGCGCATTGAAGTGAGCTCGCTCGGTTTAGGACTTGCATTACTGATTTTCGGTTTGTTCCAAAAAGTCGTTTTGGCGGATGCTATTTTTGCGCCGATTGTTAATTTGGTTTATGCGCAACCGAAAGTTTTTGATACGTTCAGTGTTTGGGCGGCGGTATTGGCATTTTCAGGGCAAATTTTTTACGACTTTTCAGGATACTCTTTATGTGCCATAGGCGTGGCGCTTTGTTTGGGGTTTCATATTCCAGATAATTTTAGGTCTCCGTATGCAGCCAACAGTTTTTCGGACTTTTGGCGGCGTTGGCATATTTCGCTTTCGAGTTGGTTGCGTGACTATCTCTACATTTCATTGGGGGGTAATCGAAATAGCGTTTTTCGAACTTACTGCAATCTGATGATAACAATGCTAATCGGCGGATTTTGGCATGGTGCTTCATGGATGTTCGTACTTTGGGGTGGGCTGCACGGTGCGTATCTATGTTTCGAAAAGTGGGGAGCTCGATTCCAGACCCGCATTAGATTACCGTTATTAGGGCAAATGTTTGTTGTTTTTTTGATTACAACGCTGACATGGATTCCTTTTCGCGCGTCTGATTTATCGTCCGTTATGATGATCATGGAGCGCCTTTTTGTTTTTACAAATGACTATCAGTCACTTGATGAGAATGAGTTATTTCTCTGTCTTGCGGCAATCGGCGGTACTTTGGTTTGGCATTATAGCCAGCGCGATTTTGTCTTTGAAGAACGTTTGATTGCATGGAATTGGGATCGTATCGCCTTCATGTTGGGAGCATCGATGATAGCTAGTTTTTTAGCATCGGGAGGGGATGAGCATGCCTTTATCTATTTCCAATTTTGAGCGTGGCGTGCCTAATCAACCTTGGTTGAAAATTTTAGTTGTGGCGTTGATCATGCCGGTTTTAATGGTGATGTTGTTGGAATATACCTTAGTGAAAAAAGGTTTCCAGGCAACAGTATTGGATAGCGCTGCGTTATGGATTGAACAGCGCGTTCGTGCATCAACATTAGGTAATCGAGCATTGATATTAGTCGGTGCGTCGCGTATACAACTTGGCCTGGATCTCTCTGTGTTGCGTGACGGTTTGGCTTTAGAGCCGGTTCAATTAGCGGTCGATGGGAGTTCTTTTTTTTCTGTGTTGGAAGGTTTGGCTCGTGATCCGTCGTTTCGCGGCACTGTAATAGTCGATTATGCCGATCACGTCATTCAACAAGGGTTGGTGAAAGATTATGCGGCTGGATTGCAGCGTGCTTATGAAAAGCGCGACAAAACGGCAGGAGGTTTGGCGGCTCGAGCTGAAAATATTCTGGAATCGATAGTGCGTCATCATTTAAGGAGTTATGCCGATGGCGCGCGCCCAATGACATCGCTATTCGAAAGAGCTTTACGTGATGGCTCTACACAGCAATATCTGGTGACTTTTCCGGATCGTACACGTAATGCGGATTACACTAAGGTTTCGATGCCGGATTTTTATTATAGTCGCGTATTCCGTCATTCAGGATTGAAGCCTTCATTAAATGAGCCGGTTACGACGACACAAATCGATCGTTTTTTATATGAGGCAATTAGCCAATTCGGTCCAGCCGATAATCGCTCGTTTTTGGAAAATTTGACTTTGTTGAAAGTGTGGGTCGAGCGAATACGACAGCGCGGCGGCGATGTCATTTTTTTGAGAATGCCAGTAAGTGGATTCGTTCAGATGATTGATAATCAGCGATATCCCCGCGCCGATTTCTTTGATCAGGTGACCTCTTTAACCGGAGCTGCTAGCATTCATTTTGCCGATTTTCCTGAGATGGGTGATTTCCATTGTCCAGATGGTTCACACCTTGACTATCGGGATAAGAAGCCGTTTACTAAAGCGTTAGTTCAGGAGCTTAAGCGAATACTGCAAGCAAAATATTTTCACGAAAATCGCGAATATGTCGGCACTTAAACCTAATACTACTATGCCGGGGCCAGTCCTTGTATTTGACACTTGGTGGGACTGGGCAGGACGGGGTTTTTAGTCCTGTCCTAAATGTATCCCTTGGGCAAAGGAGCTTTTTAAATAACCCGTCCCGCTGGGAATTGTGGCAACCCAATGTCCAGTTATGCCTTTATGATATACTCCCAAAGATTGATCAGTTAGACGCCAATTGATTGTGTCAATTGGAAAAGTGAGGCATACATGGCAAACCCCGCGCTTAAATTACCCGGCTATGACGATATTTTGGCTTTGCCCGAAAATGTGATCGGCGAGATCATCAATGGACGTCTGGAGGTGCAGCCGAGGCCCGCGCCGAAGCATGCTTTGACCAGTTCGGCGTTGGGTGGTGAATTGTTTAGACCTTTTCAAAGAGGGGGTAGTCCGGGCGGCTGGTGGATTCTAGACGAGCCGGAATTGCACATCGGCGGCCATGTTTTGGTGCCGGATCTCGCCGGATGGCGTAAACAACGCTTGCCGCAACTGCCGGAGATGGCTTGGTTTGAAATCGTGCCTGATTGGGTCTGCGAGGTTTTATCGCCCGCAACCGCCAAAATCGATCGTAGCGAGAAAATGCCGATTTATGCAGGTCTTGGCGTGTTCTATTGTTGGTTGATCGATCCGGTGTTGCATACGCTCGAAACGTATTGCTTACAAGAAGGTCATTGGCTATTGCAGCATAGTTTGAAGGATGACGATCAAGTCAGCGCCGATCCATTTGCCGAGCATTCATTTAGTTTGAATCATTTGTGGGAATAGGGAAAGTTCGGTAATCCTTGGGCAGGACGGGGTTTGTAACCCATACGCATTAAGCTAAGGATGTCGCTAATATTAACTTACCGAATTGCCAAAGTTTCATTGATGAAGGCGTCGCTCCCTCAGAAGATGGCGGATATACTGTGGGAGCGATCCCTAGATCGTCTCTCACTTACTCCCTTTTGATCGAAAAACCGTCGAAGAATAAAAGGTATGGGGTGTGTCTATCGAGGATCGCCGTGAACCCATCCATGGGGGCTTGACGGCAGCAATCCCAGCTGCCGACATCCTCGCTAGCCACACCCCATACCTTCATAAAGTTAGCTATTTTTTGAGTATAAAGGGAGTAACGTTAGGTGAGGGAAGGCCGGGAATACCAAGTTACATTAAATGGTATTGAGGTTAAAAAGGCTAAAATATGCTGCTACCCAAGCTCCAGCTTGGGTAGCCTGTTCAGGAAGCTCTAGCTTCCCGACAATCAAGGAATATTGAACGGTGAGCAAGCCGGGTTTGATTGAGAATGTGCGGAGTTTGCGTCGGTCTCAGGAAGCTGGAGCTTCCGGGGTGTCTTTCTCAAGCTGGAGCCTGGGAAAGAGTGAAGAGGGGGATGCGGGTTGGCCGTTCTTAGCTTGATACGTAGGGTTTGTAACCCTAACCTTTCGCCAGTGGTTAAATCAAGCCGAGATGTTTTGAGCCAAACTGAAACGTTGGGGGCGGGTTAAATAGCCTGTCCCGCAGAAAAGCTTGCGAAGGAGCAAAAGAAGGCGTTCATTCGGAATGGGGTTACAGCGATAATATGATGCGGCAAAAAATTAAATATTTTCATATTAATTCGGTAAAAAGAAGCTTTGTCGACCAACCGGAACACCGGCGGTATTACAGTACCAGAGATTATGCGGAACAAACAGGACTATTGACGGTGACTTGGTATGGGTAAGTGCGGTATGCATTTCCACGCTGGAGCGTGGGAACGGGTAATGCTAACGGTGATTCGGTATGGATAAGTCGGGTATACATTCCCATGCAGGAAGAGGGGCGCGAGTTAATTCTATCAGCGTCGTTTTACCGGCCAAGAACGAAGCGCAAAATATTGCAGTGGTATTACGGCGATTGAAACACTTATTGCCCGATGCCGAGATTATCGTTGTCAATGATGGGTCTACCGATAATACTGCTACATTAGCGGCCAAAGCCGGCGTCAAGGTAATCAGTCATCCTTACAGTCAAGGCAATGGCGCGTCGATTAAAACCGGCGCCAGAAACGCCTGCGGCGATATCTTGGTATTCATGGATGCCGACGGTCAGCATGATCCTGAAGATATCCCCGCTTTACTGGCTAAGCTTGATGCCGGTTACGACATGGCAGTCGGTGCGAGACATGCAAGAACGCATGCGTCTTGGCTGCGGCGTTTCGCAAACGCGTTTTATAACAAGTTGGCATCGCTCATGACAGGGTATCGGATTGAAGACTTGACCTCGGGGTTTCGTGCGGTCAAAGCCGATAAGTTTCGGCGATTTTTATATCTGCTACCAAACGGCTTTTCTTATCCGACTACCAGTACCATGGCTTTTTTCCGCTCCGGTTTTCCGGTGGCCTATGTGTCGATTCATGCCGGCAAACGCGAGGGCAGAAGTCATATCAAATTATTGCGGGATGGCATTCGGTTTTTTGTCATTATTATGAAAATCGGTGCGCTGTTTTCGCCGATGCGCTTATTTTTGCCGTTAAGTTTCTTGGTTTTTATGACGGGGGCGTCTTATTATGCATACACATTCATGACCAGCGACCGGTTTACTAATATGAGTGCGGTATTGTTTTTGGCCTCATTGTTTATTTTTTTAATTGGAATTCTGTCCGAGCAGGTTTCTTCGTTGCATTACCGCCATGCGGAAAAGGATTAAAGCCGGCTTCCAGGCACAAGCCATTTCCTCGTTTCAACGCTCCAGCGTGGGAATGCATACCGTCTTACTTCGGCATTCAAGAGTATGCCGCCAGGATTTTCCAATCAGGGTTTGGGAAACAGCATAATCAACACTTTTTATGATTCGAGTCAATGAGCGAAGGTGACCGGCAAAGCAACAAGGTACTGTGGCTGACCTCTAGTTATCCGCGTTTTGAGAATGACAGCGCGTCGGTGTTTTTGCGTGGCTTGGCTTGTGCTGTTGTCGGTCAGGGTTTCGAGCTACACATAGTTTCCCCGGATGACGCGAATGTCGATTCCAAGTTTGCCGAACCGATGATAACGCATCACCGGTTTCGCTATTTCTTTCCAAAATTCGGGCAGCGATTAGCCTATGGGTCCGGCATCTTAGCTAATTTGAGTGCGCGGCCTTATTTATTGATACAAGTCCCTTTCTTTGTTGCTTCGGCATTTTTCAAAACCTGGCGTGTGATACGGCATATCAAACCGGATTTGATTCATGCGCATTGGCTTTTCCCTCAGGGCTTGATTGCCGTGGCTTTAGCTAGGTTCTCCCGGGTTCCGGTGATGGTAACCGCGCATGGCGGGGATGTTTTTGCGTTGCAAGGTAGTGTTTTGAGCCGCTTAAAACAATGGACCGTCAAGCACTGTTCAGCCTGGACCGGCAATACGCTGGCTACAGCCGATTCGCTCGGCAAAGGTTGCCCCGCGCCGATTATTATTCCGATGGGGATCGATTACGCCACGTTTCGTTCAGGTGATCCCGCTTTGTATCACACTTCTGTCGACACAGGTAGATCGGTTTTGTTATTTGTGGGGCGTTTAGTCGAAAAAAAAGGCGTGGCCAATTTAATACGCGCGGTACATTTATTGCCGGATAGTTTAAAAAATAAAACCGAACTCTGGATTATCGGCGACGGTACGCAACGAAGTTCGCTGGAATCTCTAGCCCGCCGTTTAAGTCTTGTCGAGCGGGTCAAATTTTACGGCCGTATTCCCAATCAACACTTGGCTGATTATTACGCAGCAGCCGATATTTTTGTCGCGCCGTCCATCGTTGATGCCCTGGGAGATACCGAAGGGCAGGGCGTTATTTTATTGGAAGCTATGGCGAGCGGAACGGCTGTGATCAGCACGAAAACCGGCGGTATCGGTGAGGTGGTAGGGCATCGCCAAACCGGGTTGTTGGTCTCGCCCGGTGAGCCGATGGAGCTTAAAGAAGCAATCGAGTTATTGCTTATGAATCCGGAGTTGCGGCAGTCTTTGGCAGTAGCCGGGCAAAGTCGAGCGCAACAGTACGATTGGCCGGTCATCGGCGAACGTTTTTCCGCGCTGTATCGGCGTTTGATCGGCAACAGCTATTAAATTTCTTGCTATGAAATCGCGTCTTTCTGTCAACTCCGGCTTCGCCACCCATCATAACAGGCATGCCAAAGCCTTAAAAATACTCAAAGTTATTGAAGATGCTGGCAAGGCAGGTAACCCTTCATGTAAAATTTTGGATATCGGAACCGGCAACGGCGAAATCGCTTGGTATCTTTCGCGCTATTTTTACGTGACGAGTGTGGATATAACCGATCAGCGTATTAAAAGTGAAGGTTATACGTTTTGTCTTATAGATGGAGACGAGTTGCCCTTTGGCGCGCAGAGCTTCGATATCGTGATCAGTAATCATGTTATCGAGCATGTGCAGAACGCGGATGTTCATCTAGCTGAAATAGCGCGTATTTTAAAGCCGGATGGTTTAGTTTATTTGGCTACGCCGAATCGCCTTTGGCCTTGGGAAGTGCATTATCGTTTACCGGTGTTACATTATTTGCCACAACCTTTGTTCATGCGTGTTTTGAAGCTTTTAAAGCGGTATCACGAGGAACTGAGGCTATTAAACTGGTTGACTCTAAAGGCTAAAACAGGTCGGTATTTTACAATACAGCCGGTGAGCGATATGGTTTGTAAGTGGCCGAGACGTTATTATTTAAATATTGGAGAAACGACTGAACGAATATTGTCAAGGATTCCTCTGTGGGTGTTTCGCTGCCTTTTCTGGATACATCCAACTTTTATTGTCGTGCTAAAACCTCGGGCGGTTGATACGCCTTAGCATAGTAAAGCGAATTTATTTTCTTCGTTCCCACTCTTCAGTGTGGTAATGCATTCCGATCTTGCTTATGCAGCAAAGGTATGGATTCTCACGGAGGACCGTGGGAAACAGAAATAAAATGCAATTCCATGGCATACGGCTAAATCGCAGGGTCCACTTTAATATTTGTGCTGTAAGCCGAAAATAATGCGTAGGATGGGTTTGGCTCTCTATTCTCCATTTTGACTTTCAACGCGCTCATTCCCCCGGTGCATTCATTAAATTTAGCTATGCCGAAAATACGCGAAGCGATAAGCGGTTAAATTACGTTAGAATAAACCAACTTCCGCTTTCTTAATAATAACGGCTATGGACAACGATTTTTTCCTTTTCGATACCGAACGACTGCATGCCGTCGCGGCCGATGACCGTGTAAAGCAGGGCTTGACTTATTTTACCGAGAACCGTGTGTTCGATCTCGATCTTCAAGACGGCATCCTATCGGCTCAGGTCGAAGATGAGGATGCCGATTTGCCGTATTATTTGGAATTGTCCGAAGGTGGGGATATGCAACTTCATGTCGATTGCCACTGCGGCGATCATCAGCTGGTTTGCAAGCATGCTGTCGCGGCCTTGTACGCTTACGCCGATCAGTTCGGAGGCGATGAAGAGACTCTGCTTGGTAGCGCGGTCGAGGAAGCGATTGCCGAACGCGTCAAAAAAGGCCGCAACGAAGTCCGTGTTAAATTGATCAGCGGCAATCTCGGTTTCGGCATTTGGCAGGCGTCTTCTATCCAATCGGCGACGCATTGGCAGCAAACCTATCAGGTGCAGATTCGTTCGCTCGATCAGCGTATGAATTATTGCACCTGCCCCGATTTGGCCAGCAACCGCCTTGGAACCTGCAAGCATATCGAAGCGGTATTGCATTATGCGAGCAAGCAGTCCGACTATAAGAAACTGAAACAGGCCGGTTGTCCGGTGTCTTTCGTCTACCTATCTTGGGAATCGGCCACGCATCCGGTGCTGCGCTTACATCACAGCCCGCACATCGAAACGGATCTCGCCGAATTGCTCGTGAATTATTTCAATGCCGACGGCAGTTTCAAAGGGCGCTTGCCGGAGGATTTTTTCAGATTGTCGGAACAAGTCTTCGGACGAGAGGATTTGCAATTGGGCGACGATGCGGTGCGTTATGCCCGGCAATGTGCCGAGGATGCCGTGCAAGCTGAGCGAGGACGACAGATTGCTCAGGAAATTCTGCGCGCGAACGGCGTGTTGCCTGGCATCAAGGCGCGCTTGTTTCCGTATCAAAGTGAAGGCGTGGCATTTTTAGCCTCGCGTGGCCGGGCGCTGCTTGCCGACGACATGGGGCTGGGTAAAACCTTACAGGCTATAACTGCAGCATCCTGGATGGCCGATAATCTCGGCATTCGGCGCGTCCTGATCGTGTGCCCGGCGTCGTTGAAATCGCAATGGGCGCGCGAAATCGAAAAATTCACGTCGCATGGCGCGCGCATCGTGCAAGGTCCCGCCGAAAACCGTTCGGTGCATTACCGTGCCGATGCCTTGTTTTTCATCGTCAATTACGAATTGATCTTGCGCGATCTTAGCGTCATCACCGAAACGCTGAAGCCTGATCTGGTGATTCTCGACGAAGCGCAGCGCATCAAAAACTGGCGCACCAAAATCGCTTCGTCCGTGAAATTGATTCCATCGCGTTATGTGTTCGTGCTAAGCGGCACGCCGCTGGAGAACCGGTTGGAAGATCTTTATAGCTTGTTGCAGGTGATCGACGCGCGCGTGCTCGGGCCGCTGTGGCGCTGTTTGCTCGATTTTCATGTGACCGACGAGCGTGGCAAGGTGATCGGTTACCGGAACTTATCCGAATTACGGCGGCGTATCGCGCCGGTCATGCTTCGTCGTAACCGCAGTCTAGTCAGCGATCAATTGCCGGATCGGACCGAAGTGCGCATGGATATTCCGATGACGCCCCAGCAAGTCGAACTACACGGATCGGCGCTGTCCGCGGCAGGTTATATCGCACAAATCGCAAAACGCCGGCCCTTAACGCCGAGTGAGCAAAACCGCTTCATGGCCGCGTTGCAACAAGCACGCATGGCCTGTAATGCCGCCGGCCTTGTCGACAAGGAAACAGAAGGCTCGCCGAAACTCGACGAAATGGTGGGCATCCTCGAAGAGACCTGCCTCGAAAGCAGCCGCAAGGCGGTTATCTTCTCGCAATGGGCTATTATGACCGAAATGGTCGAAGCGAAGGTCCGCGCGATGGGGCTTGGCTGCGTGCGATTGCATGGCGGCGTGCCGAGCGAAAAGCGCGGCGAATTGATGGAAAGCTTTGAAAAAGACGATTCGGTGCAAGTGTTCATTTCGACCGATGCCGGCGGAACGGGCTTGAATTTGCAATCAGCGACCGTGTTGATCAATCTGGACATGCCTTGGAATCCGGCCATACTGGATCAACGCATTGCGCGTATTCATCGTTTGGGGCAGAGGGAGAATGTGCTAATTTTTTTATTGTTATCCGAGGATTCTTACGAACAGCAAGTCGCGAAACTGGTACAAAACAAGCGCGATTTGTTCGACAATGTCATTGATCCCGGGGCTTCCGAGGATGTCGTCGGCGTGTCGAAAAAAATGCTGCAAACGTTGATCGATGAGCTAGCGGAAACAGAGCCTTCTGCAGACGCGGAAAATAAGCCGCCGTTGCTGGAACTGGAAGAAAGCCTCGAAACGGAATCTGCCGATCAGCCCGAAAAACCGCTTAAACACACGGGGCCGGCCGCCAGCGAAGACGAATCCGATAGCACGATTCGGCAATTGATCGTGAATATACAGAACCGTTTCGGAACGCGTATCGAACGTATCCTAGGCGCCGGCGGCGGTTTGCTGGTCGTGTTGAATACGGTCGACGATGCCGACGAAGATATCGCGCGCAACTTGTCCGAACCCGATGTTCCGGTGGCGCTGATCGACCGACGAACCTTGTCCGGCTTGCAGCGTCTCGGAGCCGCTTCGCCGGTTGCGCAAACCGAAGTATTGTTTGAGCCTAGCGAGAGCGAAGCCGAACCGGTCAATCCCTTGCATCGAACGGCCGAGGACAAATTGAAATCTGCCGAATTGCTGTGGTCACAGCACGCAATTGCCGGCGTGATGGACTTATTGACTGCGGCTTTGTTGGCTAAGGCCACGGCAATCGACGGCAAAACCCAAACACCGCCGGCTGAACAGGCGACCGTTTGGCTGTATGGTGAATTATTGCCTCAACAGCGCGTCACGCAAGAGCAAGCAGCCGCGTTTGCTCGGGTGTTTTCATTGGGCCAAGCGCCTTCGGTGCCGGATGCCTTGATCGAACAATGCTTGACCGATGTGCGTTGGTTGTTTTCGGTATTGGCTTGATTGATATACCTTTCGCACTTCAAATTTCGGCAGTGCCTGAGGAGGCGCTGGGGTGTGCGGCCCCTCACCTAACGCTAGGTGAGGGGCCAACATGGAGCTGGCATAGAGCCTACAGGGATGTATTCACGGCGTCCTTTGATGGACACCCCGGCGCCGAATTTTGATCTACGATGGGTATAATTCTATGCAGAAGGTGAGCGTTATGAGGCTAAACACTGCCGAACACCGCTTGAGCGAAGCGGATTATCTGGAAGGTGAACGAGACGGTCAACTCCGGCATGAATTGATCGACGGCCATGCTTACGCGATGACCGGAGCGAGCGACAAGCATAATAAGATTAGCGGCAATATTTTTGCCGAGCTTAGAAATGTGTTGAAACAAAGAAAATCGCCATGCACTGCCTATATCAACGACATGAAAGTCAAAGTCCAAAACGACTTTTATTATCCCGATGTGATGGTGGTCTGCGACCGGCAGGATCAAGAAAACGACTATTACAAAACTCATCCGGTCGTCATTATCGAAGTGTTGTCGCCGGGGACGCGGCGCATCGACAAAACCTTGAAACGCCAAGCCTACCAATCATTGGAGTCGCTGCAGGAATATGCGCTGGTCGAACAAGATAAGGCAGAAATCGAAGTGTTTACGCGGCAAAACGGTTGGCAGGCAGCTTATTATTATCTCGGCGATACGATTCATTTTGAATCGATCAATGCGACTATTTCGGTCGAGGATATTTATTATCAGGTCGATAACGAGGATGTCTTGGCATTCATTCAGGAAAAACAGCAGTCTTGAATCTATCAAGCCGCTTATTTTTAATGCCGAAAACGCTTATCGATTGACAGGTGGACATTTTTTGCTAGCATGGATATACAGTTTGTATATCTCGGTAAAGAGGAGGGCTAGTATGGTTCAAACGACGGTGTTCAAGAATAACCGAAGCCAAGCGGTTCGGTTGCCCAAGGAAGTCGCATTGCCGGACGAGATAAAATCGGTCGACGTGATTGCGGTCGGTAATAGACGCATTATTTCGCCGGCCGGCACAGCATGGGACGATTGGTTCGAAGGTCCGGGCGTCTCCGATGATTTTATGGGCGAAAGAGATCGGCCCGAAGCGCAACGAAGAGAGGCGTTCTGAGTTGCTGAAATATATGCTCGATACCGATACCTGCATCTTCACGATCAAAAGAAGACCGGTTCATGTCAAGCGCTTATTCAATGCGCACATCGGCCAACTCTGCATTTCTTCCGTAACATGGGGTGAACTGGTCTACGGCGCTGAAAATTCAGAGCAGGTTCAGCGTAATTTATTGGATATCGAAGGCTTTGCCGCGCGTCTTGAAGTTCTTCCTTTCGACGCGCATGCCGCAAGACAGTTCGGTCAGCTCAGGGCAGAGCTGTCAAACGCAGGTAGGACGATTGGCGCTTACGATATGATGATTGCAGGGCATGCGAGAAGTCTAGGTTTGATTGTCGTTTCCAATAATATCAGAGAATTTAGCCGCGTGAGCGGGATTCGTTTGGAAAACTGGCTCGAAAATAACTAATGTATCCAATAATCGAACATCACGGCGCTGTCGACGGCGTTACCGGCTCTTGCCACGAATTGAAAATAGACGCGAACAACTCCGTTCTGATTGATTGCGGTTTGTTTCAAGGCGCGGAAGTTTCAAACGATGGCGCGGCCTTCGACAAGCTGCAGATCGAGTTTTCGGTCGAGACGGTCCGCGCATTGATCGTCACGCATTGCCATATCGATCATGTCGGCCGTATCCCTTATTTGCTGGCTGCCGGTTTCGACGGACCGATTTATTGCTCCGAGCCTACAGCCGAATTATTGCCGCTGGTACTCGAAGACGCGGTTCAGGTCGGTTTTACGCGCGATAAGACATTGGTCGAGCGTTTCATTGGGTTGATTCAATCAAAAATCGTTGCCGTGCCTTATGGACAATGGCAGTCGGTGCCGCTGAGCACGAAAACCGGCAATCAATTAAAAGTCAAATTCAAACCGGCCGGGCACATACTCGGTTCCGCCTACATCGAATGCGATGTAGGGAGCGGCGGACAACATAAACGCATCGTATTTTCCGGCGACTTGGGCGGATCTCATACACCGCTTCTGCCGGCACCGAAATCGTCTTATCGGGCCGACGTGTTGGTGCTCGAAAGCACCTACGGCGACCGTTTGCACGAAAACCGGCGGCAACGCAAGGATATGCTCAAGCAATTGATCAGCCATTGCTTGCAAAATCGCGGCGCGATTCTAATTCCTGCATTTAGTATCGGACGGACGCAAGAGCTGCTTTACGAACTCGAAGAGATGGTCCATCGTTATCGGGAAGAAACCGTCGCGAAAGGCTTGGCATGGGATGATCTCGAAATCATCGTCGACTCGCCGCTCGCGAATCGTTTTACCCAAGTTTACCGCAAGCTAAAGCCCTATTGGGACGCCGAAGCCAAGCGGAAACTGCGCGCCGGGCGGCATCCGTTGGCGTTCGAGCAAATCACGACGATAGACTCGCATCAAGATCATCTGAACACGGTCGATTATTTACAGAAAACCGCGCGGCCTTGCATCGTGGTAGCCGCGAGCGGCATGTGCGCGGGCGGGCGCATAGTCAATTATTTAAAAGCGCTAATCCAAGACGAGCGCACCGACATTCTGCTGGCCGGCTATCAAGCCGAAGGCACACCGGGCCGGGCCATTCAGACTTACGGACCGAAAAAAGGTTATGTCGAATTGGACGGGCGGCGCTATACGATCAATGCCGGCGTGTATCAGTTAAACGGCTATTCCGCCCATGCCGACAAAGATTCGCTGGTTCGTTTCGTCAAAGGCATGCGCATCAAGCCCTCGGAAATTCGTTTGATTCATGGCGACCAGAAAGCTAAGGCGGCATTACAGCATGCGTTGCTTGAAATCGTGCCCGATTCGAACGTGCTGATTCCTTGATTCGATTACCAAGTTCCGGAAATACAGAATTAACGCGGAAAGGATTGAATCATGTCATTGCAAGCACTTCCAATCGGTATCAATACATTGTCGGTGATACGCGAACAAGACTTGGCCTATATCGGCAAAACACCAGCTATTTGGTGCAACTAACTGAATTGGAATCGGCGATGAGCGACTTGAAAAAACTGCCTCTGGCGATACAAACCTTCGCCGAAATCCGCGAGAATCCTTATTGCTATGTCGACAAAACCGAGCATATTCGGAGAATGATCGACAGCAGTAAAGCCTATTTCTTATCACGCCCACGGCGCTTCGGCAAAAGCTTGCTGGTCGACACGCTAAAAGAACTGTTCGAAGGCAATCAAGTCTTGTTCGAAGGTTTATTTATTTATGATAAATGGAATTGGGACTTAACCTATCCTGTCATCAAAATCGATTTCGCCTCGGGCATCTTGCAAAGCCGAAAGCAACTCGACGAGCGCATTGAAATCATCTTGGCCGAAAATCAACAAAGGTTAAGCGTCGAGTCCCGCAACGAGCGAGCGGATATTCCGGGAAAGTTTACGGATTTAATCTTAAAAGCGCACGAACAATACGGTCAAAAAGTCGTCGTCTTGGTCGACGAATACGACAAGCCAATCCTGGATAATATCGATGATCCCGAGCATGCCGCCGAACTGCGCGAGGGATTGAAAAATATCTACTCGGTACTAAAAGGCCAGGACGCGAATTTACAATTCGTGTTCATGACTGGCGTCAGCAAATCTTCGAAGGTCAGTTTGTTCAGCGGCCTCAATCAGGTGCACGACATTACCCTGCATGAGGACTATGCGACAATTTGCGGTTACTCGCAGCATGATCTGGAAACTACCTTTGCCGGCCACCTGGAAGGTGTGGACTGGCAGCAACTGGAAACCTGGTATAACGGCTATCAATTTCTCGGTGAGGCGGTCTATAACCCTTATGATATATTGCTGTTTATAAGCGGCAACTGCCGTTACCGCAATTATTGGTTCGAAACCGGCAATCCGAGCTTCTTGATCAAACTGTTTCAGCAAAAAGCTTACTTTCTGCCGGACTTGGAACAACTGGAAGTTTCCGAAGAAATACTGGACTCGTTCGATGTCGAAGCGATAGACCCGGTCACCTTGCTGTTTCAAGCCGGCTATTTGACGATTGAAAAAGCGTATACGGGATTTGACGGTCAATTTATGTTTCAACTCAAAGTGCCCAACCGCGAAGTGCGGCAAGCGCTAAACTCGCATCTGATCAATGGCTATACCCAAACACTGGCTAGCGAAAAACTCAAAATTCAGCATCAGGTATTCGACTGCTTGAATCAAGGTGATCTGCCGCAACTGCAAACCGTCTTACAGCGTTTATTCGCTGGCATACCGTGGCGCAACTTTACCAACAATGACTTACCCGATTCCGAAGGCTACTACGCCAGCGTGCTCTATGCGTTTTTCGCCAGTTTGAATGCTACGATCATTCCTGAGGATACCATTAACCGAGGCCAAGTCGACTTGACCGTCGAGCTGGGTGATTTCATCTACGTGATGGAAATCAAGCTGGACAAAAATGCCGACTACCAAGTGCAAACGCCAAACCCGGCTTTGCAGCAAATTCAGGACAAAGGTTATGCGCAAAAATATCGGAATCAGGATAAAACGCTTTTTGAAGTTGGGTTAATTTTCAACCGGTCCCAACGTAATTTGGTACAGATCGATTGGCTGCCGTCTTAAGAAAAGTCGTTCGCGGTTGATAATGTTGCATGATGACAGCAATTCCCACGTTGAGATTTTTCACCGAGTTTAGGTCATGGGGGTGTGCCTGTCGAGGAGCAAAATACGCCCCGCTGCCGACATGCTCGCCAAACACACGCCATACCTCCTTTAATCCCCAAATTGAGAATTGCTGGCATAATGATGCGCGAAAACATAAATCATCATTTTAAACTAAACTATCCAAACGCTACTTCAACCGTCTAATGATCTGAATTCAAATTCAAAGAATATAGTTATCACGGGTAAAATGCATCCTGGACAGCAAGTCGATTTAGTTAAAGCGCCATATTCGCGAAGAAGCAGGGAGCCAGTGTTATGTGCGGCAAGCTTTTTTTATCCATGGGGCTTGTTACGATTCAAAATCTTATGCAGCTACCCTAGAGTGAGTCGGGTAGGATAGATTGCCTAGGAATAATTTCCTGCCGGAATAACGTTTTCAACTATTCGCGAGTAATTGGCTGAACGATCTTACAAATCAGGACATGCTTTCAAAGCAAAAAAATAAAGAACAGAATCATGCTAGAAGGAAAAAATATATTGATAACCGGTGGTACCGGGTCGTTCGGAAAGCAATGTGCAAAAGTTTTGTTGGAGCGTTACGACCCAAATAAATTGGTTATTTTTTCCAGGGATGAACTCAAGCAATATGAAATGCGGCAAGTATTTAATCAAAAATGCATGCGGTACTTTATTGGCGATATTAGGGATCAAAGTCGTTTGAAAAGAGCGCTGGAAGATATCGATATCGTGATACATGCGGCCGCGCTCAAACAGGTGCCGGCTGCCGAATATAATCCTTTTGAATGCATCAAGACCAATGTGTTGGGCGCGCAAAACTTGATCGAAGCCTGTTTAGATACCGGTGTGCAACGGGTGGTGGCGCTCTCAACCGATAAAGCCGCTGCGCCGATTAATCTCTATGGCGCTACTAAGCTATGTTCCGATAAACTGTTTGTGGCCGCCAATAATATTAAAGGTTCGAGGGATATACGCTTTAGTGTTGTGCGCTATGGTAATGTCATGGGTAGCCGAGGCTCGGTGGTCCCGTTTTTTTTGCAACAACGTAAAACCGGTATTTTGCCGATTACCGACCCGGAAATGACGCGTTTTAATATCAGTCTTCAAGAGGGCGTGGATATGGTGCTTTGGGCGATTGAGAACGCCTGGGGCGGTGAAGTACTGGTGCCGAAGATTCCCTCCTATCGTATTACCGATTTGGCGATGGCTATTGGTCCGGAATGCGAGCACAGGATAGTCGGAATTCGTGCCGGCGAAAAAATCCATGAGGAAATGATCACCGTCAGCGATAGCTTCAATACGGTGGATTTAGAGTCTTATTATGCGATTTTGCCGGCAGGAGCTGCATACAACATGAAAAATTATTGCGCCCGCACCGGCTCGCAAAAAGTTCCTCCCGGATTTCGATATGATAGCGGTAGCAATGATCGTTTTTTATCGATTGATGAATTACGTTTGTTGGTCGATAGCTATAGGAATCATGAATAAGATTATTTGCAATGATACCCTATAGCCGGCAAAGTATCTCAGAGGACGACATTCAAGCAGTGGTCGAGGTGCTAAAGTCCGATTTTTTGACGCAAGGACCTGTTGTTCCTCGGTTTGAGCAAGCCGTAGCCGATTATTGTCGGGCTATTCATGCCGTGGCAGTCAACAGCGCTACGTCAGCCTTGCATCTCGCCTGTCTGGCGCTAGGTGTCAAGCCGGGCGATATGGTTTGGACGAGCCCGATCACTTTTGTAGCCAGTGCCAATTGCGCGCTGTATTGTGGCGCCAGTGTTGATTTTGTCGACATCGACCCCGATACCTATAATCTAAGCGTCGAATGCTTGACGAAAAAATTAGCCGAGGCCGAGTGCCAAGGTCGCTTGCCCAAGGTCGTGATTCCGGTGCATTTCGGCGGGTTGTCTTGCGATATGCTAGCGATCCGAGAATTAAGCCAACGCTACGGTTTCAAAATTATCGAAGATGCCTCGCATGCGATTGGTGGACGATATCGTGACGAACCGATCGGTAATTGCCGCGACTCCGACATTACCGTATTCAGTTTTCATCCCGTAAAGATTATAACTACCGGCGAAGGCGGCATTGCTACCACGAACGATCCCGAACTCGCCCGAAGAATGGCTTTGCTGCGTAGTCATGGCATTACCCGCGATGCAGATCAAATGACGCACGAACCGGATGGCCCCTGGTATTATCAGCAAATCGAGCTTGGCTTCAATTACCGGATGACCGACTTGCAAGCGGCGTTGGGCTTAAGCCAGCTTAATCGGTTGGATGCATTTGTAGAGCGTCGGCATCAGTTAGTCGACCTTTATCGGCAAAAATTGACTGATTTGCCGGTAAACTGGCAATTGCAACCGGAGGACTGTCGTTCTGCTCTGCATTTGTTTGTCATAAGGTTGCAGAATTCGCGAATAGGCAAATCCCATTTGGAAGTATTTCGTCTGTTGCGTAATGCAGGCATAGGCATCAACGTGCACTATATTCCTGTTCATTTACAACCATATTATAAAAACAAAGGTTTTAAGCTAGGCGACTATCCGGAAGCCGAAAAATATTACGCCGAAGCAATTTCATTACCTCTTTATCCCGATTTGACTGAACCGCAGCTTTGCGAGGTAGCTAAGGTTTTGGGGCAAGTTTAAATTAAGTTCGGTTGAATGAATGACTGCAAGCAAATTAAGCGGCCAGTTATTTCGAGCCTCTATCCTTATGAAATAAAGGCGTTCAAACAGATTATTCAAAACTTGGATGGTGTTGTGTATTTATATGGCAATTGTCTTGAAGACGATAAAAAGAGTTGAGGTATCGATGTATTACTTTGAAAGCGCGAGGACAGTTGCTTGATTGAGAAGTGTCGTCGGCAGGATCGAAAGTAGCTTAAATGGAGGAGTAGGAGTGAAAATAGCTGTAATACCCGCACGGGGCGGAAGTAAACGTATCCCGCGTAAAAACATCAAGGATTTTTGTGGCAAGCCGATAATTGCTTGGTCGATTGAGGCTGCAAAGACATCCAAGTTTTTTGAGCACATTATTGTTTCGACTGACGATGCTGAAATTGCCGAGGTAGCGCAGAACTGGGGCGCTGAAGTCCCATTCATACGGCCTGCGGAATTGTCCAACGATTTTGTCGGTACCGGTGCGGTTACCAAACATGCAATTGAATGGGCTGTCGAACACTATGGAAAAATAGATTATGTATGCACCATCTATGCAACGGCTCCATTTATTAAACCGAACGATTTAGTTGCCGGCTTTGAGCGGATGGTGAAATTCAATAAATCGATTGCGTTTACCGTAACCAGTTTTCCTTTTCCAATCCAGCGAGCCATCCGCATTGACGAATCCGGTAACGTATCAATGTTTCAGCCTGAACATTTGATGACGAGATCACAAGACTTAGAGTCGGCGTATCATGATGCCGGACAATTCTATTGGGCCAATTTTGATGCGGCTCTGCATGAAATACCGGCGTTTTCCGATGCTTCTGTAGCATTGATTTTACCTAGACACCAAGTGCAGGACATCGACACTCTCGAAGATTGGGAGCGGGCCGAATTGATGTTTTCCGCATGGCGGCAATCCTTATAATGCCTAGTAGGAAAATTGTGCCAAGAACCTAGAACCACTGACTGAGTTATGCAAGAACCCTCACAAATTAAAAAATGGCAAGAACATGAAGGTGTTGTTGTTGCTTCGGCTAACGGTTTTGATGTTATCGACTGTGGTTCATGCGGTTTTAAACACATTGTCGCTCTGCCTAGTATCGAGGAATTAGAGCAAATTTACCGTCATGATTACTATAGTCGCGAAAAGCCGTTGTATATTGAACGCTATCGCGAGGATATCGATTGGTGGAATACCGTTTACGTGCAGCGCTATGAGAGACTCGAACGCTATATGTCGGAAGGTCGTCGCCGGTTGCTCGATATCGGTTCGGGCCCCGGCTTTTTTTTGCTCAAGGGCAAGCAAAGAGGCTGGCAGGTTAAAGGTATCGAACCTTCGTCACAAGCCGTGGAGTTCAGTCGTGGCTTGCAACTGGATATCGAGTGCGGTTTGTTTTCCACGCAAACGGCGCCCGAACTAGGATGTTTTGATGCTATTAATATGAGTCTGGTGCTGGAGCATATTCTCGATCCCGCCGCATTTTTGGCATTGATACACGCTAGTTTGAACGATAACGGTTTGATCTGCATTGTGGTGCCGAATGATTTCAACCCATTTCAGTGCGTGTTGCGTGATCATCTAGGGTTTGATCCTTGGTGGGTTGCTCCACCCCATCATATTAACTATTTTGACTTCATTTCTCTTGCCGGTTTGGTAGAACGTTGCGGTTTTCAGGTTTTGCACAAAGAATCAACCTTTCCTATCGATATGTTTTTATTGATGGGAGATCAATATGTAGGCAGCGATGAAATTGGACGGGCCTGTCATAAAAAGCGAATGAACTTCGAGTTGGCATTGACCCGTGGTGGCCGCAGCGATGTACTGGAATATCTGCAGGCGGATTTCGCTCGTCAGGGAATTGGGCGGGAAGTAGTGCTGTACGCAAAGAAAATTTAATTCGGTTTGGAGTTCATGGTACGAAGAATGATGAAAATAAGGCATACCGGAGGGTGCGATGCGTAAATCGTTGCGGGATCAAGAGCTATACCAACCATTGTTTTCGCCATGGCTCGATCAATCAAGCAAGTTCGCTAATTTAATGGCAGATATAAAACCATATACCGTGGTTTCGTCTGACCGGGTCTGGGTGCTATATAGCTTAGCTCGTCAGGCTTGCAATTTGTCGGGCGATTTTTGGGAATGCGGGGTATATAAAGGAGGAACCGCGATGATGTTCGCCCAAGTGCTTTCGACTTTCAGGGATCGTCGATTATGCTTGTTTGATACCTTTACCGGTATGCCCAATACCGATCCAGGGCATGATTATCATCGCAAAGGCGATTTTGCCGATACCAGTCTAAGCGAGGTAAAAGCACGAGTGGGTGACGCGCCCAATATCGTATATTATGCCGGTTTTATCCCTGAGTCGTTTCAAGGATTGGAGCAGACGCGAATTGCTTTCGCCCATGTCGATGTCGATATTTACCGATCGGTGAATGATTGCTGCGAGTTTATCTATCCTCGATTGGTTAGCGGCGGTTTTATGGTGTTCGATGATTACGGTTTTCCTAGTTGTCCTGGCGCACGCTCTGCGGTCGACCAATTTTTCGTAGATAAACCGGAATGTCCTTTGGTGCTGCCTACCGGGCAGGCCTTGATTGTAAAACTCCCATGACGGATTCATTGCATACAAAACATCTATGGCTACTATTTTTGACGACGATTTTTTGTTACAGGGAGAGACGGCTCAGGCATTATATACAGCGACTCGAACCTTACCTATCATCGACTACCATAGCCATCTGCCCGTCGAGACGATAGCGATCAATCAACCGTTCGCCAATCTTTGTGATATATGGATACACGGAGATCATTACAAATGGCGGGCAATGCGACTCAATGGTGTGCCGGAGCATTACTGCAGTGGACAAGCCAGCGATTGGGAGAAGTTTTGGGCTTGGGCCGCAACTTACCCATTGACGCTACGGAATCCGCTGTATCACTGGTCGGCCTTAGAGCTTAAGCAATATTTCGGCATCGAAACGCTATTGACGCAGGATACTGCCGTTTCGATATGGGAACACGGTAACGCTTTATTGGCAGGCAACGATTATAGGCCAAGGGCGTTGTTGCAAAAAATGAATGTGGAAGTGTTATGTACTACCGATGATCCGGCCGATACTCTGGAGCATCATGCTCGTTTGCGGGCAGAGGGTTTCGAAGTAGCGGTGTTGCCGACCTTTAGGCCTGATGCGGCGCTGGCGATAGCCGACCGATCCCTGTTTGGCGCTTGGTTGAATAGGCTATCTTCGATTACCGGAATCGATATCGGTAATTTCGATGCTTTGATTGATGCATTACGTATGCGTCATGATGCGTTTGCCGATGCCGGATGTTGCATGTCGGATCATGGTCTCGAGCGATGCTATGTCGAGTTGTGCAGTGAAGCCGATATGCGGCGTATCTTCGATAGCTTTCTGAGTAATGCCACTATCGATCACTTGGATATCGAGCGCTGGCGTTCTTTTTTGATGAAGGAGTTCGCTCGTTGGAATCATGAAAAAGGTTGGACCATGCTGTTACATTTGGGAGCCGCTAGAAACAATAATCGTTATGTTTTTGAGAGCGTTGGCCCCGATGCCGGTTGCGACTCGATCGGTGATTTCGACCAAGCCTATCGCTTGAATAAGTTTTTGAGTGACCTTGATGCCGAAAAACGCCTGCCTAAGATAGTACTCTTCAATTCCAATCCGCGCGATAACTTACTGTTTGCTTCCGTCACCGGTAATTTTTTCGAAGACGGCGTTGCCGGAAAAGTGCAATTCGGCCCGGCGTGGTGGTTTCTGGACACCGCCCAGGGGATTTGCGATCAATTGAATGCCTTGTCGCAAGTCGGTCTGTTTGCTCGATTCATCGGTATGGTTACCGATTCCCGCAGTTTTTTGTCATTTAGCCGTCACGATTATTTTCGCCGAGTAGTCTGTAATATGTTGGGTGAAGATGTCAGGTGCCGGCTGATACCGGATGATATCGAACAGTTACAAACTCTATTGCAGGGCGTTTTTTATAAAAATGCCCGCAAATATTTTGGAGTTAAGCCGTGAGCGAGATGTTGAAAGATCATAAGCTGGTGATCATTGGCGGTAACAGCGCGATTGGCGAATGTTTTTTGGATGCCGCTATGGCTCAAGGTGCGGCATGCGCAGTAATCGGGCGAAGCGATCCGAGCAAAGACCTGCCTTTTTTTGTCGCCGATATCACTTCTTTGGATGAGCTGAGCGTTGCTGCCGATAAGGCGATTGGCTCGCTCGACGGCATCGATACTTTAGTTAATTTCGCCGGTACCCATCATGCACCGATGGATTTTTGCAAGGACGATCCGCAAAAACTGTTGAGTGAATACCACCGGGTTATGGATGTGAATCTGACCGGGGCCTTCCTGGCGACTATGATTTTCAGCAAGCATATGGTTAGTCGCCGCCATGGGCACATTTTGCATCTATGTTCAAATGCTTCACGGTTGGCGCTCTACGGTTCCTATGCTTACAACATCTCCAAACATGGGCTGGAAGGGCTAATAAAAACGGCTGCCGCCCAGTTAGCTCCATTCGGGGTTCGTGTCAATGGTATCGCACCGGGAACCGTCGAAACAGCATTGAATCGTAGCCTACTACGATCTGGAGAGAATGGTGGATACAGCCTTAGGGCGTCGGCGATTCTGGCCCATACTCCAAGCAAGCAGTTCGCGACCTTGGATGGGATTGTGGAAACACTACTCGCTGTTTGTATTCCTCAGCGCCATTTGACCGGAAACGTGATTTTCTGCGACGATGGTTACAACATCGAAGGCCATTCCTGGCCAGATGGCAACGCAGCGTTGTATAAAGGTGATGACGCTTTGCAAACGCTGTTCACTCGCCTCGATCAAGATTATCCTCATGAACATTGATTCCGAATATTGCATGATCTGTGGCAGCGCCGAATTCGGGCCTGTTTGCGAAAAGTCCGGTTTTCGGTATGTCGGATGTGCCCGATGCCGTTCGGTTAGGCAGTATCCTTATCCGTCGGATCAAGAGATTGCCGGCTACTATGCCGATTACCAAACTAAGAAATCTGGCGAGTCGGTATATCTGACCGATGCGGGATATGCCTGTTTCAAACGTGACAAGGCTTTTACTTTCGCCGATTTAGGCTTAGGAAATGATGCCTTTACTGGGAAGACGGTATTGGATGTCGGTTGCGGTACAGGACAGTTTCTGCAAATGATGGGGGATTTTCGTGCCGCTTCGGTGCTAGGTATGGACATTTCTCAAGAATGTATTGATCAGGCGCGGGCGAGGGAATTGAATTGTGTGTGCGGCGATTTTCTTAGCCTTGGCGGAAGTTACGACGTTATTAGTATGTGGCATTTGATCGAACATCTTCGAGATCCTTGTCAATATATCTCGCATGCTTACAGTTTGCTGAAGCCCGGCGGTTGGTTGTTGATCGAAACTCCGGTGGTCGGCGTTATCTCTGAAAGTTTTGGTGCGGATTGGCGGTTTTTCATGCCGGTCGAGCATATCAATTTGTTCTCTCAAGACGCCTTGTTTTGTCTGGGTGCTAAGGTCGGCTTAGATCTACGCTCTTGGATAAGATTCGGTAGCGGTAATACTTCAGGTAGTATGCCGGCTTCCAACAAGCGAGCTATGGATGTCATCGCTAAGAAACATGGCTTTGGCGACACCCTTGCAGCGCTCTTCGTAAAATAATCGTATGGACAGTTTTTGTGACTAAAGAAACTCAAGAGAGCACAATCATTGTGGTTAGTGCCGGGATTATGCAAATTCCGGCTATCAAGATTGCCAAAGAGATGGGGTTGACGGTGATCGCTACCGACCGTAATCCGCATGCCGTTGGTTTCGAATACTGTGATCACGGGATCGTGATCGATTCGAAAGATGTGGATGGTCATGTTCGTTTTGCCCTCGACAATCGGGAAAAATTCAATATCCGGGCGGCATTCGCCGGTTCGGATTGTGCTGTCACCGTTGCCGCAATCACTAATTCTTTGGGATTACCGGGAATACCTCTAGCAGTCGCACAACGTTCGAATAACAAGGTGTTGATGAAAGAACGCTGGCTTCGCGATAAGATTCCGACCCCATACGGTGCCGAAGTTATGACCCTCGACGAGGCTAAGGCGGTGCTTAAGCGCGTTGGGTTTCCAGCCATCGTTAAGGCGGTGGATAATGCTGCTTCGCGCGGCTCTATGCGGATAGATACCGAAAAGCAGTTATCGCAAGCGCTGGAAAACGCTAAGCAGGCGTCCACTACAGGTACCGCAATTATTGAAGAATATGTTGTCGGTGATGAACAGAGCGTCGAAACCATCGTTTGGAAAGGGCGACATTATCATGTCAGTATTGCCGATCGTATGTTCGGTTACCACCCCTATCATATCGAAACAGCGCATATTGACCCGTCGGTCTTGCCATCGGAGCAGCAGCAACGCATTTTTGAAGTGGTCGATGCTGCCGCCGATTCGCTGGGTATCGATTTCGGGCCGGCCAAAGCCGATATGATTTGGACCCGAAAGGGGCCGATGATTTTGGAAATGCCGGCACGGCTCAGCGGGGGATTTCATTCGCAGTACACAACGCCGCTAAGTTCCGGAAAAAAACCTATTCGAGCGGTCATGGAAATTGCATTAGGACGCGATCTTAATGAGGCGTTTATCCGAGGTACCCACAACTTGACATCGATTTGTGCCGGTATTTTTCCGCCGAAAGGTCGCATTAATGCCATATTGGGTATCGAAGAAGCGAGAAAAATAAAAGGGGTTGAAGAAATCATTATTACCAAGTCGCCCGGAGATTATATCGAGGATTATGTCGATAACGCCCAGCGCTGTTGTTGGGTTATCGTGGTCGGATCTTCGAAGCAGCATGCTTTCGATATTTTCAATGCTGCGAAAAGTCTTATCCGTTTCGAGGTGACGTGATGACGGTACGATTTATCGCAGAGGTTTCTAGTAACCATTCTCAAGACTTGACGCGTTGTTTCGATTTTATCGATACGGCCGCTACGGTGGGTTGTTCAGCTATTAAGTTCCAGTTGTTTCGTGTCGATTGGTTGTTTGCGGAAGGGGCCTTGCCTGAAAGCGAGGTGACGAAGCGCAAGAATTGGGAGCTACCGCTAGATTTTTTACCAGAGCTGTCTAAGCGCTGTCGGGCGCTAAATATCGAGTTTTCCTGTACACCGTTTTATCTGGCCGCGGTTGCCGAGCTCGAATCTTATGTAGCGTTCTACAAAGTCGCATCGTATGAATTGCTGTGGGACGATTTATTGATTGCATGCGCTCTTACCGGCAAACCGGTAGTGCTGTCAACAGGCATGGCTACTATGGAGGAGATTCAACATGCAGTCGATGTGTTGAAAAATAACGGATGCGCTGCACCGGTTTTGTTACATTGCACTTCCTCTTACCCGACGCCTTACGCCGAGGCCAATCTCGCTGCGATCCAAACCCTAAGACGAGAGACGGGTTGCGAGGTCGGTTGGTCGGATCATACCGTTGAACCGGCAGTCATCCATAGGGCAATTCACAAATGGGGTGCTAAGGTGGTCGAATTTCATCTCGATCTGGACGGCAAGGGTGAGGAATTTGCGGCCGGTCATTGCTGGCTACCCGATCAGATCGCTGCCGTAATAAAGGATGTGAATAAGGGCATCGAAGCGGACGGTGATGGCGTCAAGGAACCTGTTCCGTCGGAATTGCCCGATCGTATGTGGCGGGCAGATCCTAGCGATGGCTTGCGGCCCTTGAAAGAAACTCGAGACCGATTGAAATAACGTCAGCCTACCAATGAATATTCTCATTGTATGCCATGCAGGAAGTAGGGTCGGGCTTGGGCATTTAACCCGGTCTCTAGCCGTTGCGCGTATCGTGCAGCAGGCGTTTGACGTCAGCATTCGCTTTCTGATTCAAGGCGATCCGATCGCACATCCTGAATTGCAGCAATTTGAACACAGTTTTTTGTCGATTGGCGAGGATTTGACGAAAATGATCGAGAGGCAACTTGATACTTCGGTTCCTCAATTGATTATTTTCGATCTATTTCCGGAGTGGTTGCCGATCGATTTAGCGAAACTCTTGAAAAATTTGCGAGCCAAGGCTTGCAAAATCATTGCCGTTGACGGTTTACTTAGTTATCAAGATCATTTGGATCTGATTGTCATGCCGTCTTTCCGTTGCCCGCCAGAGGTAGTGGAGAGTCAAGGGGCTCCAGTGATATATGGTTGGGATTGTTTTTTGCTGAATGCCAAGGCTTATCCTAGGCTTTGGTGTCGTGGCAGTCATGTGTTGGTTCTGAGCGGCGGTGCGGATGTTACGGGCTTGGGACAGAGGCTTCCAAGGCTTTTGCTTAATACTTTACCGGATAATACGCAAGTCAATTGGGTGACCGGTCCCTATGCTAAGCAACCCGACTTTCCCGAATCATCAACAGTAATGTTCAACAATCATCAGGCGCCCTCCAGTCTCGATGAACTGATGCTTGATGCGCACTATGCCGTTACGGTGTATGGCGTCAGTTTTTTTGAACTGCTCTATTACGGTATACCCACAGTGGTGTTTTCGCCCTATGGCAATAAGGATGATGACGAGCTAGGTCTGATCGCGAAGGAGAATGTTGCTTTGGTGGCCCGTGATGAACTTGAGGCACTGGAAAAGCTGCGGAACTTGATGGCGGATGATCAAATAGCCTCCGCGTTATCTATTGCTGCTCAAAATAAAATGGCTGCGGCTAATGGCGGGCGGCTTGTGCAAGCGTTGAACGAGTTATTGGTTTAATGTCGCACGCCTATCTTATTTTTCATTTGAACTTGGCTTTCTCGTCGATTCCTTCTGAGGCTCGCCCCGAGGTTATTTGCAAGTGTTATTGGCCTTTGCTGGAATTGATCCGTAAAACCAAGGTTCCTGTTGGAATTGAGTTAACCGGGTGGACGCTCAATCAGATAGTTGAAATCGATCCTGAGTGGGTTGATTGTTTTCGCGGCATGTTGCGAAGCGGGCAATGCGAGCTAATCGGTAGCGGTTGGTCGCAAATCATCGGGCCCTTGGTACCCTACCAGGTTAATGTCCGAAATCAAGCATTGGGCCTGGATGCATATCGGCAGTTATTGGATATCGAACCGAATATTGCGTTAGTCAACGAAATGGCTTATTCGACTGGCTTGGTCGACGTTTATGCCGTAGCGGGTTATCGAGGCATTATCATGGATAGGGATAATGTCAGGCTCGCATTGGGGTTGGAACACAGCCCGCTATCTACGATGCCGACGCATGCGCAAGGGTGCGGTGAAGTTTCTTTGCCTGTTTTATGGTCCGATTCGATTTTATTTCAGCGTTTACAGCGGGTGGTGCATGGCGATATTCCTTTTACGGAGTATACGTCTTATATCAAGCGTCGTATCGAGCAGGGCGAAAGAATGTTGCCCATTTATTGTAACGATGCGGAGATTTTTGATTACCGCCCCGGCCGTTTTGCCGCCGAGTCCAGGTTGCACTCGGAAGGGGAGTGGTTAAGGTTCGAAAGAGTATTGAAACAATTACAAAGCGAGTGCGAACTTAACTGGTTGAGTCCGAGCGAGGCGTTGTCAAAACAGTTTGGCGATGCGGAAAAAAAAACATCCATGCTCACTTCGATAATCCAGCCCATCCCGGTCAAGAAACAGGCTAAATACAATATTAATCGTTGGGCGGTGTCGGGGAGAGATGATTTGTGGCTAAATACAGCTTGCCATCAATTATTTCAAGCGATGCAGAAAAGCGGCGAGGATTCTTCCGAATGTTGGCGGGAAGTTTGTGAGTTATGGGCTAGCGATCTTCGTACTCACATCACCGACTTGCGCTGGCAAGAAACGCTTGAGCAAATTGCCGGATTGAAATTGAGATGGGCGCTTGCCGATTCTGTGCCTCGAGAACATCGAGAGACTCAAAAGATATCGGAATCTGTGTTTGTCGAAAATGATCGGGAAGGGATTTTTTTAACAATCAATACGCCGGTATTGAAATTAGTGCTGAATAAGCGGCGTGGTATGACAATTCATAGTTTGGCGTTCAAATCACAGGGCTTCGCTGCACTGATCGGGACATTATCGCAAGGATATTTTCAGACTATTGAATTAGGTGCGGATTTTTATTCCGGCGGGGTTTTGATCGAAATTCCAAGTCAGCATGCCCGGTTGACTGATTTAGAATGGGTAAGCCCTCAAATTCAGCAGTTTGGTAGCGAATTGTCTATTTCTGCGGTAATCGCTTTTGATCAGGGTAAGTTGCGAAAAACTATTCTGGTGGATACCGTTGCCGAGAAAGTACGGTTACGTTATGAATTCGACGATTGGGAGAGACCATTAGGATCAGTGCGTGTGGGCAAGGTGACTTTGCTGCCTGAAGCGTTTACGGGAGATTTGACGATTGAAAGTGTTAATGGGGGGGCTGGAAAGGAGTTGTTTTGTTTGAATCGAAATGTCGATTACGGTAAGGCGGCATCGGTTCTGGTGTCTAGTTCGTCGGCCTTAGCTTGTAGCGATGGCAGAGTCAGTATTCATGACGATATGGGCAACGGGGTCGAGTTGGAATGGCAGCCGGCTGTTTCTGCGGCAATCGTAATGTTGCAGCATGTACACACTCATGGCGCTCATTTGACTCGATTATGGTTTTCATTGGCAGAACTGGACGATACTTCTCGCCGAGGCGGACGTTTATTACCCTTTGAGTTTGAGATAAAGTCATTAAAAAAATATTAAAGTAATTTTGTTGATTGACGATAACTCTAGTGAGTTTAGAAACTTCTTTTCAACAATTAAAATAGCATTGTTTCGGATTGAAATTACATCTGAAGCAAGGTGGAGGATAACATCATGGCAATGGTCATTAACACAAACATCGGTTCGCTGAATAGTCAACGGATGCTGGATAGTACCAATAATTCGCTAAAAACCTCTATGGAGCGGTTGTCGTCGGGTTTGCGCGTAAACTCCGCAAAAGACGATGCGGCCGGATTAGCGATTGGCAATAAAATGAATTCGCAAATCCGAGGGATGACAGTGGCTATTAGAAACGCCAATGATGGTATTTCGATGGCGCAGACGGCTGAGGCCGCAATGGGCTCGATTACGGAAACCTTGCAACGGATGCGTGACTTGGCGGTGCAATCGTCCAACACGGGGGCAGTGAATGCCGCCGACCAAAGCAAGTTACAAACAGAGTTTGAGCAACTACAAAGTGAGATCGGCCGAATTATAACCAATACCGAATTTAACGGTAAGAAAATTTTAAATGGCGGACTATCCGGGCAGGTCTTTCAAGTGGGCGCTAATACGACTTCAGATAACCGGATTTCGCTTACTGTCAATAATCTATCGGCAGCAGCTTCAACCGGCTTGGGATCCATACTATTATCGGCTGTAGTGATTGGCGGTTCGGCCGGGACGAGTGCAGGCGCCACGGCAATAACGGCCGCTAGTGTCGGAGCGGTCATCGATGGTTTGGATCGGGCGTTAAGCAGAATCGATACGTTTCGTTCTACCTTGGGCGCGATGCAAAACCGCTTTACCACGACAATTAGCAACCTGCAGTCTTCGATTGAAAATCAAAGCGCTGCGCGGTCGCGGATCATGGATGCCGATTTTGCCGCCGAAACCGCTGCTCTAAGTCGAAACCAAATTCTGCAGCAAGCCGGAGTCGCGATGCTGTCGCAAGCAAACCAAGCCCCGCAAACAGTGCTTAGTTTATTGAGATAAAGTGGTAAGATGTCGGATGCCCTTCATCGGGCATCCGAAACAAGGGTGAGTTAGAGGTGGGTTATGAATAATGATATTTCAAATGTCACCAGGCTAGGTTTTACATCTTCACCACAAGGCGACGGCAATGCTACCAAATTTCAGGTTGTTAACAACAATCGTACAGAGCATGTGGCAAGGCCGGATACTGTCCAACGAGTTACAAAGGATTCATCGGATCGAGAGCGAAAAACTGAAGATAAACAAACTGATAATTTGATTTCGTTGGAGGATGTCAAGCAGTTGGCGGAGCAAGGGAACAAAGTATTGGCAGAAGCTCAACGTAATCTGCAATTTAAAGTGGATGAGACTACCAATCAAGTGGTGGTTAGCGTGATCGACCAAAAAAGTGGCGAGGTTTTACGGCAAATACCCAGTGATGAGGTTTTGGCGCTAGCGAAGCGTTTGAAGGAACTGGATGGCGAGCAAGTGCAGGGCGTGTTTTTGAAGGAGCGGGCGTAGTTTTTATTCAAATTAGGAGTGGGTTATGGCAATCACATCTGCATTAGGTTTAGGTAGCGGAATAGATATCAATGGCTTGGTAAGCCAATTGGTTAGAGCCGACGGGCAGCCGGCCCTAAATGCTATCAACCGCCAGGAGTCGTCTGTTAAGTCTCGGCTAAGCGCCTTGGGAACTCTCAATGGTGCTTTGTCGAGCTTTCAAACGGCAGCGAATAAACTCAAGACAGATGGCTTGTTCAGTAAGCATCAAGCATTTTCATCGAATGAAAACATAGCGACAGCAACGGCGGGAACCCTTGCCATTGCCGGTAGTTATAGTCTCAAGGTCAGCCAGCTTGCGACCTCGCATAAATTGATTACAAGCGATGGCGCAGGGTATTCAGGTTATGATGCCGAAGTGGGCACCGGCGAGCTGACGCTGTCTGTGGGCGGCAACGAATTTTCACTTAACATCGGCGCTACCAATAATACATTGAGCGGTATTCGCGATGCGATTAATAATGCGCAGGATAATACCGGGGTGACTGCAAGTATTATTAGTGTCGACGATGGCTTTAAACTAGTGCTGACCGGCAAAGAAACCGGTAGCGAAAATGCGATAGCAGTTTCCTCATCGGCTCCGGGACTGGCAGAGCTGGCCGGCAATATGCAAGAGCAGCGTGCGGCTAAAGATGCAATCATTGAAGTGGATGGGCAAATTGCCACGCGCAGTAGTAATTCCATTTCCGATGTTATATCTGGCGTAACCCTGGATTTAAAGGTTGAAGATCCGGATACCGTATTCGCTTTGGATGTATCGATTGATAGCACAGCCATTACCGATGCGGCGAATGATTTTGTCAAGGCTTATAACGGTCTAATGACTGTGGTCAAGGATTTGGGGAAATTCGATGCCGGATCGAACGTGGCCGGCGCGTTAATCGGCGACTCGACTCTGAGAAGTATTCAAAGCCAGATACGAGGTGATGTATCGAGGCCTGTCGATTCCGCCTCAAACGAATCGAATTCTTTGGCATTAATCGGAATAACCGTCGATCGAAACGGTGTCATGTCGTTGAATAATTCAATATTCAGTGAGAAATTGAATAGTAATCTGAAATCGATCAGCGACATTTTTTCATCGACCGACGGTATTGCCAATCGTTTAAGCGAACGTCTAACACAATATTTGCAGCCTGGCGGTACCTTGGATTCAAGAACCAAGTCATTAAATAATCAGCTCAGAGGATTTGAAACGCGCAGGGAAAATGTGCAAGTTAGGCTGGATAATTTGGAGAATGCCTTGATGAAGCAATTCATTGCGATGGATACGGCGGTTGGGCAATTTCAGTCGACTGGTGCGTTCGTTTCTCAGCAATTGGCGCTGCTTAATTAATAATCAATTGGGATTATAGATAATGAAAGAGGCTAACATGAGACCGAGTATGTACAGGAATAATGTCAATAAATATGCCGCTGTACAGAACGAGGCGGTTTTAGATGATGCGTCCCCTCATAAATTGATTCAAATGCTGATGAGCGGTTTTTTAATGCGTGTCAATGCGGCTAAAGGCGCGATCGATCGCGGCGACTTCGAGGAAAAAAGCATCCAGATTTCTAAAGCCATTGCTATTGTCGGCGGTTTGATCGACGGTTTAGATGCAGAGCGAGGTGGAGAAATTGCCGAAAACTTGAGTAGTCTTTACGACTATATGAATAAAAGGCTTTTTCAGGCGAGTTCTGAAAACAATATTCAAATTCTGGATGAGGTGAGTGGATTGATGCGTGAGTTAAAAGAAGCATGGGATGCGATTCCGGAAAGATATCAGCAATAAAAAATGGATTCCGTGGATGTCTTGCTGGATACTTTGAGCGGTTTTTCAGAGAAAATCGCGCAAGCGATTGATTGCGAAGCTTGGGACACCCTCAATGAGATTTTAATACATCGTCATAAATGTCTCGAAGAGCTATTTTGTGCTCCGATTAAGTCAACACAGCGTTCTACCGTTAGCGCTTTGTTGCTTAAGATTCAGCAGGAAGACAGTTTGTTTATGGCGGGCGTACAAGATCGAAAACAAATTTTGCAAAAGCGTGCGTCTTTGTTAAGTCAGGGACGCAAAAGCGTCAAAGTCTATCAAAGTGAACAAGATGAATCGAAGCCGGATTAACTCCGGTTTTTTTCAGTATATCTCTTCTTTTATCATGTCTTTTACGATCAAAGCGTCCCTCAGGGCCCTTTCATTTTCCGGAATAATGAAAACTACCTTATGATTGTTGTTGATTCTGATCTTTGAGGTCGGCAATTTTCTTTTTCAATAAAATGGCGGCTTCTAAGTCCGGAGTTCGATCTAGAATATGGTTGAGCATCATTTCAGCGGCATCAGGGATGTGGTTTTCAAGATAGAGATCAGTTAGTTTTAATTGGCATTGTAGGTCCTCCGGAAATTGAGATAAATAGTTGTTATAGCTATCGATTGCAATCATCAGTCTACCCAGAATCCTGGCGGATTCAGCGTACAGAGGCAGATAGATCGGGTTAATTTGAGCAAGGCACTCCAAAGCCATGAATGCATTTTCATCGTTAAGCTGTTTAAGGCTGATCGATGTAATTCTCAGTAATGCTTCTTCGATCAGCGGAGAGTTGTCCAAATTTAAAATAGCATCATAATAATTGAGCGCTTGATTGTCGTTCTCTTCCAATTCGGCTATAAACGCTGAAATCAATAAAAGGTAGGGTTCCTTGTCGGGTTCTTTGCTGTCGGGTTCCAAAGCATTGTACAGGTCTTTTAATTCGTCCGTTTTTTTATGGTTCAATAAAAGAAGGGCTCTTGTTTTTACCTCCGGTAATCGTGAAGAAGTTCTCGCTTGATTGTTCAGCGTTGTTATGTCGCTCGTTAAAAATGCGTCGAACTTTTTCGACAAAGATGCGATTTCATTTTTGGTTTCCGGGGATAAATATGCGGTTGGATGACGCTTAAGCCATAACCTAGCCCGATTGTAACTTTTGTCTTTGTTCCATTGATTGAATAGCCGTGAAAAATCCGGTTTATTTATGAGTTCTTCTTGTCTGGATCGTGTACGGGAAAGAGCGTCTTCTACTTGTTTGATTAGGCGGGTCGAGCCAATTTGGAATGCATCGTAATAGATGCGTCCAATTTTTTTTGTGTACTCCGCATCCCAGTTATCTTTATTCGGCGCGGCGATTTTAAGAAAATTTCGTATCCCAAATCGTTTTACCAGCGCGCTGTAATTGCGATATTTTTGATGTAATCTTTTTTCAATCGTATCCAGATTGCGTTTGTCGCGATAATTTGCGATTTGCCCTTCCAGGTTATACATTTCTTCATTGATTTTTATGGCTTTTTTGGCAAGCGTTTTAATGCCTTTGAGATGATGCAATGCTTTTTCCAATTCCATGGAAATGGCAGCATAGTGCTCGCTCAGTTCCGGCTCCGATAAGCATGGAATGAGATGGGCCGCATACACGTCCGGTAGAGTGTCTAATTCGTCGAGTGTTATTTTTTCAGGGGGAATATGATCGATGAATGCGACTTTAGCAGCCGTCTTAGCAAGATTGATGATTTTTCGGTTATCGGCCGTTATCGATTGGGCTTGTCGAGAAAGAATGGACAGCGCTGCATAATAATCTTGGCCTGTGGGTCTTTTTTCTCCGCAATAAGTTTCGACTTGCAGTGATGTTAGGTCATATTTGGGGCCTGCTAGTTGCTCGTTACTGCCTATAGCGTGTGTAATACCTTCTTTAGTAAAGCATAAATCGAAGCCGGCCAATAAGATTCGGCTAAAGCCAAAGCGGTGAGCTGTATTTAGCGCTGTATTGGTAACGGTCGGTCCGACACTATTGATATTTTCTATGTTCAGTTTCGTTTCCCATGGGAATCGTTCACCTAGGTAAAGGCTTTTGCCGTGCCACTGGTTTATCAAGGTCGGATAAGCATGATGCGAATGGACAAAAATGGTGTTGTCGCCAAATTTAAACATTTCTTTGCTGACTTCAGCGCTATGCTCATAAGGGTCCACGGAAAAAACGAAATCAGGCTCTATGTTTGCCGAGATTAATTGTCTGGATACACGCGAAACTGAAAAAACCGTCAGTTTGTTTCGGTGCTGTTTTATCCAAGGTAATAGATAAGTTAAGGAAGGACCGCCAGCCAATATGATGACGGTTTGGCCGCGATACGCGTCTTCCAAGAGGCTGGCGGGTAATATATTATCGGCGAGATTTTCCAATTGGCGGATCATAAATGCCTCGCAGCCGATGGCGACATTGTATTGCCAGTGCAGCGATTGCAGTATTTCATTTAATTGCCAACTTAGCTCGGGATAATCTTGAAGTGTTGCTTGTTGTGCGCCAATTGAATTGTGTAGCTTGACCGAATTGATGTAGAAGTAATCGTTGATCTTGAAATCATCGCTTAGTTTTTGCCAACTTTCGAGAGTTGTGCAGGCGATTTCAGAGGGTAAATTGTCAAGCAATCCCTGTTGTTCAATAAGGTTTAAGATTTCTTCCGGCTCTATAAATATATATCGAGTTCCTGAGGGGATTCCTTGTTGTTGAATGAACTTTGGTAATAAGCCTGAGTCGGTCCCGACAATGATATACAGCGAGTCTTCATTAAACAGCGCTTGATTGAACGATGTTTCGAAAACGACCTTTGCACTGACCTTGTTGAAAGTTGCGCCATTAATGAAGTAAAAATACTTGTCGCCGAAAGTATTGATGGCAAGTGCGGCATGTGTTGTGTTTGATAATATCATCGTGGGTTGTTCATGTGGTTTTCGATGTTCTCGGCAATTTTAGGCCTGTTTTATTACGTCCTTAGTACAGAACAGCCGTTCGACTTTGTTGGCGGTCCTCGATAGGCATATCCCATACCTTTTTTCTTTGACGGTTTTTCGATCAAAAGGGAGTAGGATATCTTTATGATCGAATTCATGGTTAATGACGATAGGGGGGTGATTTCTAGTTTTCACTGCTCCAGCGAGGGAATGCGTATCTATCTTGGCTTGGCAGACCAGGTATCACTGCCATTAAGTTAAGCTGTCATAAAAATAAGTAATTCTTACGTTCAGCTCCTAATGCGCTTTAAAAGCTTGCCATCCATGGCACTGGATTCCGCCAATCCCTGGCGGAATGACGGGTTTCCCTTCACTTAACGGCAGTGAGTCCGGATATGGGTTCCCATGAAGAGCCGCAGTAACCATTTGGGGGGCGTATACGGAGCTCAATGATGAGAAGCTATTGTAGTAACTGGAGAACCGATTGCTTAGATTGGTTAGCTTGGGCTAGCATGGCTGTTCCGGCTTGCTGCAGTATTTGATTTCTGCTTAATGCGGCAGTTTCAGCCGCGAAATCGGCATCCATGATTCGAGACCGCGCTGCGCTTTGATTTTCAATCGAAGATTGCAGGTTGCTAATCGTCGTGGTAAAGCGGTTCTGCATGGCGCCCAGGGTTGAGCGAAAAGTATCGATCGTGGTCAACGCCTTATCCAAGCCGTCAATAACTAGGCCGATAGAAACCGCTGTCTTTGGTGTGACGCCAGCACTCGTTCCGGCTGAACCGCCGATCACTACGGAGCTCATTAGTATAGAGCCCAAGCCGGTTGAGGTTGCTGAGGCTAGATTATTGACGGTAATCGAAATCCGATTGTCAGAAGTCGTGTTAGCGCCCACTTGAAACACCATTCCCGAGAGACCACCATTCAAAATTTTCTTACCGTTAAATTCGGTATTGGTAATAATGCGACTGATCTCGCTTTGTAGTTGCTCAAATTCTGTTTGCAACTTAGCTTGGTCGGCGGCATTCACCGATCCCGTGTTAGACGATTGTACCGCCAGATCACGCATGCGTTGTATGGTTTCCGTAATCGATCCCATTGCGGCTTCGGCCGTTTGCGCCATCGAAATCCCGTCGTTGGCATTTCTAATCGCCACTGTCATCCCTCGGATTTGCGAAGTCATTTTATTGCCAATCGCTAATCCTGCGGCGTCATCTTTTGCGCTGTTGACACGAAGCCCTGATGAGAGGCGTTCCATTGAAGTTTTAAGGTTGTTATTAGTTTGAGTCAGCATACGCTGACTATTGATAGAAGCGATGTTCGTATTAATGACCATGCCTGACATAGCGATTCTCCAAAATGTAAACGAAATTTAAGAAGTCATTTTGGAGTTAGCGATTCTTATGCCATGTTAATAAATAATTTATTTATCAGATATTTATGGTTTATATTGAGGCGGATTGCCGGGTGGGTGGCAAAATATTGACGCACGGCAAATGGGTTGTTCAGTTTTTCGCCGGTTCCGAGCGTTAGCGCTTTTGCAGAATAATCTCTAAAACCAACTTACTGCCGAAATAAGCCAGCAGCAGCAGTACGAAGCCCGCCAATGTCCAGCGGATGGCGATTTGTCCGCGCCATCCGTATCGGATTCGGCCTAATAATAAGCTGGAAAATATGACCCAGGCGATGATCGACAGCACGGTTTTATGTACTAAATGTTGGGCGAATAAATCGTCGATGAACAAGGCGCCGCTGACCAGCGAGATCGTTAGGAAGAAAAGGCCTGCTCCGATCATTTGAAACAGTAACGACTCCATCGCTTGCAGAGGCGGCAGTGAGCGGATGATGCGCCGGGGATTGTGACTGCGCAATTGCCTATCTTGAATGGCCAAAAGCATGGCTTGTAAAGCCGCGACATTTAATAGGCTGAAGGCCGCAATCGAGGTCAGGATGTGTACGCTCATCGGCCAGTCGTAGCGTAAGCTTGTTTGGGCTTTAAAGGGGAAGAGCATATCCAAGCCGAGTAGTATCGCAGCGGTCGGAAAGACTGCAATGCCCAGTTTTTCCAACGGTTTATCGAAGGTGGCGAAAAGAATTAACAAGGCTACCAGCATGGATACCAGCGACGCCGTATCAAAAAAGCCGAAATTCAGTCCACTTTGTTGTTCGATGATGGCTAAGGTGTAGACTCCGTGGGTGGATGCACCGAGCCAACCCAAATAAATCGAAGGTTTTTGTGTATTCTCGGTAACGGTTTCTCGAATCAAAAAGCCGGTTGCGGCTAAATAGCTCAGAATGGAAAAGATACCTATGGCTGTTATGTTCATGGTCGCGGTGGCGAGATGTAAGGAATAATCGAAAGGCGATCTTAAAGGGTTATGGTAAACTATCCGACTGAATAGTTCTAACCGATTTGCGTTAGCGAACATCCGTTTGAATCATAAATAAAAGATGCCGATATGTTTGATAATTTAACCGACCGCCTAAGCAGTACGCTTAAAACGATTAAAGGTCAGGGTCGTCTGACTGAAACCAATATCAAAGACACGTTGCGCGAAGTCCGCATGGCGTTGCTTGAAGCCGATGTCGCGTTACCTGTGGTAACCGAGTTCATCGACCGCGTTAGAGAGGGAGCGCTCGGGCAGCAAGTGCAAACCAGTTTGACGCCGGGACAAGCGATGATCAAGCTGGTTCAGTCGGAACTGATTAAGGTTATGGGTGAGGAGAATGAAGGGCTTAATCTTAAAGCCAATCCTCCCGCTGTTATTTTAATGGCCGGCCTGCAGGGTGCCGGTAAGACAACCACGGCGGCAAAATTAGGCCGCTTTCTAAAAGAAAAGCAAAAGAAAAAAGTCGGCGTGGTCAGCGCCGATATTTATCGCCCTGCCGCGATTAAACAATTGCAAACGCTGGCGGACGATTTGTCGTTGGATTTTTTTGCCAGCGACGCTTCGCAAAAGCCGATCGATATCGTCAGTAATGCATTGGATGCGGCGAAAAAGAAATTTCTCGATGTGTTGATCGTCGATACTGCGGGTCGACTGCATATCGATGATCAAATGATGGATGAAATCAAAGCGTTGCACGCCGCGATCAATCCAATCGAAACCTTGTTCGTCGTCGACAGTATGACCGGTCAGGATGCCGCTAATACCGCTAAGGCTTTCCATGACGCCTTACCTCTGACTGGGGTTATTTTGACTAAGGCCGACGGCGATGCGCGAGGCGGTGCGGCGTTGTCGATTCGTCATATCACCGGTAAGCCGATTAAATTCATCGGTGTCGGCGAAAAAACCGATGCACTGGAGCCATTTTATCCCGATCGTGTCGCGTCACGTATTTTGGGCATGGGCGATGTGCTCGGTTTGATCGAGGAGATCGAACAAAAGATCGATAAGCAAAAAGCCGAGAAGCTGGCGAAAAAAATTCAGAAAGGCAAGTCCTTCGATTTAGAGGATTTACGCGAGCAATTGCTGCAAATGCAAAGCATGGGCGGTGTTGGTTCGCTGATGGAAAAACTGCCCGGTATGAATCAAGTGCCGCAGGGAATGAAGGATAAGGTCAATGATAAAGAGTTGGCGCGTCAAATTGCCGTCATTAATTCAATGACGATGCAAGAGCGTCGATATCCGGACTTGATTAAAGGCAATCGTAAAAAGCGTATCGCGGCCGGTTGCGGCCAAGAATTGCAAGACGTCAACCGTGTTTTGAAGCAACACAAAATGATGGAAAAAATGATGAAGCGATTCAAAAAAGGCAACATGGCGAATATGATGCGAGGCATGCAAAGCAACATGCGAGGCATGAGAATGTAAATTATCCTTCACTTATGCAAAAAAATGCGTAAAATAGGTCGATTAAATTTTTGATTAATGTTTTTTGAGGATTTTAGATGGTAACCATTCGTCTTTCCAGAGGCGGCGCGAAAAATCGCCCTTTTTATCAAGTCGTTGTCGCTGATAGCAGATGTGGTCGTGACGGGCGCTATATCGAACGCGTCGGTTTTTTTAACCCATTAGCGCGTGGTAATGAGCAAAAGCTACAATTAGATATTGAGCGTGTCGCTTATTGGCAAGCTCAAGGCGCGCAGCCATCGGATCGTGTTGCCAGTTTGATTAAAACCGCCAAGAAAGCCGTAGCTTAAAATTTGACCGATCGGCAGTATATCTTTGTCGGGGAAATTTCCGGCGTTTTCGGCTTAAAAGGCTGGGTCAAAATTTTTTCTTACACCGAACCTCGGGAAAATATTTTGTCGTATTCGGCGTGGCAGCTAAGAAAAAACGGAGATATCAAGCCGATTAAGGTTAAAGAGGGACAGCGACAAGGTAAAAATGTAGTCGCCCATCTTGAAGATGTCGATGATCGAGATGCCGCGGAAAGATTGGTTGGTTGGGAAATTTATATCGAACGCGATCAGTTGCCGGCACTTGTAAAAGATGAATACTATTGGACCGATCTTGTCGGTCTCAATGTCATCACGAAATCGGGTGTGAAATTGGGAGTGATCGATCACTTGTTCGAAACCGGCGCCAATGATGTTTTGGTGGTGGCCGGCGATCGGGAACGTTTGATACCGTTTTTAATGGGACAGACAGTCCTGGAGGTCGATTTGGATGGCAAATGCTTGACGGTCGATTGGGACCCTGATTTTTAGACGACGGACGATGCGTTTCGATGTGATTACGCTGTTTCCCGAGATGGTAATAGCCGCGTCGGGATACGGTGTTACCGGTAAGGCAATAGACAACGGTATGGTCCGTTTGGAGGCTTGGAATCCTCGGGATTATACCCACGATAGGCATCGGACAGTCGATGACCGGCCCTATGGCGGCGGCCCCGGTATGGTCATGAAGTATCAACCGCTTTTTGATGCGGTTAGCGAAGCGAGAGCAAATGGCTGTGGCGACCGTGCAAAAGTCGTTTATTTAAGCCCGCAAGGCAGGCCCATTACGCAAAGCTTGTTGAATGAATCGGTCCATTACGAGCAATTGATACTGGTTGCCGGGCGTTACGAAGGCATCGACGAGCGTTTTATCGAAACGGTTTGCGATGAAGAATGGTCCCTGGGCGATTATGTTATCAGCGGCGGCGAGTTAGCCGCATTGATCGTTGTCGATGGGATCTCGCGTTTATTGCCTGGTGTGCTTGGTGATGAGAATTCGGCTCTTCAAGATTCGCATATGGACGGTTTGCTGGATTATCCGCATTTTACACGTCCGGAAAATATCGAAGGCCGAGTCGTGCCGGAAGTTTTGTTGAGCGGTAATCATGCGGATATTGAGCGCTGGCGGCTTAAGCAAGCGTTGGGACGAACTTGGCAGAGGCGTCCTGAATTATTAAAAAAAAAGCAGTTGAGTGATGTGGAATACGAACTGCTGCAAGAGTTTATTGTGGAATTGGTTTAATTAAGGTGTGGTGATGAGCAACATTATTGATGTATTGGAAAAAGAACAATTAAGAAATGATATTCCTGAATTTGGCGCGGGCGATACCGTAGTCGTCAACGTTAAGGTAAAGGAAGGCGATCGCGAAAGAATTCAGGCGTTTGAGGGCATCGTGATTGCAAAACGCAATCGTGGATTGAACTCTGCGTTTACCGTCAGAAAAATTTCTCATGGCGAGGGCGTCGAGCGAGTTTTTCAGACGCACAGTCCTATTATCAGCGATATCAAAGTTAAACGCCGCGGTGACGTACGTCGCGCCAAGCTTTATTATCTGCGGAACTTGACCGGTAAAGCGGCTCGTATTAAAGAAAAAATTTAAGTCGAGGTTTTGTTTTTCCGGCAATAAAAAAGGCAGCCTTAGCTGCCTTTTTTATTGCCGGAAGATTAATTCGTTAAAGAGCGATTTGGTGATACTGTTTTAACATAGGTATTCTGAAGTAGCAGCGTAGACCGGATGGAACGTAGCGCAATCCGGGACGGGCGAGGCCACGAATTTCCCGTATTCCGCTGGGGCTGCATACGGGCTAAGTCCTGCGGAACTCAACCGATAAAGCGGATCGTATTCTTCATGGATATCACCAAATCTTTTTAAGGTGGGTATGCGTTATGCCTTTTATCATTCAATGGGTCAACGAGTGTCAGGGCGTTAAACATACGCAGGTGCTGCTAACGCCTTTCGGGCGGCTTTCGGTACAGCGGTGCGGTGAGGTGATTTGCGGTATCGATTGGTTGCCCGGCGGGCCAGCCATCGTTTCTAGCCTCGATAACGACGATTCACAAAGCTTCGATCCGATTGAAAATTATTGGCGTGAACCGAATGCTATCGTGGAGCTCAAACTGTTACGGCGCGGTAGCCCGTTCGTGCAAACCGTTCAAGACGCATTACTCAGGATTCCGTTCGGGACGACTTTGGCTTATAAGGAGTTGGCTAAAATCTTAGGTTCCGCGCCGAGAGCGGTCGGCGGCGCATGTCGGCGAAACGATTATCCGTTGATTGTACCGTGCCATCGAGTCGTTTCGGTATCCGGCCCCGGCGGCTACTCGGGGCAAACACAAGGCGCGTCGATGGCTATCAAACTCCAATTATTGGCTTTCGAGTCTTCGTTTAATCAATGAAATCAACCGATTTGATCGATCAGTTCCTCGATGCATTGTGGGCCGAACAAGGCGTCAGCGACAATACCTTGTCTGCCTATTGCAGCGATTTAACTATTTTCGCGCATTGGCTCAAGACCATTTCACTGCTGGAAGTGGGGGGGGGCGATATTTCCCGATTTCTGGCGTTCAGATACAATCAAGGCATCGGTAGCCGCTCGACCGCACGTCTATTGTCGACATTGCGGCGTTTTTATGCTTATCAACTTCGGGAAAACCGGATAGCCGTCGATCCGACCGCATTAATCGATATGCCTTATATCGGCAGAAAGTTGCCGTCCTCATTGTCGGAAAATGATGTCGACGCCTTGCTTAAGGCGCCCGAAACGTCGAACCCGTTAGGCTATCGGGACAGAGCAATGCTCGAAATGCTCTATGCGACGGGTCTTAGGGTTTCCGAGTTGGTTGGTTTGCGTTTGGAGCAGGTAAGCCTCCGGCAAGGCGTCGTCAAGATTACCGGCAAAGGCAATAAAGAGCGCTTGGTGCCGTTCGGCGAAGAGGCGATGGAATGGCTTGAAGGTTATTTGCAAACTATTCGGCCGGCGATTCTCGGCGAGCGGCAAAGCGCTTTTTTATTCGTGACGAATCGAGGCGATGGCATGACAAGGCAGGCGTTTTGGCATATGATCAAACGCCGCGCGAAAGAGGCCGGCATCGTCAAGGAACTTTCGCCGCATACGCTACGGCATGCCTTTGCGACGCATTTGCTGAATCATGGCGCCGATTTGCGCGTCGTGCAATTGCTGTTGGGCCATTCCGATTTATCGACGACGCAAATTTATACACACATCGCGCGCGAACGACTAAAAGATCTCCACGCAAAATTTCACCCGAGAGGATAAGCCAAGATGGCGCAATACATTCATCCGACAGCCTGCATTGCAGAAAACGTAAAATTAGGAGAAGACGTCACGATAGGGCCCTTTGCAGTCATCGAAAGGGATGTCGTAATCGGCGCGCGGTGTCAAATCGGCCCGCATGCGGTCGTGCAACGTTATGTCAAAATGGGCGAAGGCAATATCTTGCATCCGCATGCCGTGCTCGGCGGTCTTCCGCAAGATTTAGGGTTCAATTCCGAAACGGTAACTTGGCTCGAAATCGGCGATGACAATCAATTTAGGGAGGGCTTTACCGCTCATCGGGCGACCAAGGAAAGCGGTGCGACGAGTATCGGTTCGGGTTGTTATTTTATGAACAACAGCCATGTCGCGCACGATTGCTCAATCGGGGACAACACGATATTCGCCAACAATGTCGCGATCGGCGGCCATGTCGATATCGGACGTAAAGTGTTCATGGGCGGTGCCGTAGTTGTGCATCAATTTTGCCGAGTAGGCTCTTACGCCATCGTACAAGGCACGACCGGGCTGAACATGGATGTGATTCCGTTTATGCTGATCGGCGGACGTCCGGCCAGGCATTATCGTTTGAATACGATCGGCCTCAGGCGCGCCGGGATTACAGGAGAACGTTACAAGGTACTCGAAACGGCGTTTCGCCGGCTTCGCAGTAAAAAGAGCTTCGACGATTTGGAAGAAACCGAAGAGCTCAAAGAATTGAAAGAATGGTTGGCGGTTAAATCGAAACGCGGCTTGCATGGTTTCGTCGATCTGTCGGATTGAGCTGAAATGTAGGCTGTCGAAAAAAGCCATTTCTAGCTAGTTGCTGTGTTCCCGTATTTTTAAACTGAGATATTTCTGAAATTGTTGGTGTTCATAGGCTATTAAGCGCCAGGTGTAGGGTGCGCATCGCGCACCTGGTTCGGGCTCATGTCGGTTCGGCACCGTGGAAAGGAGCGCGATGCGCACCCTACGGCGCTCAAACTATCTTGAAAATTGTTGACGATCATAGGGTTATAAAGCGCCAGTTATTTTTTCAAAAGCCATAAAACAGTCATTTGTTCTGACATGAAAATCGGAAAATTTCGATAGCCTAGCTGAAATGTCGCCTGCCGATCAATTGCCGTAACCGATGCTACGAATTTCCATTAATATACCGTTTTCGAAAATCAGCTGTTGTTTGAGCCTTCTCGGGCCGAAGTTGTAGATCCATTCGTCTATCGTGATTTGCTGATATTCGGATATGTCGAGCGTACCTTGCGGAAAACGAAAGCGACTGCCCGAAACGCCCAAGCGCTTATCGGCATAGTCGGGTTCGCCGCATTTCATTCGAACATCGCTGATATGGTCGCCGGTTTGAACGATTCGTTGTCCGCAGCGGAACGCAAAGGCTTCGGGGACTGCGGTGAACAAAAAGAATCCCAGCAACAAATAAATTTTTTTCATAAATACTCATCGAAACGGAAGATTGAAATTAAAGCTAACGCAAACCGATGAACCAAAAATGAATCAGTAAGGTACTTTTTATGGTTTTTATTTTACACTGTGGCTCGACTATAAACCTTTTTAGGCGGTAGGAGTATTCGAATGCTAAAGTCACTACAGATTGAGCCGGAAAAATGCACCGGCTGCCTGCAATGCGAACTGGCCTGTTCGTATCATCATGAAGGGGTTTTCAATCCTTCCAAGTCTCGCATCAAAGTCTTTACCTTTCATCATGAAGGCCGTTTCGCACCCTATACCTGCACCCAATGCGCCGAAGCCTGGTGTCTGCATACTTGCCCGGTCGAGGCTATCACGATCAATTTAACAACCGGGGCGAAAGAAGTCGGGACAGAACAATGTGTCGGCTGTAAAGTTTGCACGATCGCCTGTCCGTTCGGCACAATCAATTATCAAGTCGAAACCGGCAAAGTCGCCAAGTGCGACTTATGCGGCGGCGATCCGGAATGCGCCAAAGCCTGTCCGACCTCGGCAATCGCTTATGTCGATGCCGAACAAACCGGCTATCAAAGAATGCGCGCTCATGCCGCGCAATCGATTCAATCGCTATAGGAGATTGTCATGGCCTGGACCGGAAACGTACTACGCGTTAATTTAACCGAACGCACCTGCAGCAAAGAACCGCTTAACAAAGATTGGGCGCTGAGCTATTTGGGCCAGCGCGGCTTGGCGACTAAATATCTAACCGAAGAAATCGACCCCAAAATCGATGCCTTATCGCCGGACAATAAATTGATCATGGCGACAGGACCTTTGACCGGCACGCCGGCATCGACCGCAGGGCGCTATTCGGTAATCACCAAAAGCCCATTGACCGGCACGGTCGCCTGCTCGAATTCAGGGGGATTTATCGGCATGGAATTCAAGAACGCCGGCTGGGATATGATCATATTCGAAGGCAAGGCTTCTTCTCCGGTTTATTTGTATTTGGAAAACGAACAGGCTCAATTGCTGCCTGCCGACGAAATCTGGGGCCAGTCGGTTTGGCAGATTGACGAATGGCTGCATAACCGCCATCAAGATCCCTTATTGCGTATCGCGGCGGTCGGACGTTCCGCCGAACAAGGTTGTTTGTTTTCCGGCATTATCAATGATCTACACCGAGCCGCCGGGCGTTCCGGCGTCGGCACCGTGATGGCGTCGAAAAATCTTAAGGCCGTCGCAGTTCGCGGCACGCGAGGCGTCGGCAATATCAAAGATCCGGTTGCCTTTATGCAAGCAGTCAATGCCGGCAAGAAGGTATTGGTCGAGGGACCTGTGACTTCCGAAGGCTTGCCGACTTACGGTACGCAAGTCTTGATGAATGTGATCAACGAAGTCGGCGCGATGCCTACCCGCAATTTCAAAGACGTGCAATTCGAAGGCGCAGCAAAGATTTCCGCCGAAGCAATGCACGAGCCGCGCCCTACGGATGGTAAACCGAACTTGGTGACGAATGCCGCCTGCTTCGGTTGCACGATCGCCTGCGGACGCATATCGACGATTGCCGGAAGCCATTTTACGATAACAAATAAACCGGAATATCGAGGCGCATCGGGCGGTTTGGAATATGAAGCGGCCTGGGCATTGGGTTCGGATACCGGGGTCGACGATCTCGATGCTCTGACCTACGTTAATTTCTTATGCAACGAAGACGGCATGGACCCGATATCGCTTGGCTCGACGATTGCGGCGGCTATGGAATTATACGAATCGGGAATAATTACGAAAGAACAAACCGGCGGCATCGAATTGAAATTCGGTTCGGCCGAAGCGCTGGTCAAATTGACCGAGTTGACCGCGAAAGGCGAAGGCTTCGGGCGTGAAATTGGTCTCGGTTCGAAACGCTTATGCGAAAAATACGGACGCCCCGAATTGTCGATGACGGTTAAGGGTCAGGAGTTTCCGGCATACGATCCTCGCGGCATTCAAGGCATGGGGCTGGCCTATGCGACCTCGAATCGCGGCGCCTGTCATTTGAGAGGTTACACGGTTTCATCGGAAATCATGGGTTTGCCGGAAAAGACCGACCCCTTGATTACCGACGGCAAAGCCGCCTTGGTGAAAGCCTTTCAGGATGCGACCGCAGCGGTGGACTCAGCCGGATTGTGCGTGTTTTCGACCTTCTCGTGGACGATGGCCGATATTGCGCCGCAGATCGCCGCAGCCTGCGACGGCGACTGGACCGTCGATAGCTTGCTCGAAACCGGCGAGCGCATCTGGAATCTGGAGCGAAAATTTAATTTGGATGCGGGCCTCACCGGCGCCGACGACAATTTGCCCGAGCGTTTGTTGAAAGAAGCCGCCAAAACGGGGCCGGCTAAAGGCAAGGTCAACGACTTGGCCAAAATGCTCCCCGAATATTACCAATTGCGTGGTTGGACCCAGGAAGGCATACCGAAAGCCGAGACCTTGACACGGCTGTCGGTGTAGGAGGCGCTATGCATTACGTCATCATCGGCGCGGGGCCAGCCGGTATCAACGCCGCCGAACAATTGAGAAAACTGGATTCCGGTGCGAGGGTTACCGTATTCGGCGACGAGCCGGAAACGCCTTATTCGCGCATGGCCTTGCCGTATTATTTGATCGGGCAGGTCGGCGAAAACGGCACGTACTTAAGAAAATCGCCGGATCATTTCGAACGCCTGTCTATCGAAATACGCCGTCAAAGAGTCGAAAAAGTGCATGGCGCGGGCAAACGATTACAACTGACGAACGGCGAAATTCTCGCTTTCGACAAGCTGCTGATCGCAAGCGGTTCAAGGCCGATTACCCCCCCGATTCCGGGCATCGATTTGCCCGGCATTTATAACTGCTGGACGCTTGCCGACGGCCGCAAAATCGCCGAACAATTGAAACCGGGAGCCAGAATCGTGCTAATGGGGGCGGGTTTTATCGGTTGCATCATTTTGGAAGCGCTGGTTAAAAGCGGAGCGCAGTTGACCGTCGTCGAAATGGGCGAGCGCATGGTGCCGCGCATGATGAACGAAAAAGCCGGCGGTTTGATCAAGCAATGGTGTCTCGAAAAAGGCATTGCGATTCATACCGGTACGAAGATCACCGCTTTCGAACCGGATCGAAACGGCTTACGGGTGAAACTCGACACTGGCGAAACGCTGTCTGCCGACTTTGTCGTTTCGGCGGCCGGCGTTAAAGCCAATATCGATTTTTTGCAAAGAAGCGGAGTTGCAACCGAGCACGGTATTCTGGTCGATCGGCATTTAGAAACCAACGTATCGGGTATTTTTGCGGCCGGCGATGCCGCGCAAGGCCTGGATTTTTCGACCGGCGAATACACCGTACAAGCGATTCAGCCGACCGCTGTCGATCATGGATTGCTGGCTGCAAAAAACATGGCTGGCGGCCGCGAAGTTCTGCATCGGGGCAACATTAACATGAACGTACTCGATACGATGGGTTTGATCGCCTGCTCGTTCGGTCTTTGGATGGGGGTGGAGCAAGGCGATTCGGTTGAAAGATACAATCCGGATCGATACCGCTATCTCAATTTACAGTTTAAAGAAGACCGCCTGATTGGTGCCACCTCGGTCGGATTGACGCAGCACATTGGCGTTTTAAGAGGTTTAATTCAAAGCCGAATCAAGCTCGGCGATTGGAAACAACGCTTAATCGACGATCCGACCCGCATCATGGAAGCCTATCTGGCGAGCACTCAAGCGATAGGCCTCAATGCCGGCGTAAACGTTAAATAGCATGAATCTAAATACGGCAGGTTAACCATGAGCCACGTAAGGTTTTTTTAGCGACTTGTCCTAAAATTTTGAATAACCTTTTAGGGGAGCAAAAATATTTTACATAAACAGAATAAGTCATTAGATTAACTTATTATTCTTCATGATCTTCATGGTGTAATGCTTTATCTAGGTTTATCGTTTTGTAAGCAACATTTTACCCAGGTACGAATGCGATTTACGTCCTGGATCCAGGGGGGTTAGTTAACGCTTGAAATAATCGCTAAAAATACCCGCTAGCGATAGCTCGTTTTTAGCCAGAGGCTTAATAATGGTCAACGCATCCGATAATATTCTAGTGGCCTTGGGCAGGTTGGTAATGTTTTCGCGCACTAAGGTATAAGCGCCGAAAAGCGCGACAAAAAAGAATTGTTTCATCAATGAAAAATGATTTTTGTTCAGGCCGGCCAATATTGCAATCGATTCCTTCGCGTTTCCTCCACCAAGTTGCAGGTATTTGAATACCGCATTTTTGAGTAATTCGTTCGACATGACGCCATAAAGCGCGTTAGCAAGAATGTTAAGGTTGGCGTTGGCGTATTGCCGGTCGCGGTAATAGGCTTCAATTTTTTGATAAATTAAATCGTTGTTATTGAAATCGGGCATGGCCAATAAATGCGCGCTCAATATTTGTATGTCCGAAAATACCGCCGTCAAGCCGCCGCCTGTTAACGGGTGGCGCATGTTTAAAGCATCGCCAAGCATGACCGCGCCTTTACGTATTTTCGGCTTGGCCGCCATGTAGTGATTGGGCATGACCTTAAGTCGGTCTTCTTGCAGGGCATGTCGATAACTTGTCAGCATGCCTTCGGGAATGTAAGGCGTTACATTCGTTTCTAAATGCGCCTGCAAAAATGCCTTTCTGGGAAATTGCCCGCCTGGAAAGTCGATTAAAAGTCTGACTTCATTGCTGGAAATCGGATAACAAATGAACGGTGTCGGTCCCGACAAAAACACATGGCCATGTTTGGGCACAGGGGTTTCACAGTCTTTTAAAATCAAACCGATAAAATAGGAAGTAACGGTTTTTTCGTTATTACTGAGAAGCTCTCTAAAATTAGAAAAAAAACCGTCGCTGGTAATGGTTAACGGAGCATAAATAGATTTGATCTCGTTCGAAACCGAATCACGGTAATTTACGCCGATGATTTCGTTTTGGTCGTTCTCCAATAAACTCAAGGCTTTACCTTGAATTTGTGTAACCGATGAATTTTGTAAGGCCGAGGCTCTGATTTGTTGCAGAAAGCGGCCGTTATGTAAGCCCATGCCATGATTAGGCGATGGATAAGGTATGGTCGTTTGCTCATTGCCTTGCAGCAGCGCATAGCCTTCGACCGGTTGTGCGTCGATGCCGTCTAATAAATGCCCGAGACCTAATTGTTCCAGCGATAATACCGCACCGGGTTGTAAAAGCTCGCCGACAATCCGTTTTTTTTCCTTGTAGCAGTGATCCATCAACGCGATGTTGATGCCCTTGGGCGCAAGATAAGCGGCGATAGTCGCGCCTGCCATGCCCGCGCCGATAATGCAAATGTCGAAATTCGATTTCATCTTTAGTTACTTGATACGCATCATCATTGTTCTAACATCTTTAAATTATAGATCCTACAGTATCGGTTCAGAGCCCAAATAGGGAAAATATTTCTATAATTCGCATAAGTGATCATGCAATTATAATTAAATACGCCCGAAATATTTTCTTGAGGCCAGTCGCCTAGCTCGGTTTGTTTGTTCAATAAAACGCGGATACCTTTGTCGATAATCGATGGGTCGCCAAAATTGCCCGACAGCAAGGCCAATAGTGCCCAGGCGGTATTGACCGATTGTGAAGTCTCGGCTTCGGTATAAACCAATTCGGAACACGATTTGAAACTTTCCCCCCAACCGCCATCGGCTTTTTGCTTGCTAACTAAAAAAGAGCAAGCTTTTTTGATGCTTTCGGCTAAAACCGTATCATTGCAATAACCTTTATTGAGTGCTTTGCTCAACGTCTCTACGGCAAACCAAGTCGCATAAGTAAAGCAAACGGCCCATCCGCCATACCATGAACCATCCGCCTTTTGTTGCTTAATGATAAAACCGAGTCCGGCGCTTACCGCTTTGCGTATTTCATCGTTTTTATAGTCCGGATAGTCTTCTTGACTTTCAATCAACGAAATTAGGCAAGCGGCGCTGCATTCCGTCCAGGAATAGTCGATCATTATATCGGCAAATACTTCGGAAGGGTTGAGTTTTTCCAGCCATCGAGGCGCGCGCGTCAATTCATAAGTCGACCAGCCGCCATTCGTATTTTGATAAGACAGGATGATGTCGATAGCTCGTTTCATCCGCTGCTCGTCGATAACCGCTTCAACCAATCCGGAACGGTGTGTGGCCAAAGCCGCGCTTAAGCCTTCCGCAGTGCAATCCGACACCGGCCAGCCGTTGTCTGCTGTCGAAAATGGCCAACTGCCGATCATCGGGTGACGGAAAAACTCGGCATGCGTCGGGTGTTCGGACTTGATTTGCGAGCGTTCGATGAAACGATAGCTTTTGGCAATTGTTTCTGGAAATCGTTTACCCAAGTCGCTTTCCAAAATAGCACGGGTCGCCAGCGCCGTATCCCAAAGTTGCGAACCGTTGTAACCATTCATTTTCATGCCGTCCTCGGCAACCCATAAATAATCGTACCAGCGTTCCACATGGCGTTGAAATCGGTCGGAGTCCTTGCCGTAGGCATGCCAGATACATATCGAATTGATTGCCTTGTTGACCGGGCCGATATCGATGTATTGAGTTTGTTGATCTTCGGCGTCGAGGTATTTGAGGATGTAATCGGTCGTCTTTTTTCTGAGCCGGGAGCTGGCGAATTTTTCGTAAGTGTTCGTGAACAAATTCATCCATTTGAGTATGCCCGACGGCTTATAGTAGCGGTCTTTGTCGCATACTGCATCGCGTTGTTTCGGCCAGTCTATCGATTCGAAGTTTTCATAAAGCTCTTCTCTCAAGCTTAGTATCAGCTCTTCTTCGGGGGCTTGAATCCAGTGCGCCTGGCAATAGGCCATCGGCAGGTACACCATTCGGCAATGGCACCAGTAGCGCGACGGATGCATCGGCAGCCATTTCGGTAGTAACCACATTTCCGGAAACAGGCTGTTAAAGCCGCGCCAATCGTAAAGATTCATCACGGCCAGGTAAAATTTGCCCCAGGAAGGAACACCGGCTGCCCCGCCGTTGTTTTTGATCCAGTTCCGGGCCTTAACGATGGCAGGGTGCTCTTTATCTACGCCGAGAATGCGTAGCGAAACATATTGCATGACCGTACCGAACATCGTCGACTCGCCTTCGATATGCATGCCCCAGCCGGCGTCTGAGTTCTGATGGTTGAAAATATAAAGCTTCATCATTTCGCGGTGCGCCTTAGGGAATGGCGTACCGCTAATATAGGAAGCGATCAATAAGCCCGGCAACAGAAATAGCGGGCCGCCGTAATCGCCGGGCCAATGTCCGTCTTCGCATTGCAAGTATGAAAAATAGTTTATGCCTTTGACGAGCGAATCGATAACGGCTTGGTCATCGGCGTATTTTGCTTGCGGTAAGGGGCCGTCGAAAGGCTGATATTGATTGCTGATTGCGCAATGCCGATAGACCTGGTCGGCGGAATTCGGGTTGATCGACGAATCGAAGCGGAAATCTTCGGCGAATTGTGCGATTTCCTCATCCGAAACCGATTCGGCATTGTGCAAGTGTTGGTCGATTTGATCGGAGGCGGGCTTGAATGCCCAGATATGTCGTCCATGGTCATTCAATAGACGCCATTTTTTCCAAGCGGGTTTTACAGTCAACATGGTTTTTTATTGTTATTACAAATTTGAAAATAAGCTCTGTTGATGGTTCGGTCACTCGCTAGGCAGGACGCCGTGAATACGTCCGTGTAGGCTTGACGGCGGAATCTGATTGCCATGGATGGCATGAATGCAGATTTTGCATTACGCCATGGATGGCGTGTATTAGGGCAATGCAGGAGCAATTGCCGAGGAGCAAAAATCTGCCCTGCCGCCGACACCTGCCAATTGAGCAACCGAACCCTCCGTAAAATAGGGAAGTTATTTACGACCAAATCCTTAATTGATTTCGTGGGTAGCTATTTTCGGTATCGTTGGTTCATAAACTCGCGCAATTATAGGCTTCAAGTGTGAATATTACCTGAAGCACGGAGTTTATAGCATACGGAGGAAGCCGGCACGTTAAAGAAGGCGTCTATCCTGCGGGACGGGTTATTTAACCCGTCCCCAACGTTTCGGTTTGGCCTAAGCCTTTCGGCTTGTTTCGGACGGGGTTGAAAACCCCGTCCTGCCAAAGGCAGGAGTGAAAATTTCCGCGTAATGGCGTCTCTGCACAAGTCTCTAGGATTTCATCGGTTGAACAATGCGATCCGCACCATCGCCAAAAAACCTTTCAGTTTTTTCGACAAGCTTTGCGGATCGCGCAGCCGTTCATGGCCCGGCAATAATTGTCCCTTGGCCAACTTGCCGATTTTTCGTTTGACGGCGGGGTCGAGCTTGCCGTCGGCGGCCAATTCGAAGAATAAGGCTTTCACATTGCCAAGGTCGAAAAAGTCGCGCTGCCACTCCCATTGATAATTGCCGCCGTAACGGAACCACGAGCCGCCGATGCCTTCGACTTGATAAGGCGTGCCGTCATCGCGCAAGGCAGGAGAGACTTGGGTCCATAAACCTATCACTTCACCGATTTTTTCGTCGATTAGAATCCGGTGATAGGGGTAACGCCATTCTTCGAAGCCTTCCATTTGCACGCCTAATGCCCATTCTTCGATTTCTTTACGGCTACGCGCGACGAATTCTTCATTCGGGCCGATATTCCAACGGTACTCGGCATCGTCGGTATACATCGGTCCGAGGTGTTTGGGCCAATTGCTTTCTTTTTCGGCGTTCCGGTTGGCTTGAAGCCAGCGTTCGACCATTTCTTCCAGTTCTTCTCTCGGATATGCAGACATCGTCGCTCTTTATTTTAATTTAATTTTAATGGCTTGGGTCGGGCAATATTTTTCGGCTTGCTTGGCTTTGTTCAGCAAGTCTAGCGCCGGGTTTTCTTGTAATACGGTCAAATTGCCGGCATCGTCGACCTGGAACAGTTCGGGCGCTTCGGTCATGCAGGTCGCATGGCCTTGGCAAAGTTCGCGGTCGATGACGATATGAAAGGATTCTTTGATCGAATTTTTTTCGGTCGTGTCGGGTTCCGATGCTTGGGACGCAGTGTCGCCAATGGTTTGACGTTTACGGTAACGTACCCGGCACGGCGATACCGGTTGTACCACCATTTGCGTGAAGTCGTCTTGATAATGGTCTTTGGCGTCGGCCAGTTCGAAGGTATAGCGGCGCAGCAGCACGGCGATGATCGCTTTGAGTTGCAGCATCGCGAACGCGTTGCCGGTGCATTTATGCTTGCCGCCGCCGAAGGCGATCCAACTGAACGGCTTGGCGTCTTCCTGGCGTGCTTCGGTATAACGGTCGGGATCGAATTGTTCCGGGTCGGGAAAAATCTCCGCGATGCGATGCGACACACGCGGCGACGTGCAGACATAGTTACCGGCCTTGACCTTATAATCCTTGAAATGAAAATCCTGCATGACCTTGCGAATCAAGAAAATCAGCGGCGGGTGCAGACGCAAGACCTCCTTGATGACATTTTCAAGCAGCGGCATTTCGCGCAGGGATTGAAAAGTGACTTCACCTTCCGCACCGAATAATCGATCCAGTTCGCTCAATACGGCTTGCATGTGCTCGGGACGGCGCGCCAGTTCAAGTAGCGTCCATCCGGCGGTGCCGGCTGTGGTATGGTGTCCGGCGAAGATCGTACCGATCAGCATGCCGGTAATTTCATGAGGCGACAGGCGGCTGCCGTCGTCATATCGGGCGTCGATCAAGAGTTGAAAGGCGTCTTCGCTCTTCTCGGTTTTTTGCGCGCGTTTGGCAATGATGCCGGTGACCAGTTCCTGAAGCCTGGTGCGCGCCTTGTCGCGGCGGCGGAAGACCGGCAGCGGCAAATAGGGAAACACGAAGGCGAGGGGATTCACGCCTTTTTCGAGATCGTGATAGATTTGGGCGAATTCTTCATTCAATTCATAGCGGAATTCGTTGCCGAGCAGGCAGTGGCTGGACGTGTAAATCGTCAATTCCTTCATGAAATCCAATAAATCGATCTCGCCGCTGTCGCCCCAATCGGCAACCATTTGCTCGACTTCGGCGACGATGATTTGCGCATAGCCGCGCATCGGTTTATCGCGCAACACCGGCATCAGCATTTTCAGTTGTTGATCTTTTTTATCCGGCGGTGCATCGAAAACCACGCCCTTGCCGAAAATAGGCGTCATGATTTTATAGGCCTGGCTTTGGTCGAGTTGCGTGTCGGGCGCGCGAAAAAACGCCTCGTTCGCCTCGGGACCGGTCATCAGCACCATGCGTTGATGAAACATGCGGAATTCGCCGATCTCTCCGAGCGTATTTCTAAGCTTCATCATGTAGTTGAAGGGATTCTTGCCGAAGTCGAGCATGTGCCCGATCAGCGGTAACGCGCCGGGCATTTTAGGCGGTGCTTTGTCGGAAGAAGCGGATTTTTCGGAATTGATCGTATTCATGTCTTGGGTGGAATAAAAAATAAATTAACCGAACTGATAGCCGATAATCGGGTATGAGTTTAATTGGGGGATGGCGACAGGTGATAGCAAATAGTACGCGAAGTCAGGTCAAGAGGCCAAAAAACCGAATAGATCTTTAGGGTCTTCCACTTCGGGTAGCATGGCTATTTCGGTTCCGAACTTAAATTCGGTCGCGAGTTTGTAGACGATGCGAAGTATCGAAAAGTCTTCCAGCGCGAAACCTACCGAATCGAATAGCGTGATCTCTCGATCATTGTCACGGCCGACTTTCGTCCCGCAAACCAACTCCGCTAATTCGGCATGGATCAGTCCGGCATCGCCCTGTTGAATCTCGCCTTCGATCAGGCTTTGCGGCGTATATTCTACGACGAGTTTGACTTGTCTTAGCAGTTCCGCCGGTAATTCGGTTTTGCCTGGGCAGTCGCCGCCGATTGCATTGATATGTGTGCCTGGCGCGATATCTTCAAAAGCGAAAAGTGTTTGTCGATGTTTGGCAGCTGTTGCTGTCGTTATAATATCGGCGCCGTGCACGGCTTCGGCGATACTGCCGCATGGCTTCAATTCGAAGGGTCGATTGGCCAGGTTTCGGGAAAACTTGGACATTGCCGTGCCGTCGATATCGTAATATCGGACTGTTTTGAGCGCATAGTGTTCGGCGAAAGCGATCGTCTGGAATTCCGCTTGTGCGCCGGTACCGATGACAGCCAAGGATTTGACATCGCTACGCGCGAGATAACTTGCCGCTAGTACGCTGGTAGCGGCAGTTCTTATCGCGGTCAGCAAGGTCATGTCGCAAAGCATCAAAGGGTAGCCGTTGCCTGCGTCGCTGATTTGGCCGATCGCGGCAACGCTGAGTTTACCGTTTCTAATATTGCCGGGGTGTCCGTTGACATATTTATAGGTATAAAATTCGTTATCGGCACAGGGCATCAATTCAATGACGCCTTGCGGATAGTAGGTGGCATGACGCGGCGATAAGTGGAATGAATCCCGGCGGGAAAAGTCCTGTTTTAAGGCCTTAGTCGCTTTTTTAATAAAATGCTCAAGGCCAACATGGCGTGTCATGTCTCGAATGTCGCTTGCGGTTAGAATGAGCATATCGAATCTTGTAAGTGAATGACTGAATTATCTTGATTTGTGTTAGTTTACCGTCCATGAAGATCACTGTTAAATTATTTGCGGGTTTGCGGCGTTATTTACCGACCGGAACCACGAGCGAAGGCCTGATTATGACGTTATCCGAAGCGGAATCGCCGCATCAAGTGCTGGAGCGGTTTAATTTACCCCGGAATCAAGTTCATTTGCTTTTGATCAACGGTATTTTTATCGAGCCGGTGGATCGTGATCGTCCGATTTTAAAGGAAGGCGATGTCTTGGCGGTTTGGCCGCCGGTAGCCGGTGGCTAAAAGCATCGTCGTCAAGACATTGGCGATGACGCAAGTTGATTTCGTCAGGCATTTGCCGGTTTTATTGCCCGACGGCTATTCGGTCGATGCCGAAACATGGCTATTAAAAGAATCCGGGAGGTTGTTGACGATCCGTATGCATAGCACCGCCGATCGTAAGTTGGGATCGCTTCGCTTGCCGCAGTTGCGCGTTGAATTCGAGTTTGACGCGTATTCCGAACAGGAGGTCGACGTTTTTATGCGCCGTCTTTCACAGGTATATCATCGAGGCGGCGGTTAGCGGAAGGCAAAACTTGCCGAACAGAAGATATTAAATATCGGAGAACAGTGCTGTTTGAAAAATCTGCCGATATTGAGCATCAGTGGCTTCGACAATCGCGACGAAGGCGTCGCTCCCACCAGGAGGCCGGAAGCTCTGTGGGAGCGATCCCCAGATCGTCCCTCACCTAACGCTAGGTGAGGGAAAGCCGGAAACGTCAGGCGGCAATAAATGCTATCGAGGTCGCCCTGGCTAAGGAGTAATCATGAAATAACTTGAGCAATAGTTCTTTCCGGGAGAAGGTTGAGGGCTTCAAAAGCCTAAGTTATTCAGTGCTTATTTATTGGGTTGTGAATCATAAAAAATGTGTCATCAATAAGGAGTCAGTACCATGCAAACCATTTTAGTTACCGGAGCCAATCGCGGCTTGGGGTTGGAGTTTTGTCGTCAATATGCCGAAGCGGGCGATCGAGTCATCGCGGCCTGTAGGAATCCCGATAGCGCCGATCAATTGCAGGCATTGGCTGAGAATTATTCCAAGATCCAAATCGAAGCCTTGGATGTTGCCGATTTCGCGCAAATCGATGCCTTGTCGGTTCGATTGGCCGAAGAAGCCATCGACGTGTTGATCAATAATGCCGGCGTTTACGGCGATAAATCGGGGGGCGGTTTCGGCAATTTGGATTATCAGGCTTGGTCGCATACTCTGCTGGTCAATTCGCAGGCGCCGGTTAAAATGAGCGAGACTTTTTTGCCGCAGCTTCAGCGTAGCGATAAAAAATTGATCGTGGCTTTGAGCAGTCAAATGGGTAGCATTGCCGATAATTCCAGCGGCGGCAGTATTTTGTATCGTTCCAGCAAGGCCGCGTTGAATGCCGCGATGAAAAGTGTGTCGATCGATATAATGGATCGCGGGGTAGGCGTGCTGATTTTTCATCCGGGTTGGGTCAGGACCGATATGGGCGGACCGAACGGTTTGATCGATGCCGATGAGAGCGTCACCGGCATGCGTAAGATGATCGATGCTTTTTCGCTTCGACAAAGCGGTAGTTTCATCAAATACGAAGGGTCGGCGATGCCTTGGTGATTCGTTGGCCGCTAAGTGGGCTAGGCGCCGTGTTTGTGTTAATCGGTGTTCGGATCCTGAGCGAGTTGCAATTCTCGCAATTTCATCAAGGCATAGAGCGTTTCCAGGTGCGGGCAATTTATGCCGTCTCGCCTCGCGGCATGAACCGCATTGCCGAGTATCGCTTCGGTTTCCATCGGGCGACTTTGTTCGTAATCGAGTAGCATGCTGGTCTTGTAGGGCGGCATCGTATGCGTGTTGGCGATATTGCGTTCGATGATGTCTTCGGGTAATGGGTGTCCGCAGGCCGATGCGATCGCGGCGATTTCTTGCATGATGCCGCGCACCAAGGGCTCCTGCGAGTTCAATATGTCCTGAGTCGCCAATCCTCCGGATAACACCGATAGTGGATTGAATGGCGCATTCCAAATGCATTTTTGCCAGCGCGCGCCGATGATGTCGTCGGTAATTCGGCATTCGATGCCGGCCGCATTGAAAAAGGCGCCAAGCTGTTCGGCTTTAGGGCTAATAGTGTTGGTTAAGCTGCCCAAGGTCAATCGGCCGTAGGCCAAATGAGCTATTTGTCCTGGTCCGGTTCTGTTGCAACAGATGAAAGCCAAGCCGCTGATGATTTCGTTGTCGGGAAAGGCATCGATGAAAGCTTGTTCGGTTTCTACGCCGTTTTGTATAAAGACGATCGCGGTGTTATTCGAAACTGCGGGACGGATGAGCTCGAGGTTTTCCGAAACATCGATCGCCTTGGTGCAGAGCACGACATAATCGGCTTGTTCCGGATAGTCTTCGGAATGTCGCAAGACATGTTGTGGCTTGAAGCGCCAGTCGCCCAGGTCGCGGCTTTCGATCGAATAGCCGGATTGTTCAATCAGGTTGAATTCGGACCGGCATACGACCGATACCGTGGCGCCGGCTTTCGCCAATAATGCGCCGTAAAAACCGCCGATCGCACCGGCGCCGACGATTAGTATGTTAATCGGTTTCATCTTGACTGAGAAATTGTTTCAAAAAAGGCAGAGTCAATTTACGTTTGGCGGCCAGCGTCGCATGATCCAGTCGATCGAGCAAGCGCCACAACGAGGCTAAGTCTCGGGCGTGATGATTCAGCAAAAAACGGCCGACCGTGGGATTGATTTCAAAGCCCATTTGTTTGGCTTTAAAGGCTAGAGCCTCAATGCTTTCTTGATCCGACAGTTCCTGCAGTTTTAGTGTCAATCCCCAGTTCAGCCGGGTTTTCAGATCGGGCAGTTGGATGGTCAGCCAATTGGGCGGACAATTCGAAGACAGTATTAACTTAAAACCACGGTCCCGGTGGCGATTATAGAAATTGAAAAATGCGAGCTCCCAGTCCGAGGTTTCAGCAATCGCATCGATGTTGTCGAAGCAGACGACTTCGTATTCTTCGAGACCGCTTAGAATTTCGGTGCTGGGCAGAGCGTCCGCTGCGAAAGAATAGTAAAACGTAGTTTTTTTTAACTCCTGGGCCAATTGACAGCAGGCTTGCAATAAATGGCTCTTGCCCAGGCCAAGATTGCCCCAAAGATAAATCTGCTGCTCTCCGGTACCGGAAACACAATCTTTCAAGTGGCCGATAATTTCCCGGTTTTTGCCCGGATAGAAATTGGCAAAGGTCAGGTTAAACTTGTGTTCGAAAAGTAACGGTAATTGCTCGGCCAT